>CAWHHI010000011.1:0-695383 GCA_963829055.1 uncultured Gemmatimonadaceae bacterium | reverse complement strand
CCGCCCTCCGCCGTCCGCCTCCTTCCTACGGCCTCCTTCCTAAGGCCTAATCAGCTCTCAACGCCACCATCGGATCCACCCCACCCGCTCGCCGCGCCGGCGCGAACGCCGCAGCGACCGCCACACCGCCGAGCACCACCGCCGCAACGACGATCGGGACGACCGCGAACGGCGACGTGCGATACGAGCACCGAATCGAGCGACGCACGCAGCACCCGCGCGAGCGCGAACGCCCCCGCCACGCCGATCAGCGCACCGACCGCGGCGAACGTCGCGCTCTGGCGCAGCACGAGCGCGATCACGTTGCGCGACGTCGCGCCGAGCGCCAGCCGAATCCCGAACTCACGCCTGCGCTGCGCGACGCCGAACGCCGTGACGCCGTACACGCCGATCGCCGCGAGAGCGAGCGCCGCGACCGCGAACGCCAGCACCAATCCCATGACCGTTTTCCTCGGTGCCAGCGCGCGCGCGACGTTGTCACCGATGGGCTCGAAGCTCCGCCAGCTCGCACTGCCGTTCACGGGCAGGTCGGGTTCGATCGCCAGCATCGCTCTCCGCAGCTGCCGCTCGACCGAGCGCGAATCACCGCGCGTGCGGATCAGCAGCGCGATGCCCGGCCACACCTCGCGCGTGTACGGCACGTACACCTCCTCGACCGCATCGTCGGCCACGGAGAGGTGATGCATGTCGGCGATCACGCCCACCACGACACTCGGCTGCGGCGTCCCATAGCCCGGACGCGCCTGCGACGATCGATAGACGGTGAGTGGCTGACCGACCGGATCCCTGTCGGGCCAGAAATGCTTCGCGAACCGCTCGTTGATGACGACGCCGTTGCCAGACCCGCGAATGTCCGCCTCGCTGAACCAGCGGCCGTGCAGCAGTCGCCCCTTCATAACGCGGAGGTAATTCTCCGAGACAGTCTTGTAGATCGCCGCGTCCGAACCGTCGGACGCTGCCGTACGGCCGGGCACCGCGACGTTCGTCACCACGTAGCCGCCGCCCAGTGGGATGTGGTTGACGATCGCGGCGTCCTCGACGCCGGGAACGGCGGTCGCCGCCTGCTGCACACGCTGATAGAGCGCGGCCGCCTGTTCGGGCGCGTCGTACTTGGGCGTGGGCGGTGAGATCCAGAATGCGGCGAGCCGTTCGCTATCGAAGCCGAGGTCTACCTCGCGGAGCTTGCGGAAGCTCTCGAGCAACAGCGTGGCGCCTGTGATGAGCGTCAGGGCAAGCGCCAGCTGAGTCGTCACCAGCGTTGCGCGCCAGCGGCTGCCGCTTCGCCCGCCTGACGTGGGCTGCCAACCCGCGCGCAACGCCTCGATGCCGCCGCCTCGGAGCGAACGCAGGACGGGAGCGGATGCGGCGATCAGCACCGCGAGAGTCGTTAGGCCCGAGACGAGCGCGAACGCGCGGGCGTCGAACACGAGCTCACTCGTGCGGGGCACCGAGGCGGGGGCCGTTGTGCGAATCAGCGTCAGCCCGCCCCACGTCAGCAGCGCTGCCAGCATCATCGCTCCGACACCCAGCACGCCCGGTCTCCACGAGCGTCAGGCGCACCAGGCGCGCTCGGCCCGCACCGAGTGCCGCGCGGATCGCGAATTCCCGTTCGCGTGCGAATGCGCGAAGCAGAAGCAGCGTCGCTACGTTCACGCAGGCCACGAGCAGCGTGAGCGCGACGGCACCGGCCAGCGTACCTAACGCGGGAGCCGCATTGCCGACGAACTCCCAGTCGATCGTCTTGAAGTCCGCTCCGGTCCAATCGGCACCGTGCTCGCCGTACGAGCTCGCGAGGCCACGCTCGATGGTCGCGAGCTCGGTCATGGCCGCGGCCGGCGTGACCCCTTCGCGTAGTCGCCCGAGCACTCGGCTATCCGTATGGTGGTGCCGCGACGCGAGCGCCTTGTCGACGTCGGCGATCGCGCTGATCGGGCGCCACATGTCACCCCAGAGCGGGTAGCCCATCGATCTGGACAGCACGCCGATGATCGTGACGACGCGGCCACTGATCGTCACGGACGTGCCGATGACCGAAGGGTCACCACCGAACTGTGAGCGCCAGAACCCCTCGGAGAGGACGACCGCGTCTCCGCGGCCGGCTGTCTCCTCCTCGGCCGTGAAGAACCGGCCCAGCATGGGCGTGGCGCCTAACGTCGCCATGTAGCCGGGCGATACGAACGCCGTCGTCGCGCGCACCGGCCCCTCACGTGTCGCAAGCACGTCGAGTCTCCCTCGCGCGTAGGCGAGCGAGGCGAATGCACGCGAAGTGCGCTGCCAGTCGAGGAAGGTGAGATAGGCAGGGAGTCGGCGGTCTCCGCCATCCGCCTTCTCCCAGAGGATCAGGACTCGCGATGGGTCGCGATAGGGAAGCGGACGCAGCAACGCCTGGTCGGCGACGAGCGCGATCGTGGTGCTCGCGGCCACGGCGATACCGAGCGTGGCGATGACGGAAGCCACGAAGCCGCGATGTTTGCGCAGACTTCGCGCGGCGAGTGCGACGTCGGCTATAAGCGGCATGGGAGCAGGAAGGCAGGGGATTCAGTGAATCTCGTGTCCCGACTGGAGTCAACTCGCGCGCGGCCCGCGCAGTCACGCGCGTGGCGGATCTGTCATTCCGAGCGAGCGAAGGAGTCGAATTGTCATCCGAGCAGGCCGGGCGCAGTCGAGGAATCGCGACCGTACAGGTAGAGGGGCCCTCTACCGGGACACCGCGCGATTCCTCGACTCGCTGCCGCTCGCTCGGAATGACAGACGGCGCTGGCTTTCGCCCGTGCTTCGGCATATCTTCGGTGCTCAAGGCGACGACGCCGGAGCCGCACCGAATGAACCTGGACGAAAAACTCTCGATCCTCGCGGACGCCGCGAAGTACGACGCGTCCTGCGCCAGCAGCGGATCACGTGGCAGGCGCGCCGGTCCGGGTGGCATCGGGTCCACGGACGGCATGGGCATCTGCCACAGCTACACGCCCGACGGGCGATGTGTGTCGCTGCTCAAGCTGCTCCTCACGAACTTCTGCATCTACGACTGCGCGTACTGCATCAATCGCCGGTCGAGTGGCGTGCGTCGCGCGCGCTTCACGCCGGACGATGTCGTGTGGCTCACGCTCGAGTTCTACCGCCGCAACTACATCGAAGGCTTGTTCCTGAGCTCCGGAATCATCCGCGATTCCGACTACACGATGGAGCAGCTCATCGCGGTTGCACGTACCCTCCGCGAGACGCACCAGTTCGGCGGCTACATCCATCTCAAGACGATCCCTAACGCGGCGCCGGAGCTCATCCGGGAGGCCGGGCGCTGGGCGGATCGACTCAGCATCAACGTCGAGCTGCCGCGCCAGAGCGACCTCGATGCGCTCGCGCCCGAGAAGGCCCTGACTCAGATCCGCCGAGCGATGGGTGTCATCCGCGACGGGATCACGGAGTCGCGCGCCGATCGACCAGCGGGTGATGCCAGCGTTAGGCTCGGCCCCGGCTCCGCGAAGGCTCCCGCCTTCGCGCCGGCGGGACAGGCGACGCAGATGATCGTCGGGGCGACGGATGCGCCCGATGCCGTCATCCTGGACACGGCATCCGCACTCTACCGCGGACAGAAGCTGCGCCGCGTCTACTTCTCCGCGTTCAGCCCTATCCCCGATGCGTCCTCGTCGCTTCCCGCGATCGCGCCACCGCTCGTCCGCGAGCACCGGCTCTACCAGGCCGACTGGCTCATGCGCTTCTATGGGTTCAAGGCCCCCGAGCTGACGACGGTCGAGTCGCCGAATCTGGACCTCGCGATCGACCCGAAGCTCGCCTGGGCACTGCGGAACCGCGACCGCTTTCCGATCGATCTGAACCACGCCGATAAGACCGACCTGCTGCGCGTCCCAGGCATCGGCGTGCGCAGCGTCGAGCGCATTCTCACCGTTAGGCGCTGGCGTCGCCTGCGCATGGACGATCTCGGTCGCCTGCGAATCGCGCTCCGGCGAGCGCTGCCGTTCATCGTAGTCGTCGATCATTCGCCGCGCGGACTGCCTGACGCGCTCGACCTGCGGGAGCGCATCACGAACCGCTCACAGCTCGACATGTTCGCCATCAGCCGCTCGGCTCACAGCGGAGAGTTGTGACCGCGCGCGCGGCTCGCGTCGGCCGAACGGTTCGGTTCGCGCCCACGTTCGACGGCTGGCGGATGATAGCGCGCGACCTGCTGCGCGATGGCGTGCATCCCGAAACAGTTACGTGGGAGCCGGCGGACGACCCGCAACCAAGTCTCGAAGGGCTCGCGTTGCTGACGCCGTCATCTCTCGAAGCCGGCGCGACGCAGTCGGGCACGGACGAGCTGCGCGTGTCGCGCAATTTCCTTCGGCTCGCCGCGAGTGTGTCGTGCCACCGATCTCCCGAGCGATGGGCAACGCTCTACCAGGTGCTCTGGCGGCTCGTCGGCAATGAGCCGCACGTGCTCGACGTCGTCACCGACCCGGCCGTACATGCGTTAGGCGCCATGGACCGTGCCGTACGGCGGGCCGCGCACAAGATGAAGGCGTTCGTCCGCTTCCGCAGGACGAGTGGCGGGGACGGCAGCGATCCGGCGTACGTCGCGTGGTTCGAGCCCGCACACCGCGTCGTCGAGCGCACAGCACCGTTCTTCGCCCAGCGATTTCCGTCGATGAAGTGGTCGCTGCTGACGCCCGATGCGTGTGCGCACTGGGATCGCGAGACGTTATGCATCACGCCCGGCGTGTCGCGGGCAATGGCTCCCACTGGTGACGAGCTCGAGGCGCTGTGGCGCACGTACTACGCGCACATCTTCAATCCCGCGCGTCTCAACCTCGGTGCGATGCGAGCCGAGATGCCGCGGCAGTACTGGGCGTTGTTACCGGAGGCCGAGCTCATTGGGAGCCTCGCGCGTGACGCGCCGCGTCGCGTGACCCAGATGCTCGCCGAAACGCTGCGCGCGCCCGAGACGTTGCCGCCCGAGCTCGAAGGGCAGGGCCCCACCGCCGACCCGGCAGCGTTCGCGCGCGCGTTGCACACCGGTGCGGGGCTCACGAGGCGTGAGACGGAGATCCGCGTCAGGGACGCGCAGAAGTCGACGACTACCACCGCCGATCCGCTTCACGATCCCGGCGCCTTCGCGGCGATCGAGCGTGAGCGTCGTGTACACGTTCCAGCTCCACGTGGTCTCACGCATCCGAACGGAGGACGCGTGCGGATTGGTGTCGCCGGGTGGACCGACCCGTCATTGACGGAGCCGGGCGTGTTCTACCCGGCCGATGCGACGACGCCGGAAACACGACTGCGCTACTACGCGTCGCGGTTCTCGCTCGTGGAGGTCGATGCGACGTATTACGCGCTGCCCACGCGCTCGATGGCGGAGCGGTGGGTGGAGCGAACACCGCCGTACTTCATGTTCGACATCAAGGCGCACGCGCTCATGACCGGACACGGCACAGAGGTGAGCCGATTGCCGCCGTGGATCGCGAAGGCGCTGCCGCAACGACTGCGCAGCGCGTCCCGCGTGTTCCCGGGCGTGCTGCCGCCAGAGATCATCGACGAGCTGTGGCGAGTGTTCCTCGACGCGCTCGAGCCGTTACGATCGGCCAACAAGCTCGGCGCGGTGCTCCTGCAGTTTCCACCGTGGTTCAAGCCGTCTCGGGAAAGCGCGGAGGCGATTCGAGACGCTCGGCGCCGGCTCGGAACGACGTTAGGCGCCGTGGAGTTCCGGCAACGTGGTTGGATGACGGGTCGAGTCGCCGACCGGACGTTCGCGCTGCTCGAAGAGCTGGGGCTCGCGTACGTCATCGTCGACGCTCCGCAGGGAATGGACAGCAGCGTTCCACCGACGGTGGGCATCACGTCGCCTGAGCTCGCGGTCGTGCGGCTCCACGGGCGCCGGGCGGAGACGTGGGAACGGCGGAACGACGTCGTGTCCGAGCGCTATCGCTATCTCTACGACGAGCGGCAGCTCGGCACATGGACGCTGCCGATCGTCGACATTGCAAAGCAGCACCAGGGCGTTCACGTGCTGTTCAACAACAACCACGCGAACTATGCGACGACGAACGCGCTGGAAATGGGCGAGCTGCTGGTCGGGGCAGGGCTGACGGCACGTTAGGCGTCATCCCGAGGAGCGTCAGCGACGAGGGAGCTTCTGTGCTGTGATCGTAGCCGGTCCGGCCGCGAGTAGTTCAAAGTGGGTCCCTCGTCGCTGCCGCTCCTCGGGACAACCACGAACAGCAGACAGGATTGCATGATTGACAGGATTACCGGCAGGCGGATCGCGGCCGTCCATGCGACATCCCGTTAATCCTGCCAATCCCGGCAATCCTGTCTTTTGCTGTTGCCGTGGCCTTTCCCGTGTCGGCTCAGCGGACGTAGCCGATCCGGCCACAATGACGTTCGAGAAGATCCCTCGCGGATGCTCGGGATGACAACGCTGCCGCTCGGGATGACAACGCCTTCTCTCCGCCATCCGCCATCCGCCGTCCGCTATCCGCCCGCTTCACGCCCCGAGTCGGTACCCCGCGCGCCTGACGGTGACGATATACCTCGGCGCCTGCGGGTCGTCGCCGAGTCGCTCGCGCAACGCCGCCAGGTGCGTCTCCACCGTCCGACTCTCCGTCCCCGCCGCGTAACCCCAGACCTCGCGCAGCAAGTCGGCGCGCGACACCACGCGTCCACGATGCCGCACCAGCGCCGCGAGCAGGTCGAACTCCTTCGGCCTGAGAGCGATCTCGGCATCGCCGCGTCGAACAAGCCGGGCGCCGAAATCGATCGACAGGTCGGCCACGCGAACCTCCGACTTCGGGGCGGCCGAGCCCGCGGTGGCCCGCTTGAGCAGCGCGCGCACACGCGCGAGAATCTCGAGCAGGCCGCATGGCTTGACCACGTAGTCGTCCGCGCCGAGGCCGAACCCGCGGAGCTTCTCTTCCTCCGTGCTGAGCGCCGTCATGATGAGCACCGGCGCCTCGCGTCCCTCGTCGCGAAGCCGCTGCAGCACGGTAAAGCCGTTCATGGCCGGAAGCATGAGATCGAGGATGATCAGGTCCGGCTCGTCGCGCTTCGCGAGCGCGAGTCCGTCGACGCCGTTCGCGGCGACGGTCACGTCGTATCCCTCGCGCTCCAGATTCGCGGACAGCGTCGCGGCGTAGTCGCGATTGTCCTCGATCAGCAGGATACTGCTCACGAGATGGTCACGACGCGTTAGGCACTAGGCGATCTCCGGTGTCGCCGCGAACGGCTCCATCGTCGGCGCTGCCTGCAGCTCCATGACGGCGCGTGCGCCCCGGCCAGGCGCTGCCTCGACCCAGACGCGTCCCTTGCACGCCTCCGCGATCTGTCGCACGACCGCGAGCCCGAGTCCCGAGCCGGTCCGCTCGGAGACCTGATCGTGGTCGAGGCGCGCGTATGGCTCGAAGATGCGGTCGCGCTCCGACTCGGGTATGCCAGGCCCTTCGTCCTGCACGGTCAGGCGAACGGTCGTCCCGGACTGTTCGGCTCCGAGCGTGATTCGCTGGCCCGGCGCGCCGTACTTGAGCGCGTTGTCCACCAGGTTCACGAGAGCCTGCCTGACGAGTCGACGGTCACCCATCACCATCTGCGTCGTACTCTGCGCGACGCGAATGGTCTGCCCCGCGTCCTCGACCGCAAGCCTGACGGCATCCGTCGTCTCGCTCAGTAACTCGCCAACCGGTACGGCTCGCAGCATCGGCTCGAGCTCCACGGCGCCCGAGCGCGAGAACAACAGCACGTTGTCGACGAGCGCCATGAGCCGCCGCGTCTCGCGCACGATGGAGCTCGCGAGCGACAACCGTTCGTTCTCATTGCGCTCCCGCTGGAGCGTCAGCGTCTCGCTCGCGATGAGAATCTGCGCCAGCGGCATGCGCAGGTCGTGCGACACACCGGCAATGAAATCCGATCGCGCTCGCGCGAGCAACAGCTCGCGACGCGACGCGGTCGCCGCGACCGTCAGCACGACGATCGTCGCCGCGAGGAGAGCGCCGAGATGCCAGAGTCGAAGCGGCGAGTGAGGCTCGAGCAGCGGTGACGCGACGAGTCGAGGCGTGATGGCGATCGTGAGCTGGAGACCGCGCAGCGGGCCCCCGAGGTGAACGACTCCGCGCGCGCGTCCCGTACCGAGCGTGCCGAACAACACTTCACCGTTCACCGCCCGGACCTCGAGCGACAACGAGTCGAGTCGGGTGAGGCCCGCGGAATCGATCGCCGAGCGCTGCGGGGAGCGCTCGAAGAGCGCCGACAGTGCGTCGTGCATGTTGGCGACCATGCCGTACACCGCGAGCGCGGTGCCGCGGTCGTCCCGCTGGACGAGCGCCACCACGCCGTTCGTGCCGAGACGATCGTCAGCGATGATGCGCGACGCCGAGTTGCTGATCGCGCGATCCGCCTCGGCTTCACGGCGCGCGATCTCGGTGAGTATTCGTTCGTCCGGGCCTGCGGAGCGCGCCTGGCTGTCGACAGCCGCGATATCGAGTGTGCGGCGCACCGCGTCGTAGTGGAAGAAGTGCGACACGGGGAGCACCTCGCGACACGCGCACGCGATGCCATCGCGTTGACGTCGTACGAGCAGATCGATCGTGGCTTGCCCGATAGCCGGGGGCGGGTGGTGACGCCGCGATGGGGCCCGCTGGCGCGAATGCCTCGAACGCAAGTCGCTCGAGCCGCGCGCTCGCGAGCGCCGACAGGTGCATGGCCGTCGCCTGCGTCACGAGGCTGAGCGTCGTGCGCTGCTGGCCCCCGTCGTGGATGGTGGACACGCCGGCAAACACCGTCATCGCGCCAAGCACGACGGACAGGATCCACAGTCGGGTGGACCAGAGTCGACGCAGTCGGTCACTTCCGGAAGGCGCACGCGAGCTCATCGTGCGCACAACACTTCACGCCGGTCGCGCCACGCGCCAGTGTCTATTTGACACCGCTGCCTCTCACGGCAGCTTCTCGGCGAGCACGTCCACCTTCTCGATGGACGGCGGCTGTGAGAACAACTCGGACGCTTTCGCCATCAGCGCCGCGGCGACCTTGCCAGTGAGGTGCGCCTGACGGCCGGCTTCGTCGGGAAATGCGTCGAAGATGCCGAACGTCGACGGGCCGAGTTGAATGCCGAACCACACCGCGGTGGCCGGCTCGGCGTTCACGAGCGGGAGCGCCGAGCGGAGAAAGTCGGCGATCTCCTTTTCCTTCCCGGGTTTCGCTTCGAGTCGAACGAACAAGGCGGTCTTGAGCATGCGTGGTGCCTCCGTGCTACAGTGAGGGTGATCGTATGTCGGCGATGTGTGTCATCCCGAGGAGCGCCAGCGACGAGGGACCTTCCATGAAGTACTCGTGGCCAGACCGGCTACGATGACGTTCGAGAAGATCCCTCGCGATGCTCGGGATGACAAGAACAACAGACAGGATTGCAGGATTGACAGGATTGCCCGGCAGGCGCACCGCGACCGTCCTTGAGACGTCCGCTAATCCTGCCAATCCTGGCAATCCTGTCTCTGTTGTTGTTTGCTTTGCTTGTTGGCTCAGCGGATTGGGTTTGTGAGGCACACTCTGTGATGGCATCGTGGCCGGTCTGACTACCGCTACTTCACAGAAGATCCCTCGCTGACGCTCGGGATGACAGTGCCGATCGGTTACACCGGGGTATCGGCGTGATCGAGCTCTTCCCCGCGCGGGCCGACATTGAACCACTCGATCTCGTTCGCGCTCGTGTTTGCCGTGAGCGCACTGTGAATCGCGGCGGCGATGCCGAACAACGCGTTAGGTGCGCGCGACGACGATCCTCCTTTCCCGAGCAGCCGAGCGATGAGCCCGGGGCGCACCGCATCGAGCCAGATCAGCCATTCCGATACGGAGCCATCGACGTTCCCACAGCCCACCCGCACGACCTGTCCGTCGTTCGCGACTCCCAGAAGCCATCCCCAGTCCTCGGGAACAGGAAGATCGGCCTCGAAACCGCGCTCCTGGAGACGAGCGCCCACCCACGTCGGCGAGCGCGTACCCGTAGCGCTCCGTGTTGATCTGACCGGGCTCGGTATTGGGTGGCGTGAACTCGACCGAATGAAAGCGGACGTGAGTGCGCATCGGGTGTAGTTGAGGCCTAACGACGTCTAGCGCAGCCGCACGCCAGTGCTTCCCTCGCCGAGGATGCCGTCGGCGAGCATGGTATCGAGCGCCAGTCCGATGGCATCGTCGAGCGCGGCACCCGTCCGGGCGAACCCGAGCAACGCCCGTACCTCGGTCACCAGTGCCGGACGCGCGAATCCTCGACCCGTTGCGAGCACCATTCTGATTGCCGCTCGATATTCCTCGGGCGCAATGTGCTCGGCCGACATGCGAGTCCCCGCGCGCGAACGGACGACAACCTCCTGACCCGGATTCCAGAGGAAGTCGCCACGTCGCTCGACCAGGTGCTGACGCTCCGCCAACGTGAACGCGTCCACGATTCGCGCCTGAATCCGCGTCCCCGCGCGTGTGCCCCACATGCTCGCCACGCGTGTGATGACCTCGTCGACGTGAACTGGGGATTCGACTTCCACGACGTCGGCCACAGCGCGCGCCAGGGTCGACGGCGGCTCGCCGATCAGCTCGCGCCCGGCGTAGCGTGCCTCATCGCCCGCGAACGTGTACGGCATGGCGTCAGGTCGTTCGTACGCCTCTGCGAGCGGAGTTGCCGGCGGCGGTTCGACCCCAGCCGGCGTTGCTTCACCGGCCAGCGCCTCGGCGTGTCTCTCTTTCCGGGCTGCTTCTTCCCGCGCTTGCTGGCGCGCGGCGTCCACGAGCTCCATGATGCGATCGACCTGCCCCGCGCGGTCCTTGAACCAGTCCGTCGACCACACGCGCAGCAGTGTCCAGCCGCGCGCCTCGAGCACCTGCTGGCGCAGCCGGTCGCGATCGCGCGCCGTCTCCGACGAGTGATACGCGACGCCGTCGCACTCGATGCCGCAGACGAAGCGCCCGGGCATGTCCGCGTCGACGACGCCGAGGTCGATCCGATAGCCGGCGACGCCGACCTGCGGGACGACCTGCAGCCCGCGCTCGACGAGCGCCGGCATCACCTCGCGCTCGAACGGCGACTCCGCGGCGCCAGCGCTCGCTCCAGCGGGCACGGCCAGCCGGCCGTGCTCGGCGTAGTCGAGAAACTCACGCAGCAAGCGCGGCCCCGCGGACACCGCCGCGGCGGGTTGATGTCGCTCCCACGAATCGACGAGAAGACGCGCATGCGGCGGCGCGCGCGCGTCGTGAGCACGTTGAGGCGCCGCCACCCATTCTCGCCGTTGAGCGCGCCGAAGTTGTAGCGCAGCACGCCGTCCGCCGCCTTCGCGTAGGTGACGCTCAGGAAGATCACGTCGCGCTCGTCACCCTGGATGTTCTCGAGGTTCTTCACGAAGAACGGGTCCGGCGAGCGAGCGATCGAAGAACGGCTCGATCGTCGGGTCATCGCGGCGGCGGAGCTCCGAGCTCATCCTGGACGGCGAGCTGCTGGCGCAGGTTGAACGTGCCGACGCCTAACGACTCCGTCGGTTCGCCGCGGGCCCGCCGCGCGAGCTGCTCGCGCGCGAACGGCACGACCGCGTCGGCGACGCGCCGGGCCTCGACCGAGTTGAGGCCCTTGCCTTCGTACGTGCCGCCGTCCACGAACTCGAACGTCGAAGCCCGTTCGTCGGACGTGCTCGTCTCCGTGCTCGGAAACGTGAACAGGTCGGCGTCGTAGAACGTGACGTTCGAGAAGCTGATGAGACTCTCGTGCGCGCTCCGGTAGTGCCACCGCAGGCGACTCATTGGCACGCCGGCGCCCATGAACTCCTCGAGCACGCTCTCGGCGTCGCTGTACAGCGGCGTCCCATCGTCCGCCATCGGAATCGCGTCCGGTGCCGCCGACACCATGAAGAAGTTCGTCGGCGGCAGCTGCTTCGGGTCGCCGACGACGACGAGCTGCCGGCCGCGCACGATCGCGCCCACCGCGTCCTCTGACGGCAGCTGCGACGCCTCGTCGAAGATCACGACGTCGAACGTCGGCTCACCGCCCGCGAGGTACTGCGCGACCGACAACGGGCTCATGAGAAAGCACGGCTTGATCGCGCGGATGGCGGGTTCCGCGTGACGCAGCGTCTTTCGGAGCGGGCTGTGATTGCGCTGCTTCGCCATCTCCCGCTGCAGGAACGGCAATGCCGTCGCGCGCCGTCAGGATCCTGCAGTCGCTCCTGCGCCCGATCGCGCAGGCGAGCGGTGAGCGCCGCCTGATTCTCGGCCAGCACTTCGTCGGTCGAGTCGCCGGAACTCGGCAATCCGCTGCTCGTGCGTGAGTGCGTCGAAGCGCGCGAGCGGCGGCCGGGCCTGAACGACGCTCGGTGAGCCACGTCATGTAGAACGCGCGGAGAAACGCGTCCGGCAGGACATCGAACGACGACCGTGCCCGTCATCGCGTCGCCGAGGAGCTCGGCTGCGATGCCCGACGCCGCGGTCTGGCGCGCGCTCTCGAACGCCGCCCACCGCGGTCCGGCCGCGGCATTCGCCGCGAGCTGCTCGAGGCGCGGCTGTAGCGCGTCGAATGGGGCGGTGGTGAGGTAGTCGCGTGGCCAGCCGATCACGGTGCGTCGTAGCTGCGCGAGCGTCCCGAGCGCGTCGGCGGTCGCGTTCCGGAGCGCGTGTACCGCGTCGACGTTAGGCGCACAGTTGGCGGCCAGCGCGATCGCGTCAGTGCCGAGGTTGTGTCGTGTGACGCACGTCCGGAACTCCACCACCCACTGGACGTACGACTCGAGCGCATCCCAGCTCGAGTGCTCGCCCTGCCACGCGTCGCCGAACAGGTCGCAGCCAGCATCGCCCCGAGTCGGCCAGCGCCTGCCGCTCGGCCGCGAGGCGATCGACCTGCTTCATCTCCGCGGCCTGTTCGAGCAGCGTCGGACGGTACGTCGGCAACCGGTAGCTCTCCCAGCGCGATCGAATGGAGCGCCACCGCCCGTCGAGCACTGACAGGAACGCTAGAACGCCGCTCGCCTTCTTCTCGACGTATGCGATGTCCGCCGCGTGATCCTGCTCGAGCACCGCCGGCGTGAAGTGCTTGTCCACCGCGCTGTCGGAGCGCGCGCGAACGCGCGACCGTGCTCGATGAGCTTCCTCGCATCGCGCGGGGCGGTGTTCCATGCCGCGCTGCCGAGGACGGCTGCCGGCGCGCCCGGCGACCGGTTCATGATGGACGCGATGCGGTCCGCGATGTCCACGTCGTCCACGTTGCGAATCGGCGGAAGTCCGAACGCCTTCTGCACCTCGGCTGCCTGACGACTGACCTCGCCGAACTGCCGCGCCAGCTCCGTGGCGACCGCTCGTACCGACGCGATGTCGTCCTCGGTGTACAGCGTCTTCGTCGCGTCGCGCCACGGTGTTGGGTCGGATCACCGATACCGCGCGCGGCTGCCGCCAACTCGCGCAGCTCCCGCACCGTGGTGTCGACCATTTCGCGGGTCACGTCGTCCACGGGTCGGTTGTACCGCAGACGCGGAACCGTTCGCGTGGACGTCGGGCCGGCTGGCGCGCCCGAAGCGACACCCTCGTAGCCGCGTACGGGCGCGAGCGCTCCGTACGCTTCGAACGGCGTCATGCCTAACGTGCCGTGCGGCGTGTGCAGCGCGCGCACGTAATCGTTGAGTGCCGTCCGGACGCCGGGCAGAGCGGTCGCGGCGTGCACGCTCGTGGCCATGGGCGCGAGCGACGCGTCTATCGCCGCGGCGAGACTCCGCATCACGCCGCGCTTGTTCGCCTTCGTCGAATGCAGCTCGAGGCAGAACTCGCCGAGCCCCGCCTTCACCAGCCGTGCGTGCACGACGTCGAGCGCCGCCATCTTCTCGGCGACGAACAGCACCGACTTGCCGGCGCCGAGCGCCTGCGCGATGAGGTTCGTGATCGTCTGCGACTTGCCCGTGCCCGGCGGACCCTCGAGCACCAGGTCGTAGCCGCGAGACACGCCGGCGATCGCACGCAGCTGGCTCGAGTCGGCATCCACGACTTGCGTCGTCGCTTCGGGCGCGAACTCGCGATCGAGCTCCAGGCGACGGACGTCGTCAGGCAGGCCGATGACGCGATCGCCTTCGCGGCCGACGAGCTGCCTGCACGAGTCGATGCGCCGCGACCGCCGGTGCATTCGCCTCGAGGTCCTTGTACATCACGAACTTCTGGAACGAGAACAGCCCGAGCACGACGTCCGTCGATACCGACCAGCCTCGTCGCGACGACGATCGCCTGCGTCACTCCGGAGAGCAGCGTCTGAAGATCGTAGTCGTCGGGGATCGTCGCCGATCGGGCAACTCCGGCAGCGTGATGCCGAAGTCGAGGCGCAGATACTCGGCGAGCGCGGGGTTGACCACCGGGTCGTCGTCGGCCGCGCGGATGCGATAGCCGGACCGCGCGGACTTTCGCGAGAGCTCGACCGGCAACAGCACGAGCGGGGCGTTGAACATCTGCTCCGACGTGTCGGCCTCGGTGTAGTGCAGCATGCCGAGCGCGAGGAAGAGCGTGTTGACGCCCTGCTCCTCGATCGCGAGTCGGGCCTGCTCGTCGAGGCGACGGAGCGATCGATCGAGTGCCTCCGGCGTCGCGGTCGTCTGCAGGTACTCGTCGGTGTGTCGATCGTCGAGCGTCGCCGCGTCGTACGGGACGAACTCGGGCTGCGCGGCTGCGTCGTCGATATCCGCGTCAGGCGGGACGTCGCTCGCGGCCGCCGCGGCGCGGTGGTCGGATCTGCCGGTGGAGGCTCCACGCCCTTGAACCGCATCTCCCGCTCGGCCATGTAGAGCAGCCGGAAGATCTCGGCCGGCCGTTCGTCGACGACCGCGACGGTCGAGACCTTCGTCGCGCGGAAGTTGAGCGCACGATTCCGCTTCGACAGGTCCAGCAGCTTCCGCTTCCAGGCGTCAATGGACGCCGAAAGGCGACCGTCAGCGGGCACGGTCGCAGGACCCGCGGGATGAGCGGGCGCAGGATTCGTGGGTGTTGTCATCCGGCGAAAATCACAGCGCCACGAATCTGGTGTGACACGGGTGCTACAAACAACCCCGTGCCGCGATGCCTAACGTCGCTGGCCGCCGGTCATCCCGCCACGGTAGGGCACGAGCGTGATGGAGGTCACGCCGTCGGCGAACGTGACTGCCACGCCCGCATATGCGACCGGGGCCGAGAGCGTCGCCACCTCGAACGTCGCTGCGGGCGCCGCGGGGCTCGTGCTGCGCGTGGCCAGCCGTCGTTGCGTCGAGTCGGCGACGAACAGCGTCACCTCGCGCGCGGCGCGACCAGAAGCGAGCCAGGTCAGCCGGACGCTGTCCGCCAATGGTCTCGACGGTGAGCGCATCGCCCCCGCCGCCCGTGCCGCCGCCGATCACGATCAGCTTCGATGGCGCGTAGGCTCGTTCGGATTCTGGAGCGTACGGCTCGTTGGCGGTCCCTCCGTCGATCTCGTAGGTCGATCCGTAGTAGGTAGCGTCGTAGAAGTAGGGCACGTAGACGGGAATAGCGAACGGATACCCGAACGCGAACGATCCGAAGAACCTGCCGGAGTGAATGCCGGCGCGAATGCAGCCACCGACGCAGCCGGCGCCAACGCCCCAGTGAGAGGACGGGGGCCGCCAGTACCGTGTTCCACGATCGCCGGAGTAGCCGGAGTAACCGGAGTTGTAGCGCGAGCTTCCACCGTACCCGGTGCCCATGGTGTAGCCGGTGCGTTCTCGCGGAGGCGGCGAGCCGACGAGCCGCGGGAGATCTCCGGAGCGCCGTACACCTCCGGCGGGGTAGCCTGGGCGCCCACCGTTAACGCGACCCGGTGGTAGCGCGCCGGTCGATGGCGCGCCCGCCGCCGATGCGCCGGACGCAGTCGCCGCCGGCGCTGGAACGAGGCGCGGCAAGCCCATGGTGCCGCGCTGCGCGGAGGCGCTGGCTGCGGCGACCACCAGTAAGGAAGTACCGAACGCAGCGAGGCGGGCGAGCTTGACCATGTGGACTCCTTGAACGTCGGGCGGCATCCGCAAGCCGTCACGTCAAAGATTGCGTCTGTGCGCGGGGCCGTCCAGCGCGATCCGGCGGGCTCGCGATCGGACGTGTATACTCTAGCCCATGGCACATCCCGAACAGGCGCCGGCTCGCGGCGCGTCCACCGACTTACGCGAGCGCGCGCGAGAGATCGCGTCGGAAAACGGGTTCGTCTCTGATTTCCCGCCGGATGCGCGAGCCGAGGTCGCACGTATCGAAGCAGTGAAGCGCGTGGACTCGCCCACCGACGACGTGCGCGACCTGCGCGCGCTGCTCTGGTCGTCCGTCGACAACCGCGAGTCGCGCGACCTCGATCAGGTGGAATTCTGCGAGCGCGTCGATGGCGGCGCGGTACGCCTGCGGCTCGGCGTCGCGGACGTCGACCAGTTCGTCCCCAAGGGGTCCGCCATCGACCGCCGAGCGGCGGCGAACACGACGTCGCTGTACACTGGCGTCGAGACGTTCCCGATGTTGCCGGAGGAACTGTCGACCGACCTTACATCGCTCCTCGAGGCGGCCGACCGACTCGTCGTCGTGGTCGATCTCCTCGATCGATGACGCCGGCAACGTGCAGGACGTGAGCGCGTATCGCGCGCGGGTCGTGAACCGCGCGAAGCTGACGTACGAAGCCGTTGGTCATCTGGCTCGCCGGCGGCGCACCGGCGCCGGAAGAATTCGCGGCCATTGATGGACTGGAAGCTCAGGTGCGCCTACAGGATCAGGTCGCGCAACGGCTGCGGACGCGGCGTCAGGAGCGCGGCGCGCTCGATCTCGAGACCATCGAGGCGCAGCCGGTGACGTCGGCCAACGGACAGGTGGTGGACATCACCGTCACGCGAAAGAGTCGCGCGCGCGATCTCATCGAGGATTTCATGATCGCGGCGAACGTGGCGATCGCGGGTTTCCTCGAGGCGCGGCGCGTGCCGTCGATCCGTCGCGTCGTTCACGCGCCCAAGCGATGGCCGCGTCTCGTCGAGCTCGCGAAGCGATACGACGACGCGCTGCCTGACGAGCCGAGCTCGGTTGCGCTCGCCGAGTTTCTGCGTCGTCGCCGCGCCGCGAGCCCGGACACGTTCGCCGATCTGTCGCTGTCTGTCGTGAAGCTGCTCGGTGCCGGCGAATACACGGTGGAACGGCCGTGGGAGCCGGACGGCGAGGAAGGTCACTTCGGTCTCGCCGTCGACGACTACTCGCACACGACCGCCCCGAACCGGCGTTATGCGGATCTCGTGATGCAGCGTCTCGTGAAGGCGACGCTCGCGAACGCGCCGACGCCGTACACCGCTGATGAGCTCGACGCGATCGCCGAGCGCTGCACGCTCATGGAGAACTCGGCGCGCAAAGTCGAGCGCGCGATGCGGAAGGCGGTGGCCGCGACGCTGCTCGAGCATCGCGTGGGCGAGTCGTTCGATGCGATCATCACCGGCGTGAATCAGAGCGGCACGTTCGCGCGACTCACGCATCCGCCTGCGGAAGGCCGACTGATGCGTGGCGAGCACGGCGTTGACGTCGGCGATCGCGTGCGGGTGAAGTTGATCGAGGTCGATGTCGCGAAGGGGTTCATCGATTTCGCGAGGGAGTGAGCGCGCGCGATTGCCCTGACTCACCCTAACTCACCCTAACAAGTAAACCGTCCACCCAGCGCGATTCGCCTTTCGCCGCATGAGAGTTGCACGCCTCCCTGAATGACGCTGTTGTGTGGCGTCGCGAGGTATCCAACTAGTCGCTGGAGGTGATGAGTATGCGCAGGATCTACTCGTTGGCCGGGGCGGTATTGGTGCTCGGGTGTATGGATGCCGCATCCAACGCCACTGGCCCGAAGCAGACTGGAGCAGTCACGCCCGGGACCGTGGCCTCGAACGACGATGACCCGCATGGCAACGACCCCGGCACCGACCCGCATGGCAGCGACCCGCACGGCGTCACGCGGCTCTTCCTCACGTACGTCAACGGGAACGACGAAGTCCCGGCGCGCGAGACGCATGCGGACGGGCATGGCATAGTGCGGCTGAGCGCGGACGGACAGTCGATGGAATTCGAGCTGATCGTCAACAACATTCGCAACGTGACGCAGGCGCACATCCACGTGGCGCCCGCCGGAACGAATGGCCCGATCGTCGTGTGGTTCTACCCGTCGGTGAAGGCAACCACGGCGCTTCCGGGAGGCGCGGGTCCGTTCAGTGGGACATTGGCGACCGGTTCGTTCACGGCGGCCGACCTGCGCGGGCCGCTTGCCGGCCAACCGTTGCAGGCACTGATCGACGCGATCATGGCCGGAAATGCGTACGTGAACGTGCACACCGACGACGGCGTCGCACCGCCTAACACAGGGCTCGGTGATTTCCCTGGTGGAGAGATTCGCGGGCAGCTTCCCGCCTCGACGCCCTGATCCCGTAGCGATAGTGATGCTGACACGGCATTGGCGTGGTCTTCGGTCACCGTGACTGCGCATCGTTGGCGCCCGCGATCAGTGCTTCGGCCCGGCTCAACGCGCCGTTCACCGGTTGGCCATTGCGGATGAGGTCGTCCTGCGTTCTCGTTCCCGCCTAGACGGTTCCAACAATCCCTTGGCGGGAGGCAACGAGACATGCGCAGGTACTACTCATTGGCGGGGGCAGCGTTGTTGTTGGGGTGCATGGACGCACCGGCAAGCACGACGGCGCCGAAGTTGACCGGAGCGGTGGTCACGGGCGGGGTCTCAGCCGCCAGGGACAAGGATTTCGGCACCGACAACGGTGACCAGCGCACGATCGAGACGAAGCTGACCGGCGATGAAGAGGCGCCGATCGCTCGCATCACGGGTGCGCACGGCTCGGCGAACGTGCGGCTGGCGAAGGACGGCCAGTCGATCGACTTCCAGCTGGTGGTGAACGACATCGACAACGTCACGATGGCGCACATCCACATGCAGGCGAAGGGCTTGACGGGTCCGGATCGTCGTGTGGTTCTTCCCATCGGTGAATCCACGGCTCCCCTGCCAGGCGGGGGCGGCGCGCATCACGGCATGCTGGCGCAGGGCACGTTCACGGCGGCGGACCTTCGCGGCCCGCTGGCCGGCCACCCGCTGTCCGACCTGATCGCGGCGATCAATGCCGGCAACACGTACGTGAACATTCACACGGACGACGGCGTCGCGCCGGCGAACACGGGTCCGGGCGATTTCCCGGGCGGTGAAGTACGCGGACAGCTCGACCGAAACGGGCACTAACCACGAGACGCTGGTTGCTGGGTGGTCGGTGCTGGTGGCTGGGTGACGCTGGTCAGTGCCCGTGTCATCCCGAGCGGCAGCGAGGGACCTTCTTGAACGACATCGTAGCCAGTCTAGCCACGATGACATCACAGAAGGTCCCTCGTCGCTGACGCTCCTCGGGATGACACGGTCAGGCCTCCCGCACTCAGCGTCACCCAGCCACCAGCACCAGCACCCAGCCACCAGCTTGCAGTTCATTCAGGTGCCGTTCCTCGCATCCCCAGATTGATTATCCGCTGCAGCAGCTCCGGGTACTCGATGCCCGCCGCCTGGGCGGCCGAGGCGAACTCCTCGCCTAACGCGATCTCCGGATTCGGGTTCGCCTCGAGGAAGTAGAAGCTCCCGTCCGGCCGCAGCCGGAAGTCGAGGCGCGCGTAGCCCGATGAGCTCGAGCGTGCGGTAGATGCGCTTCGCCAGATGCTCGAGGCCCGCCGCGACGCCGTCCGGCAGATCCACCGCCGCGCGCTGGTCGATCCCGTGGCGCTTCTGATAATCGAGATCGTGCTTGGCGTGCGCGGTCGCGATGAGCGGCGCGCCGTCGGGCGCGTTGTCGAACACCAGCTCGCGCGGCGGCAGGGCCGTCAGCCGGTCGTTGCCGATCACGCCGACGTAGATCTCGCGCCCCTCGATGAACTGCTCGGCGATCGCGTCCGCGCTCAGGCGCCGGTGCACGAACGCCACGCGCTCGGTCAGCTCCTCGTCGCTCTTGACGAGCGACGCCTGCGAGATGCCTAACGACGCGTGGTCGGTGAGGCTCTTCACGAACAGCGGCAGCTCGAGCGACTTCGGCCGCCGCACCTTGTTGCCGAGCGGGAAGACGTGAAACGCCGGAACGCGGATGCGATGGTAGACGAGCAGCTTCTTCGACAGCGCCTTCTCGCGCGAGATCATCATGCCGCGCGGGTTGCACCCGGTGTACGGCACGCGCAGCAGCTCGAGCAGGCTCACGACGTTGTGGTCGAAGAGGACGTTGCCGTGGAACTCCTCGAGCAGGTTGAACACGACGTGCGGCTTGAACTCCTCGACGGCGTCGCGGATGGGCAGGAGCTCGTCCTGGACGCCTAACGCGCGGACGTCGTGGCCGATCTCGCGGAGCGTGCGGCACACGTCCCACTCGGTCTTCCAGTCGAACCGCTCGCTCTCGTCCCGCTCCGCGGCGTCGTCCGGCGGAACCAGCTCGGGGTGCATCAGCGCCAGGACGCGAAGCCTTCTCATGGGGACTGGGGACTGCAGTGGGGACTGGGGACTGGGACTGGGGACTGGGAACCCGATACGCTCTACCGCTGCCGGCGCTCCCAGCGCCGTTACCCAGTCCCCAGTCCCAGTCCCAGTCGCTATCAGAGCGCTATCCAATCCCTTCTCCCCTGGCTGTAGAGAAAGTGCATTGTCTTCACCGTCAGCAGCACGGAGAAGTCCATCACGATCTCCCGCTCCGGACCGACGACGCGCAGTCGCAGGTCCTTGCATCGCCCGATCATGTCCTCGAGCACCAGCTCGAGCGTGTACTGGAACTCGCCCGTCCACTTCGCCACCAGGCGACGAATCTCGCCCTTGTTACGACGAAGGAAGCGCGCGGCCGTCTCCTGACGCCGGTGACGCGGCTCGTCGGAGAAGAGACGCTGCAGGTCCGCGTCGTACGTGTTCGGGAACTTGACCGTGTACTTCTCGCGGCGCGACTCGTAATGCTGCGCGAGCGTTTTCGTCATCTTCGACAGCGGCTCGATCACGCGTCGCGTCGCGACCGAGCGGCTTCTGGTCGCAGATCTCGCTCATCAGCGTATCGACGTACCGAAGCTTCTCGAAGCGCCGGCCAGCCTGCATAACGCGATGCGCCAGTCCGACCGCGGCCTGAGCCACACCGCGAACGTCTCCGCGAAGTCCTCGTCCGGATGGCTCTGCGCGTACCAGAGACGCAGGTGCTGCACGTACCGCTTGCTCGACGGATTCGGCCGGTAGTACTCCGGGTACTTCGTCGACGACTTGCCGAACAGCTCCTGCCACTTGCGACGGCGATGCAGCTGGTAGCCGTGCTGGATCGCGTGCCCCGTCTCGTGCCGCATGATGCGCATGCACTCCGCGCGCGACGCGCCTTCGACGTCGAGGATCTGGTTGCGCTCGAGTCGTCGGAGCCGCGGGTGCGCGAGGTAGAACGGAACGGCGAATCCCGGGACGCCACCTGGCGAGAACCACTCGTCCGACAACCACACGTGCGGCTTGAGCGCGAGCGCGCGCGCATCGAGCTCCTCGTACAGCTGCGTGACACACGCCTTCCAGCCACGTGCCCTCGATGGTCACGCCAAGGTCCTTGAGCCGGACCTTGAGCAGCCGATCTTCGCTGTAGCGCTCCCACGGAAAGCGTTGCACTGGGATCGGGGAACCGGGGACTCGGGAACTTGGGAATCGGCGGCCGGACCAGCAAGGCTGCATGACCGCGCTCGACGCGGCCACAAGCATGAGAGCTGCTGAGCCGGCTACACGGCGAGTCCCTCGACCGCCTAGCATTCGCCGCGTGCCGACGCTCATTCTCTCCGCCGCCCAGGTGCGGCAGCTGCTCGACCGCGAGGCGCTGCTCCGCGCGCTCCGCGACGCGTTCGCCGAGTACTCGACGCGCCGCACCACCGCCGCGCTGCGCGCCGGGTCGCCGCTGCCGGGGCCAGGCGGACGCATCCGTCATGATCGTGTTTCCCGGGCATCATCGACGGCATCCCGGCGTTCACCGTGAAGGTGAACACGAAGATACCCGGCGCGGCGCGCAGCGTCGTCGGCTCGATGCAACCTCGACGGACATGGAGACCGGCGCCGTGCTGGCGATCATGGACTCCATCGTCATCACCGCCGAACGTACCGCGCTCGCCGGTGCGCTCGCCGCCGACGTGCTCGCGCGACGCGACGCGCCGCGCGTGGCCGTCATCGGCGCCGGGGTGCAGGGCGAGGCCCAGGTGCGCGCGCTGCAGCTCGTCCGGCGCGTCGAGCGCGTGGACGTCGTGGACTCCGTGCCTGGACGAGCGGAGGCGTACGCGGCGCGCGTCGGGCCGGCGTTAGGTATCGAGGTCGTCGTCCGCGAGCACGTCGCCGACGCGGTGCGCGACGCCGATGTCATCATCACGGCGACGTGGTCGAAGCGAGCCGTTCCTGCACGCGCGCGATGGTGCGCGACGGCGTCCACATCACCGCGGTCGGCGCCGACGAGCCGGCCAAGGGCGAGGTGGACGCGGGACTCATCGCGAGCTCCCTGTTCGTCTGCCGACGATCGCGACCTCGCCGCGCGCATGGGCGCGATCGCGGGCGCCGGGCTCGGCCCCGAAGCGATTCACGCCGAGCTGGGCGAGGTGATCGCCGGCGTGAAGCCGGGACGCACGCGCGCGGATCAGATCACGATCTTCGGGACCGTGGGCCTCGCGTTCCAGGACCTCGCGGCGGCCTGGCAGGTGTACAGCCGCGCGAAGCGGAAGGCGTTGGAACGCGTGATCGAGCTCGGCGCCTAACGACTGCGACATCGCGAACGGCGCCAGATGTCCAGACGGCGCGGCATCCGGCGGCGGCATGGCCAGTTCCAAGTGCGTCAGCAACTGCTCAGTCGCGAGGTTTCAGGCATCAGGTCCGCGTCGATACGGCGCCGTGCGCAATGGCGAACGGCGCGCGTCTCGCCGCCGTTTCTGACCCTGATGCCTGAAACCTCGTACTGACGCGACTCAGTGCTGAGTCACTGGCCAAGCCGCCGAAATGATGCCGGGTATCGCCGGATCGTCCGTGCGAGGCCGACGCAGGCGCGGACGAGTGGCTCTCCGCTTCGATAGTATTCAGCCGTGTCTCTCGCCTCTCAGCCTGAAGCCGTCCGCCAGCCGCTGATCTCGCCCGGGATTCGGGCCATGGCCATCGGCGCCTTCTGGTTCAGCATCATGGGCCTTCTCGTGAAGCTCGCCGGCCGCCGACTCGGCAGCATGGAGATCGTCCTCGTCGCGGGGCGTCATCACGCTCGCGCTCAGCTGGTGGTGCCCTGCGCCGCGTCGGGCGTCTCACCATGGGGAACGAACCGGCGCCTGCTCGCCGTTCGCGGCACCGCTCGGCTCGACAGCGCTGCTCTGCTACTTCTACTCGCTCGTCCACCTGCCGCTCGGCGAAGCGACGCTGATTCAGAACATGAATCCCGTGTTCGCCACGCTGCTCGCGGCCGTCATCCTCGACGAGTTCATTCGCGCGCCAGAGATCCTCTGTCTCGTGGCGAGCCTCGTCGGCGTGCATGTTCATCGCGCACCCGTCGTGGCTGTTCGGTGCCGCCGTCGCCGCGCCCGCAGCCCGCTGGACATCGCGATCGCGCTGCTCGGGCGCGCTCTGCAGCGGCGCCGCGTACACGCTCGTGCGGAAGATGCGCGGTGCCGAGCACCCGCTCGTGATCGTCGTTCTACCTCCCGCTGCTGAGCGTTCCGATGTCGCTGCCGTTCGCGCTCGCTGGACTGGCAGTGGCCTAACGCCGTAGGAGTGGGTGCTGCTGCTCGGCGTCGGGATAACGACGCAGCTCGCGCAGGTGAGCATGACGCGCGGGCTCCAGCTCGAGCGGACCGCGCGCGCGACGACGACCGGCTATCTGCAGGTCGCGTTCGCGGTCGTGTGGGGCGCGCTGCTCCTCGGCGAGATCCCGGACGTGTGGACGCTCGCCGGCGCCGTCACGATCATCGGCTCGACGCTCGTGCTCTCGTGGTGGCACGCGTCAGCCGCGACGACTGACGTGGCGTAGGGTTCTCACGAAGTCGGGTGTCGTTCAGGCCACCGACGCCCCCACCGCGCTCATCCGCCGCACGGAATCGTTAGGTGCGATGCGGCTCCGCATCAGCTGCTCGAGCACGATCGCCAGACGATTCACGCCATCCCTGATCTCGTCGTCGCGCACGCCGGCGTAGCCGAGGAGCAGGGCGGGGGGCATCGGACGGACGGACAGCGGCGACAACGGATAGCACGTGCAATCCCGCACGCTCGGCCGCGCGTGTGGTCGTGACGTCGTCGAGTCCGCCGCCTAACCAGCCGACCACCGTCATCCCGGCATCCGCGGGACGGACATCGAGCAGCCCACCGAACCGCTCGCGCGCGAGATTCACGAGCAGCACCTGGCGCTCGTGGTAGATCGCGCGCATGCGCCTGATGTGCCGCTCGAAATGTCCCTCGACGATGAAGTCCGTCATCACCGCCTGCTCGAGGAACGGCGAGTGCATGTCGCAGAAGTGTCGCGCCGCGGCGAACACGTCGATCAACGCCGTCGGCACCACGAGATAGCCGAGTCGCATCGACGGGAACGTGACCTTGCTGAACGTGCCGGAGTACAGCACGCAGCCGCCGCGGTCGAGACCCTGCAGCGCCGGCAACGGACGGGACGCGTAGCGGAACTCGCTATCGTAGTCGTCCTCGAAGATCGCCGACCGCGACGCGGCAGCCCACTCGAGCAGCGCGAGTCGCCGCGGCAGCGACATCGTCGCGCCGAGGGGTAGCTGGCGAGACGGCGTCACGAAGGCGAGGCGAGCGTCCGGGGCCAGCGTCCGTCCGGCCATCACGTCCAGCCCATCCTGGTCGACCGGCACCGGGATGACGTTCGCGCCAGCCGCCACGAAGGCTCCGCGGGCGCCGTGATACCCCGGGTCCTCGTGCCAGATCTTGTCACCGGGATCGATCAGCACGCGCAACGTGAGGTCGAGCGCCTGCTGCGAGCCGGACGTGATCATCACCTGATCGGCGGTGCATCGGACGCCGCGCGCGGCGCGGAGGTAGTCGGCGACGGCCTCGCGAAGCGGGCGATAGCCGAACGGCTCGCCGTAGGAGAGATCGCGGGCGGGTGTTCGCCCCCAGCGACGCGCCATGATCCGCCCCCACGTGTCCACGGGAAACACGTCGACGGCGGGGACACCGGCGCGAAACGCGCGCGGTCCCATGCCGACGGGTGCTGGCGTTCTTCGGAGGGCCGCGGCCGCCGCGCGAGCACGGCTGGACGGCACCAGCAACGATCTCAACGGCACCGCGTGATCGGCTTCGCGGGCGGCGGTACGGACGAACGAATCCGGGAGCGCCCCACTCACCCGCGTCTCCGCACCGCCGAGGCCTTCGATGTACCCCTCGGCTCTGAGCTGCTCGTAGGCCTGGACCGCCGTGCTCCGCGAGACGCGGAGGTCCGCCGCGAGCTGTCGCGTAGACGGCAGGCGGGAGCCCGGCGCCAGTCGACCGTCGAGGATGCACTGGCGGACGTGGCTATAGATCTGGCGGTACAACGGCTGCCCCGACTTCTGGTCGATGGCGACGGCGAGGATGCGTCCGCGGCGCGCGCGAGGCGGCATCGGGTTGCTCCGATAAGGGGTGGCCGAAACTGGTATGGCCCGCACCTACCAGAAAGGCATCAGGGACCGGACCGCTGTTACATTGGGTCCACCCGTCCGCGTTAGGGACGAGCTGTCGGGGCTGGCTCGTCGGCGGTCCGCCGGTGGACGCGAGGCTGGCGACGGGTCACTCCGAGCGAGCGTCAGCCGGCTGTCATTCCGAGCGAGCGACAGCGAGTCGAGGAATCGCGAACGTCCCGATAGAGAGCCCTCTCTACACATACGATCTCGATTCCTCGACTGCGCGTGCGCTCCGCGCGCGCTCCGCTCGGAATGACAAAAGTCCGCTCGGAATGACCGGGACCCTCGACGTTTAGCTTTCCGGACGTCGCCGGATCCTTCCGGCCCGACCGTCGCTCTCACTCATCGGAATGTCGATTCCGTTTCGCTCGCGCGTGCGGCGGCCAAAGGTGCGCCCGGAGCTCATAGGTACGCCCGAGGATCCGTACGCGCCGCTTCGGTTTGCGTCGTTCCGGTGGTTCATCGTGAGTCTGCTTCCGGCGACGCTCGCGCAGCAGGTGCAGGCAGTCGTCGTGGGATGGCAGATCTACGCGCTCACACACGACCCGCTCGCGCTCGGGCTCATCGGACTCTCCGAAGCGTTGCCGTTCATCGGCGTCGCGTTGTTCGCCGGCCACGTGGCCGATCGCATCGACCGCCGCCAGGTCTCCATCGTCTCGCTCGGCGTCATGCTGCTGTGTTCAGCGACGCTCTTCGCGCTGTCATTCCGCCTCCGGCCGGGCAGCGCGATCTGGCCGATCTACCTCGTCATCGCGGTGAGCGGGATCGCGCGCAGCTTTCTCACGCCGGCGCGAGCGGCACTGGCGGCCGAGCTGGTGGTGCGTGAGCTGTATGCGCGGGCGTCGGCGTGGCGGAGTGCTGCGTGGCAGCTCGCCGCGGTGGTCGGGCCGGCGCTCGGAGGACTGCTGTACGCGTTCGGCAGCGCGCGTCTCGCGTATGGCGTCGCGGCGTCGCTGTTCCTCGTGGCGCTCGCGTGTCTCGCGCAGGTGCGCCGTGTCGTGACACCAGTGGAGGCGAAATCGGAGACGGTGTGGGAGAGCCTTGGCGTCGGCGTCCGGTTCGTCCTGCATCAGCCTGTCGTTCTCGGCGCCCTGACGCTCGACATGTTCTCGGTGCTGTTCGGCGGCGCGGTGGCGTTGCTGCCGATCTTTGCCGCGGAGATCCTGCACGTCGGGCCGGAGGGGCTCGGCATCATGCAGGCGGCGCCCGCCGCGGGCGCGGTGGCGATGTCGCTCGTGCTCACGCATCGTCCGCCGATCCGACGTGCCGGACGCGCGTTGTTCATCGCCGTCGCGGGCTTCGGGCTCTCGATCATCGGCTTTGGACTGTCGCGATCCTTCGTGCTGTCCGTCGCGCTCCTCGTGGCGAGCGGACTGTTCGACATGGTGAGCGTCGTCATCCGCTCGACGCTGCTTCAGGTGTTCACGCCGGCCGCATCTGCATGGGGCGGGTGTCGGCGGTGAACTCGATCTTCATCGGGTCATCGAACGAGATTGGTGCGTTCGAGTCCGGCGTGGCGGCGAAGTTGTTAGGCGCGGTTCGGGCGGTGGTCTTCGGCGGCGCGATGACGCTGCTGGTCGTGAGTGCGACGGCGTGGAAGGTTCCGCCGCTCAGGCGGCTCAAGGAGATTCGTTAGTGCTCGACAGCGGCAGGCATTCGGCGGGCATCCGGCGGCGGCATGGCCAGTCACTCAGCACGTCAGCACTTCAGTATGAGGTGTCAGGCATCAGGCTGAGCCACGGTCGGCACGGTCGCTGCCGTCGTTCGAGCCATTGCGCACCAGCTCCGTGTCGACGCGGACCTGATGCCTGACACCTCACCCTGAGCAGTTGCTGACGCACTTGGAACTGGCCATGCCGCCGCCGGATGCCCGGCCCTGTCACGCTGTTACGCGCGCCTGGAGATCTCGCCGCGCCTGGCCATTCCTGTGATGGCCTCTGCCGCCCGAAATGCCAGCGCCTGAATCGTCATCGTCGGCTGTCCCGTGCCTGACGTGACGAAGCTGCTCCCGTCCACGATGAACAGATTCGGCCACGTCGTGCGCGCGATGGAACTTGTCCACGACCGACGCCTTCGGGTCGTTGCCCATCCGGCACGTGCCTAACAAGTGGACCTGCCACGGCGCGTCCAGCCCGAACTTCCACGTGCGCTTCGCGCCGGCCGCGTCCAGCAGCTCGACGCAGCGTTCGAGGAAGAACTCGTAGAGCTTCACATCGTTCGGGTGCTCGGTGAACGTCGTGCGGATCGCCGGAAGGCCCCACGCGTCCTCGAGCTCCGGATCGAGCGTGATCGTGCTCGTCTCCTGTGGCAGCGACGTCGTGTGCGCGAGCGCGTACATGGAGCGCGTGTAGTACTCGCGGAGCATGCGCTTGTACTCCGCTCCCCAGCGGGGGCCGTCGGATGGCAGCGCGTCCATCGCGAAGCCGACCGGATACCAGTCGAACCGCGTGTCGATGCCGCCACCGCCCGCGAGCCCGTACTTCTTGTCGAGCCGATAGAAGTCCTGCATGTACCGGCTCACCTGCACGCTCTTGTGGCCGTTGACCTCGTGCTCGTACAGCCCGCCGGCGAACGCGCCGCCGTTGAACATGAGGTACTTACCGACGGCGCCGCTCGAGTTCGCGAGCCCGTTCGGAAACTGATTCGACGCCGACATGAGCAGGAGACGCGGCGTCTCCGCTCCGTTCGCGCAGACGACGACGGCCTTCGCGCGCTGCATGACCTCGCGCTTCGCGCCATCGAAGTAGACGACGCCCGTCACCAGCCCGCTGTTGTTGGTCTGGATGCGGCGCACGTAGCTGTTCGGTCGGATCTCGCAGCGACCCGTTCGTTCGGCTTCCGGGATGACCGTCGCGAGTGCGCTCGACTTCGCCTTCCATTCGCAGCCGAACGACTCGCAGAATCCGCAGTGCTGACACGCCGGGCGTCCGCGGTACGGCTGTGACAGCACGGCCATTGGTGCGGGCGCGGCGTGCCAGCCCAGCTTCCGGGCCGCGACCTCGAACAGGACGCCCGACGGTTTGACCGGGAGTGGCGGCAGCGGGTACGGCTTCGATCGTGGCGGATCGAACGGGTTGGCGCCGGCAAGCCCGCTCACGCCGACTTCCCATTCGACTTTCGTATAGTAGGGCTCGAGGTCTGCATAACGAATCGGCCAGTCTTCGATGCTCGCGCCGGCCACGGAGCCGTTACGACTGCGTTCCTCGAAGTCGACTTCGTGGAAGCGCCAGTAGTTCGCGGTGAAGTGCACGCTACCGCCGCCCACCATACGGCCATACGCGAGATAGTCGCGCCGCTCGGCCTTGTCGGCGGCGGACTTCCGGAAGGTCTGCGGCTGTTGCGTGAAGTCGTTCGTGAGCTGGTGTCGCTGGAACGACGCGAGCTCATCATGCTTGAAGTCCGTCTCGTGCAGGTACGGGCCCTGTTCGAGGACGACGACGCGGAAGCCGTTCGTCGCGAGCTCACGTGCCATGACGCCGCCCGCGGCGCCGGCCCCGACGATGACGAAATCCACCTCATCGGTGGGCGCGTAGCGAACGGACGGCGACTGCCTAACGGCAGGCGTCACGTGGTCTTCCTCGGGAGCAGTTGCGCCATGACGGCAGGCCGATCGTAGTACCCGAACGGCGGCGACCACTGCATGCGATCCTCGAAGCCAATCGCCTTCCATCCGCCCTTGTCGCGGTTGCCTCCGTAGCTCGGGTGCGAGAAGTAGCCGGCGACGGTGATCGCGCGCAGCACGCCGAAACCGTCGGTCGTCTCGATCGACGCGAGGATTTCGTCCTGCTGCTTCGCCGAGAGCGCCGCGAACGACGCCGTTTTGGCCACGCGCTTTCGAGACGCGGCATTCACGGCCGCGAGTGCCTTGTCGAAGGCGGGCTTCTGCGCAGCGCCGAAGCCTGCGAGCATGCGGTCCGCGAAGAACACGACACCCGCGGCTCGCGCACCCGGCGTGTCGTCAGGGGGAATAATGCGGTCGGCGATGGCACCGAAGTCGTTCGCCTGCGCCACCGTGAGGGTCTTGTACCTGGGTGTCTGGCCGAGGGCGACCGCGTCCTCGGCAGCAGCCGCATCAGCGAGCGCTTGCGGCCACAGCGACGCGAGCAGCGCCGCGCTGACACCGGCGCCGAGCTGACTGACGAAGTCTCGGCGTGAGGGGCGCGATCCGCTGGATGAATCGGGCACTCGAAGCCTCGGGTTCTGGTTCGCCTCCATGGTACGACCAGGTGGTTGGCGCGGCTAGAGGCAGGGCGGGCGCGGTCGAACTACGGCACGCAGAGCGCTCAGACCGCGCAGAAGCCGCAGAAGCATCCATGTCATCCCGAGCGGCAGCGAGGGACCTTCTGTGATGTCATTGTAGCCGGTCTGGCCACGATGACTTCACAGAAGATCCCTCGTCGCTGGCGCTCCTCGGGATGACACCGCGCGCTGTTGTCGACGGCTGACACCAAGTGGTATACTGTCCTGGTGTAGCCTGCCGACAACAACCACCGGACTCCGCGATGCCACTCCCTACCGACGAGCTCCTCCAGGGTACCGTCGACCTCCTCATCCTGCGCACGCTCTCGCGCGAGCCCATGCATGGATGGGCCGTCTCGCACCGCATCCAGGAGATCTCGCGCGACGCACTGCGCGTGAATCAGGGATCGCTCTATCCCGCGCTCCACCGACTCGAGGACGACGGACTCGTTAGGTCCGAGTGGGGCGTCTCGGAGCTCGGCCGCCGGGCCAAGTTCTACGAGATCACTGGCGCCGGCAAACGACAGCTCGCGCGCGAGACGGCGACGTGGCGTCGTTTCTCCGAAGCCATACAGCTCGTTCTCCAGTTCGCGTGAGGCAGGCCCATGCGATTCCTGAACAAGTTGCTCCGCCGCCTTCGGACCCTCGTACGTCCGCGCCGCTTCGAGCGCGAGCTCGACGAGGAGCTGAGCTTCCACCTCGAGATGCAAACACGCTGGCACGAGTCGCACGGGCTTGGTCCCGTCGAGGCGCGTGCGCTTGCCGCCCGCGAGTTCGGCGGCGAGACGCGGTTCAAGGAGGCCGTGCGCGACGCGCGGGGAATGTCATGGGCCCACGACCTCACCCGCGACGTCCACTTCGCGCTGCGATCCTACCGACGGAGTCCGAGCTTCACCGCCGTCGCATTGCTCACGCTCACGCTCGGCATCGGGACGACGACAGCCGCGTTCTCCATCATCGACGCGGTCCTGCTCAGGCCACTCCCATACCCCGAGCCCGAGCGGATCGTCACGCTCACGGGCAACGACTCACTCGGCAACGAGATCCAGACCGTCTCCGCCCCGAACTACTACGACTGGCGCGAGCAGGGCCGGAGCTTCGAAGCCATGGCGCTGTACTCGACGGCGAGACGCGCGGTCATCAACGGCGACGACGCGCAGCACGTCGAGACGACGAGCGTCACGGGCGACTTCTTTCGCGTGCTTCGCATTCCAGCCGCGATGGGGCGTACGCTGACCGCGGCCGACGCACAGGGGGACGAGTCGGTAGCCGTGGTGAGTCACGGCTTCTGGGTCCGGGCGTTAGGCGGCGCGCCCACGCTGCCTGCCACGCCGCTCCGCATCGGTAACGGCACGTATCGGATCGTCGGGGTGCTGCCCAAGGGGCGCGAGTTCCCGGCGGGGACCGACCTCTTCGTGCCGTATTCGTACGGCAACCCGTGGCGCACAGCCAGCCGCAACAACATCAACTTCCGGGCGATCGCTCGTCTCGCCCCGAGCATCACACTCACACGGGCGCGCGCGGAGATGCGCACGATCGCGGCCGGGATCCACGCAGCGCATCCGGAGGATCTCTACGCGTACGATGTGTCAGTGACGACGCTTCAGGAGAGAATCGTCGGAGGTTCGAGGTCGTACCTGGCGCTGATCGGCGCAGCGGTAGCCGCCGTGCTGCTCGTCGCGTGTGCCAACCTCGCGAGTGCGAATCTCGCCCGTGCCGAGGTGCGCGCTCGGGAGCTCGCCATTCGCACTGCGTTAGGCGCGGGCCGCATGCGACTCGTCAGGCAGCTGTTGGTGGAGAGCATCGTGCTGGCCGTCGCCGGCGGAGCGGGCGGGGTCGCGCTCGCATGGATGTTCGTACGACTCGTCGCTCGCACCACGGCCATCCAACTTCCACGAGCGGCCGAAATAGGCGTGAACGGAACCGCGCTGGCGTTCGCTGTGGCGCTTTCCATACTCGTCGGGTTGGCCGTGGGTCTCGCGCCGGCGTTTCAGATCGGACGCGGCCATCTTTACGCGGTGATTGCGACGGGTGCCCGCTCGACGGCGACGCGACGTCGCGCGTTCTCGCGTGACATTCTGATCGGCGCGGAGTTGGCGCTCGCGATCGTACTGCTTGTCGCGGCCGGTCTGTTGATCCGCAGCTTCCGCACAGTGATTTCGCGAGACCTCGGCTTCGTTCCTGAGGGCGCGGTCGCCGCGGAGATCTCGCTGCCAGCCTCGAGGTATTCCGGGAGTCGTGCCACGCAGTTCTACGCCGAGACGTTTGCCGCACTCAGAGCCATTCCCGGCGTGAGCGCCGTCGCGGAGACGAACGCGCTTCCGTTGAGCTCGGGTGCCAGCGGATTCATCGTGGTCGAGGGACAGGGAGACGTCGGCGCCGGTGCTGGCTACCGCGTCGTGAGCGACCAGTACTTCAATGCCATGGGTATACCGCTGTGGAAAGGTCGATTCTTCACTGCAGCCGATGATTCGGGCACCGCGCGTGTCACGCTCGTGAATCGCCAGAATGGCCGAGCGGTACTGGCCAGGGCAGGATCCGATCGGGAAGCGGTTCAAGGCGAAGAGCATGGAATGGAAGGACACGCCATGGCTCACGGTTGTTGGCGTCGTCGGCAACGTTAGGCACTGGGGTCTCGAGCAGGACGCAGTCCCGGAGCACTTCGTCCTGTACCGTCAGAGACCCGAGTTCGCGCTCACCACCTCCATCGTAGTGCGCGGAAGCGGCGACCTGGCGCAGCTCATGCGCGCGGTGCGTGATCGCATCCGCTCCATCGATCGTGATGTGCCGGTGGACATTGGCACGCTGTCGGCGCGCGTTGATCGCTCTCTCTCCGAACGGCGTTTCATCATGACGGTGCTCGCCGCGTTCGGCGCGCTTGCGCTCGTGATGGCGGCGATCGGGGTGTACGGCGTCCTGTCGTTCACGGTCGCGCAGCGTACGCGCGAGATCGCCGTCCGGATGGCACTCGGCGCCGAGCGCCGGCGCGTGCTTCGCCTCGTAGTAGGACACGTGTTGCGGGTGACCATGATATCGGCCGCGATCGGACTGGTATTCGCGCGGGCAGTCACGCGGCTCATGAGTACGCTGCTGTTCGGCGTCAGCCCGACAGATCCGCGGACTTATGTGGTCGTCATTGTCCTTCTCATGGGTGTCGCGCTCATCGCCGCCTACATCCCCGCCCGGCGTGCGGCGACTGTGGATCCGATGTTGGTGCTGCGCGGTGAGTGATCCGACGCGATGTGATGATCGCCCGAGAGCCTGACGGTGAACGACGCACCTTCTGACGGGCAATCCTGATAGCTGATTGTCAGGTCATCCCGAGCGGCCGCGAGGGATCTTCTCGAACGTGATCGTGGCTAGTGTCGGCTACGATGCCCTCACACGAGATCCCTCGCGGCTGCTCGGGATGACACAGACAAGACAACAGCAGACAGGATTTGCAGGATGGACAGGATTGAACTGCGGCCGATCCCGGCCGCCCCGCGACATCCCGTTAATCCTGCCAATCCTGGCAATCCTGTCTCTGTTGTCGTTTGCTCTTCTCTTGCGGGCTCAGCGGATTGGCCTGTGTCAGCGACCCTTTCGTGCTGGGATCGTAACCAGACCGGCCACGAGGACGTTCAAGAAGGTCCCTCGCTGACGCTCGGGATGACATCCGCCTTGCCCGGGATGATGACACACACGCTCGGGATGGCACTCTGCTGGCGTCAACGGCGGCAGTGCACCAGAATGAGCCCGCGCCGCTGTCAGTGCGCCGCGCATCCTGTCCGTCACCGCCCCGCCCGGAGTAGCCAATGACTCGACGGCATCGTCAGCTCGGGTACGCCCTCGCGTCCTTCACATCCTGTCTCGTTACCGCCTCGGCCGTAAGCGCGCAGAGCCAGTCGCCGGCGGCCGTGCCCACGTTCGCCGAACCCGGGATCTCGCCCGACCATGCCGAGATCGCGTTCGCGTCCGGCGGCGACATCTGGACCGTTCCCTCGTCAGGCGGCGTCGCCCGGCTGCTCGTCTCGCACCCCGCCAACGAGTCGCGGCCGCTGTACTCGCCGGACGGGAAGCGCCTCGCGTTCATCTCCACGCGGACCGGCGGCGGCGACGTCTACATGCTCACGTTCGCGACCGGCGACATCCGTCGTCTGACGTTCGACGATCTTCCCGATCAGCTCGACGCGTGGTCGCCCGACGGGCGCTGGGTGTACTTCTCATCGTCGAGCCGCGAGATCGCGGGGATGAACGACGTATTCCGCGTCAGCGCCGAAGGCGGGACGCCGATGCCGGTCAGCGCCGATCGGTACACCAACGAGTACTGGGCCGCGCCGGCGCCTAACGGCGGCGCGATCGCCATCACCGCGCGCGGGACGACGTCCGGCCAGTGGTGGCGGAATGGCCGGAGCCACCTCGACGAATCGGAGATCTGGATCCTCCGCGACCCGCAGGCGATGCGCTACGAGCGTGTGAGCGCCGGCAAGTCCAAGGACACGTGGCCCATGTGGACGCCCGATGGTCGCACGCTGTACTACGTGTCCGACCGCGACGGTCCGCAGAACATTGTGAAGCGGCCCGTCGGCGGCGAGCCGTCGGTGGTCACGCGGTTCACGAGTGGGCGCGTGCTGTGGCCGACCATCTCGACGGACGGCCGGATGATCGCGTTCGAGCGCGACTTCGGCATCTGGACGCTCGACACGCAGTCCGGCGACGCGAAGGCGGTGCCCATCACGTTGCGCGGCGCGCCGGCCGGCCCGTCGGTCGAGCGCCTGACGCTGACCAACGGCCTCGAGGAGATGGCGCTCGCGCCGGACGGCAAGAAGGTCGCGTTCGTCGTCCATGGCGAGGTCTTCGCGGCGTCTGCGCGCGATGGTGGGAACGCCACGCGCGTGACATCGACGCGCGGGCAGAGAGCGCCAGGTGACGTGGGCGCCGGACAGCCGGCGCCTCGTGTACGTGTCCGACCGCGACGGATCGCAGGGGCTCTACCTCTACGATTTCTCGCACGCGGACAGGAGACGCGGCTCACGCAAGCGCCGTCGGGCGATGTCACGCCCGTGTTCTCGCCCGACGGCAAGTCGATCGTGTTTCAGCGCGGCGGCCGAGAGCTGCGCGTAGTGGACGTCGATACGAAGCGCGACCGCCTGCTCGCGCGCGCGACAGCTCGACCGCGTGCCGTTCACGGCTGACGGGTCGGTGGCCTGGTCGCCGGATGGCCGCTGGATCGCGTACGTCGACCAGAAGCCGCGCGATCGTTCAGCAACGTGTACGTCGTGCCGTCGGCCGGCGGCGAGAGTCGGCAGGTGACGTTCCTCGCGAACGTCTCGGGCGGCACGATCTCGTGGAGCACGGACGGCACGTATCTGATCTACGACTCGTCGCAGCGCACGGAGGATCGCCAGCTCGCGCGCATCGACCTCGTCGCTGCGCACGCCGCGATTCCGCGAGGATCAGTTCCGCGATCTGTTCCGCGTCGAGACGCGGAACTCCGGCGCAGCCGAATCCGGCGCAGCCGACGTCCGGCGCAGCCGACGTCCACCGACCCCGGCGCCGTTGCCAGCGACCGACTCCACCCGCCGCACCACTCCCGGCGACAGCGCCGCCGCGGCCTAACGCGGCGAGCGCGCCGCGCGCCGGTCCAGATCGTGTTCGACGACATCCGGCGCCGCCTGTCGATGCTCGACGTCGGCGTGTCGGTCGCGACGCACGTCGATCAGCCCGGACGGCAAGTCGTTGCTGCTCCGGCGACGGCGGGTGGCCAGCAGAATCTGTACGTCTACCCGCTCGACGAGCTCTCGCGCGATCCGGCCGTGGCTCGGCAGCTCACGTCGACGGCCGGCGCCAAGCGCGATGCCCAGTGGTCGCCCGACGGGAAGGAAGTCTTCTTCCTCGAACAGGGACGCATCAACAGCGTGAACGTCGAGTCGCGTCAGGCGCGCCCCGTGGCGGTGACGGCGGAGATGGACGTCAACTTCGACGACGAGAAGATGGAGGTGTTCTCGCAGGCGTGGCGGTACCTCGCGGACAACTTCGCCGACTCGACGATGAACGGCGTCGACTGGGCGGCGGTGCGAACGCGTTATGCGCCGCATATCGCCGGCGCCAGGACGCCTGACGAGATGCGTCGGATGCTGAACCTCATGGTCGGCGAGCTGAACGCCTCTCATTCGGGCGTCGGCGGCCCTGGTGGCGGCCCTGGCCCCACGACCGGGCGCATTGGACTTCGCTTCGACCGTGGGGAATACGAGGCGAACGGCCGGCTGAAGGTGACGGGCGTCGTCCCGTTAGGCGCCGCGGCCATCGCCGGCATCAAGGCGGGCCAGTACCTCACGGCCGTGGACGGGCAGAAGATCGATGCCCGCACGAACCTGGACGAGCTGCTGTCGAACACGATTGGCCGGCGCGTCGTGTTGTCCATGGCACCGAGCGCGGACGGAGAAGCGGTGGACGTCGCCGTCCGTCCCGATCAACGCACAGACCGAGAAGGCGCTGCTGTACCGCGAGTGGGTCGAGGAACGCCGCGCCTACGTCGCCAAGGCGAGCGGCGGCCGACTCGGCTACGTGCACATGTTCGACATGGGCGCGGGCTCGCTCGCGCAGTTGTACGTGGATCTGGACGCGGAGAATCAGACGCGCGAGGGCGTCGTGATCGACGTGCGGCACAACAACGGCGGCTTCGTCAACGCGTACGCGATCGATGTCTTCGCGCGGAAGGGCTACATGACGATGACATCGCGTGGCGGCGTCGAGGCCCCAGCGCGAACGGTGCTAGGCCAGCGGTCGCTCGAGGCACCGACGGCGCTGGTGACGGATCAGCACTCGCTCTCGGACGCCGAGGATTTCACGGAGGGGTACCGGACGTTGAAGCTCGGTCCCGTGATCGGTGAGCCGACGGCGGGCTGGATCATCTACACGTCGAACGTGAACCTGATCGACGGCTCGTCGCTGCGCATTCCGTCCACGGTGATTCGCGGCAGCGACGGCAAGGTGATGGAGATGAACCCGCGGCCAGGTCGACGTCCTGGTCGAGCGACCGATCGGCGAGAGTTACACCGGCAAGGATTCGCAGCTCGACGCGGCGGTGCGTGAGCTCTTGAAGGTCGTCGGGCAGAAGACTGCCGGGACGAGAGTAGAGCCCGTCCCGGCGAAGTCCGAGCGTAGCACGTGTCCGCGCGTATCAAGGTCGCTCGTAGCGGTACAGCGACGCGATCTTGATCGCGCGGTAGAAGTCGCCCGGCCTGTCCGGGTTCACCATGACCGTTCCTTCCCACACCACGGCTCCCTTCTGGTCCACCTCCGTGACGATCCCGCGGTTGCTGTAGCCGATCACCGTGTTCCCACTCTTGAGTCGCTGCACGGACCCTGTGTACGGGACGTAGAACGGCGGCGAGTGCCGGTACTGCCACACCATGTCGGCGGTCTTCGCGTCAGGATCGAGACGGTACTCGACCACTCGCGTTTCCGGCGGCGTGTGGCGTGTGCCGTTGTCGTACAGCAGCAGGTTGCCGTTGTCGAGGATGCGTGCGGAGTGCTGGGCGCTGAAGCCGTTGAATGGATCGTTCCGGATCGTGAACTGGTTGTTGCGGCCGCCGAGGCGCCAGATGATCGCGCCGCTCTTCGCGTCGATCTTCGTGATCTCGCCCATGTTGCGGTACGAGACGATGTAGTTGCCGTCGTGGTCGAAGTCGAGCGCGTTAGGGTGATCGAAGTCGTAGAGCGTATCACGCGGCGGCTCGATCCGGTCCTTCCAGCTGAAATGATTCCAGCCATCGAGCACGGTCTGAGGCATACCATCCGCGCCCATGCGCACGAGCTGATGCCCGATGATCAGCGTGTCGCGCGGGCCGCCCCACTGCGAGATGTCACCGGGCCGTCCGTCGAAGCTGAAGAAGTGCGCCGCCTCGAACGTGGTGTCGCGGAACGTGAGCACGAGCTCGTGGTTGTCCGTGTACATCGGGGGTGGCGCCATGATGGTTCGGACCACCTCGCCACTCGGGCGGAACTGCTCGTACGAGCCGGGAAAGAACATCCAGCCCGGCGTCCGCCCGAGAAACACGGTGAAGTCCCCGTTAGGCTGCTGCTTCGTCTCGCCGGTGGGCATCTCGCCGGGAAACTCGCGGTACCAGCGGAGCTGCCCCGTGGAATCGAAGGCGACGACGAAGCCCGTGCGCCCCGAGTCCGCCATCGCCGTCAGGACGTAGCCGCTGGTCGGTCGTCCCGTCATCCGCATGTGCGCGCGGCGAAGGTATTCGGGGAGGCTGCCCGAGTTCGACTGAACCGTGTCCGACGTGATCACCTGATCGCCGCGCACCCGTTCCAGAACGTGGAGGTATGCGGTCTCCGGTCGGAGTCCGAGCGTGACGATCCGGCCGACGCCCTGCGCTCTGGAGAACGGCGTGGCGCGAGGCGGTTCGCCCGCCGACCAGTACACGACGCGGGCGGAGTCGAATCCTCGCGCGTCGAACGTGACGACGGTGGAGAGCGCGTTGTGCGGATTGGGCACGACGAACAGGTCGCGTCCCGGCACCACGCGCGATATCGTGATGGACGACTTCGCCGGTTCGCGCGTCGCAGAGCAGGTGGTGGCTACGCACCAGGCGGCCATGAGGGCCGCGAGGTGCAGCACCTGCAACGGGCGTCGCCGCGGACTCGGCTCGATTGTTTGGTTCCCATGGATCATGTCTCGCCTCTGAGCGAGCATTGTGCCGCCGGCAAACTCTAGCTTCGGACAACGACGGACCTATGTGGAACCAGGCCTACGATCCGCTCAACTCGCCGGTCTTCTCGACGCTCATCGCGGCGCTGCCGCTCGTCGTGCTGCTCGGGTTGCTCGCGCGTCACGGCGTTCGGGCGCACTACGCGGCTCTGCTCGGGCTCGCCGCTGCTCTCGCCGTCGCGATCGTCGCGCAGGGCATGCCGGCGGGGATGGCCCTTCGGGCGGCCGCGTTCGGCGCCGCGTACGGCTTCTTTCCCATCGGCTGGATCGTGCTCAACGTGCTCTTTCTGCACGCGCTGGCGAGCGAGCGCGGTCTCGTGGACGAGCTCCGCGTCGGGATCACGCGCCTAACGGCTGACCGGCGGCTACAGCTGCTGTTCGTCGCGTTCTGCTTCGGCGCGTTCTTCGAGGGCGCGGCCGGTTTCGGGACGCCGGTCGCCGTCACTGGCGCGCTGCTCATCGCGCTCGGCTTCGGACCGCTCGAGGCGTCCGGTCTCTCGCTCATCGCGAACACCGCGCCTGTGGCGTACGGCGCGCTCGGCACGCCGATCATCGCGCTGCAGGGTGTGACCGGATTGGACCTCAACGACCTGAGCGCCATGGTCGGACGTCAGCTCCCACTGTTCTCGCTGATCGTCCCGTTCTGGCTCATCTGGGCGTACGCCGGGTTCCGCGGCATGCTCGAGGTGTGGCCCGCGGTGCTCGTCGCCGGCGTCGCGTTCGCGGTGCCGCAGTTTCTCGTCTCGAACTTTCACGGGCCGTGGCTCGTGGACATCGTCGCGTCGGTCGTGTCGATGGGCGCGCTCGCGGCGTTCCTGAGACGCTGGCAGCCGAAGGCGCTCTGGGCTGGCACGCGCGCCGAGCCTAACGCGGACAGCTCGGTGGCCGGATCAACGGTCGGAGCCGAGCCCGCTGGGTTCACGCCAGCGCCCGCGAATCCAACCGCGGGGCGGGCCAGCTCACGCGCGTATCTGCCGTGGGTGGTGCTGAGCGTCCTCGTGTTCGCCTGGGGGCTCCCGCAGGTGAAGACGATTCTCAACAACATCTCGGCGCCCAAGATCCCGATCGCCGGCCTCGATAAGGCGGTCTTCCGCATCCCGCCCGTGGTGCCAACGGCCGCTCCCGAGGCGGCCGTCTTCACGTTCAACTGGCTGTCGGCGACCGGCACGGCGATTCTGCTGGCGGCACTGATCACGGGGATCGCCATTGGCTCTCGCCCGACAGACATCGCGCGGACGTACGTGGCGACGCTCAAACGCGCGAGCACGTCGCTCATCACGATCGCCGCGATGTTGGCGCTCGGCTACACGGCTCGCTATGCCGGACAGGATGCGATCCTCGGGCTCGCGTTCGCGCACACGGGCGTGCTCTACCCGTTTTTCGGCACGATGCTCGGCTGGCTTGGCGTGGCGCTCACGGGCTCGGATACGTCATCGAACGTGCTGTTCGGGAGCCTGCAGACGATCACGGCGCAGAAGGTGGGTGTGAGCCCGACGCTCATGGCGGCGTCGAACAGCGCGGGCGGCGTCATGGGGAAGATGATCGATGCGCAGAGCATCGTGGTCGCGAGCACGGCAACGCGGTGGTACGGGCACGAGTCGCGGATTCTGCGCTACGTGTTCCGGCACAGCATCGCGTTGGCGGCGCTGGTCGGCATCTGGGTGATGCTGCTGGCGTACGTGTGGCCGTTCACGCGTCTGGTCGTGAGGTAAGACGTCATTCCGAGCGGAGGCCCGAAGGGCCGCAAGTCGAGGAATCGCGATCATCCCGGTAGAGGGCCTCTCTGCCAGTACGATCGCGATTCCTCGACTCCGCCGCTCCGCGGCTCCGCTCGGAATGACAGCCGCCGGACTGGCGTTGGGCCGTTTGGTATACCAATTTGGCACACAGCAATTCACGACCATTTTCTTCTCGACAGGGAGCCAGTCCATGAGGCGCACTCGTACCATCGCGACCGGCATACTCGCCGTGCTCGCGTTGGCATCACCGGCGACCGCGCAGCAGCAGCGCGAGCCGTACCCCGGCTTCGACGCGTACGTGCGCGCCGCGCTCGCCACGTGGAAGGTGCCTGGCGCGTCCGTCGCCATCGTGCGCAACGACTCGGTCATCTACGCCAAGGGCTACGGCGTGCGCGAGATCGGCAAGCCGGCGCCCGTCGACGAGCACACGCTGTTCGCCATCGGGTCCTCGTCCAAGGCGTTCACGTCTGCCGCCGTGGCCATGCTCGTCGATAGCGGGAAGGTGCGACTCGACGCGGCGGCCAACACGTATCTCCCCAACTTCCAACTCGCCGATCCCTTCGCGTCGCGCGAGATCACCGTCCGCGATCTCCTGAGTCATCGCAGCGGCCTCGCGCGCGGTGAGCTCATCTGGTATGGCTCGGCGTATGACCGGGACGAGATCCTCCGACGCGTGCGTTACCTCCCGCCCACGTGGAGCTTCCGCTCGACGTTCGGCTACCAGAACATCATGTTCCTCGCGGCCGGGCAGATCGTCGCGAAGACGACGAACGCGTCGTGGGACGACTTCATCAAGCAGCGCATTTTCCAGCCGCTCGGAATGACCTCGAGCAACACGTCCGTCTCCGCGCTCAAGGGCATCGAGGACGTCGCCGCGCCGCACGCTGAGCTGAACGACACCGTCCGCGCCATTCCGTACCGGCAGATCGACAACATCGCGCCGGCAGGGTCGATCAACTCGAACGCGGTCGACATGGCGCAGTGGGTCCGGCTGCATCTCGGCGACGGCAAGTTCCAGGGCAAGCAACTCATCAGCAAGCGCATGGTCGACGAGATGCGCACCGCGCAGATGATCATTCGCCGCGACGGCGGAATGGGCAACATGAACCCGTCGGCTCACCTCATGGCCTACGGGCTCGGGTGGTTCCTGAGCGACTACGAGGGCAAGTACCTCGTCCAGCACGGCGGCAACATCGACGGCATGACGGCGCTCGTCGCCATGCTCCCGGAAGACAAGTTCGGCATCGTCATCCTCTCGAACATGAACGGCTCGACGCTGCCCACCGCGCTCATGCTCAAGACGCTCGACCTGCAGCTCAAGCGGCCGGCCAAGGACTGGAGCGGGGAGCTCCACGCGCGCCAGGACAGCATGATGGCGCGGGCGCGCGCGGCGCAGGGTCGAACGGAGCAGCGCGTCGCCAACACGAAGCCGTCGCTCCCGCTTTCGGGGTACGTGGGCACGTATGCCGACAGCGCGTACGGCGTCCTGGATGTCACCGAGGCCAACGGAACGTTGAACCTCGCCTTCGGGCCGACGTGGCGCGGGCCGCTCGAGCACTACCACTTCGATACGTTCCGTATGAAGCTCGACACCCCGATCCTTCCGCCGGTGCCGGTGACGTTCCGCCTGAACGCGGCCGGCAAGGTGGACGAAGTGCAACTCGATCTCGCGGGTCAGGTGACGTTCAAGCGCGTCCCCGATCGACCGGCGCGCCCTGCCGCCGCTGTAACCGGGAGCGCGCCGCGATGAGCGCACCTGACGTACCTAACGACGACCGCCGCGCGATCTCGCGGCGGACGCTGCTCGCGCAGGCCGCGGTCGCGGGCGCCGCGGTCGTGGCAGCGCCGTTCGTCAATCGCGGGCGCTACCGGCTGTTCGCGTTCAGTGAGGCCGAGTACTCCGCGCGCGCGATCGGGCTCGTGCAGCGATCGACCGTGGTGGACATGCTGTGCATCCTCAGCATGAACTTCACACAGGCCGACAAGTGGATGGCGGCTCCCGAGACGTTCACGGACAAGGACTTTCAGCGCTGGCGCGACTCGGGCATCAACGTGATGCATCCCGCCGTCGGACTCGGCGGCACGAACGCGTACGAGCAGGGACTGACGTTCTTTGCGGGATGGAACTCGTTCATCGCCGGTTCGACGCAGTACTTCGACCGCATCGACAGCGCCGCAGACTTCAAGCGCATCAAGGGATCCGGCAAGGTCGGCGTCCTGCTCGGCCTGCAGAACTCGGAGCATTTCCGCCGGCCCGATGACGTGAACATGTTCTACGGCCTCGGCCAGCGCGTCTCGCAGTTGACGTACAACTCGCGCAATCTGATTGGCAATGGATCGACCGAGCGTCGCGATGAAGGCATCAGCGACTTCGGCGTGCGCATCATCGAGCGCATGAACACCGTCGGCATGGCGGTGGACGTGTCGCACTGCGGTGATCGCACGACGCTCGACGCGTTCGAGCTCTCGAAGCGACCGGTGCTCATCACGCACTCGAATTGCCGAGCACTCGCGCCGGGTCATCCGCGCTGCAAGACGGATGACGCGATCCGGGCGGTGGGCAAGGCGGGCAGCGTCATGGGGATCACGGGCGTGCGCATGTTCGTGAAGGTCGACGAGCCAACGACGGTGGAGAACGTCCTCGATCACTACGACCACGTGCGGAAGCTCATCGGCCCCGAGCACCTCGGCGTGGGTAGCGACATCTCGCTCGAGGGCTACGACGACATGCCGCCGGAGATGAACAAGCAGCTGCGCGCGGGCTACAAGGGCAGCTACGGCTTCCGCGAGAAGATCGACGTCGAGGGGCTCAGCCATCCGAAGCGGATGTTCGACCTGACGGAGGGACTCATCCGTCGGAAGTACAGCGACGCCGAGATCGAGGGCGTGCTCGGTGGGAACTTCATCCGAGTCTTGTCAGAGGTCTGGAAGACCTGAGCGAGGCGGCTGTCATCCCGAGCGTCAGCGATTGTCATCCCGAGCGGTAGCGAGGGATCTCTTCTGAACGTTATCGTGGCCAGACTGGCTACGATGACCTCACAGAAGATCCCGTCGCTGTCGCTCGGGATGACAACAATGCGATTCACTTCGCTCGGCGCACTGGCAGTCGACGTCGCGGCCGCGCCACTCGCTGCGCAATCCGGCAACTGGGACGTCCTCGAGCGCGTGACGGCAGACGTCATGCGCACGACGAAGACGCCCGGCGTACAGGTCGTCGTCGTGCGCGGCGACAGCGTCGTATACGCGCGTGGCTTCGGCGTCGCGGATGTCGAGACCGGTGCGCCGATGACGCCCGATCTGCTCGCCCAGGTCGGGTCGCTCACGAAGCCGTTCACCGCGGCTCTCGCGCTCACCGTCGCGCGCCCGGGGACGCTGAGTTTGCGTGCACCCATCTCGCGCGTCGTGTCCGGACTCCGACCAAAGTTCGGCGCGCTCACCCTTTCTCAACTTCTCAGCCAGACTGCGGGTCTCGGCGATAGGGAAGGGAGCTACGGCACGTCCGACGAAGGCGCACTGCTTCGCGCCGCTCGTGAGATGCCCGACTCGGTTGCCTTCCTGCCGCCCGGATTGTCGTTCTCGTACTCGAACATCGGCTTCGCGCTCGCGGGGCTGGCGACGCAGGAGTCCGCGAAGCAGCCGTTCGCGGACCTCATGCGCGACCGGCTCCTTCGCCCGTTAGGCATGATGAAGTCGACAATGCGTCCGCTGGAAGCCGCGACGTATCCACGCGCGCAGGGCCACAAGCTGACGCAGAAGGGCGACTCCGTCGTGGTCGTCCGCCCCATCGCCGACGACACGCGCATCTGGCCCGCCGGCTACCTGTATACGAGCGCGCGCGAAGCGTCGCGATTCGTCATCGCCCTGGTGAACGGCGGCCGCATCGACGGCAGGCAGGCGCTACCGGTCGGCGTCACCGACAGCATGTTCGCGACGCACGTGGCATTGCCCGGCATGCCTAACGCCACACGCTACGGCTACGGCATGTTCATCGACTCGCTGCGCGGCCAGGAGAGCACGTGGCACCCAGGGTCGATGCCCGGCTTCTCGACGCTCGTGCGGATGATCCCGGCGCGCCATGTCGGTGTGGTGATCATCGCGAACCGCGACGAGGTGCGCCTGGATCGTGTGGCCGAGGCGGCGCTCGAAGACGCGCTTCGCCCGCTGGGTGTTCCGTTCGCCGCATCGCCGACCGTCGCGGCTCGGCTGCCACAGCCCGCTGCCGGGCGTTAGGCTCGCCGACTACGTCGGGACGTATGCGAACCGGTTCTCGTTCGAGCTACGGCTGAAAGACGACGGCCTGGTCCTCCGACGATTCGGCGCCGAGCTGCCCGTCGTGCCGCTCGGTGACGACACGTTCGCCGTTCAGACTCCCGGGTCGCCGACCGTGGATCGTTTCTCGGTCGTGCCGGCACGGGGAACGACGCCGGCCTTCGGGCAAATGTTCCTGTGGACGTTCCCGCGTACCGCGCGCTAGTGGATCTGTGTCATTCCGAGCGAGCCGCGAAGCGGGAGTCGAGGAATCGAGCCTCTGCCGCGGTAGAGGGCCCTCTATCGGGACGATCGCGATTCCTCGACTCCGCTGCGGCGCTCCGCTCGGAATGACAACGCTCACGCGACGCCTAACGCCGCACTCGGCTGCTGACGGTCGGTGACGTCGATCTTCGCGATCAGCGCCTCGAAGCGCGGGTGTCCACGGAGAATATCCCACGCCGGCTCGACCGCGAGACCGACCACCCAGCACTCGCGGTCGTCCACGGATTGTTCGAGCGCCGCGAGCGCATCGTCGAACCGACCCAGCGCCGCGTAGACCACGCCTCGCGACATGGGTGAGATCCAGTCCTCGCGGGCGCGCGCCTCGAGCTCACCGAGCAACCGCTCTGCTTCCTCCGTATCGCCGAGGGAAGCCAAGCGACGTGGCGAGCGTGGCGACAGCCCACGCGTACGACTCGCCGATCTTCACCGCCTGTCGCAGCGCATCGAGCGCAGGCCCTGTGCGCCCGAGCGCGAGCAGGCACGCGCCGAGACACCGATATCCCTCGGCGTAGGACGGGTTCAACATGAGCACGCGGTCCGCGCACGTGACCGCCTCCTCGAAGCGCCGCGCCGTGTAGAGCGTGAACAGCTCGCTGTAGGACGCCGTTGCCGCAAGTGGGTCGACCTGCACACTGCGACGTGCCCAGTCGAGCGCTGTGTCGTGATCCCCGCGGAAGCTGTGGTACATCGCGAGCCACCCGTACGCTCCCGCGTTGCTCGGGTTGAGTGCGATCGCCTTCTCGAGGAACGTCCGCGCGGCGGCGAAGTCCCAGTCGTGAAAGAGGCTGATGGCGCCGAGCAATGCGTGGGCCTCCGACAGCGATTCGTCGAGCGACCGCGCGCGCTCGGCTGCAACGCGCGCGAGCGGGAACGCCTCGGTGGGCGGCAGCGACTGGAAGATGCCCGAGAGAATGAATACGTCGGCAACGCCCGCGTGGGCGAGCGCGAATTCCGGGTCGATCTCCAGCGCTGCTTCGAACAGCTCGAGCGCGCGCTCGATGCTCGCGCCGACGTTGTTCCACGCGTGGCGGCCGCGGAGATAGAGCTCGTACGCGTCGAAGTTGGTCGTCCGGCGCGGTGCGAGCGGCGTGCCCGGCGCCTTGAGCAGCGTGACCTTCAGTGTGTCCACGACGGCCGACGCGATCTCGTCCTCGACGTCGAACACGTCCGCGGCCTCACGATCGTAGCGTTCCGACCACAGCTGAAAGCCGGTGGCGACGTCCGCGAGCTGCACCGTCACTCGCAGGCGGTTGCCGGATCGCCTCACGCTTCCTTCGAGCACCGTGCGTACGCCGAGTCGCTCGCCGACAGCGCGCAGGTCGATGCTCGACCCGCGAAACGCGAACGACGAGCTCCGGGCCGCGACGTGCATCGTGCGGAGCCGAGCGAGCGCGTTCAGAATCTCCTCGGCGATACCGTCGGCGAGGTGATCGTTGTCGGGCGTTCCGGTGAGATTCACGAACGGCAGCACCGCGATCGACGGCAGCGCCGCCGCAGTGGGCGCGGGTGTGGATGGCGTCGGTGTTCCGTGTCCAACGGCGGCCGCGATCTCGTCGAGGGCGTCGACGACCTCTATCGCTGATGGGCGTTCGGCCGCGGCTTTCGCGAGGCAGCGCATCACGAGCGACGAGAGCGCTGGCGGCAGGTCGAGTCGCCGGTCGGTGATGGGCGTTGGCGGGCGCGTGATGTGCGCGACGAGCAGCTCCTGCGCGGTTCGCGCCACGAATGGACGCTGGCCGGTGAGGATCTCGTAGCCCATGATGCCTAACGCGTACAGGTCGACGCGATGGTCGGCGTCCGGATCCGCGGCCGCCTGTTCGGGCGCCATGTATGCCGGCGTTCCGACGGTCATCCCGCTCGACGTCAGCTCCGGGTCCACCTCGCCGCGTGACGAGGAGACCGCCTTGGCAATGCCGAAGTCGGTGACCACCGCGTACCCTGATGACAGCAGCACGTTGTCGGGCTTGAGGTCGCGGTGCGCGACGCCGTGCTCGTGGGCGTGCGCGATTGCCGACGCGACGTCTCGCAGCACACGGACGGCGCGCCCGACGGGCAGGAGCTGGCCGGTCGCGAGCTTCGTGCGGAGCGATTCGCCGGCGACGAACGGCATCGTGTAGTACGGGACGTCATCCATCATCCCCGCCGTCAGCACCGGGACGATGCACGGATGCTGCAGGCTGGACGCGATCCGGATCTCGCGGGCGAAGCGTTCGGCGTCGACCTTCGCGTTAGGGTTCGGGGCGAGGATCTTGACGACGATGCGACGCGACAGCGCGGCGTCGGCGACGAGGAAGACGTGCGACATTCCGCCGCCGCTGAGCTCACGCTCGATGGCGAAGGATGGTCCTAACGCGTTCTGCAGGCGCGTCGCGAGACTGGACATGAACGTAACGAAACTCCGAGCGGTAGGGATCTCGGCGCCATCGTGCCGTGGCTCCGACGCACCCAATGTACACGGTTCCGGTCACTTACCCTCTCCGACGAACTGCTTCGACAGGCCAGCCAGAACCGGGGGTGTGAACGGAAACGGCCGGAAACGACTGAAACAGCCCGATCCGATCGCGACCGCGACGGTTCTTCGAGCGGGGCAATTGAAGAGGAACGGCCCGTGAAGAGACGAACGCGCCCCGAGGCCGTTGCCAAAGATTCGGCCGCTTGCGTGACCACCTGTCCCGGTCGCGATCGGATCAGGTCGTTTCAGTGGTTTCCGGCCTCTTCTCAAAAACACCTCCGCTCTGGATGGCTGCCGAAGCAGTGCTCTGCGTCCTTGGCGTCCTCTGCGGTAAAATTGCCGTTCAACCAGCAAGCAGCTCTTCACGCAAGCCGACGCAGGAACTCGAAGTTCCGGCGAGCGCTCGCCAGCGAGTCCGTCGAGCCCTCCTGCTCCACGTAGCACGGCTTGGCGGCGATGTTCGGGATTGCCGCAATGATCCGGCGAAGATCCAGCGTGCCCGTCCCCAGCTCCGTGTCGTGCGACCGATCCGCCACCACATCCTTGAAGTGGAAGCTCCAGTAGCGGTCGCGGTATCGCTCCAGGTATCGCATCGGATCGGCACCGCCGAGTGCCATGTTGCCCACGTCGAGCTGATGGCGAACCACCGATGGGTCGGTGCGCTCGACGAAGACCTCGTACGGCACCTGCCCGTCGATCGGCTTCATGTGATCCGGCTCGCTATGAAACGCGAGCCAGACGCCGTGGCGCCGCGCGACGGCGCCCGCCTGATTGAAGCGATCCGCCCACTCGCGCCAGTCATCGAGCGTGCGACTCGTGTCGCTCGTCAGGCTCGGCACGATGAGATACTCGTGGCCTAACGCGTTGGCGGTGTCGAGGCGCCGCTCCCACCCGATCAGCATCGTGATCGGCGCGATGTGCGCCGACGGCGCGCGCAGGCCTTCACGCGCGAGTGCCGCCTTCACCTCCGCCGTCGACTTCCCCCAGTTGTCGAACGACCAGAGCAGCTCGACGTCGGTGTAGCCGATCTCACGCACCGTCGCCAGCGTGCGATCGAAATCCCGAGCCATCTCTTTGCGGACGCTGTACAGCTCGAGGCCGATTCGCTCGAGAGGCGCCGTCGAGTGCGGCGCGTTAGGCGACACGCCCAGTGCCCTGGAGCCGAGTGCGGCGCTCGCCATCGCGCCGCCGGTCGTGTGCAGAAAGTCGCGTCGGTTCACTGGATGAATCGGGATGACGTCATGGGACCGCACTCTCCTTCCACTCGTGCCCGACCCGCGCCATGACCGCGGCAAACAGCTCGATCCCATCCCACAGGTTCTGAACACGGATGTTCTCGTTCGCCGCGTGCTGGTTGTTGTCGTAATTGGCAATCGGCAACACCACGAGCGGCACGCCGAGCACCTGCTCGAACGTGGACGTGGGAAGACTGCCGCCGAGCATCGGGACCGCGAGCGGCGGCGTCGCGGCGCCACTCGACGCGGCGGCGAGCAACGCCCGCGAGAACGGAATGTCCATCGGAGCGCGCGTCGCGGCGTACCCACCTTCCCATTCGACGCGTACGATCTTCGGATGCGTCACGCGTGTCGCCGAATCCGGCGTGTCGGCGACGAGATGGTAGCCACGCGAACGAAGGTGCGCCTCGACCAGCTGTCGTACGTGCTCGGGTGTCTGGTTAGGCACGAGTCGGAAGTCGATCGAGGCCGACGCCTCGGTAGGAATGGCGTTGGCGGCCAGCTCGCGCACGCCACCCACCTTGATCCCGCGCACGTTCAGCGCCGGCGCCATGATCCGCTCCGCCAACGACGCGTTGCCGGCCTCGGTCGCGCCCAGTTGAAGCGCGCGTCGAAGGGTGGTGTCGACCGGAGGGATCGCGCCTAACGCGGTACGCTCCGCTGCCGAGATGGGGCGGACGTCGTCGTTGAAGCCGGCGATCAGGATGCGGCCGTCGTCGTCGCGCATGCTGGCGATCAGCGTCGCCATGAGTACGGCCGGATTCGGTGCCCAGTTGCCGTAATGGCCGCTGTGCAGCGGGCGCAGCGGCCCATAGGTCGTGAGCTCGAGCCCCATCACGCCGCGAGCACCAAACACCACCTGCTGGCGGCCGCTCTGATGCACCGGCCCATCGCAGAACACCCACGCGTCCGCGCGCAGGAGCTCGGCGTTCGCCTGCAGGACGCGACGCAGATGCGACGAACCGGCCTCCTCCTCGCCCTCGAAGAAGAACTTGAGATTCACCGACGGCGCGATGCCGCCAGCGCGCAATGCGTCGAGCGCGCTCATCATCGCGATGATGGCGCCCTTGTCGTCGCTCGCCGACCGCGCGTAGATGCGCGAGTCGCCTCGCATGCGTTCGCCGGCGGCAGGCATCGGGATGACTTTGGCGCCGGCCGCGAGCGATCCATCGCGGAGCACCGGCGTGAACGGCGCGCCGGTCCACTGCGACGGATCCACGGGCTGGCCGTCGTAGTGCGCGTAGAACACCACGGTTCTCGTGGCGTTAGGCGAGCGCAGCTCGCCGTACACCGCCGGTGGCCCGCCGGCACCGTCGAGGGTCCGCGTCGTCACGCCGCGACGACGCAACATCGCCATCACCGCCGTGGCGTTCCGACCAATGTTCGCGGTGTCCGACGCCACGTCAGGAATCGCGAGCAGCTCCACGAATTCCCGCGCGATCTCGGCCTCGTGCGACTCACGATATTGCCGCGTTGCCGCGCGCACGCTCGCGCCCGATGCGGCAGGGCGCGCGGACGATGCGGGCTGTTGCGCCGCGATCCCGGCTGGCGCAGTGACGACCATGGCCGCCCCAACTATTGCGCCGGCTCGAATCGCGCGGAACTTCTTGAACACGTGCACTGGACCTCCGACGGTGGGACGAGCGGTCGCCTGCTCCGTCCCGGCTCAGTATGCGACCGTATGCGACAGTATGTGACCTGGTGGACACCCGACGGGTAAGGCTACCTGGGGTAAGGCTACGTAAAGATCTCGCAGCGCGCGACCGTCATCCATGCCGGCACTCGATGTGGATGGCAACGCGAGCCAATCAGGAGCGGTTCGATGATGCTGGTACCGCACCGTCGTACAAAGCCGCTTGCAAAGCCGCTTGGAAAGCCGCTCGACCGAGGACTGCGCGCGCGGATCGCGATCGTCGCGTCCGTCGCGTCCACGTTTCTGCCGGTGCGCACCGAGGCGCAACACCCGGCCATGGGCGAGGGCGCGCTCGATCTGTTGCTGCCCACCGGCGCGCGGGCCGTCGCGCTCGGGCAGGCGGCGATGGCGATGGACGGCACGACTGAATCCGTGTGGTGGAACCCGTCTGGTCTGGCGCGCATGAAGGGCACCAGTGCCGCGATTCACCACTCGCAGAGCATCGGCGGCAAGGCCGACGCCCTCTCGGTCGTCGCACACTCGCGACTGCTCGGATCATTCGGCGTCTCGGCAAGCCTGCGGGACTTCGGGTCGTCAGGCAACGCGGACGAGTCTGGAGCGGAAGGCGGCACGATCCTTCCGCGAAGTCTGATCTACGCGGCGACGTACGCCGCGGCGCTCGAACGACTCAACGTGGGACTGAGCTACAAACTCGTGCAGTGGCGGATCGACTGCACCGGCCCGTGTACGGGCGAAACGGGCATCATGGCATCCACGAGCGCGGTCGACGCGGGCGCGCAGTTTTCGCTCGACCCACAGATTCCGATCACGCTCGGTGCGAGCGTCCGCAACATGGGCCTTCCGATGCAGGTCAACGACGAGCCGCAAGCGGACCAGCTTCCGTCCCGCCTGCAGGCCGGGATGGAGTGGCGCGTCTCGGCGCTGGAAGCGATGGTGGACGGCGCGCAGCTTCGGCTCAGTGCGGACATGGTGAGCGAGCTCCGACGCATGGACCCGTCGCCGCGCGTTGGCGCGGAGCTCGGCTGGCGGCGACGACTGCTGTTCCGTGGTGGCTACGCGTCGCGCTCGGGCGGCTACGGTGGTCCGTCGTTAGGCGTGGGCTACGACTCGGGCAACCTGGCGATCGACTTCGCGCGCCTGTTCGACGAGGTGTCCTCGTCGACCGGTATGGAGCCGACGTATCTGTCGGTGAGGTATCGGTTCTAGCGAGGCCGAGGAAGGAGGCCTGCGGAAGGAGGAGGGCGGAAGGCGGATGGCGGAGAAAAAGCGTTATCCATCCGAGCGAAGCGCATGTCATCCCGAGGAGCGAAGCGACGAGGGACCTTCTGTGATTGTCATCGTGGCGCGATTGGCCACGATGACGGTCGAGAAGGTCCCTCATCTGCCCGCTGCGCGGGCTCCCGCGCTCGGGATGATACGCTTTTCTCCGCCGTCTCGCCTGCCTTCCGCTCCGTTCCTCCTTCCGTGGTGCTCGCATTACTTCAGTAATCCGAGCGCCGCTTCCGTCATTGCTTTTTGTGCCGCACGCGCGCCCGGGGTGCTTCGCTCCGACGACGTGTTGAACACCACCAGCACCGCCGTGCGCTTCACCGGATCGAAGTACGTGAAGCAGTGGAACCCCGCCTGGCTTCCCGTGTGGCCCAGGATCGTCACGTCTCCCGACTTCATGCCGAAGAACGAGAGCCCCATCCAGTCGTTCTCCGAGCCGTAACCGTTGCCGTTCGTATTCACCACCGGGCGCCACATCTCCTCCAGCGACGCGCGCTTGAGGATCACGTCGTAGCGCTCTTTCGGGAGACGGCCGCCGGGCGCGTTCGTCAGAAACGCGAGATACGTGGCCAGGTCATCGAGCGGCGAGTTCCAGCCGCCATTCGGGATCGTGATGCCCGGATCGAAGTCCGCGCCATTGTCGATGACGCTGTCCCGGCGCGAGACCGAGTCGTGCGCGACGTAGTAGTTGTGCGATCGGTCGGCGGCGAGATAGTACGGCGTCGTTCCGAAGTAGCTCCGATCCAGACCGAGCGGCGAGAAAATGTTCTTCTGCACGTACGTCGCCCAGGGATCGCCGCTCACCGCCTCGATGATCCGAGCGAGATAGACGAACCCCGGATTCGAGTAGCTGTACTTCGTGCCGGGTTTGAACAGCAACTGCTGATACGGCATCATCGCGACCAGCTGCGCCCACTCGGTGGGCTCGAACGGTTCCCATGCCTCGCCCGATCCATACGGCCAGGTCCCGTTCCGGAATCCGGCCGAGTGCGACATGAGCATCCGTATCGTGATGCTGTCGATCATGCCGTACGGGTCGTGGATCCGTCGCAGCTCCGGCACCCATCGCGTGACCTTGTCGTCCAGCGAGAGCTTACCCCGATCGCGAAGCTGCATGATCGAGATTGCAGTCAGCGTCTTGGTGACCGATCCCCAGTGGAAGATCGAGCGGTCATCGACGCGCTTGCCTGCCGCCTTGTCCGCGAACCCCACGTTGTGCCGCGCCAGCACTCGGCCATCGCGCATGACGAACGCGCTCGCGCCCACGATGTGGTCGCTGTCCGTATATGCCTCGAGCAGACGTGTGAAGTTCGCCCAACCGGCTGGAGGCGAAGCATTCTGCGCCGAGGACGTGCTGGCGGCGACTGGCGCGGCTAGCAGAAGGGCGGCAATGCTCGATCGGATACGCGACACCTGAGCTCCGGGACGAAGGCCGGCCGATGATGCGGCCCGCGCCCCGGAATCGCCAGCATGTCTCGTCTATCTGCCCGCGGCGGCCCGGAGCGGAGCGTCGGCCAACTGCGCGGCGCGAGGCCACTCGGGTGTGACGCCGGAAGGAACACGAGGCGTATCTGCCGCTTGACCGACGCGGGCGGAGCCGAGCGGAGACGTGCCCAGCGCCGACGCGAGGATCTCGAGACTCTGCTCGCGGGAGCGCCGCACCGCTGCCTCCAACACCCATTCCCAACCGGCGCGCTCACGGAACTCCTCTTCAGTGGCGCCGAGGAATTCCTCCATCGCATGCACCGCCTGCACTCCCTGCGGATTGCGGCGCCCGAGCAGGCGACCCATCGCCTCGCGGTTGGCGGCAAGGTCGGCAAGCCGCGCGACTTCCTGCCACGTAGTCCCCGGCCAATTCCCGAGCGCGGAGACCGGGGTGTCCGACCAGGTAGAACCAAGTCCCGAATGCGAGATGCCGGAGATGGCGCGGCCGAACAGCGTCGCGAGCGGAGCGCGCAAACCGGGCGTTCGCGCGCGATCGGCGAGCCACTCAGCCATCTCCATCGGTGCAGGACGCGGTCGCTCCCGAACAGCAGCGAGGATGGATGCCGCGCCGCCACCACCAACGAGTGAGCTGACGGAACACATCCGCGGTGACCGAGGAATCCGTCGGCGTTCGGCAGTGGAGCGCAGCAGCACGCACACCGGACACCAGGGCGCGAGCGCGAACAACTCTTTGAGCTCTTCCGACGTGGCCGGGCGCTCGGCCACGTCAGCGAGCAAGAATGGCTCCGAGGGGCGGTCTACCGTCTCCAAGCCGTCGCACATGCATGAACGGCGGGGCGGTCACGTACAGAGAGAGGCGACTCATGGACCTACGCTACGACGGGGGATTTGGCCTGTACACTCGGAGAACTACTAGCCGGTCGCCGTCAGGTAAGCGTCAGTGTTGCCCCGACTCGAGTTTAGCGCCCCTAATCCCTTGTCCCAAGCATGATGGCGTACCGAAGTAAACCCATCTCGTTCGATATGCCAAGAGTTTTCCGGATCTGCGCGCGATGGAATTCAATCGTACGCGGACTCACGCTTAGCGCTTCGGCGATCTGAGCGCTGCTCTTGCCTTGACCGATCAAATCCAGGATCTGGCGCTGACGAGGCGTCAAACGATCGAGGGACGGGTCCTCGAGGGCCGCCCCGTCTCGGAAGCTGCGACGCGGAATCTTCGGCGATATATACCGTTCGCCCCTCAACACGTCATGAATGGCGCCGTTCAATTCCTCCGCCGTCGCTCCCTTGGGAATGAAACCATGCGCGCCGGACTGCAGCGCGAGATCCGCGAGCGTGCGGTCGAGGTGCATTGTTACAATAAGGATACGAAGCGAGGGAAACGCTGCCACGAGCTCCGGGATCAGGTCCAGTCCATTGCGATGCGGCATGGAGAGATCCAGCAGCAGCACATCGGGCTTCGTCCGCTCCACCGCGTCGTGCACTTCTCGGCCGTCACCGACCGTTCCCACGACTGTGTGTGTGGACCGCAGGAGCTCGCGGAGCCCGTGGCTCACGAGCGGGTGATCGTCGGCGATGAGGACCGATGGACGGCGCTGCACAGTCACGTTGATCCGGTCAAAGTGCCTGACGAGGAATGAGTGCTCGCACGGTCGTGCCGTCGCCCGGTCGTGACCACACTTCCAACCGGCCATCGGCAAGGCGCGCACGTTCCGCCATGCTGATGAGACCCAGCCCACGTCCCTTGGCCGAGTCGTCGGCGACAAAGCCTTTGCCGCGGTCTGTCACGCGAAGCTCGATGCTGGCAGGAGAGAGCGCGACGAGCATGTCGCACTGCGATACGCCGGCGTGCTTGACGACGTTACGCAGTGCTTCCTGCGCGATGCGGTAGACGAGTAGCGCGCGCTCGCCGGCTGGCGGCGACGCGCCATCGAGCCGCAATTCGTCCGTCACTTCCACGCGAATCCCTGACGATCTGGTGACGTCCATCGCGAGCGATTGGAGCGCCGGAACGAGCCCCGCGTGATCGATGAGCGCGGGGTGCATGCGATGCGCGACTCGGCGCAGCATGACACCGAGATCCTCGATCTCTTCACGCAGCGCGGCAACGCGTTCGGTTGCGCTGGCCGACGCATTCCCCGCGGGGATTCCCGGCCATTCATCGAGCTCGTGGACCAGCATCGCGACGCGTTGCAGCGCGTCGTCGTGGACCTCACGCGCGACCCACGCGCGTTCCTCCTCGTGCGCGGCGAGCAGGTTGTCGGCGAACGTCCGGTGCATCTGGAGGAACCGCCGTTGATAGATGATCAGCGCCGCCGCGAACGCCGTGAGGATCACGACGAGCGCGAGCACCGCCATCAGAAAAAGCCACCAGAACGCGCCTGCGGAAGGGGACACCAGATCCCTCGGGCAATGAGCAGGAAGACCGCGATGTCGGCCCACGCCTGGACAAAGTAAGCGAGCCGGACGAGCTCCACATGGGAGCTCATCAGGATCGCAGCGAACGGCGGTAGCGCGACGCGCATCGCGAAGTACAGCGATGTGCCGAGCGTGATCCAGAACCAGTCCTGGCGTGTGACGTCGCCCGGTTCGCTCGCCGCGTTCCGTACGAGCGTATACAACGCGCCCGCGAGAAGGACCAACGCCTGAAACGGTCGGTGACGGTATCGAACGTCCGACGTGTCGCTGACGGTCGGGATGAGCGCCAGGACGGTGACGAGGAACAGCGGAATTGCGATGCGAAAGGCGAGTCGCGACACCGCGTGACGCTGCCAGAGCGACAACGTCCACAGCATGATCGCGTTCTGAAGCGGAGTTGCCAGCTGCCTGAAGCCAGAGATTGTTCGTGCCGCTCGCCACCTCGCCACCAGAGCTGCGCGCCGTCGCCGACCATGAGCGCCACGCACCACGCGATGGTCCAGCAATCGCGCTGCCGGAAGTCGCCGACCATGACGAAGCCCCGCGAGAACCGGCAGTGCCTGGGATAACGCAGCAGCGTGGAGGATGAGCGGTGTGCGCCGTCAGCGGAAGCGATCTGCGCCACGTCTACAACGAATGCGAGCAGTCTACTGCCCATGCTACCGAATCAGGCTGCTCGTCGCGTCGCAGAATGGTGGGCAGGGATAGTGATCCTCGATGATGACGCCGGCGGTCATGTCTTTCTCGTTCTCGTCCATACCGACCATCACGACCGCCAGGGAACCGTCTGTCTTGGTCCCGAAGTAGAAGCGAATGCTGGCGCAACCCGGCTGCGCGAGGATCTGCTCGATGGCTTCGCGAGGAAAGTGACCGCCTCGCTCTTTCAGCTCCTTCGGACGGCGGCTCAGCTGTGCGACCGCTTCTTCGTGCGTGATCACGTGCTTCCGTGGTGGGCGAGGATTCGTCATCGAGTTCTCCGCGTGTACGGGCCGGCGTTGCCACGCTGCGCGCGGCCGGACAGGTGAAAGTGAGCGACGGCAACTTCGATACTGTAGCGCCTGGCGAACGCACTGAACACTGTGGGTAGCCCGAGTTGCGCGGCCGCCGCAATCCAGCATCAGGGTTGCACAGGGGTTGCACGGGTCCGAGACCGCCTGCAGCTTCGCCGGCGCTCGAACCCGCGTTGAACACGATTCGAACACGTGTCGAGAAACGTTCGGAATCGGTGCTCGGCGGACATACCACTGCACCAGTATCAAGGCATCGCGTGCCGATACAGACGTTCGCGGGTCGAAGGTTCACGGGGCTCAACATCACCGCGCTGTGTGTTGCGTCGATGAGTGTCGGCATCACGCACCGCCTCGACGCACAGCAAGACACCACGCCGCCCAGACCGCGGCCGTCGACGCTGCCGCCCGTGCAGGTCACCGTCACGCGTGACGCCGCGCGCCCGACGCTCGACCTCCCGTACGCGATCTCGCGGATTGTGCCGGACAGTGGCCGACCGTCTCTCCGTCATGTCTCGTTCGACGAGATGCTGCTGGCGATCCCGGGCCTCGCCGTTGCCAACCGGAGCAACCCCACGCAGGACCCGCGCATCTCCATCCGAGGCTTCGGCGCGCGATCGGCGTTCGGCGTGCGCGGCGTTCGGGTGGTGCGCGACGGCATTCCGCTCACGCTACCCGATGGGCAGACGCCCATCGACTACCTCGATCTCGAGTCGGTTGGGAGCATCGAGGTCATTCGTGGGAGCGCGGGCTCTCTGTACGGAAACGCGGCGGGCGGAGTCGTCGAGGTTCGCACGGCGGATCCGCCATCTGACGCGATCGCGGGTCGTGTGACGGGGACTGGCGGTTCGTATGGCCTGAAGCGTTGGGCGGGCGCTGCCGGTGGGACGGCGGGTGCGATTCAGTACCAGGGTGACCTCTCGCGCACCGACCAGGACGGGTACCGCCTCTACGCTCGGCAACAATCCACGAGTGGGACGGCGCGGGCGATGCTGTCGGGCGAGGCCGGCGATCTCGCGCTCACGTACACCGGGTACGACACGCCGACGGCGGAGAATCCGGGCGCGCTCACGGCGGCCGAGATGAAGAGTGATCCGCGTCAGGCGGATCCGGCGCAGATCCGGAAGGCGACGCGCAAGGCGGTGCAGCAGTCGCAGCTCGGCCTGACCGCGAACCGACGCTCGTCGAGCGGGGTGGAGTGGTCCGCCGCGGCGCACTTCGGTTGGCGCACGCTCGACAATCCGCTCACGTTCGCGATCGTGGATGTCGACCGCACGACGTCCGGTGCAAACGCGCGCGTGACCGTTCCGGTTCGCTTCCTCGGGCTCGACCATCGTGTGAGTGCGGGCATGGACGCGCAGTTTCAGGACGACGAGCGCAAGAACTTCGCGAACTGCAACTTCGTGCCGCCGCTCACGCAGCCGACGGCGGCGTGTCCCGTCGTCTCGCGTGAGCGCGGCGTGGTGCAGCTCGACCAGCGTGAGCGGGTCTCGGGGCTCGGGCCGTTCGTGCGGGACGAGATCGCATTCTCGGACCGCTACCGTCTGACGTTAGGCGTGCGCGCCGACTACGTGCAGTTCCGGGTCGGCGATCACCTCATCACGGCGACGAATCCGGACGACTCGGGCGAGCGCACGCTGCACGCGGTGAGCCCGCTGGTCGGCCTCGTCGCGCGCGTCGGCGCGCTGCACTCCGTGTACGCGAACCTCTCGACCGCGTTCGAGACGCCGACGGCGACGGAGCTCGCGAACAAGCCCGATGGCTCCGCGGGGATCAACCCGACGCTCGACCCGCAGTACGCGACCACGTTCGAGGCGGGGGTGAAAGGAGTAGCGTTCGGTAGACTGCGCTATGACGCGGCGCTGTTCGCGACGCGCGTCAGGGACGAGCTCATTCCATTCGAGGTGCCGGGCGGGGCGGGGCGGCGGTACTTCCGGAACGCGGGGTCGACGCGGCGGCGCGGCGGCGAGCTGGGCCTGGCATCGGCGTTAGGCGCGACGACGATCGGTGCGTCGTACAGCTATTCGGACTTCGCGTTCGAGGACTACACCGTCGGCGCGAACGACTTCAGTGGGAACACGATTCCGGGCGTGCCTAACCAGCAGTTGCAAGGCTACGTGACGTACAACTGGCGCGGCTGGTTCGGGACGGTGGAAGGACAGACAGCGGGCGGGATGTTCATGGACGACGCGAACACGCTGCGCGCGGGTGGTTGGGAGGTGGCGAACGCGCGGATCGGTGGGCGTGTGACGGTTGCGGGGATGGCGCTGGTGCCGGTGTTCGGTGTGTCGAATCTGTTCGACCGCGCGTATGCGGGGTCGATCGTGGTGAATGCTGCGGCTGGCCGCTACTTCGAGCCCTCGCCTGGGCGGACCGTCTATGCGGGAATGACGATCTCTGTGGGGCGATAGGCAGCCGGATCCGGCTTTGCATTCGCGCACCATCGCGCCGGGCCGGTGGGAACTACGATTGTGCGGATCGGTACTGCGAAACTGCCGGATCCGGCTTTGCATTCGAGCATCATCGCGCCGGATCGGTGGGAACTGCGATTTCGCGGATGACGCGGAAGAAGCAGGATCGATCGCGTTCGGGACGGCCCCTCGCGCCACGAGCCCGGATTCTTTGGGAACGGCCGCTCGGGAGACTCCTGCGTCCCGAGCGGCCGTTCCTCTTTCATTCAGGCCCGGCGAGAGCCAGCGTCGATGCAAAGGTGTATCCGGCTGTTTTCCGTTCAATCCGCGTCAATCGTAGTTCCCACCGGCCGCGGCGCGATGATGCGTATCGCTCGATCCGCGATGATCCACGAGCTCATTTTTTCTTCAACTCCACGTCGCCGTTCCCGGAGCTCATCGTGATCCGCCTGCCGCCACGGCCGATCGTCGCATGGACACGGTGTGGGTTGATGCGGCCCTGCAGCGTGAGCGGGAAGTCGCTGTAGAACTTCCCCGAGCCCGTCGACGCATCGAGCTCGCCAGCGAAGTCCGATGGCACCGTGGCCGTCACCGTGCCGTTGCCGCTCGACAGCTCCATGTCCTCGGCCGTGTCGGCGAGCGCATCCATCGAGACTTCCACATCTCCGTTGCCGCTCGACGCATTCACGGGTCCGCGGGTGGTGACTACGAACACGCTGCCGTTGCCGCTCGACGCCTTTACTGGCCCGCCCGCGCGGTCGACGCGCACATCACCGTTCCCGCTCGAGGCGCTCACAGGCCCGCCGGCCGATACGCGCACCTTCCCGTTGCCGCTCGACGCCTGGACGTCTGCCGTTGCGCCGGTCACCGCCACATCGCCGTTGCCCGATCCGACGGCGAGCTTCACGCCTTTCGGAACGCGAACGGTGAAGTGCACGCGCAACCCGTTCGACTCGTCGTTCCATCGGCCGCGATGGCGCACGCCCCTGTCATCGCAGTCGGTGTCGTCGTCGATGATCGCGCAGATGGTGACGCCGTCACTCGTCCGCCGGACCTCGAACGCGATGTCCTCGGGACGTCCGCGTCGCACGTCCTTCTCTCCCACGACCTCGGCTGCATCGCCCGTCGCTTCGCTGACGGTGATCCGTCCATTGTTTCCGTAGACGCGCAGCCATTGGCCGGCAGGCACACGCTCGGACCACGTGAACCGATTCCCCTCGCGGCCCTGGAGTTGGTTCTGGGCGGCGAGCGGTGAAGCGAGCACGCACGCGGCGACCAGCGCAGGTGCGAAACGGGAAAGCATTCGGGTGTCTCCGTGAGTGGACTGCCACATGAGACAGGCGAATGGGGACCAAGGTTTGGCCCGGCTGTCATTCCGAGCCGGGCTGTCATTCCGAGCGGAGCCGCGAAGCGGCGCAGTCGAGGAATCGCGATCCTACCGGTAGAGGGGCCCCTCTACCGCTACGATCGCGATTCCTCGACTCCGCTGACGCTCCGCTCGGAATGACAGCTACTTCGGCATGACCTCGAGCGGCACTCGCGCCCCGTACGGTGTCGATCGCGCCAGGACGTGGAAGTATCCGTAGGCAGCGTCGGCAATGCGCCTGAGCGCGCGCTCCGCGTCGCTCGCGTCGCTGTAGTTGACCATCCCCACTACCACATACGGGCGGCCCGGAAGATCCACGAGACCCCATGCCGTGTTCACGCCCTCGATGTCCCCCGGTTTCCAGGCGACCCGCACGCCTTCCGGGACCGACGCCTCGATCGGTCCGCCTTTCGGAATCTCGAGCAGCTTCCGCAGCTCACCACACCGCTCCTTCGGCATCGGGAGCTCGCATCGCGCGATCTTCGCCATGATCGTTGCCGCCCCGGTTGGCGTCGCGATGTTCTCGTTTCCCGCCGCGCTGTCCTTCGGACGAATCATCTTCCGCTGCAGCTTGACCTGAGGCACGCCGAGCTCGCGCATCGTCCCGTTCACCTTGTCCATGCCCACGCGGTCGATGAGCATGTTCGTCGCCGTGTTGTCGGACACGGTGATCATGAACATGGCGAGATCGCCGAGTGACAGCTCGCTCGTGCCGTCGCCAAGGTTGAGGAGGAGACCGCTGCCGCCAGTACGATCCGCCTGACGAACCGGCACGCGCGTCGAGAGCTTGAGTTGACCGACCGCGTCCTGTCGGTACAGCTCGATCAGCAGCGGGATCTTGATCGCGCTGCCCTGCGGGAACGTCAGCGTGTCGTTCACGCCAATGCGATCGCCGGTCGCGAGATCGATGACCTGCGCGCCGACTACCCCTCGGGTGTCGTCAGCGATACGGCGCAGGTCCGCGCGCATCTTCTCGGCGAGGATCGAACGGTGCGGCGGCTGCGCACCTAACGCGTGAGTCGCGGGCGCCGATGCGAACGCGACGATGCCGATCGTCAGGGCGACCGTCCGCAACGCGCGCCTACGCTCCGACATGGCAGCCGTGAGCAGCGATACCCGACCCACTGGCACCTGGCAGGTCATGACTTCAATTCCTCGCGTGCGTTCACTTTGTACAAGAAACGGGTTGCCGGATGCCATACCTTATATCGTTCAGTGGGCGGCGGCGGTAGACTGACCGCGAGACCGCTGGGAATTTCGTCAACGGAGGAGACGTCGTGAGCACCACGCAGGACCACGTCGCCGCTGTGAGCGACCGGCGGGATGCGTCATTGGAGATGGACCCCGCGCAATTCCGCGCGGCCGGACACGCGCTCGTCGATCGCATTGCCGCTCTGCTCGCGTCGCTTTCCGATCGGCCGGTCGCCCCTCACACCACGCCGAGCGCGATCCGCGCGCTGTTGGGGGACGGTCGCCTTCCTGAAACCGGCGACGATCCGGCGAAGCTGTTGAACGACGCGGCGTCCGTGTTGTTCGACAATTCGACGTTCAACGGACATCCGCGCTTCTTCGGCTACATCACGGCATCGGCAGCCCCGATCGGCATTCTCGCCGACATGTTGGCCGCCGCGGTCAACCCGAACGTCGGCGCGTGGTCGCTGTCGCCCAGCGCGACGGAGATCGAGCGACAAGCAGTGCGGTGGGTGGCGGAGTTCCTCGGCTTCCCGGCATCGTGTGGCGGGCTGTTCGTGAGCGGCGGGAACATGGCGAACATGGTCTGCTTCCTCGCCGCACGCACGGCGTACGCGACGCGCGCCGGGTGGGACCTGCGAGCGAAGGGAATGGTTGCAGGCGACGGCGCGAAGCTCACGGTGTACACATCGGCCGAGACGCACACGTGGATCCAGAAAGCGGTCGAGCTCTACGGACTCGGCAACGATGCCGTGCGGTGGATCGAAGTCGATAGCGAGCAGCGCATGCGTATGGACCGACTGCGCGAGCGGATGGCCGAAGATCGTCGCGCGGGGTTCCTGCCGTTCCTCGTGATTGGTACAGGAGGCTCTGTGGCGACGGGCGCGGTGGACCCGCTGCCGGACATCGCGACGCTGTGTCGAGAGGAGCGCGTGTGGTTCCACGTCGACGGGGCGTACGGCGCGCCGGCTGCGCGAGTGCCTGGCGCACCGGCGACGCTTGCGGCGTTAGGCGATGCGGATTCGGTGGCGGTCGACCCACACAAGTGGTTCTATGCGCCACTCGAGGCGGGTTGCGCGCTGGTTCGTGACCCTAACGCGTTACGTGCGGCGTTCTCGCACCAGCCGTCGTACTACCATTTTCCCGACGTGGCCGAAGACCCGGCGATCAACTTCCACGAGCTGGGTCCGCAGAACTCGCGCGGCTTCCGTGCGCTCAAGGTGTGGCTCGCCTTCAAGCAGGTTGGCCGCGAGGGCTACACGAAGCTCATCGCCGATGACATCGCGCTGAGTCGGCGTATGTACGAGAAGGTCGAGGCGCACCCGGAGCTCGAGGCACTGACGCACGGGCTGAGCATCACGACGTTCCGCTACGTTCCGCGGGACCTGTCCCCGTCGCTGTCGCCTGACGAGCGCACGAAATATCTGAACGAGTTGAACACGACGCTCCTGACGCGATTGCAGGAGGGCGGCGCCATTTACCTGTCGAACGCGGTCATCGACGGCGTGTTCGCGCTGCGGGCGTGCATCGTGAATTTCCGAACGTCGGTGGCTGACGTGGATGCGGTGCCGGACATCGTCGTGGAAGCAGGGAGGCTGCTGCGTCAGTCATCACGGTAGCTGAGTAACAGGGAACTGCTTCGGCAACCCACTCAGACAAACGGGAACGGATCGTGGGGATCTGACGGATTGATTCCTGGCATAGGACGGAGGCTATGGCGACGTGTCATACGTTCGGCCTCTAAATCCAACAGCGACGCAGAATTCGCAGGCGCGCTCCGCGTCCGCAACGCGAGACGCAGAAACGCTGCTGCGCGCAGCGGGATCTCTCGAGCTCACGGCGAATTCGGCCCTAGACAGAGAAGCCGTCGCGCCTCGCTCGGGATGACGCTGCGCGCGATGACAACTCCGTGCGCCTAACGCGACTGGACTCGCTTCACCTCGAACGTGCCGCTCGCCCCGCCGGGGTCGCTCTTGTAACTCCACGTGCCGGAGATTGTCTCGCCGCGAAAGACGCCGTGAACCTCCACCAGGCCGTGGTCCACCGTCGGGTTGAGCACCGCGCGCATCGAATCGGGCGTCGCGCTCCAGCCGAGCGCTTCCTGCGTCGAGAGTGTGATCCCGAAACGCGAGAAGTCGATCTCGAATGTGCCGGGGTGAACCGACCGCGCGCTGGACGTGGTGGGCGACGCGTCACCGACCGGATTGAAGTGCAGTCGTGCTGGTATGGACCGCGTCGACGCGCGTTGATCGAGCCCCCACGTCGAGTCGAGGCTGAACGTCCCGGCCCATGACCCGGAAACGTCGCCAGATGCGGGCTCCACCATGGATACGGGACGGCTGAGGTCGACCGGGCTCGACCGCACTTGCGCGCCCGCGCCGAGTCCCGCGAATCCCGTGATCCACGTCAGCGCCGTCCATCGTCCGAGCCATTGTCGCGGTTGCCCCATTACCCGGGTCCTAACGCAAGGGATGGGCTCGCGCACTACGCGGTGTGTCCAGTGTCCTGCGCCGCTGTCGGGCGGTCTACAACAGGATCAGGCCCTGCCGAGCACCGATCGCAACGGCTTCGGCGCGTGAAAACGCGTCGAGCTTCATGAGAATGGACGCCACGTGCGTCTTCACCGTGTGCTCCGAGATACCAAGCCGCGCCGCAATGTTCTTGTTCGCCAACCCCTCGGCCAGCATGCCCAGCACCTCGATCTCGCGACGCGTGAGCGGCTGCGATGTCGGCGCCGTCGGCCTCGCCGTGCTGGCTGGACGTGCGGCGGCCGCGACATTGGCCGCGAGCTCCGCGGGCAATGTCACGAGTCCGACCGCCGCGGCTTCGACTGCGGCAACGATCTCGTCAGGCGTGGCGTCGCGTGGCAACACGCCGCGCGCGCCGGCCCGCAGCGCTGCTGCCGCCCACTGTGCTGTCGGCGCTTCGGTCAGCAGCACGAATGCTGGTGTTCGTGACACCGCGTCGGGCGAGAGCGCGATTCGTGACGCGATCGTTGGTGCTGCGTCGTCGCGCGAGTCCACCGCGAACAGCACGACCTGAGGTTCGTGCGCCTCGATATCATCGGTCAGGCGTCTCGCCGTTCGTGACCGCGACAATGGCTACCGAGGCGCTCCGCGTCAGGAGCGCCTCGAGGCCTGCGCGAACCACCGGCGAACCGGCCACGACGAGCGTGCGAATCACGCCGCTCGGTCGCCTCGGTATTTGACGTTCGCGCGCTCCACTTCGGCGTCGCCAAGGAATCGCGCGACCGTCGTCACCGGAACGGCGACGCCAAGTCCATTGGCGATGAGCGTGTTCACACCGACGACGCGTCCGTGCGCGTCGGCCAGCGGACCGCCCGAATTCCCGGGCGCGAGCCGAATGTCCGCGCGAATCCACCGCGGACCGCCGCGACGCTGTTCGACCACGTGAACGACGCCGAGCGCCAGCGCGCCGGCGATGCCTAACGGGTTGCCGAGCGCGACGACGACGTCCCCGGTGCGCAGGTCCGTGGGATGGCCGATCGCGGCGGCAGGAAGTATCGCCGATCCGACGTCGATGGCGATCGTCGCGAGGTCACGCCGCGGGTCGCGCGCTGTGACCACGCCGTCGAATGTTCGGCCATCCCAGAGGATGATCGTCGCCCGCTCGGTGCGGGCGACGTGCGCGTTCGTCACAATGAGTCCGTTCGTGGTCCAGATGATCCCCGAACCGGATCCCGTCCCGCCCGTCCGCACTTCGACGGTACTCTGTCGAAGCACGGATGCGAGATCGGCCAGCTCGCGCCCGAGCGGTTCGGTCGTGGCGCTGGTCGCGGAGAGGCCGCTGGTCATCTGCCCCTCCGGGAGCCGCGCGACTGCTGCGGCCGTTCGCCGACGGTGATGGACACGGTGGTCGGTTCTCCGGCTCTGATCAGCTTCGCGGTTACCGGCTTGCCGATCTGATCACCACCGAGGAACGCCAGCAGCTCGGCCGGGTCGGAGACCGGTGTGTCGCCGACGGCGATGAGCACGTCGCCGATGAGAATACCGGCGCGGTCGCCGGGACCGCCAGGTTCCGCGCTCACGACCATGAGTCCGATGTCGTTAGGCATTCGCAGTCGCTCGACGAGCGCGGCCGGAAGCCGGACTGCCTGCATGCCGAGACCGAGGTAGCCGCGCGCGACGCGCCCGCTCTTCAGCAGTTGATCGACGACGCGGTTCACGGTCTCCGCCGGAATCGCGAGCGCCGCGCCGCGCGAGAGGCCGGACGTGTTGAGTCCGAGCACGCGTCCGCCGGCGTCGATGAGCGGACCGCCGGAGAAGCCGTCATAGATGGAGACATCGAGTCGCACGAAGCGATCGATCGTTCCGCCATGCCACGTGCGCCACTCACCACCGATCGCGCTGACGACGCCGAGGCTCGCGGTGATGGCCGAGCCGGGCCGGCCGAGCGCGAGGACGAGTGCGCCAACGCGGAGACCGGACGACTCGGCGAACGAGGCGACGGGCACCTTCGCTTCGTCGACTTTGAGGACGGCGAGATCGGTCGTGGGATCGCGGCCGACGAGCGTGGCGGCGACGCTCGAGCCGTCGGCGAGTGAGACCGTGATCTCCTCGTCGCGCTGAATGGTGTGATGCGCGGCGACGATGATGCCCGGGCGCCAGTGAATGCCGCTCGCGGGGATGCGACGTCGCGCGTGGATGGCGACGACGGATTGGCCGGCGCGGTCCACGGCGCCGGCGAGGTCATTGGAGAGGGATTCGAGCACGCCGCCAGTCGGCGTGGACGAAGAGGTCGTTGGTCCAGCCATGGTATCTCCCGAGTATCGGGGCGCGCGCGGGCTGTTCGATGCGCACCCACCTGCAGGGAACAATGGATGGTGAGGAGAACTGCGGGGATCGCCCGAACGGCTGACTTCGTGCTCGATAAAACGACGGAGAACGCTGGCATCGCGACTGGGCTTGGCCAGTACCAAGTGTGTCAGTCACTCAGTTCGAGTCATCAGGTTTCAGTCCCCGTATCCGCCGGCTGGTGTCATTCCGAGCGAGGCCGAAGCCGAGTCGAGGAATCGCGATCGTCCCGATAGAGGCCCTCTACCTCAGGACGCGATCGTGATTCCTCGCTCGCTCGGTGACGCTCGCTCGGAATGACAACTGACAGACTCCCACTGAAACCTGATGACCAACGACTGACTCCTCGGTACTCAGTGACCGAGGGTGTACGTCGCGATGCCAGATACCCCCAGGGTCCGCGGCGATGCATGAAGCGCGGTACGCCCTTTCCCCCACGTCCGCAAACGTCAGCCCGTTAACGACGGTATAGCCTATAGCGTCCAACCTGGTCAGCACCGCTCGTTCTCCAAATCTCGCCGCTGCATGCATCGCTCTCGACGTCGTGAGTGGTTTGTTCCGCTCGTTGCTCTCTTGTGCCTGCTCTCGCTTTCATCCACGCGCGCCGCCGCTCAGGTTGGATCGACGACCGACATTCTCACCGGCGTCGTCAGCAATCCCGCCGGCGCTCCGATTCCGGGCGCTACGGTCGAAGCCAAGTCGGTCGAGACCCAGGTCACGCGGCGCACACGCACGAACTCCGACGGGCGGTACACCATCCTCTTCCCTGACGGTGGTGGGCAGTACCAGCTCACCGTCAAGTTCCTCGGCATGGCGCCGGCGACGCTCAACGTTGCGCACGTCGCCGATGAAGACCGGCTCGTCACGAACGTGCAGCTGTCGCAGAACCCGACGCAGATCCAGGGCGTCGTCGTGCGCGCTCGACCAACACCGCGCGACGTCCCCGACCGCCCGACGCCCGGGTCGCAAGAGCGAAATCTGACGCCCGATCAGGTCGCACGGCTGCCCATCGACCCGACCGATCTCGCGCTGCTCGCGACACTCGCGCCCGGCGTCGTCGGCATCGAAGGCACTGATTCCACCGCGTCGGCATTCTCCGTCGCGGGCCAGCGACCGGACGCGAACAGCGTGACGCTCGATGGCCTAACGTTCGGCGCGTCCACCATACCGCAGGACGCGGTGCGCAACACTCGCGTCATCACGAGCAGCTACGATGTCGCGCGCGGACAGTTTTCCGGCGGGCAGATCGCGTCCACGACGCGCAGCGGCAGCAACTTCAAGCAGGGCTCGTTCAACTATTCGCTGCGCGATGACCAGCTCGCGTGGGAAGCCGGCGACGAGACGTCGTTCAACCGTGGCTACACGCAGAACCAGCTGAGCGGCGGTCTCGGTGGACCCATCGTGAAGGACAAGCTGTTCGTGTTCGGCTCGATGCAGGTCAGGCGTCGCATCGACGCCGTTCCGTCACTCGTGAATGCCGATGCCGCGACGCTCGAGCGGGCTGGCGTCAGCCAGGACTCCGTCGATCGGTTCTTCTCCATCGTCCAGGGCTTCGGCCTCTCGACGACCACTGGGCTCGACGATAGCCGGGATGCGGATACGTATTCCTCGCTCGTGCGCGTGGACTGGCTCGCGTCGAATGGGCATACCCTAACGCTGCGCGGCGACTTTCGCGGAACCGGTCAGGATCCGACCCGCGTCGGCACACTCTCGCTCCCGCAGACGGGCGGAAACCAGCAGAGCAGTGGCGGCGGCGTGATGGCGGTGCTGTCATCGAACTTCGCCGGCAGATTCATCAACGAGCTGCGCGCGTACGGGCAGACCGACCAACGCCACTCCGACCCGTTCGCCGTTCTGCCGGCGGGACGCGTGCAGGTGAACTCGGACCTCACCGATGCGCGGTCCATCACGACGCTCGTGTTCGGCGGCAACGCCGGGCTACCGCAGTGGTCGCACACGAGGAGCCTCGACCTCTCGGACGAGCTCTCCTGGCTGTCCGGCAACGGCGATCACCGGATCAAGCTCGGGCTGCTGTTCAGCGGATCGCGGTTCGACCAGAACATGACGACGAACCGCCTTGGGACGTACACGTTCAACTCGCTCGAGGATCTCGAGGCCAACCGCCCGTCGAGCTTCACCCGCACCCTGTCGCCGCGCATCCGAAGCGGCACGAGCGTCAACTCCGCGGTGTACATGGGTGACACGTGGCGGCAATCACGCTCGCTGCAACTCACGTACGGCGCACGCCTCGAGCGATCGCAGTTCAACGGCGCACCGGCGTACAACCCGGCGGTCGAGCAGCTCTTCGGCTACCGGACAGACGAGATCCCGACCGACGTGCGTGTGAGCCCGCGCGTCGGTTTCACATGGGCGTTGGGAGGAGCCGGAACGGGCGGGGGCTTTGGTGCTGGCGGGTTCGGAGGCGGCGGTCCTGGCGGCGGACGGCGAGGAGGTGGTGGAGGCGCTGCCGGCGGTGGAAACGGCGCCAGGCCTAACGCCACAGCCGCCCAGACGACGCCCGTCATCATCCGCGGTGGCATCGGAGAGTTCCGGAGCGTCATTCCGACATCGCTCTACTCGGCGGCACAGAACGCGACCGGGCTGTTGCTGTCCGAATCGCAGCTCTACTGCATCGGCGCGTTCGTTCCGGCGCCGAACTGGGACAATCTGTCGGGTGATGCCTCGGACATCCCCGCCACCTGTGCCGGCGGCACCGTCAACACGCCTCCCACGACTGCTCGGCCTAACGTGACGGTGTTCGACCCGAATTTCGGCGCGCCGCGCGCATGGCGCGCGTCGTTAGGTGCTCAGCGACGAGTCTTCGATCGCATGCAGCTGTCCGTGGACGCGAACTATGCGCGCGGCGTGAACCAGTACGGCTTCCGCGATCTGAATCTGAACGTCACGCCGCGATTCGGACTCGCGGCGGAAGGTGGGCGACCGGTCTTCGCGGACGCGTCGGCCATCGTGCCGGCGACGGGCGTTGTGTCGATCGCCTCGTCCCGAATCGCGCCGCAGTATGGTCAGGTGATCGCGGTAGGGTCGGATCTCGCGTCGCACAGCGAACAGGTGACGGTGGGCGCGAACGGCATCACGCGCTCGGGCGCGATCTTCAACGTGTCGTACACGCTCGGGCGATCGCGCGATCAATCCTCCGCGGGCGGCGGCTCCGCAACCGGTGGCTTCGCTTCGGCAACAACCGCCGGCGATCCGAACGTCCGGGAATGGGCGCCGAGCAACTTCGATCGGCGACACTCGATCGTGGGGACGGTGACGTATCCGTTCAACGAAGGGCTCGAGCTCACGACGATTGCGCGTCTGTCCTCGGGTGCGCCGTTCACACCGATCGTCGCGTCGGACATCAACGCCGACGGCGCACGCAACGACCGCGCGTTCGTTTTCGATCCCGAGCGCCACGGCCGATACAGGCGTGGCGAACGCGATGCAGCGGCTCATCGACAAGAGCTCCTCCAGCGTCGCTGATTGCCTGCGCTCGCAGATCGGTGCCGTGGCGGGTCGCAACTCGTGCACGGGTCCGTGGCAGCCGTCGCTCGATTTTCAGGTGAACTACCGTCCGCGCGCGCTCGGACTCGACCGACGCCTCATGCTCTCGGTGACGACGGTCAACTTCCTCGGCGGCATCGATCAGCTGTTCAATGGTCAGAAAAACCTGCAGGGTTGGGGAAGCTTCCGCGCAGGTGACCCGACGCTGTTGTACGTGCGCGGGTTCGACGCGTCGTCGGAGCGGTATCTCTATCAGGTGAACGAGCGCTTCGGCGCACAGAGAAGTGGGCAGGGAAGCGTTGTTCTGCCGTTTCAGATCGGCTTCCAGGCACGCTACACGCTCGGACCGGATCGCACGCGCGATCTCGTCCGCGGCGCACTCGCGCAACGCGGCGTTGGGCGAACCGGCGGCCCCGGAGGCCCGGGCAATTTCGCGTCGCGATTCGAGCGCGTGCTCCCGAACCCGATCACGCAGATCCTGGCGCGCAAGGACTCGATCGCGCTCACGGATTCGCAGACCGTTCGCCTAACGACGCTGCGCGACTCGCTCGATGCGAGAAATCAGCGCGTATCGGAGGAGGTGCGAAAGGAGATCGAGAAGGCGGGCGCGAACCCGGATCCGGGAGCGCTGTTCGGCGCGCTGCGGCCGAAACTCGAGGAGGGCCGAGCAAATGCCCAGAAGGCGGTAGCCGAGGCGGAGGCGATATTGACGGCGGAGCAGTGGGCGCGGTTGCCGGACCGCATCAAGAACGCGGGACAGCAGCAGGGTGGACAGAACCGACGGCCGAGACCGTAGCGGGAACCGGGAACGGGGAACCGCAACGGGAACTGATCACTGCAGCTTGTGGCTGGTCGCTCGTGCTGGTCGCTGGTCGCCTTGCTGCTAGCGCTTCTGCTAGCTTTCAGATTCCCGCCCCGTTCGCAGGCGCTCACCGTTCTCGTTAGGTCATCGGATCATGCAATATCGGACGTTCGGCCGACTGGGCTGGAAGGTCAGCGAAGTCGGCTACGGCATGTGGGGGCTCGCTGGCTGGACCGGGTCCGACGATGACCTGACTCGTCAGGCGCTCGACGAAGCGGTGCGTCTCGGGTGCAACTTCTTCGACACCGCATGGGCGTACGGCGACGGCCGCAGCGAGCGCTTCCTCGGCGAGCTCGTGCGGGCGCATCCCGACCAGCGCCTGTACACGGCGACAAAGGTTCCGCCGAAGAACCGGACGTGGCCGTCGCGTCCGGAGTTCTCACTCGACGACGTGTTTCCGCCCGATCACATCCGCCGCTACGCCGAGTCCAGCCTCGAGAATCTCGGCCTCGAGTCGGTGGATCTGCTGCAGTTCCACGTCTGGGAAGACGCGTGGGCGCGCGACGACCGCTGGCAGCGCGTGATCGAAGACCTGAAGCGCGAAGGGCTCATCGGCGGCGCGGGCATCAGCGTCAACCGCTGGGAACCGGAGAACGGCCTCGAGACGCTGCGCACGGGTCTCATCGACGCCGTGCAGGTCATCTACAACATCTTCGACCAGGCGCCGGAAGATGAGCTCTTCCCGCTGTGTCGCGAGCTCGGCATCGCGGTGATCGCGCGGGTTCCCTTCGACGAAGGCTCGCTGACGGGCCACCTAACGAGGGAGACGCAGTTCCCCCAAGGCGACTTCCGGCGGATCTACTTCGGCCCCGAGAACCTCGGCCCGACGATGGATCGCGTGGATGCGCTCACACCGCTCGTACCGCAGGGGTCGACTCTGCCTGAGTTGGCGCTGCGATTTATTCTCGCGAACGCCGACGTCGCGACGGTCATCCCGGGCATGCGCCGCGTCCCACACGTCCAGGCGAACATCAGGGCGAGCGACCGCGGCCCGCTGGACCCCGAGCTCGTGTCGCGTTTGCGATCACATCGGTGGGACCGGCGTCCGACGGCGTGGTCCGCATAGTTGCGTCGCGCCTCCAACAGCGACGCAGAATACGCAGGCGCGCTCTGCGCGCAACGCAGAAGGACGCAGGAAAACAGCCGCTCGGGACAGTCGCGGTGCGCCAAGCTTTGAAAAGGGGGACGACCTCGGGACGCATTGGCTCGCCCGAAGCGGTTCCCCGTTTTTCGTGGCCTGACCGGCAACAGGGCCTGTCCCCATAGGAGTGTTGCAGTTTCTGCGTCCTTCTGCGTTGCGCCCGCGAGCGCCCGCCTGCGTCTTCTGCGTCGCTGTTGGACCTCGAGATGAACCATCTGTCTTGTCGGCAATCAATCCTTCCCACCAACTACCTGGGCATGATTGAGCGCGGCGACGAGCGTCACCCCGCCTAACGTATTACCCAACGCGGTCGGAATCACGAACCGGCCGAAGTAGTCCCCCCACGTCGCCGCGCCACGCGCGACCAGGTACGCCACCTCCGTCGACCCCGCGATGATGTGCGCCAGACCCGCGACGCCCACGAGGTACGTCATCCCCACGATCACCGGCACCTGCTCCTGCTGTGACGCCGGCAGCATCCAGACCATCAGCGCAATGAGCCAGCCGGCGAAGATCGCGCGCAGGAACGTCGTGGCGAACTCCCCGCGAAGCGCCTCGCTCGCTACGCCCAGAAACGCGACGTGTACCTCGGGGTCGAACAGTGTCGTTCGCGCCAGCACCCACGCGAACACGATCGTGCCCACGAGATTCGTCACGAGCACGATCGCCCACAGTCGCAGCACGCGGCCAAGCATCTCGCCGGACTTCCGCGTCAGCAGCGGGACGATCGGCGTGAGCGTATTCTCGGTGTACAGCTGCTGACTCCCCAGAATCACGATGAGAAAGCCGACGCTGTAGCCGAGCTTCGCGACGAGCGGCCGCCACGGCGCGTCAGGCAGGTGCGAGCGGAGTAATCCCTCCGCGACGAGGATGAACCCCATGGAAAGCCCGGCCGCGAGCCCCGACCAGGCGAGCGCCTGCGGTGAACGCTCGAGCTCCGTCTCGCCCTCGCGGCGAATCACCTCGTAGGTGATGCTCGCGTTGAGCGACTCCTCCTCGTCCGCCTTCTTCTTTTCCTTCTCCTCGAGCTCCGGACCCTTGGTCCGGTGGCGGCTCACGGCGCTCATCCGCCTTGGCATCCGCGACGGCTTGATATGGCGGCATCGATCACTCGGGTAGGTTCATCGCTCGCAATCGCGTGTCTCGTGCCGGCACGGGCCTGACTAGTCGAGGACGTGTTTCATCCGCGCGACATGGCGACGGCGAGCAGGACCGCGGCAGGTAGCAGACACACGAGCCACCATGCACGTGCCACGAGCCGCCTGACGACATGGGGTGTGACGCAGGGCGACTCGGCGATGGCTTCACTGGCGGCATCTACGCCCAACAGGGACTCCGTGATGATTTCCGACATCAAATGGGGTCCCAGCCAGAATGCGACTGCCCTGCATCGAATGTCGATGCACGTGCCAACTCGCGTCGCGCGACGCGGTGCTCCGACTCACGAAGCATCCTCACCACCAGGGCCAGCGCCGCGACGACGTACGCCAGTCCGCCGGGCACCCACATGATGATGCCGCCGAGCTGCTGGTCCTCGACTGGCGTGAGGCCCCATGGTCCCGTCGTCGTCGCGTACGCGGAGTAGATGAGCCGCGACGTCAGCGTGAGGAGCGCACCGAGCGCTCCAGTATGCAGCACGGTGCCGAACAGCATTCCGATAGACGCAGGCGCGCCACCACGCACGCCACTTGGCTGAAGTACCACCCACCAGAACAGCAATGCGGTGAGCACGAAGCTCAGGTGTTGCGCCGTGTGCATGAGCTCACTCTCGACGGTCGCATCATAGAGTGACGGCAGATGCCAGAACCAGATCGCTGCTCCATGGAGCAGGAACGCGCTCGCCGGATGAGTCAGCACGTGCCATGGCTGCGCGACTACGCGCGCGCTCACCCAGCGTCCGCTGATCCTCCGCCACCGCGGCGAGAGCGCCCAGACGAATGGAATGAGCGGTCTGCCTAACACCAACAGTGGCGCCGCCACGGTCATCAGCAGCTCGTGCTGCGTCATGTGGGCCGAGAACAGCACGCCGCCGAGCGCGTGGAGTGGTGACAGGAGCGCGAGGGCCAGCAGCGTCCACCCGGCCGCGAAGGCCCATGCGTCGCGGCGACGCACGCCACGCGCAACACCTGCCGCGTGCCAGAGGCGCGTCAGCCCACGCGCGTACATCCCGGCGGAAAGCACGAGCAGAACGATCGTCACCGGTTCGAACGTCCACGCTCGCCACAGATCGTGTGGCCGGAGCGGTGCGCCGATGTGTGCGAAGACGATCAGGCCCGGGGACACGTGCCGAGGACCATCACCGTGATCCACTGCGCGAAGATGCTGATGGCGAACAGCGCCCCGCCTAACGCCCCGACCATGGCCAGCAATCGCGACCGAGACACCGACCCGGCGCCGGGGTCGGGCCACTCTGCCCCGATGCGTCTCCACATCGAGAAGCCGAGGAACCCGGCAGCGGCCGAGACAACAAGGCACACCAGGTGAACGACGTGCAGCGACCAGTCGTTGCCGGTGTTGCACGCCCAATCCACCATGACGTAGTTGATCTGGAGGTTGAGCAGGAACACGAGCGGACCGGTGAGCACCGAGACCCAGAGCGCGGTATCGGACACCGGTGGATGCTCACGCGGTGGCGCTTCGGGGCGAACGTCGACAGTGGCCATGCGTCAGACCCAGTGCGGCACGAGGTACACCGTCACGTAACACGGAATCCACGCCAGCACCATGAAGTACGTGTAGAACGCGTCCTCGGCGAAGCCGGGGAAAAAGCGCGGCGGCGCGTCACCGCGTGTCAGAATGACGGCGAACACCAGCGTCTCGAGCGTATCGGCGAGCAGGAGCGTGAAGTGCGCGAAGACGATCGCCCACGCAACGGACGCGTACGCATTCGCGTCCCAGCGTACGTTGAGCGCTCCGAACTCGAGGAACCGCAGCGCTGTCGCCGCCATCATGACGACGACCGCGATCCACATCCACCGCTTCGTCGCCGCTTCGTCGAGCCGCTCCGACGCTTTCGCGAAGAGGTAGCAGGGGATCACCGAGAGGATCAGCACGACGAGACTGATCGTCGGGATGAGCAGATCGGGCAGCGGCGTGTGCAGCGGTGGCCACGCGTTGAAGTTGCGGCGCACGTAGTAGTAGGCAGCGACGCACGCGGCCAGCGTCGCCGTCTCGGCGACCATGAAGCCGACGGTTCCCCACCAGGTCACCGTCCGGCTCCCAAACGCAACGCTCGGCAGCTCGCTCGCGTCGAAGACCGGACGCAGCGGTCGTGCGGCCGCGCTCGCCGTATCCGCGGGGATCTGGCCGACGACCGTCATTGCGGTGTCTCCACGATCTCACGCGTGTTCGGCTTCTCTCGCCTGGGCCATCCCCACGCGACCAGGGCGAAGAACGTCAGTACGCCACCGACAGCGAACGCGATTGGGTCGAAGATGCCCCAGATCAGCGTGATGCCGACCGCGATGGCGGCGAGCAGCGGTGTGATCGTCGGATCGGGGTGCTCGTGGCGCGCGTCGGGCTCCGCGTCGAGCATCGTCGTCTCCAGCACCTCGCGGCGGTCCTCTCGCAGGCCGGACACGGCCTCGAGCGGACCTGTATCGGCCCACAGGGCGCTGCGTCCGTGCACGATCGGGATGTAGGCGAAGTTATAGTCGGGCGCGGGCGAGCTCATGGCCCACTCGAGCGTCTCACCGCCCCATGGGTCCGCGCCGGCGTTAGGCTCGGACGCGAGTGCGCGGGCGATGTTCACGACGAGAACGATGATGCCAAGCGCGAGCAGCGCGGCGCCCACGCTGGACGTCATGTTCAGCGGGCCCCAGCCTGTGTCCGCGCTGTACGTGTAGATGCGCCGCGGCATGCCGGCCATGCCTAACAACAGCTGCGGGAAGAACGTGACGTTCACGCCGACGAACAGCAGCCAGAAGCTCAGCTTGCCGAGTGACTCGCTGAGCATCCGCCCGGTGATCTTTGGGAACCAGTAGAACACGCCGCCTAACAACGGGAACACCATGCCGCCGAGCAGCACGTAGTGGATGTGACCCGGGAGGAAGAACGTGTCGGTGAGCTGCAGGTCGACCGGAACCGCGGCGATCATGAGCCCGGACAGTCCGCCGATGGTGAACAGCGCGATGAAGCCGACGACGAACAGCATCGGCGTCGTGAAGCGCGGTCGTCCGGCCCAGATCGTCGCGATCCAGCAGAAGATCTGGACGCCGGTCGGGATCGCGATCATCGCGCTCGCGGCCGTGAAGAAGCTCTGGCCGGTCTGCGGAAGCGGCGTCGCGAACATGTGGTGCACCCACAGTCCGAACGACAGGAACGCCACCGACACCATCGAGAGCACGATCGCGGTGTAGCCGAACACCGGCCGTCGCGAGAACGTCGCGACGATGGACGACACCATCCCGAGCGCCGGGATGAAGATGATGTAGACCTCGGGATGCGCGAAGAACCAGAACAGGTGCTGCCAGAGCAGCGCATCGCCGCCTTCGGCCGGATTGAAGAACTGCGTCGCGATGAGCCGATCCATCGCCAGCATCATGCTGGCGGTCGCGACGAATGGCATCGCGACGAGCACCATGAACGACATGATGACCATCGCCCAGACGAACAGCGGTACGCGATTGAGCGACATGCCGGGCGCGCGCTGCTTGAAGACCGTCGCGATGATCTCGATGGCGGCGACGATCGCCGCGATCTCCGTGAACGTGATCATCTGCGCCCAGATGTCGACGCGCTTACCCGGCGAGAACTCGGGCCCCGCGAGCGGCGGGTAGCTGAACCACCCCTGGTCCGGGCCGGTGTTCGTGAACAGCCCGACGTACAGCAGCACGCCGCCGATCAGGTACGTCCAGTACCCGAACGCGTTGAGACGCGGGAAGGCGACGTTGCGCGTGCCGATCATCATCGGCACGAGGTACAGCGCGACCGACTGCACGACGGGCACGGCGAACAGGAACATCATCGTCGATCCGTGCACCGTGAACAGCTGGTTGTACCGGTCGGGGCCGATGAGCGAATTCTCGGGGCGCGCGAGCTGAACGCGGATGAGCGCGGCTTCCACACCGGCGAGGGCGAAGAACGCGAACGCGGTGATGATGGAGCGGAGCGCGATCGACTTGTGATTGACGGACGTGATCCAGCCCCACAGTCCGGGCTTGTTTGCCCAGACGCGTTCCAGACGAGCGTGGACCGATTCGTCAGCCACATCGCGTGGCGCGGATTCGGCGGGTACGGGTTGCGCGGTCACTTGAGTGTCTCCAGGTAATCGAGCAACGCATTCATCTCGGACGGCGGCAGCGGATTCGGCGGCATGTGCACGCCGGGCTTGATGAGTTGAGGGTTGAGAATCCAGCGGCTCAGGTTCTCGCGCGTGTTAGGCAGGGAGCCAGCGGCGATCGACGGGCGCGTCGCGAGGTGTGACAGCTCGGGACCCACACGGCTACCGGCCGGCGTTCCGCTGATCGTGTGGCACATGACGCACGTGCGCTGCACGAAGACGTCCTGCCCGCGCTTTGCCGACGTGTCAGTTGGCGGCGACGCCGACGCGAGCTGGCTCACGTACCACTGATTGAAGCGCGCGGGCGACTCGGCGACGACGTCGAACGCCATCTTCGCGTGCTGGTAGCCGCAGAACTCCGCGCACCGCGCCTTCCACACGCCGGGGCGATCCGCCTGCAGCCACGTCGTGTTCCGGTGGCCGGGAATCGCGTCCTGCTTGCCGTGCAGCTCGGGCACCCAGAAGCTGTGAATGACGTCGTTCGACAACAGGATCACCCGGACGGGCCGCCCGACGGGGATGTGCAGCTCGTTCGACGTGCTGAGCCAGTTGCTCGGAACGGAGTCGCGATAGCGGAACTCCCACCACCACTGATGCCCTGTGACCTCGACCGTGAGCGGTTGTTGCGTGGAGTTCATGGGCCACGCGATCGCGCGTCCGGTCTGCGCGGTGACCGTGACGTACACGAGCAGGAGAATCGTGCTCACGCCCGTCGCGATGAGCACATGCCGCGTGAGGCGGCGCTCGGTCTCCGGCGCCTGATCAGCGAGATCACCGCGCGCAGTGCGCGCGCGTGCGCGACGTACCGCGAGCGCGGTGGCCGCGAGCACGAGCACGTACACGATGGTCGACACGGTGATGATGAACCATGCGAGCCGCGCGATGCGTTCCGCCTGGCTTCCAGCCGTGTCGAAGATGCTACCCGCCCACGTCATGGCGCTCATGGCTTTTCCGACTTCGGCGGCGTGCCGCGCGATGCCGACGCACGGGGTGGCTGCGCCGCCGTACGCTGCTCGTCCACCTTGTACTGCATGTCGTCATCACGCCCCGGACTCGGAGCCTTGGGTGTCAGCCCGGCCATCGAACGCACGTACGCAGCGATCTCCCACAGCTGCTGGTTCGTGATCCGCGCGCGGAACGACGGCATCCCGTTAGGCCGGCCCTCGACGATCGTGGCGACGATGTTCTCCGGATCGCTACCGTAGATCCACTCGTCATCCATCAGCGGCGGCCCCATTCCACCGCCGCCGTGCGAGTGGCAGCCGCTGCAGTTCCACTGCTCGAACAGTCGTTTGCCCTCGGAGATGTCGTACGCGTTCTTCTCGGACGAATTGACGACGTCGATGTCGGGCCTGGGCACTCCAGGCTGCAGCGTGTCCTGCGCGACCGCGGCGTAGGCCGGTGCCGACGGCGCCTCGGCGTCGAATCGTCGCTCCTCGCGTTTGCACCCGGCTGCATGGCGGCGAGCGCGATGGCGACGACAACAGCGTTGCGCACGCGAGCGCTCTCGGCGTGAAGCGGTGCGGGCGATCATTGGACCTCCCGGCCTGGACGTGGCGCGCTGTTCGTCGACGCCGACCGCTTCGCGTTCACCAGCGGAACGCCGTAGGCGCGGAGCAGGCTGTCGATCGACGAACGGCGCCGGACGAGAATCGCGTCGAGCGTATCGCGAAGCGTGCGGTCCGCGCGTCGCACGCCCATCGAGATGTCGAACACGAACGGCAGCGAAGGCGGAGTCGAACTCCGGCGACACCGGCACGACATCCAGCGGCACGCGCTCGCGTGACGCGAAGTATCCGGCGAGCGGTCCCCACGCGAGCGCGATGTCCACGTCGCCGTTGGCGACGGCGTCGACGATGCGTGCCGGCGGCGACTGCTGGCGATAGTCTCCCTGTACCTGGTACCCGCGCACGTTCTGGACGATGCCGCGCCGCGCGAGCGCATGGGCGGGTGGTGTGTTCGCGTAGTCGTCTCCGACGAGCTGCACGCCGATCGTGAGGCGCCTGAGCGCCGGGTCGTCGAGCGAGCGGACATGCAGCCCGCGGTCGCGGCGTGAGACGAAGACGTAGGACGAGCGGTAGTACGGGCGCGTGACCGCGGTCAGCTCGAACGACGCGGGCACGCCCATGACGACGTCGCACTCCTGCGCGTTGAGCGTGTTGCGGACGAAGCCGCGCCGTTGCGCCCACCACGTATACGCCACCGTCGTCTTCATCTCGCTGGCGACGAGCGAGGCGAGCCGGTTCTCGAACCCCGCGCCGGTCGAGTCGGAGAAGGGCAGGTTGTTCGGGTCAGCGCAGACGCGAAGCGGGCGGGCCGAGCCCGTCGTGGTGCCTGCCGTTCCGAGCAGCGTCGCGACCGACGTCACCATGGCCAATGCAACATTCCGAGGCGTGATCATGGGCGTGATCATGGCAACGCGAAGACGTAGAGCGTCCCTCCCTTGGTCGTGGCGTTAGGCAGGTCGCGCATCGCGTTCACCATCCCGAGCGCGGCGCTCGAGTCACGCGGGTCGAGCCCTCCGGAGACGATGGCGCCCGTCCAACCACCGACGCCGGCGAGTATCGCCACGTACTGTTTGCCATCAGGGCCGCGGTACGTGATCGGCTGTCCGATGATCCCCGAGCCCAGCTTCGTTTGCCAGAGTTGCTTGCCGGTGCGCGCGTCGACCGCCTTGAACCACCCGTCCATGGTGCCGTAGAACGCGACATCGCCCGCCGTCACGAGCGCTCCGCTCCAGACCGGGAAGTTCTCCTTGAGGCTCCATACTTTCTTCCGCGCGATCGGGTCCCACGCGTCGAACTCGCCGCGGTGCCCGCCCGGTCCGGCGTACATCTTCACGTTCATGCCCACGTACGGCGTGCCGGCGATGTAGTTCGCCTCCACGCTCTCGACGTCCATGCACAGGTTCTGGTGCGGGATGTAGATGAGCCCCGTGCGCGGCGAGAACGCCGACGGCTGCCAGTCCTTCGTACCCGGTGACGCCGGGCAGATCATCCGCACGACCTGTCCGGTGATGGGCTCCTTCTCCTTGTTGACCGCCGGACGGCCCGTCTTGAGATCGACGCCTAACGTGGAGTTGACGACGCCGAACGTGTCGGCCGCCAGCACCTCGCCGGTCGCGCGGTCCTGCACGTACACATAGCCATCTCGCTCTGGCCGCACGAGCACTCGGCGTTGCTGCCCGTTCCATGGCAGGTCGAGCAGGATGCTCTCGTTGATGCCGTCGTAGTCGTGCAGATCGTGCGGCGTGACCTGGTACGCCCACACCGCTTCACCCGTATCGGGGTCGCGCGCGAACGTCGTCGACGACCACTTGTTGTCGCCGGGCCGCATGCTCGGGATTCCATGGTCCCGGATTGGCCGTGCCGTAGTAGATCAGGTCGAGCGCCGCGTCGTACGAGATCCACCCCCACGCGCCGGCGCCGCCCTGCTTCCACTTGTCGGGCGGCCACGTCTTCACGCCCAGGTCCTTGCCCTGATCGCTCTTGTAGAACGGCTTGAAGCGCGAGCCGATGAGCACGAGCGAGTCGGGCCCGGTGTGATACGCGCGCCACGCCACTCTGCCGGTGCCGGCATCGAGGGCCGTGAGCCATCCGCGCACACCCATCTCGCCGCCACTGTTGCCGACGAGAACTTTCCCCTTCACGACGAGCGGCGCCATCGTGATCGTCTCGCCGTTGTTGATGTCACCGAGCTGCGTGCGCCACAGCTCCTTCCCGGTGTTCGCGTCGACGGCGACCGTCTGATTGTCGAGCGTGTTGTAGAAGATCTTGCCGTTGTCGTAGACGGCGCCGCGGTTCACGACGTCGCAGCACGCGACGCCCTGCGAGGCGGCGAGCGGCTTCGGCTCGTACTTCCATTTCGCCGGCGCGCCGGGCTTCGAGAGATCGAGCGCGTAGAGGATGTTCGGATACGGCGTCACGACGTACATCGTGCTGCCCACGACGAGCGGCGCCGCCTCCTGCCCGCGCAGCACGCCGGTCGAGAAGCTCCACGCGAGCTTGAGTGAGGCGGCGTTGGCGGTCGTGATCTGATCGAGTCCGCTGAACCGCGTGCTCGCGTAGTCCTTCGCCGGTCGGATCCACTGCCCGTCCTCAGCGTCTCGGCCCGGGATGGTGATCTCCGCGCGCGCGCCCGTCGCGGACGGCGTGCTGGAGGCGGTTGTGGTGGCAGGTCGCGCCGACGCGGTTTCGGCTTCGGCAGACCGCGGGATCTCGCGCGTGCACCCGCAGAGCGCGGCCACCAACAGCAGCGTGCCCACTCGGCCGCATTTCGAGACGTTCAACATTGCCCGGTCGCAAGCCATTTCCGACGCACCTCCTGGCCCGTGCAGCGAATACTGCTGAGCTGCACAGTTGCTGTCCAAAGCAATAAGGTCTGTATCGCAACTATATCTAGTGCAGGAACCGCGCCGGGCCGCGTCCTGTTGCGGGCACCGCCGAATGACCTGCCGGACCGTCGCCGCCTAACGAATCAGACGGTCGGGGCAGGTATTCATGGAGCGTTTATGAAGCTGGAGACAGTGATCCGTCATGCGCGCGGAGGCGCGATCGCACCGTGCGATCGCGCCTCCTGGTCGTGTGATGCTATCCGCTCGCGTGCTGCTATCCGCCGTTGCTCCGCCGCCTAACGGCGGCGAGTGTCACCAGCGCCACCGCGGCCGCGGCGACGCCAGTCACCGTGCGGCCGACGACGTCAGCGACGGGCGGCGGAACGAAGATGACGCCGGAGCGATCGGCGACCGCCGGATGGCCGACGTACCGACCACGTCGAGGCACCTCCCGGTCGCGGAAGTTCATCGATAGCTCGCGCAGCTCGCGCTCGAGCCGCTCACCGCGCATGGCCATGCCGTGGCCCGTCACCGCGACGCTCGGCCGCAACGCCACGAGATCATCGACCGACGACTCGGCCGCCGTCCAATCCATGGTGAAGTACGCCGGCGGTCCGTGGACCTCGGGCCGCTGTGTCATCGCCGCCCACAGTGATTCCTGCTTCGTCGTGACGAACGCATCTCCAGCGACGAGCGCGCGATCGTAGTCGCGAAACAACGAGACGTGGCCCGGCGCGTGCCCCGGTGTATGGAGCCATCGCCACTCCCCGATCACGGGAACAGTTCCATCTTTCGGGAGCGGCTGCACCGAGTCGCCAAGGTCGATGGGCTTGCGTGGGAAGAAGCGCGACATCGTCGCCATCGCTCCCCCGCCCACCGCCGGATCCGGCGGTGGATAGGACGAGCGGCCCGTCAGGTACGGCAACTCGAGCTCGTGGGCGTACACCGGCACCTGCCAGCGCCGGACCAGCTCACGCAGCGACCCGACATGGTCGAAGTGGCCGTGCGTGAGGACGATGGCCGCCGGAGTCGCGCCTGCACCGAACAGCGACTCGGCGGCTCGGACGATGCGCGATGCCGCACCGGGGAGCCCGGCGTCTACGAGCACCCACTCACCGTCACGTCCATCGGACGACGCGATGAACGCCACGTTCACGATACGGTCTCTCAGGTAAGCCAGGCCCGGTGCGACCTGTGTCGGCTCTTCTGCGGTCGCCGGTTGCGGCTCGTGACGTTCGAGGGTCGTCATGGGAAATCCTCCTGCCTGGCGGCGCGAGCCGTCAGGTACGACGACGCGGACATACGCCGCAATGGCACGTCGACGTTAGGCGTGGCGGAGCCGACCCGCTGGTCGGCGTGATGAACTCATCGTTCAGCGTCGTGAACACCGGCGACGCGGCCGTGCCTGTAACGATCACGGTGTATGTCCCGTTCGCGGCGAACGACGGCGAAAAGCCGGTCAGGCTCGTCGTGGTGCCAGCGGTCCGAACCGCGAGCTGCGGGTTCGAGTTGTTCACCTTCGTGCATTGAGCAAGAGGTAGTCCATTGGGATCACAACGGGACGACCACTTACCGTGCCTACCTCTGCCGTTAGGAGGGTTCGTTCGAGCGTTGCGATACGGTGTGGCGCGTGCGTGTTGCCTCCGTGTTCTCTTCTCGCGCTTGCCCTCCACGATACGACGGCGCATATCCGCTAGCGCTGAGCGCCGCGTTGGTTGCCATACCTTTTATATGGGCTGCACAGCCGCAAGCTGCGTCGCCCTTGCTTCATGGACGCGGCTCACACAAGCGCGACCGCAGACCGCGGTTGCGCCGGATAACGACAGGGAGGAAACAATGAACCCCGGACGTCGTCAGGCTCGCGTGTTCGCCGTTGCGCTCGTGCTCGCGTCGGTCATACCGGCGTGGGCGCGCGGCGTGGGCGCGCAGACGCTCGACCTGCGGAGCTATCGAACGGTCGATCTCACGCACGCGCTCAACGCGAAGACCATCTACTGGCCGACGTCGCCGACGACGTTCAAGCTCGACAGCCTGTCGTACGGACAGACGCCGGGCGGCTGGTTCTACTCGTCGTTCGCGTTTTCGGCTCCCGAGCACGGCGGCACCCACCTCGACGCCCCGATCCACTTCGGCGAAGGGCACCTCACCGTCGACCGCGTGCCGCTCGACCGGCTCATCGCGCCGGCGGTCGTGATCGACGTCACGGCGCGGACCCGGGCTGACCAGGACTACCGCCTAACGCGTGACGACGTCCTCGCGTTCGAGCGCACGAACGGCCGCATTCCGCCCGGGACGATCGTGCTGCTGCGCACCGGATGGAGCACGCGCTGGCCTGACAAGAAATCGTACATGGGCGATGACACGCCAAACGACGCCTCCAAGCTCCACTTCCCGAGCTACGGCGTCGAAGCCGCCAGGCTTCTGATTCAGGAGCGCCGTGCGGCTGCCATTGGCGTGGACGCCGCGTCCATCGACTACGGCGCGTCGCAGGACTTCATGGTCCACCGCATCGCGGCCGCCGCCGACGTTCCCGGCATCGAGAACCTCACGAACCTGAACCTGCTGCCCGCCACCGGGGCGCTCCTGTTCGCGCTGCCCATGAAGATCGAAGGCGGCTCCGGCGGTCCCGTGCGGGTCGTCGCACTGGTGCCGAGGCACTAGACTTGTCGAGGCCGGAAAGCGAGGGAACCGGCGGGCCCATTGGGAGTAGACCCCGGCGGACGGCCCCCCGAACGCTTCCGACAGACCCAAAACCGGAACGGACTGAGAACGCGATGCCAGGAATCCAGATGGACGCGGTGCGACGACCCGTAGTACGCCTCACGAGCCTGACGAGCGCGACCTTCCTGCTGGCACTCGCGTTGGCGTGCTCCTCAGGGCCGCCCCCCGAAACGACCGGGATTCCCGGATTCGAGCCGACCGTCAAGGTCGTGCCGATCGGCGCGAACGATCATTTCTCCGTGCTGGACAGCAGCGACATCGTCGTCGCCTCACGCGATCGCTCCCTGCTGGGCGGCATCTTCCTGCTGCTCGACGACGCGCAGCTACCATATCGTCGCTACTTCCAGACGCTTCCGCCCAGAACGGCCGTTGGCCTGATCGTGCAGCCCGCGGACAGCGCGGCCATGGATAGCGTCGTGCGAACGTCGGGAGCCAAGATCATCGTGTGGGAGCACGTGAACATTCCGCGAGACCGCGAAGGAAATCCGCTCCCGATCGCGAGGTTCCTGGTGTCGTCGGTGCGTAACAAGGTCGCGCGGCAGTGGGTTCTGAGCGCGGATACGGCGGTGGGCGCGAGCCCGCTGCCGGACTGGATTGTCGCCGGTGCGACGCAGCTCGTGACTGGGTACCCGTCGTCTCGTAATCGCAACGCGCAGCTCGCGTCGCAGCTGGGCGACCTCGTACCGATCGACACGCTCGTGCAGATGTCGATCCCCGAATCCTCCATTCCTGCCGGTGTGTCGAGTGAAGGAGCGCTCAGCGGGATGGACCAGAGTCGGGTCGACTCCCGTGGCCGGCCGGTTCAGCCGCAGAACCTCCGGAAACAACCGCGGGAGACGCTGGCTGCGCTCCAGTCCGCGAGCCTGGTCGAGTTCATGTGGGCCCGTGAGGGCCGCGGGATCATCAGGCAGGTCGTCGACCGAACGCGGCGCGGCGAGCCACTCAGCGCCACCCTCGCCCAGGCGAAGTCACTGCCGCACGACGTCCCGGGACTCGAGGCGGCATGGAAGGCGAGCCTAACGCCGCCGCCGCCTCCACCAAAGAAATAGGCCGTAGGAAGGAGGCGGCCTTCGGAGGGCGGACGGCGGACGGCGGATGGCATGCCGAGCGTGTCAGCCCGAGCAGCGCAGCGAGGGATCTTCTCGACGTCCTCGTGGCGAGGCTGCCACGATGACGTCGCAGAAGATCCCTCGCGCGACGCTCGGGATGACACGCTCCGCCTCGACGTCCGCCATCCGCCGTCCGCCCTCCTTCCTCCGGCCTCCTTCCTAAGGCCTCCCTCTGGGCTCAGCTGATCTTGAACGTCTGCGCCATGCCGTGCGCGAAGTGCGGCTTGCCGTCCTTCGCATCCCCTATGAAGCAGATCATTCCGTAGTCGCCCGGCGCGAGGTTCACCTCGAAGTACGTGTTCTTCCCGGCCATGAACCCCGGGATGCCACCAATCGGCTTTCCCGGCGGCGGGCCCTTCATGTCCATGACCCACTTGCCGACGTCCTCGATCGTCTTCCCCGGCGCCAGCTGAACCAGCACGACCTCGTGCGGCTGCGTAGCTTCGTTCTCGACCTTGATCATCTGCTTGCCCGCGACGAGCGGCTTCGAGAGAACGAACTTGTAGTCGCTGAGCGTCAGCGTGACGTCGGCCGTCGGCTCGGTCATGTTCGCGTTCGCCGATGCCGTCACCGTGAGCGGCTTCATCATGCCCTTTGCCATGTGCGGGACATGATCCGCGCCTTCGACGAAGCAGACCACCGCATAGTTGCCCGGTTCCATCACTTGCATGGCTGTAGCCGACTCGCCCGGCGCCGGCGGGTTCACACCGCCGTACGCCACCGCCCACGCCGGTGGTGGACCACCACCTGCCTTGAACGCGGTCTGCAGATCGGCGTACGTCTTCCCCTGATCGAGCTTGATGAGCGCGACGTGGTGCAACTCCTTACCAGCGTCGGTCAGGTGAAACGCCGTGAGCCCCGCGGGAATCGTGTCCGGCCCCTCGAACGCGAATTCCTTTGCGGTAAAGTTGACCGTGTTCGCGGTGGCAGCAGGCGCCGGTGCGGGTGTAGCAACGCTCGCGGCGGAATCAGCCGCCGGTTTCGTTTCGGTCTTCGCGCAGCCAGACGCCAGAACGGCGATGGCCGCGGCGGCCGTCGCGTGGAACGGGATGCGAATCATCAGGTGCGACTCCTCGATGTAGAGAATGGACCGATCCGTCTGCGGAGTGCGCGCTCCGAAGGCGGACGGCAGCTCAGGTATGGATTGGCGCGAACAACTTTGGAGCACGGGTTCGCCGGCGCAACCCTGATGACGACCGCGATTGCGCGGTGATCGGCAACCCCGGACGCGCGGCGCTTGTCTCACCAAAGTGAACGACGCGGCTAGCCACTCCATGAACGCGCCGGGTTCCTCATCCCTCTCAACCGTGCCAACCTCTCTCACCGATCTCCAACTCGCCATCATGCGCATCCTGTGGGATCGCGCCGAGGCGACGGTGTTGGACGTCCAGAACCGGCTGCGCCCCGAGCGCGATCTCGCGCAAACAACCATCGCGACGCTCCTCTCGCGCCTCGAGAAGCGCGGCGTCGTCGAGCACCGACTGGACGGGCGCCAGTTCGTCTACCGTCCGCTCATCACCGAACAGGACGTGCGCGGCTCGATGGTCTCCGAGCTCACAGAGCTGCTCTTCAACGGCAGCTCCGCCGCGCTCATGAGCCATCTCCTGCGCTCGCGCGACATGAATCCCGGTGACCTCGACCGCGTGAAGCGGATGATCGCCGAAGCGGAGAACGGAACTCGGCGCGGTGCGTCGGCCGCGCGCGAGCCCGCCCCCAACGACGGTGGCAGCGATGCTGGCTAGCCTGGAATTCGTCGTGCTCCGATGGACTGACATCGCCGTCGCGTGGCTCCTCACGTATCTCGTCCACAGCACACTCATCCTCCTCGCGACGTGGGTGGCAACGTCGTGGAAGCGGATGGGCGATGCCACGCGCGACCTGTTCTGGAAGACCGCGCTCGTGGGTGGGATCGTGACCGCGTCATTGCAGACGGCAGTCGCGCGCGAGCCGCTCGCAGGTCAACTCCGCCTGGCGCCGAGAACCGCGCCCTCAGCGGTGCCGGCGATGCGGCTCGCGGTTCGCGACGGCCCGCCGGGAAGTGAGCCTCGCGTCTTCTTCATGCGCCAGCGGGGGACGCACTGGACGGCCGGAGTGCTGATCCTGTGGCTTACGACCGCGGGCGCGGGACTGCTGTGGCTCACCGCCGGCCACGCCCGAACGCTCCGGGTCCTTGGTGGCCGCACGCCACTCGACGCGACGCCAATCGCCGATCGTATGCGGGCGTTGCTGGCGCGCGCCGGTGTGCGGCGCAACGTTCGGCTCTCATGCTCGGACCACATTGCGAGCCCGGTCGCGCTCACGGGCGACGAGGTGTGTCTGCCGCGACGTGCGCTCATGGAGCTCGCGCCGGTGGAGCAGGACAGCATGCTGGCGCACGAGATCGCGCATCTGGTGCGTCGTGATCCGCAGTGGCTCGTCGCCGCGCGAGCGATCGAGATGGTGTTGTTCATGCAACCGCTCAACCGCCTGGCCCGGCATCGCATGCAGGAAGTCGCGGAGTATCTCTGCGACGACTGGGCAGTCGCGAGCACGAGTCATCCAGTCACGCTCGCGAAGTGTCTCGCGGCGGTCGCCGAGTGGGTGGGACGCGCTCGCGAGGTGGACGACACGCCGCGCCTGCATCCGATGTCGGCGATGGTCGAGTCGGGTGGCTCGCCGCTCGTCCGGCGCGTCGGTCGTATCCTCGGCGAGCGCTCGGCTCCGCGTGCGCGATCGACGAGAAGCGCGTTCGGTGTGAGTGTCTGCGCGCTCCTCCTGCTGGCCGGCGCCGCGCCCCGCATCTCCGTGGGTAACACCGCGTTGCCGAACCAGATCAGGTTGGTGCGCGCGCTCGATGTCGGCGCCGGGCCGAGGGCGCATGATGCGAACGCGTTGCGTGGAGCGGTCGTCGGCACGGCGCGCGTGACCCGTGTCGTGATCGACACGGGCGTCCGGTGGACGCGTCCGCTTCCGCCGCCGGATGGTGCTGCGGCGGGCGCACGCGTGTCACCGATGACCGCGGCGGAGCGCGAGAACATCATCATCCTCGAGCGCAGGACCGATCGATGATGATGTCGTCCTCGATGATCTCGATGTTGGTCCACTGATAGTGGATCGCATCCGGGCAGAATGTCCGCTGCGGGCCCCGCCATTGCACTAGCGAGTGATGTGTCGACGACGCGGGGTCGTCGAACCATCCACTCACTGGTCCGGAGGCGTCACCGTGCAGATGAATTCCTTGCGTGAGCTCTACGTGGAAGAGCTCAAGGATCTCTACAGCGCCGAGACTCAGATCCTGAAAGCGCTGCCGAGGATGATCAAAGCGGCGTCGAATAGCGACTTGAAACGCGCGTTCACGCAGCACGAGCGGCAGACACAACAGCACGTGAAGCGGCTCGAACGGATCTTCAAGCTTCTCGACGAGTCGACGCGCGGGAAGAAGTGCAAGGGGATGGAGGGTCTGCTCGAGGAAGGGCAGGAGTTGATCAAGGAGCGTCCGGAGCCCGAGGTGCTCGATGCGGGGCTGATCGCGGCCGCGCAGCGCGTGGAGCATTACGAGATCGCTGGCTACGGCACAGTGCGCACGTACGCGCGCCAGCTCGGCGAGGAAGAGCAGGCAACGTTGCTCCAGCAGACGCTCGACGAGGAAGGCGAGACGGACAAGCTGTTGTCGTCGCTGGCCGAGAGCTCGATCAACATCGAAGCCGAGCAGGCGGATGATGACGAGATGAGCGAGAGCGGCGGTATGAACGGTCGCAGCGGCGGAGCGCGCCGCGCCGGCGCGACGAAGCGGTCCACACGGGCGAAGCGGACGACTGCACGGCGGTAGTCTTCACAGCCTAACGTTTCCGGCAATGTGTCGAGGGGAGGCGCGGGGCTGAACGCCACGCTGTCCTCCCCACATTTCGTTCCGCCCTCTCGGGTGACGGCGGCGCGTGACGGGCGCGTACGCTGGACGGATGCTGGACACATGTGGACGGGCGCTCCATCTTCCCAACGCCCTCGCCACCGAGCCATGACCCAACCCTCGACGTCCGACCGCGGCCCCGGAATCGACTCTCCGCCGTCCGCACCGCCCGCAAAAGCCGAGAAGTCGTCGTTGCTCGACGACTTCATGGACATCTTCTATTCGCCGTCGTCCGTGTTCGCTCGACGCGCGAACCGCGACTTCTGGGTTCCGCTGATCATCATCACGGTGATCGTGGGAGGCCTGTTCCTCGCCAACCGCGATGTGTTCGAGCCGATCATGGAGGCGGAGTTCGCGCGCGGGATGGCTCAGAGCGCCCAGGGCAACAAGCTCACGCCTGACCAGATCGCCGCAGCGTCCAAATTCGCCACGAAGTTCGCGCTCGTCGGCGCGTTCGTCGGGCCGCCGATCGCCATGCTGTTCATCGGGTTCGTGCTGTGGGTCGTCGGAAAGTTTTTCGACGCGAAGCAGACGCTGAACGCGGCGATGGTCGTCGCGACGTTCTCCTACGTGCCGCGCATCGTGGAAGGCGTGGTGGCGCGCGTGCAGGGCCTGTTCGTCGATCCTGACTCGCTCGACAACCGCTTCAGTCTGTCGCTCGGCATCGGGCGATTCCTGGATGCCGACACGACGTCGCCCGTCGTGCTCGGCTTGCTGGGCCGCATCGACCTGTTCACGATCTGGGTGACCGTCCTCCTCGTGATCGGGCTGGCCGTGACAGGAAAGATCAGTCGAGGTAAGGCGGCGATCGCGGGCGTCGTGATATGGCTGGCGGGTGCGCTGCCTGTGCTCGCGAGTGCCTTCCGCACGTGAGCGGCGCGCACGCGTAACGCACGCGTAACGTGACAGCCTGCCGTCGGCCTGCAGCGTTAGGCAGGCCGGACGGACGGCACACGGATGCTGGGGATCGAGCGGATTGATTCCATGTCACGAGACGCTTTGTCATCCCGGGCAAGGGCTGGACGCGCCGTGGAGCAGAGTGGAACGCGCGATCCCAACAGCGACGCAGAAATACGCAGGCGGCCGCTTCGCGGCCGCAACGCAGAAGGACGCAGAAAACGGCCGCTCGGGACGCCGGCGGTGCGCCAGGCCTTTGAAAAGGGGAACGACCTCGGGCGGGCCAGTGCGTCCGGAGGTCGTTCCCCTTTTTCACGGCCCGCCGAGATGCGGGCTGTCTCGAACATGAGTTGCAGTTTTCTGCGTCCTTCTGCGTTGCGCGCCCAGCGCGCCTGCGTATTCTGCGTCGCTGTTGGATTTAGAGACCCAACCGTATTCGCGTGAACGGACCCACCCGAGAATGATCGAGAAGGTCTTCGTCATGCTTCCGCACGCCGGATTCCCGCGCACCTCGGGATGACAGAGGAGTCAATCCGTTGGATCGGTCGAATCCGTGCGCTCCGTTCGTCTGAGATGCCGGCGGAGACGCGTTACCGAACCCATGGTACACCCCAGTAATCTTCCAGCATGGCGGCCCACTGGCGTGACGACCTCCTTGGTGTTTTCGGCGAGCTCGCGTGGCAAGCCCGGCGCACCGCCGGCGCCATCGGCCGCGCGATCGATCGCGACCCCATCCAGATCGTCGGGTATCGCGGGTACGGCACCGCCGATCGGGCGCTCGTGCTCGGACGCGTGCTGCAGGACGAAGGAGTCCGCGCGCCAGATCCCAGCCAGTCGCGGTGGCGCAATCTGATCTCCTCGCTGCGGCGCATGGAGAGCGATCCACTGCCATTCGCCCGGGTTCGCGCGCGCCCGGCCGCGTCGACGCACGCCGGGCACGACGAGATCATCGCCGACAACGAAGGCTTCCTGCGTCGCTGGCTCGCGGCGACCGACGCGCCGTTCACGCCGCACGGCTGGCACACCGTGTCGCTCGACCTGGCCGACCCGCCTAACGCCGTTCCGGTTCGCGCCACGACGCGCATCCTCACGCCCGCGCCGACGGCGACGTTCGGGGTCGTGAGCGACATGGATGACACGGTGCTCCAGTCGGAGGTCACGAGCTTCCTCCGGGCGGCGCGCATGGTGCTGCTCGAGAACGCGCTGACACGCCTCCCGTTCCCAGGAGTCGCCGCGTTCTATCGAGCGCTCGAGCGTGGCGCGACTGGCGCGGAAGCGAATCCCATCTTCTACGTGTCGAGCAGCCCGTGGAATCTGTACGACGTCATCGACGGGTTTCTCGAGGCGCAGCGGATACCAACCGGTCCGCTGCTGCTGCGTGACTGGGATCTGGGTCGGCTCTCGGAGCGCCACGCGCGGCACAAGGGCACGGTGATTCGCGAGATCTTCGACACCTACCCGGAAATGCCGTTTCTGCTCGTTGGTGACAGCGGCCAGGAGGATCCGGAGATCTACGCGGAGCTCGTGCGCGAGCGGCCGGGCCGCGTGAAGGCCGTGTACATTCGCAACGTGACACCGCATGCAGAGCGCCTGTCGCGCATCGAAGCGCTCGCACGCGAGATCGAGCAGGCAGGATCGACGCTCGTGCTTGCTGACGACACGCTCGCCGTCGCAAAACACGCGGCCATGCACGGGTGGATCGCGTCGGACGCGCTCGCCGAGATTGGCGGGGAGAAGCGCGACGATGAAGGGGCGACCGGTGTGAAGGCGGACACGCCAGGCGTCGAGACGAAGCGCGCGCCGACGGTGGTCGTCGACCCCGATATCTCGTCGGAGGACGTTGGGTGATTCGCGAACGATCCGGTTCCCGTCGGCGTTGCTCGGCTGGCGTTGCGCCATCGCTTTTTTCCGGAACGATTTCTGAGCTCTGACGTGCCGGTCGAGTGATCGACTGCTAGCTTCTGGGCTAGTTGCTCGATGCCCGCGACGACCCGTTTTCGGACCCTCATTCCGCCCGCCACGTATGCGCCGCCTATCGCTCCTCGCGCTCCCATTCCTCGCCGCGTTCGCGCTGGTGTTCGGCCTTTTCTTCATGTACCGCGGCTACATGCTCGCACAGGCTGGTCAGACGGTCGGGGCCGCGCTCGTGTTCCTGTTCGGGGTGACCGGCGTGGGGCTCGCGGTCGCCATCTGGATGGCGCGCAAGCACGTCGGTGGCCGCAGCGGTGGCGCGCCAAATGCCCCGACTGGGCGACCGTCAGCGTGAGCGGACGGTCGGTCGCGGCCGACCTAACGACAGCTCTGGTCGACCCGATTGATCCGGTTGGGTAGCGAACAGCTCAACAGCGAACAGTAGCGGAGGGCGGATGCACGTTCGTCGCGGAGTGAAGGCGTTGGCGATCCTGTCGCTCGCCATCGCGGTCGGCTGGGTGGGGGCTCCAAGGAATGTCGGCGCGCAGGCAGAGCTTCCCGTCCCGTCACGGTGTGGCGTCGGCATTCCGTCGGGCGAGGTGGCGGGGTACGTGCCGCTGCCGCGTGGAGATGTGTTCTGTCCGCTGCTCGCGGATCCCAAAGGTCAACGATCGTTCGTGAGCTACCTGCGCGAACGCACTGACGAGGGCGACGGGGATGTCGGGTCGGTCGGCATCAGCGATGCGTTCGCGCTCGTACGCATTGGCGGGTCGAAGGCGGGCAACGGGTTCCAGATCAGCATCGCCGGCAGTGTGTTCGCGCAGTTCGATCTCGATGTCTCGTCGTACGACCTGATCAATGCCGACTACATCATCGGCCTGCCGATCACGTTCCGGAGCGGCGCGTTCTCGACGCGATTTCGTCTCTACCATCAGAGCTCGCATCTGGGCGACGAGTTTCTCCTCCGCGAAGACAACCCGACGTTCGTGCGCGAGAACATTCTCGTTCGAGTCCGCCGAGTTGATCCTGTCCGTCGACGGTGGTCCGGTGCGCGTGTACGGCGGAGGCGAGTATCTGCTGCGCCGCGATCCGGAAGACCTCGAGCGTTCGCTCCTGCACGGCGGGCTCGAGCTTCGTCCATCGCGTCGGCTCGCGCGGTTCGGCACCGTTGCCGGCGTGCGCTTCGTTGCCGCCGCGGACGTGAAGGCATCGGAGGAACAGGATTGGAAGCCGGCAGTCAGCGTCCGCACCGGCTTCGAATTCGACCGCCCGCGCGACACCGATCCGCCGGGACGACGGTGGGGGCTCCTCTTCGAGGCGTACGACGGGCCGTCGCCCTACGGCCAGTTCTTCCGTCGCGACGTTCGCTATTACGGCGCTGGCATCCATTTCACGCTCTGACGACCATCTATCCTGTGACCGCCTCGCGCGCCGACCGGCCGTTCGACGTGATCGTCGTTGGACTCGGCGCGATGGGGAGCGCGTCCGTGTATTCGCTCACGCGTCCCGGGCAGCCGGCGCGTCGCGTGTTAGGCATCGACCGGTTCGCTCCGCCGCACACGCTCGGCTCATCGCACGGGCGTACGCGGATCATTCGCGAAGCGTACTTCGAGCATCCGGCGTACGTGCCAGTCGTGCGCCGCGCGTTCGACCTCTGGCGTGAGCTCGAGCGGTCGATCGGTCGTCCGCTGTACGTGAAGACGCGCGGCATCACCATTGGCCCGGAGGACGGCACGCTCGTGCGCGGCGCCCGCGCGAGCGCGGCGGCGTTCAAGGTGCCGCATCAGGTCCTCTCGGCGACTGGCGTTCGTCGTCAGTTCCCGGTGCTTCAGCCGCTGGACGACATGGTCGGCGTGCTCGAGGAACGAGCGGGTGTCCTCTTCCCGGAGGACTGCATCACGGCGATGCTCGCGCGCGCGACGAACGCCGGCGCTGAGCTGCTCCGTGATGAGGCGGTGGTGTCGTGGGAGGCCGCCGACGACGGTGTGCGCGTCACGACGACCCGCGGGGAGTATCGCGCGGGCCAGCTGGTGCTCGCGGGGGGTGCGTGGATGGGCCAGCTCGTGCCGGAGCTGACGGGCGTGCTGAGCGTCGTTAGGCAGCCCATCCACTGGTTCGAGCCGGCGTCGCACGACGCGGACTTCACGCCGCAGCGCTGCCCGGTGACGCTCTGGGAGTATGGCCCGGACCGCGTGTTCTACACGCTGCCGGACTTTGGCGACGGGGTAAAGGCGGGCGTGCACTATCAGGGACGGCCCGTGGATCCGGACCAGGTGGACCGGCGCACGTCGACGGCCGAGGATGCGCAGGCGACCGACCTGCTCCGTCGCTTCATGCCTCACGCGAAGGGGCGCCTGCGCGAATCGCAGGTGTGCCTCTACACGAATACTCCGGACCTGCACTTCATCGTGGACGTCCACCCCGTGCACTCGAATCGGGTGGTGGTCGTCAGCGCGTGCTCGGGCCACGGCTTCAAGTTCGCGACGGCGGTCGGCGAGATCGTAGTCGACCTCGTGACCGGCTCGGCAGCCGCGGTACGATCTGTCAATGTTCCGCATGACGCGGTTCTCGAGTTAGGCGATCGTGCGAGGACCCGAGAGGGCTGCCATCGCGGACGTTCGTGCCTGTCGTGAGTTCTCAGTCGGCCAGTCGTGGGTCATCAGTCATCAGTCGAGTCATGAGTAGCACCGCAGCAGTGGCGGTTCGTAGCCTTTCGCCAGGCGAGACTGAAAACTCGGATGACCGACGACTCACGACTCACGACATGGTTACTGGCGTGACCGATCGCGATGCCTTTCGCCCGCGACTCGCACTTGACCAAACGAAAGACCTCGGAGCCTGTTAGGCGCTCCGAGGTCTTCTGTTCAGTGGCTAGCGTTCCAGACTACTGCATTACTGGCACTTCTTCGGGTTGCAGCTCACGGTCTGTGAGGTGCTCGTGCTCCCGGCCGTCGTTGCGATGACCGTCAGTGTAACCGTCCGCTCTGGCGGGCCGTAGTCGTGCGGGTCGACTGAGCTCGTCGTCGATCCGGTCTGTCCGTCGCCGAACGTCCACAGCGTACGACGGCATGACCCGGTCGACGTGCTGCGTGAACGTGCACGTGAATTCGTTGCAGCGACTTCGTGAAGCTCGCGACTGGGCCGGACGGTGGTGGCTGTGCTACCGCCGCCGCTGAAATGCGTGTAGAGCAGCAGGTTCGGTGTGCCGGCAGGCAACCCGTGACGTGCCCGGTCGTTGCGGCGCTCGTGAGCGCGGTCGCGACCGCAGCCGGGGTCGAATTGAGGTGCGCGGATAGGTACGCCGCTGCCGCTCCCGCCACGTGCGGCGATGCCATCGACGTCCCGCTGATCGTGTTCGTCGCGACGTCGCTCGTATTCCAGGACGACGTGATCGACGACCCCGGCGCGTTGATATCGACGCAGGTACCGTAGTTCGAGAACGACGACTTGGCGTCAGTGCTCGTCGTCGCGCCGACCGTGATCGCGTTAGGCGTCGCTGGACGGCGAGTAGTTGCACGCGTTCGCGTTGCTGTTGCCAGCGGCCAACGCGTACGTCACGCCGGCAGCGACCGAGTTCGCGACCGCGGTGTTGAGCGCCGACGAAAATCCTCCGCCGAGGCTCATGTTCGCGACCGCGTCGGCGCATGCGCGTTTGCCGTCACCCAGTCGATTCCGGCAATGACGCCCGACGTGCGAGCCGCTCCCGCTGCAATCGAGCACGCGGACCGCCACCAGCGTCACGTTCTGCGCGACACCGTACGTCGATCCACCAACCGTGCCGGCGACGTGGGTACCGTGCCCGTTGCAATCGTTCGTACCATTCCCATCGTTGATCGCGGTGTACCCACTGCTCGCGCGTCCAACGAACTCGCTATGCGTGATGCGGATGCCCGTGTCGATGATGTACGCGGTGACGCCCGTACCCGTCCGCATCATAGTTGTAGACGCCGTCAACGGGGCGATCCCGCTGATCGATACGGTCGATCCCCCACGTTGCGCCCGTCTGAGTTCCTGATCCGTCCGCTGTCATGATGCCATCCCGCTCGATGCTCGCGACGCGCGGATTGCGCTGCAGCGCTTCGACCGCGGCATCCGGCAGGTTGCCGACCGCGAATCCCTTGAGCGCCGCGCGGTAGACGTGCTTGAGCGAGCCGCCATGCGCCTTCACCAGCGCATTCGCCTGACCGTCCGGATCCGGCTCGTCGTCCCGCAACGTGACGATGTAGTCATTCTGCGCGGCGCCCTGCGACGCGCTCACGCCAGCTGGCAATCGAGACGGCGATTCCGCGGTGGCACGCGGCGACGTGGAGTCCTGACATGCGGCAACGCCGACGAGCAACGCGCCGAGGACTGCGTACTTGACCATGAAGGCTCCTCCGGTGAGAAGATGCGACTCTCCGCCCAGACAAGGCGGCCCGCTACGTTATGTCCCTGCGACCGATCGGTCCAGCACCAAAGTATCGCTTTTCACCCCCGGCCCTCGGTCGTCCTGACCGGCGAGCCTATCCAGCCCCGGTGTCCATCTTCATCATCGTCGGCCGAACTCGCTCCTCCCAAGGCCACCTCATGCGTTCATATCCGGTTCTCCTGTCCATCGCTCTTCTCACGGTCGCTGGCGGCCGTCGTCCCCTGGCGGCCCAGGAGCCCGCGGCGTGGGGCACGCCCGACGCGCGACGCGCTCGAGTTCCACACGTTCTCCATCGCGGCGATCGACCCGCGGACTGGCGAGGTCGGCGTCGCCGTGACGACTCGCGTTCCGTGCGTCGGCAATGGCGTGCCCTGGGTCCGCGCTGGCGTGGGTGCGGTCGCGACGCAGGCGAACACGCGAACCGAGTACGGGCAGATTCTGCTCGACGCGCTGGCCAAGGGCGAGGAGCCGGCGCGTGCGCTCGACCGTGCGCTGGCCGCGGATTCGCAGGCCATCTCGCGTCAGATCGGTGTCATCGCGGTCAACGGCAAGAGCGCCCAGTACACCGGCACGGGCAACAGCGTCTGGGCGGGCAATCGCGCCGGCAAGAATTACGTGACGCAGGGCAATCTGCTCGTTGGCCCCGAGGTCATCGAGGCAGTGGCGGCGTCGTTCGAGGCGAGCGAGGGCACGCCGCGGCATCTCGCGGATCGCCTCATCGACGCGATTGCGGCGGGCCACGCCAAGGGCGGCGACGCGCGCAAAGGCCGCACGCAATCCGCCGCCGTCATCGTCGCGGACCCTCGGCCGGGTCGCTCGCGTCGCGCGGACGGCGTCACCGCGAACATCAACGTCTGCGAGAACCCCGAGCCGGTGGCCGAGCTCCGGCGCATCTACAACACGATCTCGCAGACGCTTGGCTTCCGCCAGCTCGAGCAGTTCACGGGCGCGGACATTCTGGCAACTCAAGGTGATGCTGCACGCACTCGGCCACTTCCGACCTAACGAGACTGAGCTCAAGCGCGATACGCCGGACGCGCTGATCTACACGCCCGAAACGATCGCGGCCGTCGACGCGTTTCGTGCCGCCGAGAAGCTCTCCTTGCCGGCGTTAGGCTCGCCGGCCGGGCTGGTCGACGAGGATACCGTCGAGCGCTTGTGGGCGGCGCTCGGCCGGGCAGGGAAGGCCGATGCCGTCAGAAAGGCGCTGCTCGAGACCACCGCGGTTCGGCGCTGATCGCCGGCAGCGAGAGGCCGCGCGGGGCCGTTCGCCAGGCGGGACTGAAACCTGATGTCCGATGACTGAGGACTGATGACGTGTTACTGGTGGTGCCATGCCAGAAGCCATAACTGACAATCCCGCATCCCCGACGATAGAATAAACTCATGGCCCCAATCGTCGACGATGTCGCTCCGCGCCCACTGACCGAACCCGTCGACTCGGCGCGCGTCGTGCTCGATCGCCAGCGGGATCGCGCCGAGCGGATGTTGAATCGAGCGCGCCTGATCGTGCTCGTGCTGCTGGGTGTCGCGGCGCTCTTCTATGCGCCGAGCCTGACGCCGGCGCTGAACCGCGTCAACATCTCCGTGCTCGGGACGATCCTCGGGTGGACGCTGCTCCAGAGCCAGCTGTTCTATCGTGATCCGCGTCTTCCCGCCTGGCTCGGCGTCGCGAATCCCGTGGCCGACATCGCGGCCGTCACCGCCATCATCGGCGGGTATGCATTCGCGCAGTCGGCAACGCTCGCGCTCAAGACGCCGATCTTCCTCATGTACTTCGTGATCCTCGCGGCTCTGCCCATCGCCGCGTCGACACGGAAGGCCGCTGCCGTCACGTGCATGGCCCTCGGGTGCTACGGAACGTTGCTGTGGATCTTCGCCACGGCGGGCCGCCTGCCGACGGTGTTGAACCCGGTGACCGCGAGTCAGGCGGACCGCGTGTCGCCGCTCGACGAGGGCGCAAAGCTGTTGCTGCTGGCCGTCGCTGGCGCCATCGCCACCTACGCCACGAACTGGCAGGAGCGCCTCGCGACGAGCTTCTCGCGCGCGACCGAAGAGCGGGAGCAGTTGGAAGCTCGCCTCGCGCGCGCACAACTTCAGAGTCTCAGGCTGCAGTTGCATCCACATTTTCTGTTCAACACGCTCAACACGATCAATGCCCTCATCGGTACGGATCGCCATGCGGCGGAGCGCGTGATCTCGGGGCTCAGCGAGCTGCTGCGGATGTCGCTCAGTAGCGCGAGCGAGCAGGAGGTGTCGCTCGCGAGGGAGCTGGAGCTGCTCACGCACTACATCGAGATTCAGCAGATCCGTTTCCAGGATCGCTTGACCGTCAACTTTCGCATCGACCCGGACGCACGGCAGGCGTTGGTGCCTAACCTGATGTTGCAACCACTCGTGGAGAACGCGATCCGTCATGGCATCGCGCCGCGGGCCGCGGCGGGGCATGTGATGGTCACGGCAACGAGGCGCGATGGACGCCTCGAGCTCAGCGTGGTGGACGACGGTGTCGGTGAGAATCCGCGCGCCGATCATCGCGACGGAGTCGGACTCGGGAACACGCGCGCGCGCCTGCTCTCGCTCTACGGCAGCGATCATCGCTTCGAGGCTGGCTCTCCGTCATCAGGCGGGTTCGCGGTTCACATCGAGATTCCCTATCGCACGGACGCCGCGCCGAAAGAGTCGGCGCGGCGCGAGTCGGAACGTGAGGCATTGGTATGACGGATACACAGACGATCTCACCGGTGCGCGCGCTCATCGTGGACGACGAGCCGCTCGCGCGCGCACACCTCAAGTCGTTACTGCGAGAGCGCGGCGACGTCGACATCATCGGTGAGAGTGGCGACGGCCGTTCGGCCATCGATCAGATTCGCCGCCTGACGCCGGACCTCGTGCTCCTCGACATCCAGATGCCGGAGCTCGGCGGGCTCGAGGTGATTCGCGAGATCGGACCGACGAAGATGCCCGCAGTGGTGTTCGTGACGGCGTACGACGAGCACGCGCTCGCGGCGTTCGAGGTTCACGCCTTCGACTACATCCTCAAGCCCGTCAGTCGTCAACGCTTCACGCAGGCCATCGATCGTGTGATTGGTCTAATTCGCACCGACCGTAGCGATGGTTCCGACGCACCTCCGGCCGATGAGCCGCTCACGGCGCTCATCGAAGCGCTGCGTAGCGAGCGCACGGCGCTCGATCGCCTCGCCGTGAAAGCCGATGGCCGAGTAGTGTTCATTCGCGTCGGGGAGATCGACTGGATCGAAGCCGATGACGATCTCGTTCGCATTCACGCGGGTAAGACCGTACACGCGCACCGCAGCACGCTCACGCATCTGGAGGAGCGACTCCCGGCATCGAAGTTCCTGCGCGTGCATCGATCGACGCTCGTGAACGTCGATCGTATTCGCGAGATCCAGCCGTGGTTCCAGGGTGACTGGGTGCTCGATCCTGCACGACGGCACCCGCCTGCATTCGGGTAAGAGCTATCGCTCGAAAGTGCGCGAGTATATCGAGCGGCTCACCTAGGTTTTGACTTCGTGACCGCAGCGCTCACGCCACCGCGCAGGCCATTCACCGCGCGCGCGTGTGTGCTCACCGTGACACGATTGTCCCACCCGCCCATCCAGGGCGAACGTTCCTGCGAATGGCTCGCGCAGGCGCGTGGTCGCACGCGTCGTGGCGCCTGTTCCGTGACGCGAACGATGCGAGCGTCGAGTCGAGTCATGAATCAATTGACGGAGGATTTATGCGTGCAGTGCGAGTGATGATGGCCGGAGTCGTGATGGCGGTGGCGGCGTGTGGCGGCGGAGGCGATGACGGCGGAGGGACAACCGCGCCGGCAGTGTTCACGACGTTGGCGGTCGATCCGGCGAATCCGACAATCATCGTTGGTGGTACGCAGACCCTCACGGCGTCCGCGAAAGATCAGACGGGTGCGACGATGTCGGGACTCACGGTCACGTACACGTCCGCCAACCAGGCCGTGGCGACGGTGACGAACGCTGGCGTCGTGACGGGCGTAGCGGCCGGGCACCGCGCGCATCACGGCGAGTGGAACGGTGGGAACCGTGACGAAGACGCAGGATGTCAACGTAACGGTGTCGGCGGCACCGGCACCGGGGGCGACGGCCAGTGTCTCGGCGACGGCCAGCAACTCGTTCGATCCGCGCACCGTCACCGTGACGCGGAACGGGGTCGTCACCTGGACGTTCGCCGCGCTGCATAACGTGACGTTCGATACGCAGGGGGCGCCGGGCAACATCACCGACCGCTCCTCCGGATCGGCGGCGCTGACATTCCCGACCGCGGGGACGTACGCCTATCACTGCACGATTCACGCAGGCATGAGCGGGTCTGTCGTGGTCCAGTAATGCGGGAGCCGCGACGCACGTCGGGCAGCAGTAGGCGTCAGCAGGTCGGACGCAACACGACGAGCCAACGGCGAATTCGCAGAGACACTACCGGACAGACCATCGTACGTTTGTTCGTCGCGTTAGGCTCGATGCTCCCGTCGGCTGGGCTCGTCGCCCAGCCACGAGAGATCAAGAGTTATGGCCCAGGCGCGCCAGAGGCGAAGCTCATGCTGTACTACTCGTCCACGGTGGCGTTCTCACCGCTGGGCGTGCCGTTCGGCGCCGATCGTCCGTCGGCGATGGCGGTCGCATCGGATCGTGCACCAGGCAGTGCCTCATCGCGCTTCGAGGCGGCACTCGAGCTCTCGTACCTGCCTCCGCTCTCGTCGGAGCAGCGGACGACGGGTTCCGACAAGCCTGAGTCGACGAACCTCGCGCCGATGTTCGTACGCCCGCGCGTCGGTGCTCGGCTCCCTGGTGGAATCGGGCTCGAGCTGAGCTGGATTCCTCCGCTGCAGGTGTTCGACGTGAAGGCGAATCTCCTGGCGGGTGCAATCTCGCGATCCTTCACCACCTCGTTAGGGGTGAGAGTCGTCCCGCGCGCGTCGTTCCTCACGGGCCGAGTGGAAGGACCGATCACCTGTAATCGCGAGACGGCGGCGGAGGGGACTGCCGCACTCGCGACGTACTTCACGTTCGTGTGCTACGACAACGACAGTCGCGACTTCTTCGAGCCGAACCATGTGTCGGGTGAGCTGCTGTTCGCGCGCGCGTCGGGGAGTGGACGCTGGCAGCCGTACGCGTCCGCCGGCGCCCGCGCTGAGCGCACGCGGTTCGACATCGGCGTCATCCGCACGGATGGCACGCGCGATCCTGACCAGCCGATCCTCGAGGTCACGACGACGCGCGCCTACGGAACGGCCGGCACATCGTGGCTCGGGTTTCCGCGGACGCGCCTCGCGGCCGAGCTCTACTACGCTCCCGGCAGCATGTTGACGGTGCGTGCGCTGGCGGGCGTCCATCTATGGTGATGCGGACAATGGCAGCGCTTGGCCTGCTCGGTGGCGCGTTAGGCTGTGTCGACTTCGAAACGTCCGTGGATCCGACCGGCGGCGCGCCCGATGACCTCGTGCCGACGCCATCGTTCTCGGCGAACGTCGTGCCGATCTTCGATAAGCGCTGCGCGACGGGTGGCTGTCACTCCCTCGCCACGCATCAGGCCGGGCTCACGTTGGATCCGAGCGCGGCGTACGACGCGATCGTCGGCGTGCCATCTACGCTCCGGCCAGGTGAGGTGCGCGTGCGTCCGACCGAACCGAACCGGTCGTGGCTCGTGACGATGATCAGCGCCGACGACGCGGCGCGACAGGGGCACAGTCGTATGCCGCTCGCCACTCAGCCGCTCACGTCGAACCAGATCGAGACGATCGTCCGCTGGATCGAGCAGGGGGCGCAGCGAAACTGATGGAGTCTGAATCCAGGCCTGGTGGCGGGTCACGATCCGCCGGTTCCGCGCGACCGGGGCGCCGACGTGCCGCTACCCGCGACGGTGCGGGTGCCGCGCTCGGCGACCGTTGGTCGTGGCTCGCGCCGCTCGGCACGACACCCATCCGCCTAACGCCGGAGAACGTCGTCGTCACGATGTCGGTCCGGTGGCTCGGTGGAATGCTCGTCCGCGGCCGGTTCATGGATGTGCGCGGCACCATTCACGTCCCGGCGAATGACGATGACACGGTGGCGGTGACCGTCGAGATATTGGCGGAGAGTCTGCGCACAGGCATCTCACTCCGGGATCGCCACCTGCGCGGGCCACTGTTTCTGGACGCGGCGCGCCATCCGGCGATCACGTTCCGTGGCGGCGATGTGATGCGTCTCCCGAACTACGTGGCGGTGCCGGGCTCGCTCACGATTCGCGGCGTGACGCGGACGGAGGAGCTTCGCTGCTCGATCGACGACATCACGAACACCGGGCAGCTTGCGGCGGACGTCACGCTGTCGCGCCGAGCCTACGGCGTCGGCGTCCCGACTGGCATACGTCGGCTGGATCCGCTGTTCGTCGTCATCGGCGATGAGGTGCGGATCTCGATCCGCGTGACGCGTTAGGCTGTCATTCCGAGCGGAGGCCGCAGTCGAGGAATCCTCGGCCATCGAGGAATCGCGATCATACTGGTAGAGGGCCTCTCGACCCAGATGGTCGCGATTCCTCGACTCGCTGCGCCTCCGCTCGGAATGACACCCCGCTCGGAATGACAGTCAGCCTTCAATGCCGGCCTCGGTCTCGAGCCGCCCGCGTGCAGCGACCATCCAGCTGGTCTCCACGATGGAATCCCGGACGCCGTAGATCACGTCGTTCAGGTGCACGACGATGCAGACGTGGTTCGGGATGATCCGGACCTGATCGCCCACCTGCGGGTTCCAGTCCGACTTCGAGAGGTCGAGGATGCCGTGCTCCTCCGACATCCGCGCGACGACGATATCCGGGTGATCCATCACGACGCCGAATCCTTCGCCCGCGACCCCGCGCATGGGTTCTCTGCCTAACGCTTTCGTGCCGGCGTCGATGACCGCCTGGCCGGGCACGGCGCGGCTGATCACGGTCGCCAACACCGTCAGCGCGCAGTCTTCCCACCCGCACGCTCCGATCTCGGCGGTCGTGCGATCGTTGTACACGTAGGTCCCGGGCCGCACCTCGGTGACGCCCGGCACTTCGTGCATCCGCCACGCCGTCGGCGTCGAGCCACCACTCACCACACGCGGATGCACGCCGGCACGATCGAGCTCGCCGATGTACGCGAGCGAGGTCCGCGCGAAGCTGCGCCATGCTCGCGTCCTGGTCGTTCGCATGCTCGCGCACGTGGCCCGGATAAAACGCGATGCCGGCGTAGTTGAGCGGTGGTTGCTGCAGTATCTGACGCGCGATCGTCACCGCCTCGGCTGGCGTCTGCACGCCCACGCGATGCATGCCGAGGTCGATCTCCACGTACACGTCGACCTCGCGCTGCGAGACCTTCGTCGCCGCCGAGAGCTGTCCGAGAGCGGCGGTCGAATCGAGCGAGACGGTCAGCTTCACCTGGTGCGGGATGTACATGACGCGAGCGAGCTTCGTCGCGCCGACGAGCGGATACGCGAGCAGCAGGTCGTGCGACACGTCGCCCATGACTTCGAGCTCGCGCGGCGTCGCGCACGTGAGCCCGACCGCGCCAAGTCGAAGCTGGTCGGCGGCGATGCGGGGTGACTTGTGCGTCTTGACGTGCGGGCGGAGCGCCAACCCGTGCAACGTGCAGTAGGACGCCATCCGATCGAGGTTCTGCGCGAGCCGGTCGAGGTCGACGATGGCGACGGGCGTCTCGAGTGCGGAGAGCTGCTTTGGCGGTTCGGGTGGCTCGAGCGTAGGGAACGCTGCGCGCCGCTGCGAGGAGGATCGCTTCATTAAATGTCCGCGCCGGAATAAAAGACGGAGTGGCCACCGCGCGGGCGGCTGAACGATCGCAATATGGACCGGCGCACGCCGCGAAGTTAGGTGTCATTCCGAGCGGTATGTCATTCCGAGCGGAGGCCGAAGGCCGGAGTCGAGGAATCCTCGGCTTGCGCCGGTAGAGCGGCTCCTCTACCCGTACGATCGCGATTCCTCGACTGCGCGCCTTCGGCGCTCCGCTCGGAATGACGACCGTCCGCCTTCCGCCCTCCGCCTTCCTGCGGCCTCGCTTCTACAGTCCCTTCGGCCGTACGGCCCGCTCGCAAATCCCCAAGGCGAAATCCACGAGTAGCGCGAGGAGCGCCGCCGGGATCGCCCCGCTCAGGATCATCCCCGTGTCCGAAAGCGCGAGACCCGTGACGATCGGTTCGCCGAGTCCGCCCGCGCCAATGAATGCCGCGAGCGTCGCCGTCCCGACGTTGATGACCGCGGCCGTCCGCACGCCGGCCATGATCGTCGGCGCCGCCAAGGGCAGACGCACGTGGCGCAGCACCTGGCCAGCCGTCATCCCGAGCGCGTGGCGCCGCGTTGACTGCGACCGGATCGGCATCGCGCACGCCCGAATACGTGTTCCGGACGATCGGGTACAGCGAGTAGATGAACAGCGCGACCAGCGCCGGCACGGTGCCGATGCCGAGGATCGGAATCATGAACGCGAGCAGCGCGATGCCCGGAATCGTCTGCAGCACGCCCGTTGTGCGCACGAGCGGCTCCGCCCACCGCCGCCGGCGCTCGAGCACGAGCCCGAATGGAATCGCGACGAGCGCCGCAAGCACGAGCGACACCGACGTGAGCATCAGATGACGCAGCGTGCGCTGCGCCAGAGCCCCACGCTCATCGACCGTCTCGTGGACGAACGAGTCCCACGTCGAAGCGCGCGGACTGCTGCGCGCCGCGGGTGCCGTTCCGGTGCTCGACACCACGAGCCCCAGCGTGTCGAGTGCCGCGCGTGCGACGACGTCGACCGCGACGCCGTCCACCTCGAGTCGTCGATTGAATCCGCGCATCATCGTGTCGTCGATGCGTCCGCTCAGCTCCGACAGAACGGCAATGGCCCGAGGGTCATCGGCGGCGAGCGACGGGCTGACGAGCGCCGCCGCCTCGTAAGGCGGAAAGAAGCGCCGGTCATCCACGAGCACGACAAGATCGTAGCGCGCGATGAGGCCGTCGGTGGAATAGCCATCGATCACGTCCACGTCGCCTGACGCGAGCGCGCGATACTTCACCGCTCCGAGTAGCGGACGTACCTCGCGGAATCGCAGTCCGTACGACCGGGACAGCCCGGGCAAGCCGTCGCCTCTGCCGATGAAGTCCGCCGTGAAGCCACCCCGGAGCGTTGGGGCGACACGCGCGAGGTCCGACAACGTGCGCAGTGCATAACGCGTGGCCGTCTCGCGGCGCACGCTGATGGCGTACGTGTTCTCGAAGCCGAGCGGCGGGAGCCAGCGCGTACCGTATTGCCGGCGGAACTCCGTGGCCACACGAGTGAATGCCTGAGTCGGCGACCGACGGGTGGTATCGCCGAGGATCGCGAGCAGCCCGGTACCTGTGTATTCCGGATACACGTCGATCGCATTCGTGCGAAGCGCGGCGAACGCGATCTCGGTCGCGCCGAGCCCGGGACGACGGTCCACGCGGAAGCCTCGGGCCTCGAGCAGTTGCGCGAACATCTCGCACAGGATGTACGACTCGCCGAACGGCTTCGACGCGACGATGATCGGCCGCGAGCGCGGCACGCCCTGCGCGACGGTGAACGCGAGCGCCAGCGCAAGCGTCAGGTTCATGCGGAGCTCATCGGCCGGCCGCTTCCATCCGCCGCAACCCCGCCCTCTCTACCAGTCGAGCGACGTAGTCGGTGGCCGGCGCCTGCCTGATCTCTCGCGGCGTGCCGATGTGCTCGATGCGTCCCGCCCGCATCACCGCGATACGATCCGCGAGTCGCTGCGCCTCGAACAGGTCGTGCGTGACGAGCAGCGCCGTCACCGGGCGACGCTTCCTGATGCCCGCGAACATCTCCTGGAGATCCGACCGCGTGATCGCGTCGAGCGCGCCGAACGGCTCGTCGAGCAATATCACCGTCGGATGCGCCGCGAGCGCGCGGGCCATCGCGACACGCTGTCGTTGCCCGCCGGAAAGCTGTCGTGGATACCGGTCGTCGAACGTGCGGTCGGCGAAGCCGACGAGTGTGAGCGCGTCCGCGGCGAGCGTCGCCGCGTTAGGTGCGTCGCGCAGCCACGGTACGAGCTCGACGTTCCGGCGCACCGTCCAGTGCGGCATGAGCCCGCCGTCCTGCAGTACATAGCCGACGTGACGACGGAGCTCGACATCGTTCACCTGTCGGACGTCGACGTCGTCCACCAGGATCGTCCCCGCGTCAGGCTCGACGAGCCGGTTGAAGCAGCGGAGCAGCGTGGTCTTGCCAGACCCACTCTCGCCCACGAGTGCGACGCATTCGCCGCTCGCGACCTCCAGCGTCACACCGGCCAGCGCATCGACAGGACCAGCAGACGTCTGGTAGCGCTTCACGACGTCTCGCGCGACGAGTGACACGCGTCAGCGTCCGCCGCGTCCGCGTCCGATCGAGCCGAGCCGGCCGGCCACGCCGCGTCGTGGCGGAGTCGTCGCCGGCGCCGCGGGATGCGTCGATGAAGGCCGCTGCGCGACGACAGGTCGTGGTGGCTTGTTAGGCTTGGCCGGCCGTGGCTTCGCGGCACCGGGTTTTACCCGCGGCGCGGTCTGCGGCTTCTCGATCGACGGTGGCCGCGGCTTCTCCGTCTGTGCCGGGCGTGGGATGCTGCCGAGTCGGCCCGCGAGCGACGCCGGACCAACGCGTCCGACCGGCTTGTCGCTATCGCCCCCAGATGGCCTACCCATTGTCACGTCTCCTGTGAAGCCCGGTGCGCGGTATCGGCATCGCCATCATCCCGATCACCACCAGCCCAGCAGCTTCCACCACGCGACGCCCACGGTGCTCCAGATCGCGATCGTCGCGAGCGAAACGATGAACCCGTACTTCCACCACTCGCGCTGCGTCACGTACCGCGACCCGAAGTAGATCGGCGCTGGCGTCGTCCCGAAGTGCGTGAGCGACGCGTCCAGGTTCGAGAAGTACGCGAGCGACAGCGCGGCCAACGCCGGCGGCGCCCCAGCGGCGATCGTCACGACGAGGAACGGCGTGTACATCGCGGTGGCGTGCGCCGTGATGCTGGCGAACCCATAGTGAGCGTAGAAGTACACGAGCAGCAGCACGGCCAGCGCCGCCCCCCACGCCCACCCACTCGTGACCCCCGCCGCCGTCTCAGCGAACCGCTTCGTGATCCCCGTCTCGCCTAACGCCGCGGCCATCTGGACCAGTCCGCCGTACCGAATGTAGACGTCCCACGCGCTGCGCTCGCTGACGACCTCGTCCCACGTGAGCACGTTCGTCAGCAGCAGCGCGCAGACGCCGCCGAGCGCGATGACGGCGTAGTTGATCTGATGCCAGCTCGTCGTCATCCACAGCCCGGCGATGAGCGCGAAGACGATCAGCATGATGCGCTCGCCGCGCGTCATGCGCCCGAGCTGTGCGAGCTCCTGGGCCGCGAACGCGGCTGCGCCCGGCGTGCGCCGCACGTCGGGTGGAAAGAGGCGGTAGATGAGCAGCGGAACGAGCAGCAGCGACAGCAGGCCCGGCACGATGCCGCCGATGAACCAGCGCGCGTAGCTGATCTCGACGCCTGCCACGTCCTTCGCGAACTTCGCGATGAGCACGTTCGACGCCTGACCCGTGAGGAACATCGCGCAGGCGATGACGTCGCACTGGTAGACGGTGGTCATCAGATACGCGCCGAGCCGCCGACGCGTCGGCCCGGGCGTCGAGTCGTACGCCTCGGCCAGGCTCTTCGCGACGGGAAACACGACGCCGCCGGCACGCGCGCCATTGGACGGCACGAGCGACGCGAGCAGTGTGTCCGTGGCGATCAACGCGTACGCGAGCCCGATCGAGCGGTGCCCGATCGCGCGAATGAAGATGAACGCGATGCGCCGGCCGAGCCCGGTTTTCACGACGCCACGCGAAATGAAGAAGGCGCAGAGCACGAGCCAGACGATCGGATCGGCGTATCCGCCGAGGGCCTGGGCAGGCGTGAGCGTCCCGGTGAACGCGACTGCCGCAACGCCAAGGAAGACGATGGCGCCCGCGGGAACTGGGCGAACGATCGACCCGACAATGGTGCCAAGGAAGATCGCGAGCAGCCGCCAGGACTTGACGGTGATACCGGCCGGGACCGGTGCGGCGAGGATGATCGCGACCGTCGCGATGACGGCTCCCCAACGCAGGATGAGGTCGCGCCGGGTGAGCGTTTCGTTCGCCGTGTGCGCGGGCGGTCCGTCAGGCGGAACTGACGACATCCCGCCGTTCGGGGAAGCAAGCGAAGGGCCCGAGGGAGGCGGGGCGGGGGTGACCGTCATTGGGCCGAATATGCGCGGTGCGAGTGTCGTCGGCCAGCTAGCTCACACTCAGGCTACTGCCCAGACTTGAGTTAGCCGATTCCGCGCAACCTTCCTGGACCAGCCCGTGTCAACCAACCGAGCAGCAAATGCACGGGGACACCGAAGCGAAGATCCTAGTGAATGAACGTCAGTTGATCGCCGCGGCAGTGGCTGGTGAGGTCACAGCGCAGCGAATGCTATATGACCAGCACGTCGATCGAGTCTATCGCCTGGCATTTCGGCTGGCGGGAGACGACGACCTCGCGCGCGACTTCACGCAGGAGACGTTCATCCGGGCGTTCCAGCGGCTCAAGGATTTTCGCAGCGACTCGTCGTTCGGCACCTGGATCCACACGATCGCGATGTCGGTGTCGCTGAACGGGTTGCGGAAGGTGAAGCGGTTCAGGACGCGCGAGGCCCCAATGGATGACGCAATGACGATCGGCGTTGCGACGCGACGGGCCGAGCCGGATTTGAAGGAACGGTTGAGGCAGGCGATCGATGCGCTGCCCGAGGGATACAGAACGGTGTTCGTGATGCACGACGTGGAAGGCTACACGCACGAGGAGATCGGAGCCGCGCTGGGAGTGCAGAGCGGGACCTCGAAGGCGCAGCTCTTCCGGGCGAGGGCCAAGCTCCGCGAGGCGCTCGCCGACTTTGCAGGGGAGTGGGTCTCATGACCGACGACGACAAGATGGACGCATTACTCAGGCAGATGGCGGTGGAGGAGTACAATCGCCCCCCGCAGATCGTGCCACGTGAACAGATGTGGGACGCTGTTCAGGCGGGACTGTCGACCGGGACAGCGGGAACAGGGAAGGGGGAACAGGGAACGGAGAAAGGGCGCGAGCTCCCGATTCGTTCGCCGGGTTCCTCGGTGGGTCTACCTCGCGGTCGCGGCAGTGCTGCTGCTCGCGGTGGGGATTCAGGTCGGGCGGCGCCTGGGGCAGTCGGATCAGATGGCGAATCGGACCCCCACGCAGCGGGATTCGTTAGGCAGCCCCATCGACTCGGCTCGTGGCGCGCCGCGGAACGACGCCGCACCGTTGGGCAAGCCCGATGAGCAGGTCGCCCGCAGCGATGATGGCAAGGGCAAGCAACGCCCGAAAGAGCCTGAGCGATTCGCGCCTAACACGACCGACGATGCCTCGGCCCGCGCCTACACCGTGGCGACGGCCCAGCATCTCACCGCGGCCGAAGCGATGCTCACCGCGTTCAAGGGCGATCTCTCGCAGGGACGCATGGACGCCGAGATCACGTCGTGGAGCAAGGATCTGCTCTCCAACACTCGGCTGCTGCTCGATTCACCCGCGGCGCGTGACCCGGCTCGCCGCAAGCTGCTGCAGGACCTCGAGCTCGTGCTCGTTCAGATCGTTCAACTCTCTCCGAGGACCTCGGCGCGTGATCGTGACCTGATCAAGGGCGCGCTCACCGACGACCAGGTCCTGACGAGAATACGCACCGCGATTCCCTCGCCGAAGGGAACCTGAGGAATATGACAATGAAGACGATCACGATCGTTGCCGCTGTTGCCGCGATGACGCTGGCTGCGGTTCCCACCTCCGCCATGACGCAAGGTGTGTCGTACTCGCGCGTGGACCTCGGTGGCTTGCGCGCCGGGCCGGAAGTGCCGGCGCTCCGTCAGGGCGACCCCGCCGATTCGCTGTACCGCAAAGCACGTGAGACGCTCAACCGGCGCAGCTACACGCAGGCCGCTGACCTGTTCCGTGCGGTTACGGATCGCTATCCCAAGTCGCCGTCGGCGCCGTCCGCGATGTACTTCCGCGCGTTCTCGCTGTATCAGACGGGTAGCGTGGACCGCATGCGCGAGGCACGCGACGTACTCAAGGCGCTCGGCCGGAACTACCCTAACGCGGACCTCTCCGATGCCAAGGCACTCGGGACGCGGGTCTGTGGCGAGCTCGCCCAACGTGGTGATGCCAATTGCGCGGCCGAGATCTTCGCCGCGGCCGAGGGTGGCAAGGACAGTGGCGATCAGTCACCGAGCGCCACCGGCAGTCGGAAGGGTACCCAGGGTACGAAGTGCGTCGAGGACGACGACGATGACGAGCGTGTGGCCGCACTGAACGCCCTGCTGCAGATGGATAGCGAGCGCGCGATGCCGATTCTCAAGAAGGTCCTGGCTCGCCGTGACGCCTGCTCGTACGTGCTGCGACGCAAAGCCGTCTTCCTCGTGTCGCAGAAGGGTGGTGACGAGGCAGCCGACATTCTCGTGCAGGCGGCGAAGACCGATCCGGATCAGGAGACGCGCGAGCAGGCCGTGTTCTGGTTGGGCCAGGTCCGTTCCGATCGTGCCGTCACGCTGCTCGAGGACATCCTGAAGAACTCGGACAACAACGAGATCAAGAACAAGGCGCTGTTCGCGCTATCGCAGCAGCAGAGCTCGCGAGCTGGGCAGATCCTGCGTGACTTCGCCGAGCGTGAAAGCGAGAACGAGGAGCTCCGTGAGCAGGCGATCTTCTGGCTCGGCCAGAATGGATCAGCGGACAACGCGAATTATTTGAAGACCCTTTTCGGTCGAGTGAAGAGCGACGCGCTCAAGGACAAGATCATCTTCTCGCTCTCGCAGCAGCGCGGCTTCGGCAACGGCGAGTGGATCATGAACATCGCGCTCGATCCGAAGCAGAGCATCGAGATCCGGAAGCAGGCGCTGTTCTGGGCGGGCCAGAACGGTGGAACATCGATCGAGGCGTTCTCCTCGCTGTACGACAAGATGACGGACGCCGAGATCAAGGAGCAGCTGATCTTCGTCTTCTCGCAGAAGCGAGATGCCAAGGCGCTCGACAAGCTCATGAGCATTGCGAAGAGCGACAAGGACAAGGAGCTCCGCAGCAAGGCGGTGTTCTGGCTCGGGCAGTCCCGTGACCCACGCGCCGCGAAGTTCCTGGAAGACCTCATCTCCAAGTAGGACGCGTCCGATGCGCACGACGCTCTCGATTCGCGGGGTGGTGCTGGCGGCGCTGGTCGCCGCACCACACCTCGCGGCCCAGTCGCTGGCAGACCGCGTGAACGCGGTGAAGGATGGCAGCGTCACGATGACGTACGCCGCCCGCCCGGATGTCTGTGGCGACGGTGCCGACGTGGCGGCGTTAGGCAGGCTGATCACGGTGTATCCGTCGATGCGCGGGCACGGCCACTCGAACGCGAACTGTTTCTTCGGGCCTGCCCGCTCCGTGATCACGCGGCGTGACGGCGAGGTCACGGCGGTGAGAACGTACATCGGCTCCACGCGTCGAGCCGATCCGTCCGCGACCGACCTGGGTACCGTCTCGGCGCCAGCGGCGGCCGCGTATTTCCTCGGGGTCGCGTCCACGGCGAGCGGTCGTGCCGCGAGCTCCGCGGTCATGGCGGCGGCGGTCGCGGACAGCGCGGATATCTGGCGCCAGCTGCTTGCCATCGCTCGCGACGACAACAGGCCTAACGACGTCCAGAGCTCGGCCCTGTTCTGGATGAGTGGTGTCGCGCCGCCCGAGGCGGCGGCACCGCTCGCCACCCTGGCACGGACCGGCGGTGAGCCGAAGTCCTTGCGTGAAGGCGCGATCATGACGCTCGCTCAGCTCCGCGACGGCGCGGGTGTGCCCACCCTGATCGAGATGGCCCGTCGTGACGACGGCGAACAATGGCTTCGCGAGCGTTCGATCTTCTGGCTCGGCAACGCTGACGACGACCGTGCCCGCACGACGCTCCGAGCGCTCGCGGCGAGTGACACGTTAGGCCGGAACCTTCGCGATCAGGCGATCTTCGCGCTCGGCTTTCTCGACAGGGATGGCGACAACGGGCCGTTTCTCCGCTCGCTGTACGGCCGACTCGACGATCGGCACCTCAAGGACAAAGTCATCCAGGCGGTGGCGCAGATGGATGACGACGCTGATCAGCGATGGCTGGTGGACCGGGTGCTCGACGCGAACGAGCCCGTCGATCTTCGCAAGCAGGCGCTGTTCTGGCGCGGCCAGAAGAATTCGGCCCCGTTAGGCGATCTGCTCGCGCTGTACCCGCGCCTCGACTCGCGTGAGCTGCGCGACCACTACGTCTTCGTCCTCTCGCAGCGCCAGGAGTCGGCCGCGGTGGACAAGCTCATCGACCTCGCCCGTAACGACACCGATCGCGAGATCCGCTCGAAGGCGACGTTCTGGCTCGGCCAGAGTCGCGACCCGCGGGCCTCGAAGTTTCTGGAAGAGAGGATCTCCAAATGATGCGACGATATCTCGTAACTGCTGGCGTTCGCTGCTTCCAGCGCATCCACGCTCGCCGCGCAGTCCATCGCGGACCGTGTCTCGCGTGCTGGCGACGGCACGGTGCGACTCAGCTTCGCCGTGCGCCCCGAGTACTGCGGGAACCGCGGTAGTATCAGCCGAGGGAACAACTGGCGGAATAATTGGGGCGACAACGACCGTACGCGTGACGTCGAGTGGGACAATGCGTGCGACTACGGTCCGGGGCGTCTGGTACTCGAGAAGCGCGACGGGGAGATCGTGGCGCTTCGCTTCGTGGTCGGCGGACGTTGGCGCGCTGCCGGCTCTGACGTGACCGACATTGGCACGGTGCCAGCGAAGGAGGCAGCGGACTACCTGCTGTCGCTCGCGACGAAGCTCCCCGGGCGAGCGGGTCGCGACGCGATCTTCCCCGCGACGATCGCCGACAGTGCGGTGATCTGGCCGGCACTCATCCGCCTGGCGCGCGATGAGAATCGTCCGCGCGAGACGCGGAAGCAGGCGGTCTTCTGGCTCGGCCAGGCGGCGGGCGATGCGGCGACGTCAGGCCTCGACTCGCTCTCGCGTGACGGCGATAGCGATCGTGAGGTGCAGAAGCAGGTCGTGTTCGCGCTGTCGCAGCGTCCGCACGACGAGGGCATCCCGATCCTCATTCGCGTGGCGCGCACGCACAAGGACCCCGAGGTGCGCCGTGATGCGGTGTTCTGGCTCGGCCAGTCGAACGACCCGCGTGCGATTGCGCTGTTCGAGGAGTTACTGACGAAGCGTTAGGTGGACTGGGGACTGGGGACTGGAACTGCGGCTGGTTGCTGGGTGGTCGTGCTGGTTGCTGGGTGACGCTGAGTGCGCTGCGAGTCAGCGCGTGGGTCGACCGAGCGTACTAGCAGCAGCGGGCAGCGTGCGGCCGCAGCATGGCAGCCGTCGGCGATGTGCCCAGTCGCTCGCAGCGTCGTACTACTCGGGGTATGCCCACGCAGCCAACTGATCCTCGTACGATGCGTAGAGTGTCTCCGGTGCTGGCACTGGCTCGTCGCGTACCATGCTCGCCAGCTGAATCGCGTTCACTGCCGCCTTCGCCTGGTAGTGGTTGTTCGTGATCGCGTAGACGTCGTCCGCGCCACTCTCCGCGACCTGAACGCTCCGCTCCGCCCACGGCGCCAGCTCGGCCGGCGAATACAGGTAGTCATAACGCGCCTCCACGCCCGCGTCCTTGCGGAACCACTCGCGGTAGTTGCGGCCGTGAATGCGGACGTAGCCCACCCGCGCCGTCGCCGTCGCGCTCGGCTTGACGGAGTGGCGGAACAGCGGCTGGTCGATGTTCACGAAGCCGATGCCACGCTCTGCGAGCTCGCCGTAGAACTCCGGTACCGCCCACGACGCGTGGCGGACCTCCACCGCGAGCGGGAATTCCTCGAACGCGTTGGCGAGATCCTCGAGCCATTGCTGGTTCGCTTCGTTCCTCCGGAACGACCACGGAAACTGCAGGAGCAGCGCACCCAGCTTCCCCGCGTTATGCAGCGGGCGGAGTCCGCGCTGCACGGTGGACACTTCCGTTCGCGTGAACGCCGTGTCGCGCTCGTGCGTGAATCGCTTCCAGAGCTTCGTCGTGAACCTGAAGTCGGACGCGTCAGTCACGCGGTCGACCCACCGACGCGCGACGTCAGCGTCGACGGGTCGATAGAACGTGGAGTTGACCTCGACCACGTCGACGTAGCGCGCGAGGTATGCGAGTGGGTCGAAGCCACGCGGGTGCGGCTTCGGGTACAGCACACCCTCCCAGTCGCGATACAGCCAGCCCGCGGTGCCCACGTGAATGCGCCCGGTTCGCGGCGTTTGGGCGGGCGAACGCCGTCCCGGCGAACGCTGCGCCGAGGCGCGAGATCGAACCGACGCGGTAGCCATGCGTCGCAGTCTTGCAGATTCGCGGCCGCGGCCGCGTGAGAGCCGCGGAGCGTGTCATTCCGAGCGGGCTGTCATTCCGAGCGGAGGCCGAAGCGGCGGAGTCGAGGAATCGTGACCGTACTGGGTAGAGGGGCTCTCTATCGGGACGATCGCGATTCCTCGACTCGCTTCGCTCGCTCGGAATGACAGCTCCGCTCGGAATGACGACCGGCTATTCCGAATCCGGGGCGCCGCGCGACTTGAGCGTCATGACCCCAGCCAACAGCGAGCTGAGGAACGCGACGACGCCCAGGAAATGCACCCAGCGCGCGATCACGAGGTCGCGAGGCAGGAGGTCCCAGTTGATCAGCAGGTACCACCAGTCGTGGATGCTGTCCTCGCCGCCGAGCAGCGGCAGCTCCTGCGCGCGAGCGTCCCCGATGTAGCGGGCGACGTTGAGCAGGTTCACACCCACCCACGCCATGGTCACCGCGGCGGCGTACCGCTGTTTCGTGCGGGCGAAGTACCCGACGAACGTCAGCGGTACGATGACCTGAAAGAGCGACCCGCCCAGAATGGTCAGCGTTTCTCCGAAGGCCGAGAACACGAGGTGCCCGGCTTCGTGGACGGCGAGATTCAGGTCGTCGAGCGGGTCCCAGTGCTCCGGGTTCGCGACGCGGACAACGGCGTAAATGGCGATGAGGACGAGGAATGCGATTCGAAGCCGCGTCCGCAGCGTACCACCGCTGGATTCCGTCGACTGGCCCGCAGGCACCGGGTCGATGCTTCCTGACGGACGTCGTTGGGTCGCCATGCCATGAGGACGATTAACCGGTGTTCGCCGATAGCCCGGGCTGCCTGACGCGAGTATCCGTAGTCCCCAGTCCCCAGTCCCCAGTCCCCAGTCCCCAGTCCCGATTCCCGATTCCCGATTCCCGATTCCCGATTCCCGACACTCGTTGACAATCCCTCAGCCAGACGAGTGATTCCGGTCACCCCATTGAATGTGAGTAATGTCATGCCTGGCGTGGTCTATCTGAACGGCGAGTTCATGCCCCGGGAACGCGCGACGCTATCCGTCGACGACCGTGGATTCATCTTCGGCGACGGCATCTACGAGGTCACCCGCGTCGTGAACGGCCGCCTCTTCGAGGCCGACCGTCACATGCGCCGCCTGCAGTACGGGCTTCGTGGTATCGGCATCGATCCGCGCCTGTCGCCCGAGCAGATCATCGACATCCACACCCGCCTGATCCGCGAGAACGATCTCACGAGTGGCGAAGGTACCGTGTACCTCCAGATCACGCGCGGTGCGGCGCCACGCACCCACTACTTCCCAGCCGCGACCACGCCGCCCACGGTCTTCCTCTCGGCCTCGCCGTTCACGCCGAACCACGCGCAGCGTGAGACGGGCGCCACCGCGGTGACGTACCCCGACATTCGCTGGTCCCGCTGCGACCTCAAGACGGTGAACCTGCTCGGCGCTGTTCTCGCGAAGCAGCACGCGGTCGCCGCGGGCTCGCTCGAGGCGGTGTTCATCCGCGACGGCGTCATCACGGAAGGGTCGCACACGAACGTGTTCGGTGTGATCGATGGCGAGCTGCGTACGTATCCGCGTTCCAACTACATCCTCGCCGGCATCACGCGTGACGTCGTGCTCGAGCTCGCGGTGGAGCAGGGCGTCACCGTTCGCGAGACACCGATCCTGCAGCAGGAGATCGGGCGCCTCGATGAGTTGTTCGTCACCGGCACCACGAGCGACATCACGCCCATCGTGCAGCTGGACGGTCGCCCTGTCGGCCCCGGAACGCCCGGCCGCATAACGCGGCTGCTCGGCGCCGCGCTCGAGCGGAAGCTCTATGGCACCACGGCCGCAAAGAACCCGGAGCTCGCCGGCGCTCGCTGAGCGCCGTCTTCAACCCGCCCGCAACCCGCACTCACACTGTCGCTCATGATTATTCGTACCGGCCGCGTCTTCTTCTCCTGCGCGGCAGTCGCGCTGTGTTCCGCAGTGTCGCTCGCGGCTCAGGCCGTTCCGTCCACGAACCCCGCGGTCAAGCGTACGCTCGACCGCATCAAAGCCGACAACGCGTGGACACTCGACCAGCAGCGGTCGATCTGCGAGATCCCCGCGCCACCATTCAAGGAGGCGACCCGGGGGGCCGAGTATAAGCGGCGGCTCGAGGCACTCGGCCTGACGGTGCGGACGGATTCCATCGGGAACGTGATCGCGGAACGTCGCGGGACAGGTGGCGGGAAGACGGTGCTGATCGAAGGGCATCTCGACACTGTCTTTCCCGAAGGCACGAACGTGAAGGTCAAGCGCGAGGGCACGAAGATGACGGCCCCCGGCATTGGCGACGATTGTCGTGGGCTCGCGGTGGTGCTGTCGGTCGCGCGCGCATTTCAGATGGAGAAGCTGTCGACCGCCGGCACGGTGATTTTCGTCGGCAACGTCGGCGAGGAAGGGCCGGGCAACCTCCGCGGCACCCGGCACCTCGTCACGCGTGAGTACAAGGGCAAGATCGACTATTTCATCTCGGTGGATGGCACCGGGCTCGGCGTCACCAGTCGCGCCGTCGGCAGCAACCGCTACCGTGTCACGTATCAGGGGCCTGGCGGACACAGCTACGGCGCCTTCGGCATGCCGAGCCCCATCCACGCGTTAGGCCGAGCGATCGCGGCGATCGCGGACATCCAGGTACCGACAACTCCGAAGGCGACATTCAACGTCGGGATCATCGAGGGCGGCACGTCGGTGAACACGATCTCGCCCAGCGGCTCGATGGATGTAGACTTGCGTTCAGAGTCGGCGAAGGCGCTGGCCGACCTCGATAAAAAGTTCCAGGCCGCGGTGCGAAACGCACTCGCGGCCGAGAATGCGCGGTGGCCTTCGTCGAAAGTGCGCATCTCCGTCAAGGTGGACACGATTGGAATTCGACCAGCCGGCGCGCAGCCGGACAGTGCGTTCATCGTTCGGACCGCGGTCGACGCAGGGAAGGCACTCGGCTTCACGGCGCGAACCTCGGCGTCCAGCACTGACGCGAACTTCCCGATGAGCCTCGGCATTCCCGCGATCACCATTGACGGTGGCGGTGACGGCCAGGGCGCGCACGCAACGTCCGAATCGTACGACGATGGCGATCGCGGCTGGCTTGGTCCGCAATGGGCTGCCTTGATCATCGCGATCCTTGCACAAGCGCGCTGACCAGCTCAGCCCCGGAGTTACAAGTGCGGTTTCACGTGCGTTCTCACGTGCGTTCTCGTGTGTGCTCCGCATCAGGCGTGAGCGCATCGGTTGTCACTGCGCTCGCGATTTGTGCCAATCCGCTGTCCGCGCAGGACACCACCGCTACTACGGCGGCACGCGCTGCCCTGGGTCCGCGGTGCAATGGCGAGACGATCTCGATGGTGATCGTCTCGCGGCAGGAGCCGGTGATCGTCGAACGGTCGACCTGGTGGTCGCGTCCGGTGCTGCGCTTCCTGCTCTCCGGTGCGCCGACGCGCGTGTCGGCCGTGGAGCCGTTCCTTCTCGTTAGGCAGGGGGCGGCGTGCACCGAAACCCTGCTGGCCGAGTCCGAGCGCGTGCTTCGCGCACAGCCGTATCTGGCGGACGCACGGGCGGTCGTCACGCCGGATTCCGGTGGAACCGTGGTCGTGTCGTTCTCGACCGTCGACGACATCCGCACCATCGTCGGCCTCGGCGTGAAGGACAACAAGCCGACGCGCCTCAAGCTCGGCAGCGGCAACGTTGCCGGCTACGGGATGTTGGCGACGCTGCAGTGGCAACAGGGCTTCGCGTTTCGCGACGGCTGGGCGGCGCGATTCTCCGACTACCACGTATTGGGCAAACCGTACCTGTTCGACGGCCAGCTCGAACGCTCCCCGTTGGGTCAGGTGATCGCCGGGTCCCTGTCGGCACCGCTCTACTCGCAGATCCAGAGGTTCGCCTGGTCGGCCACGTACGCCGACGTCGACGGCTACCAGACGTTCGTTCGCGGTGAGGACATCGATCCGCTTTCGCTGGAAGTCTCGCGTCGAAGCTGGGCGCTCAACGCCGTGTATCGCTTCGCCGGCAACTCCACGCGCACCTCCTACGGTCTGTTCGCCGGCGCGCAGATCGGCGCCGATCGCATCGCGCCAGCGGAGGAGGGTGTCGTGATTACCGAGCAGGGTTTCGTGGCGGATCCCGACACGACGCTCGGGCCTCGCTACAGTACCCAGGACAGACCGCTCATCGCGGCGATCCTCGGCGCGCGTGCGCTCTCGTTCTTCAAGGCAACGAGCTTCGACGCGCTCGAGGGCGCGCAGGACGTCGGGCGTGGAATGCAGTTCGGCTCGTTGATTGGCCGCGGTTTCGGATCGGACAACAACGGGTGGTTCGTCGGGAGTCAGATCTACGCCGGTGCGGGAACGCCACGGTCGTTCGTCGGACTGCAGTCGAACGTCGAGACATCGCGTTCCGACGGCGAGTGGGCCGACCTGATCACGGAAGGGCGACTTGCCTGGTACTACCGGCCGACGAGGCGCCGCACGCAGATCGCGAGCGTGGAGTTTGCCGGTGGGTGGAATACGTCGATCCCGATGCAGCTCCAGTTAGGCACGAATCGCGTGGGCATTCGTGGCTACGAGGGGTCGAAAACCGCTGGTGGTCGCCGCGCGGTAGCGCGCCTCGAGGAGCGTCTGATCTTCCCGGGGTTCAAGAAATACATGGGCTTCGGTGGCGCGGCGTTCGTCGACGCGGGGAAGATGTGGGCGGGTGACGTCCCGTTCGGTAACACGGTGAATCCGCGCGTGGGCGCTGGCGTGGGGCTCATCTTCGCGGTGCCGCGTTCGAGCCGAGTGAACCTGCGAGTCGACGTCGCCGGGCCGCTGGTCCCGGACCCGGGCGCACATTGGGGAGTGAATTTCACGATCACGTCGGGCCGCCTGCGCTTCTGGCGCCCCGCGTCGGATCTGACTCGCGCACGCCTGGCGGCGCAGGCACCGGTAGTCTTCGGATGGCCATAGCACCAAGCAGCTATCAGCCAGTAGCCATCAGCCATCAGCTCAGCAGCACTCAGCGGCACCCAGCGTCACCCAGCATGACCACCCAGCAACCAGCGGCTGGTAGTCTCCGTTCCCGGTTTCCCGTTCCCAGTTCCCAGCATGCGTCGCCTGATCCGACTCGCTACCGTAGTCGCTTCTCGCCGGCTGTGCTTCGGCCGCGCCTAACGGTGCCGTCTGCGCCAATCCCCAATCCCCAGTCCCCGAGTCCCCAAGTCGGTCACCTCGTCGTCGTCGGCGGCGGGCCGATTCCGGAGGTCGTGAATCGCCGATTCCTCGACCTCGCCGGTGGAGCAGGGAAGGCGCGCATCGTCGTGTTCCCGATGGCGAGCGAATCCGGCACGGAGTCGGGAGCCGAGAAGGCGGCTGATTTTCGGAAGCTTGGTGCGGCGCAGGCCGTGTCGCTCAACCTTGCGCGAAACGACACTGGCGCCGACTCCATCGCGCGACTGCTCGGCCAGGCGACTGGGATCTGGTTCCCCGGCGGCGATCAGAGCCGCCTGACCGCCGCGATCCTCGGAACGGCCGTTCTCGATTCGATTCGCTCGCGCTTCCGGCACGGCGCCGTTGTCGGCGGTACGTCGGCTGGCGCGGCGGTGATGTCGGATCCGATGATCAGCGGTGACGAACGGCGTCCCGGTGGTGCTCGCCCGCCGAGTGACTCGAGCGACGGCTGGATGACGATCGATCGCGAGGACGTCGTGCTCGTCCCCGGCTTCGGCTTCCTGCCGCCTAACGTGACGGTGGATCAGCACTTCCTGCGTCGCCGCCGGCACAACCGGCTCATCAGCGTCGTGCTGGAGCGCCCGAATTTCGTCGGCGTCGGCATTGACGAATCGACGGCGATCGTGGTGTCGCCCGGCGGTGCGTGGGACGTCATTGGCGCGTCGCAGGCGGTGATCTACGACGCGAGACACGCGGCGGTCACACCGGACAAATCGACGTTAGGCGCGACCGACGTCCGCCTGCACGTTCTCCCGTCCGGTAGCCACTTCGAGTTCGCGACCGGGAAGGCGAGTCTACCCGCCAGGCCTTAGGAAGGAGGCCGTAGGAAGGAGGAGGACGGCGGCGGGCGGACGGCGGAGGCGGACGGCGGAGGGCGGAGAAACGGCGTGTCATCCCGAGCGCAGCGAGGGATCTTCTGACGGTTCTCGTGGCCAATTCGGCTACGATGCCGTTCGAGAAGATCCCTCGCTGCCGCTCGGGATGACAACGCCGTGGCTGATGGCTGATGGCTGATGGCTGATGGCTGATGGCTTATTCTTTCGCGCCGTTCGCGCGCTCGAGCTTCCCGAGCTCATCACGCACGTACTCCACCTCTGACCTGAGCGGCGGCTCCGGCGCCGCGCGCAGTGTCAGGTAGTGGCGGTAGGCCTCGATCGCCGCGTCGTTCTCCCCCGCCAGCGCCGCCAGACGGCCCTCCTCGCGCAGGAACGTCGACAGATAGAGTGGACGCGTGAGGAACGTCTCGCGACGACGCACCGCCGCCAACGCGCCACGCACGTCGCCGCGGCGCTCCTTGAGTCGCGCGAGCATCAGGTTCCCAGCATCCTGCACGAACCCGCCAGGTCCCGTACGAAGCATCGAGTCGAGCTTCGCGACCGCGACTGGCGCATCGGCGCGACCACTGCTCGTCGCCGCCACCGCGTCCAGCAGCGTCGCGCACGCGTGCGCGAATGCCGTGATCCCCGCGTCCTCCGACGACGCCGACACCCGCCGCAGTCGCGCGATGCTGCCCGCTACCGTGCGCGCATCGCCGTGCCCCGCGCGCCACAGCTCCACGTTACAGAGGTCCACGAGCTGCGCATAACGATCCGCCGGCTTCTCCGGCGCCGCGCCGAACGCGGTCCGCTCCAGCTCGTGCGCCGCGGCGACCGCGGCTGTGCTGTCGCCATCCCAGTACAGCGCGTCCCGGATGCGCTCGCGCAGGTACACGCGCGCACTCGTCACGGCCACATCGCGGCTCCGCGCCGTCGCCACCACCGCCGCCGACGGCCGCCCGCGATTGAGGGCGAGGTCATGCGCGCTCACCAGCGCGGCGTACTTGTCACCCGCCGCGCGCGCGTTCTCGACCGCCGCCTCAGCAACGCGCTGCGCACGATCGAGATCGACGGCGTCGAGCTGGCTCATGTACGCCATCGTGTGCGCGCTGATCGGCGTCAGCGTGTCACGCCGGCGTGTGATCGCCGCCAGGGATGCCGAGTCGCCTAACGCGACGGCCATGCGCCAGCGAACGCCGTCGGCGTTCTCGCTCGCCGGGTCGATCGCCAGGAAATGCTGGCCCAACTGGCGCACCGAGCCCGTGTCCCCTTGATGCGCCTCGATCAACAACGAGATGCTCGGCCGCGGGTGCATACGTCGAGTCGAGCGCCAACGCTCGCTTGAACGCGTCGGCGGCGCGTGTGTCGGAATCCGCGTAGCCCACGACGGCGCCGAAGTGAAACAGCCCGTCGCCAAGCTCGAACCACGCGTCAGCGCGGTCGGGCGCGAGCGTGACGTACCGCTCTTTCGCCTTCATGATGTCGAGATAGCTCGACGCCGACGGATAGTTCGGTCCCGCCGTTGCGTCGAGCAGCGCGCGATCTCGCGGATCCAGTCGCTCGCGCCCAGCCCACGCGAGTCGCAGGCCCTTTTCGCGGAGGCCGGGGACACCAAACCAGTTGCTGGCGCTCGCCAGGCGTAGCGCGGCGAGCGCGAACGTCGTGTCGAGATCGACGGCCGCGGAGTATGCCTGTGCCGCATCGCGATACCGGCCGCGCCGGTAGAGCCACTGCCCGTTGAGGAACGAGCGAAGCGCCGGCAGTGACGTACTCGTGAGCGTCGCCAGACGATCGTCCTCGCCGGCATCCGTCGTCAGCAGCTGCGCGGTCAGCATGTCGACGAGCTTCGGCAGGCTGTCCGGGTCGCCTTCCACTTTCGCCGGTGCCAACGCCCGTCCGTCACGCACACGCACGAGCACGGCCTGGAGCGTGATATGCGACGAGTCCCCCGTGACATCACCGATGAGCAGCTGGCCGGCGCCTAACGCTTCGGCCACCTCGAGTGCGCGCGCGCGCGACAGGTCGGCCGAGTCGGCGCCGGCCTCGCGACGCCATGCCGTGAGCAGCGATCGCGGGTCGGCCGATCGAGGCCCCGTGGTTCCCGTGAGTTTGGCCGAGAGCAGGTCGAGCATGCCCTCACGCAGGTAGCGCAGCGACGCGTCTCGACTCGCGACGCGGAACGGCGCCACGGCGACGAGGCCCTCGTCTACCGGCGGTCGTTCGGCCTGACGCCGTGAGTACGCGACCGCCGTCGCCACCAGTGTCAACGCCACGGCGACCGTGATGCCGACAGCTCGCCTGGCCGCGCGCCGGCGACGGACGGTTGGGCTGACCACGGTGCCGGCACCCGGAGTCGCCAACGACTCGAGCGTCGCGCGGACATCCACTGCGGAGCGCGGCCGATCGATCGGCCGCTTCGCCAGACAGCTCATCACCAACGCCGACAACGCGGGCGGCAGATCGGCGCGGAGCGTCTCGATCGGTTGCGGCAATTCGGCGATGTGCGCCGCGAGAATCTCGCTCGGCCGCCGACCCGTGAACGGCGGGCGGCCAGCGAGGAGCTCGTAGGCGAGCACGCCGAAGGCGTAGATGTCAGCGCGATGGTCGGTCGACGGGTCGCCCGCCGCCTGTTCGGGCGCCATGTACGCGGGCGTTCCGATCGCGAGCCCGCTACCGGTGGTCGTGGAGATCGACGGCTCGTTGCTCGGGTCATCGCCGGCCCCGTGTGCCGCTACGGTCAGCGCCTTCGCGACACCGAAGTCCGTGACCATCGCATGCCGGCGGCTGACAAGCACGTTGTCCGGCTTGATGTCGCGGTGCACGACGCCGCGCTCGTGCGCGTACGCGAGCGCATCGGCGACGTCGTGGAGGATCCGGACGACGTCATCGACCGGCAGTCGTGACTCCCGCACCAGCCACGCCCGGAGCGACTCGCCGTCGATGTACGGCATCGTGAAGTACAGGATGCCGAGCGTATCGCCGGCCGCGAGCACCGGAACGATGTGCGGGTGCTGCAGTTGGGCGACGACCTGGATCTCGCGACGGAACCGGTCCACGTTCACGCCGGCGAGCTCGGGGTGCAGGACCTTGATGACGACCTGACGGTCCAGCGCGAGCTCGCGGGCGAGGAATACGCGGCTCATTCCCCCGCCACCGAGCTCACGCTCGATGGCGAATACGTCGCCCAGGGAACTCTGCAATTGCTCGCGCAACTCGCCCGCCAGTGTCACGAACTCGTGCTCCGAGACCAAGGTCACGCTGCAGACTACCCGCCGGCCCACTCCTTCCCCGCAAACGCGGGAAACTGGCTCAGGTTGCTCGAAGATTAGATCATCTTCGAGCCAGAAGCGTTTCCCTCGTCGTCATGAATGCCGGGAATAATCCGCCCGTAGCTACACCATACCCATTAGCTGGTGCATTGGTGCCACGTCTGGGTGTGGGAACGGTAATGAATGCGTTACGAAAACTTCAGCGACGAACCGATGGGACGGCCCGATGTGTCCGAGGGATGTGCGGTCGCCCGTGGCGTTACGCGCGACGCCGACACCGGATAACTTCCACTTTCTTCGCGCTACGCCCGGAGCCCCGCCGTCCGACGTGACCGACTACTTCCGCGACCGCCTCGCCGCAGCGCTCGCTGCCACCTACCGGATAGACGACGAGCTGGTTGGAGCCGGCATGAGTCGCGTCTTTGCCGCGACCGAACACGCGCTCGGCCGGAAGGTCGTCATCAAAGTGCTGCCGCCCGAGCTCTCGGCGGGTGTGAACCGCGAGCGCTTCCAGCGTGAGATCCAGGTCGCGGCGCAGCTCCAGCATCCGCACATCGTCCCGCTGCTCTCAGCCGGCAGAATCCCGTCGTCTGACGCACCTCCCGCCGCCGACGACGTGACCGCACAGTCGCGCGCGACCAGCATCACGTCGGGCGCGGCGACTGAAGGCGAGCTGCTGTACTACACGATGCCGTTCATCGAGGGCGAGTCGTTGCGCGCGGCGATCGTGCGCCGTGGCCGGCTTCCGGTGCGTGAGGTGCTGCGGATCCTGCACGACGTGGTCGGCGCGCTCGCGTATGCGCATGGTCGAGGCGTCGTACACCGCGACATCAAACCGGGCAACATCCTGCTCGCCGGGTACACAGGCGATGCGCGCGGCGCTCACGCGCTCGTCACCGACTTCGGTGTCGCCAAGGCGCTCAGCGCGGCGATGCCAGTGTCGGGGATGACGTCGGCGGGGATGGCCATCGGCACCCCGGCGTACATGGCACCCGAGCAACTCGCGGCCGATCCGGCGGCGGACCATCGCATCGACATCTACGCGGTCGGGTTGCTCGCGTACGAGCTGCTGTCGGGGCAATCGCCGTTCGTCGGGACCTCACCGCAGGCGACGATGGCGGCGCAGCTCACGCGCGTTCCCGACCCGCTCGACACGATCCGCGACGATGTGCCGCCGGCACTGTCGGCGGTGATCATGCGGTGCCTGGAGAAGCTGCCCGAGCATCGTCCGCAGACGGCGAACGCGCTGCTGGACGAGCTGGATGGGGTGTCTACGCCACCCGGAGGTACGGTGGGGTCCGGCGCGGTGACCGCGAAGGGGCCGGCGGCACGCGCGGCTGGACAACGACGCGCGCTCGTTGCCGGCGCGCTGCTGGTGGTCGTTGGCGGCGTCGCTGTGGCGTTAGGCACGTGGCGCCGCAGCGGGACCGGCGCGGCGGCGTCGGTGACCGCCACGGCGACGGCTCCCGCCACCGCCACGGTGCCAGTGCCGAGCGGTGCCTCGACCCGTCCGTTCGCCGACTCGGCCGCACGGGCGCCGATCGTGCTCACGCGTGCGGAGTCGCTGGCGATCGCCGACGCGATCCGCAAGCGCGTGACGGCGCGGCGTGATTCGCAGGTGGCGAAAGGCGAGCGCGCGCTCGCGGATTCGTTGTCGCTGCGCTTCGAAAAGGCGCTGAGCGATTCGCTGATGCGAATCGTCGGAGCGCTGCGGCGCGGCGAACGGCGCGGCGAGATGCCACCCGGCTTCGATCCGAAGGAGATCGAGAAGTTCCGCGAGTTGGCGAGGATGTCGGCGACAATGCCTAACGTTCCAGGAGTCACGGGCGTGCCCGGTGCCGCTGGCGGTCCGCGCCCGGTGCCCGACCCTAACGCCCCCGGGGCGACGGTGTATCGCATCGCGCCGTCGGAAACGCCGCCCGTGCCACCGCCGCCGCCGGGCGTCCGGCGTGTGCTGATCGGTGCCGCGCGCAACTCGACGCTGCGACGCGACCTCGCGGGCGTGGCGTTGGCCATCTCCGACAGTCTCCGTCGCGCCATAGCGGCACGACCGGGCTATGACGCCGTCGACGCGGCGACGCTCACCGATCCGCGCTTCTATGCATCGCGGACGCGCATGGCACTCGCGCGTGCCGTAGGAGCAGGCGCGGTCATGACAGGCCTGTACTACCCGCGCTCCGACTCTGCCATCGTGCTGCAGCTGCAGCTGTTCGACGTGCAGCGGAATCGCGTCTTGCGTGTGGTCGAGAGCAAGCCAATCGACATGCAAAACCCGATGGCTGGTCTCGCGGACCTCGTGTCGTCGACGGTCGCCGCGCTCGACCAGGTCGATTGGCGCCCCGTCTCGGTCGACTCGATGGCGATACGCAAGCCCGAATTCCCAATCAAGCCGAACTGAGACATCAGCGGCGTCGTGTCAGCGCCGGCGTCACGGTGGCGGCGCGATACGGCGTGATCAGCGTTTCGATGTCGGCTCGCACCCAATCGGCCACTGGGCCATCGCGGTGGATCGCCCAGTTGAGCAGGGAGCCGGCGGCAACCGCCTGCAACGCGCTCGCCAGCGCTCCGGCGTCGCACTCGATCAGCTCGCCCACGGTGATCGCCTCCTGTAGAAGCGCCTGATAGCCCGCCCGCACGCGACGAGAGTGCTCCAGCGCGAGTCGATGGAATTCGGCATCGCTGAGGTCGATCTGGAAGAAGGCGAGGTTGTTCGCCAACTCCTCCGGCGTGCGGACGTGCTCCGCCATGGTCCCCGCCGCCGCGATTGCGGCGTCGAGCGCACTGTGCCGCGATGCACGCACGGAAGTGAACGAGTCATCAACGGATTCCAGCGTCTGCTGGACGAGCGCGATGAGCAGCCCGCGTTTCGAGCCGAACCGCTGGAGCAGCGTTGCCGGCGCGAGGCCGACTTCATCGCCGACATCCGCCAGCGTTAGGCGTGCCGGCCCGACGCGAGAGATCATGCGGGCGGTCGCGACGAGGATCGTCGCGTCGGACACGGTGCGAGCTCGGGGCGACATACGAGCGATCAGCGGCGAGCGCCGACCGAGTCGGCGAGCGCGCGCGCCGCCGCTGATGACGCGCCGTTAGGCCGCCACGTCGTGAGGCTGTCCGGCGCCGTGAGTCCGAACCGCAGGCCGTTGCACACCGTCCAGTCGCCCGATTCGGAGCGCAGCACGTCCCACTCGAGTGTGTCCGATCGCACGCGCAATCGCGCCACGAAGTACCCGGGATGCTGGCGATCCACATCCTGATCGGCGACGGTAGTTACGACGGCGCGTCCGACGACCGTGTCGGCGCGTGCGGTACTCGGCAACAACTCGAACGAGGCGAGCATGGGGCCGGGCGGCGAGTCATTCCCTTCCGCGCACGCTGTGAGACGCGCCAGCGATGCACGTGTGGATGAACCTTCCCGGGATGCGTCGAGGAATTGGCGCAACGCCTCGGTGGCTGCGACCACCGTCGCGCTGTCCGGCGGCGTTCCGGATACTGCGGTGGTGGGCGCGGCGGACGCGGCGTCGGTGGAGTCGCTGGCGCGTTCGGCGGCCGCGGCGCACGACGCGATCGCGACGAGCCCGGCCGACGCGAGCACTCGGAGCAGTCGCGTCAACGCTCGGGCGAACGCAGGTAAATGTCGCGCCGCATTATTTCCATCTGCCGATCGGGATTCCCGACGACCTCGAACCCGAACTGCGCGTACAAGCCGTGTGCGTCTCGCGTCGAGAGTGAGAAGCGACGCAGTCCCTGCAGCGACGGGTGCGACATGATGACGTCCATCAGCCACTTCGCGAGCCCGCGTCCGCGATGCGCTTCGAGTACGTAGACGTCCGAGAGGTACGCGTATGTCGCTCGATCGGTGATCACGCGTGCGAACCCGACCTGGTCGCGCCCGTGATAGATGCCGAAGCAGATCGCGCCGGCGATCGCGCGCCTAACGACCGACTCGGGGATGCCCGGTGACCAGTACGTCTGCGACAGGAACGCATGCACGGCCGGGACGTCGATCCGCGCGCGGTCGGTCGAGATGGTGTACTCGCCGCGCACCGACTCGACGGGCGCATCGTCCGGCCCGTTGGCGCGTGTGTCGACGGCGACGTCGGTCACGCGTCCGACCGCCGCCGCGCCGCCGCGGCATCCGCCTCGGCAATGCGCTGCTCGGCGATGCGCCAGTCGACCGCCGGTGCGACCTCCGGATCGTCGAGCTCGAGCGACGCGAGCGCGCGGTCGACGACCGCATCGGCGCCCGGTACCGCGAGGCCCAGTTCCAGCTCCGCCTTGCGACACAGCCGTTCTTCACGCGCCTGACACCCTGGATGACCGGCGAGTCCCATGGTGAGGAGTCGCGCGTGTACACCTTCGTGCACGATCGACGCGGCGACCTGAGCGTCGGAGAAGTTCCCCTCGCCCGCGAACGTGAGCTCGATCAGACACTGCCGTGTATCGCCGAAGAACGCCGCGCGACAGGCAAACCGTTTGACGATGATGCCGCGCACGTCGCGCCGAAATCGTCGCAGCCGGTGTGGCTGATACCGTTCGATGACGCCGAGCGCGCCGTCGAGCCGCTCGAATACGCGGCTCGTTTCGATGTCCGGGCGCGTGTTGAGCACCGTCACGGCCACGCCGCGAATAGTTCGAGTTTCCATCATCATCTGCTCCTTCGCGCGTGCGACTGCATCACGCCACCATCCCATGATCGTCCTCCAATGTCACAACCGACGAGCGCGCCGCAGTCGCGTGCCCGTCGGTTGAATGGTCGTGCGATGCGCGCTCGCTCGCAACGGTCACCGGTCTCGCGAGTCGATCAGCGTCGCCGAGCGCCCCGCAGCGGTCCCCCTTCGTCGCCGATGAACCACTCGCCGGTGAGGGAGTCGCCCGACCCTCGCAGGTCAACGTACATCAGGTCGGTGCCGAGGTTCCACACGATGTGCGCCCGATTGCCGGTGACCTGAAATATTGTCGCGTTCCCCGGCGGTCCGCTGAGTTTCTGTAGCGTGTACGAGGTGTCCTTCCGGCCAATCTCCAGGACGGCCATTCGGTCGCCCTCTGGAAATCCCGAGCCGACGAGGTCGTAGACGCCCGGCCACGAAAAGCTCGCTACGCGGGGCGATGGTGAGGCCGCTGTCGTCGGTGTGGTTGTCGTCGCGGGAGTGAGGCCCAACGCGTCGACAGATCCTTCGCGGGCGGCCGGCGGTCTCCGCCGGACGGAGTCGGCGGCGGTGGAGACGATTCGTTGCGGCGTCCGGACCAGGCGTCGTGTGGAATCGGCGTTAGGTGCGGCGGACGGGAGCGTGAGCGCGAATAGTGAAAATGCGATGAGCGACATGGGCAAATGGGTTGAATGCTGCGCGCAATTTGCCTGGCGTCGTTCACAACGGGGCTGGTCGGATGGCTGGACTTGACCCCAACGATGGTTGGGGGGTGAATCGGCCTTTCGTCGGACGCCGGACGTCGCGCGCTCGTTGGCGCGCCTAACGCCCGCTGTCGTCAGCCGTAGCGCATACCCGGGTACAGCAGGTTGACCGCGCCGAAGAACACAGGGTCGAACACGTACTTGAAGAACTGCCAGGCGAGGACGAGCCCGAGCAGCCCGAAGGCGCGGTTGCTCCACATGAACGTCTGATATTTGCGAGCAGCGTTGTCGCTGAGGAGGATCGGTACCGCGCCGCTGCCGTCGAGTGGCGGAAACGGCAGCAGGTTGAACGCCGCCAGCAGCAGGTTGAGCGAGAAGAACGCACTCACCATCACCGCCAGCGCGGGCCACACACCCTCGGCATTGCTGGCGGTGACCTCGCCGAAGCGGATGCTGCTCGGCGCGTAGAACACGTCGGCGGCGACGCCGGCACGGATCAGCGCGGCCGCGAGCACGACGAGCAGCAGGTTTGCGCCGGGGCCGGCGAGCGACATGAGCGCGGCGCGCTTCGGATGGCGCATCGCCCATTGCGGGTCGAACGGCGCGCTGGCGTACCCGAACGGCCACCCGGTCATGAGCGCGCTCGCGAGCGGGAGGATGAGCATCCCGAATGGCTCGCGGCGGATGTGCGGAATGGGATCGAGCGATACCTGCCCGCCGTGGTAGGCGGTCAGATCTCCCCCGCGTGCCGCTGCCCACGCATGCGCCGCCTCGTGCAGCGTGGTGGAGAGCAGGAAGACGACGTAGTAGACGAGCGCGTTGGTGAGGTCGGCCACTGGATCCGTTATGTCATCCCGAGCGACGGGTTGTCATCCCGAGCGGCTGTCATCCCGAGCGACAGCAATTGTCATCCCGAGCGTCAGCGAGGGATCTTGTTTGCCGTCATCGTGGCCAGTCCGGCCACGAGTACTTCACAGAAGATCCCTCGCTGACGCTCGGGATGACACCACGTTTTTGTTGAAGTCAATTCACCGACCAGCCGTCGCGTCGCGCCACCTCGGCGCGGAGCGATGGTCCGAAGTGTAGTCGGAGGACCTCGTTCGCCGGGCCCGCGTCTACCGAGTCGAGGAACGTCAGCGCGATGAGCTCGCGGACCTCCGCGTCTCCGGTTGTCAGGTGCGTTTCGATCACCTCGACGAGCGTCCGCGCAACGTGGCCACCAGCGCCACCTGGAATCGTCTGCTCACCGGCAGCATGCAGGGTGCCGCTGAGCCACGCCGCCACCTGCGCGATGAACATCTCCGGGTGCAACGCGTCATGCAGCGCGAGATGCTCGCGGTAGATCGGGACCAGCCCGGGCGCGGTCGACAGCAGATCGACGAGAAGATGCGCGAGCGTGTTCATGACGATGAAGATCCCTCGCTGCGCTCGGGATGACAACGGGGCGCTCGGGATGACAACCCTGTCGCATCGAGATGCCACCAGTGCTTCAGCGAAAGTCGCGTGACTTCGTCGCGATCTCGTGCGTACGCAGCGCGCGGAAGCGGCGTCCCACCACGTTCATCACCTGCCCGTCGCGCTGGAACTGGCCCTGCACGGCAATGAACGGCGCGAACTTCACGACCTCGGCGTTATCCTCCACGAGCGTGTTCGGCACGATCACGTTGATGAAGCCGAACTCGTCCTCCAGCAGCAGGAACAACGTCCCCTTCGCCGTCTGCGGACGCTGACGCACCGTCACCAGTCCGGCGATGGCGATCGTCTCGCCTCCACGAAGCGATGGCAGGTCGGCGCTGCTCTTCGCGCCGCGCGACGTGAGAAATTCGCGCAGATGCTGCATCGGATGCCCGTGGATGCTCGTGCCCGTCGTCGCGTAGTCGAGGAAAATCGTCTCGGTCTGGTCGAGCACGCGCGGCGAATGATGCGCGGGACGCGCCGGCGCGAGCGGGAGCGTGTCGCTCACACAGCGGAGCGCCTCCCAGCCAGCCTTGCGACGGTCGGGTTCCCAGGCGTTGAACGCCGCCGCGCGTGCGAGATACAGCGCATCGGATCGGCCGAGGCTCGCTCGGCGCACGACGTCCTCGATGGACGTGAACCGCCCGAGCTTCCAGGCCGCCTCGAGCGCATCGAGCGCTTTCTCCCCGATGCCATGCACATAACGCCAGCCCACACGCAGGGCAGGGCGCGCCGGATCGTCGGTCTCCTCGGTCGTACACATGCGCTGACCGTCACGCATGCAGGGCGGCCGCACTTCTACCCGATGACGACCGGCATCATGGATCAACGTCGCCGGCGAGTAGAAGCCCATGGGCCACGCGTTGAGGATGCCGAAGTAGAACTCCGTCGGGTGGTGCGTCTTGAGCCACGCCGTCGCGTACGCTATCAGCGCAAAGCTCCACGCGTGCGACTCGGGGAATCCATAGTTGGCGAAGCTCTGCAGGTCTTCGCAGATCTGATGCGCGATGTCCGGGGCGACCTCGTTCGCGATCATGCGCGCCTCGAGCTTCTCGAGCACCGACACGAGTCTCCCTTTCTTCCGCATGTGGCCCATCGTGCGACGCAGCTCGTCAGCCTCGGCGGCACTGAAGCCGCCTAACGCCATCGACACCGCCATCGCCTGCTCCTGGAAGATCGGGATGCCCTGCGTGCGCTCGAGAATCGGCCGCAGATTGGGATGCTGGTAGAACACCTCCTCCTGTCCGCGCCGCCTGCGCGTGTAGGGGCGGACGAACTTCGCCTGGATAGGGCCGGGACGGATGAGCGCGACCTGCACGACGATGTCGTAGAGCCGTTCGGGCTTCGTGTGCAGGATGGACGCGATCTGCGCGCGGCTCTCGATCTGGAACGTACCGATCGTCTCGCCGCGGGAGATGAGGTCGTACGTCTTCGCGTCGTCCGGCGGCAATCGATACATGGCTGGCCGGTTGCCCGTGCGCCGCTCGATCTCATCGAACGCGTAGCGCACGAGTGACAGGGCGCCGAGTCCGAGGAAGTCGAACTTCGGCACGCCGATCATGTCCAGGTCGTCCTTGTCGAACTGGATGATCGTGCGTCCCATGGTCGTCTGCTCGATGGGCATGTAGTCGCCTAACGACGCCGATGACAGCACGAATCCACCGACATGTGTGGAGCGAAGCCGCGGCAGCCCATCGAATGCCCCGATGGCGGCGAGCAGGGCGCGGCCGCGTGGCCCCTCGATGTCGAGCTCGAACCGCTTCGCCAGCCCGTCGCGCATCGCCGTGACGGCGTCCGCGGGCTCCGAATAGTGCAGCCGCTTGGAGAACTGCACGGCCAACTCCGCGGGATAACCGAACGCGCGCATCGCGTCCAGTATGGCGTTAGGCGCCCGATAATTCTGGACGGTGCACGTAATCGCCGCCTTCGACCGCTCGTATTTCTCGTAGACGTAGTCGAGGACTTCCTCACGCCGGTCGTGCTCGAAGTCGACGTCGATGTCCGGCGGCTCGGCGGTCTTGCCGTCGGCGCGCGTTTCGGAGAGAAAGCGTTCGAACAGCAAGCCATGTCGCACCGGATCCACGGCCGTGATGCCAAGCAGGTACGCGATCACCGAATTGGCGGCGCTGCCCCGACCCTGACAGAGGATGCCCTTCTCCTGGGCGTAGTGCACCGCATCCCACATGACGAGAAAGAAGCCGGCAAATCCGAGGCGGCCGATGACGCCGAGCTCTTTCTGGATCTGCGCAACCTGCGCGTCGCTCAGCGTGTCTCCCCATCGCTCCTTCGCGCCGATGTAGACTCGCTCCTCGAGGAAGCTCTCGTCGGTGTGGCGACCCGGCACGGGGAACTTCGGCATCGGCGGACGCATCCACCCGAGCTCGAAGTCGCCGCATTCGGCGGCGATGCGCGCGCTCTCCTCGATGCCCTGCTCGCGGCCCTGCCACCGGCGCCCCATCTCCTCCGGAGAGAGGAGGCGCCACTCGCCGTTCGGATGGAGGAAGCCGCCCTTGGTCGCGGTATCGACGTCGACGTTGTAGCGCAGCGCCGTGAGCGCATCGTGCACGAGTCGGCCGTCGTTGTCGATGTAGCGCGGGTCATGCGCGACGACCCAGGGAATCTTGCGTCGCTCGGCGAGGTCGACGAGCGCGCCAGCGAGTGCGCCCTCGGCGCCGCCGGTGTAGTGCAGTTGCACTTCGACGGCGAGTCGCTCACCGAATACCTCGCGCCATTCGTCGAGCATGCGGCGCGCGTTCGCGCGATCACCGGCGCGGACGGTGGCGGCGATGGGGCCGGTCGCGGGTCCGGTGAGCGCGTGCAGCCCGACGCTGAGCTCGGCGACTTCGCGCCACGTCACGTTAGGCCTGCCGCGGCGGTCCTGGCCGTTGGTCTTGGTCCAGCTCGCCCACGCGCCCATGCGCGCGCGGGTGACGAGCGCGGCGAGGTTGCGGTAGCCTTCGGCGGTGCGGGCGAGGAACGCGGCGGGTCGGCCATCCACGCGGAGCTCGACGCCGACGATGGGTCGCAGCTTGCCGCTCAGACGCGCGGCGTTCACGAAGCGGGGGATGCCGCCGAGGTCGGCGGTGTCGGTGACGCCGATGGCGGTGAAGCCTAACGCGATGGCGCGGTCGACGAGCCGTTCGGGCGTGATGGTGCCGTCGCCGAACGAGAAGCCGGTATGCGCTCGAAGCTCAGCGAACACGGAACCGTGTCATTCCGAGCGAGCGCCAGCCGGGTGCCCGCGAACGGCGGGCGCATGAGGAATCGAGACTGTCCTTATAAAGGGCCCTCTACCCTGCAAGCCAAGGATTCCTCGACTCCGGCCTGCGGCCTCCGCTCGGAATGACATGGATCTAGATCTCTCGCTTCACCCGGGATGACACGCTCGCGACGCGTCCCATCAACTCCATTGCGACGTTCAGCATTCGTCCGTCCGCGTCGTACGCCGGATCGTACGCCGTGAGTGCGGCCGCGGAGATCTCGAAGCGATCGGCGACGACGCTGACGAGGTCGCGCACCGTGCTCGGGGAAAGACCACCCGGGACCGCGTACTGATTCGCCTGAGCGTCGGTTGGTTCGTGGACGTCGAGATCGATGTGCAGGTAGACGCGCGAGATGTGGCGGCGGGCGAGCGTGGTCAGCGCATCGTCGAGCGCAGCCTGGGCGCCGTCTGACTGCATCCGTGCCGCCTCGACGCGCGCGATCTGTGATCGCGCGAGAGCGGTTTCCTCGCCGGCGTCGAGGTCGCGTGCGCCGACGAGCACGACGTGGGCGTCGGACACCGGGCGAAAGCCGGGAATGGACGCCGTGAGCGTGTGCCAGCAGTGGCCCGCGAGTGCGGCGAGTGCTGTGCCATCGAGAAAGCCGGTCGCGGTTGTCTCGGGCGTGTTGAAGTCGGCGTGGGCATCGAGCCAGATGACGCCGACATCCGAACGGTCGTTAGGCGTGGCGGCCCGCACCCCGCTCACGGTGCCGAGTGCGCTGCCGCAGTTCCCGGCGAGAGTGAGCGGAAAGGCTCCGCCGGTCACGGTCGCGCGGACGTCCTCAGCCAGCACCCGGTAGAGCGCGAACGAGGTCCCGATCTCGGTCGGGAACGCGTCAGGCGCTTCGACGAGCGATTCGATGACATCGTGCCCCGCCGCGCGCAGTCGATCGAGCGCGCCACGTTCGCGTAAGTGCAGTGGCCCACGCCCCATGCGGGCGTCGCGGTGGCCAGAGTCGTAGGGAAGGAGGATCGTATGAATAGTCATGGAAAAAAGCTATCAGCTATCAGCTATCGGCTAGAGCTGGTAGCTGCATGCAGCCGTCGGCAGGTGTGCCCAGCGTGCAGCGCAGTTCAATCCCACCAGCCATGGATGTACCACCCGTCCGCTCGTGCATCACGGTAGAGCCACACCATGCCTCCGTCGTCGACAATGCAGCGAAAGTATTCGCGCGCGTAGCCTTCGCCCCACCGCTCGCCGGACACGCGATCGGGTCCCGCAACCGAGAGAATTCCATACCACGCCCCGCCGTCGCGATAGGCAGTCGGCACGATGTGATCGCGTCGCGATTCCGTGCGCGCCTCGATGGCACGCGGTGTCGGAAGCAGGTAAAGAGTGAGTCGGGAATCAGGAGCCGGGATCTGGGAATCGACTGATAGACGGGGAACAGGAAACTGGGAACTGGGAACTGGGGCTGCAGGCTGCTCGCCGGTTGCTGCAGTCGGCTTGTTAGGCTTCACCGCCTTCCTCCGTCCGCCTTCCGCTTTCCGCCGGCCCGTTCCCGGTTCCCGCTTTCCGACCCATTTCGTTCTCCGCTCCACCAGCGGATGCTCCGTATTCTCCGGCACCACGACCACGTCGCCCTGTTCTTCCGCCAGCGACGCGAGTGCCGCCTCCGTCGCGGCGGCGGTCGCGAAGCCGCGGTCGAAGAGATCGCCCTGGTTTCCCTCGTCCGTTACGACCGCCGCCGCGTACAGCGTTAGGCCGACGACGCCTGCGGGAAGCACCATCCGTTCGAGCGTCGCCCGCGCGAGACGCAGCCACGTCTTGCGACTCGCCGTCGCTCGGCCCGCGCGGATGCCCTGCGTGAGCGTGTTGCCACTCGCGAGCCGGAGCTCGAGCGTCATCTCCCGCGCGAGCGATCCGCGATCAATCAGCTTCTCGCACACCGTACCGAGCAGCGCGTTCACCGAGAAGAGGAGCCGCTCAGTGTCGGTGAGCACGTAGTCGCTCCACTCGAGCGATGCGTGCGGCAGCGCGCGCGGGATGGGCGAGAAGATCAGTCGGTCGTCATCGCCACGCGCGAGCTTCCACAATCGCACGCCATCGGCGCCGAGCCGGACCTCGACGGACTCCCCCGCGAGCGCCGCGAGCTCGCCGCAGGTCTCGACGCCAATGCCATCGAGCAGGGCAGCGAGTGCGGGATCGGGCTCGAGAACGGAGACGGGGAGAGAGCCTAACGAATCTTCACCGGGACTGGGGACTGGGGATTGGGGACGGGGACTGACTGGTCGCTGGGCGCTCGTGCTGGTCGCTGGTCGCCTGCGGGTGTGCTGCGTGGGTGACGGGGCGGTATTGGCAGCAGCGGGCAGCGCGCAGCCGCAGCATGCAGCCTCGGTCCCAGTCCGCAGTTCCCAGCTCCCGCCACCGCCCAAATCTCCGCCACGACTGCGCACTCGCCCTACTCCCACCCGCACGTTCGACAATCCCAACCCCCTCAACACTTCCAACGCCGAGCGCGCAATGTGCTCGGCGTCCAGGCCGCGGGCGTCCACCCACACCAACCCCCCTCGCCGCTCCTCTGTGACCACGCGTGGCGCGACCGTGAGAAGAGCGGGGGAGAGGTCAGCGAGGGAGTCCGCGACGGTCCGCCAGGCCGGGCTCCAGAGACAGACGAACATCGTGAGGAATTATCGGGACCGTGATCTCGGCAGAAGCATTCCATCCCGCGGCCCGCGCCCGGACCTTGATGGTCGCATGCTGCACTTCGACCGGATCATCGAACGGCCCATGAGTCCACCGATAGCTGTGGGGAATGATCTTCGACTCCATGCGGAGCTTCGCCAGTGACGGATGAGGCGTGATGGCTACGAACGCGCCACCCCCCTCCCGCACCGCGCGCGTGAGACGAACCATCTCCGTCCCCTCCGGCTCCGTACCGTCCAGTACCACCAGCGCGAACCCACCGCACCGGAGAAGCTCCTCGGCCCCTTTCAGGGCGTCCTTCCGACTCTTGGGTTGCACGAGAAACGGCCCGACTTCCCAGAACGCACCGACGACCGTCCCCGCCGTATCGATCCAGACGGCGCGCTCGCTGTTGGCGACCGTGGAGCGACAGGCGGCGCGCAACATGGAACAGGCCCCGCCCTGGGGCGTCCACACTGTCAACTGCCCACGCGGAAGCCCACCTCCCGGAAGAATCCGGTCGAGCGGCCCCACCCCGGTTGCCACCGGCTCCGCCGCCCGCCAATTAGCCGGCGTCGCGTCGGGAAAGCGCTGCTCGATGAGCTCACGAAGAGCGGCAATGGAAACGGCGGGCATTAGGCGAGGACGGCGACGACCATCGAGGACCGGAACGACGACGGACACTGCCTGCTCCAGACGCCGAGCAGCTGAGGCAGACTCTATACCGAACAGAGGCCGAAAGCAAGAATGCCGACAGTCAGGAAAACAGGAGCTGGTTGCTGGGTGTGTGTGCTTGTTGCTGGGTGACGCTGGGTGGACCTGCCGCATCCAGCTAGCACCCAGCGTCACCCAGCCACCAGCACGACCACCCAGCCACCAGCTGCCGTTGTCCCGCATCTCGAACGTCAGGGGCGCCCAGAGAGGATGGTATCTTGCTTCGGACCCGCGGCATTCCGAAACGCACCGACATCCAGACCGTCCTATCGTCAATGGCCAAGATCCTCGTTACCGGCGCGGCCGGTTTCATCGGCTACCACACCGCCACGCGTCTCCTCGAGCGCGGTGATACCGTCGTGGGCGTCGACTGCGTGAGCGACTACTACGATGTCAGGCTCAAGGAAGCCCGCCTCGCTCGGCTACGGCCACACGCGAGCTTCCGCTTCGAGAAGCTCGACGTCGCCGATCGCGATCAGATGACCGCGCTGTTCGCCCGTGAGCGATTCGATCGCGTCGTGCACCTCGCCGCACAGGCCGGCGTGCGCTACTCGCTCACGAACCCGCACGCGTACGTCGACAGCAACGTCGTCGGCTTCCTGAACATCCTCGAGGGCTGCCGGCACAATCCCGTCGAGCACCTCGTGTACGCGTCGTCATCGTCCGTGTACGGCGCCAACACGCACATGCCGTTCGCCGTGCACGACAACGTCGATCATCCCGTGAGCCTGTACGCCGCGACCAAGAAGGCGAACGAGCTGATGGCGCATTGCTACAGCCATCTCTACGGCATTCCGACGACCGGTCTCAGGTTCTTCACCGTGTACGGGCCGTGGGGTCGCCCGGACATGGCGCTGTTCCTGTTCACGAAAGCGATCCTCGAAGGACGCGAGATCGACGTCTTCAATCACGGCCGCATGCAACGCGACTTCACCTACATCGACGACATTGTCGAAGGCGTGATTCGCGTGACCGACAACGTCGCGAAGTCCGATCCACGCTGGTCCGGCGATGCGCCTGATCCCGCGACGAGTCGCGCGCCGTATCGCCTCTACAACATTGGCAACAACTCACCGGTGCAACTCGGTCGCATGATCGAGGTGCTCGAAGAGGCGCTCGGCCGCACGGCGAAGAAGCGCATGCTCGACATGCAGCCCGGCGATGTCGCGGCAACCTACGCCGACGTCGAGGATCTCGAGCGTGATGTCGGCTTCCGACCCGCGACCAGCATCGAGGAAGGTGTGCGACGATTCGTCGAGTGGTATCGCAGCTATCACGGCATCGAGCAACTCGCGAACACGACCTGACTCCACCCTGATGCGACGGTAATACGACGGTCATCTCGTCGTTATTTCATCGTCGCTCTCGCGCATGACCGTTGCGATTCGCAACGGTCGCGCGGCTGGAATCGCATCGGGCTTCCGAGAAGTTGCGACTCCACGCGTGATCCGTCGATCACGCGAACGTCGCAATTCGGAGGAAGCTCAGCGTGCGTGATCTATTTGGCGACCGCATCCAGCCGGTCGTCGTGTACGGTGCAGGTGGCCACGGTCGCGAGACCGTTCAGCTCATCGAAGACATCAATGCCCATCGCGCCCGGTGGGATGTGCTCGGATTCATCGACGATGATCCGTCCACGCATGGCCGCGAAATCAACGGGTTCCCCGTGCTCGGCGGCCTCGATTGGTTGAACACCCAGGGCTCGAGCGTGCGCATCGCGCTCGGTGTGGGGAGTCCAATCTCGAAGCGACATATCGTTGCGCGCGTTGGAAGCGACGCTCAGCGCTTCATCACCATCGTTCATCCGACCGTGCGTCTGTGTCGCTGGCTCGAGATCGGGCCGGGCACCGCGATTGCCGCCGGGACGATGCTGACCGTGAACATTCAGATCGGCGCGTTCGTCACCGTGAATCGCGTGTGCAACATCAGCTATGATTGCCGAGTGGGTGATTTTGCGACCATTGCGCCGGCGACGAATCTCTCGGGTGCTGTCGAGGTCGGGGCGGGCTGCGACATCGGGAGCGGCGTGACGACCATTGAAGGCGTCCGCGTTGGCGACTGGACGATCGTGGGCGCCGGTGGGGTGATCGCCAACGACCTACCGTCCAACTGCACGGCAGTGGGCGTTCCCGCTCGGCCGATCAAACATCGCGAGAGCGGCTGGCAACTCGAGGCGTGAGTTGACGCCATACCGGCGCTGAGAAGCTTGCGCCGAGAAGTTGGCGCTGGCGGCGGCCCCCCCCGAACATTTGAACGCTCCGCACGGCCGGATTGAACGAATGCTCGAGAATGACCGCGCGCCGGCGCGATCGAGTCGTCGGCGCTAGCTGATCACGCCGCGACTCTGGCCCAAGGTCAAGGCAACCGATGTGCCTTCGCCTTCTCGATCAGGCCGGAGTCGATGGGTGCGCGAGGGGTCGATCCCGTAGAACCGCGTCCCGCAAGCGCTTCCCGCGTCGGCGCGGCTTCACGATCTCCTCCGTCCACGGCTGCGAACTGCTGCGCGCGAGCGACATTCGTTGATGTCACTCGACGATACGGATCACGCCTTGCTCAGGAATGGGCGAGTGCGACCGCAATGCGCCAGCAATTAGCTTCTGATCCCATGCGTGTTTCCGCCACCGTCCCAGCCGCTGCCAGCGACCGAGGCGTCGGCGGCTCGCGACCGGTCACGGTCATCGAGCCGCCGCGCTCCTGGGTCCCGCTCGACCTCCGCGAGCTATGGGACCAGCGAGAGCTCGTGTACTTCCTCGCGTGGCGCGACATCAAGGTCCGGTACAAGCAGACCGCGCTTGGCGCCAGTTGGGCGATTCTCCAGCCGGTGTTCGCGATGGTCGTCTTCAGCATCTTCTTCGGACGCCTCGGTCGCATTCCATCGGACGGATTGCCGTACCCGCTGTGGAGCTTTGCGGGGCTCGTGCCCTGGACGTTCTTCGCGCAGGGGCTGACGCAGGCGGCGAACAGTCTGGTGGTGAGCCAGAACCTGCTGCGAAAGGTCTACTTCCCGCGGCTCGCGATTCCGATCGCGACGGTGTTGTCCGCGGCGCTCGATTTCGCGCTCGCGTTCGTCGTGCTCGTGGGGATGATGCTCTTCTATGGAGTGCACCCAACCTGGAACGTGATCTGGGTGCTGCCGCTCGCGTTGCTCGCGTTCGTGACGGCGCTCGGAGCAGGCATATGGTTCGCCGCGCTCAGTGTGCGGTACCGCGACGTTCGCTACATCGTGCCGTTCCTCGTGCAGTTCTGGTTGTTCGCCACGCCCATCGCGTATCCGAGCAGTCTGCTGCCGGCGCGCTGGCGCGTGCTCTACGCAGTCAATCCGATGACCGGCGTTGTGGAAGGCTTCCGCTGGTCGTTGCTCGGCACGAGCACTGCGCCGGGAGTGATGGTCGCGGTATCCGCCATCACGGCGATGGTCGTGCTCGTTGGGGGCGCCTTCTACTTCCGGCGCGTGGAGCGCACGTTCGCGGACCTGGTGTGACGGTGACTGGCCGTGAGTGAAGCCGTGATCGCCGCGTCAGGCCTCGGAAAGCGGTACGTGCTGGGTGAGACGTCCGGATCCGATTCGTTGCGTGATGCGCTCGCCGCGACGTTCTCGCGCGCCGCGGTGAGACGGGCCGCGAATGCAGTGGCATCGTTCGCGCGGCGCGAGGAGCGCGACGACGCCACGACGCTCTGGTCGCTGCGCGATGTCTCGTTCGACGTGCGTGAAGGCGAGACCCTCGGGATCATCGGCCGCAACGGCGCGGGCAAGAGCACGTTGCTGAAGATCCTCTCGCGCATCACGCAGCCGACGACGGGACGAGTGCGCGTCGTCGGACGTGTGGGCTCGCTGCTCGAGGTCGGAACGGGATTTCACCCGGATCTCACGGGGCGCGAGAACATCTTCCTGAACGGCGCGATCCTCGGCATGCGTCGTACGGAGATCGCGCGAAAGTTCGACGAGATCGTCGCGTTCGCCGAAGTCGAGCGCTTCCTCGACACGCAGGTGAAGCACTACTCGAGTGGGATGTACCTGCGCCTCGCGTTCGCCGTCGCGGCGCATCTCGAGCCGGACATCCTGCTCGTGGATGAAGTGCTCGCCGTCGGCGACCTGGAGTTCCAGCGAAAATGCATCGGCAAGATGGGCCGAGTGGCTGGCGAGGGCAGGACGGTGTTGTTCGTCAGTCACAACATGGCGGCCGTGCGCACGCTGTGTCGTTCGGCGATGGTGCTCGATGGAGGGCAACTCGTTAGGGTTGGCGAGCCGGGCGAGTGCATCGCGTACTACGTCGCCCACGGATTTCGCGAGGAGGCGTCCACGTGGACGCGCCCGTCGTCCGCGGCCGATACGCCGCTCGCCATCACGCGGATCGAGTCTCGACTCGCTGGCGTGCAGCCGAACCTGACGCTCGAGCTGGATGTCCTGCTCGAGACGCGAGGCCGTCACAAGCCGGCATTCGTGACCGTCGACATACTCGACGCCGCGGGCGTGGCCCTCATGCAGGCGCTGCCGCGGCTGGAAGGGTTCGTGCCGGAAGCGTTCGTGCCTGACGCGAGTGGCGGTCACCGAGTGCGCATCGCGGTCGAGTTGCCACCGCTCGTGCCCGGCCAGTACTTCGTGACGGTGTGGGTAGGCAGCCATCACGCCGACACGCTCGACGCCGTGGAACGCGCGGTCCGCTTCGAGGTGCACGAGTCGCCATCCACGGGACGCAGTTATCCGCATTCAGCGGATCACGGCCACATCGTTCCGCCGTCGACGGCGAGCTACGAAGCGTTATGAGCGACGACGTGCGTGCGCCGCAGACCGCGCCTCGGGTGACGGTGCTGATGACGGTCTTCAATGGCGAGCGGCATCTCCGCGAGGCCATCGACTCCGTGCTCGGCCAGTCGTTCGGCGATTTCGAGCTTCTCGTCGTCGATGACGGCTCGACCGACGGTACCGCCGCGCGTGCTCGGCGCGATCACCGACGCACGCGTCCGCATAACGCGCAACGCCACGAACATCGGGTTGACGCGCAGCCTGAATAGAGGCCTCGCGCTCGCGCGAGGCATGCTCATCGCCAGACACGACGCGGACGATGTCTCGGAGCCTGATCGACTCGCTCGCCAGGTCGCGTTTCTCGACGCCAATCCCGACGTGGCGCTGGTCGGCGCGTGCATATCGGAAGATCGACGAACGCGGTGCATTGCTCGGCGACCGAACGCTGCCGGTGGATTACGACCGGATCCGCTGGGTGCTCCACTTCTACTGCCCCTTCGTTCACTCGGCTGTCGTGTTTCGCGCTGCCGTGGTCCGCGCGATGGGAGACTACGACGAGGCGTTCGTCTACGCACAGGACTACGACCTCTGGTCGCGGCTGGCAGTGGCTCATCGCGTCGCCAACCTGCCCGACTCGCTCGTGAGATACCGCATGGGGGCGACGACGCTCACGGCGACCATAGGCGACCAGTCGGGGGAAGTCGTGCGCATCGCGGCGCGAAACATTCGAGTCGTTAGGCCTCCCCGTGCCGTCGGCCGCCACGCTCTCGGCGATGGGCGCACTGGTTCGGGGAGATGCGTCGGCGCTTACGCCGACGGACTTTGTCACCACGCTCGACGGCGTACTCGCGGTACTCGATCGGCTGTGTGCGTCGAGTCCGCGGATGCTCGCTGACCCCGACGCGCTGAAGACACGACGTCGCCCGCACGATTGCCGCGACGCTGAAGCAACATGCCAGGCGTTTGTCCGATGGCGACTACCGCCGAGCCGCTCGATCGCCTGAGCCTAACGGCTCCGCTCGTTGCCCGTACCCTGCCGGGCTCACGACGCCTGGCCGCCCTGCGCGGACGACTCGACCGAGTCGCGCAGTCGCCGCGCCATGCCACCGAAGCCGTGAGCGCGATGTCGGCGACTGCTCGTCCGCTGGTATCGGTGATCGTCCCCGTCTATCGCGCCGAGCGCTTTCTGCGTGAGACGATCGAGAGCGTGCGGGCGCAGACGCTACGACGCGTGGGAGCTTCTGCTCGTGGACGACGGCGGTGGCGATGGAAGTGCGGCCATCGCGTCCGAGTACGTGGCGCGCGAGCCGCACCGTATGATGCTGCTGTCGCATCGCGGGTGGGGAGAATCGAGGCGCGAGTGCGTCCCGCAATCTCGCCATCCGGCACGCGCGCGGTGCGTACATCGCGCTGCTCGATGCCGACGACGTCTGGCTACCCACGAAGCTTCACGAGCAGGTCGCACTGCTGGAGGCGCACCCGCACGTCGGGATGTTGTACGGCAACTCGCTCTACTGGTACGGATGGACCAACGCGCCCGCGGATCGCGCCCGCGATCGCGTTCCGGAGCTCGGCTTCGCGCACGATACAGTCATCGAGCCGCCGCGCTTGCTCGAGCGCTGCCTCCGTGGGACCGTCGCCGTGCCGTGTCCGTGCAGCGTCATTCTTCGCCGCGAGGCGGTGGAGCGCAGTGGCGGGTTCAACGAGGAGTTCATCGGTGCGAACGCGTCGAGCGAAGACCTCGTATTCTTCGCGAAGGTGATGCTGCGCGAGCATGTGCTGGTCGCGAACCGCATCTGGGATCGCTATCGCCGCCATCCCGATTCGGTGTACGAGCGCGCGAAAGCGGACGGGCTCGCGGTCGCGGCGCGGTATCACTACCTGGAGTGGCTTCAGGATTTTATTGAAACGAACGGCCTCGCCGACGACGAGCTACGGAGCGCTGTGCAGTGGGCGATGACGCGCGCTCGCGAGCCCGGTGTACCGAGTGTGGCGAATCGTCTACGTCTATTCACCAGTCACGTGGCCAATCGACTCCGACGTCCGCGTGATGCGAAATGATTGTGTAGCCGCGCCGCTGTCAGCCGCACGTCAGCGCTTGACCGCGCGAACGGTGATGATCACCGGGAAGTAGGGGTCGTTCGCATTGAGCACGTGGCGTGGCAGTTCCTCCATGGCGGCACCACGCAGAAACGCCACCGCCGCTCCCACGTTGCCCACCGGCTCGACCGTCACCTGCGTCGCGCCGAACGCGTCGCCGAACAGCCTGCGACACGACGCCGGTGTGAATCGCCAGAAGTCGCTCTCGAGCCCGTACCTCGGCACGACCCGACTGATGCATGGCACGGTGACGAGCAGCGTGCCACCGCTCCGTAGCACCGTGTGCGCTCCTTGTATTGCCGAGTGCATGTCGTAGATCAGTTGCAGCGTCTGCGTGAGGATGAAGCAGTCGAATCGTTCGGCGGGCAGCTGCGCAGGATCAGCGAGATCGCCGATGAGCGTCGCCTGGGGATTCGTGGCATTGATGTCGAGCACGGTCCGCGAACCGACGCCTCGCCCGAACCGATCCGTGTACGCGCTGCTCTTGATCTCCAGCACGTCACCGCGAATGGCATTGGCGTTCCGCTCGAGAAACCGTTCGATGTAGTACCGGTCCACAGGCGTGCCGCGCTCGAAGCCCCACGAGTCGCTCATGGGGTGCGTGTTCATCCACCGCGCGCGCTCCGGAATGCCGCGAATGCGGATGGGAACGACCGAGCGAATGAGGCGGTGCAGGGCGGTGAATGGCGACGACATGGTGACGTACCGTGCGAGAGAGGACGACAGGTGCGGGTCGCGTTCACCGACGGAGAGCGACCATCTCTTCTTTCCACAACTGCACGAACACGCTCGCGCGCAACGCGTCATCTGGTGGACGTCCGCCCGCATCGGCGGTGAAGTGCTGGAATTCGGAGTCCGCGTGCTCGATCCAGCAGAGCGCACGCAACGCGCGCTCCATCGCCACCGAGATACCGAACCGCTGTCGATACCGCTCCATCAACTCCGCTCGCAGGGCACCGGTCGAGCTCCGCGGATCGAGCGTCACACGATACGACTCGGTGAATCGCCGAGACACCATTGCGCCATCCACGAAGAACGCCATGTACGTGACGAAGTAGATGAGATCGAGCAGCGGCAACCCATGGACGCGCGATGATTCCCAGTCGAGCACCGTGAGCGCGCCGGTGTCCTCGACGAGGATGTTCCACGGCCCGAAGTCGCGGTGCTCTATGACGTCCGCCATCCCTTCGCCGGGAAACGCGAGCGCGGACGTCGTCTCGTCCAGCAACGCGGGATCGATGACGGCGTCGAACGTGTCCGCGAATCGCGCGATGGCGTGAGTGGTGCGAGCGTTCCACGTCACGGCGTCACATGGTGCGCGCCGATGCGTTGCGTGAAAACCCGCGAGCCATGACGCGCCCTCCCTGGCGAGCGGTGCGAGCGTCGCCCGTGACACGCGGGTGAACATTGGCGCGCCGCGGGCCGCTGTCTCCGCAACGGCGAGCCTGACGCCGCTCCCGGTTCGGCCGAGCAGACGTGGGATGCCCACGACCACACCGCTGGTGTGAGACGCCGCGAGCGCCTCGGCCTCACGCTCGAGACCCGCCGCGGACTCTTCGACCCGCGGCCACTTGATGACGAACGCCGGAGTGGGCGCATGGTCGGAATACACGAGACCAACGACCTTGCTGATCGCCCGTGGGCCTCCGGTCAGCAGCGCGCACGTTAGGCGCTCCTCGCGTTGATCGAGCTGCCGCGATGCACGGACCGCCTGGAGAATGCCCGGTTCGGCTGCGGGATCGTCGGCGTCGCCGCGCGCGCGAGCCACGACGCAGAGCGGGACCACTCGACCTGAATCGAGCTGCCAGGTCGCGAGTGCGCGCCGCGCCTGTGTGCCAAGCCGGTGGCGCCACCCGGAGTACACGTGGCGATCGGTCGCGAGGTAGTGACCGAAGGCCACCGGGGCGTCGAGCGGTACCCACACTTCGGCGTTAGGTGGAGCTGGCCATGGCCAGTACAGCCGTATGTCGGTGAAGCCAGCGACAGCCAGACGACGGCGGATGCCGTCGTGGTCCTGCGCGGTGCTCCACTCGCTGTATAGCTCTCCCCCGCCGCGCAGGCGCTCGAATACCTTCGCCAGCGTGTCATCGTCGGCGTCCTGCGTCACGGCGACATTGTATGGGCCGCTACTCTCGGCGAGCGCGACATCGACGTGCGTCGCCACGAGCCGACATCCATCTCGCAGGTCATCGCCGGCCAGGCAGAGCACCCGATCTACCACGGGCTGCGCGAGCAGGAATCGCCAGTCCACGCGACGCAGAAGACGATTGCGTTCGCGCTCCGCCAGCTGCACTGCGCTTGCGACGGTCACCGTGCGTGCCTGGACAGCAGCGACGCGTACAGCTCGGTCACCCGCGCGACGACGGCGTCGGTCGAGAACTCGCGTCGCGCACGCTCGCGAGCCGCCAGCGTCCAGGCTCGTGCCGAGTCGACGTCACCGAGCACACGGTCGATTGCGTGCGCCAGCGCTCGTGGGTCACGCGGCGGCACGAGCAACCCGGTGACGTCGTGCTCCACCGCCTCACGAGTTCCCGGAATGTCCGTCGCGACGACCGGCACACCCGCCGCCATGGCTTCGAGCACCGACAGCGGCAGTCCCTCCACGAGCGACGGGAGCACGAACACGTCAGCGTATTTGAGCAGCGCTGGGGCATCGCTCCGATGGCCGAGCAGGTGCACGCGCTCGGCGATTCCGAGCGCGGATGCACGGGCCTCGAGATCGGCGCGGCGGGTGCCGGCGCCGGCGATCACGAGCGCGACGTTGGGGAGCGTAGCAGCGGCCTCGATTGCATACTCGATGCCTTTGTCCGTCTCGAGACGGGCCAGGATGAGCGCGACACGCTGGCCGCGCGTCGCCGGCCAGTTCGGCGGTGGCCCACGACGGGCAGCGATGTCGTCGAGGTCGACCGCGTTAGGTATGACGACCACTTTTGCCGGTGGGACCCCGAACCGCCGTTGCAGCTGAGCCCCGACGTCACGCGAGACGGCGATGTATCGGTCGATCATGCTGGTCATCGCGCGATGCTGCAGGTCCACGAAGCCCGCGTGATCGAGCTCCACGTGCAGCTGCGCCGTGGCGACCACCACCGGTACGCGCGCTGCCGCCGCCGCGGCGATCCCGTACTTGGCCGCCAACGGCCAGTGCAGATGCGCATGAAAGACGTCCGCGTGATGCCTCCGCACCGCGGCGGTGAGCTCCGCGAGATGCGCGACGTCGAGCTTCCCGCCGACGCGCGGCGCCACGTGCGTCTCTGCTCCGACGGCGCGCGCCCGATCCACGAGCTCCGACGGCGCGGCGTGGTCGTGCATCAGCACGACCCGCCACTCCGCGCGATCCATTCCCTTCGCGAGGTGAAGAATCGCGCGCTCCGTGCCGCCGAACACCGTGCTATCGCTGTAGTGAATGACGGTGCGGGTCACGGAACCGGCGCGGTCGTTGGTCCACGTTCGGTGACGGCGTCATCACCTGCCCGAGCGGATCGCACGCCTAACCAGTACAGGTAGTCGAGCGCGACCGGGTACACGCGGTGCAACGCCGGCGCGCGTCGGTTCCCGAGCCATGACATTGTTCGCACGACGATGTCAGGCGTACGCGGCCACCAGTTACTGGCGGCCAGCAGTGCGTTGCGCGCAAGCCGACCCACCAACGGCCCGCGATCGAACTGCGACAGCTTGAGGTCCGCCGCCGACGACGGATGCTTCCGCGCGAGCTGCACGGCCGTCCGCCCTTTCTCCCGCGTATCTCGCGCTAGCGCCGCGAAGTCCTTCTCGTAGTGCTGGTACGCCACGGCGTCCGGCGAATAGACGAGTTGCACGCCGTTGGCACGCAGGCGCAGCGACAGGTCGAGATCTTCGTTGCCGTAGACCGCGAATGCCTCATCGAACCCGCCAACGGCGATCATCGCGTCACGTGCCACCGAGAAGTTGCCACTGTAGAAGTCTCGAAGCCCGAACACATAGCCGGGCTTCGCGAGGTTGCTCGAGATGCCCGTTGAACTTGCTCGCGACGTACCGGGTGACCAGCGTCGCGGAGCCATCCACCGCGATCGGCACCGCGCCCACTACGCCGACGTCAGATGTGGCGCCGTGCACGGCGAGATGCGCGGCGACGAAGCCGGGCGTCGCCTCCATGTCGTCATCGAGGAAGATGACGATCGGCGCGGCCGCGAGCCTGAGGCCGGCGTTACACGCCGAGGCACGTCCGCCGCGCGGCTTCCACACTGATCTGACGCTCTGCGACGCCTCGACCATCTCGCGCGTTCCATCCGTCGAGCCGTCAATGGCGACGATGATTTCGTACTCGTCAGGCGACAGCGACTGGCTCGTGAGGCTGCGCAGCACGCGCGCGAGCGACTCGCGACGCTGGTGCGTCGGGATCACGATGCTCGCGCGAGGATGTGTGCTCACCGACCACCGATCACGTGTCGACGCCGCTCGGCGCCGCACCGACCACCGATCTTGCGAGCGCCGAGAGGCGGTCACGAACCGTGTACGCCGTTCTCAAACGCGAGATGAAGTCGAGCAGCGAGTCGGTGCCTAACACGGGGACACGGCGGAGGCCGAGCGGATCGTCTGCACTGGATGAAAGACCGATGGCCACCGTACAGCCGGACTCGTACCCACACTCGGCGGCGATCTCCCGCACGTGCTCACTCTCGGAACCGAATGGGTACGCGAGGTGGCGCACCGGATGCCCGAGCTCGTTCTCGAGCACGGCGCGCGAGCGCGACAGCTCATCTCGACACGCTGATGGCGAGAGACGGGCCAGTCTCGGGTGCGTCATGCTGTGTGATTCGCACCGATGTCCCGAATTCTCGAGTGCGCGGGCGTTCTCCCACGACATGATTGGCAGCTCGATCCCGCGCTCGGCCACGAGCCACCGACTCGTCTCGCCCATGAGACCCGCGACGAGGAAGAATGTCGCCGTCAGTCCGCTTGCTTCCATGACTGGCGCGGCCAGCTCGGCGCACTCGCGAAAGCCGTCGTCGAACGTGATGACCACTGCGCGAGGTGGGATGGGCGTTCCGCCGTTCCGATGCGCGAGCAAGTTGCCGAGGTCGATCGAGACATACCCCGTAGCCGCCAGCCACTTCATCTGCGCCGAAAATGCACGTCGCGTGACCGTGTATTTGACGAAATTCGCGTGCGGCGTGTCCGAGACCTGGTGATACATGAGAATCGGGACCGCGCCCTGGCGGGATTCGCTCATGCGGCCGCTCCGGCAACCGGCAGAGACGCGTACAGCGCGTCCACACGCTCGGCGAATTGCTCCCACGTGTGATGCTCGGCGACCGCCGCCCGGGCGCGCGCGCCTAACGTGCAGCGTGCTTCGCGCGACCCCAACAGCTGGACGATGTGTGCGGCAATGCCCTCTGCGTCATCGGCCACGCGAAGCGTCGGCGCGCCCGGTGGATTCCAGATCCCTTCGGCGCCGCGCGGCGTGGTCACGACCGGCTTCTCTCGCGCCATGGCTTGCAACACCTTGAGCCGCATCCCGCCGCCCGACCGTAGCGGCGCCACGACCACTTCCGCCGAGTCGATATAGGGATCCACGGCGTCCACTCGTCCCGTGACCACCGTCTCGGCGCCGGCAAGCCGTTGTACGGCTCCGGGCGGATCGGCACCCACGATCGTCAGGCGGGCGCCGGGGCATCGGGCGCGCACGAGTGGAAGGATTGTCTCCGCGAGCCAGACGGCCGCATCCACGTTAGGCGGATGCGCGAACCCGCCGACGAAGACCAGACTCCCGGGCAGAGGCTCGTGTCCGACGGAAGCGGGCAGGTCCACACCGAATGGGTTGACGAACACTCGGCCGGACGCCTGCGGAGCCAACTCGCGCACCGTGGTTGCATCCCGATCCGTGAACACCTGCACGCGGTCCACAGACGACCACACCTCCGACTGGTAGCGCCGCCACCGCTGCCGCTCGGCCTCGCGGTCGCGCGCGGAACGCATCGCGCGCGCCGAGACCATGCCGTCTTCGGCGTCCACGCGCACCTCGTATTCGGACAGCAGGGTCGTACGCGCACGCGGACGGCGGTATTGCGCCATGGCGTTGTCTATGATGTGAACCGCATCGAACGGCACGCCGCCAAGTCGGTCGAGTGTCGCTTGCATCGCCCGCTCGTGGAACACGAGGGTACGCAACGGTAGGTGCCCAAAGCGCCAGCGGATGCCGAGCGTGCCTCGGCGTACGAGGGCGCCGACGCCGTGGTCGCGCCGACGCGGCACCGCGTGCACGCGAAGCCCCGAATCCCGCAATGTCTGAATGGCGGAATCGTCGGCCGACGTCGCGAGTGTGGCGAGCGTGACGTCGTGGTGTGCTGCCACGGCCATCAGCTCCCCGTGCATGACGATGGCGCCAGCGCTCGGCGCATTGGCGTGCGGCACCATTGGCGTGAGCATCAACACGTTCACGGATGGTTCACGAAAGCAGCGCATCGAGTGTGCCGCGCACGTACGCGATCGCGTTGCGAGGCTCGCCCCTCAGGATATGCTGCCCGATCTGCCGAGCGATGAATGCCAACTCCGACGCAATGAACAGTGCTCGGCGGGTGCCATGCACGTGGCGAGCGAAGAACAGGGCGCGACTGCGCGCGTGGTGGTAGACCTTAGCGGTCGGCTCGCCGCGCGTGCTCTTCGAGCCTTCGTGGAGCACGTGCGCGGCGGGCGCCATTGCAACCTCCCACCCCGCGGCGCGCGCACGAAGACAGAGGTCGATGTCCTCGTAGTAGAGGAAGAACCGCTCATCGAAGCCGCCGATCTCGCGAAACATCTCGGCGCGTACGAGCAGCGCGCAACCATAGGCGAAGTCGAGCGACGTGTCGTCGTACGCACCGATATCGCGCTCGCCAGCGCCAATCTCGACCACCCGACGCCCTGTGAACTTGCCGCCGACGGCCCACAGGTGATCCGGCGCTTCGGTGAGGAAGATCTTTGCCGTAATCACGCCGAGCGTGGGTGAGTCGCGAAGGCGTGTCGCGAACTCCCGGATCGCATCAGGCATCACGACGGCGTCGTTGTTCAACAACAGTACGGCGGTCGCGCCGTGCGCGATGGCGTATCGGGCGCCGATGTTGACCGCTTTCGCGAACCCGAGGTTAGTCGACTGGGGTAGCTGAATCGCGTCTGGGTAGCGCGACTCGAGGCGAGCCGCGAAGTCGTCGCCGGACCCGTTGTCCACAACGACGACGGAGCGCGAGTCCACGCCTGCTCGCTCGAGCGACGCGAGACACGCGAGCGTTGCATCGGTCTGCCGCCAGTTCACGACGACGACCCAGATCCCGTTGTGATCTGGCGCACGTTCGTGACGCACCGCGGCTATCATACCGGTGCTCCTCTGGCGTTCCTCGTGCAGGCAGTCGTTAGGGCCACGTGACGAAGCGAACGAGGCGACCCAGCAGTATTCATTCGGTGTCCGCAGGAGCGTTCATTCAGCGTAAGAAGAATTGAGGTTCGACCTGCAGCAAGCCCGATCATTGCACTGACTGAGCGATTGCCCCGCCCGGCAGGGGTCGCATGCAATGTGCAAGGTGCTGGTTAGGTTGATACCACGACTGTGTCGCCGCGCTCTCGCGCGTGGCGCGACCGAGGGACGCGAGTGAGCGATAGTAGAGTCGGTGGCGACAGATCACATACCCGAGCAATCCCGGTGCCGGACGGATCGCATTGGGGACCCGTCGTCCTGCCTGATCTCCGCCTGTTCGAGCGTCCCGTGTTCCGTGACACGCGGGGAACATTCACGGAGCTCTGGCGCGAGGATGCAGTGCGCGAGGACGCCGGTCTGCCGCGGTTCGTCCAGGATAACGCGGCCCATTCGCGCCGCGGGGTCATCCGCGGACTGCATTTTCAGAATCCACGACCACAGGGAAAGCTCGTCAGCGTCGCGATGGGCGACGTCTTCGACGTGGCGGTCGATGTTCGCATCGGTTCCCCAACGTTCGGCCGCTGGGCAGCCTACATGCTGTCCGAATCCAACGGACGACAGCTGTACATTCCGCCCGGGTTCGCGCACGCGTACCAGACTGTATCGGACGTGTCCGTGGTCGTCTACAAGTGCTCCGATTTTTATTCGCCCGATGATGAGCGCGCGGTCCGCTGGAATGACGCGAGCATCGGCATCGAGTGGCCCATCGCCCAGGCCATTGTCTCCCCGCGAGACGCGTCGGCTCCGTTGCTGCGCGACATGTTGAGCGACTGGCTTCCACAGCTCGATCGGTGAACGAGGCATCGCAGGAGCGCCCGAGTCGGCCACTCCTGTTGTTCGGCGGCACAGGACAGGTCGGGCGTCAGCTGCTGCGAGCGCTCGCGCCCCTGGGGGCTGTGGTCGCGCCGTCTCGAGCGGACGCCGACCTCACGAAACCGGACACGCTGCGCGCTGTCATCCACCGCGTGCGCCCCGCGGCCGTCGTGAACGCCGCGGCCCTGACGAATGTCGATCGAGCCGAGCGTGAGCCGGATCTCGCGCGCGCGGTGAATGACGTTGCGCCGACGGTGATGGCAGAAGCATCCCGCGACGTAGGGGCGCTGATCGTCCACTATTCGACCGACTACGTGTTCGACGGAGCGGCGTCGACGCCGTACGATGAACATGCGGAGCCGAACCCGATCAATGTGTACGGAGCGACCAAGCTCGCGGGTGAACGCGGGGTCGCGGCGTCTGACGCACCGCATTTCATTATCCGGACGAGCTGGGTGTATTCCGCTGAGGGCAACGGCTTCGTTGCGACGCTGCTGCGCCAGTTGAACGAGTCCCGGCCGGTACGCGTTGTGACGGATCAGGTTGGATCGCCTACCTGGAGCCAATCTCTTGCAGACTCGACGGCTGGTATCCTGCGGACAGTTGCGACGCCGACCGATTTCCGTGTGCCGCGCGACGATTGGGGTGTCTACCATCTTGGCGGCAGTGGCGAGGCGAGCCGGTTCGAAATTGCGCAGGAGGTCATCGCCGCGCGCGCGATTAGCGCTTCCGCGCCGGTCGTCATACCAACCTCTGCCGCAGAGTTCAATGCCGTTGCGCCGAGGCCCGCGTATTCGGCGCTGTTCAATCGGCGGGCGGCTGAGCGATTTGGAATTCGCCTCGACAATTGGCGGGTCGAGCTGCGGCGAATGCTCGCCAGTCAGCCGACCTGAACCGGATTGCTTCTTGCCGCCATGTGTGGATCCATTACGCGCGTCCGTGGGGCTGTAATAACTTGCGTCATCGATGACCCCTAACAGTCCCGATTACTCGATAGTCATACCCACCTACAGGCGGCGAGATGCTCTCGCGCGCTGCCTGAAGGCCATCGAGTCACAGGATTTCCCCCGGGATCGCTTCGAGCTCGTGGTGGTCGACGACGGCAGTCCCGTGCCCCCTGCCGATCTCGTAGCGTCGATGGACCGATCGCTCGACGCGCGGCTCGTATGTGCGCCGCATGGAGGGCCGGCCGCTGCGCGCAACACCGGCGCTGACCTGGCGCGCGGGCGGTATCTCGTGTTCACCGATGACGACTGCGCACCACGCCCCGATTGGCTGAGCTCTATCGATCGCGCGATCAGCGCTAGCGGCAAGCCGCGAGGCGTTGGGGGCCGGGTCGTGAACCTCCTTACGGATAACATCTACGCGTCGGCGAGTCAGGGCATCGTCGATTTTCTGTACGACTACTTCGGCGAGAATTCCGCGGCGCGACGGTTCTTCACCACCAACAACCTCGCCGTGCCACGCGTGGAGTTCCTGGAGCTCGGCGGCTTCGACGAGACGTTCGCGCTCCCGGCGGCCGAAGACCGCGATTTCTGCGAGCGGTGGGTGGGCGCCGGGTACGATCTCGAATACGTGGCCGACATCGTCGTCGATCACGCGCACGTACTCGGGTTCGTGCGGTTCAACCGCCAGCATTTCTACTACGGTCGCGGTGCGTTCGACCTGCATCGCTCGCGCGCCGGACGAGGGCACCCGTCGCTTCGACTGGAGCCGGTGCGTTTCTACTTCGGCCTCATCACATATCCACTGCGCCGCACGGGTGGGGTGCGAGGTCTGATGCTCGCCGTGCTCCACCTGTGGTCGCAGGTGGCGTACGCAGCAGGCTATTTCTACGAGCGAATTCGGCGCGGCTGGAACGTCGAAGCGACACGCCACGCGCGAGACCGGCAACCACGCATCGTTGATCGTGACGACGATTCGCGCGCCGGACGCAACTCAATGACCGGCGTAGCCTAGCCGCCCAGGGCGCCTCTACTTCACGCCCACGCACAACGCAGCCGACGCGCCCGTCGCGCTGCATCCCTGCACCCGCTCGGCCCTCGCTGGATCGCCGCTCCATGCATAACGAGGCGCCGCAGCACGCTGGGAGGTGCCGGTGCTCGTCCATCGCGCGCGCGAGCCGCGTACATCGATGTGTGCGAACGGGCCACTGGGTCCCATGCCCGCATAGAGACCCAAGCCGCCGACGAGCTCCGGATACGTGCGTTCGACCCGCTCGACGGCGCGGAGAATGACCTCCGTGTCGCGGAAGTCGACGCGACCATCACGATTGAGGTCGTCCATACGACCATCGCGATCGTTGTCGATGATGATGTCGGAGGCGTCGCCGAACTGATGCCGACTCGCGCGCGCGGCGCCCTCGGCCACGAGCCCGGCGTTGTAGTACGGCGCCCGGAATCCGCTCAGGACGTGCGCGCTGCGCGTCGGTACGCCCTGTGCTTCCATCGTCGAGAGCACGAGCTCGAGCTTGTCGAGCAACGCCTCACGCAGCACGACGTACTTCGGCCACACGCGATCCTGGTCGTGCGTCAGGAAATCATTGAGCCGGAAGTGTTCCGACAGACGCGTGTTCGCGTTGTCCGGTGTCACTTCGATGAACCCGACCGGGTTCTCGTAATTGGTGGCGACGATGGTCCGTTCGCCGGGCCACCAGCCCATTCGGTACGGCCCGACATAGGCGCCTCGCTTGTCGTGCCAGGACCGCATCGTGATGAACGAGAACGCCTGCGGATCGTCGACGGTAGACATCCCGAGAACAGCCGGGCGCGCGATGGCTTCCGCGCCGAACACGTCCTTGAGGCCAGACACCTGTTCTGCTTCACTGTGCCCGAGGAGTCGGAAGCGGACTTTCCCGCTGCGGCCGAACAGTGAATCGTCGAGCACGACGACGTGGTCCCGCGGTATCGACACGGGAACGTTGACCAGTTCGGCTGGGGGAAGCGCTGGTTCCTTGAACAGGGAACCGACAGCGCCTCGCACCTCGCTTCCGGCCACGACTTTCGTGACCAGAATCACGAGGACAGGTACCCCGAGAAACAAGAGCGCGCGCCGGAGAACCGGCACGCGCATCGCGGATGGAATCATCAATCCAAAGACGGTAGGCGCGCACCAATGGTCACTGTAGCGAAGGCCAGGCGATCCGCATCACCAAAGGGACGCATCCTGGGTACGCGTGTCCCCGCGTTCTTCCCCGCCAAGGGGGCTGTGTCCGCGATCATTTTCGGCGAAGCACCCGGGCCTAACGGGGCCGACAAGTCGAAGATCCCGTTCTTCGGTGATCGTGCCGGTCGCCCGTTGTACGAGGCGCTGGAGGCCGAAGATCGGGTTCGCTTCACCCGACCGCTCGACCAGGTGCGGTGGGATGGTGCGGCGCTCGTCGAGGCCGGGATCCGACCCGTCGTCAGCGACGTCGCGTTGTCGAACGCGTATCCCGTCTGCCCGACGGACGATGGTGAGCACTTCCGCGCGCCGACAAAAGCCGAGATGAGCAGCCCTGAAAATGTGCGTCGCGTGCGCGCGGAGCTCGCGAAAGCTCGGCGGCGCGGACTGCACAGCGTGATCGTCCTTGGCAAGACCGCGGACTGGCTGCTCGGGACGCACCTCGGACTCCGCGACGATCCGGACATTGCGTATCACCAGATCACGCACCCATCGCCGCTGGGGCTCATGGGAATGGCGAAGCGGGCGGGGAGGGGCGTCCGTGTCTCGGCGATGAAAGACGAGTGGAAGCGGAAGTTCGCGGAGATGCTCCGGAGCAAGCCCTAGTGGAGGCGAGCGTCAGCTGTTGAGCAGGCGATGCAGGCCGTATTGCCAGAATTGGCAACGACGGCCTCGCCGTCACGCGGCTTTGCCAATCTGCAATCGAGGCCGGAATCGCCTGCTATCAACAGCACTCGCACCTGAGTGCCATCCGGGCCCGGTCACGCGTCATCGCATGAGGTAGGTCGAGACAGGTACTGGAACCGTCATCGCGAGGCACGCGTGGATACACCGCTCGGAGTCCCGGCACACATCGAGTTCGTTCAGCCGCGTGGCCCGCACGGCGCCGCCAGTGTCGTGCACTCCGCCGACCGACTGTGGGATGCGCTCTCGATGCTCACGATCGTCGCCGGCACCACGTTGTTCCTGCTCGCGCGGAACGGCCTCGCGTCGCTCGCGAACGGCACGCAGACACTGCCTGCCGGCGTCACGTCGTACGTACAGCGCGCCGACTACTTCAGCGCGCAGTCGTCGCTCGGTCTGCTGATGATCGGGGTCGGCGTGGCGGTGGGCATCGCCGCCGCCATCCGCCACGCCATTCGCCGCCGCGCCTAACGCCGAAGGTACGCGTCCGTCTTGTCGATCCAGTCCTGACGCGGTGGACTGAACACGTCCACGTCGAGCGTGTCCTCGAGCGCCTCGGCCTGGTGCCAGACGAACGAGGGAATGTGCAGCACCTCTCCCGCCCGCACGTCGACCGTCTCGCTTCCATCCTCGCCGATCGAGAAGCGTAGCGCGCCCTCGAGAATGTAGGTCAACTGCTCGTTCTCGTGATTGTGCTTGGGAACAATGCATCCCTTCTTGAGATACACGTGCGCGAGCATCATCCGGCTACCGGTGATGAGCTTGCGCCCGAGCAGCGGCGACAAACGCTCCTCGGGAAGGTCGGACCAGCGAAAGAAGCTGACGGAAGACATCGAGGCTTGGCGTTAGGGCTCGGGAGAGTCGCTGCGGAATCACGGCTGCTGCGGCCCGGTAGTATGCGCTGCCCGGGCTGGCAACGCTATTGGTGATTGTCCTCGGCTGCCGGGCTTTGCCGTTCGCCCGATCTGAGTAAGATTCTCTCGCCCAAGGATGAGTCGCGTTCCCTCCCACCCAGGATAACGCGACCCGTTCGTCGTACGATCGAGCTTTGGAAGAGGAGCAAGTGGCACGATCGCGTCCGGTTCTTCTCCCTTGATCGGAGTGTGCATTACATGGGAGCCACCCGGCTTACGACCGCGTTAGTTCTGGCAACACTCGGTGCGGCGGCGCCTGCGGCAGCCGCTGTACGTGCGGCGATCAGGCTCGTCACTCGCGCGTCTGCGGGCGCACGATGCGCTTGTAGCTGGCCGGGTTCCACGCGGGACGCGCCGGCGCGTCACCTACTTCCTGTGTGATCAGGTACACGAGGCGTACGATGCGCGATTCCTTCTCGGCGTCGATGCGGTCCGGCTCGTCGTTAGGCCCGTGATAGTCCGGGTGCGTGCCATTGAAGAAGAACAGAATCGGCACGCCCTTCCGCGCGAAGTTGTAGTGGTCGGACCGGAAGTAGAAGTTCTCCTCCGGCCGAATGTCATCGATCGCCTTCATGCGCAGCTCGGGATGCGCGCGATTCACGCGGTCGAGCGTTGCGCCCAGGTCGGAGTGCTCCTTGCCGATCACGACGATGGTGTCCTTCCAGTTGCGGCCGATCATGTCGATGTTCAGATCCGCCACCACCTGCGACATCGGTACGACGGGGTGTTCGCTGAACCAGGCGCTGCCCCAGAGCCCGTGCTCCTCGCCGCTCACGGTGAGGAACACGACGGAGCGTTTGGGGCGGGCGCCGGGCATGCTCAACGCTTCCGCCAGTTCGATGACACCCGTTGTGCCTGACGCGTCGTCATCGGCGCCGTTGTAGATCGAGTCGCCGTCCACGGGTGCGCCAATGCCCACGTGGTCCATGTGGGCGGAAAGCACGATGTACTCGTTCTTGAGGACCGGGTCGGACCCTTCGAGCACACCGACAACGTTAGGCGCCGTCCGCGACGCCCCGCTCGGTCGGCCCTCGCGACTTCCCGGGATGGGATACCGCTGAATGAACGTGCCGCTGTCGCCGCCCGGTGTCAGGCCGAAACGTTGAAATTCCGACGCAATGTAGCGTGCCGTGGCGTCGAGCCCGCGGCTTGGCGTGTCACGTCCGCCCATCGAATCGTCGGCGATGATCGCAATGCGTCGCTTCACATCGGCCGCGGTGATCGACTCGAGGCCGCGGTGGACGGCGGCGGAGCTTGTCGGGGTCTGCCCGAGCAGAGGAATGGCGGGCAGCAGAGACAACGCCGCGATGACGATGACGCGCATGACCTTACAGAGTGGGTGATTCGCTGGAACGCCCGCCGAGGCGGGTGCTTGAACATATTCGTGCGCACCTCGCCGGGCACGCGTTCCGACTGCCGCGACCGTAGCCCTAGCGGGCCCTACACGTCGACCACCGCTACAACTCGACTACAACTCGACCACGATGGGCGCGCTGATGGTCATCCTGAGCGGGGCTCCAGCGGGCACGCACGTCTCGTATTTCGCTGACACGGCGGCCGCGGCCGCTCCTGCAGCCGCTCCGGCCGCGGCGCCAATGATCGTCCCTCTCGCACCGCCGCCCGCCACTTTGCCGACGATGGCGCCAAGGATCGCGCCGCCAATCACTTTCTTCTTGTCCGCAGCCTTGGTCTCCACGCGCGTCTTGTCCAGCGTCCCGGTGGCGATCACGTCGCCGGTCACGGCATGGGCGACGCCGTTGACCTCGATCGACTTCACGCGGAACGTCACGGTCGATGAGTCGGGAGTCCCTCCCTGAACCACCGTCGCGACCTCGACCACCACGGGCGAGCCCGCCGGAAAGACCACGCCGTTCGTCCCCGTCACCGCCTCGCTGGTATGGGCGACCATCTTGTCGCCCGGTCGATTCGCGTCCGAGCAGGCGCGGGAATCGAGTGTCATTCCGACCATCGTGCCGGCTCCGATCACGCCGGTGCGCGTGGGTGCGGGCGCAGGCGCTGGCGTCTCGACCACAGGCGCTGGCGCGGGGGCGGTCGTCACGGGCTTCGGTTTCTCACGTACCGGTGCGCGTACCGGTGCCGGTGAGCGACGCACGACGGGCTCGCGCGGCATCTCCTCTACCGGAGGTGCCGAGTCGGGAATGTCGCGAAGCTCAGGGACGGGAGCAGCAGCCGCGCTCGCGAGAGTGAGATCGCGCGCGAGCGCGGAATCCGTCACTGCGGTGTCGTCGGCCGCCCGGTCGCGACACGCACCGAGAGCAAGTGCGGTCGTCAGAAGCAGCGCGGACGGCAGCCCGGAAGATCGAGTATGGCGCAACACAGTGAATCTCGTGGTCGAGGTCCTGCGATCGGAAACGACGGGGCGTCCCATGATACACCGCGTTTGGTACACCGCGGTTGATACACCGCGATTGGGTCCAGGATTCCGCTACTCGTCGCAACGCTCGAACGATACGCCAATCCATGGCCGCCATGCGGGGCAATCCGGTCCCGGTTTGCCGCCGTACCGATTCCAGCCGGGCGCACGACCCGCTCGGCTCGCGGCTCCCGCCAGGTTCCCGGCGCGAACGACGTCTACGCGTTCCCTGGATCGTCGGCCGATCGTATCGTGCTCGTGATGACGACGTCATCGCGCGGCGACATCTGAGCACGCGGCAGGCGGTCGGCATGTCGCTTGCCCCTCCGGTTGTAAGCCGGAGGTGTCCATGAAAGATCAGAGCAACAATCAGCCGGGCGCTCAGCGGCATGCCGAGGGCGAATACGGCGACAAGGCGCGTCAAAGGAATCTCGAGCAGCTCCAGAGTGGCGGAGACCAGGCGGACGAAGGCGAGCCGAACGCGAGCGGGGCCGAATTGGGTCGCCACAAGATTCACGAAGATCGGCAACAGCACGACGACGCCGACTTGCAGAGCGAGAAGAATCGGCTCGCGCACGATCGGCAACGCGGGAAGTAGGATCTGGCGGTCGCCGCCGCGTTCGCGAGTGAGCGAGACTGGTGACCGTCGCCTGCACGTGAGATCGTTATGCGGTGGGCCTGCCGACGGCAGGACCCATCGTTTTTCATCAACGGGCCTCTGCCATTCCTGCTCCTCGGTTGTCCACGCCGCCGACGCTTCCGCGCACGCCTCGCCGCGCGATCGCCTACCTCACCGCCGCCGATCCAGTGCTCGGCGACGTCATTCGCCGTGTCGGTCCGTTTCGCCTGGTTCGCGCGACCGCCGGCACGCACTTCGACGCCGTGTGTCGGTCCATCATCTACCAGCAGCTTTCAGGCAAGGCGGCGGCGACGATCCACGGCCGCGTCCTGGATCTGTACGGCGGTCGAGCGCCGCTGCCTGACGAGCTGGCGATCACGCCCGATGACCATCTGCGAGGCGCCGGATTGTCTCGGCAGAAGCTCTCCTACCTGAAGGATCTCGCAGCGCGCGTCGCGGCGAACGAGCTTCCCATCGAGGCACTGCACGAGCTGTCCGACGATGACGTGATCAATGTACTCGTTCAGGTGAAGGGCGTCGGTCGCTGGACGGCACAGATGTTCCTCATGTTCCGGCTCGGGCGACCGGACGTACTTCCGGAGCTCGATCTCGGAATTCAGAAGGCGATTCAGCTCGCGTATCGACTACGCAAACGCCCCCTTCCTGTGCGAGTCAGCAAGATCGGAGCAGTGTGGGCGCCGTATCGCACCGTCGCCTCCTGGTACCTCTGGCGGAGCCTCGAGCTCCAAGCGTAAGAAACCACTGTGACTACCGTCGCGATCGCAGGAGCATCGGGTTTTCTGGGCACCGCGTTCGCCCGTCACCTGACAAAAGCAGGACATGAGCTACGGCGCATTGGCCGAGCGTCCAGCCGCGGCGTGGATTTCCAGTGGGATCTGAACGCAGGTCGCCTCGACCCCGCCGCGCTCGATGGCGCTGACGTCGTCGTGAACCTGGTGGGCGAGAACGTCGCGCAACGGTGGACGCAGGAGCACAAGCGCGCGATCCTCACGAGCCGACTGCGGAGCACAGAGATCCTCGCGAAGACGATGGCTGCCGTCAGAACGCCGCCACGCGTCTTCCTCAGCACTTCGGCGATCGGCATCTACGGATCGCGCGGTAGCGATGCGCTCGACGAGAGCAGCGCGCCCGGCCGCGGCTTTCTCGCCGACGTCGTCCAGCAATGGGAGAATGCCGCGACGCCGGCTCGCGATGCCGGCGTGCGTCTCGTGTACCCGCGTCTCGGACTCGTTATGCACCCCGACGGCGGCGTTCTCGCCAAGCTGCTGCCGTTGTTCAACCTTGGGGGCGGAGGGAAGATCGGCAGAGGCGATCAGTGGATGAGCTGGATCGGTATGCACGATCTTCTGCGCGCGCTCGTCTTTCTCATGGAGACGGACGCAATCACCGGTCCGGTAAACGTCACCGCACCCAATCCCGCGACCAACGCGCAGTTCTCACACACACTCGGCGAGGTGCTTCACCGGCCTGCGCTCGCGACGGTTCCCGAGTTTGCGGTGAAGCTCATGTTCGGCGGAGATGGGCGAAGAGACGTTGCTCTCGGGGCAGCGCGTTCTCCCTCAGCGGCTGCTCGACTCGCGATTCCATTTCGACTACCCGGAGCTCGCCGGGGCCCTCCGACACGAGCTCGGCAAATAAGGCGCAAGCCCCTTCATCATCGTCTAAGTCGTTGTAATTATTACGATTGGCGAGGCTGCGAAACGACGCGGCGGAAGTACACGTATACTTATTGTGTGCGCGCCTATCGATTGGGAGTGATGCGGTCACCGCCTTCCGCGGTGTGGCTCACTCCCTTTTCGCTTTGGGGCGCTCACTACAAACCATGGACCCCTACACGTTCGGCCTGACGCTCGGGAGTGTTGGTCTCGGCGTCATGGCGTTGAGCGGTTTCGCACACTCGACGCACGCAGGTCACGGGCATGCCGCTCACGGGCACGCTCATGGGCACGGTCACGGCAGCCACGGTCATGGCGGCCCCGGGCACAGCGGTCATGCCGGTCATGATCATGGAGGCGCGGCCCACGTGGTCGCATCGACCGGCCGCGCAGGAAGCGCGCGTGCCTCCGGTGCCTCGCGCGTCCTTTCTCTCCTGCAGCCACGCGTCGCGTTCAGCATGCTCGTCGGATTCGGTGCGGCAGGTCTGCTGCTGCGTCCGGTGCTCGCCGAGCCCGCTCTGCTGATTGCCGCGTTAGGCGCCGGCGTGGCGTTCGAGTGGCTGCTCGTCGCGCCGCTCTGGCGATTCCTGTTCCGCTTCGCCTCGTCCCCGGCTGTCACACTCGAGAGTGTCGTGACGGACGAGGCGCGCGCGGTCACGAGCTTCGATGCGAACGGCCACGGCCTCGTCGCCGTCGAGCTCGACGGTCAGGTGGTGCAGCTCCTGGCGACGCTGAATCCTGCGGAACGAGCGACTGCGCGGAAGGTGCGAGCGGGCGATCGCCTGCGCATCGAGGCAGTCGACGACACGCGCAATCGCTGCACAGTCACATATCTCGGCGCGTAGCACGCCGAGCGCGTCGGAGACCTAGGGTCACCGTCTCGCTCCAAGCGCAACGACGCGGCGCCGAGCGACTACTAAGCCAAGGGAACCAAACTTTTATGATGAACATCTACCTGATAGGCGCGATCCTCGTTGGAGTCTTCATAGTCATCCCTGGCATCGTTGCGTCGTTCCTGCGCAACGTCGAAGCAGGCACCATTCGCATCGTGAGCTGGCTTCACGGCGGATCCGTGATCTATCGCGGTCCCGGGAAGTCCAAGGAAATTCCGTTGCTCACGACGGGAACGACGATCTCGAGCAAAGTCATCAACGTCGATCTCGACATCACTGATCAGACAGCAGACATCGATGACAGCGATGTCCCGCGTCCGATCAAGGTGCGCGTGCTCGCGAGCGCCATCGTGTCCGTCGGCGACAGCGACACGATGATCAAGACGGCGGCGAACCGCTTCTTCAGTAAGAGCGACGCAGACCAGCTGAACACGCTGACCGATCTGTTGTCGAGCTCCGGCCGTCGAGCGATCAACCTGCTCACGCACGATCAGCTGTACTCGGCGCGCACGGCGCCGACACCGCGCGCGCTGCTCGAAGCGGCAGCGTCAGTCGCTGTCGTGCGCACGGAACGCCACGACGCTGACGGCTCACAGCGACGCATGGAGGACGAAGACGATCCGCTCGCGGTGATCATCCGCAAGGCGTGCTCGCGCGAGCTCACGGATCTCGGGCTCGTCTTCAACTCGCTGAACATCAAGGTCGTTCAGAGCGAAGTCGCGGAAGCGCGTCGTCGTCAGAGCGCCGTCGAAGCGCAGGCGAACGCCGAGATCGCGACGGCGCAGCAGATGCGCCGCGCGAAGGAAGCGCAGCTCGATGCCGAGCGCGCCATCTCCGACAAGCAGCGTGAGCTCGAGCAGACGCGTGCGTCGAACGCCGCGCTCATCGCGCAGGCGGAAGCCAAGAAGCAGGATGCGCTCGCGTTGCAGCGTACATCGGAGCTCGATGCGACGCAGATCGCGCAGGCGAAAGCCGATGCAGAACGCGTGCGCATTGAAGCGGTCGCGTCGGCGGACGCCGAGGCGATCCGGATTCGCACGGTCGCGGACGCGACGGCCGAGGCGATCCACAAGGTGAACGAGGCGATTGCCGCCGGTGGCGAGAGCTACTTCCGGTACAAGCAGATCGAGCTCCTGCCGCAGCTCGGCCCCGCGATCGCGGACGCGTTGGCGCAGGCGAAGCTCATCACGATCTCGAACGGTGGCGACAGCGCGGCCGAGTCCACGACGAACAGCATCACGAGCGTGATCCAGACGGTGCTCGCGGCGCAGCTCGTGGGTAAGGCAGGATTGCTCGACGGCAATGGCACAGCGCCGGTCAATTCGCCGGTGAGCTCGCCGGTGTCGTCGCTCTCCCCGGTGATGTCCCCTTCGACCAAGCGATGAACGCGATCATCATCGAAGGCGTGATGTTCGTGGCGTTGCTCGTGGTGGCGGTGACGCTCGTCGTCTTCGTCGTGCGTCACTACACCGCGCCGGGACGAGTGCTCGAGCAATCGCGCAATCGCAAGCAGATCGAACGCGCGGTGAGCCTAACGTGCGCGCTGCATGGCGCGCACGAGGAGCGGGAGATGGTGCGGCTCGAATCGGGCGAGGTGATGTGCCCGGAGTGTTACCGTGAAGCGATCGATGGGCACGTCTGATTGCGGATCGGTTGGAAGAAACAGTTGCGTTAGAAGTTCGTAGTACACCTAACGGGACAGACGCCGCGTCCGCGGGAAGTCTGGAACCGTCACCCAGGATGATGCGGCCGGCGGCCTAACGTCGGCCCCGGCCGGTCAAGGAGATAACGGTGGAGAGCTCAATCGGCGATCGCCTCGGTACCATTCGTGGTGGCATGCGCGGCGATCGTGGGTCCAGCTTCGGAACGAAGATTGGTCGGCTGTTGTTCACCGCGGCCGCGCTCATTCTGCTGCTCGTGCTCCTGCCCTCGACGGTCACGTACATCAATCCTGGACATGTCGGCATCCTGATCCATCGCGCCGGCGGCGGCGTGGATCGCACGCCACTCGGCCCGGGCTGCATCCGCGGAACCCGCATCCTCAGTCAGATCGAGGAGTACCCGGTGTACATGCAGACGCTCGTGCTGACGCGCGGGAACAATGAGGGCTCACGGGGCAACGACGAGATCAACGTCAACAGCGTGGAAGGGCAGCCGATCTCGCTCGACGTGTCCATGTCGTTCGAGCTCGACCCGACGCGTGTGCCGGCGCTCTACCAGACGTTCCGCACGGACATCGCGACCATCCAGCACGGGTATGTGAAGCAGTCGATTCGTCAGGCGCTTCAGGAGGTCGTGGGCACCGAGCCGATCGCGGACGTCATCGGGCCGAAGAAGGCCGAGGTGGTGAACAAGACGCAGGGGCGGATCTCGGACCGGCTCGCACCCTACGGGATCGTCGTCAAGCAGTTCACGATCAACGAGCTGCGCGCGCCGCAGGGCGTCATCGACGCGATCAACACGAAGAACGTGATGCAACAGCAGGCGCTCACGGCGCAGAACGAACTGCAGAAGAACCAGTTCCAGGCGCAGGGCGATTCGATCAAGGCGGCGGGTCGCGCGAAGGCGATTCTCGCGGAGGCCGAAGCGCAGGCCAAGGCGAATCTGCTCCTGTCAGCGAGTGTGACGGCGAATCTGGTGCAGTACGAGATGGCGAAGCGCTGGAACGGGCAAATGCCGCAGGTAACGGGCAACGCGATGCCGATGGTTCAGCTGCCATCGGCGGTGAAGCCGTAGCATTGTCGCTCACTGTGTAGTTAGGCAGGCGCGGGTGTCGCCGATTAGTTTTCGGCACGCCTTTGTCCGGAGCCCGCGCCTGTTCTCTTCGCTGCTGTTTCGCCTGTGCATCCTCGTGGTCGCGGCCTTCGGGTCGCGACCATGTGGTGTCTCGGGCGTCGAGCAGACGAGGGCGCCGCTCATTGTCGGGCTTCGTGCGCACCACGTCGGTGATGCCGACATCGGCGCGTCTACGATCCGGCGGCGCCGTCGCTCGGATCACGAGCGCGCGGTGTGCTGCCGCTGCGGAGTCCAACCGTCGCGCATGTCGGAGGCGCGAATCCGTCCGCCGCTGGAATCGCTCGCGTGGACGAGTAGCTGTCGCCGTTGCCGAGCGCGTCGGTCGCGCCGATACCGCGCCGCTCCCCATGCGCCGGCTGTGGCGATGGCAAACCGTACGACGCCACTGCTCCGCCTCGTTCGGACATAGCGTAGCGCGCCTGAGTCCACGGCCGCACGCCACCGCGTCTCCCAACAACAACTGACAACCACAAAGCCGCTGCGTGACAGAGTGTCACGCGGCGGGCGGAGCCGTATATGTCCGAGAATATCAACCGTGGTCCCACCGCGTCGCCAAAGACCGAGCGGTGGCTGATCGTCATGGCGTGTTCCTTCATCCCTGTCCTGACGGCGCTGTTCGTGCCGCAAGCGCTGCGTATCCCGTTGCTCGTGGCATCGGGAGTGATCTTCGCAGCCGGGTTCGTTCTCATGCTTCGTCAGTCGCGGCAATCGCCAGCCAGCGAGAGCCTGCGGCGTCTCGTGCACTCCGATTCGGAGTAGCCTGACGACCGCAATTTTCCTTCACCCCTCCATCGTGAGGAGTAGCGCGTGACTGGCACCGAGCCGCTGGCGACCGCGCTCCTCCTCACGACGTTCGGCGTCCTGCTGGCGCTGAGCATCATCTTCAGCCGGGCCGCGGAACGCTTCGCGGTCCCGGTAGCCCTGGCATTCCTGCTCATCGGCGTGCTCGCCGGCTCCGAGGGCATCGGCGGCATCGCGTTCGAGAATTACGCGGTCGCGTTCCGGCTCGGCACCGTCGCGCTCGTGCTCATCCTGTTCGACGGCGGTCTGCACACGCCGATGGATGCCGTGCGCGAGACGGCAAAGCCGGCGGGAGTGCTGGCCACGGTCGGTGTGTTAGGCACCACCGCGCTCATTGCGCTCGGCGGGCCACGTGCTCGGCTTCTCGTGGACGGAGGCGCTCGTTCTTGGCGCGGTCGTGTCGTCCACAGACGCCGCCGCGGTGTTCTCCGTTCTGCGTGGAAGCGGCCTTCACCTCAAGCGGCGCGTCGGCGTCACGCTCGAGGTCGAATCAGGCATCAACGATCCCGTCGCCGTGATGCTGACGACCGCGTTGACCGCGCAACTCGCGAGCGGCGGTCACGCATCGTACTGGAATCTGCCGCTCGAGTTCGTCGTCGAGATGGTCGTCGGCGGCGCGCTTGGCGTGGCGTTCGGATACGGCGGTCGTGCGTTGTTGCGGCGCGTCAAGTTGCCGGGCGGAGGACTCTATCCGGCGCTCACGCTCGGCGATCGCATTCCTCGCGTTCGGCGTGCCGACGATCCTGCACGGCAGCGGCTTCCTCTCGGTGTACGTCACGGGGCTGATTCTCGGCAACGGCCCGCTGCCGTACCGCGCCGGGTTGCTCCGCGTACACCACGCGCTCGCGTGGCTCGGGCAAGTGGTGATGTTCCTCGTGCTCGGATTGCTGGTGTTTCCGTCACGGCTGTTCGACGTCGCCGGCATTGGGCTCGCGCTCGCGCTGTTTCTTGCCGTAGTCGCGCGGCCTCTCGTCGTCTGGCTGTGTCTCCTCCCATTCGGGTATCGCGCGCGGGAAGTCGCGTACATCGGATGGGTCGGACTTCGCGGGGCCGTGCCGATCATTCTCGCGACGATCCCCGTGCTGGCGGGTGCGCCGGGCTCGCTGCGCATCTTCGACGTCGTGTTCTTCATCGTCGTCATCAACGCGCTGGTACCGGGAACGACCGTCGGCTGGGTAACGCGACGACTCGGCCTCGGCACGAATGAAGCGCCTGCTCCGCCGGCGGTGCTGGAGATCGAGTCCATGCAGCCGCTCAACGGCGAGCTGATGTCGTTCTACGTCGACGAGGCGCTTGCCGTCGCCGGCGTGTCCCTGGCCGATCTCCCGTTTCCCGACGGTGCGTCGGTGGCATTGATCGTCCGCGGGCAGGACGTCGTGCCGCCGAAGGGAGACACGACGATCACGGCGGGCGACCACGTGTACGTGTTCGCCCGCACGGAGGACCGACCATTGATTCACCTGATGTTCGGTCGCGCCGAGGGCGACTGAGGCTCCAACTCGTTAGGCTCCGCCGGGTCGACCGGCAGGTTGCGCGCACGCCACTCGGCCCACCCGCCCTTGAGGGCGCGGGCTCGCTTCCAACCGGCTCGTCTCAGCTCTCGCACCACACGGGTGCTTGTCTCTTCGTTCTTTCAGGCACAGTAGGCGACGAGCGTCGCCTTCCACGGGATGCGGTGCGCCGTCGCGAGGCGCACCGCATCCAAGGGCGGTAAGCGCACCGCGCCACGCGCAATGAACGGATCGGCTTCGTAGGTGCGTTGCGTCCGAACGTCGAGCACCAGTGGCGTCTCGCCGGCGCTCTGCATCGCCTGCATCTCGTCGATGGTGATCTTCTCGGGGATCGGCGGCTCGGCCTGCTCAGCGGCGGTGTCCTGCGGTGTTCCGTCGAGCGCTGGTTTCGCCGCGACCGCATCCCGTGTCTCGGTTGCCGGCTTTGCCGCGAGCGCCGCCTCTGTCGCGAGTGGCGGGATAACCTCGAGCGCTGGCGTCGGGGCTTTCGCTGCCAGTGGCGGCGCGCCCGGCGCCAATGCACCTAACGCGGAAGCAGGATTGATGGCCGCGCCCGGCGCGGGCTGAGGCCGACGCACGATCAGGCCGATCGCGCTGCCGTGCAGAAGCACGGACAGGAGCACGACGAGGCAGCAGATCGTGAACAATTGTGCGCTATCTGGGATGCCGGCGAACACCGGGAGCAGGACCAGCAACAGCGTGCTGAGTCCACGCGGGCCGACCCACGCCACAATGCGCAGACTCCGCCGATCCAGGCCGGCGCGCTTCAGCACCGGGAACAGCACGAGGGTGCGGATGATGAGCGCGAAGAACGCGAACGTCAGGCTCCGCAAGCTCACGATGCTGAGCCCCTGCCAGATCAGCGACGCGCCGAACGCCACGAACGTGAGCAGCAGGAACATTTCCGCCGTTGCTTCGCCGTAATCCAGGAAGCAGTCACACAGCTCCACGTCGAGAGCAGCAACGGTGATTCCTGCCGCGAACGCCGCGAGAAATCCGCTGCCACCTGCCGCCTCGGCGGCGGCGAACGCCGTGAACGCGACGCCGAGTGCGTACAGCGATTCGTAGTCTCGTCGGACGCCGACGCTCTTGCGAATACGATCCAGCAGCGTGATGCCCACCAGCCCGGCCAACACGCCTGCGCCCGGTCCGAGGATGAGGAGCCCGAGTGCGAGCCGGGCTGCGCTTGGATGCACGCCAGCAGGCAGGCCAGGAAGGAACAGCATGCTCAACACGACGATGGGCAGCAGCACCACGTCGTTCATCCCGCTCTCGAGCCGCAGCGCGAGCCGTGCCTGCGCAGGCACGTCCTGCCGGCGCAGCAGCCCGCGAAGCAGGACGGGATCGGTTGACGCGAGTGCGGCGCCGACGATCGCGGATGCCGCCCAGTGGAGGCCGAGCAGGTACCGGGACGCGACGGCGATGAGCACTGCTGGAATGAGCGACCCCGGTCCGAGCACGAGCAGCGCGAGGCGGGAATTGCGTTTGACTTCTCGCAGGTCGATGGAGATCGCGTCACTGAACAGCACCAGCACGAGCGCGAGCGTCGCGATCGCGTGGAGCGCGGGCGAATCCAGGGCGAGGTCGAAGAGGTTCAGCCCGATCGGGCCGAGTACGGCGCCGAGGAGGAGAAAGATCGCGACCTGCGGCATGCCAGTCCGCTCGACGGCGCCCGACAGCAGCGACGCGACGAGAATGACGATACCGATGAGTGCGATGGTCGCGGTGAAGGACTCTGCGATCATGGCGGTGAATACTAGGTGGATACCAGCGGACCAGGTCAGGCTTCCGTGGTCATCTCGCCGACCGCGCCAATGTCGGTATCACGCGTCGCGCCGGCCATCTTCGAGATGAGCTGGCGGAGCAGTGGGGGCGCGATGAACGTGGTCACGAGCACCATGAGCATGAGCGCGCTGTACTCGCCCGCGTCGATCACGCCGGCAGTCAACCCGGTCTGCGCGAAGATCAGGCCGACCTCACCGCGTGGGATCATGCCGACGCCGATGAGCGTCTTGTTCGCCTTGATCCATACGGGCGCGAATCCGGCCGCGAACTTTCCAACGATCGCCACGGCCGTGAGTGCGAACCCGACAATGAGGACGTCGCGCGACCCGAACGTGCGCACGTCGACCGCCGCGCCGACAGCGACGAAGAAGATGGGCACGAACACGTTCGCGAGCCGGATGATGCCGCGCTCGATGACGTGCACATGCTCTGTTGGCGCGAGCACGAGCCCCGCCGCGAACGCGCCGACGATGAGCGCCGAGCCGATTTCGGAGGCTGCCACCGCGAGCAGAAACGCGAGTGCGAGGGCCATCGACGCGAGTGTGTGTTCCTTCCCCGTGCGTGCTACGAGTGAGAACAGCGGGGGCACGATGACGCGGCCGAGCAGCAGCGCCGCCGCGAGAAAGCCGAACGCGATGCCCGTGGTGCGCAGCACTCCGAGCACGCTCGGTGCGTTCCCTGCGACGAGGTCGCTGACGACGGCCAGGATCACGAGGCCGATAACGTCATCGATGACGGCGGCGCCGAGTACGATCTGGCCTTCGACGCTCTTGAGCTGACCGAGGTCGGAGAGCACGCGCGCGGTGATACCGACCGACGTCGCCGTGAGCGCCGCGCCGGCGACGATGGCAGGAAGTAGTTCGAGGCCGAGCCCGCGCGCGACACCGAATCCCGCCGCGAATGGCAGGACCACGCCGACGACCGCGACGGTGAATGCAGCGCCGCCGACGCTCATGAGTCGCTTCAGATCTGTCTCGAGGCCGATGCCGAAGAGCAGCAGCACGACGCCGATCTCAGCGAGCAGGTGGAGCGACGGGAGCGTGGGGTCGACGAAGCCCAGGATAGACGGGCCGAGAATCACACCGGCGAGGAGCTCTCCAACGACGGCCGGCTGACCGATGCGCTCCGCGAGCTCACCGAGCACTTTCGCGGCAACGAGGATGACCGCGAGAAGAAGCAGGAATTGCTCGACGGACGTCCCGGTCGCCTCGAGTGGAGCGCTGCCGAACAGGCGCAGCGACGGCGGTATGGAGTGCGGCCACGATTCAGGGTGTGTGGTGGGGAGCGCGGCGTCGTTCGGAATGGTACGCGATCCGCCGCGCTGTCGTCACCCGCGATGGGATTGGACAGCGGCAGCGGGCGTTAGCTTTCGGCAAGCATCTGATATGGTCACGATTCGTGGCTCTTCGCACAGCGACACCAGCGACACACAGCGACCGACTCATGCCTCGAGTGTCTTTCGATTCGCTTCCCGACGACGCACGCGTCTGGGTGTTCGGCGCGGCGGCCGAACCGTCTCCGGCGGCAACGGAGCAGCTTCTGAGCGCCGTCGATGATTTTCTCGCGCAGTGGAACGCCCACGGCGCTCCGCTCGCGTGCGCACGTGAGTGGCGCGACGACCGCTTCCTCGCGATCGGTGTCGATCAGTCGACGGCTGGCGCGTCGGGGTGCTCGATCGACGGATTGTTCCGCACGCTCGCGCGGCTCGAGCCGGTGCTCGGAACGACGATGCTCGGTGGCGGCCGCGTGTACTATCGTGATGCGGACGGGCGCGTCAACGTGACGACGCGGAATGCGTTCAATCAGCTCGTGGCCGACGGACGCATCGGGCCGGATACGCCGGTGTTCGATACGGCGATCACGTCGGCGTCGGCGTGGCGGCAGGAGTTCGAGCGGCCGATGCGCGACTCGTGGCACGCGCAGCTCGTCAGCCGGTAAGACGCAAAGCCCCGGTCATTCCGAGCGGAGCGCCGAGGCGCGAGTCGAGGAATCGCGATCGTCCGGGTAGAGGGCCCTCTGGGCGCGGACGATCGCGATTCCTCGACTCCGCCCTTCGTCGCTCCGCTCGGAATGACACAACGCGTTAGGCGAGCCAGCTGTCCAGGTGCGCGGCGACGAACTCGTCGTCGGTGAGGTCGGGGTAAGACCGCGTCACGCGGTCGATCTCCGCCGACTGGCCCGGCGAGAGACCTTCCGCCGGATCGAGGCACCAGATGCCCCGCATGAGTCCCTGCCGGCGCAGCACCTCGTGGATGCCCGCGATGCAGCCCGCGAACGCGTGTCGCACGTCGAACACCGCGGCATTCGCGTCGGTGAGTGCCGCGCCCACGCGAAGCAAGTCTGCCGGGACGTGATCGGTCTCGCTCGCTGCGCGCGCCTGATCGAGCAACTCGACGGCGCGACGCGTCCACACCGCCCACTGGCCGAACAAGCCGCCGACGAAGCGACGAGGCGCTCCGTCCTGGCCGAATGGGAACGGCGTTACGAGATCCCCGACGATGTTGTCGTCGTTGCCGGTGTAGAGCGCGATATCGGTCCGGCCGGCGTCGCTCACGGCTCGGACGACATCGATCGTTCGATAGCGGTCGAACGGCGCGACCTTCACGGCGACGACGTTCGGGATCTCGGCGAACTCTCGCCAGAACGCGTAGCCCAGCGGGATGCCGCCGACCGCCGGTTGCAGGTAGAAGCCGACGAGCGGCATGACGTCGGCGATCGCTCGGCAGTGAGCGATGATCGCCGCGGGCTCCGAGCCGCGCATGGCGGCGAGGCTGAGGAGACCGGCGTGGTAGCCTAACGAATTCGCGAGCTCTGCCTCGGCGACCGCCTGACGAGTGGGACCACAGACGCCGGCGACGAGCGCGAATGGAGCGAGGCGCGGAGCGTCGAGCGAGCCGCCAAGCCTGGGCAATGCGCCTCGCGCAGTCGTCGCCGCGAGCTCGAGGACCGGACGGAGCAGGCTGTGCTTCGCCTCACGGATGGCGAACTGCGTCGTGTGCACGCCGACGGCGATGCCGCCCGCGCCGGCGGCGACATAGTACCGAGTCAGCGCGCGTTGATGGCGCTCGTCGAGCTTGCGATCCTCCGTGAGCGCGAGTGGGTGCGCCGGGATGACGCAGCCGGAGCGGATCGCCTGGAGTGCCGTCAGCGTTTCGAGGCGACCGTTAGTAGCGACCATCGCGCACCTCGAACTTCGTCGCCTTGCCCAGTCGAGTTCCGCCGCGCGCGACCCATGAGGCGACCCACTCGATGAGCTGGTCCGTCGAGACGTCGGGCGGTCCGAAGCGCGATTGCGCGAGCGACGTGTCACTGAGCAGCGCGTCTGGCGCCTCGGTGCCCTCGGTGCGCGGAGTAACACCGAGCAGCGCACCGAGCTTCGCGGCGGTTTCGCGAACCGAGAGTCGTTCGGGTCCGGTGACGTTCACCACGAACGGCGGCGAGGCGGCGAGCTCGAGGGCGCGGATGGCCTGCGCATTCGCATCACCCTGCCAGATCACGTTCACGTATCCCATGTCGACCCGCACGGGCTCACCGGCGGCTATGTGCTGCGCAATGTCCACGAGCACGCCGTAGCGCAGGTCGACCGCGTAATTGAGTCGAATGATCGACATCGGTGTTCCGCGCGTGCGCGATATGTGCTCGAGGACGCGCTCGCGTCCGACGCACGAGTTCGCGTATTCACCGACGGGCGTGAGTGCGTCGCTTTCGCGCGACCCCGTGCCGCTGGCCGGCGATAGCGGGTACACGTTCCCCGTGGAAAACGCGACGATGCGTGACGATGCATAGCGCTCGGCGACCATTGCGGGCACGAGCGTGTTCACCGCCCACGTGAGCGACGGCAGATCACGCGTCCCGAATTTCTGCCCCGCCATGTAGATGACGTTCGCCGCGTCAGGCAGGCGCGCGATGGCGTCACGATCGCCGAGCTCGGCTCGCACGACGCGGATGCCTGCGTGCTCGAGCCGCGTAGCCGCGTCAGGCGATGAGAAGCGAGAGACGGCAGTGACGTCTCGACCGTCATCGAGGGCGTCGGCCGCGCGTCGTACCATCGTGGCGAGCGACGGTCCCATCTTGCCGCCGGCGCCGAGGATGATGACGTCACCGGGCGCGCGACGCAGTGCGTCGATGACGGCCGGCGCCGGGCGCGAGAGGAGTTCCTCGAGCTCATCGTCGTCGCGAGGCGCGGCGAGTGTCACCGGTGTCATATGTGACAAAGGATGTGGCGGAGAGGCGCGGCGACGCCAAGCGCTGCTGGCAGTGCGCGGCCGAGACAATGAATCAGGACGCGGCCACGAGCCTCGAGAATGCGAGCGCGCCCAGGAAAAACGGAGCCGCAATACTCCAGACACCGGCGCTCATCGCGTGCACGATGGCTGTCTGAATCGCTTCCGTGAGCGCCGCGCGGTCGGTAGGGAGGTACACGTACGGGACGCCTCGGAGCTGCGCGAGCTCGACGACGGTGTCGCGACTGCCTGGTGGTCCGAACAGGACAACAGTCGCTCGTGTCTTCGCGGTGCGTGCGTAAAACAGGTCGGAGTGGGCGGCGTCCAGGTCGCAGTCCAGCACGAGCACCAGCGGTGGCCTGACGCGCGCGAGTGCGTCTTCTGGCCGTTCTTCGGCGTGCGGAAACAGCGGGTCGTATCGGTCGGGGTCGAGCAGGAGCCCGACGAGTGCAGCGACCATTGGGTCGGTCGCAATGATGAGGACGCGAGTATTGCCGGAGCTCGATCGACCGTCGGGAGACACGTTGGAGGGACCGGTGAAGTTAGCGACGACGCCAATGTGCATCGCGCGTCGCGCAAGGATCGGTCCTCTGTTCGGCAGTGGGATGACCTGTTCGGAAACGATCAAAGCGACCGCCCGTGTCTCAGTCGCAAGCCGCTGTGGGACAACGGGTTGCCGACTTCATCAACGAGGCATGCATCTTCCCTTGGGCGTGGCTGCCACAATCGAGAGCACACCCCATGGATTCGCTGTTGCACGATCTCCGCGCGACGCTCCGCTCGTTGCGGCGAGCCCCGACGTTCACCGCCGCCGTGGTGATCACGCTCGCGTTAGGTATCGGCGCCAACACGGCCATCTTCAGCGTCGTGAACGGCGTCATCCTGCGGCCGCTGCCGTACCAGGCGCCGGATCGTCTGGTCATGATCTGGGAAGACAATCCGGCGATGGACTTCGGGGTGACGCACATCCCGACGTCGCCCGGCAACTTCACCGACTACCGGGCGGACCGCGCTGTGTTCAGCGACGCCGGTGCGTTTCGCTATCGGTCGTCGACGTTCGGCGGCGACGGCGATGCGGAGCAGCTCTGGGGCGCGGAGCTCACGCCGTCGCTGCTGACGACGCTCGGCGTCCGGCCCGTTGTCGGCCGCGGCTTCACCCCGCAGGAGGAGCAGCCGGGTCGGCCCGGTGTGGTGTTGCTGTCGCACGACCTCTGGCAGCGACGCTTCGGCGGCGCCACCGACATTCTCGGAAAGCCGGTCGAGATCGACGGCGAGCGGCTCACGGTCGTCGGCGTCATGCCCGAGTCGTTCCGCTTCCCGCTGCCGTCGATGTACCCGATCCTCACGAAAGTGAAGACCGGAATTCTGGGTGCCGCACGTGATCGACCCCGCCTATCCGAGGCGCGACGGGCGATACCTCGGTGTGATCGCGCGGCTCCGGGATGGGGTGGCGCTGTCTCAGGCTCGTGCGGCAGCGACCGAGACGTCGCGGCGCATGGCTCAGGCATTTCCAGCGAGCAACGTCGGCTGGACGTCGACCATCATTCCGCTCCCTGAACAGATCGCGGCTCCCGTGCGGCCCGCGCTGCTCACGCTTCTCGGTGCGGTCGCGCTCGTGCTGCTCATCGCGTGTGCGAACGTCGCGAACCTTCAGCTCGCGCGTGCCACCAGGCGGCAGCGTGAGGTCACCGTACGCGCCGCGCTCGGCGCCGGTCGCGGCAGGATCATCGCACAGGCTCTGACGGAAAGTGTGGTGCTCGCGGTCCTTGGTGGCGCGTTAGGATTGATCGTGGTCGTCTGGGGGACGGATGCGCTGCGCGGCATGCTGCCCGCGGGCTTCCCGCGAGTCGCAGACGTTGGGGTGGACACGCGCGTGCTCGCGTTCGCGATGGTCGCGTCGGTGCTGACCGGGCTCGTGTTCGGGATCGTCCCGGCGGTGCGCGCGTCGCGCGTCGACCTCGCACGCGCGCTCAACGACGGTGGTCGCAGATCGAGTAGCGATCGGCGCTCTCGTCGCGCGCGATCGGGACTCGTCGTGGCGCAGGTTGCCCTGGCGATGGTCCTGCTCGTCGCCGCTGGCCTGCTCACGCGGAGCATCGCTCGGCTCATGGCTGTGAGCCCAGGATTCGAGCCCCGCGGCGTCCTCACGGCGAGTCTCCGCCCATCGGGACGCGACTACCCGAACGAGCCGTCGCGGCGAGCGCTATACAGCGCGTTGCTCGAGCGCGTCTCGCACCTGCCTGGAGTATCATCGGTGAGCGCATCGTCGCTCGTACCATTCAGCGAGCGCGAGGACTTCTTTGGTCTGGAGATCGAGGGGAAGCCCACCCCCGCCGGCCAGCAGCAACCGCAGGCGCGTTTCTACATCGTCGCGCCGGGGTACTTCGAGACGTTGCGTATTCCTGTCCGTGAGGGCCGGAGCCTAACGCGTTCGGACGACGAGACGTCGCCGAAGGTCGTCGTGGTGAATCGCCGGTTCGCGCAAGCTGCATTTCGGAGACGGCCGAGCGCTCGGTCGTCGCGTGCAATCGGGGTCAAACGAGTGGCGCACGATCGTCGGCGTGGTGGACGACGTGAGCTATTCCGGGCTCGATGTGACGCCCAAGCCCGAGATGTACGTGCCGTATACGCAGCAGAATTCGGACGACATTGCGCTGATCGTGCGCGCGCGCACGGATCCGCTCGCGCTGGTGGCTCCGCGTTCGCGCCGCCGTTCGGGAGGCAGCGCATGGCACACCGCTGGCGGAGGTGGCGACGATGGAGCAGCTCATCGCTGCTTCCGTCGCGCAACGACGGTTCACGATGGCGCTGCTCGTCACGTTCGCGTTGCTCGCGCTCGTTCTGGCGTCCGTCGGGATCTACGGTGTTCTCTCGTACGCCGTCGCCGAGCGCTCACGAGAAATCGGCATCCGCCGGGCGTTAGGCGCGCAGGAGGCGCAGGTGGTGCGTATGGTCGTCGGCGAAGGGATGCGTCTGACGGCGGTGGGCCTCACCTCGGGCATTGTCGCTGGGTTCCTGGCGACGCGTGCCATGCGCGGACTGCTGTACGGCATTGGCGCCAGCGATCCGATCACGTTCGTGGGTGTGACGGTGCTGGTGACGGCGGTCGCGTTCACGGCGAGCTATCTGCCTGCACGCCGCGCGGCCCACGTGGATCCGACGGACGCGTTGCGGGGCGACTGATTCTCGCGCCGCAATGCGTCGTGCGATGCGACGACAACGGCAACAGCAAGTTCACGGAGGACGCCGAGGACTGCTTCGGCAACCATCCAGAACGAAGGTGTTTTGAGAAGAGGCCGGAAACGACTGAAAGGGCCTGATCCGATCGCGACCGGGACAGCTGGTCACGCAAGCGGCGGGGATTCTTTGGGAACGGCCTCGGCATCGCATTCGATGTCCGGGGCCGTTCCTCCTTCAATTCCGCTCGTTGCCGTAGCGCCCTGCACGTTCGAGGAGTCGATCCGCCTGATCAGACGAATCCGCTCGCTCCCTTCGTCTGAGACGCTTACCGAAGCAGTCCTCCGCGGTGATCGGCAGTTGCCGTTGGAGCCGCGATCGTCGCCGACCGGAATCGTTCCGCGACGATGCGGACCTCGGACGGCGCCTAACGGTTGATGATGACGACCGAGCGCGGCGGCGTCAGCTCGTTAGGCTCGGCCGGCGTGCCGACGGGGTCGCGCACCCACTGGGTGTCGTCGACGACGTAGGCGTAATTGGTGGCGGCCCGGCGCGAGCGCGAGCGTGACGGCCCAACGTCCGTCTCGCGTCTCGCGCGTGAGCGGTACGGAGCGCGTGTCCCAGCCGTTGAAGTCGCCTGCGAGCGCCACCCGTGACGCGGCAGGTGCCGTGAGGATGAACTGGACGATGCGAAGCGTGTCCCGGATCGCCGACGCGACGGAGGCAACGCTATCGCCGATGATGACGGCGCGGCGCGCGGGCGTCAGGCGCGGCGTCGCTCGGTCCTGATTGCCGACGGCCATGAGGAGGGCGATCCCGGCGGCGGTCGCGAGCGTGCTCGCGGTCGCGCTGCGTCGGAATTCGCTCCGCTCGCCGCGCAGCTTGCGGATCGCGGCGAATGCCGCGGGAGCGCGTCGGGAGCGCGTGTACGCGAGCGCCGACGGTCGCGACGGGGACAGGGCATTCGCGAACCAACTCCATCACCCGACGCTTCGCCGCCGGGTCGCCCACAACGGGCTCGCGGAGCTCGTCGATGAGCGACGCGAGCGGGTCTGGTGCCGGCACACGATCAAACACGATTCACCCCCTGAAGGATCTCACGCAGTCGTTCGCACGACCGCTTGACTCGCATCTTGAGCGCCGATATCCCGGAACCGGTCACGGCGGCCATCTCTTCGTAGCTCAGCCCTTCGACGTAATGGAGCAGGAACGCCTCGCGCTGGTCGGTCCCGATCTGCGAGAGCGCTCGCGCCACCTCTTCGCGGAGCGCCGCACGCTCGGCCGGGTGCGCCTCGGCTGCCTCGGGCAGGGTGTCGTCGACCTGGTCCGGGAACATCTTCTCCCGGCGGCGACCCATGGCACTCACGGTACGCGCGCGGTTCACCAGGATGCGCAACAGCCAGGCGCCGAAGCGTTCCCGTTCCTCGTAGCGGCCGAGTGCGCGGTACGCCCGAAGAAAGGTGTCCTGAACGACCTCTTCGGCATCCTCGCGGTTGCCCACGAGGTGGACGGCAAAGCGAACGTAATGGTCGAAGTAGCGCTCGACGAGAATCGAGTACGCTTCGACGTCTCCGTTCAGGACTCGCCGAATTACGGCGGCGTCAGAGGTATCCACAGATAGTCAACTTCTGGTGCGCGGGCGAAGTCACATCCGATAGCTGCTGCAGCGACGCTGGGCACCTCGGCCGACGGCTGCATGCTGCGGCCGCACGCTGCCCGCTGCTGCTATTACCGCCTAGGACACCACGCGCTGCTCGCTGCACGCAGCCGCACCCAGCGTCACCCAGCAACCAGCACGACCACCCAGCAACCAGCCGCAGTTCCTCAGTCCCCAGTCCCCAGGGGTCAATCTACGTTACACGGTACACGCAACACATGACGGAGTGCGCATGCACGCGAGCATCGGGCCGGTGGCGGAGCAGTTTCGGATCACGACCAATCTGTTCAGTAAGGCGATGAATGGGGTAGACGCTGAGGAGGCAATGCGGCGCCCGGGGGAGTTGTCGAATCCGTTGCTCTGGTTGGCTGGGCACGTAACGCATTTCCGGACCCGTCTGGTGACACTCGTCGGCGTTCCGCACGCGTTCCCGTGGGGGAGCCTGTTCGATACCGGGGCGAAGGTCGGTCCGGCGTCACTCTACCCCAAGCCGCAGGAGATCGTCACGGTGTGGGAGGAGCTGTCGGATATCCTCGTGCAGCGCCTGACGGTGTTGACCGAGACCGACCTGGCGGCACCGCCGGCATCGCGGGTGCCGACGACGGATGCGACGCTGCGCGGGGCGATCGGGTACTTCTCGCTGCACGAGGCCTACCACGTGGGGCAGATGGGCTACGTGCGGAAATGGCTTGGGCTGACACCCATCATCGATCCGGCGCCGAGTAGCGGATAGGAACGAGGCCGTAGGAAGGAGGCCCTGGGAAGGAGGTGTGTCATCCCGAGCGCAGCGTAGCGCAGCGAGGGATCCTCTGTGAATTGCTCGTGGCCGGCTCGATGCCATCACAGAAGGTCCCTCCTTCGTCGCTGCGCTTCTCGGGATGACAACTTCCCGCCGTTGCTGCTTCCGCCTTCCGGAAGCAGGTTTGCGGGCGGCTCACCACCGGGTCCGGTTCCCGGTCCACGTTCCCAGCCTCGCTGGGCCCCCGATCCTATTGCGGCGCATGTCCGATCAGCGGTTTCGGTCGCTCGCGGAAACGCGGTGGCGCATCGCCATCAGCCTCACGGCAGTGATGGTCGCCATCTACTTCGGTTTCATCCTGCTCATCGCGTACAACAAGCCGCTCATGGGACGTCTCGTGACGCGGGGACTCAGCGTCGGCGTGCTGCTCGGCGCGCTCGTGATCGTGCTGTCGTGGGTGCTCACGTGGATCTACGTGCGCTGGGCGAACACGCACTACGACGCCGGGCTCGAAGCCGTGCGACGTGAGGGGCGAGCGACATGACCGTCATGACGATCGTCCAGGCGGCCCAACAGGCGCCGGCGGGCGCCACCGTAACGACGCGGATCGGCGAGCCTAACGTCATCGCGATGGTGTTCTTCTTCGCTTTCATCGCGATCACGCTCGGCATCACGTACTGGGCCGCACGACGAACGCGGACCACCGAGGACTTCTACGCGGCGGGTCGAACCATCACGCCCGCGCAGAACGGAATGGCGCTCGCGGGCGATTACATGAGCGCGGCGTCGTTCCTGGGGATCGCCGGGTCTCGTCTCGACCACCGGGTTCGACGGTCTCATCTACTCGACGGGCTGGCTCGTCGGATGGCCAGTCGTCCTGTTCCTGATCGCCGAGCCGCTGCGGAATCTCGGCAAGTACACGTTCGCCGATGTTGTCGCGGCTCGACTGCAGTCAGACGCCGGTGCGCATCGCGGCGGCCATCGGAACGCTGTCGACGGTGATCTTCTACCTGATCGCGCAGATGGTCGGAGCCGGCGGATTGATCCGGCTCATGTTCGGTCTGCAGTACGAAACGGCGATCGTGATCGTCGGCGCGGCGATGCTGGCGTACGTGCTGTTCGGCGGGATGATCGCGACGACGTGGGTGCAGATCGTGAAAGCCGGCCTGCTGCTCGGCGGCGCCGGCCTTCTGGCCATCATGGTGCTCGCGAAGTTCGGGATGAATCCGCTCGCGCTGTTCGCGGCGGCGGCGGACCGCTACGGCGACGCCGTCCTCGCGCCGGGCAAGCTCGTCGCCGCGCCGCTGGATGCGATTTCGTTAGGCATGGCGCTCATGTTCGGCACGGCCGGACTGCCGCACATTCTGATGCGCTTCTACACGGTACCCGACGCGCGCGCCGCGCGGACGTCGGTGTTCTACGCGACGGGCCTCATCGGCGTGTTCTACCTGATGACGTTCGTGCTCGGCTTCGGCGCGATGGTGCTCGTCGGTCCGGACGCCATCAAGGCGGTGGACAAGGGCGGCAACATGGCGGCGCCGTTGCTCGCGGAAGTGTTAGGCGGCACGCCGTTCCTCGGATTCATCGCCGCCGTCGCGTTCGCGACGATCCTGGCGGTGGTGGCGGGGCTCACGCTCTCCGGCGCGGCCGCGCTGTCGCACGATCTGTGGGTCAACGTGTTCCGCCACGGCAAGGCTGACGCGCGCGAACAGCTCCGCGTCGCGCGCGTGGCGACGGTCGCGCTCGGACGTCATCGCGGTGCTGCTCGGCATTCTGTTCAAGGGGCAGAACGTGGCGTACATGGTCTCGCTCGCCTTCGCGATCGCCGCGAGCGGCAACTTTCCCGCGCTCGTCCTGTCGATTTTCTGGAAGCGGTGTACGACGGAAGGGGTCGTCTCGAGCATGGTGATCGGCACGGTGACGACGTTGCTCCTGATCTGGTTCTCGCCGACGATTCAGGTGGACCTGCTCAAGCATGCCGACGCATGGTTCCCGCTCAAGAATCCGGCGCTCGTGACGATCCCGCTGTCATTCGCGGTGGGCATTCTCGTTTCTCTCGCGAAGCGCGATCAGGTCGCCTCGGACGGGTTCGCGGCAACCGAACGCAGAATGCACGTGGGGACGACGGGGGACTAGCGACTGGGGACTGGGGACTGGGGACTCGGCGGACTGGGGACTGAAGCTGGTTGCTGGCTGGTGCTTGCTGGAGCTGATGGCTGATGGCTCGATGGCTGATAGCTTTGTGTGATGCGCCCCGCATCCCTCAGTGAACTGAATGCCGCGTTGCTCCAGGCGGTCATCACCCTGGGCATCGCCGCGTTGTGCGCATTTCTGTTCGTCCAGTTTCGCAAGCGGTACTTCCTCTGGTGGGCAGTCGCGTGGGGGCTGTACGTGCTCCGCATTGGCGCGATCTGTGGGTTCCTCACGACCGCCTCCGAGCCCTGGCTCTACGTCCATCAAGTACTCACCGGCTGGACGGCGCTCGCGCTTCTGGGGGCCGCGCTCGCGTTCTCGCAGCGCGTCGAGTGGCGACGGTGGTATCTCGCACTCGTGTTGTTCCCGCCGCTCTGGTCCTACGTCGCCATCTATCGGCTCGCGAACTTCTTTCTCGCCGCAGGGCCCGCCGTGCTGTTCCTCAGCCTGGCGACACTCTGGACAGGCCTGACGTTCTGGCGCTATCACCGCCGTACTGGATCGCGCGCAGCCGGCTTCGTCGCCGGCGTCCTCGTGCTCTGGGGGCTGCACCACCTCGACTACCCACTGCTTCGGGCTCGCGGCGCGTGGAATCCGTGGGGCTACTATCTCGACATCTGCTTCGTCCTCGCGCTTGGCGCCGGCATCCTGATGCTCGTCGTCGAAGATCTTCGCCGCGGGCTCGCGACGCTCTCGGCGCTGTCGGGTGACCTTCAGTCCGCGAGCGGGTCGCCCACGCAACCTGGCCCGGACGTCATCGACTCGCTGCTGGCTCGACCGCTGGCGCTGGGCGGCGTGCGTGGGGCCGCGTTATGTCTGACCGATCGAGCCACCGATTCGACCGCGAACGGAAATGGCGCCGAGGCGGAGAAGACCGGAGTCTTCGTGCGCGGCGTCGGCGCGTGCGCCGGCTGGGGCGGGCGCGCCCCACTCGGCCCCGCGTGGGAGACCATGCGCCAAGCCATGCGCTCCGGCTCTCCCGAAGTGGCGCGCGACTGGCCCGACCCGTTCGATCAGTCCTGCGACGACTTCGCGTACCTCGCGGTGCTGCCCGTCATCCGCGACGCCGAGCACGTCGGCGCGCTCGTGATCGTCGGGAACGAGGGCGATCCGTTCACCGCGCTCGGTCAGGAGTTCCTGCGCACGCTCGGCCGGCAGGTCGGCGCGGCCCTGGAGAACGCGGACCTGACGAGTCGGTTGGCCGCACGCACCCGTCAGCTCGAGCGGCTCTCGGTGCGCATGGTACGGCAACACGAGGAAGAGCGACGCCGCATCTCGCTGGAGCTGCATGACGAGACGGCGCAGGCATTCGCGGCGGTGAAGCTGCAGCTCGGCGTGTTGCGCGAGTCCGTCGAACCCGCGCTCGCCCCGCGGATGGATCGCGTGCTCGATCTGGTCGATACGGGAATGGCGAGCATCCGGAGCATCGCGCGCGATCTCCGTCCGCCACTGCTCGACGAGCTGGGATTGCTCTCGGCGCTGCACGCGCTGGTCGAGGGATTCGGGGAACGCACCGGAATCGTCATGTCGTTCACGGCGCCGAGCGCGTTGCCGCCACTGTCGCGGGACGCGGAGCTGGCGCTGTTCCGCGCCCTGCAGGAAGCGCTGTCGAACGTCGCGCGCCACGCGCGCGCGCAGTCGGTGACGATCGTGCTCGTGCAGCGGGCTGGCGCGCTCGACCTCGAGGTACGCGATGACGGTCGCGGCCTGACGGGCGATCCCGGGCTCGGCCTGACGGGTATGGGCGAACGCCTCGGCGCGTTAGGCGGGGCGATGCGGCTGACGAACGCCGCTGACGGCGGCACGCGACTGGCCGTTCGCCTCCCGGTCGATCAGGCGGCAGGATGAAGAGCGCACCCCGCATTCGCGTACTCGTGGCAGACGACCACGCCGTCGTCCGCGAGGGCATCCGGAACGTGCTCGCCGCGTCGCGTGGTTTCGACGTCGTCGGCGAAGCGGCGAGTGGTTCCGAAGCAGTGAAACTGGCGGGCGAGTGCGAGCCCGACGTCGTGGTGCTCGACGTCTCGATGCCGGACGGAACAGGGCTCGAGGTCATCGGTGACGTCCGCGGCGCCGCACCACGCGCGCGCGTGCTGATCCTGAGCGTGCACGACGAGGCGGAGTACGTGCTGCAGGCCGTGCGTGCCGGCGCCCACGGCTACCTGCGGAAGGACTCGTCGCCTAACGAGTTGCGTGACGCGGTTCGCGCGGTGGACCGCGGTGAGTCGTTCTTCAGCGCCGCCATGGCGGTGCGTCTCGGCGACGCCTTACGCGGCGAGTCTGATCGAATGGCGCGCGTGTCGAAGCTCGCGCTCCTCACCGGACGCGAACGCGAGGTGCTGGAGGGGATCGCGAACGGCGAGACGAACAAGGAGATCGCCGCGCGCTACGGCATCAGCCCGCGCACGATCGAGACACACCGCGAGAGTCTCATGCGCAAGCTGGACATTCACAGCGTTGCCGGACTGACGCGGCTCGCGGTCGAAGAGGGCCTCGTCACTCCGTAGAAACGTCGTCGGCGACGCGCGTCAGTCGCTCCTCGAATGGACGGGCTGCTGTCCCGGCTCGGCTCCGTGCTGCTGTCCAGTCTCGGCTTCCTGACGACTCCGGTCGCGTGCCGCCGCCTCGTGGAATCCCAGCACGCTCACCTCTTCCGCCTCCTGCAGAATCACGCGGAGCAGCGGAACGGTGTCACTGGGCGGAGACCCCGTGAGCAGCGACGAGTCGAGCACGACGCGTTCGACCTCGGCGAGCAGCGTCGAGAGCTCGCGTCGGAGCTCCTCCTCCGTCCACTTGAGACGATACCGCTGCGCGCCATGGCGCTCGGCGATGAGACGCTGGATGGTCGTGCCGTCGATGATGAGCGGCGTGCGGTCGGTGCCGCGCTCATCGAGGACCGCGAACATCTGACCGATGTCGCTGAGGTACGTCGCGATGTGATCCTCGAGCTCCGTGCGCGTGACTTCGCGCGCCCGCGGAATCTGGGGATCGCCTCGCAATCGGTCGACGACCGTCGCCACGATGTCGGCTGCCGTGATGACGAGCAGCTCGCCTAACGCCACGCGCCCCGCCCTGGTCCCGGCGAAGCGCACGCTCAGATGCTGCGGCGTCGTGATGCGCTCGCCGTCGCGCCAGTGTGCCGGACGCGCGGTCGCCGGTCGATCGCGCTCCCACGCCGGCAGCCACAGCGTGAACGTCGTGCCCTGGCCGACGCGACTCGAGACCGTGATGTCGCCGCCCATGAGTCGCGCGAAGCGGCGGCTGATGGCCAGACCAAGGCCCGTGCCGCCGCGCGCCCGCGTGTGGCTCGCGTCGAGCTGCACGAACGGCTCGAAGATCGTCTCGAGGTGCTCGGGATCGATGCCGATTCCCGTGTCGGTGACGCCCAGGCACATCCAGGATCCGAGCGACCCGGGCGTGAACGGCGACTTTCCCTCCACGCGCTCACAGCGCACGGTGATGCGGCCGCCGGCTCGGGTGAACTTGATCGCGTTGGCGAGCAGGTTGAGCAGAATCTGACGGACGCGCCGCTCGTCGCCGGTGACCTCGCCTAACACGGACTCGCACTGTGACGCATCGACGTTCACACCGGCCGATGCCGCCTGCGGACGCACGAGGGTGACCGCGGTGTTGATGACGCGAGCCGCTGCTACGGGTCCGACGTCCACGCGCATCTGGCCGGCCTCGACCTTCGCGATGTCGAGCACTTCCTCGACGAGTCCGAGCAGATGCCGGCCACTCGCCCGCGTGCGCTCGACGAAGTCGCGCTGTGGCGCGTCGAGTGGTCCTGCGAGACCATCGAGCAGCAACGACGCGTAGCCGAGAATCGCGTTGAGCGGTGTGCGGAGCTCGTGTGACATCGTCGCGAGAAACGCCGACTTCGCGCGGTTGGCGGCTTCGGCGGCGACCTGTGCGGCACGAGCGGCCTCGGCTGTCGCTGCGAGCTCGGCGTTGGCGCGTCGCAGCGCCTGTGACCGTCAGCTCGAGCTCGCTCGCTGTAGCCTCGAGCTCGCCGGTCTGCGTTTCGAGCTGTCGGCGATACAGATCGAGTGCGTCGCCGAGACGTGCGCGTGCGATCGTCGGACCAGCGCCCGACGCGACGAGCTCGATCAGTTGACGGTCATCGTCACCAAATCGGCGCGGCGTGCGTGAGCCGGCGTACAACACGCCGATCAGCCGACCCTGATCAACCACCGGAACGCCAATGAACGAAACGACGTGCTCGGTGCCGAGTGGAATCGGGACATCGCCGAGCTCGCGGAGGTTGTCGATCACAACAGTCTCACGACGCTCCGCGATGCGCCCGAGAAGCCCTCGGCCGACCGGGATGCGCGCGTTCGCGTCGCCCAGGGCCCGGCCGCGGCCCGCGTACATCACGAGCACCTGACCATCGGCGGAATCCTCCACCAGCAGGACCGCCGCTGTGTCCGTCGCGAGCGCCTCGCGCACGCCCGCGACGAGCGCAGCGAGTCCTTCGACCAGCGTCGTTTCGCGATTCACCGATTCGGTGATGCGAAGCGCCGTGGCCAGACGCGATGGACTACGCGCCGCGAGGCCGCGCGCTAACGCTTCGGCCTCGATCGGCGTGTGAAAGCGTTCGTCGTCAGGGTTCGAAGGATCGTGAGTGAGTGTCACCGAGCCGGGACAGAAGCAGCAACGACATACGAGGGACACCAATGCCGGCATGAGGGGTCATCGCCGGAGCATTGCAATGCGGAACAGGTCGACGTCAGTCGCGCGAACGAAACCGTGCGCAAGACTCCGGCCGCGAATTCGGACACGTTCCGTATTTGTACCGAGATTCCACTCCGTACCGTGCCGAATGCCAAGGCTCGCGAAGGAGTCATATGGTAGAAGTGCGCTGCCCGTCCGATATCTCACCACGCTGACACCGCAACACAGGGGCGCGCGTTCACTCCACGAATCGAAACAAGCGAGAGAATTGATGCTCCTCATATCGGCGCGACCGCGGTCGCTCGCCGTAGTCTGGTCCTTCATCGCCAGTGCGACGATCGCCACCGTGTCCGCTGCCCAGTCACCAACCGCGCGAGACTCTGCAGCGCGGGCGGATTCCTCACGCCGGCGAGCGAGATCCCTCGGGGAAGTGGTGATCACGGCGACGCGCACCGAGAAGGACGTCTTCGACACGCCCGCGGCCGTGAGCGTCATCGACTCGGCGACGCTGCACCGGCGGATGCCGAACACACCTGTCGACGCGTTTCGTGATCTGCCTGGGCTCGACATCACTGGCGTCGGTACGAATCAGACGCGGCCGACCATTCGCGGGCTCAGCGGTCAGCGCATTCTTCTCCTGGAGGACGGGCTGCGCCTGAACAACTCCCGCCGCCAGCAGGATTTCGGAGAGTTGCCGGCGATCGCTGGCATCAACGGCATCGACCGGGTGGAAGTCGTGCGCGGCCCAGCGTCAGTGCTCTACGGCACCGATGCCATTGGCGGCGTCGTGAACATCATCACGCCGGGTCTGCCAACAGGTGGCGACTCGTTTCATGGATGGGCTGGCTTCCGGTACTCTACGGCGGACAAGCAACAGACACCGAGCGCGGGCGTTCAGGGGCGATCGGGCCGCTTCGCGTTTCGAGCGAGCGGTGCCTATCGAGACACGCGATCATACACGGCGCCGTCGGGTAGCTTCGGCGACATCGATCTCCCGAGCGACGTTCGCGTGAACGACACCGGCGTTCGCGACTACTCCTACAACGCGACGGCCGGCTGGGACCTCGGTCGGTCGCAGTCGCTGTTCGCGCGCGCGGAGCACTACACGGCACGGGACGCGGGATTCGGCTATGTCGCGAACGGCGATCTCGGCGTGACGGGTGCCCCCACCATTCAGATCACGTATCCGGATCAGGACGTGTCGCGCTACTCGTTAGGCTGGCGCGCCCTGGCCCTGCGCACAGCCGTCGCCGACCGCGTCGAGCTGACGACGTACCTGCAGCAGAACACCCGGCATCTCGGATCTCGACGTGTTCGTGCCGTTCGGGGGCGGACTGCCATCCACGGCGGGCGTGACCTCGCAGCAGCGGAACTGGACGGACCTCCAGAGCCTCGGGTTCAGGGCCGAGGTGACGAAGCTCGTCGGGAATCGCCTGCTGATGACGTATGGCGCGGATGCATTCCGCGACCATTCCGACAACACCGATTCCAGCCTGACGGTCGTCACGGGGTTCGGCCCGCCGCGGTCGCAGGTCAGCACGACGCCGCAGGTACCTAACGCGACGTTCCGGAGCGCGGGTCTGTTCGCCCAGGGGGACATGCGGGTCGTTGAGCGCGTGTCGGTCATTCTCGGCGCGCGCGTGCAGGACGTCGTTGCGGAGACGCGGGACACGCCAGGCCTCACGTCCTCGTACGAGAGCCGTGACCGTACGGCGGTGGGCACCGCGAACCTGCTCGTGCGTGCGGCGTCCGGGCTCAACCTCATCGCTTCGGTGGGGCGCGGCTTCCGGTCGCCGAATCTGGTCGAGCGCTTCTTCGACGGTCCCACGCCCGAAGGCTCGGGATACCAGGCGCGAAACCTCGATCTCGATCCCGAGACGAGCCTCAACGTCGACGTCGGTGCGCGGTGGCGTCGCGGGGCGTTGTTCGCGGAAGGCTTCGTGTTCCAGAACAACGTGCACGATGGCATCGCGATCGAGGCAACCGGCGACACGGTGACTCGCTTGCCTGTCTACAAGAACGTCAACGTCGATCATCTGCGTTTCCGCGGGCTGGAGCTCACGGCTGGTGCGCGCGCGCTGAACGCCTTCGATCTCTCGGCGAACTTCTCTCGCATTCAGTCGAAGAACGTCACCGATCCCAACAGCCCGGTCGGTGACACGTACTCGCGCAAGGTGGTGTTCGACGCCGCATGGCGCCCGGTGGGCAACCGCGTGTCGGTCGGATACGCACTGCGGCACAACGGCGAGCAGAAGGACATCATTGCCGGTTCGAGTCCCGTCGGCGCGGTGCTTCCTGCGTTCACGGTGCATGATGTCCGCGCGCAGGCTGCGCTGTTCGAGCGTGGACGCAGTCGCACGTCACTCATGCTTGGCGTGAACAACCTCACGAACGCGCTCTACGCGGAATTCGCGAATGCGTCGTTCTTCCGTCCCGAGCCGCGACGGAGCCTGAGCACGTCGCTCGTCGTCGAGTTCTGACGACAACCAACCAGACAATGCGACACGCCATCCAGTTCATCCCGATCATCACGACTGTCGTCGCGCTGGCGTTCGCGGGCATGGTGCTCGGCCGATGGATGGATCGGCGTGCTCCGCATCTCCTGTGGTGGGGGATCGGCATGCTCACGTATGCTGCCGGAACGATCACCGAGTCGGCGACGACGTTGCTAGGCTGGCATGAACCCGTGTTTCGCGCGTGGTACATCACGGGTGCGCTACTCGGAGGCGCGCCGCTGGCCCAGGGCTCCGTGTATCTCCACGTGAATCGCAAGGCGGCCAACTGGCTTTCGGCGATCGTCGCGACAGTCATCGTCATCGCGAGTGCGTGCGTGATCGCGTCGCCGATCGACTACTCGCTCGTCGAACCGTTTCGACTGACTGGCAAAGTGCTGGAGTGGCGGTGGGTTCGACTGTTCAGCCCGTTCATCAACCTGTACGCCGTGATCTTTCTCGTGGGCGGAGCGATCGTGTCCGCCATCAGGTATCGGCGGACGCACGAGACGTATCACCGATTCATCGGCAACGTGTGCATTGCCGTGGGTGGAATCCTGCCAGGCATTGGTGGCGACTTTCACGAGATTCGGCCACACCGAGGTGTTGTACGTAACGGAACTGCTCGGCCTGCTTTGCATCTTCGCCGGCTACCGACTCAACGTCTCACCTGCGGCTCGGACAGCGCCGAATCTGCGTCCTGCGTATCGGTGACGCGGAGCGAAGCGAGGTCGACGTCAGAAATCTCGACCATCACGGCCCAGTAACTGCTAAAGTTCGCTCCACGACTCAAGTTTATGGATCGTGGCGACCAGTACACCCCCGGCGAGAAGAACAGGACTCCTCGCGCGCATGTTGGCGCGCGCAACGAACGGTCGGCAAGAGCCTCTCGTCGGCCCCATCCGCGGCGAGCTGCTTGGTGCCGACCGGCTTGCGGAGCATGCGCGCGCGTTGGCGCGGCGCCAACGTGTCCGCCCGTCTGGGAAGGGACGCAAGGTCCCGCTACTCGGGCGACTCGAAGAGACCTACAGCATCCTGCTCGAGGCCCGAGAGGCGCTTGGCGAAGCGGCCGATGAGGGCATCGATGTAAGTCCTGCTGGTGAATGGCTCCTCGATAATTTCTACACGGTCGAAGAGCACATTCGCGAGATTCGCGCGACGCTCCCGCGCGGCTACTACCGGGAGCTGCCCGAGCTCGCAATCGGGCCGCTCGCGCGCTTCCCCCGCGTGTACGAGATCGCGATCGAGTTGATCGCGAACACCGAGGGGCATCTCGACCTCGCGAACACGGAGCTGTTCGTGCGCGAGTTCCAGCGCATCGCGCCGCTGCGTATCGGCGAGCTGTGGGCGATTCCGGCGATGCTGCGGCTGGGCCTGATCGAGAACATCCGGCGGATGACGCGCCGTACGTTGTCGCGGCTCGACGAAGTACGCGCGGCGGACGCCGCCGCTGAGCAGCTGCGAAAGGCGAGCGAGGCAGGGCCCAAGCAACTCGGCGTCGCCCTCCACGAGTTCGTGGATCACACGCCGAAGTTGTCGGCGATCTTCGTCTCGCGCTTCCTGTCGCAGATCCGGTCGTATCCAGGCCTCGTTCACGCCGCTCGTCTGGCTCGAGCAGTGGATCGCCGAGGATCTGATGAGCGCGGAGGAGGCGGTAGCGCGCGCGAATCAGCGCGCCGCGATCACCCGCGTCACGATCGCGAACAGCATCACGAGTCTGCGAACGATCGCGCGTCTCGACTGGAACAGTTTTGTCGAGTCGCAGAGCGCGATCGAGCGTGTGCTGCGTGGCGATCCGACGGGCGATTACACGTCCATGACGTTCGCCGCGCGCGATCGGTATCGACACGAGATCGAACGGCTGGCGAAGCGGACCGAGCGCGATGAAGCGAAGGTGGCTGAAATCGCGATCGACCTCGCGAACCGGCAGCCGGCTGAGGGACCAGGCCAACGTCGTCGCCACGTGGGCTACTGGCTCGTCGACCGCGGCCTCGCCGAGCTCGAGGCGGCGGTACACTACAGCCCGCGGTGGCACGAGCGGTTGCGGCGCGCGATCTCCCGCAGGCCTAACGCGGCCTATTTCCCATCACTCATTCTCGTGACGCTGGCGGCGCTCGCCGCGGCGCTCGCCGTGGCTGGCCCCATTGGAGCGGGCGCGACGCTCCTCGTACTCCTGCTGGCGCTCGTGCCCGCGAGCGAGATCGGCGTCAGCGTGGTGAATCAGCTGGTCACGTTCGTGACCGACCCGCGCCTCATCCCGAAGCTCGAGTTTCGCGAGCGCGGCATTCCCGCGGAGTGGCGGACGGCAGTCGTCGTACCGACGCTGCTCGGCAGTGTCGACGCGGCGCGAGAGGCCATCGAACACCTGGAAGTCCAGTTTCTCGCGAACCGTGACCCGCACCTGCACTTCGCGCTGCTCACGGATTTTCTCGACGCGCCATCGGAAACGATGCCTGACGACGCGGCGATCCTCGATGCGGCCGCGGCGGGGCTTGCCGCGCTGAACGAGAAGTACGGTCGCAACGATCAGACGCTCTTCTACCTCTTCCATCGGCCGCGTCGCTGGAACGACAGCCAACGCGTGTGGATGGGCTGGGAGCGAAAGCGAGGCAAGCTCTCCGAGTTCAATCAGTATCTGCGCGGCGGTGCGCGTGACGCGTTCTCGCGCATCGTCGGCGACCCGACCCCGTTAGGCGAGGTCCGGCTCGTCATCACGCTGGACTCCGACACGGTGCTCCCGCCTGACGCGGCGCAACTGCTCGTCGGCGCGATGGCGCACCCGCTCAACCGCCCGGTGTTCGATCCGGAGCGGGGCCGCGTCACGGAGGGGTACGGTATCCTGCAGCCGCGCGTGGGTGTCTCGCTGACGAGCGCGTATCGGTCGCGGTTCGCGTCGATCCATTCGGGGCATCCGGGCGTCGACCCCTACACGACGGCCGTCTCCGACGTCTACCAGGATCTGTTCGGCGAGGGGTCGTACACGGGGAAGGGGATCTACGACGTCGACGCGTTCGAGCGCGCGACGCACGGCCGGTTCGCCGAGAACGTGTTGCTGAGCCACGATCTCATCGAGGGCGCGTTCGCGCGCGCCGGGCTCGTTACCGACATCGAACTGTACGACGACTACCCGACCCGATACCTCACGTACACGCGTCGGAAGCACCGATGGATTCGCGGTGACTGGCAGATTCTGCGATGGATCGGCAGCGCCGTTCCCCGGCCCGATGGACGCGCCGAGCACAACAGACTGTCCGCCGTTTCCCGGTGGAAGATCTTCGACAACCTGCGGCGCAGCACGGTCGAGATCTTCCAGCTCTTGCTGCTCGTCGCCGGATGGACTGTTCTGCCGGTGCCGCAAGGTCCATGGACCGCGGCGGTGCTGATCGCGATCGGATTCCCGTGGCTGTTCGGCCTAACGCTGGCAGTGGTTCGGCCGCCCGCCGATAAATCGTTGTTCGCCTACTACGCGGCCGTGTGGCGCGACGCGGTGACGAGTGCGCAGCAGTTCGCGCTGACGGTCATCGTGCTGCCGCATCAGGCGTGGGTGTCCGCGGACGCGATCGTACGCACGCTCGTGCGCCTGTTCGCGACCAAGCGTCACCTGCTCGAGTGGCAGACGGCGTCGCAGACGGAGCGCACGACGGCTGGCTCGCAGCGTGAGGTGTGGCGGCGCATGCTGCCGGCCGAGGCGGTGACGCTGGTGATCGCGGTGCTCGTCGGGATCAGCGCGTGGCACCGCGCCGACGTCGGATTCTCCAGCGGACTCCCGGTTCATCTGCCGACGCTGGCGTACGCGCTTCCGATCGTGCTCCTGTGGGCCGTCGGCCCACTCGTCGCGCACGCGCTGAGCGCGCCGGCGCTCCGCCGCGAGCTCAGACTCGCCGCCGACGAGCGCGACCGCGCGATGCGGTATGCGATCTTCCACTGGCGGTTCTTCGAGCGGTTCGTCAGCGAGCAGACGCAATGGCTCGCGCCCGACAACTTCCAGGAATCGCCGGAGCCGGTCGTCGCGTTGCGGACATCTCCGACGAACGTCGGGCTGCAACTGCTGGGCATCACGAGCGCGTACGACCTCGGACTGCTCACGTGCGGCGAGATGCTCGACCGACTCGAGCACGTGTTCCAGTCGCTCGAGCGCATGCGGCGGCACCGCGGACACTTCTTCAACTGGTACGATCTCCAGGGGCTCGAGGTCCTGCAGCCCGCGTACATCTCGACGGTGGACAGCGGCAATCTGGCGGGGCATCTGCTGGCGCTGAAGCAGGCGTGTCGCGAGATCATCGAGTCGGCGCCGGACGCGCGCGCGCCGGTTCGTGCACTGGCGTCGGCGCTGACGATCACACACGAGTCGTTCGCGGATGCCGCGAGCTCGGGGCGCGTCGGGGATCCGGCACGCTGGCAAGCGGTGTCGAAGGCCGCGGCGCTGCTCAAGACGGCGCGCACGGAGATCGCCGATGTCACGGACGACGCGGGACTCGTCCGCGTATCGCGCGCGCTTGCCAGCGCGGATGCCACGTTGAACGCGGCCGGTCTGGCGCCGAAGGAAGCACCGCGCGCGCGTGAGTGGCTGACGTGGGCGGCCAACCTGGCCGAGCGTCACGTGGCTGAGCGGACGCAGCTTGGCGACGCAGAGAACCTCGCCCCGCGCGTGGGAGCAGAGACGAACGCGATTCTCCGCGAGCGCGTCGATCGGCTCGAGGCGATCGCTCACACGGCGCAGCGCTACGCGATGGAGATGGACTTCAAGTTCCTCTACGACGCTCGGCGCAAGCTGTTCGCCATCGGCTACAGCGTGGACTCGGCGACCCTCGATAACTCGTACTACGACCTGCTCGCGTCGGAGGCGCGCCTCGCGAGCTACGTCGCGATCGCGAAGGACGACGTGCCGGTGGAGCACTGGTTCCGACTCGGCCGCTCGCTCACGGCGTCTTCGCGCTCGACGGCGCTCGTGTCGTGGAGCGGCAGCATGTTCGAGTATCTGATGCCGCTGCTCGTCATGCGCTCGTTCCCGTACACGCTGCTCGATCAGACGTATCGTGGCGCGGTGCGGCGTCAGATCGACTATGCGGCCGAGCGTTCGGTGCCGTGGGGGATTTCGGAGTCGGCGTACAACGTGCGCGATCGGCACATGACGTATCAGTACCGCGCGTTCGGCGTGCCCGACCTCGCGCTCAAGCGCGGACTCGGAAAGGAAGTCGTCATTGCGCCGTACGCGACGGCGCTGGCGCTGCTGGTGGAGCCACACGAAGCCATGCGCAACCTCGCGGCGCTCGAGCGCGAGGGGATGCTGGGTCCGTACGGGTTCCGCGAGGCGCTGGACTTCACGCGCCCCGATCCGGGCCAGACGAGGAGTGTGGTGGGCGCGTACATGGCGCACCACATTGGCATGAGCTTCGTCGCGCTCGCGAATGCATTGGCGGACCATTCGTGGCAACGCCGCTTCCACTCGGAGCCGCTCGCGCGCGCGGTGGAGCTCGTGCTGCACGAGCGTATCCCGCGCCGACTCGTCCTGCAGGAAGCGCAGGAGAGCGATGCGGAGGGCGGACGCGTGCCGGTCGAGAGGGAGAAGCCAGCCGTTAGGCAGGTCGAGACGCCGGACACGCCGCAGCCGCGCGTGGGGCTGCTGGCGAGTCTGCCCTTCACCGTGATGCTCAGCAACGCCGGGGCCGGCTACAGCCGCTACGAGCAGCTCGCCATCACCCGCTGGCGCGCCGATGGCACGCGCGACGACCACGGGCAGTGGTGCTACGTTCGCGATATCACCGAAGGTCGGCTGTGGTCCGCGACGTTTCAGCCGACCGGGAAGCGGGCAGACTCGTATCAGGCGTCGTTCGCGATGGACCGCATCTCCTTCGACCGCCGAGACGGCGACGTCGAGACGCGGCTCGACGTGACGGTCGTCTCGGACGACAACGCCGAGGTCCGGCGCGTGACGGTCGTCAACCATTCGGGGATCGAGCGCGAGATCGAGCTCACGAGCTACGGCGAGATCGTGCTCGCGTCGCCGGATGCGGATCGAGCACACCCGGCGTTCGCGAACCTGTTCGTCGAGACCGAGTGGCGTGCAGGCGGAGCGCGCGATCCTGGCGACGCGCCGTCCGCGCGCGAGCGACGAGCCGCGACGATGGCTCGCCCACGTGGCAGCCGTCGGCCCCGAGCTCGTCGGCGACATCACGTTCGAGACGGACCGCGCGCAGTTCGTGGGGCGTGGCCGTGACACGCGCAGCCCCGCGGCGCTCGAGCCTTCGGCGAAACTGAGCGGCACCGCTGGCGCGGTGCTCGATCCGATCTTCGCGCTTCGGGCGCGGGTGCGGCTCGCGCCGGGGCAGTCCGCGCGCGTGGCGTTCACCACGCTCGTCGCGGAGACGCGAGAGCGGGCGATCGAGTTGGCGGACCTGTATCGCCAGCCGTACAGCGCGCAGCGGGCCCTCGACCTCTCGTGGACGCGCACGCAGGTCGAGCTCCGCGACCTCGGCCTAACGCCGTCGGACGCGGCGCTCTTCCAGCAGATGGCGGGGCACCTGTTCTACTCGAACCCGCCGACCCGCTCGACGCAGCACGAGATGCGCGAAAACCGTCTCGGGCAGCGAGAGCTGTGGACCGTCGGTCTGTCGGGCGACTGGCCCATTCTGCTCGCGACGATCGACTCCGTCGAAGGGCTGCCGACGGTGCGGCAACTGCTGCAGGCGCATCGTTACTGGCGGCTCAAGGGAATGACGGTGGATCTCGTCATTCTCATCACGCGAGCACCGTCCTATCAACAGGAGCTTGCCGACCAACTGCTCGCGATGGTGATGGGATCGAGCGAAACGCATCTCGCGGACAAGCCGGGCGGCATCTTCATCAGACGCGCCGACCTGCTGATGCCCGATGTGTTGCGGTTGGTGCGCACGACGGCGCGCGTTCACGTCGTCTGTGACGGGCTCGGGCTCGGGCGCGTGCTCGACGCGCCGGAGGTCGAGGAGCAGCCGCCTGACGAGCCGGAGCGACCGCGTCGCCTGTCGATCTTCTCGAATCGAGATTCGGGGAACGGTGCGTGGGACCCACGAACCGTCAGCGACGTGAGCGGCGAAGGCGTGGTGAGCACGGTGCTGGCGCGCGCGAAAGCGTATGCGCGCGACGCCGCGCTCGATCTCGCCGAGAGCTTCGAGCTTCCTGATTTCGGACGAGGAGACAAAGCGGGAACCGGGAACGGGGAACCAGGAACCGGTGCTGCACGCAGCAAACAGCGAGCAGCCTCGGTTCCCGGTTCCCCGTTCCCGGCGCCCAAGTCGCCGGTGCTGAAACACGGCCTCACGCCCGACCTGGACTACGAAATCACCCTCACCGGCGACGCCCTGCCGCCGGCGCCGTGGTCGAACGTCATCGCGAATCCGCAGGCGGGGTTCGTCGTCACCGAGCGCGGTGGTGGGTTTGCCTGGGTCGAGAACAGCTACTTCTTCCGCCTAACGCCGTGGTACAACGACCCGGTGAGCGACCCGTGCACCGAGATCGTCTACCTGCGTGATGCGATCGGGCGCGCTGTGGTCGCCCACGCCGGCCATCGCGCGCGACAGCTCTCAGTACACCGTGCGGCACGGTGCGGGATTCACCACGTTCCTGCACGAGCGCGGCGGAATCGCCAGTGAGCTCACCGTCAGCATGGCACCCACCGATCCGGTCAAGCTCACGCGTCTTCGCCTGACAAATCGGAGCGGTCGACCCGCTGCGCTGACCATGACGAGCTTCGTCGAGTGGGCGCTGGGCGTCATGCGCGAGCACACGCAGCACCAGATCGTGACGACGTTCGACCGCGAGACGCAGGCGATCTTCGCGTCGAACTACTTCGACGCCAGCTTCGCCGACCGCGTCGCGTTCAGCTGGATCAGCGAGCCGCTCGCCGGCTACACGGCCGATCGGCGTGAGTTCATCGGCCGGAACGGTGACCTGCAGCGGCCGATTGGACTGGCAGACGGCGCGGCGCTCGGCGAGACCGTGGGCGCCGCCGTCGACCCGTGTGCCGCACTGCAGGCGCACGATCTCGCTCGCGCCTAACGAAACACGCGACGTCATCGTGCTGCTGGGCGCCGCCCGTGGCGTGGACGAGGCGCGCACGCTGATCGGAAGGTATGGCGGCACGGGCGCCGCGAACGCGGCGATCGACGCCACCATCGCCGACTGGGCGCACCGCCTCGGGACGATCACGGTGAAAACGCCGGACGCCACGTTCGACGCGATGATCAATCGCTGGTCGCTCTATCAGGCGCTCTCGTGTCGCATGTGGGCGCGATCGGCGTTCTATCAGTCGAGCGGCGCGTTCGGCTTCCGCGACCAGCTGCAGGACGCCATGGCGTTCGTGTATCACGATCCGGCCATCGCGCGCGAGCACATCCTGCGATCGGCGGCGCGGCAGTTCGTCGAGGGCGACGTGCAGCACTGGTGGCACGCGCACACCGGCCGCGGTACGCGCACGCGCTTCTCGGACGATCTCGTGTGGCTCCCGTTCGTCGTGGATCACTACATCCGGACGACAGGCGACGCCGACGATCCTGAACGAGCTCGTGCCGTTCATCGAGATGCGGCCGCTCGAGCCGCACGAGCACGAGGTGTACGACCTGCCTAACGTATCCGACGCAGACGGCATCGCTCTACGAGCACTGCCTGCGGGCGCTGCGCCATGCCTGCACCGTCGGTGCGCACGGGCTGCCGCTCATCGGCGTCGGCGACTGGAACGATGGCATGAACCGCGTCGGCATCGAGGGGCGTGGGGAGAGCGTGTGGCTCGCCTGGTTCCTCAACGACACCCTGCGCGCGTTCGCCGATCACTGCGACAGCCAGGGCGACGGCGCGTCCGCCGGCGAGCTGCGCGTATCGGCGGAGCTGTACGCGAAAGCCGCCAACGAGGCGGCGTGGGACGGCGCGTGGTACCGCCGCGCCTACTTCGACGACGGCGCCCCGTTAGGCTCGGCCGAGAATGACGAGTGCCAGATCGACTCGATCGCGCAGAGCTGGAGCGTGATCTCCGGCGCCGGAGAGCTGGACAAGCGCGCGCGCGCCATGGCGTCGCTGCAGGAGCGGCTCGTGCGACCCGACGCGCGGCTGATCATGCTGCTCACGCCGCCGTTCGATAAGACCGTCCACGACCCGGGCTACATCAAAGGCTATCTCCCTGGCGTGCGGGAGAACGGCGCGCAGTACACCCATGCGGCGCTCTGGGCTGTCCTCGCGACCGCTCTGGCCGGCGACGGCGACCGCGCCTTCGAGCTGTATCAGATGATCAATCCGCTCACGCATTCGGTGACGCCGGAGGACGTGAGCAGGTATAAGGTAGAGCCCTACGTGGTGGCTGCCGACGTGTACACGGCCACCGGGCATCTGGGGCGCGGCGGCTGGACGTGGTACACCGGGTCGGCGTCGTGGATGTACCGGGTTGGCCTCGAGACCATTCTCGGGTTCACGAAGCACGGCGAGACGCTGACGATCGAGCCGTGCGTGCCGCGCGCCTGGAAGTCGTTCGCGCTGGAGTATCGCTACCTGTCGTCCACGTATGCCGTGACCGTCACGAGAGTTGGCCGCGACCAGGACGTCACGCGGGTGACGGTCGATGGAGCGGATCGGGCGGAGCTGACGATCCCGCTGGTGGACGATGGGCAACGCCACGAGGTCGTGGTCGAGATCGGATGACCGGATTTGCGGGGGCGAGACGTATTATGACGAGACGGCGGGTGCGCAGCTTGACAACCTTTGTTCGTCCGGCGATTTAACGTTCGCATATGTGACGTGGCGGTCGAGCCGGCCGGGGGACGGTCGGCCTTGTCTTTTCGTCGAGGATCACCGGTGGAGTGGTGCGTTTCTGGGCGCGCGATACGTGCTGTGGCCGTCGCGACGTTGTTCCTGGCACTCGTAGCCCCGGCGGGCTCTCCCCTCGGCGCCCAACGCCAGCAGGAGTTCACCCAACAGGGCTTGCTCATCGCGCCCTTCAAGAGCGCTGACAAGAAGGTCGGCAACAAGGTCGCCGACGAGATCCGCGGACGCGTCGAGAAGGCGGGCAACAAACGCGATCTCGAGGTCGTCGACGAGAAGTCGCTGACCACGGCGCTGTTCAACGCCGGATTCCCAGCGGATATGGTGCCCGACCTGACGCAGGTGCGCGCGCTGTCGCGCTACCTGCGAGCGGACGAGTACCTCATGGGCACCGTGGACAAGACGCCGGCGGGCTATCGCGTCAGCGCGCGCCTGATTCTCGCGCGCGACGTCCGCATGCAGCAGCCGCTCCCCGACGCCATCGATCCTGATGCGGAGCGTGCGGCAGCGCGAATGGCGGCCGCGGTCACCGAGGCGCGACGACAGCTCACGCCGCAGCGTCGCTGCGAGAACCATCTCCGCGACGGGCGAGCGGCTCAGGCAGTCGAGGCGGCGCGTGAAGGCGTGAAGCTCTACCCGCGCTCGACGCTCGCTCGGCGATGCATGCTCGCCGCGCATCTCGTGGTTGGAACCGCGGCTGATTCCGTGTTGGGCGTCGTGAGTGAGATGCTGCGTGTAGACACGGCGAGCTTTTACGCGCTCGAGGGCGCGGCGCAGGCGTACGACGTCCTCAAGAACAAGGATCGCGCAGCGGAGATGTGGCTGCGACTGCAAGCGGCCGACACGACCGACATCGCGCTCGGCGAGCGCGTCGTTTCCGCGCTGATCTTCGACGGCAACTCACTGAAAGCCGAGCCGCTCGTGGCGCGGCTGTCGGATGCCGCGCCGGAGCACATGGGACTGTTGCGACTCCGGTGGCAGGTGCTGTTCGCGAACAAGTCGTGGAAGGAAGCGACGCGCATCGGCGGCATCCTGCTCGCCACCGACTCGCTGTCGATGAAGGACTCGACGTTCCTGCTCCGGTTGGCGACCGCGTACAAGTCCAATGGGGACGTGGTGCGCGCGGTCGAGGTCGCGGCGCGCGGGCTGCAGGCCTTCCCGAAGGATCCGCGCATCTTCTCGATGTACGTGCAGCTCGTACGTGGCGAAGCGGTCGAGGGCCTAACGCGTGGTCTCGCGGCATTCCCGCAGAACGCGGAGTTCAAGATCATGCAGTCGCAGGACCTCAAGACGCGCGGGAAGGCGGAGGAGTCGGTGGACGTGATGCGTGAGGCGCTGGCGCTCGACTCCACGATTCAGCACGGGCACATCCAGCTCGCGCGCGCCCAGGCGGAATTGGGGCAGAACGACAGCGCGTTCGCGACGCTCAAACGCGCGCTCTCCGTCGGCGAGGACAGCGCGCTGATCGCGCAGTTCGCGCTCGCCCGCGGCAACCAGTTGTACCGCGCGGCGAACAGCACGAAGATGCGCCCGGATTACATGCTCGCGTTGCGGTTCCTCGCGCTGGCGGACAGCGTGAAGAACTCGCCACAGGCGAAGCTCCTGATGGGCGCGGCGGCGTTGTCGGTCGCGCAGAGCGCGGCCACCGAGGCGCCAAAGACGAAGGACTGCGAACTGAGTCGGCTCGGCTTCGACATGCTGGCGTTCGCGCAGCCGAATCTCGCGGCGGGTGTGGAGGTCGCGGCCGAAGCCGTGAAGCAGTACCAGGACTACCTCACGCAGCTCCAGCCCATCTCGGCGAAGCAGGTGGAGGTTTTCTGTAAGGGGACGATCGGCGCGGATACGACGAAGGCGCCGCCGCCTGCCTGATCCGCGATCATCGCGTCGGCCGTTCGTGCCGTCGGCATCATCGCGCCGGGGCCGGTGGGAACTGCGATTGGGCGGATGAGACGGAAAACGGCCGGATCCGGCTTTGCATTGACGCTGGCTCATCACCGGACTCTCTGAAGCAATGGGAACAGCCGCTCGGTAGACCAACCCGTCCCGAGGGCTGTTCCCAAATTCTCCGCTCGTTGCGCGCGGAGCTGCCCCTACCGAGCGCTATCCTGCTTCTTCCGTTTCATCCGCGCCATCGTCGTTCCCACCGACCGCCGCGCGATGATGCGTGAATGCAGAGCAGTATCCGGCACCTTCGTTTCACTCGGCTTCCCGGCATCGCTCGATGCCATTAGCCTACCCGGTCATGGCCAACCGCCGACGATTCCCGTACCTGCCACCGCGCATCGAAGGACTCGCGTCGCTGGCGATGAACATTTCGTGGAGCTGGAGCCGCAACGCTCGCACGCTGTTCGCGACCATCGACGAGCCGTTGTGGCACTTCACGCGACACAATCCGATTCAGGTGCTCCGGCGCGTTCACCCGGAACGTCTCAGTGCCGTCGCGCGCGATCCGCAGTTCCTCGAGATGTACGATCGCCTCATGCAGAAACTCGAGCGTGAGCGATCGAACCAGGACACGTGGTTCGCCAAAAACCAGCCCGATCTCGTCACCCGGCCGATCGCGTATTTCTGCGCGGAGTTCGGCCTCCACAACTCCGTGCCGATCTACTCCGGTGGCCTCGGCGTGCTGGCCGGCGATCACTGCAAGGCCGCCTCGGATCTTGGGGTCCCACTCGTTGGCGTGGGCCTCTTCTACACGAAGGGCTACTTCGACCAGCACCTCCGTCTCGACGGATGGCAGGAGGACACGGACGAGCAGTTCGATCCGTCGAGTGCGCCACTGGAGCAGGTGTTCGGGCCGGGACAGAAGCCGTGGCTCGCCGTCGTGCAGACGCACGGCCGCGACATTCACGTCGGGGCGTGGCGCATGATGGTGGGTCGCGTGCCGGTCTATTTCCTCGACACGAACCTCGAGGAGAACGACCCGCAGGACCGCGATCTCGCCAGTAAGCTGTACGCCGGCGGCCCCGATCTTCGCTTGCGCCAGGAATGGATCCTCGGCGTCGGAGGCGTGCGCGTGCTGCGCGCGGTCGGCATCGAGCCGGCGGCGTGGCATGCCAACGAGGGACACGCGGCGTTCATGCTCGTGGAGCGCGTTCGCGAGTACGTCCTCCAGGGCGTCGACTTCGACGAGGCCGTGCGTCGTGTTCGGGCGACGAGCGTCTTCACGACCCACACGCCGGTGCCTGCTGGGCACGACTCGTTCATGATGGACCAGGTCGCGGAATGCACGGGCCCGATCTGGGACGAGATGAAGGTCCCGCGCGAGCGTATCGCCGAATTCGGACGCCATCCGATCGAGAATCACGGGCAGTTCCACATGACCGTGGCGGCGCTTCGTCTATCGTCGCACGTGAACGGCGTCGCCAAGCGGCACGGCGAGGTCTCGCGCGAGATCTGGCGGAACCTCTGGCCCGAGCGGACGGCGGACGATGTGCCCATCGGGCACATCACGAACGGCGTTCACCTGGCGACGTGGATGGCGCGCGACGTCATGGAGCTGCTGGACGAAAAGGCCGGAAAGCATTGGGGAAGTCGGCTCGACGAGCCGGGCTTCTGGGACTGCGTGCTGTCGATCGATGACGGCGAGCTGTGGCGCGCGCATCATCGAATGAAGCGCCGGCTGATCGGCTTCATTCGCGAGCAGGCGCGACGCCGTTGGGCGCGGCAGTGGAAGGAGGCCGCGCATGTTGTTGGTGCCGGGACGTTGCTCGATCCGAACGCGCTCACGATCGGGTTCGCGCGGCGGTTCGCGACGTACAAGCGCGCGAACCTGATCTTCGAGGACCTCGAGCGGTTGCGCGAGCTATTGACGAACCAGCGGAGACCAGTGCAGCTCGATCTTCGCCGGCAAAGCGCATCCGTCCGACAATCCGGGCAAGGAGATTCTGCAGGAGGTCTACAACTTCAGCCGGGATCCGAGCCTGGAAGGGCGCGTCGCGTTCATCGAGGACTACGACCTGCACCTGGCGCACGTGCTCGTGCAGGGCGTGGATCTCTGGATGAACCTGCCGCGCGTTCCGATGGAAGCGAGCGGGACGAGCGGGATGAAGGCGGCGCTGAATGGCGTGCCGCACCTCTCGACGCTCGATGGATGGTGGCCGGAGGCGTTCGATGGCCTGAACGGCTGGGCGATCCCCACGGCGGCTCGCGGCACAGACGCCGATCGCGAAGATGTGGAACGCCTGTACGTTCTTCTCGAGCGTCATGTGGTTCCGCTTTTCTATGAACGGAACGAAGATGGTGTACCCGTAGGTTTCGTGCAGAAGATGAAGCACGCCCTCCGCGTGTCGGGCTCCTTTTTTACGGCGCGGCGAATGCTCCAGGAGTACGTGACCAACTACTACGTTCCGGCAGTGGCCGGGGACACGACAGGCGACGATCCGCCAACCGCCTGAGTCGGGAATCGGGAATAGGGAATCGGGAATCGGTCGGTCAACGGATGGCTGGAATCCGCAGCGGCAGATCAAAGCGGTGAGACAATGAGAGCGAGACGGAAGGGCGGCCGGGAAGAGATGGGCACGGGTGAATCGATGCGCGATCCCGAGGCCGAGGGCATCGCGTATTCGGCGGGCGCGGCGGCGCCGCCCACGCCAGGCGTCACAGGCGACCGCGAGGTCGGCATCGGGCCATCGTTCATGCCAGTCGCGCCTGACGACACGATGATGGCCGAGAGCGTCGACCCACTCGACCCGTATTCAGCGGCCGACGCCCAGCAGACGTCGTCAATTCGGGAGCCGGGCACCGTGCGGAGTCGGTCCGGCGCACAGCCGGCGATCCCCGACGCGCTCAACCCGCTCCGCTCCGACGACGGACGCATCGTATCGGTGGTGCACATCGTCGCCGAGCTTGCGCCGTTCGCGCGGACGGGCGGCCTTGGCGAAGCGGTGAAGAGTCTGGCCGAGTTCCAGTCGGCGTCGGGCATTCCGACGGCGATCATCATGCCGCTCTATCGCCAGGTGCACGCCGTCGCGCCGAACCTCGAGCCGGTGGGCGAGCCGTTCATGGTGCAGGTGGGCCCGATGCAGGAGCAGGCGCGCCTGTTTCAGATCACGCCCGACCGTCGCTCGAAGTCCCGCGGCAGCCCGCGCGTGTACTTCCTCGATCATCCGCATTTCTTCGATCGGCCCGGACTCTATGGTGAGAACGGGTACGATTATCCGGACAATCCGCGGCGTTATGCATTCTTCTCGCTCGCCGCGCTGCTGGCGTTGCCGCGCATCGCGCCCGAGGCGCCGGTCATTCTCCACGCGCACGACTGGCATGCCGCGCTCGCGTCCGTGTACCTGCGCACGTACTTCATGGCGGATCAGTACTACCGTCAGGTGCGCACGGTGCTGTCGGTGCATAACGCGGGATTCCAGGGCCAGTATCCGGCGCACACGATGGCCGACGTCGGACTGCCGTGGGAGCTGTTCACCCATCGTCACCTCGAGTGGTACGATCGGATGAACTTCCTCAAGGGCGGCCTGACGTTCTCCGACATGGCGACGACGGTGAGCCCGACGCACGCGCACGAGCTGCGCACGCCGTTCGGCGGTTTCGGACTGCAGGACACGTTCATCGGGCTGCGTGACCGATTCGTCGGCATCGTGAACGGCATCGATCAACGCGTGTGGGATCCGGCGAACGACAAACAGATCACGACGCACTACACGCCGCGAGACGCTCGAGAACAAGAAGAAATGCAAGGCGTCGCTGCAGCGCATCTTCGGGCTCAAGCAGCGGGCGAACATTCCGATCTTCGCGATGAGCGCGCGCCTGACGTATCAGAAGGGGCTCGATCTCATCCTCGGCTACAACGACTACTTCGCGCTCGACGCGCAGTTCCTGTTTCTCGGCGCGGGAGAGCCGCGTTACGAGGCGGAGTTGCGCGAGCTCGCGGAGCGCGCGCCAGGGCGCATCGCGTGTGAGTTCAACTTCACGGATCGGCTCGAGCACCGGCTGATGGCGGGCGCGGACATGTGTCTCATGCCGTCGCAGTACGAGCCCTGCGGACTGACGCAGATGCGTGCGCAGCGCTACGGCACCATTCCGGTGGCGCGTCGCGTCGGTGGACTGGCGGATACGATCGAGGACGGCGTGACGGGCTTCCTGTTCGACGGCTACACGTCGGAGGAGTTCATGCACGCGGCAGTGCGAGCGCTGGATCAGTATCACGATCCGGAGGCATGGCGCGGGATGATGCGGGAAGCGATGGCGCGTGACTTCGGGTGGGAGAAGTCCGAAGCTCGCTACCGCGATCTGTATAGAAGGGCATTGAACGTTGGTGCAAGCGTTGCCTAACAGTTGAACTGAAGCTGGGTGCTGGGTGGTCGTGCTGGTGGCTGGGTGACGCTGGTTGCGGCTTGTTGCTGACACCCAGCGTCATCCAGCCACGAGCATAACCACCCAGCCACCAGCGCAGTCGGCAAGGAACAATGGATTTCGTTTTCGCTCTACATAGTCATCTGCCGTACGTCTTGAATCACGGTCGCTGGCCACATGGCAGCGACTGGCTCACCGAGGCAGCGATCGACACGTACCTGCCGCTGGTCGAAACGCTGCGGGCGATGGAAGCCGAAGGCGTCACGGCGCCCGTCACGATCGGGTTCACGCCAGTGCTCGCCAACCAGTTGGCGAGCGACGCGTTCCGTGCGGAGCTCGAGCTGTACTTCGAGCAGCGCCTGACGCATTGCGATGAGGCGCCCGCATCGCTTCGGGAAACGGGCGATACGTACCTGATTCCGCTCGTCGACTACTGGCGCGAACGGCTCACGCGGTTGCGCGCACTGTTCCGTTCGATCGATGGCGACATCATCTCGGTCTTCCGCGACTTCGAGGCGCGCGGCCGGCTCGAGATCATCGGGTCCGCGGCGACGCACGCGTTCCTGCCGCTCCTCGCGCGCGACGAGAGCATTCAACTCCAGCTCGACGTCGGACAGCGCGAGCACAAGCGGCTCTTCGGCCAAGCGCCGCGCGGGTGCTGGCTGCCGGAGTGCGCGTATCGCCCGCGCGGCCCATGGAAGCCGCTGCCTAACGCTCCGGACACCGGACCGCGCCCGGGCATCGAGGAATACCTCGCGGATGCGGGGTTCCGGTTCTTCTTCGCCGACGCGCACATGGCGCGGGCCGGCAGCCCACTCGGCCTCTATGGGCAGGTGGTGGCGAATGAACTGGAGCACGTCGCGTCGGCCGACGCGCAGTGGGAGGCGACACGGACGCCGTATCGCGCCTATCGCGTGACGTCGGCGTACACGTCCGAGACCGTGGCGGCGTTCATCCGCGATCCGGAGTCGTCGGCACAGGTGTGGAGTCGTTTCCAGGGCTATCCGGGCGACGGACGCTACCTCGAGTTCCACAAGATCCGCTGGCCGGGCGGGCTGAAGCTGTGGCGCGTCACGGGCAATGGCGTTGACCTTGGTCAGAAGGAGCCATACGACCCGCCAACCGCGAGTGCCATGACATCCGCGCACGCCGCGCACTTCGCGAGCCTGCTGGCGACGATCGCGGCGACGCACCCGGCGCATCGCCGAGGCGTCGTCGTCGCGCCGTTCGACACGGAGCTGTTTGGCCACTGGTGGTACGAGGGCCCGGAATTTCTCGGCAACGTATACCGTGCGCTGCGGGAGCAACCTAACGTGAGGCCGGCGACAGCCTCGACGCACCTCGACACGTTCCGCGCGAGAACCGGCCTGCGGCTCGCGACCGGATCATGGGGCGCGAACGGCGATTTCAGCATGTGGCTCAACGCCCAGACGGCCTGGACGTGGCCGAGGATCTGGACCATCGAGGAGCGGTTCTGGACGATGGCGCGCGAGGCGATCGAGTTGCCGTCAGCGTACGACGCGCTCGCGCAGGCTGCACGCGAGCTGCTGCTCGTGCAGTCTTCGGACTGGCAGTTCATCATCTCGACGGGCGCGGTGACGGACTACGGTATCAAGCGCTTCAACGGGCATGCCGACGCGTGCGATCGCCTGATCGACGCGATCGAGGACGGCCTCGCTTCCGGCGACCTCCAGCGCGCCACGAATGTCGCGCTCGAGCTGCGGACGCAGGACGATGTGTTTCCGGATGTGCTGGAGTCGGTGAAAGCGGTGCTGTCGGGAATCGGGAATCGGGAATCGGGAATCGGGCGGGACGGGCGGACGGCGGGCAGGATCGTGGCATCACGATAGGTTGCAGGATACCATCGCGCGCTCGCAGCACCGCTGTCCGCCGTTCGCCATTCCGCCATTCCGATTCCCGTTCATGCGTTCGATCGTCATTCACGGCCACTTCTATCAACCGCCGCGCGAGAACCCGTGGCTCGAAGAGATCGAGCGCGAGGCGTCGGCCGCGCCGCACCACGACTGGAACTCCCGCATCGAGCAGGAGAGCTACCGCACCGTCGTCGCGGCGCGCGTGCTCGCGCCGGACGGGCGCATCAGCCAGATCGTCAACACCCTCGAGTACATCAGCTTCAACTTCGGGCCGACGCTGCTCGAGTGGCTGGAGCACGCGGCGCCGGACACGTACGCGCGCGTTCTCGACGCCGACCGCAAGAGCCTCGCGCGGCTCGGCCACGGTAACGCCATCGCGCAGCCCTATCACCACGCGATCCTTCCACTGAGTAGCCGCCGCGACAAGGTCACGGAAGTGCGGTGGGGGATCGCCGATTTTCGTCGGCGGTTCGGGCGGGACCCCGAAGGCATGTGGCTGCCGGAAACCGCGCTGGACGACGAGACCCTCGACGTGCTCGCGCAGGAAGGCATGCGCTTCACGGTCGTGGCGCCGGGGCAGGTGAAATCGGTGCCTAACGATGGACACCCCGGGCGCTATACCACGAGCAACGGCCGCACGATCACGCTGTGCATCTACGACGGCGACATCTCGCACGGCATCGCGTTCGGTGGGCTGCTGCGGGACGCGAACGTGTGGGCGAAGCGCATGCTCGCGCGTGGCGATCGACGGCGCACGCCGCGTGACGGCGGACTGGTCGGCGCCGCGCACTGGGAGCCGGATCCCAAGAGCGACGGCGGGACTCGCCCGCTCACGACGGGCGAGATGCTCGCCATCGCGGACCCAGCCGACCATGCCCGTGGGCGGCATCGCCTCGTGTCCGCGGCAACCGACGGCGAGACGTACGGACACCACCATCGGTTCTCGGAGATGGCGCTCGCGCGCGTGGTGCTCGACCTGCAGGCGACGAAGCACGTCGACGTCGGGAACTACGCCTCGTATCTCGCGAAGCATCCGGCGACGGATGACGTCGAGATCGTGGCGCCGAGTGCGTGGAGTTGTGCGCACGGTGTGGAGCGGTGGCGATCGGACTGCAGCTGTCGCATGCACCAGGGAACGAGTCAGGCGTGGCGCGCTCCGCTGCGCGAGGCGATCGCAGAGCTCGCCGACGGCATTCACGCGGTCTATGAGCGTGAGGCGCGCCGCTACTTCGATGACCCGTGGGCCGTGCGTGATGCCTACGGCGAGGTCGTCGGAACGCCCGAACGCATCTCTCAATGGGTGGCCGAGCGAATCGCGCCGCGTGCACGAGGCGACGTTTCCCAGTCCCCGGTCCCGAGTCCCCAGTCCTTGCTGGAGATGGAACGCGGTGCGCTGCGGATCTTCACGTCGTGCGCGTGGTTCTTCGATGACATTGGCGGCCTCGAGCCCATCGAGGTGCTGCGATATGCGGCCCGGGCGATCGAGCTCGCGGGCCCGGACGGCGCGCGGCTCGAGGATGCGCTCCTCGCTCGCCTCGCGACCGCACAGAGCAACGATCCCGGCATCGGCACCGGCCGCGATGTCTATCTGACGATGGCCAAGCCGCATATCGATCAGGTAACGCGGCTCGCAGGCTCGGTGGCTGCGGCGCACGCCGTCGCGCCTAACGACGAACGATGGCGTGCGACCGCGAAGGCGCTCGAGGTGGCGGCGTCGGACGACGGGATCACGGTGACGCAGCGCCGCACCGGGGAGCGCTCGGTGTTCGCCGTGGACGTGACGGGCGTTCCATCCAGCGCACTGGGGAATGCACCAGGAAACGGAGCCGGCCACCACGCGCCATCGAGCGTCATCGCGCACGTGCGCGTCGCGTCGCGAGACTCGGCGCCACATGCGCCGATCGAGCTCACGCTCGCGGAGATGACGGAACGGCAGCGCGACGTGGTGGTGCAGGGGATTCGTCGTCGGCTCGTGACCGCGGCGTTCGGGACCGACGAGCGCCATCTCACCAGCGGGCGAGACCAGCGCGAAGCTGACGAGCGCGCTCCTCGACGCGGTTACGCGATTGAGGGAAGACTCGAGTGACGCTGACATCGAACGGGTCGCGGCACTGCTCGATCTGTTCGAGCTGGAGCAACTGCACATCCCGTTCGACGTGCAGACTCGCTTTCACGACGCGTTCCCTGACACGGAACGCCTGGCGGATGCACGTCTCTGCGCGATCGCCGTCAGGCTCGGGTTCGTTGCCGCGCCGGCCGAATCGCTGGTCGACCGGTGAACCCAACCGACCGCGAGTCGCACAACACGCGTCGTGTTTTTGGTCGTGGTGGCGTCCCGCGCCACGTCGCGTTCGTCGTCGCGTTAGGGTTCAGCGCTGGCTGCGCGACCGCTCGACCGGGTGAGGTCGCGCTCGTGTCCGATCGCCCGGACTTCACGGAGGCGGTCGAAACCGTAGCGCCGAAACGCGTGCAACTCGAGGGCGGTTACACGCTCACGCGTATCAATGCGTACACGATCAACACCGCCGGTGAGGCGTTGGTGCGGATTGGCGTTGCTCAACGCGCAGAGCTTCGGCTGGACATCGGGTCGTACTCGACGATCACGTCGCCCGACGGCGACGTGGACGGTTTCGAGGATGCGGCCGTGGGGATGAAGGTCCGGCTGCACGATGGGCCGGAGAAACCGTCCTTTGTCCCCTCGGTGTCGCTCCTCGCCGCGACGAGTGTGCCGACGGGCAGCGCCGTGTTCCGGCAGCAAGCGATGCAACCCGAGGCAAAGCTCGCGACGAGCTGGACGCTCAGCGAGCGTCTCTCGTTCGGCGCGAATCTCAACGCCAGGTGGGGGGTGGAGGAGAGTCAGCGGTACATGGAGTGGGCGGCGAGTGGATCGTTAGGCGTGTCGCTCACCGAGCGCTACGGCATGTACGCCGAGGTCTTCGGCTTCGATCCGAGGCTCGATGGGGCGTCGCGCAGCGCGTACGGGAACGCGGGCCTCACGGCGGGCCTGACGCCAAACTTTCAGCTGGACGTTCGCGCGGGCGTCGGCTTCAACGGGGCCGATACGGATTACTTCGTCGGCGCTGGCTTCGCGCGCCGCTGGTAGGATTGTCATCCGCGAGCGCAGCGAGGGATCTCCTGTGATGGTATCGTAGCTAGGGCCGGCCACGATGACGTTCGAGAAGATCCCTCGTCGCTGTTGCTCCTCGGGATGACAACGCCGCCGCTCGGGCTGACGACTCTGCAGACTTCCCGCATCACATGACCACGCTCACCAGGCGCGCCCTCAACCGCGCGCTGCTCGCGCGCCAGATGCTGCTCGAGCGCGAGGACCTCCACCGCGGTCGATGGCGTCGCGCGACTCGTCGGGATGCAGGCGCAGGTGGCGCGACCACCGTTCGTCGGACTGTGGACGCGCGTGCAGGGGTTCCAACGAGCCGAGCTCGCCCGCGCGCTGCAGGAGCGCACCATCGTTCGGGTCACCGCGATGCGCGGCACGCTGCACCTCATGACCACCGCCGATTACGCCGCGATGCGTGGCGTCCTGCATCCGATGCTGACGCGCGGCGCGCAGTCCATCCTTCGCGACCGCACGTCGACGTTCGACATGGACGCCGTGATCGCGGAGGCGCGGCGGTTCTTCGGCAAGACGCCAGCAACGTTCGACGCGCTGCGGAATCACCTCGTCCAGAAGTTTCCCGACGGCGACGAACGGGCGATGGGTTATGCCGTCCGCACCCATCTGCCGCTCGTGCAGGTGCCGACCGACGCGCTCTGGGCATTTCCCGCCGCCGCGGATTTCGCGCTCGCCGACGGCTGGCTCGGCCGCAGCATCTCCACCTCGGCGGCGTCAGCCGAAGCGCTCGTGCTGCGGTACCTCGGCGCATTCGGGCCGGCGACGCCCGCCGATGCGCAGGCGTGGTCGGGCATGAACGGCCTCCGCGACGTGTTCGAGACGCTTCGGCCGTCGCTCGTCACGTTCCGCGACGAGCGGAAGCGCGAGCTGTTCGACTTGCCGAGTGCGCCGCGCCCGGACGAGGACGTCCTGGCACCGGCTCGCTTCGTTCCCGACTTCGACAACCTCGTGCTGTCGCACGACGACCGGACACGCATCGTCGCCGACGATCATCGCTCGCGCGTCACGCTCAAGAACCTGCAGGTGCGCGCGACGTTCCTCGTGGATGGAATCGTTGCGGGCACGTGGAAGTCGGAACGAAAGCGGAAGACGGCGGTACTCGTCATCGAGCCCTTCGGCGCGGTAACGAAGCGCGTGCGCACCGCATTGGACGAGGAAGGGGAGCGTCTGCTCGCGTTTCTCGAGGAGGACGCGACGGAGCGCGAGATTCGCTGGGCGACGTGAAACGCGCGTGACACGCGAGTAATATGCGCGTGAAGCGCGAGAGAAACGCGGAGGTCTCACGATGGAGCTTTCGATACGACGGTGGCGTCCAGGTCAGCTGCTCGCGAGTTGGACCGCGTACTGGGCCGGGCTCGCTGGTGTGGCGCTGGGTCCGGCAATCCCCGCAGTCGTGGCGCGCCACGCACCTTCCAGAGGGCCACGGCACGATCACGGCCGGATTCGAGAACACCGTCTTCCACTTCACGGTCGTCGAAGAAGGCGTGAAGACGCTCGCCGCTTCGGCGCCACTCGGGACGATCATGGCGTGGCTCATCGGACCGCCACTCGCGCTCTGGCTCGTCTGGCTCGCTGTCCGACAACGGCCGACGGCCGACTTGCCGTCAGCTCAGCCAGTGAGCGGTGTGAGCCATGAGCGGCTCGCGGCCGGGACTGCGCCGGCGAGCGAGTGGCGCGTGCACCACGACGATCGCGTTTCGGTGGATCGGGAGCCGGTGCGAACGCCCAACCCCTGACGCTGGGCGTTCAGCCCAACCGCTGGCGGCGTTAGGCCAGCAGCGCGTCGGCATCGGTCTCGCGCCGGCACGGCAGCGAGAACGCGAACGTCGATCCCTTCTCCGGAAACTCGGCCCACGCGCGTCCGCCAAGTCCGCCGACCGTATCGCGGATGATGCTGAGCCCGAGGCCGGTGCCCTCGATGTCGGGCATCGCGCCTTCGTGCGCGCGGAAGAAGCGCTGGAAGAGACGCGACCGCGCGCTCGGGCGGCACGCCAATGCCGTTGTCCACGACTTCGACGATGACTTCCGTCGGTTCGCCGTCGCGCGTTTCGAGGCGACCGCGGACCTCGACCCACCGGTCGCTCGCGTCGGGGTCGGAGTACTTGATCGCGTTCGCCAGCAGATTCGTTAGGCAGAGCTCCACCGCTGCCGCGCTCACCTCGACGGCCGGCAGCAGCGGGTCGACGCGAATCGCGACGTTCTTCGCTCGCGCCGCCGCGCGCACCTGACGTGCTGCTTCCTGCGCCGCTTCCGGCAAGTGCACGTGACGCTGCTGTCGCGTGTCGATCGGGATCCCGGTGAGCACGAGCAGGTTGTCGAGCACCACGCGCATGCTCTCGACGTTCCGCATCACGACGTCGTTCAATCGCTGCCGCTCGCTCGGGTCGATGTCGGGCATGTCCATGATCTGCGCCGCACCGAGCGCTGCGCCGATGCGATTCCGGAGCTCGTGCGTGAGCGTGCGGTTGAACGTGCGCAGTCGATCCTCACGCTCCGTGATCTGCGCGCGCGCCAGCATGAGGAACTGGGTCGTCGTCGCTTGCTGGATCACGGCGATGGCCTGAAAGAGTCGGCTGGCACAGGTCACCAACTCACTGGGTGTGCACTCGGTCCCGATCTCGGTGACGGTATCGGCGACGAACTGAAAGAGAATGCCACCCAGGATCTCGTATTCCTTGAGCAGCTGATGTTCGTCGAAGCCCTGCGTATGACGCAACGCGCCGAGCTCCATGGCCTTCGCGATGACGGGCGTCTCCGCGAGTACGGGGCGCGCCGGATCCTCAATGTAGTCCGCGATGCCGAGGAGCAGCAGCGGCACGTGGTCAATGAGGTCGTCCGATGGAAAGATCCGATTGGGCGTCAGATTCACGCGGTCGGCGATGCGCAGCAGCCAACGGCTCGTGAGCATGTCGCGCTGCTCGCGGAGGGCCGCCGCGAGCGTGACAGCGAGCGGACAATCGGTGGTGGTCGTGTCCATCGGGTGGCTCCCGGATGTGCGACGGGCGCCGCGGGACAGCGGCGTTGGCCTGCGACAAAAACGTAATGCCGGGACGGGCGCGCGCTATGGTCTGGGCTGGGTCTGGCCGGACATTAGGAGATTCTAGCGATTGCAGCGCCGGCGCTGTCGGGGCTGGTCCACGGACGCACCAGGTTCGGCTGCGTGGGCACACGTGGCGTCGCGCGCCCGCCTAACGCGGGCGGATCGTCGCTCGCGATCCCAGCGATGATGATTGGTGGTCGGACCACTCACGCGTTCTGCGACGTTGAGCACCGCGGCACGCACGGGCACATTGCCTCTGTACTGCCTCCTGTGTGGCGTTCCACCAACGCCTGTCGCCGCCGTGCGCCGGACGTGGCGTGTCAAGAGTCGCGTTCTTCAGCCTTGAGTTCGAATCCACGCGCCTAACGCATGAAATCGCGGTTTCGCGGTGTGGGAACGCGCCCTGCTTTGACGTTGGGCGCGTCACCTTCCCCCGAAGGGCACCACCGAAGGGCACGTTAGAATGGCATAACGGGGAGGTGCGGTGCGGAGCACGGAAAGCCCCTCCCGACGGGTGCCTCCTCGTGCGGAATTCCGCCCGCATCTCCTCCGTGCCGTGCCCCGCCGGGTCAGTGTAGATTCCGCCGTCGACAGGCTCTCTACGTACGGCAGGCGGACCCAGGTGGTGACGTATCTCCGGCTTCGAAACTGACAGGCCGAATTCGGCCTCGCTCGTGACCCAGCGTCGAAGCGCGCTCTGGCCGCGCGTCCGCGCGCGTCGCGCCCGCGGCACGCTCGTGACGCTCCCCGACGTCCCGAGCGCCGAACTCGGCAACCGCCGCGACCTCACCGTCTGGCTCCCGCCCGCCTACTCGCGCGCGGAGCGCCGGTATCCCGTCATCTACATGCATGACGGGCAGAATCTGTTCGACCCGCGCACGAGCTACGCGGAGCCGTGGCGCGTCGATACGGCCATGGAGCGCGCCGGGAAGCGGTCGCTCGAGGCGATCGTCGTCGGCATCCCGAACATGGGCGCGGACCGGCTCGCCGAGTATTCGCCGTACGTCGACGCGAAGGTTGGTGGTGGGAAGGGCGATCTGTACCTCGACTGGATCATCGGGACGGTCAAGCCGCTCGTCGACGCCGGCTTCCGCACGCGTCCGGATCGCGCGCATACGGGGATGGTCGGATCATCCATGGGCGGGCTGATCACGCTGTATGCCTACCTGCGCAATCCCATCGGTCTTCGGCTTCGTTGGCGTGTTGAGCCCCTCGCTGTGGTTCGCTGGACGCAGCATTTTTCCAGAGCTGGAATCGGCCGCGCACGTTCCTGGTCGGATCTACCTGGATATCGGCGCGCGGGAAGGGAAAGTCGCGTTGGACGATGCCCGACGAATGCGCGATGCGCTCGTCGAGAAGGGATACATGCTGGGCAGTGAGCTGCGCTGGGTCGAGGATCCCAAGGGTCGCCACAACGAGGTCGACTGGGGTCGCCGGCTTGGCGAGGCGTTGCCATTCCTGTTGCAGACGTAGCCATCGGCCATGACCCGGGTCATCAGCCCGCCGTCAGCTCTCGACCAGCGACCAGCACGAGCGACCAGCAACCAGCCGTAGTCCCTAGTCCCCAGTCCCCAGTTCCCAAACAATGCACCACGAACACGCCGGGTGGCATAGTCCGTCACTCAACAAATACATGCACCTGCAGGTCATCGGTCACGCCGGTGCCCGGGTGATCGTGTTTCCGACGACGATGGGGACGCACAGCGAATGGCCGGATCGGCGCATGCACGAAGTGCTGCGTGACCAGATCAACAACGGCTGGATTCAGCTGTACTGCGTGGATCAGGTCCACGACGAGAGCTGGTACGGCAAGCATCTGCATCCAGGCGCGCAGGCGTGGCGTCATCTGCAGTACCTGTCGTACATCGCCGACGAGGTGTTGCCGTTCTCGATGTCCAGGAACGACAACCCGTATGTGATCGCGACCGGCGCGAGCTTCGGCGCGTTCCACGCCGCGAGCTTCGGCTTTCGCTATCCCGAACGCGTGAATCGCATCATCGGGATGAGCGGCAACTACGACATCAAGCGGTTCACGGGCGGCTACTCGGACGACGAACGTCTACGCCTGCAACCCGTTCGACTTCATGCAGCACGAGCACGATCCGGGACGCCTGGCCGCGTTCCGGGCGCAGGACCTCATCTTCGCGATCGGCCAGGGCGACCCGATGTACGAGAACAATCGGGAGTTCTCGCGGATCCTCTGGGAGAAGGGGATCGGCAACGCGCTGCGCATCTGGAACGGCCACGCGCACGACTGGCCGATCTGGGAGAAGATGATCGGCCTGTACATCGGCGGGCATGACTAGGGTGTCATTCCGAGCGGAGCGTGCGCGGAGCGCACGCGCAGTCGAGGAATCGCGATCGCTCGGATAGAGGGCCTCGACCCGGTAGGATCGCGATTCCTCGACTCCGCGCCTCCGGGCTCGCCGATGCACCCGCTCGCCGAATGACCTACTTTCCGACCTGTGATTCGCTCCACCAGTCCTCACTCGATTCCTCTCGCACGGATAGAGCTTTACCATGGCAAAGCGTCCCGCAAAACTCGCTCGTACGTACCGCGTCGGCCTGATGGTCGGGCGCGAGTGGTCCTTCCCGCCCGCGTTCATCGAGGAGGTGCAGCAGCCGCGACGCCGGCGTCGACGGTCGAGTTCGTGAAGATCGGCGCGCCGGCGCACGATGACGGCCGTGCCGTACGACGTCATCGTCGACCGCATCTCGCACGAGGTCCCGTATTACCGCATCGTACCTCAAGCACGCGGTGCTCGCAGGGCGCGACGGTCGTCAACAACCCGTTCATGTGGACGGCCGACGACAAGTTCTTCGGCGCGTCGCTGGTCGACGAAGCTCGGCGTCGCGAGCCCGAAGACGGTCGTGCTGCCGAACAAGGAGTACGTGCCCGGGCATCAAGCACGACGAGAGCCTGCGCAACCTCGAGTTCCCGCTCGACTGGGATGGCATCGTCGAGCACATCGGCCTGCCGTGCATCCTCAAGGACGCGCACGGCGGCGGCTGGCGCGACGTGTACGTCTGCCGCTCGCTCGAGGAGCTGATCCAGCACTACGATCAGCTCCGGGCTGCTCACGATGATCGTGCAGGAGTTCATCGAGTGGGACCAGTTCGTCCGCTGCATGTGCCTCGGCCAGGAAGAGATCCTGCCGATGAAGTACGATCCGCGCGAGCGGAAGTACATCGTCGAGGACGGACCACCTGCGCGCCGGCCTCGGCAGCGCGCATCGATCGACGGACGCGCGCACGCTCGTGCAAGCGCGCTCGGCTACGACATGAACTCGATCGAGTTCGCGGTGCGCGATGGCGTGCCGTACGCGATCGACTTCATGAACCCGGCGCCGGACATGGACATCAACTCGCTGACGCCGCACTACTTCGAGTGGGTGGTGAAGCACATGGCCGACATGGTCATCGCGCTCGCGAAGAAGCCGCGCCGCAGGCGAAAGACCTCAAGTGGAGCACGGCGTTCACGGCGCAGCTCGCCGCGCTGGCTGCAGCGCGGCAGGTCGGAGCCTGCCGCTGACGCGATCGCGTTCGACGTGAGTGTCCGACGATCACTGGCATGCGCGACGCGATCTCGACGTATCATGATCTGCTCGACGACGAGCAGCTCGCGGCTGACTCGCAGGGCATGCTGGACGAGCTCAGCTGCGGCGCAGCGGCCTCATCTTCGGCGGCCGCCCGCTCTGCACCGTGCTTCGCCCGCGCCTCACGAATCACGACGCAGTCACGCGTGGCTGCAGGGTCGCGTGCCGCGTCGCTCATGCGCGTGTTCGCCAAGACGTACGACGCCGCGCATCGCCAGCCGCGAGTTCCGGCGGCAGTTCCTGCTCACCGACTGGGAGGAGACGCTCGTCGCCGACGACCCGGGCATCCGCAACCCCAGCCCGACGTCGCGGCTCGACGCGTTCATCGTCGACGAAGACCGCGAGATGAAGCTCACCGAGTACAACGCCGAGACGCCCGCGGGGGCGGCGTACGGCGACGCGCTGACCGACGTGTTCATCGACCTGCCCGTCATGCGCGCGTTCGCGCGGCAGTACGAGATCTCGCCGATCCCGTCGCGACACGGCGTCCTGCACGTCGCTGCTCGCGACGTACGAGGAATGGCTCGGCCGCCGCGAGCTGCCGCGCATCGCCATCGTCGACTGGCCGGACGTGCCGACGGTGAGCGAGTTCGAGCTGTTCCGCGACTACTTCCACTCGCGCGGCATCGAGTGCGTCATCGCCGACCCGCGCGACGGCCGAGTACCGCAACGGCCGGCTGTCGTTCGGCGATGGTGATCCAGTCGACCTGATCTACAAGCGCGTGCTCATCCACGAGCTGGTCGAGCAGTGCGGACTCGACAGCCCGATGGTCCGCGCCGTGCGCGACCGCGCGGTGTGCATGGTGAACGGCTTCCGCTGCAAGATGCTGCACAAGAAGGCGAGCCTCGCCGTGCTCAGCGACGAGCGGAACGCGCACCTGTTCGACGACGACGAGCGCGCGGCGATCGACGCGCACGTGCCGTGGACGCGCACGGTCGTCGAGCGGAAGACGCAGTTCGACGGACGCGACGTCGACCTCGTGCCGTTCATGCGCGAGCACCGCGAGCAGCTCGTGCTCAAGCCGAACGACGACTACGGCGGAGCCGGCATCATGCTCGGCTGGACAGTGGACGACGCGGCGTGGGGCGAAGCCATTGCGCGCGCGCTCGCCGCGCCGTACATCGTGCAGGAGCGCGTGCGCATTCCGTACGAGCCCTACCCGAGCATGGTGGACGGGAAGGTGCAGGTGGTCGACCGGATGCTCGACACGGCGCCGTTCGTGAGCTACGGTGAGTACATGGAAGGGTGCCTGACGCGACTCTCCACGGCTGCGCTGCTGAACGTGACGGCCGGAGGCGGGTCGACGGTGCCGACGTTCCTCGTCGAAAAACGGTGAGATCAGACAGGACTATGAAGCCTCCTTCCCTAACGATCGGCATCGAAGAAGAGTACCAGATCATCGACCCGCAGACTCGCGAGCTGCAGTCGTACATCACGCAGATCCTCGAGTACGACCACCGCTTTCTCGGGCAGGTGAAGCCGGAGCTGCACCAGTCGATCGTCGAGGTCGGCAACGACGGTCTGCCGCACGCCGCAGGAAGTGCGCGAAGAGCTCGTGCGACTGCGCCGAGGCGTGATGGAGCTCGCCGGGCTCAAGAATCTCTCGATCGCCGCGGCCGGCACGCACCCGTTCTCGCACTGGGTCGACCAGGAGATCACGCCGCTCGAGCGCTACATCGGGACGCAGGACGCGATGCAGGATCTCGCGCAGCAGCTGCTGATCTTCGGCACGCACGTGCACATCGGCATCGAGGATCGCGACTTCCTCATCGATGCGATGAACGTCGCGCGCTACTTCCTGCCGCACATCCTCTGCCTCTCCACCAGCTCGCCGTTCTGGATCGGCCGGCAGCACCGGCCTCAAGTCGTACCGCAGCGTCGTCTTCCGCGCTTTCCGCGCTCGGGCGTCCCGCCGATTCTCGACTCGTGGAACGACTACCAGACCTATCTCGACACGCTCATCACGACGGGCTGCATTCCCGACGGCTCGAAGATCTGGTGGGACGTCCGCCCGCACTGGAAGTACCCGACGCTCGAGTTCCGCGTCTGCGACGTGTTCACGCGCGTGGACGAGGCCGTCTGTGTCGCCGCCATCCTGCAGGCGATCGTCGCGAAGATGTGGAAGATGCGCCGCGACAACATCACGTTCCGCGTCTACCCGTCGGAGCTCATCGACGAGAACAAGTGGCGCGCGGTGCGCTACGGGCTCGACGGGAAGCTGATCGATTTCGGGAAGGAGCGCGAACTGCCGGCGCGCGAGCTCATTCGCGAGCTGCATCGAGTGGTTCATCGACGACGTCGTGGACGAGCTCGGCAGCCGCAAGGAAATCGAGTACGCCTTCAAGATCCTCGAGGGAGGGTCGAGCGCCGACCGGCAGATCGCCGTGTATGAGAAGACGGGCGACATCAAGGCGGTCGTCGACCACCTCATCGCGGAAACGCGAGAGGGGGTCATACCGGAGGACGCTGAGCTTCCGAAGGGCGAAGGGGCGGGCGTTCCCTGACATGTCCGAGGCTCTACGTCGTGACCTAGCTTTCGTTTGAACAGTCTGGCGTCAATCGTGCTTTCGGTGTGGTCGCTTTCCAGGATGTCCCTGGGGATGACAGCTCCCAATCCTCTGTAAATGCGCGCAAGTCCACTGATCGGTATCACTACTCAGACGTTGCAGGCCATCGATGGCATCCCGGAGGGGTTGCCGCATTCGGTGGTCATGAACCAGCGCTACTACCACGCGGCTGCGATGGCGGGTGCGGCGCCCGTGCTCATCCCGCTGCTCGACGAGGTCGAGACGCTGCGCGCGATCTACGAGCGCATGGATGGGATCCTGATCCCCGGTGGCGTCGACGTCGACCCGGGTGTATTCGGAGAAACTCCCCACGAGCGATTGGGTCGTATCGACCCGGCGCGTGATCGTGTCGAGATCCAGCTCGTGAAGTGGGCGGTCGAGGACGGGAAACCGGTGCTCGGGTTGTGCCGAGGGTTGCAGGTGATCAACGTCGCGCTCGGTGGGACGCTGTATCAGGATCTCGACGCCGAGTACCCGAACGCGATCAAGCACGACTATTTCCCGACGTATGGTTTCTCGCGCGATCATCTCGCGCACGAGGTCGCAGTACAGGCCGGCTCGAGAATGAGACATGCGCTCACTGGTGCGTCCGTCCCCGTGAACAGCATGCATCATCAGGGAATCAAAGTATTGGCGTCGGCGCTGGTCGCGTCCGCCACGGCGCCTGACGGGCTCATCGAAGCGGTCGAGTCGCCTAACGCCGATCGCTTCATCGTCGGCGTGCAGTGGCACCCGGAAGTATTCGAGCTCTCGGAGCCGAGCACGGGTGTATTGTTCCGCGACTTCGTGGAGGCGGCGGCCGCGTAGCGGCAGCGCTCACGTCGCTTACTCGAGCGTGAGGTCGCCGGGGTGCTCTCTCTGAGAGCACCCCGGTGTTTGTTTTTGCCGGCCTCGAGCACATCCCGCCGGCCGCGTTAGGCCGCGCGCGGTGCATCACGTCGCATCCTACAGTCGCGCCCGTCGTGAAGCATCTCGTCACGGCCCCTCAATACACCCACGCCCGCAACGTCCCGGCACTAGGTTTGCGCGGCTGCGCGACCGAAAGGAAGATCGAGCGCGTCGGACCCGGCGTCCGGACGCAAAATTCTGTGACGAACCGTGATGCACGGCGATCGTTTCGTCACTGCCTAACGATCATTCCATGGCATCGAGTCGTCCGACGAGCCATCGCGCCCCGCACCCCGCGTCTCACGACGCCTCCGCCACCGCGCGTCCGCCACCCGGCGTCACGCCGTCCGAGCGTGTCCTGCCCGCCGGATCGGCCAGCCCAGGGGCCCACGCCGGATGGATCACATGCCCGTGTCAGTCCACCTGCACGCAGGAGGTACCCCGTGTCATTGTCGTTCGCGAGATCACTACTGGTGAGATCATCGTTAGGTAGGCTCACGCCGCTGCTCCTCGTGGGGAGTCTCGCGCTTCCCGCGGGACTATCAGCGCAAACAGCGGGAACCGGAACCATCCGCGGCCGCATCACCGACTCGGATGGCGGCGCTCCTGTCGCCGCCGCTCAGGTGGCGGTCACCGGCACACGGCTCGGCGCCGTCACTCAGCCGAATGGCGACTTCGTCATCCTGAGCGTCCCGTCAGGCCCACAGAGGGTGCACGTCGTCCGCATCGGATACGCTCCAACAGACACTCAAGTCACCGTTCCCGCGTCGGGTGAGGTGCGACTGGACCTCGCGATCACGCGCGCGGCGACGCGCCTCGCGGAAGTCGTGACGACCGCGACCGGCGATCAGGAGCGACGCACATTCGGCAACGTCGTCGCGACCATCTCGGCCGATTCGGTCGCGAAGGAAGCGCCCATCACGAACGTCAACGAGATGCTGCAGGGACGCACCTCCGGCGTGCAGGTGATTCAGGGCGCCGGGCAGACCGGTGCATCGTCCTCGATCCGCATCCGCGGTACGAGCTCGCTGTCGCTCACGAACGAGCCGCTCATCGTCATCGACGGCGTGCGCTTCGACAATCAGCAGCTGCCCAACAGCGGCAACGTCAGCACACAGCGGATCAATCGCCTCAACACGCTCGGCACCGAGGACATCGAGTCGATGGACATCATCAAGGGTCCATCGGCTGCAGCGCTGTACGGAACGGCCGCCGCGAACGGCGTCATCGTCATCAAGACGAAACGCGGACAGGTCGGACGAACGAATTGGAGCGTCTTCGGAGAGGGCGGAATCGTTCAGCAGCCGGCTCAGTTCGAACCGAACTACACGAGCTGGGGTCGGTCCCTGAACGCGTCGGGCCAGCCCACCGGCAACCCGATCCAGTGCAAGATCACGTCGTTCGCCGCGAAGCAGTGCATGATCGACAGCCTGACGACGTTCAATCCGCTCATGAACTCACAGACGACGCCGTTCAAGGACCAGACCCGATCGATGGTCGGGTTGCAGTTCTCCGGAGGCTCCGAACGGCTGCGCTATTTCATGTCCGGTGATCACGAGTCGGAAGTCGGGCCGTACGAGATGCCGGCGAGCGAGATCACTCGGCTCACGGAAGAGCGGGGAACGCGCCCGCGTCCGAAACAGATCCACCCGAACCAGCTCAAGTCGAACAACATTCGCGGCAACTTCGGTCTGTCGTTGACGCCAACGCTGACGCTGGATGTATCGAGCGGGTACACGGACCAGCGTCTGTTCACGCCGTTCGACGGCGGGTTCTTCGCCGGACTCACGTTCCAGGCGATCACCGCGCGCGGTGTGCGCGGCACGACGGAAGGCTACCAGCGTGAGCTGCCTGGCGACGTGATGTCGATTCAGCAGGAGCTCCAGGATCAGCGCCTGACGGCGAGCACGTCGCTCAACTGGTCGCCCAAGTCGTGGCTCCAGGGGCGCGCGGTCGTCGGCATCGATCAGGACCATGGGTTCAACTTCCGCGAGCAGCTTCGCGGCGAAGGCACGCGCGTCGGCCTGGCGTGGGGACCGAACGGCCAGGAAGGCGGCAAGTTCCTCGACCGCTCCAACAGCACGCAAGTACACGGTCGACCTCGGGGCGACCGGGACGTGGGCAGCCACACCGACGATCTCCTCGCGCACGTCGGTTGGCGCGCAGTGGTTCAAGGACGAGCTGTATCAGTCTCAGGGGCAGGGCTACAACCTGCCACCGGGCGCGTCGACGCCCAACTCCGCCGGATCGCAGGTGCGGGCGTTCGAGTTCACGACCGAGAACGCGACCTACGGCGCATTCGTCGAGGAACAGATCGGATGGCGCGACAAGCTGTTCGCGACGGCGGGCGCGCGCATCGACAAGAACAGCGCGTTCGGCCGTGATGTCGGCAACACGGTCTATCCGCGTGCCTCGCTCTCGTACGTGATCTCGGAGGAGGACGTGGTGGCCGAGAGTTCCCGGCATGAATCGTCTGCGACTTCGCAGTGCGTACGGCAAGGCCGGCGTCCAGCCGGGCACCGTCGCCGCGATCCAGTACCTCAACGCCGCGACCTATCCGACCGAGAGCGGTGAGGCGCCAGGGCTGCGCCTAACGTCGATCGGTAACCCCGATCTCAAACCCGAAGTGACGACCGAAATGGAGGCCGGCCTCGATGTCGGATTCCTCAATGATCGCGTGAACGTGGAAGCCACGTTCTTCAACAAGGGATCGAAGGACGCGCTGTTCAACCGGCCGCTGCCGCCATCGTACGGCGCCGGCGCGACCAAATGGGAGAACCTCGCGCAGGTCCAGAACCGCGGCTTCGAGGCGAACATCGATGCGACCGTCTATCGCGTCGGATCCCATCACGTTCGACCTGCGGCTGAACGGCTCCATCATCAAGAACAAGCTGACCGACGCCGGTGGCGCGCCTCTTCCGACCGCCCCGGGTTCGCGAAACGTCGAAGGCTTTCCGCTGTTCGGTCTCTGGGATCGCAAGCTGATTTCCTACGCCGACGCGAACAACGACGGGATCATCACCGAAAATGAGATCGTCGTCAGCGACACGGCCCTGTACCGGGGCCCACGCTTCCCGAGCGCCAGGCTGGACTCTCGGGATCACTCGGCTTCTTCAAGAACACGCTCCGTCTCACCACGCTCTTCGACTATCGCGGCAACTTCTACAACCAGTGGGGCTACCAGAACCAGCGCTGCGTGTCGAGTGGCAACTGCCGAGCGGTGAACGATCCGACGGCGCCGCTCGCCGATCAGGCAGCGGCGGTGGCCGCGAACAGCCCGAGCAAGCGCACGCAGTGGGGGTTGTTCGTGCGGAACGACTTCGTCCGATTCCGTGAGATGTCGCTCGCGTACACCGTGCCGGAGCGGTTCGTCCGCAACGCGCGCGCTCGGTCCGCCACGCTCGTCCTGAGCGGGCGCAATCTCGGCACGCCATGGACGAAGTATCCGGGCATCGATCCCGAGGCGAACAGCAATGCCGCGAACACCGGCGGTGGCAACAACGACTTCTTCTCACCGCCCGCGCTCCGCTACTGGATCGTGCGCCTCAACCTCGGATTCTGATCATGCGCCCGACCAACTCGAAACTCGGACGACACACACACATGCCACGGATGCATCGATATCTCGCGGGCGTCATGGTCGCCGCCCTTGTCGCGGCCTGCAGCGCCGACAAGCTGACGGAGGTGGAGACGCCGGATCAGATCACGCCGGAGCAGGCGAACTCGGCGCCCGGCGCCGCCGCGCTACGCACGGCGGCGTTAGGCAACTTCGCGAACTTCTTTGCCGGCGACAACGCCGGTAACGGCGTCGGCATGAACATCGCCACGGGGCTCCTCGGCGATGAGATGCTCAGCGCGCGCGGTGGGACAGAGCACCTCGACAGCCGCGCCGTCAACGACGCCGTGTTCCCCTCGACCGTGTGGACCACGTTCGGACAGGCGAACACGCAGATCATTCGCGCGATCAAGTCGCTCAGCAAGTATGCGACGCCCGGCGCGACGACGACGTCGCAGATCGCGCAGCTCTACATGCTCGAGGGCTTCACGTACGTCATCGCCGGCGAAGGGTACTGCAACGGCATCCCGGTTGGAAACGCGGATGACCAGAACCCGACGACGACGATCATGAGCAACGCCGAGCTGTTCACGCTGGCGATCGCGAAGTTCGACACGGCACTCACCACGGCGGCGGCTACCGACACGAAGGTCCGCAACGCGGCGCTCGTTGGAAAGGGTCGCGCGCTCGTCGATCTCAAGCGATACGCCGAAGCCGCGACCGCCGTCGCTACCGTGCCGACGGACTACGTCTACAACGTCGAGTTCTCGGCCACGACGATCGTCAACGACGTCTACGACTGGATGCTCGCGACGCCGAACTTCGGGCCGTCGGACAAGGAAGGCGGCAATGGTCTGGACTACGTCTCGTCGAAGGACCCGCGCATCAAGGTCGACGCGACGAAAACTCGCCCGGGGCAGGACGGCACTCCGATCTGGTTGACGCAGATGTATCCGAAGGGCGATTCGCCCGTGCCGCTCGCGACGGGCATCGAGGCGCGGCTCATCGAGGCCGAGAATCTGTTGGCCACCGGTGATGCCGCGGGGTGGCTCGGCAAGTTGAACACGGCGCGCGCGACGCTGTCGGGTCTCACGCCGCTCACCGATCCCGGATCGGCGAACGCGAGAGTGGACCTGCTGTTCCGGGAGCGCGCGTTCTGGATGTACTTCACGTCGCATCGCGTCGGCGACCTTCGGCGCCTCGTGCGGCAGTATTCGCGAGCGCCGAATACCGTCTGGCCGACCGGCACCTACTTCAAGGGCGGCGTGTATGGCAGCGACATGAATCTCCCGCCGTCACAGGCTGAGAAAAACAACTCCGCGTTCTCCGGGTGCGCGAACCGGGACGCCTGAGCCGGGACGCCTGACGCGCGTAGATATTCGGACGTGCGTTAGGCGGGCGTCTGCTCGACAGTGAGTCGTGGGCGATCGACCGTGGCAGCTCAGGCCGCCACGGTCGATTCGCATCGATGCCGGCACGCGAGCAGCGGTGCGGTGTAGAAACGAGCGACCCTCCACACCGGTGTTTCACTCGATGTCCCCACGACTGTTCCTCGTGACCGCACTGCTCGCGGCGTGTACCACCAACGCGCGGGCACAGCTTGCCCCGCCGTCCAATTCTCCGGACAGCGCGCACGCGTACGGTCAGGTCATCTCCGTGAGTCCGGTATTCGCGCTGCTCGGCTTCTATACAGGGGAGGTCGAGCGTCGTGTGACGTCCAACGCCACGATCGGGGTTGGTGGGAGCGCGTTCAGTCTCGGGCCGCTCGGCTACAAGTCAGTGGACGGGAAGATTCGCTTCTATCCGGGTGAGCGTGCGCTCGAGGGTTTGAGCGTCGGCGCGTCCGCGGGTCGGATCTGGCTCTCGGCGGACGAGGGTGGGCTGTTCTCCCGTGCGTCTCAGGGCTCGGGCGTCGTGGTCGGAACGGACGCGAGCTACACGTGGCTCAGTGGCAAGCGCCGTAATCTCGCGCTATCGCTGGGCGGCGGGTTCAAGCGCATTCTTCGCTACGACCGGTACAACGTGTCGAGCGTGCATCTGACCTATCCTACCGCGCGAGCGAGCGTCGGCGTCGCGTTCTGATTCCCGCGGGCGTCCGCGAGCTTCATGGTTTCGTAATGCGTCGATCGATGAATCCTCACGGTCGATTCACGGCTGCCTAACCACGCCGTCACCCCGGATTCATCGACGCATCCCATCCTGTCGAGAGTCGCCGTGCGCTCAGCGCGGCGAGGCCAAACTCTCGACCGTGGAGGATGCATGTTCAGTCGACTTCCCGAATCGAACGCGCCACGCCAGCGTCGCACCGGTGGGCTCGTGGTCAGTACGGCGATGCACGTGGTGCTGATAGCGCTCGCTGTTCGGGCGACGATGCTGACAGCGGCGCCGCGGCCGAAGGTCGACGTCGTCCCGCAGCCGGTGTTCGTGGAGCGAGGACCAGCACGGCCCAAAATGCCGCCGCCTGTTCGGCGCACTCTACCGGCGACGTCCGCGCCGACGGTGCCGGCCATCCCGACGATCGAGCTCCCCGCGCCAGTGATCACCAGCGATGTTCCAATGACGCTCCCTGATGCCGGCGCGATGATTCGGGTGGACGAGGCATTTGGGCGGCCGAGTCGGATCAGTGGCCGCGATTCCGTGGTGGTGGGTGGGGCGCCTAACGGCGCGCCTGGAGAGCCGCTGTCGGAGCGTGTCGTGGACAAGGTGGTCGTCGCGCTTCCGGGCACGGCCACGCCACGCTACCCGTCGATGCTGCAGAGCGCTGGCGTGGAGGGCGATGTGCACGCACAGTTCGTGGTCGACACGCTCGGTCGCGTGGAATCGGGCAGCGTGCGCGTGCTCGATGCGTCGCACGACCAGTTCGCGGCGGCGGTCCGCACGGCGCTCACTCGGGCGCGCTTCGAGCCCGCGGAGGCGCGTGGGCACAAGGTGCGTCAGCTGGTGGAGCAGACGTTCACGTTCCGCATCAACGAGAAGGACTAACCTTGTCATCCCGAGCGTCAGCGAGCGTCAGCGAGGGATCTTCTGTGAAGTACTGGTGGACAATCCGGCTACGATGCCATCACAGAAGGTCCCTCGTCGCTATCGCTCCTCGGGATGACATTGCTGCCGCTCCTCGGGATGACAGCAACCGATCCACGCGGCACGGCGTCTGCGACCACCGCCAACGGACCAGACCGGAGTCGACATGACCAGGCATCGGGACGACGCGTCGCCTGTGCGCGCTGCCCAGTTCGACCGCGCGACTCACACGCTGCGCGTCGAGTTCACGAGCGGAGCGGAGTACGACTACGCCGACGTCCCCGAGCACCTCTACGACGAGCTCGCGCGTTCGCGGAATCCCGACGAGTTCTTCCGTGAGAACATTCGCGATGAGTTCATCGGCACACGCGCCGACGACGTCGACCTCGCCCGCATGGCGAAGGAGCGACGCGAAGACGCGCTGCTCGGCGCGCCGCTGGCGGAGCAAGGGCTCGGCGGCGGCCACGCCCGCTCCGACGACGCCCGTCGCACCGACGAGCTCCAGGCGCGCGGCTCGCACCACACGTGGGTGGTCGATGTCATCGATGAGGACTCGGCCGCGGTGGAGGTGGACGGTCGCCAGATCACCCCGATGCCGCGATGGCTGCTGCCCGCGGATGCGCATCAGGGAGATGTCCTGCGTGTGACGCACACGCGGTCCGGCGTGCGCTCGACACTCACGATCGAGGCTGATCGACACGCGACGCGGCTGGCGCTGCAGCGGTCGGCCGAGCAACTGCGGGGGGCACCGCCGGCGGACACGGGGGACATTCACCCGCGTAGTTGCCGCATAGTCATCGCCGGCATCGCGGACGGTCGCGCGTGTCGTGAGTGCATCAGTTCGCGAGTTCTCGGTCATCAGGTCATCAGTGGAGTCGTGAGTACGACCATTGGCGGCTCGAAGCCGTTCGCCAGGCGGGACTGAAAACCGATGACTGACGACTGACAACTCACGACGTGTTACTGGTGATACCGACCGCGATTTCTATTGCATCTATTGCCGTCACCGAAGATCTAGCGCCGCCCGCGGAAATCGTCCTCTCCACAGTTTCGCGCCGGTCGATCACTCGGCCCTCTTGCATTTGCTGCCCCGCGCTCTGTCGTCACCGTGTAGCGCGCGCTTCCGGGCGGCACCGTGATCGTGATCGTCCCGTTCTGATCCGTGCGGTACCACGGAATGCGTCTCGCCTGGAGCAGCGCGAGCGTCTGCGCGTGCACGTAGCCGTAGTCGTTCGTTCCCGCGAGCGACAATACGACGACATCCGGTCGCACGAGATCGAGATAGCGCGGGGAGATGCCATCGCAGCTGCCGTGGTGATCGGCCTTGAGGACCGTCGCGCGCATGCCGGGCGTCCGGTCGTAGTCCGTCGTGTCGAACCAGGCGATCTCCTGCTGCTCCGCGTCACCCGCGAGCCACATCGTGAATCGACTCGAGTCGGCGGCGACGAGCTTCACAGCCACCGATCGGTTGTTCGGGCCGCTGCCGCGCGGGTCGGGACGGAGCACGTGCAATCGCGCGCCGCCACGCATCGTGATCGTGCACTCCGCCGCGCCCGTGCCGCATGGGTCATCTGTGTCGCGATACATGAGCTCACGTCGATTCGCGCGCGCGATGATGGAGTCGCGCAGCTGCGCCAGCGACGTGTTCGCGTACGGGTCCTTGTTCTCGAACACGTAGCGGATCGTGATCCGGCGCCGAGTGCGGAAGAGCTCTCGGAGGCCCGCGTAATGATCGAAGTGCTGATGCGTGAGGATCACCGCATCGATCGTCGCTCCGTCGAGCCCGAGCTCGTCGAGCAATCGCCCGAAGCGCGACGGCTCGGGTCCGCCGTCGATGATCACGCGACTGCCGCCGTTCTCGACGAGAATCGCGTCGCCCTGCCCGACGTCGAGCACGCGAACCGTGAGCGTCGAGTCGCGGGCGCCGATGCTCTCCACCCGAGGTGGCGGGGCTATCGCGCCGGAGGATGGAGCCGGCGAGGCAACTGGCGCGGACGCGATGGCGCCGCCGTCATTCGGGCGTCCCGGTGTGCCCAGGTCTCCGGCGCCGTAGCGGGTGGTCGCGGTGCTCCACGCCGGCCCGCCCACGTCCGCATGCGCGGCTGCATCATCCCTGAGCGCTCGGCTCGCGCCGGCGACGGCCGATGTCCATGCGACGGAGTCGGCCGTGCGGCCGTCGGGCGTCCTGAGCGCGAGCCAGTCGGCGCCGTTCCCGAGCGCCAGCCCGTCCGTGAACGTGAAGCTCGCGGTGACGCCGCCGTTGGTCGACGCGGTTTCCGTCGCGCGCCAGCACGACGAAGCCACGAGCCGGAACGACCACGCTTCGATCGATGGTGATGCCGCGATCGTTCTGCGACGCCACCGTCCACCCGCGGAGGTCCACAGGCGTCGACTGGACGTTGTGAAGCTCGATCCACTCGCCGTGCTCGTCTGGCACGGCGCGCGGGTTCGCCATGATCTCGTCGATCACGACGCCCGACGCGCTGCCGGCGACACTGCCCCGGGATGTGACAGTACCGCCTGTCCCGGGCTTCCTGTCACATGCCGCCGCGACGGCAATCGCGGCGCCGACTACCGCGAGCGTTCGCGAGGCGGCTCGCATCGTCCGGCGCCTAACGGGCAACGTCGGCGGCCCGGCTCAGGTCGCGGCGGCGGCCGCTGCGGCGTCGGCAACCCGCTTGGCTTCGGCGGCGGCCGGCAGTGCGTTGCCGGTGGCGGCGTCGCTGTCGCCCAGAATGCTGGGAATCCCGTAGCCGTATCCCTTGAGCGGGTTGTGCCAGAGCACGTTCCCCGTCTTCGGGTCGAGGGCGAACAGCTCACCGCCGACGCCGGCATACAGGATGTCGCCGTCGCGGTGCAGCGTCACGAACGAGGTGGATCGACCGACGCCGGCTTTGAGCGGTGTGCGCCACACTTCCATTCCCGTGCGCCGATCCAGCGCAGTGACGCTGCTCTTGAGGCCGAGGTAGACGATTCCTGCTCGCGGGCGTGGCATGCAAAGCGCTCCAGTGTAGGAAGTTGAAGGCACAAGATACCGTACTGCCTTGCCCCGTGCTCCCGCGTATCGGGCCCGGCAGATAACTTCGCTTTGATCGGGGTACCAATCACCCTGCCGTTGTGTGCGCGTCCGTCGCGCACTGCACTCCCATCACCTCCGAACCCTCCCTGGTGGTTTGCCTCACGAGTAGAGTCGTTACGCGCCGCCTTGCCGCGCTCTGCGCCCGCGTCGGTCTCGCGGTCACTGTACTCGCTGGTTCGACTCTGATCCCGCTTGCCACGGCTCAGGCGCAACGCACGTTGACGGTGATTGCCACCGATAGCGCGCTCCAGACGCCCCCATCGGTGCCAGCGGGAATCACGACGCTCCGCTTGCAGTTGGCGGGGAAGACGCGGCGCGATCTCACGCTGCACCGCGTTCCCGCGGGCACTCCGCCCGAGACGGTCGCACGCGGGGCGGCCGGCAGGCCAGAGCGGTGGTTCGAGCAGGCGAGCTTCGGCGGACCCGCGGTCCCGCGCGATTCCGCGCCTGACGCGAACGCGACGGTCGACCTCCGTCCCGGCCGCTACGTTCTCGTGTCGTACGAAGTCGACTCGGCCGGACGTCCACGCGCGGATCGCTATATCTGGCGCGACGTCACGATCATTGCGGGCTCGGTGCTCATCCCCGCGCGATTCGCGGTGCCTGACGCGATGATCAAGCTCAAGGATGCGCGCATCGACGTGACCGGCGTGCTGAAGACCGGCCAGCGGACGTTGCAGTTCGACAACGTGGGCGCGAGGCCGCATGATGCGGTGATCGGGCGCCTCAAGCCGGGCAAGACGGTGGCTGACGTGGCGCGCTGGGACCGGGATCGGAACGACGAGGCGCCGTTCGTGTACGTGGGCGGCCTAACGCCAATGTCGGCGTTCGTTACTGCCCAGACGCGGCTGACACTGCAGTCGGGGATGCACGTGGTGTTCTGTACTACGAAGCACGTGGGCGAGCGCGAGCGCGACTACAAGCGCGGCGTGCTCGCGTCGTTCAAGGTGAACTGACGCGGACCGAACCGAGGGCGAAGCTCATGGGCGATGAGACGCAGAACGACGTCAGCAACGGCGCGAACGCGGACCGCAAACAGTCCCGGCGTGACGTGATCCGTGTTGGGTTGGGAGCCGCGGCGTTCGCGGCGCTACCGCTGCCGTTGCGTCGCACCGTTCGCTCGACGCGATCGGCCGAACCCGACCTTCGCTATCTCAACGCCGCACTCGGCGCCGCACGATGGCTGCGAGCGACGGCGATCACGTCGCCCGAGGGCACGACGTGGCCCGCGGTTCCCCCCGATCCGAAGACGGTCCAGCGCGATCTGTACTCGGGAAGCCCAGGGGTGGTGCTGTTCCTGATCGAGTTACATCGAGCGACCGGCGACCGCGCCTGGCTCGATCTGGCAACCGCGGGTGCAGACTACCTCGCCGCGACGCTCCCGGACGCCGCTACCGGCGACGAAGGCGCGGGTCTCTACACCGGACTCGCGGGCGTGGGGTATACGCTCGAGCAGGCAGCGCTGGCGAGCGGACAGCAGCGCTATCGGGCCGCCGCGACCAAGGCGTTAGGCGCCGTCATTGCGGCGGCGCACGATGTCGGCGACGGAGTGGAGTGGAACGACTCGACCGACATCATCAGCGGCACCGCGGGCATCGGCCTGTATCTGATGCGCGGATCCACCGCGAGCGGTGACCCAGCCGCTCGACGCCTGGCCGTCAGGGCAGGGCGGCGCTTGCTCGAGCGCGAGTATCGTAGCGGCGATGCGTCGCTCTGGATGATGTCGCCGAGCTTCACGCGGAACATGCCGAACTTCTCGCATGGAACCGCCGGCGTCGCGTACTTCCTCGCGACGCTTGCTGGCGAGACGAAGGATCGAGCATTCGCCGACGCGGCGATTCGTGGCGGCCGGTATCTCCAATCGGTGGCGACGCCAACCGACGGCGGAGGCATGCGGATCTTCCACAATGACCCGGATGGCCGCGACCTGTTCTATCTCAGCTGGTGCCACGGTCCGGTGGGGACCGCGCGACTCTTCCATCGTCTGAGCACGGTCACGGGCGACCGCGCCTGGTTCGACTACGTGCCGAAGCTCGCGCAGGGAGTCGTCGGCAGCGGCGTGCCGCAGCGGAGCGCGGGCTTCTGGAACAACATCAGTCAGTGCTGCGGCAACTGCGGCGTGTCGGATTTCTTCGCGACGATGTACGGCCTAACGAGCGAGGCGTCGTACCTGGCGTTCGCGCGTCGTGTCGCTGACGACACGCTCGACCGCGCAACGCCCGAGGGCGATGGGCTCAAGTGGGTTCAGGCGGAGAATCGCGTCAGCCCGAACGTGGTGCTCGCGCAGACGGGGCTCATGCAGGGTGCCGCTGGCGTGGGCCTGGCCATGCTCCGTCTCGACGGGGCGCTTCGCGGTCGTCGGGCGACGATTGCCCTCCCGGATTCGCCGTTCACCTGAGTCGTTCGCCTAACGGGACGGCCACCGGGGTGCGCGTGCCCCACGCTCACTGACGGTAGCTGCTCAGCACCAGCCCATCCTTCTTCTGCGTCTCGTGGCAGGTGAAGCATCGATGCCACGAGCGAATGCTATGGGCTCAACTGTGGTGTGTGGAGTCTCAGCCGTGGGCGGCGCACTTCGCCGTCAGACGTCCTCCCGACGCACACCGTCGATCGCGAGCACGAGATCCGGACCGTACGCCGTCGATGGCGTCTGATAGCCCGCCCGCCAATCGCCCTGTAACACGCGCCGCGTGCACTCCAGCGCCGTGTGTACGGTGAGCTCGTACCCTTCCGGCGTCAGCAGTCGAGCGGTGGCCGAGTGTCCAGCGTCATCGCGCGCCTGGGCCCAGAAACGACTCCAGCCGCGTGCGCGTTGCTGCGCCGTTGGACCCGGAGTGCCACGCCGCACGCGCGCCTCGATCCAGCGACGAACGGGAGCCGACGCGAGCAGCGGCAACAGCGGCCTGCCGTAGCGCATAACGCGGCGAACGGCAGCGGGGATCGCCATGTATACCTCGACATCGGGAATCCCGGTGCTGTGAAACGCCGTCGCGACGTCGCCCCACGGCATCGTCGTGACCCGCACGTGACCGGCGCCAAGGTCGACGGCCCGCGTCTTCCAGGCCGGCGCAACACGCTCGATGCGACCGCCTCGACGCACCGCACCTGCGCCGCGACCGGCCGCGAATCCTTCGAGACTCGTGAGTGCCGTGCCGCGTGACAGCCGGGAGGATCCCTGGATCGCGATCGTTAGGTGGGTGGCCGATGGCAACCGCTTCGCGACGTGCGCGGCGAGGCAGTCGCTTGGCACCACGTCGAATCCAACACCGGGCAAGAGCATCACACGGGCTTTCTCCGCTTCGCCACTGCGTGCGGCCAGTGACTCGAACACGGCGATCTCGCCGGTGATGTCCAGGTAGTGCGCGCCGCGCTGAATACAGGCGCTAGCAACCGCGCGTGCCGTTTGCGAGAACGGGCCAGCGCAGTTCAGGACGAGTGACGTGTCGCCGATCGCCCGGTCGAGTGCCGCAGCGTCGTCAACGCGGGCGACGCGATGCTCGAGACCGAGCTCACGCGCGAGTTGCGCGAGCGGCGGCTCGCTGCGGCCGGCGAGAATCGGTCGGAGTCCGTTCGTGACTGCCTGACGAGCGATCAGCTCGCCGGTGTAGCCGTTCGCGCCATAGAGCAGGAATGTCATCGAGTCGCCGCGAACTGATCGCGCGCGTTCAGGAATTCAGCTTCGGAGTTGCACCAGACGAACGCCCACACGTGTTGCTCGCCGCGTCGTCGCAGCGCCTCATGGCGGTGGTTCCCGTCGCATAACCCAAGCTCGTCGCCTCGCCACTCGACTATCAGCGGCGGCAACGCTTCAGGGTCGTGGGCCGCCGCGGCGATCGCCGACACGCGCTGCTCCCACGCTTCGCTGGTGGTGCGGTACGCCATTTCTGGCTCTGGGCCGCAGATCCTCGTCAACGAGGCCGTCGGCACGAGAACGGGTCCGAGCCACCAGCGCTGTTGGAGACGGAGACCGGCGGCCATGGGCAGGTTGGCTCCAGGGCTGGTCGTGAGATAGGCATGGATCCACGCGTCGATGCGTCCCACGACCGCGGCCTCCCGGGCGCCTCGCACCGAGAACGTGAACACGTCGCGTTAGGCCTCGCGCCGGTACACGTGAAGCTCGATGGGCGCAGCGTCCTTTGCCCAGACCTCGAACGCGGAGCCGACGCGCCGGAATCCACACTTCTCGAGAACCCGGGCCGACCTGACGTTCGCCGCTGCGACGGACGTGGTGATCTCGCGGAGCGACGGAAGCGCGTTCGTGGCCCAGAGGCAAACCGCGTCGACGGCTTCCGTCATGAGACCGACGCCCCAGTGTGATCGGCCGAGCGCGTAGTGAATCGACCCGACTCCTGGTGTCGGCATGCCAAACTCGAGCGCGCCGATCACCGATGGATCATCGGCCAGGCGAATGGCCCACATGTGCGTTTCCGGATCAGCGAGCACCGCCTGCAGCCATGCGTGCGTCTCCTCGGGACGTTTTGGCGTGGTGCCCGTCGTGTAGCGGAGCACCTCCGGGTCAGCGGCGTACGCGAAGACATCTCCGGCGTCGGCGAGCGTCATCGGCCGGAGCACAAGCCTCGGCGTGCGCAGCCAGGGCAGCGACTCCTGAATTGGTAACTGGTCGTGCAACTGTTCGTGCGACACGCGGTCCGGTCAATCCGCGCGAGACCGATCGTCTGCTGCCGGCGCAACGCCCTTTCGCGGATGCGCGACCGAGTGAAGGTACAGTGACTCGACCTTGGCTCGCGCCCATGGAGTCTTGCGCAGGAATTTGAGCGACGAGTTGACGCTCGGATCATGGGTGAAGCACCGGATGTCGATGCGTTCGCCCAATCCGCCCCAGCCGTAGCGCTCAACGAGGTGCTCGATCATTGCCTTGAGCGTGATCCCGTGCAGTGGATCGACGTGCCGTGTGTCGTTCATCGCGTTAGGCGAGCCGTAGGACGGAGCTGAGGCAGCGGGCCGATGCCAAGTGGGCCGCTGCCAAGCGCCAGGAGAGCGCGAAAGCTGAGACGGTCTGACTTTGCAGTTCGCCTCCCCTGCGGCGAGTAACGTCAGAAGCTAATCCGGCGCGCCCGGCCGCGCGGCGTTCTCACCGATCCGGCCGAAAGCAGACCCCTCGGTTTGCTCGCCCGTCACGGCAGAACGCTCCCGCGACCGGCGAGGTCTGCGTGCAAACGTGGCGTCACCGTTGCGGGTTCTCAGGACCTGCCACACGCTCGTCGATCGCCTGCTCCAGTCGCGCCGCAAGTCGAACGTAGTCGCGCGCGGCCTCCGGATCGGGCTCGAAGCCGAGTGCGTGCGCGGCCGAGTTACGGAGGCTGCGGAGCTCATGAAAGACTGCCGCTTGCCGCGCGTCGATCACGCCGAGCTCTTCGAGTGCTTCGATCAGCCGGACGGGAGCTCGCAACTGCGTGACCGGCTCGCTCGTGCCCTTGCGTCGCGCGGCGCGCAGCGCCGTCGCCTCGAGGCGCAGCCATGCCTCCAGAATCGCGGCGCGCGGCGCCATGGCTGCGAGGCGGAGCAGGGTATCGTCACTCTCCGTCGAGGCGGCGGATGGCACCCTCGGCAGGCTCTCGGCCTCCGCGCGGACCTCGGCCAGCCGACGCCCGAAGTCGAGCTCCAGATCCTTGAATTTGAGACGGGCGACCAGCGGGATGAGTCCCAATAGCGGCCTGCGGAGCACGGCGAACACGCCCAGCACCGTCAGCGGCCAGGCGAGTGCCTTCACGATCGCGGCGATGAAGGTCAGCCAGTCCATGTGTTCCGGACGAAAGGTGAGTCGTTAGGCAGCGGGTCGGACAACCACCACAGCGAGAGTGCGACGAACCGTCCGGTCGCCTACTGCAGCCCCGAGGGCAGCCTCGGCGACGCGAGCAGCGCGCCGAACACGCGCCATCGATCGTCGGCTGTCGCGTTAGGCCCGGCCGAGCGTTCGACGTACTGCCGCACGAGGTCCTGGCCGAGGTTGTAGTTGATCACGTAGCTGCGGTACGTGTCGAAGAACTTCACGCGCTGCGCGCGCGGCCGCCGACGACATGAGTGCATAGCGCTCGAGCCAGTCCGCCGCGGCCGCGCCGCCGATCTCGCCATTCGAGGTACCGTCGCGCGGCCTCGTTGCCGGCGTACGACAGCTCGTGCACGAGATTCTGGATGCGGTAGTACTCCTCAGCCTTCGCCGCCGGCAGGCCCGCGAGCGGAAAGAGTGCACATGCTCTCGAACGCCGCGCGCTCGGCGCCCGGAAACGCGATCTCGATCCCGTAGTTCGCGCTCCCCTCGGCGATCAGCGACTGCGGGCTGAACAGCGGATACACCGAGAACTCCTGCCATCCGCGATCGCGCACGAGACTCTTCTCGAGGAGCGCGTTGTAGACGTGATGCCCGGGGTATCCCTCGTGACACGCGAGATCCACAGCACGGTCGATGTAGATCGGCAGGCTCGTGTTGACCTGGATGACGCTGTGGTAGTTGCCCTTGTACCAGTTGTAACCACTCCACGGTTTGTCCTTCACGTATTCGACCACGAAGCTCTCGCCCGCTGGTAGCGTGATGTGCCGCGCTGTGCGCTCCTTGCAGGCGGCGATCGCCGTCTTGAAGACGGTGTCGACCTTGGCCGGTGGAATGACGAACTGACTGCGATAGGCCACATAACGCGCCGGCACCGGGCCGCTGCCGGGGAGCATCTTATCGAGGCGCGCGATGACTTCCTGGAAATGCTCCTCCGTGTTCTTCGGCGGCGTGAGCGTCGTACAGCGCGCGAGCCTCGTCGTCGAAGGACAGCTTCGTGCCCTGGAGCATCTTCACCCGCGCGACCATCGCCTCGAGCTGCTTGCGCAGGTACGCGTGGCGAAGCCGAGCCATGTCCGCCGTATCAGCGCCTGCACCAGAGGTGCTACCTGTATCGGCCCCGAGCTGCGCGATCAGCGCCGCAGCGCGCTGCTCGATGTCGCCGAGGGGAATGGTCGCCGAATCCGCCTCTGCCTTCCATTCAGGCGGCCCGTAGTAGGCGTCGACGTAGTCGGCGTCGTGCTTGCCGACCGCGAGCACGAGCTTCACGTACGACTCGGCGACCTGATTCATTGGTGACGAGGAGGTGGAGACGTTACTCGCCGCGCCGCTATCGCCCACACCATTCCGCTTCAGCAGCTGCGCGCAGCGCGCAGCATGTAGGGTGCTGGGCGCTCATAGCAGCAGCGGGCAGCGAGCAGCCGCAGCATGCAGCCGTCGGCAAATGTCCAGCGTGCAGCCCTGACTACTTGGCCGCTACGAGTCCTCGGGCTGCCTCGACAAGCTTGTCTACTGTAAGTCCGAGCCCGGTATAGATCTCCGCAAACGGAGCCGATGCCCCGAAATGATCGATGCCCATCACGATGCCTTCGCTTCCAACCCAGCGATACCACGACATCGGATGCGCCGCCTCGATCGCGATGCGCTTCGATCCCACTGGCAGTACTTCTCGCTGATACTCCAGCGGCTGCTGCGCGAACAGCTCGTGACTCGGCATGCTGACCGCGCGGGCCTGCACCCCTGCCGCGGCGAGCTTCGTCTGCGCCTCGAGCACGAGCGCGACCTCCGACCCACTGGACATCAGCACGACGTCAGGCTTGCCGTTAGGCGCGTCCGCCAGCACGTACGCGCCCTTCGCCAGTCCGGACGCCGCACCGTACTTCTCGCGGTCGATGTATCCGAGCTTCTGCCGCGTCAGGGCCAGCGCTACCGGGCCGGTCTTGTGCTTGATCGCCACGCGCCACGCCTCCGCCGTCTCGTTCGCATCGGCCGGACGGATCATCGTGAATCCCGGAATCGCGCGGAGTGCCGTCAGTTGCTCGATCGGCTGGTGCGTCGGGCCATCCTCGCCGAGTCCGATCGAATCGTGCGTGAACACGTAGATCACACGCTGATGCATCAGCGACGCGAGTCGCTGCGACGGACGCATGTAGTCCGAGAAAATCAGGAACGTGCCGGCGTACGGGATGATGCCGCCATGCAGTGCGAGCCCGTTCATGATGCCCGCCATGCCGTGCTCGCGAATGCCGTAGTGCACGTAGCGCTCGGCCGGCGTCTCGGGCGAGAACGACTTGAACGACTTTGGCTGCGTGTTGTTCGACGGCGTCAGGTCCGCCGACCCGCCGAGCAGCTCGGGCACCTTCTCGACGAGCGCGCCCAGTACCACGCCCGATGCCGCACGCGACGCGACGTTGCCGTTCTCCTTCGTGAACGTCGGAATCGCGCTCTCCCACCCCGTCGGCAGATCGCCCTGCATGCGACGGCCGAACTCCTTCGCGAGGTCGGGATGCGCCTTCGAGTAAGCGATGAGCTGGCGGCGCCATCCCTCGTGCAGCGCGGCGCCACGCTCGCGAACCTTCCGCCAGTGCGCCAGCGCCTCCTCGGGGACGTAGAACGACTCCTCGCTCGGCCAGCCGAGATTGCGCTTCGTGAGCTTGATCTCTTCCTCGCCTAACGCCTCACCGTGCGCCTTCGCCGTGTCCTGCTTGTGCGGGCTGCCGAAGCCGATGTGCGTGCGGCACACGATCATGGTCGGCCTGCCCGTCTCGGCCTTCGCCGCCTCGATCGCGGCGTCGAGCGCGTCGAGGTCGTTGATGTCCGCGACGTGCAGCACGTGCCACCCGTACGCCTCGAACCGCATGCCGGCATCATCGGTGTACGAGAGGTCCGTCGGAGCCGTCGATCGTGATGTGGTTGTCGTCGTAGAAGCCGATCAGCTTCCCGAACTTGTTGTGGCCGCCGAACGACGACGCCTCATGGGAGATGCCCTCCATGAGATCGCCGTCGCTGCAGATGAAGTACGTGTGGTGATCGACGATCTTGTGCCCTTCACGGTTGAACGTCGCCGCGAGGTGCATTTCCGCCATCGCGAATCCGACGGCGTTCGCGACGCCCTGGCCGAGCGGGCCGGTCGTCGTCTCGACGCCGGGTGTGTGGCCGTATTCGGGGTGGCCGGGCGTCCGGCTCTGCCACTGCCGAAACTGCTTGAGATCCTCGAGCGAGAGGTCGTAGCCGCTCAGGTAGAGCGCGCTGTACAGCAACATCGACGCGTGACCGCACGACAGCACGAACCGATCGCGGTTCGGCCACGCGGGATCGGCCGGGTTGTGATGCATGTGCCGCGTGAACAGCACGTAGGCCAGCGGCGCCAGCGCCATGGGCGTCCCCGGATGCCCCGAGTCCGCCTTCTGCACCGCGTCCATGGCGAGCGTGCGGATGGTGTTGATGCACAACTCATCGAGCGACGACGCCGACGACGCGACGGCGGCGGAAGAGGCAGTTTCGGACACGGTGTACTCCGGCGGTGAAGGGCGAGTTATTCGCGCAATCTAGCCACGGCGGTTGCGAGTGGGGACTATCGCCTCGGCCGCGTGACCCTCGACTCACACAGCATCGCTCGCCACCATCCGCTCCGTGATCATCGTGGAGAGCGCCATGATCGTCGCCTGCGGATTCACCCCGAGCCCGGTAGGGAGGAGCGAGCCGTCGGCGACGTAGAGTCCGCGCACGCCGTGACGCTGGCCCGTCGCGTCGACGCCCGATGTGCGAGGGTCGCTTCCCAACCGGCAGGTGCCGTTCACGTGGGCGGAGAACAGCGTGAGATCGTGCGGGCCCCACGCGCGGTCGCTGAGCGCGGCGACGTCGCGGTCGTCACGCACCTCGCCCCCGAGCGTGTGCAGCGTCCGAACGCCGCGTGACGCCCGCCGCCAGCAGGATCTTCGCCGAGGCCTGCACGCCCGCGACGAGGTTCGCGCGGTCGCGCGGCCCCACGCGATAGGCGATGCGCGGGCGCCCACGGCGCGAGACGGTGACGGAGCCGTTCGAGGCGTCGAGGTCAGAGCCGTCGCGCACGAGCACGATGAGATTCGTCGTGCGACGAAAACGCCGCATCAGGTCGCGATGCTCGGTCCCGATGCCGCTGACTGCGAGTGAGGCCAGCGCCGGATGGATCGGCGCACACTCGATCCAGAAGCCGTAGCCGTGGTCGTCGCGGCGGATGAACTCGTCGCACACGGCGGACTGCGGTATGCCCGCGGCAGCGTAGACGTCGTCGCTGTGCTCTCCGACGATCGCCGTGGTCGGGTGGAGTCGCAGATACTGGCCCACGCCGCCGCCGCCGAGCCCCGACCGTTGCAGGATGACCGGCGTTCCCACGGCGCCGGCCGCGAGCACCACCACGGGCGCTTCGGCGACGAGCGTGCCCACGGGCTTGCGCGTTAGGCGGTCGACGACCGTCGCGTGCACGCGCTTGAGCGGCGCCGTCGTGCGTCGCGCGCCACGTGCGGCCGTCGACGACGCGCCATCCCGCTCGACGACGTCGATGCGTTCGACGCGCACGTCGGGGAGCAGCCGCGCGCCGCGCGCGATGCGCCGGCGGCACGTATACGCGATCGACGCTCTGCTTCGCGCCGTAGCGACAGCCCTGTCCACAGAAGCCGGCGCGAATGCAGCCGCGTGCGTTGATGCGATCCGGTCGTCGCGCGCCAGCCGAGCCGGCGGGCGCCGTCGAGGAGAATGCGGTTCGCGGGCGAGTGCGCGTCGTCGGGGACAGGGCGTCGCGTGAATCTCTCGCTCGACGCGCTCGAACGTTGACGCCATGTCCGCCGGCGAGAAGCCGACCAATGCCGAAGCGATCGCGACCACTCGTCGAGCACGAAGTCGGGCGCGCGAAACGTGATCATCCAGTTCACGAGCGTGCCGCCGCCGACCGCCGCGCCCTGGAACAGCACCACCGAGAGATCGTCAGTCGCCCGCATGCCGCGCTCCGCGTAGAGGCGCGCGGTCATGTCGCCTTCGCGCTCGTTCAACTCGGCGGGGGCGACGAGGTTGCCTTCCTCGAGCAGCAGCACATCGCGCCCCGCCTCGGCCAGCCGTGCTGCCGCGACAGCGCCACCGGCGCCGCTGCCGATGACGATCGACGTCCGCCGTCAAGCGAGCGGTGCTGGTGGCTGGGTGACGCTGAGTGACCGGCACTCGCGATTCCGGCGGCGCGGCTGCGGCGACGAGTGACTCGCGCGCTTCCGCTCGCGCCGCGCGCGACCGGCTCGTCGGCGTTAGGCGCGCGCGTGCGGCTGGCGCCGGGCCCTCCCACGCGAACGCCAGCGCGCGCTCGTGCAGCGGGCCGAGGTAGCCAATGTCCGCGAACGACTCGGGCTGCGAGTAGTACACCGCGAGCACGAGTCGCCGCACACCCTGATACACGCTGCGCGCGACGCCCACGCGAGACGTCGACCACCGCGCGAGCATCGGTCCTGCCGTTCGGCCGACAGGCGAGGGAAGGGCGCCGTCATCCCCGAGAGCAGCAGCGCCGCGGCTCGACTACCGAGCACGGTGAGCGCAAGCTCGAGGTCGCGCACGCGTTCAGGTGGGCGCCAGCGCGAGATGCGCCTCAATGCGCGCGACGAGATCCGCCGTCTGAGCGCCGTCGTCGTAGGCGTGCGGCACGACCCGCCGCGCGACCGCCTCGAGCACTTCCCGATGCGAGGCAGAAAGCATCGGCAGAAGCTACCTGGCCCGCCGGTGGCTGGTCACCCAGCGTCACCCAGCCACCAGCACGACCACCCAGCAACCAGCTAGCGGTTATCGATCATCCGAGCTGGTCTTCGGCTCAGCACCTTTGCCACCATAGCCGCTTTGGTGCTCAGTCTCACGATGCCGGAGTGGCTCAGATCCCGAGAGCCCTGCTCCTTCGCCGCGTCCGGGCTCGCCGTGGGCGTGCTCGACGTGCTCGACGCTGGATTTCTCCTTGGGGTCACGTCCTTTGGCCCCGTGAATGCCCTCGGCGCCCTCTGCCCCGGCACCCGTGCCGGCGCGGTCGCTCGCCGTCATCCCGCGACGGCTCTCCTCGCCCTCGAGAATCGAGCCTTCCTCGCCGACCGGCACTCCAGTACCCGTGCTTGGCTCAGCACGTGTCCCCGCGGAATCCGGGCGCCCTACACGCGTTCCCGCGTCGTCGCCGAAGCCCTCGTCCGCTCGGCCACTCCCTTGCTGTCGCGAGCGGTCCGTGCCACCTGCGCCACCAGTACTCTCCCGATCCGCCATGCTCCCTCCGCGCGCCGCGCGCTCACGTCGTTTGCGATCCCAATTCAACGTCGATCGTCGCTTTGCCCGGTAAAGACCCGTAACCTCAGTCCCGCCGGCTCGTCTTTTTGGCAGCGATCTCTCTCCTGGGGAAGCACTTCTCGCGCCAGAACTCGGCTCCCGCCTGCAGCGGGTGCACCATGCAATGAGCTCGATCGTCACTGGCTCCGCCGACGCCGCGCTGCCCCAGGACCACGCCGACTTGCTCATCGAGTTGGCGGTGGCCGTGCACAAGAACGCCATCTATCCCGGCACCCACCCGCTCCTCGTCGCGGCCGTCGATAGTCTGGCGCGCCGGCTTGCCGCGTTTCTCGAGCAGACGCCGACGCTCTCGATAGGCGTCGCACGCCGCCAACTGATCATCGAAGGCATTGCCACCGACGAAGATCATCCCATCCTCCGTGACTTCGCCGCGCGCCTCCATCGCCACCAGATCGGCGCGCTGCGTCTGAGCCGCGGTCTCGACAAGGAAGAGCTGGCCGAGGTGCTCGCGACGATCGCGATCGATGGTGGGCGGGTCGAGCGACCGCTCGGACTCATGGGACCCGAGGTCCTCCAGCGGTGGCGCAACGCACGTCTGTTCGCGCTGACATTCGATCAGCTCGAGCTGATCAGTGACGGTCTCGACGATGCTGCCGTCGAAGGAGAGGACGCTCGCGAGGCGCGCACGCGTGCCGCTCAACTCTGGATCGGACTCGCGCGCGCGGCCCTCGCTCGCGAGGCGACGTCGGAGCTGACGTCCACGGATCCGACAGCGGTTGCCCGCGCCATCGACGCGCACCAGGGCGACTCGGCGTACGATCAGGTCGTCGTCGGCTACATGCTGCAGATCGCCGACGAGCTCAACACCGACGAGCAGCGCGCGGCGGCCCCGCTGCGCGACCGCGTCTCGAAGCTCGTGCGCCAGATGGAGCCGCGCACGCTCAAGCGCCTGCTCGCGATGGGCGGTGATTCCGCGCAGCGCATGCAGTTCGCGCATGAACGCGAGCCATGGACTCACGGTCGACGCGGTGGTCGACGTCGTGCGCGCCGCGGCCGATGTGTCGGGCCAGACGATCTCGAGCTCGCTCGGCGCGCATGCTCTCGAAGCTTGCCGCGCACGCCGAGCGTACCCCCGGTAGCACGGTGCAGATGCGATCGGACTCCGAGTTGCGCGATCAGGTGCGGCGTCTGATCTCGAGCTGGGATCTCGCCGATCCGAACCCCGACGACTACACCACCGCGCTCGACTCCATCGCCCGGCACACCGCGACGCACGACGTGGATGCAGGCGGCGGCGCCGATCCCGAACGGATGTTGCAGCTGGCGCTGGAGGTCTCGACCATCGGACCAAACACCGAACGGATCTTCGGCGAGCTGCTCGCGCGTCCTGATGTCACGCCATTGCTCGATCTGCTCGAGGACGCGCCGGAGGGCGAGACGCGCGATATGCTGCTGTCGCGCGTCGTCACGCCGGACCGTCTCATCGACGCTCCTGCACAGCGAGCCGCCTAACGCGCGCCTGGCCGAGCGTCTCGCGCTGCGACTGCGGGAGGTTGCCGTCGATCCGATCATCGATCTCCTCGAGGACGAGGAGGAACGTCTGCACGGCTGGGCGTCGGACATGCTCGTGCGACTCGCCGACGTCTCGGGACAGCGGATCGTCGATCGGTTGGCAGACGCGCCGGTGCATGCGCAACGGCAAATGCTGCACGTCATCGACCGACTCGGCGAATGGCCCGGCGAGTTCACGCCCGAGCCGTACGCCACGAGCGCGGATGCCGGCGTCCGCCGCGAAGCGGTGAAGCTGATGCTTCGCCGCGATGCAACGCGTGACGCCGCTATCGTCATCGGGCTCGACGACTCCGACGAACGCACGCTCGGCATCGCGCTCGCCGCGGCGCTCAAGGGATGCCCGGCGCTCGCCGTTCCGATCCTCATGCGTCGAATCGACGCCTCCACGCTGAGTGGCGAGCTGCGAGCCCGCGGCATCCGCGCGCTCGCCGCTTCGGGATCGCTCGACGCCATGCGCTGGATCGCGCAACGCACGGTGAAGAAGCACTGGCTGCTGCGTACGCCCGTGCTTCGAGAGAAGTCGCCGCAGCTCATTTCCTCCATCGCTGGCCTGGCCGCCCATTGGAGCTCCGCCCCGGAAGCCGCCGAGGTGCTCGCGCTGGTCGCGAAATCCAAGGACGCCGACCTCCGCACCGCCGCCGCTCGTACCGGAGCCGCATGACCGATCGCACCACGCTCGCCGTTCGCTTCCTCACGTCCATGGCGCAGGCGTTGGCGACAATGTCGCTCTACGCCGAGGGACACCCGGCGCGCGCGCGCGCGGCGGTCGCGTCGTTCGACACGCTTCGCGACCTTCAGGACGCGGACCCGCGACCGAGCTTCTCCTTCCTCGGCAGCGACGTGGTGTATGGCCAGCAGGCCATTCGCACACTCACCGATTGGGAGTGGGCCCTGCGTCTCGCGAACGTCGGCGTGCAGCGTCTCGAATTCGCCGACATCGTGGAGCGCGATGCGTACGTCGCATTCCTCGAGGACGTGCTGGCGCGGGTGTCCGCGTTCTCGACGATCGCGCTCGCGAATGCTACCGCCTCCACGCCGCTCCCCCGCTCGGGCGCTGCGGCGACGATACGCTTCGGCGCGATCGGGGTGCGTGGCTCGAACGAGCAGCGGGTCACCGAAGTCGCGGCGGTCGATGAGGCATCGATGATGGACCTCAACGTCGAGGTCGATGCCCTTCAATGGGTTCACGACGAGGTCAGCGGCGACAGGAACATTCCGCTGCTCGAGGCGGAGTCGATCGTGCGCTCGCTGTCCGTGGCGATGCACGGCGATAGCGCGATGCTCCTGCCGCTGCTCACGCTGAAGGAGTTCGATCAGTACACGACGACGCACGCACTCAACGTGTCGGTGTTGTCGATGGGGCTGGCGGAGTTCATGGGGCTGTCGCCAAGGGAGGTGCGCTCGTACGGGGTTGCAGGTATGTTGCACGACCTCGGCAAAGTGCGCGTTCCGAAAGACATCCTGACCAAGCCCGGCAAGCTCACGCCCGAGGAATGGGCGCTCATGCGGTCGCACACGGTCGAAGGTGCGCGGTTGATTCTGCAGAGCGATCAGAACCTCGACGTGGCGGCGCTCGTGGCTTTCGAGCACCACATCATGATCAATGGTGGCGGCTATCCCGATCGGCACTATCGCTGTGACTGCCACAGAGCCAGTGCGCTCGTGCACGTGTGCGATGTGTACGACGCGCTGCGGACGAAGCGTCCGTATCGCGATGCCTGGGAGCCGGCGGCGACGCTCACGTACATCGAGCGCGGCACCGGCACCGAGTTCGATCCCGATGTCAGCAGGGCGTTCATCGCGATGATGGCGAAATGGGAACCTCGACTCGCCGTCGCTGACCTGTCGCGGGCCGCGGCGTGAGCGAGTCCGAGCGCGATCCGGTGACTGAAGGACGGCGCTTCCGAAGTCTCGACGACCCCGAAACCCTCCTCCTGATCGTCCAGAATCTGGAGGAGGGCATCTACATCACGAACGCTGAAGGCGACATTCTCGATGCCAATCCGGCGTTCCTCCGGATGTTCGGGGTGTCCGTCGATCAGCGAGCTCTCGCGCCTCCGAGCCGGCGATCTCATCGCCGATCCGAGTCGACGGTCGCTGGAGATGGCGCTGCTCGAGCGCGACGGCGCGGTGCGCGACTTCGAGCTCGCGATCGTGCGCCCCGACGGCCAGCGTCGCACGGTGCTCGATACGACGTATGTCTGCCGCGATCCCGACACGGGCGAGACGTACTACCACGGCATCCTCATCGACATCACGCGTCGCAAGGAGCTGGAGATCCAGCTTCGCGAGCAGAGCATCCGCGACGCCCTTACGGGCTGCTACAACCGTCGGTACCTGCTCGCCCTGGGCGACGGTCTGGCGGAAGATCGGGTGTCGCAGTGGGGCTGCATCTACATCGACATCGATCACTTCAAGGCGTACAACGACCTGCACGGTCACAAGAAAGGCGACAAGGTGCTCGTGCAGATGAGTCGCTTCCTCATGCGTCAGGTGCGCGCCGAGGAGCCGGTGATCCGATTGGGGGGCGATGAGTTCCTCATCGTGCTCACCGGCGAGAACGCGGCACGGACGGAGCAGATCGCGATCCGATTACAGCGAGCCGCGGCTCGCGGATCACCGGTGGCGTTCTCGTTGGGATGGGCGGTGCGCAACTCTGGGGAACGCTTCGAGAGGACCGTAGATCGCGCGGATCAGGAGCTCATCTCCGTGCGCGTGGTGGCGAGGGCAGGCGAGTGGCCGCGCCTCCCGGAGGAGATGGAGCGGAGAAACACGCCCGCGAGCATGGAGAAGCACCCGTAGCCCGATCTCGGATCGATCGCGCGTCAGTGGCACATCGCGGACTGCGGGCCGGCTCGATCGCATGACCCAGCGCGGCCGGTGGGAACGGCGATTTCGCGGATGACGCGGAAGTGAGCCGGATACGAATCGCGTCATCGACGGCTCCTCACGCCACGGGCCGGAATCCTATTGGGAACGGCCGCTCGGGACGCAGGAGTCTCCCGAGCGGCCGTTCCCATTATGTTCAGGGTCCGGCGAGCGAGCCAGCGTCGATGCAAAGCCGTGATCCGGCCGTTTTCCGTGTCATCCGCCCAATCGTAGTTCCCACCGACCCCGGCGGGATGATCTGTACGTGTGCAAGTCCGCGAAGATCGGACGTCTCCATGACAGAACCTCTTCCCAGGCCCTGTCATGCGTGTCCGATCACTGCTCGCCATAGCGTCTTATCCGCGCCCATCGCCCTCCAGGGGCAGGGAACGATCATTCCACGCCCGTGCGCCGAGAACCGGAGCTGCGTTCCGCCAACCGCGGGCGCCATCCAGCGGACGTCCAGTCAAGTCCGCGTCGATCTCGCGGATCGGGTACTCCGCTATCAGATCACGGAGACCTTCCGGAATCGTGGTCCGCTCATCGGCGAAGCGGACTACATCTTCCCCATGCCCGCCGGCGCCGCGTTCGAGGCCCTCGAGCTCGAGATCGATGGCGAGATGGTCTCCGGCGAGACCATGGCGGCCGATCAGGCACGTCGCGTCTACGAGGATATCGTTAGGCGGAGCAAGGACCCCGCGCTCGTCGAGTACATGGGCCGTGGCCTGCTGCGCACACGCATCTTCCCCATCCGACCCGGCGAGGAGAAGCGCGTCATCGTTCGCTTCCAGTCCGTCGCCGAGCGCGAAGGCAGCGCGCGTCCGCGTCGACTACCTGCGTGGGTCCGGGCCACGAGCGCAGCCCATGCCGCATCCCGTTCCCGCATCCCATGCCGCTGCCCGTGCCAATGCCGCGGGATCGATCGTATGCGCTCCGACGTGATGCCTAACGCCAGCCAGCAGCAGCGCGGCGAGGACGAGTCGGGCAACCTGTTCACGCTCGTCTACACGGACCGCGAGGAGTACGGTCGCCCGTACTCGCCGACGCACGAGTTGCGCGTCACCGATCGCGGCTCGCGTCGCGAGGTGACCGCCGTCGGCGACGCGCCGCAGGTCACCGTCCTGCTGCCACTTCGCCGAACGTCGTCTGCCTCTGTCGCGATGCTGCCGTACGCGCCGAGTGGCGAGGAAGGCTTCGCGCTGATCACGGTCACGCCGCCAGCCATCGCCGCGCGGACGACGCCGCGCGACCTCACGTTCGTCGTCGACGTGTCCGGCTCCATGCGCGGCCAGAAGATGGAGCAGGCGCGCGCCGCCGGCCGGCAGATGCTCGCATCGCTCGGATCGCAGGATCGCTTTCGCATCATCGACTTCTCGACCGACGTCCGCACGTTCGGCAACGGCTTCACCACCGCCACGCGCCGGAACATCGACGAGGCGAACCGCTACCTCGATGATCTCCGCCCCGAGGGATCCACGAACATCTCGGGCGCGCTCGAGGAAGCACTCGACACGCCCACCGACGAAGCACGCATGCCCATCGTCTTCTTCGTCACCGATGGCGAGCCGACCGTCGGCGAGCGCAACGCAGACCGCATCGCCGCGCTGGCGAGCCGGGTGCGAGGCCGCGCGCGCGTGTTCACGTTCGGCGTCGGCGCCGATGTGAACGCCGCGCTCGTCGAGCAACTTGCCGTCGACGGTCGCGGGACCGCGCAATTCGTACGGCCCGACGAGTCCGTCGAGCGCGCGGTGTCGCTCGTCGCCACGCGCATAACGAGTCCGATCGTCACCGACGTCCGCGTTAGGGCGGAAGGCGTTCGCCTGACGAAGCTGCACCCGTCGCTGCCCACGGACATCTTCGCCGGTCAGGACCTCGTCCTGTTCGCGCGCTACTCCGGCGACGGCAACGGACGCATCGTCGTCGAAGGTCGCACCGCGAATGGTCCCGTGACGTGGACGGAGCAGGTGCGTTTCCCTGATCGCGAGCGCCGCAACAGCTTTGTCGCCCGCCTGTGGGCGGCGCAGCGCGCCGGGTGGCTCTCGGCCGAGCGTCGACGCAATGGCGCGTCGCCCGAGCTCGACGACGAGCTGCGTACGCTCGGCACCCGTTACGGGATACCGACCGAGCTGTCGTCGTATCTCGTGCTCGAGCCGGGCATGCAAGCATCCAGGCAAGCTTGGCAACGCCTCCTCTGCACGTCTCAATGAGGTTGTCGTGACGGGCACCGCGGTCGCGGTCGATCGCAAGGACACGCGTGCCGGGACCGGGTCGGCGCGCGACGAGGCCCGTCCGATGCCGGCGTCCGCGCCTGCAGAGCTGACCCGCGAACAGCGGTTCGACATGGCCAAGACGGCGGCCGCGCAGCGCGCCGCGACCACCCTGTCCGCTGTCGACTCCGCCAGCGCAGATTTCAGCGGTGCAGCGGGCGCGACGACGCGTCGTATCGGGACACGGACGTTCACCCTCGCAGCGGGCACCTGGACCGATGCACGCTACGTCAGCACCATGCGCACGGTTCGAGTGAAGCCGTACTCGTCCGCGTACTTCGCGCTGCTCGAGCGAATCGAGGATCTGCGCGCACCGCTCTCGCTCGTCGGTCCGGGTAGCAACGCGGGTATCGTCGTGGCGGGACGCGCCGTTGCGGTCGCATTCGTGGAGGACGGTGTCGAAACGCTCAGCGCGCGAGATGTCGCGGCGACCGAGGCGGCCTGGTGAGCGCATGCTCGCTGGACCGGCTCGCCGCCGGACGTAGCCAGAGGCAAGACCGGTGAGGCCGTGAAGGACGAAGACGTCGAGCGACTGTTCCGCACCTACAACACCGCTCTCGTGCGGTACCTGACCCGGCGCCTCGGCGACCGCGATTGGGCCGAAGAGGTCGCGCAGGAAACCTTCCTGCGCGCCCTCCGGCAGGACACGCTCGCGAGCGAGCGGTCGTGGCTGTTCGCCGTTGCCACGAACCTCGTGCGTGACGAGGCACGGAAGGATGAACGGCGTCGCCGTCACCTCGCGATCCTCGCAGATGAGGAACGCGCGAGAGAGATGGAGGAACCCGAGCCCTCATCGCTCGAGCGAGCTCAGGAAGCCGCGCTCGCGCGAAAGGCGGTGGAAGCACTCGCGGAGCGCGACCGACTGGCGCTGCTCATGCGCGAGGAAGGGCTCGACTACAACGAGATCGCGGAGGCACTGGAATTGTCACCAGGCTCCATTGGAACGACGCTCGCGCGTGCTCGCCGGAGACTCGCCGAGGCGTACGAGGCAATGCAGGCCGAAGGGCGCCGCGGCGCAGCAGGAGGAGGACATGCAGCATCTTGACGAGGGAACGATCCACGCGTGGCTCGATGACCAGTTGCCTCCGAGACGAGGCGCGGGCCGTCGAAGAGCACGTCGCCGCGTGCCGGCCGTGTGCCGACGCGGTGGCGGAGGCGCGTGGGCTGATCGCGGCTTCGTCGCGCATTCTCATGTCGCTCGACAGCGTCCCGCGCGACGTCGTTCCGTTACCGTCCACGCCTCGATCGGATGCGGAGCGCGGAGCCGAGACGCCGGCAGCCCCTGTCGTCGCGCCGCGGTCGTCATCGCAGGCGACAGCAGCGCGCGCAGCGGCGGTGGTTCCGAGGTCCGTCGCTCGCGGCTGCCGCTGTTGTGGTCATGGCGGTCGGAACATTCGCGTTGATGCGAGCGAGCGGGCCAGACATGCGCGCTCTGAGCGAAACCGAGGCGTCGTCCCCGGCGTCCGGCCCGATCGCCGATTCGGCGGTGCCGTCGTCTGCCGTTGCGTCCGGAGGCCGTGCGGTAGTGCCCTCGGCGGCGCCTTCGCCGGCCGCGCCGGCGCCGCAGTCGTTAGGTGCCGCGGGGGCTGCGGCTGGCCAGCCGCGGGTCGCATCCGCTCCCGCCGACACACGCACGCTTCGGGACGCGGCTCGCCTGGAATCGAGCGAGAAAGTCGCCGACGCGAAGCGCGAGAGTGCTCCAGCTCCGCAACGCGCGGCGTCGGCGCCGGGCGCACCGCCGCCTCCGTCGGCGAAGACATCGGTGGACGACCGCGCGAAGGACGGATTCGTCGCGCCGGCCGAGCTGCGCCGACAATCGCTCGCGAAGCAAGACAGCGTTGCGAGGGATGAGCTCAAGAAGGCACCGCCGCCGGCGTCGGTCCTCGCGACCGAAAAGCCGCGGGCGCGATTCGTCGGCGATCGTGATACGCGGCGCGAAGAGCTGTCAGCCCACTCGCTGCGGGCTCGGCAATCGCCAGGTCCCAGCGTGCCAACGCCAATTCGGTTCGTGCGGACGCCGCGAACGTATCGGCTGCGACCGGAATCGTGCGTGGTCGCATCACGGATGCGAACAACACCGGGCTCGAAGGCGCGATGGTGCGCGTCGCGGGGACGGAGACGGGCGTATCCACGAACGCCGCTGGCGAATTCACGCTCGGCGGACTGGCACCGGGTGCCCGCCGCCTAACGGTTCGCCGCATTGGCTATGACACCGTCGGTCGCGACGTCACCGTCGTGGCGGGGCAGTCGACGAACGCGGATATCGTGCTCACGCCAAGCAGCGTCGCGCTGAGTGAAGTGGTGACGACGGGGACGGCGGCGGCTCGGAAGCGCACGGCCGCAGCCACCTCGGACGCGCCTCCTGGTGCGCCGATCACCGCCGCGCAGTCGAACGCCGTTGGGTGCTACGAGCTCGGCATCACGCCCACCGCCGCGCAGGCACGCACTGGATTTCGGCAGGTGCCTCGGCGCATTGCGCTGGATTCGGAGATCGTGCCAGCGAATGCCGACGGGGTGTGGTATCGGGCGCGCGATCTCGCGCGCGTCGGCACGCTGCCTAACGGCTTGTGGCGACCGGCGGGGCCGGACGCCGTCGAGCTCGAGTGGAGTTACGGAACGCGCACCGATCGCGTGCGCCTGTCCGGTCCGCCGGGCTCGATGATGCGCGGAAGTATCGAAGAGATCGATCGCGCGACGGCCATGGGTGAGGCCGGAACAGTCGTCGCCGTCAGGCGCCCGTGCGAGGGCGGCTAGACGGTGTGGTCATCCCGAGCGGCAGCGTTGTCATCCCGAGCGCAGCGAAGCGCAGCGAGGGATCTTCTGTGAAGCACTCGTGGCCAGAGCAGCCACGATGACCTCACAGCAGGTCCCTCACTTCGTCGCTGCGCTCCTCAGGGCAGGCTCCGGCGGTCCTCGGGATGACGAACGACAACAGCAACAGCAGACAGGATTGCAGGATTGACAGGATTCCGGGCGGGCGGATCGCGATCACCCCTCGAGACGTCTCTTCAATCCTGCCAATCCTGGCAATCCTGTCTCTGTTGTTTGCTGTTGTCGTTTACCGGTGTCGTTTACTGCTGTTGCCGGCTCAGCGGACTTCGTGTGTCAGCGACCTGCCTGAGCTCATTGCAGCCAGCCTGGCCACAATCATTTCACGGAAGATCCCTCGCTGGCGCTCGGGATGACAATCGCGCTCGGGATGACAATCGCTCATCACCGGGAGGACATTGGAGTAACGCCTAACGCCTGATCCCGCGGAGGCCGCGACGAACCCACTCCGTGAGCTCCGGATCGTCCGCGATGGCATCGGCGGGAACGACCAGCCACGTGCCCATGCTCCCCTCGCCGCCCGGCGCGAACCGCTCGATTCCAGGTTGCGCCAGGAGGTCGTCGTACTCTGCCGCTGTGGTCTTCACCAGCAAGCCCTCGCCCCAGACGATCACGAACGTCGACTTGCCGACGAGAAACCCCCGCCCGCCAAAGACGTTCTTCTGCCTGACGCCGCGCTCGCCGATCTGCAGAAGTACATCGGCCACGCGTTCCACGAGCCCCGCATCAAACGCCATGGGCCACCCGGATCACTCGTCCTCCAGTGCTGCGTCTCCGTTGCGCCGTAGCGCGCGCATCACCGTCGCGCCCGTCACGAGCGCGCCGGCAATGAGCAGGATGTAGAACGTATACACGCGCCACCAGAGGAGCGCGGCGCCGAAGATCTGCACGGGGATGTACTCGTCGAGCGCGCCGCGGAACGCGACCTCGATGAGCCCGCCGCCAGCCGGTGCCGGCGCGGCGTTCCCGCCGTACATGATCGCCAGCGGCCAGAGGATCAGCGGGCCAATCGGCGCACGAACACCGAGCGCATAGACGACGATGGGCAGCACCGACAGGCGCATCGCGACGTGCATGATCGAGAAGAGCAGCGCGCTCACGAGCACCCACCACCGCGCCTGGCGCAGCTTCCCCACGTTGTCGCGCAGATGGTGAAGCGCGCGCTGCATGTTGTGCCAGCGATGGTCGCTCACATCCAGGCGATGAAGCCAGGCTGGCGGCGGGCCGTCGGCCCACCGCCGCGACGCCGTCAAGCCGACGACGCCGGCAGCAATCACCAACGTCGAGTACACGCCGACCATCCCGACCAGTCCACGTACCGCGTTCGACGATCCGCCGAGCACGGCGTAGACGATCACGGCGAGCGAGGCGAGCGACAGCACCTCGAGCGACAGCTCGAGAAAGAGGATCACGAGCGCGTCCGCTACCGGCAACGCGGCTTCGCGAAGAATGAGGAATCGCGCGGGCTCGCCGCCCGATCGCGAGGGCGTGATGGACCCGGCGAAGTCTCCGCCTAACGACACGCGAAATGCCGTCCGCAGCGTCAGTGGAATTCGGACAGCGCGCGCCGCTCAGCCGGATCTTGATGGACCGTGTCAGTACCTCGAGCGACGCGGCCGTGAGGCATGCCAGGTGACCCCACAGCGGCAGTCCCACGCGTGCCCCTTCCGCCGACCAGCTCGAGCGGATGATGTACACCGACGCGCCGATGGCGAGCAGGAACGAGAGCGCGGTGAGTACCCACCGCTTCGTGGTCATCGAGGAGTCATCGAGGGACGACGCGACGTCGCGTCAATGGAGTCGGCTCGTTACCAGCAGCGCTGCCAATCGCGTTACCAACCGCGCTTCCATTCGAGCGCCGACATTCGGTTGATGCCGGGATAGGGGACCGTCTCTCCCTTGATCGTCGCGCCACAGCACCCGGTTGAATGCACGCTCCTCGGCGACGTCCTCGAAGTCGAAGTCCAGCTGTCGCAGACTCGCGCGCGTCGCGGCCGCCACGCCGGATTCCTGGCGTCGAGCGACACTGACGGCACGAGCGCCGTGTACGGGCGTGAGGTCGGGTTCCGTCGTCCAGATCTCGCGCAACGGCCGGCCGTAGTGATCGAACTGCGACAGCGCGTCGAGGCCCAGCACGTCCTCGATCGTTGCGAGTACATCCGTGGTATTGGTGAACCGATGCACGGTCCCGGCGCGCGAGTACGCGGAGATGGTGAGCAGGACGGAGCGATGCGAATCGACGTGATCCGGCCCGTTCTGCGCGTCATCCTCGAGCACGACGATGAGCGTGTTCTTCCAGAAGGGAGATTTCGAGACGGCCTCGACGACGCGGCCGAGCGCGAGGTCGTTGTCGGCCATGTAGGCGTGCGGCGTCGGAGCGCCGGCACGCGCGCCCGCGGTGTGATCGTTAGGCAGACGCACGATCATCAGCGACGGCATGGTGCCGCGCTGCACGTATTGCTGAAACTCGGCCAGCCAGATGTCCGCTCGACGCTGGTCGGTGATGTTCATGTCGAACGGCGGGAAATCGCGGTTCGTGTTCGCCGCCAGGAATGGCTTGACGCCGCGGTATCCCGAGGGCATCGTCGCGTTAGGGTTCGTCCCGTTCCGGGATCACGAACTCGCCGTAGTTCCGGAACGTCAGTCCCTTTCGCTGCACGAGGTCCCACAAGTAGCCGTTCGCCGGCTCGGAGGCGTCCTCGGCGCCCTCGTCGGATGGGACGCGGTCGCGGTTCGTCCCCTCGCAGTCGTACGTCCGCCCGCGCCCGGAATAATTCGACGGGCACTGTCTTCTCCAGATAATCCGTCGCGTACGCGGCCATCGACCAGTTGTGCCCGTCCGGGCTGACCTCGGCGTTCACGAAGAAGCGATCGAACAGTCCGAAGCGATCGGCGAGCGCGTGATGGTTCGGTGAGTTCGCGCGCGGGAAGAACACGAGCGACGTGTCGCCGTCGCCCTGCGTCATGTCGCCGAACACCTGATCGTACGTGCGGTTCTCCTTGATGATGTAGATCACGTGCTCGAATGGCGGGTACGTCGCGTCGCGCGTGACCTCGCGCCAGCCGTTCGCGCGCTCCACCCGTCGCGTTAGGCTCTCGAGATCCGGCCCGGACGCGCGCGCGACCGGCGCCGCCAGAACGGACCCGTTCAGCTGGCCGAGCGTGTACGTCTGGGGTCGAGTGGTGTGTACGCCAGTGCCAGGGTGCGGGTAGTCGCGATTAGGCGCGGTGCCGCGGCCCTTTCCGTTGGCAACGAGCAGCGTGTCGCCGGCGGCGATTACCGCCGTCGGGTACCACTCGACCGGCACTCGGCCGGCGAGGCTGTCGCGGCCGGTGGCGGTCGCCACGCCGGACGTTGCTGGCGACAGATCGAAGATGCCGATGGCGTTGTTGTCCGCTTCGGCCACGTAGAGTCGGGTACCGGTGGCATCGAGCGCCAGCGCGTTAGGCGTGCTGCCTTCACGCGGTCCGGCGGGCGGTGCGTCGCTGAGCTCGGCGATGACGCGCTTCGCGCGCGTGTCCACCACCGCGATGCGGTCGGTGCTGCCCGATGCGACGAACAGGCGTGACCCGTCGCTCGACAGCGCGAGCGCGGAGGGGTGGCGCGCGACGCGGAGCTGTCCGTCGGCCTGCAGGTTGCCGTCCGCGTTAGGCCGGAACAGTGCGACGGTGTTGCCGCCCCAGGCCGACACGAAGACGCGTCCGTCAGGCGCGACGGCAACACCGTACGGGTAGCGCTCGGTCGCGAATCGCTGCACGACGCGCTTCGAAGCGACATCCACACCGCGACGGAGTCGAAGAGATTCTCCGCCACGTACAGCCGGGACCCGTCGCGAGAGACGGCAATGCCGGCGGGGTACGATCGCCCGGAGCGATCCGGCTCTTTCACCGCGAGCGGAATGCTGTCGGCGAGCGTCGCGCGTCCGGCGGCCCAGTCGTAACGGTAAATGACGTCCTGATTCCCGCCGGAGGTGTACAGCGTCCGCCCGTCGGGCGAAAACGTGATCCCGAGAAACGCCGCGGGCTGGAGAAGCGTCTGCGCCACCTGGCCCGTCTGCCGATCGACGATCTGGATCCCCTGCTCCCGCCACCCGTTCAGCAGCACGACGATCTGTCCGCCGCCCGGCGCGAGCACCATGGCCAATGGCATCGACCCGACGGCAGACGCGGGGACGACCGGATCGAGATACGCCCCGGTCGGCAGCCGCGGCCGGCTCGCCAGCTCGTTCGTGGCGTCGGCGCTGGTGTTCGCGGCCTGCTGACAGGCAGCCATGAAGATGGCGAAGAGCAGCAGGACGGACGTGCGGACCGACCGAGCGTTCATGAATCCGGAATCGTGGTAGAAGTCTGGCCGTCAAACTCAGCAACTTCGCAGGCCGGCGCCAGCGGAGAAGAACGGGGACTGGGGACTCGAGCTGGAGCTGGGAACTGCGAGCTGGTCGCTGGGTACGCTCGTGCTGGTCGCTGCGGCGAGCGCGCGTGGGTGACCGGGCGGTATTGGCAGCAGCGCGCAGCGTGCGGCCGCAGCATGCAGCCGTCGGCTGATGTGCCCAGCGTGCAGCTGCGTGCAGCGGGCAGCTGGATGCCACAGATTCAAGCATTGTTCCGTTGGCTGGCATCCTATGAACCGGGATGCCACCGATCGCCGCCCGGAAGCACACGATTGACTCAATGACCGCGGTTCCACCCGCGAACGACTTTCCGGACCGCGATGACGACGCGCAGTTGGTCGAGCGTGCCCGCACCGGCGATGTCGCAGCGTTCGAGCACGTCTACCGCCGCGAGGTGGGTCGTGTGTACGCGCTCTGCCTACGCATGACCGCGGACGCCGCCCGGGCTCGGGAACTGACCCAGAGCGTGTTCGTGCGGGCGTGGGATCGCCTTGGGTCGTTCCGCGGGGATTCGCAGCTATCGTCCTGGCTGCACCGAATTGCCGTGAACGAGGTACTTACGGAGGCACGCACCGACCGGCGCCGACGAGCCCGGGTAGTGCTCGCGGAGGACCGGACGACCGAAGACGCAGGGAATGACGACGCCGGAGCACGAGAAGATGCTCCAGAGATGTCCGGGATCACGTTACCGGAAGACATTGAAACGCGCATGGACCTCGATCGCGCGATAGCGGCGCTGCCACTGGGAGCACGGACCGTGTTCGTGCTCCACGACATCGAAGGCTATCGGCACGAAGAGATCTCGCGCATGACAGGATCGGCCGAGGGAACGTTGCGGGCGCAGTTGCACCGTGCACGGAAGCTACTGATGGAGGCACTTTCACGATGAAGGGCGAACGGGAGCACATAGCGTTCGACACACTGAACGACTACGCCGACGGCGTACTCGACGAGCGATCTATGTCTATCGTAAGTAAGCACATAGAATCATGCTCCGTGTGCGCTGGCCAGTATTCCGTGCTGCGGTCCGTCGTACAGTCCGCGGCTCAGCTCCCGCGTACTCTCGCGCCACCGGACGATATCTGGGCCGACCTCAAAGAATCATTGGACCGGCGCAAGGAGGTGGTGCTCCCGGTCATCGGCACCGGCCACATCGTGAGCAAGGCTGATCAGCGCAGTCCAGGTACTACCCGAAAACGGTGGCAATCCCCGGCATTTCTGGCGGTTGCTGCCGTCATCCTGGTTATCGTCTCGTCGGGGATCACCGCGCTTATGCTCCGCGGCAACAACGCTCAGCGGCTCGCCAACCAGTACCCCTCCGTGCGTGCTCCTGGCAGTGCCCCGGTGCCACCGTCCGTTCTCCCGGTCGGCTTCACGATGGCGGAGGGAGAATACAGTCGCGCGATCGGCGAGCTGCTCCAGGCGGTCGACGCTCAGCGCAGTCGGCTCAGTCCCGAGACCATTCGAACGGTCGACCGCAGCCTCGCCGTCATCGACTCTGCCATTGCCGAAGCGCGGAATGCCCTCGTCGCAGACCCGAACAACGCCACCCTCGTCGATCTCCTGTCGGCGAGCTACCAGAGAAAGCTCGATCTGCTGCGACGAACGTCGGAGCTGAGCTCCAGGATCTGACTCATGAAAGGGACGACGCTACGCATGACGAACGGATGTCCATGATCTCCAGTCGATACTCGGCTCGCCGGCACGGCGGGTCCCTTCCCGTCGGGTGGGCGGTGGTGGTCGCCGCCGCACTCGCAGCGGCCGGTGCGGACGCCCGCGCCCAGAAGGGTGGCGATCCCGCCAAAGGGGCGACGCCGCGCGTGGCGATCGAGAGGCGCGGGGCCGTCGCTTCGGACGCGTCGATTCGGTTGTTCGGAGCGTTCTCGACGCTCCGCATCATCGGCTGGGATCGGGACTCGCTCGTAGTGAGCGGGACCATGCCGAAGGGCTGGCGTCTTCGACGGTGGCTTGGCTTCTGCACCTGCGGGATTGCCGCGCGGCGCCAAGTTCTTCGTGGAAGCCACAGTCCGAGGGCTACACGAGCGGCGCCGTGCTCGAGATCCATGTTCCTCTGCGAGCGCGCGTGTGGGCGAAGAGTGGCAGCGCCGACATCGAGGTGTCGGGCGTGACCGGCGGGCTCGATCTCAACATTGTCGGTGGTTCAGTCACCGTCTCAGAGCGCACCGCGTGAGCTCAACATCGAATCCATGGATGGTAGCGTTCGCGTGCTCGCGGGTGCCGCCTGGCTGCGCGTGAAGACCGCAACGGGTGACATCGATGTGCGCGGCGGGAGCGAGGACGCCGGCCTGTCGATCGGTCAGCGGCACGGTTCGCGTCACCGATGGTCGCTACGAGCGCGGCAAGTTCGAGACGGTGACCGGGGACGTCGTCTACGGTGGCGAGGTCGGATACAAGGGTTCGGTCGACCTCACCACGCACAGCGGCGCGAGTCGAGCTCCGCCTCCCGCCCAGGCCGAACGTCGAGCTCGACGCGGTGACGGTCACCGGCACCATCGAGAATGCCGTCACCTCGAGCCGGCCCATCGCAGGACGGGAAGGCCGAGGCATGGAGCTCGGGTTCTCGTCAGGCACCGGCGACACGCGTGTCGTCGTCCGCAGCTTCAAGGGCAACGTGGAGCTCAAGCCGCGTTAGGTGTCGGCACGGGGAGTGAAGAAACGCATCACGCAACAGACGCTGAGCGAGCGCGCGATCCCCAACGGTGGCGCGCGATCTCGCTGACGTTCCGCGCCGACGACGGACCGAGTGCGGATGCGCCGGTTCCCGCTGTGCTGCGATTGCCTGGCGGCGACCGACCGAGTTCCCGCCGCGCTTCTCCTGCACGGCTACGCATCGCGCAAGGAAGACATGGCGGACTACGTGGGCGACGCCCTGCTGCCGCTCGGCATTGCCAGCCTGTCGATCGATCTCCCGTTGCACGGCGAGCGAGCGGACCCGTTCGAGCTTCGGTCGATGCGCAATCCGTTCGATATCGCCTCTCGCTGGCGGACGGCGATAGACGAGGCGCAACTCGCGCTCCGTTTTCTATCGGCGCGCGCGGAGATCGATCGCGACCGCCTCGCGCTTGTCGGATACTCGCTCGGGTCCTACCTGTCGCTCGCCGTCGCGGAACGAGATCGTGCACCGCGTGCAGTGGTGCTAGCGGCCGGAGGAGACCTGCCGGACTTTCCATTCTCGGCGCTCATTCGCGCGGTGGCGAATCCGCTCGCCGGAGTGCGCGCGCTCGCCGGACGGCCGCTGCTGATGGTGCACGGTAAGCGCGACCGCACCATTCCTCCGGCGCTGGCCGAGCGTCTGTTCGCGGCGGCGGGGGAGCCGAAGGAAATCCAGTGGTTCGAGGCTGGGCACTATCTGCCCGATGAGGCCGTGCGATCAGCCGCCAGGTGGCTTGCGACGACGTTGCAGACACCGGTCCCTGCGCGGTAGCGCCGGTGGACTGCGTGCTGGATGTTGAGAGTAGGCGAGGTAGGCCCTATAGCCAGAATTGGCAAAGGGCAGCCCTTCCGTGACAGGCGAGAGGCGTAACGCATTTGCCGATTCTGGCTAGGGGCCAGTATCGCCTGCTCTCAACATCTCACGCGCGTCCACTAGACGTTAGGCACGGGGCGGCTGATCGGCGTACCGCTCGCTCTCGCGTAGATCTCGAACCACGGCGCGCCCTCGGTGTCGAGCGCGGCGAGCGCCTTGATCGTCGTCTTGATCATTCGCTCTTCCGCCGCCGCCCAGCCGCGTGTCCACTCGTCGGCGATCGGTACCAGAGCATCGCCGTACGTGCGGACGACGTCGAAGCCGGTATCCTCGAGCAGCAGTGTCAGTGACTGTACCGTGAAGCCGTGGCGATACGGGAACGCGAGCAGGTTGTTGTGCGCGAGCAATGCGCGCGCGATCGGGCCGGTGAGCCCATCGAGACGCTGGCGCACGGTCGCGTAGAACGCTCCGTTAGGGACGCGGATCGCCAGGACGCCATTCGGCTTGAGCAACGCACGCGCGGCGCGCGCGGCCGACGCGAGGATCGGGCAGCTGATCGAAGCAGTTCCAGATCGCGACCGCGTCGAACGGCTGCGTCGTGCGATAGGACGTGAGGTCGCCGGCTGTCACCGTGAAGCCGAGCGAGCGCGTGAACTCGTTCGCAGACTCATTGACGTCGAGCCCCTCGAAGTGCCAGCCCGCCGTCGCGCGCTGCCTCGAGAAATCCGCCGGCATAGCTGCCGACCTCGAGTCCGCGTCCCACACGGCCGGCGACGTCCATCAGGCGTGAGAGTTGGCCCTCGAACGTGGACCGCTGTGTGTCGTGCAGCGATTGCAGCGTCTCGATGGTCGGCGTCTCGTCGGCGTATGTGTCGGTGACTTCGAACGCGCGCTCTCGCGGATTTCGGAACACCGTCTCGCAGCGTACGCACTGAACGAGGCGCAGCGGCGGCGCCTGTGAGAACGCGACGCGATCCGTCAGCCGCTCGACCGGCGTGTCTGCGCGCAACCGGCGCGTGTGGAATCCCCACAGCGCTTCGACTTCTTCTCGCACGTCATCCGCCCCCGCGATTTCGCGGGAGTCGGCACTGTTGCACACGGGGCAACGCGCGAGTTCGTAGGCGAGCGAGAGCATTGTTAGCCCAAGGAAAGCAGCATGTGTGCCGCTGTTCCGCAGGCATATGTTCGCCGCGCGACGGTGAGCTACCCCACGATGGAAAACGACGGCCATCGTCACCGGAGTGAGCGCTGGCCGTCGTGTTCGTATTGTCGGTCCGCGGCTGATACCTGCGGGGAACGGTGTTAGAACTTGAAGCCGAACGAGATCGGCATGAAGTTCGTGTTGCTGTCGTTCGGTGAAGACGGAGTGGAAGCGCGCTTCGACGAAAGTCTCGAAGCCGCTCAGGTTGAAAGTGAAACCGCCACCGACGTTGATACCGAACTTTGTGCTGCGAGTCGCTCTGTGTGTCGTCCGTCCCGGAATGTCACCGACGCCTTCAGACATGGTAGAGACCAAGTCCCGCCGATCGCGTATGGCCGCGCTGTCGAGGCCGCATCTCCGAACGGAAAGAAAGCATTCGCGATGAAGCTGAACATGCTGAAACTGGCCGTCGACGTTCCGATGTCGGCTCCCTCGCTGGAAAGCAATCCGCACCTCAGACCGTTTCGATGGTACGTGAGCTCGCCGCGCAGGTTGACCGGCACCGACGGCAGGTTTGTACTCGACGAGCCCACCCAGGTGAAACCCGAGGTCCGCGTCATCGCTGAAATCCCCGAGAGGAACCGTCGCGCCGAGTGCACCGCCAAGTTTGAATGGTCGTCCAGACGAGCCGGCTGTCCCCTGCGCGTGCGCCGTTGCTGCGATCAGCAACGCGCCGGCGCCGATGACGAAACGGCCGAGAAATCGGTGCATGGGGTTCTTCTCCTGTTCGTGAAGGTTCGCGCAGTCGTCGCGCAGCGCGGAATATAGCGACTCGGGCGCGTTAGGCCACTGGGTTGGTACGGATCGCCATCCTCGACGTCGCGACGCACGAACGCCTGCTCGCGCGGCCGGTATGATCATCAGCGAGCGATCGTGAAGTACTCGACGCGACCGGCGTTGAACCGCGGCACCGCGACAACGTTCCGCTTCGTATCGACGCCGATGTCGGCCGGCCCCTCGACGTTGCCGATCACCTTCCGGAACGTGCCGTTCGAGATCACGTGCACCGATGAATCCGCCCAGCTCGTGACGAGCATGCGGCCGTCGCGCGAGCACTTCGACGCCGTCGTAGCCGCCGGGACCCGTCCCGATCGGCGTGACGGTAGAGTCGCCGTCCTTCCACGCGCTGACGACCTTGTCGGCGAACGGCGCGAGAACGAACCGCGCATTCGCGCCATCCCACGCAATGCCGTTCGGGCTCTTGAGCGTCGAGTCGCTCTTGATCGCCACCGTCGCCTTGCGACCGACGATCTTGAAGATCTGGTCGTGGCCGGGATGCGTCATCCCGCCTTTCGCGTCGAACATGATCGCCGGTAGTCGGTGATGTAGATGGCGCCGTCCGGTCCGGCGACGACGTCGTTGAGGAACGTGGCCTTCATCGGTCGGAGATCGATCGTTCGCGATCGGCGCACCGGTTCGCTTGTTGAACGCGCGTGCGGCGTCGATGTCCGCGACCCAGAGTGTGTCGCCGACGATCGCGAGCCCCTTCGGCGCGTTGAGCGTCGCGCCGTTCTTTCCGCCCTGCACGAGCAATCGTCATCGGCGACGTGTTCCCGGCGTCGACGCGGGCGATGAATCCGTTGCCATCCTTCTGCGACGGATTGCCGTTGATGTTCGAGACGAAGTACGCATCGAGATCTGCGTCGTAGCGCACCGACTCCGGCGTCTTCATGCTGTCGGTCGCGCCGGCGCTCGCGAACATCGCTGGAGTCGCCGCAGCGGCCGCTGTCGTGTCGGCTGCCTTCGCCGATGGCGGTGTCGGTGCTCGCTTTCTCGCCGGACGAGCACGCGGCGAAGACGATGAATGAGCTGCTGGAGGCGCAGGAGCGCCCGTCGAACGCGGGAGGATCGAACACTGCATGCGCATGGTTCCTCGTGGTTCCTCGTGCTGAAGGATCGACTGGTGAGGCCTGAACGATATTCGAGCTGTCAATTGAGCGAGGGCAGCGCCGGGTCCCACACGCATCCCGCGCGAACACCGGTCATTACGCACTTGCCGCTCTCGAGAGCCGCGGCTACATCGAAGGTCATATGAAAACACCACCCCTCCGGAGTAGCGGAATGCACTGTCTTCGACTTGGCGGCGTCTCGGTCGCCCTCACACTCGCGGTCGCCTTCGGGCCCGCGGCGCGTACGTGCCCAGGCCCCGTACGACACCACTGCCTTCGCCGCGCTCAAGTGGCGCGAGGTCGGTCCGTATCGCGGCGGTCGCTCGGTCGCCGCCATCGGCTCGGCGCAGCGGCCGCTCGAGTACTGGATGGGCACGACGCGGCGGCGGCGTGTTCAAGACGACCGACGGCGGCATCACCTGGCAGCCGATGACCGACAAGTACTTCAGCGGAACCATCGGCGCGATCGCGGTCGACCCGAAGAATCCCGGACGTCGTCTGGGTTGGCGGCGGTGAGACGTGCATCCGCGGCAACGTCTCGCACGGCGATGGCGTGTGGATGACGAAGGACGCCGGCAAGACGTGGAGCTACATGGGGCTCAAGGAGACGGAGCAGATCGCGGCCGTGAACATCGACCCGCGCAACTCCGACGTCATCTACGTCTCCGCGCTCGGCCCGACGCATTCGCGCGAACGAGCATCGCGGACTGTTCAAGTCGACGGACGCGGGAAAGACGTGGAACAAGATCCTGTTCGCGAACGACTCCACCGGCGCGATCGACTTCCAGTTCGATCCGTCGAACCCGGACGTGCATCTACGTCGCGTTCTGGCAGTCGGGCCGCACGCCGTGGTCGATGTCGAGCGGTGGCGCGGGGAGCGCGCTTGTACAAGAGCACCGACGCCGGCCGCACGTGGACGAATCTCACGAAGACGGCGAAGGGATTGCCGGCTGGCATCTACGGTAAGATCGGCGTCGCCGTCTCGCCGGCGAAGCCGAATCGCGTGTGGGCGCTCGTGGAGCACGACTCGGGCGGCGTGTACCGCTCCGACGACGGCGGCGCGACGTGGCAGTTCGTGAACGGCGAGCGCAAGCTCCGCCAGCGCGCGTGGTACTACACGCACATCTATGCCGACCCGCGCGACTCCAACATGGTGTACGCGCTGAACATCGGCTTCTATCCGCTCGCGCGACGGCGGCAAGACGTTCCCGCAGTCGCATCAACCCGCCGCACGGCGACAACCACGACCTGTGGATCGCGCCTAACGATCCGAACCGGATGATCGAGGCGAACGACGGCGGCGCGAACGTGTCGTTCAACGCTGGCCGAGCGTGGAGCGAGCAGGACTTCGCGACCGCGCAGTTCTACCACGTCGCGACGACGAACGAGTTCCCGTACAAGATCTGCGGCGCGCAGCAGGACAACTCGACGTTGTGCGGCCCGAGCCGCAAGGCGGGTGGGATTGCCACCGTCGGACTGGGTCGATGCCGGGTGGCGGCGAGTCGGGCTACGTCACGCCGCATCCGACGAAGCCCGACGTCATCTTCGCCGGCAGCTACGGCGGGCTCATGACGCGCAAGGACCTGAACACGAACTACGAGCGGAACATCACCGTGTGGCCCGACAACCCGATGGGCTACTCGTCGGAAGACATCAAGGTCCGCTTCCAGTGGACGTACCCGATCGTGTTCTCGCGCCACACGCCTAACGTCGTGTACGCCGCCGGGAACTACCTGTACCGGTCGACCAACGAGGGCGAGAGCTGGACGCGTGTCTCGCCGGACCTGTCACGCCACGACCCGAAGACGATGGGCGCGTCCGGCGGCCCGATCACGAAGGACCAGACGGGCGTCGAGACGTACGCGCTCATCTTCGCGTTCGACGAGTCGCCGCTCACGGCCGGGCTGCTCTGGGCGGGTACGGACGACGGTTACATCTGGGTGTCGCGCGACAACGGCGCGAACTGGACGAACGTCACGCCGAAGGACATTGGCGACTTCACGCGCATGTCGATCATCGAGCCGTCGCACTTCGTCGTCGTGCGGCGCGTACGTCGCGGCGAACCGCTATCAGCTCGGCGACAAGCGCCCGATCCTGTACAAGACGACGGACTGCGGGAAGAGCTGGACGAAGATCGTGAACGGCATTCCGGAGACGGAGTTCACGCGCGTCATCCGCGAGGATCCCGTGAGGCGCGGTCTGCTGTTCGCCGGCACGGAGCGCGGCGTGTGGGTGTCGTTCGACGACGGCGGGCGGTGGCAGTCGCTGCAGCGCAACCTGCCGCCCGCGCCGGTGCACGACATGACGATCAAGGAAGGCGATCTGATCGCCGCCACGCACGCGCGCGGCTTCTACGTCATGGATGACCTCTCGGCCGCTTCGTCAGCTCACGCCGGCGATCGTCGCGAAGAGCGCTCACCTGTTCAAGCCGCGTGACGCCTACCGCATCGATTGGGGTGGAGGCTTCGGCGGTGGCGGCGGCAGCTCTGGAACGCCGACCGGCGCGAATCCGCCGTCGGGCGCGACGGTGTACTACACGCTCGACAAGGCGAACCAGCTCGTCACGATGGACTTCCTCGACGCGCAGGGCGCGCTCATCCGCTCGTTCACGAGCAACCCCGACTCGGCTCACGCTGGCGACAGCCTCCGCGGCGACGACAGCGCAAGGCAGCGCGACGCGACAGCCTGACGCGCGCCGGCCTTTCCGCCGACAGCATCCAGAAGATCCTCGCGTCGCCGGCGACCGAGGGTGGCGCGTCTGCCGGACTTCGAAGTGCTCGCCCGCACCGGCCCGCGTCCGCCGCGCGTGCCTAACAAGGCGGGCTGAACGCGTTCACCTGGAACCTGCGGTATCCGGACGCCGTCCGGTTCGAGAACCTGATCATGTGGGCCGCGAGCACGACCGGCCCCATCGCGCCGCCGGGCACGTACCAGGTCCGGCTGCGCGTCGGAGGCGAGACGCAGACGCAGTCGTTCGTGGTGAAGAAGGACCCGCGCTCGACGTCGACGCTCGCGGACTACCAGGAGCAGTTCCGCTTCCTCATCGAAGGTGCGCGACACGGTGAGCGCGGCGAACAACGCGGTGCGCACGGTTCGCAACGTCCGCTTCCAGGTCGACGACCGGACCGCGAGAAGATCGCGGGCAAGCCGCAGGCGGCGGAGTTCAAGCAGCTCTCCGGTCAGCTCATGGACAAACTCGGCTCGGCGGAGAAGGACATCTACCAGGTCCAGAACCAGAGCAGCCAGGACCCGCTCAACTACCCGATCAAGTTGAACAACAAGATCGCGGCGCTGGCCGGTGTGGCGAGCGGAGAGTATCGACCGACGAAGCAGACGTACGCGGCGTTCGATTCGCTGACGAAGGACCTTCGCGTACGCCTGACGGGCGTGAAGTCATCGCTCGACGAGCTGCTGCCGAAGATCAACGCGGTGCTGAAGGCGGCGGGACTCGAGCCGATCGTTCCAAGCACCACTGAGTTGAAGAAAGATCAGAAGCCAATCGTGACCAGCTAACGGCGAGGAGCTGGTAGCTGGGTGCGCGTGCTTGTCGCTGGGTGACGTGCTTGGGGTCGGAGTCTGTTGACTCTGACCCCATTTGCATCGCAGCCCACATCCAGCGTCACCCAGCCACCAGCACGAGCACCCAGCTACCAGCGTGCCGTTGTCTGGATGCCTTGACTGTCTAGGTACCGCCCTTATCCTGAACCTAGTCTAACTAGGTAATCGGTTCCATGGCTGTCGCCGCCAAAGGACCTGCACGGGACGCTCGATGCCCTCGTGCTCAAGACGCTGAGCTGGGGCCCGCGCCACGGGTACGCCATCGCGCGGTGGCTCGAGGACACGAGCGGCGACGAGCTCGTCATCGAAGAGGGCTCGCTCTATCCGTCGCTCTACCGCATGGAACGCAAAGGGTGGATCGAAGCCGAGTGGGGCGAGTCGGAGCTCGGCCGCAAGGCGAAGCTCTATCGGCTCACCGCCGTCGGGACGCAAGCAGCTGCGCGCCGAGACCGAGGAGTGGGCGCGGTTCGCCGGTGCCGTGTCGCGCATCCTGCTGCCCGCCTAACGGCCATCCGCGTCGCGCATCGCGAGTCATGCCGCGTCAGGGCACGTTCGGTCGCCAGCTGCGCTCGCTCATGTGGAAGGCGAGCGTCGCCGACGAGGTCGACGCCGAGCTCGCGTTCCACGTCGAGATGCGCACGCGCGAGTACATCGCGCGCGGGCTCGATCCCGAGCTCGCGCGCGCGAAAGCCGTCGGTCGCTTCGGCGACATCCAACGAGTCAACAACACCTGTCGCCGCATTGGCGAGGGAAGGGAGCGGGATATGCGCCGTGCCGAATGGATACACGAGGTCGTGCAGGACGCGTCGCTATGCGCTGCGCCAGCTCGCGCGCATGCCCGGATTCACCACGGTCGCTGCGCTGACGCTCGCCATCGGGATCGGCGCGACGACCGCCATCTTCAGCGTCGTGCACGCCGTCGTGCTGCGCCCGCTGCCATTTCCGGAGCCCGATCGGCTGGTTCGCATCTACTCCAACCGTCGCGGTGACGACGCGAGCACGAGTGCCGCCAACTTCGTCGCCTGGCGCGAGCGCGCGCACTCCTTCTCGCAGCTCGTTCCGGTCGAGTACCGGAACTTCACGCTCATCACCGGCGATCGCCCAGCGGAACAGGTGACCGGCGAGCGTGTCTCCGCGGATTTCTTCCCCGCGCTGCGCGTCGGGATGCGTGCTGGGCCGGCCGTTCACCAAGGACGAAGATCAGGTCGGTCGGTCGAACGTCGTCGTTCTGAACGAGCGATTCTGGCAGTCGCGGTTCAACGGCGACTCGAGCATGATCGGTCGTAGCGATCCGGCTCAACGCCGTCGATCACGTGATCATCGGCGTGGCGTCGGCGTCTGCCGATGCGTTGCTCGAGGACGCGAACGTCTGGGTCCCGATGGCATTTACCGCCGAGGAGCGGGCCGATTCCCGGAAGGGATACCTCGACGTGTTCGCGCGCCTCGCGCCCGGCGTATCGCAGGCGCAGGCGCAGACAGGAGATGTCGTCAGATCGCGAAGCGACTCGAGACGGAGCTCGAGGAGAATCGCGAGAACGGCGTGCGGATCGCGTCGCTCACCGACATCTACGTCGGCTCGTATCGGTCGCGGCTTGTTCATCCTGCTCGGCGCCGTGGCGTTCGTGCTGCTCATCGCGTGCGTGAACGTCGCGAACCTGCTGCTCGCGCGCGGAGCGGCGCGCGGCAAGGAGATCGCGATCCGCGCCGCGCTCGGTGCGGGTCGCGGGCGCGTGCTCCGGCAACTGTTCACCGAGAGCCTCGTGCTTGCCGGCATCGGCGGAGTGATCGGGCTCGGGCTCGCGTTCTGGGGCGTGCGTCTCCTCAAGGCGACGGCGCCGAGCGAGGTGCCGCGACTCGACCAGGCCGGGCTGGACCTGACGACCGTGGCATTCGCGTTAGGCGCGACGCTCGCTGAGCAGCATCGTGTTCGGGATCGTGCCGGCGCTGCGGACCGCGCGTCCGGATCTGCAGGGGGCGCTGCGTGAAGGCGGACGCGGCTCCGGCGGCTCGGCGCGCGACCGCGTGCGACAGCTGCTCGTGGCGGCCGAGGTCGTCGCTCTCGCTCATGCTGCTCGTGGGCGCAGGGCTGCTGATCCGAAGCGGCATCATGCTGCAGCGCGTCGAGCCCGGGTTCGTGACGCGCGCGTATTCTCGGCGTGGGTTGCGCTCCCGCCGGCACAGTACGAGAGCGTCGAGAGTGTCGCGACGGCGTACGACCGCATCCTGACCGAGGTGCGCGCAGTGCCGGGCGTGCAGTCCGCGGCAGCCATCACGGTCATTGCCGATGACGGGCCTCTCTGCGCGGCGTCTTCATGCCGGAGGGTCGCGCCGACGACCCGAGCAACTCCATCTCGTTCAACTTCCGGCTCGCGACGCCGGGCGTGTTCCGAACGTTCGGTATCCCGATCAAGCAGGGGCGTGACTTCGACGACCGCGACGTGGCGAGCGCGCCGTGCGCGCTGATCGTCAACGAGGCCGCGCGCGAAGCAGGCGTGGCCTAACGAATCGGCGATCGGCAAGCGAATTCCCGGACCGCGCGACTCCGCCGGGCACGCGCACCATGTGCAGAGTCGTCGGCGTCGTCGGCGACGCACACGACGACGGGCTGCGTGAAGCCGTGCGACCGCAGATCTACTTCGCGGCCGCCCAGGCGCCGGCGGCGTTCTGGTTCGCGATGCAGCGGTCGACGTTCATCGTCGCGCGCACCGACGGGGATCCGCGGGCGATGACCAAGCAGCTGCAGGCGGCGGTCGCCAGGGTGGACGCCGACGCTTCCGATGTTCGACATCCGTTCGATGGACGAGCGCATGTCGGCGTCGCTCGCCACCGGGCCGCTTCAACACGCTGCTGCTCACGACGCTCGGTGTCGATCGGGCTCGCTGCTCGCGGCGGTCGGGATCTATGGTGTCGTGGCGTATTTCGTGACGCAACGGACCGGCGAGATCGGCCTCCGAATGGCGCTCGGCGCGACACCCGGACGCGTGCTGCGGCTGGTGGTCGGGCAGGGGATGCGTCCCGTGGTGCTCGGCATCGTGGTGGGCGTCACGCTGGCGGTCGTGGCGAGCCGGCTGCTCGCGAGCCTCGTCTTCGGAATCGGCACGCGGGATCCCGCTGACCTTCGTGCTCGTGCCGATAGTGCTCGGGCTGGTGGCGCTCGCCGCGAGCGTGGTGCCGGCGCGGCGTGCGACCCGCGTCGAGCCGACGAAGGCCCTGCAGAGCTGAAGAGGAGCTGAGGCTCCGTCGTCCCATCGTTCGAGCCGGTGGCCGCCCAGCGCGGTCATCGGCCGTTTGACCGTCGTCCCGGCCGTGTTACTGGGTACTTACCGGGCACGGTTGGCCGCCCAACCGCCAGCTAACCCGACGCCGATTGGGGTCTATCGGCGCCCCGGAACGGTCTGTTGATTGCTTGGGAACGCCTTGGCCCAGGCTGGCTCCGGCGGTTATAACGACGACGCGGAGCCGAGATTCCCCCAGTCTGCGCGGTCTCGTGACTGACCTCTTATGAAGCTACTGGTCGTTGAAGATGATCGGATGCTTTCGGCGCTGATTCGCCGCGCGCTCACGGAAGATGGATTCGCCGTGGATGTCGCGTCCGATGGCGAGCAGGCCGGGGCGCTTGCGTTCGTGAACGAGTACGACGCCATCGTGCTGGACCTGCTGCTTCCGCTGAAGTCGGGGCTGCAGTTGCTCCAGGAGATGCGGCGCGAGGGCCGACTGACGCCTACGCTCATCCTCACGGGCCGGCGAGAAACGCAGGACGTCGTGCGCGGGCTCGACGCTGGCGCCGATGACTATCTGATCAAGCCGTTCGATCTCGACGAGCTGAAAGCGCGCGTTCGTGCCCTGGTGCGTCGTGGAGGCGCGCGGCGCCGCTGAGCCATTGGCCCTGGGTGGCATTCGACTCGACAGCCGGAAGCGCACCGCGACGGTGGAGGGCCAGGCGCTTCACATGACGCCCAAGGAGTTCGCGCTTCTCGAGTATCTAATGGTGAGGGCCGACGAAGTCGTGCCGCGAACCGAGCTTCTGGAGAAGGTGTGGGACTTTCATTTCGACCCCGGTTCCAACGTCGTTGACGTGCACGTCGCGCGCCTCCGGGCAAAGCTCCGATCGGCGAACGCCAGCGTACAGCTGGAGACCGTGCGGGGCATAGGCTTCATGCTGTCCCACGACGCGATGGGGAAAGAAACGGCCTGACCGACGTGCACGGCCCCGCTGATTCCGATCGCGCCACAGGCGGCGCTGAACTCGTGTCTCGCGATCGCGAGACCGCGACGCTCGAGCGGCTGATGCGACTCGGGGGTGAAGATTTCGTGCGTAGCCTTGCCGCGATCTTTCTCCAGGACATGCCGGAGCGGTTCGAGGGTGCTCGCGCCGCATTGACGTCGCGGGACGCTTCGTCTCTCGCGCGTTTCGCCCATGCGATGAAGTCGAGCGCAGCGCAGCTCGGCGCCGACGCGCTCGCAAAGGTCTGTGACGCGGCGGAAGGCGCGGCGGAGCGAGAAGATCTTGCCGCCGGAGAGACGCTTCTCGTGGAGGCAGAGGGACACTATGCCGCGTTCAGCGAGTGGCTCATCGCGCGCACCGGAGCTGGTGCACGTCCGTCCACTCGCGCGATCTCGTCCGCAGGGCCCGTCATCGCCGTGATCGAGGACAACGCGGATAATCGGCTGCTTGTCGAGGCGATTCTCGGCGACCGATTCGTCCTCGACGAATATCCGACTGGTGCCGACGCGCTCGAGGCGATGGTCAGCCGCCGGCCGGATCTCGTGCTTCTCGATGTGTCGCTCCCCGGCATGGACGGCATAGAGGTACTTGCACGCATGCGCCAGGATCGGACGTTACGGACGGTGCCGGTCATCGCGGTCACGGCGCATGCGATGGCGGGTGATCGGGAGCGTTACCTCACCGCCGGGTTCGACGACTATGTGGCGAAGCCCATCGTGGACGAGCAGATCTGCTCGTCCACGCCATCGAACGGTTGCTCGCCCGTCGTAGCCCGGGTTCGTCGACCGGGATTCCTGACAACGGGCGCCATCCGTCATGAAGTTGCGTCGCCTAACGCTGTCCGAGAAGGTCGCGGGGGCGTTCATGGTGGGGGTCCTCTATCTCGCCGTGATCGGGGCGATCGCATACCAGAGCGTCGAGCGGCTCGGCGAAACGACCGCGCGCGCGGAACGCACGAACGTCATCCTGCGCACGCTCCAGGATGTCCTTTCTCTCGTTACTGGAGCCGAGACAGGCTCGCGTGGTTTCGTCATCACGGGTGACGCACAGTACCTCGAACCGTATCGGACCGCGGAGGCCGACGCTGTCACTCGGCTTCGAGCACTCGAGCGTCTTGCCGAGGGCGACTCGGCGCAGCGGGAGCGACTCGAGCGGCTGACGCCGCTCGTGGCGCAGCGGTTTGCGATTCTCGACGACGCCATCCGCCTGCGGGCGAACGGAGGCTTCAATAGCGCCGCCACGTCTGCTCGGTCCGGCCGAGGACGCGTGGTGATGGATTCGATTCGTGGTGTAGTGGCGGCCATGGCTGCCGACGAATCCGCGCGCCTTCGCGACCGGTCCGAGCAGGAGCGCCACAGCATGAGTCGCGCGACGACGCTCATCGCCGGGAGCTTCTTCGTCGCGGTGATGCTCGGCCTCGCAGCAGCGCTGGTGGTGACCCGGGACATTGACCGACGGCTTCGGGCCGAGGAGGAGGCGCGCCGCGCCAAGGAGTTTGCGGAGGCGGCGAGTCGCGCGAAGAGCGAGTTCCTCGCCATGATGAGTCACGAGCTCCGGACTCCACTCAACTCGGTGATCGGTTTCTCGAACGTGCTGCTGCGCAACCGCGCGGGCAACCTGCTGGAGCGGGATCTCGTGTACCTGCAGCGCATCAAGGCCGGCGGCGGGCATCTGCTCTCGCTCATCGACGAAGTACTGGATCTGTCGAAGATCGAGGCAGGGCGGATGCGGCTCGAGCGGGCTCCGGTTGCCGTTGGCGAGTTGGTCGAGGACACGATCGCGTCGTTCGAGGGGCAGTTGCGCGACCGCCCGATCGTGTTGGATGCGGAGATCCCCGACCACCTGACGCCGATCATGAGTGACCCGGCGAAGCTGTTGCAGGTGCTCACGAACCTGATTGGGAACGCGATCAAGTTCACCGAGCACGGTCGCGTCGTGGTACGGGTCCTCGCGGACGCGGCGTCGCGTCGTCCGGAGCGCATTGAGGTCGTGGATACCGGGATCGGTATTCCGGCCGACAGACAGCAAGCGATCTTCGGAGCGTTCGAGCAAGCCGACAGCAGCACGGCGCGGCAGTACGGTGGGACCGGGTTGGGTCTCGCGGTCTCGAAATCGTTATGCGACCTCATGGGGTATCGTCTCGAGGTGCAGAGCGAGGTCGGCGAGGGCTCGACTTTTCGCATCATCCTGTCCGCCGCGGACGTGAGCCAGGAAGCTGACCGCCGGCTCCGGCGTCGAGAGATACCAGCGCCCGCCTGAATTCGCCGGGACACTAAGGAAAACCATCTCGCGAATTTCTTAGCATCGCGGGTATGGACATGACTCGCCGTGTCGACATCCGGCGACCATGAACGAACCGTAATTCAGCCGTCACAGTTTCGTCACTGTGATGCTGTTACGCTGCGCGATCAGATGTTTGCGCGGCGCTGGGTGATCTGAGCTCGGGCTCGTGTGCGGTCCGGTGCGATGTCGCAGGTCCCGCCGTGCATCAGACGCCTCGTGTACTCGCCTTGCCGATATCGCTATCGGCGACCCCGACAATTCCTGGTGCAAAGATGAAGCGCGCGATCCCCGTTCTTCTCGCGATCTCGTTCGTCGTCGGCTGTGAAGACGAGCCGTCGAAGTCTTCCGCCGTGCCCACCGCGCCAGCGGTGGCGCCCACTGCGGCGGCGGCATCCGCATCCGCGACCGACGTCCCCAGTGGTGCGTCGACCATTTGCCGCGTGTATCTCGTCGAGCGTGACGTCGCTAAGGCTCAGCTCGATTCGACCGTGGCCGATACGCTCGGCCAGCAGCGACTGAAGTCGCTGGATGCGCTCGTCAAGGAAACCTGCAACTGATCCTGCCTCCTTCGCCTAACGAGCGCGACACATGAGATTGTCGATTCAGCGCGTCACGCTGCTCGCCAGCGTGATGCTCGGCGTACTTGCCGTAGTGCCGTCCACGACCCAGGCCCAGAAGGCGCTGGTGTACTGCCCGGTGTCGGTCGACGCGACCGGGTGTAACGCGATCGTCACTGCCCTGAGCGGCGGCGCGTTCCCGTTAGGCGTCGACCGCGGGTTCGACGGCACCGGCGGGACGGTCGACCTCAAGACGGTCGACCTGTTCACGTATTCGGTGTTCGTCGTGCCGTCGCTGGCCGATGGCGCGACGTCGCAGCCGTACGCGAAGCTGCGCGACCCGGAGGTGGTGGAGCACCTCAAGGCGGCGCTCATCGGGCGGATCGCACTGTGGTCGGGATCGCCGGATCAGGGTGCGTCCAACAGGACGGCGAAGGATGCGTTGATCCAGAACCTCACGGCGTGGGCCGCCGGAGCGTTCGGGACGGCGAAGGGGCCGGGGCTCGTTGGGTTGCTCGATGGTTCGTCGTCGTCCAGCGCGCGGTATGACTGGCTGCGTGGGATCACGCCGCTGCCGGTAACGGCGGATGCGAACCTGTTGAGCTATGACGCTGCCCGCGCGTTGAACTCGCGGGGCACGACGATTCTGACCTCGGGTACGGGGCCGATCGCCTACGCGAACATGGCGACGTATGGGTTCCAGGTGCCTAACGGGGCGGCCGGAGTCAGCCTCGATGCCGTGGGGCAGACGGGGACGTCGGTTGGTGGGCAGGTGGTGCTGCTCACCGTCGAGGCGGGAAACACGACCGGCGCCGTGGTCAAGACGGATAAGGACGACTATGCGCCTGGGACTCCAGTCGTCATCACGGGTTCCGGCTGGCAGGCCGGTGAGACAGTGAAGTTGACGTTGCACATGGATCCGCTACGCGACGCAGATACCGAGTTGACCGCGATCGCAGACGGGAACGGAAGCATCACCAACACCGACTTCGCGCCGAAGGAATACGACATCGGCGTGCGGTTCGTGCTGACGGCGGTCGGTCAGCAAGCGGTCGCCGCGCCCAGACGACGTTCACCGACAACACCTCGATCAAGACTGTAACCGTTCTCGGTGGTCAGACGCCGAGCTCGTTCAGCCCGGGTGGATCAGCCACGTACGGCACTACCGCAGCGACGTCTGTTGCAGTCGCGTTCAACGGCAGTGGTACATGTACGGTCACCCTTACCGCTGTTGGACTGCCAAGTGGCGCGACGGCCACGTTTGCTCCGTCCACCTTACAGGGTGCAAACCAAGACGTTAGGAATTCGCTGCTGACGGTGAATACGACCGCCGCAGTTGCGACCGGAAACCATACGTTCAAGGTCCGAGCTACAGGGAGTGCTGGCGACTGTGGGCCGCCCAATCCTCAGTTCGAGGAATCGGCCAATGTCACGCTGGCGATCGCCGCGCCATCTGCGGTCAACACCACCACAACGGTGGCAAGCTCGGCCAACCCATCCGTATTTGGCCAGTCTGTCACATTTACTGCGACCGTCACGGCTTCGGCTGGCACCCCGAGTGGGTCGGTCACATTCAAGGACGGAGCAGCGGCGCTAGGTACCGTAAACTTGGCGAATGGACAGGCGACTGTGTCAACCAGCGCGCTCATTGTCGGTTCGCATTCCATCACCGTCGACTACACCGGCGTCGCAGGGAGTTTCAACGCGAGTACGAGTGCGCCCCTCAGCCAAGTCGTCAATCAAGCGCAGACGACTACAACGCTTGCGTCGTCCCTCAACCCGTCGACGTTCGGTCAGCCGGTGACGTTCACGGCAACCGTCGCGGCCGTGAGTCCAGGAGCGGGCACGCCAACGGGGAATGTCGATTTCAAGGAAGGCGCGACGACCCTTGGTGCCGTGCCGCTCTCGAATATCGGTGGCGTGCAAACGGCAACGTTCACGACATCAGCCTTGGTGGTCGGCACGCACAACGTCACTGCCACGTACGCCGGTGCTACAAACTTCGTGACTAGCACCAGTACACAGGTCGCCCAGGTCATCAATCAAATTGCGACCACGCTGGCGGTCGATCCGGCAACGGGTGCCTACGGCGGAACGGCCACGCTGAGGGCCACGCTCAAGACTGGAACTACTCCGCTCTCCGGGAAGGCCGTCGCGTTTTCACTGAACGGAACCCCTGCCGGAACGGCAACGACCAATGCGAGTGGCGTCGCGATATTGCCTAACGTGAGTCTCGCGGGAGTCAACGCAGGGACGTATAGCCCGGGCGCCAGCTCAGGCGTGCGTGCCGAATTCACGGCAGACGCCACGCTGGCGGGGTCGTTTGGAACCGCACTCTTGAAGGTCGATCCGAAGGCACTGACTATCACCGCCAGCGACCGAACAAAGGCCTACGGCGAAGCAGTGACTTTCGCCGGTACAGAGTTTACGGCGACCGGCGTCGTTAGCGGCGACGCCGTAGCCTCCGTTGCCCTCTCGAGCGTAGGCGCGGCGGCGACGGCGGCGGTGTGCGGGGTCACCGTACGACATCACACCGAGCAATGCCGTGGGCACGGGGCTCACGAACTACGTGATCACGTATGCCGTCGGGAAGCTGAAGGTCGACCCGAAGGCGCTGACAATTACCGCCGCCGCGCGTACAAAGGTCTACGGTCAAACGGTGACCTTCGCCGGTACCGAGTTCACAACGGTGGGACTGCTCAACGGCGACGGAGTGAGCTCGGTGACGCTGACGAGCGCTGGCGCGCCTGCATCGGCGTCCGTCGGTGGGTCGCCGTACGACATTGTCGCGAGCAATGCCGTCGGCACGGGACTCGCGCAACTACACAATCGGCTACGTGAACGGCAAGCTGACCGTCGGGCCGCGTCCGCTCACCATTACCGCCAAGGATGCCAACAAGATCTATGGCGATCCGGCGGTACTCGACGGGGCGAGCGGCTTCACAACTAGCACAGGCGACTTGGTGAACGGAGACGTGGTCAGCAGCGTCACGTTTGATCAGCCCAGGCGCGGTGGCGACGGCGACAGTGGCCGAGCTACGACATCGTCGCAAGCGCGGCAGTCGGCACCGGACTGCTGAACTACACTGTCACTTACCAGAAGGGCAAGCTGAACGTGAGCCCACGGCCGTTGACCGTTACCGCCAACGACAGGACCAAGACCTATGGCGAAATGGTGACCTTCGCCGGAAACGAGTTCTCGACCGGGTCCGGGCAGTTGGTGAACGAAGACGTCGTGAACAGCGTGACGCTGACGAGCGCCGGCGCGCCGGGGGCCGCACTCGTGGGAGGCTCACCATACGCGATCGCAGCGAGTGCGGCGGTAGGCACGGGATTGGACAACTACGCGATCGACTACGCAGCCGGCAAGCTCACCGTGAAGCCGCGGACCCTAACGATCACGGCCAAGGACCTCGCTAAGATCTACGGCGACGTCGCCACTCTCAATGGCGCGTCGGGCTTTACGACCGGGACCGGCGATCTGGTGAATGGCGACGCTGTGAACGGCGTGACGTTGACGAGCGCCGGTACGCTAGGAACGGCGGCGGTGGGGAACTACGACATCATAGCCAGCGCCGCGTCGGGTGCGGCCTTGGCCAACTACGTGATCAGCTACGTAAAGGGCAATCTGAAGGTCGACCCGCGTCCCCTGACGATTACCGCCAAGGACGCGAGTAAGGTGTACGGCGACGCCGCCACGCTTGACGGCGCAGTGGGATTCACAACAGGAGCGGGCCAGCTCGTGAACAACGACGTCGTCAACAGCGTGACGCTGGCGAGCCCGGGTGCCGTTGTAACCGCCCTGGTCGCTGGCTCGCCGTACGACGTCGTCGCGAGCGTAGCCGTCGGTACGGGACTCACGAACTACGCGATCGGCTATGTCCCCGGCAAGCTGACTGTGAATCATCGGACCCTGACGATTACCGCCAAGGACGTCAGCAAGACCTACGGTGACGTCGCCGCGCTGGACGGCGCGGCCGGGTTCACGACAGTAGCCGGGCAGTTGGTCAATGGAGACGCGGTGACCGGTGTAACGTTGACGAGTGCGGGAGCCGCGGCGACGGCATTGGTCGCTGGCTCGCCCTTCGCAGTCGCGCCGAGTGCCGCCGCTGGGACGGGGCTCGCCAACTACGCGGTCGGCTACGTAGACGGTAAGCTGACGGTGAACGCGCGGGCGCTCACGATCACGGCTAAGAACGCGACGAAGACATATGGCCAGGCACTGGTTCTGGACGGAGCAACCGGCTTCACCACCGGGAGCGGTCAGCTGGTGAATGGCGACGTGGTCGCGTCCGTCACGCTCACCAGTGCTGGCACACCAGCGGCGGCAGCGGTAGCGGGTTCGCCGTACGACATCATCCCGACGGCAGCGGTCGGCGGCGCGCTCGCGAACTACAACATCGCTTACGTCAACGGAAAACTCTCAGTGACGAAGGCGACGCCTGCGATCGTTTGGAACGGCATGCCGTCTTCCGTGGACCAAGGAAGCCAGCTCACGGCGGCACAACTCAACGCTATAGCTCAACCGGTAATCGCGGGTCCAGCGGTCGCTGGCACTTTTGTGTACACATTGCTTCCATCAACAACCGTCACTGTTGGAACGCCGGTGTTCGGCGCAGGGCCGTATGATATTCGCGTGGATTTCGTCTCGAGCGATCAGAACTACGCCGGGACGAGCCTAACGAAGGTTCTGACGGTCAATAACGTCGCGCCGACCGTCACATCGATAACGTTACCAACGACGGCGATCTCACTTGGGTCGGCGGCCAATCTGACCGCGAAGTTCATTGACCCGGGGCTGACGGATACGCACACGTTCAGCGTCGATTGGGATTGGGACCTCGCGACGAATGCGAAAACGCCTGGCAGCTTCACCTCGACGTTTTCACCGGTCGCGTCGGAGCCGACCTCCAGCGTGCAAGGCATCGTATCAGGGGGCAACACGTACCAAGCAGCGGGGGTCTATACGGTGCGGGTCACGGTCAGGGATAACAATGCCGGCACCGGGTCGCGCACCAGTCAGAGCGAGACCTTCGCTTACATAGTCGTGTACGACCCGTCCGGTGGATTCGTGACCGGCGGCGGCTGGATCAACTCGCCGTCGGGCGCCTGTCAGCTTAGCCGGACGTGCGGCGGCGCAGTGGGCAAGGCCAACTTCGGCTTCGTCGCGAAGTACAAGAAGGGTCAGACCGCGCCGGACGGGCAACACGGAGTTCCAGTTCCAGGCCGGCAACTTGAACTTCAAGCTCGACGTCGTACGACTGGCTCGTGATCGCCGGCACGAAGGCGCAGTACAAGGGCGTCGGCACGATCAACGGAGGCGGTGAGGTACGGCTTCATGCTCACCGCCATCGACGGCGACGAGTCGAAGGGCGCGCCCGACACGTTCCGCATGAAAATCGGAATCAAGAACGCAATGGCACCGACGGTGCCACCGTTACGACAACCGAATGGGCGCGCCGGACGACCGCGATCCGTCTGGCACACCACGCACTCCTCGGTGGTGGTAGCATTCAGATTCACGACAAGTAGCGCACGATAGGCATCGCTGCCGGGGTCCGGCAGCGACGATCCCCTACGAGAGCCGCACGAAAGGGGGCGCCTCGTAGGGGATTCGTGCATCCACGCCCTGTTCCGTGCGTGCGGCCGGCCGCCTAACAACTGCGGTCGCCACCCACGAACCGCTGTTACCACGAGCGACTCGCCGTCGCCCGCGCGGCCGCCCGGTCACGTTGGCAGCGTACGTTCGGACAGATCGTCCGCGCGCTCCGCGGACCTCCGAACGGGGTTTGACACGCCTCGCGCGTCGCGAACGTGTGGCAGCGCACCCACGACGCGTGCGCGGCGGCGCAACAGCGCCGTCGCCGGCACCCGCTGCCGCCGATTTGGTTAGTGCCCCAAGCGATCACCCACAACCGCATGCATTCCCTGCGGTTGACGGTACGGACACGACGCACGTCCGCCGGCGGTGCGCGGGTTGCCTTCTCTCCGTGCCGCTCTGACTAGCGGAGATCGCCGCCGGGCTGTCGCCGAGCGCTCCACTCGTCAGGCACACACGCTCGAGTAGTCACGATGACCGGCGCACGTCGCGCTCGATCATCGCCGTTGTCTTCCGTTCCATTCGACAAAGGCACCCCGGTCGCGAGGCCGGTCCGCAAAGCCAGGGATCTCCCGCGTTAGGAGACCGCCCAGCTACCGAAAAGGCGTTCGCCGACGCGCGGTCGGCAACTCTGATTGTCGTGGGAGCTCCAATGAAACGCACGATCCCTCTTCTGATTGCAGTTCTCTTCGTCGCGTCGTGCGACGACGAGCAAGCGAAGCCCGGGGTAGGCCCGACGGCACCGGTCGTCGCGCCGATGGCCGCACAGGCGTCTGCGACAGCCGCGGACATCTCTGGTGGTTCGACGATCTGTCGCGTCTACGCCACCGAGCGCGATGTCGCGAAGACGGAGCTCGATGCCGCACCGGCCGACACGCGTCCAACAGCACCGAGTGAAGATCGCTCGACGCGCTGGTGAAAGAGACGTGTAACTGATCTTCGCTGACCGACCGCTCATCCCCGCCTCCCCAATGATGCGACTCCTCCCCCGGCGCCTCGCGCTGCTCGTCGGCGTCACGTTAGGCATGGTCACCATGCCAGCGGCCGTACGAGCCCAGAAAGCCCTCGTGTACTGCCCGGTGACCGTCGACGCGACCGGATGCAACGAACATCGTCAATGCCTTGACCGGTCCGGCCTACCCGTTAGGCGTGGACCGCGGCTACGACGGCACCGGCGGGACGGTCGACCTCAAGACGGTCGACCTGTTCACGTATTCGGTGTTCGTCGTGCCGTCGCTCGCCGATGGCGCGACGTCGCAGCCGTACGCGAAGCTGCGCGACCCGGAGGTGGTGGAGCACCTCAAGGCGGCGCTGATCGGGCGGATCGCGATGTGGTCGGGGAGTCCTGATCAGGGCGCGACGAATCGCGGCGATGAAGGACGCGCTGATCCAGAACCTGGTCGGCTGGGCCGGTGGCGCGTTCGGTGCGGCGAAGGGGCCGGGCCTCGTGGCGCTGCTGGATGCGTCGGCGAACGTCAGGATCGCGTTATGACTGGGTGCGGGCGATCACGCCGCTGCCGGTGACGTCGGATCCGGCGCTGCTGATCTACAACAGCGTGCGCGCGCTGAACCCGCGCGCGACGACGATTCTGACGTCGGGCGCTGGGCCGATCGTGTACGACAACATGGCGACGTTCGGATTCCAGGTGCCTAACGGCGCCGCCGGAGTGAGCCTGGACGCCGTTGGTCAGACGGGAACGGCGCAGGGTGGCCAGGTCGTGCTGGTGACGATGGAGGCCGGGAACGCGAGTGGCGCGACGGTCCGGACCGACAAGGACGACTACGCGCCGGGCGACGACGGTGATGATCACCGGGACTGGTTGGCAGCCGGGCGAAACGGTGAGGCTGACGCTGCACATGGATCCGCTCCGCGAAGCGGACACGGAGCTGACGGCCACCGCTGACGGGAGCGGTAACATCACGAACTACGGACTTCGCGCCCGGCGGAATACGACGTTGGATGTCCGCTTCGTCCTGACGGCCGTCGGACAGAGCAGTGGGCAGCGTGCGCAAGCGACGTTCACCGACGGCCAACCCAGACGTGTCAGCGTCCTCGGCTGCGTGGCAGCCGAATGCCGCGTCGTGCCTGGCAACTCCGTGACGTACGGTGCTTCAACGCGTCACCAACTCGGGAAACTGCCAACGGAAATGGCTCGTGACCGCCACTGTCACAGCCAGCGGGCTTCCGGCGCGTTCAGCGCAACGTGCGCCGGCGACGTTTACCGGAACGGATGCGCCGGAATCGCCGTGACGAGCGTGACGATCCCGCCGGCAGCGCTCAACAGCGTTCTCGTTCACGCACTCGACGCTCGGTCTGGCCAGACGCCCACGGGCAACGCTGGGTTCACCGGCAGCAGCAGCGGTGCGGCCGCAACGAGACCACCGCGCTCCAGCGATCGTAGCGACTACGCTAACCGCTGTCAGCGTCGAGCCCACGTCGGTGACCTTACGAGCTCACGCGCAGGTCAGCAACGCTCAGTCTCGACCTGACGCGCACAGCTGAGTCGGCGCACGGTCGGCACGGCGACCGTGACCTTCACGGTCGACGCGGGCCCGACCATCGGCTCCGCACGACCAGTGAACGCCGATCAGTGTCGCAACGCTATCGTCAACGTCGTCGCTGCCCGGCGACAGCCAGCCGCCGGCACGAGACTATCGCCGCCGTGACGATCGCGGGCGCGCAGTCCTCGGCAGCAACGAGCAGCGCGCAGTCGCTGCACGGTCAACACGCGCGCAATCACCGTCACCGCTGACGCACAGACCAAGGTCTACGGCAACGCCGACCCGGCGCTGACGTATCAGATCACGAGCGGCGGTCCGCTCGTCCGCGGCGATGCGTTCAGCGGTTCACTCACCCGAGCTGCCGGTGAGAACGTCGGCACCTTCGCGATCCACCAGGGCACGCTGGCGCGTGAACGCAACTACACGCTCACGTACGTCGGCGCAAACCTCACGATCACACAGCGGCCGCTGACGATCACGGCCAACGCCGCCGACGAAGGTCTACGGGGACGCCGATCCCGGCGCTGACCTACGTCGTGAGCGGCGGACCACTCGTCGGCAGCGACGCCGTCACTGGCGCGCTCACGCGTGTGGCCGGCGAACCCGTCGGCACCTACGCGATTCTGCAGGGCACCGTCACGCCGAGTGCCAACTACCTGCTCAACTACGTCGGCGCGAACCTGACGATCACCGCTCGCCCGCTGACTGTCACCGCCAGACGCCGCCACGAAGGTGTACGGCGACGCCGATCCGGCGTTCACCTACACGCTGACGACCGGGACGCTCGCCGACTGGTGACGCGTTCACTGGCGCGCTCACCCGCGTCGCAGGTGAGAACGTCGGCACCTACGCGATCACAGATCGGAACCCTCTCTGCAGGTTCCAACTACACCCTCGCATTCGTATCGGCGAACCTGACGATCACCACTCGCCCGATCACGGTTACCGCCGACCCGCAGACGAAAGTCTACGGCAACGCCGACCCGACGCTCACCTATCAGGTGACGGCTGGATCACTCGCATCCACTGACGCGTTCACCGGCGCGCTCGCTCGAGCAGCCGGGAGAGGCCATTGGCGCCTACGCGATCACGCAGGGGACACTCAGCGCCGGCGCCAACTACGCGCTCGCATTTACCGGTGCGAACCTGACGATCACCACACGGGCCATTGCCGTCACCGCCGACGCGAAGTCGAAGACGTACGGCGACGCGGACCCGGTACTCACCTACCAGATCACCGCCGGCTCCCTCGCGTCAGGTGACGCCTTCAGCGGGGCGCTCGCTCGTGTCGCCGGTGAGAATGTGGGCACGTACGCGATCAATCAGGGAACGCTCGCGCTCAACGCCAACTACTCCTCACGTTCGTCGGAGCGAGACCTCACGATCACCAGGCGCCCGATCACCGTCACCGCCGACGCGAAGTCGAAGGTCTACGGCGACGCGGATCCTGCGCTCACCTATCAGATCACGATCGGGTCACTTGCGTCGGGAGCGACGCGATCTCACGGCGCGCTCACGCGAGTCGCGGGCGAAAACGTCGGCACGTACGCGATCTGCAGGGCACGCTGGCGCTGGCACCAACTACGACCTCACGTTCGTTCCGCCGAACCTGTCGATCACACGCGCGCGATCACCGTCACTGCCGACCCGAAGACGAAGGTCTACGGCGACGCCGATCCCACCTTCACCTATCAGGTGACAACCGGAGCGCTGGTCGGCGGCGATGCCTTCACGGGAGCCTGTCGCGCACTCGCGGGCGAGTCCGTCGGTACGTACGCGATCACACAAGGCACGCTGACCGCCGGCCCGAACTACACGCTCACGTTACGTCGGCGCGAACCTCACGATCACCGACGCGTGCGATCACCGTCACCGCCGACGCGAAGTCGAAGGTCTACGGCGACGCCGATCCGGCGCTCACCTACCAGGTCACGAGTGGTAGTCTCGCATTCGGCGACGCGTTCACTGGTAGCGCTGGCGCGTGCTGCCGGCGAGAACGTCGGTACGTACGCGATTCACACAGGGCATCGCTCGCGCTGAGCGCGAACTACGACCTCACGTTCGTCGGAGCAAACCTCACGATCACGCCGCGGCCGATCACGGTCACGGCGAACACGAAGACGAAGGTGTACGGCAACGCGGACCCGGCGCTGACGTACCAGATCACAGTCGGCTCGCTCGCGTTCGACAGACCGACGCTCACCGGTACGCTGACGCGCGTCGCCGGGCGAGAACGTCGGCAGCTACGCGATCAAGCAGGGTACGCTCGCGGTGACGCACGAACTACACGCTCACGTATGTCGGCGCGAACCTGACGATCACGAAGCGGCCGATCGCGATCACCGCCGATCCGAAGACCAAGGTGTATGGCAACGCCGACCCTGCGCCTCACCTACCAGGTCACGACCGGCAATCGCTCGTCATCGGCGACGCGTTCACGCGGTAGCGCTGACGCGTGTCGCCGGCGAGAACGTCGGCACGTACGCGATTCACGCAGGGTACGCGTTACCGCCGGCGGCGAACTACGACCTCACGTACGCGGGCGCCGATCTCACGATCACGCAGCGCCCGATCACCGTCACCGCCGATGCCGAAGACGAAGGTCTACGGCGATGCCGATCCGGCGCTCACGTACCAGATCACCACCGGCTAGTCTCGCCTTCAGCGACGCCTTCAGCGGCGCGCTGACGCGCGTAGCCGGCGAGAACGTCGGCACGTACGCGATCAAGCAGGGAACGCTGGCGCTGGCTCGAACTACGCGCTGACGTTCGTCGGCGCCAACCTCACGATCACGCCAGCGCGCCGTCACGATCACCGCCGACGCGAAGACGAAGACGTACGGCAATGCGCGATCCCGCGCTCACGTACCAGATCACGAGCGGGCTCGCTCGCCTTCAGCGATGCGTTCTCGCGGTACGCTGACACGCGTCGCCGGCGAGAACGTCGGGATGCTACGCGATCAACCAGGGCACGCGTCGCGCTCGACGCCGAACTACGCGCTCACGCTACGTCGGCGCGAACCTGACGATCACGCCAGCGCGCGCTGACCGTCACGGCCGCGAACAAGTCGAAGATCGCGGGCGCCGTGAATCCGGCGTTCAGCTGGTACCATGGTCGGTGTGCAGTTCTGCCGACAACATTACCGCGACGTACAGCACCACCGCGGTCACGCTGTCGCCGCCGGGTACGTATCCGATCGTCCCAGCGCTCCTTGATCCCGACGAACAAGACTCGGCGAACTACACGCCGACGCTGACCAACGGCACGCTGACCGTCACAGCGAACGCGAAGCCGGTGCTCGGTGCTGATTCACCGCGCCCGCTAGCTTCCGACGGCGGTCGGCGACGCCAGTCATCGTCAGCGCGCCGTTCACTGACGCTCGACGTCGCAGCAAGCCAGCCGTACACGGCGACGATCGATTGGGGCAACGGCTCGAACAGCGATGAGCACGTTCACTACACCGGGCACGATCTCAGGCACGAAGACCTACTCCGGCGCCGGCGTGTACATCGTCACGGTGACCGTGAAGCAGGACAACTTCCCGATCACGCACGTCGATACGAAGACGTTCGAGTACTACGTCGTCGTCTACGACCCGAACGGCGGCTTCGTGACCGGCGGCGGCTGGATCAACTCACCGGCCGGCGCGTACGTGCGCCGAACCCGTCGCTCGACCGGCAAGGCCAACTTCGGCTTCGTCTCGAAGTACAAGAAGGGCCAGAGCACGCCGGACGGGAACACCGAGTTCCAGTTCCAGGCTGGCAACATGAACTTCAAGAGCGACGGCACTACGAATGGCTCGTGGTCGCCGGCACGAAGGCGCAGTTCAAGGGCATCGGCACGATCAACGGCGGCGGCGACTACGGCTTCATGCTCACCGCGATCGACGGCGACGTCGAAGGGAAGCGGCGCGGACACGTTCCGCATGAAGATCTGGAACAAGAACAACGGCGACGCGGTCGTCTACGACAACCAGATCGGCGCGCCCGATCGACTGCACCCGACCACCACGCTCGGCGGCGGCAGCATCGAGATCCACGACAAGTAGCGCTCACTGGTCTGCCAAACGAGAACCCCGGGAGCTCAGCCCCGGGGTTCTCGCATCTACCTGACGCCGTCGGCACTCAGCGTCACCCAGCCACCAGCACGAGCACCCAGCAACCAGCCGGCAGTTGATCTTTCAGTACTTACCACCCAGGGATGTGACGCTACTTCCCCGGCACCGTAACCACGAACGCGTCCTTCGCATCCCCATCCAGCGCCACCGCGCCTAACGCCTTCCACCGCGCGTCGCCCGACGACTGCTCGCCCGTCAACGGCCCCGTGAACGTCAGCCCCGCTCACGTGCACGCGCACCGTCTTCGACGCCGCATCGCTTGTTGATGATCACGAACGACGCCTTGCCACGTCTTCCGGTTCGTGAACGCGCTCACCATCACCAGCGGATCGTCGCTCGTCGCCTCCACCCGCAACGCGCCGCGCTGCACCCACCGCGCGTAGTGCCCGATCGCATACCCCGTCCCCGTGATCAACACCGACGAGGCGTCGACGTCGATCAGCACGATCGTGTCCTCCTCCTTGAGCAGCGACCGCCCCGCACCGAAGTGCTCCGAGTTCGACTTGCTGTCCCACATCGCGTGCATGCCGAAGAACGCGCTCGCATCCGCGTACGCCAGCTCATCGTGAATCTGGATCGCCCGCGCGCGCAGCGCGTCCATCGTCCGCGGATCGAGCTCGCCGTGCGACACCTCCGTCATCCACACCGGAACGTTGTACTGGCGCCCGAGGTCGCGAAGCGCCGGCGATCCGCGAGCGCGGCCGGATCCGGACGACCCGCACCCGCGCCGGCGAGAATCACCGGCATGCTCGAGTAGGCCGACCCGTACGGGTACGGGTGATACCCGATCGCGCCCACGTACTGCCTCGCGTCCGGGTCGGCGAGAATCTCCTTCGACAGCGCCGCCGACTGCGCGGCAGAGTACTCCGACGCGATCACGAACCTGGTCGGCATACCGGCCGAGCGCAGTCTGCGCTCCGGCGCGCTTGATGATGTCCGATGATCTCCTTCGGTGTTCCCGCCCTTGAGCTCCTGATTTCCCCAGATCGCTTCGTTGAACAGTGCGTGGTAACGCGGAATCTGGCCCGTCACGTCCCGCCACTTGAGCACCGCGCTCACCACGTACTCGGCGCACTCGTCGATGTAGCGATTGTAGTTCGAACTCGCGCGGAGCGGCTTGAGCCACTCGGTCGCGTCCATGCTGATGACGTTGCCGGGGTAGAGCCCATCGGCGCCTAACGCGCGCGCCGGCGCCAGCAGCTTCTCGTTGACCGCTTGCAGCCCCGCCACCTCGAACGCCGGCTCGTTCAGATGCATCGGGTCCGCGTCATCGTTCGCCGGTTCCCACTGGCCGAGCGACACGTTGCCGAGCGTCAGGCTTGACGTCGCCGATACACCGCCTGCACGGCGCGCGTGCGGAGCGCCGCCGGCACCTTGTCGTCGGCGCCGTTCTGATAGATGAGCGACGCGGTCGTCGCGCCGAACCCCTCCATCACCTGATGCGCCGCGGCGGCGTTCACCTCGACGCGCACCGTCGTGGCGGCGGACTTCGACGCCTGCGCCGGCAGCTGCGCTTCCGTCGGGCCAGCGCACGCCGCCACCAGCACGAACGAGAGCGTTCGCTGCCGGCTGAGGCGTCGAGCCAGTGGCTTCATCGTGCGGCTGCCATGTTGATCGTGATCTCCTTCGATTGCTCGAGGTCCTCGAGGAACATCGCCTCCGCCTGCGCGCCGAGGACGCGGTCTTCGATGACCGCGTCGAGCTCGAAGTTGATGGCGATACCCAGCGGGTTGAAATCGGTCGAGCCGATGCGCGTCCAGCGACCGTCCACCACGCTCGTCTTCGCGTGCATCATCTCGCCGCGCCACTCCCAGATCCGTACCCCGTTCAGCAGCAAACGGCGGTAGAAGTGCCGTGTGGCGAGTCGAATCCACGGGTGATCGTACCGGCTCGGCACGAGCACCCGCACGTCCACCCCGTCGCGCGCCGCGCCCGTCAGCGCCTCGACCTCCGATGAGCTCGGCGTGAAGTACGCGCTCGCGATCCAGATCGACCGCTCGGCCGACACAGCCTGGATCTGAAGTGCGCGCGAGACCCGGAACCGGCCGGGCTCGCCTTCGATGATGCCGACCAGCGCAGGCGGATGCACGCTCGGATCGAGGTGGGTCGATCGCGCGGGCCGCGTGAGATGGCGATGCGAGCCGCGACGCTCCTTGCCCGTCGCGCGTCGCCACATCCGCTCGAACGCCTGAATCATGTCGTTCGCGGCGGCGCCCTCGATCAGCACCGCCGTGTCGCGCCACGGCGCACGACGCCGCTTGAGCACGCCGGTCTTCCACTCGCGACCGATGCCAATGCCGCCGGTCACGCCCGCGCGGTCGTCGACGACGAGCAGCTTTCGGTGATCGCGCGGCACGAGTCCGAGCCAGCGGCGGAATCCCGGCGGATTGAAGATCCGCACGTCGACGCCGCGCGGCGCGCATGGTGTTGAAGAACGAGTATCGGCGTCCCCATGCGGCCGATCCAGTCGACCAGCAGACGCACGCTTCACGCCCCGCATCGCTGCGGCAACGAGCGCGTCGGCGAACTGCTGGCCTACCTCGTCGCTCCGGAAGATGTACCCCTCGAGGCTCACCGACCGCTCCGCGCCGTCGATCAGCGCGAGCATCGCCTCGAACGTCGCCGGTCCGTTGCGGAGCAGCGTGACCCGGTTGCCGCTCGAGACGTCGGCGGCGGCAATGCGCCACAGGCCTCGCGCGAACGAGGGTGTTCCTGGCTGACTGTCTGCGCAGCCGTCGCTCCGCCGAGGGTGGAAGCGGCGAGCCGCCGACGCGAGTCGTGCGAGGATCGAGGACGTTGCTGCCGGCAGGCACGCGGCGCCAGGACTCGCTCGGCGTCTATCCATCCCACTCCTGTGCGAGACGCACCATCGCCGGCACATCGAGCGGCTTGCCGAGGACCGGACAGCCGAGCGCGGTGGGTGTGGGACCAGCTCGTGTCGCCCGGGACGTCGCCGCTCACGAAGACCACCCGCTTCGACGAGCGCGGGATGATGCTCCTGCAGCCACGCGTGCAGCTCGAACGCGGTACCGTCACCGAGCCAGATGTCGATGAACAGGCCGTCGGGCGGCATCTGCTCGATGCGCTCCTTCGCCTCTCGGACGCCCTCGGCGGTATACACCTGGAGTCCGTGGTACTCGAGTTGGCGGCGAACGACCATGCGGACCGCAGGGTCGTCGTCGACATACAGCACGGTTGGCATTTCTCCTCCAGCTGACCAGCGACAGCTCACCTGCGACAGCTGACCTGCGACAGCCAGCCGACCATAGCACAACCACCGGTACTATCGGAAGTCCCGGCCACTTGCCCGGCGCAACCCGAGTGGCGATATCACGCCATGCTAGCCATCGATCTCACCGGCCGTCGCGCGCTGGTCGCCGGCGTCGCCGACGATGCAGGATACGGGTTCGCCATCGCGAAGGCGCTCGCCGAGGCCGGAGCGTCGGTCTGCGTCGGCACGTGGCCGCCGGCGCTCAACATTTTCATGAATCTGCTCGAGCGCGGGAAGCTCGACGAGTCCCGTCGACTCGGCAACGGCTCGCTGATGGAGTTCGAGCGCATCTATCCGCTCGACGCCGCGTTCGACACGCTCGCCGACGCCCCCGAGGACATCCGCACGAACAAGCGCTATCGCGAGCGTCGGCGACTTCTCGATCGACGGGCTCGCGACGCGCCTGACGAGTGATTTCGGAACCCCGGCACTCGACATTCGTCGTGCACTCGCTGGCGAACGGCCCGGAGGTCAAGAAGCCGCTGCTCGAGACGTCGCGATCGGGCTATCTCGCCGCCGTGGGCGTGAGCGCGTACTCGCTCATCTCGCTCGTGAGTCGGCTCGGGTCCACTGCTGCGGCCTAACGCGTCGGTCGTTTCGCTCACGTACATGGCGAGCGAGCGCGTGATCCCGGGCTACGGCGGCGGAATGTCGTCGGCGAAAGCGGCGCTCGAGAGCGACACGCGGACGCTCGCCTACGAGGCCGGCCGCAAGTGGGGCGTTCGCATCAACACCATCTCCGCCGGCCCACTCGCGTCGCGCGCCGCGAGCGCCATCGGCATCATCGAGCGCATGGTCGAGTACTGCTCGGCCAACTCGCCGCTCACGAGCGAGCTGACGCCGATGGACGTCGGCGTCACCGCGGCGTTTCTCGCGAGCCCGCTCGCGTCAGGCATCACCGGCACGACGATCTACGTCGACAAGGGCTACCACTCCATGGGCATGGCGCCGAGCATCGCAGGCTGACGGTGCGCGTTAGTGTGGCCCGTGCTTCGACGTGGTCTCGCGCTCGCTGCGCACTTCGTCGAGCAGCCGGTCGCTCAACTCGCCGAGGAGCTCGACGATCGTCACCGCGCGCCTCGCTCGGAGAATGGCGTCGCGCGCTGCGCGTTGCGGGCCGTCGTGCCGGTGATCAGCCAGCAGACGTCCGCGTCGTAGCTGCGAACGACCGTCGCGAGAAATTCGAGCGCCGCCGGCTCATCGTTCGAGCGAGATGACGCGTTCCGGTAGATAGACGTCCGCGATGGGAAGTTCGAGTCGGCGCGCGGCGGCGGTGACGTCGCCGTTGTCCTGTCGCGCGATCAGCGCTCGGATGCGACCCGCGATTTGATGTGCTACGTTGAAATTCGTGAGATGGAGCGCCATGGGACTCCGCGTGCGGCTGTCAGGCGTGTGCAGAGGGAAGGGCGCCTAACGGGCACGACGCATGCCGCACTCTGTCGAGCTGGTCCATTACGCGGAGTGATCGTTCTCGAACGGGCTCATCGTTCGGGTTCGTGCTCAGCTCATTTCAGGGAGGTCCACCAATGCCCGAAGAACATGAACGGCCCGAGGTTACGCGCGCAGCCACGCGACCACAGGCGGACGTGAGTACGCCTCCAGTAGACGCCGTGGAGGAAGCATCGGAGGAAAGCTTTCCTGCGAGCGATCCTCCATCATGGGAACCGCTCAGGTCGGGTCCTCCGGCTGACCACGACGACGAGCCGTAGAACGTCCGGCACCGGCCTTGCCCGCTAGTGGTCAGACTACTGACGGAGGGGGCAGGGTGAACAAACGACGAAAGCAGCGCGTGACGTGGATGTTGGTGGGTGCTGGATCCGCGATGGCCGCGGGCGCTGCGGCGACAGGGTTGATCGAAGGCGGCTGGCGGGCGATTCGCGACGAGGAGCCGCCGATCGATCCCGACGCGTCGACCACGAGCTGGGGAAAGGCAGTCGCGTGGAGCGCGATCACGGGCGTGCTCGTGAGTGTCGCGCAGTTGGCCGCCCGGCGAGGCGCGGCCGCTGGCTGGACACGCGTGACCGGACGGAAGCCGCCACGTCGCGGCCGTCTGCTGTCGGGGCGTTAGGCTCGTTAGGCGCCGCTCGCGGCGTTCAGACTTTCGTGCGAAGGCTTCTCACGATCAGCCCGAGTCCGCCCGCGAGCAATCCGAGAATGATGAGCGTGTTGAACAGGCTCGTCGGGCGGAAGAAGATCGTCAGGTTCGTGATGATGCCGAGCAGGATGACGAGCGCGCCGAGTGCGGTGAGCACCCACCCGAGCTTCGACTGGCCGTTGAAGAAGAGCATCGCGATCCCGATCAGCAGCGGGATGAGCGAGATGCCGAACGCGTTGTAGCCGCCGAGCTGCCAGTAGCCGGACGTGACGGTCACCTGATTCAGCAGCAGGTATCCGCCACCAGCGGCCATGGCGAGGCCCATGAAAAATTCCCCAAGTCCACCAGGTGTGCCGCCAGCGCCTCTGCTCTTGTCCGGACCTACGTTGCCAAGGTCCGACTCGTCGAGAGCCATCTCGCATCCTCGTCTTCGCGGAAAATCATGATGCGACTGGCAAGGCGGTTCGCGCTAGCGTCGTCATTCCGAGCGGACGCCGGAGTCGAGTCTCGGGTTGTCGAGCCTCTCGGACGCGATCCTGCTCGCCGCTCGGAATGACAGGCTAGCCGCGGACGGGCCAGGGCGTGTCGACGCGCGTCGCTTCCAGCAGGAAGGAGATGACCCTCCGCGTGCCCGCCCTCACACGCTTCAGGCGACGCCAGAGCCGCGAGCCCGGAGTCTGCCGCGCAGTCAACGCCGCATGCAGCTCGCGCGCGTGACGCCAACGATCGTCCGGGTCCGACTGCAGGCAGCGCTCGATCGCCTCGACCAGATCGCGCGGTGCGTCCGGCGCGAGCACTCGTAGCGACCGCCGATTTGCCTCCGTCCGTCGCGCAGAGATCTGCTGAACGGTGTCGCCCGTGTACGGCAGCTGGCCCGAGAGCATCAGGTAGCCCAGCACGCCGAGCGAATAGATGTCGCTTCGCCCGTCGATGTCGACCTCACCGGCCGCCTGCTCCGGTGACATGAAGTGCGGCGTGCCGAAGCTCCGGCGCAATTCGCCCGGCGGCGGATCGTACGAGCGCCGCATCGCCACGCCGAAGTCGGCGACCATCGGTCGCATCGAATCACCGCTGATCTCGAGCAGGATGTTCTCCGGCTTGAGGTCGCGATGCACGATGCCTTCGCGATGCGCGTACTCGAGCGTCAGCGCGAGCTCGGCGAGAATGCTGCGCGTCTCGTCCGGACTGAGCTTGCCGAGTCGGCGAATGCGCGCGCCGAGCGATTCGCCCGGCACGTATCGCATGACCATGTACATCAGGTTCGGAGACTCACCGAAGCTGTGCAGCGGCACGATGCTGGGATGCGCGAGCTGACCCGTCGTTCTCGCTTCGCGGCGGAAGCGCTCGCAATCATCCGCGCTCCCAGCGAGATCCCACCGGAGCACCTTGATCGCGACGACACGATGCAGCGCGAGATCGCGAGCGAGATACACGGATCCCATCGTCCCGCGACCAAGCAGGCGCACGATCTGGAACTCGTGCTTGAGCTCGCGCGCGAGCAGTTCGGCATCGAGATCGCGCGTCTCGACGACTGCTTCGTCGTCGTCCGCCGAATCGAATCCCGAAGGGGTGAACTGATCTGTCGGATGAGGCATTGTTTCGTGCATCTCCTACGTGCAGCGCAGGCGGTTTACGACCGCGGGGGCGAGTCTTCTCGCCATACCACTTAGGAAAGTCTTGTGCCGTCGCGAATGTGCAGCTAACTACATGTCAAATCAACGTGTTGTGTTGTTGCGCACCGGCCTGGCCAGGCCAGCGGCTGTTCGAAAATGGGACGCGCTGAACCGCAATCGACACGACCAGATTGAGCGACCCAGCAAGCGAACGCCCGTTCCTCCGCGCCGAGTGGCGAGACCTCGTGATGGTGAACTACGAGGTGGCGCCAGCGCTGCTCGCCCCGCTGCTACCCGCGGGCGTCGAAATGGATCGCTGGCGCGGAACGTTGTACGTCAGCGTCGTCGGATTCCTCTTCCGCGACACCCGCGTGCTTGGGCTACCGATCCCGTGGCACCGGACGTTCGAGGAGGTGAACCTGCGCTTCTACGTTCGCCGCGAGGTCGGGAACGAGGTGCGTCGAGGCGTGGTCTTCGTCCGCGAGATCGTTCCGCGTCCCGCTATCGCCGTGGTCGCCCGGCTGCTGTACAACGAGCCGTACCGCGCGCTGCCCATGCGGCATCGCCACGATTCTCAGCCCGGTGACGTGCGTCGAGCGGGAGTACGCGTGGCGATCGAACGGCGCGTGGACTCGCCTCTCAGCCCGCACGACGGGCGCGGCAAGAACGCTCGAGGTAGGCTCCGAAGAGGAGTTCATCACCGAGCACTACTGGGGCTACACCCGCCAGCGAGACGGCGGCACCGTCGAATACCGCGTACAGCATCCCCGCTGGAACGTCTGGAGCGCGGTCGACGCGCGACTCGACGGCAACGTGGAGCCGGTCTACGGCGCGGAGTTCGCGCAGGTGCTTCGCAGCCCGGTACGATCGGCGTTCGTCGCTGACGGGTCACCCGTGACGGTCTTCGCGCCCACCAGAATCCGTTAGGCGGTCACCCGGTGGTGGGCGCTGCGGGTCGGAGCCCACGCAACGCACGCTTTGCCGCGCGGAAGATCGTGCGGACGAGCAAGCATGAGCAGCACGAGCACGATCGAGCGCTCCGGCGAGCGTCAGGTATGGGTGGTGCCACAGGGTATACGCGATCGTCGCGACCACGCCCAGCTCGGCGATGTTGGCGGCGCCGTTCGTGACAGGCTCGGGAGACGTGTCGATCGTGTAGCGAAGCCCGAGCTTCGTGGCGTGGGTCGCGAATCCGAGCCCCCCACCGAGAAGCGCGGCCGCCGTGATGATGGCAGGGTCGCCATGCCAGGCGGTGAGTACGGCCAGTGCAGCCGCGGCCGGCGGCCGAATCGCCGTGTGAATCGTCTCCCACACCGATGCAACGCCGGGAATGAGCGTCGCGAGAAACTCCATCAGCGTGAGCGCGGACGCGAGCACGATCACCGCCGGATGACTCACGGCGCCGAGCGCGCCGGGCAGCGAGTCGATCCATCCCATGCGGCTCGCGAGGCCCGCCAGCGCGACCGTTGCGTACGGGCTGATCCCCGACGCGAACGCGACGCCGAGTGCCTGGACGAGAGTGGTGAGCGAGTTCATATCTTGTGGCTCCGTGATGGCAGTCAGGTAACCGCAAGCGCCTCGTTCCGCGAGAGTCGTGCGCGAACAGTTCGACGCGTAGTGTTACTACCCCAGTCGTCACCTGATTCCTTCAGTCAGTGATTCGATGGCCGACATCCTCCAGGACTTTCCGATCGCCGCGTCGGCGGCGCGCGTGTACGAGGCGGTCAGCGAGCCGCGTCTGCTCGACGAATGGTGGACGCTACGCTCGAGCGGACGGGCCGCGGTCGGTGCGACCTACGACCTGGACTTCGGACCGGGGTATCACTGGAATGCCGTGGTCACGAAGGCGGCCCCAGGTACCGCGTTCGAACTGCGCCTGACGAGCGCCGATGCCGATTGGACCGACTCGCTGGTCGGCTTCGAGCTCGAGCCAGCCGGCGAGACTACGCGAGTGCGCTTCTACCATCGCGGCTGGCCGTCGGCCAACGACCACTATCGGACGTCGTGTCATTGCTGGGCGCTCTATCTGCGGATCCTTCGCCGCCACGTCGAGTTCGGCGAAACGGTGCCGTACGATGACCGGCTCAACGTGTGACGCCGCGTTGCGCGGCGCTATTTTTTTCGACATGCCCTTCCTCAAGAAGTCGATCTTCTTTTCCGAGTGCGACCGCTGTCACGTGCGCTTTCACATTGGCGGAGGCGGCGTGTGCGAGCGCTGTCGGAGAATCCTGTGCGACAACCATCTGCACGGCTCGTTGGTGCGTCGGATTCAGGTTTCGTTCGGTGCGCCGGTGGTCTGCCTCGCCTGTCGCTCTCAGCGCCAGGTCGCGCCCAAGGAAACCAAAGCGTCGTGAACGTCGCGACGGGCCGGCGCATCACGCTGATGCTCGCGATGGCCGTCGCAGTCGCAACGATCGCTACTCCCGGGAGAGACCTCGGTGCGCAGGGCTCGCAGGCCGCCACGCCGGCTCGCACCATTCTCGCGATTGGCGCGCATGCTGGGGACGCCGAGCTCACGACCGGCTTGCTGCTCGCGCATCAGCGGCGGCTCGGCGACCGCACGGTGATTCTCCACCTGACGCTGGGCGAAGGGGGCAACCCGAAGCTCTCGCCGGAGACGTACGGCGAACAGAAGCGCCGCGAGGCTCAGGCCGTCGCCGCCGCGTTAGGTGCCGAGGTGTTGTTCGCGCCGTACAAGGATGGCCAGCTGCCGGATGATGATGCGACGCGGCGTTATGTGGCTGATGTGATTCGTCAGGTGAAGCCGACGCACGTTCTCACGCACTGGGGCTCGAGCATCCACAAGGATCACGCGGCGGCGAGCCGCGTCGTCGTCGATGCTGTGCTGCTCGCGTCGCTGCCTGGCGTCGTGACCGAGCACCCTGCGTGGCGCGGCATTCGGTCCGTGTGGTACGCGGAGAACTGGGAGGATCCCGACGGATTTCGTCCGTACGTCTACGTTGGCGTCGCGCCGGAGGACTCGTCGCGTTGGCGCAACGCGGTGACGAAGTACGAGTTCGTCGGCGGGAAGATCTCGTCCTTCGCGTACCTCGACTACTACTCGGCGCTCATGACCGTGCGCGGCGCCGAGTCGCGCCGAGGTCGCGCCGTGTCGTTCGACGTCGATCAGTTGAGCAAGCGCCGAGTCATCGACTCGCTGCCCTGACTGGACCTAACGCGGGTATCAGGCTGGGGCGTGCGCGCAACGAGGTCCGATCGCTGGACTCGCTCGCTGCTTCAGAATATTTTGGAAGCACACCACGTCCGGGGGACGACCCTCGGAGTCGCGCGAGAACGTAGGGACGACCCTACATCATCCGTGGAGTACGGAGATGGTGTGGGCCGTCCTTTTCGCTGCTGGACTGTTTGAGATCGGCTGGGCCGTGGGCCTCAAGTACACCGTGGGCTTCACGCGGGCTTGGCCGATGGTCGCCACCGCCGTGGCTCTGATCGCGAGCCTGAGTCTTCTCGGAGTGGCGCTCCGCACGTTGCCGCTCGGGACCGCGTACGCCGTCTGGACTGGCATTGGGAGTGTAGGTACGGCGGTGCTCGGCATCGTCCTGTTCCGCGAGCCGGCTACCGCGATGCGGCTGACCTGCATCGCGCTGATCGTCGCGGGCATCGTGGGCCTGAAGCTCGCCTCGACCTCGTCCCCGCCTTAGAAAATGCCCGACCAGCCGAGCGCGAGGCCGCCGCGTGTTGGCGCCACCGAGAGGCCTTCGAGGAACGACGCACGAATCGGCTCTGCCTCGGGCTTCGCGTTGCGCTTGGCCTCACGCCGTGCATAACGCGCAGCAACCGATCGGCCCATCGCGTAGCCTGCCGCGATGCCCACCCACGTGTCCGACGCCCAGTGTCGGCGGTCCTTCATGCGCGAGAGCGTGATTCCGGTCGCGCCGGCGTAGAGAATCGGTTCGAGCGCGCCCAGATGAAAGCGTGAGTTCCAGAACGACGTGCACGCCCATGCGTTCGTCGCGTGGCCGGCGAAAAACGAGTGGTACTCCCACTCTCCACCTGGTGTGGTGATGGCGTACTGATCTCCCTCTGCAATCGACGGCCGCTCGCGAGAGATGCCGGCATACACGGCTTCGCGAATCGTGCTGCTCGCCTGCCAGGCTGATAGACATCCCCAGCCCGCCTCTCTGAGTTTGCGGTTGTCGCTGATCATGCCGGGTACGAGCAGCGCCACCGAGATGGGAAGCAGCCGCTGTCCCGTGGACAGGTCTCCGAGATTCGGATGGTTCTCATCCCACGGCGACACCGCACGCACGATGGCCGCGTTCGAGTGACGCACGATCCACGAATCGACCTGATCGTCGACAGGCAACAGGGCCGCCGCTCCGGCCGCGACGCCCAACGCCGAGATCCAGTCGCGTCCTTCCGCGCGGAATGGCGATACCCAGATATGAAGCGACGTCGCTGAGCGCATCGGTCAACTCGCGGGCCGTGTTGCGAAGCGTGACCTGGGCCGACGCAGTCGTGCGATGTGACCAAGGCGAGGACAATGGATTGGGCAATATATTCTGTTTAGTCGCATGGTGGTGATCTCTCCGTTCGCGCGCCAGGAACGGCCCCGGCCGCCTCGGCATGCGTAAAAGCAAGAGACACGCCCAACTCGACGGCTGCCTCGCGCAGCCTCGACCGATAGATTCGAGTTCTCTGTCGACTCGTCGCATCTCAGCTCGCTCCGTTCGAGGACTTCGTGAATTCAATCTGCCCGCACTGCTCGCCGTGTCGTGGTCGCAGCATGCATCGCTCAGCTCCCGGTAATTTCTGCCGGTGCCCAGGCAACGCCGGGGGTAGCCGCGCCACCGACGACTGTGCTCCGCGCCGCGCGCATGGTGGATCCGAAGAGCGGAACGACGATGGAGAATCCGGTCGTCGTGATTCGCGCCGGGCGCATCGTGAGCGTCGGCTCCAATGCCGCCATCCCGAGCGGCGCCAAGGTGACGGACCTCGGTAACGTCACCCTGCTGCCCGGCCTCATCGACGCGCACACGCATCTGCTGCAGAACTATCGCGGCGATCTCGGCGGCGATGACCCGAACATGTTGATGACGGTCGCCACCATGAGCACGGCCAAGCGCGCTCTGCTCGGCGCGAAGATGGGCCGTGAGGATCTGGAGGCCGGCATAACGACGGTGCGCGATGTCGGGAACTCCGGCTTCGGCGGAGACGTCGCGCTGCGCGATGCGATCAACGCGGGCTGGGTCATGGGCCCGCGCATTCGCGCGTCGACGCGCGCGCTGTCCGCTGCCGGTGGCCAGTTTGGCCCGCTACAGCCCGAGACGCAGAAGCTGATCGAACAGGAGTACGCGGTGGTGAGCACCGTCGACGAAGCGCGCAGAGCCGTTAGGCAGGCGTTCTACGACGGGGCGGACCTCATCAAGGTCATCGTGAACACGGGTCCGCGCGTGGTGTCGCTGGACGAGATGAAGGCGATTGTCGAGGAAGCGCGACGCGTGAACCGCACGGTTGCCGCGCACGCCATCGGTGACACGGCCACGCGCATTGCGGCTGAGGCGGGCGTGACATCGATCGAGCATGCCTACACGGTTCCGGACGAGGTGCTGAGAATGATGGCGCAGAAGGGGATCTACCTCGTCGCCACGGACTACCCGGCCGAGTTCTACGTCGAGGGGTTGGGTCCGAGTAACCTCACGCCGGAGCAGAAGCGTCAGCAGCTCGCGGGCGCACAGCAGTTCGCGAAGGCGAAACGCCGAGCGGCTCATGCGCGCGGTGAAGGCCGGCGTGAAGGTCGCGTTCGGGTCGGACGAGTACTACGACACGCCGGGGAAGACGCGCGGCCAGGCGAGCCTGCTGACGCTGCAGGCGTATCAGGAGGCGGGCATGTCGCCGCTCGAGGTGCTGCGGACGGCGACGGTGAATGCAGCGACGTTGTTAGGCTGGGCCGATCGCATTGGGTCGATCGAAGCGGGCAAGCTGGCCGACATCATCGCGGTCGAGGGCGACCCGCTCAAGGACGTGAAAGATCTGCAGCAAGGTGAAGTTCGTGATGAAAGGCGGAGAAGTCGTCGTAGGCGCAGCTGCGAAGGAATAGCGGGAACGGGGACATGGGGACCCGGGCATCGCAGGCTCTTGCCGTGAAGCTTCTGCCGCACGGCTACGCGGCCGTCATGATCCCGTCCGCTGTCCCGATGTCCCATGTTCCCGTTCAGCTGGGCCTGAGCGCCTTCCCGCCGCCGCCTTCGTTCGCTGTCCATCGCGGAACGCGATCTGCCCATTCACGATGACCGCGCGAATGCCTTCCGGGATACTGGAACGGATCCTCGAACGTCGCCTTGTCCGTCACCGTCGCGGGGTCGAAGACCACGAGGTCCGCCGCGAGCTTCGGCGCGATGCGGCCGCGGTCGCCGAGTCGGATGCGCGACGCAGGCAGTGCGCTCATCTTCCTCACCGCCTGCTCGAGCGTGAGTGCCTTTCGCTCGCGCACGTAGCGGCCGAGTACGCGGGGGAACGTGCCGAGCCCGCGTGGGTGCGGGCTGCCGCGGCGCGACGCGCCGTCGTCGCGAACGCGCCGCCATCGCTGCAGACCATGCCGAGCGGATGCGCGAGGATGCGCTCGAGATTGTCCTCGCTCATGGCGAAGCCGACCATACCGACGTTGCCGTTGCGGAGCGCAGCAGCGCCACCGTCGCGTCGTACGGGTCGGCCGCCCTTGGCCTGCGCGAATGCGCCGAGTCGCTTGCCTTCGGCGGTCGTGTCGCCGCCGCGGCCCACGCCCGAGATGAGAACGTTGTCCCAGCCGCCGATGAGCTCGATCTTCGCGAGCGTCTCGCGCTTGATGCGGTCGGACGTCGACGGGATCGTCGAGGCGGCGGAAGAACGCGGCGGTCCCGCCGTCTCGGCTCCAGACCGGGAAGAGATTCGTTAGGCCGGTCTGGTACGCGATGTAGGGGTAGCGGTCGAACATGATGTCCATGCCGCCGCGGCGCGCGTCATCGATACGACGGAACACCTCGTCGAGCTTGCCCCAGTTGCGCGGCCCCTGTGTCTTGAGGTGCGAGATCTGCAGCGGGCAGCTGCGCCTGACGCGCGACGTCGATCGATTCGTCGATCGCGTCGAGCAGCCGATCGTCCTCGTTGCGCATGTGCGTCGAGTACGGAAGCCGTCGCCGCGGCCAGCGGCGCGCATAACGCGGCGAGCTCGGCCCGTGACGCGAACGCGCCCGGCGTGTACTCGAGCCCCGACGACGCACCACATGCACCGGTCGGCGATCGCGTCGCGAACCATCGTCACATGCGCTTGCAGCTCGTCAGGCGTCGCCGGACGATCGTCGTGCACCGACCACGATCCCGCGAATGGTGCCGAGCCCGATCATCGACGCGACGTTCACGGAGCTCGGTAGGCGATCGATGGCGCCGCGAACGCCGTGTACGAGGCGTAGCCGCCTCGTCGTCCCCGCTCGTCGCGAGGGAAAGCGCGAGCTGCCGTCCTGCCCGACGACGATCGTCGTCACGCCCTGACGGATCACCGACTCGGATCGCGGGTCGGAGAACAGCGAGCCGTCGCCATGCGAGTGGATGTCGATGAATCCCGGCGCGACGGCGACGCCGCGCGCATCGATCTCGACCGTGCCTTTGTCGGCGATGCGTCGATGCGACAGCCGTGATGCGGCCGCCGCTGCACCGCGACGTCCATCTCGACCGCGGGTGCGCCCGTGCCGTCGATGACGTTGCCGCCGCGGATCACGAGGTCGTAGTGCGGCTGCGTCGCGGAAGGATGACCGAGGGCGCGCCCACCATGGCGGCGACGGCGCCGGCGGCGCCGGTCAGAAAATCGCGACGAGAAGTCAGGAGAGTTGTGCTCCGCGAAGTTCGGGAAGATTATGACGATTAGGTAGACGTGTGCGGGCATTGAGGATGGTTGCGTGAATGGCAGCCGCGCCCGGATGTTGCATCGGCGCGAGCGCCGCCGCCAGCGGCGCCGCGTCTCGGGGATGCACGCGTTCCCATGGAGATGATGGCCGTTCTCTCCGATGCGCCAGTCGGTAACCAAAATCACGTGTGTCTCGCCGTTACCGCGTTAGGTCAGCAGGTCAGCAGCATGTCTGTTGCGTGACGGTGCGGCACTTGTGTGGGTGATTCCACCGGCCGAACGTCGGTGGATCGAATTCGCAAGCGAGAGGTTATGCAGAGACGCACCATCGTTTACGCGGCGCGGCTGTCATCGGGCAGCGTCGCCGTCGCGTTCGCGGCATGCTCCGACACGTCGCTCCGCCAGCGCCGGACACGCTGGCGCCATCGTTCGCCAAGGGCGGGTCCGCCGAAGACCGTGAAGTCGATCTCGGTCGTCGCCTTCGAGCGCCACCGTCGCGGCTGGCACAACGGTGCAGCTCACGGCGACTGCGAACCCGCCCGGATCCGCCACGACGTTCACTGGAGCTCGTCGAACACCGCGGTGGCGACGGTGTCGTCGACGGGACTCGTCACCGGTGTTGCGGCGGGTGCTGCGACGATCAGTGCGTCGGCCGGTGGCAAGTCCGGAACTCGTCGATCACGGTTTCCACGCCGCCCCCCCGCCCGCGCCGCCAGGTGCTCGATTGGCGCGGGTGACATTGCGGTCTGTGGTTCGACCGGCGACGACGCGACCGCGAACATTGCTCGACGCATCGACCGGCACCGTGTTCACGCTCGGCGACAACGCGTACCCTGAACGGGTCGGCGACCGACTACGCGAATTGCTACAACCCGATCGTGGGGCCGACATAAGGCGCGAACGATGCCAACGCCAGGCAACCACGAGTACCACACCGCGGATGCCGCCGGGTACTTCGGCTACTTCGGCAGCGCGGCGGGCGATCCCGACCAAGGGGTATTACAGCTACGACCTGGGCGCCTGGCACATCGTCGTTCTGAACAGCAACTCGGCCTGCAGCGACGATCAGCTGTTCAGCCACGTCCGCGCAGGTCCAGTGGCTCGAGGCGGACCTCGCCGCGAACACGAAGTCGTGCACGCTCGCGTACTGGCACCATCCGCGGTTCAACTCCGGCGCAGAGCACGGGAACCATCACTGAACGTGGCGCCGTTCTGGGACGCGCTCTACGCGGCCGGTGCAGACGATCGTTCTGAACGGCCACGAGCACGTGTACGAGCGATTCGCGCCGCAGACGCCTAACGCCGTCGCCGATGCGCCAACGGCATCCGCCAGTTCACGGTCGGCACCGGTGGCGCGAGCGCTCTACTCGTTCAGCCGACACCGAGCCGAACAGCGAGCGCCGCAACAACACGTCCATGGGCGTGCTGAAGCTGACGCTGCACAGCGGGCGGATACGACTGGCAGTTCATCCCGGCTGCCGGCGACCTTCACGGATTCCGGGTCAGGAACCTGCCACTAACCGCGCAACAGAGCTGGTAACAGGTTACTGGTACGGGTTATCGAGTGATCAGAACCCTCGGGAAGACTCTCGCAAGCGAGATCGAGCATCCCGAGGGTTCAGACTGCACTCGATAACCAATTCCAGCTAACCGAATTACCCGTTCTGTTGCGCCATTACTCTCGCATAGCGAGCAGCGGATCCACTCGCGCTGCGCGCCGAGCCGGAACGAAGGACGCGAGCGCCGCGATCGCCGTCAGAAGTGCCGGCGACGCCGACGAACGTCAGCGGATCCGTCGCGCTCACGCCGAACAACAGCTTGCTCAGAAGTCGCGTGAGCCAGTACGCGCCCGCGCCGCCAACCACGCACACCGGCGATCGCGAGCGCCACGCCCTGCTGCAGCACGAGCCCCGACACCTGACGACCCGTCGCGCCCAGTGCGATCCGAATCCCCAGCTCGCGAGTTCGCAGGCTCACCGCGTACGAGATCACGCCGTAGATCCCGACCGCCGCCAGAATCAGCGCGATCGACGCGAAGACGCCGAGGATCGTCGTGTAGAACCGCGGCCGCGACACCGACGCCGACACGAGCTCCTTGAGCTGACGCAGCTCGCTCAACGGCAGGTCGCGATCGAGCTCACGAACCTGCGCGCGAATGGCCGCCATCGACCGTCGACGGATCCGCCGTCGACCGCACGACGACCGAGAAGTTCGAGAACGTCGGCTGCATGTACGACGCGTACGTCTCCGGAAAGACCTCCTGGCTCAGGCCGCGCCGCTTCACGTTGGCGACGACGCCGACGATCTCGCCGCCGAGCGTCATGTTGCCACCCGTCGAGGCGGTGTCCTGGTCCCAGCCGAGCGCGATGCGCTTGCCGATCGGGTTCTCGTTAGGGAAGTAGCGCTTGACGAACTCCTGATTCACGATCGACACGACCGGCGCGCCGCTCCCGTCGCGATCGGTGAAGTCACGCCCGCCGACCAGCGGAATGCCCATGGTCGTGAAATACCCGGGCGTCACCATCGCGACGTCCGTGGACTTCCGCTCCGCCGGCCGATCCGGAGGCGTGCCCACAATGTGGGCAGACGTGCGCATCATCGATGTTGCCGAGCGGCAGACCGGTGACGATCGCCGCGCCCTGCGCTCCCGGCACGCGCTTCATGCGCTCGATGAGATCGGCGCACGAGCTCGCGACGCTGCGCGTACTGACCGTACTTCGTATCCGGCGCCGCAATCGCGAACGTGACGACGCGCTCCGCGCGGAACCCGGGATCGACGGCGAGCAGCTTGCGAGAAGCTGCGGATCAGCAGTCCGGCGCCGACGAGCAGCACGACGGCGAGCGCCATCTCCGCCATGACGAGCCTGTTGCGCGCGCGGCGACTCGCAACGCCGCCGCTCGAGCCGCGCATGCCCTCCTTCAACATGCCGCTCACGTTCGCGCGCGCCGCGTGAAGCGCGGGGAACAACCCGAACAGCACACCGGTGAGCGCCGTCGACGCCGGCCGTGAACAGGAGCACCGTGCCGATTGACCGTCACCTCGTTGATCCGTGGCAACCCGTTAGGCGCCATCGCGAGCAGCAGGTCCACGCCCCACAGCGCGAGCAGCGTTCCGAACACGCCGCCGACGACCGCGAGCAGCACGCTCTCGGTCACGAGCTGCCGAACGATTCGCCACGCACCCGGCGCCGAGCGCGGTGCGCACCGCCATCTCCGACTCGCGAGACGCCGCCCGCACGAGCAGCAGGTTCGCGACGTTGGCGCACGCGATGAGCAGCACGAACGCCACGGCGCCGAGCATGACGTAGAGCGCCGGACGCACATCGCCGACCATGTACTCCTGCATCGGGATGACCGCGCCGCGTCATGTTCGTGTTCGACTCCGGGATACTGCTGCTCCAGCCGCCGGGTCAGCGTGACCAGCTCGGCCGTGGCCTGCGCGACCGTCACGTTAGGCGCGAGACGGCCGATCATCCCCATCCAGTGCGCGCCGCGGTTCTCGGGATTGAGGTCGTCCGGTGCAGAAGACGAGCGGAACCCAGACGTCGGGGCGGTCCGGGAAGCTGAACCGCGGCGGCGCGACGCCGATCACGGTGTAGCGTGTTGCCGTCGAGCGCGATCGTCTTGCCGACGATGCGTCGATCGGCGCCGAAGCGTCGCTTCCACAGCCCGTCGCTCAACACGACGACGCGCCCGGCGGACTGCGCGTCCTCGTTCGGCGCGAAGCCGCGGCCGATCGGCGGCGTGACGCCGAGCAGACTCCAGAACGTCGCGCTGACGCGCGCCGCCTGCACGCGCTCGGGCTCGGAGCCGCCGGTCAGGTTCATCGCCTGATTGTCGATCGCCGCCATCGACGAGAACGACTTCGATCTGGGTGCGGAAGTCGAGGAAGTCCGGGCACCGACGACGACCATGCGATTCCCGTCGCGCATGTTCGTCACGCGGACGACGCGCTCGGGGTCGCGGAACGGCAGCGGCTTGAGGAGCACGCCGTCGATGACGCTGAAGATCGCGGTCGTCGCGCCGATCGCGAGCGCGAGCGTGAACGCGGCGATGAGCGTGAAGCCGGGCGTGCGCGAAAGCTTCCGCGCGGCGTAGCGAATATCTTGAAGCACGGCTGTCTGATGACCCGGATGAGGCTGGAGCAGGAGGATGGAGCGCCTGCGAATGATTGCCTGTCCCAAACGAAAGCTTCGTGCCGCGGCGACGTTGTGCCATGTCGTTGCGTCACAATCGGTTGTCGCGTCGCTCGCCGCGAGGTCCGGGCGAGCGCGCTGTGCGGTCGTGGGACAGATCGTCCCGAAGCCGAACGGTCGTCCGGCTCGCGCCGGCGCCTCGCGACGCTCGACTGACGATGGCGACGCCGCGAGGCGGGCACGCCGGTCGCGTGGTTCGCGCGCAGCACCGGCCGCGCAAGCGGCGCTCCGCGACTTCCATCCGATCGTCCGCCGGTGGTTCACCGAAACGTTAGGCGCGCCGAGCGCGCCGCAGCAGCAGGGGCTGGCCGGCGATCGCGAGCGGCGAGAACGCGCTCATCCTCGCGCCGACCGGCACGGGCAAGACGCTCGCGGCGTTCCTCTGGGAGCTCAACGCGCTCATCACCGATGGCCTCGAGCGTCCGCTCGCGAACGCGATCCACCTCCTCTACATCTCGCCGCTCAAGGCGCTCAACAACGACATCCAGCGCAACCTCGAGCGTCCGCTCGCGGAGCTGCGCGAGCGCTTCATCGCGGACGGCGAGGAGTTTCCCGAGATCCGCGTCGCCGTGCGAACGGGTGACACGCCCGCGTCCGCGCGCGCGCGGATGATGCGCACGACGCCGCACATCCTCATCACGACGCCCGAGTCGCTGCACATCCTGCTCACGAGCCTGCGCGGGCCGCGGCATGTTCAGCGCGCTTCGCGCGGTGATCGTCGATGAGATCCACGCGGTGGCCGGCACGAAGCGCGGCGCGCACCTCGCGCTCACGCTCGAGCGCCTCGAGCATCTCGTTGGGCGCCCGCTGCAGCGCATCGGCCTGTCGGCGACGCAGCGACCGCTCGAGGAGATCGCGCGGTTTCTCGTCGGCGCGCGCGACTGCCGCATCGTCGACTGCGGCCTCGTGAAGAAGACCGAGACGGCGATCGTCTCGCCGGTCCCGGACCTGAGCGACGTCGGCGGCACGATCTGGACGTCCGTCGCGCCGCTCGTGCTCGAGCGCATCCGCGCGGCGCGCACGACGCTCGTGTTCGTGAACAATCGCGGCCAGGCAGAGCGCATGGCGGCGCGCATCAACACGCTCGCCGGACGAGCAGCTCGCGCTGCCGTATCACGGGTCGCTGTCGCGCGAGCGACGCCTGCTGCTCGAGCAGCGCCTCAAGGCCGGTGATCTGCGCGCGCTCGTCAGCACGAGCTCCCTGGAGCTGGGCATCGACATCGGGTCGGTCGATCTCGTGATTCAGCTCCAGAGCCCGAAGCGAGTCGCGAACGGACTGCAGCGCGTCGGACGCGCCGGGCACACGCTCGGTGCCGTGAGCCGCGGGGTGTTCGTTCCGACGTTCCTCGACGACGCGATGGAGCTCACCGGCGATCGTCCAGGCGATGCGCGACGGCGACGTCGAGCCGACGCGCGTCGTGCACAACGCGCTCGACGTGCTCGCGCAGGTCATCGTCGCCGCGGTGTCGGTGGACGACTGGACGTCGGCCGATCTGTTCGAGCGTCGTTCGACGGGCGTATCCGTACCAGACGCTCACGCGAGCCGCGTTCGACGAAGTGCTGGCGATGCTGTCCGGGAAGTATCCGTCGGACCTCGCCGCCGAGCTCGCGCAGCGCCTGACGTGGGACCGCGTGACCGATCGCCTAACGGGATCGCGCGCCAGTCGCATGACGGCGGTCATCTCCGGCGGAACGATCCCCGATCGCGGTCTCTACACGGTCAATCTTCCGGACCGCACGCGACTCGGCGAGCTCGACGAGGAGTTCGTGCACGAGTCGCGCGTCGGCGACGTCTTCCAGCTCGGCTCGAGCACGTGGCGGATCTCGGCCATCGAGCACGACCGCGTCATCGTGACGCCGGCGCCCGGGCGCGCCCGCGCGGATGCCGTTCTGGCACGGCGAGTACATGGCGCGCTCGTTCCACCTGAGCCACCGCATCGGCGAGCTGCGTCGCACGGTCGCGGCGTCGATCCGGATGACGAAGCGGCGCTCGACGTGCTCGCCGACGCGCTACTCCGCGGACCGGGCGACGATGCGCTCGCTCGTCGGCTACGTGCGCGAGCAACGCGCGGTGTGCGGTTCGGTGCCTGACGACCGCGAGCTCGTGCTCGAGCATTTCCGCGACGAGGTCGGCGCCGTTCGCATCGTCCTGCACGCGCCGTTCGGTGGTCGAGTGAACGCGCCGTGGGGAATGGCGCTGGCGCAGCGCGTGCGCGAAGCGCTGTCGGGAATCGGGAACAGGGAACGGGGAACCGGCAACTGGTTCGGGAGACCCGGTTCCCGGTTCCCGAGTTCCCAGTCCCGATGTTCAAGTCAAACGACCGATGATGGGATCATGCTTCGCCTGCCCAACCTCGGCGGACCGCATTCCGGTCGACGCGATCCTCGGGCTCGAGCCGCCGAGGCAGAGCGGCGCATCCTCGACGAAGTCGGGAGCACGTCGCTGTTCGGCGCGCGCTTCCGCATGAACGCTGCTCGTGCGCTGCTCCTGCCGCGCGGCAATCCGCAGACGCGCATGCCGCTGTGGCTGCAGCGACTCAAGGCGCTCGATCTGCTTGCAGACCGTCCAGAGCGTTCCCGTCGTTCCCGATTCTCGTCGAGACGTATCGCGACGTGCTGCAGGACGCGTTCGACATGTCCGCGCTCGCGACGCGTGCTCGGCGACCTGCGCAGCGGTGCGATCCGCGTTCGCGTCGTAGAGCTCGATCGGCCGTCGCCGTTCGCGGCGTCGCTGCAGTTCGGGTTCGTCATGGACTGGCTGTACGTCGACGACACGCCGCGCGCCGAACAGCGGGCCGCGTATCTCTCGCTCGACCGCGCGCTGCTCGACGAAGTCATGGGCAGCGAAGGCGCCGATCCCGAAACGACGGAAGCGATCGACGAAGTGCTCGCGATTCGGCGTGGTACCGCGCGCGAATCGTCGCGCGCGAAACGCCGACGAGCTTGCAGCGCTCATCGACCGCGCGGGTGACGTCACGCTCGATGAAGCCCGTGAGCGCGTCGCCGATCCGGCCCGATGGACCCGCGGCGATCCGCTCGTCGATCTTCTCGCGAGCGACGCGTCTGATCGGCATCGACGTCCCCGCCGCGAGCACGCCGTCGGCGGAGGACGGAGCGACGCGGCTGATCCTCACCGAGACGTTCGCGCGTTATGCGGCCGCATTCGCGTCTGGACGCCGGTACGATCGTACGAGTCCGGACCGGACCTCGACGCGCGCCCTGCCGCCGACGTCGTGCCCGCCACGCTTCGTGAGCCCGTACTCAGTCGCGGCGCAGCGCGGCGGGAGATTCTCGCACGGTGGCTGACACTCTCGGGCCCCGTGTCGGTCGACGAGATCCGCGCTCGGTACGACTTTCCCGAGTCGTGGATCGCCGCGCGCCTCGAAGAGTGGCAGCGGGAAGGGAAGCTCGTTCGCGGCTTCTACGGCAACGATCGAAGTGTGGCGCGCTGGTGTTCGCGGCGCGTGCTCGAGCACGCGCGTCGCCGAGCGCTGGCGACACGCGAGGCAGCAGATCACGGCCGTAGGTCTCCCGGACCTCGTGGCGTTCCTGCAGCGGTGGCAGCACCTCGACCCGCGCGATCGTCTCGCCGGTGGCGAAGGTGTTGGCGTGGCGGTGCGTCAGCTTGCCGGCATCGTTCGTCCCGCCGTTGGCGTGGGAGCGCGACTACCTGCCGTCTCGCGTTAGGCCGTACGACGCGACGGCGCTCAGCACGCTCACGCAGAGCGGCGCAGTCGTCTGGATCGGCGACGCCGGTTCGACGGAGCGCAGCGAGGCGCGCGCGCTCACGGGGCTCCGCTTCGTCGAGCGCGGGACGGCGTCACGGTGGCTCGCACCGTCTGACCCTTCGCCCGACGCGGGCGGCACGCAGCAACCGGTTGCGAAGGCAGCGCTCAGCGACGCCGCGACAAAGACCGTGGAAGTGCTGCGATCATACGGCGCGTCGTTCGTCAGCGACCTGCAAGCCGCGACAGGACTCACGATGCTCGCGCTGCGAGAAGCGTTGCGCGAGCTCGCTGCGGCGGGACTCGTCACGAACGACAGTGCGGAAGCCTTGCGCGAAGTCATCAGGTTTCGCCCGCTGCTCCCAGGGAATCGTCGAGACGATCCGGACCCGACGCGCTGGCTTCCGGCTGACTTCTCGCCCTCGCCTGGCCGACCGATTGTGCAGCGACGTCCAAACCTCCGGCGGTTGCCGAAATGGCGACGTCCCGATCTGCCGGGCGGGCGGGACGGCTGGGTCGGCCGCTGGTCACTCGTTAGGACGCCGGGCATCATGGGGCCGGCCGAGGACGATGAGACCCGCGCCGAGGCGATCGCGCGCCAATGGCTCGATCGCTACGGGATCGTGACGCGAGACTGGTGGCGACGCGAACGGCCCGCGGTGTCGTGGCGACTCATCTACCGCGAGCTGCGCCGACTGGAATTACGTGGCGAAGTCCGCCGCGGCTATTTCGTTCGCGGGCTCGCTGGTGCGCAATTCGCCTCGGCTGCCGCGGTGGATGCGCTACGAGACGCGGCTGCCGATGCGAGCGCTCCAGCCGTCACGATGTCGGTGACCGACCCGGCGAACGCCTACGCGTTGCCGCTCGTCGTGGACGAGAACGATCGCCCCGCGCTCGCGCGGCCGCAGGGGGCGCGGGGCGCTGCTCGTCACCATGCGGGGTCGGGTGATCATGTCGGCGGAAGCGCGCGGTCGGCGCATCATCGTCGCAGCGGACACGTCCGAGGAGGACGCGCGCGCCGCGGCCGAGTCGCTCGTCGCGCACTTGTCGCTGCCGTCTCCGGGAGGCCAGCGGCGGCACGACCTCGAGATCGAAACGATCGATGGCGCGGCGGCCACGCGCAGCCCACACTCGGGCGCTTTCGTCGCGGTTGGATTTCGTCGCGACGGCCTCACGCTGCGAAAGGCGCTCGACTTCGGGCCCTGACTGCGGCGCTGGGCTGCTCCGGGTGCCTAACGCTGGACGAGTCGGCGCGCTTCGGCCACTACGGGCAGCCCGCGAACGACGCACGTGTAGCATGGCGACGACGGCGAACGACAGGAGTGTCCGGAGCAGCGTGATGTAGTTCGCCATGAATGTTGATGGGATCGAGACCGCGGGACTCAGGGCAATGTGATGATGCCCGGCAAACTCTACCGCTGGCCGCTCCCTGAGTTCCCACCGAGGACCCTCTGCATTGCAAAGTACTTGATCAATCCCGGACGCCGGGCTAGGTTGCTTGAGACGCTTGCTCGGAGCTTCGCTTGTCTGCCCTCACACGTGTCCTCTTTCCCGCGCCCGCCGAGGTGCGTAACACCGGCGGAATCCTCCGGTGGTGGGAATCGCGCCGCCTGACGTTCAACGTCGTCGTCGGTGCGACCGGCCTCGTGACGATCACGGCGCTGAAGGTGCTGGCACTCCTGCCGCCGTTCTCGATGAGCTTGAGCTTGTCGATGCTCTGGCCGGGCATCGTCGCCTACGGCGTGCTGGCGAATCTCTTTTACTCGCTCGGATTCATGACCGAGGCGGCGATGCAGCGCGCGTGGCGCGACGAGACCCCGCGCGTGGGCCCGCCATTGTTCCGGCAGGGGCTGATTTTCTCGGTGGGCCTAACGCTGCTGCCGATTGCCGCGATGGGCATCGCGAAGGTGGCGATGCTGGTCAAATGGATCTCGTCGGCTAGGCGGGCCGAGGTCGAGTCGCATAGCGCTTCGCGGCCGGTGGGAACTGCGATTGGGCGGATGAAACGGAAGAATCAGGATACCGCTCGGTAGCATCCACGCTCCTCACGCAACGAGCCGGGATTCTTGGGAACGGCCGCTCGTGACGCAGGATACGTCCCGAGCGGCCGTTCCCATTAGTTCAGGGTCCGGCGATGAGCCCGCGTCAATGCAAAGCCGTATCCGGCCGTTTCGCAGTACATCCGCGCAATCGCAGTTCCCACCGGCCCCGGCGCGATGGCCTTGACCCGCGCTGATCCGAACTCGACCCCGGGAATCACTCGCTTCGTATCGCGATAATCGGGTCTACTCGGCTCGCCCGCAGCGCCGGGACCAACGCTGCAGTCCCTGCGACCGCCGTGAGCGCCACCGCCACCGCAATGAACACACCGGGATCCGTCGTGCTCACGCCGAATACCAGTCGCTCGAGCGCCCGAGTGGCCACGAGACTTCCCGCCGCGCCGATCGCCACTCCGATGATCGCGAGCGTGAGTCCGTTGCCCACCACGAGTCGCAGCACACTCGAGCGCTGCGCGCCGAGTGCCATCCGAAGTCCGATCTCGCTCGTGCGCTGCGCCACCATGTAGGCCAGCACACCGTAGATCCCGATTGCCGCCAACACGAGCGCGACCACCGCGAAGAGCGACAACAGCACCGTATTGAACCGGGAATCCGCGACCGAGTCTCCGAGGATCTCGTCCATGGTGCGGACGTTCTCGAGCGGGAGATCGCGGTCCATCGACCACACGATCTGCCGCAGCATCGGCGCGAATGCCTTCGCGTCCGTCTTCGTGCGCACGAGCAGCCAGTTGTCGTTGAACGTGAACTGCGCGAGCGAGAAATACGTCGCCGGATCGGCTGGCGCGCGCGGTCCGTTGAATCGTTCGTCCGCGACGATGCCCACGATCTCGTACGACGACGGCATGCCCTTCCACCACGAGGCGCGCTCGATACGCCGACCGAGTCGGGTCCTCGTTAGGGAAGTGCAGCCTCGCGAACGCCTCGTTGATCACGACGACACCCGGCGCGCCGACGCCATCCGATTCCTTGATCTCGCGTCCACGAAGCAGCTTCGCGCCGACCGCGCGGAAATAACCCGGCATCACAGGGCGGATGCTCGACTCCGGCTCCTGACCGGCAGGCGGCGGCTCGCGGCCGGCAATCGTGAAGCTCGACGTCCACCCGGGTGAGAGCGGGTGCTGCATCGCTACAGCGACCGACTGGACCTCCGGCCGTGCCGCGAGGCGCGCATACAGATCGGCGTAGAACGCGCGCACGCGATCGCCATTCGCGAACCCCGCATAACGCGACTGCGGAAGCTGAATCTGCACGACCAGCATGCGATCGGGCACGAAGCCAGGGTCCACGCGCTGCATCTTCCAGAAGCTCTTCACGAGCAGCGACGCACCCACCACCAGCACCACCGCCAGCGCCACTTCGGACACGACCAGCGCCTGCCGCAGCCCACGGCGGGCGATGCCGCCGCGCGTACCGCGTCCGGCCTTCGCGAAGCGACGCGATAGGCATCCCGCGCGACATCTGCAGCGCCGGCAGCACGCCGAAGATCACCGCGGTGACTACGGAGAGCGCCAGGAGAAAGAGCAGCACGTTGCCGTCGATGCCGATCTCGCTGGCGCGCGGAATCGAGCGCGGCGCCTTGGAGACCAGCAGCTTGCTCCCCCAGTACGCCACCGCCAGTCCCAGCGTGCTGCCGATTGCCGTGACCACCACAGCTCTCGGTGAGGAACTGGCGAGCGAGCCGACCTCGTCCCGCGCCGAGCGCGGTGCGCACCGCCACCTCACGGGTGCGCGCGGTGGCCCGAGCGAGGAACAGATTCGCGACGTTCACGCACACGATCAGCAAGCACGAGTCCGACGGACCCCAGCAGCACCAGCAGCGCCGGCCGCACATCACCGACGATCGCCTCGGTCATCCCCTGCACGCGGGCGCCACGCTTCGCGTTCAGTCCGGGATACTCCGTCTCGAGCTGCCGCGCGATCCCCGCGACCTCGCGAGTCGCGCTCGCGATCGTCGCGCCGGCCGCCAGCCGTCCGACGATCGTGAACGAGTGCTGTCCGCGTGTATTGCGGATCGTTAGGTGCGGCGGCGGGATACCACAGCGCGGCAGCGCCGGGGAAGTCGAACCGCGGCGGCATGACCCCGACAATGGTCGCCGGTGTGCCGTTCACCGACAACGCCGAGCCGATCACGTTAGGGTTGGCGTTCAGTCGTTGCCGCCAGAATCCGTCGCTCACGATGACGACGCCTGGCGCGCCCGGCTTGTCTTCCTCCGTCAGAAACGAGCGCCCCAGCGCTGGGGCGACACCGAGCATCGGGAACAGGTTCGCCGTCACCGGCGCGCCGGATACGATCGCCGGCTCGAACGACTTCCCCGTAACGGTCGTCTGCCGCACCGACGTCGCCGCCAGCTGGCTGAACGATCGCGCACGGTCACGGATGTCCACGTAATCGGGGTATGAGCTGGACGCTCCGACCTTCGCCGAATCGCCATCCGTGGGCGTTCCGAGCACGAATACGAGCCGGTCGGGCGCGCTGTAGGGCAGGGGACGCAGCAACACCGCGTTGACGACACTGAAGATGGCGGCGTTGGCGCCGATGCCTAACGCCAGCGTCAGCACCACCACTGCCGTGAACCCCGGCCACCGATACAACGTGCGCAACGCATAGCGCAGATCCTGAGAGAACATCGAGTCGCCTCCATAGTGGCGTCGAAACCAGATCGCATCGGAGACCGCACCCAGCGCCCGCATGCACGAGCGACGCGCGCGCGGTCGGTGAGACGTCGCCCGCTTGCAGCCGCACGCTCCACGCGTACGACAGCTCGCCGAGCCATTCCGCCTGCCAGTCGGCGCGTCGATCCGGTGGGACGAGTCGCGCGCACGCCGCGACAATGCCCGCGCCTGGCGGCTGCCCCTGATCCATCGACGAGAGACTTCACGCCGGACGCGGCTCGGGTGACGACGCTGGACGGTCGAGCGCGCGCTCGAGCGTCGGATATCGATCGATCGCGTCGCGAACGGCTTGACCGCCTGACGCGGTGACCGTGTAGTAGCGCCGCGGCGGACGCTGTTCGGCGCGCGCGGACTCCACCGCCTCCCAACGCGAGCGCAGCAGACCCGCCTCCTCGAGCCGGCGGAGCACCGGATACACGGTGCCGCTCGGCAATCCTGTCGCGTCGGAGATGTCGAACCCGTAGCGATAATTTCGAGAGACCGCCATCAGCACCATGGCGGTGGGAAGCGTGAGGCGAGGCGCGCGTGGCACGTAGGCTCCGAGGTGGCTATGTAAAACTCTACATAGGTAGAGTTCACTCGCGCAGCCGCTTTGTCAACGGCGCGGTGGACGCCGTGAGTGCCAGCTGGGGACCGGCCGCTACTGCGAGGGCTGGGGCGTGCGGAGGGACGCTGTCGCTTCGCGCGATCAGGTCGAGGAACAGCGCCTTGAGGTCGCCGCGCCGTACCCCGTCACGGGCGAGCCGTCGTGCGTCGTCGACGCGACCGACAGCGAGCAGACACGCCGCGAGCCCGTAGCGAACGTCCGGCCGCTCGGCGTCGTTCGCGAGCGCGCGCTCGTACAGCGGCAACGCCTGCGGGCACATCCCCGCGTCTCGGTACTCCGTCGCGAGGTAGTTGAGCGGCGAGACATCGGCGGGCGTCGGGTTGAGCGCGATCGCGAGACGCAGATGACGCTCCCCCTCGGCGCGCTTGCCTTGGTCGAACATCAGTTGACCGTAGAAGAACTGCGCTCGATAGCTCCGCGGGGCGTCCACGATCGTCTGCGCGACGAGCGTCGCGCTGGTATGCCACACGCGCTGTCGATCGCGGCTCCTGATCGCCCCCACCACGACAAGCGATGCCGCAACCGTCATGAGTCCGCCACGCATCAGCGCACCGTGAGGCTGTCCGCGCGAGCGACGCCAGAGTGCCGATGTCGCGGCGCCGACCAGCAGCATCGCGCCGATGCTCGGCGTAAGCAGCGTGCGCTCGCCAAGGACCATGACCGAGAACAGGTTGCTGACAGGCAGGATGCCGATCGCAGCCCACGCGAATCCGAGTCGCGCGACGGACCGCTCGTCGCGTTGCGCCTCGTCGGTCCTGCCTAACGCCAGAAACACCAGGCGACGCCGTGCCGATGACGAGCGCCCCCAGGATGATCTCGGCGCCGACGCCAGACGGGACGGGGATCTCCTGTGGGCTGTAGTCGGCGGAGAGGTGGGCCGGCCAGGCCAGCAGCCGGACCCAGTGCGGCGCGACCGCGAGCATCATCCACAGCCGGCTCGAACCCGTGAAGCGGCACGACGTCCTTTTCGCCAAGGACGTCACCGTCAACCAGGGTGCGGGCGACGAGGTAGCTCGCGCCGACCACGCGCGAGCGTGATGAAGAGCGGTGCGAGGGCCCCCACGCGCCGTCGCAGGCGGTCACGCCAGCTGTCTCCGTCCTGCGCCACCGCGAACAATTCCAACGCCACGAGGACGGCGGGCAGAAGAACCCCGCTCTCCTTCGAGAGGCAGGCGATCGCAAACAGCATCGCGATGAGCACGACGGAACGAGGACCGAGCGTGCCGGACCGGCGGCGGCGCACGTAGAGTATTGCCGCTCCGAGCGCAGCGACCGCGGCCACGAGCTCGGTCTGTCCAACGACATTCGCCACCGCCTCTACGTGAACCGGGTGCACGGCGAACAGTGCGGCGGCGATCAGTGCTGGCGCCGGCGGCAGAAGAAGGAGAAAGAGCGCCAGGACGAGCGCGCTCGCCAGCGCGTACAGCGCGATGCTCGTCAGATGAAAAACAAATGGCGATCCGTTGCCGACGGCCCACTGCACGGCGAAACCCAGCATCACGAACGGCCGGTAAAGCGACGCCCCGTATTGCGGTGGCCAGTACGGCCTTGTGAACAGCCCCCACCACCCGTGCAGCGTATGGATGGTCGCATTGTCGGCCACCAACGGGACATCGTCGAGCGCGAAGCCGTTCGCGACGCTCGTCGCCGACGCGGCAACCGCCAGTGCAAGGATCGCGATGTAGAGCGCCGCGCGCGATCGAGGGGGCATGAGCGAGTATGAACTGGTGTCGGGAAGGCGCCGTCGCGAAATGCGTGCGCCCCAGGATGACGCCTGCGTACCAACGCTCGTTTCTCACGGGCCGGTCGTTTCTGACTCGCTGCCTGATTCGTGACTTCCGCCGATCAGGAAAGTCGAGACAGGAGTGCTCGACGTGGGAGGTTGACCGGTCGCCGTTCAACCCTACATTGAGCGTCGTAACGACCCCGACGGGCAATACTGTTCCCGGAGGGGTGCTGACGTGCGCACAGCGACGTCGTTGTGATAGAGCCCGGGGGAGCTTTCGTGCCGAGCGAAAAAGTCTGTCCGCAGTGCGGCACGCGCTACGAGGCAGACCACATGTTCTGCTTCCTCGATGGCGCCGCCCTGATTCAGGCGCAGAACTCGACGGATCTCGTCGGGTCGATCATCGCGGACCGGTATCGGGTCGTCTCGAAGCTTGGCGACGGCGGCATGGGTCAGGTCTTCCTGGCGGAACACGTCCGCATGAAGCGGCGGTGCGCCGTCAAAGTCATGCGCCCGCAGCTCATGAGCGACCCGGTCGCGGTCGTCCGATTCAACCGCGAAGCGGAGAACGCGAGCCAGATCTCGCACCCGAACGTCTGCGCCGTCTACGACTTCGGCGAGACCGCCAATGGGCTGATCTACCTCGCGATGGAGTTCATCGACGGCGAGTCACTGTCGCGGACCCTCGAGCAGGAAAGCTCGCTCATCCCGGTTCGCGCGGCGGACATCATCTCCCAGACCGCGGACGCGCTCAGCGCCGCGCACGGCCTCGGCATCCTGCACCGCGATCTGAAGCCGGACAACATCATGATCGCGAAGTCGCGCGCCGGCACCGACCACGTGAAGATCGTGGACTTCGGCATCGCGCGCGTGATGTCCAAGGAATCGCAGCAGCTCACGTCCACCGGGATCGCGGTCGGAACGCCCGAGTACATGAGCCCCGAGCAGTTTGCCGGCGACGTGCTCGACGCGCGGACCGACATCTACTCGCTCGCGCTCGTCGGCTACCACGTGCTCACCGGAACCCACGCGTTCGGTTCCGGGACGACGACCGACCACCTGCTCGCTCGTCTCACGCAGCCGCCGCGTCGCCTGTCGCTGGTGAAGGCGGACGTCGCGTGGCCCGCTTCGCTGCAGGCGGTGTTCGACAAGGCACTTGCCGCCGATCCGGCACAGCGCTACGCGGACGTGCTGGATTTCGCGCGCGACTTCACCGAAGCGGTGGCCGAGCTTCCGGTCACGACGACCGAGGAGCACTACCTCAGCGCCATCGCCTCGCGGCGATTGACTCCGCCGCGCGTCTTCACGCCCGCGCGTGGCGTGCCGACCATGGATGTCACGATCGGCGGCGGCACGAATACGCCATCCGACGCGACCGCTGCTGATGTCGAGTGGTCCGAGGAGGGTTCCGCCGTCGCGGTCTCGCCGTCGGGCGAGCAGCCCTCCCGAGTCCATCCCCGTTCTGTCGGGTGCCGGCGCGCGTTTCACGAGCGCGACGGATACGCCGACGGGCGCCGTGGGCGCCGCCACCGGGTCGGGTGGCGCGTACAGCGACGAGTCGACGCTCGCGATGCCCGTCGCGACCACGAAGCGCAAGTCGAAGAGCCGCCTTCCACTGGTCATTGGCGGCGCGGTCGTCGCCATTGCTGGAGCGGCGTTCGTCCTCAGACCAGGAGATTCGAAGCCGACGACGGCCGAACCGGTCGCGATCGCCCCGCCAGTTGCCGTGGACAGCGCCCGGCCGAAGACCGACACTGCCGTTGCGGCGCCTGTGCCCGTGGCCGCGCCGGTCATCGGATTCGACCCCTGCCGCTGCACCTGCCACTCCGACCGGTGGGTTGGCCCTCGACTCCGCCGTCACGCGCATGCGGAACGGCGTCGTCGGCGTGTTGTCATCGGAGGGGCGCGGCACTGGCTTCCTCGCTGACACGGCGAGCGGCGCGGGGTTCATCGTCACGTCGACGTCGCTCGTGCCGAGGGACAGCCTCGTCGACGTGCAGATCGACGGCATCGACTCGCCTTCGTGGTCGCGTCGCATCGGCTGATCGCGGACCGCGGGAGTGGCGGTGCTCGCCGTCGCCCTGCAGCCGTGGTCGGGCTACCGCGTGCTCGCCGTCGGCGGTGAATCGGCGGTCAAGAGTGGCGACTCGGTCGCTCGCGTTAGGCTCGGTGCTCGCCGGTCCGCTGTCGCGCCGAGGCACCGCCAAGGCAGGCGACGATGGCAAGGCGCGGCCGGCGCTCAGCGTCACGCGTGCCGACGCGGGTCGTCCGATCGTCTCGGCGGCGATCGTCGGTCGATCGCGCTCGCCACGCAGAAGGGCGGGCAATCGACGTTCGCGATGGCGTCGGCCATCGACGCCGCGGTTCGTGCCGCGAAGACGCGCGTCGGCCGTGACGGATTCACGGCGCCGAGCGCGACGCTGCTTCCGGCGTGGCCGTCGCCCGCGTATCCGGCCGACGCCCTTCGTGAGGCGAGCCGCAAGGACACGTTCGACCTCGCGCCGTACCGTGCCGGTGGACAGGGCTATCGCGTGCTGGTCGATGACGCCGCCTGTCATCGCCTGGCGGGACTCGACGATCGCTCGCACGAAGGCCTACTGGGATTCGCCGTTCCAGCTCAACAAGTATCCGTACGAGCTGATGGATCCGATCCAGGCGTGGTCGGGCTTCCGGCCGACCATCAGCGAGCGGCGTCCGGTCATCGTGCTGAGCGTCGTGCCCGATGGTGTTCCCGGAACTTCGGTACAAGCGGTTCCCTGAGCTCAGCGACTCCAAGTCGGACAAGAGCGACATCCGCTCGGCGCGAGCTGGTTCGTGACGGCCAGCAGATCATCGCGCTCGACTCGGCGCGGTTCGTCGGCGTGGTGAATCCGAAGGACTACCAGGACAAGAAGCGCCCGGTCCGTGACGAGCGCCTGCTGCGTATTCCGCCTGGACGACTTCGCGAAGACAGGCGCGTATTCCGTCGAGGTTACCGGAACAGGTGGCGGGAAGCCGGTGAACCTGGTCCTTCCGCAGGCGCTGCTCGACGCCGTGCGGCGAGACGCCGCGCGCTGGCGGCCGGCGCGTTAGGCGCCGCCGCGCTCCGCCTGCAGCGTCGCTGACGCGACGCGCGCCGATTCCGCGAGCACGGCGGCGCCCACGAAGATGCTCTCCTCCGCCGCGGTGAACCGCGGCGAGTGCGCGGCGAGTACGCTCGCCGCCTTCCTCGCGCGCGCCGATCGCGCATGAAGCACCCCGGGATGCGCTCGAGGTAGAACGCGAAGTCCTCGCCGCCCATGTTCGTGAGGCCGAACGGCACGACCGCGGCGTCGCCGAGCACCGCCGCCGCTGCCTGACGCGCCCACTGCGACGCGCGAGGCGGGTTCACGATGGGTGGCGTGCCGAGGTGCACCGTGGCGCGCGCCGTGAGACGATACGCCTCCGCCACGGACTCGGCGATGCGTCGCACTTCGTTGCCGATCGCCGCTCGCGTTTCCGGAGTGGTCGCGCGGAGCGTGCCGGTGAGCACGGCGCGCTCGGGGATGATGTTCGGACGCCGTCCCCGAATGAATGGAGCCAACCGTCACGACGGCCGCGGCGGCCGGATCGATGCGTCGAGCGACGATGGTCTGCAGCGCCGAGATGAGCGCCGCCGCGCCGACGATGGGATCGGCGGATTCGTGCGGCCGCGCACCGTGTGCTCCTTTGCCGATCAGCTCGATCTCGAACGTGTCGGCGGATGCGGCGAGCGGTCCCGCGTCCGCGACGACCTGTCCGACCGCGAACCGACGATCGACGTGTCCGCCGAAGATGGCCTTCACGTCGTCGAGCGCGCCGGTGTCGAGAATGGCCTTCGCGCCTTCGCCCAACTTCCTCGGCCGGCTGCAGCACGACGAGCACGTCGCCGGCGGCCGGATTGCGCGCGAGCAGCAGCGCGGCGCCGATCGCCCACGTGCTGTGAATGTCGTGGCCGCACGCGTGCATGACGCCGGGCGACGTGGACGCGAACGGGAGTCCCGTCGCCTCCTCGATCGGCAGCGCGTCGATGTCGCCGCGAACGGCGACGATCGGCGCGCGAGCGGTCGCGGCCGGCGAACCGCGCGACGACGCCCGTGCCGGCGACGCGCGTGAACGCTCGACCGCGCCGAGCGCGGTGACGACTTCGGCGAGCCGGGCCGCGGTCCGCTGCTCCTTCCACGACAGCTCGGGTGCTCGATGAAGATCGCGCCGCAGCTCGACGAGGACGCTGTGACGTCGGCATCACGTGAACAGCGACCGCAGGGCAGGGAGCAGCACCGACACGAGTTACTCACGTCCAGATCACGTCGCTGCGTACCGTCAGATTGTCCACGCGATCGACGTCGACGGTCGACGCCGATCCCGGGGCGATCGAGCGGCACCTTGACCATTCCCGCGCGTCCATCGTCCACTCCGGCGTCACGATGTCGCGCTCCCAGTAGCGCGCGCTCGGCGACACGTCGCCAGGCTTGGTGAAGTTGGGGAGCGACGCGAGCGCGACATTGTACGCGCGGCCGACGCCGCTCTCGAACATGCCGCCGCACCAGACCGGAATCCCGTGCTGCTCGCAGAAGTCGTGAATGGCGATGGACGGTCCGAAGCCGCCGACGCGGCCCGGCTTGATGTTGATGATGCGGCCGCTGCCTAACGTGTGCATGTCGATCGCGCGGTCGAGCGACGTGATCGACTCGTCGAGACAGACCGGCGTCTCGAGGCGCTGCTGCAGCTCGCGCGTGGCGAACGATGTCGTCCCAGGCGAGCGGCTGCTCGATCATCATCAGGTCGAGCGTGTCGAGCTCCGCGAGCTGATCGATGTCGTCGAGCGTGTAGGCGTTGTTCGCGTCGGCCATGAGCGGCGCCGACGGCCCGAGCTCCTCGCGCGCCGCGCGCACGAACTCGACGTCGGATCCCGGCATGATCTTGATCTTGACCTTGCGATAGCCCTCCGGCGACCGCGGCGCGCGCCTTGGCGACGAGCGCTGCCGGGGACTTCTCGATGCCGAGCGAGATGCCGGTGGCGATGGACGTGCGGGTGCCGCCGATGCATCCGGCAGAGCGGCAGTCCCGCCGCCGTCGGCGGCGAGCCCCCAGATGCCCATCTCGACGCCGGCCTTCGCCATGTTGTGGCCGCGGAAGTCCTTGTCCAGCGCGGCGTGGACGTCGCCCGGCTGCTGCGAACGCCGTGCCGAGCACGCGCGGCGCGACCCACTTCGTGATCGCGATCCACGCCGTGTCGATCGTCTCGGGCGTGTAGTTCGGCGACTCGCCGGCGACGCACTCGCTCCACGCCGTGACGCCGTTCACGTCGGTCAGCTCGAGCAGCAGGATGCGACGATCGGAGATGACGCCGGACGAGATGCGAAACGGCTCCTTGAAGCGGGAGACGAATCTCGCGCAGTCGGATCTTGCTGAGAGTGATCATGCGTGGTCGGGAAGGGGAGTGCGTGAGTTCGTAGGCGGGTAGCTCGTGCTCGATGCCACGGTGGAACGCGGTCACCGATAGCCGAGCGCGAGATAGTGCATGATGGCCTCGCGCGTCGCGAGGCGCCACGCGAGTGCCGTGTCCGGCTCGGAGCGAGCAGGGCTCGATGTCGCGTGGGATGGGCACCGGCACCGTCGCCGCGTCGGCAGTGGATCGATCGCCGCGGACTCGTCCGTTCTCGACGACCGTGGTTCGCGCGATGTCGTCGGCGGCGTTCGCGGTCGCGCTGGCCGCGTTCGGCCGGTTCGCGACCCGCGGGCGTGATCTCCCATTCGGCGACGAAGCGGTCTGTGGGCAGTGCGCCGTGCAGGATGCTGCCGGTGTTCGAGCCGTAGAAGTTCGGGATGTACTCGGCGATGCGCGCGCCGAGTCGATTCAGGTTGAAGTGTGCGTTCCGCGCGACGAGCGGATCGAACGTCCAGAACATCGTCTCGCACGCCGACGGCGCGCACGACCTCGCGCTGGTAATGCTTGAGTCTCTCGCCGAGCTGCTTGCCGCGCGCATCCTCGCGGACGGCGAGCATGTCGGACCAGTGGACCAGACGACCGTCGCGCACGCCGGTGAGCCCGAACACGAAACCGAGCATGCGACCGTTCGGCGTCGAACGCAGCGGCGGTGACGCCGCCGACCTTCTGGCCGACGCGGAGGATGGATGCCGGCACGCGGTCGCTGAACCCCGCGCCCCAGATCTCGTCCTGGAGCGTGACGGCCTCGTCGTACTCGGCGATGCGATGGTGAGCGGGCGGAGAACGATGCCGTCGGCTCCGACGTCACGGCGTGGGCGAGCGAAGACTCTTGCACTGCGGGTCGGGCGGTTGGTAAATAGGCGAAATTTGTATACAAATTCCGATACAAATAATGAGCACACCGGCCACCCCGCGCAAGCGCGCCCGACCGCAGGAAGTGTACGAGCGGTTGCGCGCGCTGATCATCGACGGCCGGCTCGCGCCCGGGCACGCGCATCGTCGAGACGGAGGTCGCCGACACGGCTCGGGCGTGAGTCGCACGCCGGTGCGCGGTGCGCTGCAGCGACTGCAGCAGGAAGGGTACGTCGTCGACTCGCCGACGCTCCAGCAGACGCGGCCCACGGTGGCACCGCTCACGAGCGAGGACGCGCGCGAGCTGTTCCTGCTCGTCGGTGCCCTGGAGGGACTGGCCGCGTTTCGCAGGCCGCGTTAGGCTCCCGCGCCCGAGCGTTCGGCGGTCGCGGCCGCAGCTGACCGAGATCAACGACGCGTTCGCGCGCGGCGGCCGCCGCGGCGCGCCCCGATCACGCTCGCATCTTCGAGCTCGACGAGCGATTCCATCGCGGCTACATGAAGGCTGCCGGTCCGCGCGTGCTCGCGCTTCACGCGACGGTGAAGCCGCAGGCGGAGCGCTACGAGCGTCTGTACGTGAGCATGCTCGACGGCCGAGCTCCACCGTTCCGTCGCTGAGCACCGCGCGATCGTCAAGACGATTCGTGGCGGCAACGCGCCGGGCGCGCAGGCAGCGGTGGAAACGAACTGGCGAAACGCGGCCGAGCGACTGGCAACGGTGGTTGCGGCTGCCGGCGAACGCGGAAGCTGGTAGCGAGACGACGAACAGCGCTGGTGGCTGGGTGGTCGTGCTGGTGGCTGGGTGACGCTGGGTGCCTCTGTCATCCCGAGCGGCAGCGAGGGATCTTCTGTGATGTCATCGTAGCCGGTCCGACCACAATGATGCTCGACAAGCTCCCTCATCTGCCCGCTGCGCCGGCTCCCGCGCGCGATCACACGCTGACGGTTACGCGAACAGTCCGACCTGCCCGCCCGTGTGCCAGAACAACACCGTTGCATCGTTAGGCATCCGCCCGTCGCGTACGCACGATCGAGGGCCGCGAAGCGCCTTCGCCGTGTACGTGTGGTCCACGAACAAAGCCTCGGTCCGTGCCGCGAGCCGCTGCGCCTCGATCGACGCCGGCGTCGGCACGCCATAGCCGTCGCCGACGAACGTGTCGTCGACCTCGATCGGCACGTCGCGCGCGATGTCCGCGAGTGGAGAGCCGAGAGGCGCTTCCATTCCCGCGATGATCGAGCGAACCTGATGCTCGACGTCGGCCGCCGGATCGTCCGCGCTCACGCCGATGACGCGCGTCGAGAGGCCGTGTAGCGCGCACCCCGCCACGAGCCCCGCCTGCGTACCGCCCGACGACGTCGCGTGCACGATCACGTCCGGACGCACGCCCTGCTGCGAGCATCTCGCCGACCGCGCGCACGAATCCGATCGCGCCCGTCGGGTGTCGACGCACCGAGCGGAATCTCGACCGGATGCCCGCCCGCGGCGCGCATGCGCTCCGCCGCTCGCCGCATCGCCGGCACGCGATCCGTCCGCGCGGCCACGTACTCGACCTCGGCGCCGAGCAGCGCAGTCGAGCAACGCGTTTCCCGTGAGTCTGTCGGGCGGCGCTCCGTTCGCGATCGAGATGGCAGCGCAGCCCGAGCTTGGCGGCCGTCGCCGCGGTCGCGCGCGCGTGATTCGACTGGACGCCGCCGACCGTGATCAGCGCGTCGGCGCCATCAGCGATCGCCTGCGCCGCGACGATCGGCAAGCTTTCGAACCTTGTTGCCGCCGAAGCCGAACGAGATCGCGTCGTCACGCTTCGCGAAAATGCGCGCGCCCGGAGCCGAGCGCCGAGCGAAGCCGCTTGAGCTTCCTCGATCGGCGACGGGAACTCGCCGAGTGCGAGCGATGGAAATTCATTCGCGCGGCGCACGGCGGCCGACGCATCGATGGTCGTAGTCACGGCCGGAATGATGCCGTCGACGGCCAGCTGCGCCAAGGCGAGCATGGCGGTCCGGCCGTTCCGACGTCGATATTACCGAGCCATGGCACCGAGCAGACGGTGAAGGGAAAGCCAGGCGGGTCCCCGGCGAAACCGCCCCGACGATGGCGAGCCGGGGACGGGTATCTATGTCATCGCGCCAATCCAGACGTCGCTCGCCGAGCTGGATTCGCCAGGTCCAGGCGCGCTTCGATCCGAAGCTCGCGCGCCTCTGCCGCCGCACATCACGATCATCGGGTCATCCGGCGCGGGTCCGATCGCTCCAACGACGACGGTGCGCGATCTCGCGGCTGCTCTCGGGCCGATTGCCGCGTCCACGCCGCCGCTCACGCTCGAGCTCGGGCGCTCCCGTTCGGTTCATGCAGACGGAGATCATCGTGCTGCCGCTACGCCCGTACGGGCCGCTGCGTGAGCTGCACGAACGGATCGAGCAAAGTGGGCTGACGTATCGCCTCCGCGCTTCGCGTTCACGCCGCACATCACGCTGAGCTTCTACCGCCAGCTCGTCGCGCCGAGCGAACGGCGCTCGCTGCTGTCGTTTCGCGTCGATGGCCCGGTCGAGGTGACGCAGATCGAATGTTCGCTGAGCAACGACCCACAACCGGCGCGCCATCTTCTCACGCTGCCGCTCACGGGCAGTCTACTTCACGAGTGAATGCAGGAATCCAATGATCGATGATGTGATGCGCGACGCTCGAGCCGATGCCACGGCGGAAGGCGCGGCGCAGCTGATCGGCGCTCGCGACGACATACTTCGAGACCACACGCCGCGGCGAAGGTCCGGTGTCGCCGGGCGTCCGCCTAACGAGATCGACCGCGCGATTCGATGAGCCGCTGCCGGAGGACGGACCGTCCGCTGGCCGACGATCGTCGCGCGGATGCGAACGCGAGATCCTGGCCGACGCGAACCGGCTCGCGCACCCGATGTACATGGGGCACCAGGTGTCGTTTCCGCTGCCGACCGCCGTCTGGACGGACGCCGTCATCTCCGCGCTGAACCAGTCCGTGGCCGTGGAGGAGATGTCGCCCACGCTCACGTCGGTCGAGCACCGCGTCGTCCGCTGGATGTGCGACGCGGTCGGCTACCCCGCGGGCAGTGGTGGGACGTTCACGTCGGGCGGAACCGAAGCGACATTCTCCGCGCTGCTGGCGGCGCGCGCGGCCGCGCTGCCCGACGCATGGACGAATGGCGTCGGCGACCCGAAGCCAGTCGTGCTCTGCGGCGAGCACACGCACTACGCGGTCACGCGCGCCGTCGCTCGAGCTCGGTCTCGGGATGCGAAGCGTGGTCGATCATTCCGTCGGTCGAGCTACCGCATGGACGTTCGCGCACTCGAGCGCGAGCTCGATCGTCTGCGCGGACGTCAGACACGCCGGTGATGGCAGTCGTCGCGACCGCGGGACACACGGCAACCGGCGCGTTCGATGACATCGACGCCATCGGGCGCCTGTGCGAGGAGCGCGACATCTGGCTGCACATCGATGGCGCGCATGGCGCGACCGCGCTGCTGTCCGAACGTCATCGACATCGCGTGCGCGGCATCGAGCGTGCGCGGTCGATCGCGTGGGACCCGCACAAGATGATGCTGCTGCCGCTTCCGGCCGGCATGCTGCTCGTGCGCGACGAGCGCCAGCTGCAGGCGGCGTTCGCTCCAGCGCGCGCCGTACCTCTTCCACGGTGACGGTGACGCGACGCGCGTTCGGGACCAGGGCGTTCGCAGCTTCCAGTGCTCGCGACGCGCCGATGTGCTCAAGCTGTGGGTGGTGCTCCAGCGACTCGGGCGTCGCGGCATCGCGGCGTCTGCACGATCACCTGTGCGATCTGGCAGTCGCGGTCCGCGACGAGCTCTCGACGCACCCGGAGTTCGAGGTCCTTCACGCGCCCGAGTCGAACATCCTCTGCTTCCGCTACGTGGGCGGCAGGCGACGTCGGATGACGAGCACGCTGACGCGATCAACCGCGAGATTCGCGACCGGTACAACCGATCGGGCGCCGGCTGGATCACGTCTACGCTGCTCGAGGGCCGCCGAGTCCTGCGCGTGACGATGATGAACCCGCGATCGACGCCGGCGCACATTCGAGCGATGGTGGAGGGGCTGCTCGCCGTGGGCAGCGAGGTCCTCGACGCTATGTCACCAAGAGGGGCGGCAGCGCCTGTCATCCCGAGCGCCAGCGAGGGACCTTCTCGAACTTGATTGTAGCCGGGACCTGCAGCTACAAAACAACGACAGACAGGATTCGCAGGATTGACAGGATTGCCGGCTGGCGGATCGCGTCCGTCCGTGAGACATCCCGTTAATCCTGCCAATCCTGGCAATCCTGTCTCTTGCTGTTGCCGTTTCGCTTTGTTCTTGTCGGCTCGGAGGATCGGGTACGTGAGGGATCCAAGAGTACTCTCGCCGACGCTCGGGATGACAATCCCATCCCCAATCCGATCCGCCGCGCCCGACGTACCTCCACGTGGCGAGCCAATCGCTCGCCCCGCACCGACTGACGTGGAGGAATCATGGGGCGTACCGCCTGGGCCGCGCTCGCGGCCGGCGCAGCGATCGTTGGGGGGCTCACGCTTGCCCGACCACACCGGGTAACGGCGACACCATCCGCGGCGCCGCGATCCGAATCCGAGATCCGATCGCTCGATATCGACTTCTACGAGCGCCGCATCGCGGAGGACACTCTGAGCGCCGCGGACCGGTCACGGTTGGCCGGGCTGTACCTCCAGCGTGCGCGCGAAACCGGTAGCTACCCGGACTACGAGCGCGCGGCCGTTCTCGCTCGCGCATCGCTCGACCTGCGCGAGTCCCACAACTCCGCCACGTTCGTCCTGCTCACGTCCGCACTGCTCGCGAAGCACGACTTCGCGGAAGCGCTGCGCGTCGCGCGACAGCTCTACGCGACGGACACGACCGATGCGAGCCACACCGCCTTGCTCGCCGAAGTCGAGCTCGAGGTCGGCGACTACGCGAACGCGGATCGACACTTCGCCGCTGTGAAAGACGACGCCGACAAGCCATCGATCGCCGCTCGACTCGCGCGCTGGTCGGAGGTGACCGGGCGTCTCGAGAAGGCACGGGCAATCCTGCGGCAGTCGGCGACGCGGCTGGCCAGAGTGAGCGACGCGCCACGCGAGCAACTGGCGTGGTTCCACTACCGCTTGGGCGAGCTCTACCTGCGAGGTGGGCAGCTCGATGCCGCCGACTCCGCGTTCCAGCGGGCGCTCGTCGCGCTGCCAACCGACTACCGCGCGCTCGGTGGTCTCGCTCGATTGTCCGCGGCGAGGGCGGATTGGACCAGGGCGGTGGACTACGGCGCGCGGGCGATCGCCGTGCAGCTCGACCCGGCAACGTTAGGCACCATGAGCGACGCCTACTCCGCCCTCGGCGACACCGCACAGGCGCGGTCGTTCGCGGACGCGATGGCCGTGAGCGCGCTCAGCCAACCGGGGGCAATTCACCGCGCGTGGGGACTGTTCCTGCTCGACCACGACCGCGACGTCGCCCGCGTCCTGCGCGAGGCGCGGAGGGACATCGTGGGACGACGCGACGTGTACGGCTACGATCTGCTCGCGTGGGCCTCGTACAAGTCCGGTCACATCGCGGAGGCGCGTCGAGCAGCGGCGGCCGCGTTGTCGCAGGGCACCGAGGACGCCATCCCTGTTCTATCACAGCGGCATGATCGCCCTCGCCGCCGGCGACTCGGTGACCGCGCGCTCGATGCTCGCTCGCACGATTCAGCTCAATGCCCGCTTCAGTCCGACCCAGGGGCCGATCGCCGAGCGCACGCTTCGGGCGTTAGGCGTCGGGCTTCACGACGAGCCGGTCGTCGCGGCGGGAGGGAAGCCCGGTGTCTGAGCTTATTGCATTCGCCACACTCGGCTTTCGGCACATCACTGACCCGCGAGGCGCCGATCACATCCTGTTCCTGCTCGCGCTCGCGGCGATCTACCGCTTCCGCGACTGGCGCGAGTGCGTCAAGGTGGTCACCGCGTTCACGGTCGGGCACTCGATCACGCTCGCCCTGGCGGTGACCGGCGCGCTGGTGATGCCATCGGCGATCATCGAATTCCTGATTCCCGTGACGATCGTCGCGACGGCCCTCGAGAACCTGATCGTGCGCGATCGCTCGACAGCGATCTGGGGTCGCCGGTATCGTCCCGTGTTCGCGGCGGTCTTTGGTCTCGTGCACGGCGCCGGTTTCGCCAACTACCTGCGCAGCCTGTTCGTCGATCGACTTGCCATTCCGCTCCTCGGGCTTCAATCTCGGCCTCGAGGCCGGTCAGTTGATCGTGATCGCGATCGCGTTCCTGTCGTTCGTCGCGCTCGATCGCGTGATCACCGTTGCGTCGTCTGCGTCGTGGCGCGGCATGCCCGAGCGCGCGGTACGACTCCGCACGCTCGGCGTCTCAGTCGCTCGTGATGTCTGTCGCGGCGCGCTGGATGCTGGAGCGCTTCCCATGGTAGTGACGCGTCCATGGTCGCCCCGGCGGGTCGACATCACTCCACGCGACTGCACTCGTTAGGTCGAGTATGATGTGGCGATGGGTGATTCTGACGTTGGCGGGTCTGACAGCGCTTGGCGTTCTCGCGCCGCGAGCCTACTCGCATCCGCTCCACACCACGCTCACCGAGGTGACGGTCGCACCGGACGGCGGTGTGCAGATCGTCCTCCGCGCGTTCGTCGACGACTTCTCGGCCGCGATTGCTGGGCACACGCGCACGGTACGGGCTCCGGTTCCCACGCCGTCGGACTCGGCGGCAGCACGATACCTGGCGCGAACCGTAGGGCTGACGGACGCGGCCGGGCGATCTGCCGCGCTCGTCGTGACGAATGTCCGGCGGACGGAAGACCTGGTGTGGGTCACGCTTGCGCGCGCCGGCGCTGCGAACCGTCAGCGGCGCACGCCTGACGAATCGCGTGCTGTTCGACCGCTACGATGACCAGGTGAACATCGTGCAGACATCCATCGGCGGGCGGCGCCAGACGCTGCTGTTCACGAAGCGCGAGGGCGCCGTCGCGAAGAGCATCTGAGCCGCCGCCGAGCCCCTTCTTGACCGCGGCTTCGAGGTTCTGCGTCCCACCGAGCCCCGTGTAGACCACCGTGCCGGCCTTGTTCAGGACGACGATGTAGGACGTCGCCGCGGCGTCGTACGCGTCCGCGGCGTTCCCCTTCGTGTCGAAGTAGACCTCGAGCGGCAGTGCGTGCTTCTCCGCGTACAGCTTCACGCGCTCGGGCGACTGGTTCACCGAGACGGCGACAGCGACGAACTTCATCTTGCCGGCGTACTTCTTCGCCACCAGATCCATGGTCGGCTCGAGCTCTTTGCAGTTCGGGCACCACGTCGCCCAGAACTCGAGCAGCACTGGCGTCTTGCCGACGTACTGTCCGAGGTCGAACTGCTTGCCGTCCAGCGTCTGCACGATCGTCGACACGGGAGCCTTGGTCCCCACGGGCAGTCCGGTCTCCTGCGCCTGAAGGGCGCGAACCGGGAACGGGGAACCGGGAACGGAAAGCGCCGGGCTCAGTGCTATCGCGACGAGGGCCGCCGCGATGGTCGCGAGGGTCGCGATGCTCAGGCTTCTGCTTTGCCGCTGGCTGATTGCCGATAACTGATAGCTCATATGAGCAACTGTCCCATTTTGATCAGGTAGTACTCAGCGACGCCGAGCAGCACGAACGCGAACACCTGCTTCACGCGAACCATCCAGATTCCCGCCCGCGGCAATCGACTCACCGTGCCGCTCGACACTCCGACGGCGACGAGCAACGCACACATCCCGAGCGAGAACGCGAACAGGTACGCAAACCCGAGCCACGCACTCTTTGTCGTGGTGACCCACGTGAGCACCGCCGCCATCACGGGTGCGGAGCACGGGGCCGCCACGAGCCCCGACATCCCGCCCATGACCAACGCGCCCGAGAACCGGCCTCCCGTGCCTGCCGTCGATGCGCGTTGCATCAGCGACGACGGGATGCGTACCGGAATGACGTCGAGCATCGCCAGTCCGGCGAACGCCACCAGGTTCGCCATGGCAAAGTACAGCCATGGGTTCGTGCTGATGGTGCCGAAGAGTGTACCCGTGAGGCCGGCGAAAAGTCCCAGCGCCGAGTAGACGATGGCGAGGCCGAACGCGTATGTTAGCGATAATAGCAGAGGCCGCCAGCGGGCCGGTCCGCGTCTCGGTCGCGCTGTGGCCACCGACGATCGCCGCGGTGATCGGGATCATCGGGTAGATGCACGGCGTGAGGCTGGTCAGCACTCCGGCGGCGAACAACAGCGGCAGTGCGACGAGTGGGCGGCCAGACAGTGTGCTGGCGATATTTGAGAAGTCCATTACGGTTGCGAAAGCTATTGAGCGCGAGCGCGATACGGAACGAAGTGCCGCGCATGCGCTGGTAACGCATCAGTCTGCGCGATTCTTGCTGACCATGTGTCCCACGCAATCCACGGAAGTGAAACTGTGCCGGAGTCTCATCAGATGAGTAGCACCCGTCTTGTCGCGGTCGCTGTTCTCGTCCTCCCATTCCTTGTTGCGTGTAATGAGGACAACACGCTCGGGCTCGGAAAGAGCAATGTCGATCGGTTCAGCGCCGCTCTCTCGGGAGCGAGCGTTCGCCCCGTACCAGTCACCACGACTGTAACAGCCACCGCTGATGTGAGGATTCGCGAGGCTGAGATCGGCTCGAACCTGAGAACGCTCGCCTACGCAATCACGTCAGTAAATCTCGGGTCGGCCATTGCCGCGCACATCCATCTCGGTGGAGCCGCGGTCTCGAGCGGCCCGGTGCTCGTCACGCTGTTCACCAACGCGTCGGACACCGCGCTGTCCCCCGGGGTTATCGCGAGTGGCTCGGTGTCGGAATCGGAGGTAGGTGGTGGTGTGAGTTTCGACTCGCTCGCGACGCTCATGAGCGTTGGCGCCGCCTATATCGATATTCACACGAGGGCGTATCCTACAGGTCTAATACGCGGTCAACTCACCTCGAACGGACAAGCCGCACCCAACGAGTTATTCGCGGCCAGCGCGCTCAGTGGCGCAAAGGAGCGGCCGACACCGGTGTTGTCGACGGCGACCGGGACGGCGACGTTCGAGGTGAGGAGTGACGGTAGCGTGAAGTACAACATCTCGGTTGCCGGGCTCACCGGCGCGACCATGGCGCACATTCATGCCGGCGTCGCAGACTCCGCGGGGCCGATCGTGGTCCCCCTGTTCAGCGCCACGCCGCCGACGGGCCCCATCACCGGCACCCTCGCCAGCGGAAGCTTCACGTCGACGAACATTCAGATCCCCGGAATCAGCCTCGACTCATTGTTGACGCTCATGAGGACTGGCCGCACGTACGTGAACGTGCACACAGAGGCCAATCCCGGCGGCGAGATCCGCGCGCAGATCGAACCGGTGTCTGTATTGCCGTGATCGGGAATCGGGAATCGGGAATCGGGAATCGGGAGATCGGGAATCGGGAATCGGGAATCGGGACTGGGACTGGGGAACCGTGGCTGCTCGCTCGCGCTGGTGCTAGTCGTTTTTAGCTGATGGCCGATGGCTGATGGCTGATGGCCGCTGGATATCCGTCACCGACATTCTGCCCGAAACAGATCGCAGGCCGGGCGGGTAGTGATTCCAGATCCTGCATGGGAGCGTCAATGGCCCCGTTCTGCCGGCGCTCGATCGAGTGCCTCGCTGTCGTCATGCTTTCCGCCGTTCTCACGTCCGGAACGGCGGCCGGGCAATCCGGCGAGCATCGCCACACATCTACGCCGTCGCCAACGTCGGGGTCGCGGACACCGACCAGAGGCGCGGACGCCTCCGATCCGGGCCACGCCGTCAACGACGCGATGAGCGGCGTGATGAAGGCGAATCCGCACATGCGCATGTCGCCCGAGCGCGCGGCGAGCGCCGCGGACTCCGCCCGCGCCGCGCAGATCGTCGTCGACGCCCGCGCCGCGCTCGCAGAAGTACAAGGACGTGCACGTCGCCGAGCGCGAGGGGTACCGCATGTTCGCGCCTAACGTGCCCCAGGACGTGTACCACTTCACGAGCCTGCGGCGCAGCCGTTCGCGAGCATTTCGTCTTCGACGTCGCGAGGCCATCCTCGCTGCTCTACCGGAAGCACGCGGACGGATCGTTCAGCCTCGTCGGCGCGATGTACACGGCGCCCAAGGATGCGTCGCCCGAGGAGCTCGACGCACGCGTTCCCCTCGGGATTGCCCGGTGGCACCTCCACACGAACATGTGTGTCCCGCGACTCACGCAGCAGGTACGATGGCTCGAGGTCAGCGACGGGAAGCCGGTGTTCGGGCCGATGAGCCCTGTCGCGACCCAGGACGCCTGCGATGCCGTGAACGGCCGCTTCCTGCCGGTGGTCTTCAACTGGATGGTGCACGCCAACGTGTTTGATACCGACGTCTGGGGCGACCATCATTAGGCGTCAGTCGTCATCTCCTGGCCACGGCGACCAGCTGGTAGCAGCGGGTCGCTGATAGCCGATGGCCGACGGCGTTGTCCTTACCCCGTAGCTCGGAGCCGCAGCATGGAATGGCGTGTCATCGGCCTGAATTTCCTGTATGCCGGTCTTGGCGTTGTGCTGATGTTCGGTGCGTATCGCCTGATCGACCTCCTCACGCCATCTGTCGACTTCCAGGCGGAGCTCAAGAACGGCAACGTCGCCGTCGCGATCTTCATCGCCGCACTGTTCCTCGGCGTCGCGATCATCATCGGCGGGGCGCTGAATTGATCCATCGTCTCGTCGCCGGCCTTGTCGTGCTGTGTGCCATTCCTCCCACGCCTGTCGTCGCGCAGACGAAGCGCGACGCCGACCGGTACGACGACACGTTCCGCAAGTACAGCAAGCGGTATTTCGGCGTCGGGTACGATTGGCGCCTGTTCAAGGCGCAGGCGATGGCCGAGAGCGAGATGAACCCTAACGCGCGCAGCTGGGTTGGCGCGCGTGGCCTCATGCAACTCATGCCGTCCACGTACAAGGAAATCACGTCGCGGTCGTCCACGTTTGGATCCATCGACGACCCGGAGTGGAACATTGCGGCCGGTATCATGCACGACCGTGGATTGTGGCGCCGTTGGGAGCGCGACTCCATCGACGTCGATCGCAAGGAGTTCATGTTCGCGAGCTACAACGCCGGCGAGGGGACGATCATGAACGCGCAGCGCGCCTGTGTCGCAACACTCCCTCGACCGGCGTGCGTGGAGCAGCGTGGAGACCGTCGCGCCTAACGTGCCGCGCTGGCGGTACCGCGAGACACTGGGCTACGTGCGAAAGATCCGAGGCGGCTTCGAGAACCTCGACGCGAAGGGCCGGGTCAAGCCGCCGCCGAAGAAGAAGCCGTGAGCCGGACCCTATCAACGACCGGCTACTTCGTCGCCCGGGCCTCGAACCGCGCCAGCACCGCGCCCGTAGAGTCGCTCAGCTCGAGCTGTTGGCCGCTGACGCGCCAGGTCGCGGCTCGACCCAGTGCCGAGAGGAACGCCCCTTCGGTATCCATGCCGCTCGGGCAAGCCATCCTCGTCGATCCGATGCCGGCGAACGAGAGCGCGTTGCCACTCGTCTGGTAGCTGCCGAAGAATCGGTTGCATCCACCCGAGCCGTTTACCTGTTTCGGGTCCGGCTTGAGGACCATGTGCGGCTCGCTCTTGTTGTCGGTGGCGGTGACCGGCGTGTCCGCGAGCGACGTGAGCTTCCAGTACGTGTTGATGAGCTCCGGAGCAGAGACCGAGGCATCCGGACGCACGGTGTCCGTCACGGCCGCGTGGTCCGCCGCAGGACGGCGAGTGCAGGCCAGCAACAGCACGGGCAGGAATGACAGGACGATACAGCGTCGAATCGCGCTCATGGCGCCTCCATACGTAAGCGTCTTCAGCCAATACGGGTCACCGGTCCGCAGGTGCGGGGCTAGGGACTGCCCACCCTCGGCGCTTACATTTCCGCTCCCGCCAGGGCCCCCGGTCGCGGTCGGCCGAGTCCCCAGTCCCGAATCCCCAGTCCCCAGAACGTGGCTCCGCAGTTCATCTACGTCATGAAGGATCTGCGCAAGGTCGTCCCGCCTTCGCGCGTGATCCTCGACGACATCTGGCTCTCGTTCTACCCCGGCGCGAAGATCGGCGTCCTCGGCGCCAACGGCGCGGGAAAGTCGTCGCTGCTGCGCATCATGGCCGGCGTCGACCAGGAGTTTCAGGGCGAGGCGTGGGCGCACGCAGGGCACGCGCATCGGCTTCCTGCCGCAGGAGCCGCAGCTCGACCCGACGCAAGACCGTGCGCGGAAACGTCGAGGAGGCGGTCGCAGCGCAGCGCGCGCTGCTCGACGGAGTTCGAACGAGATCTCGATGGCGTTCGCCGAGCCGATGGACGACAAGGCGATGGAGAAGCTGCTCGACCGGCAGGCGCAAGGTGCAGGAGCAGATCGACGCGCACGACCTCTGGAACCTCGACAACAAGATCGAGATCGCGATGGACGCGCTGCGCCTGCCGCCCGGCGGACGCCGACGTGACGAACCTGTCCGGTGGTGAGACGTCGTCGCGTCGCGCTGTGCCGGGTGCTGCTCGAGGAGCCCGACATGCTGCTGCTCGACGAGCCGACCAACCACCTCGACGCCGAGAGCGTCGCGTGGCTCGAGCGATCACCTCGCACGACGTTCCCGGGCACCGTCGTCGCCATCACGCACGATCGCTACTTCCTCGACAACGTCGCGAAGTGGATCCTCGAGCTCGATCGCGGCCAGCGGCGTTCCGTACGAGGGCAACTACTCCGGCTGGCTCGAGCAGAAGCAGCACGCGCCTGGCGCAGGAAGAGAAGACAGGCGTCCGCGCGTCAGCGCACGCTGGCAGCGCGAGCTCGAGTGGGTGCGGATGTCGCCGCGCGCGCGACAGGCGAAGAGCAAGGCGCGCATCCAGAAGTACGAGGAGCTGCGCGAGCGACACGCAGTCGAGAAGATCGCGCAGAACGAGATCGTGATTCCGCCGGCGCCGCGGCTCGGCAACGACGTCGTGATCGCGAACGAATCTCAAGAAGGCGTACGGCGACAAGCTGCTGTTCGACGACCTGTCGTTCTCGCTGCCGCGCGGCGGCATCGTCGGCGTCATCGGGCCGAACGGCGCCGGCAAGACGACGCTGTTCCGGATGATCGTCGGCAGCGAGAAGCCCGACGGCGGATCGCTCAAGGTCGGCGAGACGGTGCAGCTCGCGTACGTCGATCAGAGCCGCACGCTCGACGCGAACAAGACGCGCGTAGCAGGAATGATCTCGGGCGGGCAGGAACTGATCATGGTCGGCAAGCGCGAGATCAACAGCCGCGCGTACCTCTCGAGCTTCAACTTCCGCGGCACGGATCAGCAGAAGAAGGTCGGAACGCTCTCAGGCGGTGAGCGCAACCGCCTGCACCTCGCGAAGCACGCTCATGAGCGGCGGCAACCTGCTGCTGCTCGACGAGCCGACGAACGATCTCGACGTCGACACGCTGCGCGCGCTCGAGGATGCGCTGCTCGACTTCGCCGGCTGCGCGGTGGTGATCTCGCACGATCGCTGGTTCCTCGATCGCATCGCGACGCACATCCTCGCGTTCGAGGGGAACAGCGAGGTGGTGTGGTTCGAGGGGAACTACCAGTCGTACATCGAGGACCTGAAGAAGCGGAAGGGCGCCGACGCCGACCAGCCGCACCGCGTCGCGTACAAGAAGCTCGTCAGGGCATAACGGGGCCGGTAGCGTTCTCGCTCGCTACGGCCCGTCCGGTTCGGACACCTCGCCGCGCGCTGCCAACACCAGCGCGGTTCTCCGCTCATGGAGCCCGCGCTCGAGTCCGACCGGATACCGGTGAGGGTTCACGAGCCGCTTGATTCCCGCGTGGAACGCTGTCAGCTCGCTTTGCACCCGATCGCGCGCAGCTGACAGCGGCTGCGGCTCGCGTACCCGCGTGCCTCCACGCATCGCGGGCTGGAGGAGCAGCGTGTACGGCGGGACCACGATTTCGCGCTGGTTCACGCCCTCGACGACGTTCGTCGCGCCGGACGCGAGATTGGCCAGGCGCTCGGCGCGAGTCACCAGACCGCCCTGCGGATTGATGAACGTGTAGTCCTCGGACCAGATCTGCTTCAGCGTGACGGTGTCCGAGGCGACGATGGCTGTCTCGTACGCCTCGAGCGCGTCGATGACGTCCTGCTGCTGCGGAGACACCACGCCGTTGCGCGCTGCGCTCGGCTCGCCTGACGACGCCACTGATCGAACGGTTGGCGGACCGCTCGGATTGTCAGCAGCCGACGCGTCGCACCCGACGAGCAAGGGGAGAGCAAGGGCGACAGTTGCACGGAGGGCACGAAAAGACGAGTGTGTCATTGGATGCGTGGGTGAGCGGTGTGAGAGCGACCATCATGGAGATCGAAAAAGCCTCGCCAAACCCTTCATATGCCGAGTGACACATACGAAGCCGTTGTAGTCGGTGGGAGCTTCGCCGGACTCTCGGCCGCGATGCAGTTGGGCCGGGCGCGCCGGCGGGTCCTCGTCGTCGACGCCGGGTTGCCGCGCAACCGGTTCGCGCATGCGTCCCATGGCTTTCTCGGACAGGATGGGCGCACGCCGGCGGAGATCCTGGAAACCGCCCGTGCGCAGGTCCTCGCCTACCCGACGGTCGAGTTTCGAGCCGACGAAGCCATGCAGGCGTCGGCGATTGCGGCGACGCCTAACGCCCTGTTCGACGTCGCGCTTGCATCGGGCAGGACCGCGCGCGCGAAGCGGCTCGTGCTCGCGACTGGCATTATCGATGACCTGCCCGACATCCCGGGGCTTCGTGAGCGTTGGGGGAGGAGCGTCCTCCATTGCCCGTACTGCCATGGCTACGAGGTGTCCGATGGACGGCTCGGTGTGCTCGCCGTATCGGAGCACAGCATCCGTCAGGCCCTGTTGCTCCCTGACTGGAGCGCGGACGTCACGTTGTTTACGGGTGGCACCTTCGACCTCGACGCGGCGCAACTGGATGCGCTCGCGGCTCGCGGTGTACGCATCGACGCGCGGCCGGTTACCGCTGTCATGGGAGATGGCCTAACGCTCGCCGGCGTCCGTGTGACTGGCGCGGACGGCGATCAGCTCGTTGGCCTGGACGCGCTCTTCACCGCCTCGCGAACGCGCATGGCGAGTCCGCTTGCCGAGCAGCTCGGCTGTGAGTTCGACGACGGTCCGTTCGGTCCAGTGATCCGCACGGACGCGATGAAGTTGACAACGGTACCTGGCGTGTATGCCGCCGGAGACGCCGCGCGTGTACCGCACAACGCGACGTGGGCGTCCGCGGACGGAGTGACGGCCGGGATCTCCGCGCACCAGTCGCTGGCATTGGGGTGAGGCTCGGCGCGGGCAGAGTATGTTCCGCATCCAACCTTCTCGAGAGGAGAACCCGTGGACGAGAAATCACTCTTCACGAAGTTCTGGACGGACGAGGCGCTCACGACCCGCAAGGTGCTCGCGAGAATTCCGGAGGGCTCGGACTACCGCCCCGACCCGAAGTCGCGCACGGCGCGCGACATCGCGTGGCAGATCTTCTGCGAGGAGAAGATGATCATCGAGGCGCTCGAGACCGGGAAGGCTGCGTGGGACCCGCCGCCAGTGCCGGCGACGATGAAGGAAATCGTCAGTGCCTACGAGACGCAGAGCGCCGGAATGACGGAGCGCTGGAACGCACTCCCCGTCGAGCGATGGGACGGCACGCTCGAGTTCTTCGGCCACCAGCGGTCTGCCTCACAGATGGCGTGGAGCTTCCTGTTCGACATCGTTCATCACCGCGGCCAGATCTCGACGTACCTGCGGCCAATGGGATCGACCGTTCCCCAGATTTACGGGCCGAGCGGCGACGAGCCATAGTGCTGCGTGCATGTCGATTGTACGCCGGCTCACTCGACGTCTGTGAAGACACGCGACTGCGCCCGGGAGCTTCCCGGCAAAACCGACATACATCGAGGCACACATGGCCCGCGTCAGCACCTACCTCAACTTCGCACGCTCCACCGAGGACGCATTCAATTTCTACCGCTCGGTGTTCGGCACCGAGTTCGGCGGCCCGATCATGCGGTTCGGCGACATCCCGGCGCAACCTGGTCAGCCGCCGCTGGCGGAATCAGATAAGAACCTCGTGATGCACATCGAGCTGCCGATCCTGGCCGGCCACGTGCTGATGGGCACCGATGCCCCCGAGTCGATGGGCTTCACGCTGACAGAGGGGAACACGGTCACGATCAACCTCGAGCCGGACACGCGCGCGGAGACGGATACGCTGTTCGCCGCGCTCGCCAAGGGTGGGAAGGTCGACATGCCCCTCCAGGCGATGTTCTGGGGCGCGTACTTCGGTATCCTCGTCGACAAGTTCGGGATCCGGTGGATGTTCAACTGCGCGAGCGCGACGTAGCGTTTCGCATCGGCCTAACGCGAGAACGAACGCGACGTCTACCCGCTGATGCTGGCCGCCTTCCTCCTCGCCTCGGCGACGAGGTCGGCGGCCTTCTTGTCGGCCTCTCGGAGGATCCCGTCCGCCCTATCGTTGGCTTCCTTCTTCATTCGGGTGGCCGCGACACGGGCAGCGGCTTGCGCGAGCGGGTTCGTTGTTCGCGCGACGAGCGTGTCCGCCCTCGCGGCCGCCTCGCGCCTAACGCCGTCTGCAACACGTTGCGCCTCGGCGCGGATTTGCGCGGCCTGCTGCTCTGCGTCGGCGATCAGACGTTCGGCCTCCGCCTGCGCTTTCTTTCGCGCCTCGTCCGTAGCCGAGTCGGCGCGCTGCTTCAGGGAATCCACCCGCTCGGCGATCTCCTTCTGCGCCGCCTGCTTTACGCTCTCGCCGGCCGATGCCACGACGTCACCGAGGTTCGTCTGGATCGTGGGACTCGTTAGGGTACCGCCGACCTTGACGTCGAGATTGACGACTTCGGCCGCCTGTAGATCCAGCCCGGTCTTGCCCGCCCGCGAGATGAGGCCCGCGACGACTCGGTTCGCGTCCGCTCCAAGCTCGGACCGGGGAACGCGAAGGTGCAGGGTGTAGTCGAGCGACTGATCGATGCCGTTCGACCCTTCTACTCGCATCGAGGACTGGCCGATCTTCACGTCGAACGGATTCACGTTCAGCCGACCGTTCTGGATCCGTATGGAGGCTCGCACGGCATCGAGCGTCGGGCTTCGCAGTCGTTCGATTTTGAGCGCGTCGGCCACTTTGATCAGAATCGGCAGCCCTTGAATCATCAGCTCGGATGTTCGGAGCGAGCCCCGGCCATCCAGCACGTTGAACAGCGGCAGCATGTCCTTGCCGAGCAAGCCGCTCAGTTTGAGATCGGTCGAGACGTTGCCGCGTGCGAAGCGAGCTACTGGCGCCAACAACTGGACAGTCGTCAGGCTCGCCGCCGCGGTCGGAATGTCTACCTCCTTCATCGCGAGGTCGACATCGAACTTCGGCTTCGTCACATCGGTGGTCTCATAGAAGCCGCTCACGCCGATCTGTCCGCCGAGCGTGTTCATCGAGAAATTCTCCAGCGTGGCCCGCTGGTCCTTCACGCGGAGCCCGCCGCGCGCGTTCGTCATTGTGAGCTTGCCGTACAACAGCTCCGCGACCGTCGCCTGAAGCGCGAAGTCGATGTTCGCCGGCACCTCGATGACCTTCAGGCTGTCGTCCGACTGCCATTCGTTGAGGTCGAAGTGTTGACTGGCGAACGTGGCGCTGCCGCGCAGCGGGTCGCCGCGCAGCGCGAACGGGAGCAGGTTCTCGAGATAGCCGGACAGCCGCATGTCGCTGCTGCCGATCGTGCCGGCGAATGACTTGAGCTCCGCGCGCTGTGGAGTGAGCTGGAGTGACGCCTGCGTGATGGCAAGCGGATGCGGCAGGTCCGCACTCTTGAGCGCGAGATTGCGAACGTCAATGGTGCCGCGCGCCGCGATCCGGTCATACTGCTTGCGGTCGACGTACGACATGCGGGTTCGCACGGCGACGTCGGCGCCGATCTGTCCGGTGAGCTCGTCGACGCCGGTGAGCTTCACTGTCTTGCGCACGTCTGCGAGGTCGAGCTTCCCCGTTAGGCGGAGATCGACATCCGGATCGGAGACTGGCGTCCTGAGCACGAGCGCGCCATCGATGGGCTGGCTCCCGATCCTCGCGTGGAAGCGGTCGAGCTGCACCAGCGTGCTGTCCACGTTGCCGCCGGGATTTCGGATCGCGAGCTCGAGGGCGATGTCGCGCGCCGGGAGCGGAAGGTCGGGATACTGGAACGCACCGTTCGTGACCTTCGCGTTCACCGCGAACGAGGGGAACGCCTGCTTCCCGTAGTCACCCTTAATGTTACCGGAGACCGCGACGGCGCCGGACGTCTTTATTGTCTGGAAATCGTGCAGGTAGATCGCCGGCACCAGCGACAGAATGCTGCGGAAGTTCGTGCTTGGTGCGCTGAACGCCATGTCCAGCGTGGTGCGGTCATCGGCGAGAACCGTGGAACCCGAGAAGCCGAGCCGCAGGTCGTTGAGTCGAACCTCGTTCTTCCCAAACGTGAACTTCTTCGTCCGCATATCCGCAGCGACGTCCGCGGTCACATCGAGGGCGACACGGTTGAGGTATGGGATCCCGGCGAAGCGGAGCGACACCGAATCGGCGTGCGCACGCGTCACGATGGTGAACAGATCCTTCGCGAAGTCGCCGGAGAGTGATTGGCGGTAGCCGTTCACCGTCGCGAACAGCTCTGCCTTCTGATCGCTTAGCGAGACCGTTGCGTTGCTGATGTCGAGGCTGCGGAGGGTGACCGCGAGCGGACGAGAGGCTTTCTGTTCACCGGTCGTCGGTTTCGTAATGTCCCAGTTCGCGGTGCCATCCTCGAGCACCCGGAGCGCGAGCACCGGTCGTTCGAGCGCGATGGAGCGCACGACGATCGGCCCGCCACCTCGGGCGTTCCGCAGCACGCTGCCGAGATCGAGGACTACTTGAAGCCGCCCCACTTTGGCGAGCGTGTCTCCGGCGAAACGCCGCGTTCCCGCGACGCTGAGATCGTCGAGTCGCAGCGTCAGATTCGGGAAGTCACGGAAGATGGACAGGCCCTGCGTCCCGCCAATTCACGCGCGCTTCGATCGCTGAATTCGCCTCGGCCTTCACGCGCGCGATGATCCGGTCGCGGAAGACGAACGGCAGAATGGCGAGGGCAACGAGCGGGACGATGAGTACCGTCCCGATGATGGCAATGATTCTCGTTCGCTTCTTCATAGCTCCACCTTCGTAACTCGCTCGGGCATCGACGTCGGATGAATCCGCGTCGTCGGGACGACGCGTGCGCGCACGGGCTCGCCTACCCGATCGTTGCATCGAATTGTAAGTGAACAGAATCTTGGACGGCGAGCCAACCGAGCGTCGGCAATGCCTGGAAGCGCTCGTCGTTGGGAACGCGGGAGCACGTCTTCATACCCTAACGAGTACTGGCGTTCGCCTAGCTCTTGTCGTATCGGGTCGGCATTTTATATTAGCGGCCCCTAATCGTGAGCTCCGTATGCGCAAGTCCGCTTGTGGTGCCGCGCTCGCCGTCGCCCTCTTCGGGTGTTCCGACCAAGCTACAGGACCGACGACCTCCAGTACTGCATTGCGGCCGGTCGGAGAGAAGACTCGCACGAGTACGCCCAAGGTACATATCGTCTACCTGGTCCCGGCCGGCGTCCGGGTGCAGGGCGACTATGTTCAAAACCTTCGCGATGCCGCCGTGAACCTCCAGGCGTGGTACAGCACGGCGCTAGGAACTGGCGAGACGTTCACCTTGGCGAGCCCCACCGTCGCAGTTTATCAAACAGAGCACGAGGCGAGCTGGTACGCGACGACTCCAGTGGTGGGCACGGACCAGTCGCTCTGGTTTTGGTTCAATGCAACAGCCGACGGCTTCGCGTTGACTGGTGGGAGCTTTTACGACCCGGACGACATATGGATCTTCTACATCGACGCCGCGCCGGCATGCGGGCAGGCGACGGGCGGTGCAGCGAGCGTCGCTCTGCTTCCCGCCAACGACCTTCGCGGCCTCGCAGGCGAGCCGACGATCAACACCTGCACGGGCGCGGTGGAGGCGTATCAGGGACCCTGCCGATGGGTGGGCGGGCTCGGACATGAGCTTGGCCATGCGCTCGGACTTCCACATCCAGCGGCGTGCGAGGCGGGGTCACCCGACTGCCCCACGTACGCGCTCATGTGGTTCGGCTACACGACGTACCCCAACACATACCTAACGACGGCCGATCGCGCCCTCCTCGAGCAGAGCGCGTTCATTTCCGATGTGAAGCTGCCAAGCAAGGTGCCGTCCTGTACGTCGATCGGAGGGAGCGAGTTGTCCTCCGCCAGCACCGCTGTGCTGGCAATGACGCAACGTACTGCATTGGGGAGAGGCGAATTACGGCCTACGTGCGCATACCGCATGCTTGCCGCTACGACTCAGGCGGCACTCCATGCCTCGACCGCCACGCTTCGTTCAGCCGTTGCTCGATGAGACGCGTGGCCTAGCGGACCCGCCCAGACCCACGAGTTCCGTCATCCGCGCTGCCCACGAGTCGGGCGGCAGTGACGTGCGAAGTCACGGCAGGACGTCACAGGTTCATCACGGTGCTACCCCGTCGCGCCCATTGTGGTGGCCGTTAGGCAGCTGCGGTAAACCTCTCAGTCCGGGTCGCGATCGGTACGCGGAGGGTCTGGCGCTCGGTCGCGGTCGCCGGCATTCTCGTCGGGTCGACCACGATCTCGGAGGAATCCATGGTTTGCCCACGCCGCACGGCGTTCCTGCTGGCGTCTGTGTTGCTCGGTTGCGCGACGGCGGGCGGCCCGCAAGCGTACAACCCTGCCGTCGTCGCGGACCGCGCGGATAGCACGACCACGCTGGCGCAGATCTACTTCTGGCGCGCAAAGCCCGGAAAGCTCGAGGAGTACACGCGCTACATCCGCGAGCACGCGGAGCCCATCGATAACGAGGCTCGACGCGCCGGCGCATTCCTGTCGGTGACGACCTATATGGCGTCCGACACGACCGTGCCGTGGACGCACATGCGCGTTTTCATGCTACGCGACTCGACGCAGCTCCGCGCGCTTGGCGATGCACTCACGGCTGCCGGCGTTCGCCTGCAACCGGACAGCGTGAAGCGAAGAGAGCAGACCGAGTACTCCGCGAGCCTGCGGGACCGCGTCGGATCGACCGTCGTGCAACTCGTCAGGTGAAGCGATGATCGGGTTTTCTTGTACCGCACCCCGCCCCAGTGCCCGTCGCGAAGCCGACTTGCTCATCGAGACCCGTCAATGACGACTACCGTCCGCGTCGCTGTCGTGCAGGCAGCGCCCGTCGCTTTCGATCGCGAGTGCACGCTCTCCAAGGTGCGATCACTCACGCACGATGCCGCGGGGAAGGGCGCCAGGCTTGTCGTGTTCCCGGAAGCGTTCGTCAGCGCGTATCCGCGCGGCATGACGTTCGGCGCCGTCATCGGGAATCGCACGGCCGAAGGACGCGAGTGGTACCGCCGGTACTGGGAGTCGAGCGTGGACGTCCCTGGCCCCACGGTCGACGTACTCGCGGACATTGCCCGCGAGAGCGAGACACACCTCGTCATCGGCGTCATCGAACGGGAGGGCGGGACACTCTACTGCACGGTGCTCTTCTTCGCGCCTAACGGCGACTACCTCGGGAAACATCGCAAGCTCGATGCCGACCGCGAGCGAGCGGCTCGTCTGGGGGCAGGGCGACGGCAGCACCATGCCCGTGTTCGATACGGACGTCGGGAGGATCGGCGCGGCGATCTGCTGGGAGAATTACATGCCGCTCTACCGCACGGCGTTGTACGCCAAGGGCGTGCAACTCTATCTCGCGCCGACGGCCGACAGCCGCGCGAGTTGGGTGGCGAGCATGCAGCACATCGCGCGTCGAAGGGCGCTGTTTCGTGCTGAGCAGCAACCAGTTCGCTCGACGCAGTGACTATCCGACCGACTATCCCGGCGAGCTCACCGAGCGATCCGGGCGCGATCGTGACGCCGGCGGCAGCTGCATCGTGAACCCGTTAGGCGCGCTGATCGCTGGTCCTGTCTACGACGAGGAAGCCATCCTCACGGCCGACATCGACCTCGACGACATCGTCCGCGGCAAGCTCGACCTCGACGTCGTCGGCCACTACGCCCGGCCCGACGTCTTTCAGCTCACGGTGAACGAGCGGCCTGCGCGGACGGTGAGCCGAGACTGACAGGCCGTGCTGTCATTCCGAGCGGCTTGTCATTCCGAGCGAGCGAAGCGAGTCGCCGAAGGCGATCGCATGAGGGTCCTTGGCTTGCAGGGTAGCGACGCCCTCTACCGCGGACACCAGGGATTCCTCGACTCCGCGCCTCGCGGCGCTCCGCTCGGAATGACACGGCTTCGCGGCTCCGCTCGGAATGACAACGGCCGGGGCTTGCGTCAATTCGAACGGCGAGCGATAATGCACATGTGAATAATCCAGATAACAAGGACCCGATTTTCTTCATGCTGCTCCAGGCAGGCCGCGCCCAGTACGCTCGGCTCGAGGACGCATTGAAGGGTGTCGGACTCTCGGCGGCCAAGTATTACGTGCTGTCGCAGCTGGCTAACGCGCAGGAACCGATACCGCTGAGGCTGCTCGCAGAGGAGCAGGAGATGTGTCGCATCGAACATGACGACACTCATCGACCGGCTCGAGGCTGACGGCCTGGTGCGGCGCACTGACGATCCATCGGACAGGCGCAGCAAGCGGGCGATTCTGACGCCGTTGGGTGAGGAAAAGGCGGCTGCTGGAGCGGCAGTCGTAGCTGAGGTCGAGGCTGCGTTCGCCGAATCGTTGGGGCCGACTGAGCGACTGGCGCTTGCGAAGGTGCTGAGCTCGTTGAAGTAGCGCTTTTGTTTTAAGGTAATACTTCAGATATGAAAGTCACTGTCATGCACGTTTCTCAGACGAACCGTTCGACAATCCGGACGGCGACCGCGCGGCGTACTGACGCGTGGCGCAGTGGAGAAGACGGAGCGGCTCGACGGAGCGGGGCGATGCGAAGGATCTACGAGCGAATCAATCAGCGACTGGGACACGCGGCGCGCGCGAGCGCCGGCCTCGTCGTGATGGCGTTAGGCGTTGTGGCCTCGGCATCAGCGGCCGCTGGCGCACAGCAGCCGCAGCTGCGTGTCGTTCAGGCTGCAGGCCAGACCATTTCTGTTGCGTCCGTTCCGTACGCCGTGGGTGAAGAGCTCACGTATCGCGCGACGTTCAGCGGAATTCATGCGGGCACCGCACGCATGCGCGTGGACGGCATCGAGGTCGTCCGCGGGCGTCCGGCGTATCACGTCGTGTTCAGCGTGGACGGCGGCGTGCCGTTGTTCCGCGTGCACGACCGATACGAGAGCTGGATCGACGTCGAGACGCTCGCGTCGCTGCGTCATCGCCAGCAGATCTCGGAGGGCCGGTATCACAGCGACGACGTCGTACGAGATCTACCCCGAGCGCGCCGAGTACCAGAAGCAGGGCGACTCGGTGCACGCGAGCGTGACGAACCCGTTGGACGATGGCTCGTTCATCTACGCCGTTCGCACCGCGGGCGTGAACGTCGGTGAGACGCGCAGCGACAACCGCTACTTCCGGCCTGACAAGAATCCGGTGGTACTGACGGGTCTTCGTCGTGATACGGTCACGGTCGGTGCGGGCACGTTCGCGACGACGGTTATCCGACCGACGATTCGCACGAGCGGCATCTTCTCGGACGACGGTCAGGCCCAGGTGTGGTTCACGGACGACGCGAGCAGGTATCCGGTGCAGGTGAAGGCGAAGTTCTCGAAGTTCACGCTCACGCTATCGCTCGAGTCGGTGAAGCACGGCGTCGAGTCGAGCGCGCTACCAGCGCTCATTGCGCAGGCGGGAGAGCCGAACGAGGCACCGTAAGGCGGGAACGGGGAACCGGGAACAGAGAAGGGCAGCTCGCGTGTCATCCCGAGCAGCGTCAGAGCCTGCGCTCAGGAGCGCAGCGCCGCAGTTCGGGACTCGCTGACGTCATCGTAGCCGGTCTGGCTACGAGTGACTTCACAGAAGATCCCTCGCTGGCGCTCGGGATGACATTACGCTGGCGCTCGGGATGACACCAATGCAAAACCGCCGGCGACTTCGTGTCGCCGGCGGTTTTGCATGCAGCCTTACCGACCAGAACGTTAGGCGACCCGATCGATACAGGTCGTTGCCGACGACGGCAGGTTCGGGTTGTTCTGCTCCGCCTGCGGGACCGGAAGCGTGACGTCGCCACCGTAGTTCCCGCCCTTGTGCCAGCCACCCGTCGGGAAGACCGAGTTCGCGGCACGGCCGTACTGGCGGATGAGGCGCCGCAGGTCACCGGTGCGGTGACCGGTGGAGAACATCCAGAACGCCCGCTCACGGAAGATCTGGTCGACGCGAGCGGCGTCGGTTCCGGGATCGGTGAGTGGGGTGAGTCCCGTCACCGTCGCGCGAGCCGCGTTGAGCGTCGCGAGCGCCGCCGCGGGCTGTCCCGCCTTGAGCTGTGCTTCCGCTTCGATCATGCGTGCCTCGATACCACTCACGATCGTCACCGGACTCGCGTTCGTCGTCCACAGCCGCTGGACGTAGATCGGACTCGTTAGGTCGTCGCGAGTCGCGAGCGTCACGCCGATCGCCCGGCATGCCGCATCGCCGCCGAGGCAAACCGGCAGTCGCGGATCGTTAGCCGTGGCGAAGTTGAGACCGTTCGTGCCCTCGCCCGTGCTCACGCTGTAGCGTCGGTTGCTCACGTTGAACGACCACATCTGATTCTGCTGGCTCGTGGTCGCCGTGTGGAGCTCCTGATACTGCAGCGACGTCGCAACCCCCGCGACAGCTGTGGCAGCGTCCGCATAGCGGTTGAGGTTCATCAGGATACGACCCTTCGTCACCTGCAGCACGCCTTTGATCTTGACGTCCTGCGCCGTCGTGCCGGTGATGAGCGCGAGACCAGAATCGGCGTGTGCGAGCGCGATTGCGAACGCCTCCTGCGTCGTGATCGGCTGACCGTACTTCTCGACGCCGTCGACGACCGTGCTGAAGATCAGGCCATTGCAGTAGTGCTCGGCCATCATCGTCTCGATGTACGCCTGAACGAAGTACATCTCGGCGATGTTCGCCGCGGGCGCCGTGGGGTTGTACTGCTTCTCGAGTCCGATGGCCTGCTGCGCGGCCAGGCGCGCCCGATGCATCGCGCGATTCGCGTCGGTGAGGAAGTTGTTCTGGATCGTGATGATGCGCTGATCGACCTCCTGACGCGCGATGAACGAGTCGCCGTTGTTGTACTCGTCGGAGAACAGGCCGCCGAGCAGGAACAAGCTTTCGCCGCCGGTCGACGTCACCGGTCCGCTGGTCGAGCTATTCAGTCGGGCGAGAGCGCCCAGCCGCACGGCGTCCGCGCCAGCGGCGGACTGCACGTCGGCGGGGTTGATGATGTCAGGGTCGGTGACCGAGAGAAATTCGTCCGGCGACTTGCACCCGACTAGAGACAGCGCAGCGAGCGCGATGAACGCGCTCGTGCGTCGGGTCCAGCCCGAGACGAAGGTGGTATATGTGTTCATTCGGAGGTCCATTCCTCAGAAGCCAAGGTTGAGACGGAAGGAGAAGTACGTCGGCGGCGCGAAGGCCTGGAACTCCGACGGGGCGTCACCGGTCGTGCCGAACGCTTCCGGGTCAACGCCAGTGTACTTCGTCCAGACTGTGCCGATGTTGCGAACCGCTCCCGAGACAACCAGGCTGCGCGCGCGGATGTAGCGCGAGGCGAACGACTCCGGTGCGGTGTACGAGACCGACAGCTCGCGGAAGCGGACGAAGTCGCCGGGCTCGATGAAGCCGCCGACCGACCTGCTCGCGTGCTCACGGACCATCACGGTGCGGGCCTGCTGGAACTCACTCGCATCCGGGCTGATGAGTCCCGAGCAGTTGAAGCGGCTCGCGCAGCGAATGCGCTCCGTGTTGTTGTACATTCTTGTGACCGCCCTTGTAGTCGATCAGCGCGCTCACGCGGAGGCGGCGGTTCAACAGATCGAAGCCGTTGGTGATCGCGGCTTCGGCCCTCGGCGACGAATAGCCGAGGAACATCGTCGTGTCCGAGACAGAAATCTCGCACTGCGCGGTGTTGTCCTTCTGGAGCGCGGCGCAGCCCGTGTTGGTGATGATGCCGTCACCGTTCTTGTCCTCGTAGCCGAGCAGCTTACGCGACCACCAGCCGTTGAGCGGGTAGCCCTCGCGCTGCTGCAGCGTGGACGACGTGACGATGGAGGGTACACCGCCTAACGTGACGAGCTTGTTCGCGTTCGACGACCCGTTCAGCGTGACGTCCCAGCCGAACTGGTTGCTCTGGATGATGCGCGCGTTGATGAGCGCTTCGATGCCCTTGTTCGTGACTTCGCCGAGGTTCTCGAAGCGTGACGTGGCGCCAGTGCCGAGCGATGGCGGGAGGATGCGCTGTACGAGCGCGTCCTTCGAGGACTTGGCGTAGTACGTGAGCTCGGTCGAGAGGCGACCGTTCCAGAACGTACCGTCGATGCCGAACTCCGCTTCCGTGGACCGTTCCGGCTTGAGCTCACGGTTGCCGACCGAACTGAAAACGACGCCAGTGAAATCGCCGCTCTCGCCGCGTCCCGTCGTGGAGGTGTAGAACTGTGCGGCGTCCGTGGTGCCGGGCTGTACGCCCGAGGCACCGTACGCCGTGCGCAGGCGAAGCTGATTGAGGAAGTTCGCCTTCGGGAAGAATGACTCGTCCGAGACGACCCACGAAACAGCGGCTTTCGGATAGTAGACTCGCTTGAAGTCGGCACCGAACGCGCTGTTCTTGTCGGAGCGAATCGCGCCCGTGATGAACAGGCGGTCGTGCAGAGCGAGATTCTCCTCGAGATACCCGCCAAGTGTGCGGCTCTCGGTCGTGGATTCGTCGGCGGCTTTCGTGCCTGCGCCCGAGATCGTGGTCGCACCCGGAGCGAGGATGGTGCCGCTCGCGCCGTTGCGATCGAAGTAATTGCGGTAGGCCTGGATGCCGGCCGTGGTCTTCGACTCGACCGACGCGCCGAGTCGGCGCGTCGCAGTCGCGGCCGCGTCCAGCGTGTAGATGAAGAAGTTGCTGCGGTTGTCGATCTTGAAGCCCTGACGAGTCGTGCTGACGTCCGGGCAGTTCTGGAAGCGACAGATCTGCGTGTCCGTGCGGTTGATGTAGTCGAGGCCCATGTTCCCGCGCACCGCCAGCCATTCAGCCGGCCGCCAGTTCGCGTTCGCCGACGTGATGAGGCGCTCGATGCCCTGGTTCGACGTCTGCTGGTAGATGTCGCGTGGCGTGAACTGCCGCCATCCGTACAGCGTGTCGCCCGCGGCCGTCGTGTTGTACTTGAACCCGGGGCCGCCGTACGTGTTGGCCGCGATGCCGAGCGTGCCGGAGTCGTCGCTCTCGTTCAGCCGCAGATCCTGCGAGATGTAGCCGGCGTTGATCGCCAGGTCGGCGTTACGCGCGAGTGTGATGTTCAGGTTCGTCCGCGCCGTCATCTTGGTCAGATGGTTCGGGCTGCGCTGGATCGGCGACAGCGAGCGCGCGTGCGCTGGCATGTAGCGGTCCTCGAAGTCAGGCACTTTCGAGACGCCGTCCTCGTCCTCGTACTCGCCGTGGGCGAAGTACCGAATGAAATCGGTGCCGCCGCGAAGCTGCAGACCATGCTGCTGCCGGTAGCCAATGCCAAACGGCGTCGACTCCTTGTCGTCCGTGAGGTTGTACGTCGTCACACTGTCCTGCTTGCAGACGCCAGCGGAGACCTGGCTCAGGAAGCACTGGACGGTGTTCGACGGACTGGACGTCGTGGCGGAGGTTGTGCCGGTGCGCCAGCCCCAGAAGGCGGTCGGGATAGTTGTTCCGGTCCTGGATCGCGGACTGTTCAGTGTAGTACGTCCACTGCGTCTTGCCGGCGATGCCGCGCTTGGTCGTGATCACGATGACGCCGTTCGCGGCGTCGGTGCCATACAGCGTGGAGGCGGAGGGACCACGGACGATCTCGATGTTCTCGATCTCTTCCGGGTTGAGATCGCCGACACGAGACGGCGTCGATCCACCAACGTCGAGTGTGGACGATCCGGTTGTGCCCTCGACCCTGACGCCGTCGATGACGTAGATCGGGTTGTTCGTGAGCGACAGCGAGCTCGTACCGCGCACACGAACGCGCGTCCCCGCGCCCGTCTGTGTTCCGCCAATGACCATGACGCCAGGTGCGCGCGCCGTGAGCAGATCGCCCATGTTCGACACGGGCGACGTCTCGACGAGCTTGGCGGCGTCCACCTGCGCGATGGCGTTACCGACTTCCACTCGGCGCTGTTCACCGGTGGCAGTCGTGACGACCGGCGCTAACGTGGCGACGACGCCGCGCATCTGCACGTTGGCGGTAACGGTTTGACCACCCGCGACCGTGACGGTCTGCTTTACTTCGGCGTAGCCAACTCGGAGCACGCGAATCTGCACCGTCCCCGCGTTCACGCCGCGAAGTGTGTATACGCCCTCGCTGGTGGCCTGCGTGCCGGCGTTCGTACCGACGATGCCTACCTGAGCGGCAGACACTGGCTGACCAGTCGCCGCGTCCGTGACGCGGCCGGTGATCGTGCCCGTTTGTGGGGTTTGCGCGACCGCGAATCCGGACGCGAGCGTTCCTAGGAACGCGGCTTGTACGAGTGTGCGGACAACTTGACACGTCCTCATTGACACCTCTCTCGAAAGGAGAGTACTTGGAAGGGGCGGTGACGCCCTGAGCCGACGCGAAAACACCGGCTTTGTAACAACCCGCAATAGTACACGGCGGCCGGCTCGACGCCATATCCGAACCATGATCGTTTCGTCACACACCGCTGAGTCGCGCCATGGATGTCAGCATCCACCAGCGAGCGCGCGTAGAATGTCCGGACGAATGCCTCGTCCCCGCGCTATCCCGGTACCCATTTCGCCTCGAAGGAGCCACTGGCTCGTGACCGCTACGCGATCTCACATCATCACACCGCTCGTTTCAGCCTTTACTGCCGCGTTTCTGCTCACCACCGCCGTGGGTGCAGCCGCGCAGACCACACCGGCGGTGCCGGATTACGCGCGACAGGTCGAGATTCGACGCACCACGCACGGTGTGCCCCACATCAAGGCCGAGAATCTCGCGGCGGCGGCGTACGCGCTGGGCTACGTGCAGCTCGAGGACTACGGCGCACGTGTGGCAATGGGGCTGCTGCGCGCGCGCGGCGAGATGGGCCGCTGGTTCGGGCGCGACAGTATGGATGGCGACTTCGGCGCTCAGCGCGAATACGCGCTGGCGGTGGAGAATTACGCCCGCCTGGAGCAGCCGACGCGCGACGTGTACGAGGGGTTCGCGGCTGGGGTAAATCGATACATTGAGCTGCACCCTCAGGAGTTTCCAGCTGGGTTCACGCCGAGCTTCACCGGCTACGACGTGGCGGCGCGTGACGTCACGTCGGCGTCGCAGGCGAGTGCGCGACGATTCCTCGCTCGCGTCGCGCCAGCGACGAACACGAATCGCAGAGCTGGACCGGCTGCGGCCAGCCCGGAGCCGTCGAACGAAGGCGTCGATCCGATCGAAGAGGGGTCGAACGCGTGGGCGTTCGCGCCGAGCCGCACGAAGTCCGGCCGCGCCATTCTGCTGCGGAATCCGCACCTCGCCTGGAGCTCCGGCTACTACGAAGGCCATATCACGGTTCCCGGCGTCATGGACTTCTACGGCGACTTCCGGATCGGCGGACCGTTCGGCGTGGTCGGCGGATTCAACAAGGACCTCGGCTGGTCGACCACGAACAACGCGCCGGATCTCGACGAGATCTACGCGCTCGACGTCGATCCGGCGCGCGCGGACCACTACCTGTTCGACGGGACGTCGTTGCCGCTCCAGCGCGAGCTCACCACCGTCACGTACAAGAACGGCAACGGGCTCTCGACGGAAACGCGGGAGACGTGGCGCACACCGTTGGGCCCCGTGATCTGGCGCGACGGCGGCAAGATCTACGTGTTCCGCGGCGCGGACGAAGGGGACTACCGCGGCGGCGAGCAGTTCCTGCACATGATGCGGGCGAAGTCGCTCGCGGAGTGGAAGGATGCGATGCGGATTCGCTCGCGCTTCAACTCGAACTTCACCTACGCCGATCGTGCCGGGAACATCTACTACGTCTGGAACGCGTCGATCCCATCGCTGCCGCATCCGAGCGGTGGCGACACCGCGGCCATTCCCGCGCGCCGGACGTCGGACGTATGGACGCGTTATGTCGATTTCGATTCGCTGCCGCAGCTGTTGAATCCCAAGGGCGGGTACGTGCAGAACTCGAACGATCCGCCATATCACACGAATCTGCGTCAGGTGCTCGACCGGTCGAAGTATCCGGCGAACTTCCCGGAGCCCAGGCTCGGCCTGCGCACGCAGATGGCCCTGACGCTGATCGATCCGCAGCAGAAGCTCAGCCTCGAGGACGTGATCGCGCTCAAGCACTCGTACCGGATGCTGTTGGCCGATCGCGTGAAGCCCGATCTCATCGCGGCGGTGCGAGCATCGAATCCAGACGCATCGGTGACGAGCGCAGCCGACATGCTGGCGAAGTGGGACAATGCCGCGGGCCCGACGAGTAAGGGCGCCGTCCTCTTCGAGAACTGGTGGCGTCTCTACACGCAGGGCGGAATTGTCGACTCCCTGTACGCTGAGCCCTGGACACCGGCGAAGCCGTTCATGACGCCGCGGGGACTCAAGGATCCAGCGCGCGCGGCGCGCGCGTTCGCTCAGGCGGTTGCCGAGACGACGAAGCAGTACGGCGACCCGGGCATCGCATGGGGCGACGTGCATCGCGTGCGAATGGGCAAGGTCGACGTGCCGGTGGGCGGATGCAGCGGCGCGTTAGGCTGCTTCCGCGTGCTCAACTTCGCCACGAATCCGGATGGGAAGCGCTCCGCCATCGGCGGCGACGGATGGGTTCTGGCGATCGAGTTCGGGAAGGAGATTCCGCGCGCGTATTCTGTGCTCGCCTACGGCGAAAGCTCGCGCGAGGACTCGCCGTTCCACAGCGATCAGGCGGAGATGTTCGCGCGCGGCGAGATGAAGCGCGTCGCGTTCACACCCGCCGACATCGAGGCGCAGACGGTGAAGCGGTACAACCCCGGAACGGCGCCGTGATCCGCGATTCGGCCTAACGATCCGCGATGCCGGGGGAGCTCAACTCTGCCGGCGTCGCGGGTCGCACCAGCAGATCGACGCCGAGCCACACGACCTTCGACACGGGAATCAGCAGCAGCATCACGACGATCATGCCAACCGGCGCGATGTACGTGATGGCGTCCCACGGAACGTCGGGCCACGATACGACGATTGTCCCGAGCAGGCTGAGCGCGAAGATGGTCTCGCCGATCAACAGGCCGAAGAACATCGCGCCCGAGAAGTAGTTGTCGTCGCTGCGACGAAATTGGAGGCCGCACCCGAGGCAGCGGTCTCGGACGGCGACGCGCCGCGTGAGGACGTGACCGCCGCCGCAGTGCGGACAGCGAAGTCGGAGGACGCGGCTCGCGATGGCGAGCACCCGTCTGCCGGTCGGCAGATCCAGTCGCGAGTCGGTGCTCCGCGCGGAGTGTCGAGCGTTGCGCGGCCGATCGCCCGCGGAGTGTGTTGGCATCGAATGGTGTGAGGGAAGCCGGCGGAAGTATACCGCAATAGAGTGTCAATCAGGCTTGACATATTCTGGTGTAGCGGCGACAGTACTCACCGTCGAGATGGCGCCAAACGGCTATCCTCGACAGGGCCAGAGCTCCGAGCTCGCTATCCGGAGGGTCGTCTGGGGACTGCGCTTACCGCCGCCAACCGCACCGCCGACGCGGGAGCCCCGCGACCCGTCGCGACGCCCGCCACTCTGACGATCGGCACACGAGGAAGTCTGCTCGCGCTCGCGCAGACGACGCTCATCGAAGCGGCGATCATCGCCGCGAATCCGGGGGTGCAGGTCGCCCGGGAACGGATCACGACCAAAGGCGACCTCATTATCGATCGCCCTCTCGCGGCCATCGATGGGAAAGGGTTGTTCGTGGCCGAGATCGAGCAGGCGTTGCGCGACCGGCGGATCGACCTCGCGGTGCACAGCGCCAAGGACCTGCCGTCAGACCTGCCGCCGGATATGGCATTGCCGGTCTTCCCGCCCCGGGCCGACCCGCATGACGTGCTGATCTCGCGCTTTGGCGGCCTCGACGAGTTACCACGTGGCGCGCGCGTCGGCACGAGCAGCCCACGGCGCATCGCACAGCTCCGCGCGCTGCGCCCCGATCTCGTGCTCGAGAGCATGCGCGGGAACGTAGACACGCGCCTGCGAAAGCTGGATGACGGCGAGTTCGACGCGATCGTGCTCGCCGCCGCGGGGCTCTCACGACTCGGTCTGTCGCATCGCGCGACGTACGTGTTCTCGCCGGAAGAGATGCTGCCGTCAGTCGGGCAGGGGGCGCTGGCGCTCGAAACGCGCGCGGCGGATCCCGACACCTGGCTCATGATCGCGTCGCTGAACGACGCGGCGACGAAAACGGCCGTGATCGCGGAACGCGCGTTCCTCGCGCTGGTCGGGGGCGGATGCAGCGTGCCGGTTGCGGCGTACGCCGAGGTGCATGCGGGCGTGTGCCCCAACATCCGGTTGCAGGGATTCATTGGGTCGATCGATGGCGCGTCGGTGCGTGCGTCGGTCACCGGCCCCGTCGATAACCCTGAGGCGTTAGGCAGGTCACTGGCCGAATCCCTGTTGTCGGAGGGCGGTGCTCGCCTACTCGGCCGGCCCAGCGCGGCATGTGGTCACGAGCGCGGCTGAGTCGCCGCCGTGGCCACCCATCACAACCTCGAGGGGCTGCTCAATGTTCTCGCCGACCACTTCGCCGATCCCGCGCGATAGCGCCCTCGACAGCCTAACGGCGGTACCGACTCGGCCAGTGGTACGGCCGCGTCGACTGCGGGCGTCGGCCGGACTTCGCGAGATGGTGGCGGAGACGGCGCTTTCCGCATCGCAACTCATGCAGCCGCTGTTCATCGTCGACGCGAACGGCGAGCCACAACCGCTGGATGCACTGCCGGGCCAGCATCGCTGGCCGGTGTCGCACGCGGACAGCGTGGCGGAGGGGGTCCGCACGAGCGGCGTTCGGTCGGTGATTCTGTTCGGACTCCCGGCTACCAAGGACGCCGTCGGAAGCAGCGCGTCAGATCCACGCGGGCCAGTACCACGAGCCATTGCTGCAATGCGACGCGCCGTTCCCGATCTCGTGATCGCGGCGGACGTGTGTCTCTGCGAGTACACGGATCACGGGCACTGCGGAATCGTTGCTGGTGATGACGTGGCCAACGATGCGACGCTCGAACGGCTCGCGAGTGCCGCCGTCACGTACGCCGACGCCGGCGCCAACGTCGTTGCTCCGAGCGCGATGATGGATGGTCAGGTGACCGCGATCCGTCAGGCGCTCGATGCCGCCGGTCACCACGACGTCAGCATCCTGTCGTACGCCGCGAAATACGCATCGGCGTTCTACGGTCCGTTCCGCGAGGCGGTCGCGTCCGCGCCATCGTTCGGCGACCGACGCGGGTACCAGATGGACTCTCGCAACCGTCGCGAAGCCATGCGCGAGATGCTGATCGATGTGCGCGAAGGCGCGGACATGATCATGGTGAAACCCGCCGGGTGCTACCTGGACATCATCGCAGACGCACGCGCACGCCTCGACGTTCCCATCGCGGCGTATCAGGTGAGTGGCGAGTACGCGATGCTGAAGGCCGCCGCCGAGCGTGGCTGGATCGATGAGCGACGCGCAGCACTCGAGTCTCTCGTTGCCATTCGCCGAGCCGGCGCCGACCTGATTCTGACCTATTACGCCACGACAGCCGCGCGTTGGCTTCGGGAGGACCAGTGACGATCGCACCCGAGCTACGCTCCGGCGTGCGCTCCATCGAAGTGTCCGAGCGATTATTCGCCGAAGCGCGCCACGTTATGCCGGGCGGTGTGAGCAGCCCCGTGCGCGCATTTCGTGCCGTGGGCGGATCGCCTCGCTTCATTCGCGCGGGTGCCGGGGCTTTCATCGTCGATGCCGACGGCAACGAGTACGCGGATTACGTGATGTCGTGGGGCGCGCTGATCCTCGGACACGCCCATCCGGCGGTCGTCGAGGCCATCACGCGACAGGCCGTCGTCGGCACGTCGTACGGCGCGCCGACGGCACTGGAGCTGGAGCTTGCGACGCTGATCGTGGACGCGATTCCGTCGATCGAGATGGTGCGCTTCGTCTCGTCAGGCACGGAGGCGGCAATGAGTGCGATCCGCCTCGCGCGCGCCGCGACCGGCCGGTCCAAGGTCATCAAGTTCGCTGGCTGCTACCATGGGCACGCCGATTCGTTTCTCGTGCAGGCGGGGTCCGGCGTCGCGTCGTTAGGCCTGCCGGACAGCCCGGGCGTCACGGCGTCGACGACGGCCGACACACTCGTGGCGCCGTACAATAGCGCCGACGCCGTACGTGATCTCGTCGAGCGCTACCCCGATAAGATCGCAGCCATCGTCGTCGAACCGGTCGCAGGGAACATGGGGATGGTGTTGCCGGCGCCCGGATTCCTCCAGGCGCTCCGCGACATCGCCACGGAATCCGGCGCACTGCTCGTATTCGACGAGGTGATGACCGGCTTTCGCGTTGCCTGGGGTGGTGCGCAGAATCTGTTCGATGTGCGACCGGATCTCACGTGCCTGGGCAAGGTGATCGGCGGAGGCCTGCCCGCAGCCGCATATGGAGGAAGCCGCGAGCTCATGTCGCACGTCGCGCCCGCGGGTACCGTGTATCAGGCCGGTACGCTTTCAGGCAATCCGCTCGCGATGGCCGCAGGGATTGCGACGCTCCGCGAGCTGAAACAGAGCCGGGCCTACGACCACCTGAATCGGGCGAGCGAAGCGCTGACCGCGGCAGTGCGCGACGCGGCGACGCGGGCCGGCATCGTCGTGCAGACGTCGGCGCTCGGCGGCATGTGGGGATTCTTTCTCTCCGAGCATCCGGTCAGCGACTACACGTCGGCATCCCGCGCCGACACAGCGCGATACGCTCGGCTCTTCCACGCGCTATTGGAGGAAGGCGTGTACCTCGCCCCGTCGCAGTTCGAGGCCGCCTTCGTGTCGACCGCGCACGACGCGGACGTCATCGAAGAGACACGCGCCGCCGTGATGCGTGCATTCGAGCGGGCCTCCGGCGCGGGGTGACCCAGGCCTAACGCCGCGTCAGTTCTTGCCGACCGGCCGCGCCGAATAATTCAGGATCTGCTCGCCGAGGTCCGTCGCGCGGCGGGCCGCCGATTCGACTTCCCGGATCAGATTCCCGATGGGCGTATCGGTGGTGGACTCCGTAATCTCCAGTACCGCGGCGCTCGCGTTGCCGAGGATCGCCGCGACGAGATGATCGTAGTCGTCCATGGCGGCCGCGGCCACTCCGCCGAGTGGTGATCGGTAGCTGTCGGCCGGCGTGTGCTCGAGACGACGGCGCGTGGCCTCCGCCTCCCGGCGCTCCGAGCGATCAGTGAAGATCAGCACGAAGCCGAGCATTTCTGCGTTCGCGGTCGGCACGGGATCGGCGCGCAGCGCGAGCTGTGCGCCACGACTGACGGTCTTCGCCAGGGTCAGCTCGCCGCGCCATGGCTGTCCATCTTCACGCAGGCGCTGCAGCACGCCACGCACGCGGTCAGGTTCCGCGAACAGCGCCGGAAGGTCAGCGAGCGTGGTGACATGACCCTTGGGCCGCGTGAACAGGTTGTTGAACGCCTGGTTGGCGAGCATGATGCGCCCGTCGGCGCCGGCGATCACTACAGGCTCGGGCGCGGTCTCCACCGCGGTGCGGGCCCGCGCTGCCTGCCGTTCGACGATGAGAACGCGCACCGACCGGATCTGCAGCACGAGATCAACGAGCGATGAGCGAATCGCGCTCGCCGTCGCGAGCTCCGACGTGGACCACGGCCGCGCCGTGTCACGAACCAGCTCACTCCACGCCGCAAACGACCTCCGCGGCGAAAGGTCGCGCGGATGATTCCCGACGACGAACGGCTTGTTCGGATTTCCTGCCCAGGTGACGGACCGAGGTTGCTCACGGCGGAACCAGATGAGGTATTCGCCATCACTCGGTGCGAGCGCGACGGCGAGAATGCCGCTGGCCGTCGCGGAGAGCGATGCGAAATCCGGATTCAACCGTGCGATGGACGAACAGAAGAACAGCGGCTCGGTGGATTCTTTCGAGAGCCACTCGCACACCGCGCGCACCTCTTCCACCGTTGGCGTCTCACCCGCGGTGAGCACCTCGCCTTCGTGGAACAACGCGGCGCCCGTGGCCTCGACGGCTCGGAGCAGCGTCTGCGGCTGATTGAACAACGCCAGTCGCCAGTCACCGGTTGTCGCGGTGGCATCGATGAGACGTCGCTCCAGCTTTCGCACCAGCAGCTCGGCGTGTGCCTGCGCGTAGTTCTCGAGCGCAGAGATGCGTGTGGACACGACTTCGGCGAGCAGCTCGCACGCGGCCCGGAGGTCGTACGGAACGACCTTGGGCTCGTAGTGATGGCACGCCACCAAGCCCCAGAGTCGCCCCTGCCTAACGAGCGAGGCGACGAGTGTCCCCGTGACGCCCATGTTCTGCAGGTACTGCAGGTGCAGCGGGGACATGCTCCGCAGATGGCACTGCGACATATCGAGCTCGTCGCCCGTCACGGGCGAGATGCGCGGCTCGACCGGCACGGGGCGGTAGTAGACGTCCACGAGCACGCGCACGCGATTCCGCATGTACAGGTCGCGTGCGCGCTGCGGGATGTCCGACGCCGGATAGTGGAGGCCGAGGAACGGCTCGAAACGCGGGTCGCGCGCTTCGGCAACGACCTCGCCGTGACCGTCCTCGTCGAACTTGTAGACCATCACGCGATCGTAGCCAGCGAGCGTCCGGAAGTGCGTCACGACGGCATCGCAGAGCGTGTCGATCGTCGGCGCGGAGCCGATGTCGGCGATCATTCCCGTGAGCGTGCGCGCGAGCCCCACCGCGTTCCGATCAGACCCGTCCGCCTGTATCTCTCTCGGCTCGAGCTCGATCACGATGCCAGCGTGGCCGGCTCGATGGATCGCGACGTCGAACTGACGACGGCCGGAGACTGTCGCGATGTAGCACCGCAACGGACTCGGCATGCCGAGTAAGGCCGATTGCGATAGCGTCCGCACCTGTTTCGCGAGATCGCTGTCCAGGGCGTCCAACGATGTTCCGACCAGCGTCGGAATGCTGAGACCGAGAATCGTTGGCGCGTTCTCGCTCGCCTGAACGACCGTGAAATCGGGTTCGCGAACGACAAGCAGCGCACCACTCGGCTGAATTGAACCGGCGAGGTGAATCAGCTCACGCTCGCAGTTCGACAGATCAGCTGAGCCGAACGCAGGATGCTCCGACGGTGCGTTCATGGTGGCGTTACCCCTGGGTGAATCCGTACGGCGACGGTGCCATGTTCCCGCCACGACGCATTGATGTCAAGCACGGATTGTCTGCCCGGCTGCGGGAAGCAGGTCAAACCCGCCCACGCACGACGAACATCGTCCAGAGTGCGCCCCCGGTGCCGATTCCCAGCAGCACGTGCTCGAGCAGCGCGAGCGCAATTAACGCCGCGAGCAGGAGGGACTGTCGGCGCGCGGCTGGCCGTCCGTCGCGCCTGGCTCGGAGGACGAGAGCAACGGCGGCCGCTGCCATCACCATGATCGACAGGCCGAGGAGCGGCGAGTTGACTTCCGGTCCGAAGTAGCGCCGCAAATGATCGAGATAGGGAGGCAGGTACTCGCTCCCCGCGTGCGCGACGCCCGCAAACACGTTCAGCTTCGCGATCTGATGCGCAGACCAGAATGTCACGACCGTCCACGCGCCCGTATGCGTGGTGCCGCCGCGCGACAGCACGAAGGCAACGGCAATGACGATGAGGCCGAGGACGTCGTTGTAGATCGTGGCGGCGATTGCCTGACTCGCGAGCGCGAGGCGGGAGATGTCACCGGCGGGTGCAGGCACGCTCACGCCGACGATCCAGCCGCCATACAACGTTGCGGCGACCCAGAACCACAGCATGGCACCACCAAAGAAAGACCGCGTCACGCCTGCCGGCGTACTGTCCGTCCGCGCACCCGCGATCCAGTACCCGCCGACAATCGCGAGTACCGACGTTGCAACGAGTGCCAGCACGCGAGTCGCGTCGCTGCGCTGCGCCGCGAGCAGCACGCCGGTCGTGAGCCACCAGAACACGACCACCAACGTCACGCCGATTGCACCACCGCGCCGCGCGGCGCGGTCGACGCGGTTGGTGCTGTGCGGCACCGGCGTGACACCCATACTCATGATGTCGTCACGGTGCGGGCTGCCGTCGTGCTGCGCTCACGATGCCGTGCACCGCGCGGGCGTCCGCGCGCGGAAGCCACGCATGTCGGGCGCCCATGGCCAACGCGATCTCGCGAGCGGCGGTGCTCGGACGGACCGCACAATCGATCACCAGCGCGTCCGCGCCGAGCGCGCGCAGGCGGCGCGCCGAGTCGAGCGCATCGCGCATGGCCCGCTCGCGACCTGCGGCACCGTCGCGGGCGATGTTCGCGCCGCCATCGGTGAGCACGACAATGAGCGCGTCGTCGCCCGTTGCGGTAGCGGCGGCTGCTGCCTCGCGCGCGAGGTCGAGACCATTCGCGAGCGGTGTTCCGCCGCCTGCGGCAAGGCTCGCCAACTCGCGGCGCGCTCTCGCGAGCGCGCGCGTCGGCGGGAGCACGCAGCGCGCGGCTCTGCCGCCGAACGCGATGAGGCTCACACGGTCGCGCCTTGCGTAGCTCGCGGCGAGCAGCAGCTCGACGGCGCCTTTCGCCTCTGCCAGCCGCGCCCGCGCTGATGACCCAGATGCGTCGACCACGAACACCGTCGTGGTAGCGGCGCGATGGCGAAAGCGGCGCAGGCGGAAGTCATCCTTCGTGATCGCGAGGTTGTCCGGCCCATTGCCGTCGCGCCCATTGCCGTCACGGCGTGACGTGCCGCGCAGGCGCTGCCACGGAGCCGCTGCCTGTAGCGTCGCCACGATGTCGAGGCGACCAGACCGCAGCTCCCCGCGTCGCACGCCGATCTGTCGTCCGCGTTGTGCCGACGCGTGATCGGCGCCGCTCCGGCCAGCGCGACGCGCTTTGGCTGCGGCGCCCCGCGCGGTTCGGGTGAGGAGGTCTGCCGGAATCGACGCACGGGCAGCGGCCACGACGATGTCGGTCAAGGACGACGGCGCGCTCTCTTGCTGCGAGGACGCCGCGTCGCCCGGCTCCCGCGATGATGCTGGCGGCTGCTCGTTAGGCGAGCCGTTGTCGCCTGGTGTCGACGATGTGGACGACTCGAGCGTCTCGTGTGGCTGCGCGCGAGGGGCGAGCACCAGCCGCGCGGCGACCATCAGGTCCGACGCCGTCACATCGCGTCTGCCGGCGAGCGCTGCGTGGGCTCGTGCCGCGCGCAGCGCGAGGACCGATGCCCGCACCGACTGCACTCCGAGCACCAGCGCGGCGCGACAGACGGCCATGATCGCGTCCGCGTCATGTACGACCGTCGGCAGGCGCGCCTGTGCGAGCGCGATAGCCGAGGCGGGCGGCGGCGCGTCCAATGTCGTCCGCTCGATGCGGACGTCGAAGGCCAGCCGCTCGCGCCACGAGTCGTGCACGCGCGGTTCGTCGTCGGCATCGCGATCGGGCGAGATGAGCGCGATTACGACGACCGCGGCATCATCACGGGCGGTGATCCCATCACGCTCCACGGATACGAGGCTCGTATCGACCGCAGCGGCGATGTGCCATACCGTGGCCGCGTTCACGCGATCGGCGAACGGGACGACGAGCGTGCCCCCGTCGGCCTGCGCGAGCAGTCCGCGAGCGGCGACGCGTCGTCGCGCGGCCAGTGATGCAGCGAGATCGATACCGCCGATGAGCCGGTCGTCCGAGATGCCGATGGGAACGCGTCTCACCGGCGACGCGAGGCCCCGTTGGCCATGCAATCGCTCGAGCCACCACCGGCAGGCGTCCTGATCCCCGACGCGGAGTACTGCGCCGCCCAGGTGTGGGTCCACGGCGAGCAGCGAGGTGACGAGCGTCGAATCGGCGAGGCCCGTATCCTCGATCGTGTCCGACGCGCTCGTTGCCGTGGCGACCGGTGAAGCGTTAGGCACGCTGCATCTCGGCGACGGCGCGGTCGACGCGCGCGGTCGCCCGGGTCTCGTCGAGCGGGTCGCGGCGCAGTCGATGACCGAGCGCCATCGTGGCGACGCGCCGGAGATGATCCGTGGTAACCACGGTGACTGCGTCGAGCGCCGCCAGCGCCCGCATGACCCGCAACAGTGTCAGCTCGCCACGCAGGCCGTCGGTCTGCAGTCTCGCGCAGAGCTCCGCTGCTTTCTGCATCACGGCGTCAGGGACCTCGACTCGTGTAACGAGCGCCCGCGCGCGCTGGATGCGGCGACGCAGCGACGCCTCGGCGCGCGTCCATCGCTGGGCGAAGGCGGCGGCGTCGCGGTCGTACTCGTCGCGACGCCTAACGATCTCGACGCGCTCGGCGAGGTTCGTGGGCGTGCCGACCGTAACGGCAAGGCCAAAGCGATCCAGCAGCTGCGGGCGCAACTCGCCTTCTTCGGGATTCCCGCTACCGACGAGGACGAAGCGCGCTGGATGCCGGAGACTCAGCCCATCGCGCTCGACGACGTTCTCGCCGGTCGCCGCGACATCGAGCAGCAGGTCGACGAGATGATCCTCGAGCAGGTTCACCTCGTCGACGTACAGGAAGCCGCGATGCGCGCGCGCCAGCAACCCGGGCTCGAAGGCGCGCTCGCCGCGGCTGAGCGCGCGCTCCAGATCGAGTGCGCCGACGACGCGATCCTCCGTGGCACCGAGCGGGAGGTCCACGACCGGGATGGCGGCGGGGCGGCGAGTCAGCCGTTCGCCGCCGGCGATGCGCGCGTGACACTCATCGCATCGCGAACCGTTCGCGGTCGGGTCGCAGCCGAAACGACATCCCGTGACGACGGAGATCGCCGGAAGCAGCGCCGCCAGCGCGCGCACCGCGGTCGACTTCCCGGTGCCGCGCTCGCCCAGGATCAGGACGCCGCCGATGGTCGGATCCACGGCGGCGGCGAGGAGGGCCGCCTTCATCTCATCCTGTCCGACGATCGCGGAGAACGGATAGACGTGGCGCACAGGATCCTTGGTGGGCGACGCCGTACGGTACGACAATGACCGGTGTGTCGCAATATGCGTACACGAAAAACAGTAAACGAAGCTTGACATATCACCGGCGGGCCGTATCATCGCCTGACCGATGACGATCGCGGACACCGTGCTCACGCCCGCACGTATGCGGGCCGCCGAAAGTCTGACGCTGCGAGATCGCATTCTCGCTGCTCGCGATGCGCTCGTCCGCTCACCGGCATTCCAGCGCTGGGCCGGCGCGTTTCCGCTGACTCGCGCCATCGCGCGTCGACGGTCGCGGGCCGCGTTCGACCTCTGTGCCGGGTTTGTGTACACGCAGACGCTCGATGCGTGTGTTCGGCTCGACCTCTTCACGCTCCTGGCGCACGGCCCCCTGGCGCCGGCGGACATCGCTGTCGCGACGTCGATGCCGATCGAAGGCGTATGGCGACTGCTGCGCGCCGCCGAGGCGCTCGGGCTTCTGCAAGGACGCTCGGCTGGGCGATTCGGGCTCGGTCCGCTCGGTGGACCACTGCTCGCGAATCCCGGGCTCACGCGGATGATCGAGCACAATCGACTCCTCTACGCGACGCTCACTGATCCGCTCGCCGTGCTGCGCGGCGACCGCGGTAGAGATACGGCGATCTCGCGATTCTTCGCGTACGCGTCGTCGGCGCATCCCGACTCGCTGCCGCATGACGAGGTCGCGCCGTACAGCGCGTTGATGACCGCGACCGTCGAGCCGATCGCCGAGGAGGTCCTCGACGTCTGCTCGCTCGATGGATGCCAGTCGCTGCTCGACGTTGGCGGCGGCGAGGGCGCGTTCGTCGCCGCGGTCGCGGCGCGCCATCCGTCGGTTCGCCTCACGTTGTTCGACCTGCCGTCCGTCGTGGCGCGCGCGCAGACACGGCTCGCGCGGATGGGAATCGCGGACCGAGTCACGCTCGAGGGAGGGGACTTTCATATAGAATGCGATTCCCTCTGGCGCCAATGTGGTCACACTGGTGCGCGTGCTGCTCGATCACAGTGACAATGCCGTGCGGCCGCTACTTGCCCGCGTTCGCGCGAGCCTTCGGCCAGGCGGTCGCGTGATCATCGCGGAGGCGCTCGCCGGCGTGCGTGGGGCGCGGGCGGTGGGTGACGTGTATTTCGGTTTCTACCTCGCGGCCATGGGTGGCGGCCGAGCGCGAACGGTCGAGGAGCTCCGATCGTTGCTGCGAGAGGCCGGCTTCAGCCGCTCGCGCGTCGTGCGTACGCGATACCCGGTGCATGCCGGGGTGGTCGTGGGTATCGCGTGATTCCCAGGGGTTCGCCAGCGGACGCAGTCGTGGTCTACTGTAAACTTATATTGACTATTTTTTGTGTACATATACATTGACACTCGCCTGACCCTTCCGACCGGAGGCAACAGGAAGTGAACTCCACCGCGGTCGTCTTCGACCGTCCTCGTGCACTCGCGGTGCGACCTCTCGCACTGACGCGGCCAACCCCGGCCGACGTCGTAGTGGACGTGCAGTGGAGTGGCGTGAGCACCGGGACCGAACGGCTACTCTGGACCGGCGCGATGCCCGCGTTCCCCGGAATGGGCTACCCGCTCGTTCCCGGCTACGAGTCCGTCGGGCGCATCAGCGAGGCTGGAGCCGAGTCGGGGCGTGAAGCGGGCGACATGGTGTTCGTGCCAGGCGCGCGGTGCTTCACGGACGCGCGCTGCCTCTTCGGTGGAACGGCGTCGCGGTTGATCGTACCGGGAGCGCGAACAATCGCGGTGCCCGAGACCCTCGGTGAGACAGCGGCACTCTTCGCGCTCGCGGCCACGGCGTATCACGCGATCATCGACGGAGCAACACCACCCGAGCTCGTCGTCGGACACGGCGCACTTGGCCGCCTGATTGCCCGCGTCGTCGTCGCGTTAGGTGCACCGCCGCCCCTCGTCTGGGAATCGAATCCTGCACGACACTTCGACGCTCGCGGCTACGCGGTCGCCAATGCCGACAGCGATCCACGTCGGGACTACCGCTGCATCTGTGACGTGAGTGGTGACCCCTCGCTCATCGACACGCTCATCACGCGCCTCGCGCCGCGCGGCGAGCTCGTGCTCGCGGCGTTCTACGCAGCGCCCGTGTCGTTCGAGTTTCCGCCGGCCTTCATGCGGAGCGCGCGTCTGCGCGTCGCCGCCGAATGGCAGCCAGCGGACATGGCAGCGGTGCGCGATCTCGTCACCTCGGGCGCGCTGTCCCTGGACGGACTCGTCACTCACCGCGTTGACGCGCGCGCCGCCGACGTCGCCTACGCGACTGCATTCGAAGACTCGGCATGCGTGAAAATGATTCTGGACTGGAGGCAGTGCGCATGATCGACGGCGGCCCGAACACGGCGATGGTCACGCTCCGGAGGTCAGTCGCGGCAGAAGCGGCGACGGAGCCCGATCCGGTGCACACCGCTCCGGCCACCAAAGAGACGCAGATCATCGCGATCTACGGCAAAGGTGGAATCGGAAAGAGCTTCACGCTCGCGAACCTGTCGTACATGATGGCGCAGCAGGGCAAGAAGGTGCTGCTCATCGGATGCGATCCGAAGAGTGACACGACGTCGCTGCTGTTCGGCGGCCGTGCGTGTCCGACCATCATCGAGACGTCGTCGAAGAAGAAGCTCGCCGGCGAGGACGTACAGATCGGCGACGTGTGCTTCAAGCGCGACGGCGTGTTCGCGATGGAGCTCGGCGGCCCGGAAGTCGGTCGCGGATGCGGTGGCCGCGGCATCATCCACGGGTTCGAGCTGCTGGAGAAGCTTGGCTTTCACGAGTGGGGCTTCGACTTCGTGCTGCTCGACTTCCTCGGCGACGTCGTCTGTGGCGGCTTCGGCCTGCCGATCGCGCGCGACATGTGCCAGAAGGTCATCGTCGTCGGCAGCAACGACCTGCAGTCGCTGTACGTCGCGAACAACGTGTGCTCGGCCGTCGAGTATTTCCGAAAGCTTGGCGGGAACGTGGGCGTCGCGGGCCTCGTGATCAACAAGGACGATGGCACCGGCGAAGCGCAGGCGTTCGCGGAGCGGGCCGGCATACCGGTGTTGTCGGCGATTCCAGCGCACGACGACATCCGACGCAAAAGCGCGAACTACGAGATCGTCGGCCGTCCGGGCGGACGAGTGGGGCGCCGATGTTCGAGATGCTCGCGGCCAACGTCGCGACCGCGCCACCGCTTCGTCCGAACCCGCTCACCCACGACGACCTGCTCGGTCTATTCAAGGGCGATGCGGTTGGGCGAGGCGTGGTGCTCGAGCCTGCGACGACGTTCGACATGACGGGCAAGCGCGACACTTCACGGCCAACACTCGAGGTCGTGTACGATGCCGCGTAGCGCCACGCCGCTGCCGCTGATGGACGTCGCGCCCGAGCAGCCCACGGGGGCGACGCCTAACGTGGCTGGCTGTCACGCCGGGGCCGAGCGAATGACGGCAGCGGCGATGGCGTCGGGCAAGACCGAGCTGCTGGACGGCTTCGCGCGCGACTACCCGAAGGGGCCGCACGACCAGCCGCAGTCCATGTGCCCGGCGTTCGGCTCGCTGCGCGTCGGTCTTCGCATGCGGCGAACGGCGACGGTGCTCTCGGGCTCGGCGTGCTGTGTGTACGGCCTGACGTTCACGTCACACTTCTACGGCGCGCGACGCACGGTCGGGTACGTCCCGTTCAACTCCGAAACGCTCGTCACGGGCAAGCTGTTCGAGGACATTCGCGACGCTGTTTACGCACTCGCCGATCCGGCGCAGTACGACGCGATCATCGTGACGAACCTGTGCGTGCCGACAGCGTCCGGTGTTCCGTTGCAGCTCCTCCCGAAGCAGATCAACGGCGTCAGGATCATCGGGATCGATGTGCCGGGGTTCGGTGTGCCGACGCACGCGGAAGCGAAGGACGTTCTCTCCGGCGCCATGCTGCGGTACGCGCGGCTCGAAGCGGAGCAGGGGCCGGTCGCGGCTCCGCGTGGCGGCGTGTCGGAGCGTCCGACGGTGACGTTCCTCGGTGAGCTCTTTCCCGCGGACCCCGTGGGGCTCGGAATGATGCTCGAGCCAATGGGCCTGGCCGCGGGCCCGAGTGTCCCGACGCGCGAATGGCGTGACCTGTACGCGGCGCTGGACTGCGAGGTGGCGGCTGCCGTGCATCCGTTCTACACCGCGTCGGTGCGAGAGCTGCACGCAGCCGGGCGTACTGTCGTCGGCTCAGCGCCCGTCGGCGTCGAGGGCACAGCTGGCTGGCTCGAGGCGGTGGGTCGTGCGGCCGGCGTCGCCGACGATCGCATCGATGCGGCGAAAGCGCGGGTGCTGCCGGCCATCGCCGCGACGCTCGCGAAGAATCCGATCACGGCGCGCATCACCCTGTCCGGCTACGAGGGCAGTGAGCTGATCGTGGCGCGGCTGCTGATCGAGGCCGGGGCGGACGTGCGCTACGTCGGAACGGCCTGCCCGCGAACGCCGTGGAGTGACGTCGACCGCGAGTGGCTCGCAGCGCGCGGCGTGCAGGTGCAATTCCGGGCGTCGCTCGAACAGGATCTCGCGGCGTTAGGCGAGTACGCGCCCGATCTGGCGATCGGCACGACGCCGGTCGTGCAGGCGGCGAAGGAGCGCGCGATTCCCTCCGTGTACTTCACGAACGTCGTATCGGCGCGACCGCTGTTCGGTCCCGCGGGCGCCGGCTCGCTGGCCGCAACGGTGAACGGCGCCGTGGCGGGCCGCGATCGGATGGCTCGCATGCGCGAGTTCTTCGCCGGCGTCGGAACGGGCGTCGCCGCGGGATACGGCTTTGCGGAAGCGCCAAAGGAGCGGCCCGAAGTGAAGGAGCGGTTCCGGCGTCACATGGATGCGCAACGGAAGAAGGTCAAAGCCGAGCAGATGATATGAGCGTCGCGATGAGCGTGTCATGCTAGTGCTCGACCACGATCGGGCCGGAGGCTACTGGGGCGCCGTGTACGTGTTCACGGCGCTCAAGGGACTTCAGGTCGTGATCGATGGCCCTGTCGGGTGCGAGAACCTGCCGGTGACGGCGGTGCTCCACTACACTGACGGCTTGCCGCCTCACGAGTTGCCGATCGTCGTGACCGGTTTGTCCGAGGACAACCTCGCGATGGACGGAACCGAGAAGGCGATGCGGCGTGCGGGTGCGACGCTCGATCCCGACGAGCCGGCGGTTGTCGTCACGGGCAGCATCGCCGAGATGATTGGTGGTGGCGTGACACCCGAGGGATCGAACCTCGTGCGGTTCCTCCCGCGCACGATCGACGAGGATCAGTGGCAGGCCGCGAACCGCGCAATGTTCTGGCTGTGGACGGAGTACGGCCTCAAGAAAGGCGTGCGCCCGAAGCCGAAGGAGCGCGCACCGGGCTCGAAGCCGCGCGTGAACATCATCGGGCCCATCTACGGCACGTTCAACATGCCGAGCAATGTGGCGGAGGTACGGCGGCTCGTGGAGGGGGTGGGCTGCGAGATCAACATGGTGTTCCCGCTCGGCAGCCATCTCGCCGATATCCCGCGGCTCGTGGACGCCGACGTGAACGTCTGCATGTATCGAGAGTTCGGCCGCCAGCTCTGCGAAGGGTTGGAGGTGCCGTATCTCCAGGCGCCCATCGGGTTGTTCTCGACCACCGAGTTCCTGCGCACGTTAGGCTCGCTGGTGGGGGTCGACCCCGAGCCATTCATCGAGCGCGAGAAGCACACGACGGTGAAGCCGTTGTGGGATCTCTGGCGCAGTGTCACGCAGGACTTCTTCCCGACGGCCAGCTTCGCCGTCGTTGCGGGTGAGACGTATGCGCGCGGGCTCCGTCACTTCCTCGAGGACGAGCTCGGCTTGCCCTGTACGTTCTCGGTGTCGCGTCGCGCCGGCGTGAAGCCGGACAACGCGGCAGTGCGCACGATGCTGCGCGAGAAGCCGGCGATGGTGGTGTTCGGCAGCTACAACGAGCGGATGTATCTGGCCGAGGCCGGTGGCCGGTCGATTTACATCCCGGCGTCGTTCCCGGGCGCGGCCATTCGACGGCATACGGGCACGCCGTTCATGGGCTACGCTGGCGCGACGTACGTCGTCCAGGAGATCTGCAACGCGCTGTTCGATGTCCTGTTCAACATCATCCCGTTAGGCACCGACCTGGACAAGATCGATCCGACGCCGGCGAAGGGTGCCTCGCTCCCCTGGGACGACGCAGCACAGAACCGGCTCGATGAGCTCGTCGCGGCGGAGCCGTTCGTGGCTCGGATCTCGGCGGCCAAGCGGCTGCGAGACAAGGCAGAGCGCGACGCCCGGCGCGAAGGCGCCGAGCTCGTGACCACGTCGTACGTCGAACGCGCGCGCGGCGCGCTGGCAGGCGCGCATGCCTGACGCTGTGACGCGCGTGAGCGGCTACGTAGGTCGGTCGATCGCGCCGAGGACGACATCCATGGCCGCGGCGGGCTCCACTTCGTGTGCCAGATGGCCGGCTGGCGGCAACGCGACACACCGCGCTGCCGGCATGGTCGCGGCCACGCGCTCGGTCTGCCTGGGTGGGACCCACGGATCGTTAGGCGCGCTGGCGAACGTCGTAGGCGTGGTGATGGATGCGATCGCGCGCGTGAGTGCGCTGACGTCCCAGTTCGCGAACATCGTGAACACGGCCTGGACGTGGGCGGGCGACTGTGCGAGCGCCCTGTACCGTAATCTCTGCTCGGCCGGGAGTGACGTGCCCGTCGACTGCAACAGTGAATCGGCGACGCCGTCGAACCGTGCGATCGTGCTGATGACGCGTGCCACACCTGCCGTTCGCGCGATGAAGCGCACGGCCGGCAACAGGGCTGCGTCGGCCGCGGCGGTCGGTGCCGCAAGGGCGGCGTTGAAACCGACGATGATGTCGGGCGCGACGGTGCCATCCGCGACGATGCGGAGCAAGATCGCGGCGCCGGCCGAGTGGCCGATCAGGACACGTGGCGACAGGCCGAGCATGGCGAGCAGCGCGGCAACGTCCCCGGCCATGCCGCCGAGCGACAGCCGCGACGGATCAGACGGCGCGCTGCTGAAGGCGTGGCCAGGCAGATCCGGTGCGATGACGGTAAACCGCGTCGCGAGCCGAGGCAGCAGGTCGGCCCACGAATGCGTGGCGCCACCGGCGCCGTGCAGCAGCAGGGCTGGTGGTCCGGCCCCGGCGACCTGGACATGCCAGCGGACGCCGCCGGCCTCGACGAACCGACTGTGGGCCGCGTTAGGCCAGCGGTCGCGCCATTCGGTCCAGGCCAGTCGCTGTTCGGTCATTGATCTCTCGAGTGTGCGGCGCGGTCGGGGTGCGCCGCCGAACCCGCCGCGCGCTCGGCACGCGGCACGTGTAGCACCCGCAACCTAACAGGAGGAGCTATGTCCACAGGCGTTTCACCGACGGCTCGCCCGCCGTCTTCAGCGTCGGGCCTCAGCGAAGACGAGGCGCGGGGGTTCCACCGTGTCTTCGTGACCAGCTTCATCGTGTTCACGCTCATCGCCGTGGTTGCACACTGGCTGGTGTGGCAGTGGCGGCCGTGGATTCCGGGTGTGGCAGGCTATCCGGTAGCGGCGCAGACCGCTCCCGCCACGAACGCCACGCGCTAGGAGACTCCCATGTATCGCATCTGGATGCTCTTCGATCCGCGGCGGACGCTGATCGCGTTGTTCACGTTCCTGTTCGTGCTCGCGCTCGTGATCCACTTCATCCTGCTCAGCACCGACCGGTTCAACTGGCTCGACGCCGGGCGCCGCTCCGGCACGGCGGCGGCGGACATGTCGCCGCTTCCGCCGGGTAGTCGTTAGGGCAACGTCGGGAGGGGGAACGGTGGCGCCGCTCATGGGGCCGCCGGCCCTCACCCCGAGCGAACGGACCGTCGCGACTCGTCGTCGCGAGTCTTCATCTGTGGGGAGGAGAACCGGCCCATGGCGATGCTCAGTTTCGAATCGAAGTACCGCGTCCGTGGCGGGACGCTCGTCGGTGGAGACCTGTTCGACTTCTGGATCGGTCCGTTCTACGTCGGCTTCTTCGGCGTCACGACCATCTTCTTCGCCGTGCTCGGCACCGCGTTATGTGTCTGGGCGGCTGCCCTCGGACCGACGTGGAATATCTGGCGCATCAACATCTCGCCCCCGGACCTCAAGTATGGGCTCGGGCTCGCGCCGCTTCGCGAAGGCGGGCTGTGGCAGCTCATCACGTTCTCCGCGATCGGGGCGTTCGTGTCGTGGGCGCTACGCCAGGCGGAGATCGCTCGCAAGCTGGGCATGGGCTATCACGTCCCGGTCGCCTACAGCGTCGCGATCTTCGCGTACGTCACGCTCGTCGTGATCCGCCCGCTGCTGCTCGGCGCATGGGGTCACGGGTTCCCGTACGGGATTCTCAGCCATCTCGATTGGGTTTCCAACGTCGGGTACCAGTATCTGCATTTTCATTACAACCCGCTGCACATGATCGCCGTGACGCTGTTCTTCACGACGACGCTCGCGCTCAGCATGCACGGCTCACTCATCCTGTCGATGGTGAATCCGAAGAAGGGTGAGCCGGTGAAAACCAGCGAGCACGAGAACACGTTCTTTCGCGACGTGCTCGGGTACTCGATCGGCGCAGTCGGCATCCATCGCCTCGGATTGGCGCTCGCACTCGGGGCCGGAATCTTCAGCGCGCTCTGCATCGTGGTGAGCGGTCCGCTGTGGACGCGCGGATGGCCCGAGTGGTGGAACTGGTGGTTGAACCTCCCCATCTGGCGCTAGCGAGGCGGTCATGGCGGAATACCAGAATCTGTTCACGAAAGTGCAGGTCCGAACGGCGCCCGACTGGGGTGTGCCGATCGACCAGTCATCGTGGATCCGGCAGTGGTCGCCGAGCTTCAGCTACTGGCTGGGGAAGATCGGTGACGCGCAGGTGGGACCGATCTATCTCGGGCGGACGGGCATCGCGTCGCTCATCTGCGGATTCATCGCGATCGAGATCATCGGGCTCAACATGTGGGCGTCCGTGGGGTGGAGCCCCATCGAGTTCATTCGCCGCCTGCCGTGGCTCGCGCTCGAGCCGCCGCCGCCGGGGTACGGCCTGCACATCCCGCCGCTCAATCAGGGCGGATGGTGGCTCATGGCCGGCTTCTTCCTCACCGCGTCGATCCTGCTCTGGTGGGTGCGCATCTACCGCCGTGCACGATCGCTTGGGCTGGGACTGCATCTCGCCGTGGGCGTTCGCGTCGGCGATCTTCCTCTACCTATCGTTAGGCTTCATCCGTCCGCTGCTCATGGGCAGCTGGGGCGAGGCGGTGCCGTTCGGCATCTTCCCGCACCTCGACTGGACGGCCGCGTTCTCGATTCGCTACGGGAACCTGTTCTACAATCCGTTCCACATGCTGTCGATCGCGTTCCTCTATGGATCGACGCTGCTGTTCGCGATGCACGGCGCGACGATCCTCGCGGCGAGCCGCCTGGGCGCGGAGCGTGAGATCGAGCAGATCACGGATCGCGGCACAGCGACCGAGCGGTCGATGCTGTTCTGGCGCTGGACAATGGGGTGGAACGCCACCATGGAGTCCATTCACCGGTGGGCGTGGTGGTTCGCGTTTCTCACCACGTTCACTGGTGGTATCGGCATTCTGCTCACCGGCACAGCCGTCGACAACTGGTATCTGTGGGGTGTGAAGCACGGCATCGCGCCGGAGTATCCCGCGCATTTCATCGTCACGCCGCAGAAGGTCGAGGATCTCCGAGGCGTCTACCAGGGCGCACCGCCGGACACATTCCCCGGCACCGGGCTCAGGCTGACGGCCCCGACACCGAGCCAGTCTGCTCCGGGAACGCCATTCCCGACGCCCGCCCGTGACGAGCCACGCGGCATCGTCCCCGGCGTGCCTAACACAACACCCGCGGCCCTGCCGCCGGCGAGCCAGGCAAATCCCGCGGTCACGCTACCCGGCGGTGCCGCGACCAGGCCGGACTCGGCGAATCGGCGCGACACCACGCGGAGGCGACCATGACGCCAGCGCGGAGCAATCGCTGGTGGCAGCTCGTCGCCGTCAGTCTGCTCGTGATCGGGGCCATCGCCTGCGAGGGCGGCGGCAAGACAACCGTGCAGGTCGGCTACCGTGGCGTTGGCGAGGAAGCGAACTACGACAACTCCGAGCTCCGGAAAACGGTCGCCCTCAACCGCGCGCCTGCGCCTCTGCCGCCGGCCGGCCCGTCCGTGCCTGCCCAGTGGCAAAACGTGCAGGTGCTCACCGACGTCAGCGCGGCCGAGTTCACGCGGACCATGACTGCAATGTCGCAGTGGGTCGGGGGTAATGCCGGCAACTGCGCGTACTGCCACGTGCTCACCAACTTCGCGTCCGACTCACTGTACACGAAGGTCGTCGCGCGGCGCATGCTGCAGATGACGCGGAACGTCAACACGAACTGGCGCGCGCACGTCGGGCAGACCGGTGTCACGTGCTACACGTGTCACCGCGGTGCACCAGTGCCGGTCGGCATCTGGCACTACACGGACGAGAACCAGTACCTGCGTGCGTACCTGGATCGCTCCAATGTCCGCGTGCAGTCGTACACGGTGACGCCAACCGCGGCGAACCGGTCGTCGATCAAGCAGGCCGAGAACACGTACGGGCTCATGATCGGCATGTCGCGCTCGCTTGGCGTGAACTGCACGTTCTGCCACAACAGTCGTTCGTGGGAGACGTGGCAGAACGCACCGCCGGCCCGCGTGACGGCGTTGTACGGACTGCGCATGGTGCGCGAGCTGAACTCGACCTACCTGACGCCACTGGGGACGACGTTCCCCGTCGCCCGCCGGGGCCCGTTAGGCGACCCGCCGAAGCTCCAGTGTCTCACGTGCCACCAGGGCGTCTACAAACCGCTCTATGGCGCCGCGATGGTGAAGGATTACCCCGCATTGTGGGGCCATGCGGGCCCATGGGAAGCGCTGCTGCCGAGCGACACGACGCACGCGGGCCAGATCGACCTGCGTGCCGCCGACTCGATTCCCACGGATCGATCGCCGCGCGCTGCACCGCTGGTGCCGCTGTCCCGACCGGCGCCGAGGCCGGGGATTGCGCAGGCGTTAGGTACGACGGTACCCGGGACGCCGAGCCCGGTCACCGTGACTCCGCTGGCTCCCGCGCCGGCCGCCGACTCTACGGCTCGAACGGTGGATAGTAGCGGGCGTCGCCCGCCTCGGTGATCGATGCCAGTCCGTGTGCGTGTGAGGGGATGGGAAGTGTTGCGAACGCCCGCGGGCTGGCAGCTCTACCTCCAGTCGAGGTGACGTCGTGGTGGACGGAGGCCAGGGTCTGTGGCTCATCGACTGGGTGCTCGGTGCGACGGTAGCGGAGGCGGCGATCCTTGCCGCGCTCCGCGCCGCTACCGGGCGTGGCGTCGCGCTGCGCGAGCTTGCGGCCTTTCTGGGAGCGGGCATCGCCTTACTCGTGGCGGTGCGATGGGCGATGGCAGGCGCATCGATCGTCCTGTTGGCGGTGCCGTTGCTGGCTGCGCTCGTGCTCCATCTCTGGCTCCTCGCCCAGCGCTGGCACCGTTAGGCATCGTGGCCCGGTGACCAGTGCGGACCCGATGCGCGACGACGCACCGCGCCGCATCCTGCAGCTTGCCGAGCGCGAGCAGCAGCGCATTCTGCTCGACATCCATGACGGGCCTGTGCAGTACGTCTACGCCGCGCTGTTGCAGCTGGACCTGCTCGGTCACGTCCTCGAGGTCGGCGAGGCGCGCGAGCGTGCGCTCGACCGCCTGACGCGCGCGCGGCGACTGCTCGAGTCTGCGCTCGACGAGATCCGCTCGTCGCTCGGGACGCTGCGGGCCCCCGGGTTCGAGACGCGCGACCTGCGCCCGCTCGTCGAGGGCCTGGTGCTGCAGCACGAAGCGGTGACGGACACCGAAGTCTCGGTCGCGTTCGCCGAACCGGTGCCGACGATCGGCGTGGCCTCGAAGATCGCTGTCTATCGTGTGCTGCAGGAGGCGCTCTCGAACGCGTACCGGCATGGTGGTGCGCGCAGCGTGGTGATTCAGCTCTTCGCCATCACGCGAGATGATGAGAACTGGCTGCGCCTCGAGGTCCGTGATGACGGGTCGGGATTCGACCCTTCCCGCGAGCCGAGCGGTGATCGGTTCGGCTTGCGCGGCATGCACGACCGCATTGCTATGGTCGGCGGTCGACTCCGTATCGAGAGCACACTCGGCGGGGGTACGGTGGTCGTGGCAGAGGTACCGGCGGGGTGATCGAAGCGGAGCGACGGGACGCTCGAATTCGGATCGCGCTGGCGGACGATCACGCGCTCGTGCTGGAGGGGCTGCGCGCGCTGCTGCAGGCGGAGCCGGATTTCCTGGTCGTCGCCACCGCGACGAACGGTGAACAGTTGCTGACGGAGATCCGACGCCACCATCCGCACGTGGTCGCGATGGATCTCGACATGGGCACGACCGGAGGGCTGGCATGTCTCGCGCGCATTCGCGCCGAGGGAATTCCGGTGCGCGTGCTGGTGCTGACGGGGTACAGCGATGGCGCGATGATGCGCGCAGCGCTCGAGGGAGGCGCGGATGGCTACGCGCTCAAGACGGAGCCGCCGCGGCAGACGATCGAGTCGATCCGTCAGGTGTACCATGGACAGCTGGTGTTCCCGAGTGCCGCGAAGCGATGGCTGCTGGGGCGGAATCCTGGGCCGCCGGGCGCGGACCTAACGACGCGCGAGCGCGCGGTGCTCGACCTCGTGGCCGAGGGCGCGACGAACGCCGTGATCGCGACGAAACTTCGCGTGAGTGAGAACACGGTGAAGTTTCATCTGCAGAACATCTACATGAAGCTGAAAGTGAGCAATCGGACGGAGGCGGCGGCAGCCCACCTCAAGTCCTCCGGGCGAGGCTAGCGCAGTTCTCCATTTCCACGTCAAGGTGGAACAGGGCATCCGGCGGCGGCCTGCCGAGTACCAAGTGTGCCAGTCGCTCAGTATGAGTCATCAGGTTTCAGTCCCCGTATCCGCCCGCTGGTGTCATTGCGAGCGGAGGCATGTCATTCCGAGCGAGCGGCCTGCGGCCTCCGCTCGGAATGACAACCCCATCGACTGACTGCTCGGCACTCAGCGACCGAGGGTGTACGTCGAGATACCGGATACCCTCCGGTTCGCTCGATGCCTGCGCGTCGTGAGTTCGATACCTGGACGGCCCCACCCGATCGAACAGGTGTGATCGGACCGAATGGGTGGGTCATCCAGCCCTCCATCCGTCTGTCACTCCCCGCGAGAGTGGGCGTGGTCCTAACGCGCCCTCGGCGCGATCGTGTTCGCGCGCATAGCGCTCGGCCTGCCGAACACACAGCAGAGGACGTACATGGCGAAGATTGGCGATCGTGCGGCGAAGGGACGCTGGGCTCCGGGAGTTACTCCCTACGCCGAGATGGGCTACTACAACCCCGAGTACGTGCCGCGCGACTCGGACGTGCTCTGCGCGTTCCGCCTCGTGCCGCAGGAGGGCGTCGACCCCGAAGAGGCGGCCGCGGCCGTGGCAGGCGAGTCGTCGACGGCGACGTGGACCGTCGTGTGGACGGACCGCCTAACGAGCTACGAGCGCTACCAGGCGAAATGCTACCGCGTGGACGCCGTTCCCGGCACGGATCAGCACATTGCCTACATCGCCTACGACGTCGACCTCTTCGAGGAAGGGTCGATCGCCAACCTCACGTCGTCGATCATCGGTAACGTGTTCGGTTTCAAGGCGCTGAAATCGCTGCGGCTGGAAGACATGCGCATCCCGCCGCATTACGCAAAGACGTTCCAGGGGCCGGCGCACGGCATCGTCATGGAGCGCGAGTACCTCAACAAGTTCGGCCGGCCACTGCTGGGCGCCACGGTGAAGCCGAAGCTGGGCCTCTCCGCACGCAGCTACGGCCGCGTCGTCTACGAGGCGCTGCGCGGCGGCCTCGACTTCACGAAGGATGATGAGAACATCAACAGCCAGCCGTTCATGCGCTGGCGCGATCGCTTCCTGTACTGCATGGAGGCTGTCAACCGCGGCGTCGCGGCGTCGGGTGAGATCAAGGGTCACTATCTCAACGTCACCGCCGGCACGATGGAAGAGATGTACGAACGCGCCGAGTTCGCGAAGGAGCTCGGCAGCGTGATCATCATGATCGACCTGACCGTCGGCTACACGGCGATCCAGTCGATGGCGAAGTGGGCGAGGCGCAATGGCGTCATCCTCCATCTCCACAGAGCAGGGCACGGCACGTACACGCGCCAGAAGAATCACGGCGTCAACTTCCGCGTGATCGCCAAGTGGATGCGCCTGGCCGGCGTCGATCACATCCACGCGGGAACGGTGGTGGGGAAGCTCGAGGGCGATCCGCACGCCGTACGCGGCTACTATCGCACGCTACGCGAGAACAAGATCGACCCCGACCCGACGCTCGGTCTGTACTTCGAGCAGGATTGGGCGTCGTTGCCAGGCGTCATGCCGGTCGCGTCAGGCGGCATTCACGCCGCGCAGGTGCATCAGCTGCTGCATTACCTCGGCGAAGACGTCGTGCTGCAATTCGGCGGCGGTACCATCGGCCACCCGGACGGGATTGCGGCCGGCGCGACCGCGAACCGCGTCGCCGTCGAGGCGATGATTCAGGCTCGGAACGAGGGCCGGGACTACCTGGCGGAGGGTCCGGAGATTCTCGAGCGCGCCGCGCGGTGGTCACCGGCGTTGCGCAAGGCGATCGACCTCTGGCGGGACATCACGTTCGAGTTCACGTCCACCGACGTGCCGGACGCCGTCGCGATGCCGGTGCCGCTGTGAGCATGTCGATGCCTAACGCCCACTCTGTCCTCCCGGAGGACCGCCAATGCGCCTGACACAGGGGACGTTCTCGTTCCTCCCGGATTTCAGCGTCGACCAGATCACGGCTCAGGTGCAATACTGCATCGATCAGGGATGGCCGGTGTCCATTGAGCACACCGACGACCCGCACCCGCGCAACGTGTACTGGGAGATGTGGGGCACGCCGATGTTCGATCTCCGCGACCCGGCCGGCCTCCTCATGGAGCTCGCCGCGTGTACGCACGCGTTTCCCGGCCGCTACGTGAAAGTCACGGCGTACGATCGGGCGTACGGCCGGCAGACGACCGCGCTCAGCTTCATCGTAGCCCGCCCACCGCACGAACCCGGGTTCAGGCTCGAACGCCAGGAGACTGCGGATCGCAGCATCCGATACACCGTACATGCGTACGCGACCGAGCGCCCTCCCGAGTCGCGTTACCTCGGTGGCAACGGATCGGCCCCCGACGAGTGACCGCGTCGCGAATGACGGTCGTCCCTGGCGATGGGCCGTCGATGCCTAACGAATCGGCTGCCGCGCTGTCCGGAGGCGTGGCACTCGATGACCGTACGACGGTCGATGTTGCTGCCGCGTTTCGCGCGGCGGGGCTGACGGACATCATCGAGGAGCTCGATCGCGAGCTCGTCGGCCTGGCTCCGGTCAAGGCGCGCATCCGCGAGATCGCGTCGCTGCTCCTCATCGCGCGGCTGCGCGAGCGAACCGGGCGGGCAACGGAGCAGCCGACGCTTCACATGAGCTTCACGGGGCGTCCGGGAACCGGCAAGACGACGGTCGCTCGACGAATGGCGACGATCCTCCACCGCCTGGGCTACGTGCGCAAGGGTCACCTCGTGACCGCGGGCCGCGATGATCTCGTCGGGCAGTACGTGGGACATACCGCGCCGAAGACGCGCGAGGTGCTGAAGCGGGCCATGGGCGGCGTCTTGTTCATCGACGAGGCGTACTACCTCTACCGCGCCGACAGCGAGCGCGACTACGGAGCGGAAGCGATCGAGACGATGCTCGCCGTCATGGAAAACCAGCGCGACGATCTCGTCGTGATCTTCGCGGGATACGGAGATCAGATGGACACATTCTTTCAGGCCAATCCGGGGCTCCGCTCGCGCGTCGCGCATCACATCGAGTTCCCGGATTTCACCGCGGATGAGCTGATGGCAATCGCCGAGTTGATGGTGCGAGAACAGCAGTACGAGCTGGATGACGAAGCGCGCGCCACGTTGCGGGAATATCTCATGCTTCGGATGCACCAGGCGTATTTCTCGAACGCGCGCTCCGTGCGCAACGCGATCGACCGCGCGAAGCTGCGCCAGGCGAGCCGGCTCGTCGGGCAAACCGCACCCGTGCCGGCGCGCGAACTGTCGCGCATTGATGCGGCGGACATTCGCGCGAGTCGCGTGTTTCGTGACGCGCCGCCCGCCGACGGCGCAGAGTAGCGACGCCGATGCCACACCGCCCGATCATGCTCGGCATCGTTGGCGACAGCGCCGCCGGCAAGACGACGCTGACTGCCGGCATCGCCCAGGTGATCGGTGTGGACCAGGTCACCACGATCTGCACCGACGACTACCATCGCTATGATCGGGCGCGTCGCAAAGAGCTCGGCATCACGCCGCTGCATCCATCGTGCAACTACATCGACATCATCGAGCAGCACCTCCGCGCGCTGGCGGACGGGCATCCGATTCTCAAGCCCGTCTACAATCACAGCACCGGATCGTTCGACCCGCCGGAGTACGTGCGTCCGAAACCGTTCGTGCTGGTCGAAGGGCTGCTTGCGTTCCACTCGGCGCGCATGCGCGAGTGTTTCGACGTGAAGGTGTATCTCGATCCGCCCGAAGAGCTGCGACGCCGCTGGAAGGTCTCGCGTGATTGTGCGAAGCGGGGCTATACGCCGGACGAGGTCCTCGCGGAGCTCGAGCGCCGCGAGGTGGATTCGGCGGCGCACATACGTCCTCAGAAGCGGTGGGCTGATCTCGTCGTCCGGTTCTATCCGCCAAGCCAGCCTGCGGACTACGAGCGGTTGAACGTGCAGCTCACCATGCGTGCAACGCTCGAGCATCCGGATCTCAGCGGCGTGATCGCGCGCAGCGGTAACGGCGCGGCCGCCCTCCGCCTCGCCGTGGGGCGCGAACACGGCCGTCTCGCCGAGTTTCTCGAGGTGAGCGGATCGGTCGATGCCGATCAGGCGGTGGCCATCGAGGAAGCGGTGTGGGCGCAGCGGGCGCACCTGCAGCGGTTGCTCCCCGGTGGGTCAGGAAACTTCGTGGATGGCAACCAGACACGTCAGAGCTATCCGTTGGCCATCGCTCAGCTCCTCGTCGCGTACCAGCTCCTGCTCGGGCGATTCACGAAGGAGGAGCATGCGCGGTCACTGACGCCGCCGGGGCCACTCGCGCGCTCGATCGCGAGCAGTCCCGACGCCTAACCACCAGTGCCTAACGTTGCGTCAGCCTGCCTAGCGGGACGCCGGTGGCAACAGTGACGCAAACGCAGCGACGTTGGTCGGACCAAAGCCGTCGAGCTCCACGTGGCTGCCCGTCGTCGAATCGTCGAGCGTCAGTCGGCCGTCACTCCACCGCGTGAGGCGGAACGGCGCAGTGGGACCAATACTGTTCAGGCGCCTCTGTCTAGCGAGCGCCCTCAGTGCACCGCGGACGAATCCGTTGGTGCCCGGGGCGAACGTCGCGACCGAGTCGCCGGTGACGCCATCCAGCGCCGCCACGCCGCCGTCGGCGCGATCGACGAACGCAACCGACCGCGTCAGGGTTGGCGTGGCGCCGGGAATGGTGATGTGGCCAGCGCCAGTCCAGCGAGCAACGCCGGCTCCGATCACCGCGAACACGGCGACCGCGACTACCGCGATGCGGACGGGACGCGGCAGTCCCGCCGATTCGTACGACGACGTGCGAGTCATCCGTGCGCTGGTCATGATGCTGCCTCGCCGGCGACCGCACGCGCGAGCAGGCGACCGACACCGGCGACGTCATCGATGCCCCGAAGCGTCGGTTGCGGGTGAGCTACGTGCCACGCACGAGCGTGTGGCCACAGCAGCAGGTAAGCGATTCGCGCGTCGCCCGCGAGCGAGAGCGCGATGTCACCGCCACCATCGCCCCTCGGCTGCATGTCGGCCGACGTCACGAGGTGCAGCGGGATGTTGATGGTTGTCGGCAACGCGACGCCAACCTTCATCACGACGCGCCGATCGGTGATCGCGTAGACCGTCGTTCGCGCGACGAGCGTGGCGAACGTACGCGCGAACAGCACCGTCGCGATGCCGAGTGGGACCACCCACACCGCGGCTGTGATGATCGCGGCTAGGCGAGCTCCCGGCGATGCCAGGAGCGCCGGTCCGAGCAGCAAAACAGCGAAGTAGATCGCCAGCCCGCGCGTGTGCAACGCGAAACGCGCCACGCGCTCCGATCGCGGCGCACCCACCCAGAGCAGCTTCTCACCGATGGGCAACGACGGCCCGATGCCGGGAATCTCCGCGCCCTCTCGAGAGTAGGTCGCGAATTCCTCTTCGACTTCCACCAGCGCCGCGCTCACAGCAGTGGCTCTCGGCGATCCGGCGTCCTGTACAGATTGCCGGATGCATAGTACGCCATCACACGATCCTCCTCGCGCAGCGTTATGCGCTCCGCGTGTGCAATGGCGGGAACGTCCGCGAACTGGCTCGCCAGTATCGAGGCGACCTTCACGGTTCCCCTACGCGCATCGACCTTCGCGAAGGTTGCCGGGAGAAGTACGGTACGGCCGCCGTTGTTCAGCGTGATCTCGAAGTACCGGAGCTGCGGCTCGGCCCGATCGATCCAGAGATCGGTGACGATGCCGGCCTCCACGCCGTCGGTTCCAACGACGCTCATGCCGCGCGGGTCGGGGTCGCGCGGTTCGATGAAGAACGTCGGTGCGGTGCGCAGGGGGACGATCTTCGCGTGCCCCTCCACGGTGAGGTCTGGCACGTCGGCACGGTCGGCGTACGCAGCCGGGCCCATGCCGCTCAACATCGGATTGGTGTCACGGGCTGAGGTGCTCATCCGCGGCGTCCCTCATCATGCGACTGGTGAATGAACTGCTTGGGTGCGGGCGGCATTGGGAAACCATTCACCGGTCGCGTGCTCGTGTCGGACTGGAGCGGGTAGCCCTCTCGCTTGTCCTCGCGGCGCAGGTAGTACACGAGCCCGGCGAAGAAAATCCAGAATGCATACAACGCCAGCTGAGCGAGGTCGATTCGTTCGGTGATGTGCATGTGCTCTCCCGCGCGAGTGAAGAACCCTGAAGAACGACGTGGACTACTGCATCGAGTGAACGGCTTTGTTTTCGGCTGGCATCACCCTGGTATCTCCGCGAGGCCGAACGCGCGGCGATCTCCACCAGTGCGTTCACGACGCCGGCTCGGTGCCACGAGCGGACCGAGCGCGACGAGCGTCGCGAACAGCAGTCCGATCTCCAGGTGGTAGACGACGCTGTACGGGACCGAGGCCGCCTGCATCGCGGGCCCGAGCGCACCCGTCGACGCCACGGATGCGACCGCGTCGCGAATCAATCCGCCGGCGGCGAGCGTGACTCCGGCACTCGTTGCCTGCACGGCGCCCCACGAGCCGAGTGCGAGCCCGCGATGCGCCGCGTCGCGGATATCCATGACGGCAGTCAGCGTCCCCACCGCGAACAGGCCGTTGCCGAAGCCGATCAGCAACGTGCCGCTGCGGAAGAGCATCACTGACTCGAGTGGCGACGCAAAGATCACGGACGCGAATGCGACCACGCCGACGAGCGCGCCCATCGCTGCAACCCGAATGGGATCGCTCCCGCGCTCGAGCATGCGGGCAGCGATCGCGAATGCGGCGACGGACCCTAACGCGGCGGTCGCCGTGAGCGACGTCGTCGCGCCAACCGAGAGGTGAAGGATCTGCCCACCGTACGGCTCGAGCAGGATGTCCTGCATGCCGAAGGCAGCGGTGCCGAGTGCGACGCTCACGAGCAGCCGAACGACACCGGGTGCTCGCCGGAGTGCTGCCAGAGCCATGCGGAAGTCGGGTGCGGTTTCCGCCGCGTCACCGGCGGACCAGCGACGGCGTGGCTCCTGACGCCATAGCGCCACCATGTTGAGCGCCATCGTGACGACGGCCGCGCCCTGGATCGTCTGGATGAGCCGGATCTGCGAGAAGTTCGACAGGAGCGCGCCGAACGTGAGCGAGCTCGCGACGAGACCGACGAGCAGCATGAGGTAGAGCAGGGCGACCGCGCGCGGCCTAACGCGCTCCGGCGCGAGATCCGTCGCGAGTGCGAGACCGGCGGTCTGCGTCGTATGCATACCGATGCCGACCAGCGCGAACGCGAGAGCGGCGGCGATGCGGGCACTCGCGACGGAGCCGCGCGTATCGCCGGAGAGCAGGATCAGCGCGAACGGCATGATCGCGAGCCCGCCGAACTGCAGTAGAGAGCCGAACCAGATGAACGGCACGCGACGCCACCCGAGCACGGATTGGTGTGTGTCGGAGCGATAGCCGATGAGTGCGCGCAGCGGCGCGGCGAGCAAGGGCACCGACACCATCAAGGCCACCAACGCGGTCGGCACGCCAAGCTCCACGATCATGACGCGGTTGAGCGTACCGGTCAGGAGCGTGGTCGAGACGCCGACCGCCAGCTGGAAGCAGCCGAGGCGGAGGAGGCGGCGAAGCGGAAACTCGACGGTGCCGGCATCGGCGAATGGAAGCCACGATGCTGGTAGCTTTGTCCACACACGAGCGATCCTTACGCGTTTCGATCCACTCATGGGCCCTCCGCTCACCACACCGGTTGCATGCGGACGTCGGCAGGCAGCGCGTGGTGCTTCGCCGGCATGAAATACAACTGGGCGAGCGTCGCGACGTTCGAGACGAGGCAAGCGAACGCCGTCAGCCGACCGCCTATACCACCTTTCTCGCGCGCCTTCTCCATGCGTTGGGTGTTGGCGTATACTCGCGCGAGGCGCGTCCAGAACGTCGGGTTGTCAACGTCCAACTGCACCGGGAACGCCTGCTTGCTGATCTCACTCGTCAGGCGAATCACACGTCGATCATAGTCTTCGACGTCGAAGCCCATCGCTTCGAAGAACTCGTGGCGCTTGTGATCCCGGACGTACATTGTCGCGAACACCGCGAGCAGGAAGAAGCGGATCCAGAGTCGGTTCCGTCCGCGCGTGATGTCGGGGTTGGCGCGCATCAGCATCGCGAACGCTTCTCCGTGCCGGAACTCGTCGTGGCACCAGCGCTCGAACCACTTGAAGATCGGATGGAACCGATACTCCGGGTGCTTCTCCATCTGCCGGTAGATCGTGATGTAGCGCGCGTAGCCGATCTTCTCCGACAGATACGTGGCGTAGTAGATGAATTTCGGCTGGAAGTACGTGTACTTCTTCGCCCGCGTGAGGAACGACAGGTCCACGGCGACGTCGAAGTCGGCGAGCGTGTGATTGATGAACCCCGCGTGGCGTCCTTCGTCTCGGCTCATGAAGCCGAACAGCTCGCGCACGTCCGGATTCTTCACCCGCTTCTTCACCTCGGCGTACAGGATGCAGCCTGAGAACTCCGCCGTCACCGAGCTCACGAGAAAGTCGATGAACTGCCGTCGCAGCGCCGGCGGGATGGCGTCGAGATCGGCGTCGAATTCGTCAGTACGCTTGAAGTGATCCTTGTTCGGATCGCGCCGGAATTCCGCGACGAGCTCGTCCCACATCGCGCGCACCGGCTCGACATCGAGCTTGTCCATGGCGGCGAAGTCCGTGGTATAGAAGCGAGGACTGAGTGTCGCGTCCTCCTTTGCCGCGCGCGTGGACTCGTTCACGCGCGACTCGTCGATTGGCAGCTGTGTCTCCGTCGTATACATGTGTCCTCTCAGCCCTCGAAGCCGACGTCATACAGCTCGTGGAACTCGGTCCCGCCCGTGAGCTTCACCCATCGCCGTTTGAGGCGGCTCGCGGGCCGAACGGTCGCGTTCGACCGGAAGGCGATCTGGGCGCCTAACGGGATACGCGATGGCGTCCCGTGCACCAGGACCTCATCGCCCGCATCGACCTCGAAGCCCTCGAGCGCCACATGGGCGTGGAAGTGCTCCTGCGTCGCCTCGAGATCGATGGCGCACGGCACCTCGCGCGGCCGCACGAACTGATACCAGACTGCGGCGATGGCAATCGCCGCGAAGCCGACGACCAGACCAACGATCATACGCCGATCCTCCGGTCATGAAGCTGCTCAGGGGTCCCGCGCACGAGCTCGATGCCCTGCGAGACGTAGAAGCCCGTTGCGACGCGCGCCTCCCGCCTGACGCGAAACGTGTTACCTAACGCCGAGCCGATTTCGTGTTTCACACGCTCAGTCGGTACCGGGTTGATCTCGGGCGACCGGTTCCGCCGTGGGAACAGGCGACCCAACGCGTGTCGCGCGACCAGCGCTGGTGTGCGGGGCGCAACCGTAAAGCACAGCGAGACGCGCGTCCGCTCGGCCAGCGCTCGGATGGCTCCGACCATATCGTCACCCGCATAGTGGATGAGTGAGTCCATGGCCACGACGTGGTCGAACGTGCCGAATGCGCCGTCAAGCATGTCGCCCGTCACGAACGCCACCCGATCCGCGACCGCGGCCGGCGTCCGGTCTCGTGCGATTGCGATCATCGCGTCCGCCACGTCGACCCCCAGGACGGTCGCTCCGCGGCGAGCGACCTCGATCGAGAGACCGCCCGTGCCGCACCCCGCGTCGAGCACGCGGAGTCCATCGAGCCGCGCGGGCAGCCATGCCACCATGTGCTGGCGCATCTCCTCGCGTCCAGCGCGCACGGCTCGCCGCACGAAGTTGGTCGGTGCGTCGGACGTGAGCGCGGCCCAACTCGCCGCGGCGGTGGCACCGAAATACTCGCTGAGCTGCTCCCGTCGTTCGACGTAGCGCCCGTCGTGGGTCGTCGACGGATGCATCAGTCGAATCCCAGCAGGTCGAAGATCTCGCGATCCTTGAGCGGCTGTGCGAGCGTCGTCTCCACCGTCCCGAGCAACTGCCCAGCCAGACGCATGTACTCGTCCTGGACCGCCTCGAGCTCCGGCGTTGCGTCCATCTCGAACAGCGTCGACTTCTTGAGTCGGCTCCGCCGGATGACATCGAGGTCGGGGAAGTGCGCGCGGAGCGAGAGGCCCACGCGATCGTTGAACCGGTCGATCTGGTCCGTCTGCGCGCTCCGGTTCGCGATGACTCCGCCGAGCCGCACCTTGTAGTTCCTCGACTTCGCCTGAATCGCGGCGACGATGCGATTCATTGCGAAGATCGAATCGAAGTCGTTGGCGGTGATGATGAGCGCGTAGTCCGCATGCTGGAGTGGCGCCGCGAATCCACCGCACACGACGTCGCCTAACACGTCGAAGATCACGACGTCGGCTTCCTCGAGCAGGTGGTGCTCTTTGAGGAGCTTCACCGTCTGCCCGACAACGTAGCCGCCACAGCCCGTCCCAGCCGGCGGTCCGCCGGCCTCGACGCACATCACGCCGGCGTACCCCTCGTAGACGAAGTCTTCGACGCGCAGCTCTTCCGAGTGGAAGTCCACCGCCTCGAGCGCGTCGATCACGGTAGGCACCAGCCGCTTCGTGAGCGTGAACGTCGAGTCGTGCTTCGGATCGCATCCGATCTGCAGCACGCGCTTGCCGGACTTCGCGAACGCGACCGACAAGTTCGATGACGTCGTCGATTTCCCGATGCCACCCTTTCCATACACCGCGAGCGTCAGCGCGCCGCTGATCCGATCGGACGGATCGAGGTGGACCTGCACGCTTCCATCGCCATCACCCATGACGGGCAGGGCACCGCGTGTCATGACGAGCGCTCCATATCCTTGGCCTCCCTCACGGGGTGACGTGCACGCCCTCGAGCCAGTCTTCGAGCTCGGCGCTTGCATCGCGCAACGCATCGAGCGTCGCCGCGTCCGGCTCCCAGAATCCACGGTCGGTGGCTTCCACGAGGCGAGCGCCGAGCTGTGCTGCCGCCTGCGGGTTCAGCGTCGCGAGACGCCGCCGCATCTCCTCATCGAGCACGAACGTCGTGGCGATGTCCCGATACACCCACTGCGGGACGCCGCCAGCGGTCGCGGACCAGCCGAACGTATTGGTCGCGTGGGCCGAGATCGCGCGCGCGCCTTCGTAACCCGTGCGCAACATCGCCTCGTACCACTTCGGGTTGAGCAGCTTGGTTCGCGTTTCGAGCGCGACCTGCTCATCGAGCGTGCGTACGTTGCCTGGCCCGACCGCCGTGTCGCCGAGATACACCGGTGCCGCCGCGCGCCCGCGTCGCATCACGCCGGCCATGGCGCCTAACGAATCAAAGTACTGGTCGATGTCCGTCGCGCCGGTCTCGATGCCATCCAGCTGCTGGTACGCGAGCGATGCCGTCGCCAGCGCGCGTTCCAGCAGCTCAGGGCGTGCCTTTGCTGTCCCGAGTCCGTACGCGAAGCTCTTCCGCCGAAGAAACACATCGCCGAGCTCGTTGGAGTCGTTCCAGGTGCTGCCGTCCACGAGCAGGTTCACGTTCGCGCCGTACGCACCCTCGGCATTGCTGAAGATCCGGAGCGCCGCTTCTTCCAGCGTGCACCCGAGCGCCTGCTGGTGGTCGAGCGTGTGGGCGCGAACGAAGTTCATCGCCACTGGCTCGTCTGCGTTCGCGGCAAGCAGCGACGCCTCGGCCAACAACCGCATCTGCAACGGAAAGAGATCGCGGAAGATCCCGGACGCCGTGATCACGACGTCGATCCGTGGGCGTTCGAGCGTCTCGAGTGGCAGGAGTCGCGCACCAGCGAGGCGACCGAGCGAGTCGAAGCGCGGAGCTGCGCCAAGGAGCGCGAGTGCCAACCCGAGCGATGCGCCACTCGACTTCATGTTGTCGGTGCCCCAGAGTACGATGGCGACCGTCTCCGGCACGCCATGCCCGTCCGACGCGTGTCGCGCGAGAAGGCGCACCGCCTGACGCGAACCGTCGCGCATCGCCGTCGTGCTCGGGACGTGGTAGGGGTCGAAGCCGTACACGTTCCGTCCCGTTGGCAGAATCGCCGGATTGCGTAGCAAGTCCCCGCCTGGCGCCGGCGCCACGTACCGGGCGTCGAGCGCGTGCACCAGTGCGGCGAGCTCGCCGTTCTCGGACAGTTGCGTGTCGATCTTCGCGATGTCGGCCGCGAGCGCCGTGCCGGCATCTTCACCCGACGCGACCGCAAGCGCGCGCCGGAGTGGTGCAGCATCGTGTCGCGACACGAGCGTCTCGACAGCCTGGCGCATGGTACCGTCAGACACCGAGTCCCCAACGTTGCTGGCGACGTCGTCGGGCTGCCCGGCTCGCGCGATGGCGAGCAGGGTGTCCACACGTGCTTCAGGCGACATTGGGTTGCCTAACACGTGGAGCCCCGTCGGAATCAACGACTGCTCGAGCTCGATCAGGCGGTCCCGCACACGGGACACCTGTGAGGGCGCGTCGCCGTTCCAGCGAGGCGCCGCGACGGCGAGATCGAGGGCCGCGGCGCGTGCCTGGATGTCATCCGCGACCAGGTGCCGCTCCTCGGCGCCGACGCCGACGTCGAGTGCGCGCCAACTGTCGACGGAGCTCTTGAGCGCGGCGAGATCACGGTACAACCCAGCGTTCGTGATCGGGGGCGTGAGATACGACACGAGCGTCGCGCTGCCGCGGCGCTTCGCGAGCGTCCCCTCGGACGGATTGTTCGCGGCGTAGAGGTAGATGTTCGGCACGTCGCCGATCAATCGATCGGGCCAGCACTCACTCGTCAGTCCGACCTGCTTGCCCGGCATGAACTCGAGCGCACCATGGGTGCCGAAGTGCACAACGGCGTGCGCCGCGAAATCACGACGCAACCAGCCGTAGAACGCGCTGAACGCGTGCGTCGGTGCGAAGCCGCGCTCGAACAGCAGCCGCATCGGGTCGCCTTCGTATCCGAACGCTGGCTGCACCCCGACGAACACATTGCCGAATCGCTCGCCGAGCACGAAGATCGATCGCCCGTCGCTCTGGGCGCGTCCCGGCGCCGGTCCCCACGCGCGCTCGATCTCAGCCAGGTGAGGTTCGGTACGAACGTGATCGTCGGCCGAGATGGCCGCGGCGACGTTCGCCGACATGCCGTGTCGCTCCGCGTTCCCTTCGAGGAGGCGGTGTCGTAAGGCGTCCGTCGTAGCCGGTACGTCCACCGTGTACCCGGCAGCGCGGAGCGCCGTGAGCGTGCGGTGCAGCGACTCGAAGACCGCGAGGTATGCGGCGGTGCCGACGCTTCCTGCGTTAGGCGGAAAGTTGAACAGCACGATCCCGATGCGTCTCGTCGCGCGTGGCTCTCGCCGCAGTCGCACGAGCGCCGCGATCCGATCGGCGAGTCGCTCGACGCGATCCGCGATTGGCGCCGACGAGCCATCGCCGGCGGTCGCGTCGCCGTCGCTGGCCGCGCTGCCCACACGGCCTCCATACACGAGCGGTCCGGTCGCACCGTCGAGCTCCGGAATCGCGACCTGCAGCGTTGCCTGCAGCGGGCTCAGCCCGCGCACGTCCTCACGCCACTGATCAACCGTCTGGAACTCGAGCGACTGCAGCGAGAGGTACGGAACGTCGAGCGCGCCGAGCAGCCGCTGCGCCGCGGTCGCGTCGTTGTACGCCGGTCCGCCCACGAGCGAGAAGCCCGTCAGTGAGACGAGCGCGTCGATCGACGCGGTGCCATCCGCGTGGCGGAAGAAGCGCTCGATCGCCGGACGCCCGTCGAGGCCACCGGCGAACGCCGGAATGGGCGCGAGCCCTCGCGCTTCGAGCGCGCGGATGACGGCGTCGTAGTGTGCGGTGTTCCCGGCGAGCACGTACGAGCGCATGAGCAGAAGGCCCACGCGCGGCCTGTCCGACGTCGCTGCCTTTTGCGAAAGGCCGCGGTCCAGCGCGGTGATGGACTCCACGACTCGTGAGGCGGCCAACCCAGGGTGATAGATCCCGACATCCGGGTACGTGATCGGCGCATCCACACGCGCGGAGTCCACCAGCTCGGCACGTCCGGCTGCGCCGTAGCGACTGACGATGAACCGCACGAGACTCGCGATGTTGTCGTCCGACCCCGCGAGCCAGTACTGCATCAGCAGGTAGTAGGCGCGAACATCCTGCGCGGTCCCCGGAACGAAACGAAGGATCTGCGGGACGCGTCGGAGCGATCGCATTTGGCGCTCGCCACTCGTCTCGCGCTTGTCGTCCGCGCCGCGCCGTGCTCCGAGCAGCTTGCGTATCACCGAGGACGGCGACCACGCTGACGGCGCCGCTGCCTCCGGACCCATGGAGAACCGACCGAGCCGCGTCAGCCGCATCAGCTCCGGCGCGCAGATCACGGACGCGATCGCGTCATACCGGTCGCGATTCGCCGTGAGTACCGGCAGCACGGCGGCGATCTGCTCTTCCAGGAACAGTTGCGTTACGACGACGAACTGCGCCGCCTCGAGATCGCGACGGCACCGCTCGAGACTGGCCGCATCGTTAGGCCAGTCCGCCGCAACGTGCACCTTGAGCTCGACGCGCGGGCACTCGCGCCGGAGCTTCGTACGTGCCCGCGCCACCGCACCCGCGAGGTGCGCGTCGAGCGTGACGATGACGAAGAGGGCGTCGGCTCGCGTCGTCATCGGCCGAAGTGAGCCTTGGCGTCGTACACGGTCTCCACCGAGATCTCTCGCAGCCCGTTGTCTGCAGCGAACCGCTCGACGTTGCGACGTGCCTTCCCACGAACGAAGAACGGGATCTTGCCGAGCTCGCGCTCCGCGTCCGGCAACCAGCTCGCTGGCCCGACGGCGACGGCCACTTCGATGGGCGCTCCGCCTACATGCGATGGCGTCCTGCCGTCAGCGAACTCGAAGTCCTCGCGGAACATGCCGAGCAGGTGCTCCTCGAGCCCCATCATGAGCGGATGCACCCACGTATCGAAGATGACGTTCGCGCCCTCGGCTCCCATCTGCGGTGCATAACGCGCAGGGAAGTCCTGGACGTGCACCGGCGCCGAGATGACAGCGCAGGGAATCCCGAGGCGCTTCGCGATGTGGCGCTCCATCTGTGTACCGAGCACGAGCTCCGGTGCCGCCTCGGTGATGGCCGTCTCCACGTCGAGATAGTCATCCGTCACGAGCGCCGTCAGGCCATGCCGCTCCGCCACGGCCCGAACGTCGCGCGCGAACTCGCGACTGTACGTGCCGAGCCCCACGAGCGTGAAGCCCAGCTCTTCGGTCGCGATACGGGCGGCGGCGATCGCGTGCGTCGCGTCGCCGAACACGAACACGCGCTTGGCCGTCAGATACGTCGAGTCCACGCTGCGCGAATACCACGGCAGCCGCGACGCCACGACCTCCGCGCTCGGCGCCTCGATGCCCGCGAGCTGCGCCGCCTCGGCGACAAACTCGCGCGTCGCTGCGACGCCGATCGGAACCGTCTTCGTCATCGGCTGGCCGAACGTGCGCTGCAGCCACGTCGCCGCCGTTGTGGCAACTTCGGGATAGAGGACGACGTTGAAGTCGGCCTCACCCAATCGGGCAATGTCCGCCACGGTCGCGCCAGAGGGAGCGCGGACGTGAACGTCAATGCCGATCGAGGCAAGCAGCTTCTCCACCTCGATCACGTCGTCGCGGTGACGGAACCCGAGCGCCGTGGCGCCGAGCAGATTGCATCTCGGCCGCCGTGCCGCGTCGCGCGCGAGCGGACGCCGCGATTGATCCGCCAGCGCGCGCACCAGGTGATAGAACGTCTCGCTCGCTCCCCAGTTCTCCTTCTTCGAGTACGCCGGAAGCTCCAGCGGCACCACCGGAATCGTTAGGCCGAGCGCGCGGGCGAGTCCGCCGGGGTCGTCCTGAATGAGCTCGGCGGTACACGACGCGCCCACCAGCATCGCGTCCGGCGCGAATCGCTCGTACGCGTCGGCGACGGCTCGCTTGAACAGTTCGGCGGTGTCGCCACCGAGATCGCGCGCCTGGAACGTCGTGTAGGTGACCGGCGGTCGCTCGTCACGCCGTTCGATCATTGTGAACAGCAGGTCCGCGTACGTGTCGCCCTGCGGAGCATGGAGGACGTAGTGTACGCCGCGCATGGCCGTCGCTACCCGCATGGCGCCGACGTGCGGAGGCCCTTCGTACGTCCACACGGTGAGTTGCACGCTATACCGCCAGCCGCTCGCGGCGGTCGAGCGGGCGCACGAACAGCTCGGCGAGATCGCCCGCTTGTTCGTAGCCGTGTATCGGCGAGAACACGAGCTCGATCGACCACTTGGTACGAACGCCACGAGCTTCGAGCGGATTCGCGAGTCCGAGTCCGCAGACGACGAGGTCTGGGGCTGCTGCGAGGCATCGATCGAGTTGTCGATCGACGTCCTGGCCTTCGCTCACCAGCACCGATTCGGGAAGCAGGGCGAGATCGTCGCCGATGGAACCGCGATCCAGATACGGCGTCCCGACCTCGATCAACTCCATGCCGCACTCACGCGAGAGAAAGCGCGCCAGCGGGACCTCGAGTTGCGAATCGGGGAAGAAGAACACGCGCTTGCCGGCGAGCCTGCTGCGATAGCGTGCGAGCAATGCCGTCGCTCGTTTCATGGGCGCCTCGATGGCCGCGGAGAGGGCTCGATCCGCGATGCCGAAGTCGCGCGCCGCCGTCGTGAGCCAGCGCGTCGTGCCTTCGGCGCCAAGCGGGAACGAGCTCGGTAGGTGTCTCGCCCCGCGTCGAACGAGCGCGCGAAGCGTGTCGCCCAGGAACGGTTGCGCGAGCAGGACTCTCGTGTTCGGCCCGACCGCGGGCAGCTCGCGTGCGCGCCGGCCGGGAAAGAAGCCGACGTGCTCGATCCCTATTTGCTCGAACAGCCGCGCCATCTGATCTTCGACAATGTCCGCCAGAGCGCCGACGACGAGCAGCGATGGCTGCGTGCCTAACGACGACGGCATCTCGGGGACGAGCGCCGCGAGACAGGCGTCTTCGCCCTGCGTGAACGTCGTCTCGATGCCGCTGCCCGAATAGCTGAGGACTCGCACGCGGGGAGAGTGCAGGCGAGAGAGACGCTGGGCCGCTCGCGACAGGTCCAGCTTGATGACTTCCGACGGACACGACCCAACGAGGAACAGCGTGCGGATGTCGGGGCGCCGCGAGAGCAACTGCCCGACGACGCGGTCGAGCTCGACGTCGCAATCGGCGAGGCCGGCCAGATCGCGCTCACCCAGGATCGCTGTCGCGAAGCGCGGCTCGGCGAAGATCATCACGCCTGCCGCGGATTGAATGAGAATGCGCGCACGTTCTCGACCCGACGACGAGGAAGAACGCGTCCTGTAGCTTCCGATGGAGCCACACGATCCCTGTCAGCCCGCAGAACACCTCGCGCTGCCCGCGTTCGCGCAGGACGGGAAGCGCGCTGGTCATGTCGCGGCCTGGAGATCGGCGTTGAGCGATCGCGTACCGAGCCGCGCCTGACGCAGCTTGATCACGAACTGGGCGGCGTTCACGACGTACGTGACATACGCGGCGAGCGCGAGCATCATCAGGGCCCTCGGCGCAAGCCAGTCGCTGACGAGCGCGACGAGGTATGCCGTGTGGAGGGCGATCACCGCCATGCTGACGACGTCTTCCCAAAAGAACGCGGGCGCGAACAGGTACTGTCCGAAGACGTCTCGCTCCCAGAGGGAGCCGGTGATCATAATGGTATAGAGCGCGACCGTCTTCACGACCACGGAGGCCGTCGCGGCGGCGAGTCCTTCACCAGTGATCAGGAATCTCGCGACGAGGGCGAGACTGGCCAGGAACACGAGGAACTGGAGAGGAGCGAGGATGCCCTGGACGAGCGTCCAGCGCGACGAATCGCGCCGGCGTCGCTGGTCGGGCGTGTACAGCGCCGCCACGTGGGAGTGGTGACGGGTGCGCGGCCGAGCTGCATCGGGGTTCATCCGCGACTCCCGGGAGCGAGTGGAAGGTCGGGCGATTCGGACGGCCTAGGATACGAAGCCGGCTGAGAAGTGTCAATATATGTTGACGTAAATCATGCTTGACAACATGCCCGACTGTTTGCACTATGCTCCTGCGCTCGTGCGAGCCTCGTTGGTCGTGGGAGTGTGAGCATCCGGTGTCGCCCGTCGGTGGCTCACGGAGGTGTGCTTGGCGGAATGTCATGCGTAGATCGCAGGTCGACCCACAGGTCTTCCTCCCGAACTCCGAGATGAGCCGTATGATCGAGCGCGAGCTGATGCCCAGGCTCCTCCGCGCCGACGTCGCCGCGCCGTTGGCGCTGACGCCGAGCGGAAGTCAGGCATCGGCGGTGAGTCGCGCCGACCTCGAGACATTTCTGAGTCACGTGCTCGGAGATTCCGAGGACGAGGCGATCAGGTTCGCCGCGGCGCTGACGGACCGCGGTGTGCCGACGGAAGCGATCTATCTGGATCTGCTCGCACCCACTGCGAATGCGTTGGGTGAACTGTGGAGTGCGGACACGTGCGATTTCGTCGAGGTCACAGTTGCGCTTGGACGTTTGCAGCGCGTGTTGCGGCAAATGAGTCGTGTCTTCATCGCGCCCGCTCCAGCGACCGGTGATCCTATCGGCCGTGTGCTGCTCTCGTGCATCCCCGGCGAGCAGCATACATTGGGTTTATTCATGGTAGCGGAGTTCATGATTCGCGCGGGGTGGGGCGTGAGCGTTGGTCCGCCCGTCGCAGAGGCGGATCTGCTGAACCTGCTGCGCGACGAGTGGTTCAATGTCGTCGGGTTTTCGGTGACGTGTGACAGTCGGCTGGCGCATCTCCAGCGCGAGATTCGGAAGGTGCGCGCGTGCTCCAGAAACTCGAAGGTCGCGATCATCGTTGGAGGTCGAGTATTCAATGACAGACCGGAGCTGGTCGGTCGTATCGGCGCGGATGCGTGCGCCGCTGATGCGCGGTCAGCCCCCGAGCATGCGTGCCGATTGATCGAGCGCGCGCGCGGTTCTCACCACGGCGCCGAGGCTGCAGTTGACGACTAAGAAGAAAGAGATCGTCGCCGGCCCCTCCGAGTCGTTGGCTGAGCTCGACGGGCAAGCCGCAGCGGCACTGGTGGCGGCAGTCGCGGACATTGCGCTCATCGTCGATCGCGGCGGCGTGATCCGTCACGTGGCTGTTGGTGGCGCCGATGCTGGTATGGCGGTCGCCGAACGTTGGGTCGGTGTGCCGTGGATCGAGACTGTCAGTAGCGAGACGAGGCCGAAGGTCGAGGCCCTCATGCGTGACGTCGCCGCGAAGGGCGTCTCGACTCGGCGTCAGGTCAATCATCTGTCGGCCGATGGCGCCGACATTCCCGTCGCGTACACCGCTGTCCGTCTTGGCAATGACGGCAGCCTCGTCGCCGTTGGCCGAGACCTGCGCGCGATGTCGCTGCTTCAGCAACGCCTCGTCGAAACGCAGCAGGCGATGGAGCGCGATTACTGGCGCCTGCGCCACGTGGAGACAAGATACCGGTTGCTGTTCCAGCTCTCGACGGAAGCCGTGCTCGTCGTCGATGCCGCAAATCGAAAGGTGGTCGATGCGAATAGCGCCGCTGGCCAGCTCTTTCAGTCGCCGCCTGACAAGCTGCAAGGGAAGGTGTTCCCGTTCGGTGCCGATGAGGTGGGGAACCACGCGCTCGTCGATCTGCTCGCACACGCACGGGCAACCGGCCGCGCTGATGACGTCACGGTGCGACTCGGCCGCGACGCGACTCCCGTAGGCGTAACGGCGTCGTGTTTCCGGCAGGACGCGTCCACGCTGTTTCTCGTTAGGTTCGTTCCCGTCGCCGCGGCGGCGAGTGCGTCCGCGCCTGGTGCCAACACGACGACGGATCTGATCGAGCATCTGCCTGACGGCTTCGTCGTCACCGATCTCGACGGCGACATCATCTCCGCCAACCGCGCATTCCTCGACATCGCTCAGGTCGCGAGCGAGCGACATGCGAAGGGCCGCTCCATCGGCGACTGGATCGGTCGCCCCGGCGCCGATCTCTCGATGATGCTGGCCGTGCTCAAGAAGCACGACTCCGTTCGGCTCATGTCGACGGCCGTGCGCGGCGAGCATGGAGGCACCACGGAAGTCGAGGTCTCGGCGGCCATGACGTCCGAGGGTAGTGAGCCAGCGGTCGGGTTCATCATCCGCAATGTCACGCGACGCGTGGCGGCCGGCCCGCAGGGCGCGCGTGATCTGACCCGCGCCGTCGAGCAACTGACGGGCCTCGTCGGTCGGGTGTCGATGCCGGACCTGCTGCGGGACACGGTGGAGCTGGTCGAGCGCCACTATATAGAAGCGGCGCTCGAGCTGACGCACGACAATCGAACGGCGGCGGCCGAGGTGTTGGGCTTGAGCCGTCAGAGCCTCTACGTGAAGCTGCGCCGTCACCGATTGCTCGCGCCGGGAGACGCCGAAGAAACTGCGTGATCGATTCGGATGAGAGCACGAGCATTTATGCGCCCCTAGTGTAAATCAAACGTGACAGTTTTCACTGTACATCGATCCGAACATTTCGCACGACCCGGGCCCTCCATCCGGACGGTCGTCGAGCTCGCAAAGCCAATCACATGGTTCCCGCCCATGTGGGCGTTCGCCTGCGGCGTCGTGTCCGCGAACGCAGGTTCCGTCGCGTCGTGGCGGCTGGCGCTCGGCGTCATCGTCGCCGGTCCCTGCGTCTGCGCCGCGAGCCAGATCGTCAACGACTGGTTCGACCGCGAAGTCGACGCCATCAACGAACCCGGTCGCCCGATTCCGTCCGGCCGCATCCCGGGACGACTCGGTCTGCATCTCGCGTTAGGCTGGTCGGCGGCATCGCTCGTCGTCGCGTCGTTCCTCGGCACGTGGGGCATGATCGCGACCTTCGTCGCCCTCGTGCTGGCATGGGCGTACAGCGCCCCGCCGCTTCGCCTCAAGGGCAACGGCTGGTGGGGCAACCTCGCCGTCGGCGTTTCCTACGAGGGGCTGGCCTGGATCACCGGAGCGTCGGTCGCGCTCGGCGGGTCTGCACCCGGCGTCAGGATCGTCGTCCTCGCTGCCCTGTATAGCCTCGGCGCGCATGGCATCATGACGCTGAACGACTTCAAGTCCATCCGCGGCGACCGGCGCATGGGTGTCCGCTCGCTTCCCGCGCAGCACGGAGCGGTCAACGCGGCGCGCATCGCCTGCGGCATCATGCTCGGTGCTCAACTCGTGGTGGCTGGTCTACTCGCATCCTGGGGCGCCGTCTGGGCCACGGCGGCCGTGAGTCTTCTCATCGCCGCCCAACTGCCGCTCATGTGGCGGTTCCACGCTGCGCCTGTCGCCAAGGCGCTCTGGTACAGCGGGGTCGGCGTGCCGCTCTACGTGCTCGGAATGATGGTCGCCGCGGCCGGCATCCGGTGAGCCTAACGACAGCGCCACTCGCGGCGCGGGAGGTGCGGTGAAGACGTACGATGCGGTCGTGGTCGGCGGCGGTCCCGCCGGTGCGACAACCGCCCACGAGCTGGCGAAGCGTGGCTGCTCCGTGGCCCTGCTCGATCGCGCGGGTCGCACCAAGCCGTGCGGCGGCGCCGTGCCGCCGCAGCTGATCAGCGACTTCGCGATCCCGGAGTCACTGCTCGTTGCGCGCATCGCGTCGGCGCGAATGATTTCGCCGCGGGGGCGTCAGGTCGATATTCCGGTCGGCGACGGATTTGTCGGCATGGTCGATCGCGACGCGTTCGACGAGTGGCTTCGCGCGCGTGCGGCGACGGCCGGCGCGACGCGCATCGTCGGCACGTTTCAACACGTCGACCACGATACGGACGGCGTGGCGATCGTGCGCTACGCGCAAGGGCGATCGCGGTCAGGATCAACAGCCGCCGTGCGCGCTCGCGTCGTGGTCGGCGCAGACGGCGCACTATCTGCCGTGGCGCGGCAATCCATCCCGGGTGCCGCCGACATGCGCCATGTGTTCGCATACCACGAGGTGATTGCCACACCTAACGCCGACTCCGACAGCTACGCGGCGGCCCGGTGCGACGTCTATTACCAGGGCGCGCTGTCACCGGATTTCTACGCCTGGGTTTTCCCGCACGGGCCGACGGCGAGCGTCGGGACCGGAAGTCTCCATCAAGGCTTCGGCCTCAAGGCCGCGGTCCGCGATCTCCGCGCTTCGATCGGGCTCGCGGACGCGCCGACGCTTCGCCGCGAAGGTGCACCGATTCCGCTGGCGCCGCTCCGACGATGGGACAACGGCCGCGATGTCGTGCTCGCCGGCGATGCGGCGGGCGTGGTCGCTCCCGCATCAGGTGAAGGGATCTTCTACGCCATGACCGGCGGCCGGCTCGCCGCCGACGCGGTTGCGCTCGCGATCGAGACGGGGGACGTCCGCGCGCTCGCCACGGCGAGGAAGCGCTTCATGCGGGCGCACGGCCAGGTGTTTCGCGTGCTCGGTGTCATGCAGCGCTTCTGGTACTCGAGCGATGCCCGCCGCGAGCGCTTCGTCGCGATCTGCCGCGACACGGACGTGCAGCGCCTAACGTTCGACGCCTACATGACGAAACGACTGGTCCGGGCGCGGCCGCTGGCGCACGCCCGGATCTTCTTCAAGAATCTCGCGCACCTCACCGGCCTCGCCCCCGCATGACCATCTACGCGATCACATGCTGATATCGCTCGCGATCGACTCCTGGCACGTCGGCGTCGCCACGCGCGAGGCGTTCCATATCGGCGCCGAGCGTCTCGCGTCCATTTACGCGCGTGGCGCGACCGCCCCCGATCATGAAACCGTCGCGCTGTCCACGTGCAACCGCACCGAGCTCTATGCGTGGTGCGGCGGCTTTCCGGCGACACGGCGCGAGTTTGCATTCACGCGGCTCGCGCGGCAGTGGATGGGCACGGCCACAGGTGCCCGCCAACTGCTCGCGGTTGCGCGCTGTCGCGACGGAGACGACGCCGCGCGCCATTCTGCTGCGCGTCGCCGCCGGTATTGAATCGCAGGTCCTCGGCGACGGACAACTACTCGGGCAACTCAGAGAGGCGTACCAGCGATCCGTGGCGTGCGGCGAGCCCGGGTCCGCGTTACGCCGGCTTTTCGAAACCGCGCTGCACGTCGGGAAACGCGTCAGGACCGAGACGTCGCTGTCGAGCGGCAGGCACTCCATCGGTGCTGAGGCGGCGAGCCTCGCCGCGCGGCGGTTCGGATCGCTGGGGCCGGCGCGTGTCGTGGTCGTGGGCAGCGGCAAGACCGCGGCCCGCGTTGCGCGTCAGGTGTCCAAGCTCGGCGCGCGGGACATGATCATCATGAATCGAACGGAAGCACGTGCCGCCGACCTCGCGGCACAGGTCGGCGGCCGCGTCGCCCCGCTCGAGAACGTGCACGTGGAGGTCGCCATGGCCGACATCGCGATCTTCGCCACCGGCTCGCCTACACCACTTCTGCGAGCCGATCGCCTCGAAGTGGCGCGCCGCAATTGTGGAACAGCGACGTGCCCACTGCTCGTGATTGACCTTTCGCTTCCTCGTAACGCTGAACCTGCGGTTTCGAACGTTGCCGGTGCCGTGGTCGTCGATCTCGACGCGCTGCGCCCCGTACTCGTCGCCGACGAGCGCGAGCGTCAACACGCCGTGCCGGCGGCGGAAGGCATCGTCGAAGTGGAGCTGCAACGATTCCGCGACTGGCTCGCCGCTGCGTCGGCGCGTGAAGCGATTCAGCCACTGCGTCAGGCCCTGAGCGCGCTGTGCCAGCGCGAGTTCGAGCACGCCGCGGGCGACGAGCGCGTCGCACGGCGGGCGGCCGACCGCGTCGTCGCCAAATTGCTCGCGCGCCCGATGACGGAGCTCCGCGGCGCGATCGTGCGCGGCGAGCGTGTCGACGACCTAACGACAGCCCTCACGCGGCTCTTCGCTCCGCTCGCGACCGAAGCGGCTCGTGCCACCGTGTCATCCGGAGATTGACGTGACTGCTGTGATCGCGGGCGAACCACTGGTGAACGCTCCCGTTCCCGCCGCCAGGCCGGCACTCGCCAACGACCTGCTGCTCAGGGCGTGTCGCCGCGAGTCGGTCGCCAGGCCTCCCGTCTGGATCATGCGGCAAGCCGGCCGCTATCTCGCCGAGTACCGTCACGTGCGGGAGCAGGCTGGTGACTTCGTGAGGCTCGTGCGCACCCCGGAGCTCGCCGCCGAGGTCACACTGCAGCCGGTCGACCTGATCGGTGTGGACGCGGCGATCCTGTTCAGCGACATCCTCGTGATTCCCGACGCGATGGGCCTCGGGCTCAGCGTCGAGGAGAACGTTGGTCCACGCCTGGCGTCGACAGTGCGGTCCGGTGCCGACGTCGACAGGCTGCGATACGTGGAGCCGGAACGCGACCTGGCGTATGTGATGGACGCGATGCGTCTCTGTCGTCAGCGCCTCGCGGGCCGTGTGCCATTGATCGGTTTTGCTGGCGCGCCGTGGACGCTGGCCGCGTACATGATCGAGGGGGGCGGCACCAAGACCTTCTCGGCAGCGAAGCGCCTGCTCATGACCGATCGCCGCGTCGCTCATCGGCTGCTCGAGACCGTCGCGGATGCGGTCGGTCGTCATCTCGCCGCGCAGGTACGCGCTGGCGCGCAGGTGGTGCAGATCTTCGAGTCCTGGGGTGGAGCGCTTTCGCCGGAGGACTTCCGTGAATTCGCGCTGCCGCATCTCGCGACCGCCGCGTCGATCGCGAGAACGGCTGGCGCGCCTGTCATCGTGTTCGCACCCGGTTGCGGTACCATGCTCGAGGAAATCGCCATCACGACCGGCGCCGACGTCGTTGGTATCGACTGGCATACGCCGGCTGCGGAGGCGCGACGCGTCGCCAATCGATGCGGCGTTGCGATTCAGGGGAATCTGGATCCGTGCTGTCTATACGGCCCGCCGTCGGAGGTGCGGTCGCGAACGGAACGAATGCTGGCGGCCATGGATGGTGCGGGCGTGATCGCGAACCTCGGGCACGGCATTCTTCCCGATACGCCAGTGGAAGGTGCCCGCGCGTTCGTGAACACGGTGCGCGCCTGGGCCCATCGCGGGTAAGAGGTACATCACGTGACCGCGATGCTGGCACCTAACGACTTCATCGATGCGCGAGCCGCCACCGGTCGGGATCTCGCCGTTGAGCTGGCGACCTCGGTGCACGACGCGCTGACATCTCTGTTCAGCGGTATCGACGGGCGCGAGTTCCACGAGGAGCAATGGGACCGACCCGGCGGTGGCGGCGGAGTGAGCAGGCTGCTCATCGACGGCAATGTGTTCGAGAAAGCGGGAATCAATCGATCCGTGGTCGAAGGTGTCCTTCCTCCTGAAGCGGCCGCTCGCCTCGGCGGGCGCGGCGCGCCGAACGATCAGGCGTTCTTCTTCGCCGCCGGCGTCAGCATGGTGCTGCACCCGCACAACCCGCACATCCCAACGCTCCACCTGAACGTGCGGTACTTCGAGGTCACTGATGGCGATGGCGTCATATGCGACTCGTGGTTCGGTGGCGGAACCGACCTCACCCCGATGTACCCGCGACCGGACGACGCACGCCACTTCCATCGCGAGCTGCGCGTCGTGTGCGACAGCCACCATCCGTCACTGTACCCGCGCTTCAAACCCTGGTGCGATGAGTACTTCGTGAATCGCCACCGGGGCGGGGAAGCGCGGCGGCGTAGGCGGCATCTTCTTCGACCACTTACGACTGCACGATGACGACGCGAATGCGGGACTCGCCGAGCGGTTCGCGTTTCTTCGCGATGTCGCGCTGTCGCCGGAGTCTACGTACGCGCCGTTGGTCGAGCGGCACCGCCACCGCCAGCACGGTGACGCCGAGCGGGCGCTGCAACTGGCGCGGCGCGGACGGTACGTCGAGTTCAACCTGCTCCACGACCGCGGCACGTTGTTCGGCGTGCAGACCGGGGCGCGCATCGAGAGCGTGTTGATGAGCCTTCCGCCCCTCGCATCCTGGCCGTCTCCGGCGCAGGGCGCGTTAGGTGGTGGCGAGCACGATGCCTCACGTTCGGAGCCTCTCGGGTCCGCGCTCGCCGATATGCTCGTTCCGCGTGACTGGGTGTCCGATGCTCACTGAGCGCGAACGTGCGCCCCGTCCGCCTGTCCGCGACTCCGCCGAGCGCCAGGTCGCGCGCGGCGGCGCATCGCGTGGCCGTCATCGGCGGTGGCATCACCGGACTCACTGTTGCGTGGGAGCTGATGCGTCGTGGGATCGACGTCGTGGTATTCGAGGCGGCCGACCGACCAGGAGGTGTCATCGGCACCGACCGATTGGGAGCATGGACGGCAGAACGCGGACCGAATTCTCTCGCGGCGACGGACGACGTCTGCGATCTCATCGAGCACCTCGGGCTCGAGGCGCAGGTCGTCACCCCAGCGCCGGGAGCGCGGCGACGCTATGTCGCGCGTGGCGATGCACTGTTGCCTGTTCCCAGCTCTCCACTCGAGCTGGCGCGCACGCCGTTGCTATCGACGCGCGCCAAGTGGCGGCTGCTTCGAGAGCCGTTTGTCGGCCGCCGCGCGGATGACGCCGCCGGTGACGAGAGTCTGGGCGCGTTCGTCCGCCGTCGCCTGGGGAGCGAGGTTCTGGATGGTCTCGTCGCGCCATTCGTGAGCGGAGTGTATGCCGGCGATGCCGACGCGCTCTCCGCGCGCCACGCCATGCCCAGGCTCGTGGACCTGGAGCGCAGGCACGGGTCCGTGCTGATCGGAGCGGTACGAGCTGCGCGTGCTCGACGTCGGATGCGGCGAGCGGGACGGATAGTCGTTAGGCACGTCGCTATCGTTCCGGGCCGGGATGGGGGCGTTGCCAAACGCGCTCGCGTCGGCCCTCGGCGATCGCCTGACGTGCGGTGTGACTGTGCGCCGACTGGCACCCACGGCGACAGGCTCGTGGCGCGTCGATGTAGAGCGGGCAGGCCGGAGCCAGAGCGTGACCGTCGCTCATGCGGTCATTGCCGTGCCCGCGCATCGCCTGCGCGATCTGCAACTGCCGGCATCCTGTCGCGAGTCGATCTCCGTCATTTCCGCTGTGGACCACGCCCCAATCGCCACGGTATCGATTGGCGTTAGGCGCGATGGCATTGCCCATCCCCTGGACGGCTTCGGGTTTCTCGTCGCCGATCACAGCCGGCGCACGTTGCTTGGCGGATTATTCACGTCATTGATGTTCGCGGGCCGATGTCCTGACGGTATGGCGCTCCTGACCTGTTTCGTCGGCGGGACGCAGGCGCGATGGCGCACCGCGTTGCCGCTCGATGCGCTGATGCCGCCGCTGTTGAGTGACCTTCGCGCGCTGCTCGGAGCAACCGCAGCCCCGTCATTTGTCACCCTGACGGCGTGGCCGCGGGCGATCCCGCAGTACGACGCGGGACACGAGGCTGTGGTGTGTGCCGCGCGCGCGATGGAGACGAATGACGTTGGATTGACGCTCGCCGGTGGCTGGCGGACCGGCGTCTCCGTCGGCGACTGCATCACCGGCGCACGCATGGCCGCACAGCGCGTGATCGCGCACGTGGGGCACGTGTGAAGCGATCCGCGTCGGTGCGCCAACGGCGTCGACGTGTCGGATGGCGCGCGTCGTCTCAATTGCCGGAGGCACGATGGCGTCTCCGCGCGACGCCGCGCATCTTCGCCGGATGAACAATCCGTACAGTCCCGCGGCGGTCGAACTCCGGCGGCGCTGATGTCGACGCTGTCGCTACGCCTCCGCGCGGAAACACAGGACCTGCATACGATCGCCGAGCGAAGTGGTGTCATGCGCCGCTTCTTCGCGGGACACTCCCCGCGAGCGAGTACGCCTGGCTGCTTCGTAATCTCTACGAGATCTATGCCGCGCTCGAAAGCGGAATGACTGCCCATGCGACCGATCCCGTGCTGGCTCCCTTCGCACATCCCGGTCTTCGGCGCATGTCGTCGCTACATCGAGATCTCGATGCGATCGGCGGATCGCAGTGGGCCGATGATGAACGTCACGCCGACGACTCGACGCTACGTCGCACGTCTCGTCGAGCTGTCGGACCGCGATCCACAGCTGCTCCTGGCTCACGCCTACGTGCGCTACCTCGGCGACTGTCGGGCGGGTCAGCACATCGCGCGCATCGTGCGTCGCGCATTGCCGCAATTCGACAAGGCCGTCGAGTCTACTCCCTTCCCGAGCTCGGTGACCTCGACGCATTCAAGACCGCGGTCCGAGACGGAATGGATACACTCCCGCTGTCCAACGATGCGGTTACGGGGATGGTGGCCGAGGCGCGTCACGGCTTCGAGATGCACGCGATGCTGTTCAACGAGTTGGCCGCGGACGCCTCAACCCGCGGACCGATGTCGGGAGGGAGTTGAGCGGGGTTGGGGCGTCACGAAGGCGCTGGCGATGGCTTCGTACCGGTAGGTGAAGATGCGCCGCAGTTGGCGTTTCACGAGCGGCACGGCAATGGTGCCGAGTCGTCCGAGCGGCAGGCGAAAACGGACTTCATCGTCGACCAGCGTTCCGCCATTCGCGGTCGGTGTAAACCGATGGCGATGGACCCATTCGGCGTACGGTCCATGGACCTGCACGTCGATGAATTCGAACGGCGGTTTCCACACCGAAATCAGGGTGCGCCAGCGAAGGCGCAGGCCGTAGAGCCTGATGTGATAGTCAATGAGCCTGCCGGCCCTCATGTCGATCGGGGTGGGCGTGAGGATTTCGAACCCCATCTCGGCCGGGGTGATGCGCTCGAGGTTCGCCGCATCCGCAAAGAACGGGAATACGATGTCACGAGAACGGGGAAGTGTCTGGCTCGCCCGTAGCGTCCAGGTCGTGCCGTCTACGCGGTCGAATGTCACGTCTGGCTTCGTCATGGTCTCTGGCATGGTGTCGAGACTATTTGCTGAAAAAGGTTGACCATAGATAGACAGAATGGTACCGTCGTTGTGATGGCCGACCAACCTGACGACCTCGCTCGATACCCGCTTCGTGCCGTGATTCGGCGGACTGGGCTCAGTGCCGACGTGCTCCGCGCCTGGGAGCGCCGGTACGGCGCAGTGCATCCGGAACGGTCGGAGGGCGGCCAGCGGCTGTACTCCGACGCCGACGTGGAGCGGCTGGTGATGCTCCAGCGAGCGACGGCGGCCGGTCACAGCATCAGCGAGATCGCGCGGCTCGACCGCGCGGCGCTCGATGCGCTGCTCGAGAGCGACTCGCGGCCCCGCGGCGCTCGAGCTCTGTCGGCCGTCGACATCGCGGTGCGTGATGCGATGCTGGCGACGGAGCATCTCGATCCCGCGGTGCTGGAGGGTGTGTTGAAGCGGGGTGCGCTCGCTGCCGGCACGGAGCGGTTCGTCGATGAGGCGGTGCCGCGATTTCTCCGAGACGTCGGAGATCGCTGGCATCGTGGGTCGTTCACGCCGGCGCACGAGCATCTCGGCATCCGACACCGTTCGGCGAGTGCTGGGATGGATCGCCGAGGCGTACGACGTGCCGCCGCGATGCGCCGCGGCTTGTCGTCGCGACGCCCTCGAGCGAGCTGCACGAGCTCGGAGCGATGTTGGTGGCTGCCGCAGCGGCCAGTGAGGGATGGAACGTCCTGTACCTCGGCCCGAACCTGCCGGCGGTCGATATCGTGGCGCGGCGTCGCAGGTGGGGGCATCGGCGGTCGCACTGAGCATCGTGTATTCGGAGAGCGAGAGCACCGTGCGCGATCTCCGAACGATTGCCAGCACGCTGCCGCCAGGGGTCCTCTTGCTCGTCGGCGGAATGGCGGCGATCCGGCTCGAGCGCGCGTTGGCCGACATCGACCTCCGCGTCGTGCGCGACCTCGACACGATGCGAGTGCTGCTTCGCGACCGGCGCGAGGCGAGATCGACAATGGCGGCCGATTGAGCAGGCGCGACGGTCGGGGCGAGCGGGCCTGGTGGCGCGGTCGGTCGGAAAATCGGGAACTGAAGGACGTCCGTTGGCCAGTTCATTGCTCTAAGAAGCTGGACATACGAGTAACTTCTGTCAATATTGTGTCTAGGTAAATTTGCTGTTTAGCTAGACACGTTTCCCGACGATTGAGGCCGATGGCCACGCCGCATAGTCTTGCCGAAGGCCCCGCAATGAGAGCTGCCGGTACCGTCCGCCAGTCGTCTCCGTGGTGATCATCACGCGTTCGGGTGGGCGAGTGGATGTCATCGCCCTGGCCGTCGCGTACCTCATTTCGGTGGCTGCGCTGGCGGGCTTCGCCACCTTCGCCATGCATCCGGAGCTGCTCGCGAAGGCGAACGTGCCGCCGGCGACGTACGCCCGCATGATGGTGATCGCGCCGCGCGCGCAGATCATCATCGCGTTTGCGGCGTTGGCCTTGTTTCTCACGCGCCACGTCGGCTGGCGCTGGCTGGGCGCGTTCGCCGTCGTCTATCTCGTTTCACTGAGCGCCGAGCTGGCCGGCACGATGGCTGGCCTCCCGTTCGGACCGTACCACTACACCGACGGGCTGGGATGGAAGTGGCTCGAGCACGTGCCGGTGCTCATTCCGGCGTCCTGGTTCATGATGGCGCTGCCGTCGTACGCGATCGCGTTCTGGCGCTTTCCGCGGCGCGGCGAGCGTCGTCGCGCCGAGTGGTGCTCGGCTCGTTCATTCTGCTGAGCTGGGACCTCGCGCTCGATCCGGCGATGAGCCTCGCCACGAAGTACTGGGTCTGGGGCACGAACGGGCCGTACTACGGCATGCCGCTGCTGAATCTGTTCGGCTGGTTCGTCACCGGTGTGGCGCTGATGGTCGTCTTCGCGAGCACTGCGCGTGGACTCGTGGATCGGCGAGCTGTCCGCGCCCTGGCTGATCGGCTACTACGGCGCGAACCTGCTGCTCCCGGTCGGCATGGCCATCGCCGCCGGCATGAGCGGGCGCCGTCGCGGCCACGGCCGTCGCGTTAGGCGCGGCATGGCTCATCGCGCGCGCCGGGCGCGCCGGCTGGAGCAGGCGAGGTGCGCGCATGAATCCCGCGTCGAGCAATCTCGGACTCCGCCGCGATCGCGACCGGATCGTGCCGTGCCGGAGCGGAGGAGCCGCGCCGAGGTCGTGCGGGCCGGATCACGCGCGTCGTGACCGCTGCGTCCGGTCTCGACGGGCTGTCCAATCCGGCCGCATACCTCGCGTCGCACTCGCGCTCGTTTCGGTTCGCCGCCGCGATGATGGCGAGAACCGGATCGCGATCGGATCGCCCGTGTTTACGCGTGGTGTCGTTACACCGACAACCTCGTCGACGGCGACGACAGCGCCCAGCTGGCCGAGCGACGACTCGACGAGCTGGCTGCGACTGCTCCTGGGATGCGTACGACGGCCGGGACTGCGGCATCGAGCTCGTGAACCGCGTCATGGGCGAAATGGCCGAGCGCGATATCCCGTTCGCGTACCCGCACGATCTCGTGCGCGCGATGCGCAGCGACCTGAACTTCACTCCGTACGCCGACCTCGAGGCGCTGCGCGTCTACACGTATCGCGCGGCGGGTGTCGTCGGTCGATGGCTGACAGAGCTGCACGGCGAGCGTGACTCGTGGATGCTCGATCGGGCGACGGCGCTTGGTCAGGCCATGCAGCTGACGAACATTCTTCGCGACGTCGGCGAGGATATCGAGCGTGGCCGGATGTATCTGCCCGAGACCGAGCTGCGGCGATTTGGCGTCAGCGAGTCGGACATCGACGGCATGCGGCGCGGGTCGCGTATCACGACCGAGTATCGGGAGCTCATGGACCAGTTGATGGACGTCGCCGACGCGGACTACCGGCTGGCCGATGAAGCATTCCGTCGGTTGCCGCGACACTTCGGGCGCGCGGCCGCCGTCGCGAGCGCCGTGTATCGGGGCGATTCACGGGGCGATTCGCCGGAACGGTTACGACAACGCTGCGGATTCGCGCCTACACGACGCCCCCACGAAAGGTCGCGCTGGCCGCGAGTGCGTTGCTCTGGATCGCTCGCGCGGTCGCGCGTCCATCCGCCGCGTGAATGGAGTACTGCATGACGGACCGCGCGAGATTCGGCGAGTTCGACTGCGGATGACGATGTCGTCCTCGTCGACGCCGGGCGATGCGGTGGTCGGGGTCGCGCCGAAGCTCGAGGTGCATCGGCAGGGCCGACTGCACCGAGCGGTGTCCGTCGTCCTGTTCGACGACCATGGGCGGCTGCTGCTGCAGCGTCGCGCCGGACGCGAAGTACCACTCGGGCGGGCTATGGTCGAACACGTGTTGTGGTCATCCGCGTCCGGGCGAGTCGGTCGGCGAGGCGGCTCGGCGCCGCCTCCTCGACGAGATGGGGATCGAGGGGTGTGGGCTGACTCGGGTGACCGGAGTTTCTGTACTTCGCCGAGCTCGACGGCGGGCTGGTCGAGCACGAGCTGGATCATGTGCTGATCGGCCGCTGGAACGGGCCGACGAACCCGGATCCGAGTCGAGGTCGCGGAGACGCGGTGGATCGATCCGGAGGCACTGCTGTCGAGGAGCTGGTTCAGCGAGCCGACCGGTACACGGCGTGGACTGGACGTGTCCGTCGATCACGCGTGCCGGCTACGAGCGCGTATGGCGGGTGTTTTTGCGCGTTGACGTGGCTCGTCGATATGGCTAGTTTTTGCGTGCGGCAACAGCGTGCATGACGCGCACAACTCCGTCGACCACAGGGGCTTCGCTCTCGCGGTGGCCCCTTTCGTGTTTTCGCGGCGGTCGTCGGTCCCTCTGGGACTGGAGTTGTCGCGAGCTGTCGCCGGTCGTGCGGGGGTTGCCCCACGATCATTTCGTGTTCGGTGCGTACGGCATGCCCGGTACTCCGATCACATCATATTCAGGAGTATCGAATGGCTCGTATCACTGGCACGGTCAAGTGGTTCAACGACAGCAAGGGGTTTGGCTTCATCACCCCTGAAAACGGGCAGAAGGACTGCTTCGTGCACCACTCGGCAATCCAGGGCAAGGGATTCAAGTCGCTCGCCGAGGGCGAGCGGGTTGAGTTCGAGGTCGTGCAGGGCGCGAAGGGACCGGCCGCCGAGAACGTGACAAGGTCGGCGCCTGACCGCGCGAAGCGCTGCTCATTTGTCCGCGGCGCAGTATGGCCGGCTCGGGTACGTCGCGACGTACCCGAGCCGGCCGTTCGCTTCTCTCTCTACCCGCGCTCACATCGGTCGCGGGATCATTTCACCTCGGAGCTGCAATGATCGAGGTCAAGCTCGATGAGAGCGACCGGCTGGACTGGGCGCTCAAGACGTTCAAGAAGAAGGTTCTGAAGTCCGGGATCCTGAAGGATCTCCGGCGCAAGCGGCACTACGTGAAGCCGAGCGAGGCACGACAGCTCAAGGCCGCCGCGGCGCGGCGTCGAGGGCGGTCGTCGGGACGTCCGCGTTAGGACCCGCACGCTCGTTAGGCGGCGTAGCGCCCGCATCAACTCTGGTGGAGGGCATGCATGTCGAAGGAAGAAGCACTGGCTCTCGACGGAATCGTGTCTGACGTGCTCCCGAGCGCCATGTTCCGCGTGTCGCTCGACAATGGGCACTCGGTCATCGCGACGCTCGCGGGCAAGATGCGTCGATTCCGTATTCGCGTCCTGAACGGCGACCGCGTGACGGTCGAGGTCTCGCCGTACGACCTCACTCGCGGTCGCATCACGTTCCGTCACAAGGGGTAACGACCGTTGATCAGCAAGCCATCCAGTTTCGCATTCGACGTGGCCGTGTCGTCGGTCGAGCACGATGCCCGCCTGCTGCGCGAGCTCGAGCGACAGCTGACGCTTCGGCTCCCCAGCATTCCGCCGCTGCGTCCCGTGTGGACCACCGCGGCGACCGAGCTGCTCGACGCGCCGCGCGCCGGCAGTGTTCGGGAAGACCGCGCGCGTGGTCGTGGTGCTGCACCAGCATCTCTGGGGCAAGGACGCGACGACGAAAGACGATGCGGACGGCCATCAAACGCCGCATCACGGCGAAGGGGCCGGACTCGGTCCGTGTCGTTCTGCTCGATCGGACGACGCCGCCGACGTGGCTCCGCAAATCGCCGTCGCGAGCGCTGGGTGCACGTCGGATCAATGCGCCGACTGGATCGTCAGCGCCGTCGCGGATCTCGGTGGCGCGACTCGCCAGGCCGCGTCGGATGTGGTGGTCGAGATCCCTGTCGCCGATCAGCGCGTCGCTCGCAGCAGCGTGACTCGTTTCTCGGGTCACACCGCGCGATCACGCACCTGGGCCGGGAGTTCGATCGACTGGCGGCCGAAGTGACGAAGCGTGTCGCGACCGTCAATCGCGATGATGTCGAGACGCCGCTCGAAGTGCATCGCGTGCCGAATCGGTGCACGGTGCAGCTGGGGCCCGTGGCGCTCACGCTGTCGTGGGTACGCACGCGGCCCGACACGGTGGCGACGGGTCGCCTCATGATCATCGAGTGGGAAGGCCATGTCGGGAAGTGCCGGTTCGAGCGGTGGCCCGGGCGCGGTACCGCTTCGCGAGACGGTGCTCCGCGCAGACGCGACGCGCGTGGAGGACTGGCAGTGGCGGAGCGAAGACGTCGCCGGCTACGCGTACGACTCGAACGAGCTCGCCGCGCACTGCGTCGACTCGCTCGCGTACGCGTTGCAGGATCGCGCGCGCTAGCGCCAACGTGCTAGCGTCGAAGCGCGAGGGGCCCGCGCTCGTAACGAGCGCGGGCCCCTCGTCGTTTCTATCGTTCCGCCGGTCAGCTCGCGGGAACGCCGGCGGCGCCTAACGCCGGTGCGCGACGCCGCGCGACCCGCGACCCACCTGCAGCGCCAGCAGCGCGGCGACGAGGCACAGCGTGCCCGAGCCCCAGAACGCGACCTGGTAGTCGCCTAACGTCGTGCGAACCCAGCCAGCGGTGAGCGCGGTGAGCGCCGCGCCGACCTGATGCCCGGCCGCGATCCACCCGAACATGACCGGCGCGCGTGCGGCGCCGAATGCGTCCGTCGCCAGCTTCACGGTCGGCGGCACGGTGGCGATCCAGTCGAGTCCATAGAACACGGCGAAGACCCAGAGCGCGGTCCTCCGGGTGTCGCCGAGCGCGAACGGCAGGAAGAGCAGCGACAGCCCGCGCAGCCCGTAGTACCAGGCGAGCAGCCGCCGGCTGTCCCAGCGATCCGAGAGCCAGCCCGACGCCGTGGTGCCGGCGAGGTCGAAGACGCCCATGATCGCGAGCAGGCCTGCCGCGCGAACCTCGGGAATGCCGTGGTCGTGCGCGGCCGGAATGAGGTGCGTGCCCACGAGGCCGTTCGTCGACGCGCCGCAGATCACGAACGTGAGCGTGAGCAGCCAGAAGTCGCGCGACCGCAGGCCGTCGGCGAGCGCCTGAATGGCGACGCGCGCGGGATTCGCCGTGGCGGCCGTCGGTGCGTGTGTCGACCGTTCCGCCGTACGGTGCGCAATGCCGAGATCGCTCGGGCGCTCGCGGAGCAGCGACGAACACGAGCGGGATCATGAGCGCGGCCGCCGCGGCGACGATGAGAATCGCCGAACCGCCAGCCCGTGTCGCTCGATGAGCGAAGCGAGCAGCGGCAGGAAGATGAGCTGCCCGGTCGCGGTGCTCGCCGTCAGGATGCCCATGGCCAGTCCGCGTCGCGCGACGAACCAGCGGTTGACGATCGTGGCCCCGAGCACGAGCGCCGCCATTCCGCTGCCGGCGCCGACGACGACGCCCCAGACGAGCACGAGCTGCCAGGGCTGCCTGACGAGCGTCGCGAGCGAGACGCCGCCCGCGAGCAGCGTGAGCGCGATCAGCGTCGTGCGCCTAACGCCGAGACGCTGCATGAGCGCGCCGGCGAACGGGCCGACGAGACCGTAGAGCAGAATGTTGACCGAAACGGCGAGCGAGACGGTCGACCGCGACCAGTGGAACTCCTGCTCGAGTGGGAGGAACAGAACGCTCGGCGTCGCGCGAACGGCGGCAGCAGACGAGCAGGACGAGAAACGTGACGGCGAGCGCGAGCCAGGCGGGGTGAAGCGCGCGTGGGCTGGGGGCGGTATCTGCGGGAATCGTGACACGGTTCGAGCAGGAAGCCTGAGTGAGTCGAGTAAATCAGGCTTCTTGCATCAAAGTTCCGTGAGGGCATGCGGCGGCGGATGGCTCCGGCGGCGGCATGGCCAGTTCCGAGCGCGTCAGCTACTCAGGTCGAGGTATCAGGTATCGAGGGTGTTTGTTACCCTGATGCCTGAGACCTCCTCCTAACGACTGGAAGCTGACTCACTGGCCACGCTGCCGAACGTAGTCGGTCGTGCGTTGTCGATTCTCGACTGCGGCCCTGCGGGCCTTCGCTCGGAATGACACGCGTTCTAACGCGGCGCGCTCGCCTTCGAGTCCGGGCTGCGGTGGTCGGCTGCGCCGTACGCGATGCCGGTCTTCGGGTCGACCCAGATCGAGTGCGCATCGCCCTGTCGTCCGGTCGAGAGGCGCACGGCCTGGCCGCGCGCGCGAAGCGCCGCGATCGTCGCGTCGCTCACCTTGCCCGGCTCGATCGTCGTCGAGTCCGGGAGCCACTGGTGGTGCAGGCGCGGCGCGTCGACCGCCTGCGGATCGAGTTCGCCGAACGCCGTCACCCCCAGCACCACGTCGAGGACCGTGTTCGGGATGGTGCGGCCGCCCGGTGATCCCGTCACCAGGACGAGACGCCCATCGCGCGTCACGATCGCGGGCGACATGGAGCTCAGCATCCGCTTGCCTGGCGCGATCAGATTCGCGGGCGTGCCGATGTCGCCGCCGCGTTCGTCTCGCCGGGCTTCTTGTTGAAGTCGCCCATCTCGTTGTTGAGAATGAAGCCGGCGCCGCGAACGACGACGCCCGACCCGTAGCCGCCCTCGAGCGTGTACGTGTTCGACACCGCGTTGCCGGCGCCGTCGACGACCGAGAAGTGCGTCGTCTCATCGGACTCGGCGGCGCGCGACCGTGACGATGTCCGCGCCGATCTCGACGCTGCTCGACGCGCGATCGCGCTTGATGCCGCGCGCGAGCGTGTCGGCGTACGCCTTCGACGTTAGGCGCGCCACCGGCACCGACACGAAGTCCGGGTCACCGAGCCAGCGCGCGCGGTCGGCGTACGCGCGTCGCGCCGCCTCGATGCGGAGATGCAGATAGTCCGGCGACCAGCGGTCCATCTTCGCGACGTCGAACTTCTCGAGGATGTTGAGCGTCTCGAGCATCACGGTGCCGCCGGAGCTCGGCGGGCCCATCGCGATGATCGTCATAGCCGTTGAACGTGCCGCGAACCGGCGCGCGCTCCTTCGCCTCGTACGCGGCGAGATCGGCCTTCGTGATCAGGCCACCGTTCGCCTTCATCTGCGCGGCGAGGCTGTCGGCGATCCAGCCGGTGTAGAACGCGTTGGGCCCGCTTCGACGCGATCGCGTCGAGTGTGCGAGCGAGATCCGTCAGGTCGGATCGTGTCGCCCGCGGCCCAGCTTCCGCCGCCCGGCTTCCCGTACGCCGCGACCGACGACGGGAACGGCGCCATGTGCTTGCGCGACGGTCGAATTGAGGCTCGACGCGAGCGCCTTCGAGAGCGGGAAGCCTAACGCGAGTCGCGCCGCGGGCCGTACGACGTCGGCCCACGGGCAGCTTGCCGAATCTCTTGTGGGCGAGTCGCGAGTCCGCGAACGGTGCCGGGCACGCCCGGGGCGAGCCATCCCGCGCGGTGAGCGACCGGTCGATCGTGCCGTCGGTCTTGAGATACATCGTCGGCGTCGCGGCGCCGCGGCGCGCGCTCGCGATAGTCGAACGTGGTCGCCTTGCCGTCGGCCGTTCGCACGATCATGAACCCGCCGCCGCCGAGGTTCCCGGCGCTCGGGTGCGTGACGGCGAGGGCGAACGCCGTGGCGACGGCGGCATCGACGGCGTTGCCACCGCGCGCAGCACCGACGCGCCGACGTCCGACGCGATGCCCAGAGACGGACACGACGACGCCGCGCCGCGACGCGACGACGCCGGTGTCGCGCGACGCGCTGATGCGTTGGCCGACGGCTGACGCGCGACGGACGTGCGAGAGACCGCGACGACGCAGATCATGTGACGGCCGCGGATGAGGCGAGCGCAGACGCAGAATCAGCGACTTCATGGTCGGACGCGACCGGCTGGAGAGTGATCGAGTCGCGCGTGGGCGGCGCGGCGACACGAGTCGTAGGGTGCTGCAGCGGGGCGATCGCCGCGTTCGCAAGCCGGGTGTCTCACATCGAATTTGCCAGAGTTGCCGCGTTTCCGGCAGGTTGTGCGTATGGCACAGCAGAACCCTGCGATTCTCCCGCCGCAGGAGCGCCAAACCCATCCTGGAGTGTCCATGCCCCTCTCGTTCCGTCGCATTGTCCACGCGAGCGCTTCGTGCTCCCGACGGCCCTTGCCGTCGCGATCGCGCCGTTGGCGCGCGAGCGCAACAGAACAGCGCCGACAACGGCAAGGAAGAGCTTCCGCCCAAAGAGCGGCTGGCGGCCGAGACGTACGTGAAGCCGCCCGCGGCGATCGAGCGGCTCGTCACGGCGCCGCGACAGAACAACGTGACGCTGTCAACAACCAGAGCCCGAACCGGAAGTACTTCCTCAAGCTGCAGAGTGAGGGGCTGCCGAGCGTCCAGACGTTCGGCAAGCCGCACTACTACTTCGCCGGGCTGCAGGTCGACTACAAGGCGAACCGCGCGCGGGCCCTCACGACGCGCGGGTCGAGCCGGCCTCGCGATCATCGACGCGAGCACCGGCCAGTCGCGCGACGATCGAGACGCCGAAGGGCGCGAGCGTCAGCAGCCCGCAGTGGTCGCCCGACGGATCGAAGCTCGCCTACATCGCGAACTTCGACGATGCCTCGCGGCTCTACGTCGCCGACCTCGCGACCGGCAAGTCGCGCCAGGTGTCGCCGCGCGCGCTGCTCGCGACGCTCGTGACGACGGTCGACTGGACGGCGGACGGAAGCCAGCTCGTCACGGTGCTGATTCCGGATGCACGCAAGGCGGAGCCGAAGCGTCCGGCGATCGAGACCGGCCCGCTCGTCCGCCTGACGGACGAGAAGAAGGAGAAGACCCGCAACTTCGCGAGCCTCCTCCGCGATCCGTTCGAGAAGGAGCTGATGGAGTACTACGTCACCGGCCAGCTCGCGACGATCAACGTCGAGCAGCGGCAGCGTCAAGAAGATCGGCGCGCCGGGGATGATCTCGGCCGTCGATGCGTCGCCGGACGGGAAGTACTTCCACGTGACGCTCATGCAGAAGCCGTTCTCCTACATCGTGCAGTACAACTCGTTCGGCACGTCGGAGCAGATCTGGGACGCGACGGCAAGATGCTGACGCGAGGTCGCGAACCGTCCGCTGCGCGAAGTGACGAGCGGCGATGATGACAGCTTCGGCCCGCCGGGCGCCGGCGCGAACGACAGCGCTGCCGCGCAACGTCGGCTGGATGCCTAACGGGCCGGGATCTACTTCCTGCAGCAGGATTCGGCGTCCGCCGCGCGGTGCTGGCGCGCGCCGGCCGACACGACGCGACGCGGCGCCGCAGGGCGGCCGGGTGGCGCGCGTCGGAAGGACCATCTCTATCAGTGGACGCCGCCGTTCGACGCGTCGTCGAAGAAAGCTGCTGCTCGAGAGCGACAACCGCATCGGTGGCGTGCTGTTCACGGACGATGCGAAGTCGGTGTTCGTGGCCGAGAACGCGAGCGGCACCGGTCACGTGTACGCGGTCTACTTCGACGAGCCGGGCAAGAAGTACACGATCTGGCGCGTGCGCGGGCTCAACGCGACCGTCGGCGGCGACGGCCGTGGGTTCGGCGGCGGTGGCGGTCGTGGCGGCACCGGCGCTGACTCGCTGACGTTCTACCAGAACCCCGGCACCATCGTGGCGAAGCGCGGTCGCAATCGGCGTGCAGGTCGCCCAGCTGTCCACGGACGGCAAGTACGCGTTCCTCGAGGGCACGCGCTACTTCAAGACGTGGCAGGACTCGGCGCCGCACGGCTTCGTGGACAAGGTCGAGATCAAGACCGGTCAGAAGTCGCGCGTGTTCGAAGGCCAGGCCGACATGTACGAGACGGTGACGGCCGCGCTGGACGATGACTTCACGAAGTTCGTCGTCGTCGCGCGAGTCGCCGACGCAGGTGCCGGACTCGTATCTGCGCGACGGCGCAGTCCGGCCAGTACACGAAGCTCACGAACAACAAGGACTACACGCCGGAGTTCACGGCGGCGATCCGCAAGCGCATCCCGGTGACGCGCGCGGACGGCTACAAGTTCATGGTGAACCTGACGCTGCCGTCGGACTACCGGCCGGGCACGCGCCTCCCGGCCATGTTCTGGTTCTACCCGTACGAGTTCACCGATCAGGCGGGTACGATCGCACGCTGCGCACGAACAACATCAACCAGTTCCCGCAGGCCGGCCCGCGCACGATCGAGTACCTCGTCACGCAGGGCTACGCCGTCGCGAACTTCGATCCGCCGATCGTCGGCGTCGAACGGACGGATGAACGACAACTACGTGACCGATCTCGTCGCGAACCTGACGGCGGTGATCGATGAGCTGGACAAGCAGGGCTACATCGACCGCAGCCGCGCTCGGGCATCGGTGGCCACAGCTACGGCGCGTTCAGCACCGTGAACGCGATGGTGAACACGCCGTTCTTCAAGGCGGGCATCGCGGGCGACGGCATGTACAACCGCACGCTCACGCCTAACGGGTTCCAGAACGAGCGTCGCGACTTCTGGGAAGGCGCAGAAGACGTACCTCGACATGTCGCCGTTCTTCAAGGCCGACAAGCTCTCGGGCGCGCTGCTCATGTATCACTCGCTCGAGGACCAGAACGTCGGCACGGATCCGATCAGCTCGATCCGCATGATGCACGCGCTGCAGGGGCTCGGCAAAGTCGCGTCGCTGTACATGTATCCGTACGAGGATCACGGCCCGGCGACGAAGGAGACGATTCTCGACCAGTGGGCGCGGTGGACGGCGTGGCTCGACATCTACGTGAAGAACGCGAACAAGCCGAAGGACTCGAAGGTGGCGTCCGAGTAGGCACGACGAAGAGAACTGACCTCACGAGGCCGGCGTCCACGAGGATGCCGGCCTCGATTCGCATCCGATGCGCGAGCCTCGCGACGCGGCCGCGATCGCGACGATCTACAACGAGGGGATTCGCGGACGGGGCGCGACGTTCGAGACGACCGAGCGCTCGCCCGAAGATGTGGCCGGGCTGGCTCGCGTAGCGTCGCGCGTATCAAGCGGCCGTTTCTCGTGGCCGAGCGGGTGGATGGGAACAGGGGCGACGCCGAGGTCGTGGGCTGGGTGCGCGCGTCAGAGTATCGGTCGCGTCCGTGCTACGACGGAGTGGCCGAGTTCTCGGTGTACGTGTCGTCGCGTGCGCGCGGTCAGCGGGTCGGTGACGCGCTCATGGCGCGCTTCGTCGAGGCGTGCGCCGAGGCGGGCGTCTGGAAGATCCTGTCGCGGATCTTTCCAGAGAACTCGGCGTCACGTGGATTGTGCGCGCGACACGGATTCCGCGAGGTCGGCGTGTACGAACGGCACGCGCAGCTCGATGGCGTGTGGCGCGACGTGGTGATCGTCGAGCGCCTGATTCCGGAGAATCAGCGCTGACGCTAACGGTCAGGCCGCCGTCGCCCTATTCGAGTCGCAAGGTTCCGCCCCAGTGCGCAGCAGCGGCCCGACGCGATTTCGGCTCGGTACGCCGAGCTTCGCGAGCGTACGCTCCACGTGATTGCGGGCGGTGAAGAACCGGACGCCCAGCCGATCGGCGATCTCGTTGTTGGACAGTCCCTCATCGATCAGCCGCGCCACCTGCGTCTCCCGCGCGGTCAATCCATACTCGGCCTGGAGCTCGTCGTCCGTCAGCGGCTTTGCGGCGGCGACGGTGATCGTGATCAGCACGGCGGGTTTGGCACCAGTCAGCTGCTCGCCAACCATTGTTCCGCGAAGCTGGTACACCGTGGCACCCACCCGAACACTCTGCGTGGTAGGCGTCGCCGACTGCGACGCATCGTGCGACCGAACGGCCGGCCCGCGGCTCGCCGTCGCGCGGCGATGCGCGATCGCGCCGAGGGCCCAGGCGATGCGCTGCGTTTCGCGGCGCAGGCGCGCGGTGTCCGCCGCAGACGTTAGGCGGTCCGCGGCCGCATTCGCGTGGACGAGCGTACCGGCAGCGTCGAACAGCAGGGCGGCGTCAGTGAGCGAGTCGAGCATCTGGGCGATGTTCGTCTGGGCCGCGGTGGCGCTGACCCATGTGTTCACGCCGGCCCGGAAGGCGGGTGCGATCGCCCGGAGTGACGCCAGCAGGTAGTGCGGGGCGGGGCCGAGGTCGGGGTGCCGCTCCATGCACACCGCGGCGACCGCACCACGATCGGTGCGGACGCGGATGCCGACGGTGTGACGAGGTGTGATCGTGGTCGGCTGGACGGCGGTGTCGGCAAGATCGTCACGCGCCCAGAGCACGAGGTCTCCGCTGGCCCCGGTGCGAAGCTGTTCGGTGATCTCGTCGTGCAGTGGAGAACTGGAGCCTGGGCCTGTCGCGTCCGCGTTCGCTCCCGTGCTGACCGTACGCCACGGAAGGGAAGTGCCCGGCAGCAGGACGAATCCCGCGTCCGCGCCGGCGACGGTGCAGAGAGCCGCCGTGAGAGCGTCTGCCCAGGCCGTGGCGTCGGCGTAGTCGAACGGTGACAGCGCGACGGCAACCGCCCGCTCCAGCCGCCCGAGGGGATCGGACTCAATCGGAGCATCGGCGCTGCGCGGGGCGTTGCTGCGGATCAGGAAGTCATGATGAAACGCACTGCCGGCCGTGAAGGCCCCCGAAGACGCGGGAACGAGAGACATGACTGCGCTCCACTATAGATAGCTGGGCCCTGCGGCGAACCGACCCGCTGGCCCGAGGCGACGAGATAAGCGAACGATGATGAAACGGGCGGTTCGTTCGAATCCTCTCATCTGGCCGTGATGGGCCGACCCGCGACGTCCGACCCGCGACGGCTCGATCGCGCTCGACATAGGTCGTTCGACTCATGGAGCGACAGAAGAAGCCAGAGCTGGATGTGAAACCGCGGGCGTGCTCATGGCACGCCCGCGGTTCCCACTCATGTGCGCGAGATGATGGCTAGCTCTTGAGCCGAACCTCGGAACGCATCCACGGATGGATGCAGCACTCGACGCGCGCGATGCCGCTGTTGTCCGCGACCTCCGCCAGCTCTTCCGACTCGATGATGTACTTGCCGCCAGGAGCAACGACGTCGTCTTCGTCCAGGCTGAGGCATTCCTGCGCGATAACCGGATTCCCGGACAGCTGGTTGAGAATCGGAACGACACCACCGCCGAACTGTCTGACGGGGGTGAAGGTGTGTTCTTCACCGCCGACGTTGTTGCCAAGCAGGTTGACCCCGAAATGCGCGGTGAGTTGCGTCGGCGTGAAGTTCCATTTGCGAACAACGCGTGTGGCGGTCAGCTCGCCGATGAATTCCTGGAATGTCGTGTTGCCGTTCTTCAGGCAGGTGCCGGGACCAATAGCGAGGTTGAACGAGGCCGGATCGCAGCTGTCGTGTGCGACGATCGCGCCGGCGTGTTCCTGCCCATTCTCGCCTCGGCTGAAGGCGACAGACGGCGCATCGCGAGTAGCGTCCGTCGGCGCTGGCTGTTCGCCGCAGGCCGCGAGCAGGAGAACGGCGGGAGTGACGACCGCGAGCGCGGTCGCCCATGTCGATCGATGCATGGTGGCCTCACCTCACCTGGGGTTCGACTTGGCCGTCCGGAATGACGGCACGTATCCTCCACGATCGGTGCAGCTGTCCACCAACGACAACTCCGTTGCGGCGAGAGCCCATAGTTGGTCGGCCAACGGAGTGTGTGCGGAGGTCGGCGCTGTGCTGACCTCGCTATCTGTCCATTGGCTTAGCCGCCGGTTCCGAATTGCCGCGTGTACTTCACGATGAACGAACGTGACTGCGGGCGGACCCAATCGAAGAATCCGTCGGCGACCTGGCCTTCGTTGAACACGACGAACAAGCCAGTGCCGGCGGTGTTGAGCCATCCGAAGCGCGCGTTCGCCGTCCACGCCCGCGCCTGGTTGTTGTACTGCACGAGTGACTGCGCGAGAATCCGCGGCGTGAAGAAGTAGGCGAGGCGAGTCCCGATCAGTGAGCGCACGAAGTTGCCCTCGTCGAGATGCACGTCGTTGTAGTCGACGAGCAGCGACGACGTGAACGACGCGCCGTACCGCATAACGATTGTCGCGCTGCCGCCGTTGCGAGTCCCGTCGTAGAACGGCCCGAAGTCGCCGCGCAGCGTGAGCGACACCGGAGCGCTCGGATTCGTGCGACGAGATCGAGACCGAGTGATGGGTAGTCGTAGCTCCCGACGGGGAGCGATGACGCCTGGCGAGATCTCGAACGGTTCCTGCAGTCCCTCGTGATAGATGTTCAGCTCGGGGCCGAAGCGTCCGCCGTTCGCGAACTCGACCTCGGTGAGATCGACGTGCCATTGTGCCGCTCTGGTAGAAGCCATCGAGGCCGTAGTAGCCGCGGTAGCTCGAGTGCGGGTTCCACTGCTTGAACCACTTCCACTCCCGGCGGCGCACGAGCCGCATGAACGAGATGTCGTAGAAGCGATAGCCGCCGATCGATTCAGGAAACCGACCTCCGGGTTGAACGCGTCGCCAACCTGCACGAAGCGGATGCGTGTTGTTCCAGTCGGCCGTCGTGTAGCCGGCGCGCGCGCTGTAGCCGAATTCATCGCCGGTGCGGCCCGGCGTCTCGGTCTTCGCGCCCCACCAGTCGAACGTCCAGTTCTGGCCCAGCGCCAATGCGTCCGTCGATGCGCGTAGGTGCGGTTGTGAGTCGTCGGCGTTGGTCGTCGCCATACGCTGCACCGCGAGTGCGCCCACGCGTGAGCGCGCCGAGAGCTCGCGCGACACGCGTGCAACGGTGTACGACGTCGTCGGGCGGCCCTCGTCGGCACATCGTCGGTGAAGAGCTGCAGCAGCCCGACGGTGAGACCGGCCAGCGCGTCCGGACACGCGTCCGCCGCCGATGATCGGGCACGGGTCGGCCGATGCTGTCGATGCCGATGCGCCGCGTGAAGAACAGGTCGACGGCCTGCGGCGTTCCCGCCGAGAAGATGCCGGCGTTCTCGAGAAAGAACGGCCGCTTCTCCGGGAAGAAGAGCGGGAAGCGCGTGAGGTTCGTGCGCTGCTCGTCGACCTCGACCTGCGCGAAGTCGGTGTTGTAGGTGAGATCGAGCGTCAGGCTCGGCGTCAGGCCGTACTTGGCGTCCGCGCCGAACTCGTTCGAGTCGCGTGGCGTCGGAGCCGAGGCTGCCCTGGCGCGTCGAGCGCGTACGCGCGCTACATGCCGCCGAGGACGTACGGCGTGACCGTCGCGACGCGCCGCACGGGGACCTGGATGCCTTCCATCGTCCCGGCGCGCGAGAGCCGATAGAGGTTGAACTGGCGCGGAATGAACGACCAGAACGCTTCCTCGTTCTTGCGGCGGATGCTGCGGGCGAAGTTGAGGCCCCACGTCTGGGTCGCGCCGCCGCCGTAGCGCAGCGTCGAGAACGGAATGCGAAACTCGGCGTACCAGCCTAACGAGTCGACCGACGTCGCGACGGTCCAGCTGCCGTCCCAGTTCAGGTTGAAGCCGCCCATCGAGCCGGATTGCGCGCGCGTCTGCCCGGTCTGCGTGCACGCCGCCGCCTTCGCCTTCCTTCACGACCTGACCGTCGTACTCGACGGCGGCCGGCGTCGTCGCGAAGACGAAGCCGTTCTGGCGATCGAGGTACGTGTCGAGGATGATCGCGAAGTAGTCGCTGTTCGTGAGCGTCGACGTCGCGGACCTTCTCGCCGGGCACGATGCGCGACGGGTCGCGATCGTACAGCCACGCGCCGACGTAGAGCGCCTCGCCGTCGGTGAGGATGCGCACCTCGGTGCGCTCGGTGACGGGGGCGCCCTCCTGGAGCTCGCGCTGGACGAAGCCCGCTGAACGGCTCGGCGTCCTGCCAGGCCTACGTCGTCGAGGTGGCCGTTCACGACTGGGGCCTTCTGGTGATGGCGTGGGCTTTCGCGACGGGCGATGACGCGCGGATTGGCCGGGGTCTGCGCGGCGGTGGTGGTGGACGGTAGCGGCGAAGGTGAAGATCGCGGCCAGGAGGCGGCGTGCTGCTGGCGATGATCGCGGAACTGGGGCGGGCCAAGCGGTTTGTCGCGGCATGCGGGCAGGCAGGGGTCGGCCCAGGGGTGCAATCATCGGACGGGCGCGCGGTGAATTTGTGTTGTCAGGCTCGGTGCGCAAGCGGCCGGTGGGAACAACGATTGGGCGGATCTGTACGGCGAAACTACCGGATACGGCTTTGCATTCAGGCAGCGTCGCGCCGGGGTCGGTGGGAACTGCGATCGGGCGGATGAAACGGAAACAGCAGGATACTGCTCGGTAGAATCCGGCTCCTCTCGCAACGAGCCGGGATTCTTTGGAGACGGCCGCTCGGGAGGCTCCTGCGTCCCGAGCGGCCGTCCCCATTCGTTCAGAGTCCGGTGAGAGCCAGCGTCAATTCAAAGTAGTATCCGGCTGTTTCTGCAGTTCATCCGCCCAATCGTAGTTCCCACCGACCCCGGCGAGATGATGCCGAGATGCAAAGCCGGAATCACGGCTATGCCGCCGGTTTCGCCTATCGCCGCCCAGATCAGCGGGAACGTCGCGTTGCTCTGACCCCGATACTGCGGGCGGAATCCGTACAGCACCACGTGCCCGCGCCCGCGCTTCACGTCGACCATCGCGGCCTTGCCGTTCAGCTTCTGTGGCGCCGAGGAGCCAGCCGGAGAGCAAGTGCATTCCCGCTCGCCGGGATACGAGAGCACCGCGGTCGCCGCGGCAGGGTCCGTGATCTCGAACGCCGGCCTGTCCTCGAACCAGACTGCCGGCACCGGCGTCGTTGAGGCCGGCCGCGAGCGGGCTCGCTTTGTTGACCTCCACGCCGAAGATCGAGCCTGGCGCGTAGAAGTCCGTGTTCTTCACACCCTCGAGCACGTTCTTTACCGGCAGCTTCATGCGTCGATCCGCGAACAACGCGACGCGTCGTTGAACGCCAGCACGTTTCCGCCGCCTTCGACGAACGCGCCTAACGCCGCCGAGCCCGCATCGCCGATCGCGCGGGCCAGCTGCTGCGGCGACTGATCCGGGATCACGATCGCATCGAACTTCGCGTTGAGCGAGCCGGCGGCGAGATCCTTCTCGGTGATCGCGTGAACGGCACCCGGTACTTGTCGAACACCCAGCGCGTCCAGCCGTCGTCCATCGACTCGTTGCGCGTCGTGCGGAAGATCGCGACGCGTCGCGCGCGCGCATCGCTCAGCGGCCGTGGTGAACGTCGGCTCGGCGACGGGCTTGACGATCGAGCCGGTTGCCGGAGGCGTCGCCCGTCGACTGCGGCCACGTCGACGCCGAACAGCAGCGGCAGCGTGTGCGCGGTGACGTCGTATGGCCGCTTCGGCGGGCCGCCGGGATACTCGTGCAGGTCCGGATACTTCTGGCGCTCGAGCAACGCCTTCGCGTACGTGCCGAACGGCTGCTGCGCACGAGCACGACGTAGCTGCCGGCCGGATAGCTCTTGTCGCCGGCGGTCACCGGCGCGGTGGTCTCACGAATCTCGACCTGGCCGTGCTGGAGCGTCCAGACGAGACGCTGCAGCGCCTGCGTGTCGGCCTGCGCCTTCGGGATCACGAACGCGGACGGCCACGCATCCTTCCCCCACGCGCGGCAGACGCGCCTAACGCGCGATCGCCCATCTGCGCGTAGCTCTCGAGCCATCCCTGCCGGTCGCGCGCCGCCTCGACGAGCAGCGCCCAGCTGGCCGCGGTCTGATACTGCACGATGTCGCCGATCGCCCACGTTCCGCCGGGCCACAGCACGGGATAGTTCCACGTCACCGTCGCGCGCGTCGTAGCCGCGTCCCGGGCCCAGCGTGATCGAACGGCATGTCCATCGGCGACGCGAGACGCGCGCTCGCCGTCTCCGTGAGGATGCGGACGCCGCGATGGTTGAGCGAGTACTGGCGCGCGGGCGACCACTGGTCGTACGACGCGTTCGTCGCGACGCCGGTGAAGCCGTCCGAGATCATCCGCCAGCTCATGGCCGAGCCTAACGAGTTCGTCGCCGGCGGTGAGGATCGGGTCGATGTTCGGCTCGACCGGATCCATGTACGGCGGAATGAAGATGCGGCCGGCGTTCGACGCCCTGCTGGTGAATGTCGTTGTTGATCTGCGGATCCCACGGCGTGTACAGCGAGTCGACCGTGTAGCGCGTCTCGATGCTGCGTGAACGCGTACCAGTCGCGGTTGTTGTCGTGCCCCGTGTAGTAGTGGTAGAGGTCCGGCGGGCCGCTCCCTTCTTCCGCGCGTGCCGAGCGTCTTGCGGTAGTGGTCGCCGACGATGTCCACGCCGTCGGGGTTCTGTGACGGCACGAGCATGATGATCGAGTTCGCGAGCACCTGCCGCGCTTCCGGCGTCTCGGCTCGCGCGAGCCGGTCGGCGAGGACGAGCGGCGTCAGGATGCCGCCGACCTCCGTCGAGTGGATGCTCGACGTGATGAGCACGACGAGCTTGCCGTCGGCGATGAGGCGTGTCGCGCTCGCCGGCCGCGCGGAGGCGCGGGTCCATCAGCTTGCGCTGGATCTGCCGGTAGCGCGCGAAGGTTCGCGAGCGTCGCCGGATCGGAGATGAACGCGACGATGAACGGCCGGCCTAACGTCGTCTTGCCGAGCGTGCGCACCGATCACGCGCGGGCTCGCCTTGTCGAGCGCGGTGAAGTAGTCGGTGACCTGCTTCCACGTCGGCAGCTTGCGATCGGCGCCCGGCTCGAAGCCGATCACCGACGCCGGCGTCGGGATCGAACTCGACGCTGCGGCCTGCGCGGTCGCTGCGGATGTCGCGGCGAACCCTGTGAAGGCGGCGAACAGGAGCGGGGTCGCGCGACCGGCGGTGCGGGAAGCGAAGGCGATGCGTCGTTCGGACATTCGGGGTCTACTCCACGGTTCGGATCTGAATTCCACGCGTGAGCGTTTGTGTCACCGGGCAGCGGTCGGCGATCTGCATGAAGTCGCGTTCGCTGCTCCGGCGAAAGATCGCCGTTGAGCTCGACGATGCGATCGATGTTTCGCGGGCCGACGGCGGACGTCGCGGCAGTCGACGCAGTCCTTCATGTGCGAGCGGCGTATCGCGAAGACGCACGACGACGCTCTCGAACGGCCACCCCTTGCGCGACGCGTACATGCGTAGCGTCATTGCCGTGCACGATCGCCGATGCGGCGAGCAGGAACTCGTATGGTGTAGGGCCGAGCCTGCTACCACCGATGCTCGTCGGTTCGTCGGCCATGAAATTGAAGCCGCCGATCTGGAGGTCGGTGCGGTAGCCGGACGCTGCCGATGCGGGCGACGATCCAGCCGACGTATTCGTTGATGCCGGCGGTCAGCCGCCGGGACGGTCGCGGTGGGCGGAACAGTCATGAGGCGAGGGGTAGTGGGCGAAAGTGACGGCGAGACTCGCGAGCGACGACGGCGAATCTGACCACGTGGGCACCCCCCGGCAATCTGCTACGGCGTCGTGGCGTGTCTCGGTCTTCGTCGGCGCTGGGCGGTTTCGGTCGGGAAGCCCGAGTTGTGACGCAGCGGCGGCCTCGGCCACCGCGTTGCCGATCTCGGTGCGCAGTGAGAGCAGCTGGTTCGCGTTCCCCTCGTAGCTCTGCGCCCACACCATGAAGCCGTCCGCCGCGTTCACCATGCGCGCGTCGACGCGGACGCGGTTCGCTTCGCGCTGCACGACGCCCTCGACGTACAGCGTCACGGCGTCGTTCACCTTCTGCCCGAGCGAGAGCCGCTTCTGCAGTGCAACCGCCGTGTTCGACGACGCGACGCGCACACGACGATCACGCGCGAGCGCGTTCGTCAGCTCCGTCTGGATCGCCTCCGCGGCCACCTTTCCCGAGTCGCTCCCGAGCTCCACGAACGGCAAGCACCGCGATCGCTCGGCGCGACCGGCGCGGCCACGACTGCCGGAGCTGACGCAGGCGATCCGCGTCGAATGAGCAACGCCGATGGCAACCGCGGCGACCACCGACGCGACGACCGCCACGACCAGCGCAATCGCGCTGGCGACGAGACGCTCGCGCTCTGCGCGGCGATCGCTGCGCCGGTAATCGTCGACGGCGTCGAGCTCGCCGCTCAGTACCGCCGGATCCTCGAGCGCCGTGAGAATCTGCTGCGCGTTCTGAGGTCGCCGGTCGGGATCCTTCTCGAGGCACCGCATCACGAGCGACGCGAGCGCCGCCGGGACGTCGGGTCGCAGCCGTCGCCGAGCGGCGGCGGCTCCTCCGAGAGGTGCGCCGCGAGCAGCGCGTGCGGCGGGCGACCGTGGAACGGACCCTTGCCGGCGAGCGTCTCGTACGCGGTGACGCCGAACGCGTAGATGTCGACGCGGTAGTCCGCGTTAGGGTCCGCGGCGATCTGCTCGGGCGCCATGTAGCCCGGCGTGCCCATTGACGCGCCGGCGGCCGTGAGCGTGCCCTGCGATGCGATGCCCGGGTGTTCGCCGCGCGACGTCGAGCGCCTTCGCGACGCCGAAGTCAGCGACGACGGCCGAGCCCGCGTGGATGAGCACGTTGTCCGGCTTGATGTCGCGGTGGACGATGCCGCGCTCATGCGCGTAGGCGAGCGCGCGAGCGACGTCGCGCAGGACGCCGACGGCGTCGACGATGCGCATCGGCCCACCTCGCGCAATGCGCGTGCGCAGCGACTCGCCCTCGACGTACGGCATCACGAGGTATGGCCGGCCCCCCATGTCGCCGGCGCTCAGCACGGGCACGATGTGCGGATGCTGCAGCCCCGCCACGACGAGGATCTCGCGCCGGAAGCGCTCGGCGTTGACGTCCGCCATGAGCTCCGGGCGCGAGCACCTTCACGACGACGCGTCGCTCGAGTGCCTGGTCGTAGGCGACGAAGACGCGCGACATGCCGCCGCCGCCGAGCTCGCGCTCGACGGTGAAGGATGACCCAAGGGTATCGCGAATCTGTTCGGCGAGCGACAACGGCAGGGACAGCGGGAACAGGGAACCGGGAACGGAGGGCGGGCGAAAACGGCGCCGACGACCGAATGACACCGCCCGTTACTGAAATTGGACATTACCCGGTGACCCAGGGTTTCGGATTCGCTGGCGAAGGCGCAACCGTTCGCTGCAATGTAGCGCGAGCACCGTACGCAGACGTTCTACCCGTCTACGATCTCCCTATCATCGAGGTATCGCCCAATGACGTGCGCATCCCTCGTTCGTGGCTGTTCCTGCGCTGTCTCCTGTCGCACGCCGCACGCGCAGCCGCCCGGCGCAGAACACGCCGCCCTCGGCCCCCTCCGTCCGACAAGGCGTCGCGGCCGACCTCGCGATCCCGGTCTGCCGATCGACGACGCGTGCGGCGGCTCAACTGGCGATCGGTTGGTCCCGCGAACAACGCCGGCCGCATCTCGGTCGTCGTCGGCGTTCCGGGCGATCCGCTTCACGTACTACGTCGCCGGCGCGAACGGCGGGATCATCAAGACGACGAACGGCGGCACGACGTTCAAGCCGATCTTCGACAAGCAGGACGTCTCGTCGATCGGGGCGATCGCGATCGCGCCGAGCGATCCGAACGTGATCTACGTCGGCACCGGTGAAGGGAACCCGCGCAACAACGCGTCGGTCGGCGACGGGATGTACAAGTCGATCGACGGCGGCGAGCACTGGACGCACATCGGTCTCGAGAAGACGCGACAAGATCGCGCGCATCGTGATCGACGCGCGCAACCCCGACATCGTGTACGCGTGCGGCACTCGGGCGCGAGTGGGGGCCTAACGAGGAGCGCGGCGTCTTCAAGACGGTCGATGGCGGCAAGTCGTGGAAGAAGGTGCTGTACGTCGATCCGCAGACCGCCTGCTCCGACATCTCCGCCGATCCGGACAACTCGAACATCATCTACGCCGGCATGTACACCTACCGGCGCTGGGCGTGGCACCTCGAGTCGGGCGGCGGCAACACCGCGGTCTACAAGTCGGTGAACGGCGGCGACACGTGGGAGCGGCTGTCGGGCAAAGGACCAGGAGCGCGGGCTGCCGAAGGGCGACATGGACCGCATCGGCGTCGCGGTGGCGCCGAGCGATCCGAACATCGTGTACGTCATCAGCGAGACGAAGAGCGAAGGCGAGCTGTGGCGGTCGGACGACGCCGGCGCGACATGGCGCACGGTGAACCGCGATCCGAACATCAACTTCCGCCCGTTCTACTACGCCGACATTCGCGTCGATCCGAAGAATCCGAATCGCGATCTTCTCGCTCTCAGGGTCACTGTACCTGTCGGAAGACGGCGGCACCACGTTCCGCACGATCGCGCGCGACGTGCACGGCGACCATCAGGCGATGTGGATCGATCCGCTCAACCCGAATCGCGTCCTCAGCGGATCCGACGGCGGCTGGCAGGTCAGCTACGACGGCAGCAGGACGTTCGAGGTCGTGAACACGTTCCCGTTCACGCAGTTCTACCACATCAACTACGACATGCAGCGCCCGTACATGGCGTGCGGCGGGCTGCAGGACAACGGCAACTGGTGTGGGCCGAGCCAGACGCTGTCGCGGCCAGGGCAACCGAAAGACCGACTGGTACACGGTGTCGGGCGGCGACGGCTTCTTCACCGTGCCGGTGATGGACAAGCCGTGGCTCGTCTACTCCGACGCGCAGGGCGGGATGCTCAACATCACCGACACGCGCACCGGGACGCAGAAGACGATCTACCCGTACCCGAATCGCGTCGGCTCCGTCGGCGACGCGATGATCTCGCACAAGTATCGCTTCAACTGGAACTCGCCGATCGCGCTCTCGCCGCAGAATCCGAAGGTCGTGTACTTCGGCGGCAACGTGCTGTTCAAGTCCACGGACTACGGCATGTCGTGGACAGCCGATCTCGGGCGACCTCACGACCAACGATCCGGCGAAGCAGCAGTCGTCGGGCGGCCCGATCGTCGTCGACAACACGGCGGCGGAGTTCCACTGCACGATCCTGACGATCGCGCCGTCGCCGCTGGACTCGAACGTCATCTGGGTCGGCACCGACGACGGCAACGTGCAGGTCACGCGCGACGGCGGGAAGACGTGGACGAACGTGTTCAGGAACGTGCCGGGACTCAAGCCTAACGCGTGGATCCCGACGGTCGAAGCGTCGCACTACGACGCCGGCACCGCGTACGTCGCCGCCGATCACCATCAGGACGACGACTACACGCCGTACGCGTACATGACGACGGACTACGGCAAGACGTGGACGCGCATCACCGGCGACCTGCCGGCGAAGGCGGCGTGGGTGCACGTCGTGCGCGAGGATCCGAAGAATCGGAATCTTCTCTACATCGGCACCGAGATGGGCGTGTGGGCGTCGTGGGATCGCGGCGCGCACTGGACGTCGCTGCGCGGCGATCTGCCGGTCGTGCAGGTGCGCGACATCCAGATTCATCCGCGCGACAACGACCTCCTGCTCGCGACGCACGGCCGCGGCCTCTACATCATGGATGACATCACCGCGCTGCAGCAGCTCGAGTCGGTGAAGGCGTCGGACGTGGTGCGTGTTCGACATCCGCCCGGCGGTGCGCTGGAGCCTGTGGAGCCGCGACGGCAACCTCGGGCAGAAGTCGTGGCGTGGCGAGAATCCGCCGCCGGGTGCGCTGATCACGTACTACCTGAAGGAGCAGCCGCCGGGCGAGGTGAACGTCACGATCTCGCGACAAGGACGGGAAGGTCGTTACGGCGGATGCGGCGTGTGAACGACGAGGCGGGCGTCAATCGCGTCGCGTGGGATCTGCGCTACGACGCGCCACCGGGCGGGCCGGCGGGTGGTGCCGCGCGTGCCGCGGCGGCGGGCGCTGCGGCCGGGCACACCGGCCGACACGTCGCTCGAGGCGCTGCGCGCGCGTCGGCGAGCGGCGACCGAGGGTGGCACGAAGGGCCTAACGAGGACGAAGCGTTCGCGGGGCCGACGGGCTCCGTCGGTGCTGCCGGGCGACTACACCGTGGCGCTCTCGGTCGGTGGACGTCAGTACACGAAGACGGTGCAGGTCGACATGGATCCGCGGAGCGACATGACGCCGGCGCAGGTCGTCGCGCAGCACGACGCGGCGATCCAGCTGCGAGATCTGACGATGCGCGTCAACCAGGTGATCGTCGGCGACCGACGACATCATGCGGCAACTCACCGCGCTCCAGAATCAGCTGCGTCGCCCGCCGCGGAGCCGCGGGCGATGGTGCGCGGCCGACACGACTGCGGCGGCGACGCAGCGTCGTGTGCTGGCCGACGTGGACGGCGACGCTCAAGGACCTCCGGCAGTTCCGCGACTCGGTGCTCGCGCGTCCGCTCGCGGGGCTCGGGTACCGACAGTATCCGCGTCTCCGCGAGGAGGTGCAGACGGTATCGGGCATGGTCTGGCGGCCGCTGATGCCGCCGACCGCGGGCGAGATGCTGCGACTCGGCGAGCTGAAGACGGAAACCGATCAGGCGCAGGCTCGCCTCGATGCGATCATCGCGTCGCGAGTGGCGCGGATCAACCAGGCGCTCGCCGGGACGCCGCACGTCATTCACGCCGACACGAAGCCGCGTTTCGTCCCGTAGGCATGACAGCGTCAGAGGACGGAGGCAGCCAGTTCGCGATTGACATGCATCCGGCACGTGCGGCAGCCTTCTCGCTCCTCGTACCTCGTGCACCCTGCCGGAGCCGAATGACCGTCCTCGCCCGATCGCCGTCCGTCGCGCAGTCGCGACCATGCTGGCGGCGTTATCGTCGGCGCTGGGGCGGCCGGCGCAGGGAGCTCCTGGCGGTGTCACGTAGCGGCCGCCCGAGCGGTCCGATCATCCGCCGGATCGTGATCGATCGCGGCGAGGTGTTCGACTCCGCCGAGGCGAAACAGTTCTGGGGCTTCGCCCTCGTCAACGCGCTGCACGTGCGAGACTCGGCCCTACGTGATTCGGCGCGAGCTGCTGTTCGCGACCGGGTGAGCCGTACGACACCGCGCGCGTGAACGAGTCGGCGCGGAACCTTCGCGCGCTCGTCGATCTTCCGCGACGTGCAGATCGACACCGTCACCACCGACTCGGGCGTGACCGTGCGCGTCCGGACGACCGACGGCTGGACGACGAACCTCGGCTTCGGCCTCCGCACGAGTGGGACGCAGCACGTCATCAATGCGTTCGTGCAGGAGATCAACCTGCTGGGCACGCGAACGATCGCCACGTTAGGCTACCAGAACGATCCCGACCGCACGACGGTGCTCGTCGGGTTCGACACGCCGCGGCTGATCGCGAATCGTGTGGGTATTGGGGCGTCCTACTCCCGCCGATCGGACGGACATTCGGCGGGCGCGGCACTCAACTATCCGTTCGTCAGCCTGTCGTCGCGTCAGGGCGGATCGTTGAGCTGGGGCCTGTTCGACGGTCGCGTGCTGCACTACGAGGGGGGCACGCGTTTCGCGAGGACTCGGCGCGACGGAAGTTCGCGATCCTGCGCGCCGACGGCGCGATGGCGCTTCGCGCGAGCTCGCGCGGCTACGTGCGCGTCGGGCTTCACGGGCAGGTGCGTCGCGACGATTTCGGCGAGGAGGGAGGCACCGCGGAGCTTCCGCGCACGATCACGGTGGCGGCCGGACCGTACGTCGCCGCTTCGCGCGCCGCGCTACATCCAGGTTCGCAACTACGAGGCGATGGGTCGTGTGGAGGACGTCGATCTCGGGCCGACGGTTCGCGCGGACGTCGCGATCGCACCGCGTGCGTGGGGGTACGAGCGCAACGGCGTCGGCGGCCGCCTCGCGGCGTCGGCGGGGCTGCGCGTGCCGGCGGGCTTCGCGCAACTCGGCGCGTCGGTGGGCGGCCTCCACTCGAGCGCCGGCGTCGACTCGTCGAGCGCCGACGCATCCCTGCTCGCGGTGATGCAGCCTAACGACCGCCACCTGTTGGTCGGCGAACGTCGCGGCGGGGCAGCTCAACAATCCGCCGTTCGGCGTCGAGTACGACCTCGGCCTCGGCTACGGGGTGCGGGCGTTCCCGTCGCATGCGTTCACGGGCGACCGGTACTACCTGCTGAACGGTGAGTACCGGTGGCTGGCGCTGCCGCGCTTTCTGGGTCTGTTGGGTCTGGGTATCGCGGGCTTCGTGGATCACGGCGGTGCGTGGTTCGACGGCGCGGAGCGCCGCACGGGCACCGACGCCGGTTTCGGTTTCCGCATCGGATCGATTCGGTCGGCCGGATCGATCGTGGGCCGTCTGGACTTCGCGTACCGGTTCGAGAACGACCGCGAGCCGGCGGGCTGGGTGGTGTCGTTAGGCCGTGGGTTCGCGCTGGCAGCGATTCTAGACTGTCATTCCGGGCGAAGCGCCGTCATCCCGAGCGCAGCTCCTGTCATCCCGAGCGCCAGCGAGGGATCTTGTGCGACGTCCTCGTAGCTGGCTGCGTCGCTAGTCCGCCGACTTCGTCGCGACGTCCAACAGCGACGCAGAATTCGCAGGCGCTGCGCGCAACGCAGAAGGACGCAGAAACCGCAACATCTAGCATCCGTCCCGCAGGACGCTAGCATGCCCGACCGAGGGTCTGTCGCTCGCGAACTGTCATGCGTTCGCGCCTTCTGCGTCCGGCGCGATGCGACGTTCGATGATAGACCTCGCGCTAGCGCGCTCGGGCATGACCTGGCGCTCGGGATGACACGTTCCTACGTGATTACCGTTGGCGACGCCCGACCCGTGATCGCCGTCAGATCGCTCAGCTCGAGGGCCGCCTCGATCAGCGGCGCGAGCGCGACCTGCGCGTCGTTGTCCTGGTGCGCCGCGTCGGGCTCGTAGGACTCGATGTAGACCCGCAGCGTTGCGCCCGTCGTACCCGTGCCCGACAGGCGATACACGATGCGGGCGCCGTCCTCGAAGAGGATGCGAAGCCCCTGGTGCTCGCTCACGCTCCCGTCGACCGGATCGTGGTACGCGAAGTCGTCCGCGGTTCTCACGCGCCTCCCGCGACCGTCGTTCCCGGCAAGTCGCGAGCTGCTCCTGCACGCGCGTCATCACCGCCTTCGCCGCGTCAGTCGGGATCTCCTCGTAGTCGTGGCGCGTGTAGTAGTTGCGGCCGAACTCGCGCCAGTGCGCGCGGACGATCTGTTCCACCGACTCGCCTCGCTTGCGCGAGAACGTTGAGCCAGAACAGCACCGCCCAGAGACCGTCCTTCTCGCGGACGTGATCCGAGCCCGTGCCGAAGCTCTCCTCGCCGCATAACGTGATGCGGCCTGCGTCGAGCAGGTTGCCGAAGAACTTCCAGCCCGTTGGCGTCTCGTAGCAGCCGATGTCCGAGCCGCCTCGCCACCTGGTCGACCGCCTGGCTCGTCGGCATCGAGCGCGCGACGCCCGCAAGCCCCGCGACGTAGCCGGGCGCGAGCGTCGCGTTCGCGGCGAGCACGGCGAGGCTGTCCGACGGCGTCACGAAGAAGTCGCGGCCGAGAATCATGTTGCGGTCGCCATCGCCGTCGGATGCGGCGCCGAAGTCGGGTGCGTTCGCGCCCTTGCATTGCGTCGACGAGATCGTGTGCGTACGTCAGGTTCGGATCGGGGTGGCCGCCGCCGAAGTCCGGCAGCGGCTCGCCGTTCATCACGGTCCCGTTAGGCGCGCCGAGTCGTCGCTCGAGGATCTCGTGGGCGTACGGGCCCGTGACGGCGTGCATCGCGTCGAACAGCATGCGGAACCGGCCGCCGGAGAGCAGCGTGCGCAGGGCGTCGAAGTCGAACAGTCGCTCCATGAGCGCGGCGTAGTCCGCGACGGGATCGATCACCTGCACGCGCATGTCGCCCAGCGTGTGCTCGCCGTCGCGGTCGAGCGGCACGTCAGGCGCGTCGACCGTATGCGGTACTCCGAGATCTCGCGCGTCCGCGTCGCGATCGCAGACGTCACCTGCTCGGGCGCCGGTCCGCCGTTCGCCAGGTTGTACTTGACGCCGAAGTCCCCGTTAGGCCCGCCGGGGTTGTGGCTCGCCGACAGGATGATCCCGCCATTCGCCTTGCGCTCGCGGATCACGCACGACGCCGCCGGCGTCGACAGGATGCCCCCGCGTCCGACGAGCACGCGCCCGACGCCATTCGCCGCCGCGATCCTCAGCACGATCTGGATCGCCTCACGATTGAAGTAGCGTCCGTCGCCACCGACCACGAGCGTCGCACCGCGCGGCAGCGTCGCCGGCGTCGAGAATCGCCTGGACGAAATTCTCGAGATAGCCCGGCTGCTGAAACACCGAGACGCGCTTGCGCAGTCCCGACGTTCCGGGCGTCTGATCGGAGAACGGCTCGCGTCGGGACCGTGCGGATCGTCATGGGAATCGTTGGGGTAGTAAGTGATTCGCGACGGAAGCTACCGACGTCCGATTGCGTTGCTCAAGGCCGCGGCGCCCGTGGCCCGCATTTCGCCTATTGGCGAATCGCACCGACCCCAACGGTTTGCTCCTGCACGGGGTCGAGTGCCCACTCAGGAGATTCGTTTCAATGCACATTCGCCGCGAACGGTTCGCTCGAACCCGTCACATCACCTCAACGTTCTCGATGCCAGCGTTCGCGCGGGTCGCCTGCGGGTCTCGCGCTGCTCGTCGTCTTCGGAACTGCTGCGACAAGCTCGGCTCGAAGGAGCCGCGCCGCAGCGACGTCCGGTGGCGAGATCGACAACTCGTTCGAGCCCGCAAAGATCAAGTCCGTGAAGGGCGTGCCGATGGCCGAGGTTCGCTCGGCGATCGCGGAGCGTCTGCGGAAGGACGCGGCCGAAGCCGATCACCGAGGCGCAGTGGAAGCACGCGAAGAAGCTCTACGCGCAGTTCGGCGGCTGCGCCGATCTGGCTCGACGGTGACGGCCTCCGCGAGCGTCGCACGAAGACGCTGATGACGGCGCTGCTCACCGCCGACGCCGACGCGCTCGCGCTCGACGCCTATCCGCTCGATGATCTCCACCGGCTGCTCTCCGCCTGCTCAAGGCGAAGCAGCCGACGCCGGAGCTGCTCGGCGACCTCGACGTCGTGCTGACGGCCACGTACGTCGCGCTCGGCCAGGACCTGCTCACCGGTCAGGTGGATCCGAGCAAGCTGTCGCAGGACTGGCACATCGAGCCGACGCCGCGCAGGTCGATTCGACGCTCGCGCGGTTCCTCGCGGACCGGCGGTTCGACGTCTCGGTGACGCAGATGCGTCCCGAGTACGAGGAGTACAAGGAGCTGCAGAAGCAGCTTCAGCGATACCGGCAGATCATCGCGCAGGGCGGTTGGGAGCTCGTGCCAGCAGGCAAGGCGTCTCAAGCCCGGCGATTCGGACGTCGGCGGAGCGCCTAACGGCACTGCGCGACCGCCTCGCGGCCGAAGGCTATGACGTCGGCACGCCGATGCGTCTGACGCCGGTCCGGCCGACGCCGCGCGCAGAAATCTGTCGGGAAGGCTGGAGCGGCGGTCGCGCCGAGCGCGCAGACTGTCATCTACGACCGCGGCCTCGCTGCGCGCCGTCGCCAGGTTCCAGCGCGAGCACGGCATCTCCGTCGATAGCGCGCTCGGGAAGGAGACCGTGCGAGGCGCTCAACGTCCCGGCGACGTATCGCCTCGGGCAGATCGCCGCGAACATGGAGCGCTACCGATGGATGCCGCGTGTCGCTCGGCGCCAAGTACGTGTTCGTGAACGTCCCGTCGTTCCGCCTCGAGGCGTACGACGACGGCAAGCAGGTGATGGAGATGAAGGTGATCGTCGGGGCGGAGTACGAGGATCGCAACACGCCGATCGTTCAGCGACTCCATGCAGTACGTCGTCTTCCGTCCGTACTGGAACGCGACCGACAGCATCATGGCGAAGGAGCTGTGGCCGAAGGTCGAGAGCGACCCGACGTTCCTCGAGCGCAACAACTACGAGATCGTACCGAGGGCGGCAAGGACCGCATCCGCCAGAAGCCTGGTGACAAGAACGCGTTAGGCCTCGTGAAGTTCATGTTCCCGAACACGTACTCGATCTACATGCACGACACGCCCGAGGATCAGCTCTTCCAGAAGGACGTGCGTGCGTTCAGTCACGGTTGTATTCGTCTCGAGAATCCGGAGAAGATGGCGCAGTGGGTGCTGGGCTGGACGCCCGAGCAGGTCAAGCAACGCGATGGAGAACGGGTCCGGACGATCGCCGCGTGAACCTGAAGGAGAAGGTGCCCGTGTACATCGTCTACTTCACGACGTTCATGCGCGACGGCCGACTGCACTTCGGGAACGATCTCTACGGACGCGACGCAGTCCGCTCGTCGAGGCGGTCAAGCACGGCGCGCAGCCAACGGTCACCGCGATGCAGGCGGTGCGACTGCTTCGAGAGTTGGCCGAAGACTGAGGTCGACGGAGGCGGCGGGGTGCCTGCTGATCCAGCGGGTCATCCCGTCGCCAACGGGAAGTATCCCCACCGCACGAGCAGCGCGACGAACAACACCGCATTCACGGTGACTGTCGTGAAGAGCAGCAGACCCGGGATGCTCCACCAGCGGCGTCGCCAGCCGATGACCGTAGCCGCGACGAGAACGACCGCGAGCAAGGACGAGCGCGATCGGCGCCCACGCCAGCACGCGCAGCATCGGCGGCACGCCGTAGAAAATCTCTCCGGCACCACGTTCCGCCGCGCGATTGGTCACGGCGATGAACCCGAAGCCGAACCACGTGGCGATGGCAGAAAACGCGACCGCGGCCGCGACGGCGTAGCGCCCGCCTGGTCGGTCCCGCCGACGGGCGGATGCGAGCTCACCAATCGAGTGCGGCGTCGCACCAGCCAAACCACTGCGGCGACGACCGGCCATGCGAGCAGCGCGAGCAGCGGAATCGCGACGATGTACGACAGCGCCTCGTTCAGAAAGTGCGGTTCGTCGTACCAGGCGAGACGCTCGAACGCCGACGGTGATCCGCGTTCCGAAGAACGATTGCGAGCCGAAGAAGTGCGTGACCTTGCCATCTCGTGTTCGCACGGCCGCGACGTCAGCTCCGTTCACACGCCGCCACAGCGTGGGCGTGACCGGAACGTACGCGTCCGCCGGCGTCGCCCAGTCCAGCAACCAGTATCGTGTCGCCCGCGCCGCGCTCGACGTGCAGCTGGCCGTTGAACAGCGCAGGCAGGTTCTCGATGCCGCGATGTGCGTAGCGCGTCAGCCGGTACGCGCCGACCGGATCGGTGGCGGTCGCGCGTGGTCGTTAGGCGCGACGCCGCAGGCCTCGCTGGGCGCGACGGATCCATGAGGCTATCGATCGCTGCGAGCGCGGCCGCGCCGAATCGTGATGACCCGCCGTTGGTCACCACGAACATGCCGAGCGTCCGACTGGGGACGAGCACGACGAAGCTCATGAATCCTGACGCACCGCCCGCGTGAGAGAGCGCGCGTTGTCCGGCGACGTCGTCCTCGGCGAAGCCGTACGTCAGGCCTGGAAGGGCGGGATCGTGCGAGAACTGCCGCGTGTGCATCAGTTGAAGCACGGAATCGCTCAGCACCCGCTTGCCATCGACTGGCGCGCCCAACTCGCGCCAACATGAACCGCGTCATGTCGTCGGCCGTCGTCACCAGACCGCCCGGAGGATAGGCGGATCGGAAGTCCGGCTCGATCGGATCGCAACCCGCCTTCGAGCAACGGTACGAGATGGCGGCGTCGCGCTCGAGCTCCGGCGGTGGCGGCTGCGCGAACGACGAACGCGACATCCCGAGCGGCGCGAAGATCTCCGTCCGCACGTAGTCCGCGAACGGCAGCTGGGCCGCCGACTCGACGACGTACCCGGCGAGCGCGTAGCCGTAATTGGAGTACGCCGTGACGTCGCCAGGCGCCCAACCGCGACGCGGCAGCTTTTCGGCGAGGAACTCGCCGAGCGGGCGGACGTCCGCCGGTGTGCGCGCGGCGTAGCCGACGATGCTCTCCTCCAGTCCCGCCGTGTGCGTGAGGAGATCATGCAGTGTGATGGGCCGGTCCCAGCCGGGCGCGACCTGCATGCCGCGCAGGTAGCGATTCACGTCGGTGCGGAGATCCACGACGCCGCGCGTCGCGAGCTGAACCGCGGCGAGCGCCACGAACGGCTTCGACACGGACGCGACGTGAAAGACGGTACGTCGCGGGTCGACCGCGATCGATCGGCCCACGTTCGCACAGCCATACCCTGCCATGTACGTGACTCGTCCGTCCTGCACGACGGAGAGTGCAGCGCCGGGCACGCCGTGCTCGCGCATCGCGGCGACGATCGCCGAGTCGAGAGCTGTCGACGCCGAGTCTACCCGCGCCGTACACGGGCCCGTCTGGGCATGCGCGCCACCTGCCGGCAACAGTACCGCCAGCATCACAGCTGGAATGTGAACCAGCGTTGGCCAGAGCTTGACGCGCATGGGCTTCCTGTCGAGGTAGCTCCTCTACGGCAGCCGCGCCCGTCCGGTTTCCGCACGCACACTCGTGCCATGCGCGCCTGAAACGTTCTGGAACGATGTTGCTGACCGGACGGGCCTAACGACTACAGGCTTTCCGGCCATCAAGGCCCGGGAATGATACCGCGCTCGACGTAGATCGGCCGCACGTGCGCGCGGAACTTCGGGAGCCGGACGGCGAACCACGATGCCGCCGATGATGCACGCGAGCCGCCGAGCGTGATGGTATTCGTCGGGCCGATGCGGTCTGCCAGCACGCCAGCGATCAGGCTCCCGATCGGTGCCGTACCCAGAAACGCCATCGCGTAGAACGCCATCACCCGTCCGCGCAGCCGCTCCTCGACGATCGTCTGCAGCACCGTGTTCGTCGACGCCATCGTCACCATCATCCCCGCGCCGGCGATCGGCAGCACGCACGAGCGAGAGCACGAGATTGCGCGAGAAGCTGAACAGCACGAGCCCGACGCCGAACGTGCAGGCGGCGATCGCGATCACGCGGCCAAGTCCGACAACCGTGCGCCGTGACGCGAGGTAGAACGCGCCGGCCAGGGCGCCGCATCCCGGTCGCCGTCATCAGAAAGCCGAGCGTGTGCGAGTCGCCGTGCAGGACTTTCGTCGCGACACCGCCGGCATGAGCACGGTGTAGGGCATTCCCATTGTGCTCACGAGCGCGAGCAGCAGCAGCGCGGACCGCACCGGCGGAAAGCGCGACACGTACCGGAACCCGTCGACGAGCTCCTCGCTGATCGCGCGTCGTCGCCGGCTCGCGCGGGCGCATCGCGACGCGTCATCGCGACCAGCGACGCGATCACTGCGACGTACGAGACGTCCATCGAGGAAGAAGCACCACGCCTCGCCGACCGCCGCGATGATCACGCCGCCGATCGACGGGCCGATCACGCGGCTCAGATTGACCATCGACGAGTTGAGCGCGATAGCGTTAGGCAGGTCGTCGCGGTCCGTCGACCATCTCGACGACGAACGACTGCCGGGCCGGCGTGTCGAACGCGTTGATGATGCCCTGCGCCATCTGCAGGAGCAGCACGTCGCGGCACCGTGATGATGCCGGCGAACGACAGCCCCGCGAGCGCGAACGACTGCAGCATCGACAGCACCTGCGTGACGACCAGGATCCGATGCCGATTCCAGCGGTCCACGAGCACGCCGGCGAACGGCGCGAGAATCAGCGTCGGGATCTGGCCGAAGAAGCCGACGACGCCGAGAAGCAGCACCGAACCCGTGAGACGGTAGACCAGCCAGCTCGTCGCGATGCGCGTGATCCACGTGCCGACGAGCGAGACGGTCTGTCCAGCTGAAGAACAGCCGATAGTTCCGGTGACGGAGCGCGCGAAAAACGCCAGGGACGACTGGCGCGCGAGGCTGGCGAATCGGGTGCGGCGGAGGTCATGCTTTCTGCATGACAGAGACCCCGACCACCGCGGGCAAGACACGAGCCGCATCTCGCCGCCCCCGACGTCAACCCGTCCTTCACCAAGAGCGCGTTCCTCGGCGAGATCCGCGAGGAGCTGGTCTTTCCGTTCCCGGTGCTGAGCGACGACGAGCAGGAATCGCTCCGCGCGATCCTCGACTCGATGCGCGATTGGGCGCAGGCGTCCGTCGACTCCGCGAAGTTCGACCACGACGCGCGCTTCCCCGACGACGTGCGGCAGGGGATGCACGCAGCTCGGGCTCATGGGTCTCAGCATTCCCGAGGAGTACGGCGGCTTCGGCGCGTCCGCCAAAGTCTACAACCGCGTTTTCGGCGAAGTCGGCTCGATCGACCCGGCGCTCACCGTGTACTTCGGCGCCCATCAGTCGATCGGGTGCAAGGGCATCGTCCTGTTCGGCAACGGAGGAGCAGAAGCAGCGCTATCCTGCCGAAGTGCGCGAGCGGCGAGTCGATCGCGGCGTTCTGTCTCACGGAGCCGGGATCCGGCTCCGACGCGCAGGCCATGCGCTCGACCGCCGTCCCGAGCGCCGACGGCACGCACTACGTGCTCAACGGCACGAAGATCTGGATCTCGAACGCGGGCTACGCCGACATCCTCACCGTGTTCGCGAAGGTGCCGGTGGAGGTCGACGGCGTGCGAAAGGCGCGGGTGACCGCGTTCGTCGTCGACGCGCACGCGCACGGCGTGACAGCTCGGCAAGCTCGAGGAGAAGATGGGCATCAAGGCGTCGGACACGCGCGCCATCTCGTTCGAGAACGTTCGCGTGCCGGTCGGAAGACCGGCTCGGCGACGTGGGCCAGGGGTTCCGCATCGCGCTCGAGATCCTGAACTCGGGGCGGCTCGGGCTCGCGGCCGGCTCGGCGCGCGGAACGCGGCGCATCATGCGCGAGGCGATCGCGTACGCGAAACAGCGCGAGCAGTTCGGTCGGCCGATCGGATCGTTCGAGATCATCCAGCGCAAGATCGCGACGCTCGCGGCCGAGTGTTACGCGCTCGACTCGGCGGTGATGGTGACGGCGGGGATGGTCGATCGCGGCGGCATCGACTTCTCGCTCGAGACGGCCGCGTGCAAGGTGTTCGGGTCGGAGCTCGCGTTCCGCGCGTCGAACGAGGCGCTGCAGATCGCGGGCGGCATTGGCTACTCGAAGGAGTATCCCGTACGAGCAGGCGGTGCGCGACTCGCGGATCAACCTGATCTTCGAGGGGACGAACGAGGTGCTGCGTGCGCTGATCGCGCTCATGGGACTGCAGCAGCCGGGCGAGCGGCTCAAGGCGTTAGGCACGGCCTTCAAGGCGCCGATCCGTTCGCTCGGCGCCATCGGCGAGTATCTCGCGGGCCGGGCGCGTCGGCAGATCACGAAGCAGCGATTCACGCTCGTGCACCCGGCGCTCGAGCGCGAGGCGGGGCTGATCGAGACGCTCGGTGCACGATCTCGCGCTCGGGGTCGAGGACGCGATCCTGCGCCACGGCAAGAGGATCATCGACCGTCAGTTTCTGCAGGAGCGCATGGCGAACGCGGCGATCGACATTTACCTCGCGACGACGGTGCTGTCGCGGACGACGTGGGAGATCGAGCGGCTGGCGAAGCGAGGATGCGGCGAAGGCGCAGCTCGACTGCGCACGCATCTTCATCCCGATGGCGTATCGCCGCGCGCGTCGTTGCATTCGCGCCTTCGGAAGAACCAGGACGCGCGTCTCAAGGCGATTGCCGAGAGTCGTCGCTCGAGGCAGGGAATCTCGGCCCGGAGATCTGATCTGTCACCCCGCGCGGCCGAGTTGTCATCCCGAGCGCGGGAGCCCGCGCAGCGGGCAGATGAGGGACCTCCTGTGATGTCATCGTAGCCGGCCTGGGCACATCGGTGAGCGTCTGACCTCTCAGACGAGCGTCGAACGGATGCGTCGGATCGAGCGGATTGCTTCCTGAATTCGCGAGACTCCTCCGCGTCAAGACCGTCCGTTTGAAGCAAGAACGACCCCGGAAGCTCAAGTCTCCCGAGGTCGTTCTTCAAACATCACCGGTGTTTGCGAGACCGACCAAGCGTCACGATGAATCAATCCGATCGATCAGATTGATCCGTTCGTTCCCCTTGTCTGAGGGGCCGGTCGGATCCCGGCGCCTACTTCTTCGCCCAGACGAGCTTGATGTCGCCGGACGTTGAGGCAGCGGTGACCCCATTCGCGATGTTCAGCGTTTGAGCCGACGCAACAGCCGTCCCCGCCTCGAACGCCTGTCCGCTCGCAGGAGCGAGCGCTACGATCCATGGCTGCGCCGTCTTGCCGCACACGAGCGGCAGCGTCTTCGACACCTGCACGACGGTCGGGACACGCTTGGCTCTCTGGTCCTGCGTCGCGCTAACGGCGAGGTCGAACGTCTCGTCGCGGCTGCATTTCGCGGTGCCCGCGACCACCGCGATTCCGGTCTTCGGATCGACCTGTGCGGTCGCGTTGACCGTGAGTGTGACGGTCGTGAAGACGAACTCGAACGCGCCAATGTCGCACTTCGAATCGCGCGCGACATAGCGCTGGTCGACCGTGATCGTCGCGGCAGTCCGTCGCGTTGATCGCGGGACTGTTGCGATCGAGTGCGCGCGTCTGTGTCGGTCCGCCGTTGTCGGCCAACGGCCCGAGCAGCGGGTCCACCACCAGCATGTTGAGTGCGCTGACGCCGCACGTATTGTCGCTCGAGATGTTTCGGCCCGTGAAAGACACGCCTTCTTTCTCAATGCAACTCTGCGCGCCGTTGTTCGCGATGATCGAGTTGTCGAACGTGACGATATCCTTGGTGGGGAAGGTGCCGCGCCGCGAGATCCCGTTCGGAGCGTTGTTGGACACAACGCTGTTGATCAGCGTCAGCCGTCCAGTGCCGTTGTACAGGATGCCTCCGGCGATGCCGAGCGCATTGTCGGCGCGCGCCAGGTTGTTCGTGACGGTGCTATTGGTGAGCGTGATCACGTCACCACTGATCCCCCCGCTGACGCTCGCCTGATTGCCGGCGACAGTGGTGTGATCGAGTATCAACTCGCCTTCGGCGAGGATGCCGCCGCCCTGACGAGTGCCTTGCCTTCGGTGATCGTCAGGTTCACGAGCTTGGCGCCTTCGTGCACGTGCAGAACACCCGCCTTGTTTCCGCCGCTGAGCGTGATGCCCTTGTCTGCAGGTCCCTCGATGGTCACGTTCTTCGGCACTTCGAGGGTGGTATCGAGGACGATCTTCGCGCCGGCCAGACTCGGGTCGAAGCGGATGATCTCACCGCCAGTCGCCTGATTGAGCGCCTGCCGAATGGAACCGGCCACACCGGCACCGCTGGTGTTCGTGACGAGAATAACGTCACCGACGGCGAGGCTCGGGCTATGTGGTACCCGCGACTTCGGTCGGATTCGGTGTATCGACGCATGCATTGAGCGCGACCACGGCCAGCGCGATGATCGCGTGGCCGGGTCGTGTGGAAAACGAAAGCATTAACGACTCCTGGAATTGTGTAGTTCGTGTTCTGGTCCTCACTACACGCACTCCAGGTCCAATTCCGGCCACGAGCAGGTCGATAACGGCCACGCCGCTCGCTACCTCAGATGCACTTGCCCCCGCTGACCGGCCGAGTACGATGGCCGAGTCAGCGGGGGCAGATTGTCGAGCGAGCGGCAGCCTAACGATCTCCTGAATCACCGCTTGGGTCTCGGCCGCCCGCGCGCCCGTCGAATCGTCGAGCGTCTTCAGCACGTCCCGCCACGCGAACTTCTTGCCGCTCCCGCGCACCCAGTAATCCATCCACGCCATCTCGGCCATCGACTTGACGAACTGATTGCGCGGATCGGGGATGCCGTGGCTCGCGCCCGGATAGACGTAGAACTCCGTCGGCACGCCGAGCTGCCGGAGCGCCATGAACAGCTCCTCCGACTGCGGACGCGGCACGCGCGGATCGTCGTGCACGACGTGAATCATCGTCGGCGTCTTCGCGTTCTTGATGTACTTGATCGGCGACTGGTTCCAGTACGCGTCGAAGTTGTCGTACGGCAGCTTGTCGCCGAGGTAGAACTGACGATTCGCGCTGCATGTCGCTCTGCGCGTACATCGAGATCCAGTTCGTCGTGCCGGCACCCGTGCTGATCGCCTTGAAGCGATTCGTGTGCGTCAGGATCCAGTTCGACCAGTGACCGCCGGCGCTCCAGCCCGAGCACGCCCATCTTCGTGCTGTCGACGATGCCCTGCGCGATCAGCGTGGTTCACGCCCGTCATGATGTCGTCGTAGCCGAGACGGAAGTAGTCACCGACGATGTCGGTCTTGTGCTTCTCGCCGTAGTTCGTCGAGCCGCGGTAGTTCGGCTTGAGCACCGCGTAGCCCGCGCCGGCGTACGACCTGCGCGCCGTAGCCGCCGTTGAAGCCGAGCACGTCCGCCGCCGCCGGGCCGCCGTGAATCGCGACGATGAGCGGATAGCGCTGGCCCTGACGGTAGCCGACCGGCTTCACGAGAACGCCGCCGACCGTCCTGCCGTCGGTCGACTTCCACGTGATCTCCTCTTCCTGGCCTAACGCGATGTTGCGGACCTGCGGGTTCGCATCGGTGAGCTGCTTCCACGACGCTGCGGTTCGCGATCTGATCGATCGATGCGACCGTGAAGATCGTCGGCGGCGTCATCGGGTCGGCGTAGTTGATGAGGATCGCGCTTCGTGTCCTCATCCATGTTCGCGCTCACCGACGCCTTCTCGTTCGTGAGCTGACGCGACCTTGCCCGTCGCGACGTCGAGCGCGACCAGCTTGTTCGTCGCCCGGATGCCTTCGTTGAAGTAGATCGTCTTGCCGTCCTGCGGACCAGAAACCGACGCCGACGTCGCCGTCGAAGTCCGTGCCGAGCTTGCGCCACTGTGCCGCCCTTGTCGGCGACGGCGCGGATGTACACGCGGTGGTTCTTCATCGTGTACCGCGTCAGGTCATCGGGCGCCGAGAACGCGATCCACTTCGAGTCCGGCGAGAAGCTCGGCGTGCTCTCGCCGACTTCGTTGTTGTTCGTCAGCCGCTCGATCTGACCGCTCGCGACGTCGAGCAGGAAGTCGTCGCCGTTGATCGACTGTTCGGTGATGTTCCGCTTGTAGCGGTTCGACGAGATGCCGCGGAACGCGACCCACTTGCCGTCGTCCGACGATCTCGAAGTCGGTGACGGTGATCGATCGTGTCCTTCGTCAGGCGCGTCGTCTTCTTGCCGTCGACGTCGAACGCCCACAGGCTCGACAGCGGCGTCTCGGGATTCCGGATGTTGACGGTGAACCGCTTCTCGCGACGCAGCTTCTCGTCGAGATCGATCGTGTCGGCCGTGATGAAGTAGATGCGGTTGCCGGTCGGCGCGAAGCGCCAGATGCCAACGCCCGTCGGGTGCCGCGTGATCTGCTCGGCCTTGGCGCTATCGATTCCGGCGACCGGCACGCGATAGAGCTGCTCCTCGCCCGCCTTGCCGCTGCGGTAGACGAGCCACTTGCCGTCCTTGCTGAACGCGAACGTCGAGACGCCGTCCTTCGCGTCCGTGATCTTGCGCGCCTCGCCGCCGTCGGGGTGCATCATGTAGAGCTGGAAGCCGGGGCCTCCGGCGCCACCGCCGAAGCCACCGCCGCCAGCGGGCGCTTCCGGCGCCGGCGCTGCGCCGCCAGGCGGATTCGCCGGCGCGTCACGGTTCGATGAGAACACGAAGAACGAGCCGTCAGGCGCCCAGCGTCGGCTGCGCCTTCGCTCTTGTCCTTCGTGTACGTGAGCTGCCGCGTCGACCCGACGCCCTGGTCCATCGACACGACGTAGATGTCGGTCTGGCGCCTGGCCTCCTTCCAGTCCGGCACGGAGATCGTGTAGAGCAGCCACTTCCGATCGGGGCTCGGCGCCGGTGACCCGACCTGCCGCATGTTCTGCTGGTCGAGGAAGGTCATGGGGCGCTTCCCGTCAGGGGCGGGCGTTTGCGCCGATGACCGCGCCGCTCACACAGGCGAGCGCGGCAGTGATGGCGAGAGCCGAATGGCTGGCACGGATGTGCCGAAAACGAGAGGCGAGCATGGCTGCGCTCCAGGTGACGCGTGTGTGGCGGATTGTCGATGGTTACCCCGAGGTTACGCACGACCCGGGGGAAGTGCTAGGTGTTTTTCCGAGCGGAGCCGTCCGTCATTCCGAGCGGGTTGTCATTCCGAGCGGAGCGCCGGAGGCGCGCAGTCGAGGACGATGTCATTCCGAGCGGAGCCGAAGGCCGGAGTCGAGGAATCGCGACTCGGTGGTAGAGGGCCCCTCTACAGAAGAGAGTCTCGATTCCTCGACTACGCCGCTTCGCGGCTCCGCTCGGAATGACAGCCGATCACTAGATCGTGATCCGTGCCTGGGAACTCGCGACCGCGGACCGCACGGTCGAGCTCAGCTCGTGACGGATCCGGCGAAAGACCACGATGTGGCCAAGGATCGCCGCGAACACGAACACCGTCGGCAGCCAGACCCACGGCGCCCGCGCGATCCAGACGTTCGCCGGCTCGTTATGGAAGAACCGGAAAGGCGTCGGAGCGGAGAGCAGGGCGATGGTCACGATGTTCGTCAGCAGCACCGCCCCCGCCGTATTCCACACGCGCACCAGTACGAGCGAGCCCGGCTTGCGCACCAGCGCCAGCGCGACGACGATCGCCGACAAGCCGGTCAGGATGTCGAAGTTGAACCCGGAAAAGCTCATCTGCACGGGCATGAGCCCTTCGACGTAAGCGCGATGCAGAATGAGCTCGAGCGGAAATCGGAACGCCTGCACGCCGACGAGGGCCGCGAGCGGTAACCCCGTCGCGAGCCGCAGCCCAAAGCGCGACGTCCCCAGAACGACCGCGAGCACGACCGTCACGGCGATCAACACGAGCATTGTCGGCGGCCTCGTGGTAAAGCTGAGTCGCCCCGATGCCGCCAGGCCGAGCGTGATGGCGAGCCACGCAATGGTCGCGAGCGCGACAGCAGCCGTTTGCCGGCCTGCGCCTGAGCCGGAGACCGTCGCACCCGAGCGGTAGACGCCCGCCACGAACGCGGCGGCCACGATGAGCGCGAGGGCAACGAATGACCAGACCAGCAGTGCAGAGGCGTTGACCATGGTGTCATTCCGAGCGAAGCGCCGAAGGCGCGGAGTCAAGGAATCGCGCGCATCCCGATAGAGGGCCCTCAAGCGCGCAGCGAACCAGCAAACGCCCACGATTCCACCGCCAAGGATGAGCCACGCCGCGTTGATGCGCCATGTAGCGAGCAGCACTCCAGCACCCAGCGCCAGCAGCGCCGTCGGCACATCCACGATGGCCGCACGCCCGAGCTGCCACGTGACCAGCGCCATGAGCGCGAACGACGCTGCGTTCACGCCATCGAGCGCCGCCCCGGCAACGGGCGACTTGCGCAGGCGCGGAACGAGCGGCCCGCTCAGCGCGACGAACACGAATGCAGGCAGGAATATCCCGACTGTCGCGACGATGGCCCCCGGAACACCGCCTAACACGTAGCCGATGAACGTCGCCGTCGTGAATACCGGCCCCGGCGTCACCTGCCCGACCGCGACCGCATCGAGCAGCTGCCGCTCCGTGAGCCAGCCGAGTCGCTGCACGAAGTCCGCGCGAAGGAACGCGAGCAGTACATAGCCGCTGCCGAACAGCACCGAGCCGATCTTGAGGAAGATCCCGAAGAGTGGCCAGAGCGAGACCGCCGGTGCGATAGCCGCCATGCCTAACGCAGATGTTGCCGTCGACACGGTCGGGGCAGCCGGCGGCCACGCTGCGCCTAACGGCAGTCCCGCTCCAAGGGCGCGCGTCGCGCCGCCGCGCTTTCGCAAAGCACCGAGAGTAGCGACCACCGCTGCACCCAGTAGCACGAGCAACTCATGCACGCCGGCAACGACCGCCACGATGACGCCGGCCGCGAGTGCCGCGAGCCACACCGTCTTCACCGCCGTGCGGGCCAGCCGCCACAGTGCCTGCACGACGATCGCGATCACCACCGGCTTCACGCCCGCGAGCAGCGCGAGCATCGCCGGCAGTTGGCCGAAGCGCACGTAGCCCCAGGCGATCACGCCGACGATCAGCGCGGCCGGTACAATGAACGACGCCCCCGCCACCAGGAGCCCAGGCCAGCCCGCCCGGTCGCGTCCGATCTCGATCGCGAGCTCCGTCGAATTCGGGCCCGGAATGAGATTCGTCGCGCCGACGTAGTCGAGAAATGCCTCGCGTGTCAGCCAGCCACGGCGGCGCACGACCTCGTCTTCCATGAGCGCGATGTGCGCTGCGGGCCCGCCGAACCCTATGGTGCCGAGCTTGAGAAACAGCCGCGCCAGTTCCCCGAGCGATGTGTTTCTCGTGCGACGGTCGGCGCGCTCGTGCATGCCTAACGCACGACAGTCGGCGTCGTGTCCAGCACCGGCGCATCCGTCAACGCTGTGCTCAGCTCCCAGAACCGGCGCCGAGTGTCCGGATCAGACGCGCGACCAGGAACGGCGATCGGACGCGCTGAACCAGCGAAGCACTGGCCCGTCGTACCCGAGAGTGCGTCCGACGTGGCGACGCGCACGATGCGAGCAGCCGCCTGGTCCGGCGAGAGGAGCACCCGCTCCCACAATCCACGAAGCCATCGTGCCGCGAACCACGCGTGCTCACGCAGGAGATCCGTTGCGACGAGCCCTGGCGAGACACAGTTCACCGTGATCCCCGAGCGTTCGAGCCGTGCCGCCAGCTCGATCGTGTACACGATGTTCGCGAGCTTGGACTGATTGTACGCCTGCGTCGAGCCGTAGCGCCGGCGCTCGAACATGGGATCGGCGAGGCTCAGCCAACCGAAGTGCGCGAATACCGATGCGACGTTCACGATGCGCGATGGCGCATCACGAGCGACCGCACCTGCCGTAAGCGCCGGAACGAGAAGCGCCGTCAGCAGAAACGGCGCGAGGTGGTTCACGGCGAACGTCATCTCGTAGCCGTCCGCGCTCGTCGTACGGCGAGCGGTGTTCACGCCGGCATTGTTGACGAGCACGTGAATCGCCGGCCAACGTTGTGCGATCTCCTGACCGGCGAGTCGTACCGACGCCAGTGAAGCGAAGTCAGCGCGCACCCAGTGCACGCGCTCGTTACCGGCCGCGTGCTTCGCTTCGATTCGCACGGCATCGAGGCGCGCCTCATCGCGCCCGACGATCACGACGTCGGCGCCCAGCCGAGCGAGTTGCATCGCCGTCGCGCGCCCGATGCCGCGCGTCGCGCCAGTCACGACGCACACGCGCCCCGCGAGCGCGCCCGTCGGCGCGCCGGCAGCGGAGGCTCGACCGCTCACGCGACAGTCAAATCGAGCGCGTCACGAATCTCAGAATCACCCGCCGACCGTTGGGTCGCGGCGTGCGCCGCGGCCGGTTGCGTCGTGGACTGCGTCGTCGCGGTCGCGAACGGAAACGCGACCGCGACGAGGGCAATGCCAGCAACTCGGCGTGTTCCGAATCGGCTCGTCATGACTCGAGTATCAGCTCGGGGTGATACGGCAGTGGCGAATCGATACCGAATCCCACGTTGCGGAGAAACTCGATACGATTCGGGGTGCACGATCCGGGAGGAATCTAGTGAACGGCTACATCCGCGCACTCTCTGTCGCGCTGCTGCTTGGAATGCTCATGCTCGCCGCTGCCCGCCCTGATCCACCCCGTCCTCGGTGGGGCGGCGGTCGACCAGCTGCGCATGATCGCCGACACGCCGTACTGGCGCACGATGCATCTATCGATGCTCGCCGGATCGGCGCTGATCATTGCCGGCATCTGGGTACGGCTCGTGACGGACTCCCGCCCCGCCGTGAACGTGCTGCTTCTCGCCGCCCTCGCACTCATCTCGCTCGGCACAGCGGTGAACGCGCTCAACATCGGCTTCATGGCGGGTGCCGGGTGGCACATGGCCGCCGAGTTCGCGGCCGGTCGCACGGAGATGGCGCCGGTGTTCGAGGGGACGCACCCCATCGGGCTCATTGCCGCCCGGTTCGGCAACTTCATCGTATCCCTCGGGGCGCTGGGTCTCGGTTGGGCAGAATGGCAGGACGCAACGCGGCCGCGGTGGCTCGCATGGCTCGCGTGGGGTGCGGGCATCGGCGGCATTGTCGGCGTGATGTTCTTCAACGAGGCGAGCCGGATCGCCGTCGCGGCGGTGGCGTTGTTGATGGCCTGGGAGCTTGCGACAGCGTTCCGCGCGCTCCGGTCGCCCACGGCGTCCATTCCGCAGACGACTTGACCCAGGGCCGATCTCTGGCTTTCGTACGTTGTCGCGACGCGCATCGAGTGCGTCGCATCTCCTGCACCGAGAGGCGCCTGTGCGTACCGCCGTCGTTGTGAGTCTGGCCGCGACCTTCGCGTCCTGACGACGGATCGTTCGACCGAGTAGCACGCGGGTAGTACCGCACCTTCAGGTCGTCTAGCTCCTCTCAGGTCCCCCGAGTCGCGGATAGGGCGTGATCGTTCACGCCGGTCGCCGACGGCGATCGGCTTGTCTAGCCCCGGTGTGTTCGCGCGCATTGCGCGATGCACCGAGCGACCAGGAGCCTCCTCCAGTGACAATCGAAAATGTCTCGCCTCTCGCCTCGTTAGGCTGGGAGTCGAGTTGGGCGACCGCGTTCGCGGTTGCGTGTTGATACATTAGGGATCTCGAGAAGCGGGATCGGTAGTGCCGGCGCGGGTGATCGCGGAACACCGCGAGCGGTACGTCGTCGCGGGCGAGGACGGCGAGCACTCGGCGGTCCTCGCCGGGCGCGCTCGACACACCGCCGACGCGCGCGAACAGTTGCCCGCCGTTGGCGACTGGGTCGGCGTCTCACATGGGTCCGGCGACGGAACGAGGGTCGTGCAGATTCGTCGTCCCGCGGCGCGGCGCGTTCATTCGGAAGACGGCCGGCGAGGCGACGTCGGCGCAGGTCGTCGCGGCGAACGTCGATGTCGCGCTCATCGCCGCGGCACTCTCGGGCGATCTGAGCTCTCGTCGGCTCGAGCGATACCTGGCTCTGGCGTGGGAGAGCGGGGCGATGCCGATCGTCGTGCTCACGAAGTCCGATCTCGGGCACGACATCGCCTCGGCGCTCGCGGCCGCGTCGCTTGCTGCCCCGGCTGTTCCGGTGCTCGCGGTGTCGGCCGTGACTGGTGAGGGCATCGACGCGCTCGCCGCGCACCTCCTCCCCGGGCGGACCGCCGTGCTGCTCGGCTCATCCGGCGTGGGCAAGTCCACGCTCGTGAATCGCTTGTTAGGCAGCGCGCATCAGCGCACGGCGGAGGTCGGCGACGATGGCCGTGGTCGCCATACCACGACTCATCGCGAGCTCGTGCGCCTCGCGAACGGTGCGCTGTTGATCGACACGCCTGGGATGCGCGAACTGCAACTCTGGAGCGCTCACGCCGGTCTGGACGCGGCCTTTGCGGACATCGAAGCGCTGGCCGAGGCGTGTCGGTTTCGCGACTGCGAGCACGAGGCCGAGCCGGATTGCGCCGTCCTTGATGCGGTAGCGCGGGGAGCACTTGCCCGTTGATCGACTCGAGAGCTGGCACCGGCTTCGGCGCGAGCTGGCGTATCTGGCTCGCAAGCAGGACGAGCGGGCGACCGCCGAGGCGCGTGGACGCATCAAGAGCCTCACGCGTGGCTTGCGGAGTCATCTTCGCGACAAGTACGGCGGCGCCTAACGGCTCGCGCTGTCATTCCGAGTGAGCGGCAGTCGGGTGCCTGCTAGCAGCCGCATGTCGGCATCGCCGCGCGCGTTATGCACATGGCCGAGCCTGTCTGATGCGTAAGCTCGTCCGGGACGTGTGAATCGCTACTGCTGAGCCGCTGCAAGCACGACTCTTGCCCCCTCTGCTCGTCTGTAAGCGGGTTCACTCGAAGGAGGAGACACATATGCAGAAAATCAACAACACGCGGCTTGCGAGCGCCTTGGCGGTAGGGGCCTTTGGGTTCCTCGCGGCGTGCTCGCCGAAGAATGAGCAGGCGACAGACACGCTCGCGACCACGCCTCCGGCAACGGCAACGACGCCGACGACTACTGATGTCGCGGGCAGCTGGACGGACGCGAACGTCGCGGAAGTGCTGACCGTCGCGAATCAGGGTGAAGTCGACTACAGCCAGATCGGCGCCGACAAGGCGACGAACGCGAGCGTGAAGAAGTTCGCGCAGATGATGGTGAAGGATCACAGCGCCATGCTCGACGCCGTGAAGGGGCTCGCGACGAAGCTCAACGTGACGCCCGCGGCGAACGACAAGGTCAGCGACCTTCAGAAGGAGAACCAGAAGGACATTACCGATCTGAACGCGAAGACCGGGAAGGATTTCGACAAGGAGTTCATGGAAGAGCAGGTCGATATGCACCAGGAAACGCTCGACCTCCTGAATGATCTCGACAGCAAGACGACGAACGCCGACATGAAGACCGCGATCGCCGAGGCGAAGCCGAAGGTGCAGGCGCACCTGGACCAGGCCAAGGCCATCAAGGACAAGCTCGACTAAACGCAGGAACGTTGAGTCCCATGTAAAAACGCGTGGGATGGCAGTCATCGTTAGGGCCGGTCTTTCGAGACCGGCCCTTCGATTTTTCTGTCTTCTGGCAGCACGGTCCTTGCGCGACGCGCGGCCTCACTGGTGCTCGCGCAGGTGTCGAGCAGAGTGCAGCAGGATCAGCAATGTGCAAGCGACTTCTGGAGCGGGAGGCAGTATGGTGGGAAATCGATGGCAGACATTCTCAGCGGTGGCCATGTGTGCGTCGCTCGTAGCGACGGGTGCGTGCGGTCGAAACGGCGGCGACGCGAACAATGCCGACAGCGCCACAACGGCGACCGCGAGCGGCGACGTCGCGCGTGACACGACGGCCGGCGCGACGGCGGGCGCAGCGGCGACGACCCCGGGCTCGGCTGGCGGGACCAGCTCGATGTCGATCACGGGCGGCGATCCGGAGATTATCCAGGTACTCGCCACGGTGGATCAGGGGGAGATCGCGGACGGGCAGATGGCGCAGCGGATGGCACGGAACGCACAAGTGAAAGCACTCGCGCGTACACTCGTGACAGAGCACACCGCTTCGTTGCAGAAGGATCGTCAGCTCGCGAAGACAGCCAACGTGCAACTGATGAACGCGACTGGAGGCATGTCTGGCGCGTCGGGCACGAGCAAGGCTGGCACGAGTGACTCAGCCAGTAAGACCGGTGTCAACCCCGGTTCGCAGGGTACCTCGGGTGGTTCGATGAGCAACGTCGCGATGCAGTTGCAGACGATGCATCAGCAGACGTCGGAGCGGCTCAGCGGCATGCAGGGTGCGGCGTTCGACAGCGCGTTCGTGAATGCCCAGGTGATGGGGCACCAGCAGGTGCTGACGCTGCTGCAGGGTGCGGCATCGCAGGGGCAGAACTCTGCCGTGAGCCAGCATCTGGCCGATGCCACGAAGCACGTGCAGGACCATCTGGAGCGCGCGCAGAAGCTCCAGCAGTCGCTGACGAGTGGCTCGACCGGTACCGGCGACAGCACGTCGAAGTCACGCACTGCGTCCGACACTGGCCGCAAGCCCAACTGATACGTCGCGAAGCGACAGTCGCGGCACAGTAGGTGAGTTGGCAAGCGTGAGGGGCCAGGCACGACGGTCCCTCACGCTCGCGTTCGATGAGCGTGAGGCAGCCCGCGTCGCGCGCATGACGGCACGAAGCGTGAATTGCAGAGGACGAGCGAAACGGTCGGGCTTCGGCTGCCCGCCCCTCGGGTCATACCTCACGGCGGAGCGACGATCGTGCGGCGAAGGGATCGAGGTAACTCGTACGCATTCAGTGAGCGGCAGGATGGGACGGGCCACGGTCACCGACGAGGCGAGTCGCGTCATGCGCAGCCTGGTCGCCCGCCGCGTTCCCCGCGGCCGGCTCGGCCACAGGCAGGGCCACGTCGCGGTCGGCGAAGGGATGTCCCGAGCGGAGACCACCAGCCGAGTTCGGAACCGCGTCCGCATTCGGAGCGCGTGATCGTCGACGCGTCGAATGTGGCGCATTCCACCGAGAAGAGCTCGGCCTGCCTGGCGAACGTCCGTCTCGTGCGAGACCGACTCACCGAGCAGGGCCTAACGCCGATTCTCGTCGCGGACGCGGCGCTGCGCCATCAGATCGACGACCCTGGCGCGTACGAGGCGCTCGTGAAGGATGGGCGAGATCAAGCAGGCGCCCGCGGGCACCGATGCCGACTACTTCATCCTGACGTTCGCGCGCGAGCTCGATGCCTCCGTGCTGTCGAATGATCGGTTCAAGGATCGTATCGCGCACTTCCCGGAAGTGAAGGAGCGGATCATCCGCTACATGATCGTCGCCGGCGAGGTCGTCCTCGAGCGTCGCGCGAAGCGGAGAGAGCATTGACCGGCCGCCCCGCGGACACGCCTAACGCCGCCGACCGCGCCGCGTCAGGCGCGGTCGAAGCCGTGCTGCTCGACATCGACGGCACGCTGCTCGACAGCAATGATGCGCACGCGCAGGCGTGGTCCGACACGCTCGAGGAAGCGGGCCTTCAGATAGGGTCGGAGACCGTGCGCCCGCTCGTCGGCATGGGTGCGGACAAGCTGCTACCGCAACTCACGGGCATTGAGGCGGACAGCGAGACAGGGCAAGCAGTTGGTGGAGCGGCGGAAGGAGATCTTCTCCAAGGAGTATCTGCCATCGGTGCGGCCATTCCCTCACGCGAACGATCTCCTCGCGCGCATGCGCGCGGATGGTCTCCGCCTGGTGGTGGCGACGTCGGCGAGCGAGGATGAGTTGAAAGGCCTGCTCGAAGCGTTAGGCGCGGAGTGGCTGCTCGATGAAGCGACGAGCTCGAGCGACGCGGAGAGCTCGAAACCCGACCCTGACATCGTGCGCGTCGCGATCGACAAGGCGGGCGTGGGTAACGAGCGATGCGTGATGCTGGGCGACACGCCGTACGACGTGGAGGCGGCGGGTCGCGCGCGCGTGAGGATCGTCGCGCTGCGCGGCGGCGGCTGGGGTGACGATGCGCTCAAGGACGCCGCGGAGATCTACGACGATCCGGCCGAGTTGCTGGCGCGGTACGACGAGTCGGCGATTGGCCGAGGGGTTCGCGCGTCACGCGCGACGACAGCGGAGGGACGAGGACGTGCGGGAGACCCGAGTGGGGAAGGGAAGTCACGAGGTCAGGAGGAGTCGCATGCGGACGGAGCGTGAGAAGGCGCGATTGCGATCGCGATGGGTGTTGGCTGCAGTGGTGACCGCTGCGATGGCCGTGTCGGCGTGTAACGCGAAGGGCGGGAAAGAGGAGTACTCGAACTCGCCGGATTCCGGCGCCGTGGCGCCGGCGATGAAACTGGATACGTCGCTGACGAAGGACATGCCCGATAGTACGGCGGGCGGTCCGCCGCGGACCGGGAAGCCGGGCGTCACGGGTGACACGTTGTCGACGCGCGGGCGCCCGGTTGGGACGGGTGCGGCGACGCGTGACACGACAAAGCGGCGCCCGTAGGCCAACGGAAAAGAGGAGCGAGCTCAACGGGTGCAGACCGTTGCGCGGAGCCTACAGCCTCGTCAGATTGCGCAACCCGCAGCGACGGGTGATGGGGTGTAGCTTAGTTGGCAGAGCGCCTGACTGTTAATCAGGAGGTCGGTGGTTCGAATCCACCCGCCCCAGTTCCTTGTCCCGCATGCATTTACGCGTGCGGGACTTTTCTTTCCAAGTCACGTTCCCCGCGTCGGGCCAGTTACTCCCCGTCGTGCTCGCCCTGCTGTCGCTGCTCGCGAATGGTATCGTGCAGCGTTGTCGCCATCACGCACTGCGCGCGCAACGACTCGATCAGCCCCTCGGCGTGCCTCGCCTGCACCGACAGTGACCCCGAGCGTTCCAACACCTGATCGATGACCGAACGTTGCGCGGAGATCAGCTCTACAGTGGACCGCACGTCCCGGGTAAGCGCTTCGGCGCGGACGAGCCGCTGCTCCAGCTGATCGACCTGTCGCTTTCGCTCCGCGAAGTCGCTCATAGCATCGGTGGTGCTCTTCAGGCGCTCCTGCAAATCGTCGAGCAGCACGCGGGCGCTCTCGACGTCGCGGCGCGCCGATTCGATGTCGCGCACGTCCTTCGCCGTGTGCTCGGCAATACTGAATACACGTTTGACCTGCGCTTCCACGGCGTCCACCGTGGCCTGGCGCCCCACGATCTGCTCCAGCGCCTGCGAGGCAGTGGCCTGCGCCGTCTCACACCGGCGGAGTAGTTCCTCCAGGTGGGTCATGCGCCGATCGACGTCGCTCAGGACCGCGGCGCGCTGCTCGAGCTCGTGTGCGATCTCGGCGAGGCGATCCGATCGTGACTCCGCCTCACCGAGCTGCCTCCCCAGGTATGTGGTGAGCTCCTCCAGCTGGCGCGCCGTGTCGGCCGCTTCCCGGCGCTCGTCCGACGCCCTCGCGAGGTGCTCCGCTGCCTTCTCGAGCGCGCCCTGACGCTGCTCGATCTCGTCCCCCAGCACGCGCATCCGGTCCCCGAATGCGTCCAGTCGGTGTGCGCGCTCCTCGAGGGAATCCACCGACGTTCCGAGCCCCTCCATCCGGCGCTCGGCGCCGTCGACCGCGGTGGTCACCCCTGCGATCGTCATGGCCACACGCTCCGCCTCTCCGGCTTGCCGCGCGAGGTCCACGAACCGCACTTCCGCGGCGTCCATCCTCGAGCGGATGCTCGTGCTGCGCTCATCGAGCCCTGCCACCGTCGTCTCCATGCCGGCAAGTCGGTTTTGCACGTCGTCCAGCGACGAAGCGCGGGTGTCGATCGTGGCGATCGATGCGTTCACGCGCTCCACGTCGCGGTGCAGCGCGTCGACGGACGGACGGGCGCGCTCCAGCTCGTCCACACGGCCGCGCAGCGTTCGCATTCGCTCGTCGGCGTCGCTGAGCCAGGCACTCGTCTCCGAGTGGGTCTCGCGCAGCCGCGCCATTTCCACTGCGGCCATCCGAACCTGCTCCAGACCGTCGCGGACGGTCTCCTGCGCGCCGTTCAGCGTGGCCAGCTCGCGCGCGACCTCGCCGACCGCCGGGCGCATGTTCTCGACACGCTCCGTCCGCTCGGCGAGCTCGCGGAGTCTGTCGTCGAGCGCTCCGACGTCGTCGCGCACCACGCGCAGTCGCTCGGCCTGTGCGGAAATGCGGCTGATGTCGTCGGTGAGATGGGTCACCTGCAAGGCCAACGCCTGGGAGCGGGTTTCGGTCTCGGCCACCACCTGAACGGTTGCGTCGACCGTCGCGACCCGGGTCTCACACTCGTTCACGAGGCCGCGCAGCTCCGCGATCCGCTCGCCAGTGGCGTCGAGGCTCCGGTTTTCCAGCTCGAAGCGCTGGGTGCTGGCGCGGATCTCCTCCCGCAGATTCGCGAGCTCGCGATTGGCATCGCGCTCCGCCTCGTCGAGCTTCTGCTGCTGTGTGGCAATCTCGGTGCTGCGCGCTAGCACCGTGGCGTGCAGCGTCTGCACCTCCGCCAGCTTGCCTTCGACCGCGGAAAGCGTGCGCGTCTGATCCTCCATCCCGCGGAACGCTGTCGCAAGCTGCGTGTTCAGGGTGCCGACTTGCGATGCCTGTGCGAGTGCGCGGTCCAGCATCTCGCGCTGTGCTTCGACCGCGGCCGTTTTCTGGAACACCTGATCGGCTGTGGCCTTCAGCACACCGAGTTGGTGCTGGACGTTCGGGATTCCGCTCGCCAGGCGCAGGAGCGACTCGAGAGCTTCGTTGGCCGCCTCCGCCCGCCGCTCGACCACGTCCATCTTGCTCGTCGCTGTCTGATGCCGCTGGTCGAGCCCGTCCAGTCGAATGGTGGCGTGTTTGTGCGCGCGCGCCACGTCGTCGTGCACGGTGCGCAGACGCGCGATGTTCTCGGTCACGTCCCGAACCTGGGCCCTAACGCCGCTTGCCTCGTCGTACATGGAGGTGAACTTCGCGTTCAGCTCCGCGAGGCCGTCGATCTGGCTCCTGAGGTGGAGGATGCCGTCGATCTTCCCCGCCAGGTCACCCAAGGACTCGGTAATTCGACCGGCTTCCGCTTTCGTGGCGGCGATCTCCGCGGCCGCTCGTTCCTGTGCTGCCGACTGCTCCGCGAAGCGAGCCCGGATGGCCGCGAGCTCGTTCGAATCCGCCTCCGCTTCGCTGAGCTTGCCCTCGAGCTCTCCTATCCGCCGTTCCATGGCCGCGACCTGCTCGCCCCGGTCGACCAAGGCTTCGAACGACTCGAGCGCCTTGGCGGCGCGCTCGGCGCGCTCGACCATCGCTTCTAGCGCCGCAGTAGCATACCGCGGAGCCCCGTTCCCCTCCGAACCCGGTTTCGCAGAACCATTCGACTGCTGCCCATGGCCGTTGGGAGCCTGTGGTTTTTTGAAACCGGGAAGGGATATCATGTAGGAACTCCTTTGGTGAGTCGGCGTTGCGGATCGATCGCTATGCCTCGCCGAGGAAGGACTGACTCGCCGTGCGGCCGTCACGGCGTGATGATCGGTACGTTGGAGAGCGACGTGTCGCACTTTATCCGCACGAGGTCGATCGCATTTTTTTCGTGAGGATGTGCGCCCAATCTGCGTGGCCGAGAACGCCTTGGGTGCGTCCCCGACGCGTTGATGCACTCGAACCTATCGGCTACGACTGACAAACCTAACGCCGTCATGCGCTCGAGCTTCCGCAACTGTCGCCAGAGCAGGTTGCCCGAGTCGTCGAGCGTGATGACGCGTCGCGATGGCGTACGGCGAAGGTCCGTGCCGCTCGCCGCGTGCGGGCCCTGCGACTGATCGATGTCGCCAGAAGGAAGCCAAGCGTTAGGCAGTCGGTGTTGGTTGTAGTTCTTCTACCGGTTCGGATGTGTTCCGCGCCCTTGGCGGCGGCCCAGGCACCTCGAGCGGTGATAACAGCGGCGCGTGACGACGGCTGTCTCGGAAAATCCGTCAGCCTGCCGGACTTCCGCGCCCCCGGCCAGCGCCTGAGAAGCGTGCGACCACCACGCGACTAGTGGATTGAGAGCAAAGTGCAGATAGCATCCGTCTTGCAGTGGGCGTCGGCATGTTGCGACGCCTATGGAGCTCACGCTCACTGCAGCGGATCGCGAGGATCTCGAGCGGCTCGTACGCGCCACGACGACGCCCGCCGGCATCGCCCGTCGCGCTCGGTGTGTGCTCTTGCTCGCCGACGGCGCGAGCTACAGTGCGGTCTGCACCGCGCTCGGCGTGACCGATCGCTTCGTGGCGCGCTGGAAGGGCCGCTTCGCCGCGGGCGGCGTGCTCGCGCTCGCGGACGAGCCGCGCCCCGGACGGCAGAACCGACTGCGGCCCGCCGTCGAAGCGCGCATCCTGCGCATAACGCGGGAGGAGCGGCCGCCGGCCCCACTGACCCACTGGACCTCCCGGCGCCTCGCGGCGCTCGTCGGCGTCAGTAACTGGACCGTCTAGCAGGTCTGGCGCCGCGCGGGGCTGAAGCCGCAGCGCCTCGAGCGGTACGTCGCGACGACGGACCCCGAGTTCGAGACCAAGGCGGCGGACATCATCGGGTTGTATCTCGACCCACCCGCGCACGCGATCGTGCTCTGTATCGACGAGAAGACCGCGATCCAGGCGCTCGATCGGCTCGATCCGGTGCTGCCGCTCTCGCCCGGCCGGGCCGAGCGGCATGGGTTCGAGTACTACCGGCACGGGACGCTCTCGCTCTACGCGGCGCTCGAGGTGGCGACCGGCCGCGTGGCCGGGATGCCGGCGGCGCGCCACACGAGTGCCGACTTCCTCCAGTTCATGGACCGGGTAGTGGCGGGCTATCGGCGTCGGCAGGAATTGCATGTCATCCTCGACAATCTGTCGGCGCACAAGACGAAGGCTGTCACGGCATGGCAGGCCGCCCACCCGCACGTGCACTTCCATTTCACGCCGACCTATAGCTCGTGGCTGAATCAAGTCGAGCTCTGGTTCGCGAAGATCGAACGGGACCTCATCGCGCGCGGCATCTTCACCTCCGTGTCCGACCTGCGGAAGAAACTGCGCCAGTACATCACGCTGCATAACAAGACGGCGCAGCCCTTCCACTGGATCTACGACAATCCGAAGCGTCGCGTGCGTGCCATCAGAAATTCCCTCTCAGTCCACTAGTACGCCAGCGTCGTCAGCGTGTTGCTAGCACGCTTCCATGGTCTTCCGATCTGCCCAGCCGCCAGCCTTCATGACATCGACTGCCGGCAGGTGCCGCTGCTCCAGCGAAACCCGCGCACTGCGACGGCGAGACTGATCAACTCGCCCCCCCGCACTTCCGAGGGTCCTGTCGCCTAACGGTACACCCTGGGGGAGCGACGACGCACGCGCCTTCCGCGCGCACGCGCGGTACGCGCCACTTCAAAGACGGCGTGTCGGCGGATCGCCTGGTACGTTTCCCGACGAGGCGGCTCGCAGCTCACTCGGAGCGCTACGGACTCTCCGGCGTGTCGACAGGCCTAACGAGTGCATCGAACGGAGGATAGCCCTTCAGAAGGTCCAGGCCTAGGACGGCGTGTAGCACGTGGCGATACGCGTTGCCGGCGCGCGTGGTTTCCTGGAGGAGTTCTACCGCCTCCGCTTTTTCGCCGAGCAGAGCATGAATTGTGATCCGGTCCCCCTCGAAATGATGTCCGAGAGATTGGCCGATCGTCGGACCGATTCTCTTTTCCTCGGGGACCGAAGCTTGTTCGAGTTGCGCTAACGCCTTGTGAGCCCGGTCTCGATCTCCTTGCATTGCCGATATCGTCCCATCGAGGACCACCAGCCCCCACGACGGGACTCGACCCACGGGCAGCAGCGAATCGAGCGCAACTCGTGCGGCGTCCACCCGACCTGACGCCGCGAGATACCACACAATGGATTCTCGTCTCTGCTTGTTCGCTCGCTGGGTCTTCCTTGAGGCTCTGGCGCTCCCCTGTGATCAACCGATCATAGAACGGTCGCGCCGCAACGATACCCACGTGCGCACGTAATTCGTCGGCTGCCTGTGACGAGCCACCCGAAGGCCGGATTCCGTTCGCGCACCGAACTGACTTCATCCCACCGGCGCTCGAGCTCGTCGATCCACCCTAACGCTGGCAATGCCTTGAACTCGAGGCCGATCAGAAGGCCATTGTTAGGCCAGTGTTTCAACGCCCGTCGGTCATCCCCAAGCTCGTCACGGAAATCGCCAAGCAAATGATGCGACTGGTCCAACGTCACCCAGTAGAACTCCCACCCGTTTATCCACCCAGCGGCAGGGTCCACAGCACGGAGAACTCGCTGGGCTTCCCTGGCGCGGTTTTCACTCATCGCGGTCGAGGCCACGAGCACGCGCCACTCCGAGTTCGGAGCCGCGGCGGCCACGGCATGTGCGGCGCGATGGGCTAACGGCAAGTCCCCGCGCATGAACGCCTTCACGAGCGCGACCATCGCATCGTCCCACGGGCCCATGCGTCGATGTGACGCATCCAATTCCGCGAGAATGGAGTCGGCAGCCGTATCCCAATAGTAGGCTCGCGCGAACGCCGCCCACACGAGCGGTGTTGGAGACGCACGGTCGAGCGCGGCCGCCTTGCCGAAATGCAACGTGGCCTCGGCGAGCTGCATCGCCACGAACGCGTCGATGCCGAGGCGGAGCTCACGATAGCTCTCGTAATTCGACGGTGCGTTCGACGCGTACACCCATGCCTTGAGCTTCGGGTCCACTCGCAGCGCGATAGCGGTCATCACGCGATCGCGCAGCAATTCGACTCCGCCGCCGGGCTGCCCCACCGGGGCGGACGCCGGACCGATCGTGGTGAGAATCCGATCCGCGTTCCGATCGATGATGTCGGCTGAGAAGACCATCGAATCGGCGAGGTTTCGGCATCTCGCGACGACGAGAAACCGCGTGCGGGCCTGCCTAACGACCTTCACGCTGTGGAGATCGGTGAGCCCGCTCACGACGCGATCGCGAACCAGCTCGCCCAGTTCTCCCTGCGGCGCCGTTGATGACTGGCGCGCCGACGCGCTGACGGGCGGCTCGCATGCCGCTACCACCGAAACCGTGTCCTCCACGGATAGGGCGCGGCGCTCCTGCCATGCGCCAAGTCCAACGATCCCAACGAGGCCACTCAGCGCGACGCCGAGCAGGAACCATCGTCGCACAAAGGGCCGCGACGAGGTGACGTGCACCGGCGGTTCGAGCAAGGCGCGGGTTGGGACAGCACTGTTATCGGCGGCTTCGGGCGATGATTCACCATCCGTCTCGCGCGATATTGTCGACGTCCGTGAGCTGACGACATTGGACCTGGTATCGGCAATGGAGCACAACGAGCCGGACTGAACCGCCGCGACCGCGGCGTCCATCGTCGGGTCGGCGTGGTCGCCGACTTCCCGGCTAGCGATTGCGCGATAGATAGCCGCCTGACGCAGCGCACCCGCAGTATCGCCGCCCTGCGCCAGACTCCGGACGAGGGAAACGGCAATCCGATTATCCAGCGGATTTTCCGATGCGGCTCGTCTCCACCAGGCGAGGGCGTTCGAGTAGTCATCGCGTTCGTCGGCCGCGCAGGCCAATCGCTGCAGCGTCTCGCAGAACGTGTGAGCGATGCGCACACGCTCGCGGTCAGCCCACTGCTCGAACTCCGCCGAGCTTCGGAGGAAAACGCCGTCGAGGAAGGGCCCGGTGTAGCGAGCGACAACTGCCTCCAGGTCGCCCGCGGCAAGAGCGCCCGCGAAATCGCCGACGTCCGTCCCAATCACACCGGGATTCAGACGAAGCTCGCCGTTTCCGACGATGACATTGTCGCCGAGATGACGGCGCAGGGCGTACAGTGCCTGCTTCAGCGCGCCGCGCGCATGGTCAACGTCGCTATCCGGCCAGAACAGGGCGAGCAGCTTCTCGCGATTGACTCCTGACTGGCCTCCGAGTGCGAGAACGGCGAGCAAGGCGAGTCGCGCTTTCTGTCCGGCGACGAGTGTCGCTGAACCGCCGCCGTCGAGCGAAAGGCCTCCGAGCGTCCGAAGGTACAGCATACGGTCCCGCCTCTGAGGAGTTCGCCGTCGTTCTCACCCGTCGATCACCGTCTGCAACCTGGTCGCCACATTGATGACGCAAGGTATCGCCACGCGGTGACCTAACGGTCACCGCCCGGTCACCGGCGCACGCTACGATAGTGGGAGTGTTTGGCTCGCGCAAACCGCACCTTCACCAAACGCAATGGAGCGACCATGAACCGTCAAATCGCCGCAATCATGCTCTGCGCCCTCGGAGCGTGCACGGATCCACCTTCGGGGCCACGACCAGCAGTACGTTGGGACCGGTCTTCGCAAAAGCGGTGTCCGGGACCGATTCACGCGCGCAGTGGTTCTTCAATCGGGTGCTCGCGGACGGCATCACGAACGCCAGACTGTACGGCGATGGTCGAGGGCTCGCCGGGATGCCGGTTGCCAACGCGACCACCGACGCCTCCGGCTACGATGGAGAATCGCAATGCGGCGTCGAGGCCAACATCAGCTGGTACAAGTCGTCGCCTCCGGCCACCGGTGACGCGTTCTTCGCTCCGCAGTATCAGGGATTGCCACTCTGTCAGAACACTCCGCGCCGTCTCACCGCCGATATCGGAGCCGGTCCGTTCGCGGTCGCGTGGACCACGACAGTCCGCGAGGTCATGCAACTCGCGATTGGGGAAAGCCGCGCGCAGGATGTGGGATGGGGACCAGTTGACGGCATCGCAAACTGCGGACGTCTCCGCTACAGCGCCGCCGACCTTGGGAGCGGTGTCACTGTGACCCGCATCAGCGGAAGCACGAGCCGAGTCGCCGGCACGTGGAGGGTCGAGTCCCGGGGAACTCATATCGCCGGCTGCTACAGCGTAGGGCACAACGCGCTCACGCACACCGGCCCGGATTTCTACCTCCCGTTCAGCGTGACCATCGTCGAGGTCCTCCGATGAACTCGAAGGGGCTCGGGCAGGCTCGCTTCCACCGGCGGATCGCCACTGTGCTCGTATGGCGCCCGAACAGGCGCTCGGGGACGCGGGCGTGGACGAACGTGCCGACATCTACGCCTGGGGCGTGGGGCCTACGAGCTGCTGACGGGTCGGCATCCGTTCGCGGCTCACACGAGCGCCCAATCCACGGTCGCCGCGCATCGGAGCGAGGTCGCGCGGCCGCCTAACGCCGGTGCGCTGGTCCGCGTTCCGAACGACACCGCCGCTTCCGGCACGCGCCTGGGGCATGCCCGGCGGGAGCGGCAACGGCCTCGCGTCGAACGGCTGGCGTCGTTGCCGTCGCCGTGGTAGTCGTCGCCAACGTTGCCGGTGTCTGGTGGCCGCGCGATCACCCCGAGCGCTGCACGAGCAGTACGCTCCCTCGGCGTACTGCCGTTCATCGATCCGAGGGCGACGGTACCACGACGCACGCTCCGAGGTGCGCCGCGCTTTCGCGCTCGACAGCACGAGGAACGACTTCTAGTGGTTTCAGGGTATGATCCAGCTCGCTCAGGGACGGGCGGACAGTGCGGTGAGTGCGTTCGAGACCGCTCGCCGACTGGGCCTCGTCTACGACATGCGGGCGTATCTCAGCGTGGCATATCGGACCCTCGGCCGTATTCGCGAAGCGGATGCCGAGTACGCGGCGCTGCAGCGCGGTTACACCGCGGGGCGCGTCAACGGCTACGATTTCGCGGTGGCCGCGGCGGGCGCAGGTGACTCGGCGGCGGCGCTGTCGGCGGTGCGACGCATGGTTGAGCGCCGTGACATGCTGGCCACGGAGCTGAGCCTGCCGTGTGACCCGCTCTTCGATCCGTTGCGGTCAAATCCACGCTTCGAGCAGTTGCTCGCGAGCGGGGGCATGCGTTGCACAGGACTGCCATTCCGAACGAAGTGAGGAATCGCAGTCCTACTCCGCTTTGAGCGCTGGAGCTGTGTTCTGAGTCATCCCGTGCGCAATTACTTGACAAAACAACTTTTCTTGATGTATCATTTCTCGCAATGACCACGGCAACTCGTTCCGACCTCGACGCCGATCGCGCCGTCACGCTGTTCCACGCGCTCAGCGATGCGACACGCATCGCGATCCTGCGCATGCTACGGGGCGGGGAGCTGTGCGTGTGCGAGCTTCAGGACGAGCTGGAAGCAGCACAGTCGCGGCTGTCGTTCCACCTCCGGGTACTCAGAGATGCTGGATTGGTCGCCGATCGTCGCGAAGGTCGCTGGTCCTATTACCGGATCGTTCCTGATGCCCTCGCGGAGGTGCACGACCTCGCCGTCAGCTTGCAGCCTGCGCGCGGCGCACTTCCAATCGCCGGGAAAGGGACTTGCTGCGGCTGACCGGCTCTTTTTTTGGGCCCAATTCATCAACATTTTTTGATTGACAAGGAGACACCATGCAAGGCCAGAATTCGGCAGGCTCCGTTCCGACGGCCGGGACAACCACGCTGGAGGACATCCGAAGCACCGTGCAGGCCCGCTACGGCGCCGTCGCGTCGAGTATCGCCCAAGGCGCAACGTCGGCGAGCTGTTGCGGCCCGGCTGCTGGCGCGGTGGCGTGCTGCGGCTCCGCGAGTGATACCCGCGACCCGATCACGGCGGACCTGTACGACTCGCTGGAAGCGGGCCAGGTGCCCGAGACGGCGCTGCTGGCGTCGTTAGGCTGCGGCAACCCCACCGCGCTCGCCGAACTGCGCGAGGGCGAGACCGTGCTCGATCTGGGCTCGGGAGGCGGCATCGACGTGCTGCTGTCCGCGAAGCGCGTCGGACCCACAGGGAAGGTGTACGGCGTGGACATGACCGACGAGATGCTCGCGCTGGCCGTCGAGAACAAGCAGAAGGCTGGGGCGACGAACGTCGAGTTCCTCAAGGGCCACATCGAGGCGATTCCGCTGCCGTCGAACACGGTGGACGTCATCATCTCCAACTGCGTCATCAACCTCTCCGGCGACAAGCGAAAGGTCGTCAACGAGGCGTTCCGCGTGCTCAAGGCGGGCGGACGGTTCGCGGTGAGCGACGTCATCGTACGCGAGGGCCTGCCAACTGCAGTCCGTGACAGCATGCCGCTCTGGACGGGTTGTGTGGCGGGCGCACTGGAAGAACGCGACTTCATCGCGCTCCTCACGGAGGCAGGATTCGAGAACGCGACCATTGAGCCGACGCGTGTCTACACCCGCGAAGACGCCGCTGCGCTGCTGGAAGGCGCGGGCCTGGACGTGTCGCTCGCGGACGCGGTCGAGGGCAAGATCATGAGCGGGTTCGTCCGGGCGACGAAGCCTGGCCCGCGTGTGCCGAGCGTCGCCACTGCGCCCGTCGCAGCGACATCCAGGCAGCCGAAGCCTAACGCGACTCGCGACTGCGGTTGCGACGACGGCTGCTGCCGATAAGAACAACCATCTGGCCACGGAGCCTACACCATGAGCGCTACGCCAACACTCAGCGCGCACGTACGCGCAGCGACACCCGCCGACCTTCCCGCCGTCGAGCGCCTGGTCACTCAGAGCGGGCTTCCGCTGGACGGTCTCCGCGACGCGTTCCCGACGTTCGTCGTTGCCCAAGCCGGTGACGACATCGTGGGCGTCGCGGGTCTCGAAGTCTGCTGCAACAACGCGCTGCTGCGCTCCGTTGCCGTCGCCGACGAGTGGCGCTCGCACGGCGTCGGTCGCGCGCTGGTCACCCGCGTGATCGGCGACGCGGAGGCGCGCGGCATCTCGGCCTTGTACCTGCTGACCACTACTGCCGACCAGTATTTCCCGAAGTTCGGCTTCCAGCCGGTCGGGCGTGACCAAGTTCCCGCCGACGTGCGCGCCACCGATGAGTTTACGAGTGCATGCCCCGCGTCGGCCGTGGTCATGTGTCGAGCGTGCAGTCCAACCGACACCTAGCCATGGCCGACTCGGTACGGGGTGAGCTGCGCGACGACTCATCCCCGCGTCGGTGCATGCTCTTCGTCTTCACGCATAACGCGGCACGGAGCGAGATCGCCGCCAAATAACCGCGATTCCGCCATTCCGGGAGGTCTATGCGCTACGCACTCATTTCGGACATTCACGCGAACCTCCCCGCGCTCGAAGCGGTGCTCGCGGACATTGCCGGCCGTCCGGGTATCGCTGCCACGTATCATCTCGGTGACCTCGTCGGGTACGCGCCGTGGCCTAACGAGACGGTCGAGCTGCTCCGTGCGAACGGCATCGCGGGCATCGCGGGCAACTACGACTCGACGGTGGCCGCGGACTACAAGCACTGCGGCTGCCGGTACGAGGACCCGCGCCAGGAGGAGCTGTCGCACTCGAGCTACGACTGGACCAGGCGCCACACCTCCTCCGAAGCCAAGGGTCATCTAGGCGCACTGCCATTCCGCATGGACGTGAAGCCGTTAGGCGGGCACACCGCTGGTCCTACGGTCATTCTGGTCCACGGTACGCCGACGCTCAACACGCTCTACTGGGACCAGGACCGGCCCGACTCCTTCTGCTCGAAGATGGCGCAGCATGCTGGCGCCAAGGCGGGTGACGTGGTGTGTTTTGGCCACACGCACAAGCCGTGGCATCGAGAAGTCGAGGGCATCCACTTCGTGAACACGGGGAGCGTGGGTCGGCCGAAGGACGGAGACTGGCGGGCGGGTTACGTGTTGCTCGATGTCGGCGACGGTCAACCGCGCGTCGAGTTCGTGCGAGTCGAGTACGACGTGGAGCGTACCGCCCGTGCCATTCTCGAAAGCGATCTACCCCACGAGTTTGCCGATTACCTCCGGTCGGGCGGGAAGCTAGAGAACATCGTAGCTCCGACGCGTTAGGCCGTGTTCGCCGCAAGGCGTGAAGCAGACATAGTGAAGGTCATACTAACGTTCCTCCAGGCTTACCCTGCCACACACGAACATGAGACTGGACGGTCGTCGGCTCACGGCGGAAGCAATCGGGACGTTCTTCCTCGTACTCGTCGGGCCAGGCGCGGTGATGGTCAACGCGTGGTCTCACGGCGCAGTCGGCCATGTCGGCGTCTCGCTCGCGTTCGCATTCGTCGTGATCGCGATGGTGTTCGCGCTCGGCCACCTCTCGGGCGCCCACATTAACCCAGCCGTCACGGTCGCCTTCTGGTCGGTCGGACGATTCCCGTCGCGAGACGTTCTCCCGTACGTCATCGCGCAGTGTATCGGGGCCATTGCCGCGTCGGTGGTCCTTCGGGCGGTGCTGGGCCCCGTAGGGCAAATGGGCGCGACTCTCCCATCGGTGGCAGTCGCTCGGGCGTTCGGCATCGAGTGGCTGCTGTCCTTCGTGTTGATGTTCGTCGTGATGGCGGTGGCGACCGACGATCGCGTCGCCGACGGTTTCGCGCCGCTCGCGGTCGGGCTCACCGTCGGGTTTTGTGCGCTGGTCGGCGGGCCACTCACGGGCGCGTCAATGAATCCCGCCCGCTCGTTAGGTCCAGCGTTCGTCGGTGGCCTGTGGGCGTCGCATTGGCTGTACTGGGTCGCTCCGTTGACGGGTATGGCGGTTGCTGCCCGCGTGTACGATCGCCTTCGTGCGGCCCGCGCGCCGGAATCGATACCGGCCGCTCATCCGCTTGGCATCCAAGGCGCGATCGATTGACGGCCCTTGCGTCAGTCGCTCGGCCGCTTACTGACGGATCTCTCCTGACCGAATAGTTCGTCGCGATGAGCCATAGGCCGTGGGAAACGGCTTGCGTGCAGCGTGGGGCTTCAACTACAACGTGACGGACACGCAAGTTGGGTAATAGTTTCCGCCGACCGCGCTTAACCCTCGATCAGGTTCGAAATCCGATGTGGTCGCGATGGTGACGTCGCGGTTTATTCAGCGAGCTGCTCATCCCGCGCCACGTTACGTGGTACGTTGTCTTCGGGCGGAACCGTATTGTCTTGGCTCAATCTCGCGTGACGGCAGCGCATTCTGCGCTCCCACCATTTCGCCGCGATCGAGAAGCCGTTTGTTGTCGGTGATGTGCCATGGCTCGCATGGTCGCATGGAACCGCCTAAAGCCCCGACAGGCCGTCGATGGGAAAGCACTACGTCCCACAAGAGTTCCTGCGCGGTTCGCGACGACACCCGACCGTTCGCACGTCTGGCTTTTCGACAAGAAAACTTGCCGATGGTCTCACGCAGCCATCGCGAAGGTGGCTCAAGAACCTGACTACTACGCGCCGGACGTAGAACGACGGCTCGCGATAGAAGTCGAGGCTCCTGGCCATCGGGCACTCGATAGGCTCCGCCGTGGCGAAACGCTGGATTCGAGTGGCCGGGACGCATTCGCCTATTATCTCGCGGCCATGATCATGCGCGTGCCCCGACGGCGTCGCAAAGGCGAGGAATTGTTTCCCAAGGTGCTTCAATCGAGTTTGGCGGACACCCGGCGGGAGCTCGCGGAACTCACGACAGAAGACAACTCTGAGCGAGTCGGGGCGATGCTCGATGTTCTTGAACGGATCGAACGAGACTACCAGCGACAGACACCCGCTTTCATTCGCCGCGAACTCGCCGAGCCGTGGCCTAGCGCCCGCACCGTCGATGCCATTCGGCGTATGACCTGGCGACTCGTAGACGTCCCTAGGTCGCTGTTCCTGTTCACTACCGACAACCCCAGCTTTTTCTTCGATTCTGTCGGTGTTGGGACTGACCAGTCGGAGTTGACAGTCCCTCTCGGGTCGAATCTTGGGTTGCTCGGCAGTTATCAAGGTGAGCCGGGCGCGGTGTACCGCGCCACCGCCAAGGCCGCACTCGTTAAGGAGATCAACCGTCGTATCGCAAGTGGCGCTGAACGGTTCGTGTTCTCACCTAAGAAAGCGTCCTGGATCGAAACGTTGGCGCTCCGACTGAACCCTTACCTCAGCCGCGTCCAGTGGTAGCAGTCGCGCACTCTAGAAGCGGTACTTCAGCAGGCGCCTGGCTAGAATTTCGCCACGCGTTCGACCACCCAGAAGCTGGCGACGGCGCCAATCGCATACGGCGCGACTCGCCACAACCAGACAGGCGGCGGCAGTCTGAACTGTCGTACGGCCTTCCAACCCAGGGCAATCAGCGTCAGCACGGCGCCGACAAAGAGGAGCTGTCCGATCTCGACGCCGACGTTGAAAAAGAGCAGCGCGATCGGGATCGACGACTGCGGTAGTCCGACCTCCGCCAAGGCCCCCGCGAAACCAAGTCCGTGCATCAGCCCGAACGTGAACGACACGACCCACGGCCAGCGCGCGGTGATCCCGGGCTGCCCGCGCTGCAGCTGCACGATCTCGCGCGCGACGAAGAGGATGCTCAGGGCAATGCACGCTTCGACCGGCGGCTGCGGGACGTGGACCCAGCCAAGGGCGGCAGCGGTCAGCGTTAGGCTGTGGGTCGCGGTAAACGCCGACATCGTGGCGACGATGCGCCGCCAGCCGTTGACGAGGAGCAACATCGCGAGGACGTACAGCAGGTGATCGTACCCGGTGAGAATGTGCTCGATACCGAGCACGGTGTACGTCCTCAGGACTTCCAGTGGTCCGGGACTTGGCTTCGCGATGAATCGCGGGCTCACCGGTAGGATGCGCTCGAGTTGCACGGTGCCGTCGAGCCGCGCCAGCCGCGCCAGCACGTCAATCCTTGTTTCCGACAGATTGGAGAAGGTCACGGGTTTCCCGTCGAGCCCGCCCGGCACACGCACGCGCCAGCGCTGCACGGTGACCCCGCGCGAATATGTACTGCGCACGCTGGTCAGCACCTCGGTTCCCTCGGGGAACTGCGGCGTCACTTTCAGCGTCGTCGATTCATCCGTCGCCGGGATTTTCCAGAGGACGTCGTACGTCTGGCCGTCGATCTGCGTGAGCTGGAGATAGGCCGGCTTGAACTCGTCGGCGCGAGCCGGGACGCTGGCGGCGCACAGCAACGCAAGCGTGACGAAGAGCAGCGCCTGCCTTCTCATGGCTGTTCCAGCCGACGGCTTCGCTTCGATGCTGACGTCATACCTGCGGCGCAGCTTCGCATAGCTCTCGTCGCGTGCCCGCTGGCGCCGCGCATTCTCCCACTCCCGGACAACGAGGTCGCGGACCTCGGACAACTGAGGCATCACGGCCGTCGTGCGCGCAGACACTCGGATGTAGTGCGCCCCGAACGCCGATGGGAGCGGTCCGGTCCACACGCCGACGTTCGCCTCTTCCAATGCCGACGCGAACGCCCGCCCGAAGGTGCGCGCGATAATCGGGGACTCGGTCTCGGTCATTCTCTCCGGTAGCAGCGTGGGTCGCCCGAGCTTCACCGGGTCGAACTCGCGCTCACGGGTATCGCGGCCCACACTCGCGACGGGCAGGACCGCCAGTTCCGATGTCACCGGGCCGAGGAATACTTGCTCGAAGGTGATGATCGGCGGCTTTCTGAACCGGTCGGGGTTGGCAGCCATGTACGCCGACAACTGCGCGTCGCTCGGAGCGGCCGTCGACGCTTGTTCCTCCGCCATGACCTCGAGCTTCTGGCGGACACGGCGCTTCACGACGATGTCGTCGCGGTCCAGCGCCAGCGCTATGCCTTCCCTGTAGAGGATCTCCTCCCGCACGTAGCCGTCGATCAGATGGTGCAACTCGACGTCGGAGGGTTTTCGGCCCCGCGCTGCCACGTGCTGAGTGACGAGATCGTCCACCACGCCCTGAGTAATGACGAGGCGGTGTCCGGTGGTGTCCGCAGGCGCCCTCCACTGGTAAACCGCGAAAAGCACAATGCCCATCACCATGAAGTGGAGCATCGGCTCGCTGAGCATTTTTCGGATGCGCACGACGGCCTCTACTTCGGCGCGTACCAGATTGGCGAGGTGAATGCGCGCTCTTGCGTCGTCATCGGTGCTTTCGGATCCCCGATCTTGATCTTGAAGTACGCGGCGTCGTACGCGGTCCACCGTGGGGTGGGGATCTCCAGCACCCGCGCGTAGTACACCGCCCGAACCGACGGATCGAATTCCGGATCACGCCACACGGTGACCAGTTCCGGGTCGCCGATGGTGTTCGTCCACGTGGCGGTGGCCACGTCCACCGTGTTGCCGACCGGCGTCAGTCTGCCATTCACGATCTTCCGTCGGTCCCTGTTGCCCCAGACCACGTCGAAGATCTTCTCGTGCGTCTGTCCGCTCTTGTCGACCCAGCCTTTGATGATCTGGATGCGATCGAGGTTGCCGCTCCGGACGTCCTTGAGCGCGGCGACCAGGAACGTTGGCGCTTTCCCGGGGGGGGCAGCGGGGAGATCGCCGCCCATCGGGACACCCTTCGCGTAGCCCGTGGCCGCGGGGGTGCGCGTAGCGTCGGCCCGCGTGAAGTCGTAGCCGCCGAAGAAGCGGACGGTCATATGGGGACCGCTCGTCGCGTAGGTCTCGCGGCGCATCATCGCGTCGAACAACTCGGCGCGTGTGTTGCCCGTAGCCCACACTGCAGTGTAGCCGGCCGCCGTCATCTCCCAGCCCTTGACCACCCGCTCGCCCATCTTTATCGCGTTCTCGTCCCAGCGGTCCGCCCTCGGTTCCGACGCCGGAAACTTCGCGAAGAAATTGTCCTCTTCCGCGGCCGTCAGGCCATTGTGCGTGTCGGTGCCCGCAGCCAGGCCGAACTTGAACGGGTTGGTCCCGAGGTCCTGTTCGACCTTCAGTCCGTTCTTGAGCGCGTCCCGCGCGTATTCGGTCTGGAGCTGGCCGGGCTTCTTCGGGATCAGGGTCAGGTTTCCGCGATCCCACAACTCGTAGTTCTGCACGAACTCGTCGGTGGTCGAGATCGCGGGATGGGCCTCGCCCTGTCCCTTCATCTGAATCACTTCGTACAGCGGCTCCCACTTCTGACGCTCGTCCGCCCAGGCCTTGGTCAGCGGATCGCCACCGAACGTCGTCAGCGCGAACATGCGGCCGTTCGACAAGTTTCCGTTGTGGGGAATCGCGAGCATCTTGCCGCCCGTCGTCTTCTCCCACGCCGCCATCCATTTCCAGAGGTCTTCCGGGTTTTCGCTCTGGAACGTCGTGTACGGCAGCACCATGTCCGCCTTGTCCTTGCCGTCGCGGTAGATGACGTTCCGGTGCAGGTTGTCGCCGCCGCCGGCGTTCGACGTCCACTCATAGCCGATCAGCGTGGTGAACCGCCCCGGCTCGTTGTACTTGTCGGCGATCGCGGTATTCCTGATCCACAGGCTCCGCGCGAACTTGGGATCCATGAAGGGCGGCGGCATATTTCTGGTGGCCTGCGCCTTCACCAACTCCATCACTGCGGCCCGCGCCTCAGTCGGGCCGCTGTTGAACATGCCGTACCACTTCTTGATCGTCGGGTCCGCTAGCAACTCGGGATTCGCGTTCTTGATCTCGGTAATCATGCCCATGCCATCGGAGTGATCGGTGATGGCGACCCAGTCCAGGGGCTGTCCGAGCTTCACGGGCTGACCGCTGGTGGAGGTGACTTCCTCGCCCCGTGCGAATCGCGTCGCTTCCTCCGGGCCGAGTGTCGTCCCGAAGCCGCCCGCATCGACAGACCACGCGGTGTGCACGTGCTCGTCGCCGAAGTACGGCCGCTCCGGATAGCGGCGTCCCGCGTATGGAGAGTAGCCGGGCTCTTTGTAGAACTTGGAGGGATCCACCGGCTGGATCTCACCGGCATCGGCGGTGACCGTTCCAGCGCCGGTCGGCTCACCCCCAAGTCGCACCGCTGGCGATGCTCCTCCGGCAGGCGTCGCCGGGGGCGGCGATCCTTCGCATGCGGCGATGAACAGCGCGGTTCCGATGACGAGTGGCAGCGTTGTTCGCATGATTGCATCCTTTGTCATTTGCGAGATCCGTCTCAGTGTCGCTTCGGAAGCAGAAGGACGATCGCCCCTCTAGCTTCCACGACCGTCCGTTCTCTGGATGAACGGCATAGCGCCGACACTCACTTGATAGCTGGCACGAAGGTGCCGAATGAGGCGAGCTTCGAGACGGTCACAACGTCGGCACCGGAGTCGGTCTTGCGAGAGTACGCGGCGGCACCTGACACGCCTGCGCTGGCGCGGGCAATGGATTCGTCAAGAGCCGTGAGATAGATGAATGACGTTGGACACTCGTCGGCCACGAGACGCGTGGCCAGGTCGATGCCCGACATGCCACCGAACTCGATGTCGAGCACCAGACAGTCGAACGACGGACGCTTCGTGTCGGCCGAATGATCGGCAACAGCTCTTCGTCGTCATCGACCGCGGCGCCATACGTGGGCGTCGGGTGCACGTCAGGCTCTGACGAGACGGTACGCGGCGGCGGGTTCTGCTGCTATCAGCCCTTAGGGACGGGTCAGAGAGAGGCGCGGAAAGTGGAATGACAGGGCACGCGTGCCTCGCGGCGCGTGCCCTCGCCCTTCGCCGAATGGATCGTGAGCTGGCCGTCCACGAGCCGCACACGCTCGCGCATGCTCGTCAGTCCCAGCCACGCGCCGGCCACCATCCGGCGCGGTGACGTAGGGCGATCATGTCCGAATCGGGCGTCACTGTTCTGCCTAACGAGCCGTTGCGATCAGGCGCAGCCTCGCACCCCATCCGCAGCCTCCGCTGTCCCAGCGGCGTGCTCCGCGAGCGGATGCATCTCGCGCAGCGGGAAGTACCGAATGCCGTACCCAAACGCGGTTGGATCGAGACGCCGCAACCGAGTGAGGATAACTCACGGCTTGTGTCTGTCGACAGGCGCGCCGGAAGGGCAGAGATGGTATTTGGTCATCGTGCGACCTAACGGCGGGGTGGCAATCGCACGCTCGCAGTCAGCGACGTGATGCCGTTTCTGGCGCTTTGCCTGTTGACGAGGAGGTCGGTGGTTCGAATCCACCCGCCCCAGTCGAACCTAACGAACGGCCGCGCAACCGACGTGGTTGCGCGGCCGTTTCTCATCCTGACCCATCGGGTCTGATTCTTTTGGCCCGCGCTCAAGCCGCGGATCCTTCCAACAAATCTGTACGCCGATCAGGCCACGACGGGCCTACGGCGCAACAGTCAGCGTAAAGCTGTAGTTCGACGAACCGGCCGCGCTACGCAACTCCAGATCACCCTGGGCATCCGGACGCATGACCGCCGCCGCCTCGCCAGTGGCGAACACGTTGACCCGATAGATGCCGGGAGTGAGCCGATAGGTTCCGGACAAAGGCGCTGATGTCGTGAATGGCGTGTCGCCAGCGTTTCCACCCACCTGCTTATCGACCAGGCGCGCACCGAGACGGCGCTGCAGGATGAACGAGGCACGCGCCTCCGTGCTACTCGTCGTGTCCGGAATGCTGGCGTTCAACTGCCCGCTCAGTGTAACGGAGACGTCGCCTCCGCTCACCTCGAAATCGAACGTCGCATACGCCTGCGTGAATCCGCGCGTGGTCTCGACGGCCGAGCTCGTGGAGGATTGGCCGCTCGCAGTGAACGTCATCAAGCTTCCGGACGTTACGGTCGACGTGTATCGCTGGGTCGCCGAGGCGCTTGCTCCTCCTGCTGCACACTGCGCGGGGCTCAGTGTGACAGCGCCCGGCGGCGGTGACGTCGTTGGAAGAAAGAAGCTCTGGGTGCATGCATTACCCGCCGCCACCGACACCTGCGACTGCGCTCCGCCGTCGATGCGCGTCAGTGCGAGCGTGATCGCTGGTGGCGCGACAACGTTCACCTGTGCCTCTGCGCTGCTCGCCGGCTCCTCGACGCTCGTCGCGGTGACGGTGAATGAACCGGCGGTAGGGCCAGCGGTGTACGTGATGGAATTGCCTGTGGCCACGTAACTGCCGCCGATCACCGTCCATGTGACGTCGGTATTGGCCGCACCGGTGACAGTCGCGGTGAATGTCTTGTTCTCTCCAGGCGCGAGTGCCGCCGTCGTCGGAGCGACGCTCACGGCGATCTTCGGGAACTTCACGTTGATCGTCGCGAGCAACGTGGATGTGCCTGCGCCGGGGAGGGAGTACGACCCTCCGCATGCGTTTCCTTCGCGACTGAGGGTCAGCGGAAAGGTTCCTCCGCCGTTCGCGTCCAGTCCTGCCACCATCGCCAGGCTGTCGACATCGAACTTTTTTGTCTCGTTGACGATGAAATGTGCGGTAGGCTGGGGCCGGGTCCACGTCCGGACACGCACGCCGTTGAAGTCGACATTGATGACATCGTTCCCGACGTCTTCACCACACCGAAACGCGATCAGGGTACCTTCGAGCTCGATCTTTCCGTGTGGGTTCGCATCGATGTCGAGGCTCCGCTCGGGTTGACCCGGGATGCTGGTACCCCCGATGCCGCCTTCGAGGGTTCTGTTCCCCCTGGCATCCTCGCTGGTAACGACGATGGCGGTTCCGCAAAGCTGGAGATCCTCCGAAAGGCCAGCCGCGTCGAACCCGAAATCGTCATCCGCCTGTACTCGTTGTCCCAGCGCAGATACCTGCGGAAGGTTGCGCGCGTACATGACAGAATCACGCGCAGCGAGGAATACTTCCTTGATGAGATGCTGACTATTGTCACTCCGGCAGAAGTCGTACGCGGCCCTTCGATAGCGTTGCGCGAGCGGTCGCTGAATCAGCGACTTGATGCGATCGAAGTCCGCATCCATTCCCAGCGGGAACCCGTACTTCCGGACGAGCAGAGCAGAGTAGATCTGATCCTGTAGACCTTCGGCATTGCTCGGAAAGCGCGACCGCTCCATTGCCGCGGTATACAGTGTCACGAAGTCAGCGACGAGCTCGGACAAGCTGGTCCGAAAGGCCGCGAGAGACGGGCACTCTTCCGGGTTCAGTCCGACCGACTGCGCGGCACCAACCCATGCGAGCACGGGCTCGAGAGCCTTCCAGAGATCCCTGAACTCGGTTCCCAGGGCCGTCGGGGCGAGACCAGTGACCTGATCGAGCTTTGCACAGGCCGAGGCCTGGCCAGCCGCGATTGCCTCTGTCGCCAGATCATCCAAGCCGGCCCACTGCGCCAGTGCCGCGGCTTCCATCCGATACTTGATGGCAGATGTGAAGCTCCGCTTCGAATCGAGGTCAGCAGCCGCTGCGAGAAAGGCGGTGATTACCTGTTGCGCGTCCGCGATCACGAGATCGATCGCGTCTCCCGAAGGCTCTGCTGCTGCGTTCATTGCATACCCGACTCGTGTCGCCGTCTGTGAACGGAGGAACGAAGGCAGGTTGCCGAGCATCGGGAGGCGTGCGCTGAAGACCTTTCCGGGTTCGACTGCGTCAGTGGCGAGAAGCAGGGGAAAGGAGCCGTTTCCCAGCACGAACGCCGGCTTGCCTAACGTCGATACGACGGTCGTGGGCAGGCTGAGCGGAGATGCGAGCGGGCTGCGCGAAGAGAACGTTCGCCGGCGCGATCCCGATGGACGCCAGCTTGCCCGCGATTGGCGCTCGCGGGGTGATGGTGAACGCAACCTCCGCATCCAGGGCTCCAGCAGGAACCTCGAGCGTGAAGATTCCACCCGCGCCGAGTGGCACGCGCACGGTTCCGCCGGCTGCTCCGAGCGTCGCGTTCACTGGCGGGCCCACCGTCGATACTTCGACGCGGAACTTGATGGCCAGCGTCGAGCCGAAGACGACCCCGACGATGCCGGACGGAAGGGCCTTCGCTTCGGCGTCGGTCTTCAACAGGCGCACGTCGGCGTATCCCAGCTCGGTCGCTCCATCGAGTACCCTGACGCGATAGGTCGCACCCGGCAGAAGGCCGGGACCACGGGTGCTCCATTCCACACCATAGTGCTCGTTCTCGATGCTGACGCGCACGCGCTCGGCGCCGGATCCCGAGCTGGTGAGCTGCGCGACCGGATTCCGTGCACGCTGCATCCTCGAGGCGGCAGATCAGGACGACAGGAGATCGCTTCGCGTCGAACGCACCCGTATACGTGATTGCCGGCGCGATCGGCGGCAGGAAATAGAAGCCGGTGACGCCGCCGTTTCGCGCATCGCGCACTTGTGACCCGGACACCGGGCTGATCTCGCGGCCACGAGGTCCGTCGATGTCGTTGCAGGCCGACAGAGTGGCAGCAGCAATGAGGAGGATGCGGCGCAATCGCATTTGGAACCCCGGTATGTCAGGCGGGTGGAAGTCGTTCCTTCTGTTTCACCCTGCGCAAAACCGGGTAGGAGGGGATCAACTGCTTGCGCACGAGGCTGCTCGGGCTCACACTTTTGGCTCCCCAACCATCAGCCGGAGCCGCCGTTGGTCACAGGCAGATCGCCGCTCGACCCCGCTCAGTGGCAACGTGCTGTAGCCATCTTCGAACGGTTGATGGACCTCGCCCCGGTAGAACGCGAGCGCGTGCTGGACGCGGAGACCGAGGGAGATGTCGTCCTCCTCGCGACGCTGCGAGCCATGCTCTCCGCGGACGAGGGCACGAACGACCTCATCGACCAGGGCATCGCACCGCTCGCCCACATCGCCATCGAGACCGACACCCGCGATGCGGCACCGCTTCGCGAGGGCGACCGGGTCGGCGACTTCGACATCGTCTCCGAAATCGGCCGTGGGGGAATGGGGGTCGTCTACGCGGCGCGCGACCGCACACTCGGCCGGGTGGCCGCCCTCAAGCTGCTGCCTGTCGCCATGGGCGGGGATCCCTCCGCCGGCGAACGACTCGTCGCCGAAGCACAGGCCGCGTCGGCGCTCGACCATCCCAACGTCGCGACGATCTACCAGATCGGAACGACGACGGATGGCCACCGCTTCATCGCGATGGCCAGGTATGAGGGTGAAACGCTGCGCGAGCGGCTCACCCGTGGTGCGATTCCCCCGCGCGACGCGTTCGACATCGCGCGCCAGGTGGCCGCGGGTCTGGCGGCGGCGCACCAGGCGGGGCTGGTGCACCGCGATGTGAAGCCGGAGAACATCTTCATCACGCGCGACGGTCTCGTGAAGCTGCTCGACTTCGGGATCGCGACGCTGGTCAGTTCCACGCGTGAAGGCTCTACGACGGCCGGCACGGTCCGGTACATGAGTCCGGAGCATGCGCGTCGTGAAGCGCCCGATTCGCGCAGCGACGTATGGTCGCTCGGCGTCGTGCTCTACGAGATGATCGCGGGATCTCCCCCGTTCACGGGAGGGACCACCTCGGAGATCCTCGCGCTCGTTGCGGATCCGCAGCCCGTTCGAGCCCCCGATTCGATTCGCAGCCTCCCCGCGGTCGCCATCGCGGTGATCATGCGCGCACTCGAGAAGGATCCGACGAAGCGTTATGCAGACGGGAGCGCGATCTTCCGCGATCTCGAGCGCGCCGCGAGACACTGGTCGCGCGCGCGCAATCTCACGATCGCCGCGGCTGCGCTCGTTGCCTTCGCTGCCACGGCGTTCGGTGCATGGTCAGCGAGAGCCGGCGTCGCAGAGCATGACGTGATCGAGGCTCGCGGTGCTGCCAGTCGCCGGCAATCTGGCCGACACTCTTTCGGCCAGCATACTCGGCGCACTGACCGACGAGGTCGCGGCGCGGGTCACCGCGCTGGGACGCGTCAGTCTCGTCCCGGCACGCGACACGCTCGCACCGGAAAGCGAGCGGCGGAACCTCCATCTCTTCCGGCTCACGACGCGCCATCGCGGGGACACTACCGAGGTGACCGGATCACTGCAGTCGGCACGCGATCGCCGCGTCCTGTGGACGGAAAGCCGCACGTTCCACCGCGCGGCAATTCACGACCTGAGCCGCGATTTCGTCATCGGCATCCTGGGGGCGCTCGGCAAACCGCTCGCGCCGCAGGAGCGCCACAGCATCGGACGCAGCTTCCCGGCGAATGCCGGCGCCTACGAGGAGTTCCTGCTCGGTAACAAGCTCCTCGCTCTCCGCACTCCGGCCTCTGTCCAGGCAGCGCTCGTTAGGTATCGGGAGGCCGCGCGGCTGGATTCGACGTTTGCCGCAGCGTTTGCCAGACAGTCGTACGCCTACTCCCTGCTCATCGACTGGGGATGGAAGCCATCACGCCTGTACCCGTCAGATCCGCTCGCGGAAGGGCTCCGGCTCGCGAACCGTGCCGTCGCGCTCGATTCGACATCAGCCGATGCGTGGCTTGCCCGCGGCTACCTGCTCGTCCAACGTGACCCGAGACGTCTCACCGGTGCGGTGGAAGCGCTGCAGCACACGATCACGCTCGACCCCTACAACGTCGAAGCATTCCACCAGTACGGCCAGACACTTACGGCACTCGGCAGATACACCGAAGCGCTCGCCGCCTATTACCGCGCGCTCGACATCGAGCCGGACCGCGCGATGGTGTTCGTCCCGATCGCGGCGATATACAAGCGCCAGGGGCGACTCCAGGAAGCGCATCGCGTGCTCGACAGCGCGCTCGCGGTGTCTCCAAGAGTCCCGTACGCCGTCGCGGCGCGGAGCCTCGTTAGGGTTTCTTCCGGTGATGTAGCGGGGGCGCTGAAGGATGCGGAGTTCGCGCTCACCCTCGATTCGAGCTATCGCATTCCTCCCCTGGTCGCGCTCTCGAAGGCTCTCGCGGCTCGTGGAGACACCGCTGGAGCGCTCGTCCGTCTGGAGGAAGCAACGCGATTGATTGCAGATCCGGCTGCGCCCACCTACACCGAGGCGTACTGGATCAGCATGGCCGCCGTCGCGCTCGGGAAGAACGACCTCGCGCTTTCTCTCCTGAGGCGCGTGAAAGTGCGTGGCGCATGGCTGTGGTTCATGTACCAGGGAACCGAGCTCGATGAGTTCCGGAAAATTCCCGAAGCTGCCGCCATTCTCGCGGAAGCAGACCCGCGGCGGCCGGTGAAGTGACCCAGGCCACGGACGTACTGCTTCGCGGCGCGCGTGATGGAGAGAAGGGGGCGCTCGACTCACTGTTCACGCTCGCGTACGACGAGCTGCGCCGCATCGCCAAGCGGGTGCGAGGGGATCATGCGCAGACGTTGAGCACCACGGCGCTCGTGCACGAGGCCTACCTCAGGCTGCTCCCCGGAAAGGTTCCGGCAAACGACGCGGCCCATTTCAAGCTCCTCATCGCGCGGGCGATGCGGGAAGTGCTCATCGACGGAGCACGCCGCCGCCACGCGCAGAAACGCGGCGGGGAGGACATCGCCGTGACGCTCGACCACGAGATCCAGGCGATGCCGCTCAAGTCTGCGCAGCTGCTCGATCTGCACGCGGCTCTGGAAGAGCTCCAGAAGGTGGACAGCCGGCGGGCCGCCGTCGTGGAATGTCGGTTCTTTGGAGGACTGGATGTGGACGAGACGGCGGCCGCGCTTGGCCTGTCGACGGCGACGGTGAAGCGCGACTGGCGCGTGGCGCGCGCGTGGCTGGCACAGGCAATGACCTGATGCGGACTTCCTGTGAGCTTCCGATCCTCGGCGCCACGCCTAACGAGGGCCTGACGTTTTTTTCCGGCAAGCACCGCGTAAGCACGGCGCGGCGACGTCGTCTTCACCGGTCGACGACTTTCCACGAATGGCGTCGCTCGAGCCGATAGACGACCCCGCGATACTTCGGGTCCGTGAGGCTCACCCAGGCCGTGTCGTTCTGGATCGTGACGGCGGAGCGGTCGACGTCCTTCGTCCGGAGCTTCTGGGCCATGGCGTGGAGAATCTCCGTCGTGTCACTGTGGGCCGCCCGGCTGGCCGGGTCGGTCTTTCGTGGCATTGTCGGCATCTTCGGCCCGTGCGTCCCAGAGCTTACCCCCGTTACGGGCGTCGGCTGTTCGATAACCGGCTTGGGTATCTGGGCGACGAGCTCCTTGCTCGTCACGATCGTTAGGGCGACGACGAGTATTCGCTTCATGTGTCCGTGGTTGACGGTGGGGCGACGTACTTTGTCTCGGGCGATACCAAGAACGGTTGCACAAAGCGAAGTCGCTTGCGGCCGAGCACGAGTCTCACGCATTGCTCATCCCTTTCTCGCTTTCCAGGCCGCGAGCACCGTCGCCTCCTGCTCAGGCGTGAGCGCGAAGCGCGGGGCGTTACGGCGCGCCTCCGGCTCGGTGGGCCACCAGGCAAGCGTGTCGCGCACCGTCGTGGCGAGCGGACGGAAGCCGAGCCCCGCGGCCTTCGCGCGCGCGTTGCTGATCGCCGTGTGGCCGAAGTTGTTCCCCGTCGGCAGCACCCACGGCACCATGCTGAAGATCTTGTGCTCGGTGAGGAAGTCGTAGTCGTCCACCTGCGTGAACGTGACCTTGGCGCCGAGCGCGCTCGCCGCCGCCTCCACGAACGCGCGGATGGTGATCGGGTCCCGGGGGCCAGCGGCATTGAAGGGGCCGGAGCGCTTGTCCTCCACCACCTTCACCATGAACTCGACGAGGTCGCGCACGTCGATGAACTGCGCCGAATCGTCGCGCTTCCCGGGCACCAGCACCTCGCCACCGCGCGCGAGGCGGACCGGCCAGTACGGGAAGCGATCCGTCGTGTCGCCGGGGCCCACGATGTACGACGGCCGGACGACGATGCCACCTTCGCCGAAGGTGTCGAGCGTGATCTTCTCGCTCTGTGCCTTCGCCGTGCCATACGCCGCCGAGCCGTCCTTCTGATCCCCCTCGAGCAGCGGCGGCGTCGACTCGTCGAGGCCCTTCTTGAGGTACGGGTAGTAGACGCCGGTGGACGAAATGAAGAGATACTGACCGACGTTGCCTTTGAGCAGCGTCGCGGACTGACGCACCCAGTCGGGGTTGGTGGCCGAGTCGTCGAAGACGGCGTCCCACTTCTTCCCCTCGAGCGCGCCGAGCTGGCCGTTGCGGTCACCGACGAGGCGCTCGACCTCGGCCGGCAGCGTGCTGGCGTCGCGGCGGCCGCGCGTGAAGATCGAAACCGTGTGGCCGCGCGCGACGGCGTGCTTCACCAGGTGCGGCCCGATGAACCCCGTGCCCCCGAGGATGAGGAGGCGCATCGGCGCGCGCGCTCTCTCGGGCGTGGCGGCGAGGAGGCCGGGCGCGGCGGCGCCGACGAGCACCGAGCCGCCGACCGCGGCCGAGGTCTTCAGGAAGTCGCGTCTGCTGGGCATCTGCGGGTGGGGGATGGGTGAGTCGGTGGCGCCGAATCGCCCGACCGTAACACCGAAATCGGGACGAGCGCCAGCGGGAGCGACGCAAAGATGAACCAAATTCGGTCGATCAGGCGGACCGGAAAGTGGATCATGGTTGTGTCCACAATAACGAATCCAAGCTTCTGGCCGACCCGTTGAGTTGTGCCATTCTATCAGATCCGCCCATCTTGCTCGCGCGCGGCGACCAGAATGGACGGAATGGAAGGGTCACGTCGCCGCGTGACACGAGGACGCGTATGAAGCGCATAACGACAGTCCTGCCCGCATTGAGCGTCGCCATCATCGCCGCTGCGAGCTGCGAACGCTCGAGCAAATACGCCGAGCCCCCCGCCACGAGCTACGCGGTTGACCGGTTCACGCTCGCGTCAACGGATACCCTCACGGGTGCGATGGTCTCGCCCGAGTTCTTCACCACATCCAACGTGCGCCCGTTGCTCGGACGGTTCTTTCTTCCGGTCGAGTACGAAACGGTTGGCCAGCCAGTCATGGTGATCAGCCACGAGCTTTGGCGGCGACGCTTCAACGCGGCGCCGCAAGTCATCGGCGAACGCGTCCAATTGAACGGACGGGCGGTGATGGTCATTGGGGTCGCGCCGGCGGACTTCGTGATGGCCGACCGGCGCCGCAGTGTGGCTACCTCGGGTTCCGAGATAGGCACTATGTGATGCCTCGTGTGCTTGCGTGTCAACTCTCGGCCCTGCAACGACCTTCATTGCGGGGCCGTTTTGTCACCCCTGAACAAGCATCGATTCAGGCAGGGCTACCGATAGCGGAATTTCGGAGTGCAGGCGTTGCGTTAGGCATGCGGGCGACGGTTAGTTGTCGTGCAGCATACCGGTATCTAACGTAGTACGCCCATTCTAACCGCGTTAGGCGATAACTATCGTAGTTCCCCTAGTGTCCAACGCGGTGCACGGCGCTATAGTGCGGGTCCCTGAACGCGTTCCTCAAACCGGGGCTACCCATGGCTGCCAAGCGCTACTCGTTCATCTTCTACGCCGCTACCATTGTCGCGCTCGTCTCGACGTTCGGCGTCTACCGCGTGTTGGAAAAGACAAAGGAGAACGCGCGCATCGTGACCGGTCCAGTCGTCATCGCCCAGAAGGACATGGCGGAAGGCGCGGCCATCGATCGGATGGCGGTTGCCGTCGTCCAGTGGCCCGTCGCCACCATCCCGGTCGGCGCGTTCACATCCATCGACTCCGTGGTCGGACGCGTCGCCCGCGTGAGCCTCTTTACAGGAGACCCGCTCGTGCCGGGACGACTCGCGCCGGACGGCACAGGTCCCGGCCTCGAGGTCAAGATCGCGCAAGGGAAGCGGGCGGTGTCGTTCCGGATCAACGACGTGTCCGGTATTGCTGGCCTCATTCGGCCCAACAGCCGCGTCGACATCGTGGTCGTCATGGACGGCGCGGCGGACAAGGGCCGCCTGGCCAAGGTGTTCCTGCAGAACATGCGCATCCTGGCCATCGGGTCGGCCCCACAGCCGACGGAGGACGGGCGGCCCATGAACGCCACGGTTGCCACCGTGGAGGCCACTCCGGATGAAGGCGAGCAAATCGCGCTCGTGACCACGCAGGGGCAGATCCAGCTGATGCTACGCGGCTACGGCGACCCGAACAGCGCGAAGACAAGCGGCGCCACGACTGCACAGATCGTTCAGGGGTTGAACCGGGCGGCGACCGTCTCGACGGAGCCGCGGCCGGAGGTTCGGCGAACGACCTCGGTCCGCCGCGAGACCGCACCGGAGCCAGCCTCCCCGCTGCCAGCATCCGACACCAACGCCGGCCAAGTCACGACACCAGCACGGTGACGACCATTCGCGGCCGCGAAGTCTCAAAGGAGAAGTTCGCTACGGACTCCGGGAAGCAGCAGGACTCGCTACGCACAGGCAGGCCGTAAACCGGCCGCGACCGCTCGGCCCGTTACCTAACGACTCACGAGGAGCTACGCCGCTTGGCAACGTAGATCCGCGCCTGGCGGCGCTCTTTCCAGAATCGTCAGCACACGTCATCGCCGGCGATTACGATCGCATGTCGACCTCGACAACTCACCATGCGTGGCCAAGTTTCAGGTAGACTCCCCGGCTGTCGCCGACGCCCTGGGCGTACTCGAGATTCACGATCATGCGCTCCACGGGTTTGAGCACGAAGTGCACGCCCGCCCCGATGGTGGGATACGTGGTGCGATCGAGCTTGACTGGGGCGTCGCCGTACAACTCCGCCGCGGCGGCGAACAGCGTGGCGCCCCATTGCTCGTTGAACGCCCAGCGTTCTTCGACTTCGAGGGAGGACATGTACGGTGAGAGGTACTGACCCTGCTTGTAACCGCGAAGGATCACCGTCGCCTGCGCGCCGGAAGGGGCATCGCTGGTCAACCAGTTGTACTGCCGTACGGCCAGCACGTGACCGCCGCCGTGCTTCCAGAACGCGCGCAGGTCCAGGCGGTACGCATCGAACGTGTCGTCGCCGCCGAGCGCCTCACGATAGGCGACGTTGTTGAGATTCGCGAACCAGCCTGTCGTCGGCATGTCTTCGTTGTCGCGCGAATCGTGCATCAGGTTGACACCTACCCCCGCCGACTTGAAGCCGCGCACGCCCAGTGTCTCGAGCACGAGATCGTCTTCCGCGGACGCGCCCAGCACCTGGAAATTGGCGGCACTTCCCTGGGCGCCAACGAACCAGTCTCCTTTCGCACGCCACAGATACCGCGCCGCCAGCGCCTTCAGGTCATCGTCGGTCTTCAGCGGCTGGCCGGTCCCGAGATAGTCGTCGTAGTCGTTCTTGATCTTCCCGAACGCGGCAAGCAGCACGATGCGATGGTGATCGCGGCCGAACGATGTCCGGGCAAACCCGGTGGCGATCTGTGAGCTCGTGGACGTGTACTGGTACGCCAGGCCGAACAGCGACACGCGGCTACTGTCATCGAAGCGGTGCATGTAGGCGCCCAGTCCCCCGAACGCCGTGCCGAGCTTGGGACTCGACGAGAACACCGGCACGAGGAGCCACGGCGAACGCGCGCTGTCCGCGGCGGCCGGCTGCGCTGACGTGTCCGGCGCGGGCTGCTGCGCCGACGCGGACCCGGAGAATGTGACGGCCGCTAGGATCACCGTCAGCCGCGTTAGGCGCTGTGTCATAGCTGTAACGCTCGCTTCAGAAACGCGGGAAGCTCCGTTGGGTGCCGTTTCATGCATTTTCGAACAGCTGTTTCTCGAGGTTTCGAGGCTCACGTTATCACAGTCCGATCACAATCGAGACGCTCACTTACCGCGTGTTGCTCGGTACGCGGTGTACGCGTCCAGACGCTCACGCTTCTGGGTTGTCGCTTATTTCGCAAGCCAGCTAATTAGCGCACCGGCAGATACGCCGGCGGGGTGCGACGTGCTCACTGCGCGGTCGCCTGACGCGTGGAACCCAATCGCGCGAAAAGACCCGGCGGCCGGCCGACGTGCCGGCGGAGAATGTTCAAATAGGTCCTTACTCCACGTGTTCTGGCCGCTAACGGTCAGCGCGAAACTGGCCGCAGCAACTGAGGCTTGAAGAAACGGCTTGCAAGGGCCGCCAAGATGATCGGCGTGAAACCGATCACGGCAGCATAGACCAGCAGGCCCGCACTGCCGATCACTCCGGCCTTGAAAAGCCCGTAGCCCGCGAAAAGCAAGACATGAGTGAGAGCTCCGGCGGCGTATGCCACCGCCACGACCTTGCCACTGTACGGTCCGCGAATCGCGCAGACGTAAATGACCCAGAGGGAGAACGGAACAAACAAGAAGGCGGCGCTCCATAGGCCGGTGTTGTACGCGCCTGCCGCGACGCCGCCAGCGCAGTGCACAAGTCCGTTGGCGAAGAGCAATCCCCAGAAGCTGAGGCCGATGAGGACGTTGCGCCTGAAAAAGTACGCCGCTAGCGGCGCGCCGAACCACATCAGAGCGATGTTCACCACCGGGTAGAAGGCCAGCGGGATCGGGCAGTCCGGATATGGCGGAAAGCCGATCTTCTGGCAGATCATTTCCTGGATCGAGTAGTCGAGGCCGATCACCGGCAGGCTGTACTCCTCGAACTGATGGATCCAGTAGAACGGTACGGCGAGCCATGCCAGCCACATTGGATCACGCCAGCGCGATACCGTGGTGTCGCTACGGAATGTGTCGGTCAGCAGGAGGATGGCGACCATCACGATCGCTCCCCCCACCCCTATGAACGGCCAAACGGTGTAGAACCAGTGTGTTTGCACGGTGCCTCCCTATGGGTGCAGCGCCCTTTTCAAGAACGCAGGAAGGTCTGTACGTCGGCGCTCGATGACCTTCCGCACGCCGGTGGCGTCGAGCCCAAGAACCGTGGCGATCATGGGACGCGCGGCGAAAGGGAATAGACAACTGCCGACCATCGTGATTAAGAACTGCTCGGCCGATACAGGCTCGAGTCTTCTCCCTTTGACGAGATCGTCGATCTGCTTCTGCACCTTGTCGATCATGCGGCGCGCCGCCTGACGTCTCTCCGAGGAGTAGAAGTCACCGACGACATCCGGATGGCGCGCAGCCTCACCTGATGACGTACGCCATGAGATACGGGTGGCGTGTGAGTGTCGTGTGGTAGGCGTCGACGAACCGATCGATCTTGTCGCCGAGCGATAGGTCGGACGCCATCATCCCAGGATGCCCGGAACGAATGACGAGGCGATGCGAAGCCAGACCGCCTGAGCGAGATTGGCCTTCGATCGGAAGTAGTAGTGCAGAAGCGCCTTGTTCACGCCCGCGTGATCGGCGATCTCCTGCATGCGCGCGCCGTCGATGCCGCGCCGGACGAAGATCTCGTCGGCGGCGTCGAGGATGCGTTGCTTGGTATCGGTTTCAGGTTGCCCGGATGGTTTAACCATCTGGTGAGGAAACGTAGGTTCAACGTCCCTCGGTGTCTTGTTGCCCTTTGGTCTATCGAGGGTTGGCCGCTCGCGTCTCCGTCGCGCCCCCGTCAGCCGTCGATGGGCACGGGTTAGCGGCGCCGATGCTCGTTAGGATGCGCGGCTATGCGCACAGCCGTGGATCCCGGCGCCTAACGACACGTGCGGATTCGGGTGCCGGTCGATGCGAAACGCCCCGGTAAGGACACGGGGGACGCGTCGGGTCCCTCACTCGCGGGGACTTCGGGTGTTATCGCGCTCGGTTCCGTCCTTCGCTCGTAGATCACCACCTCCCAGCCTAACGTTCGCCAGTTGGCGTGTCGCTCGAGCCCCGCGATTCGCAGGACGCCGTCGATTGCGGCTGGGGAGTGGAGGAAGACACGAAAGCCGCTCCGCTTGAATCGCTGGAGCAGGTTGATGGCGCGGATTGCGATGTGCATCCACCGGACATCGCGCGGGTAGACGGCGCCATAGAGTCGACGCGCCTTCCGTGCGGAGAGCCCGACGAGCCGCTCCATATCGTGGTAGCAGCAGATGACGCGGTCGAGCGTGACCACGTCGGCGGCGGGAATCGCGCCGGCCAGGTCGACAAAGTCGCCGTGGACAAACTCGACCCGAGAGCCGTGGCCGCGGCGCTCGGCTTCGTCGCGCGCGGCCGCCAGGTGCGCCGTCGACCCGTCCACGTGGATGGCCCGTTCGACGTGTCCGTCCAGCAACTCGTGGTGGATCGCCCCGACACCGGCACCAATGTCGAGGAGGACGACGCCACGAGTATCCGTGCCGTCGAGGGCGGCACGGAGGGCATTGACGAGTAGCCGGGTCGTCTTATCCGGGCCGCGGCGGCGAAATTGCCGCAGCTTCTTCCTCGCCGCCGACCGACCGAACTGGAGCTCGATTCCCTCGCACTGTTCGCACGCCATTTATGCGTTCCTCACCGTTATGGCGAGGACGCCAGTGCGACTCTCCTCCGAGAGCCTCGCGAAAGACATAGAGTGCCGTGCGAAGGTTCGTCCGCCCTTGTGCGGACTGTCGGGTATCGGTGTTAGGCCATCACTCGGGATGGAGCACCCAGAGGACCGTGGCTCGGCCGACCGCCTGTTCCGTTGCCGATCGGCCCGTCCGCTCAACCGCGAGGCCGAGCGGCATGAACGCATCCTTATCCAGGTTGGCCGCGGACCAGGTCTGCGAGTGCGTGTCGAACGGAGCATTTTCCAGGACGATCGCGACCCCCGTCCCGAGGGGCCTGGTCGTCGCGTGTAGCGATGCTACCGCTATGTCCGATCGGGACGCGGCACCATTCGGCTCGGTTCGGAGCGCGTTGAGCGTCACCATTGCATCGATCTGGTAGGTGCATTCCTGCAGATCCATTCGCAGCGTCATCTTCGGCGCCAGGGCGCCGGAGAGCGGACGCACCGTGCCGTCGGCCTGAAGCGTCGTGGTCGCGTCGGGAGTCGCCGGGTCCTGCCTGGTCTCCATCACCGACGCAAGCCCGGTGATGTCCCCCGTCCATGAGGCCTCGCGCTGCCGTGCGCGCCTGCTTCGTGAGCGTCGCCGAAAGCCTGCCGCGATACGCGGCAGCCACTGCGACCCCACGGTCGGTCGTTCCCTGCGAGACCCAGTCGTAGTCGAGCGTGGCCACGAACGTGCTGGCGTTGACCATGCTGTTGCAGCCTTCGAGCACCGTGAGCGTCGCGGGCGTGCTCGTCACGCCGTCCCCGGTCGCGGTGATCGACGTCGTGCCTTTCGCCACGCCGGTCGCGACGCCAGTCGCGCTCACCGTCGCGACCTGTGGGCTGGATGAGAGCCAGGTGACCGCCGGCGGCGAGACCGTCTGACCGAGCGAGTTCTTGGCGGTGACGCCGAACTGATGCGTTTCCGCGACCCTCACCGATGCCGCGTTAGGCTCGACACCAAGCTGCAGGTCGCGGGTGACGGTGATGGTCACCGAGTCCGCCACCCGCCCCGATGTTGCCACGACGGTCGTCGCGCCCGCAGCCAACGCGGAGACGTTCCCGCTGTTGTCGATCGTCGCGACCTGCGGCCCTCGCGAGACCCAGGTGACGCTCGCATTCGAGATCACGGCGCCGGAAGAATTCTTGACCGTCGCCGTGAGCGACCCGCGAGCACCGACTTTGAGCGCCAGCGACGTCGGCGCGATCGAAATCTTGCTCGCCGTGGTAGGCGACGGACCGTCGGGGTCGCCACCGCACGCGATCGTCGCTGCGAGCGCCGCAACCGCGACGCCGAGAACGGATGGCCGCCGAGGCGCTCCCTGCATGTTCGACCTCATCGCCAGAGTCCATGCGTTGCCCATTCGCGCACGCTCGGCCGCGCTGTACGATCGAGCAAGTGTGCTTAGGTCCTATGAGGCCCGTTGTTTCGTGCCGAGAATGCTGGACCCTCGGTCACTGGACGACGAGCGGGATCTCCTGGGCGATTTGCAAGTCGAGCAACGCGTACAGACGCCGGTCGATCTGGAAGAAGTGCGCCGCTTTCTTTCCCGGGATCACCTTTTCAATGATCGGAACATATTCCTCCCGCGTCTGCGCGAGTTGAACCTGGATGCGGCTCCATCTCTTGATCATGTCGATCGCCTGCGCATCCGTCAGTGTCTTCTGATTGGCCGCATAGTCGCGGATCACCGTGTAGAACTCATCGTAGTGCTTGCTCATGGCGCCCGTGTACTGGTCATAGACCGGCCAGAACTTGGTCGCTTCGGTCTCCGTCAGCGGCATGTTCAACGCGACGACCTTTTTCTTCTCGGTTCGCAGGTTGCGACGGAGCAATGCGATGTCCTTTTCCACCTCGACGCCGGTGGCCGTTTCCTTCTGTGCGATAGCACTGCTGCTCGGCGCCGTGACGGCGCAGACCAGTGCAAGTAATGAAAAGAGCGGTCGCTTCATCGCCTTCTCCCAGTCGGGTTGAGGAACCGGTCCGTGCCCGCTCCACAGTTCGCGATGCGGCGGCAACGACCGGCATGATGCGTATGCTGGAAGGGAGGGCTACAGCCCGCCATTGGCCCATCGTCGTGTGGCAGGGGGATCGTGCGGTCTTCGCGACCTGCGAACGGAAGCTGATCGCCCGGCGCGCCCGGCAGATCCCTCTGCGCCGCCGCATCGCCCGCGCGAGCACGCTCGTCAGGACGCCTGAGCTCGCGTAGGGGCCCGAGAGTCCGTCGCCGTCCTCGACGTCCCAACCTTTTGCCGGATCCGCGGATCTAATGAATGCCTCTCGCCCGTCGGCGGATTCGCGGGGCTGAGTGTAACCCGGTCGCCCCTCGTTCCGTACGAGAGCACTGGCCAACGTATCCTGGAGATTTCCAATGTCGTTTCTGAAGCGCCTCTTCTCGTCCAACACCCCGGAGCCCACACAGCGCGTGCGGATCTGCGTCGAATGCGGTATGCCCGTGGCCGATCACCGGGAGTGGTGCTCGATCCGCCGCGGGCACGCGGAGATGGAGCGGCGGAAGGCCGAGCAGAAGTGAGGCGGGCCCGTCGATCACGCGAGACCCTGTTAGGCGCCTAACTCGTTAGCGCCTCGGACCTCGACCTCCGAGAGCGTCGGCCGCTTTGGGCCTCGGCCGTCGCCGGACGATCGTCCCCGCAGGTGCCGCCAGGCCCAAGGCAGGAAGTGGTCGCGCTGCCAGCGAATCTCCGCAAGGATGCTCGCGCCCAGGGATCGCGACCATTCGGTTGGGAGCGGATCCGCCCACGTCTGATCGGTGCCCGGCAGATGTAGCGCCCACGCGAGCGCGGCGGCGATCCGCTCGTGGCCAGCGGAGTTGGCGTGAAGCCGATCGTCACTCCAGAGCCTGGGATCCGACCCCACGGGGTGTTTGGCAAAGTCCAGGAGGACGGCGCCGCTCGCCGCGGACGCATGGCGGAGGGCCTCGTTCAGCGCGCGAACACGCCCGGCGATCGGGCGAGCGAGCGGGAGCACGATCGAGAGATCCGGAAGCGTGAACCCCAGCACTGTCGCACCGCCGTCGATCAGGGTGCGCTGCATGAACTCGACATCGCGCGCCACGACGTCGGCGTCGAAGCGCGGCGCGATAACGTCATTGGTACCGGTGAAGAGCGTCACGAGATCGGGGCGCATGGCTACCGCCGGCTCGAGCTGTTCGTCACGGATTCGGCGCGTCGAGCGGCCGCGAATGGCCAGGTTCGCGTACAGCAGCGGGGACGACTGCGCCGCCGCCACGCGCGCGGCGAGTCGGTTGGCCCACCCGTGGTAGCCGCCTCGCCCATCCGGATCATCGAGGCCTTCCGTCGAGCTGTCGCCGATTGCGACGTAGCGCCCGAAGACCCGTGGCCGCTCAGTCAAATGGATGGAGCGCGACAGACGCGCTCGGTGATGCGGTAAATCATTGTGTTGCTCAGAGGCTCGGGCTGGATGTTACCGCGTGGAAGCGGCCAGGGTCATCGCTACCCTCAGCTCCCGCAGCGACCGGAACTGGATGCTCGGTTGATACTCGGGCGCCACGGTCTCCAGCCGGAACGACGACACCCGCTCGGCCAGCCCACGAAAGATCTCCTGGCCCTCCACGCGCGCGAGGGCGGCGCCGAGGCAGAAGTGGATCCCGACGCCTAACGACACGTGCGGATTCGGGTGCCGGTCGATGCGAAACCGGTCAGGGTCGGGGAACGCGTCCGGGTCCCGGTTCGCGGCGGCAATGATCCAGCGCAGTCGCTCGCCCTGCCGAATCGTTCGGTCGCCCACCGCGACGTCCCGCGTCGCGATGCGCTGCGTCGATTTCACCGGAGGATCGAAGCGCAGGCACTCCTCCGTTGCGCGTCGCGCGAGCTCGGGGTTCGCGCGCAGCTTCTCCCACTCGACAGGATTGCGAATGAATGCGAGGATGCCATTCCCGATCAGGTTCACCGTGGTCTCGTGTCCGGCAAACAAGAGGAGCGCACAGTTGACGAGCAACTCGTAGCGGTCCATGACTCCGATACGCTCGCCCTCGGCCAGGACCGAGATGAAGTCGCGGCCGGGCTCGTGCAGGCGCTGCTCAGCCAGTGGTGCGGTGTAATCGAGGATCCCGCGGATCCCTGCGACGAGCGTGGCGAATCGATTCGGCTCACCGCGATTGATGTAGAGGAGCTTGTCGGCGAGCTCTCGGAGCTGCGCGCGATCCGCCGCGGGCACGTCCATGAGATGCGCGATCACGCGCACCGGTAGGGGAGCCGCGAGCGCCGTCATGACATCGATCGTCGCGCCGGACTCGAGCTCGTCGAGCAGCTCCGCGACCGCCGAGCGAATGAAGGGCCGCCACTTCTCGATGGCCGCGGCGGTGAAGTACTGGTGCAGCAGGCGCCGCATGTTGCCGTGGCGCGGTGGATCCTGTTCGACGAGCTGCGCCCCGCGAAAACGCCGCACTTCGTCGAGCCGCGTTAGGCCATCGTCGTCGAGCGGCGGATATGGCGGCTCGCGTATCGGACTTGATCACCGCCGAGGAGAAGCTCTCGTGGTCGCGCACGATCGATACGACGTCGGCGTGCCGCGTGACGATCCAGAGCTCGTGTCGCGCGTTCCAGTGCACTGGGTCGATCTCGCGTAAGCGTCCGAAGAACGAGTACGGGTCCCTGATCGCGTCGTCGGCGAACAGGTGGTCGAGGTCAAGGTGCGCTGCTGTCGCTGTCATTGATACTCTGCATTGGCGCTGTCCGTGTCCCGCTGCCTAGAATACCCCGCCACCATCCCGAAACCACCGCATGTCACTCCGACTCACCAAACTGGACTCTCCGCGCGTCGTCGGCTACGAGGAAGTGTGGCTCGCAACCGATCCTGACGTTTCGTACCGCGCCTTCCTCGCCATCCACAACACGCGGTGCGGCCCTGCGCTCGGCGGCACTCGACTCATGCCCTACGCCGACGACGATGCCGCACTCACGGATGCGCTTCGTCTCGCGCGCGGCATGACGTACAAATGCGCGGCCGCGAACATTCCACTCGGCGGCGGGAAGAGTGTGATTCTCCAGCCACCTAACGGCTACGACCGCGCCGCGCTGTTGCGTGCGCACGGCCGCGCCGTGGAATCGTTGAAGGGTCGGTATGTGACGTCGGTGGACATCGGTACGGGTCCCGAGGACATGGTGATCGTTCGCGAGACGACCACGCACGTGACGGGGCTGCCCAACGAGCTCGGCGACCCGTCGCCGGTGACTGCGCGCGGTGTCGTGTGCGCGATCGAGGCCGCGCAGTACGTCTGAGGACATCGAGTCGCGACCTTCGCGGCGTACGCGTGGCGGTGCAGGGGTGCGGCCACGTGGGTAAGGCGCTCGCGCTCCAACTGTACGCGCTGGGCGCTCGGCCGATCGTGTGCGATGTGTCCGAGGACCGCGCCACCGCGGTCGCCGCGCAATGTGAGGCCGACGTCGCTTCCGCCCGATGACATTTACGAGGCGCAAGCGGACGTCTACGCTCCGTGCGCTACGGGGGCGACGTTGAACGCGAGAACGATCCCGCGGCTACGGGTTCGCGCAGTCGCGGGGGCGGCGAACAATCAGCTGGAAACAAACCGGGACGGCGACGCGTTGCGCGCACGGGGAATCACGTACGTGCCGGATTTCATCGCGAACGCGGGCGGGGCGATCTATCTGTGCCGGGTGCTCGCCGGTTGGACCGATGCTCAGACGGACGCGGCGGTGGAGTCGATCTTCGAATCGTCGGTGGAGGTCCTCCGTCGCGCGGAGAAGGAAGGGATCTCGGCGCAGGATGCGGCCGAGCGGGTGGTTGATGCTCGGTTGGGGTTGGTCGCATCCTCATCCAGCGCGGCGTCGGCCGCCGGCGGTAGCACGTTGCTGCGTTAGGCAAGGGCCATACAGCACAGCCCGCGTCAGGCAAGCAGAAGCTTGAGAATCCAGCCAACGATACCAATGCCGACGCCGATGAATGCGACGTGGTCGAGATTGGTCGGGTCATGACGCGTGCGCATAGAGTCAGTCCTTCGCCGAAAACGTGGGGGGAATCCTTCCGCGTTTGATGTTACGAGCGCTGGTGCGCCGCCGCTGTCGGCACATTCGGGTGCGGTGTGTCCGGTAAAGCCCCACACCGCGTCATGCCGTTAACGATCCAGCAGCTGTGCGCGTACCGCCGCGAGCCGACGTGCAACACCACCTCGGCGACGTAGTCCACGTGGCTCTACGTGTATACGCGACGAGGGAATGCCAATTGCACGAGCTCCAAGTCGGCTGGGCGCTCGGTGAGCACGAGCCGCGTTCGAGAGCGGAGGGCGAGGTCCGGGTCGTTCACCGCCAGAAAGCCGCCAATGTTCGCCATGCCGTCCTTCTTCGCGCTCATCGTTCAGCCGATGTGATGATGCATGCGCGTCGTGACTAGCCACACGGGTCGGCCGTCCTTCGTCGGGCGATGGATACGAGCCGATCGCCTGGTAGTGCAGGCGAGCAAATTCGGTCCTTCGTTCCAATGGTACGATGCTTCCACACATAAGAGGGCGGCTGGTCGTCTTTGTCCTTGGGGCCATCGCGGTCGGGACAGGCGCCGCAGCGGTTGGGATTCGGAGCGTCAGTGCCGCAGATCTCCAGCGCGCGCTGCTGGTGCCCATTCTCGCCGGCCTGTTCCTCGGCGGCGTGATGTTGGCTCTTCAGTGGCCGCGGTACGCGCGCACGTATTGGATCGCGTTCGTGGTGGCTACGGGCGTCGCGGCATTGGACACCAATCGGCCACACGTCGAGACATTCCTGGTGTCCTTCGCGTGGACGGCGTATTGGATTCGATCAAAGCGAGTGGGCCGCACCTTCGTCCGCCGGTCCGCAGCCGAGTCTGCCGTGCAGGCCGCATAAACGAACGCCGAAGCCACAGCGTTAGGCGCAGGCACAGTCAACCCGGCGACTCCATCACGGCGAGCGCCCCTGCGTTGTCGCTTGCTCGGTCAGCGTGTCTCTCAGCTCCCGAAAGTGCCGGATGAGCTCCGCCGCTTCCGCGACTTTCGTTTCTGGCGGAGCCGGCGTCGCCAGTACCATCCCCACCAGCTCGATGGTTCGCGATTGCAGTTCGACGAGCTGGTCGAGCTTGCTCCGTTCCCATCCCGAGAAGCTGTCCACGCCTCACCTCCCGTAGACTCGTTAGGCTGCCGCTCGTGTCGCCGCGCCGCGATGCGCGTCTCCGCCGGACACTCGCTGTTCCACGGGTGCGGCGACGGACGTTGCGAGCGGCGCCCTACACGGGAATAAAGGTGGTCGCGAGCCCTTGTGGAAGCGGTCTGGCCGCAATCAGGAGGGGGTGGTTCTCTCGCCCGGCAACGATCCCTCGTCACTCGACGGACTGGGCGCTAACATTCCCCCATCTCAAACGACTGACGGGCCCCATGCTCATTCCCAAACGGCGCGTGGCTTCGCGCTTTCTGATCCTCGCGCTCGCGAGTGCTGTCGCCGCTCCGCTGATGCCGGCGACTCCGCTCTCCGCCCAGCGCGCGAGTGCGGCTCAAAAGGACGCCGGCATACCGGCCGTGGCGCTCGACTCCCTTCGCGCCCACATCCGCCGCGTGATGGACTCGACCAGGACGCCGTCCATTGCAGTCGCGGTGGCAAGGAACGGCCGAATCATTTGGGAGGAAGGCTTCGGCTTCGCCGACGTCGAGCGCCGGGTGGCCGCAACGCCGACCACGCTGTACTCGATGGCGTCGATCTCCAAGCCGATCACCGCGACGGGCGTCATGAAGCTCGTGGAGCAGGGCAAGATCGACCTCGACCGCCCCGCCAACGACTATCTGGGCGCGGCCAAGATCACCGGCCTCGCCGGCTCGGCGTCGGACGCCACCGTTAGGCGGGTGATGTCGCACACCGCCGGATTGCCGCTGCACTACCGCTTCTTCTACGAGGGTGGATCGGTCACCCGGCCATTGATGGACGAGGCGATCACCCGGTACGCGATCACCGTCTATCCTCCTGGCGCCACCTACAACTACTCCAACCTCGGCTACGGCGTGCTCGAGGAAATCATCGCCAAGGTCTCCGGGCGACCGTACGAGGAGTTCATGCGGGACGAGGTCTTCAAGCCGTTAGGCATGACGACCACCACGATCGGGACCGGCGCGGGGATCGCCAATTCGGCCGTGCGGTACACGGCGCAGGGGAAGCCGATCGCGTTCTACGACTTCGATCATTGGGCGGCGTCCGCAGTGTACACGAGCGCGCACGAGCTCGTGCGCTTCGGGATGTTCCACCTCGAGGATCATCTCAAGGACCAGCGTCCGGTGCTGAAAGACTCCACGCTCGACGCCATGCACCGGCGCGCCACGCCGGGCGACACGACGAGCGGCTACGGGCTTGGCTGGCTGATTGGCAACGAGCAAGGCATGCGAGTCGTGTCGCACACAGGTGGGATGCCGGGCGTGGCGACGACCCTCAAGCTGTACCCGGAGCACAACGTCGTCATTGTCGCGCTGGCGAACACGGGCGGCGCGGCTCCCCATCGCGTCGCGCTCGACATTGCCGCCGCAGTGCTTCCCGGATACAAGGCGCCAACGCCCGGGCGACCGCCCACGCCGACGGTCGCCTTTGCCAGTCCGGCGGAACTGACCGGAGAGTGGACGGGGACGGTCCGCACGTATGACGGCGCCACCACGCCAATCGCGCTCCTCGTCAAGGCCGACGACATCCACGTTAGGCTCGGCGGGACTGATGCGCTGTGGACGGTGCTGAACGCGCCGACGTTCCGCAACCGGATGCTGAACGGTCAGTTCGCCGGGACGATCCCGAGCGAGGAGGCACGCCGCTTCCCGCACAACGTGGGCGTGGGGCTGCTTCTGCAGGGTGATACGCTGCGCGGGTGGGCCGCGGCGATGACGACCGACGATCCGCTGACCGGGGCCATGTCGTCGTACGCCCAGCTGACGCGGAAAGGGGCGGCACCCGATCGCTAATTGGGAGTGGTCCGCAAGGAAGGCGACGAACCCCATGTCGGAAGCTTCCCGAGTCTCCTGACTATGAAGATCACACCGCTGGCAGTCGCCGCACTGATTTCGCTCGCGATCCCAGTCGCGGGGTCCGCGCTTCAGGCCCAACGGCCCGCCGCCAGCGGCTCGGCCAAGCCTTCAAAATCCGCACCGAGCGTCGCGCACCCGCTCGATCCGCTCAACCGTGGCGAGATCGCGGCTGCGGTCAAGATCATCCAGGCTGCGGATCGTTTCCCCAAGGGTGCGCTCTTTCCGATCGTCGTTCTGAAGGAGCCGCCGAAGGACGAGGTCCTCGCGTACAGCCAAGGCGCCCTGTTTCGCCGCGAGGCGTTCGCCGTCGTCTACGATCGCGCGACGAACAAGACGTTCGAAGCTGTCGCGGACCTCAAGGCTGCGTCGGTTTCGTCGTGGAAAGAGATGCCCGGCGTGCAGCCGGGCTTTCTCGTCGAGGAGCTGTCGAGTGCTCCCGAGATCGTGAAGGCCGATCCTCGCTGGCAGGACGCCATGAAGCGGCGCGGCTTTACGGACTTGAGCCGGGTTCACGTCGACGGTTGGGCGCCGGGAACAGTCGGCCTAACGACAGCCGAAGGGCCGCGTCTGATCAGGGCCCTGAGCTTCGATCGAACGAATGCCACGTCGAGTGTCTATTCCCGACCGATCGAGGGCCTGGACATTGTCGTCGACATGAACCAGCGAAAGGTCGTCGAGTTCGTCGACCGCGGCGTGGTGCCGATCTCGAAAGACGCGGCGCAACTCGAGGCGAAGAATGCCGGGGCGCTACGCGCCGCGCTCAAGCCGCTCAGGATCACCCAGCCGAACGGCGCCGACTTCCAGATACGCGGAAACGAGATCCGCTGGCAGAAATGGCGCTTTCGCTATGCGCTCCATCCGCGTGAAGGGCTCGTCCTGTACACGGTGGGCTATGAAGACGGCGGAAAGGTCCGGCCGATTCTGTACCGCGCGTCGCTCTCGGAGATGGTCGTCCCCTACGGCGACAAGGACAAGTCGTGGTCCTGGCGGAACGCATTCGACGTGGGCGAATACGGGATCGGTCGGCTCGCGAGCTACCTGATCCCCGGCAAGGATGCGCCCGACAACGCGACGTTCATGAATGCGGACTTCGCCGACGATTTCGGGAAGGCCTACACCGCCAAGGGCGTGGTGACGATCTACGAACGCGACGGGGGACTGCTCTGGAAGCACTTCGACATCAACGTCGATCACACCGAGAGTCGTCGCGGACGCGAGCTGGTCATTGGGTATCTGGCGGGCGTAGGGAACTACGACTACGGCATCAACTGGATCTTCCGTCAGGACGGAAGCATGCAGATGCAGGCCGACCTCACCGGCATCATGCTCTCGAAGGGCGTGACCCTGACGTCGATGAGCAGTGACAGCTCGGGCCACACCATGGATGGGGCGCATCTGGTCGCGCCATACGTGTCCGCGCCGCATCACCAGCACTTCTTCAACTTCCGGCTCGATTTCGATGTCGACGGACAGAAGAATTCCGTCGTCGAGATCAACGCGCTGCCCGAGACCAACCGGGACGTGAACCCCGACGGAAACGCGTTCCGCATCGAGCAAGCGGTATTGAAGGACGAGAAGACCGCCGGCCGCGATCTCGATCTGCCGCAGGCGCGCAAATGGATGGTGGTCAACCCCACCGTGAAGAACTCGTTAGGTGCGCCGACGGGATTCGTCCTCGTTCCTGGCGACAACTCGGTGCCGTACTCGCTCCCTGGATCGCGGCTGCGGCAGCGCGCGGGGTTCGTCGATCATCACTTCTGGGTGACGCGGTACAAGCCGGACGAGATGAACGCGGCCGGCTACTACCCCAACCAGAGTCGCGGCGGTGACGGCCTCCCTCAATGGATCAGCGACAACGAGAGCGTGGAGAACGAGGACGTCGTCACGTGGTATAGCACTGGTGTGACACACATCCCGCGCCCTGAGGACTGGCCAGTCATGCCCGTAGCGCACGTCGGCTTCTCCCTGTTGCCGGTGGGATTCTTCACGAGGAACCCGGCGATGGATCTACGTTGAGATCGAGGGGGCGATCGACGAGCACCGTGGTTCAAGCCGGCGCTCGCCCGGCCGCTCCGAGCCAACGGCGCGACCGAGCGAGCGAACGACCATCGTGTTGGACGCACACGCACACGAAGTCCGCGCGGAAACGGCGACCTTCCTTGCGTACCTCGCGGTGCCCGAGGCCGGCCAACGAGGGTTCCTTCTCACCCGGCGTCCAGTATACCTCGCGCCGTTCGTGAGCGGGCGACCCTTCCTCGATTCGTCGACTCGCGAGTATCCGCCAGCTGACGCGCGCGAACGCGACGCGGCAGGCTCGTCTCGACACGTTGACGACACTGGCACGGGCCAGCATCGCGTTCATGGACTCGACCGTCGAAGTTCGCCGTAGCCTCGGGCTCGATTCGGCCATCGCGCGCATCGAAACCGGCCGCGGTCGCGTGTTGATGGACGAGATTCGCCGCGTCGAGCAGGCGATCTCCGATGAAGAAGCGCGAGCGCTCGCCGCACGGGTGGCGGCGGCCGAGTCGGAACAGCGTCGCACCTTGGTATTGCTGGCGCTCGGCACACTCGCAGCAATCGCCGCTGCCCTGTTCGCGAATCTCATTCTGGCCGATGCCTCGGCAGACGAGGCGCAGGCACGTGCCGCTGTTGCCGGACACATGGAGAAGCTCGAGCGTACGCGGGAACGGCTGCAGAGTGCGCTCGCTGCCGGGCAGACCGGCACGTGGGACTGGGATTTGCCAACCGGATGACATGGTCGGACGTTCACAATAATGTTTGGCTACAAGCCCGGCGGGTTTTCTGGTGACCGACCGAGTTCTTCGCCAAGGTTCATCCGGACGACCGAGCCGCGTTGATTCCCACCGCCATCGACCGGGCGCGCGACGAGCGCGTCGGTACGCCCACGAATTCCGCGCCGAGCCGACGCCGGTGCTCCGTTGGATCGCTGGTCGCGGAAGCTTCTTTTACGACGCGCTGGTCGACCGTACCGTGCGGCGGGAACGGTTGCCGACATCACGAGCCGCAAGCAGTCCGGCCGTAGCCCCACTCGACCGTAGGCGCGCAAGTGCCGCGATGGTCGCTGCAATTCCGCGCCACACGACCTACCTCCTACTGGCTAGCCCGCGCGAAGGAGGCGACTACCGTGCGCTCCTGCGACATGTCTACCACGCATTGGTCCGTCCCCGTGCAGCCCCCGCTCCATCCGGTGAATGTCGATGCACCGTTAGGCGTGGCGACCAGCTGCACCGCCGAGTTGTTGGGGTAGGCGACCCCGCATGTTCCTGACAGAGCGCCGGCCGTGATCGTGCACGAGATCTGCGGCGACGCATTCGGGGAGGTGACAGTCCCCGAACCGGCATCGCTCGCCTGCACGCGGAGCACGTGCTGGGTCGCGGTTGGCGTTGTTGGACCGCCGCCATAATCGTCGCAACCAGCCGGGCCGACGAGAACGGCCACCGTCGCGACACGCGCCCACCGCCACTGCGGACCCATCAGTGCCGGCATAGCTGGAACGACTCGTGAGGCGTACGAGCGACGGTGGCCGTTCTCGCATCCGGGACGCAACGTTAGGCGCGGGGCCCGGACGCTGTACGAATGAACGCTCTGCCGGAGCTATTCGTCGCCGCCGGGTCGGGAATCCCTTCATGGGAGTATAGACGATCAGCCAGACGCCAGCCACAGGGAGCGGCGGTTTCTCGGGACTTGACGGGACTACCTGGAAATGCGCCCTCCACTGGTGGCCCTCGCGGTGCGCCCAGCGACACCGAGAGATCGGCGTCCGCGTCGCGCTCGGGGCGCGTCCGCGCCAGGTCATCCGCATGTTCTTCATGAGCGGCGTCCGACTCAGCATGCTGGGTGTCGTGCTTGGCCTGCCCCTGAGCGTCGCCGCGTTGTACGTGATCGTGTCGCGGTTCGGCGAACAAGTGACGATCAACATGCCGCTGGTTGGCGTGGCGATCGCGCTGGTGGTCGTAGGGGTGGCGGCGCTCGCGTCATGGATTCCGGCGCGGAAGGCTGCGGTGGTGGACCCGCTGGTGGCGATTCGCGCCGAATGAGCGCCGTCCGAATGTGGCGACCCGTAGTCGCTGGCACGCGCAACAAGGCACGTACAGCCTGCGACACCGGCGCTCGATTGCGCGGCCGGCGTTGCGTGCTCGCGATCCGGCTCTAATGGTAGCCCACGTTAGGCGCGCTCGCGCCAGAACATGGGCCTGACTATCGACCGGCATCGCGACTGCTGGTGCGTGGCTCAATCAGCGTGCGGCGCGAGACATACTCGGCGGCTGCTGCAATCGGCGTCGCGCCGGTACCTTCACCGGTGAGCGTCGCAATGACATACGCCGCGCTCGCGGACGCCGATAGAGCCTTCCTCTGGTCGGATCGCGGATATGCGCGCCGAGCGCCGGTTCTCGATGCCATCGCCATTCCACCTGCCTTCGAAACGCTTCACGGCGACCCGCGGTGGAAATTGCTCGTCCGCGGCCTTGGTTTTCCGCAACCTCGCGGTGCCCGTCCGCCTATGGGGGTGAGGGGCCGCGGGTTCAAGTACCGCCGCCCTGATCGGTTTCGCTGAAACGCCACAAGCGCGCGCTTGTGGCGTTCTTGTTCGCGTCTTCGATACCACTCTCGATCCCGTTTCGCTCGCGCCTCAACGGAAGGCGCTATCGAGCGTCACCGCTGCACGCGAATCACGTCGTACTCGACCGACGGGCCCCGCGGGACGTTGAACCGCGCGTTGACCGCGTATAACGAGCCGCCGAAGAGCGCGATCGCCAATGGGAACGCCAGCGCCGCGCTCGTGAGCGTCCGTTCAACCGTTCCGCTCGTAAAGTCCGCGTTCATCTGGACGACAGCGATCCGGTTGAACCGACCCTGAACCATGTACAAGGTGTGACCGACCAGCAGGAGCCCGTCGCCGAATTGCACGTTGCCGTCGACGTCGATCGTGGTCGCATGTCCGGTCAGCGGGTCGACGAGCGTCGAGCGCTCCGCCGAACGTGTTCCCGACGATGCGATGGCGGTTATCGGGAGTCGCAACGATCCCGTTTCCGTTTGATGCCGCCAGGGATGAACTGGAAGTCGCCAGTCAACGGAATCGTCTGCACGGCACTGGCCGGTGGTAGCGCGCCGTTCGGGCCGAGCGGAAGGCGGTAGACGACGGGGCGCGAATTGTCGGTGAAGTACACGGCGTCGTGCAACACGACGACGTCGTTGATGGCCGTCGACCGGCCGTCGGATCGGCCAGTTGATACACGGCGATTGTCGCTCCGGTGGAGGCATCGTACACGTACGCCTGACCGGTGGCGCTGCCAGCGACAAACAGCCGGTCTCCACGCGGGTCGTATTTCACGCCGCATGCCGACCTCCCGGGCAGGGCCGGCACTACCACGCTGCCTTCGCCGGTTCTGGCATCACCGCGATAGATGGCACCTGTGGCAAGCGAGGCCACATAGAACGTCGGGCCGGGAACCGAACGCGATACCCTCGGGCGCGAATCCGTTCCGGGAGATGACATCCGGAAACGTCCCCACGCTCGCCGAGTTGGCACGGCGACCGGCGACGTCGGAACGTCTCTGGTGCAGCCAGCAAGGCCGACAAGGGCAGGGAGAACCACCAGAACCACGGCTTTCGTAAGCGAGCGCATCGTTGATCTCCTGAGCGAGGTGTGCGGCGCTGAGCAGAGGCGCGACGTCGCGTTCCGCATTGCCGGTCCGGTGAGCGGGACGTAGCTTCGGCACCGGGTTCGGTCTGCCGCAGGAGAAGAAGCGCAGGATCGGCGAAAATCCTGACATCGTGAGCAGCGAGGGACACAATGGTGGTGGCAGGCCAGCAACACGCGATAACCGACGCGCTTCAACACGTCCGTCGGCGGCACGCCGGGCGCCCTGGATCGGCTCGTTCCTCTCGTCTACGGCGACCTTGCGCGCATCGCGCATCGCCAGCTCGGGCAAGAAGCCACTGGGCACACGCTCGCCACGTCGGACCTCGTCCACGAGGCGTACTTGCGGCTCGTCGATCAAACGCGCGTGCAGTGGAACGATCGCGCGCACTTCTTCGCCGTGGCTGCTCACGTCATGCGCCGTGTGCTCGTCGATCACGCGAGACGAAACCACGCCGCTTCGCCGTGGCGGCCCGAGCAGGCGAGCGATTTCACTCGAGGAGCTCGAGTCGGCGAATCGCAGCGGCCTAACGGCGAATCAACGCGATGACATCCTCGTGGCAATGGACGAAGCGCTCGAACGACTGGCCGCCCTCGATCCTCGTCAGGCGCGCGTGGTCGAGTGTCGTTTTTTCGGCGGCATGACAGAACCAGAGATAGCAGCAGTGCTCGGCCTCACGGAGCGCACGGTCGCACGCGACTGGGTCAAAGCGCGTGGGTGGCTGTACCAGGAGTTGAGCGATGCCGACACGTGAGCACTGGCAAGAGGTCCAGCGCCTCGTGGACGGTGCGCTCGATCTTCCACCCGAGGCACGCGGCACGTTCCTCGACCGGGCGTGCGGCTCGACGGAACGTTGCGGAGTGAAGCAGCGCGTCTCCTCGATGCGTGCGAGCATGCGGCCGTCGCGGGCGGACTCTTCGATACACCGGCCGCAGGTCAGGCTTCCGGATTGTTATCGGCGTTGTCAGACCGGTACACCATGGGCCGCGAGCTCGGACGCGGCGGCATGGCGACGGTCTATCTCGCGCGCGACCTGCGCCATGAGCGCCGACGTTGCGGTAAAGGTCCTCGAGCCGACGGTCGCATCCATGGGCGCCGAGCGGTTCCTGCGGGAGATCCGCGTCGCTGCGCGGCTCACGCACCCGCACGTGCTGAGCGTCTACGACTCCGGCGAGATCGGACGGTCGTCTCTACTACGTCATGCCGTACGTCGACGGCGAGACGCTCCGTGCTCGCCTGGCGCGCAATGGTGCCCTTCCGATCTCGGAAGCGGTGCGCCTGCTCCGTGAGCTCGCGGACGCGCTGGCGTACGCGCATGGTCACGGCGTCGTGCACCGCGACCTGAAGCCGGAGAACGTGCTTCTGTCCGGCGGCCACGCGGTCGTCGCGGACTTCGGCATCGCGAAGGCGGTCGCCGCCGCCACCGAAGGAGATCCGGGGAAGTCGGCAACGCTCACGGGAACCGGCGTCGCGCTCGGCACGCCGGCGTACATGGCGCCGGAGCAAGCGCTCGGCGACACGACAATGAACCACCGCGCGGACCTCTACGCGCTTGGCGTCATCGCGTACGAAATGCTCGCGGGAAGTCACCCGTTCAGCGGGACGCACCGCGCAAGCGCTCGCCGCAGCGCATCTGACCGAGATGCCAGCGCCGCGTCGCGCAGCGTCGGCCGGACGTTCCGAGCGCGCTCGGTGATCTGGTAGGGCGGCTGCTCGCGAAGCGATCCGCAAGAGCGACCGCAGAGCGCTGGACGAAGTCGTTGCGTGTGTTGGATCGCCGTAACGGCGTCGCCTCCGTCAATCCGCGGTCAGTCCGGCGTCGGGCCGACACGTCACGCGGACTTGGCGGCGCTCGCGCTCGTTGCTCGCGGCCGTTCGTGTCGCGTCGTGAGCAGCCGGCGCGCATCGTGTATCTGGCAACGGCACCGAACTGACGCCCGCGTGAGTCGCCGCTCGCGGCCGAGCGTCGACGGTGCACGCTCCATCGCACTGCTGGCCGTGCTGCCGTTCGCGAACACGAGCGGCTCTCGAGCGACGCCACGACTATCTTCAGCGACGGGCTGACCGAATGAGCTGGCCCACGCGCTCCCGGTCTTCCAGGACTGCGCATCGCGGGTCGCACAGTCCAGCTACGCGTTCAAGGGGAAGATCGGCTGACCGCGCAGGAGATCGGCCGCGCGCTCGGCGTCGAGCGCGTTCGTCAGCGCGCACCGTGCGCCGCGTCGGGCGACCGCCTCCGCGTGAACACGCAGCTCGTCAGCACCGCGCGACGGCACCGTGCTCTGGGACAGCGTCTACGAGAGTCAGCTCCGGCGACGTCTTCGCCGTCCAGGACTCGCTGACGCGCGCGGTCGTTGCGCGCTGGTGCCGGCGCTAGCGCTCTCGGGGCCCGCGACCCGCGGCACCGGATCGCGGCGCGGAGCCCGAAATGTCGGTCGACGTCGGGCGCGGCACGAAGCGACGGGGAAGCGTACGAGCTGTACCTCGAGGGGCGCTACCACTGGCACGGCGCGCGGGGCCAAGAACGTCTCCCGCTCCATCGTCGTACTTCCAGCAGGCCATCGCGCGCGACCCGACCTTCGCCCGCGCGTACGCGCGTTTCACTCGCGTTCGCCTACAACGTGCTCGGCGTCTACGTCGCCGGACCCTCCGGACTCGACGACGCCGCTGGTCGAGGCGAGCGCGCGGCAGTGCGCTGACGCTCGACTCGACGCTCGCCGACGTGCAGCTCGCCACGGCGCTCGCTCTCGGCCGCGACTTCCGCTTCCCTGAGGCGGAGGCGCACTATCGCGCCGCGCTCCGCGTGCGAGCCGTCGAACCAGTACGCGCACCACTCGTTCGGCGTCATGCTCAGGCGATTGGGCGACGGACGACGCTATCGTCGAGCGTGACGCAGGCGACGCGACTCGACCCGCTGGCGCCGTCGGCCGGGACCTGCTGGCGGCGGCGCTCATCGACGCGCGTCGGTTCTCGAGGCGGAGGACGAGGCGCGCCGCGTCCTGGCGATCGACTCCACATTCCCGCTGGCGATCCAGCCTCGGGCTCGCCCAAGCGTTCGGCGGTCAGCCGGACAGCGCGGTGCGGACGCTGGAGCTGCGGCGTTCGGCTCTCCCGCGATCTCCCTGCGGGTGAGACTGCTGTTCGCGTACGCTGCCGCTGGCCGCTGGGGCGATGTGAAACGGATGCGGTCGGCGCTCGTGGCCGGCGACGATCCTCCGGTGGCGCCCTAGCGGCGTTCGCGGACCTCCTGCTCGGAGACCGCGCGCCGCTCCTGCGCCTGGTCACGACGCGCGCCGGTCAGCGCCGGTTGTTCCGCATGCTTCCCTCGACGGTCGTCGTTCCCGGCTGCAACCCACTCGTCGATCCGCTGTGGTCCGACCGGCCTACCGCGCCGCGATACGCGGCCTCGGCATGGCGGCTTGTCCACAGGCGCGACCGTGGCCTCTGCCGCCGCGCCCCAGGGCCTGAGGCTGCGCACCCACCGTCGGGCCCATGGCCTGGGACGTCAAAGCCGCCGACGGAGTGCCGCCCGTGTTGAATCGCCTAACGACGCGCCCTGGCACGGTGAGCACTACCGTGAAGGCATCGCGGCACGCTCGGCTCTGCTACTGTCCCGCCACCAATTCCAAGAAGCAGAGTGTTTCGATCTGAGGTGACGGTCTCCCACCTCCCTGACTCACGATGTGCATCGCGCTACGGCCGGTACGCGATGCAGTCGATCTCCACGCGCAATCCTTCGCTCGGAAGCTTCGAGACTTCGACGGTGGTGCGGGCCGGGCGATGATCGCCGAACGTGCGCGCGTAGACCCCGTTCATCTCCGGGAACTCGGCCATGTCCACGAGAAAGACGCCGCAGCGGAGCACGTACTGCAGATCGGAGCCCGCGGCACGCAGGATCGTCTGTACGTTCCGGAGACACTGCGCGGTGTTCGTGTGGCCGCGTCGGAACCCGCGAGCCGACCCGTCGCCGGATCGGTCGCGCCCTGGCCCGACACGAAGATGAGTCGCTGCGAACTGCATGCCTGGCGAGTACGGGCCGACGGGCAATGGGAGATCAGCCGCAATGACGGGAGAATGGGTCATGGAGCTCCGTTGTCGGTGAAGAAGCACGAAGTAGAGTGTAGCAACGTCAGTACGCCACCCCTGGACTATGTACGTACGTTGCCGGCCGCATGCCGCCAACGTACAGCGCCGCGTCGAATCCGAAGACAACGCGCGAACTGATCGCGCTGATCGGACCGTAGCGCGGCGGCGATTCGCCGATCGTTCGCGCGGAGCGGACGGAGGTCGACGATCGTCCACGCATCGGTCGGCAGGTGACGGGCGATGAGCGGGTCCGGAAAGGAATCCGGCCACGTGGCGAGCGAGCGAAAACCGTCAGCGGGGTTGTGCGCGTGTACCGAGACATGTGAAAGCTCTGGCCGCCGTTCACCCGCGCGAGCTCCGACACGAAGTTGCCTAACGTTTGGAGATGGCTCGGTCCGACGCCGCGGTAGAGGTGCCGATGGCCGAACTTCAGGATCACCTTGGGGCCGTCCGGTCTGCCGTTTCGGCTCGACGGTATTCATCCATGAAGCGTTGCTTCATGAACTCCTCACGCTCGTAGCCGTTCTCGTAGCTGCGCCGCTCACGATAGTAGCGGTATATGCGGTCGGACACGACGAGGTTCTCGATGATGAACGCGGCTTCGCTCCCCGGAACGATCCCGGAACGCCTCGCCGAGTCGCGCGAAGTCCTCCGATTTGGCGGCCGACATGTAGTGGTACTTCTCGAGATCGCGCACCTGCTCCTTCGCCGACGCGGTGTCGCGGTAGGCACGCAGGAGGGCGGTCGCCTGCGCGGTGTCGCGCCGTGGCTGATGGCGCGCAGGCGGTCGAGCGCGTGGGTCGACACCGAACGACTGGTCGAGTCCCCAGACAGGGTTGCCGCCGCCCTTCGAGACGTGGCCGACATCGGCGACCATCGCCAACTCCTGATCGCTCACGAATGTGAACGCGTGTGGGTATCGACGGGCATAGGCGACCAGCGAGTCGGCGCGGCCGCGCATCGGCGGGACGGATGCCGCTCGCATGGCGACGGGGTCCTGCTCCAACGCGACATACCGGTATCCCGCACGCGGTTCGAGGTCAGTCAGCAGTGCGGTGACGAGCTCCGGAATCTCGACGACGTTGTGCTCCTCCCCGATGGCCAGGAACTGCGCGTGAGCCGCCTGCGAGAGGAGCCACTCCGCGCCGGCCCCCTGAAGCCGCCCGCGGTCGATCGATAGCGGTCGCGCGTTCGCAGCGACGAGACTGTCGAGCAGCTGTTCCGCCACGAGAGGCGGGTTCGGCGTCGGCTTTCGGGCGACGAACGCCACGGCGCTGCACAGGGCCACGGCGGAAGCGATCCGGGTAATCATGGAAACCTCCTGTCCGGTCGTGTGGTGACCCGACGGGATGATAGATCCGGGCAAGGTGTTCGACCTAACGCTGCCGCTCGAGCAGGTAGCTGAGGGATACCGTGCGATGGACGAGCGACGCGCCATCAAGGTGCTGCCGCGTACATGACGTCGGTTGTCGACGCGCATCCCATCGCCCGCGTCGCAATGATGATCATCATCGCGACTGGAGCAAAGCCGCTGCCTCCTTCAACAGCGCAGCTTCCGCGGTAAGCGCTTCGGCGACCCGTCCGATCTCGCCGTTCACGTCGCTCCACTCTCCCTGCTCGATCGCCTCACGAATCCCCGGCATCGTCTTCACGCCGTAGCCAGTGTAGAACCCCGGTGCGTAGAGCGAATGCCTGAACCACGGCCGGTTCTTGAGGCCCTCGCGGAGCATGAGCACACGCTCCGCTCGCATCAGGCGATGGTTCACCGCCGAGAGGTCTGCCGACGCACCGTCACCCGCCCGAGCCGCGCCCTGTGCCGCGTCTCCGCCGTCGCGCCAGGCGGCATACGCCTTCTCGAAGCGTGTCGCCGCCGCCGAGAGCGAGTCCTGCGCGTCGAGCAACGGAGCAAAATCGAAGCGCGGCGGCGGCGTGTGCAGACGCGGCGGCCCCACGGGATCACGAGGGTCGCGCACGATGGCGTACACGCTGTCGGTCGCGCGCTGTCGCTCCTCCGTGATGGCCTTCGCCCGGGCATCGCGGAGCTGCTGGAGGTCATCGACGTAGCGATGCGTCGTGGCCGCGAGGTTGGTGAACACGAACGGCAGCACGTCGGCGTCGGCGAGTCGCATCACCGTCGTCCCGACGGCCTGCGCCAGCGCGCGGCCGTAGACGAACGTCGAGTCGCTGAAGTGCGTGTACCAGTAGAAGTCGTCGTAGATGGAGTGGTAGATGCCGCCGTCGTCCTCGCCACCGTAGCCGAGGTTCATCGACGCGATGCCGAGATGCTGCAGAAACGGCGTGTAGTCCGAACCGGAGCCTAACGCGCCGATCCGCAGATCGTCGCCGGCGCGCGCCTCGTCATTCCCCCGGAGCACCGCCGCGGCCTGGTTCCGCTTCCACGAACTGACGTTCGACTCCGGATCGACGATGTCCTTCTCGACGCCGTTGATGAACGACTCGAGCGAGTGCGATCCCTCGACGCCCAGGTAGCCGCGGCCGTTGGTATCGCTGTTGAGGTACGCGACCGCGTGCGCGACGAGCGAATCCGCGTGCGCCTCCGCCCATTCAGTGGAGCCGAGCAGCCCGGGCTCCTCGCCGTCCCACGAGGCGTAGATGATGGTGCGTTTCGGACGCCAGCCCTGCTTGTACAGCTCACCTAACGCGCGGGCTTCCTCGAGCTCGGCCACCTGTCCCGAGATCGGGTCTTCGGCGCCGTTCACCCACGCGTCGTGGTGGTTGCCGCGAATGACCCACTCGTCGGCTTCGGTGGTGCCGGGCAGTCGCGCGATGACGTCGTACAGCGTCTTGAGGCCGAAGTCGAACTTGAGCTTGAGGTGCACGCGCGCGGCGCCCGGGCCGAAGCGATACGTGATCGGAAGGCCGCCGCGCCACTGCGCTGGCACCAGTGGTCCCGTCAGTGCCGCGAGCATTGGCTGAGCGTCGCCGTACGAGATGGGCAGCACCGGAATCTTCGTGAGTGTCGGCGCCTGGGCGATGGGCAGTCGCTTGGCATCCTTCGTCGCGCCCACACCGGGTGTGAGCGGGTCGCCGGGGTACGTCGGCATGTCGGCGACGCTGCCGCGCTGCACGCCCTGCGGCGGGCGCATCGGTCCCGCGGGGAACACGGCGCCGCCGGCGTAGCCATCATCGGCCGGATCGGAGTAGATGAGGCAGCCGATCGCGCCGTGCTCCGCCGCGACCTTGGGCTTGATGCCGCGCCACGAGCCGCCGTACTTCGCGATCACGATCGCGCCTTTCACGGAGATGCCGCGCCGCTCGAGCTCCTCGTAGTCGGCGGGTATGCCGTAGTTGACGAACACCAGTGGACCGGTGACATCGCCGTCAACGGAATACGCGTTGTACGTCGGGAGCTGTTCCGCGTGCTGGGAGGATGTTGGATCGCCTGTGACGGTCGGCTCCTGCAACACCGCCTTGTACGTCGTCGGCGCGACCATCTCCAACACGCGCAGCGTGGGGGTGGGGAACAGGACATTGAACGTCTCGATTTTCGCGTCCCAGCCAAAGCTCGCGTACTGGTCGCGAATCCATTCGGCGTTTTGTTTGTCGTACGGGGATCCCACGTGATGCGGCCGCGCGGAGAGGCGTTGCATCATGTCGCGCAGTCTCACCGGGTCCGGGATTGCGCGGAATTTCGTCTCCCACTCGCGCTCTACGCGCGATGACTGCGCGGTGAAGCCGCGGAGTGGCGTCGGTTCCGGTGCGGTGGGAACGAAGGCGAGCGTGCCGAGGGCGAGGGCTGCAGAAATGAGAGGGCGCATGCGCTCAAGCTGATATGCGCGCGCGTGTGTCGCCAGTCCGTATGGCAGGCGAGGCACGAGTACAAACAGCAACGACAAAAGGACAGGATTGCAGGATTGACAGGATTGCCGGTGGGCGGATCGCGACCGTCCCTGAGGCATCCCATTAATCCTGCCAATCCTGCCAATCCTGTCTCAGCTGTTGTTTGCTTTTGTCTCGTTGGCTCAGCGGATTGCGTGTATCAAGACCTTCTTTGATCTCATCGCCGCTAGTCCGGCCATGAGTACATCATGGAAGATCCCTCGCTGGTGCTTCGCTGGTGCTCTGGATGACAGCGCTGGCGCTCGGGATACCGAGGCCACTCAGTTCGTTTTTTTCGACGGCGATTGGACGGTCACCTCCTCGATGTTGTCGCCCTCCTCCCAGTCCAGCAGGTTGTACGGGTCGATGCCGCCGCGCGCGGGCTTGTCAGGCACGATCACCGTGATCGTCTGCCTGCCGGAGCGGATCGCGATGCTTCTGCACGTACAGCGGCTGTGCCGAGCGATCTCGCCCGGCCTCGGCGTCGGCGAAGATCCCGAATCTCCACCCATTCATTCATCGGCACCTCCGTTTCCTTGCCGGCGCTGTCGACGACGACCTTTCGCGCCTCGACGTCGAACGTCACTTGCCACGTGCCTGTTGTCGGTCTGCACCGCCGTGGCCTGCTTCGTATCGAACGTCCAGAACGTGTTCACCTCGAAGAGGTCGTGCAGCAGCGGTTTGAGCGAGTCCGGCGTGACCGCCTGAAGCTCCCGGTACATGTCGAGCGTCGTGGCCAGGGACGACGCCTTCTTCTCCACCAGCGTGCGAAGCGCCCCGTTCACCCGGGCCTCGCCCACGTACTCGCTGAGTGCGTGCATCGCGTATGGGCCTTTGCGGTAGTTGGCCCAGGGATCCATCGCGCGGAGCAGCGGAAGTCCCGTGCGGATCTGCGGCCACGGGTTCGGCTCGCGCATGAAGCTCATGAACCGCCGCAGCGCTTCCCGGCCCTTCACGTTCTTCACGAGCTGCATCGCGGAGTACCACGCGAGGCTCTCGGAGATGACGCCGCCGCCCTCGGCAAATGCGGGCTTGAGCTGCATGCCCCACCACTGGTGCCCCATCTCGTGCGCCACGATCTCGAAGATCGCGTCGAACCCGTCGCCCTGCGGATCCAGCAGGAAGAAGCCCTCGCCTCCAGTGACGACGCCGCTTCCGTCGACGCCCATGCCGAGGAAGTTGCCGGGCTGCTCGACGATCTGCAGGAAGCGATACGGATAGGGACCGAACTGCGCCGAGTAGTAGTCCAGAGACGCTCGTACGCTGCGGAGCAGGCGCTCGAGGTGCTTCGTGTGTCCCGGGTGAAGGAAGACCTGGACGTCGACTCGCTCGTTCCATCGTTCGCGATGCACCGCGTAGTCGGCGGAGAAGAAGACGTCCATGCCGTTGATCGGAACGTCGCTGACATACTGGAAGTAGCGGCGCCCGCCATCGCTCCACGTGCGACGCAGCTCGCCCGGCGCAACCGCTACCTGATCGCCGTCGGTGCCGACGATTGCTTCGAATGTGGCGGCAGCGCCCGCGGCCACGCTCGGATCGATGTCGGCAGGCGCGGGGAGAGTGACCTGCCGCGGCAAGCCGTGCTTGCGCCGATCGTCTGCACTCCAGAGCTCGCGAAGCGGCTGGTAGCCGATGACCGGCAGTGCCCCGCTCGTGAAGTAGGTGCCGTTCTCGACGATCGCCATGCCCGCTCCGCTGTTGCGCGAGGCCACCGTTGCGGAAACCACGTGGCTCGAACTGCACGTCGAAGTTGAGCGTCAGCGAATCGCCGGGCTGGAGCGGCTCCTTCAGCGCGTAGATGTCGTGACCGAGCTTCGTCGTCCGCGACCACCTGGCTGAACGCGCGATCGAACGTCACGCGCGTGTCGACGTAGAAAGCCGGCTCCAGATGAACGGAGTCGATCGGCACCGCGCTGCGGTTGACGAGGCGGTAGCTGCCGTGGATCGTCGCCGCTCTCCGCGCGGGATGGATCTCGATGCGCAGATTCGTCGCCGATACGCTACGGCTGCGGAATGCCCTCGTACTTCCCGTACAGCCGCTCGTAGTCGGCGCGGCGTTCGCACCAGCTCGTCGTTCGTGATGTACTCGTTGAGCACATTCGTGTTGTAGAAGATGAAGCCGCCGAGCGGTGAGGATGAGCCCGACCGCCATCGCGGCGACTCCGGCCGTCGATCGCGTTGAAGCGAAGCCGCGCGATGCGCAGCCGCGTTCCGAAACCGGACTCCTTCCCACGCACCCAGAGCAGCCGCGCCGCCACCGCGAGCAGCAGCGCCCACGCTGCCCAGTAGAGCTTGAACCAGGCCCAGGGACCGAGCGTCGCGCCGAAGCCGCGCATGTCCGTGAAGGACCACGCGGGACTCGCCCCGTAGACGAGCAGGTTGTGCTCGATGCCGAGCACGCGCGCGAAAACATGATCAGGAAATACGCGATGAGTGCCACCAGCATGGCCGAGATACTTCTGGTTCACCACCGCGTGCACGGTGAAGGCGAGCGCGGCGAAGAGCAGATACTCGGGGAGCTGAAGCCCGAACAGGATCTGCACGTACTGGCCGATCTGCGAAGTCGTGATAGCCCATGATCGACCTGGGCGATCATTCCGACGAGCAGTCAGGCTCGCCATCAACGCGGCGAGCACCAGGCCGAGTCCGAGGAACTTGCCGAGGAAGAGCACCCATTCCGGCACCGGCGTCGCGTCGACGTTTTCGCTGAGCCGCGCATCGCGTTCCCGCCAGACCAGCTCGCCGGCGAAGAAGATGATGAGGAGCGGGATGATGACCCGGAAGTCGAGCGGCCTGCGTGAGCGGTCGCCGTCAGGTACTTGGACACGAGGTAACCACGTCCGCGGCAGCAGTGGGACGCCCCAGTGTCTGCAGCTCGATCATCAGCACCAGCACCACGAACATCGGGAAGACCACCAGCAGGAAGAGCCCGGCCAGGCTCTTCGCGATCATCCAGAACGACGACGAGGCAATCGAGAGCGTCTGGCGCAGCTGCGTCGCGAAGCCGAACGACTGACGCACCGTCGCGGGACGGCGATCGCGATGCGCGCGGGCGACGTGGCGATCCGCGCGGCGTCGGCCCTCGCTGGCGTCGGCGATCACAGCGACTGCTGCCCTGACGCGAGCGAAGCCAGTCGACGGGTCGACAGCGGTACGGTGCGCAAAGCGAAAGCGCCGATAAACGAACGCGAGCGTCGCGAGCGAGATGCCGAGCCAGAGCAGCCGATTCCACGAGCATCGGCCCCTCCAGCGTGAACATGCGAACGTTCTTCTCGACGATCGTCCACTTCGACATCATCTCGTTCATGATGGCGAAGACGCCGATCGGGTCCGCCAGCAGTGCGAGCTCCGGCTGTCCCAATCCGCGAGACGTACAGGAAGAACGTCACCGGGATACGAGAGGAAGAAGAGGCCCATGCTGCCGACGTAGCTCGCCATGGGCCGGCCGCTCAGCAGCGCCGCCGAGAACTGGACCGTCGTCGCGATGAGCGCGTTAGGCAGCGCAATGAACGCGTAGGCCGCGAGATACGCCGCCGGCCGGAACGGACCGACGATCGCGGGATTCGACGCCCGGCGCGTAGACGGCGAGAAGACTGCCGACCTGCACGCCGAGCAGGATCAACGCATTGAGCACGAAGGCGGCGAGGAATCGCCCGCCCAGGTACTCGGCCTTGCTGACGGGCTCGTGTACATGAGCGGATGCATCCCGGTGTGCACGTCCCGCGCAGCCGCCTCACCGGCCACGGCCGAGCGCCACCAGCAGCCAGATCTGGCAGCTGAACACAGAGACGGCCGCGATGATGAAGGGCGAGTTGAGAATGAAGTCCTGGGGAAGCGTGACGGGGACGATGGCTACCCTCGTCGACGAAGAACGCGAATACGACGCAGGACGACCATGGCGAGCCAGGGCCAGGGACGGCGTAGCTGGTAAGCGAGCTCGAAGCGAAAAATCCCCCAGAGCTTCATCGCGTCGCCGCCGGCTCCGGCCGTCGCGGCGCCGGCCGATGCTGGCCCGCCATCGTGCTGAAGTAGACATCCTCGAGGTCCGGCTCCGCGGGCTCGAAGCCGGCGCCGGGCGCCGCGTCGCTGTAGACGCGCACGACCGTGCGTCCGGCGAGCAGCTTGGTCGAGATCACCGCGTGCTCCCGCTCCAGCTGCGGCAGCTCCGGCCTTCGAGATCACGCGGCGCCAGATCCGCCCACGCAGGTCCGCGACCGCGCGCAGCGGCTCGGCCTCGAGCAGGATCTCGCCCTCGGTCGATGATGGCCATGCGCGTGCACAGCTCACTCACGTCCTCGACAATGTGCGTGGAGAGGAGGACGACGCTGTTCTCGCCCAGCTCGCTCAGCAGGTTGAGGAAGCGCACGCGCTCGGCCGGGATCGAGTCCGGCCGTGGGCTCGTCCACGATCATGAGCTTCGGGTTGCCTAACAACGCGACGGCGACGCCGAAGCGCTGCCGCATGCCGCCCGAGTAGCCGCCCAGCTTCTGCTTGCGGACCTCCCACAGGTTCACCTGCTGGAGCAGCGCCTCGACGACCTCCTTGCGCGCGCGTCGCTCGGCGATGCCCTTGAGCAGCGCGAAGTGATCGAGCAGCTCCTCGGCGCTCACCTTCGGATAGACGCCGAACTCCTGCGGCAGGTAGCCGAGTGTCCTGCCGCACCTCGTCCTTCTGGCGCAGCACGTCGATTCGCTGCCCCGAGCCTTGCGAAGGGTCACCTAACGTCACGCTTCCGCTGTCCGCCTCCTGCAGCGTGGCCAGGATGCGCATCAGCGTGGACTTGCCGGCACCGTTAGGCCCGAGCAGGCCGTACATGCCCGCCGGAATGGTGAGCGTCACGTCCTTCAGCGCCTGCACGCCGTTGGAATACGTCTTGGACACGGACTCGATGTTCAGTTCCATCGGCTGCATACGAAAAGGCGGAGGTAGGGACGGATCAAGGACGAGTGCGGGGCGCGGCCGTCGCTCCGGGTTCGACATCGGCCACGTTGTCCTCCCGCTGACGGTCGATCAGCTTGCGATAGGGATCGATGCCCGCGCGCGACGGCTGCCGAGGTACGGTGACCACGATCGTCTGCTTGCCGCTCCGGATACGGTGCCGCGTTAGGTAGAGCGGCTCGCCCAGGCCATCGTCCTTGCCGGGCGCGAAGACACCGATCTCGACGAGGTCGTTCATCGGCACCTCGGTCTCCGTACCGACGCTGTCGGCCCTCATCTTCTTCGCGACGACGTCGAGCGTGACCTGATAGGCACCGGTGCCCGTCGGCTGCACGGACGCGCGTTCGGTCTTCACGTCCCAGAGCGTGACCGTCTCGAAGAGATCCGTGAGGAGATACCGAAGCGAGTCGGGTGTGACGGCACGCAGCTCGGCATACTGATCGAGCGCCGTCGGATACGGCGGCCCGGCATTGCGGTACTTCTCGAGATATCGCCGCAGCGCCGTGTTCACTGCGTCTTCGCCGAGGAAGTCGCGCAGCGTGAGGAGCGCGATCGCGCCCTTGCGGTACATGATGTAGGTCTGCCGCTCGACGTCGAGCACCGGGACCTCGCGCGACTGCTCCGCCCGCCCGACGAGATAGCGCTCCATGTGAAAGCCGTAGGCTCGGCGAGCTGCCTCCAGACCGTAGGTCTTCTCGGTCACCATCACTGCGCTGTAGTTCGCGAACGATTCGCTCAGGTATCCGATACCGCGCACGACGGCGTCGCTCACCTGCCACTGATGCCCGATCTCGTGCGAGGCCCCGTAGAAAATGTGGTCGAGCTCTCCTTCCTTGATTCGACCGAAGAACGCGTCCTCGGAGAACGCGATCGTGCCTGGGTCCGCGTGGCCGAACGTCGAGTACGGCGGTATTTCGACGATGCGTAGCTGGCGGAAGGGGTACGGCCCGTAACTCTTCGTGTAGTAGTCGAGCGATGCCTTCATCGCTCGCATCATCGGGTCCGCACCCTTGCCGTGGGACGGGTGATGGAAGATCTCGAGTGAGACAGACTGTCCCGCGCCCGTCGACGGAGTCCACCGGTCCTCGAGCACGGCATACCGACCGGAGAAGATCGGGCCGGCGAACGAGACGGGACCTTCGGTTTCGTACTGGACGTAGCGCCTGCCTTTCTCCGTCCAGCTTCGGCGCAGCACGCCCGTCGTGATCGGCGTCTGGTCGATGGCGGTGCCGATCGTCGCCTCGACGTGGACGCGATCCTCGCCGCGCACCTGCCCGCGGTACTGTCGGGCCTCGACGTCGTTAGGCCCGGGCAGTGGCGGCTGGGGCGCGAGACCGAAGCGCTTCCGTGCCTCGTTGCCGGACAGCTCGAACATCGGCTGGTACCCGATGAACGGCAGCCGGCGTCGGTCGAAGTACGTGCCGTTGCGAACTACGTCGGTCTGTGATCCGCCGTTCGGAAAGCCGCGCTGACCGAGGCGCACATCGAACGTGAGCCGCAGCGAGTCGCCCGGCTGGAGCGCCCGCTCCAGCGCGAAGATCCGATACCCGGCCTTCGCATCCGTGAGCACAGGCTTGGCCGGGCGGTCGAGCGAGAACGAACGCGCCTCGACGTTCGGATCGGCGAACACGTGTACCGAATCGATCTCGTGTATGGTCTTGTTCGTGAGCACATAAGTGCCGCGCACATCGGCGGCGGGTTCATCGGGATAAATCTCCACACGCAGCGTCGCGTCCGTGATCGTCGGCTGCGGCGTCTTCTCGAAACGCGCGTAGCGCTTCTCGTACTCGGCCTGCGGCGCCCCGGTCTCATTCCGCGTGCGATACTCGTTCAGGATGTTCGTGTTGTAGAAAACGAATCCACCGAGCCCCAGGATGAGCACCATCGCCACCGCGGCCGCTCGCGCGACGGGCCCGATGAACCGCGCACGCGCCATGGCGAAGCGACGGCGCACTCCGGGCTCGCGACCGCGCACCCAGAACAGGACCGCGAGCACCCCGAGCAGAAGTGCCCACGCCGCCCAATAGAGCTTGAACCACACGAACGGACCGGTGAACGGACCGAAGCCGCTCATGTCCGAGTACGTCCAGTGCGGATCGGTGTTGTAGACCAGCAGGTGGTGCTGGAAACCAAAGGCCGGCGCGACCTTCGTGAACACGCATGCCGACAGCGCGACGATGTGGCCAACGTACTTGTGGTTCACGAGCACGTGCACCGTCATGGCGAGCGCACCGAGGAGCACGCAATCGGCGAACGTGAAGCCGAAAAGGATGCGCGCGTAGAGGCCGAGCTCGAAGTGGTAATAGCCCTGCAGCGCCTGCATGAGGACGCCGCCGATCATGAGCGACGCGAGCACGGCCGCGATTATCGCGACGAGCGCCAGAAAGCGCCCGAGCACCACGAGGCCATCGGGCACGGGCACGGCGTCGGCGATTTCGGCCGTCCCGACCTCGCGCTCCTTCCACACGAGCTCACCCGCGAAGAGAACGATGATCAGCCAGGGGATGATCGCGACGCGATCGGAGATGACCCTTCCGGCGACGAGATGCGTGACCGGCCACGTTGTGGTCTCGAAGACGGTCTCGGTCACGTTCCAGCCCATGAGCACGACGCACCCGGCTGCGCCAAGCAGCATCACTCGCGATGCGCGGCCGGCGACGACGTCGCCTAACGTGCGACGCGCGATCGCGAACGTCTGCCACAGCCGGGTGCGGAGTCCGAAGGTTCCGACAGCTCTTGGAATCGCCACCAGCGAGTGCCGCTCCGACGGGGCAGCTGCCACCGCGTCCACGCCTTTGCGCCGACGACCGCCTTCACTCGTGTGTGCGAACCGGAATGTCCGGTGGAGCAGAGCGAACACGGCCGCCGCGACCGCCACCCAGAGAACGCGGTTCAGCAACATCAATGTCGGGAAGCCGATGAGCTGGGCGTTCTTGTTGGCCGGTGTCCAGTATTGATTCATCGCCAACAGCGCATTGATGCCGAGTGGGTCGCCTAACGCGGACAGTAGCGGGTTGTCGACACCAGTCCAGTAATTGGCGGCCGTCACGTACCCGATGAGGATGCCGATCGCCGCGAGGTACACCGGAACCACGTGCCGGGCCAGCGCCCCGATGGCGAACAGGATCGCGCCTGCCAGGATGAGGTTGGGCCACGAGAACAGCAGCAACGGTTGGACATACGCGGCCAGGCGGAAGGGGCCGAGCGGCTCCGAGCCCACCAACGGTGTCGCTGTCGACGACCATGTGTCCCAGCGGCAGGGCGAGGACGACGATGGCGTTGACCGCCAGCGCGGCGAGGAAACGGCCGCCGAGGAACTCGGCTTTGCGGAGTCGTGTGGTGAAGAGGAGCTGATCCATGCCGACCGCGACGTCGCGGATTGCGGCATCACCGAAGAGCGCCGCGGAGACCGCCAGACCGAATAACCCGCCGAACAGCACCGTGGCCTGGGCGACTTGTATCGGCGCGTTGGCATTGACCGCGCCGCCGTCGGCGGTGGCAAGGGTGCCCCAGACGATGATGAGGAACAGGAACACCGCATAGCCCCACGTCGAGGCGCTTCGCATGCGGTACCCGAATTCGTATCGGAAGACTTCCCCAAATCTCACGACGCCACCCGTGTCTGCGATGCTGGCGCCCGACGTCCATGGTGCCCGGCCATGACGCTGAAGTAGACGTCCTTCATGTCCGGCTCGACGGCCTCGAACGCCGCTCCCGGCGAGGTGTCGGCGTAGACGTGCGCGACCGTCCGCCCCGCGAACAGCTTGGTGGAGATCACCGGGAGCTCCTGCTCGAGCGCGGCCAGCTCGTCCCGGCTCACACTCCGGCGCCAGATGCGGCCCCGCAATTCCGCGATCGCGCGCATCGGTTCCGACTCCAGCAGGATTTCGCCGCGATCGATGATCGCGAGGCGGGTGCACAGCTCCTCGACGTCCTCGACGATGTGCGTCGACAGGATGACCGCGCTGTCCTCGCCGATCTCGCTCAGCAGATTCAGGAAGCGGACGCGCTCTTCCGGATCCAGCCCCGCCGTCGGCTCGTCGACGATGATCAGCTTCGGGCTGCCTAGCAAGGCGACGGCGACGCCGAAGCGCTGCCGCATGCCGCCGGAGAAGGTGCCGAGCCTCTGCGTCCGCACATCCCACAGGTTGGTCCGGCGGAGCAGGGAATCGACGACGTCGCGCCTAACGCCCGTGCTCGATGAGGCCTTTCAGCACCGCGAAATGATCGAGCAGCCGCTCTGCGCTGACCTTCGGGTGGAACCCGAACGACTGCGGCAGGTAGCCGAGCGTCTCGCGTACGCGCTCCCGCTGACGAATGACATCAATGTCGCCGAGCCGGACCGACCCTTCGTCCGGCTCCTGCAGCGTGGCGATGATCCGCATGAGCGTGGACTTGCCGGCGCCATTCCGGCCGAGGAGGCCGAACATCCCGGGTGGGACGTCGAGCGAGACGTGGTTCAACGCTCGAGTGCCATTGGCATAGGTCTTCGATAGGTCGCGAATGACGAGTTGCACGATCCACGAGGTTGGGAATGGACGGGTCCGGCGTGTGGGCGCAGTGATACTGCCCGCTGCGGTGCGGTCGTTAGGCCGCGGGCCTACGGATCGGGTCGCATCCCGAGGCCGCTGGGCGTGTGATGATGCGCGATTTAGGCGGTCACCTCTTGAATGTCAAGTACTTTGCAGTGCCAAGTTGAGCGCACCGATGCGGAGCTCTGCTCGGGCGCAACGAGGCAAACGAAACCGCGAGGAGGCAGGCGCGTTGTGACTTCGATCGGGCTTGACCCGTCCTAACGCGACAGTTACTCTGTTTTGCAAAGTACTTGTCCTACACCGCCTGACTCATGCCGAAGCTCTCCGTTCGTAGCCGCGCCTCCACCGCCTCACTGGCGCAGACCCGATTCTCCTGGCTGGACTTCAAGGTCGGGGTCCGCATTCTGGCGCGGTATCCGGGGCTCACCCTGGTCGGTACGGTGGCGATCGCGGTGGCGATCACGTTAGGCACGCTCTACTTCGAAGCGGTCAACAAGTGGCAGCACCCGACGGAGGCGTTGAGGCGGAAGGCTGATGCGACAACGCACGTTCATGCGTGCGTCGTCGCGCGTGCCAGCGAATGCGGCCCTTCCTCGTCTGTATCCACGACGCCACTCCGGCCTACGCCCGGGAGACCCGGGTGATGATCCGGGACCTCGCGCCGCTGGTCGGGCGTCGTCTCTCGCTTCGGTGTGGTCCCCAACTGGCACGGCGAGTGGCCACTGGCGGCGCATCCCGACTACTGCCAGCTCGTCCAGGAGGCCTCCGACGAGCTGCTCCTGCACGGCTACTTCCATCGACGTCGGCGAGGCTGGGGGCCGACCACGTTGCTCACCGAGGGCAGCGACGAGATGAACGGCCTGGACGCGGAAGAAACCCGACGCACTCGTCGAGCGCGGACAGCGTGTCTTCACCGAGGTCTTCGGCGAGCCAGCGCGGGGGTTCCTCGCACCGGCCTGGCAGGCGGGACACGTGCGCGCGTTAGGCGGCAACACCCTGGGACTGGAATACGTCCTGGGCTTTTTCTCCCTCGAGTCGACGAGCCGGGCGAAAGATTCCCCTGGCGACCTGGACCTGGGACTGTGGTCGCTGGGGCTGGCTCGGGCACCTCGGCCACGGGATCGGGTGGCTGTCTCAGTCCCTGGATCGTGGAGTCCCGACGCTGGCGATTCACCCCAGAGATCTGGAGCGGGGCTTCTGGCCGAAGATCCTTCGGCTCACCGCGCGAGCTCCTCGAGACCGGATACGAACCGAGCACACTGGCGGGGTTGCTCGAGGCGAGTGATGTTGAAGTCGATGTTTGACGCCGTCATGGAACGGCGAGCCCGCCAGCTGATGGAGCAGGTGGGTGCCTGGCTGCCGACCGAAGGGCCCGTGCTGGACCTCGGCTCGGGGACCGGACACCTCTCGGCCCGGTTGGAGCGGGAGCTGGGACTCGAGGTGGTCACCGCCGACGTGAGCGACATGCATGTCGTGGGACCGCCACCGGTCCTGATCGCCGACGGGGTCCTTCCGTTCGAGGAGGGAACGTTCTCGGCCGCGCTTCTCTTCTTCATGCTCGCCTACCCGAACGACCCGGCCGGCTGTGCTGGCCGAAGCGGCTCGCGTCACCCGGGGACCCATCATCCTGGTGCAGTCCCTTCATTCGAGTCGCCTCGGTTACGCGTGGCTTCGCGTCCGCGAGTTCCTCTGGACGATCGTGGCATTCCACGTTTCGAAGCTCCTCGGCTACGTCCCGCCGAACGCGAAGTTCACCATGCATACGCGGCGCTTCTATACCGCCCAGGAGCTTCGAGCGGGACGTGGTGGCGGCCGGGCTGCGGATCCGGTCGCGGCGCGAGCGGCCGGTGCTGCCCGGCCGCTCGCTCGTCGTCGCCGGGTGGATGCCTGGAGCGCGATGACTGAGCGTCGTCTCTCCTTCGTGATCCCGGCGCGAAACGAGGAGGCGCTGATCGGCGAGGTCCTGGAGGCCATTCTCGCGAGTGTGGCTCGGGCTTCGGGCGTCTCGCGGAACGATCTCTGGCTCCCGGATACCTCCTTCGAGGTCATCGTGGCAGACGACGGGAGCGAGGACGCCACTGCGGCCATCGTGGGCACCTTCGCTCGATGACGTCGGCGTGCGACTGGTCCCTTGCGTCGGCCGGACCTGCGCCGCGGCGCGCAACGTCGGGGCCGCGGCCAGCTCCGGGCGGGTGCTCTGCTTCGTCGACGCGGACACCATCGTTCCGGAGAACGCCGTCGACCGCATCCTGGAGCTCCACGAGGACGAGGGCAGGTGCCTGGTGCTCTATCGGCTCGCCTCCCGGGAGCCCGGGATCCGAGCGTGGGCTCTGGTGGACCTTCTGGGGGCTGGCGCGACGCCTCCCCCTGGCGAGGGCCAAGTCGATGCCGGCGTTCATGAGCTGCGACCGGGCGCACTTCGAGAGCTACGGCCCCTTCAACGAGTCCTGGCGATCGCCGAAGAGTGGCCGCTGACCGGGGCGGCCTATCGGTACCACCGTGAGCGCTTCCTCTACGATCGAAGCCTCACCGCGCGCACGTCCAGCCGGCGAATGGAGCTCCAGCCGTTCGGATACGTTCGAACATTCCTGAAGTGGGTCTCGGTGGTCCTCTTCCCCTGGGCGCGCACCTCGCTCACCGATCGGATTCGACACGAGGCAGGCAATCGATGATGCAAGGAAAGACGATGGTCCTGATCCTGGGTGCGGTGGCGTTCTCGGCGACGGGACAGCTCTTTCTGAAGTCCGGCGCCCAGCACCTCGCCGGGCTCGGCCGCCTCGAGTTCCTGCTTGCCGCCGCCCGAGACGTGCGTGTCCTCGTCGGGGATCGTCGCCTGGGCCGCGTCGACGGTGTGCTGGCTCTACGTTCTCCGCGTCGCCCCGTTGTCGAGGGCCTACCTGCTGTCCAGCCTCACCTACGTGCTCGTCCCGCTGGCGAGCGTCTACGTCTTCGGCGAACAGCTTCGTCGCCTGCACGTCGTGGGCATGGTTCTGATCATCATCGGTGTCGCCTGCTTGCTCTCCGGGGACTGAGCGGCCGTGCGGGAGCTGGCGGAGCGTGCCTACTTCGCTCCTGTGCCTGGCTCTGGGGCGGCTGCTCCGGTCCGGGAGGTACTCGAAGGCTCGGATCGTCTACCAGGACGGCGAGCTTCAGGTGCGAAAGTCACCGCCTGTTCTACGCGCCTCTCCTGGTCTGGTTGGGTGGTCCGCTCGTCAGGCTCCTGGATACCGGCGTGCGAGTCCTCCCGCAGCGGGAGTGGGAGGAGCGCGAGCGCCAGCTCTACCGGAGCCTCCACGGGACTGTCGATTCGGATCGACGCCGACGGGACGCTCGTCCTGCCTCGCCTCGCGGGAAAGACGCTGGCGACGCTGCTGGAGGATCCGGAGCTCGAGGAGTCGGTCCGGAAGAGGGCCATCGAACTGGCGGTCGTCGCCCTCGCCGAGTTCCATCGCCCGGGGATTTACCCACGGCGACGCCATGGCCGAGAACGTGATGGTCGACCTCGAGGCGCGGAGTCGCCCACTGGTTCGACTTCGAGACCATTCATGATTCGAGTCGCCCGATGGTCTGGCGACGTGCCGACGACGTGCGAGCGCTGCTCGCCACCTGCCTGCTCCGAACCGCCCCCGAGAAGCTCGCCGAGACCCTCCGGCTCATCCTGGATGTCTACGCGGACGAAGGAGTAACCCGGCTTCTGGCCACGAGCTTCACCTCGGTATTGCGGCGCCCGCTCACCTTCCACCTCGGCCAGGCGGGGTTGTCCTTTCGGTATTTCCGGGAGATCGCCCGCTTGCTGAGAGAGCGCGTACCGTCATCGCGTTAGGCGACGAGCGATTCGCTGATTGTCATTCCGAGCGGAGGCCGTCAGGCCGCAGTCGAGGAATCGCGATCATACGGGCAGAGGAGTCCCTCTATCGGGACGAGCGCGATTCCTCGACTTCGCTCGGAATGACAATCGATTCCTCGACTCGCTGTCGCTCGCTCGGAATGACAAGGCTCCGCTCGGAATGACGAACACCGCTGGTTCACTCAGGGCGCCCCCCGGACGCCGCTCTTCAGCGTCATCTGGTACGCGGAGACAGAATAGCCGCTGGCCTCGAACCGGCGCTCGGGTGCGACGTCGTAGAGACTGGAAAGGTCCGCGAGCGAGGTAGAGTCCTTGGCGTTAGGCATGGCAATGTAGAGCAAGGACCGCGGCGGTTCCCCAATGCCGACCGCCGGCCCGGTCATGACCTTCGGTTCGAACGCTCCCTCACGCCGGAGTGTTCTCTTCCACGCCGTACGGTCGATCCGACCGACGGTGAGATACCGCATGCCCGACGGGACGCCGATGACCGTCGCCGTATCGCGAAGGAGCGTCGTCACGACACTGTCGGTGAGGTCGTGAAGTCGCGTGAACTCGAGCGAGTACACCAACTGATCCCGGCCCGCGCCACAGCATTCTCCCGTGATGCTCGTCATATCCAGCATCTGGTGGGAGCCGAACGGGAACGTTCCCCAGAGCCATCGCGACACCGGGTCCACGGTTCGTATCGCCGACACGGCGAGCAGTGCGGCATACATTCCCAACACCACGCGCCTAACGTCGGATCGCAGGTGTAGCCGGACGAGCGCGACGTATCCGACGCCGAGCAGCAGCGCGGTTCCCGCCATCAGATACCTGACGTTGCTGTACGTGACGAACCGCGTGAGCGTGATGAGCGTGGCGACTGCCGCCAGCGTGAGGAATCCGATCACTGCCCGATCCGCGCCCGGCAGGCCTCGGGCCGATCGACGTCGCGCGAGGCCAAGCAGGCCGACCGCGGCGTCCGCCGCAACCCAGGCAGACGGAACCCAGGCGAAGTTGAGCACGAACAGCATCGCAAGATAGCTCGCGGTGGCGGGATCCATCCGGGTCGTGATCAGCTTCACGACGAACGGCAGCTTACCACCGGTGTTCCACACCGGCGATTGTCCGGCGCGGAAGATACTGAACACGAGCACGTAGCCGGCATAGGCAACGATCGGCACGATAGTCGGCGCGAGCGGGATCAGGGCCCGGAGCCTGGTCGAGAGCGGTCCTGGCGTACGCGCGAGCAACCATACGACGCTGCAGCCGAGCAGCACGCCGTAGACGAGGAGGCCGGTCTCCTTCGAGAAGGCCGCGGCCATTCCCACGGCGGCGCACCAGAACCAGCGACGCTCGAGGATCAGCACCGTGCACCAGACCGTGCCCGCCAGCACCGGAAGGTCGAGCCCCGGTTGGATCACCGACGCGAGAAACGCGGGCTGCAGGAGAAACGCCGAGGTCAGGAGCGCGATGTCGGTCTCGTGGCCCTCTCCTGGGAATGCCCGACGCATCAACCTGTGAAACCCGACGGTTGCCGCGGCGAGAACCAGGGCGTTGACGACGAACAGCAGAACGGGGTTGCCAACGTCGAGCAACTGAGCGGCGCCGAGAAACCCCGAGTACACGTACGCGGGATGGTCGTAGCAGCGGAGGAAATACAGGGCAAATCGATTCGTCGCCACGTCGACCGCACACTCGGCGTACGCCCACCCGTCCCATATCGGCACGAAGTCGAGCTGCGGCGCGAGGAGCGTAAGCGCGATAGCGGCGGCGAGTACGAGGATCGCGCGTGGCGCGGTGGTGGCTTGCGTGTTCAGAAGGCGCTGTTGCCGGAAAGGGGGATAACGAGTAGCTCCATGCGGTCATGGCCGCGACGCTACGTTCCTCGCGAATAACTTGAGCGCAGATCGAGGTGCGCGCGAGGCGGCCCCTCCCACCGATGGATGGCGGCAACCCGACTGATGAGCTTCGCTTCGCGCATGTCCTGGGTCTTTTCGGCTGTGGGCCGCATGATCGAGCGGGTGCGTCGATGGAACGCCGCGCTCGCGGGCCGGCCGTGGGTCTCGCTCGCTCTGGTCTTCGTTACCGCGTTCCTGCTGGCCGTCGCGGGCGCCGCCGGTGTCGGCTTTCCCGAGCCCGTCATCCACGACGAGGGCAGCTATCTGCTCGGCGCCGAGACGTTCGCAGCGGGCCGGCTGACCAACCCGCCGCACCCGATGGCCGAGCACCTTCAGACGTTCCACGTGTTGCAGCACCCGACCTACGCGTCGAAGTATCCGCCTGCACAGGCCATGGCGATCTCGCTCGGCATCACCCTGGCCGGAAAGCCGATCGTCGGCGTGTGGCTCTCGTTCGCGCTCATGTGCGCCGCGGTCTACTGGATGCTGCGGGCGTGGGTCGGCCCGACGTGGGCGCTCGCTGGCGCGCTGGCTCTCGCGATGAGGCTCGCCTCTACCTACTGGACCTTCCAGTACTGGGGCGGTTCCGTGGCAGCGTTAGGCGGTGCGCTCGTGCTCGGCGGCGCACGCCGCGTGGTCGAGACGGCGCGGGCGCGCGACGCCGTTCTCATGACCCTCGGCGCTGCGCTGCTCGCCAACAGCAGACCGTACGAGGGCGCGCTCCTCTGTGCGCCGGTCGCGGTCGTCGTGCTCTGGCGGCTCGTCCGAGGAAGGGACTTGAGCCCGCGACGCCGAATCCGATCCGTGGTTCTGCCAGTGGCCGCTGTCATCGTCGTCGCTGCTGCGTTCATGCTCCGCTACAACCACGCGGTCACCGGGCGGGCGACCCAGTTCCCGTATCTGGCGTATCACGACGAGTACGGTCGCGGACCTGATTTCGTCTGGCAAAAGCGACGAGATCTTCCATTGTCGAGCGACACGCTCATGCGACAGTATCAGCAATGGGAGTTGGCGAGCGCCGACTCGCTTCGCTCACCGGCGGGATACGCGTCGCGAAGCGCAGCGCGGTTGAAGGCCACGTTCTCGTTCTTCCTTCAGGTGTGGCTTCTCGCTCCACTCCTCGTGCTGCCGATTGTGCTCCGCGACCGGTGGATGCGACTGGCCCTCGTCTGTCTCTGTGTGGTTCTCACGGGACTCACACTCTCGTCGTGGTACCAGCTGCACTACGCGGCACCGGCAACCGCGCTGTTCATCGTTCTCTATTTCAGCTGCCTCGTGTGGTGCCGAGGGCTGCGCCTCGGCCGCTTTGCCGTCGGGGAGTACGTCGTCGCCTTCGTCCTCGCATTCTGGACGGCGTCTCAACTCGCGAAGCTCGGAGTCCCGCTTGTGCGCACACTGACGACGGGCGCGACGCCGGAATGGTCGCAGTGGGCGCGCCGCCGGGCCGATATCGAGCGCCAGCTGCGGTCCGAAGCTGGGAAGGACCTCGTGATCGTACGATATGGGCCGGGCCACAACTTCCACGACGAGTGGGTGCGAAACGGGGCCGACATCGACCGGGCCGACGTCGTGTGGGCGCATGACCTCGGCGCCGCGAAGAACGCGCGGCTGATCGAGTATTTCCGCGATCGGAAGGTGTGGTTGCTGGAAGTGAACGGTCGGACGGAACGGGAGCGACGTAGCGAAGTACGATCAGGGGAGGATGTTTCGTATCAACGGCTGCCGGCGAGGTGATGGGGTACTGGCTCTATCACTTCCTCGAAATCGCCCTCCCCTCCGAGCGCTACTGGACGCCATCGTTCATTGTGTGCACCAGACCGAAGCGTCGCGTGCGCGTCTTCCTCGTCGCGGCGGTTGACTGGCACTGGCCGGCCGACCTGTCGACGACGCTCCACGCCCGAGTTCGCAAGGTGCCGAACAATGCCGCTCTGTCTCCGATTGGCTCTCTCGCTCGCCCTCATTGCGGCCCCGCTCGGTGCGCAGAACACCGCGTCCGACACTGGCCCCGCTGTGAAGGTCGCCGAGCAGTTCGCGGCCCAGGCGCGCAACGATTCGGCGTCGGTACCAGGCACCGTGGGCTCAGCGGATCCCGCGCGTGCCGAGCGGCCGCGCGCCGTGCCGGCCCTCACCGTGCCAAAGTCCAGTGCGACGAAGCGCGTCTCGGCGCCGCAGAACCTGCAGGCCGCGCTCAACAAGGCCGTCGCGGGTGACAGCCTCATCCTCAGCGGGACATTTCGCGGCAATTTTACCCTTCCCGCCAGGTCCTGCACCGGTTGGGTGACGATCGTCGGCGCGGGCCTCACGACGCCGGAGGGTGAGCGCCTAACGCCGCGCGCGGCGGCTGCGCTCCCGAAGCTCATCACGCCGAATCACGAACCAGCGCTCCGGACCAAGAACCCGACGTGTGGGTGGCGCCTGGTCGGTATCGAAGTCACTGGCACGCTCCCGGTCACGTCGATGCAGTACGGGCTCGTGTGGCTCGGAGATGGCGGTGACAAGCCGGCGGGGCAAACGCAGACGACGCTCGCGGCGGTGCCTCGGGACATCATTCTCGACCGCGTCTACATCCACGGCTCGCCGACGCTCAACTCCACCCGGTGCCTCGCCCTCAACTCGGCGAACACCATCGTCATCAACTCCTGGTTCAGCGAGTGCCACGCGTTAGGCTCGGACTCGCAGGCGATCGAGGGGTGGAACGGGCCCGGGCCTTACCTCATCGAGAACAACTTCCTGGGCGGCGCCGGCGAGAACATCATGTTTGGCGGCGCCGATCCGGGCATCGCGAACCTCTCGCCGTCGGACATCACCATCCGCCGGAACCACGTCGCGAAGGACCCGGCGTGGCGCGGAAAGTGGACGGTCAAGAACCTGACGGAACTCAAGAACGCGCGCCGCGTGCTGTACGAGGGGAACGTGTTCGAGAACACGTGGCCCGCCGGGCAGGAATCGGCGATCGTCTTCAAGTCGTCGCAGGACTCCTGCGGCTCCTGCCTCTGGGAGGGCACGAGCGACGTGACGTTCGAGTGGAACATCGTCCGGAACGCGCCGATCGCGCTGAACCTCCAGGCCTACGACGAGTCCGGGCAGGTACGGACCAACGTCTGGGTGCAGCGTGTGACGGTCGAGAACAATCTCTTCGCGCAGATCGGGGCCGAGGGTCGCGGCGCGCTCAACCTGTGGACGCATCCGCTCCGCGACGTGACGCTCTCGCACAACACGTTCGTCCACGCGCCCGGCTCCGGCGGGCTGGTGTTCGCCTTCGCGTACGCCGGGGGCGCGGCGCGTAACATCGCGATCTCGGACAACGTGTTTACCGCGCCTGGGGGCTACGCCGTCAACTACGACGGGGGGCAGTTGCACAGTGCGGGGTTCACCGCGATGGCGGGCGACCGCTCGTGGTCGTTCGAGCGCAACGTCATCGGTGGCGTCGAAGGGCAGTTCTCCAAACTCTACCCGGCGACCAACTGGTACCCGCGCACCGTCGCGGCGATCGGACTCGGAGCCGACTACTCGCTGGGTCCGACCTCGCCGTACAAGGCGAAGGGACGAGGCGGCAAGGACCCGGGGGTGGACATCGCGGAGCTCACGCGTCGCACCTCAGGCGTGGTCGTCACGCCCTAACGAGTCGACTCACGCGCTACGTGGCGAGCTGAAGCTTCAGCGATGGCGGCGGGACGAGATCGGGCACCGGGTCCAGATCATCGACACCGCACCAGTTGAGGAGGCCGGCCAGGTCACGAGCGTGCTCCATGGTGTCGACCATGACCTGCGCCAGTCCGTTGGTGACGATCGGAATGACGGGAACGCGGTTGCGACCCGGCCTCTGCAGTGCGCGCTCGACCGCGCGCCAGGGTCCTGATCGCGTCGCCAGGTCGATGCCCTGGCGGCGCAGCGAATCGGCCAGATGGTAGATCGCGGCGGGCTGATATCGCTTCCGCCGTTCGGTCGCCGATCGCGTCGCGTCGCTCTTGTCCCGTTTCGTCATTCGCATTGTGCCTCCCGGCTCGGCGCGGGCCCGATGTGCGCCCCCGCAGCAGCATCCAGTAGCAAGAGTGGTGCGCACGCGTCGGACTGGCGGTACCGCATATTGGCGAGCACAACCGTTTCGCGCCGGTCGACGGGGAAGTAGCGCGCGTCCGTGGGTCGGCGCGTACACGTTAGGCGCCGATCGACAGCCGGCGAGTTGACACTGACCCGTGCCTAACGCGGTCGCCTGAAGGCGCGTGGCGATCAGCGATCGCGCCACCTGCGGGGAAGAGCAAGGTGCCGAGTTGCATGTGAAGCACTGGCGCGGGCTATTTTCCGCGCCGTGCCAGGTCCAACGCAGGAATTCCAGTTCTCGGCCGCACCCGGCGCGTGGCGGCTGAGTCGGGCGGAGCCCGCGGATGATCTTCGCGGGCTCGTGCTGGAGTACTGGGAAGTCGAGGGCGCGCTGAGCGCGTTCCGCGAGACGCTGCTGCCTAACGGTGCGGTCGAGGTGATGATCAACCTCGGCCCACCGCACCGCGTGCTCAGCGCGACGGGTCAAGGCGTATGGGAGCGAGCCTGGTTCTCCGGCCTGCACGAGCACGCCATCATCATCGAATCGCTCGCGGGCACTCATCTCCTCTCCGCGCGATTGCACGCCCTCGGCGCCGTCGCTCTGCTAGGACGTCGGGTCGTCGAGTCGGTGAATCGGATCGTCGATCTCGACACGTTCATCGAGTCGGGCGGCGATGCGTTGCGCGAGCGAGCGCTGTCCGCGACGACGGTCGCGAATCGGTTCGAGGCGCTCGAGACGTTCCTCCGCACACAGCGCGCAAACGGCGAGGCAGTGCCGGAGTTCGTGCGCATTGCGGCCGAGCGCATCGAGCAGGCGCACGGCAACCTGCGTGTCGCCTCGCTCCACGAGCAACTCGATGTGAGCCGCAAACATCTCGCGGTGTCATTTCGCCGATACGCCGGCGTCTCGATGAAAGCCTATGCGAAGATCCGGCGCTTCATGTGGACGCTGACGCGTCTCCAGCAAAGCACCTCGGTGAGCTAGATATCGTCAACCTCACCTGTGAGATCGAAGCATGAAGCGCGCTGTCGTGTTGGTCATGTGCGGGCTGCTCGGCGGTACGGGTCTCGGTGCACAGCAACCGGCCGCCGCCGACTTCTCGCCGCTCGAATTCCTGGTCGGCAATTGTTGGGTGGGCACGTTCGCCGACGGCAAGACGACGGACGAACACTGCTTCGAGTGGAAGTACGGTCGGAAGTTCATTCGCGACCATCACGTCGTGCGCGGCGCGGATGGCAGCAATGTGTACGAGGGCGAGACGCTGTATGGCTGGAACCCAGCCACGAAGGAAATCTCGTGGCGCTACGTGAGCGTCGAAGGGCTGATGATCGACGGCACCGTGAAACGACAGGGCGACGACATTCTGTTCCCGGCACGCCTGCCGACCGCCAAGGGCATCCAGGAGATGACGGCCGTGTGGACTCGGCGTGCTGACGGCTATCGCGCGGTCTCGAGCGCGAAAACCGACACTGGCTGGAAGGAGCAGTTCAGCGTGGAGTTTCGTCGCAAGAGCTGAGCGTTCCTGGGTAGACACGAGACGGCGGCGCAACGTGAGTGAACCACGTTGCGCCGCCGTCTCGCGAAGACGCGCGTTAGGCAGCGTCGGCAATCACGGCAGGTACGCCGCGAGGAACGTCTGTGCCGACACCGTGTCGAGGCGGTACACGACATTGGTCGCGCGGCAGACCGCATCGCCCGTGACGGTGACCGCGACGAGGATCTGCTGCCCGTTCACCGACAGGAAGTTCGGGCCGCCCGAGTCGCCGTAGCAGGCTCCGGCGTCGCCCGTCGCCGGGTTCTGAGAGAGCCGCAGGTAGCCCTTGTTGAGCGCGAGGAAGCTCTCGATCGCGTAACCCCGGTAGAGTGGGTTCGCGTCCGTGAACGATGGCTGGCCGCCGCCGACCACGCGGTCCTGCACGCCGTACCCCGCGACCGTGAAGCTCGCACCCTTGAGACCGTTCTGTTCCGCAAGCTGGTCGAGCAGACCGAGCGTCGGCAGCGTCGCGGGGGTGATTCCGGCGGGTGCCTGGGCGAGGATCAGGAGGCCGAGATCGCCGACGTCGCTCTGGCGCTGGCTGTAGTCGGGGTTCGTGATCATGTCCGTGACGGCGATCAGCGAGGCCGTCGTGGCAGCGTTGGTCAGCGACCCAAAGGAGATCAGGTTGCTGAAGCTCACGTACACCGTATAGCCGCGCGGTACCAGGACGTTCTCCACATACGACGTACAATGAGCCGCCGTGAGCACCACGGTCGGCTCGATGAGCGTGCCCGTGCATACCGGGAACAGGCGACCATCAGGTGCGCGGACAATGAACGCGGCGACGTTGCTGTAGGTGTTGGTGACGTCGGGCGTGCCGAACACGATGGCGCTGGGCGTGCTTGGCGTCGCGAGCGGCGCGACCGCTTGATCGGGTGCGCAGCCGCTGAACGATCGGGACAAGGCCGGCGAGCGCGAGTACGAATCGTCGAGGGAGCATGTGTAGACCTCCAAATTCCGGGGGCGGTGCCCGCCTCGACGTGCGCCGTTGCACGCGACCGCGCGGCACGCGATGACGCACGATGACATCCACCTGGACGGGCAGAATTGGCACCGCCGCTGCGCACGCACAAACGTGGCCATTCTCGTGACGGAGTAAACGAGAAGGCGGTTCCGCCCCCACGCGGGCACTCGCGTGATTCGCCGCAAGCGGTTGCGCCGCAGCGGCTTGACGGGCGCCTTGACGGTCTATGCCAGGGCGCTCGGTAGCATCCCCCTCGTACAATCGCTCACCGGAATAGCGGCAGCCAACGGGCAGCCGTCGCCAGGCGGAGCGTTCTACCGAGGGTCTATGATGCGACGCAATCCAATGCTCCCGACAACATTTTCTCGCGCGCCGCGCGAAGTCGTGTCGATCCGGCCGACCGTGTTTCGACGTACTAGTGGAGCGACGATTCACGCGGCTGATCGCGAGAATGCGGGCTCCCGTCGCAACGATTCGACCGGAGACAGGACCATGACATCCACGACCACGACAACCCGCACCGACCGCGTAAGGCTCGCTTTGGTTGGCGTTCTCGCGGCCGCTGCCGGTCTGGTCTCGCCATCAGCTGGAGTTGCCCAGGCACAGGCGTTCACGACGCGCACTGGCATCACGACCCCGGCCGCTGAGATCACTCCGAGCGCCGCCAGCTCCGCCCCGAAGGCGAGCGCTTCCGGGTATCGCGTGGCCATGGGTGAGCGCGGGGTGTACGACGTGGAGCTTCGCGGGCACCAGGTAGGCACCGGCTCGTTTCAGGTCATTGGTCAGGAAGAAATCGATGGCCGGAATACAGTGCACGCCTCGCTGCAGGTGAAGGGCGGGCTCTTGTTCGCCAAGGTCGACGACCGATTCGACTCGTGGTTCGACCCGCAGCAGTTCGTCTCGCGGCGCTTCGAGCAGAATCAGAAGGAGCTCCGCCACACGCGCCAGCGGCGCTACGAGATCGCGCCGGAGCAGGGGACGTATCGGGAGACGCTCAGCGGTCGTGTCGACTCGCTCTCGACCGACGAGCCGCTCGATGACGTGTCGTTCCTGTTCTACGTCCGCACGCTGCCGCTCCGCGTCGGGGACGTGGATACGATCCCTCGCTACTTCAAGTCGGGCCGTGACGTGATCATCCGCGTCGTCGGCAAGCGGACGATCACGGTGCCCGCCGGCACGTTCGAGACGATCGTCGTCCAGCCGACGATCACCAACGCGAGCGGCCTGTTCGGGCAGGGCGGCAACGCCGAGGTGTACTTCACCGACGACTCGGCGCGCACGCTCGTGATGCTCCGCAGCCATGTGCCGGTCCTCGGGTCGCTCGCCCTGACGCTGCGCGAGATGACACCAGCGAAATAGTCGTGCGCATGTGAATCGAGCTCGCAACGTCTGGTGGCGGTGGCCGGCCGCCACCTACATTGCCTGAGTAGCGCTCGGGCGAGCGCAGCTTCGAGGTACCATCTCGCCTGCACGGCCGGCGAAGCTGCCGCAGAACGAGCTCGAGGTCATGGCACCAGACGACCCAGCGCGACCCGACTACCACACCGTCTTCAATGGCGCGCCCGGAAATTTTCTCCTGCTCGCGCCGAACCTCCGGATCCTCGGCGTCTCTGACGCGTACCTCGCCGCGACCATGACCGCGCGCGATCAGATCCTGGGCCGTGGCCTGTTCGAGATCTTCCCGGACAACCCTGACGATCCGGCTGCTGACGGGGTCCGCAACCTTCGCGCGTCACTGCTGCGCGCGCTCGAGACCCGCCGCCCCGATCGCATGCCCGTGCAGAAGTACGACATCCGCCGGCCGAACGGCGCGTTCGAGGAACGACACTGGAGCCCACTGAATTCGCCCGTGTTCGGCCCTGATGGCGAGGTTGCCTATCTCATTCACTCGGTCGAGGATGTCACCGAAGTCATCCGCCTCAAGCAAGCGGTCAACGACGAGCGGAGCACCAGTGACGAGCAGCTTCGCGATCGCGATAGCAGGCTCGAAGCGGAGACGTTCCTGCGCACCGAGGCGATCGATGCGAACCTCCGCCTAACGGCAAGCGAGAAGCGATACCGCACGCTGGCGGACGCCGTGCCGCAGCTCATCTGTACGGCACACGGGGCCGGGTTCGTCGACTATTGCAACGCGCGCTGGACTGCCTTCTCGGGTCGCGATGCGGAGGCGCTGCACGGCGACGGATGGCAGCAACTGCTCCACGACGATGACCGCGAGCGCGTGAAGGCCGAGTGGCTGGCGGCCGTGCGCGATCACGTCGAGCAGTTCGAGATCGAGCACCGGCTTTGCCGGTATGACGGCGAGTGGCGCACGGTCCTGACGACGGTACTCAGAATCCAGGATGGCGTGGACGGTGGCGAGAAGTGGCTTGCGTCCACCACCGACATTCACGATCACGTGCAGGCTGACCAGAAGCTCCGTGAGGCGCAGCGCCTCCAGGCTGTCGGTGAGATGGCCGGCGGCATGGCGCACGAAGTCAACAACATGATGTCGGCGGTGCTGGGATTCGGTGAGCTCGTGCTCGCGGCGTTAGGCGCGGACCATCCGCAGCGGGCGGACGTCGAGGAGATGGTGAAGGCCGGCGGTCGGGCCGCGCAGGTGACGCGGCACCTGCTCGCGTTCAGCCGGCGCCAGGTGCTGCAGCCCGCGGTCGTGGACATCGACGCGGTCATCGCCGATCTCGCGCCGGTGTTGCGGCGGATGCTGGGCTCGGACCGACGGCTGGACATTGGGACGTCGCCGATCGCGCTCCGCGCAATCGCGGACCGGAGTCAGTTCGAGCAGGTGCTCATCAACCTGATCGCGAACGCGCGCGATGCGACGCACACGAACGGCGTCGTGACGGTACACGCCGAGCGCGTGCAGGTGCGTCGGACGACGCTGGCCGCGCACCGGATCGATGAGGTCGAGCCCGGCCCGTTCGTCCGGATCACGGTTCGTGATGATGGGACGGGCATGTCGCCGGAGACCGTCGCGCGCGCGTTCGAGCCGTTCTTCACGACCAAGCCGCTCGGGCAGGGCACGGGGTTGGGACTGTCGATGGTGTATGGCATCGTGCGTCAGTCGGGCGGCTACGTGACGATCGAGAGCGGCATCAACGCGGGAACGGCCATCGCTGTGTACCTGCCGTTCGTCGACGCCGATCCCGCGGTGGAGGAGGGCGTCGCCCCGACGGCGCGCGGGCAGGGCGAATGCGTGCTCGTCGTCGAAGACGAAGGCATGGTCCGGGCGATCACCGCGCGGGCGCTGCAGGCCGTCGGATACGTCGTGCAACAGGCGCCTAACGGCGCCGTGGCGCTGGACTATCTCCTGGCCAACGCGGGCAAGGTGGCCCTCGTGCTCTCCGATCTGGTGATGCCGAACGTCAACGGCCAGCAGCTCGCGGCGCGCATGGCGGCGGAGGGGATCAATGTCCCGATCCTCTTCATGTCCGCGTACAGCGCGGAGGAGATCTCGCGACGGGGGCTTGGCGGGCCCGGGATCGTGTCGATTCAGAAGCCATTCACACTGGACGCGTTGGCCACGGCCGTTCGCGACCGCATCGAGCGCAGTAGGGGGAGACGGGATGCCTAACGTCAATGTCCGAGCCATGTCCGTTGGGTGTGCGCTCATCGGTGCCGTGGCACTCACCGCGTGTGGCGGCGACGGGCACGCCTCGGTGACGTCCGCCGAGCAGGCACGCGAGCAGGCACTCGTGGTCATCGGGCGCGCTGGAACGGCGTCGGGTGCCCCGATCGCGAACGCGATCGTCACCATACAGGTGCTCTTCAACGGCAAACCGGGCGGTGAATTCGGCTGCACCGGGGATAAGCTCCTGGGTTACTGGTCCGTTCAGCCGCCACGCGACGGCCTGTTCGTGTCCGACCTCCGTGTCACCGCCTTGGCGGCGCCAATGTGTCTCGTCGTATTGAGCACGCGCTCGGGCGATCCGGTCTGGCGCGATACCACGACGCTCGTCACGCGATTCCGCGCGGTCACCGACGGCGTCGCGCCGGACACGGTTCGACTCGACCTTCGATTCTCGCGCTGATCGCTGCGTGGCGGACAGCACGACGCTGGTTGCTCCCATGCGCTCCTCGCTCGGTCGTCGCGCGGTGACCGTCTACCAGGTGGACGCGTTCACGAAGGACCGCTTCACGGGCAACCCCGCCGGCGTCGTGCTCGACGCATCGGACCTCTCGGACGCGGAGATGCAGCATATCGCGTTCGAGCTCGGGAATCCCGAGACGGCGTTTCTGTTTCCGGCTGACGGTCCGGGGCACGACGTGCGCATCCGCTACTTCACGCCGAAAACCGAGGTGCCTCTCTGCGGGCACGCCACGATCGCGGCGCATTACACGCGCGCGGTGGTTGGCGGGGTCCCCGCTGGCACGGTGGTACAACGTGGCAGGGCGGGAGACCTCCCGGTCGCGCTCACCCGCGATGGCGGAGACTACCAGGTGACGTTGACGCTGGCGCCGCCGACCTTCGAGCCTCCGCTCCGGGACGCGCATGTGGCGCGGCTCCTGGCGGCACTGGGCGTGACCGCCGGCGCGCTGTTGCCTAACGCCCCGGTGCAGGTTGCCGCGGCGGGGCACGGGAAGGTGATCGTCGGTCTTCGCGACCGGGCGACGCTGTTCGGGCTCTCGCCGGACATGGCGGCGCTCGCGGCATTGAGCCGTGACATCGCGTGCAACGGGTATCACGTTTTCACGTTCGATACCGGTGACGATCGTCTCCTCACGAGCTGCCGCATGTTCGCGCCCGCGATTGGCGTCGCGGAGGATCCGGTGACGGGGAACGGGAACGGGCCGCTCGGTGCCTACCTGGTGCAGCACCGGCTGGTGCAGCATGACGGCCGTGGCTTCCGATTCCTCTCGACCCAGGGCGCGAGCGTTGGCAGACGCGGCGTGGTGCACGTCGAGGTGGACATCGAGGGCGACGTGCCAGTGCGCGTCCGGATCGGTCGCGATGCAGTGATCGTGTTCAAGGCGGAGCTGTATCTCGACCCTCGATAGTGATCCGTGTGCTGCGTCGACCCGATGAGCCGAGCGGTCGAGCGCCTAACATTTGTGGCGCTTCCGTGCAGCACTATGTGGCGCACGCGCCAAAGCTGGCGCGTTTAGGCGCGGTTAGACGAGATTCGCGCACGTGTGTGGGAGTGCGGGTGCGGCAAACGCCGGGTTGGCCGCCTAACCGGCCTCATATCAGGGACGTACCGGCCTCGGCGCGGTGATTGCGAAGTGCGGCGGCAATCGGTCGCTACACCCAACATAGTCACGAGCGCGTTATGAACGCTTCGCTGTATTTCGAACTGGTCAATGCCATCGCGAGAGTCGACAGCGAGGCTGGACTCTCTGCCGTCGTGAACCGCATTGCCGCGACGCCCATGCACCCGCTCGAACGGCGGGTCCTCGAGCGGGCGCTGCGCGCGCGGTCGGAGGCGCTTCCCGTCCAGGGCCAGGTCGAGACTCCCCCGTCCTTCGGCGGCGGCTCGGCAGAGGCCAAGTCGATCGCCGCGATCGGATGACCGGTCAGAATTGGCCGGCGACGTTCGCCGATGCGTTGGACTCGCTGGACACGCTGATTCCCGCCGCCACCAAACAGTACCTCCGCTCCCTCGATGAGTCGGGGCTCGATCGTGAGCATTGGGGCTTGGGACTCGCCATTCGCAACGTGCTGGGATTGTGGCGGGAAGACGCTCCGCTCACACGGTGGTTCACGGCACGTGGGTTCGCCCAGGGCGACGAGATGGCCGGCGCCGTGCTCCGGGCCTACTGGCGCCGACTGCATGGCCTGGACGCCGAGCCTGAGCCGCAGCGCCCCGACGGGGCTCGCATGCTCGTGCCCATTCCGGACGCGGTGGACGAGCGGGTCTAGTCGGAGCGCTGCAGTCGGTGCGTTGTTAGGCAACCAAGGACGGGGACTGGGGACTGGGGATTGGAGACTGGAGCGGCTGCACGCTGGGCACACCTGCCGCCGGCTGCATGCTGCGGCCGCACGCTGCCCGCTGCTGCTATTAGCGCCCAGGACACCAAGTGCTGCTCGCTGCGCGCAACCGCACCCAGCATCACCCAGCAGCCAGCACGACCACCCAGCAACCAGCCGCAGTTCCAGTCCCGAGTCCCCAGTCCCTCCTAACAGCCGTTCGGTTTCACTCGCACCGACCAGTCGCGCGACGCAGCGATGCCGGCGTGACGCCGAGGAATCGCTTCACGACGCGCGTCATGTGGCTCTGATCGAAGAAGCCGGCACGCATCGCGACGTCGGTGAGTGGGACGGCCGTCGCGGTGAGCAGCTCGCACGCACAGCGGACGCGAAGCCGGCGGACGTAATCGCCCACCGTGCAGCCGAGATGATCGCGGAACGCGCGCGCGACGTGCACGCGGTGCACGCCAGCGATCGCCGCCAGTGTCACCAGGTCGGGCACGACTCGCGAGATCGCTCGCGAGATAGTCCTGCAGTTGCGCGAGCCACGCCGGCGGCCGACGATCGGCACGCGGTCGTTCCCACCGGGCACTTTGCGCGAGCACCTCGAGTGCGATGCTCTCGATCACGAGCCCCGACACGGAGTGTGGAGAGTCAGCGCGCAACTCCGTGTACACGCGCGCGGCCAGCTCGACGATGCGATGATCCTGAACGATCGTCGGCTCGTTCGGCGACGGCACGCCGTCATCGCCGCCGAGCAACGCCATCGGCTCGATGACGAGGCATCGCCCGCCGACGTTGCCGTAGCAGCACGCGTGCTCATCGCCAGGGGGCGAGACGCGCACGCTCGGGGCAACGCGCCACACGGTCGAATGGGGACGACGTTCCTCGATGGCGCCGTGCGCGAGAAAGCAGAATGTGCGCGGCGTCGCGATGCTCGCCAGGCGTACTGACATCGCCTGGCCAGTTGTGCTCGACGAGGCGCACGCGGCCGCGGGTCAGGTCCGCGGTTCGTCGCAGTACCGCCTCGTCGGGGGTCGCCGCACGCATCGACATTGGCCGCCTGGATGGCTCGGGTTCGTCTCGGCACGTGCACCGAAGAAAGTACCGGGACCAGCGAGTGCCAAACCCGACGGGATAAGCGGAGATTAGCAGGTGTGGGACGCGCCGTTCGGACGGGCCGTCCCTCTATGGGCCGGGCCGGCGGACGGGCGTGACGAACCGCCGGCGAGGATCTGCATGCCTAACGTGGTCCGGACGCGCTGCCGAGGGGCGCGCGGGTCAAGCGCCGCGCGCCGCCAATGCGGTGAGCTCGGCGAGCACTGCACGACGCCTGTCGCGCGCGACCAGAATGGTCGCTCCGTCGAGAAGTGCCAGGCGGAGCCGTCCGCCCGTGAGCGGCGTGACCGCGCGGATGCGCTCGACGTTGACCAGGCGTCCGCGATGGATGCGCAGGAATCGCGCAGTTCCGAGGTGCTCCGCGAGCCGCTCGATCGGGACACGACTCTTGATCACCGCACCACTCTCGAGGTGCACGAGTACGTAGTTCCGGGCGGCCTCGGCGAACGTGATCTCGTGAATGTGGATGGCGACCTGTTTGAAGCCGGACTTGACGAGGACGACGTCGGGGGCGCCGCTCACAGAGTCCGGTAGGGGTGGAGCGTCTGTATTGGCGTCGATGCGGAGTGGTCGCGTGCGCACCGGCGCGGTGGCCGGTACGGTGGGGTGTCCTGGCACAGCGTGCATGGATAGATCTCCCTGGGACGATTCGACCCAAGGATGGGTGCGTGCACACCGGCCGTCTTGCACCAGCGTAGCACGGTGCCGCCAACGCATGCCGATCGTTATGCGACCGTCCAACGCGGGGGACGGCGCGGGCGCGCAGCCGCCGTTATCATCCACTGGTGAGAGGCTGACCCATCGCCGACAGGAGAGTCGCATGACGGTGGCCGACTGCCTGGCCCGCGCTGTCCGAGCCGCGTTCGCATCGATCGCTCTTGCGGGAGCAGTCATCGTGGCGAGCCCGCGAGGGGTGCTCGCACAGGGTCGTGGCACTCTCATCGGTGTCGTTGTCGAGCCGTCCACGGGACTTCCCGTTCCGAACGTGGAAGTCCGCGTGTTAGGCACGACGCGCCTGGCGCGCAGCGATAGCCTGGGTGCGTTCCGGTTCGCCTTCGATCCTGGCAGCTACCTGCTGCGCGCGACGAGGCTCGGCTTCGGCCCGCGGTCGGTGAGCGTCGACATGGCCGCCCAAGACACGGTCACCATGCGGATCGAGATGCATGTCCTGGCGCTCCAACTCGCGGAGGTGACCGTCAAGGCGCGGGAGGAGCGATACCGGGGCAAGATGGCGGGATTCGCGGAGCGCATGCGGACGAGTGCGGCGTCTCGATCATCGTTCATAACGCGGGACGAGATCGAGCGACGCCAACCGCAGCAGATCAGTGATCTGATCAAGGACCGTGGCGGGCGGATCAGCGACGTGCGCCAGTAACGCTACGATCTACGTTGACGGCGCGATGGTCCCGCCGGACAAGATCGGTGCGCCGTTGCGGCGGTCGCCGAAGTGAGCCGATCCGGCGCGACCTGAGGCTCGACTGGATCTCGCCGGCCGAGATCGAGGCGATCGAGGTCTACGCAGGCGCCGCAACGACGCCGGTGGAGTTCTCGGCGACGGCGTTCCCCGGGCTCGCGCCGGGATGCACGGTGATCATCTGGACGCGGTGACGTCGCATCAGATGCACGCCGCACTAACGGCGCATCGAGCCACCGCGCCATCAGGCCTCAGGCCGGCGGACACGCGGGCGCGCCGACACACGCGCCGAGCTCGCGCTTGAACAGGTGCAGCGCGCATCGCACGCCACCGTTCTCGCGGAGCTCGCGCGGTCCGAGACCGGTGTAGCGAATGAGCATGTTGCGCAGTGCCGTTCCGGACGGAAAGTCGAGGCGGAGGGCTACCTGTTCGAGCGTGTAGATCGGCTCGTCCAACAGTCGCACCGCGACGATCACACGGCACCAGCCGGCAATGCGGCGTGGGCCAGGCAGTCCGGCTCGTTCCAATCGGCGAACGAGCGTCCGCCGGTCGAGCGCGAGCGCATCCGCGGCCGAGCGGATGGAGATGGGCGCGTTCGCCCGCGCCAGGCAGTAGGACACGAACAGCCAGGCCTCGCTCGGAATCACGCGCTCGAGCTCGTCGCGCACCGCCGCCGCCGCGCAGGCCGCGGTCGCGCTCGCGAGCACAGTCCGCAGCGCGCCGCTCACGTCATCGAAGCCGGCACGGACGAGGTCATGCACGCCCGCACGGGCCATCGCGAGGATGTCACCCGAGCTCACGTGGTCGTCGGCGAAGTAGGCGATTACCGGGACCGACGGCATGCCGGCGCGCAGGGCGCTGACCGCCGGACTCACGTCTTCCCCCGCGCGATCGCGAGGCTCGGCGATCACACAGCTCGCGTGCGCCGTCGCCGCTAGAGGAACCAGCTCGCCGCGGAGGTCACAGAATCGGACGTCGGCCCGCCCCACAACGCCGCCGCGGATTCGCGCTCGGCACTTCGCGCCGACCACCAGAGCGACGACGCGCAGGGGGGCCGTCAACGAAACGCCCCCCCGTGTATGAGATCGCCCCCGGCGATGTCCGTTCGACGTCGCCGGCGGTCGTATCGATGGCGCTCCAACAATACGGAGCTATCAATGTCTCGCACGATCCGTCTGGTCATGCTGGTCACCGCCGCCTCGGTCCTGGGGGCCTGCTCGCAGAATCCCACCGCTCCCACAGAGTCAGCTAAGTCGGCAGCAACCGCTGTGAAAGCAGCCCCCGTGAAGGCTAATCCCGATGACGTGTGTGACTGGAGTCGTCCGTGGACGTGTAGCTAAGCACGAGATCGGCAGCATTGTCGCCGGACCACGCTGTCAGTGAGCGAATGACCTGAAGCGCCGGTTCGGCGAGGGGTGCCGGCGCGGGCTGGGCATCCTGATGCAGGTAGTGGGCGATCTCGAAAAACCCGTGCGCGTGCGCGATGACGGCGGCCTTCTTCGCTGCCGCATCGCCCCCCGCGGCGTCCCCCAGGGCGCGCTTCGCGCGCGCGAGCGCGAGCCAGGCGCCCGCCGTCTCGTACGGGAACGCGTCATTGGCCTCCCGGGCGATTGCCTCGTCAGCCATGCGCAGCCGCGGCGCGTCGCCAAGCCGGCCGGCGGCGGTCGCGACGCCGGCCAGCGCCGGCAGGCGTATGCGCGGTGCGGCCGTGCGGGTGAGCGCCAGGGCGAAGCCACCTAACGCGGCGTCGTGGTAGCCCGCCTTCGCGCAGAGCTCCGCGAGGTTGCCCAGCGCCTCGGCTTCGCGAGTTCCTTCCGTGCGCGCAGCGCTCAGGGCATTCCAGCCGTGGTGGAGCGCGAGGTCGAACTCGCCGGCGCTGGCGCAGATAATCAGGAGGCCCTGGTGCGCCAATCCGATGACATCCACCAGCCCCAACTCGGATGCGCCCGCGAGCGCCGTCTCGAACAGGCGACGCGCCTCCGGATGATTCCCGCGCGTGTGCGCCAACACCCCTTCACCTACCGCTTCACGCACTTCGAGCTCACGCGTGCCGGTCGCGCGTCCCAGGTCGCCGACAGCTCGCAGGAGATCGAGCGTGGCGTCGAGCTCCCCGAGCGTGCGGGCGATGCGCGCCAACTGCATGAGCACGAGACCGCGATCCAGCGGCTGTGCGTGCGACGACAGCACCCGAAGGTCGGTGACGATCTCGCGCGCGAGCCCCACCGCGCCGGCCTCCTCGGCATCGGCGGCTGCCGCGCAGACGTGCCTAACGAGAAGCCCCGCGTCGTCGGCCTCGGGAAACCGCGCCAGCGCGTCGGCCACGGCCGCGGCCCGTTCGACGACCACCGCGGGCCCGGCTTCGCCGATCTCGATCGTCGGTGCCGGGCACTTCGCGAGCTCCTTGCCGAACGTCAACAGGATGTTCGCGAGCCGCCGCGCGGCGGCCGGCCGGCGGACGTGTGGCTCCTGCACAACGCGACGAAGGCCGGTCGCGAGGAGGATCCAGAATTCATCGCCTGTGGCGAAACGCTTGCGATCACCGGCGCGCGACAGGTCCTCGCGGTAAGCGTCGAGCGGCGAACGGAATCCAGCCATTAGCGATGAAAAGGGAGGAATGCTACATCGGCACCGAAGGTCGCTGCTGCTTCCTCGGGTAACGAGCGTACTCCACAACCTGCTCCGCGTTCACGCACGACGCGAGTCGGACCTACTACTCATTGCCAAGTGCGTTGCGGAACGCGTCGCGGTAGCCCCGACTTAGCGTCAGTTTGGCGCCCGTGGAAAGGATAATGACATACTCGCCGCCAAACATTGGCTGAAGCTCACGAACACGGGCCAGGTTCACGATGGCCGAGCGGTGGACGCGGGCGAATTGGCGCGGGTTGAGCTTCCGCTCGAGCGTCTTGATGGGCTCGCGCACCAGATACCGCCCGCGCGCCGTGTGAACACGCGCGTAGTTGTCCGCTGCCTCGATCCAGTCGACTTCGTCGACCTGGAGCACGGTCACCCGGCCGTCGGACTTCACCAGCAGTCGGTCCGTGTACTGCTCGCGCCCCCGCAGCTCAGTGAGGACGGCTTCGAGCCGCTGATCGAGTGACGTACTCCGACGCTCGCCGAGGCGGGAGCGCACGCGACCCAGGGCGACGCGAAAGCGCTCTTCGTCGAACGGCTTGAGCAGGTAGTCCACGGCGTGGACGTCGAACGCGCGGATCGCGTACTCGTCATACGCGGTCACGAAGACCACGGCTGGGAGCGGCTCGCCCTCGAGCGTCTCGAGCACACCGAAGCCGTCGAGCTCCGGCATCTGGACGTCCAGGAAGACGAGGTCCGGCCGTTCCGCCCGAATCAGCGCGACGGCTTCCGGCCCATTTCGCGCCTCGCCCACGAACGTCAGACCCTTCTCGGCGGCGATGAACGTGCGGAGCCCTCGTCGGACGAGTGGCTCGTCGTCCGCCACTACCACGCGAACGTCGGTCACGGGATCAGTCACCGACCGGCCGCCGCCGATGATGACACGGGTGCCAGGTTCCCCACGTCGGCCAGCCCATCGGGCCGGTCGTCGCTCGCGGGCTGGAACGGGATCCGAATGCGAGCAACGCATCCACCCTCGGGCAGATTCGCGAGCTCGAGCTCCTGTCGTGTCCCGTACAGCCGCTCGAGTCGCGCCTTGGTCGTCGAGAGGCCAATGCCTTCGCGGAGCGGCTGACCCTGTGGTAGCCCCATTCCGTTGTCGCGAATCTCGAGCACGAGCGATTGACCATCGTGTCGTGACCGAACCTCGATCCGGCCGATGCCGGCGTTAGGGCTGACGCCGTGCCGGATCGCGTTCTCGACGAGCGGCTGGAGAATGAGATCCGGGACGAGTGCGCCGAGCGTGGCGGGCTGCACATCGTAGGAGATCTCGAGCCGATCCTGAAAGCGCGTGCGCTCGATCTCGAGGTACAGGGTGAGGATCTCGAGCTCGCGTCGGAAGCTGACCTGCGTGGTGGTGGCGCGCGACAGCGTTAGGCGCAACAGGTCGCCGAGACGGGTCACGACGCGTGTCGCCGCGGTCGGATCCTCGCGAATGAGCACGGTGATGGCGTGCAGCGTGTTGAAGAGAAAGTGCGGGTGCACCTGCATCTTGAGTGCCTGCACCTGGGCGAGCGCCAGCTGGGCCTCGAGCTGGGCGGTGCGGAGCTCTCGCTCACGGAAGCGGCGGTGATACGCGAGCGTCGTCGCCACGCCGAGCACGGCGGCGTACGTGAACGCGCCGCTAACGACGCGACTCAGCACAGCCGTTGCGTAGACTTCGGCCCAGTTGGACCGAACGCGTTCCATCATCTCGGGCTCGATGTACGACTGCAGCAGCGAGGCTAAGCTGCAGCCAGACGACCTCGATGAGCGCCGAGATGCCCATCGCGATCAGCACGTGCATCCACACCGACGCCGCGAGGCGGTCGCGTCGAAACGGAAATCGATTCGCGGCAGCGAAGATGAGGGGCGTGAACAGCGCCCACGTCATCGACCGCGGGAATTGCATCAGCACCCACGGCCAGTCCTTGCCCAGCTCACCGCGCAGCGCGTAGCCGGCGGTCGCCTGAAGCATTGCGATCGCCGAAGGAACGAGCCACGCGAGGATGATGAGCGACCATTTCGGGCGCGTTCCAACGAACCCGCGTCCGTCGTCCCGCCACCCCGACGCCGGAGGCTGGATAGTGGCAGACCCATTGGTGAGCGGCGTTCCCGGCGTCAGTTGTCGCCTCGCTGGGAGAGCCGTTCGATGTCGCTCGAATTCCGGCTGGATATGGTCATCCGCGTAAAGAAAGCGGCACGACGGCACGTATGCCATGACCATGCCTCGCTGCCATGTGGCTCAAGGTGGTGGGGCTGTCGACATCGCGGCAGGGCTTGGCCAGTTCCAAGCGCGTCAGTCACTCAGCGGGAGGTGTCAGGTTTCAGGTCCGGCGCGTTAGAGGAGCGCTCGATCCCGATCCGCGAAGCGTCAGCGAGGGATCTCTTGTGAGGTACTGGTGGCGGTGATCGGTCACGACCAGAGACAGGATTGGCAGGATTGCAGGATTTGAAGCGCTCGCGACGCAGGAACTCCCGTGTGCTGTCCAATCCTGTCCATCCTGCAATCCTGTCTGCTGTTTTTTGTTGTAGTCGTATGCCGTGTCATCCCGAGGAGCGCGGACCGCCGCAGACGGGTGCATGACGAGAGACCTTCTGTGAAATACTCGTGGCCGGACCAGCTCATGACATCACGCAAGGTCCCTCGCTGAGGCTCGGGATGACCCTAGTCGCCTAACGCGACGCGGTTCTGCCGGGCACAGGCTGCGTCGAGGGAACGGGCTGAGCCGATACGGTCCACCGTCCAGCCGCGTTCGCGGATGCGAGCGGCGAGCAGGTCGAGGTTGAGCGGCGACGCCGCCAGGCCGCTGTACACCCAGCGCATCGACGGCACGTACGCGACCAGTGCGCCGGCGTAGTCCGGATAGTCGATGCGTCTCGAGCCAGAGCGAATCCGCGCCGATCCGCAGCCACTGCGGCTTCGTGACGACCGTCGCGGCCGTGCGCGGCTGCTTCCAGTTGGCGAGTGTCGCTGCCGTTGCGCTGGCGGCACCGGGCGCGACGTACACCGGCAGCTTGTGGCTCGCGAACCACGCGGCGCCACCGCGGCCCGCGTTAGGTACGGTGATCAGCAAGCCCGCGACCGACGAACCCGCATCGGCGGACGTGAGCCACTGGAGGTCGGTCTCGTTGCGCTGCGGGACGCCTGTCCCCTCGAGCAAGAGCCACTGCGAGCCCAGCTTCACGGCGGTCTGCGCCTGGCCGATGTTGCCGAAGCGCGCCAGTCGCGGCTCGATGATCTTCGCCGAATCCATGGGAAGGTCCCACATCGGCCGGCTGGCGCTGCTGCTGGCAAAGACCGTACGCAGCGAGTCGGAGATCGCGAACGAGTCGGCCGGTGCCGCGGCATCGAACGTCGCGGCGAGCACCGTGACGCGCTTGTACATGTGTCCGACGCGTCGGACGTCCCATTGAGATGGGTAGCCGACGCCGTTCGTGCCAGGCATCGGGTATTTCCCCCATCGGGAGTACCACATCTCGACTTCCATGTCGCCCCACGGCGCGAGCCCGAAGTCGTTAGGCTGGGCGGCATGATAGCGGGCCATCGCGAGGAAGCCGTCGTTCCGGCGCAGGAAAATCGTCGTCGGGAAGCCATCGATGGTCGCCGCCACCCGCGCGTGAGGCAGTCCCGCGATGGTCGTGTCGGACAACGCTCGCAGATCGCTCGCCGCGCGCGCGGCCAGAAGCAGGCGCTCGGGCGCGAACGCGAAGATCTCCTTGCGTTCGTCGATGTAGGCGATGTTGATCGGCGCCCAGGGGGCGAATGTCCCGTCCGGGTTCGGGATGCGCCGGATGCCGGCGTCCTTCTGCACGATGTCGGTCATCTCGCGCAACGTCGGGCCGCTGACGAACCGCCGCGTGTTGCGCCACGCGCCGAGCGTGTAGTTGCGGAGATCGCTGTGCAGCTCGTACGTGCCGATGAGATCGGACGGTCGGTTCTCGAACGTGAGCCGCTGCCACAGGGTCATCATCTCGAAGCGCACGCGCTCGATCCGCCGCAGCGTCTCCTCGCCGCCCATGCGGGCGATGGCGGTGTCGAGCGGCGCCGAAGGCGCCGACGGAAGTCGGAGGGCGGATGGCGGAAGGCGGAGGGAAGACGCCGGCATCGGGAGAAACGCGCCCGTCGTGGCGAATGCGAAGGCGGCAGCGCCGGCAGGGCGCAGGAGGCGAGGCAAGGGCATGACAGCTCCGGTCATTGGGAATTGAGCCGGCAATCTGTGTCTCACGGGCGAGGCGCAGTACGCTCTTGTGGCGGGTCGCGGAAATCGAGGGGTCAGTCGCGGCGCGGACGGGTCGCGCGTTGTCTGATCGGCGTGCGTGCTCACGAGCGACTGGCATCATTGCCGTTGAGACGCGTGGGGCCGGCGGCTACCATATGAGAGACCGTGCCCGATGATGTGGGCGCGGTCTCACCCGAGCATTGGAAATACGGCCCGTGTCCCACACGCATTCGAGGCGCCGCGCTGGCTGGTGCCCTTCTGATCGCCCCCATCGCGCTGATTGCGTCTGCCCACGCCGGCGCCCAGGCCACACCGCCGGCTTCGTCGAGCCCGAGCCGTCTCACGCTCGAGCGCATCTTCGCGTCCGGCGAGTTCGCCGCGCGTGGCGCCGGGCAGCTTCGGTGGCTGAATGACTCGACGTACGTCGCGCTCCAGGGAAATCCGCAGCAGCCCGGGGCGGCTGAGCTGGCGCGGTTCAATGCGCAGGACGGGCGCGCGCGACGTCATCGTGCCCACGACGTGGCTCACGCCTAACGGGGCGGCCGCGCCGCTCGACGTCGAAGACTACGACTGGTCGTCGGACAGGAAGCGACTCCTCGTCTTCACCGCGTCGGAGAAGGTCTGGCGGCAGAACACCCGCGGCGACTACTGGGTGCTCGACCTCGGCACTCGTGGCCTTCGCAAGCTCGGCGGCGACGCGCCGGCGTCCACGCTCATGTTCGCCAAGTTCTCCCCCGACGGCGGACGCGTCGCGTATGTGCGCCAGAACGACCTCTACGTCGAGGACGTCGCCAGCGGTGCCATCACGCGCCTGACGCGCGACGGGTCGCGGACGATCATCAACGGCACGTTCGACTGGGTATACGAGGAGGAGCTGAGCCTTCGCGACGGCTTCCGCTGGAGCCCGGACGGCAAGTCGATCGCGTTCTGGCAGCTCGACGCGAGCGGGGTGAAGAACTTCAATCTCATCGACGACACCGACTCGCTGTACTCGTTCGTGAATCCGGTGCAGTACCCGAAAGCGGGCACCACGAACTCCGCCGGCCGCATCGGCGTCATCCCGGCTGCCGGCGGCGCGACACGATGGCTCGCCATCGATGGAGACCCGCGTAATCAGTACCTCGCGCGCATGGATTGGGCGGGTGACAAGAACTCGAGCGAATTACTGATCCAGCGACTCAACCGGCGTCAGAACCAGATCGATGTGCTGCTCGCCAACGCGAGCACAGGCGCCGTCCGCACCGTGCTCACCGAGCGTGACTCGGCGTGGGTGGATGTGGTGAGTGACGTGCGCTGGATCGACGCCGACCGTCGGTTCGTCTGGATGAGCGAGCGCAGCGGCTGGCGGCGCATGTACGGCGTCACGCGCGACGGCGCGACCGTCACGCCGCTCAGTGCGGACGCGATGGACGTCTCACATCCGGCGTCCGCGTTCGGCGCGCTTGCCGTGTTAGGCCCGGATGCGACGGGCGAGTATCTCTATCACTACGCGTCGCCGCAGAACCCGACGCAGCTCTACCTGTATCGGACGTCGCTCAAGAAGCCGGGTGTCACGACGCGCGTCACCCCAGCCGACCAGCCGGGAACGCACGCGTATCTCCTCTCGCCTAACGGGCGTTATGCGGTGCACACGTGGTCGTCGTTCGGCGCCCCGCCGACGGTCGAGATCATCACGCTCCCCGATCACCGTCGCGTTCGAGTGCTGCAGGACAACGCGGCGCTCCGAGCGAAGCTCGCCGGACTCGAGCAGGGCCCGCGCGAATTCTTCCGCGTGGACATCGGCGGCGGCGTGCAGCTCGACGGATGGATGATCAAGCCGCCCGGCTTCGATCAGACGAAGAAATATCCGGTGCTGTTCCACGTGTATGGCGAGCCCGCGTCGCAGACGGTCGTGGACTCGTGGGGCGGTGGCACGTATCTGTGGCATCTCATGCTGTCGCAGATGGGGTACATCGTCATGAGCGTCGACAATCGCGGCACGCCGGCGCCGCGCGGGCGCGAGTGGCGGAAGTCCATCTACAACAGGATGGGCGTATTGAATGGCGGCGATCAGGCAGCGGCCGCGCGCGCGATCGGGAAGTGGCCGTTCGTGGATCCGCAGCGGCTCGCGGTATGGGGCTGGAGCGGCGGCGGAGCGACGACGCTCAACGTCATGTTCCGCACGCCCGATGTGTACAAGATGGGCATGGCGGTCTCGCCCGTGACCGACCTTCACTACTACGACACGATCTATCAGGAGCGGTACGTCGGGCTGCCGCAGGAAAATCCGGAGGGCTACAAGAACGGCTCACCGGTGACGTTCGCGGATCAACTCAAGGGAGACCTGCTGGTCGTGCACGGGAGCGGCGACGACAACGTGCACTATCAGAACACGGAAGCGCTCGTCAACGCGCTGGTGAAGGCGAACAAGCCGTTCACCATGATGGCCTACCCGAACCGCACGCACTGCATCTGCGAAGGGGAGGGGACGTCGTTGCACCTGTATTCGCTGCTCACGCGATATCTGCGCGAGCACTTGCCGGTGAGTGACTCGCGTGGGGTGAGCCAGTAGGACAACTGCAGCGGTGACAGGATTGACAGGAACGGCAACCGCGGAACGGCAACCGCAAGACAGGATGGCCAGGATTGGCAGGATTGAGAAGATGACCGCCTCGGCGTCGGGGCGCGTGTCGCCGGGGCCTAACGAATGAAGGAACACATCTCAGGGCGAGTGGCGTCCCGAGCGGCCGTTCCCCTCATACTGGGCTCGTTGCGGGAGGGGCGTTGGGCGCGACACGGAGCCTCTGTTCAATCCTGTCCATCCTGCCAATCCTGTCATGTAGTTGTAGTTGCAGTTGCCGTCATCCAGCCCATCCTGGCCGTCCTGTCCTGCTGTTCCAGAAATCAGATCGGTATGAGTGCCTGGAGTGGCGGACGCTTCCGGCACGCAGCAGCCCGCGCTAACGTATCCTGTCCGCTCCCAGCGTAAGGAACCCATAGACACCGTCGCTCCCGCGTCTCCGACACTCGACGCGTCGACGTCCACCGCAGCACCGGTAGAGCGTCGAGCGCCCGTCATTCTCGTCGCGACCGCGAACGAGGCTGTGGGGGCGCGGCATCTCCGGAGCTTGAGCCTCGAGCTCAACGACATCGTCGCGGCGCTCGGCGAGGCACAGAGCGGCGGCATCTGCGAGGTCGTTACGCTGCCGGATGCGACGCCGGAGCAGGTGATGCGCGTCTTTCAGAACGACGCGTATCGCGACCGGATCGGCGTTCTGCACTTCGCGGGACATGCCGGGCCAGAAGGGTTGTTGTTCGAAACCGCCGATGGCACCACGGCCGTCGCCGATGCCAGTGGTCTCGCCGCGTTCCTCGGCTGTCAGCGTGGGCTGCAGCTCGTCGTGCTCAACGCGTGCGCAACACAGGCGCACGTCGACGCGCTCCGCGACGCCGGCGTTGGTGCCGTGGTGGCGACGTCGCGGAGCGTCGAGGATGCGATCGCGCATCAGTTCGCGGTGCTGCTGTATCAGGGACTCGGAAGCGGGGCGGGCATCAAGCGCGCGTACGACGAGGCCGCGTCAGGCGTTCGCTTCAAGCACGGAGCGGTCAGCCCGCGGCTCGACGGCGGACTCGATGCACGCCTCCGCGGACGCAGCGTCGCAGGTGGTGCAACCAGCGCCGGAATCGTCAGGCAGCCGCGACATTGGCCGGAAGAGCGCGGTCACGACCGACGACGGACGCTGGCCATGGGACCTCTACTTCCGGCGCGGCGCGGAGGAGACGGTCGGTCCATGGGCGCTCCCCGAAGCTGCGGGAAATCCGCTGTTCGGCCTGCCGACGCTACCGGAAACCGACGAGCCGCTCACCGAGCCGTTCAGACACCTGCGTCCGTTCAGCCGCAAGCACGCGGAGCTGTTCTTCGGACGCGGCAAGGACATTCGCGAGCTGTACGACAAGGTCACGAGCGCGGCGTCCGAGTCAGTGGTGCTGCTGTACGGCGCGACCGGTGTCGGCAAGTCGTCGCTGCTCGACGCCGGGCTGCTGCCGCGCCTAACGAGTACTCACGAAGTCCGCTACGCGCCTCGCGACCGCGCGCTCGGGTTGCTCGGCACACTCGCCACGACGCTCGGCGTCGAGGCCACTCGTGCGACGGACGCGGAGGCCGTGGCCGAGCGGTGGCGGGCCGTCGAGGCGCAGTGTGGGCGACCGCTGTTCGTCGTCGTCGACCAGCTCGAGGAGGCGTACACGAGCGAGGATGCGGGACGCGTCGCGGCAGGCAGCGGCGCGCGTGAGCTCGACGCGTTCGCCGCCGCCATCGCGAATCTCTTCGCGACGCCTGCGACGCGCCCACGTGGGCGACTCGTACTCGGATTCCGGAAGGAGTGGCTGTCGGAAGTGAAGGGCGCGCTCGAGGCGCACCGCGTTGCTCGCACCGAGCATCGCCTGGAGCAGCTCACACGCGGCGGCGTGCTGGAGGCGATCACCGGACCAACGCGCGTTCCCGCGCGACGAATGCCAACGCGTCTCGAGCTCGAGGCTGGGCTCGACGTCGTGATCGCCGACGATCTGCTCGCGAATCGCGCGTCGCACGTCGCGCCGCTGCTGCAGATCCTGCTCGCGGAGCTGTGGGCCGATGCGCCTCGGAAGGGCAGTCCCGCGAACGTCGTCCGCTTCGACGCCGCGCTGTACGAAACGGTGCGCGCGAAAGCGAAGCAGCTCGACGGCTTCGTGACGCAGCAGTTGGAGGCGCTCCGCACCTGGAATGCCGCGGCGGTCGATTCCGGTCTCGCGCTCGAATTCCTCCGCTTCTATACGACGCCCAAGGCGACGTCCGACGAGCACTCGGCCAGCGAAGAGAGCAAGCGCTATCCGCACGCGAACGAGACGGCGCCCGGGCTTCGCGCGATGTGCGCGCGACTGTTTCTCCTGGTCGTGCGCGACACCGACGATACCGGTGCACCGCTCGCGGATCCGACGGCGCGCCTCGCCCACGATACACTCGCGCCAATCGTCCGCGACCGCTTCGATCGCTCCGATCTGCCAGGGCCGAGGGCGAAGCGCGTGCTCGATGGGCGGTCGGCCGAGTGGAAAGATGGCCACGTCGGGATTCCACTCGATGCGGCGGACCTGGCCGTGGTCGAGACTGGCGAGAGCGGGATGCGTGCGTGGAACGACGAGGAGCGGGCGCTCGTCGCGGCGAGTCGCGTCGAACGCGATCGGGCACGACGTCGTCGCGCGTGGGTCGTTCGCGGTGCGATCGCCGCGGCCGCGCTCATCGCGGCGTTCGGCGTCGGCAGCTGGATTCTGTATCGGCAATCGCAGGCTCGGCTCGCCGACAGCACGTCGCGCGAGTGGGGCGCGCGGGCATCGTCAGCAGATCCGGAACAACGCGACCTGGGCTTCCTCTACGCCGTCGCGTCGTACCAGCAGTCGCCGACGTTCGAGGCGCGGCGCGCGCTGTTCACGCAGCTCGCGCGCGACCCAACGCTGGTACGCGTGACCTCCACTGGCGGAACGAAGCTGGTGTTTGCTCCCGATGGCGAGCGGGCGCTCCTCGTGGGGCCCGATGGCATCTACACGATGGACGTCGCGACCGGAGTAGAAACGCGGCAGACGGCGTTTCCGGCCGAGGTGAATCGCAACGCCGTCACTCTCGACGCGAGCGGAATGACGTATAGCTCGGTCTCGGGTGACTCGACGTCGGACGTCGCGACGCTCCGCGTGTGGGACGCGGCCACGGGGCGAAAGCTGGGTGAGGTCCCGGTGCGCCGGTGGAGCGAAGCCGAGCTGCGCGAGGCGAAGAAGACGAAGGCCGCGGCGATTGCGGCCGCGGTGTCCGACTCGCTGTCGCTGTCGTTAGGCGAGACACCCGTGGCAGGCACCAGCTGGCCGGAATCGCTCGCCTGGCGGGTGGGACCGCCAACGGCCGACGGGCGCCACGTGGTTGCCGTTGGCGAGGGCAACGACGTGGTCTTGTTCGACCTCGAGACAGGGCGCTCGCGCAGTCGTCTCGTCGGGCACACGAGTCCGCCGTTCCCAGCGGCGTTCAGCACGGACGGCTCGCTCGTGGTCACGATGGCGGACAATGGGCGCACCAGCGTCTGGGACGTCGCGACGGGGAAACTGGTGCGGACCGTGCGCGGCGGCTCTCGCTTTCTCCCACCCGGCGTCGCCGTGAGTCGCGACAATTCCACGCTGGTCATCTCGGGTCGCATGACGTCCGGAGATACGCTCGCGTTATGGCCGCTGCGGTCGAACCGGCCTGCACGTCTCATGACTGGCGTCACGTTCAGCGACGTGGCGTTCACGGAGCGCGACGCGGCGCTGGTGGCGGCTGCGCCGAACGGCGAGGTTCGCGTGTTCGAGCGCCCCCTGGACGCGAGTCAGCCTCTGGACCCGGGAGCGCCATCGCTCACGCTGCACGGGGCGGGCGACATCCCCGACGTGTTGGTGGTGAGCGGAACGCGCGGCCGCATCGCGACGCTCACGTTGGAGGGCACCGTTCACGTCTGGGATCTTGCCGATAGCGCACTGATACGTCGCTCGGCGCTACCCATCGACACGGCCACGAAAGTGACGAGCCTAACGAAGGATGGAAGGCTCGCGGTGACGCAACGGGGGTTTGGGGGCGAGCTCGCGGTGTGGGATATCACCGCGTCGCCCGCTGTTCGCGGCGCCGTCTACGACCGCGCGGCGCGCCGGCGCATCGTCGGCCAGGATGTGTACATCGGTGCATCGGGCGGTCTCCTCGTCGCTGGCTCGAGCGATGGCGACGGCGGGCCGGCGTACGTGTTTCAGGGTGCCGGCGACGCACCGGACCGGCTGGTCGGTAGCCCGAAGGACGCTGCCGTGGCGGTGGATGCATCGACCGCACGCGTCGCGTACGCGTTGCCGGGTACGCGCACCGTCGTGGTAGCGGATCTCGCCGCGAGGACCGCGGACACTCTCCGCGCGGGCATCGACAACGGCCCCAAGTTCTGGGATTCGAACCTTCCCGCGCCGGTGGAATTCAGTCCGCGCGGAGACCTGCTCGTCACGCAGGGACCGCAGTTTTCGATTCTGGTGTGGGATCTCGCGACCAGGCGGGTCCGTGATTCACTGAGTGGTATCGGAGTGTACGCCGGGTTGGGCACGAGCGCGGACGGTAGTGTGGTCGCGGCGCTCGACGGCCTCATGGTGCAGTTCTGGACGCGCGGCAGGCACGAGCCGACGTCACGCTTTCGCTGGAAATCGGGGCCGCCTCCCGATGTGTTCGCGCTCTCGCCCGATGGGCGCCTGTTTGCGATCGACACGGACGGCGTGGTGACGCTCGGCGATGTGGCGCGCGGCGACATCATCGGGGAGATCGAAACGGGGCAGGGTCAGGCGGTGGGGCTCACGTTCGGCGACAGCGGTCGCGCGTTGCTGGCGGTGAACGCAGCGGGACAGATCGTACGCATCCTGACGGACCCGGAAGCGTGGCTGGCGCGCGCCTGCGCGGTCGCGTACTCGAAGGAATCGATCGACCGCTGGATCGTCGACGCTCCGGCGGGGTCACGACCCCCGCAACGGTGCACGCGCTGATTGTCATCGTCATCCCGAGGAGCCAGCGGCACCCGAGCGCAGCGAGGGACCTTCTCGTAAGGTCATCGTGGCCGGATCTGGCCACGATTACATTCACAGAAGGTCCCTCGCTGACGCTCGGGATGACAGCCCGCTGGCGCTCCTCGGGACGACGCGAGACCGTCGTTAGGCGCCGGCCGGCTTGCGGCGCACTGTGAACGGCTTCACGACCGTCGTCCAGTCCTCGGTGTCCACGGGCACCGATTTACGCCCGATGTCGCGCATTGACCCCATGCCGGCCGCCGTCTCCCACAGCAGTTGCAGCGCGCCACCAGGAGACTGGCCGACGCCACGGACGCCGCGCTGCTCGAGGAACTTGAAGTCCGCCTGCGCCGTCGTCACGAACAGCTTTACTGTCTCGAGCGCGTCCGTCGGGGCAGTCGTCGAACCACCCGAATAAGGGTAGCCCGACGGGAACGACACCGCGAAGTCGTCGTCACCACCGCGCGTCCCGATCTGGAACCGTACCGTGGGCGTGATCTGATCGGTGGCGTTAGGCGCCGGGAAGACGAGGGAGATGGCGCCAGTCGGACTGAAATCGAGGAGGCTCACGAACGCGTTGACGTCGTGCCGGCTCTTGATCTCGAACGCGATGTCGTCGCCGTCAGTGAACACCGGCAGACCACCGGCGACTTCGGGCTGCGCGACCACCCACTTGCCGTCGGCACCGCGACGCAGCAGCTCGAGCTCGAACTTGCCGCGGAGTGTGCTCGTCGGGCTCGGGTTCTCGAGGTCGAGCGCCTGCCGGCACCGGGCGAGCGTCTCGAGATTCTCACCCACCTCCGCGAACGCGTCGAGCGGCTTGGGCGGCATCTGCAGCTGGCCGTCCGTCGTGACCACGGCCCACACGGCAACGCTGACGGGGCCGAGCTGTGGAACCGGATCGTCAGGCCCAGCGGCCGCGCGCGGCTCGACGAGATAAATGCGTGCGGCGGCGGTGGCATCGTCGGCGCCCACGACCTCGATGAGGCGCGATTCGGCCAGCGCTTCACGCAGCGACCTGGCCTGCGCCACACCGCGCGCTTCAGCGGCAGCCACGTTAGGCGCGAGCTGCACCCGCATGCGCATCGTGCCGTAGGCGTGCACGCGCTCCACCGCGCGTGTGTCGCTCGCGATCGCATTCGGGGTCGTTTCCGAGGTCACGCGCGCGCTGGCTCTCACGCCGCCCACCTGGGTGATCTCGACCGTCCCGAGCTCGGAGGCGCCTTCGGTGTGCTTGGTGCCCTGCGGGTACACCGCCCACACGGATCCCACCGTCATCCCCTGGGCGGCGCCGGCGGCCAGCGTCACCGTGTCGCCGGTTCGTGAGACCACGCGCGTAAAATGCATCGGCTGCAGATCGGCGACGCCGAACAGTGCGCGATCGACGCGCCCTTCCATCTGCGGATGCTGCCTGGCGTTGTTCGCGGTGACGCGAGCTGCCGCGCGTTCGAACACGTCGCGGTAGCTCGTGCCGGGCGTGGCGCGGCCGAGCTCCTGCGACAGGAAGTACGTGAGCGCGCCGTGTACGAGCTTTCCGTCTCCTTCGGGTGGACGATACTCGAACGACGTCTCCTCATCGCGGCAGCCGGCGATCAGCACGTACTGATCGGCGAGTGGCATCCAGCCGCTCGGACCACTCTCGCTCCGCACGCCGGACGCCGAGCGCGTGGCCGCCTGCGGTATGGGCGACGGTGGCAGCTCCGACACGGGACGCGTGTCCGCCTGCACCCCGCGGGACATCACACCGAAGGCATCACGCGTGATGGTGGCCGAGTGGCACGCGTCCACGATGAGCGTGATGTACGACGTCTTCTTACCTAACGCGACGAGACGGAGATGGATCTCGTCGTCGGTGATGTCGCGGTTGATCCCCGACCAGCCTTCACTATCGACCGGCATGATCGTGTTGTCGAGCCCACTCGCCTCGTCACCCTCGCGGTCGGTCATCTGCGAGCCATGACCCGCGTAGTAGAACACCACGACGTCGTCGGCACCCGTGTCGGCGACGAGCTTGTCGAACGCGGCGAGAATCGCATCGCGCGTGGCCCGCTCATCCGTGAGCAGCGTCAGGTTTGCCTCTGGAACGCCGAACTGCTCGAGCAGGATGGTCCGCATGAGACCAGCGTCGTTCACGCACCCCTGGAGCTTCGGGATCTTCGGCGACTGGTACTGGTCCACGCCGATGAGCAGGGCGCGCTTCGCACCGGATGGCGCAGCAGTCGATTCGGTGGTCATGGGACGGAGTGGTCGATGAGTGGCAGGGGCGCTCGCGTCGCCGCACGTGGTGCGACGCGAGCAACCCGGGAATCCGTGCGTTAGGTGGTGCGCGGCGGCGGCGACGGCGGCCCGCCACGTCCTTCACCACCGCCGATGGGCGGGGCCGATGGGCCCTCGCGCCCCTCGCCGCCCTTGAGTGGTGGTGCGGACGGGCCTTCGCGTCCCTCCCCGCCCTTGAGCGGCGGTGCGGACGGCCCCTCGCGTCCCTCGCCGCCGCCGATCGGCGGCGCGGACGGGCCTTCGCGGCCATCGCCGCCCTTGGCCGGTGGTGCGGACGGTCCTTCGCGTGTGCTTGCCGCAGTGCCTAACGGGTCCTGTTGTGGATCGATCATGTGTTCCTCACGAGGAATGGAAACCTGCATTCGCTACTGCCCACCAACTCCTGTACTGACTGCGATTCCTATGGCCGAGGTGCTTCCGACGCCAGCGCCCGGAGCGACGCGATCCGCGCGCGATAGCGAGGTACGATCGAGGCGTCTCCCAGCGAGTCCGCAGCCGCAGCTCGCAGCTCGAGGCTGGCCGGGAGATAGGCGACGTAGGTCTGCGTCGCCGGCGAATCGAACACGTCGGCAACGTCGATCGCGCGTCTGAACTGCCGTTGCCGCATGAGCCCACGCGCCAGTGCCAGCCGCTCTGGGCCGCGGCCCTCCGCGTCGCGCCATAATAGTTCCCCGCCGCTCGCGACGGGCGTTGCCAGCACGGCCTCGAGCGCCGTCGTTGCGGGCGCGAGCTCCCCGCGCGCGAGTGCTGCACGCGCCGCGGTGGCTTGCGCCATGAGCGCCACCCCCCGCGCTCCGGTGGAATCCGCGCGCGTCTTGAGTGCGGCAGACAACGCGCGCAGCGACGCGGTGTCTCGCTGCTGCCCCGCCCAGACGCCGAGCTGCCAGAGTCGGTCGTTGGACGTGCAGCGCTCGCAGCGCGGTCCCCACTGCGCCTCGTATTTCCGCATCGCCTGCGCGGCACGCGCCTCGAAAGCCGGCGACAGTGCACCGTCGATGAGCATCACCGAATGGCCACCCTCGCCGCGTGCGACCGCCGAGTCGACGTGAAGACCCGCTTGTTCCGCGAGTCCTTCAGCCAGCAGGACGCCCTGCAGCCCCACGAGCGCAGTCCAGCGCCGCGTGTCGACGACCGGGTCCGCGGCGGCCATCGCCGGTGTCTCGTGGACGCGAATGGCCGTGTACGCGGCGGCTGCGCACGGCAACTGGGCGCCGGCCACCGCGAGCGACTGTGCGGCGAACAACACCGCCATCGGGCGAGTGGCAATCGCTTTCGCCCAATCCACGCTTTCGGGGCCACGCGACACGCACGCATCCATGACCCGGATCTGCTCGGCGAGCGTCGAGTCGGGGTCCGCAGCGAGGAACTGGCGAATGAGCGGCGCGGCCTCGGGCGTCTGGCCGCGGCGCAGCCGAATCTCGATCGGATGAAACAACATGTGCGACGCCGACGGGTCGAGGCGCATGGCCTCGGCGAATGCGCTGTCCGCCGCGAGCGTCGGGTCGCCCGACACGGGCAGCAGATGCGTGTACGTCTCGCCGAGCTGCATCCACGCCGTCGCCATGTCGGGATCGACCTTCAGCACCTCGTGGAACTCGGCGGTGGCCGAGTCGGCGTTGCCCTGGAGGTACGCCGCGTAGCCGCGAGCGAAGTGTGCATAACGCGGAGTCATGGGCTGCGCGAGTGCCGCCTGGATCAGCGACGCGGCCTCACTCGGTCGATGGTCCCACGTTGCTGCTTGCGCGCCCCGCACGGCCGCGAGCGTGAACGTAGAGTCGGAACGCAGCGCATCGCGGTAACGCGCGAGTGCTTCCGCTGGACGCGCGCGACGGAACGCCGCCTCGCCAAGGAGGAAGGTCGCGATCACCTGAGGATCGCGGTCGAGCCAACCGGCGACCAGCTCACGCTCAGCGCCAGCGGGTATGAGAGTGGGCAGCACCTGATTGAGGGCGCGAACGCCGACGCGCCACGGATCCGCCGCAATGCCGACCGCCTCCGTCTTCTTCACAAGCGAATCGTTCGCCACGTCCACCAGCCGAAGCACCACTCGCAGCGAATCACCGGGGGGCTGAACGAAGCTACCCGCGAGGTAGAACGCGCAGCCACGCTCGCGCGCGAGCGTGCGCAGCACAGTGTTCGCCGGCGAGACGCGTTCTGCGGCGGGCTGCGACTCGAGCAGACGCCAGCCATCCACCGCGCGCAGCGGACCGGTTCCGTCGAGTGCATGGCCGATCATTGTCGCGATGTCCTCGCCTAACGATCGGGTGCCGGTGTATCCGGCGGGTAGGCTCAGCGGAAAGACCGCGATGCGATTCTGGTCCAGAGCATCAGCGCCGGGTCTGATCGCTCGCCAGGACAAGACGCCTATCGCCGCGACTGCCAGGCCGACCGCCGCCATGATCGCGGTCCGCCGGTTCGTGCGCGTTGGCGATGCACGTCTGGCGGCCGTCGTCGGCAGCGTCGCCTGCTCGGCGGTTGCTCCGGCAATCGCGGTCCTGAGCTCGTGGGCCGTCGAGAAGCGGTCCGCGGGAACTTTGGCCAGCGTTCTCGCGAGCAGCTCCTCCAGCGCCGGACCGACCGTCTGCCTAACGGTGCGGATCGGCGGCACTGGATCGACGGCGTGTCGCGCCAGCACCGTCTGCAACGTCGGTCCCGTGAACGGCGCCGAGCCGGCCAGCATCTCGTACAACACGCAGCCGAGTGCGTAGATGTCGCTCCGTCCGTCGACCTTTCCGCCCGAACCCTGTTCGGGGCTCATGTACATTGCCGTACCGAGTGCGACACCCGACTCGGTGATGTTCTCGCCGCTGGCGACGTCCATGGCGCGCGCGATGCCGAAGTCCGCGAGCACGGCGTGGCCGTTCGACAGCAGGATGTTCTGCGGTTTGATGTCGCGGTGCACGAAGCCGCGATCGTGCGCGTAGGCGAGCGCATCGGCGACCTCAGCCGCAATGCCGAGCGCGTCGTTGATCGGGAGCTGATGCTCTCGCTGTAACCGCGTCGCCAGCGACTCGCCGTCGACGAATGGCATGGCGTAGAAGGGCAGGCCGTCGGCGTCCCCCGAGTCGAGCACCGGCACGACGTTCGGGTGTTGCAGTCCGGCCGTGATGCGGATCTCGCGCGCGAACCGCTCGCCGCCGAACAACGGTGCGAATTCGGGATGCAGAATCTTGATCGCGACGAGCGAGTCGTGTCGGCTGTCGCGGGCGAGGTACACCGTTGCCATCCCGCCACGTCCGAGCTCGCGCTCTAACGTATAGCGACTGGCGATAATGGAGCCTGGGTGTCTGGCAGCTTCCAACGCGCCTCCGAAGGGGCGGACCGTACCGCGGGGAGGTATCAGCGTGGCAAGCGCCAATGTAGAGTGGTATGATGGGCCCTGCCAGTGCGACAATGGCCGGCTAGCCTCCCAGCTAGCCTACCCGTGTGCACCCCTACGAGTCCGGCGAACTATGCGTATTACGATGATCGGGGCCGGGAACGTCGGCGGGACGCTCGGCAGGCGGTGGGCCGCAGCCGGGCACGATGTGACGTTCGGTTCGAGACGTGGCGCTGACGGCGGCGACGTGAAAGGGAGCGACGACGCTCCCGTCGAATGTGCGAGTGGCCCCGCTGAGTGAGTCCGTGCGCGGTGCGGACGTCGTCGTACTCGCGACGCCCTGGGACGCGGCACGCGACGCGTTGCTCGCCGCCGGCGCCGCCTCGGGGGCGTTCGACGGGGTGACGCTGATCGATGCGACGAACCCGATCGGCCGCGGCCTAACGCTTCTCGCTGGCGAGGGTGGAGCGTCGGGCGCCGAGCAGCTTCAGGCACTCGTGCCGCACGCGAAGGTGGTGAAGGCGTTCAACACCACCGGCTATGAGAACATGCGCGATCCCGTGTACGACGGGGTGCCCAGCGTGATGTTCTATGCCGGTGACGACGCGGGCGCCAAGCGACAGACGGCGCAGCTCGCGACGGATCTCGGCTTCGATGCGGTGGACGCCGGCGCGTTGATTCGCGCACGGGAGCTCGAGCATCTCGCGATCCTGTGGATCTCGATGGCGATCGGTGGCATGGGGCGCAACATCGCGTTCCGGCTCATGCGTCGCTGAAGGTGGCGCGCCCGAGCCCACGTCGAGCCGTCACCCGCGTCTTACCCGTCGCCGCAAGGCTGTCGGCGCGATCTAGCCGAGGACCGGGCCAGCCGCCATCATGCCTGCCGCAATGATTCGTCCCAGTTCTTCTGACAGCACCCAGGAGTCGTCTCTCATGGTGGTCCGTCTCGTCGTCCGTCGATCACTACTCGCCGCAGCCGCGCTCGTGTCCGCCTCGGTGCCCGCCCTCGCGCAGGGCGGCGGGCAGCAACCGCCGCCGCCCGAGAACCTCAAGTTCTTCCCGAAGGACATTCCGCGGGACACGCTGCTCACGTACATGCGTGGGTTCACGTATGCGCTCGGCGTGAACTGCGCGTACTGTCATGTCGAGGAGCCCGCCGCCCAGCCGGGTGGCCGGCCGCGTATGCGTCCGGCGCTCGACGACAAGATCGAGAAGCAGAAAGCGCGTTTCATGCTGGCGATGGTCGACACGCTGAACCGCATCACGCTGGCGTCGCTGCCGCAGCGGCACGAGGGCGTGAACATCCAGTGTGTGACATGCCATCGCGGGTCGCCGATTCCGGGCACGATCGAGACGGTGATCGCGGACGCGGTGGACAAGTTCGGGCCCGACTCCGCCATTGCGCGCTACCGGAAGCTGCGCGAGAACATGGGCAACGGGCGGTACGATTTCACGGAAGGTCCGGTGAACTCGGTCTCGCGCTCGCTCGCGGAGCGTGGGAAGGCGGATGCGGCCATCTCGCTGTTGTTGATGAATCAGGAGTTCAACGCGAACTCGGCGGACATCGACTTCCAGCTCGGCGACATCTACGAGAAGAAGGGCGACAAGGAGAAGGCGATCGCGCGGTATCAGGCGGCGCTGACGAAGCGGCCTAACGACCCGCGGGTGAAGCAGCGCCTAACGAATCTCGGTAAGCCGCCGGCTTGAGGCTGCGGGCTGCTCGCAGGCTCCGGCAGGCATCAAGAACCCAGAGTGGGAACGGATTCTTCGGAAACGACTGATTGACTCCGGTGCGGTGTCGGAGATCATCGCGGTGAATGAAGTGGGTTCGGCGGTCATAAACAGACCTCGAGTTCCGCCGACGGCGTCTCGAGGTCTGTTCTTTTTCTTTCCGTTGCTTCTGTTTGCGCTTTCGGTGCAACGATCCGTCTGGTCAGCAAAGTCCATCAGTTGTTTCCGCGGCATCCGTTCCCACTCTGGGTTCTTGATGCTTACGCGCGCGGCCCCCACACATATTCGAGACAATTTCGCTACCGCACCGCGCGCTTGACTCGGCGACGACGTCGTCATAGAGTTCCAAACACAACTGAAGCGCTCGTGGTGATTTGCCGCCTATTGCCGCCACGTAAAACAATGTGCTAAAACGCGACGCGCCCGGCGGCCCCATCAAGCCCGGGCGTTTTTCGTTTTCCGGTGTCGTACGCGATCGCATCCGCGATCGACCGGATTTCGATCGCGGTTCATTCGCGTGACGCCCGGCGGCGCTAGTGGAGGCACGCATGGGACTCATGAACGCCACAACTATCAACGCCATTGGTATCTCGGGCAGCCCGGCGGCGCGCTCGAAATCGCGTGCGCTCCTCGAGCGGACGCTGGCCTCGCTCGTCGAGCGTGGCGCGACGACCGCTCTCGTCGACCTCGCCGCGCTGCCAGCCGACGCGCTGCTCGGCCGGCGTCGCTCCAGCGAGGTCGACGAAGCCCTTGCACGAGTTGCTGATGCGACGATCGTCGTCGCGAGCACGCCCGTGTACCGCGCGACGTACAGCGGGCTGCTCAAGGTCTTCTTCGACCTGCTGCCGCTCAACGGGCTCGTCGATAAGACCGGGATCGCGATCGCCACGGGCGGGTCGCCGGCTCATCAACTCGTGATCGATCACGGACTGCGTCCGCTGTTCGCCAGCGTCGGCGCGGTCATCACGCCCACCGCCATCTACGGCACCGACTCGGCGTTCGAGAATGGGGTGCCGAACCAATCCCTGCTTGCCCGGATAGACGTAGCGGCGTCCGAGGCGATCACCCTCAGTGCGCGCATTCACCAGCCTCACCAGGCGGCGACGTCGTCGCCTACTCTCGCGGAGCGTTGATATCATGTCCACGGCTGCACTTCCCATCGGCATTTTCCACGAACACCCAGACTGGTTCCGCCCACTATTTGCCGAGCTCGAACGGCGCGGGATTCCATACGTCAGACTCGACGCTGCGTCGCATCAGTTCGATCCGTCAGAACGCGAAGCGCCGTACTCGCTCGTCGTGAATCGCGCGAGCCCGTCGGCGTACCTGCGCGCGCACGGTCAGACGACGTTCTACACGCTCCATCTGCTGCGGCATCTCGAGCGACTCGGCGTGCCCGTCGTGAATGGCTCGCACGTCTACGGCCTCGAGATCTCGAAGGCGACGCAGCTCGATCTGCTCACGGAGCTCGGGCTTCCGTATCCACGCTCGATCGTGATCAACGACGCGGCGCAGGCGCCGGCGGCGGCGAGCCAGCTGCGGTTCCCGGTGCTCGTGAAGGCGAACGTCGGCGGCAGCGGCGCCGGCATCGTGCGATACGACACCCCCGAAGCGCTCGCGGCGGAAGTCGAAGCGGGCCGTGTGACACTCGGCGTGGACGGCACAGCGCTGGTGCAGGAGTCGGCACCGCTGCGCAACGGTCACATCACGCGCGTTGAGACGTTAGGCGGCCGGTACCTGTACGCGATCAACGTGTTCCCGGCGGTCGGCTCGTTCGACCTCTGCCCGGCGGACGCGTGTCAGACGACGAACGGCGTGGAGCTCGTGCGTGGCGCCTGCGCGATCGACGCCCCGAAGACGGGCCTGCGCGTGGAGGGCACGACGCCGTCGGCCGAGATCATCGCGGAGGTGGAGCGTATCGCGCAGGCGGCGAAGCTCGATATCGGTGGCATCGAATACCTCGTCGATGACCGCGATGGGAAGCACTACTACTACGATGTGAACGCGCTGTCGAATTTCGTGGCGGATGCCGTGAACGTCGTGGGGTTTGATCCGTGGCTCGATTTCGTCGACTATCTGGAAACGCGACGGGGGGAACCGGGAACGGGGAACAGGGAACAGGAGGCTGCACGCGGCGTGCAGCAAGCAGCGCCCGGTTCCCAGTTCCCGGTTCCCAGTTCCCGCCGTGCCGGTCGCGCAACGGCAGGACGGTAACCGATGCGCTACGGCTACTGGCTTCCCGTCTTCGGCGGCTGGCTCCGCAACGTGCCTGACGAGCGCATGGACACGTCGTGGGCGTACGTGAGCCGCCTCGCTCGGCGCAGCGAAGAGATCGGCTTCGATCTCACGCTCATCGCCGAGCTGTTTCTGAACGACATCAAGGGCATTGAAGCGCCGGCGCTCGACGCGTGGTCCACCGCGGCGGCGCTCGCCGCCATCACGCATCGGCTCGAGCTCATGGTTGCCGTGCGGCCGACGTTCCATCAGCCGGCGATTCTCGCGAAGCACGCGGCGAACATCGATCGCATCAGCAACGGGCGGCTCGCGCTCAACGTCGTCAGCTCGTGGTGGTCCGACGAGGCGCGCCGCTACGGCGTGCAGTTCGATCAGCACGACGATCGTTATGCACGAACGGCCGAGTGGCTCGACGTCATCGACGGCGCGTGGAAGCAGCCCAAGTTCGATTACGCGGGCAAGTACTACAACGTGAGTGAGCTCATCGTCGAGCCGAAGCCGGTTCGCCGGCCGCGACCGACGATCTATGCGGGAGGCGAATCGGAGGCGGCGAAGTCGCTCATCTCGCGGTCGTGTGACGCCTACGTGATGCACGGCGATCCGCCAGACCGCGTCGCGCCGAAGGTCGCCGACATGGCGGCTCGTCGCGAGAAGCTCGGTCTCCCGGCCATGACGTATGGGCTCGCGGGCTACGTGATCGTGCGTGATTCCGAGACCGAGGCGAAGCGCGAGCTGGAACGGATCACGAACGTCGAGCCGGGTTCACCGGGCTACGCGAACTATCAGGACTGGATCTCGCACACGAAGCTCGAGCAGCAGGTGAGCTTGCAGGACTACTCCGTTTCGAATCGCGGGCTGCGCGCTGGGCTCGTGGGGACGGCGGAGCAGGTGGCGGAGCGGATCATCGAGCTCGAGCAGGTGGGCGTGTCGCTGCTGCTGCTGCAGTGCAGTCCGCAGCTCGAGGAGATGGAGCGATTCGCGGAGCAGGTGATGCCACTCGTTAGGGAAGGAAGAACGGCAGCGGTCGCGTAGCGGCAGTCATTCCGAGCGGAGCGCCGAAGGGCCGGAGTCGAGGAATCCCTGGCGTCGCAGGTAGAGAGCCCTCTACCAGCGACGATCGCGATTCCTCGACTCGCTCTCGCTCGCTCGGAATGACATTGTGCAAGCGCCCGTTTTATGGCTATCCGGCGGCGGCATGGCCAGTACCAAGTGGGTCAGTCACTCAGTCATAGTTTTCAGTTTTCAGTCCCCGTATCCGCCGGCTACGGCTGCCGAGCCTCGCGCGGCGAGCCGCCAGTCTGCGATGTCTCGGCGTTTACTACCAACTGACGGACTCCGACTGAAAACTGATGACTAACGACTGACCCCTCGGTACTGAAAACAAAGGGTGTGCGTCGAGATGCCGGGTACACCCAGGTCCTCGCAGCAAGCCGATCAGTCGGATCGCAATGCTTGCACTGGATCGACGCGTGTCGCGTGTCGGGCCGGGATGTACGCCGCGATGAGCGCCACGACGAGCAGCAGCAGCAGCCGAGCCAACGATCGAGATCGGGTCCACCGGGCTCACCTCGAACAGCAACTTCGTCAGCAGCTGCGACGCGGCCAGCGCCGCGATGATTCCTACCACTGCCCCCGCTCCCGTCACCGTCAGCGCCTGGGCGAGCACGCCACGCCGCAGGCGTTCCGGTGAGGCGCCTAACGCTGAGCGCACCCCGAGCTCGCGCATACTGCCGCGAACCGAAGCCGCCATCACGCCATACAGCCCGATCGCGGCGAGCAGCATCGACACGAACGCGAAGCTCGCGAGCAGCAACGCACTCATGCGCGGCTGCGCCAGTGGTTTCGCGATCAGGTCATCCATCGCGTCGGCCTGCCACAGCGTCAACTGCGGATTCACTTCGGCCGTCGCGCGCCGCAGGGCAGGGAGCACGGACGCGAGGCTGCCCGTCGTGCGGATCGCGAACGATCCCTGCCAGTACGATTGCTTCCACGGCAGGTAGATCTCCGCCGTCGACTCGCGCAGCGATCGATAGTGCATGTCGCCGGCCACCCCTACCACCGTGCGGAGCGCGGTGGAATCGGCGCTCCAGAAGTGAATGCGCTTGCCGATCGGATCCGCGTTAGGCCACAGACGGCGCGCGGCGGACTCGCTGACGACCGCGACATTCTCGGCCTTTTCGTCGTCGGCCTCGGTGAACGCACGACCGCGCCGAATCGGAATGCCGTAGAGCCGGAAGTAGTCAGCGCCGCCCGCTTCCATCGGGTACACGGGATTGGTTTTCATCTCTTCCGGGGTCTGACCCTCGAGGTCCAGCCGGCCGACGAAGATCCCCGTGCCGAGGAAGGGCGGTACGAGCATCTGCGTCACGGCCGTCACGCCGGGAACCGCGCGATAGGCCGGCGCGAGCCGATCGCCGAGCGCGTTCAACCGGGGCTGATCGATCTTCCCTGCCGAGTCGGCGTACGTGCTCGGCGGAAAGGCGACCGAGATGAGCGACAGATGGTTCGGATCATACCCGAGCGAGAGCCCCTGAAGCCGCTCGAGGCTTCGTCCCAGGAGTGCCGCGCCGGCGAGCATGACGAGCGCGAGCGCTACCTGTGACGCGACCAGCGCCTGCCGCATGCGCCGGCGCGCGCGCGTCTCGGTGCCCGCGCGCGAGTCATACCGCAGCGGCGACGCGAGGTCGCCGCGTGACGCCAGCAATGACGGCAGAACACCGAACACAAGCACGGCAGCGAGCGTGACCCCAATGGCGATGATGACAGGCGTGCCCGCAACGCCGATCACGTCCATGCGCGGCAACTGCGGCGGCGCGTACGCGACGAGCACCTTGATGAGCGCGCCGGCGACCGCGAGACCGAGCACGCCCCCCGCGACGCCGAGTAATCCGCTTTCGACCACGAGCTGCCGTACGACGTCGCCGTACGTTGCGCCGAGCGCGCGCCGGACCGAGAGCTCGCGGGCGCGACTGGCTGCGCGGAGGAGTAGCAGGTTGCCGACGTTGACGCACGCGATGAGGAGCAGGAGACCAACCGCGGCAGCCAGCACGACGAGGATGGGCTGCACATCGCCGACCACCGCGTGCGTGAACGTCTCGACGTGCGCGCCGTCGTACTCGCGGTCCGCGGACAGGCTCTTCATGATCCGCAGAAACTCGCTCTGCGCCATCCGCGGCGTCGCGTTAGGTGCGAGCCGCGCGACGGCGATGACCGACAGGTTGGCCGATGGCTGCCACGCCGGCATCCAGACGTCGACCGCTGCAGGGTACTCGAGCCCCGGCTGCGCGACTCCGATGACCCGGTAATCCTTGCGGCCGTACGGCTCCATCAGCCGGCGTCCGACGATCTTCGGGTCGCCACCGAAGTGTTTCCGCCACGCGCCGTAGCTCAGCACGAGCACGAGCTCCGCGCCGGGCGCCTCGTCGCTCGGCTGCACCAGCCGGCCGAGCAGCGGTCGCGTGCCTAACACGTTGAAGAAGTTGCCGGTGACGAGCGTCCGATTGAGCACGAGCGGCCGGTCGCCGTCGACGAGCGGCGCGGAGGGCGCGCCCCAGTGCGCTACGCCCGCGACGTCACGCATCGTCTTGCTCGTGGCGGCGACCTTCGTCAGATCCTCGCGCAGGACGTAGTAGTCGGTGTTGGGGTCGCCCTTGTACGTGAACAGCTCCACCACCCGGTCGGGGCTGGTGACGGGCAGCGGGCGGATGACGACCGCGTCGAACACGGTGAACATCGCCACGGCCATGCCGATTCCAATGGCGAGGATCAGAACGGACGTGATCGTGAACGACGGTGAGCGGCGGAAGCCGCGGAGGGCGAAGCGGATGTCGTGCCTGACGCGGTCCATTCAGCTCTCCGGAGGAGGCGGCAGTAGATCGAACGCGTATGCCGAATCTATCGCGCGGTCATTGGGCTGCGTCAGCGTCGGTGGGCCCGCTCGTCGCAAAGCGGGGACGAGCGCGTTGTCATTCCGAGCGGAGCCGCGGAGCGGCGCAGTCGAGGAATCGCGATCATACGGATAGAGGGCCCTCTACCCATCACAATCGCGATTCCTCGACTCGCTTCGCTCGCTCGGAATGACAACTCACTCGAACGACCGCGGCGCGCTTCCAGGGCAACTGGGCGCAGCGGCAGGAAGCGGCGCAATCGAGTCGAGAACTGCGCGCGAGAGCCAGCGGCCATTCAGAACCACGGCGTCCACTCGGGAGAGCGCGTGCAGATCGTCCAGGGGATTGCCGCCGACGAGAACGAGATCGGCGCGCGCTCCCGCCCTGATCAGCCCCGAGGTGCTATCGCCAATCGCGCGCCCGGCCGTGAGCGTCGCCGCGCGGAGTGCATCGGCGCTCGAGAGGCCGGCCTCGCGCAACGCGATCATCTCCTCGATCAGACTTCCACCAGGCGCGAGCATCGCGTTCGGGTAGTCGGTTCCCGCGAGTATCGCGACGCCCGCCCGCCGCTCCGCGTCCACGATCCTCATCTGAAAGTCGGTCCCGCGGTTGTAGCGAGTCCCCGCTGGTACCGTGCGGGTGCCGCGCAGCCGCACCGTGTACGTGCACCAGACGTCGAGCGTCACCGGACCCGCGCGCCGCGCTTCGGGCCGCGCGAGCAGCGAATCGAATGCGCCCGACCCGACACGCGCCAGTTGCTGCATGCTCGCGATGGTCGGCGTCACGAATACGCCTGCCGCTGCGATCGCCCGAGCCACGGAATCGATACGCGTCGTATCGGGTGTGCCATTGAACACGTCGAACGCGATCTTGTCCGTGTGCTCGAGATTCTGCTTCGCGGCGAGCACGCCGCTCAGGTGCACAGCCGCGGGAATGTGGCCGGTCGCCGTGATTCCGAGCGCGTGCACCTCGTCCATCACCGCCGCGTACACTGGCGCGGTGAGTCCGTCGTAGATCTTCACCAGGTCATAGCCCGCCGCGTGTTGACGCCGCACCTCGGCACGGGCCGAGTCGGGATCCTCCGTCACGAACTTCTTCCGCCACGGGACCTGAGGGCCGGCGAACAGCGGCCCGGCGGCAATGACGCGAGGGCCGACCACCGTTCCGTCAGCGGTGTTCTTGCGCCACGCGAGCGTTTCTGGAGAACCCATGAGATCACGAACGGTCGTCACGCCCGCTGCGACGAACTGCGGGAGGTCGGCCACTTCTTCGAGATGAACGTGCGCGTCAACGAGACCCGGGACGAGAAACTTCCCTCGCCCATCGATCACACGTGCATTGCCGGGAAGGCGAACCGACGCTCTGGGCCCGACGGCGATGATTCTGCCGTCTCGAATCAGCACCGTCTGACGCGGGAGCGTTCCCGCGGTGACGACGGGAATGACGGTGACGTCCACGATAGCCAACGGCGCGTCGGCCTGGTGTTGCGCGTCTCGCGACGGCACATCGCCGGCGAGAGCGTAGAGCGAGCCGGCAATGATGCCGGCGACAGCGGTGCGAGCGACGATCATGGCGGTGGACCGAGTGACTCCGATCTTCTACAGCGTGGACACTTACCAGACGGTCGGCGAAAGACGCAATATTGTCAACTGTAGTGTGACTAGCCGAGCTGGCAGCACACTGGTGGAACGCGTCAGCAATGTTGAGGGCAGGCGGTTCCGGCCCCGTAGCCAGATTTGGCAAACGCGCTAGGCCGCTCGCCCGTTACGTAAGCCTGCTCTTTGCCAAATCTGGCTATAGGGCCTGCACCGCCTGCCCTCAACATCCGCTATGTTCGACGCCCTGCTGTCCACCGTCACCGATGCTCCGGTCAGTTACCTCATCTACTCGGCGCTGAGCTTCTATGGCGACCGGCGAGGTGGGGAAGTCGCCGGCACCTGGTTCGTCGCCGCCCTCGAGTCGTTAGGCGTCTCGCCCGCCGCGGTCCGCCAGACGCTCTTTCGCATGGAACGCGACGAAGAGCTCATCAGCCGACGGGTCGGTCGAGTGAAGATGTACAAGGCGTCCCCGTACGCGCGCGCCGAGATTGGTGCCGGCGTGCAGAAGATCTTCGCGACGCCCGAAACGGGATGGGACGGCTACTGGACGCTCGTGCTCACGCGCTTTCCGACGGAGATGCGCCTGGAGCGCGAGCGCGTGCGGAACATCCTCCAGGTCGAAGGCTTTGCTCCGCTGGGCAACGGCACCTACGTCCACGCCCGCGATCGCGCCGAGCGCCTTCGCCGAGCGGTCGGCGATCTTGGCGTCGCCGAGTTCGTGACGGCATTTCGCGCCGACAAGATCCACGGTGTTTCCGACCGCGACTTCGCCTACGCCTACTGGGACCTCGAGCGACTCGGCGAGGAATACGCTGTGTTCCTGCGACGCTTCGACCCGCTTGGCCGTCGGCGTGCGGCGACGATCCCGCTCGCGACGCAGTTCGGGCTCCGGTTCGCGGTCGTCCTCTCGTTTCTCGAGGTCGCGTGGAAGGACCCCGAGTTGCCGGCGTCGATGCTTCCGCCGCGATGGGCGGGAGTGAAGGCCCGCGTGCTCGCTCGTCGGCTGTATCAGCGGTTTCTGCCCGGCGCGCTCGCGTTCGGTGATTCGCTTGGCTCGCGCAGGACCTCCTCGCTCAGTCGCAGCGCCTCACCCACCGACCACGCCTGAAACGGACATCCCTGTGCGCGGTACGGGGCGTCGCCGTCCGCGATCTCGCCCACGTGTCCCGGCGCGCTCGCGTCGAAGTGCCGGAGCAGCGGATCGAGGAACCGCCTGCGCGCTTCACGCCGGTTGTCCGCGGTGTCTCCACGAACGCGGAGCCACGCCTCGACAAATGCGCCAATGAGCCACGGCCACACCGTACCCTGATGGTACGCCCCGTCGCGCTCACGGGCGGTGCCGCGGTACTGACCAGTGTACCCCGGCTCGGTGCGGCCTAACGAGCGAAGGCCAGCCGGCGTCCAGAGCTGATGCTCGACGATGTCCACGACGCGTCGAGCGCGTTCTCCGTCGAGGATCGGGAACGGGAGACCGCCAACGGCGAAGATCTGATTCGGACGCAGGCTCGCGTCGTTCACGCCGTCCGTATGATCGACGTCGACGACATCGAACAGGAAGCCGCGCTCGTCATTCCAGAACCGCTCCGCGAACGTCGCCTGCGCGAGCGTCGCGAGCGCGGCCCAGCGATCGGATCGTTGTCCCGCCATACGAAGGGCGTTGATCCATAGCGCCTGGATCTCGACCGGCTTACCAATGCGCGGAGTCACGACCCAGTCACCGACCTTCGCGTCCATCCACGTGAGCTGGACGCCCATCTCGCCGGCGGCGAGAAGACCAGTGCCGTCGGCGCGGATTCCATAACGAGTGCCTCGGGCATAGCCGTTCACGATGGCGTCGACCGCTCCGAGCAGCGTGCGTCGATCGGCCGCTGCGACGGGACGCGCCGACGAAGCTCGACTCAGAAAGTCGTAGACGGCGATGACATACCAGAGCGATGCGTCCACCGAGTTGTACTCGGCGGCCTTCCCGCCCTCCGGGAAAAAGTTCGGCAGCATGCCGTGGCTCACATGCTCGGCCCACTCGAGCAGGATCTCGCGGGCGTCGTCGAGTCGCCGGCCTGCCTCCGAGCCCGCGATGCAGAGACCGCGCATCGCGATGAACGTGTCGCGGCCCCAGTCCGAGAACCACGGGTATCCGGCGATGATCGTCTTTCCGGCGCCGCGCGCGACTATGTAGTCGTCGGCGGCTCGGTGCAGTGCGGACGGGAACGACGCGCGCCGTTGGCGTTCGCTCGTCCCGATCGAGTCCCAGCATTGCTCCGGCGATGCGGAGAGTAGATCGAGTACGATGCGGCTCACCCGCACCGGAACCTGCACCTAACGCGAGCACGGCGCGCTGCCTCAGGGAGAATGTGAAGCGCCCAGGCATCGCGAGATCCTCGACGAAGTCCTGGCCGCGCGCGCGCTCCTCGTCATACTGGAATTGACGGTACCACGCCGGGTCTGCTTCGTAGTCGCCGCTCGCCAGCGCGACGACGGGCGGTAGCGTGGAATACGGCTGCCAGGCGACACGGTGCCCATCGACCCGTGCGTCGAACCGAAATGCGCTGTTTTCGTGGTGCAGCGCATGGATGTCGCGTCCGGAGAGGTACGGCTGGACGATGAGGCGTGCGTCATCCTGGCGATTCACGCGCCACGAGAGCGCAACGACCGGTGCACCGCGAACCGCGACGAGCTCGTGGATCACCTCGATCCCGTTAGGCAGCACGTAGGTCCACGTGGGCCACGGGTCGCGCGTGAATCGCGCGATGCGAGCGGCGCCGTCCGGGTGCGTCACGTCGGGCGTGTACCGCTGCGATGAGATGGCGAACCGTCCCTCTCTGGTCTCGATCCAGGCGTCGTAGCCGTTCACGAGCACGACGCGTCCGGTAGGCGGCGTGGTCGCGACTGCCAGCGTGGCGTGATATCGCCGCGTGCGCACGCCGTCGGCGCGACCAAACGCGAAGCCGCCGAGCCCGTCGGCCTCGAGCCACTCGGCGGCTGGGTTGATCATGCGGCGGGCACGAATGGCGTGGGCAGCGCGGGAAGGGGTGACGCCCGAGAAGATCGGCCGCTGTGCTCAGGATGACAACCGGGCGGTGACAGCCCACCGGCAACCGGCATTGCGACCCCAGATACTCCGGGCCTTCCTTCAGGCGATCTGCACCGCCGAGCCCAAGTGCGCGCGGCCGGTCAGTTCACATGGCGCCCGATCGGCTGCCTCTGTCTCGCGTTCACCAGCCGAGACGGCTCGACGTGCAGATAGCGGTATGCGTGCGCTGCCGATCGGAAGACGCGATACGCGATCGGCACTCCCGAATGTCGGCGATCCGCCACCACCAGCTCGCGGCCGAGCGCCGGCCCGCTGTCCGAGCTGAGCAGGATCGCGCGACGGTCCGTGCGACGCGTACTGCCGGCGACATCGTGCTCGAGCACGAGGAGCTCGAGCAACTCATCCGCCGTCACGAGCGCGGACGGGCGTACGTCCACGAGTCGTCGCTCGACACGATCGAGCGAGGGATGCGAGCGTATCTGGTTCGTATACCCAACCATGTCATCGCGGCTGAACCGCCCGGTGATGACGGTTCGCAGCAGCCCGGTGGTTGGCTCGATAGTGAACGAAATCGGCACGGCCGGCGCCCTTGAATGGAGGTGGACGGTCCTGGACGCTTCCAAGATGCGGCGCGGGCACCGCGCGCGCTGTTCGCGATCTGCGAGTCGTGACGCGCGGTGACGAGACGACCGTTAGGCGGGACGAATAGAAAGTCCAGTCTGCCGCTGGGATGGAGCTGGTCGCTGGTCGGGTGGGGCCCTACCTGCGCTTGAACTCCGTGTCCTCGACGTACAGGTACATGACGGCCATGGCGGTCCGGTTGCCGCCGCTCGTGTTGTTGTAGGCACTCACGAGCTCGTACTCGTGATCCTTGTGTAGCGTGATCCCTTCACGTGACGCGATCTGATCGACGCGCGCGAGCCCGATGCGCTCCGGTCGATTCTCCGCGGCGCTCGCGAGCAGCGTCTTTCCCGTCGTCGCATCGCGGAGCTCGAGCGATTCGGCGAACGGGTGGAGGTGCACGCTCACGTAGTGGATCTTCATGTCTTCCTTCATCTGCAGCCAGCCATTGATCGGCGTCGTCCGCACCTCTCGGCCCGGCTTCACGACCCAGTGGCCCGCGAACGTGCGGCCCTCGCGATCGTGATACGGCATCGTGTCCGCTGCCATGCCTTCGGCGCCGCCGTGATCGTGCATGGCGTGCTCGTCGACCTCGGTGTTGAACGCGCCGTCGGGGCCGTCCAGTCGCACGAGCGTATTGACGCCGCGCTGATACAGAGGAATCAGTGAATGCTTGAGCGCGCGATCGCGGATGAAGTGCACCGTCACGCGCTGCCTGACGCGGATGGCCGGACCATGATAGTTGTGATTCAGCACCTGCGCCGTCACGGACAGTGGCTCGTCCGAGCGGAGCGGGATCCCGAAGCCTTCGGGGAGCTGCACGTTCGTCTGCCCTTCACTCAACGTGAACAGCCGCCGGCTCGGATACTTCTCCCAGCCGAAGATCTGTCGATGCCGAGCCATGTCGAGGTCGACATTGGAGTGGCACATGAACTCCGATGACTTTGGCGCGCGCGTGTCCGCGTCGACGATGGCCGCGTCGTAACCGACGACCCACACGAGATCGTGGGTCGTGCTGTCCGTGAGCTCGACCTTCATCACGCGATACGGCCCCTGCATCGATGACCACATGGTGTCGATCGTGAAGGCGTCCGAGTAGACGACCTTCGATTCGATCGCAGGCTTGCTGGGCGCCTGTTGGCACGCGGTGGCGGCCGCGATCGCGATTGTGATGATCGCGGATACCCATCGAATCCCGGTTTCGTCGATGAGTGCATGTGCTGGCCTCGGTCGTGCGACTCTCATTACGCCTGTTCAGTCCGTAGGGACGACTGGTGATCCAAATCTGTACTGTTGCGTCGCGCAAGCGGCCGGTGGGAACTACGATTTTGCGGATGAAACGGAAGAATCAGGATACCGCTCGGTAGGTCCGGCTCCTCACGCAACGAGCCGGGATTTCTTGGGAACGGCCGCTCGGGACGCAATGGCGTCCCGAGCGGCCGTTCCCATTATTTCAGAGTCCGGCGATGAGCCAGCGTCCATGCAAAGTCGTATCCGGCCGTTTTCCGTGTCATCCGCAAAATCGTAGTTCCCACCGGCCCCGGCGCGATGATGCGTGAGCGATAATGCCCGAATGCGAACGCATTACGCGCACCGGGATCCAAAGCGCATATTGCGCAGCCCGTCAACTCAGCCCCCTCTGCGCCTGCGCCATGCACCGCTTTATCCGTCAAATCGCCGTCCTGGTATCGATCATCGCCACTCTGGCCAGCGCCACAGCCACCAGCGCCCAGCAACCAGCAATCCCCACCCCGGAATCGTCGCTGGGCTTCACCGTCGGCGCGGACTTCAAGCTCGCGACGTACGATGAGTCAATCGCCTACTTCCAGAAGCTGGCCGCCGCGACGAACCGCATCCATCTGATCGATGTCGGGAAGACGTCCACCGGCCACGCGTGGACGCTCGCGGTCATCTCGTCTCCGGAGAATCTCGCCCGCCTCGATCGCCTCAAGGAGATCGCGCAGCGGATCGCGCATCCCACAGGGCTCACGGACGCCGAGGCCCATCGTCTCGCCGCGGAAGGGAAGGTCTTCGTCGACATCAGTGGCGGTCTGCACGCGTCGGAGATCGCCGGCTCGCAGCACACCATCCAGCTCGCGTACGATCTGCTCTCGCGGCCCGACGATCCGAAGGTCAAAGCGATCCTCGACAACACCGTGCTCTTTCTCTGGCCATCGATCAACCCCGATGGTCAGAACATCGTCGTCAACTGGTATCGCGAGAACGTCGGCACGCCGTACGAGATTTCGCCACTGCACGAGGTGTATCAGAAGTACATCGGCCACGACAACAACCGCGACGCGTACATGCTGAACGTCGTCGAGTCGCGCGTGGTCGCGCGCACGTGGCGCGAGTGGGAGCCGCAGATCATCTACGTGCAGCATCAGACCGCGCCGTTCCCCACACGCATCTGGCTGCCGCCGTTCGCCGAGCCGATCGCGCCGCGCGTGCCGGCGCTGATGTCGCGTCAGGTGAACACGATCGGCATGACGATCGCGCAGGCATTGGAGAGCAACGGCCAGGTGGGCGCGACGCACATGGGCACCGGCTTCGACGCCTGGTATCCCGGCTACATCGACTACATGCCGATGCTGCAGAACATCAACGTCGTACTGGACCGAGACGGCGCTCTATCGTTATGCAACGCCGCACTTCTACACGCTGGACGACTTCCCGCGCGACATGCGCGACCTCCGACCGCAGTCGCTCTACCCGAGCCCATGGCCCGGCGGCTGGTGGCGGCTCAAGGACGCGGTGGACTACATGCGTACGGCGTCCATGGCGACGCTCGACTACGCAAGCAAGTATCGCGAGGACATCCTCTACAACCGCTACCAGGCTGGCCGCAACGCCATCAAGCGTTATGCGGCCGAGCCGCCGTATGCGTACGTGATCCCGCAGTCGCAACGTGATCCGGGCGCCGCGGTGGAGATGCTTCGCCGCCTCGCGTTCAACGGTGTGCGCGTGAGCCAGCTCGATCGCGACGCTGCCTTCGACGGCACGACGTATCGTCGCGGCGACTGGGTCATCCCCATGGACCAGGAGTTCTCCGAGCTCGTCAGGCAGCTGTTCGAGGTGCAGGAGTATCCCGACCTGCGCGAATACCCGGAGGGTCCGCCAGAGCAGCCGTACGACGCCGCGGGCTGGACGCTGCCGTTCCAGATGGGCGTCAACGCCATCGAGGTCCGCTCGCCGGTGCCTAACGAAACCCGCGCTGCCCTCCGTCCCGTGCGGGGGAAGCCGACGGACTGGCGCGCGTCCGCCGATGCGCCGTTCTCGACCGATTCGGTCGCATCCGGCATCACGGCGCCACCGTCGGTGATCACCGGGTCGGGCGATCGGCTCGCCGTCGACCCTGCACAGAACGACGCATTCCGCCTCATCAGCCAGGCGCTCGCCGCCGGCGGTGCCGTGCGCGTCGCGCCGGCCGCGCGAGGGCAGGGGGTGCGCTACGTCGTCTCGGGCGTGCCGATGTCGCGCCTCGAGGGGTGGGCGCGCGAGCTCTCGTTGCGCGCGGAACGCGTATCGTTAGGCGGGAGCGCTGGTGTCCCGGCGGCCCGCCTGCGAATCGCGCTGTTCAAGCCGTGGACCGCGAGCATGGACGAAGGCTGGACCGAGTGGTTGCTCGATCAGTATGGCTTCCGCTACACCGTGATCGCACCGACGGATGTTCGCGCTGGCGACCTCGCGACGCGCTTCGACGTGATTCTCATGGCGTCCGACTCGCCGCGCGCCATCACCGATGGGTTCGGGAGTGGCACGGTCCCGCCGCGTTATGCGGGCGGCATCGGCGACGCCGGCGCTCGTGCGTTCGACGCGTTCGTGCGTGCTGGCGGCACGCTCGTGTGCCTCAACCAGAGCGCGAACTTTGCGATCGACGCGCTCGACCTGCCGGTCAAGAACGTCGTGGCCGGCGTGGCGCGGAAGGACTTCTTCGCCAGCGGATCGATTCTGGAGGTCATCACGGATCAGGCGCATCCGCTCATGGCGGGCATGCCGGAGCACGCCAAGGTGTTCGTGGACGGGAGTCCGGTGTTCACGACGCTCGACGGCTTCGAGGGATCCGCGCTCGCGAAGTACGCGCCGTCCGGCTCACCGCGCCTGTCGGGCTATTTGCTCGGTGAGAAATACCTCCAGGGCAACGCGGCGGCGCTCGACGTGAAGCACGGCCGCGGCCGCGTTGTGCTCATCGGCTTCCGTCCGCAGTGGCGCGGCCAGCCGTTCGGGACGTTCCGCACGGTCTTCAACGCGGCGCTGTTCGGTCGCGATATCGCGGACGGGGCGAGCGGAACGGCGGGTTTCTGGGCGGCGCCGAAGCGGTAGTCATTCCGAGCGAGCGGTTGTCATTCCGAGCGAGGCCCGTATGCCCGATGATCGAGACGAATCGCTGCTCGTCCGTCGGATGACCCGACGCCGGATTCGCTCGATTGACGCGCGTCACCGAGTCCGCCGATCTCGACGAGACGTTCGATCCGCGGGACCTGCGCGCCATGGCAACTGGATTTGCCTGCGGGAGGAACGGCACGAGCGGAAGGGCGCCGACAATGCTCGGGAAGCCAAGAATAAACGATTTGAGACGGCTCATGCGGACGCTCCAGTCAAGCGAGTGGACGAGTCATGTCCGGACATTAGTCAGCCTTGTTGCCGCGCGGGTTGCCGGGCGTGTCATCGTCCTTGCACTCGCGTCGAGGAGCGTTCACATTCGCCGTGATGCGTGGCTCCGCAGCTTTGTCCCTGGAGCGAAAGCTCCCGCTCCTCATATCGGTTTTCCTCGTCGCGCTCGCCGTCGGCCTCACGGCCGCGGGTTATCACGAAGTGCGTCAGGCGTCCGAGATGCGCGGCATCGAGCGCATGAGACGGCTCACGGGTCAGCTCGCCGAGCTCTCGAATGCGAGCACCCAGCAGCGATTCGCCGCTCTCCGTCGGGTCGCCGCCGACAGCTCGGTGATCGCGAGTCTGGCCAGCCCGGGGGACAACCCTGGTGCTCAAGGCGCCGCCCTGCACGCATTGCGCGGGCTCTCGATCGCCCCTTCCGACAGCGTCCTCGTCGCCGAGGTCCGTTCCGCGAGCGAGACCAGGCGCATCGCGACTCGCCCGGAGCTCGGCGATGACGGCGACCCGGTGGCGACCCTCATCGATACGCTCGCGCGCGGCCAGGCGGCGATGGGCAACCTGTACCGCCGTGGTGATTCGGTGTTCTACTGGGTCGGTGCACCGGTCACGGCGAACGGACGCATCCTCGGCTACGTGATGCAGCGGCGAATGCTTGGGTCGAGTCCGCGCACGCAACAGCAACTCCGCGATCTGGCCGGCGGCGATAGCGTCACGATCTACATCGCGAGCGACAGCGGCGATACGTGGGTGAGCCTGACCGGCAAGCCCACACCGGTGCCTACGCTCGAGCCGCATGCTGGCGATCCACCGAACGTTGTCCGGTACACGCGCACCTCACCCGACGAACGCTTCGTCGGCGTCTTCGCGCGTGTCGCGAACACGCCGATTCGCCTGATCGCGGAAGTGCCCTATGCCTCGCTGCTCGAGCGACCGAGGGCCTATCTGCAGCGAAGCATCATGGTGGCGTTCGGTTTGCTCGTCGTCGCGATCATCGCGGCATGGCTCCTGAGCCGTCGCATCACGCGCCCCATCCGCGATCTCACCGTCGCCGCGGATGCATTGTCCGCCGGCGACTACAATCACCGCGCTCCGGTGGGCCGCCACGACGAGACGGGCCGCCTCGCCGCTGCATTCAACTCGATGGCCGAGCAGGTGCAGCGATCGCACGATGACCTGGAGCGGCAGATCGCGGAGTCGCGCTCGCTGGCCGCGCGGCTGGAAGAAGCGAATCGCGCGAAGGCCGACTTCCTCGCGACCATGTCGCACGAGCTTCGTACGCCGCTCAACGCCATCGGTGGCTACGTCGAGCTGATCGACCTCGGTGTGCGCGGGCCGGTCAATGAGGATCAGCGTCGAGATCTGGATCGCGTGCGACACAATCAGCGCCATCTGCTGACGCTGATCGGCAACATTCTGGATTTCGCGCGGCTCGACGCGCAGAAGCTGCCGTTCGATATGGCCGACGTCCCGGTGGGCAGTGTCATCGATGACGTCCTCACGTCGGTGGCGCCGCTGCTCGACGCGAAAGCGCTTCGCCGCGAGTGCAATGGGTGCAAGGCGACGGTGCTCGCGCGCGCCGACCGCGCGAGACTCGAGCAGATCCTGCTCAACCTCATGTCGAACGCGGTTCGGTTCACACCAGCCGGCGGTCTCGTCACCGTGACAGTCGGGCAGGCCAACGGGTGCGTCGAGATCTCGGTCGTCGATACTGGAATCGGCATTCCCGCCCGAGAAGCTGGCCGCGATCTTCGAGCCGTTCGTTCAGGTGGAGAGCGGCCTAACGAGGACGGTCGGTGGAACGGGGCTCGGGCTGACGATCAGCCGTTCGCTTGCCAGGGCCATGGGTGGCGACCTGACCGGAGAGAGTGACGGAACGAACGGGGCGAGGTTCACCGTGACGCTTCCGGTTGCCCGTAGGCCCGCGACCGGAGCAGCCGCCGGCAACGCGAACGGGACGGTTGCCGCGGGCGCGGGCTAACCCGGCTACCAGAGACGGACACGCCAACAGCCCGTTTCGGGACGGTCGCTCCCTGTCGGTGATGCGTACCTCGGCGTAGTCTACGAGACGTTTCTCCTCGTCAACTGGGATCGTCTCATGCCAGCACATTCGTGGCGGCGCGCTTTCCTCGCCGCCGTCTTAGCCTCTGCCCCCGTCGCCGCGGCCGTGCTCGCGGCCGGCGCACTCACGCCGTTAACGGCGACCGCGCAGCCGGCGGTCGGCGGCGCCGCTGGGCGCGCGACCATCGATACCGCCAGCGCCACGCCGCTTCCACGCGACCCTCAGGTCGTCGTCGGCACGCTGCCTAACGGCTTGCGCTACTACATCCGGCGAAATGCCAAACCGGAAAAACGGGCCGAGCTCCGCCTCGTCGTCAACGCCGGTTCGATCCTCGAGGATGACGACCAGCGCGGTCTCGCGCACTTCCTCGAGCACATGGCATTCAACGGCACCGCGCGTTTCCCGAAGAACGCGCTCGTGAGTTATCTCGAGTCGGTAGGGATGCGCTTCGGTCCCGACATCAACGCCTCCACGAGCTTCGACGAGACCATCTACGAGCTGCAGATCCCGACCGATTCCGCGAGCATCGAAGGCAAGGCGTTCGACATCCTCGAGGACTGGGCTCGCGCGATCGCTCTCGACACGGCGGAGATCACCAAGGAACGCGGCGTCGTCATCGAGGAGTGGCGGCTCGGTCGCGGCGCGGACGCCCGCATGGCCGACAAGCAGCTGCCGATTCTGCTCAAGGGCTCCCGGTATGCCGAGCGATTGCCTATTGGCGACAAGAAGACGCTCGAGACGTTCAACCCGACGGCACTCTCGCGCTTCTACGCCGACTGGTATCGCCCGGACCTCATGGCCATCGTGGCCGTTGGCGACTTCGATGCGGCCCACGTCGAGCAGCTCATCAAGAGTCACCTGAGCGACTTCCCGGCGAAGCCTAACGCGCGCGCCCGCACGAAGTACGGCGTGCCCGACCAGGACTCGACGCTCGTCGCGATCGCCACCGACAAGGAAGCCGAGTACACGACGACGTCGGTGTACTTCAAGATGCCGCACCGCAACTCGACGACCGTCGGCGGCTACCGGCAGGACCTCACCGAGTCGCTGTTCACGCAGATGCTGAACGACCGCCTCGATGAGATCCGTCAGAAGCCGGACGCGCCGTTCATCGGCGCTGGCGGCGGAAAGAGCACGTTCCTCGGCGACCGTGACGCGTTCACGCTCACCGCGTTCGTCCCCGACGGCGGCGTCCTCAAAGGCCTCGATGCCGTGCTTGCCGAGGCGGTCCGCGTGCAGAAACGTGGCTTCACGGCCACGGAGCTGAACCGCGCGAAGCAGAATCTCCTGCGGTCGTACGAGAGAACGTTCGCCGAGCGCGACAAGCGTCAGTCGGCGGCGCTCGTGGGCGAGCTCGTTCGCAACTTCCTGAACCAGGAAGCGATTCCGGGCATCGAGTACGAGTACCCGCTGGCGCAGCGGCTCGTGCCCGGAATCAAGCTCGACGAAGTGAATCGACTCGCGGGCGACTGGCTGGGTCAGAAGAACCGCGTGATCGCCGTGAACGCGCCTGAGAAGGCGGGCGTGACGGTGCCGAGTGCCTCGCAACTGCTCGCGGTGTTCGACTCCGTGGCTGGCCGAGATCTCGCGGCGTACGACGATGGCAACGCGTCGCGCCCGCTCGTGCCACGGGCGCCGAAAGCAGCGACGGTCGTCGCAACGACACGCGTGCCGGAGGTGGGCGTCACCAACTGGACGCTCTCGAATGGCGTCCGCGTCATCCTCAAGCCCACCGACTTCAAGGCCGACGAAGTCCTCATCCTCGGCACGAGTCCCGGCGGTGCGTCGACGCTCTCGCAGGCCGAGTTCGCGCGCGCGCGTGAGGCAACGACGCTCGTCACCGAAGGCGGAGTCGGGGCCTTCAGTCAGATCGACTTGCAGAAGGCGCTCGCGGGCAAGGCGGCGAGCGCGTTCCCCGGCATCGGCGAGCTCTCGGAGCAGATGTTCGGTCGCGGTTCTCCGAAGGATCTCGAGACCGTGTTCCAGCTCATGTACCTGTACTTCACGTCGCCGCGCCCGGACAGCACCGCTGTCGTGGCGCTCAAGCAGCGACTGCGCGCGGCGCTCGCGAATCGCGGTGTGTCGCCGGAGCAGGCGTTCGATGACTCGCTCTCGGTCATCCTGTCGAGTCATCACCCGCGCACGACTCCCGTTACCGTCGCGACCGTCGACTCGCTCGACCTCGGGGCGTCGCTGCGGTTCTACCGCGATCGCTTCGCGGACGCGAGCGACTTCACGTTCGTGATCGTCGGCAACTTCACGGTCGATTCGATCAAACCGCTCGTGCTGACGTGGCTTGGTGGCCTGCCGTCGATTCGTCGGAAGGAAACGTGGAAGGACGTCGGGCTGCACACGCCCGAGGGAATCGTCACGCGCGATGTGAAACGCGGAACCGAGCCCAAGGCGCGAACGGTGATCGTGTTCAATGGCCCGTTCGAGTGGACGCGCGAGAATCGTTATGCGATGGCGTCGCTGGCCGAGGTGCTCCGCATGCGCTTCCGTGACGTGCTGCGCGAGCAGTTAGGCGGGACATACGACGTGTCGGTGAGCCAGAGCAGCGAGCGCGATCCGCGTCAGGAGTACCAGTTCTCCATCGACTTCGGCTCGGCGCCGGAGCGCGTCGATTCGCTGCGCGCGGCGGTGTTCCGCGAGATCGAGCGCATCAAGACGGATGGCCCGACAGCCGACGAGATCGAGAAGGTGCGTGAGATCCAGCGTCGTGCCGAGGAGACCGAGATTCGTCAGAATGGCTTCTGGCTCAACTCACTCGCGGCCTCGGCTCGGTATGGGCAGGACCCGCGGATGGTGCTGCGAAGGGGGGAACTGCGGGCCATGCTGACCCCGACGCTGGTGCGCGACATTGCGAGGAAGTATCTCAATGAGTCGCGTTATGTGCAGGTCCGTCTGCTCCCCGAGGGATAGCTGAGGGAGAGCGTCGTCCCGAACGTCAGCAGGTGTCATCCCGAGCGTCAGCGAGGGACCTTGTGTGATGTCATCGTAGCCGATCTAGTCACAATGACATTCGAGAAGTCCTCGTCGCGCCGCTCCTCGGGATGACATTCCACCAATCGTCGGAGTGTTCATGCACCGCACCGCGTTTCTGTTCCTCGTGTTAGGCACCACGTCGTGCGCGTCATCGTCGTCACGGGGCCCGGACGTCGCGCTGCCGAGCGACCGAATGGTGGCCGTCGACGACCAGCAGGTGTACCGCACGACCGTACTCGCGAATGCCAAGGCTCCCGTCGCCGCACCACCCGGCCGCGCATTCGCGGCGCTGAAGGCCGTGTACGACGAGCTCGGGGTTCCGCCCGGAACGCACGACCCGGCTACCGGTCGGTATGGGAACACCGATTTCTATAAAACGCGGCGACTGGGCAACGAGGCGATGGCGAGCTACCTCAACTGCGGTGAGTCGTTCAGCGGCCCGGTCGCGAACAACTACCGGATCTACATCTCGCTCCTGTCTGTCATTCGTCCGGACGGGAAGGGCGCGTCCGAGCTCGAGACGGCATTCTCGGCCGCGGCGCAGAACATGGAAGGCTCGAGCGCCGATCGTATCGCGTGTGGATCCACCGGCAAGCTCGAGGAGCGTATCCGAAAGGGAGTCCTCCTCAAGCTGGGGCAGGTCACCCCGTAGTCGAGGTCATCGCGCCGGGCCGGTGGGAGCTGCGATTGGGCGGATCGGTACTGCGAAACTGCCGGATACGGCTTTGCATTCAGGCCTCATCGCGCCGCGGCTTGGGGGAACGACGATCTCGCGGATGACGCGGAAGGAGCAGGATCGATCGCGTTCGGGACGGCCCCTCGCGCCACGGGCCGGGATTCTTTGGGAACGGCCGCTCGGGACGCAGGAGTCTCCCGAGCGGCCGTTCCCTTTTCATTCATGGCCCGCCACCAGCCAGCGTCGATGCAAAGCCGTATCCGGCCGTTTTCCGTGTCATCCGTAAAATCGTAGTTCCCACCGGCCCCGGTGCGATGATCTCGAACGTCCGGCATCCGCGCCAATCGTCCCATCATGAAACCGCCAAGCGGCCACTCACCGTAGGGCCCGCACCCCTCTCGTCCCGAGCCGGCAATGGACACGCTTCTGCAGGACATTCGCTACGCGTTTCGCACGCTGTCCCGAAGTCGGATGTTCGCGCTCATTGCCGTCGCGTGCCTGGCCATCGGGATCGGCGTCAACACCACGCTCTTCAGCGTCACGAACGCGATCCTGCTCCGTCCCTTCGCGTTCACCGATCCGGAGCGCCTCGTCGTGCTCGAGGAGGTGAACACGCGCAACAACGGCACCGCCGGAGTTGCCTGGCCGAACCTCGTCGACTGGCAGACCCAGTCGAAGGCGTTCTCGGACATCGGCGCCGTGCAGGGGCGGAGCATGACGCTCGCGAACGTCGACGAGCCGGAGCGACTGGAGGGGAGCGCCATCTCCTGGAATCTGTTCCCAATGCTCGGCGTCAAGCCCGCGCTGGGACGGTTGATTCGCGCCGACGAGGACAAGCCAGGCGGCGACCGGGTGGTCCTCCTGAGCGACGGGCTCTGGCAGCGACGCTTCGGACGCGATCCGACGATCGTCGGCAAGACGCTCATGCTCAACGAGGTCGCCTACACGGTGATCGGCGTGATGGAGCCCAGGTTCAAGTTCCCGGAGCAGAGCGAGCTATGGGTTCCGCTCCGTGAGAACGAAGGTCAGCTGAGCCGCGGGGCGAAGAATCTGTTCACGTTCGGTCGTATCGCGCCCGGCGTTACCATCGAGGGAGCGCGCACCGCGCTCACCCAGGTCTCCGCTCGGCTCGCGACCGAATATCCCGAGAACAACACGTGGACGGCGAAGCTCAGGCCTCTTCGCGATGTGTTCATTCCCGGCGATGTCAAGCTCATCACGTTGACGATGATGGGCGCGGTGACATTCGTGTTGCTCATCGCGTGCGCGAACGTGGCGAACCTGATGCTCGCGCGCGCCACGGCGCGCTCGCGCGAGATCGCGATCCGGTCGGCGTTAGGCGCCGGGCGGCATCGCATCGTTCGTCAGCTGCTCACCGAGAGTCTCATCCTCGCCGTCGTGGGCGGGGCGCTCGGCATTCCGCTCGCGGCGTGGGGCCTCAAGCTCATCGATGCCGGTATCCCGGCCACGGACGCGCTGCCCTATTACATCGAGTGGAGCCTCGACCGTGCGACGCTGATCTACACGGTGGTCATCTCCGTGGTGACCGGCCTGCTGTTCGGGCTCGCGCCGGCGGTGCAGGCAGCCAGCGGGAGTCTGCAGGAGGCACTGCGCGATGGCGCGCGCGGCAGCGGCTCGGGTGTGCGCAAGAACCGCCTTCGGAACAGCCTCGTCATCGCCGAGATCGCGCTTTCGCTCGTATTGCTGGTCGGCGCGTCACTGTTCGTACGCAGCTTCCTGTCGTTGCAGAACACCAGCGCCGGTTTCGAGACGACGTCGATCATGACGACGCGGTTCTACATGCAGGGCTCGCGCTACGATTCGCTCGGGCTGCGCGCGCAGCGGGCGGAGGACATCGTGCAGCGCGTCGAGGCATTACCGGGCGTGCAGTCCGCGTTCGTGTCGGGGCTCATCCCGGCGACCGGCGGCGCAGGTGGCGGCGGCCTCGTCATCGAGGGGCGCGCCATTCAGAAGGGTGACGAGCCCTTCGGCCTCTACGCCGGCATCAGCGCGCACTTCTTCTCCACGCTCGGCGTTAGGCTCGTGAGCGGTCGCATGTTCACGGACGCCGAGGCGCGGGACAGCACACCGGTGGCGATCATCAATCAGACGATGGCGAAGCGCATGTGGCCGGGCGCCGACCCGCTCGGCCATCGTTTCCGCTACGCCAACGATTCCACGGGCCCGTGGTTCACGGTCGTCGGTCTCGCGCCCGACATCGCGAACGATGACCTCGACAACAAGGAACCGGAGTCGTTCGCCTACCTGCCGCTCCGCTTCGGCGTGTGGCGCGGGCTCGGGCTCGTGGTGCGAACGACCGGCGAGCCCTCGGCCATCACGCCGGCGCTGCGTCGCGCGGTGCGTGATGCCGACCCGACGCTCGCGCTCTACGAGATCAACACGATGGAAAAGGTGCGGCAACTGGGATTCTGGCAGTACGGACTGTTCGGCTCGATGTTCTCGGTGTTCGGTGTGATCGCGTTGCTGCTGGCGGCGATCGGCGTGTACGGCGTGATCTCCTATAGCGTCTCGCAGCGCACGCAGGAGATCGGCGTGCGCGTCGCGCTCGGTGCCCGTCGCGTCGATGTACTGCGGCTCGTCGTCGGACAGGGCATGCGGCTGGCGGGGATCGGGCTCGGGATCGGCCTCGTCGGCGCGTTAGGCATCACGCGCGTCGTCCGCTCGCTGCTGTTCGGTGTGACGCCGACGGATCCGCTGAGCTTCGGCATGATCACGCTGTTCCTCGTCGCCGTCGCCGCGCTGGCGAGCTGGATTCCGGCCCGCCGCGCAACGGCCGTCGATCCCATCATCGCGTTGCGTCGGGACTGAGGAGGACGGCGGAAGGAGGAGGGCGGACGGGCGGAGAAAAGCGTTGTCATCCCGAGCATCCGCGAGGGATCTTCTCGAACGTCATCGTGGCCGGACTGACTACGGTGACGTCACAGGAGCTCGATGCCCTCGCTGCCGCTCGGGATGACAATCGCTGCCGCTCGGGATGGCACGCCTGTTCACCGCCGTCCGTCCTCCGGAGCCCTCGCCGCTGGCTGGCTGGTTGCGCAGCGCGCGTCGCCCCAGCAAGCTGTAAGCGACAACCAGCACGCAGCGAGAATCCATGGGTTCCGAGTCCCAGTGTACCGTGCACTTCGACGGGAAGCGCTCCGAAGGAAAGGCGCTGCTCGAGACCGATCATCTCATCTTCCGCGGGACGATTCGGCTGAACATTCCGCGAAAGGCCATTACGAAGGCGGAGGCGGACGCAGGGACGTTGCGTGTGACGTTCCCGGATGGCACGGCAGCTTTCGAGCTCGGCCCCTCAGCAGCCAAATGGGCGGAGAAGATTCGCAATCCGCCATCACTGCTCGACAAGCTCGGCGTGAAGCCCGATATGCGCGTCGCCGTGCTTGGCGTCGATGACGACGCGTTTCTCGAGCAGCTCGCCGAGCGTACGAGCGATATCGCGCGCCGCACGCCGAAGAAGGACACGGACGTCATCGTTTTCGGAGCGAATTCCGTCACAGACCTCTCGCGCCTGGAGAAGCTCCGCGGCTACCTAACGCCGGCCGGCGCGATCTGGGTCGTGCACACGAAAGGGAAGGGCGCGGCGTTCAAGGACGTCGATGTATTCGCTGCCGCGAAGCAGGCCGGGCTGGTCGACGTGAAAGTCGCGGCGTTCTCGCCGACGCATACTGCCGAGAAGCTTGTTGTGCCTGTGAAACTGCGAAAGTGACGGAGTTGGCATCATCTCGGCGTCCTGGCCAGTCACTCAGCACGTCAGCGTTGAGTACGAGGTGTCAGGCATCAGTCTCCGAGCCCAGTCGGGAGTCCACCGCGCACGCGCGCCCCAAGCCGGCGGATACGGGACCTGATGCCTGACACCTGCTGCTGATCAGTCGCTGACGCACTTGGTACTGGCCATGCCGCCGCGTTAGTGCCGGCCTAACGATTGGCGGCAGAATTCAACGCCTCGCCTCGACGGTCATGCGTATCCCGTGCTTCGGCCTGAGCGTGACGATCGGCTGCAGCGCGACGGGATGCCCCGGCACGAGCCGCAGCTTCCAGCGCTGAGCGATCGTAGCAAGGGCGATGATCCCCTCCATCCACGCGAACTGCTCGCCGATGCAGACCCGCGGCCCGCCGCCGAACGGGAAGTACGCGAACTTCGGCCGCTCCGCCTGACGCTCGGGGGTGAAGCGCTCCGGGTCGAACCGCTCCGGGTCCGGGAACCAGCGCGCGTCGCGGTGCATCACGTACTGCGAGACCAGGATGATCGAGCGGCCGGGAATCGTGTACCCGTTCGATTCGAATGGGCCGAGCGCCCGCCGCCCCACGAGCCACGCTGGCGGATAGAGTCGCATCGACTCGGCCAGCACCATCCGCGTGTACGGCAGCAGCGCGAGGTCGTCCGCCGTCGGCAACCGCCCGCCTAACGCCGAATCGATCTCGGCGTGCAGGCGTGCCTCGACGGCGGGGTGCTGCGAGAGCAGGTACCACGTCCACGTCAGCGCATTCGCCGTCGTCTCATGGCCGGCGAGGAAGATCGTCATCGCCTCGTCGCGGAGCTGGAGATCCGTCATCCCGCCGCCGTCGCCTTCCGTGTCCTGCGCCAGCAGCAGCATCGACAACAGGTCGCCGCGATCGCCGCCAGTGCGACGCCGCTCCTCGATGAGCCGGTAGATCGTCGCGTCGAGGCGCGCTCTCGCCTTGCGAAAGCGCAGCGTCGCCGGCAGTGGCAAGCGCTCGAGCAGCTCGCCAAACGGCAGGAAAAATCCGAAGCTGAACGACTCGAACGTCGTCGCCAGCGCGGCCCCGATCTCCGCCGCTTCGTGCTCGACGTCGGCGTCGAACAGCGTCTTGCCGACGATGGCGAGCGTCAATGCCATCATCTCCTGATGCGCGTCGATCGTTGCTCCCGATTGCCACCGGTCACGTCGCGAGGCCGCGTACGTCGCCATCGTCGTTCCGTAGGCCGCGACGCGCTGGCGATGAAACGCGGGCTGGGCGAGCCGTCGCTGTCGCAGGTGGAAGTCGCCTTCACTCGTGAGCAGCCCCTCGCCTAACAATATCTTCGCCCGTTCGAGGCCGCGCCCCTTGTGGAAGTTCCGGTGATTCGTGACGAGCACATCGCGCACGAGGTCCGGATGGCTGAACAGGTAGAGCGTCTCGGAGCCTAACGGGACGCGCGCGATGTCGCCGTAGCGGTCGCGGAGCTCCGTGAGGAACGTGAGCGGGGAGCGGCCCATGCGCAGCGCGTTGAGCGCGGGAACTCTGCGTCGCGGGCCTGGTGGCGTCGCTCCGCGTATCGCCGCCCGCTCTCGTTCCTTCACCGTCGAGTCGCTCATGCGCCGTGTCGCTGGTTCACATCGCAGCATATGTCGCCGCACGTGGCCCGCGGTAGGGAGGCGAACAACAACTGCAGCTGTGTCGCTCGTCGCTCGTGCTGGTCGCTGGTCGCCGCTGGAGGCGTGACCAGAGTATTCGGTCACCGCGTATGGATGCGATACACGCCGCGGAGCTTGCGCCCCGCGGCGTGTATGGATCGTAGTAGGCCCCCTCAGGCGAATTTCCGATCCCAACACCTGCAACTGCTCTACTCTCTCAGAGAGCCGGTAGTTCCCAGTCCCGAGTCCCCAGTCCCCTAGTTCCCAGCCTGCATCGCTCCCGACGATGGTGCCGCGATGTTCGAGCAGACGATCGCGCCGGCCTCGACCCCCAGCGCATCCGGGCCAGCCGCCGTCGTGCACGGCGTCGCGAGCCACACATGCCGCGCCGACGCTCTCCACCCCTTGAGCGGGTCCGTCGATTCGACGTCGATGGACACGTTCGTCGACAACCGGAACTCGAGCTGCGAGATATCCGTCGCGTACCGCAGGTTCTCGGCGTAGTACGCCTCCTGCGCCGTGCGGAGCGCGCCAAGGTCGCTGCGAAGCGTCGCCTGGTACGAGCGCTCCTTCATCGACCGAATCCGCGGAACGCCAATGCCTGCAAGCACGCCCATGACCACCATGACCATGAGCAGTTCAATGAACGTGAAGCCCCGCCGGTTGAAGCGTCTCATGATCACCGTCTCGCGTGTGTCTGGCGTGTGAGAGTTCGTGTCTGCGCCGTGACGGAGGGCAGGTCCGGTGCCAGCGGTGGCACGGGACCTAACGCGATGTCGATCAACGGGTTGAGTCGTAGGCCAGGCGTGTCACACCGATCGCTCGGTGTTGGCTGTGGACTACAGGCGACTGGGCTCTGTCGACGCGCCGCGACAGCGAGCAGTGCCGCGCCCGCGTAACGTGACGGACGTCACTGACGCGTCGGAACCCGTCGATCAGCGCCCCGTTGCTATCGATGGCTGAAGGGACATCGCCAGCTCGGCGCGGAAGTCGCCGGCGGTCGCGAAGCGATTGACCGGAAAGCGTTCGAGTGCCTTGGCGATCGCGGCGTCGAGCGACACAGGCACTGTGGGGCGCAGTTCGCGTACGGGTCTGGCGACGCCGGACAGGCGAGCGACGATGATCATGTGCGCGGATCGCCCGGTGAACGGCGGCTGTCCCGCGAGCATCTCGAACAGCACGCAGGCGAGACTATAGATGTCCGCGCGCCCGTCGATCTCGCCGTCGCCGCTCGCCTGCTCGGGGCTCATGTACGCGGGACTGCCGACACTCATGCCCGCGGCGGTGGTCCACTCGCCGACCGTCCGGCGCATGGCCCGCGCGATCCCGAAATCCGCGACGACCGCGTGCCCATCTCGCAGCAGGATGTTCGCTGGCTTGATATCGCGATGCACGACCTCGTGGGCATGCGCATAGTCGAGCGCGTCGGCGACCTCGATCGCGATGCGCACCGCCTCATCGACCGTCAATTGCCCGACGCGACGTAGCCGCTCGCGGAGCGTCTCGCCATCGACGAATGGGCTGACGAAGAAGCTCGTCTCGCCGGTGGTGCCGGAGTCGTACAGCGGAAGGATGTGCGGATGTTGCAGCCGCGCGAGCAGCCGGATCTCTCGGCGAAATCGTTCCGCACCCATGGCGTCGCCGATGTCCGACCGGAACACCTTGATGGCGACTGGCCGCTCATGCCGCACATCGCGCGCGAGAAAGACGACCGCCATGCCACCGTGGCCGAGCTCGCGCTCGATGACGTATCGCTCGCTGAGCGCGCTCTGAATCCGATCGGCGAGTGGGTTCATCGTACTACTCCTGTCTACAGCCGCCCCGAACATGGAATGGAAAAGCGGCCGCCGGAAGGCGGACGGCGGATGGCGCAATAAGGGCAAATGCGAATCCGCATCCCAGAGTGAGCCCGTCAGTCGCACCCAACGCGTATCCCCGCCGTCCGCCGACCGCCTCCTTCCGCCTTCCGCTCGCCAGTGCAAGTAATCACTTGCATTCACGAAAGTGCCCGTCTAAATTTTCCGGTCCTTATGGCCAGCAGACAGAAACTCCTCGCCGCCGCCGCACGCATCTACGGCGAGTCCGGCTTCCGCGGCGCTACCACCCGCCGCATCGCCGACGAGGCCGGGGTCAACGAAGTGACCCTCTTCCGCCTCTTCGGCTCCAAGTCCGCCCTCATCGCCGAGGCGATCCGTGAGCACGCACCTCGTGGAACGGATCCGCACGGGCTGCCTGACGAGCCCGTCGATCCCGAACGTGAGCTCTCGGCGTGGTGCGACGCGCAGCTGACGCATCTCCGCGGCGCTCGCTCGATGATCCGCAAAGCGATGGGAGAAATCGAAGAGCATCCCGAGATGGCGCCCTGCATGTCGGAAGGCACGCAGTCCGCGTTCCACGAGCTCCTCGAATACGCGGGCCGGCTCGATCGCGTCGTCGGCTCCATCACCGAGCGCGAAGTGCATACCGCCGCGACGATGCTCATCAGCGCGCTCTTCGCCGACGCCATGGGACGCGAGATGATGCCCGCGCTCTACCCACAGCCGGAGTCGGACGCCGCGGCATTGTACGCCAGGATTTTCCTCCGTGCCGTCGGATGCGACGCTCCGCGACGACGCAGCCCCGCCCGTGCGGCGCACTCGAGACAACGACCGCGCGGCACGTCGGCGCGTCGCTGATTCACTCTTCAGTTCGGAACACGTCCATGGTTTTCCGCATATCCCTGCGCGCCGCTGTTGCCGCGGCCGCAATGCTCGCTTCGCCGATCCTCGCTTCGTCGCTCGGAACGCTTCGAGCACAGCAGTCAACGCCGGCGCGACCAGCGGCCGGCACTCCGCGCGCGCTCTCGCTCGACGACGCGATGCGCCTCGCCGAGCGTGAGAGCGAGAGTCTGCAGATCGCGCGCGCTGGTGTCGAGCGCGCCAACGGCCAACAGATGCAGGCGCGCAGCCAGTATCTGCCCCAGATCAGTGGATCGGCGCAGTACACGCGTACGCTCAGGAGCCAGTTCTCGGCGTTGCAGCAGGCGGTGACTGCGCCGGGGCCTGAAGTCCCTGGGGCTCCTCCGCCAGATACCACCAGGTATTTCCAGCCGTGCACGCGCTACCTCGCGCCGGAAGGCTCATCGGAGGCCGACCGGCTCACGGGAGTGGAAACGTTTTCGCGCTGCTCGACCACCGGCGGCATCGACTTCTCAAAAGTCGGATTTGGATCGCAGAATCAATATCAGCTCGGGCTCACCGGCTCGCTGAACCTGTTCACCGGTGGCCGTCTCTCCGCACAGAACGCGGCCGCGACGGCCGGTCGTCGCTCGGCGGACATCGAGGTCGCCGCGCAGCGTGCGCAACTGCGCCTCGACGTGGCACAGGCGTATTACGACGCGGCGCTCGCCGATCGATTGGTCGGGATCGCCGACTCGTCTCTCGTGCAGACTGAGGAGGCGCTCCGCCAGACGTCGCTCGCCCGTCAGGTCGGCAACCAATCCGAATTCGAGCTGCTGCGGGCGCGCGTCACTCGAGACAATCAGGTGCCGGCCGCGCTGCAGGCGAAGACGACGCGTGAGCTCAGCTACCTGCGCCTCAAACAGCTGCTGAACTTGCCGTACAGCGATTCGCTCACGCTCACGGATGGGATCAACGACGAGATGGACACGCCTGGTCTGGCCACCTCCGCCGCGAACACGAACACCGCCGCCAATGCCGCGGCCATGGTCGTGGCGCTCACGGATTCACTCGTGCAGCAGGCCGACACGAGCGCCGATGCGCGGTCCACCGTTAGGCAGCTGACCGAAGCCGTGAACGTGGAGCGGGCGCAGCGCCGGATCACCAGGTCGGAGTATCTGCCGAACGTGTCGTTGTCGTCGTCATACGCGCACGTCGCGTTTCCGAGCCAGACCATTCCCGCCTGGAGCTCGTGGGTGAACAACTGGTCCGTGACGCTTGGTGCCACGATGCCGATCTTCACTGGTGGGCGCATTCGCGGCGAGAACAAGGTCGCGGGGGCGAACGTGACCGAGGCGCGGGCGCGACTCCAGCAGACGCGTGAGTTCGCGGCGCTGGACGCGCGGCAGAGCGTCGCACAGCTCGAGCAGGCCGCGGCAACGCTGGCGGCAAGCTCGGGCACGGCACAGCAGGCGACGCGCGCGTACACCATTGCCGAGGTTCGCTACCGTGAGGGGCTATCGACGCAGCTCGAGCTCACGGAGTCGCGCGTGCTGCTGCAGCAGGCGCGGGCCAACCGGGCGCAGGCCGCGCGCGACTTCCAGGTCGCGCGCCTTCGCCTAACGCTGTTGAAGGACCTCCCGCTTGGATCTGGCGGCCCGACCACTGGCGGCTCGAACATCGGCGGCAGCACGAATACGCCGGCCGGCGCGAGGGGTGCCGGTGGCACGCAGCAACAGCAGCAACCACAGCAACAGCCGCGGGCGGGACAGTCCGCCAGCGTTTCCGCACCCGGACAGTAGGGAGTACGACTCCAATGCAAGCAGATATCACTCGCCGCGGTGCTCGCGCCGCCTCGCTCGCCGTCGCGTTCGCGCTGACGGTGTCGTCCGTTGGCTGCAAGAGCGGCAATGCCGGCGACGCCAAGGCCGAAGCCGCGCCAGCCCCGACGACGGTCGGGACCGAGAACATTGTCGTCGTCGCGCTCGCCGATCTCGCCAGCGGGCCGGCCATCTCCGGCAACCTGCAGGCGGCGCAGGAGGCGACCGTCCGCGCGCAGATCGGCGGTACGGTGCTGCAGACGGCCGTCGACGAAGGCGAGCGCGTCGCGACGGGCACGCTCGTCGCGCGCATCGATGACCGTACGATTCGCGATCAGTATCTCTCGGCGCGATCGGCGGTGACGTCGGCGCAGAGTGCGGCCGACGTGTCGGCGAGGAACCTCGAGCGCAACCAGCGATTGTCGACGGCCGGCGCCATCGCCGACCGCGACCTGGACGCCGCGCGCACGCAGAACGACGCTGCGCAGTCGCAGCTGGCCGACGCGAAAGCCCGCCTAACGTTGCAGGAGAAGCAGCTCGCCGACGCGCACGTGCGGGCGCCATTCGCCGGCATCGTTGCGAAGCGGAACGTCTCGGCTGGCGACGTGGTGCAACCAGGTGGCGAGATGTTCACCGTCGTCGATCCGACCACGATGCGTCTCGAGGCGTCGGTGCCCGCGGCGCAGCTATCCGCGGTCAAGATCAACTCGCCGGTCTCGTTCAGCGTGAGCGGGTATCCCGATCGCACGTTCACGGGCAAGATCACGCGCATCAACCCGACGGCTGACCCGAGCACTGGTCAGGTGCGCGTGGTGGTGGCGATTCCGAACAGCGGCAACAACCTCGTCGGCGGCCTGTTCGCCGAGGGGCGCGTCGCGAGCGAGCGGCGGAACGCGCTCGTCGCGCCGACGGGGGCAGTGGACGTGACGGGCGTCAAGCCGTTCGTGATCCGGCTCAAGGGCGGCAAGGTCGAGCGCGTGGAAGTCGAGCTCGGCCTGCGCGACGAGGACTCGGAGCGAGTGGAGATCAAGAGCGGGCTGACACCGGGCGACACGCTGCTCACGGGCGCGGCGCGCGGCATCTCGCCGGGCACACCGGTTCGCGTGAGCACGCCGTCGGATACGCCGGCGTCGAAAAGCTGAGCGGAGGGCGGAGGGCGGAGGGCCGGAGGCGAAGGCGGAGGGCGGTGTCATCCCGAGCGCAGCGAGGGATCTCGTGTGATGTCATTGGAGCGGACCTGACCACAATGATGTTCGGGAAGATCCCTCGCTGCCGCTCGGGATGACGCGGGCACGCTGATGGCTGATGGCTGATAGCTGATAGCTGATAGCTACATATTGGAGAGTACGATATGTTCATCTCGGATTTTGCGATCAAGCGGCCCATCGTCACCGTGGTGTCGATGCTGGCGCTCGTCGTCTTCGGACTGATCGCGTTAGGTAAGCTCCAGACCGACGAGTTTCCCGACGTCGCACCGCCGATCGTCACCGTCGGCATTCCGTATCCCGGCGGGTCGCCCGACGGTGTGGAAAAGGAAATCCTCGATCCCGTCGAGGAGGCCATCTCGTCCATCAGCGGCGTGAAAACCGTCACCGGCACGGCCGAGGACGGATTCGCCACCGTGATGGTCGAATTCCTTTTCGAGAAGCCGCTCTCCGAGGCGACGCAGGACATTCGCGACGCCATCTCCGGCATCCGTGCGGATCTGCCGACCGAGATGAAGGAGCCGATCATCAAGAAGTTCAACGACACGGATCTCCCGATCGTGTCGTTGGCGCTGTCGTCGAACACGCTCACGCCGGGTGAGCTCACGCGGCTCGCCGATCCGGGCCTAACGCGTGAGTTCCGCTCCATTCCGGGTGTGGCCGAAGTCGAGGTGCCGGGCAAGGTCGAACGCGAGCTCACCGTGCAGATCAAGCCGCAGGCGCTCCAGGCGGCGGGCATCGGCGTCTCGCAGGTCGTCGCGGCGCTCCAGCTCCAGAACCTCGCGGCGCCCGTCGGACGTGTCACGGGCGATCTCGACGAGCGCTCGATCCGTCTCCGCGGACGCCTCGAGCGCCCCGAAGAGTTCATGCAGATCGTCGTCGCCGAACGCAACGGAAGAGTCATCCGGCTCGGCCAGTTGGCCGACATTCTCGATGGGACCGAGGAGGCGCGCTCGCTCGCGCTGTTCAGCACGCGCACCGGACCCGACGCGGGCTACAGCAACCGCGAGTCGGTCGGCATCGACATCAAGAAGTCGAAAGGCTACAGCACCACCCAGGTCGCCGATCAGGTGATCGCGCGACTCGACGTGATCAAGAAGCGCCTGCCGAAGGGCACGGCCATCGACATCGTCAAGAATCGCGGCGAGCGCGTCAGGAATTCCGTCGCGAACGTCGAGGAGTCGCTGTTGCTCGGCGCATTGCTCACGGTATTCGTCGTGTTCCTGTTCCTGAATTCGTGGCGCTCGACGGTGATCACGGGCCTCGCGCTTCCGGTGTCCGTGCTCGCGAGCTTCGTGGCCGTGTGGTCGTTCGGGTTCACGCTCAACACGATGTCGCTTCTCGGTCTCTCGCTCGCGATCGGTATTCTGATCGACGACGCGATCGTGGTTCGAGAGAACATCGTGCGACACGTGGAGATGGGAAAAGACCACTACACGGCGGCGCGAGAGGGTACCGACGAGATCGGACTCGCCGTCGCGGCGACGACGTTCTCGATCATCGCGGTGTTCGTGCCGATCGGCGTTCATGCCGGGTATCGGTGGTCAGTGGTTCAAACCGTTCGCGCTGACGATGGCGTGCTCGGTGATGGTGTCGCTGTTCGTGTCGTTCTCGCTCGACCCGATGCTCTCCGCGTACTGGGCTGACCCGCACGTCGAAGAACATCGGAAGTCGTGGATCACGCGCACGCTCGACAAGTTCAACCACTGGTTCAATCGTCAGGCGCAGAACTACAAGCACGTGATCGCCTGGGCGCTCGACCATCGCTGGTCGGTCTCCGCGATTGCGGCCGGCACGTTCGTGTTCGCGCTGCTCATGCCCGTGATCAAGATCGGCAACAACACGCTGGTCGGCTTCGGCTTCTTCCCCGAGGATGATCAGGCCGAGCTGAACGTGACGATCGAGTCGCCGCCGGGCTCGAATATCGAGTACACGCGCATCAAGGCGAACGAAGTCGTGCGGCAGATTCAGACGCACAAGGAAGTGCGCTACGCGTACACGACCATTGGCGGCGGGCAGACCGGCGCCGTGGACGTCGCGAAGGTCTATGTGCGCCTCGTGTCGAAGGGCCAGCGGAATCTCAGCGTCGAGGGGCTATCGGCGCAGCTTCGCAACGAGCTCAAGTCCGTGGGCGGCGCGAAAGTCGCCGTGTTCGCCACCGACTGGGGCGGTGGACGGAAGCAGGTGCAGCTGCAGGTCCGCGGCAGCAATACGGAGGACTTGGCGGCGTACTCCGAGCGCGCGCTCAAGGCAGTCGAGGCTGTGCCGGGCGCAGTGGACGTTTCGTTGTCCACCAAGGGCCAGAAGCCCGAGCTCACGGTGGATCTCAACCGTGGTGTTGCCGGGAGCATCGGCGTCACGGTCGGTCAGGTCGCGCAGGCGCTGCGCCCGGCATTCGCCGGTATCGACGCGGGCGACTGGCAGGATCCGAGCGGCGAGATGCGTGACGTGTACGTGCGTCTCGCGCCTGAGGCGCGGAAGCGCGCTTCCGACTTGCGTCAGCTCCCGCTCGTGATCCAGGGACCTAACGGCTTGCCGTCCACGGCCCCGTTAGGCCAGGTCGTGACGGTGAGCGCCGGCGTAGGCCCGGCGGTGATCAACCACCTGAACCGCGACAAGGTCGTCTCGGTCGAGTTCAACACATCCGGCAGGTCCATGGGCGAGGTCACGTCGGATGCCTTCGCTCGGATGCTGGCGCTCCAGCCGCCGCCCGGCGTCCGCGTGGAGAAGGGCGGCGAAGCCCAGCAACAGGGCGAGCTGTTCGGCCAGATTTTCCTCGCGCTCGGCGTCGCCATTGGGCTGATGTACCTGATCCTCGTGATGCAGTTCGGGTCGTTCCTCGATCCGCTCGCGATCATGTTGTCGCTCCCGCTGTCGCTCATCGGTGTGATGCTCGGTCTCGCGCTGACGCGAAACACGATCAACATCATGAGTCTCATCGGCGTGATCCTGCTCATGGGCATCGTGGCGAAGAACGCGATCCTGTTGATCGACTTCGCGAAGTGGGCGCGAGAGAAGCAGGGGCTCGGTCTGCGCGAGGCGCTCATTGAAGCTGGCGCGATCCGGCTCCGTCCGATCCTCATGACGACGGTCGCGCTCATCGCCGGCATGTTGCCGGTCGCGCTCGGGACGGGCGAGGGCGCGCAGTTCCGGTCGCCGTTAGGCATCTCGGTGATCGGCGGCGTGATCACGTCCACGCTCCTGACGCTGGTCGCGATCCCGACGTTCTACGAGATCCTCGACGAGTGGCGTACCAGCTTCGCCCGTCGCTTCGGTATGCGCGTGAAGCAGCAGACGGCCGAGTACCCGGTGCCGGCGCTGGCGCCGGAAGCCGGTGACTGACGTCTGAGGCGGGAGCGGGGAGCGGGTAGGCGGAGGAGCGGACGAGGACCCTCGGGAGGCCGTCTGCGACAGCGAGAGCTGACGATCCCGAGGCGTCGTTCCCGCCTTCCGACAGGCCCGTCCCGTTCCCTCCCATTCCCGCCCTACGTAGATTCCTAGGCCGTGGAATCCCATACCCTTCTCAGCCATCTCGCCGAAGCCTGGGCGTACGTGACCCTGGGCGCATCCGGGATCATCACTGAGGAGGCCGCCCCGATCGTCGGCGGATTCGCGGCGCACGAAGGGCATCTCGGGTTCGTGCGAGTCGTCCTCGCCTGTTCCATTGGCACCTGGGCCGCCGGCGTCGCGCTCTACGCACTCGGCCGTTGGCGTAGCAAGTGGGTGCGGAATCGATTCCGGAAGGTCGGCCGGTACGTGACCCGGCTGCTCGTCTTCGTTAGGCGAAGCCCCTGGCGGAGCACGTTCGCGGTTCGCTTCGCGTTCGGGATTCGCATCGTGCTGCCGATCGCCTGCGGCGCGGCCCGGATGCGGTTGCCGGTCTACCTCATCGGTACCGCGCTGGCGTCGATCATCTGGTCGACGCTATTCGCGCTCGTCGGCTGGCTCTTCGGCGAAACAGCCTTGCTCGTCCTCGGCCACATCCGCCGATACGAGGACGTCATCGCCGGGTTGCTGATCGTCGGCGTGGTGCTGGTCTTCGTGGTGCTCATCCGTCGTCGCCAGAGCCCGCCGCTGCTCTCGGAGCAGACACCGACGACGCCGCAGTCGTCCACCCCGGACGCCTAGCCCGCTCGGCGCCATCGCGCCGGGCCGGTGGGAACTACGATTCGGCGGATCTGCACTGCGAAACTACCGGATACTGCTTTGCATTCACGCATCGCCGCGCCGCGGTCGGTGGGGACTACGATTTTGCGGATGACACGGAAAACGGCCGGATCGGGCTTTGCACCGACACTGGCCCTCGCCGGACCCTGATCGAACAATGGGAACGGCCGTTCCGTCGACTCCTGCGTCCCGAGCGGCCGTTCCCAACAAATCCCGGCTCGTTGCGCGAGGGGCCGTCCCGAACGCGATCGATCCTGCTTCTTCCGCGTCATCGGCGCGATCGCAGTTCCCATTGGCCGGCCGCGATGATGCCTGAATGCAAAGCCGTATCCGGTAGTTTCGCAGGACAGATCCGCACAATCGTAGTTCCCACCGACCGCGGCGCGATCATACAGGAATCCATCGCGCAACGAGCCAATCGAGGTTCTACGATGACATCACAGAAGGTCCCTCGTCGCTGTTGCTCCTCGGGCTGACAATGACATGTCACGCAGCAGCCGCCACGCATTCGCGACGTGTCGCGGTTCCGTACGCATGTTGCCGATGGCCAGGCGGAGCACGAAGCGGCCGTTGAGCTTCGTGTGCGAGAGATACGCGCTGCCGCTCGCGTTCACACGCTCGAGAATCGCCGCGTTCATGGCGTCGCGATCCACCTCGCTCGTACCAGCCGGTGCATAACGAAAGCACACGAGCGAGAACGGCACTGGCGCGACGCGCTCCCAATCCGGTTCTTCGTCCACCCAACTCGCGAACTCCTGCGCCATCGCCATCTGCTGTCGCAGGCGAGCCGCGAGGCCGTGAGCGCCGAACGCGCGAATCACCATCCACAGCTTGAGCGCGCGGAAGCGGCGGCCGAGCTGCACGCCGTAATCCATGAGGTTCACGACATCGCTCTGCTCGCGCGTGACGAGATACTCCGGCACGAGCGTGAACGCGCGCTTGAGGACGTCGGGGCGACGCGTGAACATCGCCGACAGATCGATCGGCGTGAACAGCCACTTGTGTGGGTTCACGACGAGGGAATCCGCGAGCTCCACGCCCGCGAGCACGTGACGCATCTCCGGCACCACCGCCGCGACGCCGCCGTACGAGCCGTCCACGTGCAGCCACATCGATTCGCGCGTGCATAACGCGGCGATTGCCGGCACCGGGTCGATGCTCGTCGTGCTCGTGGTTCCCACGGTCGCCACCGTCGCGAGTGGCAGATAGCCGCGCTCCCGATCGGCGCGCACCGCCGCCTCGAGCGCGTCGATCTTCATGCGAAACGCGTCATCGGCGTCGATGTGCACGACGTTCTCGTGCCCGATTCCGAGCGTGATCGCCGCCTTGTCGACCGACGAATGCGCGTGCGACGACGTGTACACGCGGAGCCGCGGCAGGTCAGTGCGGCCGGCCATTCCACGCTCGCGGATCTCGAGCTCCGGCTTCGCCTCTCGCGCCGCGGCCAGCGCCAGCAGCGTGGAGATCGACGCGGTGTCGTTGATGAGCCCGAACCATCCCTCCCTGAGCCCGAGCATCTGCCGCAGCCAGTCCAGCGTTCGCAGCTCGAGCTCCGTCGCACTCGGCGACGTCTTCCACAGCATCGCGTTCACGTTCAGCGCCGCGATGAGCATCTCGGCCAGGATACCCGGGGCCGATGCGGAGACCGAGAAGTACGCGAAGAAGCCGGGGTGGTTCCAGTGTGTCACGCCAGGCACGATCAGCCGCTCGAAGTCGTCGAGTACGGCCTCGATCGACTCCGGCTCCGCGGGCGGTTCGAGGGGAAGTCTCGCCGTGATGTCGCCTGGTGCGACGCGCGCGAGCACCGGAAAGCGCTCCGGGTTCTCGAGGTAGTCCGCGATCCACCGGATGACGCGACGCGCCTGCGCATGGAACTCGTCAGGCGGAATGTCGCCGAGGAACGGCGTGTCGTGGTCGGTCGGAGTCAGCGGCTCGAGCATGACGTTAGGCGCGATCGGTGGCGGGGACGTCATCGGCGGGCGTGAGGACGGAGTCCGGAACGGAGTACGGTGTGCCATCCGCGCGAACCCGCTTCACGCGCTCGTCCCTGGCGGGCGCCGGCGTGCGCCCTTCAGCGAACGTGATCAGCGCGACGCCCGCGACTATGATGACAGCCGACACGATCATTCGCGAGCTGATCGCTTCGCCTGCCAGCAACCAGCCAAGGATCACCGCAACGACCGGGTTCACGTACGCATACGTCGCCACGCGCGCCGGCGTCGAGACGCGCAGCAGATAGACGAACGCCGTGAACGCGATGAGCGACCCGAAGACGAGCAGATACGCCCACGCGAGGATCGACCGCATCGAGACGTCCGCGAGGTGGAACGTCGCGAACTCACCGCGGATGACGCCGATGATGCCCACGAACACCCCGCCCACGAGCATTCGGTATCCCGTCATCACCAGCCCCGACGACGGACGTGGCGCATAACGCGAGTAGATCGAGCCGCTGGACCACGCCAGGCAGCCAGCCACGACCGTACCGGCGCCGATCAGGTCGATGCCACCCCCGCCGCCGAACGATCCCGGGCCAACGAGCGCGACGACGCCGCCGAGTCCGATCAGGAGCCCGATCGCGACGAGCAGCGTCGGCTTCTTCCCGTGAGGACGCGCCCACTCGAGGATCACCATGAAGAGCGGCGTCATCGCCACGAGTAGCGCGGCGATGCCGGACGGAATCCGCGATTCGGCCACGCCAACGAGCGAGTTCGCGAGCATCAGCAGCGAGCCGACGATCGCCGCGGTCCGAAACTGCGGAGCCGTCGGATTCGGAGCGTTGCGCACCTTCGCGATGACGAGGAGAATCGCTCCCGCGAGCGTGAAGCGCACGCACGATAGCAGGAACGGCGGAATTGTCTCGATCGCGAAACGGATACCGAGATAGGTCGAACCCCAGATCAGGTAGACCGCGACGAATGCCGCGATCACCCAACTACGACGCGCGTTCACCGCCACCGGAAGAGTCTCAATGCCAGTGTGAAGCAGACCACCAGCCACGTCGCGATGATCACGATCTCGTGGCCCACGACGTTCCAGGAGGCGCCCTGCAGCATGTTGGCGCGCAGCGCGTCGTTCACGGCGGTGAGGGGAAGCGCCTGAATGAACGGCTGCGCGACTTTCGGAAAGTTGCCTGACGAGAAGAAGACGCCGGAGAACACCCACATCGGCATCATGACGAGATTCATGAGGCCGGACGCGCCCTCGACCGTGCGGGCGCGCGACGCGACCAGCAATCCCATTCCGCCGAACGCGAGTGACGACAGCACGCAGATCGCGACGAGTTGGATGAACGACCCTCGGAGCGGCACGCCGAACACCAGCGTGCCGAAGCCGATGAGGGTCGCGACCTCGATCACGAGCAACGACAGTCGGAAGATGAGGAACGACGCGAGGTACTGCGCGCGCGACATTGGCGTCGAGATGAGTCGCTTCAGCAGCTTCTTCTTTCGCGCGTCGACGATGGAGAAGCCGATGCCCCAGATGCCGCTTCCCATGAGGTTCATGCCGAGCAGCCCTGGCACGACGAAGTCGATGTAGCGCGACCCACGCTCGCTCACGCGCGTGTCGGTCGTGCGCACCGGATCCTGCTGACCTCCAGCATGTTGTACGGCGCGATCGACGATGAGCCGCGCCGTGCGGGACTCGGGACGCGCCTCGTCGAATCGATACTCGACGCCGCCATCCGCACGCGGTATGACAACGAGTGCCACTCGACCAGTTCGCAGCGCTGCGGTTGCCGCCGTGTCGTCGAGCACGTCGACAGTGACGTTAGGTGCCGTCTTCAACGAGTCCACTACAGCATTGTTCGCGGCGCTCGAGACAACGGCAATGTGCGATGCCTCAGCGGGCCTATTCCGAAACGCGATACCGAGTCCCGCGGCCAGCAGGATGGGAAAGATGAACACCCAGAACACCGCCTCGGGCTCGCGATAGAATTCGCGAAAGCGCGACAGCGTGAGCTGGACGATCGCGGGTGTGTTGCCAGCGGTGTTCTTCGGGCGGGTCGCTCGATCAACCATCCGATCAGACGTCATCGCGCAGACTCCTCCCCGTCAGCGTGACGAAGACATCCTCGAGTGTCGGTGAGTGCGTGCTCAACTCCGTGAGCGGCAACGCGCGCTCGGTCAGTTCGGCGAGCAGGAGCGGAATGGTCTCGTGCGCGGCGCCGACCTGCAGTGCCCAGCGTCCGCCGGAACGTCTCGCTGACTTCACACCGGCGAGCGAGAGCAGCGTCCGCTCATCGATGTCCTGCGATCCATCGACGCCGAACTCGACGACATGCCCAGCGCCGAGCGACGCGATGAGCTCGCGAGGTGTGCCGAGCGAGATGACGCGACCATGATCGACGATGGCGACGCGATCGCACAGGCGCTCGGCCTCGTCCATGTAGTGCGTGGTGAGCACTGTCGTGCCGCCTTCGTTGCGAAAGGCATCGATGATGTCCCAGAGCTGTCGCCGCGATTGCGGATCGAGTCCGGTCGTCGGCTCGTCGAGAAAGAGCAGATCTGGATCACCGACGAGCGCGCAGGCGACAGCGAGGCGCTGCTTCTGTCCGCCGGAGAGCGTCCCGACGCGCGCTTTTCGTTTTTCGTCGAGCTGTACGAGCCCGATCACTTCGTCGACGGTGCGACCGGCGGGGTAGAACGAGCGAAACAGCCGCACGGTCTCTTCGACGGTGAGCTTCTCGGAGAGCTGCGTTTCCTGCAGCTGAATTCCGAGCCGCGATCGCAGCGAGTTGCCGTCGCGTGCCCATTGCATGCCGAACACTTCGACCACTCCGGCATCAGGCGCGAGCAGTCCTTCGCAAATCTCGATGGTGGTGGTCTTGCCGGCGCCGTTCGGGCCGAGGAGTCCGAAGCACTCTCCAGCGCGAACCTCGAGATCGAGCGCTTCGACGGCCACGACATTGGCGTAGGCCTTTCGCAGACCACGGACTGCGAGGGCGGGGGTGGGCGCGGGCATCGGCGCAATCTAAATGGCCGAGGCAGGGACGGGGACTGGGGACTGGGGACTGAAGAACTGCGAGCTGGTTGCTGGGTGGTCGTGCTGGTTGCTGGGTGACGCTGAGTGCGGCGCTGCGCGAGCAGCGCGTGGGTGACCGGGCGGTATTGGCAGCAGCGGGCAGCGTGCGGCCGCAGCATGCAGCCGTCGGCAGATGTCCCCAGCGTGCAGCCCCAGTCCCCAGTCCCCAGTCCCCAGTCCCCAGCGCTGGCTCAGCGCCTCGTAGTCAGCGCCTTCAACGCAGCCGACGAATTCCGCTCCTTGAGCCCCGCCGCCCACAGGTCGCCCACCCGCGCGAAGCGGGCTGCCACCGTCTCGATCGTGAAGTCCGTGGGATCCAGCTTCGGGGTCAGCTCGCTCCACTCGAGAGGCGTCGAGACCGTCGCGCCTGGCCGCGCGCGTACCGCGTATGCCGCCGCCACCGACTTGCCGAGGACGTTCTGCAGGTAGTCGACATAGACCGTGGACTTCGGCCGCGCCGCGACCCCGCGCTCGACCGTCGCCTCCTTCGGATGCGCCTGTGCCACTCGCGTGGCCACGATCTGCGCGATGAGCAGCGCCGACTCGTTGCTCGTGCGCGGTGGCAGCGGAAGAAAAATGTGAAGGCCGCTCGCACCTGACGTCTTGATCGCCGCGCGGAGCCCCAGCTGGTCGAGCTCCTCCTTCACCCACGTTGCGACCTCCACCACGCGCTCGAACTTCGCACGCGGTCCCGGGTCGAGATCGATGACCGACCAGTCCGCGAAGTCGAGCGACTGCACGCGCGCGTGCCACGGGTCCACCGAGATCGTGCCGAGCTGCACCTGGTACAGCAGCGTCGCGAGCGAGCCGCCGACGAGGCGCTCCACCCGATCGCCGTCGGCGTCCTCGATCGTCTCCACGCGGACGCCGGCCGGCGGATGCTCCGGCGCTTTCTGCTGGTAGAACGCTTCACCGTTGATGCCGTCCGGGAATCGCTTGAGCACGATCGGGCGGTCGGCCATGACCGGAAGAATGAACGGCGCGACCCGCACGTAGTGGCGAAGCACGTCACCCTTCGTGAACCCGCCGGCGCGGCCCGGGAACCAGACCTTGCCGAGGCTCGACAGCTTGAGGGAGACGCCCCTCGACAGCGTTAGGTGTGCATCGCGTCCCTCGCGCTCCGCAGCTTCGAGCTCACCCTCGAGCGATGACACGTCGCCGCGGACCGTCTGCTTCTTCGCAGGGAGTTTCGTCGCGGCTTTCGTCGAAGCGCGGTTTCGCGCCGGTCTTCGTCGTCGTCTTCCTCGCGGTCTTCGCGCTCGCGGCGGCGCCAACGCGCCGTCGCGTGGCAGCGCCTCTCTGAACGCTCGTCGCTTCGCGCCCGACCTCGCGCGCGTCCTTGTCATCGCGAACACCCAGGAAGATCGGCGTTCGCAGTCGGTCATCATCCGTCCACTCGTTGAACTTCACTTCGACCACGACCTCCGGTCGCACCCAGTGCGCTTTCTCGTTCGTCCGCACGGTCGTCGAGAACGGCGACGACTTCCGCTCGAGCCGACGCAGGCGACGCGCCATGTCCGCAAGGCTCTCGCGGTTGAACCCGCCGCCGGTGTGTCCGACGTACACGAGATCGTCGCCGTCGAAGTAGCCGAGGAGCACGGCGCCGATGTGCTCGCGCGTGTTGCGGGGCTCGGTGTAGCCACCGACCACGAACTCCTGACGGAACTCGATCTTGAGCTTGAGCCAATCGCGTGAGCGCGCGCCGGGTTGATACACGGACGTCGTGCGCTTCGCGATGATGCCTTCCCAGTCGTTCTTGCGTGCGCGAGCGAGCAGCTGCTCGCCATTGCCCGGCCCCGTTTCCCCGAGTCGCAAAGCGTTAGGCGGATTGGTGCCGATGAAACGCTCGAGTCGTTTCCGGCGCACCGTCCAGGGCTCGTCGACGATGACGTCCGTCCCGTCCACGAGGAGATCGAACGCGATGAGCGCCGATGGCGCACTCGTCCGCTGCCCGGAAATGTCCTCGGTGTCCTTGAGGTGCATGCGCCCCTGCAGTGCCTGGAAGCGTGCCGGCGCATCGCCTTCGAGGGCGACGATCTCGCCGTCGAGCACGAACGGGCGCTTGCGCCGCTGCGCGAGGGTGCGCACGGCCGCCGTGACCTCGGGGAACTGCGCCGACTTGTCGTTGCCGTTGCGCGTGACGAGCCTAACGCCAGAGCCGGATGCGAAGGCGAGCACGCGGACGCCATCGTATTTCGGCTCGAACGTCCACTGGTCACCGGTGGGGATCTCGGTTCCGATCGACGCCATCATCGGCGTGATGCTGGACACCGAGCGCGGCGAGCGCGGTGCGCGCGCTGGCGTCACCTTGGGTTCGGGCTTCGCCTTGGCGCGCTTCACGCCGGCGGCTGGCGCTGCGGCCTTTGTCTTCGCCCGCTTGCCGTTCGCGATCTCGTCCATCGTGCGTCCCGTAGCGACCGACGTGTCGATCGCGCTGATGTCCCAGTCCGCGACGGCGTCGTCATCGCGGTGTTTGATCAGAAGCCATTGCGGCTTCCGCTCGCCCTTGCCCTTCATGCGAACGAGCGCGAACGATCCGCGCAGCCGCTCGCCGTTCATCGTGAACTTCATGTCGCCGCGCTCGTACCCGCGGCGCAACGCGTCGACGCCGCCCTCGGCGGCGTCATACGTCCCGCGGTCCCACAGCATCACGGTGCCGCCACCGTACTGCCCCGCCGGGATCGTGCCTTCGAACGTGTTGTACTCGATCGGGTGATCCTCGACTTCCATCGCGAGCCGTCGCTGCGTGGGGTCGAGCGACGGACCCTTCGGCACCGCCCAGCTCTTCATCACGCCATCCAGCTCCAGGCGGAAATCGTAGTGCAGATGGCTTGCCGCGTGTTTCTGGATGACGAACCGCAGCGGTCGCGCGGGCGACGATGCCTTTGTGCTCGAGGAGCCCGAGGAGCGCGTCGCGCCCTCGGGCTCCTCGGTCCGTTCGAAGTCGCGCTTCGCGCGGTACTCCTCGAGCATCGCGGTCTGCTTCGCTGCCGGCTTCGATCGTGTCGTCACTCGTGTCCCCTCCATGCTCCTATGCCGTTTTCTTCTGACGGCTCCTCGTACCGGCAGCGCGCGGGGTCTTCGCGACGCGCTTCTTCCCGCCGCCCGCGCCCTTCGCCGCGCGCCCCTCGGCCAGACTCGCCTGGAGTCGCGACATGAGATCCAGCACTTTCGAGTCCTCGTCGTCGTTGTCCATCGGCTCCGTGGCCGTGACCTTCTTCCCCTTCATCTTCGTGCGGATGAGCTTCATCAGGTTCGAGCGGTAGTCGTCCGTGTAGCGCGACGCATCGAACGGCTCGGCCAGATTCTGTACGAGCTGCGTCGCCATGGTGAGCTCCTGCTCGCGGAGGGCGTCGCTGCCCGGGAACGAGTATTCACCGATGTCCACGAGCTCGTTCGCGAACCGCATGAGCTCGATGACCAGCGCTTGACCGACCACGCGCACACCGGCCAGATGCTGCGTCCGGCGGATGATGACCTTGCCGACGCCGACGACGTTCGACTGCCGCATCGCCTCGCGCAGCAGGGCGTAGGGCTTGTCGCCGCCCTTCGAGGGCACGAGGTAGTAGGGAGTTTCGAAGAATCTCGGGTCGATCTCGTCTTCGCGCACGAAGTCGATGATGTCGATGGTCTTGGAAGTATCGAGCGCGGCTTTCTTGAAGTCATCGTCGGTGAGCACGACGTATTTGCCTTTCTCGTACTCGTAGCCCTTCACGATCTCGCTCCAGGGAACAGGCGAGCCGTCGGCCTGGCAGACCCGCTCGTACTTGATCGGCGACAGATCTTCCGAGTGCAACTGCCGGAAATGGATCTGGTCGGCACGAACGGCGGGCTTCATCTCGACGGGAACGTGTACCAGTCCGAAGGTCAGTGATCCTTTCCAAATCGACGCCATCGCTCGGACCTGTGGTTGAGGGTGGTGCAACGGGTACAGCGACATGCAGCGCGACGGTGAACGGTCGCGAAAGTAAGCAAGCCCAATGCCGCGTGTGGAAAGCAATATTTGTGATCCAGGCGAATAGTGTCCGAAGTCGACCGACTCACCCGTAACGTCCCGGCCAGCGCCCTCATCGACGCTGCTGCTGACCGCGGTGTCATCGACGCCGAGCAGCGAACCGCGCTGCACGCGCTCGCCGTCGAGCTGGCGACCGTGGTGCCTAACGCGGCGATAGCCGCCGCCACGCCTGGCGCGACGATCGGTCGGGAGGCGCGCCGCGGCTTCAACGCCATCACCATCGCCTACTCGCTCGGCGCACTGCTCGTGTTGTTCGCCCTCGGCTGGTTGCTCGCCGACCGGTGGACCGCGCTCGGACCCGGCGGCGTGCTCGGCGTGTCGGTGCTGTATGCGGCGGCGTTCGCGGGTGCCGCCACATTGCTCCGCCGTCGTGGGTTCGAGCTTGCTGGTGGGATCGCTGCTGTGCTCGCCGTTGCGATGACGCCCGTTTGGGGCTGGGCGGTGCTCCGCCTTACCGGTGAATGGCCCGATCCGCTCGCGTGGGACAACGCGCTCGCGCGGTACGATCCCTACATGGCATCGCGCGCCATCATCATCGAGCTCGCCACCATCGGCGTCGCGCTCGCCACGATCCGCCGCGTGCCGTTCTTCGGGCTGGCGGCTCCCGTCGCCATCGCGCTCGTCGGCGTGATGCTGCATCTGGGGCGGGCGTTAGGCGACCCGCGCCTGTCGTGGTACGTGGGCCCGTATTACCAGTGCGTGATCGCGTGCACGCTGTTCGCCATCGCCTACGCGGTGGATCGACGCCAACCGCCTGACGAGGACTACGCCCTCTGGTTCTACATCGCCGGCTCGATCACGCTGGGCGTCGGCTACACGCAGGTCTGGTCATCGATCGGCGCCTGGCGACACGCGATGCCGCTCGTCGCCGCGGCGCTCGTCGTTGCGTCACTCTATCTCCGACGACGCGTGCTGCTCCTCGCCGGCGGCGTCGCGGCGTTCGGGTACCTCGGCTACCTCGCATTCGACGTCTTCCGTCGCGTCATCGCACTGCCGGTCGCGCTCGCGACGCTCGGCCTCCTCGTGATCGTGGCCACCGTCTGGATGCAGCGGCGTTTTCCCGCACTCGTGGAACGCGTGAATCGCGATGACGACGGCCGAGCCAGGGTGTTGCCGACGGGTCCGATCGCCGTGCTCGGGCCGCTCGCGATCGCGCTGACCGCGATGCTCTTCGCCATCGGCGAGGCGAAGGAGCGCACGGCGGAGCAGGAATGGCAGGCGTCGATATGGCGGCGGCGAATGAAGCACGAGGCCATCATGCCAAAGAAGGCCCCTCCCGCGGCCGATACGGTCCGTGGCGCGCCCGCGGGTACGCCCCGCCGGCTAGTGCCCCCGGAACACTCACGGGCATGGGGGTATCGAAACCACCCTGTGAACGATGACGTAAAGGCAGGCGCCGCCCCCCACTCTCGGAGCTTCAATGTTTTCGGTTGTCCTGGCGCTCGCCCTCGCATTCGATCAACAAGTCACGGTTCGCGTCGGCGCGAAATCCGATACCACGGAGCGGTCGCAAGCCGCCCTCGATACGATCGACCACGGGAAGCGACCCGAGCGAAAGCGCATTCCCGTGACACCGGAGCTGGAGCAATCTGCCTTCCGCGACCCGGGAGCGCGGACGCTCCTCCTCAAGGCACGCGAGGCTCGCATGCGTCAGGACTCGGCGCTCCTGTCCTACAATGCCACGGCGTACCAGCGCATGTCCGCCGGCCTCGGCTTTCGAACGTTCGGTCGCGACCGACTGCTGTTCCGCACCGAGAACGCCTCACGCGTTCGATGGTCGCGCGACGGCGGCACCTGGGTGGACCTCAAGGGCGCCCGCACGGCGATGCCCATGGTCAAAGGCGCGGACGCGGATGTCGACTATCACGAGATGTCACCGATCCCGTACTACCCCGGCCGCGACGCACTCTGGATCGGCTCCGGAGTCTCGAAGGCCGAGGTCGATCCGGAAGAGCTGATCCATCCAATCGCGATCGGGTCGGAGGCGTACTACCGTTTCGCGACGGGCGATTCCATCACGTTCACGCTGTCCGACGGTAAGAAGATCGCGCTGCGCGAGCTTCGGGTCGAGCCGCGTCGTCCGAACTGGCGCCTGTCAGTTGGATCGTTCTGGTTCGACGTGAGCAGCGGGCAGCTCGTACGTGCCGCCTATCGCATGTCGGTCGAGATGGACATCTGGCAGGTGGCGAAGGAAGAAGCTGACGCCGACGGCGACGAGGACGACGTGCCCGTCGCCGTGAAGGCGATCATCTCGCCCATGAAGGCGAACCTCGAAGGCGTGACGATCGACTACGGTCTGTACGGTGGCCGCTTCTGGCTTCCGCGCGCGCAGGCGGCCGAAGGCTCGGCGCAGGTCGGGTTCATGCGCGTGCCGTTCAAGATGGAAGAGAGCTTCAAGTACGCCTCGGTCAACGGCACCGACTCCCTGCCGCCCGTGCCGCCCACGCCCAAGTCTCTGCGTGACTCGCTATTCGGCGACAGCCTGAAGTGGCGCGACCTCACGCCGGAGCAGCGGAAGGAGCGCGCCAAGCGGTTCGCCGAGGCCGATTCGGTGCGTCACGAGGAGCAGAAGGCGCTCAGGAAATCGCAGTGCGAGAACGGAGGCTCGTACACGCGTTATGACTCGCGCTACAACGGCGCGGTGCGTGTGGCGTTCCGCGTCCCGTGCGATTCCACCGTGCTCGCGCGTTCCCCGGACTTGCCGGCTTCCATCTACGAACCGGGCGAAGAGCTGTTCGGGACAGCGGAGCGCGACGAGTTGATGAAGTCTCTCGACTTCTCGCTGCAGTCGGACTGGGCGCCGCAGCGACCGGTGATCCACTACGGTCTGGACCTGACGCGCTACAATCGCGTCGAGGGCTTCTCGACGGGCGTCTCCGTGACACAGGAATTCGGGCGAGGGTATCGAGCCGGACTCATCCCGCGGATCAGTTTTGCCGACGCGCAGCTCAACGGTGATCTCTACGCGGTGCGCGGGAATGGGCGGCGCCAACTTCAGCTCGGCGTTTATCGCCGGCTCGAGGCGTCGAACGACTTCGGCACGCCGCTGAGTTTCGGCAGCTCGCTCAACGCGGTGTTGTTCGGTCTGGATGAGGGCTTCTACTACCGCACGTGGGGTGGCGAGCTCACGGGATCGAACGTCGGTGGCGGCGGCTTCACGTGGCGTCTCTTCGGCGAGCAGCATCGCAACGCGGAGGTCGAGACGCAGTTCTCGCTCGCGAACTCGATCAACGACGTGCAGTTCATGGAGAACATCGAAGCGACGCCCGGAACGATCGGCGGGGGCGAGGCGCGTTACAACCGGACGTTCGGTCTCGACCCCGCGGGGTGGCGTCTGCTGACGGACGTGCGTGCTGAAGCGGCGGCGGGAACGTTCGACTACACGCGGGGCGCGCTGGATGCGACGCTGTCGCGCGGCCTGGGCGCCGGTTTCGAGGCGGCGGTTACGGGCAGCGCGGGGACGTCGGGCGGCACGTTGCCGCCGCAGCGCGCGTACTTCATCGGCGGCGCGCACACGGTGCGTGGGCAGCGGCCGAGCCTGACGGAGCCGGGTCAGACGGGCAACTCGTACTGGCTGAGTCGCGCGGAGCTCGGCAAGCAACTCGCGGTCGTGCGTCCGTCGCTGTTCGGAGACCTCGGCTGGGCGGGCGATCGTTCGGCGTGGAGTCATCCGGGGCGCCCGGTGAGCGGTGCCGGGGTGGGGCTGTCCGTCATGGACGGTCTGTTCCGAGCGGACCTCTCGCGCGGCATCTGGCCGCGTAAGCGTACGCTGCTCGACTTGTATTTCGAGGCGCGCTTCTAGGCTGCGCGAGCTGCGTGCTGCGTGCTTGCATCGGCGCGCGCGGGGCTGGTCGAGATCATCGCGGCGCTAGGCGCGGGCACTCGGCTCCGGTGGCCACGCGCTTACACGCCTCGAGCCGGCGGGTACCGAACTCCATGCTGTGAGAGTGGCTCGGCCCCGCCGTCTCGGGGCTACGCGCGAGGCCCCCTACGCCGAGCGCCCGCGCCCCACGGTCATGGCTCGCTCGCGTGGCCGGCCGCTCGTCACCGCCGCACGCATCGCGACCGGCCCACGCGCCAGCAGCGCAGCAAGTCCGCGTCCCCTCTGCGGGCGGCGCGGTCAGCGTTAGGGCGCGCACTTGCTGGGTGCTGCGCGCTGCTTGCCCTGACGGTCGGGATGCGTACGCAGGAGGCGGGGGTGTCGCGTCGTAGGGGTCGTTGGCGCGTAGCCCCGAGACGACGGGGCCGAGCCAGCCAGCCGTACACGGAGTTCGGTACCCGTCGGCTCAGGGCGTGTAAGCGCCTACGGCGCCGGAGACGCGACACCCCCGCCGACAAGACAGCGATCCCGAACGTCAGCAGCGAGCAGCGGATCAGGCCGCGCGCACGGTCTCGCGACGTTCCTTCTCATCGCGCTGGCCAAGAAACTCGCCAATCGGCGCGAGTGTGGCGATGTGGTCACAGAAGATCTTGAACGTGGCCACGAGCGGCACCGCGATGAACGCGCCGGGAACTCCCCAGATCCACCACCAGAATCCCAGGCCCACGAACAGCGCCACCGGATTCAGCGTTAGGCGGTGACTGAACAGCATCGGACTGACGATGTTCGCCTGGAGCAGGTTGATCGCCAGGAAGGACGCTGGGATCAGCAGCGCGTGGCTCACCGAGTCGAAGGCCGTGAGCGCCGCGACGCTCAGCACGATGACGACCGTCGCCGCGCCGAGGTATGGGATGAACTCGAGCAGGACGACCATCGTGCCCCACAGGAGCGGGTTCGGCATCCTCAGCAGATACAGCACGCCGGCCACCACGATGCCTTCGCCGACGTTGATCGCCAGGGCCGTGATGAGGTAGGTCGAGATCGACGACTCCGCCGCGCGCGCGATCTCTACCGCCTTGCGCTTGTCGCCCAGCTGTGGCAACACCTTCACGAGCTTCTGCAGAAACAGGTCGCCAGAGGCAAGCAGGAAGAAGAGCAGGATGAGCACCTGCAGCGAGCCGGCGACGAAGCGCTGCGTCGTGCCGAACACCCGCGCGACGATTCCCGGCCCGCGTAAGATGACCTCGGTCGTCTTCGGCGGCGCCGCGGTGCTCGTCGCCGTCTCGACCTGCTCGGCGGTACGCCGTACGCGCTCCAGCGGCTTCATGAGCTTCTTCATGCGCGTTTCGACGTTCGCGAGCGTCTTCGGCGCTTCGGCGGCCCATCGTTCCACCGGCGTCGACAGTTCGTAGACACCGAAACTCACGAGCCCCAGGAGTCCGAGCACCACGACCGCCGCGCCGATCGGTGCGCTGATCCCAACCCGCGTGAGTGAACGAACGACGGGACTGAACAACAGGTTCAGGAGCAGCGCGATGACGATCGGCAGCAGGAAGTCGCGCGCGAAGAACAGCGTGTAGAGCAGCGCCAGGACCGCGAGGATGGTGACGCCCACCGATCGCGCTCGAACGGTCGCGAGCGCCGACGCCGTCTTCGCGAGATTGGGCGTCGGCGCGCCAGGCGCGGCGGGCGACGCTTCCGCGTGCTCATCGACGTCGGGCGCGAGGACCGAGCTATCGTCAGTGGTGCCTGCAGCCATGCTACTCCGGCCTGAATACGTGGGGTGAGTGACTTCTCCATGTCCAAAGGCAACCGCCGTGCCCGCCTCCGAAACGACAGCAAATTCGTGAGGCGTGGCCGGATGGCGAAGGGAGCACTAGCGCAGCGGCCTCTACGACGCAACTTCCCCCACGCTGAAAAAAAGACCGCGTCGGGTTCCGCTCCCCGACCGTCCACCGTTACTGCGCCTGACTGCGCGAGGCCCCTATGCCGATGTGGAAGGAGTTCAAGACGTTCCTCGTGAAAGAGAACGTGCTGGCGTTGGCGATCGCGGTCGTCGTCGGTGGCGCGCTGAACAAGCTCGTGACGGCGCTCGTGGAAGACTTCATCATGCCGATCGTTGCCGTGGCGACCCCGGATCCGAAGTCGTGGCAGACGGTGGTGACGCCAGGCCCGATCCCGTTCAAGATCGGCGATTTCGGAAGTGCGCTGGTGAATTTCGTGATCGTCGGGTTCGTCGCGTGGCGGATCAGCGTGGCGTTCATTCGCCCGGCCCCCGCGGCCGCCGCGCCTGCCACCAAGAACTGTCCATTCTGCAAGATGACGATCGATGTGGCGGCCACCCGGTGCGCGCATTGCACGAGCCAGTTGTAAAGCCAACAGCCATCGGCCATCAGCCATCAGCTCAGACCGAGCGTTTCGGGCTGACTATTATTCGCGCATCACTCAAAGAGGCTCAGACCAGTGCCAGACGCTTCACACGACAGCCGCACCCCGGCGTGGGGCTGGCTCATCATCATCGTCGCGATCGCGATGTTTGTCGGACTCGTTCTCAAGGCGCTGAGTACCGGCGGCGGCAGATGACCGCCTGATCTCGCGTCGTTAGGCGTTCGGGACGGGCACGCTCTGGTCGGGCGGTCCAACAGCGACGCAGAACGACGCAGGCGCGCTGCGCGAGCCGCAACGCAGAAGGACGCAGAAAACGCCGCTCGGGACGCCGGCGCGTGCGCCGAGCCTGTGAAAAAGGGGGACGACCTCGGGCTGGCCAATGCCCGTCCCGAGGTCGTTCCCCTTTTTCACAGGCTCGCCGAGACGCGACGGTCGTCCAGAGGCGTGGTGCAGTTTTCTGCGTCCTTCTGCGTCGCGCGTCGCCAGCGCGCCTGCGTCCTTCTGCGTCGCTGTTGGACCGCGAGATGACGTCTGTGTCCGTTAGGCAGCCACTAGAACACGCACCCGCTGCGTGGCGGGACAACCACTACGACGGCACCGCTCTCGCTCCGTGGACGGGCACACACGCCCAGCGCATCGTCGGGCAACGTCGCGATCGGCAGCCGCAGCGTGACCGCGGTGGTGTCGTTGTTCAGCGCCACCACCGTGCGCCCTCGGCGGTACACGAACGACTGATCGTTCGTCACCGAGATGCTCCATGCGTCCGGTTCGGAGATCGCTCCGCTGCGCGCGGAGCTGCAACAGGCGCTGCACGTGTGACCACAGCTGTTGCTCCGGCGGCGTGCGGCCGGATGCATCGAATGCACTTCGGGCATCCCCTGACCAGCCGCCTGGGAAGTCGCGACGATTGTCCGGGTCACCCGCGCCGGGGAGTGCGACTTCGTCGCCGTAGTAGAGCAGTGGCGTGCCGCGCGCGGTGAGCAGGAACGTGTACGCGAGCTCGAGCCCCTTGATCGTCGCGCCGCGCTCGTTCATGAACCGCGGTACGTCGTGCAGCCCCACGAACGTCATGAGCCGCGAGGGATCCGGGTACAGCCAGTCGTGCCCGAGCATCTGTGCGACCTCGCGTAACGATTTCCCCTCGCCGAACGCGCGACGCATTGGATAGAACAGCGGGTAATCGAACAGGCCATCCACCTTGTCATCGATGCCGTCGTACTGCGTGCGCCCGCCCTGAAAGAACGAGACGAGCGACGGATCTCCGTCCGAGACCTCGCCGACGACCTTGAGCGCGGGATACTGGCGGCGGATCGCGCTCATCCAGTCGCGCCAGAAACCGCGCGGCACGTACGGCCATGTGTCCTGACGGATCCCGTCGATGCCGCTCATCGCGACCCACCAGAGCGTGTTCTGGATGATGTACTTCGAAACCTCCGGGTCCTCCTGATTGAAGTCCGGGAGGATGTCGATGAACCATCCGTCCAGCGTCGCCTCGCGCGTCGCGGGCGTGGCGTGCGGATCCGCGAGCGTCCAGATCTGCCACGTGTTCGAGAGATGCTTGTCGGCCGTTCCGTGAAACCACGTTGGCGTCGGCGAGTCCTTCACCCACGGGTGATATGGCCCCGTGTGGTTGGCCACCATGTCGAGGATGACCTTGATGCCCATCCGGTGCGCGTCGTCGACGAGTTGGCGGAACGTCGCGACGTCGCCCAGATGCTCATCAACGGCATAAAAGTCGACGGCACCGTAGCCGTGATAGTCCGTGATCGGCTGGCCGTCGTACACTTCCTTCTCGTTCAGCCGATCGTTGTTGTCGTAGATGGGGTTGAGCCAGAGGGCCGTGATGCCTAACGACTTGAGGTAGGGCAGCCGCTGGCGGATGCCGGCCAGGTCGCCGCCGTGATAGAAGCGCGTCTTGCTCCGGTCGACGAGCCCGCGGGACTTGGCCGGGTCGTCGTTGGCCGAGTCGCCGTTGGCGAATCGGTCCGGCATGATGAGGTACACCGCGTCGTCAGGGCCGAAGCCCTGGAACCGCCCGGCCTTCGGGAGTGCGCCGCTGACCGTGAACGGCACCGTCGCGCTGCCACCCGCGGTCCGCAACACGAGCGGGTACGCGCCGGCAGCCGTGCCCGCGGGAACGGTCACGTCCACGAACGCGTACGTGCCGGCGGCGTTGACCTTGGGGCTACCGCACGTTAGGCGCGCACACGTCATCCTCGCGCCGGCGAGCCCGCTGCCGCGAACGAGCAGTCGAACCGGATTGATCGAATACCCGGCCCACCAGTTCGGCGGCTCGACCTTGTCGATCGTCGGAGCCTGCGCCGCCGATTGCGTCGCCGCGCCGGCAATGCCCGGCGGCGATCAGGACCAGGAGTGCGTGTCTCATGTGGCTGTGATTCCGAGCGAACGAAGTGAGTCGAGGAATCGCGACCGGACAAGGTAGAGGGCTGTGGGCAGTCGATCCGGAGCGGAACTGCGGGAACAGCAAGACAGGATGGCCAGGATTGACAGGATTGAGAAGATGACCGCCGCGGCGTCGGGGAGCGCGCCGCCGGGCCTAACGAATGAAGGAACACATCTCGGGGAGAGTGGCGTCCCGACCGGGCGTTCCCCTCATTCCCGGCTCGTTGCGCGAGGCCGCCCGAGCTGCAAGCCGTCCAATCCTGTCAATCCTGCCATCCTGTCCTGCTGTCTGCCGTTGAACCTACGTGCCTCGCATTTCACGCGACCGTGCTGGTCGTCATGACGGGCTGGCCCGACGGCACCGACGCCGGCGCCTCACTCGGGTCGCGCACGCGCCACACGAGCAGCGCGGCGAGGAACAGGAACCCGCCGCCCGCCACCACGGCATAGAGCCGGTTGTTGTCGAGCAGGTGCGACATCACCCAGCCGAAGCCTAACGATGCAACGATCTCCGGAATGACGATGAAGAAGTTGAAGATGCCCATGTACACGCCGGTCTTTTCCCGCGGCAGCGAGCCGGCGAGAATCGCGTACGGCATCGACAGGATGCTCGTCCACGCGATCCCGACCCCGACCATCGAGAGGAGCAGCAGCTTCGGCTGGTGGATCACGACGACCGAGAGCAGGCCGGCTGCGCCCGCCAGCAGGCAGAACGCGTGCGCTTTCGTCCGTCCGAGTGCGCGCGCGATCGACGGCAGGAAGAACGAGAACGCGAAGCACACGGCCGAGTAGGCGCCGAAGCAGACGCCGGCCCATTCCACGCCCTGCTGGTAAAGCGGCGAGCTCGAATCCGGCGCGCCGAACACGTTACGCGCGACGGCGACCGGGAAGTACAACCACATGCAGAACAGGCCGAGCCACGTGGACAATCTGCACGACGGCGAGTTGGCGCATCGTGTCCGGCATCTCACGCGCCGCGTGCAGAATCTCGCGGGCGTTCGCCGCCAGGCCGACGTTCGCCTTCCGGCGACGCTTGAACGCCTCGATGTCTTCCGGCGGATGCTCCTTCGTGGTCAGCACCGTATACAGCACCGCGCCGATGAACGCCGCGGCGCCGATGAAGAACGACAACTTCACGGTGAGCGGAATCGTGCCCGGCGTGCTTCCGGCGACACCGAACCAGTTCGTCAGCATCCACGGCATCGCCGATGCGATCACCGCGCCGAGACCGATGAAGAGACTCTGCATCGCGAAGCCACGCGTGCGCTCCCGCGCCGGCAGGAGATCCGCGACGAACGCGCGGAATGGCTCCATGCGAGATGTTGATCGACGCGTCCAGGATCCACAGCAGTCCCGCCGCCATCCAGAGCGTGCTCGATGTCGGCATCGCGAGCAGCGCGAGCGAGCTCAGAATCGCGCCGACGAGAAAAAATGGTCGCCGGCGCCCGAAGCGCGGCGACCACGTGTTGTCGCTCCACTGTCCGATGATCGGCTGCACGATGAGTCCCGTGAGCGGCGCCGCGAGCCACAGCATCGGGATCTGATCCGGTTTCGCGCCGAGGTACTCGTAGATGGCGCTCATGTTCGCCATCTGCAGCGCCCAGCCGAACTGGATCCCGAGGAACCCGAAGCTCATGTTCCAGACTGTCAGGAATCGCGTCGGGGATGCATTGGGGGACGCATTCGCGGAGGACGTGCCCGTCGGAGCCGTTCGCGGTGCCGCAGCCATGTCGTGATTCCTCGCTAGCGCCCACGCTCAGCGCTCGTAGACGTCCACCATCGTGCGAAGTCGTTTGACGATCTCGGGAGTGATCTGATCCCAGGAGAAGCGAAAGCCCCAGTTCCCGGACGCTCTCCCCGGAAGATTCATGCGTGCTTCGCTGCCGAGCCCGAGGATGTCCTGCATCGGGATGATCACCGTGTCGGCGACTGACGCGAGCGCGGTGCGAATCAGCGTCCAGTTCATCTCGCGGCCATCGGCGCCAAGGTACTCTAGCGCGAACGCCTTCTCGCGCGCCACGTCTTCCGCCGCACGCGTCGAGTCGGCGGCGCCGGTCGATTCCCACCACCCGACCGTCGTGTCGTTGTCGTGCGTGCCGGTGTATACCACGCGTGCGCGCGGAAAGTTGTGCGGCCTGAACTGCCCGCTCTCCGGATCGGTTCCGAAGGCGAACTGCAGGATGCTCATACCGGGATAGCCGAACTGCTCGCGTAGCGCCTCCACCGCCGGCGTGATGACACCGAGGTTCTCGGCTACGATGGGCACCGGACCGAGCGCCTTCGTCACCGCCTCGAACAGCGCGGCACCGGGGCCCTTCACCCACTGGCCAGTCTGCGCGGTCGGCGCATCACCCGGAACTTCCCAGTATGCCTCGAAGCCGCGGAAGTGATCGATGCGGACGACGTCGAACAGCTCGAACGCCGCGCGGAGCCGCCGCACCCACCACCGGTAGCCGTCGCGATCCATGGCATCCCAATCGTAGATCGGATTGCCCCAGAGCTGCCCGGTCGCACTGAAGTAGTCTGGCGGGACTCCCGCCTGCACGAGCGGGCGTCCGTCCGCGCGAAGCTTGAACATCGAAGGGTTGGCCCAGACGTCCGCGGAGTCGTGGGCGACGTAGATGGGAAGGTCACCCATGATGCGAATGCCTCTCGCCGCGGAGGCGCGGCGCAGGGCGTCGAACTGCGAGTAGAAGAGGTACTGCTCGATGTTGTACCGTCTGACCGATGGCGCGAGACGCTCGCGCCAGCTGGCCAGTGCGCTCGGCTCACGCGCCGCGGCTCCGCGGTCCCAATCCGGCCAGGCGACGCCGCCGTGCGCTTCCTTGAGCGCCATGAACAGCGAGTAGTCCTCGAGCCACGAGGCGTGTGCGGCGACGAACGCGTCGAAGCCGGCGTCGGGCACCCACTCGGCGATCGCCTTGTCGAGGAGTGCACGCTTGTGCGGAATCACCGATTCGAAATCGACCGTGTGCGCGGGAAACTTGCTGCCGTCGCCCGGGATCGCGATGAGCAACGGGTTTCCGGCGAACGCCGAGAAGCACTGATACGGGGAGTCGCCGTAGCCGGTCGGGCCCAATGGCAACACCTGCCAGAGCGTCACGCCAGTCGCGGACAGGAAGTCGAGAAAGCGAAGAGCGTCTGAACCGAGCTCGCCGATCCCGTTCGGGCCGGGAAGGGACGTTGGATGCAGAAGAATGCCGGCCGAGCGGGGAAGGCGCATGGGGTTGGAGCAGGTCTGAACGTGATCGTGAAGCAACGCGTGGCGAGCCGATCGCCGGCCACGTCGGAGGAGACTATACCCGGACGATGATTCGCGCGAGCGGGTGTACCGCCCGTCGCGGCAGACGCTTCGTGACCGTTAATGCCCTTGACAGCGGCGACTCTCGGACGAAACGTGATTGCCAGCCAGCGCTGCAGGCGAATTCCCGGTTGGTCGGGACCCGTGCGTTCGTAGCGTGCACGCCGGGAAGGGTGGGGTGAGGTGGGGTGGACAGTGCTCGCAGGAGGGGACCGATGAACCGGCAACGCCCGTGCTGGCGCCGTGTCGCGCGCCTAACGTGTCCCTCGCGGACGGCGGTCTCCGCGCGCCCCTGCCTTTCGGCGATCCGTCGCTGATGATGCCCCGTCCATGACGCGCCGCAGCGCCGCATCGCTGGTGCGATGTAAACGATTACTCGATCCGCGCGACCACCCGCGACGTCACGCATTCACGCGATTCTTTCCCCGAGGCGTGGCCACGCACGTGGCGTCGTCTCCGCCTTCCGTTTCATCAGGAGCCATCATGTGGCGAACAGCGTTTGTCGTTCTCGCAGCAACGGTCGTCGTAGGCGCGCCTGTCCTCGCACAAACAGGAAGGATCACCGGCAAAGTCACCTCCGCTGAAGGAGCCCGGCCCATCCCTGGCGCGCAGGTGGTCGTGGCGGGAACCACGACTGGCGCGGTGACTCGTGACGACGGGCGCTACACCATCACCGTTCAGCCGGGCAGATACACCGTGCGCGCGACTCCGGCTCGGCTTCGCGCCCGATTCCGTCACCGGACTCACCGTCACGGCCAACGGGGAGACCACTGCCGACTTCTCACTCGCGACGTCCGCGGCTACGCTCAGCAACATCGTGGTCGTCGGGTACGGAACGCAGGAGGCGCGCAATAGCACGGGGGCAGTGGCGTCGGTCGACTCGACGCAGTTCAACACCGGGCGCGTCGTCAGTCCGGAGCAACTCATTCAGGCGAAAGTCCCGGGCGTGCAGGTGATTGGGAGCAACGAGCCGGGTGGGACCGTCAACATCCGTATCCGCGGAGGGACGTCCGTCACGAGCAGCAACGAGCCGTTGTTCGTGCTCGATGGCGTGCCGCTGCCTGTCGGCGGTGGCGTGAACGCGGGCCGTAACCCGCTCAACTTCCTGAACCCGTCCGACATCGAGAACATGACGGTGCTGAAGGATGCGTCGGCGACGGCGATCTACGGATCGCGCGGCGCGAACGGCGTCGTCCTGATCACGACCAAGTCGGGTGCGCAGGGCATGCAGCTGTCGTACTCGGGGTCCGTCTCCACTTCGACGGTGGCGCGTGAGGCGGATCTGCTGGACGCGACGCAGTTCCGTTCGGCGGTCACGCAGTATGCCCCGGAGAATACGAGCAAGCTCGGCACGGCCAGCACCGACTGGCGCGGCGCGATCCAGCGCTCGGGGTTCGGGCAGGATCACCTGGTGGCACTGGCCGGCGGCCGCGATGACCTGCATTACCGCGCATCGTTAGGCTACCTGAACCAGGACGGCGTGCTCGAAGGCAGCACCGCGCAACGGACATCCCTTGCCCTCTCGTATGGCGACCTGGTGCTCAACCACGCGCTGGACGTGCGGGCGAACATCAAGGGCAGCCGCACCGACGATCGTTTCACGCCAAACGGCGTCCTCGGCGCCGCGACATCATTCGCGCCGACGCAGCCGATCCGCAACGCGTCGGGGTCGTACTTCCAGTGGGCGGACCCGTTAGGCGCCAATAACCCGCTGTCGGACCTCGAGCTGCTGACGGACGAAGGCACGGAGTACCGCAGCGTGGGCAACCTCGAGACCAAGTATCAGCTGCCGTGGGTCACCGGCCTCTCAGCCACGGCTCGCGGCGGGTACGACTATGCGACGGCCCAGCGGACGAGCTTCTCGCCCAGTACCGCCCAGGGGCAACTCGAGAACAGCACCGGCGGCACGTTCAGCGAGAACACGCCGGGTCAATTGAACACGCTGCTGGAACTGTTCGGTAACTACAACCACCAGTTCACGAAATACAGCAGCAATCTCGACGTCACCGGCGGCTACACGTACGAGAACTTCCAGTACGATTCGACGCGCGCGCTCGCGGTCGGTCTGAGCACCGATCTCCTCGGGCCTAACGGCATTCCGGGGTCGAAGACGCAGCAGACATTCCTCGATACGCAGGAGAGCCGGCTCGTGTCGTTCTTCGGCCGCGCGAATCTCTCGTTCAAGGACAAGTACCTGCTCACGGGCAGCGTGCGGCGTGATGGCTCATCGAAATTCGGCCCCGACAACCAGTGGGGCATCTTCCCGTCCGCCGCGTTCGCATGGCGCGTGATCGATGAATCGTTCATGAAGAACGTCGGCTGGCTGAGCGACCTCAAGCTGCGCCTCTCATGGGGCGTGAACGGCAACCAGGCGTTCAACAACTATCTGGCGTATTCGACGTACACGGTCGGTACGAACCTCGCGCAGGTGCAGTTCGGCGATGAGTTCGTGACGACCATCCGGCCGAGCGCGGTCGATCCGGACATCAAGTGGGAGGAGACGACATCCACGAACGTCGGCCTCGACTTCGGACTCCTGTCGAGCCGCCTAACGGGAACGATCGACTACTACTACAAGAAAACCGAGGATCTCATCTTCAACGTCCCGGTGGCCGCGGGGACGAACCTGTCGAACTTCGTCACCACGAACATCGGCAGCATGGAAAACCGCGGCATCGAGCTCGGACTGAACTACCGCGTGTTCGAAGGGACGAACGGCGCGTTCAGCTGGGACGCGTCGCTCAACGCGGCAAAGAACGACAACAAGCTGCTGGGGATCAACGCCGGCGGGACGGGCGGCAACCAGATTCTCGTCGGCCCCATTGACGGCGGCGTCGGCAGCAACGTCGAAGTGCTGAAGCCAGGCTACCCCGTGAACTCGTTCTTCGTGTACCAGCACAAGCGCGACGCGAACGGCAAGCCGGTGTACGCCGACACGAACGGCGACAAGAACATCGACGACAAGGACCTGTACGTCGATCTCAATGGCGACGGCAACGTGAACCAGGACGATCTCCGTCCGTACAAGAGTCCGGCACCGAAGTGGATCCTCGGCGCGTCGTCGCAGATGAACTTCAAGAACTTCGACGGGAGCTTCACGCTTCGCGCGTATCTCGGCAACTACGTGTACAACAACATTGCCTCGAACCTCGGACACTACAGCGCCGTCAAAGGCGCCGCCCCGGGCAACCTCGATGCCTCGGTGCTCAACACCGGGTTCGTGAATCCGCAGTACTTCTCCGACGTGTACGTCGAGGACGCGTCGTTCGTGCGCCTGGACAACGTCACCATCGGATATCGGCTGCCGAAATTCGGATCGTTGAAGCAGCTGCGCGTCTTCGGCACGATCCAGAACGTGTTCACGCTCACCGATTATTCCGGCATCGATCCGACGGCCGGCGTCACCGGGATCGACAGGAACATCTACCCGCAGTCGCGCACGTTCATGACCGGCTTCACGGTGGGGTTCTGATGACTACGACCACACGGATCGCGCGGACCACGCGGATCACTACAGCGCTCGAGGGAGTCATGAAGACGACGGCACGGACGACGCTCTTTGCGGCACTGACACTCGTCACGGTCGCGGCGTGTACGGACCTGACGTCACCGCCAAAGAGCTCGCTCACGAACGTGAACGCGTTCAACGAGCCGAGCTCGTACAAGGCATTCATCGCCAAGATCTATGGCGGCCTGCAGGTGTCCGGGCAGGAAGGCCCGGCAGGACGCCCGGACATCCAGGGTATCGACGAGGGGTTCGGTGGCTACATCCGCCTGATCTGGCAGATGCAGGAGCTGCCGACGGATGAAACGGCGATCGCGTGGAACGACGCCGGCGTGCAGGAGCTCAACACGCAGCTGTGGTCGTCGTCGAACCAGTTCCTGCAGGCGATGTACGGCCGCGTTTTTTTCCAGGTGGGGCTCGTGAACGAGTTCCTCCGCGAAACGACCGATGAGAAGCTCGCCTCGCGCAACGTGACTGGTAACCTGCTCGCGCAGGTGAAGCAGTACCGTGCCGAAGCACGCTTCCTCCGCGCGCTCAGCTACTGGCACGGCATTGATCTCTTCGGCGACATCCCGCTCGTCACCGAGGAGTTCGCGTTAGGCAGGACGCCACCGAAGCAGAGTACGCGCGCCGAAGTGTACAACTACATCGTCTCCGAGCTGACGGCGATCCGGACCGAGCTGCCGGCGCCGCGCGCTTCCTATGGGCGTGCGGACCAGGGTGCCGTGGCGATGCTGCTCGCAAAGGTGTACCTGAACGCAAAGGTGTACACCGGCACCGAGCGCGCCACCGAGGCTAGAACGGAGCTCGAAAAAGTGATCGCTGGTTCGTACCAGCTCGAACCGATCTATCAGCGGCTGTTCCTCGCCGACAACAACAAGTCTGCTGAGCTGATCTTCGCGGTTCCGTTCGACGGGACCAAGACGCAATCCTTCGGTGGAACGACGTTCCTGACGCATGCCGCAGTCGGTGGCACCATGAACGCGACGGCGTTCGGCCTCGATGGCGGCTGGTACGGACTGCGCGCGCGACCGGAGTTCGTGGCGCTATTCCCCAACGCGACGGGTGCGGGTGATCGGCGGTCGGGGATCTTCTACACGGATGGCCAGTCGCTCGCGATGACGAACCTCACCGACTTCAACACCGGTCTCGGTGCGCCGAAGTATCGCAACGTCACGTCCACGGGCGCGCCGGGATCGAGCACGGGCTTCTCCGACATCGATTTCCCGATGTTCCGGCTCGGCGACGCGTACCTCATGTACGCCGAGGCCGTCGTGAGAGGTGGCGGTGGATCGCGCGCGCAGGCGCTGACCTACGTAAACGCGCTCCGCGCGCGGGCCTACGGCAACGCGACCGGCAACATCACCGATGCACAGCTGACGCTCGACTTCCTCCGCGACGAGCGGGCGCGTGAGCTGTTCTGGGAAGGGCATCGGCGCACGGACCTGATTCGCTTCGATCGTTTCACGACGGCGGGCATCTGGGCCTGGAAGGGCAACGTGGCCGCGGGGAAGACCACGGAGGCATTCCGCAATCTGTATCCGCTGCCGGTGACGGAGCTCAGCGCCAACCCGAACCTCAAGCAGAACACGGGCTATTGATTGTTGGTCATTCCGAGCGAGCGACAGCGAGTCGAGGAATCGTGACGGTCCGCGGTAGAGGGCTCCTGCTACCCGGAAGACCGAGCATTCCTCGACTGCGCGCGCCTTCGGCGCTCCGCTCGGAATGACGACGCGCTCGGAATGACAACGCCCGCTCGCGTCGCCGCGTTCTCCGCGGGCTGTAGGGTGTGGCGCGCCGACCAACACGCGGCAGCGCGACACCACGTTGCTGCCCTCCACGCCGGTGACGAGCGCCGTGCCTGACTGGCGACGCGGCGCTACGTGCTACGAAGTGTTCGTCCGGTCGTTCTACGACAGCAACGGCGACGGCATCGGCGATCTCCGCGGGCTCACCGAGAAGCTCGACTACATCAACGACGGCAATCCCGCCACGAGCCGGGATCTCGGCGCCCAGTGCATGTGGCTCATGCCGGTGGCCGAGTCGCCGACGCTATCACGGGTACGACGCCACGAACTACTACCGCATCGAGCCGGACTACGGCACGAACGCGGATTTCACGCGACTCGTGGTCGAGGCGCACCGGCGGGGGATCGCCGTCGTCGTCGACATGGTGCTGAATCACCTGTCGAGCGAGCATCCATACTTTCGTGACGCGTTAGGTGGGCCGACGGCGCCACACCGAGCCTGGTTCCGATGGTCCGCGACGAAGCCGGCGGAGCTCGGGCCGTGGGGGCAGGAAGTGTGGCACCGCTCGCCACTGCGCGATCGAGTACTACTATGGAGTTTTCTGGCAGGGCATGCCGGATCTGAACTACGATACGCCGGCCGTTCGGGACGAGGCGAAGCGGATCGCCACGTTCTGGCTCACGCAGATGGGCGTCGACGGCTTCCGGCTCGACGCGGTGCCGTATCTGGTGGAGGAGGGCGCGAAGCAAATCGGCACGGCGGGGACGCACGCATTCCTGCGCGAGTACGCGGCTCACGTTCGGGCCGTCGCGCCGACGGCGTTCACGGTCGGTGAGGTATGGGACGGCATCGACAAGATGCTACCCTACTATCCTGATCAGCTCGAGTCGTACTTCGCGTTCGATCTGTCGGACGATCTGCTCGCCGCCGTGCGGACGGGATCGGCGTCGGCGTTGATGCGACGCTTCCAGCGCTTCCAGCAGGAGGTGCCTAACGCCCGCTGGTCGACGTTCCTGCGCAATCACGACCAGACGCGCACGCTGACCGCCCTGGGCGGCGACACCCAGCGCGTGAAGGTCGCGGCGACGCTCCTGCTCACGCTCCCAGGCACGCCGTTCGTCTACTACGGCGAGGAGATCGGGATGACCGGCGATAAGCCGGACGAGCAACTGCGAACGCCAATGCAGTGGACGGCGTCGGCCGGGGCGGGGTTCACGAGCGGCACGCCGTGGGAGCCGCTCAACGCGAATTGGCCAACGACGAACGTCGCGGCGCAGGAGACCGACACGACCTCGCTGCTCGCGGCGTACCGCACGCTCATTCACCTCAGGGCAGGCAACACTGCGCTCGGCCGCGGTGATTTCCTGCCACTCGTTGCGTCGAGCGACGCCGTCGCCGCGTATCTTCGCCGGGATGGCACGACCGTGGTGCTCGTCGTCGCGAACGTAGGGCAGGCGGCGCTCTCGAACGTGACGCTCACGTTTCCGAGCGGTGCGTTGCCCGCGGGACAGTACTCGGCGCGGAGCCTGGTCGGGGCGAATGTCGCTCCAATTTCCGTCGCTGCGGATGGAAGCGTGCGAGGCTACGTGCCGTCGGTCACGCTTGCGCCCATGAAGGCGCACGTCGTGCAGCTCTCGCCTTCACCGTGATTTTCGATCGCCAGATGGGTCGGCCGAACGACTCACAGCCGGAGATTCATATGCGCACCGCTCTTCCCCCTGTGACCGCCGCGATCGCGCTGCTGGCGTGTTCGCCCTCTTCCAAGGCAGCGAGTGGCGATTCCGCGGCGGCTGCGACTGCATCGAGCGCGGCGGCGACACCGGGCAGCGCGGCGAGACCTAACGATCCCGTCGCTGCTTCACGGCCGAGCGCGGATCCGGATTTCCATCCGTCGTGGTCGCGCAAGTCGGTGATTTACGAGGTGAACGTCAGGCAGTACACGCCCGAGGGCACGCTCGCCGCGTTGCAGACGCACCTGCCGCGATTGGAGAAGCTAGGCGTCGACATCCTGTGGCTGATGCCGGTGCAGCCAATTGGCGTCAAGAACCGGAAGGGCAAGCTCGGGAGCTACTACGCCATCAGCGACTACACGGCAGTGAATCCCGAGTTCGGCAAGATCGAGGACTTCCGCGCGTTCGTGGCCGGCGCGCATCAGCGGGGGATGAGAGTCATTCTCGACTGGGTCGCGAATCACACCGCGTACGATCACGAGTGGGTCACAGCGCATCCCGACTACTACGAGCGGCGCGCCGATGGCTCGCTCATGAACGCGCGTGACAACGAGGGGAAGGAGACCGACTGGACGGACGTCGCCGAATTGGACTTTCGCAATCCCGCGCTGCGTCAGGCCATGATCGCCGAGATGAAGTGGTGGATCGATAGTACGGGCATCGACGGCTTCCGGTGCGATGTGGCCGGCGGCGTCCCGGTCGACTTCTGGGTAGAGGCACGCACCGCGCTCAAGGTGCGCGCTCCGGCCCTGTTCCTGTTGGCCGAGGCCGAGGACCCGCGCATGCATGCGGCGTTCGACATGACGTACGGCTGGGACCTGCACCACCTGATGAACGCCATCGCGCAGGGGAAGCAGGGTACGCCGGCGCTCGACGCGTACTTCGCCAAGGACGATAGCGTGTACGGCCCGGGCGCGTATCGCATGTACTTCACGAGCAATCACGACGAGAACAGCTGGAACGGTTCGGAGTTCGAGCGCATGGGCGCGAACCACAAGCCGGCGTTCGTGCTGAGCGCGACGGCGCAGCGGTCGATGCCGCTCCTGTACACGGGGCAGGAGGTGAGCATGAAGAAGCGTCTGCGCTTCTTCGAGAAGGACACGGTGGACTGGACGGGTCCGTCGCTCGCGGACTTCTATAGTTCGGTGTTCGACCTCAAGCACACGCAGGCGGCGCTCGCGAACGGCCCGTGGGGCGGCCCGCAGGTGAAGCTGGCGACCGATGGCGGTGACCGTGTGTACGCATTCACACGGTCGCGGGATGACAACACGGTGCTGGTGGCGCTCAACTTCGCCGACAAGCCGGCGTCGGTGTCGTACCGCGGCCTAACGCGTCCGGGCGGGTACACGGAGTGGTTCACGAAGGCGTCGGCGTCGCTCGCGACGGACGGGAAGATCGAGATTCCGGCAAATGGGTACCGGGTTTTCGTGCGATAACGGAGGGCTGTTCTGCCCGTTCTGGAATACAGTGGGTTATCGAGGTCCAACAGCGACGCAGAATGACGCAGGCGGCGCTGCGCGCGCAACGCAGAAGGACGCAGAAAACTGCCGCACGGGCAACCCGAGGCGCAGCAGCGACGCGCGTCCTTCTGTGTTGGATATCGCAGCAATTCTGGCCACCAATCACGTTCGAGGAGATCCCTCGCTGCCGCTCGGGATGACACGGACGTTCGCTCGGATGACAACCGTCAGCGAGCGGCTCCAGTCCCCCGTTCCCGGTTCCTCGTTCCCACCTCACCATTGCCGGCCCGGACGACGGCCTCCGACGCAACGAGCCTAACGAGCTCTCTCGCCTCCAGATCGAACAGCTGTCCCGTCCCGACCAGCCCGACGCGGAGATGACTCAGCGTCAGCTCGCCACCCTTCTTCACCTGGCTCGCGTTGTCGAAGCGCACCGTGTCGCGACCGTCCACGAACGTGACGCCACCCTTGCCGACCACCTCGCCGATCGAGCCGCGCACCACCAGGCCCGTGTCCTCGTCGATACCGAGGCCCATGAGCTGCGGGTAGCCGGCGATCGCCACGAAGAGACGATGCAGTCGCCGGCGCTGCGCGAAGTGTGTATCGATGAGCGTTCCGAAGCAGAGCAGGCCGAGTCCCGGGCCGATGTACATCTCGACCTCCTTTCCATCCTCGTCGACCTCACCGCCCGCCATCGTCGTCTCGGTGAGCGCCGCCGCGCCCGCGCTCGTGCCGCAGACGACCGCGCCGCGCACGAACGCCTCGCGGATCGCGGCGCCCAGCAGCGTACCGCTCAGCGTCGCGATGAGGTGCACCTGATCACCACCGCCGAGGAAGAGGCCGGGCGATTCTCGCACGCGATCGGCTAGCGCAGCGTCGTTCGCGGCGTCGCGGTTCTGCACGAGCGGGAACTCGACGTTCTCGACACCCGCCGCAGCGAAGTCCTTCCGCCAGGCGGCCGCGGCGCGCACAGGATTGCTCGACGCCGTGGTGAAGCCCATGATCCCGGCACCGCGATCGGCTCCGGCGAGACGGATGAACGTACCTAACGCGTCGCCGTCGGGGCTGCAGGCGCCGCCGATGAGGACGAGCGCGCCACGTGCCGTATCGACCGGAGTACGTCGCGCGGCGGACGTGGAGGAGCGCTGGGCAGGACGGCGGGCGCCGTCGCTACCCGACGCCATGCGTGCTCACGTGCTCGAGGGCGCGCGCGGATCCCCGTCCGGGATGCTGGTCGGGCCGCAGGGCCTCGACGCCGAAGACGCATAACGCGGCGGCCACCTGGACGGTCGGAGCGACGTCGTCCCGAACCGCGCCACCATCGACGACGCCATCGACGTGCTCCAACACGATGCGACCATCCTCGACCCACGCCGCCGCGCCGGCGACCTTCTTGTCACGCGCGGTGATGTTCGCATCCGTCGCGAACACCGCGACTCGGCAACCCGCATCGCGGGCGCGATCCTGCACGTCCCACGATTTCGCCGGCGCGACGAGCAAGCCGCCAGCGCGCACGCCGTCCGCCACGACAGACACGAGGCGCGATGCGCGCTCGGGGTCACGGTACCGTTCGGGCACGTCGGTCGGTTGATCGTCGAGCACGATAGCGGCGTCGGATCGAGAGTAGGGTAGTCCTGCCTGGAGGATGTATCCCGGCGCGACATCCACCACCAGATCATCATCGACGCCGAAGCCTCGGCTCGCAAGCTCCGTCCTCGTCTCGGCACGCCATGCTCCGCCGGTGATGCCGCACAGGACGTGCGCCTTGAGCGGCGCCGCTTGCGGATGAGCGGCGAGCGCGCGCAGCTCGGCCAGCGCGGGCTCCACCGAGTCGAGCGTTCCAGCGAACGCGCGCTGAACGACGTCGAGCGCCAGCGCCGCCGCGCGAATCCCGACTTCTTCGTGCATGTGCTCGAACACGATCGTGTACTCGCCCGGAACGTCGCCACCGCGCGTGCGGCCGTAGCCAACGTCATGACCGATGAGGCGTCTGCAGCTCGAGCGCGACGTGCTCGACGATGTGCGGGATGTACGTCCCGCGACGAAGGCGGATGATGAACCCGCCACGCTCTCCGATGCTGCAGCGATGCTCGATGAGGCTGGGCATCGCTCCCACGAGCGCCGCCGTCACCCCGGGTACGTGCGCCGACGAGATGTCGTCGTACGCGCCGACGATCACGTCCACGCGCGTCACCGGCCGACGCGACCAGTAGTTCGCGCCACGCGTCGCGTGCAGCGTCGTCATCCGGATCTCCGTCGCGGGATCCGGAAGCGCACCGGGCTTGCCGGCGTCGCTCACGGTCATGGCACCGCCGCGGGCTGCGCGCGTCTCTGCAGATGGTCGAGCACACCCGGCACATCGTCGGCGAGCACGACCCCGATGTCGTGGTCCTCGAGCATTCGCTACCAGGCGATCGACTGCGGCCATCTCGTCGGCGACGACTTCGATCGCATCCGGCGACATGCCGCCGGCCGTGAGCCCGTCGCGCACCAGCCGCGCGATCTCGCCAGGCTCACGACCTCGCCGGTCGTTGTCTTCCTTCACGATGACGCGATCGAGCCCCGCGGCCAGCCGGCCGAGCTCGCGGATGTCCTCGTCGCGCCGATCGCCGGGCGCGGTGATCACACCGAAGCGGCGACTGGCATCGAGCGATGCGACGAGCTCCATGAGGCCGCCCACCGCCGCCGCGTTATGCGCGTAGTCCACGAGCAGACGCCCGCGCCCGACGCGCATGAGGTTGAGCCGGCCGGGCGTCAACGCCGGGGAGGGGAAGAACGAGAGCAGCCCCGCGCGGATGTCGTCGTAGCGAATGCCCTGCACGTAGGCAGTGCCGATGGCCGCCAGGATGTTGCCGCGCTGGAAGCGCGCCGCGCCGCCCATCATGAGCGGCACCTGGCGGACGCTCGCGATCGGAATACGCAGCCGGCCGCGTCTGATGACGAACGTATCGCGCTCGACGAGCACCGCGATGCCGGCGCGCGCGAGGTGCTCGGTGATCGCGGGATTCTCGTCCTCTCCCATCGTCGAGAACAGCACGATGTCGCCCGGGGATCGTTCGCGCATCGCGAGCACGAGCGGGTCGTCCGCGTTGAGCACCGCGTGGCCTTCGCGCTTCACGACGGCCGCAATCACGCTCTTCACGTCCGCGAGCTGGTCGAGCGTATTGATGCCGCCGAGCCCGAGGTGATCGGCGCTGACGTTCAGCACGACCCCGACATCGGCTTCATCGAACCCGAGCCCCGCGCGGATGATGCCGCCGCGCGCCGTCTCCAGCACGGCGACGTCTACCGTCGGGTTCGACAGGATGATGTTCGCGCTGAACGGACCCGTCATGTCGCCTTCGATGACGAGCCGGTTGTTCAGATACACGCCGTCGGTCGTCGTGAAGCCGACCGTCTTGCCCGTATGGCGGAAGATGTGGGCGATGAGCCTAACGGTGGTCGTCTTCCCGTTCGTGCCCGTCACCGACGACGACCGGAATGGCCGTCGGCGCTCCCGGCGGATACAGCATGTCGATGATCGGCGCACCGACGTTTCGCGGTTCGCCTTCCGTGGGATGCGTGTGCATTCGCACGCCCGGTGCCGCGTTCACCTCGATGATCGCCGCGCCGTTCTCGCGGAACGGCACCGAGATGTCTCGCGTCATGACGTCGATGCCCGCGATGTCGAGGCCGACGACCCCCGCCGCCATCTCGCATGCGGTCACGTTGCTCGGGTGGATCTCGTCGGTGCGGTCGATCGACGTGCCGCCGGTCGAGAGGTTCGCCGTGGCGGCGAGCGACACCTGTTCGCCAGCCGCCGGTACACTCGTCAGCGTTAGGCCGGATCGCGCCAGATGCTCGGCGGTCACGTCGTTGCACGCGAGTCGCGTCAGGACCTTCGTGTGACCGACACCGCGTCGCGGGTCCTGGTTCGCGATGTCGATGAGCTCACGTACGGTGTGCGTGCCATCGCCGACGACGTGCGCGGGCACGCGTTCAGCGACTGCGACCACGCGGCCGCCGATGACGAGCACGCGATGGTCGCGCCCTTCCGAGAACTGCTCGACGATGAAGCGATCCGCGTACTGCTCCGACCGTGCCCATGCCTCGCGCACCGCCTGCTCGTCCATGAGCCGCGCCGAGATGCCGCGGCCATGGCTCAGGTCGAGTGGTTTGAGGATGACGGGGAAGCCGATCTCCTGCGCGAACTCGACCGCCTCGTCCGCGGATTCCGCGACGTTGCCGTGCGGGACGGGCAAGCCGACGGCTTCGAGCACGCGCTTCGTCTCGTCCTTGTCCTGCGCGATCTCTATGGCGATAGCGCTCGAGTGATCGGTGAGCGTCGCCTGGATGCGTCTCAAGTTGCGGCCGAGCCCGAGCTGAACGAGCGAGCGTGAGTTGAGGCGACGAACGGGGATCCCTCGCCGCCGGGCCTCTTCGACGATGGCCCATGTGGACGGGCCGAGTCTCACGCGCTCGTGGAGGTCCTGCAGCTCAGCGACGGCGGCCGCGATGTCGAAGGGCGGTCCGCCCATTGACGCGCGAACGAGCGAGACGGCGTCGCGCATGCTCTGGAGGCCGACGTCTTCTTCCTCATACGCGACGATGACCCACCACACGCCGGCGTCGCCGGACTCGACGACGCGCCCGAACCCGACGTCGCTGCCGGCGAGGTTCTGCAGCTCGAGGGCGACGTGCTCGAGGATGTGGGGAATGTGCGTCCCCTGCTCGAGGCGATCGACGAAGCCGCCGGGCGCGCCGCGTGAGCATGGGTGCTCGCGCAACGTGGGCAGAGCGGCGAGGAGTTGCTCGTTGAAGTGCGGGATGTCGGCGGACGTGACGGACTCGAGCGCACCGAGTCGCACGTCGCACGCGATGACGGGTGCGAGGCGCCAGTAGTTCGGCCCTCGGAGCGCGCGGAGACGCGTCACGCGCAGCTCGTTGGGGTCGATTGCGCGGACCGACGGCGGAGTAGCGGTTCGGGTCTGTGACATCACGCCCCCATGTTTGCAAAGAGGGGGCCGAAGGAGGGCCTTAGGAAAGAGGCCGTAGGAAGGAGGTCGAAGGCCAGCGGCCATCCGATAGCTGCCCGCCCTCAGCCGACGGCTGCATGCTGCGGCCGCACGCTGCCCGCTGCTGCCAATACCGCCCGGTCACGCCACGCGCTGCTCGCTGCATGCAGCCCCACCCAGCGTCACCCAGCAACAAGCACGACCACCCAGCAACCAGCTGCAGTTCCCAGTCCCCAGTCCCCACTACACGCCTAACAACTCTCCCTTCGAAACAAGCACAGTCTTTCCGCCAACGCGCACCGCCGTGATGGCGCCGTTCTGCTTGTCGGCTTCGATCTCGAGAATGCTCGGGCGGCCCATCTCGAAGCCCTGCTCGACGACCCAGCGCAGCGTGCCATCGCGCGGCGTGCGCGCCGCGAGGTAGCCGGCGAGGCACGCGCACGCCGAGCCCGTCGCGGGATCTTCCGCGACCGACACCGCCGGCCCGTACATGCGCGCGCGGATGTCCGAGCCCGGCCGCTCCGCGTCCGCCGCGAACACCATCACCATTTCCGACGGCGTGCCCCGAAGCGTCTGCTCCCACGGCTCGAGTCTCAGTCGCGAGCGCGCGACCGCTTTACGATCGCGCAGTGGCACGAGCAGAAACGGTAGCCCGCACGACACGGTCTGCGGCGCGTATTCGCCATCCAGCAGATCCTGCACGTCGAGCGACAGCAGCTCGGCCAGCCGCTCGCGCCTAACGGGCGGCTCGCTCACCTGCGGCAGCATTGCCACCGAGAGCTGCGCGAACTCGGGCTTCCCGTCGCGAGCGCGAATCGTGACCGGCACCGGCCCGACGTTCTCCTCGAACACGATGCGCGTCAGGTCGCCGGTGAGCGGAATCTCGCCGATCGCCGCGAGCACGTGCGCGGTGCCGACGGTGGGATGTCCCGCGAACGGCACCTCGCCGCCGGGCGTGAAGATGCGCACGCGGCGCGTGTGCTTCGGATCGTCAGGCGGAAAGACGAACGTCGACTCGGAGTAGTTGAACTCGCGCGTGATGGCGAGCATCTGCTCGGTGGTGAGACCACGCGCATCGGGGAGGACGCCGAGCTGGTTGCCGCCGAAGAGCGTGTCCGTGAAGACATCGGCGGTGTAGAACGTGTATGGCAATGGGACTAGGGACTGGGGACTGGAGACTGCCGCTGGTTGCTGGGTGGTCGTGCTGGTTGCTGGGTGACGCTGGGTGCGGCTGGGTGTTACGCGCCGCGTTCAACCTAACGCCGGCGTGGCGCGGAGTACTCGGGAAGTACGCCGCGCCACGCCGTTCGAGCTGATGGCTGATGGCTGATGGCTGATAGCTGATAGCTGATAGCTGCTACTCTTCAGCCATGAATGGATACGTGTGCTCCGTCGGCGGAGAGAACGTTTCCTTGATCGTCCGCGGGCTCACCCAGCGCATCAGGTTCAGCTTCGAGCCCGCCTTGTCGTTCGTGCCACTCGCGCGCGAGCCGCCGAACGGCTGCTGACCCACCACCGCGCCCGTCGGCTTGTCGTTGATGTAGAAGTTTCCGGCCGCGTTACGCAGCGCCACGTTCGCCTGCTGAATCGCGCGACGGTCCGTCGAGAACACCGATCCCGTCAACGCGTACGGCGACGTCGCATCGACGATGTCGAGCGTCTCCGACCACTTGTCATCGTCGTAGACGAACGCCGTGACGACCGGGCCGAAGATCTCCTCGCACATCAGGCGATAGTCGCGCTGGTCCGTCTCGATGAGCGTCGGCGCGACGAAGTAGCCCTCGTCGCCCTTCGTGACGCCACCAGCCACGATGCGCGCGTTCGTCTTCGCGTCGGCGATGTAGTCGCCGATCTTCTTGAACGACTTCTCGTCGATCACCGCGCCCATGAAGTTGCGGAAGTCGCGGACGTCGCCCATCTGGATCTGCTCGATCATCCCGACGGTCGCATCACGCACCTGCGGCCAGAGTGACTTCGGCACGTACACGCGGCTCGCGGCCGAGCATTTCTGGCCCTGGTACTCGTAGCCGCCGCGCGCGATCGCGACCGCGAGCGCCTGCGCGTCCGCCGACGGATGCGCGATGATGAAGTCCTTTCCGCCCGTCTCACCGACGATGCGCGGGTACGTGCGATACTTGTTCATGTTCGCGCCGATCGTCTTCCACATGCTGTTGAAGACGCCGGTGCTGCCCGTGAAGTGCACGCCCGCGAGATCGCGATGCGAGAGCAACACGTCGGAGATCATCGCCGCGTCGCCGGGAACGAAGTTGATCACGCCGGGCGGAAGTCCCGCGGCCTCGAGCAGCTTGAGGACGTAGTAGCCGGAGAGCATCGCCGTCGACGCCGGCTTCCAGATCACGCTGTTCCCCATGAGCGCCGGCGCGCTCGGCAGATTGCCGCCGATCGCCGTGAAGTTGAACGGCGTCACCGCGTAGACGAATCCCTCGAGCGCGCGATAGTCGAGCTGATTCCACGCCTGGTTGCTGCTCGACGGCTGCTCGTCGTACAGCTCCTGCGCGAACGCGCAGTTGAAGCGCAGGAAGTCGATCAGCTCGCACGCCGAGTCGATCTCCGCCTGATACGCGGTCTTCGACTGGCCGAGCATCGTGGCCGCGTTGAGCGTTGCGCGCCACGTCGTCGAGAGGAGCTCGGCCGCTTTGAGAAAGACCGCGGCGCGATCTTCCCAGGGCCAGTTGGCCCATTCACGCTGCGCCTCGCGTGAGGCATCGACGGCGAGCAGCACGTGCTCCTTCGTCGCCTTGTGCCAATCCGCGAGCACGTGACCGTGGGAGTGCGGCATCACTGCATGCGCGATCTCCCCCGAGCGATATTCCTTGCCACCGATGATGACAGGAATTTCGATGCGCTCGGACGCCATGGACTCGAGGCGTGCCTTGAGGGCGGCGCGCTCGGGTGAGCCGGGCGCGTACGATCGTACGGGCTCGTTCGCGGGCACGGGCACGCGACGGTTGCCGTTGAAGCCGGTCAGCAGTCCCATGCTCGGGACCGGCTGGCTTGTGACGCCTGCAGGCGCCGGTACGTCTGGAGGCCGCGCCGCGCTGTGCGGCACGCGGGGGGTTCACCGCTGGGGCAGACATGGGCAGTCGGGGTAGAGGCTGCGAGGTCGAGGGCCGACGTGAGGGCCGACGTTTTGAAGATATCCGATCGTCTCGTGATGCGCTCCCGGACGCGATTCGCATTCCTGCGGCTCGGTGCGCTTACCACGCTCAGCATGAGTGTGCTCGTCCTTGGCGCCTGCGTGAAGGAGCCGGTCGAGTGGCGCGGTGACGCGAGACAGATCGTGATGCCCACGCCGGGTGACGATCTATCTGTGCCGCCGGCGCCGAATGCACACCTCGTCCTGCGCGAAGATGGATCTCCCGTGCTCGAGAGCCTCGTTGCGTCGGCGACCTCGCCCGCGGATACGGCCGCGTGCCCCGGCTCGTTGCGCACGGCCGCGATGTCAGCCACGGAGCTATACAGCGTCTGGTGGTCTCGCCGCTCGGCCGGCCGCGCCGCGCTCGTCTCGGCGCGCTCGGACGATGCGGGTGGCACGTGGACACCGGCGGTGCCCGTCGATACCACGGATCGCGGTGCGAACTCGTGCTCGCGTCCTGCGCCGGCGATCGCGGCCGATGCGAAATCGGGGTACGTGCACGTCACGTACTTCCTGAATAGCACGGGCGGGCCCGGCGTGTTCTTCGCGCATTCGATGGAGCGCGGCGAGCTGTTTCACGCACCAGTGCCGATCATGTACGGCGAGCGTCCGTCGGCGACGGCGGTCGCGGCGGCGGACAGCATGGTGATCGTCGCGTTCGAGGATCCGAACAGCGAGCGCTCGCAGATCGCGCTCGCGATGTCGCGCACGTGGGGCCACATCTTCGCGCGTGAGCGTCCCGAAGCATCGGCCGGTGCGACGATCGCCGAGCGTCCGTTGGTCGCGCTGCGGCAGCCGCTCGTCGCGGTGGGCTGGCACGGGAAGGATCGCGCGGTGATCGCGCGCGTGGGCACGCTGCGATAGCGATCAGCTGCGCGCACAAGCTGCGCTCCGCTTGTTGCTTGCACGTCGCTCTCAGGACTGCTTAGCATCTACCACGCAGCCGCTGTTCGCAGCGCGCTGCGAGCGCCCGAGCGACGTGCAAGCAACAACCAGCAACCAGCAATCCTCTTCATGCTCTTCGGTGCCCATACCATCGATAACGGTGGAATTCAGATGGCCGTGCGTCGTGCCGCTCGCAGCGGCATGCGTGCACTGCAGGTGTTCACTGCCAAGCCGCAGTTCTATAACGAGAAGATCTCCGTTCGCCCCGAGCGCGTCGAGCGATTTCGCGCCGCGCTCGCGGAGTCGGAGATTCGACCCGAGCACATTGTCGCGCATGCGGCGTACGTGCTCAGTGTCGCGACGCCTGACGATGCGACGTACGAGCGCGCGACGCTCGGCCTCACGAAGGAAGTGGAACGTGCCGCGGCACTCGGCATCGGCGCCGTGTGCTTTCACCCGGGCTCCGCGAAGGACAGCGACCGGTCCGTCTCGGCGAAGCGCATCGCGAAAGCCATCGAGGTCGCGGTGAAGACCGTGCCTGGCCCTACACGTCTGCTCGTGGAGAACACCGCGGGCGCTGGTCGTACCATGGGACGAACCGCCGAAGAAGTCGGTGAGATTCTCTCGCACGTGCCCACGTCGCTGCGTGAGCGCACCGGCTATGGGCTCGACACGTGTCACCTCTACGCGAGCGGTCACGACATCACGATGTCGGAGGACGCGGTGCGCATCGTGCTCGATCTGTTCGAGAACACGACGGGAGAGAAGCCGAGCTTCTTTCACCTGAACGACAGTGAGGGCGCGCTCGGCTCGAACAAGGATCGTCACGTGCTCATCGGCGACGGGAAGATCGGCGTCGAGCCATTTCGATGGCTGCTCGAGGACGCGCGTACGAAGGGAATTCCGCTGATTCTCGAGACGCCGCAGGAGCATTACGACATCGCGGATGATGACGATTCGCCTGATCCGTACGACGTGAAAATGATGGAGTTGCTGAAGAAACTCACGACTGTCAGTTGAGCTGATCGGCCGATGGCTGATGGCTGATAGCCGCGCGGCGCGGCGCGCCGCGCTACTGCCTGACGAGCGCTCATAGGGAAAATCGAGCACTTTTGCCCCGTCTTCATAGGGAAAAACGCCCTTGGTCCTATTGCATATGGCCCGAGGGTCTTTAGTTTGTGCGGCGACGGATTCGTGTTCGCCATAGAGAGAGAACGCGTTTCGATCACCCACCAGGAGACCATCGATGGCCACTGCCAAGAAGAAGGCCGCTGCCAAGAAGGGCGCGACGAAGAAAGCCGCCGCGAAGAAAGCGCCCGCGAAAAAGGCTGCTGCGAAGAAGGCCCCTGCGAAGAAGACCAAGCGCGCGCCGAACCCGGCATTCATGAAGCCGATGACGCCGTCCGCGCAGCTCGCGCCGGTCGTCGGTGCCTCGCCGATGCCGCGCACCGAGGTGACCAAGAAGCTCTGGCAGTACATCAAGAAGAACAACCTGCAGGACGCGAAGAACCGTCGCATGATCAACGCCGACGACAAGCTCAAGCCGATCTTCGGTGGCAAGGGCCAGGTGTCGATGTTCGACATGACGAAGCTGGTGAACAAGCACCTCAAGTAGGTCACGCAGTCGTTCGCACGTCGTTCGAACGTGTCAGAGGGGCGCACTCTCCACGGAGTGCGCCCCTCTGGCATTCCGGCCCATTCTCCGGAGGAAACACGCCCGCGCACGGCGGCGTAATTACATTTGACTGTTCGATCACTATCCGCCGTTCCTCTCCCTCGATCCGTCTGTCCAGAGTGGCGTCCACCAAAAAACGATCCGCCCGCCCGCGAAGAGCTCGAGCGTCGCCGCCGCGCGCGGCAAGGTCAAAGCGAAGCGCGCGCTCCCGTCCACGCTCTGGGAGAACGTGAAGTCGATCGCCGGCGCGCTGGTGATCTTCCTCTTCATTCGCACGTTCTTCGTCGAAGCGTTTCGCATTCCGTCGGGGAGCATGATCCCCACGTTGCTCGTCGGCGACTGGCTGTTCGTGAACAAGCTCGTGTACGGTCCACACATTCCGTTCACGAAGATCAACCTGCCGGGCTACTCGGACTCCGAAGCGCGGCGACGTCGTCGTGTTCGTCTCGCCGTTTCAGCCTGACGAGGCGGCGATCGGCAACGATCGCGACGCCGACGCTCGTGAAGCGCCTCATCGGCATGCCGGGTGACACGATCTACATGCGCGACGGACTCGTGCTACGTGAACGGCATCGCGCAGCGACAGGGCTTCGCGACCGCGAACAACGAGAAGGGCGATCCGAACTACGTCGACCCGCTGTTCGAGTGGCAGAAGCGCTACGCGCTCGCGACGTCACGCTTCGGCGCGGCGCCCGCGCAGCCGACGCACGACAACTGGGGACCACTGGTCGTACCGCCTGCTCATTACTTCATGATGGGCGACAACCGGTACTGCTCGAAGGACAGTCGCTACTGGGGCGTCGTGCCGCGCGAGAACGTGCGCGGTCGTCCGATGTTCGTGTACTACTCGTATCGCCCGGGCGACGAGCCCTCACCCGTGTGCACGTACGAGACGAGCGATCGCCCGCTGCCGTTCATCACCGATGTGCGCTGGGGCAGGATCGGCACGCGCATTCGGTAACGCTGCGTCGCGATCGACGTGCGCCGGAGCTTGGTGCGATAGCCTGCGGTCGACCCTTGTTCTGACGTGAATGCTCGGTGCCACTCTGATCGCGCGACCACTCCAACGCGCGTCACCTCGAGTTCCGTCGCGCGAATCCCATGATCAGCGGCTCTCCCGGGCAATCTCGTTCAACTGATCGAGTCTCGTCGCGAGCGCCATCGTGCTCGCAATGGTCGGCACGTCGTCCGGCTCTGCGGCCACGACTCCGTCGAACGACGCGCACCGCTCGGCGCTCGCCGTCGAGCGCCGATACGCTCCGCGACGAAGCAGTCAAGCGACTCGCGCAGATCGATGGCACGATCGACGATCCCGGGCCTCGACAGCGCCGTCGAGGTGCGGCGCGACCGCTGGGGCGTGCCGCACATCTACGCGCGCACCGAGCACGACCTCTTCTTCGCGCAGGGCTTCGTCGCCGCGCAGGATCGCCTCTGGCAGATGGAGATGTGGCGTCGTACAGGCGGAAGGACGACTCGCCGAAGTGTTAGGCCCTCGCGCCGTCGGAGCGCGACCGCCTCGCGCGCCTCTTCCGCTATCGTGGGTCCAGCGGACGCCGAGTGGGCCGCGTACGGTCCGAACGCGAAGCGCGATCGTCGGCGCGTTCGTCGGACGGCGTGAACGCGTACATCGCGCAGGTGAAGGATCGCCTGCCGATCGAGTTCACGATGATGGGCTTCGCGCCCGAGCCGTGGACCGTCGACGTTCCGCTCGCGCGCGTGACCGTCGCTCTCGGGCGTGTCGAACGCGACGACGGAAATCCTGCGCGCGCGACTCGTCTCGCTCGTCGGCGCGAAGAAGGCGACCGAGGAGGTTCTCCCCACCGAGCCGACGCGCGCGCTCGATCCGGTCCCCGGCCTCGACCTCGCGCGGGCTCGATCAGTCGTCACTCGGCGGCGTCGGCAGCGCGTACTCGGACATCGCCTTTCAGCGCGTCGAGGGCTCGAACAACTGGGTCGTGAGCGGCAAGAAGACGCGATCCGGCAAGCCGATTCTCGCGAACGATCCGCATCGCGCGATCACGCACCCGTCCGTCCGCTACATCACGCACCTCGTCGGGCCGGGCTGGAACGTGATCGGCGCCGGTGAGCCCGCGAGCCCGGGCGTGTCGATCGGGCATAACGAGCGCATCGCGTTCGGGCTGACGATCGTGGGAATGGATCAGCAGGATGTGTATGTCGAGAGAGTTGGTGCCGTGCTGCGGGAACGGGGAACGGGGAACGGGGAACGGGAACTCGAGCAGCCGCGGCAGCAGCAGCTCCCGCCTCCCCGTTCCCGGTCTCCCGCGTCCCGCTGCTACTTCCACAACGGCGGGTGGCAACCCATCACGACCGTCATCGACACCATACGGGTGAAGGGAGAGCCAGCCGCGAATCGTTAGGCTCGAATTCACCCACCACGGCCCCATCGTCTCGAGCGATTCCGCGCGCGGGCGCGCCGTCGCGATTCGCATGGTCGGTCAGGAGCCCGGGACCGCCGCGTATCTCGCGTCGCTTCAGCTCGGGCGCGCGCAAAACTGGCGCGATTTCCAGAGCGCGATGGCGCGCTGGCGAATGCCGAGCGAGAACATGATCTACGCCGATGTCGACGGAAACATCGGCTGGATCGCTGCCGGGCTCATGCCGCGGCGTCGCTGGTCGGGACTGCTCCCCGTGCCCGGCGACGGCCGCTTACGAGTGGAACGGATTCGTCCCGACCGCGCAGCTGCCGCAATCGTACAATCCCGCGAGCGGATTCATCGCGACGGCGAACAACAACATTCTGCCGCCCGGCTACAAGACGCCGATCGCGTACGACTGGTCGTCGCGACTATCGCGTGTCGCGCATCCGGGAAGTCCTGCGAGCCGGAGCGACTTCACCGTCGCCGACTTTCAGGCGCTGCAGCACGACGACCTCTCGGTCCTCGCGCGTCGCCTCGTGCCGCACGCTCGTTAGCGCCGCGCGGCGACTCGGGAAGAGCGATTCGCAGGCCGTGCAGATGCTCGCGTCGCTGGAACTATCGGCATGTCGCGCGACGCGGCCGCGCCCGCTGCTGTTCGAGGCGTGGGCGCCGATCCTCGCGCGCCGCGCGAACGCCGCGCGACTCTCCCGCCGAGGCGGCGCAGGTGATGGGCAATCGCGCCGACTACGAGCAGCTCGAGGCGTTCCTCGCCGCGCCAGCCGGTGCGGTGTCCGCGCGCTTCCGCGACTCGCTCATGCGTCGGCGCGCTCGCCGAGGCGGTCAGCGGAGGTGACGCGGACGCTTCGGCGCGGACACGACGCAGTGGCGCTGGGGGACGATGCACGTGGCCGAGCTTCGACATCCGCTGGCGCGCGCGTTCGACCTGCCGCCGGTGTCGCGCGCTGGAGATGCGAACACGGTCTTCGCGACGGGCGGCGCGAACTATCACCAGACCGCGGGCGCGTCGTACCGCGAGGTCATCGACCTCGGCGACTTCGACAACTCGGTGGCGATCAACGTCCCCGGCCAGTCGGCGCAGCCGGGCAGCGAGTACTACGACGATCTGCTCCCGCTGTGGGGCAACGACAAATATTTCCCGCTCGTGTTCTCTCGCGCCCGTGTCGAAGCGGAGACGAAGCATGTGCTCCGGCTCCTGCCGTCGAGACGGGAATCGGGAAACGGGAATCGGGAACAGGAACTGGCAGCTGGTCGCTGGTCGCTCGGGCTGGTCGCTGGTCGAGAGCAGACAACCAGGCGTTAGGTTCCGTCGATTCCCGATTCCCGATTCCCGATTCCCGATCCTCATGCGTCGCCTCCTCAACAACCTGACGTTCCGAGTCCTCGTCGCGATCACGCTCGGCGTGATCCTCGGCGTCGTCTCGCCCGACACCGCGAAGGCGATGCGGCCGCTCGGCGACACGTTCGTGAACCTCGTGAAGATGGTGATCGCGCCGATCGTCTTCTTCACGATCGTGCTCGGCATCGCAACGCTCGGGGACCTCAAACGCGTCGGGCGCGTGGGCGGCAAGGCGCTCCTCTACTTCGAGGTCGTCACGACCTTCGCGCTCGCGATCGGGCTCGTCGTCGTGAACGTCATCAAGCCCGGCGCCGGGCTCGATGTCAGCCGCATCGCTGGCGGCGACATCTCGCGCTACACCACGCAGGCGCAGCAGATGACGTTCGTCGACTTCGTCACGCACATCGTGCCGGCGAACATGCTCGAGGCGTTCGTGCGCGGCGAGATGCTGCAGGTCGTGTTCGTCGCCGTGCTGTTCGGCGTCGCGCTGAGCGCGCTAGGCGAGACGGCGAGGCCGGCGCTGACCGTGTTCGAGGTGCTGTCGAAGGCGCTGTTCCGGATCGTCGGGATCATCATGATCGTCGCGCCCATCGGCGCATTCGGCGCGATGGCGTTCACCGTCGGCAACTTCGGTCTGCGCACGCTCATCCCGCTCGGGCAAGCTCATGCTGTCCGTCTACACGACGATGTTCCTGTTCGTGTTCGTCGTGCTGAACATCATCGCGCGCCTGTACGGCTTCAGCCTGCTGGCGATTCCTCAGCTACATCTGGGAGGAGATCCTGCTGGTGCTCGGCACGTCGAGCTCCGAGGCGGCGTTGCCGAGGCTGATGGACAAGCTCGAGAAGTTCGGGTGCGCGAAGCCGATCGTCGGGCTGGTCGTCCCGACGGGCTACTCGTTCAACCTCGACGGCACGTCGATCTACCTGTCGATGGCGACGATCTTCCTCGCGCAGGTCTCCGGCGTCGACCTGTCGTTAGGCCAGGAGCTGACGGTCCTCGGCGTGCTGATGCTGACGTCCAAGGGCGCGGCCGGCGTGACCGGCTCGGGCTTCATCGTGCTCGCGTCGACGCTGAGCGCGATGAAGATCATTCCCGTCGAGTCGATCGCGCTGCTGCTCGGCGTCGACCGCTTCATGTCGGAAGCGCGCGCGATCGTGAACCTGATCGGCAACGGCGTCGCGACGGTGGTGATCGCGAAGAGCGAGAACGCGTTCGACGCGGAACAAAACCGGCGCGCGCTGGCAGGGCACGTCGTCCTGGAGGAGGACGCGCCGCTGCGCGGAGCTAACAGCCATCAGCTGAGCAGCTATCAGCTGATCAGCGAGAACCGATCCGGACGATTCTCTTGGCTGAGATGAGCATCCCGAGGGTCTATGGCTGATAGCTGATAGCTGGTTAGCCGTTAGCTGTTAGCGCGTTATCCCTTGATCTCGATCTTCCGCGGCCGCGCCGCCTGCCGCCTTCGGTACCGTGATCGTCAGCACGCCGTGCTAGTAGCGTCGCCTCGATCTTGTCGCCCTCGACGTACTCGGGCAGCCGAACCGAGCGCTCGAACGTGCCGCTCAGTCGCTCAGCCGAGTAGACGCGCAGCTCCTCGTTCTCCTGCGGCTGACCAGCCACGGCGCCTTCGTGCCGCGCAGGGTCAGCGTGTTGTTCTCGAACGAGATCTCGACGGCCGCCGGATCCACGCCAGGCAGCTCAGCCGTGATCATGATACGCGTCCGCGCGCTCGACGACGTCGACCGACGGAACGAAGAAGCGCTGCGCCGGTCCGGTTCACCATGCGATCCAGCTCACGATCGAACGCCAGCACGCGGTTGAACGTCGGCATGCAGCGGCTGGTCGATCATGGCAGTCTCTCCTCAACGAGGTTCAAGAGTTCAAGAAAGGTCGCCACGGGGATTCGATTCCTCTGACTGGTGCGACCGTTACGGGCCTGAGAAAAGCATCGCTCGTGCCCGGGCCGGTTGGTCAATCTGGCAAACGTCGCGTGACCGGCTCGATCGCTCTGACAGACGTGTTGCCAACCTTGCACACCGCGGCTCGGCCTTTCGAGCGGGTGAGCGAGGTCGCCATCGTTCCGCCAATCCCAAACCCAGGCGGAGCAATGCGCGTTCGAGCGTGTGCTGTCTGATCCTCTCGCGGTGACCGCGGCGTGCGGCGGTCGTGACCAGCCCGAGACCGCCGCGTCCCCCAGCGCCGCCAGTTCCTCACACCCTACGGCGCGCCGACGCGTCCATTCTCGCCGGCCGTCCGCGTCGGCAACATGCTCTACCTCTCCGGTCAGATCGGCACAGCCGAGCGTCGACCGCCAGCGCGTCGTTCCCGGCGGCATCGAAGCCGAAACGCGCCAGACGATGGAGAACATCAAGGACGTGCTGCAGCGGACCGGCTCGTCGATGGACCGCGTCGTGAAGTGCACCGTCATGATGGCCGACATGCGCGAGTGGGATCGCATGAACGTCGTGTACGCGAGCTACTTCCCGAAGAACAAGCCCGCACGCAGCGCCCTCGGCGCGAATGGCCTGGCGCTCGGCGCGCGCGTCGAGATCGAGTGCTGGGCTACCGTCGGGTGACGCCAGCTCAGCGCGGAGGCTGGACGTCGACTGGCTGCTTGCCCTGGTCGTCGTGGCGCTCGCTGCGTGTCAGGGCGACAGGGCGGGCGACCGGGGCGGCGGATGCGAGCGAGCAGGCGCGCGGCACGGCCGCGGATCGCTGCGGCCGATCGCCAGCGGACCGCCGACCGGTGCGACGCCGCGAACGTCTCGATCGTCGTCGACTCCGTCGGCATCGGTCCTGTGCTCCGCGGCACACGGATGTCGTCGACTTGCGTCACGCTGTCCGGTGCGCGACACCGCCGTGGTCGCTCGAGCGAGGGCACGCCGGAACGGGCCCACGTCGTGACGCGTACGCTGGGCACCCGCTCGTCGTCGCTATCGACGGGTACGCCCGACACGTCGATCATTCGCGTGATCGCAACCGGATCCGGCCTTCAAGACGACGGGTGGCGTCGGCGTCGGGAGCAGCGTCCAGGCGCTGCGGCTCGCGCACGGGCGGCATCTGTGCCGCGCGGGCGAAGGTGCGCTTCGTGGTGATGGCGGCGGACCTGCCGGGCGTGTCGTTCGCGATCGACTGGACGCCGCCGCCGTCGCGCGAGCCGTCGGCCGCGGACACCCCGTTTCCGGGCGGTGATCCCGGCACGGCGCTCGACGCCACCCGTATCACGTCGCCTGTGGGTTCACGGCGTGGTCCGGGCGCGTGCCAGGAGTGGGGGTGGGCGTGCATTTCTCGAATGCCTCGTACGTAGCGCATGCACCGACCGTGCGCCCTAACGTGGGAATGCCGGCTGGAGCGGCTTTCGCCCCGCTGTCGCCGCAGGGCATCCTACAGACATGGCGAATGAGTCCGAGCACTGGTGAGGTTCACCGGTGTGACCGCGGTGCGCGGCTCCTGCGGCGCGTTGCGCGCGTCGCCGTCGCGTTCGCATGCGTGTCGCGCGAGCTATCTCGTGAGCGGCATTCCCGCCGGTGCGCTTGACAGACCAGGATGATCCGCCGAGTGCAGGTGCGCACACGGATCGTGACGCGACCGGCCACCTGCTGCCGTTCGACGAGCCCCGGATGGTCTCGCGGGTCGCCGCGGATTCGTTCTGGTCGCAGGCGCTCGGGATTCGCAAGCAGTTCGTCGTCTATCTGCCGCCGTCGTACGAGACGAGCAGCCGTCGCGTCGCTATCCCGTCGCGTACTACCTGCACGGCATGTGGGGCGACGAATGGAACTGGGTACGCGCTCGGGCGCGATCGACCGCACGCTGGACTCGCTCGTCGCCGCGGGACTGCCGGAGATGATCGTCATCATGCCTGACGGCGACGACGGCTGGTACACGACGTGGAACAATCTCGGGAACAACGCCGAATGTCGTCGCGTCGAAGCCGCCGGGTCGTGCAGTCCGAGACGGTGGACGCGCTACTGCGTGCCGTGGCCCAAGTACGACGACTACATCGCGCGCGATCTCGTCGCGCGTGTGGACTCCGTCGTATCGCACGATCCCGTCCCGGTCGGCGCGCGCCATCGCGGGGCTGAGCATGGGCGGCTACGGCGCGATCTCGCTGGCGCTCGCGTATCCTGACGTCTTCTCCGCGGCCGCGAGCCACTCGGGTGTGCTGTCGCCGCTGTATGAGGGTCCGCATCCCTACGCCGTGCCGCCGCGTTATGCAGCCACCGAGGCCGAGTTGCGGCAGAATGCGGGCCGATCTCTGGCCGGCGATGGTGCTCGCATTCGGACGCGACACGACGGGCTGGTGGCCGCGCGATCCCGGCCGGCGCGCGGCGCGCTACTGCACCGGCCGATCGCGCGCGGATGCCGTCGCTCATGATCGACGTCGGCGTCGCGCGATCGGTACGTCGATCAGTCGCGCGATCTTCACGCGACGCTCGAGCGACTCGGCGTCGCGCACACGTATGCGGAATGGCCCGGTGCGCACGACTGGGACTACTGGCGCGTTGCACGCGCGCGAGAGTCTGCGCTGGATCGGCGGCAAGATCGGCAGCGGAGCGCGCTGATGTCCTACTTCCCGCACACGACGACCGAGTGGAAGAAGTTCGAGGAGCCGCCGGCGTTCCGCCGTTCTCGATGTCGATCGCGGAGATGGCGATCGTCACGGGCGTGTTGTTCCGGTTGTATCGCGCGCTGGCGATGACGCGTTGGTCCGACGACGAGCTGGCTGTACTTCGGTGCGACGCTCGCGCTGTCGGCGCCTTGTTCATCCTCGGGATGGCGACGCTGCACCTCGGCAACTTTCCGCTGCGACACGTGGCTGTGGCGCGCGCCGGTGTTCGGGGCGATCGAAGCGGCGGCGGAGTCGCTCACGAGCCTCGCGTTGATCTACGCGCACCGCGAGCCGATCGGGTCGGAGCGCGCGCACCCGCACGACTGGCTGGAGATCGTCGCGCAGACGTTCCTGTGGCGCCTCGTGGTCGTGTGCCTGTTCGCGCTGGTGCTGGCGGGGGTCGTGCAGTTCGTGCGCTACATGCTGCTGCGCCGCGAGCACCGAGTGCATACGGCCGTAGCGGTGCATGAGAAGCAGTCGCAGAAGCACGCCGGCTCAGCTAGCGGTTGCTGCAGCCGCCAGATGCTCGCTTGGTCTGCGCGTTCTGACACCGTCTGAGCGCTGCTGGCGCTGCGTAGTGCGCAGCCGCCTAGCAGCGCCAGCGCCGAGCGCAGTAACATCGCAGCAGCCAGCACTGGCAGCCTTACGCCAATGCGTGTCGCGACTCTGCGTTCGACTCGCTCTCGTCACTGCCTCCGCTCCGCTTCGCCGCGCAGCCCACCCGCCCGTTCGGCACCCTTCGTGAACAGGCCGATCGCCAGCAGCAGTGGCTCGCAGCAGCGCCTAACGACCGTCCTGCCCGCGCTCATGAAGAAGCACGGCATCGACATGTGGGTCGTGCCAATGCGCGAGTACAACGAGGATCCCGTCTTCTCGTCGCTCGTGTCGCCCACGACGTTCGCCGCGCGACGTCGCACGATCTACGTCTTCTTCGACAAGTGCGCCGCCGGCGCGACCAGCGCCACGTCGCCTAACGGGAAAGCCGGCTGCGTCGAACGCATCGCGCTCGGCGGCACGTCGCAGGGTGGGCTCTACGACGCCGTCCGCTCGACGCGACGGCGTCGCCGCGCCGGTCGGCGGGCGGCAGGCCGAGCTCTGGGGGGATCAGCAGTGGCTCGTGCTCAAGGACGTCGATCGAGCAGCGAAACCCGAAAGTCATCGGGATCGATGTCTCGCGTACGTTCGCGTTCTCCGACGGTCTGAGCGCCGGCGAGCTCGACGGCATGAGCGCCGTGCTCGGCGTCGAAGTGGACGTCGCGGTTCAAGCACGCCGAAGCGCTGCCGCTCGAGCTCATCGCCACGAGGCTGCCTGACGAGGAAGTGTTCTTCACGGATCTCACCAAGCTCGTGCATCGAGCTCATCGGCCGCATGTTCTCGAACGAGGTCATCCGTCCCGGCGTGACGCGCACGAGCGATCTCGTGTGGTGGTGGCGTCAGCAGGTGAACGACCTCGGCCTGGGCACATGGTTCCAGCCATCGATCGAGGTGCAGCGGCGCGGAGCGAACGACGAGCAGCTCGGTGAGGATCCCGTGATCGAGCGTGGCGACGTGCTGCACTGCGACGTCGGCATCACCGCGCTGCGACTCAACACGGACACGCAGCACGATGGCCTACGTGCTGCGCGAAGGAGAAACAGAAGCGCCGGCCGGGCTGCGGAAGGCGCTCGCGAACTCGAACCGCTTCCAGGACATCCTCGATGGAGGAAGTCCGTCCGGGCCGGACGGGCAACGAGGTGCTGAAGTCGAGTCTCGCGAAGCTCAAGTCCGAGGGGATCAGCGGTACCCTGTACTCGCACCCGATCGGCATGCATGGCCACGGCGCGGGCCCGCTGATCGGCTTGTGGGATTACCAGGAAGGCGTCCCGGGCCGCGGCGACGCGAAGATCATCCCGAGCATGTGGTTCTCGTCGGAGCTGCAGGCGACGACGCCGGTCCCCGAGTGGGGCGGCCAGCCGGTCCGGATGGCGCAGGAAGAAGACTTCTTCATTGGTGCGGACGGGAAGACTCGCTGGGCGTACAAGCGGCAGTGCGAGCTACACATTGTTCGATAACAGCAGGCTGGTTGCTGGGTGCTCGTGCTTGTTGCTGGGTGACGCTGGTGCAGCTGGACACTCAGCGTACCCAGCCACCAGCACCACCCAGCAACTAGCGCTTGAGTCAGTTTGGGTGTCTCTCAACAAGCCCATGGACAAAAACAACAAGCGTCTGATCGTCGTCGGCGATCGTGTCCTGATTCACGTGAACGAGGGCGAGGAGCGCACGAAGGTCGGGCTCTACCTGCCGCCTACCGCGCTCGACAGTCAGGCTGTGCAGGGCGGAAAGATCGTCGCGACCGGCCCAGGCCTTCCCATGCCTGACCCCGGTGAGGCGGCGACGAGCCGTGGCGCACTCCGTTGCGCGAAACTCGCTTCGTTCCCATGCAGGCCCGCGCCGGCGACTACGCGCTGTTCTTCCGCAAAGCCGCCGTAGAGCTCACGTTCGAGGGAGACACGTATCTGGTGATCCCGCAGAGCGCGATCCTCGCGCTCGTCCGCGATAGCGACGTCGAGGACTAGGAACCGCGAGCCGCAGCGGCGGTTTGTCTTCGATTCCCGATTCCCGAGTTCCCAGACTTTCCGCTTCAATAAGCCCAGCCAATGAGTACACTCTCCAACGCTCCGATGTACGACGAGCGCTTCGTCACGCCCATGCGTCAGGAGCTGACGCGCTTGGGCGTCGAAGAGATGCGCACGCCCGACGAAGTCGATGCCCGCCTCAAGGACGCCAAGGGCACCACGCTCGTGGTCGTCAACTCGATCTGCGGCTGCGCTGCACGTAATGGCGCGCCCCGCCGTCGCAATGGCGCTCCAGCACACCGCCAAGCCCGATGCACCTCACGACGGTGTTCGCCGGCCAGGATGGCGAGGCCACCGAGCGCGCACGCGGCTACTTCACGGGCTACGCACCGTCATCCCCACAGATCGCGCTGATGAAGGACGGCGAGATCGTATTCATGCTCGAGCGTTGGCAGATCGAAGGCCGCTCGGCTGGAGCGATCGCCGAAGACCTCGTGCGAGGCGTTCGACGAGTATTGCCGCTGACCGCGACGCGTTCAGCGTTACGCCTGCGGCACGTCCTCTGCATTCCTTCGGCTTCCATCCGAAGGAGGCAGTCATGGAGCGTAACGCTGACGATCACGTTGCGGTCGCACCGGTGGTCAGGGTTCCACCGGCGGCACGAACGGCGTTTCGGAGCTAGTCGGCAACGAGTGGAGCAGGAATGGGAGGCAGCGTCGGGTCCGGCATGGGCGGCTCGGACTACACGACGACGGGCACTCAGTCCGACATGGGTCAGACGCCGGACCGAGCAGGCCAAGGCCACCGTCCAGGACAAGTTCGGCCAGGTGAAGGACAAGGCGCGCGAGCTTCAGTCCACGCTCGCCGATCGCCTCGACGCCGGTGCCGACAAGCTGCGTCAGCGGCAGCACGAGCGGCACCCTCGCCGGTGCTACCGACGGCGGAAGCGTCGCCGCGGCGACAGACGAACCGCATGGCGAACGTGCAGGACTCCGTCGCGCGTGGGATGAGCAAGTCCGCGGACTGGCTCCGCAACGGCGACCTCAAGGCGGACATCGAGCAGCAGGTCCGCGAGAACCCGGGACGCACGCTGCTCATCGCGCTCGGCCTCGGCTACGTGCTCGGCAAGGCCTTCCGCAGCAACGATCGTTAGGTGACACGCCATGGACGTTCGAGTCCAGAACGGCCAGTCGCCTCCCCTCGGCGCGCTCCTCCGGGAGCTCGCCGAGGGCAGCTCGTCGCTCATCAAGCAGGAAGTCTGCGCTCGCGCGACTCGAGTTGACCGAGCTCCTTCACGGCATCACGACGGGTGTTTCCCTCATCGTCGAGCGGCAGCATCATGCTGCTGCTCGGCGGTCTCTACTCTGCTCACTGGGCTGATTCTGCTGAGTGGCGATCAGTGGCTGCGTGATCGCTACTGGCTCGCGGCACTCATCGTCTTCGCGACTCGCAGGCGGCCTCGCGTTCTTCTTCATGTCTCGCGGCAGGACGCTTCTCTCACCACGACAGCTCGCTCCGGACCAGACGGTCACGACGCTCAAGGAGGACACGGCATGGCTGAAACAACGGCTGACGTCCGGCGCGACATCGAGCTGACCCGCGAACGAATGTCGTCGACGCTTCAGCAACTCGAGCAGAAGCTGAACGTCAAGCAGATCGTTCGCGACAATCCGTGGCCCGCTATCGCACTCGCCGTCGGTGCCGGAGTACTCCTCAGCGGATCGCGCACGGACGTGAAAGCGGCTGCGGCGACCGTCGCCGCAACGCGGGGCGCGAGCACCCGAGTCGGCGGCGTGCTGGACGACGTGGTGGCGAATCTCGTGAGCGGTCTCCACGACGCGTTCCAGTCGCGCGTCGGCTCGCTCGTGGACGATCTCAAGGCGTCGATCGGTGTGCCGTCACAACCGGGGCAGTCGTCAAGACAGGGTGGCGATGGGGCCGGTACTCAGCAGTCGGCACGGAATTACGGCAATACACCGCCTGTCGACACGTACGTGAACCAGGCGGAGACAGGCGCGCAGCCGTTCGGGCGAGCCGACTGATTCCGTAGCACGCGACGCCGCATGGACTGTCCGGCCTCGCCGGCTGAGCGTTCTCCAGGGGCCGAGTGGAGTTGGACTCGGCCCTCTGTTTTGCCTATCGTACGGCGCGCCCGAACCCTGGCGGCACGCTGACTTCCCTAGTTCGATCCCGATGCCGCCGAATGCCTGAGCGTTCTTCTCCAACCGCGACGCGTCGGATCACGCCGGTTGAATTGGCCTCGACGGAGCAGGCCGAGCCCACTGGCGAGAACGTCGGAGCGCTGGTTGTGGTCTACGGGCCGCGTCCCGACGTCGGCGTGACGACAGTAGCCGAGGCGCTGTCGCTGGCCTTTCGAGCCGTGATGGCGGAGGACGTTGCGCTGGCGGAGCTCGACCCTCGAGGCGATCGCGTTCACAGCCACGATGCGATGAGCGTCGCGATCCATATCCCCGGAGCCGATTCGGCAATGGTGCGGCGAACGGACGGGGTGTGGACGTTCGCGATGACGCGGCCACTGGCGCCGGCGGTTGGCGACGCGAAGGCCGTGATGACCGCGCTGGACGCAATGCGCGCGCGATTCTCGGTGAGCGTCGCGGAGCTCGAGCATCACGTGAACGAACGCACGCTCACGGCGTTCGACGCCGCGGACCGCATCGTGTTGTTGACCGAGGGCTCTGTGCCGTCCGTGCGCGGCACACAGCGCGCGCTGCGGCTGTGTCAGCGCCTCAACTACCCGGACGAGAAGATGCTCCGCTGGACTGGGCCGCGACCAAGAACAATCTCGGCGCCGTCTATCGCACGCTCGGCGAGCAAAACGGCGACCCGCAGGCGCTGCGCAAGGCGATCGCCACCTACGAGGACGCGCTGACCCAGCGCACGCGCGAACGCGCGCCGCATGATTGGGCGGTCACGCAAGGCAACCTCGGCAATGCCTGGATGCTGCTTTCCTACCAAGACGGCGGCGAAGAGGCGCTGCAGCAGGCGGTCGCCGCCTATGACGCATCGCTGCTCGAACGCACGCGCGAGCAGGATCCCGAGAGATGGGCGACGATGCAATGGAATCTCGGCTACGCGCTGTCTTCACTCGGCCAGTCGCATGACGACGTCGACATGCTGGCGCGCTCGGCAACGGCGCTCGAACTGGCATCCGAAGTGATCACCCGCGACAGCGAGCCTTCGGACTGGGCCCAGATCGAGGTCTCGCTCGGCAATGCGCTGCAACTTCTCGGCAATCGCCGCGAGGGGACCGCAGAACTCGAGAAATCGGTCGAGGCTTACCGCAATGCTCTGTCCCACTATACGGCGGCAAGCGACCCTGAGCATTTCGCAATGGTCCAGACAAATCTCGGGGGTGTGCTCGGCACGCTCGGCTATCGCACCGTCAATCCCGACAGCTGGCGCGCGGCGGTCATCGCCTACCGCGCAGGCCTCGCCATTCGCACGCGCGACACGCAGCCCGAGCAGTGGCAGTTCGGTCAGGACCAGGTGGCGCGGCTGCTGAGCGCGATCGCCGACCAAGGATTCCGGGACCGCGGTGATCGACGAGGCGGTCGCTGCCTACCGGGCGTTGCTCGAGGCGACGCCGCGCGACGAGGATCCTGCCGGATGGGCGTCACTGCAGAACGAAATCGGCTACAACCTCACCATTGCCGGCAAGCGCGAGAACAACGTCGCCCGCTTCGAGGAGGCCGTGCCGATCCTGCGCGACGCCGTCGCCGTGCAGCGCGACCTCAAGGCAGTGCCGGCCGTCGCCTATACCGAGGACAGCCTGTGCGACGTGCTCATCGAGCTCGGCAAGCTACGCAAGGATGCGGCACTGGTCGACGAGGCCATCGCCGCCTGCAAGAGTGCGCTGGTCGTCTTCCAGGACAACGATCTGACCGAGCTCGCTGCCGGCTCGAAAACCAATCTGGCCAAGGCCGAGGCCGTCCTCGCCGAATTGCGGTAGGGTCGGCGTCGGCGCCGGCTCTGCCGTTTCGTTGACACGCCGGCCGCGTTTCCTGCTATTGCGGTCGCAATCAGCCTTCGACGGACCCTGCATGACCAATGTCGCTCTCACCGGCCTTGCCCGCGACCTCGCCAGACGCGCCGACGAGGGCCGTCCGATCCGCATCGGCGTCATCGGCTCGGGCGAAATGGGCACCGACCTCGTCACCCAGGGCATGCTGATGCGCGGCATCGAGATCTGCGCCATCGCGACCCGTCGCCCGCACACCGCGCTGCGAGGCGATCGCCATCGCCTATGGCGACGACTCGCACGGGCGTCGAGGCCGACACCCCGTCGCAAGCTCACCGCGGCCATCGAGGCCGGCAAGATCGCCATCACCTCCACCGAGACTGCTGGTCGCCAACCCGCTGATCGACGTCGTCATCGACGCGACCGGCAAGCCCGGCGTCGCCGCCGACTTCGACCTGATGGCGATGGAGCACGGCAAGCATCTGGTGATGATGAACGTCGAGGCCGACGTCACCATCGGCGCCTTACCTGAAGAAGGAGGCCGACCGGCTCGGCGTCATCTATTCGGTCGGCGCCGGCGACGAGCCGTCGACTGCATGGAGCTGATCGAGTTCGCCTCGGCGCTCGGCTACCGCATCGTCGTCGGCCGGCAAGGGCAAGAACAACCCGCTCAACCACGACGCCGTGCCCGACGACTATCGCGAGGAAGCGGCGCGCCGGAACATGAACCCGCGCATGCTGGTCGAATTCGTCGACGGCTCCAAGACCATGGTCGAGATGGCGGCCATCGCCAACGCCACCGGCCTCGTTCCCGACGTGCCGGGCATGCACGGCCCGCAGCGCCGACCGCGACGACATGGTCAAGGTGCTGATCCCGCGCGAGGATGGCGGCATCCTCGACACCGCAAGGGCGTCGTCGACTTCACCATCGGCAAGGGCGTGGCGCCCGGCGTCTTCGTCATCGTCGAGGCCGAGCATCCGCGCATCATCGAGCGCATGGACGACCTGCATGTCGGCAAGGGCCCGTATTACAGCTTCTTCCGGCCCTATCACCTGACCTCGCTCGAAGTGCCGCTGACCGCCGCCCGCATCATGCTCTACGGCAAGCCCGACATGGTGCCGCTGCCCGACCCCGTCGCCGAAGTCTGCGCCGTCGCCAAGCGCGACCTCGCGGTCGGCGAGACCTTCGATGCGATCGGCGAGACCTGCTACCGCAGCTTCACCATGACGGTCGGCGACGCCCGCGACCAGCGCGCCGTGCCGGTCGGCCTGCTCGAAGGCGGCAAGGTGCTGCAGCCGGTCAAGAAGGGCGAACTGCTGACCACCCGCAACGCCTCGCCCGACCCGACGACCAAGCTCTTCGCGCTGCGCCAGAGGCAGGACCAGATGCTGAACGCAGTGGGGTAGGGCGGTCAGTTACTGGTCGCAGGTTCTTACAAGCCGCGGTCACTTCGCACCCCTTCTGTCCCGGCTGACCTATCCGGCGGAAGCCCTCGCCCTACTTCCCCAGCTCGATCGACCGCAGCCTCGCCGCTTCGACCGCCTCGCCGACCAGCCTGGTCAGCCGGTCCTCGCCCATCAGCACGCCGAGCGCGGCGGCCGTGGTGCCGTTCGGGCTGGTCACCTGCTGGCGCAGCGTGCCCGGGTCCTCATTGCTCTCGGCGGCGAGCGAGGCGGCGCCGTAGACGGTCTGCATGGCGAGCAGCCGCGCCGTATCGGCGGGCAGGCCGGCTTGTGTCGCCGCCGCCGTCAGCGCCTCGATGAAGTGGAAGACATAGGCCGGGCCGGAACCCGAGACTGCGGTCACCGCGTCCATCAGTCCTTCGTCTCGATATCGTGGTGACCGTGCCGCTCGAAGACAGGAGATCGGTGACGAAGTCCTTTGCCGCGTCTGTCACGTTGGCGTTGGAGACGACCACCATCATCCCCTTGCCGATCGCCGCCGGCGTGTTCGGCATGCAGCGCACGACGGGCGCCGACGCACCGAGCAGATCCTCGAACACGGAAATGCCGATGCCCGCCGCGATGCTGAGGAAGGTCGCGCCCCTTGGCGCCAAGCGCACGATAGGCCGGCACGACGTCGCGCATGACCTGCGGCTTGACGGCGAAGATCACCAGGGTCGGCTGCATGTGCGCCGGCAGTTCGGCTGCACTTGCCGCCGTCGCCGCGCCGAGCTTCGCGGCACGCTCCCTGCAGAGCGTCGTTGGGCTCGACGACGAAGACCTCCGACGGCAGCAGCTTCGCCGACTCCAGCCAGCCGAAAAGCATGGCGTAACCCATATTGCCGCAACCGGCCAGAACAACCAACACCGACATGATCGAGCCTCCAGACGCGGCTCCGACATAGACCGTTCGGGCGGATTGCGGGAAGGGTTCGGCTATGGCGCGGGGTGCGCGCGGATCGGAAAGCGCGCCACCAGTCTCAAGCCGAGAACGCCGAACACCAGGAACAGCCAGACCGGGTCGGCGCGCCGGAAGAAGAAGCTTTCGAGGAAGGCGTTGAGCGCGGTGAACAGCAGCACCATCATGAAGAAGTCGCCGAGGCGGATGTTCTCCTTGATCGGCGGTATCCGCCGGTAGTCGCGCATCGGCTCGATGAGGAAGGCGAACACGGCCACGCACAACGCCGGAATGCCCATCGCCAGCGCGATGTCGAGATAGCCGTCATGGCCGTGCACGATGGTGCGGATGTCCCACGGGCGGTCGAAGGGCTGGTCGGTGTCGAGCAGCATCTTCGAGCCCCAGAAGCTGTCATAGCCGTAGCCGAACCATGGATGTTTCGCGAGCATGTCGCCGGCGAACTCCCAGAGCGTCACCCGCCCGGTATAGGTGAGGTCGGGAAAGTAGGCTATGGGCGAGCTGCTTCACCGGCTCGATGAAGACGATTCCGAGCGTCGCGACGCCGGTGCCGGCAATGGCCAGCGCAAACAGCGCGATGGTCACCGAGCCGCATGCCGATCAGGCCGGGCAGCATGATCACCATGATGGTCAGCGGCACCAGCGCCGGCCGTGGTCTTGGAGCCGGTATTGGCCATGAAGACCAGCGCGCCGACCAGCAGCAAGATGCCGACGATAGGTCCAGCCCCGGCGCAGCAGATAGAGCCCGCCGAAGCTGAAGCATGCCATCACGGGTCCGGCCAGGTTCTTGTGCGCGAACAGGCCGCGCCACAGCCCCGCATGCTCCGGCTCGGCCGAGTTGGCCGAGTGGATCGCAATGTCGGGCAACAGAATGATCCCGACATAGCTGGCGACCACCACGGTGATGCCGGCAAAGGCGATCACTGCCGAAAACGCGTCCGCGTCGCGCGGCAGCGACAGCACGGCGACGATGGCGATGATGCCGATGACCGTGAAGAAGGCCGCGCGGGCGGCGGCTGAAGGATCGGCGGCGTTGACGACCGAGAGCGCGAAGAAGGCGAGCAGCAGCAGCCACCACGGACTGAAGAACACCGCGATCACCCGCGGCCTGGCGAAGGCCAGCATGGCGAACAGGGCGAGGCCGCCGAGCAGGCTGAAGCCGAGCTGGTTGACGATATCGCCGCCGCCCTCCGGCGATGGCTCGGCGCCGCCCGGCTGGAACGGCCGGAACGAAACGATCACTGTCGTCAAAAGGATCGCCGCCAGGATCGTGGCGACCCTTGCTGCCGGGAAGACCTCGGCCAGCCAGACGCCGTCAGTTCTTTTCAGGCTGCCGGTACTGCTCATTCGCGTAACCGAACTCCGCGAGCACGCGGCCCATCGCGACATAGACGGGATAGATGGCGTTGGACGGCGAGCCGGTGCTGGCCAGGCGCACGAGAGCCGCGCAGCGGCGAGGCGGCGAGCAGCGCCAGGCTCTTGACGAAGACGCGCAGATTGCCGGCGCGCGAGGCCGCGCGCTTCTTCTTTTCGACCAGGGTCGAGATGACGCCGTTGCGCAGGCTGCGCGAGCGGATCCAGTCGGCCTGCAGCCGGCGCGCCGGCACGGTCTCCATGACGGGGGCCTCCGCGCACCATGCGAGACGGAACCCCTTCACGGCGGCCCGGTTCAGGAAATCGGAATCGCCGCCGCCCATGAAGTTGAAGCGCAGATCGAGGAACGGCGCGCCCATTGCCACCAGCACATTGCGGCCGATCAGCAGATTGCCGGAGGAATAAAGCGCGTCGACCGGACCGCTTTGCCGATAGGGCGGCGCGAAGACCGGGTGGGCGGCGAGCCGCCGGTCGCTGTTTGCCGGGAACACAGGCACCTGCGGGCCGCCGACGATGTCGGCCCGGAAGCGCTCGGCAGCGGCGCACATCCGCTCCAGCCAATGCGGGTCGGCGAGCTCGTCGTCGTCGATGACCAGCAGCCGGGAGAACGCCGGGAACACGGCCAGCGCCGTCTCCCAGCCGGCATTGTAGGCACTGCAATTGCCGCGCTGATGCGCAACGATGATCATCCCTTCGAGCGCACCGCTCTGAAACAACGGCGTTGCCGCGATCGCCCCTTCGCGCTTCTCGGCCTCGTTCTCGATAACGATCACCGCGAAACGGCGCGACGTTTCCTGGGCCCGCAGCGAGGCCAGCGTTTCGAGCAGCTGCGCCGGACGCCGGAAGGTCGGCAGGCTCACCACGATCTCGACCGCATCCGTCCTCAGCCCGGGCGAGCGGGCGACGGTCGAGATCACAGGCTGGTCGTGGACGGGAATCATGCGCTGCGGCGAGCCTCGCGGTTTGCCCGGATAACACTCCGCTTCCGATAAAGGATCGGTTAAGCCTGACGGCCATGGACATCTGTGCGTCTTTACACAACGTTGTGTAAGACATAGATAGACTGTCACAACAGCGGGTGACGGATGGCGCCGAAACACAAGCCCATGACGCCTCGCGAGGTCATAAGGCGGCTGGAGGCGGAAGGCTGGCGCGTGAAGCGCAAAGGCCCTGGCGATCATCTCCAGTACACGCACCCGACCAAGCCCGGCAGGGTTACGGTCGACACCGGTGTTCGGGAGTTTCCGATCGGCACGCTGAAGTCTCTGTTCAGGCAGGCTGGCTGGGATTGGTAGAAGGCGAAGGGTGATCGCATGGCCAAGGAACTGATCGTTGGCGCTGGTCCAGTTTTTCGAGGAGCTGCCGCACGTGGAATCTTACGTTGTTTCGGCGATCCCAGCGTTCTCGGCGACCTCGGGCACTCCGCCGATCGTGATTTTGCCGACAGTACGCGCTGGTACGCGGCAGTCAATTGAACACTGCTCGGCCTTCACTTCCGGCGGCCGACGGCGGATCGAGCACATCCCTGCGCACGAATACGCTCGCTACCGCCGAATAGGACATGCCCGCCTTGCGCCGTGCCCCCGAGGTCAGCGGCAGTATGTGCGCAACGTAGCGCTCGCCGTTGCGCGCCCGAAGCGGCACGGCGATGCCCTTGCGGCCAAGCGCCGCGTCACCGCCTGCCGCCGCGATGAAACTGTCGCGCAGTGCCTGGTCGGCCTGTTGGAGTCGATTATCCCGAGCTTGCCGTTCGCCGCGCGCAGGACGTTGGCCTCGCTACCATCATATGGCCGCTGGCATTGCGCGTGAATGATGCGTCCGATCGCATCGACCAGGAAGATGCCTGCGGCAATCATGTCGAAGCTGCCGGCGAGCGGCCAATCCCGATCTGCATTTCTGGCGGATGCCGCCCGGGTCAGGTGCGAACCGCCGCCTGAGGGTCCCGCCGCCCGGCCTGGGCAGATTGCTCCCAATTTGAATGCCGGCATTGACCGGCTGTTAAGCAGGTCCGCGCTTCGTGCTGCGCCGCAGCCCTCCGGCTGCCTAGCGTGGCGCGCCGAGGGGCTGCGCTTAGCAACACTTCACCGCGCTTTGCTATCCCGCGAGGCGCAGGACAGGTGAGATGCATCTGGTTTTCGCGACATCGATCGTGCCGGACGGGGCGCCCGCGACCGGCTACGAGATCGCCAACGCCGCGATCATCGACGCGTTGCGCCGTGCCGGCATCCGCGTCACCGTGCTCGGCTTCACCTGGCCGGGCAAGGCGCCGGCGATCCCGACCACACCGTCGTGCTCGGTTCGGTGGACGTGCGCACCGACAGTGCCTCGGCGCTGCAGAAGCTGGCCTGGCTGGCGCGCGCCGTGTTCGAGGGCGTCACCTTCTCGTCGGTGAAGCTTCGCGCCGTCAGCCGCGACCGGCTGCGCGCCGCATTGAGGCCATCGGGCCGTTCGACGGCTACGTCCTCAACTCGGTCCAGTTCGCCGGCGCGTTCGAAGGCCTGTTCGACGATCAAGCCGTCCATCTTCGTCGCGCACAATGTCGAATTCCGCTCGGCCGAGGAGAACGCCGCTGCGGCGCGCGGGCCGCTTCCAGAAATACCTCTTCCGCCGCGAGGCGCGGCTGCTCGAGCGCATCGAGCGGCGCCTGTGCGACAAGGCCGCATTCGTCTTCACGCTGGCCGACGAAGACCGTGCCGCACTCGGCGTCGACACGCCGGGCAAGTCGGCAGCGCTTGCCGCTTGTGACGCCGGCCTCGATCCGCGTGGCCTGCCGGCGAACCGCAGCCCGACCTATGACGCGGCGCTGATCGGCACCTGGACGTGGCAGCCGAACCGCATCGGCCTCGAGTGGTTTCTCGAGAAAGTCGTGCCGCATCTGCCGGATGAGTTCCGCATCGCCATTGCCGGCAAGGTACCGTCCGGCATCGGCAGCGCCCATCCCGGCGTCAGCTTTGTCGGTCGCGTTGACGATGCGATCGAGTTCGTGCTGCAGCGGCCGCGTCGTCGCGCTGGTCAGCCGCGCCGGCAGCGGCGTCCAGCTGAAGACCATCGAGACCTTCGAGCTCGGCCTGCCGGCCGTTGCGACCTCGCGCTCGCTGCGCGGGATCGGGACGCCTCCGGCAAACTGCATCATCGCCGACGAGCCGGTCGAGTTCGCCGCGCGCTGCGCGAGGCAGCACTCGGTGCAAGGGACATCGAGGCCGGACGCTTTCGCAGCGACCAGCGCCAGGCGCTCGACCGTCAGCTGCGGCTCGGCTTGCGCGCGCTGGGCTACCAGGGCGAAAGGGCACACGCATGAACATGCATGCGCTTCGCCCGCACGCCCGGTGTTCCCGCATGGAAGGAAATACTCGGCATCACGGTCGCCAGCATCGACCTGGAGACAGCGATCGCGCTGCTGCGCGGCTTCATCGCCGAGCGCCGCTTCACCAAGGTCGGCTTTCTCAATGCGCACAATGCCAACGTCGCCTTTGCCGAGCCGCAGTTTGCCGAGGCGCTGCGCGATTTTCTCATCCTGGCCGACGGGATCGGCGTCGACATCGCGGCCAAGCTGCTCTACGGCGAGACCTTTCCGGCCAATCTCAACGGCACCGATTTCATCCCGGCCTTCCTCGCTGCCGAGCCGCGGCCGCTGACGATCGCCCTGCTCGGCGCCAAGCGCGCCAATGCCGAAGCGGCGGCCGAGAAATTCAAGCGAGATGGCGCCGCAGCACAATTTCGTCGTGGTCGCATGACGGCTATTTCGGCCCGGCAGAAGAGCCGCTGATCCTGCAGCGCATCGAGAGGCTGCGGCCCGACGTCCTGCTGGTCGCCATGGGCGTGCCGCGCCAGGAACTCTGGATCGCCAAGAACATCACATCGAGCCATTGCACCGTGCCGATGGCGGTCGGCGCGCTGCTCGATTTCATGAGCGGCGCCATTCCGCGCGCGCCGCTGATCATCCGCCGTCTGCGGCTCGAATGGCTGTTCCGGCTGATCACCGAACCCGGCCGGCTGTGGCGCCGCTACATCGTCGGCAACCCGGTCTTCCTGGCGCGCGTGCTGCGCCAGTGGATCATGCGCGGCCCGGTCAGGGAAAGCCGCCCGTGAACAGCCGCTTCGTGCCGCATTCCGACCGCGCGCCCGAGCTTCTCGCCGATGACGGGACGACGGCGATCGTCACGGCAAGCTACGCGCCGGATTTCGAACGCTGCCGGCTGCTGTGCGAAACAATCGACCGGTTCGTGAGTGGCGCGTCGCACCACTACATTCTGGTCGAGCAGCGCGACCTCGCGCTGTTTCGCCAGTTGCAGACGCGTGACCGCACCATCGTCAGCGAGCGCGATCTGCTGCCTGGCTGGCTGCACCCCTACGACGATCCGCTCAGCCTGTTCAGACGGCGGATATGGCTCAGCCTGAAGACGCAGCCGCTGCGCGGCTGGCATGTGCAGCAGCTCCGGCGCATCGCGATCGCCGGCGCATGTCGGCCAGAGCGCCCTGGTCTATTGCGATTCCGACGTCGCCTTCATCAAGCCGTTCGATTGCCGCGTCTTCCGGCGCGACGGCCTGGTACGGCTGTTCCGCCGTGACGAGGGTATCGCCGAGGCGCTCAGTGACCAGAAGATCTGGTCTGAGAATGCCGGGACGGCGCTTGGCATCGCGCCCATGCTGCGGTCGCCGCACGACTACATTGCGACGCTGATAGCCTGGCGGCGCGAAACGGTGCAGGCGATGTGCCGCCGCATCGAGGAAGTGCATTCGAAGCATTGGGTCGAAGCGGTCGCCTCGACGCGCAAGTTCTCGGAATGCATCATGTATGGCCGCTTCGTCGACGAGATCATCGGCGGCGCGGGCCACTTCCACGGCTCCGAGGAATTCTGCCATGTGCAGTGGTTCGGCAAGCCGCACTCCGATGACGAAATCAGCGCCTTCATTGCCGAGACGAAGCCCGAGCAGGTGGCGATCGGCATGCAGTCCTTCATCGGCACCGATGTCTCGAGCATTCGCCGTCTGCTCGGAGCGTGACGGCGAACGCCCGGCGCGGCAGACCGCGTCATACCGCCTTCGGCGGCAGGCGCAACGCGCTGTAGCTGAGCAGGGCCGAGGCGAGGTAGATCGCCGCAAAGACCCCGTTCAGGGCCAGCACCAGATCGTGCGTGTCTGCCGACCCGGCCGAGCAGCCATGCCAGCAGCACCGCCTTGACCCCGGCGAGCAGCGCCAGGTTGACGGCGCGGATCAGCATCAGGCCGCGGCCGAACAGCAGCTCTGCCTGGTATTCCACCAGATTGCGCAGTCCCGGCACGCAGGATCGCCAGCACGACCAGCGGCGCGGCTTCGGCGACGTTGCGTCCGAGCGCACCCGGGAAGAAATGCAGCAGTATCGCCAGGCTGAGCAGGGCCAGCGTCGACACGGCGAAGATCGCGCCCTCGACGCCGGCGCGGACGCTGAGACGCGCCAGTATTTCCGGCGCCCGCATCATCTTTTGCACCAGCATCATCGTGAAGGCGCGGATCGGGATCGCGGTCAGGTCGACGAGGCGCATGACGATGGCGTAGATGCCGGCGAGCTGCGGCTCCGCCAAGTGCCAGCACCAGCAATTTGTCGAGTTCCATCTGCAGGTAGAACAGCACTTCGGCGCCGGCCACATAGAGCGCGTCCGGCAGCCGTTTGAAGTAGAGCCGGTCTTCAGCAGCAGTCTTTGCCGAGGATAGTAGAACAGCACGGCCACGATCAGCGACGCCGCGTTGGCGGCGAGATAGAGCATCGTCCATCCGGCAAGGCCGCCGGCCGGCATCGCGACGAAGGTGACGGCGGCCGCGGCGCGGATCGCCGCGCTGAGGATGGCCAGCAGTCGAAGCGCGGCCGAACCTGCCCATGCCGTTGTTGACGATGATGACCAGCTCGACCGGCCGCCACAGCAGCGCTTCGGCGACGATCACGATCACAAATGCCGTGGCCGGCATGGTGTCGGCAAAGAAGATTGCGAAGATCGCCCACGACGCGAGCGCCAAGCGCCGGCAGCGACAAGGCCGCCAGCAGCAGGAAGCCGGCGGTGAACACCCCGATCAGGCGCGGCCTGACCGTTGCGATGCGGTAGACCGACGAAACGAAGCCGAAGGCCAGAATGCGCGACAGCATGACGCCGGCCGCCGAGGCGGTCGCGAACAGTCCGAAATCCGGCAATCGACAGCGCATTGGCGAGCGCGATGAAATAGATCAGCGAAAACACCAGCCGCCCGCCGGAACCGCTGATCGCCGAGAAATAATCCTTCAGCACGCCGCGCCGCTGCGCCAGGAAATCCTGGAGCCTGGACAGCCGCCCGGCGCGGAATGTGTCGCTGATCTCAGACATCGCCGGATTCTGCTTACGCCGCAAAGCTTAACGCCCCGTTTGAACGGCACCTCGCAGCCGGCACGGTCGGGTGAAAACGCCGCCAGTGGCGACCCGACGAATTAGGCTCGATCCCCCGAAAATTAACGGTTTGTTTCCCATGCCTGTTTAGCGTGAGTTAACGAATGACCCCTCCGGATAGACCTTGAAATCGCGCGAAGGCCCGCCCGCCGCATGTTCGAAGACGACAGCGACCAGGACGTAAGGAAGCAGTCGCTGCTTTCGCTGCGCACGTCTGCGACGGGCCCGGCCGAGGCGCGTGGCGGCGGTTCGATCCTTTCGGCGATTTCCGCGACCAACGAGAACGATCCCCTGACGCGCCACCGCCTGGCGCGATCGCGGCGCGAAGCAGAGTCCGGCCTCTCCGGTGCGCAACTTGCCTCGGTGGAGGATGTCAGCGCCGAGCCGGTCGGACCAGTCCAGCGCGCCGAGCCGGTCGCCGAACCGAAGCAGTCGCGCTGGAGCTTGCGCAATCTGCTTTCGCGAAAAGCCCAGCCCGCAAAGCCCGACGAGTCGGCGCAGGAGACCCAAAAGCCCGGCTGGTTTTCAAGCACGGGCGCGGACGTCGCGCCGGTTCCTGCGCCGCCCGAGCCGGAGTCGGCCTCGTCCGAAGCGGTCGACGAGACAGCGGAGGAACCGCAAGTCGCCAACTGGTTTGCGCGGCGGAATCCCGACCGCACGGCGGTGCTCGCCGAACCTGACGGGATCGAACGACAGTCGCCGTCCGCGCAGGATCCGCGACAGGATGAGCCGAGGGACGAGCGCCGCCATGTGCTCGAACCGGACGCCAACGATGACGACGGATGGCGCCCCCTTGTCGATCCGCTCAGCGTCATCGGCGGCGTCGCCGGCTCCAGGCGCCTGATCCTCGCGACGACCATCATCGGTGCGCTGATCGGCGTCGGGGTCGCGATCACGACGCCGAAGAAATACGAAGCGGTCGCCGAACTGCTGATCGATCCGCGCGACCTGAAGCTGACGGATCGCGATCTCACCCAGACGGGCCTGCCGAACGACGCGACGCTGGCGATCGTCGAGAACCAGGTCCGCATGCTGACCTCGGGGACTGTCCTCAACAAGGTGGTCGAGAAGCTGAAGCTGGCCGACGACAGCGAGTTCAACGGCCAGCGTCCGGGCGGCATCGGCAGCTTCTTTTCCAATTTGCGCGCGCTGCTTTCATTCGGAAAAAGCGGTAGCGGCGGCGATATTCGCTGGGCGCTTGCCTTCAACAATCTCGCCGAAAGCCTGTTTGTCGAGCGCGGCGGCAAGACCTTCGTCGTGTCGATCGGCGCCACCACCGAAGAGCCCGAGAAATCCGCGCTGATCGCCAACACGCTGATCGAGGTGTTCTTCCAGGCCTATGGCGAGCTGCAGTCCAACACGGCCGGCCGCGCCACGGACGAATTGCTGTCGCGACTCGACGAGTTGCGCGCCGGCCTCGACACGGCCGAGCGCAAGGTCGAGAAATACCGGGCCGAGCACGATCTCGTCGATGCGCAGGGCAAGCTGATCTCCGACGACGAGCTGGTCAAGCTCAACGAGCAGCTCTCGATCGCCCGCGCCCGCACGATCGAACTCAACGCGCGTGCCGTGTCGACCCGGTCGATCAATGTCGACGCGGTGCTCGGCGGCGGGCTGCCGGAGGAGCTCGCCTCGAACGTGATGTCCGGGCTGCGCTCGCAATACGCCGCGACGAAGCAGGAAGCGGACCAGCTTTCGGTCCGGGTCGGACCGCGCCATCCGCAATACCTTGCCATGCAGGCCCAGCTGGCGGGCGCCCGCGAGCAGATCGCCAACGAGCTGAAGCGCATCGTTGCCTCGGTGCAGACCGAATTGAAGCGCGCCGTGCAGCAGGAGCAGGACCTCGCCGCCCGGCTGGCCCAGCTCAAGGTCCGATCGGGCGACGTCAATGTCGACCTGGTGACGCTGCGCGAGCTCGAACGCGAGGCCGCCGCCAAGCGGACCATCTACGAAGCCTATCTGCTGCGGGCCAAGGAAACCGGCGAGCAGCGCGACATCAACACCGCCAATATGAGCGTGATCTCACCGGCCTATCCGCCGATCACCACCAGCGGCCCGTCGCGCGCCATGATCAGCCTGGCCGGAATGATCCTGGGCTTTTTCGCCGGGGTCGGCATCGGGATGGCGCGCGGCGTGCTGTCGAGCCTGCGCGAAAGCGCGCGCGCCCGCCGCCGCTTCAGGGGCGTTGCCGGGGCAGCGCCAGCCGGCAGCCTGGCGGATCTGCAGCCGGCCGAAACGATCGAGCCGGCTGAAACGATGACGGCAGCGAAGCGAAGCCGGACCCGAAACCACATCGACACACGCCGAAGCGGCCGAGCCGCGGGAGACCGACATGAACCCCTTGGCCCGGCTTATGGAGCGTATCCGCAAACCCGATTCAGCCGACCTTGCCGACGCTGCCGAGTCCCGCAGCGAGGACCATCGCGCCCGAAACGGCGCGCCCCACCCACACCCGTCGAACCGTCCCGGACGATCACCTCCGGGCCAACCAGGAAGCACTCGCCATGTATCCCTATCCGCCGCAGTCGCCCGCCTATCCGCAAGCCTCCTATCCCTATGCGGCGACGCCGCAGCCGCAGTTCCAGCAGCCGCAGCCGGCCGCTTATCCGCCGCAATACGCACAGCTGCCGCAGTATCCGGCGCACTTTGCGCCGCAGCACATGGCCTATCCCTATCCGCCGCAGCCGGCCTTCCACGCCTGGCAGCCGCAGCCGGTGGCGCTCGACGCCTATGGCCGCCCGCAGCAGTTCGTGCCGCCTTACCCGGGCTACCCGATGCAGGCTCCGCAAGCTCCTGCCGCGAGCTATCCGCAGGCGTTCCGGCCGGACTATGCAGCCACGCCGGAGGCACGATCGGCAGTCTCTTCCGACATGTCGCAGTCGCGGGAAATGTCACCGATCGAGGAGGTGCGCGAAAGCCTGCGCGAATTCCGCGACGCGATCCGCGATCTCACGGAAAGCCGCGCCCGCCGGTCATTTTGACGGGCGAATTGGCCTGCGGTTGCGAGTTTACGGCACCGGACGGCGCTGTGACGGGATTGCGCCGCCCCATTTTCGTGAAAATGCCGCCCGAAGCTCAAGACGGCCAAGGGCAGGCAATGACTGAAATCATCGATGGAAAGGCCGTGGGCGACGAAGTCGTCGCCGCGGTCAAGGCGCTGAGCGAGGATCTGCTGGGCTCGGGAGCGCAGGCAACCCGGCCTGGCGGTGGTCATCGTCGGCGAGGATCCGGCGAGCCAGGTCTATGTCGCCTCCAAGTCGCGCAAGGCCAAGGAGTGCGGCTTTCATTCGCTGCAGCACACGCTGCCGGCCGACACGAGCGAGGCCGAGCTGCTGCGGATCATCGGCGGGCTCAACGTCGATCCGGCCATCAACGGCATCCTGGTGCAGCTTCCGCTGCCGGCCCACATCGATTCCGGCCGCGTCATCCAGACGATCGCGCCGGAAAAGGACGTCGACGGGTTCCATTTCATCAATGTCGGCAAGCTCGGCACCGGCGAGCTCGACACCGCCTTCGTGCCATGCACGCCGGCCGGCTCGATGCTGTTGATCGAGCGTGTCCGCGGCAAGGATCTTTCCGGCTTGAACGCGGTCGTCGTCGGCCGCTCCAACATCGTCGGCAAGCCGATGGCCAATCTGCTGCTCGCCGCCAACTGCACGGTCACCATCGCGCACAGCCGCACGAAGGATCTGCCGGCGCTGGCGCGCACCGCCGACATCCTGGTCGCCGCGGTCGGCCGCCCGGAAATGGTGAGGGGCGATTGGGTCAAGCCGGGCGCGACCGTGATCGACGTCGGCATCAACCGCGTGCCGGCGCCCGACAAGGGCGAAGGCAAGACGCGGCTGGTCGGCGACGTCGCCTTCGGCGAAGCCGTGAAGCTTGCCGGCGCCATCACCCCGGTGCCGGGCGGCGTCGGGCCGATGACCATCGCCATGCTGATGGCCAACACGGTTGCCTCGGCCTATCTGGCGGCCGGCCGCAAGCGCCCGGTCGTTCTAGGCAAATCCAGTCCTTGACCCCGCCGCGGCCAGCTATTCCCCTGCCTCCCCTTGCTGTAGAAGGTCCGGTCATGTCCGACCAGATCCAGGGCGGCCGGCAATTCGCTTTCCTGCTGGTCGACAAATTCTCCATGTTCTCGCTCGCCGCCGCGATCGACACGTTCCGGTCGGCGAACCGGCTGCTCGGCCGCGACTTCTATGGCTGGACGACGGTGTCGGCCGACGGCGATCCGGTGATGGCCTCGAACGGCCTGCCGCTCAAGATCGACTACGCCGTGGCCGATATTCCGCAGGTCGACATCCTGTTCGTCTCGGTCGGGCTGACCACCGAATTCCCCGGCAAGAGCAAGGTGCTGGCGGCGCTGCGCAGCTGGGGCCGGCGCGGCGGCAAGCTCGGCGCGCTGTCGGTCGGCTCCTATCTGCTCGCCGAGGCCGGCCAGCTCGATGGCTACCGCTGCACCATCCACTGGGAAAACCGCGCCGGCTTCATGGAGCGCTTTCCCGAAATCGACTGCACCGGCAACGTCTTCGAGATCGACCGCAAGCGCTACACCTGCGCCGGCGGCACCACCTCGATCGACCTGATGCTGGAGATCGTGCGGCTGCGATTTCGGCGCCGAACCTCGCCAATGCGCGTCGCCAACCAGTTCCAGCACGAGCGCATCCGCTCGGCCGGCGACCGCCAGCGCGTCGGCCCCGAGCGCGACCTGACCGGCAAGTCCGAGAAGCTGCGCAAGATCGTCGAGCTGATGGCCGACAATCTCGACGAACCCTATTCGGCGGTCCAGCTCGCCAAGTCGGCCGGGCTGTCGGTGCGCCAGGTCGAGCGGCTGTTCCTGCGCCATCTGAGCATGACGCCGGGACGCTACTACATGCGGCTCAGGCTCGAGCGGGCGCGCGAGCTGCTGCGCCAGACCAACATGCCGATCCTCGACGTGGCGATCGCCACCGGCTTCACCTCGCACTCCTATTTCGCGCAGAGCTACCGGCTGCAATTCGGCCGCCCGCCCTCCGAAGAGCGCCGCACGACGTATTGAGCGGAATCGCCCGCTCGCCATGTTAGCGCATCATTGCGTTTTCTTCGATTTTTGGGCCTGTTCGCCCGGCGTTGTCAGTCCATGAGGCGCTCCGATAGCTTGACGCTGCGATCGAGTGCGAATGCGGCGGAGACATTCATGACGGCGACTCGTTCGGTACATGCTCGGCATGGTGATGCTGCTCGTTCTCGACGACGGCCGCGACTGGCCGCCGACAAGGCGATCATCGTCCTCGACGCCTCCGGCTCGATGTGGGGCGCAGATCGACGGCAGGCCGAAGCTCGAGATCGCCCGCGAGTCGCTGCGCAACGTGCTGCAGTCGATGCCCGCCGATCTCGAACTCGGCTTCATGGCCTATGGCCATCGCGAGAAGGGCAATTGCGACGACATCGAGCTGATCGTCCCGCCGGCAGCGGCACGGCGAGCGCCATCTCGACGGCCGCCGACAACCTGAAATTCCTCGGCAAGACGCCGCTGTCGCACGCCGTCAAGCAGGCCGCCGAAGCGCTCAAATACACCGAGGACAAGGCGACGGTCATCCTGATCACCGACGGCCTCGAGACCTGCAACGCCGACCCTTGCGCGCTCGGCAAGGAACTGGAGGCGGCCGGCGTCGACTTCACCGCCCATGTCGTCGGCTTCGGCCTGACGGCGGAGGAGGGGCGGCAGGTCGCCTGCCTCGCCGACAACACCGGCGGCAAGTACATCCAGGCCGACGACGCCAAGGCGCTGGAGGAGGCGCTGGTCGAGACGGTCGTCGCGCCCGGCGCCTGCGCCCGCACCGGAGCCTGCTCCGGCGCCCGAGCCGGAGAAGCCCGAATTCAACTTCATCCCGAGCGTCGTGCTCGCCGAGGGCGACGATCCGATCAGGGACGGCAACGCCTGGGAGATCTACAAGGCCAAGTCCGACGGCACGCGCGGCGACAACATCACCACCGAATACAACGACTACAAGGGCAATCTCGAGCCGGGCGACTACGTCGTCGTCGCCGAATGGGCGAGGCCGAGGCCGAGCAGCTGGTCAAGATCGAGGCCGGCCAGGTCTACAAGCCGGTCTTCGTGCTCAACGCCGGCACGCTGATCATCCATCCGCGGCCGAGCGAGGGCGCCGATATCGACACTGGCGCAGCCGTCGTCGATCGACTATCCCGGCGACGGCGGACCGTCGACCACCTACGGCGACACCAAGATCGTCCTTCCGGCCGGCGACCAGAAGGTGACCGTCGAGATCGGCGAGGGCGAGGTCACCGAGACCATCCCGCTCGCCGCCGGCCAGACGGTCGAGAAGGACATCATCGTCGGCGTCGGCCATATCGTGGCCAATGCCTACTACACCGCAGGCGGCGACAAGGTCGACGCGCCGGCCTGGCGTTCCAGGTCGTCAAGGCCAAGAAGAAGATCGACGGCAGCCGCGAGGATCTCGGCACCAGGTATGGGCCGGACAGCAAATACGACCTGCCGCCGGGCGACTATGTGCTGATCGCCGACGATGGATCAGGCGACCGCCGAGGCGCCGTTCAGCCTGAAGGCCGGCGAGACCACGGAGCTTTCCGTGCCGCTCGATGCCGGCGTGCTGGCGATCACCGCGCCGGCGCCTCCTTCATCGAGGTCTTCGCCGCCAAGAAGGACATCCAGGGCAACCGCAAGCCGTTCGGCAACGCCTACGCCGACATGCACCAGACCACGCTGCCGGCCGGCGACTATGCGATCGTGGTCACCATGGCCGGCGACAATGCGTGCCAAGAAGGAGGCCACGGCGACCGTCAAGGCCGGCGAACGGCACGGAAGTGACGGTGCCGTAGGACCAGCCTGATCGAAGGCCTGATGCGTGGAGTCGCGTCAGGCCGTGCGGGTCATCCTGGGTTCGGGAGTGACCAGCCCAGCCGTCGGCCTATGATCGTCGTTGATCTCGTCGATCGTACAACGCAGGTTGCATCACGCGTATCGATGCGCATCGGCGATCCTGAAGAAGCGTTCCATCCAGCCGGCTTCGCTTTGTCCTTATGCGCGGACCAGACGATTCGCAGCGTGTCCGATCCGGAAGCCGAGTTGCGACCCGAGATTCGCACGTCGCCAAGCACCGATCGCGCGAGCGTGCGTTGAGCTGGATATCGTCGTCCAGGACGCTGACGCAGAACATTGGTGTCAAGTGACCTTCGAGCGTCTGCCCACCCGTCGCGATGATCTCCGATGATCTCATCTAGGGTAGCGACGTCTCGATCTTAGCCTGACGCCAACCAGATCGATCACTCCATCTTGGCCGCGACCTGAGCGATGGCATGCCCGTCCGGCAGCAGTCCACCTCGATTGTCCCCATGACATCAATACTTGAATGTCGAGCATTCCTTCGAAAGCGGTGACCTGACCGTTTGATGTTACGGTGAGCAGCTTGTCATAGCCATGTCGCGTCGCACCGCAAGTAGGCGCTCTCGATCAAAGCTCACGGAACTCTACTCTCACGCCCTCCCGAACGCCGCCGCCCCATGATCGGCGCGCGTCACCATCTGCCGGAACCCGGCGAACAGCTCGCGGCCAAAGCCATATTCGTTGCCCGTCAGGTCGATCGCCGGAACCTTGCGCCTGGCCATCTCCTCCGCCGCGACGAGCACCTCCAGCGTGCCGTTCTCGGCGTCGAGCCGGATCATGTCGCCGTCGCGGATCTTGCCGATCGGCGCCGCCCTCGAGCGCCTCCGGCGTCACGTGGATCGCCGCCGGCACCTTGCCCGAGGCGCCCGACATGCGCCCGTCGGTGACCAGCGCCACCTTGCTGGCCGCGGTCCTGCAGCACGCCGAGCGCCGTGGTCAGCTTGTGCAGTTCCGGCATGCCGTTGGCCTTCGGCCCCTGGAAGCGCACGACGGCGACGAAATCGCGGTCGAGCGCGCCCGCCTTGAAGGCGTCGTTCAGCGCCTGCTGGCTGTCGAACACGAGCGCCGGCGCCTCGATGACGCGGTGCTCCGGCTTCACCGCCGAGATCTTGATGATCGCCTTGCCGAGATTGCCGGACAGCACCTTCAGGCCGCCGCTCGGCTGGAACGCCTTGGCGAACGGCGCCAGCACCTTCTCGTCGCCGCTCTTTGCCGGCGCCGGCTCGCGCACGACGCTGCCGTCCGCGCCGAGCTTCGCCTCGACCGCGTAGTGCCGCAGGCCCTGCGCCCCAGACGGTCTGCACGTCCTCGTGCAGCAGGCCGGCGTCGAGCAGTTCGCGGATCAGGAAGCCCATGCCGCCGGCGGCGTGGAAATGGTTCACGTCGGCAAGCCCGTTCGGATAGACGCGCGCCAGCAGCGGCACCGCGTCCGAAAGGTCGGAAATGTCCTGCCAGGTGATGGCGATGCCGGCCGCCGCCGCCATGGCGATCAGGTGGATCGTGTGGTTGGTCGAGCCGCCGGTCGCGTGCAGGCCGACGACGCCGTTGACGATCGAGCGCTCGTCGATCATGCGGCCGACCGGCGTGTAGTCGTTGCCGAGGCGGTGATCGCCAGCGCGCGCTTCGCCGCCTCCCGGGTCAGCGCGTCGCGCAGCGGCGTGTTCGGGATTGACGAAGGAGGCGCCGGGCGTGTGCAGGCCCATGATCTCCATCAGCATCTGGTTGGAATTGGCGGTGCCGTAGAAGGTGCAGGTGCCCGGCCCGTGATAGGACTTCGCCTCGGCCTCCAGCAGCTCGGCGCGGCCGACCTTGCCCTCGGCATAGAGCTGGCGGACCTTGGCCTTCTCGTCATTGGGCAGGCCGGTGGTCATCGGGCCGGCCGGAATGAACACCGCCGGCAGATGGCCGAAGGTCAGCGCCGCGATCACCAGCCCCGGCACGATCTTGTCGCAGACGCCGAGATAGACCGCGGCGTCGAACATGTTGTGCGACAGCCCGATCGCCGCCGACATGGCGATCACGTCGCGCGAAAACAGCGACAGCTCCATGCCCGGCTGGCCCTGGGTGACGCCGTCGCACATCGCCGGCACGCCGCCGGCCACCTGCGCGATGCCGCCGGCCTCGCGCGCGGCCTCCTTGATCAGCGCCGGGAAGGTCTCGAACGGCTGATGCGCCGACAGCATGTCGTTGTAGGAGGTGATGATGCCGAGGTTGGGCACGCGGTCGCCGCCGAGCGCCGCCTTGTCGGACGGCGAGCAGACGGCAAAGCCGTGCGCGAGGTTGCCGCAGGAAAGCGCCGCGCGGTTGGCGCCGTTGCCGGCCGCATCGTCGAGCCGTCCGAGATAGACCTCGCGCGCTGGCCTGGAGCGCTCGCGGATGCGTTCGGTGATCGCTGCGATTTCGCCTGCGTGACAGTCATGGCCGTCTCCTTTCACGGAGCCCAGTAGATGTCTGCACCGGCTTTCGCCGGCATGCCTGAACACCGCGCCGATCGGACTGGCGGGCGCCGCGGCTTCGCAGCGCGGCTTCGAGCACCGCCTTCTTTTCCGCGCCCTCGATGTGCAGACGGCGATCAGTCGCGGCAGCGACGATCCGCGCCAGCGGCAGCGTCAGGCGCGGCTCGCCCGGCGCTGTCGGCATGCACCGGCAGCACATAGCGCGGCGGTCGACGGCGACAGCAGCGTTGCCAGTTCGGTCGCGTCGGGAAAGAACGAGGCGGTATGGCCGTCCGTTCCCATGCCGAGGATCGCCACGTCGAGCGGCCACGGCAGCGCCGCCAGCTCCGCTGGACGTCTCGCCGGCGGCCGATCTCGACCGATTCGGCCGGACGATAGAGCGGCACGAAATGCGCGGCCGCCGCCCTGTCCTGCAGCAGATGTCGATCGCACCAGCGCGGCATTCGAGCGCGGCGAGGTCTCAGGCACGAAGCGCTCGTCGACCAGCGTCACCGTGACCTTGTCCCAGCCGATCGGCTTCGTCGAAAGCGCGCGCAGGAACGGCGGCCGGCGTGGTGCCGCCGGAGACGGCGAGCAAGCCTGTCCCCTTGCGCTCGATGGCGCTCGCCAGCCTGCCGGCGACGTGCTCGGCCAGCGCTTCGGCCAGTTCGCCGCGCGCGCCGAACCGATGCCAGACGGCGTCGGCTGCGGCTGCCGTCACGCGCTCTCGTGCCAGGTGCGCCCGTCGCGTTCGATCAGCGCGATCGACGCCGACGGCCCCCAGGTGCCGGCGGTATAGCCCTGCGCCTCCTGGCGGCTGTCCGACCAGGCGTTGAGGATCGGATCGATCCACTTCCACGCCGCCTCGACCTCGTCGCGGCGCATGAACAGCGTCTGGTTGCCGCGCACGACGTCCATGATCAGCCGCTCATAGGCGTCCGGCGCGCGCCCGTCGAAGGACTGGGCGAAGCTCATGTCGAGCGGGATCTGGCGCAGCCGCATGCCGCCCGGGCCCGGATCCTTGATCATGATGAACTGCTTGACGCCCTCGTCGGGCTGCAGCCGGATGACCAGCTGGTTGGCGCGATACGTTGCCGGCGCTCTCGCGCGAAGATCGAATGCGGGATCGGCTTGAACTCGATGACGATTTCCGAGACGCGCGTCGGCGAGCCGCTTGCCGGTCCTGCAGATAGAACGGCACGCCGGCCCAGCGCCAGTTGTCGATCTCGGCCTTGATCGCGACGAAGGTCTCGGTGGTGCTGTCCTTGCTGCCGAGCTCGTCCAGATAGCCTTTCACCGGCCCGCCGGCCGAAGCGCCGGCGCGGTACTGGCCGCGCACCGTCGACTTCGGCGCCTCGTTGCCGTTGATGCGCTTCAGCGAGCGCAGCACCTTCAGCTTTTCGTCGCGCACCGCGTTGGCGTCCATCGAGGCCGGCGGCTTCCATGGCGACCAGGCAGAGCAGCTGCAGGATGTGGTTCTGCACCATGTCGCGCAGCGCGCCGGCCTTGTCGTAGTAGGTGACGCGGTCTTCCAGCCCGACCGTCTCGGCCACCGTGATCTGCACGTGGTCGATATGCGCCGAATTCCACAGCGGCTCGTAGAGCGCGTTGGCGAAGCGCAGCGCCATCAGGTTCTGCACCGTCTCCTTGCCGAGATAGTGGTCGATGCGGAAGATCTGGTGCTCGCCGAAATCGTCGCCGATCAGGTCGTTGAGCGCGCTGCGCCGACGCCAGATCGCGGCCGATCGGCTTTTCGACCACGATGCGCGAGTTCGGCGTGACCAGCTTGTGCTCCTTGAGCTTGTGCGAGATGTCGCCGAACAGGCCGGGCGCGACCGCCAGGTAGAAGACGCGGATGACGTCGCTGTCGCCGAGCGCCTTCTTCAGCTTGGCGAAGCCGTCGCCGCTCGTTGGCGTCGACCGAGACGTAGCTCAGCCGGGCGAGGAACTTCTTCAGCTCGGCCTCGTCGACATACTGCGCCTGCACGTGCTCCAGGATCGCCTTCCTGGCGAAGGCGCGGAATTCCTCGTCGCTCATCTTGCTGCGTGACGCGCCGATGATGCGGGTCGGCTCGGAAAACTGGTGGTCGCGCTGGCGATGGTAGAGCGCCGGCAGGAGCTTGCGCTCGGAGAGGTCGCCGGTGCCGCCGAAAATGATGAAGTCGAACGGATCGACGGGGATGATCTGGCTTGTCATGACTTGTCCGTTTGTTGGCGCCGCCAGAAGCGGGCTCTCTATATTCTAATCGATTTAAATTTGCCAGTGCCAAGGTGCCGCATGTGAGAACTTGACAGGGCCGCCCGGCCTCTAGTTTGTCGGTGCACGGTCTGCCGCAGCCCTTTTCGCACTTGCAGCATAAACGCCGGGCGCAAGGGAATCCAGAGGAGAGTTTGGTCATGGGAGCGCATCTTTCGAGAACGGTCGCGGAAGGCCGCGCTTTCATGCAGGTCATCGGCGGCAAATCGGTCGATTCGCTTTCCGGCGAGCGCATCGACGTGGTGTGCCCGTCCGACGGCCTGGTCTTTGCCTCGATTCCGGCCTCCGGCAAGGCCGATGTCGACAGTGCCGTGAGGGCCGCGCGGTCGGCGTTCGATTCCGGCCCCTGGCGCAGGATGCCCGCCTTCGAGCGCGGCCGCTGCCTCGGCCGGCTCGGCCTGCTGGTCGAGAAGCATGCCGCCGAGCTTGCCGCGCTGGAATCGCGCGATACCGGCAAGCCGGTGCGCCAGGGCCGCGCCGACGTCACGGCCACCATGCGCTACTTCGAATTCTACGGCGGCGCCGCGGACAAGATCCATGGCGACACCATTCCCTTCCTCGACGGCTACACCGCGCTGACGCTGCGCGAGCCGCACGGCGTGGTGGCGGCAATCATTCCCTGGAACTATCCGCTGCAGATCCTGGCCCGGGTCGCCGGCGCCGCGCTGGCGATGGGCAACACGCTGGTCGCCAAGCCTGCGGAGGACGCCTCGCTGACGGCGATCCGCATGGCCGAGCTGGCGCTGGAAGCGGGATTTCCGGACGGCGTCTTCAATGTCGTGACCGGCTACGGCCGCGAAGCCGGTGCAGCGCTTGCCGGTCATCCTCTGGTCGACTACGTCACCTTCACCGGTTCGCCGCCGACCGGCACGGCGATCCAGCAGGCGGCCGCCGTCAACAACCGCGGCGTCACCATGGAACTCGGCGGCAAGTCGCCGCAGATCGTCTTTGCCGATGCCGATATCGAAAAGGCGGTGCCCGTCCTGGTCAATGCGATCATCCAGAATGGCGGCCAGACATGCTCGGCGGGGAGCCGCATCCTGATCGAGCGGCCGATCTACGAGGCCGTTGCCGCCGAGCTTTCCGCGCGTTTCGCCGGCCTTGTCGCCGGTCCGCACGATGCCGACCTCGACCTCGGCGCCCTGATCAATGTCCGGCAGAAGGCGCGCGTCGCCGCGATGGTCACCGAGGCCGAGCGGTCCGGCGCCAGGCTGCTGGCCCGCGGCCGCATCCATGCCGACGCGCCGGCCGGCGGCAACTACTTTGCGCCGGTGCTGTTCGGCGACGTCGATCCGAACGCGCCGCTGGCGCAGGAGGAAGTGTTCGGACCGGTCCTGGCGCTGTTTCCGTTCGACGGCGAGGAGCAGGCCATCCGCCTTGCCAATTCGACCGCGTACGGCCTCGTCGCCGGTGTCTGGACCAGGGATGGCGGGCGGCAGCATCGTGTCGCCAAACGCGTCCGCGCCGGGCAAGTGTTCGTCAACGCTTACGGGGCGGGCGGCGGCGTCGAATTGCCGTTCGGCGGCTTCGGGAAGTCCGGCCACGGCCGGGAAAAGGGTTTTGAAGCGCTCCACGACATGTCGGCCACCAAGACGATCGTCTTCAATCACGGATAGGTGACAAATGCGGCTCAAGGACAAGGTTGCGATCATCACGGGAGCGGCCTCCGGCTTCGGCGAGGGCATGGCCCGGCGATTTGCCGAGGAGGGCGCCCGGATCGTCGTCGCCGATCTCAACTCCAGGGGCGCCGAGCGCGTCGCCGCGGAGATCGGCGACGCCGCGATCGCCGTGACGACCGACGTGTCGCTGAAATCCGAATTCGACGAGATGGTGGGCAAGGCGCTCGACGCCTTCGGGCGCATCGACATCATGGTCAACAATGCCGGCTACACCCATCGCAACGGCGATCTGCTCGAGGTCGACGAAGCGGACTTCGACCTGATCACCGCCGTCAACATGAAGGCGATCTATTTTTCGACCCTGGCCGTGGTGCCGGTGATGGAGCGGCAGGGCGGCGGCGTCATTTTGACGACCGCCTCGACCGCGGGGCTGCGGCCGCGCCCCGGCCTGACCTGGTACAACGCCTCGAAGGGCTGGGCGATCACCGCCACCAAGTCGATGGCGGTCGAGCTCGCGCCGAAGAACATACGCGTCAACTGCATCTGCCCGGTCGCCGGCGAAACCGGCATGCTGGAGAAATTCATGGGCGAGGACACGCCCGAGAAGCGCGCGCAGTTCCGCGCCTCGATCCCGCTCGGCCGGCTGTCGACGCCGCTCGACATCGCCAACGCGGCGCTGTGGCTGGTTTCCGACGAGGCGCAGTTCATCACCGGCGTGGCGCTGGAGGTCGACGGCGGCCGCTGTATCTAGAGCATGTCTCCCGAAAGTGTGCAGCGGTTTCGGGACAAAGACATGCGCAAAATCAAAGAGCGGCAGCTTCATCCCGTCAGTTCTTCTGGTTTTCCGGATTCGGCAGGAACCACACGTCGACCAGGCCGTCCCTGCCGCGCACATGGATCGGGCCGTGGTTGACGAAACCGGCGCTCGCCTCGTGATCGCCGGCGCGCAACGCCGCCTCGATCACCGGCGCGCCGGCGCAGATGTCGGCGTCGAGCTCCTTGCACATGACCTGCATGCGGCTTGCCACATTGACGGTGTCGCCGACGACGGCGACCGACAGATTGCGCTCGCTGCCGACCGCGCCGAGCACCACCGGCCCGAACTGGCAGCCGATGCGGATGTCCACCGGCGTCGAGGCCGGCGGCCTTGCGCTGCAGGTTCCAGGCGTTGAGCGAAGTGATCATGCCGCGTGCGGCTCGCAGCAAACGCGCGGCATCGTCCGGCGTCGCGCGCGGCACGCCGAACGTCGCCATGATGCAGTCGCCGATATAGTTGTCGACCGTTCCCCTGTGCTCGAACACCACCTGCTCCATGCGGCCGTGGAACTCGCGCAGCATCTGGAACACCTGTTCCGGCAAATGGTCTTCGGTGTAGGCGGTGAAGCCGACGATATCGGCGAACAGGACGGCGATGTCCTGGCGCCTGATCGGGCCGAACGGCTCGTCGTTGGTGGCGAGCTCGTCGACGACGTTCGGCGAGAAGTGTCGCGACAGGTTGATGCGGGCGCGTTCGGCCTTGATGTAGTCGTCGGCCAGCTGGCGAGCCCGCGAAACCACCGTCGCGATGATGCCGGCGACGATCAGGATGACGACGACATGCGTCAATTGCTCGACGAGGTCGACGTAGTTCGGATTGAAATTGAGCGACAGCCGCTCGGCAGAGGAAAGGTCTTGTGGCGGCACGAGGGCGATGATCGTTTCGGGCTGCATCACGACCCACAACACGCCGAGCGACCACGACACCGCCGCGGCGATGCCGAGCCAGACGGCGAGCCGCGGCGACAGGCTGAGCGCGCCGAGGCACACGAGGATGAGCAGGTACTTGAAGCCGGCCTCGCGCAGGTGCATCGCCGCGGGCGGGTTCTCGGCGGCGAACGGATTGGGCGCGATGATCAGGAAGGTGAGGAACGCGATGTCGAAGGTCGCGGAGAGCACGCTCATCCACGGCCGCCGGCGCCCTGACATGGCGAGCCGGTAGTTGAGAAGGCCGGTCAGGAAGAAGACGAGAAGCGTGGCGATCGTGTAGCCGAAGGCGGCGTTCCACTCGGCGACCGCGGCAAACACCACGCCGATCACCAGCAGCGACAGCGAGCGCGCCCAGAATTCGAGCCGGGCGCCTTCGCTCTCGGTCGCGGCAATCAATGCGCGCAGTCGTCGCCTGCGGCGCTGATCGAGATTCTGCTCGGAAGAAACGGCCACGGGCGCTCCGTCGTTGTAGGCGAGGGACCAACCGCTCGGCCCTCTTGTCGGCCGGCCAGACGAAGATGCCGGCAATTCGGTGCGATCCGAGAGATCGCCGGTTCGATTCGGAGTGTCGTTTGAAACACGTGCCGGCTGAGCCGGCAAGCTTCTTGCACGCGCCTCGACGTCGAGCTGTGCCGCTCAACCGCCGATCGACGCGGCCGAGGAAGGCTTTTCAAGGCGGTCGTCGCAGGCTAGCTTCCCCGGGCTCGCCGCCAGAAGTGAGTTGACCGTCGGGCGGACCGCGTTGGCGAACCCGCCGAAGTTCGCGATCCGCGTCGAATTCCAGTCGATGATCGAATGATTGAGGAACGAACATGTCCAAGCGCATCGTCTTCACCGGCGGCTCCGGAAAGGCCGGGCGCCACGTCGTGCCGTGGCTGCAGGCCAAGGGCTACGACATCCTGAACCTCGATCTCAAGCCGCTCGATTGCCCGGGTGTCAACACGCTGATCACCGACGTCACCGACAGCGGGCAGGTCTTCAATGCGCTGTCGATGCATTTCGATTTCGCCGGTTTCGAGACCGGGCAAGGGTCCGGCGAAGGTCGACGCCGTGGTGCATTTCGCCGCGGTGCCGCGCGTGCTGATCACGCCTGACAACGAGACGTTCAGCGCCAACGTCGTCAGCACCTACAATGTGATCGAGGCGGCCGTGAAGCTCGGCATCCGCAAGGTGGTCATCGCGTCGAGCGAGACCACCTACGGCGTCTGCTTTGCCGAGGGCGACAAGGACTTTCACCAGTTCCCGCTCGAGGAGGACTACGACATCGATCCGATGGACAGCTACGGCCTGTCCAAGGTCGTCAACGAGAAGACCGCGCGGGCCTTCGCGATGCGCTATCGTGCCGACATCTACGCGCTGCGCATCGGCAATGTCATCGAACCGCACGAATATGACCGCTTCCCCGGCTTCCTCGCCGATCCGCCGTCGCGCAAGCGCAATGCATGGAGCTACATCGACGCGCGCGACCTGGCGCAGATCGTCCATCTGTGCCTCGGCAAGGACGGGCTGGGCTTTCAGGTGTTCAACGCGGTCAACGACACCATCACCGCCAACGAGCCGACCGAAGCCTTCCTCGAGCGCTGGGCGCCCGGCTCGCCGATCGCGCGCCCGCTCGGCGAGCGCGAGGCGCCGCTGTCGAACCGCAAGGCACGCGAGGTGCTGGGCTTCCGCGAGGAGCATGACTGGCGCAAATACGTCTGAGGCTCGGTCCCCGCCTGCTTGCGGGCGCCGCTGCGGCGGCGTCGCTCCGTTGGAGCCCGCCGGTTCCAGCGTACCGTCAGAACCCGGCGGCCGGCGCCGGCTTGCGCGACGGCATGGTCATTGCCGCGACGCCCGCGACGACGCATACGAGTCCGATCCAGGCGCTCGGGTTCAGCGTCTCGCCCAGGAACACCACACCGATCGCCACCCCGATCGGCACGCGCAGATAGGCCTGCGACGTCACGCCGACCGATCCCAGCGTCTGGACCAGCCGGAAAAAGATCACGAAGGCGAGCGCGGTCGAGAACACCGACAAGGCCGAGCAAGGCGACGATCGAAGCCGTCGAGGGAACCAGGGTCCACGGCCGATCAACCGCAAGGCTGAGCGGAACGAGCAGCACCGCGCCGGAGATCATCGAGCCTGCCGCCGGCATCAGTGGATTGAGCCCCTTGAAATTCCTGCCGAAGATGGCGGCCCCGGCGTAACAGATCGTGGCGACCACGATGGCGACCTGCGCCCACAGCTCATGGCCGAGACCGCCGAAAGCCTGCATGCCGATGATCAGGGATATGCCCGTCATGCCGGCCGCGACGCCGAACAGCTTGCGTGCCGTGACCGGCTCGTGGCGGGTGATGCCGGCCGTCATCAGAAAGGTGAAGATCGGCGTGGTCGAGTTGAGGATGATCGCCAGCCCGGCGTCGACGCTCTGCTCTGCCCAGGCAATCAGCGTGAACGGGACCACGCTGTTCATGCAAGCCTGGAAGGCGAACCGCCGCCATGTCGCCAGGTCTCTCGGCAGGCTCAGTCCGCGCCAGGCGATGATCGCCAGGAGGATCGCGCCGGCGATCAGTGTCCTGGCGGCGATGAACGTCACCGGCGGGATGGTTTCCACGCCGATCTTGATGAAGGTGTACGACGCTCCCCAGAGCGTCGCGAGAACGAGCAGCAGCGCAAGCTCGGTCGTGGTGTTGGTCTTTGCCGCGTTCATCATCGCCCCGTTCATGGTCGCACTGGGGTGCTTCTAGCGCGTCCTCGTCAGACCATGTTTCGATGCCGGACGAAACTTGGAAAGCGCGGCTGGACCATCATCCTGACAGGGATGGAACGCTGCTGCAGGACGAGCGAAGGATATCGGTCGTCCGGACGCTTGGGGCATCGCATGACAGAGATCGACTTGCTAGGGCTCGTCCCGCCCGCGCAAGGTCTTCGCTCCGCGATGCCGGAACAACGCAACAGGCAAAGCATTGTCCGTCGTAGAATCCATGGCGGATGCGCCACTGTTGGCGAAGAGACCTCGAGGAGACGCCGATGACCGACGATCAGCCTCATTCCGGAGCAGCCGACGTCGAAGCCGTCGTGCGCGCCTGCTTCGCCGCATTCAAGGATCGCCGGCGCGACGACGCCGAGACGGTGATCTCCGAAGATTTCACCTTCACCAGCCCTTATGACGACGCCATCGATCGCGCCGCCTATTTCGAGCGCTGCTGGCCGAACGGCGACCGCTTCTCGGCGTTCGACATCGAGCGCGTGGCGGCCAACGGCGAGGGCGCTTTCGTCACCTATTTCTGCACCACGACCGACGGGCTGTCGTTTCGCAACACCGAGTATCTGACGGTCCGCGACGCGCAGGTGACGAGTGTCAACGTCTATTTCGGTGCGAGCTACCGTGACGGCCGCTTCGTCGCGAAACAGCCGGGCAGCTGATCGCCTGCCTTGCGGAGGCGACAACGCGCGTCAGATCCGGTCGCGCAGCGCGATACCAGTTGAGCGCCAGGAACAGCAGCGGCGCGCGCAGGCGCCGGCCGCCGGGGAAGGCGGGAATCCTCAGATCCTCGAACAGCTTCAGCCGGTCGCGATTGCCCGCGACGGTCTCGGCATAGAGCTTGCCGATGAAGTTCGACAGCATGACGCCGTGGCCGGAATAGCCGCCGGCCGAAATCACATTGGGCATGACCTCGCGCACGAACGGCTGGCGCGGCAGGGTGATGCCGACGAAGCCGCCCCAGCCGTGGGTGATCTCGACGTCGCTCAGCGCCGGGTAGATCTCGGCGATCTGGCGGCGGATGTGGATATGGATGTCCCTGGCATCCTTGACCGCATAGATCTCGCGCCCGCCGAACAGCAGCCTTCCGTCCTTCGACTTGCGGAAATAGCGCACGACGAAGCGTAAATCGTCGACCAATTCGCCGCCGGGAAGGACCGGGCTGTCGGCGCCGAGCGGCACGGTCGCCCCGATGAACGAGCCGATCGGCATGACATGCGCCGCGCTGACCGGCTCGAGCTCGCCGCCATAGGCATTGACCGCGATCAGGCCCTTGTCGGCGGTGATGGTGCCGGAAGCCGTGGTCACCCGCACCTTGCCGCCTGCCGACACGATGCCGTTCGCCCTGGTGTTCTCGAACAGATGCGCGCCGGCTTCGGCTGCGACGCGTGCGGTGCCGATGGTGAGCTTCAGCGGATGGATGTGGCCGGTGCCGGTGTCGCGCGTGCCGCCGAAATAGCGCGTCGAGCCGAGCCGCGCGGCGGTCTCCCCGGCATCCATGAAGGCGATCTGCTTGTAGCCGGCGCGCTCGCGCATGTAGTCGGCATATCGGCGGTAGTCGTCGACATAGCGCTTCTTGTGCGCGACCGAGAGCTGACCCGGCATGAAGTCGATCTCGATGCCGTTCACCGTGGCGAATTCGAGAAGATGCGTCTTGGCCTCCTCGGCGAGGTCGAACAGCGCCTTGGCGCGGCTCCAGCCGATCTCGGCCTCGAGCTCGTCGAGCGGGGTGCGCTGGCCGGTGCCGAGCTGGCCGCCATTCCTGCCCGATGCGCCATCGCCGAAGCGATGCGTCTCGATCAGCGCGACATCCGTTCCCGACTTGGCGAGATGGGCGGCCGCCGACAGTCCGGTGAAGCCGCCGCCGATGATGACGACGTCGGCGCGGCGATCGCCGTCGAGCCGTTCATATTCGGGCCGCGGACCGGCGGTGTCTTCATACCAGGAAAGGCCGGGCGAGATGGGAGACTGGTAGGGCATGATCGGGGTTGGGCCGCTCGAAAAAATCAGACGTTGAGCAGCAGGAACTCGCGCTCCCAGGGGCTGATCACCTCCATGAAGGTCTCGAACTCGGCGCGCTTGATCGCCGAGTAGGTGGCCACGAAGGAAGCCCCCAGCATCACCCGCAGCTCATCGTCGGCCTCGAACAGGTCGACGGCTTCGAGCAGGCCGCGCGGCAGGTCGATCTCGTCCTCGTTGGCGCTGGTCACGACAGGCGCATCGGGCTTCAGCTCTGTTCCTGAGCCCGATCAGGCCGCAGGCGAGCGAGGCGGCAAGCGCCAGATAGGGATTGGCGTCGGAGGACGGGATGCGGTTTTCGACGCGCCGGGCAGCGGGATCGGAGCGCGGCACGCGGAAGGCGGTGGTGCGGTTGTCGTAGCCCCATTTGTTGTTGACCGGCGCGGACGCCGCCTGGGTCAGCCGGCGGTACGAGTTGACGTATGGCGCAAACATCACCAGCGCGTTCGGGACATGCTTCTGCATGCCGCCGATGAAGTGGAAGAAGGCGTCGGTTTCGGCGCCGTTCTCGTCCTTGAAGATATTGTTGCCGGTCTTCCGCTGCACGACCGACTGGTGGATGTGCATGGCCGAGCCCGGCTGGCCCTGGATCGGCTTGGCCATGAAGGTGGCGTAGGTGTCGTGCTTCAGCGCCGCCTCGCGGATCGTGCGCTTGAACATGAAGACCTGGTCGGCGAGTTCGACCGGATCGCCGTGGCGCAGGTTGATCTCGAGCTGGCCTGCACCCTCCTCATGGATCAGCGTGTCGATCTCCAGCCCCTGGCTTTCCGAGAAATGGTAGATATCGTCGATCAGCTCGTCGAATTCGTTGACGCCGGCGATCGAATAGCCGGCGCCGCCGCCGATCGCCCGGCCGGAGCGCCCGACCGGCGGCGTCAGCGGATAGTCGGGATCGGGGTTCTTGCGCACCAGGTAGAATTCGATCTCCGGCGCCACCACCGGCCGCAGCCCGTCCTCGGCATAAAGCGCCACGATGCGCTTCAGCACGTTGCGCGGGGTGAACTCGACGAAGCGCCCATCCTGGTGGACCAGATCGCAGATCACCTGTGCGGTCGGGTCTTCCTCCCATGGCACGACCGTCAGCGTCGACAGATCCGGCACCAGCTTGAGATCGCCGTCATCCGCCGGATAGGCGAAGCCGTTGCCGTCTTCGGGATAGCCGCCCGAGATGGTCGCCATGAACACCGCGGAGGGCAGCGCGAGCGACGTGTTGGAGGTGAATTTCTTCGACGGCATCATCTTGCCGCGGGCCACGCCCGCCTGATCCGGGGTGATGCATTCGATGTCCTCGATGCCGCGCCATTGCAGCCAGTCGCCGACTTCCTTCCAGTTCTTCACGCCGCGATAATTCTTGACATAGGCGGGCGTGCGGGCGCGCCCGACGCGCGCCGACGGTCGGGCTTCCTTCTTTGCGGGCGGCATCAATCACCAGAATGGTTGCGAGTTGCCGAGTATAGCCGCGGGGGGCGGCCGAAGGGAAGGGCAGGCGACACCGACAGCGGCAGCTGACCGGGTCCGAGGGACGCTTTGCCCGTCACGGCGCCGGTTTTGACGCAAGCGCCAGCCGATCGATGCGTCTACAGAAATCGCTTTTGGCGTTAGAGTAGGAAAGCGTGTCCGTGACGAAACGGGCCGCCAATTCTCGCTTGAGCATTTCGTAAGCGTGCGCTTCCTTCGGGTGAGAGCGCAGATAGTCACGAAACCTGACGTCACGCGAAACCGCCCGATGATCCCAGGCGAACATATGAACATGGTGGGTCTGTGGATTTCCCTTTCGAAAATAGTGACGTCCGTCGACGCCTCCGTCGCCGCGATACTCGTACCCAAGTCGAGCCATGGCATCTGTGCAGGCCCATCCATCCTCGTGTCGGCCGAGGGTCGCCAGGATGTCGATGATGGGCTTTGCGGCGATGCCGGGGATGGAGGTGCTGCCGATATGATGCAACTCGCCGATCAGGTCGCCACAGACAGACAAAATGGCCTCTCGCTCGGCTTCGAAAAGGCCGGGCCATCGCGCGTCGTACTGTCTCAGGACGATTGCAGGTTTCATCTCTTCTGCCGACCAGGGATCATATCGTCCAGTGGATAAGATGGAGCAGGATCGTCAGCGCCGCGCCGACTGAACGAGACGGTCGACCACCGGCTGCAGGTTTTCCGGCGTGATCGGCTTGGCGACGACGGCGTCGACCATCGCGCCGAGCGACAGGGTCTCGGGTGTCCCGTTGTTGGTCGACAAAAGAATGACCCGCGGCAGGCCCGAAGCTCGACGCTGGTCGCTGAGGCAAGCGTAGAGATGGCTGCAGTCGCAGTTGTCGGCGCCGCCGTCGAGGATGACGGTGCCCGGCATCACGCGCGCCAAAGTGCGCTGGGCGTCTTGCGGCACTTCCGCAACCGGCCGAAGCCCGGACCGTTCGACGATCCTGGAGACGACGACCCGGGTTATGTTCGATTTGCCGATCACGACCACTGCGCCAAGATTGACGGTGTTGGTTTGGCCGGCATCAACCGCGCCCGGAAGCCCCAAACTGCCGAAATCCCGTTCGATATTCCATTTCGACATTTTCTGGAAAACCGTTCGCAAAAGAACGAAACGACCACCGATCTGCGTCGATAGTCGATGGTTTGGGGCCATTGTCAAGGCAAAACGGGCCGCCTGCACCGCCAAAGTTCAAGTGGTTTATAGATGCGAAATGCTTAGCCGGATGTGCGGCCGCACTGAACTGCAACTCTGGCGTACCGGATCGCGCTTGGCTTGTTGACTGCTCCGCCACGCTGAGTTAATTACCGAACGATCGGTAAATATGGTGGTCGCTATGGCTCGTCCTGAAACCCTGTCGAGGGATGACCTCGTCTCGCGCTTGGCGGCGGTGTTTCGGCAGAAGGGCTTTGAGGGCGCCTCGATGTCGGATCTGGCCGCGGTCTCACGGCTCTCCAAGGCGGCACTCTATCACCGCTTCCCCGAAGGCAAGGCGGCGATGGCGGCGGCGGTGCTGTCAGCGGCGAAGCTGCAGATGGGCGAAGATGTCTTGGCGCTCCTGAAGACAGACGAGGCGCCGGCCGGGCGGCTGGCGGCGATGGCGGCGGCGCTGGCCGGCTTTTACGACGGCGGCGCGAAATCCTGCCTGATCGATATTTTTTCGGTAGCCGGCACGCCGGCCGCTATTCGCCAGGATGTCGGGCGGGGCGCCGCGGAATGGATCGCCGCGATCGCGGCGGTGCTGGTCCAGGCCGGCATTGCGCCGGCGGAGGCCAGGCGGCGCGCGCAGGATGCCGTGATCCGCATCGAGGGCGCGCTGGTGGTGTCCCGGGCGCTGTGCGACACCGCGCCGTTCAAGCGCGCCTTGGGGCAGCCTGGCCAATGACCTGCTCGCGTAGACAAATGATTTGCCAAAGGAGAGATCGATGAGCATTCCAAAGACGTTCAACCAGATCTTCGGGGCGCCTGAGCACCCGTCGCCACTCGTCCAGTCGGCGCTGCTCCTGATCGACATCCAGCGCGAATATGTGGATGGCGCCGCACCGCTCGAGAACGTGCAGGGAGCTGCGCTCGAGGCCGGCAAGCTTTTGGCGCTTGCCCGTGAACGCGGAGTTCCGGTCTTCCACATCGCGCATGGCGCGGGACCGGGCGCGCCGGCCTTCGACACCGACGGCCCGTATGTCGCGCATTTGCCGGCGGTGGCGCCAAGGGACGGCGAGCCGGTGATCTGGAAGACCTATGCCAACGCCTTTCTCGAAACCGGCCTTGCAGAGCGGATCCGCGAGACCGGGCGCACCGAGGTCATCATCGCCGGCGACATGACCCATGTCTGCGTGTCGGCGACGGCGCGTGCCGCAGCCGAAGCGCACGGCTTCAGGGTGACCGTTGTGGCGGATGCCACAGCGACGCGCGACCTGCCGAACCCGCTCGGCGGCGTCATACCGGCGCAGACGGTATGGCAGTCGGCGCTGGCCGAATTGCACGATGCCTTCGCGGTAGTGGTCAAGGACGCCGGAGCCTGGGCCTAACCACAGAATGGCGGTGATCCGGCTCTACCCATGGCGGCAACCGAATCGCCTGGTCTCCTCCCGGGAGCCATTGGATCGGATCGGCAGTCAGGCGACCGCTGATTGCGTGACGATGACCGGGATCAGCAGATCGCCCCAATTACCGGCGCCGCCATGGTGGCGGGCGGAGCGGACCAGCTCCACCGAAACGCCGGCTGACCGCCTTCATCACCGACTGGTTGAGGCGGTGCAGATCGTTGGCGACCATGCGGATCACCGCCTGCTGATCGATGCTCATGGCCGAGGCCTGTTCCTCGGCCCGTTCCTTGACGCGTGTTCTGGGTGCCATGACGATGCTCCTTGCCCGTGGTGTCTATTCGGCCGCCGGCCTGAATTGCTGATGCTCGGTCGACCCGTGCGATGGCGGTAGTCGACGATCGGCCGCCTGTGATCGCCATCGAGACGGCGTCGAAGTACCCTGTGCCGACCTCGCGCTGGTGCTTGGTCGCGGTGTAGCCGTTGGCCTCCGCCGCGAACTCGGCCTCCTGCAACTCGCGAGTAGGCGGCCATCTGTCGTGCCCGGTAGTCGCGGGCCAGCTCGAACATGCCGAAGTTCAGCTGATGGAAGCCGGCCAGCGTGATGAACTGGAACTTGTAGCCCATGGCGCCGAGCTCGCGCTGGAAACCGGCGATCGTGGCGTCGTCGAGGTTCTTCTTCCAGTTGAACGACGGCGAGCAATTATAGGCGAGCAGCTTGTCGGGGTGGTGCCGGCGAACGCCCTCGGCGAATTTTCTCGCCTGCGCCAGATCCGGCTTGGATGTCTCGCACCAGATCAGGTCGGCGTGGCGGCGCATAGGCGACGGCGCGGGCGATGCAGGGCTCGATCCCGTTCCGCACCTGGTAGAAGCCCTCGACCGTGCGGCCGGCCGCATAGTCGACGAAGGGCCGGTCGCGCTCGTCGATGTCCGACGTCAGCAGCTTGGCGGCCTCGGCATCGGTGCGCGCCACCACCAGCGTCGGCGTGCCCATCACATCGGCGGCAAGCCGCGCGGCATCGAGGTTGCGGATATGGGCCGCGGTCGGGATCAGCACCTTGCCGCCGAGATGGCCGCACTTCTTCTCCGATGCGAGCTGGTCCTCGTAGTGGACGCCCGCCGCTCCTGCCTCGATGAAGGCCTTCATGATCTCGAAGGCATTGAGCGGGCCGCCGAAGCCGGCCTCGGCGTCGGCGACAATTGGCGCGAACCAGGTGTCGACGGACAGGCCATTGCCTTCGGATGTCTCGATCTGGTCGGCGCGCTGCAGCGTCCGGTTGATGCGCTTGCACAGTTCAGGCGCCGCATTGGCCGGATAGAGCGACTGGTCGGGATACATCGCCCCTGCGGTATTGGCGTCCGCGGCGACCTGCCAGCCGGACAGGTAGATCGCCTTCAGGCCGGCGCGAACCATCTGCATGGCCTGGTTGCCGCTGAGCGCGCCGAGCGCGTTGACGAAGTCGTCCTCGTGGATCAGTTGCCAAAGGCGGTTGGCGCCCATTTCCGCCAGCGTATGCCGGATCTGCACCGAGCCGCGCAGCCGCCTGACGTCGGCCGGTGCATAGGGACGCTGGATGCCGTCGAAGCGGCCACGCGGCGCCGACGGGACAAGGTTGTAAAAATCGGTCATCTCACTCTCCGGATCGGCGGCGCGGCAAATGAGTGGTGCACTCAATTCGTCATTCATCGCGACTTTCTTTACACTGCAATGCACGAGGGAGCCAGAAAAATCCCGACCTTCGCGAAAAATAAGGGTAATCCTGTCTTGTGATTTACCGGCGCGACCTGTAAATTTGTAAATTCTGTAAAATGCCAACGTGCGTCAACATATCGGCGCCCTGTAAAATCGTGTCAAAGCAATGGCCGAACAGAAGATATTCGCCGGACCGCGCATCCGCCGCATCCGCATCGGCAAGGGGCTCACCCAGTCGGCGATGGCCGAGGGTCTGGGCATTTCGCCATCCTACCTCAACCTAATCGAGCGCAACCAGCGGCCGCTCACCGTGCAACTGCTGTTGCGGCTGGCCTCGGTCTACAGCCTGGAGATCGACGAACTGCAGTCCTCGCCGGGCAACACGGTCGCGGCGCTGAAGGAAGTGTTCTCCGACCCGCTGCTGTCCGCAGAGCTGCCGGGCGATCAGGAACTGATCGAGGTCGCCGCCGCCGCGCCCAATGCCGCGGCGGCGATGGTAAAACTGTTCCGCGCCTATCGCGAGCAGGCCGACCGTCTGTCCGACCTGTCCGACCTGCTGGCCCGCGAGGGGCGGGCGACCGCATTGTCCGGCGCCCGGCTGCCGATCGACGAGGTGCGCGAAATCTTCGAGCGGCGGCCGAACCATTTCGCCGCGATCGAGGCGGAAGCGGAGGCGTTCACCGCGCTGCTCGATCCCGGCGACGACCTTACCGGTGCGCTGAAGGCCTGGCTGAAGCGGGAATTCGGCATCGTCGTGCGCGTGCTGCCCGTCTCCACCATGCCCAACTGGCGCCGACGCTACGACCGCCACTCGCAGCGCCTGTTCATTTCCGAGCGCCTGTCGCCGTTCGACCAATTGCGCGAGATTGCCATGGAGGCGTGCCTGATCCGGATGCGCGTCGCCGTTGCCGCCGAGATTGCAGCGCTGGCGCTGACCACCGACGAGGCGCGGCGTCTGGCCCGTTTCGAGCTTGCCCGCTACGCCGCGCATGCACTGATGATGCCCTATCAGCCGTTCCACGCGGCAGCCCAGCGTGCCGGGCATGACATCGACGTGCTGCGCTCGCGCTTCGGCGTGTCCTTCGAGCAGGCGGCGAACCGGCTGACCACGCTCGGACGCTCGGGCGCCTCGGGCATTCCGTTCTTCATGCTGGAGATCGACAGTGCCGGGCACCGCCTGCGGCGCGCCGGGGGGCAAGGCTTCCCGCACGCCCGCTTCGGCGGCGGCTGCCCGAAGCTGCCGGTCCATGCCGCCTTTGCCCAGCCGGGACAGATCCTGGTCGAGGCCGTCGAAATGCCCGATGGCGCCGCGTTCCTGTGCATTGCCCGCACGCTGGAAGGCCCGCAAGGCGCCTTCGCCGAACGGCCGCGGCGCACGGCGCTGCTGATCGGCTGCGATATCGGCTTCAGGCAAGAGATCGTCTACGGCACGGCGCTGCCGGCAGCCGGCACCGCGACGGCGGCCCGGCGATCGACGCCGGTCGGCCCGGCCTGCCGGGTCTGCGAGCGCATCGGCTGCCTCGCCCGCGCCGAGCCGCCGGTGACCCGGCCGCTGGGTCTGGACGAGATGGTGACGGGGTTGAGCGCGTTCGATTTCCAGTAGCAGGCGCGACCGTCTGCGTGGACGGCGCTACAGATCTTCGAGAAGGTCTTCGATGTCGCGACGGCCGTCGAGGATGGTTACAACTGTCACCTGGCCGGAAATGTCGTCGTAGCAGTAGAAGACCAAGTGCTTGCTGACAGCAAGGACCCTCTCCCCTATTTCGGGACGACACCGCAATTCTGGATGAACCTGCAGACCAACCACGACCTTGCTCAAGTCGACGAAGGCACGGTCGCGGCTGTGGTGAAACGGGTCGCCTGAGAGCGCACTGTCGCCGGCCCTGGCCTCGCGCAGCCTTTCAGGCCGCCAGCCGGTTTCTCACCAGAAGGCCGTGCCGCGCCTCGAAGAACCGCATCAGCCTTTCCGGAAAGTCCTCGACGACCGCCGAGCGCACCGACGGCCTTGCGGCCAGCGCCTCGCGCCATGCGGCGAGCTTCGGCTTGCCGGCCAGGATGCCGAATCGCCCACCCGGTCGAAGCCGTCGAAGTAGCGGAACACCGGGGCGAACACCGCGTCGACGAGGCTGAATGGTTCGCCGGCGAAGAACGGCCCGCCTCCAAGCTCGCTCTCGAGCCGTGCGAACATCGCCTCGAGACCGGCGCGTTCACGTTCGAACCCGGCCTCGTCCATCGCCGAATAGAAGCGGCCGATGGCGTTGAGCGTCTGCGAGCCGAATTCGATCCAGCCGCGATGCCGCGCCCGTTCGAGCGGATCGGCGGGATGCAGCGGCGAGGGCAAGGTCTCCTCCAGATATTCGAGGATCACCGCGGATTCGAAGATGCTCGTCTGATTGCCGGCGGGGTCGCCGACAAGCAGCACCGGCACCTTGCCGAGCGGCGAGATAGCCTTGAACCAGTCGGGCTTGGCGGCGAGGTCGACATAAGTACGCTCGAACGGCATGCCTTTTTCCGCAAGCGCGATGGCCGCGCGTTGGACGTAGGGGCAAAGATGGTGGCTGATCAGTCGGAACGCGGGCTGCACCTCACTTCTCCGGGGACTTCCGTTTCGGAGCAAAGCTGTGGCGCATCGAAGAACCTCATGTAAATGCATTTGCATGGATATGATCTAGATGCGTTTGCATGCAATGTCAAGCTTGATGCAATTGCATGAATTCGATAGGAAGGCGGCATGAACGACGAGAGCGGACCCGGCGAGGTCGAGATCGCCGCATGGGCGCGTCTTTCGAAGGCGTCGGCGAAAATGCTCGATGCAACCGAGCGCGACCTCAAGCAGGCCGGTCTGCCGCCGCTCGCCTGGTATGACGCGTTGCTGGAATTGCACCGCGCCAGGCCCGATGGCGTGAGGCCGGGCGACCTGGAGAAGGAAATGCTGCTGCCGCAGTACAATGTCTCCAGGCTGGTCGATCGGCTGGAGGCTGCGGGTCACGCGGTACGCCGGCCACACCCGCAAGACGGCCGTGGCCAGGTGCTGCAGATCACCGAGCAGGGATCGGCGCTGATCAGGCGCATGTGGAAAGTATATCGGCGCGCCATCGCACTGAATTTCGCCGGGAAATTGCCCGACGGCGGCGCTGGGCGGCTGGCGGCGCTGCTGCAGCGGCTCCTCTAGCCCTCGACGTCGAGCACGACGTTTCCGACGACCTTGCCGCTTTCGACCGCCTCGTGCGCGGCGGCAATGTCGCGCAAGCGAAAACGTGCGCCGACGCTGTGGGTGAGCACCCCGTCCCGCAGCAGTAATGAGTTCCTGGATGGCGGCGCGACGATCTTCCGGCTTCATCTCGTAGACGACGAACACCTTGAGCGCGTAGCTGTTCCACAGCATTGCGGGAAACGAGAGCGGGACGTCGCCGGCAATGTTCGACCCGTAGCAGACGATCATGCCGTGCGGCCTGACGACGCCGTCGGCGATCAGCGCGACCGTCTTCGACAGATCCATGTCGACGATGCCGTGCACGCCATCGCCGCGCGTCAGCTCCTTGGTGACCTTGGCGACATCCTTCTGCTTGTAGTCGATCACGAAGTCGGCGCCGGCGCTGCGCGCATGCTGGGCCTTTGCCTCGGATGCCGTGCCGATCACGCGAGCGCCGCGCGCCTTGGCGATCTGGGTCACGTAGTGTCCGACCGCCGACCCGGCGCCGGTGACAAGCAAGGTCTTGCCGGCGATCGGTCCGTGCAGCCGAACCGCCTGCAGGGCAGTGAGCGCCGGGATGCCCAGGCAGGCGCCGGCCGCAAGATCGACGCGATCGGGCAGCTTGACCGCCTGCTCGCCCGCCAGCACGCAATACTCCGCCGCGGTGCCGAACGCCCGCTTCCACTGGGCATTCCACAGCCACACCCGTTCGCCGATCCGGCTGTGATCGGCCTGGTTGCCGACCGCGTCGATCACGCCGGCGCCGTCGCTGTGCGGGATGATGCGCGGGAAGCTGCGCGGGCGTCCTTGCCTCCCCTTCACGTCGGATGGATTGACGCCGGAGGTGGCGAGCTTCACCCGCACCTCGCCCGGACCGGGCAAGGGCGTGTCCATCTCGCCGACCGCCAGCACGTCGCGTGCTGCGCCATTGCGCTCGTACCAGGCTGCTTTCATCGTTTCGCCTCCCGCTGGGCAGGTGACCAGATAGGAGGGCCGGCGGCAACGTCAATTTTCGTTTGCCGCTCCAACGCGATCAGCCCTCGCCGATCGGTCGCTCGCCGGCAAACAGCGCGGCATGGGCGGCAATCAACGCCGCCATCCGCTCGATCACAACGCGCACGTCCGGGCGATGGCGATCATCATTGTGCATGACCAGCCACTGGCCCTCGCGAAGCTCCGCAATCTCCTCGCCGGCCCGTTCGAGCGATGCGCTCGCGGTCGCCGGCAAAGCATGGCAGGACGCTCTTTCCGATGCCCGCGCGGATCAGATCGTAGAGCGTGCGCGGCGTGTTCGCCCAGGCTGCGACCGCGATGTGCGGCTGTGCATTGAGCCAGCGTGCAGAGGGCGTGGCCGCATCCTCCGGCGCGATCGCCACCCAATCCTCGCGGCCGGCCGAAGGGTGATTGCGCGAGCGGAACGGCGCATAGGCGACGGTGACCGTGCGGCGCGAAGCGAGGTTGGCGCCCGCCGCGGCGCTATTGCGGACACCGATCTCGACCTCGCGATGGGCGATGTCGAGACGTGCCTCCGTCGTCTTGAAGGCGATCCGGAACGGATCGTCGGGCGTCCACAGGCGCGAAAAATTGGCGCCGAAGAAGTTGGCCATCCAGGTTCCGGCCGACAGCCGAACCAGGGACCGCTCGCCGCCGACCGCCAGCCAGTCTTCGATCGGCCGAGCCGGCCCCGGCTTCCATGGCGAGCGCCTTGGCAAGCAGCGTGCGGCCGTCGTCGGTCAGCCGTAGCCGCTCTGGCGCCGCACGAACAGTTTCCGTGACACCGCGCGCTCGAGCGCGATCATCCGGCGCCCGACCGTCGCCGGGCTGAGCCCGAGCTCCACGGCCGCCGCCGACAGTCCGCCGCCGCGTCCCACCTGGATGAAGACTTCAGGTCCTCCCAATCAAGGCTTTTCATAATTGAAAAATATCTGGCGTTTACGCCGAGTTCAACCCGCAAATTCACGCGCTATCTTTTCAATTATGAACTTCAGCCACAGGACACCGTGATGGAACAGATGTTGATATGGTCGATGGTCTATCAGGAAATCGCGCGCCGCAGGCAGCGTCCGCAATGCGACGACGGCTTCTATCGCGGCGCCCCATGACTCAGGTGATGGCTCCCACAGGGAAGTTGCTGCGCACCATCTGGCCACGGTTCGCCGGCCACCGGTGAGGCGCGCAGCCGACAGGCGGCTGCACGATTGCCACAACCGGATTGCGCGGCTGGACCACGCCAGACCGATTGGCTTTGACTAGTGCGGGCGGGATTGGCCGCCGCGAGAATTTGCGCGGCTGGGAGCCTGTTGGCAGCCGCACGCGACATGAGTGAGACGAGGCAAGGACAGCTGGCGCCGGCACGCCCTCCGGCGGGTTCGGCGCGCGACGAGCGCATCGGCTCCTTTCTGGTCTGCCTCTCGGCCATCGTCTGGAGTTTCGGCGGCACGATCGCCCGCTTCATCGATGCGTCCGACAGCTGGACG
>CAWHHI010000010.1:0-216206 GCA_963829055.1 uncultured Gemmatimonadaceae bacterium | reverse complement strand
TCCAACCCCCAACGCTCGGAGTCGATCAGCAAGCTCGTGCGACGCCGCGTCGAGCTCCGCGAACGTCATGCTCCGGTCACCCGCACGAATGGCGACCGCGTCAGGCGCCGATTGCATCGACTGGCGAACCAGCGTCAGCACCGACTCCGGACTCTGAACCACCTCGCCACGCGGGGCGAACGTCGCCTCCTCCTCCCAGCTTGTTAGGCGCACAGACGCCAGCGGCGCCAGCGGGTCCGCGACGAGCGCGTCGAACAGGGCGAGGAAGTGTCGCACCGCCCACGCGCGCTCTACTTCCCCGAACGCTGCCTCGTCGAGATCGAAGTCGAGCACCGGATCGCCGACAAGGTCGAAGTCGTGGACCTGGAGCCGCACGCGGTGGTCGTGATCGCCGTGCCCCGAGTGAATCCAGTCGGCGCGGACGGGAACGCCGGCGAAGTCACCGAGCCGAGCCGTGATGTAGTTCAGGACGACGCCAAACGTGCGCGCGCCCGGAGACGCGCTCGCGCCGGGTACGACGTGCCGCATTACCTCGGACGTCCGCGCGGCGACCTTCGCGCCGAGGGACGCGAACGTCTCGCCATCGTCGATCGTGACGCGAAGCGGAAACAGCTCGACGAAGAGGCCCGCCGTATCGCGGAACGACGGCGTCGATCGGTTGTGCCACGGCGTGCCGATCGCGACGGACTCCGCGTCCGAAATGCGGTGCTGCCACGCCAGAAGGAGCGTCGCGAAGAGCTGGAATTTCGACTGCTCGGGCGTCAGCGCTCGGAACGGCGCGGCGCCCGCGGCCACCTTCAGCGCCGCCGTACGTTCGCGGCTCAGCCGCACGCGGATACGCCGCGTGCGCCCGTTGCCGCCGCGTGCGTCCCCATAGAGGGGAACACTCCGCGAGCCCTGAGCGCCATCCCAGTACGCGAGCGCGCGCGAGAGTCGGGCGGAGCCATGAAGCGAACGTTGATGCTCCGCGTACGCATCGAACTGGGGGACGCTCGGACCCTGCGCGTCACCGTTTTCGTCGTCGTGGTCCAGGGTGCCGAGCCGCCCGTGGCGCAGCTGCCCGACCGCGGCCTCGTACAACGCCGACATCCGGCGGTTCAGCACACCGACCGACCACGCGTCGGTAATGAGATGGTGCTGGTTGAGATACCAGACGAAGCGATCGCGGCGCCGCTCGATCAGGCAGCAGTCGAACAGCACGCCGTCCAGCGCGAACACCCGGCGCGTGCGCGCCTCGAGGCTGGCCAGCACCGCCGCGTCGTCGACGTCGTCCTCGGGGAGGCACAGCACTTCCACTCGCGCAGGCACATGCTGCCTAACCACTCGACGCGGACGTCCGCCAATGTCGACAAACGTTGTACGGAGCGCGTCGGTCGCGTCGACCAGGTGCTGGAAGGCCCGCAGAAACGCCGGCACGTCGATCGCCGTGGCGATCTCGATGGACAGCGCCATATTGTACAGCGGTGCCGCCGGATCCAGTCGTTGCCCGGTCCAGATGAGCTGTTCGCTCGCGGTCAGCTCACTTCCTGTCCGGTCGTGGCTCCAATCGCCGTTTCCCACGGATACGTCCGTCGTACTCCTCGTGTCGTCATCGTCACGATGGAGATTCTGCATCGGCGGCTGGTCTCGACTCGAGAACGGGATGGGAGTGGGGGGACGGGCACCCCGCCAAATGATAGGAACCGTCACCGGGACCCGGAAGGCCGTTAGGTGTCACAACCACCGCTGTCCCACCGCTATTACGACCTGCGCTCGCCGGAACCGGACAAGGTGCACGTCTGGGTCGCAAATCTGGTTCCGCCGTCCGGTGACGCGGCGCGCTGGCTTGCCGGCACGACTGATGCCGAGCGCGAACGCGCGTCCCGCTTCTACCGGCGAGACGACGGCGAGCGCTACTTGTTCGCGCATGGAGCGCTCCGACTGGTGCTTGCCGACTACCTAACGTGCGACCCGCGCGCCCTGCGCTTTGGCGCCCAGGAGAACGGGAAGCCGTTCGTGGAGGATGCGGACATTGAGTTCAACCTGTCGCATAGCGGTGATCTCGCACTCATCGCTGTGGCGCGCGGTCGACAGGTTGGGGTCGACGTGGAACAGCTGCGGCCCATGCCGGATCTCGAAAGCGTTGCGGCGCGTATCTGTACGCCCAGCGAGCTTGCGGCCATCACAGGTCTCGCGCAGGCGCACCGAGAGCGCGCATTCTTTGCGCTGTGGACGCGCAAGGAAGCCCTGGCGAAGGCCACGGGTGAAGGGATCGGCGGTGTCTTTCGCCACGCGCGTGAGGCGTCCGCCGAGTTGCAGGACCGATGGACGCTGACCGAGGTGAACGACCTTCCTGGCTACGCGGCGTGCGTCGCGGCCGAAGGGGCAGGGTGGGAGCTCGTGCGATGCACCATGGCAGATAGAATCCGATGACCGGGAGACGATGAACAAGATTCGCCTTGCGCTTTTCATGTCGCTGATCGCATTCGGCGCAGCCGCCGCGCCGACGAATGCAGTCGCGGCTGCGCACGCGCCTTTGCAGGGATACATGTTCCTGATGGTGTACAGCGACTCGACGGTCGTGCGTCTCGAGCTCGCCACCACCGACGTCGCGCGCGCTCTTTCGCTGTCGTGGGACCCGAAGGCCATGCCGACGCGCGAGCAGGTCGAGGCGAGTCTCCCCGCCATCCGCGGCTACGTCGAGCCGCGCTTCGCGCTCGGTGCCGGCGCCGACCTCGCGACGCCTGTCTACCGCGGCTTCGACTTCCGCCCGACCGAGTCGGGCAACTTCCTGCTGCTGCAGTACGCCATCGCCAAACCGTTAGGCGCGCGCGTGCCCATCACAATGAAGCCGTTCTTCGAGTTCAACGAGTCCACGCGCCGCAACATGCTCGTGATTCAGCACAACTGGCGCGCCGGGATACTCGGGAACGACATGAACGTCTCGATGGTGTTCTCGCCCGAGGAACCGACGCAGGTGCTCGACCTCAGCAAGTCATCGGTCTGGCGCGGGTTCCTGGCGCTCGTTCGCCTCGGCGTGTGGCACATCTGGATCGGGATCGACCACATCCTCTTCCTCATGGCGCTCGTGTTGCCGTCGGTGCTGCGACGCGAAGGCGGACGGTGGCTTCCCGCGCAGAGCTTCAGCAAGGCGCTCGTCAAGATCCTGACGATCGTCTCGTGCTTCACGATCGCCCACACGATCACGCTCTCCCTCGCGGCGTTAGGTGTGGTGGACGTCCCCTCCCGGCTCGTGGAGTCGGTGATTGCGCTGTCGATCGCCATTGCAGCGCTGCACAACCTCTTCCCGCTGGCGCGTATCAACGAGGCCGCGATCGCGTTCGTGTTCGGGCTGTTCCACGGCTTCGGCTTCGCCTCTGTGCTCGGATCGCTCGGCCTCGGCACCGACCACCTCGTCCTGTCGCTGCTCGGCTTCAACGTCGGTGTGGAGATCGGACAGGTCGCGATCATCGCCGCGGTCTTCCCGGTGCTCTTTTTCGCGCGACGGCTGCGCGTGTACAACTACGCGTTCCGTCTGGGCTCCGTCGGGCTGATCGCTATTGGCCTGCTCTGGGTGATGGAGCGGTCGGTGGGGTTCAACGTGCCGCTCATCCCGATCGCGAAGGCGATGCTGGGCATGAAATCCGAGACCGCCTCGACGACGTAGGAGAGGCATGGACTTCGGGTGGACCGACGAGCAGCTGGCGCGTCGCGCCGCGGCGTGCGGCTTCGCGCAACGCGAGCTTGGCGATGAGACGCTGGTCGAGCGCGACCACGAGGGCCGCTTCGCGCGAGAGCTCTGGGAGCGCTGCGCGCGCTTCGGCATCCTCGGCCTATCTGTCCCTGCTGAATTCGGTGGCGCCGAGATCGACCTTCCCACGGCGATGCTCGTCATGGAGGGACTCGGCGAAGGCTGCCCAGACAATGGCCTCGCGTTCGCGCTGAACGCGCAGCTCTGGACCGTGCAACGTCCCATCGTGCGGTTCGGGAGCGACGCACAGAAGCAGCGTTACCTGCCGGGCCTCTGTAACGGGACGCTCCTCGGCGCCCATGCGCTCACGGAACCGGACGCGGGCTCCGACGCGTTCAGCCTAACGATGCGCGCCGAGCGCCGAGGGGATGCATACGTCCTCAATGGCACGAAGTGCCTCGTGACGCTCGCGCCCGTCGCCGACGTCGCCTTGGTCTTCGCGAGCACGAATCCCGCGGCAGGCAAGTGGGGCGTCTCCGCGTTCGTGGTCGAGCGAACCACGCCCGGCGTCCGCGCGTCCGCAATGCAGCACAAGAATGGGACTGCGCACCGTTCCGATCGGTGAGCTTCACTTCGAGGACTGCGTTGTTCCCGAGAGCGCACGGCTTGGTCCCGAGGGCGCCGGCGTGAGCATCGCGACGCATTCGCTGGAAGTGGAGCGCTGCTGCATCCTCGCGTCGCAGCTCGGGGCAATGGAGCGGCAACTGCAACGCTCGATCGAGTACGCGCGCTCGCGAAAGCAGTTCGGTCAGGCGATCGGCAAATTCCAGTCGGTGTCGAACCGCGTTGCCGACATGAAAGTTCGTCTCGAGACGGCGCGGCTGCTGCTGTACAAGGTGGCGTGGCTGGTCGAGCGCGGGCAGCCAGCGATGATGGAAGCGGCGATGCTCAAGCTCTATCTGAGCGAAGCGTTCGTGGAATCGGGGATGGACGCCATCCGCATCCACGGCGGCGTTGGTTACTTGAGTGAGACCGGAGTGGAGCGCGACCTTCGCGACGCCGTGGGCGGCGTGCTGTACGCTGGCACGTCGGACATCCAGCGCAACATCATCGCGCGACTGCTGGGTCTCTGACGCGCATGCTGTATCTGCTCCCACACGCCGTCGATCGTGCCGCGCATCGCGCGCCGGACCACGAGGCGATGCGTTATGCAGGCGAGTCGCTCACCTATGCGGCGCTAGCCGAGCGGTCGGATCGGCTGGCGGGTTTGCTTCGCGCGCAGGGCGTGCGTCGAGGCGACCGCGTCGCGATTCATGCCGGCAAGGGACTCGCCGCGGGAGTGGCGCTCTATGGCATCATGAAGGCTGGCGCCGCGTACGTGCCGCTCGATCCATCGTCGCCACCAGCGAGGCAGGCGTTCATCCTGCGCGACTGCGGGATCCGACACGTCGTGACGGAGCCGTCGCGTCGCGCTGCACTGCGTCAACTGCTCGCGGAAGGAGTGCCTGTCGAGTGCGTGGTGGGCGTCGACGCCGAGTTCGCGCCGGGAGCTCGCGCGTTCACGTGGAGCGACGTGGACGCCCACTCGGCGGCAACGCACGATCCCGACCTCGTGGAGATGGATCTCGCGTACGTGCTCTACACGTCTGGCTCGACGGGGACGCCGAAGGGCGTCGCGCACTCGCACCGGAGCGCGCTCGCGTTCGCGCGCGTCGCCGCCGACACGTACGGATTCACGAGCGACGACCGGTTGAGCAATCACGCGCCGCTCCATTTCGACCTGTCGACGATGGATTACTTCTCGTCGGCACTCGCGGGTGCGACGACGGTGATCATCCCTGACGCGCACACGCGAATGCCGGCATCGTACGCCGCGCTCATCGAGGCCGAGCGCCTGACGGTGCTGTATGCGGTCCCGCTGGCGCTGACGCACCTGCTGCTGCATGGCGCGATCGACAAGCGCGACCTCTCGTCGGTGCGATGGGTGCTGTTCGGCGGCGAGCCCTTCCCGACGCCACATCTGCGCTCGCTCATGGCCGCGTTACCTAACGCGCGCTTCTCGAACGTCTACGGTCCGACGGAGGTGAACGGCGTGACGTACTGGATCGTCCCACCGCTGTCGCCCGACGATGATGCCCCGATCCCGATTGGGGTTCCGTACGCGAACGTCGAAGTCCGCATCGTCGGTGAAGATGATGAGCGGGTGGCCGAAGGCGAGCCGGGCGAGCTGCTCGTGCGCACGCCGACGATGATGCGCGGCTACTGGGCGCGCCCCGACCTCGACGCGCGAGCGTTCTGCAAGCGCCCCGTCTTCGGACATTTCGAGGATGTCTATCTTCGCACGGGCGACCTGGTCCGACGTCGCGCCGATGGCCTGCTCGAGTTTCATGGACGAAAGGATCGTCAGATCAAGGCCCGCGGCTACCGCGTCGAGCTCGACGAGGTCGAAGTCGCGCTCGGCTCGCATAACGCGGTCGAGTCCGCGGCAGCCTACGGTGTGCCTGATGAGGACGGATCATTGCACATCGAGGCGACGGTGACGCTGCGCGACGGGCACGCTGTGACGCAGGAGGCGTTGCGCGCGCATGTGGCGACGACGCTGCCCCGGTACGCGATCCCGGTGCGGCTCGACATCGTGGATGCGGTGCCGCGAACGTCTACGGGGAAGATCGATCGCCGCGAGCTCGCTCGGCGGGCGCAGGAGCGCAGCCTGACCATGGAGCCGACGTGAGCGAGCGGAGAGAGCGACTCGCGCGCTACATCGCGACCGACTTGCTCAATCAGGGGGATCTCGTCATCGGGGAAGACGAGGATCTGCTGGCGAGTGGTCTGCTCGATTCGCTGAGCGTGATGTCGCTGATTCACTTCATCGAGCAGGATCTCAGCCATCGACGTGCCAGCGGAGGATGTGACGATCGAGAACTTCGTGTCGCTGCGTGCGATCGATGCGTACCTCGAACGGCGTTTAGAGCCTTAGGAAGGAGGCCGAAGGAAGGAGGCCTTAGGAAGGAGGAGGGCGGACGGCGGCAGCGTTGTCATCCCGAGCGCAGCGAGGGATCTTCTCGAGCCGTCATCGTGGCGGTCACAGCTACGAGAACGTGCACAGAAGATCCCTCGCTGCGCTCGGGATGACATGACGCCTCGCTCGGCATGACGACGCCGTCCGCCCTCCGCCCTCCGCCTTCCGCCCTCCTCCTTCCTACGGCCTCCTTCCTACGGCCTCCCCTACCTGCTGCCGCCACATCGCGTAATACAGTCCTTTCGCGGCCACCAGATCATCATGCTGGCCCGTGTCCACGATCCGGCCGCGCTCGAGCACGTAGATCCGATCCGCGTGCATGATCGTCGATAGCCGGTGCGCGATCATCACCGTGATCACGTCGCTCGACGCCGATACCTCGCGCATCGTGCGCCCGATCTCTTCCTCCGTCAGTGAGTCCAGCGCCGACGTCGCCTCGTCGAACACCAGCAGGTGCGGCCGGCGGAGCAGGGCGCGCGCGATCGACAGCCGCTGCTTCTCCCCGCCCGAGATCTTCATCCCGCCCTCACCGATCACCGTGTCGAGCCCACGGTCGGCGCGCTCGAGCAGTGAGTGCGCCGCCGCGCGACGGAGCACGTCGAGGCACTCTCCATCCGTGGCGTTAGGCCTGACGAACAGCAGGTTCTCGCGCAGGGAGCCGGAGAAGAGCTGTGCATCCTGCGTGACGAGGCCGATGCGCTCGCGGAATCCGTCGAGATCGACCGCCGTGCTCGCGATGCCGTTGTAGAGCACACAGCCCGCCTTCGGCGCGTACAATCCGACGAGCAGCTTCACGAGCGTCGTCTTTCCCGCGCCGGATGGGCCGACGAACGCGACCGTCTCGCCGCGACTCGCACGGAACGACACCTCCGCGAGCGCGGACGTGGACGCGGTCTGGTGCATGAAGCTCACGTCGCGGAACTCGAGGTCACGCAGGTCGTGCACGGCCTGCGGGTTCGTCGGCTTCGCGTCCACCGGCGTGTCGAGGATCGCCTGGAAGTTCGCGAGTGACGCCTCCGTGATCCGCCACGTGCTGATGACGTTCCCCACCTCCTGCAGTGGGCCAAAGACGTAGAACGAGTAGAAGAGAATCGCGAAGAACTCCCCGATCGAGATCTGCTGCCGCACGATCAGGAACAGCATGAGAAAGAGGATCGCCGTCCGCATGATGTTCACGGCCGTCCCCTGCACGAAGCTCAGGCTCCGGAGGTAGCGCACCTTCTTGAGCTCGAGCCCGAGAATCCTGGTCGTCGTCGAGTTGAGCCGCCTGACTTCCTGATCCGTCAGCCCTAAGCTCTTCACGAGCTCGATGTTTCGGAGTGACTCCGTCGTCGCGCCCGCGAGCGCGGTCGTCTCGGCGACGATGACCTTCTGCATCGTCTTGATCTTGCGGCTCAGGGCGAAGCTCAACCCGGCCAGCAGCAGAATCGCGAGCAGGAACGCTGGCGCGATCGCCCAGTGGACGGTGGCCGAGTAGATCATGATGAACGCGACGCCCACGAGCGCCGGCGGGAGCACGCTCACGAACGTCGCGATGAACCGCTCGACGTCGACGCGCGTCCGCTGCAGCCTGCCTAACGTCTCGCCGCTCCGCTGGTCCTCGAAGACCTGGTACGGCATCGCGAGCGAATGGCGAATCCCGTCGGTGTAGAGTTGCGCTCCGAGCCGCTGGCTCACGACGTTGACGACGTAGTCCTGAAAGTTGAGCGCGACCCGTGAGAGGAGATTTACCCCGACAGAAGCGCCGAGCATCAGGAGCACGCCGCGGGTGAACTCGCCGGCGGTGTAGCGGTCGTAGCGCGTCGCGTACTGGTCGATGATGTAGCGGAAGATCAGCGGGTCGAGCAGCGAGAAGACCTGGCTGGTCACCGCGAGGCCGAGCGCGAGGAGAACGAGCAGGCGGTGCGGCTTCAGGTAGCCGTAGAGGACGCGCATGCAGGCAAAGCTACTCCCGCACAGTCACCGTTCCACGCCCCCCATTGTTCGCATCGACGAACACCCACGTCCCCGCCACGTCAGGCATGAACTGAAACCGGTCCCCCGCGCTCAGGGGTGCGTCCACCGTCGACCCGCCGGGAGGTACAACGGGCGACCGCAACCGCGCCGTGCAGCCCCAGGCCGACGTGACCAACTTCGCGTAGACCCACTCCACCACTTCTCCGACTCGCACGGTGACGGTGCTCGACCCATCCGGCCCTTCGAAGCTCGACGGGTCTCCGCAGTCGAAGCCCGGGACGATATCGACCACGACGTCAGGCACTCTCCTCCCGAATGCGGAGAACGTCGCCTTTGCACCCGGCAGCGCCGGCGCCGACGCGGTCACGGTGACTGGCCCGAGCTTTGTGGGACGCAGGAGCACGGCGGCGCGCCCGAACGCGTCCGTGGTCGTGAACGGCGCCCTACCGGTGACGCGCAGCAGGTCGCCGGCTCCCGACGTGACCTGCCAGTCGAGGGCCGCGTTAGGTATCCCGTGGCCGGTACCGTCGGTGAGCTCGACGACGAAGGCGACGGGCAGCGTCGAATCGACGATGCCTGACTGCCCGTTGCCAGACACGACAATGATCCGCGCCTCGGCGATCGCGGTCGTCGGGGCGTCGTGCCCGCATGCGGCAAGCGCGAGCAGGCCGAGCGTGGCCATGGTTACGATGAGGGGTGATCGGCGACGCGTGTGGAGCGAATACGTCGAGCCTGCGGAGTATCCGGAATGTGACGCAGTCCTGCTCATGTCGTTCCTCTTCGTTTCCATTCGTCCTTGGGGCGCGCTCAGCCTGGTAAACGTGAAATCGTGGCGAGATCGGCCATTCGCCGGACTCTTGACGCCGCACGTGCGCCTGCACACCTTCTCCCCTAACCTCGTGCAGGGAGAGACGCGTGGCTCGCGACACCAGCGACTTGCTTCACGGAACGCTCGACCTTCTCGTCCTGAAGGCCCTCGCCACGCAGCCAATGCATGGCTTCGGCTTGAGCAAGTGGATCGAGCAGCGCACCCGCAACGAGCTCGAGATCGTCGACTCCGCGCTCTACAAGGCGCTCCACCGCCTCGAGGACAACGGGGCCATCGTGGCCGAGTGGGGTGTGTCCGACAACAACCGCCGCGCGAAGTACTACTCGCTCACCACCCGCGGGCGGCAGATGCTGCGCACCGAGACGGCGACGTGGAAGCGCTACGTCGCGGCGATCTCGGGCGTCCTCGACCCCGCGTGAGGCGCCATGGCATTCTCACAGAGACTCCCTAACGGCGTCCGACGCCTGCTGCGGCTTCCGCGGAGTCGCGCCCGCCTGGCTCGCGAGAATGGACGAGGAGATGCGAGAGCACCTCGCGATGCGGGTCGACCACCTGCGCGCGCTGGGCATGAGCGAGGCGGACGCGCAGGCCGAAGCCCTGCGACGATTCGGGGATACCGACGAATACAGCGCGTACACCGAGCGCCGCGTGGCGCGTCAGACGCGCTGGCACGACGCAGTCGATTGGGTCGAAGACTGGCTGCAGGACATCAGGTACGCCGGCCGGCAATTCCGTCGGAACGTCGGCTTCACGGCGCTCGCCGTGCTGACGCTGGCGTTAGGCATCGGCGCCAACACGGCCATCTTCACCGTCGTGCATCGCCTGCTGATCGCTCCGCTGCCGTACCCCGACGGCAACCGCATCGTGAAGCTGGTGGTGGGCGAGGGCGACAACTATGGTGCCCCCGATCAGGCGGTGGTAAAGGCGTGGCTGGCGCGCGCGCATTCGATCGAGAACATCGCCGCCGTCAACGTGGACGCGATCTACGTCCAGGACTTCGGGGACACGCAGGACACGATCCCCGCGTTCATCACGTGGAACTATCTCAGGCTGCTCGACGTCCGCCCGGCGCTCGGACGCGCGTTCACGGTGGATGAAGTGCGACCAGGCGCGCCTCCCGTGGCCATGATCAGCTACGGCAAGTGGCAGCGAGAATTCGGCGGCGCGCCCGACGTGCTCGGCAAGACGATCCAGGTCGCCGACCAGGGAGAACGCCGGTTCACGATCGTGGGCGTCACTCCGCCGGAGATGTCGATCCCAATGTCGCAGCCCGGTGGCGCGAGCGGGAAGCTGCGCCATCCGGAACCAGCCGTCTGGTTGCCCGCGAGTCACGATTCCATCGGCGGTGGCTACCTGTTCGCCAGGCTTCGCCCCGGCGTCTCGGCCCGTCAGGCATCGGACGAGTTGCAGGCAATTATGGAGAGCGAGGAGAGCGGGGCTCGCTCTCCTCGCGCGCAATTGGGCACCTTCAACGGCGCCCAGGCCCGCGCCCGTGCCATGCGCGCACAGGACTTCCTCGATCCTCGCGAGACGCAGACCGTCCAGGTGCTGTTCGTCGCGGTCGGCGTGCTGTTGCTCATCGCGTGCGCGAACGTCGCCAACCTGCTCATGTCGCGCGCGTGGACCAGGCGGCGCGAGTTCGCGGTTCGAACCGCGTTAGGTGCCGGACGCGGCCGTCTCGCTCGCCAGGTGCTCACGGAAAGCGTGCTGCTCGCGCTCGCCGGCGGGGTGCTCGGCGTCGGTGTCGCGTGGCTCACGCTCAAGATCATCATCGCGCTCAGGCCGCCGTCGCTCGAGAATCTCGCCAGTGTGCGCGTCGAATCCACGGTGCTGCTCTGGAGCGCCGGCATCTCGGTGCTCACGGGTATTCTCTTCGGATGCGCGCCGGCGCTGTTCGCGGCCGCGCGATCCGCCGGGGACGTGTTGCGCAGCGAAACACGAGGCGCGGCAGGCGGTACCGCGGCGCGTCGCATGCGCTCGACACTCATCGTGCTCGAGATCGCGATGTCGCTCGTGCTGCTCGTCGGGGCAGGGTTGCTCGTGCGCTCGTTCGTCGCGCTGCAGCGAATTCCACTCGGCTTCGAGCCGCACGGACTCGTCGAGGCCGACGTGATCATGCAGTTGCGCCGCGACTGGAGCCTCGAGACTCGCGCGTCGTATCGGAACGAGATCGTCAATCGGTTGCGAGCAATGCCTGGTGTGACTGCGGCAACGATCGGGATCATGCCCGGCGAGGGCTGGAAGTCGGGGGCTCCGCTCGAGACGGAGCGGGACGCCAGTGGGAACTCGCGCCGCGTCTCCGAGTACGCCACGATCTTCGCCGGCCCAAACTACTTCCGGATAGCGGGCATGCGGCTCATCGCGGGGCGATCGCCGGACTCGCTGCCGTTGCCGGCGGGCGGCAACGGTCAGCAGGCGATCCCGCAGGAAGTCGTCGTGAGCCGCTCGACCGCGCGACGCCTCTGGCCGGACGGTCGCGTGATCGGCGCACATCTCTACTCGAACACTGGTGGGCGCGGGATCAGCGAGATGTATACCGTCGTCGGCATCGTCGAGGACATTCAGATTGCCGGGCACCGCATGTCTACAGGGCTGGTCGAGATCTACCAGCCCCCGCCGGCTCGCCTCCCCGGATACCCCACGATCCTCTTGCGCACGACATTGCCGGAGCGGGAAGCCGTGGCGTCGATTCGCCGGATCGTGGCCGACTTCGGCGCCGAGCTCAAGATCGCGAGCGGGATGCCGGCGGGGGCGCTCGTTCAGCAGGTGACCGTCGGCGATACGTATCTCAGCGAGAGTCTGGCGCCGACGCGCTTCGCGATGGCGCTGCTCGCCGCCTTTGCCGGCATCGCGCTCGTGCTCTCCGGCGTCGGGCCTCTACGGGGTGATCGCGTACTCGGTCACGCAGCGCACGCGCGAGATCGGCGTGCGCGTCGCGCTCGGCGCCGACGCCAGGTCGGTGAAGCGCTTGATCGTGGGCGGCGGCCTCAGGCTGACGACGTTAGGCGTCATCCTCGGGGTCGTCGCCGCGGTGGCGAGCACGCGCGTGCTCGCGAGCCTGCTGTACGGCGTGAGCCCAGTGGACCCGCTGAGCTTCGTCGCCATCGCCTTGCTCGTCGTCGCAATAGCATTCGCTGCCTGCTACGTCCCCGCGCGCCGGGCAATGCGGGTCGATCCCATGGAGGCGCTCCGGACGGATTGAGGAAGGAGGAAGGGGGCCAGAGGAAGGAGGCCAGACGAAGGAGCGTGGCATCCCGAGCGGACTGAGTGCCGGTCCGCTCGGACCTTAAGTGACGCAATCGAACTGGTGCCGCACTAAGACCGACCCTACGTTTGCGCCATGCGAAAATTCCTGTGGCTGACGGTCGCGTCACTCATTGCGGCGTCGTGCAACGACTCTTCCGGCCCGAAGGGCCCAGCCGCGGGTGCAGCCGTCCGACTGATCGGCGGCTTCGGCGTTAGCGACACCATCACCGCCAGACCCACGACGGCGCTCATCGTCGAGGTGCATGACTCGACCGGGGCAATCGCGCCACAGGGAACCGTGGTGCGCTTCACGGGAGTGCCTGGCGCCAAGGGCGTGCCCGAGATGCTCGTCGAGAGCCTGAGCTCCACCGTGTTCGCGCCCTTCGCTTCCGGGGGGACGGACGCCGCAGGACGGGCCGGCGTTCTCGTGCAGTTCGGCACCGTCGCTGGTCCCGCCCGCATCGCTATCTCGGTACCGACGCTTGGGGTCCAGGACACCGCGCGGTACACGGTGCAACCGGGGAACATCTCCCGCATCCTGCTCGCACCCGCCGACACGGCGGTGTACGTCGGTCGCACGTTCACCATGCGCGGCGGCGTCGTCGATCGCTTCGACAACGTGCGCACCGATCCGGTCACGTACACGGCGTCGGCTCCCGGAGTGTCGGTTACCGGCGCCGGCGTGGTCACGGCGTCCGCGATCGGGAGATACAGGGTCACCGGGAAGGCGGGCAGTCTCTCCGGGTCGAGTGACGTGAGCGTAGTCCCGCAAGGGACGCTAACGGCGGTGTACAACGGTCCCTCTGGACTGCGCATCATCGCGGTCGGTCTGGACGGATCCGGCTTTCGCGACCTCACGGGTGTTTCCGATGGCGGAATCGGGCCCAAGCCTCGGTGGATTCCCGGTACGAACACCATCATCTATTCGCACTACGACGGTACGTATCAGGTATTGCGGACCGTCGATCAGGACGGGAAGGTGGCCACGCTGTTTCCCGATCGGCCCGCGACGATGACGCATCAGGCGGAGCCTTCGCCCAGCGCGAGCGCGCCCGTGCTGTACTTCAGTGCCTACGACACCAGGTGCGGGCCCGACTTCTATTGCCTGCATCGATCGGGAATCGACGGCGCGAACCCCGAACTCCTCGGCACGTTCATCGCCCCACTTCAGGTGAGCTGGCGCCCGTCCGCGTCTCCCGATGGGTCCAAGGTGGCATTCGTGAATGCCGGGCCAATCATCCGGGTGTTCGACTACGCGACGAAAACCGTCTCCGCGTGGAGCGTCCCCGGCCAGTATCCGAGTTGGTCGCCCGACGGGTCACGGATCGCGTACATCACGCAATTCGGCGGACCACTCCGTGTGATCAACGCCGACGGCACCAACGCGCGCGTGATCGGCTCGACCACTCGGCTCTACGGCGAAGGCCCCATCACCTGGACGGCGGACTCGAAGTGGCTGCTGGCCCGATACGACGGGTGGGAGCTGATCGAGGTCGAAACGGGGAACACGATACCGCTCCCGTTCACGTCCGCGTACTCGAACGGCAGCTTGAAGTAGTGTAGTGAGCGGCGATCTGCCGTCGGCCAACTGCCGACGCCCCAAAGGAGGAGGGCAAAACGCCGGCGGAGGGGTATAATGTTCCGGTCGCCTCTCCGGAAAATCATGCGCTCCGCCCGCCTCCAGTTCGCCCTGGCCGTCCTAACGACGGCCCTCGCCACGAACGCTCTCGCGCAGAGCCCCTCGCCGCTCCGCGTCATCCGATCCGCCCCGACCGGCGACGCCGTCCCGACCGCCGAGATCACCGTCACGTTCGACCGGCCCGTCGCGGGGTCGCTGGATCGCAGCATCGATCCGACCACGATCCTCCGCATCGAGCCCGCCGTGCGCGGTCGCATCGAGTGGCGCGATCCCGTCACCATCCGCCTGCGGCCCGCCGAGGCACTGACGTCCGGCGCGCGCTACACGGTCACCGTCGCGAACAGCTTCCGCGCCATGGACGGGAGCGCGCTGGCCGAGCCGTTCCGGTTCACGTTCCGCGCGCAGGGACCGCAGTTGCTGACCGGCACTCCCGTCGGCGCGGACACGAACGTCTCAGCACGTCGTGCCGAATCAGCGCTTCGACCTCGTCTACACGAGACCTGTAGACCTCGCGAAGCTCTCCAGCGCCGCCTACGTCGAGCTCAACGCGGCGTGCGGCGGTCAGAAGATCGTTAGGCTCCGCGCGACCGCGCAGCGCCGGATCCGCGACGACGACGCGTGGAATATCCGGGAGGCCGGCGGATACCAGCGCGATCGCTCCGTCGACTCGCTGCGGCGCGTCGTACAGCTCGCCCCCGAGGGCGCGCTGCCGCGCGGTTGCGCCGCGGAGCTCGTGGCGCCGACGGAAGTCGCAGGACGACGTCCTGCAACACGGCGACGCGCTGGGCGTTCGAGACGTACGGTGATCTGCGCATCGCCACCGTCAACTGCGGTGGGGACAAGTTCTGCCCGTCCGGCCCGCTGAGCGTGGAGTTCACGAACCCGGTGCGCGGAGCGGAGGTGCTCCGTCACGTTAGGCTTCTGCCCGAAGCGAAGCTCGCGGTCCGCGACACGATCTCGGAGTCCACCACCTGGACGCTCGAGGCCCGCTTGCTGCCACACGTGACCTACGCGGTAATCGCTGACACCGCGCTTCACGACGTGTTCGGGCAAGGGCTGCGAGGAAACCCGGCGGCCGCCTTCCGCACGACGGGCTACGAGCCCTCGATCGTCCATCCCTTCGGCCGTCTGCTCGTCGAGCGCACCGGATTCCGCACGCTGTCGGTGCAGCACGTCAACGTCGACACACTCATCGCCGTCATCGCGCCGGTGCCGGACAGCCTCGAGTCGAAGATGCTCACGCGCTTCGGCTACGGTGACGACAGCGTCTGGAAGTCGCTCGCGCGCAACGCCACCACGCAGCGCATCGCGCTGCGCGCGACGCCCGAGCGCGCGATGCTCACGAGCGTTCGCCTTCCGGTATCGGACGCCGCACGTGCCGGCAGTCCGGCGCTCTATGCCGTCGAGATCAGCGGTCGCGCGGGCAAGGACACCGTCGCCGGCAGCTCGCTCTCCCTCGTCCAGGTCACCGACCTCGGCGTCCACGCGCGCATCGGTACCACCGAAGGCACCGTGTGGGTGACTGGCGTCAACGACGGCGTGTCGAAGGCCGGCGCCACCGTCGTCCTGTACGATGCGCAGGGACGTCGCCTCGCGTCCGCGACCACCGACGCGCGCGGTCTCGCTCGTCTCACGGGCTGGGCGAGCGCGACTGCATCCGATGAAGACGATGACGAGGAAGGTGATACCGGCTTCGAGGGCTACGTCCGTGTCACGTTAGGTAGCGACCGCGCCGTGACGGCGATCAACCGCTGGGACCCGGACCTCTCGCCGTGGCGCTTCAACGTCCACAGCGCGTGGGGCGACCAGCGAATTCCGCTCGCCGGCGCGGTGTTCACGGAGCGCGGTATCTATCGCCCGGGCGAGCGTGTATTCGCCAAGGCCATCGTCCGCGACGGATCGCTCGGCGCCCTGCGCGTGCCGGCGGCCGGCGACTCCATCAAGTGGATCTTCCACGACCGCGAGGACGGTGTCCTGCGAGAACGCACGGTCGCGTCCTCCGCGTTCGGCACCGCCGACCAGTCGCTGCAACTCCCCACTACCGTTGCGGTCGGGCAATACGGCGTCGACATCCAGGCGAAGCGTCAGGGCAAGTGGCGGACGGTCGCGCAGACGTCGTATCGCGTGGCCGAGTATCGGCCGCCTGAATTCCTCGTGGAGTTGAACGCGGAGAACGCGACGAAGCTTCCCGGCGACCGATTCGGCGCGACGGTGCAGGCGCGCTACCTGTTCGGCGCACCGATGGCGCGCTCTCCCGTCACGTGGATGGCGCGTCAGGCACCCGTGTCACCATGGGAGCTCGAGATTCCCGGGATGGACGACTGGTACCTCGGCGAGACCGGCTCCTGGTGGGAGGACAATCAGCGAGGAGCCCGCGCAGGTCATCGCGAGCGGCGTCGACACGCTCGACGCGCGTGGTGAGCGGGCGCTCTCGGTCACACTTCCGGCGACGCCCAAGGGTAGGCCGGCGCGCGTGACGCTCGAGGTCGGCGTGACGGACGTGAATCGTCAGGCGGTCGGCGCGACGCGGTCGACGATCGTGCATCCGGCGGAGTTCTACGTCGCGGCGAAGCCGTCAGGCACGGACTACTTCTGGAAGGCAGGCACACCGCAGTCGGTCGCGGTGCTCACGGTCCGACCGGACGGACAGAAGGTGACCGGTGTCCGCGTGCAGGGCACGGTCGTCCGGCGCGAATGGCATCGGGTGCGCCGCGAGCGTGGCGGGCTCACCGAGGTCGTCGGTGACTGGGTGGCCGACACGGTCGCCCGCTGCACCGTGACGACGGCGGAATCGCAGGTGCCGTGCGCGTTCACGCCTAACGCCGGCGGCACGTACACCGTGACGCTCACCGCCACCGACCGCAACGGCCGCACGGCGACGACGAGCTTCCAGCGCTGGGCGTCGGGCACGGACTGGGTGCCGTGGAACGACGAGTCGCAGTTCAAGATGGACGTGATCCCCGATCGCACCCGCTACTCGGTTGGCGATACGGCCACGGTGCTGTTCGCCTCGCCGTTCACGAACGCCGAAGCGTGGATCACCGTCGAGCGCGAGGGGATCATCGAGCAGCGGCGCCTCAAGCTCACGTCGGGCTCGACGACGCTCAAGTTCCCGATCACCGAGGCGTACGCACCTAACGCGTTCGTCTCCATTCTGGTCGCGCGTGGTCGCAGTGCGCCACCGGGCCCGCAGGATGATCCCGGCCGCCCGACGATTCGCGTCGGCTACGCGGAGCTGCGCGTGACGCCGGAAGTGAAGCGGCTCGCGGTGACGCTCGCGCCGGAGCGCAACGAGTATCGCCCCGGCGACTCGGCTCGCGTTGCCGTGCGCGTCCGCGACGCGAAGGGCGGCGGCGCCGCGAAGCGAAGTCACGCTCTGGGCCGTGGACGAAGGCGTGCTCTCGCTCACCGGCTACACGACGCCGGACCCGATCGATCTCATCTACCAGGAGCGCGGGCTCGGAATGCGGCTCGCGAGCAACATGACGACGGTCGCGCCGCAGGTGCCCGAGGGAGTGAAGGGCGCGCGCGAGCCGGGCGGCGGCGGAGGAGCGGCGGGCGCCGACATTCTCCGCTCGCGCTTCCAGACGACGGCGTTCTTCCTCGGCTCCGTGGTCACCGACGCGCAGGGGAACGCGACGGTGACGGCGAAGCTCCCGGACAACCTCACGACGTTCCGCGTCATGGCCGTCGCGGTCACCGCCGGCGATCGCTACGGCAAGGGACAGTCGTCGCTGCTCGTCACGCGTCCGTTGCTCGCGCGTCAGGCATTGCCGAGATTCGTCAGGCCCGGCGACGACTTCACGGCCGGTGCCGTGATCAATCGACGCGACGGCACCGCGGCCAGCGTTAGGGTCACCGCCGCGGCGACGGGCGTCACGCTGCGCGGAGACGCGGCGCGCACCGCTACGCTCGCGGCCGGTCGAGGCACCGAAGTGCGCTTCCCGTTCCGCGCTTCGCGTGTCGACAGCGCCACGTTCCGCTTCGACGTCACCGGCGGCGGCGACGCCGACGCGGTGCGCGTGTCACTCCCCGTGCGTCCGGACTATCACCCGCGCGCACACACGATCGCGGGCGTGCTGCGCGACAGCGCGACCGTCGACTTCGCGCTCCCGGCAGGGATCGACCCCGAACGCTCGCGTCTGTCGCTCAACCTCGGCACGTCACCGCTCGCGACGATCCGCGGCATGCAGGAGTACCTCCACGTCTACCCGTACTACTGCACGGAGCAGGTCGTCAGCGCGGCCACGCCGATCATCGCGCTCTACCGCGCGCAACGGCAGGCTGGCGCGACGGGCACGAACGACGGGCAGCGCCGCGACATCACGCGCGCCGTCGAGATGCTCACGCGGCGTCAGCGCGTGGACGGCGGGATCGGGTACTGGTCGTCGACCGACTGGACGAGCGTCTGGCTCAGCTCCTACGCCGGCATCGTGCTGCTCGACGCGCGTGAGGCGGGCGTCGCCGTGGACACGATGGTGCTCAGTCGCCTCGCGACGTACGTATCGGCCGAGCTGCGCGGCGAATCGAAGCCGGTGTTCTCTCCCGTCGCGAGCTACTATGATCGGCCGGAGATGCGGCTGCGTGAGCGTGTGGCGGCCGTCGACTTCCTCAGTCGGCTACGCCGCCCCGAGGTCGCATCGGAGAACGAGCTCCTGCGCTCCGCGGCGCTTCTGACGCTCGAGGACCGCGCGCGGCTGGCCGAGGTGCTCGCGCGTCGCGCAGCAGATGGCGGCGGCGCGGCGGCTGATGGACGCGACGTGGTCGCGAGTGCGCGTCGAGGGGACGCGCGCCGTCGTCCCCGATTCGTCGATCGCGCGGTTCTACTTCGAGTCGCCGATTCGTCCTGTCGCCCGGATCCTCATGGCGACGCTCGCGATCGATCCGGAGCACGCGCTCGTGGGGCCGCTGGCGGAGACGCTCGCGCAGCAGGGACGTGCGGAGCGGGGACTGTGGATGTGGAACACGCAGGACTACGCGTCCGCCGTCACCGCGCTCGCCGCGCTCGACCGGCGTCGTCGCGAGCAGGGTGAGCGCACGGTTCGCGTGCGGAGTGGAAATCGCGTGATCCTGCAGGCCGAGCACCGCCGCGACCGGGCGCGACTCGACGATCTCGCTCGCGGGCCTCGTGCCTAACGGGTCGAACGCGCCAGTGCTTCGCCTTTCGCTCGACGCGGGCGCCGGCGACGGGCGCGGTCTACTACTACTTCACCGTGGCCGAGGTGCCGTTGGCGCCGCCGGTCACGCCGGAGGACGCGGGCATCCGCGTCGAGCGGTGGTACGAGCGCTTCGACGGTGGTGCCGCGCCGATCACGCGCATCGCGGAGGGTGAGCTCGTGCGCGTGCGCCTTCGCATCACGGTTCCATCGACCCGTCAGTTCGTCGTGGTGGACGATGCGCTGCCGGCGGGTCTCGAGGCGGTGGACCTGAGTCTCCGGACCGCGTCGGCGATGCCGGGCCCGGGCACTGCGGCGCAGGAGCCGGCCGAGCAGGAGGGAAGGGAAGGCGAGCCGCAGTGGGGCTTTGGCCGCTGGGATTCCGGCTGGTGGTCTCCGTTCGACTATCGGGAGATCCGTGACGATCGCGTCGTGTATTCGGCGAACGTGCTCTGGCCGGGGACGTACACGGCGACGTACGTCGCGCGTGCGACGACGCCGGGGACGTTCGTGCGCCCGCCCGCGCATGCGGAGGAGATGTACAACCCGGCCGTGAATGGCCGCAGCGACGGCGGAACGTTCGTCGTGACCCCGAAAGCGCCATGAAGGGGAAGGATGTCATTCCGAGCGAAGCCCGCGCGCAGAGCCGTGTCATTCCGAGCGAAGCGCCGAAGGCGCGCAGTCGAGGAATCGCGATCGTCCGGATAGAGGGATCTGCCGCTCGGCGCATGCTGACGCGGCTGGCAGTAGCCGTTGCTGGTACGTTAGGCATCGCTACTGTTGCCACCGGGATCTGGATCGCTCGCCCGGTCCCGACGTTACTCGTAACGCGCGAGGCCGGCCTCGGCGTGACGATCGAGGACCGCCACGGCATTCCGCTCCGCTCCACCCGCGCGGCCGATGGCAGCGACGCGCGGTGGGTCGCCTACGACCGCATCGACCCCGACCTCATCAACGCGTTCGTCGCCGTCGAGGACAAACGCTTCTGGGAGCACTCCGGCATAGACATGCTCGCCGTGGGCCGCGCGATCGAAGGCCAACCTCCGCGCACGCAAGACAGTCTCGGGCGCGTCCACCATCACGATGCAGCTCGCTCGCCTGCTGCAACCCGCGGAGCGGAGCTGGAGCGGAAAGCTCGCACAGACACTCTGGGCGCTGCGACTCGAGGCCCATCTGAGCAAGCAGCAGATCATGGAGCAGTACCTGAATCGCGTTGGGCTCGGCGAAGGAACGGTAGGCATCGGCGCGGCGAGCGCGCTCTACTTCGGCGCCTCCGCGTCGGAGCTCAGCATCGCGCAGGCGGCCACGATCGCCGGTCTCGCGCACGCGCCGTCGCGCGACAATCCGCATGTCTCACCCACTCGTGCACGGCGGCGTCAGGCAGTCGCGCTCGCACGGATGCGGCGGCTCGGGTTCGCGACGCGCGATGACATTGCACGTGCCCCCGAGGAGTCGCTCGCTTCGAACGGTCGCGTCACTCCGTTCGCCGCTCCGCACTTCACGGCGCGTGTGCTGTCGTGGGCCGAAGGTGAGGAAGCGTTAGGCGCGGTCGGGCGCATTCGCACATCGCTCGACGTCGAGCTGCAGCGTGAGCTGGAGGCCGAGGTGCGCCATACGGTGGACGTGCTGCGTGGCCGCAACGTGGAACAGGCCGCCGCCGTCGTGCTCGACAACGAGACCGGTGAGGTGCTCGCGTGGGTCGGCTCGCCTGATTTCTGGGCGGCGAAGGACGGGCAGACCGACATGGTCGTCTCCGCGCGCCAGCCCGGGTCCGCGCTCAAGCCGTTCCTGTACGGCGTCGCGCTCGACCGCGGCTTCACGGCGGCGAGCGTTCTGCCCGACATTCCGAAGTCGTACCCGACGGCGACCGGCCCGTACCAGCCGCGCAACTACGATCGCCGCTTCCGCGGTCCCACGCGCATGCGCGAGGCACTCGCGAGCTCCTACAACGTCCCCGCGGTGGACGTGGCGTCGTCGTTAGGTGCGGGAGCGCTGTTGCAGACCCTGCATCTCGGCGGGCTTCGAGTCGCTGCGTCGCGACGCCGACTACTACGGACTCGGCCTCGCACTCGGCAACGGCGACGTCACGCTGATCGAGCTCGCGAACGGGTATCGCGCGCTGGCGAACGGCGGCGAGTGGCGGCCGTGGACGTGGCGCCTGACGAGTGGCACGTCTCGGCCAGGAAGCATCGCGGGTCGATCGCGGCGCGTGGTCTCGCCGGCCGCGAGTGCGATCGTGCTGGACATTCTCAGTGACCCGGCGGCGCGCATCCCCGGCTTCGGGACGAGCACGCCGTTCGACTTCCCGTTCCCCGTGGCAGTGAAGACCGGCACGAGCCGCCACTTCACCGACAACTGGGCAGTGGGAACGACGCGGGCGTTCACCGTGGCCGTGTGGGCCGGCAACTTCAGCGGCCGTGCGATGGAGGGCGTGAGCGGCGTGACCGGCGCCGGCCCGCTTCTGCATCGCGCGGTGATGGCGGTCTCGCGTCACGTCGCGCCTGGCGTGCTGACAACGCCGGCCGAGGCGGGAGCGGTGAGCGTGCCGGTGTGCCGGCTCTCGGGGCTGCGCGCGACGCCCGAGTGCGCGCAGCTCACGGAGTGGTTCGTGCCCGGTACGGAGCCAACGCGTGAGGACGACTGGGAGCGCGGCGGGCGCGTGAATCTGCCTGACGAGTACGTCGAGTGGTCGCGTCACGGGCAACGTGCGTCGGGCGACGAGGTCACGCGCGCCTTCGCCGCGGCGCGTGCGGTGTCGAACGGTGACGCACGCCTAACGCCGGCTGCGAACGCCCGGCCGGCGCCCGCTCGAGTCACCGGAGCAGCGCAATTCCGGATCACCTCGCCGCTCGACGGCGATCGCTACTCGATCCCGGCCGGCGTCGAGGCGCGCATACGCGAGCATCGAGCTGCGCGCAGGTGGGATGGGCGCGGAGCAGGTGCGCTGGTCGATCGACGGTAAGCCGTACGCGCGCGACCGCTGGGCGCTGGTTCCCGGAACGCACGAGATTCACGCGGTCTCGGCGCGCGGGGACACGGCGCGGGTGAGGGTGATGGTAGAGCGGTAGCAGGGCGCGTTGATCTCGAGAACCGCGCATACTCGACGAAGGTCCTCGCCGGTCGTAGGATTGGGCCCATGAAACCCAAAGAGCTCACGCTACGCGGCCTGATTCTCGGCGCGCTCATCACCACCGTCTTCACCGCGGCCAACGTCTACCTCGGCCTCAAGGTCGGGCTCACGTTCGCGTCGTCGATCCCCGCGGCCGTGATCTCGATGGCCATCCTGAGCGCCGTGAAGGACTCGTCGATCCTCGAGAACAACATCGTGCAGACCGTCGCGTCCGCGGCCGGCACACTCTCGGCGATCATCTTCGTGCTGCCGGGACTCGTGATCGTCGGCTGGTGGACGGGATTCCCGTTCTGGCAATCGTTCCTCATCTGCGTGAGCGGCGGCATCCTCGGCGTGCTGTTCACGATCCCGCTGCGGCGCGCCCTCGTCACGACGTCCGACCTGCCCTACCCCGAAGGGCGTCGCGGCCGCCGAGGTGCTGAAGGTCGGATCGGGCACGCGCGGTGAGACGAAGGACGAGACGGGCGAAGCGCGCGAAGGGCTCATCGCCGTGATACTCGGCTCCGTCGCGTCGGCGGGGCTCGCGATCGTGACGGCGACGCGCATCGCCGCGGCTGAGTTCAACGGCTTCGTCCGCCTCGGCGGGCATGCGTCGACCGGGTACAACATCGCGTGGTCGCTCGCGCTGCTCGGCGCGGGACATCTCGTCGGGCTGTCGGTCGGCATGGCGATGCTCGTGGGCCAGGTGATCTCGTGGGTGATCGCCGTGCCGATCCTGACGTCGATGCAGCCCGCCGCCGACGGCATCACGCTCGCCGCGCACACGACGACGATCTGGCGCACGCAGGTGCGCTTCATCGGCGCCGGCACGATTGCGGTCGCCGCGATCTACACCCTCGGCCGGCTCGCGAAGCCGGTCGTCGGAGGGCTGGTGAGCACGCTCGCCGCGTCCCGAGCCGCGAAGGCACGGGCGACGAGACCGATCGCGACCTCTCGCCACCGTGGATTCTCGCGCTCACGGCCGGTTGCCTGGTCATTGCCGGCTGGCTCGCCTTCACGTTCGCGCGCTCGACGGTGCTCGCGCCTAACGCGGTGACGCTCACGGTCATCGCCGTGCCGCTCGTGCTGATCGTCGGCTTTCTCATCGCCGGGGTCTGCGGCTACATGGCGGGGCTCATCGGCGCGTCGAACAGCCCGATCTCGGGCGTCGGCATTCTCTCGATCGTGCTCTGCGCCTCGACTGCTCGCGCTCGCGGTCACGCCGACGACGACGACGCGGCCCGCGCTCGTCGCCTTCGCTCTGTTCGTCACCGCGATCATCTTCGCCTGCGCGACGATCTCGAACGACAACCTGCAGGATCTGAAGACAGGGCAGCTCGTCGGCGCCTCGCCGATGCGTCAGCAGATCGCGCTCATCGTCGGCGTGGCGGCGGGCGCGGCGGTGATTCCGCCGGTGCTCAACCTGCTCGCCAAGGCGTACGGGTTCGCCGGTGCCGCGAACGTCGGCGTCGTCGCGCCGAACCCGCTGCCGGCGCCACAGGCGACGCTCATCTCCGCGCTCGCCCAGGGCGTGATCGGAGGCCAGCTCGAATGGAAGATGATCGGCATCGGCGCGCTCGTGGGCGTCGCGCTCATTCTGGTCGACGCGACGCTCGGCGCGATGAAGAAGCTGCGCATCCCGCCGCTCGCGGTCGGCATCGGGATCTATCTGCCGATGTCGGCGACGTTCGCGGTGATCGTCGGCGCCGTCATCTCGCACTGGTACGACGGCCGCGCGCGGTCGGCGGCGAATCCAGAGCGCGCCGAGCGACTGGGTACGCTCGTCGCGTCCGGATTGATCGTCGGCGAGAGTCTGTGGGGCGTGATCAACGCCGGCCTGATCGTCGGCCTGGGCGAAGGACGCGCCGCATCGCGCTCGTGCCCGAGACCTTCGCGCTCGGCGCCGTGGCTCGGCGTGCTCGGCTTCGTGGGCGCGATCGTTTTCCTGTACGGATGGATGCTCAAGCGGTCGGCCGCGGCGCGGTGACGTGAGCCGCACAATCCGTCGCCAGTAGCGGCACGTGCCTAACAAGGATGGGCACGGTCTCGCCGCGCGGTGACACGACGCAGGTGTGGGTGATGGGGAACGGTGTCCGTGTCGATTTGTAAGCGGCCGCGGTCTCGACCGGCGCGTACGTCCCGCCGCTGCGGGTGCGGTTGGCTAGAGCGTTGGTGCAATCGGGTCGAATCGCGGTCGTTCAGGTGCGCAGACAGCCGGACCGGTTGTGAGTGCTCGTCCGGCGATGGTACACGCAAATGGCGTTTCCCTAACCTCTTATGCAGCCCGCGCCTCGCTGCATAACATTCACGGCGCACCCTCGTCGATTGCCGAGGTGGGACCCACCCTTCGACTGCACTGACGTGTCGCTGGCGAACTCGGATATTCGCAGCGAGCGCTCGCCGTACTTCACGCAGTCTTCGCTGCATATCAAGAGCGCCTAACTGGCGTTGGGCGGACACACTAGTCTCGCGTACCCGGACGAGAGCTTGCCACTACCCCCAGCATCGCGCCCGGCCCGAATATGTGTGTTCTGCGACCGGCCCTTGTCAGGTGGCCGGGCGCGCGAGCATGTCCTCCCGCAGTGGGTGCTTGAGCACTTGGGAATCCGCAATGCGGAGGTGCGTCCGTCGCACATGCGGCCCGATGGAACACTCGTCACGCAACGCAAGCACGACCTCGGGAACTTTCTTGCAGGGCGTGTCTGCAAGCGTTGCAACAACGGATGGATGAGTCAGTTAGAGGGGCGAGCGAAGCCCCTGCTGATCCCACTGATCGACGGCGAACTCGAAGTCGTCCACCTCACAGAGGCTGAGCGTCACACCGTTGCCACCTGGGCGTTCAAGACCGCCATTGTTCTGAATAACGCGTCGAACTATCACGCGAACGTTCCGCCCGAGCACTTCCAGTCTCTCTTCCTAGACCCAACGCGTCCTGCCGAGGGCGTGAAGGTGTTCGGACAGCAACATACGGGACACGGCAATTCTACTGGCAGCAAAACGCCGTGTGGAGGTTCTTCTCCGATAGCGCGGAGAACGAGGCGAGTCTGCGTCAGACGAACGAGGGTGCCTACAAGATCAGCCTTCAACTCGGGAAGCTGCTCCTGCTAGTGGCGTTTTGGCCTACCGAGGAATGGCAGATCGTGATCTGGGCAGGTATTCACATCCCGCTCTACCCCACGCGAGGTCCAGCTGCATGGTTCGATGGGGACCCACTGCCGGGTAACTTCTCGTGGCATGATTCGATGAGAGCCCTGATTGAATTCCACGTCACGCCATCACTCCGGCGCGTCGGCACGGCAGGATAGTCCATTGCGGCGCCGCACAACGGATCGTTGCAGCTGACGTGGGCGCGCACCGCTGCAACCGCAGTCACAGCTGCAGCCCGCGCCGACGCAGCTGAACTGGGGCGTTAGGCGGCATTTCACCTACGAATCAAGTGGCTGAATGTCTAGAGTCGCAGAGGTCATGTGCAGTATGCGTGAGAGTTTTGTCCGTGAGACACTCTTCACAGTCGCGGCGTTGACCGTCATGCTCGGCGGTTGCTCATCCGTTACAACCGTCACTCAACGCGGGGGATCCGGAACCGTGTCGCGCCAGGCTGCTGGAGAGCGGCCGCAGTCGACGATGGTCCTGCCTGTTGTAGAAGGACTGTTCGATGTCGGTGGCCACAAGTTGTATCTCAGATGTGAGGGCGGCGGGCCACACACAGTCGTCTACATGCACGGGATCATCGTGACCCGCGGTAGCAGTCAAAACTCAGGGCTAATTCCGAGCTATCTGCGCGATCGAGCTCGTGTGTGCATCTACGACCGCGCTAATGTCGGATTTAGTGACAAGGTTCGGGGTCCGCTTACTGGTAAGGACGCCGTGACGGATCTTCGTAGGCTGCTCGCGGCTGCGCACATTCGCGGTCCGTTCATCCTCCTTGGCGCCTCCTTCGGCGGCCTCATCGCTGTAATGTACGCCGCCACTTACCCTGATGACGTCAACGGAATGGTCCTGCTCGACGCAAGTCTGCCCGATGATGTCAGTACGATTGACGAGCGATTTCTGCCAAGCGAAGCGCGCATGCAACCGAACGACTGGAAACGGAACGTCGAGCAGTTTGATCAGCTTACGACTTACAGGCAAGCACACGCGATGCGGCGCCGAAAGGTCAACATTCCGGTCACCTACATTGCGACCACGCGGATCGACCTTGACCCTTCGTGGCCTGTTGAGAAGATGGCAATTGCTATCCGGGCTGAGCAGCGCGCCTTCGTCGAGCGCTTTTCCCCTGGACGGCTTCTCGTCATGAGCGACGTACCGCACTTCATGGAGCAAGCAATTCCCGAGATCGTTGCCGACGAGGTGAGGCGACTCATTGGGCATTCCAAGTAACTGCGTTCCGATCAAACCATGAAGGTTTCGCGGTGTCGGAGCGCCACCTAAAACACACGCTGAAGCTGACAAGCCATTTAATGAAGCTCGCTACGCTCGCGTTTTATTTGATCCGCTTGCAGCTTAGCTAAGGCGTTAGGCCGCCTCGGTACTCCGCGTGCTGAAACAAGCGTGCGATCATATCTCCTGCGATGGACGATACCAAAGCTCTAGTCGAGCGCTACCTCAGGCATTCCGGCTACGCCAACGTCGTGTACGAGCCGGACGGCAACATGCCCCGGACTTCGTGGTCGATGGTCGTATCGCGGTGGAAGCCCGCCGCCCGCAGTCCTAAGGGCGACACTGAAATGGCGCGGCAAGTGCGGCCTAGCAATTCATTCGAGCCGAAGCCGCTTCGCGACTCGGCTTGACTCAGGCGTTAGGCGGCCACGCAGCCCCGTGTTTCACACGCACGTCATCTCTCCGCAGTCCTGACCTAATCTGGCCGACGTACATCGGAGCTGCGACCTCTTGGATGCGTTGTACTCCCTGCAATGACCCTCACGATGTTCTGTCGCACTGTCCGCCACCACCGTCAGCGACCTGACCTTGTTCGCCGCGGCCGAACGAGACTTCCGCCTCCCGCCCGGGCGACCGTCCCAGCCTGCGGGCACCGCGTGATGCTGCTACGTGCGTTCGGCGCGAGCATGGGACTCTTCCCGCCGTGGTTAGGCGTGTCAGCGCGAGCCATCAACTTCTCCAGAAGCTCTGAACGAGGCAATGAGCCGTAGCCCCGGATCTCTTCGGATGCCGTTGATAGCAACGCCAGAGCCTCAGCGTTTGGGCGCGACTGCGCCGCCGCATCTTATGATCTGCCCTCGCAGGTCAATAGAGGCGTTATGCGGCAACACACATTTCAGACTGTCATACGGATCTCGGCCCCGGTGCTCGCTGGTTGACGCGTTAGGCGATCAACGTCGTGGAGTTCGACCGCCCGGTTCATGCCCGATGATGGGGAGCCATTGCTGCACGAGGCAGTGACGCACAATTTCAGGGGATCTAGGAACAAAAGCTCGACGTTCCCCTCGACATTCTACTCGCGCACCACTGAGAGGCCACCGGCATGCTGACCTTGTTGCAGGTCCAGCAAATTTTCACTGGAGTGGGCCGTCCCAACCTCGTTGCACACGCGCCGCTAGTCCTCCAGCTGGTCCAGATCTACGTCAATAACGACGCCGACAGCGAAGACCTCTTCCGCGATGCCGTGTTGTCGGAGCTCGCCAACGATCTGCCGATGGTGGCGGTGGTACCCGATCAGGTCCGCAATGCGTTCATCAACCGTTGCGACGCCTGGTCCTTGATCGACAACCAAGCCGCGTCCCGAGCCCAGGCCTTGGCACTCCAGCTCCCGGGACCGCCCGCGGCCCCCCCACCGCCGCCCGCGCCCAATGTGTACCTCGCGCATGTCCAGCGACTACGCCGGCTGCGCACGGAGCGAGCAACGGGGCGCGGGGTGCAACTCGCCGCGACTGCCCGTCTAATGAACGGGTGGTTCACCTGGGTCCCGTCGGGGCCCGTCAACCAGGGACTACTGGCGCTGGTGCCTAACGCCGGGCCCATGTACCAGCCGAAACAACTTTGGAATCACGGCGCGGGAATGCGGCGAAACCACTTCGCGGAGTGGATAAACCGCAACGGCCCCATCCCGAGCCCCCGGGCCCACATGAACTGTTGGGAAGCCGTGTTGTACTCGGCCTACCGGGCGAACCTCGTGACCCTGGACTGGCTCAGATTCACGCACCGGCGGGCGGCGTTCGTGAATGAGTTCAATCACCTTCGTGGCGGTAACGGCGAAGAGCATTACGGCCGAGCCCTCAGCCACGCGTTAGGCTTCTATGACAGCGTCCCATTCGCTCCGCACCCCGGCCTGGTGCCACAAGAGGGAGACGTGATGTACTGGGACCAAAACGAGCATGTCGCGATCTCGCTGGGGCGGCGTTGGGTGAACGGCGCGGCGGAGGATCGAATCATGAGCCACTGGCACAACAACGGCGGGACATTCAGCGAGCTGACGCTGGAGGACTTGCCGGTGTGGGCGCGAACGGGATTCCGCTTCCGCCCCTGTCCTTTTTAAATCCCGATACGACGGTGCGCGAACCTTCCCGGGCGAGACTCACGCAGGCCACCAGTATGCTTCTGAGTTCGGGCGACAACGCGATCCGCGTTATTTAGCCGAGGTCCCGTTGACCGGGCGCGCGCTCCAATTCACTGTCGCCGGCATGGACGCGCTGGACCGACGTGGAGGTCGACACGTTGCGCCGGTCACTCTAGTCTAGCCGGCCGAGAGGCCACTTACGTCGCGGCCTAACGTGCGCTGAACCTGACGAGCGCTGCGAGCATCGAGTTTCTCGCCAGCATCCGGTATCTTCCGGCGATCCCGGCTGACGTTGCGATCGAGGCTCCGCACCCGGAATCCGTCACCGCGACGACCGCGATTGCCGGTGTCATTGCACGGACTTCAGGGGTCTATGCCAATGTGCTGATGCAGCCACGCATACCTGTCGTCGCCGGCCTGCGGAGTGAGGCCGTGTCCCGCGTCATACCAGCGAACCTCCTTGGGCTGCGGCGCGGCTGCGTGTATCGCCTCCGCATCGGGACGCGGTATCAGGGCGTCCAACGTCCCGTTTTGCAACAACAACGGGATGTTAGCATGCCCAACGAATCGAATCGGCTCTATCGGTGCCATCGCTCGAATCCAGGCGACACGTCTGGCACACGAGAAACCGGCAATGTATTTGAACCCTTCCGGACCCGTGGCGTGCGAGACGTGACCGCCGTGTCCGACTACGAGCACCGCCGTTTTAAGGCGCCGTTCAATGCCGACGAACAGCGCACCCGTCGCGCCGCCCCAGCTAAAACCCAAACCGTGGCGATCAGCGGCGACGATTCGAATACACCCACGACGACGCTGTCCGGGGAAAGCGTGAGTTGCGGAGCGCCGTTCTGTTCAACACAGAGCCGCAGACACGTTGATGCTGCGGCTCATGTCATCGGAAGGTCGAAAACAGGTCGTGCGTCGGAAATGATGTGACGCCCGCGAGCGCATTCCAGAGCGCGGCATCGAGCTCGGCCTCGAGGTTGGCTGTCAGGGAGCGAGTGTTGAACAGACCGACCCACGAGAAGTTGTTATACGTGCGCACGAGCATGCTCGTCGTGCCGGGCAGCGTTCCCCCGTGCCACCAGTTCGCGTCGCCCTGGGTTGGGCGAACAAACCAGCCGGCTGCGTAATAGCACGCGCCACTGGCACATACCTGCGCGCCGTAGCTGGTCATCTGCCGCGACGAGTTCAGCGCTGAGGATGTCCGGACGATTGGGGCGGCCATCGACGCCGCCCAGGAATCGCAGAAGATCGACGGTCGACGAGACCCAGGCGCCGCTTGCATCACCCGCTTCGTGGTGGTAGCCCCCGTAGTTGAGGGGCACCAGGCCTTCGCCCGGGAAAACGGATGGCACCAGCGGCGCGTTCACGCCCAGCCCCGGGCCAGTAGTACTTCACCTCGTCCGGGAGCGCGTCGCTCATGCGCGACTTGCCCTGCTGCGTGCGATTGGCGCCCACGGGCGCGAGCACGCGTGCGCGCACGTACTCCTTGTACGGCATGCCGCTCACACGCTCGATCACGCGGCCGAGAATGATGTAGCCAAAATTCGAGTAGGCGAACCGTTCGCCCGGATTGAAGTCGAGCGGCATTCCCTTCATGTAGCGGATCAGCGTTTCACGCCGATGCCGGCGCGGGCGCGTCGACCGCGGCCGCGGCGATCGCCGGCCGATCTATCGGGTCGAATCCGCCATTCGGTTTCTCACGATCCCAGCCCCCGGTGTGGTTGAGCAGATGCCGAATGGTGATCTGCTCCCACCGCGGGTCGACGGTCGCTCCCGGTGCGGGCGTGAGGTAGGCAATGAGTGGCGCGACGCGATCGTCGAGTTTGAGCTTGCCCTCCTCGACGAGCTTCATGATGGCGGCGCTGGTGAGCGTCTTGGACACGCTGGCGATCCGGAACAGGGCGTCAGGCTGCACCGGCGTCTTGTTCTCGACATCCGCGTAACCAAAGCCGCGCGCGTAGATCAACTTGCCATCGCGCATCACGGCAACCGCGCCACCGGGAATCGCGTACTTCCGCATCAAATCGGGGATGACCTGATCGTACGACTTCATTCCCGGCACCGCGGCGCCGGTGATCGGAATCTCCTGCTGCGCAGGAGTCGTAACCGGCTTGGAGGCCGGGGTCGTCGGCTCTCCGCGGCAGGAAAGCAGAACCGCGAGACACGCGATCGGAATCGTCGACAATGCTGTAGCGCGTCTCATATGCCGCCTCCCGCGGGCGTGGCCGGCAGGCGATCGAGGATGAAGGTCGCCACCTGTGTCGCCGCCGAGTCGAAGTTCGACAGCACGACGATCACGTACCCGCCGTTCGGCTCGAACTCGAGGTCGCCGCTCATCCCCGCCGCACCTCCGCTGTGCCCGACGAATCGTCGGCCGCGCACGACGTGGTCGAAGAACCCGTACGCGTACTGCACCCCCTGGCCGACCGCGACCTTCCCGGTGAGGAGCAGCGTCGTGTGCGCCGAATCCAGCAGTCGGCGCTCCCGAATCGCAACGGCGAAGCGCGCGAAGTCCCCCACCGTGGAGTACCCGCCCCCCGCGGGCGTGCCGCGGTAGGGCAGCGTCGGCGCGTTCGACACGAGCGCGCCGGGCACCAGCAGCCGCGTGTAGCCGACCGACCGCCCGGGCACGAGCGAGTCTTCTGGCGCGAAGCCGGTGGCCATCATGCCCGCCGGCGCGAGCACGCGCGCCGCGACGTGGTCGTAGTAGCTATTCCCGCTCAGCTGCTCGATCAGAGCGCCGAGGAGTATGAAGCCGTAGTTGCTGTACACCCACTGCGCCCCCGGCGTGAACTGCGTGCCCCGCGTGCCGTAGAGGCGGAGGTAATCCGACGTGGTGCGAAGCTCCAACCGGTGCGTCATGAACTCCGGTCCGAAGATGTCGCCCGTGCCGCCGGTGTGGGTGAGCAGGTGGTGCGCCGTCACGGTCGACGCGACCTCCGCGTTCGGGTAGTCTCGCAAGTACGTGCCGAGCGGCGCGTCGAGGCGCAGCGTCCCGGCCTGCACGAGCTGCAGCGTCGCAACCGCGGTCATCATCTTGTTCATCGACCCGACGCGGAACTGCGTGAGCGGCGTGTTCGGGACGCCTCGCTCCCGATCGGCGAGTCCGTAGGCACCCTCGAACAGCGTGCGCCCGTCGCGGATGACCAGCACAGCGCCGGAGAACTCGCCGGCCTGCGTGACGGCTTCGAGTCGCGCGCGGAGCGCGGTCACGAAGGCAGAGTCGACCGATATCTCAGAAGCGGGTGCGGCGGGTCCGCTGTCGCCGCACGCGGCGCAGACCACCAGGGCGAGGGCGGCGACGATCCGCGTCGAGCTACGGCGGCGTGGGCACGTGCTCGAGACCGATCTTTTCATCCAGCCAACCATTGGAACCTCGGTTTGCTGCGTTAGCAGCGCTGAATGTTGATCAGCTGGAAACCACCCGACTCGATCGGAACGATCGCAACCGTGTTGACAGTGCCACCCTGCAAGTTGAGCGTGGCTGCGCTACGATGTCGAGCCGGCATTCACCGTGGCGCACGCTTGCGTGGATTGACCGAACGCGAGTGCGGAACCGGTTGCGAACTGTCCGTTCGTCGTGAAACCACCACTGCCCGCCATTCCCGTCGTCGCGTTGAAGAAACGCACGCGTGCCGTCGTGTCTACTGCCGTCGGATCGCCGTCCCCTCCGCATGCGGCGGCGAACAGCGCAGCCGCGAGAAGCGGCATGACCACGACGCTCTTCATACTATCCTCCCCATGTATCGAGTGATGCCGGATCCACCACGTACGTCGGATGGCCCGTTAGGCGCGGCGCTACTTTCGTTCCAGCGGTGGCGGACGTGCTTACCCACGCTGCGGCGCAGGCGCGGGTGGGAGTGCATCGATGAACTCCGCCATCCGCTTCCGCATCGCGCCGTTAGGCAGCCGGCCGATGCCGCCGCCGAGGTTGTCGACCATGTGCGTCGCCTTGGTCGTCCCCGTACGCGCCACGGTGACTGCCGGGTGGCTGATGACGTACTTGAGGAAGAACTGCGCCCAGGTCCTGGCGTCGAAATCGGCGGCCCACTCCGGAACGGGCCTGTTGGCGACGCGCGAGAAGAGGCTCGTGCCACCAGTGCAACTGAGTCCTCGAGCGTTGTTGAAGGGGAAGAACGCCATCACACCGATCTTCCGCTCCTGGGCGAGCGGCAGGATGGTGTCCTCGACGCGACGATTGCTCACGTCGTAGTCGACGCCGATGAAGTCGATCGGCTCGTTGCGCATGAGTGCCTCGAGCTGGGCAGACTGGACGTTCACCGAAATCGTCTGCACGCCGATGTACCGAACGCGCCCCGCCTTCTTCTCCTCCTTCAGGGCGGCGAGGTTCGTCGGATCGGCCGCCACGGGCAGCATGACCAGGTCGATCCTCGGCGCCTTGATCCTCGCCAACAACGAATCGATGTGCCCGTTCACGAAGGCGGCGCCGGGCTGCGGCGCGGCGTTGCCGGGAGTACCTCGCGTCGACCAGAAGAGCTTGTTCTGAATCCCGAGCTCCGTGGCAGCCGTGATGTGGAACTGCTCCGACGCCGGGTTGACGTGCATCGCGTCGAAGACTCTGCCGCCGCTGTCGGCAAACGTCTTCAGGACCTCCGTGAGCGCGGCGTGATCCGCGCACCCCGGGTGGTTGCTGAACGAGAGTCCGACGGCCGGGAGCATCTCGCCGGTAGACGGGATGGCCCGCTGAATGAGCTTTCCACTCGGCTGCTCGAGTGTCTGAATGCGCGGAGCAGCTCCGGCGTGAGCGCCAGCGTAGCGCCGGCGCCGAGCGTGAGGCCGAGGAATTCGCGACGGTTGACCATTGAGGCGTTAGGGTCGGGGTTCCGGAAACCACGCAATGCTGTGACGCATTGTGGAACCGGAGAGCCGGACGGCGCAAACGAACGCGTGTAAACGTCCCGTTCATGTTCCGTCAACGCTCGAACCCGCGACTATCGCCGACTATCCTCGCGTGAAGCGATACCCGGTCTTCCGCACGGTGTGAAAGTGGCGCGGGTTCGCCGGGTCGACTTCGAGCTTCCGGCGAAGCTCCATGATGTGCATGTCGACGGTGCGTGACATCACGTCCGAGGAATACCCCCAGATCTCGCGCAGCAGCTGCTCGCGCGTGATGACCTCGTCCGGCCTAACGACTAGCGTCGCGAGGAGCGCATAGCCGCGGGGAGACAGGGCGACGGCGACGCCGTTGCGATGCACGGTGTGGGCGCGCAGGTCGACGACGACGTCGGAGAACGTGACGATGCCGGGCTGCACCGGCGGACGCTCTGGCGCGGGCGCCGCTACCGTTGGCGGCGCGGCGGCGTCGCCGAGCATCGTTCGCACCGTGTCCAGCAGCGCTCGCAGGTTGCCGTACAGCGCCGGATCCGTCGCCCGTCGCCGGTCGGCGGCGCGTTGCAGCGCGCGCGCGAGCTGCGGCGTCTGCACGGGCTTGAGGAGGTAGTCGACGGCGCTGACGTCGAATGCTCGAAGCGCGAACTGGTCGTGCGCGGTAACGAAGACCACGGGCGGCATGTGGTTCGCGCCGATTGTCTCGACGAGTGCGAAGCCTCCCATCTCGCGCATCTGCACGTCGAGGAGGACGACGTCGGGTGCGAGGTCGACGATCGCCTTCGCCGCGTCGGTGCCGTCGCCACATTCGCCGACGACCTCCGTTCCCGGGATCTCGTCGAGGAGGTGACGCAGCCGCTGTCTCGCGAGCGGCTCGTCGTCCACGATCAACACGCGCATGGAAGTCATGCGTCGGCGGCGGCGGAAGTCGGCGTCGGTTCGGAAGGGCAGACGCGATACGGGATGCGTATCGTCGCGACCGTGCCGCGCGGGGTCGACGACTCGAGCGCGAGCAGGCCGTCGGTGCCGTGCAGCTGCGCGAGCCGCGCCCGCACGTTCTGCAACCCGATCCCGAGCGACGGATCGCTGCGATCGCGCGCCGAACCCCACGCCGTCGTCGGACACGCAGAGCACCAGCCGATCGCCGTCGAGGCGAGCGGCGATCGTCACGCGACCCGGCGTGCGGCGCGGCGCCAACCCGTGGCGGATCGCGTTCTCCACGAGCAGTTGCAGCACGAACGCCGGAACACACGCCGAGCGCAGCGCGTCCGGCACGTCGAGATCCACCGTCAGCCACTCGAAGCGCAGCACCTCGATCTCGAGGTAGGCGTCGACGAGCCGGAGCTCGTTCTCCAGCGTCGTCTCCTCGCCGCGCGTGACGGAGAGCGACGCCCGGAGGAACGAGGAGAGTGCCGCAATCGCGGTGTCGGCCTTCGACGCGTCGGAGTGCACGAGGCTCGCGATCGAGTTCAGCGCGTTGAACAGGAAGTGCGGGTTGAGCTGAAGCCGGAGTGTCTGGAGCCGTGCCGACGCGAGCTCGCCCTGGAGGGTCGCTTGAAAGACGGCGTTATCGCGCTCGCGCTGCATGTACACCACGAGGAGCCCCAGCGCCGCCGCGGCCATCAGCAGGAAGAAGTAGAACGGGCCATTGAACAAGAGCATGCGGCCGACCGGCACCGCAGGCCGGCCGAGCGCCTGCAGGATGGAGGACGTCGCCCAGTACCTGAGCACCATCAGCGGGACGGCCAGCAGGCCGAGGAGCGTCACGACCCGTCGCAGCGGCGCCCGACGGGCCACGAGCGCGAGACGGAACATCACGTACGTCGCGACGGCCCACGACGTCTGATCCAGGATCAGGCCCCCGATCTGCGCTCCCGCTCTGAAGCCGGGGCGGCCCGCGGAATCGATGACCATGCCGACGAGCCGGATCGGCACGGCCGCGTTCCACGCGAGCAGCCACCACGCGACGTGCGCCCAACGGCGCCCGAAGAGCGCCGCCGGGCCGTCGACTCGTCCCGAGGTCTCGGTCACCGATTCACCGCCCGCATGCGTCCACAATACCTCGGCGCGCGCCGGTCACGAAGAGGTCTCAACGCTGGTTGACGGAACGTGTACGGGACGTTGACGCGCTTTCGTTGGCGCGCACCTGCCCGGCGTGAAACCGTGCGGGGCGCGCGACTGGAGGTCACGCCGAAGGAGTTCGCGTACACCCGCGGCTGTACTATCGCGACCTAGCGACAGGCACCGGTCCCGCCGCGCAGTCCGCCTGTGAGCTGACCGTCCGGTTCGAAGCCCGGCTGCCGAACGGCGAGCGAGTGACGGCACCCCCTCGCCAGAACCATTCACCTTCGTCGTGGCCGCGGGGTGGTGGTGCCAGGTTGGGAGGCGGGGTTGACCGGGACGCGGGCCGGCGGTTTGCAGGAACTCGTTATGGCCCGGAGTACGCATACGGTTCGCGACTCAGTGCTCCCCACACGAGCGTTGCGACCAGCCGCCTAACGCGTGCGTTGCATTCTGACGGAGCGACCGGCATCAGGTTGTGCGCCGGTCGCCTTGGTAGGAGATTCGAGTCTGCGACGCCCGCAACCGGGGCGCTCCGCAGCTGAACTTGGCGTTAGCGCGACCGCGCAGCCCCGCCTGCAGGCACGCTCCCGACGGGCTATCTTCCTGTGTCCCCGACCGAACTCCTCGTATGGCCTCGCTCCTAGACCGAATCACGGTCAACCCTGAGCAGTGCGGCGGCCGCCCTGCATCGTGGGATCGGCGCGGGTGATAGACGTGCTGCAACTGCTGGCGGCGGGCGACACGCCGGACCAGATTTTGGCCGACTTCCCGTACCTCGAGCGGGAGGACATTCGGCCGCCCTGGAGTACGCCGCTCGGCGCCTGGATCACCCCACGGTCGCGGCGTAGGTGTCGGGCGCCGGCGGCGGAGCGGTGCGGCCGGTCCTGCGCGTGTGGGTCGACGCGCAACTGCCGCCGGCCCTGGCGAAGTGGCGCGGCGAGGTCCCTGGCATCGAGGCGGCGCACACGTTCGACCTCGGGCTGCTCGGGGCGAGCGACGCCGCGATCTTCGACGCGGCGCGCACCGCTGGAGCGGTCGTCGTAACGAAGGACGCCGACTTCGTCGATCTGCTGGACGCCGTGGCCCGCCGCCGCAAGTCGTCTGGGTGACGACCGGCAACGTGACGAACGTCGCCCTCCGCGCGCTCGTCACGGCAGCCGGAGTCGTGCGGTCGAGATCCTTCGTGCGGGCGAGCCGCTGGTGGAGTTAGGCGACCGCCGCGGGTGAATGACAAACATCGTCGAGCGCGCTAACGAATCGATGCAGCTGACGAGCGCGCGGACGCTCCTCTCGGCAGCATGGCTCCAACCCTGCGCGCTTGCAGCTGAACTCCAGCGTTAGGCCACCACATCCGGAGTACGCATGGCCATGTTTGCTGACAATGAGGCCGCAAAGCCCAATCCGCTGCTTCAGCCCTTTAGCATCCTGGTTGGCACGTGGAATACGGTCGGGACACATCCGCTCGCCCCGGGGAAGACGTTTCACGGCCGCACCTCGTTCAGCTGGATCGCGAGCGGAGCGTTCCTGCTCATGGAATCGCGAATCGACGAACCCGAAATTCCAAGCGGTATCGCCATCTTCGGTACCGACGATACGACGAGCGAGTGCTCGATGTTGTACTTCGACGAGCGTGGCGTCTCGCGCCGGTACGAGACGCGCATCCACTCCAATGAATGGCAGTGGTGGCGCAATGCGCCGGACTTCTCCCAGCGGTTCGTCGGCACGATCGCGGCGGACCGGCACACGATCGTCAGCCGCGGGGAATTGTCGCGCAATGGTGCGCCGTGGGAACCCGATCTGGCTCTGACGTACACGCGCGCGGACTGATGTGCCGCGTGCACCTGCCGGCGCCGGCCTTCGATAGCATGAATGCTGCCGGCTTGCCATGCCCGCGCGGGCGGCCTAACGAGCGCTGACGCCGACAAAGGGTTCATTGCATTGTGATGCCTTTCGCATCACTCGTGTATGACCCCTGTGCGGCGTAACTGGGGCGTTAGGCGGCGCACCGACCGGTGCACGACGAACAGCGCTGATGTCCGCCCCTCTCTTCCGAGGTGGCCGCGACTCGCACCAATACCCTGCGAAATCGTCATCGCACAAACCGTGGTCCGCACCTCGCGCGGAAGTGGTGCAGCCGTCCTTGCGCGGCGACTATTCTGTATACCAAAATGGTACACGATCACACCACCGTCCTCCTCCCTGGAGGCGGTCCTGCCTTCCAAGGATCAGTCATGAGAGCCTGCATTACGGGCGGTTTCGCGCTCCTTCTCCTCTGCGTCAGCGGCGTCCACGCTCAACAAGCGTCGCGGCTGCAGGTCGGAACGCCTGTGCGCGCGACGCTGGCAGCGGACGGTACGCTCCGATACGAACTGAATTTGCCGAAAAGCCACTTCGTCGCCGGCCGAGTGGATCAGGACGGGGTCGACGCAACGGTGACGATCACGGGCCCGGCAGGCAAGCGTGTGCAGCGGGCGGCGCGCGTCGGGCGAGGCGGCCCGGAGACGTTTGCGTTCGCGACGGACACGGCGGGCCGGTACGTGATCGAGGTCACGCCGGCGACGGCGGGCAAAGGCGGCGCGGTGCGTGTGCAGCTCACGCGTTCCGAGCCGGTGGCGACGACACCGGAAGGCAAGGTGGACCAGGCCGCCGCACAGTTGTACAAGGACACGCCGGGAGCCGTCGTGGGCGTGATCAAGGGCGGCAAGCTGTCGTTCGTGAAGGCGTATGGCGCCGCGGACCTGACGTACGGGATGCCGTTCACGCCGGAGACGCCGACGAACATCGGTTCCTCGTCGAAGCAGTTCACCGGGTTCGCACTCGCCCTGCTGGCGTCGCGCGGGAAGCTCTCGCTGGACGACGACGTGCGGAAGCACATTCCCGAGCTCAAGGACTTCGGCAAGAAGATCACCGTGCGACATCTGCTGTCGCACACCACCGGCTACCGCGAGTTCATCAACACGCTGATCATCGAGGGACGTCAGGTGCTGGAGGGCGATTACATCGCCCCGGACGAAGTCATCAAGGTGATCAACCGGCAGCCGACGCTGCAGAACGAGCCCGGCGCGGAGTTCAACTACAACAACTCGGCGTTCAGCCTGGCGACCATCGTGGTGGAGCGAGTCACCGGCCGCCCGTTCGCGGAGTGGATGCGCGACGAGGTGTTCCTGCCGCTGGGCATGACGAAGACGTGGGTGCGCGCGAATCCGGGCCAGATCATCCACGGCCGATCGATCGGGTACATCGCCGGTGAGGGCGGCTTCCGCGAAGTGCGCGATCTCCACGCGTCGCAGGGCGCGGGCGGCATCAACACGACGCCGGGCGACGTCGCAAAGTGGTTGCGCAATTTCAAGACTGGGGAGCTGGGCGGGCCGGCAGTCATCAAGGAGATGACGACGTCGTTCGTGCTCAACAACGGAAAGCCATCGAACTACGGCTATGGTCGTGTTCCTCGACACGAACCGCGGCCTGCAGCGGTGGCAGCACGGCGGCAACGATGTCGCGCACAGCTCCACGTTCGTGTACTACCCCGACCTCGACGCCGGCTACGTCGTGTTCAGCAACTACCAGGGCGTACCGGGCGGAATCGCCAACGTGGTGGCGGATGCCTTCTTCGGCGAGCAGATGACGGCCGCGCCCCAGCGCCCGACCGCGACCGCGAGCGCGACCTCGGGCGTCGACGTGCCTGCCGCGACGCTGCGGCGCTATGCCGGCAAATACGAGATGACGACGCTCGGCGGCCTGCTCCTGACTGTGGAACTGCAGGGCGGTCAGCTGCGACTCCAGCTTCCGGGCCAGCCGGCGCTCCCGCTGCGGCCGACGTCCATGACCACCTTCGAAGTGGTCGGCGCGCCGGCGCAGATCACGTTCAACACGGCAGCGGACGGAGCAGTGGAGGGGATCACCTTCCAGCAGGACGGCGCCCAGCACCCGGGAAAACGCGTCGTAGAAAAAGCGGCGGTGGTGGACCTCACCAACTACGCGGGACGCTACTTCAGCGAGGAGCTGGAGACATTCTATGACCTGAGTGTCGAGGGCGGGCAACTCGTCATCCGGCACCGTCGTTTCGGACCGGTCGCGCTGACGCACACCAGCGGGGACAGCTTCTCCGCGACATTGCCTGTGAGCCAGGTCGTCTTCCGCCGCGATGCGCAAGGCAATGTCACCGGGTTCGAGGCCGGCAACGGCAGGGCACGCGACATCGTGTTCAAGAAAGTCAGCCGCTAGTCACCTTCAACCCAATGCCAGCAACGATCGTGATCAACCGCCGCCGATTTCTGCAGGACAGCCTGGTGGCCGCCGCGGGTCTCAGGCTCCTGCCCGCCGCAGCCGCCGCGGGTGAAGCGTTGGGGCAGGGCGCGCCGGTCTCGTTCGACTTGCACGCGCATCCTGGCGCCTTCTTCGACAAAGGACGTCCGGAGTACGCGGGCGACGCGGCCGTGTTGAAGACGGTGACCGGTATGCGCGACGCAAAGCTGACCGGCGCGTTCTTCAGCCTCGTGGCCGATGCACCGCTGATCGAGCGCACGCCGACTGGCATCGTTCCACGCGGCACCTATGCGGCTGGAGATGCCGCGCGCGAGTACCACCGGCAGCTGAGTATCCTGCGACAACTCTTGACCGCGACGCCCGCGTTCCTGGCGACGCGATCATCCGATCTGCTTCGGGCGCAACGCGAACAGAAGGTAGCCGCGTTTCTGGCTTGTGAAGGAGGCGAGTTCCTGGATGGCAAGCCGGAGCGCATCGACCAGCTGTACGCGGACGGTGTCCGCTCCCTACAGCTCGTGCACTACGTACCCAGCGCCCTCGGGGATCTGCAGACCCAGCCCCGGCAACACGGTGGGCTGTCGCCGCTCGGCAAGGCCGTGGTCAAGCGAGCGACGGCAGCGGGCATGGTCCTCGATGTGGCCCATGCGGCCTTCGACACCGTGCGGGATGTCGCGTCTCAAACGTCCGCGCCGCTCATCCTGTCGCACAGCATTCTGAAGATCGATGACAGCCGACCGCTGGCGGCTCGAGCCATCAGCGAGGAGCATGCGAAGCTCGTAGCAAAGACGGGTGGCGTGATCGGAGCCTGGCCGAGCGGCTTCAACGCCAGCTTCGACGAATTCGTCGACAATACCAAGCGTCTCATCGATGTAGTCGGGATCGACCATGTTGGCTTGGGGACTGACATGGATGGCAACTTCAAGCCCGTGTTGAGCACGTATGCGGAGGTCACCTCTTGGGCTAACGGGCTCCAGGCGAAGGGGTTCACCCGGGCGGAGGTCGCAAAGGTGCTGGGCGGCAACGTGCAGCGCGTGCTCACGCAGGTCGTCGGCTGATAGATGCTGGACTCCGGTCCGGTCAGAGTGCGAGCGGCTGCTGCACGGCAAGTTCGCACCGGTGCAGCCTAACGACGAATTGCTACCGGCGATCGGCAATGCGTAGAGGTCGCCAGGCAGATCGGAGATGATCGTGCGCCCGTTCGGGCAGGCCGGCCTCGTCAGCGCCGGTACATGGGAAGTTTGACCCGGGTCGAACTTCCCACGCGCGCCACGCCGGCAGCCCGTACACTCGGCGCACGTGGTACGCAGCCGCCGCGGCGGCCTCTCCAACCTCCGCAATCCACCACACACTCCAATGCCTGCCAGTCGTTTCTCGCGCGCCTCCGGCGCCCCATACATCGCGCTCCTCATGATCACCCTCGCCGGTGCGTGCACCAACGGCGAAGCCGCTACCGTACCAACGCCACCCCCGTCAGCGGACCCGGCTCCGTCGCTCGGGCTGACCGTCACTCCCGCGGCCATCACCGTGGAGCAGGGGCAGCGCGGGACCGCGACCGTCTCGCTGGCTCGTACCAACTTCACCGGTGCGGTGACGCTCGTCGCCGCGGGCGCGCCCGCAGGGCTGGCCGTCACCGCGCCTAACGATCCGGTGACTGCCGCCTCGGCGACGCTGAGCGTGCAGGCCGCCGCGAGCGTGCCCGCGGGCGACTACCCGATCACGCTGATCGGCACCGCTGCCGGCGTACCGAACGTCACCACCACGTTCACCGCGCGCGTTGCCGCGGCGGCCCCGCCACCGCAGTCCGAAGCCGGCGTCGTCACCGGCGTCGCGCGCGACGCCCGCGGCCAGCCGATCGCGAACGCGCTGGTCGAGGTCAAGATGGTGTTCAATCCGAACGTCGTGGCGACGCGCACCGGCGCCGACGGCCGCTACGTCGTGCGCGGGCTCCCCGCGGGCCTGTCGCACCAGGTCAAGGCGTGGACCGAGGTTGCCTACCGCGGCCAGTCGTACTGCGTGCGCCTGGGGATGCCTAACGACGCCGACTACGATGCGTTCGTGCCCGGCAGCACCGTGGTGCGCGACTTCCGCTGGCAGCTCACCGGCCGCATCCCCGATGCCTCCGCCAACGTCTTCGGCGCCGGTGTGGACGTGGATACGTGGGACGTCTCAGGGATCCGCACCGGCGATGAGATCGAGGTGCAGTTCACGCCCCAGGGACCGCTCGTGGATGGGAGCGCGGGGAGCGCGATCACGCGCGTCGTCCGCTTCGGCTCGAACCTGGCGATCAACGATCTGCCGCACGGCGTCTACACCACGGCGGCGACGCTCGTGCAGAACGGCGTGCGCACACCGCTCAAGGTCGCGCGCGCTGGCTTGGGCGCCGAGCTCGCCGCGACCACGACGGTGGAGTGGGAGCCAGAGCTGGCCGGTGCCGCCTGCAACCAGAAGCTCGGCCCCGCCCTCAAGCGGTTCCCGCTGAAGGTGTCCAACCGGTGAGAGCTCGTCTCGCTCCCTGACAGCGCTGGAAGCCGGACCATACCACATACGCCGATCCTGATCACTCCGGCTCAACGACCGCTTTCAGCGCAACGTAGACTGGAGTTGACGTCGATCCGTGCGGACGCACGACATCGCGATCGCCAGCTCCGGAGTGCGCTAGACCCATGACGCCCCTTCTCCAGCGCTTCATCCAGGTTCGCCGAGGGGAAGGGGCCGCCGTGGTGGCGTCCTCCCTCTCGTTCTTCTTCATCCTCACCGCCCTCATGGTGATCCGCCCCGCCCGCGAGGCGCTCGGCATGCAGCGGGGGATCGAGGCGGTGCGCTGGCTCTTCATCGGGACGGCCGTCGTCACGCTGGCGGTGAACCCGGTGTTCGCGCTGATGGTGAGCCGCTACCGGCGCATCGTGTTCATCACGGCCACTTACCTGTTCTTCGCCGTGAGCCTGCTCGCCTTCTATGTCGTCCTCGTGAGCGCCCCGAACGCGATCGGCCAGGTGAGCGGGATGGTGTTCTTCGTCTGGTTCAGCGTGTTCAACCTGTTCGCCACGATGGTGTTCTGGGCGCTCATGGCCGACCGGTTCTCGCTGGAGCAGAGCAAGCGACTCTTCGGCATCATCAGCGTGGGCGGGACGCTCGGCGCGATCGCCGGTCCCTGGCTGGCGTCGAAGCTCGTGCGTCCGCTCGGGACGGCGGGACTGCTCCCGGTGGCAGCGACCTCGCTCGGGCTCGCGGTGGTCGCCGCATGGGTCGTAACGCGACTCCAGCACCGGAAGCCGGAGGCGACTGACGATCCCAACGCACCTCCAGTAGTGGATGACCGCGCCATCATCGGCGGGAGCGCCTGGCGCGGATTCCGCGCCGTGTTCGGCTCACCATACCTGCTCGGTATCTCTGCGTACGTGCTGATCCTCACGGTGGTCAGCACGTTCATCTACTTCACACGCCTGCAGATGGTTGCCGCGCTCGGGACCGACCTCGACATGCGAACGGGGGTGTTCGCGCGCATCGACTTCTACACCCAGCTCACGACGCTCGTGCTACAGGCTGTCGTGACGGGGCAGCTGATGAAGCGGCTTGGCGTTCACATAACGCTGGCGCTGCTGCCTGTGATAGTCGCCCTCGGCTTCGTGGGGCTGGCCATCTCGGCATCGCTGGCCGCGCTGATAGTCCTTCAGGCGACGTTCAGTGCCGTGCAGCGATCCATTATCCGGCCCGCGCGAGAAACGTTGTTCACCGTCGTACCGCGCGAAGACAAGTACAAGTCCAAGGCGTTCATCGACACGTTCGTCTATCGCACTGGCGACGTGGTTGGCGCCCAGTTGGAGGGGCTGCTCGGCCGTCTTGGAATGGGGCTGGCCGCGTTGGTCTCGGTGACAGTGCCGCTCGCTCTCGTGTGGGGTGTGCTCGGCATCTGGCTCGGCCGTGCGCAGCACCGACGGATCACCAGGGACGCGGCGCCCGCCCGCGTCGCTCCGCGCGAGGAGGCAGTCGCGCTCTAGCTGACGGCGTCGGCAGAGGTCATCGTGGCCTTCGCGCCGCCACCATGTACTGACACCCCGTGCATGCCACGATTCGAACGACCGACATGCGCGTCAACAACTGGGACAGTGCCTGGTTCGCCCGTGGCCACAGCCAGTCGAGCGGGTACACGAGGAAGTTCGTGTACGCGTCGCGTTCCGGAGCCAGCCCGCACCGGGCGAGCTCGGCGCGCAGGCGCCATGGGATGCAGAGGTGGCGTCGTGCCGCCGGCGTGAACGCCGTCGCGGAAGGGCCGCGACGCAGCATTGGCTTCATCGCTCGCCATCCACGCCAGACGGTCGCCTGCGCGACGTCGTGCGTGATATGATCGCGCAACGGAGTGGCGTGGGGCGGACGAAGACGTGCATCGTCACGCGGCCGAGAAAGTAGAAAGAGCAAAATCGCCCACGTATTCACTTCAATGAGCAGCATGACCGAAGATCGCGCGCGTTCCGACACGACACTCAGTCGTCGTGAGATGATCGCGGCTGTTGTCTCCGCCGCCGCCCTCCCGTTGTTTTCTGCCTGCGGGCGTTCCGGTGAGCCCATGCCGACCAAGTCGAACGAGGCCAGTGCGCTCACGCTACTCGATGAGATGGCTGAAAATCTCATTCGCCTGAAGCCAGAGCAGGCGACCTCGCTGGGCATCGACACCGGCGCGAGAGCCGCACTGCGATCCGTGCTCGCCGATCGCTCCGCGGAGGGCCAGCGGCGTTTGGCGAAACAGCTTCGGGTGGATCTCGATCGCGTCAACGCCTTCGACACGAGCGGCCTCTCGCACGCGACGCGCACCAGCTTCGAGGTCGTGCGGAGCGCGTATGCGACAGCGCTCGACGGTTTCGCGCTTCCGTATGGCGACGTCGCCGTCGGCGGCTGGCGCAACACGCCGTACGTCGTCATCCAGAATGTCGGCGCCTATCTCGACATCCCGCGTTTCCTCGATGCCGATCATCGCGTCGAGAGCGCTCCTGACGCCGAGGCGTATCTCGCGCGGCTGCAGTCGTATGCGAAGCAGCTCGATGGAGAGCGCGAACGGATGCAGGCGGCGCGCGCGGCAGGTCTCGTCCCACCGGCGTTCCTGATCGACAAGGCCGTGCGCCAGATGACGCTCGCCGCGAGCAACGCGCGGAATGGCGGGTCGCTCGTGGAGTCGATCGTGCGGCGGTCGAAGAACATCCCCGGGGACTGGGCGGGGCGCGCGCGGACGATCGTCACGCAGGAGATTGCGCCGGCGCTCGAGCGCCAGCTCAGCGAGCTGCAGTCACAGCGGTCGATAGCGACGAACGACGCGGGGATCGCGGCTCGGCCGCACGGCGAGGAGTATCTATCGGTGGGCGCTCAGGGCTTCGACCACCACGACCATGTCGCCCGACGAGATCCACGCGTTAGGCGAGAGCGAAGTGAAGCGGCTGCACGCGCAGATGGACACGATCCTGAAGGAGATCGGCTTCTCGAAGGGCACCGTCGGCGAACGAATGAAGGCGCTGGCGAACGATCCCCGCTACAAGTTCGCTGAAGGCGACAAGGGCCGCGCCGACATCATGGCCTTCATCAACGAACGCCTGGCATGGATTCGCGCACAGATGCCGCGCGCATTCAACACGGTCGTGGATCCGAACATGGAAGTGAAGCGGCTGCCGCCCGAGGAGGAGCCCGGTGCTCCTGCGGCGTACGGCGGCGCGGGGTCGATCGATGGCAAGATCCCAGGTCGGATGTGGATCAACCTCCGGACTACGGAGCTCCACAGCAAGTACAGCCTGGCGGACCTGGCCTTCCATGAAGCGATTCCCGGACACGTGTGGCAGGGCGAGTACACGCACCAGATGCCGCTCATCCGGCAGATGCTCGACTTCAACGCGTACTCCGAAGGATGGGCGCTATACGCCGAGCAGCTCGCCGACGAGCTCGGGGCCTACGCGGACGATCGCGTCGGTCGCCTTGGGTATCTGCAATCGCTCGCGTTCCGCGCGTGCCGGCTGGTCGTCGACACGGGCCTCCACGCCAAGCGCTGGACGCGTGAGCAGGGCGTCCAGTACTTCGTGGACATCAACGGATCGAATCCGCTCGAGGTCGCGAGTGAAGTCGACCGCTACTGCGCGTGGCCGGGACAGGCATGCGGCTACAAGGTTGGTCACAGCGAGATCAACCGGCAGCGCGAGAAGGCGACGGCAGCACTCGGCGCGAGGTTCGATCTGAAGGCGTTCAACGACACCGTCGTGCGCGGAGGCAACGTGCCGCTCGACGTGCTGGCGAAGAACGTCGACGAGTACGTGCGGACCGCTCCGGGCTGAGTCCCTGGCGAGCCTGGCTGTTCCGCTACAGCTTGCCCCTCCTACCAACTACAGGCGTTCAATGATCAGAACCAGCCTTCTCGCCACGCTCGGCTTCGTCACGGTGGCGCGTATCGCGAGCTCTCAGGTCCCCACACCTTCGCTCGTCGAGGTCGGCGGTCGGAAAGTCAACGTACAGGTGGCCGGAACGGCCAGACCGGGCGTGCCGACCGTCGTGTTCGAAAGTGGCCTCGGGTCGCAGGTCGCAACCTGGAACGGGCTGCAGTCTGACATCGCGGCGGTGACGCGAACGATCGCATACGATCGGGCGGGCGTCGGCAAGTCGGATCCCGCGACCACGCAGCGAACCGTAAAACAGATCGCCACAGAGCTCCACGACCTCCTCGCCAAGCTCGACGCGCCCCCGCCGTACGTGCTCGTCGGTCACTCCTATGGAGGACCAATCATCCACACGTTCGGTGCAATGTTCCCCCGGGAAGTAGTAGGTCTCGTCTACATCGATCCGAGTGATTTCACGCAGACGGAAGCCGATATGCAAGCGATCTACGCGAAGGCCGGTATGACGAACGGCCACGACGCGATCGCAAGCATGACCAAACCAGCGCTGGCGGCAGCGCCGGCGGGGCTCCGCGCGGAGTATCAGGAGATCGAGCGCGTGGAACGCGGCGGCTTCGTCGAGTATCGCGAAGCGGGGGATCCGCCGGATGTGCCGATGAGCATCCTCCTCGCGGGCAAGAGAGAGCCGCTTGCGCCGGGAGTCAAATTCCCCGGCGACGCTGATTTGTACTTTCAAACGACGTTCGATCAACGCGTCGAGCATTTTTCTCGGCTTACTCGCCGGTCGGCAAGAGCGCATCTCGTGTTGACGTCGGCCAGCAGTCACTTCGTCCACGTGACGGAGCCTGATCTCGTAACATCAGAGATTCGCGCTGTCCTGTCGGCAGCGACCCCTCGTCCCGAGCTCGAGCGCTTTGTCGGGGACTATCCTGTCGCGCCGACGTTCGTCATGACCATCACGCGCGACGGGGACAAGCTGTTCGTCCAGGCGACGGGTCAGCCGAAATTTCAGCTGTATGCAGACTCACCGACGGTTTTCTCACTGAAAGTGGTCGACGTGAAAATCGAGTTCGAGACCGATCCTGCCGGGAAGGTGACCGGCCTGGTGTTCGTCCAGAACGGTGTCCGCCAGCGAGCGCCGAAGACGAAATGAGACGTCAACCGTAACACCGGCCCGGATCGCGACACGCTGTTCCGTCAGTTGCGTACCAACGCGGCGACACAGCGTACGTCGACGTAACGATCGGCTCGGCGAAGTCGGTGCGCGTTCTCGCGCGGCCGGGGGCGAAGATGGCCGAGATCGTGTTCAATGCGGACGGCTCGTCTCTCTACGCGGATGTGAGCACGGGAGCTGGAGACCGGCGACTGCTGGCAGGTGTACGCCCGCGTCCTTCATCGGCGCGATGACTCGCGATGGCACGCGCCCGGCCGGCTGGTCGGACCGTACCTCGTGGATCCTCGCCGAGAAAAGCAAGCACTACATCCAACGCGACCAGCCCGAGCTCGTCATCGAGTCCGTCCGCGAGATGCTCGACACGATTCGCCTACCACGGCCCTGATGCACTATGTTGGACGGAGCGCGCCAGGGCGCTTCCGTCCGCGGACAGGACTCAGTCCACCTGTAGAAGCAGGCGATAGCCAACACAGCCTTCTTTCAGCCCGATGACGCGGACCCGGGCGAGCCACGAAAGGAGGTTTGTCATGTCGGCACGTGAGCTGCCTGCCCGCCCGCATCTCGATCACCTGAAGCGCGAAGCGAAGACCCTTCATAAGGCCTGGCAGGCTGACGACCCGGTTGCCCTTCAGCGCGTCCGCGACGCGATCGGCGACACCCCCGAACGAAAGCTCTTGTTCGCGCAGCGCGTGATCGCCCGCGAGTATGGCTTTCACACGTGGGCGCAGTTGCGCTCGCACGTGCAAGCGTCGCGCAGCAACGATGACGGCGTCGAGGCTTTCCTCTCGGCCGTTCAGGAACAGAACCTGGAACGCGCTCGCGAAGTGCTCCGTGTTCACCCGCACATCGCGACAACGAGTGTGCATGTCGCAGCCGCGCTTGGACTCGACGCTGCCGTCGCGCGACTCGTCGCTGCGAATCCAGGGCTCGTCTCCGAGCGCGCCGGCCATTCACCTGCCGATCCGCTGCTCTTCCTCTGCTACTCACCATTCCATGGCGAGAGCGAGGCCCGCGATGCGGGACTGCTGGCGACAGCGCGCGTCCTGCTCGCCGCGGGCGCCGACCCGAATACGCGCGATGCGCAGTACAGTGTTCCAGCTCTGTACGCGGTCACGGGCATGCGAAACGTGTTGCCGCTCGCACGCGTGCTGCTCGATGCGGGCGCGAACCCAACTGACGGCGAATCCATTTTTCATGCGGCCGAACGGTTTCACGAAGACGCACTGGAGCTTCTGCTGCGTGCTGGCGCAGACCTGAACTTCGTTGGCGATTGGGGAAACACCGCGCTGTACTTTCTCCTGCGCAACTGGAACCTCGATCGCGAGACACGCGTCAAACAGGGTTTCGAGTGGCTGCTGAACCACGGAGCCAATCCAAACGTCCCGAGTGCACAAGAGCGAGAGCCGGCGCTGCACGTCGCGGCGCGCCGCGGACAGAGTGTCGACGTCATTCGGCTCCTCCTGGACCACGGCGCCGACATCCACGCACGTCGCGGTGATGGCGCGACACCATGGCTACTCGCGCGACGCGGTGGCTTCGACGACATCGCGTCGCTGCTCGAATCGCTCGGCGCGGAAACACAGCGTCTCTCTGCCGTCGACCTGCTGCTCGCTGCGTGCGGGCGAGGTGATGTCGAAGCGGCGCGTCAGCTCGCGTCACCTGATGTGTTGGCGGCGCTCGCGCCGTCGGATCACCAACTCCTCATCGAAGCGGCGACACTCGGCAGAGAGGCGACCGTGTCGGCCTGTGTCGCAGCCGGCTTTCCTGTCAACACCACGGACACTTCCGGCGCATCTGCGCTCCACTTCAGCGCTCTTCACGGACGTGCGCAGCAGGTTCGCCTGCTGTTGGAGGCTGGAGCGGCGACGGACATCCGCGATGCAGAACACTCGTCGACACCGCTGGGCTGGGCGTGCTGGGGGGCAGATTTTGTGCGCGACGCCGGTGGTGACTACGAAGACTGCGTGCGCGCGCTTCTCGAAGCCGGCGCGCATCTGCAGGCCAACGAACACCAACCAGAACACGAAGGTGTGCGGAGAGTCATCGATCGTTTTTCACAATGAGTTGGAGGTGATGGTTGCCGATTGCATACACCGTGGACCGCGTTCACAACATCATCAACGAGTCCTGGACCGGAACCGTCACCGCCGGCGAGCTCGCGGCATACTGGCGCACCTATCTCACGGATCCGGAGGTCATGCGCTGCAGGCGGACGCTCGTGGATCTTCTCGATGCGCACATAGCATTTACCGGTGCCGAGCTATCGACGCTGATCGAGGCGATCGCGCGGCCCGCGATCCAGAATAGAACGTGGGCCACCGCAATCCTGGTATCTGCTCCTGTCGCCTACGGCGTGTCGCGCCAGTACCAGGTTTTTTCGGAGCAGTACAGCCGCGATGCGATCTTCACCGATCGGGATGCAGCGCTTGCGTGGCTGGTCGCGCAAAATCCCGACGCCGTCAGATAGCACCGTCGTGTAGCATCGTCGTGAATTCTCACTTGCTCTGCTTCGCCACCTCCTCTTTCCACGCCGCGAGCACCTCGGCTTCTCGTTTCATCGACAGGCCGTTGATCTTGCCTTCGAGCGTCGCGGCCTGCTCTTCTGCGGGACGCGTCTTGTGCCAGTCGAGCGTGTCTTTCGCCGTGACGGCGAGCGGGCGGAACGTTAGGCCTTTCGCGAGTGCCTTCGCCGCGCTGCGCCGCTGGTAGCCCGCGGTGCGCCCGTACGGCGGCTGCCAGACCGTCATGCTGCGTCCACGGGCGGACGCCCTGCGCCTGCAGGAACTCCCACGGCACCCACGTGAACTGTGCGCCGGCCGTGGTGACGCGCTTTGACGCCGTACAACATCTCGGCGATCGTCATCGGCTTCTCGGGACCGATCGCGTTGTACGTTCCGAATTCGCGCATCTCCGCCATGCGGATCATGAACTCGGCGAGATCGCGTGAGTCGATGAACTGACACGGATCGTCCGGCTTGTCGGGCGCGAGCACTTCGCCGCCCTTGTCGATACGCGCCGGCCAGTACGTGAAACGGTCGGTGCGATCGAGCGGCCCGACGATGAGGCACGGCCGGATGATCGTGTTGATGCCCGGATACTGATTCTGCACTTCCACTTCGGCGCGCGCCTTGAACGCGCCGTAGTTCCCCGGGTTACTCGACGCCGCGAGCTGCGCCGTGTTGCGCTGGTCGGGCTGATACGGATCGAGGCCGGCGGGCATCGGCACCGTCGGACTGTTCTCGTTGATGCCGATCTCGCTCTGATCGGCGTAGACCGACGTCGTCGAGATGAAGATGTAGTGCTTGGTATTCCCCTTGAGGTACTGCGCGGCGTTCTTCACCCAGAAGGGAAGCGTCGTCGGATTGTCGATCACGACGTCGAACTTCTTTCCTTTCAGCGCGCTCGTGTCGCCGTTGAGGTCACCGATGAGCTCTTCGGCGACCTTTCCCTTGAACATGCCGGGCCGCGTCTTGCCGCGATTGAAGAGTGTCACGCGATGGCCGCGCGCGATCGCGTACTCGACCTGCTCCGGGCCGGTGAAGCCGGTGCCGCCGAGGATGAGAATGTTGAGCGGCGCGGGTGCGCGTCCGGGATTCGGCCGCGTGAGTGGCACGGCCGCCTCGAGCGGGAGCTTTGCGAGCGGTGAAAGGCTGAGGGCCCCGCCGATCGCGGCGGTCTGCTTCAGGAAGGTACGCCGATTGGACATTTGGTTGGCTCCGACGGGACGCGATCAAGATGTGCGACGGGGAGCCGGTTGTCACCTCGATCTGCGTCCTGTCATCCCGGCCACCAGCGAGGGACCTGGGGATCCGCGCTTCGATCCCGGCGCGCGCGAAGCGCTTCCCGCATAGCGCTTAACTTCGGAGAATGATCGAGATCCGCCGTGTCACCGAGCCCCAAGCGCTCACAGAGGCGCGGGCGCTCATCCGCGCGCACGTCGAAGCCCACTCCGCTGCTCAGGACGCCGCGGCCACAGCCGCCTTGCTGGCTGCGCTCCCCGCGCCGTACCAGCCACCGACGGGCGGTCTGTGGCTCGCGTGGGACGGCCCCGACGCGGTCGGCTGTATCGCGCTCCAGCAACTGATCCCTGGCGTCGCAGAGATCAAGCGCATGTACGTCCGCCCAGCGAGCCGCGGTGCGGGCGTCGCCCGCGCGCTCGTCCAGCACGCGATCGCGGATGCACGCGCGTTAGGCTACGAACGTCTGCGCCTCGGCACGCTGACCACCATGCATGCCGCGCAGCGCCTCTACGCGAGCCTGGGCTTCCGGTCAGTCGATCCGTACCGCGCGACGGAGTTCGGCGCGACGCTCTTCTACGAGTTGGACCTCCGTGTGCCAGCAGTCTAACCAGGTCGCAACACCGATCGATGCACCGTCGCGGCTGATCTGGTGATGTGGGCAGCATTGCGGTAGCGTCTGTGCCGTGAGCATGACGCTGATCCTCTGGAAGGCGCCCGTCGTCGATGATCCGGACAAGGCGGAGGCCCTTCTGCAGCCGTACTACAACCGTGGCGATGACAGCGCGTTCCAATCCAGCGCTGACATCGCCACGGTGTCGAAGGAATTGCTCCGGCGATTTCCGGACGCGGACGACGGACCATGGGCGGACACCCCACCGGAACAATCCGACCGCGTCCTGCTTCTCGACATCCGCTGGGGAGCGGACAACGCCGTCATCGATGCGATCCTCGAGCTTGCCCGCGAGCATGAGCTGGTGGTGTACGATCCGCAGGGACCTGACGTTCACCTTCCCAGTGATCCGATCGAGTCCGGGCCGATCCCGCCTCCGAGGCTGGGCGACTACTTCACGATTCTGCTCATGGGACTGGCTGCCGCTGGGGTGTTCCTGCTCGGCTGGCGGATCGACGTGCCCGTACTCGATTGGATCCTGATGATCACCGGCGGTTTCTTCTTCAGCGTCGTCGTGTTCCTGCTTGGCATCCTCCTGTTCGGACCCAAAGACGAAACGCGCTGAAGGACGCCGCAACCGAACATCAGGCGTTAGGCGCGACACGCGATCGTGTATGTCTACCGTACTGTGGCGAGACCGAGCATCGTGCGGTATTCGAGCTGCGCGAGCACCGGTGGAGCAGGCCCGAGCGTACTCTACGCCCAGCGTCCCGAGGAGGCCGGCGGCGTTCATGCCCAGCGGGGAAGGCAGACCGTCGGGTAGATAGTCCCCCTCCACGCGGCGCGTCCCTGCTCCTACCTTAGAGTAGCTTGTCCTCGAAGGGCTACGCCGGTTTCTCCCCCGCGGTTCCGTGGTGGTCGTCATGTCCTTGAAGCGGTTCATCGAGCCTGTCCCGTCGCCGCCTGGCGAGCAGAATTCCCCGCCGATCCCGTCTGAGACGGGGCCGCGCCTGGTGAGCACCGCGCCGCCGGCAGAGCGTGAGCAGGACCACGAGGCGCTGCGCGAATCCGCGCCCGAGACGGCGCGCGAGCAGCCCGTCGTCGAAGTCGCACGAGACGACGGTCGGGAAGCGCTGCCTCAGCGCTCCGGGGCCTCGGATCATCATCCGGCGCGGAACCCAGGCATTCCTCTGGACCTCGACGTCGTACGCGCAATCCGCGTCAACCGGAGCGCCGTCGAGCGTCGGGCGGCGACGATCCCGACGCGTCGCACCGTCAAGAAGGAGTGGCAGGCGGCGTGGCTGCTGCGCGCGATCACGCTCATGGACCTCACCACGCTCTCCGGCGACGACACGCCCGGCACGGTGCGGCGCCTGTGCGCGAAGGCACGCCGGCCGTTGCGCGACGACCTCGCTCGGTCGTTAGGCGTCGAGCAGCTCGGGATCACGGTCGGTGCGGTCTGCGTGTACCACGCGATGGTGCCGACGGCGGTCGACGCACTCGCCGGGACGGACATCCCGGTGGCGGCGGTGTCGACGGGATTTCCCGCCGGCCTGAGCCCGCTCGAGGAGCGCGTGTCCGAGATCCGCGCCTCGGTGGCCGCCGGCGCGCGCGAGATCGACATCGTCATCACGCGCGCCCACGTGCTCACGGGCAACTATGCCGCGCTGTACGACGAGGTGCGGCAGTTCCGCGAGGCGTGTGGCGACGCGCACATGAAGGCGATTCTCGCGACCGGCGAGCTCGCGACGTTAGGCAACGTCGCCCGCGCGAGCATGGTCGCCATGCAGGCCGGCGCGGACTTCATCAAGACGTCGACGGGGAAGGAAGGCGTCAACGCGACGCTGCCGTTCGCCCTCGTGATGTGTCGGATGATCCGCGAATACCAGGAGCGCACGGGGTACGCCATCGGCTTCAAGCCCGCCGGCGGCATCCGCTCGGCCAAGACGGCGCTCGAGTACCTCTATCTGATGAAGGAGGAGCTCGGCGACCGTTGGCTCCGCGCGGACCTGTTCCGCTTCGGCGCCAGCGCGCTGCTCACCGACATCGAGCGTCAGCTGGAGCACTTCGTGACGGGCCGATACGCGGCGGCATACCGAATGCCAATGCCATGAAGAAAATGCGAAAGGCCGAACGGCGCCAAATCCCGAACGGCGCCAAATCCCGAACGGCGCGGAATCCCAGACAGCGCGAAATTCCAGACTGCGCGAAATCCCGAACAGCGACAAAGAGCGGAATGGCACCGCCGTTTGGCGCCGTCTGGGATTTCGCGCCGTCTGGCATTTGGCGCCGTTCGGGATTCCGCGCTCTTCGGGATTTCGCGCTGTCTGGGATTTGGCGCCGTTCTGTTCTGCGCCGTTCACGCTGTTTGTCGCCTAACGATCGCCTCTTTTCCTCTCCTCCATGACGACCGTCGCTGAGATTTTTCGGAGTATGGAGTATGGTCCTGCGCCCGAGTCGGACGCGGAGGCTCGCCGCTGGCTCGCGTCGCATCGCGAGCAGCAGTTCGGACACTTCATCGACGGAATCTGGTCGCGCCCGGGGAAGACGTTCGATGTCATCGACCCATCCACCGCCGCCGTGCTCGCGCGCGTGTCGCAGGGGGCGAAGCCCGACATCGACGCCGCCGTTGCCGCCGCGAAGCAGGCGCTCCCCGGATGGAAGGGACTCTCGGGCCACGGGCGCGCGCGGCATCTGTACGCGCTCGCGCGCGAGATCCAGAAGCACTCGCGCCTGTTCGCCGTCGTCGAGAGCATGGACAACGGCAAATCCATCCGCGAGACGCGCGACCTCGACATCCCGCTCGTCGCCCGGCACTTCTACCACCACGCCGGCTGGGCGCAGCTGTTCGAGAGCGAGTTCGCCGGCTACACGTCGGTCGGCGTCGTTGGTCAGATCATTCCGTGGAACTTCCCGCTGCTCATGCTGGCGTGGAAAGTTGCGCCGGCGCTCGCCGCGGGAAACACGGTCGTGCTCAAGCCGGCGGAGTTCACGCCGCTCACCGCGCTCCTCTTCGCCGAGATCGCGGGCGAGGCGGGGATTCCCGCGGGGGTGCTCAACATCGTGACCGGCGATGGCGAGACCGGGAAGCTCCTCGTCGAACACCCGGACGTCGACAAGATCGCGTTCACTGGGTCGACGGAAGTCGGTCGCATCATCCGCCGCGCCACGGCCGGCAGCGGCAAGAAGCTGTCGCTCGAGCTCGGGGGCAAGAGCCCGTTCATCGTCTACGACGACGCGGATCTCGACAGCGTCGTCGAGGGTGTCGTCGACGCGATCTGGTTCAATCAGGGGCAGGTGTGCTGCGCCGGCTCGCGTCTGCTCGTGCAGGAAGGGATCGCCGATCGCCTGACGACGAAGCTGCGCGCGCGGATGGAGAAGCTTCGCATCGGTCAACCGCTCGACAAGGCGATCGACATGGGCGCCATCGTCGCGCCGGTGCAGCTCGATCGCATCCGCGGTCTCGTGCAGCGCGGTGTCGACGAGGGCGCGACGATGTGGCAGCCGTCGTGGGCGTGTCCGACCGAGGGCTACTTCTATCCGCCGACGCTGTTCACTGACGTGCAGCCGTCGTCGATGATCGCGCAGGTCGAGATCTTCGGTCCCGTGCTCGTGACGATGACGTTCCGCACGCCGGAGGAGTCGGTCGCGCTCGCGAACAACACGCCATTCGGACTCGCGGCGAGCATCTGGACCGAGAGCATCAACCTCGCGCTCGACATCGCGCCGAAGATCAAGGCTGGCGTCGTCTGGATCAACTCCACGAACCTGTTCGACGCGTCGAGCGGGTTCGGCGGCTACCGCGAGAGTGGATTCGGGCGCGAGGGTGGACGCGAGGGCATGTGGGAGTACGTGAAGCCCGTCGGTGTGGGGACTGGGGACGCGGGACTGGGGACTGGGGAGGCTAGCAATCGAGGCAACGCGACGCACGCCACATGGGAATCCGGACACCTTGGACGTGGCACATCGGGGCCTAACGACCGGGCGAACGCCGCGCACGACGGTCGCCGACCGCTACGGGTTCCAGCCATCAACCGTACCCCCAAGCTGTTCATCGGCGGTAAGCAGACGCGCCCCGACCAGGGGCATGTCCGCCGCGTTCACGCGCCTAACGGGGCGCTGATCGGAGAGGTTGGCGAAGGCAACCGCAAGGACATCCGCAACGCCGTCGAGGCCGCCCACTCGGCGTGGAAGGGGTGGGGGAAGGCGACCGGGCACCTGCGCGCACAGATCCTGTTCTACATCGGGGAGAACCTGGCGGCGCGCGCCGAGGAGTTCGCGCGGCGAGTAGATGCCCAGACCGGCTGCGGCGAGATCGAGGCGTCGCGTGAAGTGGACGCGTCGATCTCGCGGCTGTTCACGTACGCCGCGTGGGCGGACAAGTACGACGGCGCCGTGCATAACGTGCCGATCCGCGGCGTCGCGCTCGCGATGAACGAGCCGATCGGCGTCGTCGGCATCGCGTGCCCCTCCGAGCGTCCGCTGCTCGGCCTCATCTCGCTCGTCGCGCCGGCGATCGCGATGGGAAACGCGACGGTGGTGATCCCGTCGGAGCCGCATGCCACTCTCCGCCACGGACTTCTACAGCGTGCTCGAGACGTCGGACGTGCCGGCTGGAGTCGTCAACATCGTCACCGGCGCGAAGGACGCGCTCGCGCGCGTGCTTGCCGAGCATGATGACGTGGAGGCGGTCTGGTACTTCGGTGCCGCGGCCGGCGTGAAGCTGGTCGAGGAGGCGTCGGCGGTGAACATGAAGCGGACGTGGGCGACGTGGCAGCGCCGCGACTGGCTCGACGCGCGTCACGGGGAAGGGCGCGAGTTCCTCCGCGAGGCGACGCAGGTCAAGAACATCTGGGTGCCGTACGGGGAGTAAGGCGCTGAAATTCCGTGCGAGTTGGCCGATCGCGATGCGGCGCCGGGAAGATCGGCATGAGTGCCTCGTGATCGTCCCGCGCCGTTGAGGTACTCGTGCGCTTCGGCGAACTCGCGATAGTCGACGTCGTATCCCTTCGCTCGCAGCACGTCACGGAAGTGACGGTTTGGCCACACCTGGCCCGGCCCCTGGTTGGCCGAGCGATCCGTCTCGTAGACTCCGACCCCTGTAGAACCGCACCGGGAGCTTGCGATCGTCGCGACGGCGCGAAGCCACTCGCCGTCCTCGCCCTCGGGCCCCCACCTGCGACGCGGACTGCGAGATCACCTGGCCGAACAGCCCCGGGTAGCGGAGCGCCACGACGTTGCCTGGGCGCCGTGACTCGATCCGCCGATCGCTGTTTTCCCTGGAGATGACGTCACCGCATAACGTTGACGAACCCACGGCATCACTTCATCGGCGACGAAGTCGGCGAAGTCTGGATTCGCGGCAAGCTCCTGCATCCGCTGGCTACCGTTGGCGATGAAGCACGACGATGATCGGCGCGATCCGACGATCGGCGAGCATGTTGTCGAGGATGGTGCGGTGTGGCACCAGGCGTCCCGTACACGCGCCACCGTCAAACGCACGAGATCTGGCAGGCCACCCGCTCGCCGTGCTGCCGTGGTGTCGTAACCGGTGGCGTGTACTTCCAGAGATCGCGCTGCTCGTGCCGTGTGAGCTGGTGAACGTGGCGGCGCTCAGCTTGCCGGCGCGGCCCCGGCGGACCGCGTCCCACGGCTGCGTGCGTGGGCGACGGCCGCGTCGAATGCCGAACGTGGTCCCGCAGGAAGCGCTTCGACCTTCGGGTTCAGCGGATCCGCAAACCCCGCGGCCCAGCGTTTGGCGAAGTTCGGATCCACGAACCACGGGAACAGGGAGTCGTTCTTCCGGAACTGATACCGATGCGTATGTCCTTCCGCACGGGAACGCTCTTGTACCACAGGTCGGTGCCGGCCACGTGTTCCATCACGGTGAGCGCATCGACCCAGCCTGCGACGCCGCCGGAGATGACGACATTCGACAGCGGTGTGGTGTCCCGGTACACGAATGTCGCGAGAACGCGAGCGCTATCTCCAGGAATGGTCTCGATGATCGGTGTCCGCTCGGACGCGGCGCGCGTCCAGAATGTCGCGAGCGCTGTCGAGTCGCCGCGCCGCAATCGTTCACGGAGCTCAGCCATGCGCGGTGATTCCGGCGCGGGCAAGATCGGGTGTCCTCGTGGCGGTGTCGGGAGCGACGGTTGCTGCGCTCCGACGGCGCCGTCCGTGAGAGCGAGCACCGCGATGAGGAGGGGGAGTCTGCGCATACCTCGATACCTGGATTATCCGGGCGATCTGCACGAACCGATGATCGCCGCGTGAGGGGGCGGGAGCAGAATCTTTGGGAAGTCCTACCGCTCGGGCGGCAATGAGCCCAATCTAGGGCGCAGTGACGGTGCGTCGACAGGCAATGTGCGTTCGGTTCGTCACCAGATCATACTGAGTCAAGGCGTTAGGTGCTTCGCCGAGAAGCACGTATCGGCGCACTCGTGAAGAAAGCAATGAGCTGATCATGCCGACTTCGCTCCGACACGCGTTGAGATCACTGAAGCGCACGCCGGTGTTCACCGTCGCGGTGATCCTCACACTCGTTCTCGGTATCGGCTCGGTCACGTCGATGTTCGCCATCGTGTATGGCGTGTTGCTCGAGCCGCTGCCGTACGGACACCCGGATCGCCTGGTCAGCGTCGGCCTGCAAACGACCGAGCTCCGCCGCATACAGCAGCCGCCCGGTGTCTACTTCACCTACAGGCGCTTCGCGCGACGTCTCGACGATGTCGGCTTCTATAGAACCGGCAACGCCAATATCTGGATGGGTGACGGCGACGACCTCCCCGAGCGCGTGACCGCGACGTGGGTGACCGCGTCGATGATCCCACTCCTTCAGGTGAGGCCGCTTCTCGGTCGCTCGTTCACGACGGATGAGGAGCGGCTGAACGGTCCGAACGCCGTCATCCTGAGCGAGTCCCTGTGGCGAACGCGCTTCAACGCGGCTCGCGACGTCATCGGAAAGACGCTGATCGCCAACAGCGTCCCGCGTGAAATTGTCGGCGTCATGCCGGAGCGGTTCGTCTTCCCGGCGGCCGACACGCGGCTCTGGCTCCCCGTGAGGCTCGATCAGAGCAGCCCGGCGTTGGGAGACTTCACCTACTCGAGTGTGGCGCGGCTCGCGCCTAACGCCACACTCCAGCAGGCGCAGCGCGAGCTCGCGGACGTGCTGCCACGAATGGCCGAGTCGTTCCCGCGTCTGGAATCGGGAACGGCGACGGCGGAGTGGCTCGATCAGGCGAACCCCAGGCCCATCGTGCTTCCGTTGCGCGACGAGGTCACGAGCGGAATCGCGCGTACGCTGTGGATGCTGGCCGCCGCCGCGGGCCTCGTGTTGCTCGTCGCGTGGGCCAACGTCGCCAATCTCCTGTTGATCCGTGCCGACGGGCGCCAACTCGAGCTCGCGGTCCGCGAGGCGCTCGGCGCAAGCCGCCTGCGCATCGCCACCCATTTCATGGGCGAATCGATCGTGCTCACCGCAGCCGCCGCCGCTGTCGCGCTCCTCGCGGCGTGGGGGGCAGTCCACGCGCTGGTGGCGTTCGGTCCGGCCGACGTCCCTCGTCTCGCGGAGTTGAGGCCGGGCCTAACGACGGTGGGATTCGCCGTCGTCATTTCGATTCTGGGGGCGGTCATCTGCGGCGTGATGCCCACGATTCGTATTCGACGCGCGACCCTTTCGATCAACCTGCGTGACGGAGGGCGCGGCGAGACGGCGGGAAGGACGCGGCAGCGACTCCGAGCAGCGATTGCCGTCCTTCAGATCGCCGTGGCGCTCATGGTCTCAGTGGGATCCGCGCTGTTGCTGCGCACCTTCCACCGATTGTATCAGGAGCGTCCGGGGTTCGACGCCACCAACGTCGTGACGATCTGGACCCAACTGCCGTTCGCGCGCTATGGCGATTCGTCGTCCGTGGCCTTCTACGCACGGCTGACCGAGTTGGCTGGGCAGCTCCCGGGTGTTCGCGCGGCCGGCCTGACGACGCGACTCCCGCTTGGCGCCGGTGAAACGCGTGAGCAGTCGTTTCGTGTCGAAGGGCGAACGCTGTCTCTGCCCACGAACGTCGTCGACGACGGATACTTCGCGACCATGCGGATTCCTCTCGTTGCTGGCCGCGGCTTTCAGCGCCTCGGGCTCCAACGCGACGGCGACGTGATCATCAGCCAGCGGGCCGCGGCGACGATCTGGCAGGATCCCACCGGCAAGGCCGCGTTAGGAAAGCGTCTGGGGTTGGCGCCTTCGGGACCGACATACACGATCATCGGCGTCGTCGGAGACGTGCGCGACTATGACCTGGCCACGCCACCGTCCGCAACGGTCTACGTGCCCCAGGTCGTCCCGATCGATCCGACGACGGAACCGAGTGCGCGACACACGATGGCGCTCGTCGTCAGGACATCCGGGCCGCCGGCCGCCGTGGTGGCAGCCGTTAGGCGGGTTGTGCGCGACCTCGACCCGACGGTTCCGATCTTCAATGTCGAGACCATGAGCGACGTCGTCCGCGCGTCCACGTCGCGTCTCTCGCTGGCGCTGACGCTCATGACTGGCTGCGGCCGCGATCACGCTGCTGCTCGGAACGATCGGGTTGTATGGCGTGATGGCGTACACGGTCGCACTCAGAACCCGCGAGTTCGGCGTGCGCGTCGCGCTCGGCGCCTCCCCCCAGCAACTCGCTCAGTCAGTCGCGATGCGCGGACTGGCGTTGACCGCGAGCGGCGTCGCTGCCGGTTTCGTGCTCTACGCGATCGCGGCGCCGTTCCTGCGAGCATTTCTGTATGGCGTCACGCCGAGTGATCCTCTGACACTGGCTGGAGCAGCGCTGGTGCTCGTCGCGACGGCCTCGCTGGCGAGTTGGTTCCCCGCGAGGCGGGCGGCGCACGTCGACCCGGCGGAAGCGCTTCGCGCGGAGTAGCGGAAGCGTCTCCACCGCTCGACCCGAGCTGACGAACGACTGGCGCTCACACCCCGCGACGCACACTCTCGCTGGCGAAGGTCGTATCCAGTCTGTAGGACGGCGCACATCTCCTGAGGTCCGTCAATGCCGAACCCCACGACCCGGCAGCTCCTGCACCGCCACGCCATCGCCTTCGCCGTTGCCTTCGTCGTCGGTGACGACGTTCCTGCTCGCCAATTACGCGACGAAGCAGCTGCCGGAGCTGCGCGCGCGGGGAGTCCCGACCGGCGCCCTCGTCGCGGCTGTGCTGCTCGCGGTGCCGTTCACGGCGGCGATGACGGTCCCGATGGCGGTCCTCCTCGCCGTGCTCTGGGTCTTCACCCAGCTCGGCCGGGAGGGAGTGCTCACGGCGGCTCGCACGGAGCACCACGGCATCCGCCGCCTGGTCGTGCCCGTACTCGTGGCCGCGGCCGGCGTCGCCACGCTGATGTTCGTGTTCGAACGACCAGATCCTCCCCCGCGCGAACCAGCGGCTGGCGGCTCGTGCAGGCGGGCCGCGCAGTCGAGCGGGGCGACCGCGAGATGACGATCGCCGAGCTGCGGACGGCGGCACGCGGCGCCCGGGCGGACGCCGGGTCGGCCTCCGCGGCGCGCGCGGTCTCGTACGAGGTCGAGATCCAGAAGAAGTACGCCCTCTCCGCGGCGTCCGTGGTCCTGGCGCTGACCGGCGTGGCGCTCGCACTTCTCTCCCCACACGACGGCGTCGCGTTGGCGATCGTCGCTTTCCCCAACGTCATTGCGATGTACTACGTCGCCCTCATTGCGGGCGAAGCGCTCGCCGAGCGGCTACTGGTCTCCCCGTTTGTCGCCATGTGGACGGCGAACGCGTTACTCCTCGCCGCCGCGCTGGCTCGTGGTGTGGTGGCGGAGTCGCGGGCCCAGCGCGCCGCGCGGAGCCGAGTCGCTCGCGATAGGCGCGTAGCCCCTGATTCGACGCCACGCGCCCTGGCTCGCCGGGATGTCGAGTGGGCGCCTCCCGGCCGCGGCGCTATTTTCCGAGCATCCCGCCGCCCACCCCGCCGCACTCACTTCGCAGGAGGATGCCGATGACCGAGCGCGATCAGACCCGCGACGCTGAGCGGCTGCCTGAGAAGGCGGCCCGGCAGCTCCTCGCGCGAGCGAGCGAGCTCGAGGCCGCCCGTGTCGCCGAGCTGTCCGTTGGCGAGCTGCGCGAGGCGGCACGTGAAGCTGGGATCGCGCCCGGTGCGTTCGAGCAGGCGTTGGCCGAACTGCGCGCGCGTGATCCTGGCGCGGCGGGATCGGCCCCGACCCGGCTCCGGCGCCTTGCTCGCTTCTGGCCGGCCGCGCTGAGCCTCGCCGCCCTATTGTCAGTGTTTGTGCTGCGGATGCTCTTTCCCGCGACCTGAATCAGACGATCGCGGCCGCCGACTTCGCCCGCTCGCGCAGGATGAACTTCTGAATCTTCCCCGTCGACGTCTTCGGGAGCGGTCCGAAGACGATGCGGCGCGGCACCTTGAAGCGCGCGAGGAGTTGCCGGCAGTGCTCGATGAGGTCGCCCTCTGCCACCACAGCGTTAGGCTTGAGCTCGACGAACGCGCACGGCGTCTCGCCCCACTTCTCGTGCGGCTCCGCCACCACCGCCGCGGCGAACACGGCCGGATGGCGGTGCAGGGCGTCCTCCACCTCGAGTGACGAGATGTTCTCGCCGCCGGAGATGATGATGTCCTTCGCGCGGTCCTTGATCTTCATGTACTGGTCGGGCTGCGTGACGGCGAGATCGCCCGAGTGAAACCATCCGCCTTCGAACGCCTTCGCGGTGGCGGACGGGTTCTTGAGATACCCCTTCATCACGATGTTCCCGCGAAACATGATCTCGCCGATGGTCTCACCGTCGGCGGGCACCGGCTCCATGCGCTCGGGGTCGAGTACCGCGGCATCTTCCTCGACCAGATACGGAACACCCTGTCGCCCGTTGCGAAGCGCCTGGTCGTGTGGATCGAGATCGTCCCACTCTTCCTGCTTCGTGCACACGGTCGCGGGTCCATAGACCTCGGTGAGCCCGTAGGTGTGCGTGAGGTCGATATTGATCGCCTCGAGCGCTTCGATCGTCGATGGCGGTGGCGAGGCACCAGCCACCATCGCCGCGATGCGGTGCGTGATCCCTTCACGCATCTCGGGCGGCGCGCCCGTGAGTGTGTTGTGTACGATGGGAGCGCCGCAGTAGTGCGTGACGCGATGCCTGGCGATCAGGCGGAAGATCACTTCGGCGTCGACCTTCCGCAGACACACGTTCGTCCCGCTCTGCGCGGCGATGCTCCAGGGGAAGCACCACCCGTTGCAGTGGAACATCGGCAACGTCCAGAGATAGACCGGATACCGCGGCATGCTCCACGAGAGGATGTTGCCGATCGCGTTGAGATACGCGCCGCGATGATGGTAGACGACTCCCTTTGGATTCCCGGTGGTCCCGGACGTGTAGTTGAGGGAGATCGCGTTCCATTCGTCTGACGGCGGCTGCCAGTCGTACGCCGGATCGCCGTCGCGCAGTAGCGCCTCGTATTCTACTTCGCCTAACGGGTTGCCGTCGCCGTCGTAGGCGGGATCGTCGACGTCGATCACGAGCGGGCGGGAGTCGATCCCGGCAAGCGCCGTGGCCGCGAGGCTCGCGTACTCGCGGTCGACGAGGAGCACCTTCGCCTCGCCATGCTCCAGCATGAACCGGATGGTCGCCGCGTCCAGGCGTGTGTTGAGGGTGTTGAGCACCGCGCCCGTCATCGGCACGCCGAAGTGTGCCTCGTACATCGCCGGCACGTTAGGCAGCAGCGTGGCGACGGTGTCGCCCGTCGTTACCCCTCGGGCCACGAGCGCGGAGGCCAGCCGGCGCGCGCGCGCGTAGGTCTCGGCCCACGTGAACCGGCGCGTCTCGTGCACGACCGCGAGGCGATCCGGGCATACGCGCGCGCTCCACTTGAGAAAGCTGAGTGGCGTCAGCGGAGCGTAGTTCGCGGGAGTCTTGTCGAGACCGACGTCGTAGGGATTGAGACGTGTCATCATCCTGCCTGAGCCTGGGGGCGTCCTAAACTGCGTGCGCAGCTCTGTGTTCAGCAACTGCGGCCCTTCGCCATGCAGGTCCGCGGCGGACGATTACGCATTTGGGAAACCGGACACCTTCCGCTTCGCAATTTCCAGCGAGACGTTGTTGCGATGGGTTACGTCGTGCACCTCGGATTGTCGAACGCCATCGCGTTCATCGCTGCTCCCATCGTGGCAGCGGCGCAGGGTCCGAGCGCACCGACCCGCGCTCCTCGATCGGCCGAGACCTTCGTCCACGAGTCGTGGACGGTGCAGGATGGGTTGCCCGTCAACTCCGTCAATGCGCTGCTCCAGAGCCGGGACGGATACATCTGGATTGCGACATTCGACGGACTCGCCCGCTTCGACGGCGTCCGCTTCACCGTCTTCAACTCCGCCACATCGCCTGGCCTCCCGAACAATCGGATCATCAGCCTGCAGGAGGCGCGTGACGGCGCGCTCTGGCTCCGCACCGAAGACAATCAGCTGGTCCGGTTTCGCGATGGACGCTTCACGACGTTCGGACGCGACCGCGGGATCACGACTGACGTGTGGACCATCTTCGAGGACAAGGCAGCCACGCTCTGGATCGGAACGCAGCACGGACTGGGCATCATCCGCGACGACCGATTCGTCCGCGTTGCAGGGGAGAGCATAGACGCCCCGGTGTACTCGATCGCGCAACGCTCCGACGGATCGATGTGGGTCGGAGTGCGCGGCCGCGGTCTGTTCCGCATCGACGGCGATAGCGCGAGTGCCGCGATTGGCCAGCCCGATGAGGCGAAGCGAGGGGCCATTCAGGCGATAACCGAAGATTCGGCTCGAGCACTGTGGCTTGGCCTCCGTGAAGGCGGCATCTGGCGGCTCCGCGATCGAGCGGAGAAGGTCGTTGACCGGGGGGAGGTGATGGATTTCTCCGTCTCGCCGGCAACCGGAGTCGCGTGGGCACTCACGCCGGGCGAGATCTATCGGCTCGAGCCCGGCCGGGCGGTCGCAGTGCAGCCGAGAGTCGGGGCTTCGCACAACACGCAGGTGCTGGTCCCGGATGAGTCCGGGAGAATGCTCTACACGTCCGGGCCAGAGCTGTATCGCGATGGTCGCCGCATCTACACGCTCCCGGTCCTTTCGCGCGCGGCGCCTACGATCCCGTCGAGCATCACCGCGATCATGCGCGATCACGAAGGCAGCATCTGGCTCGGCACCTGGGGCGCCGGTCTTCACCGGCTGAAGCCCGCGTCGTTCACCGTCATCGGCGCTCCCGAAGGTCTCTCGGCAGACAACGTGTACTCGGTCTACGAAGACCCTCGTGGCACCATGTGGATCGGCACGCTCAACGGCGGGATGAGCCGCATCGACGGAGATCGCATCACGCGCGTGGTCGCGCCGGTTGGGAACTCGAGTGTCGTGCTCTCGTTCAAGGAAGACCGCACCGGGCGTCTGTGGATCGGCGCCATCGGACTGTTGGAGTGCATGCCGACCACGATGCAATGCGCGCTCGCTCCGAATGACGTCGCTCGCCGCGCCCAGGCTCACGCGATGTATGAGGACTCGACTGGCGTGCTCTGGTTTGGATCGGACGTGGGGCTGCTTCGGCTCGACGGAGATCGGTGGACGACGCCGCGCGTCGGCACCGGCGACCGGCAACCAGTCGTGCGAGCCTTCGAGCGCTCTCGCGACGGCGCTCTCTGGATGGCAACTGCCGCCGACGGTCTGCTGCGATACAAGGACGGGCGCTTCCGCTCGATCACGACGGCCGACGGACTTCCGTTCGATCGTGTTCGGTCGCTCCACGTGGACCGCGACGGTTGGCTCTGGGTCGGCACCGAAGGTCGCGGGCTCGCGCGCCTCGATCCACGCGACTGGGAAGAAGGGAAGCGAGCGCGGTCGAATCATCACGCTGCGTGCGCGCGACGGGCTCTTCGATGAGGTGATCCACACCATTCTCGAGGACGACGCCGATCGCCTCTGGATGAGCGGCAACCGCGGGATCTTCTGGGTGGACCGTCGCGAGCTGCTCGAGTTTGCGGCGGGTCGGCGGCCGACGATCAACTCGACGGCGTACACCGAGCGGGATGGACTGCGGAATCGCGAGGCGAACGGTGGCTCGCAGCCGGCCGCCATCCGATCGCGCGACGGGCGACTCTGGTTCGCGACGCAGGCTGGTGTCGCGGTCGTCGATCCGGCACGGATCCGGCGGAACCCCATTCCGCCTAACGTCGTCGTCGAGCAGGTCACCTCGGGCGGAACGACGGTACCGGCCGGTCGAAACGGCATATCGTTAGGCACGACGCAACGGGATCTCGAGATCCGGTACACGGCGCTCAGCTTTCTGGCGCCAGCCAACGTGCGCTTCCGCTATCGACTCGAGCCATACGATGCGACGTGGGTCGATGCCGGCAACCGTCGCACGGCGTTCTATACGAAGGTGCCGCCCGGCCGATACACGTTCCGGGTGGCGGCAAGCAACAACGACGGCGTCTGGAACGAGCGGGGCGCGGCGCTCCAGCTCGATCTGGCGCCGCATCTGTGGGAGACCAGAAGCTTTCGACTGCTGTCGCTGCTGGCCGCCGGCCTCATCGTGGCCGGCCTCGTTGGATGGCGTGTTCGAAATCTTCGCGCACGTGCGCTGGAGCTCGGCCGACTCGTCGATGAGCGGACGCGCGAGCTGCGCGAGAATCAACATCAGCTCGAGCTGCAGGCCGAGCAGCTCAAGGAGCTCGACCAGGCGAAGTCCCGGTTCTTCGCCAACGTCAGTCACGAGTTCCGAACGCCGCTGACCCTGACGATTGGCCCGCTCGAGGATCTTCGCGCGCGCGTCGAGCACCAGCCGATCCTCGAGCCGCCGAGGGAGCTCGACATGGCGCTTCGCAACTCGCGGCGTCTCCTGCGGCTGGTGAATCAGATTCTCGACGTCGCGAAGCTGGAGGCGGGGCAGATGAAGCTCCGCGCGCGTCGACAGGACCTGGTGACGTTTGCGCGCGGCGTTGCCGCGGCCTTCGGACAGATCGCGGCGCAGAACCACATCGACTTCGACGTCGTCGCGCCGCCCGAACCGATCGATGTCTGGTTCGACGCGGACGCGCTCGAGAAGGTGTTAGGCAACCTGCTCTCGAACGCCTTCAAGTTCACGCCGGATGGCGGCCGCATCGCCCTGCGCGTCGAGACGGAAGACAGCATCGCGCGGGTCAACGTCATCGATAGCGGACCAGGAATTCCGCCCGAGCACCTGGCGCATGTCTTCGAGCGGTTCTATCAGGTCGACGAATCGAGCACGCGCGCGCAGCCGGGCACCGGCATCGGCCTCGCGCTCGCCAAAGAGCTGGTCGAGCTGCACGGCGGGAGCATCGCCGTCGAGAGTGCCGGTGGCGCTACGTTCACCGTCACGCTCCCGTTAGGCCGCGCGCATCTGCGCGATGATCAGATCGTCGCCGGACCTGAAGGCTCGCTGGCACGAACGGACGAGCTGGAAGTCGATCACGCCATCGCCGGCAACGGCGAGACCGAGACGCGAGGTGCTGACGGCGCAGCCGACGTCACGACGCTGCTCATCGTCGACGACAGCGCCGATCTGCGGGCGTACATCCGATCGCACTTCGAGTCGCGGTATCGGATCGTGGAGGCGGGCGACGGCGGGGACGGCATCGAGCGAGCCAGGTCGCTCCTGCCCGATCTCGTGATCAGCGACGTGATGATGCCGGGGATCGACGGCAACGCGCTCTGCCGGACGCTCAAGAGCGATCCTGAAACCGACTTCATTCCGATCATCCTGCTGACCGCGTTGGCCTCGACCGACGACCGGGTCGACCGGGCTCGGCGGTCGGCGCGGACGACTACCTGGCCAAGCCATTCGAGATGCGCGAGCTCGACGCGCGCGTGGAGAACCTCATCACGACTCGGCGACGCCTTCGCGAGCGGTTTGCGGCCGAGGGTGTGGAGCTTCCGGCGCCCGCGCCACAGTCCGCGTTGGGATCCGCGGACCAGGCGTTCGTCGATAGGCTCCACGCGACGATCGCGGCGCATCTGACCGAGTCGGAGTTCGGCGTCGCGGAGCTGGCGGAGCATGTCTTTCTCGATCGATCACACCTGTTCCGTCGCACGCGTGAGCTGGTGGGCGAGACTCCATCTGACCTCATCCGGCGGCTCCGCCTCGAGCGCGCGGCGCAGCTTCTCAAGGAAGGCGCGGGCAACGTGGCCGAGGTGGCGTATGCGGTGGGGTTTCAGAGCCTGTCGCACTTCTCGCGGTCGTTCCGCGAGGCGCACGGCGTGAGCCCATCCGAGTACCGCAGCGGGTCATTCCGAGCGGAGGCCCGACGGGCCGGAGTCGAGGAATCGCAGTTCTCCCGGAAGAGGGACTGATCCTTCTACCGGCATAGCCGATTCCTCGACTTCGCGGCCTACGGCCGCTTCGCTCGGAATGACACGCCCAGTCACTTGCCTCAATGTTGCGCGCAATTGTGCAGGACGTTGCAGGCAACGTGGAGGCCAAACGCGGCAACGCCCTGGTTAGAGCGGTTCGAGGGTTCCGGGAAGATTGCGCGCCAGCCAGAGGCACCCGCCTCGGCTGGCGCGCCGGTTCGTGAGTGGCGCGCACCGCTCCGGACCTCTTCGACGTGAGAGCCTCATATGAATCCGAATCGCCGCTCCGGTTGGCCGGCTCGTCGCTCTGCCGAGCTCGCCCCCAGGCCATCCTACATCCGATACGCCGCGGTCGTGCTGGCGGTCGCCACGCTCGCGGGCTGCAGCGACCGTGATCCAATCGTGGCACCGGCCGTTCGGGCTCCTCACTTCAGCCAGGAAAGCTTTAGTCCTGTGGTCAACAGCCTCGCCGATCAGAGTGACGGCGCGTGCGACGATGCGGGTACGGGCAACGGATGCACGCTCCGCGAGGCGATCGATTTTGCCGCCCGGTATGGCTGGGGCTACCATCACGTTCGACCCGGCATTGACCGCCGCCGGGCCTCAGGTGATCACGCTGGGTGGTCAGCTCCAGATCCAGAAGAGTGTGACTATCGTCGGTCCGGGCGCCAATCTCCTGACCGTGCGCCGGGCGGCTGATGCGGCGGCCGAGTTCGGGATCATTGATATCCGCGGAAACGTCGCGGTAGAAATCAGGGGACTCACGATCTCCGGCGGCCGCGGCGGCAACGGCGCAGGCATCGCCAGCTTCTTCACCGACACCTGGATCACGTTGAAGGGCGTCGTCCTCTCGGGCAACACGACGACGAGCAGCGGCGGCGGTGCCATCATACACCGCGGCGCAGATGACCATCGACAGCAGCACGATCTCGGACAACCAGGCCAACGGGTCCAACGGCAAGGGTGGGGGCATCTACGCCGCCGGTGGCAACCTGACCGTCACCAACAGCACGATCTCGGGGAACGCCGCCGGCTCCATTGGTGGCGGGATCTTCCAGAACGGCGGCACCGTGTCGCTCATGAACGTCACCGTCACGGGCAACAGCGCGCCGATCGGCGGCGGCTTCGGCAAAGAGGCTTCCGGGCGCTGTTCATCCACGTGACGGTCGCGGGGAACAGTGCGAGCACGTACGGAGGCATCTACTCGCTCACCGACAGGCCGAACGTATTCGCTGGTGAACACGATCGTGGCGAACAACAGTGGAGGGACACTGCGGCAGCTTCGGGACTCCAGCCATCGCCGACGGTGGCGGTAACCTGGTGTATCCGGCGGCGGCTGCCTGCGCGGGCATCGTGCCGGCCACTACCGGTGACCCGAAGCTCGGATCGCTCTCGCTCAACGCGCCCGGCACCACGGCCACCATGGCGCTCGGCGCGGGAAGTGCGGCGATCGACGCGGCGCATCGCGAGCGTTTGCGCGACACAGGATCAGCGGGGCGTCGCCCGGCCGCAGGGCGCCGGCTGCGACATCGGCGCGTACGAGGCGGAGCCATCGTCCGACGACACGCCGCCCGTCATCACGCCGAGCATCGACGGCACGTTAGGCAGCAACGGCTGGTACACGAGCGACGTCACGGTGACGCTGGTCGGTGAACGACGGCGAGTCGGCCGTCACGTCCGCACCGTGCGCGCCGACGACGATCAGCGCCGACACGCAGGGTCAAGACGTGACCTGTAGCGCCACCAGCGCCGGTGGCACGAACGTCCAGACCGTCACGATCAAGCGCGACGGTACCGTACCCACCCTCGCACCCGTGGTCTCGCCCAATCCGGTGCTCCTGAACGGCACCGCCACCGCGACGCCTAACGCGACAGACCAGAGGTCGGGTCTCGCATCGGCGAGCTGCGGGACGCCGACCACGACCACCGTGGGAAGCAAGTCGGTCAGCTGCACCGCCACCGACAACGCCGGCAACACGAACACCGTCGCCGCCAACTATACGGTGGCGTACCCCTTCACCGGCTTCCTGCAGCCGGTCGACCCCATGCCGACGGTGAACGTCGTGAAGGCTGGGGCAGCCGTGCAGGTGACCTTCGGTCTCGGCGGTAATCGAGGCCTCGCCATCTTCGCCGCCGGATCCCCCGCGTCGCAGCAGGTGTCGTGCAGCGCCAGCGCGCCGCAGGATGACATCGAGGCGACGGTGACCGCCGGCAACAGCAGTCTCGCGTACGACGCGAGCACGCAGCAGTACAGCTACACGTGGAAGACGGACAAGGCGTGGGCCGGTACGTGCCGCATGCTGAACCTCACGCTCGCCGACGGGACGACGCACCAGGCGAGCTTCAAGCTCAAGTGACCTAACGAGAACCCCAGTCCCCACTCTCCGCGGCCGGGAGAGTGGGGATTTTTTTCAGGAGTACGACGCGACAATGGATGCACCACACCAGGCAGGTGCCGCCGGACACGATGCAGAGGCGCCGCGAGTGCCGGCGTCGGACCGGCTGCAATTGGAGATTGCGCTCCTCGCTGCGGAGCCGAGTCCCACGGCGGACGACACCGAACGCGCTGGGGACGGCGGCTCGGCCATCCTCCTCGCGGTGTCCGACCCGGACATTCGCGACTACATCAGACAGTGTCTCCGAGCGCAGGCCGAGCTTCGGATCGTCGAAAGTCGCTCTGGAGACGATCCGTTCGACGTCGCTCGCCGTCTTTCAGCGCGCCTGCTCATCACCGACCTGTCCATCGTCGCCGAGGACGCCACGCGCGCGCGTGGCATTCCGGTGCTTCTGACCGGCGCCGAGCTACCGGATCATCTCCCGGCGGGCGAAGGAATGCGGATGACGTTCTTGCTCCAACCGTTCAACGCCCATCGCCTGCTCGAGGCGGTCCAGCGCGCATCGCCACCTGCCGCCTGACGTGCGTTGCGCTGTCGCGTCAGGATCCCTGGGTCGCCCGCCGATGGCATTGATAGCGACCATCGAAGACGCACAGCCTGGCGCTCGGGTCCCGCGTGCAGTCGAGCCACGACGCGCTGAACGCGGCGCTCGAGGCGCGCGCGGAGGCCTCGCCGTAGGCCACCATGGTCCTCACCGCTTCGGCGCGTTATTGTCGGTGATGTCCGGCGAGCACTGGGAGCGGATTCAGCTCCTCTTCGACGAGCTGATCGAGCTCGACACCGGCCACCGAGGCGCGCGGCTGGAGTTGCTGTCGCGCACCGACCCGGAACTGTCTGACGAGCTCCGTTCGCTCGTCGACGCGCACGAGCGCGCGGGCGACTTCCTCAACCTGCTCGGCGCTCCTCCGGCTGATCCCACGCCGACCTCGGAGCCCGTTCCCCCGTTGGAGGGCACGTACACGCTGCTGCGCGAGATAGGGCGCGGCGGCATGGGACGGGTGTATCTCGCCCACGACCCTCGCCTCGATCGGCACGTCGCGCTCAAGCTCCTCCCCGGCGACCTTCGCAGCGATCCGGGGCGCAACGCCCGCTTTCTCGCCGAGGCACGGTCGGCGGCCGCGCTCGATCACCCGAACGTGGCGACGATCTACGAGATCGGCGAGACGCGCGACGGCGGGCTCTTCATCGCCATGGCGTACTACGGCGAGGAGACGTTGCGCGAGCGCATCGCCCGCGGCCCGCTGCCGCTGGCCGACGCGTTAGGCATCGCGCAGCAGATCGCCGAAGGGCTCGGCGCGGCGCACGAGCGAGGGATCGTTCACCGCGACATCAAGCCCGAGAACATCCTCATCACCACGAACGGCGTAGCCAAGATCGTGGACTTCGGGATCGCCAAGATAGCGGGCCACGCCTGGACGCGAACCGGTGACGCGCTCGGGACACCGCACTACATGGCGCCGGAGCAGGTGCGGGGCGATGCCGTCGACGCGCGGGCCGACCTGTGGGCGCTGGGGGTCGTGCTCCACGAGATGCTCACCAGCGAGCGCCCGTGGTCGGGCGAGAGCGTGGCAGCCATCCTCCACGCGGTGCTGGACAAGCCCTCGGCTCCGCTCCCTGACGATGTTCCGACGGGCGTGCGGCGGCTGCTCGATCGGCTGCTCGCCCGCAACCTGGACAAACGCTACGCGAGCGCCGCCGAGGTGCGGGATGCGCTCCGGCAAATCGGCGGGAGCCCGCGACCAGCTGGCAGATCGGAGGCGGGAGCGGAGACGGTCGCCGACGCGACGGCGGAGCCGGCGCTGGCGGGCGATGCACCGATACTCCCCGCGCCGCTCACCAGCTTCATCGGGCGTCAGCGCGAGGTGGCGCGCATCGATGCGCTGCTCGAGCACGAGCGCCTCGTCACGCTCACCGGGCCGGGCGGGATGGGGAAGACGCGCCTCGCGCTCCACGCGGCTGCATGCCCAGATGAGTACGCTTTCAGGGCGGCGTGCACTTCGTCTCGCTCGTCCCCGTCACGGACCCGGCGCTCGTGCCGCAAACCGTCGCCCAGACCCTCGGTCTGCGTGACGCCGGAGGGGGCACGCACGGGGAGCGGCTCATCGGCCATCTGCGCGAGCGGCGCGTGCTCCTCGTCCTCGACAACTTCGAGCACCTGCTCGAGGCAGCTCCCTTCGTGGCCGAGCTGCTCGCCAACTGCCACGGCGTCGCGGTGCTCGCCACGAGCCGTGCCCCGTTAGGCATTGGCGGCGAGCACGAGCTCCCGGTGCCACCGCTCTTCGTCGCTACCCCCGAGGAGATGACCACGCCGGAGCGGCTCGCCGACCCCGGCGACGCAGTCCGCCTGTTCGTCCAACGCGCCCAGGCAGTGCGTCCCGACTTCGCGCTCAGCATCGAGAACGCGTCGACCGTCGCCCGCATCTGTCGGCGCCTCGATGGGATGCCGCTGGCGATCGAGCTCGCGGCGGCACGCACGCGCCTTCTTCCGCCGCGCGCGTTGCTGGCGCGGCTCGACCAGCGCCTCGACGTGTTGCGGAGCGACGCGCGTGATCTTCCCGAGCGCCACCGGACCCTTCGCGAGGTGATCGGGTGGAGTCACGCACTCCTCGGCGCCCCGGAGCAGACCGTTTTCCGCCGACTCGCCGTCTTCGCCGGCGGCTTCACGGTCGGTGCCGCCGAGGCACTGGCCGCATCGCTTGGTGATCCGCGCGACGTGCTCGAGCCGCTGACGGCGCTCGTGAGCCACAGCCTGCTGCGACAGGACGAGCAGCCGGACGGTGAGCCGCGCTTTGCGATGCTGGAGACGATTCACGGCTTCGCCCGCGAGCGGCTCGCCGAGGCCGGCGAAGAAGACGGCGCGCGCCGCGCTCACTTGCAGACCATGCTCGCCACGGCCGAGGAGGCCGCGCCCCACCTCCGTGGCCCCGAGCAGCGGACGTGGTTCGAGCGACTCGAGCGTGAGCACGACAACCTTCGCGCAGCGCTGGACTATGCGCTCGACCGCGGACACGTCGACGAAGCCATCCGGATGGCCGAGGCGCTCGTCCGCTTCTGGACCGGGGGGTTCCTCACCGAAGGACGGAATCGGATCGATCGCGTGCTCGGTGCGGCCGGTTCCGAACGCAACCACGAGGCACGCGCGCGGCTCATCCTGTCGCACGGTGTGATGACGCACATGCAGGGCGCTCCTGTGGAGGCGGGATTGCTGTTCGAGGAGGCGGAGCGGCTCTTCCGTGAGGCGGGCGACGAGCATGCCGTCGCGGCCACGCTCAATCACCTGAGCTGGTCGATGTACCTCACGGGCGAGCCAACCCGTGCGATAGCGCTCGCCGAGGAGGCGCTCGCGGTTCACGAGCGCTTCGGCGACGTGCGCGGTATTGCGCTCGCGCACAACAATCTGGGTTGGGTGCGCTTTTACCATCGGGGCGAGTTGGCGCAGGCGCGCGAACATCTCGCGTATGCGTTCCGCGCTCATCGGTCGTTAGGCGACCCGCGTGGCGTTGCGTTCATGTCGACGTCGCTCGCCGCGCTCGAGATGTGGATGGGAAATGTCGACCGCGCCCGTGCGATCCTGAAGGACGGGACCGATGCCGCCTACCGGACGGGTGATGTCATCCATCGCGCGAGCACGAGCCTGTCGTCGGTAGTCATCGCTTATGAGACGCTCGGGTCGGACGACGCTGTGGCATCAATCGACGCCTGGCTCCCAACCCTCCGCGCGCATGGGTTTCTCTGGGCGACGGGACTCGCCCTTCGGACCGCCGGCGACCTTCGCCGCGACGCCGGCGATGCCGCTGGCGCGGAGCCGCTGTACGCGGAGAGTGTCGCGCTCCACCGTCGGGGCGACGTCGCGAGTCTCGCTCAGGTCCTCACCCGGCAGGCCGACGCGCGGCGCCAGCGCGGGAGCGTTGACCGCGGCGCATGACGCTCTCGATGAGGCGTTCGCAATCACGCGGCGTCTCGGGAGCCGGTTCCTTCTGCCCGAGTGCCTCGATGTGCTGGCACGCGTGCGGCGTGATGAGGGAGATGCACGGGCAGCAGCGCGGCTCTTCGGTGCGGCGGAGCGGCAGCGGGCGGCGATCGGGGCCGTTTTGCCACCGCGACGCCGCGCGCCTCACGCGCGCGAGATCGACTCGCTGCGTGAGGCGTTAGGCGCCGAAGCATTCGCGGAAGCGTGGGACGAGGACGAGCCGGCTGCGCCACGCTCGCAGTAGACGATCGAACCCTGACGTACGCCGCGAACATCCCAAGGCACAAGGCACTCGCGATCCAGTACACCCCACGACGCCAATCCCCCGCCTTAAACGCCACCACAGAGGCGCCCACGTTCATGAGGATCAACAGGGCGGGGAAGATCCATTGACTGCGCTTGGTGGAGTCCATGGGGCTAGCTCATCTCTCGGCGTCAGGTCGTCGAGCGTGACGCGGTAGACCTTGGCGGCGGTGTCATGGCGGATCGAGTACCGCTTGGGATAGAGCCCGGCGCGCTGGACCGACTCCGGCTGCCTGAGCTCCGTCGTGAACGAGGACGTCGACTCGAGGAACGCCTTCGTGATCATCGGCTCGATGAACAGGAGCTGTCCGCGGCTGAAGCCCCAGATGAACGTCTGGTCGAAGGTCTTTCCATTGAACTCTCCAGACGTCGCGTCGACCCAGTGCACACCCATCGCGGGGAACGCCTCGTTCCCGGGCGAGATGTAGTCCTTCGGGACGAAGCGGGATTCCGCGACGACCGGGTCGGGCCCACCCGAGATCGCCATGACATCGTCCTCCTTCGCCATGTAGAAATGGAAGTCGAAATGTGGGATCGTATAGACGTGGTCGGGCACGTGCCCGGCGGGGTTCCAGTCGAACATGGCGAACGTGTACTGGTCGCCCGCTTCCTTCGGGAACGGGAGGTGAAGCATCGTCTTCGTGGCCGGCAGGCCGCGAAGTGCGGACTCGGAGAGCTCGACACCGACCGATGTGGGGACGCCCCGGGAGTCACGGACGACGTAGGTGCGGACAGTCCCATCACCGATGGGCGTCGGAGCAGCGTAGGTAATGGCGCTCTTCGTCTCGCTCGCGATGGATTCGCTGCAGGCGGCGAGGACGGGGAGGACGATGAGGGTAGCGACGACCGCATGGCCGGTGAACGACGGGCGCGGCGCGCGCGAATGGTGGTCTGCATGGCATGACTCCAGTGGGGGCGAGGTCGGCTGGTTCACTGCTTCACCTTGTATGGCGGCAAACGACCCCCCGATTTTTCATCGCACCCAAATCACGGCGATTGCCCCCCTCCCCGCGCCCATGACCGACGTCACCCAGATGCTCCGCCGCTGGCGGGAAGGGCGATCCCGAGGCGATGGATCGCGTACTGCCCGTCGTCTACGAGGAGCTGCGGCAGCTCGCCCGGGCGCGGCTGCGTGGCGAGCGCGCCGGCCACACGCTCGGCACGACGGGGCTCGTGCACGAGGCGTATCTGCGGCTGGTCGATGTGGAGCGCGTGGAGTGGCAGGACCGGGCGCACTTCCTCGCGATGGCGTCGCGCACGATGCGACGCGTGCTCATCGACTACGCCAACCAGCGCAACGCGGCGAAGCGTGGCGGGGCTCGCCAGCAGCTCTCACTCGACGAGAAGATTGCCGCGCCGGAGGTGGACCTCGACACGGTGCTCGAGCTCGATGACGCTCTCTCACGGCTGGAGGCGATCAGCCCGCGGCAAGCGAAGGCGGTCGAGCTCCGCTTCTTCGGCGGCCTCACGCTCGAGGAGACAGCCGAGGTGCTCGGCACCTCCGCGCCGACGGCGATGCGGGACCTGCGATTCGCGCAGGCATGGCTGGCGCGGGAGCTCAGCGGGGTAGGTTGACGCGTATGACCCAGCCTCCGGAGCCGAGCGAGCTCGAAACGGCGCTACTCGCGGTCTACCGTGGACCGCTCGAGGAGTTCGTCAGCCGGCGCGATGCGCTGGCCAAGCAGTTGCGCGCGGCCAAACGGCGCGAGGACGCCGACCGCGTCAAGGCACTGCGCAAGCCGAGCCGCACCGCGTGGGTGCTCGACAACATCGTGCACGAGGACCCGGCGTCCATCGAACAGCTCACGGCTGCAATCAGGTGCAGCGCAAACCGTGCAGTCCGGCGCCGACCTGCGCGTCGCGATGGACAACGTACGCACGGCCATACGCGACGTGGCCGCGGCGGGTGCGCGCGTCGCGATCCGCGCAGGGCAGCCGATCGACGCGCATGCACTCGTGACCGCTGTGCACGCGGTGATCGGCGAGACAAGCGCGTTCAGCGACCTGCGCGCCGGACGGTTGGTCGACGTGCCTGACGGCGGTGGACTCGATATCCTCACGGCCATCACGATCAGCGTCCCGTCGTCGCCATCGGTTGCTGCATCGCCGCAATCGACCGCTGCACCCGTCCCCGAGCCGCCGAAGGCGGAGCCGAGCGCGCAGGCGGCGAAGCAAGCCGCGCAGGAGGCCGAGCGCGCGATTGCCGCCCGCGCCGATCTGCACCGCGCCGAAGCGTCGCTCGCGGACGCGCGCGAACAGTCGGAGCGTGCCGAGCAATCGGTTCGAGAGACCCAGGCGACGCTCGATGCCGCCGAGCGCGCGCTATTGGACGCGCAGGCCGAGGCAAAGGCGCGACGCGCCGACGTCGAACGTGCGCGACGCGCCGCCGAGGCCGCGGCGGCACAGGTGCGAGATGCCGAGCGAGCGGTCGCCGCGGCCCGCGCGCGCGTCCCGGACAGCAGCGAACGGTAGATCCTCGATTCCTCGGGCCGCGCTCGTTGGCTTCGCTCACGCCGCCTGGGTAACGTTAGGCACGACCGGCCCGCGCGGCCGATACGCCTCCTCGGGAATCTCGGCGAGCGTCGACGGCTGCACGCGGTCCCCGAGACCGTAGAACTGCTGGAAGCTCATGATGAGCGGACGCCAGCGATCGGGGTCGATGCGATTCCGGTGCCCGGGCAGTCGTACCGCTTCGGCCACGTGCACCCGCGTTATTCGCACCTCGAGCGCGAGGAGTGCGCCGCGGCGCTGTGTGGACTACGCCACGCAGCGTCGCAGGCCCAAACTGAGCGCCGCGTTCCATCGCGAGGTCATCGCCCGGAACGCCCTGGCGTAGGGCTGCCCGGCTTTGAGTCCCGTCATCAGCGGTTGCCGTGGTGGTCGGGTTACGACGGAACAGGCCGATGAACGTTAGGCGTCAGCCTCGAGGTATGATCATGAGCTCCTGGGCCATCGCGCGGATCCTGTTGGGCGTTGCGCTGACGCTCCTCGGCTTGCTCTGGCTGTTGCAGGGGGCTGACTTGGTCCACATCCGCCCGATCCTGTGTGTGGCGAACTGCAAGCCTCTGGAGGGGGGATCGGTCGGCTGGATGACAGCCGGTGCGCTCGTGCTCGTTGTGGGATTGCTGGTGGTTGCCTCGGGCGTCCGCGGTCGACGGGTGTAATCGGGTGCCGCGCGCCGACGTCTTCCCGGGCGATGCCATTCTATCCTCGATCACCGGCGCTCACGCAAGTGCCATCACTCGGGCGTTAGGCGCTGGAGGAGGCGCGTGGAGATTAGCCGAGCAACCGAGATCGATCTGGACGGTATCCTGGAACTGCAGGCGGCAAACCAGCCCGAGCGCGGTGGCATGCTCTCGGCCAGCCTGCCACGTCCGCGAATCGCCGAAATGATGCGTGCCATGCCGTTGATCGTCGCACGATCCAGTGGCCGCATCACCGGCTACCTGATGACCAGCGCGCGGGAGATGAATGCCGATGTTCCCATCATCCGTGCGATGCTCGCCGCGTATCCCGGTGCAACTGATGCCTATGTTTACGGCCCGATCTGCGTGAGCGCCGAGGAGCGTGGCAAAGGCTTGGCACAGGCCATGTTCGCGGAATTGCAGTGCTTGTTGCCAGGACGGGAGGGTATTCTTTTTATCCGGCGCGATAACCCGGCATCGCTGCGCGCGCACGCCAAGATGGGAATGCACGAAGTGGCTGGCTTCGTGTTCAACGGAAACGACTACGTTGCTTTCGCCTACGTCGGTCGTGAACGTGGCGCCTAGGGCAGGACGGCGATCGTGATGGAGTCCTTATCAAGCGTCCGCGTGCAATGCCTCACTCGCCTGGATCGCGAGGACTCGCCGCGTAGGCACGAGACAGGACCCCAATCCCACGGCTAGCACGATCCCCGCCGAGAGGCCGAGCGCGACCGCCATCGATTGCGCCACGGAGCCACCGCCATCGGGCGTACCGGTGAGCTCGAACATAGACCGTGCGGCGATCGGAAGACCGATCATGGCCCCCAGCCCGATCTGCACCTTCGCTCGAGGATGGCATGGAGCTAGCGCCCCAACCGATTCCCACCTAACGTCCGCAAAGAGCCAGATACTGGACGGCGAACGACACCTCTGTCGCGGAGAGTCGTGATGACCGGCTGGGTCCCCGGGGCGGTCGCGCTCCTGATCGGCGGCTACCTGATCGCGCAGTATCGCCGGCGCGCTCGGGCGACGCAGGCCGATGCGGCGGACGACAGCCTCGTCTCCGACGTCCGGGCGGCCGACGACGGCCCGCACACAGGCGGCGACGCGCATCGGGGTCGCCACGATCGCCACCATCACCATCACGACCACGACCACCATCACGGCTCCGACGACAGCCACCATCACGACCATAACGACCATGACGGCGGCGATTGGGGGCACGACGCCGGCGATGCCGGTGATGCCGGCGATGCGGGCGACGCCGACGGCTTCGAGCAGGACTGAGCCGAGCGGAGTCCGCCAAGCCGAGCCGGGATGATGCCGCCGAGCCGCCGGCTAACGGGGCGTCGAAGCTCGCGAGCGGTGCCAAGTAGCAACCATCGCGCTCGCCGATGGCGCTCGACGCAACCGACCCGAGGACCTCGAGAGCACGAACGCGATCCGCTACGTCATCAAAGCGTGGACGGCTGTTCCATGATGCCAGCGCTGCCGAGCGCGCCCCTTAGCTTTCGAGGCTTCTTCGACCCGACTCCGGCCACTCCCTCACGAATGCCGAGCACCAGTTCGTTCGAGATCCCCGAGCCGCGACCGGCGCTTCGCCGCGCGCTCGCGCTCTTTGCCATCGCTCTCGCCGCGCCCGCCCACGCGCAGCAGGGCGGCTCGCCGACCGTCCCCGCGCGCCGCCCCCTCGCCATCATCCACGCCACGATCCACACGATGACCGACTCCATCCCGATCCGGGACGGCACCGTCGTCGTCGATGGCGGACGCATTGTCAGCGTGGGCGCGGGGAGCACGATCAAGGTCCCGGCGAACGCCCGCGTCGTCGACGCATCGGGCAAGTTCGTCATCCCGGGCCTGTGGGACATGCACGTGCACACGGCTGTTCCGGATGGAGCGGCGCTGCTCGGTCTCTACATCGCGAACGGTGTGACCGGCGTCCGGGACATGGGCGGCGACTTCGCCGTCATCCGGCGGTGGAGGGACGAGATCCGCGGAGGCACGCGCGCCGGGCCGCGCATCGTCGCCTCGGGTCCGTACGTCCAGGGCGGCGAGGCGGCGCTTCCGCACTTCGTCGTCCGCACGCCCGAGCAGGCACGCGCCGCCGTTGATTCACTCGCCGGACTCGGCGTGGATTTCGTGAAGGTGCACGCGCTGGTACCGCGCGACGCGTTCTTCGCTCTCGCCCGCGCCGCCCGTGCGCGCGGCCTGCCGCTCGCCGGTCACCTGCAGTCCGACGTCACCGTCGAAGAAGCGGCGGACTCCGGGCAGCGCAGCCTCGAGCACCTCGACGGCTTTCTGAACCCGTGCTCCGCAGCCGACTCGGTCCGACTGTCGGCCGCGTATCCTCTCGACCTGGCCGTCCTCGGCGAGTGCAGCACGAGCGACCAGACGGCGGTCTATCGCCACATCGCCGCCGACCCGACATGGGTGACTCCGACGTTCGTCGCGCTCGAGATGCTCGCGGCGCTCCCGAAGGAGCGACTGCCGTCGGACACGCTCGCGCACTACCTGCCGCCGACGCTGCGCGCCGCGATGGCGGCCGCGCTAGAGATCCCGCCCGACATGCCCCCGGACGCGAGCGTGCTCGGACGCGCGCTCTGGACGAAGCGGCTCGAGGTGGTGAGAGGGCTGGCGCAGAGTGGAGTTCCGATCCTCGCGGGCACCGACGCGCCACTCCCCAACAGCATCCCAGGGTTTGGGATGCACGCGGAGCTCGAAGCGCTGGTGCGATCCGGCCTCTCCCCGTGGCGCGCGCTGCGGACCGCGACGGCGGAGCCGGCACGCTACTTCGCCAGCGATACGGTCGGCACCGTGTGCGCGGGGTGCGTCGCGGACCTCATGGTCCTCGATGCCGACCCGCTCCGCGACATTCGCAACACCCGTCGCATCGCACTCGTGGTTGCGGACGGTCGCGCATACGCGCCGGCCGCGCTCGCGGCGCTGCGCGAGCGCGCACTTCGCGCAGCGCAGCCGGCCGCGAAGTCGCGGTGAACTACCGAGCGCCCTTCCAGTCCTCGTGCGGTGGAAACCCGGCTACATCAGGCCTTCCGTTCCGCCGCGTACAACCGCATCGCCCACGCTGCGGGCACGAGCAGCAGCAGCAAGGCGATGATGCCGGACGACATGAACTCCCCGCCCGCCCACATCAGGTCGATCGCGATCGGAACGCCCATCGCGACCGAGATCGCGATCACGCTCGCCAGAAATCCGGCGCTCACGACGCAGATCGGGACGAGCGCGAGCAGCGATGAGAACGCGACCGCCTCGAACGGATATACGACGCCCGCGAACGTGCTGACGACCGCGACACCGATCAGCACGCAGAGAAGCGGCAGCATTCCGCGACGCCGCTGCATCGATCCAGTCGCGAACAGGATGATCGCACTCAACACGAGAGCAAAACCGATCGGCAAGAGCGGTGCGGCCCACGGAAATCGCTGCTGAAACGCAAAGTCGGCGATGGGGACTGGCGGGTACGGCACGTTGAACCATCGGCGCCCCGCCGCGATGATCGCCGATCCCGCTCCCAGCAATCCGAGACCCCACGCGTAGCCGAGAAGCGTTGCGGGGATAAGCTCCGGGTAGCACTGGGCAGCAGCCAGCGCTCCGGGCTCGAGCTCGTAGCCTGGGCCGGCGTCGCCGCAAGCGGCGACTCGACGCGACGCCGAGCACAGCATGTGTCCCCATGCCACCATCGGACATCTTCGCGGTAGGCCTGCCGGGGCGGATCGCGCAGACCAGTATGGCGGACGACCGGCACCTGTCATACGGTTGTCGGTTCGAACGCGGACCGGGACCCTCCACGATCGTCACACCTCATGACTCTCACCGCCGACTACATCACGGAGCGCTCGCCGTCGAGCGTGGTGCCAGAACCGCAACAACAGAGCGAAGGCGCGTGGTCTCCCGCCGCCCGCATTGCCTTCCGGTTCTGCTTCCTCTACTTCGGCATCTACGTCCTCACGACGCAGATGCTTGCGGGCATGCTGCCGATCCCGAAGTTCCGCGTGCCGGTGCTTGCCGAAAAGTTGCCGATACGCCCTCTCGTGCTCTGGGTCGGCAATCACGTACTCGGTGTAACGCCCACGGTGCATCCGACCGGAAGTGGCGACACGCTGTTCGACTGGACGCACGCCTTCACCCTGGTATTACTGGCAGCCCTCGGCACCGTCGTCTGGTCGATCGTCGCGCGCCGAACGACGAGCTATCCCCGTCTCCAGAAATGGTTCCGACTGTTTCTTCGAGTCGCGCTTGGCACAACGATGTTCTCGTACGGCTTCGCGAAAGTATTTCCGCTGCAGATGCCGACGGTGTTCCTCAGTCGATTGCTCGAGCCATACGGCGACTTCTCGCCGATGGGAGTGATCTGGTACTCGATCGGCGCCGCACCAGGATACGAACGCTTCATCGGATCGGCCGAGGTGCTCGGTGGGCTGCTGTTGTTGTTGCCGTGGACGGGGTTGATCGGCGCACTCGTGACGTTCGGCGTGACGTTCGGCGTGTTCATGGTGAACATGACGTACGATGTACCGGTGAAGCTGTTCGCGTTTCATCTGGTGCTGATGTCGATTTTTCTCATCGCGCCAGATGCGCGTCGCCTGATCAACTGGTTCGTGCTGAATCGCCCGGTCGTGCCGGCGTCGGCGCCGCGTTATGGTCCGAGCGCGTCGTCACACCGCCGCTGGATCGCCGCACTGCTGGTGTTCACCGTCTGGGCGCTCGGCCTCGCGGTGTATGGCGGAACGCAGGGCTACAAGCAGTACGGCCCCGGTGCGCCGAAGTCCCCGCTCTATGGCATCTGGGACGTAGACTCGATGGCGATCAACGGCGAGATTCGGCCACCGCTCACGACCGACAGTCTGCGATATGGGCACGCGGTGTTTCAGTCATTGAACGGCGGCATCTCGTTCCAGAAGATGGATCAGTCGTTCGATCGCTTCGTCGGTACGATCGACACCGTGAAGCGCACGATCGATCTGAAGAAAGGCAGCGACAGTACATGGAAGTCGGTGCTGGCATACGAGCGGCCGTCACCGACGAAGCTCACATTCGAGGGAGACCTGGGCGGCAAGCGCGTGCGCATGGCAATGACGCAGCACGACCTGAACAAGTTCTTGCTGATATCGCGCGGATTCCACTGGATACAGGAATTCCCGGTCAATCGCTGACCTGACGTGGAAGGCTGGAGTGCGGGCCTAATAGGAACTCACTGGCGTAACTCCTCGATCGTCGCGGTGGACGGCCCGCGCGTTCGCTGGATTCGCACAGCTGCTCGCTCCACCTCCCGCATCACGCGGAGGATGTTGAGCCCCAAGACCTTTTTCACCTCGGAATCCGTATAGCCCCGGCGAATCAGCTCGGCGGTAAGATACGGGTACCGGGACACATCGTCGAGTCCGGTCGGATGCTGCGTGAGCGAGCCAAAATCGGCGCCAATCCCCACGTGGTCGATGCCGGCGACTTTCCGGATGTAGTCGATGTGATCCGCGACTTCCTCGAGCGTGCCCGTCTCGGTTTTGAATGTGCTCAAGAAATCCGTGAACGCCTTGGCCGATTTATCCGGATCGTTCGGGTACATGGCTTTGAACTCGCGTTCCTTGTCCAGCACGTTGGCGGCCTGCTTCGCCGCGGTTGCGTTGATGAACCCTGGATAGATGTTCACCATCACGACTCCGCCGTTCTTCGCGAGCCGAGTCAGAATGCTGTCGGGAACGTTGCGGCAATGATCGGCGAGCGCGCGCGCGGAGGAATGACTGAAGATCACCGGCGCTTCGCTGATGCGAAGGACGTCGTCCATCGTCCCGTCGGACACGTGCGAGATGTCGACCATCATCCCGAGGCGATTCATCTCGCGCACGACCTCTTCGCCGAAGCGGGTGAGGCCTCCGTGCTTCGGTTCGTCGGTCGCGGCGTCGGCCCACAGCGTCGTGCTGCTGTGAGTCAGTGTCATGTATCGCACGCCGAGGCGAAAGAACAGGCGGAGCGCGCCTAACGAATTTTCGATCGCCTGCCCGCCCTCTATCCCGATCAGCGACGCGATCTTCCCCTTGGCGTGAATCCGGGTGATGTCGTCCGCGGTGCGGGCAGCTTCGAGCGACGGCGACGCCCTAGTGAAGCGATCGATGATGTCGATCTCCTCGAGCGCGAACCTGGCGCCGCCCTTCTCGATGAACGATGAAGGCACGTACGCGGCGAAGAACTGGGCGCCGACGAGCCCTTTCTTGAGTCGCGGAATGTCCGTGTCGATCGGGAGCGTCTTGTCTGGGTCCATCGCGTCGAGATCACCATGAGCACCGCTATGAATCATCTCCGGGAGATCGTTGTGTGTATCGATCATCGGCACTTCCCGGTGCAGTCGGCGCGCGTGCGCCAGCAGTGACGCCGTGTCTGCGGCAGCGGGCCGGCGCTGCGCCGCGCTCGAGGACGTGACGGTGGCCAGTGCGGCGGCGAGCATTAGGAAATCGCGAATCGTAGGCATGGGCGGTGTTGGGCGTCTGACATGATCTCAGTCCGAATAGCCGGGCCAACGGCGGCAGGCGGTTGGGAACTTTAGATTCACCGGCTCATGCGCCATTCTTCACGTACTTCCCGATCGCGCCGACGAAGCGATCGACGTCTTCCATCGTGTTGTAGAAGTGCGGCGCGGCGCGAAGTCCCGGATTCGATCCATTCGCCGCACGCGCCGTCACGACGATCTTCTCGTTCTTCGCCAGCGCCTCACCGAGCGGCCGCGGATCGAGATTGCCTGGTTTGAAGATCACGATCGCGGCCGAGCGATCGGGCGACGGATCGGTCCAGAGCTTGACGCCGTTCAGCCGCTGAAGGCTCGTCATCAGATGGGCGGCCAAGGCCCGCGAACGCTGTTCGATCGTCGCGCGCCCGATTCCGCCCTGGAAATTGAGCGCGTCGACGACCGCGGCGATTGCTGCGTCATCGCGCTGCCCTTCCGCCTCGAACGTCTTCGAAATGCCCACCGCACCTCCATACACACCGTAGATCGACGGCGTGATCCGGTCGTGCACGGCATTGTTCACAAACAGCACGCCCTTCTCCTTCGGGCCGCACGGCCACTTGTGCATCGACCCCGTGAAGAAGTCTGGCTTGATCTTGCTCAGGTCGACGTCGAGCACTCCGAATGCCTGGGCGCCGTCGACGAGTGAGAGCACGCCCTTCTCGCGGGCGAGGGCACATAGCTCCGCAACGGGAAGCATGTCGCCCGAGTTGCTGCTCACATACGTGACGGCGAGGACCTTCGTTCGCGGCGTGAACGCCTTCGCGAACAGATCGACATACCCTCGAGTGCCCGGATGCGACGGTGGCGGCGCGACGGTGACGACCGTGAAACCAAATCGCGTCGCCTTCTGCCGCCATGCGTTGAGGTTGCTCGGATGGTTGTCCGACGAGACGATCACTTCATCGCCCGCGCCGAGCGTCAGTCCACTCGACACGAAGTTGTTGCCTTCGGTCGTGTTTCTGGTAAGCACTAACTCTTCGGGCGTGACACGGAGCGCCTCGGCCAGGAGCCCTCGCGCGTCCTCACGCGCGTGCAGGAGCGGGGACCGAGCGTCGGGGGATGGATTGAGCTCGTAGCTGCGCGCGTTCTTCTCGATCGCCTCGAGCACGGGAAGCGACATCGGACACAAGTTCGCGGCGTTGAGAAATCCGAGGTTTCGAGGAATCAGAAATCGTGCGCGCACCGATTGCCAGAATGCCTCGTCCGGCTCGATGGGCGTGCGTGGAAGAGGGCCGAGCTCGCGAGAGAGCGCGGCGAACGACTCGAATCGTTGCGCGCCCCCGGGGCGGGGAACCAGGGCAGCCGTACCGGAGATGCCGAGGAAGCGGGCGAAGTCACGACGCGAGAGCGTGCTCATGAAGCCTCCCAAGAACAATTGCTCGTTAGGTGATGCTGTGGCTTAGCGCCCATGTTGGAATGATGGGTACGGCTTTCGTAATCAAGCGGATCCTGGATGAACTGGAACCCCGGCAATCCCAACTGATCGAACGCAGCGCATCGGCGCCAAACCTGTTGCTGATGGTGATTATCGTCCCCTCGAGACCCTTGCGCTCAGCTGTCGAACTCGCCCACATCGACCGTAGCGGGGAGGGCATCCTGCCGTCGCTTGTCTCCCTGATTCGCCGTTGCGCGGTCTCGCGCAACCTGGAGGAGACCGAATGGCTCGAATGAGGACGCAGTGCCGCAAGTAAGAGCGAACGGCGACCTGGAATTCCACGCTGACCCCCGGCCTACCGAGCAACCCGGGTTCTCTCTCCGCACCATAGTCCGGATTCTGGCCGCTGGTGCCGGCTATTATCTCGCGACGCGAACCGCCTGGGTACTGACGTTTCCCGATAGCAAGGTATCGCTGTTCTTTCCTCCGCACGCGGTCCTCGTTTCCATTCTGCTGCTCGTCCCCACCCGGCACTGGTGGGCCTATGTGCTGGCCGCCGCTTCCAGTCACTTCTTCGCTACGCAGCAAGCGCACTGGCCGCTTCTCTATGCACTGCAGTGCGAGGCGTTCAATGCCGTGAAGACCGTTTTGACGGCCGGCGGGATTCGCATCTTCATAAGGTCGCCGTTCAATCGCATCACGCTTCGTGAAGCCATCATTTTTGTTCTGATTGCGGTAGTCATCGTTCCGTTCGGGACGGCCTTCTGGGGCGCTGCCTTCACCGTCGCCTATGGCTTTGGAGCTCGCTACTGGGTCGAATGGCGCAATCTCGGCATCTCGAATGGAGTGACAGCGATCGTGCTGGTGCCGGTCATCCTGATTGGCGTCCACCAGCTATTCGTAAAACGGTCTAAAGCCTCACCCAGACGCTTTCTGGAAGCATGCTTCCTTGCCGTGGGCATTCTCGCGGTCGGATGGGTCGCCTTCAACTGGTCGCCCGCGGGACCGAACACTTCGCCCGCGCTCCTCTATGCGCCAGTTCCCTTTCTCATCTGGGCGGCCCTCCGCTTTGGGCTTGGAGGCATTGGCACCTCCATGCTCGTCATCACGATCATGGCGATCTGGGGAACAATGCAGGGACGTGGGCCGTTCCTGACGCAAACCCCCTCGGAAAACGCACTGGACCTGCAGTTGTTCCTGCTGATGGTGGCCACTCCACTGATGTTGCTCGCGGTCGCCATCGATGACGAAAGACGGTCCAAGGAGGCGTTGCGCGTCAGTGAGGAGCGTATGAGCCTGGCGGTGGAGAGCGCACAATTGGCGGTGTGGGATTGGGACGTGGCGAACGACAGGGTCTGGATGACGGACGAAGGACGGAAGTTCTTCGGCTTCGCGCCGGGCGAACCCGTTCATTTCTCCAGCCTGACCGGGCGCGTCCATCCAGACGATAGTGCTGTGCGTGCGAAAGCGATCCAGCACGCGCTGGAGACGTCCGGTTCTTATGAGGCGGAGTATCGCATCATCCTGCCCGATGGCTCGGTGCGATGGATCGCCGGGCGCGGCCGCGTTAGCCCCGCCGCCAATGACGCACCTCCGCGAATGCTCGGCGTCTCGATGGACATCACGCGCCAAAAACAGGCTGGTGCGGAGGCGCAGCTGCAGCGGGAGGAGCTGGCGCACCTTTCCCGCGTGGCGACGCTGAGCGCGCTCTCGGGTTCCCTCGCGCACGAGTTGGGTCAGCCGCTCGGCAGCATCCTCAACAATGCCCAGGCGGGCCAGCGCATCATGACGCGGGACGCGCCCGACCTCGTCGAGCTTCGCGACATCTTCGCGGACATCGTCAGTGCGGACCGCCGCGCCGGAGAGATCATCGACAGCCTGCGCACCATGATGCGCCGCGGCGAGGTCGTGCTCCAGGCGGTGAGCGTGAGTGAGAGTCTCGACGAACTCCTCCGCCTCGTCCGCACCGATCTCATTGCCCGCGGTGTCTCCGTCTCGAAGCTCGCGCCCAGCGACCTTCCCGCAGCCAGGACGAATCGCGTGCAACTCCAGCAGGTCCTCCTCAACCTGATCGTGAACGCGTGCGATGCCATGGAATCGAATCCACGGGAAGACCGCACCCTCACGCTCAAGGCTTTCATCACGGAGGACGAGGTGCGCATCGGCGTGCTGGACTGCGGAGTCGGCTTGCCGGACGACGTTGAGACGTTGTTTCAGCCGTTCCACAGCACCAAGGCTGGCGGCCTGGGCATGGGCCTTTCGATCTGCCGCACACTGATAACCTCGCAAGGCGGGCGGCTGTGGGCGGAGCGCAGGGCCGACCGCGGCGCCGCCTTCTATGTCGCGTTGCCTCTGGCCGAGGAGGATGCACGATCGACGCGGCCACCATCGGCGTTGCCGCCAGACGCCGCCCAACCCGTCGTCGCAGCGGAGGCGCCAAAAGCGGCGCGCGGCCGAGCTCCAAGTCGTTAGGCCGGCCGGATTCCTTTACTGCAGGGAGCGTCAGACGAGAGGGCGGTGCCTAGGCACCGCCCTCTCGTCATCGCGTCACGGAACAATCTTCTGCGAGCCTAACGTGTACTTCGTCATCCAGTCCAGCTCGCGCTGCATCTTGTCGACCTGGTGGTAGTACTCCGCGAGGCCGTGTCCCTCGCGCGGATAGAACACCAGCTGCACCGGTCTTCCCTCGATCCTTGAGCGCGCGGTAGTACTCCATCGCCTGACCGACCGGCACGCGCTGATCGTTTCCGCCATGCTGAATCAGGAGCGGCGTCGTCACGTTGTCCACGAACGTGATCGCTGAGCGCGCGCGATAGAAGTCGAGCGTCTTCTGCGTCGGGACGCCGCTGAAGAACGTGCCGATGTAGCCCGGGATGTCCGTCGTCCCGTACATGCTCTGCAGGTCCGACAGGCCGGCGCCCATGCGCGCCGCCTTGAACCGGCTCGTCTGGCTCACGACCCACGCCGTCATGTAGCCGCCGTAGCTCCAGCCCTCGAACGCCATCTTCGACGAGTCGGCGATGCCGCGCTTGATCACGTCATCGACGCCGGTCATGATGTCGCGGTAGTCGCCGCCGCCCCAGTCCATGATGTTCGCGCGCGTGAACTTCTCGCCGTAGTTGGTCGAGCCGCGCGGGTTCGGGTACAACACCGCCCAGCCCTGTCCCGCCCACACCTGTCCCGGCGATCCCCAGTTCGCCTTGAACCCCGCGTTCGTGGCGCCGGTCGGGCCGCCGTGCGCCTCGACGAGCAACGGGTACTTTCGTCCGGCCTGATAGCCGACGGGCTTGAGCAGGATGCCTTCCACCGGCGTGCCGTCGGTGCTCTTCCACGTGATCACTTCCGTCTCGCCTAACGCTATCTCGCGGAGCTGCGGGTTGATGTCCGTGAGCTTCTTCGGCGACGCGAACGTCAGGTCGCTCACGTACACCTCCCCCGGCGCGTTCGGCGAGCCTAACGTGTACGCGGCCAGCTTTCCGTCCTTCGAGATCGACGGGTTGCCGATCAGCACCTTGTCGATGACGCGACTCAGCTTGTTGGACGCGACGTCGTACGCGTACACCGCGGACCACGCGCGCTCGCCCGTCGTGAACAGCACGCGCGAGCCATCAGGCGTCCAGCGCGGCGTGCCGGCCGAGATGTCCATCTTCGCGTCGTACGTGTCCTTCGCTTTTCCGGACGCGACGTCATAGAGAATGAGATGGTCGTTGCCGATCTCGCGATCCATGATGCTGTCGGCGCGAGCCGTGTGACTCTGCGGAAGCACGTGAACGCGATCGTCTTTCCATCCGGCGACCACGCCGGCGCCGATCCCGCCTCGGGCTTCGCCGTGATCTTCTTCATCGACTTGTCGGCGATCGTGACGACGTAGATGTCCGAGCGGGTATCGCGGATCATCGTCGTCGGCGCAGCCTGGAACGCGAGGTGCGTCCCATCCGGCGACCAGCTCGGCGCACCGGCCACGGTGAGATTGCCATGGGCGACTTCGGTGGCGCGCTTCGTCGCGACGTCGATCACCCAGGCGTGCGAGAGTCGGAAGTTGTCCTCGAACACCTGCGGATCGTCGCGCCGCGCCGTCTTCGCCTCGTCGGTCTTCGGCAGCGTGTCCACCGCCAGGAACGCGATACGCGACCCGTCCTTCGACCACTCGAAGCCCGTCACGTTCTCCTTCGACGTCGTCAGCTGGTACGCTTCGCCGCCGTCCATCGGCAGGATCCAGATCTGCGTCTTCGCGTCCGTGCCGCTGCCGCGCGACGAGACGAAGGCGAGCGAGCGGCCGTCGGGTGACCACTGCGGGCCGTTCTCGCCACGCTCGCTGAACGTGAGCTGCCGCGGCGTGCCGCCGCCGGCGGGAACCATCCAGATGTGCGACCGCATCTCGTGCTTGTCGCCCTTCGCGGTATCCGGCTTCGTGGAATCCGCGGACGAACGCGCGCTGGGGTGCTCCCAGGTGCTGACGGCGTAGGCGACCTTCGACCCGTCGGGCGAGAGCGAAACGCCGCCCACGTTCTTCAGGTCCATGATGTCCATGATGGTCATGGGGCGCTTGCTCTGCGCGTCGGCCGTGGCGGCCGTGGCGAGCAGCGCGACGACGCATGCCATTCGGCGCGTCAGGAGAGAAACCATGCGGGGCTCCAGTGGAGGTGGGGGTCTCGCGTATTTTGCAGTGGCGCACCAGCGTTTGGCTATGGCGCAGGCGGCTGACTTCGCCGGCGCGGTGCGTGTGGGATCGATGCTTTCGTTCAGGTCGAGCTGCTCGTCAGGGTCGCGAGCCCTCGCATGGACGAGCTCCCGCGCGAGGTTACGTCGGAGGATGGGTCGATGTCCCAGCTCAGAGTTTCATGCTGGCTGCGGTGGTTCTCGTCCGCGACCTCAGCTGTCTGTGTGTCGCTGTTCGGCGTGGCCGGCGTGCTGGCCGTGCCTTGCCGCAGCCTCACGGCACAGGCGTTGGACTCCACCGGCATGCCGCCCCTGGAACTGCTGGCGATGGAAGCCGGACGCGCCAGCCGCCTCCACCCGATCCGCGCGGTGGCGGAAGCGCTCCTCTGCGAGCCTTCGCATCCGCTCGTCGATAGCGCGTCACTCGCGGCCTGCGCGGCGCTGACCACGACCAGAGCGGCGGCGATTGCCGCGGCCTTCGCACGCGGCATCGAGGCGCCGCTGGGCGAGAGAGCGGAAGGTGACAGCGCGGTCGCGTTTCCCACGTGCCCGACAGACCTCGATCGTGCAGGCGGGCCGCGCGTGCTGCTCGCGAGAGTGACCGCACCGGTCGTCGGCGTGTACGAAGGACGCTGGGAGGGAAGACTCACGGTGGAATTGCGCTGTCGGTCGCCGGTCGGGGCGGGAGGCGACGGAATCAGGATATTGGGAAAGGAGTACCTGTATCAGTGGAGCGGTCACGCGTGGGCGATGTATCAACACTCGTCGTTGCGCGCAGTGCGGTGAGTGGCGAAGCTGGAACAAGTGCGGTGTCCCTAACGTCTACGAGTGTGATATGAAGCCGGCATTCAGCGTCGGACTGTGCGTTGCCGCACTGGCATGGATCGTTGCGTGCGATGGCTCGCAAGCCGGCAACGTTAGGCAGGGCGACTCGCCGGCGCCGGGAGCCGCCATTACCGACGAGGCGCGTGCGTTCATGGACACGTACGCCCGTGATTTGCTTGCCGGTGATCGTGCGGCGATCGGCGCGCGGTACGATCGGACCGGAGCATATCGCCTCGGGAACGGCTCAAAGGAATTCATGCCGTATGATTCGGTTGTCGCGCAGTATCGCGACGCCCGTTGGACTCCGCCTGCCGCCTTCGAGTGGCGCGACCTCTCGTTCGAGCCGGTCGGGTCGGATGCCGTCCTCGTGGCCGGCCTGGGCGCGTGGACGAGCAGATCCGAGAGCGCCCGATCATTCTCTCGTATACCGCGCTTCTCAAGCGGCAGGACGGATCGCTCCGAATTCGGCTCGAGGACGAGTCGATTGATCCACGCACCGCGCCGCCGGTGCGTCCCCCCGCCGACTCGGGACGGCGCTGATTCGCGGCGGGTGCCGCAATACGGGATCCTAACGCGTCGGACGACTCGTTAGGCGTGGATGGCGGGAGTCGCCGGGGCGAGAGGGTGCCGCTCGCGGCGTGCTCCGCCTCCCGCTGCGCCTCCGCCAACCGGCTCAGGTCCTCGCCAACCAGTCGCGCGGCATCCATCAGCGTGGTGAGCGGCGCGAGATCGGCGGCGCCCGCGTGCAGGCGCAGCAGGTCGAGACGCAGTCCCTCCAGCGCGGCGACGCTCTCCGCGAGGTGCGTGGCCGCCGCGTTCTTTCGCGCAGCCAGTGCGTCGGCGTTCGCCGACCCTGACGGAGCCAGGGCGGCAACCACGTCCATCTCGGCGCGCGCCTCGGCTGCGCGCGCCTCGAGCGACGCGACGATCGCCGGCAGCTCCGACAACTGCTCGCGGTACTCCTTCGGCAGCGCCGCGAACAGCTCCGACGCCGCCACGCCTAACGCCGCCTCCGTTGCGCGAAACGCCGACGCGCCGGCCAACTGCGTGCGCTCGGGCGCGCCGAGCCGGCGCGCGAGCCACTCACCCGCGCGGCTGTTCCAGAGGCGCTCACGAATCCCCGTCTGCCACCAGTCGCGGATCTTGTCCGGAATGAACTGCACGTCGAGCGCGTTGCTCACCGCTCCCAGAAACATCGTCGTGAGCAGCGGCGCGATGAACACGACTCGGTGCCGTCCGATTCTCGTGGATCGCCCCTGAGATCACCAGCCCGACGGTGATGCCAAGCCACGTCGTCGAGGCGATCGTGAGCGAGCCGCAGGACGCGATGAGTACGGGGTCTCGGTTTCCTCTCGCGTGATGGCTTCGGTCTCCGCGCGCTCGCGACGCGCGACGGCGAGCGCCGCCCGCAGGTCGGCGAGCGTGTGCCCGGCCCGGAATTGCCTGTGCGCCTGGTTCAGATGGAAACCGACGATCGGCAGCAGCGGCAACGCCGTGATCGCGGCCAGGAGTACGATGTCCGCCGGCCCGTCGGGCCGGTTGCCGGTCACCCACGCAACGAGGTTCGCCAGCGTGAGAAGGCTGAACCCGCCGGACCAGGCCAGATACGGGAGCGAGAAGCGGATTTCGCGCCGCGAGCCACGCGCGCAGCGTCGGGCGGCAGTGCGGGCCGCGCGTCAGGCGCTGGCGCGAGCGCTTCGGCCAGCGCTTCGCCGTCGGCGAATCGGCCGGCAGGATCGCGCGTTAGGCACCGGTCGATCGCGGCGCCGAGCGCGGGAGGCAGCCCGGGCGCCGCGCGCATCACGCTCGGCGGCCGGCTCGGTGGCCTGGCGCACGAGCAGCGCCGGCAGGTTGGACGACTCGAACGGCAGGCGGCCGCTCACCGCGAGATAGCCGACGACGCCGAGCGCGTAGATGTCGCTGCGGCCATCGACGGCTTCGCCCGCGGCCTGCTCCGGGCTCATGAAGTGCGCGGTCCCCATGATCTTTCCCGGGTCGGTCGCGGTGACCGGGTCTGCCACCGCCATGCGGCGATGCCGAAATCCGTCACCAGCGCGCGGCCAGTGCCCGCCTCGAGCAGGATGTTGTCCGGCTTCACGTCGCGGTGGACGATGCCGCGTCCGTGCGCGTAGGCGAGTGCCCAGGCGACCTCGCGCATCACGCGCGTCGCCTCGGCGGGCGGAAGCGGGCCGCGCGTGCGGAGTCGCTCGCCGAGCGTCTCGCCCTCCACGTAGCTCATGACGAAGAAGACGAAGCGAGGTTCCTCGCTCCGCTCGGGATGCCCTGCGGGCACCTCGCCCACGCGATGGATCGGGACGATGTGCGGGTGCGAGAGGCCGGCGGCCATGCGGGCCTCTCGCACGAACCGCTCGCGCGCCTCCGGATCGCGGGCGAGGTGCGTGGGCAGGACCTTGATGGCGACGTCGCGATCGAGCTGCACGTCGCGAGCGAGGTACACCACTCCCATGCCTCCGCGGCCGAGCTCGCGCTGGAGCGAATACTCGCCGGCCAGGGCGGCCTGCAGGTCGAGGAACTCGGCCGAAGGATGGGTCACGACGTGAAGAATATTCTTCCCGGGCGCGCGGGCGCGCTTAGTGCCAACGGTATTGCCGCTGTGCAGGCTTGGCCCCCAGATTGGCCGACTCCAATGGTCGACTCAGCGATTTCAGCCCGCACCCGAAATTTGGTCACAGCCCAGGACACCAGGGCCAGGGCCCTGGCAGGCCGAACGCGTCCGGAGTGCCGCGTTCGCAGCAGATTGCAGTGTGCGTTGCTGGGGGGGTTGCTGGCGATCGGCGCCGCGACGAGCGAAGCGCAGCCCCCGGTCAAACACGTTCTGGTACTGCAATCGCTCGACCGCGGGACCCTGCCGCTCGATCACTTCACCGGCGGTTTCCGTGTAGACCTGGACCAGCGCATCGGGCAACCCGTGAACGTCATCCAGGTGGTCGTGGGGCCCACAGGATTTGTCGGCGCGCCCGACCAAGACCTCGTCGACTACATCCGATCGATTTTTGCCGGTCGGACGTCCCCGGACCTCATTGTGACTGCCGGCGGCCCTGCGGCTGTGTTCGCGCGCAAGCATCGGCAGGAGCTTTTCCCGGAGACGCCGCTCCTGTTCGCCTCGGTGGATCAGCGATACCTCCGCGGGGCGCCTCTTGGCGAGAACGAGAGTGCGGTCATGGTCAGCAACGATTTTCCTCACATCATCGATGAAGTCCTGCGGGTACTACCCGAGACCAAACAGGTCTTAATGGTTGTCGGGGCCGGACCGATCGGCAGGTTCTGGCAGCCGGAGCTCGAGCCCGGGCTCAAGCGATTTCAGGGTCGCGTGACATTCCTCTGGTCCAACGAGTTGTCCCTTCCCGACATAGTGCGCCGCTCCGCGAACCTTCCACGCCACTCGGCGATTGTTTATCTCACCTTCGGCACGGACGCGGTGGGCGGGGCGTACCCGGACGAGCAAGTGTTCGCCGCCCTTCACGAGAAGGCGAATGCCCCGATCTTTGGAGCGATGAGCTCATATCTCGGACATGGCATTGTCGGTGGGTCACTGATGTCCGTACCCGAAATTGCTCGCAACTCGGCCGACGTGGCCGGCCGAATCCTGTCCGGCGAGCCAGCTGGAACCATCAGACTACCGCCACAAATGGCGGGGAAGCCGATCTTCGATTGGCGCGAGTTACAGCGGTGGGGTATTCCCGAGAGTCGGTTGCCGCCGGGAAGCACCGTCATGTATCGTGGCCCGACCCTGTGGGGTGAATACAAGCTCACGGTTCTCGCTGTGCTCGGCGCGCTGATTCTCCAGGCGCTCCTCATCGTGCGGCTCCTGCACGAGCGCCGCGCACGGCATCGCGCCGAGATCGACAGCCGGCGGAACCTGGCTCTCGCCGCCGATACCAACCGCCGCGCGACGATGTCGGCGCTGACGACCTCGATCGGACATGAGCTCGGGCAACCTCTCAGCGCGATCATGCACAACACGCAGGCGCTTCAGATGATGGTCACAGCCAACCGGGCGACGCCCGACACGACAGGGGAGATCCTGGCCGATATCCAGGCCGAAGCCGTCCTCGCCACACAGGTCATTGATCGCCATCGGACAATGCTCCGCAGCCATGAGCTGCAGAGGAAGCCGATCGACCTGCACTCCGTGATGTATGAAAGCCTCGCCCTCGTCGCCCACGACATGCGAGCGCGGCGGATCGAGGCGACCCTCGATCTCTCTTCCACGCCTTGCGTCATCGACGGCGATCAGGTGCTCTTGCAGCAGGTGCTCGTCAACCTGCTGAGGAACGCGATGGACGCGCTGCCTGAGAGTCGGCCGGCACGGCGTCAGATCACGTTACGAAGCGTGGTCAGGGCCGCCGACGTCGAGGTCTCCGTGTGTGACACCGGAACGGGTTTGCCGGCTGAAATCATGGGCAAGCTGTTCACACCATTCGTTACGACGAAGACGAATGGCCTCGGCGTAGGCCTAACGATCGCGCGGACGATCGTCGAGGCTCATGGCGGGACCATCAGTGCCCACGAGAATCCCGACGGGGGAGCGACCTTCACTGTCACGCTGCGTCGCAGCGCAACGCCCGCGCGACCACATCCGTCGCCGCCTAACGCCATTCCGTCGGAGCTCGGATGAACCGACTCAGCCGCGATCGCCGTCGCCCTCACCACGCTCCTCGCCGCCCCTGTCGCGCTTCAGGCCCAACGGCCGACCACCCTGGCCGGCCGATCCACCGTCTATGCCCCCAACGGCGCCGTCGCGACGAGCCAACCGCTCGCCTCCGCGGCTGGCCTCGAGGTGCTGCGCCAGGGCGGTAACGCCATCGACGCCGCCGTCGCCGCCGCCGCCGTGCTGAGCGTGACCGAACCGCACATGACCGGCATCGGCGGCGACATGTTCGCGATCGTCTGGCTCGCCAGGGAGCAGAAGCTCGTCGCGCTCAACGCGAGCGGGCGCGCCGGCTCGCTCATGACGCGCGAGACGCTCCAGGCGCGCGGCTTTCGCGCCGGATCGCAGCAGGGCGTCATGTCGGTGACCGTCCCCGGCGCGCTCGCGGGGTGGGACATGCTCGTGCGCACGCATGGCAAGCGAACGCTCGCGCAGGCGCTACAGCCCGCCATTGCGTACGCGCGTGACGGATTCCCCGTCTCGCCGATCATCGCCGCGCAGTGGGCGAATGAGACCGCGTTTCTCCAGCGCGACTCGGCGGCCGCCGCCACGTTTCTCCGAGGCGGGCACGCCCCGAAGGCGGGCGAGTGGTTCCAGAATCCCGACTACGCCCGCACGCTGCAGGACATCGCGAAGAACGGCATCGGCACGTTCTACGGCGGCGCGCTTGGGGCAGCGCATCGTGGCGCGACTGTCCGCGCTCAATGGCTTCGTCACGCTCGATGACCTGAAGAAGAACGCTCCCACCTGGGTGACACCGATCTCGGTGCCGTTCCGCGGCTACCGCGTGTGGGAGCTGCCGCCTAACAACCAGGGGATCGCGGCGCTCGAGATGCTGCGCATTCTCGAGACGTACGATCTCAAGGCGATGGGGCACAACTCGCCGACGTACCTGCACCACCTCATCGAGGCCAAGAAGCTCGCCTATGCCGACCTCGATCGGTTCGTGGGCGACGCGGACCACCTCGACATGCCCGCCGAGCAGCTGCTCACCGACGAGTTCATCGCCGAGCGCCGCAGTCACATGAACCCGACGCGGGCGCAGGAGCGCGTCGATCCGGGGCCGGCGCGCACGAAGAGCGAGACCGTCTACCTCACGGTCGCCGACGCCGAGGGCAACATGGTGTCGTTCATCAATTCGAACTACGACTACTTCGGATCGGGGATCGTCGTGCCGGGGACGGGCTTCGTGCTGCACAACCGTGGCGCCGGGTTCACCCTGACGCCGGGTCTCCCGAACACGGTCGCGCCGGGCAAGCGTCCCTTCCATACGCTGATCCCGGCGTTCGTCACGCAGACGGTGAACGGCCGCGAGCAGGCGTACATGAGCTTCGGGCTCATGGGTGGCGGCGTGCAGGCACAGGGACACGTGCAGTTCCTGCTCAACTATTTCGTGTTCGGTATGGATCTGCAGGCGGCGATCGACGCGCCGCGGTTCCGGCACTACGACGGGCTGCGGGTCGCGCTCGAGGCGCCCGTGACCGATTCCGTCCGGAAGGCGCTCGAGGCTCTTGGCCATGTGCTCATCGACCAGCCTCCGGTCGCGTTCGGCGGTGCGCAGGCGATCGTGCGACTTCCGAAGGGGTTCGCCGCAGCGAGTGACCCGCGAAAGGACGGGATGGCCGTCGGTTACTGACAACCGCTGACAGCGCACTGACATGCCTAACGCCGACCCGCTCGCGGTTCGTCTGGCCGCTCGGGCGCAACGCATCACGGGGCAGACCGCCGGCCTCGCGCCGGGGTTCGTGCAAGGGAATCTCGTGGTGCTTCCCGCGAACGTCGCCGACGACTTCCTGCGCTTCTGTCAGCGAAATCCCAAGCCGTGCCCATTGATCGCGGTGTCGGAGCCGGGTGATCCGCGCATCGCGTCGTTAGGTGAAGACGTGGATCTCCGCACCGACCTTCCGTGCTACCGCGTGTGGCGCGACGGTGCCCTGGTCGGGTCGACTCCGAGCGTCGCCGATATCTGGCGCGACGATCTCGTCGCGTTCGTCATCGGGTGCTCGTTCTCGTTCGAGGAGGCACTCACCGCCGAGGGGATTCCACTCGAGCACCTGAGCGCCGGCACGACGGTCCCGATGTACCGGACGAACGTGATGTGCGAGCCCGCGGGCCGGTTTTCAGGGCCGCTGGTGGTATCGATGCGGCCGATGAACGCCGCGGATGCCATTCGCGCGATCCAGATCACGTCGCGCTTTCCGGCCGTGCACGGCGCGCCGGTACACCTGGGCGACCCGGCGCTGATCGGGATTCGAGATCTCGCACGACCGGACTACGGGGACGCGGTCGACATCGCGGCGGATGAGCTGCCGGTGTTCTGGGCGTGTGGTGTCACCCCCCAGGCGGCGATCGTGTCGGCAAGGATTCCGTTCGCGATCACGCACGCGCCGGGTTGCATGCTGGTGACGGACATTCCGAACGCGAGGCTGGCGGCCTTCTAGCGTGTCAGTGCGCCGTCGCCGCACAGCGAGCTGACCTCGACGTGTCGCCGAGTCGTTAGGCTCCGGCGACGTTGCACGTCGAGGTCAGCTCGGCGGCCGCGCGCGTGAGCTCGATGCCGCTCAGAGGCGCGGCGTCATCTGCTGGAACACGATCTCCCAGCTCCCGCCGCGCTTTTCCACCACCCACGTCACGCGGGTTCGCACGACTCCGCCGCTGGACGGCAGCCCGGGCGGGAGAGAAGCGTACCCGGTGAGTGACACGTCCTGGTAAACGATCGCGATCGTTCCAGTCAGGAATTGGATGTCGCGCACCTCGATCGTCTGCGTGCTGCCGGCGAATGGACCGGCGAAGAGAAACGCGTGCTGCGCGCGAAGGGCGTCCCGGCCGGTGATGGAGCTCACCGAGCGGATTGATCACCTGCACATCTTCCGCATAGGCTGCCGTGTACGCCGACGCGTCCTTGGCAGTCCAGGCCGCGGTCACGGCGGTCACGATGTCCGTTATCGGATCGGTGGAGATGCTGGTGGAAACCGGCTGGGCGGACACTTCGCGGACGGACGCCAATCGGAGCCGTGGCAGTGGGCTGGTCGCTACACGCTGAGCTGACCAGGACGGCGGCCACGAGCGGCATGGCGGCAACGCGCGCCGCGCGCGAAGTTCGTGCGGACATGGGACGCATCGAAAATCTCCTTGATGGGTGACAGGTGGATTTCGTTCGGGGGCAACCAACGTGAAGTCTTTCCCCATCAAGCCACGCGCAGAAAACCGACAGAAGATGCCAACGGTGCATGCGCGTTGAGCCGAGCCCGGAGGATCCGGAGGCGATCACGGAGGCGCTGTTCGCCTTGCGCAACGGCGCGCCCGACGCGATGGACCGTCTCGTGCCCCTCGTCTACGAGCGGTTGAGGCGCATCGCCCACCTGCAGCTTCGCGCGGAACCCGTGGGGCACACGTTCTCCACGACCGTGCTCGTGCACGAAGCGTATCTGAAGCTGGTCGATCAGACGCGGGCCGAGTGGCAGGATCGCGGGCACTTTTTTGCCGTGGCCTCGGGCGCGATGCGCCGCATTCTGGTGGACTACGCGCGCCGGTATCGCGCTGCGCGCCGGGGCGGCGGGGACGATGGCGCGCCGGTGCGACCCGTTCCGCTCGAAGACACCGACATTCCGGTCGCCGAGCGTGCCGACGCACTGGTTGCGCTGGATGAGGCGCTGGAGCGGCTCGCCCGACTCGATGAGCGGCAAGCCCGCGTGGTGGAATGCCGCTTCTTTGGAGGCCTGACGGAAGAGGAAACGGCAACGGCGCTCGGTGTCTCGCAACGCACCGTCGCGCGCGAGTGGGTCACCGCGAGGGGCTGGCTCTATCAGGAGCTCCGGCGTGACTAGTGTCGAACGCTGGCAGGAGGTGAAGCGGCTCGCGGCCGATGCCCTCGAGCGGCCCGAGCACGAGCGCGTCGCGTTCCTCGAGCAGGCTTGCACCGACCCGGACCTGCGGGCGCAAGTCGAGCATCTGCTGCGCGGGTGCGAGCAGGCGGACGCCGCGGACGGGTTTCTGAGAGAGCCCGCACCATTCTTCGCCGCACCGTTGCTCGAGCACGTCGACGCGGCCCACTTCGGCGCAACGCACGAGGTGCCCGCCGAGCTGCAGGCAGCGTTAGGCGACCGGTACACCATCGAGCGAGAGCTCGGGCGCGGCGGCATGGCCACCGTCTACCTCGCCCGTGATGAACGACATCACCGCGCCGTCGCGCTCAAAGTCGTCCATCCGGCGCTCACGTCCGTCGTCGGTGCGTCGTCAGGCGCCCGCCGATTTCAGCGCGAGATCGAGATCGCGGCACAGCTCAACCATCCGCACATCCTGCCGCTGTACGACTCCGGCGCGGGCTCCGGACATCTGTACTACATCATGCCCTTCGTGGACGGGAAGAGCTTACGCGCTCGTCTCGCCCGCGACGGCCCGCTGCCGATCGAGGATGCCGTTCGCGTGCTGCGCGATGTCGCCCGCGCCCTGGCCCACGCCCACAGACACGGCGTCGTCCACCGGGACATCAAGCCCGAGAACATCCTGCTCAACCGCGATGGCGATGCGCTGGTGGCCGACTTTGGTGTGGCAAAGGCGCTGGCTGCGGCTGTGGGTTCCGACGAGCAGAAGGCGCACGAAACGCTCAGCGCGATCGGTCTGGTGATCGGCACACGCGCGTACATGGCGCCGGAACAGGCGCTCGGCGATGCCGAGACGGATCACCGCGCAGATCTCTACGCACTCGGCCTGGTGGCGTATGAGATGCTTGCCGGCGCGACGCCGTTCTCCGGCCGAAGCGTGCGAGAGCTGACGGAGGCGCATTTGACCAAGCCTCCCACACCGATTGGCGTCCTGCGGCCGGATGTCCCATCGGCACTCGGGAGTCTCGTTATGCAGCTCCTGGCAAAGGCTCCCGCCGAGCGGCCGCAGGATGCGACGCAGGTGCTGCGCGTCCTCGACGACGCCACGATCGCCACCGACCCGCGAGCGGTCACTCGTCCGACGTCGTATCGCGCGCGCGTCTCGAGGCGGGTGCGTGTTCGGTGCTGTCTCGTTGTTCGTCGTTGCCGCCGCCGCGTTGCTGGTGACGCTTTGGCGCACCGACCCGCGTGTCGCGCCAGCGGCGCCGTCGATTGCCGTGCTTCCGTTCGTCAGCACGAGCGGCAATGCCGACGACGAGCCGTTTACCGACGGGCTGACGGACGATCTGATCGCCGCGCTTGGCAGAGTTCCGGCTCTGACAGTCCGCCCGCGCACTTCGAGCTTTGCACTCAAGGGGAAGAATCTCGCCGCCCGAACCATCGCCGACACGCTGCACGTGAACTACGTGGTCGAGGGCACCGTGCGACGGGACCAGGAGCGGCTGAAGGTAGCGACTCAGCTCGTCGACGCACGAGACGACCGCGTGGTGTGGTCGGCGAGCTACGATCGTGATCGCCGCGACATCTTCGCCGTTCAGGAACAGATCGCGCGTGCCATCGCGACCGCGCTGTCGGTTCGTCTGACCGGGAGCGACGTGCCGACCCGCCTCGCCGAGCGGCCGACCGAAGACTTCGAGGCGTATCAGCTGTACTTGAAGGGCCAGTACTTCGTCTCCACGCGGCGACGGGCGGAGCTGCACCGGGCAGTGCAGTACTTCGCCGAGGCTACGCAGCGGGATCCGGGCTTTGCGCGCGCCTACGCTGGACTCTCGTCTGCGTATGCGTCGCTCGGCATTTTCGGCTTCGAGCGCCCGCGCGACGTTTCCCCGAAAGCTCGCGCGGCGGCGGAGCGCGCCCTCGCGCTCGACCCGAACCTGGGCGAAGCGCATGCCGCGCTCGCACACGAGCAGATGACGTACGAATGGAATTGGAAGGCGTCGGAAGCGTCGTTCAAGACCGCCATTGCGTTGGATCCGAAGTACCCCCAGGCCCGCATCTGGTACGCCGCGTTCCTGTGGGGACGGAGCCGTGGGGAAGAAGCGCTGGCCCAACTTCGCGTTATGCGCGAGCTCGACCCGCTTTCGCCTACCGGCCTGATGTCAGGTCGTGTGTACCTGAGCAGCCGACGGCCCGACGAGGCGATCCGCGACCTCCAGGAGACGCTGGAGCTCAACCCGCGATCCGACCTGGCGCTTCAATTGCTCGGGCATGCGTACCTGCAGAAAGGAATGAACGACCAGGCAATCGACGCGTTTCGCCGTGCGGCGGCGCTGAACGGCGTCCGCGACTCCGCGCACCTCGCCTACGGCTACGCCGTCACTGGTCATCGTGACGATGGGAAACGCCTCATCGAGTCGCTGGTGGCCTCCGACGGAAGTCGCTACCTGCCGCCGTTTCACATCGCGCTCGCGTACGCCGGACTCGGTGACAAGGACGCGGCATTCCGCTGGCTGGAGCGCGGGTACACCGAGCACGCGTCGTTCATGGACGGGCTCAAGGTGACGCCCGGGTTCGACGTCCTCCGTTCGGATCCTCGGTTTGCGGCGCTGCTGGAGCGCATGCATTTCCAGATCGACAGCTCCAGGCCCTCCGCCGGATGAGTTTGAGATGTTGATAGCAGGCGAGGCCGGCCCTATAGCCAGAATTGGCAACGGACAGCGCTTCCGTGACAGGCGCGATGCGGAGCGCATTTGCCAATTCTGGCTAGGGGCCAGAATCGCCTGCTATCAACATCTAACGCGCATACCTAACGAACATCGAGCGCCCTCTGGAATCTGCGTCTCGGTTGTGCGCTGGCCTTCATCGCGCGACCTTCACCGCGTCACGAACCCAGACGCCCAATGCGCTCTCTCTTCGCAATCGCAACCGCCGTTGTCTTCGCCGGCGCGCCTACGCTCGACGCGCAGGTTCCCGCCCCAGCGCCCGGCCTCTCGCGCGAGCTCGCCACGCTCGGCCGCCTGCCGTGGCGATCGCTCGGGCCAACGAACAATGCCGGCCGAGTCTCGGTCGTCGCCGGTATTGCGGGCGATCCCTCCACGTACTTCGTCGCCGGCGCCAACGGAGGGATCATCAAGACCACCAACGGCGGGACGACGTTCAAGCCAGTGTTCGACGGGCAGTCCGTCGCGTCGATCGGGGCCATCGCGGTGGCGCCGTCGAATCCGAACGTGGTCTACGCCGGCACCGGTGAAGGGAACCCGCGCAACAATGCGTCGTTCGGCGACGGTGTGTACAGATCGGTCGATGGTGGGGAGCACTGGGTCCGCATGGGTCTCGAGAAGACCGACCGCATCGCACGCCTCGTCATCGATTCGCGCGACGCGAACGTCGTGTACGCGTGTGCACTCGGGCGCGAGTGGGGACCGAACGAGGACCGTGGCGTCTTCAAGACCACTGACGGCGGCCGCACGTGGAAGCGCGTGCTGTTCATCGACGCGCAGACGGGCTGCTCCGACATCTCCGCCGACGCGGGCAACAGCAACGTGATCTACGCCGGCATGTACACGTTCCTTCGGCGGGCATGGCACCTCGAGTCGGGGGCGGGGAACACGTCGGTGTGGAAGTCGGTGGACGGCGGCGATCACTGGACCCGACTGAGCGGGCCTAACGAGACACGCGGCTTGCCGAAGAAGGTGATGGACCGGATCGGCGTCGCCGTGGCGCCGAGTGATCCGAACATCGTCTACGTGGTGACCGAGACGGTGGATGAAGGAGAGCTGTGGCGAAGCAACGACGCCGGCGAATCGTGGCGCATGGTGAACAAGGACCCGAACATCAACTTCCGCCCCTTCTACTACGCCGACATCCGCGTCGATCCGCAGAACCCGAATCGCATCTGGGCGCTCTCCGGCAATCTGTACCTGTCGGAGGATGGTGGCGCGAACTTCACGCAGCTTCGCGGCGATGTGCATGGCGACCATCAGGCGATGTGGATCGACCCGTTGAACCCGCGACGCATTCTCGAAGGGTCCGATGGCGGGTGGCAAGTGAGCGGCGACGGCGGCCGCACGTGGGACGTGGTGAACAACTACCCGTTCACGCAGTTCTACCACATCAACGTGGATATGGAACGGCCGTACCACGTGTGCGGCGGGCTGCAGGACAACGGCAACTGGTGCGGCACGACCATGGGCTTCGCGCTGCGCGGCGTGCAGCGCGCGGACTGGGTGCCGATCTCGTACGGCGACGGCTTCTTCACCGTGCCGGACGTGGCGAAGCCCTGGCTCGTCTACTCCGACGCGCAGGGCGGGATGATCACCATCACCGACGCGCGCACCGGCAACATCAAGACGATCTACCCCTACCCGAACCGCGTCGGCTCGGTGGGCGACATGATGTTCGGCCACAAGTATCGCTTCAACTGGAACTCACCCATCGCGGTGACGCCTCTCCAGCCGGGCACCGTGTACTTCGGCGGCAACGTGCTCTTCCGGTCGCGCGATTTCGGAAACTCCTGGGACGTGATCTCGCCGGATCTCACGACGAACGACCCGAAGAAGCAGCAGAACTCCGGCGGTCAGATCGTCGTGGACAACACGGCGGCAGAGTTTCACACGACGCTCCTCAGCATTGCGCCGTCGCCGCTCGACTCCAGCGTCATCTGGGTCGGCACCGACGACGGCAACGTCCAGGTCACGCGCGACGGCGGGAAGACGTGGGCGAACGTCTTCAAGAACGTCCCGGGCCTCGCGCCTAACGCCTGGATTCCGACGGTGGAGGCGTCGCGCGACGCGGCCGGGACCGCGTACGTCGTGGCCGACCACCACCAGGACGATGACTACGCGCCGTACGTGTTCATGACGACCGACTTCGGGCGCACGTGGAAGTCGATCGTGGGCGATCTCCCGAAGACCGCCGGCTGGGGCCACGTGATTCGTGAGGATCCACGCCGGCACGACCTCCTGTACTTCGGCAGCGAGCTGGGACTGTGGGTCTCGTGGGATCGCGGCGGCCACTGGGTCGCGGCCCGCGGCGACCTGCCGGTGGTGCCGGTCCGCGACATCCAGATCCACCCGCGCGACAACGATCTGCTCGTCGCCACGCACGGCCGCGGCCTGTACGTCCTCGACGACATCACGCCGCTGCAGGAGATTCGAACGGCGTTAGGCAGTGACGTCACCCTCTTCGATGTCCGCCCCGCGGTCCGCTGGAACTTCTCGAATCGTGACGGCAACCTCGGCTACCGCGCCTGGGCCGGCGAAAATCCGCCGTACGGCGCGATCGTCGCGTACGTCCTCAAGGACTCGGCCAAAGCGGTGACGATGACGGTGAGCGATGCGAGCGGCGCCGTCATCCGCACGATCAAGAAGCTGCCTAACCAGTCGGGGCTCAACCGCACGACGTGGGATCTCCGCTTCGAGCCGCCCGAGGGCGGCGTGGAGCGGCCGCGCCCCGACGCGCCGCCGCCGCCCAAGGGTCCGTGGCGCGTCTACGACCGCGACGTGACGCTCGAGAGCTTCGGAACGCCGCCGGGCCCGATGGTGAAGGCCGGGCGATACACGCTCACGCTCGACGTCGACGGCAAGAAGCTCACGAAGCCGGTCGTGGTGGAGATCGATCCGCGGTATGACCTGCCGCCGGCGGACGTCGTCGCGCAGGAGCGCACGGGACTCGAGCTGCGAGACCTCACGGCGCGGGTGAACAGGATCGTCGATAACACGAACGACCTGCTCACGCAGCTCAAGGGCCTGAAACAGCAGCTCGATTCAGGGGGGCGTCAGGTCGCGCAGCGCGACCAGGCGCTGGCACTCGTGGACAGCACGATCAAGGAGCTCACGCACTTCCGCGACTCCACGCTCGTTAGGCCCGAGCCGGTCATGGGCTATCGGCAATATCCGCGGCTCCGCGAGGAGGTGACCGGAGTGGCGGGCATGGTGTGGCGCGGCATTCACGCGCCGACGGCGGGCGAGACGCTGCGCACGTCGGAGCTCAAGACCGAGACCGACGCCGCGCAGGCGCGGCTCGATCGGCTGATCGGGACGCGCATCGACGCGATCAACAAGCTGTTCGGCACGACTCCGCGTATCCTGACGCCGAAACCGAAAGTGATTTCCTAGTCTGATGCGTCAGGTCGCGCGTTTGGGCGTCACCTTTGCCGAGAAGGTCTGCACCGCGATCCGACCGTCGCGGATGATGAAGGTATCGCACGCTCCTTCGTACTTGTTGGCGCTCGTTTCGGCGTCCCACGCGATGAACGCGCAGTCTCCCTCCACCAGCATCAGATGCGTCGTGAACTGGGTCCCAGGCTCCCTGAACTCGGCGTAGGCGACCTCGAAAAACTTCCGGATCTCCGGGAGACCGCGAATTGCACCCAGCGGGGTCATCAACACGGACTGCTCGGTATAATCGCTGAGCGTACCTTCGAGGTCCCCAGCGGCGAAGCACGCGAGATGGTGCTCGAACACTTTCTGGGTCGAGGACATAGTGGACTTTTTCTCCTGCCCGTGGATTAGTGGGGGCCATCCGACGGCGTCGACGCCACGTGCGCCGTTCCGCTCCGGCGGCTCGACGCCTAACAAGTTGTGGACGAAGAAATCGTTTCGCTTCCGCTCGCCGTACGGGCCGCCGCTCGTGTGCCCCGCGCCCGGAATCACCAGCAGGTCGAACGCCTTGTTCGCCTTGATGAGCGCGTTCACCACCTGATACGTGGAGGCCGGGTCGACGTTCGTGTCCATCTCGCCGACGACCAGCAGCAGCTTGCCCTCGAGCTTGCCGGCGTTGTCCACGTTCGACGACGCGGCGTAGTGAGGCCCGAGCTCACCCATCCACTGCTCGTTCCACCAGATCTTGTCCATCCGGTTGTCGTGGCAGCCCGCGGCCGACACCGCAACCTTATAGAACTCCGGGTGAAACAGCAGCGCACCCATCGAGTTCTGCCCGCCCGCCGACGTGCCGTAGATCCCCACGCGGCTAATGTCGTAGTAGCGATACTTCGCCGCGACCGCCTTGTGCCACAGGATGCGATCAGGGAAGCCTGCGTCGCCGAGGTTCTTCCACGCGACGTCGTGGAACGCCTTCGAGCGGTTCGACGTGCCCATCCCGTCGATCTGCACGACGATGAAGCCGAGCTCCGCGAGCGACTGCATGCCGAGCTGGTTGCTGAACGTCTTCGGCACGAAGGAGCCCTGCGGGCCGGCGTAGATGTTCTCGATGACCGGGTACGTCCTGGTCGAGTCGAAGTTCGTGGGGCGAATGATGACGCCCCAGATCTCCGTCTTGCCGTCCCGGCCTAACGCGGTGAAAACCTCGGGCGGGCGCCAGCCCGTCGCGAGGAGCGCGCTCGCGTCGGCATGCTCGAGCTCCGAGACCACCTTGGCGTCGCTCGCTCGGCGCAGCTGCATGACCGGCGGCACGTCGACGCGCGAGTACAGGTCCACGAAGTACCTGATGGTCGGGCGAGTAGCTCACCGTGTGGTTCGCGTCCAGCGTCGGATCGGTGAGCGGCGTGAGACCCGTCCCGTCGAAGTTGATGCGGTACGCGTTCACGAAGTACGGGTCCTTGCCCGCGTACATGCCGCTCGCGGTGAAGTAGATCTGCCGCTTCGTCGTGTCCACCCAGTCGACGCCGCGCACGAGCCACGCGCCCTTCGTGATCTGCTTCTTCACCTTGCCCGTCACGCCGTCGTAGAGGTACAGGTGATTCCACCCGTCCCGCTCCGACATCCAGATGATCTCCTTTCCGTCGGCCAGATCGAACCGGTACTTCTTGGCCGAGTACTCGAAAAAGGTCGGCATCTGCTCGTCGATGACGGCGCGCGTCTTCCCGGTTGCGGCGTCGATCTCGATGACCCGGTAGACCTGATGGCCGCGCTGGTTGTACTCGAACGTGACGGCACGGTTGTCCTTGCGCCATTCGAGCCCGGTCATCGCGTACGCGTTAGGGAAGAGCGCGCGGTCGACGACGATCTGTGCGCGCGTGGTGACGTCGAACAGTGCCGGCGTGCCCTGGTCGAGCACGTCGCCCGGCTTGTTGTAGAGGAGCGTCGAGTGCCTGGGCTGGAGCTGATCCTCGGGCGAGGACTGAACGTAATAGACCTCACGGCGGTAACCCGGCCGCACGCGATACGCCGCGAGCCGCCGCGAGTCCGGCGACCACACGATCGACTGCGGGTCGTACGCGTCGCCCTCGGACCCATCGGTGCTGAGCGGCGTGACGTCGCGACTGCCGACAGCGCGAATCGCGACATTGTAGTTCTGGACGAATGCCTCGAGCTTGCCGTCGGGCGAGACGCGCGGCCGGACGTCGGGAGCCGGGGGCGTTCCGAACAAGCCTCCGCCAACCTGACGTCGAGACCGCAGCGAATCGGCCGGCGCGGGTGCGCGCCCGCATGCGTAGTTCGCGAGCGTGCAGCGCCATCGTGTGGTGTCGGTGACGGTCTCACCCGGACGGCCAGCGAGCGTGAACTCGATGGCGCGGCCCGAGTCCACGAAGGCGAGCCTGCCTAACGGGAGCGTTTTGCCGGTGATGGGCGGGCCACCCGGGCGTTTGACCGCTGAATCGATGGACGTCGCGAGCCGGTCGTGATCGAACGCAGGACGCTTCTCGAGCGTCGCGGCGTCGACGAGCACGAATGCGGAACCACCCTGAACCGATTTCCGGTAGACGAACTGGTTGCTCGGACGCCCGATCCAGATCGGCGCCTCGGCAGCGTCAATCACGAGGCCGTCGATGCGGGCGCGCAGTCCCTCGGAGCGAGCGTAGTCAGTGCTGGTCCCCTGTGAGGCGGCGCGCTCGGACAGGAGCGGGATGGCCGCCGTCAGCATGACGAGCGGAAGCAGTCGGACCCGTGTCATGGTACAAGCTCCGTGGGAGTTGGCGTGCTCCAGGAGGATATTGTATCCGCCGTGGCTCGTTCTGCCAGAGCACCATCGCCTGCTCGCACGCCGACAGCGCGTAGCGGCTCCGCGTTAGGCGATGCCCGCGCGAGAGGACCGGCCGAGATCGCTTCGTCGCGGCGCGGCGCTCGACCAGGCGCCGCTTCCCTGAAATTCGCGGAGGTATGTGGCGCCGGGTGCGGGGCAGCGGACAACGCGCGGTATAGTTCCTGTTCCCACAGGGACGATGATGAATTGCGACTGAACATCGGAAGGACTCGTCAGGTGCGATCGATGGCAGTGGTGATGGTATTCGTAGTCATCATCGCCGGCTGCTTCAGCGAGACCTCGCCCACGGTATCGGGCCCGGTTCGCTGCGACCGGCCGGCGGACGGAAGTCCCTCGTTCGGCTGCGCGGTGGTCAACGGAACTGTCGTCGGGCCCGACGGCTTGGGGTTGGATGGCGTGACGGGTGTCGTGCGAGTCACGCCGCAGTGCGGGTGTCGCACGGTGGCGATCGACGTGGACTCACTCGGTCGGTTCTCCGTGACGGTGCATCGCCGCGAGGGGCCCGCACCGGTTTCTCCGGACACCGGGACCATCGTCGTGTACATGGGCGCCACGGCCGCGAAGTATCCTCGGGCGATAACTGGCGATGCGTACTTCGATACGTCGAGCGTGCGCCTGACGTATGCGCCGATCGGGGCGGAGGCCGCCGTGTATACGCTCGGGCTCCGCATCCCGCTTCCGCCACGATAGCGACGGTGCCGCGAGGGTCCGGCCACCTTGCCGACTCGGATAGCGCGCTGGAAAATTTGGGAATGGACCCACTGTCCGATGTATTGCGCGCGGTTCGATTGCACAGAGCCTTCTTCTAGAGAACCCGACACCATGTCGCCTCGCCGCCTCGCCGCTCTCGCCGCGCTCACGCTCGGCGCGTCGTTCCCCACGCCTGCGGCCGCGCAGCAACCCACCGCCGCCGCGAACGACACCGCGCTCTCCCTTCCGATCAAGTCGGTTCGGACCGTCCGCTTCACCACCGACGAAGCGACGTGGATCTCGCTGGACGTCTCGCCCGATGGGAAGACGATCGTCTTCGACATCCTCGGTGACCTCTACACCATTCCGATCGCCGGCGGCACCGCCACACGCCTCACGACTGGAACGGCGTGGGACTGCATGCCGCGCTGGAGCCCGGACGGCCGCACGATAGCCTTCATCTCGGACCGCGACGGCGGCGACAACCTGTGGCTCGTGAACGCCGACGGCACGGGCGCGCGCAGGATCACGAAGGAAGTCGACAACGCGCTGTCGTCGCCGAGCTGGTCTCCCGACGGGCAATACGTCGTGGTCCGCCGCTTCGGCGCGTACCCGACGGAGGAGAACTACCTCACGAACGTCCCGCTCTGGCTCTACCACGTGGGTGGCGGTAACGGCGTGCAGCTCTTTCCGTCGGTCGCGACGCGAAAGACGACGAACACCGGCGCCGCCTTCTCCGCGGACGGCCGCACGGTGTACTTCGGCTCGCATCCCGGCGGCTACACCGGCGAGAACTTCGCCGCCTACCAGATCATCGCCTTCGACCGCGAGCGCGGCACCGAGACCGCGCTCACCGCGAGCTCCGGCGGCGCGTACCGGCCGGTCACGTCCCGCGACGGCCGATGGCTGGTCTACGCGACGCGCGCGGGCACGAAGACCGCCCTCCGCGTCCGCGATCTCACGACGCAGGAGGACCATTGGCTCGTCGGCGAGACGCAGCGCGACGACGCCGAGGGCTACGCGCCTAACGACGTCTTCCCCGGCTACGCGTTCACGCCGGACTCGAAGAGCGTCGTCTTCTACGGCGGCGGCAAGATCAAGCGGGTGGACCTCGCGACGCGCCAGGTCAGCGTGATCCCGTTCTCCGCGAACGTGGAGGTGGGACTTGGCCAGCACCTCTTCGTGCCGCTCAAGGCAAGCGACGCGCCGGTCCAGGTGACCCAGCTCGTCACGGTGGCCGAGTCGCCGGACGCGCGGCGGATCGCGTTCTCGGCCGTCGGGAAGGTGTACGTCGCGACGCGCGACGGGTTGGCGTTTGGCGCGCCGCGCCGGATCACGAACGCGACCGGGCGAGAGTACTACCCGAGCTTCTCCCCCGACGGGCGCTGGGTCGCGTTTGCGTCCTGGTCCGATTCGGCGGGCGGGGCGATCTGGAAGGCGCGCGCCGACGGCGCCGGCCAGCCGGTGCGCCTGACGAATGACGGGGCATGGGTGTCGTGGCCCCGATGGACGCCGGAAGGCGACCGGATCGTGTTCGCCGCCTCACCACGCCAGGCGGGGGTGGACGGCGGTGGGGTCGCCGCGATGGGGGAGCTGCGCGTCGTCGGCGCGAACGGCGGCGCGGCCGCCCGCATCACCTCGGCGAGCGGCGGGTCTGGCGGGACGACGGGACCGGCCGGCGTCACCGCCGCGACGAACGGCGCGCTGGCGCGGGTCTACTACACCGAAGTCGTGCCTAACGCGACTCCGGGCTTCAGCGCCACGCAGACGACGGCGCTCGTGTCGGTGCGGCTCGACGGATCCGACAAGCGCACGCACGCCAAAATCACGACGAGCCAGGCGATCGGCATCACGGCCCGGGTCGCCCCGGACGGGCGCGGCGTCATCGTCCTCGATCGGGACGACGTCTACGCCTTCCCGCTCACCGACGTGGGGAGCGAGGGGCTGACGGTGAACTTCGCGTCGCCGACGGTGCCGCTCCGTCGCCTGACGACCGAGGGCGCGAACTACGCCGACTGGGGGGACGGTGGGCGCACCATCGTCTGGTCGTTCGCCAATCACATCTACCGCGCCCCGACCGACTCGATCCTCAAGTACGCCGACGCGACGAAGTGGGGGACCACGCACGCGGTCGTCTCGCTCACGGTGCCGCGCGCCGTTCCGCAGGGCAGCGTGCTGCTTCGCGGCGCGCGCGTCGTCACCATGCGCGGCGACGAGGTCATCGAGAAGGGCGACGTGCTCGTGACGAACGACCGCATCGCGCAGGTGGGCCCAAGCCTAACGCCGCCCGCGGGCGCACGCGTGATCGACGTCACTGGCAAGACGATCATCCCGGGTTACGTGGACGTCCACGCGCACCCGAAGACGGGCCGCGAGATGCCCGAGGAACAGGAGTGGTCGATCGCGTCGAACCTCGCGTACGGCGTCACCACCACGCGCAACCCGAGCGGCACGCGCTGGAACGTGGCGTGGGGCGAGTTGATCGACGCCGGCGAGATGGTCGGCTCACGCATCTACGCCACCGGCTTCCCGCTCACGAGCAACAACGCGCCGATCAAGAGCTACGACGACGCGCTCAAGATCGTTAGGCGCTACAAGGCGCAGGGCGTGAACTCGTTGAAGCAATATTTGCAGCCGCGCCGCATCCAGCGGCAGTGGATCCTGCAGGCGGCGCTGGCCGAGGGGATCAACGCGACCAACGAGGGCGCGGCGGATCTCAAGGCCGATATCACCATGGCGCTCGACGGCTACACCGCGCTCGAGCACTCGATCGGCCAGGTACCGCTCTACAAGGACGTCGTCACCGTCCTCGCCGAGTCGAAGATCGTGTGGACGCCGACCCTCGTGGTGGCGTACGGGGCGCCGGGAGGCGACACGTACTGGCGCGCGCGAACGGACCTCGACACCGACCCGAAGACATCGTTCTTCACCCCCGCGGACGTGCTCCAGCGTCAGGCACGTCGTCGCCCGTTGATCGTGGAAGAGGATTACAACTTCCCGGCGATCGCCCGTGGCGTGCGCGACGTGGTTCGCGCCGGCGGCCGCGCTGGCCTCGGATCGCACGGGCAGCAGGACGGCATCGGCGCGCACTGGGAGCTGTGGATGCTCCAGAGCGGCGACATGACGCCGATGGAAGCGCTCCGCATCGCGACGATCTACGGCGCGGAGTCGATCGGCTATGGCGCCGACCTGGGCTCGATCGAGCCGGGCAAGCTGGCCGACCTGCAGGTGCTCGACGCGAATCCGCTCGAGAACATCCGCAACTCGACCTCGATCAAATACGTGATGAAGAACGGCGAGCTGTTCGAGGCGGCGACGCTCGATCGCGTCTGGCCGTCGGCGCGCAAGTTTCCGAAGCCGTTCTGGGTGCAGGAGCGCGAGGATCTCGACGCGCTGCGTCGCCGCGAACGCCAATGAAGAAAGCGCCAGCCCTTGGAGGCGCCGCCACACGCGGCGCGCGCCTCGCGGCATCACTCCGCGCGAAGCACGCTCGCTGGATCGACGCGACTCGCTCGGCGAGCTGGCAGAAAAGCAGCGAGTGCCCCGACGAGCATCAGCAATACTGGAGCGCCGACGAACGTGAGCGGGTCCACCGCCCCGATGCCATACAGCAGTGAACCGAGAACCTGAGCGCTGCCGAAGCCGAGCAGCAGTCCGAGCACAATGCCGGCGGTCACGAGGCCGACGCCTTCGCGCATGAGAAGTCTCACGAGGGCGTGCGGCTGCGCGCCTACGGCCAGCCGAATACCGACCTCGCGTGTGCGTCGCGCCACGGCGTAGCTGACCACGCCGTAGACGCCGAGAACGGCCAGCGCGAGCGCGAGCCCCGCGAAGAGCGTGAACGCGATTGCGCCCAGCCGCGCGGGGAGCAGCATTGCGGCAAGGTGGCGTGACATCGTCTTGACCTGAATCGCCATCAGGCCGGGGTCGATCTCACGAAGCGTCGCGAGCATCTGCGTCGCGACGCGATCGGCGTCGCCGTTGGTGCGCGCGATGATCATCGGCGTCGCCGAAAACTCCTGCGCGTACGACGTGATGATGAACGGCCGTGGCTCCTCGCCGAGCGAGCGAACCTTCGTCGTCCGCGTGATGCCGACGACGCGGTACACGCTCGAATCGGTGTTGAAGGTTTGGCCGATCGCCTCTTTGCCTGGCCAGAACTGCCGCGCCATCGCTTCGTTGATGACGGCCACCTTGGGCGCGCTCCGACTGTCGGCGGCAGTGATCCCTCGACCGCTGATCACCGACACACCGATCGCTCCGAGATATCCGGAGTCGGCGGCGGAGAAATCGACGTCGAACGCATCCTTGCCTTTGGGAGGCGTGACACCAGGCACGCGAATGCGTTTTGACTGCTGGCTGATCGAACTGAGCAGAATGTTGTCCGTCGCGCCGACTGTCACGACGCCCGGGATTCGGGCCATGCGCCGTTCAATGTCATCGAGCAGTAGCTGGCGTCGCGTCGAGTCATACCGATCGGCCGGAATCGCGAGCCAGAGCATGCCCGCCGGCGCGGTACCGAACCCCGGATCGACCTTCGCACGCGCCTGGAGGCTGCGGAGAAACAGGAGCGCTGTGATGAGCAATGACAGCGACACCGCCACCTGTCCAACGACGAGCGCATTGCGAACGGTGAACCTGTGCGACGGGCCACCGCTGGCGTTCTCGTTCTTGATCGTCTCGACGACCGTCGCACGGGTCGCTTGCAGTGCGGGCAGCAACCCGAACAACACGCCGGCGACGGCTGACGCGCCTAACGCGAAGGCGAGCACGCGCCAATCGACCGAGACATCGAGCGTGATCGGGATCGGTACCGGCAGGTCCGCGCGCAACAGCATGCGCAGCGCGATGCCGGACAGCACGACGCCGAGCACACCACCGACAGCGGCGAGCAGCAACGACTCGACGAGGAACTGTCGGACGAGCGCACTCCGCTTCGCGCCGATCGCGAGTCGAATGGCGACTTCCTTCCGCCGATCGCGCGCCTGCGCCAGGAGAAAGCTCGCGAGATTTGCGCACGCGACGAGCAGGACCAGTCCGACGACGACCATCAGGGCCGCCGCCGCAGGTACGACGACGGAGTCGACCAGTGGGTTGACGGCGATGTCCTTCATCGGAATCACGACCAGCGACGTGCCATCCGGCCAGTTCGATGGGTAGCGCTTCGCCATATCCGCCGTGAACCGCTCGGCGACTCCACGTGCGTTCACGATCGATGCGCCCGGCGCCAGGCGCGCCTTGAGGAACGCCGAGTGAGTGCCGCGCTGCGCGAGCTGATCGCGGACGTCCGGCTGTAGCTGGTTGACCATCATGATCGGCGCGAATACGGCCGGCACGATGCCGCTGATCGTCCCGGTGTACGTGCCCGGGGCGACGCCGATGATCGTGTACTCGCGGCCCGCGAGCCGCATCTTGCGTCCGACAACGGTCGGCTCGCTGGCGAACGCGCGCTGCCAGTAGTCGTGCGAGAGAACGACAACCGGGTGCGCTCCAGGTGCCACGTCGTCCTCGGGGCCAAGCAGCCGGCCGACCTGCGCGCGAAGGCCGAGTAGCGGGAAGTAATCGCCGTTCACCAGCTCCGCGGTGAGCGACTCGACGTGATCGCCGGCGTCGAGCGCGGCGATGGAGAATTGCGAGATGGAGATTTCGGAGAACGTGCCTGCCGAGGCGCGGCGGAAGTCGACGTAGTCCGGGTACGAGAACGGCGCGAAGGGAAAATCGCTCTGTCGTTGATAGACTTCGGCGATCTGCTCGGGATGCGGGACCGGAGTGTGTCGGAGCAGGATCGCGTTCACGAGGCTGAACACCGCCGTGTTGGCGCCGATACCGAGCATCAATGAAAGCAGCGCAACGACGGTGAAGCCGGGACGCTTTCGGGCGCGGCGAATCGCGATGCGGACATCGCTGACGAGAGAAGGCACGGCGGGTCTCCGGGGACTCGAGGACTGTCTGGGGGTACGACAGCGTCGGAGTGATCGTTTCAAGCGCCAGTGAGCCCGGCGAATCCGGCCCTCTGGTTGACATTCTACTAGAAGGGCGCAATACTCTGGTAGAATGTCGACAAGAGTCATCCCCCGATGCCCACCTTGAGCGAGAACGAGCTTACCTTCGCCGCGTTGTACTCCACGCCGAGTCGGGCCGTGGACACCTGGAGCGTGGCGCCGACCATCGCCTGTGTGCCGAGCACGTGTTCATCATCGAGATCCGCACCACGGCCGACTTCTCGTGCGAGGTCGAGAGGTACGTGGAACCCCCGACATAGGGCGACACTGCCGCCCAGCTAGTGATCGCGAACTTCCGGCTCGCGACCAGGTCCACGCCGTACACCCTCAAGTCGAGGTCGTCGGGCCCGTACAAGGACATGAAGTTCAGGCGCGCCGCCGCGGCCCAGGCTCGGGCCGGGTTGTTGACGATGGAGTGCTGCGCCTGGGCGGCGTAGAACCCGTAGTTCGCGCCGGGGCTCTTGGTGAAATAGACGCCCACGTCCGTGTCGTCGCCGACGCCCGCCCGAGCCATGACGCCCGGGAACTTGAGCCCCTCGCCCTCGAACAGCCAATGCGCCGAGTCGGGATGGACGAAGGTGTCGTTCCACGCAGCGTCCTTGGCGTCGATACCGGTCTTCCACTGGAGCATTGATAGCTCGAAATGCCCTTTGCCCATTGGCCGCGCATTGGACAGGGGACGGAAGTACGCGACGAGGCCGGCCTCCTGCGTGAACTGACGCCACGCCGTCTGGGTCAGCGAGGGGCTCAGCTGGAACGAGCACTCCTTCCATTCCGGATTGACATGGAGCTGCGGTTGACCGGCGGTCTGCGCCGCCGCCGCTGTCCGGATGCAGGGCGATGCCTAGCACTACGCCCGCGGTGGTCAGATTTCTATACGTCATGGATGCCTCACTATCTCGTGGTCGTTGGCGAATCTCGGTCGGCGACTGGGTCGCCCTGGTGAACGGCCAGAAACTGGGTGCGCAGGGATGAGAAGTCGTCCGATCCGATCGGATTGGACCTACGAGAGCGCCCTGCTCGCGAGTTTACCGGGCTCGTTCGTAGGTTTGCCGGCGCCTCCCACCAACGCCGCACCCATCGACGCCCCGAAGCTCCGCGAACATGACACAGCCGCTCGGCCTCGATCCCGCGCATGCAGCGTCCTTCGACGAATCGTTTCGGCGCCCGATAGCGTGATGAAGCCGCTTGCCGCGGTCTCACTGAGGCTCGTTTGCATCATCCCGCTCTCGCGAGCTGCCGCGACGACGGACACGCCGGACGACCGATCGTCGGCGTCGTCCAGGTGTCCTCGGTCGCTCAGCTCGACGCGGCGCGCGAAGGCTTCTACAAGGCGCTCGCCGACTCGGGCTTCGTCCGCGACGTCAACATCACGTTCATCGAGCGCAACGCCCAGGGCGACATCCCGACGCTGTCGCTCATCATGCGCGAGTTCCTGCAGCAGGGCGTCACGCAGGTCGCCACGATGTCATCGGTCGCGACGCAGACGGCGATGAAGGTCATCACCGACCGGCCAATCGTCTTCGGCTCGGTCGCCAACCCCTACATCATCAGCGCTGGCACGAGCCCCACGGCACATCGGCCTAACGTCACCGGTGCCGAGATCCCGCTCCCCGTCGATTCGGCGCTGTCCGTCGCGATCTCGACGTTCCCGGCCGCGAAAGTCTGGGGCACGCTGTTCGATCCCGCCGATCCGTTTGCCGAGCATTACGTCAACATGGCCAAGCGGAAGGCACAACAACTCGGTATCCGGTTCCTGACCGTTGCCTGCACCAGTCCGCAGGACATTGCGACGGGAGTCCAGGCGCTCCGCGCGCAGGGAGCCGGTGGGATCATGCAGATCCCGAGCATCATGATCGGCGGCGGCTTTCCGGCGCTCGTCAAACAGGCGCGCGAGCTGGGCATCCCCGTCGTCTCTGCCAACACCGGATTCGTCGGTGCGCCGCTCTCGCTCGGCGCGAGCTTTTACGACAACGGGTACGCGCAGGGGCTGATCATGATTCGCGTGATCCGTGGCGAGAGTCCAGCGAACATCCCGTTTCGCGTCTCGGCGAATCCGCAGATGATCGTCGATCTCGGTGCGGCCGCCGATTTCGGCGTCACGATTCCGCCGGAAGTCATTGCGCGCGCAACGACCGTCATCCCTCTCAAGCGCGGAGGAGACACCGTCGGATACGTCGCGCCGAGGCCGGCCGCGCGCTCCGGTGATGGCAACCGCACGGCGGCAGCATGGGAATTCTGGTTATCCGCGCTGGTGCTCGGTCTCGCGTTTGCTCCGCTCGCATGGGGAGTCTACATCGCGTCGCGGGTGCTGCGTTTTCCGGACATCACTCCCGACGGAAGCTTTCCGCTCGGCGCCGCGGTGGCTGCAACGCTGGTCGCCGGCGGCGTCGATCCACTCGTGGCGACGGTCGTGGCGTTCTTCGCCGGAATGGTGGCGGGCTACATCACCGGCGTGCTCCACACCCGACTCCGCGTCACCGAACTACTCGCGGGCATTCTGGTGATGACCGCGCTGTACTCGGTCAACCTGCACGTGATGGGACGATCCAACATCTCGCTGCTCGACCGCGCGACGGTTGCGACTCGCCTGCACGCGATGCTGCCGGCCACTGCCGCCTGGCCTAACGACTTCTCGTTCGGTGCGGTGTTCCTCGCGCTCACGCTCGTGCTCGGGGTGGGGTTCACGTGGTTTCTGCGCACGGACTTCGGCACGGCGATGCGGGCCGCGGGCGACAATCCAGCGATGATCATCGCGCAGGGCGTCGACCGGCGCGGCATGGTGGAGCTGGCGCTCGCGCTGGCGAACGGGCTCGTGGCGTTTTCGGGCGCGCTGATCGCGCAGTACCAAGGGTTCGCCGATGTCACCATGGGCGTGGGCACGCTCGTCGCCGGCATGGCGGCCGTGATCCTCGGCGAGACGCTCAAGCCTCGGCGCTGGCGTCTCGGGGCGACCATCGCGATGGTGGCCGTGGGCGCGATCGTCTTTCGCGGCCTGATCGGCGTGGCGCTCCGCGTCGGCCTCAATCCAATCGACCTCAAGCTCGCGACCGCGGCGTTCGTGCTCGCGACGCTGGCGCTGCCTAACCTGAACTTTGGCCGACGCCGGGGGGCGACGCGATGATCGAGGTTGCTTCGCTGGACAAGACATTCGACCAGCCGGGTGGAGATCGTGTCCCCGCGCTCCGTGGTGTGAGCCTAACGATTCCCGCCGGCCAGTTCCTCACCGTGATCGGCAGCAACGGATCGGGGAAGTCGACCATCCTGAACGTCATTGCCGGGACCTACCTCACCGACGCCGGCACGATTCGCATTGCGGACACGGATGTGACGCGCTGGTCGGAGCACAGGCGTGCTGCGCTGGTGGGACGTGTCTTTCAGGATCCGTTCAAGGGAACCTGCCCATCGATGACGGTCGCGGAGAACCTGCGGATGGCCGAGTTGCGCGGGAAGCGACGTGGGTTGCGGGTGGGCCTCGACCGCGCGTGCCTCGAGCGGTACCGGGCCGGGCTGGAGTCGTTAGGTATGCGGCTCGAGGGGCGACTGGAAGCGTCCATGGGGACGCTGTCCGGCGGGCAGCGGCAGGCGGTGACGCTCCTGATGGCGACGCTCACCCGTCCGGAGCTCCTGTTGCTGGACGAGCACACCGCGGCGCTCGACCCGCGCGCCGCGGAGCAGATCATGATCGTGACCGACCACGTGGTCCGCACGCACGCGCTCACGACGCTCATGGTCACGCACAGCATGGATCACGCGGTGCGGTTCGGCGATCGGACGATCATGATGCACCGCGGGATGATCGTCGCCGACCTCACAGGAGACGAGCGGCAGCGGAGTGACCGAGGCGGACCTCCTCGTGCGGTTCGCCGAGCTGCGCTACACGGCGGAAATGCGCGTGACGAAGGAGCTCGGCATGTCCGCCAACTGACCCAGCACATCAGCGTATGAAGCGACTCGTCACGACGACGATCCTCGGCCTGACACTCGTGGGCGCACCAACGCATGCGTCGTTTGCGCAGGTGATGCAGACTGCCGACGTCGCCAAGCGCGGCCTCACCGAGCGCGACTTCCCGCGCGCGAGGCAGCTCGCGCCCGGCGTCTACTCGTACGAGGCGTTACGCGGGGGAGACCCCGGCGGCAAGATGACCACGGTCAGCCTCATCGTGATCACCAGTGACGGCGTTCTCGTCGCGGACGGGCAGGGGAACGCGACGCAGACGAGGGAGATGGTCGACTGGATCGCGAAGACGACGGCGCAGCCAATCAAGTACGTCGTCATCTGCTCCGATCACGGCGACCATACAGGCGGCAACTCCGCGTTCCCCGCCGGTGTCACCTTCATTGCGACGCCAGCGTCGGTGCGAGCCATGTCGAGCGGTCCGAATGGCCCGCCGACGCCGCTCGACACCGTGTCGCACAAGCGCGTTATGCGGATGGGAGACACGAGCTATCGAGATCCTCGACCTCGGTCGCGCGCACACCGGTGGTGATCTGAGCGTCTATCTGCCGGGCAATCGCGTGCTGTTCATGAGCGAGGCCTACCTGCACTGGATCTTCCCCGCGATGCGCTCGGCCTATCCATTGGAATGGGTGCAGACGCTGAAGAACGCCGAGTCCATGGACGCCACGTGGTACGTGCCGGGGCACGGCTTCGTCGACGATGCGACAACACTGAAGGCCGACCTTCCGGCGTACCGCCGCGCGCTCGAGTTGGTGATCGCCGAGGCGACGCGGCTGCATGCGGCGAAGGTTCCGTGTGCCGCGCCTCCAACTGGCGCTCGTGGCGGGGCAGGTACCACCTCGCCAGGCGAGCCATGCGAGGCTGCGGCGAAGGGCGACTGGGGAGCGCTCAGGAGTTGGACGTTGTTCGGGAGCCAGCTCGAGACCGCGATCCGTCGCGTGTACGACGAGCTGGATGGAAAGCTCCCGCTGCCTCCCCATTAGACCCAAGACCTAACGAGATTTGAGCCCGACTAGCGAGTACCCTCGATCCTCGACCGACCCCGTAATCGACTGGCTCCTCGACGCCGACCCGTCGATCCGCTGGCAGGTCATGCGCGATCTCACGGACACGCCCGCCGAGATCGTCGCGGCCGAGCGGTCGCGGGTCGCGACGAGGGTTGGGGCCCGCGGCTGCTCGACCAGCAGCGCCCCGACGGCCAGTGGGGCGACGGCATCGCCACGCCGTTCTGGTGGTCGAACATGTACACGCTGCGTGTTCCTGCGCGACCTGGGTGTCGACCCCGCGAGCGCGCGCGTGCGAGCGGCGATCGATCTCGTTCGCGACCACGTCACCTGGGGACCCGAGTTCGGAGACTCGCCGTTCTTCGAGGGCGAGGTCGAGCCGTGCATCAACGGCCGAGTCGTCGCGTTAGGCGCGTACTTCGGCGAGCGGAGCGATCGGCTCGTCGATCGCCTGCTGAGTGAACAACTCGCGGACGGCGGCTGGAACTGCGAGGCCGAGCGCGGCTCGGTGCGCTCGTCGTTCCACACGACGATCTGTGTGCTCGAAGGGCTGCTCGCGTTCGAGCAGGCGTTCGGCGCCGCGCCGGCGGTGACGGACGCGCGCAAGCGCGGCGAGGAATATCTCCTCGAGCGGCGTCTGCTCCGACGGTTGTCGACCGGCGAGATCATCAATGCGAGTGGACGCAGTTCGCGTTTCCGCCGCTCTGGCACTACGACGTGCTGCGTGCGCTGGACTATCTGCGCGCGGCTGGCGTGTAGGCCCGACAGCCATGTCGAGGAGGCGGTCGCGATCGTGCGTCGAACGGCGCCAGGGCGATGGCCGCTGGCTGCTCGACGTGCGACACCGCGACACCCTTCACGAGGAGCTGGCCGGCACCGTCGGTGAGCCGAATCGATGGGTCACGCTGCGTGCTCGCCGAGTGCTGGACTGGTACGACCAGTACGGACGGCGGAACTGAACGGTGTCCAGCGATGAGCATGCTCGCGCCCGTGCACTCTGGCGCTATACCGGCGAGGACAGACCATTGTTCGCCATGCCTAACGTTACAGGCCAGGAGTCGGTGTGGGACTACCCTCGACCGCCGAAGCTGCTGCAGGACAGTCGTGAAGTCGTCGTGAGCTTTGCGGGCGTCGAGATCATACGCACCCGCCACGCCCTGCGGCTACTCGAGACCGCGAGCCCGCCGACGTTCTACCTTCCGTTGGCCGAAGTCCTTCGAGACTCGCTCGTCGAGGATTCCGACGCACTCGGCTCCCAGTGCGAGTGGAAGGGTGGTGCGCGCTATCTGTCCGTCGTTGCCCGCGACCAGATCGCGACACGTGCGGGGTGGTATTATCCCGCCCGCGTGCGCCGTACGAGGCGATCGGAGCGTGCTTCTCCGTGTATCCGGGTCGTGTCGCGTGCTTCGTCGATGGGGAGCGCGTGCGCGCGCAGGATGGCGGGTTCTACGGCGGATGGGTGACGAGCGAGATCGTCGGGCCGTGGAAGGGTGGCCCGGGTACGTCGGGCTGGTGACGACGTCGGCGTCGTTCGAACCGCGCCAACGCGGTCAGGGCAACACGGCGATGCTGAGGTGCGAGGGCTGGGTCGCCGTATGCCAGACGCGGTGCGTCTGCGTCTGGAAGTCGTCGGGCTTCGCGGAGAAAACGTTAGGCACGAAGCGCTGCGGGTTGCGATCGTAGAGCGGAAACCACGTGCTCTGCACCTGCACCATGAGCCGATGCCCCTTCCGGAAGCGGTACAGCTGCCCGTGCAGGTCCACCGTGAATGGTGTTACCGTGTTCGCCGGGATCGGCGTCGCGCGCGCGAAGCCCTTCCAGTAGCGACCCCGCAAGATGTCGGCGTTGACGATGAGCTCATAGCCGCCCAGCCGAGGGCGATCGGCGACGCTGTCGGGATAGACGTCGATGAGCTTCACGACCCAGTCGGCGTCGGTGCCGGTGGTGGACGCGAAGAGGTGCGCGACGACGTCACCGGCGATCGTGAGATCCTCGCTGAGCGGCTCCGACGTCCACGTGAGGACGTCGGGGCGGTTGTCGACGAAGCGCTGGTCCTGGACCAGCCACGTGCTCCACCCGTCGCCGTTGTCGGGACGGGGGATGTACGGGACGGGATGGGCGGGGTCGGAGACGAACGCGTCGAAGTCGTTGGCGTGCATCGGGTCGCGAGCAGGCCTAACGCTGCCCGACGTGGTGGACGCTGCCGGCGGATCGAAGGCGAGGCGCCCGTTCTCCGCGCAGGTAGAGTCGGCGCGGAATGGCATTCTTCGGCGGCCAGGCGTCGAAGCGGCGCCACTCGTTCGCCCCGGTCTCGAAGACCTGCGCCTCGGGGAAGCGGCCGTCGCCCTTGCCGTGCAGGTAGTGGGCGAACCATGGACGCTGGATGCTGGCTCGGAAGTAGTCCGCCGACTTCCCGCCGAGCCTAACGGGACCGAGCGAATCGCCGCCGGGGCGTGACCAGCTGCCGTGCGACCACGGTCCCATCACGAGGAAGTTGCGCCGGCCGGTGTCCGCGCGTTCCAGCGTGCGATAGATGAGTTGCGGACCGAGGAGGTCTTCCTCATCCCACCAGCCGCCGACGACGAGCGTCGGGACCTCGGGCGTTCGGTACACGTTCTGGAGCGCGCGCGCCTCCCAGTAGGCGTCGTAGCTCGGGTGCGTGCGAAAGCCCACCCATGACGGGAGGTCGGCGACGCCGGTCGCCCTGGCCAGCGTGTCGAGCGTGGGGAGCTTGCGGTAGAAGTCGTACTGGTCGTAGTCGGGGATCGAGAGCCCGTTGGTCCCCTCGATGTAGGCCGCGTACGCAACGCCCTGGGCCTGGCGGAATGCCCCCTGATGAAAGAAATCGTCGCCGAGCCATACGTCGGCAACGAGCCCCTGCGGCGAGATCGCCTTGATCGCGGGGTGTGCCCCGACGCCCGCGAGGGCGGCGAGCCAGCCGCGATACGAGATACCGAGGACGCCGACCTTGCCGCTGTTGTTAGGCAGCTCGCGGACGAGCCAGTCGACGGTGTCCCAGGCGTCGGTCGACTCGTCCACCCCGCGCGCGTCGCGCGGGTCACGTTGAGGTCTCAGGGAGACGAAGGTCCCTCCCGATCCGAACCGTCCGCGGATGTCTTCCGAGACGAAGATGTATCCGTCCTCTCCGAGCTCGCGGAGCGACACCGGCAACGTGGTGCTCCCGAACTCGCGAGCGGCACTGAACGGAGTGCGGATGAGGAGGATGGGGAGCGGAGCGGTCGCCCCCTTGGGGATGAGCGCGACAGCGAACAGTGTGACGCCGTCGCGCATCGGAATCTTCAGCTCGCGGCGCTCGTACTCGGCGCTGCCTTGCGCCATCACCGTGCGCGCGAGGATGCGTCGTGACGACCGCTAGTACGAGAGCCGAGCGGGATATGCGGAACAGAAGGCGTTGCAGGGAGCGAAGGACAGCTGGCATAGGCATTCGGTAGCGTACCGCGCGCGTGTTGACGAGCGCAAGCGGAGGCGATGTCCGGCGACGGTCAGAATCTCGCGAGCGCGAGGCGAGTAATGGATGCAGTCGGCCGGATCCGCCTAACGTCGGTAGATACGGGACGTCAAGCTCGAAGGTGAACGCGCGAGTATGTGTCACCCACGGCTGTTCTACGACACGGTCGGCGTCTAACTTCGTCTCCAACCGGAGAATTCATGCGACGACTGACGATCACGATTGGCGCACAGCGGTTCGACGCCTTCTGGGAGGAAGACGCGGCACCATTGACGTGCGAGACGGTCCGCCGTCTCCTGCCGCTCGATGGCCAGATCATTCACGCGCGCTGGAGCGGAGAAGCCGCGTGGCTTCCGCTCGGCGACCTGCAAGTGGCGCGAACCGCCGAGAACGCGAAGACCGAGCCGAAGGCGGGTGAGCTGTTGTTGTACCCCGGCGGTGTGAGCGAGACGGAGATTCTCATCCCCTACGGCCTAACGCGTTTCGCCTGCAACGCGGGTCCGCTGGCCGGAAACCATTTCGCGACGATCGCCGGCGACACCAGTCGCCTTGCGGAGATCGGGACCGCGCTGCTGCGGACCGGAGCGCAAGCCATTCGCATCGAGGAGCAGTGACGTGCTGGAGGTGTTCGTGACGACCGGTCATTGATCACCGCAGCCGGTAGCTACCACTTGACTGTCTAGTGGTGGCGTATCCATACTGCACCTGACCACCCGATCACTTGGTGGAGGGTCAGTCGACCGACCCGCAGCCGACGCCTTCTCGCCGACACGGCCATCCTCCGGGTGACCTGATGCTCAACCGCGTACGCCAACGGGTTCGGTCCCTCCTGCTGCGTCGCCGGCTCGAGCGGGAAATGCAGGCCGAACCCCCACTCGACTGCGCGGCTCGTCGCACGGGGCCTTTCCCCGAAGGACGCCAGGTACGCGGCGCTGCGCGAGTTCGGCAACGTCGCCTACCTGCAGGAAGAAGCGCGCGACGCACGAGGTGCCGGTTGGGTGGACGCGTTGACCGCCGACTCGCGATTCGCGCTCCGCCACTTCGCGCGAAAGCCGGGAACGACGCTGACGATGCTCGTCGTGCTCGTCGCCGGTCTTACGATAAGCACGCTGCTGTTCACCTACGTGTACGCATACGCGAAGCAGCCGCCGCCCGGCGTCACGCTCGAGGACGATCTCGTTCGCATTCGCGGCAGCCGAACGTACGGCGGGCCGGAGCGCGGGTATCGCACGTTCTCCGAAGAGGAGTTTCTCGAACATCGAAAGCTGACGACTCACTTCTCCGCCGTCGCCGGCTGGACGGATGCGTCGGCGGCACTGACGGTGGGCGATGGCGCCGAGCGGCAGAGGCTCGCGGCGAGAGTGACGTTCGTAACAGAGAACTACTTCTCCGTGTTAGCTGATGACGGTCTCGGTCGGTCTGCTGGGCCTGCTCGTTCTGCTTGTCACCTGCACGAACGTGAGCGCGCTCCTGACGGGACTCGCGACGGCGCGACGGCACGAGATCGCCATCCGCCTGTCGTTAGGTGCGGCGCGAACTCGGCTCATCCGACAGCTCCTGACGGAGAGCGCGCTACTGGGTATCGCGGCGCTCACAGGTGTCTGGCTCGTGCTGCGCACCGTCACGACGTTCATCCCGGGGCTGCCGTTCGAAGTTGGAATCACGTTTCCAGTGACGGCGTTCAGGTTCCGCGTGCCGCTGCGGTGGACCCGGCGGTGACACTTCGCAGCGAGTAGGCCTGCCGTCATTCCGAGGGGTTGTCATTCCGAGCGGAGCGAGGAATCCTTGGTGTCCCGGTAGAGAGGCAATCCGCTCTAGTAAGAGTGCAGGGTTTCTCGCTCCGCTCGGAATGACTCAGTCGAGCAGACTGGCGTGTGCAATTGCCCAGCGCGCCACCGCTTCACCGAGCTCTCGTCCGGCGGTAATGTCGAAGCGGTAGTGGATGCCGGCGTACATTCGAGAGAGGCCAGCGTCCGTTACGAACGTGTCGAGCTCAGTTGTCCGTTCAGGAAACAGAGAGCCCAACACCGTCGCGGCCGCGGCCGACACGCACGAGTGTCCCGAGGGATACGCCGGAAAGTTCGGCAACGCGAACGTCAGCGTGATCACTGGGTTCGCCTGTGATGGCCGCAACATCCAGTAGTAATACTTCGCGTTCCAGCAGCCGATGAGCGCGTCCATCATGGCTGCATGCGTCAGCGCGAACGCACGCGTCGCGGCACGCTCATCGAGCGAATTCGCTTCCACATAATTGGAAGCGACGAGGTTCCAGTAACCGGCCGGCGTGAACGTCCCCGTTGGGAAATTCCAGTACACAGCGCTGGCTGTTTGTGCGGGCGTGCGGTTGGCGGCTAGCGTCGCGATCTCGTTCAGATCTGCCATGAATGCCGCCGAACCAAATTCCGGTGGTGGCGGGGGACGGAATTGATCGCCAGACGTGAGGAAGTACGGGGTGACACCGCCCAACGTCGCGCCGCCAGGCGGGCCGTTGGCCACCCACTTCCCGGCTCCGACGGGAACGCTTCCGGTCCAGGGAGCGGTGAAGTGATCACTTTTCGCGCGGTCCACGAGCACGTCCCCCATGTGCCGCCCGATAGCCAACCCCCGCGTGAACTGCGGGTGCATGTTCCCTGGTCCCGTCTCGCCTTCTACTAGTACGTTGTGCTCCAGATTCGGGGCGGCCGCCGGAAAGAAGAAGCTCAGCACCTGGGCCGACGCGCCGGCGACGGCCCCGCGCTGTGCCTCGAGTTCGCTCCGTCCGCCGGCGCCGATACCCTCAGGGGTCGAATTGCCGTGGGCATCGGGATCATGGACGGCCATCACCGCACGGTACTGCGCGACGCTCAGCGCCGCGTAGATACGCGCCGCGGCGAGTACGTTCACGTTATTCGCGGCGACGAGGGAGCGCGCCTGCTCCTGCCACCCCACACTCGCGGGTGTTACAGATTGCTTCGATGCGTCTCGACCTGAACCTTCATCACTAGTTGCTCTCAATGTCGGAGCAGTGCTCTGCTCCGAGCACGCCATTGCCATGGCGGCAACCAGCGCGAGAGTTGGAATGGTGTAGAGCCGACTTCGTGACATACGACCTCCTGATGCGACTGAATCACTCAGTGCTGAGATGGGTTTCGAAGGATCCAACACCGCGACTGCCGGCGACCTGCGTTGCTCGGTCGCTCACGTCGGGTGTGGCGCGCGAATGGTGAGGCGGGACGGTGAACGCGGCGTGTCGCGCCGGTGAACTCGCGATGAACTCGCGTGACTCGCCTCCGACCTTCCATCTCAGGCTCTTCGGTAGCCCATCGATCGAACGAGAGGGCGGGCCCGCGCTTACGGGCCGAGTTGCGCAGCGCCATCGCCTCGCGCTGCTCGCGCTGATCGCCACGGCCCCATTGGCTCGGCTCAGTCGCGACAAGCTGATCGCCTACCTCTGGCCTGAGAGCGACGCCGAGCGGGGGCGGAACCTGCTCAAGGTTTCGACTTACGTGTTGCGAACGTCGCTGGGCGAAGCCGCCGTGCTATCGGAGGGGGATGACCTGCGGCTGAATGCCGACGTGGTCCGGGTGGATGCGACCGAGTTCGACACCGCGCTGGCGGGTGCGGATCACGCGCGAGCGGTAGCTCTCTACAGAGGTCCCTTTCTCGACGGATTCTTTCTCAGCGACGCGCCGGAGTTCGAGCAGTGGGTGAGCCGGGAGCGCGAACGGCTTGCGGCCGGCTATGCAAAGGCGTTGGAAGCTCTCGCTCAGGAGGCAGAGGCGGCGCGGGACTTTTCGAGGGCGGCCGAGTGGTGGAAGGTGAGGGCAGCACAGGATCTGTACGACTCGCGTGTTGCCCTCCGCCTCATGCAGGCGCTGGACGCAAGTGGCAACCCGGCTGCGGCACTCCAGCATGCGGCGATTCACCAGCGACTCCTTCAGGAGGAGTTTGGGATAGCGGGGAATCCCGAGATTGCCGCCCTTGCCGAACGGTTGCGACGGGAACCCGCTGCCGCGGTGAGCGTGTCCGCTCCGACGGAATCGCCTTCCGTATCGCCTGCCCCATCGCCTGAATCGGTTCCCGCGTCGCCGACGCCTGAGTCGCCGGCGGCGACCGCCGAACGCAGAGCCGGTGGTGAACCGAGGAGGCTCGTTCGGCGGGCGGGTCTGCTCGCGCTCCTGGCGGCTGTTCTTGTGGTGGCGGCGCTCTGGAGGTTCTTGGCCCCTCGATGGTCACCCCGAGCGCTCGATTGCCGTGCTCCCTTTCGTCAATCTGACTGCGGACGCCGACCGCGATTACTTCACCGATGGTCTCACCGAGGAGATCATCACAGGCCTCTCGGCCCTACCCGAGCTCAAGGTGATCTCGCGTACCTCGGCGATGCACTACAAAGGAAGCAACGAGCCGCTACGGGAGATCGCACGTGAGCTCAAGGTCGCGCATATCCTCGAGGGGAGCGTGCGGCAGAATGGCCTGCGATTCCGGATTACCGCACAACTGATCAGATGCGCGCGCGGACGCTCATCTCTGGGCGCAGACATTCGACAGCGACCTGCCGGACATCATCGGAGTGCAGGAGAAGATCGCGCGGGAAGTCGTCCGGGCTCTCGAGATAGAGCTAGGGGAGCGGGGGCGAACTGCGCTCGTGACCCAGGGGACGACAAACGCGGAGGCGTACGAGCTGTACCGTCGTGGCCGATATCTCTGGAACACAAGAACCAAGGACGGGCACGAGCGCGCCGTTGACTACTACAGCCGGGCGATCGAGCGCGACTCCGGCTTCGCGGATGCCTACGCGGGACTCGCGGACGCGTACATGACGGCCTACCAGCTCAATATCTCGAGCCTCCCTGAGGAGGAGATCAACTCGCGCCACAAATGGGCGGCGGAACGGGCGCTCGCGATCAACGACAAGTCCGCCGATGCCCATACATCGTTTGCGGTTTCACTCCAATGGCAACGAAACTGGCCAGGCGCCGAGCGGGAGTTTCGCCGGGCCGTTCAATTGAATCCTGGCAACGCGACCACGCACAGCTGGTACTCCCTGCTGCTGGCAGGGCTGGGTAGGTTGCCGGAAGCACTCGAAGAAAGTCGGCGCGCGGATGAGCTCGACCCGTTCGCGATTGTCGTCACCGGCAACTACGGTTGGCAGTGTTATCTCGCTCGCAACTATGACTGCGCGATCGCCCAGCAGCGAAGGGCGCTGGAGATCAGCCCGAGCTGGGCGAGGGGGTACAACCGTCTCGGCCTTGCCTACGCGCAGAAGGGAATGCTCGACGATGCAGTGAGCGCACAGCGGAAGGCGGTCGAGCTCGGACCGGAACGTCCGGATTTTCTGGCGGACCTCGCCTTCGTCCAGGCACTGCGTGGCGAGATCGAGGCGGCGCTGGAGAGCTTGCGGCGAGCGAAGGTCCAGCCTATCGAGCCGTTCAACATCGGACGTGCGTACGTGGCCCTACGCCAGTCCGACAGCGCCTTCGTCTGGCTGGAGCGCAGCAACTGGAAGTTCCCTCACCGCGCGGTGCGAAGCGATCCCGGACTGGATCCGTTGCGCTCCGATGCGCGCTTTGCGCGGCTCGCGGACCGCATCGATCGGGAGATGGGGGTGCGTTAGGCGCACCTGGCGCTTCCCGTTGACTCACCTGTGGACGGCATGAAGATTCGCGGTACCATGAAAACCCTGGCCAAAACATCTGCGCGGGCCATCGCGGCTGTCGCGTCGATCCTGATTGCCATCACAGCCAGCAGGGCATCGTCGCAGGGCAGTCCGCCCGCCTGGACCGAGCCGTTTCCGCCATTCCGCATCGCCGACAATCTCTACTACGTCGGCAGCAAGGGCCTGGCGAACTATCTGATCACGACGCCGCAGGGCCACATCCTGATCAACAGCGACCTCGACGCGAACGTGCCGCTCATCAAGGCGAGCATCGAGCAGCTCGGCTTCAAGTTCAGCGATGTGAAGATCCTGCTGATCAGCCACGCGCACTGGGACCACGACGCCGGCAGCGCGAAGGTGAAGGCGCTCACGGGCGCGAGCTACATGGTGATGGATGCCGACGTTCCCGTGGTCGAATCCGGGGGCAAGACCGATTTCCACTATGCCGGCGACGCGACCACACTGTATACGCCCGTGCGAGTCGACCGCGTCCTGCACGACGGCGACGAGGTGAAGCTCGGCGGCGTCGTGCTGGTGGCACATCTCACTCCCGGTCACACGAAGGGGTGTACGACGTGGACGCTGACGGTGCGCGATGGTGGCAAGACCTACAACGCCGTGATCATCGGAAGCCCTAACGTCAACCCGGGCTACAAGCTCGTCGACAACGCGAACGTATCCGACGATCGCGCAGGACTACGAGCGAACGTTTCGCGTGCTCGAGTCGCTGCCGTGCGATCTCTTCCTCGGCGCGCACGGCGCGTACTTCGACATGGAGGCGAAGTACGCGCGAAAGCAGGCGGGCTCCGCTGACGCGTTCGTCGATCCGAAAGGCTGTGCGGCGTTCATCGCGCAGAAGGAGCAGGAGTTCCGGTCGGAGTTGGCGAAGCAGAAGGCTGCGAAATCGAAATCGTGAACCAACGCCGGCCTAACGCCGGCGTCACGCGATGGGCACTGGAGGCGAGCAGTGACGCGTTTTCACCTGGCACAAGTGAACATTGGGCGATTTCGGGCGCCGCTCGACACGCCGATCATGGAAGGCTTTCGGACGCAGCTCGATCCGATCAACGCGCTTGCCGACGAGACGCCTGGCTTCATCTGGCGCCTGCAAACAGAGGATGGCAACGCCACGGCTATTCGCCCGTACGCCGGCGACGACCTGATGGCCGTCAACATGTCCGTCTGACGTTGTCGGCCGCCCGATGGTCGTGCGACTGGGTCGTCTGAACCGCGGCTCGACGTGACCGGCCCGCCAATGCAATCCGACTTCGGCGCCCACCTCCAATCGGCGTTGGGCACGGCCTACACCATCGAGCGTGAGCTCGGCGGCGGTGGCATGTCCCGCGTCTTCGTGGCGCACGAGCCAGCGTTAGGCAGGACCGTCGTCCTCAAGGTCCTGCCGCGTGAGTTGGCGGAAGGGCTGTCGGCCGATCGGTTCACGCGTGAAGTGAGGCTCGTGGCGCGGCTGCAGCATCCCAACATCGTCCCGCTCCTGACCGCGGGGACCGCCGGCGGACTCCCGTACTACACCATGCCGTTCGTGCGCGGGGAGTCCTTGCGCCACCGGCTTGCGCAGGGAGGGGCGCTCCCAGTCGCCGACGTCGTGAGCCTGCTGCGCGACGTCGCGCGCGCGCTCGCGTACGCCCACGGTGAAGGCGTCGTGCATCGGGACATCAAGCCGGACAACGTGCTGCTCTCCGGTCCCGTCGCGTTGGTCGCCGACTTCGGCATTGGGAAGGCACTGACCGCCGCGAGCGGCAGTCACCGTCCCGAGGCTCCCGAGGCGGGTGCCCGCAGCGCGGGCGCTGAGAGCGCGAGGGAGCCCTCGACCAGTAGCATGACCCTGCGCGGAATGGCGTTAGGCACGCCGGCCTACATGGCGCCGGAGCAGGCGCTCGCCGATCCCGCCGCGGACCACCGCGTCGACCTCTATGCCCTGGGCGTGCTTGCGTGGGAGACGCTCACCGGAAGACTGCCGTTCGGCGATCGAACAGGGCAGGCGGTCATCGCGGCGCACGTCGCGGAAACACCGCCCGATGTCGTGACGCATCGCGCCGACGTTCCAGCCGCCCTTGGCTCGCTCGTCATGCGACTGCTCGCCAAGCGTCCGGACGATCGGCCGGCGACCGCCGCGGAGGTCCTGCGACTGCTCGATACGATCGGCTCGTCGCCGGAGTCGTCGAGTCCCCAAGCCCGGCCAGGTGCGGCGTCGCCGGCGCGCTCGAGGTGGCGCGCACCCATTGCGCTCGCGCTGCTGGCCGGCGCGTTAGGCGCCGGAGCAGCCTGGTGGCGCGGTCGGGCCGCGCCTGTAGATCCCAGCCTGAACGTCGTCGCGATCGCCCCGTTCCGCGTGTCCGGGGCCGATCCATCGCTGCACTACCTCCGCGACGGCATGGTGGACTTGCTGGCCGCGAAGGTGGCAGGAATCGGAGGTCTGCGGGCCATCGACCCTCGCACCACGCTGGGCGCGTGGCATCGAGCAGCCAGGGGCGATGGCGATCTCGTCGACGAGGACGCATTGCGTGTCGCGCACGCGATCGGCGCGGGGAGACTCATCCTGGGGGAGCTCGCCGGTACGAGCGCGAACCTCACCCTTACCGCCACACTCGTCCCGGCTCAGCCGGGCCGCGAGCCTGCAACCGCGACAGGACCCGCCGACAGCCTTCCCGCGCTCGTCGATCGACTCGCGGCCCAGCTGGGATCGTTAGGCGCCGGCGAGTCCGCGCCTCGCCTCGCCGCTCTGACGAGCACATCACTGCCGGCACTCCGGGCGTACCTGGACGGGCGATCGTTGTATCGCGCGGGGAACGCGAGCGCTGCCATGCAATCCTATTTCCGCGCCGTGGAGCTCGACTCTTCCTTCACGCTCGCCGCGCTTGGCCTGGTGCGGACGGCGGGATGGGGCGGTCAGACCGCGGCGGACCAGGCACGCGCCATCGCGGTCGGTGGACACATCCTCGCGCGTGGCCGTGCTCGGCTTTCCCGACCCGATGCTGCGCTTGCGGAGGCGACGCTGGGGCCCAGGTACCCCGCCCCCAAGACGTATTCCGAGTGGTTCGACGCCGCGGAGCGCCTAACGAGTCTCGCGCCCGACAACGCGGAAGGCTGGTTCGACCTCGGCGATGCGCTCTACCACGGAGGAGGGATCCTTGGCATTGCCGATGCCGACGAGCGCGCGCTCCGCGCGTTCTCCCGCGCCATCGCGCTCGACTCCGCCTTCACTCCGTCGTACATCCACCTGTCGGGCCTCTACTCCGAAGCAGGTGACTCCGCTCACTACCGGCAACTGTTCGCCATTGGCCAGCGCCGAATCCCTGCGCTCGCGCAAGGGTTCTACGGGCTGCAGCTCGCATTGCTCGAGGCCGACAGCGTGCGCGCGCGAGCGTTCCGTGCGGAAATGCCGCGCCTTCCCCGGCCGGTCCTCGCGGGGATCGTCCCTGGCACCTTGTACAATCATCGCGGGCTGGACGTCGCCCAGCGCGCGCTCGATCTGCTCGCCCCGCAGACGATCACGTCAGAGGAGCGACTGCAACTCGCGCATCTGGCGTTTGCGTGTCCCGATAGAGCGAGGACGTCCTCGCGAAGCTGCTGCGGCTTCGGCCGACATGCTCGCGACTCCCGCGGTCGCGCGCGAGGTCGCGCTCGCATCGGTTTTCGCCGACGGTGATTCCGTTGCCGGCGCAGCGGCGGCGCGGACGCTCGAACCGATCGTCGCCGCGGCGTTGAGAACGTCGTCGCCGGTCGGAGCCGCGGGTGACAGCAAGGACCCGAGGGCGGACGTCGCGCTCGCAGACCGCGTGGACGCCGCACTCGTACTCGCTCAGTATCGGTTGTCGATGGGCGACGCGTCCGTTGCTCGCCGCACAGTCTCCTGGCTCCGTGCCTACGTGCCGCCAAAGGACAGCAGCTGGCTGGCCGAGGTGACGGAGGAGCGCGCGCTCCTGCTCGATGCGCAGGTGGCAGCTCTGGAGCGACGCCCGGACGCGAGCGACGTGCTGGCGCGTCTCGATAGCGCCACGCGATTCGGTCACCACGACGCCCGCTTCACGACGATTGCGGGTCGTGTGGCTGCTCGCCTGTGGGAAGCACGCGGGGATCAGCGTCGCGCGCTCGCGGCCTTGAGGCGGCGAGTTCGTGGTACCGGCCCGAATCACTACGAATCGGCGTGGCAGCGAGAAGCAGGACGTCTCGCCGCGCTCGTGGGCGATAGGGAAGCCGCGATCCGGGCGTATCGGATCTACCTCATCAGGCGTTCGAATCCCGAGCCGGCGCTCGTGCCCGAGGTGTCGCATGTGCGGGCGGAGCTCGCCCGGCTCGAGCGTGCGAGCGCCGGACGTTAGGCACGATGGGCATGCTCATCGTCCGAGCTGTTGGAGGGCGTGTGGTCGCCATTGACCGGTCTGCGGCCGAGGCGAGCTCACCCAGCTGATCTTCCCGTTCGCCCCCGCGGCTGCTATTGTAGACGGATCGACGGAGCCTCCGCTGCGCGCCAGAGCCTGCCGAGGGAGGCGGGAGCGCGTCAAGGACTCGTCGAACGTGGAGGAGTCATGCAACACACGTCCTCGCCACCAGTCGCGCGGGCCGTCGCGCGTCGCGGCTTTCTTGTCCGCCTGTCCCAGGCGACGGCCGCACTCTCCGCACTGCTCGTCGATCCCGGTCGCCTCGAATCGGCGACGACACCCGCGGCTGCTCTCGGGCAACGCTGACCCGGACGCGTGGATCGCGCGCCTCAAGGGCCAGCAGAAGGTCATGATCCACGCGCATCAGTACTTCATGACCGCGCTCGTCGACGCGCGGAACATGCTGGCGAATGCGCGTGACATGTATGGCGTTCCGGACGGGCAGCAGAGCATCGCCGTCATCACGCACGGGTCGGCGATCCAGGGGCTGTTTCGTGACGACGTGTGGCAGCGATTCGCGTTAGGCGAGTTCTACAAGGTGAACGATCCGAAGACCAGCGCGCCAGCGACGCGCAACATCTACCTCACGCCGCAGGACGGGGAGCCGCCCGACGCGGCGGTGGCGGACCTCATGAAGCGCGGCGTGACGTTCGTGGTCTGCAACGTCGCGGTGCTCAACCTGTCGAAGCGTCTCGCGCGCGCTGGCACAACGCCTGAGGCGCTGCACGACGAGCTGGCGGCGGGACTCGTCGAGGGAGCGGTCCTCGTGCCTGACGTCTTCGTCGCGATGCAGCGAGCGCAGAAGCGCGGGGTGGCGTACATCTTCACGGACCGATCGCGCTGATTCGTCATTCCGAGCGAAGGGTGTCATTCCGAGCGAGCGACAGCCGGGTGCCCGCCGAAGGTGGGCGCATGAGGAATCGCGCTCATACAGGTAGAGGGGCCGCTCTATCGGGACGATCGCGATTCCTCGACTGCGGCCTGACGGCCTCCGCTCGGAATGACAACCTATCGGTTGTACTCCGACAGCCAGTGGAACTGACGCTCCGTCAGCTGGAAGTGGCGCGGCGTGCGCACGAGATCGACCCGTACCGAATCCCCACGCAGGCCTAACGCGAACCGGACCGTCGTCGAATCCGGGACCTCGTACCGCATCGTGAACAGGAACGTGCTGTCGCCCGGAATCGTCGATGTCTTCCACACCGCGACCGTGCGCGTCGCTGTATCCGGACGATAGCGGAAATAGCCGCGCCGATACCGCTGCCAGAACACCGGATCTCTCGAGTTCACGCTCCCCGCGCCGGCGTTGTCGATGATGACGTCCCGCCAGCGGAGCGTGTCCGCACTCGTCAGCGGCACCGTATCTCCATTGACGACGTAGCTCCGCACGTCGTACACGCCCGCCGCGAACGGTCCCGGGACGGGCGGCTTCTTGAGGTCGTGATACCGCGTCCAGCTTCGTTGCAGCGGCTGCACGAGAATCTGGTAGACGATGAACAGCTTCACCGCGATGCTGCCCCACCACTGCCACGGCCGCACGAAGATCGGATCGTACGCGTGCGTTGGCGGCGCGGGACGATTGAGGAACAGGAATCCGATCAGTCGCCTGGAGTCGAGCGCGAGCAGGAACAGACACGAGAACAGCAGGTGCGACGCGAAGATCTTGACCGGCACGTCGTACGCGAGATTGATCATCACGACGTTCGTGAACGCGCCCGTGGCAGCGAACAGCCCCGCCGTCACGGTGCGCCTGTTGAGCAACAGCAACCCGGCGACGGTCTCCATCGCACCCGAGAACACCTGGTACGGCGTCGAGTAGCCGATGAACAGCCACGAGAGGCGCATCGGCAGGAGGTCGCCGAGCGGCGTCGCGAGCTGGCTCAGCGTCGGGAAGGACATCTGGAGCACGAACAGCTTGATGATGCCGTAGCTGAGCGCCGCGATCGCGACGTAGTAGCGCACGATGAGTCGCAGCCAGTACGCGGCTCGCTCGTAATGCGGGCGCTTCCGGTCGAGGACCGTCCAGACGAGACAGACGACCACCGCAAGCGTCAGGTTGAGACAGACGCGCGCCCACCCGTACGACGTGTCGCCGCTCCCGTTCTGCGGCACGAGCGTCTCGCGCACGTGGAACAGATGCGCGTTGCCAGTGCGCACGAGCCAGTCCATCGCTATCTCGTACGGCTGGAGCAGCCACGACAGGCCAGGAATGGCGCGGAACCAGTCCCACGGCTCGACCACGAGCACGAAGTAGACGGCGAAGAAGCGGAACAGGATCCGCTGCCACAGCGGCCATGCCGGCGTTGCCCGACTCATCACGAAGTTGCCGTTAGGCGTCTCCACGAACGGCGTGAGCGCCGGGCGTTCGAGAGGCGGTGCCGAGCTGACCGTGTCCATCAGTGTCTCCGTCACGACGGTGGATGTTGAGATCCCTGTCGATGGCTCAATCCATGTCTCTCACAGCAACGATTGGTATGTCACGCTGGTGAGCCCACTCCTCCCACTCGGCCGCCGTCTGCTCGAGAAAGCGGGCGGACGGGTCCGAGCCGAGAGGAAGTTCGAGGTGCTCGTAGAGCCGAATCTCGAAATGCGTCTCGAGCGCCGCAACCGCAACCCGTCCGAGCTTCGCGTTGTACAGACGATAGCGCGGCGTTCCACCTCCGAACGTGCCACCAGGCGCGGTCAGACCATGCCGCAGCGGCGCGAGCAGCGGGTCGAGGCTCTCGACCAGCCCGACGTCCATCACGGAGCCAGCCCGCTGTTGCAGCAGCGCCAGCGCCGCGGCGAATGCACGCTCCGACGCCATCACGTCCGCGGCGAGCATCCGCGGCATGGCGTCGCCGAGGCATCCGCGCTGTGCCTGATAGGTGAGGTCGTGTCCGGGGCGCTCGGGATCGCGGACGCTGCCGACGATGCGGAGCATGCGCAGTCGCGAGAACCGCGAGCGGAGCGTGTCGGCGTCGAGGCAAAGGCGCGTCAACGCCGACGGTCGCTGACTCGTCACGAATACATCGGCGCCATCGAGCAACTCGGCTATTCGGGCTTGCCCGCTCTCGGCTTTCAGATCCATGCGCTCGACCTGGATGCCGGCGTGCATCTCCGCGTACCATGCCGGCGAGACCAGCAGGAACGGATCGCCCGCGGGCGGCTCGATCTTCGTCACGCGCGCCCCGGCTTCACGCAGTCGTGCCGCCGCGAGCGGACCCGGGACGTTCTGCGCCATCGTGACGATGCGTACGCCATCGAGGTACTGCTTGGCGTCCATTGGACGGGCCTGCGCATATTTCGGCATGCTGAGTGATTTGGGTCGTCCTGTCGTACGGAGGTACGAATGATCGAGCGGCCGACAGCGAAGCTGGAATTTCGGCGGGCGACGAACGCCGACTGCGCGACCGCGCAGGCAATCGTCCGCGAAGCGCTCGCCGAGCACGGGCTTGGCCTGTTGCTGGAGACGTCCGACAAGGACCTGCTCGATCTCGAGGCGCACTACGACGCGCGTGGCGGCGCGTTCGAACTTATCTACGCCGCGTCGAATGACGAACCGGTGGGTGTCCTCGGATGGCGGCCGGGCGCGAACCGGACGGTGGAGCTGAAGAAGGTGTACCTCCGCCGATCGGCGCGAGGGCTTGGCGTCGGTAAACTCGCCGTCCAGCGCGTCATTGACCATGCGCGCGCGCTCGGGCTGGACGCCGTCGTGCTCGAAACGGCGCACGTCATGACCGACGCGATCCGCCTCTACACGCGACTCGGATTCCGTCCGGTCACGGGTGACGACGCGGCGACGTTCGCCAATCTGGGCGAGGATTGCGAGCAGGCGTTCCGGCTCGCGCTGCGATGACGGATGTCATTCCGAGCGGAGCCGCCAAGCGGCGCGGCGCGAGTCGAGGAATCGTGGTCGTCTCGGTAGAGGGCCCTTAGCCGCTCTATCTCGGACTCAAGCAAGCGACTCGCTCGACTGCGCGCCTACGGCGCTCCGCTCGGAATGACAGCGGTCGGCGTCTGAGCTCGTGGGTGTCGCAGGCGATAGACCAGATAGATGACCGCCGCGATGTTGACCACGAGCGCCGCCACGCGCAGGGCGGTGAAACGTCTCGTGAGCTCGTAGATCTCGACCGGGATCAACAGCCCCGTCGTGGCAACCGTCAGATACTCGGCCCACCGTTTCCCCTTCCAGAGGCCGACCCCCTCGACGCCGAACAGCGATCCGTACGCGATCGCGCCAACCCCGAGCGCCGTCGCGCGCCGCCGGGTCAGCGTGCTCAGCAGATCGATGGCCCTATCGAGGAACTGTTGGCCGGACGACAGAGTGAAGTGCAGCAGCCAACCCGTGAGGCGATCGACCGTCGCGGGATTGAGCAGCTTGAACGCGCCGAGTCCGAGTGCGATCAGCGCGGCGGCCTTGAGGAGCTTGAAGCACGCGATCGCGACGAGCCCGCCGTCGCGCGTGGGTGTGAGGTCTTCCCTGAAATGCGTCATTTCCCCGCGGATAGGCAATCCGCAGGCCGGGCTCCGCGGTCAGTGCGTTGCCGTCATGCTACCGGGCGTTCGAAAACGCCGCGACGAACTGGTCCAACTCCTTCGGGTTCAGGTCGGATACCGCTCGATATTCGAGTCCCGCCGAGCGCCATTCCACGAAGTGGTAGCCGTTCCGCGTGGATTCGCGCGGGCGGGCGTCGCCCTCGTCACCAGACGGCCACGCGTAGACGTTGATCATGTGCTGACGCCGCGCGTACACGGTGACCGGGACGGCGCGTCCGCCCACGTAGTCCGTGCGTCCACCCACGAGCGGGAAGCCAAGGGAATCGAGATTCGGCACCGACGGCGAGACGTCCACGCGACCGTTGAACCATGGTTTCACGTTATGCTGGTTCGTGGACACGACGTCCGTGAGATGCCCGGGTTGCAGTGACCGCACGTGTGAGGCGAGCAATTCGTCGGTGACGTTCGAGCCGGCAGAGCGGCCGAGCGTTGCGAATGTCAGCGCGCTGCTCGCCATGGCGATGACGCACACCAGCGGCCGCGAGACGCCACCATGGCGTTCGGATGTGCTTCGGCGTGGCACGTGCGGCGGTCTCGGACAACGCGCCTCGAATTCGTGCCTTGAGGACATCGGGCGCTGCGTAACGCATCAGGTTCTCCGATACGAGTCGATGAGTGTCGGTCAATGTCGCGTACTCGCGCGCGCACGACGCGCAGGTGGCGAGATGATTGTCGAGATCGCGTGACTCGTCAGGCAGCAGCTCGCCATCCAGCCGTGCGTCGAGCGCATCACGGTATCTCGCACAGAGCGTATCCATGGGCATGTCAGCTCGCCTCACGAACGTCGGCGCCGAGCAGCGTCGCAAGGCGTCGGCGAGCCCTGGCAAGGCGTGACATCACGGTGCCGATCGGAACGCCTAACACGTCGCCGATCTCCTTGTAGCTCAGATCCTGAAGCTCGCGCAGCACGACCACCTCGCGAAATTCGACGGGCAACTCGTTGACCGCTCTGTTTACGCGAGCGCGTTCCGACGCCTGGATGGCCGCCGCGTCAGCGCCCGGAACTCCGTCGGCCGACACATCGATGGCGTCGGTGAAGGAGACGGTCTGCTCCTCCACGCGATTCCGGCGACGCGAGTTGAGCGCGCAGTTGCGCACGATCGCGAGCAGCCAGGCGCGGGCGTCGCCACCGCTGTAGCCGTCGAAGTAGCGGAACGCGCGCAGCGCCGCTTCCTGCACGGCGTCCTGCGCGTCGTGCTCATCGCGGAGCAGATAGCGCGCGAGCGTATACGCGTCGTCGAGGTGCGGCAAGACGACGCGCTCGAACCGCTGGACGTCTCCCTGAGTCATTGGACTCCGATCGCGGGCTGGCTTCACGCATCACTAGACCCCAGACGCATGGAGTTTATTCCCGCCGCCTTTCACAGGGATAAAGGACGGATTCGGCGGAATAAAGGCAATTGACTCGCGGTCTTGGTCGGCGTCCCTGCCTCGAGGCATTCCAGTGAGCGACGAACACGATACACACGACACGCACCACGACCGCGACGACGCGCGGTTCGACGACGAGACCAACACGCGTCCCAACGGCGACAACTATATCGAGACGGACCTGAGCGACGACGGCGTCGATCGGCGAGGCTTCCTGCGCTGCATGGCGTGGGCGGGAACGGCCACCGTCTGGGCCATGAGTGGCGGCGTCCCAAAGTCCTTCGCGATGAGCCGCATCCCGTTTCTCACCGAGACCGAGCAGAAGAGCATCTTCTTCGCCCAGATCAGCGACAGCCACATCGGCTTCAACAAGGAAGCGAACCCGGATGTCGCGGCGACGCTGCGCGAGGCGGTCGCGAAGCTCAACGCGCTGCCACAACCCCCGGCGTTCGTCCTGCACACCGGCGACATCACGCAGCTCGCCAAGCCCGCGGAGTTCGACACGGCCAACGAAGTCCTGAAGGAGGTGAAGACCGACCGCGTCCTCTACGTCCCGGGCGAGCACGACGTCGCGACCGACAACGGCGTCTCGTACCTCGCGCGCTACGGCAAGGGCACGAAGGGCGGCGGCTGGTACAGCTTCGATCACAGGGCGTGCACTTCGTCGGCCTCGTCAACGTGCTCGACCTCAAGGCCGGCGGACTCGGGTCGCTCGGCGCCGAGCAGATCGCGTGGCTCGAGAAGGACGTGTCACGGTTGCCCGCGAGCACGCCGATCGTGCTGTTCGCGCACGTGCCGCTGTGGACGGTCTACCCCGAGTGGGGCTGGGGCACGGACGACTCCGAGGCGGCGCTCGCGCTCGTCAAGCGCTTCGGATCGGTGACCGTGCTCAACGGACACATTCACCAGATCATGCAGAAGGTCGAAGGCAGCGTCTCGTTTCACACCGCGATGTCCACGGCCTTTCCGCAGCCGACGCCTGGCACCGCGCCGGCCCCGGGTCCGATGAAGGTCGAGCCGGAGACGCTGAAGAGCGTGCTTGGTATCGCGGACGTGACGTTCATTCCCGGGCGCAGCACGCTCGCCGTCGTCGACGCGACGCTGTCCGGCGAGCCGCCGGCGTTCGCCGACGCGGCGAGTCAGGCGCGGGCCGAGCGGAAGCGCACCGTGCTCGCGCCTAACGAGATCGGCATCGACAACTTCCAGTTCACGCCGCCGACGCTGACCGTGAAGGCGGGCACGCCGGTCACGTGGGTCAACGACGACGATGTGCCGCACCTCATCGTGAACACGGAGCAGCGCTTCAAGGCGTCACCGCTGCTCGATACCGGTCAGCGGTTCAGCGTCACGCTCGCGAAGGCCGGCACGTATCACTACTTCTGCTCGCTGCATCCGAAGATGCAGGGCACGATCGTCGTCACCTAGAGGCGTGTCATCCCGAGGAGCGCCAGCGACGAGGGACCTTCCGTGATGTCATCGTAGCGGGACTGGCCACGATGACCTTCGAGAAGATCCCTCGCTGCGCTCGGGATGACAATTGAGCTACGCCTCGATGTTGTAGATCTCCCGACGACCCTGGTCCACGAGATCATGATAGCCCTTCATGATGCTCTCGAACTCCTTCGCGTCGTCGGGGTTCTGCATCATCGACATGAAGCTGTCCATGCTCGGCACCTCCATCTCCGAGACGACAGTCCAGTAACGCTCGGCGGCAACGTCGGTCATGATGCGCATCCTGGGCAGCCCGCGCTTCTCGTTGAGCTTGGACATGGCGCTGAATTTCTCGACCAGCGCGCGCACCTTCCCCGGCTTGCAGTACATGATGTCGCGGATGAGCAACATGCTGCCTCCTGTGTGGAGCGTAGACCCTTTGGTGGCCGACAACGCATCCATCGTAGTGCTTATTGCCACTCACCAACAGGTGGAGGTGGCAGTTGGCCTGTCGAGGGCGGATCGGGTGTTGCCCGGCTGCGTGCTGCGTGCAACTACAACAGCAAGACAGGATGGCCAGGATTTGCAGGATTGACACGATGACCGCCTCGACGTCGAGCGGCGACTCGGCGCGGCCTAACGAATGAAGGAACACATCTTCGGGGAGAGTGGCGTCCCGAGCAGCGGTTCCCCTCACCTCGGCTCGTTCGCGCCAGCAAGCGTAAATGCAGAGGCGTCCAATCCTGCAAATCCTGTCAATCCTGTCGTGCAGTTGCCGTTGTCGTCAGCAGCCCGTGCCCGATGCCCCGTCGTGGGTTTAGCCGCTCGCCTCCTCCGCCTAACGTTTTGTGGGGCCAGAGCCCAGGGAGAGTAGCTTCCCGAGCGGCTGTTCCGTCAGGCTCGGCCCGTTGCGCGAGCGCGCGTGAATGCAGAGTCGTCATCCTGCCAATCCTGGCCATCCTGGCCATCCTGTCTTGCAGTTGCAGTTGGGGTTGCAGTTACCCTCGCGCCTCGAGACATCACGGCAATCCTGATCCCCGGTTGGAGCTCCGTGTCGCCTGCAGAACGGAAATCCTGTCAGGCGGTCGCCACTGCACCGGCAACAGGGGCCGCGATACGCTGTGGCTGCAGCTTCCAGTAGGTGACCGACCGCCACACCCACTCGAGTGGGCCGAGTCGGTAGCGAGTGAGCCACCAGCGGCTGAACAGCGCGTGCGCGGCGAACAGCGTCACCGCACACAGCGGCCCGACGAATGGCGTGACCGTAAGGCCGAAGCCGTACTTCGAGAACAGCACGTCCAGCACGATGACCTGCGTCATGTAGTTGGTCAGCGCCATCCGACCGGCCCAGCCTAACGGGGCGAGTCGACGCAGCCACGAACGATCGTGGGCGACCAGTAGCAGTACTGCTCCGATGTACGTGAACGCGAGCCACGCGTCGCGGAAGAGCATGAGCCCATTCGTACGGGCGATCGCCGTCAGGAAGCCGAGCGTGGAGATGTCTTTCGGGAGCGGTTGCGGGATAGGCGCGCCGAAGGGGAGGCCCCAGTCTTCGATCGCCCACGACGCAGCCCCGGCGACCATCAGCGCGACGATCAGCCGGCGATGCTGCTCGGGTTGGTCGAACAGACCGAGTCGGAACCAGATCAGCCCTACGACGAAGAGCGTGAAGCTTCCCCAGGGCAACACGCTCCACTGTCGGTGGAAGATCGGCATGAACCGAGCTCGCGCCGCGACCACGGTCCTGAAGTCGCGCGATTCCGTCTCGGTGTCGCGGCGAGCAGACGCAGCTCTGAACGCCGTTGCCTTCGCCTGGGTTTCTGCGACGAACCGGTCCCGCCCGACAATCGCGAACCGCCCGACGTTGTAGATCGGCCGCGACGCCGCGCAGAGAACGGCGAGCACCACCAGCGCGCGAATCGGCCACCGCCGGATCAGCAACAGCGGCAATCCCCAGAGCGCGTAGCCGAACAGGACGTTGTAGCCGAACACCCCCTCGGCGATCGCGCCGAAGACCGCGAGCGCGGCCAGGCGCCTAACGAATCGCGCGGTGAAGCGCTCGCCGCGAGCGTCCGCACGCCGCAGCTGCAGCGCGAATCCGATGCCGAACAGCATTCCGAACATCGTGTAGAACCGGCCATCGAAGAACAGCGAGATGAGTCGATTCCAGCACGCGCACCGGTGCCGACGCGGCAGCGGGAGATCCTTCGAGCGCGCTCGTGGCGTAGTCGTTGAAATGGACGACGTACATCCCGAGCAGCGCGATGCCGCGCAGCACGTCGAGGACGTCGAGCCGCCCGGTCGGCGCCGAGCGCGAAGGGCGTCGACGGAATCGCGACGGACGCAGGTTGCTGCAGGACGCTGCTCGACATGGGTTCTCCACCTGGGAACGCCCCGGTGCAGCAGCTTCGCTGGGTGACCTGCCCGCGAATCTTCACCACAATGCGGAGGTCGTCAATTGTCCGCGTTCTGCCAACGGGTCATCCCGAGAGCGGAAGCCTGGGCACAGAACGTCCCTGGTCGCTAGCGCTCCTCGGGATGATACGAGTATCGTCAGGCGAGTCCCACCTGCTCAGCGGAGGAGCGATGCGACCCGCGATCGCGCTACTCGCCGTGACGGTCTGCGTGACGGCCTACGCTGTCTCGACGAACGCCGCTGAGATCCGCGGCCGGGCTGCCGCGCCGCGCCCCATCGGGATCACGCACGTCACCGTCATCGATGTCGAGCACGGCACGCGCCTCCGCGACCAGACGATCATCGTCGAAGGCGATCGCATTGCCACCATCGGGCTGAGCTCGCAGGTGCGCGTCCCCGACGGCTACGGAACCGTCGAAGGTCGCGGGAAGTTCGTGATCCCAGGGTTGATCGACACCCACTCGCATCTCGCCAGGAGTGGCGACAGCGCGACAACGTCCGGCAGCACCAATCACCCACTCGAACCGTTCGTGCCGTTCGGGGTCACGACGCTGCAGGAGGTGAGCTCCCATGCGATCGACGTTGCCGTCGCCGCGTTACGCGACACCCGCGACCGCGAAGCACCTCTGCCGCGCCTGCGTGTTTCCACGAACGTCGATCGTTGGTATATCGCGTCGGCCGGCGCTATTCGGCCGTTACGCGGGAGCGAGGGCGCGCAGGACACCGCGTTCCGCGACTCGCTGGTCAGCGACTCGCTCTTTAGCGACTCGCTCGTGCGCCTGATGGTCGAGCGCCACGTCTGGCTCGCGCCGACGCTCGTGACGGGAAGCAGCGATGGCGCAATGCGATTCGTGCGACGCTTTCACGACGCGGGCGGCATCGTCATTGCGGGCACAGATGGCCCGCGGCCCAGCGGCGCCGCTATGCACGACGAAATGCGCCTGCTCGTGGCGGCGGGCCTAACGCCGGTGGAAGCGTTGCGAGCCGCGACGTTCGACGCCGCCCGCACCATGGGGTGGGACAAGCGAATCGGCAGCGTCGTGGTCGGCAAGCTGGCAGACCTGCTCATCCTCGACGCCGACCCGCTCCTCGATATCCGCAACACCGCCCGCATCGACGCCATCACGCTCGGCGGACGGTTCATCGACGGTGCGGAGCGACAGGCCCTCCTCGATCGGCTCACAGCGTCGCGGACCCGCTGATTCACGACCAATGCGGCATACCGCTCTGGTCGCACGACACGCTCCTCGGTGAATTTGATCCTGCGGCATCCACCCGCCAACCCGGTGCTGGGCCAATGATGAGGCGCGAGTCGTACCGGGTGGACTCCCCTCCGAAACCCCACTGGACGGCGAGCCGCCGGGATTCACGCGCTATCTTCTCTGCGTCATGGACCCGGACACCGGGGAATCGGCAGATTCGCGCTGAGTAACAGATGCTCGTAGTCGCTCGCAGGCCCGACCCGCATTCATCCATCATGAATTTTCTCGTTTCATTGGCCGCGCTGAGCGGTCTCACGACGCACGCACCGGCGGACACGATCGATGCCGCGACGCTGCGCGCGGCGCCCGTCATGGATGGCCGTGTCGCCGAGCGGGAGTATGGCGACCAGCCGATCCGCATAACGACGGCCGCTGGTGTTGCCCGCGTCTGGCTCGCGCGCCACGACGGCTTCGTCTACATCGCCGCCGCGCTCCCCGATTCCACGTTCTACTGGGGCGACGACTTCGTCGTCAGCCTCGACGCGAACGGCAGCGCCGACGCGTCGCCGCAGCCTGGCGACCGTCAGTGGTACCTTCGCCGCACGCTCGACAGCAGCATCGTCTCCACGGCCGTATCGGGTCGGTGGAACACGCCAGGCCAGGAACCGCCGATGCTCGGCCCCGTCCGTCGCGGCGAGGACTGGGACGTCGCGTCGAGCTCGTCGTCCTCCAGCTGGACCGTGGAGCTTCGCATTCGCGACGCTGCCTTCGGCGCGTCGACCACCGCGCCACCTCGCATCGCCTTCCGCACGTACAACGATGGACCGAACGGTTGGTGGAGCTGGCCTGAGCCCGCGTCCGGAACCCCCGCGCAACGGGTCGAACGGAGCCCACAGCTCTGGACCCCCATACGCGTACCGCGTTAGGTGCCACGCTTCATGACATCGATTCGCTGGACCATTGCGACGACGCTCCTGCTCAGCGCCGCAACGACCGCTTCGCTTGCGGCCCAGATTCAGCCGGCTGCTCCGACCAGGACGGCGAACGCCGTGCGCATCGTCGGTTCTCCACCCCGCATCGACGGTGTCCTCGACGACCCGGCCTGGACGCAGGCGCCGGCGATCACCGCGTTCGTGCAGAAGATTCCGGTCGAAGGCGCGGAGCCGAGCGTCGCCACGGAAGTCCGGTTGCTGTACGACGACCACGGCCTCTACGTCGGCGCGCGCCTCTCACGGCCAGATCCTAACGCGATCCGCACGTCCATCACGCGGCGTGACGGCGACAGCGACGCCGAGGTGTTCACGGTCTCGCTCGACCCGTATCTCGACCGACGAACGGCGTACAGCTTCTCGATCTCGTCAGGCGGCGTGCGCGGCGACGCCTACCACTCGCAGGACAGCGAGGACTCGGGCCGCGAAGCGCAGTACGATCCGATCTGGACGGCGCGGGCGCGTGTCGACGAGCAGGGGTGGACGGCGGAGATGCACATCCCCTTCTCGCAGCTTCGCTTCAACGCGAGCGCGGAGCAGACGTGGGGACTCGAGCTCACGCGCAACATCCCGGACAAGAGCGAGCGGCTGCAGTGGGTGCTCATCCCCGTTGCCGCCGCGGGCTTCTCGTCGCACTTCGGACGTCTCGAGGGCATTGCCGGCATTCCGCCCGCGCGTCGACTCGAGCTCCTGCCGTACGTGGCCGGCGATCTCACGTACCGCGCGAACGTCAACCCGCAAAACCCGTTCGACGACAAAGTCGGCGCTCGCGCCGGCGGCGATCTCAAGTACGGACTCGGCCCGAACCTGACGTTGGACGCGACGATCAACCCGGACTTCGGCCAGGTGGAGGCCGATCCGGCCGTCGTGAACCTGACCGCGTTCGAGACGATCTTCGAGGAGCGGCGCCCATTCTTCATCGAGGGGAACGAACTGCTCACGGGCCGAGGCCAGAGCTTCATCGGACGGCCGAGCTGGTTCTACAGTCGGCGCATCGGGGCGTCGCCGCGTGGCTTCGCGTCAGGCGATTTCGTGGACGCGCCGACGAACACGACGATCATCTCGGCCGCGAAGGTGACGGGTCGACTGGCCTCGGGACTCTCCGTTGGTGCACTCGCCGCAATCACGCCGCGCGAGTACGCAAGCACGTTCGATACGACGACCGGCGTCACCGACCGGATTGCGGTCGAACCGCCGTCGTCGTACGGCGTGCTGCGCCTGCAGCAGGAATTCGGCAGTCGCCAGTCGAACGTCGGCGCGTCGCTGACGCACGTCAGACGCTGGCTCGACGATCGGGGTGGCCTGGAGCAGCTGTTGCCGACGCAGCGCAGTGACCGGCGGCGTAGACTGGCGCCTTCGATACATGGAAGGGATGTACGAGGTCACGGGCTGGGTCGGCGGGAGTCACGTGAGTGGCGATTCCGTCGCGATCGCGCGCTTGCAGCGTGCGAGTGCGCACTACTTCCAGCGACCGGATCAGGACCACATCTCGTTCGATCCGACGCGTACGTCGCTGAGCGGCGGCACGGCGTCGCTGCGGCTGGACAAGAACGCAGGCCGCTTCACGCTCGGCGGCATTCAGCTGTCGACGCGGTCGCCGGAGTTCGACATCAACGACGCCGGGCAGATGCGGAGCGGCGACGACATCGACTTCAACGCCGACATCCAGCTCCGCGACACGAAGCCGAACAAGTACGTCCGCTTCTATCCAGTTCGGGACGTCGACGCAGGCCGGCTGGAACTACGGCGGCATCCAGCAGTACCTGCGGTTCAACGAGAACGTGCCAGTTCACGCTGCACAACTTCTGGCGCATCACGGGCCGCGGCGTCCTGCACCGGCGTTCGCTGAGCGACGACCTCACGCGCGGCGGCCCGCTCATGGGCACGCCGAACGCGTACACGCTCACCGCGCAGCTGACGAGCCGGCCGAACGTGCCGACGACGTGGAACGCGCGCACCGAGTACTTCGACGACGAGTTCGGCGGCTGGCGCTGGGACGCGAGCACGGGCATCGCGATTCGCCCCGCGCTCGCAGTGGCAGGCGTCCGTGGATCCGACGTACTCGCGCTCCGTGGATGGGCGCCAGTACGTCATGACGCGCGCGCGACGGCAGCGCGGCGACGTTCGGCGGGCGCTACGTGTTCGCGTTCATCGAACGCAGTACGCTGTCGGCGCGGTTCCGCGCTCAACTACGCGTTCACGCCGAACTTCACGGTCGAGGCCTACGCGGAGCCGTTCGCGGCGAGTGGACGGTTCTACGACTTCGGCGAGCTGCCGGCGCCGCGGAGCCGCACGCTGCGAACGTATGGTGCGCCGGGAACGGGAACGACGATCACGAAGGACACCGCCGGCGTGAGCACGGTGACGCGATGGCGCGGCGTCATTCACGATTCCGGCGCTCGACTTCAATCGGCTGTCGTTCCGCTCGAATCTCGTGCTGCGATGGGAGTGGCTGCCCGGCAGCACGGCGTTACCTGATCTGGCAGCAGAGTCGTCAGGATCGGACACCGACCGGACAGCTCATCAACCCGCGCGATGTCTGGAACTCGACGCAGGTGCCGGGCGACAACTTCTTCGTGGTGAAGGTGAGCTACTGGTTAGGCGTGAACTGAGCCGGTTGTGTCATCCCGAGGAGCGGCAGCGACGAGGGACCTTCTGTGAAGTACTCGTGGCCAGACCGGCTACGATGCCTTCACGGAAGATCCCTCGCTGCCGCTTCGCTGCCGCTCGGGATGACAATCACTGTGTTCTGCGTCTCGCCGCTGAACTTGTTCGCCAGCTACTGTTCAGGTGGATGCCGTCCCTGGAGACACTCTGCGACTCGCCGACTTCATAGAAACGAACGCCGAGCCCATTCTCGTCGAATGGGCCCTGTTCGCAGAAACCTGCGGCCCGGCCGGCGGCAAGATGGACATGGCGGCGCTTCGCGATCACGCGTTGGAGATGCTGCAAGCCATCACCGCGGATCTCAGAACGGCGCAGACTCCGCTCGAACAGGCCGACAAGTCCAAGGGAAACGCCGAGCCCCCCGATAGCGGAACAGAGACAGCGGCCGAAGTGCACGGCGCTGGCCGCGCCGAGAGTGGCTTCACGGTCGCCGAGATGGTGTCTGAATACCGCGCGTTGCGCGCGAGCGTCCTCCGGCTCTGGACGCTGGAGAACGGAAGTTTGGGCCGTGCAGACATTGATGACCTGATGCGCTTCAACGAAGCGATCGATCAGTCGCTCGCCGAGTCCATCACGCGATACACGGTGGACGTCGACCAGTCGAAGGAGATGTTCCTGGCGATCCTTGGTCACGATCTTCGCTCGCCGCTTGGCGCCGTTGCGCTGTCGTCGCAGTTCATGCTCGATACCGGCGACCTGAAGGAGCCGCTGCTCACGCTCACGACGGGCATCGTCCGCAGCTCGAAGCGAATGAACCGAATGGTCGGGGATCTGCTGGAGTTCACACGCAGCCGGTTGGGCTCGAGCGTCCCCATCGTGCGTGAGGAGATGAACCTGGCGAACGAGGCAGCCAACGCTGTCGCCGAGTTGTCCTCGGCGCATCCGAACCGCGTGATTCAGCTGGACACGTCAGGCGATCTGCGCGGAAACTGGGACTGCGCGCGCATCGGCCAACTGCTCGCGAACCTGCTCGGCAACGCGGTGCAACACGGTTCGGCGGACACGACGATCGTCATGACGATCCAGGGTGCGCGAGATGAGATCGTGCTTCGCGTGCACAACTACGGTCCCGCTATTCCCGCGGCATCGATCCCGGGTCTCTTCCGACCGTTCAAGCGACTCCAATCGGGCGAGACGCCATCGAGCAGCTCGACCAGCTTCGGTCTTGGTCTCTACATCGCCGAGCGAGTCGTTGCGGCGCACGGAGGTCGAATCGACGTGACATCGGCCGATGACGCTGGCACGGCGTTCACGGTGCATTTGCCACGCTGATTCGACCACCGCGCGTTGCACTCACTCCGTCCACGGCGGGCTGAAAGGTTCACCGCCCGGCAGAGTTGCCCGCCCACCGACCGGAGCCAGCGCGACGGCCGAGAACGGCTCCGAGCCGGGGTTCGCGAGGGAAAACAGCTCCCCTGCGGGAACGATGAAGGCGTCGCCGGCGTTGAGGTCGATCTCCTGACCGTCGATGGCGACGGTGGCGCGTCCCGCGAACGCGACGAAGATCTCTTCGCGATCCATCGAGTGGACGGTGCCGGGCGCTCCCGGCGCGAGGGTGAGGCGCCATACGCACGTTTCCTGCGCGCCGCGGCTTGGTGCGGCGAGGCCGGTAACCGAGAGAAAGGGAAGCTCGAAGACCGGTGACATCGGTGTGGTGATCAGTGGCATATATCCTCTTCTAGGTGCTAGGGGTGGAGTGCAGGGTTGTCATTCCGAGCGAAGCGCCGGAGGCGCGCAGTCGAGGAATCCTTGCTTACCGAGGAGAGGGCCCTCTACCACGAAGCCAAGGATTCCTCGACTCGCTGTCGCTCGCTCGGAATGACGGTGCGCACAGTATATATACTTCACCACAGATGATCAACCATGGTTGAACAAATATCCGATATTGATCTTGGCATTCTGCTGGGCCTCGCCTATCAGGGGTTCACTGATGAGCTCCGCGCAGCGCTCGCCGCTCAGGGGTTCGATGATCTCGGAGGGGCGTACGGCTACGTATTCCGCGCGCTCTCGGCCGACGAGCTGAGTCAGCGTGAGCTGGCGGGCAGGCTCGGCATCACCGATCAGGGGACGGCCAAGATCCTGACGGAGATGGTCGATCGCGGATACGTAGAGCGGCGGGCGGATCCCGACGACGCGCGCGTCAAGCGCCTTCGCCTCGCCAAGCGGGGGCGCGACGCACTGGCGGCCGCACGGCGGTTCCACGCCGCGTTCGAGCGACGCCTGGTCCGCGATGCCGGAAGTGCGGCCGTACGCTCGTTGCGGAAGACACTCGAGCTGGTCGCGCGCGCCAACGAGCCGGACGACCTGGCTCAGGCGCGCTTGCGTCCTACGTAAGCTCCGGCCCTCGCGCCCGCGGCCATTCGCGAGCTACCATCTGCGCGCATGCAACTCGGCGACCTTTTCGATCTCTCGCTCGTCGGCCGGCGCGACACCGTCGCGCTCGAGCACGACGCGTCTGACGGCCTCACCCGCACACTGACGTTCGGCGACATCGACGCGCGCGCGAACCGGATGGCGCGCGCGCTCGCGGCGCGTGGGCTCGTGCGTGGTGATCGCCTGTGCGTGCACCTCGCGAACCGCGTCGACTTCCTCGATCTCTTCCTCGCCTGCGTGCGCATGGGCGTGATCTTCGTTCCGGTGAACGTGCTGTACCGGGAGCGCGAGATCGGCCACATCGTCGCTGACGCCGCTCCGAGCTTCAGCATAACGTCGGCCGAGCATACGGGGTTGTTCGGCGGAAGCACGGTGGTGGACATCGAGGACGTCGCAACCGAAGCCGCTGCGCAGTCGGCGGAGCGCATCCGCCTCACGATCGACGGCGACGAGCCGGCGGCGCTCGTCTACACGTCAGGGACCACCGGGCGATCCAAGGGCGCGACACTCTCGCACAACAACTTCGCCGCCAACGCGGTGAATCTCGTGACGTGCTGGCGCATCACGAGCGACGACCGCTACCTCGCCGTGCTTCCGCTCTTCCACGTACACGGACTCGGCAACGGCGTGTGCGCGTGGCTCGTGAGCGGGTGTCGCATGCGGCTCGTCGAACGCTTCGAGCATCAGCGCGCGGCCGCGCTCTTCGAGGAGTTTCAGCCGACGCTCTTCTTCGGCGTGCCCACGATCTACATCCGTCTGCTGGAGCTGCCGCCTGACGCGGCGCACCGCATCGGCGAGCGCGCGCGGCTGTTCGTCTCCGGCTCGGCGCCGCTACCAGCGCAGGTACACGACGCGTTTCGTGAGCGTTTCGGCCACACGATCCTCGAGCGCTACGGCATGAGCGAGACGCTCATGCTCATCTCGAATCCGTATGAGGGCGAGCGGCGACCGGGGACAGTGGGGCTCCCGCTTCCGGGAGTCTCGGTGCGGCTCGCCCTGCCGAGCGGTCAAGCGCCCGGGGAAGGGGAGATCGCCCAGGTGCTGGTCCGTGGGCCTAACGTGTTCGCCGGCTACTGGCAGAATCCGGACGCGACAACGGCGGCGTTCGAAGACGGGTGGTTCCGCACGGGCGATCTGGCCGAGCGCTCGGCGGATGGGTACTACACGCTGCGAGGCCGGGCGTCGGACCTGATCATATCGGGCGGCTTCAACATCTATCCGCGCGAGATCGAGGAGCTGTTGCTGGAACAGCCCGGCGTGCGAGAGGCCGCGGTGGTGGGTGCGCCTGACGAGCGACGCGGCGAGGTGCCGGTGGCGTACGTCGTGAGCGACGGCCCGATGGATGCGGAGGCGCTGCGTGCGGCGTGCGTCCGGTCGCTCGCGTCATTCAAGGTGCCGCGCGGATTCGTTCGCGTGGACGCACTCCCGCGTAATGCGTTAGGCAAGGTGCAGAAGCGCTTCCTGCCGCCCTGGGCGGGCGCTTGAGCCCGGCAGTCGCGTCGCTCATCGCGCTGCTGCTCGCGATCGCGCTGTCGCTCACGTCGCGCGTGAACGTCGGCGTGGTGGCGATGGCGTTCGCGTGGATCATCGGCACGGCGATGGCCGGCCTCAAGCCGGATCAGGTCGCGGCGGGGTTTCCGTCGTCGCTCTTTCTCACGCTCGCGGGCGTCACGCTGCTGTTCGCGCTTGCGGAAACGAATGGGACGCTGGAGCGGCTCGCGAACCGCGCCGTCAGGCTCGCACGTGGCAACGCGCGTGTCATCCCGCTGGTGTTCTTCGTCATCGCGTTCACGCTGTCGTCGATCGGCCCGGGTGCGATCTCCACTGTCGCCCTGCTGATTCCACTGGCGATGGCCGTCAGCACCCGTGCCGGCGTGCCGCCGTTCCTGACCTCGCTCATGGTGGCCAATGGGGCGAATGCGGGGAATCTCTCGCCGATCAGCGCGGCCGGCGTCATCGCGAACACGAAGATGGCGGAGGCTGGCAATGGTGGCCACGAGACGAAGGTGTGGCTCGCGAGTCTCATTGCGCACGCGCTCGTGTCGGCCGCCGCGTATCTGGTGTTAGGCGGATATCGTCTGACTCCTCGCAAAGCCGCGGTGGACGGCGAGGCGCTCCCGGTCGTCGATTTCGATCGACGCCACGCGATCACGCTTGCCGTCATTGGTGTGTGGATCGTCGCCGTCGTCGGGTTCAAGGCGAGCGTCGGCATGGCGGCGTTCGCGGCGGCGTCGATCATCGTCCTGGCGCGGCTCGCTGACGAGTCGTCCGCTGTGCGGCGCGTTCCCTGGGGCGTGATCATGATGGTGTGCGGTGTGACCGTGCTCATCGCGCTCCTCGAGAAGACCGGCGGCATGGATCTCTTCACGTCGCTGCTCGCGCGCCTGGCGACGCCGGCGAGTGTGAACGGCGTGGTCGCATTCGTGACCGGCTTGATCTCGAGTTGGAGCAGCACCACTGGTGTGGTGATGCCGACCTTTCTGCCGGCGGTGCCCGGGCTCGTCGCGAAGGTAGGAGGCGGTGACCCACTCGCCGTCTCGCTCAGCATCAACGTGGGCGGTGCGCTGGTGGACGTCTCCCCGCTCTCGACGTTAGGCGCGCTCTGCGTGGCCGCGGTGGCGGATGTCGCGGACGCGCGCGTGCTGTTCCGCCAGCTGCTCATCTGGGGGCTCTCGATGAGCATCGTGGGAGCGGTGCTCTGTCAGTTGCTCGCTGGCGCGATGGCGCGCGCCTAGCGGATCGCGAAGACACCAGTGACTACTTCCGCAGCCATCTCAGACAACAGGAGCGAACGGATTCGTCTGATCTAACGGATTGATTCAGGTTGTCATCCCGAGCGGCAGCGAGGGATCTTCGGTGAAGTACTCGTGGCCGGTCTAGCCACGATGTACGTTCGAGAAGATCCCTCGCTGGCGCTCGGGATGACACCGCCGTTTCTCCGCCATCCGCCCTCCGCCCTCCGCCCTCCGCCCTCCGCCCTCCTTCCTCAGGCCTCCTTCCTCTTCCCAAGGCCTAGTCAGATCTCGTGCGACCGCGCGAAGCCGCGCGATATGCTCGGCGGCGCGAAACGCGAGCGCCTGGATCGTCATCGTCGGCTGGCCGCGGCCCGACGTGACGAAGCTGCTGCCGTCGCAGATGAAGAGGTTCGGCACGTCGTGCGCGCGGTGGTAGCGGTCGACCACCGAATCGCGCGGATCGTTGCCCATGCGCGCGGTGCCGAGCAGGTGAACGCCGCCATCCGATCGGGAGAATCGGCACTCGCCAGACGTCGCGTCGCACCGGCCGCTTCCATCAGCTCCTGCGTCCGATCGTGGAACCAGTGCTCCGCCTTCATGTCGTCCGGATGGTCCCGGTACGTTAGGCGCAACGCGGGACGTCCCCACGAATCCCGGTGCTCGGGATCGAGCGAGATGGTGTTGCGTCGCGACCGGCAGCGACGTGAGGTGCGCCATGAACCGGACCGAGTGCGTGTAGTAGTCGCGAAGCGTTCGCTTGTACTCGCGTCCCCACGCCGGCACGATCGGGCGGCAGTCTCGGTCAGCGGCGAACATGATCGGACCGTACGGGAAGCGCGCATCGATGCCGCCGCCGCCGTAGAAGCCACGCTTCGCGTCCGATTCGTAGAAGTCATGCACGACGCGGCTCGCGACGGCGCCCTTGTACTCGTTCAGCGGATGCTCGAAGCGGCCGAACGTGCTCGCGTGGCCGTTGAACATGATGTAGCGACCGACGTTCCCGCTCGAGTTCGCGAGACCGTGCGGAAACGCCGGCGACGTCGACAGGAGCAGCAGCCGAGTCGTCTCGGCCCCGTTCGCCGCGAGCACGACAGCGCGAGCGGACTGGCGCCGCTCCTTGCCCGCGCGATCCCAGTATACGACGCCGGTCGCACGTCCCCTGGTGTTCGTCTCGACGCGGAAGACGGTAGACTCGGCGCGGATCTCGCACCGACCGGTCGTGACCGCTTTCGGGATCACCGTCGCGAGCGTCGACGACTTCGCGCCGAACTCGCACCCATAGTAGCGAGCAGTGTCCACACGCCATGCACGCTGAGCGGCCGTCGTACGGCTTCGAGAGGATCGCCATCGGCGACACCTGGGCGTGCAGGCCGAGCCTGCTCGCGGCACGCTCGAGCAGCACGCCGGACGACTTGTTAGGCAGCGGCGGGAGCGGATAGGCCGCGAGCGCGGCGTGCATCGAACGGCCCCGGGGCGCCGGACACGCCGATCTCCCAATCGACCTTCGTGTAGTACGGCTCGAGCTCCTCGTACGTGATCGGCCAGTCGGCGAACCCGGTGCCGCTGATCGATCCCCACCGCGAACGCTCGTTGAAGTCGATCGGGCGGAACCGCCAGTAATTCGCGGCGAAGTGCACGCTGCTGCCGCCCACGCCCCGGCGGTACGCGAGCAGCGCGCCCGGTGTTCCGGCTTCGCCGGTTCGGCTTCTGTCGTTCGGATACGTCTGAACCGGCTCGACCGCGATGTTGAGCATCTCGAACTGCCGCTCGACCGCGAGCTCGTCGTGCGTGAACTGCGATGGCTGCTGCCATGGACCCTGCTCGAGCACGACGACATCGAAGCCGGCGGTCGAGAGCTCCTTCGCCAGCACGCCGCCCGCGGCGCCGGATCCGACGATCACGAAATCGACGGTCTCGCTCTCGGCATATGTACGCGTTGCGTCATGCGACGCGCCCTCGGTGCATCCTGACCTAACGACGCGTCGTACCAGCCGAATGGCGCCGAGTAGCGTCGGGCGATGGTCGATGCCGATCATCATCCAGCCGGCGCCGCCCTTGTTCCCGCCGTACGACGGGTCGGCGAACGTGCCGATGACGACGAGCGCGCGCGCGGCCGTGAAGAACGGCGTCGTGCTCGATCTGCTCGCATGATCGCGATCTGCTGCTCGCCCGAGAGCGACGCGAATACCGTTCGCTCGCATCGATGTGGCCGGCACGCACGTCGAGATCGGCGAGGCCGGCGCGGATGACGGCGACGCTATTCGCGAACGACGGCATGCCGAGCGCGCGATCGACGAAGTGGACGGCGCCGGCTTCCTCGGCGCCCGGCGATGCCGTCGTCCGACGGGATGATCTGCGCGGCGAATGCCCGCATTGCGCGCGATTCCGCGGGCGTGAGCTTGGTGAAGGCACCGTCGGCCGGCGCGTCAGTGCGGGCACAGCTGGCGAGTGCAGTGAGCCACGGGAGGTGAAGAGCCAGCCAGCTCGCGGTGGCGGCTCGGCTCGAATCAGTGAGGAAATCCCGGCGAGTCAATTTTGCTGCGCTCATGCTCCCGAAACGCACTCTGCCAACCAGAGCGGACATGCGACAACCAACTCTGGACATGCGCCGCGATGAGATCGCTTCGCGGGAGAGCTGCGGGTACTGTCAACTCACGGTCAGGATTGCGACACCGGGTTTTGAGGCGGACCTTCGTGCGTTCGCGGCGTCGACCGACGCGCGGACGGCTCGTCACGCCGGACGGGCGCTCACGGCGCTCGCCTCGCGGCCTGCCCACAGCACCTAACGCCGGCCAGGTGGCTAGCCCGGCGAGTACGCCTCCTGACCAGCACGGCCCGTCATTGACAGCCACCGAACATCGAGTGGCATATTGGGCTACCGCCCGTAGCGAAACCCGGCGGCGTCCGCCCACCCCGGAGCGACACCATGCGGATGTTCGTGCGAGACCTGATCTTCGCCGCGCGCACGCTGCGCAAGAACCTCGCGTTCGCGCTCACCGCGATTGCCACCCTGGCGCTCGGCATCGGAGCCACGACCGCCATCTTCAGCGTCGTGAACTCGGTCCTGCTCCGGCCGCTGCCGTACGACCACCCCGAGCGCCTCACCATCATCTGGGGCGAGCTCCGGACGCGGAAAGTGTACGACTGGCTGTTCTCGCCGGGCGATCTCAAGGACCTGATGGATCAGGCGACGCTGTTCGAAGGCCTCGCCGCCGTCAACACCAACCCGGCTGCGCTGATCGTCGAAGGCGGGCCGCCGCAGCAGATCCAGACGGCTGGCGTGACGACCAACATCTTCTCCGTGCTCGGTGTGAAGATCGCCCGCGGGCGCGGCTTCACCGACGAAGACGGCCGCGCCCAGCCGCGCGCGCCGCAACCCGATGGGGGTCCGCAGGCCGGTGGTCCGCAGGCCCAACCGGCTGGCCCGCCACAGCCACGCCTGCCGCAGATCGCCGTGCTGAGCGACGGGTTCTGGCGACGCCAGTACGGCGCCGACCCATCGATCATTGGGAAGAACATTCAGCTGGACTTCGGCCCCGTGCAGGTCGTCGGAGTGCTCGCGCCGGGTGTCGAGCTGCTCTTTCCTCCCAAGGCCAACGTGGCACGTGTGCCCGACGTGTGGACGGCGATTCGCTTCGACTACGCCGCCGACCTCGCTGCGCACGAACGTGTGCTGCTTCGTGGTCGGTCGCATGAAGGCGACGACGACGCTCGCGGCGGCTCAACAGCAGGTGGAGCGGGTCGCGGCGGACCTTCGCACGCGATTCGCGATCAAGCAGTCGGTGGACCATCACTTTCGTGTCGAGTCGATGAAGGAGAACGTCGTCGCGACCGTGAAGCCGACGATCCGTGCGCTCATGGGCGCCGTGATCTTCGTGCTGCTCATCGCCTGCGCGAACGTCGCGAACCTGCTGCTCGTGCGCGCTCTCCGGCCGCGATCGCGAGATGGCGGTGCGCGCGGCGTTAGGTGGATCGCAGTGGGCGCTCACGCGACAGCTGCTCGCGGAGAGTCTCGTGCTCGCCGGCGCTGGCGGTTTGCTTGGGCTGGTCTTCGCGTACTTCGGGATCGGCCTCCTGCTGAGACTTGCGCCGGCGGACCTTCCACGGATGACCGCGGTGTCGATGGATCCGACCGTGCTCGCGTTCGCCATCGGCGCGTGTGTCCTGTCGTCGATCGTCTTCGGACTGGTGCCCGCGGTGCGAGCGTCGCGTCCGGACCTCTCGGAGGCGTTGCGCGCGGGTGGACGAGGCGCGACCGGCGGGCACGGCACACTCTTGCGAAAGTCGGTGGTGATGGCGGAGGTGGCGCTGTCGTTCGTGCTCCTCGTCGGGTGCGGGCTCATGATCCGGAGCGCCGTCGCGCTCCAGCACGTAGACCCGGGCTTCACCGCGAACGGACTGCTCACGTTCCGCCTCGGGAACCTGCGCGTGCGCTCGAACGAAGAGGCGGTCGCGAAGAACTCGCTCATTCGCCAACGGCTGAGCGGCGTGCCCGGCGTGCAGGCCGTGACCGCCACGGCAGTGTTGCCGCTGGAGAATCTGCAGTCGAGCGGGCGATGGGGCACGGACGCCGCCATTGGCGACCCGACGAAGTTCCGCCAGGGCCAGTTTCACATCGTGATGCCGGGGTACTTCGAGGCAATGCGCGGTCGGCTGATCGCCGGGCGCACCTTCGACGCCCGCGATGACGCGCCTAACGCCAAGACGATCGTGATCGACGATCGCGTCGCCGCGCTGGCGTTTCCGAACGAATCGGCGGTCGGCAAAAGCCTGCTGGCTCGCATCTCGACCCCGCAGCCCGAAAAGTTCGAGGTCATCGGTGTCGTGGCGCATCAGCGGCACACGTCGCTCGTGGGCGATGAGAAGGAGTCGATCTACTTCAGCAACGGCGCGCAGCAGAACGCCGCCGGCGCCTGGATCGTTCGCACGAATGGCGATCCCGCGGCGCTCGCCGGCCCGGTGCGCTCGGCGCTGACGGACCTCGATCCGCAGCTCCTCGTCACGGAGGTCAGGCCGCTGACCGACTACATCGATCGCGCGATGGCGCCGACGCGATTCGCGATGGCGTTGATCGCGGTGTTCGCGGGCCTCGCCGCGACGCTGGCGGCGATCGGACTGTACGGCGTACTCTCGAGCCTCGTGCGCCAGCGCGTGGCGGAGATCGGCGTGCGGATGGCGTTCGGCGCGCAGCCGTCGGAAATCTTCCGCATGGTCGTGGGCCAGGGCCTGGCCCTGAGCGCGATCGGCATTGTGGTAGGCCTCGCGGCGGCGCTCGTGCTGACGCGAGCGATGACGAAACTGCTCGTCGGCGTGACGCCTAACGACCCACTGACGTTCGCGACGATGGTCGTGGTGTTCCTGGCGATTGCCGGCGTCGCCTGCTGGCTCCCGGCGCGCCGGGCGGCGGGGGTGCAGCCATTGGTAGCGTTGCGGGGTGGATGAGATAGGCCTGGCGGAAGGAGGGCGGACGGCGGACGGCGGATGGCGGAGGAAAGGCGGTGTCATCCCGAGCGGCGAGCGACGGGGATCTTCTCGAAGTCATCGTAGCCAGCCTTGCCACGAGTACTTCACAGAAGGTCCGCTCGTCGCTATCGCTCCTCGGGATGACACGCTTTCTCCTCCTTCCTCAGGCCTCCTTCCTCCGGCCTCCTTCCTCAGGCCGAGATTCACCGCACCTGTCACTCGCACGCCGACAACCTGCGCCGCAATAGGTCCCTGCTGCGGCGACCCGAATTGCAGCGTGAGCTCGCCTGGCGCGCGCGGCGTGAACTCCACGTCGTGGATCTCGCCCGCGGCGAATGTCAGCCGTGCCGGACGCAGCGTCGCCTGGGAGGGCGGCAGGTCCATGCCGTCCTTCGCGACCACCCGCCACTCGAGCGGCGTCTCGCCATCGAGCAACGCGATCGTCGCCATGTAGTCCGTCCGGATGTTGATCAGGCGAAAGCGATACGTCACCCCTGCGCGAAGCTCGAGCGGCTCGGGATTCGCGCGTCCATTGAGGAGCGCACGTGAGAACGGTCCGCGGATGATGTTCGTCGTTGGTCCGTCATCGCTCACGAGCAGCACGCGATCGATTTCCGGATCGTACTTCTTCCCGGAGTCGACGACGACGATCGCCCCGTACAATCCGGACGAGATCTGGTTGAACTCGTTGAAGTGCGAGTGATACATGAACGTTCCGGCACGCGGCGGCGTGAAGCGCACCGTGAGCGAATCCCCCGGAGGGATGGCCGGCAACGTCGACTTCGCGTCGCCGCTCCAGCCGGGGACGCCGTCGGGAAAGCTCTCCAGCTCGATGCCGTGCCAGTGCACGGCCGCCGGTTCGAACGACTGGTTCACGACCGTGATCGCGACCGGCTGATCCTTCTGCAGCACCAGGGTCGCGCCCGGCAACGGCAACGTCGTGGTGTCGGCCTCGGCCGGTGATCCTCCGAGCACGTACGAGAACCCGGGCCGCTCGCCATACACGTTAGGCTTCGAGCGTACCAGGAGCCGCATCGGCCGGTACGCACGCGTTGCCGCGGCGGCGACGCCGCGTGGCGCGACGCGGATGCCGAGCACGAGGCCGGCCATCTGATGGGCCTGATGGGGAGCCGCATGCGCGTGGCCATTACCGGAGCCATCATGCACATGCTCACCGTCGTGCGCCTGCTCGCTCGGGCCGGCAATCGGCTGGCCGTTCTCGGTGCCGAGCGACACGAGGTGCGAGATGTGGCCGGCGAAGTGGCAGTGAAAGATCCAGTTGCCGCCACGGTTGGGTGACCACGCCAACGCCATCGTCCCTCCCGGCGGCAGAACCTCGGTCACTGCGCGGCGCTGCTCGTCGGGCGTGTACGTGGTGTATTTCGCTCCGTCGCCGGCCGCATCGACGCGGAAGTAGAACCCGTGCAGGTGCATCGGGTGGTCGAGCTCCGTGAGGTTGATCCACCGCCAGCGGAGCGAGTCGCCCTGCGTCGCATCCAGCCGTTCGGTGTGCGGCCACGAACGGCCGTTGATCACCAGGGTCGCGCGGCCGAGGCCGGTCGGGCTCGCGGGCGCGATGCTATACCACCACGAGATCATGAAGACGCGGTCGTTAGGCGTGACGCCGGCGTCCGCCGGATCCACCACGATCGCGCCGTTGAGTTGACTATCCGCCGCCCCTCGGCCGAGCACGCGCCCGCTGGGACTCGTCCTGCCGGCGTAGTAGTAGGTGCCGGCAGCGGTCGCACGGAACCGTACGTCCCGGACTTCTCCGGCCTGCACGATCACACTGTCTCCGCTGATCCCGCGCTGTTGCCCGAGCCCGAATACCGTGAGCGGCTTCGCGAGCGAATTGCGGAGCGTGACTCGCACCTCGGTGCCGACGGGCACGCGGATCAGTGGCCCGGGGTTCTGGAGCCCTTTGCCTTCTTCGGCGAACGCGGCGACTGGAAGCCCAACACCGTTCGGGCCTTCGGGATACCACATGCCGTTCCGTGCGTCGAGGCGAACGGTGAGCACGCCGCCCTCGAGCCGACCGGCGCGCACGCGGTTGTCGCTGGCGGTAATCCGAGAGAGCGGCTCGCTGACTGTGGGCGCAGCGGCCGTCGTTAGGTTCGGAAGACGGACCGGCTCGGTGGCCGGCCCGGGGACGCTCGGGAGCGCCCAGGCGATGAGAAGAGGGGCCGGACGGCGAACAAGGCGAAGCGCGCCGGCGAAACGGGCGCGCGAAGCGAATCTGCGTGTCATACGACTCACGGCGGAGATGGACGAACGTGCGGCTGATCGTGCAGCTGATTTGCGGCCGGAAGATCGTCGTCGCCGGGCGAATCGTGGATCGGTCATTCGTCCGGAATTTGGAGTTGTTAGGCTGGTCTAATGTCCCTGTCCGAGGTGGGGAACGCACCCTGACTCGAGACAGGGAGAGAACTGCGGCTGGTTGCTGGGTGGTCGTGCTTGTTGCTGGGTGACGCTGGGTGCGGCTGCATGCAGCGGGCAGCGCGTGGGTGACCGGGCGGTATTGGCAGCAGCGGGCAGCGTGCGGCCGCAGCATGCAGCCGGCGGCAGATGTTCCCAGCGTGCAGCTGAGTGGCCTGAACGGAGCGCGTCTCTCTACCGTTTCCCGACATGCCCCTGACCGCAACGACAGCTCTCGGCGATATCGTGGCGGACGAACGGTGGGGTACTCCACCGATTCGTCCCAGCCCGACCCGCATCACCACATCGTGGAGGAACGCAACGATGAAGGGGCTTACGCGCATCACGCTCGCCGTCACAGGCCTTGCGACTCTCGTCGCCACGAAGGACGGCACAAGCGCCATCGGCTTACCCGATGAGCTGCCCGACCATCCAACGCCCATCGCTTCGTCTGTGTCCGTGGGCATGCACATGGGCGCCGTCGAACTACAGTCGGCCGGCGTGATGTATTTCTCGCCGGACGGTACGCTCTTCATCGCCGATCCGCGCGGCGCCGCGATCTACGCCGTCGATGTCGCGGAAGCACATCGTGACACCTCCCGGACCGCCGTCCGCATCGACGACGTCGATGGGAAGATCGCTGCCGCGCTCGGGACCACGCGCGACCAGCTTCACATCGTGGACATGGTGGCGCATCCGCTCTCGCAATCGCTGTACTTCTCGCTGACGCGCGGAAAGGGCAACGACGCGGTGCCGCTCGTCGTCAGCGTGACGAAAGCTGACGAGAAGGTCACCGTGCTGCCGCTCGAGCGTATCATGAACGCCCGCGCGGCCCTCACCGATGCGCCTAACGCCGACGCGAAGACGCCGTGGGGCGAGCCCAAGCGCGCGTTCTCCATCACCGATATCGCGCTGGCGGACGGAGAGCTCTACGTCGCCGGCCTCGGGAACGAGGAGTTCGCGTCGACGCTGCGGCGGTTGCCGTACCCGTTCGGTCGCGCGGCGAGCACGACGACGGTCGAGATGTTCCACACGTCGCACGACCGCTACGAAACCGCGTCGCCGATCGAGTCGTTCCTGCCGATTACCCTAGCTGGCACACCGTCACTCGTTGCGGGCTACGGTTGCTCGCCGATCGTGACCGTCGCGCGCGCCGCCCTTGCCGGCCAGAAGCACGTGCGCGGGAAGACGGTGGCCGAGTTGGGTGGCGGGAACCGTCCGTTCGACATGGTTCGCTACACGAACCCGAAGGGCAAGGAGTACATCCTGATCGCGAACAGCAACCGCACGCTGACGCGGCTCGACCCCGCGGAGATCGCGTCCGCGAAGCCAATGACATCGGCGGTGAAGCAGGCGTGGCAGCCGGCGGGCGTCGGCTACTTACCAGTGGCGGTGATCGGCGTGCTGCAGCTGGATAACTACAACGCGAGCAATCTCGTGCTCCTGCAGCGTGACATCGACACCGGTCAGCTCAACGTGGTCAGTCAGGGATTGAACTGGCTCTGATGTCATCCGAGCGCCGGCCCGTTGTCATCCCGAGCGTCAGCCGTTGTCATCCCGAGCGCAAGCGAGGGATCTTCTGTGAACATGACGGTGCCAAACGGCAACAGCAGGACAGGATTGGCAGGATGGACAGGATTGAACAGAGCCTCCGTGTCGCACTCAGTGTCCTTCGCGCAACGAGCCCAGGAGAACAAGGGGAACAGCCGCTCGCGACGCCACTCTCTCTGAGATCTGTTCCACATTCGTTAGGCCCTGGCGACACGCTCCCGACGTCGAGGCAGTCATCCTGTAATCCTGCCAATCCTGGCAATCCTGTCTTCTTGCAGTTGCCGTTTGCCACAGCCTTCCTCGCAATGGCGGCCGCGTGCGCCGAACCGCCACCTGTCTCGATATCAGCAAGCCTGACCGGACCACAGCACGCCGTCCACGTCACCGGCATCGTACCGCACCACCACGACCAAGCTCTCGCAGCTCGCGCCCGACGACTCCCTGTGGTCGCGAGTCGTCGCCGTGTACGTCGATGGCGACAATCCTGTCACCGACACCACGTCGGCATCCCCGCGAGCCGCGCACACCCCACCCGTACTCGGCCGGTACACGGCGAGCGGCACCACGCTCCATTTCACGCCGCGGTTCCCATTCGTTCCCGGCGTGAAGTACCGGGTCGACGTCGATATGTCAGCGTTAGGCGTCATGGCCGGACGCGCGAGCGAGACGCCACCGATCACGCATCGCTTTGCGATTCCCGTCACGGCGCGTCAACGAACGACGCGGATCATTGCCGTTCATCCAGCGCTTCCGGAATTACCGAGCAATCTCCTTCGGTGGTATCTCGAGTTCTCGGCGCCCATGGAGGCGGGCAGCGCGCTCGCGCACGTGCACCTCATCGATGAAGCAGGGCGTGAGGTGAACAGCGCGTTCCTCGCGCTGGATCAGGAGCTCTGGGATCCCGAGCGCCGTCGTCTCACGCTGCTATTCGACCCCGGGCGCGTGAAGCGAGGGATCCGAACGAACCTCGAGTCGGGCGCGCCGCTCGTCGCGGGACGACGCTACACGCTCGTCATCGACGACCAGTGGCCGGACGGAACTGGGACTCCGATCGCGTCCGGCTACCGCCTCGCGTTCGCGGCCGTTGCCGCCGACCGGCGATCGCCCGATCCCGACGCGCTGGCGCCTAACGCCGCCGCGGGCCGGGACGCGCGACGGGCTACGTGTCGCGTTCGGCGAGCCGCTCGATCACGCGCTGGCCAGCCGGATGATCTCCGTAGCTCGATAGCAACGGCCGCCCGATCGCCGGCTCGGCCCAATTGGCCGAGGGTGACAGCATCTGGGTGTTCTCGCCGTCCACGGTGTGGGTTGCCGGCAGCCACACGTTGCGCGTGGAGAGTGCGCTGGAGGACGTGGCCGGCAACAACGTCGATCGGCTGTTCGACGTCGATCAACGCGCGACGGGCGACCGGCGCGATGGCGCGCCGATCAGGAACGTCCTGTTTCAGGTCTCGCGGTAGCGGCCTCCGGGTCCTGCACGGGTTCCTCGTCCTGTTTGCCGAGTCCAGGCTCGTGCGCCGGCGTGACATCCACCGGCGGGTTGTGCCCCTCGACGCCACCGCTCTGCATCGACTCGACCGGTGCCGCGGGAAGCCAGAGGAAAAAGCTGGACCCAACCCCCTCCTCGCTTCGTGCCGTCACGTCACCTCCCATGAGGCGCGCGAGACGGCGGCTGATGGCAAGACCGAGCCCGGTACCGCCGTACGGACGAGTCAGCGTCATGTCCGCCTGGACGAACGGCTCGAAGATGGCCTCGAGTCGACTGTTGGGAACGCCGGCGCCGGTGTCCTCGACACGGATGTAAACCCATGGGCCGTCGCCCGAGAGACGTGCGTCGGGGGATGGCTCTGCCGCCATGCCGGCGCTGACCGTGACGCGGCCTGCCTGCCCGCCTTCGCCCTCCGTGAACTTGACCGCGTTGGAGAGAAGGTTGATCAGGACCTGTCGAACGCGACTCTCGTCGCCCCATGCCATGAGTCCCGCAGCACGTCCGCCCAGTTTGTCGACGAGCTCGAGCCCACGCGCCCGAGCATCCGGCGCGATGAAGCTCAGCGCCGCGCTGACCACGTCGCCCACCCGGAATGCATTCCGGCCGACCAGTACGCGGTCCGCGTCGATGCGAGAAAAGTCGAGCACCTCCGAAATGAGCGCGAGCAGATGACGGCCGCTCGCGGTCGCGCGCGCGAGGTGACGCCGCTGCACGGGCGTGAGCGGACCGTCCGTCTCCATCGCCAACAGCTCGTGATAGCCGATGATCGCGTTGACCGGCGTGCGGATCTCATGGCTCATCGTCGCGAGGAAGCTGCTCTTCGCCTGGCTCGCCGCCTCGGCCGCTTCGGCCGCCGCCTGCAGCAGATTGTCGGCGGCCCTCCTGGCTGTCAGGTCGCGCGTGAGCTTGGCGAACCCGAGCAGGGTGCCGTCCTCGTCGCGTAACGCCGTGAGCGTGATGCCGCCCCAGAACTTCGAGCCGTCGCTGCGCATACGGTGGCCTTCGCCCGTGTACTCGCCGCGTTCGGCGGCCTCGCGCAGGTGGTCTTCAGCCGTTCCGTCTTCCGAGCCGCCCGACGGATAGAGCAGGCGCAGGTGACCGCCCTCGGCCTGGTCTTTCGTCCACCACTTGATGAAGCGCGCGCCCTCGCCCCAGTACGTGATGACTCCGTCGGGGTTCATCAGAAAAATTGCATAGTCTCGCACGTTCTCGGCGAGCGCGGCGAAGGCGCGAATGGTGGCGGGGACGCTCTCGCGACGGAAGGAGTGGTCGCGCCCGGTCCATTTCCCCTCCGCGCGCTCGCGCTCGCGAGCCTCGCCTCTGCGGTAGGCGGCCTCGCGCTCGCGGTCTTCGGGCGTGATCTCGTTCTGCGTGTCGTCTGACGAGTCGTCCCCCGCCGCCTGTGCGCTAGACGGCGGATTTTCCATTGGGTGATTGGCCTGCATACCCGCAGAACGAATGCAGACGAGATGCCAGCAAAGCCGACTCGCCTGAAGCATCCGGGCCGCCAAACACACCGGCTCGCGCCGGCTCGAAAAGACGCCCGGTGTTTCGTATTGTCTCCGCATGACCAGCGCCGACGGACCTCAGATCGCTCGCCCCGACCCGCACCGGTACTTCATGGGTATCGCGCTCGCCGTGCGCGAGCGTGCGGACTGTACCGGCAACCGTGTGGGTGCGATCGTCGTCGTAGACCGTCGCATCGTTTCGACCGGCTACAACGGCACGCCGGAGAACATGCCCAACTGCTCCGAGGGCGGCTGCCACCGGTGCGCAAACCGTGATCAATACCCGTCGGGCACCGGCTACGATCTGTGCATCTGCGTTCACGCGGAGCAGAACGCCTTGCTCGCGGCGGCCCGCTTCGGGATCGCGGTGCAGGGAAGCACCGTGTACTCGACGATGCGTCCGTGCTTCGGGTGCACGAAGGAGATGCTGCAGGCCGGTGTGAAGGAGGTGTACTACCTCCATGACTGGACGCATCCCGACGCCGCGAAGCAGGCCGAGTACACGCGCCTGCAGGGACGATTCGCGGGCGGGATCCGGCGCCTCGACATGGACGATCCGCGTGCGGACTGGGCGATCACGACGCGTCGTGACGCTCGCCCTCGGACGCCAGACGAGACCGGTCACGCGCCGGGATAATCCGGACTGAGCTGGCGGGCGGCCCGAGATTCGCGGTCTCGGGCTCGCTCACCCGTCCCGATTTCGGCTCACGTTCTGGAGGTAGACCATGCTCGGCGACAACGACGCGACGGCGACGATCGCGGTGAAGGACATCGAGGCGGCGAGGAGATTCTACGAGGCCGTCGTCGGCCTAACGCCAATGCCCGCGAGCGAGCCTGGCGTGCTCCCGTTCAAGACGGGGAAGACGTCCATCCTCGTCTACCAGTCGCAGTTTGCCGGAACGAACCGCGCGACGGCCGCGACGTGGATGGTGGACGGCGATCTCGAGGCGGTGGTCGAGGCACTCAAGGCGAAGGGCGTGAAGTTCGAGCACTACGATTTTCCGGGCATGGAGCGCCACGGCGATCTTCACGTGACCGGAAAGTCCCGCGCCGCCTGGTTCAAGGATCCTGACGGCAACATCCTCGCGCTCGTCGGTCGGTAGGGCCGATGGCCGAGCTGACGGGGAAGGTCGCCCTCGTGACAGGCAGCTCGCGAGGCATTGGCGCCGCGATCGCGCTGCGGTTCGCACGGGAAGGGGCGACGGTCGTCGTACACGGGCGGGACCGCGCGGCACTCTCGGCGGTGGCGGACGAGATCGCGCGCGACGGTGGCAGCGTTAGGCAGGTCACTGGCGACGTGACGGTGTTCGCCGACCTCCAGGCGATGCGCGCGGACATTGAACAGGCTCTGGGGCCGGTGGACATCCTCGTCGCCAACGCCGGCGGCAGCTTCACCATGCCCGGCCCGCTCGAAACGATTCCAGAGGATGGCTGGCACGCATTGGTCGAGGGGAACCTCACGGCGACGTTCCTGACCATCAAGTGCTTCCTCCCGCGGATGAAGGAGCGGAAATCCGGGTGCATCATCACGATGTCGTCGGCTGCCGCACGCCGGCCGCATCCGCAGTCGCCTATTCCGTACGCCGCCGCGAAGGCCGGCATTCAGATGCTCACGCAGCACCTGGCCGCGCAGGTGGGGCCGGACGGTATTCGCGTGAGCTGCATCGCGCCGGAAACGATTCTCACGGACCGCAACGAGGAGCGTATCCCTGAAGCGCAGAAGCGGTCGCTCGTCGACATGCATCCCATCCGGCGGTTGGGCACTCCGGACGACGTCGCACGCGCCGCGGTGTTCCTGGCGTCCGATCAGTCGGCGTGGATCACGGGCGCCATTCTGGACGTCAGTGGCGGCGCCGTAATGGCGTGATGCCGCCCGCGCGCGACTGGCGCTACAGCCGCGTTAGGCCGCCGAGCTGATAGGCGGTTCCCGCGTCGTTGGCGAGCGTGCCGATCACGAGGCTCGCCGGGATCCCCGTCGCGCGATCATACGTGACTGTGACGAAGCCTTCGCGCGACCGCTCCGCGATCGCGTTGTCGAAGAGCTGCGTGATGGTGGGATACGCGGCCAGCGGCGGGACCGGCTTTGCGGTCTCGAGATCCCAGACCTTCGAGACCACGCCACCGCGTACCTCCAAGAGCACCGGACGTGTGATCTCGCTGCCGCAGAAGCAGGAGATTCGCAGCTGAACGCGGTAGTCGGCGATGCCGCGCGCCACCCAGGCCGCGCGTCGCTGCTGGAGCTCGCTGAGCGACCCGGCTCCCTCGACCATGGCGGTTGGGACTTCCACCTGCGGAGTGCCCAGACCGGTCGACGACGATCTGTCGGTACACGCCGCGCCCGCCCCGGCGGCGGTGATCAGCGTGATCAGGGCACCGGTACGGAAACGACGGGGAGTGTGTGCAGTCATGCGGTGCCAAACCGGCTGAACCGCTCGCGCGTCACAATGGGTCAGGCTGGTTGGAGGGAACTCCGTGCGGGACTACCAGCCAGCCGTTCCGCGATCGGCATCGCCGCCAGTCCGATCACGAGGTGCATAACGCGGACGATCCAGTGGAGGTCGCCGGGCAGCAGGCCCTGCTGCGTCATGCCGACCCCCGCCACCAGCAGACCCCACGCGATCGCGAACGCGGCCAGGCCCACGCTCTGCCTGTGCGAGATCGCGATGCCGGCGATCGTCCACAGGAGCAGAACGAACACCACACCGATGAGCATGTGGACGTTCACGAGCGAATACCAGTAACCCATCCAGAGCGCGATGCCCACCAGCACCTGAAGTCCGGCGCCGACGCGCATGCCCATGAGAAGCTTTCGAGACAGACTCATTCTCGCCTCCGCTAGCCAGATTTCGCATGTTAGACGTGTCGTCCAACGAAATTAGACTGCCAGTATAACGAAATCAACCCATGGCGAAACGCCGGACATACACGGCAGTGGAACGTCAGCGCGCAGTCGACGCCGGTCGCGAACGCATCGTCGTAGCTGCCCGCGACCTGCTCGAGGACGACGAGGCGGAAGGCTTCTCGATCGACGCCGTGGCGCGCCGAGCGGGGGTGGCTCGCATGACGGTGTACAATCAGTTCGAGTCGAAGGCGGGCCTCCTCGAAGCGCTCTTCGATTCCCTCGCGCTACGCGGCCCACTCGGTCAGATGGCCGACATCTTCAAGGAGCCTGATCCGCTCGTCGCGCTGGACCAGTACATCGCGATCTTCGCGCGATTCTGGACGCTCAACCGTCGAGCGCACCGGCGACTGCGCGCTGCCGCGCTCCATGACGAAGAGCTCGCGACGGCGATGGAACGGCGCAACGAGCGGCGGCGGAAGGGTGTGACAGAGCTGCTTCGTCGCCTCGGGTCTCGGGTCAGTCCTGTTGTCCCGCGCGACGAGCTGGTGAATGTGCTGTATGTGCTCCTGAGCTTCGACACGTTCGACGCATTCGCCGGCGCGCGGCGAACCCCCGAAGACGTAGCTCCGGTGGTATCGCGGATCATCCGCGGTATTCTGGGGCTCGATACCGCTGACGGAACGCCGCGGCGCAACGCATGAGTCCTCGCACATGCCTAACGGCGGTAGCTCGAGCATGGACATCGCCCGAGGCGGCTCACTAGCGACGAATCATTTCGGCTGCATAACGCGGCATTGGCACGAAGCCCGCATCCGACCCGGCTGAATTCCCTGGTGTCCAACGCAATCTGTCGGGTCCGCGCGGTCGGCCTCGTGATCGTGCTGTTCACGTTCCGGGACTTTGGGTCGAGAGCACTGCTGACTTTGTTACTGCCGGCGATGTTGCTGTTGGTGTCGGCATCGGCTGTCGGCCCAATGCCTCGGGAACTCTGATCGATGGCCTGAAATGAGATGAGGCATGTGGGCGGCCGCGATCACGGCTCGCCCACGACCCCCGTGAACGGGCCGAGCTCCGTGCGTCGCCACCACGCGCCGGTCTTCCGCTTGGTGTCGAGATCGGTGAACCAGTACTGCCAGAGCACCGTTCTCACCAACGCGGGCGGCTTTCCCTGGAATGGATCGCCGCGGAACAGTCGCAGCACTGCCGGGCTCCCCTCGATCAGCCGCCGCTGTGCGAGCACGACCCACGAGGACTGCTGCCACGGTCCGAGCGACGCAAACCAGAGGTTCCACTCGAAGCGTGGCTGATACGGCGCGTAGATACCCGGCGGCTCGTTAGGGTTCTGCGGCTTGTACCGGAACGGGTACGCGACCCAGGTCACGCCATCACGGCTGCCCTGGAACTCGATCTCATAACGCGCTTCGGTCATCACCGCGAACAGGCCGTACGCGTTCGCGATGCGGAACGGCGCCAGCAGTCGCGCGGGAGCCATCAGGGGCGATGCCGATCCGCGGTCGAAGAACGCGACGATCGTCGCGTAGAACAGGACGGCCATCACGCCGACCTCGGCACGCCTAACGATCGAGCGCCAGCGCGTCTCCACGCGGGCGGGCCGCTCGGTATCCACCCGTCTCCACCGGGCGAAGACGGCGTCGTCGAGCAACAGGACGCCGAGCACGAGGACGAGGTAGTTGAGAAACGCGTAGTTCGCCGTCGCGATGATGCCGATCTGGAGCGCGGTCACGGCAGCCGCGCAAAGCAGGCGGAAGGGGCGGGGAAGAAACACCGCCCACACGATCGCGAGCTCGACGACGAGCGTGATGACGACCGTTGCGGCGTGATACCAGTGCGGTAGATGCTGCACGTACCACCCGATCCACGTCGGCAGCGGTCCGTTCTGGTAGTACTCGTCCATCGCCGTGAGATCGCGCCAGTGACGGTCTCCGCTCAGGAGCTTCACGAGTCCGGACTCGAAATAGATGCGAAACCACTCCCAGCGGAGCATGAACAGACTCCACCGCGACGGCGGATTCTCGACACCGAGCCTCGGCCATACTCCACGCGGCGCGAAGAAAATGGAGAGGAAGCCCGCCTCGAGGAGCATCCCATCGGATTGATAGGACGAGAAATCCTGGAGCGCCGCGATGCACGAGAGAAAGAGCACGGTGCACAGCGCGACGCTGAGCTTCGGCCACACGTTCGCCACGAGGAGGACGGAGCACGCGACGCCGGCGGCGATGAGCACGGTGAGCGCGGTGTCTCCCGAGCCGATCCACAGCAGCGTCGGCGCGTACCAGAACTGCCTGATGCCGCCGAGTACGGTGTGGACCTGCGCCAGGTAATCGCGAGCAGGCAGGATCCCGCGCTCGCCGATGAGCCCATGGATCTGAAACGCGAACGAATAGAACGCCGAGAGGAAAATGAGTCCGAGCGCGCGCAGGAAGATCCACCGCGCGTAGAGATAGCTCGTGGTGTTACTGGTGAGGGCTGGCGGCGATTCCGGTGCCTTCGCGGTCATGTGAGACGCAACCGCGAAGGCAGTGCCGCGGCGTCGGTGTCATCCCGAGCGACAGTGCCGTCATCCCGAGCGACAGTGCTGTCATCCCGAGCGACCGCGAGGGATCTCCTGTGAGGACCGTGTAGCCGGTCTCGCGTCAGGTACAGTCGGGCGCGCCATTCCAACAGCGACGCAGAGGACGCGGAGCACTGCTTCGCCATGCATCCAGAACCGAGGGTGGGAACGGAAACGGCCGGAAACATCGGATCGGGCGGATCGCACCTGATGCCGGGAGAGTCGGCGGCGCAACGAGCCGCGACTGAAGGAGAACGGCCTCGGGACGCACTGGTCTCCCGAGGCCGTTCTCCCTTTTTCAAAAGGCCCCGTTGCGCGATCTGTACCGGTCGCGATCACATTGGGCCGTTTCAGTCGTTTCCGCCCAATCAGTTCAACACTCTGGGTTCTGGATGTGCTGTCGGAGCGGTCCGTCTCGATGGTTGCCGAAGCAGCCCTCCGCGCTGAATAGCAGTTGCCGTGGCCGTTGCAGTTTTCTGCGGCCTTCTGCGTTGCGGCCGCGAAGCGCCCGCCTGCGAATTCTGCGTCGCTGTTGGATCCAGAGACGCCAAAGCATGCCGTCATTCCCTCCTCGGGATGACACCTTTGCGAGAACGCGCGCCATGTCGCACTGTTAGCGCGAGATTCACTCGTCACTCAACGAGGCACAGCATGGTTACACTCTTCGTCCGTCGTGGTGCGCGACTGTCCCGGGCTGCGGTCGCAGTCTGCCTCGGAGCAACCGCTGGTTGCTATCGCTACGTGCCCGTTCCGGTCACCGAACTGGAGCCGGACATGGCCGTGCGCATGCAGTTGTCCGCGGTCGCCGTCGACCGGCTGCGAACGGAGTCCGACTCGCTCAGCCGGTTGCTCGACGGGTTCAACGTGAGTGGGACGGTCTCGCGGCTCGAGTCGGACACGGTGCAGCTCGCGGTGCCCACGAGCTACATGGAAGCGAACGTCCGCCTCAAGACGCAGGTGCATCCGCTGACGCTTGTCCGCTCCGACGTGCTGCGCGTGGAATCTCGGCGTCTGGACCGAGCGCGCACGACGGTGATAGGCGTAGGCCTGGGCGTGGCGGTCGTCGCGTCGGTGGCCTACGTGCTGAACAAGGGCGGCAAGTCGACGGGCTCGACCCCCAATCCCGTCGATCCGCCTGAAATGCTCATCCCCGCATCCATGGGGCGAGCAATACCCTGATGACTGCGGGCCACGTGCAGTCTGCACGTGGCCCGCGCAACCCGCGACCAACACGCCGCACGCGGCTAGTAGTTCGGGTTCGTCTGCTTCTCCGAGAGCGGCGTGGCGAAACAGAGGTCGCGCCCCGTCATGTCGTCGGACGTTCCCGGCCGCGAGAGCGCTGCCCAGCGACGGAAGTCACCAAGCCGCCGGCTTTCCAACCAGAGCTCGATACCACGCTCGCGCTTGAGTGCCGTCCATGCGTCCGTGGCGTTCGCCGCTGTCCACGGCGTTAGGCCCAGCGCGACGCGATGCAGGTTCATCGACGTCATCGCCCCCGGAATGTCGCCTGCCACCAGCTTCGCCTCGGCCTCGATGAGACGCATCTCCCAACCGCTCGCCAGGTTGATCGGTGAGGACTGCGCCGGGTATTTCGTCTGGAAGTACCAGCGCACGCGTCCGAGATTCCCGACCGCCGCGTCGCCCACCAACTGCGTCGCACTGCTGTCGAACGGAACGCGCGGGTCACGCGTGCTCTTGCGATAGCTGTCGTAGAACGTGTTCCACACCGTATGCGCGCGGTACGGCTGATTCGCGGACGCCCAGTAGATGCGGTTGTACTGATCGAGGTCCGTCGAGAAGTACGGCATGCGATACGTGAATGGGCTCAGGATCGCCGCCGCATCCGCCGCCGCTCCCGTCAGGTTGTTGCGGAGCAGTCGCACCGACGCGCGGCCAGCCGTCGCAGCCGACACGAGGTTCGCGTTGTTCGCGGCACCCGCGACGGTGATCGCCTCCGTGAAGTTCGCCTCGGCCCGCTCGAGATAGACCGTGTACGGCTGCGGAGCGCCGCCGTTGATCACACCCTCGCAGAAGTTCTCTCCGAGATGGCGATTCGCGAAGCCGGCCCACACCAGCGCCTGTGCGACGGTCGCGTTGTTCGCCGCTGCCGCGCCGAGTACGGTCTTGCCGCGCGCCACCGCATCCTCCGCGGTCCAACGAGCGCGCTGTGAGAAGTTCCAGTGCGTGTCGTCGTCATCGTCGACGAGCTTGCCCTGTTGCTGGCGGGGCGTGATACCGAACGAGCCGGTGGATCCACCCGGGAAGATCTCGAGCGCCACCGCGCCGCCGGTGTAGGCGGTCCAGTTGATTGCTTCCGCGAGGTCGCGTCCAGCGCCGTTCACGACAGAAGTCAGAGCCTTTGGGTCGTCGAGCGCGTCGGCCTGAACGGGTCCGGGATTGCTGACCTTGAGCTCGCACGCCGACAGGGCCGCGATCAGCGCCGCGGAGCCCAGGGTGAACGCCGTACGACGGATCGTCTCGAATTTCGTCATGGTCATTGACGTGATCCTCAGAACGAGACGCGAAGAGAAGTCAGGAACACTGCGGGCGCCGGGATATGCTCCGAGATATATCGCACGGTCGGATTGAAGCCATCGTTCCCGGACATCTCCGGGATCGAACATTGGCATGCCGTAGTTCTTCCTGAAAATGTTCTGCGCCGAGAATACGATCGAGCTGCTCGTTGATCTCGGAATCGCGTGGCCGAGCGGAACCGTGAGCGTAATGTCGCGGACTTTGAAGAAGTCGGCCTTGAAGATGAACATGTCCTGCCGCGCGTTCGCGGGAACGCACATGAGTGTCTCCCTGACGGTCAGCGCCTTGCTTGGCCGCCTGCTTCTCGTAGGCGTCGAAGCACGTCGGCCAGAGCACCGATCGCGAGATCGCCTGGTACGACGCGTCTTCGTTGATGTACGCGCCCGCCTGGTGCTCGCCGCGCGCCGAGATGGTGATGTTCCGCCACGTACGGATGCTCAGTGAACCGCCGATGATGCGCGTCGGTTGGCTCGGTCCGAACGCGTAGTTCGACGACGTGTCGGGCGCGACGCCGACCGCGTCAGGATTGCGGATCACCTTTCCGCGGAGCACTGGCGCCGGCTCTCCTTCGATCACCCAGCCGAAGTTGCCGACCGAGAACGCCGGCGCGCCGCCGAGGCTCACGACCTTGCTGTGGTTCGTGCTCAGGTTCAGGCCTGCGTTGATGCCGAGTCTCGGGCTGTCCCACACGGTGCCGGTGACGGCGACTTCGATTCCCGACTTGCTCATCTCGCCGACGTTCTTGAGCACGTTGTTGAGGAAGCCGTTCGTCGGGATGGATCGGACGTTGAACAGCGCGTCGGTGGTGGTCGCGTCGAAGTACGTGAAGTCGATGTTCAAGCGGCCGTCGAATACGCTGTGGTCGAAGCCGAGCTCGAGCTCGGTCGTCCGCTCCGGGCCGAGGTCAGCGTTACCGAAGTTGTTCGGACGAACGGCGGGTTGGCCGCCCCATCCAACCGCGGTCCACGTCTGCACCGCGGCGAAGGCGCCCGGCGCTCGGCCCGCCGCGCCGTACGCGGCGCGGAGCTTGAGGCTACCTAACGACGACAGCCAGAACGGCTCCTCGCTGATCACCCACGACCCGCTCACTTTGGGGTAGGTCTGGAATCCGAAGTCCTCGCCGAATGCGCTGTTGCCGTCGATGCGCGCGCCGACGGTCAGGAAGTATCGATCCTTGAACCCGACCAGCGCCTGCCCGAACGCGCCGCCGGTGATGACGCGCTGGCGATTCTCATCCGCGTTCTTGAGCGAGCCGCTGGCGACGGTCGGATCGGCTGGCGTCGCGAAGTTCTCGCTGTAGCCCACCACATCGCTCACGAGCGAGTTCACGTACTGCGTGCCCGCGGACGCCGTGATCTTGAGATCCTGCCTCACATTGAAGTCGTAGCTGTTCACCCAGTCGGTGCTCAGCGTGTTGTTCGCCCACCGCTGATCCTGGATGACGCCGAGCGGTACGGCGGGGAAGCCGTAGGGGCGCACGTTGCGGTTGTCGACCGCGGCGCGGTCGTATCCGATCGTGAACCGGCTGGAGAAGTTCGCGATGGGCGTCGCGGTGATGGTCGTGCCCATGATCAAGCGGTCGATGTTGCTCTTGAGCTGCTGCTGGAGCACCTGGCGGATCGTGTCCGGGTTTGCGTTCGCGAAGTAATTCCGGTCGCGGCGGAACGCGTTGAGCGTGATCCCCTGCGCGTTGTTCCCGGCGGGCGTCTGCGAAACGAGGTTGTTCGTGTATCCCACACTCACGCCCATGGCGATCTTCTTGACCGGCAGGAAGTCCATGTTGGTGCGGAGCTGATACTTCTTCTCGTCGTCGTTAGGCAGCACGCCTTGCGTCAGGTCGGCGCCGCCGGACACGAGGTAGCGCAGCGCGTCTCCAGCACCGCCCGACACCTGCGCCGACCCGCCGTAGCGCACGCCGTTCCGGACGAACGGGTCCATGAACAGCAGCGGGACCGAGTCCGTACCGAACTGCTGCAGCTTGCTGATGCCGGTGTTGAACTGCGTATTCCATTTGGCGCTGCCGTTGGCGCCGCGCTTCGTGAAGATCTGGATGACACCCGCGGCGGCGTCGGTACCGAACAGCGTGGCCGCGGCCGCGCCCTTCACGATCTCGATGCGCTCGATGTCTTCGGGATTGATGTCGTTGAGCGGACTGCCGTACGCGTTGGCGCCGCGCTGCGTCGTTCCGGTGAAGATGCCGTTGCGGGGATACTCATCGCTCCGCGTGCGGACGCCGTCGACGTAGATCAGCGGCTGGTTCGAGAGCGCGACGCTGGTCGTGCCGCGCAGACGGATCGAGGATCCCGCGCCCGCGTTCCCGGTGCCGCCGGATACGCTCACGCCAGCCATGCGTCCGGAGATGAGATTCGAGACGTTGCTCGTGACCTCGGGAGTCTCCGACAGCTTGACCTGACTGATCGAGTTGCCGACCTCGCGCTTGCGCGCCGAGCCGGCGGTGCCGGTGACGACGACTTCGTCGAGCGCGATCGGCGCCGACGTCACCACGAAGTCCGCGGTAGCTGCCTGACCAGCGGTGACCTCGACGGTCTTCTCGATCGGCTGGAATCCGAGCGCACGAACGCGGACCGTGTGTGTTCCGGGCGGCACCTCGGAGAACGTGTACCGACCGTCATTCCCGGTAACGGCACCAAGCTTTCCCCCGACGATGAACACCTGGGCACCGGGAACGGGCGAATCGGCGGTGGATCGACTGACGAGCCCACGGATCGTACCTGTACCGCCTTGCGCGAGAAGTGGTGGTGGGAGGGTCGTACCTAACGGCACGAGGACGACGCTCATGATCATCAGTCCACGGCAAAACGACATCGTGACCTCCGGTGTGGGAGTACGGGTCGTGAAGGGGCGAGCGCCCCTAAGCAGCACGCGGACCGCGACGGCGTCAAGACAGGGCGTCCCGATCCGTGACCAGGCGAGTACGACCTAGTAGTTCGGGTTACTCGACTTCTCGCTGAGCGGGACGATGAAGCAGTGCATGGCCCCGTACGAGTCGCGCAGCGTCGGGTACTTCCCGGTCGGGAAAAGATCGGTTCCTGCGTCGGCATAACGACGCAGGTCGCCCAGCCGCTGCCCGGTCAGGTAGAAGTCGAAGGCCCGCTGCATCCGGAACTCCGTCACCAGGGCGGCGCCGTCGAGGTTGACGGGCGGCTTGCCGGCCGAGGCGCGGCGTCCGTTGACGAAGGTCAGCATGGCAGCGCCGGGACCATCGGCTTCCGCCACGATGTACCGAGCTTCCAGACCGCTGGCGAATCGGACGCTGCTGGCGACGTCGATCGGCTGGCCGGGCAGTCTTCCGGTCCAACCCCCGTACATCGACGGCTTCTGGGGCGGAAAGATCGAGTTTCCGGCGAGCGACACACGCGGCGTCGGCGGTTGCGGCACCCGCGCATCGTCGAGGCTCCGAAATCTCGCCTGCATGCCGAGCCAGGGCTGGGCCTGTCGTACGGCTATCTGGATCGCATTGTTCTCACGGGCGGAGTTCGCGGAGTAGTAGGCCAACCGCTCGTAGCCGTCGGGCACCGCCAGGGCGTACGTGCGGGCCTTCTCCAGGTCGCCCTTCTTGAGCGACGCGCGCGCCGCACCAACCCGTGCCAGCGAAATGAGATCCTGCGCCGCCACCGCGTTCGCGGGCGTCGTCGCCGCGGTGGCCGCAGCGATGCCTTCATCGAAGTGGGCGATGGCTCTCGTGAGGAGCTCTGTGGACGGGAGCGGAGCGCTGAGATTGACGGGCGCTTCGCAGAACCCCTCGCCAAGCAGCACATATGAATAGCCGCCGTAAATCAGCGCGCGGGCGACGCTGAGATTCACGTCCGGCCTGGTTCCGAGCATCTTCTTCACGCGCTCAACGGCATTGTCCGCGGCCTGTCTGGCCTGCTGGAGACTCCCATACACCGACTCGTTCGTGGCGTTGATGTCGTTGAAGTTGTGGAGCGCGAACTCGCGGAGGTTCACGTTGATGTGATCCAGGAACCCCTCATCGGCAAGAACGCCGGAGAAGAACGCGTAGTTCGTGTAGGCGAACTGGAACTCGCCGATCACGCCGTTGATGATGAACGGCTCGAGCACGGGATCATCGAGCTGTCCTTCCTGCAAGGATGCGGGGTTGTTCACCTTCAACAGTCCATCGCATCCGCCGGCGCCTAACGCGATGAAGGAGGCGACGGCGGCGTGCCGCATCGTTTTCGCCACCTGCACCCTCGCGGCCGTGACGCGTGGAATGATCGATGTCATCGTCAGAAGGAGAGAGCCACGGCGGCGGAGTAGCGGCGCGTCTGCGGCGCGGTCCACAGATCATCGCGGTTGAACCGCGTTGGTCCACTGTAGTTGACCTCCGGGTCTGCGCCGCGATATCGGGTCCACGTCGTGAGATTGTGCCCTGCGACCGTGATCGTCGCCGATCGAGCGACCCGGTGTACGGCGCGTGTTGCTATCGCATAGCTGATCGACAGGTCGCGCCATTTGACGAAATCCGCTTTCTGGATATGCAGCGCCGTGAGATTCCCGGACTGACGCACCAGGACGTCGTCCGGATCCGCGGCGGGATTCACCGTCTCCCACGAGACGCCGGCAACGTCACGCCGCCAGTCCGTGACGTCGAACTGGTAGTGCCCACCCTTGTAGTCGGCGAGCCCGAAGACGCGCAGACGGCCGAACAGCAGGATGCCGGTGGAGAAAGACATCTCGCGCGTCGGCACCGACGACCCCACGTACGCACTGGCCGTGTCGGGTACCGGGCGGCCATCGACGACCACGAGCGTTCCGTCCGGATTGTACTGCGGCACCTGCGCCCAGAAACCGCCGAGCGGAAACCCCTCCTGATGGCGCTGCGAGAGTGCGTTGAAGCCGAAGATCAGCGGCCCGCGGTCGTATCCGAACGCGACCAGCTCGTTGTGATTGGTCACCAGCGAAATGGACGCGTCGATCGTCAGCCGCCTGTGCTGCACGGGAGTGCCTCTCAGCAGGAGCTCGATTCCCCTGTTGGAGATCTCGCCCAGGTTCGTGAGCTGGTCCCCGACGAAGCCGGTGGATGCAGCGACAGGGACCGGGATGAGCGCGTCGTGGGTGGTCTTCTGGTAGTAGCTGGCGTCCAGCGATGCGCGTCCGCCGAGGAATGCGCTCTCGAAGCCGAGCTCGATCTCGGAGCCGCGCTCCGGACGAAGGTCGGGATTGCCAGCCGATGCGTACCGCAGCGCGGACGTCGAACCGCTGCTCGTCGTGACGACCGATGAGACGTAAGAACGGGTGGCATCGAACGGACCCGGTGAGTTGCCCGCCTGCCCCCACGCCGCGCGCAATCGCAGTGCGCTGATTCCAGGCACCTTGAAGTACGGCTCGTCCGACATCACGTACGAGATCGACGCCTTCGGATAGACCACCCGGTGCAACGTCGGGCCGAACGCGGAGTTGTTGTCCACCCGTGCGGCCAGCGTGACGAACAGCCGATCGTCGAGCGACAGTTGCTCCTGCCCGTAGAACCCGACGGATTTCTGCTCGGACAACGAGTCGCTGCCGGTTCTCACCGCGGCGGACGTGATCGAACGCAGGTCGCCACTGCCGAAATCGACCCCGAACGCATCGGTGCGCCGGAACGTGGTCGCGAGGTACTGCATGCCTAACGATGTCGTCGACACGAGCCGCTCGGACCAGCGGCGCGTCGCGGTCCCGTCGTAGCTCACCGTGATATCGTGCGTGAGTGGCCGCCCCTGCGCAATGACACCCTTCGAATTGTCGAGACCGAGGCTCACGCGCGCGACGTACGCGGGCGACACGGTTGGCGGAAAGTACAGATCCGCTTGTCCGACGTTCGCGTCCAGTCCTACACGGACCGCATTCCTGAGCCAGGAGTACGGCGTGTAGTCAGCACTCGCGCCGATGGTGTATCGGTCGGCCCGTGTTTGATTGTCGTACGCCGCGGCCTGTTCCGGGTTGATCAGCTGAGTAATTCTGCTCGCCTGACGTCCGGTACAGCTTCCCCGGTACCGCGAGGTACGAGCTGGCCATCAGGCCATACGGACCGGCGTTGTCGCTCAGTGGCAGCCGGAGATGCGTGCGGCTGAGCGAGACGTTCGTGGTGAAGCTGAGCGTGTTCGTCGGGACGAGCGTGACATTCGCCCGAGCCGACGTGAGGTTGGAGTAGTTGTTGAGATACACACCCTCTTCCCTTGTTCGGGCCGCGGATACGAAGAAGGTGTATCGCTCGGCCCCGCCGCTCGCCGAGAGCACGAGCTTGGACAGGTCGGCGCCGCGAAGCGCCCGGCCGTCCGACATGGGCCGGAATGAAACCAGATCGCCTAACGCCTTTCCCTGGAAGCCGGGGTAGTCCGCGACACTGTCGCGGCGCGCGGCCGTCACCACCGCGAAGTTCTCCGGCCGCGAGCGCTCGTCCCAGTCGGACCGCCCGGTCTCGACACGAGCGTCCCATCGGGTTCGTCCCGGTCGGCCTTTCCTCGTGAAGATCTGAATCACGCCCGCCGCCGCTTCGGCCCCGTAGAGCGTGGACGCCGACGGTCCCTTGATGACCTCGATCGACTCGATGTCCGCTGGGCTGATGGCATCGAGCGCCGTCGTCGATTGCCCGAAGACGTCATAGTTGCCCTGGCTGCGCGCGCTCACTCGCACGCCATCCACATAGATCGTCGGCGTGTTCGAGGCGCCGAGCGACCCCGCGCCTCGCAGTCGGTAGCTCGCTGCCGTGCCGACGGTGCCGGACGTCGGCGCGACAGTGAGTCCCGGGACCTTGGCCTGGAGGACTTCCGTGAGGTTCGCGACGGCGGATCGGCCGACGATTTCCCTCCCGTTCACGACCGCGACCGAATGACCGACCGCTCGTCGACGCGTGTCGCCCACGGCGCCGGTGACCATGACGGCATCCAGCTCGATCGTGCTGGCGGTCATCGGGATCGCGACGGCTGCGGTCGCGTCGGCCGTGAGCGAGAACGTGACGGTGGCTCGGCTGGTAGCCCAACCCACGTGCGCGTGCCTCGTGGGCGGTGATCGGGACGTTAGGCAGGCGGAATCGCCCGTCCGCGTCTACCCGCGCTGTCAACGGGGTTCCGGTGACCGTCACCTCCGCCGTGGTCACCGGCGGCCCCGGTGAGTGCATTCGTCACCCGGCCGACGAGCGTGCCCGTCTGTGCGATCGCCACGCGGGCCGCGAGCAGCAGCGCCAGTGCTGCCCAGGGAATCTCGCGAAACACGCCTAACGCGCGCCCCGCAGCTGCGTCCGCAACGCCGTCACCCAATTGAGCGTGACGACGGCCTCGGGGTTTTCCTGCGAGATCATGAAAAATCCCGATCCGTCGGGCGCGACATCATAATTCCGATGCTGCATGCTGCCGCTGTACGTGTCCTTGAACAGCCGGCGCTGCGACGTGATGTGAAGCGCCGGCGTCGTCACTGCCACCTCCATGAACCCGCGCTTGGCACGGTAGTAGATGTTCTGGCCATCGGGCGACCATGCTGCTTCGTTTCCGCCGCTGTCGGAGACCTGCACGGCGAGCCCGGGGCCCGGGAACGCTCGCACGTAGACCTCGGCGCGCCCCGATACGTTCGACGTATACGCCAGCCAGCGCCCGTTAGGCGATACGGCGGCCTCGTAGCTGTTGGCAGGATCCTGGAGCACCGGGCGCGGCGCGATCCCTCCGACGACGGGGACAGACCGAGATGCTCGCATCGATCGCGCTCTGACGACCGCGCTGAAAGACAATGGAGTGGCCGTCGGGCGACACCATTGGCGCGAATGAGCCCCCGGTCAGCGGGATCTTTTCGGCCGCGCCCTGGCCGTCAACCGGCTGCCACGCGAGCTCGCGGGTGCCACGTAACATGAAAACGATCCGGCGTCCGTCTGGCGTCCACGTCGGATGGAGCGCCATACCGGTGCTCGTGAGCGGCGTAGGAGCTCGCGACGCGATGTCATAGACCAGAACATTCGATTGGTCGTCCTCGGCCGACGTCATCTGTACTGCGAACCGCTTGCCGTCCGGTGACACCCGTGGGTACATGAACGATCCACGGGTACTCTCGAACAGCGGGCGCACCGCTCCTCGCTGATCGATGAACACCACGCTGTTGGTCCGTGGCCGGCGCACGTACAGCAGCGTGCCGTTGTCGGCGAGCGCTGCCGATTCGAGGTTCCCCAGTGCATCCTCGAGCACCAGGATCGGGCTCCCGGAGATTCGCTGGCGCTCGGGGTCGAACCGAACGGCCTGGATGGCTTTGCCGTCCGTCGTGATGAAGAGCAGCCAGCCATCCACGACCGCGATGGCGCGACGAGCCGTCACACCGAGCAACGCGTGCGGCGATATCGTGGCGGCTCCGGGATCGAGCTTGGCGATCGCGAGAGGTCCGCTGACAACGCCAGGGCCACCGCGATGCCTAACGGTGAACACCACGGCCCGCGCGCCCGGAATCACGAGGGGAGCGGCATGCTTCACTTCGCCCCGTGCACGATCCACCCGCGTGAGCCGACGCCGCGGCCCTTCCGCGGGTAGGCCGGTCGATAGCCCGGTAGAGTCCCATTCGGTTACGATGAGGCTATCCCCGACCCAGGCGCCGTTGCCATACCGCCACGGCTCCGTCGCTCGGAAGACACGGCGTAGCAACCGGCCGGCGGCGCCGTCGGCGTCCGACGCGTCCTCGATCGATACCGACCCGAGCTTGTCGTCGCTCGAGACGAAGGCGAGCCGCCTGCCGTCTGGCGAAACGAACGGCAGGATCGCGCGCTCGGTGCCGGGCAGCGCGCGCTCCGGGCGCTGGGACAACGGCCGCACGATGAGCGGACCTCGGGATCCCGCCTGTCCGGTGTACGCGAGCGCGCGACCGTCTGGCGTGATCGTGACGGCGCTATTTATCGACTGATCGATCAGGCCTCGTTCGACGAACTGTGACACGTCGCCGGCGGGCGCGCGTGTCGCCAGCCAGACAGCAGCTCAGGACAGCGACGGTCGCGACTGCCACGAGTGCCAGGCGGGCCGGACTGCGCCACGGTGCGGCAGTCGCCTGCACGTCCGCGGAGGCCGCCGTCGACGCGAGGACGAGCGCATCGCCGAACTCACGGGCAGTCGCGTACCGGTCTGCCGGGAGCTTGGCCAACGCGCGCGTGAGGGCCGCATCGAGGTGAGCAGGAACGCCCGGACGAAGCGTCCGTACGCTGGCCGGTGCTTCGGCGAGCACTCTGGCGATCACCGCTTGAACGGTGTCGCCGGTGAACGGCGGCTCGCCGGCCAGCAACTCGTAGAGCACGCAGGCCAGCGAGTAGATGTCACTCCGGCCGTCCACATCGGAGGCGCCGGCGGCCTGCTCCGGACTCATGTACTTCGGCGTGCCTAACGAAATGCCGGCGGTTGTCCGCTGCGAGCTCGCGGCCCGCGTCACGGCGAGTGAGATCCCGAAGTCCGCGACGAGCGGCTGATCATCCTGCAGCAGGATGTTCTCCGGCTTGAGGTCGCGGTGTACGACGCCCTGCCGATGCGCATAGTCGAGCGCGCCTGCGATCACGCGCACGATGCGTACGGCCTCGTCCACGGGCAGCTGCCGCTCACGCTGGAGTCGCGCGCGGAGCGTCGATCCATCGATGAGCGGCATGACGTAGTACAGCAGCCCACCCGCTTCTCCGGAGTCGAACAGCGGCAGGAGGTTCGGATGCCGGAGACTCGCCGTGACCCGGATCTCGGACAGGAAGCGCTCGGCCCCAAGCAGCACGCCGAGGTCGGGGTCGAGGACCTTGATGGCGACGCGTCGCTGGTGCCGGAGATCTTCGGCGACGTAGACCGTCGCCATGCCACCGCGCCCGAGTACTGCGCCTACGGCATAGCGGTCGGCGAGCGCTGCGCAGAATGCCGCCGGTGCAGCGTCCGCGCGTGCGACGCGGTCGCCTGTTGTGGCGTCGTCAGCGGCGAGTAGCGGCGCCGCGAGCTCGCCGGCCGAGCGTCCCAGAAATCCCCAGTCGTCGTCTGCGCGCTCGTGAGCCGCGACGAGGCGCTCGATCCGTCGGCGCATCGAGTGGTCCGCGCCACACGAAGCGTCCAGGAACGCGGATTGCGCGTCAGCAGGGAGCGCGGCCGCGCCTTCGACGATGGCTCGCACGCGCGCCCACTGCTCCGGCGACAGCGGATCGGCGTCTCCATGGCCGGCGTTAGGCGATGTCATTGCGCAACGCCTCGTGAAGCCACGCCCGCGCCATCCGCCAGTCGCGAGCCACGGTTCGCTGGGAGATGCCGAGCGCTTCTGACGTCTCCACCTCGCTCAAGCCGGCGAAGAAACGGCACTCCACGACACTCGCCAGACGCTCGTCCATGCGACGAAGACCGTCGAGCGCTTCGTCGAGCGCGATCAGTGATTCAGCACGCTCGGGAATCGAGATCGCGTGCGAGTCGCCGTACTCGAGAAACTCGAGCGCCACGGCGGATCGGCCCTGACCGCCGCGTCGGGCAGCCTGATGCTGGCGCGCATAGTCGATGAGGATCCGGCGCATCGTGCGCGCCGCGATCGCGAAGAACTGTCCGCGATCGACCCACTGCGCGTTTGCCTGTCCGGCGAGCCGGATGTACGCCTCGTGCACGACGGCGGTGGTGGACAGCGTGTGACCACCGGCTTCGGCGCCCAGCTGTCGGTGCGCGATGCGTTTCAGCTTGCGGTAGACCAGCGGCATGAGCTGGTCCATCGCCTCCGGAGCGCCGCGCCTTAGTGCGGACAGCGCGTCGGTGATCTCCTGCTCCTGCTGGTCGGCCATTCGGCTCGCCGAATGAGAGTCACGAGCAGTACGCCACGACTCGCGTGGCGTCTTTCGCGCAGTTCCTACGCGTCAGCTTGTGCGGCATCACAGGTGCCGTCCGCCAAGCTATGGGCGGGCAACTTGTCAGGCAACACTCGTGTTGCGCTGCGACGCTCACCGACCTCGCCGAGAAGAGACACAATGCACACTCCATTCACCCGCGGTGTTCGCGGGGATGACGCGTCACGCCGCGTCGCGACGATTCTGCGCGTTGTAGCCGTTGCCGGCGCGCTACTCACATCAGTGAGCTGCTCCGACTCGACCCCGCCTGACAAGACTCCCGACAAGAGCGGAACGTTCTTCGGCCCGAGCGTCGCGATGGCGGACGGGAGCGCTCGCGCGTACGTCTCGCTCGATAGCGCCGGTACGCCGACGGATATCGGCCTCGCGTTCTCGGAATCGGCGCTCACGGGTCTGCCCACCGGCGCGGCGGAATTCGTGTTGGCGCTCCCGTCGCAAGCGTCCGCGACGCCGTTCAAGCATGCGGTGATCAACTGGGTTCCGAACGGTCACCCGCCGGCGGGCGTCTACACCGTCCCGCATTTCGATTTCCACTTCTACACCATCACCGACGCGGAGCGGACCGCCATCGTCTCCGTCACCGATGCGAAGATGACGCGCCTGCCCGCTGCGGAATTCATACCCGCAGGGTACGCCGCGGGGATGGCGAGTGTGGGAATGGGTCTTCACTGGAACGACCCTGACGCGCCCGAGCGGAAGGGCCAGCCGTTCACGAAGACGTTCATCTACGGCTCGTACGACGGGGCAATCATCTTCGCTGAACCGATGGTGGCCAAGTCGTACCTCGAGACCAAGCCAACCGTCGCCACGACGCCGCTCAAGCTCCCCACGCAGTACTCCGCACGTGGGTACCAGCCGACGACGTACACGGTTGGCTACGACGCGGTCGCGAAAGAGCACCGCGTCGCCATCTCCGGCCTCGTGTCGCGTTAGGCAGGACACACCGCGCCGGCCGGTCCTCGTGGTGACGCGCCGATCTACAGTCGGTACACGCGGGCCTGCTGACGTCGAGAAACGCTGCAACGCGTCCGTCTACGAAAATGAGTGCCGCTTTTCGCACCGCGACTCTGAGGAACTCATGTCAACCTACGTGCATCGTGCTCGCGTCTCTCGGGCGCTGCATGCGTCGCTCGCAGTCTCTATCGCGAGCTTCCTACTCGCCTGCACACGAGACGCCGCGCCGACGGCGACGTCTGGTGTCGGGCCGGCTGTCGCGCTCTCCATCACGACACCCGCGTTGAGCCTGGTGGTCGGTGACGGCGCAAGCGTTTCCGCACGGGCCGTCGATGCCGGTAACCGCACCGTAGCCGCGTCGGTCACCTGGTCATCGGCGGATCCGACGATTGCGACGGTACGCGAGGTCGATGGCTATGTCGTCGGCGTATCGCCGGGGCGCACCATCGTGACCGCCCGTGCAGGGGCGCTCGCTGCGACGGCGATCGTGTCGGTTCGGCGTCCGGACCCTCCTGTCGCCGTCTCGATCTCCCGCACAGCCGTGTCGCTCATCCCCGGGAGCGTTGAGCGTCTCGTCGCTCGCGCCGTCGACTCGACGGGCCGTGTCGCAAACGTGTCGTTCGAGTGGGTCGTCGGCGAATCCCGCCGTCGCGACAGTCGGAAAGACGGACGGCATTGTCACCGCTATCGCTCCCGGCTCGACCACGGTCACCGTCACTACGGGAACACTGAGCGCGACGGCGACGGTCTCGGTGATCGACTTCTCCGGCTCGTTCGCCTTCACCCGCACGTCGTCGAGCGGTGGGGTGCTTCGCGTCCGACGTCCTGACCTACTCGACCTCAGACCGAAGTCTGCGGTCGCTGCCACGCTCGCCGGAATTCACCTCGATCGCTGGCGCTGCATGGTCGCCTAACGGCGGCGCAGCTCGTCGTCGAAGGTGTCCGGGCGTTCTTTGGCCCGCCCGAATTCGAATGGCTGGAGTACACCAGCGATCTGTACGTCGTCGATGAGCCGCTCTTCCGGCGCGTCGCCATGGCGCGCGCTTACCACGAACGGCATGAGCAGGTCGGCAAGCTGGTCGCCCGATGGAAGGCGGATCGCCTACGTGGAGCAGGAGGTTCTGTTTGAAAAGAATCATATCGCGCTCATTGACGCCGCCGGTGGCGTGCCGGTGCGCCTAACGCGCCGAGGATGGCTACTACGGCAGGCCGCTCTGGTCGCCGGACGGTACACGAGTGGCGTTCTCGGCGTGGGTGGACGGAAGCGACCAATCTCAGATCTTCATCGTCGATGCGGATGGGAGCAGATCGACCAGGATTACTCCAAACGTCACGTCCGACTACGACCCGAGCTGGTCACCGGACGGTTCGCGGCTCGTGTTCGTTCGCTTTCGCGAAGAGACCGCGGGGACGTACCACTTCGACATCGTCGTCAGCGATGTGGACGGACAGAAACGTTAGGCGTGTCGCGGCGCCGGCCGAATTCGCGTCCGCGCCGGCGTGGTCGCCCGATGGACGGCAAATCATGTTCGCGACGCCGGCAGGCCTGTACGTGGTGAATGCCGATGGATCCGCCCTGACGCGCATCACGATGCCGCCTGCCAACGCGTTCGACGGCGCGCCGACCTGGCGTTGATGAACAACCCTGCTCGCGCATGTACCGCGTTTCTCACTCCACCACCGGAGAACCATGTCTACTTGCTCACGAACCGTCGTGCGTGTTGCGCCCGTCGTGCTGGCCATTGCAGTCGCGGCCTGCAGCGAACCAACTGCGTCGTCCCTGATTCCGACGCGCCCTCAGCTGTCCGCGGTCAAGTTCTGGGAGGCTGGATCGAGCGTCGCGTGGAATAAGACCGCGCGCGACCTCATTGCCGCTCGCGGAGGCGGAACGCCGCTCACGCAGACACGCATCCTCACCTATCTCTCGGTGGCGCAGTACAACGCGATCATCGCCGCCGAAGACGCGAAGGACCGTGGTGACCATCCCTCCCCAGCGGCCGCCGCGGCCGGTGCATCACTGGTCGTCCTGAAGAGCTTCTTCCCGCTCGATGGCGCGTTGCTCGATCAGACGCTCGCGAACCAGAAGGCCGAGGCGCAGTGGCCGGGCGAACAGACGAAGGATGTTGCGGCCGGTGAGGCGGTCGGACGCGCGGTCGGGGCCGCGGTGGTCGCGTACGCGGCGACCGACAGGACGAACCTAACGCCGCCGCCCGCGAACCCGGGTGGTGCGGGGAAATGGACGGGCACCAATTCGCTGTCGCGGCCTGTACGGAGCGCGGACATTCGCACTCGAGTCGGGCGATCAGTTCAGGCCCGGCCCGCCGCCCGCGTTCGGCTCACCGGAATTCAACGCCGCGCTCCAGGAGATCCGGGCGCTGTCCGACGGACTCACGCCGACCCAGCTCGCGATCGCGCAATTCTGGAACCCCAACGGCCCCGCCTACCTCAATGGCGTCGCGTCCGAGATGATCGTGGCGCACCACAAGTCGGAGCGCGAGGCCGCGCGCGTGTTCGCGCTGGCGAACATGGCCGGCTTCGACGTCCTGAACGCGTGCTTCGATGCGAAGCTCGCGTACTACCTGATCCGGCCGTCGCAGGCCGACCCCGCGATCAAACTCCCGATCGGACTGCCCAACCATCCGTCGTACCCGAGCGGCCACTCCTGCATCACGTCCGCATACGCGACGGTGCTCGCGAGTGTGTTCCCTGACGAGAGCGACCGTTTGCAGGCGATGGTCGTCGAGGCCGGCCTCTCCCGCATGTACGGCGGGCTACATTATCGATTCGACTGCGAAGTCGGTCAGGAGCTCGGTCGACAGGTCGCCGACTACGTGATGCGCGTGACCGCGGGTGGGCGCGTCGCGATACCGCTCGATTGAGGAGCGCCTAACGTCGCGTCGCGCGCAGAACGTGCACCGCTACGCTGCCGCGCCCTGGGTCGGGGCGCGCGCACTCTCGACGCCGACGCGCCCGTAGGCCGCGGCGATCGACGCGCCTAACGTATCACGCCAACGTCACGCCGTCGTGATCGCCGCGGCTCGCTCGAGTTGCAGATCGGCGATCGCGACTTCACGCATGCGGAACTTCTGAATCTTCCCCGTCACAGTCATCGGGAAGGAATCGACGAACCGCCAGTACGCGGGAATCTTGTAAGTCGCGATTCGATCCTTGCAGAACAGCGTCAGCAGCTCGGCCGTCAACCCGGAGTCGGCGCGCGCGCGCACCCACGCCATCACCTCCTCGCCATACCGCTCGCTCGGCACGCCGATCACCTGCGCGTCTACGATGTCCGGATGCGTGAGGAGGTACTCCTCGACCTCACGCGGGTAGATGTTCTCGCCGCCGCGGATGATCATGTCCTTGATCCGGCCGACGATGTTCACATAGCCGTCGGCGTCCATCGTCGCGACGTCGCCCGTGTGCATCCAGCCTGCCGCGTCGATCGACTCGCGCGTCGCCGCCTCGTTGTTCCAGTAGCCGAGCATGACGCTGTACCCGCGCGTGCACAGCTCGCCCGGCGTGCCGTGCGGAACGATCCGGCCGGTCTCGGCGTCGATGATCTTGACCTCGACGTGCGGATGGACCCGACCGACAGTCGAGACCCGCTTCTCGAGCGGGTCGTCGAGCAGACTCTGCGTCGACACGGGCGAGGTCTCCGTCATCCCGTAGCAGATGGTCACTTCGGGCATGTGCATGATCGACTGCACCTTCTTCATCACCTCGACCGGGCACGGTGATCCAGCCATGATGCCGGTGCGCAGCGACGTGAGGTCGAACTCCGCAAATCGCGGTTGCGTGAGCTCGGCGATGAACATCGTGGGCACGCCGTAGAGTGCCGTGCAGCGTTCCGCCGCGGTCGTCTCGAGGGTGGCGAGCGGGTCGAACGACTCGCCGGGGACGACCATACACGAGCCATGAGTAGTACAGGCGAGGTTGCCGAGCACCATCCCGAAACAATGGTAGAAGGGGACGGGGATGCACACCCGGTCGCGCTCGGTGAGGCCTAACGTCTCGCCGATGAAGAAGCCGTTGTTGAGGATGTTGTGGTGAGACAGCGTTGCGCCCTTCGGGAATCCCGTCGTCCCGGACGTGTACTGGATGTTGATCGGGTCATCGAACTGCAGCACGTCCTCACGAGCCGCGAGCTGTGTCTCGGTGACCGCAACGCCGCGTTGTAGGAGCTCGCTCCATGCGTCGTCGATGACGACCGACTCGTCGAGATCGGGGCAGTCCGCGCGCACGTCGTCGAGCAGCGCGACGTAGTCCGCGCCGCGGAACTCGCGAGCGAGCAGCAGCAGCTTCACCCCTGACTGCCGCAGCACGTAGCCCAGCTCGGACGACTTGTACGCCGGGTTGATGTTCACGAGGATCGCGCCCATGCGCGCGGTCGCGTATTGCGTGACGACCCATTCGAACCGGTTCGGCGACCAGATGCCGACCCGGTCGCCCGGCTCGATGCCGCTGGCGATGAGTGCGCGAGCGAGCTCCGACGTCGAGTCGTAGAGCTGCTGATACGTGGCGCGGTAATTCTGCGACCTGACGACGAGCGCATCGTGATCCGCGTGTCGCGCCACGGTGCGACGGAGGTTCTCCCCAATGGTTTCGCCGAGCAGCGGTGTGGGACTGGTGCCGTGAGCGTAGGAGCGCATGGTGTCGTCCAGTTGGTTTCAGGGCTTCGTCGTCGACTCCACGAGCTTCGGCACGACGTAGAAATTCTCGTCGACCCTGAAGTCCGTCGGGTTCGCGAGCTTCACGGTCGCGATCTGCCAGGCCTCCGTCGGGCGGATGAGCGACATCGTCGGCCAGTCGAGCGTGACGCGGATCGGCATGTCGAAGCCCGGCACGACGTTACTCCAGCGGTAGCTGAGCGTGTCGCCGGAAATCCGGTACTCGAACTTCGGGATCTTCGTCGTCCGCAGATACTGGTCGAAGACCTTGCCGAGGCTCATGCCGGCCTGCGCGCTGATGTAGTCCTCGACCTGCTTGCCCATCACCGTCTGGTGCCAGAACGTCTTGTTCAGCCCGCGCAGGATGCCGCGCCACTTCTCGTCGTCGTTCACGAGCTGGCGGATGGTGTGCAGCATCTCGCCGCCCTTCGGGTACATGTCGCCCGAGCCCTGGTCGTTCACGTCGTACGCGGGGATGATCGGGCGGTCGTTCCGGATGCCGCGCCGGTTGCCGATGATGTACTGCGCGCCAGCGTCCTTGCCGAACAGGCACTCCGTGTAGATGCCCTCGGCGTAGTTGGCGAAGCTCTCGTGCACCCACATGTCCGCGTTGTCCTTCGCGGTGATGTTGTTGCCGAACCACTCGTGCGCGCTCTCGTGGACGATGATGAAATCCCACTTGAGCCCGAGGCCGGTGCCTGACGCATCACGCTTCCGGTAGCCGTTCGCATACCAGTTGCCGTACGACACCGCGCTCTGATGCTCCATGCCCGTGTTAGGCACCTCGAGCAGCTTGTAGCCGTCCTCGTACCATGGGTACGGGCCGAACCAGTGCTCGAAGCACTTGAGCATCGTTCTCGCTTGCGGGAACTGCCGCTTCGCGTTCGCGACGTTGTAGTCGAGCGGCCAGAAATCCATCGTGAGCTTGCCCTTCAGCCCATCGAACATTTCGCGTATAGTGAGCGTAGTTACCGGCAGCGACGGCGATCGCGTAGTTGTTGATCGGGTTCACGACGAACCACTCGTACGTCGTCGTCCCGTTCGCGTTCTTCTTCGTGCTGCGCAGGCGTCCGTTCGACACGTTGATGAGCGGTTCGGGCACCGTGAGCGCGACGCGCTGCGAGTCGGGCTCGTCGGCCTGCGTGTCCTTGTTAGGCCACCACACGCGCGCGCCCATGCCCTGATCCGTCGTGACGACCCACGGGCGGCCAAGGCTGTCCTTCGCCCACGAGAAGCCGCCTTGCCACGGCGGGTTCTTCGCGATCTGCGGACGGCCGTGGTAGTAGACCGTGATCGTCTTCCGTTGTCCCGCCGGCTGCGGGGCTGTGAGCGTCGCGAAGAACGCGTCGCCGTCGCGGCGGAAGCGGACGGCGCGCCCGTCCTGCTTCATGCTGTCGACGACGAGCGGCTCCATGAGATCGATCTGCATCTCGGTCGCCGGCTTGAGCACCGTGTAGGTGATGCGCGTTGTAGCCGGCGACGGTGCTGTCGTTAGGCCGGATGGAGACGTGCAGATCGTAGAACGCGACGTCCCACCAGCTGCGGCCGGGTGTCGTGAACGACCCGCGGAGCGTATCGGCGTGCGACGTTTTGGGGACGTGCTGTTGCGCCGACGCCGGTCGCACGGGAAGGGCGAGCGCGGCTGCGAGCGAGACCGTGGCAATGGACAGAAAACGGCGCATGGGCGAAGTCGGAGTCTCGGATACAATATACGTGCAGTGAGAACATGACCCGACCCGCCGACCGAAGCAATCGCCGCCCGTGACCTACCCGTGATCTGGCCGGAATCCGTCGCGACTGCGCGACTCCTGCTCCGCCCGCCCGTCGACGCCGACGCGTCCGCGGCTTCGAGCCGCGCGACTGTTTCTGCTACGCGCGCGTGCGCTACACTACTACGTCCTGAGATGCTGTCCCTTCCGTACCAGCCTCGCCATCCACTACCGCAGAGCCAATCGTGACCACTCGCGCCACCGGACCGTTCGACGTCAAGCTCACGCCGCAGGCCGGCGACACGCCGGCCGAGGGGTCGCCGTTAGGCAGGATGACGATCGACAAGCAGTTCCACGGCGACCTCGAGGCCACGAGCAAGGGCGAGATGCTCACCGTCGGCACCGCCATCAAGAACACGGCCGTCTATGTCGCCGTCGAACGGGTCTCGGGAACGCTGCATGGCAAGACAGGCACGTTCGCGCTGCATCACACCGGCGTCATGAACCGCGGAACGGCCTCGCTCACGATCACCGTCGTTCCCGATTCCGGAACTGGCGAGCTCACCGGCCTGACGGGCACGATGTCCATCGAGATCGTGAACGGCAAGCACTCGTACGTGTTCGAGTACGCGCTGGCGCAGTAACGTTAGGCACGCGAGCAGGGCGTCGTCAGCTCGCCAGCGTGATTTCGAAGCAGCACCTCGGCCGCTCGTTGCGCTCGCAACACTCGCGAACCGGCGTTTCGAGAAACTCGGCCAGGAGCGCCTCCATCGCGCGGCAGACCTGCGGTTTCCCGTGGACCGCGGCGGCGAGGAGGCAGCCGAATCCGCGGATACGCATCGTTCCGTCTGATCGTTCCACCTCGTTAGGCGCGCCAAGCTCCTGAAGGAGCGCGGACGCGCTGTCGACACGCTGCGCGAGCGTGCCACTGGACCGCGGCCACTCGGCTGCCAGCCGATGCCCCACGTCGCGCATCACCTCGTCGAGCTCGTGCTCCGGAAAACGCTCGCTCAAGGCGCGAACGAGATGCGAGGCGAACGGCATGTACGCGCGCGACAGGGCGTCGTCCACGCCGGGCGCCAGCTCGTACACGGCCGACGGTCGCGTCCCGGCGCGCCTGAGCCCACTCGAGCGCACCAGTCCGTCCCGCTCGAGCGCCGTGAGGTGCCCCCGAACCGCGTTGTACGTCAGCTCGAGCCGTGTGGCGATCTCAGTCACCGTAGCCGGCGAACGACGGATGAGGTCGATGATCCGCCCCCGCGTCCCCGCCATCGACCCCGTCTTTACCGGCTCACTCCCCATCGACACTCCCTTTGCAATTCGATCGTCAGCGACTCGACGGGATTAGTTATTGCATAAATACATGCAAAATCTTCACAATGCCGAACCGAGAGCGCAGGAACGGAGGATCCCCCAATGCAACGTAGCAAGTGCGCTTCCATCCTCACCGAACGCGGACCCGCGATTCGGAAGCATCCAGCCCGGATCCAGCCTCTGCGATTTGCGCTCGGTGCTCTCGCCGCCCTCAGCGTAGCCGCGTGCGACGAGGCAAACAGCCCCAATGTAGTCTCGCCCACGGCAGCCCAACCTGCGCTGGCCGCGACTGAGGCAGCCAATCCGGCACTCGTCTCTCAGGGCAGAACGATCTTCCGATTCGACACGTTCGGCGACGAGACGTTCTGGACGGATACGTTGCGGATGCACGAGGTGATCCGTACGTCGGTGAGCCCGAAGACGGCGCTCGCTGTCGGACTCAAGGTCGACGCCGACGCCCTCCCGCCCGACGTAAAGGCAGGCATCGCGAACAAAACGATCGACCTCGACGCCCCCGCCACCACGGTCGCTCTTCTCAAGCTCGGCGCGGTGGTCGGGGTCGTCGGTCAGGTCGATGCGAGCAACACGTTGACGCGCGTCGGGATCACCTGCGCCCTGTGCCATTCCACCGTCGACAACTCGTTTGCCCCTGGGATCGGGTCGCGACTCGACGGCTGGCCGAACCGCACGTTGAACGTCGGCGCGATCGTCGCGCTCTCCCCGACACCTAACGCGGACCAGAAAGCCGTCTACAACTCCTGGGGTCCGGGGAAATACGATCCGCGTTTCAACATCGACGGCAAGAACATACCAGTGGTGCTTCCGCCAGCGTTCGGCCTTCGTCACGTGAAGCGGGAGATCTACACCGGCGACGGCGTTGTTTCATACTGGAACGCGTACGTCGCGATCACGCAGATGCACGGCCATGGCCATTTCGCCGACCCGCGCATCGGCGTGAACGTGACGAACCCGCCGGATCTCGTGTCAGCCAAGCTCGACCCACTTCGGGCCTACCAGTTCAGCCTCGAAACTCCCGAGCCGCTCGCGGAACACTCTGCTGGGATGGCCGCCAAACGCGGGCGGATGGTATTCAACGGAGTCGCCCGGTGCACGAGCTGCCATCTCGGCAATGCACTCACTGACGTGAATGCCAACAGACTCCACACGGCGGCTGAGGTAGGGCAGGATCCCGCATACGCACTGCGGAGCGCGACGAAGCGGTACCGCACGACGCCACTCCGCGGGCTCTGGCATCCACCGCAGCTCGTCGGGCCCTACTTCCACGATGGGAACGCGAAGACCCTGGAGGCAGTGGTGGCGCACTACGTACAACTGCTTGGTCTCAACTTGACCACGCAGCAGAAGGCAGATCTGGTGGAGTACCTCAAGACACTGTGACGACGCTTTGTGCAGTGTCGCTCAGGCGTCGTCATTGCGCGTCGGCTCGCGGGCGCTTCGGTGCGCTGATCGGCCAATCGCCAGTCGCCGGACAGACGCGAAGGCCAAGCCGCCGCATGAGCTGGTGGAATCGTGGCTGGGACTTGAGCGGGTCGAACAGGGCATCGCACGGAAGGCTCGGCACGCCGAACTGCGTCTCGCGCTGAGCGATTCCGCGTTCCATCTCGGTCATCGCGGCGTCGTTCTCCGCGTAAACGAGATGCACCACCATGCGCAAGAAGTGGGGGGAGTTTCCCAGGGGTCGGCGCTCGACGATCGCGCGCTCGCGGTCGGCGTCTCGCCATCGCCCCGCCACCGCGTAGCCGAGCATGAGGTACGATCGCCCGCCAAAGGCGAGCGAGTCGAGCCTGAAGGCAGTCTCGAATTCGGCAAGGGCGCTGTCGGGCGCGTGCTTGAATGCGTAAATGAACCCGAGCGACTGGTGGATGATCGGCTGCTCCGGCTGGAGCTCGGCGGCGAGGCGTGTGACGACCAGCGCCGAGTCGTATTGCCTGCGCATCGTTAGGCCATAGCCGAGAAGTCCGATGACCGTCCCGGACAGAGGGTCTCTCTCCCGCCCACGTCGCAGAACGGCGAGGCCTGCTTCGACGTCGCCTACGGCGTAGAGAGCGGCACCATACGGCCAAACGACATCGGTATTGTTCGAGTCCGCTGTGTACGCCCGTTCGAACGCCCGGCGGGCCTCGACCAATTTCATTTCGTTCAGGAGCGCGTTGCCTTCGGCGACATGCGCCTCGGCGACGGTCGGGTCGAGTGCAATCGCGCTGGCGGCCGTTGCCCGGGCCAATCGCGTCACCGAGTCCGGGGACGCTCGCCCGAGCACCGGCTCCATCGAGTACGAGTTCGCGAGCGCGCCATAGGCGCGGGCAAACCGCGGGTCGAGCGCAACCGCCTGACGGTAGAGCGCACTCGCTTTGTCCCACGCGAAGGCGTCGGCGGCGTGGTTTCCTCTGAGGTAGAGATAGTAGGCCTCGGTGTTAGTCGTGCCTCGCGTATTCGCCGAGCGCTGTTGGACGTCCAGGCTTCCGCGGGCGACGCTCACGCGCTCGGTAACGGCCCGGATGATCGTGTCCTGGACGCCCGGGAGAGACCCGGGCGCCACATCGAACGTCGCGCTCCACAGCACGCCGTCGTCGTCGGCCCGCACGAGCTCCGCCGTGACATGGAGCCGGCCGCTCGACCGACTCAGCGCGCCTTGCAGCACCGCCGCGGCGGCGAGCTGTTTGCCGACTTCGCGCGCGCCCTGTCCCTTGAGCCGCCGCGAGGAGCTGCGCGCCTTGACCGTGAGCCCGGGAATCGCGTTCAAGGCGTCGCGCACCTGATCGGTGATGCCGTCTTCGAGATAATCGAACGCGGTGTCCTTGCTCGTGTTATCGAACGGCAGCACGGCGATCGAGCGAATCGACTCAGCGTTTGCTGCGGCACCGCGACGAGAGAACCGTGAGAGCCCGATTGCCGCGACGACCAGGGCGACCACCGCCGCCGCCACAATGATCATGCGTCGTCCCGGGCTCACGACGTGAAACCGTGTGGGCGCAACCGCTCCCGTGGTGACACCGTCCAGCGCTTGCACGACCTGCGCTGCGCTCTCGGGGCGTGCGGCCGGGTCCTTCGCCAACAAACGCATGACGACGTCCGCGAGCGCCGCCGGCACATCGGGGCGGCGATCCACCAGCGGCGCGGGCGCCTCGGTGAGATGCGCTGCGGCAACCGCTCGAGCCGTCCGACCGCCGAACGGGTGTCCGCCGGCGAGCATCTCGTACGCGATGACGCCGAGCGCGTAGAGGTCCGCGCGATGATCCGTCGTCGCGTCGCCCACGGCTTGCTCGGGTGCCATGTACGCCGGCGTCCCGATCGCGACGCCGGTGGCGGTGAGATTCGCGTTAGGCGACGCAGCGTTCTGTGTGGCGGCGGCGAGCGCCTTGGCAATGCCGAAGTCGGCGACCACGGCGTGCCCGCCGGACAGCAGCACGTTCTCCGGCTTGAGGTCCCGGTGCACGATACCCCGGCCGTGCGCGTACCCGAGCGCGTCGGCGAGCTCGCGCACCAGGCGCATCGCGTCCGCGAGCGGGAGCGCCCCCTCGCGCGTGAGGCGCGCCCGGAGCGTCTCGCCCTCGACGTACGGCATAGCGTAGTAAGGCATCCCACCGGCCTCGCCGGAGTCGAAGAGCGGGAGGATGTGCGGGTGCTGGAGCTCGGCGGTGACGGCGATCTCGCGGAGAAATCGCCCCGCGCCGAGGTCGGCGGTCAGCTCCGGGCGTACGACCTTCACGGCCACGCGGCGGCGGTGGCGCAGGTCGCGCGCGAGATAGACGGTCGCCATGCCACCGCGCCCGAGCTCCCGCTCGACCTCGTACGCGCCGCTCAGTGCGTGGCGTAGCGTGGCGAGTGTCGCCGCCTCGCCGTCCGGCGATGTGCCGGATGCCGGCTCGGCGGGGAACAGGGCCGCGGCCCGTTCCGCGGCGGGCTGCGCGAGGAAGTCGCCCGCGGACTCAGCGCGCTCGCACGCAGCGAGCCACCGCGCAGCGTCTGCGCGCACGGCCGTATCTCCGCCCGCACGCTCGAGGAAGGCGCCGCGCGCCGACACGGGTAGTTCGAGCGCGGCGTCGACCAACGCGCGCACTGCGCGCCAGCGCTCCGACCCGTCACCCGCCCCGGCGTCGGGCGCCGCGATGCCGGCCGCGGCCCGTGCGCGGTCGGAGTGTCGGGCGCTCGCCGTTAGGCATCGCGCAGCTCCTGGTACAGCCATCCCTTCGCGAGCGCCCACTCGCGCTCGATGGTGCGCAAAGAACTGCCGAGCGCCTCCGCGGTCTCGGCAGCGGAGAGCCCGCCGTAGACCCGGCACTCGACCACCTGTGCGAGTCGCTCGTCCGCTAGCGTTAGGCGGTCGAGCGCCTCGTCGAGCGCGAGCAACTCGGCGGCGCGTTCTGCGGCGACGAGGACGCCGGCGGCGTCGGCTTCCTCGAGTGCCACGCGACCCGCATCTGGGCCACCACGCCGCGCGGCCCGGTGGCGGCGTGCGTAGTCGGTGAGCACGCGGCGCATCACGCGCGCGGCGAGTGCGAAGAAGTGCGCGCGGTCGGCCCAGGCTTCATCCCGCTGGCCGGCCAGCCGCAGGTACGCCTCATGGACGACGGCGGTGGTCGAGAGCGTGTGACCGCCGCGCTCGGCGCCGAGCTGGCGGTGGGCAATGCGGCGAAGCTCGCCGTACACCAGCGGCAACAGACGATCCATCGCGTCCGCGGCACCGTTGCGCAGCGCCGCGAGCGCCGCGGCGACCTCCTGCTCCTCGTCCTGGGGTCGCGCCTGGTATTGCGGCTCGGTGGGCATGGACGCTCGCGGTGCAGACGTGGCGGGTTCTGCGCCCGACTCGCGCGTCTGCTCGTGCGGCAACACACGCCGCTGAACCGACACGAGCCGAAAGTAGGCCACGACGACGCGCCCGGCAACACGCCGGGTCGCGACGCGTCGCCTGCTACCACCAAACCGGAGGAGGATCGCATGACCAGACGCGCTCGCAGCAGACGGCACGCCCTCACGGCACTCGCCGCCGCCACCGTGATGACGGTGATAACGGCATGCGCCGACGCACCGACCGCCGGGCCGCCCGATCCCCGCGCCCCTGAGGCATCGCTCGCGGGCTCCGGGTCAGACGAGCTGCCGGCCTACGAAATCACCGACCTCCCCACGTTCGGCGGGTTCTTCAGCGTCGCACTCGGCGTGAACGACGCCGGCCACGTCGGCGGCAGCTCGAACACCGCCGAGGAGATCGCGCGTGCCTTCCTCTGGACGGGTGGCCCGCTGACAGACCTCGGTTCTTTGGGCGGGAACATCCTCGCTATCGGACCCAACAACCGCGACGAGATGGCAGCCCTGGCCGAGCTGCCCCAAGCGGACCCGGACAATCAGGATCTCTGCGGCTACGGCACGCACCGCATCTGTGTGGCCGCCTATTGGCGGCACGGTGAGTGGGCGGAGCTGGCGAAACTCCCAGAGCCGCGCGGCCTCAATTCTGTAGCGGTCAATCTCAACGATCGCGGCCAGGTAGTCGGCCTCGCGGAGACCGCTGTCCGGGATCCGAGCTGCGCCGAGGCCACACCATTCCAGGTGCATCGGTTCGTGCCCGTCGTCTGGGGGCCGAAGCCTAACGAGATCCAGGTCCTCCCGTTACCCGAGGGCGACGAGGTCGGTTTCTCTTACGGCATCAATGACCACGACCAGGTCGTGGGCTCCACGGGATCCTGCGCGACCACGTCGGTCATGGGGTCGGGGCTTCTGGCCGGACCGCACGCCGTGCTCTGGGAGCACAACGTCGCGATTCCGCTGGACGTGCCGGGCAGCACCAATACGATCAGCACTGCCTTTTCCATCAACAACCGCGGCGAGGCCGTCGGGGTATCAGGCGCGACGGCGCTCCACGCTTTCCTGTGGACCCGGCGCGCGGGAATGCAGAGCCTTGGCGCCGTAGAGGATGACGCCGGCAGCGTCGCTAATTGGATCAACAACCGAGGCCAGGTGGTCGGTATGTCCTGCCCGGAGACGCCGGTGTGTAAGCCTGGTCCTGACGTTCCCGCCCGTGCCTTCCTGTGGCAGAACGGCGTGATGATGGACCTCAACAAGCTCGTCGTCGGCGATCCGAAGATGTACCTGCTCAACGCGCTCGCGATGAACGACGGAGGCCAGATCGTGGGCCTCGGCCTCACGGACGACTTCGAGTTGCACGCCTTCCTGGCGACGCCAGTCTCCAGCCATGCGCACGGCCAGGTATTGCCAAGCCGAGTTGCGTCGCGGCCGAAGGCGCTAACGTTAGGCACCCGCCCGCTGCGGGGGCGGACGCCGGGTCTGCGGCAACGGTAGGCTGGGGTGACTGGAGAGCGACGAGGGGCGGCACGCGTGCCGCCCCTCGTCCAACTCCAGGTTAGGGCCTCACCGCGCTGTCTCCGCGCATGCGGCCCATCACGATGGTCACGAGCTTCTGGATCGTCTCGCGGTCCGAGTGGATGTGGCCGCCGGACATCCACATGAGCTCCTTGGGCTCGTGTGCGCTGCGATAGAGTGCGTCGACCGCTGACCGCGGCAACCGCTCATCGTCCGCTGGCGTTGACCATGACGAACGGCCGCGGAGCAATGCGCCCTGCCCACCGCACGGGATCGAGACGAGGGCCATTGATGATCACCGTCGAGATCCCGGCGGCAATGGCGCGCAGCGGAGCGAACGGGATGTTGCGCTTCATGTTCGCCTCGAGCGGGACGTACGACCCACCCGATCCGTGCAGCGCCCAGACGCGTGTGAATCTCGTATCGAGCGCGCCGGCGATCGTGATGAATGGCACCCCGAGGCTCACGCCGATCGCTTCAATGCGAGTCGGGTCGACCTCGGGACGCTTCGACAGATAATCGAGCGCCAGCATGATCGCGGGCGGAGTGTCGAGGAATGCGCCGCGAATCTTCGGGATGTCGCCGACGAACGTGACCGCATCGGGCCGCGGGTCGCCGGTATACGGGTATGAGAGCGCGGCAATGAGCACACCTGGCGCGTCGCCGAGACGCTCCGCGGCCTTCCGCCCCGTGTAGTGGCCGCCGAGGACAACGGCGAGCGGAAGCTTCCCAACGCTATCGGCGACGGCGCGTCGCAGCATGAGGTCCACGGCGAGCCCGCTGGTTGCCGTGACGCGCACCGGCGTCAGGACGTAGCCGCGGTCGATGATCTGCTCGCCTTCCACGGCCGACTGGAGCGCAGAGCGGCGCGCGAGGAAATGTGGAAGTGGGTCGCGAAGCAGGTTGGCCGCGGTCCCGGCGATCAGGAGCGCCATCGCGGCGCCAATCAGGGCGATGACTTTGCGCCGCCGCCGTTTCGCGGGCGGTCTTGGACTCTTCGACGTGTGCTGCATGTACGGCTCTCTGCGTCGTGGCTCGACCTCGAAAGCGTACGCTCGGTTCGCGCGATCGGGCAAGGCGATGTGGAACGCGCGTCAGCCGCCTGGGCGATGCGTGTGCTCGGCGGGTTGCGTGCCGGGCATTTGCATGTGCCCTTCATGACCCAACCCCATCAGCTCGTCGAGCGCTTTGTCGATGAACTCGCGCGCCTGCGGCGACCGCACGGTGCCGCGGTACGCCGCGACCAGCGCGTCGGAATGCGCGAGCGTCGTGGTCACCAGTCGGTCGTACATGGCCGAATCACCACGTTTCTCGGCCATCTCGAGACTGTCGACGGCGGCTCTGAGCGCTCGGCGGTGCGGGTACGCGACCTTCGTAAGCTCCGGGCCACCGCGCGTCTCGAGCACGTCGAACAGTTGCGGCGGGTGCGTCGCGATGGCCAGCGCGAACGCGAACCGGCGGGCGCGTTCCCCACGAGCCGTCATTGCGGTGAGCTCTGACGCCGACGGTCGCTTGAGCGACGCCGCCATGTACGGCAGATACGGGTTGTAGCGCGCGAATGGACCGCCCGGCGCGTCCGTGAGCCAGAGGTGGACCATCACGATGTGCTCGTTCGGATCGCGAGACAGCTCGTCGTGCGCGTGCCAGTCATCGGCCGGCCCGTCGAAGCCCTCGGGCACTGGCTGTGTTCGCGGATGTTCGTAGGCGTAGGCCACGCCGACGAGCGTCGGCTTGCCGTTGACCGGCGCGTACATGAGCACCGGCGGCTTGGTCAGGTCGAACTTCCCGCCCTTGATGAGATCGGGCCGCACGTAGTGCACACCCTGCAGGGGGACGAGTCCGAACACCGGTTGATACCCGGAGTCCTCAGCGGCGACGGGATCGGCGAAGCCGCGCCACCGCCTGTCGTACCGAATCGATCTGCGCCTTGGCCTTCGGCGAGAGGGATTGGGTCGGCTGCGACTGCGCGGCGAGCGAGGATGCGGCGAGGAGAATGGTGGCGGCGACGGCCGGGACGATTCTCGAAAAACGACTTCTCAGCATGCCTCCTGCTACACCGCGAACGGTCAGGAGTGGCCGACCGGTCCGACGATGGTCACGGAGCGTGGCGATCCCTGAGGATGCGTCCGGACGAGGAAGGGAAGCGCAAGTAATCCCGCCAGCAGCACCCCCATCACGATGCCAAGCGTGATGAGCGGGTGTGCGCGCCTGGCGCGTTGAATTGCTGATGCGAGCAATGCCATTCAACCCTTGCTTGGTCGAGAACTCGTCCGGGGACTCGTTCATTCGACGACCGAGGAAGGGCTGCGTTAACACGTCGCGGTCCGTACCCACCTGGTGGAGCGCGTTTGGGATGTTGCTAGCAGGCGAGGCAGGCCCTATGGCGCAATCCACTAGTCGCCCACCTAGGGTCGAGCCTGCGGGGGTGGTCCGACCACATCGATACCGCCGGCCATCTGGCCGACGTCCGCGCTGGCCACGCGTGCGAGCGTGCGCAGGTCGATCATCTCGACCGTTCCGGGCTCGGAGCCGACGCCTTCGACGGAGATGAACGCGTAGCGGTCGTCGCTCGAGACGGCGACGCCGTGGACGACGCGCCGCTGCGTCGCGATGCGCGCGAGCTCCTTTCCCGACGCGATGTCGATGACAGAGACGGACTTTCCGCGCTTGTTCGTGCCGACGAGCAGCTTGCCGTCGTGCGTGACCGCGAGGTTGTAGACGCCGTCGCCGGCCGGGATGCGCCGCTTCATCGTCCACGAGGCGGCGTCGATCTCGACGATGTCGTTCGCCTTGTTGCAGGCGACGAAGACGCTGCGCCCGTCAGCGGACGGTTGTGCCCAGGTCGGCGAGCACGAAACGTCGCCGGGTTTGGGCGCCTCCATTCCGTGTCCACCGTGCCCGTCGTTTGTGGCGATTCCCGATTCCCGATTCCCGATTCCCCGCGGCGAGCCAGTCACCCCGTGCTCTGCATCCCTTTCGCAAGATGAAGTGACGCGAAACGGCCAACTCTCTCGTATCGATCTCGACCAGCATGTCATCCATCATGCAGGCCGAGTAGTGCTTGGTGCCCGCGGGGTTGAGTCGCGAGCCGTGTGGCATGGTGCACGTCTCGATGCGCGCGACTTCCACGAACGGGTCGGTGCTCACGACGCTCACGCTCGACGGCACCATCTCGCCGTGGAGGTTGAAGTTGACGACGTACACGAACCCGCCGTCCGGCGTCACCTGCAGCGTCGCCGGAAAGTTGCCGAGCTCCACGTTGCCTAACACGTCGTTCGTCTTCGCGTCGATCTTCCACAGGTAGCCGTACGGCACGCCGTGCGCGGTGCTGACGTAGTAGAACTGCCCGTTAGGCGCGAGGCCGAGCCCGTGGGGCCCGTCGGGGTCCATGGGGTTCATGCCGACCTTCGTCGTCTCCTCCACCTTCGCCATGGTCGGCCCTGCGCCCGGCCCGAACGTGATGCGCGTGATGAGGTCGACAGCCTCGGACGCGACGAGGACGGTGTAGTCGCGCTCGGGCTTCTGCGCGGACGCGGTGACAGCGAGCGAGCATTGTCATTCCGAGCGAGCGCCGAGCGCAGTCGAGGAATCGCGATCGTGCGGGTAGAGGGCTCTCTACCGGGCAGAGTCTCGATTCCTCGACTCGGTCGCTCGCTCGGAATGACACGGCTCCGCTCCGCTCGGAATGACGGCGCTCCGCGTCCGCCCTCCGCCTTCCGCTCACGGAACAACATCAGGCTTCTTCGGCTCCATGCGGACGATCCACAGTCCATTGTTGTTGTCGTTGATGTACGCGAGTCCGTTCTTCACGACCACGCCCCACGTGTCCGGCGCGTTCTGCACCTTGCCGTCCATGTCGCCCGTGTGCACGTGCACCATCTCGCGCTCCTGCGCACGTAGGTCGCCGCGCAGCTCGCCCGCGATGTCGAACGCGCGGAAGCCCGCGTTGTACGCGCCCATGTAGAGCGTGTCGCCCGCGACCCACACGTTATGCACGCCGCCGTACTCCGGCTCGTAGAACGCGACCGATCGCGGCTTCTCGATGTTCGACACGTCCAGCACCTGCAGCCGCCCGTACGCGCGGCCCGCCGCTGCGTCCTTGGCGCCCTTCACGCCGCTCGCCGGGAAGACTTCGTCGGCGATGAACACGTAGTTCTTGTGCCGCCACGCCGTGTGCGTGCCGCGAATGAAGCCCGGCGCCGCCCGTGAGCTCGACCTGCCGATACAGATCGTTGAGGTCGTACTTGTACTGCGACACCAGCTGCGGGTTCGACGGCGACCCGCCCTTCATGCCGTTGCCGATGTCGAGGATCACGAGCCCGTCGTTCCAGTAGCTCGCGTAGAGCAGCCCATCCTGCATGTCGATGTCGTGCAGCGAGCGCCCGGCGTCCGGGCGCGTCGTCTTCCACTGCGCGACTTCCTTCGGGTGATACGGGTCGTTGATGTCGATGACGTGCAGCGCGCCGGTGCCGTCGTTCGTGAGGTAGATGTGCGTGCCGAACTTCGCCTGCTGGTAGATGAAGGCCGAGTGCACGCCGGCCGTGACGCCCTCGGTGAACTCGGCGATCGGCTTCGGATGCGCCGGGTCCTCGAGCGAGCAGATGACGATGCCGTTCTTGCGGTCGCTCGCGCCCTCGCGCGTGAACACGAGGAACTTGCCGTCGGGCGTCGTCATCACGTCGTTCACGCGCCGCGTGTTCGCGACGATCGAGTCGGTGACGACCGGAGCGGCGGGATTGCTGACGTCGATCGTGTACATGACGTCGCCGCCGCCACCGGAGCCGAGGTAGACGATCTTGCCGTTCGGGTGGATCCACACTTCCTCGGTGCTGAAGCGCGATGCGCGGCAGCCGGCCGACGACCGTCGCCTGTCGACGCGCGTCGCGATGCGTTAGGCTCACGGCCGACTGCGCGACGCGATTGCCGATGCGTCGCCATCACGGTGTACGGCCGCGCCTCGTAGCCGACGAACGACGCCGTCCTGCTCGATCATCCCCTGGCCGGGCGAGAACGAGCACGTCGGGCGTGAGGCCGTCGATCTTCCGGCCCTGCGCGTCCTTCGCGGTGACGCGTGAAGCGCAGCGACGTCGCCGGTGCGGGCACCGACGGCGTTCGGAACGATCTCGAGCGACGCGATCGTGTTCGCGACGACCGTCGACGCGCGAGCGTGCCTGACGCCTGGCCGGCAGTGCCGGTGATGGTCGCCTTTCCCGGCGCGAGTGCGGTGAGTCGTCCGTCGCTGCCGACGCGCGCGACGTTAGGCGCGGAGCTCTTCCACGCGAGCTTGTCGGCGACGCTGGTCGCCGGTCGGCGGAGAACGCGTTGCCGCTGAGCACGACCTGCTGACCGACGACGAGCTTCGGCGGCGCGGCGTCGATCGATGACTTTCGCGGCGGGTCCGGGCAGCATCTTCACCTCGACCACCTCGGTCACCGGTCGCGTGCCCGGGAACCAGCGCGACGACGGTGACGGGGATCGTGCCGGTCGAGCCGGACCGGACGAGGCCGGTGGTGTCCACGCGCCCCTCGAACCGCGCGCCGCCGGACCCGAATGTACCGGATAGCGAACGTTGTCGACCGGCTTCCCGCTCGCGTCGAGCGCCTGTGCGGTCAGCCGCAGCGTGTCCTGCGCGATCATCACCGGCTTGGCCGGCGTGACGACCAGCTTCGCGATCGGTGACGGCGGAAGCTGGGCGGCCGCCTGCTGCTGGGCGGGTGTCTGCGCCTGGAGTGCGGCGACGACGAGAACGGTGAAGACGCTCATGGAGGGCCTGGGGCAGGGTCGGGAGGGCTCGTGAGACAGGGTCAACTCTGGCGGGCGCAGATGGGCGCAAGTCAGGGGCTGTCATTCCGAGCGAGCGCGAGCGAGTCGAGGAATCGCGTGTCCCGGTAGAGGGCCCTCGCCGTAGATCGCGATTCCTCGACTGCGCGCCTCACGGCTCCGCTCGGAATGACACGGTTGTCATCCCGAGCGAAGCGAGGGATCTTCTCGAACTCAGCTCATGGCAATTCCTGGCCAGTAACAAGTCGTCAGTCGTGAGTCGTCGGTCATCAGTTTTCAGTCCCGCCTGGCGAACGGCTCCGAACCGCCATGGCTGCGGTGCTACTGACGACTCGACTGACGACTCGATGACCGATGACTCACGCACTGAGTACTCATTGACAGGCCCGAACATCCGCGATGCCGGCCCTTGGCCAGCCCTTTCCGCATAACGAGCCTCCGATGATGCCATCGATTCACTTACGCCCGTCTCGCTCTGCTCGCCGTGGGAACCGCGTGCGCCCCGCATCGTCGCCTCCGCGACGCCCGCGCGCCCGAGCTTCGTCATCACGAACGCGCTCGTGGTCGACGGCACCGGCTCTCCAGGCACGCCGAGGCGCCGTCCGCGTCGAGGGTGACCGCATCGCGGCCGTCGGCGACGTGACCCCGCGCACCGGCGAGCGTACCATCGACGCGCGCGGGCTCGCCCTCGCGCCCGGCTTCATCGACACGCACTCCCACGCCGACGACGATCTATTCGAGCAACCCGACGCGCTCGCCGTCGTCTCACAGGGGATCACTACCATTATAGGCGGCCAGGACGGCGGCTCGACCGCTCCCGCTCGCCGACTACTTCGCTCGCCTCGAGAAATCGCCGGCCGCCGTCAACGTCGGCATGTACGTCGGCCACGGCAGCATTCGCGACTCCGTGATGGGTGCGGACTTCAAGCGCGTCGCCACGCCGGCCGAAGTCGCGCGCATGAGCGCGATGCTGGCGAGCGAGATGCGCGCCGGCGCGATCGGCCTCTCGTCAGGCCTCGAGTACGACCCCGGCATCTACTCCGACCGCGCCGAGGTCATCGCGCTCGCGAAGGTCGCCGCTTCGTTCGGCGGTCGCTACATCAGCCACATCCGGAGCGAGGACTTCGCGTTCTGGCAGGCGATCGACGAGATCATCACCATCGGCCGCGAGGCGAAGCTCCCCGTCCAGATCTCGCACGCGAAGCTCGCCATGCGCGCGCTGTGGGGTCACGCCGACAGTCTCGTTAGGATCCTCGACGCGGCGCGCGCGAGCGGCGTGGACATCACGGCCGACATCTACCCGTACCTCTACTGGCACTCGACGCTCACCGTCCTCTTCCCGAAGCGCGACTTCGAGAATCGCACGTCCGCCGAGTTCGCGCTCACCGCAGACGTCCACGCCAGGCGGCCTGCTGCTCGGTCGCTACGAGCCGAACCCCGTCGTACGCCGGCAAGACCGTCGCCGAGATCTCGAAGCTGCGCGGCACGGACTCGATCACGACGCTCATCGACCTCATTCGCGAATCCGAGGCGATGCGCGTCAAGACGGGCCATTCGACGCAGAGCGTGATCGGCACGAGCATGGTGGAGCCGGACGTCGAGCGCATCATGCGCTGGCCGCACTCGAACCTGAGCACCGACGGTTCGCTCGACGGCCCGCACCCGCGCGGCTTCGGCGCGTTCCCGCGCTTCCTCGGCGTCTACGTCCGCGAGCGCAAGGTGATGTCGCTCGAGGAAGCCGTGCACCGCATGACGTCGCTCGCGGCGGAGCACATGGGGATCCAGCGATCGTGGACGCCTAACGCCGGGCATGTTCGCGGACCTCGTGCTGTTCGATCCCGGCAACGGTGATCGACCGCGCGACGCCGCAGCAGCCGCACCTGACGTCGGTGGGGATCGAGCGCGTGTGGGTGAACGGCGAGCGAGGTGTACGCCGACAGCAAGACGACGGGCGCGAGACCCGGCATGATCATCAAGCGCGCGCCGCGCTGACCGTGTCATTCCGAGCGGTTGTCATTCCGAGCGAGGCCGTCAGGCCGCAGTCGAGGAATCGCTCATCGTCCCGATAGAGGGCCCTCTGATCGGAAAGCGACGATTCCTCGACTGCCGCGCGCTTCGCGGCTCCGCTCGGAATGACGATCACACCGCGCACCGTGCGTCGTCGTCACCGGCGCGTCGACCGGCATCGGGCTCGCGATCGCGCGCGTCCTCGTCGGCCACGGCGTCCACGTGTTCGGCAGCGTTAGGCGCGGAGCCGACGGCGCACCGAGTGCGCGCCGAGCTGGGCGACCGGTTCACGCCGCTCGTGTTCGACGTCACCGACGTCGACGCCATTCGCGCTGCCGTGCCTGCCGTTGCCGCGGCGCTCGACGGGCGACACGCTGTTCGGGCTCGTGAACAACGCCGGCATAGCGGTCGGCGGCCCGCTCATCCATCAGCCGCTCGACGAAGTCCGCCGCCATTCTCGAGGTGAATGTCGTCGGCGCGCTTGCTGCGACGCAGGCCTTCGCCCCGCTCCTCGGCGCCGACCGTCCCGCACGGGGAAGCCCGGGACGAATCGTCCAGATCAGCTCCGTCGCCGGCCGCCTGAGCGCCCCGTTCCTCGGCGCCTACGCCGCGTCGAAGCGCGCACTCGAAGGAATGTCCGAGAGCCTGCGTCGAGAGTTGATGCTGTACGGCATCGACGTGGTGATCATCAACCCCGGCTCGGTCGCAACGCCGATCTGGGACAAGGCCGAGTCGCAGGATGGGACGCGATACGCGGGCACGGAATACGAGCCGCTACTGACGCGATTCCTGACCGCGGCTCTGACGAGTGGCCGCGCCGGTCTCCCCGCCGACGCAGTCGGTCACGCCGTCTGGACCGCCCTGACTACGCCATCGCCTCGAACGTCCTACCCAGTCGTGCGCCGCCGGCTGCTGAACTGGACGATCCCGCTGGCGCTCCCCGCGCGCATCCTCGATCGGCTGATCGCGAAGCGCTTGGGAGTGATCAAACCGTAGAGGGACTGGGGACTGGGGACTGGGGAACTGCGGCTGGTGGCTGGGTGGTCGTGCTTGTTGCTGGGTGACGCTGAGTGCCGCTGCGAGCAGCGCGTGGGTCGTTGGTGCTAATAGCAGCAGCGGGCAGCGTGCGGCCGCAGCATGCAGCCGTCGGCTAGGTAGCGTGCAGCTGGTTGCCGCTCCCCTTGCGTCACGATGGGAGTGATGCTAATCTCTTAGCACCACCTCTCCGACGCGACCCATGGACGACCTCGACGTCAGCCTCATGCGAGGCACCCTCGACCTCCTCATCCTCAAAGCCCTGAGCTGGGGACCCCGACACGGCTACGCCGTCGTCGAATGGATCGAGCAGGCCACCGACGCCGCCTTCCTCATCGGCGAAGGCACGCTCTACCCCGCGCTCCACCGCCTCGAACGCCGCGGCCTCATCACGGCCGAGTGGGGAGTGTCCGACAACAACCGCCAGGCCAAGTACTACAGCCTCGCGAAAGCCGGCCGCGAGCGCCTCCAGTCCGGCACCTCGTCCTGGCATCGCTTCGTCGAGGTCGCCGGACGCGCGCTCCGCGCCACCACACCGGTGCCGACGTGAGCGCCCATGACGGACTCCGACCGCACGCCACCCGCAAGCGGCGGCTCTTCCGCCTCGAGCTCGGACCTCACCGCGTCGAACGCGACGTCGACGCCGAGCTCGCCTTCCACCTCGACATGCGCATCCGGCGCCTCGTCGAGCGCGGCATGGACCCCGCCGCCGCTCGCGCGCAGGCACTCCGCGCAGTTCGGCGACTGGGACACCGTCCGCGCCGAGATGCTCGACATCGACCATCAGCAGGAGAAGACCGTGAAGCGCGCCAACTACTTCGCCGAGCTGCGCCAGGACGTGACGTACGCCGTGCGATCCCTCCGCAACAACCTCGGCTTCGCGCTCGTGATCGTGCTGTCGCTCGCGATCGGCATCGGCGCGAACACCGCGATCTTCACGCTCATCGACGCGCTGCTGCTGCGGCCGCTGCCGGTGCCTAACGCCGACCAGCTCGTCGTGATCGGCGATTCGCGGCGCACGAACAGCGCGTCCGACGGCTCGCTGCGTTTCGACCTGTTCTCCTATCCGTGCCTACCTCGAGCTCCGAAAGGAGACGCGCTTCTTCACCGGGCTCGCTGGCCGCGCGGTCGCGCCGGGCGGCTCGACGTCATGATCCCCGACTCCGCACGCGCAGGCGGAGCGGTGCCGCCGGGCGAGGAGCATCCGCGCGGGCGCCTCGTCAGCGGCAACTACTTCGCGGTCCTCGGCGTCCCGCTGCGCTCGGCCGCCCGCTCACGGTCGACGACGACCGCGTCGCCAACGGCGTCGCCGTCGCGGTGCTGAGCCACGCGTACTGGCAGCGGCGATTCGCCGGCGATCGCAGCATCATCGGTCGCGCCATCACCGTGAACCGCATCCCGTTCACCGTCGTCGGCGTCGCACCGCCGGGATTCACCGGCGAAGTCGTCGGCCGCATGACCGACATCTGGATGCCGCTCACCATGCAGCCGGCGCTCACCAGTCGCGACTGGCTCAAGTCGCCGACGCAGAGCTGGCTGCTGTTGATCGGACGCCGGAGGCCTGGCGTCACGCTCGCGCAGGTTCAGTCGGCGTATCCGACGCTGGTGCGGCAGGCGGTGATCGCGACGGCGCCGGATGCCCATGGCGTCTCCAGCATCCGGAAGGACGAAGTCAAGGTCGAATCCGGCGCACGCGGCATCTCCGGGACTCCGGGCCGTCTACGCCGAGCCGCTCAACACGCTCATGGCGGCGGTGGCGCTCGTGCTGCTCGTGGTCTGCGCGAACGTCGCGAACCTGCTGCTCGCCCGCGGCGCGGCTCGCTCCCGCGAGCTCGGCGTTCGCATGGCGCTCGGCGCCGGCCGCATCCGGCTCGTGCGGCAACTGCTGACCGAGAATCTCATCGTCGCCGCGTTAGGCGGCGCGGTCGGTCTCGTGCTCGCGAGCTGGGGGAGCACGGTCCTGCTGCACATCGCCGACGGTGGCCCGGGTCGGTACCGCTCGACACGCGGCTCGATGTTCGCGTGCTGGCGTTCACGGTGCTCGTCACCGGGCGTCACGGCGCTCCTGTTCGGACTCATCCCCGCGCTGCGGGCCACGCGCGTCGAGCTCGCGGCCACGCTTCGCGCCCACAGCCGCGGGGACCACCGGCGGCCTGCTGGGCGCGCCGGGTCGACTCGGCGTTGGGAAGCTGCTCGTCGTGGGTCAGGTTGCGCTCTCGCTCACGCTGCTCGTGGGAACGAGCATGCTGGTGCGCAGCACGCGGGCGCTCTCGAACGTCGATCCTGGCCTGGCGCGCGACCGTCTGCTGATCGTCACGATCGACGCCGCGCCAACAGGTCTGGACAACGAGCGCCTCGCACAGCTGTCGCGCGAGTTGCTCGAGCGCGTTCGGCGCATCCCGGGCGTCGCTGAGGCGAGCTTCTCGGAGAACGGGATCTTCAGCGGCACCGAGTCGTTCACGAATCTGTCAGGTCGAGGGCTTCACGCCTCGCACCGAAGCCGACACCACCGCGAACTACGACCGCGTCGGGCCAGGGTATTTCAAGGCGATCGGCGCGCGGTTCATCGAGGGACGCGACTTCGCCGAGTCGGACAACGAGCACGCGCCGCCCGTCGCCGTGGTCAACCAGACGATGGCGTCGTTCTACTTCCCGAAGGGCCAGGCGCTTGGGCGTCGCATGAAGGTCGACAGCATCGACCTACGAGATCGTCGGTGTCGTTGCCGACACGAGGGACCACGAGCTGCGCCAGGCGCCCGCGCGGACGACTCTACCTGCCGGTGTTCCAGACGTCGGGCATGCCGACGGAGTTCACGTACGAGCTGCTCGCGGCCGGTGACCCCGCGAAGCTCGTGGCCGCGGCTCGCCGCGAGCTCACGGCGGCCAACGCGTCGGTGGTCGTGCTCGACAACGAGCCGCTCACGTCGCTCATGCGCCAGTCCATCAGCCAGGACCTGCTCGTCGCCCAGGTCGCGAGCTTCTTCGGCACGCTGGCGCTCGCCCTCGCCGCGTTAGGCCTGTATGGCGTGATGATGTACGCGACGCTGCGTCGCACGAGCGAGTTCGGTCTCCGGATGGCGCTCGGGGCCGACGCGCTCGTGTGCGCGGCATGGTGCTGAGCGAGGCGATGAGACTGGTCATCGGCGGAGACGATCGTCGGGGTTCCGCTCGCGATCGCCGCGACGCGCCTGCTCCGGAATCAGCTCTTCGGCGTCGAGCTCTGTGGACCTGCCGTCGATCGGCGTTGCGCTCGGCGTGCTGGCCGTGAGCGCGGCGATCGCGGGCTACGTGCCTGCGTCGCGTGCCGCTCGCGTCGGTCCGCTCGAGGCGCTGCGAACTGACTGACGCGTGAGCGGCACAGTCGTCAATCGTTGCCGAAGAAGGTTCTGCTGACGGTTCTTCCTCGACTGCGCCACGGAGTCGGGTGCCTCCGTCCGAGCGCGTGGACGCAAGTTTGTCCGAGACGGTGGACGTGAACGTGTCCACCCGTCCAGTCCGTCCGATCGGCCAACCTTACCGATTCATGCATCGCGACGAAGCCGAGCGCGACTTGGAGTTGCGCGACCACGGTGACGTCGCGCACACGGGTCGCGCCACTCGCGCGCGTGGGCACGTCGCACTGCCTTGAGGAGACGTGCGGTCGAGTCGTTAGGGGCCGCCGGCGACAGAGCCGGCAGGACATCGACCTCACCGCGACTACGTCGCCTACAAGGAGTGGCAATGCTGTTCCGTCGATCGATCCGTCACCTGATCTCGCTTCCTCTGTCCGCCGCCGCGGTTGCGGTGTCGGCGTCCTCACTGTTCGCGCAGGGGCGTCCGCTCTTCGAGTGGAGCGGCCGAGTGGACCGCGAAGTCCGCATCACCATGCACGGCCGCGATGCGCGAACGCAGATGGCCGATCGCTCGCCGTTCCCGTCGCAGCGGCTCAACGTCGAGACCGCGCTCCCGCAGCGTGATGGCCGAGTGACCGTGCGCGTGCAGGACGGCCGTGGCGACGTCGACGTGGTCCAGCAGCCGTCGGCGCGAAACGACTACACCACCATCGTTCGCATCCGCGACCGCAGCAGTGGTGCCGACGACTATCGGCTCACCGCGTACTGGATGCCTGACGAGTACGGCAACGGCACGTGGGACGACCGTGATGGATATCCGAACCGCCCCGGTCGCGATCGCGACGACCGCGACAACGGAAACTGGGGTCGCGGCAACGGCGGATACGGCCGCGGGTACGACCGGAACCTGGTGCGCTGGACCGGCGACGTCGATGACGCGCTCGAGATTCGCATCCAGGGCAACCGCATCGACTACCGGACGCTGAGCGGCAAGTCGGTCCGGCACGTCCGCGCCGACTTCGCGAACGGTGGCCTGCCGCGGAACGACGTCCAGGTCTTCGTCACGGACCAGACCGGGCGCGGCAGCGTGAGTGTGGTGCAGCAGCCGTCGTCGTGGAACAACTACACCGCCGTGATTCGCGTGTACGATCCGCGGCCAGGCTACGGCGCCTACAGCTTCGACCTCGGCTGGCGCGGCGGCTACTCGTCGCGACGCTGAGGGAGCCGGGGGCGAAATTGGCGTCAGAGTCCGAACTTCAAGGGGTCAGAGCCCTTGAACCGCCCGGTTCAAGGGCTCTGACCCCTTGAAATTCGACTCGACCCCCCACTTCCTCACCGCGGGAAACAACGGCGGAATTCGCGTAACCCGCCAACCCGTTGGATCCAGCCGACCGACATCGGCAAGCCGTTGCGCCTCCACACACCCCGGCCCACCTAACGAGTGCCACAGCCGCTCGGCCGTCGCCGGGATGACGGGCCAGAGCAGTACCGCCGCCTGGGCGAGCAGCGTGACGGCCGCGCGAATCGTCCAGTCGAAGTCGTCGCGTCGCGCCGGGTCGGCTACCAAGGCCCAGGGCGCCGTTCGGCTGATCAACTCGTTCCCGCCGATGAGTACATTCGAAAACCGCGTTCAGGGCCTCGTGAGGCACGTGCCCCTCGAACGCGGCAACGTAGCGCTCCAGCGCGAGCGCGGTTCGCGCTTCGGTCGCCTGAATCGCGTCCGCGACGGACCCGTGCGCGATCGGTCTGGATCCGCTGCGGAACGCAGCCGTCGGGCGCGTGCCGCGCGACGAGCGCGGCGACTCGGCTCGTTAGGTTCCCCAGCGTGTTGGCGAGATCCGCTGCGTACCGGCTCTCGAAACGCTGCCAGCTGAAATCCCCATCGGCGTCGAACGGAATCTCGCGGAGCAGGAAATACCGCAGCGCGTCGACGCCGTGTCGCTGGATCGCCTCGTCGAGGTCGATCCAGGCGCCAGCGCTCTTGCTCAGTCGTACGCCATTCGCCGTGACGAAGCCGTGTGCCCAGACGCGCTCCGGCAGTGGCAGGCCGGCCGCGAAGAGGACCGCGGGCCACAGCACGCAATGGAAGCGCGTGATGTCCTTCCCCACGACGTGGACCTGCGCCGGCCACTCGGCACCGTCGTGCGCGTCGGGAAAGCCGGTCGCCGTCAGGTAGCTCGGCAGCGCGTCGAACCAGACGTAGATCGTCTGGTATCGGCCGCGAGCGTCAGCGAGCGGGAAGGGAATCCCCCAGTCGAGCGACGCCCGAGTGATCGAGACGTCCTCGAGGCCGCGTTCGACCAGCGAGAGCACCTCGTTGTATCGCGCGGCCGGCTGCACGAACTCTGGTGTTGCCCTCAGGAAAGTCGTCAGCTGCTCCCGGAACGCGCTCAGGCGGAAGAACCAGTTCGACTCCGCCACTCGCTCGATGTCGAGCGACGGATGGACGGCACAGCGACCGTGGTCGAGCTCACGCGCTGCGCGAAACGACTCGCACCCGACGCAGTACCAGCCTTCGTATGCCTTCTCGTAGAATGCGTCCGGATGCCGCGCGAGAATCCGCTCGATGATGGCCCGCACGCCTGCGGCGTGCCCCGCGGTGCTGGTGCGGACGAAGCGGTCGTACCCGACGCCTAACGTATCCCACGTGTGCCGGAATGCCGCGCTGATCTGGTCGGCCTGCTCGCCTGGCGTGCGACCCGCGGCCTGCGCCGCGCGGGCGACCTTGAGCCCGTGGTCGTCGGTGCCGACGAGCAGATGGACGGTGTCGCCGCGGAGCCGGCGATATCGGGCGATGGCATCGGCGCCGATCTTCTCGAATGCGTGACCGACGTGCGGCTCGCCGTTGGCGTACTCGATGGCGGTCGTGATGTAGAATGCGGACATGGTCGTGCTCCCGGTGGTGACGCGGCGCGGCGTTGTTCGAGCGCGCTCGTGTCGGGCGAATGCGCGTGGCCGGTCGCGACTGGACGGTCGCGGCCGGAGCGGCGAAGAGGCGGGACGCACGAACGGCCCGAGCCGCGGGGCCCGGGCCGTTACCCTGGGTTCACGCGGATCGAGACGCCGGCGTCAGGCGCCACGCATTCGATCGGCGAAGACTGCCGTGGGGAGCGGAGAGCGACGCGGCCGCGGCCCACAGCGCCCGCACGCGCGCTGCGCTTGGCCAGGCAGCGGCAATGCGTCGAGAGCGAGGTGCAGGGAGTCGTCAGGCGGTGCGTCACGATCGGAGTGGTTGGAGGTCCAGCGTTGGCGGGCCCTGTGGAACAGATAGCGCCTACGAGCCGATTCTGTCAAGCGCCTAACGCCATGTCATCGCGAGGAGCGAGGGAGGTTGGTCGCGAGATCCAACAGCGACGCAGAATTCGCAGGCGGCCGCTTCGCGGTCCGCAACGCAGAAGGACGCAGAAGACGGCCGCTCGGGACGCCGGCGGTGCGCCGAGCCTTTGAAAAGAGGGGGAACGGCCTCGGGACGCATTGGCTCGCCCGAGGCCGTCCCCCTTTCTTCACGGCCGCGGCGGGATGGACCCCTATCTCCCAAGGGGCGGTGCAGTTTTCTGCGTCCCTCTGCGTTGCGCGCTCCCAGCGCGTCTGCGAATTCTGCGTCGCTGTTGGAATTGCGCGCACTACTCTAAGAGAAGTTCGCGCAAGACTGGCTGCGGGAACCCGACAGGAGCTCCCTCACATGCCGCTGCGTCGACTCTCGCGATCGGGCTGACCATCGGCTCGGCGGACGTCAAGCCGAAACCGCCTCGAATGCCACCGTCTCCCGATACGCG
>CAWHHI010000009.1:0-212205 GCA_963829055.1 uncultured Gemmatimonadaceae bacterium | reverse complement strand
TGGCCACCCCTGATGACGGCGGCTGCGTTGATCGCGGAGCCGTTATTTCCCGTAGAGGGTTCGGAGTCCCCGGACCACCGACGTGCCCATCACGTCGGTATGTCCCATCCCCGGGTGGTACTCGATCGTCACCTTGAGGCCCGGGTACTTCCGGGTCGCGAGGACGCCGGCGAAGTGCGACATCCCGCTCACGATCTCGCCCATTCCTTCCAGCTCCGGATCCGCCGCTTCGAGGACACCTGCGCCGAGGTAGATCCCGACCGGAAGGTCCTTGTGACTCTCCGCGTAACGCGCCTCCTGCCGGAAGATCTCACCACGACCGTATGCCATCGCGGGACTCGAGATGAGATATTTCTTGAACGGCGAGTTCGGCTGGAAGATGGCCCAGGAGGCGAAGAATCCGCCGGCCGACAGTCCGAAGAGGCCGAGCTGGGCGGTGTCGATCGGGAACCGTGCGGCGAGCTGCGGGACCATCTCGGAGACGATCGCCGTGAGGAACTTCCCGGCTCCTCCGCTGCAACGCCCTTCCTCCGACTTGAACATCCGGCAGTAATTCTCCACCGCCTGGCCAAACGGATCCTTTCGATCCCAGCCGGGGGGGGGAGAACTCGTAGATCCGCCGCCTGGTGTGCTCCCCCTCCCCCTCGTCGATCGACGTGCCGACGCTGATGATGAACAGCGGCGTGATCGCGCCGCTCAGGCTCCGCGCGGCCGCGTTCACGCCCGGGAACGTGAAGTCGCCATCGGTGACGATCAGGGCGGGATACTTCTTCCCGTCCCCCGGCTTGTAGCCCGACGGCATCCCGACATTGAGGGAAAAACGCACGCCCATCGACGGCGACTGGAACGTAAACGACTGAACGTCGCCGGTCGGGACCGGGCGGGTCTGGAGCTGCTGTCCGTTCGCGCCGGTCGCGGAAAGGGCCAGCAGGAACGCTGTCGTGACGGCCGATGCTTTCATTGGGATGGCTCGCCGGGTCGGAGGTTCTCGATCACGTCGATTGGAATCTAGGTGGCGACCCACCGTCAGCTCGCCTTCGGACCAGTGAGCGGGCGAACCACCTCTTCGTCAACTCAGGCATGCCGGAGGATCGATCACCAAGGAGGAGCGGCCAGACGCCGCGTGTGTTATGCTCGGCGGCTCCTCGGCACCATGGGCAGCCTCCGCAGCAAGGACGCGCTGTCGATTTCCTTCCCTCTCATTCGTCGTGAGCGTAGAAGCCGCAGTTTTCCGGATCGCCATCCTCGGCTGGAGCAGACAATGACTCGTGTACGCGTGCACAACTTTACGATCTCGCTCGACGGCTACGGCGCCGGCCCGCTCCAGACTCGCGAGGTGCCCCTCGGCGTCGGTGGCGAAGCGCTGCACGACTGGTTCATCCCGACCCGCGCGTTCCAGCGCATCACTGGAAAGACCGGCGGCACCACCGGCGTCGATGACGATATCGCGGCGCGTTCTGGGCAGGGCGTCGGCGCGTGGATCATGGGGCGCAACATGTTCGGCCCGATTCGTGGTCCCTGGCCCGATGACGCCTGGCGTGGCTGGTGGGGGAAGAACCCGCCGTACCACGGCCCGGTGTTCGTGTTGACGCATCACGCCCGCCCGCCGATCCAGATGGAAGGCGGCACGGTGTTCCACTTTGTCACGGGCGGTCCCCGCGAGGCGCTGGAACGAGCGACGGAGGCAGCGGAGGGAAAGGACGTGCAGATCGGCGGCGGCGTGGCGACGATCCGCCAGTACCTCGAAGCGGGGCTCATCGACGAGTTGCACCTGGCGATAGCGCCACGGCTGCTCGGGTCCGGCGAGCATCTCTTGTACGGTCTCGATCTCACGGCCCTGGGCTATGAGTGCACCACCCATGTGCCGACCGCCGCGGCAACGCATGTCACGTTGACCAGGCGTCCGTGACTCGCGCGGTGAGCCAAGGCACGTGCCCGGACTCTATCCCGCAGGCTGCCTAACGATCGCTGAACCTGTCGAGCAACCTGAGCATTGCTCGTTTCGCTCGCTCTCGTTGGATTCGCTCGCAGGTTTACTCGGCCGTTAGGCGGCCACAAACATCACGGCGGTTCTGACGACGATGCCCTGTGAGTGCTCCGAGTGCGGCGATCGAGTGCGAATCAACCTCGGCTACGAGACCGCCGACTTGTTGCGCACGGGTTACGACATCCTCCGAGCTCGGAATCCTTGGCTCAGCCTGGCGCGCTGCCGCGGTTGCGGCACGCACTGGTACGTTGCCGTTGACACGGTTGACGACGACTACTACTTCCGCCGCCTGTCCGTGGCTGAACTCGCAGCGATTCTGGACCGCGATCAGTGGCCGCCTGACTTCGATGACTTTGCGAACGTCTGGCCGCTCGATAAGGACGACGGCTACCGCGCTCGCCTGGTGTGGCCGTGGAAAGACGAGACGTTCGAGATACGCTAGCGAGCCGCCTAACGTTGCGCTGCAGTTGCCAAGCGGTTTCCCGAGCTAGGCGTCTTGTTGATTCTGGCGCCGCCACTCCGACGGTGTCCGGTGCACTCGCGCGGCAAACGCGCGGCCGAAATGCGAGCTGTCATTGAATCCGCAGGCAAACGCAATCGCGGTGATTGACCGGTGAACTGCCGGTGCCGCAAGCAGCTTCATGGCATGCCGTACTCGGACATCGAAGACTCGTCGCATGACAGTCTCATTGTGAGCGGCAAAGAGCCGCGACAGCGAACGCGTCGAGATGTGTAGCTCCCGGGCAATTTGATCAGGCGCAAGGTTCGAATCTCCGAACCTGAACTCGATTACGCGGCAAGCGTCGCGATACATCGCGTCGCGCCAGGCCGGTGAGGGTGTCAGCCGATCGCAATCCTGCTCATCGAGCGCCTGCGCGAGCAACTCGACGCAATGCCGTGCAAATAGCGAGTCTCCGGCCGGCGAGAACGCGCTCGAGAGCGCAAATGCGTTGCTGAGATAACTCGCCCATAGGCGCACGAGCGGATGATCGCGCAGGACCCCGCCGGAAAGCTGCCCGGGCTTTACCAACCTGTCATCAATCAGACTTGTCGGAAATGACACGACCAAGTGCCGCCAGGGGCGTTCGAGATCGAGGCTGTATTGATCCCGGCTGTCGGTGACAAAGACATCACCTCTCTTCAGGACGAGCTGCTTGCCTCGAAGGTTGATGCGAGCCCCGCCTTCGATGGTAACACCCGCGGCATACAGGTGATGGCGAGTACGCGCAACCTCGGCGGCGGTGTGAAGCGCGCGTATTCCGCAGCCGGAAACTTCAGCTACGGTGACGTCGCCGATTGCTCGCGCCGTGATCTTGCCGTGGAGAGGCAGCTGCCGACTCGGTTCGATACGCATCGAGCTGACGTTCCGACTGACGAGATCAGCCCAGTATTCGGCACGCTCCCGCTGGGCAACGTTGTCCGTCGTCATCGTAACCATGCTGGCCCTCTCAGTCGACGCCTTTGTCCTTCACGGACGAGCGATCCACACCGACACCTGCCAATATGGGGCGCACTAGACGGTATGCCACCGAGACCTCCGTGGCAAATGACCGGTCGGCCCCAACACGGAGTGGCGATATGAGAAGTTCACTGGCTCTACTCTTCCTGCTCAGCGTATCACAAGGGAGGACTGTGATGGGACAAGACCGGATGTCTGATGAACAGCAAGTGCGGGCGCTCGACAACGAGGAACGGTTGGCCGCACTGAAACGCGATATCCCCGCTCTCGAGCGCCTGTGGTCAGATCATCTGAGCGTCAATGCGCCGAACAACCAGGTCGTCGCGGGAAAACACGCGGTATTGGACACCTTCGTGCGATCGGGGGTGATCAATTTTGCAATATTCGAGCGCCAGATCGAGTTCATCCGCGTCGACGGCCCATTCGTCTTCATCATGGGACTCGAGACGGTGCGGCCGCTCAGCAATGCGCCCAGTGCGGGGCTTGTTGCGGGCCAAACAATCAGGCGCCGCTTCACCAACATCTGGAAGAATGAGGACGGCACCTGGCGGCTGTTTGTGCGCCATGCAAACGTGATCCCGAGTCGTTAGGCGTGAGCGATGAGCTGACGCCTACCGTCGTTCACCGCCGCGCCCGCGCCTCAGATGCTGCTGCTTCCGGGCGTAACTAGGAATTTCAATCGCATTGGCCTGAGTGACTCGTGACCAATAGGTCGCGTATCGTAGCATTTCCAATGCACAAAGCGCGGCGGCCGAACGGTGCTTGCTGCTGACGAGCGGGCCAACGTAGCTTGCTGCGATCGCGATGATGTCATCGCTCACAGCAGAAGCTGGCGTTAGCCTGCCAACGCGCTTCTCCGCCGGGAAGGCCTTCTTTCCCTTCTGCCCATGCGTCGCACGCTCGGGGTCCTCTTCTCCGCAGGGCCGTTCGTCGCCGCCCTCGTGGCGGCCGCGAGCCCGCGACGCGACTTCCGCCTCGCCGCGATGGCTGTCGTCGCTACCCTGGCCGCCTGGCTGCTCCTGCGCACGAGTAGCCATTCGCCTGCGAGAGCGGTAACCGCTTTCGCCGCTGCGACCGGAACCGCCGCCGTCGCCTCTCTCATCGCCGGCGCGCGCGCCGCATCTGGTATCATCGCTGTTGCGGCGGTCGTTGGAGCCTTCGCGACGATTGGCCAACTCTTGCTCCTGCCGCGCCGGCAGACGGTCGCGGCCCCGTGAGGGCCGCACTCATTGACCGTTACGGAAGCAATGATGCTGTGAGCGTTGCGGATATGGATGTCCCGACCGTCGGCGCGACGGATTTGTTGGTTCGCGTACACGCGCTATTGGCGCATTTCCGAGGACGGCGGTGCGCCTGCCCTCATCGCGAAGCCGGACTCGGCACGCGGGCACGTGGCGTACGGGTGGCCCGATGTGCTCCCCGACGGAAACGCCGCACTGATCATGATATGGAAGGGCACGAGCCTCGACCGGGCGGAGCTCGGCGTGGTCACGCTGGCCACAGGGCGAGTGACCGAGCTCGGCATCCCGGGCACGGGACCGCGGTATGTCTCGGGCGGGTATGTCATTTTTACCCGCGCGAACGGCACGGTGTACGCCGTGCCGATATCGCTTCGCACCTTGCGTCTGACGGGCGAGCCGGTGCTCCTGCTCGAGGGCGTGGCGGTAAAGGCGAATGGCGCGGCCGAGCTGACGGTGGCCGACAACGGGACACTCGCGTACATCGCCGGCGAGTCGCCGCAGTCGAGGCTTCGGGCGGTGTCTCGCGCTGGCACCGCGCGGGCCGTCGGGACGGAGCTTCGGCCGTTCGAGTTTCCCCGCGTCTCTCCGGATGGCCGGCACGTCGCGGTCACCATGGCGCCGTCCGGCGCGCAGGATATCTGGACCTATGACCTCGCTTCCCAGGCGCTCACGCCGCTGACGCACGACGGCGGCGGCCAGCGCGCCGAGTGGTCCCCGGACCGGCGGCACCTCGTGTACATCGGGCGTGACCGAACGGACAATGTCGTTAGGCAGCAGGCGTGGGACGGAAGCGGTACCAGCGAGGTCGTCGCGAGGCCAGGCACGAACGTGCTCGAGGTCGCGCTCGGCCCTCCACACAGCTACGCCGCGTATCGCGTCGGAACCGGTGCAACGCAGCGCGACATTCTGGATCGCCCCGCTCGACTCGCTCGACAAGGCGCGGCCATTCCTCGCCACTCCGGCCGACGAATGGCTGCCGACCATCTCGCCAAATGGCCGCCTGCTGGCCTACGCCACGAGCGAGTCGGGCCGGCCGGAAGTGTATGTACGGCCACTGCCACCGGGGATCGGGCGAATACAGGTCTCGGCCGGCGGCGGCATCGAGCCGAGGTGGTCTCCTGACGGCAGAGAGATCTTCTACCGCAGCAACACTCACATGATCGCCGCCGGCATTTCGGAGCAGCCGGAGCTCGCCGTACAGCGACGCGACACGCTGTTCGCCGACGTGTACCTCCGCAACATCAGCCATGCGATGTACGACGTCTTCCCGAGCGGCCGCGAATTCCTGATGCTGCTCGAGGAATCAAGACGGTCGAAGCTATACGTGGTCGTGAACGGGACGGAGGAGTTGCGGCGGAAGATGCGGTCGCGATGATGCCGGAGCGTTAGGCGCGCATTGGAGCGTGCTTTCGTGCCGTGCGCCCACCGGAGCCGATGCAATCGCGAGCGCCCGGCTCGGCCTCGCGTCGCTACCTGAAACGGTCCCGGAGGGACATCCCCCACGTCCAGTTCTTCGGCACGTAGTAGCCGGCATGCCGTTCTCGGCATCACCGTAGGACGCCTGCAATCCGTACTTGGCCATCGGCGGGGTATTCCGTTAGTAGATGTGCAGCTTCTCCAGCAGCGCCAACGGCTCATCGATCGACTCGAACAGATCCTTGTTGTGCTTGATCATCTTGCTGCGCATGTAGACGCGAAGCCACTGCTTGTACATGTACAGCTCGTACCGATCGAGCAGGTCCCGCATTGGCACGTCACGCCGCGCGAGCAGCCCCGCCAGGTACATCGCGCACTCGAAGCCTAACGAGATCGACTGAAAGTACGGGGAGCCGATGGCGGAATCCCCGGCGAGGAACACCGGCGAGCGGGCGAAGGGATGATCGCGCTGCCCCGACGTGCGCCACTGCCGGCTGGTCGCATGGCGCGCCCGGTACAGATCCAGCGGGATGCGCACGATCTCGAGGTCGCCGAGCAGCTCGCCGTGCGTCTCCTCTTTGACCTTGTCGATGAAACGATCCATCGACTCCGTGACACGCGGAAAGTTGCCGCGCAGCCACGCACCGTCGAACTGCGACGGCATCGCCTCGTAGTCCTCGGCCGAGATGTTGACGATCCCCGTGACGTGGCTGACGCTCCCATCGTAGTGGGTGCGATTCACCATCGGAATGAACTTGTAGTGCGGATTATCCGCGTTCTTGAGGTACTTGCAGTACTCGTTGCAATCGTAGCGCTGCCCGTACAGAAAGGTGACGACGAGCGCATATTCGAGGCGGATCTTGAGCGTGTTCCCACCGTCGTCCACGCCGCCTGCGCCGGGCGCGAGATGGTCTCGCAGCACCGACTTGCTCCCCGTGCAGTCGATCAGCGCGTCCCCCGGCTCGAGCATCGCCATCGCGTCCTGCGCCGTGACGACCGCCGTCGTGCGCTCGACGGAGGTCGATCGCGCGCATCGATGAGATCGCTCAGTGACCGCTCGATCGCCTTGAGTGGGCAGAAACCGAGAGTCCAGTCGCGAAGCAGATCCATCAGGTCCGGCGGGATGGATCGCCTGAATGCCAGCCGCTCGCTCAGCTCCTGGGGGTCGAAGATGGCGACGACGCTCTCGTCATCAATGTGATCGTGACAGTACGCGTCGATCGAGTCCGCCACGAGGAACGACGCGAGCTGCACCATCCGCGTGCGCGAGTACTCGCGTCGTTTCTCATAGAGGCGGACAGAGACTCCGTCCGATCGACTGGAGCAATGCGGTCAGCAGGAGACCCACTGGTCCTGCGCCGAGGATGTGCACTCGCCCGCTGAAAGGAGCGGGCTCTACGCTGGTGGAACCGGCTGGTTGTGGCATCCGGTTAGGATGGCCCTCAGACGCGTCCGCCTCAACCCCGCATGATCGTACGCGCCGGATCGACCCGCGTTGCGCGCCGCGCCGGCACCAGCGCCGCCGTCAGGCCGGCGAGAAACAGCATCGCGGCCGCGCCCGCGAGTGACATCGGGTCGCTGAGGCTCACGCCGTAGACCGCCGTGCGCAGCAGCCGCATCGCGACGAACGCGAGCGCCGTCCCAACGCCAATGCCCAACAGGATCGGACGCGTCCCCTGGAGCGCGAGCAGCCGGACCACGTTGCCCGGCGTGGCGCCTAACGCCATGCGGATGCCGATCTCCGTGGTGCGCTGAGCGACGACATAGCCGACGACGCCGTAGATGCCGACCATCGCGAGCGCGAGCCCCACGGCGCCGAGGAGGCCCAACAGCAGCGTGTTGAAGCGCGCTTCCGCTGTGGAGCCGCGCACCAGGTCGCGCATCGGTCGCATGCGATACACGGGAATCCCGGGGTCCACGGTGCGCACTGCCGCGCGGATCGCCGCCATCACGTTCGCCACGTCGCGCGTCGTCGTCGCGGTCCACGCGCGCGACGACCGTCATCGCGCGACCCGTCCAGTCCCACGCCTCGACCGGCATCTGGTCGACGGGCAAGTAGAACTGCGGCTGGAGTCCGGCCGTCGGCCCGTCCGCGCGCACATCACCGACGACGCCGACGACCGTACGCCACCGCGGGTCGTCCGGGCTGCCATCGCAGCACGTGAAGCGCTTGCCGATCGGATCCTGGTTCGGCCACGCGCGCTCGGCGAACGACTCGCTCACGATCGCCACGCGCTCTCTTCCCGCCACGTCCGCGGACGTGAAGTCGCGGCCGCGCACGAGCGGAATGCGCACTGTCGTGAGGTACCGCGGTACGACGAAGCGCGACGCCGCCTGGAGGACATGCTCGAGGTCCGTCGCCGGCTGCCCTTCGACGGTGATTCCATTGGTGAAATCGCCACCGACGAGTGGCGCGGTCGACGCCGAGCGATGCCGACTGCACGCCCGGGAGCCTCGCGAGCTGCTCCATGAGCGCGTGGTACGCCTGGAGTGCGCGAGCGGGCTCCTTGTACTTCACCTCCGGCAGCGCCACGCGCGCGGTTACCAGGCCGTTCGGATCGAAGCCGGTCTTCACGTGCTGGAGGTAGAGTGCGCTGCGCGCGAGCAGCCCAGCACCGGCCAGCAGCGTACACGCGAGCGCCACCTCGGCGACGATGAGCGCCTGACGCACCCGGTCGCGCACCACACCCGCGCCGCGTCCTCCATCGCGCAACGTCGACTGCACGTCCTGCTTCGACGCGCGGAGCGACGGCACGAGACCGAACACCACCGAGCTCACGAGCGCCACGCTCACCGCGAACGCGAGCACCGCGAGGTCGACGCGCGTCTCACCCAGCCTCGGGATCCCCGCGGGAGCCGCCGCGACGAGCACCCGTCATGCCCGCGTACGCGAGAACGAGGCCGATCGCCGCGCTGGCGAGACCGAGCACCAGGCTCTCCGTGAGCAGCTGCCGCACGATGCGGCCTCGGCTCGCGCCTAACGCGGTGCGCACGGCCAGCTCCTTGGCGCGCGCCGCGCCGCGGGCGAGCAGCAGGTTCGCCACGTTGGCGCACGCGATCAGCAGCACGAACCCGACGGCGCCTAACGTCACCCACAGCCGCTGCCGGTAGTCGCCGACGACGACCTCGGCGAACGGCCGCACGCTGACGCCGCGCGTGCCGTTCTGATTCGGATAGCGGGCGTTCAGCTCCCGTTGCACCGCGGCCAGCTCGGCCTGCGCGCGCGTCGCCGACGCGCCGGGCGTCGAGCAGGCCGACCACGCGTGTTGTGATGCTGGTCGTGCTGCGCCTTGCGCTCCGGCGTGAACGCCGCCGGCACCCACAGCTGCTCGCCCGACGTCGTCGGGTCGAACGACGGCGGCATCACGCCGATCACGGTGCGCGGGCGTCCGTTGAGCTGCACCTGCTGCCCAACGACGCGACGGTCGGCGCCGAAGTGCGTCCGCCACAGCGCGTCGGAGAGCACGACGACGCCGTCGGCGCCCGGCTCGTCCTCCTCCGGACTGAACGTGCGCCCGAACGCGGGCCGCACGCCGAAGACGGCGAAGAAGTCCTTCGTGACCAGGGCGCCGGTGAGCCGGTCGGTCGAGCTCGCGTTGGCGAGCGTGAAGTTGGTGAACTGTTCCGCGGCGAGCCGCTCGAAGGCCGTCTGGCGCGCGTACCAGTCGACGAAGTTGCCGTCGGAGACATCTCCGTCACTTCCCTGCCAGCGCTCCGTGACGAGGACCACGCGGTCCGGATGCGCGAACGGGAACGGTCGCAGCACCACACTCCAGCACGGCGCTGAAGATGGCCGTCGTGGCCCCGATACCTAACGCGAGAGTCAGCACGGCAACCGCCGTGAACGCCGGCGCTCGGACGAGCTGTCGCACGGCGTACGCGACGTCCTGGCGCACCTCGGCGAGCAACTTGCGGTCGCGGTTCGCGGGCATTCCTGGAGGGTTGAGTGTCTGGAGTCGATATGGGTATTCAGACGGGTACGTTGCAGCAATGGTTGCGTCTCGAGGCCGACTCCCTCCTGACCAGCGCGTTGGAAATGACGGCGCAATGCCGTTCAAGCATCCTCGCGATCGCGCAGTCGCTCGGAGGCCGCGCTGAGGGATCCGTGTCGTGGCGGTGTCAGTGGCCGGCATTCATCGTAGATGCTGGTTCCCCGATGGGAACCCCGTGGAGCTGTTCGAGCGTTCGCGGCGGCCGTGCCTAACGCCGGAAGATGAACGCGCGCGTCAGCGATGTCGGACCACGGGAGACGCGCGAGCGCAGGCGATCACTGGACTCGCCAGGACCGCGACAGCTCCGGGTCGGCATCCTTCCATAACTGGCGCAGCTGCGCCCGTGCCGCAGCAGCTCGCGTCGTGTCGCCACGTTGCTCTGCCAGGTCGCCGAGTCTCTGCAGGGTCCAGCCTAATTCGACCGCGTCGGGCTCGTACCGCCAGAGCCACGGCGTCGTGAGGTACCGCTCGTAGACGCTCAGCGCCTCCCGGAGACGACCAGCGCGCTCATACGCCCGGCCGAGGTCCGCGAGGACGCAGATCGTGCACGAGTGTCCGTCGTTCGCCATCTGCAACGTGTCGACCGCAGCCGTTGCTCGACCCTCCGAGAGCGCCAGCAGCCCACGCGTCCACAGCCGCTCACCCTGTATCGTGCGGTGCAAGGCACTGTCGTTTTTCTCGGCTGCCACCAACAGTGGACCGACGCGCTCGGGGCGACCGGCTGCCAGGTAGAAACGCGCCACCTCGTCGTAGCGCCGGTCGCCGCGGAGCAGGCTGTCGAGCGGCGTAGCGCCTAACGCCGAATCGACTAGCGCGAGCGCGTGGGTGGTGTCACCCCGATAGCGGAGCTCGAGAAACCCGCGCTGGAGCACGCCAAACAGGTATCTGCTCATGACACCTGAGGCCCGAGCCACTTTGGCTTGCGTTCCCCATAAGCGTTCAGCCTCACGGAGCCGACCGCGCGCCATCGCGATTTGCGCGAGCGCCTCGTACGGGTCCACCAGCTGAAGCGTGTCCGTCCCGACCTTATCGATCTGGAATCGTGCTGTTCGCTCGGCGCGCGACCAGTCCTGCTGGGCAGCCGCATCCTGCAGCAACTCGGTCAGGTACACAGGATTGTCCGGCCAGCGACGCTTGACCGTTTCGAGCGTTGCGCTCGCCTCGCGAAACTTTCCTCGAAGGATTTGTATGCTGTGGAGGCCAAACAGGAAGTTCGCGACCCCCGAATCGAGCTGGATCGCTCGAACGAACGCGCTTTCCGCCAACGCAAAACGGCGGGTGCCCCGGTACGCCAGCGCGAGGTTGTTGAGCGCGGCGACATTGTCAGGATAGCGAGCGAGGAGGTTGGTGTACGCCCGTATCGACGTCTCGTAGTCGAACGCGCCGTACGCTCGGCTCGCCACGAGCATGCTGCGCTCGACGAACGGCAGTCGCTCCGCATGTGCCAGCGCGCGCTCGGCGGCGTCATACGCGCGGCCCGCGTCTCCTATCGAGCCGTAGGCCATGGACAACCCCAACTGCGCGCTGGCGAACCCGGTGTCGAGCGCGATCGCCTGTTCGAATTTCTCTACCGCCGCAGACCGATTGCCTGCCCGAACCAGTCGCTGCGCTTCCGAGTACATGCGCAATGCGGGGAGCGATGCCGTTGTTGCCTGGTCGAGGCTGGGCATCTTCTGGACGTCCCGAAGCGACTCGCCAATCCGTTGCCGCAGCGCTCGGCTGGCGCGGTCGACCGCGGCGATGAGCCCCGTGGAATCGGTTGCGGTCTCACGCACCGCCGCCAGTGCCTCGCCGCTCTGCGCGGCCACGAGCTGCACGCTGATCGTGTAACTGCTGGCGAGTCGCGAGAGATTGCCCGACACGATCGCCTTGACGCCTTCGCGCAACGCCAGCTCGCGTGCGAGCGAGTCGTTCAGCGCGATATCGGGCGATTGTTGCATCGTGGTGAGGGAGCTACGAACCTGTCGCGGCGTCATCACCCGTACGACCGGCGATTGCGACAGGTCGGTGCGCAATGCCTCCGTGATCGACGCGGCCAACCCCGCGTCACCGCTCAGGTCGACGAAGTCCGCAACGACGATCCGATCGCGCAGGCCGAGCGACCTGGTGGAGATCAACGTTGGATCGTTAGGTCGTGATCTCACGATTGCGACTCCGGTCGCAACCGCTGCGATCACGGCCGCGGCCGACGTGAGCAGTGCCGTCCGATGCCGACGCACCAACTTCCCAACTCGATAGGCAGCTTCGTCGCCGCCGGGCGACGATCGCCCGGCTCTCGAGATGTCGGCGGATGTCAGTGGTGAGGTCAGCAACCGTCGCATACCGTCGTGTCGGCTCCTTTCGCAGCGCTGTGAGCACAATCGTGTCGAGATCGCCGCGAAGTCTTCGGCTGAGCTGTCGTGCGCTGGCGTCGTCGGAGGCGCGCGAGCCCGTCGTCGGAATGCTGCGGCGTACCTTCACCCGTTCCGCTGGTTGCGTCACGACGGTGCTTGGGCGGTCGGGTTCGGTCGTGCGAACCGCCTCCGCGATCTCCTGCGGGGAGCGGCTGCTCACGCGGTACGGGGATCGACCCGTCAGCAGCTCGTACAGCACCACGCCTAACGCGTACACGTCGCTCGCAACGGTGGCGCGTCGACCTTCGATCTGCTCCGGGCTGGCGTAGTCCGGAGTCAGCAGCCGAAGACCGGTTATCGTCGCTGTGCTCTCCTCCGTCGCATCGTGCAGCACCTTGGCAATGCCGAAATCGAGCAGCTTGGGCACACCTGCCGCGGTCACCAACGTGTTCAGTGGCTTGATGTCTCGGTGGATCACGCCGCGCGTATGAGCGTACGCCACGGCATCGCACACCTGCAGGAAGAGCCTGAGCCGATCCTCCACACTGAGTCGCGAGGACTCGGCGAATGTGTCGATCGCCTGGCCTTCGATGTACTCCATCGCGAAGTACGGCAGCCCGTCCGGGGTCGTCCCGCCATCCATCAACCGCGCGATGTTCGGGTGGTCGAGCGAGGCGAGGATCTGGCGCTCGGCGCGAAAGCGGGACAGCACCTGGTCGGTGTCCATGCCACGCTTGATCAACTTGATCGCGACGCGCTGCTCGAAGGCGCCGTCGTCACGCTCGGCAAGGTAGACCGCGCCCATCCCACCGCGGCCCAGCTCCCGGATCAGACGATACGCGCCGACTCTCCGACCAAGTTGTGACGCGTCCTCCGCGGCGAACGCGATGTCGTGAGTGATAATCACCGGCTCGCTGATGAAACCACCGGCGCGATCGTTGGCTGAGAGCAGGCGCTCGACGTCGGCACGCAGTTCAGCATCATGTGCACACTCGCGGTCGAGGAGCGCGGTACGCTGCTCGGGCGCCGACTCGAGTGTCTGATGGAACAACTGCTGCAGCCGCTGCCAACGGGCGTTGCTCATCAGCGCGCGCCCTTCCCTTCAATGGTGTCGAACAGCCAGGCGCGGGCGAACGCCCATTCCCGCTCGACCGTCGCGCCAGAAATCTGGAGTACTTCGGCGATCTCCTCTGTCGTTAGGCCGCCGAAGAACTTGAGCTCCACGACGCGGCTCTTTCGTTCGTCGAGCGCCGCCAACTGAGCGAGTGCATCCTCGAGAGCGATCAGGTCCACGTCAGGCTGACCCGACGGAGACTCGAGCAGGCTGAGTGAGACCTTCTCTGCGTCTCCACCACGTTTGAGCGCGACCCGGTCACGGGCGTGATTCACGAGGATTCGCCGCATCATGTTCGCGGCCAAGGCCACGAACTGAGCGCGATTGCGCCAATCGACCCGGCGTTGGTCGACGAGCCGCAGATACGCCTCGTTCACCAGGGCAGTCGGTTGGAGCGTGTGACCGGCGGATTCGCGAGTCAGGTACTGGGATGCCAACCGATGCAGCTCCGCGTATACCACCGGGAGCATTCGGTCGAGTCCTTCCTTGTCACTCTTGGCCGAGTCGATCAGCCATCGCGTTACTTCACCCTGCGCAGCACCGTTGTCCGTCATTCCCGTGACGTCTTGGGGGAGGAGGCCAGGACTTGGTCGGGTGAAGAGAGTACGCGCGGTACCGGCGTTCCTCAATGGGATAGGGATGCCGTCCCAGTGCCGCTGGGTCCGACGAGACTGCTTGGGCGCCAAACAGTAGGGCGGATGTGCGCTCGGGCTCACGGTATCGGGACTCTTCAGGGCTCAGAGGTTTGGCGCGATTCCGCATGGATTGCCCACCCTGCGCGCTGACCGAGATGGTCGGTGCGCAGGGTGGGCCAGCGAGAGTTGTCAGCCTTTCTTCGAACCGCCGCCGCTGCCGGAGGCGACGCTGACTGTGATCGAGGCTGAGTTGTTGGCGGAGTTGGGATCGGGGACGTCGCCCGCGACTGTTGCGGTGTTCGTGATGGTCGTCTTGCCGCGAACCAGCACGGTCACCTTGATCTCGGCCGTTTCGTTCGCCTGGTCGAGGAGGTCGCCGAGGTTCCAGGTCACGGTGCCCGTCTCGCCCTTGGGTGGCGCCGTGGTCGTTCCTTTGTTGGTGCGGATTTCGACGAACGTCACGCCGCTGGACAGGACGTCGTTGACGACGACGTTAGGCGACGTCTCCGGCCCGAGATTGCGAACGCGAACCGTGTAGGTGAGCAGGTCGCCCTGTTTGACGCTCGTCTTGTCGACGGACTGGCTGATGATGAGATCGGCCGTCGGGGGCAGCCCTGCCTCGTAGGCGCCGATGTCGCAGGCATCCTTGACGTTAGGCACGGTTGGTTCATCGATGCGCCGGGGAAATCCGCGCTGGTCCGTGGTTTCGCTGGGACACGAGCCGGCGTCGACGGCGCGGCCCCGCGCGATGAGCGCGTGGGTCATCGTCGGTCCCCCGTTGTCCTTCAGCTCCTGATCGAGGACCTCCGTGAACAGTTGAGCTGAAGCAAGGGCAATGTCGCCTGGACCGTTGAACGTACAGCCGGCACCGCCACCGGTCGTGACGAGGTTATAGCCGCCGGACGTGAAAATGCTGGCGAAGGCGTCGCACGAGTATCCGTTGCCGCCGATAATTGAGTTTTGGACGGCGATTGTCGCACCCCGCAACACCACGCCGCCTTGCGTATTTTTCGTAATCGTGGCGCTGCGCAATTCCAGGCTGCCAGCGCTGACAATGCCACCGCCGTGTGCTCCGGAAAGCATAGCTCGTGCGTCGTTGCCAGAGATCGTGCTCTGCTCCACGGTGGTCTGCGTACCGGTGACGCCATAGATACCGCCGGCTTCGGCGGCCACGTTGCTGGAGACCGTACTTTTTCGGAGCGTGAGTTTACCGCGGTTGTAGATCCCACCACCGCCCTGGACCGCTGTGTTGCCGGAGACGGTGCTATTGATGAGCGTGAGCGAAGCGTTCGAATCGATCCAGACGCCTCCGCCATCCTCGTCTGCTTTGCTCCCGGAAATGACGGTGTTCTGGACCGTGAGTGACGCTGCTCCACTCACCGCCAACGCTCCGCCGACTGTAGAGGAATGGGCGTTTTTGAACGTGAAACCGCTGATTGAGACTGGCGGCACCGACGAACCGACGGTCACCGTCATGACCCGACTACTTCCCTGCGCATCCACCGTGATCCTGCCGCCTCCGTCGACGCTGATTCCCCGCTGGACGAGCAGCGTTCCGACCGTCAGCGTGACGGTGCCCTGCAATCCACTCGCGATGACAACCTGACCGCCCGCGGCCGCCGCCTCGATGGCTTCGCGCAGCGTGCAGCTGGTATCGTCACACACGCCATCGCCTGGGTCGGCAAGCGAGTTGACTGTCCAGACACCGCCATCTCCCTGCGCGAAATGCGGCTTCGATGCGAGACGGGGTGCGGTGGTTTCCGTCTCGGTACAGCCAACAAGGGCCGTCAGCAACAACGGAACGAGCAGCGACGTTCGACGCAGCAGATGGGGTGACATGTGTGCCTCCGGGGCGGACATTGACTCGGGATCGGTTGATGCAACCATCCCTAACGCCCGGATCTCGCGCGAAGTCCCTCATCAACAGCCCGGCGCGTCGATGGCGCCGTTCAAGAGGAACGGCGCCATCTCCCGCCAACCTGCCTAACGACAATGTCGATCGAGCCCTACGACCACGCTGGGCTACGGGCAGCCGAGCGACGACTTGAGCGCGTCTGCCTTCGCTGTCAGAGCCGACGCATCCGTGGCGGACATCTTTTTCCCCACCAGGGCGCGCACCTCGTTCGTGAACCCGGTGAGCGACGTGCACGCACCAGCGATGTCCCCGGCCTCGATGGCACTGAGCGCAGCCGTCAACTTGGCCCGCAGGCTACTTGCCGTGCCGCTCGCGAGTCCGAGCGAAGACACGGAGACGGTGAGAGCTGTTACCTGTTCCGCGGACGTCAGCTGGAGTTCGAACGCACCGATGTCACAGCCATTGGCGGCATTGCTGACGGACGGATTGTCCACGGGACGAGGAGCACCGCGCTGATCCATCGTTTCACCTGGGCACGAGCCCCTGTCCACTGCGAGGCCGCCCGGGGTCAACGCGAGCGTCTTGGTAAGTCCGCCATTGTCTTCCAATCCGCCGACGAGAACGTTCGTGAAAATCACCGGCAATGGGACCTGCTGATCGCCGACGGCAGAGAATGCGCAGCCGCCACCGGCCGAAGTCAGGTTGTATCCGAGAGACATGACGGGGCTTGGTCCCCCGCATTCCGGATTTCCGTTATTGCCCGCCACGATCGAGTTCGATACCGTCATCGAGCCAGCGTTGTAGAGCCCGCCGACGCCGGTGGGCGAGGCGTTCGCGCTGATCGTACTGCTCCGCATAACGACAGTGCCGAGATTGTGAATCGCCGCACCCAACCCCGGATCCTCGGCAACCACCGAATTGCCGGACAGCGTGGTTCGCATGATCGTCGCTGTAGCGCCGGGGTGATTGACAATCCCGGGCTCGAACGCCGCACCAATCATGCTCGCTATCACGCTGAGCGTCCCGTGATTGGCGATCTGTCCGCTCTTGAACTGCGTCGCGCTGAGGATCACTGAGCTGCCCACCAGCGTGACAGCCCCAAGGTTGTACAGCGCCCCGCCGGTCGAGCCGTAGCTCGACTCGAAGCTACTACTGTTAATCGTCACGGCGGCCGTAGCCGCTGCGAACATGCCGCCGCCCCGATTTGCTTCATTCCATCGCAGGTGCACGTCACGGAGCGTCAGGTTCGCGACTTCGACGAGAATGCCGCCGCCATCGCCGAGACCTTCTCGTCCGTGCTCGAGCGAAAGCCCTGCGACCGTTACGACAATTGGGGTAGCGATATCGCTACCAGCAACGTGAAAGATTCGTGTTGTTTCCTGCGCGTTCACGGCGATTCGGCCGCCGCCATCTACGCTGACGTTCCGGTTGATCACGATCTCGCCGGCTGTCAAGGTGATTGTGCCCTGCAGCCCGCTCGCAACAACGACTTGGTGACCTGGTCCAGCGCTCCCGATCGCCTCACGCAGCGTGCACTCGGTATCGTCACACCCGCCACCGCCTGGATCAGCGAGGGAGTTGACCGTCCAGACGCCACCAGCACCTTGTGCGAGCTGCGGTTTCGGTGCGAACCGAGGGGCGGTGGTGTCCGTGTCTGTGCAGCCGGCGAGAGCTGTCAGCAACAGCGGAACGAGCAGCGGCGTTCGACGCAGCAGGTGCGGTGACATGTGTGGCTCCCGGGGTTAGGGGCGTTGACGCGGAATCGTAGACGCGACCATCCCTAACGCCCGGCGATCGCCCTGAGTCCCTCATAGGCGACTGCTGAAACCATTGGCGCTGCGCCTGCACTCTGCCGGTGCGTTAGCGCCGCCACGCAATTGAGCAGTACATCACCGGATCATGAACGGCGTCCGCAAGCGGAACCGGGTCGCGTTCACGATCGACAGCCTCGAGATCCACGGCGATACCGCGTTCGCAATTGTGTCACTGCACGTGGACCGCATGACGTTGCGCGCCGACGATCTCATGCACCACGTCGAGACGCGGGTGACGCAACGGGAGGCGTGGGTGAGATGCGCGAGTTCAATGGCCGCGCCGACATGCTGGCGCAGGGCGCGATCAACTTTCACGACCCGAACTGGTGGTGGAACACGCGCCGGGTAGCTGGGCCACGTTAGGCGCGCGGAGCTCGTCGTTCGAGACGGCGTTGTCATCGGACGCGGCACGCGCGCTCGATTCGGCCGCGACCACGCGCGTGATCCTCATCGACCGACCCGGTTCGGTTCAATCCGGCGTCGCCATCGGACAGATCGCCATCGCCGCGACGGATTCGGACTACCTGCCGATGTTCGCTCTCAACCGCGTGTTCGGCGGAGCCATGAGCGCACGCCTGAGCGTGAACCTCCGCGAGCGACATGGCTTCACGTACGGTGCGTACAGCCGACTCGACGCGCGCCGGGGGAGCGGCAGTATGGTGATCAGCTCCGCGGTCCGCACCGATGCCACCGACTCGGCGCTCGTCGAAGCGTTAGGCGAGTGGCGCCGCATCGTCCGCGACACGATTCCTGGGCCCGAGTTCCAGCGGGCGTTGAACGCGCTCGTCGCGGGCTTCCCGAGCCTGGTGCAAACGGCGCAAGGGCTCCGGGACCGCGTCGCGACTGGGATCACGGCGGGGCTGTCCGCTGACTTCTACGCCAGCTATCGTGAACGGCTCGCGTCGGTCAGTCCAGTGGACAGCCACGCCGCGGCGGCGCGGGTGCTGCAACTCCAGCCATCCACGGTCGTCGTGGTCGGCGACCTGCGCACCGTAGAGTCCAGGGTGCGTGCCCTCGACATTGGGAACGTCGAGGTGTGGGATGCCGAAGGTAAGCGCGTGCGATAGCATTGAGCATCTTCCTCGGAGGCCCGGACGTGACCAGAACTACGTGCAGTGCGTTACTCGGACCATTTCTGGTCGCCTTACAGCTCGTTCCAACCGGCCACCTGCGGGCTCAGGTGCCTGCCACCGCCAGCCATGATCACCTGACGGAAGTCGCCTGCGTGGACGTGCCACCGAGTGAGAAGCGACCGGAGTTCGGCTGCTTCAACGTCGGCGTGGCAACCGGCCTTCATTTCAGTCAAGCATCCGTCTATTGGCACCTGCACGCGTTTCCAAGCCGGAAGGCCGCGGAGGCGGCCAAGAGTCCTACCGGAATCGTGGTCGAGGAAGACGGGCGAGTGTGGCTCTCCGAATTCGGGGCCCGAAACGCTCCACCCCAGGGAGGTAAGGCCATCGCCGTCGTCGGACCACTGGAGCTTCCCGCAGCAAAGAGCTACTCGGCGGTCCTCTCGTACGCGGTCATGCGGCCCGGCGACAATTCGAGGGTGCACATACACGCGGGCCCCGAAGGCTGGTACGTGCTCTCGGGAGAGCAGTGCCTCGAGACTCCGGATGGCGCCAACAGAGCTCGGGCGGGAGGAACCATGACGGTACGATCGAATATTCCAATGGAACTGAACGTCACCGGGACGACGCTCCGGCGTGCGTTCGCCCTGGTCATCCATGATGCAGCTCAACCGAGGGGCACCCCCTCCGACTGGAAACCGGCCGGAGCCTGCAGTCAGTAACGACCGCGTCCGGTAGACTGCGCGCGTCGCGGTACGAGGCGCTCGGCCTAACGCGGCTTGCCCCGTCGCAAGAGCCAGAGCGCGTGCGCAGAGAGAAGCACGGAGAAGGTACCGGTGGTGCCAACCACGAGGAGAGTCCAGACGAAGAAAAAGCCGCCGTCGGACGTGGCGATCGTGGGGTATCTCGCTCCGCTCATGTGCAGGACGGGCATGGCCGCCGCGAACAGGCCCCCGAGCAACATGATGACGTATCCTGATCGTCGTTCGGGAAGCGCCAGCGTTCCGAAGAGCCATACGACGAAGATGGCCACGCCGCCTAGGCGGATTTCAGAGGCAGACGTTCGCCGCCCGAACGATCAGCGCCCTGAACCTCGGTAGCGCCCGCAGCGGATCCAGCCCCGCATCGCAATGGAGATGCAGCTGGTAGTGCGAATCCGTCCTCGGGTCGAAGCGCTCGAGCATGCGAAGCGCCCGCGTCGTGTCGCCTAACGCGACGTAACCCCACGCAATGTTGGCCGCGTCATGGAGCGTCGGGTGGAGCGTGTCGACGAGCGCCAGCGCATGCGCGAACAGGCTATCCGCACCCCGGCGATCGCCCTCCCGAAGCGCGACGTCCGACAGGCCGACCCACCCGACTACCTCGTCCGGTCCCTTCCCGATCTGGATGGTCGCCCGAAAGTTCTCGGCCGCGGCGGCGGTGTCGCCGAGGTGCAGCTTCGCGAACCCGAGCTGTTGGCGCACGAGCAGGTTCGTCGGGTCGATTCGCCGACCGCTGTCGGCCCACCGAGCGGCGCTGTCGAACTGACGCATCCAGTTGAAGTGCTGGCCCAGGAACCCCAGTGACAGTCGGTGGCTCGGATCGATACGCAGCGCCCGCTGCCACGCGACACGCGCGCGTCCCGGCTCGAGGCTGTCATCCCACGCGACAGCGTAGAAGTGCCAGGCGTCGGCGTTGCTCGAATCGAGCGCGATCGCGCGCTGGTAGGCGAGGATCGCATTGCGCCGCGAGCTCGGCTCGATGTCCCGGAGCGTCATCCCGCGGGCGATCCAGCCGTAGGAGCGGGTGCTGTCGGCCTCGAGCGCGCGCTCGCTCGCGTCGACGATCGCCGCGATGAGGGCGCTGCGAGGAACGCTTGGAATTCGGTACCCCCGTAGATTTGCCTGCCGCAATGCCAGGGCGAGCCCGGCCCAGCCGTCTGCGAAGGCCGAATCGCGCGCCACCGCGGCACGGAACAGGGCCACGCCTCGCTGGGTCCCGATCTCAGTACGACGGTCGGTCTGGTATCGGCCCTTGAGAAAGAGATCGTACGCGACGGGATCCTTCGTGGGAATCGAACGCGACGTCGCGACTCGACGTCGGCGGCCGAGCAGCGAGAGAATCGAGTCGGTCACGGCCTCCGGTAACTCGTGCGACCGGCCGACCGGCTGCCTAACGATCTTCGTGCCGACCAGTTCCCCGGTCGGCTCCTTCGACACCGTGAGCCGCAACTCGACCGAGTCCGCGACGCGGGTCGCGGTCCCGGCGACGGCGAATCCCGACTCCAGCGTGGAATTCATGACGAAGACGCGGGCGACGCCTGTGCCCGCGAGCGCAGTCGTCACGTCCTGCTCGAGGGTCGCGGCGAGATAGGCGCTGGCCGTATCGCCGGCGAGTGTCGTGAATCGCTGCATGCGAACGACCGGCATGCCTAACGCCACGCTCGGCCTCGACATCCAGAGCCGCGCGGCGGCGGCGACGCCAAGGACGCCGGCAACGAGGCCGGCAACGAGGCCGGCAACGCGCATGACTCGCCGGCGCCCCGCCGCCTGACTCGCGCTAGCGGATCCTACCGGCCGCGAATCGGCCCGGTCGAGCGCCGCAGCGAACGCGGCGACGTCGGGGAACCGATCGGCGGGTGAGCGTGAGAGGGCGATCGCCAGCGCCGCGTCCACATGCGGCGGAACGCTCTCGCGGAGCCGGCTCACCGGGCGCACCGGATCGGTCAGCTGCTTCGACAGGATGACCCGTGGGTTCGCGCCGCTGAACGGCGGCTCCCCTGCGAGCATCTCGTACAGCACGCATCCTAACGAGTAGATGTCGGTGCGTCCATCGAGCTCGCGCTCGCCCGTCGCCTGCTCGGGGCTCATGTAGGCAGCCGTCCCCACGGACATGCCGGTGCCCGTCAGCCGATCGGCATTCGCGTCGGTCGATCGGGCGATGCCGAAGTCCGCGAGCAGGACGGGCGGCGGCGTTACCGCGTTAGGTGCGCCGAACAGGATGTTCTCGGGCTTGATGTCGCGGTGAATGATCCCCACGGCATGGGCGTACGCGAGCGCCGCCGCTACGTCCTTCGCGATGCGGATCGCTTGAGGCACGGGGAGCTGACGCTCCCGGTCGAGGCGCGCTCGCAGGGTCTCGCCCGGGACGTAGGGCATGACGTAGTACAGGCGCCCATTCGCGTCACCGCTATCCAGTAGCGGCAGGATGTTCGGATGCTGCAGCCGCGCCGTGATCCGGATCTCGGAGAGGAACCGCTCGACGCCTAACCACGCGCCGAGCTCCGCGTGCAGGAGCTTGATCGCGACGGGTCGGCCGTGCCGGAGGTCCTCGGCGAGAAGACCGTCGCCATGCCGCCGTGACCGAGCTCGCGCTCGATACGGTAGCGGTCGACGACCGCTTGTACAAATTCGGCGGCGGGCGCGCTCATCGTCGGCCCGGTGGTCGCATCGCTCGGTCAGCTTACTGGTGCATGGCGGTCGCCTGCCGCGCAGAAGATGGGATGCCGCACGACCGGGCGCCAGAATCGGAGCTCGCACTCGATCCGGCCCGCAGCGCTTATTTCCTGCCCGTTCACGACGCGCGGACTCCCAGTCGCGGAGTTGACGAGGAGCTCGATCCTGTCCAGGTGTGGGATGCCGACGGTAAACGCGTGCGATAACGTCGGCTCCGCCGATCGACTAGTGAATCGGAAAAAGGCGTGAGCACGCCGTCCGCGCCCATGTTCCACCACGTCTCCACGGACTGTCGTGACGTAGCCGGCTGATCCGACTCGGGCACCGGCTCTCCGTCGACGTAGACGCGCAGCCGGTTTTCACCGCGGCCGCCCAGCCACATCAGATGCTTCCCGTCGGGCGTGAAGGTGATGTCGTACGTCCCGATCGCGTCCGGCGCGAAGGCGGGATGCTTTCCATCCTGGCTGAACACGAACTCGGCCGGGACATCGTCCGGCTGGTGCGCAAACATTCGCCGGCACGCGCTGGACACCATCCACGACGACCGCGCGGTTGCTCTGACCTTCGACGTACGCGAAGTGCGAGCCGTCAGGACTGAATGCCAGACCGTTCGGGCTCACCGCCTTCGTCGGCTTGCCGTCGACGACAACGACGCGATGGACGCAGCGCGCGCAGGGTGAATGGCACTGGTGCGAATCGGCAACACAGTCTTGCGCCTCGACATGCACGAGAAAGATGAGTACAAGACGAAGACCCGTGAGGATGCATGGCTCGAGGCGGAGGCGATCGCCGCCGGCGAGACGCCGCCGCGCTGAAGTCCATCGCGCGGACGTGTAGGCGTCGCAGGGCTACTTGGTAGACGTGCAGCTTCTCCAGGAGTGCCAACGGTTCATTGATCGGCTCCTGGGCGGCCCCGACGCGGTGTCGGAGCCCAGGCGGCGGTATCCGCAGCGCTCATCGGGCCGATCTTTCCTTCCACCGACGTCATGAGAGCGGCGGGATCGTAGACTCGCCCCGCCTTGATCACGAGACGCGGCAGACGCGTGCGACGAATGTCCGCGAGCGGATTGCCGCGAACGACCACGAGGTCCGCCCACTTCCCCACCTCGATCGACCCGAGCCGATCGCCGAGTCCGATGGCGCGTGCGCTGTTGATCGTGGCGATCCGAAGCACGGCGGCGTTCGGAATACCAGAGCGTGAGAGCGACTGGAGCTCGCGGTGGACCGAGAACGGCGTGAAGAACTCGCCCCAGCTCGGATGATCGGTGCCTAACGTGATGAGATCGCCGCCGCCGGCGTCGTAGAACGCCTTGATCTCCTTCCGCTTCGTCCAGTAGATGTTCTCGAACTGCGCGTTCACCGGCCGCGGCGCACGCGCGTCGATGACCGACCGCATGTACGGCGTGAGGAACTTCTTCTCGTCGACGAAATACGTGAAGACGTCGGGATCCTTCTTTCCGTAGTAGCCGTACGCGCTGAGCGTCGCGTCGAAGTACGCGTGCTCCTGCTTGTAGAGCTGCGCGATGCGCTTGAACTCCGGCGTGGCGAACGTCATGTGCTCGTACGACGCGTACGCGGACTTGTCCGCCACGAATGCGTCGCCGCCCATGAAGTGCTCGATGCGGTCGATCCCCATGAGAATCGCGTCGCGCGGGTTCACGCTGTTGCGATTGCCACTATCCAAATGGCCGGTGACCGTCAGCCCGTGAAAGTGCGCTCGCTCGATGAGTGCGCGTAGTTCCTCAGGCGTGATGCCCTTCGCCTTGAATCCCTTGACGCCGAGCTCCGCCCAGTGATCCACCTCGTCGTAGATCTGCTGCGCGGTGATGTCGCGATCCCACCCCGGCCGCGCCGTGCCGAAGTACGGACCGGAGTTGAGCAGTCGCGGTCCGGGCTCGGCCCCATTCTCGATCCGGACGCGCAGGTCGTGCATGACGTTCGGATCCATCTCGCCCGCCGGGAACGTCGCCGTGACACCGTTCGCGAGAAACAGCGACGGGTACGCAGCGGTTTCATCCTTACGGCCGGCGCCGAAGAGCTCTATCGCGTAGTGCGCGTGGAGGTCGAACAGGCCGGGTATCACCGTCTCCGTATCGGCGACCGCGACTCGCTCGGCGTTAGGCGCCGCGATCGAGACGTCGCCGCCGACGCGCAGGATCTTGCCGCCGCGAATCAGGATGCCAGGATTGCGGATGCGATCGTTGCCGGTCGACGTGAAGAGCCAGCCGCCGGTGACGACGACGTCGCGCTCCTGAGCGGGCAGCGCGGTGGCGAGAAGCGAAAGCAGCAGGAAGGCGATGCGCAGCGTCACGGGGCGGAGCCTTGGTTGGAGACGTGGCCTCGAGAATACCGCGAGCGGCGGGAGATGTCGATGAAGCTACCCCGAGGCCGTTAGATTCGGAGCGTCACCTCTGATCGCGCCTTCGTGAGCATTCCCAGCGAACTGACCTCGGCGGTCGCGGACCGGTACGTCATCGAGCGCGAGATCGGCCGCGGTGGCATGGCGACCGTGTACCTCGCGCGCGACATCCGCCACCGCCGCGCCGTCGCGCTCAAGCTCCTCAACCCGGAGCTCGGCGCCGTCCTCGGCGTCGACCGCTTCCTCGCGGAGATCCGCGTCACCGCGAACCTCCAGCACCCGAACCTCCTGCCGTTGTTCGACTCCGGCGACGCGAACGGGCTGCTCGTACTACGTGATGCCGTACGTCGACGGGGAAAGCCTCCGGCAGCGCATCGATCGCGAGAAACAGCTTCCGGTGGACGAGGCCGTCCGCATCGCGGTGGCGGTCGCCGGCGCGCTCGACTACGCGCACGCGCATGGCGTCGTCCACCGCGACCTCAAGCCGGAGAACATCCTGCTGCAAGCGGGGCAGCCGGTCGTCGCCGACTTCGGGATCGCGCTGGCGGTGAGCAATGCCGGAGGCGCGCGGATGACGCAGACCGGCGCTGTCGTTAGGTACGCCGCAGTACATGAGCCCCGAGCAGGCCACGGGCGACCAGACGATCGACGCGCGCAGCGACATCTACTCGCTCGCCGCGGTGACCGTACGAGATGCTGACCGGCGACCCACCGCACACCGGCAGCACGATGCAGGCGGTCATCGCGCGCGTGCTGACCGAGCGGCCCCGTGGCATCCGCACCGTCCGGCCTAACGTCCCCGCGTACGCCGCGACAGCGATCGAGCGGGCGCTCGAGAAGCTGCCAGCCGATCGGTGGGCGACCGCGCGTGAGTTCGCCGAGGCCCTGCAGGGAAGACTCGTTGCCGATCCCGCTCGGCTGGATGCGTCTTCCCTACCCGCCGCGTTAGGGACTCGCGCGAGGTCCGGGGCTCGACGCTCGCGCGATCCCATCGTCCTCGGTGCGCTCGCCCTGGCCGGGATCGGCGTGGCGCTGGCCGCGTGGGGCTGGACACGCGGGCCTGACGAGATCGATGGACGCACCGTGCGATTCACGATCGCCCCTGGCGGACCGCGCGATGACGTTGCACCAGGCACACAGATCGCGATCTCGCCCGACGGAAGGTTCATCGCGTTCACGTTGCGGACCGAGGCAGGCGATCAACGGCTCGCCATCCGCGAAGTTGGGCAACTGGCCACGCGGGTGATCCGCGAGGCGGATCCCGCGATTGGACCGTTCTTCTCGCCTGACGGGACATCGCTCGGCTTTTCGAACCCGGGCGCACGTATTGTGAGAAGGGTGCCGCTCGCCGGCGGCCCCGCAGTCGACGTCGCGGAAGGCGCTCCGGTGCTGGGCGCGGCGTGGGCGCCCGGCGACGTGATCATCGCATCAGTGAAGGACAGGTTGATGACCGTCCCGTCCGCGGGTGGCCAATTCCGGCCCATCGGGCGCGGCGCGGGTGTTGACGGCGAGCGCGGGCAGCGAAGTCCTCGCGTGCTGGATGATGGCGAGACGGTCGTGTATCTGAGCTGGCGCGGGAGCATGCAGACGTCCCGCATCGGTGTCATGTCGTTGAGCACCGGGCGGGCGACCGTGTTGGACATCGGTGGCGCATCGCCCATTGGTGTCGTCGACGGCTACCTCATTTACGGGACATCGGCCGGCGCGATCATGGCCGTTGCGTTCGACGTCGCGGCGCACCGAGTGACAGGCCGTCCGGTTCAGGTCGTCGATCAGGTGGACATCAGTCAATCAGGGTTGGTTCGCGCGGCGGTCTCACGGAGTGGATCGCTCGCGTACGTGAGCGCGGCGAGGACCAGCGAGGTGGTGCTCTCGGATGTGACGGGGCGGACACGCGTCCTCCTCGCCGAACCGCGCGACTACGCCGCCCCGCGGTTCTCGCCCGACGGATCGCGGTTGGCGCTCGCGATCGCGTCGAGCAGGGGCAGCGACGTGTGGATCCACGACATCGCGTCGGGAACGCCGACGAAGCTCACTTCCGAGGGTGAGCGCAACTCGCGCCCGGAGTGGACCCCTGACGGGAAACGCGTGCTGTACGCGTCGAGCGGTTCGGGAGGCAGCTCGCTCTGGTGGCGGAACTCGGACTTCAGCGGCGTCCGCGAGCTGGCCGAGCGCGCTCCGGAAACGGTCAACGCGGGCGTGATCAGCCCAGACGGCCGCACGCTTGTGTACTGGCGCTCGACCCCCACGCAACCGGTGGACATTCTCTATCGCCGGCTCGAAGGCGACACCACGAGCAAGCCGATCGAGGCCACACCTGCGGCGGAGATCTCGCCCAAGTTCTCACCCGACGGCAAGTGGGTCGCGTACGGCTCGAACAAGGACGGTACCCTGCAGGTGTACGTGCAGCCGTTCCCGCCCACCGGGGCGATCTACCAGGTCACGCCGACGGGAGGCATGGCGCCCGTGTGGTCGCGCGACGGGAAGCGCATCTTTTACGTGTCGAACGGTCGACTCCACGCCGCGACGATTCGCACGAGTCCGGACTTCGCCGTGACGGCGCGGACGCCAATGTTCGAAGGCAACTACCTGCTCAACGTTCCGCAACACGCGAACTACGACGTGTCGCCCGACGGCAAGTCCTTCGCGCTGCTGCAGGCCGTCGGGCCTAACGATCAGATCGTCGTCGCCCACGACTGGAAGTACGAGTTGCGTGAGCGGATGCGTGAAAAGCGTCAGAAGTAGTGGACCGGTGCGGCTGCCTGTCGGGGTGAGGAGCAGCCGATGTGCGTGTGCTTCGGCTGCTTGCCGAGCAGGGGACGGTGGCCGATAGCCACCGTCCCTGGTTCATCACCGACGATCCGAGGCGAGCCGCCGCACGTTAGGCACCGCTCGGCCCGTGTAGAGCCGCGCCCTGCGGGCTCTTCCCTACAGCTCCCTACGGGGTCGTGAGAGTCACCGGAAGGTTCATCGTATAGAGCACCGTGGTCAGTCCCTGCATGACTCGCAGTTGCAGCGTCGCGGGACCCGCCACGAGCGTTCCGGTTCCACCGAGCGTGTTGGACGCCGCTGAACGTGCTCGGCACCGCGCACGTGCCGGTCGGCAGCACGCCCGACCCGCTCCCGCAGTTCACCAGCGTCCCGCCGGCGTCGCGTCGCGTTGCGCCCTGGACGACCGACGCCATCACGAAGATGTTCGAGAGGCTCACTCCGGGATTCTGGAGCGACGCGGTGTACGGAACGCTCGCGCCGTCGATGACGGGAGTGAACGAGCTCGCGCTCACGCCCGCGATCGTCAGCGTGTTCGGGATGATCGTCACGAACACCGACTTCGTCTCCTGGAAGTACCCGGTCGAGTCCAGCAGGGACACCGTCAAGAACGCCTGACCCAGCTTCAATGTCCCGAGCCCGAGATTCCGAGGTCAGTGTTGGATGCCTTGAACGTGCCCGACACCGTGCAGCCGCCGACCGGCAACACGCCGGTCCGCTTCCACAATCGACGAGACCCATGTCCAGGTTACGGCGCGGGTCCGTGCTGGGCGAGCTCGGTGTTCGCCTGAGAAATATCGGTCCTGAGGTACATGCCGGAGCGGAGCTGTCCCACGTTCTGGAGCGTCAGCGTGTACGGCACGCTCGAGCCGCCGAGCGCGATCGGAGTCACGACCCGGACGCAGGACGCCGAGCCTCGTGCTCGACACGGACTTCACGACGTGGTCCGCGTCTCCAGCACCGTCCCGTTGTCGACCAGCTGCATCTCGACGCCCGCCTGACCGGGCTTGATTGTCGCATCGGGCGTTGTGAATCCGCCGCGGATCGTGCAGGCGCCCTTCGGCACGTCACCTAACGCGCCTCCGCACGCGACGAGCGCGTCACTCACGAGCGTATGCGTCGTCGCCTGGCCGAGATAGATGCGGAGCCGCACGTTCGACCGGGTTGGCCCCGGACTCTGCAGCGACGTCGTGTACGTCATCCCCGGTCCGCCGATGATGACCGAGTCGGCACTCAGGGTCACGCCGGAGATCCTCGGCCTGTTAGGCACGAGGATGACGCCGACGGTCTTGGAGCCCACGACCACCCCATCCTGTTTCAGCTGCAGCTCGAATGTCGCGCTGCCGGGGACGAACGCCCCGCTCCCCGCAGTCGTGCTGGACGCCACGATCGGGCCCTGCGGCCGTGCAGTTGCCGATCGGCATCACGCCCGCGGACAGACCGCACGTGACGAGCTGGCCGCCGGCGGCGCGGCGCGTCGCTCCCTGGGTGATCCAGCCCTGGAGCGCCACGTTCGGGCGTTGGGGTCCCGGATTGTTCAGCGTCGCCGTGTACGGTACGGAGGGTCCGTCGATCGCGACCTCGAAATCGGCGCTGGTCAGCGACCCGATGGTAATGGGCGCGGGAGGCGGCGGGACTTCGTCGCCGCCACCGCCGCCGATGATGATGAGTGGGTCGGGTCCGGCAGGCGGCGAAGCCTCGGTGGGCTTGGGGCGATCCGCGCAGGCGCCGAGCGCCACCGCGGAGAGCGCGAGGACCAAGGTGCCGACCTGGGACGAAAACCAACGCATGAATTGCTCCTGAGATGAGAGATGCGACGCGCATGTGGATCAGCGCATGTAACGCAGTACGCACCTCAAACCGGACGGCAATTCATGAACGGGCGCGACCAGCATGCAGACTGACCGGTCGGTGGTCGTATCAACCGTCGTCATCTGGCGTTAGGCTCGTGGCGGTTTCGACCCACCAACGAACCGCGCGAACGGCTACGACGCCGGCTCCGGGATCGCCCGCTGCGCGCCCACCGCAATGACGCCGAACAACACCAGCGCCACGCTGAACGACACCATCATGCCGCGGCCCTGATGCATCTGCACGAGCGTGCCCATGAGCGCCACGCCGATCGCGCCGCCCACCTGACGGCCGGCATTCAGAATCCCCGACGCCAGCCCCGACATCGCCGCCGGCGACGTCGTGAGCACACCGGTCGTCATCGCCGGGGTCACGAAGCCTAACGTGACGCCGAGCAGCCCGAACCCGATCAGGATGATTGCGGTTGCTGGATATCGCACCGACAGCACCATGGCTCCCGCCCCCGCCAACCCGATGATCTGCCCCGCCACGAGCCGCGGCTTGAAGGGCATGTCCGCGCGATAGCGATCGATCAGCCGCGTGGTCACGGTCGGGAGCACCGTGAGCGGCACGATCATCGCGCCCGCCGCCAGCGCGCTCAGGTGGCGGACGCTCTGCAGGTAGATCGACTCGACGAACAGGATGCCGTACGCGCCGAGGCTCATCACGACCCCGGCGGCAACGCACGCGACGAACGCGGGGCGCGAGAAGAGCGCAGGCGGAAACACCGGCGATCGGCTCCGTCGCTCCGTGAAAGCGCACACGCCGGCGAGCACGATGGTCGCGGCGAACGCGGCCAGCACGCGCGGCGCGGCCCAGCCGCCATTCCCCGCCTCGATCAATGCGTAGCTCAGCGCCCAGAGCGCGAGTGAGACGGTGAGCTGGCCGGCCCAGTCGAGCGGCCGCGCCGTTGCACGGTCGGTCTCGTCCGTGAACGCCGTCACCATGAGCAGCGCGACGATGCCGATCGGCACGTTGAGCAGAAAGATGCTCCGCCATCCGAAGTAGCTGGTGAACACGCCGCCTAACGCTGGACCGGCCGCGAACCCCAGGCTCACGATCGCCGCCCAGAACGACACGGCGCGCGCCCGCGCACGCGGGTCGGGGTACGCGTGGCTCAGGAGCGCGAGCGACGCCGGCAGCATCATCGCCGCGCCCAGTCCCTGCATCATTCGCATCGCGATCAGGAACCCGACGCTCGGCGACAGCGCACAGGAGAGCGACATCGCCGTGAACAACCCGAGTCCGAGCCGGTAGAGGCGCTTCGCGCCGTACCGGTCGCCGAGAGCGCCGCAGGTCAGCACGAGGCTCGCGAACACGATCGTGTACGCGTTCACGATCCACTGCAGGTCGCTCATCACGCCGAACTCGCGGTGCATGGCGCCGACCGCGACGTTGACCGCGCTCGTGTCGAACAACACGAGGAAGAATCCGAAGCAGATGGCGTACAGGCCATAGGGCCGCGGGCGCCGGATTGACATGGCGTGCGTGGTCATGCCTTGCAACGTAGCGACATCACGCCATCCTCAAACGCTACGCGGCGCGCCACGCAGAAGTGGACATCTCACGCCGTCAGAGACCGTTAGCAGCCGGGTCGCGAGGCGAGACCGGCGGTGGCCCATCGAGCGATTGCACCGCGACCGTGATCGCGTGCCTCAGAATGGCGGCGAGCTGCGGGTCGGACGCGATCGCTCGCCCGTCCAGCGCTCGGCTCGGGACCGGCACGACTACCGCTTCGTCGGGCACGAGCCGCGCCGCCATCGTCCGCAGCACCTCTGCGAGCTGCGCCTGCGCGAACACTGACCGGTGTGATGCCGCTATGAGCGTCACTTGCTTGCCAGCAAAGTCCACACTCCCTACCAGCCAGTCGAGCAGGTTCTTGAGCGACCCCGGAATGCCGTGCGCGTACTCGGGACTGCAAATGAGGAGTCCGTCCGCGGCCGACACGCGGCGGCGCAGGGCGCTTGCCAGGGGCGGGAGCTCCGTGCCGGGCTCGTCGAGGTCCGGGTTGAACGCGGGGAGGTCCTGCAAGCCCTCGTACAGGTCGACGTCCACGCCAGGCGGCGCGAGCAGGCGCGCGGCCTCGAGGATGGCGGTATTGAGCGACCCAGCTCGGAGGCTACCTGAAATGGCGAGAAGGCGCACGTCGAAATTCCGCGCCTATCACCTCGGATGATGCGCACGTTCACGTAGGGCATGGCTCGGAAAGCTGAGAGGAGTGAATGGCGCGTCGCGCAGCAGTGCGTCGCGTCCATGCGTCTACCACCCATGGTCTACCACGCATCGCGCGCACGAAAACGGACATCGGCGGCGACCCTCGCAGTCAGCGTGCTGAAGCTCAGCCAAATACGTAGCGCGGATACGTCGCCCGCGCCGCGACCGGCGCATTGAGATCGATATCGATCGTGACGAACGGCACCTCTCGCGTCGTCGTCGCCAGAATATCGCCATCCGGGCTGATGATCCAGCCTGTACCGCCGCACGCGCCCGTCGGCTCCACGCGGTTGGACGACAGACTGAACGCGCCTGACCGCACCGCCGCCACCACTCCCGCGGACACCCACTTGGCCGCCGTAGCCAGTGCTGTCGCTCGCGGCGACAGGATCGCCTGGACGCCACCGTGCGCGTAGTTCGCGTAAGTCTCCAGCGCCCACAGCTCCGTACAAATGTTGAGCCCGAACGAGAGCGCGCCGGCCCGGTAGACTGGGAAATCGGCGTCGCCTCTGTCGAACCAGCGCGCTTCAGAGCCACCTGGCTCATTGGGCAGAAAGAACTTGCGGCGCAACGGCATCACGCCGTAGGCAGCGGACGCGATGTAGCCCTGGTTGAACCGTCGCCCGTCGATAGTGATCGGACGGGTGCCCACGACGTTAGGCGCATGCAGCTCCAGGAGACGAGAGAGCCAGCTCTCGCACAGCGCCTCCGCGGCGCTCCAACGCGCGAGGTCGACGTGCTCCGATTCCCACACTGGTTCGACCATCGCGAGCTCGGGCAACAGCACGAGCTCCGAGGACTGCCTTACTGTGTGCTCGCACAGCGCCGCCCATGCAGACCGTAGGGCTGTAGTCTCATGCGGGAGCTCACAGACGGTGACGCGCATCGAGCTCCGTGGTAGCCCGTGGGTGGACGCGCTACCAGATTCTCACGCGCGCCCTGGGCTCGAGATACAGCCGCTGGCCCGGGACGCACGTCGAATGCGTCGTACCACGCATCCAGATTGCGAACGGTGGAGACACGGTACATCTCGGGCGCGTGATCATTGGAAAGCTGCGCACGCACGGCAGCGTCGCTCATCTTCGTGCGCCAGCTCTGGGCGAAGGCGATGAAGAACTCCCGGTCCTGCTGCCGCACGTAGTTCCTGTCCGTCGCCTTCGCGCCTAACGTCTTACGGTAGGCGTCGAAGGCCGAGGCGAGGCCGGCGAGGTCCGCGACGTTCTCGGTCTGGGTGAGCTTGCCGTCGATCGCGGCGTCAGGAAATGGGCGGTAGCTCGAGAACTGCTCCACCAACGGCTGCGCCCGCGACTGGAAGCGCGCTGCATCCTCGGCCGTCCACCAGCGGCGCATCGCGCCATCGACGCCGTACTCCGCGCCCAGCACGTCGACGAAGTGACTCACGTCGTGGCCGATGATGGCGCCGATGGCGCCGTACGCTGCCGCATCCGACGCCGTCGCATCGAACTTGGGCGCCTGGAGCAGTGCAGCCGAGAAGTCGTACGCGTTCTGCTGAAACACGAGCACGGCACCCACCGTCTGCGGCGCGATCCACCACTCCTGCATGTCCACAGGTTGCCCGAGCCTGCCTAACGCACGTCGGTAGTTGCGATCCGCGACGCGCCGGACGTTGCCCATGGCGTCCCGTGGGTCGATGACGAGGCCGGAGTCGTCCGGCCACCGCTCCGGGTAGCCAATGCCGACGTACAACGCGTTCAACTTGGCCAGCGCCAGCGCTCGCGTCGCCGGCGACATCCACGTGACGCCCTCGACCCGCGCGATGAACGCAGCAGTGACGTTGTCTACGACCCGCCGCACGCGAGCTTTCTGCTCGGCCGGGAAATAGCGCTCGGCGTACATCCTTCCGATGGCGTCGCTCATTGCGAGTTGGGTGGCATCGAGCGCGCGCTGGGTGCGCGGAGCCTGCGGCGATTGATTCGGCGCGGCCGCGGTACGCAGCTCCGCCGCCCGGTCGGCCACGACGCGCGGCAACACGGCCGCATGGTCGGCAACGACGTGGAAGCGCAGATAATCCTTCCACGCGTCGAGCGGTCGCGACGCGATCAACGCCGCCACACCGCTGATCGCGCTGGGCTGCCAGGCGACGAACGATTCCTGTTTCCCCAGTCCCGCGGCGGCAAAGAACGCGGACCAATCAATGCCCGGCGCCTGACGAGCGAAGTCCGCACGCGTCCACAGATTGTCGGCGTTATGATCGTTCGCCGACTGCTCGCGCGTCGCATGGCTCTCTGCAATCGCGATCTCGAGCGACAACACCGCCTCGGCGCGTTGGTCGGCATGGTCGAAGCCGCCGAACGACAGGAGGGCACTGATGTACTCTCGGTACGTCGTGCGTAGCGCGCGCAGGCGCGGCTCGGCGCTGACGTACTGTTCGCGGTCTGGCAGGCCGAGTCCGCCCTGGAGCAGGAAGGCGACGTACGTCTTCTCGCCGTGGATGCTCGGCTCCACCGACAGACCCAACAGGCTGGATGACTCGTAGACGCCCCAGTTCAGCGGGTCGACGTCCGCACGCATCCGACTGCCTAGCAGCGCGAGTGAGCGCCGCCTTATCCGCGATGGCGTCGATGCTGTCGAGCTGCGACTGCAGCGGCGCTCGGCCCCGCGCTTCGATAGTCGTTTCGTCCAGCCAGGCCGCACGGAAGTCAGCGACCGTTCGCGCCGACGAACCCGGCGGCGCGTTACGCGCGGCGTCGAGCAATTGCGCGAGGCGCGAGCGCGTCAGCTCATTGATCTCGTCGCGGGCATTCCAGCGTTCCCTGCCCTGTGGGATCGCCGTTGCCTCGAGCCAACCGCCGTTCGCGTAGGCGAAGAAGTCGTCGCCCGGCCTGATCGTTGGATCCACCGTGCGTTCGAGCTGCATACGCTCGAGCGCCGCGCGTTCGGGCACCGACGCTCTTTTGTCGAGGGCCGCTTGCGCGCCTAACGTTCCAGCGCCGCACGCCGAGCCGAGCGCGATGTGCACTGCCGTTCGCCAGGGGATACTGCCTCTGGATGCATCGATGAGCATGGCGACGCGCATGGAATGTCCTCTCGGGGAGTCGCGGCATCGCGAAGGTAGGGTGGTCGCAAGCATCGGGCGCATCACCAGCCGACGACTTTCGATCATTTTCGGACATCTGCCCGTGCCACCCATCGCGTCCGCCGCACAGGTGACGTAGCGTTCGGAGTCCAGGCCATGTCCGACAATGATCACACACGCTCATCTGATCGACGTCCTGTTCGTCATCGTGCCGCACTCGCTGCTGCTCGACATCGCCGGTCCGGCGGAGGCGTTTCGTCTGGCGAACCAGCATCGCGAGCGGCGCGGCCAGCCGCCGCGGTTTCGCTTGCGGTTCGCGAGTCACGACGCGACGCTGTCCACGTCTGTCGGACTGTCGCTCGCGGGGCTGGTCCCGCTCCCACAGCGCCTGAGCGCGCCCACGTGGGTGGTGGTCGTCGGCCAACCGACCGCGCATACGCGAGAGACGACGCCCGCGATCGTCGCCACCGCGAAGTGGCTGAACGAGAACCTGCGCGGCCCCTTGAGTACCGCGGACACGCCGCACCGTCTGCTCACCATCTGCTCGGGCACGCTGCTCGCGGCACGGGCCGGCTTGCTCGGCAGACGACGTTGCACCACGCATCACGAGCTGCTGTCCGCGTTACGGACGCTCGCGCCGCAGGCGCAGGTGATCGACAACCGCGTGATCGTCGTCGATGGACCGCTCGCGTCCAGTGCCGGCATTACCGCCGGCATCGACATCGCGTTGCACCTCATCGCCGAGGAGTGTGGTGAGGCGCTCGCGGCCAGTGTGGCCGAGGACATGGTGGTGTACCTGAGGCGCTCGCCGCGGGATCCGGAGCTGTCGCCCTTTCACATGCATCGCCGGCATCTGCATGCGACCGTACACCGCGTGCAGGACGCCATCATCACGAGGCCCGAGCGTGATTGGGACATGGCGTCGCTCGCGTCGGTCGGGAATACGACGGAGCGTCACCTGCTGCGGCTCTTCATCGAGCACGCGTGCGTGTCTCCGTTGCACTACCTGCGCTCGATCCGCCTCGAGCGCGCGCGGCAGTCTCTCGAATTCGGCGCGAGCGTCACGCGAGCGGCGGAGGTGGCCGGGTTCCGGTCGGGATTGCAGCTTCGCCGAGCGTGGAGTAGCCAGTGGGGCGGTTCACCGCGTGAGGCGACGCGGGCGGCCGGGCCTGTCGCGCGCGGGCCAGCTGCAGCACGAACGGCTGGCGCGCGTCCCCGGTCGCGTGCCGCGGCTACTCGCTCCGGATCACCTCCACGGGATTGACCCGGAAGACTCGCCGCAGCGGCAGCACCGCCGCCGTCATGGCAATGATGCCCAGCGTCGCGGGACCGATCACGAACGTCGTGGCGTCATGAACGGTGATACCATAGACCGACGCCTCGAGCACTCTCGCCCCAGCCCATGCGCCCGCAAGCCCGATCGCGATGCCTAACGCGACTACGACGAAGATTTCCCGCGAGACCATGACCAGCAAGTTGCCGCCCGTTGCGCCGAGCGCGGTGCGGATTCCGAACTCCCGGCCACGCTGCGCAACGCCGTGCGCCACGACGGAATAGACACCTAACGCGGCCAGGACTAGCGCTAACGCGGCGAACAGGCTGATGAGCAGTGCGTTCGTCCGCTGCGGCGCCACAGATTCCCGCACCACCTGGTCCATCATCCGCGCTCGGCCCACCGCCTGACTCGGGTCCACCGCACGCACCGCGTTCTGGAGCGCGGCGAAGAGCGCCGCAGGTTCTGCGTGGCCACGCGCGACCAGCGCGAAGGCTGTCGGCGTGACCCGGTACATGGGGTGATAGAGCTGAGGAGGCACATCGCTGGCCAGATCCTGCTCGCGCACGTCAGCCACCACGCCGACCACGGTGTAATGCACGTTGCGCCCGGGACCGGGGTGCCCGAGGAGCTGGCGCCCGACCGGATCGACGTTCGGAAACCACTGTCGGGCGAGCGTCTCGTTGATGATGACCGTCGGTGGGGCGAGCGAATCGTCGCGCGGTGTGAAGTCCCGCCCACTACGAAAGGCGATCCCGAGAGTGCCGAAGTAGCTCGGCGACACGTGCAGGTATCTCGCGCCACGGGACCCGCTCGGCGGCGCGGCCCCGCCATCCACGGGGTCGAGAGGCTCCGCGTACCCTTCACCGCTACTCAGGGGCAGCTCACTCACCGCGGCGGCGCGCTCGACACCCGGAGACCGACGCAACCGCTCGAGCATCGCCTCGATGCGGGCGAGGCGGGTCGCGTTATGCGTCTTGCCGGCGAAGGACAGCTCGAGAGAGGCCACGTGCGCTGTATCCATCCCCCGCTCGACGCGCATCAGCTTGGAAAAGCTCCGAAGCAAGAGCCCCGATCCGACCAGCAGCATGAGCGACAGCGCGACCTCGACGACGATCAGCATCCGCCGGCCACGGGCGCTACGCCGGCCAGTCGCCAGCAGAGTTCCGCTGCTCTTGAGTGTCTCTCCGGGATCGGTGCGGCTGGCGGCACGCGCCGGCCAGAGGCCGAAGCCGATCCCGGTCACGAGACCGAGCGACGACGCGAAGCCCAGCACTCGCCAGTCGATTTGTGGCTCGACGACGCCCGCGAGCTCCGGCGGCATCAGCGCCTGCAGCGCGCGGAGCACCACCGGCGCCAGCAGCAGTCCGGCCCCGATCCCGCCTAACGCGAGCATCACACTCTCGGTCAGCACCTGACGGAAGACTCGCGCGCGAGAGGCGCCGAGCGCCGTTCGGAGCGCCATCTCCCGCGTGCGGCTCGCGGCGTCGGACAGCAGGAGATTGGTGACGTTGGCACAGGCGATCAGGAGCAGGAGACCGGTCGCGCCCAGCAGCACCAGAAGGGCCGTCGCACGCGTTCCGGCGAGATAGGCCTGCAGCGGGCGCACCGCCCCGCTGCTCCGCAGGTAGGCGAGCCTCCCTTCCCTGTCCTCGCGTGAATCCCTCCGATCCCGACCGTCGATCGCCTGCGCCCAGCGCTGCAGGAGCCGGCTGTTGGCCGCCGTCATTTCTACGCCCGGCGTCAGCCGCGCCATCACCTCCCAGTTGAGCATCCCACCGAAGGCCGCGAACGTGGCGGGCGTAAGTGGGACCGACATCGGGATCCAGAGATCGCTCTCCCGCGGAAAGGAGAAGCCCGGCGGCATGACGCCGATGACCTGGTATCGCTGATCGTCCAACAGGATGGTTTCGCCGAGCATGTCTCGCGCGCCGTACTGCCTCCGCCACAGCGCGTCCGACAGGACCACGACTGTCCCCGCGCCGGGAACCGTCTCCTCTTTCACGAATGTCCGTCCGACCATCGGCTCGACGCCTAACGTTCGGAAGAAGCCGTCCGTCACTACCGCCGCTCGAAGGCGGAGTGGGCGCTCGACATCGGGGAGGTTGAGCCGCCCCGCCGCGAATGCGGCTACCGAAGAGAACACGTCCGGCATGGCCGCCGCGCCGTCGAGATCGACGGTCGCCCGCACTTCCGCGGGCTTACCCGGACCAGGAGCGAAGGGGAGCTCGACGATTGGCAGCGATACCAGCCGGCTCGGCTCGCGGAACGGCAGCGCGCGAAGCATCACCGCATCCACCGCGCTGAACATCGCGGTCGTCGCCCCGATGCCGAGGCCCATGACCAGGACGATCGTCGCCGCGTATGCCGGGCGATTCGCCAGTCGGCGCAACGCATAGCGCACGTTCCACCGCAGCTCATCACCGCGCTGGAATCCCCAGCTCTCCTGGCTTCGCTCGGCCAGCGTGACCTCGTGCCCGAAGCGGCGGCGCGCGGCAGCGGCGGCGTCCACTGGGGCGGCGCCGCCTCGTTCCATCGCGCGCGCTCGAAGATCGCGGTGGAGCTGCATCTCTTCCTCGAGCTCCCGACGGACGCGATCGCGATTGAGGAAGAGCCACAGGCGGCGCCACCAGACGGCGAGAAACATGGCGTTAGGCTGGCTGGAGGACGGCGGCAATCGCGCCGCTCACGCGCTGGTAGCTCGAGAGCTTCCGCGCCAGCTCGCGCTGGCCTTCGGCGGTGATGTGGTAATAGCGCGCGCGGCGATTCTCGTCGGTCCGGCCCCACTTCCCTTTGATCCAGCCGTTGACCATCAGGCGCTGCAGCGCGGGATAGAGCGAACCCTCCTCCACCTGGAGGACATCACCGGACCGCCGGCCGATCGCCTCCGAGATCTCGAAGCCGTGGAGCTCGGGGCGCTGGTCCAGGGTGCTGAGCACGAGCAGATCCAGCGTGCCCTGGGGAATCGGTTCGCGGCCGGTCATGACATAGACATTCTATGTTATGACGGATCGCCGTCAAGCCCACAGTGCCCGGCTTCGATCGCACGCTGTCCATCTTGTCGGCCAGGTTTATCCCGGCCACCGCAGCCGACCAGGAACCAGCGGTACGGTTTGTAGCCGGTGCGCAACGACTGTCGCGCGTCGGCCGCACGTCGTTGGCCGCCACGGCGCGTACCGGTTCGATCCGCGCACCGAACGCTTGGCATCCCTAGCGATTCGGCGTGGAACGGCGCATGCTTCCTAACGCGACGCGCGAGGCGTCTCCCCTCGTGCATCCCGTGGTGACGGTGGCGCGGCCCGGAATGGTGAATTCCGACCGCCGATCCCACGCGGGAGCGCTGCGTTGGTAGCCGTCGCCCACTCTCCCCCTGCATTCATGAACGCCCGCGCGTACTACGGCCTCGTGGACGCGATTGCCGCGACCCGCACGGCCGACGACATCAAGGCGATGCGCACCCTCGTCGCGAGCACCGACATGCACCCGCTCGATCGGCTCGCCCTGGAGCGCCAGCTCCGCGCCCGCGCGCTCGCGGTGCAGACGGCGGCGGAACTGGGGCGGCCGCCGATCGCTCAGGGACCGGCCGGCTCTGGGCTTCCACCCCGTCAGGCGTCGTAGTACGCCTTGGTGGCCCAGCGGACGGCGCTGCCCACGCACGCGCGACGCTCAAGCTCGTCGAGCCGCAACGCCGCGTCGACCGCCGCCCTGACCTCGACGAGCACGCCCTCGGGCGGCGCGCCCGTGGCGCGAAGGGTCTTCGCGTAGTCGACCACCGCGGCGCGGAGCATCTCCTGGGCCGCCGACGCTGACGCGCTGATTCCCTCCGGGGCGACCCCGGCGATCATCGCCGCGCGGATGCGCGCGTAGTCGGCAGCCGCCGTACCCACCAGCTCGCGCGCGAACCCCCGGGGGTCCTCCCCGCGGCGGGTGACGGGTGGCGACGGCGTATCGCTCGGCATGCGCACGCATAGAGCAGAGCCCGTGCCGTGCGGATGAGGCGGACATCGGCGCCGTTCGCCGATGGCGTGAGCGCACCGACGGGCCTGCCGCAGCCCAGGTCGGGCTTCTGCTGGCTGAGGAGGGTCCACGTGGGGGGCTGATAGTAGCGACCGGCTGTCCGGGCATGCTGTCTGCCACAGCGTTTGGCGTCCCAATGGAATGGTTCAGCCAATGGACGCACGCGTGTTTCTCCACCTCACCGATGCAATCGCGACCGCGAAGAGTGCGGCCGACCTCGAGGCCACACGCGACCTGGTCCGCGCGAGCGAGCTGCACACGGTCGAGCGGCGCGCACTCGAGCGGGCGCTGCAGATCCGCAGGGACGCGCTCCGCCTGGGGGACGCCGGCGTCCCGTGGCCGACGGTCGCACCACGCGGCGACTGAGCTGCCAGGACTGTCCGCACCGCGCGCGTTCGGGCCCATAGCGCCTAACGACCACAGCATCGCGCCGCCGCTCTTCCACGACGCAGACCGCCGGTGAGGGGAGTTCCATAACTCCCGCGGGCCACGCTCGCATCGCCCAGATAACGGCAGGGACACAGGCGGATAACGCGGCGCTCGTACTGTCCTCGGCACCTACGGACGTCCCGCGGCCTGGCCATCCCGACCAGCGCCGCAGCAGACGGCTCCTGCCAAAGGATGGGACATCATGACCCGCACACTTCCGCTCTTGTGTCTGGCGCTGGTCGCCGCCTGCGCCGACGCCGCGACCGACCCGACATCCGCGTCAACGCGTCAGCCGCCGTCCTTCAGCTTCGGCGAACACTCTCGCGTCGGCACCTACGTCGCCATGGGGACCAGTCTGAGCATGGGCGTGATGTCGAATGGCGTCGTTGGCGCCGATCAGGCGCAATCCTGGCCCGCGCAGCTCGCGGCGCTCGCCGGTGTGCCCTTCTCCCAACCTCTGATGCAGGCAGCGGGCTGCCAGCCGCCGCTGGCATCGCCGCTCGCGTCGCTCCGACGCGTGAATGGCGAATCCCCGTTCGTCCGCAGCAGCGTCTGCACGCCACTCGTGAACGGAATCGTCGCGCCGACGCAGAACCTGGCCATCTCCGAAGCGATCACCGCCAACGCGCTGGCGACCACGCCGCAGTCGCCACCACCGGCATCGTGGCCGCTCCGCGGGGCGTTCTACAGCCGCGTGCTCGGCGCCGGACAGACGCAGCTCACGGCGATGCTCGCCCTGCAGCCGGACCTCGTCTCCGTGGAGTTCGGGGTGAACGAGGTGCTCGGGGCGCGCTCCGGACTCGTGGCCCCCGGCCTAACGATCGTCCCGACGGCTGCGTGGCGGCCCGCGTACGACCAGCTCATCGCTGGCGTGAAGACCGCGGGCGCGAAGGTGCTCCTCGTCGGACTGCTATCCGACGTCGGGAACTTCCCGAGCTTGCGGCGTGGCGCGGAGCTCGACGCCAATCGAGCGGAGCTCGCCCAGTTCGGCATTTTCGTGAGTGCGGACTGCGCCGGGAGCGGGAGCGAGAACCTCATCTACGTTCCCGCGAAAGTCGTCGGCGCGTACGCGGCAGCGATCGCGGGACAGCCGGCCGTCACGCTGAGCTGTGCCGACGTCCCGGGCACGCAGGACTACGTGCTGACCCCGGCGGATGTCAGCGCGCTGGAAGCGCAGCTGGTCGAGATGAACGCGCATATCCGGGACGTCGCGGCCGAGAATGGCTTTGCCTTCTTCGACCTCGAGCCGCTGTACGGGCAGCGTGGCCTGAAGTCGCCGTTCAGCGCGACGACGCTGCTGACGTCGGACGAGCCGTTCGGTCCGTTCATCTCGCTCGATGGCGTTCACCCGAGCGCGGCGGGCCACCAGATCCTCGCTCGTGAAGCCGCGAAGTCACTGAACGTGACCTACCATCTCGCGATCTCGCGCGGCGAAGTGATCGCCGAACGACAGTAGATCGGAAGGCCGACGATCACACGGGCGGCGTGGCGGAACTCAGTCACGCCGTCCGTCTTCTATCATCGCAGCGAAGTTGCACGGGGGTGTAGGCACTCGTATGTTCGCCACACGCCATGCGCCGGGCGGCGTCAACCGCACGTTTCGAGACCGTCATCTCGCGAGGCGTCCATGTTCCGTCTGCGCGTGCTCGGCCAGATGGACCTGCGCGATCCCCACGGGTGCGAAGTCACGGCTGTCCTCGTACAGCCCAAGCGACTCGCGCTACTCGCCTACCTGGCGATGACGGGTACGACCGGCTTCCAGCGGCGCGACCTCCTGCTTCCGCTCTTCTGGCCTGAGCTTACCGAGTCGGGCGCTCGCAATGCGTTGCGTCAGGCGGTACACCAGCTGCGGCGGGCGCTCGGCGCGGATGTCGTGCTGTCGCGCGGCACGGACATGCTGGCTGCGGACGAATCTCGCCTGTGGTGCGACGCCCGTGCGTTCGAGGCGGCGCTCTCGCGCGGCGCGCTCGACGAGGCGATGGCGCTCTATGGCGGCGACCTGCTTCCCGGATTCGCCCTCGAGGGCGCGCCGGAGTTCGATCGGTGGCTCGAGGACATGCGCGTGTTCCTTCGCCGACGCGCTACGCGGGCGGCCTGGGCGCTCGCCGACCGACGCGAGCGCGCAGGCGACGCGGCGGGCGCAGTCGAGAGCGCCCGCTGGGCTACGTCGTTAGGCATCGACGACGAGGCGGGACTGCGTCAGCTGGTCACGCTGCTGGACCGCGTGGGCGACACGGCGGCCGCGCTGGAGGCCTACACTGCCTTCGCGCAGCGTCTCGAGCGCGCGACGGGGGATGAGCCCGCGAGCGATACGAAAGCGCTGATCGAGGCGATCCGCACGCGGGCCCGCCCAGGCGTTCATCACGCTGCCAGTGAGGTCGCCGCCGCGCCGGATCCACCGCGCGTGACCATCGCGCCGCTGGTGAACCTCGGCGGCGATCCGTCGTCGGACTACGTCGGGCGCCTGGTGTGCGACGCCATCGCTGAGGGGCTCGTCCGGAGTCGGACGGTCGCCGTCGTGACGACGGACCACGCGAGCGGGTTGGGCGCCACGCTGCCAAACGCTGGCTTCGTCGTTACCGGTTCATACTTCCTCCGCGGGGACTCGTGGTGCTTCCAGGCGAAGGTCAGCGACCCCGGCGGCCGCGTGCTCGACACCGTGGGCGACGTGGCCGCGCCGCGCCTGCAGCCGTGGGACGCGGCCGACGAGCTGCGCCGGCGCGTCTGCGGCGCGCTGGCAGGGCGCTTCGATCCGCGATTCGCGTCGCTGGCTGACGCCGTCGCGCAGGCGCCGGACGTCGATGCGCACCTCGAGCTGGCGTTAGGCGTCGAGCTCCATCTCCGCGGCGACTTCCGCACGGCAATTCCGCACCTGCTCCGCGCCGCACGCGCCCGCGAAGGCTTCACGTTCGCGGCGCTGTGGGCGATGCAGGCGAGCTGCAACCTCGGCGAATGGGAGCAGGCGGAGGCGATCCTGACCGAGCTGACCGCGCGTTCCCGTGGAGGGAACCTCTCGACATTGGAGAAGCTCGCGTGCGAGTACTACACGGCGTGTCTCGACGGCCAGCAAGGCGCGGCGCTCAGAATCGTGCGGCTCGCGGCGGCGCAGGTGCCCAACTCGGAGGTGCTCTCGCAACTCGGCCGGCAGGCGCTCTTCTGCAATCATCCGCAGGCGGCGGTCGAAGCCCTAACGCGGCTCGACCCCGGCCAGGGGTGGATTCCCTCCTGGACTCCGCACTGGCGTCGGCTGACCGAAGCCTATCACATGCTGGGCGAGCACGATCGCGAGCTCGAGGCCGCGCAGCGTGGGCGCGCGCATCACCCGGAAGCAATCAGCGCGGTGCTGTACGAGACCCGCGCCTACGCGGCCGTCGGGAACCTCGAGGCCGTGAGTCGCTGCATCGACGAGGCGTGCGCGTTTCCACCGGATCGATTCGCGGACGCTGGGGACGTCATGCTCGATGCGACCCGGGAACTGCGCGCGCATGGTCACGCGGCCGAAGCGATCGCGTTGGCGCAGCGAGCGATCGCATGGTACGCCGACCAGCAGCAGCGACCAGGCGGGCGTCCCGGCGCCCGTGATCGCCACGCCCTCGCACATGCCTACTGCGAAGCCGGCCAGTGGACCAATGCCGCGAGGGTGGCGCGCGAGCTCGCCGCCGAGTTGCCGGAGGACCTCGAGATCATCGGCCTAACGGGTACGATCGCCGCCCGCCTCGGCGACGACGTGACGGCGAGGGGCACGCTGCAGACGCTGCAGTCGAAAAAGGGGCGGTTCCGGTTCGGGCTCCAGTTAGTGTGCAGTGCCCGGGTGCTCGCCATCCTCGGCGACTCGGATCAGGCGATCTCCGCGCTCCGCGGCGCATTCGCGCGAGGCCATTGCTATGGCATCGACCTGCACACCGACATTGACCTTGCACTGCTCGGTGGGCAGCCGTCGTTCCGCGAGCTGCTGCGTCCGAAGGGGTAGCAATGATCACCATCCCGGTATTGGCCGCCGGCGCGGGCGCATCGCTCGTGGCCACGCTCGGTCACGGCTCCATCTCGGGCACTCCTGCGCCACATCACGGCGGACGCGGGCGGTTCCGGTTGGCGCGGCTCAGGCCGCCCGGGGCGCGTGTCCCTTGCCGCGTCCAGCGAGAAATCACATGCTGTTTCACCCGCGTTTTGCGGGCGTTCGTGGCCACGAATCAACAGGAGGGAGCCATGACGACCACGCAATCCAAGCAGTCCGGTGACACCACCGCCGTCGCCACCGAGTTAGTGGAGGCGTTCAACGTCGGCAACTGGGAGCGTCTGCGCGCGACGCTGCACCCCGATGTCGTGTACGAGGAGACCGGGACGCAGCGCCGTGTCGATGGCGCGGACGAGTACGTCCGCCTCTGCCAGGGATGGAAGGAGACCCTGCCCGACGCACGCGGCACCGTTCAGGCGACGGTCGCCAGCGGGCAGCGTGTGGCGCAGGAGATCCTCTGGGAGGGGACACACCGCGGTCCGCTCGCGACGCCCGGCGGCGTGGTGCCGCCGTCGGGGAAGCGAATCCGCGTACGAGGGACGCTCTGGCACACCATCGCCGATGGTCGCGCCCGCGAGATCCACCATCACCTCGATGTGCTGTCGCTGCTGCAGCAAATCGGCGCGATTCCGGCGTCGCCCACCGTCGGCGCATAACTCGGCCCCGCCTTCGCGGCCATAACCATCACCATGCCATCTCCGACGCTGTTCCACGTCGAATGTGTTCGCGACAGGCCCGCTCACCGGAAACGGACTGACCGTGTTCCTGAACACGGAGCGTTGGCCGGCGTCAGTCATGCAACGGCTGACGCAGGAGACCAAGCAATTCGAATCCATATTCCTCTCGAGCATCTCGGCTATGGGAGCGAAGGCGCGGATCTTCACGGTGGAGGAAGAGTTGCCGTTCGCGGGGCACCCTGTGCTCGGAGCAGCGGCGGTACTGCACCGCACTCAGGCCCCGGTGAAGAAGTTCTGCTCGTGGGTGATCTCGGTTCCGCACGGCGACCTTGCGGTCACGACGACGAAGGTGGGCACGCATTACGTGTGCGAGATGAATCAGGGGAAGCCGGTCGTTGGGGCTCCCATTTCGAGCCGCGCGTTGGCGCCGATCCTGTCGCGGCTCGGGCTCGACGAAAGCGATGTGGCCAGTGGAATGGACGCCCAGGTCATCTCCACTGGCTTACCGTATCTGATCGTCCCTCTCTCGCCGGCGGCGTTGGGGAGAGCGAAAATCCGCGGGACCGATTTCGAATCGCAGCTCGAAACGTTAGGCGCAAAGTTTCCACTGGTTCTCGCCGTCGATGGTCGTGAGATGAGAACGTGGGACAACCTCGGGCTCGTGGAAGACGTCGCGACGGGCAGCGCCGCCGGTCCCGCCGCGGCGTATCTGGTAGCACGCGGTCTCGCTGAGGCAGGCGTTCCGATCGAGATTGCGCAGGGGCGGTTCGCCGGACGGCCAAGCAAGCTCACGGTCGTCCAGGATGGTGATGGGAATCTTCTCGTTAGGGGCGAGGTCTGGCCGGTGAGTCACGGCACGCTCGATGTCGATCCGCTGGCAATCGGCAACGAGGCCTAACGAGGCCTCAGGAAGGAGGCCATAGGAAGGAGCAGTGTCATTCCGAGCGGAGGCCGCAGGCGAGGAACCATGTCATTCCGAGCGAAGGCCGCGAAGCGGCGAGTCGAGGAATCGCGACTCGTCCCGGTAGAGGGCCCTCTATCGGGACGATCGCGATTCCTCGACTCGCTCCGCTCGCTCGGAATGACAAGCCTCCGCTCGGAATGACGCGGAGCCAAGGGCGCCCGTTCTTGCCTGCGTCCTCCGACGGCCGTACTCTCAGGAATGGACTACCGCGAGCGAATTACGATAGAGCCGGGAAAGCGGAGCGGAAAACCCTGCATCCGCGGTCTTCGCATTACTGTCTACGACATCCTGGATTACCTCGCTGCTGGCATGAGCGAGGACCAGATCCTCGCCGACTTTCCCGATCTTGAGCGCGAGGACATCCGGGCTGCGCTCGCGTTCGCGGCAGACCGCGAACGTCGGTTGATCGCCGACCCGGCGGCGTAGCTCTTCGCTAGCCCGGCGCACGCCCTGAAACCGCTCCTCGTCCTAACGCGGGCGAGCTAGGTCTGCCTCCGACGGATGAGGCACCCACGCCCGCTGACCGCAACCATGCGCCAGAGTCAATCGTGACCCTCGAAGCCTGCCTGCCCGCCGAACTCCGCGGCGACACCACCACGATCACGAAGATTGCCGCGGGACTCTCCGGCGCGGGCGTGTATCGCGTTGACGCCAGCGGACAGACGTTCGTGATGAAGGTCGCGCGCGAGGGTGAACCACTCGCGGCATGGAGTCGCAAGCTTCACATCCAGCGACTCGCCGCGGACGCGGGCGTGGCGCCGCGCATCATCCACGTCGACGAGGATCGGCGCGCCGTGCTGAGCGCGTTCGTCGCGGACCGATCGTTTCCGGCGTACTACTGGGACCCACGCACGCACGACGCGGCCATCGCGCTGCTTGGCCAGACGGTGCGCCGCATTCACGACATCCCGTTGCCGCTCGACGCGGATGCGCTGGACCCGCGAGAGTTTCTCGCGACTATCTGGCACGGACCGCTGGCGGGCTTCGCCGTGCCTGCGTTCTTCAGCGACGCCGTGCGACGCGTGCTCGAGGAGGACCCGACGCCGAGCGACCGCGCGCCGGTGCTGAGCCACAACGACGTCAATCCGACGAACCTCGTGTACGACGGCGAGCATCTCGTGCTGCTCGACTGGGATACCGCGGGGCCTAACGATCCGTACTACGATCTCGCGGCCGCTTCGCTGTTCCTCCGCATGGATGAAGCAACCTGCCGTCGAGCTGCTCTCGGCATACGCTGGCAATTCGTTCGCTGCGCTTCCCGCGCGGTTCGTGTACGACCGGCGTGTGGTGGGAGTGCTCTGCGGCGCGGCATTCATGCACCTGGCGCGACAGGGCGGGCACGGCGGTGCAACCGGAGCGGAGACGCTCGACTCGACGCTCTCGCTCCTGTGAGATCTACCAGCAAATGCGGGCGGGCGCGCTGAGCATTGCGACGGCGGACGGGCAATGGGCGTTCGGCCTCGCGCTCGTGAAGGCGGGAATCACGGATCCTCAGCCGCCGGCGCCTAACGAAGAACGCGCGACACCGTCTTTCGGTGCCGCGCGTTTCCCAGGTGCTTCGACCGCGAGCCGCTACAACTTCGCGAATCCGTATCGAGAACGGCAGGCTGTAGTTCCCACGGGGCTACGACCGGCGCGTTCTTGCTCGTGAAGATCCTGGCTCCTGAACGCGCCCCAGGTCGGATGCGCGCCGCACGACGCATCCTGGCACGACAGTCCACGTCGAAGCGCTGGTTCGCGTGATGAGCACGAAAGCAGCCTGCGCGTTGATGCTCGTGTTGAAATCGACGCTGGATAGTGCGTCGTAACGTTCCGGAACGAGAACGTCAGGCGATAGCACCCCGAAGACGGAATGCCATTCACCCCGAGGTCCTGAATCCTCGGGTAGCCCGACATTGTTCGTCAGGATCTTGAAGTTGGTCTGACCCGACACATCGGGGCGATACGTGTTGAGCGGGTCGGCCGGCACGCTGAAGTCGAAGACCAGGCTGCGCTGTGCCGGCGTCGTCGCTTGGCCGTTGTTAGGCGAGATCTGCAGATTCCCGAATTGGTCGATAAACGCCGTCATCCCGGCTGTCCGTCGACATACTCACCCAATCCGTCGCTCCGAATCCTGTACGGCTCCGAGCGCGCCCGCGTCGTCCACGGTCACCGCGATCGGGATCGGCAACTGCTGGCGCTCGTTCACTGACTTGACGGCAAACAGCTCCGCGCCCACTCCCTTCTTCCCACCAACGAGCGTCACCACGACATCGTACAGCGCCGTCGGCGCGTTGAGGTCCACCTTGATCGTCGAGACGACCTCCGTCGGGCTCACGTACGTCGTGCTGATCTCGTGCACGTGCGTCGTATCGCCGTTGACCGGCCACGACGTATGTGCGCCCGCGGTAAATCCCGATTCCCTTCACGTGCACCGTCAGCACCGAGTCGCCCTGAAAGGCGTACGTCGGGTCGGTGGACGTGACGGTGACAGACGGTGGCGGCGCTTTCCCGAGGCTCACACCCGGAGTCGGCCGCGACGCCGTAGGCTCATCGGCAACGCACGCAGCCATCACGCACAGCAACAGCATCCCGCCGAGCGGAAACGACACCCGGCCTGACATGAGGTGAAGCGAAACCGTCCGATCTGCGGGGCATGATGCACTCCCTCGTGTGCGTTGGTGTGTCGGTTCGGGTGCGTCGAGTCAACTCGGTCGAGTCGCGATCACCTCGGTTCAACGGACTCCTAACGAGACTTTGATCTTTGACGCCTGTGACGGACGGAACCCCTCGAGACCTCCACCACTGACCTCGTACGCCGCCCACAGGTACGGACTTCGCCAGCGCGGATCGGTGATCATCTCGCGCTGCGCCCGCGCGAGTGCCTCGGGCGCTCCGAGCGTCTGCCGCGCAGCATAGAACTTCCTCGCGAACTCCGCGGCGCCTTCGTCGTCGATGCGCCAGAGCGTTGCCACCACGTTGCGCGCGCCGGCGAAGAGCAGCGCCTGCGCGATCGTCGTGTAATCCTGCCCCGTCTCGAACTGCGTCGACCACGACGCGCCGAGCCCGGTCTCGCAGCCGGAGAGGAAGACGAGCGGACTCTCGAAGTGAAGCTCGAGCAGCTCGTGCACCTCGAGCCGGCCGTTGTCGTCGCTGGCACCGGCCTCGTTCGTCGCCAGCTCGAGCCGCGAGAACAGCGGGTTGAGTGCATTCATCACCCCGTGCGTCGCCACGTGCACGACGGCGCCCGACGCGAGCGCGCTGCGCAGCCGACCCTCCGTCGCCGCACTCCCCACGTGCGCCACTGCTCCGGGCACCGACCGCCGGAAGGTCCGCGCCTCCGCCGGCGTTGCCGGCAGCGCATCGGGAAACGGCGCGAACACCTCGGCCGGCGCTGCCACCGTGCGCACTGCGCGTGACCCCGACGCGCGAAGCACCGGGAGCGCCGCCGCCGACGGCACGTGCGCCACCGCATAGTCCTCCGTCACGTAGCGGCCGGTGGCGGTATCCACCAGGGCCGCGAACGGGAGGTAGGTCAACACGGAGTGCGACACGACGATGATCCGGCGGACGTCGCGCAACGCACCCGATGCCGCGACGGGCCCGAGCAGAATCGCGTGAAGCGCGCCGAGCACGCGACGGGTTCGCGCGTCATCGGCGGCGCGGTCCCCCATGAGGTCGCGCGCGACACGCACGCGCGCCGCGAGACCGTCCGCGGTCACCTCATTCGTCAGACTCGTCAGGCCCGTGCGCGTGACGGCGAAGATGTACAGCCGCGCCGGCGTCACGAAGTACTCGAGCAGGAGCTCACCCGGCTCGAGGCTCGCCTGCACGGCGCGAACATCGGCACGCCCGCCGCCGATCAGCGCCCTGGCCGCCGCCACGTCCGGCGTGCGTCGGGCGAGGATCTCCTCGTACTCGGTGCGCGCCCGGCGAAGGCGGTCGTTGAGGTCCTTCGTGGTCGCCACGTACCCTGGCGTGCGCTCTCGCGGGACCGTCTGCTCGCGCACCTGCAGCTTGGCCATCAGTTCGTCGATGCGCCGCAGAAGCAGCTCGGATTCGGCGAGCGTTTGCGCTGCACCACTCGCCGTTCGAGCGTCGGTGCGCGACGTCGCCAGATGCTCCAGCAGCCCGCGACCGCGCGCAGCGTCGGCAACCTCGAAGGCTTCGGCGGTTCGGCCGAGCTTGAGCAGGACGACGACGAGGTCCGCGTACACGGACGCCCTGCCTGACGCGTACGATGCCCTGAGCTCGCCCGATCCATAATTCTTGCGCACGCGCTCGACGGCATCGACCGCCTGACGCCCCGCGACTGCCGCCGCGTCGAGCTGTCCGAGTCGCGCATACGCGCGCGCGGCAAGCGCCGACGCTTCCGCCTCGGCTCCGCTCCCCGCCTGGGCGAGGACGCCCCGAGACTGCTCGAGCACGCGCAGCACACGCTCGGACTGACCCGCGTCGTCGGCAACGCGCGCCTCAGACAGGGCCACCTGCGCGCTCGCGGTGCTGGCCGCGAGCGCCGCGGACAAGGCGCGCGCCGACCGCAGATGCGCCTCTGCTTCGGATGATCGCGCCTCGTGCTGCGCCAGCTCCGCCAGCAGCAGATGGTCGACGAGCTCCGGGTAGCGAAAGCCGCCCTTCTGATGAACGCCTAACGCCTCCGACGCCCGTCCACGAGCGCGCGCCGTTCCGCCGAGGGCGAAGTACACCTGCGCCTCGCTGCGGAGGAGATCACCGCGCTCCTCGGGCTTGCCGAGCGAGTCGTTCAGCGCGGCGGCGCGTGCGTACACGTCGAGCGCGTGCTGGTAATACCCGGCATCCCGGTACAGGTCGGCGAGGATCCTGAGATCGGCCGCCTCCTCGACCCGCATCGCCAGCCGGCGCGCCATGCCTAACGCACTATCCAGCGCCGCGAATGCGCGCTGCGGGTCGCCCAACGCGTCGTACGCTGCAGCGACCTGACCCAGGGCATTCACTTCAGCCGATCGAGTCGCCAGCTGCACGGAAGAGACGCCGCGCCGCGTCGAGCGTGGCAACCGCCGGGAGTGGATTGCCAAGTGTGATGTCGAGGGCCGCGAGATTGGTCAGCGCCCTCCCTAACGTGACCGTGTCGCCCACCGCTCGCGCCCCATCGCGTCCAGCGAGCGACGCCGCGCGCGCCCCGTCGAAATCTCCGAGGTCGCTCAGCACGAGCCCGGTGTTGACCTGCACCTTGGCCAGGCCTACGGAATCGTTGATGGTCCGGGCCGCCTCAGCCGCTTTCGGAAGAATCGCGGATGCGTCGCTGAGCCTTTCCTCATCGCGCGCGAGCAGGCCGAGCGCGTTGTAGGATCGGAAGAGATCAGCGCGCATGCCGAGTCGCAGCTTCAGCGCGAGCGCACGCTCGCTCAGGTCGCGCGACGCGCGGAAGTCTCCGGCGTGTCGTGCCGCCTGTCCCAGCCCGGTGAGGCTTCGCGCGATGCCGGCCGAATCGCGCGACGCGCTCGCGCGATCGAGCGCGATCTGGAACAACGCCGTCGAGCTGTCGGGCGCGCGCAGGTAGACCGAGTCGGCATGTCGCAGCAACGAATCGACGCCGGAAGGAAGTGCGACCGGCACGCCCTGCCCACTCACCGCTGGTGTGGTCCCGACCGGCGCGGTGGTCGTGGCATCGGGCGGGGCCGCACACGCGGCGACCAGTAGAACGCCTGTCAGAGCGTTCGCCACGAGACTCGCCGAGAGTGCGCGCATCACCGGATGGTGAAGTGATGAACGCGCGTCGTCGTCGAGTGACCGTCAGCGAGGAGTGCGTCCACGGACCAGAAGTACTCGCTCCCCTGTGGCAGGCGCAGATTCGCGGGCAGCGTAGCGGAAGTGTCGACCGTGCTCGTGCTCCACACGATCCCGCCCGTCGCGTCCATGATCCGCAACCGATATTCCGCGTCCGCGCTCGCCGCCCGCCACACGAACGAGTCGCTTGCCGGTGTAATGGCACCGTCGTCCACCGGAGCTACAGTCGCCAACTGGGAAACAGTCTCCGATTGAGGAAGGCGATCCGGTCCGCGAGTGGCGCCGTCAGGGCCACTCCTGTTGCGCAGCACAGTCGGGACGACGGCGAAGACGACCACCGCCGCGAGCGCTGCGGCGACCCAGACTCGCACGCGCCGCGAGGCCGTCGGGGCTCGCGCAGGTTCCGACACGCGCCGGAGGTGCGAGGGCAATGACGCGACGCGCATCGGTCATCTCGCGCCGGCAGTCCGCGCAGTCGTCGAAGTGCGCGAGCGCCGCGTTATGCTCGGCCGGGGTCAGGTTGCCGTCGATGTACGACGCCAGCCGCTCGGCGCTGAGATGTGCGATGTTTGTGTCCTCGTCTGGCATTGGGACCTCCGTCATCGGCGGACCTCCGTTTCGATGCTTTGTGAAACGGACCCGCCAGCACCTCTTGCAGGATCGCGCGCGCTCACGGTGCGCTGCTCATCACGCCGCGCGCGACGAGTCGGCAGCGCAGCTCCGCGTAAAGCGCGTTGAGGTGGCGATACACATGAAACGGCGTTGGCCAGCCCAGCGCCGTCGCGATCTCCTGCGCGGAGAGCTCGTCCTCGAAACGCATCCTGAGGAGGACGCGGTCGGCGGGCGTCAGGTCGGCAAGTGCGACGTCGAGCGCGTGACGAAGCTCGGCCGATCTCAGCTCGCGGTCTGCCAAGCCGCTGGCGTCGTCGACGATGTCCGCCGCGTCGAGCGGAGACGCGGTGAGATCGAGAAGGCGTCGTCGCGCAGCTCGCTGCTGCTCGGCGGCAGCAACGTCGTGTTCGCCGCGCGGCGTGCGGCCGTAGCGTTGGCGGTGGTGGTCGAGGCACAACCGGCGCGCGACGACCACGAGCCACGTACTGAACGCGCTCCTGCCATCGGCGACGTAGGTGCGCAGCCTGCGGAAGTCGTTCTCACGCAGTCGTTCGAGCACGAGCGTGTACGCGTCCATCGCGGCGTCGTGCTGCGGGAAGACCGAACGCACGGCGTGAAGGAGCAGGCCGTTATGTGACCGCACGAGCGCGGCCCACGCCGCGTCTCGAGACGCGGCGTCGGTGCCATCCAGTAGGGCCTGGAGTTCCGGAGGAAGCACCCTGGGGTTGTCGGTCGCGAGAACGCGGACCTTCACTGCGCCGGACGAGCTGCTCGGCCGGCTGAACATATGACTGGGCTACGGAATATCCACCTATTGAACGGACTCCCGGCTGTTTGGTTTGCGCGATGCTCAGAAAGTCCGATGCAGGGCTTGGCCAGTGACTCAGCACGCCAGCGTTGAGTACGAGGTGTCAGGCATCAGTCTCCGAGCCCAGTCGGGAGTCCGCCGCGACTCAAGCGCGACGCCAAGCGCGCGACCCAAGCCGGCGGATACGGGACCTGATGCCTGACAACTCGCTACTGAGCAGTGGCTGACGCACTTGGTACTGGCCAGGCCGCCGAGTGGATGCACGGCATGGCCAGTCGTTCAGCACTCAGTCGCGTCAGTACGAGGTATCAGGCATCAGGATGGTCAACAGCGTGATTCTCTTGACAGGCAGCGTGCGCGCAGGCAACTCTACCCTAGACATCTAGGACAGTTGCCATCAATGCCCGCTACCGACCGCTTGCACGGCACGCTCGACGCACTCGTGCTCAAGTCGCTGACGCTCGCCCCGCGCCACGGGTTCGGCATCCTGCGGTGGATCGCCGAGCGGACCGACGACGTCGTCCGCGTCGAGGAAGGCTCGCTCTACCCCGCCCTCTACCGTATGGAGCGCGACGGGTGGATCGACGCCGAGTGGGGCGTCACCGACCAGGGGCGCCGCGCGAAGTTCTACGCGATCACGCCCAAGGGACGGAGACATCTCACCGCCGAGACGCGCGAGCTCGCGACGTTCATCGCCGCGATTACGCCCGTGCTGCTCCCCGCGTAAGGAAGCGCTATGAGCCGCGCCCCTCGCCGCTCGCCATGGTCCTTCCTCAAGCGCCCGCGCCTCGAGGAGGAGGTCGACACGGAGCTCGCGTTCCACGTCGACATGGTGATCCAGATGCTGATCGCCGACGGCATGGCGCCTAACGATGCTCGGGCCGAGGCCGTTCGACGCTTCGGCGACTTCGCCGTCGTCGCTGCGGAGTGCCGTCACTATGGGCGGCAACGCGACCGCAACCGGTCACGCGCGGAGTACCTCAGCGAGTTGAAGCAGGATTTCACGTTCGCGCTGCGTCAGCTTCGCCGTGCGCGCGGCTTCACCGCCACCGCAACGCTCACGCTGGCACTTGGCATTGGGGCCACGGCGGCGGTGTTCAGTGTGCTCTACGCCGTCGTGCTGCATCCGCTGCCGTTCGCCGACGCGGATCGCGTCGTTCAGGTGCAGCCGACGCGGCGCGGCGTAATCGAAGAGATCGCGTCAGGCGCGGAGTTCGCGGCGCTCCGTGATCGGCGCGACGCGTTCGCGTACGTCGCCGCCGCCAGTGGCGGTGGAGGGTTCACGCTCACCGGGATGGGAGCGCCGCAGCTCGTCAATGGCGTTCTCGTCACCGGCGACTTCTTTCGCGTGATTGGCGTCCCTCCGGTGCTCGGTCGCGGCTTCCTTCCGAGCGACGATGTGCCGGGGGCGCCGCATGTCGTGCTCATGAGCCACCGGCTCTGGACACGTCACTTCAACTCGGACACGTCCGTCGTCGGACGCACGATCCGACTCAATGACGAGCAGTACACGGTGATCGGCGTGATGCCCGCGGCGTTCGACGCGACGGGTACCGACAACGATCTGTGGGCGCCGAGACGGCTGACCACCCAGCAGTTGACCACGGAAGGCGGGCGTTGGCTGCGCCTGACGGCGCGCCTGGCGCCAGGCGTGACGCTCGCCCAGGCCACCGACGCGGCACGCGCCGCCATTCAGCTCGTGGCGGCGCGGACGCCCGGCGCCTCGCCCGCGATGGGCGCCGTGGTGCGACGCTACATCGACGGCGTGGTGGGCGGCTTCCGCGAACGACTGCTCGTGCTGTCCGGCGCCGTGGGGTTCGTGCTGCTCATCGCCTGCGTGAACGTCGCGAATCTCCTGCTGGCGCGCGGCACCGTCCGGTCGCGCGAGCTGGCGATCCGTGCGGCGTTAGGTGCCGGGCGCGGCCGCATCGTCCGTCAACTGCTCGTCGAGAGTCTCGTCCTCGCACTCGGCGGCGCCGTGCTCGGTGTGATCGTCGCGTTCGGTCTGGTGAAAGGGCTCGTCGCGCTCGCGCCGGAGGACGTGCCGCGCGTCGATCAGGCGCGGGTGAACGGCGTCGTCCTGCTGTTCACGTTAGGCGTGGCGCTCGTGAGCAGCGTGCTCGTCGGGCTCGTGCCGGCGGTCCGCAGCGCGAGCCCCGCGCTGCAATCAGCGCTGCGTGACGGCGCCCGCGGTTCGAGTGCCGGCGCGGCGCGCGAGGGGCTCCGCGCCCTGCTCGTGGCGGCCGAGGTGGCGCTGGCCATGACGCTGCTCGTTGGATCCGGTCTCCTGATCCGGACCGCGTGGCACCTGCAGCGTGTCGATCCAGGGTTCACGGCGTCGCACGTCATGACGGGACGTCTCGTGTTGCCCGCGGTGCGCTACGCCGACGCGGCGCGCACGACGCAGACGTACCAGCAGATCCGGGACGCGGCTGCGGAAGTCCCGGGCGTTCAGCGCGCGGCGCTGGTGTCGGCGGTGCCGCTGGCGGGTGGCATCCTCTCCACGCGCATCCTGCCGGACGGGAAGCAACTACCGGACGAACAGGTGGACGTGGACATCCGGTACGCGTCGCCGGACTACTTCGCGGTGATGGGCATGTCGCTCCTCGATGGACGCGACTTCGCGCGCACGGACGACGCCGGCGCCATTCCGGTCGCGATCGTGAGCACGTCACTGGCGCGGGCACTGTGGCCCGGCCAGCGAGCCGTCGGCAAGCGGTTCGACGCCATGCGCGACGACCGCAACACGCCGAACTGGATGACAGTCGTCGGCGTGGTGGCGGACGTGCACAGCGCGGGGTTGAACCTGGCCGCGACACCAACACTGTACATGCCGTTCACGCAGACCTCGCCAGGCATGTGGCGCGCGACATCGCGCTCGCTGGTCCTCGTCGCGCGAACAGTGCCACCGCCAGAGACTCTGACGCGCGCGCTGCAGGCGGCCGTGATGCGAATCGACCCGTCGCTCCCGCTCGTCGACCAGAGCACGATGGAAGACGTGCTCTCGAAATCCGTGGCAACCACGCGGTTCAACACGCTGTTGCTCACGACGCTCGGTGTGCTGGCGCTAGCGCTGGCGAGCGTCGGGGTCTACAGCGTGGTCGGCTATTTCGTGAGCCAACGGACTCGAGAGATCGGCGTCCGGATGGCACTCGGGGCAACACCGGGCGACATCTGGCGCCTCGTGCTGAGCCGAGGGCTGAGGCCGATCGTGTGGGGCGCGCTGGTGGGGAGCCTGCTCTCGCTGGGGACCGCGCGCCTCCTGCGCGATCAGCTGTACGGCGTGGCGACGCAGGACCCGGCGACCCTGTTGATGGTCGTGGCGACGTTGCTTGGCGTCGCGTTGGTCGCCACCTTCGTTCCGGCGCGGCGCGCGATGCGCGTGACGCCCGCGCGTGCCCTCGCCACGGAGTAGTGGCGGCGTGGTGGAGTGATTCGCCACGCTTGATTGCCAGCAGCACCATCGAGATCTTGGACGTTGAGACCAACGACGAGTCTCGGCCTCCCGTCGCCGGCAGCGAGTGATGGCGTGGGCACACTCCTTCCGGACTCACGGCGTTAGGCTGACCCTGGCACTCCCGAATCCGTACCGCGGTCTTCGCGGACTCCCGGCCGAAGTCTGGATCATTGCCGCGACGACGTTCGTCAATCGCGCGGGGATGATGGCCGTGCCGTTTCTCGTGCTCTATCTCACGAGATACCTGGGGATCTCCGCATCGGTCGCCGGGCTCGCCGTCAGCGCGTACGGCGTCGGCGGACTCGTCACCGCGCCGATCGCCGGGCGGCTCGCGGACCGCGTGGGGCCCTTCGTCGTCCTCCGGGCGTCGCTCGCGCTCACAGGCGTCGTCCTGCTCATCATACCGCTCGCGAAGGACTTCATCGTCGTCGTCGGACTCACGTTTCTCTGGGCGGTGGTCGCCGATGCCGCTCGTCCGGCGACGATGTCCATTCTTACCGGATCGACGACGCCCGATCGCCGAAAGGCCGCGATCGCCGTGAATCGACTCGCGGTCAATCTCGGCATGAGCATCGGACCGGCCGTGGGCGGGTTTCTCGCCGTCGTGTCGTTCCCGCTGCTCTTCGTCGTGGACGGGCTCACGTCCCTGGCCGCGGCCACCGTTCTCACGGTGCTGCTCTCGAGGAACCGCCACCTGCTCGCCCCACCGCGTGCGCACAGCGCCGAGCATCCGACGAATAAACAGGGTCGCTTCGCGCCATCGCTCGTCTGGCACGACCGCACCGCGATGCTGTTCTTCGCGACGGCGTTTCTGGTGAACATCGTGTTCTCGCAGCACCAGGGCGCGATGCCGCTGTACCTCGTGCGCGACCTGCACTACCGCGAGTCGTTTTACGGCGGGCTGTTCGTGCTGAACACGCTCGTCATCGTCGCGATCGAGGTTCCGCTCAACATCGCGATGTCGCACTGGACGACGCGCATCGCCATCGCGCTCGCGACGGGACTGTTCGCCGTCGGATTCGGCGGACTCGCGATAGCCACCACCACGATCCCGATCGCGATCACCGTCATCATCTGGACGTTCGGGGAGATGATCTTCTTCCCGACGAGCGTCGCCTACGTGGCCGCGCTGGCGCCGCCCGGAAAGACGGGCGAGTACATGGGCATGTTCAGCAGCTCCATGTCGTTGGCGCTGATCGTCGGCCCGTGGCTCGGCGCGTTCCTGCTCGACCGCGTCGGGGCGCCAACGACATGGACGACGATGTTCGTCCTCGGACTCTCGGCCGCCGCGTTGTTCGTGTTCTCATCGGCCACGATGCGCGGACCAAGTGTGGTCACGGCCGCTCCGGAGGCTGAGCAGTGATCCGACCGTGATCGCGGAGCGCGCCAGCAGGACTGCGATGATGGTCGCCTACATGCGCGCCGTCGCGGATGTGGGCGCGTCGCACGTGCGCGATTTCCGCGATCCCACCGCGCGGGTCTTTCTGAACGCGAAGTGGCTAAGGCGACTGGAGAAGATCGAGCAGCAGGTACGGAGCGGTCGCGAGAGCGTGACGCTCGCGGCCGCGCGTGTATCGGCGGACATGATGGCCCTGCGGACGGCAACCATTGATGCAGCCGTGCAGGCGGCAGTTACACGCGGTACGGCGCAGCTGGTCATCCTCGGCGCGGGATTGGACGGGCGTGCCTGGCGTATGAGCGAGCTCGCGGGCGTCCGCGTGTTCGAGGTCGATCACCCCGCGACGCAGGCGGTGAAGCGCGCGCATCTCGACAGGCTTCCGCACGCGATCGCCGAGGTGACGTTCGTGCCGGTGGACTTCGAGCGTGAGTCGCTGGACACCGCGCTCGCGCGTGCCGGCCACGATGCGGCGCGTCCAACGTGCTGGATCTGGGAAGGCGTCGTCATGTATCTCACGCACGACGCGATGAAGTCGACGCTCGCCAATGTCGCGTCGCGAAGCGCCGAGGGGTCGACGCTGATCGTGAACTACCATACGGAAATGCGGCGGGGCTTCGCGGCATTGCTGCTGCGTCTGCTGGGCGAGCCGGCGAAGAGCAAGTGGTCAGCCGAGGAGATGGCGGCGGACCTCCGCGCCGCCGGGTTCCAGGTGGCCGATGATTCCGGCGTCGAGGATTGGGCGAGGCGTTACGCGACGGGCACGGTGAACACGCGAGCGGGGCGAATCATGCGGATCGTCGTGGCGGAGCGTCGTCCGCGTTAGGCATGGCCTGCGTTCGGCCGATCGCACGCGACGCCGATCGCGCGTTATGCTCGTCGCGCGATCAGGCTGGCCGGCGGTTGGAGAACATCCATCTGACCAGCGCTGGCTCGGTGTACGCCCACTCCCAGGAGTTGTGGCCGACGCCGGCGTACTCCGTGTGCAGTGGGTGGCTGCCCGCCTTCTTCAGTGCGGCGATGCGGTCGCGCGACACGGCGAGAGGAACGGTCTTGTCGGCGTCGCCGTGGAAGTTCCACACCGGCGTCGCGGCTGATTGCGTGGCGTCCTCGCGCGTCGCACTGCCGCAGCAGGTGACCGCCGCGGCGAAAAAGCGCGGGCGATGCGCGGTCATGTGCCACACACCGCCGCCGCCCATCGACTGTCCGGTGATGTAGATGCGCCGCTCGTCGATGTCGAGCTCCCTGCGCAGCGCGTCCACGAGCTCGAACGCGACGCGGGCGCCGTCGCCCAACCCGGGGATGAGCCTCGCCACCGAGTCGCCGGGGCTGGGTGGGCCGTAGTTCATCCAGCCCCGGTCGGTCTGCGGGGCGACGACGTAGCACGGGAACGTCTTCTGGTTTTCCGGAAGCGCCCACACGCGCGTGCCGAAGATGTTGCCGAGTCCCAGCTGCTTCTGGTTGTCGTCGCCGGATCCGCCGCTGCCGTGCAGATACAGCACGAGCGGCAGCTTGCCGGTCACGTTAGGCCGGAACAGGCGGTACGGCATCGTCCACTCGCTCTTGTGAGTTCGCGCCTCGAACTTCTGCGGGATTCCGTCAGACGACTTCTTGAAGGCGTCGATGAGCGCGAGCCGCTCCGGGGACGTCGGCGCGCCCGGCGCGAGCGGCGGCGTGGAATCGCGCTGTAACGATGACGCGCCCGATTGCGGCGCGATCAATGACGCGAGTCCGAGCTTCGGTACTGCCAACAGCGATCCGACCGAGATCGATCCAAGGATGCCAATGGCTTCTCTGCGCGTCGTCATTTCGTTTGCGCTCCTCGGTTCTGACTGAGCACCTGATCAGGGCCGCGGCTTCTCTACCGGCGTCAGCTTCGCAAGCCGCTGCCGTGCATCGGCGACGCGCGGCTGAAGCTCCGGGTCCGCGTTCTTCCAGAGCTCGATGAATGCGCGGTACTCATCGGCCGCCTTCTGCGTATTGCCCAGCGACTCGTACAACTGGCCCAGCCGCTCGCGAATCGCCGGCAGCCGGACCGGATCCATGTCCGGGTCCGCCTTGAGCCAGTACGGCGTCGCCAGATACTTCTCGAAATACGCGGCCGCGGAGTCAGGTTTTCCCGCGGCGTCGTAGGCGCGCGCGAGGTCGAGCGCCAGGCACGCGCCGCATTCGTCCGCGGGCGCTCCGTCGTACGTCACGTCGCCGCGTCGAAACTCATCCAATGCGTCGCGCGGCTTCCCCTCGGCGAGCGCGATCTCGGCCAGCGTGCGATGCAGCTCCGGCTCCTGCTCGCGGCGGATCGACGTGTCCGTCATCTCGGTTCGATAGCGGGCGAGCATTGCGCGCGCCTTGGCCGCGTTGCCGGCGCGCGCGAGCGCGGTCGCCGACGAGAGATACGGACGGTCGATCATCGGCAGCTCGCGAAACGGCACGCGCGCGATTGCGCTGTCGAGCCCCGCGACCCCGGCGGCCGATGGGCCCTTGATCACCATCTCGATCGAGATCTCGCGAACCTTCCCATCCGGCTCGTGCGCTCCGCCAACCGGCGCTGTCTTCCTTCGTGAGCACCGCATAGTCGCGTAGCCGTCCCTCGAGGCGCGCCAGGGACCGGGCTCCGCCCAACCCGATGCGCGCTCGCGCCTCGGGCCCTGCGCCCATCGTGCTATCGGTGAGCGATCGAAATGTCCGGTAGTCTCCTCGCGCGAACGCCAGGGACATCCGGCGGGCTACGCCATACCCCCGCGATAATTGCTCGAGCCGGGCGATCGTCGCTGCGGCGTCGTCGAACTTCCCCTGGTCGATCTGCAATTCGATGGCGTTCCCGAGCGCGCTCGCAGAGCCCGGATCGCGACTCGCAGCGGCGATGTTCAGCGACTCCGCGCGCGCGTACTCCCGGCGGCTTCGAAGCTGCTCGCCGAGGTTGACCATCACGCCCGGATTGCTGTCGCCGCGCTGGAGGATGGCCTCGTAGGCGGCGATCGCCTTCGCGCGGTCTCGCCCAGGGCCCAGAGCGAAGTACCGCGCGGTGACCCTGTCGCGCTCGCCGGCTGGAAGTCGCTCCCGGTACCGATACGCCTGTGTGAGCGCCGAGTCGATGGACGAGCGGGCTGCGCCCGTTGTTCGACAACGTCGCGCCGAGCAGGCTCCACGCCGACGCGAACGTGGAATCGAGCGCGACGGCCTCGCGCGCGACCGCGACCGCTCGCGACGTCGCCGAGGGAGTTGAGCCTCACGGCCTCACTGTACTTTCGGAGCGCGTCGAGAGAGCTCGTGGTGGCCTGCGGCGAGTGATGGCGTCGCGTTCACGGCGCGCAGCGACTCACCCGCCTTGCTCCGCAGCGCGCGCGCGAGCTTGTCGGCCGCGTCGATCAGCCCTCGCGGCCCGTCGCCCGTTTCGCGAAACGACGCGAGCTCGATGCCGGAATCGGCGCGCACGAGGCGGATCGCGACGATGTAGCCGCCCGGCACGCCCGTGACGTCGCCATCGATGATGGCCTTCATCCCCTCGCGCTGGGCGATCTCCCGAGCGACGCCGGAGTCGACGCGCGTGCCCGGCGCACGCTTCATGAGCGTGAGCGCCGACACGATCTGCGCGGGCTGCACGAGCGTGAACGCGGACGATCCCGACGAGCCCGGCGCGAACCGCGTCGCTCACCACGCGACCGAGCGCGGAGTCGACGTTCGTCGTGCGGAAGTCGGTGAGCAGAATCCGATCGCGCCGGTTCAGCCGGCCCGCCGCGAGCAGTGAGCCGAACGGCCCGATGCCTAACGCGCGCAGTATCATGAACGCGGCGATCATCAGGACGAACGCGCCCACCGCGTACATCCCGCCCCGCGCCGTGCGGTACCAGCTCACGTGCGGCGCGGCCTTGAGCGCGATGTTCGCCATCGTGCCGTGCGTCGTCGACGGCGTACCGCCCGGCGTGTACGTCGGCGTCGCCGTCATCGCGCGTCGCGTGACCCGCTGCACGTACCCGGTCCACAGCACCACGGGCAGTCCGAGCGCCATCACGAAGAGCGAGCCGGGGAACACCCAGTCGGGCAGTCCGATACCGACGATCGCCGCCTTCGCGACGATCGGCCACCACCACGAACGCCGCCGCGTAGATCGCGAGCGCCTTCGCAAACATTCCCGGACCGCCGAGCAGGATCGGCGGCATCGCCTGCGTCCCGCCTCCGCTCGACATCGTCGTCCAGCGCACGCACGATGTCGCTCGCCGACTGCGGCCGGTCCGACGGATCCTTGGCCAGGCAGCGCATCACGAGCTCCGCGAGCGGCGCGGGCACGTCGGCGCGGAGCGTCGCGATCGGCGCGCGGCTGCTCGCTCATGTGGGCGGCGAGCATGCGCTGCGGCGTTCGGTCAGGAAAAACGAGATGGCCCGAGAGGAGCTCGTACGCCATCGCGCCGAGTGCGTAGATGTCGGCGCGATGATCGACGTTCGGCGTCACCCGCGGCCTGCTCCGGCGCCATGTACGCCGGCGTGCCGATCGATGTGCCGAGCTGCGTCAGTACGCCCGTCGGGAGTCCCGTCAGGACCAACGCCTTGCTTCGCGGCGCGATCGCCTTGGCAATTCCGAAATCGGTCACGACCGCCGTGCCGCCCGAGAGCAGCACGTTGTCGGGCTTGATGTCGCGGTGGACCACGCCGCGCTGGTGCGCGTACGCGAGCGCCTTCGTCACGTCCTTCAGCACGCTGACGACCTCGCCGATGGCGAGCGGACCCCGGGCGAGGTGCGCGCGGAGCGATTCGCCTTCGACGAACGGCATCGTGTAGAACGGGAGCCCGTCCGTCTCGCCCGCGGTGAGCACCGGGACGATGTTCGCCTGCTGGAGGCCCGCGACCGTTCTGATCTCGCGCTCGAACCGCTCGGCGCTCAGCCCCTGCGCCAGATCCGGCGACAGCACTTTTACCACGACCTTTCGCTCGAGCCGCACCTCTTCCGCGACGAAGACGCGGCTCATGCCGCCGCCCCCGAGCTCGCGCTCCAGTCGGTACGCGTCGCCGAGCGTCTTCTGCAGTTGGGTCGGCAGTACGGCGCTCATGGCGGGTGTCCTGGCATCATCGATGGCGGTGGGGCGTCGGAGACGAGAACATACTGTCTCCGACGCCCTCGCGCATCGGACGTCACTGGTCCCCGCCGACCCTGCGGGCGGCTGTGCTCACGCCCGGCCAGCGGCCCGGCGCCAAACGTTAGGCGTCGGCCGCCGCGGACCGCGCCCTATGGTATGTGCCGAGGAGACCGTGCGAGTTGGGGTCAGACTCGAGTCTGACCCCGTCTGTATCATTCTGTTGCTACGTAATTGGGGTCAGACTCGAGTCTGACCCCAATTCCCGTCGCAGCGGCTACTTCGCGCCGAGGTTCGGGTTGGTCTCCCACTCCGACTGGCCGATCTCGAAGCACTTGTCTCTCGGCTGCGGCGTGAACGTGAGATTGAACCTCCGCCAGTCGTTGAGACTCTGCGCCTGAAGCCACAGCTCCGCTGATCGCTCGTAGATGAGCTGGTCCAGCACCGCCTGTTGGGTCGCCGGCCCCGTGTACGCCGGAAGGTTCGCCGCGGCGCGCACCAGGTTGATCAACGTCACCGCGCGCGTCGGGTTGTTCAACCGGATCTCCGCCTCGGCCTCGATCAAGCGCGCCTCCTGCCATGTGAACACCGGAATCGGCGTATCCCGGGCCGGGTACTTGAGCTGCTCCACGAACTGTCGCGTCGGATCGGGACCCTTCGCCGTATCGCCCTTGTCGCGGAACGACGTGCGCGGGTCCGTCTTGTAACGCGGATCGCCCTTGTAGAAACGCGGGTTCACGCCGGCCTCCCGGCGAATCAGCGTGGTGGCATTGATCGCCACCGCATTGTTCTCGCGCGTGTTATTGCCGTACAGTGCGCGGAGCACGAAGCCCACCGGGACCTGCTGTGCGTCGGCGCGCGCCCCGGCGAAATCGCCGAGCATGAGCTTCACCCTGGCCCGGCCGCCTAACGCCGCGCTCCGCAACTCGGCCCGGTTGGCCGCGGTGGCCACCGTGAGCGCGTCGTCGAAGATTCCCCTGGCGCGCTCGTACGCGGCCTTCGGCGTGACCGGTGGACCGCCGTGGAACGTGACCTCGCAGAAGTTGTCGGCCAGCTGGAAGTGGGCGAATCCGCCCCACACCAGCACGGTCGCCAGCTCGAAGCGCTTCTCGGCATCAGGCAGCGCCTTGCGAAAGCGGACCGCGGCGGTGTCAGCCACCCAGACCGCACGCGAGGCGTTCCGGTAGACCGTGTTGGCCTCCGCGCTGGGGCGCGTGCCGATCCCGCTCTCCACCTCACGCCACGTCGGGAACGAGCCGGTATGAATGAGCTCCTGCCCGAACAGCCCGACGATGTCGATCGAATACGCGTAGGCGAGCGCATAGTCGCCGATCACGCCGTTCATGAGCGGCGTCACCGCTTCGGGCGAGTCGAGGTTCTGGTCGAGAATGTCCTGCTCGTTGCTCACCTCGAGGATATCCTTGCAGGCGCCTAACGTGAGCGCCAGCGAGAGGAAGCCAAGCAGGCGTCGCACGACCTTCGGAGATCGAATCGGGGATCGAATCGGGGATTCAAGCGTCATGACGTGATCCTCTGTGCAGCGAGGGCTCGTTGAGGGATTGATCATCATCGGGACGCCCGCACGGTGATGAGGAAGACTCGCGGTACCGGCGGAGAATCGAAGTCCGAGCTACCGCCCACCGGGACGTTGCCCTGCCAGGCCAACCGCGGATCCACGCCGGGGAACTTCGTCCAGAGGTAGAGGTTGCGGCCGGAGAGGCGCAGGCTCGCTCCCCGGAATCCGGTGCTGCGGATCAACCCATCAGGGATGCTGTAGCTCAGCGCCAGCTCGCTCAGCGAGATGAAGTCCCCCGGTTCGACGAATACCGTGCTGCCGATCGTGTTCACGTAGTCGACGAGCGAGTCCGCAGCGGGCGTCGGCTTTCCCGTCGGCTTCTCGACGAGCGACAGGTAGTGGTCGCCGGATCGGACCCGCGTGTCCCAGTAGTGCGAGAAGTCGATCTTCTTGTTGCCGCCCTGGAAGTCGGCCATGCCGGTGACCGTGAAGCGGCCGAGCCGGTAGTTGGTCGAGAGTGAACCGAACCACTTCGGATCGATGGAACCGGCGAACACACGGTCGATCGCGGCGGTGTGCCGTCGCGTGACGGGGTCCCAACTCTGCAGTGGGATGCGCCAGATCGCGTTGACCGGGTAGCCCTGGACGATGCGCGCATCGTTCACGAAGAACGGCGCGACTCCGCCCATGTCGGTGATCTCACTCGTGAACGTCGCGAAGTTCACGCGCGAGCTCCACTCCATGTCCTTTCGGCGGAGGAGGAACCCGTTAACGGCGAGCTCGATCCCGTGGCTCTTCGTCTGACCGATGTTCGTCAGCTGCGAATTCAGGAAGCCGAGCGACGGCGGCTCCGGCTTGCGAATCAGCGCGTCGTTAGTGGTCTGGTAGTATCCAGTGAACTCGATACCGACGCGATCACCCAGAAATCCCGCGTCGAAGCCGAACTCGAGCTCGCTCGATGTTTCCGGCCCGAGGTTCGGATCGCCGAGGTTGTTGGGAGTGACAGCGGGCTGGCCGTTTTGGGCCGACGTCGGTGTGTAGGTGCGGTCGGCGGCGAACTGCGCGGGCGCCTGCCCCGACGTGCCGTACGCCACGCGCAACTTCATTGTGGGCACCACCGAGGTGGGCCAGAAGCGCTCGTCCGAGATCGAGTACGCGAGCGACGCCTTCGGGTACGTCTGGTACTTGAAATCGTTTCCGAACGCCGAGTTGCCATCGATCCGCAGTCCGCCCGTGACGAACACCTTGTCCCACAGTCCGACCGTCTCCTGAAGGAACAGGCCGGCGTTCGTCGTCTCGAGACGATCCTCCGTGGCGGTTCGCGTCGCCGCGGCGGAAACGGTGCGCACGCCGGGAGCCGGGAAGTCCGTCCCGATCCCCGTCACGCGGTTCTGCGACTGGAAGTCGCCCTGCGCACCCACCGACAGCTCGGACGTCGCCCACTGCGCGAGCGTGTTGCTGAGCGACGTCTTGTAGTCGAACGTGACCTCGCGGAACGAGCGGGTGGCGTTGGTCTTGGAGCCGAGCTTGTTCCCCGACCCCTGATAGGCGTACGGGAAGTACTTCAGGAACTCATCGTCGAACCAGTCGATGCCTAACGTGGCCGAATGCGTGAAGTTCGTGCGCGGCCGCCACTCGCCCGTGATGCCGGTCGTGTTCCGCAGCGTGTGCCGGATGTTCTCGACGGTCTGATTCGCGTAGAAATTGCCGAACCGTTCCCCCCACAGCCGGTCCGGCGCCGCGCTATAGGGCAGGCCGGCCACGACCTGCGAGTAGAGACCGTGCAGCGCATTGTCGGTGTCGTTGATACGGAGCTTGTTGAACGTGAAGGCGGTCCGCGCCGACAGCGACAACTTCGGCGTCAGGATCGCATTCAGATTGACGCGCGATCCGAGCACGTGGCTCCAGTTCGCGTCAGGCGCGATCGACGCCTCCTGGCCCTGATAGTTCAGCGAAGTGAAGTAGGTGACGGCTTCCCCGCCCCCGGACACCTGCGCCAGATAGCGTTCGTAGCGGCCGTTGCCCACGATCTCCTTCGGGTCGTGAGCCTGGAACCCGTTCGGCCCGGTGAACTGCGTCCAGAGCCGCCCCGGGAAGCGATTCGTTGGTGCCCGCTCGAAGCCGCCTTCTCCTTCGAAGAGCCACTCCGGCTTTCCGGTGCGCCCCCTCTTCGTGAAGATCTGGATCACCCCGTTCGAGCCCTGCGTCCCATAGAGCGTTGCGGCCGCCGCACCGCGTACCACCTCGATGCGGTCGATGTCGGAGGGGTTGATGTCCCCGATGCGGTTGATCCCGGCGCCGCCGATGAAGAACGCGCGGTCTTCGGCGTTGTTGACCTTCACGCCATCGATGTAGAGCGCGGGATCGCTCGGCAGCGAGATCGACTTCGTACCGCGAATCTTGATCTGTCCCGATGTGCCGACCGACCCCTGCGTGACGTTCATGATCACGCCGGCGGTGCGTCCCTTGAGCAACTGATCGACGCTGAGAATCGGTGCCTTCTCGGCGATGTCGGTCACGTTCAGGCTCGCCACCGAGTTTCCGACTTTGCGAACTTCCGTCGCCGTCGCTGTCCCCGTGACGACGACCTCGTGCAATGAGACCGCCTGCGCGGCGAGCGCGAAGTCGACCGTGTCTCGTTGGCCGGCTACGATCGTGACCGGCTTCTCCCCGGCGGCGAACCCGATCTGACGAACCGCAATGACGTGCGGCCCCGCTGGGATGTTCGCGATCGTGAACCTGCCGCCTTCACCGGCTTGTGTCGCGAGACCGGTGCCTCTCACGGACACTTGTGCACCCACGATGGGGCGGCCGCCGCTGGCCTCTACCACGGTGCCGGTGACGGATCCCGTCTGGGCGAGTGCGGGTGGCGCCACGCAAGCAAGGAGTACTACCGCCGTTCTGACTATCAATCCCGAATGACCGCGATCGTGCATCACATCCTCCTTCCACACAACTGGGAATGGGGTTTCTCAACTGCACCTGCATCCCTCGTTCGCGTACGCGTACCGGTCGTCAGTGGCAATGCCTTGTCCACGTTAGGCACGAACGTCGGGGTGTCGTCCGGACGCTCGCGTCGGACACGGGCCGTTTGCCTGTGGCCCGTCGAGTCCGCTTTCACGGGGAGGTGGGCTCCGGCCACGCGGCGCGATGAGCGCGCGCACGTGCGGGCACACCAACGAAGCGTTTGGTACTGACAGATGGGGACGAGTGGGTCGACCCATTGCACGCTCTCCTGCTCCTGCTGCTGCTGCTTCGCGGATCACCGATCCGGGGCGCTACGAATATCCCGTCCGGATGGATGTGTCAACCAAACCAAACCGGGTATGACTGAACCGCACGTGGGGAGGCGCGGTGTCGCACGGCTGGCTCCACCATTAGCCCCCTTGGTGATGAGAGGGGATGCCTAACGACTGGCCATGCCCCGCCGAAAGCGCTATGCTATGCTCCCGCTATCCCCCGCCGTGCTGCCACCATGTCGCCCAGACGTGCCAGACTGTTCCCGACCGGCCCCTTACCAGGACGCTCCATGATTCCCCGCATCGTCGCCCGCGCTGCCCTTTGCGCCGTGCTCTCCGCCACCGCCGCGGCCGCGCAGGATCGCACCATGCCGCCCGAGAGCGAGCGCCAGTTGGCGCGCGCGATCTACAAGGAGATGATCGAGATCAAGACCGGCTACACGACGGGCGCCACCACGCCGCTCGCGGAAGCCGTCGCTCGGCGATTGAAGGCCGCTGGATTCCCAGCGGCGGACATCTTCGTCGGTGGCGCGAGTCCGACGAAGGCGAATCTCGTCGTGCGGTATCACGGCACCGGGCGGCGGCGTCCCATCCTCCTGCTCGCGCACACGGATGTCGTGGAAGCGAAGCGCGAGGACTGGAGCATGGACCCGTACACGCTCACCGAGAAGGACGGCTACTTCTACGGCCGAGGCGTGGGTGACGACAAGGCGCAGGCGGCGATCTGGATCGCGAACCTGATTCGCTACAAGCGCGAAGGGTACAAGCCCGATCGCGACATCATCGTCGCGCTCACGGCGGACGAGGAAGGCGGTGGCCCGTACAACGGCGCGCAGTGGCTGCTCAAGAACAAACGGGAGTTGATCGACGCCGAGCTCTGCCTCAACGAAGGCGGCTGGGGCGAGGCGTTAGGCGACACACGGCTCTCGAACGACGTGCAGGTGAGCGAGAAGTACGTCATCAACTACCGGCTCGAGGTCCACAACAAGGGCGGACACAGCTCGCTGCCCGTGGCGGACAACGCGATCTACCACCTCGCCGGCGCGCTCGACCGGATGTCCCGATTCGGTTTCCCACTCAAGACCAACGACGTCACGAAGGCGTACTTCCGCGCGATGTCGAAGATCGAGAAGGGCGCGATCAGCGCCGACCTCGCGAAGGTGGCCGACGGAGACACCGCGGCGATGACTCGCGTTGCGCGCGCGTCCACGGCGTGGAACGCGACGCTGCGCACGACGTGTGTCGCGACGCTGCTCGAGGGCGGGCACGCGAAGAACGCGCTGCCACAGCTCGCGGCGGCCAACGTCAACTGCCGAGTGCTGCCGGAGGACCGCGTCGACTACGTCACGTCGGCGCTGAAGCAGGTATTCGCGGACAGCGCGGTCACGGTGACGGTCGAGGGCACGCCGCAGGGCGGCGCACCCTCGCCAATGCGCGACGATCTGATGACGGCGGTCACCGATTTGACGAACTCGCTGTGGCCCGGCGTTCCGGCGGTTCCGATGATGGTGATGGGTGGGACCGACGGCATGTATCTGCGACCGGCCGGAATTCCGACCTATGGGGTGCAGGGCATCTTCTACGATCGCGATGACATCCGATTCCATGGTCGCGACGAACGAGTCAAAGTGCAGTCGTTCTATCAGGGGCAGACGTTCCTCTACGAGCTGGTGAAGCGGCTCAGCGGAGGGCCAATCGCGTAGGCGTTGTCATTCCGAGCGGGTTTGTCATTCCGAGCGGAGGCCGCAGGCCGCAGTCGAGGAATCGCGATCGTAGCGGTAGAGGGGCCAGTCTCTCTCGTGATTCGAAGGCACGGCCTGGCATGACCAGACTACCCGAGCGGGGAGACGTTCCAGTGTTCGGGCATCCGCCGGTTGGTGCCGTGGCGACAGTCAGGCCGAGTGCCTACGGCCTCGCGGCGGATGTCATGGGGCGCATCGCGGTTGTCCGCACGCCTCAGGGACTGTTCCTCGCCGGTGGTGGCATCGAGCCGGGGGAGACACCGCATGACGCGGTCGTGCGCGAGATGCGCGAAGAGTGTGGACTCGACGTCCGCGTCGGATCGTGGAGTGCACGTGCAGTCGATTTCGTCTACTCGACGACGGAGCACACGCATTTCGAGAAGCGCAGCACGTTTCTCGACGTCAGCGTCTCCGCCGCCGGCGCTGCCGGCAGCGAGGCGGATCACGAGCTCGTCTGGGTGACTCCGCAAGAGGCAATCACGCAGCTCGCGCATCCGAGCCACCGGTGGGCTGTCACGCAATGGCTCGGCCTCTCGTTGCCCGCCTAACGCGGTTCGGCTATCCCGCGATCGCCGCGGTCGTCGGATTGGCAGTCGGTACACGCTCGAGGCGCGCGATGTAACAACCCGCTTCCAGATTGCGGACGTGGATGTACGCGACCGACGTGTGCGCGAAGATGCGCGCCGTCGCGCCCTCGACGTCGCCGGTGAGCACCGGCTCGCGAGCCACGAGCCAGCGACCCGCCGCGTATCCCTCCAGCACGAGCGGAAGCGCGCGAAGCGACTCCGCGAATCCGGTGGGCGCGGCGAACGCCGCGCAGCCCGCGGCGTGAACGAACACAGGCCCTGGCGCAGGAAATGGGTCGAGCCCCGCGAAGGGGTCGTAGGTGAAGAGGAGCCGCTCCTCCTCACCGACGCGGAACGTGTCGAGGCAGAGGCGGCACGGGCCATAACCAGCAGCCGTCTCGGTGTGGGCTGGGTGACCGTACTGCGGCGAGCGACCCTCGCGGCGCGCGCGGTCGGCGATATCGCTCGGGATGGGAACGGTGCGGAAGCCGGCAGTCATGACGTAATCTCGAGAATGGGTGGGCACTGCCGCAGAGTGCTCGCGCGGCGCGGCACCAGGCAACCCGATTCTTGCGCAGTTGCTGGAGCACGCGCTCGATAGCCGCGGTGGACCTCCGACAGTATCTTGGCCGGCAACCGGAGCGTCCATGCATTCGAGCCATCCGAGCCATCATCGGAGTCGTCCTCTGCCTAACGCCGGCGCGAGTCACCGCGCAGGCGTCCCGGGCGAGTCAGGATTCCGTCGTCGCGATCGTGAACGAGTTCTTCCGCGCGATGACAGCGCGCGACACGGCCGCCATACGGCGCGTTCAGCTCGCGGACGGCATCCAGTACGCGGTGCGGTATCGGCCGGACAGCGTGGTCGTGTCGCGCGGCGAGTTCGAGGGCTTCGTGCGCCAGCTCGCCACCATGCGAGACACACTGGTCGAGCGCATGTGGCAGCCGACGGTGCTGGTGCATGGCGCCATCGCGATCGTGTGGGCGCCGTACGATATCCACCGTAACCGGCAGTTCGTGCACTGCGGCGTGGATGCGTTCACGCTCGTTCGCGGGTCGTCAGGCTGGAAGATCGCGACAGTGACGTACACGGCAGAGCCGACCGGATGCGCGCCGAGCCCGCTCGGGCCGCTCAAGCCCTGAACGTCTGCATCCCGAGGCGCGTCATGACGATCGTTGCGCTCCGATGACTCGCGGCGTGGTGCGTATCCGGACGTGCCCTTGCCATTGGCGATGGGTCTGGCAACTATCTCTCCCGTCCGCCATTCGCATATCGCGAGGGTCACGCACATGGTCACGTACGGATTGCTCCGCCGCCTGATGTCTCCTGCGGCCATCGCCGCGACCCTGTTCACTTCATTCCACGCGCAGGCTCAGTTATCGGGCCCGGCAGCGACATCGCGCATCTCCGTCGGCCCGAACATCCGGCTCGTCCCGGGTCAGCATAACGAGATGTGGGTCGCGGTCAGCCCCGCCAACCCGAACGTGATGATCGCCGTGGCACAGCAGCAGAGCGGCGATGACCTCGGGGTTGGGGGACGCAATGCGTCGACGATGGTCTCGCGCGACGGCGGCAACACCTGGACCACCGTCCGTCTCCCCGGCTATACCGCCGGTGCCTTCGACCCGATGGTCGTCGTCGGCCCCGGAGGCCGCTTCTACGTGATGCAGTGCGTGATCGGCGGCTCCTTCGCGCGCGCGCTCAGCGGCCCTGAGGCGTCGCAAGCATCGTCGATCCGCGTCTGGACCACGACCGGCGACGCGTGGACGTGGGACGGGCCCACCGAGATCCACCCGTCGGTGCAGCCCGACCACGCGCGGCTCGTCGTCGACATGACGAACGGGCCGCACCGCGGGCGCGTGTACCTCGCCTGGAACGATGTTTTCGATTCCTTCGTGCGCAACCAGTATGCGATGTTCCTGCAGTACTCCGATGACAACGGGAAGACCTTCACGGACCCGATGCTCATCGACATGCGCCCCGACGGGAAGCTCGTCGCCACCGAGCCGGTTGTGCTCTCCGACGGCACGGTCCTCGTCACCTACTACCAGTACTGGAACCCGCTCGGCGACCCGCGCAACAACAAGCTCCCGATGTTCGTGCGGCGCTCCACCGACGGGGCAAAGACGTTCAGTCCGCCCGAGCAGGTGTTCGACTTCGGCCCGCACATCTGGCCAGAGCGCCGCGGTGAGTTCGCGAGGGCCTTCTCACTCCCCATTGTCGTCGCCGACACCTCGTCGACGAGTCCGTACCGCGACCACGTGTACGCTACGTGGGACGATACGCGGAGCGGGCAATCCGATATCTGGTTTTCGAAGTCCGCCGACAAGGGCCGCACGTGGTCGCGCCCACTGCGCATCAACGACAACACGTCCGGCGCCCCGCTCGGCGTTGCCGACCATCGCATGACGCCGGTGGTCGCGGTGACGCCTAACGGCGCGGTGGGCATCGCGTGGTACGACCGCCGAGCCGACCCGGCGCGACGCTGCTGGGACTACATGTTCGCGTATTCGACCGATGGCGGGCAGCGATTCAGCGCGAACCAGCGCGTATCGTCGGCCTCGAGCTGCCCACCGCCGCAGCGCGGCCCCGAGGCGTACGTGCACAATCTGAGTCCGCACGACGATCCGAACCGTCCTCCCGACTCGGTCGCCACGCGGCTCGCGACGATGGAGCGCTTCGCCGTGTCGGGCCCGGAGTGGGTGCGCCGCGCGCGCGACGAGGCCAACAAGAACCTAACGAACGGCCGCATCATCGTGTCGTTCGACGGATCCCGCAACTTGTTTGCGGGTCACTATACGGGCCTCGCATCCGACCGCAACGGAGCGTTCGCCGCGGTGTGGGCCGACCGCCGGAGCGGCAGCCAGGAGCTCTACGGCGCCCGCATCACCCTCGGTCCCCCTGGAGCACCGCCGTCCAACCTCGCGGAAACGGACGTGACCAACCGGGTGGAGGTCGTGACGAGCGCACCGGTCTATGACGCCGCGAAGTCGACGGTGCGCCTGCAGCTGCAGGTCCGCAACGTGTCGCAACAGCCGGTCTACGGGCCGGTGCGCCTCGACATCGTTGGAATCCTGAATGCGGCTGGTCAGCCGACCGCGGAGCGAGTGGATTCCGCCGGCACTGCCGTCACGTCGCCGGAGGTCTCGTTCGCCGGAAAGCTCGGCTCCGCGGACATGTTGGTGCCGCGCGGGGTGAGCGAGTCGGTGGAGGTCGTACTCAAACTCAAGCCGGGCGCCGGGTTCGACACCGCGCTCGACTTCCGGGTAAAGGGACGTGTCGCTCGTTAGGCACGGATCGTTTGCAGCAGCAGGCCCACGCCAATCGAGGTACAGCGTGCCCAATTCACTCCTTCGCAGCGCCGCCATCCTCTTCATCAGCGCCACTGCACTCGCGGCGCAGAACATCGCCGTCACCGGTGCCACCGTCATCGACGGCACCGGGAAGGCGCCGATCACCGATGGCGTCGTGGTCATCACCAACGGCCGCATCTCCGCGGTCGGCAAGGCGGGGACGGTTCAGGTGCCCGCGTCCATGCGCACCATCGACGCGCGCGGGAAGTACGTCATCCCCGGCCTGATGGACGCCAACCTGCACCTCTTCCTCAACCTCGACCTCGAGACGCTCATCAAGTACGAGGGGCGTTACCACGAGGTGGCCATCGAGGGAGCGCAGATCGCGCTCAAGAGCGGGCTGACGACCGTCTTCGACACCTGGGGACCGCGCGACGCGCTCATCAAGGCGCGCGACATGATCAACTCGGGCCAGCAGCAGGGCAGCCGGATCTACCTCGCCGGGAACATCATCGGGTTCGACGGTCCCCTCGCGGCCGACTTCCGCGCCACTGCGGCGCCCTTCGTGAGCAAGGCCTTCGCCAAGCGAATCAACGAGGCGTGGGAGCTCGGCACCGGCCGCAAGCTTCTATGGATGTACCCCCAGGAGGTGCGCGACTCGATCAGGAAATATGCGGCGAGCGGCGTGGACTTCCTCAAGTACGGGGCGAGCGGCCACGTCGACATGAACTTCCTGACGTTCTCGCCGCGTGCGCAGCAGGCGATCGTCGAGGAAGGGCATCGTGCGGGAAAAACGGTCCAGGCACACGTGACCTCGCCCGAGAGCGTCGACCTTGCCGTCGAAGCCGGTGTGGACATCCTCACGCACGGCGACATGTCGGGGCCGACTCATACGATCGCCGAGGAGACGTTGAAGAAGATCAAGGCGAAGGACATTTCGGTGTCGGTGTTGTCGGTGACGAAGCGGCATCGCGAGGCGATCGAGAAGAACATGCCGGAGGGTGTACTGACCCCGTTCTACAAGATCTCGCACGAGAACATCCGGAACTTCATTACACACGGCATCCGGGTTCTCGTGTCGACCGACGCCGGCATCGAGCATCCGGTCCTGCGCAGCGAGTCGCGCACCATCGCCGCCGACACGATCGATCCCCGCGTTAGGCTCGGCGAGGGTCACTTCAACGCCCTCTACGCGCTCGAGGAGCTCGGGATGGACCGGATGGAGATCCTCAAGACGGCGACGAGCAACGTCGCGTACGCGTACAAGCGTCGCGATCTCGGGTCGCTCGAGGTCGGGAAGATCGGCGACGTGGTGATCCTCGACGCGAACCCGTTGGAGAGCGCACGCAACTACCGGCGGGTCAACGCCGTGATCAAGGACGGCAAGGTGGTAGACCTTGGCGCGTTGCCGACCGCGCCGCTGATCTCCGCGAAGACGAAGTCGTAGGCGCTCACCGCGTCTGGACAACGCCAAAACCGCGGATCTACGTTGGCCAGAACTCCTCGGTCCTGACATGCGTCGTGACATGCGTTGTGACATGCGTTCAGAACGTCGCCACCGCCTGATCCTGCTCGCCCTCGCGACGTTCTCGAGTGCGTGCGCCTCTCGCGGGCAGCGCGGACCCGCGCCCCCGAAAGTCGAGGGCAAGGAGCACACGCAGTTCACCATGCGCTACATTGACCTCGCACAAGGCTCCGGCGCTGAAGCTGCGCCTGACAAGTGCTATTACGTCCACTACACGGGCTGGCTCACCGACGGCAAGAAGTTCGACTCGTCGCGCGACACCGCGAGCAATGGACAGCCTCGCACGCCGCTCTCCTTCCAGCAGGGTAAGCGGACCGTCATCATCGGCTGGGACCAGGGCTTCGAGGGGATGAGGGTCGGGGCGCGTCGCCGCCTCATCATCCCCTACCAGCTCGCCTACGGCGTGAAGGGCCGCCCACCGCTCATCCCGGCGAAGGCGACGCTCGTCTTCGACGTCGAGCTCATGGACGTCCGCGACGGTCCGCCGCCGGCACCGCAGGGCGCCCCGCCGGGCGCCCCGCCGGCGCGTTGCCCCGCCTGGTCATAGGGAATGGCATGCGTGCCGGCCTGACCGCCGCGCTAGCCGCCGCGATGGCGGTCGCGTCCCCGCTCCGCGCGCAGTCGCTGCCGCACGTAGTCTTCCGGACCGAGCGCGGCGAGATCGAGGTGGAGGTCGACACGATCCGCGCTCCGGTCACCGGGAAGAATTTCCTTCGGTACGTCGATGGTGGCTTCTTCACGAACGGCTCGTTCTACCGGGTCGTGCGCGCGGACAACCAGCCTAACGACTCGATCCGAATCACGGTCATCCAGGCGGGAGCGAGCCGCGAAAAACGCGGCCAGGGCTTCCCACCGATCGAGCTCGAGCGGACGTCGGTGACTCGGCCTGAAGCACCTCGATGGCACGATCTCGATGGCGCGCGCCGGCGCGAACAGCGCGACGTCGAGCTTCTTCATCTGCCTCGGCCCGCAGCCCGCGCTGGACTTCGGCGGCATGCGGAACCCCGACGGGCAGGGCTTCGCCGCGTTCGGGCGCGTGGTGCGCGGTCTCGACGTCGCCCGCCGCATTCAGAGCGAACCGGCGAATGGCCAGAACCTCGTAACGCCGATCGTCATCCACGAGGCAGTGCGCAAATAGGGGCGGGACCTAACGGGTCCCGCCCCTATGGTGTCATCCCACACGCCCGATTACGGATTCTTGTCGGTGCACGTCCGTACGGTCGGGTTCGCCTGCTCGGAGAGTGTGAGGATGAACACCACCTCGTCCCCGTAGCTGACCCCACCTTTGTACGGTCCCTTCGGCCACGTCTGCGCTTCGGCGCGACCATACTGTCGGAGGAGGCGACGCAGATCGCCCATGCGGTGACCCGTTCCGTACAACCAGAACGCGCGCTCGCGGAAGAGCAGGTTCACGCGTGCATCGAAGCTTCCCGGATCCGCCAGCGGAGCCATCGCTGGCGTGATCGCCGTCGCTCGCAGGTTGTTCAGGATGCCTAACCAGCCGTTGCCAGTGGGCGACGTATCGTTTCGGTTCGCCTGCAACGCGGCTTCTGCCTCGATCAGCCGCGCTTCGACGCCGGTGACCATCGGGATCGGGGATGCCTGCCCGGAATACTTCCCGAAGATGAAGACGTTCGTCACGCCGTCGCCGCCCACGCCATTTGCGATCGTGGGGACGCGCGGATCGGCGGCGGTCACAAAGTTCAACCCGTTGCCGCCTTCGCGTTCAGCTACTGTTGCCGTCTTCAGATTGTTGCCATTCCAGATCAGGTTGATCTGGTTCGCAACCGCCAACGTCGCTTCGGCATTGTACACGTAGTTGGTTGGCACGCCGGCCACCGCCGCTGCTGCCTGCGCGTACTGCCCGCGATCCAGCAGCGCGCGGCCGCGTCCGACCTTCGCCAGATTGAGCACGCGCGCACTGTCCGCCGCGTACACGACCGCCGAGTCGAAGTTCGTGATCGCAACCTTCAGGATGCTGTCGCTCGTCAACGGGCCACTGAAGATCGGGTCCGTCCCTTCGATGTCGGTGAGCGGCGTGCCATTGCAGCTCGTTTCGCCGAGGAACAGCTCGGCGAGCCCCTTCGTGGCGAAGAGCTGGCCGATGCGAGCGCGCGGCGTTGGTGCGAACTCCTTGCGCGAGTCGATGGCCTGCTGCGTCTGCGTCCGAACCCGGTGCATCAGGGTCGGGCCGTATTCGTTGAAGGTCAGCGACTGCGTTCGGAAGTCGATGTCCGCGAACGAATTGAACGCCGTCGCGAGCTTCATCTCATCGCTGAAGACCGACGTGTTGTACGCGAAGGTCATGAACGGCGACATGATCGAAGCGAGCGCACCCGTCGTCAGCGCCTCGGCACCGGCGGCATTGTTCAGCTGCTCCGGCTGAACCACGTCCGGCGAGTCCACGTCGGTCAGCGACGAGCAGCCTAACGTCACCGTCAGTGCGGCGGCTATGGGGAGCCGGGAAATTCGTGAGGTCATCGGTCGGCTCCTCACAGTCCGAAGGAAAGACGCAGGATGAAGTACTTCGGCAGCGGCGAAACGGGATTGTCGTATCCGAGATCCCACACCGTGCCGAAGTTACCGGTCAGGTCGGGGAGCGCCGTCACTTCCGGATCCAGACCGGAGTATTTCGTCCACAGCGCGAGGTTGCGGCCGCTGAACGTGACCGTGGCCGACCGATTGCCAAGCGCGCGCTTGAACTGGCGAGTCGCATCCCACACGATCGACGCCTCCGCCCAGCGCGTGAACGTGCCGTCCTCGGCGTAGCCGGCATACGTCAAGGTCGAACCCGCGAACCCCGCATACGGCGCTTGTTCCGCGATCGATGCTTTGGGGTCATTGCGCGCCTTGCACGCCCCGAAGCTCGCGCACTTGTTCAGCTCCGAGAAGTTCGTCTGAATGAAGTTGCCCTTGTGGACGATCATCGAGGTGAGGTGAATCGTCCCGTTGAACAGCGAGAGACTCGGACTGAACGTGAGCAGATTCGTAGGGTTCGTCTCGCCGATGAACGTGACCGAATCATCGACCTGGACCTCACTGATCTGCAGGACGCCGTCGTTGTTGGCATCACTGTAGCCACGAATCTTTCGATCCCACATCCCGAAGAGCGGGTAGCCCTGCACGAACTTGATGAAGCGGTCTTCGGGTGGACGCGTGCTCTCGTCGAGCTCGAGAAGCTTGGAGTGATTGATCGAGCCGTTCAGCGAGACGTTGAGCTCCGTACCGCCAGTCCTGAAGACCATCGCGTTGAGGACGCCTTCCACCCCGCGGTTGCGCACGCGACCCACGTTGTCGAGCTGGCCGGTCGCGATCAGCCCCGCCGAGCGCGGATAGGATCGCTGCACGAGCGCATCCGTGCTCCGCTTCTCGTACGCCGTTGCCTCGAGGCGCACGCGACCATCGAAGAAGTCGATGTCGATGCCACCTTCGAGCTCCGTCGTACGCTCGGGCGCGAGATCGGGGTTGCCGAGCGTCTGCAGCTGCGCGCCGGAACCCGTCGTGCCGTTGACGAACACCGTCTGCAACTGGAGGCGCGTGAGCGCGGCGTCGGCCGGCGGCTGCACGCCTGACGAGCCGTACGCCGTGCGGAAGCGGAGGCTCGAGATCGCCTTCGTCTGCGGGAACCAGCTCTCGCTCGAGAGGACCCACGAGACACTGCCCTTCGGGTAGTACGCGGTCTTGAAGTTCTCACCGAAGGTGCTCGCGCCATCGGCCCGCAGCGCACCCGTGAGGAACAGTCGATCGTTCAGCGCGATCTGCTGCTCGACGTAGCCGCCAGCCACGACCGATTCGATGGTCGCCTCGCTGTTGGTGACCGTGGCCGCACCGGCGAGCGTGCTCGAGCCCGGCGGCAGGTTGGTGCCGACGGCGGTCGTGATCCCGCGGTCACGCCGATTGTACTGGGCGCCGACGGAGGTCTTGGACGCGATCGACGGCGTTAGGCTGAAGCTCGCCGTCGCACCGGCGTCGCCCGTGATGAGCATCGTGGTCGACCGCACGTCGAGCCGGCGTCCGAGACTCGGTGCGAGCGCAGTTCCTCCTTCGCCGCGACGCTGCAGGTTGTCGGAGAACACCGAGCTGGCATCCACGCCGATCGTGGCCCGAGTCGTCAACCACGAGGTTGGCGCGAAGTTTCCGTTGGCCGAGCTGGTGATGCGAAACAGTTTCTCCGCCGAGCGCACCGCGAACGTTTCGCCCGGCCGACGCTGCTGGCCCCAGCCATCCCACGCGTCCTTGTAGCCCGAGCCCCACGCCGCGTCGGTGAAGACGGTGTTCAGGGGGATCTGGCTCTTCTGGAATTGGACGCTGTTCGAGAGGTTCAGATCGCCCTTCGCGCCGAGCATCGCCGACCCGTTGGCACGGAGCGCCGTACGATGCAGGAAGTTCGGGTGGATCTGTTCATCCGGGATCTCGCCGGTACCGCGCTCGGCCTTGAGGCGCTCGATCTCGACGTCCGGCAGCTCGAGGTAACCGCGCTCACGCTCCCAGTCGGAGCCTACGAAGTACCGCAGTTGCTGCGTGCCGCCGGAGACCTGAGCACCGAGTTGCCGACGATTGCCTGTCCCCACCGGTGAGCTCGGAGCATCGCTCATCGGGCTCCAGACGCTGACGCTGTCCAGCGTACACTGTCCCGCCGCGCGTGCGAGGTTGACGCATTGCATGGCCTGGCCCGTGGGGCTCTTGCCAAACGCGTAGTAATTGTCGTTCCACGTCGTCGGACCGGGAATGAGACCGCCTTCAGCGTAGAGATTCCACTTCGGCGATCCGGCCGTGCCGCGTTTGGTCCGAATGACGATCACACCGTTCGCTGCATCCGTTCCGTACAGCGTTGCCGCAGAGGGTCCCTTGACGATCTCGACCGACTCGATCTCCTCGGGATTCATCGCGGTCACGGATCCGGCGGTCCAGCCGTACGACTGGACGTTCGTGCCGCCCCCGTTGCCCGCGCCGGTCGTGTTGTCGACGCGCGTGCCGTCGACGATCATCATCGGGTTGTTAGGCTGCGACAGCGAGTTGAAGCCGCGGATGCGGATGCGTGGTGCTGAGCCCGTCATACCGGCATTGGCGAACGTGAGCAGCCCCGCGACGCGGCCCTGAAGCATGTCGCCGACGGAGGTGATCGGCGCTACCGCAACGAGCGAATCGGCGCGCAGCGTCGCCACCGCGTTACCGATCTCCACCTTCCGCTGATCACCGGTCGCCGTGACGACGACCTCCGAGAGCTGCGACGCCGAGCGCTGGAGGGTGAAGTCGCCCGTGACCTCACCGTTGTCCGTGACGGAGACCGTGTCGCTTTTCGGCGCGAAGCCGAGCATGTGCACCGTGAGCACCTGGCTCCCTGCCGGGACCTGAGTGATGGTGTACCGACCGTCGTTGCCCGACATCGCACCGAGGCGTGTGCCGCCGACGGTGACCGTGGCACCGACGATGGGTGCGCCAGAGCCCGCCTCGACGACGCGCCCTCTGATGGTTCCTGCGAAACGAGCAATCTCCGCCTCCGAGACAAAGGAGTTCGGGTGCTCTGGGGTGCCTGGCCGCGCCGACGGTGACGCGAGGGAGAGCGGTAGCAAGGCCGCTTTCAACACTGAAGCGAGCTCCATAGGATGCTCCTGGCACTGAGTGGGAGCGAGTCGGCGCGACACACGTCGCGACGAACGAAGGGGAGTGCGCGTCGGCCGATCGTTTCGAGGCGAAGATCCGTTCGTGAGTCACAACCGTCAAGACTGGTCGTCCATTCGTGCCCGCGCATGCTTGGCGTACGGCTGGCCTGCGCGAACGCGTCGACGCATATTCGCCGCCCAAGCAGGGTCCCCATCGACCGCAGGATGCGTTCATTGCGACTCTACGCCCTTTCCCTCGGCGCGATCGGCGCGATGCACCTCGTCGTCGCGCTCCCGGCGCAAGCGCAACGATTTCTCGACACGCTGCCGGCATCGGCATACGCGCGCGCCGAACGCTTCATGCAGCACCGCGCGGCCGACAAGATGTACCGCAACCGCGTCGAGGTGCGCTGGCTCGCTGACGGCTCTCGGTTCTGGTATGCCGTCGAGACGCCGGAGGGGACCGAGCGATACCTGGTCGATCCCGCCCGGAACACCAGGCGGTTGCTCGTCGACCGTGGGCTGCTGTCCCAAGGGATCTCGGCCGCACTCGATTCGGTCGTCGAATCGCGACGCCTAACGCTGGCGGACTTCGAGCTGTCGAAGGATGAGAAGCTGGTGAGCTTCACCGTCGGCGCGAAGCGCCTGTCCTGTGACGTCGGGACGCACAAATGCTCACCCGTGGCGGCCAAGCCACGGACGGACCGCGGCATGCGTCGATCGCCCGATGAGAAGTGGGACGCGTTCGTGCGCGACAACGACATTCTACATCCGGCAGGTCGGGTGCACGAGCGGCGCCTCGTGCGAGACGCGCCTAACGACTGACGGGTCCGCCGAGTGGGCCTACGGACGCGCTGGCACGTTTCAGTCCATCAGCCTGAGGCGCACCGGAGAGCCGCGTCTTCCGATGGTCGTGTGGTCGCCGGACTCGAAGAAGATGGTGGTCATGCGTTGGGACGTCCGCGGCGTAGAGAAGTTCTACTACATCTCATCGACGACGATTCGACCCGAGCTCTTCGCGGTGCCGCAAGCGATTCCGAGCGACTCTGTCGTCGAGCGCCATGACCTCTACGTCATCGACATCACGGACAAGTCGAAGATCCGCGTGAATACGGAGCAGATCCCGTGGGTGCGCGGCGGCATGACCGAGACCGCGGCATTGGCACTGTTCGCACAGTGGGCACCGACGTCGGACCGGTTCTTCTTCCTGAGCAGCAACCGCGGCCCCAACAGGCTTGCCCTGATGACGGCCGACGCCAGGACGGGGGCAGCACGACGGATCGTCTCGGACAGCAACACGTTCCGCTACGGTGCCATCAGTGAGTACGTCGTGGGCAGCGGCATCTGGCGCCTGAGTCGTGGCAACGACGTGTACTGGTACTCGGAGCGCGACGGAGCTTCACACATCTACAGGTACGACAGTACCGGGAAGTTCATCGGCAAAGTCACCGAGGGCGCGTGGAACGTGACCGACGCCGCGATCGACAGCACCAGGAGCACGCTCTTCGTGCGTGGGAACGGGCGCGAGGCGAACACGTTCAAGGGACACACGAAGTTGTACCGGATGCGCGCTGACGGCTCCGGTCTCGCGCTGCTGACCCCGGAGACAGGCGATCACACTACCACGATCTCACCGAACGGACGTTTCTTCGTCGACACCTATTCGTCGACCGACGTGCCGCCGGTGACGGTCGTACGATCGACGGACAACGGACGCGTCATCCGCGAGCTCGAGCGCACCGACATTTCGACGTCGACGTCGCTCGGGTGGAAGCCGATCGAGATCCACACGCTGACCGCGAGCGATGGTGCGCCGCTCTACGCGGCCGTCTACAAGCCGACCAACTTCGACTCCACCAAGCGGTACCCCGTCGTCGATCACATCTACCCGATGCCGCTTGGCGCCATCAGAGGATGGGGCTTCATCGGCCCGTCGAGCGAGCAGCAGGCGCTGGCGGAGCTCGGCTTCATCGTCCTGCAGATTCAGCCGCGCGGCGTTCGTGATCCATCTCCGGCAATACGGAACTACTATCGGACGCAGTACCAGGGTCGATATGCCGAAGCCACCCTCGCCGACCACGTGGAGGCGATCAAGCAGTTAGGCGCGCGGTTCTCGTGGATCGACCTGGACAAGGTCGGTTTGTACGGCTTGTCGGGCGGGGGACTTTCCACGACTGTCGGAATGCTCCGCTATCCCGACTTCTTCAAGGTCGGTGTGGCGTTCGCCGGCAACCACGACGATCGCAGCGAGCACACCATCGTCGGTGAGTCGTGGCGTGGCATGCTGCACAAGGACTCTACGGGCAAGGACAACTACGAGGGGGACGCGAATTACCTCCTCGCGAACAACCTGCGCGGGAAGCTGATGCTCGTGCACGGTGACCTGGACGAAGCCGTACACCCGTCGATGACAATTCGCGTTGCTGCGGCGCTGATCGATGCGGGCAAGCGATTCGACATGATGGTGTTTCCGGATCAGGGGCACTCGAGCGGCGGGTGGTACGGGAGCCGCCTCATTTTCGACTACTTCGTGCGGAATCTGATGGGTTACGAGGTGCCGGAGTACACGTTCACCGGCGTCGCGGACCCGCTCGCGAACATGCGGCGGCGCAAGCTGCCTGTGCCCTGACCATCGTCGTCGTTAGGCAGGTTCGGTGCATCCCGCCTGTATCACCAACGAGAGGTTCACTCATGCTTCACCTTCGACCGGTCGTGACATCCCTTGCCTTCGTTGCCGTGGCCCTGTCAGAGGCCGCTGCGCAGAACCCGCCGCAGCCGTGCGCCATCGCGATCATCGGTGTCACCGTCATCGACGGCAACGGTGGCGCGCCACTCGCGGACGGCACCGTCCTGGTGCGCAACGGCAAGTTCGAGCAGGTGGGCAAACGCGCCGACGTGAAGGTTCCCGACTGCGCGCAGAAGGTGGACGGCACAGGCAAGTTCGCGACGCCCGGGTTTGTCGACACGAACGTGCACAACGGCATGCCCACGAGCGCCGCCGAGTACGCGCGGTACTGGGAGAAGCTCACGGACATCGCGATCGAAGGGGCGCAGATGCACCTCAAGTACGGCGTCACGTCGATACGTGACTCGTACGGCACGATGATGCCGCTGCTCGCCGCGCGCGACGCGATCAAGAGCGGCAAGGCCGTCGGCGCCCGCATGTACGTCGCGGGCAACATCATCGGCTGGGGCGGCACGTTCTCGAAGACGTTCCGCGGCCGCGATCCCGAGAATTACTACGAGGAGTGGATCAACGACCAGATCACGCAGGGCGCTGGTGAGCTCATGCCGTGGTTCGGTCCCGACTCGCTGCGCGTGATCGTCAACAACTACATCGACAAGGGCGTCGACTTCGTGAAGATCGGCGGGACGGTGCACTCACAAACCGAACCTGGCCTCGTCTTCAGCGAGCGTCAGTTCAAGGCGATCGTGGACGCGGTGCACAAGCGCGGTCTCATGGCGGAGACGCATGCGACGACGCCGGAAGGCATGTACATCGCGCTCGTGTCGGGGGTCGACCTCATCCAGCATCCCGAGGTCGGCGGTGTGCCGATCACGGACGAAGTGCTCAAGCTTCTCGACGAGAAGAAGCCGTTCTGCTCGATCCATGGCAACAACCACTATGGGCGTGCGTACCAGGCGGCGCAGGCGCGCGCGAGCGCCACAAGCGGCGGTGGAGGCGCTGGAGGTGCGGGGGCGAACAAGGAGCCCACGGAGCTTCGCAGCTGGCCGAAGCCGAAGATGACCGAGAAGATGATCGAGGACTCGATCCGCGCCACGAACGCGCGCGTCATGCGCGCCAACGCCCAGAAAATCGTGAAGACGAGCTGCCCCATCACGACGGCAACGGACAACCAGGTGGCCCAGGCGATCGAGTTCTCGCGCGACCCGAACCAGTGGGGCGCGCGAGAGCCCGGCATCGGCACGCTGGCGTCGATCGAATCGCTCGTGGACTTCGGGATGACGCCGGCGCAGGCGATCGTCGCCGCGACGAAGAACGGCGCGAAGGCCCTGCCTCATCGCATGGGCGACTCGTTAGGAACGATCGAGCGGGGGAAGATCGCCGACGTGGTGATGCTCGACGCGGATCCGCTCCAGGACATCAAGAACATCCGGAAGATCCGGATGGTGATCAAGGACGGCGTGATCATTGACCGCGACAAGCTTCCGACGAACCCGATCATCTACAAGCGATACCAGCCGTGAGTCTTCGGCATACGACATTTGCCACCGCCGTCGCGCTCCTCGACGCCGGAACCAGGACCGAGGGTCAGACGTCTCCATTCCCGAACGTCGTCGGCCCTAACGACTAATCCGCCAAGCCAACTATACAGCTTGGGGGCGGCTATTCTCCCGCACGCGCGCTGGGAGCACCTCTGTAATCCGCGACGGCCGAGCAGAACGACCCCGCGCAGCGGCTCTTCGCGAGGGTGGGCTTCCGCCGCACGATGATCGAGATGACGCGCGAGCTCGACGACCCCGCCTCGTGACCACCGTGCCGTCTTTCACCGCGGCCCAGCGCGCCTAACGCGGCTTACACCTCGGCGGCGACGGGCCGGCTCACGGCGAGTGCAATCGCGCGGATACGACGCCGATCTTCCTTAACCAGTTCTCGAGTTCCTTCTTCGCTCCCTCCGCCCTTGCTTCTTTGATGACCAGATACTGTCCGTCCCTTTCCACTCCACCCCTCGTCACGAATCCGTCCACGACGGTGCACTGCCGGCAGAGTTCCCTCACCGCCTGAAAGCTGCTCCCTTCGCCGTATCCCGCGTTCGTGTTGAACGGGATGACCGTCTTCCCACTCAGACTGTATTGACGCAGAAAACTCTTGACCGGCGGCGGCAGCCGCATTCCCCACGTCGGAAAGCCGAGAAATACGATATCGTACTGTTCGATCCGGTCGATCTTCGTCTTCAGCGGCGGCAGGTAGCCCGTCTCGTTCTCCCGCGCGACCTGCTGCACGATCGCCGCGTAGTCAGTCGGATACGGCGTCTCCAATTCGAGCGGGACCATCGTCCCGCCGACCTTTTCATGAATCATCTCGGCGATGGCCTTGGTGTTGTTCGTGCGGGATAGATACACGATCAACACCTTCTCTTCGCTGTTCGACGGCTGCGCCTGCGCGGGGCGTGGCTGGGCCTCGCAGCCCAGGGACAGGAGGCAGGTAGTCGCGGCGATGACGAGCGACTTCATTGCCGCTTCGGCGGCGCCTCCACGCCCGAGAAAGCCAGCACGGCGTCCGGCAGCCGTTGGCCGCGGACCTCGATCGCCCGCACGGCGGCGTTCAGCTCGGCGAGCTCGCTCGGCGTGAAGCGCACGTCGGCCGCGCCGATGTTCTCGAGCATGTGCGCCATCTGCGTCGTCCCCGGGATGGGCACGATCCACGGGCTTCTGCGCCATCAGCCACGCGAGCGCGATCTGCGCGGGCGTCGCCTGCTTCCGCTCGGCCCAGCGCTTCACCAGCGCGACGAGCTGCAGGTTGTGCGGCAGGTTCTCCGGCGAGAAGCGCGACTCGACGCCGCGGATGTCGCCGGGCGCGAAGCGCGTGTTCGCGTCGATCGCGCCGGTGAGGAACTGCACGCCGAGCGGGCTCCACGGCACGAAGCCGATGCCGAGCTCCTCGCAGATGCGGGATCACCTCGTGCTCGGGCCCGCGCCACAGCATCGAGTACTCGCTCTGCACGGCGGTGACCGGCAGCGCGGCGTGCGCGCGGCGCAGCGTCGTCGAGCCCCATCTCCGACAGGCCCCAGTGCAGGACCTTGCCCTGCTTCATCAGGTCCTTGACCGCGCCGGCGACGTCCTCGATCGGGACCTCGGGATCGACCCGGTGCTGGTAGAGGAGATCGATGCGGTCGGTGCGGAGGCGCTTGAGCATCCCCTCGACGGCCAGCTTGATGTGATCGGGCTTGCTGTTGAGCCCCGGGCGGCGCTGGCCGGTCTCGAGGTCGATGTTCCAGCCGAACTTGGACGTGATCACGACCTGGTCGCGGAACGGCGCGATCGCCTTCGCCGAGGATGCGCTCGCACTCGATGCGGGCCGTAGGCCTCGGCGGCGTCGAAGAAGGTGACGCCGCGGTCGTAGGCCGCGCGGATGATGTTCAGCGATCTGATCCGGGCGGTACGGCACCGTCGTCTCGTACTTGCGGCTCATGTTCTGGACGCCGAGGCCGACGCTGGAGACCTCGAGCTTGCCGAGCCGCCGCCGCCCCGGGGCGGGCGCGGTCGGCGCGGGCGAATTTGCGCGTGCGTTCGTGGCGATCCCGCCCAGCAGCGGCGCGGCGGCCAGGGCACTAGCCGTCTGCAGAACAGGCAGCGCCGTCCGATCTCGTCTTTGCGGTCCGTGCGACATGGTCGGATCTCCCTTCAACGCGTTGCGGTCAGGCTCTTGCCGGCAATGTGCCTGCTCATCGCCGTCTCTCGTGGTCGATGTCACCCGGTCGACTCACGCCTCGGGGATCGGCCTGCCGTAGGCCTCGAGGGTGATGCTGTCGGGCTCCGGTCCGCCGCGCACTCCGGTGTCGAGCGCGTCGATCGCGGCGATCTGCTCGCGGCGTGAGCTCGAAGTCGAAGACGTCGAAGTTCTCGGCGATGCGCTCGGGCCTGACCGACTTCGGGATCGCGGAGCGGCCCTCCTGCAGGTGCCAGCGGAGCATCACCTGCGCGGCGACTTGCCGTGCTGGCGCGCGATCTCGAGCAGCGTCGGGTCGTCGAAGCTGCGCCTCTCCATGCCCCGGTACGACGTGATCCCGCCGATGGGCGACCACGCCTGCGTCGCGATGCCGTGCTCGGCGTGCACGCGCTGCAGCGCGCGTCTGCTGGAAGTACGGATGGACCTCGATCTGGTTCACGGCGGGCACGACGGACGTCTCGGCCAGCAGGCGGTCGAGGTGCTCGGGCATGAAGTTGCTCACGCCGATCGCGCGCACCTTGCCGTCGGCGAGCAGCTTCTCGAGCGCGCGGTAGGCGTCGAGCGTGCGGTCGAACGCCGACGGCAGCGGCTGATGCAGGAGCAGCAGGTCGAGCTGGTCGACGCCGAGCTTGCGCGCGCTCTTCTCGAAGGCGTGCAGCGTGGCGTCGTAGCCGTAGTCGCTGATCCAGACTTTCGTCTCGATGAACACCTCGTCGCGAGGAACGCCGGAGCGGCGGATGCCTTCGCCGACCTCGCGCTCGTTCGCGTACGCGGCCGCGGTGTCGATGAGGCGGTAGCCGGCCGCGAGGGCCGCCTCGACGGCGGAGGTCGTCTGTTCCGGCGGACTCTGGAAGACGCCGAGGCCGAGGGCCGGCAGCTCGACGCCGTTGTTCAGCGTGATGGACGGGACGGGTGTTGTCACGGGCATAGACTTCTCCTGCTGGGAGACCCGTTGCGGGTCACGTATCGCGCCGGTGTCGGTGATCCTCGCGATTCCCGGCGCGTTGCCTCAATCAAGCGCTCTCGGCTCGGTTGATCTACTTGCCATTGGTGTCCACGCTGGTCAGTATTCCGTCCAATGGCCGACGAGCTCGATGGGATCGCGACCTTCGTCGCCGTGGCGGAGGCGAAGGGGTTCCGCGCGGCGGGCGAGCGGCTCGGCGTGAGCCACTCGGCGGTGAGTCAGACGCTGCGCCGGCTCGAGGAGCGGCTCGGCGTTCCGCTCGTGCGGCGGACGACGCGGAGCGTGCACCTCACCGAAGCCGGAGAGCGGCTCTACGCGTCGGTGCGTCCGGCGCTCGACGAAGTGCGAGCCGCCGTCGCCGCCGTCGGCGAGCTGGGCGACCAGCCGCGCGGCACGCTGCGCGTGCACACGTCGAGCGCCGCGCAGACGATGATTGGCGAGCCGTTCCTCACCGGCTTCCTCGCGGAGCACCCGCACGTCCAGCTCGACCTCGTCGTGAGCGACGCGCCGGTCGACATCGTGGCGGAGGGCTTCGACGCAGGGATCCAGCTCGGCGAGGTGATCGACAAGGACATGATCGCCGTGCCGGTGACCGGCGACCTTCGGCTCGCCGTCGTGGGCGCGCCGTCGTACTTCGCGCGGCGCGGCGCGCCGAAGCACCCGCGCGAGCTGGCCGAGCACGACTGCCTCAACTGGCACCCGACGCCGACGCGCCGCCGTATCGCTGGGAGTTCGAACAGCCGTCGCCCATCCTCGAGAAAGACGCTCCGCGACCGCATCAGACCGGCCTCGGACGGCATCGTCGCGTCGACGAGGATACCGGGCATGCGGTTGACGCGCGCCTCCCGGACCTGTTCGATGCGCAGGTCGTTCTGGGCGGCCAGAAACTCCGCCCAGTCCTGTACCGATCCGTCGGCGTATGCGGGTCGAGCTCCGAGGGAGAACACCACCGCGCCGTAAGGCGCCATGCACACGAGCAACGGCAGAAACACGCCGGGGTTGTCGAGGTCGTACGTCTCGTCCGGCAGCGGCACGTTCACCCACCCGTCGGGCATCAGGCAGGAGCAGGACAGCATGGCGCGGCCTTCGGGCACGAGGTGGTGCGGCGAGAATGTCGTACGGCTCACGGGCGTCATCCAGTTCTCGATGGCGTCGGTTGGGGTGCTATTGGGAAGCGCCCGGCGAAGTTACCGACCTCGTCCTCTCGACTCTAGAAGTCGTTTCGAAACGGTGGGTGAGGCGGCCGGAACGGCACGCCGAGTGGCGCAGCGTGCGGGCGAGTCATGGCGGCGTGAGCCGCGCCGCCCAGTTGACGACGAGCGTGAAGACCGGTGGGGCCTCGCGCTCGAAGGCAACGAACTGCTCACCGTCGGGACTGACCTCGAACCCCCGGGCGGACCGGCTGAATGGCGGACCTGCGACCGCGACGCGTGGCGGCGAGAGGGTAAGTGCGGGCCCGGACCGGACGCCAACCGCCATGATCGCGCCGTCCGGCGCCCGGTAGTAGAGCTCGCGCCCGTCCCCACGCCAGCGCGGGGCCTCGCCGCCGGCTGTCGAGACACGCGCCGTCACGCCCGGGCCGGACGCCGGCCGCACGTACACCTCCAGCGTGCCGCTCTCGTCCGACACGTAGGCCAGCCACCGCCCGTCCGGGGACCAGCGGGGTGCGGCGAGGTTCCCGGCGGGCTCCCAGAGGCGGGCCGCACGCCGCTCGGCGAAGGAGTAGACCCAGATCTCGTCCTGCAGCACGGAATCGCCGGCGGCGAGTTGGAACGCGATGCGCCGGCCGTCCGGCGACCAGTCGGGTGACCGGATGATTCGCCGCCCCGACGCGAACAGGGAGTCCGACGTGCCGGTCGCGGCGTGATACACGCGCAGCATCAGCGGCCCGCGGAAGACCGTGCTGTACGCGATGAGTGAGTCGCCCGGGCCCCACGAAGGGTCTCGGATCCCCTGCCCGGCCATCGTCTCCACGCGAGCCCGCGTGGCCACGCGCCGGTCGCGGTCGTAAAGCCACAGGCCGAGCCCGCCGAGCGCGACCCGGCGCCCGTCGTGGGACGTGCTGTGCAACACGCCGCCGGCGCCGAACTGGGAAAGCGAGTTCGCGGGCACGACGAGCGAGTCCACAACCTCCGACTTCCGGTTCACCGACACGAGCGACTGCGTCGCGGCGGCCGGCGGCACGGTGACCAGTGCGTGCTCGGTCACCGTGTGGCTCGCGAACGCGGCGAACCCGCTGACCCGGTCGAGCACGACGGCCGGCTCGCCGACCGTGCGCAGCGTCGCGAGGTCGAGGCGCTGCGCGTAGAGCGGACCGCCGTCCTCCTCGCGGAAGAGCAGCCAGTCGGGCCGCGCGAACTGGCCGTCGGTTCCTGGACGCCGGACTTCGCTGATCTCCCCGGTGGTGAGATCGGCCGCGAGCACGACGTTCGCGCGGGCGATGTTGAAGAGGACGCGCCGCCCGCCCGGGAGCGCCGACGGGCGCCGGTGGGCGAAGTCTCCGGGGCGTGAGCGCGTGAGCGCCGTGCACGCCCCGCCGGCGGCCGGCACCCGGAACAGCGTCGCACCGATCGCGTCGGGAGAGTAGACGATGTCGCCGGTGTCGGTCCACGCGCCGCCGCCTGGCCGTGGCGCAGGGCACAACGCGCGTCGCGTGCGGGCGCGGAGGTCGGCGACCATGAGCTGCCCTCCGGCGAAGAATCCGAACGACGCGCCATCGGGAGACCAGAAGGGGCCCGACCCGCGCTCGGTGCCCTCGACGCGCGTCGCGGTGAGGCTGTCGAGCGGACGGATCCAGATGGCCGTCGCGCCGCGCGCGTCGGCCGCGACGAATGCGAGGCGGCTGCCGGCCGGCGAGAGCGCGAACCCGGCCTCCGGCCGCAACTCGTGGCCGGGTGGCGCCACGATCGAGGCGACGATCGGCTGCGCCGACTCCGCGCGGAGAGGCGCCCGCCGCGCGGCCAACACGGCGCCGAGCGCGACCGCGCCCGCCGTGGCCGCCACGCCGACGAGCGCCCAGGCCGCCGCACGGAGGACGCGAGGCCGGGCGGTGTCCGATGCCGCGGTCACTCGGGGCGCGTCAGTGACTCCCTCGAGCGCACGCAGCACCTCCTCCGCCGACTGCGGTCGGTCGGCCGGGTTCTTCTCGAGGAGCCGCATTACGACCGCAGCGACCGCGGGTGGCGTGGTGGGTCGGCGCCGCGCGATCGGCTCCGGCGGCTCGGTGGCGTGGGCGGCCAAGAGCTGCTGGGCCGTGCGCCCGTCGAACGGGGCGCGGCCGACGAGCAGTTCGTAGGCGACGGCGCCGAGCGCGTACAGGTCGGCGCGGTGGTCCACCAGATCGCCGAGGGCCTGCTCGGGGGCCATGTACGTCGGGGTGCCCAGCGACGTGCCCTCCGCGGTGAGCGTCAACGAGCGCCGCACGTCTCCACCAGCCGCCGCACGCGCCTCGTGGATTGCCTTGGCGATGCCGAAGTCGGCCACCACGGCGCCGCCGTCGGCGATGAGGATGTTCTCGGGCTTGACGTCGCGGTGGACGACGCCGGCGCGATGCGCGTGGGCGAGCGCACCGGCCACATCCCCCACGATACGGACGGCGTCGGCGAGCGGTAGCGCCCCGTCGCGCCCGAGCCGCGCGCGAAGGCTCTCGCCCTCCACGTAGGGCATCGTATAGTAGAGGCCACCGCCGGGCAGGGCGCCCGCAGCGAGCAGCGGGACAATGTGCGGGTGCTGCAGCCGGGCGGCGAGGCGGACCTCGCGCTTGAACCGCTCGGCCGAGAGGCCCTCGGCGAGCTCCGGCGCGAGCACCTTGATCACCACACGCCGCCCGAGCGCCGTCTCCTCGGCGACGAAAACGCGGCTCATCCCACCGCCCCCGAGCTCGCGCTCGAGTGTGTAGGCGCCGCCGAGGATCGTCTGAAGGTGCTCCTGCAGCTCGGTCGTCATCCGCGCTTCCCTGGGCCGCCGCTACGCCAACTTATGCCCTGAGGCTGCGGGCGCCAATCATAGTGTCTCCGCTCGGGAACGAACGCGCATCGTCGCGGCTTGACGCTCGTGGTAACGTCAGTCGATTACCCGCTCTCTCACGTGATGGCGAATGGCAACGCACCGCCCACTTTCTCCGCAGAACAGCAAGGACAATGGGGCGGCCGCGCCGGCCGCGCTTTCCTCCCCGGGGACGGCCCCGACAGCCTATAGCTACGAGAGCGGTCGCACGTACCGACTCGACCGGCTGATCGGCAAGGGAGGGTTTGGCGAGGTGTATCTCGCCACGCCCACACCGCGCGACGACCTCCCCGAGCAGGTCTGCATCAAGATCAGCGATCGCCTCACGGCGTGGCTTCGCGAGGCGTATTTCGCCGAGCTGCTCGGCCGAGAATCCCGCGCGCTTCGCGTGTATGACCGGTTCGCCGAAGTCGATGGGTCGCGCATGCGGTATTGCCTCGCGATGGAATACGCGGAACACGGGGACCTCGGCGCCTGGCTCGCTCGCAAGGGCGCGCAGTCCGAGCGGTTCGTGCGCCGTGAGATCGCGGCCATCCTGCGCGCGCTCGACGTCGTGCATCGTGGGCAGGCGATGCACCGCGACCTCACGCCGTTCAACGTCTTCGTCTGCGGTGACGAGCAGTTGAAGCTCGGCGACTTCGGTATCGCGACACATCAGCTCAGCCGACGTGGCGTCACCGCTGACGCGTTCAACGTCTTCAATGCGCCGACGGAGATCGCGTGGGGGAAGGTCCGCCGCTGGCAGCAGCGCGACGACATCTATCAGATAGGGCAGATCGCCGCGATGCTGCTGCGTGGCGACATCACGAGCCCGATGCGCAGTCGTGACGTGCGCGGCCTGCCGTGCAGCGACCACCTCAAGGAAGTCATCCACCGATGCCTTGGCGTACGCGGAAAGCGCTACGAAGCCGCGGGCGAGCTCATTGCGGCCCTTCGGCAACGGCCGACGGAGCTTCATCTCGGTCGCGTCGGAAGCCTGGTCGGGAAGCGGGTGTCCTTCACGGGATTCCTGAGCCGTCCGAGGAGCGAAGCCATCGCCGCCGCGAGGAAGGCGGGCGCGGTCGTGCAGTCCAAGCCTGGCTCGGCGACGGACGTGCTGGTGCGCGGCAGACCTAACGCGTTGCAGGTCGCCGGCACGGTTGGAGGTCTCAAGCTCATGGAGATCCGCCGGTTGGCCGCGCGCGGCCACGCCGTGAAGGTGATTGGCGAGGGGCAGTTCTGGAAACTGGTCGAGCCTGCCAAGCACGCACGCCAGAACGGACGAGCTCGCAAGGAGACCGCCGTTAGGCGCGCCACTAAGCGTCCGGCGGTCCGTCATTGACAAACCACATGTACTAGGGATACCAACGACGCACCTGGTCGCACTGCAGGCAAATCCATTGACGGGAGGCTTTCATGCTCTGTCTGGTTCGCCGGTGCTCGAGCTTCGTCGCGCTCACGACTGCACTCCTCTGTATCCCCGCCATTGCGCCCGCACTCGCGCAGACCCCCGGCAGCAGCCGCATTTCTGGGGTAGTGAGCGACTCGGGTGGCGTCCCGCGGGAAGCGGCGACGGTCAGGGCCACTAACAACGCGACAGGCGTCACCCGAAGCACGACCACGCGCGCTGATGGTGCGTACACCATCACGGGTCTCTCGTCAGGCACCTACACCGTCTCCGCGTCGCTGATCGGTTTTCGAAGGACCACGCGCACCGACGTGCGCGTCGATCAGGACGTGACGGTGGACCTAACGCTGCAGGCGCTGCCGCTCCAGGCGATCACCGTCACCGCGACGCTCCGCGAGCAGGAGCTGGCCGACGTCCCCTTCTCCGTTGCCGCGCCGACGGCGGCTGACCTGCGGTCGCGCGGAGTGGAGAACATCGAGGGCATCTCGACGAACGTCGCTGGTTTCAGTGTGCAGAACCTCGGGCCCGGTCAGAGCCAGGTCGCCATCCGCGGTGCGTCTGCCGGCCAGATCGCGCGTGACCAACCCGGGGTCAAGGAACAGGCAGGCGTCTACCTCGACGAGTCGCCCATCTCGTTGTCGTTGTTCACGCCGGACCTCGACCTGTTCGACGTCTCGCGCGTCGAAGTCCTGCGTGGGCCACAGGGCACGCTGTTCGGCTCGGGGTCGCTCGCGGGCACGGTCCGCTACATCACGAACCAGCCGGAGCTCGGACTTCGCAGCACGTTCGGCGAGGTCGGAACCAGCCAGGTTCTCAGTGGTGGCATCGGCGCGAACGTCAAGCTCGGCGCGAACGTCCCGATCGGCAACAGGGCGGCGGGGAGAGTGGCGTTGTACTACAACCAGCTCGGTGGCTACATGGACGCGGTGCAGCCGAGCCTGCGCGTCGAGAAGAACGTGAACAGCGGCACACGCACCGGTGTGCGTGCCGCGCTCCAGTTCCAGCCTAACGACCGATTCACCATCACGCCGCGCGTCGTCTACCAGACCGTGCGCGCGGACGGCTGGAACCGCATCGACGCGTACAACATTCTCGCGAACCCCTACACCACGACGCGCCCTCCCGTCACGTTAGGTGAGCGCGAGCTGTTCACGCAGATCCCCGAGCCGTTCACCGACAACTACACGCTCGGCGATCTCAACATGAAGTACGACTTCGGGAAGGCGAACCTGACGTCGGTCACGTCCTACAGCTACCGCGACATCCTCGTGGTGCGCGACGCCGGTGCACTGACGTCGAGCATCACCGGTGGCAGCATCGGTCTTCCCGAGGACGTCTACACGCTCAATTCGCCGCTCGATGACGCGACCAAGGGTCACGTCGTGACCGAGGAGCTCCGCCTTGCCGGTGGGGGCGGCCGCGCGCGGTGGCTCGTCGGGGGCTTCTTCAGCAAGAGCCTGCGTGACTACGGCCAGAGCCTCGACGTGTCCGGGTTCGAGGCCGCTTCCGGCGTTCCCACGAAGGGACTCATCGCTCCGACCGATGTGCTGTTCTACTCCGACCTGTCGTACGACCTCAGGCAGACCGCGGTGTTCGGCGAAGCGACGGTGAGCCTGACGAACCGGCTCGACCTCACGGGTGGGCTGCGCTACTACAACTTCAACGAGGATCGCGAGCAGGTCTTCGACGGCATCTTCGCGAACGACAATACCGGAACGTCGGTGGTGTCGACGCCGGGGTCCACGAGCGCCGACGGCTTCGCTCCGCGCGTCATCGCCAGCTTCAAGGCGAACGACCGGCTCACGTTCAACGCGCAGGCGTCGCAGGGCTTCCGACTCGGCGGCATCAACGACCCGCTCAACGTGCCGCTGTGCACGGCGGCGGATCTCGCGACGTTCAGCGGTCGAGAGTCGTGGGAGAACGAGACGGCGTGGAACTACGAGGTCGGCGCCAAGTCCCAGTGGATGGATGGGCGCGCGTCGCTCAACGTGTCCGCGTTCTACATGGACATTCGCGACCTGCAGCTGATCGTGACCGCGGGCTCGTGCTCGTCGCGGCTCGTCTTCAACGTGCCCAAGTCGGTGAGCCAGGGCCTGGAGCTCGAGCTCACGGCGGCACCTAACAAGTATTTCGACTTCGCGCTGACCGGAACGCTCAACAACGCGGAGCTGCGGTCCACCCTGACCTCGACGAGCTCCACGGGGGAGGTCAGCGTCGTGTCGGGCATCGAGGAAGGCAACCGGCTTCCGAGCGTGCCGGAGGTGCAGGGCGCGGCCGCGGTCACGCTGCATCGACCGCTGCGGTCGGGGTCGGACGGGTTCCTCACCGCGACGTACAATTACGTGGGCTCGCGCTTCACGCAGATCGACGACGAGGCGGCGGGCTTCGGCGTGCTCGACCTGAACTCGTTCGCGCCGAACACGATCGGCGGGCCGCTGACGGCGTCGACGTTCACGTGGGACCCGGAGCTACCGGCGTACAATCTGGTCAACCTGCGCCTTGGCGATCACGCGACCGGGCTGGGAAGCGGCGCTGTTCCTCAACAACGTCACGGACGAGCGGGCGTTGCTGTCGCTCGACCGCGAGCGTGGAACGCGAGCTCGTGTAGGATACCTCACGAACCAGCCACGGACGTTAGGTGTGAACCTGACGTTCAATTACTGAGGCCTGAGGAAGGAGGCCTTGGGAAGGAGGGGCGGACGGCGGACGGACGGCGGAGGGCGGAGGAAGAATGCGGCGTCATCTCGCGCGAACCACCGTGTCATCCCGAGCGAGCAAGGCGAGGGATCTTCTCGTAACGTACTCGTGGCAGTCGTGCCACTATGACGTTACAGAAGGTCCCTCGTCGTTTCACTCCTCGGGATGACAGCGGCTGGTGCTCGCTGGAATGACAACAACGCCTGCATCTCGCCACGTATCGCGGCGCTCGTTCGTCGCCTCCGCTGTCGCGGCGCCGTTCGTGCTGCGATTCGGCGCGCTCCGGCCATCGCAGGAGCACGTCATCGTCGTGGGTGCTGGCGCATTCGGAGGTTGGACCGCGCTCTCGCTTCTCCGCGCAGGCATGCGCGTAACGCTCGTGGACGCGTGGGGTGCCGGCAACTCGCGCGCGTCGTCAGGCGGCGAGACTCGCGTCATCCGCGGGGTGTATAACGGCGTCCCCGACTACAGCCAGATGGCGGCTCGCGCCATGAAGCTGTGGCGTGAGGCCGAGCAGCGGTGGAAGCGCCAGATCTACTACCGCACCGGCGCCGTCTGGATGTGCGCAACCGACGACAGTTACGTGCGGAAGTCGATCGCGCCCATGAAGGCGGTCGGGCTGGGCCTCGAAGAGCTGCCACTGGCCGAGGCTCGGCGCCGCTTCCCGCAGATGGGCTTTCAGAACGTGCGCAGCGTGTTCCACGAACCGGACGGCGGGTTTCTCACAGCGCGCGTTGCGTGCGAGCTCGTGCGCGAGACGTTCGTGCGCGAAGGCGGAACGTACAGGCAGGCGATGGTCCGCCCTGGAAGGACGGCCGGCAGTCGCCTAACGAACATCGGGCTTGCCGGCCGGCAGCGCTCTCGACGCCGACCGCTTCGTCTTCGCGTGCGGCCCGTGGATGGGGCAGGTGTTCCCCGACGTCGTCGGCCGCCGGATCGTCGCGACTCGACAGGAGGTCTTCTTCTTCGGCACGCCGCCGGGTGACACGCCGATTCGACGCCCCGACGCAACCGGTATGGGTGCACATCGGCGAGCGGCTCGTCTACGGCGTCCCGAGCTTCGAGCGACGCGGCCTCAAGGTCGCGGATGATACAGCGGGCGACGAAGTCGACCCCACGACGATCGACCGTGTCCCGAGCGCCGACGGCCTCGCGCGCGCGAAGAAAATCGTGGCGGAGCGCTTCCCTGCTCTCGCCAACGCGCCGCTCGTGGAAGCGCGGGTGTGTCAGTACGAGGCGTCGAGCGACGGCAACTACCTCATCGACAAGCATCCGCAACTCGAGAACGTGTGGCTCGTCGGCGGCGGCTCCGGGCACGGTTTCAAGATGGGGCCGGCGCTCGGCGAGCACGTCGCGGCGCTCGTGCAAGGCAAAGCCGCGGTGAATCCCCTCTTCGCCTACGCGCGGCTCCGCCCCCGTCCGGATAGTCGGCCCAGGTAGCATTCCGGTTCGTTAGGCGACGCATGGCGCGTCGCGACGCGCCCGACCCAACCATCGTCAGGGACAAGATCGGCCAGTCGCCAGATACGCCCGCGTGGCACGCGCGCGTACCATCCTCCCGTGCAACCCGCGGCGGTCGCGGTCGACGCACAGTGAGCATTGGCGAGGAGTAGAACGATGAAGTTCGGACTTCACTACCTGTTATCGTGTGCCGAGGGCCAGTCGCCCGCGCAACGGTATCGTGACACCATAGAGCAGGCAACGCGCGCCGAAGCGCTCGGATTCGAGTCGGTGTGGCCGGTCGAGCACCACTTCAACCCGACGGTATCGATCCTTCCCTGCCCGACCCTCCTCCTGGCGGCCATCGCGGCGCGCACGACCACCCTCCGCCTCGGCACCGCGATCGTGCAGCTCCCGCTCGCGCACCCGATGCGTGTGGCGGAGGAGATCGCGACACTCGACGTCCTCAGTGGCGGCCGTGTCGAGCTCGGCGTCGGGCGCGGCGGCAACCCGAGCCACTTCGGCGGCTTCGGCGTGCCAATGTCCGAGAGCCGCGACCGCATGGTAGAGTCGCTCGACTACATCCGCCGAGCGTGGACAACCGAGCGGTTCTCGTTCCGAGGGCGATTCTTCCACGCGGACGACCTCGCACTCGCGCCGAGGCCGATCCAGCAGCCGCACCCACCCATTCGTGTTGCCGCCAACAGCGCAGACACCGCCACGTGGGCCGGCCGTGAGGGCTACCCGATCTTCGTCGCCTCGAACGTCAACCCGCTCCCGAAGCTGCGGGAGCTGATTCCGCTCTACCGCCGCGCCCGCGCGGACGCCGGCCATGCGACGGCTGCGGGCGAGGACCTAACGCTGCTCATGCCGATCTACGTCGGGAGCGACCGGCGTCGCGTCGAGCGTGACGTCGCGCCGAGTGTCAGGCAATTCGCGGAGACGGCGGCGTCGGTGGCGGCGACATGGGTGGCGAAGTCTCCTGAGTCGGAGCGGCCGAAGCTGCAGGCGATTCTCGAGCAGATCTGCGGGATGACGTACGACAGTGTGAACACCGTGACGGGGATCTTCGACACGCCATCCGCGTGCGTGGAACGGCTCCAGCAAGTGAGGGAGGAGCTCAACCCCGGGCGGGTGATCTGCTGGTTCAACTTCGGCGGCCTCATCCCACACGAGCAGGTGCTACGCAGTATGGAGCTGTTTTCAGCCGAGGTGATGCCGCGGGTGTGAGCGTCGATCCCGGAGGCGTTAGGCGTCAACGCGCAGCCGGAGGGGCGAGGAAGGCAGCCCTCCGGGGTCGTCAGTCAGTAGCACGCCGCGGATCAGGTACTCGCCCGGCGGCGCCAGGCTTCCACCGTCGTCACGCCCATCCCACACCGCTCGGAATACGAGTGCCTTTCCTGCATCCAGCGGATAGAGGCGAAGCGCGCCGAGCATCGTCTGGCCGCGAAGGCGAGTCCAGATTGGGCGGCCGTCTGCGTCCGAGATGCGGAAGTCGGCGGTGGGTTTCCGGCCGAGGAGCTGCAACGTCACGGACAGCGGTGCCGGTGTTCGTGACCGTTAAAACGAGAGGCACCGGCTCGCCCGAACGGGCGCGGGCCGGTGCCTCCAGCGTTAGGTGAACGTCGGGATACTGCGTCGGCGGCTCAGTGCGTGGTCAGCGCGCCGAGCTCTCTCGTCACGTTGCCGAACGGGCTGAACACGAACTGAGTCCCGCTCGAGCTCCCGCCCCAGAGAATCCCAGCGAGCTTCACGCTCGTGCATCGCCCGTGATCTGGAAGACGTCCGAGCCGCTGTCGCCCCCGCCCACTCCGGCCGACACGAACGTCTGGCAGAGCTGGACGATCCTGCTGCCCTGCACGCCGGTGTTGACGCACGTGTTCGTGATGGTGCCCTGGTCCATCCGGTGGTGCGCCCGACCTTGTTCACCGTCGCGCCAACTGGCAGGCATCCGCCGATCGTGTCTGCGCAGTCGTCCGACGTGATCGTGAACGAGCCGGTGATCTCGAGGCTGTTGTTGTTAGGCCCGCTCGTCCTCGCGATCAGGCCGAGCGCCTGGTTGGCGCCGTTCGCTGTACGCCGCACGCGAAGCGTCGCTGTAGCGACAGGTCTTGCCGCCCGGGCAGCCCGCGCCCTTCGTAGTAGACCGGGTCCGCAACCTCCGTCGCGATCTGCGTGCCATTCACCGACTGGAGCGGCTGCCAATACGGAGTGCTCTCGACACCACCCTGCTTGGTCGTGCAGTGCGACGCGGTGATGAACGACTTCTACGTCGCCCGACGTCGCGTTGAACCCGACCGAGCAGAGGAATCCGGGGAAATTGATCTGAACGCCAGCGCGCACCGGGCGGTCGACGACGTTCTGGAGCGACGCCACCTGCACGATCGGGTCGGCGCGCTCGATGATCACCGCGTCGTCAGGCAGACCGCGGCGAGCCAACGCCGCCCGAACCTGTCCGACCGCATTCACGTTCTCGACGCCGATGCGAACACGGTTGCTCGTCTCGTCGTTGTCCACGAACACCGTCCCGGGGACCTCGAAGGCACCGTCGGTCGCCGCGTCCTGCCAGCGCTGGAGCTGCTGCCATCCGTACCGGGCCTCGAGCACGTGCACCGCCGCGTTCGACAGGCCGCGCGCCGCGAGATACGCACCGAGCGCGCGCTCCGCCGGAGCCCTGCTCGCACCACGCGTCGAGGTACACGGTCGGCTCTCCCGCGCGATCGAGGAAGAAGCCACCGAAACCGGGCACCTGCCGATCGAGTTCGTCGGCCGTGGGTGGCCCGTTGCCCTGCGACGACTGCGCGCTTGCCGAGGGTTGTGCGGGGACGGTCACGGCCGTCGGAGTCTGGTCTTCCTGGCAGGCGGCCAGGGCGACAGCTGCGATGGCGGCGAGGGCAAGGCGTAACTGAGCTGCGCGCAGCATACAGCATCCTCCGGACAAGAGAGAGAAATCCTCTGGGTTGCTTCGCCCGACAGCGGGAACCGAACCGGGCGGCGCGATATCATACGGCCCGGACCGACCGGTCGCCACTCGCTGGACATTCCGCGATCGTCTACCACACCGTTGGTGGCGACCTCACAATGGCCATGCCGGCCCGGCGCGTCCAATCACATTCCAGACCTACATCGCTCCCACGTGTCCATGAAGTCCATGAAGCAGCATTCGCTCGTTCTCGCGACGTGCATCGCGATCGCGGCACCGCTGAGCGCGCAGCAGCCACGCGCCGATCTCATCCTCGTGAACGGTCGCGTGCTGACCGTCGATACGAACGATCGGATCGCACAGGCCGTGGGTATTGCTGGCGGACGCATCGTCGCTGTCGGGTCGACGGCTGAAGTCGAACGCGCCGCCGCGCCTAACGCACGACGCATCGACCTCGGCGGCCGCGCCGTCACGCCCGGATTGCTCGATGCGCACGCGCACTTCTCCGGCGGCGGCGCCGACCGCCTGTACGTGATCGACCTGAGCTATCCGAACGTCAAGAGCATCGCGGATGTCGCCGCCGCGATTCGCGCGAAGGTGGCCACGTCGCGCCAAGGGCGCGTGGATTCAGGGACGTGGCTGGGACGAGGGCAAGCTCACCGAGCGACGTGTCATCACGGCGAAGGACCTCGACGCCGTCTCGCCCGACAACCCGGTCGTGCTCACGCAGACCACCGGCCACTACGTCGTCGCGAACAGCGTCGCGCTTAGCCTCGCCGGCGTCACGAAGGACACGCGGGATCCGCCGAACGGCACGATCGACCGCAACGCCGACGGCACGCCGACCGGCCTGTTGCGCGAAGGCGCGGCGGGTCTCGTGCGTCGCCTCGTCCCGCCAGCGCTCGGCCGCGGAGACCGAAGCGGGGATCCGCGACTTCGTGAAGGCGTTCAACGCCGAGGGGATGACCGGCCTCAAGGATCCCGGGCATCTCGTCGCAGACGTGGGACATCTACAAGAAGGTCGAGCAGGACAGCGCGCTCAACGTGCGCGTGTTCGCGCTCTGGTCAGGCGGGCGCTCGGTCGATGAGCGCGAAGCGAGCTGATCGCCGAGCGTGCGGCGATGACGAAGCCGTACGAGACGCACTGGCGACGATCACGTGATCGCCGGCGGCGTGAAGCTCTACATCGACGGCTCGGGCGGCGCGCGCACGGCGTGGCTCTACGACGACTGGAACAAGGACTATCGCGGCACCGATCCGGGCAATCGCGGATATCCGGCGTCGAATCCCGACACGATCCGCATGCTCATCCGCATGTACCACGATGCCGGAATGCACGTCGCGGTGCACTCGATCGGCGACCGCGGCATCGACTGGGTCGTGGACACGTACGATCAGGCGATGCGCGAGAATCCGAAGAAGGGCCTCCGGCACGCGATCATCCACTCGAACATTCCGACGGATCACGCGATCGACATGATGGCGAGGCTGCAGCGCGACTTCGACGCCGGCTATCCCGAGCCATCCGCGACGTTCACCTGGTGGCTCGGCGACACGTACGCGGGCAACTTCGGGCCGAAGCGTTCGCTTCGCCTGAATCCATTCAAGACGTTCCGCGCGAAGGGCATGACGTGGGCGCAACGGCTCCGACTATCGGCGTCACGCCGTTCCCGGCGCGCTATGGCATCTGGGCCGCGATCGCGCGCGAGCCGTTGTTAGGCGTCTACGGCAAGGACCCGTTCGGCCGCGCAGAGTCGGTGGACGTGCGCACGGCGCTTGCGCGCGGTGACGATCTGGGCGGCGCGGCAGATGTTCCTGGAGAAGAAGATCGGGTCGATCGAGGTCGGGAAGTACGCGGACCTCGCGGTGTGGGATCGCGACTTCTACTCGGTGCCGACGGCCGAGATCAAGGACGCGAAGTGTCTGATGACGATCTTCAACGGGAAGGTCGTGTTCGATGCGGGCGTCGTGAAATGATCGGCGGCGAGCTAGAATTGCCCGCATGACTCTCCCTCTCGACGGCGTGCGCGTCGTCGACCTCACGCAGGTCATGGGCGGCCCGTTCTGCACCATGCAGCTCGGCGACCTTGGCGCCGACGTCATCAAGGTCGAACCGCCCACCGGCGATCTCTCGCGATCGATGGGCGGCGCGCAGTTGCGGATGCCTGGCAACGACAACGCTCCGTTCTTCGCGCTCAATCGAAACAAGCGCAGCATCGTCCTCGACCTCACACGGGACTCCGACCGTGCGGTGATGACGGCGCTCGTTCGCACGGCGGACGTGCTCGTCGAGAGCTTCCGCCCGGGCGTCACGAAGCGGCTCGGCGTGGACTACGAAACCGTGTCGGCGCTCAATCCGCGTCTCATCTACGCGAGCATATCCGGCTTCGGGCAGACGGGCCCGTACGCGGACCGACCCGGCTTCGACCTCATCGCGCAGGGCATGAGCGGCATCATGAGCGTGACTGGTGAGCCCGGCGGGACGCCCGTGAAATGCGGCGTACCGATCGCGGACTTGTCGGTCGGTCTCATTGCCACGAACGGCATACTCGCGGCGCTCATCGCGCGTGGTAAAACCGGTCGCGGGCAGCACATTGACACGTCGCTGTTCGAGTCGGCGCTCGCGATGTCCGTCTGGGAAACGACCGAGTACTGGGCGACGGGCAGTGCGCCTCACGCGATGGGCTCGGCCCACCGGTTGAGCGCACCGTACCAGGCGTTCCGCACGAGCGATGGGTACATCACGCTCGCCGCGCTCACGTCGCTGCAGTGGGAGCGACTCTGCGCGACGCTGGATCGCGAGGACGCTCACGTCCGATTCGCGCTTCGCGACGAACGCCGCGAGAATGGCGAACCGCCCCGCGCTCGTGCGCGAGATCGAGGTCGCACTGGCCGCGCGTACCACCGCGGACTGGGTCGAGCGCATGCTCGCCGTAGGCGTACCAGCGGGGCCGATTCACGACTTCGCCCAGGTCTTCGCGGATCCACACACGCACGCCCGTCACATGATCGAGGAAATCGACCATCCGGTTGCCGGCCGAGTGCGCACGTTAGGCTTTCCGCTCAAGATGAGCGAGACGCCGCCGCGCGTCAGGCGCCCACCCCCGCTGCTCGGCCAGCACTCGGCGGAGATTCTGCGAGAGCTCGGCCTGGGAGAAGACGCCGCGTGAGCGCCTCGAATCCAAAACTACACCGAGCCATCACTCCCATGCAGCGCACCCTTCTCCTTGTCGCAGCGTTCCCGGCGCTACTCAGCGCGCAGGCCGCGAGCCGCGCCAGCGCGCGTTCGGACAACGGCTTCTCCGCCGAACGTTTGCAGCGCGTGGACGCGTATCTCCTACAGCAGACAGACAGCAGCAGGATCGCGGGTGCGGTCGGGCTCGTGCTGCGCGACGGGAAGGTCGTCTACGAGCGCGCCGTGGGCTGGGCCGACAAGGAGAGTGGGCGACGCATGACGACCGACGCTCTCTTCCGGATCGCCTCACAGACCAAGGCCCTAACGAGCATCGCGGCCATGATCCTGTTCGAGGAAGGCAAGATCGCGCTGGACGATCCCGTGAGTCGCTTCATTCCCGCGTACGCCCGCACGACCGTCATGGTGAACGGCCAGCAGATGCCGGCCAAGCGCCGGATCACCATCCGCGACCTGCTCACTCACACCGCGGGGATCTCGTACGGCACGGATTCCGTGCTCGCGTCGCTGTATCGCGAGAAGGGGCTCGGGCCGGCGGCGGGTTGGGGATGGTACACGGCCGACAAGGACGAACCCATTTGTCCGACGATGGAGCGCCTCGCGTCGCTTCCATTCGCGAGTCAACCCGGCGAGGCGTGGGTGTACGGGTACAACACCGACATTCTCGGCTGCGTCGTCGAGGTTGCGTCGGGACTGCCGCTCGACGAGTTCATCAGGACGCGCATCACCCAGCCGTTGGGAATGAAGGACACACACTTCTTCGTGCCCGCCGCGAAGCGCGAGCGCCTGGTCGCGGTCTACGCGAGCGATGCCGGCAATCACGTGGCTCGCGCGCCCGACGGCGCGAAGGGACAGGGGCATTACGTGGACGGTCCGCGCCGCAGTTTTTCGGGCGGTGCGGGTCTCGTGTCCACGGCACGCGACTATGCGCGCCTCATGCAGATGATGTTGAACGGGGGTGAGCTCGACGGCGTGAGAGTACTGTCGCCGCAGACCGTCGCGCTCATGACTACGAACCAGACTGGGACGCTGTATCCCACGAGCGGCGAGGGTTTCGGTCTCGGCTTCTCGATCGTCGAGCGACTCGGCGCGGACAATACGCTGTTCTCGGTCGGCGCGTTCGGCTGGGGCGGCGCATATGGCAGCCAGTATCGCGTCGATCGTAAGCAGGGAGTCGTTCTCATCTTCATGCTGAACCAGCTGCCGAACCGGTCGGACGTCGCCGGAAAGTTTCCCGTGCTCGTGTACCAGGCGATGACCTCGGTCCGGGACTAACGCTATTGCAGGTCCGCCGCGCGACGATGATCACGGCGTCGGAGCCTTCCACGGACGTGGTGATGGAAGGATCGCGAGCACGGTCGCCAGAGTCGCGCGCGGCGCGGCGGACGGCACGCCGCGAATGAACGTGACCAGTCCATCGATCGGCGCGACCACGTCACCGGTCTTCTTTCCCAGGAGATCCGTGGTGTAGCCGAGCACCTGTCCTTTCTTCACCCGGGCGTCGCGGTCGACCGAGGCGAAGAAGACGCTCGTGCTGTCGGCGGCGATCCTCGGCCCCGCGCCATCGAGCCAGATCGGATTCGCGACCCGATGCACCTGCCGCTGCAGCATCCCGAGTTGGCCGAGCACGTTGAGCGAGCCATCGACGAGCGCGGTGATGTCACTCGGCGCAACGATCCCGCTGCGGCCCGCTTCGGCGACCAAGCACCGTCTTCCCGCGAACCAGCGCCTGCGACGAGAGCGATCGTCCGGCGTTAGGCGCATCGGGATTCACGTCGGTGACGATGATGTGGTCGAGCCCGAACGCGAGCGCGAGCTTGAGCCCCGCCGAGTCCTGCGCCGCGCGCCCGCCGCGGAACCAGTAGCTGTACGGGCGGAGATTCTCGTCGAGGTCTCCGCCGTGGAGATCGACGACGACGTCCGCTGGCACGACGACCTGGCTCGTGATGAGCGCCAGTGCCCGCTGTGACTGTGTCCCGTTGGGATCGCCCGGGTAATTCCCGTTCATGCTCTTCCGGTCGACCGGATTGAGATGCGGCGTCATCTGCTCGAACGACGCGATATTGATGATCGGAACGATGATCACCGTGCCGGCGAGCGATTTCGCGTCGATGCGCGGGATCAGCCGCTGCAGGGCGACGATGGAGCTGTACTCGGTGCCGTGGCTTCCGGCGACGAATGCGACGATCGGGCCCGGTCGCGCGCCGTGGATCACGGCCACTGGAATCGAGAGCCCGGAGTCGGTGCCGGCGGGTACCGCGATGGTGCCGGTTGCTGTCGTGCCGCGCTGCGCGGTCACGGTGCCCACGGTGAAGCTGGGCGTGTCGTGCCGCTGGGCTGATGCGAGCGACGGCCCGAGCAGCGAGAACAGCGGGAGCAACCGGAGAATGGCGGTGCGGCGAATCAGGTCGAGCATGGCAGGCACGCGCGTTGGGGGAGGCATCACGTCATCCATCACGTTATCGGCGGTGAAGGTACGAGTCCAGCGTCACGCTCACCCGGAAGGCTGGACGAGCGCGGCGGTCGGCCCACATCGTAAAGTCCGTGAACACGCGCATACTCGTCCCCGTCAACTGGACGCTCTGGGGCATCCTGCTCGCCGTGCTGCTCTATTGGCTCGTGCGGGTCTCCACCGAGCGCACGTCGAGCCCCGAGGCCGGACCCGGGCTCGGCATCTTTGCGGTGCTGTTCGTCCTCGCATTGCTTGCCGGTGCCGGTCTGTTGCTCAAGGTTGCGGCGCGGAGGGAGTCGACGATGGGGCTGATCACGCTGACCGTCATTCTCGCGTGGCCGCTGGTGTTCTTCATCGCCGATCCGGTGATGCGGGCGAATAAGAGCCGTCGGTTTGCCGACGACGAGGCGCGCGTCGGCGACTTCAAGGACGCGACGCTGGCGTCGATGGCGCGTGCGATCGCCGCGAACGACTCCGCGACACTGGTGCAGTTGTTAGGCGGCAAGCGTCCGCCCGAAGGAACGGACCGCGCGGGGAACGACCTGCTCGCATACGCGATCGTCGTCGTGCGCGAGAAGGAGGGTGGATCGGGACCGGTTCGCGCGCTGCTCGCCGCGGGCGCCGACCCGCGCACTACGAAGATGGCGAGCGGCGAGAGTCCGCCCAGCTACCTGATCTATGGCCGCACTCCGGCGGCGCACGACGCGATGCGCGCGTTGCTCGAGCATGGCGCGGATCCGAACGCGGTCGACCCGCGTAGCGGTAACACGCCGCTGGGCGAGATCTCTGACGATGCGGAGATGGTGCGCGCGTTCGTCGACAACGGCGCGGACATCGATCGCATCCAGTCAGACGGGACGCCGGCGGTCGTGCGTTTCATCGGGACCCGGCAGTGGGACTCGGCGCTCTACCTGATCGAGAAGGGTGCGAAGCTGGACGTCGTCAACCAGCACGGTCTCTCGGTCGACTACTACCTGAACGATTGGAAGGAGAGCGTCTTCGGCGAGCACCCCGAAGGGTGGGACAGGGTTCGCGAGGCGATCGCCAAGCATCGCGTGGCGAGGTAAGGAACGGCGCTAGCCCCCACACTCGGGCGCCGCGACCGGGCTGGGCGTCGCCAGGACATTCGCCATCTGATTTCGCCGGAGCACCGCGCTGAAAGCAGGAACGTCGCGCGTGACCACGCGTTGCCAGTTGCGCACCGTCGTCCCTAACGCGGCACAGGTCTTCGCCAATCCCGCCAGCATCGCCGGCGTTGGCGCGAGATCAGCGTAGTCCTGTGCCAGGAGCTGGGAGGCCAGCGCGACATTCACGTCCACGAATCTGGGCGCAGGCGCAGGACCGCCCGCAAGGTGGAAGGCTCGAGCCGCAGCCGTATCGCCTGTCACGGAGTCAATCGCCGCATCCAGAGCGGCGAGCGCCGCCGTCACTTCCGTACTCGCGTTAGGTGGCACGGCCCGATGCGCCGCATCTCGAAGCGTGGAAGCCTGCTGATACCCCTCCAACGTCACCCTCATCCCCTTTACGAGCTTCATGACCAGCACATGCTGCGCCTGTAGCGCGGCAGGCGTCGCCGCCGACCTCGGATCCGGCCGCACCGCAACCGTCTGCGTGTACGCCCGTCCATCCACCGTCAGGCGAACCGTGTACGTTCCCGGAAGCACGAGCGGCCCCTCCGGCGACGGTGGCGTCAGCCCCGGATTGGCGCTGAGCTCGAACGTGTGCGCGAACACCGGCGGCGCGTCGTACCTGAGATCCCAGCTCACGCGGTTCGCCCCGACCTTCGTCGGCAGCACGAGCGGCGACGCCTCCCAGAAGTTGGGCAGCGTCGGCCTCGCCGCCTCAGGCACCGGATGCGCCGGCCCGCTCGACATGTGCCTGACGACCGCACCAGACGCGTCCAGCACGTCGAGCGTGATCTCGCCCTGCGGCGCCGAGCGCGAGCGTGTAGTCGATCATCACGCCACCCGACGGGTTGAGCGCGTGCGGCACCTCCTTCGGGAACGGCGTGTTCGCGTTCACGTTGCGGCGCACCCGCACCGCGTCGCCCGGCTTGAACAGATGCGCGGGCTCGCTCGCCACCGCCGGCGTCGAGCTGCCGAGCATCGAGATGTCATCGAGCACCCAGAGGCCGCGGCCATACGTCGCGACGATGAGGTCGTTGCCCTTGATCGCGATGTCGCGGTACGACGTGTTAGGCAGATCCGCCCAGCGGTTGCCAGTGGTCGCCGTCGTCGAACGACACGTACATCCCGCTCTCCGTTCCCGCGAACAGGAGCCCTGCCCTCTTCGTGTCCGCGCGGATCGCGCGCGCGAAGCTCCCACTCGGCTGCCCGGTCGGGAGGTCGGTCACGATCCTCGTCCACGTCTTCCCGAAGTCGCGCGTTCGGTACAGATACGGCGCGTAGTCGCCGGGGTTGTGGAGATCCACCGCCACGTACGCCGTGCCGGCGTCGTGATGCGACGCGTCGACGTACGCGATGATCGCACGTCTCGGCGTCGGCAGATCCGGGATCGACACGTCGGTCCACGTCTTCCCCGTCGTCCCGCGTGAGCTTGATCAGCCCGTTGTTCGTGCCGACCCAGATCGTGCCCGCGCGCCACGGTGGACGGGAGATCGACTCGATCACGCCGCCAGGCGGGCGCGGACCGGTGCCGCGCGCGCACGTCGAGTCGTTAGGCGGAACGCCCGAGGTCGGGGCTCAGCTTGCGCCAGTGCACGCCGCCGTCGGTCGTGGCCATGAGATACTGGAATCCCGCGAGCAGCTCGCGCTGGTTCCACGGCGCCCACACGATCGGCTCCGAGATGCCCTGCCTGCAGCGCCGAGGCTCGGATCCGACGCCCGGGCTCACGTCGATCCACTGCTCGCTCGGATACGTGATCTTCACGATGCCGTTCCCGCTCCCGTACACCACGTTAGGATCGAGCGGATCGGCGACGATCGTGCCCCACTCCCATCCCGGCACGGGACTCCAGTCCAGCGGAGTGATTGCGCCGAGGTTGCCGCGGCTCCGCGTGCGGATGGCGCCGGCGTCCTGCTGCGTCGCGTAGATCCAGTACGGATAGGAGTTGTCGGTGGAGATGTGATAGATCTGCTCCGTGGACTGATTGTACCACGAGCTCCACGTCGCGCCGGCGTCGAGCGTCACGACCGCGCCCTGATCGAAGCCGACGAGCATGCGCTTGCTGTCCGTGGGGTCGATCCACATCTGCTGCGGGTCGTCGCCGCTGTAGCCGCCCTTGAAGCCGGTGAACGTCTTGCCGCCGTCGGTGGACTTGTAGCTCGTCGTGCTGATCGTGTAGACGATGTCGGGATTCTTCGTGTCGACGTAGACGCCGCAGTTGTAGCCGCCCTGGCCGTTGCGAATGCGCTCGATCGTCCGCGGCCATCTGGCGCCACGTGGTGCCGCCGTCGTCGGAGCGCCAGAGCCCCAAGTTCGTGATGATGAACACCCGCTGCGCGTTCGTGTTCATCGCGACGGCGATCGACGTGCGTCCCCGCATGCGCGGCAGTCCGCCGCCGGTGATCTCCTTCCAGGTGACGCCGCCGTCGGTCGACTTGTACAGCGCGGTCCCGGTCCGGCCTGTATCCGCCGCCGGGCGAGGCCTCGGCGTCGGCGACTGGTAGTGCGGCACGGTCGTCGCGAAGATCACGTTAGGCACGTCGAACGCGCGCGCGAGCTTCTGGATGCCGGTCTCGTCGTCCACGTACAGCGTCTTCGTCCACGTCCGCCCGCCGTCGGTGGAGCGGAACACGCCGCGGACGTCGCGTCTTCTTGTGGACGTCGCCCTGCGCGGCGACGAGCACGACGTTCGGATCGCGTGGATCGACGAGCATCGACGGGATCTGCTTGCGTCTCGTCGAGCCCCATGTGCTGCCACGTCGCGCCGGCGTCGGTGGACTTGTAGACGCCGTTTCCCTCGTTGATCCCCAGGCCGGTGATCAGATCGCCCGTGCCGGCGTACACGATGTTCGGGTCCGACGGCGCGACCTCCACGGCGCCGATCGACGACACGGCAGTGACGGAGTCGAACACCGGATACCAGGTCTGCCCCGCGCTCGTGGTCTTCCACACGCCGCCGCCTGGAAGTCCGATGTAGAAGACGCCGGGTTGGCCGATCACGCCGCTCACGGCGGCGACTCGCCCGCCGCGGAAGGGGCCGACGTTGCGCCACGTGAGACCGGCCAGGAGGCGTGGCTCGATGGGCTGCGTCGCATGAGGGCCGACGAGGGATGCGAACAGGATGCTCGCGATCGAGAGCGAGAAGAGAGGCGTACGAGTCACGTGGTCATCACCCGGGAAAGCACGTGTTCAACCTACCGCACTACAGCGACGGCGACATGACCAATTGGAAGGCCGCGTTCCGTTCTGCGGCTTCAGCGTGCTTGCGGCGACGGCGTGACGCATGGTGTCCGCCTCGCAACGCCGAGTGACGCGGAGACGCTTCGAACGCGCGTGAACCTGAAACGGGCGCCCGCGCGAGGCGCGCCCCATCGGGTCGATCAGCGTTAGGCGCGCTCATCCGTATGCAGCCGCGCCCCACCTGACGCGGCATGGTTGTCATACCAGGCGCGGTGCACGCACTGTCTGCTCGCCGCCATACATGCGGCGAGTACGCGACTTCATGCGGCGAGTGCGCACCCTGATACGGCGAGCGCGACTGCATGCGGCGAACGCACGATTTCATGCGGCGAACGCACTCGGCCACCATGTGTCAGAAGTGTAAAGGACGCGCGTGAAATGACCGGTCGGGCTGAAGTGATCCGTTTGCATATCGCGACGCAATACACGGAGCGCATTGCTCCAACAACCAATTTGATGAAGAGGACAGGATGCGGGTCACCACGAAGCAACTCGTCCTGATTGCTGCAGCCGCCGCGGCGGCCGCGTGTCAGGACTACAGCAAGCCAGTCACCGCGCCAGGAAACGGCGACGGCGGCGTGATCGAATCGAATGGTCCGGTCGTACGAATCACCTCCCCGGTCACCAACGACGTCGTGGCCGGTGGTGAAGGGCGCCTACGGAACAGGGGTCGCCCGCCGGTGGATCGGCGTTCACGATCATCATCGAGACCGTGACGAAAGACGCGGCCGATGTTGCCGCCAACGAGAGCATCAACATCCGCAACACGGACCTCCTGGGACAAGCCAACCCCAACTTCCCGGGCCTCAGCGTCTTCATTGACGAAGACATGATCAAGCCGGACGGCAGCATCATCCCCAAGAACACCAACCTGGCGAACCTCTTCAACACCCTCGGCTCCGATGACTCGCCGGGCGCCGGTGTGACGATCTGGACCGGCTGGCACGTGCTCGAGTCGTTCGGCGAGGACGTGAAGAGCTTCAACATCACGGCGAGCGTGCGCGACGCGGCGGGCCATATCAGCACGGATGTGGTGAAGGTGAAGGTCGACAAGCACGGCACGAGCGGACAGGCGCTGACGCCCGCGTCGCCAGAACTGCTTGGCGGAGATGGCCTGGACGACATTGACGGACCCGAAGTGACGCTGGTCGGCCCGCGTGACCAGTCGAGCCTGGCGTTAGGCACGGGCACGGCCACGACCCCGTCCTTCCTGTTCTTCCAGATCTCGGCGTCCGATCGCAGCGGCGCTGGCATCGGCGTCAACGAGAACGGGGAAGGCATCAGCCCCACGGTGGGACTCATCCGCGACGGCAGCCAGTTCGGCGGCACGGGCGAGAATCGCAACTTCCGCGGCCTGAGCCTCACGTTCGACGTCGACTTCAAGCGCGGGAACGGCGTCATCGTCCCGGCCGGCCAGAATCTGGCGCCCGCGTTCGACATCGCGGGCAGCACGCTGGATCATCGCGGCAATGGCATCGTCACCACGACGGCGAGCTGGGTCGCGGGTGGCTCGTTCATCCTGCCGGATGGCAAGACGACGGTCACGGCCACGGCGCGCGTCACCGACAACGCTGGAAAGACGGGCAGCGCCTCTCGCGTGTTCACGATCAGTCCAGTAGCCGAAGGACAGCTGCTGACTCCCAGCCCATTCTGAACCGTACCGCAGTTCGTTAGGCATGGGTCTCGGTGGTTCGAGGGCGGCCAGTGGACCGGCCGCCCTCGAGTCCAATCCGGGATTGGTCGGTGAGAAGAAAAGCGCGCGCGGTCACGTGTCACTGGACAGCCTCATCGGTCGGACGAGAATCACATCGTGCCTTGCCGCCCCGAACCCAGCGACTTGATCCATGCAGCGCGGGGTCGATTCCCGAGTATGGCTCGCCTGCACGACTCGGTGGCGTTCCGCTATCTGCCACGCGTACTCACCGCTGCATAACGTGAGGAACGGCGTCTGCTATCCCGCGCAATGCTGCTCACGGGCGACCACGACGACCGCGTGGTGCCGAGTCACGCGTACAAGTTCGCGGCGGCCCTCCAGGCGGCGCAGGAGTGCAGCCGCCCCATCAGCGCTCCGCGGTCTCGAGCAACGCGAGCCATAGCTACGCCTCGCAGTCGTCCGCCATCGCGGAATCGGTGGACCAGTGGGCGTTCATCGCATCGCGGCTCGGGTTGCCGCCTACTCGACCCTTGCACACGCTCGCCGGACGGCTCGCCTAGGCTTCGAGGCTGAGGACCTCTTGTTGGCGGGCGTGACCCCGCATCGTAACTTGGCTGGGCGGCGACGCGGAGGTGCGGGCCATGAAGAACGACCTGGGGGAGCACCTCCGGACAACGCTCGGTAGTACCTACTCCATCGAGCGAGAGCTCGGTGGCGGGGGAATGAGCCGCGTCTTCATGGCCGTCGAGACTACTCTCGGACGTCGTGTGGTGGTCAAGGTGCTGCCGCCCGAGACATTGGGGCTCGTGAGCGCCGAGCGGTTTCGACGAGAGGTCCAGCTGGCCGCCGGCCTCCAGCACCCGCACGTCGTTCCGCTGCTCAACGCCGGAGAGAGCGACGGCCTGCTGTACTATACGATGCCGTTCGTCGCGGGCGAGACCCTCCGCGGCCGCCTCGCCCGCGATGGTGCGCTCCCGATTGGTGTCGTCGTACGGGTACTGCGTGACGTGGCACGGGCGCTCGCGTACGCGCACCGGCGCGGCGTCGTCCACCGCGACGTCAAGCCGGAGAACATCCTGCTCGGTGAGGACGGTGACGCGCTCGTCGCCGACTTCGGCATCGCCAAAGCGCTCGTCGCGGCGACCGACGGCGGCACCGACGGATACGGAGCGCTGACGTCGGCCGGTGTCGCACTCGGGACGCCAGCCTACATGGCGCCCGAACAGGCACTCGGTGACTCCACGGCCGATCATCGAGCAGACCTCTACGCACTCGGCGTGATCGCCTACGAGCTCATCGCCGGAACTCATCCGTACGTCGGGCGTTCGATGCAGGCGCTCGTGGCGGCGCACGCGACGGAGGCCCCCGAGCCGCTCTCGAACCGCCGAGCCAATGTACCCGACCGGCTGTCGGTACTCGTTATGCGCCTGCTCGAGAAGCACCCCGCTGACCGGCCGCAGTCCGGAGACGAAGTGCTCGCCGAGCTCGAAGCGGTTACCACACCCACCGAGTTGGTATCGCGCGTCAGCCTCCCTCGGCCGCGGCGCTGGCTCAGGTGGGGGGCCGCGGCTGCGCTAGTGGTGGTCGCGGTGAGTGCCACCACCATTCTCCTGCGGCGCGATGCTTCCTCACCTGCTCCACTCGCGGCCACTACCGCGGCGCCGGCGAAGTCGGTTGCGGTATTGCCGCTGGTAGACGTTGGGGGCGATACGGCCAACGCGTACTTCGCCGCCGGCATGACAGACGAAGTCACGGGCGCCCTGGCACGAGTACCGGGACTGCGTGTCGCATCGCGGAGCGCGGCTTCGCTCATCGATACGCGCGGTCGGGTGGACGTGCGCGACGCGGGCCGGCGACTGAACGTGGGTTCCGTACTCGCGGGCCGAGTACGGCGGCAAGGTCAGCAGCTTCGCCTGTCGGTGGAGCTCGTGGACGTGACCGATGGCACGCAGCTCTGGAGCGAGACGTACGCGCGCGACATGAAGGACGCTTTCCGCGTCCAGGACGAAGTCGCACGAGCCATCGCGTCGGCGCTGAGCGTTAGGTTCGCCGGCACGCTTCGACCTTCGCGTCAGGGCACGGAGAGCGCCGAGGCGCACGATCTCGTGCTGCGCGCGCAGTACCTGGCCGACGTGTACACCGGGCCATCGCTGCGCCGCTCCGTCGCACTCTACGAGCAAGCGCTCGCTCTCGACTCGACGTACGCCGCCGCCTGGAGCGGACTCGGAGAGGCGTGGATCCGATTGGCCGACGATTTCGTTCCGGCGACGGAGGCGCTGCCGCACATCCGCACGGCCGTCGCGCGCGCGCTCGCCATCGACTCCACGCTTGCCGACGCACACGCGCAGCATGCATCGCTGTTGGCCTACTACGACCGCGACTACGCCGAGGGCGAGCGCGAGTGGGTGCGCGCGCTCGCCCTCGACTCGACGCTCGTGGACGCGGCAACGGGCTACTCCAACATCCTGTCGGCCACCGGCCGGCCGGATTCGGCCGCGGCGGTGCTCCATCGCGCGTTCCGAATCGACCCCCTGTCACAGTTCCTCGCCTACTGGGCGCCGGTCAACTTCGTCTATGCTGGCCGGCTCGCCGACGCGAACGCGGCCTGCGCGTCGGCGGGCGACGTCACCGCGGCGGTCGGCCATCGCTGTCGCATGCACCTGATGTTCGCGAACGGGCAGTACGCCGCACTCGTCGACACGCTCCGACACGAGGCCGACCCAACGCCGGTGACGCACGCACACATGGCGGCGGCGCTCGCGCGGCTGGGGCGCGGAACGGAAGCGAAGCGAGAGGCAGCACTGGTGGAGGCGGCGGCGCGCGAGCATTACCTGGACGAGCGGGTGCCGGCTCAGATGTACGCCGCGATGGGCGACGCCGACCGAGCCATCGCGTGGCTCGAGCGCGGCTTCACGTCGAATGCGGCGATCCTCGCCTATATGAACGTCGACAACCGTCTCGCGCCACTCCGGTCGGACGCACGCTTTCAGGCGATGCTGCGGCGCGCGGGGCTGAAGTAGATCGTCTCCACACACGCGGAGTGATTCGTCCATGCATCGCCGTGATTTCACCAAACTCGCCGGAGTAACAGCGCTTGCGCCACGAGCGGTGCTCCTCGGTCGCGAAGCGCGCGGTGCTGCCGCCGAGCGGGTGTCGTCGGGGTGGCCGGGCTACGAGCGCGCGGTAGCCATCGACTGCCTCGCGAGTCCGGGGCCGTTCAACACGCCGGATGCCACCGCCAACCCGCTCACGCCCGAGATGGTCGCCAACGCGAAAGCGTCGGGCATCACGGCCGTGAACCTGACCGTGAGCAGCGCGCCTAACGTCGCGGCGACGTTCCGCGACATGGGATACTGGGAGCGCGAGCTCCAGGCGCATCCCGACGTCCTCATGAAGATCTACTCCGTCGCCGATCTCCATCGCGCGAAGGAGACGCGGCGCCTCGGGCTCATCTACGGATTCCAGAACGCGACGATGCTCGAGGGCGACGCGGCGAACCTCGACGTCTTCCAACGGTTCGGCGTCCGCATCATCCAGCTCACCTACAACGACCGCAACCTCCTCGGCGACGGCTGCCTGGAGCCGGCGAACGCGGGCCTGAGTCGTCACGGCCGAGATGTGGTCGCGCGGATGAACGAGCTGCGCATGCTGGTGGATCTGAGCCACTGCGGGCTGCAGACGACGGCCGACGGCATCGCCACGTCATCCAGACCGGTGGCGATCACGCACAGCGGCTGCCGCGGCGTGTTCGATCATCCGCGCAGCAAGACGGACGACATCCTGCGCGCGCTGGCGAACAAGGGCGGTGTGATCGGGATCTACATGATGCCGTTCCTCAACGCGCAGGGGCAGCCGATGGCGGCGGACCTCATCAAGCAGATCGAGTACGCGGTCAAGGTCTGCGGCGAGGACCACGTCGGGATCGGCAGCGATCTCTCGATCACGCCGCACGTCGTGAACGCGGAGTACGAGACGAAGCACCGTCGCTTCGTGGAAGGCCGCAAGCAGCGTGGCATCGCCGCGCCGCGCGAGGAGGACTACATGTTCGTGAAGGACCTCAACACGCCGCGGCGGCTGGAGCTGATCGCCGACCAGCTTCTGACACGCGGGCACTCGGCGACGCGCGTCGAGAAGATCATCGGCGGGAACTGGATGCGCGTCTTCGGTGAGGTGTGGGGAACCTCGTGATGCCGGCGCAACCATGTTGGTCGGACGAAGAGCGCGCCGGCAAACCGACTCCGCCAGCGTGGCTCGAGCGGCGCGGCACGTTGCTTCGACGACAGCAAGGAACCAGATCTCAGCGGCGGCGCGGGCGCGAAGTGTGGCGGGGCTGGCAAGTTTCGTGATCGGGCAACGAGCGGACTCTATGGGTGCCGTATGGGATGCTATGAATCCCGTGGTCGCCTGGCGCCGATATCCTGCGAGCCCTCGCAAGACGAAACCGCCTACCGCCGCTTCCTGGGCGCACAACCTCATGCCGCCAAGCGGCTTAGCGTTTGCTCTTCCGGACACCAACGGCATATCTTGCGAAGCCCCACAGCATTTGGGTCGGCTTCGCGAGATAACGTGACAACCCATTTGGCGTTAGGCTGACGTACACATTAGGGAGCCTACGTTGTCCGACGACATGGTAAACGCGTTCTGGGAGCGCCCGCCGGACGATCCCCTGTTCCTTCTCATACGCAAACGTGAACAGCCGCTCGAAGATGTCCTTGCCCGAGCGAAGTTCGTACCCGGCTTGGGTGAGCCGCTCGGAGAGGCCGCCCAGTGGCTGGTTGCGGTGCTCGACGGAAACGCCGACGTGGAAACCGTTATGCGCGAGCTCCAAGCATGGGCCGCGCCTTCCAGCTCGTACATCCCGCCTCCGGAGGAGTTCGTCGGGCTCGCCATCGCGCTCGTTGAGGCGCACGCTCAGGCCGGCGAGTCGGGGCCGCCTCCAGCCTAACGTCCATAGAAGGTGACGAGCGCTAGAAGCATTCGGTATCGTGCCCAGTATTCCGGTACCCTAAGCTCACCATCGCTGGCTCCATCCGGTCGGGCGCTCGCGGGTTGACGTTATGCATTGGACCGCGACAACCACCACTCCATCAAGTCATGGATACGCATGGGCTGGGCATCACCAACACCAAAGTTGACGGTGTGTCATTGCACCAACTCGAGCGTAACCCCAAGGCGCTCGAGTTGCCGAGGTAACCCATCCGGCCCCGAGTACGTGCAGCTGCCCGATCGCGACGATCCTCGTCCCCTTAGTCCCCAGCAATTCGAAGACTTTTCGGGCCCACCACCCGTTCCGCTGCCGCTGCATCACCTGATACAGATCAGGCATTCTTGGTCCGCATACGATCGAGCGATCGTGTCGGACCATCGCCCGGATCCCCGTCGATCCAGCTGAAACGATTCGGTCGAGTCATTGCGCCCTTTCTTGTAATCATCCAGAAAATCCAGGAGCCACTCGATGTATTGGCTTTGCGCCGCGTCCGGCATCAGAGCCAGGAGCGTCGTGAACGGCTCGCTGTTCGGAAACTCATAGTCGACACGTTTGTCGGCAGCCCGCGCCATCGAGCCGAGCACAGCATCCACGTCGACTTGGTTGTGGGTCGCCGGTCGTTTGGACCAGAATGCCCGGACGATTGAGTAGTATGCCCTCCAGGGACGCATTGGTCGAATCGAGTCCCGATTGATTCCGAGTTCCTCGATGTACGCGAGCGTTCGTTCCCGGACCGACGGCTCCAACGCATTCGAACAAAGTCCGACCGGGCTCGTAACCGAGGCGCTTCATTCGCTCCGCCGCCGCGCGTCGCTCGGCTGGACTTTGGTTGGTCGGCTCACTGGGCCCCGCAGTCTCCAACCAGAGCTCGGAGCTTTGCTCGAAGGCGCGCCGAATGGAGGGCGTGAGCCATGACGTATCCTTCGCTTCGCCGAAGCCGAACACGTAGACCTTCGCGTCGCCGCTCGTGGCCAGCCAAAGCCGTGGTCCCGGAGCTGCGACCTCGACCCTGGGCAACTCTCCTGTCGGCCTCAGGACCTCGGCACTCAGGACCTTGGTCCCGGGCGGCTGGGTGGAACGGTGACTTACCAAGGTTCCGACGAGAGGAACCAAGAGCATCGCGAAACCGATTTCCGCCCGTCGCAGCATGGGTGAGTCTCCGAGTTTGGTAGCCTGGGAACGGGTCTTGGACACGCACGACGCGAAAAGGGTAGCTAAGGAACGTAGGCTGGCCCGCCGCTGCACCCAGGCTAAATAACCCGTCGCGGGGCAGAGTCCGTGCTGCGAGCGATTCCACAAGACCTGGCCTCGCCGCCGGCTCCAATGCGAGCCGACGCAGAACATGGATGACGCGTCCCGTAGACTCGGCGCGGAGATGTGATCGGTCTGACGTCAGCTTGCACCGGACGGCCAAACTGAACACCTTCGGCCAAGCCGTCCGCTGGACGCTCACGGAAGTCGTGACGCTGACTGCCTCGGGTGTCGCGTCGACGGGCGGGAGGTCGCATCGAAACTCCACGCGCGCACCGCGCCGACGCCGATACCTTTCGACACTCGCTTTCGGCCCGAGCGCTCACGGCCGAACCAGAGTATCTAGCCCGCGGTTCCGTGTGGCTGCAGCCTAACGTCCGTTGGAGCTGTCGAGGGCGATTTGGTGGCGGCGGCTGCGTCGCCGCATCCTATGGGTGCCCTCGCAGCTCAACTTCAGGCGTTAGACGTCTGAGAGTTCACGACCACCCCAGCTGTCCCACCGACTACTGCTATGACCATGATAAAACGAGAAGCGATCGGTCTAATGATTCTTGGCGTTCTAGGAATCGGAGGATGTCGCTCTACAGAGCAAGACGCGGAGCACACCGAACGCTTATCCCAGCCGCCCGTGGAGGCGACAACGTTTGGCAGGAATGCGTCCTTTACCGTAAACGGGACGCTGGTCACGCTGGTCAACGGCGTGTCGAGCGCGCCAGTGGAGAACTCTTCTGCTAGCACGACTACTCGCTACCTTGGCAGTGAGGCCGAAGGAGATCTCAATGGCGATGGCCTGGAGGATCTGGCGTTCTGGGTAACCCAAGAGTCGGGCGGGAGCGGCACGTTCTACTACGTGGTTGTCGCGCTGAAAAGTGCCGGGGGATACACGGCAACCAACGCATTCCGTATTGGCGACAGAATAGCCCCGCAGTCCATGGAGATCCGCAGTGAGGCTCGAGAACTCCACGTCAATTTCGCAGACCGAAAGCGGGGTGAGCCCATGACTACTCCGCCTTCTGAGGCAAAGGTCCTACTTCTCAAAGTCACGTCGGACGGAGTTCTCGCGGGCTTGATGAGCTGACAGCTGTACTCTGAACCGCCAGTTCGAGTCCGCGGCTCGCCTCCTATCTGGACGCACCCATTGGCATGGCGACCGCGCGATCCAGAGTTGTTTGATGCGCTCGTTGAGCTGGTTCGCGCTGGCCGGCGATCAGTCGATCAAGTCGCGGCCGCGGACATTTTGCCTGGAGCTCGGTTTTACTCAGAAGTGGTTCCCCAAGATAAACATGCGAGGCGGCAGCATTTCGAGGAGATGTTGCGCCAGGCGACGGGCCATGAGCTTGTTTTCTTCGATCCGGACAACGGCCTTGAGGTTGACAGCTGTCGGGCCGGAACTCGGAACAGCCCAAAATACCTTCTTTGGCGCGAGTTGACGGATACCTATCTGGCTGGCCACTCGGTGCTCGTCTATCAACATTTTCCGCGACGCAATCGCCAGCAGTACATTGACCACATGTCACAGCGAATTGCTGACGCTACCGGGGCGACCGAAGTTCTTGCGTTTCGCACTGCTCATGTGGTCTTCTTCTTGGCGCCGCAGCATTCAGAAACCGAGTTCTACGCCGACCGCATCAGCGTTGTCAATGCGCAGTGGAAGCACGTTATCGATTCAGTTCTCATTGCAGTTGCCTAACGAACGCTGAAGCTGACAAGGGATTTCAGGAGTTGCGCCGAGCTCCGCTCGGCGCTCTTACGTGACTCCCTTGAGCTGAGCTAAGGCGTTAGAGCGCAACAGGGCTGTGTGTTCGTCCGATTGTGGTTGGCGGCGTTGGGCGTTGTGCGGTTCGGCCCTGGTGCACTGCCCCTCGTCCCCCTCAGACAGGAGCGGGTATGCCTGACCCTTTGCTCTGCCCCCGGTGTAGCTCCAACGAAGTGATCCCGCGAGCGCGCGTCGCCGAGCGAGGCGATGACAACATGCGCTATGACCTCCAGGTCGAGGTACAGCGTCGGCCGAATGCCATGCTCTTCAAGCGCCCCGAGCGCGTCGATCTCACCGCGCGAGTGTGCTGCGCCTGCGGGTATACGGAACTCTACGTGGATGCACCCCGCGCGCTGTACACGGCCTATTTACAGGCCGACTCCAGCCCGACCGTCTCCGCGATGGAGGAGCTCGATCGCACGCGTGAGGCGCTGGCCGAGTCTCAGATCCGGCTGGGAGAGCTCGAGGAGAAGCTCGCCTTCGTAGAGCAGTTGCTCGAGCGAGATCGGCCGCCGACCGCCCTGCCGAAAGGGCCCTGACAGCCAGGCGTTAAGCCAATCGTTAGCTTGAACCACAGCGGTCTTGCATGGATGCATGTGATTCGACGCATTCCCTAATGCGTTACGCCTCACGACGGACACACGGACTCGCCGATGTCGACACCAGGACCACTGACGGCACTGGCATGCCCGAACTGCTCGGCCCGAGCACAGGTGCCGACCTACGGTTCGATCGCCTTCATGGGATCGCGTACGTGGAGTGACGGCTTCCGCGAGTCACTCCCCGATCTCGGGCCAACAGTCGTGGAATGCGCCAGGTGCCATCGATGCTTCTACCAGGCCGATGCACCACCAGCCCCAACGCCGTCGCGAGACATGCCGTGGATAGCGGAGCCGAGCGAGCAGGCGTATCACGCGGCGCTCGCTCGCGGAGATTTTTCCTCCGCTCCCAGCGTTCAACGCGACGCGCGGCTCCGCGCGTGGTGGCGCCGCAATGATGCCGACCGCCGGGCGTCCGTCGAGGCGCGCACCGTGCCACGAGATTCAGGTGCGAGTGAGCACGTCGAGCCGCCGGCTTCCCCGGACGAACCGCCGACCGGGGAAGGCAGTCGGAACATGGAGATTCTCCTCACGTTGTTGGGCGATGAGCCTGACCAGCGCCTCCTCGAGGCCGAGCTACATCGTCAGCTCGGCAGGTTCACCGAGGCCAAGTCAATTCTCAGGGGCCTCACGCAACCCGTCGGCGTGATCGATCGGTTGATCGAACGGTGCGACCGGCGAGACCGTCGCGTCATGCTCGTCGAAGCAACAGGAACGTTGGATCCTGGGTGGCCCATGTCGCGGAATACGCCGAGGCCCCCATTCAGATAGGCGTCGCTGCACTCGCGATTTTCTTCGACTCGCTCGCGAGTTACCGGCAGCATTAGGCCGCACGCGACCTTGTCGCAACGCATGGCAATGCCCCACCGCCTGACTCGCTCTTGGTTGGTTCTACACTGGGCCGGCTTCACCTGGCTGGTGCTGGAACGTGGGCGCAATCCGGGGCTCGTGGCCCAGCCGGGCAGCGTTTCCTATCCTGCCGCGGCAGTGATCGGCGACATTATTCTGCTTGCGGCGCTCACCGCCTGGATGGCACGCCTCCTCCATCGCGCTCCGGCGCGGCGATGGATCCGCTGGCTCGAGTTCTTGCGTAAGGACGCCGTGGGCGCGCGCCAAGGTGGAGTCGCTGTACCTCCACTCGGTGGCGCACCCGCGCAAGAATGCTGCGCCCCCGCCCGAGTAGACGCCCCGCAGCTCGACTGGGGCGTTAGGCAATAGCAGCCGCTGTCTGCTAACTCTCCAGCACGACACTCGTCGCGACATCCCTTCGACGGATCCGCTCGATGGCGTCGTTCACTCGAGCGAACGGCATCACATCGACGACGGCCCGGATGCCATGCGTCGCCGCGAAGTCGAGCATCTCCACGGTCTCGGACCGACTCCCGATGTAGTTGCCATAGATCGATCGCCGAGAGTTGTTCAACAGACCGCCGCTCAGCGATAACGGCTCCAGCGGCGACGCGACCAGGCAGAGCTGCCCCTCTGGCGTCAGCATTCTGACGAATGCGTCGAGGTCGAACGGGACATTCAGCGTCGAGAGGATGAAGTCGAATGCGCCGTTGTGCTCCGTCAGGTGCCCCGTGTCGGAGCTGTCCGCGAACGTCCCTCCCAGGCGCTCGATCAGCCCCCGCTTGTTAGGCGAGTGCGAGAACGCGGTCACGCTGTGCCCCATCCGGTGAAGGAACTGGATTGCCAGATGACCGAGTCCTCCCGCGCCGAGCACCGCCGCTCGGGAGCCGGCAGGCAATCCTGCGCGAAGGATCCCCGCGTATACGGTCAGGCCTGACGAGAGCAACGGCGTCGATGTGGCCGAGTCGAATCTGCGGCGGGAGCCGGAATGCGAACCGACCATCGACGACGATGTGTTCCGCCAGGCCGCCGTAGCAGTCGACGGCGATGACTTTCTGCCTAACGCACAGTTGCTCTCTGCCCCGCCTGCAGAAGGCACATTCGAAACACGCCTGCTGCTGGTACCCGATACCGACACGATCACCCGGATGCAGGTCGGCGACGTCGGAGCCTGCCGCTTCGACGATGCCAATGATTTCGTGGCCCGGGACCAGTGGGAACCGAGCATCACCCCAGGCATTGTCGATGAACTGGATGTCGCCCCTCGCCAGGCTTCGATGCGTGATCCTCACGAGAACGTCTGCGCTGCCGAGTGACGTCTCATAGGCGAACGGCTCTGCTGCGCCGCCCGGCTCGTGGATCGCGTATGCCTCGATCCTCATGTGTGCGCGGGTTGCAGTTGCGTGTGATGTAGACGGCGGGCGTGCCTACGCGATCGGATGCATCGACCCGAGCTTCGCGGCGAGCTCGTACTGGTGCGCAACGTTCAGAACGGTGCGTTCGCCACCGGGTTTGCCAACGATCTGCAGGCCGATGGGCATGTGGTGGCTATCGAACCCGCAGGGCACACTCGCGACCGGCAGGCTGTAGTAGTTGGCAAACGCAGTGGACTCCGCTGAAACCCCCTGCTCGGGATTCTTCGTCGCCTCGGCCACGGTTGGAACAGTCGAGTCCAATGTCGGGAGCAGCATGACGTCGACATCCGTGAAGGCTTCACTGACAATGCCGCGACGGTCAGCCTCGATGTTGGCCATGCTGCCCTGGCTGGGGTCGCCGAACGGCACGGCGGTCTCACGGATGTCGTATCCAGCATCTCTGAAGCGCGGCCACGGCCTTGTCGAATGCCCGCTTGACTTCGGCGTCCGCGGTAAAGTTGTTGCCCGCGCCGATTCGAACCGTTGTGTCGGCCCTAACGACTCCGGCGGCAAAATCCTCGTCGCGTGAAGCGACCGCATTCAGCACGAGCGCCGTATCCGCGGCACTGCGTGTCGTCACCGCGGCGTGGGCCATCCAGCGGACAAAGTCATCCACCGGCTGATCGCCCAGAATGCCCCTGATGCTGATCAAGTCCGAGCTGCCCTTGAATCCCACCACGCCGCAACACGCCGCCGGGAGACGCACCGAACCAACCGCATCGGTGTCGAGCGTCGCGAAGCACAGCCCAGCGGCCACCGCCGCCGCCGAGCCAGCCGACGAGCCACCAGTCACGTAGTCGCCGTTCCATGGGTTGCGCACCGGTCCGAAGTAGCCGGTCAACCCCGTGGTCGCCATGCCGAGTGCGTCCATGTTGGTCTTGCCGATGACGATCGCGCCGGCTCGTCTCAATTTCCCGACGGCTTCGGCGTCCGTATCCGGCACGCGGTCCTTGAACTGCTCCGACCCGGCTGTTGTCGCCACGCCGGCCGTGTCATAGAAATCCTTCACCGCGACTGGCACCCCGTGCAGCGGGCCTCGCCACCCTCCGCTCCTGATCTCCGCCTCGACTTCCCTTGCCTGGTCTCGTGCATCGTCGGCCATGACGGTGATGAACGCGTTCAGGACGGGATTCAACGTCGCGATGCGTTTCAAGCACGCGTCGACGACGTCGACGGGTGATACGGTCTGTTCCTGGATACGTCTGCTCAGTGCGCCAATGCTGTCGTAGTGCATTTCCGGTCATCCTCATCGTTGACAGGACCACGATCCATCACACGATCGATCACGAGGTCAGGGGTATCCACAACGTCAGCCCGCCCTCTCCCGTGCGTGGGTCGAACGTCGGATTGTGCCGCTCGATGACCGGAGCATCAGCCACAGAGCGGCCAGTGTTAGGCATCGCGTCGCTCCAGATGCTGCGGTAGGTCTCGTAGATCGTGGACACGTGTCCGCAGTGCTCGAACACCGCATACTGTCGAGGCGGGATCTCGAGGTGCAGCAGCCCTCGCATGCGCTCCCCGAAGCGATGCACATCGGCGCCGCACATGTACTGGAACTGCCCGTCGTCGTCCGCGCCGTAGTTCACGCCGACGGGAATGCGGTCGCGCTTATGGGGAATGGCAGGGTAGAGCTCCATGAACCGCTGCCACTGCGCGGGAATCGTGATGGTCGTGTCGAACGAGCAACGCTCGGCGAGGCCGACAACGCGTATGACGTGTTCGTCGACGATGCGAGGCGGATCGAGGCGGACATTGGCGTGAGGCCGCAGCTCGAGTGGGCCAACGAGCTCGAGTCCGGCGACACTGCGCCGCTCGCGCACGCTCTCGGGGGTTTGCTGGAAGCGCTCGCGGAACGCGCGTGTAAAGGCTTCGTGCGAACCGTAGCCCGCCTCCAGTGCGAGCGAGAGGATGTTACGCGCGCCGGCCGCGAGTGCCTGCGCTGTTGCCGACAGGCGACGCGCGCGCACGTATTGCATGACTGACAGGCCCGTCGCGGTGCCGAAGGCATGGGCCAGATGAGACCGTGAGACACCGCACGCCGCGGCGATGCCGTCGAGCGTGAGGGGTTGGGTAGAGTTGCGCTCTATGATCCACAGTGCCTTGTCTGGAAGCGACATTTTCGTCTCCGATACTCTCATCGTAACAGCGCTGGCGGGCCGGCACTTGATAATTCGTCCGCGATAATTCGTCCGCGATAATTGCGATCCCCGGATAGTTCGTCCGCGGCCTTTGGGAAGCGGATCGCGCCGCATCAGGCGCACGGCCGATGCCAGAGGCCCCTTCTGGCCGGCGCTGTACGGGTCGGCGGCTTTATTCGCGTTAGGCGCACCGCCCTGACCGCCAGCGCCCGGCATCGCGTGGCACATGGTGTAGCACAGTGGTAGCGTGGTCCGGGTTCGCGCGATACGTTCGCACGCCGGTTCGCCACGCGGGCGATCACCGGCGTCCCCAGCCGCGCCACCTCCCAATGTTGCGTCCGTTTCGCCGTCGCGCTGACGACCGTACTTCGTTCCACCTCGGCTCCTGCGTCCCGGTCGTGGCGCTGCTGGTGGCCGTTCCCCTCGCCGCCCAGTCAGCGCCGCCGTCGGGCCCGGCAGCAGCGCCGTTCACGCTCGCGCAGATCGCGGGTTACCCGTTCCCCTCCGAGCTCACCGCGGCACCCACCGGCAGCCGCATCGCGTGGGCCCTCGACGAAGCCGGGCGACGCAATCTGTGGGTCGCGGAGGGTCCGGATTTTCGCCCGCGACAGATCACGGCGTACGACCGCGATGACGGCCAGGAGCTCACGAGCGTCCAGCTGACGCGCGACGGCCGATACGTCGTGTACGTGCGCGGCGGCGATCACGGAGGGAATTGGAGCGGCGCGTCTCCCAACCCGCTTTCACTACCGGTCGCGCCGAAGATTCAGGTCTGGTCAGTGCCATTCGCTGGCGGCCCAGCCGAAGCTCCTGGGGGACGGCGACGAGCCGACCGTGTCCCCCGCGGGCGACGCCGTGGCATTCATCCGCGACCACGCGATCTGGACGGTGCCCGTGGATGGCTCGGCGCCAGCCCGCCGCCTCTTCGCCGCGAACGGTGACGCCGAAGAGCCGCAGTGGGCGCCTAACGGGTCGAGCCTGGCGTTCGTCTCCAACCGCGGCGACCACGCATTCATCGGGATCTACACGAACGACTCGACGCCGATCCGCTGGCTCGCGCCGTCGACCTCGCGTGACAGGACACCGCGCTGGTCTCCGGACGGACGACGCATCGCGTTCGTCCGCACGCCCGGCACTGGGGGTGCACCCGACTCGCTTGCTCGCGCAGCGTCGAGTGCGCTGGGGTGTCTGGACCGCCGACGTGGCCACCGGCGAAGGACGGCGGCTGTGGCAGGCGCCGGCGACGGTGCGCGGCTCGCTGCCGACCTCGGACGGCGGTGCGAACCTGCAGTGGGCGGCCGGCGGCCGCATCACGTTCCTCTCCACCATCGATGGATGGCCACACCTCTACTCGATGCCGGACACGGGCGGGACGCCACTGCTCCTGACGCCAGGCCGGTACATGGCGGAGAACGTCAGGCTCAGCGCCGACGGCCGCTTTCTCGTGTTCGCCGCGAACACCGGCCCCGCGCGCGAGGACATCGACCGTCGCCACCTAACGCGAGTGCCCGTCGATCGCGCCGCGCCCGAGGTGCTCACGCCTGGAACGGGGATCGAGTCGTCGCCGGTGGTGACGGGCGACGGAAGCGCGGTCGCGTTTTTCAGTGCCACCGCGCAGCGTCCAGCGCTGCCCGCGGTCATGCAGTCGGAAGGTGGCTCGACGCGGCTCCTCGGTGAGGACCGCATCCCCGCCGATTTCCCGGCCGCGCAAGCTCGTGACGCCGAGGCAGGTCGTCTACAAGGCGCCGGACGGGACCGAGGTGCACGCGCAGCTCTTCGCCCGCACCGACGTGACCGGCAAGCGTCCCGCGCTCGTCTTCGTCCACGGCGGCCCGCAGCGCCAGATGCTGCTCGGCTGGCACTACATGGACTACTACGCGAACTCGTACGCGTCCAACCAGTACCTCGCCGCCAAGGGATACGTCGTGCTCTCGGTGAACTATCGGCTGGGCATCGGCTACGGGAACGAGTTTCACCACCCGCCTAACGCCGGCGCGCAGGGCGCGGCCGAGTACCAGGATGTGCTCGCGGGAGCGCGGTGGCTGCAGGCGCGGCCGGACGTCGACGCGCGCCGCGTCGGCATCTTCGGCGGCTCGTACGGCGGCTTCCTCGTCGCGCTCGCGCTCGGCCGCAACTCCGACGTGTTTGCCGCCGGCGTGGACGTCCACGGCGTGCACGACTTCACGACGCCCAACTCCGGAGCAGGCCGGGCGTTCGCCGCCTCGGCAGGGAGCGGACGCTTCGAGGAGGCGCCGGACCTCGAGCGCGCGCGGAAGACGGCGTGGACGTCGTCGCCGGTCGCCTCGGTGTCGACGTGGCGCTCACCCGTGCTGCTGATCCACGGCGACGACGACCGCAACGTGCGCTTCGCTGGAACGGTCGATCTCGTGCGGCGACTCGAGGCGGCGCGCGTGCCGTTCGAGGAAATGGTGATCGTGGATGACACGCACCACATGATGCGCCGCTCGAACTGGGCGCGCGTCGATTCGGCGACGGCGGCTTTCTTCGACCGCGCGCTCGCGCGTCCCCACGACTGACGGAGATGAGCAACACCCCACCGCGCGCCTCCGACGGCGGCATCGTCCGCTTCGAGCGGCGCGGGACGACCGCCGTCATCACGTTCGAACGACCGAGCGCGCGCAACGCGATGACGTGGTCGATGTACGAGCAGCTCGACCAGGCGCTGGATCGCGTCGCTTCGGAGCCGGATCTGCGTGTCGCCGTGTTGCGCGGCGCAGGCGGACACTTCGTTGCCGGAACGGACATCGCGCAGTTCGTCGTCGTTCACGTCGGGGGACGATGGCGTCGCGTACGAGCGGCGGCTCGAGCCCGTCATCGCGAAACTGGAGTCGCTGCCACGTCGTCACCATTGCGGCCGTGGAGGGCTACGCCGTCGGTAGTGGACTGGTGCTCGCCACCGCGTGCGACCTGCGCGTCTGCGACGCCTGACGCGCGCTTCGGCGTTCCGATCGCGAAGACGCTCGGCAACTGCCTCTCGATGGCGAACTACGCGCGCCTCGTCGCGGCGCTCGGAGCTGTCGCGCACGAAGGCCATGCTGCTCACGGCCGACTTGATGTCTGCGGAGGAGGCGCGCGCGTTCGGCTTCGTGCTCGACGTCATCGAGCCCGACGCGTTCGACTCGCGAGCTCGACGCGCTCTGCACGCGCGTCGCGGCGAACGCGCCGATCACGCTGCAGGTGACGCGGGAAGCCGTTCGCCGGATCGTGAGCCGATCGTTCGCCAATGACGGCCGGAGTATCGACGACGATCTCGTGCGCCGCGCGTACGGCAGCCGCGACTTTCGCGAAGGCGTGGCCGCCTTCATCGAGAAGCGCACGCCACGGTGGGAAGGTCGTTGATGCGGAGTCGCTGACGCAGAGCTCGAAGCGCGCGCTGCGCGCCGCGCTCGCGCGGCGAGATCCGGTTCGATTCGATACACGCGCCATCTCGTACTCGACCGATGCGAGCCTGTACGCCATCGAGCCGTTAGGCGTCGCGTTCCCGCGCGATGCGGACGACGTCGCGGCGGCAGTCGAGGTCGCCGGCAAGTTCGACGTGCCGGTGCTGCCGCGCGGTGCCGGGACGAGTCTCGCCGGCCAGACGGTCGGGCGCGCCGTCGTGCTCGACATGTCGCGGCACATGCATCGTCTCGATCAGCCTCGACGCCGACGCCATGACCGCGCGCGTGCAGCCGGGGCTCATCCAGGATGATCTGAACAAGGCGGCCGGCGCGCACCGCTTGCATGTTCGCGCCCGATACGTCCACGTCGAACCGCGCCACGCTCGGCGGCATGATCGGCAACAACTCGTGCGGCGCGCGCTCGGCGCGTTACGGCATGACGATCGATCACGTCGAGTCGCTCGATGTCGTGCTGTCGGACGGTAGCCGAGCGCGATTCGGTCCGCTCGACGCGGCGCGAGGTCGCGCGTCGCGGCGCAGGGCGACTCGCTCGATGCGCGTCTGCATCGCGACGTGCCGCGTCTCGTCGCGCAGCATGAGACGGCGATCCGTCGCGACTTCCCGCCGTTCTGGCGAAAGTCCGGCGGCTATCGCCTCGAGCGCATGCTGTCCGAGCGCGGCCCGTTCAATCTCGCGAACCTCGTCGTCGGTTCAGAGGGCACGCTGGCCGTCGTGGTCGAGGCCAGCGTTAGGCTCGTTCCGCAGCCGAAGGCGGTCGTGGGCGTCGCCGGCCACTTCGAGACGGTCGCCGCAGGCGATCGCCGCCGCCGACGACGCGCGCGAGTGCGACGCCGCCGTGCATCGAGCTGGTGGACCGCTTCATTCTCGATCTGGCGCGTCGCTCGGCCGCGCACGGCAAGCTCGTGTCCGTGCTCGACGGTGATCCGGGCGCGCTGCTGTGGCTCGAGTTCTACGGCGACACGCCGGCGGAAGCGCGGGCGTCCGCGGAGCGACTCGAGGCGCTGTGGCGCGCGAACGGTCATGGCTACGCCGTGCTGCGCGCGCGAAACCAGCGGTGACCTGACGCGCTTTCGCGAGCTGCGGAAGGCGGGACTCGGCCTGCTCAGTGCGGCCGGTGAGCGTGGCGAGCGATCCGTTGCGTTCGTCGAGGACACCGCGGTCGATCCGACGCGACTCGGCGAATACACGCATCGCTTCGCCGAGCTGCTCGAGCGACATGGGCTCGAGGGCGGGCTTCTACGGTCATGCGTCGGCCGGGTGTCTGCACATCCGGCCGTTCATGGATCTGACGAAGCCCGGTGCGGTCGACGACGCTGCGCGCAGTCGCCGACGAGGTGTGCGCGCTCGTCACGGAGTTCGGCGGCAACGAACAGCAGCGAGCACGGCGACGGTCTCGTGCGCAGTGAGTTCAACGCGCAGGATCTTCGGCGACGAGCTGTATGGTGCGATGCGCTCGCTCAAGCAGATCTTCGACCCGCACGGCCGATTCAACCCGGGCAAGAAGGTGAACGCGCCGCGCATGACGGAGCATCTGCGCGAGCCGGCGCTGCCGAGGGCGCTGCCGGTCGCGACGCAGTTTCTCGTTCGACGGCCGATGGCGGCATGCGCGGCGCCGCGAACCGCTGCGCGCGAATCGGCGCGTGCCGGAAGTCGGAGCTGGCGGGCACGCACGATGTGCCCGTCGTTCATGGCCACGCGCGACGAGCAGCACTCGACGCGCGGTCGCGCGAACGCGCTCGTGCACGCGCTGTCGTCGCCGGATCCGCATGCGGCGTTAGGCGACGAGGGCCTCCACGACGATGCTCGACCTCTGCCTCGAGTGCAAGGCGTGCAAGACGGAGTGTCCGCTGTCGGTGGACATGGCGGCGCTCAAGTCGGAGTTCCTGTCGCACTACCACGCAGCAGCACGGCGTGCCGCTCCGCGCGCGCGTGTTCGGTCACGTGCGAACGCTCAATCGCGTCGGCGTCGGCGCTGGCGCCACTGTCGAACTGGGTCGCCGGGTCGCGGCCGGTGCGTGCGCTGGTCGAGCGTTTCGGCGGCATCGATCGCCGCCGTGCGCTGCCGCAGTTCGAGCGAGAGACGCTGCAGCGCTGGTTCGCGCGGCGAGCACCGCTGGCGCCCGACGAACGGTGTGCGTCGCGGGCCGGTGGTCTTCCTCGCCGATTCGTTCACGAGCTACACGGAGCCGGAGATCGGTCGCGCGGCGATCGAGTTGCTCGAGATGGCGGGCTGGGATGTGCAGCTCGCGGGCGACGTCTGCTGCGGTCGCGCGTTGATCTCGAAGGGACTGCTCGACGAAGCGCGCGTCAGCGCCACGCGACCTGATCGCGCAGCTCGCGCCGGCGGCGCTGCGAGGGACGTTCCGATCGTCGGCTGCGAGCCGTCATGCGTGTTCACGCTCAAGGACGAGCTGCCGGACTCTCGCACGCGGGCGATTCGAGCGCGCGCGGCGATTGCGCGTCAGGCACGCATGGTCGACGACCTGCTCGCGCGAGGCGATCGACGACGGCGGTCTTGACGCTGGACCCTAACGCGGCCGTCGGCGGGACGACCGATCCTCTTTCACGGTCACTGCCACCAGAAGGCATCGAATGCGACGGCGGGAAGCATTGCGCTGCTGCGTCGCATTCCAGGCGCGACGGTGGATGTGCTGGACGCGGGCTGCTGCGGCATGGCGGGCTCGTTCGGCTTCGAGCGTGAGCACTACGACCTGTCGCTCGCAGATCGGCGGCATGCGGCTCTTTCCGGCGGTGAAGGCGCCGCGCCGATGCGATCGTCGCGGCGACGGGCGTGTCGTGTCGTCAGCAGATCGCGCAGGGCACGTCGCGTCGTGCAGTGCATCCAGTGACGCTGGTCCGGGAATGTGTCGTCATTCCGAGCGAGCGGGTGTCATTCCGAGCGGAGCCGCGAAGCGGCGCGGGTGCCTCTGGGCGCATGAGGAATCGCGATCGTCGCGGTAGAGTCCTGCGAATCAGGTCACGTACTCGAAGATTCACGATGGTCTGTCGTCAGACCTGCGACCGGTCGTCTAGTGGCATCTGCGTGACTCGGCGTCGCGAATCTACGTCGGCGATCGCCGGACTGCACCGCGTTCGCGAATGCACCCACCACCTGACCACCTGACGAATGGATCCCAAGGATCACCGACAGCACGCTCATCGCCCTCGGCGGACTGATCGGCGTCGTCGCGCTGCTGTTCCTCGCTGATCACGAAGTTCCGATGGCACGTCTTCATCGCGCTGCTCGTGCCCATCCTCCTGTTCGCGCTCCTCCCCGGCATCGATCGCGCCGTGTTCATCGCGCGCGTTCGAGATCGGATTCGGGAAGACCGTGCAGAGCATCGCCGTCGTGATCGTCGTCGGCACCATCCTCGCCGAAGGGCTGAAGCACACCGGGCGGCATCGAGCGCATCACGATTTCGATGATCCGCTGGGTCGGCGAGAAGCGCATGCCGCTCGCGCTCACGCTGAGCGGATGGGTGATCGGCATTCCGATCTTCTCGGACGTCGGCTACGTCATCCTGAACCCGCTCGTCCACTCCGCCGCCATCCGCAGTGGGCTCAACATGAGCGTCATGAGCACCGGACTCATCGGCGCGATGCAGTTGACGCACGCGATGGTTCCGCCGACGCCCGGCCCGCTCGCCGCCGTCGCGATCCTGCACGCCGACATGGGACGCGTGATCGTCTGGGGCTGCTTCGTCTCGATCATCGCGAGCTTCTTCGGCTGGCTGTACGCGCTGGCCGTCGGGCCACGTCTCGCGTCGCCGCCGTCGCCCGAGTTCATCGGTCAGTCGTTCGTCGAGCGCGGACGCGAAGCCGAGCTGCCCACGACGTTCTGGGCGTTCGCGCCGATCCTCATTCCGCTGCTGCTGATCGCGGCGCAGAGCACGGCGACGATGCTGCTGCCCAAGGGACACATCGTCGAATCGCGGCGATGCTCTACCTCGGATGGCCCGTCGTCGCGCTGAGCATCGGCGTGCTGCATCGCGTACCGCAACACGAAGCGCGATCAGGCGCAGCGCGCGTACGAGCGAGTGGATCGAGAACGCGCTCCGCACCTCGGCCATGATCATCATGGTCGTGGGACTCGGCGGCGCGCTGAGTCAGATCCTGCGCCAGACGCCGGCGGTCGACGCGATCGCCAAAGGCGATGGAGTCGACCGGGACTGCCGGCGATCTTCCTGCCGTTCGTGTTAGGCGTCGTCGGCAACATGATCACCGGATCGACGACGGTCGGTGTGATCACGGCGGCGTCGATCGTCGCGCCAATGATGGCGACGCTCGGCCTGAGTCCCGAGGCGACGATGCTCGCCGCGTCGGCCGGCGGCATCATCACGAAGTACGTGAACTCGAGCTACTTCTGGGTGTGCACGTCGCTGACGCGCATGCCGCTCCGCTCGGCGCTCATCTCGTTCGGCGGCGTGATGATCGTGAACGGTGTCGTGTCCATGGCGGTGATCTACGCGTTATGGACCCTCAAATTCATCTGAGCCAGTCCCGAGCTCCGCTGGGCGCGGTTTCGTTTCGCGAGGAGCACAAGCAGGGCGTCCAGCGTGATTCGCATTGCTACAGCCTCCAGACACCCTCTTGGCTCCCCTGCGGACAGTCACTACGGATGAGACGACGGTTCAGAGCGCCCCACTTCCCCGCCTAACGAATAGGCGAGCGGCACAGCCGCGTGTGCCTGGCGCGTCGTCAGAACGGCAACTTCGAGCGGACGACGCGGTTGAACTGAAACTTGACGTTCTTGTAATTGATCGACGCGAGCTTGTCGCTGATCGACTTGCTGGCGACCACGCCCTTGCCGGTGTTGAAACCCGTGATGGTGATGCGGGATCGCGTAATCTGCGCCTCCGCCGTTTCGACGACCGGGTCCAACCCCTGCTTCTTGAATTGCTCGATGCGATCCATCCAGCCAGGCAATCCGATGTCGGCGACGAAGAAGTTGAGCACCATGGATGTCGGCGAATACGCGAGGAGGTAGGAGCCGACGAGCGGGCACTCGCGGAAGATCGATTTGTCCAGCGTGTCCGGCTTCGCGAGTCGCTTGTTGCCGGCGCGCATCTCACGGATGTCGATGCCGAGCTGCGTGAGCTCGACGGCGAGCGAGGCGAGACCCGACGCAAGCCCGATGACCGTCGTGGTCGCGCCTGACCCGAAGTCTCCGGCGAGTCCTGCGATCTTCGACGCGACGGCGGCCGTCTGAATGGTCGCCTGTACGGTGTCGCGAGCGATGTTGCGCCTCAGGATGGTGCGGACAGCGGCGCACGCCGCGAGCGGGTCGCCCGGAAGAACGAAATCAGTGTAGGCGTCCCAGTCCAGCTCCTTGCGCGCCTGATCGACGACCGCCTTCCAGGCGTTGGCCGCCTTGTAGCTCGAGGTGATGATGCCGACGTAGGGCAGCATCTCCTTCACCAGCTCTTCCACCACGCCGTTCGTGATGACTTCGATGAGGTCCTGGAGACTGTCCACACCGACCGCCTCGACAATCAGCTTCTGCGCCTGGGCACGCAGTCCGCTGGACGACGCGGCACTCGCCGCGGTCCCACCCGCCGAGGCGAGGGTCCTGACGTTCTTGTAAATACCCTTACCAGTCGATAGCAGGGTCTTGGCCGTGCCAGCCGCCGATACCTTGCCGTACACGATCGTCGCACCACCGAACATTGTCTGCAGGTTTTCCTTGCGTGCCCTCGCGATCGTCGCCATTGCGGTGAAATCGGCTTTCGAGAGCGGAGCGGAAGGCTTGACGGGCGAGCTCATGGCGAGGCGGAGGGTAGATGGGAGACCGGCGATCATGCGGACGCGCAGACATTAGCTCAGGACGTCTCGCTCCGACAGACAGTCGTGACTTTGCGGTGAGTGGGCTTCCGTTCGGCGTCCAGCACACGGAAATTCGTTCGTCGCAGTTGACGGTGCGATGAGGACGGACTCGGGGCGAATCACGCAGGCCATCGATACTTGACCACGGCGAGCTGGTGTACCCTGACCGGATGCGATACGAGTGCACTCCCACAATGTCGTCCTCGACGTAGCGACATCCGTCGATGCCGGAGTGTTGGCCAATCTGCTCGAGTTGTACATCCACGAGATGAGTGACGCATTCCCGCATCTCGTGATCGGTGCGGATGGGCGCTTTGGATACCGCCGGCTTCCGCTCTACTGGGCGGAGCCCGAAAACCGGTTCGCGTTTCTCATCCGATGTGATGCACGCCTCGCGGGATTCGCGCTGGTCACCCGCGGCTCCCCCATCACGGACGATCCGAGCGTGCTCGATCTGGCCGAGTTCTTCGTGCTTCGGAGCTACCGCCGCTCGCAGCGTGGGTCGTCGAGCGGCTGCACTGTTGTGGACGCGTCTGCCGGGCAAGTGGCTCGTTCGCGTTTCCTCGGGGAAGATTGGCGCCGTGGAGTTCTGGAGGGACGTGATCACGGAGTTCACCGGGGGCACCGGAGTGGAGTCGGAGCGCGCCGGCGACGCGCATCCGTGGCGCGTGTACTCGTTCGAGAGCGGTGTTCAACCCAGCGCACGCCAACATCTGTCGCGCTGAAACTGTCGCGCTCGGTTGTCGGGACGAGGAAGAGCGAAGGGATGCGCTGACCGATCGGTACTTGGGACCGAATCGGAGAGCAGGGCATCGTGCTGGCTCACGTTGGGCCTGCCCGGGTGAGTTGACAAAATTTGCGCACCTATCTGATTAAAGCGTGTGCAGTCCGTCAATGCGGTCGACGGACGGCGTCGCACCAGGTGACGCCTTGATCCGATGGCGGGTTGAAGCACAAACATCTGCCGCACCCAATGATGATCCCATATACCATCCGCTGGGCGGTGCTCTGCATCGCCCTGGCGTGCATTGTCCCAACTGCCCACGCGCAGCGCCCAAGCCCGCAGGACGCCGCGGCGTTGCTTCAAGCGCGGCCCGACCTCGCGGCACAGGTGCGCGAGCGCCTTCGCGACAGCGGCCTAACGCCGGAGCAGGTGCGCGCGCGTCTGCGCGCCGAGGGGTACCCGGAAACGCTGCTGGATTCGTACATGCAGCCGACGACCGCCGGCGCGACCGATTCGGTTCCGTCGAGCGCTGTCGTCTCCGCTCTTCGTGCCCTCTCCGTTGACCCGGAAGCCGATTCGGTGGCGGCGAGTGTCACAGGTCGCCGCGCCGAGCGACCGGTTGAGCGCCCGCCTCGCCCCGTCGTCCAGTGCGACACGGTCGCGGCGCCCGCGGCGGACCGCAATGCGGATTCGGTGCTGCTCGATCAACGCCGCGTGCGCTCCCAGCCAACGGAGGTCAAATGCACGTCGGACGGGCGGCCGATCGCGCCGCCCGACAGCGGCCGCACGATCTTCGGGCTCGACCTGTTCGCAGGTTCCACCTCGCAGTTCGACCCGAACGCTGCCGGCCCGGTGGACGGCTCGTACAAACTCGGCCCCGGCGACCAGTTGGTGCTCCTGCTGACAGGCGAGGTCGAGCTCGCGCATCGACTCGACGTCACGCGCGAAGGGTTCGTGTTCATCCCCCAGGTCGGCCAGCTGCACGTCGCGAACCTCACGGTGCAGCAGCTCGAGAACCTGCTCTACGGTACGCTCGGTCGCGTGTACCCCGGCGTGCGGCGTGGAGCTAACGCGACGACACGCTTCTCGGTCAACGTCGCGCGCCTGCGTTCGTACCAGGTGTTCGTCGCCGGAGACGTGGTGCGGCCGGGCAGCTATCGCGTGTCCGGTGCTGGCACGGCGCTCACGGCCCTCTACGCGGCCAGCGGCCCGACGCCTAACGGGAGCCTGCGACGGGTCGAGATCCGCCGGTCGGGGAAGGTCGTCGATGTGCTCGACCTGTATGACTACCTGCTGCGCGGCGACGCGTCGCACGACCCGCGACTCGAGTCCGGCGACGTCGTCTTCGTGCCGATCCGCGGCCCCAGCGTGCGCGTCGTCGGTGAGATCAACCGGCCAGCCACGTACGAGCTCCGTCCGGGTGAATCGCTCTCGGATCTCGTTCGTGCCGCCGGAGGCTATCGTCCGACGGCGGTGATCAATCGCGTGCAGGTCGAACGCATCCTGCCCGCGCCGCAGCGCCGGGACGGGGGTGCGGCGCGCGTGGTGCTCGACGTCAGTGCGTACGGGACGCGCCGCGCGCCGGGCGACGGCGCTGGCCCGTCTGACACGGTGCAGGTCGCGCTCGAGGATGGAGATGTCGTGCGCGTCTTCGCGATTCCCGATCGCGTCAGCAACCGCATCAACGTCGCCGGCAACGTGTGGCAGCCGGGATCGCAGGGCTTCACGGCGGGCCTCAATCTGTCCGATGCCATCGCGCACGCCGGCGGACTGCGTCCCGACGCCTATCTCGGCCAGGTCCTCATTACGCGCACGCTCCCGGACTCGAGTCACATACAGTTGCGGACGGCGCTCCGCCCCGACGGCACCGCGGCCGAGGAGGTGACGCTCGCGCCCGATGATGACATTCGCATCTTCTCCGTCACAGAGTTTCGGCCGCAGCGGTACGTGGCCATCACGGGAGCAGTGAAGCAGAGCGGCCGAGTCGCATACCGCGACGGGATGACGCTCCGCGACCTCGTCCTTCTCGCCGGCGGTCTCGACGAGACGGCCTACCTCGGCGAAGCCGAGATCGCGCGCTTTCCCGAGAACCGCCCCGCCGGGGCGAGCGCGCAGACGATGCGGGTCAGTCTCGACTCCACGTATCGCTTCGCTCGCCCCGGCTCGGCCGCGGGCGGCGCGCCTGCCGCTGGTGGTGAGGTCGTGCTCCGGCCGGACGATCACGTGCTCATTCTGCGACAGCCGGACTGGCTGCCGCCGCGAACCGTCGTGCTGAGCGGCGAGGTCCGCTTCCCGGGGCGCTACGCGCTCAAGGAGCGTGACGAGAGGCTGGGGTCGCTCGTGCGTCGCGCGGGTGGCCTCACCGCAAACGCGGACTCGTCAGGCATCGTGTTCCAGCGCCATCGCGATGGCGTCAGCCGAGTTGGCATTGACCTGCCGCGCGCGCTGCGCGACGCACGCGCGGTGGACAACCTGGTGCTCCAGGATGGCGACTCGATCCACATCTCGCGATACAGTGGAGTCGTGACGGTCACCGGGGCCGTGAACGCCCCGATGGCGGTGGCCTACCTACCCGGCGCGAACATCGACTACTACATGAGGGCGGCCGGTGGCCCGAATCGCGCGGGCGACGCGTCGCGCGCGTACGTGACGAACGCGAGCGGGCACGTCGAGACGGTGCGACGCCGAACGTTCGGCCCTGATGACGTGCCGAGACCTGGCCCGGGGAGCCACGTCGTGGTGCCCGAAAAGCCGCCGAGCGACGGGTCCTGGGCGAAAAATCTCCCGGTGGTGGCGTCTATCATCGCGAGCCTCGTAACGCTGGCGGCGGTACTTGTGAGGTAAAGGCCTGCGTGCGCGGCCCGGAACGACGCAACGCAGAGCGCTCTGAGGACTCAGATCTCGCAGATAAGAAAGCCGTTGAAGCTGGATGAAATTGGGTCATGAGTCTGACCAATTCGAGTCAGACTCGAGTCTGACCCCAATTCGGAAGAGAGCATCGAAACGTCACGGCACCCAGCGCACGCCCGCACGAAACGACGACGATGACCAGTCGGCGCGCCCATGCTCGAGGTCCCCGGCCAGACGGAGCTCGACCGCATCCGTCAGTCGATAGTCCGCGGCAAGCGCACCACCGACACTTCGTCCCTCCAACGTAGGAGCGAAGATGTTGTATCGGCCGCGGTCACGGGCGAACACGCGCGCGTCCAGACGAATGCGACGCGGTGCGTCGTCGTAGCGGCCATAGGCCAGCCACTCCGTCCCGTCGCCGCCGAGTGGGTGGCCTATCGGTCTCCGGTCGAGCGTCCAGCCATCCATGAACACGTAGTGGCGATACCAGGTCGCGTAGAAGTTGCACGCGCATCCATTGCAGCTACTACACGGCTTCGCGAACGATGCGTGCTCGAGACCGATCGCCAGGCCCGGAATTCCGGGAATGGACGGTACCGACGCGCCAGCGACGATCGCCGGAAACTTGAACCACGCCCCGTGATTGTCGTCCGACGCCCACTCCGCGTAGAGCACCACCGGAACGACCGGCACCGGCGGACGCCATCGCGCCTCCACGGAGGCGATGCCGTTCTCGAACTCCGTGCCGGCCGTTTTGATGCCGTGCGTCAGGAACATTTCCTTGAAGTTGCGAAACGTGAACGGCGCCACCCCATCGCCGCTGAACATGAAGGCCTGCGTTGCGCCGAGCAGGAGTCGCCGGTGCGGCGAGAACGACAGGTGCGACGCGAAGACCCACGGGTGACTGCGTGGCTGCGCTGCTATCGATACGCGAGAGAAAGGCTTCGCCGTCGATGTAGCCCAGGTGGCGAAAGATCCACGGCGCGCGGACCGGGTTCGCGAACCCGAAGCCTCCACCGCCGAATACCGCGCGGCCATCGATCACTAGCCCACCGCCGACTCCCGGACCCAAGTCGGGAGCCCGCTCGCCGACCCACGCTTCAATCGACTTTGCCTGCGCCATGACATGCCAGTCGTGGATCTGCCACCGCTCATCGTTCCGTCCACCTGCGACCTCGCCGGCGACGTACTGGCCGGCGATCGTGCCGACCCTGAGCTCGAGCTCGCCGTCGTCGAGGTCCGCTAGCGGGACGGGCGGCGACACGTTCTCCCTCGTCCGGTCCAGCGAACGCACCGGAAGCAATCGCCCGGTCTCGGTGACGAATCGCCCATCCATGCTGGCGCTGAATGGCATGGTCGTGCCGGCCGTACTGCTGCGCTTTCCGCGGTCCAGCTCGGTGACGAGTCTCGCGGCGACGGCCGGGAACTCACGCACGAATCGACGCCACTCGCCGGCCGCTATATTCGCTAGTGGTGACGCTGTCTGCGTGGCTCGCTCGCTGGCCTCGTAGAGCGCCCACCCCGCAACGCCTTGCGTCAACGTTCCTTCGCCCCAGGCGAACCCGGCCGGCGCAAGGCCAACCACGACCGCGCGACGCGCGGCATCGACCGCCCAGTGATCCGCTGGTAGTATGGGAGATGCGAAGCGCGGCGCCGACTGTGTCTGGGCCTGCGCTTGCGCGCCAAGCAGTGCGGCGACGACGAAGCCGGTGACCCACCAGCGGGCGGAGAAGTTCTGCACGAGTGACAAAGGCGACAAAGGCAATATGTGTCCGAGTCGCTCGGAGCGACTAAGGAGCTTGGAAAGATGAACCTCGGGGTCCCGCCGAACGTCACGCCTGCGCGGATGACGAATCCAGCACGATTCCGTCCCTGGACGGCGACGGCCCTGCTGTCCACGCTCGTCGTGTCCGCGTTCGCAAGCGCCGTGACCATCTCCGGCGCCCTCGTAGCGGACGATGCGGGCGCGACACCCAAACTCTACCACGCCGCCCTGCTCCTTGCTGGCGCGGTCATCGTCTTCCGCGGACGGATCGCACGTCCGCGGACCGAGTTACTACTCTACTTCGCCGTGATGACCGCGGCCACACTGCTCGCGTACAGCGTCAACGAGCCGCGCGTCGCGGGCGTCAAGCTGCTCATCTCGCTCTACATCGCGCTCGTTGCCGGCGGCGTCGGCCGCGCGGCGGGTGCGACGGTCGTCATCCGCGCGTGCCGCGTCGCGAGCGTCGCGTTCCTGCTGCTCGTCACTGCAAAGAACACGCAACATATCCCGGCCTTCATCGCGTATCTGGCCAGCCCGCTCGGGCACCCGGAGGTGCCCACGCTGTCCGGCGGTGGGCTCAATCTGGAGGCGACGTGGCTCGCCCTGTCGTCCGTGTTCCTCATAGGTTCCGCGTGGTTCGTTCCGTTCGTGCTGACGGCCGCGGCCACGAGCGCACTGTACGCGAGCCGCGCCGGTCTCGTGATCGCCGGCCTGGCCGCCTGCGCTGCGATCGCCTTTGCCTGGGGCGGCCGGCGCGCTGGACGCGTCGACCTGTCGCCGCGCGCTTTCGTTAGGCGTCGCTGGTCTCGCCTGTTCGGCGTCGCGGTCGGAGCGGCAGCGGTAGTCGTCATGGCGGGGGCGATGGCGAGAGTGCGCCAGTACGGCGACACGTCGTACGTTGCCGAACGCTTCTCGACCATCGGCGAGGAGCCGGGTTCGCTGGGCCGCATGATGCTCTGGCGCGGCGGGCTCCGCGTGTTCGCGGAATACCCGCTGGGCGTCGGCGTCGGCAATGCAGTGCCGACGTTGCGACGCGTCCTCGGTGTCGACGTCCCCGAGGACAACCTGCACAACATCTACCTGCAGCACGCGGTGGAGACGGGCATCCCGGGATTACTCGCGCTATTGGTGCTCGCTGTGTCCGTGGCGCGCCGCGTCTTCGCCACCCGCTTCCGCGATCATCTGCTGCTGTTCGTCGCCGGGTACTTCGTGGCGGGCGCGATCCAGTTCACCGGTGTCGACGCGCTGCTGTGGCTCGTGTACGGGCTGCAGTCCGGCGTGAGCAGCGGTGAACACAGTGGCGCAACACCGTGACCGGGCAGATGACGGACGCGCCAGAGACGGTCGCCGTGCTGATTCCGGTGTTCAACGACAGCGGCCTCCTAACGAGCACGCTTCGGTCGCTGCGCGATCAGGGCGTTCCCATCGTGGCTGTCGTCGTCGACGACGGAAGCACGCCGCCGCTCGCCTGCGATGCGGACTCGGCTGGGGTCGAGATCGTCATCCTGCGTCACGATGCGAACCGCGGCATCGAGCGGGCGCTGAACACGGGACTCGACTACATCCGCCGCCGCGGCATCGCGTACATCGCGCGGCTCGACAACGGTGACCGATGTGCTCCCGGGCGCCTCGCGAGTCAGCGCGACTATCTCGACGCGCATCGCGACGTCCACCTCGTCGGCTCGGCCGTAGAGTGGCGCGATGACGACGGACGCGTGCGATTCGTGCGCGAGCTACCCACCGCGCATGACGACATCGTGCGCACGATGCACCACACCACGGCACTGATCCATCCGGCGGTGATGTTTCGCACGAGTGTGATCGATACCGTCGGCGTGTACTCCACGGCGTATCCGGCGGCCGAGGACTACGAGCTGTTCTGGCGGATCGCTCGACGGCATCGAGTGGCGAACCTGGCCGAGACGCTCCTGGTGACTCGCTTCGATCCTCAGGGGCTCTCGATGCGACGTCGTCGGCAACAGCTTCGCAGCACGCTGCGCATCCAGCTCGCGTACTTCCGGCCCGGGACGTGGGAGAGCTGGTTCGGCGTCGCCAAAACGTTAGGCAGGTTCGCGATCCCGTATTCGTGGATCGTCGCTATCAAGGCCATGCGCAGCCGCCGCTCCGATCTGGTGACCGCATGACCACCTCGAGCGATCTGATGCGCGTGGTGCTCGTGTGCGAGGCTGCCGGCGGCGGCGTCGGGAAGCACGTGCTCGACGTCGCGGAGCGACTGCCGCAGCTCGGGTTCGAGGTGCTCGTGGTGCACTCCACCCGCCGCGCGGAACCGGATTTCGCTGAACGGCTGTCGCGTCACGCGGACCACGGCTACGAGCTCGCGCGGGTGGATGTCCATCGCGCGCCGCGCCCGCACGATGTCGTGGGCACGTTGCAGCTGCGGCGTGCCGTCCGCGCATTCGGCGGCGCGGACGTGCTGCACGGCCACAGCGCAAAAGGCGGCGCGCTCGCCCGGCTCGCCCGTTGGGGTTGTGCGCGGCGCGTGTTCTACACGCCGCATGCATTCTACGCGCAGGCGCCAGCGCTGTCGGCCGTCGCGCGACGGCTGTACGGCCTGGCCGAGTATGGGCTGGCCCTCGCGACCGATCGCGTGATCGCGACGTCGCGAGAGGAGCGACTGTTGGCCCGGTCGCTCGGAATTCCGGACCACAAGCTGACGGTGATCGAGAATGGCATCGACGTGCGCTCCGATGAGGCGCTCGATCTGGCGCGCGCGCTCGCGCGCTCGTCGTTAGGCATCACCGACGCCGAGATCACCGTCGGCTTCATGGGACGACTCGTGCCGCAGAAGGCGCCGCTGCTCGCGGTCGAGACGTTTCGTCGCCTGCATCTCGCCTACCCGTCGCTCCGGTTCGTACTCGCTGGAGACGGTCCCGAGGCGCCGGCCGTGTCCGCGGCGCTCGACAAAGCCGGGCTGAGCGCGCACGTGCGCTGGCTTCGCGGCGCGATCGGGCGCGACGTGCTTCCGGCAGTCGACATCCTGCTCGTCACGAGCGGCTACGAGGGATTCTCGTACGTGATGCTCGAAGCGCTGGACGCGGGGTGTGCGATCGTAACCACGTCCGTGGGCGGCGCGAGCGACTGTGTCGTCAGCGGACGCAACGGCGAGATCGTCTCCGCCGCTACGCCCGAAGCGCTCGCTGGGGCCGCACGCGCGTTCATCGAACGTCCCGAATCGCTTCGCGCCGCTCGCATCGTTTCTCGCGTGCAGGCTCGCCATTTCGAGATCGGTCGCATGGTCGATCGCCTCGTCACTCTCTACCGGTCCGACTGTCGTTATGCCGCGTGATACCTCGCTTGCCCTCGTACCGCAGACCGATCCCGAGCTGCCGCTCGGTGCACTGGTGCGGCCGTACCGCCGCCGCTGGCGCCTCGTGCTCACGATCTGCGTGGCCGCATGGGGGCTCGCGCTCGCGGTCGCACTCATCCCGGCGCGCCGGTACACTGCGTCGGTCGTGCTCGCGGCGGTGCCTAACGCGCGGCAAGCCTCGCTCTCGGGCGGGATCACGGCGATCCTGGGGCAAGCTCAGCTCGGCGGCGTCCAGTCCACGCCGTACTTCATCGCGAAGCTCCTCCTGCTGCGCAGTGTGATCATGCAGGTAGCGTCGGAGCGCGTCGCCGATGCGCGCGGCGGCACCGTGATCGAGCGGGTCCTCGAGAGTCCGGCGGCGAAGATCCGCCCCACGCAAGTCGAACCGGGGATGCGCGACATCCTGGCCGCCGAAGTCGACAAGCAGACGGGCTTGATCTCCCTCCGTGCGTCGCACACAGATAGCGCCGTCGTCCGTCAGGTGGCCAACCACCTGGTCGAAGCGGCGAGTAACACGTTCGTGCGAGTGAGCCGCGCGCAGGCGACGAGTCAGCGCGTTGCTCAGGCCGAGCGGGTGGACAGCGCTGAGCGACAGTTGCGACGGGCCGAGGAGCGCGTCGTGTCATTTCTCTCCGCGAACCGCGCGTACACGCAATTCTCGACCGCCGCGATGTCGCGTCAGCAGGTGGAGCGTGAAGTGCAAGACGCACAGACCGTATACAGCCAGGCCCGCACCGACTACGAAACGGCAAGGGCGCGCGAACTGGAAGAGACGCCCGCGGTGGTGGTGGTCGACTCCGTTCCGTCGCGCCTCTTGCCGGACCCGCTCCGGCTTCCACTCAAGCTCGTGCTGGGTACCGCGCTTGGCCTGCTCGTCGCGACGCTGGTGCTGTTCGCGAAAGGTGACTTCACGCGGCGGCTGCCCGAGGGCGCGAGCGGAAACGGCGAGGCGAACGGGCTACCGGAGCCGAGCCATCGCGATGCGCCATCACTGGCGGGAACCAATCGTTGACTGAACGGCAGTTCATTGCCGGGACGCAGAGAACTGCTTCAGCAGGCTTCTAGGACGAAGGGGCGAACGGATGCGCCGGATCAGCCGGATTGACTCCATGGAAGGCGAGTCGGCGTAACGGCCGTGATGGAACGGCAGCGATGTCATCCCGAGCGCCAGCGAGGGATCTTCTGTCTTGGTATCGTGGCCGCTCTGGCCACAATGACCGTCGAGAAGATCCCTCGCGGATGCTCGGGATGACACACGGCCTCGTGACACCATGGTGTCGCGAGGCCGTTCCCCTCATCAACAACACGTTGCCGTAGCCTCCGTCCCGTCACGGGAATCAATCCGGCTGATCCGACGCATCCGTTCGCCCAGTCGTCTGAGATGGTTGGCTGAAGCAGTTCTCTGCGTCCTCCGCGGTGAACTGCTGTTGCGCCCAGCCGCGATCTACGTTCCCGTGAGAATGACGCCTATAGCCAACCCGAGCCGTTAGGCAACTATCCGAGCCTCGGCGGGCTCCGGTGTCGTCCCCGCGCCAACTCGAGTCGACGCGCGGTAGAACGCGGCGACCGTGAGCACCGCCACCGTCACTTGCGTCGCCCCGTATGCGACCAGCGCACCGCGCAGCCCCAGCTGACGGGTGAACACCACGTTCCCCGCGATCGCGATCACCACAGCGACGACGGCTGGCGCATAGAGCGCGCGATGACGGCCCGCTGCGTAGAGCGCGGACGAGTAGAAGCCTGCGCCAGCACACGCGAGCCGGATGAATACGAACGCGACGATGTAGCCTAACCACGGGCTGTACCGCGGAAACACCAGTGGCACCGCAACGAGGGGAACGGCGGTGCCAAGCAGCACAACGCCGACCATGAGGCGCGCGAACCACTTCCCCCGGCGCGCGAACTCGCGCTCGAATCCGGCGTCACCGCCACTGTGCTGGGCAAGCGCGAGCCTCGGCTGCCACGTCTCGAGCAACGCGGTCGGCACGAGCAGCGCGATCGACACGATCTGCAGCGACAAGCCGAGCACGGCGACGCCGACGAGGCCGTCGGGCGAGCGCTCGAGGAAGTACACCTCGAGACGCCGGAACAGCACGACGTCGAGCAGTACGAGGGCGCCGACCGAGTAGATGTCGGCGAGCATGCGTCGAACAGGCGGTGATGGCTGCGCCGCATTGGACGTCGATGTCGTCGTTGCTCGACTGTCGCGCGCTCGGAGGAGAACCACCGCGGTCGCGCCAAGGGCAATCGATTCCACCATCAGCGCGACACCGGGCGTGATCACCGTGCGCGCGATGCCCGCGACAGCGACGATTGCCGCGACCACCAATACCACCGCTCCGCCCAACTCGGCGCGGAGTGACGTGCCGAACGCGAAGCGGGCCTTCGCTCGCGCGCCGAACAATGTCGCACCGAGCGTAGCCAGGGACACCGCCGCCAGCGCTCCGAGCATTGCCGGTGTGCGCGTTCGAGGTATGAATGCCGCCGCGGCGCCGATCGCGATCGCAGCGAGCGCAACCGAATGCAGCACGAGGAAGCGCATCGGAAGCCGACGGCCAGCGTAGCGAACAATCGTCTGCGGTGCGCCTAACAAGGCGAGCTGGGCGGCCATTGCCGCCGTCGTCGCAACTACCTGATAGCTGCCGTAGGCAGCAACCGTGAGCAGCGTCGGCAGCGCCAGCCCCCATGCCGCGCGGGCCGCGGTCCGCACCGCGACGGCGGCGATGTAGGGAGCCGCGGGTGCGGCCCACCAGTCCGCCAGGCTCCGGCGCTCGTCACTCACGCCGCCCCGTTTCGTCCGTATAGCGCCAGCCCACGACGAGCACCATCCATCGCGCGAAGCGGAAGCGATGGACAACCGCGAGCGATCCCTTGCAGAGACAGCGCTATCAAATGGTAGGCGAACCGCGCGAGATATCGAGCGCGCCACGCGGGCCGGTTGCCGATCGCGCGCCTGACGAGTCGCACCCGCCGCGCCTCCTCCTCACGGATGAGATCGGGAAGCGCGGCGCGGTTGATGGCGCTCGGGTAGTGATTGACGGCGAGCCGACGCGTGGAGACGAGACGCCACCCCGCCTGACGCACGCGGAGACTGACGTCGACGTCATTGTATCCGTAGCGTCCATACCCCTCATCGAAGCCGCCAACCTGCTCGAGCGCCACTCGGCGAAACGACATGTTGCATCCCGAGAGCCAGTCCGCCTCCTGGTCGCGTGACGGATGCGACGACCACGGGATCGCGTGAAAGCCACCCCAGTCGATCCGGTAGCGTCGTGAAGAAAGGCCGAGTACCGGGCGCAACACCCGCGTGATGACGCGCTGACTGCCCGGATGTCTCACGAAGCCGCCGACCCCGCCGACCGAGGAGTCCTCGTAGTACGGTGCGAGCGACTCGACCCAGTCCGTCGGCACACGGACGTCGTCATCGAGGAACGCGATGATGTCGGCGGATGTCCGCGCGAGCGCCGCGTTTCTCGCGACGTGCACGCCCAGCCCCTGCGTCGCGTGAAATACGTGCAGCGGAAAGGCGTGAGAGAACGTCTTGACCAACCGGTCGGTAGCGTCTCGAGGATACGCCTGAAGCAGCAGCAACACCTCGAACTTCACCGTGGTGCGCTGCGCGGCCAGGTCAGCGAGGCAGTGTTCGATCTCGTCGGCGCGGCTATACGAGACTATGACAATGGAAATGCGTGGTTCGCCCATGGGGGCGCGGTACAACTCCTGGAGCTCATTACTGATGGGCTCGGCACTGGTGTCGTTAGTGTGCGCCACGCGTGGCCAGCACCGCGGGAAAGGTGCGGAGCAGGATCCCGATGTCCCCCCAGAGGCTCCAACCTTCGACGTACTCGAGCTCGACCGCGGCGCGCTTGGGGTAACCGACGCACGAGCGCCCACCCACTTGCCACGCTCCAGTCAGTCCAGGCTTGAGGGTCAGAAGGAGCGGGCCCTCACCGTTGTAGTGATGGATCTCGTCTGGCACGATCGGGCGCGGACCGACGAGCGACATCTCGCCTTTGAACACGTTCCAGAGCTGCGGCAGCTCGTCGAGGCTGGTACGCCGCAGAAAGCGCCCGATTCGCGTTATACGCGTGTCGATGGACTCCGGCAGCTTGTAGTCATGCTCGACGTATCGGCGGTATAGCACCGGGTCGTTCAGCAGCTGCGCTTCCGCATCGCGATGCATCGAGCGGAATTTGTAGCAGCGGATGGGACGACCATATCGCCCCAAGCGGCGCTGGACGAAGATGACCGGCCCCGGTGTGTCGAGCGCCACCATCACCGCTACGATAGCGAGCACAGGCGCGAGCAAGACCAGGATGACAGTCGACCCAATGAGGTCCATCGCGCGCTTCACGATCAGCTGTTCCGCGCGAAGCGCGACCGGACGGAGCTCGAGCAGTGGTTGGCCTCCTCGCTTTATGACGTTGGGCCGAACCGATGGCAGCTCGAACTGCGGCGCGGAAGCCAGAACCGTGCACTCCGAGACCGCCGCGGCGCGGAGCACGCGACTCGTGGTGGCCGAGTTGGGGAAGCCGCAGAAGACCACGGTGTCGACGTCGTGCTCGACGAGGAGGCGCTCGATGTCGGTCACGACGCCAAGGGCAGCCGTATGTTGGCGTGCTGAGACGTCTATGAAGCCGAGCATTTCGAACCCTGACCGGCGCGTGAGGACATCACACTCGCGGCGCGCGAGGCAATCGCTCGCCGTGCCAATCAGTACGGTTCGTGCGCGCGTAGTGCCCGCACGATTCGACCAGCGTTGGACGAGCACATCGAACACGGTTCGCAATGCGACCAGCATGATGAACAGCGGCGCGAACACGACGAACCACGTGTGCAACGCACCGGCTGACTGCTGAGTCCAGAGACTGCTCCAGAGCGGTAAGGCGCTCGCCAGCGCTGCTGCGAGGAACAACCTCCCGACATGCCGCCGTGCGTCCCCGGGACCATACGTCCCGGAGATCGCGGTGCCGACGAACATGGCGACGGCGAGTGCGAGCTCACTCGACCCAACGTTCGATGGGAGGATACCCGCGACCGCCGCAGCGTTTCCGAATGGCGTCTCCGCCAACTGTCGTGTGATCGCGCGGGCAAGCAGGAAACAGACAGCGTCGACGCCGATCAGTGCGACAATGCGCCGACCGGCCCGCCAGGCATGACGGCGGAGGTTCTGCATTGCTCGACTCGTCGGGTGCGGCTTGTCCGGCTCGGTTGCGCTGACGACGTCCGGCAGCGGACGCGTCAGATGTGCCTCTGCACTTCTGCTAGACAGTGGATGAGTACGACGGCGGGACTTGGCGGGAGATGCTGGCACCGATATCAGTCCATCTCGGGTCTAGACACGCTAGTGAGCACCACAGAAGGCGTAAAGGGCTTCCTGCGGTGCTTCTCAGTGAACGTCAAAGAGCAATGTGCACGCTGTAACCCAACCGTAGCTAGCGGCGTCACGTAGTGCCAGCGCGACGTCAGGGCAATTGTGCTGGACCGATAGGTCTGTTTATGACTGTCGTTAGGTGCGGTTCCGACCATCGCCGCGCGCGTGTCGCCCGCACGCGTTGTGCCTACGCCGAGATTTCGACAAACGACGGACTCGACGGCTGTTGCCTAAGTAAAATAGTCGCGGCTATCTTGAGCCAAGTGTTGATCCGGCCATCACCGGGGAGCCAACCGGAAGAACGGGTGCTGTCGAACCCTAGTAGACCCGGTCGGGTGCGGCCCGCATAGCCGCGCGTGAGTGGCTCGCGCGTCCTGTCATGGGACGCGGGCAAGCGGGGTGGTACCGCGGAGCGTGCGATCGAGCCGCACGCGTCGTCCCCGTATGCGAGCCTCGAGCGTAACGGTTCGCCGAGCGACGAAAGCGCATAACGAGGAGATGGCCGGTGCCATACCCGAAGGCTCGCGTCGGCGAGCGCACGACAACGACGCCGTTCCATCGCGACCATCCTTCCCAGCGCTCGAAGCGGACGTCCTCGCGTACTGGCAGCGCGACGAGACCTTCGAGGCGAGCGTCGAGGCGCGCGACGCCGGCGTGCACGGCGCGAACGAGTTCGTCTTCTACGACGGCCCGCCGTTCGCCAACGGCCTCCCGCACTACGGCCACCTGCTGACCGGCTACGTCAAGGACGTCGTCCCGCGCTACCAGACGATGCGAGGGCAGACGCGTCGAGCGTCGCTTCGGCTGGGACTGCCACGGCCTGCCCGCGGAGTTCGAAGCCGAGAAGCAGCTAGGCATCTGCGCACAAGAACGAGATCGAGGCGATGGGCGTCGCGAAGTTCAACGACGCCTGCCGCGCGTCCGTGCTGCGCTACACCGACGACTGGCAGAGCTACGTCACTCGTCAGGCACGGTGGGTGGACTTCGACCACGACTACAAGACGCTCGACCTCTCCTACATGGAGAGCGTCATGTGGGCGTTCAAGACGCTCTGGGACAAGGGGCTCATCTACGAGGGCTTCCGCGTGCTGTGGTACTGCTGGCGCTGCGAGACGCCGCTGTCAACACGGAAACGAAGATGGACGACGTCTACCGCGACCGTCAGGATCCGGCGGTGACGGTCGGCTTGCGCCTAACGTCACCGAAGCCCGAGCTCGCAGGGCGTCGAGGCGCTCGTCTGGACGACGACGCCGTGGACGCTGCCGTCGAACCTCGCGGCGGCGGTGCATCCGGACGTCGAGTACGTCGTCGTGCAGGCGCCGAACGGCGAGCGCTACCTGCTCGCGCGAGGCGCGTGTCGCCGCGTACGCGCGCGAGCTCGGCGAGGCACCCGCCGGTGCTCGCGCGATTCACCGGGACAGCAGCTCGTCGGCACGCGGTACACGCCGCCGTTCGACTTCTTCGCCGGCAAGCAGCCTAACGCGCACCAGATCCTGCTCGGCCGACTACGTGACGACCGAGGACGGCACCGGGATGGTGCACATCGCGCCGGCGTACGGCGAGGAGGACAAGGTCGTCACCGACGCCGCCGGCATCGAGCCGGTCACGCCCGTGAACTCGCGCGGCGAGTTCGACGCGCAGGTCCCGCCGTACCAGGGCATGCACGTGTTCGAGGCGAACAAGACGATCATCCGCGATCTCAGGGCGTCGGGCGCCCTGCTCCGCCACGACACGTATCAGCACTCGTACCCGCACTGCTGGCGCTGCGACAATCCGCTCATCCAGCGCGCCGTGAGCTCGTGGTTCGTCGCGGTCACGAAGTTCCGCGACCGCATGGTGCAGCTCAACCAGCAGATCCGCTGGGTGCCCGAGCACATCCGCGACGGGCAGTTCGGCAAGTGGCTGGAGAACGCGCGCGACTGGTCGATCTCGCGCAACCGATACTGGGGCTCGCCGATTCCGGTGTGGGTCTCGGACGACCCGAAGTATCCCGCGCGTCGACGTGTACGGCTCGCTGGCCGAGCTCGAGCGCGACTTCGGCGTGAGGCCTGACGGACCTGCACCGTCCAGGCATCGACGAGCTCACGCGCCCGAACCCGGACGATCCGATCGGGCAAGTCGACGATGCGCCGCGTGCCGGAGGTGCTCGACTGCTGGTTCGAGTCGGGGTCGATGACGTTCGCGCAGGTGCACTTCCCGTTCGAGCACGCGGAGTGGTTCGAGCACCACTACCCCGGCGACTTCATCGTCGAGTACAACGGCCAGACGCGCGGCTGGTTCTACACGCTGCACGTGCTGGCGACCGCGCTCTTCGACCGGCCGGCGTTCCGCACGTGTCTGGCGCACGGCATCGTGTTAGGCAACGACGGGCAGAAGATGTCCAAGTCGCGCAAGAACTATCCCGACGTGCGCGAGGTGTTCGACCGCGACGGCTCGGACGCGATGCGGTGGTTCCTCATGGCGAGCCCGATCCTTCGCGGCGGCGATCTGATCGTGACCGAGACGGGCATCCGCGATGCCGTGCGCGAGGCGCTCCTGCCGCTCTGGAACACGTACTACTTCCTCGCGCTCTACGCGAACGCGGAGAACATGGAAGGCACGGTCCGGACGGACTCGCGGCACATCCTGGATCGGTACATCCTCGCGAAGACGAACGAGCTGGTGACGGACGTCGAGTCGCAGATGGACCGGTACGATCTCGCGGGCGCGTGCGCGACGGTGCGCGAGTTCCTCGAGGCGCTGACGAACTGGTACGTCCGCCGGTCGCGCGATCGGTTCTGGGCGGGCGACCGCGACGCGATCGACACGCTGCACACGGTGCTCGAGGTGACGTGCCGCGTCGTCGCGCCGCTCGCTGCCGCTGACGTCGGAGACGATCTGGCGCGGGCTGACGGGCGGGCGATCCGTGCACCTCACCGACTGGCCCCTCGTCGACTCGCTGCCTAACGACTCGGCCCTCGTCGAGCGCGATCGACCGCGTGCGTCAGGTGTGCTCGACGGCGCTCGCGCTGCGGACGTCGAACAAGCTGCGCGTGCGGCTGCCGCTGGCGAAGCTGCGCGTCGCGGCGGCGGATGCGGAGCGGCTGCGGGAGTTCGTCGATCTCATCCGCGACGAGGTGAACGTGAAGGACGTCGAGCTGACGACCGACGTCGCCGCGCACGGCGCGTTCGAGATCACGGTCAACGCGCGCGCCGCTGGTCCGCGACTCGGCAAGGACGTGCAGCACGTGATCAAGGCGGTGAAGGCGGGCCACTGGACGACGTCGCCGTCGGGCGCGCGTGGTCGCGGACGGCATCGAGCTGCGCGAAGGCGAATACGAGCGACGCCTCGTGTCGACGCGACGCGGGCGCGGCGGCCGAGCTGCCGGGCGAGCTCGGGCATCGTCGTGCTCGACACGGCGGTCACGCCGGAGCTCGAGGCGGAGGGGCTCGCGCGCGACCTCGTGCGAGCGATCCAGCAGGCGCGGCGCGACATGGGGCTCGTCGGTGTCGGATCGGATCGCGCCTAACCATCGATGCGCCGGAGCAACGTCGCGTCGGCGGCGCGCACGCACGAGGCGCTGATCCGGAGCGAGACGCTCGCGCTGGAGGTCACCTACTCCGCCGTGCCGAATGGCATCGCGGGCAAGGTGGGCGACGGAACGGAGATCAGGCTCGGGATAGTTCCCCTGTAGCAGTGAGGCGGCCATGAGTACCCACAGTCGACGCGCTTTCGTGAGCCGCCTCGCGGTGCTTGGGGTGGCGCTGCCGCTGACGTCGATCACGCGTCACGTTAGGCTGCGAGCGCCACGGCGGATCGGCTTCATCACCGGCAACGAGCCATCACTCGTCGCCGCGTTCAACGACGCGCTCCGCGCCCTCGGCTACGTCCCAGGAGAGAATCTGATAGTCGAGACCCGCCTCATCGAGCGGGGCGCGTCGAATACCGCGGCGCTGCCGGAAGCCGCGGCGGCGCTCGCGCGGTCGGATCTCGACTTCATCGTCGCGGGAGCGCTACCGTACGCACTCGAGATCCGGAAGGCCAATCCCGTGATGCCCATGGTGATCGTGACGTGCCCGGGGATGGTCAGCAACGGCTTCGCTCGCACGCTGGAGCATCCCGGCGGCAACGCCACGGGCATCGACGAGCTGCCGCCGGGCGTCACCGCGAAACGCCTAACGCTGCTGAAGGCGGCCGCGCCTGCCGTGTCCCGTATCGCGCTGCTCTCGACGACGCCCGGAGTTGGCGGGCACGAAGTACAGCTCGCCGACGCCGAGCAGACGGCATCCACACTGGGCGTGAGTGTGAAAGTGTATCGCGTGACGTCGCCGAGTGAGCTGCAACCCGCGCTCGCGTCCATGGTCGCCGACGGCATGAACGGGCTGGCGAACTTCCAGGGCGGACTCTCGCTCGCCAGCCGGCAGGTCATCGTGGACTTCGCGGCCACGCACCGCCTTCCCGCGGTCTATCAGGCGACGTTGTTCGCCGAGGCCGGTGGGCTGATGACCTGGGCGCCCGATCTCGAAGAACAGTACCGAATCGCGGCGGAGTACGTGGACAAGATCCTGAAAGGCGCGAAGCCAGGCGACCTGCCGATTCGATATCCTGCGAGGTATTTCCTCACGGTCAACCGACGTGCGGCCCGTGGTCTTGGACTCTCGCTCCCGAAGGCGCTTCTCACCCAGGCCGATCGCGTGATTCGGTGAGGATCGCAATCCCCGTCGCGAGGCAGGCCAACCGGCGATCGACCGAGCGATGCACCGAGGCTGCAATGCCTAAGATCGCATCCTGCGTATTGCGCTGGATGCTGGTCGTCGCCGCCATCGTCGGCTGCACCGCCGAGCCTTCGAAGGATGACGACGCGTACGAGCACGTCATGGCGTTCGACACCGCGACCGTGCGCCTTGCAGGTCCGCGAGACACGCTCCCCTTGACCCTCCAGCTCGCGATCAGCGGCGAGCAGAAGTCCATGGGTCTCATGGAGCGCCGCCGCCTCGCTGACGCTGCGGGGATGCTCTTCGTCTACGACAGCACACAACCGCCCACCGCCGGCTTCTGGATGTACCGGACGCGGATCCCGCTCGACATCGCGTTCCTCGATTCCGCCGGCGTCGTCCGCGCAATCCGCACCATGACGCCCTGCCCGACCACGATCGCCGAGGGTTGTCCCACCTACACACCGGACGTGCCGTATCAGTATGCGCTCGAGGTGAACGCCGGCTTCTTCGCCCGACACGGCATAGGCATCGGGCACTCCCTGCAACTGCCCGCTCGCCGTTGACGCGAGCGCGGCCAGGTCAGTCTCGTGCCGCCGACCTGCTGCCTCTCGACGGGCGCGCCGGGGTCACCGCGAGCATGCCCTGCTCGACGAGCGTTGGTGTCTTCCGCCAGCTCCCGGCCTGCTCCCACGCGCGGGCGATGCCTAACAAGTCGCCGTCGTGCCACGGACGTGCCGAGAACTCCAGCCCGAACGGGAGACCGCTCGCGTAGAAGCCAGCCGGCACGACGACCGCCGGAACGCCGATCATGTTCACCCAACTCGTGGCCGAGTGCGGTCCTCCGCTCAGGCCACCGTCCTGCGGCATTGTCTCGTCAGGCGGCGGCATCTGGATCGCCGGGTAGACGAAGCCATCGAGCTTGAGGCGATCGAGCGTCGCGACGTACTCGCCGAGCACCGCGCGCCGCGGGGCGCGATAGTTTCGCTCGGCATCCGGATCCGCGCTGAGCAGGCGCTGGTCGATGTGGACGCTGCCCATGTTCCGGAAGCCATCCTCGGTACCAATGGACGACGTGAACAGCGGCGCCCCGACGGCCTTGAGATAGTCCGCGGCTGAGTGATACTCCGGCGGACCGAACGTCGCGAGGAAGCGATCAGTACCGTCCTTCATGTACGCGTACGTCGCCACTCGGCTCGCGGCCCGCGCGAAGCTCGTCGGGAGCACGCTGTCGCCGAAGATCACCTCGGCACCTGCGGCCTCGAGTGCGTTCACCGCCTTCATGAACATCGCGCGCGTGTCGGGGCGCAGCGCCATGTTCGCGGCCAGACGAATCTTCTCCGCCGTCGCATCGGGCACGGCCGCCGGAATGCCGTGAAACGGAACACCGTCACCCGCGAGGACGAACGCCGGGACGCCGAATCGCTTGCCCTTGAGGGAACCCGCCTGGAGGTACGACTCGTAAGGCGCGCGCTGAGCGGTCGGCGGCGCACCTAACGTGGCGGAGTCGAGCGGGTCCTCACCGGCCATCACGGCGAGCGCGATGGCGGCGTCCGTCGCGGTGCGCGCGATCGGCCCCGTGTTGTCCAGCAGCCAATCGAGTGGCGCGATGCCCGCGGTGCTGACGAGGCCGCGCGTGGGGAACACGCCGACCAGCGCGCTCGTCGCCGCGGGCATGCGGATGGAGTTGCCCGTGTCGGTACCGTTGCCTAACACCGCCATGTTCGTGGCCACGGCCGTCACGACGCCGCCAGACGAACCACCGGGCGAGAAGCGCACGTCGTACGCGTTGCCCGTGCGGCCGAACGACGTGCTGCGGTTCGTGTCGCTGTTCGCGAGGTCCGGCATGTTCGCGAGCCCGACGATGATCGCGCCCGCCGCCTCGAGCTTCGCGACGATCGTGGCGTCTTTGGGGGCAACGAGCTCGTGACCCGCGCGCGTGAAGCCCTCCCAACCGGCAGTGGTCACCTGCCCTTTGACGCTCGTATTCGCCTTGATGACGATCGGCACGCCCCACAGTGGACCGTGTGTGCCGGCCCCCGCTGCGTCTTCACGCGCGGCCGCTGCCAGTGCCTCGTCGCGGAGGACGGTCTCGATCGCGCCGTAGACGCCGTTGTAGCGATCGATGCGGTCGAGGTGCCATTGGATGACCTGCTTGACGGTGTACTTCTTGTCCGCGTAGAGCTGCTGAAGCCGTGGAACCGTCACGTCCATGAGATCACGGTCGATCGCGGGAGCGGGCGCTGCGGCCGCGGCGGGCGTTGCAGCGTCGGGCGTGTTCTGACAGCCGAGGACACTGGCGAGCGCCGCGATGGTCGCGACAGTGGCGGCAGAGGAAAGGCGAGTTGTCATGCGCACGAACATGCGGCCGCGATGGCTGGCGCGCGAGACCGCGCGCGCGAACCTCGAAGCCGTTGCCCTTACTCGATCCGCAACGCCAGAAGCGGATCGATCGTGCTGGCGCGCCGCGCCGGAATCCACGCCGCGACCGACGCGACGACGAGCACCAGCGCCCCGATCGCAATGCCGAGTAGTGGTGAGCTGGTGAGCGGCCAGGCGAGCGTCGTCACGATGACCCGGGTGACGATCATGCTGAGCGGCAACCCGAGCATGATGCCTAACGCGCTCAAAGCGAGGCCCTGCGCGAAGAACAGCCGAACAACCTGACTGCGCCGCGCACCGAGCGCCGTCCGAATCCCGATCTCTCGCGTGCGCTGCCCGACCGCCAACGACACGACCGCGTAGAGTCCGATCGCGGACAACAGCAGCGCCAGCAGTCCGCCCCCCGCGACCGCTCCGCTGGTCCGCAGGATACTGCGACGAGACTCGGCTTCGCGTTGCTCCATGGTCTGCGCTCTGCGGATGGGCAGCTGCGGCGCTTCGGCCGTCACGACGCTTCGCATCGCATTGAGCATGGGCAACGCGGGTCCCGCGGTGCGCGCAATGACTCCCGTGTTGATCGGCGAATACGGCACGTATACATGGACCTGATCGCCAAGACTCGCGGTCGCGCTCGCGTCGTTCACCACACCGACCACGACCAGCGCGGGAGAGTTGGATGGCTCCGAGAATGCCATCGTGAGACGCCGGCCCAATGGATTGGCGTCACCCCACAGTCGGCGCGCGAGGTCGCTTCCGATGATCGCTCGATCGACTGCCAACGGGCGCGAGGGATCGTCGGATGCATGCGAGTATTCGCCCGTCTCGAAATCGCGCCCGCGTACGATCGGGATGTCGTAGGTGCCGAAGTAACCCTTCGGTGCCGCGGTCAGGCGCGATTGCATGATGCTGTACGCGCGGCCCGCGATGCGATCCGCGGGATGCACTCCGAACTACTTCGAGGATTGGCATACTGCTCCGCGGAGGCAGTACGTCATCACGCTGGGCGGTCGAGGAGAGATTGAACTTTCCGACGGCAAGAAGATTTGACTTTACCCTGGACGCATCCTCCTCCTGGAGGATCTGACCGGTAAAGGGCACATATCCCGGGGCGTCGGAACTCAGGATCGCATCTCGATACTCATCCCGCTCGCTGAGTAGACCGGCCGCGTCTAACAAATCGTTGAAGCTGACCGTCAGCTCAGCTTGGCGTTAGGCGTCAACAGAGTGTAGCGATTGTTTGGGGTTTGCGGATTCGTTTGCCTGGGGGAATTGCCATGTCCGTGACGATTCGACGGTGTAGCTGCTGAGTGTCGGGGATTCAGGCCGCCCGTGCGACCCGGCGCCAGACCAGGCTATAATGCCCTCGGACGACGTGCTTGACCGTGTACTTCCGGCCCGCGTACCGTTGCTGCAGCCGCGGCACTGTCACACCACGAGATCGCGGGCGGATGACGCATCGTTCTCTGGACGCGGTAGGGTCGCGGCGAACTGACATGGATTCCTGGTTTGAAGTCGCTCTCGTCGCGGCCATCTTCGCGATCGGCAATATCCTGTTCGGTCACTTCGAGGAGAGAACCCCGAAGTGGCGCCGGGTCCTCAAGGTGATCCTCTTCCTCGCCGTAACGCGAGCCGTGTCCGTGCAGTTCGGTCGCCCATGGTCCTTCGTCTTCATCGCCCTTCCGATCGTGTTCGTTCTGATCATCCACGGATGGTGGCTGCCGCGTAACGGGATCAATGGGTGGACGGGTGAGCCGAAAGAGCGGTACTACGCGTTTCGCGGGTGGAAGCCGCCGCCGTCTCACTGACCGGCTCCCGCGTTTACTCCGCGACGACGCACTTGGCCGTATCAGCGGCGCCTTTCACCGCGCGACGTTACGCACGATCGAGCTCTCCAAGGTATGTGTACCGGTGCCACCGAGCCCCACCGATCGCGTTCGCGCGGGTGGGCCTGGGGCGGACACACACTGGGAGGCGTCTTATGCAACATTTTTCGGGTTTGATTGGCCGGTCGATTGCCCTAGCCGCTGGACTGACGGCCGGGCTCGTCGCGTGCTCCTCCGACGATGAAGTAACCACGCCAGTCCTGCCGACAGCGTACGAGGACGTGAAGCTCGTGGCCGATGTGTCGGGACTCGGGGCAACGGTCGTCGATCCCGCCCTGGTGAACCCCTGGGGGCTCGCCTTCAGCGCGGGTGGCACGATCTGGACGAGCAACAACCGCACTCACACGTCGACGCTCTACAGCGGCACTGGGGTCAGGTCCTCACTGGTCGTCACGATTCCCGGAAGCGCCGGTGCAACAGCTGGAGCGCCGACGGGGATCGTGTTCAATCCGGCCACCAATCCGGCCACCGACTTCGTGCTCGCAAACGGCAACAAGGCGTCGTTCATCTTCTCGAGTGAGGACGGGACGATCACTGCGTGGAACAGCGGCAGCGGCGCGACCGCCCAGATCGTCGCGAACCAGTCGTCCACGAGCGCGGTGTACAAGGGGCTTGCCCTGGCGTCCAACGGCGGCGCGAACTTCCTGTACGCGACCAACTTCAAGGCGAACAAGGTGGACGTGTTCGACCGGACGTTCAAGCTCGTATCATCCTTCACTGATGCGACAGTTCCCGCGGGCTATGCGCCGTTCGGCATCCACAACATCAACGGGCAGCTCTACGTCACATTCGCCAAGCAGCTCGCGCCGGACAACGAAGATGACAGACCCGGGGTCGGCAACGGGTACGTCGACATCTTCAACCCCGACGGGACGCTGGTGAAGCGCTTCGCTTCCAACGGCAGGCTCAACTCGCCGTGGGCGGTCGCGCTGGCTCCGGCCGCCTTCGGCAGCGCCGGCGGCAACATCCTGATCGGCAACTTCGGCGACGGGCAAATCGGCGCCTACGATGCGACGACGGGTGTCTTCCGCGGTTTCCTCCACGACGCGACCAACGTACCCATCTCGATCCTTGGACTCTGGGATCTGAAGTGGGGCGTTGGCTCGGCCCCGGCGACGACGCTGTATTACAGCGCGGGCCCGAGCGGTGAGACGCACGGTCTGCTCGGCACACTGACGGCGAAATGACCGTGTGTCATTCCGAGCGGAGCGCCGAAGGCGCGGAGTCGAGGAATCGCGATTGTACGGGTAGAGGGCCCTCTACCGGGACAGCGCTCGATTCCTCGACTGCGGCCCTTCGGGCCTCCGCTCGGAATGACACCTCCGCTCATCACCGCACGAACGTCATCCCGACCTCCGGGAGTTTCGCCAGACGCAGCGACTCGTTCACGCGCGTGAGCTGCTGAGCGTACACGCTCGACAGCGTCGTGAGCGACCGATCCACCTCCGCCGCCAACTCCCGGAACACTGCCCGCTGTGCATCCGTTGGTCGCGCGTAGCCATCGTCCACCTGCGACCGGAGCCCCGTTAGGCGGTCGTTGACCCGGATCGGGAACGCGATCTTGTCCTTCGGGCTCTTGTTCCTCACCTGATAGAGCGTGGACTCGACCTGCGAGATCGCGCTGTCGAGCCGTGCGATGTCGGCCGCCACGCGACGCGCGGCGTCACTCGGTGATTGTCGCCCAGCAGCGGCCTCCCGCTCACGAAGCTGCGCACGCAGCGCACGAATGCCGACGATCGCGCCGTTCGCATCGCTCTCCTTGTCGCGAATCCGACGCGCCAGGTCGAACTGGCTGCGCAGGTCCGCATCGGTCACCGTGGTGACGCGCGGATCCCGCGTCAGGTTCAACGGCTGCGAATCCACGACGACCGACGTGCCCGTGCGGACGGTGAGCCGAGCGCGGTAGCGACCCGGCGGGGCCCACACGCCGCGACGAGGATCGCCGCCTTCGAGGACGATACCCGGGAACGAGGTGGCGCCCGGGTAGCGGAGGTCCCACTGAACGCGATGCAACCCGGCCCCACGCGCGGCAGGCCCTGCCGCAATGCCTAACGTGCGAACGCGGTCACCGCTCGCATCGAGAATCTCGAGCACGACGCTGTCCGCTGCGGTAGGCAGATAGTAGTCGAGGTTCGCGCGACCGACGCGACCGATGGCATCGGCCGGGCGCATCAGCTTTGCCAGAGCCATTCCCGCAGACGGTCCTCCCGCCAGCATCGCCGGCGTCATCTGACGCAGCGACGAGAGATCGTCGAGGATCCAGAACGACCGCCCATGCGTGGCGATCACCAGGTCACGCTTCTCGACAGCGAGATCCGAGACCTGCACGTCCGGCAGGTTGCGCGACAGCGATCGCCAGTGCGCGCCATCGTCGAACGAGACGCGGACGCCGTGTTCCGTTCCCGCGAAGAGCAGTCCGGCGCGCTCGCGATCCTCACGCACGACGCGAACGAAGTCGCCGTCCGCGATGCCGTCCGTGATCTTCGTCCACGTGGCGCCGTAGTCACGCGTTCGCCAGATGTACGGCGCCCTGTCGTTCATCTCGATGCCGCTCGGCCGCCACGTACGCGGCGCCGGCGTTGTGCCACGATGCGTCGATGCGGCTGATGCGCGTGTTCGGCGGGACGTTAGGCGGCGTGACGTTGCGCCACGTCTTGCCGCCGTCGCGCGTGACGTGCACGAGACCGTCGTCCGAACCGGTCCAGATCGTGGACGTGTCGCGGCGAGATGGAGCGATCGTGAAGATCGTGGCGTAGATCTCCGGCCCGTCCTGGTCGAAGACGATCGGACCGCCGCTGTTTCCCATCGTCGACGAGTCGGCGCGCGTCAGGTCCGGGCTGATCTTCCGCCAGGTGCGGCCGTCGTCCACAGACTTCCAGAGGTGCTGCGAACCCACGAGCAGGATGCGCGGATCGACGCGCGAGACCGCGATCGGATAGGTCCAGTTCCAGCGTTCCGGCATCGCCGACGCCGGCTCGCCCATCACGATGCGCGGGTACGGCTGCACGTCGCGCGACACGCCGGTGCGACGGTCATAACGCGTGAGCGTGTTGGTGGCGCCGGCGAAGAAGATGTCCGGAGCGCCCGGCTTGGGCGCGATGTCGGCAGACTCGCCGCCGCCCACCGCATAGTACCAGTCACCCGAACGAGCATCAGGCTCCGCGAGATGGCTGTCGCTGCTCGGCACACACACCGTGGTATTATCCTGCTGCGCGCCGCAGACGTGGTATGGAAACTCGTCCGTCGTCGCGACGCGGTAGATCTGCGCCGTGGGGTAGCGTTGATTCGTCCACGTTCGCCCGCCGTTCACGGAGACGATCGCCCCGCCGTCGTTCGCCTCCACCATGCGGCGCGGATCGTCAGGGTCGATCCACAGGTCGTGATGGTCGGCGTGCGGCGTCGCGACGGTAGCGAACGCCTTCCCGCCGTCCGTGGACTTCTCGAGCTGGAAGCTCAGGACGTACACCGTCTCGCGATCCTTCGGGTCGGCGACGATGCGCAGGAAGTAGAACGCGCGCTGCCAGAGGTCGCGGTCCGCGTTGATGTGGGTCCACGTCGCGCCGCCGTCGTCGGACCGATACAGTCCGCCTTCCGTCGCTTCGATGTTCGCCCAGACGCGATTCGGGTCCGCCGGCGACACCGCGACCGTCATCTTGCCTAACACGCCGGTCGGCAACCCCGGATTGTGCGTGAGCTCGGTCCAGGTGTCGCCACCGTCGGTTGACCTGTACAGCCCCGAGCCGGCGCCACCACTCCAGAGCTGCCACGGCCGGCGGTACACTTCCCAGAGTGTCGCGTACAGCACGCGCGGGTTGGAGGGATCGATGACCAGATCGACCGCGCCCGCACGCGGGCCCTTGAACAGCACTCGGCTCCACGTCGCGCCGCCATCGCGCGAGCGAAACACGCCGCGCTCGTCGTTAGGCGCGAACGGAGACCCGAGCGCCGCGACGTACACCAGGTTGGGATCGGTGGGATCGATGCGGATGCGGGAAACAGCCTGCGTGGCGCCAAGGCCGCGGTGGACCCACGTGCGTCCGCCGTCGTTGGAGCGATACACGCCGTCGCCCTGCATGACGTTGCCGCGCAGCTCCGTCTCACCCATCCCGATGTAGACGACGTCGGGGGTCGACGCCGAGACGGCGACCGCGCCGACCGACGACGACGCGATCTGCCCGTCGGTGACGGGCGCCCAGCTCGTGCCGCCGTCGGTCGTCTTCCACAACCCGCCGCCCGTCGCGCCGAAGTAGTACTCGTTAGGTCGGCCTGGCGAGCCGGCGGCGGTGATCGAGCGTCCGCCGCGGTTCGGGCCGATATTGCGCCACGTGTACGGGGCGAAGAGCGCGGTGTCGGCGAACGGGGTCGCGGTGCTCGGTTCGCGCCGTGCCGGCGACTGGGCCGCACCGGATGCGCCGATTGCGGCGATCAGGAACGCGGCGATCGCGCACCGCCGCGCGTGATGTGGGAGCACATGGGAAACGAACAACGCGGTCCTCCGGCTTGTCATGGCGGCTGGAATGTGCTCACGGGTGAATCGCCGAGCGAGGGCCGCCGCGCGGAATTGATCCCCGTGGCGGGACGGGCGACGGCGCTTGCCTGTCCACGCTCACTTCGCTCGCGGCTTGGCCAGAGCGTTAGGCAGCGCTCGGTTCCGCTGGGGACGGAGCCGAGATGCCAGCGTCTCGGCGGGCACCCCGGCGCCCAACACGGTATATCTTGTTGTGCCGATCCGCCGCGACACCTCGCGGCCACTACCAAACCTCATGACGCCGGAGATAGAGATGTCCAGCAACACCAGCACCGCCGCTGCTGCTGCTGCGGCCGCAACCAGCAGCCGCTACGTCGCTTGGATGTTCGAGCTGGCCGTGAACGAAGGTAAGGAGTCCGACTTCCGAGCACTCATGGCCGAAATGGCTGATGCAACGGAGCGTACCGAGCCCGGCACGCTCGACTACGAGTGGTGCGTGAGCGACGATGGCCGGCGGCTTCACCTGTTCGAGCGCTACGCCGACTCGAATGCAGCGATGACACACCTCGGCACGTTCGGCGACCGCTACATGAAGCGGTTCTTCGACGTCCTAGCGCCAGAGCGCATCACGCTCTATGGCACGCCCGACGACCGAGTGCGCGGCGCCCTGAAAACGCTCGGACCCCAGGTGATGGCGCGGGCTGCGGGGTTCAGTAGATAGCCCCGCGTAGAGGAGGGCGTGGAGGTGCCGCGTCGTCGCGCGTTAGGTGAAGACAGCTGTGAGCCGCTGAAGCGTGCGCATCGTGACAGTCAGTGGCTGGGGGCCATCGATCTGGCGAGATTCGCTGCCGTCGAGCTAGAATAGGGCGCTCGGAGCTCGGGAACGGGTGCCGCCGATGATCCAGGAACAGAGGAACACCGTGGGAGACGTGGACGAGCGGCGGCGCACCGTTGACGACCTGTTCGATGGCGCCCTCGACCAGCCGCCGGACCAGCGTGCCGCATGGCTGCGCGGGCAAACCGACGATCCTTCCATCTGTGCGGAAGTCGAGACGCTGCTCGCCGCAGCCGAAAGCAGCGATGGGCTGCTCGACCGCAACGCCGCCGAGTTGGCCGGCGACCTGATCGCCACACTCCGCATCGAACAGATCGGGCCCTACCGCGTCCTCCGCGAGCTCGGGCGCGGCGGAATGGGCATCGTCTACCTCGCCGAACGCTCCGACGGCCAGTATCGACGGCGCGTCGCCATCAAGGTGCTGCGGGCCAGTCCCGACGCCGACGACCTCCAGCGCCGCTTTCTCGCCGAGCGTCAGATCCTCGCGTCGCTGAACCATCCGAACATCGCGCAGCTCCTCGACGGCGGTGTCACCGAGGGACGCCTGCCCTTCCTCGTCATGGAGTACGTCGATGGCGTCCCGATCACCACGTACTGCGACCGGCAACGGCTCGGCGTCGAGGAGCGGCTGCGTCTCTTCCACGACGTCTGCGCCGCGGTGCACCACGCCCACCAGAATCTCGTCATTCATCGCGACATCAAGCCGACCAACATCCTCGTCACCGAAGACCGGCGGGTGAAGCTGCTGGACTTCGGCATCGCGAAGCTCGTGAACCCGGTGCTCGGACCGGCCGACCAGCCGCTGACGCGGACGGAGTGGCGCGTGATGACGCCGGAGTATGCGAGCCCCGAACAGATACGCGGCGACTCGCTGACGACGGCGAGTGACGTCTACGCCCTCGGCGTGCTGCTCTACGAGCTGCTGAGCGGCCGGCGGCCCCACCGCATAACGAGTGGCTCCGCCCACGAGCTGGCGGAGGTCATCATCTGGCCCGTGACCCGCGGCTCCCCAGCGTCGCCGTGAGTCGCCCCGAGTCGGGTCGCTCGGCGGAGCCCGCCACCACCGACCCGACTCCGGAAGTGGTCGCCGCGGAACGCGGTCTTTCCGTCGAGCGGCTGAGGCGACGCCTCGAGGGCGACCTGGACGCCATCGTGATGATGGCGCTGCGGAAGGAGTCTGCGCGCCGCTACGGGTCCGCGGACATCATGTGGGAGGACGTCCAGCGGCATCTCGACGGGCTGCCGGTGCTCGCCCACCACGCCACGCGCTGGTATCGCGCGCGGAAGTTTCTCGGCCGGCACCGGATGAAGGTGGCGGCCGCGGCCGTCGTGGGGGTTTCGCTGGTGACGGCGACGACGGTCGCCGTCCGGCAAGCGGCGGACGCCCGGCGCGAGCGGGACCGCGCCGAGCAGGCCCTGGGACAGTCGAACGCGGTCACGGACTTTCTCGTTAGGCTGTTCCGGACGCCGGCGCCGCCCGGCGCGACGCGTGAGCAGGTGATGGCGAGGGACATGCTCGTGACCGGCACGGCGCGCGTCGAACAACTGGCCGGACAGCCGGTCGTGCAGGCGCAGATGCTCGACGCGCTCGGGCGAGTGAACGATCAGCTCGGGCGGTTCGCCGATGCCGAGCGGATGCTGCGTCGGGCGCTCGAGCTGCGTCGTTCCCACCTTGGTGACAATCACGCGCGATGTCGCCACCACACTCACCAACCTGGCCAACGTCCTTTTCCAGACGGACCGGCGTGAGGAGGCGCTCCAGCTGTCACGCGAGGCGCTGGCCATTCAGCGACGCGTGCTCGGACCGAAGCACCCCGATGTCGCGCTGGCGCTGGCGAAGATAGCGACGCGGACCAGTGACGTCGCCGCGGCAGAGTCGCTCTATCGTGCGGCGCGTGACATCCAGCGCGCCACCGTCGGACCGGAGGCCGCAGCAGTCGCTACCACCGACGACGACCTCGCCGATGTCCTGATCGCGCGATCGAACTATGACGCGGCCGAAGACATGCTCCGCGAGAGCCTGCGCATCCGCGAGCGCCTAACGGGACCGACCAGAGCAGCGCGACGCTCAGCATGATCCTACCTGGCGGAGTCCCTGCTTCGGCTCCACCGCGGCCAGCCAGTCGCAGCAGAGTCGCTGTACTATCGCGCGATCGATGTCTGCGGCAAGGTCGCCTACACCGACCGTGCGCCTCGCCGGTGCGTTGCCGGGGCTCGAGCACCTTGCCCACGCGCGTGGCGACCACCTGCGAGCCGTTGCCTTTCCGCGAGAGCATGGAGATCCGCTCACGCCGCCTGGGGCCGGAGCACCCCATCACCGCAACGAGCATGATCCACCTGGCAGACCTGCTCGACGGGCACCTCAACCGCCCTGCCGAGGCCGAGTCGCTCTACACCCGCGCGGTCGAGATCCTCCGCAAGCAACCACCGCGATGGCTTCCCAATCTCGCTGGTGCTCTTTCTGGCCTCACCGGGATCGTCTCCGACCGCGGCGACCACGTGCGAGCCGAGGCACTCGCGCGGGAGATGCTGGACGCGCAACGCCGGACGTTCGGTGTCGACCATCCCATGGTCACCGACGCCATGAGCGCGGTCGCGGGCCAACTGGCGGCGCAGGGCCGTCTTGCCGAAGCCGAGGCGATCCTTCGCGACGCCATCGCGACGCTCGAACGAACGGTGGGCCCGCGACATGACCGCGTCGCGCGCGCGCTACTCGACATCGCTCGTGTGCGCTCGGCGGCCGGACGTCGAGTGGAGGCGGAAGCCGATCTTCGACGAGCGCTCGCCATCATGGAGACGAATGGGCCGCCGACCCGCTGGCGAGCGGCGTGGTGGCGCGCGCTGCTTGCCGATCTCCTGGCCCGTCGGGGCAGAGACCATGGAATCGGGAGCGCTGTTCGACCGCGCGGCGTCGATCCTCCAGCCGCTGGCCCGCGATCTGGGTCAGCATTTCACGCTGCGTACACGGCGCTTGCGGAGCACTACGCGGCGTTGAACCGCTCCTCGGACGAGGCGGACTTCCGTCGACTCGCGCAGGGTCGCACCGGCGCGGTCGATTCGATCGCTCGCGGTGCGGCGTCAGCGCGCCCATAGAATCGTTCGCGACCTTGACGGGCGGACGGAGGACCACTCCGGCCGCCGGCCTTCCATCGAGGGGGATGCGGTATGAGCGACGAACGACTACACAATGTTGCGGCCGCAGGGCTCGTGATCGGGGCCCTGCTGGGCATGGTTGGCTCATTCGCGCCTAACGCCGCGCTCCGCGGTCTCGCCTGGGGAGCTGACGGCGTCGCGCTCGTGGTCGGCAGCGCGTTGCTCTGCGTCCATCACGTGCGCCGCGGAGATGCGCAACTTGCGGCTGGGTTCCTGGTATTCCTTGCGGGCGAGACGTTGATCGTCTCCGGCTCCGCCATGGACCTCGCGGCGAGCGCCCCGTCGTTCGCGGCTGGAGCGGGGCTCTGGTCGGCGGCGTTAGCCCTCGTCAGCGCGTCCCCAATCATGCCAGGACTTGTCAGGGTGACCGGGGCGATCGCGGCGATATTGTTCGCCGTCACGGCGGCGAGGATCTTTGGCGGCGCGGGCCTGACGCCCCTCTCCGAGCCGCTGCCATTCTACGGGTATCCATTCCTGGCCGCCACGCTGGTCGGGTGGGCGTGGGTGCACAGGCGGTCGGCATCTCAACGTGGTGCGGGCGCCAGTGTGCGGCTGCCACCCGACGACTCGTCCGCGCCGGCGGCTGACGCAGCTGACCGTCAGGCGTTAGGCGGGCATCGACGCTGAGGTCACGTGAGGCATTTCGCTGGTATACGGACGCTCGCCATCGTCGCGGTCAGTAGCGTTGCCGCACGCGAGTACTCGCCGGCCGTGGCGAGGCAAGGTGCTCCCGTGCTGCTCAGTGTCCCCGCCGCGCCCGTGCCGGTCGCCGCCGCTGGACGCGTGGTCCTCGTGTACGAGCTGCACATCGCGAACGTCGGCACCCGGCCGCTCCGTCTCGATCGGCTGGAAGTGCGCGACGCCGACCGTGCGGACGCGGCTCCGGTCGCCACGTACGGAAGGGCGGAGATCGAGCGTGACGCGAAGCTGATCGCGCCCCGCGGCGCCCCACCGCCAAAGGGGCTGACTCCTGGTGTGCGCGCGGTCGTCTATCTCTGGCTCACCTTCGACTCCTCGGCAACGTTGCCGAGGGCGCTCACGCACCACGTTGCGTTCGCGGACGGGAGTGTGGCCGATGGCGTATCGGTACTCGTGCGTCCGCGAGCGGACCTTGTCCTCGCGCCGCCTGTGGGCGCCGGCGACTGGTGGATCGGCCTCGGGCCGTCGAACGTGTCCGAGCACCGACGCGCCGTGATCCGCGTCGGCGAAGACACCGTGCCGCACCTCGCCCAGCGCTTCGCGATCGATTGGGTGAAGATGGACGCCCGCGGCGAGTACGCGCGCGACCACCGCGGGCGGCGGAACACGGATTGGTACGGCTACGAAGAGCCGGTGCTCGCGGTCGCGGACGCGCGCGTGGCCGCGGTCATGGACAGCATCCCGGACAACACGCCAGGCGAGGGCTCCCGCGCGGTGCCGATGCGGGTGGCGACCGTCCTCGGGAATTACGTGCTCCTGGACCTCGGATCGGACAGGGTGAGGCGCACCGGTACGCACTCTACGGGCACCTCAAGCCCGGCAGCCTGCGTGTACGGGTAGGGGACGTGGTTCACCGGGGACAGATCCTCGGTGCGATCGGCAACTCGGGGAACTCGGACGGGCCGCACCTCCACTTTCATGTGACCGAGGCTGCTGACCCCGCGGCGGCGCCGCTTCGGAGCGAGGGCGTTCCGTTCGTGCTCGAGGCGTTCACGGTCGTCGCCCACGACCCGGAGCGCGTGGCGCAGCACGCGCCGCTCACCGCACTCGGCCCGCACCGTGCCGCGCTCCCGGTCGAAGGAGACGTAGTCCGCCTCGAAACGGCGCACGGCCCGAACGGCGCCAAATGCCGAACGGCGCGGAATCCCAGACGGCGCGAAATCCCAGACGGCGCGAAATCCCAGACGGCGCGAAATCCCGAACGGCGACAAAAAGCGGGACGACCTAACAGCGGAACAGCGCAGTCAACGATTTAGCAACGAGTTCAGCATCTTCACGATCACCACCAACAGGTTGTGAACCGGCGCCGTCGATCAGGTCGTTGACCATCTGGGCGGCCTGCTCGGCCGCGTCGAGCACGGCCCCACGGTGGCGCCTGCACGGCCGCGATGCGCAACCCATCTGACGCCCGATAATCATCTGCGCGCGGCCAGCGCCGCGGCTTCCGCCGTTAGCGCCGTCTCGCCTTTTGTCGTCGTTCGGGATTTCGCGCCGTTCGGGATTTCGCGCCGTCTGGGATTCCGCGCCGTTCGGGATTCCGCGCAGTCTGGGATTTGGCGCCGTTCGGGCCGTGCGCCGTTTCGGACTTGCAGTTGCGTCTTCTTATAGTTCTTGCCGCTCGAAGATCCGCACCGCCGCCACCGCTCCGACCGCGATCGCCGCTACCGCCGTCACGACCGGCCAGCCTAACGACATCGGCTGTCCGACCAGCGCGTTGCGCATGGCCGGCAGCAGCCCGAGGAAGCTGTACCGCGCCGCCGGTCCCCAGCTCGAGAACAGGAGCGTGAGGAAGAAGAAACCGAGCCCCGCACCCGCGGCCGCGCCGCGCGAGCGAAACGCCGCCGAGAAGAGCGTCATCACCACGACGAGCAGCGTGGCGTAGACGAGCCACAGCGCCACCGCGGTCACGAGCCGAGTGGCGTCGGCGCCGCCGAACACCACCGCCGTCATCACCAGGCAGGCTGTCGTGCCTAACGCGGTGGCCGCCACGAGGAGCGCGAGCTGCGACAGGATCTTCGCCACCACGAACGCGCCGCGCGAGAGCGGCTTCGTCAGCGCGAGGATCGCCGTTCCCGAGGACGCGCTCGCCCGAGACGACCCCCGCGCCGGTGATCACCACCGCGATGAGCACGAACTGGTTGAGGTTCTTGATGAACTGCGCGTAGGCGTCGAGCGCGGTCGGTGGCGGCAGCCGGATCACGACTCCCGGCTGCGACGCGGCCATCGACCGCACCAGTGCCGGCGTGAGCGCCGCGATGATCGGGCTCGTCACGCCGAAGAACACCAGCATCCCGGGGATCACCCAGAGCCGCCACGTCCGGCGAATCTCGATGAGCTCCTTTCGCAGGAAGGCGCCGAAGCCCGGTCATCGCGCCGCGCCCCCGACGAGCTCCACAAACACGTCCTCCAGACTCGCCTCCTCGATCTCGAACCGCCGGAGCGCGACGCCGGCGGCCGCGATCGCCGCCGGAATCTCCCGCTGAGCCGCCGGCAGGTCGGAGACGGTCATGCGCAACGTTTGCTCGGTGGTCTCCAGAGACGTGAGCCACGCTCGCCCCGTCAGAAGCGCCCGCGACCGCGGCGGCCGTCATCGCCCTCCACTTCCACGATCAGGCGGTTGGCCGTCGCGCGCGCGGTGAGCTCATCGACGCTGGCGCTCGCCACGACGCGGCCCTGCTCGAGAATCGCCACGGCGTCGCACACGCGCTCGACGTCGGCGAGAATGTGCGTCGAGAAGAACACCGTCGTGCGCCCACGCAGCGACGCGACCATCTCGAGCACCTCGTGCCGGCCGATGGGGTCGAGCGCGCTCGTCGGCTCGTCGAGCATGAGCAGGCTCGGTGCGTTGATCAGCGCCTGCGCGATGCCGAGCCGCTGCTTCATCCCGCGAGAGAAGCCGCCGACTCGCGTGGTGACCGACGCGAGGCCTGCCATCTCCAGCAGCGCGCGTGGCGCGCGCGTCGAGCGTCGCGGGATCGATCCCGAAGAGTTGTCCCGCGAACTCGAGGTACTCCCGCGCGGTCATCCACGGATAGAACCCCGGGACGTCGGGGAGGAAGCCGATCTGCGCACGAACCACGTCGCTCGCTTGCGTGACATCGTGGCCGAGGACGTGGGCGGTGCCCGCGGTGGGTCGGGCGAGCCCGGACAGGATGCGCAGCGCCGTGGTCTTTCCTGCGCCATTGCGGCCGAGGAAGCCGAATACCACGCCCGGGCGGACGACGAGGTCGACACCGTCGAGAGCGAGCGTGTCGCCGAACCGTTTGGTCAGACCGCGGAGCTCGATCGCAGCGGGGCCGCTCGCATCGGCGCCGTCGCGGGGGCGGCCGGGTAGGTCGCGTCGCGCACGGAGAGCGCGCCGCTCACGTGACACCCAGGACGTCAGGCAGACGGCCCGCGCTCATCGTCGGTCGCGCGGACCGTACAGCGCATCCACGGCGTGCCGGGCCGCATCGACGCCCGCCGATGCATTCGCGCCAGAGCCAGCGCCCGCGACGTCCGCCTCCATCATCGGTCGGCCCGCGGCGAGGTAGGCGATCGCGCCCGGGAGATTGCCTAACGCTATGACGAGCGCCCACACCCACTTGTTGCCGCCTCGCACCGCGTCGCGTCGCGCGAGGTCTACCAGCGCGTACGCCTGCGTCGCCAGCTGCACGACGAGGAGTACGAGCATGAGCGCGGCGACCGTGGGCGAGACGCCGACCAACCGGGCGAGCCGGTCCAGCATGAGGCGAGCCTCCGGGTAGTGGGCGTTCGATCCAGGTAACGGTGACAATGGTACGGACCTTTGCGACTTTCTGATAGGTGGCTCAACACGGCGCGAACCCCGGAGTGAGAAACGCGCAACCGAGGTTCGAACGCACGGCGTCGTGCGGAGTACAATCGGTGTCCAACCTCCCTCACCCGGACGTCCTGAGGCCGCATGCGTCGTCGCACCGCGCTCATCATCGCACTCGTCTGTCGCCTTCCCACCGGCGCTCCCCGCGCAGACACCAGCCACTCGCCCGGCGCCGGACGGCGTGATGGCCAGCTTCGTTCGGATCGCCGACGCCTTCGGCGCCCGACTCGTCGCCGCCTTCGACTCCATTCCCGCGGCGCGCTACGACTACCGCCCGATGCCCACCCAGCAGTCCATTGGGTACATCGCGCAGCATCTCGAGAACGCGAACTACGGTCTGTGCGAGCGCCTCGGGAGCCTCGAGCGTCCGCGGACCGCCAAGGACTCGCTGGCCGACACGGTCAAGGCGCGGTGGCCGAAGGACACGCTCGTCGCGCGACTCAGGGCTTCACTCCGCTTCTGCGACGCAGCGATGGAGGCGGTCCCGCAACTCAACTCGGCGGCACTCGCCAGCACACTGATCGGATTCGAGACCGATCTGGCGGAGCACTACAGCCAGCTCGCGGTCTACATGCGGTTGTTAGGCATGGTGCCACCGTCAGCGCTCCCGCCGAAGAAGCGGACGGCCATCGATCTCCCCGTGACCGCGTTGTCGCCGTACGTGGGCCTCTACGAGATCGCGCCCGGCCTCCAGCTCGAGGTGACGCTGCGCGACGCAGCACTCTACATCAAATCGAACGTCGGCGGCGACGCGCTGCGCGTCTGGCCGGAGAGCACGCAGCGACTTCTTCGTCACCGAGGCGGACGCGCAGGTCAGCTTCGTGCGCGACGCGAGCGGCGCGGTGACGGGGCTGGTCCTCCACCAGTTCGGCCGCGACAGACCCGGGAGGAAGATTCGATAATGTCCACGCCAGATACGCCTTCGCCTGCCGAATTTCCGTACGCCACGCATCTGAACGTCCTCTTCGGGCCCCTGGAGAAGGTGGCGCTCGATCCGCTCGTCGCCGCGGTTCGCGATGCGTGGTACAATCAGACGCTGGCCCGCGTCAACGAATCAGTCGTTAGGCTCGGCGTCATGCACGGGGAGTATCACTGGCACGAGCACACCGAGGACGACGAGTTCTTCTTCGTCCTCGACGGCCGCTTCCTCATTGATCTGGAGCCGCAGGCCGACGGCATCACGCCGGGCCGAGTGGTCACGCTCGAGCCGCGAGAAGGGTTCGTGGTGCCCAGAGGCGTTCGCCATCGCACTCGGGCACCCGAGCGCGCCGTGATTCTGATGGTCGAGACCGCGAGCATCATTCCGACCGGCGACTGACACTCGACCGGGATCAACCGCATCGTCTACGCCTGCGTCACCCGCTCGATGTCGTCGTACACGTGCCTAACGCCAATGGACATTACCACCGGCCGCGCTCGCCCTGCCGAACGAACGCGGGCGTCAGGCGATCGGCCGAGTTGCGCCAGTTCATGCGGACCGCGTACTGGGCGGCATCGGCGTCGCCTCGAGCGAGGGCTTTGATGATGGCATCGTGCTCGCCCGCGGAGCTACCGACGGCGTCGGCGCGCATCACCGCATACGCGCGCCAGTACCGCTCGACCTGGGGCTCGATCGTTTCGCGCAAGGCGGTCAGCCGCGGATTCGAGCCCGCGCCCGTCGTCAAGCGATGAAACTGTCGATCCAGCTCGAAGAACTGCTCGGAGTGCGGTTCCGTCGTATGCGCGAGCGCGAGTAGCTCACGGTTGACGCGCGTCAGCGCCTCGGTGAGTACCGTGCGCTCGGCGTTCGGCAGCATCCCGGCGCCGTGAGCGGCGAGACCCTCGAGCTCGCCCATGATGTGGAAGAGCGACCGTGCATCATCCCGCGTGAGCGGCGCCACCACGAACTTGAACACACGGCGGCCACTCGCGTCCGTTATGAGCCCCTCTTGCCGCAGTCGTTGCAGGGCACCTCGAATCGGCGTGCGACTGACGCTCAGTCGATCGGCGAGCTCGGTCTCGATCAACGGGGTTCCCGGGGCGATCGTCCCGCGCACGATCAGATTGCGCAGCTGCTTGTAGACGACGAGCGGGCGCTCGCCCCGCTCGGCGTCCTTTGCCGACAGGCCGGACGGATCGGGGCTGGATGACTTCTTCGGCTCGATCGTGTCGTCCAGCTGCGGGTCATCGCTCGAGTCGGCCACGGGCTGACCGCGCGATTGCCTATTGCGCCTGCCTCGATCGATCGGCATGATGTATCCACCAAAGTACACAACGTTGTATACATCGAAGCTGACGGCCAATGCTACGGCAAACCCGCCCCCTCGGCAAGGCTACGGGCCAGCCATGACGATCGTTGCCACTGCTGCGATCACTCGGTTGATGCGCCACCGCCGATTGGTCATCGCGGCACTCGCTGGTGGCGCGTCGGCCGCCGGCCTTCCGGCGCAGGTCGTCGATTACGCCAAGGCGGATCGCATTCCGCACCTTCGACCCGCTGCTGGTCGGCGGTCGCGTCTACCCGGTCTGGCTCAGCGACAGCGTGCGGTTCTACTACGAGATGACCGGTGCCGGTGCCGATCGCGGAACGCTCTACCTCGTCGACCCACGGGCACGGACCAGGCGCCCGCTGTTCGACAATGTCCGTATCGCCGCGTCGCTCTCCGCCATCGCCGACACATCGATCGACTCGCACACGTTGCCGGCCAGGAAGTTGGTGAACGGCGAGCGTGCGATGCAGTTCGACGTTCGCGGCAAGTCGTACTGGTGTCCGCTCGACTCCGAGCGATGCGTGCTCGCGGACTCGGCGCAGATCATCGCGCAGGCCAAGGCGGATGGACCGACGTGGGCGAGTCGCTCGCCCGACGGGCAGTGGGATGCATTCGTCTGGAACTACAACGTCTACGTGCGACCCGCTCGCGCCACCGATGCCGACCCGGACGCGTGGCGTGCCCGGCCGCGTGCCCCTGTTCGAAACGGATGCGACGCTCCGACGATGGTGGGTCCGCTTCCGCCTCGCGATTCCGTTTCACTACCGGCGGGCTCGATCGCGCTCACGACCGACGGCACGACGTCGTGGGGATTCGGCCTCTATCGATTCGGCCTCGAGGTCGCGCGCGTCGAGCTCGACCGCTTCACCCTAACGACCGGGCGGCGTGCGCTGGTCCCCGGACTCGAAGAAGCTGCTCGTTCAACGCGACGACCTTCGCGGCGTGCGGATCTATCCGCTGTACTCATCCAGCAGCAATCAGCCGGTGGACCATAGTTATTTCTACGCCGCACCCGGCGATACCGCCGTGATGCGGTACAACTTCTACACGCTCGACGTCGCGAACCGCTCGGCGACGAAAGTCGAGGGCGAGCCGATCGGTGCGCTCGGGAGTCCGGGCGAAGCGCGATGGGGAAAGAGCTCGAACGAGTTGTACGTGGTCACCGCGACGCGCGGCCAAAAAGTGGTGCAGCTGGCCGCGCTCGATCTTCGATCCGGGAAGTCCCGCACGATCGCCCGTGACTCGGCGGCGACCTTCGTCGACCTCAATGGTGGCGACTGGGCGGTCGCGAAGGGCGGCGAGGACATTTTCTGGGTCTCCGAACGCGACGGCTGGGGTCACATCTATCGCTACGGCAGCGATGGCACCCTCAAGAACCAGGTCGAGCGCGGATCGTACAAGGTCGCCGACATCGTGCGTGTCGACAGTACGCGAAGACACGTTTTTTTCACGGCCTGGGGCAAGGAAGCCGGCGTACCGCACTACGCCCACCTGTATCGCGTGAGCTTCGACGGCAGTGCCATGACGTCGCTGTCGCCCGAACCCGGCAACCACACGATTCGCCCGGTTCCAGGCGCGCCGTTTTTCATCGACACGTACTCGCAGATCGCGACGCCACCGGTAACCGTGCTGCGCGATGTCGATGGCAAAGTCGTGATGGAGCTCGCGCGTGGGAATGACACGCCGTTGCGGGCGATCGGCTGGACGCCCGCGGAGGTGTTCACGGTCAAGGCGCGCGATGGCGTGACGGATCTCTGGGGCATTCTGCACAAGCCGAGTACCTTCGATCCGACCAGGCACTACCCGATCGTGACCTACATCTATCCCGGGCCGCAGCGCGGCAGCGTCGGCGACTGGGTGTTCAAGGGGCCGGATTGGGCGCTCGGCACACTCGTCGAGACGCGAGAGGATCGCATGACGGCGACGCGCAACATGGGGGAGGAAGGCATGCGGCGCTCGCTTGCCGAGCTGGGCTTCATCGTGATCCAGCTCGACGCGATGGGCTCGTCGCCCCAGCGATCCAAGGCGTTCGAGGATTTCTTCTATGGACACGTGCGCGACAACGGACTTCCGGACCACGTCGCCGCGATCCGCCAGTTGGCCATTAGGTACCCTTGGATCGACACGACGCGTGTCGGCATCGTGGGGCACTCCGGCGGAGGGTATTCTGCCGCCGCCGCCATGCTGCACTACCCGGACTTCTTCAAGGTTGGGGTCAGTGGGTCGGGCAATCACGACTTTCGCGTCTACGGCTGGTACTGGGGCGAGAAGTACCAGGGCTTGTATCAGAAGATTGGCAACTCCGACAACTACGAGGCCGAGGCGAACTACAAATACGCCGCGAACCTCAAGGGCAAGTTGTTGCTGATGACGGGCGACATGGACTGCAACAATCCGCCGGCGGAGACGCTGCGCGTCGTGGACGCGCTCATGAAGGCGGGCAAGGACTTCGACATGCTGGTCGTGCCGGACGCAGGCCACCAGCGGTCGACCTACACGATCAAGCGCTCGTGGGATTACTTCGTCCGCAATCTGCTCGGCGCCGAGCCGCCGGCGGACTATCGCATGCTCCCGCCCTAGGGAGTCGACAACCATCCGAGAGGATGAGCAGAGGCAGTACACCGCAACCGCAGTGGTATTACGCAGGCCGACTCGAAAGGAGGAGCAGATGAGAATCGTGCGTGTTCTGACCACAGCCCTTGTCGTGGGGCTCGTCTCTTCACCGCTCGCGGCGCAGGCCACGGGATCCGTGAAGGGACGCGTCCTGGAGAAGGGGACGTCGCAACCCATCGTGGGTGCCACAGTCGTCATCGTCGTCGGCTCCGGTCGGTTAGGCGAACTGACGGGCAACAACGGCAACTATGTCATCCACTCGGTACCGGCGGGCCAGGTAGTCGTGCGTGCGATCCGCATCGGCTACGCACCGGATTCGATCCGCGTCGATGTTCCGTCGACCGGAGAGGTGACCGCGGACTTCTCGCTCGCCAAGGTCGCCACACAGCTCGAGGCCGTCGTCACCACGGCCACCGGCGATCAATCGCGAAAGGAAATCGGAAACGTGATCGCCTCGGTGGCGGTCGACTCGCTCGCTGGTCGCGCGCCGGTCACGAACATCACCGAGGTCCTGCAAGCCCGGACGCCCGGCGTGCAGATCATTCAGGGATCGGGCCTAACGGGAGCGTCGCCGTCCATTCGTATCCGCGGCACGAGCTCGCTCTCGCTCAGCAACGAGCCGCTCATCATCGTGGATGGGGTACGCGTCGACAACTCGGCGGCGCCTGGCGCCATTGGCGGGTCCGTCACCACCACACGAGTTAACCGTTTCGGCGCCTTCAATGCGGACGACATCGAGTCCATCGATATCATCAAGGGGCCATCGGCGGCCGCGCTGTATGGCACCGCCGCGGCCAACGGCGTGCTCGTCATCAAGACGAAGCGCGGCGCATCCGGCAAGACGCGCTGGAACCTCTACGGCGAAGCCGGACAGGTGAGCCAGCCCGCCACCTTCGCCGACAACTATCGCTCCTGGGGGCGCAATCTGGTCGGCGGCGTCGCGCAGCCCGCTCCAGTCACCTGCCGTCTGTCGGACCAATCCCTCAAGCGGTGCGTGGCTGACTCGGTCACGACGTTCAACCCGCTCATGAACTCGGAGACGACGCCGTTCAAGACGCAACCGCGCTATCTCCTGGGTGCGCAGGCATCGGGCGGCAACTCCGCGTTCACGTTCTTCCTGTCCGCCGAGCACGAGGACGAAACCGGGCCGTATCGCATGCCGGATGCGGAGATCGCCCGCCTAACGACAGCGCGCGGTGCGAGCCCTCGCGACGAGCAGGTCGAGCCCAATAGCCTGGGGCAGACGAGCCTGCGCGCCAACTTCGGCGTGCCGATCGGTTCCAACGCCCAGCTCAGCTTCTCGTCCGGGTACTCGGACCGAACGCTCTACACACCATTCGAGGGCGGTTTCTTTGCCGGCCTGTGGTTCCAGACGTATTTCGCCCCTGGCTTCCGCACGCCAACCAACGGCACGTCGGCTCAGTACATTGGCGATATCTTCTCCGTCACGCAGAAGCTGCGCGACCAGCGGCTGACGGGGAGCAGTTCGTTCAACTGGCAGCCCAAATCGTGGCTGACCGGCCGCGCCACCGTCGGTCTGGATCAGAACACGGGCTACGGCTACCGGTTCGCGCGTTTTGGCGAAGGGACGGTCACGGGCTGGGGCCCACCGGGGCAGACCGGCGGGCGTGACGCCACGCGCAACACCTTCTCGCGCTACTCGGCGGACGCTGGCGCGACCGCCACGTGGCAGGCGTTGCCGGCGTTGTCGACGCGGACATCAGTCGGTCTGCAGTGGTTCAAGGACACGCAGTACCAGACAGACGCCCGCGGCTATTCGCTCCCGCCGGGCGCGCAGACGCCTAACGGCGCTCAGTTGCAGCTCTCATCCGAGACGACCAACGAGAACGCCACCTATGGCGCCTTCCTCGAGGAAGTCCTCGGGTGGAGCGAGAAGCGTTTCCTGACGCTGGGCGTGCGCACCGACCAGAACAGCGCCTTCGGCTCGAACGCTGGCAATGCCGTGTATCCTCGCGCCGCGCTCTCGTGGAGCCTCCTGGAGGAAGACTGGTTCCCGAAGTTCGGCTGGATGAGCGATCTGCGACTTCGCGGCGCGTACGGTCAGGCGGGGCAATTCCCGACGGTCACGACGGCATCGTTGCAGTATCTGAGTGCCTTCTCGGTCCCCGTAGGCGGCGCGGAAACCGCTGCGCTTCGCCTGCAATCACAGGGCAATGCGGACCTCAAGCCCGAAGTCACGGCCGAGATCGAGCTCGGTGCCGACGTCGGCTTCTGGAACAACCGTGTGACGCTCGAAGCCACGTTCTTCAACAAGGAAAGCCGCGACGCGCTCTTTCTGAACCCGCTTCCGCCGTCGATCGGAAGTAGTCAGACCGGTGCGCCATCGCAGTGGCAGAACCTCGCCAAGGTTCGCAACCGTGGTGTCGAGCTGGCGGTGCAGGGGAAGGTGATCGACACAGATCCGGTCAAGTGGTCGCTGCATGTGAACGGCTCATTCCTCAAGAATGAACTGGTCGATGCAGGCACGGCGCAGCTCGCGGTAACGCAGGGTGCACGCAACGTCGTCGGGTATCCGTTGTTCGGACTCTGGGCGCGACCGATCACGAGCTTCAACGACGCGAACGGCGACGGCCTCCTCACCGAAAGTGAGGTCGTCGTCGGTAAGGACCCCGCCTTCAAGGGCTCGACCCTTCCCACTCGTGAGGGGGGCCTGACGAACACCTTCGGCTTCTTCGGCGACAAGCTGCAGATCACCACCCTGTTCGACTATCGCGGCGGCTTCTACAACCAATGGGGCTTCGAGAACCAGCGCTGCGTCTCGGGCAACTGCCGAGCGGTGAGCGACCCCAAGGCCCCGCTGGCCGACCAGGCGGCGGCGGTCACGACGACGAGCGCGTTGTTAGGCAACTCGGTATGGGGCTACTTCGTGGAGAACGACTTCATTCGCTTCCGCGAGTTGAGCTTCACGGTGGGCGTTCCCGACAAGTACGTGTCGTTCGCCCACGGGCACAACGCGAGCCTCACGCTGAGTGGGCGCAACATCGGAGTCCTCTGGACCAAGTATCCCGGCCTCGATCCGGAGATCAACTCATCGGTGGCCAACACCGGTGGCGGGAACAACGACTTTTTCGCGGCGCCACCAGTTCGCTACTGGCTTCTCCGTTTCAACTTCGGCCTGTGATGAGGACGATCATGATCGATACATATGTGGGACGCACCCAGGGGATGCTGCGCCGTTCGGCCACCGCACTCGCGCTGGCCGTGGTTGCCGCGTGCAGCAGGGAAACGCTGCTGGAAGTGGAGACGCCGGACCAGATTTCGCCGGGTGATGCGGCCAATCCCGCCGGTGCTCAGGCGTTGAGGGCAGCGGCGATCGGCAACTTCCACAACTTCTACAGCGGCACCATCAACGTCGGCGCCAACCTGTATGGTGGGCTCATCTCGGACGAGTTGATCAATGCGCGCCCTGGCGCGGATCACATCGACCAACGCGCCTTCAACGAGAACACCTTTCCGAACGTGGCGTGGAACAACTTCGGCCAGGCCTATACGCAACTCATTCGAGCGCGCAAGTCGCTGGCGCAGTACTCGCCCGCAGGCGCAACGCGGTCGACCCAGATTGGCCAGCTGCACGCGATGTCCAGTCTCTCGCTGAGCATCGCCGGGGAGCTGTTCTGCAATGGGGTTCCGCTGTCCAACGCGGACGACACGGCTCCGGAATACACGATCGTGTCGAACGCGGAGATGTTCACGCGTGCGGTGGCGCAGGCCGATAGCGCGCTCGCCACGCTGTCCACGACAGCCGCCGACCTTCCACTCCGAAACCTTGCACGCATCGCGAAGGCGCGCGCGCTGGTCGACCTGGCGCGGTTCGCCGACGCGGCGGCCGCTGTCGGCGCCGGCGGTGACGGCGCGGGCTCGGCGGCTGTCGCGACCAGCTTCGTGGTGAATGCCGAATACTCCGCCACGACGCTCGTGAACACGATCTACGACTGGATGGTGGGCACCGCGAACTTCGGTCCGTCCGAGCGCGAGGGCGGCAACGGTCTCAACTTCATCTCCGCGAACGATCCGCGCGTGCCGATCAGCCCCACGATTCGGTTGGGACAGGATGGTTCAACGCGCGTCAACACCATTCTGGGGTATCCGAACGGTTCCGCCCCGACGCGTTTGGCCACTGGTGTCGAGGCGCGCCTCATCGAAGCCGAGGCCGCGTTGAAAGCCGGTAACGCCGCGGGCATGATGACGGCGCTCAACACGGCGCGTGCCGACGCCGGTGCACGAACGGCGTGGGCCATTGCCACGTCGGGCGCGGATCCACTGCCCCCACTCGTCGATCCGGGCACCGATGCCGCGCGCATCGATCTGCTCTTTCGCGAGCGGGCGTTCTGGTTGTACCTGACCACCCACCGCGTGGGCGACCTGCGCCGGCTCGTACGGCAGTACACGCGTCCGGCGACGTCGGTGTGGCCCACGGGGGCGTACTTCAAGGGCGGTACCTACGGCACCGATCAGAACATCACGCCGTCGTTTGCCGAGCGGAACAACGCGAATTGGTCAGGGTGCACGGACCGTAATCCGTAAGCGGGGCGCGTCGCTCGACACGCACCCGTCTCTTCGGGGCCTCGCGTGCCGACGATCGACCTAACGAGCGACGAGCGGGCGATGCTGGGGGGCGACGGAGGTGTCGCCACCCAACTCGCCGCTCGTCTTCTCGTACGCATGGCAGAGTTGATGGGAGCCGAGCGCCTGGTTCCCATCGCCAGCGCGCACGTGGACGGATGCCTGTATCACGGTCCGGTCAGCATCGACTTCGCCGAGCGTCTGGTTGCTGGTGGCGGATCCGTACGGGTCGAGACGACGCTCAACGTTGGGGCCGTCGACCTGCTGCATCCGGAGCTCAACCGCGGCGATCCGAAGCGGCGCACGGCCGGCCGCGAGCTGATGCGGCTCTACTCGGCGTTAGGGTGCCGCCCCACGTGGACCTGTGCTCCGTATCAGCTCCCCAACCGTCCGTCGTTAGGCGAGCAGATTGCCTGGGCGGAGTCGAACGCCATCGTCTTCGCCAACTCGGTTCTGGGGGCGCGCACGGAACGGTATGGGGACTTCATCGACATTGCGGCCGCGCTCACCGGGCGCGCGCCCTACGTGGGACTCCATTCCGACGAGGGTCGGCTGGCGACGGTGCATTTCCGTCTGGATCGGATACCGGCTCGGCTGGCGGCGAGTGACGTGTTCTTCGCGGCGCTCGGGCATTTCATCGGGCGGCGGACAGCGCGTAACGTTCCGGTGATCGATGGCATCGAACACGCCACCGAGGACCAGCTCAAGGCGCTCGGTGCGGCGGCTGCGTCGTCGGGTTCGGTGGCCATGTTCCACATGGTGGGCATCACACCGGAGGCGTCCACTCTTGCCGCAGCCTGCGGACAACGGGCGCCCAGGCAGGTGATACCGGTCTCGCTCGCCGACCTGGCCGACGCGGCGGAGGAGCTGACATCTGCCGGCAATGCGTCGCTCGGGGCGGTAAGCGTGGGGACCCCGCATTTCTCTCTTGCCGAATTCGAGCGACTGCGTACGCTGCTCGGTGGGCGTCGCGTGTCGGATCGCGTGGCGTTCTACGCCTCCACCGGCCGAGGCAGTGCAGGAAGAACTTCGCGCGCGTGGATGGCTCGACGACATCACGGCGGCAGGGGTGACGATCGTGACCGACACCTGCACCTACCTGGCGCCGATCATGGCGCCGATCGTGGGGGCGGTGATGACGAACTCGGCGAAGTGGGCCTGGTACGGACCGAACAACCTGGGGATCCAGGTGATTTTCGGGAGTCTCGAAGAGTGCGTCGAATCGGCGGTCCGGGGCGAACGGTGGCGCGACGCGGAGCTGTGGCGTGACGCTCGCCGGTGAAGCGCTGACGCCGGGCCAGGCGCGCGGAATGACGCTGGTACTCGACGAGCCGATCTCCTTCTGGGGCGGGGTCGACGAGAACACGGGGCGCGTGACCGATACCCGTCACCCGCAGTCGGGGGCGTCGGTGGCCGGGATGATTCTCGTGCTCCAGTGCGGGCGGGGCAGCAGCTCGAGCTCGAGCGTGCTCGCCGAGTGCCTCCGCAATGGCGTCGGGCCCGCTGCGATCGTGCTCGCGGAGCCGGATCCGATTCTCGCGTTAGGTGCGTTGGTGGCGGGTGAGTTGTACGGGACGGAGATCCCCGTGGTTGTGCTGCCGAGCGACGCGTACGCTGCGTGCTCCGCGGCGCGTGAGTTGACGGTCGAGGCAGACCTTGGCAGCAGGCGCGCGATGGTGAGAATCGTCAACTAAGCGAGACGAGGAGCGTTCGCGTGACAGACTCACTCGATCTGCGGTCCTCCGTGCTCGCCGCATGGCGGACCAATTGCCGTGTCACCGCCTTCCTGGTGGAGGAGCTGCCGACCGCCCTCTGGGATGCGGCGATTCCCGATGTCACTCCGCGCCGCACGATCCGCACGGTCGTCGCCCATCTGCACAACACCCGCGCACGCTGGATTCGCACGCTCGGGCTTCCGCACGGGGTTCAGGTCCCGCCGCTCGTCGATCTGCGTCGCGTGAGGCGTCGTGAGCTGCTTTCGGCACTCACACGGAGCGGCAAAGGCATCGAGGCGATTCTCACGCTCGGCCTCGACGCAGGCGGCCGAGTGCCACCATCGCCAGCGTATACCTGGCGGAACCTGCCGCTCGATGTCGGTCACGTGCTGACATACTTCGCGGGGCACGAAGCGCATCATCGCGGCCAGGTCATCATGGTGGCCCGGCAACTCGGGCACCGTCTGCCCGCGTCGGTGACGAATGGGCTGTGGCAGTGGAGCGCGCTCCAGCCGAAATGAGTGTACCAGAGTGGCTCCCCTTCCCCATGTCGCGCGACGGCGCGATGATGGGGCATGAAACGCCGCACCTTTCTCCAGCACTCCGCCGCAGTCGCCGCGCTCCCACTTCTGCGCAGCGCGCCAGGCCGAACGTCGATGCCAACCGCGATGCCGGCCCCATTGCATGTGAACGGGGCGCGGCTCAACGGCTGGCTCGCGAAGTTCGACTCGATCGGCCGCACGCCAACCGGTATCAACCGCGTCGCCTACTCCGAGGCCGACCTCGCGGGGCGGACATTCACCCTCGGCCTCTTCCGTGAGGCGGGGTTCACGCCACGGATCGACGCGGCGGGGAACATCTTCGGGCGACTCGAGGGCACGGACCGCTCGCTCAAGCCGATCCTGATCGGCTCGCACGTGGACTCCGTCACAGACGGCGGCAACTTCGATGGACCCGTCGGGTCGTTCAGTGCGATAGAGGTCGCGCGATCGCTGCGCGAGCAGGGCGTACGCCTGCGTCATCCGGTCGACGTCGTCGTCTGGTCGAACGAGGAAGGCGGCACGATCGGAAGCAAATGCGCGATCGGCCACATCACGCCCGCCGATCTCGACAAGGTCGCTCGCTCGGGCAAGAAGATCGGTGAGGGGATCGGGCTCGTCGGTGGGAACGTCGCGCGCCTGAGCGACGCCGTGCTCCACAAGGGCGACCTCACCTGCTACATCGAATTGCACATCGAGCAGGGCGGATTGCTGGAGAAGGCCGGTCTTCAGATCGGCGTCGTCGAGGGCATCGTCGGCCTTCGGTGGTTCGAGATCACCGTCACGGGCTTCTCCAACCACGCAGGGACGACGCCGATGGACCAGCGGCAGGACGCCATGCTCGCTGCGGCCAAGTTCGCTGTCGCCATCAACGAGGCGGTGCGTAGCGTACCGGGACGCACCGTCGCGACCGTGGGCCGCATGACCGTGACGCCTAACACGACGAATGTCATTCCGGGACAGGTCGTTCTCACGGTCGATCTTCGCGACCTCGACCAGACGAAGATCGAGCACTTTTCCGGGCGATTCGAGCAGTTGGGACGAGAGATCGGTACGGCGACCGGGACGACGTTCACGTTCAACCGGACCGTCGACAGCGCGCCGGCGATCTCCGACCCGCAGGTGATGGGCTGGGTCGACGGCGCGGCGGCGGCGTTAGGCTTCACACGTCAGCGGATGCCCAGCGGCGCTGGACACGATGCGCAGGAGATCGCCCAGATCGCTCCGATGGCGATGATCTTCGTGCCGAGCGTCGGCGGCATCAGCCATTCGCCGCGCGAGTTCACGAAGCCCGAGGACGTCGTGAACGGGGCCAACGTGCTGCTCAACGCGGTGCTGGCGGCGGATCGGTAAGTAGGCCGCGTGCATTCCGAGCGGTGTCATTCCGAGCGGGTGTCATTCCGAGCGGAGGCCCGAAGGGCCGGAGTCGAGGAATCCTTGGTCCGGCAGGTAGAGGGCTCTCTACCGGGACGATCAAGGATTCCTCGACTCCGCCCTCCGCTCCGCTCGGAATGACAACCTAGCACGGCAGCCTCGACAAGACACTCGCGCTCTTGCTGCAGCCGCTCTTGCGAGCGTCGGTCGCGACGCATAAGTCAACAATCGAAACACTTCCGGAGCCACCCATGTCGCGCAGTGCCCTGTTCATCCGGCTCACGCTGAGCCTCGCTTTCCTGTTCGGCCTGGGAGGGCCTGCGCTCTCCCAGAACAACGCAGCCGACACGACGACCCGCCGCACGGCGCCGAACAGCGAGCTGCCGCTCGTTCCCACGCGCCCCCTCAAGTTCACGACCGACGAGGGCACGTGGATGTCGCTCGACGTCTCGCCCGACGGCAAGACGATCGTCTTCGACCTCCTCGGCGACATCTACACGATTCCGATCGGCGGCGGCTCGGCGAACAGAATCACGAGCGGCTCCGGCTTCGACGGACAGCCGCGCTTCTCGCCCGACGGCAAGTCGATCGTTTTCGTCAGCGACCGGTCCGGGAGCGAGAACCTCTACCTCGTCGATCCGGACGGGCAGCATTTGCGGCCGATGACGCGCGGACCCAACCAGGCGTACGTCTCGCCCGCGTGGACGCCGGACGGCCAGTACGTCATCGTCTCGAAGAGCAACGACCTCTGGCTCTATCACCGCAATGGCGGCAGCGGACTTCGCCTAACGGGGCAGACGCCACCGCCGCACACAGGGTGGGCCCGGTGGCGGGAACGCGCCATCCAACTTCATGGGTGCGTCGGCGACGCCGGACGGCCGCTACATCTACGCGAGCGCGCGCACGGGTCCCGCCGGCTACAACCAGATGCTGGGCACGACACAGGTCGTCATGTACGACCGCCAGACGGGTCGGCTCGAGCGGCGCACGCTCAACCTCGGCACGGGCTTCCGCCCGCAGGTGAGCCCCGATGGCAAGTGGCTCGCGTACGGCTCGCGGCGCATGGCGATCACGGGACTCAAGCTGCGCGAGCTCTCGTCAGGCGACGAGCAGTGGCTCGCGAACGACATCCAGCGCGACGACATCGAGTCGCGCGGCTCGCGCGACCTGCTGCCCGGCTACGCCTGGATGCCGGACTCGAAGGCGCTCGTGCTCGCGCACCACGGTCACATCTGGCGCGTCGACGCGACGTCCGGCCAGCAGACGCAGATCCCGTTCACGGCCGAAGTCGACCAGATGCTCGGCGATCTCGTTCGCTTCGAGTATCCGGTGAACGACACGACGCTCACCGTGCGCCAGATCCGCGGCGCGCGCCCGTCGCCTAACGGGAAGCGCCTCGTCTTCTCGGCCCTCGATCGCCTGTGGATCATGGACCTGCCCTCGGGCACGCCGAAGCGCCTGACGACGGCGGACGAAGGCGAGCACTCGCCCGTGTGGTCGCCGGACGGCAAGTACATCGCGTTCGTCAGCTGGACGGAGGAAGGCGGCGACATCTGGCGCGTCCCGGCCGCCGGCGGGAAGCCGGAGAAGCTGACGAGAGCGTCGGCGTTCTACGACGAGATCGCGTATTCGCCGACCGGCGCGCGGATCGTCGCGGTGCGCGCACCGCGCGAGCAGCGCGCCGAGATCAACGACGAGATCAACCCGAAGCTCATCATCACGGACCTGGTGTGGATCCCGGCGACGGGCGGACGCGGCGACGCTGATCACGCCGCTCACGAACGCCCAGCGCCCGCACTTCACGCAACGACACGACGCGCGTGTGGGTCTACGACGACGAGGATGGCCTCGTGTCGATGCGCTGGGACGGCACCGACCGCAAGGCGCACCTCATCGTGACGGGCTTCGTGACAGCCGGGCGGCGGGCCTAACGCGAGACCGCGACGGGCAGCCGAGCTGCAGGTCATCGCCGGACGGGAGCCGGGTGCTCGCGCTCGTCGACAACAAGATCTACGTCATTCCGCTGCCGATGACCGGCGGCCCGACGCCGACCGTGTCCGTCGAGCAGGCGACGAACGGCGCGGTTCCCTTCCGCCGACTGTCCCGCATCGGCGGCGACTTCCTCGGCTGGAATGCCGACTCGAAGGGCGTGTACTACTCGATGGGTCGCGCGTTCTTCCAGTACGACGTCGCGCGGGCCGATTCGCTCGCCGCGGACTCGGCGGCCAAGGCGCCGCCGCGTCCAGCGCGGCCTGATTCAGCAACACCTAACGCCGGTGCCGCGCGCGGCAAGCCGGTCTACGAGCCGACGCGCACCGACATCACGATCACGGCGCCCAAGGATCGCCCGACCGGCACCGTCGTCCTGCGCGGCGCGCGCATCATCACGATGAAGGGCGACGAGGTGATCCCGCGCGGCGACGTCGTGGTCACGAACAACCGCATCGTCGCCGTCGGCGCGGAAGGCAGCGTCACGGTGCCTAACGGCGCGCGAACGATCGACGTGTCCGGCAAGACGATCATGCCCGGCTTCGTGGACGTGCACGCGCACATGTGGCCGCAGTGGGGCGTGCACTCGCCGCAGCCGTACATGTACACGGTGAACCTCGCGTACGGCGTGACGACGACGCGCGATCCGCAGACGTCGACGGCCGACGTCATCTCGTACGGCGACGCGGTGGACGTCGGGCAGATCATCGGCCCGCGCATCTACACGACCGGCCCGGGCATCTTCGACTGGGACAACGTCACGAGCGGCGACGACGCGCAAGGAAGTGATGAAGCGCTACTCGGAGTTCTACCTCACCGAGACGATCAAGCAGTACATGGCCGGCGACCGTCGGCAGCGACAGTGGATCGCGATGGCGGCGAAGGAGCAGCACATCACGCCGACGCTCGAGGGCGGGCTCGACTTCAAGAAGAACATGACGGAGGCGATGGACGGCTACGCCGGCATCGAGCACACGCTGCCGATCGCGCCGATGTACAAGGACGCGATCGAGCTGTTCGCCAAGAGCGGGACGACGTGGACGCCGACGCTGCTCGTGCAGTACGGCGGCCCGTGGGCGGAGAACTGGTGGTACGAGCACTACGACATCCTGAGCGACGCCGAAGCTCACGCACTTCACGCCGTTCACGGAGCTCGAGCGCCGCGCGCTGCGTCGCCCGCAGTGGTTCCGCGACAGCGAGTACTCGTTCAAGCTGTTCGCCGAGCAGGCGAAGAAGGTCGTGGAGGCGGGCGGCCGCGTGGGACTCGGCGGCCACGGTCAGCTGCAGGGACTCGGCGTGCACTGGGAGATGTGGAACATCGCGAGCGGCGGCATGAAGCCGATGGACGTGCTGCGCGTCGCGACGATCTATGGCGCCGAGTCGATCGGGCTCGGCAAGCAGATCGGCACGCTGGAGAACGGGAAGCTGGCGGACCTGCATCGTGCTGGACGCGAATCCGCTCGACGACATCAAGAACACGAACACGATCCGCTTCGTGATGAAGAACGGTCGCGTATACGAGGGCAGCACACTGAACGAGATCTGGCCACGTCAGCGTGCGATGCCCAAGCAATGGTGGATGACACACGACGCCCTCAACCCGGAGACTGGATCGGCAGGAACAGGCACGGGCAAGTAAGACGGCGGACGGCCCTAACGGCGCGAAATGCCGAAGAGCGCGAAATCCCGAACGGCGCGAAATCCCAAACGGCGCCAGATGCCGAACGGCGCGAAATCCCAGAACGGCGCCAAACGGCGGTGCCGTTCCGCTCTTTGTCGCCGTTCGGGATTTCGCGCTGTCTGGGATTTCGCGCCGTTCGGGATTTCGCGCCGTCTGGGATTTGGCGCCGTTCGGCATTTCGCGCCGTTAGAGCCGCTTGCGCCGTTAGACGTTCGACTTTCACCTTAGGTAGTCCGATGAAAAAACTTCAGGTTCAGGGTCTTCATCATATCACGTTGGTCGGTTCCACGAAGCAGAGCGCCATCGACTTCTGGTCCGGCTTGTTAGGCATGCCGTTCATCATGGAGCAGCCGAATCTCGGCAAGCCCGATGAGAACCATCTCTACTTCGACCCCGGCGATGGACGTCTGCTCACCGTGTTCACCAACGAGTCCCGGGACGACGCTCGCCGCCCCGCGCCGCGCGAGGTCGGGTGCGTGGAGCACATTGCGTTCAACGTCTCGAGAGCCACGTTCACGCAGGTACCCGCTCGTCTGCGCGAACGTGAGATCGAGTTTCTGCAGCGCGATCGCGGGTTCATGGACTCGATCTACCTGCAGGACGCGAACGGACTCAAGGTCGAGCTCGCGTGCTACAAGTTCGAGACGCCCGACGGCTTCCGTGATGCCGATGTGCTGATGGCGGCGCAGCGACTCCGCGTCGAGCGCGGCGATCATCACATCACGGAAGAGCACCTCGCGGACGCCCTCGAGTTGTTACTGGAGACGCGGGATCGTCTCGAGCACTCGCAGCCCGCGGCCGTCGCCGCGGCGGGCGCGATCGGGTAGCAATACCACGGCGAGCGCGGCGCGCCTAACGCGCGCCGCGCTCTCGTCCGCGCTTCACCGCGTCGCGCGCTTCCATCTGCCCGCTGGGTCGAGCTTCTCGCCTGGCCGCCGGGCGCTGCCCTTCGTGCACGCCCTCGGCGAACTCCTCGATCATCTTCCGGCTGAACGCCGGGATGTCGTCCGGCTTGCGGCTCGTGACCAGGCCTTTATCGGTCACCACCTCACGATCCACCCACTCCGCGCCCGCGTTGCGGATGTCGGTCCGGAGCGAGGGCCACGAGGTGATCGTTCGCCCCCGCACGACATTGGCCTCCACGAGCATCCACGGCCCGTGACAGATCGCCGCCACGGCTTCCCCGCATCGAAGAAGCCGCGCACGAACTGAACGGCACGCTCGTTCTGCCGAAGCTGATCCGGGTTGATGACGCCGCCGGGCAACAGCAGCGCGTCGAACTGATCCGCGCGGGCTCCATCCAATGACTGATCTACGGGGATCGACTCACCCCAGTGATCGTGCTCCCATCCCTTGATCGACCCCGTCCTGGGCGACACGACGACCGTGCGCGCACCGGCCGCGTCGAGCGCCTTTCTCGGTTCCGTCAGCTCTACGCGCTCTACCCCATCCGTCGCCAGAATCGCGACCGTCTTCCCCTGTAATTGTTGTGCTGCCATGACCTCACCTCGTGTGACGTTCGTGTAACGTTGCTGCTTCCTTTGGACGTCGTTCTGTGCCCGCGTCCGGTCGCGCAGCACGCCACGGGCCAGTGTTTGCGCCGAGCGTCGGCAGTCTTTTGGAGAATTGTGTGATGATGCTGAGAGGGGTGTTCCTGACCTCCGAACAACCAGCCGACACGGCACGCTTCTACCGCGAGGTCGCCGGTCTTCCAATGGAACAGGTGGGTGAGAGCGGCGGCTACGTGTACTGGCGGCTCGATGACGGGCGCATGCAGCTGGCGATCCACGATGCGAAGGCGTTCTCCGACTATACGTTCCCCGTCGTGTGCGGCTCGAACGCGACGCAGCTCTATTTCCACATCGAAGACCAGCAGGCATTCCGCGCGCGCCTCGAGCAGCTCGGCATTGAGCCGTACTCGGTTGACGACGTCGTCGTGACGGTGACGGATCCGGATGGAAGGAAGGTGCTGTTCGGCACCGCCTGAGACCGCCGCCAGGACAGTCATGGTAGCGTCCGGCTATGTCGTCGCCTTTGCGATCGCGGTGTTGGTCCATCCAGCCTCGTGTTCTCGCCCCGACGCGACCCATACGCGTCTGGCGCCTGAGTGCGTCCGCGGTCGAGATCGCCTCCTTCGCGGTCGTCGCCGTCGCGTGGCGGTCCTCGACACGTTAGGCGTGCCAGCGGATCGCGGATCCGCGGTCATTCCGAGCGAGCGACAGCCGGGTGCCCGCCACAGGCGGGCGCATGAGGAATCCTTGGCGTCCCCTGGACATGCCCCTGACGGCGACGCCGCCCGAGTGATAGGCTAGAGGGCCTCCGTCACTCTGCCTATGACCCAACCGACCCGCACACGCTCCCTGGCCCTCGTGGGCCCGCTCGCAACCCAGCGTCGCGTGACGCAGACCGCCGGGTTCCCGATCGACCCGTCGCAGATGCTTCCCCCGCCGGACGTGATCCTCCTGATCGCCGGCGACGATCCAGGGGCCATGCTCTTCCGGTACACCGCGCACGGGGAGTTCGGTGGCGACACGTGGCACATGTCGCCTGACGACGCGCGCGAAGCATGCATCTACGACTACAGCGACGCGCTCGGCGAGTGGGTCGATGTGCCGCAGGAAGTCGGGGACGCCCACGCCTTCGCCATCCAGTACGCCGCGGATCGGCTGAACAGCAGAGGGGATTGGTGAGTGGCCAGATCCGGCGACACCGCTGGCTGACGTTAGGCACGATCGTCGCGATCACCCTGATGCCGCACGTCGGCTCGGCGCAGGGGCGCTGCATCCGTGCGTACGGCTCTCCGGCGTGCAACACCGACTCGATCCCTCCGGTGTTCGCGCGCACGGGGTGGCGCACTGCGTCGCTCGATCACATCACGTTCCGCGTCGCCGAGCCGAAGAAGGAAGCCGCGTTTTACGCCGCGCTCATGGGCTGGAAGACGCGGAGCGAGAACGAGCAGCGCGTCGTCATGGACGTCGGTGACTGGGGAACCGTGATCTTTCGACAGGCGCCCGCGGACTCCTTCACGCAACCCGCGCGCGCCGACGCCAATCGCCCGCCGCTCCGCGCCGTCGTCGAAACCATCGCGTTCGACATCGAGCCGTGGAATGCGAAGTCGATCGAGGCGGAACTGCGAAAGCGCGGCCTCGACCCCGTGGCCGACAACGACGGCAAGGGATTCGAGAGCTTTCACGTCAGGGATCCGCGACGGCTTCGACCTGCAGCTCGGCAACGGCAAGGGCTACACGAAGGCGCGTCGCGACATCGCCGGCCAACGTTAGGCTCTCGGAAGCACCGCCGTTCGAGTCGACCGGGTGGCAAACGGTGTGGCTCGACCACCTCTCCTTCGGCGCGAAGAACTACAAGGCCAGCGTGTCGTTCTACGTCAACCTGCTCGGCTGGGGTCCGACGTACGACGAGGGCAGCCAGAATGAGCTGATGATCGGCGACGTCGGCGACATCATCATCCGCGGCGGCAACCCGCTCGATCCGGCGTTCGGAGCGGCGGGTGGCCGCGCTGGCGGCGTGATCGATCACATCTCGTTCGGCATCTCGCCGTGGGACACGGACGGCGTGAAAGCCGCGCTCGAGAGCCGCGGCCTTCCGGTGACGATCGACACGTCGGACGGGGCCGAGATTCACGTCGCGCAGTACAAGAGCTATCACACGGTCACGCCTAACGGCTACAACCTGCAGATCAGCTACAACACGCACGACACGCGACTGAACCTCGCCGTCGCCGTCAATCCGCGGCGGCCGGGCGTGAAGTAGGGCGCTACGGTATGAGGCCTATTCGGTGAATCGGTGGCGATAACCACTCCACGCCACGCGCCGTGATCACCGCGTCGTCCTCGAGCGGAATCCGGAGCTTCTTCCCCTGCCACTCCGGGATCGGCGTGTACGCGAACAGCTCGATGGAGAACAGGTTCGTCGGGCGCATCTCGTACGTGAGGCGGCCGGGGTTGAAGAACGCCATCGACGGCCCGATCCCGTGGCCCCAGTCGCCCACCGAGTGGCACCCGATGATGAATTCGACCGACGCGTCCGCACGGACCTCGTTGAAGCCGCGCATCGCCGTGAACCCCGCGGCCGCGATCGCCGCATTCAGCTCGTTCATCATCGCCTGCGCCGACTTCCCGGGACGCGCGGTACGATGGATCACGTCACGGACGCGCACGGCGTTGTCGAACGCGCGCTGATAGCTCGCCGGCAACCCCGTCTCCCCGGGCTTGAGCACGTACGCGATCCGTTTCTGGTCGGTCCACATGTTCAGGTAACCGACGCCGAAATCGATCATCAGGAGATCGCCGCGCTGAATGATCCGATCGTTCGACGTCGCCTCGATCCCGTTCGGTCCCGTGATGTAGATGGACGGCGCCTCGAACGACGAGCCGAGCCCACGCCGGAGCATCTCGTCCTGAATCCACCAGGCGACATCGGCCAGCGTCGTCATGCCTGGCGTGATGACCTCCTTCGACAGCGCTCGCTCGGCGATCTGTCGGCCGATCTCCGTCGCCTCGCCGAACGCCACCAGCTCCGACGCAACGCGCCGCGAGCTGAAGTCGGAGATCATCTTCTCCGCCGACACCAGGCGTGAGGCGTACTCCGGGCCGACCTCCTTCACGATGTGGGTGTACAGCGTGTGCGAGAGCCCGTCCGCGAGACCCATCTCCTCCGACATGTCGAGGCCAATGCGCCGCGGCTTCCGCTCGGCGACGAAGCGGCCTAACGCGACGGTGGAGTCGATGTCGTACGCGCCGCACGCCGCGCGATGATGATCGTCTATTCCGATCGCGGCGCGCTCGATCCGGTCACCACCGCGGTTCGTGAAGATGTAATAACCGATGCTTCCCACGTAGCCGCGGCCGAGCAGCTCCCATAGCGGATCGTAATGGCCTTCCTTCATGGCGACGATCCACATGTCGATCCCGTTCTCACGCATCGCTTCGGGGAGAATGCGGTCGAACTTCTCGCGCCGGATGGTGCAGAGTCGCTCCCACCGATGTCGCGCGTCGAGCTGGGACTGCGCGCCGATCTCACGGACGGCGAGGGCGAGCAATGCAGCGAGCAGAGCGCCACGAACGACAGTGCGATTCACGTTGCCACCTCGATACTCGGTCGATTCCTTACGCCGCGCTCCCGTCATTTCACGCGGATTCCGACGCGAGCGCCAATGTACGTGTCTGGCAATCTCATCGTCAGCGGCCACGCTGCGCGAACACGGCCCTTCGTCGTCGTTACCATACAGTACTGTATTGACTCTGCTGGGCCGATTGTCATAGTTTGAGCATACACTCCTGTATGGAAACAGCCTGTGACGCTCAGCCGCGAAGAATGGATCGTCGCTGCCATTGAGGCGCTGCGCAGCGGCGGGATAGACGCCGTCCGCATCGAGGTGCTCGCACGCCAGCTCGGTGTCAGCCGCGGCAGCTTCTACTGGCACTTCGAGGATCGGGCAGAGCTGCTCGCCACCATCCTCGCCCGATGGGAGGAGGAGACCGCCTGGCTCATCTCCGGTGCGAGCGCGGCACCGACCCCGCGCGAGCGCGCCGTCCGATTCTTCGAGCTCGCGAATGCGAGCCCGTATCCACCCGACCGCGAGATCTTCGCCTGGGCACGGCGCGACTCGAAGGTCGCGCGTCGAGTCGAGACGATCGAGGCGAAGCGCGTCGCCTTCTTCGAGCAGGTCATGTCGGACGCAGGCGTCCCGGGCGAGCGCGGACGCCGCCTCGGCGAGATCCTCTACCTCGCCACGCTTGGCTGGCTGGAGCGACGGTGGCGCAGCTCCGCTGGCGGCTATGCCTTCGAAGGATTCAGCAAGGACGTGATCGACCTGGTGCTCGACGATGCGGCGCCCGCGACCGCGAAGCGCGGTAAGGCCATTGAGGAGAAACGGTGATGCGGTCGCGCCGACACTCGTTCACGCTCGTGCTCGCGTTCCACATCGCGCTTGGCGGGTGCTCGTCGGCGCCACGCCGTGACGCTGGCGCAATACCGGAGGCCACACCGCACTCTGCCCTCGATCCACGAGACAGCGTGCTCGTCGCGACTGTGGACACATTCACGCGGACGCGGGTCGCGATGGACTCGCTCTCGGGCGTGGTGCTGCTCGCCCGCGATGGCGTGCCGATCTACACCCGAGCTGTCGGCCTCGCGAACCGCGCCACGGGCACGCCTAACAAGCTCGACACGCGGTTCAACCTTGGATCCCTCGACAAATTCTTCACGCGCATCGCGATCCGGCAGCTCCAGCACGCCGGCAAGCTGGCCATGACGGACAGGGTGGGAAAGTATCTGCCCGACTATCCCAACCCGCGTGTGCGCGACGAGGTGACGATCAAGCTCCTCTACGAGATGCGATCCGGGCTCGGCGATTTCGGCACCGACAACTACCGGACGCTGGTCGCGAAGCGCCTAACGCTGCGCACCCTCGACGACTGGATCGCGCTGTTCGCGGCGGACTCGCTGCAGTACGCCCCGGGAACGAGCCAGGCGTACAGCAACGCCGGCTACGTCGTGCTCGGGAAGATCATCGAGCGCGCGAGTGGGCAGAGCTATTACGACTACGTCCAGCAGCACATCTTCGACCCGGTCGGCATGCGCAACACCGGCTACTTCACGCCGGACGACCGCGCGCCTAACACGGCGATCCCCTACACCACGGCGCCGAGTGTGGCTGGCGACTTCGCCGAGGACGCCAGGCGACTGCCCGAGCGGCGGCCGGCGGAGTCGCTGCTCGCCTATCGAGGTTCGTCCGCTGGAGGCGGCTACTCCTCGGCCGAAGACCTGCTGCGGCTCTCGCAGGCGATCGCCGCGCACCGCCTGCTCGATGCGACGTTCACAGATTCGCTGCTCGACCTCCGCAACCCGTCCCCCTTCGGCGCCGACGGCTGGGCCGGTGGGTGGGCCGGCGGCGCGGAGGGGATCAACACGATCTTCTACATGAACTCCACCGGCCACACGCTGATCGTCCTCTCCAACTACGATCCGCCGAGTGCCCAGGTCTATCGGCGAAAGCTGTGGGGCGATTGGCTGCCGGCGTGGCTGCGCTCGGCCCCCGACGGGAAGCGTTAGGCAGCGACCGCCCGCATCGCGGACGTGCAGCGCCGAGGAGCATCTCATACTCGCTGACCGGGCTCCTCCTGCCCTATACGCCTGATACAGCTATTCCACGTCGGACATATCCGGACGGAAGCTCAGGCACGGCCGGACTGATGCGCGTCGCTAGACGCCTACCTTGAGCCGCAGAGGGCTGGTGAGACGCGCCCGACGAATGGGGCCTCTGCATCCCTCTCGTGCAGTGAGGAGGCCTCTATGCGATACCGCATGCAAAAGTTTCTCCGACGGACGACGTCCAATGCAACACGGGTCGTCGCCGTTCTGACGCTTGCCCTGGTCACGGCATGCAACAGGGACGATCCACTGCCGACCAGTCCACTAAGAACTCTTCCAACGCCGCTGCCAGCGATCCTTGGCGCGGACATCACCAACCTCGGGTTCGACGGTGTCGCGATCAATGCGGCCGGTCAGGTGGCCGGAACGCTGAACGGCCATGCTGCGGTATCGACCCCGGGTGGGGGGGTCCTGGACCTCGGCACGCTCGGCGGTCCGTCGAGCCGGGGGTATGCGATCAATGGGTCCGGCCACGTCGCCGGGTCCAGCACCACGGCTACGGGCGCCACGCATGCGTTCGTGTGGACGCCGGGTGAAGGCATGCGGGACCTCGGCACCCTCCCCGGCGGCACGTCGAGCATCGCTCGCGGCATGAACGATCGTGGAGAGGTGGTGGGGCAAAGCACGAGGCCTCGCGTCAACCCGGACGTTCCATTCGTCGGGCCAGTGACACATGCGTTCCGGTGGACAGCCGCTCTCGGGATGGAGGACCTCGGTGCTCTCGGCGGCCTCAACGCCAGCATCGCCTACGACATCAACAACTCCGGGCAGGTGGTGGGTCGAGCGTACTCGGTCGACCGTGTCATTCTTCCGCCGACCGATCCAGAGGACTTCTCGAGCGCTTTCCTGTGGACGCCGGGTCAGGGAATGCAGAGCCTCGGCGGCGGCATTGCCCAGGCGATCAACGACGCCGGAACCGTAGTCGGCCGAGTGGCGACAATTCTGCCGTCCCACGCATGGATGTGGACACCCACGGACGGTTTCCGGTCTCTCGGCGCCTTCGGGCCGCCGGGCAACAGCAGCGCAGCGTATGGCATCAACGAGGCGGGCCAGATCGTCGGGACGAGCACCATAGGCTTGGGCTGCTGCAACTCGGGACAGCATGCCTTCATCTGGACCACGTCGGAGGGGCTCGAGAGCATCACGCCGACGACCGGCATTTCCACGGCGGTTGCCATCAACGACCGCCTGCAGGTAGTCGGCAACGGTCGCGTGGCCATACCCCACCTGGCGCCGGGTAACGTCTTCCCCGTGGCGAAGACGGACGGACCGTACACCGGCTCCGAGGGATCGCAGGTGCTGTTCAACATGTCCGGAAGCGATCTGGATGGCGGACAGCTTTGGGGATTGGTGTACTACGGTGACGGCATGTGGGACGCGTTCGACACCATGCTGCCCCATACTTCTCCATCTCGGACGGGGACGCACGTGTACGCGGACAACGGCACGTACACCCTCACGCTGGTCGCCTCCGACGGGCGGGGCGGCAGAGACACGGCCACGACGACGGTCACCGTCGCCAACATCGCTCCGACGATTCTCCCCGGCAGCCTAACGGGGCCGGCCACACCCCTCCTGCTGACGGGCGGTAGCGCGAGCGCCCCCATCGCCTTCGAGTTCAGGGATCCGGCGGGAATCAGCGACGTGTATGCGGCCGAGGTCGCGTGCGGTAACGGCGTGGTGCTCAGCGCGACGAACGTCACCCGTGTCCAATACCATCGTGAACGGAGTGTACGTGGGAAAGGGCACGTACGCAGGCACGTGCGCGTACACGAGTGCCGGTGTCTACACCGTGAGCGTCACCGTCTCCGATGAGGATGGCGGCGCGAGCGCGCCGGCGTTCTTCCGGTACGTCGTCGTCTTCGACCCTGCGGGCGGCTCCGTCACGGCCGGCGGGTTCTACGACATCCCCGGCCAGGGCAACCGGAAGGCGCATTTCACGTTCAGCGCGAGCTTCCTGGCTGGGCACGCGACCACGCCTAACGGGTCGGTGAAGTTCTGGATCCCGACCCGGGACCTGGACTTCGAGGGCACCGCCATCGAGATGCTCGTCGTGTCGGCGAACCGCGCACAGTTCTGGGGCACCGGCACGCTCAACGGCGCACCCGCGCGGTTCCGCATCACCGCCGAGGAGGGGCGGAAGGGGGCCCATACGGCAGCGCCGACGCGGTCCGCGTCGAGCTCTGGGACGCGAGTGGCGCGCTCGTCTACGACAGCCAGCCCGGCGCCGCGCAGGACGCGCCGGTCACACAGAGGATCGAGGGTGGCAACATCCAGATCCGCAGCAAGTGATCAGGAGCGTATCATGAAGCATCTCATCCAACCGATCCGCGGACCCGCCGCCGTACACGTTGTACGTCGTGCGCTGGTCGGGATCCTGACGACTCTCATCGGGGCGGCCGCGTGCGACCAGCAGCCCGACAAGCTTCCGACGAGTCCGTCGATCGCCAGCCGCACAGTACCGCGCGCCGCCGTCGTAGGCGCCAGTGTCACCGTACTGCCGACGTTAGGCGGGGCGACCACGATGGCCGCCGACATCAACGATGCCGGCCAGGTGGTTGGCTGGAGCAACACGTCCGCCGGGCGCACGCACGCCTTCCTCTGGACGTCGGGCGGAGGCATGCAAGACCTCGGAACCCTCGGTGGATTTCACAGCTACGCCGTGGGCATCAACAACGCCGGACAGGTGACGGGCTACGCCGACCTCACGGGGAGCCAGACATGGCATGCGTTCCTCTGGACACCGGGGACAGGCATGCAGGATCTCGGCACCTTGGACGATGGCGTCTACAGCTACGCCCGCGCCATTGACGATGAAGGCCGCGTCATAGGCCTCAGCAGCTCGGCGACTGGCGCGGGCAGAATGTTCCTCTGGACACCAGGCGGGGGAATGCAGGACCTCGCCGCGAGCACCGGCATCCCCGGTCAGGTAATCGACTTCAATAATGCCGGGCAGCTGGCCGGCACCGCGCGCTTCGGCGAAGAGGATCATGCATTCCTCTGGACACCCGGCACCGGGACACGGGACCTCGGGAGTCTCGGCGGCGAACCGACGGTCGCGCTGGCCCTCAACGAAGCAGGGTGGGTCGTCGGCCGCACCAACAGTGGGCCGCCTTCCGTCCGAGCGTTTCTCTGGACCCCGCGCGACGGCATGCGCGACATCGGCACGTTAGGCGCGGTCGGCCGCTCGACTATCGCGAGCGATGTCAACGACCTGGGACAGGTCGTCGGCGAGAGCTACACTGCGGCCCTCGAGCGACATGGCTTCGTGTGGACCGAGACGGACGGCATGGAGGACGTCTTCCCGCTGACGGGAATGACGTCGGTTACCGCCATCAACAATCGCGGACAGGTGGTCTTCGCCGACCGCGTCGCGACACTCGAGTTCCGCCCGCCCGTCATCAATCCGGAAGGCGCGTTCACCACCGGCGGCGGGTTCTACGACGTGCCCGGACAGGGCAATGCGAAGGCGCATTTCACCTTCACCGTGAGGTTCCTCCACGGCCAGACGGTGCCTGACGGGAACGCGAAGTTCTGGATCCCGGGCGCACAGTTGAACTTCGAGAGCACGGCGATCGAGATGCTCATCGTTTCTGGCAACCGTGCGCAGTTCTGGGGCACCGGGACGGTGAACGGCGTCGCGGCTCGCTTCCGCATCACGGCCGTGGATGGCCAGAAGGGCCGCCACGGCAGCAACGCGGACGCAATCCGTATCGAGCTGTGGAACGCGGCCGGCACGTCGGTCCTCTACGACACGCAGCCCGGAGCAGCGCAGAACGCGCCGGTCACCACACCGATCGATGGTGGCAACATTCAGATCCATTGAGGCTGGTCATTCCGAGCGAGCGTAGCCGGGTGCCCACGAAGTGGGCGCATGAGGAAGGATCACGTTCGAGCGTGACGTCCGCTTCCATCCGGACGACGCACGGTGGCGTGGCCGTGGCCCGTTCTGCCACGACCACGCTGAGGCTGGATCGCGCGCTCGGCCTCTCGACGTTCAGCAGCGGACGAATTACGGAGTCTTGTAGAACAGGTAGTCGGCCGTGTACGGAATTTTGGCTACCTGGCCGAGGAAGCCGGGCGTGGAAGGAGCGTTGCCACCCACGGTATTGAGCCGCTGGATGAAGTTCACGCTCTGGAACAGGCCGGGGGCGCCGTCCGAAACCGCATTGAGCGCAAGATTCGCAATCGACGCGGCGTCCGGAATGCAGCGCTCGGCGACCGTGCCGAGGACCGTGCTGCCACTGTTGCTCTTCCACCTCGGACCGGCGAAGTGGTCGGCGACCACTCCGTGGCCTCCTTCATCGGCGTACAACGTCGCCGCCGGCACGGCGGTACCCCAGCTCGAGCCGTTCCAGGTGTAGATCTGAACGCCAATGCCGAAGGCGTGGAGCAGGAGCGTGCTTCCCACCGGCGCCCCGAGCTTTTCGCAGCCGGCCGGAAGATCCGGTAGGCGATTCCCATCGCTCACATCCGCGGCCGCCGCCACGCGTCGCGCGGTCGTCGCGTCGACTGGTGCGAGCGGTGCATTGTCGGCACATGCACTCGCGAGAGCGGCTGCGATGACGAGCCATGAACGTCCAAACCATCGTGATGCGTTGTACTGCATTTTCCTCCTCCTTCGTGTGCGGCGTCGGCCGCGTCTGCATACGTGCGAGCAGGGGCACTTCCCCTCCACTGATTAGTACGTGGATGGCCTAACGAAACGGACACGCAGCGTGGCGCCCATACAGCGCTCGATGCTCGTCGCGACTGCGCCCGCATGACGCTGCGACCTTTCACCGCCGGCGCCCGCCCTTCACCGCTCCACTCCCACCGCTCGCCGCCTAACGGCGTACCAGTCGTCGACAATCCGCGTTAGGTGCCGACGCCGGAGGAGTCCGTGCCACATTCTCGTTCGGACGATCGCCCGCCCACCGTCGTACGACGCGCGCAGGTCGCGATTCCAGCGTTAGGCGCGACTGTGATCTCGCGGCGACGTGCACTCGACATGGAAGAGGTATTACTCGAACGCCATCCTGCGCCGAACGCCGCCGCCTTTCCGCTCTTTGTCGCCGTTCGGGATTTCGCGCCGTTCGGGATTTCGCGCCGTTCGGGATTTCGCGCCGTCTGGGATTTCGCGCCGTTCGGCATTTGGCGCCGTTACCGCCGTGCGCCGTTTCAACTCTGGCCGCCGCCTCGCTTACGCCGATGCGTACTCGAACGGTCCGACCGCCATGTACTGGCCTGAGTGATCGTACTCCACGCCGCGAGAGACGCGGAAGCGAGTCGTCGCGCCGAGGTCCGCGCGCTTGACGATGATGCCCTGCGGTAGCACGACCCCCGGATGCACTTCGGCGCCCGAAACGGGATTGCGGATCGGACCGCACTCGACCTCGACGAGATCACCGCACTTGATTCGCGTGTTCACACCATCGAACGTGAGATCGTACGAGACCGGATACGGACCGTGGATCTTCGGCCACGTCCATCCCAGCACGCCCCACGGTCCACCGACCGTGCCGCCGACGAGCGTTTCGATCGCCGAGCGCTGGCGGGCATCCGCGCGCTCATCGATGAGGATGAGCGCCTCGCCGTTGCCCTCGTGGATCGCGCCGGGCCAGTTGGCGTAGACGGAGAAGTTGAGACCATCGAGCGGGACGCCGGCGTAGGACCCGTCTTCGATGTGCCACGTCCACCCGCCCTCGCATTTGCCTGTGGTGGGTCGTGCGTTGAAGTTGCAGGGGCAACCCCAATCGCAGTTGCACGCGACCAGAACCTGTCCCTTGAGATGCCAGCGCTCCGCCATCGTCGAACCTCGCGTTTCGCCAGTTGACCAATCTTACGGGCAATCTCGCTCGCTGGGCCCCGCGGCGCGACCGCCTGGCTATCGCGAGCTGCATCCTGGGCGTCGGCGCGCTCGCCTGGGCGTATCTCGTTCATCTGCAGCGCACGATGACGTCGTCATTCGCTGCGTCCGCAGTGGCAATGGGCGGGATCGGGCTGATGGACGCGCCGTGGCACGCCACCGACGTCGTCATCACGTTCGCGATGTGGTCCGTGATGATGGTCGGCATGATGACTCCGGCCGCAACACCGATGCTGCTCCTCTTTGCCTCGACGCAGCGTCGGCGAGCGCAGGCGCAAGCGCTGCACGGTGGCCCGCGCCTGGGCTTACTGCTGTTCGGCTGCGGCTACGCGACGGTGTGGCTCGGGTTCAGCGCGGTCGCGACGCTCGCGCAATGGGCATTGCATGACGCCGCGCTCTTGTCCGGCGCGATGGCCGTTGCGAGCCCGCGTGTCGCCGGCGCGCTGCTCATCGCCGCGGGTGTGTATCAGCTGACGCGCGCGAAACGCGCGTGTCTCGAACAGTGCCAGTCGCCGCTGGGGTTTCTCATGAGCCATTGGCGTGACGGCCCCGCTGGCACATACCAGATGGGAATTCGCCACGGCATCTACTGCCTCGGCTGCTGCTGGGCGTTGATGGCCGTGCTGTTCGCCGTCGGTGTGATGAACCTCGCGTGGGTCGGTGCACTGACCGTCTTCATCCTGCTCGAGAGAATCGGACGACATGGCGCGCTCGTGGCGCGGGTCGGAGGGGTGCTGATGGTCGGTCTCGGCATTCTCCGATTTCTCGTTCCATGACGAATCACGGTCTTCGCGCTACGCAGGCGTGATGCTTTCCGTTCGCGAATCCGATGGGAAGTGCGTCGTCACGCCCCAGTCGCGCGCGTTGTGCGGTCGGTCGATACGGAAGTCGTGCTGACCCATCACCTTCAACTTCGTGAACGTGTGGTCCGAGGGGCCCTGAAACGGCTGGACGACATTGAACACGGTGATCTCCTGCCCCTGCACGACCTTCCTGCGCGGGCTCGTTCCCCGAAATCCACGGCCGACCTGCTGCCCGGAGTGATAGGCGACAACGCAATAGCTCCCGTAGAGCCGAACGACGAGATAGCTGCGGAGGATCGCAGCCCATAAACCACGATTCGCGATCGGGGGCAGATCCTCGCTTTGAGCGGGCAGCTTGAACTGACCACGTATGACGGTGCCCTGTTGGGTGACCTGGATCGCCGCCAGCAGATCGTTTCTCGCATGACGGTGGGCAGTCAGGATCGGATTCGCCTGTGCAAGGGTGGCTGGCAATGCAGCGATCTGTGCGGCCTCCGCGAGTCGGCGAGTCGATTTGTATTCGTCGAGGTTGGGGCGCAGGTACTCGCGTGTGCTCTCGAGACCGGCGTTGAGCAGATCCTCCACACGCCGCAGCGTGGACTGAAAGATCGCCTCGGACGCGAACGCGGAGCTGATGCCCCCCGTGACCGCGAGCGCTCCCGCTGAATCCAGACCGGTCGTGAGGCGATCCTGCAGTTGCTTGTCGGTGAGGTTCGGATGGTGCCGCGCCACCACGTGTCCGCCGCACCGCAGCCTCGCGAGGCCCGATCTCGGCCAGAAAGGCTGCGAGCTCCCGTTGTCGACGCTCGGCCTCCGGGCTGATCGGCGCATGGAGGACCGGGAACGGCGGCGCCGGCACGGCACCCGCTACTGGCGGCGGCATATGACGGAGACCGGGCCGACGATCGCCGCGGCACGCGGCGCGAACGGGAGCGCGGGCGGCTCGACGCGCCCGGGTGGGGACGCCGCTGCCGCGGGCCCCGCCGCTCCCCAAGGTGTCTCATACAGCCACTGAAGCACGGCGCCAGTCTCCGCAGAAGTACAGGAGGTCGCGTGTCCCTCGGTGTCAGCGACGGAGATGATAATCCGGGAGCGCTGTCTGCGCGAGGCCGAGGCGCGCGTCGCGGTCGAGGCTGGCGAATGGGACGCGTGATAGGTTTGGGGATGCCTGCTCACCGCACCTCTTCGCGCGCCCTCGCCTCGCGAGCGGCCCGGCGGCGCCTAACGCGCCTCGCCCTCCTCGCGTCGTCCATCCTGTCGTGCATCGCCGCACCGCGGCTGGCGCGCGCGCAGACCTTCCAGCTCTCCTATCCGGCCGGCGCCAATGCCGGCCCGATCACCGGACGCGCGTTCCTGTTCGTCGCGCGCACCGACAAGGAGGAGCCGCGCCTGCAATCGGGCCCGGACCGCGGGAGCGAGCCGTTCTTCGGCGTGGACGTCGAGGCGCTCGCCGCCGGGCAAGGCGGTGACGATCGACCCGACCGTCCCCGGCTTCCCCGTCGCGTCGCTCAAGCAGACTGCCCGCCGGCGACTACTTCGTGCAGGGGATGATCCTGCCGTACACGCAGTTCAAGCGCAGCGACGGCCACACGATCTGGGCGCACATGGATGCCGGCGAGGGGCAGCGCTTCAATAGATCCCCGGGCTCGCTTATCAGTGAAGTGCGGAAGGTGCACATCGACCCCGCGAAGAAGACCACCGTGTCGCTGTCGCTCGCGAAGGTCATCCCACAGGTCGCCGCGCAGACCGAGACCGAGTGGGTGAAGCGCGTGCACATGACGTCGAAGCTCGCGAGCGCGTTCTGGGGTCACCCCATGCCGTTAGGCGCCGTCGTCCTGCTGCCCAAGGGCTACGCCGAGAACACGACGAAGCGCTATCCGGTCGTCTACACTGTCGGGCACTACAGCGAGCGTCCCCCGTTAGGCTTCACGCTCCAGGGGTGCGACAAGCCGGAGACCGCGGAGGCGAGGGCCGCGCGTCTCGCGCGCACGAATCGCGAGCCCGGGATGCGAGCTCCAGCAGGCGTGGACGACGGGCAAGGTGCCGGAGGTGATCGCGGTCTTCATCCAGCACACGACCCCGTACTACGACGACAGCTACGTCCTCAACTCGGCCAACAATGGCCCGTATGGCGACGCGATCACGCAGGAGCTGATCCCCGAGATCGACAAGCGATTCCGCACGATCGCGTCGCCGTACGCGCGCGTGCTGACGGGCGGCTCGACGGGCGGGTGGGACGTGCTGGCGCTGCAGATCCACTACCCTAACGTGTTCGGCGGCGCGTGGGGCCTCTACCCCGACCAGCTCGACTTCCGCAACTATCAGTTCGGCAACATCTACGCGGACACGAACGCGTTCGTGAACGCCGACGGCTCGTGGCTGCCGCGCGAGATCCCGTCGAGCCGCACGATCGAGGGCCTCACGGAGCTCACGGTGCGAGAGGAGAACCAGGCGGAGCTCGTGATCGCGTCGAAGGGCCGCTCGGGCGGCCAGTGGGACGGCTGGCAGGCCGCGTGGGCGCCGGTGGGTGCGGACGGCTACCCGAAGCCGCTGTGGGACAAGCGGACGGGCCACATCGACAAGGCGGTCGCGGAGGAGATGCGCGCGAAGGGGTATGACCTGCGCGACTACGTGGAGCGGAACTGGAAGACGTTAGGCCCGCAGCTCGTGGGGAAGCTGCACATCGCGGTCGGGGACATGGACAACTACTTCCTCAACCTCGGCGTGTATCGGATGGAGACGTTCCTCGAGAGCACGAAGGAGCCGGGGAAAGGGCCGTACTATGCGGGGACGGTCGAGTACGGGCGTCCGCTCAAGCCGCATGGGTGGCAGCCGTGGACGAATCAGGAGTTGCTGCGGATCATGATGGCGCAGGTGGAGCGGAACGCGACGCGTCAATGAGGCGTCGACCACGTTAGGCGCCCTGGCCTTGCGTCGACGCATTGTCCGTTCACGTCGACCGAAGGCGGGAGGCAACCATGACGATACACGGGTTCAGCGAACGCGAGATCGCGCGCACGAGCGAGGCGTTCGGGAACATCAGGCACGCGTTCAGCACGTACGAGGCCGTCGCGATTCCGCGGACAGCGACCCGACCCACGGCATCAACAGCAATGGGCCGACTGTCTCTTGACTATGCATTCGCACTAACCGGGTTCCTTGCCGCGTGTTCGCACGCGACCGGCGCGAGCAATGCCGCCTCCCACTCGGGCAACCCATCGTACGATGCGGCCCGCCCCGTCATCCTCGCGCGCGGCGAAGGAGAGCATCGCTCGATGCAAGGGCGCAGGCCGGTGTACATCCTCGTTGACTCCGTGACGGCTGGATCCTCAACCATTGTCGCGGGCCTTTCAGACATGGTGCCGGGCGACTCAATACCGGTCCACAAGCATCTCGGCGAGGAAGAGATTCTGTTCGTCCACCGCGGAACCGTCGACGTCGCCTTGGGGGAGAGGACACGCCAGGTCAGTTCCGGTGCCGCGGTGTTCGTTCCTCGCGGCACATGGGTAGGCGTCCGAGTCGTTGGCACAGACACCGCCACCGTTCTCTTCGTGTTCAATGCGCCTGGCTATGAAAAGTGCTTGCGCGCCCAGTCCAGTCGGCCCGGCGACCGGTACGTCGCGCCGTCCGCGGAGGCACTACAGGTTGTGCGGCGCGAGTGCCACCAAGTGCGGAAGACTGAGTGACCGGGCCGTTGGAGCGACAATCAAGCCCGTTGGCCAACCCATATCCCCGGAGCTCCATGACCCGCATCCTGGCGGTGTATGCTGTGGCGGTCACCATTGCTGCGTGCGGAACCTCGGCGCAGGTCGACACCGCGCGCGCGCCACAGGTCGACACCGGACGCGACCGTGCAACGCTGGATAGCCTCCGGCGAGACTTCGAGATCGCGGAGCGAGCCGGCGACGCCGATCGCATGTACGCGCACGCCGCTCCCGACATCGTCGCCATGCCGCCGAACAGACCGTCGAAGATCGGCGACGCGGATCGCCAGTGGATCCGCGACTTCCTGGCGGCGTACACCGTGGAGGTTCAGTACAAGAGCGACGAGATCGTCATCGCCGGCGACTGGGCGTTCGACCGCGGGACAGCGACGGAAACCATGACCCCGAAGGCCGGCGGTCCGGCCGCGACGGAGAGCGCCAAGTATCTCTGGGTTTACCAGCGTCTCAACGGTGAATGGAAGCTGGCGCGACTCATCTGGAACAGTAACGGCCCGCCCCCGACGGCCGCGAAGCAATCGAATTGAGCGTTAGGCGCTCATGAGCATACTCGATCACCTCGAACAGAAGCTCAGCACGGCAGCACCGACACGTTAGGCACGGGGGATTCCTCGACCTCGCAGTTGCGAATGCAGCCTCGTCTGAACGCTGTCACCTCCGCTGGCGGCATGCCGTCTGCCGGATAGCCTGGCGGGGCTCCCCTGCGAAGAGCCCGCTCCCCTAGCCTGCCGGTGATGACCATGGACAAGTCCAAGTCACAGCCACCCCAGCGCGTGCCCGAACGCGTAGCGCCAGCGCCATCGGACGGAACTGTTCCGTATACCGATCCTCTCCCAACTGTCGAAGCCGACGCTGCCGCGCCCGACGGGGCCCCACGGCCGACGAGACCAACGCCGAACAGCGATCAAGCTGACGGCCAGTCCGACGACTCCTCGAAATGAAGAAAGAAGTGGTGTTCGTTCAGGGCGGAGGCGAGGGCGCCCACGCCGAGGACGGCAGGCTCGTGGCCAGCTTGCGCAACGAATTGGGTGCAGGGTACGATGTCCGCTACCCGACGATGCCTAACGAGTCATCGCCCGAATACCCGGCGTGGCGGCCACGTCTGGCGGACGTGGTGGCGACGAGCCACGACGGCGTGATCCTCGTCGGCCATTCCATCGGCGCAACGATGCTCATCAGGTTTCTCGCCGAGGGCGGGCTCAAAGGCAGGGCCGGCGGCATTTTTCTCATCGCCGCAGCTTTCGTAGGTGACGGCGGGTGGACGGACGACGAGTTCGAGCTGCCGAGACCTCTTGCCGCGAGGCTTCCGGCCGGGACGCCGGTGTTCCTGTATCACGGCAGCAATGACCAGACGGTACCGTTCGCGCACGTCGACCTCTTCGAGCGGGCGCTTCCGCACGCCGTGGTTCGCCGCCTCGAGAGGCGGGACCATCAGCTCGACGACGATCTTTCCGATGTGGCAGCGGACATCCGAACACTTGGGCAATAGATGATTGTCGCGTAAGCGCTGGTTTTCTGGATGCCTGTCCATCGACAATTCCGCCAGGTGCGCCTACCGCGAGCGCTTCTCGGGTTCCGGACTGGCCTGGCGTCTCATGGTGGTCCGCATCGCTCAGCTCGACGGTGAGACCGTTACCGCAGTGAGTTGATTGGTGACGAGCCTCCAGCGACCGTCGCGGCGGATCCATACGAAGGTGCCGCGCAGGTCGGTGTCGGTCGGGACGCCGTTGAAACGGCCGTGCAGCGTGGACAGGTTCTGCACGACGGCCATGTCGCCGTACACGCGCACCGTAATCTCACGCTCGTCGTCGATGACGCTCACGTCGGTGTTGCCTGACGCGAGGTTCGCGAGTCGCTGCGCGCGCGTCACGATCGCACCCTGCGGGTTGATGAACGTGTAGTCGTCGGTCCACGTGCGGGCGAGCTCAGCGACATCCGCATCGATGATCGCCTGCTTGAGCGCCTCCATCGCGGCCAGCACGGCGCGCTCCTGCGGCGATTCGTTAGCCGCGTTAGGCACTGAACGCGCGGCTGCCGGATCGGCGGCAGCCGCACGCGACGGGCCCGTTGGCGTGGCGGCAACCGGCGACGGGTCGCAGCCAGCAACCGGGATGGACGATGCGAGCACGAACAGGCTGGCGATGTGGAACTGAGGTCGCATGGGATTCACGGGCTTTCTGGTCGGGATGTTTCGCGAAGCGGACCCGTTCCAGCCGGCAGATACCAGCAGTGGCGTCAACGCACGCGGACCGCTCGACGCTGCCGCCGCGCGCATCGAGCGTGAGCTGGCGGGACAGCCTGACGTGCGCGTGGAATTGCTGCACCAACTCGGCGTGATCCGTCGCAACCTTGGGAGCTACGCGCCGGCCGAGACGTTGTTCCGCCAGGCCATCGACGAGCGCCGCCGCGTCCTTCCGCCTAACGACCGCACGGACTGCGGGCTGGCAAGTCTCTTTCACGAGCTCGGGGCGACGCTGCGTCTGGAGAACTCCTACGAATCCTGCGAGGCATGGCTTCGGAGCGCGTTGGCGATTCGTCAGGCGTCCTCCCGGCGGACCATCCGGAAGTGGCGGCCACGCTGATTGAACTGGGCGCGGTCCGCCGCGACTGGGGTGACCACGTCGAGGCCGGCAGGTTGCTTCGGCAGGCAATCGTCATTCTGGAGAAGCACGAAGAGAGGTCCGAGCTCGCGCACGCACTCGACGGACTGTCCATCGAGCGCTCCTTGGCGCGAGATGACGCCGGCGCCGAACAGCTCGTGCGACGATCGATCGCGATCAACGAGCACCTGTTCGGACCTGACCATCCGCGAGTCGCGAGTGGGCTCACGCGCCTTGCCTGGATACTGAGCGCCGCCGACAGGGAAGGTGCCGAGCGAGCGGCACGTCGGGCGCTCTCGATCCAGGAGCGACGGCTCGGGTCCGGCCATCCGGCCACCCTGTCCACGAAATCCCAGCTGTCGTTGATCATCAAGGACCGAGGCGACCTCGTTACGGCGGAGCGCATGCAGCGCGAGGTCCTCGAGGGACGCCTGCGCGCACTCGGCGAGTACCACCGAGACGTCGCCGGCAGCCTCGCCAACTTGTCCGCCATGTCACGACTGCGTGGCGACCTCGCGGGAGCCGAAGAGATGCTCCGCCGTTCCGTGGACGTCTACCGCAAGGTCGCAAGCGGGGACATCGACTATGGAAGGACAGTGCTGGAACTCGCCATGCTTCGGCATCACCGGGGCGACGACCGGGGCGCGGCGAATCTCGCGCGCGAGGTGCTCGGGTTCACCGTCGAGGGAATGGCAACGTGGGACGCGGAGACGGCCGGTTGGCTGGTCGAGATGGCTCCGGTGCTCGCCGCACAAGGCGACTGCAAAGCGGCGCAGACTTTTCTCGAACGGGCTTCGGCAATCTACGCCAGAGTCCCCGGCGGCGACCACGCCGTTCCACGCGCGGGGAAACCGCCGGGCACGTGCGTCGCCGTTGGCCGGTAGCAACCTGCGCAACCTACCCCGTGTTTCGCAGACCCTGTGCGATACCGCTCAGCGTCGTCGACAGGACGGAATCAACGGTGTGAGCCGTAGGGTCGGACGTCGAATCGCCCGCCGTGTGCTCGTCCCCTCCGCCCACCGTTCGTCTCCGCAGCAGCGACACCTGGATGAGTGACAAGGGATCCACGTACGGATTCCTCAGCATGATCGCCGACTGGATCACCGGCGTGTCCCGCATCAGCACATCGCTCTCTCTGATCCGCAGGATGGCGCTGACCGTCGCGTCGTATTCCGCTTCCAGACGCTCGAACAGCCTAACGTCCCCGCCGAGCGTCTCGACGTAGAGCCGCGCGATCTCCATGTCCGCCTTCGCGCACACCATCTCGATCTTGCTCAGGAGATCGTCGAAGAACGGCCAGCGCCGCGCCATGCGCTGCAACAGGTCGAGCCCACCCGCCGTCTCCACGTAATGAGCCTAACGCCGTTCCGACCCCGAGCCACCCCGGAAGCATCAGCCGCATCTGCGTCCACCCGAACACCCACGGAATCGCCCGTATCCCCTCGATGCCCTCCTTCCCACCCGGCCGGAACGAGGGACGCGACCCGAACCGCGCGTTCGCGAGCGCATCGACCGGCGTCACCGAGCGGAACATCCGGAACAGCGCATCATCCTCGTGTACGAGCTCGCGATACACGGCGAGCCCGCGCTGCGCGAGGTCGGTCATCGTATCACGGAACTCACGCAGCTCCGTCTCTGACGGATCGTCCGGCCCGGGATTGAACTGCTGCATCAGCACGCCCGCGAGCGTCACCTCCAGCGTACGCTCGGCCACCGGCAGCAATCCGAACTGCTGCGAGACGATCTCGCCCTGCTCGGTGATCTTGATGCGTCCGTTCACCGTCCCCGGCGGCAGCGCGGCGAGCGCGCGATAGACCGGCGACCCACCACCGCGCCCTGCACCTCCCCCTCGGCCGTGGAAGAGCTCGAGCGCGATGCCCGCATCGGCGAACAGCGTCGCGAGACGCTCCTGCCCCTCGTACAGCGCCCACGCCGACGCCAGGATGCCGGCATCCTTGGCCGAGTCCGAGTAGCCGATCATCACTTCCTGCCGGTTGCCGCGCGCGCGCAGCTGCCTAACGTACAGCTCATCGCGCAGTAGCGCGCCCATGACTTCGGGCGCGCGTTCGAGGTCGGCTCGCGTCTCGAACAGCGGCACCACGTCGAGACTCGACCTGGGAGGGATCTCATCGAGAGCCACGAGCCCGGCCTCTGTGCCGAGCTGCAGGACGCGCAGCAGGTCGGCGGGCTCGGTCGTCATCGAGACGATGTACGTGCTCGCGGCGCGCTCGCCCATCTCGTCCTGGATCGCGCGAATCGCCCGAAAGGTCTCGAGGACGCGCGGGTTCTTCCCCGCCACCGCCTCGCGGTGCGAGTCGGCGTGGTCGCGGATGTCCATCACGTATCCGTAGAACCCGTGCGCGCGCAGCATCGCCAACAGTGGATCGATCGTCGCCTCGGTCGCGCGCGTCGCGCCGGCATTCACGAGATTCTCGCGCACGAGCAGGAGGTCCTGCTCCAACTCGGCCGCTCTGGCGTAGGCGGCCGGCTCCTCCGCGGTGCGCCCGGCGTCCCGTGCCGCGGTGAGTCGGCGCGTGGCGTCCACGCGCGCGCGCATCAGCGTGAGCTTGAGGCGTACCGGTTCGTTCGCGTTGCGTCGCTTGTTCGCCTCGTAGACGTTAGGCAGGAGCGCCGCGTCGCTGGCAATCGACCCGAGCAGCGCGTCGCTCGGCTCCGCCAGCGCGGCCGAGACCGACAGACGCTCCACCAGCTCGTCGAGCGCGGCGGCGTACCGGCCGAGTATCGCGTAGCTGGCGCGGCGCGCGGTCGCGATGGTCACCTCCGGAGTGACGAACGGGTTGCCGTCGCGGTCGCCGCCGACCCAGTTGCCGATCGTGAGCGGCACCGAGCTTCTGAGCGACTCGGACGTCGCGGCGAACTCCTCCTCGAACGCGCGCACGAGCGTTGCCCTCGCGCGCTCACTCGCGTCGAGCAGGCGCGTCTCGAGATACCAGATGACCGTGCTCACCTCGTCCATCACCGTGGGACGATCGTCGCGCACCTCATTGGTCAGCCAGAGCAACTCCACCTCGGCATCGAGCTGGTCCTCGATGACGCGTCGGTCGGCCGGCGGCGCACCCTCGCGCTCGAGCAGCATGTCGGCGACGCGCGCCTGAAGTCCGAGCAGCGTCCGTCGCGTGGACTCGGTGGGGTGCGCGGTGAGCACCGGCCTAACGTCCAGCGACAGCATCGCGCGCTCCACCGCCGCGGCGTCGTGCCCTTCCGACTTGAGCGTGCGCATGGCCCACCGCGCTCCCCCGGGCTGCGGCGCGTCGGTCTCGGCCGAGCGGTGCGCGCGGGTGCGGCGAACGCGGTGGACCTGCTCCGCGGTGTTGATCAGCAGGAAGAAGAGCGTGAACGCTCGGGCCACGATCGCGGCGCGCTCGATGGGGAGCGCCGACACCTGCTCGAGCAACGCGTCGAGCGTGGGCGCGTCAGGCTCGCCGTGGCGACGCGCTCGGCACGCCTGACGCAGGGACTCGACGCTCTCGAACGCCGCCTGGCCTTCCAGGCGCTGGATGACCTTGCCGAGCGATGCGGCGAGCCACCGCACGTCGTCGTGGAGCGGGACATCTTCGGGGCGTACGGTAGGTCCGGAGGTCACGCCACATGATACCGTGAGCGAGCGGCCACCGCGAGTGCGTTGGCGGCTCGCTGTGCCGTCGCTTGAATTGCGTTAGGCGCTGACCGCGTTGAATCGGCACGCGGTGCGCTGCAATGATGACGCGCTGAGCGGCTGAGGTGGTAACGTGCGGCCATGTCATACACGTTCTATCACTGCGGGCTCGTCATCGGCCACTCTGACCTCGAGGCGGCATCACCGCACCCCGGACAACGCGGCGGCGTGTTCTGGCCCACGACCTATGGCCTGCAACTGTTCCCGCGTCTTGCCGGGATGCTCACCGCGACGCACGCCCTCAGGACGCACCTCGAGGCGAACGGCCTGTGCCCTGACGACGTGGACGACCGCGTGATCGATGACCTCCTCGAGACGACGCCCGCGGGCCGGAAAATCTTAGGCCTCGGGCGCATGTTCGTCGACGTCGAGATGCGCGCGCCTGACAATCGACGAGTGGAGTTCGCATTGATCGCGTTCAGCGAGCCGGCTGAGGTCAGGCGTCTCGCTCGCGAGTTGCGGATCGACGCCGCCAGTGATCTCCCGGATCTGCCGCCCGATGCGCCACGGCATATCGTCTCCGTCATGCTTCGCACGCCACTGCGTCGCGTGACCAGCGGGCCTGGCGCGTGGGCCCACTGACTGCACTCATTGTGCGTGATTTCATAGTAGATTGTGCTAGTACACACTACATGTACAGGTACAATGGCGAAGGCAGTACCAAAGCGCGTACGTGAACAGGTCGTCGTCTACCTCGATGAGCGTGATCGCGCGCTCCTCGAGGAATTGACCAACGCCACTGGGCTCCCGAAAACGGAGTTGTTCCGTCGCGGGCTCCGCCGCCTGGCCGATGAGGCCCTTACGGGCAGGGCGCCGGGATTCTCGTTACGCCAACTCGTCGCGACGGCCGGCAACGACGACCTCCCGCCCGACGTCGCCGAGCGGGCTGACGACTACCTGTATGGAGGAGAGTACAAGCGACGCACACCGCCAAAGCGTGCGCGCACTCGTTGACACGGGCGCCCTGCTCGCGCTCAGCCGGCGGAAAGACCAACATCACGCGCGTGCCATTGACATAGCGGAGCGACACCTCGGGGCCGGCGGACAGTTCGTCGGCACCACGTTGATTCTGACTGAGTTCCACTCGCACCTGCTGTACCTGCGCGGATCCACTGAAGCGCGCGTCGCGGTGTCCGCACTGCTCGACGACCCGGTGCATGACTGGCTTGCGGTCTCACCGGACCTCCAGCGCGAAGCGGTCGTCAGATGGCTGGCTCGCTACCCCGATCAGACGTTCCCCCTCATCGACGCCGTCAGCTTCGAGGTCATGCGTCGACACAAGGTGACGCACGCATTCGCATTCGACCGGCACTTCGCCGTCGCCGGGTTCGAGTTGCTCGGGTAATCGCAGCGTGTTACCGGTCCGCCTGATCAGGCGGCTCGACCGA
>CAWHHI010000008.1:0-441080 GCA_963829055.1 uncultured Gemmatimonadaceae bacterium | reverse complement strand
CCAGATCTCGTGGCGCGAGTGGACTCCGTCTATCGCACGATCCCGTCGCGGTCGGCGCGCGCGATCGCGGGGCTGAGCATGGGCGGCTACGGCGCCATCTCGCTCGCCCTCGCGTATCCCGACGTCTTCTCGGCTGCCGCGAGCCATTCGGGCGTGCTGTCGCCGCTGTACGATGGGGCCGCACCCGTACGCGGCGCCGCCGCGTTATGCAGCCACCGAGGCGGAGCTGCGGGCAGAATGCCGGCGACCTCTGGCCGGCGATGGTGCTCGCGTTCGGGCGCGACACGACGGGCTGGTGGCCGCGCGATCCCGGGCGTCGCGCGGCACGCTACGTCATCGGCCGATCGCGCGCGAATGCCTGCCGCTGATGCTCGACGTCGGCGTCGCGGACCCGTACGTCGACCAGTCGCGCGACTTCCACGCGACGCTCGAGCGACTCGGCGTCGCGCACGCGTACGCGGAATGGCCCGGCGCGCACGACTGGGACTACTGGCGCGTTGCACGCGCGTGAGAGTCTGCGCTGGATCGGCGGCCAGATCGGCAGCGGAGCAGCGCGCGAGTGTCGCCCTACTTCCCGCACCACACCACTCGAGTTCCGGATCGAGGAGCCGCCGGCGTTCCGGAGGTTCACGATGTCGATCGCGGAGATGGCGATCGTCACGGGTGTGTTGTTCCGCCTGTATCGTGCGCTGGCGATGACCGTTGGTCCGACGACGAACTGGCTGTATTTCGGCGGCGCGTTCGCGCTGGGGCTGTTGTTCATCCTCGGGATGGCGACGCTGCACCTCGGCAACTTTCCGCTGCACCGGTGGCTGTGGCGCGCACCGGTGTTCGCGGCGATCGAGGCGGCGGCGGAATCGCTCACGAGCCTCGCGCTTGATCTTCGCGCACCGCGAGCCGATCGGGTCGGAGCGCGCTCACCCACACGACTGGCTGGAGATCGCCGCGCAGACGTTCCTGTGGCGCCTGGTGGTCGTGTGCCTGTTCGCGCTGCTGCTTGCTGGCGTCGTGCAGTTCGTGCGGTATATGTTGCTGCGCCGTGAGCACCGACTGCATACGGCGGTCGCGGTGCATGAGAAGCAATCACAGTAGCTCGCACTGCCTAGCCGTCGGCTCGTCAGCCGATCAGCGAGCAGAATTCGCTGGCTGGCTGCGCGCTGAACCGTCGCGAGTAGCAGCAGCTCGTAGCGCCTGCCCTGAGGAGCGCTAGCGACGAAGGACGCAGTCGCCAGACGCCAGCCGCCAGTCGGCAACAGCGAGCAGTCGCTAGCAGCCAGTAGCGGCTGCAGCAGTAGCCCCAGCCTAACGTCCATGCGCACCAGACTCGTCCGATCCTCCTGCCATCGCTGGCGCTCCCGCTCGCCGCCCAGCCCACTCGCCCGTTCGGCACCCTGCGGGAACAGGCCGATCGCCAGCAGCAGTGGCTCGCAGCAGCGCCTAACGACCGTCCTGCCCGCGCTGATGAAGAAGCACGGCATCGACATGTGGGTCGTGCCGATGCGCGAGTACAACGAGGATCCCGTCTTCATCGTCGCTCGTCTCGCCGACGACGTTCGCCGCGCGCCGTCGCACGATCTACGTCTTCTTCGACAAGTGCGCCGCGACGGCGCGCGCGCCTAACGCGACAGACCGGCTGCGTCGAGCGCATCGCGCTCGGCGGCACGTCGCAGGGCGGGCTCTACGACGCCGTCCGCTCGACGCAGGCGGTCGACGCCGCCGGTCGGCGGGCGACAGGCCGAGCTCTGGGGCGACCAGCAGTGGCTCGTGCTCAAGGACGTCATCGAGCAGCGGAACCCGAACGTCATCGGGATCGACGTCTCGCGCACGTTCGCGTTCTCCGACGGCCTGAGCGCCGGCGAGCTCGAGGGCATGAGCGCGGCGCTCGGGTCGAAGTGGACGTCGCGGTTCAAGCACGCCGAAGCGCTTCCGCTCGAGCTCATCGCGACGCGGCTGCCTGACGAGGAAGTGTTCTACACCGAGCTCACCAAGCTCGTGCACGAGCTCATCGGCCGCATGTTCTCGAACGAGGTCATCCGTCCGGGCGTGACGCGCACGAGCGACCTCGTGTGGTGGTGGCGCCAGCAGGTGAACGACCTCGGTCTCGGCACCTGGTTCCAGCCATCGATCGAGGTGCAGCGGAAAGGAGCGAGCGACGAGCAGCTCGGCGACGATCCCGTGATCGAGCGTGGCGACGTGCTGCACTGCGACGTCGGCATCACCGCGCTGCGACTCAACACGGACACGCAGCACATGCCTACGTGCTGCGCGACGGCGAGACCGACGTGCCGGCGGGGCTGCGCAAGGCGCTCGCGAACTCGAACCGGTTCCAGGACATCCTCATGGAGGAAGTCCGACCGGGCCGGACGGGCAACGAGGTGCTGAAGTCGAGTCTCGCGAAGACTCGAAGTCCGAGGGCATCAGCGGCACGATGTACTCGCACCCGATCGGCATGCACGGCCACGGCGCCGGCCCGCTGATCGGTCTGTGGGATTACCAGGAAGGCGTCCCGGGCCGCGGCGACGCGAAGATCATCCCGAGCATGTGGTTCTCGTCGGAGCTGCAGGCGACGACGCCGGTGCCCGAGTGGGGCGGCCAGCCGGTCCGCATGGCGCAGGAAGAGGACTTCTTCGTCGGGCCGGATGGGAAGACATCGCTGGGCGTACAAGCGGCAGAGCGAGCTACACATTGTCAGGTAGCAACAGGCTGGTCAGGCTGGATTGCTGGTGGCTTGGTTAGCTGGATGACGCTGGATGAACTAGCGTCACCCAGCCAGCCAGCCACTAGCCTTGCAGTCGTGGCCGTATCTCGACATGCCCATGGACAAGAACAACAAGCGTCTGATCGTCGTCGGCGATCGTGTCCTCGTTCACGTGCAGGAGGGCGAGGAGCGCACGAAGGTCGGGCTGTACCTGCCGCCGACCGCGCATGGACAGCCAGGCTGTGCAGGGCGGGAAGATCGTCGCCACCGGCCCCGGCCTTCCGATGCCCGACCCCGGCGAAAGCGGCGACGAGCCGTGGCGAACTCCGTTGCGCGAAACCCGATTCGTTCCCATGCAGGCCCGCGCCGGCGACTACGCGCTGTTCTTCCGCAAAGCCGCCGTCGAGATCACGTTCGAGGGAGACACGTACCTCGTGATCCCGCAGAGCGCGATCCTCGCGCTCGTCCGCGATAGCGACGTCGAGGACTAGGGACCGCGAGCCGCAGCGCGGTCTGTCCCGATTCCCGATTCCCGACGTTCACTCAGACTTTCCGCTTCAACAAGCCACCAATGCGTACACTCTCGCAACGCTCCGATGTACGACGAGCGCTTCATCACGCCGATGCGTCAGGAACTGACCCGCCTCGGCGTCGAGGAGATGCGCACGCCCGACGAAGTCGATGCGCGCCTCAAGGACGCCAAGGGCACCACGCTCGTGGTCGTCAACTCGATGTGTGGCTGCGCTGCACGCAATGGCGCGCCCCGCCGTCGCGATGGCGCTCCAGCACACCGCCAAGCCCGATGCACCTCACGACGGTGTTCGCCGGCCAGGATGCGCGACGCGACCGAGCGCGCGCGCGGCTACTTCACCGGCTACGCACCGTCATCGCCACAGATCGCGCTGATGAAGGACGGCAAGATCGTCTTCATGCTCGAGCGTTGGCAGATCGAAGGCCGCTCGGCTGGACGCGATCGCCGAAGACCTCGTGCGAGGCGTTCGACGAGCACTGGCGACGGGACCGGCGAGCGGCCCTGGGCCGCTGAGCCCGACGTTCGTTACGCCCTCGGCACGTCCTCTGCATTCCTTCGGCTTCCATCCGAAGGAGGCAGTCATGGAGCGTAACGCTGACGACACGTTTGGCGCGACCGGTGGTCAGGGTTCCACCGGCGGCACGAACGCGTTTGGAGCTCAGTGGAACGGCGGAACAGGAATGGCGAGGCAGCGTCGGGTCCGGCATGGGCGGCTCGGACTACTCGACGACGGGCACTCGAGTCCGACATGGGTCAGACGGCCGGACCGAGCAGGCCAAGGCCACGGTGCAGGACAAGTTCGGCCAGGTGAAGGACAAGGCGCGCGATCTTCAGTCGACGCTTGCCGATCGGCTCGACGCCGGTGCCGACAAGCTGCGTCAGCGCAGTTCGAGCGGGACCTGGCCGGTGCTACCGACGGCGGAACGCGTCGCCGCGGCGACAGAGAACCGCATGGCCAACGTGCAGGACTCCGTCGCGCGTGGCATGAGCAAGTCTGCTGACTGGCTCCGCAACGGCGACCTCAAGGCGTGACATCGAGAAGCAGGTCCGCGAGAACCCCGGACGCACGCTGCTCATCGCGCTCGGCCTCGGCTACGTGCTGGGCAAGGCCTTCCGCAGCAATAATCGTTAGGTGACACCCATGGACGTTCGCAGTCAGAACGGCCAGTCGCGCTCCCCTCGGCGCGCTCCTCCGGGAGCTCGCCGAGGGCAGCTCGTCGCTCATCAAGCAGGAAGTCTCGCTGGCGCGACTCGAGCTGACCGAGCTCCTTCACGGCATCACGACGGGTGTTTCGCTCATCGTCGGCGGCAGCATCATGCTGCTGCTCGGCGGTCTCACTCTGCTCACTGGGCTGATTCTGCTCAGTGGCGATCAGTGGCTGCGTGATCGGTACTGGCTCGCGGCACTCATCGTCTTCGCACTCGCAGGCGGCCTCGCGTTCTGGTTCATGTCTCGCGGCAGGACGCTTCTCTCACCACGACAGCTCGCTCCCGACCAGACGGTCACGACGCTCAAGGAGGACACGGCATGGCTGAAACAACGGATGACGTCAGGCGCGACATCGAGCTGACCCGCGAACGAATGTCGTCGACGCTTCAGCAACTCGAGCAGAAGCTGAACGTCAAGCAGATCGTTCGCGACAATCCGTGGCCCGCTATCGCGCTCGCCGTCGGTGCCGGAGTACTCCTCAGCGGATCGCGCACGGACGTGAAAGCGGCTGCGGCAACCGTCGCCGCAACGCGGGGCGCGAGCACCCGAGTCGGCGGCGTGCTGGACGACGTGGTGGCGAATCTCGTGAGCGGTCTCCACGACGCGTTCCAGTCGCGCGTCGGCTCGCTCGTGGACGATCTCAAGGCGTCGATCGGTGTGCCGTCGCAACCGGGGCAGTCGTCAAGACAGGGTGGCGATGGGGCCGGTACTCAGCAGTCGGCACGGAATTACGGCAATACACCGCCTGTCGACACGTACGTGAACCAGGCGGAGACAGGCGCGCAGCCGTTCGGGCGAGCCGACTGATTCCGTAGCACGCGACGCCGCATGGACTGTCCGGCCTCGCCGGCTGAGCGTTCTCCAGGGCCGAGTGGAGTTGGACTCGGCCCTCTGTTTTGCCTATCGTACGGCGCGCCCGAACCCTGGCGGCACGCTGACTTCCCTAGTTCGATCCCGATGCCGCCGAATGCCTGAGCGTTCTTCTCCAACCGCGACGCGTCGGATCACGCCGGTTGAATTGGCCTCGACGGAGCAGGCCGAGCCCACTGGCGAGAACGTCGGAGCGCTGGTTGTGGTCTACGGGCGCGCGTCCCGACGTCGGCGTGACGACAGTGGCCGAGGCGCTGTCGCTGGCCTTTCGATCGCTCGTGATGGCGGAGGACGTTGCGCTGGCGGAGCTCGACCCTCGAGGCGATCGCGTTCACAGCCACGACTGCGATGAGCGTCGCGATCCGATATCCCCGGAGCCGATTCGGCGATGGTGCGGCGAACGGACGGGGTGTGGACGTTCGCGATGACGCGGCCACTGGCGCCGGCGGTTGGCGACGCGAAGGCCGTGATGATCGCGCTGGACGCAATGCGCGCGCGATTCTCGGTGAGCGTCGCGGAGCTCGAGCATCAGGTGAACGAACGCACGCTCACCGCGTTCGACGCCGCCGATCGCATCGTGTTGCTGACCGAGGGCTCTGTGCCGTCAGTGCGCGGCACGCAGCGCGTGCTGCGGCTGTGTCAGCGCCTCAACTATCCGGACGAGAAGATGTGCGTGGTGCTGAACCGCTTCGACGCGCCTGGCTCGCTGCCCGCCAGCCGACGTATCCGCCGCGTTGCGTCGTGAGCTCTTCTGGATGGTACCGGCCAGTGCGCCGGTGGACGTCGCGGGACTGGCGGCGAAGCTGCTCGAGCGCTGACCGGCGGCTAGCGGAACGAGCTCGAGATGTTGGTAGCAGGCGATGCAGGCCCTATAGCCAGAACTGGCAAAGGGCAGAGCTTCCCTGACAGGTGAGAGGCGGGGCGCATTTGCCAATTCTGGCTACTGGGCCGGAATCGCCTGCTACCAACATCCAACATGTAGCCGACTGGCCGACGGACTAACGGGCCTAACGTCTACTCCGTCATCCCGGACTCGATGCCGCTCGCGCCCACCTTCTGCAGGAAGATCTGGTGCAGCGACGGCCTCACCAGCTCGAAGCGCTGAATCGACGCGCCGGCCTCCATCAGCCGCCGCAGCAACAGCTGCGGGTCCGCGCCGGTCGTCGAGCTCGATCTCGAAGAACCGGTTGGAGTCATTGAGTCGCGCGACGAGCCGCGGGTCGTTCAGCACCGCGCCCACGCCGTTGGCCGAGCTCCCGCCTAACGACAGCGCGACGTGCGTCCCGCCGTGCTCGGCGCGCACTTCCTCGATCGGTCCGTCGAGCACCTTCTCGCCGCGCGCGATGATGCACACCGCATCGCAGAGACGCTCGGCGCTGTCCATGAGGTGGGTGCTGAAGATGACCGTGCGCCCTTCGCGCTTGAGATCGACGACGGTGTCCTTCATCGCCTGCGCGTTGATCGGATCGAGGCCGCTGAACGGCTCGTCGAGTATCACGAGCTCCGGCTCGTGCAGCATGGCCGCGATGAACTGCACCTTCTGCTGCATGCCGCGCGACAGCTCGTCCACCTTCGCCTGCCCCCAGTCCTTCGCGGGGCTCGAGAGCGCAACCGCTCCATCCAGACATCGATGCGATGGTCTGCGTCCTTCGCCGACACGCCCTTGAGCGCGGCGAGGAACCTGAGCAGTCGGCGCACCTGCATCTTCTTGTACAACCCGCGCTCTTCCGGCAGATAGCCGACGCGATCGAGCAACCCTGACGTCGCGTTCGGCTGGCCCAGTACCTCGATCGTGCCCTCGTCGGGCGCGATGATGTTCAGGATCATGCGAATCGTCGTCGTCTTTCCGGCCCCGTTAGGCCCGAGCAGCCCGTAGACGGCGCCACGCGGTACGCGAAGGGACAGGTCGCGCACGGCGACGTGGCCGGCGTAGCGTTTTACGACGCCGCTGATGTCGACCGCGAATGACACACTGGGAAACGGGGACTGGGGACTGGGGACCGGGGACTGGGTGACCCCGAGACTCGGCGTCACAATATACGCCACTTCCCGACGCTGAGTGCGGCCGTGCAGGTTGTGTCCGTGCGAGCAGCCGCGACCAGCGATCAGCCGAGTGCCGAGTTCCCGAGTCCCGCAGTCCCCAGTTCCCGTCTCCCGACTTGCGCTCGATCTTCGCCGTAGTCGCCGGTCTCCTCGGCTCGTTGCTGTTTCTGTTCCTCGTCGCGCCAACCGCCCAACTCGTGGCGTCGGCGGGAATCGAAGGGGCCGCGAAGCTCGGCACCGACGCGGAGCTACGCCGCGCGCTCGGTCTCACTGCCGGCGACCGCGACTGCTGCAATGCTCCTCGGCGTGCTCGGCGGCACGCCCATCGCCTTCCTTCTCGAGCGATGGCGGTTCCGCGGGCGCGCCGTCGTCGCCGCGCTGCTCGACTTGCCGCTGCTCATTCCGCATCCGGTCGCTGGTATCGCGCTGCTGCTCGTGCTCGGCCGCGATAGCGCGGTTGGCGGAGCAGCGCTCGCGTTCGGACTGCGCATCGTCGGGTCCACCGCCGGAATCGTCTGCGCGATGCTGTTCGTCTCGGCGCCGCTCTACATCAGCGGCGCGCGCGAGGCGTTTGCGCGTGTCGACCGTCGCTACGAGGCCGTCGCGCGCACGCTCGGCGACCCGCGCTGGCGAGTCTTCAGGCGCGTCACGCTGCCGCTCTCCGGCCGCGGGCTCGTCGCCGCGGCCGTCGTCATGTGGGCGCGCGCGGTGAGCGAATTCGGCGCCATCGTCGATCCTCACCTACAATCCCAAAGACCGCGAGCGTCCTGAGCTACGATCGGTTCACGAGCTTCGGACTCAGGGAAGCGCTGCCGGTGGCCGCGATCCTGACGCTGCTCGCTCTGCTCCCGCTCACGGCGCTTCGCGCGTTGCGCTACGACCGGCGACCCGATGTCCCGCGAGGTGCCAGGGTGATCGAGGCGCGCGGCCTCACGGCACGAGTCGGCTCGTTCCGCCTTCATGACGTCACGTTCACCGTCCCGAAAGCAGCGTACGGCGTCGTCATCGGACCAGCTGGCTCCGGCAAGACCACGCTGCTCGAGACGATCGCTGGCATCACGCCGCAGACCGGTGGCTCACTGTCGCTCGATGGTCGACCCGCGACTGGGCTCCCGCCGGAGCTGCGAGGGCTCGGGCTCGTCTATCAGCACGGCTACCTGTTTCCGCACCTCTCGGTCGAGGCGAACATCGCATACGGCGCGTCGGACGCCACCGTCGCGCGCGAGGTCGCGACGCGTATCGGCGCCTGGGATCTGCGCGGCCGCGCGGTGGAGTCACTGTCGGGCGGCGAGCGGCAACTCGTGGCGCTCGCTCGTGCGCTCGCGAGACAGCCATCGATCCTGCTGCTCGACGAGCCCTTCAGCGCGCTCGACCCGCGACGCCGAGAGTCGACGCGTCGCGAGCTTCGGCGGGTTCATCGCGAGTGGGGGCTGACCGTCCTCCAGGTCACGCATGACTTCACCGAGGCCGGGCCTCCTGGGCGATGTGGCGATTCTGCTCGACAGTGGGCGTGTGCTTCAGAGTGGTCGCCCGGAAGAGGTCTTTCGCAAGCCCGCCTCCCCGTACGTAGCAGAGTTCCTCGGCGCCGAGAACGTGTTTGCTGGAACCGCAAGCGTGCTTTCGGACGATTTCCCCGACTGGGCTCTGGGGTCAGAATCATCAGCGGGCGCAGGCCATCACGCGATCGAATTCCGCACTGGCCCGCTCACGATCTACGCCGTCGCGAACGCGGTCGAGACACCGGGATACGCCGTCATACGCGCCGAGGAGGTGCAGCTATCGCTCGAGCCGCAGCCGGCGACGTCAGCGCGCAATCATTTTCGCGGACGCATCACCGAGATCTCGACACTTGGCGCGCTCACGCGCGTGTCGCTCGACGTGGACGGCACGCCGCTCGTCGCCGCCCTAACGACGCGGTCGGCGCAGGAGCTCGCGTTGGCGGTTGGCGGCGAGGCGTACGCGTCGTTCAAGGCCATGGCCGTTCATCTGTGCTGACGAAAAGTCCGCGCGTCAACTCAGCCGTAAAGATTGTGTACAGCAGCGTCATGGTGTCGTCTCGGTGTGGACACGACTCGATGGTGCGGCAGGACTGTTGCGTTCGAACCAGCGAAACGGTTCTGCTGGACGGGCTCGGTCCATCAACGACGGGATTGCATGATTTCGGTCGGAAGCGATAGGCAGGAGAAGGAGGGCGAAGCGGAAAAGAATGGGTATGCGGCGCTGGCGGATCGGGTGCTCGAGGACGGCGATCGATATTTCGCTCGCGGGCGCCTACGCTGGCTCAGGCAATGTCTCGACCAGCTCGGTGAGCGTCCTGCCGCGGTGTTGGACTTCGGGTGCAGCGATGGAAACACGAGCTCGGACTTCTTCGCGCAGCTGACCGTTCACTCGTTCGTTGGCGTGGAAGTCTCGCGACAGCGCGAGCGGGTCAACGAATCGCTCGGCGCGAGCGACACGGCAACCTTCGTCCATGTCGCGGACTATCGCGCGACGGAGTCGATGGATCTCGCGTTCACGCACGGCGTGATCCCGCGCATGTCGGCGCGCGAGCGCAACGCGGCCGCGGTGTTGGTGTATCGCTCGCTCAAGTCGGGTGGTCTGTTCGCGTTCTGGGCGCACAACCCGTGGAATCCCGCGACACGTCTGTCGACCATCGGATCGAACGGCGGTGCCCGTGCACTCACGCCGGCGGATGCGCGACGCCTGCTCCGCGGCGTCGGCTTTGACATCGTGCACACGACGTCGACGTTCTACTTCCCGCGCACGCTGACCTGGTGTCGGTCGCTCGAGCCGGTGCTCGGCCCGCTCCCTCTGGGTCGGCAGTACATGGTGCTGGCGAGAAAGCCGTAGCGAGGGACGAGTCTCAGCACTGAGAACCCCTCCTCCACGAAATAACCCCACTCAGCGCGGTGTGAACTCTGGGTGGGTTCGAAGGTTCAAACCAGCGAGACTGGAGTGACTTACGTCGGGTTCACGCCGTCCTCCTAGCGTGACGCCCACAAGACGCCAGTCAATCGTGCTCCTCGTGATCGTGTGGGCCATTTCGGCCGCGCTCCTGATATCACACATCGATCGCGGGTGGGTCCCGCACGATGAAGGGCTGATCGGTCACACCGCCGAGCGCGTGCTGGCCGGCGAGCTGCCGCATCGGGATTTCGACGACGTGTACACCGGCGGCCTGGCCTACATCAACGCCGGCGCCATGCGGGTGTTCGGGCATGAACATTCGGTCGCCGCGGATCGTGCTCGTCGCGGTCTTCCTGATGTGCGTGCCTGCCTTGTTCTACGCGGCGACGCGATTCGCGTCGCCGGTCGGTGCGGCGGTCACGACGCTGCTCGCCGTGTCGTCTGGAGTGTGCCTAACTACACGGCGGCGCTGCCATCGTGGTACAACCTCATCTTCGCTGTCTTCGGCACCGCGGCGCTGCTTCGCTTCGTCGACGTGCGGAGGCGGCGCTGGTTGTTCGTGGCGGGCTTTGCGGCGGCATCTCGTTTCTGATGAAGCTCATCGGACTGTACTACATCGCCGCGGTGGTGCTCTTCCTCATCTACCGCGAGCAGGAAGGTGAGGATGAATCGCCCGTCGCTGTCGGAGTCAGCGATCCGATTCGAGCGGCACGCGCGGTGTGGGCTACTCGCTGTTCATTGCGCTCGGCCTGAGCGCCTTCGTGTTCGTGCTCGCCCGATTGGTGAGAGGCGCGTCCGGCCCGAACTTCCTGATTCAGTTCGTGCTGCCCGGAGCGGTGCTCTCGGCCGCGCTGCTCTACAACGAGCGTCGGGTGAACGCGCGGCGAGGATCGTCGCCCGAGCGATTTCGCGCGCTCGCGCGCCTCGCGTTGCCGTTCATGCTCGGTGTCGCCATTCCGGTCGCGCTCTTCCTGATTCCGTACGTGACGTCGCACTCCGTCGGAGACTTCGTGCGCGGCGTGTTCATCACACCAGCGCGCCGGCTCACGTACGCGGCGATGCCGCCGCATGTCGTGGACGCGAGGGCTGCCGGCGCTGTGCGTCGCTGGCGTGGCGCTCGTGTCACAACGAACCCCGCGTCGGACGTCGATCTTCCTCGCGTTCATGGTCGCGATCGTCGGCACCGTCATGGTCGTCGATGCGGCGACATCAGGGACGACGTACCGCTGGATGTTCGCCGCGGCGACGTTGCTCACCACGGTGATCGTGGTTGGCGCCGCGGCGATCGTCGCGGGCGTGGGTGCGCGGCCCGCCGTGCGGCGGCAGCGGCTCATGATCGTCGCCGCAGCGGTCGCGATGTTCGCGCTCATCCAGTTCCCGTTCGCCGCGCCGATCTACTTCTGCTACCTGACGCCGCTGCTCGCGTTAGGTGCGCTCGCCGTCACGCGCGAGCTGAACCTGCCGTCGCCGGCTGTTCCCGGTGCGCTGGCAGCGACGTTCATCGCGTTCGCGGTCCTGCGCGTGTACCCCGGGTTCATCTACGGCATGGGAGCGGCGTACGCGCCCTATCGGCCGCTGCTCGCGCTCGAGACGCCGCGCGGAGGAGGTGTACGAGTACCGATCGGCACGGCGCAGGACTACTCCGCTCTCGTCGCCGTCCTGCAGCGCCACGCCAGAAGCGATTCCGACTACATCTACGCGGCGCCCGACGCCCCCGAGGCGTACTTCCTCACCGGACGTCGCAACCCGACACGAACGATGTACGACTTCTTCGACGACCAGGAGTCGCGCACCACGCGACTCCTGCGCTCCCTCCGCGAGCGTGACGTCCGCGTGATCGCGATCAACACCGAGCCCGAGTTCTCGCCGAAGGTCAGTGGTGAGCTCCGCGCGGCGCTCGAGCGTGAGTATCCCATCGCGCAGGGCGTCGGTCACTTCGAAGTGCGGTGGCGCGAATGAACGCCATGGTAGCGCGCCTGCTCGAGCAGCCGTTCGTCTATCGCTGGTGGATGGCGCCGTTCGCCGAGCAGAAGCTGCGCCCGTTGCGCGAGAACGGCGGCACGTCCGGCGTACGTCGCGTCCTCGATGTCGGCTGTGGTCCGGGCACGAACGCCGGCGAGTTCGCGCACACCGACTATCTCGGCATCGACATCAATCCGCTCTACATCGAGAACGCGCGCGGCCGTCACTCCGGCAAGTTCATGGTCGCCGACGTGACGACGTTCGAGGCGAAGCCGGACGAGCGGTTCGACTGCATTCTCGTCAACAGCCTGCTCCACCACATCCCGACGCCGGAAGTCCGGCGATTGCTCGGGCACCTGGAGACGCTGCTGACCGACGACGGCGCGATCCACATCATCGAGCTCGTGCTTCCGCCCGCGGCCGTCCGCGCCTCGGCTGCTGGCGAAGCTCGACCGCGGTGACTATCCGCGACCCCGCGCCGAGTGGGAGCTGATCTTCTCGTCGCACTTCGAGCCGGTCGTCTGTAACCCGCACCCCGTCGGAGCGTTCGGTATCTCGCTATGGGAAATGATCTACTTCAAGGGACGCCGGCGCGCCAACGCCGCCCGCATCCGCGCGTCTCGGTAGCCATCCCGCTGCATAACGAGGAGCACGGCGTCGACGAGTTGGTGCGGCGAGTCGGCGGCGCGCTCTCGGGATTGTCGGGTGGGCCGCACGAAATCGTGCTGGTGGATGACGGCAGCACCGACCGCACGCTCATGCGGCTCGAGGCCGCTGCCGCTCGCGACGCGCGTGTCGTGGTCGTTGCGCTCTCGCGCAACTTCGGACATCAGGCTGCGCTCACTGCGGCGCTCGACTTCGTCACCGGTGATGTCGTCGTCGCCATGGACGGTGACCTTCAGGACGCGCCTGAGGCAATCCCGCAGTTTCTCGCGCAGTACGAACAGGGTTACGACGTCGTCTACGCCAAGCGCGTTCAGCGCAAGGAAGGGTTGCTGCTCCGGCTCTGCTACTGGATGTTCTACCGCCTCGCGGCGCGCATGTCGACCATCGAGCTGCCGCTCGACGCGGGCGACTTCGGCCTCATGTCGTATCGCGTTGTCGCCGAGCTGCGGGGGATGCGCGAGCAGCATCGCTACCTGCGGGGACTGCGCTCGTGGGTGGGGTTCAGGCAGATCGGCATCGATGTCGAGCGGGCCGCGCGCACGCAGGGGGAGACCAAGTACGGCGCGCTCAAGCTGCTCAAGTTGGCGTCCGACGGCCTGTTCGCGTTCTCCACGGTGCCGCTGCGGCTCGCCGCGGTCCTCGGTGCATTCGCAATGTTCACGTCCTCGGCGTTCGCGCTCTACTCCATCGTGGCGAAGTTCGTCTTCTCGACGTCACCGCGGGGTTTCACGGCCGGCATCGTCATTGCCACATTTCTTTCCGGTGTGCATCTGCTCTTCCTCGGAGCGATCGGTGAATACGTGGGGCGCATCTATGAGGAAGTGAAGCGGCGGCCGCTATATGTGGTGAGCCACATCGTGCGCGGCGAGCAACTCGTCCCCTCGACGGAGTGCACGGTGCGCCGCGCAGGGTTCGCGCGCGGAGCTGGCGACGCTCTAGCGATCCGGCTGTCCTGCCGGTCGGCGTGTTGACCGTTGATGCCGCGACGCGCATCATCGACCGATGCTACGACCGTCTCTGATTCGTTCGCCCACCCTCACGCGATGATCGAAACGGGCGAGCGACCTCCGAGTGATCACCTTACCTCACGCCAGTACGTCTCCGTCATACTGATCGCCGCGATCGTCGGCGGCACGATCGCGTGGCTGTCGATGGACGGGTCCGGCCTCGCCAAGGACTTCACGCTCCCGTGGACCGCCGCGCGCCACGTACTCGCGGGGCGCGACCCGTACGCGGCGATGCGACCGACCGGCGTCTATCCGTTCAACGTTCCATTTTACTACCCGCTCCCGGCGGCTCTGCTCGCGGTGCCGTTCACCGTCCTGCCGGCATCCGTGGCTGGTGTCGTCTTTGTTGCGCTGTCGTTCGGCGTTGCGGCGGCGGCGCTGGCGCGCGAGGGTCGCGCACGCGTCCTCGTGCTGCTCGGATTTCCGGCCGTGATGGCGGCCACGTTAGGCCAGTGGTCACCGCTGCTGCTCGCGGCCACCGTCGTGCCAGCGTTGCAGATCGTCATGCCGGTGAAACCGACGCTCGGCGCCGCCGTCTTCGTCAGCCGCCCATCGAGAATCGGGTTGATCGCAGCCGTCGCGATCGTCGCCGTGAGCTTCCTCGTGATGCCCGGCTGGGTCGGTGCGTGGCGCGCTGCAGTAGCGACCGCGTGGTCGACGTATACACCGCCAGTCAGGTGGGGCGGAGGCGCGGGCGTCGCGCTTCTCCTGCCGCTCATCTGGTGGCGCGATCGCGACGCTCGACTGCTGGCCGTGATGGCGCTTGCGCCACAATTGCCGCTGTTCTATGACCAGCTACTCGTGCACGGGGTGGCACGTACGCGACGCGAGGCGTGGATCCTGGTCGCGATGAGCTGGGTGGGCGGGCTCGCCTGGTCCTTTCAGGGCAGCGCGCAGCAGGGAGGCGAACGCCCGGCACGCGGCCTGATTCTCCTCACGATCTACGTGCCTGCCGCCATCCTCATCGGAGCGCGCTACGTGCGCGGTCGTCGTGGGACGCCGCCGTCACCGGATGCCTAACGGGTCGCGCGTCGCTTCTCGCCATTGGCCTCGATCCCGATCTCGCGCTCGCCGAGCAGTGTGATGCGGACGAGTCGCCCGCTGAAGAGATCGAACGACACCAGCTCATCGGGGCCTTCGCTCCGCAGCCAGAGCGGGTAGGCTGCACGACCCGCCGGCTCGAGCCCGATCAGCATCCCGCCATTCCACACCAGCGACACGACCTCCTCGCCCTCACCTCGGCGAAGCCGCACATAGCTGCGCGCACCCGTCGGAGAGTCCACGGCCGTTCCCACGAGCGTGGCCCGGGTCGCGACCGAATCCCCGAGCATCTCGCGTATTCGTCCGAGATACTCGTGACGGGCATCGGCCGGGATGCTCGCGTGCATGAACTCGAGCGCGAGCGTGTCGACGTCGAGGGCCGAGAGAAATTGCCGCGCACGCTCGTCGAGCTCCGTGGCGCGTTGCGTCTGCGCGGTGTCGTGGCCGGCGAGCAACGCGAGCCCCGAGGCATTCCTCGCGCCGATCATGAGCGAGTCGCCGGCGACCCACATCTCCACGGCACCGCTGTCGGGTAGCACGTAGGTGCCGGGTAGCGACTGCAGTCGGCTCTCGGGAACGTCGGCGACCGCTGGCGGGAGCGGCAGTCGCTCGCCGCGTGACATGCGCGCGACGTAGTTCATGACGATCTCGCGATAGCCGCGGCCCCGCACGCGAGCGTTCGACGCGAACGCCACGACGAGACCTTCATCGACGTAGTCGCGAAGCTCGGCGTTGAAGCCCCCGATGTCGCCGGCGGCCTGCCGCAGCGTGCCCGTCGGGAGATCGATGAGCATCCACGTCAGCGCTTCCTGGAGCTTGGGCCCGAGCCGCATGGCTGGCGCGAACAGCTCGTCGCGCTGCGCGTCAGGCAGGATGTCGCCGTGCACGAGCGCGGTGTACCACTGGTACAGGTCGCCGACGGTGGACACGATCGACCCCGCGCCGACGAACCGCGGCAGGGCAGGGACGTCGGCGAGGGAGGATTCCGTCGTGGCGTCGGAATACGAGCGCACCGGTGAGACGCTCCATCGCGTGCGCTCGCCGACGAATCCCGTTGCCGTGAGATGCGCGCGCTCGAACATCGAGCGCATGTACTGCTCGTACGTGACGCCTGACGCGCGCTCGATGATGCCGGCGAGCAGGATGTAGCCGGGCGTCGAGTACCCGTACCGGCTGCCCGGCGGGAACACCAGCCGCTCCGACATCATCTCGCGCATGACCGAGTCGCGACTGCCGCGGCCCCACAGTCCGTCCGAGGGGAGGTAGGGAAGCCCGGAGCTGTGCGAGAGCAGTTGGCGGACCGTGATGCCGCGTCTGTCCGCCGGCGCGCCAGTGAAGAAGGTGCCTAACGAATCGTCGAGCCGCAGCTTGCCGTCGGCCTCGAGGCGCAGCACGGCAGCGGCGGTGAACTGTTTGGCGAGCGAGCCGATGAAGAACGGTGTGTTCGGCTCGACGGCCGCGCCGCGCTCGCGGTTCGCGATGCCGTATCCCTTTCGGAGCACGACCTCACCGCGCTGCGCGACGACGATCGCGCCGCTCAACCCGTGGAGCGCCGCGCGTGTGAGAAACGAATCGACGCGCGCCGCGACCTCACCGCGCACGATGACGTCGGACGCGGCACTGGTATCCGTGGTCTGGGCGCCGAGCCCCGTCGCCAGCGCCGCGAGCGCCACAGCGCTGAGATACCGTCCCGCTCGTCCCAATCGCATCGCACACGCTCGCCTCCGGCGGACGAATCGGTCGAGTGCGCTGACACGAACTGATCATAGTTGGGGCACATCGTGCGATTCAGAAGGGCTGACGGGCCGAGACGGGTAATCGGGTGCCGCAGCCGCGACCAGCGACCAGCACGACCGACCCGCGCCCAGCTCGCTCGCTTCCCTCAACACTTGATTGAATCAACACCTGAGGCTATCGTCTCACGCATGACTACGCGCGAACTCGAACTCCTGCAGGGCACGCTCGATGTCCTCGTGCTCCGCGCCCTGTCATGGGGCCCGAAACACGGCTACGCCGTTGCCCGCTTCATCCGGGAAGGCTCGAACGATGCCTTCCGCATCCTGGACGGCGCCCTGTACACGTCGCTCCACCGGATGGAAGAGAAGGGCTGGGTGGAGTCGGAGTGGGGCACGTCCGACAAGGGCAAACGCGCGAAGTTCTACCGCATAACGAGTGTCGGACGCAAAGCGCTGCGCACGGAAACCGAAGGCTGGAACCAGTACGTGGCGGCGGTGGCGGGCGTCATGCGACTCGAAACTACGTAGGCTGGTTGCTGGGTGCTCGTGCTTGTTGCTGGGTGACGCTGGTTGCCGTTGCGAGCAGCGAGCAGCGCGTGGCGTGACCGGGCGGTATTGGCAGCAGCGGGCAGCGTGCGGCCGCAGCATGCAGCCGTCGGCAAGTCAGCGCAGTCAACAGCAACACAAGGAGCTATGTCGACTCCGAGTTGGCGCCGTTACCTGACGTTCTGGAAACCTAACGTCAGACGAGATGTAGACGACGAGCTGCGCTTCCACCTCGACGAGCGCACCGCCGACCTGATAGCAGCTGGCATGACCCCAGCAGCAGCCCAGCGTCAAGCCCAGCGCGAGTTCGGCGACGTCGACCAGATCAGCGCCGGCCTCCGTGACATCGATCAGCGTATCCTCACCCACCGAGCCCGCTCGGAATGGAGGAGTGTCATGTCCGACGAGATCCGCCACGCCCTGCGCCGTCTCGTGCGCCACCCCGCGTTCACCATCCCCGCCATCCTCACGCTCGCGTTAGGCCTCGGCGCCACGACCGCGATCTACACCGTGCTCGACGCCGTCATCCTGCGCCCGCTGCCGTACGCGAACGCCGACCGCCTCGTCTACATCGACTCGCCCATGCCCGGCATGGGCAAGGACACCCGCTGGTGGCTCGGCCGCCACGAGATGTTCTACTTCAAGCAGAACGCGCGCGGCCTCGAGGACCTCGGGCTCTACCAGAACGGTGAGACGCACCGTCACCGGCGACGGGAGTGGTGGGGCCGAGCGCGTCAGCGTCGCGAACATCAGCTCGACGCTCCTGAACGTGCTGGCCTTCCGTCCGTACACCGGCCGACTCCTCACACCCGAGGACAACCTCCAGGGAAAGCCGCGCGTCGTCGCTCCTCGGGTACGACTTCTGGCTGCGCCGCTTCGGCGGCGATCGGTCCATCGTCGGCAAGACCATTTCCGTCGAAGGTCTCGCGATCGAGGTCGTCGGCGTGCTCGACGCAGGGCGCCAACCTGCCTGACGCGAAGGTCGATCTCTGGATGCCCGCGAACATCGACCCGAACATGCCGCCGCGGAACAACCACACGTGGAGCGCCATCGGACGCCTGCGCCCGGGCTACGACGCGCCCGCGCTGGAGCGCGAGCTCGGAACGCTCGTCAAGCGATTCGGCGAAGTGTTCCCGACGATCTACACCGAGAAGTTCATGGCGAACACCGGGTTCTCGACCGCCGTCACGCCGCTGCGCGACTGGGTCGTCGGGCCCGTCGTCACACGCGCGCTGTGGATCCTGCTCGCATCGGTCGCCCTGCGTGTTCCTCGTTGCCGCCGCGAACGTCGCGAACCTGTTCCTCGTTCGCCTCGACGCCCGCCGCCGCGAGCTCGCCATGCGCATGGCGCTCGGCGCCGACCGATCGCACATCGCCACGCATTTTCTGGCCGAGGGGCTCGTGCTGTCGCTGTCGGCAGCGGCGTTAGGTGTCGCGCTGGCGTGGGCCGGGCTGCACGCACTGATCGCTGGCGCGCCTGATGGGATCCCGAGGCTCGCGGAAGTCCGGCTCGGCTGGCCAAGCATCGGGATCGCTGCCGTGCTCGCGTTCGTGACCGGCGCCTGCTTCGCGCTCATCCCGATCGTCAACGCGCGCGTGGACGTCCGCACGCTGCGCGAGGGCTCGCGTACGCTCACGACGAGCCGCCGCCGGAATGCCGTGCGCGGCGTCCTGGTTGCGGGGCAGGTCGCGCTTGCGCTCGTACTGCTCGCGGCCGCCGGCCTCATGGTGCGCAGCTTCCGCAACCTGCGCGCCGTGCAACCCGGCTTCGATCCGAATGGCGTCCTCACCATGGCCGTCGCCCTGCCCGCGGCACGCTATGCGAACGACCAGACGGCCTCGGCATTCTTCGAGCAGCTCGCCACGCAGCTGAAGCAGCTGCCTGACGTGAAGAGCGTCGGCTTCGGGGACCAGATACCGCCCCGAGATGACCACTGGGTGCACGGGCGTCGTCACCGAGGCGCCGTCGCGCGAGGAAATGAAGAGCGCGTGCATCGTCACGCTGCGCGTCGCGCCCGGCTACTTCGACGCGCTCGGCATCCGCGTCGAGGGCGCGGCGCCCACGTGGGCGCAGACGGACAACGGCGCGGCTCCGGTCGTGATCTCGCGCGCGCTGGCCGAGCGATTCTGGCCCGGCGAGAATCCGATCGGGAAGGGGATCCGTTGCTGCCAACCGGGCAAGGACTGGTACCGGATCGTCGGCGTGAGCGACGACGTGCGCGGTAACGGCTTCGACCAGCCGGTGACGCAGGTCGTGTACTTCCCGATGATCGCACTGGCGGACGGGGGCCTCGAGGGTCACGCCGCGGTACATGGGAGTCATCGTGCGTTCCCGGAGCGGCAACGTGCGCGCGCTCGCGCCGGCCGTGCGCCGCGCGATCAATGCACTCGACGCCCAGGTGCCGATCGCGAACGAGGAGTCGATGGAGCAGGTCGTCGCGCGCTCGATGGCCAAGCGCTCGTTCACCCTCACGCTGCTCGGCATCGCGTCGGCGATGGCGTTGATGCTCAGCGCGATCGGGCTGTATGGGGTCGTGTCCTACGTCGTCGGCGAGCGACGCGGCGAGATCGGCATCCGCGTCGCCCTCGGCGCGCAGCGCGGCGAGGTGGGTCGCATGATCGTGATGCAGTCCGTGCGGCTGGCGCTCATCGGGGTGATCGTGGGCGTGGCCGGCGCGCTCGCGACGACGCGTCTCATGCAATCGCTCCTGTTCGAGGTGCAGCCGACCGATCCGGTCACGCTGGTCGTCGTCGCCGATGGGACTCGTGCTGCTCGCGGCCGCGGCGAGCTGGGTGCCGGCGAGGCGTGCCATGAGCGTCGACCCTGTCGAGGCGCTTCGAAACGGCTGAGCGATCGGCGCGTTTTCGCGTCGATGAAGCGGGTTCTACGTTAGCGCTGAGCTCATTGGTGCAGAGATTGCGCTGCCCGCTGGCTCCAGCGCCAAGGCGGCCTGTTGGCAATATCGTCTGCCCCATCAGGGAGCGCCGCACCTCGGCTCCTTGATCGAACACGGAATCTCGCTGTACCACGAGATCGCGTATCCACGGCCGTCCTCTGGGCGGCCGTGCTCGCGGTCCTCGGGTTGCTCCTCTCGCGCGCATCCTACGTCCCGATCTGGGACGGGTTCGTGTACGCCGAGGCGATCAACGAGGCTGCGAAGTCCCCCACGATCGGTTCGCTGCGGCTCGCGGGGCATGCGTCGCAGGCGTACGCCGCTCTTGCCATCGCGGTGCAGGCGCTCGCCATCAACAGTCGCTGGCCGTTGTTCGTCCTGAGCATCGCGCTGCTGTACACGGCCGTCCTCGGTTTCTACCGTCTGGTATCGATTGCCTATCCCGGACCGGCGCATCGTCTCGACCGTGCGCTGCTCACGGCGATCTTCCTGGCGCAACCGACGTTGCTGGCGGCTGTCATGCAGCCCGGGATCGACTTGCCTCTGGTGCCGGCGTTCGTGTGGTCGATCGTCTGGGTTCTCGAGGGGCGACGTGTCGCGGCCATTCTCGTTGCCACCGCGTTGGCCTTCACGAAGGAAACCGGCGTGCTGCTCTACACCGCACTCGTGGCGAGCTACGGGGTGTGGTCGCTGCTCAGGAGCGACGCGACACTGCGCGGGTACGTTCGCACCGTCGTGCGCGTCGCCCCTCTCGCGATACCGCTGGTCGTCTTCGTCGCGTACCTGTTCTACCGCAAGTACACGAGGCCGGCGGGCGAGGAGGTAGTCTGGACGTACGCGGCGTTGCGCAATGAGTCGCTGCTTCGGCAACTGATTGTGCCACGAATCGACCGGTTCCTCTTGAGCAACGTCGCGAATGTCCTGGTGCTCAACTTCGCGTGGATCGCGACGGCGGTGATCGCGGGAGGCACGGTCGTGACCGCGCGGAGCATTGGGAGCGCCAGATCGTTGCATGCGCGCTGGCAAGCGACGCTCGACAAGCTCGCCACCGTTCCCGGGCTACTCGTAATGTTGACGATCGTTTCGGGTTACCTGCTGACGCGCGTCGCGACATTCACGAACAGCCGCTATCTGCTGGGGGTGATGCCCCTGTTTGTCATCGTGTTATACACGGCGCTCCTCGCTTTGCGTGTTCCTGGTCGCGGACGCCAGGCGATGCTCGGTTCGTACGCGGTGCTGCTCATCGTGTCCGCGGTTCGAACGGTCGACCCGGTCTCACGGTGGGTGTACGGCACGTTCGACTTCGGCGACCGGCAGATGCTGCGCATGACGTCCATCACCGGCGAATGCTGCGCTGCCGGTCGCGATCAGCTCGTGTACAATCTCGAGTTCACCGAGCTGGAGTCGTTGATGAACACCGCGATGACGACGCTCGTGCCCAGAGACTCCACGCTGATCATGGTTCCGGATTCGACCGACTGGTATCTCGTCCCCCGGCTCGACGTGCGAACGAATCGCCGTACCACTGCGCGCGACAATGCGCGGAGCCTGATCGTCGTCGAGACGCGGCCCGATTCCGTCCATGCCTACGCTCGCCAGTGGCGCCACGCGTACTATCTGGCGCTGCCTAACGGTGCGGCAGCCCGCGGACTTCGCGATCTCGCGAGCGCGTTCGCCATCGGGCCCGAGCATCGCTTTCGACGCGGCGGCTATTGGCTGTCGGTGTACTCGCTGACGCCGTTGATCGATGGCGAACCAGCGCGTCGTTCGGACACGTCGCGATCGAGCGGGGCTGGAGAAAGCGGCGGACAGGGCCGACATTACGCCGTCCTCTCGATCGCCTCCCATGTCGGGCGGTCTCCGCTTGCTCTCGCCGCCCGCACGTCTCATGGCCACAGACACGACGGACAAGCGACTGTCGATCGCGGTGAGTCGCCGCGACTCGAGCGCGTTCCGCCCAACCGCCTTGGTTCACGGCGCGATGTACGTGTACGCGGTGATGCCCGACTCGGCGTGGTTTCTCGCGCTGCCGAACGGCAACGCGCCCGCGGCCATGCGAGACGTCTCGCGCCCTACGTCTTCGGACCGGAGCGCGTCGTCCGTCGCGGGCCGTATGCCATGTCCTACTACGCCATGACCCTGCGCCCGGATTGATTCTCGTGACAACTCTCCGCTTCCAGAGGCGCTCGCGGCGTGCTCGTGAAAACCCAACGCGGGTCGATCGCGGTGCTGGTCGCGACCGTCGTCGCCGTCGCCGCGATTCTGGGCTCGCGCCTCTCGTACGTCCCGATGTGGGATGGCTTCATCTACGCGTCGGCCGTGAACAACGCCGTGCAATGGCCGCCGACGCTCGGGTCGCTGCGACTCGCCGGTCACGCATCACACGCCTACGCGGCGCTGGCCATTGCGGCACAGGCACTCGCTCCCGGCAGCTTCTGGCCGACGCTGCTGCTTGGCGCCGCGCTCGTCGCCGCCGCCGCGGTGCCTTCCACCGCCTTGCCCGCCTAACGTTTCCCTCGGCCCAGAGCGTCGACCATGCGTTGCTCACGGCGGCGTTCGCGTTGCAGCCCTCGCTCCTGGCGTCGGCCGTGCAGCCAGGGCTGGACCTCGCCGTCGTGTCCGGCGTTTCTCTGGTGCGTCGTCCTGCTGCTGGAGCGGCGCACGCTGTGGCTGATCGTTGTGGGGATCGCGCTCGCGTTCACGAAGGAAACAGGCGTCCTCCTGTATGCCGTGCTGCTCGCGACGTACGGGCTGTGGACGCTCGTGCGCACGCCGGGCTCCGCCCGCGACCGAGTCGTTTCCGTCCTCGCGCTCGCGCCGCTCACGATCCCGGGTGTGGTGTTCGCCGCGTATCTCTTGATTCGCCGTCAGCTCATTCCAGCCAGCGAAGCGGTGGTGTGGAACGCCGGCACCGCGATGATCGGTCAGTCGCTCGTGCGTCAGCTGCTCGTGCCACGTATCGATCGCTACCTCGCGAGCTACCTGACGATCATGTCCATCCTGAACTTCGCGTGGATCACGACGTTGATCGTCGCCGTCGCCGATCGTCGCGGCGCTGAGGCGAACGGGTGTCCACCGATCTCCTTGGCGAAGTGGTCCGCTTTGGCTCGACCCCGCTGGCTTCGTGCACCCTGTGGCGTTCGTCTCCGCCTTTGCGCTCACGCGCTTCGCGTCGTACGCGAATAGCCGATACCTGCTGCCCGTGATCGCGTTGTCGCTCGTGCCGCTCTTCGCCGCGCTGCAGGCGCTACGGCTCGGCGCGCCCGTTGCGACGCGGCATACTGACGGCGCTGTGCCTCCTGCTCGCCGCATCGAACCTGAGAACGATCGATCCCATCTCGCAAGCCGTACTTACGGCACGTTCGCGTTTGGCGACCACGAGATGCTGCGAATGACGTCCATCACCCATGAGTGCTGTGGGTCGGGCCGAGACCAGTTGGTGTACAGTCCCGAGTTCACGAACCTGGAGCGCCTGATGTCGGATGCGCTCGAGAGCATCGTGCCCGGCGATTCGACTTCTGATCGTGCTGCCGGATTCGACGAACTGGTTCGCGATCAGCCTGTTGGATCGATCGACGAACCGGCGAACGTTTGACGGGCGCCGTGCCATCGTTCCCGCCGTGGCCGAAGCGGATTCGGCCTATATGTTCATGAGCCGCTACCGGCGAGCCCACTACCTCGCGCTGCCTAACGGTTCGCCGGATCGCGGCCTGACGCTGCTGGCGCGAGATTTTGTCATTGGCCCCGAACGCCGATTCAGCAGGCACGGGTACGTGCTGGCCACGTACCCGCTCGTCCCGCGCCAACCATGAGCCCTCACGTCGCTTCCGCCGCTTCCCCCAGAAGACCTCGACCACGTGCTCGCGCACACGCGCGAGCTGTGGGCGGAAGCGCGTGCGCGAAGGATCTTCCTCACCGGTGGCACCGGCTTTTTCGGGCCGTGGCTCGTCGAGACGTTTGCCCACGCGAACGACCAGTTGAAGCTCGGGGCGGAGCTCGTCGTGCTGACGCGTGACCCGGATGGCGCGCAGCACCGGCTCCCGCATTTCAGCGGCCTCACGCGGCGTGACGCTGCACCGCGGTGACGTGCGCGCATTCGAGCGGCCAGCGGCACGTTCGACTTCGTCATTCATGGAGCCGCGGAGTCCAGCCAGCAGGGGCACGTGGGAGACCACCGCCACATGTTCGACACCATCGTCGACGGCACTCGACAGACGTTAGGTGTCGCGCGTGCGACGGGCGCGTCGCGATACCTGCTCCTGAGCAGCGGCGCCGTCTACGGTCGTCAGCCGGCCGACGTGAGTCATGTCGGTGAGGACTACGCCGGCGCCCCGGATCTGTCCGATGCGCGCTCGGCCTACGGTGAAGGGAAGCGCGCAGCCGAAGTGCTCGCGGCTGTCGAGGCCGAGGAGCGGCGGCCTGTCCGTTCGAGTGGCGCGATGCTTTGCGTTCGTCGGCCCGCACCTACCGTTGGACATTCACTTCGCGATCGGCAACTTCATTCGCGACGCAATGAAGGGTGGTCCGATTCGAATTCGTGGAGACGGCACCGCCGTGCGGTCGTATCTCTACATGGCCGATCTCGCGATCTGGTTGTGGACGCTCGTGCTGCATCCGTCCGCCGCGGGCGCGTACAACGTCGGCTCGGAGGAAGCCGTTGTCGATTCTCCAGACCGCCCGCGCGGTCGCAGACGCGTGTGCGCCCAACGCGCCGATCGAGGTGCAGAAGAAGCCGGACGTCGGCGCCACACCGCATCGATACGTGCCGAGTACGGCGCGCGCTCGAGCCGAGCTCGGTCTCGTTCAACGGGTCGAGGTTCGTGACGCCATCGCGCGAACATATCGCTGGCAGTCGGCCGTCACAGCTGGCATCACCGGTGCGACAGCGAGAGGCGCACATGCGTCGGGATAGCGCTCGGCCGTGCCCCATCTGCGATGCAACGAGTGTCGAGCTTCTACGCTCGATGCGATTTCTGTTGCCCGACGACCATCCGCTCGCGAAAACGTACGACGTGGTCAGATGCGTCGAGTGCGGTTCCGTGCATGCGGACACGCCATCGACGCAGGCCGACTACGATCGCTACTACGCGGATCTCTCCAAGTACTCCGACGCCACAACCGGTACAGGCGGCGGCGAGCAACAATGGGATCGCGATCGGCTGAGGCAGACGGCCATCGACATCGCCGGAGCCTTGGGTGACACGCGTCGTCGCATCGTGGACATCGGATGCGGGAACGGCGGCCTGCTGGCGGAACTGGCCGCTCTCGGGTATGCCGAGTTGCATGGCGTGGACCCGTCGCCAGCGTGCGCCGAGACGGTTGGGAGGATTCCCGGGGTCACTGGCCACGCGGGTACTATTTTTCAGGTTCCGGAAGCGGTACGCGGCGCCGATTGTGCAATTCTCTCGCACGTGCTCGAGCACGTCCGCGACGTTCCAACCGCGTTACGGACGTTGAGGCATGTCGTGCGCGACGGCGGAACGGTGTACGTGGAGGTGCCGGACGCTTCCAGGTATACGGACTATCTCGTCGCACCCTTTCAGGACTTCAACGTCGAGCACATCAACCACTTCTCGGCCGTCTCGCTGGCGAACGCGCTGCGCGCGGCCGGGTTCGAGGTCGAGCATGTCGAACAGAAGACCATCAACGCGTCGTCCACAGCGAAATACCCGGCCGTGTGGGCCATCGGACGCGCAGCGCAGCGCGGCCCGGTGACGGCTGTTCGGGACACGGCGCTCGGGGGTGCGGTGAACGACTACATCGCGGCGTCGTCGCGCTTGTTGGCTGAACAGTCCGAGCATCTCGAGCGCGAGCTGGCGAGCGTTCCGGAAATAGTCATCTGGGGCGCAGGGCAGACGACGCTCACGCTGCTCGCGAATGCCGCCGTTAGGCGGCGCGAAGGTTCTCGCGATCGCCGATTCGAACCCGCGGTACCATGGGCGGACGCTTGGCGGGATTCCCGTCATCTCACCGGAACAGCTCCGACGATTTCAGGTGCCCATTGTGATCGGATCTCTCATCAGCCAGGCACCGATCCTCAGGCGGATCCGTGAGCTCGGCCTGCCCAACCGGACGATAACGCTCGAGCCGCCGAATGAAGCACCGGCGGAATCGGCCAACACAAGGAAGCATTGAATGGTGCGGCTCGCTGACTACGTTGCCACCGCCCTCGCCGATCACGGCATCCGCGACGTCTTCATGGTGACTGGCGGCGGCGCCATGCATCTGAACGACGCCATCGGCCGCTGTGATCGCCTCGACTACGTCTGCTGTCACCACGAGCAGGCGTGCGCCATCGCCGCGCAGGGCTATTACCGCCTAACGAACCGGCTCGCGGCGGTGAACGTCACCACGGGGCCCGGTGGCACGAACGCCATCACCGGCGTCTTTGGGGCGTGGGTCGATTCGCTCGGCATGGTGGTCGTATCGGGCCAGGTGAAGTGGGAGACGCTCGTGCGTAGCACCGGCCTCCCTCTGCGCCAGCTGGGCGATCAGGAAGTGGACATCGTCAAGCTCGTCGAATCCATCACCAAGTACGCGGTGATGGTCACCGACCCGTTGACCATTCGCTATCACATCGAGAAAGCGATCCACCTGGCTCGAACGGGACGTCCGGGTCCAGTGTGGCTCGACATTCCGATGAACGTGCAGGGTGCGAACATTGACCCCTCGACGCTGCACGGGTTCGACGCCGCGGCCGAAGCGCCGGCACGTCCCGCCGCGCAGCTGGAGGCCGATTGCGCCCGCATCATGGAAGCGATCACTCGGCGCGAAGCGGCCGATCATCTACGCTGGCGCTGGCGTTCGCCTCGGCGGCGCCGCCAACGAGTTGGTCGCACTCGCGGAGCGGCTCCAGATCCCGATCGCCACCGGCTTCAACGCGCACGACCTCATCGCGAGTGACCACCCGCTCTTCGTCGGGCGTCCGGGAACCATCGGTGATCGCGGCGGCAACTTCGCCGTGCAGAACGCGGATGTCGTCCTCGTACTCGGCTGCCGGCTGAACATTCGGCAGGTGAGCTACGCGTGGGAGCACTTCGCCCGCGAGGCGTACAAGATCATCGTGGACATCGACCCGCTCGAGCTTCGGAAGCCCACGGTGAAGCCCGACCTGCCCGTGCATGCCGACGTTGCGGACGTCGTTAGGCTGCTCGCCGCCGCGCCCGTGGTCATCGACCAGGACCGCCAGTCATGGATCGACTGGTGCCGCGCGCGTCGGGAGCGCTATCCGGTGGTGCAGCCGGAGTACTGGGATGGCACCAACGGCGTGAATCCGTACTGCTTTGGCGACGCGCTATTCGATGCCCTCGGGCCCGACGACATCGTAGTTACCGGCGATGGCACCGCCTGCATAACGACGTTCCAGGCCGCGAAGTTGAAGCATGGCCAGCGGCTGTTCTCGGATTCCGGCTGCGCTCCCATGGGCTTTGATCTCCCCGCAGCGATCGGCGCGTGTGTGGGCGGTGGTCGTCGCCGAGTCGTGTGCGTGACGGGCGATGGCAGCGTGATGCTGAATCTGCAGGAGATGCAGACGATCAAGGGCTACGGTTTGCCGGTGAAGATCTTTCTGCTCAACAACAACGGCTATCACTCGATCCGACAGACGCAGCGCAATTTCTTCCCCGGGAACGATGTCGGCTCAGGGCCAGAGAGCGGAGTGACGTTCCCCGACTTTCAGCGAATCGCGTACGGATTCGATTTGCCGTTTCGTCGCGCGTGCGATCATAGCGAGCTGAAGTCGGCGATCCGCGCCACGTTGGATGAGCCAGGCCCAGCCATTTGCGAGATGATGCTCGACCTGGCTCAACCATTCGCCCCGAAGGTCTCATCGAAGCGACTCGCGGATGGACGTATGGTTACAGCCCCGCTCGAGGACATGGCCCCATTCCTGCCTCGACGAGGAATTCCTGGAAAACATGATTGTCCCAGCCGTGAGCATGTCCGAGTAGTCGCTCGAACACCACGGTCCACTACTATAGGTCGTGGATGAGCACGGTACTTCGCCACACCGACCAGCGGTATTCGGTTCGTTCAGTGGGATCGTCCTGGAAGCCGATCGATGGTGAGCGCGTCGTGGTGTACGGCGCGGGTGGCTTCGCGCGCGAAGCGATTCGCGTCCTGCGTGCGGCCAACGCCGACATCGTCTGCGCGCTCGATCGGCGAGCAGCCATGTGCCCGCCGATTGATGGCGTGCTCGTCTATTCGCCCGGCGAGGAGCCGCTCACGCTTGCCGAGCGCGCCGAAGCGGTCGCAGTCGTGGCGGTGTTCAATCGCGACGCGGATCCGGCCGAGATCGAGGATACGCTCGAAGCGTTAGGCTACGGGAGGGTCGTCGGGGTCCCCGAATTGTACGAGTCGTTCGCGGCCGATTTCGGAGAGCGCTTCTGGCTTGCCACCCGCTCCAGCTATGGCGCATTCGCCGACCGGATCGACGAAGCGTCACGTCTCTGGGCCGACGAGGCGAGTCGCGAGCTCTATCTGGACACCGTCCGATACCGCCTGTCCTGGGCCGCGTACGCCGGACCCGTGCCGTGCAGCGGTCATCAGTACTTCCCGTCTGACGTGCCGCTCACGCGCGGACCGATGCGGCTGATCGACTGTGGCGCTTTCATCGGTGACACGCTGGCGAGCATTGCGGAGCTCGGGTATCCGGTCGATACCGTGCACGCGTTCGAACCGGACCTCGCGAACGTCGCGTCGCTCGCGAGATTCGCGCGTCGCTTCTCGCGGGAGAGCGGTGCCGAGGTATCGGTCTGGCCGTGTGCGGTCGCCGATCACTTCGAGCATCGGAACTTTCAGGGGGCGGAAGGCGAGGCGAGCTCCCTATCCGCGAGCGGAGGCGAGATCGTCACCGCGGTCGCGCTCGACGACGTCCTGCCGAATACGCTCGCCACTGATTTGAAGCTGGACATCGAGGGCGCGGAGCTCGACGCGCTGCGCGGTGCGCGAGAGCTCATCAGCCGGTCGCACCCGCGCCTTGCAGTTTGCGTCTACCATCGTCCGGAACACCTCTGGGAGATTCCGCTGTTCGTCCGCGACATGGGCCCGTGGTACGACTTCTATCTCCGGAGTCATGGGCATTACGGCTTCGACACGGTGATGTACGCCGTTCCTCACGTCTCGGCGTAGTCACACCCCAATGCGAAGAGGGATCCGGTGATCAATCGAGATATTTTCGACGAGCTGTTCGTGCTGGAGCTGGCGAACAACCACTGGGGCGATGTGAACCGTGGACTCCGGATCGTGAAGGAGTTCTCGACGGTGGTCCGCTACAACGACGTTCGTGCGGCGATCAAGCTGCAGTTCCGCGATCGTCGACACCTTCGTGCACAAGGATTTCCGGCATCGCGAGGACATTCGCTACATCAAGAAGACGCTCGACACTCGGCTGTCACGTGATGAGATGGCCACGCTGGTGGAAGCCGTTCGGCGAAACAACTGCATCCGTCTGGCGACGCCGTTCGATGAAGCGTCCGTGGACTTCTGTGAGGATGTCGGCATCGAGATCATCAAGGTCGCGAGCTCGGACATCACGGACTGGCCGCTGCTCGAGCGGATCGCGAAGGCGCGGAAGCCGGTGATCGTGTCGACGGGGGGCGCGTCGGTGCGAAGCATGGACGCGATGGTGACGTTCTTCCAGAACCGTCACATTCCGCTCGCGATCAATCACTGCGTGTCACTGTACCCGAGCGAGGACTCCGAGCTCGAGATCAATCAGATCGACTTCCTTCGCGATCGATATCCCGGCGTGACGATCGGATTCTCGACGCACGAGTATCACGACTGGACGTCATCGATCATGATGGCGTATGCGAAGGGTGCGCGGACCTTCGAGCGACACATCGACATCGATACGCCCGATCACCCGATCACGCCGTACTGTTCGACGCCCGAGCAGATCGTCGAGTGGTTCCGTGCATTCCACAAGGCGCAGGGAGATGTGTGGCGGGTCGAGCGCAGAGCGACGGCGATTGCCGCCCAAGGAAACGGCGTATCTCGATAGCCTGGTGCGAGGCGTTTATGCCACGCGGGATCTTCCAGCCGGTGACGTCTTGACGGACGAGGATTACTACCTCGCTATCCCACTGCAGAAGGGTCAGCTCTCGTGTCGCGAGCTCATCACCGGTGACCCGCTCGTTGTCGCCGTTAGGCAGGATGAGCCGATCACGATCGAGGTGTTCGATAATCCGTACTCGAGACCTGGCTTCCTGCATCAAGTAATCGCGGGACGCGGCATTGAACGGCCTAACGCCCCCATGAAGCCGTCGTCACCCTTGCGTGTAATCGGCGACCGATAGGGTGCAGCGTGGACCCGTGTACGCTGCACTAGGATGAGGATCTCTCTGGTTGTCGCCACCGTCGGGCGAACCGCCGAGCTGGGACGACTGCTTGCGTCGCTCGAGGCGCAGACTCATCAGGATTTTGACGTTATTGTGGTCGATCAAAATCCGGACACCCGGCTGGAGCCGATTCTCGCTGGCTTTGCGGGCAAGCTCGAGATACGCCATCTGTACCTAACCGACACGCCGGGTGCTTCGCGCGCCCGAAACCTCGGCATCGACCATATTAGCGGGGACGTGGTGTGCTTTCCCGACGACGATTGTTGGTATCCCGAGGACTTCCTTCAGCAGGTGAATGATCTTCTGGCGGCAGATTCCGGATGCGAATGCAATCATCGGCGAGGCAATTGACGAGTCGGGCCGTCCAATCCTTCCGTGGCGAGATCGCTCGGGGCAAGCGACGAAGCCGATATGTTGGCGGCGAGCCGTCTGCTTCGCATGCGTCTATCGCTCACGCGTATTGCGAAAAATCGGTGGATTCGACGAGTCGCTCGGTGGCGGTGCTGGCACGCCATGGGGGGGCGGGGAGGACAACGACTTGATGCTCCGGACCATAGAGAACGGATTTCAGGTCCGGTATGAAAAGCATCTGCAGATCCATCACCCGAGGATATTTCGCTCGTTCGACGAAAAAAGCCGCGTCAAGCGTTACAGCTATGCACTCGGTGATGGACGAATGCTGCGCGAACACCCGATGCCGATGTGGTGGCGCGTGTTGTTTTTCGGTGTGCCGGCGGGTCGGACGGTCCTTGCGATGCTGAAGCTCGCAGGTGAGGAGACGCGGTTTCACTGGACGACGTGCCTTGGCAGGATCCGAGGGTTCCGTCTTAGCCAGTAGCCTCATGTCAGCAACGCTTCCCTCGATTTCGATTGTCGTCCCGAATTACAACGGCGGGGCTACGATCGACGCGACCCTCCGCAGCCTGATCGACCAGAAGTATCCGCGCCTCGAGATTCTGGTGGTAGACGGCGGCTCCGCGGACAATAGCGTGGAGGTGATACGCAGAAACGAGCAGCACATCGCCTGGTGGATCAGCGAAAAGGATCGGGGACAGACTCACGCCATCAACAAAGGGTTCGCACGAGCAACAGGTGAAATCGTCAATTGGCTCCCAAGCGACGACGTGCTGCTGCCTGGTGCGCTCCACACGATCGCAAGAGCCTTCATCGAAAACCCTGAGGCCGACGTGGTTGCCGGCTCCTGCCGGTTTACCTATCCCGACCCCCGCTTGAATCGCGTCGAAGTCCCGTCGCCGATGAGCATCGAGTTGCTTCCTTGCATGAACCAAATCCCGCAACAGGCCATTTACTATCGCAGGTCGCTGCTCAAACGGAGTCCACCGTTGGACGAGGCGTTGCACTATATGATGGACTTCGAGCTCTGGAATTACTTCGTCGTACAGGGGGCGAGATGGCATTTCATTGCGGACATCCTGGCGGAAATGCGATTCAGCGAAACCAACAAGACGACAGCAGGCGGCATCAAGATTACGAGAGAGTTTGAGACTATCTATCATCGGTATGTGAAAGAGCGAGTGCCCTTGACCTACTGGCACCGTTTGTTGCGCTACCCGATGGAGCGGATCCGACGCCGGCATCGTGGGCTCTTATTCGGACTCGTTTATTACCCATACGAGTGCACGATCATTCTGCTCCTCGCGCCGTTCTACGGTTTCCGGCGGGTACGGTGGATGTGCTGGACTGACTTCGGGTGAATGAGACGACTGCTCGAGATCTCAAGTTGCCCGTTAGAAGGCGACGACTATCGCTGACCCTAACGACGCGGCGCACCATCGTTCGTCAATCGAGATCCGAAAGCCCTCTACCTCCCGCGAGAATGCCGATTCGCCGTAGGGACCGCGTCCGTTCGTCGACATGCAGCTCGGTTGACGTCGTCGTACGACGGCGACGGGCTCATGGAGCCGACGTTGTTCACGCCCACGGAGGCCGCGCATTCGCGCCGCGCTTGACCGGCCCGTGCCCGTGTGATCACGCTCCATAGCATTTTCGCCCAGCAGACGCCCCGCGCGGCTTATGCGCTGATGCGACAGGGGGGCGCGAGTACGTGCCCCGAATTCGCGATCTCATTGCCATAAACAACCCTATTGCCGATCATGTCGCGGCGCGAGCTCCCGATGCCCGCATCGCGCCCGTCCCCCGCTCGCCGATGAGTTCTCCCGTCCCTCCCCCGCACGCGCCCGGCGCGATGCGCCTCGACGACGCCGTGCGCCGGCTGCGCGCCGAGCCCGCGTTCGCCGACCTCGTTCGCGACGCCTACCTCGGGCGCGACGTGGCCGACTCCGCGCGCCGGTTCGCCGCGTCCGGCGAGTTCGCCGAAGTGCGCGCGCTGCTCGGCACCGCCCTGCGCCGGGCGGTGGTGGCGGATCTCGGCGCCGGGACGGGAATCGCCTCGCACGCCTTCCTCGCCCACGGCGCCACCCGCGCCGTCGCGCTGGAGCCGGACCCGAGCGACGAAGTGGGTCAGGGCGCGATCCGCCGGCTCCCCGGTGGCGAGGCGATCGAGATCGTCGCGGCGTACGCCGAGCGGCTCCCCCTCGCCAACGCGAGCACGGACATCGTTTACGCGCGGCAGGTGCTCCACCACACGCGCGACCTCGCCGCCGCGCTTCACGAGTGTGCCCGGGTGCTGCGCCCTGGGGGGATCTTCCTGGCCTGCCGCGAGCACGTGGTGGACGACGACGCTGGGCTCCAGCGCTTCCTGGCCGAGCACCCCGTGCACCGGCTGGCCGGCGGTGAGAACGCGTACCGGCTGGCGCAGTACGAGGGGGCGATCATTGGGGCCGGGCTGCGGCTGGAGCGCATGCTCGGCCCATGGGACTCGGTCATCAACGCCTTCCCGGCCGTCCGAAGCGACGCTGAGCTGCGCGAGCTGCCGCGCACCCGCCTTCGCGCGCGCTTTGGGGCGCTCGGCGCCGCCGCCGCGCGGGTACCGGCGGTCGTCTCGCTCGTGCGGCGTCGGCTCGAGCGCCCGAACCCGGGGCGCATGTATTCGTTCCTCGCTCGCAAGCAGGGGTAGAGCCGGCGTGCAGCTCGTCTTCGACCACCAGGTGTTCTCGTTTCAGCAGCATGGCGGCGTCTCACGCTATTTCTGTGAGGTGGCCGAGCGCCTTGCGGGCTACGACGGCTGCGACGTGACGGTGCTCGCCCCGGTTTACGTGAACGAGTACCTCGCGAAACTTCCACCCTCGATGGTTGTCGGCCGGCACGTGCCGCCGATCCGCCACACGGCGCGACTCCGGATGCTTCTCAACGGCGTGCTCGCGCGCGGGTGGCTGGCCACTGCCCGTCCAGACGTGGTGCACGAAACGTACTTTTCGCGTCTTCGCGTGGCCCCGCGGCGGGCGGCGTGTGTAGTGACGGTGTTCGACATGATCCACGAGCGCTTCCCGGAGTACTTCTCGCCGAACGACTCCATCCCCGCCCGCAAGGCGGCGGCGGTGCGCCGTGCCCACCGGGTGATCTGCATCTCCGAGAGCACCCGGCGCGACCTGCTCGAGCGCCTGCGCGTGGACCCCGAGCTCGTGTCGGTGGTGCACCTGGCCGGCGCACCGGTGCCGGCGGTGCGCCCGACCCGGCCGATCGTGGATGGCCCGTACGTGCTCTACGTGGGCCCGCGCGGCGGGTACAAGAACTTCGAGGGGCTACTCCGCGCCGTCGCCGGCTCGCCGGCGCTGCGGGCGGGGGTGCGGGTCGTTGCCTTCGGCGGCGGGCCGCTCGGCGTGGCCGAGCGCGCGCTCGTGCGGGAGATGGGGCTCGACGAGGGGGCGGTGGTTCAGATGAGCGGCGACGACGCGGCGCTCGACGCGGCGTACGCCTTCGCTGCGGCCTTCGTGTACCCGTCGCGCTACGAGGGGTTCGGCATCCCGCCGCTCGAGGCGATGGCCCGCGGCTGCCCCGTGGTGTGCGCCGCGAACAGCTCTCTCCCCGAGGTGGTGGGCGACGCGGCGGAGCTGTGCGACGCCGACGATCCGGAGAGCATCGCTGCGGCGATCGAGCGAGTGGTGGGCTCGCCCGCGCACGCTGACGAGTTGCGCGCCCGCGGCCGGGTGCGCAGCGCACAGTTCACCTGGGACCGGTGCGCGCGCGCCACCTACGAGGTGTACTGCGCGGCCGCGGGCGGAGGCCGGCGGTGAAGATGGTCTTCATCCGCGGCACCGTGGCCATGATGCGCCGGCGAAGGTCGCGCGGGTCCGCGTCCGCTTGCATGGTTCCCGGCAGGTGACTAGCATTTCGCCAAATGCGCCTAAAGACATGGTTGAGGAAGGCCGGGTTTGAGGTGGAGAGGTACAGGCCGACCTCATCTCCGGTCGCGCGCCGGATGCATTTGCTGGAAAGCAACCGCATCGACCTCGTATTCAATGTCGGCGCCAATGTCGGACAGTATGCGGCATCCCTGAGGGAAGGCGGATATCGCGGAAGGATAGTGTCCTTCGAACCCCTGACGTCGGCCTTTTCGCGGCTCAAGGCGAGCACGGAAGCGGATCCGCTTTGGCAGGTCGTGAATATCGGGCTCGGAGATCGTGACGAGCGGGCGACCATCAATATCGCGGGCAATTCCCAGAGCAGTTCACTCCTCGATATGCTGCCCGCGCATTTGAAATCGGCCCCCGAATCGGCCTATGTCGGCAAGGAGGAGATCACCGTATCCCGGCTGGACAGCGTCTTCTCCAAGTACCACCGGCAGGGCGACCGCACCTTCCTCAAGCTCGACGCCCAGGGATACGAAAGGAAGATCTTAGAAGGGGCATCCCTTTCGATGAGGGACATCCTGGGGATCCAGTTGGAAATGTCCATCGAGCCCTTGTACAACAACGAGATGCCCTATCTCGAGATGTTGGGATATCTGGCCGGGATGGGATTCACCCTGGCGTCCGTCGAGCCCGGCTTCGGCGACCCGGTATCCGGCAGGATGCTCCAGATGGACGGAATTTTCTTCCGGGCCGGAGGCTGACGGAGCCCGCCTCCGGACTCCCTAGTCGGCCGCCTGGCGGCCGAACCGCGCGTCCCAGGAACGAGTTCGAGATTCCGGAAACAGCAGCGCGACGATCGAGCGCGCCGGGGCCCGGGGCTGGTGCCGATATTGTTGATGACGTCGTTCGGACCGAGCCCCCGGGGAAGATCTCCCGGAAATCTCCGCGATTTGTACAACCTCGCTGGCGAGACCTCACGAGCGCGCGCGGAGCATGCGGTGGACCCACTGCTTGAGACGACGAACGGCTCGCTCATCGGAGACAATGCGATGCTGCGTGAAGTGGTCGGCGAACGGGTCCGCCCGCATGTACGGAGGTGCGTGGAGCGGAAATGCCATCTCCCGAATCGGAAGCGCGGCAAGCCGGCTGGCGCTTGCGGTGTGCGTCGCCTCTACTCCGAAGCCAAGGTTGGAGACCAAGTTGCCGCAGGGTAGTGCCGTTAGGCCACCCTGCTGCCAGCAGGCGTAGACCCATTGGAAATCCCAGGTGTCCACGCGGCCGGCATGTACGTCGTCGAAGATCGAGCGCCAGTGCGCCACCGCCCGCCGATCCGCGCCCCACACCGATTCGAGCAGGCCCGCATCACGCGTCGCGGGCCACCCGCGCATTGCGACGTCGTAATGCCGCCAGGCCCGGCGCCAGCTCGCCCACCCCCAAACATGCACAAAACGCGAGTAGTAATAGCTCCAAGCGCACCCGGCATCCCGGCGCTGGAAGTCGTCGCCACTGATGCAGGTCACGCGCTCGTCGTCGCGATAACGGTCGATGAGGGTTTCGCAGTAACGGAAGAAGGTTGGATGCGGCAGGCAGTCGTCCTCTAGGACGATGGCCTCCTCTACCTCCTCGAAAACCCAATCGAGCCCCGACGACACCCGCCCTCGGCAGCCGAGGTTGCGCTCGCTGTAGTTGGTGCGCACGTCGCATGGCCAGTCCACGCGCTCGACGATGGCGCGTACCGCCGCGCACCGTTCGGCCTCTCCGGGCCGGTCGGCGCGCGGCCCATCGGCGACGACGAGCAACTGTCGCGGGCGCGCCCGAGCGATCTCGGCGAACACCCGAGCTGTGGTGTCGGGACGGTTGAAGACCAGGAACGCGACGGGTGTGTCCATCAGGTGTCAGGCGGACAGGAGCTGGGCGAGCGGCCCGCCGTCGCGCACCGCCACGATATTCTGGTAGGCGAAGATTTCGCACTGCCGCGCCACATACGGCCCCAGCGGCGCTAGGCCATCGGGGAGCAGACGGTAGAAGCAGTACCCCGGCAGTAGGTCATAGAAGTCCCGCAGGAAGACGCGGCTGATGACGTTCATCTCGTTGAACTCGAAGACGACCGCCGCGATGGCGCCGGCTGCCAGCAGTTCACGCGCTCCCTGCAGCACCGAGAGTTCGTGGCCCTCGGTGTCGATCTTGAGGAGGTCTACGTGCGTCACGCCCTCGCGCCGCAGCCGGTCGTCGAGCGTCGCCACCTCCACCTGCATCGCCAGCGGCTCGCCGCCGTGGTGGATCGTCGATATCACTTCGCGGTAGAGCGAGGCGTGCTGTGTGCCGTCACTGCCGTCGTAGTCGTAGAGTTCGAGGTGGCCAGGCTCTGCCCCGAGGGCCAAGTTGTGCGCCGTGAAACCGGCGGCGGCGGCGCGCCCGAGCAGGCGCGCGAACGTGGCGGGGTGGGGCTCGAAGGCGAGCACGCGGGCCCGCGGCGCGCGCGCCAGGACCGCAGCGGCGTAGTCGCCCGCATTGGCCCCAACGTCCACGACAACCGGCGCGGCGACTATCCGCGCTAGGTGATCGAGCAGCACGGTCTCGCCGCTTCGGCCGTCATCGTGGTTGAGTACCCCGAGACCGTGCAACGTGAGATCGTGCAGGAACCGGTTGGCCCGGAAGAACACGCGGCGCACGAACAGGCGCAGGTACAACGACTCGAGCAGCGAGCGGAGGAGCCCGGTCATGAGATCCTCATTCCCCGCAGCGTGAGTGCTCGAAACTGCATGCCGAAGATCACACGCGTGCGCGGGTACACCGCGGTAGAGAGCATGACCGCCACCATTTGGGAAACCACGGTCGCGATGGCGGCACCGACGACGCCGAGGCGGGGGATCAGCGCAGCATTCAGCAAGATGTTCGTGACGGCGCCGCAGACTGTCGTCGCAAACGAGAACCTCGTTAGGCCCTCCGCCACGAGCCATGCCTCGCGCGCAACGCCGAGCGCGACGAACACGCCCGCCCACGCGAGCACGGCGAGGCTTGGCCACGCCGCCTCGTAGGCCTCGCCGTACAGTACAGCACGACGGGCCGTGCCACGAGCGAAGTAGCCATCGCAGTCACGTAGCCGAGCAGGACGAGCCCGGTGAAGAGCGCTTGAACGCGTGCCCGGTAGCGCACCGGATCGCTCTCTCGTGCGCGCAGCAGGGCGGCGAACACCGAGCTTACGACCACGCTCGGAACGAAGTACCACACCTCCGCCAGCCGCACGGCGACCGAGTACACACCGACGCTTGCCTCGTCCAGCATCCAGCCGATCATGAGCTGGTCGACGCGCATGTAGAGCCAGACCGCGACAGAGGAGAGCGCGAGTGGCCACGACACCCGGAGGAGAGCGCGGGCGGTTACGGGGTCGACGCGCCAGTGCAGAGGCCAGCCCTCCTGCTTGAGGTAGAGCAGCAGGAGCAGGACGCCAGCGAGCGCCGTCTCGAGCAAGACCGCCCAGGCGAACGCCACGAGCGGCGCCGCACTGGCGACGAGGGCAAGGCGCACAATGGCGACCACGCCGAACGCCCCGGCGCGCGCCGCGGTCGTGTACTTGGCGAGGACGCGCGACTGGAACCAGAAGTCGACCACGTCGGCTGGCCTGGAAGACGCTGGCGCCTGCCACGATGCCAACGAGAAGCGCCTCGGCCGGACGCCCAGGTCGCACTAGCATCGCACCCACGACTGACAAGGCCACGACGAGCATGGCCCCTGCGAACTTCATCGCGAAGGCGGTCCCGAGCAGTGTGTCGCGGTTCTCCGGATGTTGCACCAGGAAGCCCGGACGACGACGGCATCGAGCCCTAATGTCGCCAACGCCCCAAAGGCGCCGGCAAATGCGACGGCGTAGTTCAGTAGGCCGAAACGGGCCGGACCGAGGTAGCGCGCGATCCAGATCCCGACGACGACGCCCAGCGCCAGCCGAAGCACGCGATCGACGAGCAGCCAGCCGGCGTTGTGGACGATATGGCGCGGCAGCGAGGGGAGCCGCAGGCGGTCGCGTGCAGCTTCGAGACGGTCAGCGAGGGTCGATCGGGTCACGCGAGCGGAGTGAGTGAAACGTCGTCTCGGCGACGTGGGTGACCCACGCTGCGCGGTGGGCGACCCGAGCCCCGAGCAGCGCTCCAGGTCGTACACGGCGCCACGAATCTCGCATCCGCCGGCGGTAGTCGCGTAGGAGGTACACCGTGTGGAACCGGACTCGTGATTTGTAAGGAGAGGGAGAATGGGCGGGCTGGAGGTTGCACACAAGCGCTCGCGAAGGGAAGCTGCAGAGCCGCAGGCCAGACCCATCTCATGGCGCGCTTCGCGGTGACCCGACCAAATAACCAGAGGCGCGAGGCCGAGCGTGAACTCCTGCCAGAAGACCAGTTTGTAGATCAGGTAGCCTAACGCAAGGAACAGGCTGAGAATGGCCGGTGAAGCCGGCCGACCCTCTATCCGGGTGAGGCGCGTCGCTTGACGTGGTTCCGGTGCGCGGCCCGCACCCGATACGGCCGCCGCCCGTCCGCTACGAGGCCGCGCGGCGTCGCATCGCCCTTGTCGAAGTTGATGCGTTCCTTCTCGAACACGTGCGGATGGTTTCGAACCTGTGTGTAGATCGACCCGATATATTCACCGACAATTCCAACGAAGAACAACTGCACTGACGAGAGCAAGAACAGTCCGATGACGAGCGGCGCGATGCCGACGGTGAACTGTTGCCAGTAAATCAGCTTGTAGACCAGATAGCCTAACGCCGCAACGAGACTCATTGCACCCGTGGCGAAGCCGATCATTGTCGCCAGTCGCAACGGCACTTTCGAGTGGTTGACGATCCCGAGAAACGCAATGTCGAAGAGCGTATAGAAGTTCTGCGACGTCACCCCACGCCGCCGCGGCGGCTGACGGAAGGGAATCCGCGCGACCTCGTAGCCGACCTCGGCCAGCAAACCGCGAAAGAACGGATACGGATCCTTGAGTCGCCGGATCGACTCGACGACCATGCGATCGTAGAGACCAAAGCCGGTCGCTTCCTGCACGATGTCGATGTCGGCAATGCGATTCAGCGTCCGATAGTATCGGTCGCGCAACGCGTAGAACACGCCCGATTCCTCCGCCTGCTCCTTGACGCCAAGAACGATCTTGTATCCTTCTTCCCACTTGGCGAGGAACGTTGGGATCAGCTCCGGGGGATCTTGAAAATCCGAGGCCATACCAATGACGGCATCCCCTCGCGCCTGCATGATCGCATGAACCGGAGACCGGATGTGCCCGAAGTTGCGCGTGTTCAGAATGACCTTGACGTTCTCATCACGCATCGCGAGAACGCGTAGGATATCAGCGGTCCGGTCCTTCGAGGCGTTGTCGATGAATATGTGCTCGTACCGGTACTGAGGCAGTCCAGCAAACAGGGCCCGGACGGCTTCATACAATGGTTCAACGTTGTCCTGCTCGTTGTAGCACGGACTTATGACGCTGATGAGTTTCATTCGACAGGTAGTGTGCGAAACGAACTGGCCAGTGGCCTTCCTCCCACCCGGTCGACTCTGCTGTCGCAGAAACCACGCCCAAGTTTAAAATTGCGAGCGGCGTGGAGAAATCCAACGGCGCTGCCTTCTCTAGGTTACGAGCTCACCCATCGTGATTGTGTACGTTGATGTGCTTCCGACCAGCTGACCGCCGTCTCTTGTGGCGACCCCAGCTGCCGGGCCCATCAATTGCCGTCGTCGCCATGTCCGCTCGTGCCCGAGAAACTGCGGCGATACTGACATGCGCCATGTGCGCCGCACGCATGCCTCGAGATCCGCCTAGCGCGTGCCGCGGAGCGTCGTTAGGTGTGCGTAGCCCGGAACCGTGTGGCCCGATCGGCGTCGAATACCAGGCGCAGCGTGGCGCCCGGCACAGGCCACCGCTTGGGGCCGGGAAAGACCACCATGTGCTCGACGAACGGCTCGCACAGCGCCCGCAGGGCAGCGGCCGGCCGGACAAAGTCGCCCCGGTCCAGTTTCCCGAGCGCCCAGCCCACGGGGTTGCGAAGCGGGGGTGCGAGGACCGGCTCGTAGACCATCAGCACCCGCGGCGTGGTGGTCGACGCGCCGGCGATCGCGGAGAAGATGTCCTGGCACGTCGCCTCGTCGATGTGGTGCAGCCAGGCGTGGCAGAAGAGGAAGCGGAACGGCGCGAAGAACGCGGGCTCGAGCGAGCGGACGTCCGCGTGCACGAACGCGGCGCCCGGGTGCTCTGCCCGCGCCGACGCGATGCGGGCGCCGTCGAGGTCGACACCGGTGTACAGCCCGGGTGCGAAGGCTGCGGAGAGCACCCCCGTGCCGCACCCGAGTTCCAGTACTGGCGAACCGGTGAATGGGGCGTACGCCGCAAGGATCGCGTGCTTGAGCGGGTCGTGCCGCCCGTGGACGAGCCGCTGCAGCACGTCGTACGTGCGGGGTGAGAGCGTGCGCTTGGACATAACGGGGCGAAACGATGCAACGGCCGCGCCGCTCGTCAGCGGCCAACGGGTTACCGGCGGTCCAGCAGATGCTCCTAGTTCGCCGCCACGGAGCGCCTCCAGTTCAGCGCATTGATGCGCCCCCGTCGGCTGCTGTCCTTCGCCTAACGCGATCCATTCTCTCGTTCGTTCGGCCGAGCTAGCACCGCAACGAGGCACGGGAGCAAGACGAACGCCAAGTGGGCGACCGCTGCGCGGTCGGCAAACCGGACAAAGTCGCCGGCCGGCGTCCCGTACGCTGAAGCGACTGCGAGCAACGATGAGGCTGCGATCAGTGCCGCAACGCGCGGGGTCGCGTCGACGAGCACCGCCGTGAGCGGTACGAGAAGGTCATACGTGGAAGGCGTCCCTGGAACGACGGCAAACGCCGCGAGCACCCTGGCCTCCGGTCTGCGCCACCGGGTCAGCGCCGCTAGGAGCAGCACGCCCCACGGCCGCAGGACATACGGGCGGGCGTGCGGGACAGTCTCGACGGCCGCGCGCCAGTCAGCAACCCACGTCGGCGAAACCAAGAACGACAGGCCGGCCAGCAGCGCCCCCGCAACGATGGCCACGATCCAGGATCGCCGGCCGGCACCGGCGAGCACCGCGAAACCGATGTTCGGCTTCGCCGCCACCGCGATCGCCGCCCACGGGGATAGCGTGATCGCCGCGAGGATCGGGGCCGACTGCCCCTGCATGACGCCGATGGCGAACGGCGCGCTCAACACCAGAAACGGCGCGCTCCGAGACCGGGCGACCGCGTACCCGAACGTGGCCCCGCAGACGAAGGCGAACGCCGCGCCCGCAACAGCCACGGGCATCCACGCCAGCGGGGCCACCAAGAGGGCAGCGGGGAGCGGGTACAGCAACGGCCATGGCCAGTCGAACGACCGGCCGGGCCCGACGAGGTTGTAGGGATTGTCTCCGCCCACGAGCGCGCGCGCCGCGAACCACAACTGGTCGAAGTCAGCGACGCCGGTCGGCGCGATCTTCCGGCCGACCCAGTGTAACACGGCGGCCAGTGCGCCGACGCCGAGCGCCGCCACGCCTGCGCGGAGGCGCTGCCGGCTTCCCGGGCCGGCTGGGTGGGCATGGGCGGTCACGAGTCGCGTCGTCGTCGAAGCGCCATCACCGCCGCCGGGAGGAACGTGCCGGCGAGCACGAATGGCAGCGCGCGGGCGCTCGGATGCTCGTTAGGCCGGATGCTGGCGATCCAGGCGAACCCGGCAACGTGGCTCGCGATCGCCGCGACCATGGATTCCCGCCGCGACCGCGGCACAAGGAGCAGCGGGAGCTGGTCGGCGAACATCTGCATCTGGGGGATACATGCCATGCTGACCACGAGGCGCCCCTCGAACGTGCGCCAGCGGAACGCCGCGGCGAGGAGCCAGACGCCCCAGAGCGTTAGGATGGGCGGCGGGTGCCCCTCCATCGTGCGCAGGTTCGCAAGCCACTTGAGCGGCCAGTGCGAGTCGAAGAGCAGCGTCGCGAGCAGAAATGCCCCGCCACCGAACACGAGCGACCGCGTGGGGCGCGCGAGCGCGAAGGCGAGAGCGAGGTTGGGTTTGCATACCGCCACGAACCCCATGCCCGGGAGCAGTGCGGCCGCGACCACGAGCGGAGCCCACTGCCCCAGCGACGCAGCCATGACGAACGGGAAGCTCGCGAACAAGGGAAGGCGGTGGTAGCCGTCGCGCGTCAGCGCGAACCCCAGTAGGCCTGATGAGCAGCCGAAGAACGCCGCACCAGCGGCGGCGAGCGGTAGTCGGGCGAACGGTGCGACGACGAGCAGCGCCGGGAAGGGGTAGAAGAACCGGTCGTCGACGTTGTACGGGGGCGCGCTCGGCGTGACGAGGTAGGGGTCGAGCCCACCCAGCCAAGCGCGCGCCGCGTACCAAAACGCGAGGAAGTCGCCGTAGAACCCCGGGCGCGCCAAGAACGCGTATGCCAGTGCACCGCCCCATATCCCACACAGGACCGCGACCGCCAGTCTCTGCCTTACGGGAGTCCGTAGCGGTACAGGATCCACGCAGCGTAGATGAACAGGAAAGTCAGTAAGGCGATGAGCGCGTAGTTGGTGCGTCGGCCCGTGTTCTGCTGGTCGTTACGCATCGTGCGGCGTCAGACGGTGGTGATCGTGGTGGTACGGTCGGCGAACCATGACCTGATCGACGAGCCGCAGAACATAACCGCCGCGATCACCAAGACGACGACCGCGACAACGACCCCATCGTCGGTGGCGCGGAGGAAGCGGAGGACGACGGACATGGGTTCGGCAAAGTCGCGATAGGGCGGCATTCGCGAACCTACCGCGAGCTGGGACGCCTCGCTAGTTGCTGCGGCGCCTCAGCGGTTTCCGCGTGAGGAGGTCGCCCAACCTCGCACTTCAAGGCCTTGCACGGCCTAACGCGGACTTCAGTCGCAACGAACGTGACGACGTCCTCGATTGGCACCTCGACACTTGGCTCGCCGATCGCCGGGCGATCATGCACGTCGCCCGAGTACGCAGCGTTAGGGAGCGGCCTGTCGATTTGAGCGGTACCTGCGCACCCATCCGCGCGCTGGTGACGTATGGATGTTCCCGCAGCCGAACCATCCGGGCCGCGCGACGCACACCATGCTCGCCCGCGGCATGTTGGTCCGAGCTGAGGAGCGGGCGGAGCTGCCACACGTGGAGCGCGGCGGGTTCCACGCATACCGCCGGCTGTTTGCCAGCGAGCGAAAGCACCTGCCCGACGTCGATCTGATGCGCGCCGGCGGATGGCGCGATCTGGCGACGATGAAGCGGTCCTATCAGCAGGCGGATCCGGCCACGACGCTGCGTGTAATCGAAAACGAGCCGGAATCGAAGGTGCCGGGACACACTTCGGACACACCCCAGAAGGCAACCGGCGGCACCTCAACTGCTTAGCTGACGGAGTACATTTCGCCATGCGGAACATGCCCGGCCGAACGTTCACACGCTCGTAATTGCTCAGCCAATAGAGAATGCGCCCGCCTGAGGACGAGGTACCGAACGATGAGTGCGCGTTCGGTTGGCCGTTGACCGTCGCCAGTATCAGTCTCGGACTGTTCGTATCGATCGGGCTCGGCATTTCGCTCGGGACACGACCAATCGGTGGGGTATCGCCTCTCAGAGGTGTTTGGGTGTCGCGCGACGTTGAGCCCACGGGCGTCCAGGTGACCCGCACAATTGCTTTCACTGGCCCGCGCCGAGGTACTTGGACGATGTCCAGTACCTACCGCGGGGCGATGCGCATGTCGGACTCCTTGCCATTCGTGCTCGAGGGCGCTCTAGCGACCCGGTTCTGCATTGGAAGAAGTCCCGGTGGCGCTGACTGTCGCGTATTGCAACCGGCGGCAGATTCCTTGGTCATGATGTTTGGGCCTCCAACTATTGACGGTCCTGTTGGAGGCATTCGCTGGGTTTTCTCTCCCGCCCGATGATTGGCCGAGCCTTCGCAATCGACGACGTCGTGTTCAAGGCTGTCGATGTGTTTTCGGGTTCAGCGACTGCTCTCTCGAACGTGGGGGATTCAAGCTCGGACGCCCGGTTGACCGATCGCGAGAGTTACTCTCCCGGAGTCGGGCGGATCTCTCGCGTTGCAACGCACCTGGTAGCCGACTACTGCTGATGCGAACGCCGTGGGCAACGCGATCTGCTCCCCCCGGTGTTCGGCGTTCATTTGCCGCGATGACATTGATCGCCTTGGCGACGTTCCTCGGTTGGCGAACGTACGTCCACGAGGTCGCTGCCGGGATGACCGGCGGCGACTTCGGCCACTTCCGCAACGCGGCCCTTGACGTTCTCGCGGGGAAGAACCCGTACGACGCTGGGGTGATCCCATACCCGTTGCCGACGCTCCTGCTCGTGGCGCCTCTCACGCCGCTTCCTCCCGTTGTGGGAGCCGGCGTGTTCACGGGCATCGGCGTCGCCGCCCTCACCTATGGCTTACTTACGAGGCTTGGATGGCAGGGGCTCGCGATGCTCGCATCCCCCGCGTTCTTTCTGGGTTGGTTTTACCTGCAGTGGTCTCCCCTGATCGTCGCTGGTGCGTTCCTCCCGTGGCTAGGCGGTTTGTCGATCGCGAAGCCGAATGTCGGGATAGCACCCTTTGCGTACCGCCCCGCGTGGTCGGCGGTCACGGTGTCCGTCGCGCTCTTTGTGATCTCTTTTTTCATTGTTCCGACTTGGTTCACCGATTGGCTCACCGACATTCCGCAACAACGAGCGCCGCACACTGCGCCTCTCCTCTGGCCGCTGGGGGCGGCCGGGCTTGTCGGCGCGTTTCGGTGGCGGCGTCCTGAGGGTCGTGCGCTCATGGCTATGACGCTTGTTCCTCTCAACCCTCAAATCTACGATCACCTTGGTGTCTGGCTCGCGACGCCGCAATGGAAGGATTCCCTGATTCTGAGCGCATGTGGCTGGGTGGGGTTCGTCGCGTTTCTCGCGACAGCACCGCACGATTTGACGAGGGATCCGTTCTCGGCTCACCTGTCGCTTGGCCTCGGGGTCTACCTGCCGGCGGCAATCCTGATTCTTCGTCGGCCGAATACGGGCGCCCTACCCGAACGGGTCGAACGATACGCTGCTCGGCTACCGAGGTGGCTCCGCGGAAACGCCGCGTGACTTCGCCGAGCGATGCAACGCCGTCGAGAATTGCGGACGAACGCATCTCCATTGCACTTCTGATCGGTGCTGGAGCGGTTGTCTGCGCCTTGCTCGCAACGCGGCTGACCTACGTGCCACTCTGGGATGGTCGCATATACGCCGCCTGCATTACCGCGGTTGCTGATCACTTGGGTTTCGGCAGTCTGCGGTGCGGTGGGCATACGTCGCAGGCGTACATGGCTGTCACCGGGCTCGCGCAGAAGCTTGCTCAGTCAAGCCCCGTGCCGGTGTTGATCACAAACGCCGCGCTTTTCCTCATCGCCGTTGTTGGCTTTCACCGTCTCGTCCGACTGGTGTTCCCGCGGGCGGCAGGCGTCGATCGCGCATTGTTGACAGCGGTCTTTTCGCTGCAGCCAGCGTTCCTTGCCTCTGTCGTTCAACCTGGCCTCGATCTACCACTGCTTCCGGCATTTATGTGGGCGATCGTGTTCATGCTCGAGCGGCGATTCGGAGCGGCGATTCTCGCTGGTATTGCGTTGGCCTTCACGAAGGAAACGGGTGTCCTGCTCTACGCGGTGCTTCTAGTGTGTCACGTCTGTTGCTACGAGTTCCGCCGCGTGGGGTCCGCTGGTGACCGAATTGGTCGGGTCCTCCGATTTGCACCGGCTGCCATTCCCGGCATCGTGTATCTCGGCTACCTGCTATACCGCACTACACTGCCGAACACGGCGGTGATGTGGTACGGAGGTACGACGAATGACTCTCTCGTCAGGCAGTTTCTAGTCCCACGACTTGATCTGTATCAAGTCAACTACGCGGTGCTTCTGCTCGTGCTCAATTTCGCGTGGATCATTACCGCGGTGGTTGGCGCCGACGCATTCATCGGTACCGTGCGCGCAGCCCATCGCGAGTCTCGACGCGCGGTTTCCGAAGCCGATCCGCGGGCCCTGGGTTTCCTCGTACTGCTTGCGATCGCGACTGGGTATGCACTGACACGATTCACGACGTATGGACATACGCGCTATTTCATTACCGTTACTGCGTTGCTGCTTGTTCTGTTCTACGCCTCCCTCGTGCGTTTGACGATTGGTCTTCAGGCGCGCCGAGCTCTCCTCGGTCTGTATGCGCTGCTGTTGATGGTGTCGACGACGCGTACGGTCGATCCCGTGTCCCGCCGACTCTACGGCACGTTTCGTTTCGGGACCCGAGACCTATTGCGGATGACTCGCGTAACTGGCGAGTGCTGTGGGACTGGCCAGGACCAGCTGGTGTACAATCTGCAGTTTACGGCATTTCACACACTTGTCGACGAGGTGTTGGCCAGCGTTTCGGCTGAAGATTCGACCGTCATCGTTGTCCCCGACTCGATGGCCTGGATTCTCATCGGCCCGGTGGACAGTACCTCGCATCGTCGCACACTGGCGCGCCGAGGAGTGTTCACACCGAAGGTGACGGAGCCGCGGTACCTGCTGACGGACCGGATACCGCCTAACGTAGTTCAATACATCGCGCTGCCTAACGGTGACGACAGGCGTGCCCGCGCTCAACTCGATCAGCTATACTCGACGAGTCGTGTCCGAAGGTTTGGTGCCGCGGGGTACGCGCTGGAGGCATACGAGTTCTCGGGCTTGCGATCCGACTCGACGCGATGAGTCGAGACCGTTCGGTGCCAGTTGTGACTGACCTGTCATGATCGCAGTGGTTGTCTACCCCGCACCTTGATCGTAGTCACGGTGCCTGTTTCGCCGCCGGTGCTGCGGAGCAGAGCGGCCAACTTGTGTGCAGTCTTGAGCTCACGGCCCCGACAGACCTAACGTGTCACACCACGAGCCCTTCATCGGCAGAGGATTCACCGCTGGTACGGCAGGTGCCGCCACGAGTTCCGTCCACAGGAGCTCGAGCATGACTCGCTACTTTGGCAGCCAGTCCGTTGGACGCGTCGTGTTCGTCGGCTTCGATACCGTGATGCCGAAGTCGCATCTCGCTTCGCCGGTCGAAAGACCGCCATTTCAAAGACTCGCCCGCTCTCGAGGAGACACTCGCCCGACACCTCCGAGCTACAGCAACTTCGAAAAGAGTCGTGAGCAGCGTGCCATCGGATTGCACGGCAGTGCCCTAACAGCTCCCGCGTCGGCGCTTACGTTTCAACCCCACCGCCCGACGGTCTGTGAATGAAGATTGGCGTCGCCAACCGGGTGAAGCACTGCCCGGCTATTCTCAATCCATCTGAAGGGTGACGTCCGCCACTTGGGGCGATGCCGCCGGGCCGTTTGATTGTGGTGCGTCGCTGCAGATTCACTCGACAGCTGCCATGAAAGTGACTCGCGTCACATGGTAGAATCATGTTGACACTCCTCGGCGGGGGTGCCGCCGTTTGGCAAGCAGGCGGAAGTCTGCCGATTCATGTTCGTTACCAGCGGCCGTCTACGCGAGGCAACTGCCGGACGTTGACCTGTTGGAACTGAGGCGACCTCGGGTCGGATATCAGCGCCTGCCGCGAGAGGTTACGCGTTTGCATGCTCGCATCTGCCGATCCATGCCCACCTTGCCGTGTTGGTAACTTCATTGGAAGCCGCCCCGACCACGGCCGATTCGCACACGTAGAGACGAGACTGCACTTCGATCGTATCTGTAGATGGTAGGTCTCAGTGCTGGCGCTGGACGATCGCACAGCCCTGCCGGCCGGCGGTGCGTTCGCCGGGACGTCGGGATCGAAGTCGCAGACAGCGCTTCCCGGAGCGTTACCGCATGGATATGTCCCGTCGACAACTCGCAGAGCTGAGTTTCAGCGTGCCGCAGCGAGCTCAATTGCACGACGCATTCCGCCGTACCGCATCGTGGTACATGCATATGACACATTGGCAAGACACCCCTCCTCGATACCCGTGACCAGTCGCGCACACATTCGGATCGGAGATCGTCGAATCGGGCCTAACGAGCCGTGCTACATCATCGCCGAAGCTGGCATCAATCACAACGGCGACCTCGCACTCGCGAAGAAAGCTGGTCGACGCTGCCGTAGAGGCAGGCGCCGACGCCGTCAAGTTTCAGAAACGCAAACTCAGCGAGGTCTATCAGGAGCGTATTCTCGCGGAGCCTCGGCTTGGAGAACAGGCACTGCAATACCTCGTGCCGATCCTCGTCGAGTTCGAGCTTTCCGACGGAGAGTTCGTCGACCTCCAGCGCTACTGCGAGAGTCGTGAGATCACGTTTCTGTGCACGCCTTGGGACACGCGTAGCGTCGATTTCCTGGAGACGTCTAGGCGTCCCAGCGTACAAGATCGGCTCACCGGACATGACCAATTTTATCCTGCATTGACCATGTCCTTGCAGACCGGAAAGCCGGTGATGGTCTCGACGGGAATGTCGACAGAGGAGGAGATTCGTCGAACGCTGGCCTTCTTGGCGGATCGGGACGCCGAGTGCGCCTTGTTCCATTGTGTGAGCACGTACCCTGCGGCGGCTGAGGAAATCAACCTGCGGTTCATGCGGTCGCTTCGAGATTGGTCGGGGTGGCCCGTTGGCTACTCCGGGCACGACACCGGCATCGCGATTTCTCTCGCAGCGGTTGCCCTCGGCGCAAATCTTCTGGAGCGACACCTAACGCTCGATAAAGGGATGCGCGGCCCGGATCACGCGGCAAGCCTCACTCCAAGTGAGTTTGCCGCCCAGGTTCGCGCCGTGCGTGAGGTGGAAGACGTCACTCGGTGTTCCTCACCGGTGGATGACTCGTGGTGAGATTCTTAACCGGCGGACTCTGGGTAAGAGCCTAGTCGCTCGGATGGATATTCCAGCCGACACGGTGATCACTCGCTCAATGGTCGCGAGCAAATCGCCGGGCATGGGTCTGTCGCCGCAGTACGTTGAACAGTTGGTTGGGCGTCGGATCTCTCGATCGGTCCACCGCGACGATCCATTTGTGGACGACGATCTATCCGAAGCATTGACGAAGCAAATAAACCGTCCCATCGACGTCGGCACTTCGTGGGGAATCGTGGCCCGATTCACGGACGTCGCGGAACTGCTCCGCGGCTTTACCGCCGACGGCCCCTCATTCATCGAGTTTCATGTTAGCGATCGTGATTTGGATGTCGGGCGTCGCGGGCTTCGAGCGTGGCGACTACCCGTACGAACTGGTGGTTCACGCGCCGGAATACTGCCACGACGCGTTAATCGATCTCTGCGCCAAGGATAGTGCACAGCGCGAGATGTCGATCGCCCGGATCCAGAGGACTATCGACCTTGCGCGAGAGATGGTCTCGCATTTCCGCGCCTCGCCGCGTGGACCGAAAATCGTCATGCATGTCGGCGGTATGGCTCCTCGTCCAGGCGAGTATCCTGGCGCCGAGGCTCGTGAACGACTACTGGATTCGCTCCGGCGCCTAGACCACCGTGGCGTCGACTTGCTTTTGGAGAATCTGCCGCCCTTTCCGTGGTACTTCGGAGGCAAATGGTTCGGGCATGTTCTCGTCGATGCGGACGATACGGTCGAGCTTTGCCAACTTTCCGGGCTCGGGCTCTGCTTCGACGTCTCGCATGCGGCGCTCGCGTGCAATCGCACCGGCGCAAGTCTTGCCGATTTTGCCGCGCGCGTGACGCCATTCGTTAGGCATCTTCATGTTTCCGATGCCGCCGGCACGGGCGGTGAAGGGCTGCAAATCGGCGAAGGCGACGTGAATTTCATCGAGGTCATGCCTGTCCTGCTCACGGCGCGACCCACGCTGATTCCTGAGATCTGGATGGGGCATCATCGCGGTGGACGCGGATTCCGCATCGGCCTTGAGCGCCTTACCGAACTGGTGTGGGCGGGGAAGGTATTGGGTCGAGGGTCCGATGGCGACGGGCGACGTGAGCTCGAGGCGCTTACTGTTGCCGGCGACGCAACCGTCCTCGCAGTGCTTCAGGCGATTGATCGGAATCGAATGGGAATCGCGTTCGTCGTCGACGAAACCCGAGTTGTTACCGGTGTCGCCACGGATGGCGATATTCGCTCGGCGATCGTCCGAGGCGCGAATCTGCATACGCCCATCGCCGACATCATGACGCGAACGTTTTCCTTCGCGCGCGCGGGAATGTCGCCTGAAGAAATTCGGTTGCGCTTGCGAGGGCGAACACGGGTTCTTCCAATCGTCGATGTCGACGGACGCTTGGTGAGTTACGCATCGGAGATGCACATCCCAGACATTCGAAACGAGACTACCGGCATCACAGTAAGAGCAATCTCTCCGTCCTCGTAAATGGTCGTGCCACACCGACCGAGCCCCAGGCGACTCAACCGTCCAGTTCAGCTTCGAGGCATGATCAAGCTTTCCGACTACGTCGTCCGATTCATTGCCGACCTAGGGGTGCGCCATATTTTCATGGTCACCGGTGGCGGTGCGATGCACTTGAATGATTCCGTCGGTCAATGTACGGGTCTGACCTTCGTGTGCAATCTCCACGAACAGGCGAGCGCCATGGCGGCCGAGACCTACGGAAAGATCGCCGGGCTCGGAGCGGCGCTCGTCACCACGGGGCCAGGCGGTACGAACGCTGTAACGGGCGTTGCCGGAGCGTTCTTGGACTCGACACCAACCATTTTTGTGTCGGGTCAGGTGAAGCGCGCTGACCTCAAGGCCGACACGGGCGTTAGGCAACTTGGCGTGCAGGAGGTCGACATCGTCGCCGATCGTTGCGCCGATCACCAAGTATGCCGTCACGGTAGCGGATCCGTCCACGATTCGATACCACCTCGAGAAGGCGGCGTACCTCGCACGAACTGGCCGGCCCGGGCCAGTGTGGATTGATATCCCACTCGACGTCCAAGGAGCGATGGTCGATGAACAGACACTGTCGTCGTTCGATCCGGCGAGAGGTCGAATCGTCGACACGACTGGAAACGAAGGCCGATCTTTCGCGCATTGTTCGCGACACGATTCGAATCGTTGCGGAACGCGGCCAGGCCGATCCTGCTATTCGGAAACGGGGTGAGGCTCGCCGGGGCGCAAAACCGAAATTGCCGAAACCATAGAGCGGTTGGGCATTCCGGTGCTGAAGACATGGTTGAGTCACGACATGGTCGCTGACACGCATCCGCTTTGTGTGGGCCGGCCAGGACCTGTCGCGCCACGCGGAGCGAACTTCGCTCTTCAGAACGCCGACTGGATGCTGTCGATCGGCGCGCGACTTGATCTCGTCATGACGGGATACGCTCCTGAGAAGTTCGCTCGTTCGGCGCACAAGATCATGATCGATATCGATGCGTCGGAGCTCGATCGCATGCGACCGCACGTGGCGATCGCGGCGCGTTATGATGCCCGGGACTTTCTGCGAGAAATGTTGGAGCAGCTGCCGGAGGGTGTCTTGCCTGCGCGAACCGATTGGCTCGCTCGGTGCCGCGAGTGGAAGGCGCGGTACCCGGTCGTGCTGTCCGGAGTATCGGGACCTGACGGATCGTGTGAGCACCTACGTCTTCGCCGAAGCGCTATCTGCTGAGACAGAGGATGGGAGAAGTGATCGTCTCGGGCAGTTCGGGCGCTGGCATCGAGATCTTCCTGTTGGCACTAGACGCGAAACCACGGTCAGCGCATCGTCCTGACGACAGCCTTGGGAGCGATGGGGTATGGGCTGCCAGCATGCCATTGGAGCGTGCTTGGCGGCTAACGGACGCCGAACGATTCTCGTTGACGGTGATGGCGGGATTCAACTCAACATCCAGGAGCTTGAGACCATTTCCCGGCTGCGCCTACCGATAAAAATATTCGTCCTCAACAACGATGGCTACGCATCTATTCGCACCTCTCAGAACCGTTATTTCGGGCGCCTATGCGGAGCCGATGGCACGAGTGGCGTGACGCTCCCGGACATCCGTCGGGTCGCCGAGGCGTATGGGTTACCGACTGCCCAGATCGGAAATCACGATCAGACTGCGAGAACGGATTCGCGAGGTCCTCGAGCACGACGGGCCCCATCGTGTGTGAGATCTTGTCTCCGCCGGAAGAGCCACGTGCACCGAGCCTCGCAAGCGCTCGACGCCCGGATGGGTCAATGGTATCGAAACCGCTCGAAGACCTGTGGCCGTTTCTCGACCGCGAAGAATTTCGCGCGAACATGATCGTGCCGCCGATCGAAGAATGAGTCACCGGTCGGACACGGTTCTTCTGGGGGGTGACCGACGGCTGTGTGTCTTGATCGTTGGTCTTGGCTCCATAGGTCAACGTCATGCGCGCAATCTTCGAAAGCTGCTTGGCGACCAGGTGAGGTTGACTGCCTACCGGGTGAAGCGGTCTGCATCCTGTGCTTTCCGACGGAATGGAATTGAACAGCGCACAACGCCCTGAGGACGAGTACGGAATCGAATCGTTCGATTCGCTTCCTGAGGCTCTCGAGCGCCGTCCGCATGCGGCGTGGATCTGCAATCCGACGAGCCAACACCTCGAGACCGCGATCCTATGCGCGATGGCTGGCTGTGACCTGTTTCTCGAGAAACCTGTTTCGGATTCGATGCGCGGCGTCGAAGTATTGGTGGCGGCGGTCGAGGAGCGTGGGATCGTTGCTAGTGTAAGCAGTCAGCTTCGATTCCATCCTGCGCTCAAGCGACTGCACGAGGTTCTTCGATCCGCGCAATTGGGCCGTGCGATCGCCGTGCGGGCAGAAGTGGGGGAATATCTTCCGGGCTTCCACCCATACGAAGACTACGGAACGAGCTACGCGGCTCAGCGATCGCTCGGTGGTGGCGTTGTTCTCACACTCATTCACGACTTGGACTACCTCCAGTGGCTGTTCGGAGCGCCGAAGCGTCTGTTCGCTGTTGGTGGCAAGCTCAGCTCTCTCGAACTCGACGTCGAGGACGTGGCAAGCATCCTGATGGCCTGTGGGACACTGAAACGGAGGTTCCCAGTCCATCTGCAGATGGACTACTTGCGGCGGCCCCCAAGGCGGACATGCCAGGTTCTCTGCGATGCAAGGTTCGGCTGATCTCGATCTGCGCGCCAATCGCCTTGAGATCCGCGGACGCGGCGGGCGAGGTCTCCGAGTTGGTGACCGTCGACATGTTCGAGCGAAACAGTCTATTCCTGGCACAAATGGAGGACTTCCTGGACGCGCGGCGCACTCGCCGATCGCCCGTGGTCACGCTGAACGATGGCATTGCTGCAGTCCGTGTGGCAGATGCCGTCCGCGAGTCAATGACCACGCGTACAGGCTGTCCCGGTCGCATGACAACTCCTAACGACAGGGCCACAGCTTACCCTAACGAGTCTTTTCGATCTCTCGGGTCGAGTCGCCGTCATTGCCGGCGGTGGTGGCCTGCTCGGGCCTAAGCACGCGGAGGTGATCGCGGCCGCCGGCGGCATCCCGATCATCGTCGACATTGTCCTCGAAGCGGCCGAGTCGGTCGCCCGGGATGTGCCGACCGATTCGGTGTCGATGCCTGGGCGTTTCACGGCGGACATCACGCGTCCCGCTCACGTCGAAGCGCTTGGCTCGCCGCGATCATGAACGGCATGGGCAAGGTTGACATCCTCATCAACAACGCCGCGAACAATCCCAAAGTGGAGGATAGACACGTCAGTCACCTTCTCGCGGCTCGAGCGGTTTTCCCTTGATCAATGGAACGCCGACCTCGCGGTGGGGCTTACCGGCGCGTTTCTCTGCAGTCAGATCATCGGCAGGGAAATGGCGCGTCGAGGGTTTGGTAGTCATCGTGAATATCGCGTCGGAGTACGGTGTCATCGCGCCCGATCAGCGCATCTACCGACATAGACGGTGTCCCGGAGGACGAACAGCCCGTCAAACCGATCTCGTACTCCGTGGTAAAAAGTGGCCTACTTGGAATGACTCGCTACTTGGCGACCTACTGGGCAACTGCTGGGGTCAGGGTCAACTCGATAACCGTTGGCGGAATCGAGAACGGCCAGGATCATCGCCTTCCTGGCGCTCGCGGCCGAAAGAATTCCGCTCGCTCGGATGGCACGCGCAGACGAGTATCAGGGAGCGATCCTGTTTCTCTGCTCTGACGCATCATCGTTCATGACCGGTTCCAACCTGATCGTCGATGGAGGTAAGTCCTGTTGGTAGGCTTGCAGCACGTCAAATCATCATCCACGCGTGCCGAGTGAGGCACTCGACCTGCTGCTATCCGAATCCGTTGAGGACTGCGTACGTCGAGAGGCGTCGGCGTTCGATAGTGCGAGCGCCCCAGGGAGCCTTTCGATCGTACTGTTCGGCGCTGGTCGGCTAGGACGTCGCACGCTGCACGGGCTTCGGCAGGTAGGGTGGTCCTGCCGATCGCATTCGTCGACAATGCAGAATCGTTGTGGGGCACCACGCTCGACGGCGTGCCCGTTCTATTCGCCACGCGAAGCCGCGGCCGATTCGGCAAGTCGGCGACGTTCGTCGTGACGATCTGGCGCGCTGGAGGCACGCATCGCTACGAACAATCTCGGCGGCAGCTATCTGAACTTGGCTGCACCTACGTCGCGCCGATGGCGGTGCTCGGTTGGAAATACGCAGACGTGATGCTACCGCACTATTGCTTGGACCTTCCTCATTGCGTGCTGGAGGAAGCAAGCGACATCAGGACGTGCATACGCTCTGCTAAGCGATGTTCGGTCGCGAAGCGAATTCGTAGCGCAGTTGCGGTTTCGCCTGCTGGCGGACCTTGAAGCATTGCCACATCCCGACTCCTGAACCCCAATACCTCGCGTCAGGCTGTGTTCGCCCCGAAGGATCGCGAGGTATTCGTTGACGGCGGTGCCTACGACGGGGACACGCTGCGCAGCGTAGTCGCTGCCGGACCGTGTCGGCGAAGAGTACGTCGCCCTCGAGCCAGATCCTGTCGAATTTCGCCGCCCTTGAACGTTACGTTGCTGAGTTGCCGACGTGAAGTGCGGCAACGCATAACCACTTTGCCGCTGGCCGCGTACTCCGAGCGCGCACGGATGCGAATCGCGCAGAGTGGTTCAGTGAGTGCCGTGCTAGTCCCCGCGATCGGCCCCGAGTTACCGGACGACGTGGTTTGCGTTCCGCTGGATGAGCTCTTCGTCGACAAATCGATCAGTTTCCTTAAACTGGACATCGAAGGCGCTGAACCTGAGGCGATCGCCGGTGCCCGGGCTATCGTCGCTCGGGATCGTCCGATAATCGCAATGTGTGTCTACCACCGACAGAACCACCTCTGGCGTCTGCCGCTTCTGGTCAATTCGATCGTCGACGACTATCGATATGTGCTGCGACCGTACAACGAAGAAGGATGGGACCTCGTGTGTTACGCGATCCCGGCCGAGCGCGCGTTGCCGGGGCGAACGAAAATTGAACAGCGCTCACGTTGCACCTCGACCATGTCCAGTTTGCGGAGCGGCCGCTGCAGCCAAGCTCTTTCATCAGCGGTTCGAACCCATCGACGGCGTCAGCATAGTCAATGGATACGATGTGGTGACTTGCGGGCGGTGTGGGGCCGCGTACGCCGACGGCATTCCCAGCCAACAACAGTTCGACGACTACTATCGCGACGTCTCGAAGTACGAGTATCACCAGCGCAGTGGTGAGGAATCGGAGTTCGACCGGGTTCGTATGGAGGTCATCGCCGATATCGTCGGGCCGCTCGTTCCCAGCAACGACTCTCGTATCCTCGATATCGGATGCGCGTCCGGCCGACTGCTCTACCTTCTCGCTGAGCGAGGGTATCCGAACGTTCTTGGTCTCGACCCGTCGCCTGCCTGCGTCGAGACCGCCCGGCGATTGCACGGTATCGACGTGTTGCAGGGCCACCTTGGTCAATTTCCAGCTCTTCCCTACACGTTCGATGTCGTCGTTCTCGTCGGTGTGCTCGAGCACATCCGAGACCTTGCGGAGGCCATGAGGCACGTGCGTTCGATCCTGTCGCCGGGCGGGATCGTCTATGTTGAAGTTCCAAACGCACTCGAATTCGTCCGCTGGCCTAACGCGCCATTTCAAGATTTCAGTGTCGAACACATCAACTTCTTCGCGCCCGTGTCATTGGCCAACCTTTTTGCCGCACATGCGTTCCGAACGCTATTCCTCGAACAGAACCATCGCATTCAGGCTCACCGAACAATCATGTCCAACGTTTCGGCCGCCTTCCGACTGACCGGCGCAGATTCCGAGTCGCTTGGCGTAGATCGAGACTCCGGGCCAGCGTTGCAACGATACATTGAACGTTTGTACCGACGAAGAGCGGCGTCTTCACGAGCGAATTGATGCGCTGGTGGAATCGCAGCAGCCGATCGTGGTGTGGGGCGTCGGAACCAACGCAACGCGACTTCTGGCAACGACCCGTCTGCGGAGACGCGGCCATCCGAGCATTCGTCGACTCGAATACCAAGTACCATGGTAAGAACCGTGGCCGGTCGACCAATTGTCGCACCATCGGCACTGCAAGGCAGACGCGAGCCAATCTTGATTCTCTCAAGAGTGTTCCAGACCGAAATCGTCAGCCAGATTCGCGAGTTGCTCGGCGAGGACCGGGCTATTATCACGCTCTACGAGATCAACTAGTCGAGAGCCATTGCATCGCGATTTTCAGCTGTCGGTCTCGAGAAATCCGATGACAATGTCATGGCGGGGCAGGGCCGCTGCGCACTTTGATCTTGCTGTTGCGTTCGTTCTCCTGACGCGGTTGTCGCTCCTACTCGCAGCGCCAGTGACGCTTTGGCTCGTCGCGACCAGACGACCGCCTGCCGAACAGGGAGTATTTTTCATTCTCTGGAACCTGCAGGCGCTGACGCAGCTCATGGAGCTCGGCGTCGGGACGCTTATGGTGCAGGTGGCGAGCCATGAATCCGCTTTCCTCGATGGAATGCTCGCGGCGGGTTGGCCGGCGACTCCGCATCGCTGCGCTCGCGTGTCATCGTGCGATACACGATGGGCAGCGCTGGTACGGCCGCGTTGCATTGACGTTAGGTGTCGTTGGATGCGGTTGGGGAGTATCGCGTTGATCTTCCCACAGGCGGGCGAGGTTGGGCGACCAGCTTTGCTGCCGTGGCTGCATCACGGTGCGGTGTCACGGCTGCGTACCTGCCGCTCATTCCATCGCTGTGTGCAATCGAGGGCTGCGGCGGCCTACTTCGTGTGCAACGGATGCGAGCTCCTACAGACGTGGGTCTCCGCCCTGAGCGCTCTGGATTGCGATTCTTGGGCTGGGTGCCCCGTGGGGTGTTGCCCGCGTTTTCGCTTGCGTGGGTGTCGATAACGGGGGATGGCTTCGCTTACGCCACCCAGGCTTGGTCGTCGAAGGCCGCTCGCAGGTCCGGCACGGCACTGAGAGAACCGGTGGGCTCGGTGAAGTGCAGTGGCGCACAGGCGCGACATGGCTCGCCGGTGGGTGGCGCCACAGAGCGTCACCGCGATCGTTCTAGTGACACAGGGCGCCGTCGCGGCGGGGCGGGTAGGCATGACGTTCGCAATTGCCACGGCACCGCTAGACTGCTCAGTATTGCGTGGCTGCGGGCGAGATACCCACAGTACTGCCTTGTTGCTTTCGCGCGGCGGCGCAATCGAACTCCGTCGCCTCGCGACGAGGGCAACGCTCCAAGCGGTGGCCGTCGCAACTTGCGGAGCTATCGCCGCGGCAGCCGTTGTGTCGTTCGTCGGAGGTCTGTCTCCGACGGTCGCATCGCGGGCGCTACCGGCCCGGTGGATCTCTCGTCGTCGGTGCGACCAACCTTGCATGGCTGCTTACTCAGTCTTTCGGAAGCTACCTTCGAGCGTGGCGAGAAGAGTCGCTCATGGAAACCGCGATCACGGCGCTCTGATCGTGACAGCGGGGACATTTGCGGTCGCTGTCGGACGCTCGGCCGAGCGCACCGTTGGAGGGTACGCGGCACTCGTCATCGGCGCGAGAGCCTTCCACTCGCGTTGCTCCAGGTCCAACAGCCCCACAGGAAGACGTTGTAGATCGCGAAACAGCGCGACTTCGATCGCGAACAACGCCTTCGTGGGCTGCAAGTCTCAAACTCCCCAACCATCGTCGAATCCGCTCATTACCGTCGTCACTCCGTGCTACAACGAGGAGCCTAACGTCCGCGAGATCTATCTCGCGGTGAAGCGCGAATTGACCGTCTGCCAGCGTATCGGTACGAGCACTTGTTCATCGATAACGGATCGACGGACAGCACGCCGGCGATCTTGCGTGAGCTCGGCAGCTGCCGACCCGGCTGTGAAGGTGATCCTCAACACGCGAAACTTCGGCCCGATTCGGTCACCGGTATATGGCCTGTTGCAAGCACGAGGCGACGCAGTCATTGGCATCGGGCCGACTTTCAGGACCCGCCCGCGCTGATTCCGCAACTCCTGGCTGCTTGGGCCGCCGGAGCGCGTATTGCACTTGGCGTCAAGCTCGAGAGCGACGAACACTGGTTCATGTACAAAGTGCGCGACACGTACTATCGATGGTTGGCGAAGGTCGCCGACGTAGAGGTCGTTCATCAGGCGACCGGCTTCGGCATCTACGACCAACGCATCATCCTCGCTCCGCCAGATCGCGGACCCGTACCCGTTCTTTCGCGGGCTCGTCGCGGAAACGGGCTACAAGGCGTGAAGATCCCCTACCGTCAGGAAGTGCGGCGAGCCGGCAAGAGCAAGATCAGCACGTACGAACTATTCGACGTCGCGTTCCAGGGAATCGTCAACCACTCGAAGATCCCGCTTCGCATGGCAACTCTCACCGGAGTGGCGACGGCGCCGTCCTGAGCATGCTGGTTGGTTTCGGCTACCTGGTCGCGAAGATTGCGCTTTGGAACAGCTTCAATCTTGGGATCGCGCCGATGGTGATTGGCTTCTTCTTCCTCTCCGCAATTCAGTTGATCTTCATCGGCGTCGTCGGCGAATACGTGGGCGCCGATCTACACCTATGTGAAGAACCGGCCGCTAGTCCACGAACTCGAACGACTGAACTTCTGAGGCAACGACCTGCTCAGCGAACTGACGAACTTTGCGCGCTCGTGCGCGTGAGCATCCTGGTGCAGAAAGTAGAAGTTCGTCTCGATCGTTTCGTCGTCCATTGACTCGAATGGAATGAGTCGACCCCATCCGCCCGGTAGCAATCGTAGCCGTGTCCGCGCATGAGAGTGATAATGTCGTTCGGGTGGTAGCCGAACGGCCGCGCGAGCTTTCGGAGCATCTCGCAGAAGACAATCGGACGTTGCATCGCGAGAACGCTCGCTGCGCCGCGGAGTGCGAAAAGCTCCGCGCCCTCGATATCGAGCTTCAGAACGTCGGCTCGGCCACCGTGTTCGGCGACGACGTCATCAATTGTGACGACGGGACACGTTACCTGTTCGAGGCCTGACGGACCGGTTGACGGAGCCGCTGACGCCGCGCCGGAGATCGTCGCATCCACGAAGAGCGTCAACTCACCGCGTTCTGCGCCCACCGCTACATTCGATCGTTATCACGTTAGGTAGGGCGTTTGCGGCGACCGCCGCGGAGAGCCAGCGAAATGAGCTCGGAATTGGCTCGATCGCGATTGCGCGCGCGGTAGGATCGGCGACCGCGACGTGCACTGAATACCAACCGATGTTCGCTCCGACATCGACGAACGTCGCGCCGCGTGGCACGAGCGCCAGCAGCATCTCGAAGTCCTTCGACTCGTAGCTGCCGAAGTTGAGTGCAACAACGGGCGGAAGCCCGCGATCCACAGGGTCGCACGGAAATCGCGCCCCACCAAAGCGGCTGACAAATGTTACTCCGTCAGCACTCAACTCGATCGTTGAAATGTCCGATCCCTTCAGCAACCCCGCCAGGTCCCGCAGCGTTAGGTGGTGCTCGCCGATCCGACGCGCGTACTCATGCTTGTCGAGCGCTCCACTCAGGTATTGCTGGCGCAGGTCACTGGGGCGAGCAGTCATTGGTAACTCTCGATCGTCTTGACGGAACCCTTCACGGAGGCCCGTGCGTGGCTCCCAGCCGAGCGCACGTATTTTCGAGATATCGAGCGGGTGCGCCGGGTCCCGATTGGGCAAGTACTCGGCCGGCGGAGCGGCTGTAGCGCGCCGTACGCTGATCGGTGTCGGTGCGAGGCTCGCAACCAGATCCGCCAGCTCACGGATCGAGCACGAGGCCGACGTGTTTGCGACCAGGTATGCCTCTCCGTTGGAGCCAACGAGTAGCACCCGAAGTAATGCAGCAGTGGCGTCGGCAAGATAGCAGTACGGGCGAACTGCCGAGCCGTCGCTGTTCAATACGATGTCCTTCCCGTCGATCGCACTGAAGACGAACTGGGCGAACGCGCGCTCGTCCGAGCGCCGCATCCCGGGGCCGTAGGTGTGCCCTAGGCGCGCCATCCGCACGGGCACTCCATGCTGCACCCACCAGCTTCGGCAGATCGTCTCTCCCATGCGTTTGGACTCGGCATAACTCGCTCGAGGGTCGAGCGGATCGACAATTCCATAAACATCCTCCCGCAAGATCGGGGCATCAGGGGCAAGAGCACCATGAACCGCCCCGCTGCTCAGAAAGAGCACCGCTGCCGAGCGCGTCTGCATGCGCTCGCTGCATCAAATGGTGAGTCCCGACGACGTTAGGCGCGTAGGTGCCGATTGGGTCGCGGCCAAAGGAGCTCGGGGTCGCATTGCCGGCTGCGTGCACGAGATAGTTAATGCGTCCAACGTATTCGAGTGGCCCGGCGGCGTCATGCTCTACGATCTCTATGTCGTCGCGTCCACGGTACGCGGAGAACCGCTCGCGCGCAGCCGACGGATTGCGAACGGCCGCGACCACCCGAATTCGCGAACCATACGATTCATTTCGAAAGAGCAGCGCCTCGGCGAGATATGATGCAACGAGCCCGGACGCGCCGGTAATCGCCACCGTTGCTCCATCGAGCAGCTCCCACGGAAGCTGAGTTCCGCCGATCGCTTCGAGGTCACTGGTAACGATGCGGTGGCGATACGTCCCCGCTCACTGGAAGCTCCGGTGCCATCGGAGTGTGCGTTCGATACTCTCTTCGAGGGTCACGGTCTCGCGCAAACCGAGCGTCTCGGTCGCGAGGCTCACATCCGGCAAGTATCGCTCGGGAGTAGCCCCGGAACTGCCGGACGGCGCACTTCGACCGTGGAACCGTTCCCGGCAGCAGCGGCGACGAGCCGCGCAAGCTCACCAACGGAGATCTCGCGCGAGGCGCCGACGTTGTAAGCACGGCCGCTTTCACCGCGAACGAGCAGCGCCCAAAGCCAGGCCGCCATGTCTGCCGCGTACTGGTATGAACGGATTGGAGTGCCGTCGCTCGCGACAACCACAGGCCCGCCACGAAGCGCGTCGCGGATGAAATTGCCGAGCGCGAAGTGGCGATCGATGGGCAGGTGTGGCCCGACGAACGCAAATCCCCTCGCCATGACGGTCTCCAGTCCGTGCGCGCGAGTCGTACATGCACACATCATTTCGCCGATTCGCTTCCCCTCGGCGTATACCGCCAACGGGTCTGTCGTATCAGGACCGCCACAGTACGACTCGGGGATACGCGTGAGGTCAGGGGGGCACTTTCCGTAGACGGCACCAGAGCTGAGAAAGAGAAACCGACGCGCCCCGCTTTCCCGAGCGACGGCAAGCGCACGTCGTGTTCCCTCCACGGCCGTCTCGAGCGTTGGCATCGGGTTCGCGGCGACGGTCGTTGCGTCCACGGCGATAGCCGCGTGGACCACGGCGTCAACCGCCGCGACCTCAGGAGCCTGGCGCACGAGCTCTCGAAGATCGAGAGTTCGAATGTCGCCCTCCACGACACGCACTCCGTGCAGTCGGCTGACCTGTGTAGCGTCAATTCCGGGCGGCACCAGAGCAACGAGACGAATTCCCGCGCTCGCGGCGGTGTTAGCAAAAGCCGCCGTCTCCAGAATCCATGAGCCGACGAACCCGGTCGCGCCGGTTACGAGCAGGGTCGCGCCTCGAAGCGCCTCGAAATCGCCGCCGTCCGATTTCGAGGACCTCTTGCAAGTCGGCTTGATGAATGTACCGCATGCCCTCGGTTCCTAAGCGCTTGACTGGACTTTGGCCATTTCTCGTCTGGTGAATCAGGCGAGCTCATGACGTGACGAAGCGGGTGGCCTTGCAGACTGACAGATCTCTTTGGCAAGAGTGATGTGTCATGTCTGCGCTGCCGACCCGCTTCGCCGCTGTGATCGTAGCGTTCTCCGGACTCTTTCGCCAGCGGGCATGGGCGCACGCGCGGACCTGCTCGTCGGCGCCATCCCGTGCCGGGCATCCGCACGGTGGCAATGGTGCTGCGCGTCGTGAGTACGCCGAAGAGCGAACATTCGTGAACTACCATCGCGTGTTGAGCCGCGCCGTGTGGTCCCCCGTGCCGCCGCCGCGTGCCCCTTGCGCTCCTGGTGTCACGCCTTCGTAGGAGGTATGGCTCCGTGTATCCGGCGCGGCGGGCGTGCTGCTGATCTACCTCCCGGCTCTCTTCCTCGTGCTGCGACGACCGAACAAGGGACTCGTGCCGTCTTGGCTCGAGCGTCGAGTGGCTCGATGGCCCGCGTGGATTCGAGGCACTCCGTCGACTTGAACGAGGAGTCTCAGCTTCCGTACTTGGCGACGTAGTCGTCGTAGATCCACCGATACGTCTTCTCGAGCCCATCGCGTAGCGCCACCGACGGCTCCCAGCCGAGGTACTCGCGGATCTTCGTGTTGTCCGAGTTCCGCCCGTTCACGCCCTTCGGCGCCGTCAGGTCGTACGTCCGCTTCAACTCGATCCCCGCGATCCCCTCCACGATCGACACCAGCTGGTTGATCGTCACCAGCTCGCTCGACCCGAGGTTGATCGGCTCGATGATGTCGCTGTCCATGATCGCCCGCGTCCCGCGCACGCAGTCCGAGATGTACATGAACGACCGCGACTGATTCCCGTCGCCCCAGATCGGGATCTCGTGTTTCCCGCTCACCTTGGCCGCGATCACCTTCCGGCAGATCGCCGCCGGTGCCTTCTCCCGGCCACCCTCCCACGTGCCATGCGGGCCGTACGCGTTATGATAGCGCGCCACGCGCGTCACGAGACCGAAGTCCTCGCGGAAGTGCCGGCACATGCGCTCCGAGAACAGCTTCTCCCAGCCGTAGCCATCCTCGGGCATCGCCGGGATACGCGTCCTCCTCCCGGAGCGCGACCAGGTCGGGCCTCGTCTGCTTGTCCGCGTTGTACACGCACGCGGACGACGAGTAGAAGAAGCGCCTAACGCCAGCATCGCGCGCGGCTTCCAGCATGTGCGTGTTGATCAGCACCGACAACATGCATAACGCCTTGTTGTGCTCGATGAAGCCCATGCCGCCCATGTCGCACGCGAGCTGATAGACCTCGGCCGCTCCGTCGCAGGCGGCGATGCACGCCTCGCGACGCTGCAGGTCGGCGACGACGTTCTCGACGTCGTCGAACCGCTGATACCACTCGTCCATCGGCTTCACGTCCACGACGCGAATGCGGCGCCCTTCTGCCCGGAGCGCCGCCACCGAGATGTCCACCAATGAAGCCGCCGCCACCGGCAACGACGACGAGATCGTGCTGTGCCATGTCCTCTGAAAGTGAGAGTGCCGGCGAAAAGCGCCAACTACGGTGCCGGTTCTGCCGCAGCTCGTGCCATTGCTTCCCACGCGATCATCGCGCATCGCACGCGCGTCGGGAATCGCGAGACCCCCGACAACGCGCGCGCCTGACCGAGCACCTCATCGCTGGCCGCGGTCGCGTCCCCACGAATCATGTCCGCGAACCGCTCGCCGAGCGCGTGAACCTCGTCGGGCGTCCGCCCCTTCACGAGCTCGGTCATCATAGACGCCGAAGCCTGCGAAATGGAACAGCCGCGACCGCTGAACTTGCACGTCCGCCACGTGGCCGTCGTGCATCTCGACCTGCACCTCGACCTCGTCCCCGCAGAGTGGATTCCGCAGGCTCGCCGAGTTCCGGTCGGCAGACGCGAGCGTCCCCTTGTTCCGGGGCCGCCGGTAGTGGTCGAGGATGAGCTTCCTGATAGAGCCCCGAGAGTCGGGCGTCTGAATCCGGGTTGGAGTTGCTGCTCACGGTGTCACCTCCGCCGGTCCGACGAACACGCGATCGTCATCGACGCGCACCGGGTAAGCGGTGAGAGCATCCGTCGCCGGATCGCTGCCGCACGGCGCCCGTTAGGCAGTCGAACCGCGCGCCGTGCCACACGCACTCGAGCGTGCCGTCCGGGTGCACCTCGCCGGCCGAGAGCGGGAAGGCCTGGTGCGTACACTCGTCCGCGAACGCCGCCACCGCCCGCCGAACCGCACGAGACACACCCCGCGCCCGTCGGGCCCTTCGACGCCGAGCACGCCCATCTCGGGTACGTCGTCGAGCCGCGCGACTTCGATGAACTCGTCATTCCGAGCGAGGTCGCAGCCGAGCGCAGTCGAGGAATCCGACTGTCCGGCAGAGGGGCCGCCTCTACGAGATGATCGGATTCCTCGCCGCTGCGCTCCTCGGAATGACATCAGACGGAAAAACACGTCGCACCGTTCTCGAGCCCATCCACCAGCGCGTCCACCTCGTCGCGCGTGTTGTACGCCGCGAACGACGCCCGCGCCGTTGCCGGCAGGCCGAGCCGCGCCATGAGCGGCTGCGCGCAGTGATGCCCCGCGCGAATCGCGATGCCATCCGCGTCGAGAATCGTCCCGATGTCGTGCGGGTGCACGCCATCCATCGACGAACGACACGCGCCAACCCGCTCCGCCGGCGCACCCACGACCGTGACGCCGTCCAGCGCGTGCAGTCGCTCCAGCGCGTACGTCGAGCAGCGCAGTCCTCGTGCGCGCGCGATGCGCGCTCGCCCAATCGCCTTCGATCCAGCCTAACGCCGCACCGAGCCCGACGATGCCCGCGATGTTCGGCGTGCCCGCCTCGAACTTGGCCGGCAGCGGCGCGTACGTGCTCCGCTCGATCGTCACCGTGTCGATCATGTCGCCGCCGCCCTGATACGGCGGCATGCGCTCGAGCCACTCGCTCGCGCCCGTACAGCAGCCCGACGCCCGTCGGGCCATACATCTTGTGGCCGGAGCACACGAAGAAGTCGCAGCCGAGCGCCTGCACGTCCACCGGCATCCGCGGCGCCGACTGCGCGCCGTCGACCAGCACCGCCACACCGCGCGCGTGCGCGAGCGCGACGATGTCCGCGACCGGATTCACGGTGCCGAGCGCGTTCGACAGCGTGCGTGACGGCGAGCAGCTTGGTGCGCGGGCCGAGCAGGGCGCCTAACGCCTCGAGGTCGAGCTCGCCGTCGGTCCGTCACCGGCACGCCACGCACCCGGGCCCCGCGGCGCCCGGCCATGAGCTGCCACGGCACGAGATTCGAGTGATGCTCCATCTCCGTCACGACGATCTCATCGCCCGCGCCGACGAATCGCCTCGCCGAAGCTCGACGCGACGAGATTGATGCCGTCGGTCGTCCCGCGCGTGAAGATGATCTCGTGCGCGTGCGCGGCGCCGAGGAACGCGCGCGCCTCCTCACGCACGCGGTCGTACGCGATCGGTCGCCTGCTCGCTCAGCCAGTGCACGCCGCGATGGATGTTCGCGTTCTCCTCGGCGTAATAGCGCGACGTCGCGTCGATCACCACCTGCGGCTTCTGCGTGGTGGCCGCGTTGTCGAGATAGACGAGTGGCGTGTCCCGCCCTCGACGATCTGCGTTGTGCAGGAATCGGGAACTCGTGCTCGGGCATGTCGATTCCCGATTCCCGCATTCCGCGGACTCTCCCGATCACGCCGTTCGCACGGTAGCCACTATACCGTCGAAACCTCGATTCCGGTGAAGCGCTGCAGCGTCGCGCTGTTCCAAGCTCCTGGCGAACCGCATCGACCTCGATCGTCTCGAGCACCTCCGCCGCGAACGCGTACGTGAGCAGCCGGCGCGCGAGCTCCTTGTTCGATGCCGCGGCTCTTCATGTAGAAGAGCGCCGTCTCGTCGATCGCGCCCGACCGTCGCGCCGTGCGTGCACTTCACGTCGTCGGCGAAGATCTCGAGCTGCGGCTTCGTGTCCACCTGCGCGCGCTCGGAGAGCAGCAGCATGTTGTTCGTCTGCTTGCCGTCCGTCTTCTGCGCGATCGGGTCGACGTACACCTTGCCGTTGAACACGCCGTGCGACGCGCCGTCCAGCACGCCCTTGTACAGCTCGCGGCTGAAGCAGTTGGGCTGCGCGTGCTCGATGCGCGTCTGATGATCGCAGTGCTGCTCGCCGTCGAGCATGTAGAGCCCGTTCAGCGTCGCGCCGCGCCCTCGCCGTCGAGCGTCGTGTAGACGTTCGTGCGCGAGAGCGCGGCGCCCGTCGCGAACGAGAACGACTGGTAGTGACTGTCGCGCTTCTGCTCGGCCTCGATCGTGCCGACGTGGAACGCGCGCGGACTCTCGCGCTGGATCTTGAGGTGCGAGAGGTTCGCGCCGTCCTCGAGCAGCACCTCGGTCACCGCGTTCGTGAAGTAGCTCGCCTCGCCGGTCGCCACGTAGCTCTCGATCACCGTCGCCTTCGAGTGCCGCTCGGCGATGATGAGCGTGCGCGGGTTCGACTGCGTCTTCGCGGCGTTCGCGTCGGACACGAACAGGACGTGAATCGGGCTGCTCGACGTCGAACTCCTTCGCGATGCGCACGACCGCGCCGTCGTTCACGAACGCGCTGTTGAGCGCCGTGAACGCGTTGCAGCTCGTACGCCGCGAGCTTGGAGCAGGTGACGCTCGACGACCGGATCGCCGCTGCGGAACGCCGTCGCGAGGTCGTACACGCTTCACGCCGTCAGGCAGCCTGTCGAGCGACGACAGCGCCGGCGCGAACACGCCGTTGACGAACACGATCGTCGGCCAGTCGGTCGCGCCGAACGTGAACGGCGCGAGGTCCGCCGCGCTTCACGTCGCCGCCGGGCGCCGCGAGCGGCGGGAACGCCGCCTCGGCGATCGGCGCGACGCTCGTGAAGTGCCAGTCCTCGTTCTTCGTCGTCGGGAAGCCTAACGCCTGGAATCGCTCGAACGCGCACTGGCGAATCGTGTCGAGCCAGCTGGCGTCGCTCGCGCGACCTGGCGCGTCGACGAATGCCTGGATACGTCGCTCGGCGTAGCTGCATTCCGACGCAGCGAACTCTCGACGTCATTGTGCCGGCCGCCCGATCTGCACCGAGTCTCGCCGCTGCCGCTCCGGCTTCCCACGCAGCCGTGGCCTCCGTGACCCAGTCGTAGCCCTTCGCCTCCAGCTCCAGCGCGAGCTCCTTGCCGCCGGACCTGACGATGCGGCCGTCCGCGAGCACGTGGACGAAGTCCGGCACGATGTAGTTGAGCAGCCGCTGATAGTGCGTGACGACGATCGTCGCGTTGTCCGGCCGCCGCATGGCGTTCACGCCGTCGGCGACGATGCGCAGCGCGTCGATGTCGAGACCCGAATCCGTCTCGTCGAGAATCGCGAGCCTCGGATCGAGCACCGCCATCTGCAGAATCTCGTTGCGCTTCTTCTCGCCGCCGGAGAAGCCCGTGTTCACCGAGCGCTGCAGCATGTCCTCGCTCATGTGCACGAGCTGGAGCTTCTCGTCCATGACGTCGAGGAAGTCGAGCGGATCGACCTCGTCCTCGCCGCGCGCCTTGCGGATCTCGTTGTACGCCGAGCGCAGGAAGTACGCGTTCGATGACGCCGGGGATCTCGACCGGATACTGGAACGCGAGGAAGACGCCCTTCTGCGCGCGCTCCTCGGGATCCATCTCGAGCAGATTCTCGCCGTCGTAGTACACCTCGCCGCCGGTGACCTCGTACGCCGGGTGTCCGGCGAGCACCTGCGCGAGCGTGCTCTTGCCGGACCCGTTAGGCCCCATGACCGCGTGCACCTCGCCGGCGTTCACCGTGAGGCTGATGCCGCGAAGGATTGGCTTATCGCCAACGCTGGCGTGAAGATTTCTGATCTCTAGCATTTGAGTACGTGTGTATTGGTGTCGATCCCGAGGTACGCGGAGCGACGAGGGACCGAGTGCTGATGCATCGTAGCTCGCGTCTTGCCCCTGAGATTCACAGAAGGTCCCTCGCTGCGCGCTCGGGATGACCGTGTCGCGTGCTTAGCCGACGGATCCTTCGAGCGTGATGCCGAACAGCTGCTGAGCCTCGAGCGCGAACTCCATCGGCAGCTCCTTGAACACTTCCCGGCAGAAGCCGGAGACGATCATCGACACCGCCTGCTCGGCCGAGAGCCCGCGCTGCTTCAGGTAGAAGATCTGGTCTTCCCCGATCTTCGACGTCGACGCCTCGTGCTCGACCGTCGCCGTGTTGTTGCCGACTTCGATGTACGGGAACGTGTGCGCGCCGCAGCGGTTGCCCACGAGCATCGAGTCGCACTGCGTGTAGTTGCGCGCGCCCGTCGCCTTCGGCAGCACCTGCACGCGGCCGCGATACGAGTTGTTGCCCTCGCCGGCCGAGATGCCCTTCGAGACGATGTTCGACTTCGTGTTCTTGCCGATGTGGATCATCTTCGTGCCCGTGTCGGCCTGCTGCTTGCTGTTCACGACGGCCACCGAGTAGAACTCGCCGACCGAGTCGTCGCCCTGCAGGATCACGCTCGGGTACTTCCACGTGATCGCCGAGCCGGTCTCGACCTGCGTCCACGAGATCTTCGACTTCCGGCCCGACGCCTTGCCGCGCTTGGTCACGAAGTTGTAGACGCCGCCGTTGCCTTCCTCGTCGCCGGCGTACCAGTTCTGCACGGTCGAGTACTTCACCGTCGCGTTCTCGAGCGCCACGAGCTCGACGACCGCCGCGTGCAGCTGGTTCTCGTCGCGCTTGGGCGCCGTGCACCCCTCGAGGTAGCTCACGTACGCGCCTTCGTCGGCGATGATGAGCGTGCGCTCGAACTGGCCCGTGTCCGCCGCGTTGATGCGGAAGTACGTCGACAGCTCCATCGGGCAGCGCACGCCCTTGGGCACGTACACGAACGAGCCGTCGGAGAACACCGCCGAGTTGAGCGACGCGAAGAAGTTGTCGGAGTAGGGAACCACCGAGCCGAGATACTTCCGCACGAGCTCGGGATGCTCGCGCACCGCCTCGCCGAACGAGCAGAAGATGATCCCGAGCTTCGCCAGCTCTTCCTTGTACGTCGTGCCGACCGACACGGAGTCGAACACCGCGTCGACCGCGACGCCGGAGAGGATCTTCTGCTCCGTGAGCGGAATGCCGAGCTTGTTGTACGTCTCGAGCAGCTTCGGGTCGACCTCGTCGAGGCTGCCTAACGGCTTCTTCGTCTTCGGCGCCGAGTAGTAGCTGATCGCCCTGGTAGTCGATCGGGCCGTACGTGACGTTCGGCCAGTGCGGTTCCTTCATCGTCTGCCAGCGGCGGAACGCCTTGAGCCGCCACTCGAGCAGCCACTCGGGCTCGTTCTTCTTGGCCGAGATGATCCGGACCGTCTCCTCGGACGAGCCCGGCGGCAATCGTATCCGACTCGATGTCGGTCTCGAAGCCGGCCTGGTACTCCTTGTTGATCAGCGATTCGATCGAGCTACTCATTGGGCTGCCGTCGTAGTGACGTGTTGAGTCGTTCGTCGACGCGTTGCCGAGTTCCCGATTCCCGTATTCCCGATTCCCGTCGTTCCTTCACACAGTACTCGCAGCAGCTCGCGCCACTCGCGATGTGCTGTCGCCGCTCCACCACCGCGCCGAGGAACTCCGCGAGAAACCGCTCTTCGGCGACGCACACTTCCGGAAACTTCTCGGCGACCGCGCGAAGCACGCAGTTGTGCTCGCGGATGAGCGTCTCGCTCGCCGTCGGCGCTCGCGCCCGCCTCGGCCATGTAGCCGTGTGACGTCAGCAGCTCCGCGAGCAACTGCGCTCGCTCGTTGAGCGGCAGCGCGGCGAGCTGCTCTTTCGCGCCGCCGGCGACGCGTTCCCACTGTGCACGGAAGAGCTCGACCACGCCGTCGGTGCCGCGCTGCTGCGCGCACGGTGTCGAGCAGCGTCGTGAGCGTCGTGTCGTACGCGCGAGGGAACAACGCCTCGCCCTGCTTCAGTCAGCGAGTAGAGCGAGTACGCGGTCCGCCAACCCCGCGCACCTGCCGAGCGCAGCGCACGAGCCCTTCGCTCTCGAGCTCCTTGAGGTGCCGGCGCAGCGCGTTCGCCGTGAGGCCGAACTGTGCGCCGAGCTCCGTTGGCGGTGACGGGCTGTGCCTTCTTGACCGCGACCAGCACGTCGCCGCGGATACCGCGAAAGCCAGGCGAGCGTTGGGGCGACAGGGAGCATGGGGAGAAGAATACTCTGGATTCCGGCCTTCTTCAACGAAAGTGTTGAAGAATTCTCCTGTTGACCGCTGGCCCGACCGCCGTATCGTGTTGTTCTCCCCCAAATGAGTGCACGTGCTCAACATCCTGAGGCGGGTCGCGATCGCGCTTGGCCTGCTTACCGCGGCGAGTTGTTCTGACCAATGACGGGCGGAAGGATCTTGGAGCCTAGGGGAGCGAGATCGGCGGTCAAGCGCCACGCGGTCGCGGCGGCGCTGGCAACGCTGGCCTTGCTGGTCTTCAGGGATACGCTGGATGCGCCCAATGCATCTCGACGCGTTGCGACGCTGCCCTTAGTAGTCGCCCTGAAGGACCTGCCCGAAGGTGTGGCCGTGGACCGCACGGCGATCGCTGTGACGCAGTGGCCGGCGGGCACCCGGCCCGTCGGCGCGTACACGAGCATCGACTCGGTGGCGAACCGCGTCACGGACATGGTCGTATACAGAGGCGAGGCCTTCGTGCCGGACCGCCTCGTGCCCGAGGGCACCGGGACAGAGGTCAGGATTGCTCCGGGCAAACGCGCCTACGGTATCCGCGTCGACGACGTCGCCGCTCTCGCGGGCCTGATTCTGCCGAACACGCACGTCGATGTCATGGTCGTCGCCGACAATCCCGGAACTGGCCGGCGCGTCGCCAGGTTGTTCTTGTCGGACATGCGTGTGCTTGCGATGAGGACCGGGGGCCAGCGAACTAAGGACGGTCGTCCGGTTCGCGCCGCGGTGGCGTCGCTCGAAGTCACGCCGGACCAGGCCGAGAAGCTGGCGATCGCCGCTACGCAGGGCTCGTTGCAGTTCGTACTCCGCGGGTACGGCGACCGTGCACTTGCGCCCGTTAGATAGCTGGCTCCTGCGCCACCCTGTCGTCGGTTAGCATCCAGAACCGCGGGTGTGAACGGAAACGGCCGGAAACACCGGATCGGGCGGATCGGGCCAATGATCGTACAGACGGCGGCGCAACGAGCCGTTCCCCTTTTCAATAGGCCCCGGCTCAAGGACCCGACCCGGACGCGATCAGATCAGGCCGTTTCAGTTGTTTCCGGCCTCTTCTCAAAAACACCTTCGTTCTGGATGCTTGCCGAAGCAGTGACGTTCTGCATGCAGCCGCAACTACTATGCGCATAGTTGACAAACCCGAGTTCCGCTCATAGGTTCAACTATCCTCTTAGTAGGTTCCTGTCCGTGCCACCTGAATTTGGCGAACGCGAGCTCGACGTCATGGGCGTCCTCTGGGAGACCGGCTCGGCCACGGTCACCGAGGTGCGTGACCGACTGCCCGCCGACCTCGCCTATACCACCGTCCTCACCATCCTCCGGAATCTCGAAGCCAAGGGGTTCGTTAGGCACGAGGGCGAGGGCAAGGCCCACCGGTACTTCCCGCGCGTCGCTCGGAAGACCGCGGGCCGGAGCGCCGTTGCGAAGCTGATCGACAAGATGTTCGGAGGTGACGCCGCGATGCTCGTGTCGCACCTGGTCTCCGACCACCCGCTCTCCGGCGAAGAGCTGAAGCGGCTGCACGCCGCGCTCGGTGAGCGCCTCGCCGACCAGGCGACGGAAGGCGAGACCTCCACCACGAAACCGCCGCGCCGCGGGCGAGGAGAAGGGAAGCGATGATCCTCCAGTGGATGCTCCACATCGCCGCCGTGAGCGCGCTGCTCACGCTCGCCGCACTCGGCGCCGAGCGGGCGCTCCGCCTCTGGCGCGTTCAGGCACGCCTCGTCTGGCTGGCGACGATGATCCTGTCGCTCGGCCTCCCGCTCCTGTCGCTCGCGCAGGCGTTAGGCTGGATCCCGTCGCTCGATGAGAGCGCGGCTGTTTCCGGCGGGATCGTCGCGCCACTCGCCGTGATGCTTCCGCGCGTGTCGATCAGTTCCGCGACGAGTCATGTCGGGATGATCGTCGGTACCGTGTGGGCACTTCTCACCGTTGCGCTCACCGTCCGCTTCGTCGCTGCGTCACGAGCGCTTACCCGTCGGCGCCACGCCTGGCGCGCTGCCACTGTCGACGGGCACCCTGTGCTCGTCTCGCGTGATGCTGGCCCGGCAGTGGTCGGGTTCCGCACGCCGGTGGTAGTCGTACCCGAATGGGTGCTCGGGATGGAGAGGCCGCTACGTGCGCTCGTACTCAGGCACGAGCGCGAGCACCTCGAGCGGGGCGACCCGCGGCTCGTGCTCGCAGCCGTCGCGGCTGCCGTCTGCGCGCCGTGGAATCCGGCGCTCTGGTTCCAGCTCTACCGGCTTCGCTCCGCGATGGAGCTCGACTGCGATCTGCGCGTGCTGCGCGTCTATCCCGACGCGCGGAAGTACGGATCGCTCCTGCTCGCCGTGGCGCAGCGCGCCGATCGCGGTGGATTGCTGGCCGCCGCACTCACCGAGTCAACCTCTCTCCTGGGCCGGAGGATCCGTTCGATGCGCCAGTCAACACCGCGGTATCGTGTCGGGCTCACCTCTCTGTTCGCTGTCGCGTCCGCGGCGGTGCTGGTCGTGGCGTGCGAGATGGAATCTCCAAACACGCCGCGGGCCAAGCCTGTCGCGCAGTCCGCGAAGGGGCCGTTGCCGGTACTCGCGCAGGAACCCTACTTCGAGTTCCAGGTAGAGGTGCCAGTCAAGCCGGCCCCCGGATCTGCGATGCCGCGGTACCCGAACCTGCTGCGCCAGGCAGCTGTGGAAGGAGAAGTCCTCGCACAGTTCGTGGTCGACACGACCGGGCGCGCCGAGGTCGGCTCGCTCAAGATCCTGAAGTCGTCGCACGACCTGTTCACCGAGTCGGTGAGGACTGCGCTGCCGCAGATGAGATTTGTCCCGGCCGATGTCGGCGGGAAAAAGGTCAAGCAGCTCGTGCAGGAGCCATTCTCGTTCTCGATGTCGCGCTGATTCGCGTCAGGCCGCTGCGCTACTCTTTGACAACTCGGACGGCTCTCCCTGCTCACGTTTTGGCTGACGAAGCAGGATCGCGAGGGCCGGTAGATAGATGAGCGCGATCACGTACGGGTAGGCCGACCGGACCACCGGCGCTCCCGGCGTGCGCATGAGGTAGTACAGGATGAACGCGAGTTGGCTGCATCCCGTGAGCGCGATGGATTGTTGTCGCGTCCGCGGGATGAGCCAGAGCGGCAGCTGATCGTAGAAGAAGAGCTGCTGCGGGATGATGCTCATGGCCAGGAGAAGCCGCCCGGCGGGGCGCCGCCAGCGGAGCACCGCCAGCGCGAGCAGCGCTCCCCCGAGCTGCAGCATTGGGATGGCATGGGAGCCGACCTGAGCATCGTGGCGGATGCTATCCAGCCAACCGAGAGGCCAGCGCGGAAACACGGCCAGGGTGATCGCCACGAACACCGCGCTGCCGACGACGGCTTTCCAGGTCGGGCGGTAGAGCGAGCAGGGGCAGCCCGATGTTCGGCTTCAACGTGGTCAGGAACCCAACCGCTGGCAGAAACGTCGCGGCCATGAGCAGCGGGGAGAACTGCACGAGGAGCGCGGCCGTCACGAACGGGGCGCTCATGAACACGTGCACTCTCCACAGGCCGTCGCGCGTGATGACGTACGCGAGCGCGGCGGATGACAACCCAAAGAACACGCTTGCCGCGGTCGCCAGTGACAGTCGAGCGAATGGAAGCAGCGCGAGCGGCGCCGTGAACGGGTAGAACAGCGCCTCGTCGTATGGCGGTGCTCGCGTTCGCGCGCATAGCGACGTAGGGATTGGTGCCGTCGAGGAACAGCCGGATGCCCGTCCAGGGGTAGAGAAAATCCGGCACCGCACCCGGGCGCTGGACGGAGTAGTAGGCGAGCAACCCACTCGCGAGACCGATCGCCAACGCCGTCATCGCGCGCTGTCGCCAGGGAACCTCCTGGATCGATGACCGAGTGGCCTCTTCGGCACGAAGCGCGGTCATGGCCCGCGCCCAGACCCGCTGAGGCAAGTCCTGGAGCGCGATGCTGGCGCCGTTGCTCACGGCGCCACGACCGCTCCGATCGGGTCAGTCGTTTGGGACTCCGTTGACTCTGGCGCGGGCTTTGGTTCGGGCAACAGAACGATGGCCAGGGCGACGAAGTAGATACCCATCGCGTACGGTATGGCCTTCTGGACGTAGTAGTCGCCAGGTCCGAGGCGGTGAAACCAGGTGAGGAGTATCCGCCCGAGATGGGCAACGGAAGCCACGCGAGCGGGGCGATGAGCAGCAGGGCCGGGAGTGGGTAGAGGAACACATCGTTCCCTGGATTCTCCGGCCCGACCGCGATGACGTGATACGGGTTCTTGCCCGCGAGCAATGATCGGGCAGCGCTCCACACGAAGAAGTAGTCGCCCCCAATCCCGGACGTTGCAGGAACGCGTAGGCAAGGAGGCCGGCCACCGTGCCGATGGCCGCCGCGGCCGCTATCTGCTGGCGAGGAGTGAGCGAGGACCTGGACTGAACGTTCATTGCGGTTCGACGAGTGCCCTGACAGGGGGTTTCAATCGTCTACTCGAGTAGCACTCGAGGAGGAGCTACCGTGGCAATCTTCGGTGGTGAAACCGTGCCATGAATGCAACACTATGTGTCGGTCGGCCGCAACGATTGCAGGGAAACCGGGTCGTGACCTGACTCACGGTTCCCAAGTCCAATGGGTGCCGGTGACCGGACAAATACACCGATTCTACACCGATTCCAGTTTCGCGGCGCTCGAGCACAGATGGGCGAGTCGGTGAGAAAGTCAGTTGCAATCAGAAGCGGTTAACAGTTGGGTTACCATCCTATGTTCCGATCCGGTGCGGTGAGGCAGAGCGACCGGTTTGGGGCGGGCAGGACATCGCCAACGTGTTGGGAATCGCAGTGATACCGTTCTTGCAGAGGGCGCCGGGCAATACGAGGTCGGCGATTGACTTCTGTGGCGGGGTGCAGGTTAGTCGATTAACATGTACCGCTTCTCGACCCTGCGAAACCAACGCGCCTTTTCGTTCTACCGAACCTCGCGCGAACTTGATGGTTGGTCGAAGGTGGTTTCGGCGCGGGGAAGTGAACGACCAGGCGAATCGCTATTGCCTCGCCGACATTGGTGTTGTTTCACAAAACTCATGAGGGGGCTCAAATGAATCAGATTCGCAGCGTTACCAGCAAGTTCATCAAGTCGGACGAAGGTATCGCGGTCACGGAGTACGGGCTGCTCGTCGCGCTCGTCGCCGTTCTCCTGATCGGTGTCGTCACGGTCTTCGGAAGCAGCATCAAGAGCTGGTTCGCCGCTCGGACGAGTCAGATCACGACCGTCTAATTGCGAGTGAGCGATCCGTCGCAGTCACTGACTGCGACGGATCGCTGTACTCTGCTCGTTGGTTGCGGTACTCGGGTTCAGGTTGTCAGATCCTCGCGACGTACCATATCACGCGCTACGCCGTCGTAGCTCGAATCGCGGCACCGTACCGCACCGGGAGCGTTTCACATGCGTCGAATTGCCGGAGGGCTACAGAAGTTCGTTCGGTCGGACGAAGGTATCGCGGTTACGGAGTACGGGCTGCTCGTCGCGCTCATCGCCGTGCTCCTGATCGGTGTCGTCACGGTCTTCGGAAGCAGCATCAAGAGCTGGTTCGCGGCTCGGACGAGTCAGATCACGACCGTCTAACGCTGATCTAACGGCGATTCGCCGATCTAACGACGATCGCCTGTTTTACTCCGCCGAGGAGCGTGCTACAATGGCGCTTCCGCGGAGTGTGGGTTCCCCGCGCGGACGTCTGTCGAGTCGGCGCGTTGTCGTATTGAAGGGCTCGGAGTAATCGGTGACGGCTACTGCTCACCGCCTAACGATGGTTAGTCAGGAGCTTCGACGCGGGATAACGAAGTCTGTGGAGGCCGTGAGTGTTTGCCGGATCTGAGTGGCGGCTCGCGGCGGGTGTGGTCTACACCATTTTGTTGCTCTCCGCCTGCGTCACCGATGTACGTTGGCGGCGAATCCCCAATGCACTGGTCGCGGTACTCGTTGTCACGGGGTTTGCGTTCTCCATCGCGCTCGAGCCGGTTTGGCCGGGGCTGGTTCGGGCCCTCGGCTGGTCTCGCGCTCGGGTTCTCGATCTGGATCATGTTCCATGTCGCCGGTGGCATGGGAGCTGGCGACGTGAAGCTGTTTGCGGCAGCCGCGGCGTGGCTCGGTCCTGGTGGCGCCTGGCGAGCAGCACTCGTCGCGGCGCTCGCAGGCGGAGTGTTGTCGCTCGGCGCGCTCATCTGGCAGCGCAGGACGCGTGAGGGCGTGGAACGGGTGGCGATGTCCCTGTCCATGTTTTCGCTCGCACCGCTGGGGAAAGTGTCGGCGGACGAGCAGCGCAAGGCTTACCTTCCCTACGGCGTCGCACTCGCCTGCGGTGCGTTGTTGATTGGCTGGATTCCCGGGATTCTTTCGTACTGAACGAGGGGCAATGCTGCGACATCGAACACGAACCAGTCGAGGCAGGCGCGGCGCGGTCATCGTCGAATTCGCGCTGGTCGTGCCGTTTCTGTTCATCACGATTTTCGCGCGTCATTGACTTCAGTCGCGCCTACTCGGAGCTCAACGCGATCAATGCTGCGCTTCGCGAGGGAGCTCGAACCGCGTCGACGAGGAAGGACCTCATAACCGACTTGGCCACGGCCACCACCGCGGTCAAAGCCAAGATGCAACAGACATCCGCCGTCTTCGGATACAAGAGTCTGGACATGACCACCGTGACGGTCGTGCCCGACATACCTACCGCGCCGGAGTACGTCACCGTTACGGTGACGGCGCACCCGGTTCCGCTGCCCGTGCTTGGAAAGTTCCTGGGTCTTTCCCCGTTCACTGTCACCCGGTCGGTGCGGTACCGCTGGGAACGCACCGGAACCTCCTGAGGACGGCACCATGAGCAAGAGTATCAAGCGGCGCCGTTTGGTTGCTCGCAGAGGCGCGGTGATCGTCGAGTTCGCGCTCGTCGTCCCGTTCCTGGCCTTGATCGTGTTCGGCGTGATCGACTTCAGCCGAGCCTACGGGCAGATGAACGCACTCGACTCGGCCTCCGCGAAGGGGCACGGTACGGTTCGAAATGGAAGAATTACGCGATCGGAGATTACAGGACCGCCGTCAAGGATAAGGTCCAGAGCTACGCGACGACGTACGGGTTCAACGGGTTGGATTTGACCAAGGTCTCGGTGAACACGGGCGGTACCAACAACGAGTACATCACCGTGACCGTCACTGCCCATCCGATCCCCCTCGCTACGCTCTCCCGATTCCTGCCGGTGCCGGCCCTCACCGTTGACCCGGTCGGTGACCTTTCGCTGGGAATGCGCCGGCGCACTTGCCGGCGCCTGCACTTGATCTGTTCTGCCGCTTCAATCGTCCTTCATCACGCACGCTGTTTTCTCACGCTCTTCCGATCCGACGCGGTGACCTATGGCTGCGAAGCGCTACACAGTGATTTTCTACCTCGCTCTCGTCGTCGCGGTCATCGCGACCTTCGGTGTGTACCGCGTCCTCGAGGCGACCAAGGCGAGTAGCCGCATCGCGACCGTGCCGGTCGTGGTCGCGGCCGAAGGACATGCCCGAGGGCGTCAAGGTCGACCGCATGGCGGTCGTCGTGGCGCAGTGGCCGGCGGGCACGCAGCCGGCGGGCGCCTACACGAACGTCGACTCGGTGGCCGACCGCGTCACCCGCGTGGCCGTCTACAAGGGCGAGGCGCTCGTCCCCGGGCGGCTCGCCCCGGAGGGCACCGGCGCCGGGCTCGAGGTCAAGATCACCCCGGGCAAGCGCGCCTACGGCATCCGCATCAACGACGTCGCCAGCCTCGCCGGCATGGTCCAGCCGAACAGCCGCGTCGACATCATGGTCGTCATCGACGACCCCGAGAACGCCGGCAAGAGCACCGCCAAGCTGTTCATGTCGAACATGCGCGTGCTGGCCATCGGCGCCGCGCCGGAGCGCGCCCAGGACGGCCGCCCGATCAGCGCCGCGCGTCGCCTCGATCGAGGTCACGCCGGAGCGAGGCCGAGAGGCTGGCGATCGCCGCCGCGCAGGGCGCGCTGCAGCTCGTGCTGCGCGGCTACGGCGACCCGGACAGCATCAGCACCAACGGCGCCAACGCCAGCGACGTGCTCACCGACATCAAGCGCTCGCGCACCGTCCCGCTGCCGCGACGCGAAGCGCCGGAACCGCGCCGCACCGCGCAACGATCGCCAGCTCCGGCACCGCGTCAGTCACCACTCGCCGCCGCCGGTCGTTCAGGCGCCGCCACCCGAAGCCGGCGCGACCCGACTCGTTCAACGTCAAGGTGTTCCGCGGAACGAGCGCAACGGATCTCAAGTTCCAGAAGGATTCGGCTGCGAAGCGCGACTCCTCGAAGACGCCGTGAGCGCGTGCGCACTCGGCGTGAAGCACATTCCCAACCTCATCACCTCACAAGGAGCACTCGCTTGATCGGCAAGAGCGACGTGTACCGGCGCGCCATTCGCATGCTCGGCTTCTTCGCCGCGATGATGTTCGTGTCGCAGCGTGCGTTCGCGCAGGAAACCGCGGTCACGCGCCTCGACCTGCCCCTCGGGCGTTCCTACCCATACCGGGCGGCGGAAGTCATCACGCGCGTCACGGTCGCGAACCCGGCGATCGTCGACGCCGTCGTCGTATCGGAGCGCGAGATCGTCATCAACGCCGCCGCCGCCGGTGAAGGCGACATCATTCTCTGGCTGCAGAGCGGACGCCGGGTGCATTTCCGCGTTCAGGTTCACACGCGCCGCGGACCGCATGCAGATCGCGCTGGCCGTGAAGTTCGCCGAAGTCCGACGCGATGCGCTCCGCGAGATCGGGCGTCTCGGCGATCTACCGCGACAAGAACGTTCGCGTTGGCAGTGGGAACTTCGGCAGCGACGCGTACGATCGACCCGATCACCGGCAGGGTCACGATCCCGTCGCTAACGCGGTACCTCACCGTTCTCACCGATTTCGGCACCGACGACCTGCTGGCGTTCCTCGACGCGCAGGAACAGAACGGCAATGCTCACCTGCTGGCCGAGCCGACGATCATGACGGCGAACCGCGAGCTGGCGACGTTCCTCGCCGGTGGCGAGATGCCGATCCCGGTTGTGCAGGGCGGCAGTGGCGGTCCGGGTGGCCAATCGGCGTGTATCCATTCAATTCCGGGAGTTCGGTATCCGGCTCAGGTTCACGCCGGAGATCGTGAGTGACAGCCTGATCAAGCTGCAGGTGATGCCCGAGGTGTCGAGCCTCGACTTCGTCGAACGCCGTCCTGCTCCAGGGCTTCCGCATTCCGGCGCTCCGCACGCGCCGCATCGAGAGCACCGTCGACGTCAGGCGGAACACGAGCCTCGTCCTGTCGGGCCTGTTCTCCAACGAGGATGAGCGCGTCAAGACCGGCATCCCGCTGCTCATGGACATCCCGATCCTCGGTCAGCTGTTCTCGAGCACGCGGTTCCAGAAGAACGAGTCGGAGCTGATCGTGATCGTCACACCCGATCATCGTCGATCCGCTGCGCCCGCGCGCCGAGGACGTGATGCGGTTGCAAGCCTGATACGACGAAGCCGGCACTCGACGCGCTGAAGAAGCGCCTGCCGCCTAACCAGCGCGCGCCCGTAGCACGCGGCGAGTCGAATCAGACCAGGTATATCGAGCAGATATGGCACGAGAGGCATTGCTCGTTGGTCGCGCGGCCGGACCGGAAGAGCCGGCGACGGAGGTGCTCGCCCGGTTCGGGTTCACGAAATTCCACAGTGTGGATGACGTGGAGGCGGCGATCGATCAGCTTCGCCAGAAGCACGTCGATCTCGTGATCCTCCCGCTCGACGGCGTCGCCGATCTTCAGCTGGCCACGCTCGAGCGGGAGATTCGTCGTGAGCGCTACACGGCGGTCATCGGCACCGCACCCAAAGCAGGAGCCGGATGTGATGCTGCGCGCCATGCGCGCCGGCATTCAGGAGTTCCTCGTCGCTCCGCCCGACCCGAAGGACCTTGCCGGCGGCCGTCGATCGATCTGATGCGGCGCACGCAGTCGACCGTCGGATCACGGCGAGATCATCGCCGTGTACAGCGCCGAAGGGTGGGCTCGGCGTGAGCACGGTTGCGACGAACCTCGCGTATGGCTTCGCCAAGAATCACCCGGGTGCTCGCGCCGCGCTCGCGGACCTGGTCATCGGGGCGGGCGACATTCGCGTCCTGCTGAACCTCGAATCCGTCCTACGACCTTGGCGACCTGGTCGCGAAGATCGACCGCATCGATGCGGAGCTGCTGAATTCGCTGCTGACGCCGACGTCGTGGCGGTGTCTGGGTCCTGCCGGCGCCGGACAGCCCCGAGGCGGACGAGCAGGTCGACGCGAACACGGTCACCACGATCATCCAGCACCTGCGGCAGCAACTTTCTGTTCACGGTGCTCGACTGCGAGCATCAGCTCAACGATCGAACGCTCGCGGCGCTGGACGCGGCGGACCGGATCGTCCTCGTGACGCAGCTGAGCGTCGGCGGCGCTCCGCAGCACGCAGCGCACGGTCAAGCTGTGCCGCCGCCTCGGCTACTCGAAGGACAAGGTCTGCGTCGTCGTCAACCGCTTCCAGTCGGGCGAGGTGCTCTCTCCGGCGGACGCGGAAGACGTGCTCAAGGCCGCGATCTTCTTCAAGCTGCCTAACGACTATCGCGTGGCGTCCGGCGCGCTCACGAACGGCGTGCCGGTCGCCGAGTTCGACCCGGGCGTCGAAGCTCGGCTGGGCGTTCGCGCAGCTTGCGGCAAGCTCGGTGGAGGCGTCAGCCTCGGCAGACCAATGGCGCGCACAGACCAGAACGGCGCCGGGCGGATCGCGTCTCAAGAACCTGTTCGCGCGGAAGAGGAGCTGAACATGTCGCTGATGGATCGACTCTCGGGGCGAAAGCCAGCTCGAACGGCACGGCGCCGCGAAGCCGCCGCGCTGCCGCGCCCGAATCTCCGGAGCTGGAGCAGCTCGAATGGCCGCCTTGCGGCGGCGCCGCCCGCGCCGCCATTCAGACGGCGCGCTGTCGGCGATCGAGTCGCTCGATGCGCGCCTGGGTCGAGCATGTACTCGACGCGCGGACGCGAGCGACGGAAAAGCTCAGCGCCGTCGATCAGCTCAAGATCGACCTGCACCACCGGCTCATCGAGCGCCTCGACCTCGAGGCGCTCGAGCAGATCAAGGATGAAGTCGAGGTCGTCCACCAGATCCGGCTCGCCGTCGGTGAGTTCCTCCGCGAGGAATCGACGCCGCTCAGCCAGACGGAGCGCGAGGAGATCGTCGAGCAGATCGTCTGGGAGATCACCGGCCTCGGGCCCGATCGAGCCGCTGTTCCGCGACCCGACGATCTCGGACATCCTCGTCAACAGCGCGAAGGACATCTTCATCGAGCGAAAGGGTAAGCTCTCGCGCGTCGGCGCGCAGTTCCGGAACGACGCGCACCTGCTGGCGGTCATCGACCGCATCGTGAGCCGCGTCGGCCGTCGCGTCGACGAGTCGTCGCCGATGGTCGACGCCCGTCTCCCCGACGGCTCGCGCGTCAACGCGATCATTCCGCCGCTGGCGCTCGACGGACCGGTGCTGTCGATCCGTCGATTCGGCGCCGACCTCACGGTCGAGCAGCTGATCGCGAACGGCGCACTGACGATGGAGATGCTGCAGCTGCTCGCCGGCTGCGTGAAGGCGCGGCTGAATATGCTGATCTCCGGCGGTACCGGCTCCGGGCAAAACGACGCTGCTCAACGCGCTCAGCTCGTTCATTCCGGCGGACGAGCGCGTCGTCACGATCGAGGACGCCGCCGAGCTCCGGCTGCAGCAGGAGCACGTGGTTCGGCTCGAGACACGGCCGCCAAACTCCGAAGGCCGCGGCGAAGTCGTGGCCCGCGACCTCGTGAAGAACGCGTTGCGTATGCGCCCCGATCGAATCATCGTCGGTGAGGTTCGCGGCGCGGAGGCGCTCGACATGCTCCAGGCGATGAACACCGGTCACGAAGGATCGCTGACGACGGTTCACGCGAACTACGCCGCGCGACGCGCTGGCGCGTCTCGAGACGATGATCCTCATGGCGGGAACCAACCTGCCGAACCGCGCGATGCGCGAGCAGATCTACGTCGGCGCTCGACGTGATCATCCAGGCGTCGCGTCTGTCGGACGGAACGCGACGGGTCGTGAGCGTCACCGAAGTCACCGGCATGGAAGGCGAGGTCGTGACGACGCAGGAGATCTACCGCTTCAAGCGCCGCGGCATCTCGCCGGAAGGCCGGATCGTCGGCCAGTTCGAGGCGACCGGCGTTCGGCCGACGTTTACCGACCGACTCCGGGTGGCCGGCGTCGAGCTGCCGCCGCGGATGTTCGAATCGGAGTAGACTGCATGGGTCGCAGCTACTGACTGCTCGCGCGGTGTCTTCTCGGCATCGTCGGCGTGCTGATCGGCGGGTACCTGTTCATCAACCGCCGCGGCTCTCGCGCAGGCCGATGCTGCGCTCGACCGGCTGCGAGAGCGCGATCGCTCTACGCCGACAGTGTTCGGAGCATCCTTCGCGAGGCGAACGTCAGCGATCTGCCGGCGCTCGACAGGTTGCTGGCTGGCCGCGGTATCACGTCGGTCGTCGCCGAGCAGCTCCAGAAGGCGGGGCTCGAGCAGACGACGCCGGCGAGCTTCCTGCTCCGCGTGTGCATCTGTCGTCGACGGTCGTCGGATTCGCGCTCGGCTGGCTCTTCCGGGGAGCCATCGTTGGCTTTCTCGGCGGCGTTGTCGGATTCCTGATCCCGATCTGGCTGGCTCCGTGGCAAGCAGAAGAAGCGCATCTCGACTGTTCCGGGATCAGTTGCCGGACGCGATCGACATGCTGGTGAGCGCGATGAAGGCCGGGTACTCGTTCCAGGCCGCGATGAAGTTCATTGGCGAAGAGATCACGCGACCGCTCGGTCCGGAGTTCTCGCGATTCTACGAGGAGCAGCGACTCGGCATGGAAGTCCGCACCGCGCTGCTTGCCCTGCAGAGCCGCATTGATAGTTTGGATCTCAAGATGTTCGTGACGGCGATGCTGATTCAGCGCGAGACCGGTGGTAACCTGAGCGAGGTGCTCGGGAACATCGGCACGCTCATGCGCGAGCGGGCGGCGCTGAAGGCCGACATCGAGACGCTGACGGCGGAGTCGAAGATGTCGGCGCGCATTCTGTCGGCTGTTGCCCGTTGGTCGTGTTCGTCCTCATCAACCTGATCAACCGCGAAGTTCATGGAGCCGATGCTGGCGAGTCAGCCCACGGGCGTCTATCGTGTTCGTGTTCGCCGGGTTCATGGTCATGGCGGGGTACTACATGATGATGAAGATCGCCGACATCGATATCTGAGGTCCGAGCCATGCCCATTTCAGCTCATCGTTCTCCTGGTCGTTGGTCGTGCTCGCCGTCATCGTCGGCGGGCTGCGCTCATCTGACGATCGCACAGCGGCGAGCCGTGCTGGCGCGCGCGGGCGTCGATGGACGACGGTTCCGCGTCCGACGATCGTGCTTCGGCCCGATCAAGGACCGCAGTCGCGTCGGCCTCCGCCAGTGGCTGCTGGATACGTTGCCCGGGCAGTCCGACCGACGACGTCGCGTCGTCAGGAGAAGCTGATTCAGGCGGGGTTCGATACGCCAACCGCGCCGGCGACGTTCTTTCTTCGTTCGAGTGGTCTCGTTCGTCGATCCTCCCGGTGCTCGCGATCGCCTTCGTGGCCCGAGGATCAGCTTCTTCGATGTACGCGCTCAGCATTGGCGTCGTCGATGTTCTGCGCGGCTGGATCATTCCCGATGGGTTTCCTGGACCGGCTCGTGCGGCAGCGGCAGGAGCGCATTCGGCGGTCGGTTCCCGGATGCGCTGGACCTCCTGGTCGTCTGCGTCGAAGCCGGCGTCAGTCTCGACGCGGCGATCCTTCGCGTGGCCCGTGAGATTCGGCTCGGCGCACACGGACCTCGCGCACGAGCTGGCGGTCGTGAACCGAAAGACGAACGCCGGCATCCCGCGCGACACCGCGCTGCGCTCGCTCTGGCAGCGCACGGGCGTCGAGGAGATGCGCGCGCTCGTCTCGAGCATGATTCAGAGCGAGAAGTGGGGTACGAGCATTGCGACGGTGCTTCGCGTGTCGGCCGAGACGCTCCGGCGCAAGCGCCGTCAGACCGCGGAGAAGAAGGCAAAGCAGGCGCCGCTCAAGATGACGTTCCCGCTGGTGCTGTTCATTCTGCCGGCCTTGTTCATCGTGATCATGGGACCGGCGCTGGTCCAGGTCATCATGAGTTCGGGAAGATCGGGCAGTAGTGAAGACGCGTGCAGGCGAGCGAAGGCCGGGACTGTACTTACCCGGAGGATGCGATGCGTCGGATGAAGAATCGGAAGGGCGTGTTCGTCGTGCTGTTCGGACTCCTGTTCATGGTTCTGATGGGCGCGGCGGCGATGGCCATCGACATGAGTCGCATCTGGACGATGCGGAACGAGCTGCAGACGTCAGCCGACGCCGGTGCGCTCGCGGGTGCAGTGCAGTTGAACCCGCCGCACCCCAGAGCCGCTGCCGTCGACACCGCTACGGCGATCGCTCAGCTCAATCGGGCCATGTACGATCTGGTAACCGTGGACAGCGTGCAGCTGGGCACGTGGGACGACGCGACGAGCACGTTCACACTCGTGAGCGGTTCGACGGTGCCTAACGCCGTGCACGTCGTCGTCAGCCACGGCACCAACAAGATGATCATGGGCGCATTTGGCATTGCCGCGCCGCGCGTCAAGGCTCGAGCGACGGCCTGGGCAAATGCTCCGGTCAATAACTCGAACTGCATCCGACCGTGGTCGATCCCGTACGTGATCCTGATGCAGAAAGTCAACACCGCCCGAGGACTGGCGAACACCGCGGCACAATCTGACGCGGCCGTTCACCGACGAGGACCGCGAGGTCTTGAACAACATGTCCGTCGCTGACCGGACATTCAACCTCAAGATGGGCGCGGGCAACGGTAACCAGACGACGGTGGATGACCCGCCGCCAGGTTCGACGGCGCCAGGCAACTACCAGGCAGTGAAGCTACCGCGCAAGCGTTCGGCCGATGGGACGCTGAACCCGGATGGGATCCCGCCGCAGGGTGGCGGTAACGAATACCGCGACAATATTGCCGGAGCAGACCTGCTATACCCTGGGAATCGGAGACGTGCTCGAGGTCCAGACGGGCAACATGGTAGGTCCGACGCTCCAGGGCGTCGAGCGCAACGGCAACGAGCAGTACTACGTGTGTTATACCCTTACCAGCAACGGCGATTGCCTGAATCAGGACGGGACGACCGGCGTCGATATCAAGGCGGCTTTCCATCTCTGCTATCAGCGGCTGTAACGGCGCCGGCCGAGGTCACTGTCCAGATGCTCGGGTCCTTCACGCTGACGAAGGTGATGCCTAACGGCGGCGGAACGCCGGATCCGAACAATCCGCCGGCGTCGATTACAGGCATATTCAAGCCGATGACGACGACTGGGCCGGTTGGGCCGGGGCCCACGACTCTTAAACGCCTCATCCTGGTTCGCTAGCGGTCCGCACGGATCTCCAGCCTCGACGGCCTAACGACAATGGCAATGCAAGGTGGGCGCGCCTTCGGGCGCGTGACTCTGGGTGTGCTCATTGGCGGCCTGGGGCTCACGCGTGCGGGCGCGCAGACGCCTCGCATCGCGCCGCCTCCGCCGTGTCGCGTCGACGCTCGGGTTCCGTTCGCGGATCTCATTGGTCGTCCCGCGTCGTCGGCAGGAACCGTTGTCGCTGTTCTCGCGCCTGAAGCGCGCCTCAGTGATGGCGCACAGGTCCATCTGCCCTGGGCCATCGCACGCGGGATCGCGAACGGTCTGTCGGGCGTCCCTGGGATCTTCACGCCTACCGTCGGCAGCGCCGAACGAGCGTCGGCGGAAGCGGCAGGGTCGGGTAAATCAGTTGGCGGAATTGGTGGGCGCGAAGTTCATGGTCACAGGCACCATGACTTCGCAGCGCGGCGGCGCGTCGATCACGATGCGTATCCTCGCGCGTGGCGGCGAGATGCCTCGCTGGGAGCGGGAGTTCCTGTATCCGCAGACCTCCCTGGCGTCGATCGAGGATCAGGTTGTCGCCGCCGTCGCCGAGGTACTGCAGAGCTGCGCGGCCTAACGTCCGCCGTCCTGTCTCCGATCCGGCGGCGTACGACAACCTGGCTCGTGGCGACTACTTCCTGACGCAGTACGACCTCTGGGCTGGAGACTCAGCCCGTGCAGCGTTCGAACGCGCCCTGGACAAAGCGCCCAAGTCGGCACTCGTGCTCGGACGGCTTGTCCGGGCCTACGCCACCGCCCTCGAGCGGCGCGGTCGAGTTGGTCCACTCGGGCAGCTCGCGGCGCTGCGCGAGGGAGAAGCACTGGTCGATCGCGCGCTGCTCGCCGACAGCGCGACCGCTGACGCATGGACCGGCCGCGCGATCTTCGAGCGAGTGCGTGATCCCCGTCTCTATGCCGGCGCGATCCGGGCGCACGAGCGCGCGATCAAGGTCGCGCCGCGTAGCGCTGACGCGCGTCAGGAGTACGCGATCACGTTGCTGCGAATGGGACGCGACCAGGCTGCCGAAGCTCAGCTCAGGCAAGCGCTCGGCTTCGAGCGCGACCGCGCGGTATCGCTGCGATTGCTCGCCGAGCTGGAATATCTGGCGCGACGATACGTCAATGCGTGCGCGCTCGTGAACGCAAGCATTGGTGCGGACTCGTACGACCCGCTTGCATACGCGCTTCGGGCGCGCGTACGGATGCACATGGATGAATTCCGCGACGCGTTCAGCGATGCTGAAACTGCTCGGCGCCTGAGTGGCGCCGCGTGGGGCGAGGCACTCGAGTTCTACGTCAACGCCTACTCGCGGGAGTTCGATGCCGCGAAGGCCGATGCTCGCCGATTGTCGAACGCGAAGTTGAAAGCAGGCAGCACGCTCGGCGTCCGCGATGCGGTGTATCTGAGCCTCGGCCTCACGGCTCTTGGGACTCGTGACAAGGCATTCGACGCGCTCTCGCGTGCCCGGCCTCGTGGTGCCGAGCTTCGGAGCGCGCTGCGCGATCCGGGATTCGACGCGATCCGCTCGGACCCGCGGTTCGACCAGGTCGGCATCGAGCCACCCGTGGGCGCTACCTCGGGCACGAAGGCCGCGGCAGCAGGACCGTCGGGCACTCGTTAGGTAGTCGCTGGCGGGCTCGCGACGTCGTGTGCTGCTGCATCCGCGCGAGCAGGCATCGACGACTCGTGGCTCGGAAGCAGCAGGACGAGCACGAGCGTGGGAATGTACAGGAGCCAGAACACCCAGGGTTCCGCCGCGGCGACGTTCGACGGAAGCGCCCGACTCGGATACCACTGCGACCAGGCGACCCAGCTGAGGAACGTTAGGCCGCAGCGACCGCCAGACGGTGTTCGGGACGAGCCAGAGCGGCAGCTGATCGTAGAACAGACGTCAGTTGCGGCACGAAGGACATGGCGAGAAATAGACGCCCTTCGCGTCGGCGCCAGCGTACTGCCGCCACGAGGAGCAGCAGCCCCGTTGCGCCACGCATGATTGGGCCCTTGTACCGCGGCGCCGCTTCCAGCGCGTGCCGCCAGTCGAGCGGCCACGTGGGAATGATCAACAACGTCAGCAGCGCGAACACCGCCGCGGCGATGGCTCCGCGAATACTCGGCCGATAGATCCAGCATGCTAGCCCAAGATTCGGCTTCGCCGCGAGCAGGAACTGCAGTGCCGGTTGCAGCGCGGCGGCGGTCATGAGGGGCGCCCACTGACCAAGCACCGCAGCCATGCAAAATGGTGCGCTCGCGAACAGCGGCAGCTTGTGCAGGTCCTGCCGACGGCTCGTGAGACCGAACGCGAGCAGCGTCGCGGATACGAAAATGAAAAGCGTCCCTGCCAGCACGGGGCTGAGTCGTGCGAACGGAAGCACGGCAACCGCCGCGGGCAGCGGATAGAACAGCCCGACGTTGAACGGGTAGGGGCCGGTCGCCTGGATCACGTCGTACGGGTTGTGCCCCTCGAGTAGCACCCGTGCGGCTCGCCACGGCCACGAGAAATCCTTCGCGAGATGCTGCGGCGCGACAGCGAAGGAGAAGTACGTGATGAACGCTCCCCAGGAGCCGAGCGCCGTGGCGAGCACGCACCGGAGTCCAAGCGGAAGCCTGTCCGGAAGCGTGTCTGATGCGAGCGTTTCTGTCTCGGTTCGCCCCATCGTCATGCTGCTCGCTCCGCGGATGCGGGAGCCTCGTTAGGGCGCAAGAGCACCATGACGAGACAGGGGAGATAGATGACCCAGATGGACGCGGTCGCGACGAGATCGCCCCACGCCGCGGCCGTCGGCAGCGGAGAGTTGAACGCCACGATGAAGAACAGCACGAACGTGCACACCGTGAGGGTGAGCGCCTCGCGGAATGATCGTGTCACGAGATAGAGAAGCACTGGGTCATAGAACGTCGGCGTGAGCGGCGTGCAGGCGAGGGCGACGAGCAGCCTCGCCTCGGGACGACGCCAACGTACCAACGCCACCAGCAGCAGCGGACCGCCGGGGCGGAGAAGGAGAGGCGTGACATGGGGCGCGCTCCGAGCATTCTCGATCCAGTAACCGAGCCAGCCCGGGAAGACCGCGAAGCTGGACGCGATGAGAATCGCGCTTCCCGCGACGAGCCAGCGGATGGAGCTCACGCGGTCGGCGTGTGCACCCATGGCGAGCCCAATGTTCGGCTTCGCGACCGCGATACCGCCGAGTGCCGGGAGTAGCATTGCTGCAGCGAGCAGGTTCGACCACTGCACGAGCTCCACGTTCACCATGAACGCGATGCTGATGAAGAGCGGCCAGCGTGCGAAGCCATCGCGAGTGATCGCGAATGCGAGGAGCGCTGCTGACACGCCGGCGAAGACCATTCTCGCCGGCACCACCGCAATGAGACCGAGCGGCGCGGTCAGCACCAGCGCTGGCAGCGGGTAGTAGAGTGGCCAATGCCAGTGGAATGCGCGTCCAGGCCCGACGACGATGTATGGGTTCTGACCGTGCCATAACGCTCTCGCGCCCGCCCAGACCTGGTCGAAGTCACTCACGAAGTCCGGGTTGGCCCGTGCATATAGAAGCACGTACAGCGCGCTCAGAAACCCCGATGACCAGGGCGAATGCCAGCCGAACACGGATCGTGGCGGCGCGAGATTGCGGTGTAGGCAGCCGAGCAGTTGTTGGAGAAGGGGAGCGCACGCTAGAACTTACGACTGCCGACCGCGCCCGTCACCGCAGGCAACGAATCGGGGCGGGAAGGTGCGTATCCGTTGCTGCGTCCAAGGACGTCTGCGACATTCGAGGCCGGGCGGCGCAACTGCGACCCATCCAGGTCGTCTGAATGTGACCCCATGCGCCTCAGCGATCCGTCTCGACGAAGCAGGATGAACCCAGACCTGTCCGTCATACTGCCGTGCTACCGCTCGGCGCCACTCGCTGTCGCGTCGGTCGTGCGCCTCGATGCGTTTTTGCGCGGAACTGGGCTCTCGTCGGAGATCATCGTCGTGGACGATGGCGGCGGCGACTTTACCGAGCAGCCGTGGGACCCCGCCCTTGGCGCGCGGCTCATCAGGCTACCGACCAACCGCGGCAAGGGCGCGGCCGTCGCGAGCGGAATGCGTGCCGCCCGCGGCAATGTGCGGGTGTTCACCGATGTCGATCTCCCGTACGATCTCGAGCTGCTGCCCGTGATCGTGGGGTACATTCGCGATTACGGCTTTCACGTCGTCATCGGCGATCGCACGCTCCCCGACTCGGTCTACCTCGCTGACCTGTCGTTGCAGCGGCGGCTCGCGTCGACGATCTTCTCTCAGTTCGTTGGGCGACTGGTGACCGGCGGATTCTTCGACACCCAGTGTGGTCTCAAGGGGATGCGCGGCGACATTGCCGACGAGCTATTCCGACTCCAGCGACTCGAGCGATTCTCGTTCGACGTCGAGCTGGTCTATCTCGCGCTCAAGCACAAGCTCGACATCAAGCGAATCCCGGTGCAGCTCCGGCAAAACGAGACGTCGACGGTTCGTCTCCTTCGCGATGCAGTGCAGCGTGGTCGACGTGTTTCGCATCAAGTGGCATCAGCTTCAGGCGACTACCAGAGCGCAGTCCTCGAGAACACCGTGCGCGCCGACTACCAGCGCGTGTTCGATCGCAGCCGACCGCGAGGCGCGCGTCGATGCTCCTGCCGCCTCCGACTGGCTACGCGCGAGCCGATCACGCTGACAGGACGGTGGCGTCACCGTCCTTCACGTTGATGCGATGAACGCAGACGTGACATCCCGTTTCAACAATTGGTGGCTGCTGTTTGCGGGCCTTGTCGTCGCGAACGCTGTCTGGCTCATGGCGAACGTTCGCGCGAGGCCGCGTGTCGATCGGACAGTCGAGGCGTACGCCGAGTGCCGAGCTGCGATTCGACACGTCCGACCCGAAGCTGCCCGGATTCCGTTTCCTACGGGGGATCTGATCCGTGTATCGCAACAGCGACTGAATCGCTATACGGTCCGCGGCTTCTTCGAGCCACGAGGCAGCACGCGTCCAGAATGGTACACGTGTGTGACGAGCGACGAATCGGCCGGATGGCGTGTCGATAGTCTCACGTTCGATCGACAGAGATCAGTGGGAACGTTCCTCCGCTGAATTCCGCGTTGCACGATAGACCGCCCGCGGTCACCCCTGTCTGACCCATCGCGCAAGCTCTCCGATCGACGGTCGCTTGCCGTACATGAGTAAGCCTGTTCGGTAAATACGCGCCGCGAGCCAGACCGCGATGTAGCAGCCTGCCATCAAGGCGAATATCGACGCCGCGATCTCCCAGGCGGGCACAGTCACCGCGCTCATACGCAGTGGCATCACGATGGGCGACGAGAACGGAAGCCACGTGAGCGTATTCGCCAACTTGCCGTCCGGTGCGTTCAATACCGGTTGCAGGAACATGATGCTCACGATCAACAGCATGACCACCGGCAACTGTGCCTGCTGCGCTTCCTGTTCCGTATTCACCATCGCGCCGATGGCCGCGAACAGGGCCGCGTAGAACGTGTAGCCGAGCATGAAGAACACGACAAGCAGTGCGACCTGTCCGATGGATGTGGACGGAAACTGCACCGGCGATGCGTCGATGCCCATCATGTTCAGCAACGATGCACGGTAGCGAGCCATGGCGAAGCTCACACCAATCCAGATGAGGAGTTGCGTGAGCCCCACCGCGCCTACGCCGAGCACCTTTCCGGCAAGCAGCGTGGTGGATCGCACGCTCGAGATCACGATCTCGGCGACCCGCGTCTGCTTCTCCTCCATCACGCCGCGCAGGACGTTCTGGCCGTAGATGAAGATCGTCATGTAGAGCAGGAACGCGATCGACAGCGCGATGAGGATGCTTATCTGCCCTGATCCTCCACGACCGGTCGCCGTTATGCGGTCCGCCCGAAGCTCGAATCGCATTCCCTTGAGCCGCTCCGCATCGGTGGACGAGAGCCCCGCCGTGCGCAACTGCTGTGCGAGCACCTCACGGTTCACCGCGCCTTCGATCCGCCTCATGTCCGTGAGCGACGTGGCATTCGTTCCCGCGTAGCGCGCGCCTCGTCCAATCAACGCGTTATGGTCCAGGACGAGATACCCCTTGATGTCTTTGGCGAGCACCGCTTTCGTCGCGGTCGACTCGGCAGCCGTCAGCGACGCCGGATCCAGCCTAACGACCCGCGTGCGCGTGGTGTCACCGGTCAGACCGCCGTTGAGCTCATTCGCGACACGCTGCCCCAATTCGGTAGCGGTCGCGTCGAGAATCTGAATGCGCGCGACGTCTACCGATGCGTTGGACCTCATGGCGGCATATGCCGGGAGGTACATGAGCGCGCCGAACACGATTGGCCCGAACACCGTAGCGATGGCGAACCAACGCGTTCGCACGCGTTCCAGATACTCCCGCTGCACGATTGCCCACAGCTTCTGCATATGCTTCTGTTCCTCTGATCCTGTCCGAAGAGGTTCGCCCGGCCGTTCACGCCTAACGTCGATCACGCCTGCCGACGCGAGACCAGGGTTCGTTTTGCACAATGCTGAGATATAGCGTGAAGCGCGCTGTCCGGAGCGCGGCCCACGAACGAGCGCGAGCGCATCGCCCTACGCCGAATTCGGCTTTCTCAGCAACATCGCTAGTGCCGGCAGATAAAGCAGGAAGAGACTCGCGCGCCCCGATACGATGCTCAGCGCGGCGAAATCAGCCGATTGTTGCCCGCCGGGCCAGATGAGCGGTACCACGCACCACGAGAGCACCGAGAGCACCGCCGACTCGCCGACCGTCCATCGCCCCACCGCGAGCAGCAAGATGTTGTGAGGCAGGGGATTGTGCGGGATGACCGCGAGCGCCGCGAGCGCTCTTGCCTCGGGGCGGCGCCACCGAAGCAGGCTTGCGAGCAGCAACACGCCGGCCGGATGAACGAGCAGCGAGCGTGCGGAAGTGCGGCACGTTCCGCGTCATCGGGAACCATTGCATGGGCCAACCGGGATCCATCGCGAGCGACACCACCCCCACCACGGCGCAACCCGCGAGCGATGATGAGCAGCGAGCGCCGTGACGCATTCGAAGCAAGAGCGGCGATCCCCGCGTTCGGCTTTGCGGACGCAAGGAACCCGATCACCGGGTACACGGCGGCCGCCGCGAGCCAGGTCGTCCATTGTACCACGTAGAGGCAGCTCAGAAACGCGTAACTCAGGAGCCACGGTAACTTTGAAAGCCCGTCGCGGGTGAGCATCATCGCGAAAGACCGCGGCGCCGCCCGCCGCGAAGGTCACGCGGGCGATGTGCAACGGCAATGGAGTGAGCGGCAGAACCGCCACCCCCGCGGTCTCCGGGTAGTAGAGCGGATAGGGCGGAGTCATGAAGCAGCCCTGGTCCAACGAGCGTGTACGGGTCACCCCCTCCCAGCATGACTCGGGCAGCCATCCAGACCTGCGCGAAGTCGTCGGAGAGTGGGTGATCAGCCAGGACCACGGCGATAGCCGCTACGGCCGCGGCGATGAGGAGCCGCACCCATAACGGTGGTTTGACGTCGGTGCTCTCGCTTGCCACGCTCGAGGTCATGGCCACTGCATTCGTCGCCATCAGTTCGGTCGGATTCGGGACGATCTCGTTGATCAGGCTGCTGCCGGAACATGACACCCACAGAGACAGACGCGCTACCATAAGCATTGAGCAGCGCGCAACGTCGTCGAACGCTCGGTCGTCTGATTACATTGGGGTATGCTGTAGTCGATGTCGATTCAGCGTGCCGTTCGTAACGCACTCCCCACGCCCGGCCCATGCCCTCTCCGATTGACCATGACACCTGAAGTTGGCCAACAGGCGCGCGAGCCGGGCAGCGAGCAGGCGAACACCATCGGCGCAAGCCGTGGTACTCCGACCTGGCGTGGGCACGTCGCGATCGCCCGTGTCGACCATTGGTTCAAGAACGTGTTCGTGTTCCCGGGCATCGTGATCGCGCTCGGTACCGACCCGTTCGTGGATCGCGCGGGATTCGGGTGGAGGATCGTCGTCGGACTTGCCTCGGTGTGCCTCATCGCATCGAGCAACTACACGCTCAACGAGCTGATCGACGCGCCGTTCGATCGCTTCCACCCCACGAAGCATCGGCGGCCAGTTCCCTCCGGTCAGGTGAACGTGGCTCTCGGATACGCGCAGTGGATCGCGCTGATGGTTGCGGGCATCGCCGTGGCGTCTTCCATCTCCATGCCGTTCACACTGTCCGTGCTGTCGCTCTGGGTAATGGGATGCATTGTACAACATCCCGCCCGTGCGAAGTAAGGATCTGCCATATGTGGACGTACTCAGCGAGGCCATCAACAACCCGATTCGGATGCTTGCCGGGTGGTTCATTGTCACCTCGGTCACCGTCGCGCCAGCGTCGTTGCTGCTCAGCTACTGGATGATTGGCTGCTACTTCATGGCACTCAAACGATTCGCCGAGTTCAGGAACATTGGCGATGCGACCCGGGCAACTGCGTATCGGAAGTCGTTTCGCTACTTCACCGGCGAACGGTTGCTCGTGTCGGTGATGTTCTACGCGTCGTCGGCCATGCTTTTCTTCGGCGCGTTCTGCATGCGATATCGCCTCGAGATGATTCTCGCCTTTCCCGCAATCGCGCTGGTGATGGCGTTGTACCTGCACGTCGCGATGAAAGACGACAGCGCCGCGCAGAACCCCGAGAAGCTGTATCGAGAGCCTGCGCTCATGGCGTCGGTGGTGGGTGCCGCGCTGCTGCTGGTGTTGCTGCTCAGCGTCGATCTCCCGATCATGCAGCGCGTATTCACGCCTACGGCCCCCACCACGCATGGCGGGGTCGCCGTGCCTTTCACTCCGCGGAAATCGTTAGGCGATGGAGACCGTCCCGCCCGGGAGGCTGACCGCCCGCCGTCTCCCGCGTCGAGTGCACCGGCTGCGCATCGCACTCGGCGTCGGGCTCTTCGCGGCGGGTGCCTCGTGGTTCGCGATACATCGCCCACAGTTTGGCGCGCCGCCGGACTTTCACCTGGAGCTGGCTCGCCGCCAAAACACTCCTCAACGGGCAGAACCCGTTCGTAGGGACCTACTACCCGCTTCCCGCGTTCGTTGCGGCCGCACCGTTCACAGTCTTCGCTTCGGACGTAGCAACGGCGGTTTTCTCGGGCGTAACCAGTGCGCTGCTCGCCTGGGTAGTGACGCAGCGGTCGTATCATTACCTCCCAATCTTTCTCAGTGCCGCGTTCGCGCACGGAGCCGTGCAGGGCCAATGGTCCATGCTGCTCGCGGCGGCGGTTTTCGCGCCGTCCCTCTCGGCCGTCGGTGCCATCAAGCCGAACATTGGCTTGGCCATCCTGGCTGTACCGACCTACGCTCTGGACTGCGGTAGCCATGCTGCTGTTCGCGGCGTTATGCCTGCTGATAATCCCCGACTGGCCCAAACAGTGGTTAGCGGCTCTCGGCGACTCGCCGACATCGGGCACCCCGATTCATTACTCGCCGCTGCGCGGACCCGGCGGGTTTCTCGCGCTTCTGGCGCTCTGCCGTTGGCGGCGCCCCGAGGCGAGGCTGCTCGTCGCGATGGCCATCGTGCCACAATCACCGTTCGTCTATGAAGTGCTGCCGTTGTTCGTCATCGCACGAACCCGTTTCCAGACCTATGCACTCGTCATCGGCACCGACCTCGCGCTCGCGTACTACGCGCTGGGGCCCAAGGACGACCTGGTGACGTACTTCCGCAACAACGGAATAGCCGTGTTCGTCTGCGTTTACTTGCCGGCCCTCTACCTGATCCTGAGACGACCTAACGAGGGAAGGATACCGGCATGGGTCGAGAAGGCAGCCGGTGTACTACCGCGGTGGGCTCGCGGTCAGCCGCTGCCAGAATGAGTCGTCGCTTCGACGAGCGCCTGACAGTCGCCGGCTACCAGCTCGGCGGACAGAAATAAGGCTAGCCCTGTCGCAGTCCCGCGGTTGACGGAACGCCGCGAAGCCACTGAGGGGCGTACCGAGCCAAGCGGTCGACGAACGCAGGCACATTCCCGACGTTAGGCCGCAGGAGCACCGCCACGAGACACGGCAGATAGTACAAGCAGACGATTACCGGACTAGTTATGACGAGCGTGGCGGCGACGCTGTCATTCGGCGGGCGCGGCAAAGAAGATGACGGCGATCGGTACGTAGCTGGCCACCGCCATCACGAGTGCTTCTCGGAACGAGCGCGCGAGAACCAGAAGCGGTAACTGATCGTAGAAGAGCATGGTCTGTGGGACACAGGCCAGCGCCAGCAGCAAACGCGCCTCAGACCGGCGCCACCGAGCCACGGCTAGCAGGAGCAGCGGTCCCGGGAAAACCAGAAAGGGAATGCTGTAGTTCACCGCTGCGCGAACGCGAATCTCCGCCAGGTATTCCGACGGCCACCCGGGAGCGAGTGCCAATGCGAGCAGCAGGATGGCAGTCGCCGACGCGGCGAAGCGACGAGTCGGGCTGTGCGCGAATGCCGCCGCGGCAATCGTCGGTTTGCCTACGGCTAGGCACGCAAGCACCGGTGACAACGCGGCAGCAACGACGAGCGGGGTCCATTGTCCTGACTGGACGCACCACAGCATTGGGAATGACATGAGCAACGGAAGCCGCCAGTATCCGTCTCGCGTCATCACGAATGCCAGAGTGCCTGCGGCAAAGCGGAAAACGCGGCCATGCCGTGCCATAGCGGGAAGAGCGCGAACGGCGCGGCGATGAGCGCAGCGGGCAATGGATACAGAAAGCCGGCGTTTCTGGGGTACGGGCCGTCCGGGTTGATCACCCGATACGGACTCCGCCCCTCGAGAATGGCGCGGCCGGCGCGCCAGTACCATGTGAAGTCGCTGGCGTTGTTCGGATCGCCATTTAAACGAATCGCGTACGTCGCGATGGCTGCCGCAGCACACGCGACTCCAAGGGCTACGAGAAGGCGGTCACGATTCCGCGGGCCTGCGACGTCGTTAGGCACGCTGTGGCCTTCGACCATGCCGGTCGCTCAATTGACTGGCCCACCGACGAATCGGCCGACCGCGGCAATCGATAGTCCGAACGGAAACAACTCGTACGCGCTAGCCCGTTTGACGAAAGGGGCCTCCACCCCGAACACCCGGCGCAGGCAAGCGTTCCTCCACCCGCGAGGCATTGCCAGCTCGTCATAATCGGGTTGTGGAAAAAAACGCTGTGCGGTACGCCGAGCCACCGCTAGCGGAAACAGCAGCGTGTTGAAGTAAGTCAGCATCTCGACGCGATACCCAGCGGTCTTGAGGCGCGCCCGTAGCTGACGGGCGGCATACCGTCGCCGATGCTGGTTCTCGTCATCGTGACGAGACCACAAAAATTGATACGCCGGCACGGTCACCATCACGACGCCCCCGGGCACGAGGACTCGTCTTGCGGCCGCCAGTGCGCCGGTGTCGTCGTCGAGGTGCTCGATGACGTCGAAGAACATGACAGCGTTGAATTGAGCCTGTGGCTGCTCTGTGAGGTCTTCCAGCGTGGTTGCCGTGACGTTCGTCAGCCCGCGCTCACGACAAATCCGAACGGCCGTAGCGGAGCAATCGATCCCGTGCCCATTGAATTCTCGCGATGCCGTCTCGAGGTAGTCTCCGGTGCCACACCCGACGTCCAGGAACTTTCCGCCCGGCGGTAAAAACCGGCGCGTCAATCGAAGAAGGATCTGCTGCCTCGCGACGAACCACCAATGCGATCGTTCCAGGCGAAAAAACGCGTCGTAGAGATGTTCGTCCATGGGCGGTCGAGAACTCGAACACGAACTACGACTGAGTTCAGGCGCTGGAAAGACGACAGTGTGGTGTGTCATGGTGGTGTGTCATGGCAACACTCAACGCCGCAGGTCGTCGATCAGGATCTTGCCAATGCCTCTCCTCAACACCGCCGCCGCCATCTCCACCTTGTAGCCGTTCTTCGCCAGCGGCTTCGCGTCGTACATCGCCCGCTCCGCCAACGTCGCAATGTCGTCCTCCGACAGTCCACCCGACGCCACGTCCTCCTCCACCGACTCCGACACCCGCCACGGCTTCGGCGCCACGCCGCCGAACACGAGGCGCACCGCACCGTCCTCACGGCGCACCGCCGCCAGCGACACCAGCGCGAAGTCCCACGCGGCACGCTGCATCACCTTCTCGAACCACTGCACGCCACCCGCGGAGCCACCCGGGATCTCGATGGCGCTCACGTACTCGCCCGCGCCCAGGACCGTCTCGTGGTCCAGGCGCTCGCTCGGCAAGACGAAGAACTCGGCGATCGGCACACGCCTAACGTGAGCAGCAGCCTCGCCGCCGGCGCTGGCCGCCGAACGGGCGCTCCGAATCTCCACCTCCGCCTCGAGCGCGGTCAGGGCCACCGCCGGGTCCGACGGGTGCACGATGTAGCACGGACCGCCGCCGAAGATCGCGTGGTACTGGTTCTCGCCCGACGCGGCGGGGCACGAGTCGCCCCCGTGCTTGTGGCAGGCGAAGCCACTTCGGAGGTACCAGCAGCGCGGACGTTGACAAAGATTGCCCGCAATCGTCCCCATGGTGCGGAGCGCGGGCGTTCCGACGCTCTCGCAGGCCTGGGCGAGTGCACCGAATCGCTCGCGGACGCGCGGGTCGCGCGCCAGCTGCGCGAGCCGAACGGAGCCGCCAATGCGGAGGCCACCGTCGTCCCGCCAGGTGAGCTCGCGGGCGTCGGGGATGCGCGTGAGGTCAACGAGCACGTCAGGGCGCGCGAGGTCTTCGCGAATGCACACCATCAGGTCCGTCCCGCCGCCAAGCGGCGCGGAGCCGGGCGCTGCGAGTTGCCGCTCGGCGTCGTCCTCGGACGTTGCCCGGGCTGTACGCGAACTGGTGGACCATCACGTGGGGACTGGGGACTGAGGGACTGGGGACTCGGCAGACCAATTTATGTCAGCCACGCGCGTTCACTATCGCGATTCAGCCGATCGACGCATCGCGTGATCGCATCCACACTCGCCTGCGAACTCGCTTGACCATTCTGGACCGCGCCGCCCGACTCGGGATCTCCGTGCCTGACGGTCATCGCCGTCGCGGCCTGCGAGTCGCGCGCGGCGGCTGTCGCGGACTCCGACAGCGCCACCGTCGACTCCACCCTCGTGGCGTCCAGTCCCCAGTCCCCAGTCCCCAGTCCCCAGTCCGACACTGCGCTCGCGACCGGCGTCGGCAGCCTGCGGGGCTCGATCGACAGCGCGGTCGCGGCGACGGTGCGTCGCAACCGGCCCGCTGCGCGGGCGCGACCCAAGGTGCTGCCACCGCTGGCGGATTCCATCGCCGACAAGCTCGTATTCCCGCCGGTGACGCAGGGCTGGTTCCTCGCCGCTGCTCGCGGCAAGCGTCTGCTCGTGGACATTGGGCGTGTAGACATGGAAGTGCGGCGCAACCCGGCGCGGCTCGCCGCGTACAAGCTGGCGGTCGCGGCGCGCACGCCGTTTCCGACGGGTACCCGCTTCCGACTGCGCGGACCGTGGGGCGCGGACGACGCGACGATCAACGGCTTCGATACGTGGAACGGGCGCATCGTCGCGACGGTTGCGACGGCACCGCGCGTGGATTCGCTGGCGCGCACGGTCGAACCGCTTCCGGTCACGGCCCAGCTGGTGGATTCGGCCAGCGAAGCGTTGACCGACACGGCATGTGTTCGCGGTCCGCTGCCGCCCCCGCTCGACGCGCGCGTGAAGGCGGTCCGTGACTCCCTCGAGGAGGTGCTTCGGCTCGGCGAGAAACCGCCGTACGAGCGCCTGCTCAAGTCGCTCAAGTACCGGTCGACGGCGGTGCCGGGCTGCTTCCCGGGCGGCCGAGCGATCGTCGTCGCGACGGCGTGGGCGGGCGAGTACGAGTGGGTGCGCGAGATCGTCGATCCTCATCGACGACGCGGGGAAGCTCAGTCCGCTTCGTCTCCGCGACTACCGGTTCCGGGGCCACGAAGCGGTCTACGCGCTCGACGGCGACGGCGACGGGATCGACGACCTGGCGACCAAGGGATACGGGCCGAGCCTTGGCGGAACGAGCGTGCTTCGGATCATGGACGGACGAACGCCAAAGGACCCGCGACGGCTCGAGCGAATGGCGACCGGCTTCGCGTGGGAGAACCGCTAGCGGAGGGACGCCGGCGGGTATCCGGGGGCGGTCCCACACGGCTCAGGGATTGGCAAAACACGAGGGGCCCGGCTCACTCAGCCGGGCCCCTTTTTATTGCCGTTGGAAGCTACTAATCAGGCTGGGACAAAGCGCGTTTTTCGGTCGGTTTGTCATGCCTTGGCCGACCGTGAACGCCCATTCACCGAATCCTTACAGGTGACGACGCGACGCCCGTTGACGGGCGTGGCGACGGTCGGTAACCTAGCTGACACAACTCAACATGCCCTAACGGCGTTTGGTCACATCGCGTGCGCCTCACCCCGCGTTGCGACGGGTCAGGACCGAGCCGTTCAGATTGATTCCTCAACGACCCGCCAAAATGGGCGGGGTCGTTTTTTTTCCCACCAGTCAGGAGGGTAGTTAGGATGAGATCTCTCCCGTCGATTTCTGTTCGATGGGCGGCCGGGATAGCGGTGGCGCTGTGCGCCACTTCGTTCACCGCCCAGGCACAGCAGGGCCGGGTCATGGTCCGCGTCACCGACGTCGCGAATCAGCAACCAGTGAGTCAGGCTCAGGTGCAAATCGTTGGGACCACGCTCGGCGGCCTGACGGGCCCTGAAGGGCGGTTCCTCCTTCGCGGCGTTCCCGCCGGTACGTCACCAGGTTCGCGTGCTCCGCGTCGGATACGGCGGAGCAGAAGAAGCAGGTCACGGTTACGCGCGCGACCAGGAAGTCACGGTCGACTTCGCGATCGGCGCGGTCGCGATCAGCCTGTCGCCCGTCGTCACGACGGCCACGGGCGACCAGCGCACGGTCGAGCAGGGCAACTCCATTGCGCAGATCGACGCCGTCGAAGATCGCGGCGGAAGCGCCGATCAGAAGCATCGATGACCTGATCAACTCGCGGACGGCAGGCGTGGCGGTGCAGACCGGCACGCAGACGGGAACCGGGTCGCGCGTCCGTATCCGCGGCGCGAGCTCGCTCAGCCTCTCGAACGATCCGATCTACGTCATCGACGGGATCCGCATGACGAGCAACCTCGGCTCCGGCTTCGGCACGGGTGGCAACAACGCCAGCCGCGTCGGCGACCTGAACCCGGACGAGATCGAGAACGTCGAGATCGTGAAGGGGCCGTCGGCGGCGACGCTGTACGGCACCGACGCCGCGAACGGCGTCATCGTGATCACGACCAAGAAGGGCCGCGCCGGCTCGGCGCGCTGGAACACGTACGGCGAGGGCGGCTACCTCGACGATCGCAACACGTATCCGTGGAACTACACGCTGACGGGCAAGGACGCTGCGACCGGCGGCCCCCGTAGCGCCGCCTCCTGCACGCTGCCGCTCGTGTCGTCCGGCGCCTGCAAGGTGGACAGCGTCCGCATCTACAGCCCGTTCTTCGACACGGACGCGACCCCGATCGGCACCGGCAATCGCTACCAGGTCGGCGCCAACCTGTCCGCTGGTACGGAGAGCATTCGCTACTTCGTGTCGGGTGAGCGCGAAGAGGAAACGGGCGTGCTCGAGCTTCCGGACTTCGAAGTCCGCCGGCTCACCGCCGAGAAGGTGCCGATTCGCGATTGGACGAAGCGTCCGAACGCGCTCGCCCGCAACACGGTCCGCACGAACGTCAACGCGTCGGTGGGCTCGAAGCTCGACCTCGCGCTGAACGTCGGCTACATCAACCTGAACCAGCGCTACACGCTGGAGTCGAACGCGACGGCCGGTATCGGCTCGCAGGCGTTCGGCGGTCAGGGCTACAAGGAGAACGGCACCGTTGCCACCACGGGCACGCCGCTCAACGGCTACCGCGCGTGGACGCCGGGCTACACCTGGCAGGAGAAGACGGGGCAGGGCATCAACCGGTTCATCGGCAGCACGAACGCCACGTGGCGTCCGTTCACGTGGAACCAGACCCGCCTCACGTTCGGCACGGACCTCACGGATCGCGTCGACGACAACCTCCTGTATCGTGGCGAAGGTCCGCCGATCACGACGAACTACCGTCTCGGCTTCAAGTACAACGGCCGCAACAACATTCGTAACACGACGCTCGACCTGACGTCGGGCGCGAACTTCAACCCGCTGTCGTGGTTGAACTCTCGCACCACGGTCGGCACCCAGTACGTGAACTATCAGTTCGACGGCAACCAGTGCGGCGGTACCGAGCTGCCCCCGGGCGCGCAGACGTGCTCGTCGACGATCACGCGTTCCGCTACGGACGTCACGGAAACGACGACGCTCACGAAGACCCTCGGCTTCTTCATCGAGGAATCGGCGGGCATTCATGACCGCCTGTTCCTCACCGCCGCGGTTCGTACGGACCAGAACAGCGCGTTCGGTACGGACTTCCAGAGCGTGTGGTACCCGAAGTTCGCCGCCAGCTACGTCATCAGCGACGAAGGCTTCTTCCCGCAGTGGGGCTGGCTCAACTCGCTGCGTCTGCGCTCGGCGTACGGCGCCGCCGGCGTTCAGCCGGGACCGAACGACGCGCTTCGCACCATCTCCACGCGCTGCCGTCAACGTGAAGGGCGTCGACACGCCCACGCTGACGAACAACGCGTTAGGCAACGACGGATCTCAAGCCGGAGCGCACGACGGAGCTCGAGGGCGGCTTCGAGATGAAGATGCTCAACAACCGCCTGAGCCTCGACGTCACCGCGTACCAGAAGCGCACGAAGGACGCGCTCATCGCGGCCGTCATCGCGCCGTCGGTCGGCACGGGCGCGACGACCGTGCTGCAGAACCTCGGCGCGGTGCGTAACCACGGTTTCGAGATGCTCACGAACGCGCAGATCATCGATCGCAAGTCGTTCGCGTTCGACATCACGATCAACGGCTCGCACGAACGCCAACAAGCTGCTCGACCTCGGCGGCACGCCGCCGCAGATCGGAGTCAGCACGCGCGTGGTCGAGGGGTACCCGCTGTTCGGCTGGTGGGCGCAGCCGATCAACGGGCTACGAGGACAAGAACAAGGACGGCATCCTCACGTACAACGCCAATCCGGCGTTGAACGAGGTGTTCGTCGGCGATTCCGTCGATCTTCCGTGGCTACACGCAGCCGCGCCACATCGTCACCGCGACGCCCGGGTTCGAGTTCCTGAACCGCAAGCTGCGCGTCCAGGCGCTGTTCGACTACCGCGGCGGCTACAAGGCGTACAACAACACCGAGCGCATTCGCTGCACGAGCCGCCAGAACTGCAACGGTCTCGAGAATCCGAACTCCTCGCTCGAGGAGCAGGCGATGGTCGTTGCCACGCGCGACGACCCGTCCGAAGACGCTCGATGGGTTCTACCAGGACGGTGACTTCGTCAAGCTGCGCGAGATGTCGGTCCGATGGTCGATGCCGACGCGCGTCGCCAGCCTGATGCGGGCCCGGAACGCCGACATGATCTTCTCCGGCCGTAACCTCGGCACGTGGTCGAAGTATCGCGGCATCGATCCGGAGAACGACTACACGGCCACCGGTGGCGGCGACGTTCCGTCTGACTTCCAGACGATCGGCCTCGCGAGCTACTGGACCGTGCGCTTCAACATCGGCTTCTAAGACCCTAACGACGACTAGCTGATTCCATGAGACTATACAACACTATCGCCGCGCGGGTGCGCGTCGCCGTCGGAATCTCGACGGTGGCGCTCATCCCGCTGCTCGGCGCCTGCAATGCCACGGACAACCTGCTCGAGGCGGTCGACCCCGACCTCATTCGTTCCGGAGAACGCCAACTCCGCGGAAGGCGCGCTCGCGATCTACAACGGCGCGCTCGGGCGACTGAAGACGATCGGACCGAGCACGGCCGGCGAAGGCAGCACGCTGGCTCTTCGGCGGCTTGCTCGCGGACGAGTGGTCCACGAGCTCCACGTTCGTGCAGAACGACGAGACGGATCAGCGCTCGATCCAGATCAACAACGGCACGGTCAACACGATGTACCGTCAGCTGGCACGGGCACGCACGTCGGCCAACGAGGCGCATTCGCGGCCTGAAGCAGTGGCGCCCAACCGAGGCGACGCGTATCGCGGAGATGTATTTCGTGCGAGCGTATGCCGAGCAGCAGTTGGCGAACGACTTACTGCAACGGCATCCCGCTGTCCGGCATCGATTCCACCGGCACGATCGTCTACGACATACCGCGTCCGGGCGCATTCGTGTTCACCGCGGCGGTTGCCTCGGCTGACTCCGGGCCTGGCCCTGATTCCGGCGACTGCGACCGCGGCTGGCGATCTGCTGGTGCGTCGCGCGCTGCTCGTGACGAAGGCTCGTGCGCTCCTCGGGCTCGGCCAGATCGCCGAGGCCGCGGCGCTGGTCACGACCACCGCGGTGCCTAACACGTTCACGTACGACATCACGTTCGCGCACGAGCTCGGGCGACAACACGCTCTGGAATCAGCCATCCAGCCAGCGTCGCTATACGGTCGGTGACTCGCTCGAGGGCCGCGGTCACAACCTGCTCGTGAAGAACGCGATTCCGTTCTACTCGGCACAGGATCCGCGCGTGCCGTCGCAGTTACACGATCTCGTCGAATGGAAAGGACACCACGCTGTCGCAGGACGGGTCGATTCCATCGCGGACGACGACGTTGTGGGCACGCAGCACGACCGTCGCGATCTACAACGGTATCGACGCGCGTCTGATCGAGGCGGAAGGCAAGCTCAAGGCCAATGACATCCCCGGCATGATGGCGATCCTCAATGCGCTGCGCGCTGCTCCGCCGAAGCTCGGTGAAGTGCAGCCAGCGGCCATGGCGGCCGCTGCCGACTCCGGCGACGCAGGACGCGGCGACCAGCCTCTTCTTCCGCGAGAAGGCGTTCTGGGAGTTCGGCCGTGGCTTCCGCCTCGGCGACATGCGTCGTCAGGTTCGTCAGTACGGCCGCACGGTCAACCAGGTCTTCCCGGTTGGCGAGCACTATCGCGGTGGCCAGTACGGCCCGGATGTGAACCTCCCGGTGACGCAGGCAGAGGAGAACAACCCGGAGCTGAACGGCGCCCCGGCCTGTATCGACAGAAACCCGTAACACAACGCTGTAACAGAAACCCCTAGGCGACTGTTCCACGCCTAACGCGTGAAGCGAAGCCCCTGAATCGTCGGTGACGATTCAGGGGCTTCGTGCATCCGGGAACCTGTCATCCCGAGGAGTGCAGCGAGCGACGAGGGACCTTCTGTGAAGTCATCGTGGCCGGTCTCGGCCACGATGACTTCACACAAGGTCCCTCGCTGTCGCTCGGGATGACAACCGCTGGCGCTCCTCGGGAGGACACGCGCCTCAATCGCCCGGCTCGCCTTGTCACGGCATCAGGTAGCCCTGTTGCTCGTTGGCTTCGCCACTCTCGAAATGCGGCGCGTCCCTAACGAATTGTGAGGCGCCGCGACGAAACGGAGTTTGTGCGGCGCGAGTGGGTCTCGTCCCAGTCCCGAGTCACCGCGGCGCCCGCGCCGGCGCCGCCGTGTCTGCTCGGCCACTCGTCAGGCAGCTCGTCAGGCACCAAGCGAACACCAACCCCAGGCGCGCGGTCGGTCCGGCTGGCCCGGACTCGGCCGAGTCTCCGCGACCTCGACAGTTCGGCGGCGAGTCGTTAGGCAACGCCACCTGACGCCGCCAGACCGATCCGGTGCTGGACCCGCGGCGCTCCGCAGTCGGGGCGGCCGCTCGCGTTCCCTTCAGCGGAGGGCTCGAACGGATGCAAACTCTCACGTCCATCGTCAGTCGCAGGATTCCATGGGCACTCGCCGTGAGTGCCTCACTGGCCGTGTTCACCGCCGCGGCGGAGGCACAGCAGGGCAGGATCACCGTGCGCGTGACCGACGCCGCAACTCAGCAGCCGATCGCGCAGGCACAGGTGCAGATCGTGGGCACGACGCAGGGTGCGCTCACGGGCGCCGACGGCCGCGCACTCATTCGTGGCGTCGTGCCTCAAGTCCAGCAGGTCCGTGTGCTTCGCGTCGGCTACGCGGAGCAGAAGAAGCAGGTCACCGTCGTGGCCAATGAGGAAGCGACCGTCGACTTCGCGCTCGGGGCGGTAGCGGTCAGCCTGGCGCCGGTCGTAACCACCGCTACCGGCGAACAGCGCCGCGTCGAGATCGGCAACTCGGTCGCGCAGATCGATGCGGCGAAGGTCGTCGACGAGGCACCGGTTCGCAGTGTGGACGACCTGATCAACTCGCGGACCGCGGGCGTCGCGGTGCAGACGGGGACGCAGACGGGCACGGGCTCGCGTGTGCGTATCCGCGGCCAGAACTCGCTCAACCTGTCCAACGATCCGATCTACGTGATCGATGGCATCCGCATGACGAGCGACATTGGGAGCAACCGCTACGGCACCGGCGGTGGTAACGCCAGCCGCGTCGGCGATATCAATCCCGAGGAGATCGAGAACATCGAGGTCGTGAAGGGGCCGTCGGCCGCGACGCTGTACGGCACCGACGCCGCGAACGGCGTCATCGTGATCACGACCAAGAAGGGCCGCGCCGGCGCGCCACGCTGGAATGTCTACGGTGAAGGCGGCTATCTCGAAGACCGCAACACGTATCCGTGGAACTACACGCTCGCTGGCCACTCGCCGGGATCGACCGCGTATCGCGAATGCACGCTTCCGCAGGTGTCGGCGGGCAGCTGTGCGTTCGACAGCCTGCGCGTCTACGCGCCGGCGCATGATCCGGATGCGACGCCGATCGGGAGCGGCAACCGCTGGCAGGCAGGCGCGCAGGTGTCGGCCGGATCCGACGCGATCCGGTACTTCGTCTCCGCTGAGCGCGAGGAGGAAGTCGGCACGCTGGAGCTTCCGGATTTCGAGCGGCGTCGGTTCAAGGAGCAGGGAATCCCGCTCCACGACTGGACGGACCGCCCGAACACGCTCGGCAAGAACAGCATCCGCGCGAACGTCGGCGCCTCGTTAGGCCCGAAGCTCGACCTCGCCGTGTCGAGCGGGTACATCAACCTGAATCAGCGCTACACACTCGAGTCGAACGCGACAGCGGGACTGGGCTCGCACCTGTTCGGCGGCCCGGGCTACAAGGACAACTGCAACGTAGCCGTGACGCCCGCGACGCCGTGCAACGGCTATCGCGCCTGGACGCCGGGGTACACGTGGCAGGAGAAGGTCGAGCAGGGCGTGAACCGCTTCATCCTGTCCGGCGACGCGAACTACCGGCCCTTCAGCTGGAACCAGACGCGCGTCACCATCGGAAACGACTTCACGGATCGCGCGGACGTCGATCTGCGCTATCGTGGCGAGGCGCCACCGCTGAACTCCACCTACCGGCTCGGCTTCGCTGGTGAGGGACGCACGAACATCCGAAACCTCACCGCGAACCTGTCGAGCACTGGATCGTTCAACCCACGGCCATGGCTGAACGCCAAGACGACGGCGGGCGTGCAATACGTGAACTACAGCTCCAGCCAGAATGCCGGCGAGGGCACCAACCTGCCGCCTGGCACGCAGACGCCGGCCGCAGGCGCCGAGCCTAACGCGGCAAGCGCGACGACGCTGCAGAAGACGCTCGGCTTCTTCGCGGAAGAGGCGCTGGGCTTCAACGATCGGCTGTTCGTGACCGCCGCCGTTCGCTCCGACCAGAACAGCGCGTTCGGGACGGACTTCCAGAGCGTCTGGTATCCGAAGGCGGGCATCTCGTGGATTCTTTCCGACGAGAGCTTCTTCCCGCAGCTCTCGTGGCTCAACTCGCTCCGGCTCCGCTCGGCCTACGGCGCGTCGGGCGTACAGCCCGGACCTAACGACGCGCTGCGCACGTTCGAGGCGAACCCGGTGAACATTCTCTCGACCGACCAGCCGGGCGTGCGCTACAACCTGCTCGGCAACACCGCGCTCAAGCCCGAGAAGTCCACCGAGTTCGAGGCGGGATTCGAGACGAAGCTCGCGAACAACCGGCTCAGCCTCGACCTGACGTTCTATCACAAGAAGACGCAGGACGCGCTGATCAGCGCGATCGTCGCGCCATCCGCCGGCGTGGGCGGACAGAACAACGAGGCCGGCACGACCGTACGCCGCAACCTGGGCGCCACGATGAACCAGGGTCTCGAGTTCCTCGGGAACGCGCAGGTGTTGAATCGCCGGACGTTCGCCTGGGACGTGACGCTCAATGCGTCGACGAACCGGAACAAGCTGCTCGATCTCGGCGGCACGCCGCAGCAGATCAACGTCGAGACGCGCGTCGTTCAGGGCTATCCGATGTTCGGTTGGTGGGCGCGTCCCATCACGGGCTGGAACGACAAGAACAACGACGGCATCCTGACGGCCACTGGCTGCGGACCTTACTCGAAGGACGACACGGCCGCGTGCGAGGTTTTCGTCGGCGACTCGGCCGTGTTCCGCGGCTATACGCAGCCGAGGAACATCGTCACGCTCACGAACGGCGTCGACCTGTTCAGCCGCCGGCTGCGGCTGCAGGCGCTACTGGATTATCGCGGTGGCTACAAGGCGTACAACAACACCGAGCGCATTCGCTGTGCGAGCCGTCAGAACTGCAACGGCATGATGAACCCTGACGCGTCGTTCGAGGAGCAGGCGATGGCGGTGGCGCACCTCAACCACCCCGCGAAGACGCTCGACGGCTTCATGCAGGACGGCACGTTCCTCAAGCTGCGCGAGGTCACGATGCGGTATGCGCTGGCACCGCGGTTCGCGAACCTGCTGCGCGCCCGCAGCGCGGACATCATCGTCACGGCGCGCAACCTCGGGACCTGGACCAAGTACCGCGGGCTCGATCCGGAGAACGACTATCTGGTCACGAGCACGACGACGCGCGACGTCCCGTCGGATTTTCAGACGGCCGGCCCGGCGTCGTACTACATCCTCCGCATGTCCCTCGGCTTCTGACGCCTAACGACGACTCAATCGACCCATGATGAATACAATCGCGTTGAGCGGCCGGCTCCGGAACGCCGTCGGAGCCGTGGCCGTAGCCGTCCTCCCGCTGATGGGCGGGCTCGTTGCCTGTGGCACGAAGGACTCGCTTCTCGAAGCGACCGACCCCGACATCATCGATCCGATCGCGGTGAACTCCATCGAGGGCGCGCAGGCGCTCTACTTCGGCGCGCTCGGACGTCTTCGTCAGGCGACTGCGCGGATCCAACGGAGAGGGGAGCAGTTGGTTGTTCGGCGGTTTGCTCGCGGACGAGTGGTCCACGAGCTCGACGTTCGTGCAGAACGACGAGACGGATCAGCGTTCCACCCAGACGAACAACGGCACCGTGGAGGGCATGTTCCGCGACCTGGCGCGCGTCCGCACGTCGTCGACGCAGGCGATCAAGTCGATGAACGAGTTCCGTCCGACGGAGGTCGCGCGCATCGCCGAGCTGTACTTCGCTCGCGCGTTCGCGGAGATGCAGATGGCGAGCGACTTCTGTAACGGCATTCCGCTGACCAATGGCAGTAACGCCGAGATCGAGTACGACACACCGCGCACCGGGGCCGAGGTGTTCCAGGTGGCCATTGCGTCCGCGGATTCGGGGCTCGCCCTCGTGCAGACCGCGACGGATGCGGACGGGACGAAGATCCGTCGCGCGTTGCTGGTGACGAAAGCTCGTGCACTCGTTGGACTGAATCGGCAGGCGGAGGCGGCCGCGCTCGTACCGACGACCGCCGTGCCGACGAGCTTCAGCTACGAGGTCACGTTCGCGGTGACGTCGGGCAGCAACATTCTCTGGAGCCAACCGAACAGCCAGCTGCGGTATGCGGTTGGCGACAGTCTCGAGGGGAACGCACGGAACCTGCTCGTGCGAAACGCGATCCCGTTCGTGTCGGCGAAGGATCCGCGCGTTCCCGCGCAGTACGTGCTCGCGTCCAATGGGCGTGACACGACGAAGTCGCAGGACGGGAAGACGTTCGCGCGGACGACGACGCTCTGGGGCCGCCTAACGCCCGTGCCCGTCGTGAACGGGCTCGACGCGCGGCTGATCGAGGCGGAGGGGCGGCTCAAGGCGGGCGACATCGTGGGGACGATGACGATCCTCAACGCCCTGCGCGCAACGCCACCGAAGCTCGGGGAGATCCAGCCCACGGCGATGGCGGCGCTGGCGGTTCCGGCGACGCAGAAGCTGGCGGAGGATCTCTACTTCCGCGAGAAGGCGTTCTGGACGTTCAGCCGCGGCCAGCGGCTGGGTGACATGCGCCGGCTGATCCGCCAGTACGGTCGGACGGCGGACCAGGTCTTCCCGGTGGGCGAGCACTACCGGGGCGGTAACTACGGTGCTGACGTGAACCTGCCGGTCCCGCAGGCCGAGGAGAACAACCCGGCGCTGAACAGCCGGCCGGCGTGTATCGACAGGGCTGCCTAACGCGGGTCATTCCGGGGACTGGGGACCGGAGGACCGGGGAGTCGAGGAATCGCGATCATACGCGGTAGAGGGCCCCTCTGCGGGAGATCGCGATTCCTCGACTCCCGTCCCTCGGTCCTCCGCTCGGAATCGACTCGCTCAGTCCCAGCGCGTCAACCCGCGCGTCGTCAACGAGAGCTCCTCATCCGACACGCGGCGGTCATAGTCGATGTAGACGCTCGTCGGATAGCCGTACGTGAAGTCGTACTGCACGTCGATGTTGTCGGCGCGGCGGTCGATGCCATCCTGAATCGCGTCGAAGAGCTGCTCGGCGCTCGGGAACGAGTTCGAGATCGAGAGCGGGACCGGGCGCCCCGTGTCCTCGTAGTACTGATACTCGATCGATCCGCGATCGACCCACACCACCACCGGGCGCGTGATCTCGGAGGGGCATTCGCAGTTGACGCGCACAGTGTACGAGTAGCTCAACGGTGCTGAGCTCTCGAAGCGATTCCAGTTGCGGTCGAGCTCGGACTGCGCGCGACTGAGATCATCGGTGCCGGTGACGCTGTCACACGCTGCGAGCAATGGCAGCAACGCGAGAGCACCGAGCAGGGAACGACTCGAACGAAGCAAGGAGGTCATAGTCATGGGGTCCGTAAGGTTCTTGGTTGGTTGATCGTACACCGGACCCTGGCATTGGTTTCCAGTCCGTGTCGTGTTGTCATTCCGAGCGGAGCCGCGCAGCGGCGGAGTCGAGGAATCGAGACCATAACGGGTAGAGGGCTCTCTACCGGGACGCCGAGGATTCCTCATGCGCCCGAGGGCACCCGCGCGCCTTCGGCCCTCCGCTCGGAATGACAACACCGCTCGGAATGACACACGGGCACGCGCCCGTCGGCGCAGTTCCTGCGACCTGGATCACAGTCTTCGACCTGCCCTCCAGCTGCCAGGACCGCCATGCCTACGACGAAATCGCGCCGGACGAGCGTCCCGCGCGCCAGTGACGGTGAGATTCCCAAGCGCCCCTTCGGTCGCGCGGCCGAAACCGTCAGCGCCCTCGCACTCGGCGGCTATCATCTCGGGGTCGTGGGCAACCAGCGCGAGGCGATCCGGATCGTGCACGCGGCGATCGATCGCGGCATCACGTTCATGGACAACGCGTGGGAGTACAACGAGGGCGAGAGCGAGGAGATCATGGGGAAGGCGCTGGTCGATCGTCGTGACCAGGTCTTCCTCATGACGAAAGTCTGCACCCACGGCCGCGACCGCAAAGTCGCCATGCGCCAGCTGACGCAAAGCCTCAAGCGCCTCAAGACCGACCACCTCGATCTCTGGCAGGTACACGAGTGCGTGTACCCTAACGATCCCGAGCACCACTTCGCGTCAGGCGGTGTGATCGAGGCGCTCGTTGAAGCGAAGGAGCGCGGGCTCGTGCGCTACGTGGGCTTTACCGGACACAAACTGCCGGAGATCCATCTGGAGATGCTGTCGCACGGCTTCCCGTTCGACTCGGTGCAGATGCCGCTCAACTGCTTCGACGCGTCGTTCCGTTCGTTCGAGCAGGCGGTGTTGCCGGAAGCGAGACGCCAGGGCCTCGCGATCCTCGGCATGAAGAGCATGGGCGGCGAGGGCGACGCAGTCCGCAAACGCGTCGTGACGGCCGAGGAGGCGCTACGCTACGCGATGAGTCTCCCGGTGACGACGACGGTAAGCGGCATCGACTCGATGCGCGTGCTGCGTCAGAACGTGCGCATCGCTGCGGGCTTTGTTCCGATGTCGGACGACGAAATGGCAGGCGCTGCGTGCGCGGGTTGCCGGTCTCGCGGCCGACGGACGATTCGAGCTGTACAAGACGACGGCGAAGCATGAGGCCGATATCGGACGGAAGCAGCATGGATTTCCGCTGCAGGCTGAGGTCGCTGCCTAACGACAACGGCGGGGCTGGTGGCTGGGTGCTCGTGCTTGTTGCTGGGTGACGCTGGGTGAGGGCGACACACAACTCGCGTCAGGTCCCGGTCGCCGGCGGCTCGGGCGCTTCGCCCGACGCGGGCGGGCGTCGCTCCCATCGGCGCGCGCGAGATTCTGGGTCCGCTCGTTCGCGTGGAATCGCGACCGTCAGGATTTTCATGATCCGTGTTGCGAGCTGTATACGCGCGGTTGCCACGTTAGGGTCCAGCGCATGCCGCACCTTGAATAGCCAGTCCCTGGCTTCGCGCGCTGAGCTGTGTGCATACTCGAAGAACTTCGCCCGCTCTGGCCCCGTCGTTCGCGAGTAACCCTCGGCGATATTCGCGCTGATCGATCCCAACGGCGTCGAGTAGCTGGTCGAGATGACGCCGTGTTCGAGGGTCGCGCTGTATCGCCGGGGCATCGTTCTGCACGAGATCTCCGAGGAACAGCGCGTACCGATAGGCTGGTAGTCGCCAGATCGGATCGTCGCGCATGACGTCCGGGACGCTGACTGCCCACTCGAGAAGTCCTTCGGGTTCTTCCATGCCTGAGTGTACGCAGGCGGCGTCGTCGAACCGTCATCACGGCGTCGCGCGTACGATCCGTATCGCCGCCGCACCCAGCGTCACCCAGCAACAAGCACGAGCACCCAGCCACCAGCTAGTAGTTGTAGCAACCGTGCTGCTAGTATTCGCCGCTGACCGGGGTGCCATGGCTCATTCGGAGTCATACGGCTGAGAGAGTCCCGTTGAACCTGATCCGGTTCGCACCGGCGTAGGGAGTCAGACAAATGAGAGCACGTACCACGCAGATGGCGCTCGCGCGCCATGGCGATGTCACGCCCGCCATGACGTTTGTGGCCGAGCGCGAAGGGATCGCCCCTGAGCTGGTTCGCGATGAAGTGGCTCGCGGCCGACTCGTCATTCCCGCCAACCATCGGCACCTCGCCGGCGTCCTCGAGCCCATGGGCATCGGGAAAGTCGCGCGCGTGAAGATCAACGCGAACATCGGTAATTCCGCCGTCACGTCGTCGATCCCCGAGGAAGTCGCGAAGCTCGAGCTGGCCGTGAAGTACGGTGCCGACACGGTCATGGACCTGTCCACGGGCAGGAACATCGACGAGACGCGAGAGGCGATTCTCGCGGCGTCCACGGTGCCGATCGGGACGGTGCCGCTCTATCAGGCGGTCCTGCGCGACAAGCAGCTCGAGGACCTGACCGCGGACGATCTCCTCGCCGAGGTCGAGCATCAGGCGCGGCAGGGAGTGGACTACATGACGATTCACGCTGGCATCCTGCTCGAGCATCTGCCGCTCGTCTACGGCCGCGTGACTGGCATCGTGAGTCGCGGCGGCTCATTGCTCGCCGTGTGGATGATGCACCACCGTCGGCAGAATCCGCTCTACGAGCGATTCGATGACCTGTGCGAGTATCCTGCGAGAGCATGATGTCACCATCTCGTTAGGGGACTCACTGCGGCCCGGCTCTATCCACGACGCCAGCGATCGTGCCCAGTTCGCGGAGCTCGAAACGTTAGGCGAGCTGACGAAGCGGGCGTGGACGCACGACGTGCAGGTGATGGTCGAAGGGCCCGGCCACGTTCCCATGCACCAGATCGAGATGAACGTGCGTCGGCAGAAGGAGGTCTGTCACGAGGCGCCGTTCTACACGCTCGGGCCGCTCGTGACCGACATCGCGCCCGGCTACGATCACATCACGAGCGCGATCGGCGCCGCGATGATCGGCTGGCACGGGGCGGACATGTTGTGCTACGTGACGCCCAAGGAACACCTGGGCCTCCCTAACGCGGAGGACGTGCGGCAGGGTGTGATCGCCTACAAGATCGCGGCGCACGCGGCCGACATTGCGCGTGGTCGGCCGGGTGTAACCGCGCGGGACGACGCGCTCTCACGCGCACGCTACGCCTTCGACTGGAACGAGCAGTTCCGACTGAGTCTCGATCCGGAACGGGCGCGCGAGTACCACGACGAGACACTGCCGGCCGAGTACTTCAAGAGCGCCGAGTTCTGCGCGATGTGCGGTCCGAAGTTCTGTTCGATGCACCACTCGCGAACGATCGACGCCGGAATCGCCGAGCTGGCGATGGGAACGGGTGCGGCGGGCGGCTAAGGAGCGGCCAGCGACGAACGGCGTGTCCGCTTCCAGCCCGGTTTGGCGATTAGGTATCGGCGGCGTCGGTGTCGGCTTTTTTCTGCCGACATCCGATCGCCGATTGGGCAGTTGCGTCTCAGCCCAGAACCCGTATCGTCATACCGGGTCGAGAGGTCCGGGCGTCGCCGTCAGGACCATCGACCGCACCCCTCGGAAGGAGAAAGCAGCCATGAGTACCCACGATTCCGACTCCCCCAACGACAGCGCGCGCCGCGGATTTCTCACGCAGGTCGGCGCCAGCACCGTCGCGCTGTTGGCAGCGCCCGCGCTGTTGCATGCCGACTCGCTGCTGCCAAGCTCGCCGTTCGACGACAAGTGGCTGGACAATCTCAAAGGGAAGAACCGCCAGTACTTCGACGCGACCGCCGTGAATTCGGGGTGGGTTCTCGGCTATGCGATGAATTGGCTGGACACGATGAAGTCGACGTACGGCGGGACCGACAAGGATCTGAACGCGGTGATCGGCTTGCGTCACTTCTCGATCCCCATGGCGTATAACGACGCCATCTGGGCGAAGTACAAGCTCGGCGAGTTCGTCAGCATCACGGACCCGGCCACGAAGGCGCCTGCCACGCGAAACATTTTCTTCCACTCCAAGGCTGGCGACGTTCCATTCCCCGGGATGGCGATCGAGAAGCTGCAGGACCGCGGTGTGACGTTCGTCGTGTGCAACGTGGCGCACACCGTCATCAGCGGAATCCTGGCGACAGAAACTGGGGATGACCGCGGACGCGGCGAAGGCGGAGATGGAGAAGGGGCTCATCCCCGGGTTCACCCTCGTACCGTCCGGCGTGCTCGCCGTGCACCGCGCGCAGGAGAAGGGAAAATGCACGTACTGCTACGCGGGGTAGATCGTTAGGCAGTCGTTGCGGCTTCGCCGGATACCGGGTGTACCGGCTTGCGCCTGCTCGCTGCTGTTCTTCGCGGCGGGCTGCGCGAGCCGGCCGGCGCGAGCGCCGGCACCACCGTCGCCCACGTCCGCCGACGCGCCGCCAGCGCTGATGGTACCGGTGGCGGGCGTGTCGCCTGCTCGCGTGCCCGACACGTTCAACGCGGCCCGCGGGGACCGCACGCACCGCGCAATCGATTTTCTCGCGGCGCGCGGGACGCCTGTCATGGCGGTCGCGGACGGCAACGTCTATCGCATCCGCGAAACGGGCCCGGGCGGGCGGTCCATCTACGCGACGGACAGCGCGCGGCACTGGATGTTTTACTACGCGCACCTCGATACGTTTCGGCCGGGGCTCACCGAAGGCGCGAAGCTCACGCAGGGCGAAGTCATTGGCTACGTCGGCACCACGGGCAACGCGCCTCCGGACACCCCGCACCTACATTTCCAGCTGATGCGCGCACGCTTCGACGCGCGCTGGTGGGACGGTGACGCCCTCGACCCTCGGCCCTATTTCGTGAAGACCGGAGAACCACGATGACCCTGTCCGGGCGCGACCGCGCCGAGCTCCGCGCGGAAGCGCATCATCTCACGGCCCTGGTGCACGTCGGCCAGCACGGCCTGAGTCCAACGGTCATTCAGTCACTCGACGACGCGCTGCGGACACACGAGCTGGTGAAGGTCCAGCTCGGACGCAACGTCGATCTCACGGCGAAGGAAGCGGCGGCGGAGCTCGCGACCGCAACGGACTCCACGGTCGTGCAGGTCATCGGCAAGACGGCGACGTTCTACCGCTACAACCCCGAGCTGAAGCGGAAGCGCGGCGACCCGCCGCCGTGGAGAGCGTTGGGCTAGCGTTGTTGCGCGGGGGTGAAGACGGCGGACGTTCGCAGCCTCTCATGCGTCCCAATGCGGTCCCTCGCCAAGGCCTGGTGCACCGTCGGCGTCCCGAGCGGCTGTTTTCTGCGTGTGTCTGCGATGCGCCGCGTCGCGGCCGCCTGTGTCGGTCTGCGTTGCGTAGTTGGAGTCTGCGCGTTCGACTGTACTCGTGGTGCGAACAGGCTACCGGAGCATCACAGGAGATCCCTCGCTGCCGCTCGGGATGACAAGGTCCTGCGCTCGGGATGACAGGGTTCTACGCTCGGGATGACGAAGGCGCCTAACACGCGCCACGGCGTCAGCGGGAGCTCGTGCACCTCGACGCCGATCGCGTTCGCCACCGCGTTCGCGATCGCCGGCGCCGTCGGGATGATCGGCGGCTCCGCGAGGCCGCGCGCGCCCGTGTGATTCGCCGTCGGATCCGGCGACGTCCAGCAGCTCGACGTCGATCCGCGGCACGTCGCCGATCGTCGGGATCTTGTAGTCGTGCATGTTCGCGTTGAGCATGCCGGCCGGTCGCCGGGTCGAGCACGCGCTCCTCGAACAGCGCGTAGCCGAGCCCCTGGATGATGCCGCCCTCGACCTGGCTCTCGGCCAGCGTCGGGTTGATGATGCGTCCCGCGTCGTGCACCGCGACGATGCGGAGCACGCGAACCACGCCCGTGTCGACGTCGACCTCGACCTCGGCGAACTGCGCGCCGAAGCTCGCCAGCCCGACGCCTGTCGGGATTCGGGCCGCGCGCGCCGCGTCCGAGGATCATGACGTCGCCGAGCCGGTCGCAGAACGAGCGGAACGTGATCGATGCCGGTGCCGTCCTCCGTCGCGATGACGCTGTCCGTCGCGTCGTCAGCCGTGACGATGGACGTCGAGCACCTCCGACGCCGCCTCGAGCAGTTGGCGCAGCGCATCCTCGGCCGCGACACGCGCACCGCCGGGCCGACCGACGCCGTCGTCATCGATCCCCACGATGGGCCCGTGTACGGCGTCCGCTCGGTGTCGCCGAGCACGATGCGCACGTCCTGCGAGCCGCGCGCCTAACGACTCGGCGGCGATCTGCGCGAGGATCGTCCGCGAGCCGGTGCCGAGGTCCTGCGTGCCCGTGAGCACGTCGGCCGAGCCGTCGCCGTTGATCTTGACGATCGCGTACGCGGGTGGGCCGCCGCCCGCGCCCCAGACCTGCGCCGCCATCCCCTTGCCGCGACGCCACCGTCCGCTCGACGCGCGCGGCGCGTCCCAATCGAACCGTCGCGGCGCCGCGGTCGTAGCACTCGCGCAGCCGGTTGCTCGAGAACGGCCGGTCCTTCTTCTCGTCGCGCTCGGCGAAGTTGACCCGGCGGAGCTCGAGCGGGTCCATGCCGAGCTCGCGCGCGAGCGCATCCATTGCGCTCTCGAGCGCGAACGCGCCCTCGACGTGGCCCGGCGCGCGGAACGCCGTCATCGCCGGCGTGTTCACCCAGGCGAAGCGATTCCACGGTGCGCACGTTGGGACACGAGTACATCTCGTGGAACATGCCCGCCGGCCCGCCCTCCCAGCCGCCGATGCCGAGCGGCACGTCGGCCTCGCAGACGATGGCGGTGAGCCGGCCGTCGCGCCGGGCGCCTAACGTGACGCGCTGCTGCCGTGCGATGGACGGTTGCCGGTGTCGGTCTGTTCGGCCTCGCGGTCGTTGACGCAGCGCACCGGACGACCCGTGCGACGGGCGAGCATCGCCGCGACGAAGGTGTGCGCGCCGGCCGACGTCTTCGCGCCGAAGCCGCCGCCCATGTGCTCCTTGATGACCCGCACGGACGACTGGCTGATCCCGAGGCCGAGCGCGACCTGCTCGCGAACGCGGAAGACCGCCTGCGTCGACTCCCAGATCGTCAGCCGGTCGCCGTCCCACTCGGCGACGGCGCCGTGCGGCTCGAGCGCCGTGTGCAGCTGCACCGGCGTGCGGTACTCGCGCCTAACGACGACGTCCGCCTCGGCCAGGCCGCGCGTGACGTCGCCGCGCTCGACGATGTCCGGCGACGCCGGGCGCCAGGTTTGGCGACCGTCGCCGGGTCGTCGGACGCAGGCTTCTTCGACGATCGGCGCACCGTCGGCGCGCCCTCGGCCACGGCGGCGTCGAAGGTCCCGACGTGCGGCTCCGGCTCGTAGCGCGCGACGATGGCCTCGACGCCGCGCCACGCGGCGTCGGCGGTCTCGGCACACACCGCGGCGAGCGGCTGACCCGCGTACGCAATCGCTCGTGTCGAACAGCGCGCCGCCGGCGAGTCGGATCCGTCGCTCGAGCTCCGCGCTGCCAATGACGTCGACGACGCCGGCGACGGCGCGCGCCGGCGCGAGGTCGAGGCTCACGCGCGCCGCGCGCGATCGTCGAGCGAAGGATGGCGGCGTGCAGCAGCCCGCGGACGCGTTAGGTCCGCCGTGTAGCGAGCCCGGCCGCGACCTTCTCCGGCGCATCCACGCGGGTCGCGCGCTGGCCGACGATGTGCAGCTCGGCGTCCTCGTCCCATGGCGTCGGCTCGTGTTCGGGCAGCTCGACGACCTTCGTCTCCTCGCGGCCCTCGACCTCGACCGTGGTCGTGACGAACCGCCGGGGGAACGTGCCCGCGCGTCACGCGTGTCCCTGCGTATCAATCGCCATTGGATCCTCGCATCGCCGACGCGGCGCTGTGGATCGCGCGAACGATCTTCGGGTAGGTGCCGCACCGACACAGGTTGCCGCTCATGGCCTGCACGATCGCCTCGTCCGACGGGTCGGGATCGCGCGGCAAGCAGCGCGACTGCGGCGAGCACCTGTCCGGGCGTGCAGAACCCGCACTGCACGGCGTCGTGCTCGATGAATGCGGCCTGCACCGGATGAGGCCGCCGAGCCGGACGGCGAGCCCTTCGATAGTCGTGACGGAGTCGTCCTCGTAGGCGTGCGCGAGCGCGAGGCAGCGAGTAGACGGGCTCAGGCTTGCCGTCGGGATCGGCGACGAGCACGGTGCATGCACCGCATTCGCCTCGCTCGCACGACGGCTTGGCGCCGGTGAGATAAAGCTGGTCCCGAAGAACCGAGAGCAGCGTGGCGTCCGGGGCGACGTCGAGCTGGCAGATGCGGCCGTTGACCGTGAGGCGCATGGCGGATGATAACTTACGCGAGCTCGGCTCGCGCCCTTGTCTGGCCGGCACCGCGCCGGATATCATAACCGAACGACCTCCATCGCTACCCTCAGAGCCCGCAATGCCATACGTCATCACGGAAGCCTGCGTCGGAACGAAGGATAAGGCGTGCGTCGACGTTTGCCCGGTGGACTGCATCTACGAAGGCGACCAGCAGCTCTACATCCACCCGGACGAGTGCATCGACTGCGGCGCCTGCGAGCCCGAGTGCCCGGTGACCGCGATCTTCCCGGAAGAGGACGTGCCCGGGAACATGAAACAGTACGTGCAGATCAACCGCGACGTCTTCAAGTCGCGAAACGCCACCGGGCGGCCCACGAGGTAGGGCTCGCGCTCAGGCGTAGTCCAAGCGCGGCCAGAAACTCGCTCAGCACGTGGTTGAACGCCGCCGGCCGCTCGAGGTTGCTCACGTGGCCGGCGTGCTCGATCACCTCGAGTGCGCTTCCGCGAATCGCGTCGTGCAGGATCTCCGCCTCGCTGACCGGCGTGAGCACATCCTCCGCGCCAACGACCACCAGCGTCGGCACGTCGATCGTCGCGAGCGTCGGCGTCGAGTCGATGCGGCCCATCATGGCCTCGAGCGCACCGCGATTCCGTCCACCGACGCGCTGCTCGAGCATGCGATGCACGTCGTCGATCAGCGCAGGACGCTTGTCGCGCGTGGACTTGCCGATCATCCCGATGATCTGACCGTCCGCGACGGCGCCGCTGCCGCGTGTGCGCGCGAGCATCGATCAGCGCGATTCGCTTCGCTCGCGTCTCCTCGCTGTCGCGCCCGCGCGCGTGTCCGCCAGCACGAGCGCGCGCACCATCTCGCGATGGCGACGCCAGAACGCGAACGCGACGTAGCCGCCCATCGACAGCCCGGCGACCACGGCGCGCTCGATCCCGAGCGTCCGGAGCAGCATCGCGACGTCGTCAGCGAACTGGTCGATGGTGAACGGGCCGTTCTTCGAGCTCTCGCCGAAGCCGCGGAGGTCGAGCGCAATGCATCGCGCTCGATCCACCAGCGCGCTCACCTGCGGCGCCCAGAGCGTCCGGTTGTGCGGAAAGCCGTGAATGAACGCCACCGGCATCCCGGTGCCGACATCGTCGTAGCCGATCTCGACGCCATCACACAGCGCGATCACGATCGAGGTTCCTCCACGCCGAGGGTCTTCATCCACCGAGCGTCGAACGTCATCCAGAACAATGTCGGTGTTCCGTGTCGCTGGCGGCCATGTCCAGCGCGACAGCGAACGCCTTCGCGCTGTACGTCGCGTCGAGCCGCCACCCGCGAAGCGCATCCACGAGGACGGCCGCGTGCTCGGCCGTCGGGTGCGGTCGAGCATACGCCCCGCCGTAGAGATCGTGTGAGACGACGACGCGGCTCACGGCGCACCGGCGCCGGCGGCCGACCTGTATACCGCGCGATCAGCTGACGCGTTCGCTCCGCCAGACGAAGCACGTGCCAGCGATTCGCCCCAATGCGCGGCCCCACGCGCGCGCCGACGACGACCGTGCTCCAGGCCGGCGATGGCGAACCCGAGTGCGAGCCCTGCGGCCGTTCCGCCGCTTCCGAGCGGCACGACGACTCGAGCCGGCGGCGGAAGCTCGCCGGCTTCGATCTGCTCGGCCAGCTCGAGCGCCGCGTTCACGTGGCCTAACGTGCCTAACGGCGTTGCTGCCGCCGAGCGGGATGTAGTGGGCACGCCGCGTGAGTCGCAGGCGGATGCAGCGGCGGACATCGCCGTCACGAAGTTCGACGCCGTCACGACCTCGGCACATTCCGCTGCGCGTCCGCTCCGCACCTCCTGCGCAGCCGGGTGCATGTCGTGGCGCCACCGCACGGCGATCGTCTTCGCGCCGAGGCGCGCGGCGTGAACGGCGGTCGCGAGGACGTGCGTCGATCCCACGCCGCCGAGCGTGAGCACCGTGTCGCCCTCGGCCGACGTCGTCCGAGCAGGAATTCGAGCGATCGCACCTTGTTGCCGCCTAACACGTCCGACGACAGGTCCTCGTGCTTCACCCACAACGAGTCGACGTCGCGAAAGCCCGTCGAGATCGCTCCACCGGCGTCGGAAATCGCCCCAGCCGCGCGCGCGGGATCGCGGCGAGGGCAGGGAAGCGTCGGACGAGCGGAATGGGATCGTCGCGACGCCGGATGGCGCGCCGACGGCGTAGTTCGGCTGCCCCGGGCCCATCAGGCCCGGAGTCAGTCATCGTCGAGATCCTCGAACACTTCGACCGGCTCGCCGACCACGTCCTGCACGTACAGCATCTTCACCGCGACCATCGTTGCCGCGAGTACCGGCACGGCGCACAGCAGTCCGAGGAACCCGAAGATCAGCGCCATGAGCGCCTGCGCGATGATCGTCAGCGCCGGCGGCAGGTCGACGCCCTCACGCATGAGAAACGGAATCAGCAGATAGTTCTCCATCTGCTGGATGGCGATGTACGCCACGATCACGGCGAGCGCCTTCTCGCGGCGACTCGACGAAGCCCATCGCGATGGCGGGCAGCGCGCTCAGGATCGGCCCGACGGTCGGCACGAACTCGAGAAGCCCCGCGATGACGCCGAGCGGCACCGCGGCGTTCACGCCGAGGATGAGCAGGACGACGGTCGAAACGACGCCGATCACGACCATCGCGATGAGCTGCGTCACGAGCCACTTCCGAAGCGCGACGCGACATCGCGGTCAGCACCTCGCCGGCGCGCTTCCTCCACGGACGCGGGAAGAGCTTCATCAGGCCGTCGTGGTACGTGTCCGGGTCGGCGCCGATGTAGATCGACAGCACGAGAATCAGCACCAGCCCGGCGAACACCGCGATCGGTCGACGACAGGAACCCGAACAGGTATCGCGTCAGCCCCGCGAGCTGTCCGATGATTCGCTGCTTGAGCGTCTGAGGTGGAGCCTGGCCGCCGCGGCCGCCTTCGAGCCGCGCCCTGCGGTCAAGTCGGCGCTGTCGGTGGGCATCTGGCGCAGGTGCGGCGCCGGTACGGTCGCGCTCGGCGGGCGGCGCCGGGCCTCGTGCACCGGCTGCGAGGAGCGGCGTCCGGGTCGCGCGTGGTCGACGACCCTGCGACCCCGCGATCAACGAGCCGAGAAACCGCCCTTGCTCTGAACCCACTGTCGATCTTGTCGATCGCCTCGGGAAGCTTCGTCTGGAGCTCGCGCGACTGTGTCGCGAGGACGGGACCGGACACGACGAAGAAGCCGACGATCGCGCCGGCCGAGCCAAGCACGATGAGCGCGGCGATGCAGGCCGCGAGGGAGCGCGGACGCGCGTCCGCACCCAATCCACGCCGGCCGACACCGCGAGTCCGAACAGGACACCGAGAAACGCCGTGAGAAAGACCGTCTGCGCGACCCAGATGAGCCGAAGGACGAGGTACATCGCGATGACGGCGCGCGGCAGCACGCAGGACGTCGGACGTGCGCCAGCCGACCTGGCGTGCGCCGTCGATCGGCGGCGCGAACCGGCGTGGTCGGGCGTCGGGTTGGCCGCGCTCGTGGTGGCGTGCGGACTCGGAGGGCTCGTCTTTCGCTCATCGTCGTCGGGAATCGGGAATAGGGAATCGGGAATCGAAACGACGTCAGCGCCGCCACGGCCGACGTCGAGGCAAGCGAGGTGCCCCGTTCAGCCGCGTGCTAGATTACCCGAGCCGGGACTCGACGGGAATATCCAAGGCCTGCGAGCCGCGGCGACGTATGGGCGAATCGGCATGCGAGCACCGATTCCCGACTCCCGATCTCCCGATTCCCGATTCGTGACTGCCTCCGAGATCAAAAACCGCCCTTGTACCTCGACGGGAAGGAGGCAGTCGAGCGGTTCATCGCCAGCATCGCGAACACGCGTGCCATCGCGCTCGATACCGAGGGGGCGAGCTTCCACCGGTTCATCGACCGGATCTACCTGCTCCAGCTCTCCACGCGCGAAGCGAGCGCGATTCTCGATCCGCTCACGATCGGCGTTCCCGAGGGTCTCGGGCGCCTTGCTCGAGTCGCGGAAGGTCGAAGTCGTCTTCCACGACGCCGACTACGACCTGCGGCTCCTGCACCAGGACTACGGCTGGCGGGTCACGAACATCTTCGACACGCGCGTCGCGGCGCAGCTCCTCGGTATTCGGGCGTTCGGGCTGGCCGCGCTGCTCGAGCGGTTCTTCGGCGTGAAGCTCGACAAGAAGCACCAGCGCGCCGACTGGTCCATGCGGCCACTCACCGCGGGCATGCTCGAGTACGCGGCACAGGACACCGAGTACCTGCTCGACCTTCGCGATCGACTTGGCAACGAGCTCGAGAAGCTCGGGCCGGTCGACGCTGGGCGGCCGAGGAGTTCGGGCGCCTCGAGGGCACGCAGTGGGACGCCGAAGACGAGCGCGAATGCGTTCCTCCGCGTGAAGGGCGCGCGCGACCTCACCCGGCGTCAGCTCGCCATCCTGCGCGAGCTCGTGATCTGGCGCGACGAGCGTGGCGCGCGCGCTCGATCGCGCGACGTTTCGCGTCGTCAGCAACGAGACGCTGCTCGAGATCGCGCGGCTTGCTCCGAACGCGACGCGCGCAGCTGTCGGGCAGTGAAGGGAATGCCGCGCGGGATCCTCGAATCGCGATCGGGTGAGATGCTCGCCGCGGTGGAGCGCGGGCTCGCCGTACCCGAGGCGGAGCTTCCGCGATTTCCGCGCGCGCAGCGCTGGGAGCGCGATCCGGATTTCGACGACGTCGTCGCGCGACTCAAGACCGTGCGCGACGCGGCCGCGGCGAGACTCGACCTCGATCCCGGTGTGCTGTGCCTCGCGCGAGCGTCTCGAGGCGGTGGCTCGACGCCGCCCGAAGTCCGTCGAGGAGCTGAGCGAGATTCCCGACCTGCGTCGCTGGCAGATCGAGCAGCTCGGAGAAGATTTCGTTCGTGCCCTGCGCGACGCACCGTCGTCTTCCCGAAAGAGCGACGCGCGCGCGGCCGACCGCGCATCGACCGGCGCGCGCGAGTGGCACAAATCGCGACGATTCGCCCTATAAGCAGTAGGAATCAGTCGCGGGCGAATTCGATCCTTGGAAGCTCGGTCTCGCCCACGCCGGCGATTCGCTTGCCGCGTCTGCGGCACGCATCTGGTGCACCGTCGCTTGCTCGCGGTGCTCGCGTTCGCGCCGTCGCCTCGTGGCCGCTGCGCAGATCGCGCCCCGACTCGAGTGCTCGCGCGCCCGTCACCACGGCCGACGCGAAGCGGTCGACTCATCGGCGATCGCGCCGCCCGTCGCGCGCGAGTTTCGCGGCGTGTGGGTCGCGTCGGTCGGCAACATGGATTGGCCGTCGCGTCCCGGCCTGCCCGTCGCTCAGCAGAAGGCCGAGCTGATCGCGATTCTCGATCGCGCGGCGGCGCTCAACCTGAACGCGGTCGTGCTGCAGGTGCGCCCATCGGCCGACGCGTTGTACGCGTCGCAGAAGGAGCCGTGGTCGGCGTTTCTGACGGGGCACGATGGGCAAGGCGCCGGTGCCGTTCTACGACCCGCTCGCGTTCGCGGTGCGAAGAGGCGCACGCGCGTGGGCTCGAGCTGCATGCGTGGGTCAATCCGTACCGTGCGCACTTCCCGGCGGACAAGTCGCCCATCTGCGCGAATCACATTGCTCGCCGGCGGCCGGACCTCGTCGTGAAGTACGGTCCGTACCTCTGGATGGATCCGGGAAGCAGCGAGGTGCGGGCGTACACGGTCGGTGTCGTGCGCGACATCGTTAGGCGCTACGACATCGACGGGATCCACATCGACGACTACTTCTACCCGTACCGCGAGCACACGCGTCGCGGCCGCGAGATCCCGTTCCCCGACGACCGAACCTGGCGCGCGTATCGCCGGGGGGGCGGAACGCTCGCGCGCGACGACTGGCGGCGGCGGAACGTGGATCTCCTCATCGAGCAGCTGTACAAGACGGTGAAGGAGGAGAAGCCGTGGGTGAAGTTCGGCATCAGTCCGTTCGGCATCTGGCGGCCGGGCAGTCCGCCGTCGGTGCGCGGGCTGGACGCGTTACGTCGAGCTCTACGCCGACTCGCGGAAGTGGCTGCAGCGCGGCTGGGCTGACTACTTCACGCCGCAGCTCTACTGGCGCTCGAGCGCATCCGCAGCAGCGGTACGACGAGCTGCTGCACTGGTGGGCCGAGCAGAACACGTTCGGCCGCCACCTGTGGGTGGGGAACTACACGAGCCGCGTGATGGGCGAGGGGGCGAACTGGCCGGCGTCGGAGCTGCTCGAGCAGGTACGCCTAACGCGAGCCGACTCCGGCGCGAGCGGGAACCTGCATTTCAGCATGAGCGTGTTCATGCAGAACCGCGACAGCCTGGGCGACCGGCTCATTGCCGGTCCGTACGCGGTGCCGGCGCTCGTGCCGGCGTCGCCGTGGCTCGACAAGCGCGCGCCGAGCGCGCCGCGCGCACAGGCGCAGGTGGACACGCTCTCGGGGCGCACGACGGTCACGATCGCACCCGGTCGGACACGACGCCGGTGAGGCTCTGGGTCGTGCGGTCGCGCTTCGGCGGACACGTGGACGACGAGCGTTGTGCCGGGCTCGGTGCGCGAGCATTCGTTCGCGGCGAGCGACGCGTCGGCGCGTCCGGATCTCATTGTCGTCACCGCGATCGGACGGACGGGGATGGAGTCGCCGGAGACGCGAATTCGACCTGCTGACGGCCTCAGGCAGACGAACGGGCCGTCTACGTAGCAGGATCTGCCTCGTAGACTGGCTAGAACCCGAGATACGCCCGACTCTCGGCTCGATCCGCTCCGGGCTCCAGAACGGCGACCACACGAGGTTCACCGCGACGTCGCCGACGCCCGGAATCGCCTTGAGGTGTCGCTCGGCGTCGGTCATGATCTCGGGACCCGACGGGCAGCCCGGCGACGTCAACGTCATGTCGACCGACACCGCCGTTGCCCTCCACGCGAATCGCGTAGACGAGGCCGAGGTCGAGAATGTTCAGGTTGAGCTCCGGATCCTTCACGCGCCGGAGCGCGAGCTTCACCTGATCCTCCGAGAGGGCGTCAGCGTCGCCCGTGGACTCGGCACTCGTTTCGCGCGTCCGCGATCGTCCGGAACGCCATCCGCGGCCGCGGAATCGAGGCGTACTGCGTCGGACGGTCGCCTTCAGACGCGCTCACGGGCAGCTCGCGATCGTGCGACGGGCGGGCTGGCGCCGTCGCGGCGGCGTGCTGGTCACGCGTCCGCATCTGGCGGAAAGTGGCAGGCTTGGCTCGGTCATCGATCACTCCGTCGCTCGTATGCTCGAAAGATCGGCGGCGAGCGACGCTTGCGGCAAGCCGAGCGGCGACCGCGACGGCGACGCGTCAGGCCGAGGCTTTCTTGGACGAAGCGCACTTCGAGCGGACGCGGTCTTCGACGATCTGCTCTTGGACTTGACGAGCTGACGGCTTCTTCGCCGCGGACGGCTTCGCGGACGCTCTTGCCGGCGGAGCTCTTGGCTGCTCGAGCTCTTCGCCGACGACCTTCGAGCGGCGGCTTCTTGGACAGCCTTCGGCGCTCTTCGACGCCGCCGCCTTGCGTGGCTTCGCCGGCGCGCCTTGCGGCGCACGCTGCGAACCGGACGGTTCCAGCCGGCTGCCTTGTCCGCGCGGAACGTGCGCGGCATCGCAGATGACGTTGTCCGGGTTGTCGACGACGCGACGCGACCGCCGCGTCCGCGAGGTCGGCGCGCACGTCCGAGATCACCTTGGCCGGACGACGAGCCCGGGCTGCGTGAACGCGATTCGTCAGCAGCAGCACGAACATCTGCCGCTCGGGATCGATCCAGATCGACGTGCCCGTGTAGCCGGTGTGACCGTAGGCGCGCGAATCGAGGAACTTGCCGGAGCCGCCGTCGCCGTCGGCCGTGTCCCAGCCGAGCGCGCGGGTGCCCGCCGCGCGGTGCGTGAACAGCGCGACCGTCGTGTCGCTGAGGATGCGGACGCCGTTGTACGATCCGCCGTTCAGCATCATCTGCGCGAAGATCGACAGATCCGCCGCGGTGCTGAACAGTCCCGCGTGGCCGGCCACGCCACCTAACGCGTACGCGTTCTCGTCGTGCACCTGACCCTGGAGCGGATAGCCGCGGGGCGGGGCGATCTCGGTTGGCGCGATGCGATACGTGAGCGAGTCGGCCGGGCGGAAGAACGTGTCGTTCATGCCGAGCGGCTCGAACACCTTGTCGTGCAGGAAGACGTCGAGCGACTCGCCGGCGATCGCTTCGATCACGAAGCCGAGGACGTCGGCGCCGAGGTCGGAGTAGATGTAGCACTGGCCCGGGCTTGCACTCGAGGTTCGTCGAGAGCACCGCGGCGCGCGCTTCGTCGGGCGTGCGCGCGATGCGCCAGAGATCGCGGCCGGCCGGAAGGCCGGAGCGGTGCGTGAGCAGATGGCGGACGGTGACGGAATCCTTCCAGCCGCCGGAGAACGCCGGGAGGTAGGTCGACACCGGCGCGTCGAGGTCGAGACGGCCCTGGTCGTACAGCACCATCGCCGCGGTCGTCGTGCCGACGACCTTTGTCAGCGACGCGAGATCGTAGATGGAGCGATCGGCGGTGACGCGCGGGCTGCTCGTCGTCCACCCGAGCTTGCCGAACCCCTTCTGGTAGACCGCGTATCCGTTACGGCCGATGACCACCGAGGCGCCCGGATATCCTCCCGCCTTGATACCGCGCATGACGATGCGGTCGATCGACGCCAGGCGGGCGGCGGACATGCCGACCGACTTTGGCGTGTTGACCGGCAACCCATCGGACGCGGCCAGCGCGACGTACGCGCCGAGGAGGAGGTGGACCACGTGATGCTCCGATCGACGGCTGACGATCTCGATGGCGATCGCGGGTACTGACGAACTGAGCCGGTGACCGAAGGCGCCGGTGGTGAACGACAAAAGAGCGTGATGCACGGCGGTGTCAGGCTCGAGAGAGCCCGCACTGCCGCTTTCACGACTCACATACTGCTCGCGCCGCTGGGAAGTTCCGTAGACGACGCGACTTACACGGTCTACTCTTATTGTTGGCGCCTCTTCTGTCAAGACGAATACGTTCGGCTTCGGGTCACAGTAACCGGCCGGTTTTGTGATCTGGATCACAAGTGATTCAGCTCATTTCAGTTGCACTGATAAGGTCGTCGGCCGGCGAGCCGCTGAGTTCCCGCCGAACGAGCTGCCGAGCAGACGGTTGATAGCCGGATCGGTAAACCACTGGACCGTCCTCGCGTGACCAAGTAGCAGAACCCCATGGGAATGGATCAAGTCCTCATCCAGCGCGCCATCGAAGGCGATGAGCGGGCGCTGCAGACCTTTGGTCGCAGCACTCGCCGCACATCGACGCCGTCATCCGGCGTCTGGTCGGCGACCCCGACCTCGCCGCCGACATCGCGCAGGAAGTGTGGATTCAGATCTTCAGGGCGCTCCCGTCGTATCGCGGGGAATCGCAGTTCGGAACGTGGGCGCACCGCATCGCCGTCAACCGCACGCTCAACGCGCTCCGGCGCATCGCGACGGATCGCCAAGTCCGAGGCAGACATCGAGGACGACACGGTCGCGGTGGAACACGACAGCGAGCGCGCCCTGCTCGCCGCGAGCATCGAGGAAGCAGCGAACCGGCTGTCGCCCGGGCGCCAGGACCGTATTCATGATGCACGACGTCGAAGGCTACACGCACGAAGAGATTGCTCGAGAGCTCGGCATCACGGCGGGCGGCTCGAAATCCCAGCTGTTCAAGGCGCGCGCGAAGCTTCGCCGGCTGCTTGCGCACGTGGTGGATGGACTCAGACCGGACACGGATCCCGAGCAATGTTGCACCTGTCTTCTGAGCGCCTCGCCGAGCTTGCCGACGGCGAACCCACCGTCGCGGAAGCGGAGCACCTCGCCGCGTGCGCGATCTGCGCCACCGAGCGGAGTGCACACCAACGACTGCTGTCCATGGCACTGCGACGAGCGCGACCGCGTCGCGCCACCGCTCACGCAGTGGTCCACGCTGGCGGCGCAGCTGCGTGAGCAGCGGCATCATCGCGACGACTACGCCGGTGCGCCACGGCCGTCGAGACGAGCGTCGTGCCCATCGCGCAGGCCGCGACCGCACCGGCGCGCGTGGCTCGTCGGACTCCGCGTCGCCGCGGGACTCGTGTTCGCCGCGGGCTTCGGTGCGTTAGGCAGGATGAGCGCCGGCGCATCGCCGGCGCCATCCGGCAAGGAAGTGCTCGGCGACATTGGCGAGTCGGGTCTTCCGGGCTCGACGTAACAGCTCATGCCGTCCGTGTTCGGCGATCAGGCTCACCGTTCACGTCCGTCGAGGAGGCGCTGGCCACCCTCGAGACCTCACAGCGCAACTACGATCGCGCCGTCGCGTTCATCGCCGCGCACGACTCGACGGTCCAGTCGCCCGAAGCGGGCGACATGTTCCGGACGCGTCTCGCGGCGCTCGACGAGATGGCCGAGACGTCGCGTCAGGCACTCTCCGTGGCTCCGGCCGATCCCGTGCTCAACCAGTACTACCTCTCGACGCTCGGCGCGCGTGAAGTGACGCTGCGACAGCTCGGGAGCGTGCTCACCGCCGGGCACGCGGCTGTCACGGTTCTAGCCCGTGCCTTATACGAACCCGACGATGTGGCATTGCCACGTGAACCTTCAGAAGATGGATAGCAGGTATTCGGCTCCGCGTATGCGATCACTCACGTTCCTCATTCTCACCGTGTCGTCGGCGACGTGGCGGTCGGGCAACAGCCCGACAGCGCGCGCTGTCGCGACTGCGCCACGACCGCCGAGGCGACGTGCATCGACGGAAGCGCGTCTCGCGCAGTGCGAGAGACTCGCTTCGCTTGCGCGCGCCGGGTTCGAGGGCGAGATCGAGAGCATTGCGGCGCAGCTGCTCATGGCGACGCAGATGCAGACGCAGGCGAGTCAGGCGCTCGACGCACTGCGGTCCGGCCAGGTGGCGGAAGCGAATCGCGTCGCAGGTGGAGGCGGTCGCGCGCCAGCTCCGCGAGCAGATCGACCAGGCGGCCGCAACGGTCCCAGATGCTTCGCACGCAGCTCGCCTCGCTGTGCGATCGCAACGCGAAGCCGCAGCGGCTACATGGGGATCACGTTCTCGGCGACCATGCGTGCCGATGCGGGGGCGTCCGGCGGCGAGGTCTTCCGGTTCGCCGAGAACCCGACAGTCGAGACGGTCGAGCCGGGCTCGCCGGCCGAGCGCGCGGGCGTGGCGAAGGGCGACGAGATCATTCTGATCGACGGGCAGTCGGTGGTGGGGCGCGACATCGTGTTCACGCAGACTGCTGCGGCCGGGTACTCGGCTGCCGCTCCGCGTTAGGCGCGACGGCGACACGCGCGACGTGCTGCTCGCTCATCAAGCAGCGGCCGCCGTCGCTCGACAGCGGATGCCCGTTCCTCGACGCGCGTATCATGGCGGCGTTCGGTGATCCGATCTCGATCGTCGCAGCTCCCGCTGAGCGGTGCGATCGTTCGCGCACCGCGCCGCCAGCACCGGGTACCGCGCCGGTCGTCGGGCGGGTGCGCGTCGCTCGCCCAGCGCGCGGAGCCGCGAGCCGGTCGTGGCCGGAGGCACGAACGGTGTCGTCACGGTCACGCCGTGCGCCGCTCGTTCCGAGCGCTGCCGATGCCTGCACCTAACGTCGCCGAAGGCCGCGCGGATCGGGGCGAGCGAAGCGTGTTCGTGTTCTCGCGCGGATCGGCGGCGCCGATGGTCATTGCCGGCGCGACGATCGTGCGGACCAACGCGGATCTGCGCGAGACGTTCGGCGTGAAGAGCGGTGTGCTCGTGCTCGACGTGGCCCGCGGATCGCCCGCCTACAGCGTCGGGCCTCAAGGGCGGCGACATCATCGTGTCCGTTGGCCGAATCGCCGTGACGTCGCCGCTGTCGGTCCAGCGGGCGATCGAGAACGCCGGATGGCACGGAGCTTCCGCTTCGCGATCATCCGCAAGAAGAAGGAGCAGTCCCTGACGCTGCGCTGGTAGCAGGTAGCGTCCGCCCGGCCTTTCGGCCGGGCGGCTCCAGCTTGCGCTCGTTAGGCACGAGGCTCTTGTGAATCGAGAGGGCCGCCACCGCGCCCTCCGCCGACGGCGACGATGGCGAGCTGCGGCGCCGGGTGTGATGTCGCCTGCGGCCCACACGTACTCGACCGAGGTGTGCTGGTGCTCATCCACGATGATCTGCCCGTCGTCGTCGCGCTCGCAGTCGAGCTGGGCACCGAGGTCGTCGGCGGGACGCTGCGACAGCGCGAAGAAGAGGTGGTCGCAGTCGAGGTGCATACCGCCCTCGAGCTCGAGGGAGTAGATCCGGTCGCCCTGCGGGCACGACCCGCTCGATGCGCGCGGACAGCACGGGAATGTTCAGCGCGTCGAGCTTCGCGCACTGCTCGGCGTCGAGGTCGGGATCGCGGCCGTTCGTGCAGATCACGATGTCGTGTGTCCACGTCGTGAGGTTGAGCGCCATGCCCGCTGCTTTCCGGCCGGACGCGAGCACAACGACTTTCTTGCCGCGCGTGTCGTAGCCGTCGCAGTCGGGACAGACGTGCGCGGCGCTTCCGTACACCTGCTGCAGCCCGGGTACTTTCGGCCACTCGTCGCGGAGCCCGAACGCGAGCAGCAATCGCGCTGCGCGCGGAGCGTCCGCGTCTCCGGGCGAGGTGCGTTGTCCGACGGCGCGCGCGGGGCGCCCGGAGCCGCGGTGGTCTTCGCGCGCCTTCGTCCCGTGCATCGGGTCGAACTGGATCTCGAAGCCGTACGTCGTCGCGCTGACGCGTGCGACGAACCCATCGATGAGCTCGACACCGTACTCGCGACACTCGTCGCGCGTCTTCCCGCGGAACTCCGCGGGCGTGATGCCTGGGTGCCCGGGAAAACCGTTGACGCCGCGCGTCTCCCAGTTTCGTGGGTCGCCGGAGTCGATGACGACGACGCGGTGCAGGTAGCGGCCGAGCCAGAGCGCGGCCGTCAGTCCCGCGGGACCGCCGCCAACTATCGCTACGTCGAAGTCGATTCCCTCGCCGTTCGTGTAGCGAGGGCAGGACCGGTGCCAACGCGGACGGGAAGCGGGAACGGGACGGCGGGAGACGGGAGACGGGCATCCCGAGGAGCGCCAGCGACGAGGGACCTCGTGTGAAGCATCCCGAGCCGGTTCGGCTCGATGCTTCCCGGTTCCCGTCTCCCGCTCGGGATGCCCGGTCTATTTCACCTTTCCCGGCGGTAGGTGTAGAGCAGTCGCGCGGTGGCGCGGTCGGCGTCGGACAGCTCCTTCACGCGAACCTTCGGCGTCATGATGTTCGCCGTGTCGGTCGTATGATCGAGACCGATCAGGTGGCCGACTTCGTGGAGCGCGATGGCGCGCACGGCGGAGCTGTCGAGCGGCTCGCCGCCGCGGTGGTGAATCGCGAGGACGATGTTCGCCTCGACGATCCACCAGTCATCGTCGTGCGCCCACAACGTCTTGCCGCTGATCTGCTCGTCGAAGCGATCGATCCACGTGACGTGGACGTCGGCCTTCGCCGAGTCGATGAACGAACGTGAAGACGAGCGGAATGCCCGTCGCGGTCCACTCCTCGAAGGCGTTGCGAACGATGTCCGGATAGCTCGGCGCTGAAGTCCGACATCGTCGTCTCGGGCTGAATCCACACGCGAAGCGGACGCTTGCGGCGATCCGGCCATCGAGCGAGCGCGGAGTCGCGCTGCAGCAGCAGCTCGTCCACGTACGTGCCCGGGGACCCCTCGCGCAGCCGTCGACGAATGTCCTCGAGGTCGCGCGGCGCTGACACGTCTCATCGGTGACCGGCGTCGTCGGCAGGGCGCGCGCGACGCGGCGTCTCGGACGGACTGCTCGCGATCGGTGCGGACACCGCTCCGCCGAGGTACTCGCGAGTACACACGCGCGCCACGCGCCTCGACCGCGACGAAGACTGCGAGCGCAGTGACAATAGCACCGAACACCAGTTCGAGACGACGCATCGTACTCGTGGTTACGACGTAGGAGTCGAGAGAAACGACTCGATGAGGGTGAAGAACAGCTCCGGCGATTCCCAGAACGGCATATGGCCCGCATCGGGGATGATCTCGAGACGCGCGTTCCCGAGCGTTGCGACGATCTCTCATGCTACGCTGACGGGTAGCAGATCTCGATCTCCGTGAATGACGAGCGTGGGCACCGAAACGGCACGGAGCAGCGCGTCGCCAGTCGTAGCCCTCGCCACGGAGCTGCGACGCGACTGCGGCACCGGTCTGACTATCCGATCGTGGCGGCGAAAACATCGTGGCGAGCGACGAGTCGGCGAACCACGCCGCGTACATCGCGCGCGAGTACGCGCTGTGAACGCCGGGGTCCGGCTGCGAGCAGCGCTTGCTGATCGATGCGCTCGAGAATCGCGCGATCGCCTGGCGCCAAGTCGCGGCAGTGCATCGCGCAGGAGATTCTCCTGCCAGTTGCCGACGGGCCCGACGCTGTCGACGAGCACGAGTCGTCGAACGCCGCCCTTGATCGCGTTCAGTCGCGAGCATGGCGAGGCCGCCACCCCACGAGTGGCCGAGGACATCCCACCGCGCGAGGCCGATCGCTTCGCGAAGCGCGGGGAGATCGCCGGCGTCATGCTCGATGCGTGCGCTGCGAGCACCCGGCGGTGACCTGCGATGCACCGCGACCGCGCTGGTCGTAGAGGATGAGCTGACGGCGCTCGGCGAGCGGAGCGAGAGCGGGCCACAACAGGTTGTGATCGAACAACAATCCGCCGTTCACGCAGACGAGCGGTATCGGCACCGTGTACTCTCAGGCGAGAGGTACACGGCGAACTCGAGTCCGCGTGCGCGAACGGCGCGCCGTGTCAGGCGCGGTGACGCTGGGCGCGAGCGTCGAAAAGCGATGAAGCGGTCGCGGGGGGTGATCTGCGGAAGGAGACGGCCGCGACAAGATAGTGATGTACATCACATATCGCAACAGTTCCCTTGTGCCTATCGGCGGCTTCCAATGGCCTGCCGGGCGCGACCTCAGCGACGGAACAGTCTGCTCAGGAGACCGACCGAGGTAGTCGACGAAGCGCGGGAGCAAGACCGGGATCAGCGCACCGGTTGCCCGCGATCGTGGGCGGGCGCGGCGGGTGGTGCGCTCGGCAGTGGCGATCGCCAGGTACGATGGAGCCCGACGTGGGTGTCGCCAGCGACGGATGACTGCGATTGCGCGGCTGGCGTCGCCGACGGGTCGGCTGCGGCGGGCGGCTGGTCGGCATCATCGAAGATGGCGCTGATGGCGTCGGTCGCCGACTCGGCGGGCGTCGGCGCGATCGGCGTCGCCAGCGTCGCGCGGACGCACTCCGTGAACTGCTTGAACATCTGCTTGTTCACGCTCTCGATCATCCCACGCCCGAACTGCGCGATGCGTCCGACAATGTCGATGTCCGCGACGACGCGGACCTCGGTGGCTGCCGCTTGCGAGCCTCGAACGACCGATGCTCGTCATCGTCATCTTCGCTGACCCGGTGCCGCCGCTCTCGCGTCCTTCGCCGATCATCTGCACGACGCGATTGGCGTCATCGTCGCTCCGGTGAGAATCACCTTGCCGGCGTACGCGGTCGAAATCGGTCCGACCTTCACCTTCACTCGGCCGAGAAACGTCGTCTCGTCCTGCACGGACGTGAGCTCGGCGCCGGGAAGACAATTCACGACCTGTCGCGGATCGGTGAGGTAGGCCCACACACGATCGGGATGCGCCTGAATCTCGAAGACCTCTTCGATTCGGATCGACATGGCGAGCCTCTGGTCGTGCGACCACGTCGGGTCATTGACACCGCGAAACCGCGAGACACTTTAGCGCGAGCAGCGCGCGGGTCAAGTCGTGGTTGTCTGTTATGCACCAACAAAACTCGAGGAGGTGCCGATGATTCCGTCGCGGTTCGATTATGTCGCGCCCTCCACCCTGGACGATGCCGTGACGCTGCTGCGCGAGCACGGCGGTGAAGCGAAGGTGCTGTCGGGTGGTCAGAGTCTGATTCCGATGCTCAAGCTTCGCCTCGCCACTCCCACCGTGCTCGTGGACATCAACCGGATTCCCGGGCTCGATTACGTCGAGGAACGCGATGGTGCGCTGCGCATTGGCGCGCTCGCGCGCGAGGCAGAGCTCGAGCGCTCTGCGGTCGTGCGCGATCGGTATCCGTTGCTGCTACGACACGGCACGCGTGATCGCCGACCCGATCGTGCGCAACTCGGCGACGATCTGCGGCAACGTCGCGCACGGAGATCCGGGCAACGATCATCCGGCGACGATGATCGCGCTCGACGCGTCGTTCGTGATTCGCGGCGCGACCGGAACGCGCACCGTCGCTGCGCGCGACTTTTTCGTGGGACTGTTCACGACGGTGCTCGAGCCGGACGAGATCGTGACCGAGATCGTCGATGCCGTCGCCGCCGGCGCGGTCCGGTGGCGCGTACTTCAAGCTCGAGCGGAAGGTCGGCGACTTCGCGACGGCGGCGGTCGCCGCGCAGGTGACGGTCGACGCGAGCGGTTCCGTGCCAGCGGGCCGGCATCGCCCTAACGAATGTCGGACCGACGCCGATTCGCGCGGAGAGCGGCGGAGGCGTTCCTGCTCAACAAGCCGCTCGATCGCCGCGTACGATCGAGCAGGCGGCGACGCTCGCCGCATCGGCCGCCGATCCTGTCGCGGATCGACGTGGCAGCGAGGAGTACAAACGCGATCTCATTCGCGTGCTCGCGACGCGGGCGCTCGGCGCTCGCCGGGCGCCGCGCGCGTGGCGAGATCGGCAACCGAGAGAGCTGACCATGTCCACACACAACATCACCGTCACGGTCAATGGCCAGGCGCACTCGGCCGACGTCGAATCGCGGCTGCTGCTCGTGCACTTCATCCGGGAGAACCTCCGCCTAACGGGAACGCACATCGGCTGCGATACGACGCATTGCGGTGCGTGCACCGTGCTGGTCGATGATCACGCCGGTGAAGTCGTGCACCATGTTCGCGGTCCAGGCCGATGGGCATTCGATCCGCACGGTGGAAGGGCTCGAGCAGGGCGGTGCCCTGCATCCCAGTTCAGGCGGGGTTCAAGGAAGAACACGGTCTCCAGTGTGGCTACTGCACGCCGGGCATGATGATGACGGCGACCGCGCTTGCTGGAGCACAACGACAACCCGACCGAGGGAGAGATCCGGCAGGCGATCTCGGGCAACCTGTGCCGGTGCACGGGCTACGTGAACATCGTGAAGGCCATCCAGCACGCCGCCGAGAGCGCGGATGCGGCGCCGCGCGAGCGCGCGCGACTGCCCGCCACGCGAAGGCGCTGCGTCGCCGAGACTCTGCCGAGAGCCGACCTAACTCGCCGCCTCGACACGCGGGAAGACGACTGACCATGATACCGCAGCCGCGTACCAGCTCCCGAAGTCGGTGGGATGGGGCATTCGATCAAGCGCAAGGAAGATGGCCGCTTCCTGCGCGGGAAGGGCAACTACGTCGACGACGTCGTGCTCCCCGACATGCTCTACATGGACATTGTCCGCACGCCGTACCCGCACGCGAAGATCGTGAGCATCGACTCGTCGCGCGCGCTCGCGACACCCGGCGTGCTCGCGGTGATCACGGGGCGTGACCTCGAGAAGTACAACCTGCACATGATGCCGACGCTCATGAGCGACACCCAGATGGTGTTGCCGACGGATCGCGTCGTCTATCAGTCGCAGGAAGTCGCGGCGGTGATCGCCACGAGTCGTTATGCGGCCGCGGACGGCGTCGCCGTGGTGGATGTGGAGTACGATCCGCTGCCGCCGGTGATCGATCCGTACAAGGCGATGGAGCCGGGCGCCACGCTCGTGCGACCGGACCGGAAGGACACGAACCACATCTGGCACTGGGAAGCGGGCAACAAGGACGCAACCGAGCAGATGTTCGCCGACGCCGACCTCACGGTGTCGCAGCACATGTACATCCCGCGCATTCACGTTGCGTCGATCGAGACGTGCGGGTGCGTGGCGAGCTACGACAAGGCGCGCGAGCAGCTCACGGTCTACATGACCACTCAGGCGCCGCACGCGGTGCGCACGGTGCGTCGCGCTGGTCGCGGGACACGTCGGTCTCTCCGAGGAGCGCATCCGTATCATCTCTCCGGACATTGGGGGCGGGTTCGGTGGCAAAGTGCCGGTCTACCCGGGCTACGTGATCGCGATCGCCGTCTCGTTCCTGTTAGGCAAGCCGGTCAAGTGGATCGAGGATCGGATGGAGAACCTCCAGGCCGACTCGTTCGCGCGCGACTATCACATCGACGCCGAGCTCGCGCTCAAGAAGGACGGGACGATCACGGGGCTGCGTGTGAAGACGCTCGCGGATCACGGATGTGCGGATGCTGCCGCGAACCCGTCGAAGTATCCCGCGGGACTCTACAGTGTGATCACCGGGTCGTACGACATTCCGGCCGCGCACGTGGCGGTGGATGCGGCGTACACGACGAAGCCGCCCGGCGGCGTCGCGTATCGCTGCTCCTTCCGCGTGACCGAAGCCGTCCACGCGATCGAACGGCTCGCCGATATTGCGGCGCACGAGCTGAAGATGGATCCGGCGGAGTTCCGCCTGAAGAACTTCATCAAGCCGGAGCAGTTCCCGTACAAGTCGGCCACCGGGTGGACGTACGACAGCGGCAACTACAAGGGCGCGCTCGACCTCGCGATGGAGCAGCATCGGGTATGCCGACCTGCGCCGCGAACAGCTCGAGAAACGCGCGCGCGGTGAGCTCATGGGCATCGGCATCTCGAGCTTCACCGAGATCGTCGGCGCGGGCCCGTCGCACCAGTTCGACATCCTGGGTCTCAAGATGTTCGATTCGGCCGAGATCCGGATTCATCCGACGGGCAAGGCGATCGCGCGCTTCGGCACGAAGTCACAGGGCCAGGGGCACGAGACGACCTACGCGCAGATCGTCGCCGAAGAGCTGGGCATTCCCGCCGCGCACGTGCAGGTCGAGGAGGGTGACACGGACACGGCGCCCTACGGACTCGGGACGTACGCCAGTCGCTCGACGCCGGTGGCGGGCGCGGCCGGCGCGATGGCCGCGCGCAAGATTCGCGACAAGGCTCGCAAGATCGCGGCGTACCTGCTCGAAGCCAGCGAGGATGACCTCGAGTGGACGCCCGGGAAATTCACCGTGCGCGGCTCGCCCGAGCGCTCGAAGACGATTCAGGAGATCGCGTTCGCCGCGTACACGAACCACCCGCAGGGCATGGAGGCGGGCCTCGAGGCGGTGAGCTACTACGATCCGCCGAACCTCACGTTCCCGTTCGGCAGCTACATCTGCGTCGTGGACATCGACAAGGGCACGGGCGAGGTGAAGGTGCGTCGCTTCGTGGCGGTCGATGACTGCGGGAACATCATCAATCCGATGATCGTCGACGGGCAGATCCACGGCGGGCTGACGCAGGGGCTCGCACCGGCACTGTTCGAGGAGATCCAGTACGACGAGAACGGCAACATTCAGGGCGGCAGCTTCATGGACTATCTGGTGCCGACGGCCATGGAGACGCCGAGCTGGGAGGTGGCGAAGACGATCACGCCGAGCCCGCATCACCCGTTAGGCGCGAAGGGGGTGGGTGAGAGCGCGACGGTCGGCGCGCCGCCGGCGATCGCGAACGCAGTCGTGGACGCGCTGTGGCATCTGGGGGTCAGGCACATCGACATTCCCATCACGCCGTTCAAGGTCTGGCAGATTCTTCGAGAGAAGGGAGTGACAGGATAGGACATCGGGACTGGGGACTGGGGACTGGGGACTGGCAACTACAAGCTGGTGGCTGGGTGGTCGTGCTTGTTGCTGGGTGACGCTGGGTGCGGCTGCGCGGAGCAGCGCGTGGGTGACCGGGCGCTAATAGCAGCAGCGGGCAGCGTGCGGCCGCAGCATGCAGCCGTCGGCTGAGGTGCCCAGCGTGCAGCCCCAGTCCCCAGTCCCCAGTCCCCAGTCCCCAGTCCCCGCTGTCATCCGATGACCAACGATATCTTCACGACCGCTGCTCAGCTTCCCGCCAACACCGGTCCGCTATTTGAGCGCTCGGCGCAGCACCTTGCCAACCTGTGACTTCGGCAACTCCGCCACCACCTCGAAGTCCGACGGCACCTTGTACGGCGCGAGCCGCTCGCGGCAGAACGTCTTGAGCTCGGCCTCGGTCGCGGTCATTCCCGGCCGGAGCACGACGAACGCTTTCACCGACTCACCCCTCATCTTGTCAGGCAGCCCCACGACCCCGACTTCGGCGACGCTCGAGTGGGTCGAGATCGCCTCTTCGATCTCGCGCGGCCAGACCTGGTAGCCGCTCGTCTTGATGAGGTCCTTCTTGCGGTCGACGATGAAGACGTACCCGTCCGGGTCGACGTACCCGAGGTCGCCCGTATAGAGCAAGCGCTGACCGTCGTCGGTCGTGCGCAGCATCTCTCTGGTTTCTTCCGGCCTCTGCCAGTACCCGAGCATGAGCTGCGGCGCGGACAGCACGATCTCGCCCACGTCGCCTAACGGCACGGGCGTGGTACCGTCGTCGCTGTCCACGATGCGCAGATCGACATCGGGCAGCGGCATGCCCACCGATCCGATTTTCTTCTCGCCGCGTACGGGGTTCGCGAGCACCGCCATCTGCGCCTCGGTCAGCGAGTAGCCCTCCACGATCACGCCGCCAGTCAGCTCCTCGAAGCGACGCTGCGTTTCCGCCATGAGCGGGGCGGCGCCGCAGAAACAGAGCTTGATCGAGCGAAAGTCCACCTTTCCGGCGCGGGCCAGCTTGTGGTTCAGGATTGCGCTGAGAAGCGTTGGCACGACGCAGATGAACGCCGGCTTCACCGTCGCGATCTCCTTCAGCATGTCACCGAAGTCGCCCGCGTTAGGGATGAGCGAGATCGGGTTGTGGTTGACGAGCGCGAGGCTTTGCACGCCGCTATTGGCGTACGTATGAAAGAGCGGCAGTGGGAGCATGATCGTGTCGCTCCACTCGTTCATCGCGCTGCCGAAGCCACGCGCGGAGCTGCATGCCCGCTGCAACCATGCCGCCATGTGTTCCGAGCACGCCTTTCGGCGTGCCCGTCGTCCCGCCACTCATGAGAATCACGGCGGGATCGTTGGGGGCTACACGATGCGCAGGACGCGTCGCCGTGTGATGGCGCTCGAGAGCCTCGGCAAATCGTTCGTCGTCGTCACGGAGCGTGATGTGCTCGCCCTCTTCCTGCTCCTTCAACAGCTCGTAACCCATCCTGAGCTCAGGCGGCAGGTACTCCTTAATGCCCGTGGCGATGAGTCGCGTCAGCGACGTCTGAGACTGGATGGCCTTCAGCTTGTCGTAGTAGCGGTTGAGCACCACGACCGTTTTCGCACCGCTCGCGGAAAGCGCCTCCTGCAGCTCGCGTTCGGTATAGGTGGGATTCAGCGGGCAGGCGATGGCACCGGCCTTCCACGCACCAAACTCGCCGATGAGGAACTGTGGGCAGTTAGGCAGGCAGAGCGCGACCCGATCTCCGGGTACGACGCCACTGGCTGCGAGTGCGGCGGCGAACGCGTCGCTCTGGCGCTCGAGCTCCGCGTAGCTCACTCGACGCCCCTTGAAGAGCAGGGCCGGGCTGTCGGGATGCGTGCGCGCGCTCTCGGACAGGTAGTCGAGGAGCGTCCGCTCCGGATACGGCTCCAGCGTGGCCGGCACGTCCGGGTCGTAATGGGCAAGCCAGGGACGGATCTCCGCCATCAGCTCTCCTCCTGGTCGGCAGTCAACCCGAGCTGGGCTGTGCCCGGAACCCCAAATTACGTTGAACGGGCGGCGTTAGGTCTCCGCCGCCCAGGCGGCTCGATGGGCGGTCCGTAATACTACCGATAGTGGTACGAACGGCTAATGGCGGGAGATTGCCCGATTCTTCCTTTATAGGAGGTGCTCTAGGGGAATCGCCGACTATCGCTCCGGACCGGATGGAGCCATCAATCTCTCGGCGGAACTCCGCTCATTCGTAGGTACGGCTTCGCCCCGAACCTGCATCGCACCATGCGCATCACGTCGTTCAGTCCGCTCGCTCTCGCGAAGGCCACGCTGATCGCCGTTGCCGTGCTCACGGCGTGCGAAGATGACGTCGTGTACCAGGATCGGCCGCCGTTCAATCCGCCGGCGGCGGCTGCGGCGAGCTTCCTCGGCTACTACGACGCGACCAACGCAAAAGACGACGTGCGGTAATTGTCACGCCGACTTCCAGGGCAGCTGGGGCATGACGAATCATGCCAAGGCCTACAACACACTGAACTCGAATCCGGGCAAGAAGGACTCGTGCTTCGGGTGCCATACAACGAACGGCAGGGGCAACGCGGCCGCTGGCACGACTGCCGGATGGGACGGCGTCAAGGACCCGGTCTACCACGACGTCCAGTGCGAGAGCTGCCATGGGGCAGGCCTGGAGCACGTGGAAGGGGTGGGCCAGGGCAACCTGGTGAGACCGCTGGCAGAGCTGGGCGTGAACGGCACCGGCAACTGTAGCGACTGTCATTCCGGGGCTCACCATCCATTCACGGATGAGTGGAAGCAGTCACGACACGCGAACCTGAACACGTCGCGGGCGTCGAATCCGTCGTGCGTCGGCTGCCACGAGGCTCGCGGTGCGCTCGCGCGCTGGGGCATCGATGCCAACTTACGTCGAGAAGGCGAACCCGACCGACTATCAACCGCCGGCCACCTGCGCAACCTGCCACGACCCACATGGGTCGTCGAATCCGAATCAGTTGCGCTATCCGGTGACCTCCGCGGATCCCGATCAGAACCTGTGCATGAAGTGCCACAATCGGCGCGCAGAGCCGGAGCCGCCGTCGACGGTCACACCGCACGCGCCACAGGGAGCCGTGCTGCTGGGCTACGCCGGCTGGCGCCCGCCCGGATTCGTGTACGACACCGCACGGATCTATGGGTCGCACGCCACGACCAAGAACCCGAAGCTCTGCGCGGGCTGTCACGTGCTCCAGTTCACGGTAAACGACCCGACGTCGGGCAACTTCGTGTTCAAGGCGACCGGCCACTTGTTCCGCCCGATCCCGTGCCTGGATGCGCACGGGCAAGCCGACAGCCGACAAGACGTGCGCGTACACGACGGCCGCGCGAACCTGGCAGTCCTGCACGCAGTCCGGGTGTCACGCAGACGCGGCTGTGGCGGTCTCGGTGTTCAACAGCGTTCGCACTCGCATGAAGACGGCCACGGAACAGCTGTGGCTGGACACGAATAAGGACAACACGCTTCAGGCCGCGCCAACCGATGGCGGATTGCTCGCCATCGTGAAGCAGCAGCGTCCTGCCGAATGGACCACGCGGACATCACGGCAGCTGAGGGCGCCGAGTTCAACGCTCGACTCTGCGGCGAGTACGGCGCGTCGAACAGTGACAACTCGAAAGGGGTTCACAATCCCTTCCTGTGCGACGCGCTGCTGTCGTCGACGACCGCCTACATCAAGACCTACTACGCGTTGGCGGACGTTGCGACGAGTGGACAGACCTCCCAACAGGCCTTCATGAGGACGTTGGTTGCCAGACTGCCGAGCACCGCGGCGCGGACCGGCGCCGCGCGTCAGGCCCGGTAAACCACTCACGCCGCGCCTCGTGACCGGACTGCACGCGAGCGCCGCCATCCCGATTCGCTTCTGGGTGGCGGCGTTGCAGCAAGCGACGCCGGTGCAACCGCCGGATTCGGTCATCGTCAAGTCGCCGCTGCCCGGCGGCGTTGCCGCGGTCACCCGGTTCCTGTTGTCCACGGTTCCGCAGTGGGTGCAACTGGCGGGGCTCGTGGTCGCGGCTATCGTCGCCGGTGGTGGTCGTCTGGTACCTCGTTAGGCACCGCGCGGCCATCATCGCCTGGCTCAGGTCACGCAGCCGAGGCGTGACGGTGGCGCTGGTTGCCGGGGCGGCCGTGCTGCTCGTGGCGACGGTCGGCATGGGAACCGCCACCTGGAACTACACGCAGCACTCGAACGACTTCTGCACGTCGTGTCACGTGATGCACCCGGCGTACTCGAAGTTCGCGAGCGCGGAGAACAAGCACGGTGAGCTGTCGTGCCACTCGTGCCACACGCAGTCGGTGTTCGCCAGTGCGTGGCAGCTCTACTTCTGGCTCCTGGAGCGGCCGGACAAGATCGGCGTGCACGCGACCGTGGAGAATCGCGTCTGCGAGACGTGTCACGTCACCGGGGACACCGCCAACTGGCAGCGCATCCGGGCGACGGCGGGGCACCGCGTCCACCTCGAGTCCGATTCGAGCGCGCTCAAGGACGTCAAATGCGTGACGTGCCACGGCGTGGAGGTGCACCGCTTCCAGCCCGCTCGCGCGACCTGCGGCCAGAGTGGGTGTCACAAGGCGAACGACACGAAGATCGTGCTCGACAAGATGCGCGACCAGACGATCCGTCATTGCACCGTGTGTCACGCACTTCACCGCTCAGGTCCCCGCGCTCGCGACGCGCGATTCGGCGCGCGGAACGCTCGTCCCGGGCGGGCCGCAGTGTTTCGGGTGCCACGACATGAAGAAGGCGCTCCCGGATTTCGACCCGGCCAAGGACCCGCACGGTGGGAAGTGCGGCACGTGTCACAACCCGCACACGCAGGAGACGACAGCGGCGGCCGCCAAGACCTGCACGACGGCCGCGTGTCACGGCAGCTGGCGCGACAACCCGTTCCACGCCGGCGCCGCGCACAAGAAGGTCGCCTCGCAGCCGACGCAATGCCTAACGTGTCACACCCCGCACCAGGCGAAGGTCGACGCGAGCGACTGCACGGGATGCCACGCGAATGCCCGGTCTCGCGGGAACGTGCGGCCACCGGTGCCCTTCGATACGACCAGGGCACTCCGCCGCACGAGCGCCGCGCCGACGCCGCCCGTGGTACGTCAGGCCATCGAGTCGTTCCTCGCGCGGCCGCGGACCAGCGGGCCCTCGGCCGACGAGCCCCCCGCCAGGCATCGCCGACGACCCGCCAGGGATTGCTCCACCGTTACGGCCACCACCCGTCAAGGCCGACACGTTTGCCCACGCGAGGCACGCAAAGATCGCGTGCCTCGTCTGTCATCAGACGACGTCGACCCGGAGCCACCTGACGTTCGAGCCGCCGCGTGGGTGCACCATCTGCCACCATCAGCAGCCCACGGCGGCCCGGTGCCCTTCGTGTCACAAGCCTAACGAGCTCGCCGCCCCCATCGCGGCCTCGCTGACGGTCACCGTCCCGGGTCACAAGGCCGCGCCGCGCCCTGTGGAATTCTCGCACGCCACTCATTCCATGCGAACGTGCACCGCGTGTCACACCACGCCGGTCACGCTCGCGCCGTCACCGGCCACTGCCCAGTGCAAGGATTGTCACAGCGATCATCACGCGGCCGGCCGCGCGTGTTCGGGATGCCATACACTCGCCGACCCGAAAGCCGCCCACGCGACGCTCGAGGTGGCGCACCAGCGATGCGACGCCTGCCACGCGGCCGCAACCGTCGCGCAGCTCACGCCCACCAGAACGTTTTGCAGCACGTGCCACTCGGCCAAGGCCGCGAACCACTACCCGCAGCAGGAATGCAGCACCTGTCATTTTCTCACTGAGCCAGGCGCGTATCGGGCGAAGCTCACCAAGTCCTCAGGATGAGGCGGCGTCGCGCGTGGATCGCCGCGAGCATCCTCGCGGTGTGGGCCGGTTCGTTAGGCGCGCAGAACTACCGCGTGCGCCTCGACGCGCGAGGGCAGGCCGTGTCGTACCGCGGCCTCATCGCCGACAGCATTCTGGCCACGGCCGTAGTGCCATCCCCGAGCGGCGGGTTCCAGACGCCCGATGGTCACGCGGTGCGCTGCAGCGACAGCGCCTACTGCTATTACACGAGGCCGGGTGACGAGCTCCGTGGCGTGCCCGTGTCGACCAGCGGCAGCGTGATCCTCTGGGGACTGCGTGTCCCCGGTCTCACGATCCATGCGACTGGCCGACTGGTCGCGGATCTGGGCCCGGACGACGCATGGCCCGCGACCGAACCGACCGGGCAGCTGATCGAGGGCTTCGTCGAGTACCGGCGTCCGTCGCTCATCGCCCGAGGCGGGCGTCTGCTTCTGGCGTCGCGTCTCGAGCCGCTCGGATTCGACGGTGCATCGGTCGAGGGCCGCTGGCGCGATGCATCGATCGAGTTTGGCGGCTACGCCGGGTGGGGCCTGGGTCGGGCGGCCGTCGTTCCGGTGTACAGTCCCGCGTTGAATCCGCTGGATGAGTGGCGCCCTGCCGATCGGCAGATCGTGGCGGGCGTCGAAGCCGGGTGGCACTCCAGCGACATCGACACCCGCGCGGAGTACCGCCGGGAAATCGACCCGCGGGACAACAACATCGTCTCGGAGCGCACGGTCATCTCGCTCGGCGCACAGCTCGCGTCGTTTCATGTCGCCGGCAGCGCCGACTACAACATTGCCGAAGGCGCCGTGGGGAGCGCGGACGTCACAGTCACGTACACGCGCCCGCGGTTGTCGGTCACCGGTGGAGCGCGGCGCTACCGGCCCTATTTCAGTCTGTGGTCGCTGTGGAGCGCGTTCAGCCCGGTGCCGTACAACGCGGTGAATGCGTCGGCCGACGTTCGCGCGACCGACCGCCTGACGCTGCATGCTCGCGGCGAAGCATACCGGTACGAGGACGCCGGCGTCTCGACGGCGCTCGTCCCGGACCTCGAGGATCGCGGCTGGCGGACGAGCGGCGGTGGGACCGCCACGCTGAATCCGCGCTGGAGCGTCGACGGCAACCTCGGATTCGAGCACGGGCCCGGCGCCTCCGCCCGGTTCGCCGACGCTGCCGTGCGCTGGGCGCCTAACGCCGCGTACTCGTTCGACGTCCACGGCGGGGCCCTGGACCGGCCGCTCGAGCTGCGCTTCTACGACGCCAGCAGTCTGTGGATCGGCGCCCGCGGCGAGCGCCAGTTCGGTACCGAGTACCGCCTCTGGGCTGACGTCACACTCGTCAATGATGAGCGCGATCGACCCGATGCCAGCGCGTCATCGTTGTCGCAGTTTCGCATCCGCACCGGGGTGAGTGCGTCGTTCGGCTCCGGCGCGGACCGGCTGGCGTTGCCTCCCGCACGACCGACGCGGCGATGACCGCACGTCGCCACGTCGTCGGTACGCTGCTCGCCGTCGGTGCGCTCGGCGCCGTCGCGCTCGGGGTGGCAACGTGGGGTGTGGACGCGGTCGCTGCACGTGTCCTGCCGCCGGCGGTTCGTGCCAGCGCGGCACGCGAGGACCGCTTCCAGCACTCGAGACACGCTCGGCTCTTTCCGCTCTGCGCAACGTGCCATGCGGGAGTCACGCAGGCGGGCCAGCCGATATTGCCGAATCCATCGGGGTGCGCGTCGTGCCACGATGGTGTCATCCAGCAGCGCGTGACCTGGCAGCCTCGCACCGCCGGCCTGCCAACGCGCAACCTCCGGTTCACGCACGAGGCGCACGCCCGCGCCGCAACGGCGAAGAATCCTGCCGACAGTACGCTCAACGGGAATTGCGCCGCCTGTCATAACGAGCGCGGCGCGCCGCGCATGGAGGTCACGCGCGCGGTCGTGAATCAATGCGTGAGCTGTCACGGATTCAGGGGGCCTCACGTGGACGTCCCGAGCGAGGCGTGCGCGACCTGTCACGTGCCCGTTACGGCTGCACGGAGCCTAACGCGTGAGGACATCGCGCTGTTCCCGAAGCCACGGTCCCACGACGCGGCCGACTTCCTGACCGGAGGCCACGGCAGAGCCGCGAAAGGATCAGCCACCTCCGGACCGATGGCGGTCTCGGCCAGCTGCGCCACCTGCCACGCGCAGAACTTCTGCATTACCTGCCACGTCAACGCGCCCGAATCGCCCGTGATTCGCGCGCTCGCGATGGATGATCGGTCGCCTGCCTACACGTCATCGCTGCCAGCGCCGCCAAGTCACGAATCCGCCAACTTCATCCGCGCGCATGGGAAGGACGCGCAGCGCACCGGTGCGAACTGCGTCACGTGCCACGCCCGTGAGAGCTGCGTGAGCTGCCACATCGGGGTGCAGACCCGCGTTGTGAATGCCATGCCAGTCGCCGGTCCGGGCCGTGGGGTAGGAGTGCAGCTCGCGCGAGTGCCGCCGGCGAACCACACGCCCGAGTTCAAGGAACGGCACGGGTCAGCCGCAAATTCACGTCCGTCCTCGTGCGAGACCTGCCACGTGCGCTCGACATGTCTCGACTGTCATCGCCCCGACGTCACGCGACAGGTCGGCTACCATCCTCCGCAGTTTCTCACGCGGCACCCGAGCTCCGCGTACGCTCGCGAGGCGAACTGCAGCGACTGCCACAACGCGGCGCAGTTCTGCCAGGCCTGTCACCAAAAGTCAGGTCTCGTCGCTACTTCGCGACTCGGCCAGGCTGGCTATCACGACGCCTATCGCAACTTCAGCCTCGGCCACGGCCAGGCGGCGCGGCAGAGTCTGGAGTCGTGCGTGGCCTGCCATGCGGAGCGCGACTGCACGGCGTGCCATTCGGCCGTGAACGGCGGGTTCAGATTCAGCCCTCACGGGCCGGGGTTCAACGCCGATCGGATGCGGGCGAAGAATCCATCGCTGTGCACCGCGTGTCACGGCAATTCGATTCCGAAAGGCCGGTGACGTGGTGACATCACGTACCGTATCGCACCGCCGGGGATCGCGGACGCGGTAGTGGACGCCCCGTGGCATCCGGGGGTCAGGTGCATCTACATTCCCATCACGCCGTTCGAGGTGTGGCAGATTCTTGGAGAGAAGAGAGGGACAGGATAGGACATCGGGACTGGGGACTGGGGACTGAGCTGCACGCTGGGCACATCTGCCGACGGCTGCATGCTGCGGCCGCACGCTGCCCGCTGCTGCTAATACCGCCCGGCACACCACGCGCTGCTCGCTGCTCGCCTGAACGACCCAGTCCCCAGTCCCCAGTCCCCAGTCCCCGCTGTCATCCGATGACCAACGATATCTTCACGACCGCTGCTCAGCTTCGCGCCGACCGGACGCCATTCGTCATGGCGACCGTCGTCGCGAGCTACCCACCGCAGAGTGTGCGGCCGGGTGCGAAGGCGATCGTGCGGGCGGACGGGGCCATCGACGGGTGGGTTGGCGGTGGGTGTGTGCAGCCAGTCGTCAGGCAGGAAGCGGCCGACGCGCTCGCCGACGGACGGCCTCGGCTCGTTCGCATGAATGCCGGCGCGGGGCCCGCCAATACCGACCCGACCCGCCATGGCGACGTGCGCGAGTATCCCATGACCTGCCAGGGTGAAGGGGGCATCGAGATCTACCTGGAGCCGGTGCTCGCGGCGCCGCGCCTCGTGCTGCTCGGGCATACACCGGTGGTGCAGTCCCTCGCGAGGCAAGGCGCCGAGCTCGGGTTCGAGGTCGTCGTCGGTTCCGCTGCGCTGCCGGCGGACCTGTTTCCCCCGGGCATACGCCTAACGTCTGACATCACCGCGGCCGTTGCTCGTGCCGATGACTCCACGTTCGTCGTCGTGGGAACGATGGGTGCCGGCGACGAAGAGGCGCTCGCGGCGGCGGCGGCGAGCGACGCGGCGTACATAGGACTGGTCGCCAGTCGCAAGAAGGCGCATTACCTCATCGACTACGTCGCGGCGACGGGGATCGGTGCCGATCGACTCGCGCGCGTGAAATTTCCGGCCGGACTCGACCTCGGCGGCATGAGCGCCTCGGAGATAGCCCTCAGCGTGCTGGCGGAGATCGTGCAGCGGCGGTACCGGAAGCCTAACGCCACGCAGGCGGTGACTGCTGCTCCGCACTCGGTGGACGTGCCGACGCCGCTCGCGAGGCGCACCGGTCCTCGCACCGCTGTACCGGCAATGGCGGTCGACCCGGTGTGTGGCATGCCAGTGGACACGACGACCGCTCGCCACACGATCGTCGAAGGCGAGCGCACCGTCTACTTCTGCTGCCCCGGATGCAAGGCGACCTACCTGCGTCGTCAGGCGGGACAGGCGACGTGAAGGAAGAGATCGCGCGCGTTCAGCAAGCGATGGCAGAGCAGGGGTACGTCACCGATCGCGCGACAGCGACGTCGGCGTACCTCGCCATGACGCTCCACAAGCCGCTGCTCATCGAAGGTCCGCCGGGCGTTGGCAAGACCGAGGTGGCGAAGGTTCTCGCGCGCGTGCTCGCAACGGACCTCATCCGGCTGCAGTGCTACGAGGGACTCGACGTCGCGACGGCGCTCTACGAGTGGAACTACGCCAAGCAACTCCTGCACATCAAGCTGGGGGAAGGCTCCGGGCAATCGGTCGGCGAGCGCGAGGCGCAGATCTTCAGCGAGGCGTTTCTGCTCGAGCGACCGTTGCTTCGCGCCATCCGCGCCACGCAGACGACGGTGCTGCTCATCGACGAGGTCGATCGCAGCGACGAGGAGTTCGAGGCGTTCCTGCTGGAGGTGCTGTCGGAACATCAGGTGACGATCCCCGAGATCGGGACGATCCGCGCGACGAACGAGCCATGTACGGTGCTGACGTCGAACCGGACGCGCGAGCTGTCCGAGGCGCTGCGCCGCCGGTGTCTCTACCTGTGGATCGACTATCCGTCGCTGTCGAAGGAGATCGAGATCGTTCGCGCCAAGGTTCCGGTGATCGACCAGCAGCTCGCCGCCGATGTCGCGGCGTTCGTGCAGGCCGTTCGACGCCAGCGTCTCGTGAAGACGCCAGGCGTGGCCGAGACGATCGATTGGGCGCGCGCGCTGGTGGTGATCGGGGCAAACACGCTGGATGACGACGTCGTGTCCGAGACGTTAGGCTGCGTGCTCAAGGACGAAGCGGACGTCCGCCAGGTTCGACGTGAGGTCAGCGACCGAGGCGCCAGCGCGATGGTCGCGGCAGGGCGCACCGCGGGGTGACGGCCGCGGCGGTCGATCCCGTCACCTTCGCCACGCAGTTCAGCCGGCTGCTGCGCGAACGTGGGATCGCCGCGACGCCGGCGACGTCCATCGAGGCGGTTCGCGTCCTGGCTGCCGTGGACGCTACGGATCGCATGGACGTGTATCTGGCGCTCCGGACGCTCTTCGTGACGCGCCGGCAGGACCTCGACTTGTTCGACGAGCTGTTCGAGGCCTGGTGGGGGCGACGCGACGCGAGTCACGACGGGACCGTGCCAAGCAGGCGCGGCGCGGCGACGAACCCTCCCGTCATCTCCCCGACGGATGAGCCGAAGACGGCGACGGGAAGTACCGCGCTCACCCGCTGGGCGTCGTCGCTGGCTGACGCCGAAGGAGAGGAGACGATTCCGTTGGCGGCGCCGAGCGTGCGGGAGGGCGCGGCGACGAAGGACTTTCGCCTCTACGGCGGTGACGATCTCGATGCGCTGGCGGGCGCAATTGCCCGGATCGTTAGGCGCCTCCGTGCCCGTCGCAGCCGGCGGTGGCGAAGTGCGGGTCACCGCGGGCGCCTGGATCCGCGGCGCATTGTCCGTCTCGCACTCGCGACGGGCGGCGATCCCATCCGGCTCGTCCGGCGGCAACGCAAAGTTCGGCGAACGAAGCTGGTCGTTGCGTGCGACGTCTCTGGCTCGATGGACCTCTACAGCCGGTTCCTGCTGCAGGTGCTCTACGCGTTACAGCACGCGTTCGCGCGTATCGAGACGTTCGCGTTCAGCACACGACTCGTTCGCATCACGGAGTCGTTGTCGCGAGACACGTATCGCGAGGCGCTCGACGCGCTCGCCGCCGTGCCCGATGGTGGGTGGTCCGGCGGAACGAAGATCGGCGAGAGCCTCGAGGCGCTGCGACTCGGCTGGCCTCGGCTGTTCGATCGACGCACGGCGGTGATCGTGTTGAGCGATGGCTGGGATACTGGCGATCCCGAGGTCCTGAGCACCGCGCTTCGTGAGATCCGCAGGAAGGCGGGGCGCGTGATCTGGCTCAACCCGCTTCTCGGGAGCCCGACGTATCGTCCGCTGACCCGAGGCATGGAAGCGGCGCTGCCTCACGTGGACGTCTTCGCTCCGGCGCATGATCTCGCGAGTCTGGAGCGGTTGGCGTCGCATCTGAGCTTCTAGTCGCGAATGGCGGCCGAAGAGGCCACGTCAGCAATACCGTTGGGTTCCTAGATCCAACAGCGACGCAGAATACGCAGGCGGACGCTGCGGCCGCAACGCAGAAGGACGCAGAAAGCTGCATCACCCGGCGGGAGCGCACCCGCTCATCCGCCGGGCCGTGCAAATGGCGAGCGGCCTCGGGTAGGCCAATGCGTCCCGAGGCGTTCATTCTTTTCAAGGCGTGGCGCAACGCGCGCGTCCCGAGCGGCTGTTTTCTGCGTCCCTCTGCGTTGCGGCCGCAAAAGCGGCGCCTGCGATTCTGCGTCGCTGTTGGACGTGCGCGCACTACTATGGCGTCAGCCGTGGCTCGCCACGAGCGTCGGACGACGTTCCGCTGACGGTGTGGGTGGCAGCGCGCGCTCGCGACGCTCGCCCACCTGCTGCCGCCACATCGCGTAGTAAAGGCCGCGCTGCTCGAGCAGCTCATCGTGCGCGCCTGATTCCACGATGCGGCCGCGCTCGAGCACGTAGATCCTGTCCGCGTGCATGATCGTCGACAGGCGATGCGCGATCAGGATCGTGATGCCGTCCTCCGCGCTCGAGACTGTTCGCACCGTCTGCGTGATCTCTTCTTCCGTCAGCGAGTCGAGCGCCGACGTCGCCTCGTCGAACACGAGCAGCTGCGGACGACGCAGCAATGCGCGCGCGATGGACAGGCGCTGCTTCTCGCCGCCGGAGACCTTCACCCCACCTTCTCCGATCACCGTGTCGAGACCGCGGTCCGCGCGGGCGAGCAACCCACTCGCCGCGGCGCGCCGGAGCACGTCGAGACACTCCTCGTCCGTCGCATCCGGGCGAACGAACACGAGGTTCTCGCGAATGGAGCCCGAGAACAGCTGCGTGTCCTGCGTGACGAGTCCCATTCGTTCACGGAAGCGGTCGAGGTCCACGCGCGTGCTCGGGTTGCCGTTGTAGAGGATTCTGCCCTCCTGCGGCGCATAGAGACCAACCAGCAGCTTCACGAGCGTGGTCTTGCCCGAGCCTGACGGACCGACGAATGCGACCGTGTCGCCACGGTCCACCGTGAACGAGATGTCCTGCAGGGCAGGGGCGCTCGCCGTGCGGTGCGAGAAGCTCACGTTCTCGAACGCCAGCTCCTCGAGCCGATCTACCGCGACTGGATTCGTGGGCTTGGGATCGAGCGGCATCGCGAGCACGGCCTCGAAGTTCGCCATCGACGCTTCGGTCTCGCGATAGATGTTGATGACGTTCCCCAGCTCCTGGAGCGGACCGAAGATGAAGAACGAGTAGATGAGCAGCGAGAAGAACTGCCCGACGGTGATCTGTCGGTCGAAGATGAGGTAGAGCATCAGAAACAGGATGCACGTCCTCAGGAAGTTGACCGCGGTGCCCTGGATGAAGCTGAGGCTCCGCAGGTAGCGCACCTTCTTGAGCTCGAGCTTCAGGATCTTCTGCGTCGTCCCGTTCAGCCGCTGCACCTCCTGCTCGGCCAACCCGAGGCTCTTCACGAGCTCGATATTTCGAAGCGACTCGGTCGTGCTGCCGGCGAGCGCGGTCGTCTCGGCGACGATGACCTTCTGAATCTCCTTGATGCGCTTGCTCAACACGGAGCTGAGGACGCCGAGCAAGGGGACCGTCAGCAGGAACGCGGGCGCTATCGACCAGTGTACTTTCCACGCGTAGATCATGACGAACACCACGCCGACGATCGTCGTGAACACGACGTTGACCGCCGCCGCGACGAACCGCTCGGAGTCCGAGCGCGCCTTCTGCAGCTTGCCTAACGTCTCACCGCTCCGCTGATCCTCGAACACGGAGTACGGCAGCGCGAGCGAGTGGCGGATGCCGTCGGAGTAGAGCTGGGCGCCAAGGCGCTGCGTGACGAGGTTGACGCAGTAGTCCTGAAAGTTCTTGGCGACGCGCGAGACGAACGCCACGCCGACCGCCGCGAGCAGCAGCAGCGACACGCCGCGGAAGAACTGGCTCGTCGTGTAGTCGGCGTAGCGCGTCGCGTAGCTGTCGATGATGTGGCGGAAGATGAGCGGGTCGAGCAGCGAGAAGACCTGGTTGATCGTGGCCAATAGCAGAGCCACCAGCACCAGCTTCCAGTATTGTTTGAGATAGCCGAACAGAATGTGCATGTGCTACGAGAACGGGACCGGGGTGGGGGTGAGTGAATGGCTGTAATAAGTATCCGCGAAGTCAGCATTGCGTTCGGAGGACCGCCGGTGCTCGACCACGCCGACCTCGCGATCGAGCGTGGAGAGCGCGTGTGCGTCCTCGGTCGCAATGGTGCCGGGAAAAGCACGCTCATGCGGCTCCTGGATGGTAGCACCCTTCCCGATTCCGGGGCGGTTGTCCGGCAAACTGGCATCACCGTCGCCCGGCTCGAGCAGGAAGTTCCCGGGGACATCGAGGGTACGACGTTCGACGTCGTCGCCGCCGGGCTGGGCGAGACCGGACGACTCATCGCGCGGTATCACCAGGCGAGTCACGACGTTGCCGTCGGCGGCAACGATGCCGCCGTTCGCGAATTGGACCGGCTCCATCACGCACTCGACGCCGCGCGTGCCTGGGAGATTCAGTCGCGCGTCGACACGGTGTTGCTGCGCCTCGGGCTCGACGCCGATGCGCCGTTCGCGCGCGCGTCAGGCGGACGGAAGCGTCAGACGCTGCTGGCGCGCGCCCTCGTTGGTCACCCCGACGTCCTGCTGCTCGACGAGCCCACGAACCATCTCGACATCGAGGCGATCGAGTGGCTGGAGGAGTTCCTCATCGACGACGGAACGACACTGCTGTTCGTGACGCACGATCGCGCGTTCCTGCGCCGCGTCGCGACGCGAATCGTGGAGCTCGACCGCGGGCAGCTCGTCGACTGGGGCACCGACTACGCGTCGTACCTCGAGCGGAAGGAAGCCGCGCTCGCGGCCGAGGGGCGCGAGTGGGCGGAGTTCGACAAGAAGCTCGCGAAGGAGGAGGTCTGGATCCGCACGGGGATTCAGGCTCGGCGAACTCGAAACGAAGGACGCGTCCGCGCGCTCGAGGCGTTGCGACGGGAACGAGGTGCGCGACGCGACAGGACTGGGACCGTGAAGTTACAGGCGGCGGAGGCCGAGCGGTCGGGGCGTCTCGTATTCGAGGCGCGGGACGTGACGTTCGCGCACGGCGAGCGCACCATCGTGCGCGATTTCAGCACGACGATCACGCGCGGTGATCGCGTCGGCATCATCGGTCGAAACGGGTCCGGCAAGACCACGCTGCTCCGCCTGCTGCTCGGCGAGCTCGAGCCTAACGCGGGCACGGTGCGCACCGGCACCGGGTTGGAGATCGCGTACTTCGATCAGCTGCGCGAGCAGCTCGATCCCGAGCGCACCGTGTTCGAGAGCATCGCGGACGGCGCGGATTTCGTGGACGTCGGCGGTGGGCGCAAGCACGTCAACGGATATCTGCAGGATTTCCTGTTCCCGCCGGATCGCGCTCGCACACCCGTTCGTGCGCTCTCGGGCGGTGAGCGCAATCGACTGCTGCTCGCGCGGCTGTTCACGCGAGCGTTCAACGTGCTCGTCCTCGATGAGCCGACGAACGACCTCGACATCGAGACGCTCGATCTGCTGGAGGATCTGCTGCTCGAGTTCTCGGGGACGCTCCTGCTCGTCAGCCACGATCGCGCGTTTCTCGACAACGTCGTCACGAGCACGCTGGTGATGGAGGAAGACGGACGCGTCGGTGAGTACGTGGGCGGGTACAGCGACTGGATTCGCCAGCGCCCGCCGCGTCGCGCGAAGGTTGCTCCGGCGGCGCCGCCACCGACACCGCGCGCACCGCGGCGGACGGAGAAGCGGCGACGTCTCTCCTTCAGTGACAAGGCGGAGCTGACGGCGCTGCCGGATCGTATCGATGCGTTGGAGCGAGAGCGGGAGGCGCTCTACGCGTCTCTCGGAGACCCGGCGTTCCTGCGAGATGGCGCAGCGGTGGTCAGCGCGAAGCAACGGCTCGAGACGCTCGATGCCGAGATTGCGGAATCGATGGCGCGCTGGGAGGCGCTCGAGACGATGGCCGCCGAGTCATAGGAGCGGTTGTCATTCCGAGCGGAGCGCCGAAGGCGCGGAGTCGAGGAATCGCGACTGTGATGGGTAGAGAGCCCTCTACCAGGATGGTCTCGATTCCTCGACTCCGCCGCTTCGCGGCTCCGCTCGGAATGACAACCCTCCTCGACTCGCGCTTCGACGCTCCGCTCGGAATGACAGCCGTGCTCAGAGATTCACGAGCGACTCGATCACGGGCGTCCAGCCATCCAGCCGCTTGCGGGCCGTCACGTCGGAAATCACCACGAACGCGGCGGTGATTCCGACGCCTGGCGTTCGAAGCGGGGTCACGAGGACGCTCAACCAGCGCCGCGGATTTCCGTCTGCGAGAAGCTCGATGTCGTCTTCGCGCACCGCGTCCTCCGTGAGCAATGCGCGTGTGACCGCCCACTGGATGCGATCCAGCCGATCCGCGCGCAACGTACGAGCCTGGGCGTTCGCGTAGACCACATGGCCGTCTCGGTCCACCATGAACACGGCGACCGGCAGCATCTCGAGCATCGTGTCAACGGCCTCGGCCTCGACGCCATGCTCGCGGGCGATGCGTGAAAGCGGCGTCGTGCTCAGGTCGTCGTCCCGCGTATCGAAGCGCGTTAGGCGCGGCAGAGAGAAGTGCGGATCGGTCAGCATGTTGCCTCCGGATTGGTCACGGTTCGAACGCAGGCGGGCTCACCACGATCGTGTCGCTGCCGAATCGCTCGGCCTCCTCGCGCACCACCATTGCGGGGTCGCCCGCAACAGCCTCGACGAAGGTGCGTTGCGGCGCGGCCGATGCGAGACGCTGCCAACGGCGGTTGACTGGCGGGTTGATCGGAGCGTGACGGCCGCACGGGTGACGCTCGGCCGATTCCGCTTCCGCGGTCGGCGTGACGTGCACCAACACCAGGCGCGTTCGCTCCCTGGCCACCAACGGCATCGCGATCCCGAGCGTCTCCTCGGTGATATCGCCATCGAGAATCGGTACCAGGATCGTTCGGTTCAACTCGTTCGCTCGCATCAGACCTCCCCATCGTCTTCGCGCGGTCCATCCGGCAGACGACACCCAGCCGCGCTCTGAACTAGTACCACGCCTCTCGGGCGGAGGCAGTCGGCAAAACCCCGCAGTGGCCATAGGGGAAACCCCGTCGTCGGTCGCCCCGGGGACGCTCGGCCGCGCAACGCTGCTGTCGAGCTCGCGTGCGGGGATCCACCACGTATGGCGCGCCGTTGCCCGACTGACCTGGCGGTCGCACGGGTGCATTCATCCTGATCACCTCGATCGCGCGACGGAGTGGAATCATGACTGTAGTCGACGTTCCCGCCAGCCCCGCCATTCCGGCTTCGCCGCTTGGGCCATCGCCCGGCTCTGCTGATGAGCTTCGCGCGTTTGCCGAACTGCAGGGCGCGCTCGCGCCGATGTACCGCCGGGTGTTCTCTGATCGGCGGGCGCCGCGAACCGTCATCGTCATTCCCAGCATGTCGCTCGACCGCGAGGAGCTGACGAAGCTGGTCGGGGCGTCGCACTACGAGGAGCGGTTTCTCTGTCTTCTCCTGCTGCTGCAGTTGCCAGCGACGCACGTCGTGTACGTCACCAGCGAGCCGATCGCGCCCGCGATCGTCGACTACTATCTGCGACTCCTTCGCGGCGTCGCGCTGGCGGATGCGCGATCCCGCCTAACGATGCTCACCTGCAATGACGCGTCTCCCGCCCCGCTGACCGAGAAGATGCTCGCGCGGCCGGATTTGCTAGCGCGAATTCGGGAGCTGGTGAGCGACCCCGCGGCAGCGCATCTCACGTGCTTCAATGCGACCACGTTGGAGCGGACGCTTGCGGTGCGCCTCGGCCTGCCGCTCTACGGCTGCGATCCCACCCTCGCCCACCTTGGTACGAAGAGCGGCAGCCGCGAGGTCTTTCGCCGAGCCGGCGTCGGGATGCCGCCGGGGTACGAGCACCTGCGCGGCGACGATGATCTGCGCCGCGCGCTCGTCGCGCTCAAGCGCGAGCATCCGAGGCTGCGGAAGGCGGTGATCAAGCTCGAGGAGGGATTCTCCGGGGAGGGGAACGCGATCTTCTCGTATGACGGTGCCCCCGCGGGCGCGGAGCTCGAATCGTGGGTCCGGCGCGAGCTCCCGGTGCGTGCTCGCTGCGTTGCGGCCGACCAGACATGGGACGCGTACAGCGACGAGTTCGCGCGCCTCGGCGGAATCGTCGAAGCGTATGTCGACGGCGTCGAGAAGCGCTCACCGTCCGTGCAATGTCGCATCAGCCCGATCGGCGAGACGCAGATCATCTCGACGCACGATCAGGTGCTCGGCGGCGCCACGGGACAGATCTACCTCGGGTGCACCTTTCCCGCGGAAGCGTCCTGCTGCCCCGGGCTCCACGACGCCGCGCAGCGCGTGACGGCGGTGCTCGCCGAGGATGGCGTCGTCGCGAGATTCGGGATCGACTTCGTGTCGACGCGGTTGCATGACGCCCCGGATCAGTGGGTCCATCATGCGATCGAGATCAACCTCCGGAAGGGCGGGACGACCCACCCGTATCTCGCGCTGCAGATGCTCACCGACGGCGCATACGACGCAGCAACCGGGCTGTATCGGACTGCGTCGGGCCGGCCGTGCTACTACGTGGCATCCGACAACCTGTGTGATCCGTCGTTCGCCGCACTGGCTCCGGAAGACGTGCTCTCCGCGGCGCAGCGATGCGGGCTGGCGTACGACCCTGCCGTCGAATGCGGTGCCGTGTTCCACCTGCTGGGCGCTCTGCCGGAGTTCGGAAAGGTCGGCGCAGTGTGTATCGGTCGGACGCCTGCACACGCGAGAGAGCTGTTCCAGGCAGTAGTCGAGATGCTGCACCGCGAATCGGCGCGACTGAGCGGCGACGACGCACATGATTCCGTGGATGTCTCGTCAGTCACTGGCGGGCGCATTTCGCCGGCTGCATCCTCGTTCCCGGCGCCTCGGTGAGGTTCTGGTGAGGCGCGCCGACCCACGACTCGAGGAGCGCGCGTGTCATCAGATCTCGTTCGCCGAACGCATCCCCGCCGAGCGGCGGTCACGCTCGTCATCGCGATAGGCTCGGCTGTCGGTATCCTGCCGGCCCAGGCAGCGCAACAGCCGCGAGGTGTCGAGGTACACGAGGCGACGATAACCGATCTGCAGCGCGACATGACCGACGGCCGCACCACGGCCGTCGCGCTCGTGGATGCGTATCTCGCCCGGATCGCGGAGTATGATCACCGCGGGCCGCAGCTCAACTCCATGATCCGGCTCAACCCGAACGCGCGCGCGGACGCGCGACGGCTCGACGCCGAGCGACGCAGTGGCAAGGTGAGGGGCCCGCTGCACGGGATTCCCGTCATCATCAAGGACAACTTCGACACCGCCGATCTGCCAACCAGCGGCGGCTCGCTCGCGCTCGCGAATCATCAGACGCGTGACGATGCATTCGTCGTCCGCAGGCTGCGCGACGCCGGCGCGATCATCCTCGGCAAGTCGAACATGCACGAGTTGGCCGCAGGCATCACGACGATCAGCTCCCTCGGCGGGCAAACGCGGAATCCGTACGATCCGCGACGCTGTCCCGGTGGCTCGAGCGGTGGCACCGGCGCGGCGATCGCCGCGAGCTTCGCTGCGGTCGGTTGGGGATCCGACACGTGTGGATCGATTCGCATTCCGTCGGCGTTCGGGAGTCTCGCCGGACTGCGGCCCACGCAAGGACTCGTGAGCCGCAGCGGCGTCATGCCGCTCTCGCACACGCAGGACATTCCCGGCCCGCTCGCGCGGACGATCACCGATCTCGCGATCGCGCTCGACGTCTCCGTCGGCGCGGACTCCGCGGACTCTTCGACGCGGGTGCTGGTCGGACGCCCGATTCCACGCTTCACCGATTCCTTGCGGGCAGATGCCTTACGCGGCGCACGGATCGGAATTCTCGCGAACTACATGACCGATGCCGACGGCGACATCATCGACACGGTGCGGGCCGCGGTTCGCGCGATGAAGGCTGCGGGCGCCGACACCGTGCGCATCGACATCGCGAACTTCGACAGTCTCGTCGCAGGAACGAGCGTCATCAACTTCGAGCACAAGTACGACATGATCGATTACCTGGCGAAGACGCCGGGTGAGTCGGTCAAGTCCATCGGCGACATTCTCGCCAGTGGACTCGAGAGCAGTGCACTCGAGGCGCGCTTCAAGCTCGCCGACAGTCTGGGGACGCGTGACAACGCGCCGTATCGACGAGCGCTCGCGCGTCAGGCGGTGCTGCGCGCGCGCGTCGTCGCCATCATGGACAGCCTGGGACTCGACGCGCTCGTCTATCCGACGATGCGGCGCAGGCCGGTATTTCCCGGCGACGTTCAGCTGGGCAGTACCTGCGGGCTGAGTGCACAGACGGGTCTTCCGGCGCTGAGCGTTCCCGCGGGCTTCACGAGTGATGGCCTCCCGGTCGGCATCGAGCTGCTCGGCCGCGCGTTCAGTGATGTCAGACTCGTGTCGTTAGGCTACGCGTTCGAGCAGCTCGGGCCGCGGCGTCGGCCTCCGTTCTCGACCCCGCCGCTCGTGAACGGCCATGCGCCGACGGCAGTGGCGTTTTCCACGACGGCGCGTGCGGCGCAGGGTGGTCCGACCGCGGCAATGGCGCGTGCAGCGTTCACGTTCGACCCCGTGACGAGCACGCTTCGACACGCCGTCACGGTGAGCGGCGTCCCGGCGACGAGGGTGCAGGCGGTCGTGTTGCGTCGCCGCGATGCGGGCGGCCGTGCGCGCGTCGTGCAGCAGCTGATCGGTCCGGTGTCCACGGCGGCGTCAGGATCGACGGTTCTGACGCCGCTGGACCGCGACGCGCTCGTGAACGGCCGGCTCGTGCTCACGTTCATCACGCGTGGACCGACCCGCGGTGGACGCCCGGGTCGTGGTGCCTAACTAGCGTTGTCATTCCGAGCGGAGTTGTCATTCCGAGCGAGCGGAGCGAGTCGAGGAATCGAGACCGTGTAGGTAGAGAGCCCTCTACCGGGACGATCGCGATTCCTCGATGCGCCCAGAGGGCACTCCGCGCCGCTTCGCGGCTCCGCTCGGAATGACATGGCTCTTCCACTACGGAGACGACCGATGGAATTTCGGCAGCTGGGCCGTGCCGGGTTGCGCGTGCCCGTACTGAGCTTCGGCACCGCCACGTTCGGCGGCGGTAACGACTTCTACCGCGCGTGGGGCAGCACCGACGTGGCCGAGGCGAAGCGGATGGTCGATATGTGCGTGGACGCCGGCGCGACGTTCTTCGACACCGCCAATTCGTACTCTACCGGTCGCGCCGAAGAGATTCTCGGTGCCGCCATCGCGGGGCGCCGTGAGGATATTCTCCTCGCGACGAAAGCCACGTTCCCCATGGGCAGCGGGCCTAACGAGGTCGGGTCGTCGCGCCACTTCCTCATGCGCGCCTGCGAGGACAGCCTGCGGCGACTCGGGACCGATCACGTCGACGTCTACTACATGCACGGGTTCGACGAGAACACGCCGGTGGACGAAACGCTTCGCGCGCTGGATGACCTCGTCCGGAGCGGCAAGGTTCGATACATCGGGTGCTCGAACTTCTCGGGCTGGCATCTCATGAAGTCGCTCGCGACGTCCGAGCGCTACGGCTGGACATCGTACGTCGCGCATCAGGCGTACTACTCGCTCGTGTCGCGCGAGTACGAGTGGGAGCTCATGCCGCTGGCGCTCGACCAGCGTGTGGGGACGGTGGTCTGGAGTCCGCTGGCTGGCGGTGCGCTGTCCGGGAAGGTGCGCCGAGGCGCGCCGGTGATGGACGGCACGCGCGTGAGTCAGCTCGGGCTCGAGCGCGCGGGGGACCTCGAGAAGCTGTACGACATCGTGGACGTGCTGGAGGACGTCGCCCGTGATGTCGGGCGCAGCGTGTCGCAGGTCGCGCTCAACTGGGTGCTCACGCGGCCCACGGTGGCGAGCGTTGTGATCGGCGCGCGGACCGAGGCGCAGTTGCGCGAGAATCTCGGCGCGGTTGGGTGGACGCTGAATGCCGCCCACATGGAGAAGCTGGACCGTGTGAGCCAGCGACGACCGATCTACCCGTACTGGCATCAGCGGCTGAATCCGCGGCTGAATACGCCACCGGTTACGGTTTACGGCTGAGGAGCACTTAAAGAGCGAAACGGCGCAAGGGCTCTAACGGCGCGGAATGCCGAACGGCGCGAAATCCCAGACGGCGCGAAATCCCAGACGGCGCGAAATCCCAGACAGCGCGAAATCCCGAACGGCGACAAAGACGAACGGCGACAAAAGCGGACGGCACCGCCGTTTGGCGCCTTCTGGGATTCCGCGCCCTTTGGCATCTGGCGCTGTTCGGGATTCCGCGCCGTTCGGGATTTCGCGCCGTCTGGCATTTCGCGCCGTTAGAGCCTGCGCCGTTTATATTATACTCCAGAGTAGATAACTCGTACGTCCGTCGTTCCCGATCCGAACCGCATACACCCGTCCATGCCGCCCGCCAAAGCACTTCGCTGGGAGCGTCGCCCCGACGACCGGCCTAACGAGATCCTCGACGCCGCGCTCGCCGTGTTCGCGGAGCGAGGGTATCGGAACACGCGTCTCGAGCACGTCGGAGAAGCGGCCGGCGTCACGAAGGGCACCATCTACCACTACTTCGCGAACAAGGAAGAGCTGTTGCTCCGCGCGATCGATCATCGACGCGAGGCCGCGCTCGGGCGGATCGACGAGATCCTTCGCGACAAGACCGCGCCCGTCTCCACGCGCGTTCGTCTCATCATCCGCGCGTGGTTCGGGTCGCTCACCAAGGAACGCCTGGCAGTCGTCACGCTGCTGCTCCAGGGGATCGCCCACGAGGCACCCGAGGCGTATCGACGATGGCTAGCCGGTGGGCCGACCGCCGCCGCTCGAGTCATCGCGACGCTCGTCCGCGAGGGGCAGGCAAGCGGCGACTTTCGTTCCGATGCCGACGGCGATGTTGCTGCGCGGCTGCTGGTGTCCGGCTTGCTGCAGCAGACGGTGTGGCAGCAATACGCCAAGCAGGTTCCTGGCCTCACGGTCTCCCAGGACCGTCTCGCCGACTCGGCGGTCGAGCTGTTCCTGCACGGCCTGCGTCCGCTGACGCCTCCGTCACGCCGACTCCGTATCAAACGATGATGCGGCTTCAGCTGCGACCGTCCCGCGGACGGGCTCACTATTCTACTGGCGAGTACAGAACTCGCCGCTTGCGATGACCACGATTCAGGTCGACGACGACCACGCCGGCGCGGGTACCACCCCGATCGAAGAAGACCTAACGCCAGAGGCGCCCGCCGGCGTTGCCGTCCCCGAGCGCCGTCGCGGTGAGGAGCATCGCTACCTCATCGCGTTCGCTGTCGTGCTCGCCGCGCTCATGCAGGTCATCGACAGCTCCATCGTGAACGTCGCGCTGCCCGACATGATGGGCAACCTCGGCGCATCGCTCGACGAGATCGCGTGGGTCACGACCGGCTACATCCTCGCGAGCGTGATCGTCATCCCGCTCACGGGCTGGCTCGGTCAGCTGTTCGGACGGAAGCGCTACTTCGTCGGCTCGATCGCGCTGTTCACCGTGTCGTCGTTCTTCTGCGGCGCGTCACACTCGCTCGGCGCGCTGATCTTCTGGCGCATCGTCCAGGGCATCGGTGGTGGCGCGCTCATGACCGTGTCCCAGGCCGTGCTGCTCGAGTCCTTCCCGCCCGAGGAGGCCGGCACCGCCATGGCGCTGTTCGGCGTCGGCGTGATGGTCGGCCCGACGATCGGTCCAACGTTAGGCGGGTGGCTGACGGACAACTACGGGTGGCCGTGGATCTTCTACATCAACATCCCGGTCGGTATCCTCGCGTCGGTCATGATCGCGGCGTACGTCCACGACCGCGCCGACCAGAAGAAGCCGGGCGCGATCGACTATGTTGGCATCGGGCTGCTGGCCGTGAGCGTCGGGGCGCTGCAGTACCTGCTCGAGCACGGACAGCGCGACGACTGGTTCGAATCCCGTTTCATCACGAGTCTCGCGGTCGATCGGCGTCGTCGGCGGCGTCGCGCTGCGTGTGGCGAGAGCTCACGACGCGCGAGCCGGTCATCGACTTCCGCGTCCTCCGTCATCGCCAGATGTGGGTGGGTACGCTGCTCGGCGTCGTGATGGGCATCGGGCTCTACGCCATGTCGTTCACGCTCCCGGTCTTCCTGCAGAGCAACCTGCACATGACGGCGGAGCAGACGGGCATCGTGCTGCTGCCGGGTGCCGTCGCGACCGCGCTCTCGATGCTGGTCGTCGGCCGCCTGACGAGTCGCGTGGATCCTCGACTGCTCATCACGGCGGGCGCGCTGATCTTCGCGACCGCGGCGTGGGAGCTATCGCGCATCACCGGCGAGAGCGGCGCCGGCGATTTCTTCTGGCCGCTCATTCTCCGCGGCGTCGGGCCTCGGCTTGATGTTCGTGCCGCTCACCACGATCACGCTTGCCGAGCTCTCGACCGCGGAGCTGCCGCAGGGAACCGGGCTCTACAACTTCTTCCGCCAGCTCGGTGGCTCGTTCGGCATCGCGGGTATCGCGACGCTGCTCTCGCGATACACGGCGCAGTATCGCGCCGTGCTGGCCGAGCACGTCACGTCGATCGATGCGACGAGTCTGAATCGGGTCGAGATGCTCACGCGCGGCATGATGGGCCGAGGTGTGGACGCAGTGACGGCGCGCGCGCGAGCGTATCGGCTGATCGAGGGACAGCTCATGGGGCAGGCGAGTGTGATCGCGTATTCCCGCGTCTACGTGCTCAGCGCGATCATCATTCTGGCGATCATCCCCATGCTCCTGCTCGTGCGGCAGACGCGCGGTGCTGGCGGATCTCACGCGATCATGGAGTAGACGTCGCGGGCCTAACGAGAAACGCGGCGCGTTTGGATTCCCACGGTCGCGGCGCGCCTGCGCGCTCCGCTGAACGCGATTTTCACAAGCACTGTCCAGGCGACGCGATATCGCGTCGCCAATGGTGACGCCGAACGTTCGTGCGGTAGTTAGGCAGGACCACTAAGCGCCGCCGGCCCGAGTGGACACGTCGTGAACCTCGGCGTATGTTCACTGGCGCGTCTGCGCGCTCGCAGTCCCTCGCCGGTCCCACCTTGAGCGATCCGCTCCGCCAGCACCTCCAGACGTCGCTCGGCCCCGGCTTCACGCTCGAGCGCGAGCTCGGGGGCGGGGGGACGTCCCGCGTGTTCGTGGCGCGCGACCAGGCGCTCGGCCGCGACGTCGTTGTGAAGGTCCTAGCACCCGAGCTCGCTGCAGGCTTGAGTGCCGAGCGCTTCACGCGTGAGATCAGGCTCGCGGCCGCGCTGCAGGAGCCGCACATCGTGCCGGTGCACGCGGCCGGCGCGACGGCCGACGGGTTGCCGTGGTATACGATGCCGCTCGTCGATGGCGACGACCTACGGGCGCGCATCGCGCGCGGCCCTGTGCCGCTGTCCGAAGCGGTGAGTATTCTGCGTGACGTGGCGCGTGCGCTCGGGTATGCACACGCCCACGGCATCGTGCACCGCGACATCAAGCCGGCGAACGTGCTGCTCTCGTCAGGCACCGCGGTCGTTACCGACTTTGGCATCGCGAAGGCGCTCTCGGCGGCGCGGACGGCGCCGGCGGACGCGACGCTGACGCAGCGGGGCACGTCGCTCGGGACGCCGGCGTACATGGCGCCGGAGCAGGCGGCGGGCGGCGACGTCGACGCACGCGCTGATCTCTACGCGTGGGGTGTGATCGCGTACGAGCTGCTCGCGGGCCGCCATCCGTTCGCCGGCAGGACGACGGCCCCGCAGCTGATCGCGGCGCACATGTCGGAAGTGCCGCCGGCGCTCGCGTCGACCGGCCCGTTAGGCAGCGGCGTCCCGTCGGTGCTCGGCGCGCTCGTGATGCGGATGCCTCGCGAAAGATCCGGCGCGAGCGCCCCGCGTCAGCCGCCGAGCTGCTCGACGGTGCTCGACGGGACTGCCTGGTCGGGCGAGCACCGCCCGCGGCCGGCGCGGCGGCCGTGGGTCGGCATTGCTGCGGCCATTCTCACCGTCGCAGTCGCGGCCGGGGCATACGCGTGGGGAACGAGGCGGAGCTTGGCCGTTGTCGCCGACCCGACAGGCCCCGTGATGCTAGCCGTCCTGCCGTTCGAGAACGCCGGTCCGAGCGAGCAGACGGTGTTCACCGACGGGCTGACCGACGCGGTGACCGCGAAGCTGGTCGCGCTCCCCGGGCTCGCCGTCATCGACCGGCAGAGTGCCGCACAGTACCGGCAGACGACGAAATCGGCGAAGCAGATCGGCGCCGAGCTCGGCGTGCTGTGGCTGCTCGAAGGCGTGGTGCGCTGGGCGAAGGACGCCGGTGGGGTGTGGCGCGCGCAGGTGACGCCGACGCTCGTCGACGCCCGGGCCGGCACCACCCGCTGGACCGGAACGCCGGTGGTGATCACGCCGGGCGACCCGTTCACCGCGCAGGGTGACATCGCCACGAAGGTGGCCGACGCGCTGGCCGTCGAGCTCCGGCCTAACGACCGCGCTGCGCTCGCCCGGCGGATGACGAATAGTCCGGAAGCGTTCGCGGCGTGGGTGCGCGGCGTCGCCGCGTGGGACGCGGTCGCGTACGGAGCGTCGACAGAGGGGATGAAGCGAGCGGCAGCCGAGTTCGAGACCGCGGTCGCACTCGACTCCATGTTCGCCGAGGCGTGGGGCGAGCTCGCAGCAGTGTACTACGCACTGGCCATCTTCACGACCGTTGACCGTGACTCGGAGGCGCGCACGCGCGCGACCATCGATCGCGCGCTCGTGCACGCCCCCGGTCAGCCGCGCGTCCTTCTCGCACTCGCCGGTCTTCGATTTGACTACGACCACGACACCACGAGTGCCGATACGCTGGTCGCGCGGGCACTCTCGGCAGCACCCAATGATCCAGCCGTTCTCCGCGGCGCAAGCATCCTTTTGTTGCTGCGCCAGCACGCCGACAGTGGTTATGCGCTTGCCAAACGCGCTGCGGTCCTCGACCCACGCTCCATGCGATCGCTTGTGCTCGTGGCGAACGAGGCGGTCATGATGCGTCGATGGGACGACGCGCGCCGCTACTCGGACGCCAGCGTCGCACTCGACTCGACTGACTCGCGAGGGTGGGCGGTACTACTGGAACTGACATTCAATCTTGAAGATACGACTACCCAACGGCGCACTTTGGACCGTGCACTCGCCCATGTCTCCCGGCCCGACAATACCGTGCTCGGGTACATGCCATACATCGGCGGAGCGTACGGTTCACGGTATGTCGCGCTGTCGGCGCGCGAGCTGGGTATTACCGCGCTTTACGATAGCGTGTTGTTCTACTACAGCATCAAAGCGGACGTCTTCCACCACCGCGGGGAGCCGGCCGGCGCGCGCGTGTATTACGACTCGATTCGTACCCTGCTGATGTCGCGGCCGCTGACCGGACCGTACGCGCCAACGCTGCTGCTTCAGCGCGCTCTCGCCGAGGCAGGTGTCGGAGATACCGCTGTGGCACGTCGCACGCTTGTAACAGCGCTCGCGACGGCGCGCCGCACAGCGTCGCGGCCCGACCTCACCGATGTCTTCTTCCCACGCTCCGCAGCGGCGGTCTACGCGCGCCTGGGCGAACCCGAGACGGCCGTGCGCTGGCTGGCCGCCGGACTCGCGAGCCCCAGCGGGGGATACACATCACGCCGATATGCCATGGAACCTTCGCTATTCGTGCTCCGCGGCACGCCCGCGTTCGAGCGGTTCCTGCGGGAGCACCCGCAGTGACTGCCTAACGCCCCCAGTCACCTGCGTGTGCCGTTATCGATGCGCCTAACGCTGTCGTCGTGATGTGTCTGGCATGTTGGCGGTGGAGGCAAGGCTGTCCACGCCCGCATCAGCGCGAATGACGAGTCCGACGCTCCACAACTCCGGACGAGTGAAGTAGATGCTGTCCACCTGATAGCGGCCGTTCCCGATGTAGGGCGCCCTCGGGTTGCTGCGTGGGACCCTGCCAGTCTCTAGAGCCAAGGACCCACCCTCGAACCCTGCGTTTCGCGAGACGATGATTGGTCGGCGCGTTGAGGATAGGACCGGCGCAGCATTCTGAGGACGGCGCCGCGCCGGTATGCTTCAGTCGAGAGTCTCGCCTGACGGCCCTCAACCAGGAGCAAACTCATGTCCCTCACCACCGCGCAACGCGCGCACCTCGGACGGCGTCTGCTGGATGAGCGCGCGCGAGCGCTCAGTCTGCTGAATCGAGAAGTGACTGACCAGGCGGACGGCACCCAGCGAGATGAGGCGGGAGACCTGTCCCAAATGCCGTTCCACCCCGCCGACCTCGGGACCGACACCATGAACGACGAGCTCCAGGCGTCGAACGAGACGCGCATCTCGCGTGAGCTCGCCGAGATCGACGCGGCCCTCGAGCGACTGTATCAGCGGCCTAACGAGTTCGGTGTCTGTGAGAACACCGGCCGCGACATCCCGTTCGAGCGACTCGATCTGATCCCGTGGGCGCGGACGTGCGGCGGTGAGTAGCCCGACGGCGACGACGCCACGCGTGTTGTCCGTCAACGTCGGCGCCATCCGTGAAGTCGAGTGGCGCGGAACGCTCGTCACCACCGGGATCTGGAAGTCGCCCGTCACCGGGCGCGTCGCGCTCCGAGGCGTGAACTTCGTCGGAGACGATCAGGCTGACAGGACCGTGCACGGCGGCCCGGACAAGGCGGTGTACGCCTATGCGAGCGAGGACTACGAGTTCTGGCGCTCGCACGAGGGCATCGAGACGCCGGTGGGCCTGTTCGGAGAGAACCTAACGCTCGAGGGCGTCGATCTTTCCGCGACGGTCGTTGGCGAGCGATGGCGGATCGGGTCGGCGCTGCTCGAGGTCGCACAGCCACGTCTGCCGTGCTACAAGCTCGGCATTCGCATGGGCGATCGACTCTTCCCGAAGAAATTCCTCGCCGCCGAACGCTCGGGCGCGTACTTCCGCGTCATCGAAGAGGGCGACGTCGGAGCGGGCGATGCCGCGGAGGTCATCTCTCGGCCGAGCCATGGTGTGACACTGCGCACGATGACACGTGCGCTGCGAGACCCGCGCGCTGCGGCAGCCTTGCAGCAAGTGCGTGGGCTCCCGGAGTTCTGGATGGACGTCGCTGACGGGTGATCTCGGTGGCGTCAGCGCGCCGCGCACGTCGCCGCGGGCGTGCTGGCGGCGGCGCGCTGATGATGGCGCGCCGGGACCCGCCCGACGCGTTAGGCGCCGGGTGGTCGAGTCGTCTGTGCAGCCCCAGTACCCCAGGGGCTGATCCTGCAGCACTGACGCCGCGTCGGCGATGATGACGACGATGTCGCCCGGACGCATCACGTCGATTACGTGCGCGACCGCGTCGGCCTCCTCGAGACTGCACGACCTCTGCGCTTCTGCACCCGACGTCGACCAGCGAGCCGGTGCGCACCTCCGCGACCAGCGCCGGCGCGAGGTGCCAGACGTTGGGTCCGCCTAACGTCCTCGTGGATATGACCCGGAGACGTCGGCTCGCTGGGCCAACATGGTCCCGGCGGGTGTCGCGGTAGTGTGCATGGCCCCCCGAGACAGACGCTGCCGGACCGAATGCCCGTCGAGCGTCCATCGGAGCGCTGAAGGGCAATACACATTCCGCCCGGTCACCGCTGCAGGCGCGCCTCCAGCGATGACGTTGGCATGATGACGTTGAAGGCGACGCTGTCGACTCCGGCGGGGCCGTCAATGACCAGTGCGACGTTCCACAGTCCCGGGCGGTTGAAAATGATGTCGTCCACCACGTATCGACCGCCTCCGACGTAATGAGCGCTTGGCGTGATGCGCGACACCTCGCCGGTTTCGGGCGCCCACGACTTCACTCTGATCCGCGCATTCGCGACTTGCCCTTCGCCGTGTTGCGTTAGGCGTATCGCCCAACGCTGTGGCTCGCGGAGCGCGAAAGGCGTGACCGACGTGACTTCGGCCTGGTAGCGCGCGTTGTGCGAGGGGCGCAGGCCGAGGCTCGTGACGATGCCGGCCGCGGACGGCACTCCGGCACTCGCCGACAGGTTGGTCATCTCGGCGGGTCTTGCCCACGTCGCCCACGACAGCGCGGCGATGAGCAGAAACGCGCCGGCCATGGTGACGGTCAGTCGAGTCCCCTGCTGCTCGGCATCCGCCGGCGCACCGAAAATCGGAAGTTCCCCAGTCTGCGTGTGCATGATTCCTCTCGCCCGTACGGGCATCAGAACGAACAAACGTTGGCAGGCGACAGGAAGATGACGCCGTCGGCCGCCGGACTCTTGAACGGAGAGGCTGACGTTTGTTCTTCTACCGTTCCCGATCGCGGACCTAACGTGGAGGCACGATCCGCACGGCGGGCTGTGCAAACAACAATTGCCATCCGCTGCTCGGCGCGTACGATTGGCACGACAGGAAGGGGAGGGTCTCGTGAGCACTGTAGTAGGAACTGGGCACTTTGTGTCCTGGGACGGTGGGTGCGCGTTCCTGAGTCGGGCGACCGCGGTGACCCCGATGCATGCGCACTACGCCATTCAGATCGCGTTCGGGTCGCAACATGGTATTCGCTTTCGGGCGTCCGATCGTGATGACTGGACCGAGTACGACGGCGTGCTCATCCCCTCGAGGCAGCCGCATACGATGGATGCGTCGGTGGTGCGGACATAGCGGCCGCGGCCTATCTCTCGCCGAGTCGTTTTCGCCACCTCTTCGTCGAGGAGACGGGCATGGCGCTCCGGCCGTACATCCTCTGGCGTCGGTTCCTCAGGGTGTGGGAGCTCATGACCGCTGGCGAGTCGCTGTCGTCGGCCGCGCATCGGGCCGGATTCGCCGACGCCGCACACCTAACGCGGACGTCGCGTCGGATGTTCGGCTTCCCCCCGTCGGCGATGCACCTGGCCGGCCCGCTCAGGGATAGCGCCGCTACCCGGTAGCGCACCGCTGGAGCTCCGATAGCCCAGGGCCCGACCTCGGCTCATTCAAGTCAGCCCCTACGTTCAACGACGCAGCCTCGTCGTTCAAGAGCGCAGTGCGGAGCGCGAGTAACCTAGGCCCACGTCCACGCGACGTGGGCGTTTTCGACTCGCAACCTCCCGCTCGGAGCATTCACATGCGCTCTACATCCAGGCTCGCTACCGCTGTCGCCGCATTCCTGTTCAGCGGCTGCATGATGTTCGCCAAGGCCCCCAAGGATCTGGACTACTCGCGGACGCGCACCAGCGAGGGCGGGCTCTACCGCGCGACGATCCACCCGCAGGGTGACTCGATCCCCCAGGGTCGATTGCACCGCTGGACGGTTCACCTCGAAACCGCGAGCGGCGCGCCGGTCGACTCCGCCACCATGGTGGTCGACGGCGGCATGCCGCAGCACGGACACGGTCTGCCAACGAAGCCCCGCGTCACGCGAGAGCTGGGCAACGGCGACCACCTCGTCGAAGGCATGAAGTTCAACATGGGCGGCTGGTGGGTCGTGAAGTTCCGCGTGAACGCGACCGCGGGCAGTGACTCACTCGTGTTCAATCTCAAGCTCTGACGCGAGCTCTGATCGGAACTGCACGCACACGCCGTCCACTGACCTCCACTAGAGCCTGCCATGTCACGCAACCGCGTTGGGCCCACCGGCCGGGCCAACTCGAGAATGACCGACAGCTTGTTGTTCGCCGTGTTGGTGAGCGTGTTGGCCAGCGCGCTTGGCACGACGGTCGTCTCCACCGCCGCCGCCCGAGGCGCTGGCAACGGCTCCCCGCGCTGGTCCGCCCAGGACCGCACGATGCTGCGGTCTCTGTCGCTAACGAGTCTTGGCCCTGTGCCGGCGGACCCGTCCAACCGCTATGCGGACGACGCCCGCGCGGCGGCGCTCGGCCGAGAACTGTTCTTCGAGACGCGGCTCAGTGGCAACGGGAAGGTGTCGTGCGCGACGTGCCACATCGCGTCGACGGATTTCCAGGACGGAAAGCCGCTGGCCGACGGCGTCGGCACGACGACTCGGCGCACGATGCCGGTCGCGGGTACGGCGCACAGCCCGTGGCTGTTCTGGGATGGCCGAGCGGACAGCCAGTGGGCGCAGGCGTTAGGCCCGCTCGAGAGTGCGGTCGAACACGGCGGCAGCCGCACCCAGTACGCGCACGTCGTTGGCGCGCACTATCGTGGCGAGTACGAGGCCGTGTTCGGAAAGCTGCCGGATCTCGCGGGACTGCCGCAGCGCGCCGGCCCGGTCGCCGACACCGCATGGCGCGGCGCATGGCAGCGGATTCCAGCCGTGCGTCGTGAGGAAATCACCCAGGTCTACGCGAACATCGGTAAGGCGATCGCCGCCTACGAGCGGCGCATCGAGTACGCGCCTTCACGCTTCGACCGCTACGTGGACGCAGAGCTGAACGGAAAGCCGAAAACCCAGGACAACGCATTCTCGAAGGACGAGGAAGCCGGACTGCGCCTGTTCATTGGCAAGGCGAATTGCGTCACGTGCCACAACGGGCCGCTGCTCACCGACAACCATTTCCACAACACCGGCGTGCCCGCATCGTCGGCCGTCGCGAGTCCCGACAGCGGACGCGCGTTAGGAGTCCGGCAGGCAGTGGCGGGCGAATTCAACTGCACGAGCCGCTACAGCGACGCCAAGGCAGAGGACTGCGAGGAACTGCGGTTCGCCGTGACGGAGGGCGAGGAGCTTCTGCGCGCCTACAAGACGCCATCGCTCAGAAACGTCGCGGCTCGCGCGCCCTACATGCACGCCGGACAGATCGCCACGCTGGAGCAGGTCGTCGCGCACTACAGCAATGCCCCGCGTGCGCCGTTCGGCCACAGTGAGCTCAAGACGCTTCGGCTCTCGCAACGCGAGATGGATCAGCTGGTGGCCTTTCTGCGAACGTTGAGCGGGCCGCTCACGGCGCCGCCCGGATTCCTCGATCCGCCAGCTCGTCGCTGAGCGACGCACGCGGCCGAAAGGTCAGCCCGTTCGTTCAAGAGCACAGTCTCAGAGATGTGTAGTCTGTTCGTAGCGTGCTGCACGTCAGTCCGACGCCATTCACTGCCTAACGAAACGACCCGAGGATCCTGTCATGCCATTCGCCGCTCGTCGCCGTGATGATCCAACGCCTTCGTTGATGTCGCTTCCCGGGTTCTCGGTGCGCCGGGAGGAGAGCGCCTCCGTGATGGCTGCCCTGCAGGAGCGCACCGCCGATGAGATGACCCGGCGCTTCGAGGCCGGACACCGTGCGTACGTCGCCGAGATGAACGGGCAGCCGGCCGCGTGGGGCTGGGTCGCCACCCGGTCCGCGGAGATCGGCGAGCTGCGCACGACGTTCCCCATCCCGGAAGGCGAGCGGTATCTCTGGAACTTCGTGACGCTGAAATCCCACCGCGGCCTGGGCGTATATCCGCGGCTGCTCGACGCGATCGTGCGCGCTGAGTCGCGCGAGGCTGAACGGTTCTGGATCGCGTACGCGCCCGAGAACCACGCGTCGGGTTCCGGTATCAGGAAGGCAGGCTTCGTCGCCCTCGCCGAGCTGTCGTTCGATGCGGCAGGACGTCCGGCGTTACGCGCCGTACTTCCCGGTGGTGCCGCGGTCGCTGGGCGCGTGCTCGGGTTGCCCGAGGCGAGCGAGCCGCTCGCGCAGTGCTGGCGCTGCGTGCGGGCTGGTCGCCCGGGGATGAGCTGTGCGCCTGGACGTTGCCGCTGCGACTATCAGGTCCCGAAAAGCGGCTGCGCGGCGTGATGCGTCCTCCGATCGAGCGCCGCCGCGTGCACTACCCCGCGCGCGGCGGCGCCACGAAACGGCGTGAGTGCCGCTCGTAGGCGTGCGCCAACGCGAGTACGCGGGCGTCCTCACCGGGAAGGCCGACGATCGACACGTTGAGCGCGGGCATTCCGTCCGCGCCGAGTCCGCCCGGGACCGACACTTCCGGCAGGCCGAGCCAGTTGCCGTAGCCTAACGCGGTGCGGATGTCCGGCCACTTGTCGACGGCGCGCGGGGCGTTGAACGGCATCGTCGGGTAGACCATGGCCGCGACACCCGCCGCGCGCATCGACGCTGCGAGTGTGGCCACCACCTCGGCGCGCGAGCGCGCGAACGAGCGTCCTGCCGGGTCTTCCGCCATCGGGCGGTCGAGCAGCGGCTCGCACTCCTCGTACGTGGCGGGCAGCACGTCGTAGAATGCGCGGTACGCCGGCGTACCCGCGCCGTACTGCCGCGCGCGGGTCGTCGGCGCGGCCTTCGAAGTAGCGGAGCAGGGCGTTCGCGGTGGGGGCCGGCGAGTTCGCATCCACCGCCACGTCGTTGCGGCCGCGGGCCGAGGCGGCAAACGCGTCGCGGTAGTTCACGCGCGTCACCGCGGCGGCGAAGGGCTCGACCATCGCGCCGGCGGCGCGCAGGTCACCTAACGCGCGGTCCCACATCGCGAGCGCCTCCGGCGTCATCTGCGCGCGCGGCACGTGCGCCTCGACGAGCCCGAGGCGCACGCCGGCGAGTGCGTCATCGCTCAGTCTGGCCAACGGCGCGCCGTCCCACGCGCCAGTGAGCGCGAGTGGGTCGGATGCGTCAGCCCCCGCGATGGCGGCGAGGAGCAGCGCCGCGTCGGCGACCGTGCGAGCGAGCGGACCGTGTGTGTCGAGGTACGGCCACGTCGGGATGACGCCGGTGCGTGGCACGAGCCCGAACGTCGGCTTCATTCCGACCACGCCGGTGAACTGCGCCGGGATGCGATTCGACCCGCCGTCGTCGGTGCCTAACGCCGCGAACGCCATCCCGCTCGCCACGGCGACGGCCGAGCCCGCGCTCGAGCCGCCGGGCGTGCGCGTGCCCGTGCGATCGTACGGATTGAGCACCTGCCCGGTGTGGCTGCTCGTACCATTGCCACGATACGCGAAGTCATCGGCCGCGGTTTTCCCAAGGACGATCGCGCCTGCCGCGCGCATGCGCGTCACCTCGAGCGCGTCACGCCGCACGGCCTCGGGGAAGAGACGCGCCCACTCCGCGCTCGACCCCGTGGTCGGGAGCCCGTTCATGTCGTAGATCGCCTTCGCGAACACGGGGACGCCGTCGAGAGGCCCGCGCACGCGACCGGCGCGCAGCCGGTCATCGGCGGCGCGCGCATCGGCGATCGCCGTGTTGGAAAGCGCGTCGATCGCGTGCCACTTCATACCGTCGGCGCGGCAGCGTTCGAGCGCGCGGGCAGTCACCTCGGCCGCGGTCCACTTCTTCCGACGTCGCCCCGCCTGGTAGTCGGCGACGGTGCCGTCGAGTGGGTCGGTGGCGCCAGCGCTCCACGCCGGGAGCGGGAGCGCGACGAGAGCGGCGAGCTGTGCGAGTGCTTCGCGGCGGGTCGGGGACATTGGTGTGTGGACGGAGACGGAGGCGAGGCACCTGCGAGCGCGTGCGAGGACAACTGTGCGCGCGCGGCGAGCTCAGTCAATGGGTCATCACGCGAAATCATACGGCGACGTCCCGACGCGACCGACGCCGTCAGCGCTTGGGAGAGGTGCTCCGCTCCCGCTCTTGCACACTCCTCTCGCCGTCACTTCCGTCGGCGCGTTGCGCTGCCGGCCGTTGCCTGACCGGCACGCCGCGGGACAGGTTGAACGCCGTGTCGACGAGCCCCACGTGCGAGAACGCCTGCGGGAAGTTGCCGACCAGCCGCTTGGTGCGCGGGTCGTACTCCTCTGCGAGCAGACCGACATCGTTTCGCAGCGCGAGCAGACGCTCGAACAGCGTGCGGGCGTCGTTGGCCCGCCCGGTCAGCGCGTAGTTATCCGCGAGCCAGAAGCTGCAAGCGAGAAAAGCCCCTTCGCCCGGTGGCAGCCCGTCATCGGTGGCGCTCGTGTCGTAGCGCTGGACCAGCCCATCGGCCATGAGCCGTCGCTCCACGGCAGCGACGGTGCCGCACACACGCGGGTCGTCCGCGGGGAGAAATCCGACGAGTGGGATCAGCAGCAGACTCGCGTCGAGCTGCGTCGAGCCGTACGACTGAACGAAGCTGTCGAGTCGAGGGTCGAATCCGCGGGCACAGACTTCGTCATGGATGCGCTGCCGTGTCACGCGCCATGCGTCGATCGGGGCGGGATGTCCGAACTCCGTCGCCGTCCGGATGGCGCGGTCGAGCGCGACCCACGCCATGACCTTCGAATGGGTGAAGTCACGCGGTTCCCCGCGGACTTCCCATAGCCCACTGTCATGACACTGCCAGATCGTTTCCAGGTGGCAGACCAGCGCGCTCGTCAGCCGCCAGGCCTCTTCGCTGCCGGGGAGCCCGCCGCGTTGCGCCTGGAACAACGCATCGAGAACCTCGCCGTAGACATCGATCTGCATCTGGCCGTGCGCGGCGTTGCCGACGCGCACCGGTCCTGAGTTCTCGTAACCCGGAAGCCATGGAACCGTCCACTCGCGCAGGTGGCGCTCGCCGGACAGTCCGTACATGATCTGCAGCTGATTGGGACTCCCCGCCGCCGCGCGCAGCAGCCAGTCGCGCCACGCGGCCGCCTCGTCGTAGTAGCCGGCGTCCATCAGCGTGAGCAGGGTGAGCGTCGCGTCACGCAACCAGCAGAAGCGGTAGTCCCAGTTGCGCGTGCCTCCGAGCTGCTCGGGGAGAGACGTCGTTGGCGCAGCCGCGATTCCGCCGGTGGGTCGATAGGTGAGCGCCTTGAGCGTGAGCAGCGACCGGAGGACGGCGTCGCGCCACTCGCCGCGGTACGTGCATCGTGCGGCCCAGTCGTTCCAGAGCTCTTCGGTGGCCGCGAGCGCACTGAACGGCTCCACCGGCGTGGGCGGCGGCAGGTGCGAGGGCGAGTACGTGAGTACGAACGTAGCCGTCTCCCCGGCACTCACCGTGAACTCGCCGACCGTGCTGAGCCCCTCGCCGCGGAGCGGCACGTCGGAGCGCAGCAGCACCATGTCGGGTCCGGCGATCGCGCGCAGCATTCCGTGAGGCGAGCCGTCGTCGACCGTGGTCACCCACGGCACGGTCGATCCGTAATCGAAGCGGAGCACGAGCTCCGTCCTCATTGCCACCCGTCCCCGGCGCCCGACGATCATGCGTACGAGGTCGGACTGGCTTCCGCGGACCGGCATGAAATCCACGAGCGTCACTGCGCCATCGTCGGTCTCGAAGAACGTTTCGAGGATGAGTGTGTCACCTCGGTAGCGGCGTTGCACGCGTGGCTCCGGGTCTGCCGGCGCAACGAGCCAGCGGCCGTGCTCGGGAGCGCCAAGGAGCGCGGCGAAGCAGGCCCCAGAGTCCAGCCTCGGCCAGCAGAGCCAGTCGATGGAGCCGTTGCGAGAGACGAGGGCAGCGGTCTCACAATCGCCAATGAGCGCGTAATGCTCTATCGGTGATGGCATACGGGAAGAGTCGAGGCAGGGGGCGGGGTGTCGAGGGTCACTCCGCCGCAGAAGCGCAAAGTCGGCGCCGCGGTCGATTCTGCGGGCTCGAGCGTCTGTCTGGCGGCCATTATGCGATACGTGCTGTCGCGTGACGCCATCGCGTCAGGTGCCGCGCGACGATTGCCGCTCGTTGACGCACTGAATTCGCGGTGACCGCACCCACGCTACCGGAAACACGCAGCGCGATCGCCGCGGCACTCGAACGCCTCGCCTCGCTCGTCGAGGACCTGCGGCGACGCGAGGATCGGCTGGCGCTCGTTACTGAGCCTCGTGATCGGCGCGCTCGTCGGCCTCGTCGTCGTCGCGTTCGTTTTGCTCACGGGACGCCTCGCCGCGCACATGTACCCGGCGGGCGCCGCAGGCTGGCGCCGCGTCGTCGTTCCGGTGCTCGGGGCGCTGGTGAGTGGGATCCTCCTGTATCGCTTCTTTCCTGAGGCGCGCGGGAGCGGGATTCCTCAGACGCGCGCCGCAATCTTCATCCACGACGGACGCATCACGCTGCACACGGTCGTCGGCAAGTTCGTGTGCTGCGCGACCTCGCTCGCGAGCGGTATCGCGCTCGGCCGCGAAGGCCCGTCGGTGCACATCGGCTCGGGCATCGCGTCGGTCATCGCGACGACGACTCGGCATGAGTCAGGCGCAGGTGCGATGGCTCGTCCCGGTGGGCGGAGCCGCGGCGCTCGCGGCGGCGTTCAACACGCCGATCGCGGCCGTGTTGTTCTCGCTCGAGGAGATCATGGGCGACCTGCATGCGCCCATCCTCGGCTCGATCGTGCTCAGCTCGACGACGGCATGGATGGTTCTCCATCTCGTGCTCGGCGACGAGCCGCTGTTCCACGTGACGCCGTATCGGCTGGTGAGCGCCACGGAGCTCATCGTGTACGGCGCGCTCGGGATCGTCGGAGGGCTTGGGTCGGTCGGCTTCGTCAAGCTCCTGCTCTTTCTCCGCCGACGGTTCGCCCTCCTTCCACGCACGGGTGTGTGGTGGTATCCGACCGTCGGCGGTCTACTGGTTGGCCTCCTCGGCTACTTCGTGCCTGCGGTACTCGGCGTCGGCTACGACCAGGTCGATCGCGTGCTAGGCGGCGACCTCGTGTTGCGCACCGTCGTGCTGCTCGCCGTGCTCAAGATCATCGCGACGGCCGTGTGCTACGCGTCCGGGAATGCCGGTGGCGTCTTCGGGCCGAGCATGTTCATGGGCGCGATGATGGGTGCGGCGGTCGGAGCGGTCGCGCACGGCCTCCTCCCCGCGAGCACTGCGGGTCCCGGTGCCTACGCGCTCGTCGGCATGGGGACCGCCTTCGCGGGAATCATCCGCACGCCGCTCACGTCGGTCATCATGATCTTCGAGGTGACGCGGGACTACACGATCATCGTTCCGCTCATGATCTCGAACCTGATCGCGTTCTACATCTCGCAGCGTCTGCAGCGCGAGCCGCTCTACGAGGCGCTCGCGCGACAGGACGGGCTGCATCTGCCGACCGGGGAGTCGCGCCAGCATGCAGGCCGGTTGCGCGTGAACGAGGCCATTCGCGAATCGCCAGAGCCCCTGACGCCCGATCTGCAGCTTCGCCATGCGCTGGACCGCGTGGCGGGCAGCGCACTCCGGTCGTGGCCCGTCGCTGACGGCGACGGCTTTCTCGGGATGGTGCGAGTCTCCGATATGGAGAAGCGTGCAGCATCCGGCGCAGCCGACGAGACCATCGGTGCGCTACTCGCGGCAGTGGCCGAGCGAGAGGGCCGGTCACGACGCGAGCCGCTGCGTTTCGCGCACGTGCATGGTGATCAGCCGCTCGGGCACGCGCTCGCGCGGATGGGCGAGACTCATCACAGCGTGCTGCCTGTCGTCAGTCGCGCCAACGTACGTCTGCTGCTCGGCGTCGTGACGCTCGACGACGTCCTCACCGCATACGGCGTGGAGCGCGCGGACGAGATCGCGGCTGTAGAGGCGTCCGATGACTGACGCTGCGCCCGCGCCGCCGGTCGGAAGGCCGCTGGCGAGCACCGGCGTCTTTCTCGGCACATTCGCCGCGATACTCGGCCTCATTGTCGGGCTGCTCGTCCTCGACCTCGCCCTGGCGCGCATCGATCGCGAGGAGAGGCGGCGGCAGGCGGCGAACGCGTTCGCCGAGGGCCGAGCGCTGCTCGCGGCCGGCCGGCCCGGCGATGCAGCGGACCGTCTCGCGACCGCGACCACGCTCGAGCGCGACAACGTCGGCTACGGGCTCGCGCTCGCCCAGGCACTCCTCGCGAATGGAAAGGCGGCCGATGCGGAAGAGATCCTCAACCGGCTCCTCGATCGGGCCCGGAACGATGGCGCGGTGAACCTAACGATGGCTCGTCTGCTCGCGAGCACTGCGCGGACGAGCGACGCGAAGGCGTTCTATCATTGGGCCATCTACGGCAGATGGGGAAGCGACAGCATCGCTCAGCGAACGGCGGCGCGCTTCGAGCTGATCGATCTCCTGGCGCGGCAACAGGCGCACGAGGAGCTGCTCGCGGAACTGCTTCCATTACAGAGCGCTCCCGCCGATAGCGCGGCGTTGCTCGCGCGGCTCGGGCCGCTGTACCTGCGCGCCGACTCGCCATCGAGGGCGGCGGAAGCCTACCGCGCGCTGCTCCGTCGCTCGCCGTCCAACGCGGATGCCTACGCGGGATTGGGTGAGGCTGACCTCGCGCTCGGCCAATTTCAGGCAGGGCGCGCGGCGTTTCGAAGTGCGGTGCGCGCGCGGCCGTCGGACAGTACGATCGTCCGGAGGCTGCGGGTGATCGACTCCGTGCTCGCACTCGACCCGACCGGCCGCGGGCTGAGTGATGCGGCACGCCTAACGCGGAGCCAGGCGCTGCTCGAACGCACGCTCGTCGCGCTCGGCGCGTGTGCGGCGGCTGACACCGTGGCCGCGGACGTAGCGGTTCTGGACTCGGCGCGTGCGGAGCGCGCCGCGCCGAAGCCGCGAGGCGACCTCACTGCGGTCACGGAACGGAAGCTCAGCCTCGCGGAGACACTCTGGCGCATGCGTCCCGCTGACTGCGTGCTCCCCGCGGGTGAACAATCGGACATCCTCGAGTTGCTCCAGCGCTCGATCTCGCGCTAGTCGCGGCTGCTACCAACCTTTTGCACCCTCGGCGCGTCTAAGGGTCAGATGTCAGATTCCCTTAGACTGGTATAGGAACGGCTGACTGACGCAGCCGTTCCCGGCACAGCCATTCAAACACGGGGGCGGTGTGTTCGATAAGGAATCCGGACTGCTGCAAGGCACGGTTGAGCTGCTCGTCCTCAAGACCCTGTCCTGGGGACCCATGCACGGCTACGGAATCGCGAGCTGGATCGAGAGCGCCACCAGCGACGTGCTCCGCGTCGAGGAAGGATCACTCTATCCCGCGCTGTACCGCATGGCGCGCAAAGGGTGGATCAAGCCCGAGTGGGGCGTCTCGGAGAACAACCGTCGAGCCAAGTTCTACCACCTGACCGCCGAAGGGCGGCGGCAATTTCGCGAGCAAACATTGGGGTGGCAGCGCTTCGCTGCCGCCGTGAACCAGGCGGTCACGAGCACTGTGGCCCCCAGCTGGGCGAGGTAACGATGAGCGATCGATTCGAACGCGGGCGCGGTATCCCGTTCGTGCCCCCAAAACCCCAGGCGGAAGTGGACGACGAGCTCGGCTTCCATCTGGAGCGTCGCATCCAGGAGAATATCAATCGCGGTATGAGCCCGGAGGCGGCCCGTCGCGCCGCGCTCGAGCGCTTCGGCGACGTCGACGGCGTCCGTGAGGAGTGCGCGCAGCTGCTCACCGCGGACCGCAAAGCCGAGGCGCGTCGCGACTGGCTCGACGATCTGCGGCAAGACCTCCGGTTCGCCGTTCGTGCAGCTTTTCGGGCTCCCATCTTCTCGCTGCTGGCCATCGTGACCTTGGCTCTCGGCATCGGCGCCAATGCGGCCGTGTTCGGCGTGGTGAAATCGGTGCTGCTCAACGCGCTGCCGTATTCGGATCCGGGGCGCCTGGTGCGCATCTATTCGCCCTTCCGCGACGGCAGCATCGAGAACGGTTCGTTGAGCGCCGGAACCGTGAGCGACATCCGCGAGCGGCAACGATCGTTCTCGACGACCGGTGCGTTCGTGCCTCCGCGCGACGTCGTGTACATGGCCGATGCTCCGCAAGTCGTGAAGGCCGTGTGGGCCGAGCCGGGGTTCTTCCGCACGTTAGGCGTATCGCCGGTCCGTGGCCCAGGCTTTCGGGATGAGGACGGACTTCGCGACACGGCGTTCGTCGTGATGCTTCCGCACGCCACGTGGCAGCGGATGTTCAGCGGCGACCCGGCCGTCATCGGCCGCAGCATTCGCATCAACGGCATCCCGCGCACGGTCGTCGGTGTGCTGCCGCGATCGTTCGTCCCGCCCGAAGGCGAGGCGGACTTCTATTTCCCGTTAGGCATCCCGCGTTTCATGCGCGACCCGATCAGTGTGCGCGGCTCGCACAACTTCGGATTCGTCGGCCGCCTCAAGCCGGGGGTCACGGCGGAGGCTGCGCACCGCGAGCTCGTCGGCATCGGCGCGGAGCTCGAGCGGCTGTACGCCAAGGACAACCTTGGTATCGGGCTATCCGGCGTACCGCTGCGCGACGCGATGGTCGGCGACACACGCACGCCGCTGCTGATCCTGCTCGCCAGCGCCGGCCTGGTGCTTCTCATCACCTGCGCGAACCTCGCCGGTGCGCTCTTGTCACGGACCATTCTCGCGACGAAAGGAGTTCGCGGTCCGCGTCGCACTCGGCGCCGGGCGCGGGCGGCTCGTTCGACAACTACTGACCGAGAGCGTGCTCCTCGCTCTCGCTGGCGGCGCCGCTGGCTTGGGCTTGGCCATGGGTGGATTGAGTCTCCTCCGCGGCCTCGCTCTCACCGCGCTTCCCACCTATGCCGACCTCTCGCTCGACGTCGGTGCGGTGCTCGTCACGTTCGCGCTCGCCCTCGCGACGGGTCTCGCGTTCGGCGTCGGGCCGGCGCTCTCCGTCGGACGATCCGATCCACAGAGCACGCTCCGCGAGCAGACGCGCGGTTCCAGCGAGAGCACCCACACTCGGCGGACGCGAGGTCTGCTCGTCGCCGGGCAGATCGCGCTCTGCGTCAGTCTGCTGGCCGGCGCCGGCCTGCTCGTCCGCAGTCTGTGGGCGATGACGACCGCCCCAGTGGGCTTCAACGCCGACAGGCTCCTCACGTTCACCGTGCAGCTGCCTAACGCAAAATACGGCACCGCCGAGTCGCAGGTGCGCTTTCACGATCAGTTCGAGGAGCGCCTCCGCGCGCTTCCCGGCGTCACCGGCGTTGCGATCACGACCGAGCTTCCGACCACCGTGGGAAACAGCAATGGCCTCTTCATTCAGGATTCTCCCTGGGCGGCCGATGAGCCGGTGCCGTTCATCCTCACCCAACGCGTGTCGGACGGCTACTTCCAGACCCTGGGAATTCCGCTCGAGCAGGGCCGCGTGTTCACGACCGCGGATCGAGCGGATGTCGGACCGGTGATTGTCATCAACGAAGCCATGGCGCAGCGCTACTGGCCGAAGGGGAACGCTGTCGGCGCGCGTATTCATATCGGGCCACCCGACCCGAGCGCGCCGTGGATCACCGTGGTTGGCGTCGTCGGTAACGTGCGCAACGACCCCACCCACCTTCTCCCGGAGCCGATGATGTTCATGGCGCTCCGGCAGCAGCCGTTCGGTGACACGTTCATGGTTCGCACCGCCGGGGATCCGCTCGCGCTGGTCAACACCGTGCGACGTGCGCTCGGCGCGATCGACCCTGCGCTTCCGATGCACCGCGTGGCCACGATGCGCGCCGTGATGGACGAGGGGTTCGCGTCGCGACGACTGCCGGTGGTGTTGATGACGTCGTTCGGCGCACTCGCGCTACTGCTCGCGTCGGTGGGCGTCTACGCGATGTTCGCCAGCATGGCGTCGGCGCGCGAGCGCGAGTTCGGCGTTCGCATCGCGCTGGGCTCGACTCGCGGCGCGATCGCCGGCCTCGTGCTGCGGCAGGGCGGGGTCTGGATGGCGATCGGTCTTGGCGTTGGCACGTTCGGCGTGGTGTTCGCGTCCAAACTGCTCCGCACGCAACTCTACGGTGTGCCGCAGTTCGACCCGATCGCCATCGGCGTCGCGGTGCTGACCCTGCTCATTTGCGCGGGGGTGGCGTTGCTCGTGCCGGTACGCCGTGCGACGCGAGTCGATCCGATCACCGTGCTTCGCTGAAATCGTTGTGCTGCTGTTCGAGTCACCCGATACGCGGGTGACTCGAACAGCAGCACCGCGACACACGGTTCTCGCTCTCGCGCTCACGAGCGGACGAACTGCGCCCAATCGAGCTCTGCCCGGTCGAGCTCCTCCTCGACGCGTTGAAACGCGGCGTCGCCGATTGTGCCGTCGGCGCGTAGCGCCACGAGCCGCCGGCGCTGCGCCTCGGTCGCAGCCTGAACGACCGCGGCGTCGCCATCCCGACCGTTGGAGCGGGCCGACACCGACACTCCTGCTGTCTCGGCAGCCGCATCGCCATCTGCGTCCGCGTTGAAATCGGCGAGATCTTCTTCGGCGCGGCGAAGCTCGAGCTCGTACCGATGTCGCACGAGCTCCGCGGTTTCAGCACCAGGGCACGTGGCAGCGGCCGCCAGCGCCGCTCGCAGCGACTCGACCCGAGCGACGCTCACCTCGCGCTCGACCGATCCATCGTCCTCGAGCCGCAGGCGGAGCAGAAGCGGCCGAAGTGTCAGTCCTTGAAGGACGAGCGTTCCGAGCGTGACGCCGAATGCCGTCGTGAGGATCAGGTCGCGGAACGGGAAATTGGTTGGGAGCGCGAGCGCCGCGGCTAGCGTGACGGTGCCGCGCATGCCGCACCACCCGACCACGGCAGCGCCCGGGCCCGTCAGCGCGACGGCGTCGCGCGGGCCGGGCGCACCGTCGGTACGCGGACGGCAGCGCCATCGACTGAACGCCGCCGCGCCGCTCACCCACGCGATGCGCGCGAGAATGACCGCGACGCACACTGCCGCCGCTACGGCTGCATAACGCGCCCCGGTGGAACCGGTCACTCGCTCGGAGATCGACTTGAGCTGGAAGCCCACGAGGATGAACGCGAGCACGTTCAGCACGAACACCGCGACTTCCCACACGGCGTATGATGGGATGCGGATGCGCGCAGGGATCGCCTCCGACGCGAGGCGCGCCGCCAGCATCGCGTAGACCACCATCGTGATGATGCCCGAGAGGTGCAGCCGTTCGGCGAGAATCCACACCAGGAACGTCCCGCAGAACTGGAACACGACCGCCGTCGCGACGTCATGGATGCGCGAGTTGATCATGATCGTGACCCGCGCGAGCACGAGCGCGAGCACGACGCTGCCGAGGGTGACCACGAGCAGCGTCGGTATCACGCTCCACCCCGACAGAAAGCCGGTGACCGTCGCGCCGACCGCGAGGCGGTAGACGAGCAGCGCGCTCGCGTCGTTGAACAGGCTCTCCCCCTCGAGAATCACGAGCAGCCGATGCGGCGGGCGGAGCTGCTTGAGCACCGTGGTGGCGGCCGCCGCGTCCGGCGGAGCGACGATGGCGCCTAACGCGATCGCGGCCGCCCACGACATGCCCGGCACGAGGGCATGCGCGACGAGCGCAACGACGACGATCGTGAGCGCGACCGCGCCGAGGGCGAGGCTCGCGACGGCCCGCCAGTTGGCGCGCAGGTCGCGCGGCGACGAGTCGAACGCGGCGTCCAGCAGCACGGGAGCGACGAACAGCGCGAGCGCGAGCTCGGGATCGAGGACGAGCGTCGGCGCGCCGGGCACGAGCGCGAGTCCGGCTCCGGCGAGCGCGACGAGCGCCGGGTATGGTGCCCCGATGCGCCTGGCTACGGCGGCCAGAGCGGCGCCGCCTACGAGTAATGCGATGACAACTTCGAATACGTCCATGTCACGCCTGCGCCGCTTTCAGCGTATCCCGGTAGAGCGCGAGCAGCGTGTCCCAGTGCCTCGCCGTCGCAGCCTCGTCGTGCACCGGCGTGTCAGACGGTACCCAGCCGTGCAGCGCGTTGTACGTCTCGACAGTGTGATCGACGCCGGCGTCGGTCAGCGCTCGCTCCAGCCGCGCCTTCTGTGCGTCGTCGAAACCGGGATCGTCTCTCGCGCCGCCGACATAGATCCGCGCTTTCATTCGCGGGGCGAGTCGGTGCGGACTCTCCGGCGAGTCGGTCGCAACCCCGCCCGGGTGATACGACGCCGACGCGGTGATCGAATCGCCGAAATGACCCGCCGCATACAGCGCCAGACGACCGCCCATGCAGTAGCCGGTGATCCCGACGCGGTCACTGCGTACACGCGGGTCCGAGGCGAGATGCGCCAACAGTGTTTCGGTGTCGCGCATAACGTTGGTCGGGCTCGCCGAAGGCATCACGCGCGTCTTGATCTCCTGAAAGTAGGCAGGGTCGGTGAAGATTCGCATCGCCTGGCTGGCGTCGAATTCCACGCGGTAGAACAGGTCCGGCAGCAGCACGTAATACCCGTCGTTCGCGATCCGCTCGGCGATTTCCATCATCGCCGGCCTTATGCCGCCGGCGTCCATGTACACGATCACCGCGGGCCAGGGCCCGGCTCCGTCCGGGTGATAAATGTGCGTCGGGCACCGGCCATCGCCGGTTGCGATCTCTACGTGTGTATGTGGCATCGACGCTCCTCGCGGCACCATTGACGTTGCGCTCGCGTGTTTGTTGGTCTGTTGGCACGCAGATGGTCGTTCGTCGGCCATTGTGAAGGAGAGCTTACCGGGGCGACAACCTCGGTCAAGTAGATCGGCGTGTCGAGTCACGCTTGATTGCAATCGAACGTGAACAACGTCCTGATTCTTGCCAACTGCAGCATCGCACGAGTGGCGACCGAGCTGTTCCGGAGAGAGCCCGCTGCACCACGTCGTGTGCGCACGAACGACAACCAGGGAGAACGACAGGTGAAAATCACGCGAAGCGGCTCACAGCCGTCGGGGAAGGGCCCGGCTGACTGGTTCACCGGCACCGTCCGGATCGATCCGTTGTACGGAGCCAGCGCTCCGGCGCGAGCGGCAGGCAATGCCGTCACGTTCGAGCCTGGCGCGCGCACCGCGTGGCACACGCATCCGCTGGGTCAGACGCTGATCGTCACCTTCGGCTGCGGCTGGGTACAGCGCGAGGGCGGACCGGTCGAGGAAGTGCGTCCGGGCGACGTGGTGTGGTTCGAGCCTAACGAGAAGCACTGGCACGGCGCAGCGGCGACCACGGCCATGCAACACATCGCCATCCAGGAGGCGCTCGACGGCAAGGCCGTCGACTGGATGGAGCACGTCAGCGATGAGCAGTACCAGCGCCCGAACACGTGACCAGCCCCACTGGACACCGCGGACCCCCAGGGATGTCCCGCGGATTGACGCTGCTGTTCGCGGTCGCCGGAGGCACGGCTGTCGGCAACCTCTACTGGGCGCAGCCGCTGCTCGAGAACATCCGTTGGAATGGCGCAGAGTGTCGTGCCCGGCATGTCGCTGTCGGAACCAGTGCTCCGGAAGTCGCATCGGCCTCGGATTCGCAAACGCTATCGCTCCACGCGGCACACCTACCCGGACGACTCGTCTCTCGTTGTCGACGAAGCACCGGCAACTGTCAACTGACACGAAAGGCCATCAATGCGAGCAACTCTGATGTACGGCGCGGGCGACGTCCGTGTCGAAACCGTTCCTGACGCGCGGCTGATGAAACCGACCGATGCCTTGGTCGACATCACCCACGCCTGCATCTGCGGCAGCGACCTCTGGCCGTACAAGAAGATGCAGCCTAACGAGACCGGGCGACGCATGGGGCACGAGTTCATCGGCACCGTGGTTGCCGTGGGCCCGGATGTTCGCACGATCAAGGCAGGCGACCTCGTCGTCGCTCCGTTCGTCTGGTCGGACGGCACGTGCGTGTTCTGCCGGGATGGGTTGCAGACCTCGTGTCTCAACGGTGGCGGGTGGGGCAGTCCCGACGTGGACGGCGGTCAGGGCGAGGCGGTGCGCGTCCCACAAGCGGACGGAACACTCGTCGCTCTTCCGGTGGGCCGCGACGACGCATTGATGCCCTCGCTCCTCACGCTCTCTGACGTGATGGGCACCGGCCACCACGCGGCCCTCGCCGCGAAGGTCCGCCGGGGGAAGACGGTGGCGGTCGTCGGCGATGGCGCCGTCGGCCTCTGCGGCGTGATCGCCGCCCGCCGACTTGGCGCCGAGCAGATCATCATGCTGGGTCGTCATCGCGACCGGATCGCGCTCGCACGGGAGTTCGGCGCGACGGACGTCGTCAGCGAGCGCGGAGACGAAGCGATCGAGCGCGTGCGCGAGCTCACCGGCGGGCTCGGCGCTCACTCCGTGCTCGAGTGCGTTGGCTACGAGGAGTCGATGCGCACCGCCTTGAGCATCGCCCGCCCTGGCGGCGCCGTTGGCCGTGTCGGCGTGCCGCAAGACGACTCGATTCCGCTGGCGCGAGAGACGTTCTTCAACAACGTCACCATCGCCGGTGGCCCGGCTCCGGTGCGCGCCTACATTGAGGAGCTGCTGCCGGATGTCCTCGAAGGCAGAATCGAACCGGGCCGAGTGTTCGATCGCGTGATTGATCTCGAAGGCGTGCCTGATGGCTACCGGGCGATGAATGAGCGCGAGTCCATCAAGGTCATGATCGAGCTTTGAGCAATCACCTTTACGCCAGATCCGGATAGAACTCGATGCTACCCACCCGCACGTTAGGCACTCAGGGACTCACCGTCTCCGCGCTCGGCCTCGGTCTGATGGGGATGACCCAGGCGTACGGCACGCCGGAAGAGCGCGATGAGCGCGAGTCCATCGCCACCATCCACAGGGCCATCGAGCTCGGCTGCACGTTCGTCGACACGGCCGAGGCGTATGGGCCATACAGGAACGAAGAGCTGCTCGCCCGCGCGCTGAAGGCGCTCGGCGGCGATGCGCGCGACCGCGTCACCATCGCGACGAAGTTCGGCTTCAAGTTCGACGCGAACAACGTCAACGTCGGGGTGGACAGCCGCCCCGAACACATTCGCGAAGTCGCTGAAGCATCGCTCCGCCGTCTCGCCACCGACCGCATCGACCTGCTCTACCAGCACCGTGTCGATCCGGCCGTGCCGATCGAGGACGTCGTCGGGGCCATGGCGGAGCTCGTGCGCGAGGGGAAGGTTCGCTTCCTCGGTCTATCTGAGGCCGGTGAGCGGACCATCCGTCGCGCGCATGCCGTGCACCCGATCTCGGTGCTGCAAAGCGAGTACTCGCTCTGGGAGCGAAACCTCGAGCCGCGCATCATCCCGCTCCTGCGTGAGCTCGGGATCGGGCTCGTCCCGTTCGCGCCGTTAGGCCGCGGTTTCCTCACCGGCGCCGTTAGGCGAGCCGAGGAGTATCCGGAGGGTGACTTCCGTCGCGGCGATCCGCGCTATCAGGGCGAGAACTTCGACGCCAACGTGCGCGCCGCGTCGGCCGTGCGCGAGCTGGCGGCGCGCAAGGGTGCGACGCCGGGGCAGATCGCGCTCGCATGGCTGCTGCACAAGGGGCCCGACATCGTGCCGATCCCCGGGACGAAGCGGCGCCGGTATCTGGAGGAGAACGTTGCCGCGGCCGACATCCGCCTGACGCCTAACGAGATGGCCACGCTCGACGCAGCGCTCGCGCCGGAGAACGTGGCCGGCCCGCGATACGGCGAGAAGCAGATGGCACAGGTCGACCGATGAGCTCCACCGCACCGACATCGCGGCGCCCGCGCGTGATCTGCCACATGATGGCGTCCGTGGACGGGCGCATTGTCGTCGATGGTTGGCCCATCTCGGCGGAAGCGCGCCGCGCAATACGAGATCGTGCACGCGGGCTACGATGCCGACGGCTGGATCTGCGGCCGTGTGACGATGGAGCCGTTCGCGAAGCGAACGCGTTCCGAAGCGGAGGTCGCGCGCGAGCGGGCGGGAGGTATGCCGCGCGAGGACTTCATCGCGCCGGGCGCGTACGAGTCGTTCGCGTTCGCGGTCGACGCGGGTGGGCGGCTGGCCTGGGAGTCGAACGACATCGACGGCGACCACGTCGTCGCGATCCTGTCGGAGCGTGTGTCGGACGAGTATCTCGCTTTCCTGCGTGAACGCGGCGTGTCGTATCTCATCGCCGGGGCACGCGACGTCGATCTGGCCGCGGCACTCGAGAAGATCGGTGAGCGCTTCGCCGTGCGCACACTGATGCTGGAAGGCGGCGGAGCGATCAACGGCGGGCTGCTGCGCGCGGGGCTGATCGACGAGGTGAGCCTGCTCCTGGCACCCGTGGCTGACGGCCGCATCGGGACGCCGGCGCTCTTCGACGTCCACGGCGACGGCGTAGCTCCGCACCGGCTCGCGCTGGAATCGGTCGAGCGGCGCGCCGACGACGTGATCTGGCTCCGCTACCGCGTCGCGGGAAGGGACGCCTGAGCGCCCTGGCGGCGGGCGCGCTCACTGCCTAACGTCAACCGATGCCGCCAGTAGAACCTTCAGCCGTCACCATCCGTCCCGCCTCTCCCGCGGACGTCCCGGCCATCGGCCGACTCGGCGCGCTCCTCGTAAAGACTCACCACGACTTCGACCCCCAGCGCTTCATCGCGGCCACGCCGCGGACCGAGCACGGCTACGGCTCGTATCTGGGTTCGCTGCTCCGGGACCAGGACATCGTCATCCTTGTCGCCGAACAGGACGGTGAGGTGCTCGGCTACACGTACGCGGGCGTCGAAGGGTACGACTACATGGCGCTTCGCGGGCCGGCGGGCGCGTTGTACGACATCGTCGTCGATCCCGCCCATCGCGGGCGCGGCGTCGGTCGCATGCTGCTCGACGCGACGCTAGCGGCGCTCGAGGCGCGGGGCGCGCCGCGCGTCGTCCTCTCGACGGCGGAGCAGAACGAGCCGGCGCAGCGCCTGTTCGCTCGAGCCGGGTTCCGGCGGACGATGATCGAGATGACGCGCGAGCTGGACGGCGACGCGTCCTGACGAGCCACTAGCGACCACGCCGCTCTCGCCGCGCGTCAATGTCGATGCGGACATTCCTGTCCAGAAACGCCCGTAGTTCCGGCGAGGCCGGCGTTAGGCCGCCTCCGAAGTGTCGGTGCGCGGCGAGCTCGATCCGCCGTTGAACGCTTCAGCGCGGAAGCAATCTTCGGAGAACACCGATCAGCACCTGTGGCAGCAGCGCCGGATCCCGCAGCACCGCGTGCCCCCGCCCAAAGACGTGCGACGCATACGCCGGCGCATCGCGGTCGACGGTGACGCAGAAGGGATGTACGTCCTGCGCGCGGGCCTCCGCGAACGCCTGTCGGGTATCCTCGAGACCGTATTTTCCCTCGTACAGGTCCACGTCATTGGGCCGACCGTCGGACAGGAGCAGCAACAGACGGTGGCGCGCGCGCTCGCGCCCGAGGAGTGCGGTGGCGTGGCGAACCGCAGCGCCCATTCGCGTGTACCCGTCGGGCTCGAGTCCCGCAATGCGCGCGGTCACCGTGCCGCCGGTGGGGTCGGCGAAGCCCTTGATCCGAAGCAGGTCCACATGGCGCGATCCCTGTGCGCGGAAGGCGTAGATCCCATGTGGATCGCCTAGCGCCGCGAGCGCCTCACTCACAATGAGGAGCGCCTCCCGCTCGACGTCGATCACGCGACGCACGCCGGCAATCCACGAATCGGTGGAGGCGCTGACGTCCACGAGCAGGACGATCGCCGCGTCGCGCCGCAGTCGCCGATCGGACAGGTAGAGCCGTTCGTCGGGAGCGCCTGCGGCAGCCACGTCGGCTGCGGTCGTGACCCAGGCGTCGATGTCGATGTCAAAACCGTCGTGCTGGCGTCTGACGATTTCTCGCCGGGGACGAAGTCTCTCGAAGTCACGCCGCACCTGCCGCACCAGCGACGCACGCTCGGCGAGCATTCGATTCGCCCATGCTGAATCGGAACGCCCACTCTCCAACTCGCGCACGACAGCGCCATCCAGATTGTAGCTCGAAATGCGGTAGTCCCACTCGGGGTAGACGATCGCGAATCGCTGCGGCTCGCCGCTCGAACGTTCCGCTGGTGCGCGGGGGACCGGTTCCTCACTTGCGAGCACGTCGTGCGGACTGTCGGGAGTGCGAACGAGCCTTGCCTCGCGCAGGTCTGAGAGTGCGTCGCCTAGCTCAGCGGCGTTCGGGGCTTTCTCCTGGTCAACGGGGCGCTGAAGGCCCACTGGGTCCTCGACGCTCTCCTGCGGATCGTCAGCACGGACGATCCAGATACCAGGTTGTGGGTCGCTCTCGTCGGCGGAGGCTTCGCGCACGCGCGGGCGACGTCGCATCGTGTGCGAGCGCGGCGAATTCGTCGGGCGCCTCGACTCATCACTCTCAGGTGCGGGGGGGATCGCGTCGCGAGGAGGAGCGATCGTCCCCCACAACGCGACTGGTGTGGCTCCGCGGTATCGGCCCCGCAGCAATGCCATGGCTGATCCAGTCGAGCGCGCCCAGGTGAGAGATTCGAGCGGTGTGTCACAGTGCGCGAACGGCGCTGGCGGCTCGAGGGGCGGTGCAGCGAGGAGTGCCGAAACGAGCTGCTCCACTGCCGTTTCCTTCGGCGTCGACTTCCCCCGTCGCCGCTCCGCGAGTGCCGTCGCCCGCGCGTCAGCGATGTCGTGGCCGAGGCGTGGCAGTAACGTCGCCAGTTGCATATCCACCATCGCCGCCTCCGACAGCAGGTACAGGTCGCGAACGAGCCGATCATCCGAAGGGACGGACGAAGTCGTCCCTCGCTCGGCACGCGCCGCCTGCTCCAGCGCCAGCAGACGATAGAGAGCGACTGCCCGCTCTCCAGTTGCATCGACTCGCGGTGGAAGACGGAGTCGCGTTCCATCGACAGAGGCCAACGGGATCGGAGGCGCGGCGCGGTCGGCGTATCCGGCCAGCCTGGCCAGGAGTGACAGCGGGGCCGGCGGTTCCGCCGCGCCGATCATCGGCGCACCGGGGAACAGCGTTGCGATGAACAGCTCGACACGGCGCCGAACATCGCCGAGCGCTGCCCGCGCATCGGGCGTGCGCCGACTCGCCCAGAGCGTGCGGGCCGCCGACGTCGCGATGAGTGCTGCGTCGGTGATGACCTCTTCCGGCTCCGACACGTCGTCAGCCCACCGTCAGAACATTCCCCGTATCAGATCGTCGATGGCCGTGAGGACGTCGGGGTCGTCGGTCAGGGGGCCGGCAATCGCCGACTGACAGGCCACTGTTGGGCTTATTCCTCGAGCAATCAGCCTTGCGGTAGCAACGAGCACGCGCGTGCTGGGCACCTCGGGAAGCCCCCGATCGCGGAGTCGGCGGACGCGAATCGCCAGTTCAACGAGCTGTCGCGCCGTCGCCTCGTCCACGCGTCCTTCGTGCACCACGATCTCGCGCTCGACATCCGGCGGCGGGAAATCGAAGCTAACGGTGATGAAGCGCTGTCGCGTGCTCGGCTTGAGCTCCTTGAGCGAGTGTTGGTAGCCGGGATTGTACGAGATAACGAGTTGGAAGCCTGGCGCGGCATCGACGATCTCGCCGTGTTTCTCGATCGGCAGGAGACGACGGTGATCGCTGAGCGGGTGAATGACAACGACCACGTCCTGCCGCGACTCGACGACCTCGTCCAGATAACAGATCGCTCCATGTCGCGCAGCGAGGGTGAGTGCGCCGTCCTGCCACACGGTGTCGCCGCCCCGAACGAGCCAGCGTCCGGTGAGGTCGGTTGCCGATAGGTCGTCATGACAGGCCAGGGTGACGAGCGGTCGCGCGAGGCGCCACGACATGAATTCGACGAAACGCGTCTTCCCGCAGCCGGTCGGGCCCTTGAGCATCACGGCGGTGCCGTCGGCATGAGCCGCTTCGAATAGCGCTATTTCCTCGCCGCCAGCGACATAATACGGAGGCTCTGCCGGAGGGAGACGGAGGCTCCCGGCCGCCGGTGCGTTCGACGACGCGTCATGGGGGGAGAATGGCGCTGTCGTCTGCATCACGCCTCCGCGGCACGAACGTCGACGGTGCCGTGCTGACGAACGTCAGCATGCTCGTGCCGTGGCGCAACGATGAAGAAGTCGTAGAGATAGAGCGCCACACCGAGGACGAATAGAATGCCGGCCCCCACCAACATCAGGTAGTGTACCTGCATCTTGCGCTGCGTCTCGAGGTAGCCGATTCCAAGGATGCGCTCGAGATAAGTCTGGACGATTCCGGCCGCTGCGAAGGCCATCGTCATTCCGAACATCCCGCTGATCTGGAGCCAGAAGGCCCACAACCCGGCGGCGCTCTCACGCTGCTCCTCGGGATAGTTGAAGTACTGCGGCAGCGCATAGGCGATGATCGCGAGCACGATCATCACATACGCCCCGAAAAAGGCCATGTGACCGTGCATCGCGGTGATCATCGTGCCGTGCGTCCACTGATTGACCGAGGGCCACGTGTGCGCGAAACCGAGGATCCCGGCCCCGAGCGCGGAGAAGACCGCGCTCCCAAGCGACCAGTGGAGCGCGAGTCGATTCGGGTGCGCGATACCGGAGCGGCGGATCGCGTTGTACGCGTAGATCGCCATGCCCAGGAAGGCCAACGGCTCGAGAGCGCTGAATATGCCGCCGATCGGAAGCCAGTATTGCGGCACGCCGATCCAGAAATAGTGGTGCGCGGTCCCCAGGATGCCGGCGATGAACGTCAGGCCGACGATGACGTAGAGCCACTTCTCCATGACCTCTCGGTCGGCGCCGGAGAGACGGATCAGCAGATAGGCGAGCAGTGATGCCTGGATCATCTCCCACACGCCTTCCACCCAGAGATGCACCGTCCACCAGCGATAGTAGATGCTCAGCGTATAGTTGTCGTACGTCAGCAGTGCCGGCAGGTAGAGCAGCGCGGCGAGCGCGAGTCCGGCAACGAGCACGCCTTCGGTGGTCGTGAATCGTCCGGAATTCTCTGATGGTCATCCCGATGTTGTACAGGAAGAGGAGCATGACCACGACGATCGCAAGCTTCACCGGGTAGGGTTGTTCGAGGAGCTTGTTCCCCTCGGTCCAGCCGAAGATGTAGCCGACCACGGCCGTGACGCCGGCCAGCGTCCAGAGGCCGAGCGACCAGTAGGCCAGTTTGGGCGAGTACAGTTCCGCGCGCGATTCCTCGGGGACGACCCAGTACGTGGCTCCCATGAAGCCGGTGAGCACCCACACGATGAGGAGATTGGTATGGATCTCCTTGACGCGGTCGAACGGGAGCCAGTCGCGGATCGGATCGGGCCCGAGGTACTTCGGAGATGGCCAGCAGTCCAAAGACCATTTGGAGCCCGTAGAGAAGGAGCGCGACCACGAAGTACGCGTACGCGACGCCCTGAGTCCGGTGGCGCATTGCTGGGCGAGCTCCTACTTGAGCGTTGTGAGATATGCGACGAGATCGTCAACCTGCCGCGCGGTGAGCGACACGTTGAAGCCCGGTGGCATGAACGAGACTCCGCCGGCGGAGTAAGTAGCGCCGGGGACGATGTACGCACTCGGTTCGATGATGGACTCGCGCATGTACGATGCAGCGTCGGTTGCCTTGCCGTGATAGTTCGGGTCCTTGACGCGCTGCGCGGCGATCGTGGCGAAGTTGGCGAGCGAAGGACCGACGAGCGTGACGCCAGCCGCCGTCGAGTGGCAGGTGAAGCAGCCGGGTGGCGTCGTGCGGAAGAGCGCCTGTCCCAGCGCGACCGGATCGTTCGACGCGGACGACGGTGGTGCGCCCCCGAGCTCCTCCGTCCCCGGAGTCACGCTTCCGGAGACCATGATCGGGCGCGGTGGCCAACCCTGGGTATTGATCTTCGAGACCCAATCGAGAAACGCGATGACTTGCTGAATCTCTTGGTCGCTCAGGTTCATGTTGGGCATGATCCTGCGATCGCGCTCCTCCGAATAGAACTTCGTCGGATCCTTGAGGAACGCGGCGAGATACGCACTGCCTCGCTGCTGTGTGATCTTCGTGAGATCGGGAGCGTAGTAGGCGCCCTCGCCCAGCAGGGTGTGGCAGTTGATGCAGTCCTTCCGGTGCCACACGTGCTTGCCGGCGATGACCTCGGGCGTGTTGTTCGCCTCGTTGGTGAGCCTCGGAACCTGGCGATGCGTGTCGACGGTGAGGCCGAGGAAGATGAGCGCGAAGATGCCGCTGCTGCCGTAGAAGAAGGCGCGCGTCTGTCGTTTGGTCAGCATCGCTCTCTCTCAGACTCTGATGTGGGACCAGTTCCGCATCACGATCACGAGCGAGTAGATGATTGCGAGCGCCATCAGTGCCGCGACCAGCCAGTAGGCCGCGATCGTGATGAGGCCCGCGGGCTGCCGGGGAGTGGAGTCCGACACGTCAGCACCTCCGCATGGGGAAACGTGGATCCCGAGCGCCACGACGGTTGAGTGCGCCGGCGTAGACGAGATAGGCAGAACCTCGCTGCATCATCGGGGCCTCACTCACGCGACGACCACGATCATCGACCTCCGACCGTGGAGCGCGTGATGGTCGTGCCGACGTTCCCGAGCGCCACAGCCGCGTTGCGCTTGAGGCCTCGCACCTTCGCCCGCTTCATCGGCGAGCCCGTGACGGCGTGGCTGAACTCCTCCTGGCGCATGCCTAACAACTCGCGCGCGCGCGCGTCCGTTCTTCGCGCCGAACGCGTCACGCGTCGAGAACGGCGACGGCGCGCGCCGCGACGTTTGACGGACACACGTCCTGGGAGATGTATCGGCAAACCGTTATGAGATCGCGCTCGGCACCGGCGCGCGAACTCTAAGATCGCACAGGAGTTAGCTCGCGCATCCGCTCGGCGTCGCGACGCGGCGGCTGTCCGAACAGCCGCCCGTACTCCCGGCTGAACTGCGAAGCGCTCGCGTAGCCCACCTCGTAGGCGACCGCTTCCGCGCTCGTCGCTCCCGACAGCAGCAGGCGACGAGCCTCCTGCAGTCGCAGGTGCTTCTGATACTGGATCGGGCTCACCCCCGCGACCGCCTTGAAGTGACCGTGCAGCGCCGAGGCGCTCATGTTCACGCGCTTCGCGAGCGCGTCGATTTGCAGCGGCTCCGTGTAGTGCTCCTTGATCCAGCTGATCGCCCCGGCCACGCGGCGCACCCGTCCGTCGCCAATCGCCATCTCGGCTAGACGGCCGTGCTGCTCTCCTTGCAGCAACCGGAAGTGCAGCTCCCGCAGAATGAGAGGCGCGAGCACTGGGATGTCGTGCGGCGCATCGAGCAGCCGCACCAGCCGCAGAAACCCGTCGAGGAGCGGCGCCTGCAGTGAGCTCACGAAGAGCGCCCGTCCATCGTGATCGTCGCGGGGGGCTGGCCGTTCCGTCTCGACGATCAACGCCGCGAGCTCGCGCGCATCCACGCGCAGCGTCATGCAGAGGTAAGGCGCGTCAGGGCTCGCCTCCACGACGTGCGTTACGGTCGGCAGCTCGAGTGACACCGCGAGGTACTGCGATGGGTCGTAGACGTACGTCTCGTCGCCGACCGTCACCTGCTTGCGGCCCTGTACCACGACGTACACCGCCGGTTGCTGGAGCACATGCGCCGGTTCGGTCGGGTTGGAGAACCGCCACAGGGTCAGCTGCGGAATCGGCGTCTCGTGCCCGCCATCAACGCCAGTCCGCTGCTCGAGAAGTGCCGCGAGCTCGGCACACAGCGCCGCGACGCGCGCTGCGTCCTGAGCCCCTCGCATCGCGGCGTCCGACTCTACCGAAGGTGATGTCACCGGAGCGTTCCGTCCGCGATGAGTTGGTCCATTCGACATGACCGCAGGATAGATCGATCGCCGCCGTGTTTCCAGCCGCGTGGAGGAATAGGCAAGAGATCGACACGATCCGGCAGGGACCACTCAGCGGGCTACAAATACCTTCCTCCCTCACGGATCCAACACCATCGAGGTAAAGGCAATGATCGGAAAGAAGGTCTGGTTCATCACGGGTGCCGGCCGCGGCATGGGCGCCGACTTCGCTCGGGCTGTCCTGGCCACCGGCCACCAGCTCGTCGCGACCGGCCGAGACGCTGGACGCCTAACGACGGTGCTCGGGCCATCGGATGACCTGCTCGCCGTGAAGCTCGACGTCACTCGCAGTAGACGACGCCGAGGCTGCCGTGAAGGCCGCGGTGGACCGCTTCGGCCGCATCGACGTGCTCGTCAACAACGCGGCCAGCTTCTTCGCGGGCTTCTTCGAGGAGCTGACACCGGAGCAGATGGACCGCCAGCTCGCGACGAGTCTCGTCGGCCCGATGAACGTCACGCGCGCCGTGCTGCCGGTGATGCGCCGGCAGCGCGCGGGGCACGTCATCTCGATCTCGTCGTCCGCGGGCCTCGCCGGCGGCGCCGATTTCGTCAGTGCCTACGCCGCGTCGAAGTTCGGCCTCGAGGGCTGGATGGAGGCGTTGCGCGTCGAGGTCGCACCGTTCGGCATCCACACGACCATCGTCAACCCGGGCTTCTTCCGCACCGAGCTCCTCACGGAGCAGTCGACGAGCTACGCCGAGCCGTCCATCGCCGACTACAGCGAGCGACGAGGGCCGTTGCTCGAATACTGGAAGTCGCAGAACGGAAAGCAGTCCGGCGACCCGGCGAAGCTCGCGCGAGCACTGCTCACGATAGCGAGCCAGGAGCCGCCGCCGCGTCGCTTCATCGCGGGCGCCGACGCCATCGGCACCGCGGAGCAGAAGGTCGCCGACCTACAGGCGGACATCGAGTCCAACCGGCAGCTCTCGACGTCACTCGACTTCGAGGCGGACTCGCACCACGGAGTCCACTCATGAAAATGAACGAGCAAGCAGCCGAATCGAACACTCTGAATCGCTCCGCCTCGAGTCGCCGCGACTTCCTCTCGAGGGCCGGTCTCGTCGGTGCGGGGCTCGCCTCCAGCTCTTTGCTGTGGACCGCACGCGCCGATCAGTCGGCCGACCAGGAGAAGGAAACCAGCGACCGGAGCGGCGCAATGAAGACTCGGAAGCTCGGAAGCCTCGAAGTCTCGGAGATGGGCGCGGGGTGCATGAGCGTCAGCGCGAACTACGGCCCGCCGGCGGACAAGAGCCAAGGCATGCGGGTGATCCGTGCGGCCCACGAGGAGGGTGTCACGTTCTTCGACACGGCCGAGGTCTACGGCCCGTTCACGAACGAGGTTCTCGTCGGGGAGGCCTTGGCGCCAATCCGCGACAAGGTCAGGATCGCGACCAAGTTCGGCCTCGTCTCACACGCCGGCGGCGGCCCTGGCGTCGCCGGCGCTCCGAACAGCCGCCCGGCTAATATCCGTACCGCGGTCGAGGGCTCACTGAAGCGGCTCAGGACCGACTGGATCGACCTGCTGTACCAGCACCGGGTTGATCCCAGAGTGCCCATCGAGGACGTGGCCAGTGCGGTGAAGGACCTCATCGAGCGTCTGCGTCGTTCCTCCGAGCGTCTGTCTGGTGTGGCGACCGTCGTGCCCTCGGTCACAGCCACGCCCACCGTCGAGCGCCATTCGCGCCGCGACCGAGCGCTTCCGCGACGTGCGGGTCGCGCTGGCCGAGGGGTACGTGCGTGACCCTGCGTCCATGTGCGTCACCGCGGCGATGGAGGGGATGCCTCGTCAGCTCGGCGAGATGGGGATCCACTACTTCCGACCCGACCTGCTGGGGATCACGGCGCCGCCGAACCCACGCGTCACCGGCACCGGAACGCACACCGACTTCCTGACGCCCGGAGTGCTGATCTACGAGCCGCAGGCGGACGGGTCGCTCCGCCTGATGGCGGTCGAGAATCTGGTCTTCGAGCAGGCGATGGCGTGCGGCCGGCCACCTGCGCCGCCGCAGTACGCTGGGCAGGATTCTACCACATGGTGGACAACCCGCTCACCGCGTGGACGAGGCACACGGCTTCGAGCCGCACTACGAGTTGCACGCCTGGCTGTACCGCGAGAACCCCAACGGGACGTTCGCCCAGTTCAACCCGCGCGCGACGTGCGCGCATCACACGACTGCCGCGGCGCCCGAGACGCACGCCCACCGCTAGGGATGGTCAGGCCAGGAGGTCGAGAGCTCCGACGAACGGGGAGTCAGCGTCGACGCCTGACTCCCCGCGATGGCCAGGGCGGGGGTGTCGGCCTCAGTGATCGCACGGCACTCTGCCGATCGCCTTCCTAGCCGTGAGGCGGGTTAGCTGTGTCGCGCGCTGAGCCGCCTCAGTGCCCACGCCGCATGTTCGCGTACGAGCGGCTCCTCGGTCGTCGAGCGAACGCGTGAGCACGTCGGTGTCGTCCGCGCGTTCCGACGTTGCCGAGCACCACGGTCGCGTTGCGCTTCAGCCCGCGCAACTTCGCGCGCTTCATCGGCGAGCCCTTGAAGGCGCGGCTGAACTCCTCCTGAGTCATGCCTAACACGTCGCGGGCGAGCGACCGCGCGTCCTTGCCGCCTAACGCCTCACGCGGCGCGAACGGAGACTCGTCGGGCAGGAGCTTCGCGAACTTGATGTTCCACGGGCACACGTCCTGACAGATGTCGCATCCGTAGACGAGACCGCCGATCGCCTCGCGCAACTCCACCGGGATCTCGCCCTTGAGCTCGATCGTCAGGTACGAGATGCAGCGCCGCGCATCGAGCACGCCCGGCTCCAGCAGCGCGTCGGTCGGACACGCATCGAGACACCGCGTGCAGTGCCCGCAATGCTCGCTCTCGAACGGCGTGTCCGGCGCGAGTTCGACGTCGAGCAGCAGCGCACCGAGAAAGAAGAACGATCCGCTGCGTGGGTTGATGAGCATCGTGTTCTTGCCGAACCATCCGAGCCCGGCACGGCGCGCGAGGTCGCGCTCCAGAATCGGCCCGGTATCGACGTACGCCTTTCCGCGCACCGGCGCGCCGACCCATTCATTCAGGCGACGGTGAAGCTCCCGCAGGCGCGCTTCCATGACGTCGTGATAGTCCGCGCCGCGTGCATAACGAGCGACTGGTCCCGCGGGCTCGCGGCCGCCGTAGTCGAGACCGACGACCACCGCGCTGCGTGCACCGTCCACCGGACGTCGCGAGTCGCGACGCTTCTCCGCGCCGCGCTCGAGATAGTGCATGTCGCCGGCGCGGCCCGCGCGAAGCCATTGCTCGAACCGGCCGGACGTCGGTGCCGGTCCCGTGCGCGTGATGCCAACGAGATCGAAGCCGAGTCCGTACGCCTGCGCCTTGATCCGTTGTTCGAGCGAATGCGCGGTGGTCTCGACAGCGGCGTCTGAAAGCGACGGCCGCGGCAGTGCGCTCATCCGCGCCCGACCCAGCGCGCGTAGCGCACAACGTCTTCGACGGGCGGAACTACATCGTACTGACCATACGCCGTGTGCATCCGCCAGCGCACGTACTTACGCGATGGGATCGGAAGGAAGGGGAAGCGCCGGTACCAGGCGCGGGTCCGGAATCGCCACGCGACACGGAGCAGGTCGGCCGCGAGCGCTGGGTTGAACGCGGCTCGAGTCGCGAGTTGGAGCGTGAGGCGTAGCCAGGTCATGACACCCACGTTGTCACGCGTCGCCACGGTCCTTCGCCTTCGTGTACCAGCGCACCACCGTCACCAGGATTCCCACGTAGCCGATGATCATGCCGCCCTTCCAGGCGATCCCCCCGAGCTCTGCATCGTTGGTGTGAAGACCCCAACCCATGCACGCGAGTCCTGCCGCGGACCACGCCACGCACATGAGGGCCGCTCGCACGTTCGCCCAGAACGCATCGCGCTCTGCCTGGACATGCTCGGCTCGGCGTTTCCGCTCGAGCTCTTCCTGGATTTCTCTCGGGAGTGGCATTCGGGGCTCGCATCAGGTGCTTCTGAGTTTCGCGTCGCACTTCCTACTTCTTGGTCAGCACCAAAATTACCCCCGATACGTGCCCGGTTCCCCATCGAGTCGTCGCGTCCGGACCTTTGATGAAGTGAATCTCCTTGATCTGGCCCGTGGTCACGTTGGTCAGTGAGTTGATGGAACCGTACGAAACGTCATCGACGTACACCCGCGGCAATACGTCCTCGGCGCCCGTGTTATTTGGTGAAGTAGCGCCGCGGCTGGTAAGCATTTGCGGCCGCAGCCTCTCGATGACCGCCAGCGCATTCGTGGCGTCGCGCGCGCGCTGCGCGATCTCAGCTTCGCCGATGAAGTCCTGACTCCGCGAGCCTCCGGACTTGGCCTTCGACGCGCCTCCACTCGATGCACACGCACTGCAGACAGCGACCGCGAGCGCAGTCAGTATGACGCGAGCACGCATGACCCCCCCAGGTGTGCCGGGTTGTATGACGCCGCGGCATCACGCCACGGCGGACTCGGCACCACGGTCGTTATCGGAGCGCTCACGCGCAAGATGCCCGTCACTCCCGCTCCCGCCCGGCGCGCTGCCGAGGAAGCTCGTACCATCGAGCCCGGGCGGAATTTCCAGTCCGAGCGCTGCCAGTGCGCTCGGCATGACATCGACCGTTCGCCGAGGCGTGCGCGCAAGCGGGCGGTTCGTGAGCAGTGGAACGAGCATGTGCTCACGGTGCAGCGCGCCGTGCGAAGACACGTGCGGAATGGGCTCGTGCCGTTCGCGAAAATCCCAGTCGCGAGCCGCTGACAGAATGACCTCGCCCGAACGCGACGAGCCGGCGAGCCGCGCGATCTGTACGATCGCGTCGGGGTAGTCCGACTCGGCGGTGACGTCGAACGCCTCGGTGTCGCTCAGTCCCTCGTGTGGCCCGATCGACAATGGATCGCCACTCGTCGGTCGATAGCTGAATGTATTGCCGTGCACGGCAAGCATTGCGGCGCCGCGCGCGGGACTGTGCACTTCGAACAACGTGGTACTGTGTGACAGAATGAGAAGGTCTACCGACGGTCGCTCGAGCAGCGATGCCACGAGGGGAGACCACCGCGTTGCGAGCTCGGGCCACCACGGACGCTCCCGGCGATCGAGCTCGAGATAGATGTGCGCCATGGCGTTGCCGCTGACCATCACGGCGGCGTCACGGCCTCCGGCGAACGTCCACGGATGCGCGACGGTCCGATGCCCCCACGACCGCAGCAGCATTGCGAGGTCGTCGTGGCCCGTGACCGGCGAGTGGCCATGATCGCTCGTGACCCAGAGGTGCATCGCGTCCCACCGTCCCGCACGCTCGGCGTCCTGGCGAATCTCGGCCGCGATGTCGTCGACGATGCGCATCGCCTCGTGCACGGCGGGCGAATCATGCCCGGCGGAGTGCGACGCTTTGTCGATGCCCGTGCAGCGCGGCGAACGTGACGCGCGGCTCGTGCTCACGGACGCGTCGCGCTACCTCAGCGCCGACCTCACGGTCGATCTCGAAGCCAGCCTGCGACGTTGCCGGCGAAGTGGGTACGTGCCGCGCGCGCCACGAACGCGAGATTGCGGCCAACCTGCTCGGTCCGCCGCAGTCCGCGCCAGATCACGCTCAGCGCCCCGACGGACGGGCCGGCGAGCTCGAAGATGGTCGGGGCGTCAGCGGCGAGGTCGGCATCGACGTGCCGCATCTCCGAGCCGACGTAGCTGCGGCAGTTGCCGAAGCCCCGAGCCGTTTCGCGACTGCGATCGAACCAGCGCAGCCCCGGCAGCCCGATGGGTCCCGGGATACCGGCCCATGAGGAACGGCGCATATGCCGGGCCGGTGACCGACGGGAACGCCGTCGCCACCGTGTGCAGCGCACCCTCATCTCTCAGGCGGGCCAGCGCGGGGAGGGATCCGTCGTCCATCGCGCGACGAAAGACGTCGGGACGCGCCCCATCCGCGAGAAGAATGATGACCGACAAGTCTGTGCCTGAGCGAAGTACGATGAGCGTGATGGCGCCGGCCGGCGAATCAGCGAGCCGTTACGAGTGGCGCGCCGAGTCGTGGGGTCGATAAACTCATTCGCTTGCCGCGCGACGCGCGCGAGCGTTCCTGCCGACCCGAGTGTAATGGCGAAACGAAAACAACGACCGGACACCCCGCGACCTGCTGCGGCGTCGAAGAAGGCGCCGAGACGACTCTCTGAGACTAGCCCCCCACGCGCTGCCAGCAAGAGCGCCAAAGGTCCCAGAACGGCGTCCGGTAAAAAGGTAAACGCCGGCACGCTGGCGGACGCGGCGCAGAACGCGCTCGAGGGGCTCCGGGAACGCACGGAACAGGGGCACCTCATGGCTGGCCGCACGCCGCCGTCGCAGACCCCAGCGCTTCGCAGCTCGGGCGCGACGCGCGCGATCGACGACGCCATTCGCAGCAACCCGTACGCGGTGGTGACCGAGGACGAAAAGCTGCTGCAGCAGCCCGGCCGCTACGATGACTTCACGCGCACGGATACGTGGCGCGTGCTGCGCATAACGAGTGAGTTCATCGAGGGATTCGACACGCTCGCGTCGGTGCAGAAGGGCGTGACGGTGTTCGGCTCGGCCCGCACCGGACCCGATGACCCGCAGTATCAGAGCGCCGTGGAAGTCGCGCGGCTGCTGGCCGAGGCGGGCTTCGCGATCATCACAGGCGCGGGGCCGGGCATCATGGAGGCGGCGAACAAGGGCGCGCGCATGGGGAACGGCCGTTCCATCGGCTGCAACATCGAGCTGCCGTTCGAGCAGGGCGCGAACCCGTACGTCGATACGCTGGTGAACTTCCGCTACTTCTTCGTCCGGAAGACGATGTTCATCAAGTACTCGGTGGCGTTCATCATTTTCCCCGGCGGATTCGGCACGCTCGATGAACTGTTCGAGGCGCTCACGCTGATCCAGACCGGCAAGATCTATCAGTTCCCGGTTGTCCTCTTCGGCCGGCACTACTGGGCGGGCCTCGTGCGCTGGTTGCAGACGCGCGTGCTCACTGAGCGAAAGATCTCGCCAGGGGACATGGATCTCATGCTGCTCACCGACGACCCGGCAGAAGCCGCCGCCGCTGTCGTATCGGCTTACCGGGCACAGCTCGATACCTCGCGCGGGCGAATGGAGGGGGAAGGGGAATGAAAAAGAAAGGGAACCGGAGTGGGGGAACCGGGAACGGAAAGAAGCCGCGACCGAACGCCCGAAAAGTAGCGGTGCCTAACGCGCGCAAGGCGGCGCCCGCCAAGCCGGCGCCGGAATCGCGACCGTCGCAGTCGCGGCCGCGCGGGCTCAAGAGCTCTCGGCCGGGGAAGACCATCAAGCGCTCGACGCCGGCCGGACCAAAAGCCGACCAGAAGCGTGCGGCCGAGGAGCGTGAGCAGGCGGGCGTGAAGCACACGTCGCACGAGACCAGCCGGTTTCTTCGCGGCCAGCGGATCGATCCGCGCCGCATCGATGGCACCGAGACGGTCACCGAGCTGATCGACGGGACCTTTCTCGCGTATAACGCCGCGCGGCTCCGCGAGGCGTGTCAGCTCTTCACGCAGAAGATGCTCGACCCGGATGTCACGGTGGGCATGACGCTCACGGGTGCGCTCACGCCCGCGGGTCTGGGAATGGCGGTGCTCATCCCGCTCATCGAGGCGGGCTTCGTCGACTGGATCATCTCGACCGGCGCGAATCTCTACCACGACACGCACTTCGGGCTCGGGCTCGCGATGCATCGTGGCAACGCGCAGGAGTCGGACGTCGTGCTCCGTGAGGAGGGGATCGTCCGCATCTACGACATCTTCTTCGACTACGACGTGCTGCTGTCGACGGACGCATTCTTCCGGAAGATCATCCAGGGCCCGGAGTTCCAGCGCCCGATGTCGAGCGCGGAGTTCCACTGGCTGTGCGGCAAGTACGTCCGCGAGCGCGAGAAGGCGTTAGGCATCGGGCAGAAGTCACTCCTGTCCGCCGCGTTCGTCGCGGGTGTGCCGATCTACACGTCGTCGCCCGGGCGATTCGTCCATCGGCATGAACGTCGCGGCGCTCGCGCTCGACGGAAATCAATGCGTGATCGATCCGAATGCGGACGTGAACGAGACGGCGTCGATCGTGCTCGGCGCCAAGCGCGGCGGCGGCCGGAGCGGCGTGCTGATCGCGGGCGGTGGCAGCCCGAAAAACTTCATGCTGCAGACGGAGCCGCAGATTCAGGAAGTGCTCGGCATCGATGAGAAGGGGCACGACTTCTTCCTGCAGATCACGGACGCGCGCCCCGACACGGGTGGCCTTTCGGGCGCGACGCCGGCGGAGGCGGTGAGCTGGGGAAAGATCGATCCGGATCGCCTGCCTGACGCGGTGGTGTGCTACCTCGACTCGACGGTGGCGCTGCCGCTGCTGACGTCGTACGCGCTCGCCGTGCGCGGCAAGCGTCCGCTGCGCCGTCTCTACGATCGTCGCCGCGAGCTGATGGACACGCTACGCAGCGAGTACGAACGCGCCGGCGGCGAGCCGGCGTCTGCCGAGACGGCCGACGCGAAGCTGCCAATGCACAGGTAGGGACTGGGGACTGGGGACTGGGGACTGGGAATCGGGACTGGGTTGTTCGGGCGACCAGCGAGCAGCGCGCTGGGTGATCGCCGGCAGTAATAGCAGCAGCGGGCAGCGTGCGGCCGCAGCATGCAGCCGTCGGCAGATGTTCCCAGCGTGTAGCTAGTCTCAGTCCCCGTACCCGTCCCCAGTCCCCGTCCTGACCGCCCGAACAAAGTTCGTGCGCGAGTAGTCGCCACCAGAGAAGCGTCCCGGCATAGACTCCCCGCCAAACAACTCTCGCACGATCGCGGAATCCGATGCGCCGTCGGCAATCCGCCGTTCGATAGAAGCAATCGTCTCATCGATCCAGTCCGCTTTCGCAAGCAGCAGCGGAGCAGGGTTCGCCACGTACCCACGGTGCGCATCGAACAGTCGCGTCGGGCCTAACGCGGCGATGCGGCGAAGCGTCGCCGCCAGCACCCGCGGGTCCTCGCCCGGGTGCGCCACGCGCACCTTGACGCCGAGGTACAGGTCGCCGCCGAACAGCGTCCCGTCGGTCGCGTCCCACACCACGTGATGGTCCACCGAGTGCCCCGGCGCGGCAATCAGCGTGAGCGCATCGTCTCAGAAACGGAGTCACGTTGGAGCGCAACGCAGGAGCGGCTCCCCACGTGACCCGGCGGTACAACCGAATCGGAGCCGGCGACCGCAGCCGGGCGAAGCGTGTCGGTCGATGCCGCGATGGGAATGCCAAGTCGAGCCACGCGCTCCACGTTCCCCGCGTGGTCCTCGTGGTAGTGCGTGATGAGCAGGCCGCGCGGACGCGTTTCCGCGAGCATCGCGTGCACCTCGCGACCAACGCCATGAAACCCGCAATCAATGAGCACCCCACGCACGAGATACGCGCTCGCCGTATAGCCGATCGCGCGACTCCACAGGCTCGACATTTCGAGCCGCGTGACGTCGCCGTGTTGCTCGATGCGTATCATCCCATCCGTTGTCCGCCGGGTTTGCCTCGCTCATGCACGCGGCTTACCTTGAACAAGGGCGTAGCGCCCGGCTCGAAAGGCCGGGCGCTCCACTTTTTTATATCGCCGTTGGATCTGTCTCTGCGGGGCCCGATGATCGAAGAGCTGAAGCAAAAGCTGGGCGACGAGGTACAACGCCTCCAACACGAGCTGAACGTCGTCCTCCCGAACGAGATTCGGAAGGCGGTGGAGCTCGGCGACCTGCGCGAGAATAGCGAGTACAAGGCTGCCCTCGAGCGCCAGCAGTTCGTCCAGGCGCGGCTCGGTCAACTCCGGCAGCGTCTCAGTAAGCTTTCGCAGATCGATCTGGCACAGATCCCGACCGACAAGGTCGGGCTCGGGTCGCGTGTCGTCTGTGAGGATCAGCAGACCAAAGCCCACGAGACGTTCAGCCTCGTGTTCGGTGACTCGGTCGAGTTCGAGGAAGGGCACGTGAGCATGGGCTCGCTCATCGGTCGCGCGCTCGTGGGCAAAGCTGTTGGGGACGACATCCTGCTGAAGCTGCCGGCCGCGACGCGTCGACTGCGCATCGTCGAGCTGACGACCATCCACCAGGGCGTCGTCGAGTAGCGCGCCACGCGCGGCACGCCGCAGCTCTCACGCGAGCGTTGTCGCGGGTGCGCCAAAGATCCGCGTGACCTCGTCGTCGTAGCGCATGATCTCGACGCGAGCACGCGCGTTGTCCCAGCCGAGCCGGCCGGCAAGTACCGCGGTCGCGACGCGCGAGGCGGAGCGGCCGTGGTCCGCCATCTCGTACGCGATACGGAGACGCCTAACGAGCACGTCGGCGAGCGTCACCGCCATCTCGCGCTCCGCCGCGTAGACGACTTCCGCCAGCAGGTACGGCAGGTCGCGCACGATGCGGCGCGCCAACGCCGGCTCCTCCGCCGTCAGCGCGGAGACGTCGCGCCACCGCGTGCCGTGCGCCTCCACGAGCCGGCGCGCGACGGCGGCGTCGCCCACTTCCAGCTCCGCCGCGCGACGGAGCTCGTCGAGCGCCCGCATGTCACCACCGGGCAGCGGCACGCGATCCGTCCGTGATCGCGACGGGCGCTTCCCCAACGACTGCTCTACCACGTCCACGACCTCCGCCGCCATCGATCGAAACGTGGTGAGCTTGCCGCCGGACACGGAGATGAGCCCCGATGCGCTGCGGTCGATGCGGTGCTCGCGTGAGGCACTCGCCGGGTCGCGCGTGAACCCCGACGCGACGAGCGGACGAATCCCTGCCCACGCCGCGATCACGTCGTCGGGCGTGAGATGCGCTGCCGGGAAGAACGAGTTCGCCGCCGCGAGCAGGTACTCGATGTCCGCCGGCGACGCACGCACCTCTTCTGGTCGCTCATCGGTTGGCGTGTCCGTCGTGCCGATGATCGTCGTCGCCGTCGACGGCAGCGCGAACATGACGCGTCCATCGATGGGAGAGAGCAGCGTCAGGGCAGCCTGAGTTGCCAGTCGCTCCCGCGACACCGCGATGTGTACGCCCTTGGTCCCGCGCACCGCACCGTTGCCGCTCGCGCCGATGTCGCCGGTGTCGCCCGTGTCCATGCCCCGAAGCGCGTCGGTCCAGGCCCCCGTCGCATTCACGACGACGCGCGCGCGAATTTCTGCCTCCGGTCCATCCGGCGCTTCGCGAATCGCCGCGCCGACCACGCGACCGCCCTCACGCAGCAGCCGCACCACCGACACGTGATTCACCGCGACGCCGCCATGGTGCTCGGCATCAATGACGTTCGCCAGCGTCAGTCGCGCGTCATCCGTGGACGCGTCATAGTACTCGGCGCCGCCGACGAGACCATCGCGCCGCAGAGCCGGTTCATGCGCGAGCACCTCACGCGCCTCGAGCGAACGATGACTTTCTACATTGCGAAACGCGGCGAGCGCATCGTACATGAACAGGCCGGCGCTCAACTTCCAGAGCGGGATGCGGCTGCCACGATAGACGGGCCAGGTGAATCGCAGCGGACGCACGAGGTGAGGTGCGATGCGCATCAGCGTCCGCCGCTCACGGCTGGACTCGAACACCAGATGCAGATGCCCATGCTCGAGATAGCGCACGCCGCCGTGTACCAGCCGAGACGAGCGACTCGATGTGCCGCTTCCGAAGTCGTCACGCTCGACGAGCGCGGTGCGCAACCCGCGCATAGCCGCGTCGCGCGCGATCCCCGCGCCCGTGATGCCTCCGCCGACGATGAGCACATCGAACGGTTCGGCGGTGAGGCGCGCCAGCCGCGCCGCACGATGCGTTGCCGGATTGTCCGCCGCGTCGAGCTTTCGCCGGACCGTGGGCAAGGAGACGTCGTCCCGAGTCTCGTCAGTCATCGATGACAGGGCGACGGATCCGGACGCGATGACCGCGCGCATTGGCGGGAGAGGTACAGTGAGCGAGGTTGCGAGCTCGATCGGAACCCATCCGACTGGGTCGTCGATCGATGTCGTGCGCTGCCGCCGCATGCGCTGGTGCTCGACCTTGCTGGAGGCTCGGGACGCAACGCCGCCGCGATCGCGCGCACCGGGCGACGCGTGATCGTCATGGACTTCGTGTTCGCCGCCGTCGAGGGAGCCACCGGACGTGACGACCGCATCGTCGGCTTGGTCGCTGACGCGCGGGCGTGTCCACTGCGACCCAATTCGGTGGACGCGATCGTGTGCGTGAGCTTTCTCGATCGGTCGGTCTTCCCAACACTGGCGACGCTGCTTACCGCCGGCGGCACGCTCGTGTACGAGACGTTCACGCGTGCACACCTCGACGTCGTCGCCCGCGGGCGCGCGCGCGGACCGCGAAACCCTGAATACCTGCTCGAGCCGGGCGAACTGCGGACGCTCGTCGCGCCACTGGACGTCTCCGAGTACGAGGAACGACTGCTCAGCGATAGTGCTGGGGAAAGGCACGTTGCCCGTGCTGTCGCAACCAAACGGTAACCCTAACGATGGTATCCGCGACGGCAAGCTCCTCGGTGCGAACCGGGCGAGTCCCAACGTGGATGCCGCGGGCGCTTCCGGCAAATATTGTGAGTCCAACGACTTGCGGCGGTAAGTAGGTTTCCCGCATGGAGACGTATGGGAATGGCCGTCGAGTCGCGATCGTGGCGGGCGTGCGGACGCCGTTCGCCCGGGCCGGCACCGCGCTCAGGAACATCTCGGCCATCGACCTCGGGAAGGCGTGCGTCACCGAGCTGATTCAACGCACGGGACTCGACGGCCGAGAGGTCGAGGCGCTCGTCTTCGGCACGGTCGTTCCGTCTGTGATCGCGCCTAACATCGCGCGCGAGGTCTCGCTCCTGCCGATGCTGCCGAAAGGCGTGCAGGCCGTCACCGTGAGCCGGGCGTGCGCCTCCGCGAATCAAGCCATCACCGACGCCGCTGACCAGATCGCACTCGGTCACGCGTCCGTCGTCATTGCCGGCGGCGCGGAATCGCTCTCGAACGTGCCCGTACTTCACTCGCGCGGGTTCGCCGACGCGCTCGTGGCCGCGTCGCGCGCGAAGTCGCTCGGTGGCCGCGTCAAGGCACTGTCGCGCATTCGTCCGAAAGACCTCGTGCCCATCACGCCCGCCATCGCCGAGCCGTCCACCGGTGAGACCATGGGGCAGTCGGCCGAGAAGATGGCGAAGATCAATCACGTTCTTCGCGATGAGCAGGATCAGTTCGCCTTGCGATCCCACCGGCTCGCGTCGGCAGGTACGAAGGACTCGCGACTCACGGCCGAGATCGCGCCTACGTATGTGCCGCCCAGGTACGACACGGTACTCACGAGCGACAACGGCATTCGCGAGGATACGAGCATCGAGGCGCTCGCGGCGCTGAAGCCGGTGTTCGATCGCAAGTACGGGTCGGTTACCGCCGGTAACTCATCGCCGCTCACCGACGGCGGCGCCGCGGTGCTGCTCATGAGCGAGGACCGCGCACGCGCGCTCGGCTACGAGCCGCTCGGCTTCATTCGGTCGTATGCGTATGCCGCGCTCGACCCGGGAGAGCAACTGCTGCAGGCGCCGGTTCTGGCCGCACCGGTGGCGCTGCGGCGCGCGGGGCTCTCGCTCCGCGACATCGATCTCGTCGAGATGCACGAGGCGTTCGCCGCGCAGGTGCTCTCGAACCTCCGTGGCTTCGAGTCGCAGGCGTGGGCCGAGCGAGCCGGCTTCTCCGAGCCCGTTGGTGAAGTCGATCGGGCGCGACTCAACGTCATGGGCGGGTCGATCGCGATCGGCCACCCGTTCGGCGCGACTGGCGCGCGGATCACGACCACGCTGCTCAACGAGCTCGGGCGCCGTGGCGGGCAGTTCGGCCTCATGACCGTGTGCGCGGCAGGGGGAATGGGCTTCGCGATGGTCGTCGAACGTCAATGATACGGAAAGCGGAATGAGCTCAACGCTCTCGCTCGACGTGCGCGACGGCGTGGCTGTCGTGACACTCGACGTGCCTAACGCGGCCGTGAACACGTTCACGCGACTCGTGCGTGAGGAATTTGCCCGCGTGCTCGATCAGCTGGAGCGGGACCCGGCGATCCAGGCAGCGGTCATTCGCAGCGGCAAGCCGGACGTCTGGGTGGCGGGAGCGGACATCGAGGAGTTCCTGCAGATCGAGACGTCATCGCAGGCAGAGGCGATGAGCCGCGACGGGCACGCGCTCCTCGACCGGTTGGAGAATCTTCGAACACCTGTCGTCGCGGCGATCAATGGCGCCTGCCTCGGCGGTGGTCTCGAAGCTGCTCTCGCCTGCGCCTATCGCGTCGCGAGCGATGCCCCGAAAACGGTATTCGCGCTCCCTGAAGTGCAGCTCGGCCTGATCCCTGGAGGTGGCGGAACGCAGCGTCTGCCGCGCCTCGTCGGACTCGAGGCTGCGCTCGACATGATTCTCACGGGGAAGAACGTGCGCGGCCGGAAGGCGTTGCAGATTGGTCTCGTGCACGAGCTGGTGCACCCCGCCATCCTCGACGAGATCGCGATTGCGCGCGCCCGCGCCCTGGCCGACGGCGCGCTTCGTCGTGGTGCGCCGAGTGGTCCGCACGGTGCTCGTCACCTGCTGCTCGATGAGAATCGCGTTGGACGCGCGTTGGTAATTCGGCAAGCGCGCGAGAAAGTATTGGCGCGCACGCGTGGCCATTTCCCCGCGCCGCTCGCCGCGCTCGATGCTGTCGCCAACGGCTTTGCCCATGGCAGTGAACGCGGATATCGGGAGGAGGCTCGGCTCTTCGGCGAGCTCGCGGTCAGTGAGGTCTCGCGGCAGCTCGTGTTCCTCTTCTTCGCGACGACGGCGTTGAAGAAGGATCCGGGCGTTGCCGAGCCGGCGCCTCCACCGCTCCCGATTCGCAAGCTCGCCATCCTCGGCGCCGGTTTCATGGGATCCGGTATCGCGTCCATCGCAGCGCCGCAGGGAACGATCGTCCGGCTCAAGGATGCCGACCACGCCCGGGTGGGGAAGGGGTTGGCCACGGTGCGCGAGACCCTGCGCGAGCGCCTGACGAAGAAGCAGATCACCCGTCAGCAGCTCGACGACTACATGTCGCTCGTTGGCGGCACGATCGAATACGCGGGCTTTCAGAACGTCGACCTGGTCATCGAGGCCGTGTTCGAGGACCTGGCCGTGAAGCAGACCGTGCTCCGCGAGACGGAAGCCGCCACCAGGCCCACGTCCATCTTCGCGTCGAACACGAGCACCATCCCGATCGCACGAATTGCCGAAGCGTCGAAGCGGCCGGAGCGGGTCATCGGGATGCACTTCTTCTCGCCGGTGACGAAGATGCCGTTGCTCGAGGTCATCACCACGCCGACGACGGCGCCGGAAGTGACGGCGACGGTCGTGAGCTACGGCAAGTCGTTAGGCAAGACGGTCATCGTGGTGAACGACGCGCCTGGATTCTTCGTGAACCGCATCCTGGCGCCCTACATCAACGAGGCTGGCATCCTGCTGGACGAGGGCGTGGCGATCGACGCCGTGGATCGCGCGCTCGTGGACTTCGGATTCCCGGTCGGTCCCATCACGCTGATCGACGAGGTCGGGCTCGACATCGCCGGCAAGTCCGGCGCGATCATGGTCGATGCCTTCGGCGCTCGGCTCGCGCCGTCGCAATCGTTGCAGCGTGTAGTGTCGGCGGGGCGCACCGGACGAAAAGGGAAGAGCGGCTTCTACAAGTACGACGACGCCGGCAAGAAGAGCGGCGTCGACCCGTCTGTCTACGACTTGCTGCCGACGGGTCAACGGCGAGCCGAGTTGCCAGGGGACGAGATTCAGCGCCGGTGCGTGCTCGCGATGGTGAACGAAGCGGCGCGCTGTCTCCAGGAAGGCGTGCTTCGCGCGCCGAGAGACGGTGACGTTGGCGCCGTGTTCGGCATCGGGTTCCCGCCATTCCGCGGCGGCCCATTCCGCTACGTGGATTCCCTCGGTACCGAGCGAATCGTTCGCGCGCTCGAGGGCCTGAACGCTGACCGCGCGCCGAGGTTCGCGCCGGCGCAGCTTCTCATTGAGATGGCTCGTGAAGGCCGTCGCTTCTACCCGGAGCGTGGCCATCCGCTAGGCGGCTGACTCAGCCGGGTGACGCCGGAAGCACACTGATGCCACGTTCGCTCTTCTCTCAATCACCCGTCATGTTCCGATCGCGTGTCGTCGCGGCCGCTCTCGTCGTGCCATTACTCGGCGGAGCCGTCGCCTGCTCCCGAACCACCCCGAGCGCGGCAGCAGCGCCTAACGTTTCCGGCGCCGTGCCGCCGCCGGTGACCGATGCCCGGCTTCCTCGCACGCGCGCCGAGCTGACGAACTACACCGAGACGTCGCACTATGCCGACGTCGTGGCATTCATCGATTCTCTGAAACGCCTCGGGGCACCGATTGCCGTAGGCAGCATCGGAAAGACCAGTGAGGGCCGGGAGATTCCGTACGTGATCGCGTCTCGGCCGCCGGTCTCGACGCCGGACGCCGCGCGCGCTCTCGGTCGTCCGATGGTGTACGTGCAGGGGAACATTCACGCCGGCGAAGTGGAGGGCAAAGAAGCGTTGCAGGCACTGCTGCGCGATCTCGTCTTCGACAAGAAGCGCAACGTGCTCGATTCCATCGTGCTCATCGCCGTGCCGATCTACAATGCCGACGGCAACGAGCGTTTCGCGCCCCAGGCGCAGAATCGCGGAGCACAGAACGGGCCGGAGCTCGTCGGTCAGCGGCCGAATGCGCAGAGCTTCGATCTGAATCGCGACTACATGAAGGCCGACGCGCCGGAAACTCGCGCGTCGCTCAGTGCGTTCAATCGTTGGAATCCCGACTTCTTCGTCGATCTGCACACGACCGACGGCAGCTATCACGGGTACGCGCTGACGTATGCCCCGTCGCTCAACCCAGCTGGCGACATTGGGCCGGCCTTCTCCGGTGGCGCGTTCGTGCGCGACTCACTGCTGCCGGAGCTTCGCCGCCGCGTCCGAACCCGACGAGGCTACGAGACGTTCGACTACGGCAACTTCGTCTCGCAGGACTCCGCGGACCGCGGATGGTTCACCTACGATCATCGCCCGCGCTACGGGACGAACTACTACGCGCTACGCGGTCGCATGTCCGTGTTGAGCGAAGCGTATTCTCACGATCCGTTTCCTCGCCGCGTGGCGTCGACGTACGCATTCGTGAGTGAGCTGCTCACGCTCGTGGCCGAGCGTGGAGCGCGCATTCGCGCGCTCTCGGCGCGAGCGGATTCGGCGGTGGCGTCGTGGGGAACGGGCACATCGTCGGCGCAGATCCCGATTCGCGGAGATCTGACCACGAAGCCCTATACCGGTGAGGTGATCGTCGAAACGCTCGAACGCACCGGCGACACGCTCCGCACCGAACCAGGCGTGCGCCGCGGCATGCGACGGACGGGCAGCTATCGGCGCGTGCAGATGCCCGTCTACGATCGCTTCGTTCCGACGATGTCGACGCCGACTGCGTGGGGGTTCGCGCTGCCCGCCGCGGATTCGACCGCGGCGCAACTGCTCGCGCTTCACGGCATCACGGTCGAGCGCACGCGCAGCGAGTGCTCGGCGACCGCACAGTCGTTCACCTCCGACTCGGTGATCGTGTCACCCACGGCGTTCCAGAATCGCCGGAGTGTTCGGGTGGAGGGCCGCTGGCAGCAGGCCAACACGCGCATCGAGCCCGGAAGCTACGTCGTGCGTCTCACGCAACCGCTCGGCGTGCTTGCCACCTACATGATCGATCCTCGAAGCGATGACGGACTCGTGGCCTGGAACGTCGGTGAGCGTGCCGCTGGCACAGCCCTACGCCTCAGCCCAATCCGCCTGACGACGGCGTTACCCGGACAGTGCGGCTTGGGTCCTGCATGAAACCGGGCCCCGCCATCTTGCACCAGCGGTCCAGAGGGCTGGGTATATTTACGCGCCGATAGTGGCGTCTGTCGCGCCGGTGCCGCTAACACACGACGTTCTCTCACTCGCCTAGCTCGCTCTCGCGCCGATCACGAGGCCTCATGCTGAGGAAGACGCTGCTCTACCTCTCGAATCAGCAAAAAGTCTTCACGTTCGTGCGCCGTAACGGGCTCGCGAGACGCATGGCGTCGCGTTTCGTGGCGGGCGAGACGATCGAAGAGGCAATGACCGCGGTCCGAGCGCTCAACGCGCGCGGCATTACGGCGTCGCTCGATCTGCTGGGCGAGAGCGTGCACCGCGAGGAAGAGGCGCGGGCGACGGCGAAGTCCTATCTCGACCTGCTCGATCGCATCCAGTCGCAGAAGCTCGATGCGAACGTGTCGCTCAAGCTGACGGCGATGGGCCTCGACGTCTCCGAAGACCTCTGCGTCGCGAACATGCAGATGGTGCTCGACCGTGCCCGCGACTACGGATCGTTCGTGCGCATCGACATGGAGAGCAGCGCGTACACGGAGCGCACGCTCCATATGTTCGAGCATCGCCTGTACCCGTCGTACCCGAAGCACGTCGGGATCGTGCTCCAGAGCTACCTGCGTCGCACGTACGCCGACGTCGAGATGGCGAACCGCCTGCACGCTCGCGTTCGCATCTGCAAGGGCGCGTATCAGGAGCCGGCGTCGGTCGCATTCCCGGACAAGCGCGACGTGGACGAGCAGTACATCCGCTGCATGCACGTCGCTCATGAGCGACGGCAACTACCCGGGCATCGCCACGCACGACGAGCGCATCATCGCTGACGCGAAGCGATTCGCGGCCGAGCGGAAGATCGCGACGGACCGATACGAGTTCCAGATGCTCTATGGCGTCCGCCGCGACCTGCAGGAACAGCTCGTGCGCGAAGGGTACCGCATGCGCGTGTACGTGCCGTTCGGCACGCAGTGGTATCCGTATCTCATGCGCCGCCTGGCGGAACGTCCCGCGAACGTCGCGTTCATGACGGGCAACGTCGTGAAAGAAATGCTGCGCGGTCGCTGACGGTGCCCGGCCGCTTTCAGCCTCCCGATCATTCGCGTGGTGACGCGAACACGATCGGTGGGTACAGCGCCGTGCATGCAAGACCCGCGGCGTTCGAGGGGTCGGACGGGATGTCGTACAGCGTGGAGATCGTCGTCGATAGGACGGAGATCGCCGGGCGACCGTACGGCGCCTACTTCCTGTTCCTGCGGTGGCGACGCGTTGGTTCGCAGGGTATCGAGGGGCATCTGGAGACTGACTTTCTCGCCTACGGCGCAACGGAAGACGCAGCGCGCGCGGCCCTTGGCGAGATGAAGCTCGACGCGGTCCGGCGCATTCTGGACGAGCTCATTAACGAGCAATCGGCGAACCGTCCGTCACGGCGATGGTGGGATGCCATGAGGGACGAATGATCTACTGGATCACACGCTGATGCGCGGAACAGCGCTATCGGGAACTGGCGGTATCTGGCGCGTGCTTGGCGCCGACGGCCTAACGTATGACTGCTCCGTCCGCGGCCGGGTCAAGCTTGGTGGGCTCAAGCTCGCTGTCGGCGATGAGGTCGAGCTCGAGCCGAAGGACGCGCGGCGACGGGTTCGTCATCGCGGAGATCCACCCGCGGCGCTCGAAGCTGGCGCGACGGGAGCCTGGTTCGGGTCGCGGTGAGCGGATCATCGCCGCGAACGTCGATCAGGTGGTCGTCGTGTTCGCGCTCGTGAAGCCGACGCCCCACCCGGCGATGCTCGATCGCTTTCTCGTGATCGCCGAGGCGAACTCGCTGGCGGCGCGCATCGTCGTCAACAAGGTCGACCTCGCGAGCGAGTCGGAAGCGCAGGCAATGTTCGCCGACCACGTGCGCGCCGGCTACCCGCTGCACCTAACGAGTACGAAGGACGGCGGCCGAGGGCTCGCGCCGCTGCACGACGCACTGCAGAACCGAACGTCTGCGCTCACGGGTCCGTCCGGCGTGGGGAAATCGTCCCTCATGAACGCGCTGTATCCGGGCCTCAACCTGCGCGTCGGCGAGATCAGCGAGTCGGTCAACAAGGGCCGCCACACGACCGTCGGTGCGCTGCTGCATCCGCTCCCCGACGGCGGCTTCGTGGCCGACACGCCGGGTCTGCGCGAGATCGGCATGTGGGGCCTGGACCCGAGCGACCTGGCCGACTGCTTTCCGGAATTCCGCCCGCTGACAGCGTTGTGTCGATTTGCGGACTGCACGCACACGGTGGAGCCAGGCTGCGCGGTGCTGGAGGCGATCGCCGCGCGCGACGTGAGCGCCCGCCGCCACGAGAGCTACGTAAAGCTCCGGGAGGAGCTACAGGAGGCGGCGCGTCTCTGGTAAGGTGGCGCTGCCGTCGTTCCGCCGTCACGTCGTCCGCCCTCCGCCTTCCTGAGGCCTCCTTCCTAAGGCCCCCGACCGCCGGCCTCCTCACGGCGACAGCCTCTCTATCCGCCACCCGCTTGGCTCGCGATGATACCGCAGCCGATCGTGCAGCCGGCTCGGACGTCCCTGCCAGAACTCGATCTCGTCTGGAACGACACGGAACCCGCCCCAGTGCGGCGGTAGCGGAATGTCATCGGTCGGGAACTGCCGCGTCACGTCGCGAAGACGCTCCTCGAGCGCTTCACGGCTGGCGATGACGGCGCTCTGATGCGATGCCCACGCGCCCAGTCGGCTGCCCGGCGGGCGTGAACGGAAATACGCCTCGGACTCGGCGCTGCTCACGCGTGACACGGCACCCGCGATGCGCACCTGACGCTCGATCTCCTTCCAGAGAAAGGTGAGCGCCGCGAGCGGGTTCTCCGTCAGCTCGGCGCCCTTTCGACTTCGGTAGTCCGTGAAGAACGTGAAGCCATGGGCGTCCACGCCCTTGAGCAGGACAATGCGCGCCGAGGGAGATCCGTCGCGCGTGGCGGTGGCGAGCGTCATGGCGTTAGGCTCGAGCACCTGCGCGGATAGCGCATCGGCGAACCACCGCTCGAACTGTCGGATCGGGTCCGCATCGACATCGCGCTCCGTCAGTGACGAGAGCGCGTAGTCCTTACGGATCGCGGCGAGATCCAGGATGCCCATGGGCTGCGTCTAGGAGGCGAGGAGATCGGGCACGATCGCGGCAGCGGGCCCGCGGAGTGACACAGTGGCTGTTGGTGTGAGCGGCGTATCGGCGACGTTGATCTCGATCACGCTGCCACCATGACGACGCGTGAGATCGGCGAGACCGGCGGCTGGATGGACGAGCGCGCTCGTGCCGATCACGAGGCACACTTCGGCATTCTCGGCGAGGCGCATCGCCTCGCCGAGAACCGACGGATCGAGCGCCTCGCCGAACCACACAATGTCCGGCCGAGCGAGCATGCCGCAGGCGGCGCACCGTGGGAGTGTCTCGCGTGAAGTTGCATCAATGGTGCCGCGATCATCCCAGCGGTGATCGCAGCGCGTACAGCGGGATCGGTACAGCGAGCCGTGCAGCTCGAGTGGCATGGCCCGAACGTCGCTGCGCCGCCTGGACGTGCAGGCCGTCCACGTTCTGCGTGACGATCCGGAAGTCGTCGTGTGCGGCCGCCGCGCTGGCGAGCGCAGCATGTGCGGCGTTAGGTGCGCAGCCGGATACGACGCTGCGGCGCCATCCGTACCACTCCCACACGAGTCGCGGGTCGTGCGCGAAGGCCTCCGGAGTAGCGAGGTCCTCCGCACGATACTGACGCCACAGACCACCCTGGCCTCGAAATGTGGGCACTCCGGACTCGGCGCTCACGCCCGCACCCGTGAGGGCTACCACTCGCCTCGCGCGCCGTAGCAACGACCGCGCGCGGTCGACCGACTCGGCGGCCGCGGACGATGTCTCACCCATCTTCGACGATGCGTCGCAACGCTTCGACCTCGTACGGCTTTTCCACGACGGCGGCCAGATTCAACCCCTCGATGCGTTCGCGCACCACGGGCGTCGCGGTATCACCCGTCGATAGCACGAACCGCGCACTCGAGCACGTCGGTATTTCCTTGAGTCGCCGGATCACCTCTGCGCCATCCATGCCCGGCATTCGTAGATCGCAGATCACCACGTCGAAGCTCGAGTGCTGCGCGACGCGGAGCGCCTGACGCCCTTCGTGCGCGGGAACCACCGCGTGTCCTCGTGAGGAGAAATAGCGCACCAACAGGCCAACGATCACTTCCTCATCGTCGATGACGAGAATGTCCAGTGGCCGCTCCGCATGCTGCGATGGTGGACCAAGCGGAACCGTCTCCACCGCCAGGCGGCCGTCGCTGCTGTCGCGGTTGAACGAGGGCAATGACACACAGAACGTCGTTCCCGCACCGACATGCGTCTCGACGTCGATGCTGCCGCCGTGTTCGGTGACGATGCCGTGTACGACAGATAGCCCGAGGCCTGTGCCTTCGCCTTCTTCTTTCGTCGTCCAGAACGGATCCCAGATGCGCGGTAGCTCCGCCGGTGCGATACCCGGGCCATTGTCGCTGATTTCGAGCGTCACCGTGTTCGCACGAACCGACGTTCGAATGACGACCATCGGAGTCCGGAGCGTGCCTGACGCGACACCGCCGGACACAGTCGGTGCAGTTATCGTCTCCAGCGCCTGACGAGCATTCACGAGGAGGTTGAGCATGACCTGCTCGAGCTGCGCCGGATCCGCGGAGACAAATGCCGGCGCGTCGCTCAGCGCGAGCTGGCAGACTACACCGTGCGTTTCCATCGCGTAGCGCTGCGTGTCGGCGATGTAGCGCACGATGCCGTTGAGGTCGACGATGTGCCGCTCCGACGATTCCTGGCGCCGCGCGAACGTCAGCAGGTCCTTGACGATCTTCGCCGCGCGCTTCGCTTCGCGATGGACCGTCTCGATGGCGCTGCGATCCTCCTTCGGAAGATTCGTCTTCATCAGGATCTGCGCGAAGCCGGAGATCGCCGCCAGCGGGTTGTTCAACTCGTGCGCCACGCCGGCCAACGTATGCCCGAGGCTCGCCATCCGCTCCGCGCGGCGGACGACCACCTCGCGGCGGAGCCGCTCCGTGACGTTCTCCGCGATGCCTTCGTACCACAACACGTCGCCGTACGGGTCGCGTGCCGCACGCGCGGACAGACGAACGGCGATCAGAGCACCGTCCTTTCGTCGCCACGTTAGGTCGAACCACTCCGGATGCGCGCCGCTATCGATTGCGGTGATCCAGCGATCGCGCTCTTCTGGGTCGACGTAAAGCTCACGCGGGATGTCGATCGACATCAACTGCTCAGCCGAGTCGTAGCCGAGTAACGAGACGAGCGCCGGGTTCACGTCGAGGAAGCGACCCTCTCGCGTCGAACGGAAGATCCCGTAGGCGGCGCGCGCAATGAGCGCGCGCATTCGTTCCTCGGACTGATGCAGCGCTTCCTGCGCGTGCTTCCGCGCCTCAATGTCACGAGTGACGCTGAGCAGGCGGTCCGGCACGCCTGACTCGTTGCGAAGCAGTGCGGTGTGGGTCTCGACCCAGATGTACGAGCCGTCTTTCCGGAGACAACGCCACTCGACCAACGGTGTTTCCCCCCGCAGCACGGCGAGGTACGTATCGCCGGCGAGCTTGGCCAGGTCGTCGGGGTGCGTGAGCGCGAACGCATCCTTGCCGACCAGCTCAGCGGGCGTGAAGCCGAGCGTTTTCTCGGTGGACGCCGAGTAGTACAGCGCCGTGCCGTCCAGATCCTGCAGGCACACGATGTCATCGATCGACTCGGCCAACAGGCGATACTTGGCCTCACTTTCGGTGAGGGCGAGTCCGGCGTCGCGTTGCTCGGTGTAATCCCGGGCTGTTATTCGGTAGCCGACGACCGTCCCGTCCTCCTCGAGTACCGCGTCGACACGCGCTTCCAGCCACACCCAGGTGCCATCCTTCCGCCGCACGCGAGCCGTTTCCGTGAGCGGCTTCTGGTCTCGGATGGTCGTCACCGTACGCTTGATGCGTTCGCCGTCCGCCGGATCGAGCAGCGTCCACCACTCCATGCCGACGACTTCTTCCGCGGTGTATCCCAGGACGTGTTGCGTCGACGGGCTGACATACGTGAACTGGCCGCCATGCAGAGAAATGAGCGCGATCATATCGCTCGAGTTCTCTGCGATGAGGCGGTAGAGCGTCTGTTGACGGCGTAGCTCGAGCTCGACGGATACCCGAGCGGTGACATCGCTCAGCGTGCCGCTGACACCAACGATCACGCCGTGGGTATCGACCATCGGCAACGCGCGGAGCTCGAGCCAGTGCATCTGGCCAGCGACGCACCGCACGCGAACCACGTGCTCGGCGAGCGAACGTTGGCCGTCGATCAGGGCGCGGAGCTCCGTAGCGCACTCCGACGCGTCCTCGTCGACCATGAGTGCCGTTGCCACCTGGCCGATGCTTTCCGCTGGGGATCGGCCCGTGACGGTCTCCCACGCCGGATTCAGAAAGGTCCAGCGCAGGTCGCGGTCGATCTGGAACACGATCGTCGTCAGATTGTCGACGAGGACCCGGTAGCGCTCCTCGCCGTGTCGTAACACTTCCTCCGCGGCCTCGCGCTGGTGGGTATAATCCTGCAGCATCGATCGCAGCGCGACGACGTCGCCGTTGAGTCTGTCGATCGTCCCGTCGCGAAGCTCCAGCCCGCGCGTAGCGCCGCGACGCCGCGCGTGCTCTACTATGAGAGCGAGCACCGCGCCGGTGGCGACCACGGATGCGACCGCGGCGATTAGAGTAGGCGAGGCGAGGATCAGTCGATCACTCCGGACGAAGGGCGGACGATGGCAATTGATACGCGGTCGAGCACGTCGGCGGGAGGGGCTGAAGAGGTGCCCGGTGGCGACGGGGCCCCTGGGCGGCCACCCTCGGACGCCGACGTGGGAACCAAGGAAGCGTCAGAACGGTTAGTGCCGGAAACGTCCGTCTCGCCCAGCACCACGCGTGAGGAGGACGTTCGGTTCGAATCCGAAGCTCTTCCGTTCATCGACGACGTCTACCGGTTTGCGCTGTCGCTCACACGCGACGCGTCGGATGCGGATGATATCGTCCAGGAAACCTTTCTTCGCGCGTATCGCTCCTGGCACACATTCCAGCCTGGAAGCGACGCGCGGCGATGGCTGTTCACGATCACGCGAAACGTCTTCCTGAGATCGCGTGAGCGTGAACGTCGGCACGTGGACATCGAGGACGGCGACGTCGAGGCACTGACGACATTCGCGACCCACGGCCAGATGGTGCGTGATGGCAGCGATCAGATTCTTTCGCGAATCGACCTCGCGCCAGCGCTCCGTCGGGCGCTCGATGAGTTGGATGAGCCATTCAAGTCGGCGGTGTTGCTCGTGGACCTCGAAGACCAGTCGTACGAGGCGGCCGCACAAATTCTCGGTGTACCCATAGGAACCGTCCGCTCCCGCCTCTTCCGCGGTCGGCGGATACTCCAGGACAAACTCATTACTTACGCGCGCGATGCCGGCTTCACGACCGCCCAACGCGGCCAACGCGGAACGAAGGATGACTGACTGCAATGACGAAATCGACTGCCGCACCGCAGTCCAGAAGCTCTGGGACTACCTCGACGACGAGCTGACGCCCGAACGCATGGGCGACGTACGCCGACACCTCGAGCGCTGTGGGAGTTGTCTCCCGCATCACGACTATGCCCGCGTCTTTCTCGCCGCGCTTTCGTCGGCGAAAGAGAGCGAGGCCCGCGCGCCCGAAACGCTGCGCCGCCGCGTGATGGAGACCCTGCGTGCCGCGGGGCTGAATACCTGACGTACCTGAAGTGCGCATCACGCGAACGGGTTACATCGCTGGCCGTCCGGTGATGTCTACGATGACGACATCACCCACCTTCGTCGACTTGAGTCCCGGCTCGATCGACTTCCGATCGCCGACGATGACGATCGAGAGCTTGTCCGGATCGATGTACTGACGCGCGACCCGCTGCACGTCCGCCTGCGTCACTGTCGCAATCCCTTGCGTGTAGTCGTTGTAGAAACTCGGCGGCACGTCGTACGGCACGAGTTGCGCGAGCTGACCTGCGATCCCGCCGGTGGTCTCGAAACTGCCCGGTAGCTGAAGCTGCAGGTACCGCTTCGTTTTCTCGAGCTCATCGCGAGGCACCGTATCGCGAATCGCGCGCAACTCCTTCATGAACTCGAGCAGCGCCGAGTCCGTCTTTGCCGCAACGACCTCGGCGCTCGCGATGAACGGCCCTGGCGCGCGACGCATGCCGAAGCCCGAGCTCGCGCCGTACGTGTAGGCCTTGGTCTCGCGAAGGTTCTGGTTGAGGCGGCTGGTGAACGACCCGCCTAACACGGTGTTCATCACTGTGAGCGGGAAGTAATCCGCAGTGTTGCGCGCGACGCCTACGCTGCCGATGCGGAATGAGGACTGCGCCGCGCCGGGCTTGTCCACGACGTAGATCGTCGTCGCCTTGGCCGGCGCCGGTTGACCATACGTGGCGGCTGGCACGGCACGACGCTCCCAGCCGCCGAACAGCGCGCGTACGCGGCGCTCGATGTCGTCGGGCTTCACGTCGCCCACCACGACCAACGTCGCGTTGTTGGGCCGGAAGTACGTCTCGTAGAAGCGGCGGATGTCGCTCTGCTGGATCGCGTTCGTGGTCGCCTCATTGCCCGTCGACGGCCGTCCGTACGCCGCCGAGCCGAAGACGATTGCCGCGTAGGCGCGATTGGCCATCTCCGGCCCGCGGTCCTTCACCTGCAGCAGGCTCGTTAGGCGGTTCTTGCGCAGGCGTTCGAGCTCGTTCGCCGGAAACGCGGGACGCAAGCGCGATGTCCGCGAACAGCGCGAGCGCGCTGTCCATCTGCGCCGTCGGCGTGTGGAGTTGCAGCGTCGTCGCATCCCACCCGCTCCCCGTGGAGATGTCGACGCCCAGGAACGCTTCCTGGTCGGCGATCTGAAGCGAATTGCGAGACGTGGTGCCTTCCTTGAGGAGAGACGTCGCGAGCGTCGCCGTCCCGAGCTTGCTGACCTCATCCGTCTCGGCTCCGCTCTTCACGACGAGCACGAAATCCGCGAGCGGCAGCTCGTGCTGCTCGACGACCATGAGTTGCAGGCCGTTCGGCAGCTCCCGCGTCACGACCGCGGGTAGCGACAGTGCCTTTGGCGGTCCGAGCACCGGCGGTTTCGTCAGGTCGACCGCCGCGGTTGCTGGTGCCGCGGTTGCTGGTGCCGCGGTGGCGGGTGCCGGAGTGGGCGTCGTCGTCGGAGGCGTGGTTCGACGCTGCGAACAGGCGGCGCCGACCGTCAACAGCGCACACGCGAGTGCTCGCGAGATCGGTGAGCCGAGCAATTGGTGGCGCATCACTGGATCACTCCCGTCACCATGAGGTCGCGCTTCCCCTCGGGGACGACGGTGAGTGTGACTCGCGGCTTGCCCAGGTACGACGCAGCCACTCGCTTCACATCGGCGAGCGTCACCTTGTCGTAGCGCGCGGCATCCTGGCGGGCGTAATCGGGGTCGCCGACGAAGTAGTTGTAGTAGTTGAGCTGATCTGCCTTCCCGAGAGTGCTCGCGATGCGATCGAGGAATTGCGCACGGGTCGTGTTCTGCGCGCGCGCGAGCTCTCGCTCCGTGACGCCGTTGGCCAGGAGCTTTTGCAGCTCCTCGTTCACGAGCTTGGCCATCTCGGCGGGCGTGTGACCCGGCTTGGGCGTGACGACGATCTGGAACCCGCCGTCGAGGCGCTGACTGTTGTTGAACGCGCTCACATCCTGCGCGACCTGCATGTCGTACACGAGACGTTTGTAGAGACGCGAGTTCTTGTCACCCGCGAGCACGTACGCAACGACGTCGAGCGGCGCGTCGTCCTCGTGGAACGCTTTCACGGCCCGCCACGCGTAGTACAGTCGCGGGAGCTGGACCTTGTCCTCGAGCACGAGGAACGTGTCGCGCGGGACCGGCTGCGACGTGATCTGCGGGCGTGGCGGGAGAGCAGGGCCACGCGGAATTCCGCCGAAGTATTGTTGCACGAGCTTCTTCACGGAGTCGCGCTGGAAGTCGCCCACAATGGACAGCGTGGCGTTGTTAGGCGCGTAGTAGATACGGAAGAAATTCTTCACGTCCTCGAGCGATGCCGCGCTGAGGTCGGTCATCGAGCCGATGGTCGAATGCGAGTACGGATGCGTCGGCGGATACAGCGCCGCGAGGATCGTCTCGTAGGCTCGACCATACGGCACGTTGTCGTAGCTCTGGCGGCGCTCGTTCTTCACCACGTCGCGCTGCACGTCGACCTTCGCGAGGTCCATCGTCGGCAGGAGCCGCCCCATGCGATCGGCGTCGAGCCAGAGCGCGAGCGGCAGGGCATTGGACGGCAGCCACTCGTAGTAGTTCGTCCGATCGGAATTGGTCGAGCCGTTGTTGTTCGCTCCCGCGGCTTCGAGCCACTGATCGAACTTGCCGACCGGCACGTTCTCCGAGCCCATGAACATGATGTGCTCGAACAGGTGGGCGAACCCGGTGCGGCCGACCTGCTCGTCGCCCGATCCGACTTTGAACCACGTGTTCACGGCTACTACCGGCACCGAGTGATCCTCCGCGAGGATCACCTCGAGCCCGTTAGGCAGCGTGTACTTCTCGTGTGCGAGCGCCGGTACGGTCTGGGCCATTGCCGCGGCCGGCACGACGATCATGAGAGCCGCGATGAGGCCGCGAAGACGACCGATCGGCAGCCTGTCGCGGTCGACGCCGGACAGTCGATGTGGACTCACGAAGCCATCCTCACTGGGTGGGTCGGTGCGTGATCGACGGGGCCTGCCGTCGGCTCCACGCGCGGTCACACTGCGGAAGCAAGACGGCGGGAACGCCCGATGCAAGCGTGCGGGGATGGGCCGTCCGACCGATCAGGCGGTCCGGGTTGACATAGGGGTGGGGGGTATCTAGTTTACACCCCAGAAGCCATTGGAGCGACGGAGACCATGAACAATCTCGAGCTTGAAATCGACGGCATGTCATGCAGCCACTGCGTGTCGGCCGTCTCGCAGGCCCTTCGCGAGCTGCCTGGCGTCAACGTCGAGCACGTTGCGGTCGGCGCTGCACAGGTGAGTTATCAGCCCGACCAGATCTCGCCCGAGCAGATCGTGCTCGCCGTCGAGGACGCTGGGTACAGCGCACAGGCGAAGACCTGAGGATCGTCAAATGTCGATGAACGATTGGCTGGTCATTGCCGGAGCGGTCGTCGCGATTGGCTGGGTCAACTGGTACTTCTTCGCCGCGGAGCGGGCGTCCGCCAGCGCTGTCACGACGAGCGGTGGCGTGCAGGAAGTCGCGATCACGGTGAAGGGTGGCTACACACCCGCCGTGATTCACGCGAAAGAAGGAATGCCGCTTCGCCTGGTGTTCGACCGACAGGAGACGTCGAGCTGCTCGGAGGAGATCGTGCTCGGCGACTTCGGCATCCGGAGATTTCTGCCCGCGTTTCAGAAGACCGTCGTGGAACTGACGCCCCGCGCAGCCGGGCCGTTTCGACTTCACGTGCGGTATGGGCATGCTGCACGGCACGCTCGTCGTCGAACACTGACGAACTCCGACGGCCGAGCCGAGGAAGGGAATCATGGCAACACGCGTTGCACCTAACGAGATACACGAGTCCGACGAGCGCATCGACATCCCCGTCTCGGGGATGACGTGCGCGGCGTGTCAGGCGCGCGTGCAGCGCACGCTCACGCGCCAGCCTGGCGTCCACGACGCGGCGGTCAACTTGATGACGAATACCGCGACCGTGACGTACGATCCCGCTGCCGCCTCGCCCGAGGCCTTGATCGACGCGATCCGCGCAACCGGATACGGCGCTGACCTTCCCGCCATCGACCGCACCGCGCTCGAGGAGCAGGAAGCCCAGGATGTCGCCTACGCCGAGGAGTATGCGGAGCTCAAGCGAAAGGCGATCGTCAGCTTCGTTGCGGGTGTCGTCGCGATGCTCATCTCGATGCCGCTCATGACGCCCAGCGTGCACGGCGCGATGGGAGGCACGTCCGACCCATTCATGAGGTGGGTGTCGTCGTCGCTCACGCCCGTGCTCAGCGGCGCGTTGCCGTGGCTCTACGCGGTAGATCCTCGGGTCATCGCCTACGCGCTTCTGGCGTTGACGCTCGGCATCATGGTGTGGGCCGGTCGTCACTTCTACACGCGAGCCTGGGCCTCTTTCCGCCACCACTCGGCGGACATGAATACGCTCATCGCCGTCGGCACGGGCGCCGCGTTCGTGTTCTCCGTGTTTGCGACCGTCGCGCCGCGCTTCTTCATCGACCGTGGCGTTGCGCCGGACACGTATTACGAGGCCGTGATCATCATCATTGCGCTGATTCTGGTGGGCAATGCGCTCGAAGCGCGCGCCAAGCGCCAGACGGCGACGGCGTTGCGTGGCCTCGCTGCGTTGCAGCCGACGACGGCCAGGGTCGAGCGTGACGGCGTCGAGGTCGACATTGCCGTCGCCGACGTTAGGCGCGGTGACGTCGTCACGGTGCGGCCCGGCGAGCGCCTGCCGGTGGACGGCGAGGTCGTGAGCGGAACGAGCGCTGTGGACGAGTCCATGCTGACCGGCGAGTCCGATCCGGTGAAGAAGCAGACCGGCGACCGCGTGATCGGCGGCACGGTCAACCGCACGGGCGCATTTCGCTATCGCGCGACGACGCTCGGCGCTGACAGCACATTGGCGCAGATCATTCGGTTGATGCGTGAGGCGCAGGGCTCCCGCGCGCCGATTCAGCGGCTCGCTGACCGGATCAGTGCGGTATTTGTGCCGGTCGTGATCTCGCTCGCGATCGCGACGTTCGCCATCTGGTACGTCGTCGCCGATACGGCTCCCGCGGTTCGCGCGTTCGCGGCTGCGGTTGCGGTGTTGATCATTGCCTGTCCGTGCGCGATGGGGCTCGCCGTGCCGACCGCGGTCATGGTCGCGACGGGGAAGGGCGCGGAGCTCGGTATTCTGATCAAGGGTGGAGAGGCGCTCCAGCGCGCCGGCTCGCTCGACACCGTCGTCCTCGACAAGACAGGAACGGTGACGGAGGGGCGCCCTGCAGTGACGGACGTGGTCGTCACGCCGGATGGTCGGAGCGAGGCCGAGGTGCTGACGCTCGTCGCGACCGTCGAACGACAGTCCGAGCATCCGCTTGCCGACGCGATCGTTGCCGCCGCGCGGGATCGTGGCGCGACGTTAGGCACCGCCGAGTCATTCGTGTCACACACCGGCCGTGGCGTGACGGGCGTCGTGGCTGGAACTGCCGTCGCGGCCGGTAACGCGCGGCTCATGGAAGAGTGGAGCATCGACGTGTCGCCGCTCGCCGGCCATGCCGACCGGTTGGCGCGCGAAGCGAAGACCGTGGTGTTCGTCGCCGTGGATGGCGCGCTCGCGGGCGCAATCGCGATCGCGGATCCGATCAAGGCGGGCTCGCGTGAGGCGGTTGCTTCACTCCGTCGCATGGGCCTGGAGGTTGTGCTGCTCACCGGCGACAACGAGCGCGTTGCCTCGGCTGTCGCCCATGCGATTGGCATCGATGACGTCGTCGCGGGCGTGCTGCCCGACGGCAAGGTCGCGGAGGTAAAGCGGCTCCAGTCGGCGGGGAAAGTTGTGGCCATGGTAGGTGACGGCGTAAACGATGCTCCCGCGCTGGCGCAGGCTGATATCGGGATTGCGGTCGGGTCAGGCACCGACATCGCGATCGAGGCCAGCGACGTAACGCTCATGCGCGGTGATCTCGCTGCCGTCGCGCACGCCATCGCGCTCTCGCGGCGAACGATGCGCACGATGAAGCAGAACCTCTTCTGGGCATTCATCTACAACGTCGTGGGCATTCCTGTTGCCGCGGGCGCACTCTACCCCGTCGTCGGAATCCTGCTCAGTCCCATACTCGCGAGCGCCGCGATGGCGTTCAGCTCTGTGAGTGTCGTGTCGAACAGCCTTCGACTGCGACGCTATGACCCGCGCGTAGCAACGAGGTGACACCCGTGGCAACCACACCAGCGCCCCACCTGCGCCGCACGCGTTCCACGGACGTTCGGACGGACGCCCAGGAGGAACCGACGGTCGTCGGCTGTGCCTGCGGAGCGGCCGACGAGTCGGGCGAGCATCGCCACGCGGTTGCCGTCGACCCCGACATCAAGGCGCGGAACGTGAAGCGTCTGCGCCGCATTGAGGGTCAGATTCGCGGACTGCAGAAAATGGTCGACGATGATCGCTACTGCGCAGACATCATGATGCAGATTTCGTCGGTTCACGAGGCGCTGCGTTCTGTCGGACGCGAGCTGATGCGCAACCACCTGAAACACTGCGCCTCGACAGCGATTGCTTCCGGATCCGATAAAGCCGACGCCATGTACGACGAGCTTCTCGAGCTGATGTACAAGCACGCCCGGTGATGAAACTTCAAGCTGCAAGGTCGGAGTCGGGCGGACTGCCTCGCCGGTGCATCTCGTTAGGTGTGGCAGCGCTCCTCGGGCTGTTTCCGTCGGCGCGTCTCGTGGAAGCGCAGACTGACTACTACAACACGAGCGTCGGCCGTCCGCTCCGGATAGAGGACGCATCCCCGGTAGAGTACCGCGCGATCGAGTTCGACGTCGCACCACTACGCTTCGAGAGTGCGGGCGGCGGCCAGCGGCGGTGGTCGCTGCACCCGGAAACGGCTGTCGGGTTGCTGCCCCGTACACAGCTTCAGGTCGGCCTGCCTATCGCGTATCTGGATGCGAACGGAACGTCGAGTGGCGGCGTTGCGGGTCTCGAGATCTCTCTGCTCCATGCGTTGAACGCCGAGACATCGATTCCGGCGCTCGCGGTTGCGGCTGACGTGGTACTGCCCGCCGGACCGCTTGCCGCCGATGCGACGTACGGCACGCTCAAGGGCATCGTCACGCGAACGACGCCATGGGCTCGGTTCCACGCGAACGCCCAACTCACCGTCGGGCCGAGCCAAACTGCGACCGGTACTACGACTGGTACTGATGTCCCATCCTCCGTTCAGAGCTCGGATGTGTCGCGATGGCTCGCGGGCGTCGCCGTCGACAAGACGTTTCCGCTGCACTCGCTGCTCGTGAGCATCGAGTCCTTCGCCGAGCAGCCCATCGACAGTGCGGAATCCGTGGCGTGGAACGCCGCAGCGGGCCTGCGCTATCAACTCGCGCCTCGCTGGGCGATCGACGGCGGGATCGGTCGTCGATTCACCGGAGACGACCGAGCATGGTATGTAACCTTCGGCTCAGCGTTCGCGCTGGGACTTCGCTGATGCCTCCTGTTCGCGGTTCGCGAGTGCGTCCGTTTCTCTCCGTGGCGCTGGCACTCACTGCGCTGGCGTCCAGCGGGCGCCCTGTACTCTCGCAGTGGTCCACGGCGCACGACCAGTTCTATCGTCAGGCATCCCACAACTGGCAGTTCCGCGCGAACTACCCGACTGCGGACCGGCTATTCAACGCGTTCGACTACGGCCATGCGATCCTGTACGAAACGCTGTTGAGAGCGCCGTCGGCTCCCGTCGCGCGACTCGAACAGGCCGAGTACGACTTCATAACACGTCGGCTCCTCGTGAAGCCGCCGCGGCTACCACTCGAGGAGTCGGCGATCGAGCCGGAGTACGCGAAGCTCGTCCCCGAAGCGAAGCAGATGTTCGAGTGGGCGCACGTGCTGCATCGCCAGGTGTACGACGTCTGGGCGGACGAGCGCATCCCGGTTGACCAGAAGGACGCCGCCATTCGCGAGCTCGTCAGGTACTACAGGTCACGTCGGGATGTCGCGTTCAGCAGTCAGCCGAAGGACATGGACCTCATGGAGGGCCAGCCGTATTCGCTCGCGTTCCGGCGACGCTATCCAAAGTTCAACGGGTTGATCTGGGCCTATCACTGGCTGCAGATCGGGCTCTACGAGCCTCTCGTCACGGCCAGAACGCGAGACGAGCGACAACAGGGAGTGACCGCCGCGCTCGCGCGGTTCAGGCAGATGCTTGCGAACCCGCCGGCGAGCATGCCGGCCGTGATGCCAATGACTGCGGCCGTCGCGCCGGAGTTCTCCCGCCGCTATCCGGAGGTCGCGATCATCTTCGACAACCTCCACGCGATGCACGACGTCATCTCCGATGTGCTCGCCGACACGACCATTCCGCGATCGCGAAAGCGAGCCGAGATCCTGCTTGCCGCGCGGCGGTATCGCGACGATACCTCGTCCGTGATGACCGTGGCCGAATGGCAGAACATGGCCGTATCGATGGGCGTCGCGAAGATGGGCGGGGCGTCGGGCGGTGCCGGCCTCGCGACTCCTGCGCCCGCGACATCGCCTGCATCGACCGGCCATGAGGGCCACGCCGGCCACAACATGACGCCACTCTGGTCCGCCGAGGTCGTCGAGCGGCGGCTGCGCGATGCCGGTATTGCGGCCCGAGCGCTGCCCGAGACCGGCCCGCACATCTTCATGTCGATTCCGGCGAAGTCCTACGAGCTCGCTGACGGCGATCAGCTGCAGCTGTTCATCTACGCCGATTCCGCCACGCGCGCGATGGACACGGCGAAACTCGACACCGCGAGGGTCGCTCCGCCCGGGATGATGATCAAGTGGCGTGCGCAGCCGACGATGGTCATCGACCGGAATCTCGCGGCCATCATCATCACGAACGACGAAGCGCGCCGGCAGCAGGTGCTCGGCGCGCTCTCGCCCCTCGACGGTTCTCGCTGACGGGCGTCCGCGCGACGAATCGTTAGGTCGACGTTCGCCTGACCTCACGGGAGGGGCTCGCCTGTGCCTGCGCCGCGAGCGCCTTCTCGATCGCGGCGCGCATCGCGGCGGCACCCTCGGGAATGGCGCCGAACTGGCGAACGAGCAGGCGACCGTCCGCGGAAATGAGATAGCTCTCCGGCACACCGATGCCCTGATACAGGCGACGGACAGCGCCCGTCGGGTCGCGGCCGATCTCGAAGGTCGCGCCTTTCTCCTTCACGAACGCTTGGACCGCATCGTCGTCACCTTCGTCGACGCTCACCGCGACGATACGGAGTCCGCGCGGCGCGAACTCGCGCTGAAGGGCTTCGATCTCCGGAAACTCCTTCTCGCATGGCCCACACCAGGTCGCCCAGACGTGGAGCAGCGTCACCGGCTGCGCGGCCGTCACACGAGCGCTGTCGCCCTCGAGCGTTCGCACCGCGTATTCGGGCACTAGCTCGCCAACCGCAATCGGCCGAAACGCGTCGGCGGAATCAGCGTTAGGCCTGCAGGCGCCGAGCGCGCCGAGCAGAGCCGTGGCAAACACCGCAGCCGGACGGGCCAGGAACCATTTCACGCGGCGGCTCATTGCAGGCGCCCGTTACGAACGCGCACAGCCGACTCACCGACCCGTGACAGGCCCTTCATGGCTTTGGGGTCCTTCATGTTCGGCGCCATCTCCTTCTCGTGATCGTGTTCGGCCTCCGACTGCTCGGACCATGCGATCGTTAGATCTCGGTCGCGCAGCGCCAGCACGGGGAACGTCGCCGCTCGCCCTTCGGTGCTCACGAGCGCGGCAGGGCTGAATGACTCGCCGTTGTCGTGCGAGACGCGCATCACGACCTTCGGCGTCCTCACCGTGCCATCGTCCCACACGGCGACGACCGTGTGCCCCTGGCCTAACGCGAGCTGGACGTGCGCAGGCGCTGAGAATTCGCCGACCCCGAGTGGGATCGGCGTCCCGAACGTTGCGCCTCGGTCGGCCGATCGGGCGTAGAATGTGCCGGCCGCGCCCTGCTTCCCGGTCCACCACGCGATGTGCACCGTGCCGGCGGAATCGACCTGCATCGACGGACCAGCGTGCGGGCAGCCGTCGAACACCCAGTCATCGGCGTGCACGCGAACCGGCGCCGCCCACGTCGCGCCGTGATCGCTCGATCTCGCGACGACGACGTCACGGACGTTACCCGGCAGCACCGTACGCCACGCGAGGTACAGCGTACCGTCGTCCGCCGTCGCGATCGCCGTGCGGCAGCACGGGCACGACTGGTTGACGTCGGCGGCGACCGGAGTCGTCCACGTCGTACCCTGATCGGTGGAGCGCGTCAGGAACGTCTTCGACTTGCCCTGGCTTGCCTCGAGCCAGGCGACGTAGAGCGCGCCATCGCTGCCCACGTGGAGTGCGTGGAAGTTGCGCGTGCCGAACGCACTGTCGGACGCGATCGTGACTGGTGCCGTCCAGGTTTTGCCGTCGTCGGCCGACTTCGCCAGGCGAAGAGAGCTCATCGGAAACCGCCGTCCCGGCACGACCTTGCCGACGGCGTACAGCGCGTACAGCGTGCCGTCAGGACCATAGGAGAGCTTCGGTGGCGCTTCACCGTGTGGTTCGATGGGGCCTAACGAGTCACGCAACTCGGTCGGCGCGCCGCCGGTGGTGACGTAGAGCCGACCGTCGGTGCCGCCACCGGGCGCCGACACCCACGCGACGGCGCGCTTGCCGCTGGGCGACAGCGCGAACATGGGCGCGGCGCCGACGGTCGTTGCCGCACTCACCGTCTCGGGATCGGAGAACGTCGTGCGCGCTCCGGCGTCACGACACGCGGCCGTGAGCACGAGTGCGAGGAGAGCGGGGAAGTGGTTTCGTTTCATCTTCATCACTTCTGCCAGTTGTATCGCAACCCCGCGAACACCGACCGCGGCGTGCCCGGCGTGTACTGCCACTTGTTGAACGCGTTGTACGTCGCGACCTCCGAGTACTTCTCGTTCGTCACGTTCGTCACGCGCACGAAGAACTCGCCGATGTTACGGAGCACGTAGTTGCCGTGCAGCGTGATGAGGTTGAAGCCATCGTACGTCTGCGTGTTCTCCGGATCCGCGTAGTACTTGCCGGTCGCCGACCACTCGGCCGCGACGCGACCGCCGTTCAAACGTTAGGCGAGTACGTCAGCAGCAGGTTCGTCGACGTGTGCGGCGCCGTTTCGATCGTCTTCCCGGCGTAGCTCACGTTCTTGCCAGCCACCGGGATCACCCACTCCTCGTACGTCTGCTTCGACGTCGAGTACGCCGCGTCGAATCGGAGCTGGCTCGTGATCATGGTCCCGGCGCTGAGCTTCCACGCCGCGGTGCCGCGTCTCGCCCGCGTTCGACGTCGTTTGCGCGCCCTGCGCGTCGAGGACGCTCAGGATGTCGTTCTGGATGTGCATGTCATAGATGGCAAGCGAGTAGATGAGCCGACCGCCGACCTGTCCGCGCGCTCCGCCCTCGACGCTCTTCGCCGTCACCGGCTTGAGGCCGACGGTGCTCGCCACGTTGGAGTTCTGCTGGAACAGCTGGCTCTGCCCCGGTGCGCGGAACCCTTCGCGGTACGACGCGAACAGGTTGACGTTGCGCGTCACGTCGAGTGTCGCGCCGAGCTTCGGGCTCAGGCGCGTGTAGTTGACCGTCGTGTCGGCCGGCCGGCGCCAGCGGCCCGTCTGGATCGGATCGAGCTTCGTGTCGTAGACGTAGCCGGACGCATCGTACCGCACGCCAGCGTCGAGGCGCAGGCGGCTCACCGGCGAAAACTCGGTGTGCACGTACGGCGACGCCTGACGATAGGTGACATCGTAGTCGTACTGCTTTTCGCCCGTCGTGTACGAGGGGAAGATCCCGCCGCTCGCCGGCGCCGTGATCTTGTTCGCCACGAACGAGCCCGGGCTCAGGTCCAGGTCTGCACCCGCGATCACGCGCGTGCGCATCGGCGCGAAGTCGCGGCGGTACTTCGCCAGCAAGCCGACCGAGTTGTTCCGCGTGTCCCAGACTTGCTGGTTGAACGTCAGCTGCCACGAGGGCATGATCTCGAGCACGTTGTGACGAGCGTACGGCGTTAGGCTGAACAGGCTGCGCCCGTTGTCCTTCTCGATCGCCGTCGACACGCGGAGCGCCTGCACCTTTCGGAACGCGATCGGCGACGGGTTGATCTCGGGGCGCGAATCGTACTGCGCCTGAGTCAGCCCGGCCGCTTCCGCCTGATCAATGTTCGAGCGCGGCGACCACGGTCTTCGTCGTGAACGCGCCGAACGCGCCATCCCAGCGGATCGTTCCGCTCTGGCGCTTGAAGCCGCCCTCGTCTCGCCATCCGTCCGCATGCGTGAGGTTGAGGTCCGCACGCACCCCGTTGACGCCCTTCGTGAAGCCGCCAGTCGCCAGCATGCGCGTGTAGCCGAACTGCCCGCCTTCCACCGTCGCGTCGAGCGTCGGCGTGACCGGAGCGGCACGCGTGAGCACGTTCACGACGCCGCCGATCGCGTCACTGCCGTACAGCGCGGTGCCGGGTCCCTTCAGGACTTCGAGCCCGCCCGCCTGCGGCAGGTTCACTTCGTAGAGCGCGTTGTGGTTGAAGAAGCCGGTCGAGCGCGTCGGCACGCCGTCTTCGAGATACAGGTACATCGGCTTGGTCGTGATCGGCTGGCGGATGGCCATGCTCAAGCCCTCGCCAGACAGCTGCGTCGCGTGGACGCCGGGCAGCCGCTGCATGATGCCGGACGGGTGAGCCGCGCGCACCTCGCGAATCGCGGCGCCTTCGAGCACATCGATCGTCGACGACTGATCCGTGCGACGCTGCACCTCACGCGTCGCACTCACCACGGTCGGCGCGATGACGGCAGCGACTTCCGTCAGCGAGAAGTCGACGTGCGACGACGCTGTCCGCCGTCACCTGAATCGGTCTGCGCACCGCGCGCATGTCCGATGATCCGGGTCAGTGACGACGCGCTCCCCGAGCGGAACGGCGGCAATGCGGAATCTGCCCTGTGCGTCCGTCATGGCGCCGCGCGTGGTGCCTTGCACGGCAACGACGACATCGGACAGCGGCGCGCCGCTTCCGGTCGCGCGAACAGTGCCTTCGATCGTGCCGGCATCCTGCGCGCGAAGCGCGGGTGCGAGCAGCAACAATGCGGAAAGGGCAACGGGCAGGCTACGGCCCAACAACAACGAGCGACTCATATCGGTTCACCGCGGGAGTGATCTCGGACCAGACGGCGCTCACGCGACACACCGTGGGGTGTGCCCGAAGCGACCAGGCGAATTGTCGAGAAGCGTGTGTGCGCGCCGAACGTGTAAGCGCGTGATACGCGCGTTCGGACGGACAGCGGCAGAACGGTGGGGCGGTCAGCGCGCGTTAGGCGCGCGACCCACTCACACGACCGAAAAGACCGCTGGCGCGGGCGCCACGGTGGGCGGCGCGGTCGCAGGGGGATGGAGATGGTCCTGCGCGCTCGCGAACACGGCGAGCGCGGAAACGGCAACTGCCTCGTGAACCGCGACCACGTGGGCGAGTGGCGTCAGACGATCCTGGGACCGTTGCCACCGCGGGCGGGCAGCACCCCGGACCAGGGCAGGAACACGTGTGCCCCGCGCCGTGATCCGTCTGGCGACGGAATCGTCCGCCTGATGGTCGTGCGCCACGACAGTCGTGCCGCTCGATGCGGCATCGTGGGCCGTCATGGCCATGGTCCCGCCGCCATGCGTCGAGCACTGCACGATACGCTCCGACCCGCCCAGAAACAGGGCGAGCCAGACCGACAGTACGAGCGACAGGGCGCGATCTATACGGCGAACGGTGCATGCCCACAACCTATGCGAGTTTCGTGCAGGCACGCATGAGTCATTCAACCCATTGAGCCGGAACGTCTTTGACCGGGCTTCGCCGGTCGGGTCGCCTCGTCCCGATGCGGATGTGCCACACGCGACTGCGGCTACTGGCCTACATACGAGAGCTCCGGGGGCAAACCGGACATCAGGCGTCCGCTTCGTCGCTCCCGTTCAGAACGAGCGACCATTCGATCTCGATGGACTTGTCCAGCGAATCTCGTACCGAGCAGTACTTGGTTACGGCCAGCTCGATCGCGCGCAACGTGTTCGCCCGGTCGATCCCTTCGCCGTCCACCACGTACCGGAGATGGATGTGCGTCAGCCGCGCTGGCGTCGCGTTCGCTCGCTTGCCTTCGACTTCGATCTGTAGTCGCGTCGCCGGGGTTCGGCGCTTCGCCAGGATCGTCAGCACGTCTTCCGTGGTACACGCCGCGAGCGCGATGAGCAGGGTGTCCACCGGCCCCGGCTCCGCCTTCCCGGTGTTGTCGACCGTGATCGTGGGACCACCCTTGGCCTTGCCGCCTTCGAACGCCATGGTTCCTTCGCCCTTCCAGCGCACGATCACGCGAGACGGCGGCTTCCCCTGCACCGGGGCAGGCGGCGTTGTGTCGGTCGTTCCGGGCTCGGTCATCCGGCGGTCCTGGGTCATGGTTGATTTGTCGTTAGGCACGACGAGGCGCTCCGCGACGATCGTCCGTCATTCCGAGCGGTTGTCATTCCGAGCGAGTTGTCATTCCGAGCGAGCGAGCGAGTCGAGGACCTCGTCTGCCGGTAGAGAGCTCTCTATCGGACGATCACGATTCCTCGACTGCGGCCTCCGGCCTCCGCTCGGAATGACGGCCAGCCTCAGACGTTCCCGCCCGGCCCTGTCTCGACCGGCACGCGCACGCTGTTCCCCCACTCCGTCCAGCTGCCGTCGTAGTTGCGCACCTTGTCGTAGCCAAGCAGGTAGGTGAGCACGAACCAGGTGTGCGATGACCGCTCGCCGATGCGGCAATACGCGATCACGTCATCGCTCGGCTTGAGCCCCTGTTCCTTCTCGTAGATCGTCCGAAGCTCGTCGGCTGACTTGAACGATCCGTCGGGATTCGCTGCCTTCGCCCAGGGCACGCTGCGCGCGCCGGGGATGTGACCGCCGCGCAGCACGCCTTCCTGCGGGTACTCGGCCATGTGCGTCTTCTTTCCGGAGAACTCGTCAGGCGAGCGGACATCGACCAGCTTGCCCTTGTTCTTCTGGTGCTCCAGCACCTGCTCCTTGAACGCGCGGATCTTCGCGTCGTTGCGCGCAGGCGCGGTGTAGCTCGTGCGCGCGAATGTTGGAACGTCGGACACCATCGGCCGGCCTTCCTGCTCCCACTTCGTTCGCCCGCCGTCGAGCACGCGCGCGTTCGTGAAGCCGAACAGCTGGAAGACCCAGAACGCGTACGTCGCCCACCAGTTGTTCTTGTCGCCGTAGAAGATGACGGTCGTGTTCTCGTCGATCCCCTTCGCGCGGAGTAGTTCCTGAAACTGTTCGCTGTTCACGTAGTCGCGCACGACCGGATCATTCAGATCGGCGTGCCAATCGACCTTCTGCGCGTTCGGAATGTGGCCCATGTCGTACAGCAACACATCCTCGTCGCTCTCGACGATGCGGATCGACGGATCGTTGAGATGCGCGGCGAGCCACTCGGTGCTGACGAGCATCTCCGGGGTGTGCATAGCCCTTCTGCTCTATGGCCGGCAAGGTGGTGGGGGTTGCGGCGGAGGTCATGTCGCTCCTCGTGACGATGTGAATGCGATCCGCTGCACGGAGCCGACGCCCCGCGCGCCTAACGTTCATGCGACCGGGTGACCCTCATCCGATCCGCGTCCCGTTCTCGACCGGGCGCTCCACCTCGAGCAGCACGACCTCGTGTGGCGTGGGCATCGCGCCGAGCACGAGCACCTGACTCACGAATCCCGCAATGCGCCGGTCACCCAGGTTGACGGCCGCGACGACTTGCCGGCCCACCAGTGACTCCGGCGTATAGTGATGCGTGAGTTGCGCGCTCGATTGACGCTCGCCCAACTCCGACCCGAAATCGATCCATAGCCGAATGGACGGCTTCCGTGCTTCCGGAAACGGGTCCGCCCGCGTCACGGTCCCGACACGAAGTTCGATCGCGAAAAACTCCTCGGGCGTTGCCATGACGGGTAAATGATAGCGGGCCTATCGGGCGCGCTCCACCCCACAGGGCGTTGGTTGCTAGCTTTATCGCGCATGGGCAAGTACAGACACGACGGATGCCTCTGCGCCGCTCGGCGCAATGTGCCTGCGCGGGGCTCGGTCGAATTCGGAGCGCCGTGCACGAGGACGTCTGAGTGACCGGCTTCGATGTCGGCCAGCCGCGCATGGAGCCGTATCAGCGCCACGTCCTGGTGTGTACGGGGGGGTTCTGTTCTCCGGATCGACGCGGCCGGCAGCTCTATAGTCTGCTGGCGAAGTTGCTCGAGCGCGAAGATCTGCTGTTCGGCCCAACACGGGTCAAGCGTGGTGAAACGCCCTGCCTTGGCGTGTGCGTCGGCGGCCCCATCGTCGTCGTCTACCCCGATGGCGTCTGGTACGCGGGCGTCACGCCGGCGTTGCTGGAACGAATCGTCGTCGAGCACTTGCGGCACGGTCGCGTGGTGGAGGAGGCGGTGTTTCACCGCCTCTCCACCACGCCCCGCGCGGACGAGCGTTAGGCTCGGCTACGCCGCCAGCGCCTCGAGCCGCGCCACGCGTTCCGCCGTCGGCGGGTGCGTCGAGAACAACGTCATGAGTCCACCGCCGTACGCGGCAAGCGGATTCACCTGAGCCAGCGGCGCCACGGCGGGCGCCACGTGCATCGGGATCCGGTGCGCACCCACCTCGAGCTTGCGAAGCGCGTTCGCGAGCGACCGCGGACGGCCGCTGATCGCGGCTCCAACCGCATCCGCCTTGAACTCCCGCTGACGGCTGATCGCGAACTGAATCAGCATCGCCGCGATCGGCGCGAGGATCGCCATCGCGATTCCCGCGACCGGACTCGAGTCCTCGTCATCGCGCCCACCGAAGAACAAGCCGAACTGCGCCAGGTTGCTGATCGCGCCCGCCAGCGTCGCCGTGAACGTCTGCAGGAGCATGTCGTGATTCTTGATGTGCGCGAGCTCGTGCGCGAGCACTCCCTCGAGCTCCTCCCGAGAGACGAGCTGCAGAATGCCTTCGGTCACCGCCACGACCGCATTCTGCGGATTGCGTCCCGTCGCGAACGCGTTCGGCTGCGCGTGCGGCGCGATCGCCAGCGTCGGCATTGGCAGTCCAGCCCGCTGGCGTAGACGATCGACCATGGCGTACAGGTCCGGCGCCTCACGCTCGGTGACGACGCGCGCGCCGTACATCCGCAGCACCATTTTCGATGACGCGAAGTACATCACGAAGTTCATGAGGCCGGCGAAGAGGAACGCCATGATCATCCCGCCCTGGCCACCGAAATACCCGCCGATGGCCACGAACAGCGAGGTGAGCCCCGCCATCAGAACGAAGACCTTGAGGTTGTTCATACCGCTCTCCATCGCACGTGGGTCCCGAGTACGCGAAAGGCGAGCCCCTTCGCGTGCCAGGCAGTCGTTGCCCGGCGTTCACGAAGGTCTCGCCTAGTCACTGTGCGACCCCATCGAACCGTGCGCCGCTTTGCGGCGCAGTCCTGACGACTCGAAGGCGCGAGCCGAGGCTCGCGTGGCTACTCCCCTTTGCTGACGAAATAATACCCGACAGACAGCACGGGTTCCAACGGCGCTTGTTGCTGGGTGTGGGTGCTGGTTGCTGGCGTGACGCTCGGTTGCGAGCTGGGCGTTCAGCAGGTCACTCAGCGTCACCCAGCAACCAGCACGACCACCCAGCAACCAGCTATCCGTTGTCTGGTCCCATTTCTTCCTCGAGAACCCGCCAATGTCGGGGCCAGAGATGCTTGGCATACCGCCGGAAGTTCTCGTACGCCGACGGCGTTGTCCGAAGGAACTCGGCCAGGCGCCGATGGCCCTTTAGAACGTTGCAGCCCCTGCAGGCCGTAACTAAGTTGCCACCCGACCGGTCCCCGCCTCTGACACGCGGCTGCACGTGATCGATCGTCAGCTCGTCGTCGAGAAAGACCTCGCCGCAGTACACGCACCGGTGACCGTCGCGCGCGAAGACTTCTTCACGGTTCAATGACCGACCCTCTCAACTCGCGCCGTATGATGATGGGGGCCGCTCGCCGGTACCTCCTCGACTCGCTCGATCGCGAGCGCGATGAGCCAGTCGACGAGCCGCCGCGTCTCACTTCCAAAGCCATCGACAATACCCGAATGTCACGCTCCCGAGATCGCATTCTCGCCAACCTTGATGAGATGTACCGCGAGGCCTTCGAGCGCGCCAAGGAAACTGGCGACGCTGCCCAGATGGCCACGCTCGACTTCGCCTACCGCCGCGAACAGCTCTATTTCGAGATCCTGCTCGACGTACGCGACGCCGTCGAGCGGCGGTGACGCATGCGTCTCGGACCGCTCGTCTCCGCGCTGTTGGTCGGCAGCCTTTCCGCTAGCTGTCAGATGAGCGACAGGAATGCCGCCGCCGGAGACACCGGTGCCGCCTCGGGAGGTCCCATGACGCTCGCCGTCGTCAACGCGCGCGTTTGGACCGGAGACTCGACTCGTCCATGGGCCGAGGCGCTCGCGGTGCGCGGCGAGCGTATCGCCATGGTCGGGTCGAGCGCGGCGGTCCGCAAAGTCACGGGCAACGCCCGCGTGATCGACGCCGGCGGGAAAATGGTCGTGCCCGGATTCGTCGATGCGCACGTGCATTTTGTCGATGGCGGCTTCCGCCTCTCTTCGGTGCAGCTTCGCGACGCGAAGACACCTGCTGAGTTCATCGCGCGCATCAAGGCGTTCGCCGCGACGATCCCGGCTGGGGCATGGATCACCGGTGGCGATTGGGATCACGAGCATTGGGGAGGCGAGCTCCCGCGTCGCGAGTGGATCGATTCGGTCACGCCGAACAACCCGGTCTGGGTGTCTCGGCTCGACGGGCACATGGCGCTCGCGAATTCCGCGACGCTCGCGGCGGCGAAGGTGACCCGCGCGTCGCGCGACGTAGCTGGCGGGACGATCGTTCGCAACGCTTCTGGCGAGCCGACTGGTGTCTTGAAGGACAACGCGATGGATGTCGTGAATGCCGTCGCGCCGAACCCGCCTCCGGAGCTCGAGGATCGCGCGCTGGATGCGGCAATGGCGTATGTGGCTGCACAGGGCGTGACGTCCATCCACAATATGGGCTCGTGGAACGACGTCGCGGTTTTCGAACGCGCGCGCAAAGCCGATCGGCTCCGGACGCGGATCTATGCTGCCGTACCGCTGTCGACGTGGGAGCAGCTGCGCGATACGGTCGCTGCGCGCGGCCGTGGTGACGCCTGGTTCAGAATCGGAGCGCTCAAAGGGTTCGTCGATGGGTCGTTAGGTTCGCATACCGCCGCGATGCTCGAGCCGTTCACCGACGCGCCATCGGATACCGGCCTGTTCGTGAACACCCCCGACGACTTGTATCGGTGGGTCTCCGGCGCCGACAAGGCGGGGCTGCACGTCATCGTCCACGCGATCGGCGACCGGGCAATCCGGCAACAACTCGACATCTACGAACGGGTCGAGAAGGAAAACGGCCCGCGTGATCGGCGGTTTCGCATCGAGCATGCGCAACACATCGCGCCGGCCGACATCCCGCGCTTCGCGGCGCTCGGCGTCGTCGCGAGCATGCAGCCGTATCACGCCATCGATGATGGCCGGTGGGCGGAAAAGGTCATCGGCGCCGAGCGAGCGAAAACGACATATGCCTTCCGGTCGCTCCGCGATGCCGGCGCGACGCTCGCATTCGGGAGCGACTGGTTCGTCGCGCCACCGACGCCGCTTGAAGGCATCTACGCGGCGGTCACGCGGCGCACGCTCGACGACCGGAATCCGAACGGCTGGGTTCCCGAGCAGAAGATCTCGGTCGAGGACGCGCTGCGCGCCTACACGCACGGCGGAGCCTATGCCTCGTTCGATGAGAAAGAGAAGGGAATTCTCAGCTGTCGGAGCGCTGGCGGATTTCGCGATCATCGACCGTGATCTCACGCGCATTGCGCCCGAGCAGATCCGCGACGCCCACGTGGCGCTCACCGCGGTAGGCGGGCGGGTCGTCTACGAACGAAAGCCCCCCGAGTAGCTCGGAGGGCTGGAGAGGATCGATGCAACCGCCGCCGACCTAACGAGCGGCGGTATCGAGGGCCGTGATGCGCTGCGTCGCCGCGGCGGCGATCGCCTGCAATGCGGGGTCGGCGTCGCGCCACAAGTCGGCGACGCGTCGGTACTGCTTTGCCGCTCCCGCCCGATCGCCCATACGCTCGCTCGTTCGCGCCATCCCGAGGGCCGCGAACCCGACCAGCGGCAACTCCTGCGGGCAGCCGAGGCCCAACGTCGCGTACCAGCGAAGGGCTTCGGGATAGCGCCCCGTGGCCGCCAGCAGATCCGCCCGCAGCAGTCGATCGAGCGGCTCGGTTGCCGCCGCGCGTCCGACGCGCGCCCATTGCACCTGATCGAGCAGCGCGAGTGCCCGCGCGGAATCTCCCGCAGCTGCCGCAAGGCGGGCCCTGAGACTGAGCGCGAGAGCGGTTGCGGTCGGCGTCATTTCCGAGTCGGGTTCGGAGATACGCGCCAGTCGTGCAGCCGCAGTCGCTGCGGCGGCCGTGTCACCCATTCGAAGCGCGATGAGGCCCGCCCGATGGAGCCGAAGCAACGTATGACCGCGACTCGCCGCGATCGCATCGAGCGACTGATCGGGATCGCGAAGATCTGACGGCTGCCAACGCTCCACCGCCATCCGCGTCTGGGCAATCGTCGCGGAATCGAACGGTGCGCCTGGAGTGGCGACGATCAGGGACCGAACCTCGATGTCGGAATCGACGTCGGACTCCTGCACTTCATTGAGATGCCGGAGCGCGATACGGAACTTTCCCTGAGCGGCGCTCGCATAGGCCGAGAGTCGGTGACCGTACGCGGCGAGGTCGCCCGGTATGTCGGCGGTGAGGAACTGTGCGGCGAACTGCTCGACATCACCCGGGTCCGCGCCAACGAGCAACTGGCGCGCGCCCGCTCCCCCGCGAAGCATGCTGGCGCGCTGGAGGCGCTGCCGGTCCACGCCGCTCAGGGCTCGGACATGCAACGCGACTCGGCCGACCAGTTCGTCGGAGGCGTATTGCCGCGCGCGAGACAGCCATCCATCGACGCTGGCGGAATCGCCGCGAATGGCGTCGATGCGCGCCAGATGCACGAGCGCCTCGACGTGACGTCCATCGAGCTCCACGACGTGTACGAACGCGTCGCGCGCTTCGACCGGCGAGCGGCCGCGAAGCTGGTTCAGATGAAACAGCGCCTCGCCGAGGCCGAACCACGCATCGGCGTCGTTGGGATAGTCCAGCGTGAGGCGCGAATACGCGCGTTCGGCTGTCGTGATGTCGCCTTCGTCACGGGCAGCAGCCGCGACGAGTACGCGACGATAGTGGTCGTCGAGTCTCGAGGCGGAACGCACCGCCGCGTCGGCAGCCCATCGCGTCTCCGCGTCGTTACCGATCAACTCGGCCGCGTGGCTCATGCGGTAGTACGCGACCGCGAAACCACTGTCGAGGCGCACGGCATCCCGAAGCGCATCGAGCGCCGCGGAAAAGCGGCCATTGCCCATCTGTTGCTCCGCCGCGAAGTACGCCTTGGCAGCAGGCAGAGAGGCCGAGGTCGTCGCGGCTACTCGTGCGAGTGCTCCCCTCGTTCCGGGGAACCGACCCGCGAGCAGCTGCGACGCGACGTGATCGACGACTTCGAAGATTTCGTTCGCGGAGCCTTCCGCGGATGCGCGGGCAAGGGGCGGATCGGTCCTCGCCCGGTCGTGCATCGTCGCGGTGACGCGCAGGCGGCCGCCGACCTCCACGATACGACCGAGCACGAACAGTCTCGCACCGAGGCGTCCCGCCGTGCGGGCGGCGCTCGCCGGATCGATGACGGAGGAATCCGCCGACATCTTCCGCACGTCCGGCTGCGCGTCGACTGGGGCGGTGATCGCCGTTAGGCCCGTGCCGCCGTCGAGCGAAGCGGTGAGCAGCTCGGCGGTCGCGCGCGACAGTTCGCCGGTCAACGCGCTGGTGCGTCCATCGAACGCGAACACTGCCACCGTCGCCGGCACATCAGAGGGCACTTCGCCCATCGCGGCAGTCGGAGCGAAGAGTCGCGATCGGCTCATCAGCCCGAGAAGAATGACGGCGATCGACAGTCCGCCGATGGCTACACGTCGCGGACTGATTCGCGGAACCGCCCGCCCCATCGCCGAACGCCACCGCGAACGCTGTTTTTCTTGATGTTCTTGCTCGGGAGGGGACGTCTCCTGCGCGTCAGCACTGACGGCAGCGGCGGCGGCCGCGCGCGACTCGGCGGTCAGGATCGCTACTTCGGCGCTGGTGATGGCGCGTTCCTGTGAGCGTCTCGGATCGGAGGCGGAGTTGCGCCACCAGGAGGCGCATATCGGGTCCAACGTCCGCATCGAGCTCACTTCGCACGAGGCGCTCGAACAGGAGCGCATGCCGCAGCGCCCCGGGCACGTCACCGGCGTCCGATAGCGAGCGCACGAAGGACACCGCGTATCGCGCGCTGAGAGGGTCGAGCGCGGCGAGGTGGCGTCGCCACGCCGCCGCGATCTCGAACTGCCCGGCACGACGAGCGCGCTCGGCCAGGGTGTCGAGCGTCTCGGCATGAACGCGCGACAGTCGCTCGCGCTCCGTCTCGACCCACCGTTCGAACTCGGGGAGACCGGGAACGCTGAAGCCGTCGAGGAACGGTCCGCCGTACCGCGCCACGGCACTTTCGAGCGCGCCATCGGCGATGGACTTCTCGTAGGCCCAAACGTCGACGGTGATGACGTTTGGGTCGAGTCGCAGCGAGGCCCCCGTGGCAGCGAACACGTCGGGCGAGAGCGCTCGTCGGAGCGAGAAGACCAGCTGCTTCAGATTGTTGCGGGCGCGGTCGAAATCGAGCTCGGGCCACAGCAGCGCCAGCGCGCGATCCCGCGCCAGGCCGTCGTCCCGCGCCGAAGCCACGAGCGCCAACAACGCGAGTGCGCGTCGTCGTCCTGCCGCCCCGGTGAGGGCGCCATCGGATGACAGGACCGCTGCGCCGCCGAGTAGCCGAAGGTGAAGCACGCTCTTGTGGTGGGGCCGGAAGTGGGTGCTTTCCAATGGACGACGCAGAGCGGTTAGGTTAGCCGAAGAGACGCTTGTGCGCTAGAGCACATTCGACCGACCCCGTGGCGCGGGTTAGAGCGATTATCACGCCCGCCCCGCCTGAGCGATGTGAGCTCGTGGCCGCCTAACTGAACGCGGCACCCCGACCACGCCCAAGGCGTCTGGCGCGATGGCTGTCGGCGAGTGCGCAGCCGCTCGGCCGCCTACTCCGTGTCGTTGTGTACACTCGTCCCGCCGACGCCGCGTTAGGCAACCGGCCGTTGTCCCGCCGGCTCTCGCAGATTTCTTCCCGTCGGCGCCTGCCCGGGCGTGGGCGCATGCGCACCGGAGTGGTATCAACGCGCCGCGGGGGTGAGCGTGAACGGGCCAGTCAACGGTCCGTCTGTCAGCGTCAGCGCGCCGTCAGAATCGGATCCGGCCACCTCAATTTGGTTGGGAACCAAATACTTGTAAGTGTTGTCGGCCGGAGATGAGACGCTTCTAACTGTGGCATAACCGCAGCGGTTTATACTGGCCCCGTCGCAAGTGCGCTACAGCACCTGTGACACGTGATCTACACCACGACGGGTGGTAGTGATTGCGAGATCGGGAGCGGAAGCAGGTCATGATCATGCCGGCTGGCGCGTGAGGCGGCACGCTCGGCGCGCTCACGAACAATCCGCTCATCAAGATGAAGACGTCGAACGAGACGTTCGACTTTAACGAGACGTTCGACTTTCAGGATCTTGGCGCAGGCGAGACCATCCAGGGCTTCAAGACGCGGCACGTTCGCATCACGTCCGGGCAGACGATCGAGATGCGCGTGCTCATCTCACGCACCAAGACAACCTCGACGAGCACCATGGATGCGTTCGTCTCGCCAGACCTGGCGCCGGACGACGCCGCCATTCGCGTCTGGGTGACGAGCTTCGCCGGCGGCCTTCGTACCACCAACCCGGAGCTCATGGCCACGCTGGACGACTACGTGAAAGGGCCCGGCCGTGGCGTCGTGCTGAAAGCCACGACGTACATGCAGCAGACGGATGACAAGAAGGCGACGACGTACGACACGCTCGTCACGTCGGTGTCGGACATCAAGAAAGGCCCGATCGATGCCGGCCTGTTCACGTATCCGCGCGACTACGCCGTGACGGACATGACGGCCGGGCTGGAAGCCACTCAGGTGGCCGCCGACAGCGCGAACAAGGCAGGGAAGAACACCGGCCTCACCGACTCACTCGAGAACGCGAGCACGAAGGACGAAGGACGACAAGGGCTCGGCGGTGAAGAAGGGACTCAAAGGCCTCTTCAAGAAGCCCTGAGTCGTGTTCGCACGGCGCTGGTTGCGTCACCCGAGCCAACCAGCGCCGTCGGTCGTTAAAACTTCACGATCTCCTCGTACGCCTTCCTGAAGTCCTCGACCTGCGGCAGGATCGCATCCTCGAGCTGCGGCGCGTAGCCGACGAACGTATCCGTCGACGCCGACGCGCCTAACGGGAGCATCCAGCCATGGGAAGCAGTCGTCGGCAATCGCGAGCCGCGATCTCCGCGCCGTAGCCCCACGACAGCGAATCCTCGTAGGCGACGATGACGCGATTCGTCTTCTTCACCGACGCGTACACGGCCTCCTGGTCCCACGGGGACAGCGAGCGCAGGTCGATCACCTCGACGGAGAGTCCGTTCTCCGCCACCTGGTTCGCCGCCGCGAACGCGCGCTGCACCGTCGCGCCGTACGTGACCACCGTGACGTCCGTTCCCTCGCGCACCGTCCTGCGCCTTTCCGAACGGAATCATGAAGTTCGGACCAGGATACGCGGCCTTGTTGTACGTCTGACGGTAGAGATGCTTGTGCTCGAGGAAGATCACCGGATCGTCGCAGCGGATCGCCGTGCGCAGCAACCCGTTCGCATCGAGCGCCGTTGCCGGGCAAACGACGCGCAGCCCGGGGCAGTGCGTGAACAGCGACGCGCCGGTCTGCGAGTGATAGATCGCGCCGCGGATGTAGCCGCCGTACGTCGTCCGGACGACGACAGGCGCGGAGAAGTTGTTGTTCGAGCGCCAGCGCATCGTCGCGAGCTCGTTCGCGCAGCTGCATGTACGCCGGCCAGATGTAGTCGAAGAACTGGATCTCGACGACCGGCTTGAAGCCGCGCAGCGCGAGGCCGATCGCGCGTCCGATGATGTTCGCTTCGGCGAGCGGCGAGTTGTAGACGCGCGTGCCGCCGAATTCCTTCTGCAGGCCCCACGTCACCTTGAACACGCCACCCTTGCCCTTCACCTGGCCGAGGTACTGCTCGCGCGAGACGTCGGCCACGTCCTCGCCGAACACGACGATGCGCTCATCGCGACGCATCTCATCCTTCATGCACGCGTTGAGCAGGTCGACCATCGTCGTCTCGTTACCCGAGAACTGCGGGTCGTCCTCGGTGTCGAACTGCTCGCTGGTCGGATCGACGTCGGGGGAGTACACGCCGTAGTAGACCGTCTCCGCGCCCGGCTGCGGCTGCGCGAGCGCGTCGTCCGTTGCCGCGAGAACGAGCGCGTCGACCTCTTCCTGGATCGCTGCGATGTCTGCATCGGTCGCGTGCCCCTGTGCGACGAGCCACTGCGGGAATGTCGTGACCGGATCGCGCGCGGCGTCGGCCTCGCGCTCGGTAGCCGGACGGTACATCACCTCGTCGTCCGAGAGCGAATGCGAGTACGGGCGAATCACGTGCGCGTGTACCAGCGCCGGACCCTTTCTCGCCCGCGTGTACTCCGCTGCCTTCGTCATGGCCGCGTAGCTCGCGACGAAGTCGCAGCCGTCCACTTCCTGGATGAACAGGTCTGGGAACGACGCCACCAGCTTCGAGATCGAGCCGCCGGCCGTGTTCACCTCGACCGGGACGGAGATCGCGTAGCCGTTGTCTTCGACGAGGTAGATGACGGGAAGCTTGAGGTTCGACGCCGTGTTCAGCGATTCCCAGAACTCGCCCTCGCTCGTCGTGCCGTCACCGGTCGAGACGAAAACGACTTCGTCGTCCTGGAAACCGGTCGTGATATCGAGAAGCTTGGCGCGAAGCGTCGCTTCGGCCGCGCCGACGGCCTGCAGGAACTGCGTTCCGGTGGGCGACGACGACGAAACGATGTTGAGCGCCTTGTGTCCCCAATGGCTCGGCATCTGTCGCCCGCCAGAGTTGGGATCGATTGCGGCCCCAACCGCTTCATACAGCATCTCGGCCGGCGTCATCCCGAGCGGCGAGGCACAGCGCGCGGTCGCGATAGTACGGGAAGAACCAGTCGTACGACGGACGCAGCGCCATGGCGGCCGCGGTCAGGACGGCTTCGTGCCCGGCGCCCGATATCTGGAAGAAGATCTTGTTCTGTCGCTTGAGCTGGATCTCCTTGTCGTCGAGCTTGCGCGACAGGAGCATCGTGCGGTAGGCGGCAACGAGCTGGTCGCCGGACAGGCCGGCTAGCCCTTTCTTCTCGCCGCGCGTCTGAGTGGCCAAGGATGGTCTCCAGGAAAAGTGACGGTGTGCGATCGGTAGATCGCCACTGGCAGCATGCGAATCGCAGACCGCGCGTTGCGCGCGCGAAAGATACTCCGCCTGACAGTTGCTGACACGGCCGAATGCGTGAGAGGCGGCGCCCAGTTCATTCGTTTACCCTGGGGCGGTCTGCACGAGACGTTCTCTACCCGGCTACGCGACCCGGCCGTTGACGCCGCCGCGTACACAGCGCGAGATTGCCCGGCTCAAAACGTACGTTTGCCGGACCGGGGTCACCGCCACCCGAGCCGTTCCCACACCCATGCCCCGATTCGCAGATGGGGCGTGCATTCCGGAGGATTTTTCATGCAGCAGCGGTTCGCAATCGCCACGATGTTCGTCGCCGCACTGGGCATCGCGACGTCCGCCGCGGACGCCCAGAGCCTGGGTGACCGACTCAAGAAGCGGGCAAGCGAAGCAGCCAAACGCACCGCAGAGCAGAAGGTCGACCAGAAGGCCACCCAGGCAACGAACGCCGCGCTCGACAAAGCCGAGAACACCATCAAGTGTGCGACCAGCGATACCGCCTGCCAGGACAAGGCGAAGTCCGACGGCAAGACGGTTGTGATCGACGACTCTGCCCCGAAGGGTGGTGCACCAGCGGCTGCGGCCGCCAGTACGTCTGCCGCGAGTGCGTCGAGCGCGAATTCGTCAAGTGCGACTGCATCGGGTACCGGCGAGTCGAAGGAAGAGACGGCCTTCGTGAACTTCGACTTCGTTCCGGGCGAGCGCGTGCTCTTCGCCGATGACTTCACCAAGGACAACGTCGGCGATTTTCCAAAGCGGCTCGAGTTCGTGAAGGGGAACATGGAAGTGGCCGAGTGGAAAGGCGCGCGTTGGCTGCGCGCAACGACGGACGGGCAGTTCGAGATCCCGCTCCCCGAGAATCTTCCGGATCGTTTCACGGTGGAGTTCGAGCACGTCGGCGTTGCGTCGTCGTGGCCGTTCGTCACGCTCACGTTCGCTGGTAAGCGCGACGACCGCGCCGGCGACCAGGTCGTGTTCAAGACGTGGGATGGCAACAGCGCGACGAGCGGTGGCGGCGTATTCGGCGGCGACGGAACCGAGCGCGCCAAGGGGCAGGTCAAGGACGCGCAGAACAAGCCGTTCACCGCGCGCATCATGGTCGATGGTCGCTACGCGAAGGTGTACATGGGCGGTACACGCGTCGCGAACGTGCCCAACGCGACGCTGGGGCGCGCGAACAAGATCTTCATCATGTTCGACGCTTCCGCCGACAGTCCGGCGTACTTCCGGAATTTCCGCGTCGCCGCCGGCGGCAGAAAGCTGTATGACGCCATCGCCGAGAAGGGCCGCGCGTCGACGCAGGGCATCTACTTCGACACGGGCTCGGACCGCATCCGTCCCGAGAGCGCTCCGACGCTCAAGGAAATCGGCGAAATGCTCAAGGAGCACGCGGACCTCAAGCTCACCATTGAGGGCCACACCGACAACGTTGGTGCTGCCGCGAGCAATCAGGGCCTTTCCGAGAAGCGTGCGGCCGCCGTGCGGCAATTCCTGATCGACAACTATTCAGTCGACGGCGCGCGCCTGACTGCGAAAGGCCTCGGATCGACCAAGCCGGTGGGGTCGAACGACACGCCCGAAGGCCGACAGAACAATCGCCGCGTCGAGCTCGTGAAGATGTAGTGAACCGCGCTACCTGTAGCGCATGCGCCACCGTCCGGACAGTCTCAAATACTTGGGCCCGCAGATACGCCATCTGCGGGCCTTTCTGCTGTGGCACCAGTGGTGCATGCGAAGACCCACGTCCCTCCTCGCGAGATACACATGTCCAGGACCGCGGCTCATTGCATCTTCTGTGACCTGATTCAAGGCGCTTCCGAAGTCTCCGTCTGCTACGAAGACGCAGAGGCGATTGCGTTCATGGACATCCAACCCGTGAACGGCGGCCACGTACTGGTCGTTCCGCGAGATCATTACGAGTCGCTCTGCGACGTGCCGCCAGCAGTCGCGATGCATCTCTTCGAAGTCAGCATGCAGCTGGCTCCGATCATCCGCGACGTCTCTGGCTGCGGCGACATGAACCTCGTCGTGAACAGCGGTGAAGCCGCTGGGCAGAACGTCTTTCACTATCACGTGCACCTGATCCCGCGACGGAAGAGCGACGGCTTCGACATTCCGCTGCCGTTCCCTGGGTCGGAGATGCCCGACAGAACGTTCCTCGATGCGATGGCCGTTCGGATCATTACGGCGCTGCGCGATCCCGCGCGTCGTCTCGGAAAGCTTGCCGTCGTGAGTTGAGGCTTGGCTGAGCCACTTGGAACCAAGAGGCTGGCTGAGGCGTAACTCTTTGGTAACTGGGGCGTCGAATTCATGAGGGCGACGGCGCCCCGGACTTGCGCGGATGGCACGCACGCTGCACTCATACCGCGCGTGAGGCTCAGGCGACTTCTTGGCCGCGGAGGCCGATGAACGATCGACGCCGACAAGACGTGTTCCGTCCAGCGCAGCCGGAGAGACCGCACCGGCATGCGATCTCGAGCCTCCTCTCTCGCCATTCCCCTGCACGGGCAATTGTCCCGTCGCAGGGGTTTTTTCTTTTCTAGCGAGGTGCAATGTCTCGACGTGGTTTCCACCGAGTCACGCTCCCCCGCGCACCGCGCGGCCTATCTCGCCGCGCTCGCCATCTCCACGGCCCGGCCGTCAAGCGTGCTCTCAAGCACGCTGCCATGCGTGACTGCAGCCGACGCTGCGTCTACTGCGCCGTTCCGCTGGCGCTGGACGTTGCGACGCTCGATCACGTATACCCGGTGTCGCACGGAGGGCCTCACGCTCCGGGTAACCTCGTCACGGCGTGCGCGCCGTGCAATCGACTGAAAGGCGACATGTTGCCGCACGAGTTCTTCGGTCGGTATCCATGGGCCGGCGCGAATTTCGTTCGGTACGCGCGCGCCGTGCACCGCGCGCTCAAGCGTGGCGCGCGGCGAGCCGTGAGTCTGGCCCTGGCTGCCTAACGAGGCAGGGGCGGCCGCGGCCGCCCCTGATACGTCGATGACAAGACGGAGGCGTCGGCGCATGCCGACGCCTCCGCTCAGCCCACCGCGACCGCGAGATCCTTTCGGCTGGCATGCTCGTCGCCCGCTCGACCGCCAGCTTCGCGCATCAGCATCGCGACCTTGCGGGCCGCACCCCAGTGATAGTTGCCGAACGCACCGGTCTTCCGAATGACGCGGTGACACGGAATCAGGTACGCCACCGGGTTCCGCGCAATCGCTGACCCGACCGCGCGCGTTGCACCGCTCTGACCAACGGCCGAGGCAATCTCCTCGTACGTCGTGACGGCACCGGGCGGAATGCGAAGCAGCGCTTCCCACACACGTACTTGAAAGTTGGTGCCCCTAACGAGCACGGAGAGAGGCGTTGGAGTCACGTCGCTCTCGGCGGCGCGCTGTTCCGGATTCCAACCGGCGCCTCCCCACGCGGCGAAGATTCGTTCCGCGATTGGTCTCGTCGCCTTGGGATCCTCGACCACCGTGGCTCCCGGCCACCGGCTCTCGAGCTCAGCCAACGCCGCCGTCCGGTCGCCGTCGGGAACGAAGGAGAGGCCACAGACGCCGCGATCGGTGACCGCCACGAGGCACTCCCCGAATGGCGAATCGTGAAATCCGGTGGCGATCGTCAGCCCGCTGCCGCCCGATTTGAACTCCCCAGGCGTCATCGCTTCGAGCGTGACGAAGAGATCGTGCAACCGCCCTCCGCTGGAGAGACCGGTCGAGTACGTCGTGTCCAGCACGCTCTTCGAATCGCGAAGCAGCGACTTCGCGCTCTCGACCGTCTGAAACTGAAGAAACCGTTTTGGGCTGATGCCCGCCCAGCGCGTGAACACCCGCTGGAGATGGTGCTCGCTCAGCCCGACGTGATCCGCGACGTCGGCGAGCGCTGGTTGCGTTTCGGCATGCCGCGAAAGGTAGGCGAGCGCCGATTCGATCCTGATGTAGTCCGTGGTGTCCATGGTAGCTCCCCGCGTACTGAGCGCACTGAAACGTTACTCTCGCTGCGTGAGATCTACCGATGGCGCCACCACGCGCCAACCCGATTCTTGCGAAGTGCCGACAGAGGCGCGGAGCATGGCAATGCCAACACAGGCATCACAACTACTAGAAAACTAGTTGACGAGAGCAGGTCCCGCGTATATCGTCTACTAAACTTCTAGTAGGAGCCCAATGCGCGTCACGTTCACCGACCGCGAGCTCGACGTCATGGCGGTCCTCTGGGACCGCGGCTCGGCCACCGTCACCGAAATGCGCGAGCGACTCCCGGACGATCTCGCGTACACGACCGTGCTCACCATTCTCCGCACGCTCGAGGAGAAAGGGCATGTCGGCCATCGGGGAGAAGGGAAGGCGCATCGCTACTTCCCGCTCGTCGAACGACGCGTTGCCGGGCGAAGCGCGCTCACCCGGCTCATCGAGACCGTATTCAACGGGTCGCCAGAGCTCTTACTGACGCAGCTCGTGAGCGATCGCGAGCTCACGGAAGAGCAGCTCAAGCGCATTCGGCGCCTGATGGATGCTCGCTTACGCGGAGGCAAAGAATGATCGCGCTCTGGATGGCATACGCGACGGTTATCGGGGCACTCCTCGTCGTCGCAACGCTCGTGGTCGAGCGTACCGCGAGCGGCGGTGGCGGACAGCGGCGGTGGATCTCGATGCTGGCTCTCGTGCTTTCGGTGGCGGTTCCGGCGTGGACTGCGCTCGGCCGCGACCGCGGGGTAGCGGCCGTCGTACCTAACGCGCAACGACGCTCGCGACGGTGGCGTTGCCGCAGTCTACCCCATCGCTCGCGAGGGTTTCGAGCGGCCTCGCGGAATTGATCGCTCGAGCCGATACGCGGTCGCTGCGGCGACTCGACGCCTCGCTTGCGATTGCATGGACGTCCGCCGCGGTGTTGGCGCTGGCGACCTATGGCGCCGCCACGTTGCTGCTCGCACGCCGTCGTCGCACGTGGCGTCGCGGAGAGATCGACGGAGAGCCGGTGTTGCTCGCGCCCGCGACTGGGCCGGCCGTCATCGGAACACTCCGCCCGGAGATCGTCGTTCCGGAGTGGTCACTGAGTCTCTCCTCGGAACAGCGGGCGCTCATGATCGAGCACGAGCGCCAGCACGTTCGGGCACACGATCCGCTGCTCCTGCACGCGGCGGCGATGGTTGCCTTGCTCATGCCCTGGAACATCGCCGCCTGGTGGCTGAACCGACGGCTCCGCCTGGCGGTCGAACTCGATTGCGATGCGCGGGTCCTGGCGCGGGGTCACAACCTGCGTGCGTACGGAACCCTGCTGCTGGACGTGTGTGAGCGCCGGACCGGCTCGGGTCTGCTTCTCGCGCCCGCGTTGTTCGAGCGCACGTCCTCCCTCACGACGCAGGATCCTCGCCATGCATCCGCAACGCCCGCGCTTCCCGCGCGTTCAGTTCGCGTTAGGTGCCACCGTCGCGCTGGCAGTGACCATCCTCGCGTGTGAGGTTCCGTCGCCCGAGGCGCTGGCTCCGGACGGCAAGGACGTCGCATCGACGCGGCTCTATGGACAGATGAACAAGGTGTTGGCGGAGAAAGATGCGCCGACGGCAGGTGAGCTCCGCGAGACCGTTACGCGGTATTTCCCGTCCATTGCCCGCGGCGAAGGTGGTCCGTCGATCCTCTTTCTCGTGCGCACGACGACGGGCAAGATCGTGCTGACCGAGACCCAGGCAGCGGCGTTCGCTCGCATGCCGGCCGCGGGGGAAGACACCTTTCGGATGCGCATGCGCGAGCGAGCACCGAAGGAATCGGCTGAGCGCGTTCCCCTGATGGCTGGAGCCGTGACGCGCACGCCGAGCGAACCGACTCAGGGACGGATAGCGGCCGAGGGTGGGGCGGTCGAGGTGCGGGCGAAGCGGCGAATGCCGGCCAGCGGCATGCAGCTCCCGAGCGGCGTCGGGGCAATTCAACCGGACGACATCGCGAGCATCGACATCACGAAGCATGCGGCTGGTGCAGTCGCACCTAACGCCGTCAGCATCATCTCCATCGTGCTCAAGCCCGGCGCCAAGGTGCCGTTGGTGGCGCACAAGCCCTGAGGTCACAGGCACCAAAACGCATGAGAGGGGCCGAGCGATCGCTCGGCCCCTCTCGCATCCAGTCGCTTGCGGCTCGATCCAGCGTCAGTAATCGACTGGCCGGAGATAGGACTCTCCGATGGCCGTCGGGCTCAGCATCGCCACCGGCAGGCAGTCGGCGTTTCCAGTGCGTGCTCTCCAGCCGACGTCTCACCAGTGTGACGGCCGCCTCGCCGAATCCGCGGGCCGCGACCTCCTCAGGCGTGTAGCCCGACAGCAACCAATTCAGGATCTGATCTGCGTCGGCGTAGCTGATCCCGAAGTCTCCCTCGTCTGTCTGCCCGCTGATCAGGTCCGCCGACGCTGGCTTCGTCACGATGACATCCGGGCACGCCGAGGTGACGGGCCAGTGACCATACCTGGGTCTTGAACAGGTCGCCTAACGGGTTGATGGGCGGTGAGTCATCGGCATGCCAGGTGAAGTAGCCGAACAGTCGCTCCGTCTTGTTCCCGGTGCCGAGTGGGAGCGCTCGGTAACGTGAAGACAGGTCGAACAGTGCGATCATCCGCATCCGCGCCATGACGTTCCCGCGCCGGCCGGGATCGGCGTCGGGCTCGTTCTCGAGGTAGCCGTCGACCGCGGCGCTGATGTCTACCGTTCGCGCCTCGATGCCGAGCGCGTCGACCACGAGCTGCGCGTGCTCGAGGCTCGACGGATTGGACGTCCGGTACGGCAGGCGGATCGCGACCACGTTGCTCGGGCCGAGCGCCTTGGCCGCAAGATAGGTCGTGACGGCAGAGTCGACGCCGCCCGACAGGCCAATCACAGCGCGCTCGAAGCCGCGCCGCCGCATCTCATCGCGGATGAACGTGACCAGCCACTGCTCCACGAGCTCCGGCTGAATGTCGAGCGGGGGAGGCGCGCCTCGAGCTGCCTCGCCGCCGCGAATGACGCATATCTCGCCATCGCCTCCGGTGTTTGCGGGCGTCGACGATGCGGGATTGTACAGCGATCGTCCGGCGCACTCGTCAGAGCCGGTGCGTCATCCCACTGTACCGGATGCCTAACGCCATTCCCGTCGACGCCATCGAGCAACGTCCGCAGGTGCGGCAACGCGGTTCGGAGGTCGGCAAGAAGCGGCGCATCGGAGCGCGCTCGGGCGAGATCACCGATGTCGATACTCGCGGTCAGGATGGCCTCATCCCACACCGGCGCACGGGCCCGCGCATCGCCGTGCGGCCCCATGACCATCGACGCTCCCGGAAACATCTTTCCGCCTTCGCTGCCGACGAGATTCGCGAACGTCGACGAAGACGCCATGCTCCTCGGCGATGTCGCGGACGAGACGCTCCCACCTGCGCGACGGATGCGGGGCCGGGAATCGCGTCATCCCTCGGCCAGACTCCGCGGGCGGGCGCGGCCGACGAGAGGAAGATGATCTGCGCGTCGTCGAGCGCGGCCACCGTCCCCGACAGGCTATGCCACGCGTCCTCGCACACGAGGATCGCCGCACGTCCCCACGGAGTGTCGAACGCTCGCATCTCGTGCCCGCGCTCGACGAAACGCTCTTCGTCGAACAGGCCATAAGTCGGGAGGAAGTTCTTGCGATGCACGTGCACAATGGCCGGCGCATCGCCGCCGAGCCGGATGTACGCAGCGCTGTTGTACAGCGTATCGCGCCACTTCTCGTAGAACCCGATGACGACGTCCACAGCGCGGGCGGACGGTAGCGCGCGACGATACGCCGCGTCGAGATCGCGGGCCAGCGTACCCGCGGTTACCGCGAGGTCACGAACCGCGCCCTCGACGAAGTAGCCCGTGACGGCCGTTTCCGGGAAGTGGACGACACTTGGGCGCGGGGTGAGCGCGTCCACGCGCGCGAGGACGTCGCCTATGCGCGCGACGTTCGCTGCGTAGTTGCCCTTCCGCGGGCGGAGCTGAACGATCGCGAGGTCGAGCGTGGGTGCCATACGCCTGTAAAGTTGCAATCGCCGACGGTGCATCGGAATACCGACGGTGTGATCGCCGTCACAACTCCGGCCATGAAGATGCGGCGCGACTCGCCGGCGATCCGTTCGAAACAGTGAGGTGTATGTTACACCAACCTGGTCGACGGTGGACGGCGTCGTCGTTCGTACCGTCGACCGACGGGTCCGTATCCGCACATGACGACATTGATCGCGAGGCACCGGAGTGCCGGCGCGTGTTCTGTAAATCAGTTGATGCGGAGTGCTCCTCCGTTCGCCGTGACGAAGCGCGTCGCGTGCATCGCGCTCACCGTGGTCTTCGGCGCCCTTGGCGTTGCCGCACCCGCCGCCGCGCAGCAACGCGAGCCGAACGAACCGTGGCGCATCATCGTCCCGCCGCAGTCATCCCTCGTGTTCGCACGCGACGGCTCGCTGATCGGTGACCTGGGCGCGCAGAAGCGGACGCTGGTCTCGATACGGACGCTGCCCAAGTACGTCGGCCAGGCGTTCGTCGCGGTGGAGGATCAACGCTTCTATCAACACGACGGCGTGGACGTCGTCGGCATCGCCGGCGCGCTGAAGGACGCCGTACGCGGCGACCCCCGCGGAGCCAGCACGATCACGCAGCAACTCGTCGGGAACATGCACCCCGACCTGATCGATCGCACCGACAAGAGCCTGTCCCGCAAGCTCCGCGAGCAGTCGGCCGCGCGCGAGATGGAGAAGCACTACTCGAAGGAGCAGATCCTCGAGGCGTACATCAACCAGATCAGCTACGGACATGGCTGGTACGGCATCGAGGTCGCGGCGCGCCACTACTTCGGCAAGGGCGCGGCGCAGTTGACGTTGGCCGAAGCTGCGACGCTGGCATTCGGTGCCGAAGGGACCGGCGCTGTACGATCCGATCAAGTCGCCACAGCGAGTGACCGAGCGGCGCAATCTCGTGCTGACGCTGATGGCGCAGCAGAAGTACGTCACCGCCGCGCAGGCCGAGGCCGCGAAGCGCGTTCCACTCAAGACGGCGCCGTCGGCGGGACTCGCGGTCGACGCCTCGTACTTTCTGGACGTCGTTCGAATTCAGGCGCTGCGTGCGGGCGTCGCCGTGACCACTGGCGGGCTCCGGGTCTACACGAGCCTCGATCCGGTACTGCAGCAGGCGGCCAATCAGGCGCTCGTGGAGGGCCTCGATGCTGTAGAGTCGATGCCGGGCTATCGGCATACGAAGTTCGCCCAGCGTCCCAAGGGCAGCTCGGACTACCTGCAAGGTGCCCTCGTCGCAATGGATCCCAACACCGGTGACGTGCGCGCACTTGCCGGTGGACGTGACTACCGCGAGTCCTCGTTCGATCGCGTGATCGACGGACTGCGCCAGCCGGGATCCGCGTTCAAGCCCATCGTGTACGCGGCGGCTATCGCCGATAGCCTAACGGCGAACACCATTGTTGGCGACACGGCCATCGCGATTCCGCTCGACCGCGGCCGCATGTACCGGCCCGAGAACTCCGACAATCAGTTCCTCGGCGCCATCACGATGCGCGAAGCGCTCGCGAAGTCGAGGAACGTCGTCGCGGTACAGCTGGCCGAGCACGTGGGCATGGACACGATCGTGCACTGGGCACGGCGCTTCGGTATCGAGGCGCCCGTTGCTCCGTATCCAGCGAGCGCGATCGGCGCATCTGCGTTGCAGCCGCTCGATCTCGTTGCCGCGTACACGGTGTTCGCGAACCTCGGTGCGCACGTCGATCCACGGTTCATCTATCGAATCGAGGACCGGAGTGGCAACGCCGTCTTCACGAACCCGGCGCCGGCGCCGCGCCCGGTCATTGATCCCAAGGTCGCCTTCATCGTTCGCGACATGATGCGTGAGGTCGTGGACCGCGGCACCGCGACGTCTGTCCGTCGCTACTTGCCGGCGACAATCCCGGTGGCCGGGAAGACCGGAACGACGAACGACAACACTGACGTGTGGTTCGTCGGGATGACGCCGGAGGTAGTCGCCGGCGTCTGGTTAGGCTTCGACAAGCCGAAGACGATCACTCCGGGCGCAGCGGGGGGAACGCTGGCCGCACCCATCTTCGGGAAGATGATGGCGGAGTACTACGCATCGAGGACCGCGGCCGAGTGGCTTCCGCCGCAGGGGCTCATCGCGGCCGAGGTGGATCGTGTGACGGGCCAACTTGCTGACTCGCTGACGCCGCCCGAGCGCCGCTACACCGAGTATTTCCTCGCCGGCACCGAACCGCTGCCACTCCGCGTGAATGGGTGGCAGATGTTCAAGAACGGGCCGATCATCTTCTGACCACTTCTGAGCAGAAGCGCGCCTCGGGGCTACTCGTGGCGAATCGCGTCTATCGGACTGAGTCGTGCGGCACGACGCGCCGGGTACGTGCCAAACGTTAGGCCGACGATGATCGCGGACAAAGCGGCCGATACGACCGTCGACCAGGAGAACGTGGCGTCGAGATAGATGGCCTGTGCCTGCGACCGGATCGCGGCGACAATGGCGAACGCGCCCGAGAGCCCAAGCGCGATGCCTAACAAGCTGCCGGCCCCCGAGATCGCTACCGACTCGGCGAGGAATTGCAGGAGAATATCGCGGCGACGTGCGCCCATTGCTTTCCGAACGCCGATCTCGCGCGTGCGCTCCGTCACCGACGCCAGAAGCACGTTCATGATGCCGATGCCGCCGACGAGCAGAGAAATGCCCGTGATGGCGCCCATGAACAGCTTGAACACGAAGATGCCCTCCGTCGCCTGGGCGAGACGTTGCGTCGAGGTCTGCACCTCGATACGTCCTTCCCAGCGGCCGAATCGTTGTGCGACCCAGTCCTCGACGAGCGCTTTGGCTCGGTCGACATCCTCGATGCGGCGCGCCTTGACCAACAGGGTTGGCGTCCGGGGCGCAACCGCGGGAGGAAGCACGGTACTCGCAGCGGTGAACGGCACGTACAGGTTCAATGCGAACTCGCCCTTGTACGGCGCGAGAATCCCGATCACCTCTCGCGGGTTGCCATTCACGCGAACCGTTCGCCCGATCATTGACGACGGCGCACGACCAGCCGCGAGCTCGCCCGCGAGCTTGTTCGACAGGACTACGACGGGCGTGTTGCGCGCCGCCTCGATCGGCGAGAAATAGCGTCCGTCGGAGAACTCGAGTCGCATGAACTGATCGGCGTCGGCGAGCGTGGCGGTGACACCGGTCGAGCGTCGTTTGCCCGTCTGCGGAGAATCGACCGTGGTTCGGCCCCCTAACGAGAGCGAGACGCCGCTCGCGTCGCTGATCTCATCGCGCGCGGCGGCCGCGTCAGCGAGCGTGAACACGGGGTAGTCGCGCACTGGCAACGTCTGCCCGTCCACGCTCTCCGTGGTCTTCGACGTGACGCTCACCGTCTGAACATCGGTCGTCCGTTCGACCTCCGACCGTGCCATGCGCTCCATGCCGTCGCCGAGCGACAGGACTGCCACGAGTGACGCAACGCCAATGATGACGCCGAGCGTCGAGAGCGCGGTGCGAAGCGGATTGACCTTGAGCGCGTCGAATCCGACGCGGGCAGCGGCAACGACGCGGAACTGCATTCGGCGGGAATGGTTGAGGCCTTTGATCCACGGTGGAGCGTGGAGCGCGGGGTGGACAAAAAAGAACCGCGCCGGCTCAACATACGAGCCAGCGCGGTTCCGTGTTACATGGCGGATCTCGAGTCGAGATCCGGAGGATCCTGCGTGTCCTAGGCCGCTGCCATCGCCTCGGCCTTCTCCTCGGCGACTTCCACGTCCTTCTCAGGTACCAGCGCGATCTTGAGCACTTCCTCGAGCGTCTCCACAGGGTGGAAGCTGAGCTGCTTGCGCACCTCCTCGGGGATGTCCTCGATGTCCGCCTCGTTGTTCTTCGGAATGACGATCACCTTGATGCCTGCGCGGTGAGCGCCGAGCACCTTCTCCTTGAGACCGCCGATGGGAAGCACGCGACCGCGGAGCGTGATCTCTCCGGTCATCGCGACGTCCCGGCGAACCGGCCTGTCCGACATCTCCGAGACCAGCGCCGTCGCGATCGCGATGCCTGCCGACGGACCGTCCTTCGGGATAGCTCCCGCCGGAACGTGGATGTGCGCCTCGATGGCGCCGAGGCGGTCCTTCGGAATTCCCAGCTTCGCCGCGTTGTTCGTCGCGTACGTGAATGCCGCACGCGCCGACTCCTTCATGACGTCGCCAAGCTGGCCGGTGAGGATCAGCGACACCGCGCCACCGGGGCCGACCTGCGTGGCCGCGTCGACGTTAGGTGTTCCGCCGTAGTACCGTCGGATCGAGGCTTCGACGAACATGATGTCGCCGCCGACCGGCGTGTAGTACATGCCCGTCGCGATGCCCACCTCGTTCGTTTCGTTCGCGCGCTCCGGGTGGACCTTCGGCCGGCCGAGGAGCTCGCGCACCTCGTCGGCGTCGATCTTCCCGTCGGCGATCACGCCGGTGTCGCCGGCCGCGATGCGCCGCGCGACCTTTCGCGCGACCGCACCGATCTGTCGCTCGAGCTGACGAACGCCACTCTCGCGGGTGTAGTTCGAGACGACAGACATGACCGCCTCATCCGTGAAGCTGACGTTCTTGTCCGCCAATCCCGCGTCCTCGAGCTGACGCGGAATCAGGTACGTCTTCGCGATCTCGGCCTTCTCGCGCTCGGTGTAGCCCGCGAAATCGACCGTTTCCATTCGATCGAGCAGCGGACCGGGAATGTTCTGAATGAAATTCGCGGTCGCGATGAACAGGACCTCACTGAGGTCGAACGGAATCCCGAGGTAGTGATCGGTGAAGCTGTCGTTCTGCGCGGGGTCGAGCACTTCGAGCAATGCGCTCGACGGATCGCCCTGGAACGACACCCCGAGCTTGTCGACCTCGTCGAGCAGGAAGACCGGATTCTTCGTACCGGCCTGCTTCATACCCTGCACGATGCGGCCAGGCATAGCGCCAACGTAGGTCCGACGGTGTCCGCGGATGTCGGCCTCATCGCGCGCGCCGCCGAGGGCGACACGCACGTATTCGCGACCGAGCGCACGTGCGATCGACTTTGCGATAGACGTCTTGCCGACGCCTGGCGGACCGACGAACAGTAGAATCGGGCCTTTTGCCATCGCGCGCGCTTTGACTTCCTTCGCGTCGGTGATCGTGCGATCGTCGTCATCCGCGACGTTGAGCGCAGGCGTCGCGTCTTCCTTCGCCGGCTTGATTTTCGACGCCGGAAGCTCGCCCGTTTTTTCGACTTCGGCCGCGAGCTGCTCGGCTCGAAGCTGACGAACCGCGAGAAACTCCAGCACGCGATCCTTCACGTCCTGCAGACCGTAGTGATCTTCGTCCAGAACTTCCGAGGCGCGACGAAGATCGAGGTGGTCGTCGGATCGATTGCTCCACGGAAGCTCAGCAATCCACTCCAGGTACGTGCGGATGACCTGTGCTTCCATGGACTCGCGCCCTGAGCGCTCCAGTCGGCCGAGCTCGCGCTCTACCTCGGCGCGCGCCTCCTTGGGCAGCGTGAGCTTCATCAGCTTCTCACGCAGCTCGGTGACCTCCTTCGCCTGATCGTCATCACCGAGCTCTTTCTGAATCGCTTTCAACTGCTCGCGGAGATACATCTCTCGCTGTCGCTCTCCGAGCTCTTCCTGCACTTGCGACTTGATCTCTTCCTGCGCTTCGAGCAGACCGATCTGGCGCTGGACGTGAACGAGGACGCGACGCAGCCGCTCCTCGACGCTGAGCGTTTCGAGCAATCCCTGCTTCTCGGCGACTGGCAGCTCAATGTATCCGGCAACGAGGTCGGCGAAGCGACCCGGCTCGGTTACAGAGTCGAGGACCTGGTGAACGACCTCTTCGGGTAGCCCGCGGCGCTCGCCAAGCTCGGCGGCGCGCTCGCGGATCTCTTTATGTAAGCCTTCGAACGCCGGGTCGTGATCGTTGAGCGGTGTCATTTCGTCCACCGGCATCACGACCGCGTTCAAATAGCCTTCTGAGGTTGAGTACTGCAGAGCGGTCGCGCGTTGCTCCCCTTGCAACAGGAGCTGCACACCGCCCAATCCGCGCTGGATCTGCCCGATGCGGGCGATGACGCCCATCGAGTAGAGGATATCCGGCGTCGGCTCGTCGGTATTGTCTCGCTGCGCAACCGCGAACACGAGACGGTCGCTCTTCAACGCCGCCTCGATCGCGCGCAGCGTTCCCGGTCGACCGGCAGCGATCGGAGCCGTCAGGCCCGGAAAGATCACTGTTCCGCGAAGCGGAAGGACCGGAAGTGTTTGGCGCTGAGCCATTCTTGCATACCTAGTCTGAAGAACATCCCGCATCCGGCGGGCCGGGTGTGCGTCGCACACTCCATTCCACGGCATGCAGCGAACCATCACTCGCTCGTGGAACCGACCGCAGTGGATGTCACGGCCGCATTAGGCCCCGCGTAATGCATGGATCGGGCACGTGAGTTACGCCAAGGTGGCGGGGATTGCAACTTTCAACGGCCGGTATGTCGTAGGGTAGGCGCGCAAACGGCAGCCCACGCCTACGCCGAAGCCGCCAGCAGACCATGATCAGCCACGGAAGACGCTACGGCCGATGACTCTCGCTGACGACTCTCAGGGCGTGGCTTCCGACGCGCGAAGTGCGACACGTAAGCCAATGTGGTGTTTACGCATCGCGCGTCGCCCCAACGCCCTTCTCGTCTTTTCAGATGTCCGTCGCGGTGCTACACTACTCACCTCGCCCCTCCCACCAACGGATAATCTCGGTGCCGGATCCCGTCGTCTCGTCCTCGGACGCTGAGTTACACGCGCATGTCGAGCGCGTGCTCAGCGCCAATTATGAGCTCGACCGTGAGATCGGCCGAGGCGGGATGGGCATCGTCTACAAGGCGAAAGACCGGCGACTGAAGCGGCAAGTGGCTGTGAAGCTCTTGCCACCGGAGCTCGCGTTTCGCTCCGAGATCCGATCGCGGTTTCTCAAGGAAGCCGAAACGGCCGCGCAGCTCAGTCATCCAAACATCGTTCCGATCTACAGCGTCGACGAACGCGACGGATTGGTCTTTTTCGTCATGGCCTTTGTCGACGGCGAGAATCTCGGCGTGCGTCTCCATCGGGAAAACCGACTGGACCCGGACGAGACGCGCAGGATTCTCAAGGAAGTGGCGGAAGCTCTCGCCTACGCTCACGAGCGAGGCGTAGTCCATCGCGACATCAAGCCCGACAACATCCTGCTGTGCAGCGATGATGACGGCCGCGTCATGGTCACCGACTTCGGTATCGCCCGTGCGGTGACGGAGGGTGCCGATTCGCGACTGACGGCTACGGGTATGGCGATTGGGACGCCCGCCTACATGTCGCCCGAGCAGTCCATGGGTGAGCGCGAAATCGACGGGCGGAGCGATCTCTATGCGCTCGGCGTCGTCGGCTATCAGAATGCTGTCGGGCGAGTTGCCGTTCAATGCGTCGAGCACGCCGGCGCTGCTCGTGAAGCAGATCAGCGAGCGACCGACGCCGGTGGATGTTCACCGTCCTGACGCGCCACCCGACCTCGCACGCGCAGTCATGATGCTCCTGGAGAAGGAGCCAGCGAATCGATTCCCGACGGCGGATGCGCTCGTCGTGGCACTCGACACGCGGGATGTCCCGGAGTTGCCGCAGTCGAGTCTCTCGTACGAGCCGAACCGGTTCGGCGGGATGACGTCGAGCGGCCGTGACGGTCGCTCGTTCGCAGGTATCTCGGAGGCGGACAGCGACTCGGTGACGCCCGAGGAGATGGTGCGCTGGCGCGATGAGAAGGTCGTCGCGTTCCGGAAGAAGCTCGCGCCGTTCTTCGCCGTGAGCGCCGTCGTGACGGTGCTCGCGATCTTCGGCGTGCTGAACCTGATGGGGATCGTCGGGATCTGGAGCGTGTACCTCGCCTACCAGTACGCGAAGCTCTGGACCGACGGGTATGACTGGCGCGACGTCTTCAAGCAGCCGAAGGATCGACTGTTCTTCAATGTCGTCGCGGAATCGATCGACGACTTCCGCGCGCTCTTCGACAAGAAGAAGCGCACGGAGGTGCTGGAGCGTGATCGGATCCGCGCGCGGAAGTCGAATCGGCGGCTTTTTGGCGGCGACTCCTCAGGGCGATCGACGGGAACATCCGAAATGCCCGCGGCGAGCCTCGCGCGAGTGTCGCCGGGGTATGCGGCAAAGATCCGAGACGCGGCCAGACATCGCGAGGACATTCTTCGACTGATCGAAACGCTTCCCAAGCGCGAACGCGAGCAGGTCGAGGAAGTTCCGGCTACAGCAGACGCGCTCTATCGGCGCATCGAGCTGCTCGCCGTGGATCTGACGGAGCTCGACCGCGGGTTCGCCGCGGATGATGGCGACAAGGTCGAGCAGGAAATCGAACAGCTCGAAGCCGCGGCGAACCCGATGGACCCGCGCAGTGAGGAGCGGGTCCGGCGACTGGCGATTCTCAAACGGAAACGCGGCTCACTGCGAGAGCTCAAGAAGAAACGCGAGAGTCAGGGCGCGCGATTCGAGAACTGCGTGCTGGCGCTCGAGAACATGCGCTACGATGTGCTGAAGCTCAAAACCGGCGGGCAAAGCTTCCAGCAAGTCACGCAGCTGGCCGAACGCGCGATGTCGCTGGCGCAGGAAGTCGACAACGCGGTGTACGTTGCGGAGGAGATGCGGAAGCTCGGCCTTCGTGACTCGGGAGTCGCGAATCGGCGGACGTCGTGAGGCCCGCGCGAGCGTTGACGCATGGCCCGTGGAGCACGAGAGAATGCCTGACGAGTTGCGGTCACGGCTCTCGGCGGCCGTTGGCGAGCGCTACGAGATCTCCGAAGAGATTGGCCGCGGCGGCATGGGCGTCGTGTTCCGCGGCCGCGACGTGCGGCTCCGACGTTCCGTGGCGATCAAGCTGCTGCCACCCGAGCTTGCGTTCCGCGAGGAAGTGAGAACGCGATTTCTTCGCGAGGCACAGACGGCAGCGCAGCTCAGCCATCCAAACGTCGTTCCGATCTACAGCGTCGACGAGGTCAACGGGCTCGTTTTCTTCGTCATGGCGCTCGTGGAAGGCGAGAGTCTCGGCGCCTACCTCAAACGTGAGCGTCGCGCTCCGCTGGAGTTCGCGCGGCGCGTGCTCCGAGACGTAGCCGACGCCCTCGCGTACGCGCACGCCCGGTCGATCGTGCATCGCGACATCAAGCCCGACAACATTCTCATCGATCGAGTGACGGGTCGTACGCTCGTTTCGGATTTCGGCATTGCACGGGCTGCCGAGGGAGACTCCCGGCTCACCGTAACGGGCATCACGGTTGGGACCCCCGCGTACATGAGCCCGGAGCAGGCGATTGGGGAACGCGAGATCGACGGCCGCAGCGATCTCTACTCGTTAGGTGTCGTCGGCTACCAGATGGTCACGGGCGAGTTGCCGTTCTCGGCGACCAATACGCCGTCGATGCTGATGAAGCACATGAACGAGGTGCCGCGGCCCGCTCGCGAGTTGCGGAGCGACCTGCCGCCCGGTCTCGCGCACAGCATTGAACGGGCGCTGGCCAAGAAGCCTGACGACCGGTGGCCGGATGCCGCCGCGTTTCGCGACGCGCTCGCCGACGACCGGCCGCGCGTCCCGGTGGCCGCGCCTCCTTCAGTGAGGCCGCTGGAGCCTCCGCCGCAGCCTAACGCGCAGCCGTGGCCTGCGCAGCCGCCTGCGTTCCATCGCGCGGTCCGCGACGCCACCGCGCGCAACGATGCCCGGCCGCCCGCAGCGCCTTCGGGACAAGCGCCTCCGTGGTTCTCGCCGCCGGCCGCCGATGGTTCGCAACCCGCCATTCCCACCTGGATGCCGTCCTCATGGCGTGACGCGCGGCGAGACTGGCGGAACTACAACAAGAACCAACGCCGGCAGATGCGCGAGCAGATACGAGAGCAGAGGAGAGCGTTGGCGCGCGGGGAGTTCATGCCACCCGGTTTCGACCCGAGGCAGGAAGTGCCGGTCGAATTCCGCATTCGCGCCTTCCGCATGCACGTCGCGCGCGTGGGCACCAGTGCGGCCGTCCTTGCCGGCATCAATTTCTTCACGTCGCCGTTCGTGCCGTGGTTCCTTGTTCCCGCGGCGTTCATGTCGCTCTCCGTGTTGAAACGCGGCGGGTCGTTATGGGCTGAAGGCGTCCGTCTGCGGGACATCTTCGGCAGCAATGCGAAGCTCCCCGCCGGTGGGTTGAACGCTGCGGGCGGCCCGGCGGCGTTAGGTGCGCCGGCCCGCAACGTGGCCCCGCAACGTGCGGCTGCGCTCGTCCCCGCCGACATCCTCGCGGGTCCGCACGGAGGGAGCGTGATGCGGGCCGCCGAGGATGAAGCGGAGATTTTGGACGCCATCGGCAAGCTGTCGAAGACCGATCGGGACATGATTCCCGATGTGCGGCCCACCGTGGACGCGCTCGTCGAGCGTATTGCGTCGCTGGCGCAGGCGCTCCATCGGCTCGATCATGACGTGACACCCGAAACACTCGCGCGCCTGGACGCGCGCATCGCCGCGGCGGCCGCGGAACCGGAGTCTTCGGACCGCGAGAAGAAACTGACGTTGCTCCGCCGACAGCGCGCGACACTCGACGATCTACTGGGCCGTCGGGAATCGCTCGTGTCGCAATCCGAGAGCGCCGTGTTGATGCTCCAGAACATCCGGATCGATCTCATCGCGCTCCGCGCCGCGGGCGTTCAGTCGTCGATCGACGACGTGTCGGGTGCCACCCAGGAAGCCCGCGCGCTCTCGCGCGACATCGGGCACGTGCTCGAGGCGGCGAAGCAAGTGCGCGACTGATGACATCGAGGCCGCGTGCGACGTCTGCCGCGGCCTCGATGTCATCAGTCGCCGAACGGATCAGTGCGCGGCCGCCAGGTACGGGAACGTCGTCCCGAACGCAACGTCATTGTTGCTGACGTTGTCTGTCGTTAGGCCGGGTGACACGTTGTTCGTGTTCCCGAGCAGCGGTCCGAAGATCACTCCGAGCCCGATATCGACGACGTCGTCGGTGAGCTTACGGCCGCCGTATCCGCCGAATGCCCAGCTCAACCAGAACACCTGCGTAGCTGGGTTGACGTTATCGCGCTTGGGATAGGTCACGAGCATGTCCGGTAGCAGAGCGCCAGCGATCGCGTTCGCGTACGCCGGATCGCGACCCGCCACACCGGTCACGAACCCGGTGAGATCGTCCGTGAACTCGCCAACGTCGGTGCTGGGCATGCCCGTGTTGTGAGCCTGGTGATGCGCCTTTCGGATCATGACCTCGCTCACGAGCGGGTTGCCGAGGCGCTCGCGCTGCGTGAACACTCGGCCCTCGCGCGATGCGACCGGCTGCGTGCCGGTGATGAGGCCGTTTCGATCGGCGGCGGTGTCGTTGCAGGCAACGGTCACCGCGACTACGGCGACCCCGAAAACGGCGGATCGCAGGGAAGTGGAGACGCGCATGGCAAGGCTCCTGTGTGCGTTAGGCATCGGTGTGGTGTCAGCGGCTGGTGGTCGCCCAGATGCCGAGCTTCGGATCGCTTCCGGCGTTGGGCGGAATGATCATGGACTCCGGGAGCTCGACGACGATGCCCAGCGCGTTGATCCCGCGAAGGAAGTCGACGCCCGGATTGCGGAACGAGCTCGCCTCCGGCTTCGGCCCGATCTTCGACAGCGGGCCCTGCACGGGCGCACGGTCGGGGATGATCTTGAAGAACTGCTCGAGATCGATATAGAACGGATCGTCGCGGAGACCGGCGAACAGCTGCACGCCTTCGGCCGACCCGAGGGCGGTGTTGGTCGGCCCGGTAACCGTCGGTCCGGAGGCGATGACCGTGTTGAGCCGGCCGACCTGCTGTGGTGCGACGGGTCCGCGGAGTGTCACCTGCTGTGCGGCCCCTTCGCCGTCGAAGGTGAACTGCAGGACGACGTCTTCGACCCCATCGCCGGTGTTGTCGATCTTGATCTGATAGAGGATGTCCGGGTCGAACGTCGCGCCGACGGATGCAGCCGGAGTAAGGGGAGAGGACGTCGTGAGCACGAGTGCGATGCGGTTCGCAGTCGATCCGGGAAACGCATACACGTCGTTGATGTCCAGGCGCGGGTGCAACTCCACCTCGGGCGTGTCCTGGTGGTCCGAAGCGATAGAGCTTCTAAGAGCAACGCCAAGCGAGCCAGCGCCCACCAACAAAAGGGCGCCGACCGTAAACGCTGCGCTCCGTGACAGCGAGCGAGAAGGCGACATGAGATCTCCGGCAACGCGGTGACGTGGGGACGAGGCTCGCGCTGCCGGCCGGTCAGTGCGATCCCGCCAAGGTCACGGAGTGTGACCATCATCACGCGTACGTCACGGCGATGAAATCGGATTGGTCGGAGCGCTGGCTGTGTTATCATGTTCCTCCGATCGATACATTGCCTCGACAATGCGTCGTCATCCTTTCTCATCCCGCGCGGCCGCCAGCGCCGCAGCCGCGAGTCTCGTGTGCTGGGCCGCGAGTTGCGATTCGAAGCCGGCATCGCAGCCCGCCAAAGTCGACACCGCGGCACGGGCCGCGCCCGTTGCTGCGCCGAGCGTTCCGGATTCCATCGCGAGGCCTGCACAACCACGCGTGCCCACGCCGCGCGTCGTGCGCGGGCTCTATGTGAATCGATGGGCCGCGCTCGGACAACGTATGTGGGAGCTCATCGACGTCGCGAAGCGCACCGAGGTGAACGCGCTCGTGATCGACGTGAAGGATGATCGAGGCTTCACATTGTACCGGTCCACGGTCCCGCTGGCGCGGGAGATCGGGGCGGACACCACGCGTCCCATGTCCTACCGTCGCCTGCGCGCGGTGCTCGACACGATGCGCACGCATGGCATCTATCCGATCGCGCGGATCGTTGTCGCGAAGGACCCGCTACTCGCCGAGCGAAAGCTCGAGTGGTCGATCAAGCGCCGGTCCGATCCAACGAAGCCATGGCTCGACAAGAACGGAAAGCCGTGGCTGGACCCGCACCAACGTGGCGTGTGGCAATACGCCGCCGATCTCGCCAAAGAGGCTGTGAACCTCGGATTCAGCGAGGTGCAGTTCGACTACGTTCGATTTCCGGATGAGAAGCGGCTCGTGCGCGAAGCGGTATTCCCGCTGGCCAACGGTCGGGTGCGCGCGCAGGTGATCCGCGAGCAGCTCGGGTTCGCGCGCGACCAGCTGCGTCCGACGGGTGTCCCGTTGACGATCGACGTCTTTGGCCTAACGGCGACCGACACGACGGACATGGGGATCGGCCAGCAGTGGGAGAAGTTCATCGATCAGGCGGATGTCGTGCTGCCGATGGTCTACCCGTCGCACTTTGCGCCGGGCACGTACCGACTGGCGAATCCTAACGCCGCACCGTTCGCAACGATCGACCATGCCCTCGCGGATGCGACTCGTCGAAGTGCCGGCATCGCGAACGCCGCCAAGGTCGTTCCATGGTACCAGGATTTCACGCTCGGGCCGCCGCGGTATGGCGCGGCGGAAGTGCGCGCACAGATACGAGCCGGCTACAAGAACGGTGTGAAGAGCTGGATGCTCTGGAACCCGGGCAGCCGCTATTCAGTGGACGCGTTCGCGGTGGCGATTGAACCGGCTGACACGCTCCCGCCCGCTCAGGGGGGGAGTACCCCGGCCCGATAGAACGACTGCCACTTCTCGGCGCCTAACAAGTAGCCCACGACGCCGCCCACCACGCCGCCGACCACCACGCCGACGGTCGCGCCACTCATGAAGTCGGAGAAGCCGGGATCCACCTCGGGCAGGTTGGTGACCCCGAACAGTACGGCTCCTCCAAGCGCGCCGATGATGGCTCCCTTGATCGTGGAGCGTTTGTGCGAGCGTCCTGTGCTGATGTCGATCGATTCGATCGCGTTCGTCGGGATCGTGACACGGCGGAATTCTTCTACGAGTACCGGACCCATGTCGAATCCCAAACGGCGTCGGACGCCAGCCGTGTCGAGCATGATAGAGTCGGGAGGCAAACTTTCCACGCGTCCGACATAGCGGTCGTCCCGAATGCTCGGCGCGCGCACGCGCACTCGTTCGCCGACGCGGGGCAACTGCAGCGGCCCTCGTCCCTGGGCCTGGACCGCGTGCGTGCCTAACGACGCGCAGCCGATCGCGACCAGCAGCGTCGCGCTCCCCAGCCGCCGCATTTACAGGTCCTCCAACTCGTCGAGTCGCGCCTCGAATTCGCTCGCCATGCTCGGGTGACCGAAGTTCCGAGCGGCCTCGATCCCGCGGCGCAACGCATCACGCGCCTCATCGGCGCGACCGAGGTGCACGAGGGCCTCCGCCAGGCGGCCGTAGCCATTGCCCTCGTCTGTGTGCGTGTCGAGATAGATGCGGAGATGCTCCACCGCTTCGTCGTAGAGTCGCTCCTTGAGCGCCTCGTTCGCCAGTCCAAACCGTGCAAGCGCGTTCGACGGGTTCTTGGCCACCATCGCGCGCATCGTGTCCAACCGTGAGGCTGTCACCGCGCCAAGAGCTCCGTGAGCACGTCCGCTACTTTTTCTGGTGCCTCCTCAGGGACGAAGTGCCGGACGTCAGGCACCACCGTCAGCGTAGAACCGGGGATCTCGGAATTGAGCCGCCGCCCGATGGCGACAGGTAGAAATGGATCCTCTGCACCCCACATGATCGCCGTCGGTGCCACGATATCCTTGAGTCTCCCCTCGATCGCTTTGGTCTCGCTGCTGTCGAGCGACAGCATGTGCTCCACGAGCGAGTCGCGGCCTTCGGGACTGGAGAAGGGGCGGACGTACATCTCTACGGAATGCGCGCCGCGGTCGGATGTGAGGTAGCCTCGCATGAGGTCGGTGCGGAGGATCGACAGGAGCCATGTCGCCGGTAGATGGCGTGTCAACGGCAGCATGGCTCGCGCCACCTTCACCTCACGGCCCGGCCAGAGATCGAAGCCCACGGAGTTCACGAGCATGAGCCGGGACACCCGGGTGGGCCAGCGCACGGCCATCGTCTGCGCGATGCCGCCGCCGACGTCGTGGCCGACGATACATGCGTAGTTGATCGCCAGCGCGTCGAGCAGTCCAACGACTCGTTCGGCGTGTCCACGCACACTGACATCGCGTCCGGCGGGTCTATCGCTCCTTCCGTAGCCGAGGAGGTCGACCACGACGACGCGGTGTCCGGAGGGTACAAGAGGGACCACCTCGGTCCACAAGTGGGACGAGGTTGGAAAGCCATGAAGAAAAACGACGGGCTCGCCGGCTCCGCGACTTCCTGCGGCGTAGTAGTAGAGTCGCGCGCCGTTGACGTCGATGAACTCACCGCGCATGTCGATCCGCAGGGTGAGAAGCAGGACGGCTGGGGCCTGCAAGCATGGCCGCGAAGATCAAGTTCACATGGCAAGATGGCCGGCCTCAGGCCTCATCACAAGCGAATCGCGTCCGCTGGAGCCGTCCTGACACCCCTCTAGCGTCCGGTTCGTAATGTGCCTATGCTTACGCGCCTATCGCCGTCGACCGGCGTGAGTACAGTGAACGTGTTACATGACAACGACTTAATGGCCTCGCCATATCGTGACTGAACAGCCCGCTCACGTCGCAATCCCACCGACTCCAGTTGCGCCGCTGAGCTTGGTGGAGTTCCCGATGGCGTGGCTTCTTGAACACGCGTCGAATGCTATCAGGTACCGGGCACTGGCAGACGTCGCCCGAGTGTCAGGCGAATTGACCCGCGAGGCGGCCGTCCTCAGCTATGCGCACCCGCCCGCGTTAGCCCTCGCCGTGACGCAATCGCCAGACGGCGTATGGAACAAGTCGATGTTGGACGTCCCATCCGACCGCGCGAACCTCTTCGAGGGCGTGGGAACGATCAACGCCTTCAGGCGGCTTCTGGAATATGGCTGGGACAAGGACTCGCCCCCGCTCTTGCGAGCGCGTCGCGTCCTCTTTCGACTTCTGGCTGAGGATGATGACCCGGCGTTCTTGTTCGAGTTCGCGAGGGAAGCTCACGACGATTCCGACCTGGCTCACCGTGGTCGCACGATTCTGCGTGAAGCCGCGGCGGCAGCGCTGGCGCAGGCCGGTTACGAGGGCGATCCGCGACTGAGGGGAGCGGCACGTCGAATCCTGGATCGAATCGACGCGTTTGTCCGATCGCCGCTTGGACACAAGCCGTGGGTGCGCGTCGGCAACAAGCAGGTTCTCGCGCCAGAGGCCGCCCCGCCGTCGATTTACGCGCTGGGTATGCTCGCGCACATGCCGCTCTTCCGGAGCGAGAACCACGTCCAGCTCGATCGGATTCTTCACTACCTGTCGCAGCCGCAGCCGCGTCAGGAGCTCACGCAGTTGTTCGGTTCGCACATTGTCGCCCAGCCTCACCTCGTGCTCGGTGACATGCTGCCGAACCGGAACGTCGCAGATGCTGATGTTCCCTTCGCGCTTTCGTGGCTCGAGTTAATGGCGCGCCTCGGATTTCTGCGGCGCAACGAAGGCTGGAGCAAGTTGTTCGAGCGGTTCCTCGATGACAGGGATAGGGACCTCGTCTGGCATCCGCACAAGGGCATGGCGATGCCGCGCTCGTCCAATCCATTCGTGTGGCCCGCGTTTCCGCTGGAGCGGATGACGTCGGGCGACGAGCGCTGGACGGATGTCACGTTCCGTCTCGGACTCATTGCGCGTCTCTCGGGCAGACCGCTCGAGCTGGTATGAGCCGAGTCCCGGTGTCCTGCCGGGCCTCCGTGGCGCCAAGTATCGCCGCGGTTTAGGTTTAGCGCACGAGCTTCGCTACTGCGTCCACAAGGCGCCGGTCGTCGCCCGTGGAGCCGATCCCACCGCTTGCGGCATTGGCTCACCGAAGAGCCAATCTCTGCCCCGCAGAATATCTCTTCAGCAAGAGATTCGTCTTGGCGTGCTCGTTCGAGCGCGCCGAGTTGTTGTACTCGTGCGCCGGTCTCGAGACGTCCTCGAGCAAGCGGCCCCGGCGCGCTCACATGGGACTCAATGGAAACGACACACACAATCGATATCGACACAATCGACACAGAAACTGCTCTCCCAGTAGCTGAAGCTCTTGGCACATTCGACGATCTTGGTCTATGCGAGCAGGTGCTCGCCGCCGTCCGAGACGCGGGATACACCCACCCCACTCCGATTCAGCGAGAAGCGATTCCCCTCGCGCTGAGCGGCCGCGACATGATCGGCCTCGCGAACACAGGGACCGGGAAAACGGCGGCGTTCACACTTCCGATCATCAATCGGCTAGTCGAAGGCCCGAAGCGAACTCGCGTCCTGATCCTTACGCCAACTCGCGAGCTCGCGGCGCAGGTAGAAGACAGCTTTCGGAAGTACGGCAAACATTCTGGTCTGAGCGTTGCCCCGGTATTTGGCGGCGTGCCCATCGAGCCCCAGGAGCGAGCGCTGAGGGCCGGCGTCGACGTTGTCGTTGCCACGCCGGGACGCTTGATCGACCACGTCGAGCGGCAGAACGTGAACTTCGACGATCTCGAAGTGCTGGTCCTCGACGAAGCGGATCGGATGCTCGACATGGGGTTCGCGCCGCAGATCAACCGCATCGTCAGCGAGATCCCGCGCTACAGGCAAACGCTGCTATTCAGCGCGACGATGCCGCCCGAGGTCGAGGCACTCGCGCGGAAGTATCTACGGAAGCCCGTTGTCGTGCAGGTCGGACGGCGGTCGTCTGCCGCCAGCACCGTCGCTCACGCGGTGTACCCGGTTCCGCGCGACAAGAAGAGCGCGTTGCTGGTCGAGTTGCTCCGCAAGCCGGAGATGGACTCCGTGCTCATCTTCAGCCGCACGAAGCACGGGGCGGATCGCGTAGTGCGCCATCTCGAGCGCGGCGGCATCACCGCTACCGCGATGCACGCCGACAAGTCGCAGGCGCAGCGCACGCAGGCGCTGGAGGGATTCAAGAGCGGCGCGATCCGCGTGCTGGTAGCCACGGACATCGCTCAGCGCGGGCTCGACATTTCCGGGATCTCGCACGTCATCAACTACGACGTCCCGCAGCAGCCCGAGGACTACGTCCACCGCATTGGGCGCACAGGGAGAGCCGCAGCCACCGGTGACGCATACACGTTCATGTCGCCGGATGAGATCGCGATGGTTCGCACGATCGAACGCGTGATCGGACAGCAGATCCCGCGAATCTCGGTGCCGGGATTCGATTTCGGGACAGTCGCGGCCGACTGAACGCACGATAGGAGGTGTCGACCTGACGAGGGGCCGGCATTCCGCCGGCCCCTCGTGCATCCATACCTGACCTGCCGTTACCGACGCACGCGGCCCAACCGCGATACGAAGACTGTCTCCGCAGCGTCACCTCGCCGCAACACCAGCGTGAGGTTCGACGCTCCGTAGCCCAGCCCGTTAGGCGCATAGGCCATCGAGTCGCGCGATGCCGACAGGCCAACACCGTGCGACGATCTCAGCGAGCGGCGCGCGATGGTGTCGGCGTAACTCCGAACGATGAGCGGTTGCCGACATGGTGTCGAACGTGATGGCGGTGCGCGAGGCTCGCGACAACGACCAGCGGCGCGCCAGCGCGAACGTCGCGACGGTTTCCGAGGCTGCCGCGCGCACGCTCACGCGGTCGCGCACCCCGCGTGCACGTGTGAGCGCGATAGTGACTAGCACCCCAACCACTGTCAAAACCACGACCAATTCGGGCACGGTGGTGCCACGTCGCATCGTTCCCTTCCGTAAGCGGCAAGCGCACCATACGATCCGACGGGTCGCGTCCTGCCATCTCGGGAACGCATGCCAAACCGTTTCGCTGCCGTGCACTCGATTCCACCGACCGACGAGGAACATCGATGCTACGCGTCGTGTCCGCGCTCATGCTGGCCGTGATCTGTACCGCGTGCCCCACGAGCAAGGCGGACATCGCCATGAGCGAACAGATCATTCAACTCGGTGACGGTCTGAACGACCTGCGACAGGACAACGCCGCGCTCCAGCAACAGGTCGACTCGTTGCGCGCGGTCGTGGCCAAACAGGACAGCGTCATCCGACAGATTGCGAATCTCTCCGGTTTCCCGCTCTCGCGCTGAGCCGCGCGGGATCTGCCCTCGAACCCAAGTCGAAGTCATGCGCCACGCTACGGTCGTCGCCTCGCTCGCGTTGTTCGCCACGGTGCTCACTGCACCGACCGGAATGGCGGCGCAGTTACCGGCCGGCTCTCTGATTGATGCCGAGTATACGGCGAAGATCCGGGAGCTCACGCCGACGGATCCCAAGTGGAAGTTCACCACCGAGCTCGTCGACTATCTGCCGAGCGTCGGCCACCGTCCCGACGCCGCTCAAGGTCCTCGGCTACGTTCCCGGGACCGTGGGAAAGCTCTCGCACGTGGCGGACGTCAACAGATACTTCCGCGCGGTGGCCGCCGCGCTCCGACGCGCACGCGTCTCATGTCGTTCGGCATGAGCGACGAGGACCGTGAAGAGATCGTCGCTGGCCGTGGCCGACGAGGAAACGATTCGCCGGCTCGACGAGTACCGCGCGATGACGGCGCGCCTCGCCGACCCGCGAGGCCTCTCTGCTGCCGAGCGTGCGCGACTCATTCATGAGGCAAAGCCGATCTACTGGCTGCTCGGCTCGATCCACTCGCCGGAGACCGGCAGTCCCGAGATGCTGATGGAGCTCGCCTATCGTCTCGCGGTGGATGAGGGCGAGTTCGTGCGCGATATCCGCGTCCAACGTCATCACGCTCATCACGCCGGTACAGGAAGTGGATGGCCGCGATCGCGATGGTGGACGTCGTACAACCAGTCGAAGCTGCTGAAGGTGCCGCGGCCGCAACCTCGTCTACTGGGGCAAGTACACGGCGCACGACAACAACCGCGACGGCATGGTCGTGTCGCAGAAGATCACGCAGAACTACCTGAAGGGCTTCCTCCAGTGGCACCCGACGATCACGCATGACCTGCACGAGTCGGTGCCGTTCCTGTACATCAGCACCGGCACTGGCCCCTACAACGACGAGTTCGATCCGATCGCGATCTCCGAATGGCACACGCTCGCGTATCAGGAGATCACCGAGCTGACGCGTCGTGGGCTCGCCGGGCGTGTGGACGCACGGCTTCTACGATGGATGGGCGCCTAACTACGTCATGGCGATCGCGCAGTTCCACAACTCGATCGGACGGTTCTACGAGACGTACACGTCGGGCGGCGCCGAATGTCAGACGGTGGACCTCGGCGCTGCGCAGACGGGTCGCAGTTGGGATCGTCCGAATCCGCCGATCAACGGCGTGCGCTGGTGCATCCGCAGCAACATCAACTATCAGCAGTCAGGCGCGCTCATCGCGCTCAAGTACGTCGGGCGACCACCGCACGACGTTTCTCGAGAACAACGTCGCGCAAGGCGGAACGCATGATCGCGCGTGGGACCACGTCCGCGCCGTATGCGTTCGTGATTCCGCGCGACCAGCGTCACGCGGCCGAGGCGGCGGATCTCGTGAATCTGTTTCGTCTGCAGGCGGCAGAGATTCACGAGGCGACGAGCGAGTTCACTGTCGAGCGTGGAGCGCGTGTCATCGAAGACCGCGGACCGCTGCCCGCGTCGACGTCGGGCAGTACGGCGGCCGGTGCGCAGCGCACAGCGTCCGCGGACAGCTCGCGAGCGGATAGCGCGACCCGAACCACAGCCGCGTCAGGTGGCGCAGCATCGGCCGCAAACGCCGCTCGGCCAACGCAGCCCGGGGATTCAGCGCAATCGGCGCGCTTGGCGGGGGGCGAAGCGGGCACACGCGCTGCCGGGCGCCCTCGGGCGACCGGCCCCGTCACTGTTCATGCGGGCGATTGGATCGTACGCATGGACCAGCCGTACACGCAGATGATCCGCACGATGCTCGCGATCCAGCGCTACAAGCCGGATGATCCGTCGCCGTACGACGACACCGGGTGGACGATCGACGAGCTGCGTCACGTCGAGACGTACACCATCAGCGATTCTACGATTCTCTCCAAGCCGATGCGTCCGCTCACCAGTGACGCGGCTGTCGCGGGACGAGTGAACGGCTCAGGCGGCACCTTGCTCGTGAGGCACATCGGTGACTGGCGATCGGCCGTGCTCCCGTGGAAAGCAGGTGGGCGCGTCCTCGTCGCCGACAGTGCGTTCACGAGCAACTCGGTGAGCTACCCCGCAGGCACGTTCATCGTCGCCGATGCGCCGAAGGTTCGCGATGCGGTACGCGACCTCGGACTGGTCGCGAACGCGGTGCCCGCGGCGCCAAGTGTTCGGACGCATCCGATCTCCGTGCCGCGAATCGCGTACATCCACACCTGGCAAGAGACGCAGAACGAAGGCTGGGTGCGGTTCTCGCTCGACAAGATGGGAATTCCCTACACGTACATGGCCGACCAGAAGCTCCGGGCGCCCGGTGTGCTCGATCGGTACGACGTGGTCATCTTCCCGCACTCGGGTCAGGGCGGCATGTCACTCGTGAACGGCCGCCCGATGGTCGGGCCAGCTGTTCCGTGGAAGGCATCGGCACAGACGCCGCATCTCGGCAAATGGGATGAGACCGACGACATTCGTCCCGGCATGGGTCTGGAAGGTGCGGCACAGGTGCGACGCTTCGTCGAGCGCGGCGGATTGTTGCTCGTCGAAGGTTCCACGAGTCGGTTTCCGATGGAGCTCGGCCTAACGCCGAGCGTCACCGAGGTCCAGTCGCGTACGCTCGGTGCCCGCGGGGCCATCTTCCGAGCGGAGCAGGTGACGTCTTCGAGCCCGATTCTCTATGGGTATGATGTCAGCAAGAGTTTCCCGGTCTACTTCAATCAGACACCGCTGCTGCAAGTGCAGACTGGCGGGCAAGGACAGGGCGATGGCGGCACGGTCGACTCGACCTTCCTCGCGGCACAGGCTCGCGTGCGCCCTCGCGTGATCTTGCGTTTTGTGGATCGCGCCGACTCGCTAGGCATTTCCGGAATGCTCAACAACCCACAGGACATGCAAGGCAAGGCGGCTGTCGTGGACGCACCCCTCGGCAACGGGCACGTCGTGATGTTCGCGATCCGTCCGTTCTGGCGATATCAGACGCAGGGTTCGTGGGCGCTTGCACTGAACGCGATCGCCAACTGGAACAGCCTCGGCGACACCTGCTCCGGCACCCGATGCCCGAGCCCGACAGGTCGCGTCATGGACAGCACGGGCGCTGACCGGCAGCACTGACCGCATGGCAATAACACAGACCATTGGACCGATGACCATCACGATCGAATACTGCACGGTCTGAACGTACGAACCGCGGGCCGCCAGGTTGGCGGCCGAGATCAGAGAGGCATTTCCGGACGCGCACGTCGAACTGATTCCGTCGGGCGGCGGACGCTTCGAGGTGAGTCGGGACGGGCACCCTGTATTCGAAAAGTCCAAGCTCGGGCGGCACGCGCTGCCGGGAGAGGTCGTGCGCATGTTGCGAACAGCATGAGAATCGCGATCTCGACCGGCGGCGGTGACGCGCCCGGCCTCAACGCGGTCATTCGCGCCGCGGTCCTGTCGGCACTCGGTCGCGGATGGGAAGTCATCGGAATCCGGAAAGGGTTCGCGGGGCTGCTCGGTGAGGACCAGTGTGTGAGCCTAACGCGCGAATCCGTGCGCGGGATTGCCCACCTTGGCGGGACGATCCTCCGCACGACGAACCGCGGCAATCCGTTCCATTACCCGATTCGGCAGCCTGACGGATCATTCGTCGAGACCGACCGCTCGAACGAGTTGCTCGAGAACGCACGCGCCCTCGGCATCGACGCCGTCATCACCATCGGCGGCGACGGCTCGCTCGCCATCGCGCAGCGATTGCACGAATGCGGGATGAAGATTGTGGGCGTGCCGAAGACGATCGACAACGACGTGAGTGGTACCGTCACGACGTTCGGCTTCGATACCGCCGTGAACACGGCGCTCGAGGCGATCGACAAACTGCACACGACGGCCGAGAGCCACGACCGGGTCATCGTGATGGAGGTCATGGGTCGTCACGCGGGATTCATTGCGCTGCACAGCGGACTGGCCGGTACCGCCGATGTGATTCTCATTCCCGAAATCCCGTACGACATCACGAAGGTCTGCGAAAAGATCATGGAGCGTGATCGCGCTGGCAGGCACTTCTCCATTGTGGTCGCCGCGGAGGGCGCATTTTCACGCGGTGGCCACGAGTCGTCCATCGGCCAGTCGTTGCCCGGGGAGGCGCGGCGCGTTGGTGGGATCGCGGACACGATCGCGCGCGAGATTCAGACGATGACCGGCAAGGAGACCCGATCACTGGTCCTGGGTCACTTGCAGCGTGGCGGGCAACCGACCGGCTACGACCGTCTTCTGGCGGCGCGCTTCGGCGGCGCCGCCGTCCGCGCCGTGGCCGACGCGCAGTGGGGGTCCATGGTGGCGCTACAGTCGCCGCACATCGTGACGATCCCCATCGTCCAGGCTCTGGGCGAGGCAAAGCGGGTCGATCCGAACCACGATACCGTGCTCACCGCGCGGGCGACGGGTATCTCGTTCGGTGACTGACGCCGGATTATCGCGCCGAGCGCGAACTGTACCGTCGCAGAGGGGTACTTTCATACACGCTGGCGCATGTCGGCTGTCCTCATTCCCGGTTCGGTCGTCCTCATAGGCGGACGGCAGACGGAGAGACCGCTTGATTGCGCTTTCTAAAGCGTTGAATAGGATTCGGTTACGGGAAGGCGCCGACGTCGGCAAAGCGGCACCAGGTGTGCCTGTACAGTTGTCGTCGTCTTGCAGTTTTTCTGGAGCGTCAATGAAACGCAGTCTGTATGCGCTCGTGTTTGCCGCGATGGTGGCTGGTGGCGCCTCGCTGGAAGCTCAGGCGCGGCCTCAACCTCAGGACCCAAAGACATCCGTCCCGCGCACGCATCTCCCGCCGCCGGGGATGTGCCGCATCTGGCTGGAGAACGTTCCGCCGGCGCAGCAACCCGCCCCGACGGATTGCGCGAGTGCTGCCCGCAATCTGCCGCGCAACGGACGGCTCATCTACAGCGATGAGCCCCGGAATCCGCGGCTGCCGCTCGTGAAATCGTTACAGGATCCACCACCGCAGCCGCCCCCGCGCAAGTTGCCCGAGGTTCCGGAGAAAACGGTCACCCCCGATCGGAAGCCCGTGAAGCCGGATCAGCCGCGGAACCAGTAGAACTGCAGTAGTGAAGCAGGACATCGCGGCGCTAGTTCGCCGCGATGCGTGAGGCGGAGTACATTGCCCAGGCCGTCGCGAACGGAGAGCTCGATCTCCCGTCCAGCGACGGCTTCGTCTTTGCACCCCTTCGACTCGTGCTTCGACAGGTCCAGGACCGCTCGCTCCCGCCGGATCACGGCGCGTTCGTCGCCGCGGAGCCCCCAACGGGGCGCGTGATCGTCATCGCGCCCACACGCGCGGCATGCGAGACGATCGAGATCGCGCTCGGGCTGCACATCGACACGTTCCTCGAGCGCGAACACGGTGAGGAAGTCCGCGCGCTCGCGCGTGACGGCCGCCCCTTCGGGATCGTGGCCGGCACCGGTACGGGAAAAACGCTCGCCGTCAGACCGATCGCGGAGGAAATCCTTCGCGCTCCCCTCCGCGTCGGGGTGGTGAACCGCGAGCGCGAGGCCACGCCGGAGACACCGACGTGGAACGTGATCATCGTCACAACCGGCATCGCGCGCCGCTGGTTCCAGGACGGCGACATCCTGAAGAACGACACGCTCATCGTCGACGAGATCCATCAGACGTCGGCTGAGCTGGAACTCTGTCTGGCGCTCGGAAAGCGCGTCGGATGCCGGTTCATCTGGCTATCGGCCACGGTCGACCCGACGTTCTATGCGCGGTATCTGAACTCCACCGCCGTGGTGCAGAGCTTCGCGTTCGATCCGAAGCGGGCGGCGTCGGTGAAGGTGGTCCGCGAGCAGCCGGTGCAGTTCCTCAACGACAAGTTCCTCCAACAGGTCGTTAGGCAGCAGCGCGGCGTCGGGATGTTCCTGCCGACGCGAGCCTCCGTGGAGGAGGCTGCGCGCTATGTGGCCGATCGGTTCCCGCGTATCACGAGCGCGTTCTATCACGGCGGCGAGCCGATTCGCATCATCCGTCCATTCCTCGAAGATGGGGCGGAGAAGCCGTTTTTTCTCTCGATGACCGCTGCCGGGCAGTCCGCTCTGAACGTGAAGGGCCTCGATACCGTCATCATCGATGACACGCGGTTCGCGAACATCATCGAGCGCGGAAAGAACGTGCTGACGCGCCTGCACCTCGGCGCGAACGAGATCCTCCAGATGGCTGGCCGCGTACACGGCCGCGTGGAGGGTGGGCGGGTGTTCATCCTGTCCGACCGTGACATCGATTTCTACGCGTTACGCCCAACAGAGCCCGAGTTCCAGCTCGCCGGTGATTCCGAACGCGTCGCGCTCACGTGTGCCGACCTCGGTGTGCGCGCGGACGAGCTGGACCTCCCGATCGCGCTCGACAGACGCGCGTATCGCGAGGCCGTAGCCCATCTGGAATCGCGCGGTATCATCGAAAACGGGCGGCTGTCGCGTTATGGCAAGCTGGTCGAGGCACTGCCGGTGGACCGGCCGTGGGCGGAGTTGGTCGTCAATGCGGACGACGACATGATTCCGTATCTCGCCGTGATGAGCTCGATCGAGTCGCTGCACCGCATGACGCGCGAGGATCGCGATCTCGAGGGGCTGATCGTCGCGGGGAGCGATCACCTCACGGCCTACAACGTGTACGCCGAAGCGTTCACGAGCGCCGGCTACATGGGTGAAGTCTACGGGCTGCCTCGGCATCTGTTCGACGAGCGCATCGAGGAGTGGGCTGAGCAGCGCGGCGTGCTGGTGAAGGCGATCGAGGACGCCGCGCTCGCGATGGCGAGCGTCTACCGTGGCGTCGGCCTGCCGCTCCCGGATCACCTCTCGTATGCGCGCGAAGACACGCGCAGACGCTTCGCCGACCTGCTCGCGCGCTTCATGCCGTTCGACCTCGTGATCGACGAGCAGACGGCCGACGGCGACGAAGCACGCGTTTCGAAGACGAGCGTGTGTGGCAGCTGGGGACCGATCGCCGGAGAGCTTCGCTACTTCGCTGACCGATTCGGTATTCCTCGCGCGTCGATCGAGGGTACGCAGATCCCGCCCGAGCTGGTGCAGCGTTATGCAACCCGCGGGGCGGGCGAAGTCGTCTACGATCCGCGCCGGAAGCACGGGTCGCTCGCGCTCCGACGAACGCTGCAGTACCACGGCTTCGAGCTCGATCGCGAGTATGAGCCGCTGGACGATTTTCCGCCCGAGCTCGAGGATCGCATCAGATCCTTGCTCGCCGATTCGCTCGCGCGTGGCGAGGCGCGCCATCCCGCGCTCAAGCGGCATCGCTCCGTCATTGAGGAGATCCGCGAGGTCTATCGACGCTCAGGGGCCGCGACTCCGCGCCTTGGAGTGGCGGAGCTCACGCCGCTCTACGAGCGCGCACTGGGGGGTGTGCGATCGATGGACGAATTTCGGGCGTCGCAGCTCCCGATCGACTTCGATGCCATCGTCGCTCCAGACGTGCGAGCGACCTTCCTCGCGCTGCCGGATGCCGTCGACGTCCGCGGTCGCACTGTTCCCATCGACTACGACGTCGAGGACGTGAGCGGAACACCGCGTGGCGTCGCGAGGCTGCGCCTGCCGGAGAAGCTCGCGCGGACGATGACGGAAGAGGAGTTGCCTGCGCTCGATCGCCCGATTCGCTTCACGGTGCTTCGTGGGCCGCGTGGCGCCGTGCGCGCGACGACACTCGCCGAGCTGCAGGACCTGCTCGACCGCCCGTGGTCGCCGGATGAAGTCGTGCGCGACGAGCCGTCGACGGACCTCACGCCACGCGATGAACGACGGGTTCGCGAGCTTGCCGGCGAGTTCCGCCGTGACAAGCGCCCGCCGCGGGGCAGGGCGGCGCGGCGCGGCGATGGCAGTGGACCGCGGCATTGCGGTCCCGGCGGTGACGGCTCGCCGCCGCGCGGCCGAGGTCCCGGCGGAGCGGCCCCGCGCGGGCGTCGTCGCCGCGGCCGCTAGGGGCAGCCGGGACCGGGCGTCAGTCGTTAGGCGTCTCCGGCTGATCGTCGCGAACGACCGCCTGGTACGTCTCGGTCTTGTACGGCTCGAATCCACGCGCGAGGTAGTTAGGCAGTGCTGCCGGTGAGTCGAGCGTACACGTGTGCAGCCACACGCGCTCGGCGCCGAAGGCCCACGCAGTCTCCGCCGCGCGAGAGAGCAGGTGCTTGCCGAGCCCCCGGCCGGTGAACGCGGCCGTCAGGCCGAAATACACGATCTCGACGCTGTCGTCCGCGTGACGCCGCAGCTCGAAGAATCCTGCCGGGGTATCGTCGTGGTACAGCACCCAGAGCGCCACATCGGGTGACTCGAAGTGCGTCCGCAGCTCGCTGTCAGAGAGCGAGTTGCGATCGTGCCACTGATGGGCGTGGCCGACGTCGTGATACAACTCCCTGAATAGCCGGATGTCGTCGGGCGCCATGCGTGCGAGACGCAGGGCGGGGTCGTCGCGCGTTGCGGAGCGGAGGGCGTTCGGTGAGCGTAGCTCGAGATACGTGCGGACGACCCTAACGAGGCTCACGCGTTGCTGCGGACGCGCGTCAGCGCAGCTCGCGCACAGCCGGCGGCGAGAGCATCACCGAGTCCGGCGCCACGACGCCCTTGCTCGATTGCTGGAGGCTGTACGTCGTCGGGCCGAGCATCGTCCAGCGGGTCTCCCGCCTCACGCCTGCGGACGCGGTGCCGGGCGGCCTTCGCGCGATTCCCACAGGTGGCCATGTCGCACCAGCGACGTCGCCCATTCTTCGTTCCATCGTAGAACACGCGAGGACAGCGGCTGTCGGCGCATCGTCGGATCCTGGACAACTCGCCGATCACCAGCGCATCGGCGGCGCTCTCGACGACCGGAATCAGCAAGCCGGCGAACGCGTCACCCACTGGTACGAAGCTGCGCGCGAACGTCCCGTCGCTCTTCGGCTCGAGTCTGCGTGTTCCCGCGCTGCGGCCGAGGATGCGATTGATCTCGGTGAGCGTGTCGATCCGCGCTTTCTCGGTGTTGTGTCCGCGCTCGGCGAGTGCGCGCAGCGACGCCCGAACGCGACGCGCATCCACGAGTGCTGCCCCAGCGCCAGACGGCTGCTGCTGCGCGCGGCGTCGCAATCCAGCGGCACGCTCGGCGTCGAGCACATTCGCGGCTTCGAGCCACTGCACGAACGTCTCGAACTCACGCAGCGCGTCGAACCTCACGCCGCGACGCAGATCGTCGGTGTTCACGAAGTCGAGCCACAGTCGTTCGCCGATGAAAATGAATGGCGTGCCCTCGCGCCGCGTCGATGGCGGCGACTGAGCACTGTCGGCAAGCGTGGGTTCGAAGCGAGGCTCGAGCATGGGCGGCAAAGCTTACGCCCACTCTGGAAAACCGGCAAGCAGGTCCGCGAGGAAGCTGGCGCGTTCGCGTCAGGCGATCGTGGGCGTCGGCCTACCGGCGACGCTAGATTTCCGCCGTCCAGCGCCCGGTGGAGGACGCATGTCGGTGATCGAACCCACAACGAGTCCGACGACAGATGGTGTTCGGCTGAGCCGCGTCGCCGTCGGTTCAACGAACCCGGTGAAAATCGCTGCCGTCGCGGCCGTGTTGGCCCGCTGTGGTTGGACCGCGTCCGTGGTGAGTGTGGCGGTCGCGTCAGGTGTCCGGGACCAGCCGTTCGGCGATGCCGAGACGATTCGCGGCGCAACGCAACGGGCACGCGCGGCGCTGGCCGCGGGCGACGCCGATGTCGGTGTCGGCCTCGAGGGCGGCGTCGTCGAGGACGACGGCGGGATGCGCACGTGTGCGTGGGCATCGGTCGTCGCGCGCGATGGTCGCGTCGGTGTTGGTGGATCGCTCGCCATGCCGCTGCCACCACGCGTAGCCGCTCTCGTGCGGGACGGCGTCGAACTGGGGCATGCCATGGACCGCGTCACCGGAGCCATCGGCACGAAACACGGCGCCGGTGCAGTCGGCATTCTCACGGCGGGTCTCGTCGACAGGCAGCGCGCGTACGAGACGCTCGTGGCGTACGCGCTCGCGCCATTCCTCTCGCCGGCGCAGTACGCCGAGGGAGCGTGATGGGTGCGCCGTTCGTGGTGCACGAGTACGTGCGGTGGGGCGACGTCGACATCGTCGGCATCATCCGGTACGACGCCTACCTTCGCTTCTTCGAGTTCGCGGAGTCCGAACTGCTGCGCGCGGTCGGGTTGCTGTATCACGACATGGTGGCTCGGCACGCCGTGACGCTGCCGCGCAAAGTGATGCACACGGAGTTCATGACTCCGGCCCGGCTCGATGAGCGCATGGAGATCCGCACCTACGTGAGCGCGATTGGACGAACGTCGCTCACGGTCAACTTCGACATGTTCGCTGACGACGGGACCCTCCGCGCGAAGGGCTATCTTGTCGTCGTGGCCGTCGACGTGTCGACGCTGGAGAAGCGGCCGCTGCCAGCCGAGCTGATCGAACGCCTCGCACCGTATACTGTCGCCTAGTCTACCGGCGCCTAACGCCCGCCGAGCGCGACGTCGATCAGTCCTGTGGGGGAGCCTCCAGCGCGTCCTCGCGATACTGCAGCCATCCCGTGGTCTCCTCGACGACCAGCTCGACCTCAGTCCCGATCGGCAGCGTGAGGTTCGGAATCTCGTGGCCAGCGGGAAAGTCCATGAGAACTGGCACTTTCAGATCCGACACCAGATCGAGCAGAAAGTCCTCGAACTCGTCCTCTTCGGAGCGGTCGAGCGAGAGGTGCCCGAAGACGATCCCGCGCAGGTTTCGCAGTAGGCCGGCGGCACGCAGGTGAACGAGCCGCTCGTCGACGAAAGACATGGGGTCGCGCGTCTCCTCCACAAAGAGGATCGCTCCCCGTGTGTCGATCTCGTACGGCGTGCCGATCGACTGCTGGACGAGCGAGAGATTGCCGCCGGTCAGTCGGCCGACCGCGCGCCCTGGGCGCACGGCGCGCGAGACGTCGCGCCCCATCCGTGTGGACGGTCGAGGCGACGTGAGGGCCGTGAGCAGCGACGCCATCGTTGGGTCGCGCGCACTCGGGATGAGGTCATCCACGGTTGGCCCGTGAAAGACACGTAATCCCGACCGGCGCATGAGCCACAGGTGAAGGGCGGTGATGTCGGAGTAGCCGACGAACGCTTTCGGATTCCGGCGAAACACCTCGGGCTCGAGGTGCGGGATCATTCGCGCCGCCCCGTACCCGCCCGTGCCGCCGATCACCGCTTTCACGCGCGGGTCGAGCCACATTCCCATGAAGTTCTCGGCCCGACGTTCGTCTTCCATCCGCTCGAAGCGCCGCATGGTGCCGATCTCGCTATCGAGGATGACGCCGTAGCCCGCGCGTTCCAGGGCCTTCACGCCGCGATGAAGCCACCCCTCCCGTGGGGCATACGATGGGGCAACCACGCCGATCGCTTCGCCCTTTACCAGCGGCGCCGGGCGAAGCAGTGGTGGTGGCTCGGAACCGTTTTCCTCCGGGGTCACGATCGAAGGATCCCAGGCGTCGATATCAAGCGAAGAGGACAAAGCGCGTTGGAGAAATGCTGCTGACGGACGGTCGTGGGGCGCTTCGCGCCTCACGATGACGGCTGCTAGATTCTAACACATGACGGTACCAGAGCAGGGATCGACGCCACCCGCGACGTACTTTCGCAAGGGATTCGGGCTCAAGGGTGAGGTCGAAGGGACGCTGGCGGCCGATTACGACGGCTCGCTGGTCGACCTGCTCCGCGAGCACGACCACACTCTGACCATCGGGGCTGTCACGGTCCGGCTCGCCCGGGAATTTGGCTTCTGTTACGGTGTCGAGCGGGCGGTCGAGTACGCCTATCAGACCCGTCGGAAGTTTCCGGATCGCCGGATTCTCCTGGTTGGCGAGATCATCCACAACCCGCACGTCAACCGCCGGTTGGGCGAGATGGGGATCCAGATCCTCGCGCCCGGCCAGGACGCAGACGGTAAACCGGTTTTCGACTACGCTGGTGTGTCTGTGTCGGATGTCGTGATTCTGCCCGCGTTCGGCGTGACGGTCCGCGACTTCGAGACTCTCCGCGGGCTCGGCTGCGTCGTCGTCGACACCACGTGTGGGTCGGTCCTCAACGTCTGGAAGCGCGTGGAGAGCTACGCGCGCGATGGGTTCACCGCGCTCATCCATGGCAAGCACTACCACGAAGAGACTCGCGCGACCGCGTCCCAGGTGGAGCGATATCCCGGCGGCGCGTTCCTCGTGGTCCGCGACATGAGCGAGGCGCAACTCGTCTGTGAGTACATCGAGGGCCGCGGAACGCGCGACGAGTTCCTGGCGCGCTTCGCGCGCGCAGCGTCTCCCGGCTTCGATCCGGATGTGCATCTGCGACGGATTGGCGTCGCGAACCAGACGACGATGCTCGCGCGTGAATCGCTGGCGATCGGCGAGGAAGCTGGTCGGGCCATGGCTCGGCGCTACGGCGACGACTACCGGGCAGCGAATTTCCGCACGTTCGACACGATCTGCTCGGCAACGCAGGATCGCCAGGACGCGGTCGAAGATCTCCTCCGGGAGCCACTGGACGTGATGGTCGTCATCGGCGGCTACAACTCGAGCAACACGATATCGCTCGCCGCGTTATGCGCGGACCGCGTGCCCACGTACCATATCGAGGATGCGACGAGCATCGAGCCCGACATGCATCGCATCACGTACCGGCCGGCGGGGGTCAAGCATAGCGAAGCGGTGGCGACCGACTGGATGCCGATTCACGATGGCGTCCGGGTCGGGCTGACTGCTGGTGCGAGCACGCCTAACAACAAGATCGGCGAGACAATTACGCGGATCTTCGCGAGTCGTGGAATCGACGTGCGCGCTGCGGGTGTCGCCGTTCTCGACGAGCCGGTCCCCTGAAGTCCTTCTTCGGACGGTCTCGCCCCGCGGAGCCTACGCCGCGCTTCGAGGATTTCGGGTTCGCCGAGCTGCGCGGTGGCGGATCGCGCGTGCTGATTGTGCCTGCGCTGGGCGGCAAGATCGCGCACCTCGAGCTCGGTGGACGTCAGTGGCTCTGGAGCAGCGATGTCACGCCGTACACGGTGCCTGACGAGAGCGCGTCCTACGCCGAGACGGCGGATACGGGCGGGTATGACGAGTGCTTTCCGAATAGAGGCGCGAGCAAGGTTCCGACGTGGGTGCGTGGCTTCGGTGGCGCGCAACTCCCCGATCACGGTGAGCTCTGGTCTCAGATCCCGACGATCGACGTACGCACGTCACCCGAAGGGCAGAGCGCGACGACGACCTGGATGGGGCGCCGCATGCCGTACCGCTTCACGCGCGAGGTTCGCGTGACGCCGACGGGTGAGGTGGAGTGCCGCTACGAGGCAACGAACACGGGCACCGATCGTGTGCCGTTCGTCTGGGCGGCACACCCGATTCTCAACCTAACGAGCGCCACGCGGATCGAATTCCCGGCTGCCACACGCATGCACGTCTACGCGCAGCACGAGATCGCGCTCGGCGTCGGCGCGACCGATCTTCGCTGGCCCATGGTGCGGTCATCCGGACGGCTGCTCGACATGTCGAACCCATTCGGCGTCGCGAAACGTTATGCGTGCAAGCTTTTTCTCGAAATGCGTGAAGGACGAGCCGCCGTCATCGAGGATGGATTGCGCCTCGAAGTGATGTTCAAGGTCGATGAAGTCCCGAACTTCGGGCTGTGGATAAACCGTGGCGCGTGGACGCCGCTCAAGCGCGGGAAGCCGTACACGCATCTCTCGTTCGAGCCCTGCATCGGCGCGCCGGACACGCTCGAGGAAGCGCTCGGCGCGTGGAAAAATGCGCACTGGCTCGAAGCCGGCGCGACGCGTCACTGGTCGCTTCGATGGCGCGCCGTCCCGGAGCAGCCGGCAGCTGATCCTCAGGACGACGTCAGAAGCTGACCTGGGCCTGCAGTCGCAGGAACTGCCCGCGCTGGTGATTGTTGGGCGCGACACTATCGCGGTAGAGACGATCCGAGATCGCGTAGGCCGCGGTGAACTCGAGTCCCTCGTTGAGCGTCCACTCGAGGCCCGGCTCGTACTCGTGAACGACCGAGCTGCGCGCATCGGGATCGGTCTTGAACCCGCCCTGGAAGTACTGCGCACGCGCATACGCCACCACGCGGTGCGGACCGGCGAAGTCGAAGGAATACGACATCATCGCATATCCGCCACGAAGCGATCGGTCCTCGATGGAGTTCGTGGTCGCGTCGTACTGAGGTCCGCGACCGACAGTCCACTCCCCCTGAAGGCCGAGCGGCTGTGGGTAGATGATCAACGACCCACCGACTCGACGGTCGGCGAAGTCGTCATCGCCACCCACTCCGGGTGCGCGCTGCCCGGTCGCGATCGTATACGTCCCGGCGAGCGCGTGCGCGTTCACCTCCACGTACTGACCGCGGACGATGAAGGGGTACGCAATGCGCGCGACGACGTGCCGTTCGTCGTTCGCCTCTGCCCGATTGCCACCCTGGCCGTTGTACACGCCTAGCGCGACCGCGCCGTAATCGCCCGCGCCCTTCAACTGCGAGGTGGCGAGCGTGCGGATGCGCCGCTTCACAGCGGACGGCGTCCAGTAGAAAAACACGCCGAGCTCTTGCTCGCCTGGCGTGGTGCTCTCCATGGCGTCACTGCGGTCCAGCGGCGTGCGTCGACCGCTGGACTGCAGGGCTTCGAATCCTGTTGGCACTTCACTCTGGCCGATTCTCGCTCGCAGGGTTCGCGCACTGTCGAAATAGAGGTCCGCGAAATACTGCCGCAGCACGAGCGTGTTCTCGCGCCCGCCGACCTCCGAACTGAAGTCCGGTTGAATGCTCACCGTGATGTGATCGTTCACCTCGTAGAGCATTGCGAGCCGTGCGCGCCGCAGGAAGAATCCGCCGTTCGCGCCGATGGACCGATCGCAGGTCGGGCACTTCAGCAGCTCGTTCGTCTCGAGGAGGCGGTTGTACCTGAACTGCGCGTATCCGCGAAACGTCAACCGATCATACCACGCTTTTTCGGTGGCGGAGGTGGAATCCTGCGCTCGCGAGACGCCGGGGGCAGTGCATAGGAGAAGCGAAGCGCAAATGGCGCTGGCGAGAACAGAGGCGCGCATCAATGAGGGCGAGGGTCATCATCTACGGTGCCCACGTCAGTGGTGAGCGTATGTGCCGGTACAGGCGGAGGAGTCTTACGAGCACCTCGTCTCCGCGCAATGCCGGATCGGCGAAAATCGACGTCGAAGCCAAGCCGTCCGGCTTGTTACGCTGTGGACCCTCGTCGATATTCCGGCGTTGGTTGACGTGACCGCGACAGTGCGTGGCGAGCGATGGCTCATCGATGACTTTGACGGCCGACCGAATCACCGAGTTGCGCGAGAAGGGACGTCGGGCCGCGGTCGTCACGCTGGTTGCGACGACCGGCGGCGCGATACGCCGTCTCGGCGAAACCATGTGGGTCGATGACCATGGCGCGATCGTCGGGTCGGTCACCATTGGCGGTTGCATCGACGCGCGCGCCGTGGAGCTCGCCGAGGAAGCGCTTCGCAGCGGCAAGTGCGCGCGCGTGTCGCTGCCGCTCGGCGACGAGGATGCATGGGCGTTCGGCATGACGTGCGCCGGGAACGTCGACGTTCTCGTCGAGCCGGTCGATGTCACGCGGCGTGACGATCCGCTCGCTCTCGCCACCGATGCAGTGCGAGATGCGGTGAGGTCCGGGCGGACGGCAATCGAAGCGGCCGCCCTCGGCGATCATCCGCATCGACTCGTCGTGCTCGAACGATGGCACTCGCATTGGCTCATTGGGCTCCGCCGAGCTGGACGCCGGCCTGGCAAGCGTTGCCAACGATCTCATCGATGCGCGCGCCGCTGGCGTGGTGCCCATTCCGGTGGCGACCGGGACAATCGACGTGTTCGTGCAGGTACACGCGTCGCTTCCATCGCTGATCGTTGTTGGCGCGACCGACGTTGCGGTGTCGCTGGTGCAGATGGCGGGCTTGTTGGGATTCCATACGACCGTCATCGACGGCCGCGATCGCTGGGCGACCCGCGACCGGTTTCCCGCGGCGGACACGTTGCTCGTGGGAATGCCGTCCGAGCTCATCGCCGACTCGCCACTTTCACCAGCGACCGCTCTGGTGCTCGTGTCGCACGACTTCAAGTACGATCTCCCGGTGCTCGAGGTGGCGCTTCGAAGTCGCGTCGGATACATCGGTGTCCTCGGCAGCCATCGCCGCAAGAACGCCATACGTGAGTTTCTCGCAGGCAACGGGACCGGCAGCGATGAGATGGCTCGTGTTCACATCCCCGTCGGCCTCGACATTGGCGCACGCACGCCGCAGGAGATCGCGTTGAGCGTGCTCGCAGAGATCATCGCGGTGCGCAGCGGTCGGCGAACTGCCGGGGCGGGATAATGCGCGCTATTCGTGTCGAACGACCGTCGGCGCAGAAGTCAGACCTGAATGGGCGTGTGCTCTGTCACGAGCTTCGGGGGGATGACGGGCGAGTCGCGATCGCGAAGGGTCGGGTGCTCGACGACGAGGATTCCGCGCGCGCGCTCACGCTCGACTGGTCGGAGCTCCACCTGCTCGCGCTGGATGACGGCGATGTCCACGAGGACGACGCCGGCGATCGGATCGCGCGCGCCGTCGCGGGAGACGGTGTTGGCCAGCGAGATCCGGCGGGCGGTCACTGGCCTCTGGTCGCGACGGTGCGGGGGCTGCTGTCAGTGGATCCGGCGGCACTCGATCGCATCAACTCGCTCGAGGGGCCGTGCGTTTACTCGCTCTACGACCACCAGGTCGTGGATGCGGGTGAGGTGGTGGCGCGCACGAAGATCATTCCGTTCGCCGTCACAGCCCGCGTACTCGCCGAGGTCGAGGCGATCTCGGCGGACGCAGGCGGCGCGATTCGCGTTAGGCCGTTCGTTTCGCATCGCATCGGCGCCGTCGTCCACGAGTCGATGGGCGACCGCGCGGTCGCACGATTCCGGACGGCCGTGGCCGAGAAGGTGCGGTGGTTCGGATCATCGCTGTGCGCGGTCGAGGTCACGCCGCCGTCGGTGGACGGGATCGTTCGCTCGTTCGAGGCGGTCTCAGAGGCTGGCGCACAGATCGCGCTCGTTGCAGGGACGAAGGCGATGGACGTCCTGGATCCAACGTTCGCGGCGCTCGAACGACTCGGTGCTCGCATGGTTCGACACGGGGTGCCGGCGCATCCCGGCAGCCTGCTGTGGATCGCCGACTGGAATGGCATCGCCGTTGTCGGCATGCCCACGTGTGGCTTGTTCGCTCAGGCTACGGTCTTCGATCTCGTCATCGCCCGGCTCCTGACTGGCGAGCAGCTGAGTAGCGCCTCACTCGCGGGACTGGGCCACGGCGGGTTCCTCACGCGCGACATGGCATTCAGGCTCCCGGCGTATCGAGCCGCTACGGAGCGCGGGGCGGTGGAGTAACGGTGGCTGGTCCCTACAGCGCGACCATCCTCGAACACTTCAAGAACCCGCGCAATCGCGGGGCGCTTCCGGCGCCGACAGTGTCTCAGGAGGGCACGAATCCACTGTGCGGCGATCGCGTGCGCATCGACCTCGCGTTGGACGGCGACATCGTCATCGAGGCGCGGTTCACCGCGAACGCGTGCGCGATCTGTATTGCGGCGTCGTCGATGCTCACAGAGCTGGTGCGCGGGGCGCCGCTCGAGGACGTGGAAACGTTGAGTGTTCCCGAGTTGATCACCCAGCTCAAGTCGGAGATTCCTGCCTCGCGCATGGCCTGCGTTCGGTTGCCGCTGACGGTGCTTCACACCGGGTTGCTTCGCTACACCAGGGCGCGTTAGGCGTTCGATGCCACGCGTCGGGGTGCTCGTGCTGGCCGCGGGACGGTCCAGTCGATTCGGGACCGCAGGGGCACACAAGCTGCTCGCAATGGTCGACGGCGTTCCCCTCGTTCGTCTCGCCGTGGCCGCAGCCGTCGACGCCGATGTCGGTGAAGTCGTCGTCGTGACAGGCGCCCACGGCGTGCCCATACAGAGAGCGCTCGACGGCTTATCCGTTCGGATTGTTCACGAGCCGGATTTCGCGAATGGAATGGCAGTGTCGCTGCGGTGTGGGGTGGCCGCCCTCGAGCGAGACGCTGACGCCGTGATTATCGGGCTCGGTGACCAGCCCGATATGCGGCCCGAAGCCTACCGCAGGGTTACGTCGCGATGGCAGACCTCGAGGTCGTCCATCGTCGTTCCGCGTTATGCTGATTGGACTGCTCCGGCGCACCCGACGCTGTTCGCCGCGGACGTGTTCCCGGAGTTGCTCGCACTCGACGGTGACGTCGGCGCGAGAGCCGTCGTCGCGCGCGATCCGGCACGCGTGGCTGAGGCGCCGCTGGAGTGGGCGGCGCCGCGAGATGTCGACACGATCGAAGACCTGGAAACGCTGTGTGACAGCCGCGTCCTGGTGACTGGGCCGGCACCGCGCTACACTGGCAGCGCTGGACCGCCCCCGCCGAGGAAGCCGATTCAATGATGACGATGCGTCGCATCTGGTCCGCGACCGTACTGGTCGCCGTTACCACAGCCGGCTCCTCCGCGCAGGCCCCGTCCGACTCGGTCCCTCCGCCGCCGCGTTATGCGGCCGCGGTTCAGGTGCTCGAACGGTTCATCGCGCACGAGATGGCCGACAAGAATCTTCCCGCGCTCTCGATCGCCCTCGTGAACGATCAAACGGTGATCTGGGCGCGCGGGTTCGGGATCGCGAACCCTACGGACAGCTCGCGCGCCACCGCACGAACCGTGTACCGCGTCGGTTCAGTGTCGAAGCTGTTCACGGACATCGCTGCCATGCAACTCGTCGAGCGTAAAGCGCTCGACCTGGACGCGCCGGTGAATCGATACCTCTCGACGTTCGCGCCCGGCGGCAAGGGCGCCACATCGATCACCCTTCGCGAATTGATGTCCCACCGCGCGGGATTGGTGCGCGAGCCTCCAGCAGGCCACTACTTCGATAGCACGACGCCGCCACTCGACGAGACTGTGCGAAGCCTGAACCAGACCCGTCTCGTGTACGACCCGCGCGCCCGGTCGAAGTACTCGAACGCGGGAATCGCCGTCGCCGGCCTCGTAGTGCAGACCGTCGGCGGACAGCGGTTCCAGGACTATCTCGCGCGCTCGGTGTTGAGCCCGATGGGTCTCGATGAGAGCGCGTTCGAGCCAAAGCCCGCGTTCGACGCGCGGCGCGCCTCGGGCGCAATGTGGACGCTCGACGGGCGGACATTCACCGCGCCGCGCTTCGAGCTCGGCATGGCGCCGGCCGGAAGTATGTACTCGACCGTCACCGATCTCGCGCGGTTCATGAGCGTGTTGTTCGCGCGCGGCAACGCGCAGGGTGGACGCGTGCTCAGCGAGCAGTCGCTCGACGAGATGTGGCACCCGCAGTTCGCGAGCAACGGTGCACGGACGGGCTTTGGGCTGGGTTTCGACGTGGGGTCACTCGACGGCCACCGTGCGGTACGACACAGCGGTGCCATCTACGGGTTCGCGACCGAGCTTGCCGCGCTCCCCGATGACAAGCTCGGGGTGGCCGTCGCGATCACGAAAGACGGAGCGAACGCGGTCGCGACTCATATTGCCGATATCGCGCTACGCCTGCTGGTGGCGAATCTCGCGGGCGTAGCGCTCCCCGAGCCCGTGGTCACATCGCCGGTACCGCTCGATCTCGCTCGTCGGCTCGACGGCAGCTACGGCACGGGCAGCCACCGCGTCGATGTGACCGCGCGTGACTCGCTCGTCCACCTAACGCGGGCGAGCGGGATGCTTCGCAGTCGCCTACGCGTGCTGGCCGGCGATACGCTGGTCGCCGACGATGAGCTCTCCTACGGGCCGCGCGTTCGCCTCGTCGGCCAGAAACTGATCGTTGGTGATGACACGCTATCCCGGATGACGAGGACGCGCCCAGACGCTCCGCCCGTTCGGTGGCGCGGTCTGATCGGCGAGTATGGCTGGGACTACAACACACTCTACATCGTGGAGCGCGATGGCCAGTTGCACGCGCTCATCGAGTGGTTCTTCGACTATCCGCTCACGGAATCGGCGCGAGACTCGTTTGCCTTCCCGGCCTCCGGCCTCTACGACGGTGAGCGCCTCACGTTCAAGCGGCGGGCGGATGGCTACGCCACTGAAGTCATGGTTGGGGCGGTCAAGTTTCCCCGACGCCCGATCGACGGCGAGGACGGCCGAACGTTCCGTCTGCAGCCGGTGCGGCCGCTCAACGAGCTGCGCGCCGAAGCACTGGCCGCCACGCCGCCGGTCGAGCCGAACACTCATCGTCCCTCGGATCTCGTCGAGCTTGTGACTCTCGATTCCACGATCCGGCTCGACATTCGATACGCGGGCACGAACAACTTCCTGGCGACACCGATGTACCAGCAGGCACGCGCGTTCCTGCAGCGTCCGGCCGCCGAGGCGTTGGTTCGCGCCCACCGCGCGCTCGGGCGAGTGGGGTTGGGGTTGCTGATCCACGATGGGTACCGCCCCTGGTACGTCACGCGGATGTTCTGGGACGCGACGCCCGAGAGTGGCAAGGTGTTCGTCGCCGATCCATCGCAGGGATCGCGGCACAATCGCGGTGCGGCCGTCGACTTGACGGTGTACGACCGTCGAACGGGTCGCGAGCTCGAAATGGTGAGCGGCTACGACGAGTTCTCGGCGCGCGCCTACCCGGATTACCCGGGCGGTACTTCGCTGCAACGCTACAACCGCGAGCTACTCCGCCGGGCCATGGAAGCCGAGGGCTTCCGCGTCTATGACGCGGAGTGGTGGCACTTCGACTACCAGGACTGGCGCTTGTATCCGATCGGCAACCAGACGTTCGAGAAGATCAGGCCTACTCCTTAGCTGACATCCGGAGCATCCAGAGTCCGTTCGTGCGATCCGCCGCAAGCACCATCCCGCGGACCGGCTGGACGGCGACCACGTTAGGCATGCCCGTGCCCCCGTCAGCCGCCGAGAACCGTGCGATCTCGCGACCCTAGCGCGCGACCTCTTCGGGATGGCTCGGATCGCTGACGTCGATAATGCGAGCGAATCCAGGTTGCGGCGCTGACGCGCCTGTCCCTTGTCTCGTGTCGCCCGCGACCCCCGCGTCTTCGCTCGTGATCGCGTACCACGGTTCGTTCTGATGGCGGCCTGTGCGCCGAGCAAGGAAGGCGCGGCCACGAGAGCGATCGCGGACACCCTGCACACGCGGCGACGCGGGAAACCGCCAGAACTCGTCATCACTGACTCCGTTGATTCGAGAATTACCACACCCGCTCCGTTCGATAGTATCGGCCACGCCGTCAGGTACGATCACCCGGTGGTGTCCGCACGCCGCCCGGCCATGGGGCGCACAACCAGGCAGTCATGTCGCCAGGGTAAGCGAGCCCGAGCTTTCATGCGGGGGGATCGTGCTCTAACAGTGCGGTCCGGTCGTTTCAGAGGTTGTATCATGTCGCACCGCGATTTGGCGCCGTGTGTCGCTCGGCGCCGCTCGTGCGGTACGGACCGGACGCCGCGCGCGCGAGCGTGTCGCCGCGCACGATCGGTCTGTGATGACTCAGGTGCTCGTTGCCGCTCATGACGCGACGGTCAGAGTTCGAGCGTCCCCGATGAGAATTCAGCGCTGCGCTCGCACGGCTGTTGCCACAGAGGATCGCGCCATGACGGACGTCACCAGTTACCTCGACGGCCGCACGTTGATTCTGCTCTCGAACCGCGAGCCGTATGAGCACCTCGCTGGTTCCGAGGGTGTTCACGTGCGCCAACCGCCCGGCGGACTCGTATCCGCGCTCGATCCAACCATGCGACGCATGAGTGGAACGTGGGTCGCGTGGGGCTCAGGCTCTGCCGACCGCGAAACTGCCGACGAAGTCGGCCGCCTTGGTGTCCCACCCTTCGAGCCAAGGTACACGCTTCGTCGTGTCTGGCTCAGTGAGGACGACATCGAGGGGTATTACCTGGGGTTCGCGAACACTGCGTTGTGGCCGCTGTGCCACCTGCTCATCCAGCATTTCGAGTTTCATCGCGAGCATTGGGAGTGCTATCAGCAGATCAATGCGCGTTTCGCGAAAGCGGTCTACGAGGAGTCGCTCCGAGCGAAGTCCACGCCGCAGGTCTGGGTGCAGGACTATCATTTCGCGCTCGTCCCCGCGGAGATCAGGCGTCTCGCACCTGACATTTTCATTCATCATTTCTGGCACATCCCGTTTCCGCCGCCGGACATGTTGCGGCTCCTACCGACGGGTGTTCCGGCGGCGCTCTTGCGAGGGCTCCTCGGCAATGACCTCATCGAGTTTCACACCGACCGCTACGCCCACAATTTTCTGAATTGCGTGCGCGAGTTCGTGCCCGAGGCGCAGGTCCGCGGTGAATCGCTGCGCGTATCGGTCGACGGTCGACAGGTAGTGCTCGGCTCGTTTCCCATCAGCATTGACGTGGAGTCGTTCGAGCGCCTCGCACTCAGTGAGGAGAGCGATGCCCGAGCGAGCGCGCTGCGCCAACGCTACGCGCGCGGTGGTCGTGCACTCGGTGTCAGCGTCGACCGCGTGGACTACACGAAGGGCATTCCCGAACGACTGCGCGCGCTCGATCGGCTCTGGCAGGAATCGCCGGAGTTGCGGGAGCGATTCACCATGATCGTCGTCGCCACACCTTCGCGTACGGAATTGGCGCCGTACAAGAATCTCGAGAATGAGATGTTGGCGACGGTTCGCGACATCAACAGCCGCTACGGCACGCAGGACTGGGAGCCGATCGTCCTCGTCCACGAGAACGTACACGCAGAGTTGCTCGCGGCGATCTACCGCGCCGCCGATCTCTGTCTCGTGTCATCGCTCCAGGACGGGATGAACCTCGTGGCGAAGGAATTCGTCGCCTGCCAGGTAGACGAACACGGGGTTCTCGTGCTGAGCCGGTTCACAGGCGCAGCGGAAGAGATCGATGAAGCGGTGCTCATCAACCCGTTCAACGTCGGCGGCTTCGCGGACGGTATTCGCACCGCGCTCGAGATGGACATGGAAGAGCGAACACGTCGCATGCGCGTAATGCGCGCGCAACTGCATCGGTCGACGATCTTCGACTGGCTCGAGGCCATTCTCGCGCGTTGCGCGGATCTGATGGATGCCACCACTCAGGCGTCCGCCAACCGCGAGCGTCGCGCGCTCGCGAACGGCACGCACGATGACGCGGGGGCACGCGCCGGCACGGACGCGGCCCGCGATACATCACTCTGGGGAGACGCGCTTCCATGAGCGTAGCCGCTGGCTCCCAGGAGGTGGATCCGGACAATCCGATTCCCGCCGCACGGCTCGCGGGCCGGCCGCTGCTCTTGATGCTGGACGTCGACGGAACGCTCGCGCCCATAGCACAGCGTCCATCACTCGCTCGCGTGCCGGACGGGACGCGTCGGGTGCTCGCGTCGCTGGCAACGCAACCTGGAGTGTCCGTCGCGCTCGTATCTGGGCGCGCCGCACGCGACGCACAGGATGTCGTCGGCGTCGCGAATCTGTGGACGATCGGGAACCATGGCGCAGAGGTGATGGACCCGAGCGGGCATACGACCGTCGATCCAGCTGTCGCACGTTATGCGGATTCGATGAAGCGAGTCGTGGGTGCGCTCGAGCCAGCGCTCGCATCGCTCGACGGCGCCGTGCTCGAGAACAAGCAATGGACGGTCACGGTACACTACCGGCTCGTCGATGAAGCAATCGTGCCGCGTTTGCGAGCCATTGTTGGTGACGTTGCTGTGCGCAACGATCTTCTAGTGCGGGAAGGGAAGAAGGCTCTCGAGATTCGTCCGCCGGTGGACGTCGACAAGGGAACCGCGATTCGACAGCTCGCCGAGCAGCTCGGTGGGTTCAACGCCGATGCGTCGTTGCTCTTCGCTGGCGACGACGCGACCGACGAAGATGCGTTTCGGCTGCTTCGTGCTGAGCTCCCGCATGCCGTCACAATTCACGTTGGAGATCACGCGAACACCGCCGCAGAGTTCAGTCTTCCTACTCCCGAACAATTGCACGCGCTGCTCGAGCATATCGCACACGACATCAACCGCGACCGATGACGACGCGAGTCTGGCACGAAACGCCGCAGCCGTGGCGGCTGAGCGAATATCGGGACTACCGTCCCATCTCGTCGTACGCGCTGATTGGGGACCTGCACACGGCGGCGCTCGTGGGCCTCAACGGCTCCATCGACTGGTGCTGTTTCCCCCACTTCGATTCTGCGTCGGTGTTCGCGTCCATCCTCGATGCCACCCGAGGCGGCAGTTTCGCAATTGCGCCTGCCGTTGCGCACACGTCCGAGCAGCGGTACTCGCCCGCGACGAACGTCCTGATCACGACGTTCAACCTGGACGCCGGCGGAGTCGTAGAGCTGACGGACTTCATGCCGATCACGACGTCCGGTCACCGCGGCGACTTTCCCGAGATTCATCGGAGTGTTCGCTGCACTCGCGGCGAAGCGGAAATGATCGTGCGATTCGCACCACGCTTCGACTATGGCGAACCGATGGTTCGTCTACAGCCGCGAGCTCATGGCGTGCTGGCGACGGATGCGCAGGATGATGTGCTGACGCTTGCCGGACCGCGTGACATCTGGTGGCGGTTCGATGGCGGCGTGGCGATCGCGGCGATCAAGCTCCGCGAAGGCGAACAGGCGTGGTTCGTTGCGCGATATGACGACGACGACGTGCGTCCGATCGACCACTACCAGTCGGATACGAAGCTCAAGGACACGATCGCGTTCTGGGACGGGTGGACCGCGCGTATTCAGTACACCGGGCGCTATCGCTCCGTAGTCGAGAGGTCGGCGCTCGCGCTGAAGCTCATGTGCTTTCAACCGACGGGTGCCATTGTCGCCGCGCCGACGACGTCCTTGCCCGAGCAGATAGGCGGGATGCGAAACTGGGACTACCGCTACAGCTGGCTGCGCGATTCCGCATTCGTCCTGTATTCGCTCAACATCCTCGGCCATTTCGAGGAGGCTGATCGCTTCATGCGGTTTCTGAAGCGCGTGTGTCGCAAGACCGATGACGACACGCACCTGCAGATCATGTACGGGATAGACGGTCGGCGTCATCTCACGGAGCGCACGCTCGATCATTCTGGAGGGCTATCGCGGGTCGAGACCTGTGCGGGTCGGCAACGGCGCGTACGACCAGCTGCAGCTCGACGTCTACGGCGAGGTCTTGGAGACTGCGTACCTGTGGAGCCGACGTAATGAAGTCACCGAGGGCACGTGGGTGACGCTGCAACGACTCGTCGATTGGGTGGCGGACAATTGGCGCCGCCCGGATAGTGGGATCTGGGAGGTGCGTGCCGGTCTGCAGCACTACGTCTTCAGCAAGGTGATGTGCTGGGTCGCCCTCGACCGTGGCATCCGGATCGCGCGCCGCTTCCGACTCGCGGCGGACCTAACGCGATGGGCCGCCGAACGGGCAGCCGTTCATTCCGAGGTGATGGAGAAGGGTTGGAGCGAGCGGAAGCAGAGCTTCGTGCAGTACTACGGCACCGAGGCGCTCGACGCCTCGAACCTGGTCATCCCGATGGTTCACTTTCTTCCAAGTGACCACCCGCGTGTGCGTGGCACGGTCATGGCCGCGCTTCGTGAGCTGACGAGTGAGGACCAGGAGCTCGTCTATCGCTACCGAAATGACGACGGCTTACCCGGCGAGGAAGGCGTGTTCTCGATCTGCACGTTCTGGCTGGCGGAGGCCCTCGCGATGTGCGGCGAGATCGACCGCGCCGAGCGGATCTTTCAGCGGATGCTCAAGCACGCGAACCACGTTGGTCTCTACAGCGAAGAGCTCAACCCTGCGACGGGGGAGTTCCTCGGCAATCATCCGCAGGCGTTCACACATATCGCGCTGATCAACTGCGCTCATGTGCTCGAAATGCTGAAGCGCCGTCGCACCCGGGAGTAGCACGGGCAACGACGGCGCTGGCGGACGGGGTTGGTCGCTACTTCTTCTTGGTGGGCTTCGCGCTGGCCTTGGCGACTGCTGGTCGTTTTACCGCACCCTTTGTCGGCGCGGCCTTCTTGGCTCCAGCGGCGACCTTCTTTGCCGCGGGAGGCTTGGCGGCCGGTGATTTGGTGGGTGGCGCCGCCTTGGCAGCAGCCGGAATGGCCACCGGAGCTGGGGCCGCCGCAGCGACCGCCTTGGCTGGTGGATTGGGCGGCGCCACCGGTGCCGCAACCGCGACGGGCGCCGGCTTCTCGACCACCTTCGGTGCCTGTTTCGAGCTCCCATGATCGGGGTTCGAATAGCTGGATCGCGTCGGCGGGGCGCCGGGGTTACGCTTGCCGTGTGCCTCTTCGGCTTCGCGGATCAGCTTGTCCGCCTCGTCTTGCGTCATTTGGCCGCGACGAACCATGTATTGAACGAGGTCGCGCGCGCTTTCGATGGCGAATCCGGTCAGCCCAGCGGCGGCGTTGATCACGTCTTTCATGGCCGCGGCCATCTTGCTCCCGGCTTCGAGACTGATCTCGTGGGCGCGGGCGGCCATCTCGGCGACGGTGTCCCGTACATCCTGCCCACGATGCCCGGGACTGCGGCGCGGGGCGGCTGGTGCCGCCGGCGCGTCACCTCCATCCGGCTTCGACTCGGTTACAGGTGCTTTTTCCGACATAGAGACGTGCCCGGAATCCGGTTGGGAAGAGGGCATCGAGATGATTGAGGAGTGACCGGTCGCGTGACAGCTAAGCGTCCCACGCCGAATTGTAACCGGCGGACGGCGGTAAGTATATGATTTTTCGGCAGCTATGCAAGTGACTCAGCCATTGTCACTGTCGGAGTTGGCGGCGTAATCGCATGTTCAAACGACACAACAACAAGCTCGTATGACGCCATAATGACGACGCTCCCGCTATCAGGAATTAGAATACTGGATCTGACTCGCGTTCTGGCCGGTCCCCTCGCCGCCATGACTCTCGGGGACTTGGGAGCCGACGTCATCAAGGTCGAGCGGGCGGGCGAAGGAGACGAGACCCGTGGGTGGGGACCTCCGTTCGATAACCGTGGCGAGAGCGCCTATTATCTGAGCGTCAACCGGAACAAGCTCAGCGTGGCAGTCGATCTCACGTCCGCCCGTGACGTGCAGATGCTCAGCGATCTGATTTCGCAGGCTGACGCCGTGCTGGACAACTTTCGCCCCGGGATGTTGGAACGGCATGGCCTTGATCCTCGGCCGCACTTGGAGTCTCGTCCGGACTTGATCTGGTGCACGCTCACGGGATTCGGCCCGTCGAGTTCCCGGCCCGGATACGATTTCGTCGTGCAGGCTGAGAGCGGGTGGATGGCCATCACCGGCGAGCCAGACGGACAGCCAATGAAGGTTGGTGTAGCGCTCGCGGACGTGATCGCCGGGAAGGATGCCACGGTAGCGATACTCGCTGGACTGGCAGCCCGCGGCCGTGGCCGGCCAGCCGAAGAGCGACACGTATTCATCTCGCTCTCGGGTAGCGCGGTCGCGGCGCTGGTGAACGTGGCGCAGAACGTACTCGTGAGCGGTCGCGACGCCGGACGCTGGGGCAACGCACATCCGAACCTCGTCCCGTACCAGCTCTTCGACGCCGCCGATCGATCGATCGTGATTGCGGTGGGCAGCGACGCGCAGTGGCGTAGTTGCGCACGGGCGTTGGGGCTCGATCAACTCGCCGCCGATTCGCGCCTGGAGACGAACGCTGGCCGATTGGCGAACCGCGCCCTGATCGTGGAGTCGATGCGATCCCGTGTCCTCGAGCGTTCAGCGGCACACTGGCTAACCACGCTGGCGGCGGCGGGAGTGCCGGCGGGAATCGTCCGATCGGTCCGTGAGGCGGTCGCCGAGATGGATGCGTCACCGATCACCGGTGTCGCGCCTAACGCGCCTGGTACTGTGCGCCGCCCGCCTCCGATGCTCGATGAGCACGGCGCATTGGTTCGCCAGTACGGCTGGGCGGCGTTTGCGGACCTAACGATACGCCCGCCCGTTACGGCATGACGAAACCCTATCGGGGCACCGCTTCGCCCGTCTGCCGGACGGTGCCCCGTATAGCGCGCATGCGGCTACACCGTCGTGATCTGGCTCGTACGATCAGCGAACCAGCTCTTGATGCTGCTGCCGAAGACAGTGACGACCCCGATGAGCAGCACTGCAACCAGTGCGACGAGCAGTCCATACTCCGTGACGGCGATACCTTCGTCATCACGAACAAATCTTTTCACAATCGCGTGAACACGTTGCATCGATCCCCCTTCGTTCGGTTGGACGTGACAATCTCCATGATTCGGCGTACGCCCAACGACTGCGCGGTGGGAGCCGCCGGCCGACCATTTATAGCTCGTGAGCACTCGGCATTCCACTCGACTGAAGATAGGTTGTTGGGCTCAATCAAGCGGTAACCTCTGATCTAACTTCTATTTGACGCTGTCCGCGCGCAACAACCGTTGGCGGCGCGCTACATCTCAGCTTGTTGCAAAGTAGTGAGTCGGAGATCGCGGCGATACCAATTATTGGGATACAAATCGTCTACTGCTGGCTGCGACTATCGGAGTCGGAGCCAACGATACACGGAGAGGTAGATCGCAACGGCGAGAACCGGAATGAATATCCACGAGGCCGTGATCTTACTTCGAAGTGCTCCCGCCACGAAAACCACGACAAGCAGGATGGCGACGGCACTCCACGGGCCCGGTCGCGTGATGGCGTCGTGCAGCATTGCGGCAAAATCCTGCAGAGCCGATCCGATGACATTGCCCACCGAAGTTTCTCCGTCGATAAGCCAGCTCGACTTTATGGCGAATCACTCAGTCTGTCCACAGACGATGCGCGAACAGAGGACGTCAAACTGCGTTCGTGAGCAGGCGACCGTGCCGCCGAAACGGGTGTGGAACACGTCGAGCGATGCGCTACATCGGCAATAAGACCAAGCTTCTCCCGTTTCTCCGAACCGCCATCGCCCGGCTTGGTATCACGCCGGGAGTCGCGCACGACGCGTTCGCAGGAACGGCGGCCGTCGGCAGAGCACTCAAGGCCGACGGTTGGCGAGTGCACTCCAGCGATCTCATGACGTACTCGTACGTCATGCAACGCGCGTACGTTGTTGCTTCACGGGTAGACAGCTTCAGGAGCCTGGCCAAGGTCGATTCAGTCGTTCGCGCCGCTTTCGCCGGCCGCGCGGGTGGACGAGTTGCCGCCGTTGCCGAGTATCTCACGACCGCTGTTCGACCCGAGGAGGGATTCTTCGCGCGCCATTTCGCGCCCGTCGGCGGTCGGATGTATTTCACGGACGAAAATGCGCGCCGCATTGACGCCGCTCGAAGCACGCTGCATGAGTGGCACGCTGCGGGGATGGTCGAGCGACGACACGTTTTACGTCCTGCTGGCGGCGATCATCGAAGGGGCGGATCGCGTCGCGAACACCGCTGGCGTCTACGCTGCCTACATCAAGAAATGGCAGCCGAACGCGCTGCGGCCGTTCAGTATTACGCCGGAGCTGCCGGTGCCGTCACGGGCGCGATCGGTTGCGCATCAGGCGGATGCGATCGCAGTCGCCGCCGCTCTTGGCCCAATCGATTTGCTGTACGTCGATCCGCCGTACAACAACCGACAGTACGCCGGTTACTACCACGTGCCGGAGCTCATCGCGCGTGGGTGGTTCGACGCCACCGTTGAGCTGAGAGGGAAGACCGGACTCATCGCCGACCGGCAACAGCGGAGCGCATGGTGCTCGCGCCGGCACGCGCCTGGTGCGCTGCGGGATCTACTCGCCGCGACCGGCGCGCGGCACGTTCTCGTCAGCTACAACAGCGAGGGTGTGATCGAAGATCGCGAGTTTCGCGCGATACTTCGCGACGCATCGCTGGATGGTCGCGTGCGACGGTCCACGCTGCGCTACAAACGATACCGCGCAGACAGTGATCGAGAGGGGCGCCGATACAAGGGCGACGAGGTCACGGAGCTGCTCTACTACGCGCGGCTTCGGTAGCATCGCTCCATGTAATTCCGGGGTTCGGACGGGCACCGCAGGGCAACGTCGCCGGTTGCGCTGTTACGGAATTTTCGCCCATTCGTCAGACCCACGTGACTAACAACACAACTGCCAGACCGGCGGCGAGGCGCGCCCCACCAGCCCTATCGACGGCGCGCGAATCGGGTTACACTAGCGCCGTGAAGACGACGGTGCCGGCCTCTCCGACCGACCCATTGGAAGTAGATCAGGACATCATTTCGAGGGTCCTCGCGGGCAATCGGGATGCGTTCACGATCCTCATCAATCGGTACAGCGACCCACTGTACCGCCATGCGTTGGGAATGACCGGCAGCCCAGATGTTGCGGAGGACATTCTCCAAATGTCCTTCATTAAGGCGTACCAACACCTCGCAGAGGTGCGCGGACGCTTCGATGCCTGGGTGTTCCGAATCGTAGCGAACGGGTGCAAGGATTGGCTGAAGAACATTCGGCGCACGCACCTGAGCTACGACGAGGACGATCAGCCCTCCGGCTACTCGACTCCCGATGAGGAGTTGGACCGGACCGAGCTACGCTCGGATCTCGACAGAGCTCTCATGACACTCGCGCCATCGTTGCGAGAGGCGTTCGTGATGAAACACGTCGAGGGGCGTTCGTACGAGGAGATGGCCGATTTATTGGGTACCACCGTCGGAGCCCTGAAGATGCGCGTCCACCGCGCTCGTGAGGCGCTCCAGGCTCTTCTAGAGGAGAAATACGCATAATGCAAGACAACTTGAACGCACGCGACGGCAGCGGCGACGCTCGGCGCGAGCGGCCTCGCCGAGCCTCGGAGCAAGTGCAGCCGCTCAGCGACCGGGAAGTTCCGCTCGGTGTGACGGCGACGTCCGAGACGTCCGACATGATCAACAGCTGGCTCGATGGCGAAGCTCCGGAACCAGCCTCGTTGAGCGCGGATGCCGCGCGCCAGGTAGACCTCTGGCGTCGTATCGAACAAGAATCCGAGCGTCGCCGCCATATGGTGACGCCTGCACATGTGAAGGCACAGATCATGGCCGCGCTGCCCGCCGATCTCCCGCAGTTGGCGCTGCCGTGGTGGAAGAAGTCGATCCAGGTTTCGCCGGTGGTGGCACTCGCGGCCGCCGCTGGCCTGGTTGCCCTTGGTGCGGCGATCGGCAATAGCATGAGAATTCGCTGACGCGCCGAGCGCGTGTGCGACAAAGAGGGCCGGTCCGCTGGACCGGCCCTCTTTCTCTTGACTCTCTTAACGCGGCTGGCTTCGCGGCGTCTGACACACGTGACGGGTCTGGCGCCGGCAAACGCCACAAGCCAAGATGCCAGCCTTGTGAACGGGTGTGGGTGTGACGAACAATTTCAGCTGAAAGGGGGTTGTCATGCGAGCTCGTCTCGTCGCGGTTGCTGGAGTAATTGCCGTGCTGGCCGCCTGCGATCGATCGACTCCCGTCTCGCCGACCAGTGACTCGACCGAAGTAGTCGACCTGGTGCCGGACTACGCAGTGAGTCCAGCTGCTTCGGTCGATGCCGCCGGTATTGGATCCGCCGAGCTGCCGGATGCGCTCCGTCTGACCGTGGAGCAGAAAGCGGCGATCGTCGCGCTGCACGACGCGTTCATGGCCGCGACCGCGGCAGACGTCGCAGCGCTTCGAGCAATCGAGGTCGAAGCGAAAGCGGCGATCAGGGCGCGGAAGCCTCGCGACGACGTTCGCGCAATTCTCGCCAAGGGCGACCCGATTCGCGCCCGGCTCGACGCGGCGTTCAAGAAGCTGCAAGCCGACATCTGGGCGGTCTACACGCCTGAGCAGAGGGTATGGATCGAGGCCCATCGTCCGAGAGATTGCGGCGCGACCGCGGCGAAGCTGACCGACGATCAGGTGAAGCAGATCCGGGCGCTGGAGGACCAGTTCTACACCAGCGTGAAGTCGGACCTCGAGCTCATTCGGTCCATTGCGACCGAGGCGAAGCAGGCGAGGGAGGCGGGGAAGTCGCGCGACGAAGTAGCGACGATTCTCGCTCGCGCCATCGAGCCACAACGCCGTGTCGCCAACGCCGAACGAAAGTTGCAGGCCGACATCCTCGCGCTGCTCACGACGGAGCAACGCCGCGCGTGGTCATGTCGTCGAGGCTGAACTCGGCGAGACCGACTGGTAGCTGAAAAAACCGACGGGGGAGAGCATCGACTTCCTCCGTCGGTTTCACGTACCGGCGGCTACGCGTTCGAATATCAGCATGTCTACGCCGTCGCTGTAATAATCGGCGACGCGAGCCACTGGAGCGAAGCCCCAGCGCTCCAGCAGCGCCCGCCCACTCACGAACGCAGTCTCGTCAGGCAGCTCTGCGACCACGTTGCGCGCTCCCTGTTCCGCCAGCCGCGCGAGCGCAGCTTCGCAGATCGCGCTTCCAATGCCGCGCGATCTTTCATCCAGCGCAACGGCCATGAAGTGGATTCGAGCGGTGCCAATCGTGCCTGCGACCTGACCAAACAGGCCGAACCCGACGACAGTACCGGCGCGCTCCGCCACAATCGCTTGCGATTCGTTCGCCTCGCCGCTCGAGCGCCATGCGGAGCGCGTACGTCGCGACTTCTGCGAAGCGGCTCGTCGCGCAGATCTGCGCGACGAGCCGCTCGAGAGTCTCCCGATCTGCAGAGACCACCGACCGAAGCGACACATGCTCGGCATTGGACCGGTGGCGCATTGCAATAACGCTGGATTATCTGGGACGGACCTACGCGCGGCCCAGCTGGACCTGCCGGACGTAGTGGATTTCCGGCAGGCTGCCTAACGTCTCGAGCACCGCCGAGTCGAGTCGGCCGTCCACGTTGACCACGGCGAGCGCATCACCGCCGGCGTCTACGCGCGACTGATGGTACCCCGCGATGTTGATGCCGGCGTCGCCCAGCAAAGTTCCAACGCGGCCGATGACGCCAGGCACGTCCTGGTTCCGCAGGATAAGCAGCGTCCCGTGCGGAGCCATGTCGACTCTGAAATCGTCGATGCCGGTAATTCGCGGATGCGCATCGCCTAGCAAGGCGCCGATAACGCGCGTGTCTCCGGCATCGGTCGTCGCCCGTATCTCTATCTGCTCGGCGAACGCGCCGCGTGAGTCCAACTGGATCTGGTCGACGCGGATGCCGTGAGCCGTTGCGACGTGAAGTGCGTTCACGGTGTTTACCGCACTCGAGCCGACGATTCGCGCCATGGCTCCGCAGAGTGCCGTCGCGGTAAGCAGACGGAGCCCGTTTGCGGCGGCTCCCGAGTAACGAACTTCGACGCGCACCAGCCCACCTTCGGCGAGGGCGGAAGCGAGCGTGCCGAGGCGCTCCGCCAGCCCGAGCAGTGGCCGGAGACGTCGCATTTCGTCCCCCCCGAGCCCAGGAGCGTTGACGGCCCGCGACAGATCACCGTCTATGAGCGCCGCACGCACGGCTTCGGCGATCTCGATCGCGACGTTCTGCTGCGCTTCGGCCGTCGACGCTCCGAGGTGCGGCGTAAGGATCACGTTGTCGAGCGACCGAAGCGGGTGGTCGGCCGGCAGCGGCTCCTGCTCGAAGACGTCGAGCGCAGCGCCGCCGAGTCGCTTTTCCTGCAGTGCGCGAACGAGCGCCATCTCGTTCACCACACCGCCGCGCGCAGCGTTGACGATGACGGCCGTCGGCTTCATGAGCGCGATCTCGCGGTCGCCGAGGAGGCCGGTGGTCGCATCCGTGAGCGGGACGTGGAGCGAGACGAAATCGGCTCGACGAAGCACCTCTTCCAGCTCGACACGCTCGATACCTAACGTCAGTGCCCGCTCCGCAATGAGAAACGGATCGTAGGCCACGACCTGCATGCCGAACGCCCGCGCGCGCTTCGCGACCTCACCACCAATGCGGCCGGCGCCCACGAGGCCTAACGTTTTCCCGTACAGCTCCGTGCCACTGAAGCTTTTACGGTCCCACTGTCCTGCCTTCATGGAGCGGTCGGCCGCCGGGACGCGTCGAGCCACCGCGAGAGTGAGCGCAAACGTCAGCTCGGCCGCCGAGATCGTGTTCCCAGCGGGCGCCGTCAGGACGGCGATGCCACGCTCCGTCGCGGCGTCGACGTCGATCGTGTCGACACCGACGCCGGCCCGGCCGATCACCCTGAGCCCGCTCGCCTGCGCGAGCGACTCCCGGGTGATCTGTGTAGCGCTGCGAACGAGCACCGCATCGGCCGCCGCTATCGCGGCAGCGAGGTCCGCCCCCTTGAGCCCCGGCTTGACGATCAGCTCGAAGCGCGAGTCATCGCGAAGTGGCGCGAGGCCGTCGAGGGCAATCTGATCGGCGACGAGCACACGAAATTTTGTGCTCATGCGACGAGCACCTCACGAAGTGTCTCGAGCAGGACGTCCAGCTCCGCGACGGTATGATCGCCCATGTGGCCGATTCGGATCGATGTGTCCTTGAGCGTGCCATATCCGGCGGAAATCGTGAAGCCGCGGGCCTTCATTGCCTTGTTGACCGCGTCGCCGTTGTGAGTCGGCGGAAGCGCGACGCACGTGACGGTGGGCGAGCGAAATCCTTCCGGCGACAGAACGGAAATGCCAACGCCGGAGTCGCGCATCTCGTCCACCCACGTCCACGTGCGACGTGCCATGGCCGCGTGCCGTTCCCAACGAGCCTCGATGGTTTCCTGGCGGATATCCGCGAGCTGCGCAGCCAGCGCGTAGAACAGCGACAGGGCCGGTGTGTTAGGCGTCTGATTCTTCCGGATCGACTTGTCGAACTCGATGAGATCGAAATAGATGCCGCGATCGCGCTTGGACTTGGCTCGGTCGAGCACCGTGTCGCGGGCAACCGCGAACGCCAAGCCTGGGGGAAGCGCGAGTGCCTTCTGCGACCCGGTGAGCACGAAATCGAGCTCCCAGGCGTCGCTCTCGACGGGAGCACCTGCGATTCCGGTGACGCTGTCGACGAGAAGCGTCACGTCGCCGGCCTCGTGCGCGACACGCGCCAGGTCCGCGATCGGGTTCAGTGCACCCGTCGACGTCTCCGAATGCACCACGGTTACGGCATCGAATCCGCCGCCCTTCAGTGCGTCGGCGAGCATCTCCGGTGTATGTGCCTGTCCCAGAGGGACCGACAACGCCTCGGCCTCGACACCACACGCGCGTGCGATCTGGAAAAATCGCTCACTGAACGCGCCGTTCACGAGGGAGAGAACCCGGGAACGCACGCCGTTCCGAATGGCGCCTTCCATCAGCCCAGTCGCCGAGCAACTCGCGATGTAGACCGGGCGCGTAGTTCGAAAGACGTACTGAAGATCCGGCTCGATGCGGGCGATCAGATCCTCCATCCCTTTGCCGCGATGGCCGATCATCGGTTGCGTCATCGCCTCCAGGATGCCGGGACGAACCTCCGTCGGTCCGGGCAAGAAGAAGCGCCCGAACGCACGTTGGGTGTTCGATGAGCCAGGGGCGGTGGTTTGTTGTACCGTCATATGTGGCGGCGAGATCTCGGGGGTCAGTGCTTCGTGGCCGAAGCGCTCAGCGCTTGGCCACGCGCGTATAGAGAGCGATGAGGTGCTTGAACAAGCTCGTCCACGTCCAGCGCGAGTGGAAGGAGCGGTGCCAGGGAGTTCGCGCGAACGACGACATCAGCGACTGCGACGACGGCGGGGCGGTCCACTACCCCGGCGAAGGCGACAAACATGTCGACCGCAGGGCGCGCCTCGAGGTCGGTGATGCCATCGCCGACCATCATCGCCGGGCGATCGATGTTCCAGCGCTCGATTGCGATGCGCTTGCCCCCGGCAGTCGCAAGGGGAGAGGCGTCGTCGAACCCGGCGTATGAGCCATCGTCGGCGAAGGAGATGTCCACCGCGTCCACCCGGCTCGCGGGCACATCGAGCGCCGTGGCGACCGCGAGAACGGCTGGTAACAGTCCTCCGGACACGATGCGAACGTCGACCCCCGCCGCGCGCAGTGCGGCGACCGTCTCCCGCGCGTCGGGTACCAGCCGCGCGACGTACTGCAGTCCCAGGGCAACGATGGCAGCGCGTGTCGGACGCACGAGGTCGAGTCGACGTCCGTACACTTCTTCCAATGGAATCACCCCGCGCATTGCGGCGTCGGTCAACTGCGCCACGTCCTCCCGACAGTGCACGGCCAACTCATCGATGCCCTCGATTGCGGACAGCGTGGAATCGCAATCGAAGATCACCGTCCGGAACCGTGGCATGCCTCGCGAGCCCGCAGCGTCTACAGGTGAATCGGGCGGCCGAGGACGCCTAACGCTGCTTCCTTCACGGCCTCGGAGAGCGTGGGGTGCGAGTGCACCGTGATGCCGATGTCCTCGGACGACCCGCGGTATTCGAACGCGAGCACGACCTCCGCGCACAGTTCGGAAACGTTAGGCCCGATGAGATGCGCGCCGAGTAGTTCGTCCGTCGTCGCGTCGGCGATGAACTTCACGAAGCCACTCGTCTCACCCATGGTCCGGGCACGGCCGTTCGCTGAGAAGGGAAACTTCCCGACCTTATACGCGCGGCCGCTCTCCTTCACTTCGTGCTCGGCGAGTCCGACGCTCGCGATCTCCGGCCACGTGTATACGATGGATGGCATCGATCGGTAGTGCATTTCCGACGGCTTTCCGGCGATGACCTCGGCGGCGATGACGCCCTCTTCTTCGGCCTTGTGCGCGAGCAATTTTCCGCCAACCACGTCACCGATCGCGAATACGCCCGGCAGGTTCGTGCGCATCGCGTGGTCGACGAGAATCTCACCGCGCTTACCGACATTCAGGCCGAGCGCGGCGGCATCGATGCCCGTGATGGAGGAACGGCGCCCAATCGAGACCAGCACGTAATCGGCCTCGAGCGTCTCCGATGTTCCGTCCTTGTCGGTCTGGACGAGCACGCGATCGGCTTCGATGGTTGCGCCGGTCACTTTCGTTCCGGCGCGGATCTCCAGACCCTGCTTGCGAAAGACCTTGTCGGCTTCCTTCACGACGTCGGCATCCATGCCGGGCAGGATCGTGGGCATGAGCTCGACGACGGTAACCTTGGCGCCCAATCGTCGCCACACCGAGCCCAGCTCTAGACCGATCACACCACCGCCGATCACCACAAGGTGTTTCGGAACCTCGCCGATGGTCAGCGCGCCAATGTTCGATAACACGCGGCGCTCATCGAACTTGAGAAACGGCAGCTCGATGGGCACGGAGCCAGTCGCGATGATGACGTTCCTGGCCTGATACGTCGTGACCGAACCATCGCTGCCAGCGACCTCGACGAGGTTCCCAGGTCGCAAGGTGCCGCGGCCTTTCGCCCAGGTGACCTTGTTCTTCTTGAAGAGAAACTCAACGCCTCGCGTGTTCTGGGCGACGACCTCCACTTTGCGGTTCATCATCGTCGGCAGATCCACCTTCACGCCGTCGAAGTTGATCCCGTGCTCGGCCGCATGTACGCGAGCGAACTCGTAGTGCTCGGATGACTGAAGCAGTGCTTTGGAGGGAATGCAGCCGACATTGACGCACGTCCCGCCGAGCGTTTTGTCCATCTCGACGCAAACCGTCTTCAGGCCGAGTTGCGCGGCGCGGATCGCGGCGACATAGCCGCCGGGACCGCCGCCGATGACAACGACGTCGGCCGTTTCGCTAGCGTTTGCCATGTTTCATTGGGGCACAAGGGGAAGCGGAAAAAAGTAGCGGGTACGGCCACCGAAGGCGACCGTACCCGCCGCTCCCCCCTCAGGGAGCCCCATCAGCGCCGCCGGAGTCGGCGGCTTCAATTACACGTGTGCTTCGGTGTCAGCGCGGACTGCCACGAATTTCCCTTCGCGCAGCGGCCGGTATCCGCGTACGAGTCGCGTGTTGAACTTGCCCGAAATCTTCCCGTCGACGCGACGACCCTCGAACACCGTCACCACTTCGGCGTTCTCACGCGGATCGAAATACGGCCCGACCATCGCGACGAACGTGCTCTGACTTGCTTCGAGCAGCTTGGCACCGGTAGGCGGGATGTCCTTCGTCATGAAGAACAGGAACCGTCCTACAACTGACGCGTCCACCGACGCATCGCGAATCAAGGTGAACGGAACGCTGACGTCCTCGTCAGCCGCCATCAGATGTCCGCGCCAGACTCCGGAAAGGGCCGACATGATTGGCGGCCTGAAGCTTCCGCGCGCGGGCGGTATTGGCGTAAACGCGAATGAAGTTGAAGACTTGCCCATCTGGCTACTCCTGTCACCGCTCACTACGAGATACCTATCGAAAAGTGTCGGCTCTCGGCATCAGCGGCTCCGAGGGCTCCCGACAGTCGCAGCATCGCGCGCCCGTCTCACTCTCTGTTGCTCATTGGATGCAGTTCGACGGAAAAGGGTTTGCCTCGAGACGGAAATCCCCGATGAAAAAACCCGGGATGCATCGCTCACGAGGAGCGTGCATCCCGGGGAGAGCCGGAGTGCGGTGCGGGCGCTGCGTTAGTTGATCAGCATCGTCGCGGGATCTTCCATCAACTCCTTCACGCGCACGAGGAACAACACCGCCTGCTGCCCATCGATGATTCGGTGATCGTACGAGAGAGCCACATACATCATGGGCCGAATCTCGACCTTGCCGTTGATGGCGACCGGGCGATCCTGAATCTTGTGCAGTCCGAGAATGGCGACCTGCGGATAGTTGATGATCGGTGTCGACACCAGTGAACCGAACACGCCGCCATTCGTGATGGTGAACGTGCCGCCGGTGAGATCGTCCATCGTGAGCTTGCCGTCGCGCGCGCGCTTTGCGATCGCGGCGATGTCGCTCGAGACCTCGACCATGCCTTTGCGATCCGCGTCCTTGATGTTCGGCACAACCAGACCGGCATCGGACGCGACGGCGATTCCCATGTTGACGTAGTGCTTGTAGACGATCGAGTCACCATCGATCTGCGCATTGACGACTGGGTACGCCTCGAGCGCCTGACACGCGGCCTTCACGAAGAACGGCATGAAGCTGAGCTTCACTCCACGCTCCTTCTCGACACGCTCCTTGATGCGTTCGCGGAGCGTGCTCACCGCCGACATGTCGATTTCGTTGAACGTCGTCAGGTGCGCTGTCGCGTGCTGCGCTTCGAGGAGATGTTCGGCAATGCGCTTGCGGCGCGTCGACATCTTCTCGCGCGTTTCGCGCGCGCCCGCGGGAGCGGGTGCGGTCGGCGGCTTGCTCGGGGCGGTCGCTGGCCGTGGGGCCGCTTCGACAGCTGGCCGCGCCGCGGGTTGTGAGCCGGCGCCATCACCACGTTGTGTGTTGGGCGGCGTTGCGCGGTCGGCCTGTTCGATGACATCCGGCTTGCTGACTACACCGCCTCGACCGGTTCCGGTGATGCCGCCGAGATCGACTCCGCCTTCAGCGGCGATGCGCCTGGCCGCAGGCGATGCCTTGACGTCAACGGGCGCCGCGGCTGGAGCGGGCGTGGCAGCGGGGTCGACTTGAGCCGCGTTCCGCTGCGGCGTCGGAGCTTCAGCGGGCGCGGGCGCGGCAGACGCACCTGCTGCTGTCTCGTCGATCTCGCCAAGGACGTCATCGACGGCGACGACATCACCGTCGTGCTTCACTTGCCGAGCGAGCACACCCGCTTTGAGCGCGGGCACCTCGACGGTAACTTTATCCGTCTCCAATTCGACCAGAGTGTCGCCTGCAGCGACCGCATCCCCCTCCTTCTTGAGCCATCGAGCGACCGTCGCTTCGACGATCGATTCTCCGAGAGGGGGCACCTTGATCGATATCATTCCGCGAATCCAGTGACCGGTATGGTGGGCGAAGTTTTCGCGGAATATAACCGTCGAGGAACCTCGTGCGAGCGCTGACGATCGATGCGCACGGCCAACTCGATCAACTCAAGTTTCGCGACGACATCCCTGCACCCGAGATCACGTCGCCCGACGATGTGCGGGTTCGTGTGCATGCGGCGGCGCTGAATCATCTCGACCTCTGGGTGGTTCGCGGCGTACCCGGGGTTCGCATATCTCCCGGCTGGATTCTCGGCTCGGATTGCGCTGGCGTCGTCGACGCGGTGGGGCCCGGAGTGACGTCGGTTCGGCCGGGTGATCGCGTCGTGCTCAATCCGGGGGTGAGCGACCGCACCTGCGAGTATTGCCGCACCGGCGACAATCCGCTCTGCCTTCGCTACAGCATTCTCGGCGAGCACCGGCCGGGTTCGTTGGCGGAGTTCGTCGTCGTTCCAGTGGCGAACGTGCTGCCGATTCCACCGACCGTCGATTTGTCGGTTGCGGCAGCGTTTCCGTTGGCGACGCTGACGGCGTGGCGCATGGTGGTGTCGCGCGCGAATGTTCGCCCGAGCGACCAGGTGCTCATTCAAGGCATCGGTGGCGGTGTCGCACTTGCCGCGCTGCAGATCTCCAAGTACCTCGGCGCGCGCGTATGGGTGACATCGAGCAGCGACGCCAAGCTGGCCCGCGCGGCCGTGTTAGGCGCCGATGAGCTCATCAACCATACGACACACGATGTCGGGAAGGAGGTCCGCGCGCGAACGGGGAAGCGCGGTGTGGATGTCGTCATCGATTGCGTCGGGGAGGCGACGTGGGCCTCGTCGCTCGGGTCGCTCGGGAAGCGCGGCCGGCTCGTCACCTGCGGCGGCACGTCCGGCCCACTGGTGCAGACCGACGTCCGGAGAATGTTCTGGAATCAGTGGACCCTGATGGGTTCGACGATGGGCAGCGACGACGAGTTCGAGGCGATCGTCGCGGAGCTTCGGGAGGGGCGGTTGCAACCGCCGATCGACTCGGAATTCCCGCTCGAGAAGGGGCGGGAGGCGTTCGAGCGGCTCCAATCGGGACAGCAGTTCGGCAAGGTCGTGGTGCGGGTGGCGGACCGGTGACCGGAGATCAGGCGCAGTTCACGGTCGAAGAACAGCGAGAGATCCGCGAAGCTGTTGCGGCCGGCCACTCGGCTCACTGCCCGCGGTGCACGGTGGCGCTCTCCGCTCGGACCATTGGCGGCGGGTCGTTTGGGCTTGGGTACGCGCGACGACGTGAGTGGCTCATCTGCCCGAAATGCCATCGGAGCGCCATCTTCGATGTGAAACGAGGCACGAGAAACTGAGGGACCGACCCGGAGCTTCCGCATGACTTTTCTGGAGCGACTGCAAAGCAGCTTCGCCCAGTTCGCCGAATTCGTCCCCGCGCTCTTCGGCGCGCTCATCATCCTGTTCGCCGGGTATCTCCTGGCGAAGCTCATCGAACGCGGAACGGAACGTCTCTTCCGCCGCATGCGGCTGAACTATTTCCTCGAGCGCGGCGGCGTCATGCAAGCCGTGGAGCGATCGGGATCGCACTTCAATCCCTCTCGCGTGATCGCGAACCTGGTCTTCTGGTTCGTGATGTTCGTGGTGATTATGGTTGCCGCGAACGCGCTGGGAATGGAAACGCTCGCCGACGTGTTCTCGGAGCTGGTCGGTTACATCCCGAGCATGATGGCGGCGATCGTCCTGCTCATCGTCGGCATCGTGCTCGGAAGATTCGTGGGTGGATTGATTCTGGCCTCCGCCGGAGCCATTCAAGGTGGGCCCACACTCGCGCGTGTAGGACGCTGGGGTGTGATACTGCTCGCGATCTTCATGGCGCTGCAGCAACTGGGCATCGCCAACGAGATCGTCGTCACCGCGTTCGCGATTCTGTTCGGCGCAGTCGCGCTTGCACTCGCGCTCTCGTTCGGACTCGGCAACCGGGAGCTCGCGGGCGAGGTCACTCGCGCGTGGTACGAGCGATACAAGGCGGAGCGCGACGCGATTGCGGCGGCCGAGCGCGAGGCCGAGCTTGCGGATGATCGTGAAGCGGAAGGGAACCCCGTGTTAGGCGGGGGAGATGGACCGGAATAGCGTTCAATCGCGTTCAATAGCCGTTGCTCGATGGCACGGACACGACGAACCTACGAGAAGGACATGACCATGACTGAGACTGCCTCCATCGCCAGCGCAATCGCTTCCGAGCCATCACTCGAGGAGCTCTGGATGCCGTTCACGGCGAACCGTGCGTTCAAGCGCGCGCCGCGAATGCTCGCATCGGCCAACGGCATGTACTACACGTCGGTCGATGGCCGTCAGGTGCTCGACGGCACGGCGGGACTGTGGTGCGTGAACGCAGGCCACTGCCGTGAGCCGATCGTGCGCGCGGTGCAGGAAGCCGCGGCGACGCTGGACTTCGCGCCTGGCTTTCAGATGGGGCATCCGTACAGCTTCGCACTCGCCGAGCGGGTCGCGCAGATGCTGCCGGGCGACCTGGATCACGTCTTCTTCTCGAACTCTGGTTCGGAAGCGGTCGACTCGGCGCTCAAGATTGCGCTGGCGTATTTCCAGTCGAAGGGGGAGCCGCAGCGCACGCGGTTTGTCGGACGGCTCCGCGGATATCACGGCGTAGGATTCGGGGGGATCTCGGTCGGCGGCATCGAGCCCAACAAGCGCGCCTATGCGGCACAGTTGCTCCCGCAGGTGGACCACATGCCGCATACGCACGACCTCGCGCGCAACGCGTTCTCGCGCGGCGTGCCGGCTCACGGTGCGGAGCTCGCGGATGATCTCGAGCGTATCGTTCGGGAGCGCGGCGCGGACACGATTGCGGCGGTGATCGTCGAGCCGATGGCGGGATCCACGGGCGTGCTGATTCCTCCGAAGGGATATCTCGAGCGGCTCCGCGGCATCTGTGATCGCCACGGGATCCTGCTCATTTTCGACGAAGTCATCACCGGCTTCGGCCGGTTGGGTACACCGTTCGCGGCGGATTACTTCGGCGTGGTTCCCGACCTGATGACGGTGGCGAAGGGCCTAACGAATGCCGCCGTCCCGATGGGCGCCGTGTTCGTTCGTCACGGCATCTACGATACGGTCGTGAACTCGGCGCCAACTGGCATCGAGCTGTTTCACGGCTATACGTACTCCGGACATCCGCTGGCGGCGGCGGCTGGTCTCGCAACGCTCGAGTTGTATCGGACGGAAGGGCTGTTCGAGCGCGCGGCGTCGCTGGCACCGTACTGGGAAAACGCGCTGCACTCGCTGCGTGGCCTGCCGCACGTGATCGACATCCGGAACCTCGGACTCGTGGGCGGCATTCGAGCTCGAGCCGCGCGCTGCCGCACCGGGCGCGCGCGGGTTCGACGTGTTCATCGAGTGTTTCAACCGCGGTGCGCTGATTCGTGTGACGGGAGACATCATCGCGCTCTCTCCGCCGCTGATCATCGAGAAGCGACAGATCGACGAATTGGTCGGAACGCTGGCCGACGTGATCAAGTCGGTCAGCTAGCCGCACGAACGCAATCGCTCGTCTGCCCGAAGACGTCGTACCCACCGTCACGTCTGTCACGTTCGCCACGCGAGGCCAATCGATGATGCCTAACGTTTCACGGGAGCGTCGACAGCCGTGCGCTGTCGACGCGCGCACGCCGACACGGAATCTCGACCGACTGGCGTGCGCGGCCGTCGTGGCACTCGTGGTGGGTGCGTCGCTCGGCGCGCAGACGCCGGCGAAGCCGCGCGCCCGCGATCTCGGGCTGCCAATCGGCGGGACTGCGGGGGCGCTCGACGCGATCACTGACGTCGCGGGAATCGAAGTCGGCCACACCACGCTGATCTCGGGCAGTGGCAAGCTCGTAGTGGGGAAGGGTCCGATTCGAACCGGCGTCACGGTCATCCATCCGCGGGGGAAGGCAAACCCCGACCCCGTATTCGGCGCGTGGTTCACGCTGAATGGGAACGGCGAGATGACCGGGACTACATGGCTGCAGGAATCCGGGATTCTCGAAGGACCCATCGCGATCACGAACACGCACAGCGTGGGTGTGGTGCGCGACGCGATTCTGCAGTGGCAGGTCGGCAAGCCGGGGATGCAGCCGTGGGGGCTACCTGTCGTCGCCGAGACGTATGACGGCGGGTTGAACGACATCAACGGCTTTCACGTGAAGCCGGAGCATGTATTCAGCGCGCTGGATGGTGCGCGCGGCGGTCCGGTACAGGAGGGTGCCGTCGGCGGCGGCACCGGGATGGTGTGCCACGGCTTCAAGGGTGGGATCGGTACGGCATCACGAAAACTCCCGCCGGAGCAGGGCGGCTACACCGTAGGCGTGCTCGTGCAGTGCAACTATGGCGCTCGGCGCGACCTGAGAATCGCCGGCGTCCCGGTCGGTGAAGAGATCCCCGATCTCGCGGCGTGTATCGCGAATCATGACCCGGTTCCCGCGCAGGGCGGACCTGGGCAGCGCCGCCCCTGTGACGCACCAACGCCGGGCCGCAACGATGAAGACGGCGCCGGGTCGATCATCGTCGTCCTGGCTACCGACGCGCCCCTGCTGCCGCATCAGCTCAAGCGCATGGCGACGCGCATCTCGCTCGGCGTCGGGCGGATGGGGGGATGGGGTGGAAATTCGTCGGGCGACATCTTCGTGGCGTTCTCGACCGCGAACGCGGGTGCGGCGGGGGCGGCAGATACCGCCAGCGTCAAGATGCTCGCGAACGCGAAGATCACCCCGCTGTTCACGGCAACCGCGCAGGCAACCGAGGAGGCAATCGTCAACGCGTTGCTGGCCGCGGAGACGATGACCGGCGCGAACGACCTCCGTGTCTACGCGCTGCCGGTAGATCGACTGAAAACGATCATGAAGAAATACGGCCGTTGAGGCGGGCAGTGTGAGAAGCCCAAGGCAGAGCCCGGCTCGCCTGGGGTGGCGAGCCGGACCACGCCTAACAAGTTGGCCTTTGGCTTAGTTACGTCGGTGGTCGTCGTTCGTCGTCGCTGCGGTACCATTCCTCGATCGCCGCGTGTGCAGCTGAGCTTCGCGCTCACCGAGTCCACGCCGACGACCACTTCCGGCCGTTTTTCCGTCGCATTCAGAGATGTCTGCTGCTGTCCCGTTTCTCTTTGCCACTGGCATCGAGAACAGCTATCCGACGCTGCGCACCGGTGCGCGCGTCGACCAGATGGAAAAGTGCGGCCACTACGAGCGCTGGGAGGAGGACTTCGCGCTCGTGCGCGAGATGGGCCTCAATGCCCTGCGCTACGGTCCGCCCTATTACCGGACGCACGTCGCGCCCGACCGGTTCGACTGGGACACCGCCGACGCGCCCATGCATTGCCTGCGCGAGTTGGGGCTCGAGGTCATCGCCGACCTGTGTCACTTCGGCGTCCCGTCGTGGCTCGGCGGCTTTCAGGACGATGCGTTCCCCGTGCTGTTCGCGGAGTACGCGCGGAACTTCGCGCGTCGCTATCCGTGGGTGCGGTACTTCACGCCGGTGAACGAGATCTTCATCTGCGCGAGCTTCTCGGCGCTGCGCGGGTGGTGGAATGAATGTGGGACGAGCGACGCGACGTTCGTCCGCGCGCTCCGGAATCTCTGCATGGCGCACGAGCTGGCGGTGGAGGCGATTCTCTCCGAGCGGCCGGACGCGATCATCGTGCAGGGAGAATCGATCGAGCACTTCGAGGCTGCTGGCCGCTCCGCCACACGCGAGGCGGAGCGCTGGAACGCGATCAAGTACCTGTCGCTCGATCTGACAATGGGGCACGAGCTCGCGCCAGGAATGGCGGCCTATCTCAACGTCAACGGCGTAACGTCCAACGACCTCAGTTTTTTTCGAGAGCGTCGCGCCGTTGGTCAGCGGTGGCTCGGCATGGACTATTACCCGACGTGCGAGCACCGTGTGTCCGCGACAGGGCGCAGCACGACGTCGCGGCGAGGGGTCGGCTTCCGCGCGCTGGCGATGCAGTACTACCACCGGTACAACGTTCCGCTCTTTCACTGCGAGACCAATCGCGTGCACGGGCACGCTGTGGACTGGCTCGACGAGCAATGGCGCGACATGGTGCAGCTGCACGCCGACGGAATTCCCATCCGCGGATTCACGTGGTATTCGCTTACGGATCAGGTGGACTGGCAGTACGCTCTGCGTGAGGAGCGGAATCACCTCCATCCGGTTGGCCTGTACGACCTCAAACGACGGCCGCGTCCGGTTGCGCACCGCTATCGCGAGATCGTCGCGACATGGGGGCCGCAGTGGACGGCTAATGGCGGAGTGAGCAATTTTGTGCGTGCTCAGGCATAGTCATTTCGCGACCAGTCACCTGCAATTCCGGATCTAATTGGGAGCCAAAGCGTTAGCGCTTTGGCTCTCGCTCGTTAGGCAAACAGATCATCCCATCAACGCGAAAATCGGACGAGTGGGGCATATGATTTGCCCATTGGGCGGCGCTCGCCAGCACGTCGCCGAACACCACCACTCGCCCCGATTTGAGCATGGCATCCGTTGCGCGCACGGCCGTCAACGACGGCCGTCATCCGTTGATCGTCCACAGCCATCTGCGCTGGGATTTTGTGTGGCAGCGCCCACAGCAGATTCTGTCGCGCTTCGGCCGCAGCCGTCCCGTGCTCTACGTCGAGGAGCCGGTTTTCGCCGATGACATCGCCGCAGGCTCGCTCGACGTCTCGCAGCCGACGCCCGGTGTGTATCGCGTCATTCCGAGGCTGCCCGGTGATCTGCGCGCCTCGTACGATGACGCCGCGGCGGCCGTGCGCACACTGCTCGTCGAGTTGTTAGGCGAGGGTGGTCAGCTCGCCGGAACGTTCGACGACGCCGTCCAGTGGTTCTACACGCCGATGCCTGCGCGCACGATGCTCGGTGCGCTTGGTGAGTGCGCCGTCGTCTACGACTGCATGGATGAGTTGGCGCAGTTCCGCTTTGCGCCGCCGGATCTTGGCGTGCGCGAGCGCCAGCTCATGTCGGCAGCGGACGTCGTCTTCACTGGGGGTTATCAGCTGTACCAGTCCAAGGCGAAGCACCACGAGAACGTGCACTTCTTCGGGTGCGGCGTGGATGCGCGCCACTTCGGTCTCGCGCGCAACCCGGAGACGCCGGTGCCACCTGAGCTCGCGGATCTGCCGCAGCCGGTGCTCGGATATTTCGGCGTGGTTGATGAGCGACTGGACTACGAGCTCCTTGGCCGGCTCGCTGACGCCTTCCCGGACGGCTCGGTGGTCGTCGTGGGCCCGGTCGTCAAGGTGGATCCTCGCGATCTGCCGCAACGCCCGAACCTCCACTGGCTTGGCCAGCGCGCGTACGCCGATCTCCCGCGTTATGTGAAGGCGTTCGATGTGTGTCTGATGCCGTTCGCCCTCAACGAGGCGACGGAGTTCATCAACCCGACGAAGACGCTGGAGTACATGGCGGCGGGAAAGCCCATCGTGTCGACGGCGGTGCCTGACGTTGTTCGTAACTTCACTCCCATCGTTCGCGTCGCCGATTCCACCGACGGGTTCATTCACGAAGCTCGCGCCGCCATTGCCCCGGATCCCGAACGGATCGAAGCGGGCGTGGCGTGTGCCCGGCGCTCGTCGTGGGAGTCCATCGTCACGGCCATGGATCGCCTCATGACCACCGCGGTGCAGGCACGGCGGCCCTGGTCAGCGGCCAAGGAAGCGACGCAGGGGCGTCGGGCGACTGCCGCCAGCGTTAGTGCTACGAGCGCCACGCAGGCCAGCGGCGGGTCCGCGGCCGTGCGCTCCGGCTCGAAAGGGGAGGGCGCGGCGACTCGCGCCTAACGCGTGGCAGCTCTCGTGCGACAGCCTGTGGAGGTGTGGGCCGGAATCGAATGCTCGCTCAATCGTGTCGGCAATCGGTACGGCGATCAGTTGGTGCGAGGAGGGCAGTACGATCGCCCGGAGGACGTGGACCGCCTGGCAGCACTGGGGGTGCGAGCCGTTCGGTTTCCCGTCCTCTGGGAGCGGGTGGTCGCACTCGGGGCTTCCGCGTGGAAGTGGACGGACGACTGCCTCGAGCGCCTTCGCGCCCACGGTATCGCGCCGATCATCGGGCTGCTGCACCACGGAAGCGGCCCGGCGAACACGAGCCTGATCGACCCGCGATTCCCCGCACAGCTCGCGCGATTCGCGCGGACCGTCGCGGAGCGCTATCCCTGGGTCGATCGGTTCACGCCGATCAACGAGCCGCTCACGACCGCCCGGTTCTCCGCGCTCTACGGCCACTGGTACCCGCACGCGCGCTCGCCTCGAGACTTCGCGCGCGCGGTCATTACGCAATGCCAAGCGATCGTGGCCGCGATGCGGGCCATCCGCGAGGTCACTCCGCATGCGCGCCTGGTACAGACTGAAGACCTCGGCAAGACGCATTCGCGCGAATGCCTGCGTTATCAAGCGGAGTTCGAGAACGAGCGCCGCTGGCTGACGTTCGATCTGCTGTGTGGTCGCGTTCGCGGTCGACACCCGCTCGTCAAGTATCTGCGGTGGGCGGGCATCGCTTCGCGGGAGCTCGATGCGTTCGCAGAGAACGCGTGCCCGCCAGATATCATCGGCATCAATCACTACCTCACGAGCGAACGCTTCCTCGACGAGCAACTCGCCTCGTACCCGGAGAGCACGCACGGCGGGAACCACCGGCATCGCTACGCCGATGTCGAAGCGGTGCGAGTGCTACGCGACGGGTTGGCTGGGCCGTACACGCTCATGCGCGAAACGTGGGAGCGATATCGCGCGCCTGTTGCCGTGACGGAAGCTCACCTCGCGTGCACGCGTGAGCAGCAGCTTCGCTGGCTGGACGAAGTGTGGCGGTCTGCCAGTCAGCTTCGCGGCGAGGGCGCCAACATCGTCGCGGTGACTGCGTGGTCGGCGTTCGGTGCGCATGACTGGAGCTCGTTACTCAGGCGGGATGACGGCGTGTACGAAGCGGGACTGTTCGACATCCGCGCTCCGGAGCCACGGCCCACGGCGCTGGCCCGCATGGTTCAGTCGCTCGCGTTATGCGGCTCGTATGATCATCCAGCGTTGCACGGACCGGGATGGTGGCGCTCCGATGAGCGACTAACGTATCCGCCCGTATCGCTACGAGCGCCGCGCGCTGCCCATGCATTCATTCCGAGGGCACCCGCGGCCACGACCCGTCCGATGCTGATCGTCGGCGCAACGGGCACGCTGGGGCGAGCCGTCGTCCGCGCCTGTGAGGTGCGCGGCATCAAGCACTGGGCGCTCACACGCCGAGAGCTCGACATCGCTGATGCGAACGCCGTTGCCGCGGCTGTGGCGAGGCATAGGCCATGGGCGATCGTGAACTGTGCCGGCTTCGTGCGGGTCGACGACGCCGAGCGCGAGCGGGGCGCATGCCAGCGAGAAAATGTCGACGGTGCCCGCGTGCTCGCGGCTGCGTGTGCCGCCGCGGGCGCACGGTTCGTGACGGTATCGACGGATCTCGTCTTCGACGGTCACAAGCGGGCGCCATACGTCGAGACTGACGATGTTCGCCCGCTGTGCGAGTACGGCCGCACCAAGGCCGAGGCAGAGGCGATGGTGCTCGCGGCGAATCCGCAGGCGCTGGTCATCCGCACGGCGGCATTCTTCGGCGATCACGATCCGTACAACTTCGTCACGTGCGCCCTGCAGTCGCTGGCCAGCGGCCAGACCTATACGGCCATCAGCGACATCGTGGTGTCGCCGACGTATGTGCCCGACCTCGTCGAGGGGATGCTGGACTTGCTGATCGATGGCGAGTCAGGCGTGTGGCATCTCGCGAACGGCGGTGCGGTGACGTGGGAAGAGCTGGCGCGCCGAGCGGCGCACACCGTAGGCGTCAGTACGGCGAATCTGCGCGCGGTCCCGGTCGAAGAGCTCGGACTCGCCGCACCCCGGCCGCGCTACACCGCGCTCGAGAGCGTGCGCGGTACGCTCCTCAGCCCTCTCGATGACGCGCTGCAGCGTTATGCACGCGCGCGCGCGTGGGAGCAGAGTTACGGCGGCGTCACGAGCGCCGGTACACACGGGCCAGTCAACCAGCCCAAGCGGTCTTCCAGAAATTCCACACCATCAACACACGACGGCTCGCGTGCGGCGCTGCTCGCGCGCGCTCAGGATCAGGTATGACGCAGATCGAGACGAGTACGACCGCCGACGGACCAAAGATCGTCATCATCGGTGCAGGGCCGACGGGACTCGCAGCCGGATACCGGCTGCGCGAGCTCGGCTACACGAACTTCACGATGCTCGAGAGTCGCTACAAGGTCGGCGGTCTGGCGTCGTCGGAGCGAAGCCCCAACGGATTCATCTACGACATCGGCGGTCACGTTCTGTTCTCGCACTACGAGTACTTCGATCGACTGTTCGACAAGCTGATGGGTGACGAGTACCAGGAACTGCTACGCGAGTCGTGGGTGTGGATGTTCGATCGCTTCCTCCCCTATCCGTTCCAGAACAACATCAAGTTCCTGCCGAAGGAAGTGGTGCTGGAGTGTCTCCTCGGACTCATCGAGGCGCAGAAGCAGCCGATCGACAAGAATCAGTTCGCGAACTTCGAGGAGCTGATTCGCGGCGTGTTCGGCGTTGGCATCGCGAAGCACTTCATGATGCCCTACAACTTCAAGGTCTGGGCGCACCCGCCGCGGATGATGAACAAGGAATGGATCGGCGAGCGCGTCGCTACTCCGCCGATCGAGCGCGTGCTCGGCAACGTGGTGCTCGATCGCGAAGATGTCTCGTGGGGACCTAACGCGACATTCAAGTACCCACGCGTCGGCGGTACCGGTGAGCTCTTCGAGCGAATGCGGCCGTACGTGGAGGAGAATCTCCGGCTCTGCGCGCCGGTCGTGTCGGTGGATGCGGATCGCCGCGAGGTCGTGTTGGCGGACGGTGGTCGTGAGCCGTTCGATGTGCTGCTGTCCACGATTCCGCTCGACATCCTGGTCAAGTCCATGACCGGCGACGTCCCCGATTGCGTGCGCACGCAGGCGGCGCGGCTCCGTCACTCGGGATCGTACATCGTCGGCGTGGGGATCAAGCAGCCCTCGCCGTCGAACAAGTGCTGGATGTATTTCCCCGAGGACAACTGCCCGTTCTACCGGCTCACGTACCTGTCGAACTATTCACCCGATGTCGTGCCTGATCCGGCGACACACTACTCGCTGCTCGCCGAGATCTCGCACTCGGAGTTCAAGCCGGTGGACAGGCGCACCATCGTCGACGAGACGATTCAGGGACTCGTCAACACGCGCATGATCTCCGAGGCGGACAAGCGGGACATCGTCGACGCCCATCTCATCGAGCGTGACTACACCTACCCGACTCCGTCGCTCGAGCGCGACGAGGCGCTCAAGGCGGTACAGCCGTGGCTCGAGGCGAAAGGCATTCACTCGCGCGGTCGGTTCGGCTCGTGGCGCTATGAGGTCGGAAACATGGACCACTCGGTGGCGCAGGGCGTCGAGTGGGTGAACCGACTGCTGCTCAACGACGCGGAGAACGAGCTGACCTGGCAGGCGAAGCGAGGGTGTTGAAGTAACGCCAGCGGAGCTCATACGGTAGAGTCCGCTTTGCGTCTGCGGGATGTGCGTCGTCTCACATCGGGGCTGTAGGACAGGCATTGCGAACAGCACGGCAACACGGTTTCTAAGTCGTTGTCGTGCTGTTGCTTACACAGCTAAGCACGCGTTGCCATTCGCCTCCCCTTCGGGTATACTTCCCGTTCCCGATTTCGACTCGGTTTTTCCTCCCGCAGGACGTCATGACCGCACCAAACAACCGCGAGCGTATTCTCCCGCGTCTCATTGACGAGGAGATCAAGGAATCGTTCATCAACTATTCGATGAGCGTGATCGTGTCGCGTGCGCTGCCCGATGTACGCGACGGACTGAAGCCCGTCCATCGGCGCATTTTGTACGCGATGAACGACCTGGGCCTCTTGCCCAACCGCCCGTTCAAGAAGTCCGCGACGGTCGTGGGTGACGTGCTGGGTCGATTCCATCCGCACGGAGACGGCGCAGTCTACGACGCGCTTGTCCGAATGGTTCAGGAGTTCTCGCTGCGCTATCCGTTGGTGGACGGGCAGGGAAACTTCGGGTCGATGGACGGTGATCCCGCCGCGGCGTACCGCTACACGGAAGCGCGGCTCATGCGGATCGCGACCGAGCTGCTCGCCGACATCGACAAGAACACGGTCGACTTCGCGCCGAACTTCGACGACCACCTCACCGAGCCGAAGGTTCTGCCCGCGGGCATTCCGAACCTGCTCGTGAACGGATCGTCGGGAATCGCCGTCGGCATGGCCACGAACATCCCGCCGCACAATCTCAAGGAAGTCATCAGCGCGACGATGGCGATGATCGACAACCCGGATTTGTCGATCACGGACATTCGAAAAATCATCAAGGGCCCCGACTTCCCCACCGGCGCGTACATCTACGGACGCGACGGCATCAAGGACTATCAGGAGACGGGACGCGGCAAGATCGTGATGCGCGCGCGTGCGGTCATCGAGGAGAAGGAGACCTCGAACAAGTCGCAGATCGTCGTGACAGAGCTGCCGTATCAGGTGAACCGCGCGAACCTCGTGCGTGACATCGCGGAGCTCGTGCGCGACAAGAAGCTGGAAGGGATCAGCGATCTACGCGACGAGTCGTCGGACACCACGCGCATTGTCATTGAGCTCAAGCGCGATGCGATTCCGCGCGTTGTGCTGAATCAGCTGTACAAGCACACGACGATGCAGGCGACGTTCGGCGTGATCATGCTGGCACTCGTGCCTGACGTGAACACGCGGCAGCTCGTGCCGAAGGTCATGGGCATCAGGGAAGTGCTCGAGCACTACATCACGCACCGGCACGAAGTCATCGTGCGGCGCGCGCAGTATGAGCTCGACAAGGCGCTCGAGCGCGAGCACATCCTGGACGGCCTCAAGATCGCCGTCGACAACATCGACGAAGTGATCAAGGTCATTCGCAAGGCGGAGGACACGCCCAAGGCGAGTGCTCAGCTGCAGAAGCGCTTCAAGCTTTCGGAGCGTCAGGCGGAAGCAATCCTGAACATGCGACTCGCGAGGCTCACGGGACTCGCGATCGACGAGCTCGAGGCGGAGCTCAAGGAAGTCCGCGGCGTGATCAAGGACCTGCGCTCACTGCTCGAGTCGAAGCCGAGGCGTCTCAAGCTCATGAAGGACGAGCTGCAGAAGATCGTCGACACGTACGGTGATCCGCGTCGCACCGAGATCACGAGCGACCAGGGCGAATTCACGATCGAGGATCTGATCGCTGAAGAAGACATGGTCGTCACGATCTCGCACTCCGGGTACATCAAGCGGACGCCGACGACGACATACCGCCGACAACGCCGCGGAGGTCGGGGGTCGAGTGGACAGGACCTGAAGGAGCTCGACTTCATCGAGCGGCTCTTCATCGGCAGCACGCACGACTACCTGCTCATCTTCACCGACGACGGGCGTTGCTTCTGGCTCAAGGTGCACGAGCTGCCACAGGCAGGTCGCGCGACGAAGGGCAAACCCATCGTGAATCTCATCAACGTCACGCCCGATACGCAGATCAAGGCGATCGTGCCGGTGCGCGAGTTCAACGACGAGAGCTCCCTGTTGTTCTGCACGAAGAATGGAACGGTCAAGAAGACGAAGCTCAGCGAGTATTCCAACCCGCGTGCGAACGGCATCAAGGCCATCAAGATCGAGAAGAACGATGAGCTGATCGACGTGCAGGTGACGAGCGGAACGAACGACATCGTCATCGCCACCAAGCACGGGTTGTCAGTGCGGTTCCACGAGAGCGACGTGCGCGACATGGGTCGCGACACCACAGGCGTGAAGGGCATCGAGCTCAGGCCCGATGACTTCGTCGTGGGGATGGTCGTGATCAAGCGCGAAGCGACGCTGCTCGTCGTGACGGAGAAGGGCCTCGGGAAGTGCACGCACATCGACGACTATCGCGTGCAGAAGCGCGGCGGAAAGGGAATCCTCACGGTGAACCGCACTGAGAAGACCGGCGACGTCGTCGCGTTGATGGAAGTACTGCCGGAAGACGAGATCATGTTGATCACACGTGGTGGCATCGTCATTCGGTCGTCGGTCGAGCAGGTGCGCGTGACGGGCCGTAACGCGCAGGGTGTTCGCCTCGTCTCGCTCGACGATGGCGACCACGTCACCGCCGTCGCTCGCGTGGTTCCCGAGGACAAGGCCGAAGGCGAAGGTGACGAAGTCGACGAGCCGCTCGAGGTAGCGCCGGACGAGGAGTAGAACGGAGTGATCCAATAGCAAGTCGATTGCGTTTGCGGGCCTGACGGGGGTCTGCCTGCTGGCAGGCCCCGCGTCGCATCGACCTTCGCGGAACTACAAAGATCGGGGACTGGCGCACGAGGTATTCGGGGGCCTTCCACGACACGACTGTAGGCGCAGCACCACAGCGCTGCCCACGGTCGAGTTCGGCGATTATGCAAGCCACTATGTCACAATGAATTAGCAGCGCGGCCACGGGGCTCACGGTATGCACGGGGTGGCATGCCACTGATCCTACGTCCGTCCTCTCACGCGCTTCTTTCTTGTCCTTCGTGAACGTCAACTTCTCGATGACCGACGTACCCACCGCTGGGGTCTTACCTCGCGATGGCTAACGCCCGCATCGTGATCGCCGATGATGATCCGGCGATTCTCCAGACCATGACCTGGGTGCTCAAGGAGCACGGCTACGACGTCGGTTCGGCGTCCGGTGGCCGTGATCTGATGGCACTGCTCGAGGAGCGCACGCCGGATCTGCTGCTCCTCGACGTCATGTTCTCGGACGTTGACGGCTTCCAGCTGCTCGAGCGGATCAAGAACGACGACCGCTGGCGCGACATGCCAGTGCTGATGATCTCATCGCTGCCGCCCGAAGAAGCCGCGGTGAAAACGCTCGGTCTCGGCGCGGCGGATTTCGTGCGCAAGCCGTTTCGCGTGCGTGAGCTGCTCGCGCGCATCCAGGCGCAGCTCCGCATGCGTGCCATCCTGCGTTCCGCATACGATTCGCTCCGGGTGACGGAGGAAGAGTTGGCGCGGGCGCGCGCGGACGCGGAGAGCCGGCGGAAGCTGGTCGACATCCTCCGTGAGGTCACTGGCGATCTCACGTCGGACGAGATCTATCACCTGCTCGCGCGTCGCGTCGCGCGTGCGCTCGACCTCACGCGCTGCTCGGTCATCCTCGCTCGGCCGGGAGACAAGTCGGGCGTCGTCGCCGCGTCGTTCGAGCACGCGCTCGTGAAGAACTTCGAGCTCAATCTCGATCGGTATCCCGAGATCCGCGCCGCGCTCGATTCGGGTCAGCCCGTTCTGGTGGAGGACGTGCGTTCGAGCCCGTTGTACGCGGATATCCGCGAGCGATGGCGCGAGGAAGGGACGCACGTGGCCATCCGGTCGGTGATCGCGATGCCGTTCTCGCTGGCCGATGCCCGACAGTCCGGCGTGTTCTTCCTTCGTCGTGGCGACGACGAGCGTCCGCTCAGGGAAGACGACGTCGCGTTCGCGGATACGGTCGTGCGCGCCGCCGTCGCGGCGGTACAGCGCGCGAACATGATGGAGAGCACGCGCGCCGACAATCGCCGGCTCGAGGCGCTCGCGCAAACGGACCCGCTCACCGATGCGCTCAACCGACGCGCGTTGACCGAGCGGCTGAACGCGGAGCTCGAGCGCGCGCGGCGGTATGACTCCACGGTCACGCTGCTGATGATCGACATCGATCACTTCAAGCGCATCAACGACACGTACGGCCACCTCGTGGGAGACGACGTGCTGATGGCACTCGCGGCGTTGCTGCAGCACGAGGTACGCAGCGTCGATCTCGTCGCCCGATACGGCGGCGAGGAGTTCGTCATCGTACTTCCAGAGACGCGCGAGGATGGTGCGGTGGCGTTCGCCGAACGTATCCGCGAGCGCATCGAGATCCATCCGTTCTCGCTGGACGCCGGCCCGACGCTCCAGGTGACGGCGAGCATTGGCGTGGCGACGTTCCCGGCGCCCCGAGTCGCGACGGTCGAAGACCTGTTCATGCGCGCGGACCAGGCGCTTTATCGCGCGAAAGCCGAGGGGCGAAACCGCGTTCGGAATTAGGGCTTCTCGAGCGGGGTGCATCGGTCGGACCGGCCGGGGTTGTCGCCTGCGTGGAACGTGTGTACGCTCCACGCTGGTCGATGGACTCCCGCCCTCCGAGGACTTCTGTGCGACTCAGCGCGTTCCCCCTCGTTATCGTTGCCGTCGCCGCGTGCTCGTCATCGCGGAGTAGCGCGCAGGATGCACTCCAGAGCCGCCTGACGCTTCCGGCCGGCTACAGCATCAGCGAATACGCGCATGTGGGCGGTGCCCGGTTCATGGCGCTCGGTCCGGACGGGGCGGTGTACGTCAGTCGCCCGAGCGCGGGAGAGGTCGTGCGTCTCGTGGACGCCGACGGAAACGGAGAGGCGGAATCGCAGGTGGTCGCCGCGTCCGGTCTGAATCGGCCGCACGGGCTCGCGTTTCACGGTGGTTACCTCTACATCGCGAACACCGACGGCGTCGTGCGCGTTCGACTCGGCGCGAACGGGCAGGCCGCGGGATCGGCGGAGCGGGTGAATTCGTACAGCGGCGGTGGTGGTCACTGGAGTCGGTCGATCGCGTTCGGCGCGGACAGCGCGATGTACGTCGCGATCGGATCGTCATGCAACATGTGCGTCGAGAAGTCCCGCGATCGCGCGGCCGTCATGCGATTCGACGAGAACGGGAGCAATGGCCGAGTGTTCGCGTCGGGACTGCGAAACGCCGTGGGCATCGCGATGAACCCGGCGACGAAGCAGATCTGGGTCACGCAGAACGAACGCGATAACATCACGCCGGATCATGAGGACCTTCCGCCCGAGGAGATCAACATTCTTCAGGACGGCGGCGACTATGGCTGGCCGTTCTGCTACGGCAATCGCATTCCGAGTCCCGATCGCGACTTTCACGATCCCGCACGCTGCGAGCGCACAATTCCGCCAGCGCTCGAGATGCAGGCACACTCCGCCCCACTCGGGATCACGTTTCTCGATCGGGCCACGATGTTCCCGGCGGACTGGCGCGGAGACGCGCTGGTGGCGTTCCACGGGTCGTGGAATCGGTCGACGCCGACGGGCGCGAAGGTCGTTCGCGTGCGAGTGCGCGATGGCCGTCCCGTGTCCTACGAAGATTTCATCACCGGATGGCAGGGTCCGAACGGGCGACGTTGGGGCCGCCCCGTCGACGTGATGGTGCACAAGGATGGCTCGTTACTCATTTCCGACGACGCCGCCGGCGCTATCTACCGCGTCACTCGCGCCGCGGACCGTTAGGCACGCCGGCGTTCGGTTTCGCATGCCCGCTCTCCGTCGGACCAAGGTGGCGGTCATCGCGCTCGGCGCCGCCATCGCCGGAGCGTGCAGTCGTGGCGAGCAGGCGCGTCCGAGCGCCGACACCACGGCGGTAACGCACCGACCGGCCGCCGGGACGTTGGTGCGCGTCGCGTACGTCGCCGACTCGAGTGGCGCCGCGGCGCTGGCCGATTCGCTGGGCCGGGAGGGTTGGCAAGCTGCGACCGGAGCGCAGCGTCCGCCTAACGGGTGGGCGGTGAGCGTCATCGTTCCGGGCGATACGGCGCTCGCAGGGGCGATCGCTCACGCGCTGCGCGCGACTGGAATGCAGCCCCAGGTCGTCGGAGCGCAGACTTCGACGAGCGGAATCGCCGTGAGCGTAGTCGCCGTGAACCGCGGGACGCACGGAATGTCGGCGCGGGTGCGGTGGGTCTCGAGTCAGGACCGGCGCGGGCTACTCGTCGTGGAGGACCCGCGTGGAGCGGAAAACGATCCCGTGCCTAACGGGTTCGTCTTCGCGCGGGAGGGGTTGCCGCCCGTACAGCGTGATAGCACGTGGGACGCCGCGGCCGCCCCGGACTGGAAACGTGTCGCGTACTCGCGCGCGTACACGACGCGACCGGGCGAGTCGGACTCCGTCCCCGCGAGCGAGTGGCGTCGACTCGCTCGTGGCGTCGGGCTTCGGGAATCGATCGTCCGAATGCATGCGTTTCCCACGAGCGGCATGGTGTCGGCGTTCGGCGCGGCGCGTACATTCGTGGTCGACGTGAGCGTGGCGAATGACTCTACACCCGTGAGGGAAGTCGCGCTCCCGATCGCTGAGGGGTGGAGGCTGGCATGGGCAGCGAACGGCTCACGTCTGGCGATCGGCGCGCCGGCGGACGTCATCAGTGACGACGGACAGGCATCGCGTTGGCGCCTCGTCGACCCGGAAAGCGGCGCGTCTCGCGGTGTTGTGGACGCGACGTCGCTCGCGCCCGTTCAGTGGGTGGAAGGACCGACGATCGATGCATCGACCACCGTGGACATGACGCAGCGTCGCGCGTTTCGTGGCGGCGGGGTGGATGTCGAGAGCGAGGACGGCTGGATTCGCCTGTTCGTCAGCGATGGTGGCCGCGTACGGGTACCGCGCATTATCGGCCCCGGCATCGCGCTGGCGTCGACGGCGAGTGGCGAGTTCGTCGTCGCCATCGCGCCAGATCCGAACGCGAAGTCGTACGACCCGCCGAATCATCTCATCGTGTACCACACAATCCGCCAATGACCCAATCGCGTTGCGCAGGCTCGCGTCGTTACTTCCAGGTGGTGATCGGCAGCCTAACGTTGGCTGGCCCCGCGCTCGCGCAGAGTCCCGGTCCGCACCCGTACCGCCCGGGCATCGACGTGGTCGACTACGCGATCACGCTCGACCTGCCTGACCGCGGAGCCGCCATTCAGGGCCGAGCGGTGCTGGCGGTCCGTCGATCGGCCGCGGTGGACACGCTCGTGCTGGACCTGGTGTCGCTGCGTGTGGACAGCGTGCTCGTGGACGATCGCGCAGCTGCGTTCGCGCGAACGGACTCGCTGCTTCGCGTGCCGATCGGCACGGTCGTGGGCGACTCGTTCTCCGTGACTGTGCGCTACAGCGGAGAGCCGAAGGACGGACTCATCATCCGCACCGACAGCGCGGGTCGGTGGACCGCGTTCGGCGACAACTGGCCGAACCGTGCGCGCAACTGGATCCCGAGCGTGGACCATCCGTCGGACAAGGCGACCGTCACGTGGACGGTTCGCGCTCCGAGCGAACGGCGCGTGGTGGCGAATGGAGACCTCGTCGAGGAGACGCCGCTCGCGGCGCGTTCCGGCGGTCTGCCACGCACGCTGACACGGTGGCGCGAAGACCGGCCGATCGCGCCGTACCTGATGGTGATCGCCGCGGCGCCACTCGTGTACTACGACCTCGGCCGCGATGGCTGTGGCGTGGGCGAGTTCGGCTCGTGCGTGCGGCAGTCGGTGTACGTGTTTCCGGAATCGCGTGATTTCCTCCCCGGCCCGTTCGCGCATTCGCCGGAGATCGTGCGGTTGTTCTCCGAGCTCGTCGCACCATTCCCGTACGAGAAGCTCGCCCATCTGCAGAGCTCCACGCGATACGGAGGCATGGAGAACGCGGGCGCGATCTTCTACGCCGACGGGCCGTTCCGCAAGAAGACCATGCAGCCTGGCGTCATCGCGCACGAGACGGCGCACCAGTGGTTCGGCGATGCCGTCACCGAGCGCGAGTGGTCGCACGTGTGGCTCTCGGAAGGATTCGCGACGTACTTCCAGGAGTTGTGGGTGGAGCGCTTCCGGGGCGACAGCACGTTTCGCGCGGACATGCGTCGGATCCGGGACCAGATCGTCAAAGCTCCCGAAGTCGCCTCGCGTCCGGTGATCGACACGCTGCAAACCAATCTCATGCAGCTGTTGAACACGAACAGCTACCAGAAAGGCGGCTGGACGTTGCACATGCTTCGCGGGCTGGTCGGCGACTCGGCGTTCTTTCGCGGCGTGCGATCGTACTACCTGGCGAACCGTCACTCCACGGCGCTCACCGATGATCTCCGTCGCGCGCTGGAGGGCACGCTCCGGTAGGTCGTTAGGCTGGTTCTTCGACCAGTGGCTGCGCCGGCCGGGGTACGCGGAGGTAACGACCTCGTGGCGGTACGACGCCGCTCAGCGGCGGGTCGTGGCGACGATCGCGCAGGGAACACGGTTCGGAGCCTATCGCTTCCCGCTGACCGTCGCGGTCGTCGATGCCTCGGGTCGTGAGCGTCGAGCGACGATCGACGTGCCCGCCACCGGCTCCGCCACGCTCGTCGTGCCGCTCGACCTCGAGACCTCGCCTCGTGGCGTAGCGTTCGATCCGGACGTGCGCGTGCTGGGGACGTTCCAGTCTCGTTGATGCCTCACGTGTCGCCTAACGACGACGCCATCCGGTCGCGGCGACGGACGCGTACCCTTCGGCGCCAACGGAGTCTACGGTCCGTCATCGAGTCGATCGGCGGCGAGCTGGAGCTTCGTCCGTTGCTCACGCGAATCGTCGAACAGGCGTGCACGCTGCTCGAAGCCGACCACGGGACGATAGGCCTCGTGGACGAGGCGCGTGGGATCGTGCGCACGGAGGCGGGCTTCAACATGCCGCCGAACGAGCTCGGGACGGAGCTCGGTATCGGTGAGGGAATCGCGGGTCTCGTGCTCGAGGCGCGCCAGCCTCTCAGATTCAGCCGATACGGTGACGTGCCGCAGCCGACGCAGCCCGGCATGCTGAACGACGCCATTCTCGGCATGCCGATCGTGTGGCGTGGCGCGATGATCGGGTTCTTCGGGATCGGGCGGTCGCCGAAATCGCCAGCGAAGAGGCCTGCGCGCGGCAAGCAGGCCGTCGCCGCAACGAAGAAAGGACGAACGCGGGCGCGCCGCTTCACGCAATCCGACGTTGCCGCCCTGGGGGAGTTCGCACGACACGCCGCGATCGCGATTCAGAATGCGCGCACGTATGAGCTCGAGCAGCGCCGCACCGAGCGTCTTCGGGTCATCACGCGTATCGGCGGCATCATCACCTCGGATCTGCGACTCGGCGACATGCTGAAGAAGGCAGCCGACGCGGTGCACGAGCTGCTCGGCTATCCGAACGTGGCGATTGCGCTGATCGACCCCGAGGATCCACAGACGCTCATTCTGGACACGTTAGGCGGGCACTATCGGGCGATCATTCATGGCGAATATCAGTTCCCGATCGACCAGGGCATCATGGGCGCCGCGGCGAGAACGCGCGAGACGGTGCTCGTGAACGACGTGCTCGCGGATCCACGATACCTGCGCACGCCAGGTGCGCCGGACGTCTACTCGGAGATTGCGGTTCCCATCCTGCTCGGCGATAGTGTGCTCGGCGTGCTGAACGTGGAGGCGGATGAGCCGCTCGGCGAATCGGATGCGGAGGTGCTCCGATTGGTGGCCGATCAACTGGGCGTCGCCATCGCGAACGCGCGGTTGCATGCGGTGGCCAGGAAGCTGGCGGCGAGTGAAGAGAGAAACAGGCTCGCGCGGGAACTGCATGACTCGGTGACGCAACTGTTGTTCAGCGTCACGCTGATCGCGCAGTCACTGGGCGCAGCGTGGAAGCGCGATCCGGCCGAGGGCGAGCGCCGCGTGGAGCGGCTACTTCAGCTGAGTCAGACGGCGCTCGCCGAGATGCGTGCGTTGCTGAGCGAGCTTCGGCCGGGCAGCGACACGCCGCCTGGCGATACGGCGCCCGTGGCCCGGGCTGCGGATGCGATTCGCCGTCATGGACTGGTCGGTGCACTGCGACGACATGCCCGCGAGCTGAGCGCGGATGGTCTGCGCGTCATCTTCAGTGCGCGAGGATACGTCGCAGCTCCGGGCGAGCAGGAATACGAGCTGTTTCGGATCGCGCAGGAAGCGCTGCACAATGTCGCCAAGCACGCGAATGCGCGAATGGTCGAGCTCACGCTCTCGAGCGGGCCGTCAACGACGGTCTTGCGTGTTTGCGATGACGGTACAGGATTTGGCGGGGGGATGCCTGATGCCCATTCCGGGCGAACCTGGCCTGGGCTCGGTCTCCGCACGATGCGAGAGCGGGCAGAGTCGTTAGGCGCGCATTTCACGGTGCAGTCGTCGCCGGGTGACGGGACGATTGTCGAGGTGTCGGTACCGCTCGCGTCCGCGAGCAAGGAAGACTCATGAAGAAGCCGGTCCGCGTGTTGATCGCCGACGACCACCAGGTCGTTCGGGAAGGGCTGCAGATGATTCTCGCCGACTCCGATGGCGAGATCGTCGTGGTTGGTGAGGCGTCCGACGGCGACGACGCCGTCCGTCTAGCTGCGTCTCTGAAGCCGGACGTCGTGCTCATGGATCTGAGCATGCCGCGGGTGGATGGACTCGAGGCCACGCGACGGATGCGGGATGCCGGGCTCGAGTCGCGTGTCCTCATCCTCACGAGCTTCGCCGAGGGCGAAGGGGTGCGCGACGCGGTGCGCGCCGGCGTCACTGGCTACCTCATGAAGGACGTGCTGAAGGCAGAGCTGCTCGCGGCCATCCGGCTCGCGGCGGATGGTGTGCCCACGCTTCACCCACGCGCCCAGCAGCATCTCATGCGCGGCATCGCCGAGCCGGAAACGCCGTCGCCGTTCGGGGCGCTCACGCCGCGCGAGCGTGACGTGCTCGCGTTGCTGGCGCGCGGCGACAGCAACAAGCGCATTGCCGCATCGCTGAACCTCAGCATCGGCACCGTGAAGGGCTACGTGAGCGCGATCTTCGAGAAGCTCGGCGTCGAGGACCGCACGCAGGCCGCGCTGCTCGCGGCAAAGCACGACGTCGTAGCGCCGCCCCGGTAGCAGCGACCTCGCTCGACGCTGGACCCCTGCCTCAGGTCAGGGCAGGGCACTCCCGTCGGTCAGCAGTTCTCACCAGCCATCTCCGGCCGCCAGATCGGCCTGCCGTCGGCTGCAGTACCGCGATCCGTTGGTGTTTCTTAATCGCGTCGCCGACGCTGGCAGACAATTTACGTGGCGCTGTCGTCCGCGCCGCGTTCCCAATGCATCGAGATGCGCACTGCGTCGTGGGCGTGAAGTTCGCGTCAGCCCTGATCGCCCGCGTCCGCATCACATCGGGCACCGGCGCGTTAGGCGCGCAGGCCCAGGATGTCAGCAACGGCGGGACGTACGACCTCGTGGTGATGGACGACTTCCTGTACTCGGAGCCGGTTCCGCAGTAGTCCCTATCGGAGCGGGGAGGACACGGGCGTCGACCGTTCGGGCGCCTGTGTCCAATCCGTCCCGTGTCGTCCGGACGAGTCAGATTCCCATTCGCATGAGCTCCACCTTCAGGCACCTGTCCTGAACGACGTCAATGCCCGCTCGAGCCAGACGCTCGGCGGCTTCGTCGTTTCGTATGCCGAGTTGCATCCACACCGCACGCGGGGCCTTGGCAATGATGTCGTCCACGTGTGGCAGCACGTGCTCGGGGCGCCGGAAGACATTCACCATGTCGACATCGCCCGGAACGTCGGCCAGGCGCCGATACACTGGCTGGCCGAGGATCTCGGTCACCTCAGGGTAGTAAACCGGGACCGGGACGATCTCGAAGCCTGCTTCCTGCGCATACGCAGCGACGAAATGAGCCGGCTGGGAAGCTCGCGTTTCTGGCTTGATCCCGAGAACGGCGATGCGACGTGTTTGTCTGAGCAGGGCCCGGATCTCTTCTGTCGACTCGATGAGATGGGCGCGCCAATCGGTAGTTGGAGTGGTAGACATGCCCAGTTTCGTTGCCAGGATCGTGCGCGCGGAGCGCGGTATCGCGGGATGACAGGCGAGGCTGACCTCGGTTAGCTTATACGGCTCTCGTTCACACGACCGCCTTGGAGAAATACCGGATGCGGATGCTCGTACTCGGCGCGGGCCTTCAGGGCTCGGCCTGCGCCTTCGATCTACTTCAGAATCCCGATGTTCGCGAGGTTCGGCTCGCCGACCTGAACGTCGAACACCTGCCGTCGTTCCTCGCGCCGTATTCAGGGCCGCGTCTCCTTCCGACGCGACTGGACGTTCGCGCTCGTGAAGCCGTGCTGGCGCTCATGCGGCAGAGCGATGCGGTCATGAGCGCGATCCCGTACTACTTCAACTTTCCGCTCGCGGAGCTCGCGGTAGAGGCGGGCGTCCATTTCTGCGACCTCGGTGGGAACACGGAGATCGTGTTCAAGCAGAAAGGGCTGAACGCGCAGGCGGCGGCGAAGGGCGTGACGATCGTTCCCGATTGCGGAGTCGCGCCCGGGATGGTCAACGTGCTGGCGCAGTACGGCATCAGCCAGCTCGATTCGGTGAGCGCGGTGCGCATGTTCGTAGGCGGGTTACCGCAACAGCCGGAACCGCCGCTCAACTACCAGATCGTGTACTCGCTCGAGGGAGTGCTCGACTACTACACGACGCTGTCGTGGGTGCTGCGCGACGGGAAGCGCCATCAGGTGCACGGCACTATCGGAGCGCGTGATGGTGCAGTTCCCCGAGCCGGTCGGCGAGCTGGAGGCGTTCCATACCGCGGGCGGGCTGTCGACGATGCCGTTCCGGTACGAGGGCCAGATTCCGTTGATGGAGTACAAGACGCTTCGGTATCCGGGCCATGCGCACATCATGGAGGCGATCCGCGAGCTCGGCCTGCTCTCGCTCGACCCGGTGGACGTGAAGGGTACGAAGGTCGTTCCGCGCGATGCCGTGGTTGCCACGATCGGGCCGAAGCTGAAAAAGCCGGAGGGCCGTGACCTCGTTGCCCTGCGCGTGAGCGTGTCGGGCAGCAAGAACGGCACGCCACGGACGCTCACGTGGGAGCTGATCGACCGGTACGACGAGCGCCACGGCATCAGCGCGATGATGCGGACGACGGGCTACTCGCTATCGATCACGGGACAGATGCAGGCCTGTGGCGACATCACACCGGCTGGCGTGCACACGCCTGACGAGTGCATTCCGCCGCAGCGCTACATCGACGAGCTCGCGAAGCGGGGCATCAGGATCGCGACGCGCGATGAAGGACCGGGCATCGCCGATTGACAATGCCCGGTGTCTGACCGCCTAACGATGTTGGAAGCAAGACCCGGCGACGTCATCATGGCGTCGCCGGTTGTGTCGAGGGCCTAACGCTTGTCGCCGAGCAGGCCGCCGAGGATGCTGCCCAATCCGCCGCCGAGTCCGCCGGCCGAGCCGCCGAGCTGACCGGACGCCATGTTCGCGATGTCGTCGGCGATGCTTCCGTCGTGATTGCGGTCGAGGATGGAGGCAAGTCCGCCGATTCCCGGAACCTGGCGCTCCATGTGCTGTTGTTCCCCCTGAAGCACTGCGCCCGCGGACGCGTTCGCGCCGTGAGCGGCGCGAGCCCGCGCCAACCCAGCCATCACGATCGGCGCCAGGATCATCAGAACCTTGCCCGCGCTCTGCATATCCATGCCGGTGGCTTTCGCGACGCCCTGCTGGATCGGCGCCTGTCGCTGACCGAAGATATGGCCGAGGATCCCGCCGGCGTTGAGCGCGGTAGGGTTGGTGATCGCCTGGTGCGGGGCATCGAGGAGCGAACCGTCGTGGTCGCGCGTCAGCGCCTGATCGAGGGCGGCAGCACCGTCTGGCGTGGCCGCGTTCCGGTTCAGACCACCGAGCAAGAGCGGTAGCGCGACTGAAACCGCTTTCGCTGTGGTCGCTGGATCAGCGCCGACTTGCTGGCTGATCTGCGCAATGGTATTGCCGCCAAGCTGCGCCCCAATCGTGTCGAGAATCCCCATAGGAGTACCTCCGCAACGAGTCATCATCCGAGCCGGCGCCGAGTGCACGCGGTCACGGAGTGTTCCGTGATGTAGCCGGAGGACTGGCGAGAGGGAAGTGAATCGGGTGTCGCCGGAATGACTGCGCCCCATGCTCGGGCTTCCTGCCGAACGCGGGGCGCGAACAAATCCGGGGCTCGACCAGCTACTCTCGCACGAAGCCAGCCAGCGTCGCTCCTGAGACGTCGATCGCCTCCTTGGCATTCCAGCGATCGCGACCGTTGTAGAGAAACGCGAAGGCCAGCACCTCGCCGTCACGTGCGGTGACGTAGCCCGCGAGTCCGATGACGTCGTTCGTGGTTCCGGTCTTCGCGTGCAGGTTTCCCTGCGCGGGCGTGTACCGCATGCGATGACGCAGCAGCTCCGACTCGCCAGCCACTGGTAGCGACGCGTGGAAGTCGGCTGACCATGACGCGCGATGCGAGTAGGACAGCAGTTGCACCAGCGCGCGAGCGGTCACACGATCGAGTGTGGAGAGGCCGCTGCCGTCAGCGGCCATGACGTCCGTGGCGGTCGCGCCGACCTTGTCCGCCATGAACTTTCTGAGCGCGGTATTCCCGTACTCGGCCGACCCGACCTTGTCGGGACTGGCAATGTGCGCGACATCGCGAAACAGCAACTCGGCGAAGTGGTTGATGCTCTCGCGGTTCATGGCTGACGCGAGTCGCGCGAGCGGTGGCGACGATAACGACGCCACTGTCACCGCGTTCGACGTCGCGGCGCCGGTCTTCACCTGTCCAGTGACGGTCACACCCTGGGCAGCCAATGCGGATCGCAGTGTTCCGGCTACCCAGGGCGCAGGGTCGTCGATGACCACGAGGTACGAGCGCGGACCAGCCTTCGATCCGATCCAGCCGCGGACGTCGACGCGGCCGTCCGGCTGCCGACGAATCACGAGCTTGTCACGCTTGCTGCCCATGACCGTGCGCACGGCGCTCGTCACAGGCACGGTGCTCGACGGAGGGTCGAGGTAGACGCTCGCCGCGCCGCCGTTAGGCGCCGGGGTGATGACGACGGTCGCGAGGTTCTCGTTCATGGAGAGCGCGGACACGCGTGCAGCGTAGCCGGACTCCAGATACCGCGCGAGCCAGCCATCGGGGACGCGCTTCGATTCGAACGCGCTCGCGTCCGCGAGGAGATCGCCCGAGACGCGCTTGATGCCAGCGGCGGCGACCATGCGTGCAAGCGTCGACATCGGTCCGTCGGCGGGCGCGCGATAGTAGCGGGTGGACAAACCGGGGTCGCCTCCGCCGCGCAGGACGAGGTTCCCAGTAAGCGTACCGTCGGGGCCGAGCGTTCCGTCGCGCAGCACGGTAGTCGTGAACTGGTGGTCGGGACCGAACGTGTCGAACGCCAGCGCGGACGTGAACAGCTTCATGGTCGACGCTGGCATCAGCAGATCGCCAGCGTTGGCCGAGTACAGCGTGTCGCCGCGCGTGAGCGAGACGACCATCGCGCCCCAGTTGCCGCTGCGAACTCGCGCGTTGAGAAACGTGCCGATGTCGGACGCGAGCGCGGCCGCACTCGCTGGGGCCGTGTAGCGGAGCGCAGGCGGCGGTGCGGGGCGGCGCGCTGCAGGACGCGTGGTCTTGGCGCGAGGCGCTGTGCGCGTCGTGGGGCGGGACCTCGAGGTCGCCGCCTTGGTTCCGCCAGGCGGGCGAGTACCGCCGTTCTGCGCGGCGGACGTGGCGACGGGAGCCGCGAGCGCCACCGAAACGACGGCAATATCCGTCAATCTCCGCAGGGTGCGGAGCAGAGAAGTGCGTTTCAAGTTCACGATGTCTGACGTGGCAACAGGCGTTCCGGGCACAGGCTCGACGAGCACGTCGGTCGGGCCACGACCGGGCCCAGGCGTAGGTGACCGGCCGCACCAATGGCTCGAACGATTCCTATACCGCGTTATACCGCTAGAGCTTCACGAAGATACGCCGGCGGTAGAGCACCCAGAGGATGGCGAGCCACACGAGGACGAAGGTGATCGCGAACAGCAACGATGCGTTGCGCGGCTCGAGCCATGAGGCATAGAACGTCTGGTAGATCCAGGTCTCGAGGGGGATAGGCTTGCCGTCCGACTCGACCTTGAAGATCGAATAGATGAGGCGCGCCGTGACTCCGGAGCCGACGAACGCCACAATGGGGTTCATTCCGTAGATCACGAAGGGCTTGGTCCAGCCCGCGACGCGGTGCTCGTCGATGATCCACATGCATGTCGCGAGCGCCACCGCAGCCATACCCGCGGTGAAAAGAACGTACGAGCTCGTCCACAGGCTCTTGTTGATCGGGAAGGACCAGTGCCACATGAGACCGAGCATCATGGCGATGCTGCCCGCGGCAAACATGCCTGCAAGGCGCTCGCTCAGCGGGCGGGGTGACTTGATCCAGCGGCCGCAGATGATGCCGAGCATCGCCGTGCCGACCGCGGGGATCGTGGAGAATGGGCCTTCCGGATCCCACGTGACGCTGCTGACCCAGAGGTGGTTCCCAAACCTGCCCCAGTCGAGCAGCAGACGATCGAAGTAGGCGGCGAGCGTCTCCGGAGGGTTCCCTAGCACGTCGATGCCGAGGAAGCCGTTAGGCGGTACGGGTACGAGCGTCATCGCGAACCAGTACCCGAACAACAGTGTGGCGATGATCGCGACCTGCTGTTTGAGCGTCGTCCTGAAGCTGAGCAGCGCCGCGAACATGTAGGCCAAGCCGATGCGCTGCAGCACGCCCATGATCCGCCAGTGGTACAGGCGATCGACGACGCGCTCGATGAACGACGGGTTCGCGATGCCGTCCACCGCACCCCACGTGAAATACGGAAACCCGTTGACCAGGAAGCCCGCGAGGAAGATCAGCAGGCCGCGACGGATGACCTGCCTGATGAGCGCGCCCTCGTCGTCGCCACGCGCGCGACGCGCATCGAGCGAGAGGTGCGTCGTGATGCCGACGATGAACAGGAAGAACGGGAAGATCAGATCTGTCGGCGTCCATCCGTTCCACGTCGCGTGCTCCAGTGGCGGGTAGATCGCGCCCCAGCTGCCGGGATTGTTGACGAGCAGCATCCCGGCGATCGTCATGCCTCGAAACACATCCAGCGACAACAGGCGCTCGCGGGAGGGGCGCGGCGACGGCGTGGGCGGGGGTGTGTATCTCGCGACGGGGGTGTCCGTCCGCTCTGGCGTCAATGTGGCCGCACTCATGGGCTCACTCCATTTCCGATTCGGGCCGGGCATCCAGGACTTCGCGGACCTTGGTCACCAACGCCTTCGGCTTGAACGGCTTGCCGAGAAAGGCAGCGCCTGGAACGAGTCTGACGTTGTTCGCGAGAACGTCTTCCGCGTAGCCCGACATTGAAGAGTACGCGCAGTGACGGCCGCCGCGCGAGCTGTCAGCGCACCACGGCGACGCGACCCAGGTATCGCTCAGTACGAGGACGAGCGATCCTGTCGAACGGTGACCGGCGGCTGCGGCTGAGGACGGGAGGCGCGAGCGGGCGGCGCCGGACGCCAATCGACCTGCGCGCCGGCGGTGGTGTCGGTATCTCGGCCTGCCCACTTGAAGAACACGAACGTCATCACCACGTAGAACAGAAGCCCGCCCGGAATCCACATGATGAGACCACCGATCTGCTGGTCGCTGAGCGGAGAGATGTCCCAGACGCGCGGCGCGATCGAGTAGGCGGGATACAGGACATGATCCGCCATCGCGATGTAGATCGAAATGATCGACATCGGGATGACCATGAGGAAGCAGTAGAGCATCTGGCCCGGGTACGAGAGCCGAGGTAGCTCGGGCAGCGGGCTGAGAAACGGCCACCACATGAGCACCGACGCGATCATGAACGTCAGGTGCTGCACGATGTGGATCGGGTGGTACGCCATCGCCGTGTTGTAGAGCGGCGGCAGGTGCCACAACGAAATCACGACGTTGAAGATGACGAAGCAGCGGACGGGTGGTGTGACAGCGCGCGCCACGGTCGCGATCTTCGCGTTCTCGGAGGAAGGGGCGCAGCAGCCAGCCGGGCGTGCCCACAATGAGCAACGGCGGAACGGCGAGGCTGAGCAGCAGGTGCTGCACCATGTGCGCGCTGAACAGATACGTGTCGCTCAAGTCGTGCAGTGGCCCGTTCAGCGAGCAGAAAATCACCAGCAGGCCGCAGAAGAACGAGACCTGCTGCGACCGCCGGACCTCGGGGACGTTCTCACCGCGAGCCGCCGCGCGTGCCTGCACGCGACGCGCGCCCCACACGTACAGCCAGCCTAACGCCGCGAGCCCGATGACGGTGCTCCAGTGGATCGTCCAGCTCGTCCACCCGACCTGGGCAACAGGGTGGACGACGGCGAGCGCGGCAGGCGGCAGTGCAGGGGACATTACGAGCAACACCTACGGTACAGCGAGGGAACTGGGGCCAGTCGCGCGATCAGGAGCCAACGCGAATGGCGAGATGTCCGAACAGGAACATCAAGCTGATGATCGTCACGACGGCGATGATCAGTGGGCCGGTGAACAGCGCGCGGAACAGTCGCGCGTCGTACTTGAGGTGCATGTAGAACAGCACCACGATCGCGAACTTCACCGCCGACATGATGAGCAAGGCGGGAACGAACAGCTTGGACGCGACGAACGACGGGATGTAGTAGATCCACACCTCGACGACGGTAATCGCGGTCAGGATCAGTGCGACCCACTTGTACTGCTTCCACGTGGGGTGTGCGTGCGCATGTGCATCGTCGGCGGCTGGGGCGACGTGTGCTCCGCCCGCCGCTGCACCGCTCGCATGCCCGCCGTGCCCCTTGGGAGCCGAGTCCTGCTGCGCCATGTGCGGCTCCTTACCTGATGAGGTAGATGAGGGTGAAGATCGCGATCCAGACGACGTCGACGAAGTGCCAGTACAGGGCCGCAATGTCGACGTTGATGGCGTCACCGGGCCCGAGCCCGCGCTTGTAGTCGATCGCGAGCAACGTGCCTAGCCAGATCACGCCGGCGGTAACGTGCGCGCCGTGGAAGCCTGTGAGCGTGAAGAACGACGAGCCGAACAGGTTCGTGCGGATGGACAGACCCTCGTGCACGAACGACGTGAACTCGAATGCCTGGAAGCCGAGGAACGTCGCGCCGAGAATGCACGTGACCCACAGCCACAGCTTGGACGACCCGAGAATGCGGTCGCCCGTCGTGAGCTTCGGAAGATTGCGGTTCTCGACCGCCGCCAGCGCGAGCACCATCGCCAGCGACGACATGAGCAGCACGAACGTCGACGCGGACGTGACCGGGATGTTCAGGATCGCCTTGAGGGGCACCTGGCAGGCCGGTGGAGCGCACGCCTCATGCGGGAACGGTCCGACGACGCTTCGCCCCTTGTAGATGAGGTACGTCGAAATCAACGACGCGAACAGCATGCACTCCGACCCGATGAACGCCCAGATGGCGATCTTCCGGCTATCCAGCCCGGTGGTCGTGTAGTGATGGCCGTGTGCGCCGGCTTGTACGTGGTCGAGCGCTGGCGAGGCAGACATTCGTCTCGTGGAGATCTAGTGAACAGACTGAACTAGTGGTGGGCTTCTTCGAGAGGGCTCAGCAGCCAGGCATACAGGAAACCGATGAGCCCTGCCGCGCCGCCGAATATGAGCGTGAACGCGACCGCCTTGTTCTCCAGGTGAATGAAGATGAGGCCAGAGAACATGACGATGATGCTCGCCGCCACGAATAGCGGCTTGATGGTCGGCAACGGCATTGGGATGCCAAGCTCCTTCGCCGTGCGACGTTCCGTTTCGATGTGCACCGGCTTTGCGTCCGCTTCCTTCTCGTGGTCCGTCCACGCGTCGTGCGTGTGCGGGATCTCGGACGTGCGCTCGGGGTGTGTCAGGTCCCACAGCGGATACCGTGACTCGACGAGCGGGATCTCCGCGAAGTTGTACTCGGGCGGTGGCGACGGAATCGACCACTCGAGTGTCGCGGCATCCCACGGATTGTCAGGCGCGATCGGCCCGGTCGCTTTGCTGCGGAAGAAATTCCAGACGAAGATCGCCGTCGCGATCACGAGCATGAACGCGCCGATGCTCGAGAGCATGTTGAACGTGTCCCAGCCCTGACCGGCATCGTACGTGTAGATACGGCGCGGCATGCCGAGCAGTCCGGAGAAGTGCATCGGGAAGAACGTCAGGTTCATCGCGATGAAGTTCAGCCAGAAATGCCAGGTGCCGAGCCGCTCGTTCATCATGCGGCCGAACATCTTCGGGAAGTAGTGATAGATGCCGGCGAAGATGCCCATGATCGACCCACCGAACAGCACGTAGTGGAAGTGGGCGACGATGTAGTACGTGTCCGTCTGCTGAAGGTCGGCCGGCGGTGACGCGTGCGATACGCCGGAGATGCCACCGATCGTGAACAGCGCGACGAGCCCGATCGCGAACTTCATCGCGGCCGTGAAGCGGATGGAGCCGCCCCACATCGTGAAGATCCAGTTGAAGATCTTCACGCCCGTCGGGATGGCGATGAGCAGCGTCGTGAGTCCGAAGACGGTGTCGGCGATCGGCCCCATGCCGACCGAGAACATGTGGTGTGCCCACACGCCGAAGCCAAGGAAGCCGATGAGGATGCCCGAGTACACCATGACCGGGTATCCGAACAGTGGCTTCTTGGAGTTCGTCGGCAACACCTCGGACACGAGTCCGAACGCCGGCAGGATCAGGATGTAGACCTCTGGATGACCGAAGATCCAGAACAGGTGCTGCCAGAGCAGCGGGTCGCCGCCGGCGCCAATGTTGTAGAAGTTCGTACCGAAGAAGCGGTCGAACTGCAGGAACACGAGCGCGATCGTGATCACCGGGAACGCGAGCACGATCAGGAACTGCACGACGAACGACATCCACGTGAACATCGGCATGCGCATCAGGTTCATCCCTGGTGCGCGCAGATTGATGATCGTCGTGATGAAGTTGAACGCGGCCGCGAGCGACGAGATGCCGAGGATCTGCAGGCCGAGCACCCAGAAGTCGATGTTCAGGCCCTGCGAGAACTGACGCGTGGTCAGTGGGGCGTAACCGAACCAGCCGCCGTCCGGCGCGACGCTGAAGAAGATCGGGAACGTGATGAACAGGCCGCCGAACAGATAGACCCAGTAGCTGAACGCGTTCAGTCGCGGGAACGCGACGTCGCGCGCGCCGATCTGCAGCGGAATGAGGAAGTTGAAGAACGCCGCAGACAGGGGCATGATGGCGAGGAACACCATCGTCGTCCCGTGCATCGTGAACAGCTGATTGTACATCTCAGCCGACACGAGCGTCTCGTTCGGGACGCGCGAGCTGCGCGCGGATGAGAACGGCCTCGAGTCCGCCGAACAGGAAGAAGAAGAGCGAGGTGTAGAGGTACAGCACCCCGATCCGCTTGTGGTCGACCGTGGTCAGCCAGCTCCACAGCCCGGTCTCTTCTCCGGAGTGTGAACCAGCGTACGTCGGCGATGCAGCGACAGTGGCCATGGGGTCGTCGGTTTGCTACGAGGGTGAGAAGTCGATCGCTGTCGTTAGGTGCGTCGGGGGCGATCGGTTCGTGGTGCGAACGATCTGACGAATGTCAGACTACCGCAGGGCCTGCAGGTACGCGACGATATCCGCGATCTGCTGGTCGCTGAGCCCGCCCAGCCCTGCCGTGACCGCAGCGCCCGTGATCGGATCGCGCTGCCCGAGGCCAAGCGTCGGCATTGCCGACCCGGGCTTCATGAGCCGCGCGTTCTTGATCCAGAGGCGAAGGTGCCGCGTGTCGTTAGGGTAGATGCCGGCGGCGATAGTCGAGCGACTGCCGATGTGCGTGAGATTCGGGCCAATGGGAGATGACGCCATCGTGCCGCGAATCGCGTGACAGCCAATGCAGGCGCTCTGGGAGAACTGCCGCGCGCCTCGCTGAGCGTCGCCGGTGATCCCGTCCGGGAACGTGAGACCCGAGGGCACTCCCGTGTGCGGCGTCGCGTGGTCCGGCAGCGACGCCATGGGGAACGTGTAGCCCGCTGGCTGTTGAGCCACGGCGACCGCGGGCGTCACGGGCACGGGCGCGGCCGTAGCCGCGGTCTGTCTCGCTGTCGCAGCACCACGCGTCGAGTCTGCCGGTGGCGCTGCGGCCGGCGGCGCTGGAGGCGCCGCGGCAAACGCGGCCGGCGTGAGCTGATGCGACACCCAGCCTTCGAACTCCGTGGGCGTCACCACAAACGTCCGGAAGCGCATGTTCGCGTGCGATGCGCCGCAGTACTCGTTGCAGCTGCCGTTGAACACGCTCGTCGTGAGCGACGAGTCGGGCGTGAACCACAGATAGTTCGTGTGGTTCGTGATGAGGTCACGCTTCCCGCCGAGCTGCGGAATCCAGAACGAATGCAGGACGTCCTTCGTTCTGAGCGTGAAGTTCACAGTCCGACCGATGGGCAGATACAGATCGTTGGCGGTGACCAGCGTGTCCACGCGGCCAGGCATCGCGGACGGCGTGGTGTACTGCGGGTAGCGGAACTCCCACCACCACTGGTGTCCGACGACCTCGACCTGCAGCGCGTTCGGTACCGCGCGCGCCTGCGTGCGGAAGATCGTGCGGACGGTTGGGATGGCAATGAAGACGAGAATGACGGCCGGCGCGATCGTCCACGCGATCTCGAGGACCGTGTTGCCGTGGACGTGCTGCGGCTCATCCGCATCGCTTCGACGACGGAAGCGAATGATCGTGTAGATGAGAATGCCTTCGACGATCACGAACACCAGCGTTCCCCAGAACAGCAGCTTGTCCCAGAGCGACTTGATCGCCGTGTTGAACTCGGTCGTGTTGTTGAACGTCGAGTTGGGGTAGCTCTTGCCGTACGTTCCACACGCGGCGATGGCCACCACGAGCAGTGCGATGACGGCGATCGAAGCGAGCTGGCGCGGACGAATCTTCCAGTGCATTCGTGTCACGAGAACCGGCGTTATGAAGGGCACCGCACACGACCCGCGGTGTCACGGCTCTTATTGAATAGCCAATGCAAGGTATTGGACCCCTACAGTCGAATCAAGCAGCGGAAGTCCGCAATGTGCAACGTGTGCAACGTGTTTCACGCGTTCGGGCTCATTGGACACGGTGTGCTTCTCCTTGGTCTTCGCGATCGCGATCTCCAGTGCGGTGCGCACCTGCGCGATCCCCTCCCGCATCGATCGCAGCTTCGTCTGCTCCCCGCCGCCGCGCGTGGACACCAGGAGCAGCGCAGTCACCTGATCCGCAATCATTCCGAACTGCCCTTTGAGTAGACCGACCATCGGACTACCGGCCCGCCGCATCTGCGCGCCGATCTGCGAGGTGTTCTGCTGCGCACGCATCGCCATCGCCATCTGTTCGACGATGCCGTGCAGTCGTTGCAGCTGGCCGCTCGCGGTCTCGAGCGTCTCCAACTTGGCCATGCCAGCGCCATCGAGTGTTGGACCACTAGACATGGCTCATCGCACGCGCTCCATCCGCGGGTTGGGCTTGAGCGTGCGGCCGGCGCGCGCGTGCGCCGCGCCGTCGAGCATCACGACGTCCGCGACGAAGCTGAATCGACCGCTCGTCAATGCGCTGCCCACGCCGTATGCGTCGACAGGCACGCCGTTGTCTTCGAATTCGCGAATGCGCGACACCGTGATCGAGCCCGACACGAGAATCTTGATGTCCCCAAATCCCTCGGCGTCGAGTGCATTGCGCACGTTCCACACGAGCTGTGGGTTCACCCCAGTGGGCACGAAGCCACCCATCACCGGAATGATCGACTGGTCGACGAGGTGTTCCGACGTCGCAAGCTGCACGCCCCAGACGCGGCTTTCCTGCGAACGCGCGATGGCGAGTGCGGTCGCGACGGAATCGTTGTCGTAATCTACGGGCACGACCAGCATCGTGCGGTCGGGCGTGTGCGCGACGCACGCGCGGACCGCGGCCACAGTGTCGCCACCGTATGCCGCAACGAGCCCGTGAGGCACGAGCATGAGCGGCGGTTGGCTCCGCGAGCTCTGCGCGGCGCCCGTGAGCTGCATGGTGCCGCCGATCTGCGCCGCGAACGCATCGCCGCGCTGCAACAGCCAGTGATCGTTGCGCGCCGGCAGCGTCATCACCGGTTTGGGCCGCGCTGCTTCCACCAAGCTGCGCGCGTTCGTCGACACGCGCGTGCGCCGCGAGAGAACGCCAACGCAGAGTGGCGCGAGGTGCGCGAACTGATCGAACCGACCGTCGACGCTCATCACCGTCTCGTCGGCCTCGATGCGATCACCATCGTAGAGCGCCTGCACGCTCAGCTGCGACCAGTCCTCGATACCCACCTTCAACACGGCAACAGCTTCATCAATGCCACCGAGTAACCCCGACTGCTCACTGGCGAATTGCACGGTCGCGAGTGGCGATCGACCGTCGGCGATGAGCACATCGCGCGCCCACACCGCGCTCGCGTGCGAGAATGCGCCGCGACGCAGTTCTTCAGCCGGAAGCTCGAACGACGAGGCATCGAGCCGCTTGCGACGACGCGGCATTCAGCGGATCCGGCGCCGATGAACGTGACGACCGTGGCGCTGAATCAGCCGCGTTCGCCGCGATCCGTGCCGGCGCCTCCACTGAGTGGCACGGGCGCCGCGATGACTTGCTCGACCGGAAACGTACCGGTCATTGACCGCGGATCGAGCACGTGATCCAGATCGGCGCGCGTCATGAGTCCACGATCACAGACGAGATCGTACACGCCACGCCCGGTCGCCAACGCTTCCTTCGCGATCTCCGTCGCCTTCTCGTAGCCGAGCACCGGCACGAGCGCGGTGACGATGCCGATCGAGTTCTCGACGAACCAGCGCATGCGGTCCGGGTTGGCGGTGATGCCGTCCACGCATCGGGTGCGAAGCACCGTGAACGCCTGCTTCATCGAGTCGAGCCCGTACAGCAGTCGATAGGCGATGATGGGCTCGAAGACATTCAGCTGAAGCTGACCCGCCTCGGCCGCCATCGTTACCGTCACGTCGCCGCCGATCACATCGAAGCACACCTGATTCACGACTTCCGGAATCACCGGGTTCACTTTGCCCGGCATGATCGAGGACCCCGGTTGCATCGGCGGCAAGTTGATCTCGCCGAGTCCCGCCCGGGGACCTGAGCTCAGCAATCGAAGATCGTTGCAGATCTTCGAGATCTTCACGGCGCAGCGCTTGAGCACGCCCGATAGCTGAACGAACGAGCCGGTATCGGCTGTCGCCTCGACGAGGTCCGGCGCGGTGATGAGCTCGAGGCCGGACACGGTGGACAGGTGACGCCGCACGGATTCCGCGTAGCCCTCGGGCGCGTTGATCCGCGTTCCGATCGCAGTCGCTCCCATATTGATCTCGCGAATCAGCGCCTGCGCTTCACCGAGTCTGTCGACGTCCTCGAGGATGGTATGCGCGAACGCTGCGAACTCCTGACCCAGGGTCATCGGCACTGCGTCCTGCAACTGCGTGCGGCCCATCTTCAGGAACCCGTTGAACTCATCACCCTTCCTGAGAAACGCGTCGCAGATCTCGCGCATCGCGGCGCGGAGCGACTCAATGCCCGAATGCAGCGCGAGCTTCACCGCGGTGGGGTAGACGTCGTTCGTCGACTGACTGAGGTTGACGTGCGTGTTCGGGCTGATCGTCGCATAATCACCGCGCGGGCGACCGAGCAGCTCGAGCGCGCGGTTCGCGATGACTTCATTCGCGTTCATGTTCGTCGAGGTGCCGGCGCCGCCCTGCACCATGTCGACGACGAAATGCTCGTGATGACGCCCGGTGCGGATCTCGCGCGCGGCTCGCACGATTGCGTCCGCGATCTCCGGACTCAGCAGACCCAGCTCGGCGTTCGCGAGCGCGGCGGCTTCCTTCACAGCAGCCAACGCTTCTACCAGCGACGGAAATTCTCTGAGCGCGATGCCGGTGATCGGGAAGTTCTCGAGCGCGCGCAGCGTCTGCACGCCGTAGAGCGCCTCATCGGGAATCTCGCGATCTCCGAGCAAATCGGTCTCGACGCGAACGTGATGGCCGCCGAACCCTAGCGTCCGGCCGCGGCCGACGATGGTCGCATCGGTGGCGGCGAGTCGTTGAGAAATTGCACGCGCGGCGCGGCCAATGAGCGCCGCATACAACTGCGGATGCTCCTTCATGATGTCCGCGACCTTCTCGGCCCGGAGGACATAGACCTCCGTCGGCTGCAGGGCGCGGGCGCTGGTACCGTGCTTCGAGTCGTCGAGCAGCAGACCTTCGCCGACGGCCTCTCCGGCACCGAGCGTGACGAGGCGGATGGGTCGCCCGTTCATCTGCTTTTCTATGGCGACGGCGCCGTTCACGACCATGGCGAGGAACGCGCGCGGCGCGCCCTCCTCGAACAGGATCTCGTCCGTGTCATAGCGCACGCCGTTCACGAGACGCGCGAGCTGGTGGTAGGCGGAATCCGTGAGCCCGTCGAGGAACGAAATGGCGCGAAGCTGGTCGCGAATGGCGGTCGTAGACATGGGGACAGAAGCTAGTAGGGCTGTCAGCGATCAGCTATCAGCTAGAACAGCTCCGTCTGAGCTTCTGCCGGCACCGGCTGGGTGGACGCGAGATCGCCATCATCGTCGAGCCTCCCGAACTGAACCCCCACGCGAGCGCAGAGGTCGTCGAAGAAACGGCGGAGGCCATCGCGGTAGTGCTGACTCAGCTGGTGCCCCCTCGCGAACGACGATGCGTAGCGGTCCGCAAGCTGAGGAAAGTGCTCGGCGATAAATGGCAGGTAGCGCGCGCGGGCCGTGCTGCGCAGTCGTAGGGCACACGCGTTGACGTGCGTAGCGCCCGCGGCCGCGACCTGGCGGACCAGGTCGTCGAGGTCCGCGGGGTTATCGGTGATGCCCGGGAGTACGGGCATCACGTTGATCCCGACGTCGATGTCGGCGCGACGCAGGCGGGCCAGGGCGCGGATGCGCGCGTCCGGCGTCGGCGCTCTCGGCTCGATCAGCCGCGCGAGCTCGCGCCGCATCGTGATCAGCGACAGATGGATCGTCAGCTCCGATCGATCGGCGATGCGACGAAGCACGTCGACATCGCGCGTGATGAGCGGACTCTTGGTGATGATGACGATGGACAGGCCCGCATGCTCGGCAAGCGTCTCGAGGACACCTCGCGTTATGCGGAACCGCCGCTCAGCAGGCTGATACGGGTCGGTTGCCGTTCCAACCACCACGACCTCGCCAGCCTTGAGTGCCGCGAGGCGCGCACCGCCGGGCCGCAGCTCCTGGCCGAGGACGGCGGCGGCGTTCTCCTTGATGAGCACGTGGCGCTCGAACGCGAGCCATGGCGGCATGGACTCGATCTCGTCGCGCAACGCGTCGCCCGGAGAGGATGACGAGATCGCTCGGTCGAGCGCGTAGCGGTGCGCGTACCGCGCATAGCAGTACGTGCACCCGAAGGCGCAGCCGACGTACGGATTGATCGACCAGTAGCCCATGCCGGTGGACTCTGGCCCGTTGAGCAGCCCCTTCGCGCGCGCCGCGTGGTAGCGAATGTCTTTCTGTTCGCCTATCGTCGGCAGCGGGAGCGGCGGTTCCAACGACGCTTCCGGTAGCACCAACTGCTGCCCGACGGAGGGCGGAATTCGCGTGCGGAGACTCACGCCGCAAAATACCGAACATAGGCCGAATCGACAAGTTGCGTTGCCTTTGCCGCGCTCGGCGACTCATTTGCGGTCATCGGACAATCGAAGCCGCTGAAACCGCGCGAACCGATGCGACCGCGCCGACCGGTGACAGTCGTTCGTGAGCCAGGTCTCCCAAGGTCTGCATTTGCCCCATTCGATCGTCGTCGTCCCGTGCTTCAACGAGGCTCGGCGACTGAATGCCCGCGCGTTCACCCAGTTCCGCTCGACCGGACACTGGGTCGAATTCCTGTTCGTCAACGACGGCAGCAGCAATGCCACGCTCGACTTGCTTCAGCAAGTGCGCTGCGGCTCTCCTGATACGGTTCGCGTGCGGGACCAGCAGCCGAACCAGGGCAAGGCCGAGGCGGTACGGACCGGAATGCTCGAGGCGCTGCGCGACGAACGCGGACTTTGTTGGCTACTGGGACGCCGATCTCGCCACTCCGCTCCCGGCGCTCTCGCGTTTTCTCCAGCTGCTCGATGAGCGGCCGGACATCGACGTCGTGCTCGGGTCGCGCGTGAAGCTGCTCGGCCGCACGATCGAGCGACACGCGTGGCGTCACTACCTGGGCCGGGTGTTCGCGACGCTGGTGTCGCAGCTTCTCCGACTGTCGGTGTACGACACGCAGTGCGGGGCGAAGATGTTCCGCGCGAGCGACGAGCTCCGCGCGGTGTTGGCCGAGCCGTTTCACACCGCGTGGCTGTTCGACGTGGAGATTCTCGCACGTCTGATCGATCGGAGTCCGGCCGGCACGGCCGCCGTCGCGCGCCGGCTGTACGAGCTGCCGCTGGACGAGTGGCGCGACGTCCCGGGGTCCAAGCTCACGCGTGCGGCGTACACACGCGCGGCGACCAGCATCTTCGCGCTCTATCGGGAGTACGGGGCGATGCTCGAGCGCCAGAGCCTCGTGAAGTGACACTGAACGACAGTGCGGGGTGACGGCGCGTCGGAGACGCGCCGTCACCCCGCCCGTCGATTCATAAGTCGATCAGCTGCCGGCCTGCCGCTTTGCCTCTGCGCGCTGGGCCTCACTGGCGTAGATCGCGACCTCGACGCGTCGATTCTTGCTGCGTCCGGCCTCGTTCTCGTTAGGCGCGACCGGCTCCGTCTCGCCCAGGCCGCGCGACGTCATGCGCGACCGACTGACGCCCTGCTCGGCGAGGTATGCGACGGCCGCCTCCGAGCGTCGCTGCGACAGCGCGAGGTTGTACGAGTCGGTGCCGACGCTGTCGGTGTGTCCGGCGATGAGCAACTCGGAGCCTGGATACTTGTCGAGGCTCGCAGCGAGGTTGCGGAGATTCGTTCTCGCGTCGGCGCGGATGACGTCGGAGTCGAAGTCGAACAACAGCCCTGACGCGAACGTGACCTGGATACCTTCGCCGACGCGCTCGACGATTGCACCCGGGATGTTCTGCTTCAACTCTGCCGCCTGCTTGTCCATTTGATGGCCGATGATCATGCCTGCGGCACCTCCGACAACCGCGCCGAGGATGGCGCCCTTGGCGGTGGACCCATTGGCCCGGCCGATGGCTCCGCCGGCCACGGCGCCTCCGGCGGCGCCGATGATGCCGGCTGTTTCCTTGTTGTTGAGCGACGCGCACCCGCTCAACGCCAGCGAGGCGCAGGCGGTGATTGCGATCGTTCTATGGAATCGGACGAGGGTACGTGTCATGAGTGCAAGGCTCCGTTTGGGGATGGCCACACGCGCGGGTGGTCTCGCTGCACGGGCCTGAATTGATCTACCCAGCGTGGGACCGAGAGTGCCGACTGCACGCGGTGGCGAACCAGACACAGGCATGTCGCGGGCCAACAGCGGTCGAGCCCGGCGGTCCGTTGTCGTTTGCGGACAGTTGAGTTATGCTGTCGCGCGAGCCGAGTCATCTGACGCTTGCTCACGAGTGCTCACGAATGCTTCACGCGCGGCTGGCGTCCGCGGCGCGGAGATGGGGCAGATCCCGACCTGTGGCTGAACTACTCTCCGACATCGGAATTCAGCGCGAGCTCGGCGCACTTCCCGGGTGGTCCCGTCGCGGGGACTCGCTGACGAAGACGTATCGTTTTCCGACCTTCCCGTCGGGCATCACGTTCGTTACGCGGGTGGCAGACCTGGCTGAGTCGATGAACCACCACCCGGACATCGACATCCGACACACGCGGCTGACCTTCACGCTGAGCACGCACGACGCCGGCGGCATCACGACGAACGATCTATCGCTGGCTCGGGAGATCGAGCGGCTGGCGACGGAATCAGGGGTGTGAGATCGGAATCGGGAATCGGGAATCGGGAATCGGGAATCGGGAATCGAAAACGGGCCGGTCGCCTTTAGGCGACCGGCCCGTCTTGCTGCGTGCGTCTGCGTGCTGCGCGGCTTCAGCTTACGACGACTTACGCAACTCCACGCTGCCGTTCACCGTCTCGAGGCGGATGCGACGGCCGCCCTTGCCGATCGTCGCGCGCATGCGGCGGGGATTCACGCGGCCCTGCAGCGTGATCGGGAAATCGGCTGAGAGGCTTCCATTCACCGTGCGCATGTCGAGATCGGCATCGAGGTTTGACGGGACTTCGATCTCGATGGAACCGTTCACGGTCGAGTACTCGAGATCTCCCGTGCCGAGCTCGCGCATGCGGACGTCAATGTCGCCGTTCACGGTCGACGCGTTCACCGGACCGCCTGTCGACGCTGCCGACACTCGGCCATTCACCGTGCTCGCTCGCACCTCGCTCGTGGCACCCGCTACGTCCACCCCGCCGTTGACCGTGCTCACGTTGAGGCGAACGCCCGCTGGCAGCTTCACCGTGAACTCGACCGACGTGTCGTTGTTGCGATCGCGCCGGTTGTCGTCGCCACGCGAGCGATAGCCGTCTTCATCACACGACGCATTCTCGGTCCAGAACGCGCAGATGATGACGTCGCCATCATCACCACCGATTCTTCGCGTCTCGATGCGAACGTCCTCGGGGTTGCCGTGACGGGAGCGCTTCACGGCCGTGACTTCCGCGCGGTCACCGGTCGCGCGCTCGACGCGAATCGAGCCATTGAGATCGCGAACGTACAGCCACTTCCCACTCGTGATGCGGCCATCCCACGAGAAATCCTTACCGCTCTTCTCCTGCGCTGCAGCGACGGACGTCAGCCCGGCCAATGCGACAGCGAGGGCTGTCACCGCCGCGATCGACGTGCGTCGCCCTGCGAAGCGTGTCAGCATTGCGAGCGTTGCAAGCATTGCGTGTGGTCTCCCGAGATCAGACATGTCTGGTTTGATGCTGTTTGGCGTCCTGTCAGCGACTAGAGCCGGCGCGCCGTGCGAGAATGACGTCGCCGCTGAATGATTCCGCGGTGACGCGCGCACTGCCGTTCCCGAGCGTGAATTCGAAGCGCCGAGGACGTCCGGTGGAGCGCTGTCCTGGCTGCAGGGTGAGTTTGAACTCGGTATCGAGCGATCCACTGAACGTCTCGACCGTGAACTGCGCCCCCGAGCTCTCCGGAATTTCCAGCCGGATGTCGCCCGAATGCGAGTGGAACTCGTAGCGTCCGTTCGCGTCGATGGTGCCGTCGTACTCGACCTCGCCGCTCACGGTCGTCGCGAATACGCTGCGCGAGGTAACCCCGAGCAGCGACACGTCGCCACTCGTGGTCTCGGCGCGGACCTCGCCGCTGGCGTTGCGGATCTCGATCGTGCCGCTGACCGATTCGCTCCGGACCTCGCCGGTGAGTTGTGAGGCGTGCACGTCGCCGGACACCGACTCGATCACGACGCGATCGGTTGCCTCCGTTACCGTGACGTCGCCGCTCGTGGACCGGGCGTCCACCGGACCCTTCGTGCCTTTCACGGTGACATCGCCGGACGTACTGCGCGCGAGGACGCGGACGCCGACGGGAACGGACACCTCGAAGCGCGAGTCCCCGACACGCCCGCGGACCGACTCGATCTCCAGCGTTAGGCGCGACGACGACAGGCTGGAGCGAATGCGTCCACGCTCGGCGTAGGCGCGGATGCGCGCTTCGCCGCGGTCCCACGCGGTGACAATGACGTCGCCCGAGACCTGCGTGAGGTCCACGACGCCCGTGCGGCTGAACGTGAACGTCGTATCGATGCGCGATTGTACATCTTGCGGCTCCTCACGTTCGCGCTCGCGGTCGCGATTGCTCTGCGCCCCGACTATACAGGGGGGCAGGGCGACGACCGCGATCGCGGCCAGGAGCAGGGACGTTCTCATGCGTGTCATTTCCCGTTAGGTGCGGTTCGGCAGCAGCGCTGCTGTCCGCAGGAGCTCGAGCTTCTTGTCGAGTGCACTGTTCAACTGATCGCTGAGGAACCGACTCGCCGGATCCTGCGCCAGCGCAGCCTCGCTCTGCGCAATGGCGTCGTCGATCACCTTCAGGTTCGCTTCGATGATCGCCGCCGTCCGCGGATCGAGCTGCGAGCGTGTGCGGGCGAAGATCGTCCGCAGGCGATCGATCTCTCGTGAGTACGTCACGGACTCCGGCGTATTCCGGACGGCTTGCGTCGTGGCGCGCCCGCTGGCTCGAGTCGGGTTGGTGCTCGCGACCGACTCGGGCGCCGGGCCAACGTTCGATGACGGAAGTGTGTCACGGCGGGCTTCGTCCCGTACGGACGACGCGACGTTCGTGTCGGGTGTCGGACCCCGCTGCGTGTTCGCCGCAATGGATTCGCCGGACCGGGCCGAATCCCGAGCGACCGTGAGGGTGTACGTCACGCTGGCGGTGACGGCGACCAGTGCCGCCGCGATCGCCGCCGTGCGCAGGCGCTCGAACCGGCGGCGCGTCGTCACGTTAGGCGTGGACACGCGGCACCAGCGGAACCACGGGCGCGTCGATACGACGAGCGATGCCGCTCCACAGGTCCGCCGACGGTGTCAGCTCCGGCAGCTCGCTCGCGTCAGCGCGGATGCGCTCGAGATCGCGAACGAGCGCCGTGCACCGAACACACGTCGCGAGGTGCGCCTCGACCTGCCGGCGATCGGCGGGTGCGAGATCCCCTTCGAGGTAGTCGGCCAGCCGGTCGTCGAACGTCGTGCAATCCATGGCGTGCATAGTCATCGGTTCAGTGCCTCCCGCAACAGGAGTCGCGCGCGGTGCAGCTGCGCCTTGCTCCCTCCCGAGGTGATCCCGAGCATGTCGGCGATCTCCTCGTGCTTGTACCCCTCCACGTCGTGCAGAACGAACACCTGTCGAGCGCCCGGCGGCAGTCCCGCGATCGCCGCGTCGAGGTCGAGCGACATGCCGGGCGTCCAGCTGCTCGCCCGCGCATGCGGCAGGCTGTCCACCTCGTCGGGCTCCGAGCCGAATCGAGTTCGGTTACGGCCCTCACTCTTGCGAGCGTTGAGCACGACGTTCACAGCCAACCGGTGCAGCCAGGTCGTGAAGGCGCTCTCACCGCGGTACAGCGAGAGCTTCGACCACGCCCGTACGAACACGTCCTGCGTGAGCTCCTCGGCCAACGCGCGATCGGCGACCATGCGCGCGCATACCGCGAACACGCGATTCACATGGGCACGGTACACGCGCTCGAACGCCAGGCGATCGCCGGTCGCGGCGAGCGCTACGTCATCGGCGTCGGGTCGGCCGGTGGTGAAGCTTTGGTTGTCGACTGTCGCCACCGTCATTCGCCGGCCGGTCCTCGGTTGCTCGCGGAATGAGATACCGAAACGGCCCAGATGGTTTGAAGAGCGGCGCCCGAAAAGGGGCCAATGACGGGTCCAGTGACCCGGGTCACGCTCCGAACGCCCGCTCGAGGACGGCGGGCAGGTCCGGGAGGCATCCTATGAAGTGATCCGGGTTGGCTGCGGCCAGAGTTTCACGGTCGAACGGGCCCCACAGCGCGGCAACGGTGATGACGCCGGCGGCGTTGCCGGCGTGGATATCGTGCGGCGAATCGCCTACGAAGACGGCATGGTCGGCGGATACCCCCAGGCGGCTGAGCGCGACCATGACCGGCTCCGGGTCCGGCTTGTGGCGCGTCGTCTCATCGTAGCCGACCACGACGGGGAAGTACTGGTCGAGCCCGACGAACGCGAGGCTCTGGTGTGCGATCGCCGATGCCTTACTGGTGACGACGGCGAGCGGGTGGCCACGCTCGAACAGCTGCGCCACGACGTCCGGCACGTGGTCATAGCAGCGCGTGAGGCGGTCGTGGTGCTCGTGCTGGTAGCGGCGGTATCGCGCCACCAGGTACGCCACGTCCTCTTCGGTGTCGGCGAACTGCCGAAGCTGTTCGACGAGCGGCGTCCCGATGCCACGCACCCATTCCTCGGTGGTGGGCGCCCGCGAGCGTCCCTCGAAGGCGTGACGCGTCGAGCTCAGAAGCAGCTCAATGCTGTCGATGAGCGTCCCGTCGAGGTCGAACAGCACCGCCGGCAACGTGCGAGCGTGGGCATCAGCCGCGTGGCTGTGCGAAGTCGTTCCCATGCGGGAAAGCTACTGGAGGAATGGCAGCGACGCTCGCGGTTCGCCGACGAGGAGCAGCACCGCCCGAACAACCGGCGCGCTGGTGCCCGGCGACGGCTCGACGTTAGGCGCGCCGGGTGAGCCCAGCTCGATCACGCGTTCCAGCCAGGCTTCGCCGGCGTCTGCATCTCCGTTGTCGGACACGTCGGCCGACACCAGCGCCGCGAGCAAGCGCTCCGCACCCGCCGACCTCGCGCTCTGGATGGTTCGACGCGCACCGGCAGCGAGCCGGGATACGACGACCCGTCGATGAGGGGGCGCCGAGGCCGCGAGTGACGCTATGCGGCCGGCAGCGCTGGCGTGCGTTCGTGACCCGACTGCGAGCACGCCAGCGTCGGCCGCGGCGCGCGTAGCATCCAGGTACGCACTGATCTCGCCGAGCACGCGGGCCGCCCGCGACGGGGACGTCACCCGCGCCGCGCCATGAGCCATGCGCGCCAGCTCCGAGTACGAGCGTTGGGTCGTTCGTCGCGGCGCTGCCGGTGCGCGCGGCAACGACCTCCACAACGCCGCCACGATCGATTGCCGCGATCCAACCGTCGACGGACGAGCGCACTCCGGCGACGAGCGACCTGTACCCCTCGCCCGCGTCTGCACATGCCGGTGCGCGTGTCTGGTCATGGCCAGCCGGGGCGACGTCGAGCCAGTGGTGCCAAAGCTTCCGCAGCGCCTCTGGCGCGCGAGCGCCCTCCGTGCTGACGAGCGACGCTCCTGCTAGCCGCTCGCGCGACGAGCAATGGAGTGAACGCCTCGCCCACCGCGGCGCAGGCGTCGCCCGCCTTTCTCGTCAACAGCTGCGTCACCCGCAACACGTCCTCGGCCGGCGCCGGCGGGGCGAGCGCGTACTCGTGCACCTGCGAGTGCACGGACCCGATGCGCCACACGCGACCCATTCGCTGCGTTAGGCGCGCGGCGGTCCACGGCAAGTCCAGGTGCACCACGACCAATGCATCCTGGAGATTCAGCCCTTCGCTCAACAGGTCTGTGGCAATGAGGAGCTCGACGATTTCGGCACGCGGCGCCGGGCCTGCACCGGTCGCGGTCGGGGCGAACCGGGCCAGTACCTCCGCTCGGCTGAGCGAGCCGCCGGCGACCCACGCGCCGTTGGCCGTGACCGCCGCGACGCGCCCGTCGCCGCGAAGACGCTCGAACATCGACGTGCACGGAGTCCGCGAACTGCGAGAACACGACAATGCGTTCACCCGCGTGGCGACGTCGGATCTCGCGAATGAGTGCGGCCCGCCGGTCGTCGATCTCGCCGCCGGAGGCATTGACGACGGCGAGCGCGCGCCGTGCTCCGCTGGCATGGGCGCGGACGACCTCGAGCAACGTCGCCTCATTCGCCGCCAGCGATTGCGCCATGAGCTCGGGAAACGCCAGCTGTGTGGCGTCGTCGCCCACGACCCAGGCGCGCAGCTCCGCGCGTGTGGGGTGACGACCCGTCGCGAGCGCGTCAGCGAGCGAGTCCGCGCGCGCGATCCGACGGCGCAGGGACGATCGGAGCGCGGCTTCGGTGGAAGCCCACGCCCTAACGAGTGACAGTCCAACGAGCGCTCCGCCGTCGCCACCGTCGCTCGGCGGACACGGCGCGGGAATCCCGGCGATGGCGCGCAGGACGTCGGCCGAGTCGTCGACGGGCAACCATACGGGCGGCGCCCGATGCGGCGTCTGGTCATCTCGAATGTCATCGCGACTGCGCCGCACGATGCATGACGCGAGGTCGAGGCGGGTCAGGTGCTGCGCGCGCGCTCCGAGGAACAGCGCGAGGAGCGCGTGCAGATCCCTGACCGCGTTATGCACCGGCGTCGCCGAGAGCAGCAGGACACGAGCGTCGCGCGTGATGGCCGCAAGGCGGTCATAGCGTCGCGTGAGCGGATTGCGCGCGTGATGTGCCTCGTCCACGATGACGAAGTGGTAGCGCTCCGCGACCGCGTCGCGGTGACTCAGCGTCTCGAGCGAGACGAAATCACCGCGCAGGTGAGAACGCTCGAGCGCGGTGCGCCACATCGAGGCGAGCGATGCCGGAGCGACGATGAGCAGCGTCGCGGCGTCGCGCGCGGCAGCGAGCGCCGTGAACGTCTTGCCCAGTCCGACCTCGTCGGCGAGCAGCGCGCCGCCGTAGCGGTCAATCGCGAGTCGCAGTCGTCCCGCGGCTTCGCGCTGGTGCTCGCGCAGGACGATCTCACCCAGGCGCGCGTCTGCCGACTGATCGTGCAACGCGAGGGTTGCGATGGTCGAGCGCACGTCCGTGGGGTCCGCCCACCGCCAGTGTGTCATCGGATGTTCCAGTCGAGGAGTGCGGTCACGGCCGCGGGCCGCAGCCCGAACGCGCGGACGACGATGTCGAGCAGTTCGGCGTCGCATGGTGCGTCGCCGGCATGCGCGCGCTGCCCGATCGGAGCGAGTGTTTCGCGCGCGCGATCCCAGCGCGTCGGCAGCGGAAGGAGCGAGATTGTCCATCCGAGGTAGCGCTTGTATCCGCCTCGGGCGGGTTCGGCTAGCGCGGCGAGCCACGCGGCGGCCAGCGGCGAGTTGAGTACAACGGCCAACGCGAACGCGTCGCGCGGGTCGGTGCAGCGAACCGCATAGCACGTGTTGAGCGGCACCGCTGGATCGCCTGGGAGCAGCACCGCCGCCGTGAGCGCGCGTCCGAAGTCCGCCCAGACGACGCGCGCCGCGTTTCCCGACGCGGCCTCGGTTCGGAACAGCGTCCACCAGCGGCGCGCTCGTTCGAGCGTCAGAGCGAGCCATCAGCCGCCGACGCCAGCTTCGCATCCATCGCTCGGTCCGCGGTGGCAGGCGATCGAGCGGCACGCCGTCCGCGCCGTGTGTCCAGATGAGCCGTTCGCCGTTCACATCGATGCGCCAGCGTGTGACGTGCTCGCCGCGGACGAGCGGCCGAAGCAGTTCCGGCTCGATGTCGACGACAGCGCCGTTCTCGCTCGCGACGGTAGTTCCACCCCGCGACTCCACGATGAACGCGCCGTTGCATCCGCACTTCACGCCCAGCAGTGGCGGACCGAACGGCGACGCGGCGAACGGTGTGCCCGCGGCGCGCACAGCCTCGAACGCGCGCCGCGCCGGGTGGGGGAGCATGAGCCACGGAGCGCCCGGCGTGTCGTCGAGGCCGAGCTCGCGCGCATGCACGCCCCACGTCGCGGCAACGCGAGACGCGTGCACGGTGATGCTGCGTTTCCGCCAGCGTGTCGGCTGTCCGGCCTTTGCCGCGCCTAACGACGCACAACGAGGGGTAGACGGCGGCGTCGAACAGCGAAGGCGCGTCGGACCAGTCTTCGAGCGCGAGCAGTCGATGCTCCGACGCGAGTAGCTGCCTGACGCCGCCGCCGGCGAGCGACCTCCAGAGCTTCGCCGGAACGAGTAGCGCGACGACACCGTCGGGTGCCGCGACCGCGAGCGACCGTTCGACGAACAGGGCCGCGAGATCGACCTGCGCCGCGAATCCCAATCCGGCGCGTGCCGCCAGGGCGCCGGCACGCCACGCCGCACCGCGATAGCTCGCGTAATCGCGGCGGAGCGCCTCGCGCGCCGCCTCCGGAATGCGGTGCACGCGGACCCATGGCGGATTGCCGACGACGACGTCGAACCCGCCGGCGTTCACGACGTCGGCGAAATGCGTGGCGAAGGAGAAGGGGAGCGCTCCGCCCGACGACAGCGACTTCCGCCGTGCGCGGGCGCCTCGTAGCTGGACCTTGAGCTCCGCAAGCAGCGAACGCGTGGCAGCGGGTGGAACGGCTCTGCTCGCCGAACAGATCGTGTCCACGCGCGGCGACGATCATGTCGCGCCGCATTTCGGTGATGGCGGTGATGCGTGCGGTCGAGCACCGCGAGCGCGGCGGTGCGTTCGGCGCGGTCCAATGCTCGCGCGAGCGTGCGCTTCCGAACGCCGACGGCGCGTGCATAACGCGTACGCAATCGCGCGATCGTCCGAGGTCCCGACGATGCGAACGCGTCGTGACGTCATCGCCAGCGAGGGCATCCCCGACGCGCACGTGGCGGTCGAGGTTCGGCAGCGGCGCGACGTGTGCTGGGTCGCGCGCCGGGCTCTCGATGACGATGGACAGCCAGAGGCGGAGCTGGCATAGCCACACCGCCGTGGGGTTCATGTCCACTCCGAAGATGGAGCTCGTGAGCACCGCACGTCGCAGGTCCGGCCTCGGGGCGCGGGTCGCCGAGCGTGGAGAGCAGGTTCGCGATGCGTTCCAGGGCGTGGACGAGGAACGCGCCGGAACCGCAGGCAGGGTCGAGCAGGCGAAGCGTCGCGAGTCGCGCACGGATGTCGTGCGCGCGCTGGAAGTCCGCGACAACGCCTTCGGTCGCCGTGCGATCCGCGGGCCTAACGAGACTGAGCTCGTCGGTCGAGACTCCGAGCGCGTGCGTCAGCGCCTCGTCCGTCACGCGCGTCACGAGCTCGTGCGGCGTGAAGAACGCTCCCGTATTGCGCCGGTCCTGCCCGGCCATGAGCGACTCGAATGCCCGACCGAGCATCTCGGGATCGACGGCCGCCTCTGACCAGTCGGCGCTTTCTTCGCGCGCCGTGAACCGGTAGTGCCCGAGCAGCTCGGAGAGAAAGCGACCGAGCTCCTCATCGCGAAGCTCGAGTTGCGAGTGCGCGCGCTCGAGCGGCGAACGCGCGAACAATCCGCCATTGAGAAAGGGAATTCTGCCGAGCGACCTGGCCGTGGGCGCGCGTGATCGGACCGGAGTGTTCAACGTTCCGAAGAACAACGGGACGAGCACGCGGCGCTGGAAGCCGCCTCGCGCTCCCATGCAGTCGTCGTAGCGGCGCGCCAGGAACGAGCGGTCGCCGTCGAGCCATTCCTTGGCTTCGAGAAAGGAGAGGAAGAGCAGACGCGATGCGTACAGCAGCGCGATCTCGCGACGAACATCGGGTGTCGCGCGGCCCACGGCGTTGTCCGCCAGCGCGCCAACCAGGCGTTCGAGTGTCCGGTAGAACCGACGCGTCACCGCCTCGCGTCCGAGCACCGCGACCCAGCGCGCATGCGTGAGCACATCCACCGCTTCCATTCCGGCTGCCAGAGCGCACAGCGTTTCCGCGTCGCTGTCCACCACGTGCGTTCGATCTACCACCAGCGCGCTGACCCGCGGCGCCGCTCGGCCCGGCGTCCAGGCGGCGATGGCCACTTCCGAGCTCGTGTCACGGCAGGCGATCGCGAGCCAGAGCAGGTGAGGAGCTCGCGAGGAGAGCCGGCGGGCGAGTTGCGTGATGACCTCCCGCATCGGAGGTCCGTCGTTCACGTCGAGTAACAGGGCACGCAGCGTGTCCGGGCCCCGCGCGACGTGCGCGACCGAGCACTCTTCAGGAATGCCGAGCGCGCTGCGCGCTGCGCCGTCGAGGGCTGCGGGCGGGGTGTGACACCCCACCGCAGCGGCAATGGCGCCGAGGGCGGTGATGTCGGTGGCGGCGGCGAGGAGCGCGGCGGCGGCTCGGAGAGTCGGCACGCGCGCACAGTGCGCCGGCGGTGACCGAGCTCCGTCATCGCTCCACCGCGCGCATAGTCAAATATCGCCAGACCGAGTGTTCGACGTTATGATCGTACCGGCCGCAAAAACGGTCGAGTCACCCCGGTCTTTCCATTCTGGTTGTCGCCGCCGGTGCTGCCTGCCGACCGCGCGACGTCACCCGTCGAGAGTCCTTATATGGCCGAGAACGGCCGAACTGCCGACAACCTGAACGACTTCGCGCACAGTCTCATTGCCCGGGTCGTGTTCTATTACCTGGGCCTTGGCGCGGCCGTCGCGCTGACATGGGCGCTGCTGCCAGCCGGAGGGCGCGCCGAGGTGATGGGCGTCATGTCGTCGCTCATCGCGTTCCGCCCGACCGGGGCGCCGGGCGTCAAGCTCGATCCGACCGGAATGCCGGCGGCGGACTTCGTCGTCCCTCCCTTCCAGCCGCTCATTCTCGTCGTCATCGCGGTGACGAGCGCGTTCCTGCTCGCGCTGCCCGTCGCGTGGGTCTACATGTTCACGCGGCAGCGAAAGGGATACCGACCATCCGACGTGCACGCGCTCGTGCTCATGCCGGTGGTGGTAGCGGGAGTGGTTGTACTGGTGAAGAACAGTCTGCCGCTGGCATTCAGCCTCGCGGGCATCGTAGCGGCCGTCCGCTTTCGGACGAACCTCGAGGACAGCAAGGACGCGACGTTCATCTTCCTCGCGACGGCGCTGGGGCTCGCCTGCGGCGTGCAGATCGAGGTCGCCGCGGTGATGTCCGTGTTGTTCAACGGTGCCGTGCTGATATTGTGGACGAGCGATTTCGCGCGCATGCCGCCGTCGCTCGAAGGGGTTCGTGCCAAGCGGCAACTCGAGCGTGCGACCGCGATCGCGAATCGCACCTCGCAGTTCGTCGCGCGACTCGATTCGGAAGTGCTCGAAACGCTCGCGCCGGCACAGCTCGATGCGCTCGAGACTCGATTGCGGAAGCGAAGGGGGGAGCTAGCGGGGAGCGGCTCGGACGCGCGATACGACGCGACGATGCGTATCCTCACGTCCGATGCGTCGTCGCTCCGCGGCGCGATCGATCCCGTGCTCGAGTCCGAGTCGAAGCGCTGGCGGTATCGTGGTGTGTCGACGAACGAGACCGGAACGTCGGTCGAATACGAGCTGCGGATGACGCAAGGGCTACAGCCGGCAGAGCCTTGCGGACACCGTGCGAGAGAAGGGCGCGCCGTACGTCATCGGCGTGGAGATCGTGGAAACGGAATCCGAGTTCGGAGTAGACGAAGCGTCCTCGAGGAACAGCACCATGCGCACCATGCACTGCACCCGATTGTTGCCGGTTCTCGCGCTCCTGTGTGCGAGCGTCGTCGCACCGGCGCAACAGCTCACGCCGAAGCCGGAGAAAGCGGCGGGCGGCGAAGGAGCCGAAGCCGAAGAAGGACAAGACACAGCCGATCACGCCCGAGGAGATGGCGGCCGCCAAGCGACGCACCGAGCGGCTGTTCGGCGCGATGAGCCGCTCGAGTTCACGCTGACTGCCGACTTCAAGGCGACGTTCAAGAGCCGCGACACGCTCAAGGTGAAGACGACCAAGGCGACGTTGACGGTGAACGACTCGTCAGGCAACCCCGTCGCGATTCCAGTCGAGATCTCGCCACGCGGACATTTCCGTCTGCGCAACGACATCTGCAACTTCCCTCCGCTCCGTGCTGATCTTCCCGAAGGAAGGTCTCAAGGGCACGCCGTTCGCCGGTCAGAAAGCACTCAAGCTCGGAACGCACTGTCAGATGCGCGACAAGGAGTTCGCCGAGTACCCGGTGCGCGAGCACGCCGCGTATGAGGTGCTGAACATGTTGACGGACGCGAGCTTCAAGTCGCGTCTGGCGCGCGTGAACTACGTGCCGGTGGGCGAGGAGAAGGACGCGTTCACGAGGTTCGGCCTGCTCATCGAAGATGAGAGTGACATGTCCAAGCGGAACGGCGGCCGCGTCCTGACGCTGCGCGGCGCCACGTTCGGCGACGTCGATCCGACGCAGATGATGCTCATCAGCTTGTTCGCGTACTTCCTTGGCAACACCGACTGGTCGCTCTCCTCGCTGCACAACATCCGCCTCATGACGACACCGGACGGCCGCTACATGCCGGTGCCGTACGACTTCGACTGGTCGGGTGCGGTGTTCGCGCGATACGCGAAGCCTGACCCACGGCTCGGCATCAAGACGGTGCAGGAGCGCTTGTTCCGTGGTCCGTGCTTCCCGCCAGCGGATCTGCCGGCGGTGCTGGGGAAATTCGCCGCGCAGAAGGCCGCCATCCGTGACCTCTACGCGAAGCTTCCGCTCGAAGACAATTACCGGAAGCGCGTGCTCGACTACGAGGACGAGTTCTTCCGGATCATCGCGGACCAGCGTCAGGTCAAGCGCGAGATCGTCGAGCCGTGCGCCGGGGGGGCGTGACGTAGGCGCGCCCCTTCCATTCCACCCGTGATCCGCGGCCGATCGCCTGCAGCGCGATGACCGCGAACACGGCGGCGCCTAACGGGAAAAGCAGGGCGTAGCGAACCGGCACGCCCATCCAGCGGTACACGACCGCCCACGTGGCGAGCTCCGCGGCGACCGCGATTGTCGGCGGCTAGCGTGAGCGAGCGCCGGTGCCCCGACGACCGCGGCACCGGCGAGCACGAGCGGCGGGGCGAGCGTCAGGATCGGCATCAGTAACAGCAGGGCGGGGAAGATCACCTGCCCGAGCCGCCCAAACGGCATGGCCTCGCGTCCGCCGGCGAAGACGTTCTTGCGCCACCCCGCCATGATCTCGCGCAGCGACGTGTACATGCGCGTCGTGAGCTCGTCGTGGCCGAGGATCAGCGCCGTGCGCTTTCCGGACGCGAACAGATGCTGTGCCAGCGCGACGTCCTCGGCCACGTGCTCCCGTACGGCACCGTGTCCGCCGACGGCTTCGTACGCGTCGCGCCTAACGAATATGCACTGACCGTTCGCGATCTTGTCCTCGACCTTGCGCGATCGGTTGACCGCCTCGGTGCCACCGTAGCGAGCTGCCGAGCATCCAGAACACGTGCGGCTGGACGATGCGCTCCCAGAAGCTGCCGAGCTCCTGGCGTCCGGCGACGGAGAGCATGTCCAGCCGGTTCGCCTGCATTTCCCGAACGGCGCGCGCGACGAGCGCTGGTGCCGTGGCACGGCGTCCGCGTCCGTGAAGCAGATGATCTCACCCTTGCGCCGCGTTGGCGCCCGGTGGTGCAGGCCCACGGCTTCCCGAACCAACCGTCCGGCAGCTCCGGGTTCTCGATGAGTCGAACACGCGCGTCCTCGCGGCTCAGTGCTCGAACGACGTCGCCCGTTCCGTCGCTCGAGCGATCGTCGACAACGACCACATCGAGCGCTGGATACGACGCGTCGAGCGACGGATCGCAGGCACGCTTCAATGTTGCGGCGCTCGTCGCGCGCCGGGATGACCACCGAAACGAGCGGCGCATCGGGAGGCGGATCAGCCGGAAGCTCGGCCAGATCGCGCGAGCGGCGGATGCGCCACATCGTGACCGACGGGCACGACGATCCATGGCGACGCGATGGCGAGTGCCACCGCGATGTCCCGCGCGAGATCCATCAGCCGCACCGCGATTCGCGCGGCCGTCGCCGATCCGCGTTAGGGCGTCGCTTCACTCACGGCGCGCATTGGAGCGGCGCGCGACGCGGTCGCGCCGGCCGAGGACGACGGCACCGACCATGTCGCCAGTGACATTGGTGGCTGTGCGAAACATGTCGGTGATCGCGTCGATGCCGAGCAGCACGCCAATGCCTTCCGCGGGGAGGCCGGCGCCGATGAGGATCGGCACCATGACGATGATCGAACCAGCGGGAATGCCGGGGACGCTGAACGTCGTCGGCACGACGGTCAGCACGACCGTCATGAGTTGCGTGGCCGTCAGTTCGACGCCGTAGAGCCGGGCGATGAAGAGCACGGCGGTCGGCTGCGCGAGCGCGCCCGCAACGCGATACGTCGACGCCGCGAGCGGGAGGAAGAAGCCGGAGATCTCTGGCGGAAGTCCGAGTCGGGAACGAGCACTCTCGATCATCGCGGGCAGTGCCGCCAGTGACGACCGCGAGCTGAACGCGACCGCCTGCGCGGCGAAGATCGCGCGCGCGAACTCGCCTAACGGCACGCGTCCGACAACGGCGGCGAGTGGATACAGGACGACGACGGCGAACGAGACCGTGATACCAATGACCGTGACGACGAACGCGGCGAGCGCGCCGGCGGCCGACGCTCCCATGCGCGTCGCGAGCGGGAGCGCGAGCGCGAACACGCCGAGCGGTGCGAGCTGCAGCACCCATCGCACGACGGTCAACGCCGCGTCGCCAAGGCCCTGAAAGAACGCGATCACCGGCGACTTTCCGCTCTGCCGGCAGCGTAAGGAGCGCGAGCCCGAACATCAGGGTGAAGATGATCAGCGGCAGAAGCGCGCCGTCGGCTGCGGCCTTGACCGGGTTTGCCGGGACCAGGTCGACGAGCCACCGGGAGAACGTCGGAATATTCGTCGCGTTCTGCGCCGCGGTCGTTCCCGCGCTCGACGCGCTCGCCTTCATGGACGCGATGGCGGCGGGATCGAGCGGAATTCGGTTGATCAGCGGCGGTGCGAGGAGTGCCGCGTACGCAGCGGCGGCAAACAGCGTCACGATGAAAAACACGATCGCCCCTCGACCGACGCGACCGATGGACCTCGCGTTCGGCGCACTCGTTATGCCGACGATCAGACTTCCGACGACCAGCGGAATCACCGTCATTCGGATGGCGTTGATCCACAGCGTGCCGAGCGGCTCGATCGCGAGCGCGGCGCTGGCGAGACGCGGGGAGCCACTGCTCGCGATGGCGACGCCCCCGCCAATGCCAGCGACGAGCGCGATGAGAACGCGGGTAGTGAGAGACATGCGCCAATCTAGGCAGCGGTCTGGCGCGGCACGAGACGCACTCGTCAGGCAGTAGACCGACGTGAAAAAGGGCGGCCCGTTGGGCCGCCCCGTCTCGAGGTCCGCGAACAGTGTGCGACTGTGCTTAGCGGTTGCCGCCCGAGCCACCGGATCCACCAGAGCTGCCCGATCCGCCGGAACCGCCAGTTCCAGATCCGCCGGAGCCGCCCGATGATCCGCCACGCTGCGATCCACCGCCGCCGCTTCCGCCTGTGCCGCCACCACTACCGCCCATGCCACCGCCGCTGCTTCCACCGGAACCACTGCCGCCGGTGCCGCTCCTGCCGGCTCCGCTGCTGCCTCCCGTTCCACCACCGCTTCCACTTCCGACCCGGAGCCGCCCATGCCGCCGCCGGAGCCGCCCGTTCCGCCTGTGCCTGACGAGCCGCCGCGTCCCGACGTGCCACCTGATCCGCCCGTGCCACCCGTCAGGTCATCTTCGTCACCCATGCCTTCGGACTGGCCACTGCCACCGGAGCCGCCAGCGCCCGAGCCACTGCCTCCCTGCGACCCACGAGATGACCCGCCGGATGACCCTCCTGACGAGCCGCCTGATGAGCCACCCGACGATCCGCGCTGCGAGCCTGACGAGCCCTTCATGCTCTCGTCGTCATTCGGATTGCCGCCGCTCGAGCCACGATTCTTGTTCTGGTCCGCCATGGCAGTACCCTCCAGCATATTTTGACTGCGTCCTCCATGTGCGGCGGAACGGTCTGCCGCACCATAGGCGGAGGAGGCAGTGGCAACGCATGTGCCAAGGAGCGCTTTGACACACGAGCACCCCCGCGGTTCTGCGCGCGCGTCGTCCTCCGCTGCTGAGCGAGGGCGCGCGTGTCGCGCTCGTCGCGCCGGCGGGACCATTGCGTGGCGATGCGGACCTCGCGCGCGCCATCGACAACGTGCGCTCGTTTGGTTGGGAACCAGTGGTAGGCGAACACGCACTCGCTCGTGATGGCTACTTCGCTGGCGTGGATGCACAACGCGCGGCTGATCTCAATCATGCGCTCACCGACGATTCGATCGATGCGGTGTGGTGTCTGCGTGGCGGCTACGGCGCGATGCGCATTCTCGACACACTCGACTACGACGCAATGGCGCGTCGACCGAAACCGATCATCGGGTACTCCGATATCACAGCGCTGCATGCGGCATTCGCTCGTCGGAGCGAGCTCGTCACGTATCACGGACCGACGGCGCGCGCGGTGATGTCGGCGTTCTCGCGCGACTCGCTCGCCTGCGCGCTCATTCACGGTGGTGACTCGTGTGGCGTCGCGACCGATGCGCGTGTGCTGCGCGGCGGGAGCGCGCAGGGAATACTCGCGGGCGGGAACCTCTCGCTCCTGGCCGCCCTGGCCGGCACGCCGTTCGCGCCACGACTCGATGACACGATCCTCGTGCTCGAAGACGTCGGCGAGGCGGTGTATCGCGTCGACCGCATGCTGCGCCAATTGCTGCTCGCGGGGCTGCTCGACGGCGTCCGCGGCATCGTGTTCGGCGATGTGCACGAACTGCCCAGAGGCCTCCGACGACGGAGCGCGCGGCCTCGATGATGTCATCATCGAGGTGGCAGATCTGCTCGACGGTGCCGGCGATGTCGGGCGTCCCCATCGGCCACATCGACGACCAGTGGACGCTCCCGCTTGGCGCCCCCGCCGTGTTGGATACCGACCGTCGCACGCTGGCGGTGCAGCCGACCCTAACGATCGCCTGATCGAGAGCAACCCATGACCTACAAGACCGGAGACGGACCTCGTCACCGAGGCGAAGCAGCGCATCCGCGAGCTGACGCCGCAGGAGGTCCTGGAGATGCAACAACAGAAACGCCAACGTCATCTACCTCGACGTCCGCGAGCCTAACGAATGGAACCTCGGGCACCTGCCTGACGCGATGCACCTCCCGCGCGGAAACCTGGAGTCGAACATCGAAGCGCGTGTCGATCGCGTCGCAGCCCATCGTGATCTACTGCGCGCGCGGGAACCGCTCGGCGCTGGCGGCCGACACGCTGCAGCAGATGGGCTACACCGACGTGACGTCGATGGCCGACGGGTTCGGAGGCTGGATCGCGGTCGGAGGCCCGGTCGAGGATTGAGCGATGCGCGTGACGACGCTCTGACGCTCATCGATCATCCGACGCTTCGAGCATCTGCGTCGGGTGCTGGCCGAGCGTCCCGGTGCGCTCGCGCCCGATGATGGCGCGCCACGCCGAGCGGCGGTTGCCATCGTGTTGAGGCACACGGCGGAGGGCGACGTGGAGCTGCTGCTGATCAAGCGCTCCGAGCGCGAGAACGACCCATGGAGCGGCCACATCGCGCTGCCGGGCGGGCGCTACGACCCCACCGACGCCACGCTGCAGGACACCGCCGTCCGCGAGACGCGCGAAGAGACCGGGATCGATCTCGCGCGAGACGGTCTCGTGTTAGGCACACTCGACGAGCTCCGGCCGCGCTCCGCGATGTTGCCGTCGATCATTGTCACGCCGTTCGTCGCCGTGGTCCGCGCGGACGTCACGATCGAGATCAGCGACGAGGTCGCGTCGACGTTCTGGGTCTCACTCGCCTCACTTGGCGATCCGGAGGTGGCGGTTGAATCCGAAGTCACCGCGCGCGGCACGACGTGGCGCGTCCCGAGCTATTCGCTCGGCGGGTCACGTCGTGTGGGGCATGACGGAGCGGATACTCAACAACCTGCTGCTCGCTGCTCGGCTAGCGCGTTGTCGCCGCGTGTGACATGCGTCGCTTGCCCGTTTCGCGATTTCGACATATGTTAGCCGAACCTAAAACATAATTTTCACTAGCCTGAAACCGACCGGCGTCGCCGCGCCCCATATGACCGCACCACGCATATCTCCGCGAAAACCCGAACCACCACGCGTCGCGCGCGTCGACCGCGCACGACGACGCGGGGTGGCGCCTCTCTCGTGTCACGCCGAGTCTCTCCGATGTCTACCGCTCCGTCCCGGTTACGGGCGCGACGTGGTGGCGGAAGATTCTCGCATTCGCCGGCCCCGGATACCTGGTTGCCGTCGGCTACATGGATCCCGGCAACTGGGCGACCGACCTCGCCGGCGGCTCCCGATTCGGATACACGCTGCTGAGCGTCATCCTGATCTCGAACCTGATGGCCGTCCTGCTGCAGGGGTTGGCGTCGAAGCTCGGCATCGTCTCGGGTCGCGATCTCGCTCAGGCATGCCGCGATCACTACTCGCCGCGCGTCAACTTCGTGCTGTGGGTGCTGTGCGAGATCGCGATCGCGGCCTGTGACCTCGCCGAAGTCATCGGCACGGCCATCGCGCTCAACCTGCTGTTTCACATCCCGATCGCGTGGGGCGTAGGAATCACCGCGCTCGACGTGCTGATCGTGCTCTACCTGCAGAACAAGGGCTTCCGGGTGCTCGAGGCGCTCGTCATCACGCTCGTCGCGACCGTCGGCCTCTGCTTTCTGTTCGAGCTCATCGTGTCGCGCCCCGAGCTCGGCGGTGTGATGCGAGGATTCATTCCAAGCCCGAGCATTCTTCAGGATCCCGACAAGCTGTACATCGCGATCGGCATCCTCGGCGCGACCGTGATGCCGCACAATCTCTACCTGCACTCGTCCATCGTGCAGACGCGGCGCTACGATCTGACGTCGGCAGGGAAACGCGAAGCGGTGCGCTATCGCGTTCCTCGATTCGACGATCGCGCTGTCGTTCGCGCTCTTCATCAACGCGGCCATTCTGATCGTCGCCGCGGCGACGTTCCACCGAACGGGTAACACGCAGGTGGCGGAGATCCAGGACGCGTACCAGCTGCTCACGCCGCTGCTTGGCGTGGGGGCGGCGAGCGTCGTGTTCGCGCTCGCGCTGCTTGGCGTCGGGCCAGAACTCGACGCTGACCGGCACGCTCGCCGGTCAGATCGTGATGGAGGGATTCCTCAACATCCGCATCCGACCCTGGCTGCAGGCGGCTCGATCACACGGGCAATCGCCATTGTGCCGGCTGCCATCGTCGCCATCTTGTACGGAGAAAGTGGGACCGCGAAGCTCCTGGTGCTCGAGCCAGGTCGTCCTCAGTCTTCAACTCTCGTTCGCTGTCTTTCCGCTCGTGATGTTCACGTCCGACCGCGTGAAGATGGGCGAGTTCGTGAACGCGACGTGGCTCAAGATCCTCGCGTATCTGGTGGCATTCGTGATCGCCGGCCTCAACGCGTGGCTGCTCTGGCAGACGTTCCAGCAACTGGCTCGCGCTGACATGTACCATCGCATTCTCGTTCCTGTCGAGAACTCCAGCTACGACGAGCGGATTCTCGACCACGTGCGCCAACTGGCCCAGTACTGCGGCGCGTCCATCGTGCTGATCCACGTGGCCGACGGGTGGGCGGCGCGGAACATCCGGCATCTCAATCTTCGCGAGTCCGAGGAGATGCGCGACGACCGCGAGTACATCGAGCGCCTCGCGGTGCGTCGCTCGACGCGACGGGCTGGCAGCCGAAGCCCTGCTCGCGTCAGGTGACCCATCGGCCGAGATCGCCGCGGCGGCGGAGCGAGAGCATTGCGACCTCATCGCGATGTCGACGCATGGTCATCGGTTCATCGGCGATCTCATTTACGGCAGCGTCGCCAATGCGGTTCGCCACATGACGAGCGTGCCCGTGCTGCTGCTCCGCGCGCCGAGTCACGCGAAGCAGAAGGTCGCGGCGACGTGAACCTTGTGAACCGACGTGAGCCACGTACTCGCCGCATGACGGGCGAGCGTTCATCGCGGCGTGTTCGCGCAGCCAAGGCGGCCGCGCCGGTCGAGGCGCGCCTCGTGGATCTCACGGGGCCCGTCGAGGACTACCTCAAGGCGATCTACGACATCGAGCTGAGCGAGAGCGCGGCCGCGACGAACGACATCGCGCATCGGTTACAGATCGCGCCCGCGTCCGTGACCGGGATGGTGCGCCGACTGGCGGAGCAGGGGCTGTTGGCGTACGAGCGGTATCGCGGCGTGCGTCTCACCGATGCCGGTCGCCGCGCGGCGCTCAGGACGATTCGCCGCCATCGCGTCATCGAGGCGTATCTCGTGAAGGCGCTCGGCTACCCGTGGGATCAGGTGCATCCCGAGGCGGAGCGACTCGAGCATGCGGCGTCGGACGAGCTCATCGATCGCATGGCCGCCGCGATCGGCGAGCCGCTCACCGACCCGCATGGGGCGCCGATCCCGACGCGCGACGGCATCATCGATGAAACGCGCCACGCGTTGCTCGCGGACGTCCCGACGGGTGGGCGAGCGTGTGTGATGCGTGTGGCGGATGAGAATGACGAGCTGCTCCGCTACCTCGATTCGTTAGGCATCCGCCCTGGCGTCATGGTCACGCTCGGCGCGCGGGCTCCGTTCGACGGGCCGCTCACCGTTCGCGTCGGTCCGACGCAGCATCAGATCGGCTACGCGCTGGCGGCGAAGATCTTCGTCGAGGTCCTTGCAGCTCGTAGCCGGCGCTCGGCGCAGCTCCGCTGACCGGCTAATCGCCCTTGCGTCGGCGTCGTCATCGCGAACACCGGATAGCTGACGACGAGCAGCCCGATCGCGATGAGCGAGTTCCTCCGGTCGCTCACGACGGCGCCGACGAGAAACGCGATGCCGCCAAGCAGTGAGAATCCCGTCGTCCAAGGGTAGCCCCAGGCGCGATATGGGCGTGGCGCGTCGGGCATCGTCCGGCGGAAGACGAAGACGGACGCGAACGACGCCACGTAGTTGAGCACGAAAAAGAACGCGGCGACGGCGATCACGGAGTTGAACGTGCCCGTGACCAGGAAGCCGATCGCGAGAGCGCCCGACAGCAGCAGCGTGTTGGTCGGCGTCCCGCCCGCGTTCACGGTCATTCCCCATTTCGGAAACAGGCCGTCCCGGCTCATCGCGTACGGGATGCGCGCGCAGAACAGGATGTAGGCGTTCACGCCACTGAACAGTCCGACGATGATGAGGACCCGGATGATGGTGTCTCCGCGGCTGCCGAAGAGCGCCTGCGCCGCCGCCCCGGCCGCGAACTCGTTCCCCGCCAGCCCGCTCATGCCTAACACGTGGACGAACGCGGCGTTCACGAGGACGTAGATCGCGATGATGGCGAGGACGCCGGTGAACATTGCGCGAGGAATCTGCCGGCCGGGATCGCGTACCTCCTCGGAGAAGTAGAGCATCCCGTTCCAGCCATCGAACGTGAAGATCACCGCCTGCATGGCGAGCACGACAGCGGCGATGCCGATGCCCCCTGTGGCGGTCGCGATCGCGGTGGGCGCCGGCGCCGCATTCACCGGCGAAAAGACAAAACACGCGACGATGAGCCCCACGAAGCCCAACGCCTTGAGGAGCGTGGTCGCCTGCTGGATCTGGTCACCGCGCCGGACGCCCTCCGTACTGCAACAGCGTGAAGACCACCACTACAGCCATCGCAACCGCGAGCGAATAGCGAGTGATCGACGGGAACAACGCGCCGCTGTATTCGCCGATCACAATTGCCGCAGCGGCGAACGACGCCACGGAGGAGACCCAGTCACTCCAGCCGATGATGAAGCCGGCGTACGGCCCGAAGGCGCGTCGGCGCGAACACGTACTGCCCGCCCGACCGCGGGACCAGCTACCCCCAACTCCGCGAGCGACACGACGCCGAGGAGTGCGTACACTCCGCCGGCCACCCACGCGAGCAGGAACGCGTGCCGGCTCGGCAGAAGTCCGGCGACTGTGCCCGGAGTGCGCAGGATTCCAGACCCGATCGTATTGCCGATGATGACGGCGACACCGAACGCGACGCCGAGCACCTGCAGGAGACGGCCGCGGCCCTTCGCGGGTACGGTCGGCTCTTCGACGACGGCGGGTACGGCCATGCGATGGCGCTCGTGGGTTGAAGGTGCGGCTAAGCTCGCACCCTGGTACCCGACGCAGCAAGCCAATCGTGCGCAGAGGAATGCTCTTTGCCCTAAGCACCGTGTCTGAACTGCGTCGCGTCGTTTTGCGGAGGCCACGGTGACTGCACGACCATCTATCCAGATCGACCCCGATACGGGGATTCCGGATCTCATTCGTCGCTTGGCGGATGACTCCAAGCGTCTTGCCGGTGATGAGGTTCGACTCGCGAAGCTCGAGCTGCACCAGAGCGTGCGCACCGGAGTACGCGGGTCGATTCAACTCGCGCTCGCGCTCGCGTTCGGCATAGTGGCGGCGGTCGCGCTCACGGTGCTGCTGGTGGCGCTGGTGTCCGCTGCGCTCAATCACAACTACTGGGCGGGCGCATTGATCGTCGGCGTGGTGGAGCTCGTCGGCGGGTTCATCGCGCTTCGGCGCGGGCTGTCCACGGTGGCGAAGCCGGCATCGACGCTGGCCGCGTCGCGCGAGTCGCTCAAGGACACCGCGTCGTGGGTTCGACACCCCGTGCGGCATCCGTGATCGGCGGACCGGCGTCGTCGCGCTGATCGGTCGGACCAGTCGTCGCGCGGATCTTCGCGCGCGCATCCGCGCTGACTGCCTCGGGACCGGCCAGTCGAACACATTTCGGGGCGTGCGCGGATTCTTGAGTGGCACGTCCCGACTGTTGGCGTTGTGCTGCGTCCCGCTGGCGGCAGCGACGGCGCAGCGCATCGACTCCGCAACAGTCGGCGCGAACGCGCAGCGCACCATCGCTATCGACGAGCGCCTCGCGTCCGATGCCGGAATTCGCATTGGCGACCGCGTCGTGCTCGCGCCCGAACCCGGCAGCGCCACCGGTGATACGGTGCGCGTCTCGGCGATCATCCGCCGCCGCGCGGACCCGTCAGAGGTCGCGCGAAGCGAGTACCGCGTGCGCCTGCACCTCGATCACCTGCAGCGCCTGATCGGGTACGGTGATCGAGTCGATCGCTTTGCGGTGCTCACGGCTGGTGGCACTGCCACAGACTCCGTGCTGAGCCGCATCAACTCGGCGGCCTTCGGGTTCAAAGCCTATCCGTCGCGCGAGATCGCGGTCGAGACGTCGAAGACGTTTCTCGTCGTCAGCCGGTTCCATCGTGCGATCGGCGTCATCACCATCGTGGCGAGCGCGACGTTTCTCCTCTGCATCATGCTGCTCAAGGTAGATGAGCGCCGTCGCGACGTAGCCGCGATGAGACTCATGGGCATCTCGCGGTCGACGGTCGTCCGATCGGTGATGCTCGAGTCGTCGTTCGTCGCGCTTGCCGGAAGCTTGTTCGGCGTGGCGCTCGGCTTCGCGGTATCAGCGTTCGTCAACGTGCACTACCAGAGCGTATATCGCACGCCGCTGCGCTTCGCGATCATCACCCCGAGCACGGTCGCCTATTCCGTGTTGCTGTCGCTCGTGCTCGGCATTGGCGCTGGTGCCCTCGCTGCGCGCAGGCTCGCGCGCACGCCACCGCTCGCGCTGTTCGGCCGCTGATGCGATTTCAGCTCGCGGGCCGCACTCTCCGACGTCACGTCAGCCGCACGTTGCTCGCGACGCTCGGCGTCGCTGTCTCCGCGGCGATGCTGCTCGACATGGTGATGCTGGCGACGGGAATGCGCCAGTCGTTCGCGAGCCTGCTCGGGAGCAACGGGTTCACCATCCGCGTGTCGCCACGCGGAACGCTCCCGTTCGACAGCGAGGCGACGATCGGGCAGGCGAGCCGAGGCGACCGCGGCCATCCAGCGCGTCGCGGGCGTCACAGCGGTTGCGCCAGTACTCGGCGCGACGATTCACGTGTTAGGCAGGGGTGAGCCGGTCACGGCATTCGCGCTCGGAATCGATCCGGCGGTCCAGGGCGACTACCAGCTTCTCGAAGGCGCGGAGCCGACCGCGCCGAACACGATCGTCGTCAGCGACGCCTTCCTTCGTGCTGCCAAGGGCGCACGTTGGCGACACGCTGGACATCGCCGTCGGGTTCGACCCGCAGCTGCGCACGTATCAGGGGAGGCAGCGGCTCGTGATCTCCGGACGCGCGCGTTTCACCTATCTCAGCGCCGAGGATCGAGCCGTGGCCCTGCGTCTCGCAACCGTTCAGGCAATGGTCGGCGGGCAACGAGCGGATCGCGTGTCGCTGTTCATGGTGCGCACGGCACCTAACGTGGACCCGGAAGTCGCACGCGCCGCTATCGAGCGCGCGCTGCCTCGGGTCACCGCGTTGTCGACGGCCGGCGCGATCGCGGAGGCGGAGCGTCGGCTCAGCTACTTCCGTCAGCTCGCGTTCATCCTCGGCGCGGTGAGCCTGATCGTCGGGTTTCTACTCGTCTCCACCATCATCACCGTCAGTGTGAACGAACGCGTCGGGGAGATCGCGGTCATGCGTGCCATTGGCGTTTCGCGCTGGCACATCGTGCAGCAGATCACCATCGAGGGCGTCGCGCTCAGCCTGACGGGAGCGGTCGCGGGTCTGCTGCTCGGGATCGTGACGGCGCGATATCTGAACTCGATTCTGCGTGGGTTCCCGGGGCTGCCGGACGCGATCGACTTCTTTCTGTTCCAGCCGAGTGCCGCGTTCCGCGCGTTAGGTCTGCTGGTCGCGTCGGGGATCATCGCGGGCATTTACCCATCGTGGCGCGCGGCATCGCTTCCGATCTCGGCCACGTTACGCGAGGAGGCCGTCGGATGAACGGCCAGAACGGCCAGCTCGTCCTGTCGACGCGTGACGTTCACCGCGACTACCCGCTGTCCGGCTCCGCCGTGCACGCCGTTCGCGGCGTGTCGCTCGACGTCACGCGCGGCGAGTACGTGGCGATCGTCGGTCCGTCCGGGTGCGGCAAGTCGACGCTGCTGAACCTCCTTGGCGCGATCGATCGGCCGACAACGGGGACGGTAGAAATCGGCGGGACGGCCGTCAGCTCACTCCCGGATCGCGAGGCGACGCGGTTTCGATTGACGCACATTGGGTTTGTGTTCCAGCGATTTTATCTGCTGCCGGTGCTCAGCGCTCGCGAGAACATCGAGCTGCCCATGGCTGAGGCGAAGGTCGCGGCGGCCGAGCGGCAGCAGCGGTCGACGGAATTGTTAGGCTACGTCGGGCTCGCCGAGCGGGCGGGGCATCGCCCGTCGGAGCTATCGGGCGGCGAGCAACAGCGTGTGGCGATCGCGCGGGCGCTCGCGAATCGGCCGACCGTGCTCCTCGCGGACGAGCCCACCGGTGAGCTCGATGCGCGTACCGGTGCGGACGTCATCGCGCTATTCGACCGCCTCAATCGCGACGGCATGACGATCGTTGTCGTGACTCATGACGAGAAGCTGGCTGGGGCCGCGCGGCGCGTCGTGCATATGCTCGACGGACGCGTCGTTCGGGACGAACCACTGCTGCGGCGCGCATGATCGGCATCCTCGCTCGTCGCAACCTCACACTGCGCCCGTGGCGATCGGCGCTCCTGCTCGGCGGGTTCGGGCTGGGCGTCGGCGTGATGATCGTCCTGCTCGCGATCGGCGAGGCACTGCTCACGCAGGCGCGCGACGAACGTCTCGTTGGCGGCGGCGACGTCACGGTGCTTCCGGAGGGTATCGACGTCGAGGTCATGAAGACCGGGGGCGTCGGTGGACTGTTCTTCTCGATCAGCAACGCGCGCTTCCTCGACCTGCAACTGCTGTCCAGCCCGCGGAACGCGTCGCAGATGCGTGCCGTCGCTCCGCAGATCGTGGACAAGGTGATCTATCTGCGCACGGCGGACGGCACTGAGCGGCCTGTGCGTGCGACCGGCGAGCTGCCGTCGCAGTCGTCGATCGTCGGCGCGGTGCCGCCGTTAGGCGGCGGCCAGTGGGATGATGATGACTTCGACCGCCGGTGGCGCGCGCCCGACGACCGCCGAACTGCGCGCGGACATCGACCACTTCCACCTTCCGGCGCGGGATCTCGAGAATCGCGATAGTTGGGCGGAGTGGCACTACTTCAACGTGCTCTCCAGCGATCGGAAGCGGTGGGCATTCCTCTCGTTCATCGTTGGCGGCGCCGTACCGGACGGCGAGTGGGGAGGTCAGGTGCTGCTCACGCTGCACGAGGAGGGGAAGCCAGCGCGCCGCTTCACCGCCGCATTTCCCGTCGAGCGCCATCGCGTTCTCCACGTCGAAGGCCGATCTGCGCGTCGGCACGGGAACGGTCACGGTGGATTCCACGGGGCGCTATCTCGTCCACGCGCTCGCGCAGGGCGATGGCGGTGCCGGCCCCGCGAGCGTCGATCTCACGGTCACGCCCGCACCAGGTGCCTACTTTCCTGGCGCCTCGCTCGGCACCGGAACGTTCGTGTCGGGGTACGCCGTGGCCGGACTACGTGCCGCCGCGACCGGCACGATCTGTGTCAGCGACCGCTGCGAGCACTACGACGGCGCGCAGGCCTATCACGATCACAACTGGGGAGTCTGGCGTGGGGTCACGTGGGAGTGGGGCGCGGCGCGCGCTGGCTCCTACACGTTCCTTTACGGCCGCGTCCAGCAGCCCGACAGCGTGATGGGTGAGGTCCCGCTGTTCTTCTATCTCGTCGATTCGTTAGGCTTCCGCACGCTGTTTCGCCCGAAGCGCGTCGACTACACGGACGGCCGCACCCTTCGAGTGACTGGTGGGGCGCTGCTGCGCGTGCCGTCTCGCGCGGTGTTCGCGGATGTGCGTGGCAACGACACGCTGCGCGTCGAGCTGACGATCGAGGACGCGGTGGCGACCGATACGCGCCAGCCGCAGGCCGAACGCGGAGAGACGATGACGGCGCGGGCTCTCGCGCGGCCGTACTTCATTCAGATGAAGGGGACGGCGCGCCTGAGTGGCCGAGCGGGCGGGGCGCCGATCGTAGGGGAGGGGGCGGGGTTCTTCGAGACGTATCGTTAGGCGCGCGTCATGCCGAGCGGGTTGTCATTCCGAGCGAACGAAGTGAGTCGAGGAATCGCGATCGTCCCGATAGAGGGCCCCTCTACCCGTATGATCGCGATTCCTCGACTCCGCCGCTTCGCGGCTCCGCTCGGAATGACGCTACCCCTAGAACCGCTTGTCGGTCGGATCAGGGCCCGGCTTGGACGCCGGGTTGCCGTCAATGCGGTCCTTCACGTTGTCGACCGCGTCCACGACCTTGTTGGCGCCGCGGCGCGCTGCGTCACCAACGCCGGAGCCCGTGTCTGCCAGGCGATCGTCTGTAGTACTGCGAACGCCATCGGCCGTGCGCTCTGCGAAATTGCGTCCACCCGCGCGTGCATCGGTCGGATCGAGGCCGGGCTTCGACGCGGGATTGCCGTCGATTCTGTCCTTGATGTTGTCTACGCCGGCCTCGAGACCAGTGGCGACGCGATCGGCGGCATTCGCCGAGCGGTTGCCCATGTCGTCGAGCCGATCGCTCGTGCGCACGCTGCTGTCGATCGAGCCGGCGGACGTCGCTGCGAGCGTCGAGCTGCCGTGCGTGTACGCTTCTCTCGCGTAGTTGCGGACGGATGACCAATCACCATGACGCGTGCTGACGTCGTCGGACCAGCCGCGGCGCAGATCGGGTTCGATCGCATCGAAGTCACGGCCGCGGTAGTCGGGGTTGCGGCTGGCGAGATGTCCGAGCTGGTACGCGGGACGCACGTCATCGTACGAGCGATCCGCGCCGCGCGAGCCCGTCTCGTAATGCGTGCGATAACGACGATCGTCCTCGTCGCCATAATCCTTGGCAGCCTCGGCAATCGAACGTCCTGCCCACCAGCCGCCGATGACGCCAGCGAGTCCGCCGATCAACGTGCCGACCGGACCACCGATGGATCCGATCGCCGCGCCAGCAAGGCCGCCGGAAACTCCGCCAGCCGCTTCGCCGACGTAATCAGCGGTCGTTGGATTGTCGTCATCCCGGACGGGTCGCGCGGTGACATCGCGATCGTTCGCCGTCTCGTCGCGAGGGACATCATTTCCCATGAGCGTGGGATCTTCACCCACGGGCCTGCGATCCATTTCATCCATGGTATGCCTCCAGCATGCGTGATCAATTGTGACGACGCACACGAAAGCAAGATCGGGACCGACCTCAACTTGACATCACTGATTCACGGCATCGATTCTGTCGCGATGAGCAACGACATCCGCATTGGCACCCAAGGGTGGAACTACGAAGCGTGGGTCGGCCCGTTCTATCCCTCGGGCACTCGGCCAGCGGATTTTCTCGCCGTGTATTCGCGGGCGTTCACGACCGTCGAGGTGGACTCGACGTTCTACGCGATCCCCGCCGCGAAGACGGTGCGAGGATGGGCGGAGCGCACGCCGCCCGAGTTCTCATTCGCGCTCAAGATGCCGCAGGAGATCACGCACGAGAACCGCCTGCGCGACTCGGCCGACCTGGCGGCGCTGTTCTTCGATCGCGCGCGTGAGCTTGGGCCGAAGCTCGGGCCGATCCTGATGCAGCTCGGCCCGGACTTCGCGCCGTCAGAGCTGCCAGCGCTCGCGGGTTTCCTGCCGATGATCCCACGGGATGTGCGCGTCGCGGTGGAGTTTCGGCAACGCGGGTGGATTCACGACGGCATCATCGCGCTCCTGGCCGAGCATAACGTGGCGGTGGCGTTCGTCGACGCGCGGTGGATTCCGCGGAAGACCATGATGACGCTCGCGTCACGCCCGACTTCTGATGTCGCCTACATCAGATGGATGGGGCCGAACCGGGACCTCGTGGACTACTCGCGTATCCAGGTCGACCGGGGAAGAGAGCTCGAGTCGTGGGCGGCAGTGATCGCCGCGCTGGCGAACCGTGTGAAGACGGTCTACGGCTACGTGAACAACCATTTTGCCGGTCACAGTCCGGCGTCGGCGCGGGAGCTTCAGCGCCTGCTGCATCAGCGGCCCGTCGAGCCCGACCAGTTGGGCGAGCAGATGTCGCTGTTCTAGCGACGCGCCGTGCTGACACGATCCGGGATTGGCCCGCCATGGAACGAACACGCCAGGCTACAACCAGAGCGGCGGATCATCCGCGCCTAACGGGTCACCGGCGTTCCGAACATTGGGACGGCGGCCGCGGCTTCCGTCGGAATCGAATGGCCGAGCATCCTCGACGGCTCGGCGATGACGCCGAACGTCGCGATTAGCTTTCCAGGGTGACCCACACCCTTCGCTCCGCACACTCGTGAGTCGCCGAGCACTCGCGTTCCTGTTGTTCGCCCTCGTGGTGTCCGCGGGGTGCGTGCGCCTCGGCTTCTGGCAGCTGCACCGGCTGCATGAACGGCGTGCGCTCAATGCGATGCTACTCGACCGGCTGTCCTCAGAGCCGCGGCCCGTGAGAGACGTCGTGCGTGATTCGGCGACCGCCGGTTTCCGCCGCGCGACTGCGTCCGGTACGTTCGACTTCGCGAACGAGTTCTCACTCGCATCGCGTACGCGGCAGGGTTCGCCCGGGGTGAATCTCGTGACGCCGATGCACCTCGCCGGCACCGACACCGTCGTACTCGTGAATCGGGGTTGGGTGTACGCGCCGGACGCGATGACTGCGGACTTCGCGCGGTGGAAGGAGCCAGCCGATACGACCGTGACCGGCTATCTCGTAGCCATCGAGCCAACCGCGCGCGGTCCGGTGAGCGCGGCGACGAACGCGCGTGTCGTGCGGCACCTCGCGTTCGATTCGCTCACCAGGCGCCTCCCGTACCCCCTCGCGCCGTTCCTGCTCGTGGAGACCGAGACTTCGGCGGCGGCCGCCGTGCCGGCAGAGCCTGCGTCGGCCACGCCGCCCGCCGCGACGCCCGCGCGCCTTCCGCTCCCGACCCTGGATGAGGGGCCGCACCTGGGGTACGCGTTCCAGTGGTTCGCGTTCGCGCTGATCGGAGTCGTCGGAGCGGCCTTCGCCATCCGAGCCGATCGTCGGGGTGCGCTGCGACGTGGCAGTCATCGTGCACTGAAAATCCCGCGGGAGCGTCACGAACCCATGTGACGAACCCGTGTGAGCGCGGACATGACCGACACGTCGCACATTGCTTCCGAGAAGGAAGCGCGGGACGTCGCTGAATCGGCTCGCGAAACCGAGTGGGAGCACCCGAGCTTCGCCCGTGAGCTGTTCCTCGGACGCTTCCGGCTCGATCTGATTCATCCGCACCCCGCCGTGGACGATCCCGCGGAAGCGGCGCGGGCGAAGCCGTTCTTCGATCGTCTGCGCGCGTTCCTCGAGCGCTTTCCGTCCGAAGAGGTCGACCGCACGGGCGAGATCCCCGAGTCGTACGTCCAGGAGCTGCGCGACATGGGCGCGTTCGGGATCAAGATCCCGAAGGAATACGGAGGGCTCGGGCTTTCACAGCTATCGTACGTCAGAGCGATGGAGATGGTCACATCGCGCGACGGGTCACTCGTCGCCTTGCTCTCCGCGAGCCAATCCATCGGCGTGCCGCAGCCCCTCAAGCTGTTCGGCACCGAAGAGCAGAAGCGGAAGTATTTCCCGCGTCTCGCGAAGGGCGCGATCTCGGCGTTCGCGCTCACCGAAGTCGACGCCGGATCTGATCCGGCCAACATGTCGACGACCGCGACGCCGACGGAGGATGGGAAGCACTTCATCCTCAACGGGCAGAAGCTGTGGTGCACGAACGGGACGCGCGCCGATCTGTATGTGGTCATGGCCCGCACTCCCGATGTCGTCGATGCCACAGGCAAGACGCGAAAACAGATCACCGCGTTCATCGTCGAGCGGTCGTTTCCGGGCGTCGAGATCGTCCATCGCTGCCGCTTCATGGGCCTCAAGGCGATAGAGAACGGCGTCATCCGGTTCAACAACGTGCGCGTGCCGCGCGAGAACATCCTGTGGGGTGAGGGGAAGGGCCTCAAGCTCGCGCTCGTGACGCTGAACACGGGGCGCCTAACGATTCCCGCCGGGTGCGCAGGCATGGGCAAGGCGCTGCTTCGCGTCGCGCGCGAGTGGGCGAACGAGCGCGTGCAATGGGGCCAGCCGATCGGGAAACACGAAGCGATCGCGCAGAAGATCGCCCGCATGGCCGCGAACACGTTCGCCATGGAAGCGGTAGCCGAGCTGTCCACCGCGCTCTATGAGCAGGGCGGCTACGACATCAGGCTCGAAGCGGCGATCGCGAAGCTCTACAACACCGAGGCCGGTTGGCGGATCGTGGACGACACGCTCCAGATCCGCGGCGGGCGCGGCTACGAGACGGCGCAGTCACTCGAGCAACGCGGCGAGAAGCCGATTCCGGTCGAGCGCGCGATGCGGGACTTCCGCATCAACCTGATCTTCGAAGGATCCTCGGAGATCATGCGTCTCTTCATCGCGCGCGAGGCGGTCGATCACCACTTCAAGCTCGCGTTCCCGATCGTCGCGCCGGAGTCATCGATGAAGCAGCGTCTCGCCGCGCTGTCCAAGTCCGCGCCGTTCTACGCGACGTGGTACCCGGCGCGCTGGCTCGCGCGAGCGCGGCCGCGACCGTACGCGGAATTCGGGAAGCTCGCGTCACACCTGCGCTTTGCGGATCGCGCGACGAACAAGCTCGGACGCTCGCTCTTCCACGCCATGGTGCGGTTCGGGCCCAAGCTCGAGCGCCGGCAGATGGTGCTGTTTCGCGCGGTCGACATTGGCGCCGAGCTGTACGCGATGGCCGCGGCATGCTCGCGGGCGCAGATGCTCGCGAAGCAGGGACGGCCGGAAGCGGTGACGCTCGCGGACGCATTCTGCATCGAAGCCCGCCAGAGAATTCGCGCGAACTTCCGCGCGCTGTTCGGACCTTCTGATCCGGCGCTCTACAAAGTCGCGATGCAGGTGCTGCGCGGGGAGCACGCGTGGCTCGAGCAGGGCAGCGTCGGACTCGTGCCCGAGGATCCGATCGACGCTGACACCGTCGAGCTGCCTGTTGCTCGTCAGCCGGCGGCGGTCTAACGGGAACCGGGAACGGGGAACTGCGGCTGGTGGCTGGGTCGGTCGTGCTGGTATGCTGGGTGACGCTGCGTGCGGCTGCATGCAGCGAGCAGCGCGTGGGTCACCGGGGGTAATGGCTGCAGCGCGCAGCGTGCGGCCGCAGCATGCAGCCGTCGGCAACAGCAGCGTCCAGCAAGCGACTACTTCAGGCCGAGTAGATGGATGGCGATGTTGAAGTAGATGATGATCCCCGCCACGTCGACCAGTGACGCGACGAACGGCGATGACGCGATCGCCGGATCAAACCCGAGCTTCGTGAAGGCCATCGGCAGCATCGCCCCCACGATCGTGCCCGTGATCACGACGAACAGCAGCGTGAGCGCCACCACCGTCGCGACCTCGGTGCCGTTCCCCCACATGAGCGCGCGTCCGAACCCGATCGCGCCGAGGAACGCGCCGAGCACGAGGCCCTGCCCGAGCTCGCGGAGAAACACGCGCATCGCGTCGCGCATGTCCACGTCACCGACCGCGAGCGCACGCGTGATGAGCGTCGCCGACTGCGAGCCCGAGTTACCGCCCGAGCTGATGATGAGCGGGATGAAGAACGTCAGCGCGATCGCGCTCGCGAGCGTCGCTTCGTAGTGACGCAGCGCCGTCCCCGTGAACATCTCCTCGATGAACAGCAGCGTGAGCCACCCGCCGCGTTTGCGCGCGATGGACCAGAAGCCCGCCTGGAAGTAGGGCTCCTCGAGCGGCTGGACGGCGCCGAGCTTCTGCACGTCTTCCGTCTGCTCTTCGACGATCGCGTCGATGACGTCGTCGACCGTCACCACGCCGATGACGCGTCCGCCGTCATCGACCACCGGCACGGCGACGAGATCGTATTCCGATACTGCCCGCGCCACTTCCGCGCGATCGGTCGTGGCGGGAACGCTGACCACCTCTTCCCACGCGACGTCCGCCACGCGGGTACCCTCGGCTGCGGCGAGCATCTCGCGCAGTGAGAGCACGCCGCGCAGGATCCCCTGCGCGTCGGTCACGTAGATGTTGTGCATCGCCTCGCGGCGCCCCGCGCGTGCGATGCGTCGCACGCTGGCGAGCGCCTCTTCCACCGTGATCGTCTCCGGCACCTGCACGAACTCGGTGGTCATGATGCCACCGGCCGAATCCGGAGCGTACGTGAGCAGCTTTTCTGTTTCGCGCCGCGCCTCGGCGGGGATTTCCGCGAGAATCGCTTCGGCGCGGTCTTCCTCCATCTCCTCGAGGACGTCGGCGCGATCGTCCGGCGTCATCTCGGAGACGAGCTTCGCGGCCTGCGCCGCGGACATCTCCTCGAGCAGCTCGGACCTGAGCTCTTCGTCGAGGTACTCGAGCACGTCGGCCGCGCGCGCGGCGGGCAGGACGCGAAGCAGGATCCTCACCTGCTCGATCGGGAGCGCTTCGGCGACGTCCGCGAGATCGGCCGCGTGCATCTCCTCGGTCTCCGCGGCGACATCCGCCGGAGACTCCTCCAGCAGCGCCAGAATGTCCGGCGCGATCAGCGCCGCGACAGGGCGTTCTTCCTTTCGCTGAGGTGGAGTCATCGGCGAGTCGTGTGCGGCGGGCGAGGGCGGGGCGTCAAGTTACGAGGGTGGCCCAGAGCGAACAAGCTGGCGCGTCATTGTTTGCCTGTTCGCTTCCGCGGCGTGTTGCGCCGGTGACAGCCTCCCCTATTATCGATCGCACGCGAATTCGTCGAGCAACTCGACGTGGCGCGTCGTCCCTTCTCTCGCGTGACGCACACTCGCCCAGCCGAGCTCTCCGCGCTCCTCGACGCCGCCACCGCGGCGAGGCGGGAGCGCGCGTGGGAGGCGTTCGTCGCCACGTACAGCAAGGTCATGCTGCACGCGGTGCGATCGGTTGATCGCGATCACGATTCAGCGATGGACGCGTACACGTTCATCCTGCAGAAGCTGAGTGACCAGGATTGTCGGCGCTTGCGAACATTCGCCGCGGACGGCACCGGCAAGTTTACGACGTGGCTCGTCGTGGTCGCTCGGCGGCTTGCTCATGATTGGCATCGGGAGCGCTATGGGAGAACGGCCGCTGAGGCCGCGCCTGACGTAGCGCGCGACGACCGGGCGGCGCGCCGGCGGCTCGCTGACCTCGCGGCGGAGGCGATGGACCTCGCACTCCTTCCCGACACCGACTGTCAGGCCGCCGATGCGGGCATCATCGTGGCGGAAACGCGCGCGGCATTGTCGGCGGAGATCGAGGCGCTCCCGGCCGCCGACCGGCTCCTCATCAAACTCCGCTTCGAGGACGACCTGTCGGCGAAGGAGATCGCCGAGGTGATCGACGCGCCCACGCCGTTTCACGTCTACCGGCGGTTGAATCACGTACTCGACGTGTTGCGCCGCGGGCTCATCGCACGCGGTCTCGAAGGCGCCGTTCCGTAACATCACGGTCGATCAGCCCGAGGCCGCGTGCAATTCGCGTTCGCTCTTCCGTGTCATAGGCAATGTGCCCCCCAGCTCTCGGTCTCGCCGTGACTCGACGCTCATGTTGAGCTCAGCTCCGCCGCCGGGTCATCTCCCGGCCGAGACGCTCGCTGCGTACATCGACGGATCGTTGGCTCCATCAGCGCGAGCGGAGGTCGAAGCTCACGTTGCGGACTGCTTCCAATGTCGGTCCGAATTCGTGAGCGCCAAGCGGCTCGTGAACGCCGCGCCCGCGCCGACGCCGGCGGTGCGACGCTGGCCTTCGGTCGCGGTCGTCGGTGCGGCCGCCGCGGCAGTCCTGCTCATGGTCATCTCTCGGCAAGCACCGACGGCGAGCAGTCCGCGGATGCGATCGGCGCCAATACCCTCCGCTGCGAATTCCACCACGCTCGCGGTAGTCATGCCGGCGAGAGAAGCCGTAGTGACACCGGCGGGCGTTCGATTCGTGTGGCGCGCGTCCGAATCCGTGGTGGAGTACACGCTGACTGTCCTCGACGCGGATGGCCGTGCGCGGTGGACGACCAGCACGTCGGACACCAGCGTCGCGCTGCCGGATTCCGTTGTCCTTGCGCCTGGAGCAGAGATCCACTGGTACGTGGACGGCCTGAAATCCGATGGCCGATCAGTAGGGACGGGTCGCCAGCGCTTCACGACCAGATAGGCAATGCGCCTCGCGACGTTGAGCGCGCCGATCATGCTCGTCGCAACGATGAGTTGCGGCGACGCGTCGACGCCCGCGCTCGATCCGCGGCCGCGTCAGACGTCAGCGTCCGGTTCTGTCACTCCCGGGACCGTTACAGCGGACGGAAGCCCCGCGAGCCGACTCGAGCAAATAGTCGCCGCGGCCGACGCCTTGTACGAGCGCGGTCAGTACGACAGCGCGCGAACGAACTATCAGGCCGCGCTGCAACAGGCGTATGCGTTAGGCGACAGCGTGGCCGTCGCGCGGTCGCTCACCTCGCTCGGCGTCGCCGCATGGCGTCTCGGTGATTATCCGGAGGCTCGACGACTCGGGGAGGACGCGCTCGCGCTCAAACGTCGGCACGACATGCGGGCCGACCTGTTCCGATCCTACAATGCGCTGGGTCTGTTGGCGCGAGACGAAGGGCGCCTCGACGTAGGTGTGGCGCTGTTCGATACTGCGCGCGTGGCCGCGGCGGAGATGGGTGATAGCGTTGGCCTGGCCAAGGTCACCGCGAACAAAGGTCTCCTGGCGTACGACCTCGGCGACTTCGAAGTCGCTCGTGCCGATCTGGTGTCGGCGCGCGAGGCCGCGCGGCGACTGGGGGAGACGATCACGGAATGGAACGCCACCACGGGGATCGCAGCCGTGGATGTGCGTCTCGGTGCTCCGCTCGCCGCGATCGAAGCGATCGAAGACCTTCGACGACGCCATCCGCAGCCGAACCATCCGGTCGGCGAGGAGAATGCGTACGCGCAACTCGCCACCGCGTACGACCTGTTGGGCGAAACACAGCGTGCCATCGCGGCGCTCGATACAGCGATCCGGATTGCGCGCGCGTCCGATCTCCCGGTGCAGGAGGGCGAGAATCTCGAGCTCCTTGCCGAGATCTACGAGAAGACTGGAGACCGGCGACGCGCGCTCAGCATTCTCGACGAAGCGTTCCGGCTGGACTCCGCCGTTGGCGCGCCTGATGAGGTCGCGGCGGTGCTATTACGTCGCGCGACAGTGCTTGGTGAGCTCGGGGATGCTGCTCGGGCGCGCGCGAGCGCGGCGAGGGCGCTCGCGATGCACCGCGCGATGAACGCGCGGTTCGACGTTCTCACCGACTTGCTCGTCGATGCGGAGCTGGCGGAGCGATCTGGGGACCATTCCACGGCGCGTGATCGCCTTGCCGTCGCCGCGGCACTCTCGGACACGCTGCGTACTGCGCCAGCACGCAGTCTTCTCGCGCTGACTTCAGCGCGCATCGCGGATCGGGAAAGCGATTCTCGTCGCGTACTGTCGCTCCTGGCGGCGGCGAGGTCCGAGCTCTTCATCGGCGGCGTCAGTGCGCAGTTCGAGGCGGAAGCGCTCACGGCGCGCGCGTACCGGCGGTTGGGTGAATTGGACGCCGCGATCGCGCATGGCAATCTCGCGGTCGCGCATGCGGAGCGAATCCGCACGTCTCTTGGCGACGGTGAGTTGCGCACAGCGCTCATTACCGAGAAGGCCTCGGTCTATGAGGACCTCGTTCTGGCTCTCTTGAGCGCTGGGCGAACGAGCGAAGCGCTCGAGGTCGCGGACGGCGCTCGCAGTCGTGCGCTGCTGGACCACCTCGCTCGAGCCCGGGTTCGCGACGACGATTCGGACAGCACGAGCGCGATCCTCGGCGAGCGCGCACGTGTGCTCCACACGATCGACGGACTGATGCGTCGCCTCTCCGCGGATAGCGAGAGTGCGCCTCGTGCCCGCGGCAGGAGTACGATCGATCCGCAGCCTGCTCTTGCGGCCGAGCTGGCCGCGCGGCGTCGCGAGTTCGACGAGATGCTCGTCCGCTATCCGGGCGCGCGAGCAGGTGTGCCACAGACTCGTCTCGCACGCGCGCGAACGAGTGTCATCCGCGCCGCGCTCCGCGAGGACGAGACGCTCGTCGAGTTCTTCGTGACAGGCGAGAAGGTGATCATCTTCTGGCTCAACCGGCGAGGCGTGCAGGTGGCGGTACGCGAGGCGAACGCATCCGATCTCGCGGGGCGGGTTCGTCTCGCGCGCGACCTGCTCGCCGCCGGTGTTTCCGCGGACCAGGCATCGACGGACGCCAGCGCCCACGCCGTGCTGCGCGCGCTGTACGCGACGCTCATCGAGCCGGTCGCCACTGCGGGAGGATTGACGGGAGTGCGCCGACTCGTTGTCGTGCCGCACGGCGCTCTCGCGTACCTGCCGTTCGCCGCATTGAGGTCGCCGTCGGGTCGTGCGCTGGTCGAGGATTACACGGTGCTGTATCTGCCCGTCGCTGCGGCGCTGCCGGTGCTACGCTCGGGCGCTCGACCCACCACGAGTGACCAGCCGCGCATTGCGGCGTTCGCGCCGTTTCCAACGACGCTCGTCAGCTCGCGCGGTGAAGCCAACCGCGTGGCCGCGATTCACCCGGGCTCATCAGTGCTGCTCGGTGATGCCGCAACAGAGCAGGCCCTCCGCGAAGCGCTGCAAGGGGGAGCAATCGTGCACGTGGCATCGCATGGCGTGCTGGACGTCGATAGCCCGATGTTCTCACGCATCGAGCTCGCGCGTGGCAGCGGCGCCGGCGCCGACAATGGGCGCCTGGAAGTGCACGAACTGCTTCCGCTCTGGATCACCAGCCCACTCGTGTTTCTCTCCGGGTGCGAGACCGGTGTGGGCGGGGCCTGGTCGTCGCGTTATGCACGCGCTGCCGATCATGCGACGCTGGAGCAGGCGTTCCTGTACGCGGGTGCGCGCACTGTCGTCGCGACGCGGTGGCGAGTCGAGGATGAAAGCGCAGCCGCGCTCGCTGATCGATTCTACGCGCATCTCGCGGGAGGCGATGCGGCTGAGGCGCTCGCGTTCGCGCAGCGTGATCTCATTCGCGAGGGACGATACGCCGCGCCGCACTACTGGGCGGCGTACGCGGCGAGCGGCGCTGGCGTCATGCAGACGTCGCCGCTCGCATCAGTGTTTCGCGCCGGCGCGTTGCCTCGTGCCCGTTGGTGAGCTGAGGTCGCTCGCAATCCGGCGGCGGTCTGCCGTGTCATAGAATCGCCGGCCTGCAGTCGTCGTCTCCCGAGTTCGTACAGATCTCTCGTCACTGGAGCCCAAGAATGCCCCACCACATGCGCATCCTCTTGCCCGCCTCGCGTGCGCGACGCACCGCTGGTGCGCTGATGGCCGCCGGGCTATCTGCGCTGTCCGTCGCCTGTAGCGACGCGCCCACGAACGTCCGTCTCGTGGACCGGCCGTCGTTAGGCAAGACGCCCGCGGGGCCCGCGGTCACGTCTGCGTCACCATCCTACGCACGCCGGGACACGACTTTGGACGTCCACGTATTCGGCTCCGGCTTCACCGCTGGTGCGGCGGCGGAATGGGCGCTCGCGGGCGTCCCGAATGCCGCGAAGGTGCGCACGAACTCGACCACCGTCGTGAGCGCGTCCGAGCTCGTCGCGAACATCACGGTTTCGGCCGATGCCGATCTCGCGTACTGGGACATTGCAGTCACGCTGATTGGGGGCAAGAAAGGCGTCGGCACCGAGAAGTTCGAGGTCACCACCGCACAAGTGCTTGGCGGCGGGATTGGCGGGTACGTCATGGGCGCCAGCGAGCAGGTGAGCGCCGTCGGGTATGGCGACCTGTCCGGTGCGTGGGTGTATGACAACATCTCGGGTGCGGCCGTCGACCTTGGCGCGGGTCAGGCCTGGGGCATCGACCCCACGGGAACCGTCGCGTTAGGCCGTGACGGGGGCTTCGTCGCGGTCGCGTGGACGCGCGACATGAGCAGCGGCCAGTGGACACGGCAGACGCTCCCTGGGTTTTCCGGTAGCGGTGGTGGCAACGCGACATCAGCCGCAATAGCGAGTGACGGAACACTGCTCGCCGGCGGCTGGTTGGCGGTAACGGTCGCGCGCAATCAGGTCAATCGTCCTGTGGTCTGGCGTCGCGCCAACGGTGCGTGGGATCCGCAGCCGATTCAGTACGCCCTTCCGGGTGCTGCCGCATCGATCTACGACGTGAACGAAGCCGGACAGGCGGCAGGACGGACGACGTCCGCCGGCGGAACCGTGCAGGGTGTGGTCTGGAACAACGCGACGACCTACGCACTGCTCGACGGGATCGCCTACGCGATCAATCCCGCGGGGACCGTCGTCGTTGGACAGCGTGCTGGCACGCCCGTGTACTGGTACCGAAACGGTACGACGTGGGCAGGGAATGTTGTCGGCACGCCCCTTCCATCTCTGTCGTCTTCGTGCGCCGGCGGTCGCGCGCAAGATGTGAACAGTGCCGGAATCATTGTTGGCTACAGCTGCAGCACCGGTGGAAAAAATCAGGGCACCGTCTGGCGTCTCGACCTGTCCGGCCCTCCTCCCACGCTCGCCGGCGCTCCATCGAGACTCAGTGGCCTCGGACAGGTGGGCAGCGGCTCCGACAATACGATTGCGGTCGCGATAACATCGGTGCAGCCGTATTTCGCCGTTGGGTACGTCGCAACCGGTAACAATGTTACGGTCCGCTGGCCGATCCCATAGCGGTCTCGCGTGAATGCAAGAGACGGGGGTTGGCGAAGATCCGCCAACCCCCGTCTTCTCATTTGTTCGGTCGCTCTGTCGACGCAAAGGCGTCGGGATCGAGCGCCACCGCTACGCGCTCTCATCATCGGCGCTGCCTACCACCGGGAGCATTCGACTCGCGAGCCGTTCGGTTGCGACGACGTGACACCCTACCGACTCGATCGCCGTCGCGAGCGCCTCCTCGCTGACGCTCGCATCGTGTTCCACAATGGCGCGCCCGAGCTCCACGTCGGCGACACGAACCCCCTCGACACCAGCCAGCGCCGTAAAGACGGCGCGTTTCGCGTGAACGGCCAACATGCCGGAGATGGTGACTACAGTATGCATTGCATGGAAACGTAGCGCACCGGTCACTGGCCCTGGCCAGTTGACGTACCTGCGAGGGGTCACGACTTTCCGGCTTCCCACCAACGCAACTATGCACCACCCCGCACCCATCCGCCGTTGACAAGCGTTGCCTTCCTGGGCCTTGGCGCGATCGGTACCCCGATCGCGCTCCATCTCGCCAAGCCGCCGTTCTCCCTCACGGTGTGGAACCGCACGGCCGAGCGCGCCCGTGCGTTCGGCGCCGAGACCGGCGCGCGTGTCGCCACATCTCCGGCGGATGCCGCACGTGGGGCCGATGTCGTTATCACCTGTCTGCCAACGTCACGCGAGGTCGAGTCCCTCCTCGATGGCGACGACGGGCTGCTGGCCGGCATCGCCGACGGTGTGCTCTTCATCGATTGCACGTCCGGTGATCCGGCAACGTCGAAGCGCATCGCAGGCCGGCTATCGGCGCGCAGCGTTGCGTTCATGGACGCGCCCGTCAGCGGCGGCGTGTCGGGCGCGCAGCAGGGGACGCTCACCGTCATGTGCGGCGCCGATGAGGCAACCCTCGAACGCGCTCGGCCGGTGCTCGAGGCGTTCGGGAAGAAGATCGTCCTCTGCGGCCCCGTCGGCTCAGGCGACGCCGTGAAGGCGGTGAACCAGGCACTCCTCGGCATTCACATCTGGGCGCTCAGCGAAGGGCTGGTCTCGCTGTCGAAGGCGGGCGTGTCGGCGAGCCTCGCGCTCGACGTGATCAACGCGTCGAGCGGTCGGTCGAACGTGTCGCAGAACCTGTTCACCGAGCGCGTGATCACGCGCGCGTTCCCCCGCACGTTCAAGCTCGCGCTCATGGAGAAGGATGTGACCATCGCGGCCGAGTTCGCGCGGGAGAATCGCGTGCCGTCGCCGCTCACACAGACCGTCGCCGACCTGCTCCGTGTGGCCCGCGGCGCGTTAGGTGAGGAGGCTGATCACGTGGAGACCGTGAAGTTGATCGAGTCCTGGGCCGGCTGCGAGGTGTCCGGATGAGCAACAACGTCAACAACGTTAGGCGCGATTTCCCGGCGCTCGAGCGCAAGCACGAAGGGTACCCCGTTGCGTATTTCGACGGCCCTGGTGGCACGCAGGTGCCGCGCCAGGTCGTCGAGGCGATGAACACGTACCTGTTCTACCACAACGCGAACACGCACTGGAACTACCCGACGAGCGCGGAGACTGACGCCGCACTCGACGCGGCGCGCGTGGCGTTCGCCGACTTCGTGAACGGCGACGCGACGGAGATCGCCTTCGGATTGAACATGACGACGCTCACGTTCCACCTCGCGCGCGGGCTCGCGACGCGTTGGGGCAAGGGCGACGAAGTCGTCGTCACGGAGCTCGATCATCATGGCAACATCGCGCCGTGGACGCGGCTCGCCGCCGAGCGCGGCGTCACGATCAGGACGGTCCGCATGGATCCCGAGGCGGGCGTGCTCGACTGGGCCGACCTCGAGCAGGCGATCACACCGCGCACGAAGCTCCTCGCGATCGGCGCTGCGTCCAACGCGCTGGGGACGGTCACCGACGTGGCCGCCGCCGCGCGTCTCGCCAAGGCGCAGGGCGCGCTCGTGTTCGTCGACGCCGTGCACTACGCACCGCACGTGCTCGTGGACGTCAAGGCGTTAGGCTGCGACTTCCTCGCCTGCTCGGCCTACAAGTTCTATGGCCCGCACGTTGGCGTGCTGTGGGGCAGGAACGATCTCATCGCGTCGCTCGACGTGCCGAAGCTGCAGCCGGCGCCGGAAGCACCGCCCGAGCGGCTCGAAACCGGCACGCAGAATCACGAGGGGATCATTGGCGCGGCGGCCGCGGTCGACTATCTCGCCAGCCTGGGGCAGGGCGCCTCGCGGCGCGACCGACTCGTGTCGGCGTTCGCGACGTTGCACGAACAGGGAACGGCGCTGCTCGCACGCATGTGGAATGGGTTATCGGCGATTCCCGGAGTGCGGATGTATGGCTGTCAGCCCGGAAGCGCTCGCACGCCAACCGTCGCCTTCACGCTCGACGGCATGGTCTCCGACGACGTCGCGCGCGCGCTGGCTCGCCGTGGCGTCTTCGTCTCGAACGGTGACTTCTACGCCACGACGGTGCTCGAGCGAATCGGGCACGCCGATGACGGCGTCGTTCGCGCTGGATGCGCGTGCTATACGACGGCCGACGAGGTCGACCGTCTCGTTGCCGGGGTTGCCGATCTCACACGCGACTGAACCTTCTCTTTCTTCGAGCCAGGAATGACGCTCTGTCTTTCACTCGCCGTGATCGCGTTACTCGGAGTCAGCTGCGAGTGCCAACGCTTCAGTGCCGCGCAGCGAGCGAGTGGTCGCGACGGCCACGGCCTCGGATTCGATTCGCGGACGGGTTGCCGATTCGACCGGTGTGCCCATCGATGCGGCGCGGGTCACCATCGTGGAGCTCTCGCGCGCCGCATCGACGAACGCGCAGGGCGCGTTCGTCTTCGCCGACGTCCCTGCCGGCCGCTACACGCTGGTCGCGCGACGACTGGGGTACGCGTCCGTCTCGCGCACGATCACCGTTGGCGCAGGCGATCGTACGTCGTTCGATCTGCGCTTGCCACTGATCCTCGGAGACCTGGAGCCTGTGGTCGTGACGGCCACGCGCGATGTGCTCGATCCGAGCCGGTCGCCGCTCCCGGTCACGCAACTCGCGGGCGATCGCCTGCAGCGGGAACAGAGCGTGACGCTCTCGGGCGCCATCGATCGCCTGCCGGGCGTGCACAACCTCACGACAGGCCAGCAGATCGGAAAGCCCGTCATCCGTGGCCTCAGCGGATCGCGCGTCCTGGTGCTGGACAACGGGCATCGCCTCGAGGACTACTCGTGGAGCGATGAGGATGGCCCGTCGATCGACGCCCGTCTCGCGCAACGTGTCGAAGTCATTCGCGGACCCGCGAGTGTGCTGTACGGCTCGGACGCGATCGGCGGCGTGGTCAACGCGGTTCCCGCCGCGCTGCCTGACGCGAGCGCGGGTAACTTCACGCGCACGACGGCCGAGCTGTCCGGCGCGTCGAACAATCGCGAGGGGGACGTCGTGCTCGGCGCCGAGGGCGCGCGGTCACGGCTCGGCTGGCGCGCGACGGCAATCGCTCGGCTTTCCGAAGACATGACCACGCCTGACGGGAAGCTGGAGAACACGAAGTTCTCCGCCGTCACCGGCGAAGCAGCGGCCGGGTTCCGCTCGTCTCGCGGCACGTCGACACTCCGCTACGCGCGTTATGGCGGCGAGTTCCATCTGCTCGAGGCGGGCGAGGCGGCCAAGCCTCCGGGCAGCGAGGAAGAGGAGGAAGGGCCCGAGCGAAAGCTGTCCGACGACCGGGTGCAGTTCACCGGCAACTACGTCGCTGGCGGGCTGCGGCTCGAGCCAAAGGTCCAGTGGCAGCGTCACTCGCTGGCTGAGGTGTCGGACGAGCTCGGACCGGGCGGCGCACCGACAGGGACGGAGACCGAAGTATTCAACCTCCTCCTCAACACGCTGACGGCGGACGTTCTGGCACATCACGGGAGCGAGGGCCGGCTGCGCGGCACGTTAGGCGTGAGCGGCGGGTATCAGTCGAGTGACTCGCGCGGGATCATCCCGCTCGTGCCCGATGCGCGGCTGGCGACGGCCGCGGCCTTCGCGTTCGAGCAATTCGATCTCGGTCGCGTCAGCTTCGTCGCCGGCGCACGCGGGGATCTCCACTCGCTGGACGCCGATGCGAACGCGGACCTCGGGGTCTCCGATCAATCGCGTCACTCGAGCGCGCTCTCCGGCGACGTCGGCGCGGTCGTGCAACTCGTGCCGGACGTATCGGTCGCCGCGAACATCGGCCGCGCATGGCGTGCGCCGACGCTGTTCGAGCTGTTCGCGAACGGTCCGCGACTGGGGGAAGCGCGTTACGAGATCGGCGACGCGACCCTCGATCCGGAGACGAGCCTCAACCTGGACGGCAGCCTCCGGTGGAGCAGTCGACGCGCGCACGCCGAGCTGTCGGGCTTTCACAACCGGATCGACGACTTCATCTACATCGCGCCGACGGGCCAGCAGCAGGGCAACCTGAGTGTGTACCGCTACCAGCACACGCTGGCGACGCTGAACGGCGCCGAGTTCTCGGCGGATGTGGATCCGACGAGCATCGTCACACTCCGCGCGCGTTATGACATCGTGCGCGGGACGAACGAGGACACGGACGAGCCGCTCCCGCTCATGCCGGCTCCGCGCACGACGTTGGAGACGGACTTCCACACCGTGGGCCTGAGTTGGGCCGAGCGTGCGCACGCCGGTGTGGACGTCGAGATCTCGTCGAAGCAGACACGACTCGGCCAGTTCGACCAGCCGACGGACGGCTACACGCTGCTGGGCCTCGACGCGGGCCTGGCGCGCCACATCGGATCGCATCCGTTTCGCTTCGACCTGCGCGTGCGCAATCTCGCGAACACGCGGTACACGTCATTCCTGAGCCGGTACAAGAGCTTCGCGCTTGATCCGGGCCGAAACATCCTCGTCCGGATCTCGGCCGATTTCTAGCACGTAGCAACCAGCGAGCCAGCCGGCACGTCCAGCTGCCCGCTCTCTGCCGACGGCTGCATGCTGCGGCCGCACGCTGCCCGCTGCTGCCAATACCGCGCCGGTCACCCACGCGCTGCTCGCTGCTCGTAACGGCGCGCTGCCGCGCGGCTAGCGGTCCAGATCTGTTCGCGGCGGGCGATTATCGCGGTCCTTCCGCCGTCGCCTGTGCGACTTATCCTCGCGTTCACGCGGAACAATCGCAGTGAGGATCCGAATGATGCGGTCGAGGATCTCGATGCGATGCTCCATCCTCTCGATGCCTAACACGTCTCTCGCTTTGAAATACCAGTCCCTCGACTCTCTGGCCGATGCGAGTGCGTAATCGTAGTAGCGCGCTCGCTCCGGGCCAGTGCTGCGACTGTAGCCTTCCGAAAGGTTGGAACTGATAGACCCTACCGCCCGTAGCAGTTGGTCGGCGTCATTACGACTGTTCCGGTCAGCGCGCAGCACATTTGCGTCGGCCTTCACCAAGTCGCCCAACCACAGACCGAAGCGGTAGGCAGGCGTGCGCCAGATCGTGTCCCGCTTGAACGACGCCGGTACGGTCGCCTCCCAGTCGGCGAAGCCGGGAGGATCAGGGAATGGAGTCATGCCGCCAAGATATGGCCGCACGTTCCCATTGCCGTACCGCCGTTAGGCGCTACCAACCATTCGATTGCGAGGCGGTGCCAACGCCGCTTGCCGTTTGCGAGCAGCGAGCAGCACGTAGGTTGCTGGGCGCTAATAGCAGCAGCGCGCAGCGTGCGGCCGCAGCATGCAGCCGTCGGCAGATGTGCCCAGCGGGCAGCTGCGTGCCGGCTGCTCGCTGAGTCTATTTGCCGCCTGTTTTGGCGTGTGGCACGAGCTTCGTCTCGAGTGCCCCGAGGTACGGCTCGTAGACAGAGCCGGGGTGCCACCACACCCACCCGTTGTAGCCCGCGTCGTAGATGCCGCGCATCTGCTCCTTCACATGCGACGCATCGTACTTCGGTTGGCCCAGCGAGAAGGCCTGGATCCACGGGCGCACGCGCTCACCCGAGAGTCCGAGCTTCTCGTCGCGCTGGCGCGCGCGCGAGATCGCCTTCAACTGGATCGTGTACGGCTCCGCGTTAGGCCGCTTCACGCCGAACGCGCCTGGCGGATAGTGCGACGGGTACGTCATCGGCAGCACCACGTCCACCGCCGGTGAGACCTTCTCCCACTCCTGCCCGATCTCGAGGGCGCCGCCCACCGTCGTGACGAGACCGAAGATGTCCGCGGTCGTCCGTGCGCCCAGCTTGTCGAGGCGCCCGTTCGCCCGTCGCAGGAACTCCGCGAGCACGTCCGGCTTCGAGCGCCCGTTCTGTTTGGGGAATACCTGCGGCGGAAGGCTCTTGTACGGCTCGGGAAAGCGGATGTAGTCGAACTGCACCTCGCCAAATCCCAGGCGCACCGCTTCCTCCGCCACGCGCATGTCGTACTCCCAGATCTCCTCGTCGTACGGATTCACCCACGTTAGGCCCTGCTTGTCGCGCCATGCCGTGCCGTCCGGCTTCCGGATCACGTGATCGGGATTGACGCGTGCCGCGACCGAGTCCTTGAACACCACGATCCGCGCGATCGCCAGGATGTCGTGCGCCTTGAGCGTGTCGAGCAACGCTTTCGCGTTAGGGATCACGCCGGCCTTGCCAGCATTCTTCTGCACCATCGGATCCTGCGACGCGATGTTCAGCCCGAACTCGTCCTTCACGTCGATGACGAAGGCATTGATCTCGGTGGAGTCCGCGATCGCGATGAGCTTGTGCATGCGCTTGGCGCTCTGGGCGGCGAAGCGGTTCACGTACAGACCGCGCACGATCGGGAGATCCGCGGCCGATGCCGGGCGCACCGCCGTAGCTGGAGCCGTGCTCGCCGTCGCTGAGCCGCCGCTCGCGGCGCTGACGGCCGTGCCGGCCGAATCGCTCGCCATCGCTCCAGCAGCGGCGGCCGGCGCAGGAGTCGAGGTGGCGGGCGCGGCGGACGCCTGGGCGGTGGAGTCAGACCGGTCGCCCGCGGAAGAGGAGCAAGCCAGCAGGACGACGACGAGCGGCAGGTAGCGATGCATCGAGACTCACGGCAGAGGTAGTCGGGGTGCGGCAATCTAATCGCCGCCCAGCGCGTCGCCCTGCGGCGAGGCAATGGGCTCGGCTATATTCCGACGACGATGCCCCCCCTCTCGTCTCTGCGCGCGACAATTGCCTGTGCCGCGCTCTTCACCATGGCCGCCGGGTGTTCATCTCGCCCGCGACTGAACGAATCGCCTCCGGCGGCGGAATTTCTCGTCACCGCCGGCGACTCCGCATTTTGGGTGACGACCACCGAAGGTCGGCTTCGGCTTCGACGCGCGCCGCTCACCCTCGCGAACGTTCGTGGTCGGTTCTACGAGCTCTATGTCACCGACGACGATCGCTCGTACTTCGACGCGCTCCTCGTCGGCCAGCGCATCTACCGGCGTGACCTCGTCTCCGGGGATTCCGTTCCGGTGTTCGAGGATCGCCGCGTCAACGGAATCGCGCGCGCCTACGCAGCGGAGCACCCCGGCGAGCGCAGGCTGGACGCGGACGAGGAGGGAAGCGACGAGCCGCATACGGTCGCGACGAGCGATGCGGAGCTGCTCGACGTCGTTGGCCCGCTGCTTTCCTTCGCGTACAGCACCAACATCGACATCGCCAACGTCGAAGATTCGCACGTGATGCGACACAGCGTCGTCGACCTGCGTGACGGGTCCACCGCGACGCTGCACGGCGTCTTCGGAGACAGCGTCGCGCACCGCATCATCGCCGAAGGGCGCGCCGCGTACCGCATCGTCATCGACTCGGTGCGCCGCGCGAGTGGCGTAGACGGCCGCCGGGCCGCGCGTGCCATTGACACCTTCCAATTCGACTCCACCAGCTTCGCGATCGTGGACATCGATGGCGCGCCGATGGTCGGGTTCTACGTGCCGGGCAAGGGTGGCCCGGGCGGTGGGCTCTCACTGCCGCTCCCGCACGTACGCGCTCCGCAGCCCGCATGGTGGGCCGAGATCGCCGCGACCGTCCCGAAGCTCAGTGCCGATTCCGTGAGCGAGGTGTGGGACGGCCCGCGGTACGATGTCATCGCCCGGTACGACACGAGCGGTGATTTCGCCACGCTCGTCGTGCGGGATTCGACGCAGCGAGAGTGGAACGCCACGCGCCTTCCGACACCAGCGCGGCGCGTCTATCGGCTCGATACGCCCGACGTCGATACCACGGTGGTCCGCGGGCTCTCTCGTGCGTTCGATGAGTCGTCGCTCTATTCCGGTGCCGCCCGCACCGTACTCGGTCCCGCGCGCGCTCGTGCGAACGTCGTGACAGGTCAGTCACACAGTACGCCCCATGAGCGCCTGCTCGTCGTACGCGGTCCGCGTCTCGTCCTCCGATTCACCGCCGTGACCGTCGCGAAAGTGACCGTCGCTAACGCCCGCTCGAGCCGAACCGTGCGCGAGTCGCAGCACGAGTCCTCGGCGCTCATGCTTCCGCCGGACGCCAATAACCTCGGGAACGTATTCGGCGGAGTCGTGATGGCGCTGGTCGACAAGACCGCCGCGGTCGCGGCGATCCGGCATGCCCGCTCGACCTGCGTGACCGCGTCGATCGACCGGGTAGACTTCCGGGAGCCCATTCACCTCGGTGACCTCGTCGTGCTCAAGGCGAGCGTCAACTTCGTGGGTCGGACGTCCATGGAGATCGGGGTTCGCGTCGAAGCCGAAGATCTGATCTCGGGCGTGCGACGGCACACGAACTCCTGCTACCTCACGTTCGTCGCCGTGGACGACCACGGGCACCCGCGTGAAATCCCGATGCTCGTCGCCGAGAGCGACGCGGAGAAGCGGCGTTATGCGGCGGCTCAGGATCGGCGTCGGCGTCGTCTCGAGGAGCGTGACGCGGAGCAAAACGGTAGAGCGGTCAGGGCGTAAAGAGCATCCGGAGCATTTCACTTCATCACTCGAACCTCACATCATGCGCTCGTTCACGGGACCTGACGGCATTAACTGGACGGTCGAAGTGCAGTCTCCTGGCGCCAGTAACGCGATGGTCGTCTTCCGCCACCCCGACGGGCGGACATCGCAACTCGATCGCTATGGGTGGTACATCAATCCGGGCGCCGAGTCGAATGACGTGACGGCCCGGCTGAATCGCGCTACGGTGCTGGATTCGCTGACGGACGCCCAGTTGCAGCGGCTTTACCGCCGATCGATGCCCGTGTCCACGTCACGTGCACCGTCGACGGCGGGGCCCAGCGGCTCGAGATAGCGGACTCGACCGTAACCGCTAGCCACGGGAGCTCGCACTAACCCACGCGTGCTCACGTTGGCGAGTTAAGTACTCGCGACGTGCGGGGCGCGGCCAGTCGCGTCAGACAATTCCGCCGCATCCGGGAACGGGATGTCGATCTCGGTCCCATCGCGCGCGACCTGCGTTACGGGAAAGACTGCGCGTGCCTCCCGTTCGAGGTCCGACACATCGCGGGAATAGCGGGCCGACACGTGCGTGAGTACGAGCCGCCTCACGCCCGCGCGCACCGCGATCTGGGCGGCCTCACGTGCCGTCGAGTGACCGGTCTCCGACGCGCGCGATGCCTCCTCCTCGGCGAACGTTGCCTCGTGCACGAGGAGGTCGGCTCCCGTTGATGCCTCCGCGGTGGCATCGCACGGTCGCGTATCGCCTGTGATGACGAGCTTCCGTCCTGGCCGAGTGGGACCAACGAGGTCCGCCGGGTCGATCTCGCGCCCGTCTTCGAGCGTGACGCGCATGCCGCGGTGCAGGCGCCCCCACATGGGGCCTTCGGGCACTCCCATCTCGCGCGCGCGATCGGGATTGAATCGGCCAAGGCGAAGCGCTTCGACCAGCGCGAAGCCGAGCGCCGGCGTGCGCACATGATCTGCCGCGAAGGCAACGATCTCGTAACCGTCACGGCGAATCGATTCGCCGGGCGTGAGTTCCCTGTATTCCACGGGAAATCCGACCCGGTCCGCGCCGATGGTCTCTGCACGACGAAGTACTTTCGCCGAGCCCGGGGGCCCGAAAATGCGCAGCGTTTCTTCGCGGCCCTGCAGCGCCATGGTCCGCATCAGGCCAATCACACCGAGGATGTGATCGACGTGCATATGGGAGAAGAAGATGTCGCGGAGCGAGAACGCGACCCCATACCGCATCATCTGGCGCTGTGTACCTTCACCGCAATCGAAAAGAAATGTCTCTCCTTCGCGCACGACGGCGATGGAGCTGACGCCGCGTTCGACGGTCGGGCGCGAGGCCGATGTCCCGAGAAACCGGAGCGAGAGTGACACAGCGGGAATATAGCCCGCAGTAGCGCGATTCTCAGCTAATGCACGAGCGCGCGGCCCGTGCCTTGCCTTGCAACCCGCTTGCCTTACGCGATAGGGTTGCGATTCCAACTAATTGTGTGAACGCTCATCACCGCTATCGGTCGTCGCAGGCGCTCGGCCAGGGCGGCGCTTCGAACCCGATGTACGCGGCGGGCGAGTGGAGACCGCGGCGTGCCGCTGCTTCTGCGATGATGTGCGGACTCGCAGATTGGTTGGGAAACGTGGGCGAGCATCGAGTGCGAAGTTGGCCACCTAGTCACTTGATTGTAGAAAATTCTACGCCCGCTCTCACGTTACGGCCCATGAATTGCGCCGGGCTGGTGTGTTGGGTCAGGGAATTGGATTGTTGCGGTGCTCGCGGATAGAAGCTGTTGGGGATCCGCGAGCCAGAGTTGACATGACCCCAACTGATGGAGGCGCGGATGTCGGGAACGGGCAAGAGCAAGCGGGGGTTTGCGTCGATGGACGCGAACCGACAGAAAGAGATCGCCAGCAAGGGCGGGCGTGCTGCGCACGCGAAGGGAACCGCTCACGAGTGGACGTCGGACGAGGCTCGCGTCGCGGGCCGAAAGGGAGGAGAGGTTGTGAGTCGCGATCGCGCGCACATGGCCGCGATTGGACGCGAGGGTGGGGAGTCCCGTGGCGCCAAGAATCGTGGGCGTCAATCCAACGGACGCGGCAACGAGACGTCCGGCGCGGCGTACTCCGACCGCGAGTCACCGGTGGAGGTCTCGCGCGAGGGGATGTCACGCGATCAGGGCAACGGCTCGCGCTCTGGGCGGGATGACATGGAAGAAGAGAGCGTCGAAGCAGCGGGGGACGCCCGGGACGCGAGATAGCCGCGCAGCCCAAATCGATCACCCGTAAGACAGGCAGCACAGGTAGCAAACGTACCAGGGGAAGAACGGCAACACGACGCAAAGAGCCCGGTTTCGGACCTTCCGAAACCGGGCTCGCGCGCGTCAGGAGCGGGCGTTAGGTACTCGATTCGCGCCTCGTAGGCGTGTCTCCTGCGAGAATTGCTAGAACTGGACGAAGACCGGCGAATCCTTCTCGACCGCCAGTGCGGCGGCTTCGTTCAGCGCCTGCGCCGCGGTCTTGCCTTTCTCCACCTTGATCACCGACTCGGCCGACGCCGTACCGCGAGCAGCGCACGTCACGTCGATCTGGATTGGTGTGTAGATGCCGAATGTGACCACGGCGGCCAGACCGTTCAGGAAGCTGTGCTGCGTCTCGACCTTGGCAACTCCGTTCGTGCATCGTGCCGCAGTTTCGACGACCGGGGGCGGAACCAGGCCATAGATGAAACCATTCGCCCACTTGATCGAGATGACGTCGCTCGACTCGGGACGGCCGGTCTGGATCACTGAGTGGTAGCATCCGGTGAGAGCGAATGCCGCAACCACAGCGGCGGCACGACGAATACGCATCAGGTCACTCCTTGAGATGGAAAGCGTCAGGATATTCCTATCGGGGCGGCGCGAAGAATATCAGCATAGCTTGGGAACGCAATGGTGCGAGGAGAGCCCTCCAAAGCACCGCCCGTGATGCGTATCAACGGCAGCACACGCAATTTTCTCTCGCTCGGTTCGCCCACTGTCGTGACGGGCAATGCGATCGCTCGTCCACGATGCAGAAGGAGCCGCGCTGTACGGCGGCGCTTGACAACCGCCCGTTGCATCGTAGTTTACGGCGTATCGGCGCGGCCCCGCCACGAGCGGGGCCGCTTCGTTACCGGCCCGGTGCGACGGGTGGAAACGATCCGCGCACTCCCGGTGTATGAGGGGCTGTAGCTCAGTTGGGAGAGCGCTGCAATCGCACTGCAGAGGCCAGGGGTTCGACTCCCCTCAGCTCCACTTGAAGGTCGCCGCGACATGCGGCATGGTTCTAGCCAGAGGGAATGTTGCCCGCCGCCGCTCGGTAGGACGGAGAGTTCCAATGACGGTGTGCGTGGCAAGTCCCGCCGGCTGAACCAACGAAGGTAGGACGACGCAAGCGCTGCGAGCCGATTCGGCCTCGTGGCGCTTTTCGTTTTCTACGGCGTGGACGCTACGGTGGGCGCTACTCGCCCGCCGACAGCGCGGCGACGAAATCCGCGCGCAGCGCGCTCAGAACCTCGAACACATAACGATTCTCCTCGGCCTCCGCGCGACCGGCGAAATCGTTCATGGCCGAGCTCCCGAGGCCGCCGAGCCAGCGGACGATCGCACTCTCCTGGACCGCCACGCCTACCTCACGGGTCAGCAATGTCTGCTGCCCACCGCGATCGCGCACCGCGATACGCACGGTGATACCCTCGCCGGCGAACGGGTGGCGAAGCGATGTCCGGATGAACGTGTTCACCGCCAGTGGAAAGTGCCAATCGGGCTCGCGGCGAAACCGCATGGACCACCCGCGTTCACCGTCGCTGCGCAGAAAGGCGAAGTCGCCTACGAGGCTCGATACGCCGACGCGAAAGATCATGAACTTCGCCGAGGCGTCCAACTTGATCTGCAGCGAATCGGGCATCGGGCGCGCAGGCCCCGCGAGCGACACGAGCGTTCCGTTCTGAACGCGGTAGCTGACGGTGAACGCGTTGTCCTGGCCTGCCGCATCGAGCCACAGAGCGCCACGACCGTCCTGGAGGCGGAGCCGGTACTGAGCAGGCGCGACGTACTTGTCGAGGTACTTCGCGAAGTTCGGGCGCGTCTGCTTGATCCGGTTCGGATCCATGTGAAAGCGGACGAAGACCGCGCTGCTTCCGTCGCTCGCGGGTGTCACGCGAACCGTGTCGAGCGAGAACAGCTCGCCGAGCACACGAGTCGTGCGAGGGAGAATCGTCTGGTTGTCTACGCGAATGCGGCTGGCGCCCGCCTGCACCGGCGCCGCGAGAAACGCCGTGACCGCGGCGCCCACCTCGCTCGCGCGCACGGGCCCGATCGCGTGGTCGACGACGGTCGACCAGTCGTATTCCGACTCGCCTCTTCGGTGAAGGCGAATGACGTGTCGCGAGTCGCCGGTGACGTTTGGAACCGGGACCGCAGCGCGGGGCGTGAACATGTAGCCGCCAGCGGTGTGGCTCCCGGAAAGCGTGAGCGTCCGGGTGCTGTCTGTTCCGACGGCGGTCCAGACCGACGTGTCGCCATAGATGCCGGAGGGCGACAGCGCAAACCGGCCCAGCTTCGAGCGGGCCTGGAAGAACTTTGGCGCCCGCTGGACGTTGTCGAATCTGCTGGCGAGCCCCTCGAACAGCGCATTGGCGTTCGCGCGCGCCGCGCGCCGATCGCTTCCGAGCGCGATAGGCGTTCCGCGACACCCGATCGCGACCGTCAGGATGGCTGCCATCGCGAGCGTCAAATGCAGGCTCGAGCGTGTCACCCGAACCCGGCGCGGTGCAGGCACGCTGTGTCGTCCGTGGCGGTCCAAGGGTTCACGCTGCGCGGGCCAACACGCGATGCGGTCGGTAGTTCGGGGGTTGATGGGGTAGCTGTGCAAAGCTAGCTTACGAACTCCGCGCGAGCGGGGAAAAGGTCACTGCCCCTTGGTGTAACTGGCAACACGTCTGACTCTGGATCAGAAGAGTCCTGGTTCGAGCCCAGGAGGGGCAACTTCAAGGCCGGACAGCGTTTATAGCGCGTCCGGCCTTTGTCGTTTCTACGCGGTAGGTCAGTCTCGGTGTCAGTATCTCGACGCCGATACTGCTGCTAGCTCCTTGGCGGTAGCTTCCCCCGTTTCGTGGCTCACTCGTCACGGCCAGCACGTCGTCGTGGTCGGGCTGGGTCCATCGTCAACGTCGTCCCACCCGCCGGCGACCGCAACGGCCTTCGACGGGTGGAGCGAGCCGATCAGGATCGCCGGCGCGAGCAAAGACGAATCCACCCATCGCGCTGAGTCGCCGCTGAAAGCCTCGCACGGTGTCGAAGAGAGTCGTCTGGTAGCCAACTACGCGAGTCTTTCCAAGGTCGCGCCTCGGCTCCGAGCCGCCGCGCCGGGTTCAGAAGTCAGGGGCTGGTGTCATCTCCTGGAACGGAGATGACCATGGACGAACTCGCGAGCTGTGTCTACTGCGGGAGTCCCATCGATCGGTCGAGGATGTTCTGGATCCTCGAGCGGTGAGGCTTCCTCGCCTAACGTGGCTGCGCACTTGGGTCCGCCGCCGCCTCCCACTCCGCGGCGAAGCGTCGGAGGTCCGCAAGCTCGAAGGGCTTCGGGAGAATCGGGCACCCGAGCGCCGCCAGCGGCGCGAACGCCTCGGTACCCGCGCTGCCGGAGAGAAACGCGACGCGCTTGGCGAGCGCCGGACGCTGGGTGGCGATCCACCAGTAGAGGTCCACGCCGCTGCCGTCCCGGAGGCGGACGTCGAGCAGCGCGCCCGCGATGTCGTCGCGCTCGGCCAACGCGAGCTGCGCGGCGCGCACGCTGTCCGCGGACACGACCGAGAAGCCGGATGCGCCGAGCGCACGACGCACCACGTCGCGGATCAACTCGTTGTCATCGAGGTGGAGAATGGCCATGCAACCGCCTGACACAAAGGAACCACCGCGCCGCCGCCGAACCAGCGCCGGCCTTGGCCCGTCCGGACTGCACGCGGGTCGTCGGCCACACCTGTTGTACCGGTTTCCCGGCGGCCAACCCTAGGCGGGCCTACCGAACGACGACGCGATGGCAGTGAGTTCCAAGGCAATCCGCAGGCCGCTCCGGCAGTATGCGTCTCGATAGGCTCGGCCGGTCGTTTGGTGTAGTGCTTGCGAAGGCGTCGCATCAAAATTTCCGCGATCCATGGTCTGCTACCCGCGAGGTCCCTTGCTCGAAGCAACGTCCGACCGATCCCAGCAGCGCCGGGCCGCCATTTCCGAGGGTCTCGAACGGGTACGCTCCACGCTGACGGACGCCGAGTTCGCGCAACTCGTCGAGGACGTGGCGCGGACCGCCGAGCGATTGTTGGCGCGGGCGCTGGACGCCCAGCCGGCGCTCAACAAGCCCGCCGAGCAGGCGTAACAGCGGCTGGGTCCGGTCGGGCGGGCATTGTGTAGGTCACGCTCGTGTAACAGCCCGGTGTCATCTCCTGCAACGGAGATGACCATGCATGGGACAGACTTCGCTGTGAGTCACATCGAAGCTGACGCCCTTGCCGGACGAGTCGTGGACAAGACCGGCGTCTCCGAGTTCGCCTAACGCGGCCCAGGCTCAGCGAAGTCGCGCCCGCCGACGATTACCCCATCCGCCATGGCGGTCCTGAACAACAGGATGCTGGCATCATCGCCGTCGCGTACGGTGGCCCGCAGGAGCTAGACCGCGTCGTCCGAGAGCTGTGCCTCAGAGCACGGACGCCCGCGCGAGAATAGCGCTTGATGCGTGCGAGCCCGCGGTTGCGAGTCGACGTCAGCCGGGCTCGTCGCTGAACTGGTGGACACGACTGCGCGCGACTCATACGCTGTCCACCACGTCGTCTGGCGACGTTCTTGACAGTCCATTCAGGCGCTTCCCATCTTGCGCGGTCCTCGAGGGAGGGCACGCGGTCCTCGCGGGCCCTCGATCTCGAAGCACCAGAGGTGAGCCGAGCGCGGCCCGCCGGAGTGGAAGTGATGCAGCAGAAGCCTTCCATACACGTGGGCCGGACGTCACGTGGCGCCACCGATGGTAGAGCCGCGGACGCAAGGCCGGCTCGGTCGATAATCCGGGGGAGCCGTTACCTGGGTGCGATCAGGTACAACGACCCGCGAGTGCGGGTACGGCTCTTCACCATCCCGCACGCTGGCGGCGGCACGTCGGTCTTTCGCAAGTGGACCGATGCGGTGCCGACAAGCGTCGAGATCATACCGGTGCAGCTCCCCGGGCGCGAAGCACGGATCGCCGATCAGCCGTTCGTCCGACTCGCGCCGCTGCTCTCCGAGCTGGCCGAGGCGATGGTGCCGCACCTTGGCGTGCCGTTCGCGTTGTTTGGTCACAGCATGGGCGCGCTGATCTGCTTCGAGCTGGCGCGGTACCTCCGCCGCGCGTTCGGTGCTTCACCGGTGCATTTGTTCCTCTCGGCGGCACCCGCGCCGCAGATGCAGCGTCGTCACCGAGCAATGCACGATCTGCCAACCGAAGAGCTCCTCGAGGAGCTGCGTCGCCTCGACGGCACGCCTAACGAAGTGCTGCGCAGTGACGAGGTGATGCACCTGCTGCTCCCGGCGCTTCGCGCGGATCTCACGCTCATCGAGACGTATTCCTACTTCCCGGACGCGCCGCTCGCCTGCCCGATCAGCGTGTTCGGGGGGTTGAACGACGCGCGCGTGACGCCTGCGGAGATCGCTGCGTGGCGCGAGCACGGGTCAGGACCATTCACGCAGCGCATGGTTCCGGGAGGACACTTTTTTGCGTACGACCCGCGCGGGCCGGTGGCGGAGTCGATCATCTCGGAGTTGGTTCGCGTGGCAGGTGTGATTCCATAGCGGACTCCGGGTTCGGCATCCGCGTTAGGCTGGCCGGCCGCGGCGCTCCGTCGCGACCATGCTCACGCTGTACCCGCGTTGTGCGCGGCGGTGTGGAGGAGTAGGGCATGAACGACGCACGGTACGTGTTCCCGACTTCGTTCGCGCAGGAGCGGCTCTGGTTCCTCGACCAGCTTTCGCCCGGAAGCCCGCTCTATAATCTCAGTCTCAGTGTACCGCTGCCAGAACCGGTCCACGTCGCCGCGCTCGAGCACGCGCTGCGCGAGATCGTGCGGCGACACGAGACGCTGCGCACGACGTTCACGGCGCAGGACGGACGGCCGATGCAGGTCGTGCACGCCACGGGAACCGTTCCTCTGGAAGTGATCGATCTTCGCGCCCGCCCCACGGACGCAGTGGAGCGCGAAGGTGCGCGCGTCCTGCGCGAGGCCGCCGAGCGGCCGTTCGATCTCGCGGTCGGGCCGCTGCTGCGCGGGACGCTGCTGCGGCTGTCCCGCGATCAGGCGGTGCTCCTCCTCGTTATGCACCACATCGTGTCCGATGGATGGTCGATGGAAGTGCTGCACCGTGAGTTGGGAGCGCTCTACGCCGCGTACGTCGCAGATAGGCCGTCGCCGCTGACAGAGCTGCCGGTGCAGTACGCGGACTACGCGGTCTGGCAGCGCGGGCAGCTCGACGGCCCCGCGCTCGACGCGCAGCGCGCGTACTGGACCGCTCAACTCGCCGGCGCGCCGCCGCGAATGGACCTTCCGTCCGATCGGCCACGTCCTCTCGTGCAGAGCTTTCGCGGCGCCTCGCAATCTCGGCGGCTCTCGGCGGAGCTGACCGCGTCGCTGCGTGAGTTGGGGCGCGCAGAGGGGGCGACCCCGTTCATGGTGCTGTTGGCCGGGTTCCAGGCGCTGCTCTCGCGCTATACGGGGCGGAGCGATCCCGTGGTGGGCACGCCGGTGGCGAATCGCGGGCGGCCGGAAACGGAGGGGCTCATCGGCTTCTTCGTCAACACGCTCGTGCTGCGCGCCGACCTCGCCGGCCGGCCGACGCTGCGCGAGGCGGTGCGGCGCGCGCGCGAGCTCGTGCTCGGTGCCTACGCGCACCAGGACCTCCCATTCGAGCGCCTCGTCGCGGCCCTTGCGCCAGAGCGGCATCTGAGCCACACGCCGCTGTTCCAGGTGATGTTCGTCTACCAGGCGAGCCTTGGTGACGCGCCTGACGCGGCAGCGTTGCGGGAGCTTGGTGCGGAGGGATCGCCCGACGTCGATATCGGCACTGCAAAATTCGACCTCACGCTGTTCGTCGGCGAGACGGACAGCCGCCTAACGATCCACGCCGAGTATGCGACGGACCTCTTCGGACACACGCGGATGGCGCGGCTGCTGGAGCATTACGCGGCCCTCCTGACCGCCGGGGCGGCGGACCCCGACCGCCCGCTGGCCGAGCTGCCGCTGCTCGGCCCCGCCGAGCGGCAGCGGCTGCTCGGATGGGGGACCGGGCCGGCGGCGGAGTTGGTTGCCGGTGTCAGCGTTCCCGCGCTCGTGGCAGCGCGCGCCGCCCTGGACCCAGACGCCACTGCACTCGTCGTGGCGAACGTCGCCGAGGGTGTGGGCGGGGCGCCGGTACTGGTGAGCTACGGCGAGCTCGCAGGCCGGGCCGCGCGTCTGGCGGGCACCCTCGCTGGCCGTGGCGTTAGGCCGGCGGTGCGCACCGCGCAGGCTTGGGTACAGGTCGCGGCGGATGAACACGAGGCCGGAGCGGGAGACGGCGCAGCGCCGGTGGCGGTACTCCTCGAGCGCTCGCCGGCGCTCCCGGTCGCGCTGCTCGGCGTGCTGGCCGCCGGCGTGCCCTACCTGCCGCTCGAGCCGTCGCACCCGCCGGCGCGCCTGGCGCAGGCGGTTGCCGACAGTGGCGCTACGGTCGTCATCACGACCGCGGCGCTGGTCCGCCGTCTGCCGGTGGCGCTCGCCGAGCGGGCGATTCTCGTCGACTGGCTCGGCGACATCGATGAACCTAACGCGGGCCCTTCTGTCGCTGCTCCGCTCGGAATGACGTCGCTCGCCGCCGCCCTCGTCGCGCTCGGGGAGCACGCCCCCGGCCCCGACACGCCCGCGTACATCATGTACACGAGCGGCTCGACGGGCCGCCCCAAAGGCGTCGTCGTACCGCATCGCGGCATCGTCCGCCTCGCGTTAGGTACGTGCGCGCGATGGTTCGGTGCCGATGACGTCGTGCTTCATCTCGCGCCGGTGTCGTTCGACGCGTCCACGCTCGAGATCTGGTGCCCGCTCATCAATGGCGGCCGAGTGGTGCTCGCGCCCCCGGCCATGCCCACGCCCGAGGGACTCGGGGCGCTCATTCGCGACCACGGCGTCACCGCCCTCTGGCTCACCGCATCGCTCTTCCATCAGGTCGTCGAGCACGGGCCGGACGAGCTGCGCCCGCTGCGCACGCTCATCTCTGGTGGCGATCGGCTATCGGTTCCGCACGTGCAGCGGTTCCTGCGCGAAGTGCCCACGTGTCGCGTTGTGAACGGATACGGGCCCACGGAGAACACGACGTTCACCTGCTGCCACGTCATTGACGCCCAGGAGGACATGACAACCGGCGTGCCGATCGGCGTGCCGATCGCCGGCACACACGTCTACGTCGTCGACGAGCACCTGCAGCTCGCGCCGACGGGCGTACCCGGGGAGCTCTGCGTCGGCGGCGCCGGCGTCGCGCTCGGCTACCTGAACGACCCCGCCCTGACCGCGGAGCGGTTCGTGCCGGACCCGTTCGCGGCGGCGCCCGGCGGGCGCCTGTACCGCACCGGGGACACCGCGCGCTGGCGCGAGGACGGCGTGCTCGAGTTCCTCGGCCGCGCCGACCGCCAGGTGAAGGTGCGCGGCTTCCGCATCGAGCTCGGCGAGATCGAGAGCGTGCTGACGCGACGGCCTGGGGTGCGCGCGTGCGCGGTCACGGCGCGCGACGATCACGCCGACGGCAAGCGGCTCGTCGCGTACGTCGTTCCGGCGTCGACGCCGGCGCCGACCACGGGCGAGCTGCGACGGCAACTGCAGACGGAGCTCCCCGACTACATGGTGCCTAACGCATTCGTGTTCCTGGATGCGCTGCCGCTCACCGCGACGGGCAAGGTGGACCGCGAAGCGCTCCCCGCTCCCGGGGCCGAGCGACCTGTGCTCGACTACGCGTACGTCGCACCGGCGTCGGACCTGGAGACCACCATCGGGCGCATCTGGCAGGAGGTGCTCGGGCTCGAACGCGTGGGGGTGCACGACAACTTCTTCGACCTGGGCGGCCACTCGCTGCTCATGGTGCGCGCGCACCACCGCATCCAGACCGCAGTGCGCGGTACCGTGCCGTTGGTAGAGCTCTTCCGGCACCCGACCGTCCATGCGCTCGCGACGCACCTCGGGCGTGAGCGCGCCGGGCGAAGGGAGCTGGCGGACGTGGCGATCAATGCATCGCTCGTTGAAGCGGAGACGCGCGCCGAACGACAGCGGCAGGCCCGTGCACGGCGCAGGGGACCGACGACCTACGGGGAGGCAGAACCGTGAGCGATGGCAGCGGAGTGAGTGGGGTGGGTGTGGGGCTCGCGGACGGGATCGCCGTTGTCGGAATGAGCGGACGCTTCCCTGGTGCCGACAATGTGGAGCGCTTCTGGGCCAACGTCCGCGATGGCGTGGAGTGCATCTCACGTTTCGGTCCTGACGAGCTGCGTTCGGTGGGCGTCGATCCTGGAGTGCTCGACCTGCCCAACTACGTGAACGCTGGCGCGACGCTCCGTGACATCGACCTGTTCGACGCACGGTTCTTCGGCTTCAGTCCACGCGATGCGGAGCTGCTCGACCCGCAGCATCGGTTGTTCCTCGAGTGTGCGTGGGAGGGGCTCGAGCACGCGGGCTGCGATCCGTCGCGCTTCCCCGGGCTGATCGGCGTGTATGCGGGTGCGTCGATGAGCACGTACGCGCTCAACCTGTACCTCAGCTACCTGCAGAACGCCGCGCTCGACGACTTCCAGATCCTCCTCTCGAACGACAAGGACCATCTCGCGACTCGCACCGCGTACAAGCTCGACCTTCACGGGCCCGCGGTCAGCGTCGGCACCGCGTGCTCGACGTCGCTCGTCGCGGTCTGCCTCGCGTGTCAGAGTCTGCTCGACTATCAGTGCGACATGGCGCTCGCCGGCGGCGTCACGGTGGCCGTGCCCCAGGGGCAGGGCTACTTCTACCACGAGGGCGGGATCGCCTCGCCGGACGGGCATTGCCGCGCGTTCGACGCGAGCGCGAAGGGCACCGTCGGTGGGAGCGGGGTCGGTGTCGTCGTGCTCAAGCGGCATGTCCGATGCGATCGCTGACGGTGACTCAATTCACGCCGTCATTCGCGGCACCGGGATCAACAACGACGGTGCAGGGAAGGTCGGCTACACGGCGCCGAGCGTCGACGGTCAGGCGCAGGCGATCGCGATGGCGCAGGCGATGGCCGGCGTGGCGCCGGAGACCATCTCCTACATCGAGGCGCACGGAACCGGAACACCGCTCGGCGATCCGATCGAGATCGCCGCGCTGAGTCAGGTGTTCGGTCGCTCGGGCCGACGGCAGTTCTGCGCGATCGGCTCGGTGAAGACGAACGTCGGCCACCTCGATTCCGCCGCGGGCGTGACGGGGTTGATCAAGACCGTGCTGGCGCTCGAGCATCGACTCATTCCGCCGAGCCTGCACTTCGAGCAGCCGAACCCGCAGATCGACTTCGCCGCGAGCCCATTCTACGTGAGCACGCGTCTCGCCGAGTGGCATACGAGCGGACATCCGCGCCGCGCCGGTGTGAGCTCGTTCGGGATCGGCGGCACGAACGCGCATGTCGTCCTCGAGGAAGCGCCGACGCTTCCGCCCACGGACGCCGGACGGCGCTGGCAGCTGCTCACGCTCTCGGCGCCGACGGCGTCGGCGCTCGACGCGATGACGACTCGGTTGGTCGAACATCTGCGTGCGCACCCCGATGAGAACATCGCCGACGTCGCGTACACCACGCAGATCGGGCGCCGCGCGTTCGCGCACCGGCGCGTCGTGGTGTGCTCGTCAGGCGAAGACGCTATCGCCGCGCTCGAAGGAAAGGAGCCGCGTCGTGTGCTGACAGGCACCGCCGAGCGCGAGCACGGTGTGGCGTTCATGTTCCCGGGGCAGGGCGCGCAGTACCCGGGAATGGGTCGCGAGCTCTACGAGGCCGAACCCACGTTTCGAACGTGGATCGACCGGGGCGCCGAGCTGCTCGCTCCGTGGCTCGAGCTCGACGTGCGTGCGCTGCTCTATGGGGAGGGCGCAGAAGCCGAGGCGTCAGCGCATCAGCTCGCGCTCACCGCGATCACGCAGCCGGCGCTCTTCATCACCGAGTACGCGACGGCGATGCTCGTTCAGGAATGGGGGATCGTTCCGCGCGCGATGATCGGCCACAGCGTAGGCGAGTACGTCGCCGCGTGCATCGCGGGCGTGCTGTCCTTCGACGAGGCGCTCGCGCTCGTTGCTGCGCGCGGGCAGCTCATGCAACGAATGCCGCGGGGCGCGATGCTCGCCGTGGCGCTTCCCGAGGCGGAGGTGTTGCCGCTGCTCGACGAGCACCTCGCGCTCGCGGCGGTGAACGCGCCTGCGCTGTGCGTCGTTTCTGGACCCGAAGCCGCGGTGGACGCGCTCGCCGAGCAGCTCGCCGAGCAGGGCGTGCAGGGACGCCGGCTGCATACGTCCCACGCATTCCATTCGGCATCGATGGAGGGGGCGCTCGCGCCGTTCGCCGCCGAGGTGGCGCGAGTCCCATTGCGAGCACCGTCGATCCCGTTCGTCTCGAATCTCACGGGCACGTGGATCACCGCGGAGGAGGCGACGAGTCCCGGGTACTGGGCGCGCCAACTGCGGGGAACGGTCCGCTTCGCCGACGGCCTCGCGACGTTGCTGCAGGACCCGCAGATCCTGCTCCTCGAGGTGGGCTCGGGGAACACGCTGACGACGCTCGCGCGGCAGCACCCGGCCCGGTCGTTAGGCCAGACACCGCTCCAGACGATGCGCCATCCGCAGGACCACAACGCCGACGGTGCCACCACGCTCACGACGCTTGGTCGCCTCTGGCTGGCTGGCGTGCCGGTGAACTGGGCGGGCGTGCATGCGCACGAACGGCGTCGGCGGGTCCCGCTGCCAACGTACCCGTTCGAGCGGCAGCGCTACTGGGTGGAGCCCGCGCCGATCGCCGCGGCGGATGGCGCCGCTATCTCGGTCGCCGCGGCTGCGGCAAGCGTTGGCAAGCGCGCCGACGTCGGTGAGTGGACCTACGTTCCGTCCTGGCGGCGGTTGCCTCAGGCCGCGTGGTCGGCGGAAGACGTTAGGCAATCCAGATGGCTCGTGTTCGCGGAGGACGATGCCCTCGGTTCGGCGGTGACGCAGATCCTACAGGCAGCGGGCGCGCCGGTGGCGGTGATTGTCCCCGGTGAGCGATTCGCGGCGCTTGACGGTACGTACTTCGAGCTCGATCCCGGTGACCGCGCCGGCTACACGGCGTTGCTCGACGCGCTGGATACACGCGGGATGACGCCCGACCGGGTACTGCACTGCTGGAGCGTCGGCGCCGCGCCAGCGGAGATCGATGAGGACGCGGCGTTCACGCGCGCACAGCGGCGGGGCTTCGATAGTGTATTGCACCTGACGCGGGCGCTCGCCGCTCGCGGTCGTGCGGGTGTTCGAGTCGCGGCAGTCGGCAGCGGTATCGTGACGGTGACGGGCGACGAGCCGCTCGAGCCCGAGAAGGCAACGCTGCTCGCGGTATCCAAGGGCGTGCCGCAGGAGTACCCCGAGCTCGTCTGCCGCGCCATCGACGTACCCGCGCCGGCCGCGTTGAACGACGCGGATATCCGAGGGCTGGCGCGGCGTGTGATCGCGGAGCTCGACAGCGACAATGTGTCGGCGGTCGTCGCATACCGCGGCGCCCACCGGTGGGCGCAGACCTTCGAGCCGTTGCGGCTCCGCGAGGAGAGCGCGCTCCCTTCTGTGGCAATGCGACCTGGCGCCGTGTGGCTGGTGACCGGCGGCCTTGGGAATATCGGTCTGCTCTTCGCCGAGTACCTTGCGCAGACGGTGAAGGCGAAGCTGGTGCTCGTCGGGCGCACGGCGCTGCCTCCGCGCGAGGCATGGGATGACTGGCTCGCGCACAACCCCTCGGACGCGACCGGCCGCCGGATTGCCGCGGTGCGTGCGATCGAGTCGTTAGGTGCGGAAGTGCTCACGGTCGCGGCCGACGTGGGAGACGAGCGCGCAATGCGCGAGGGCGTGCGCCTGGCACGCGAGCGGTTCGGGCGCATCGACGCGGTCATCCATGGCGCCGGGCAAACGAGCCGCGAGTTCTTCCAGAGTGTTGGCGAGCTAGATGCGGAGACGAGCGCGGCACACTTCGCACCGAAGGCCGACGGTCTGCGCGTGCTGCGCCGCGTGCTGCGCGATGGCGGCGATGGCGGGCCCGCCGTCTGGGTTCTCCTCTCTTCGCTCTCATCGGTGCTCGTGGGCCTCGGCTACGTGCCGTACGCCGCCGCGAACATGTACCTCGACGCCGTCGCGGAGCGCGAGCAGCGCGCCGGCAGTGCTCGGTGGGTGAGTGTGAGCTGGGACGGATGGGACTTTGGCGCCAGTGCCGACGGCTCGGCCGAGCTTACGATCCTGCCCGGCGAAGGCGTCGAGGTATTCCGGCGCATCCTCGGCGCGAACGTCACGGGTCAGGTCGTGGTCTCGACCGGCGATCTGCAGCGGCGGCTGGAACAGTGGGTGGAGCTCGCGGCCGTGCGCGCCACGGCCGCGGCCCCCGAAATCGAGATCGGTCCGGCGGCGGCGTCGGTGGGCCTAACGGGTGTGTTGCACGAGCGGCCCGAGCTGTCGAGCACGTACGTAGCGCCCCTCACTGACACCGAGCGCACGCTGGCCGAGATCTGGCAGGCGCAGCTCGGGATCGCACAGGTGGGCCTCGACGACAACTTCTTCGAGCTCGGCGGGCACTCGTTGCTCGCCATCCAGCTCACGTCTCGCATCCGCCAGGCACTGGGCATCGAGGTATCCGTGCGAGCGCTCTTCGACGCGCCTACGGTTGGCCAGCTCGCGGCGCACATCGCGAGCAACGCGTCGCATGTGGACGCCGCGGACGAGCGAATCGCGCGAGCGCTGGAGCGAGTGGAGCATCTCACGGATGCCGAGATGTCGATCCTGCTCGCGACGGATGGTGTTGCCGCGGATGAGCGCACTTTGCCGCGCGGTGACGTCGGTCTCGCGCCACCCGTGTGAGGGCGCGTGGCGCGTGATCCGGAGACCTCGCCGGTGAAGTCTTCCGACGCCGCGGCATCGCTGGCGAGTCGGATCGCTGGCTTGTCGCCCGAGCGGCGTGCCGCGCTCGAGCGACTGCTCGCGGGCGAGCCCGACGTGTACACGCGCCTCCCCATCGGGCGTCGCCCGGCGGCGATGGATCTCGTGCCGCCGTCGTTCGCGCAGGAGCGACTCTGGTTCCTCGACCGCCTCGCGCCCAGCAGTCCGCTCTACAACATCCACGTCGCGCTGCGGCTCGCCCATGCCGTGAACGTGCCGGCGCTGCAGCGTGCGCTGCGCGACATCGTGCGACGGCACGAGGCGCTGCGCACGACGTTCGTGGAGGTCGATGGCCGACCGATGCAACGCATCGAGCCGTCGCTCGTACTGCCGCTGCCAGTCGTAGACCTCGGCGATGTCATTCGTGCGGACCGCGAAGCACGAGCCACGGCACTCGTGGCCGAAGAGGCGCGCCGGCCGTTCGACCTGATGCGTGGCCCCCTCCTGCGCGCGACGCTCATGCGACTCGACGCGCGCGACTGGGTGCTGCTGCTCGTGATGCATCACATCGTGTCGGACGGGTGGTCGATGGAGGTGCTGAACCGCGAGCTCGAGGCGCTCTACCAGGCGTACGCGGCGGGTCGGCCGTCGCCGTTGGCCGAGCTGCCGGTACAGTACCCCGACTACGCGGTCTGGCAGCGCGTGCGGCTCGAGGGGCCCGCGCTCGACGCGCAGCTCGCCTACTGGAAGCGGCAGCTCGCCGACCTTCCGGTTACGGAGCTGCCCGCGGACCGGCCGCGTCCGGCCATCGGGACGTTTCGAGGGGCGAGGCAGACGATCAGCCTTCCGGCGGAACTCGTGGAGCGACTGCGCACGTTAGGCATGGCGGAGGCGGCGACGCCGTTCATGGTGCTGCTGGCCGGCTTCCAGGCGCTGCTCACGCGCTACACCGGGCAGGTGGACCCGGTAGTCGGCATGCCGGTAGCCAACCGTGCGCGGCCGGAGACCGAGGGCCTCATTGGCTTCTTCGTCAATACGCTCGTGCTGCGAGCGGATCTTGGGGGCCGCCCTTCGTTCAGAGAGGCGGTGCGACGCGCGCGCGAGCTGGTGCTCGCCGCACACGCGCACCAGGACCTCCCATTCGAGAAGCTCGTCGCCTCGCTGGCACCCGAGCGACGTCTCGATCGCAATCCGCTGTTCCAGATCACGTTTCACCTGCTCAACGCTCCGAGCCGAGACGCCACAGGCGACACGCATCCGTTCGAGGTGCACAAGGGGACGGCGAACGTCGACCTCGCGATCGACATCGAGCTGCGTCCGGATAGTGCGACGGTGTACGCCGAGTACGCGACCGACCTGTTCGACCACGCACGCATGGCGCGGCTGCTCGAGCACTACGTGGCTCTGCTGGCGGCCGCCGCGGGTGCGCCCGACCTGCCGCTGGGCGAGCTGCCGATCATCACGCCGGCCGAACGGCGGCGGTTGCTCGCGTGGGGGACGGGGCCGGCGGTGGAGGTGCCCGCGGGCGTGACTGTCCCCGAGCTGGTCGCCCAGCGGGCGGCGGCAGACCCGACCGCCCTGGCGCTCGTGGCGCCTAACGACCGGGACTCGTCGGGTGCTTCTGGTGAGTGCGTGGAGATGAGCTACGGCGAACTGGTACGCCGAGCAGCCCGACTCACGACTGCGCTTGCGCGAGGCACGGCGGCGGCCGCCAGTCCACTGCCGGTAGCAGTGCTCCTGGAGCGATCGCCCGCGCTTCCGGTGGCACTCCTTGGCGTGATGGCTAGTGGCTCACCTTATTTGCCGCTGGATCCAGCGCAACCGCCCGCGCGACTCGCGCGCGCAATCGCGGACGCCAGCGCCGAAGTCGTGATCACCAGTCGGAGGCTGACTCGCCTGCTGCCGCCTGCACTCGCGGATCACGCCCTCCTCGTCGACTGGCTCGGTGATATCGAGCTGCCTAACGCGGTGGCGGAGTCCGGGACAGAGCGCGGAGACTGCTCGACTCTGCGGGCCCTCCGCGCCCACTCCGCTCGGAATGACCGCCGCTGTCGACGCACCTGCCTACGTCATCTACACCAGTGGATCCACCGGCCGACCCAAGGGCGTCGTCGTTCCGGTGCGCGCGCTCGTCAACCACCTGGCGTGGCTGCAGCGCGCCCTCCCACTCGCGGCCGGCGACCGCGTCCTCGGCAAGTACTCGGTGGCGTTCGATGCCGCCGCCGTCGAGATCTTCGGCACCCTCATCGCTGGCGCCTCGCTCGTGCTGGCCGAGCCTGACGGGCACCGCGATGTGAAGGGTCTCGTTGACCTTATCGTCCGCCACCAGGTCACGGCCATCGACGTCGTTCCGTCGATGCTGGCCGCGTTTCTCGACGACGAGCGCTTCGCCAGCGTCTCGTCGCTACGCCGAGTCGTGTGTGGTGGCGAGGCGCTCCCCGCATCGCTCGCGCGCCTCTTTCACGCACGCATGGATGCGCAGCTCATCAACTGCTACGGCCCGACCGAGGCGACGATCGGCGCGACGTGGTGGCGCTGCGCACCGGAATGCAATGATCCCATCGTGCCGATCGGTTCACCGATCGACAACACCAGTGTCTACGTCGTCGACGAGCACCTGCAGCTCGCGCCGACGGGCGTACCCGGGGAGCTCTGCGTCGGCGGCGCCGGCGTCGCGCTCGGCTACCTGAACGACCCCGCCCTGACCGCGGAGCGGTTCGTGCCGGACCCGTTCGCGGCGGCGCCCGGCGGGCGCCTGTACCGCACCGGGGACACCGCGCGCTGGCGCGAGGACGGCGTGCTCGAGTTCCTCGGCCGCGCCGACCGCCAGGTGAAGGTGCGCGGCTTCCGCATCGAGCTCGGCGAGATCGAGAGCGTGATCGCCGAGCACCCGACGGTACGGGAGGCAGCCGTTCTCGTGTCGGCCCAACCTAACGCGAGCGCCGTCGTCGAGCGCCTCGCTGCGCTGGGAACCGAGAGGTCGGACCGTGCGCTCACCGCCGTGGAGCGACTCGGGCCTGGCGGCGCCGCGTTGCTCGACATCGTCCGCACGAGCGGGCGACATCCTGAAGGAGGCACCATCGTGCATCGGAAGACCGCTGATTACGAGCTCGCGCTGCACGTCCGGAACGACGCGTTCGTGCCTGCGCCCGCCGACGCGCAGCGCAACTGGCTGCTGCAGCGCGCGGCCGACGAGCTGGCCGACGACCTCACGCATCTCGACGCGGTGTCGCGCCGCTTCGTGCACGGCTCGGTGCGCGCGCCGATCGAGGGCGAGTGGAAGACCGCGCAAGCGCGCGCCGACGGTGAGCGCCTCGAGCTGCGCGGGCAGCAGGTGATGCAGGCGTGGGAGCGGCCGCTCATGCGCGCGATGGCCGACGTCGTCGCGCGCCCCGACCGCGACATGATCGAGGTGGGGTTCGGCATGGGAATGTCGGCCACGCTCGTGCAGGAGCGCGGCGTCCGGTCTCACACGATCATCGAGTCCAACGATGCCGTGTTAGCGGCCGCGCGCGAGTGGCGCGCGAACTATCCGGACCGCGACATCCGCTTCATGCACGGGCGGTGGGAGGACGTCGCTGCCACACTCGCGCCGGTGGACGCCATCCTGTTCGACACCTACCCGCAGACCGAGGCCGAGTTCGTGGCGCGGGTGGTGGAAAGCGTGACGTTTGCCGACAGCTTTCTTCCGACCGCGGCCTCGCTGCTCAGGCCGGGCGGCGTGCTGACGTACTACACGAACGAGATCGACTCGTTCAGCCGGCGCCATCAGCGGCTCGTGCTCCGGCACTTCTCGAGCCTGACGCTGAGCGTCGTGCGGGACCTCGAGCCCCCGCCCGACTGCAATTACTGGTGGGCGGACTCTATGGTCGTCGTTGCGGCCGTGAAATGAGTGATCGAGCGGCGGCGTTAGGCGTGTTGGCCGAGCGTGTCAGGCGGCTCACGCCTGAGCAGCGCGCACTATTGGCCGAGCACCTCGGGACGGATGCCCTCGAGGAGGCGCGGCACCTCGTAGCGTATGTCGCGCTCGCTCCGCATAGCGACGCGACCGGCGACGCGATCCGCGCACATGTCGCGCAGTACATCCCCGATCCGCTCGTCCCGGAGGTCGTGGTGGTGGATGCATTGCCGCGCGACGAAGCGGGGAAGCTCGACACGCGGCGACTGGACGGTGCTGCCGCGGCCGTACGCGAGGCGCGCCCGCTCACACCACCCAGGACGCCAACCGAGGTGGATCTCATGCGATTGTGGCGCCAGCTGTTGCCAGTGGACCGCATCGGTGCCGACGACAACTTCTTCGAGGTAGGCGGCCACTCGCTGCTCGCTACGCGTCTCATGTCGCGCGTGCGCGCGGCGTTCGGCGTCGAGGTCCCGTTGCGGCGTCTGTTCGAGGCGCCGACGGTCAACGGTCTCGCGCGGGCCATAGATGAAGCGCGGGCGTCGGGAGAGTCCCCGGCGCCCGCGCCGATCGTGCGTCTTCCGCGAGGCTGATCAGCGGGACCGTGAGCGGCGCCGGCTTCTGCCACTCTCGCCGGCGCTCGCTTCCTCGCCGCCGGCTTCGGTCTGCGCTTCACCTTCGGTGCCGCCTTCGCCAGGCTGCGGCGCCATGGCCTTCTCGTAGTCGGCGCGCCCCTTGTCGTACGCTTCACGGAGCTCCGGCGTGAGGGCAGCCGCGCGCTCGCCCGCAGCCTTCACGAGCAGCTCGAGCTCGAAGTCGGTGAGCCCCTGAAGGTACGCCGTCTGCTCGTCAGGCACGCCGCCGCTTTCTCCGGCAGCACCTGCCTGCGCGAACTCCGCTTCGGCCATCATGGCCTGCTCGTACGCGACCATTCCGCCGACGTACGCGGCTTCCATGCTGGCTGCGGCCTGTTCGAGCGCGGCCTGCTGGTGCAGAAGCAGCGCATCGTACTGGGCGATGGCGTGTGCGTAGTGGGCTTCAATGTCGGGCGAGCCGCTGGCCATCTGGATTTCGAGCATCCGGGCTTCGAGCATCTGCGCCTCGAGCATCTGCGCTTCGGCGATCTGCGCCTCGAACATCTGCGCTTCCAGCACCTGGGCTTCGTACATCTGCGCCTGGAGGATCTCCTCGTCCGACACCTGCCCGGCGGCTGCGGTGGCCTCGGCGTGCAGGGCGGCCTCGTAGTCGGCGAGGCCTTGGTAGTAGGCCTGTTGCTCAGGCGTCAGTTGAGTGGCCATTGTCGAGCTCCCTTGTGATGCGGAGGGATAGTCGGCCGGGGATCCGCATCAGTCGGCGGCCGACGTGCCGTGCTCTGTGCGAACGAGCGATAGCACTACAACAGGCAAGGGACTAAGTCAAGCAACAATCACACCTCAGGGTGGCGATGCAGCTTGCAGTTCTCGATGCCCGTCGCGCTGTGATCTCGACGCGCCGCTTTCTAGCCGCAACGCTCGACCCACGCGACCTCGGGAAGGCGGCCGGACCGGAACCGAGTCACGCGGCCGGCTTCGATTTCGAAAACGATTCGGAACGCCGAGTCCTGCGGGGACGTCGAGCGCACCGTCAGGTACTGCCCGCCCTGGACGTACTTGTGCGGCGTCGTGTCACGCGGCCCGCGTACACCTGGCTCACGCGCGAGGCGCTGTCGCCCACGACGATACCGGCGTCGGATTGCACGCCCGAGCTCTCGACGTCGATGCGCGTCACCTCCCCGTGAGCGAGCATGACGGACACACCCGCCGGCGCAGACGGTGGTCGCACGTATGCGCAGTCGGCGTTGCCCGCCGGCACGTTCACGTCACCGCCGACGCGCTTCAGGTCCTCGACCGTCATCCCGACGCGGATCGGACCAATGCCCGAAGGCGTCACCGTCCACGCGCTCGTTGGCGCACCCGAGGCGGGCGTGGTCGTCGAATCCGCTGCCGGTGTAGCAGGCGGTTGACTGGGAGTCAGCGTGTCGCCAGTGGATCCGGCGTTCTTATCGGCGGTACAGGCTCCCGCAACAGCAGCCACGATGGTGAGCATCCAACGCGTACGCACAAGCATTTCTCTCCGAGCGGGTCGCGCAAGGCACTCGCGAGTCCCGTGCCCGTCAGGGTAAACTGCCATCGCGATGACGGACGGCCGTCGGCCGGCACCGCACCACGAGTCATCCTACACGTCCTACACGTCCTACAACGCGATGGAGGCCTTCTGACCCGCATTCGGATCACCGGCGTACCCATGGATCTCGGGGCTAGCCGTCGAGGAGTGGACATGGGCCCGTCCGCGCTCAGGGTCGCGGACCTGGCGCGCCGCCTCGAGGCGTTAGGCCACACGGTCGAAGCGGATGACGATGTCTCGGCGCCGTTACCCGAGGTGCTGCTCCATCGGCCGACGGAGCTTCCTGGACCGGTGGGCGCGTTTCTCCCGGCCATCACGGCGACGTGCATGGAGCTCGCGCGCGTGACCGCGGATGCCATCGTCGCCGGAGCCGTCCCGGTGACGGTCGGTGGTGATCACTCGATTGCCGCGGGCTCGATTGCCGGTGCGGCCGTCGCGCTCGCGCAGCGTGGGGAGCGCGTCGGCGTCATCTGGCTCGATGCGCACGGGGATGCAAACACCCCGCAGACTTCGGTGAGTGGAAACGTCCACGGCATGCCGCTCGCGCACCTGCTCGGCCACGGCGACCCAATGTTCGCGGGAATTTCCGCGGCGCTCGGCGGACCATCGCCCGCGGTCCTCCCGGCGAACGTCGCAGTCGTCGGCGTGCGCGACCTCGACGAGCCGGAGCGTCGTCACCTGCGCGATTGGGGTGTCGCGACGTTCACAATGCGAGCGATCGATGAGCGCGGACTCCGCGCGGTCATGCAGGACGCGCTCGCGATCGTCGGTCGAGATACGGGCGGCGTACATGTGTCCATGGATCTCGACTGGCTGGATCCTGTACACGCCCCGGGGGTGGGAACGCCGGTCGCTGGTGGCGCCACGTACCGCGAGGGGCATCTCGCGATGGAGATCGTCGCGGACAGCGGTCGCCTAACGTCACTGGACGTGGTGGAGGTGAACCCGGTGCTCGACGCGCAGAACCGCACGGCGGAGCTCGCGGTGGGGCTCGTGCTCAGCGCGTTCGGCCAGCGGATTATCTAAAAGTGGAATGTCATCCCAGAGCGAGCAGCGAGGGATCTTCTCGAACGTTCTTGTGGCCAGGCTGGCCACGATGACCTTCACAGAAGATCCCTCGCTGCCGCTCGGGATGACACCACTGTCGCTCGGGATGACACAGTCGTCGCTCGGGATGACGAAGTGCTACTGAAATCGTTAGGTGCCTCCGGACTCTCCGTGTCGCCGATCGGGCTCGGGCTCGCGGCGCTCGGACGACCGGGCTACATCAACGTCGGGCACGGCGAGGATCTCGGGTCCGATCGCGGGCAGGACGCGATGGAGCGTCGCGCGCATCTGGTGCTCGACTGCGCGTACGCGCGCGGCGTGCGCTACTTCGACGTCGCGCGATCGTACGGCCTTGCCGAGCAGTTCCTCGCGTCGTGGCTCGCATCGCGAACGATTCCGCCACTGGCGGTGACGGTTGGCTCGAAGTGGGGATACACCTACACGGCTGACTGGCGTGTCGACGCACCCACGCACGAGATCAAGGAGCACTCGCTCCCGGTCTTCACCCGCCAGCTCGCCGAGTCGCGCGCGATGCTCGGCAAGCACCTCGCGCTCTACCAGATCCACTCGGCCACCATCGAGAGTGGCGTGCTCGCCAACGACTCGCTCATCGACGCGCTGGCTGACGCTCGCGCTGCCGGCCTTCGCATCGGGCTCACGGTGAGCGGTGAGGGCCAGTCGAACACGATTCTACGGGCGCTCGATATCCACCGCAGCGGTGATCGCGTGTTCGACACCGTGCAGGCCACGTGGAATCTGCTCGAGCGCGCGGCCGAGGATGCGTTGAGTGCCGCGCATGCCGCCGGGCTGGGCGTGATCGTCAAGGAGGCACTCGCGAACGGGCGGCTGACTGGTCGTGCGACCGTTGACGCTGCGTCGGTCGCATACTCGCACACTCGCGCGAGAAGCAGAACGGCTCGCGGTCAGCATCGACGCGTTGGCGCTCGCGTGCGCACTCGCGCAGCCGTGGGCGGACGTTGTCTTGAGTGGCGCCACGACTACAACTCAGCTGGAATCCAACCTCGCAGCGTCGTCCATCGAGGTTCCGGATGACACGGTCGACGCGCTGCGTGCCATGGCGATGGGCTCGACCGAGTACTGGCGCGAGCGCAGCGCCTTGCCGTGGAACTGATAGTGGTAGCGGCCGGTCGTCATTCCGAGCGAGCGCAGCGAGTCGAGGAATCGGTTGTCATTCCGAGCGCAGTCGAGGAATCGCGATCGTCCCGATAGAGGGGCCCTCTACCCGGTATGGTCGCGATTCCTCGACCTTCGCGCGCCTGCGGCGCTCCGCTCGGAATGACATAGGTCCTCGATTGCGCTGAGGCGGCGTCGGCCTATATTCGCCGCCGGACGAGCGATGAGGCGGGTATGGCAGACGAGCAGGACGAAGGACCCTCGATGACCCCGAGCGCGGCGGGTGACGCGCTCGAAGCGCGCAATCCGATCGACCCGAGATCCGCGCGCCTGACGCGTCGCGGACTCATCGCGGCGGCTGCCGCGTCCGCGGGCGGGGTTGTGCTCGCGCGGTTGCCAGCGCAGGCGCCCGCACCACAGGGTGCTCCGACGAGTCCACCGCCGACCGGCCGGAGCGCCTCCCGGCGCTCCGGTGTACGACCTCGCCTCGGTGCCGCCGGATCCGACGCGGGCTCCCGGCCCGCCGACGTCGGCGTTAGGCGCGCGATCGCCGTTCGAGACCCCGGCGCGCACCCCGGTCGGCCTGGTGACCGGGTCGTCGCTCACACCGCTGCAGCAGCTCTCCGGAACGGTGACGCCGAGTGACCTCGTGTTCGAGCGGCACCACGCGGGGGTCGCGCTGATCGACCCAGCGCGATACGAGCTGATGATTCACGGTCTGGTGGATCGACCGACCGTCTTCTCGCTGGACGATCTGCATCATCTTCCGAGCGTGTCGCGAACGGTATTCCTGGAGTGCTCGGGGAACGGACGCGGTGCGTACCGTACGCCGAAGCGCGAGATGACGCCCCAGGCGATCGACGGCCTAACGAGCTCCGGCGAATGGACCGGCGTGCTTCTGGCGACGCTCTTTCGAGAGGTCGGCGTGCAGCGCGGTGCCGCGTGGTTTCGTGCCGAGGGCGGTGACGCCGCGCGGCTATCGCGCAGCGTGCCAATGGAGAAGGGAATGGACGACGCGCTGATCGCGTACGCCTACAACGGTGAGCCGTTGCGTCCATCGAACGGCTATCCGGCGCGGCTCCTGTTGCCGGGCTACGAGGGCAACGCGAACATCAAGTGGGTGCGGCGCATCGAGGTGTCCGACGGCCCCGGCATGTTCCGCGACGAGACGTCCAAGTACACCGACCCGCTCGCGAACGGGACCGCTCGGCAGTTCAGCTTCGTGCTCGACGCGAAGTCGATCATCACGTCGCCGGCGTATCCGGGACGCGTGACGCCCAACAAGTGGACGCAGATCACGGGCATTGCGTGGAGCGGGCGTGGCAAGATCGTGCGCGTCGACGTGAGCGTGGACGGCGGTAACAGCTGGACGGTCGCCGAACTGCAGGAGCCGGTGCAGGCTCTCGCGCACACGCGTTTCCGCATCCCGTGGCAGTGGGATGGTCGTCCGACGGTGCTGATGAGCCGTGCCGTCGACGACACTGGGTACACCCAGCCGACGTTGGCCGAGTTTCGCGGCAAGCGCGGTGCGGGCACGGATTACCACTTCAACTACATCCGCGCGTGGGATGTGGATTCCGCCGGGCAAGTGGCGTTTCGGGTGGACGAATGAATCGCGCTCACATGAATCGCGCTCGCATGACGCGCTCGCATGAGTCGCATCAGGACGAACACGGGCCGCAGCGCCCGGACGCGAGCACTCGCGGGAGTGGGCCTCATCGCGCTCGCGTTCGTCGCGTGTGACCGAGGTCCGTTGGCCGAACGCGCCGGGCGACGCCAGCGCACGTTAGGCACGGGGCGGCTGCCGGCGGACGTGCAGGCGGCTCCTGACCCGCCGGCGCGATTCGGCGTTGGGCGTCCCGCGACGGACTCTGAGGTTGCCGCCTGGGATGTCGACGTCGGTCCGGACGGTAAGGGATTGCCGGCGGGCAGTGGCACGGTGGCCCAGGGCGCCGCGGTGTTCGCGGCCAAGTGCGCTGCGTGTCACGGCCCTGCCGGGCGAGGGGCAGGTAGGCGCACCACTGGCGGGTTCTCCGCCCGCGCCCAAGCTCGTGGGTCGCGATCCGCGGGAGGGATTTCCGTTCGGTCAGGATCCCAAGCTCGTGAAGACGGTCGGCAATTACTGGCCCTATGCGACGACGGTGTTCGACTACGTTCGCCGCACGATGCCGATCACGGCGCCGGGTTCGCTCACGAACAACGAGGTCTACGCGGTCGTCGCGTTCCTGTTGGCGAAGAACGAGGTGATCGAGCCGACGGCGGTGATGAACAGCAGCACGTTGCCGGCGGTGCGCATGCCGGCGCGTGACAAGTTCGTGGTGGATGACCGGAAGGGCGGAGCAGGATTCAAATAACGGCTATCAGCCATCGGCCATCAGCCATCAGCTCGAGGGCGCAGTGTCATCCCGAGGAGCGTCAGAGCGTGCCCTGAGAAGCGCAGCAACGAAGGGAGGGACCTTCTGTGACGACATCGTGGCTGGACTGGCCACGGGTACTTCACAGGAGATCCCTCGCTGCTGCTCGGGATGACAAGCGCTGGCGCTCGGGATGACACACGTCCCGCTCGGGATGACAAAACGCGACCAGCGACCAGCACGAGCGACCAGCGCACTTGTGCAGTCCTACCAGAAGACTTTCCGTATTCCCGTTAGGCCCGGCCGCCGCAGCTTGAGGTAGATGATCAGTCCTGTCAGCGTCAGGACGATCAGCGTGAGGCCCCACAGCATCGCGACCACCAGGCCGCCGTCGCCGAACGCCTCGCCACTGTGCAGGCGATAGAGGAACGGTTTGTCGGCGTACGCTTCCTCCGAGAGCAGCGCACCGGTTCGGCCGTCGAACACGAACTTCCGGTCCTCACCGCCGGTCGGCTTGCCGGTAAAGATCGTGACCGTCGGCTTCGGTCCCTTGAGTTGCATCTCGATCTTGTCCACCGGCGCGCCATTCGCGCGCGTCGCCGCCGTCGTGAACGCGCGCGCGATCGGGTCCGACCACTGCGGTAGCCGGTGACGCGAGCGTCACGGGGCTGATCATGTCCCGTGTCGCTTCGCGGAGCGCTTCCTCTTCGCCGAAGAATTCCGTGAACGCCACGAGGAAGCCCGTGGTCGCGGCCCAGAGGAGAAACAGCACGGCGGGAAAGCCGATCCAACGGTGCCACTTGCGCCAGAAGGCCAGGTTCAAGGCCGGCATGATCGAGAATGGGAGAGGGTTGAGGACCGCGAATGGTACGAGCAGCGCTCCCTCACGACAATCGCCGGACCATCGCGCCGCCGGCAATCTCGATTTCGGCGCTAGGTCGATCGACCCACGACGGTCGAGTGCGGTCTCCATATCGTGCGCTCGTCGCGAGACACAAGACACCGCGACGCAAACCAAGCTCGCATACATCGCTGGTCCACCAACGCCGGCGCGATCCAGGATCGCGAAGCGCGCACGCATCGGAGGATGCTCCCATGGCTCGTCTCTTCACCGCCGCAACCGCGGCCTGTTTCGCACTCGTGCTCGCCGCGTGTAGCGGCGACAGTGACACGCCGTCCTCGCCCGACAATGGTGAGGGTGGCGGCCCGGCGCCCGTTGCCTCGGTCGTGCTCACACCGGCCGCCGCGAGCGTCTCCATCGGGCGCACCGCGCAGCTCACGGCGACAACGAAGGACGTCGGCGGCACGGTGCTCACGGGGCGAGCGGTCGCGTGGACGACGTCGTCGGCCATCGTCGCGACGGTCGATGCCAACGGGCTCGTGACAGGCGTCGCCGCCGGCACCGCGACCATCACGGCGACGAGCGAAGGGAAGTCCGCGCAGGCTGCGGTCACCGTGGCGGCGGTACCGGTAGCGACGGTGACCGTCACGCCTAACGCGCCCGCGGTCAAGGTCGGCGCCACCGTCGCGCTCGCGGCGACGGCGAAGGACGAGCAAGGCAACGTGCTCGCGGGCCGAGCGATCGCATGGAGCTCGAGTGCTCCGGCGATTGCGACGATCGATGCCGCGACGGGCGTCGTCACTGGCGTGGCTGCCGGCACGGCTACGCTCACCGCGACGAGCGAAGGCAAGAGTGGCACGACGGCCGTGACGGTGTCGGCCGCGGTGAAGCCGGTCGCAGCCATTGTCATCGCTCCAGCGCTCGACACGCTCGAGGCGTTCAGCTCGGAGTTGATCGGCGTTGCGCTGCGTGACGCGGACGGCAACGTCCTCACCGGTCGCGAAGTGCGATGGACGGTCTCGAACGCAGCCGTCGCGGCGATCGATCCGCTGCAGGGCATGCTCACAGGCGTCGATCGCGGCACCGTCACGGTCACCGCCACGAGCGAAGGGAAGAGCGCGACGGCGACGCGCGTCGTCGTGATCAAGTATCGCTCGATGACCGCGGGCTCCATGCATGCCTGCGACATCGCGAGCGGCGGCATCGCGTGGTGCTGGGGCCTCAACGGCAACGAAGGGCGCCTCGGCAGCACACAGATGTCCGCTGATGCCATGAGCAACGTGCCGGTGCGAGTTCCTGGAGACATTCGTTTCGCGCAGCTCTCGACCTATGGTCGTCACACGTGCGGCGTGTCGCTCGACGGGAAGGCCTACTGCTGGGGATACAACGGCTGGGGCATGCTCGGCAACGGCTCCAACGCGTCGCAGAGCCCGACGCCGGTTGCAGTCGCGGGGAATCTGACGTTCCGCTCGGTGACCGCCGGCTCCGATCACAGCTGCGGCGTCGCCACGGACAACCGCGCGTATTGTTGGGGCAACAACGATTGGCGTCAGCTCGGTGCTGGTACCGCGCCGACGTCGACGCCGGTGCTGGTCGCGGCGAACCTCTCGTTCGCGAAGATCACCGCGGGGCAGTCCTACACCTGCGGCCTAACGACTGGCGGCGACACCTACTGCTGGGGCGCCAACAGCATCGGGCAGCTCGGTGACGGCAAGACGATCTCGTACGGCAACACGTTCAACGGGACGCCGAGCAAGGTGGTTGGCGGGCTGACGTTCCAGAGCGTGTCGCTCGGTGGGCAGTACGCCTGCGCACTGACGACGATCGGTCAGGCGTATTGCTGGGGGAGCAACAACTCCAAGTTCGGCGCGGGCGCGAACAACGGAGACTCCTCGAGTCCGGTGGCGTCGGCGGGCGGCCTCATCTTCCAGTCGATCTCCGCGGGATTCACCCATGCCTGCGGTGTATCGAGCACGGAGGGGGTGTATTGCTGGGGCTCGAATAGCTCCGGACAACTCGGCGCCACGGGGAACAGCAGCGCGATTCCGCTCCGCGTCGGAAGCATCCTCGCGGCCGAGGTCTCGGCGAGCGGGATCGCGACCGGCAGCGCGTCGCACAGCTGCGCTATCTCGAAAGATCGATTGACGGTCTGGTGCTGGGGGAGAAACGATACGGGCCAGCTGGGCAACGGGGCGACGACCGCCGGAGCGATCGCGAACCCGAGTCCGACGATCGTGGTGAGTCAGAAACCACTCTAGGCCTGGAGCGCATGGTTGCGTCGCGCCGGGGTCGGTGAGAACAACGATTGGGCGGATCTGACTGCGAAACAGCCGGATACGGCTTTGCATTGCCGCATCGTTGCGCGGGGCCGGTGAGAACTGCGATTGGGCGGATGACGCGGAAGAAGCAGGATAGCGCCCCGTAGGGGCCGGCTCCGCTCGCAACGAGCCGGGATTTCTTGGGAACGGCCGCTCGGGACGCAGGAGTCTCCCGAGCGGCCGTTCCCATTGTTTCAGAGTCCGGTGATGAGCCAGCGTCAATGCAAAGCCGGATCCGGCCGTTTTCCGTGTCATCCGCCAAATCGTCGTTCTCACCGACCGCGGCGCGACGATGCGCCAATGCAAAGCCGTATCCGGTAGTTTCGCCGCGCAGAATCCGCAAAATCGAAGTTCCCACCGGCCCGAGGGGCCGATCTCGACCCAGGAACAGTCTCGATCGTTTTGCATGTGTTGCGCGTACTAGTCGCAGCATGCAGCATTCTCACCCAGTATCTCACCCAGCCGGGGTTCGCCCGGCGTGATCCAACAGCTCTCAGGGAGGAAGGACATGTCGCATCGGATGCGACCCGTTGGCCGGTACGCGTTGCCTATTGCCGTGGCGACACTGTGGGCGCTGACCCCTGGCCGCGCGGCAGGTGCTCAGAGCGCCGGCAACGCGGCGAGACCAGCCGCGCAGCCGAACGACGAGGAGTACACGAAGAAGATCAAGGAGTATCTCCAGGATCCGCGGATCACCACCGAGCTCGTGGATCACCTCCCCGCGTCCAGCACCGTCCCGACGCCGCTCAAGTTCCTCGGTCGTGTCGTCGGACAGCCGGGCGAGCTCACGTACGCCAAGGACATCGTCCGCTACTTCGACGCGCTCGACGCGGCCTCCGACCGGATCAAGGTCTGGCGCATCGGCAAATCCGAAGAAGGGCGCGACATGGTCATCCTCGCCGTCGCCGACGAAGCGACGATTCGCGATCTCGACAAGTACAAGGGCATGCTCAACGCGCTCACCGATCCGCGTAAGACATCGGAAGAGCAGGCGCGCCAGATCATGACGACGGCGAAGCCGATCTACTGGTTCACGAGCGGCATGCATTCGCCCGAGACCGGCGGGCCCGAGATGCTGATGGAGATGGCGTATCGCCTCGCGGTCGAGGAGACGCCGTTCATCCAGAACATCCGCAACAACGTCATCACGTTCATCACGCCGGTGATCGAGGTGGACGGCCGCGAGAAGCAGGTCGACACGTACTACTTCAACAAGAAGCTGGCGACGGGCGCTCCTCGCCTGCCGCTCATGTACTGGGGCAAGTACGTCGCGCACGACAACAATCGTGATGGCATGGGGCAGTTTCTCCAGCTGACGCGCGCGGTCACGCGTGTGCAGAACGACTGGACGCCGACCATCATGCACGACCTGCACGAGGCGCAGACGTATCTCTACGCGTCCACCGGCACGGGTCCGTACAACGAAGCGCTGGACCCGATCACCGTGGACGAGTGGTGGATGCTCGCGCAGAACGACGTCATGGAGATGACGAAGCGTGGCGTGCCCGGCGTCTGGACGTATGGGTTCTACGACGGCTGGGTGCCTAACTACATGTTCTTCATCGCCCACTCGCATAACGCGATCGGGCGGTTCTACGAGGTGCAGAGTTACGGGCCGGACAACTACGAGGTCAAGCCGGGCGCGACGACGACGAGCAAGGAGTGGTTCCGTCCGAACCCGCCGCTGGCGTCGATCAAGTGGGGCCCGCGCAACAACACGAACATCCAGGAATCCGCCGCGCTGTTCGCGCTGAGCCACGTCGCGAAGAACAAGGATCTCTACCTCGAGAACTACTGGCTCAAGAACAAACGATCCGTTCAGAAGGGGAAGGACGGGCCCATCGCGGCCTGGGTGATCCCGGCCACGCAGCGCCGGAAGGCGGACGCCGCCGATGCCGTGAACGAGATGCGTCGTCAGGGACTCGAGATTCACACCGCGAATGCGCCGTTCAAGGTCGGCTCGCTGGACGTGAAGCAGGGCGACTACATCGTGCGCGCGGATCAGCCGTATCGCACGCTCGCCGACATGTACTTCTCGCTGCAGAACTACTCGCCGGCGAACCCGGCGCCGTACGACGACACCGGCTGGACGTTCCCGCTCATGCGCAACGTCAAGATCGTCACCGTCGCCGACAAGTCGATCCAGACGCAGCCGATGACGATGCTGACGTCCGAGGCGAAGGCGCCGGGTGGCATCGAAGGCTCGGGCAACGTGATCGTCGTCGATCACACGACCGACAACAACCTCATGAAGTTCCGCTTCGCGAATGCCGCGGTGAAGATGCAGGCGGCCGAAGAGGACTTCGAGTTGAACGGCCGCAAGTTCCGCGCGGGCGCGTTCATCATCCCTGGTGGCGATCGCGCGAAGCTCGGCAAGCAGCTCGAAGATCTGGGACTCTCGGGCTGGGCCGTGGCCGCGGCGCCGAGTGTGAAGACGCACGACCTGGATATCCCGCGGATTGGCTACGTGCACAGCTGGCAGCGCACGCAGGACGAAGGGTGGGTGCGCGCCGCACTGGATACGTACGGCGTGCCGTACACCTACTTCTCCGACCAGAAGCTTCGCGACGGCAATCTGCGCGCGAAGTACGACGTCATCATCTTCCCGCACATCGGCGGGTCGGCGACGTCGCAGGTGAACGGCATTCCAAAGACCACAGCCGCAGCCATTCCCTACAAAAAGTCCGCCGCCACGCCGAACCTCGGCGCGCTCGATCAGACGGATGACATCCGCGGCGGCATGGGGATGGAAGGACTGCTCGAGCTCGCGAAGTTCGTGCAGGCCGGTGGGACGCTCCTCACTGAGGGGTCGACGGCGACGATCTTCCCTGAGTACGGCATAACGACTGGCGTGACCGTCGAGGAGCCGCGCGGCTTGTTCGTGCGCGGGTCGATTCTGCGCGGCATCATCAGCGACGCTAAGAGCCCGATCGCGTACGGTTATGACGGCACGCAACTCCCGGTGTACTTCAGCCAGGCGCCGGTGCTCGCCGTGGGCGGTGGCGGAGGTGGTGGTGGATTCGGCGGTGGCGGTGGTGAGGGTGGGATCAACGGCGGGCTCGGTCAGAACACGACTCCTATGGCCACGCCGCTACGACTCTCTCCGTTCGAAGAGGACTCGGCAGCCACGAGTGGCGCTCGCGGTGGTCGCGCGGGCGGCGCCGGCGGTGACTCCGCTCGCTTCCGCGATTTCGCGGGTGGCCGCGGTGGTGTCGGGCGGCGCGAACGCCGATGCCGCTCGTCCACGCGTCGTCATGTCGTTCCCTGGCAAACCCTAACGACATGCTGTTGTCCGGGACGCTCGCGGGCGGCCAGGCGCTCGTCGAACCGCGCGCAGATCGTCGATTCGAAGGTCGGCAATGGCCACATCGTCATGTTCGGCATTCGCCCGTTCTGGCGTTGGCAGACGCAGGGCACGTACTTCCTCGGATTCAATACGATCCTGAACTGGAACGACCTCGACGCCGGGAAACCGGAGCCGCCGAAGCCACAACCGGCGACGCAGAACAATCAGTAGGTCAAACACTCAGTAGGTCAGGCAATCGAGTGAATGAACACGAGGCCCGCGCCACTGGCGCGGGCCTCGTGACATAGCGCGACAGTTGGGGAATTCGCTGGACGGGCCAACCAATTCGCGTGCGCCCGCACTACGCAACGCAGACGCTCGAGCGCTCAGGCATCCGCAGAAAACGACTGAACCCGGTCACGAACCAATGCGCCGCGGTTTTTCTGCATCGCACCCACGCCTATGGCTGTGGCGTCCTTCTCCCCTGGTCCAAATGGTACTGACGATGCGCCTTCGTGGTGTTGCTCCGATGCTGGTGCTCGCGTCGCTTCCGGCCGTCCTCGCCGCGCAGTCGGGACGATCGACGCTGTCGGTTGGCGTCGCCGACGCCGAAAGCGGTAAGCCGCTCGCGGGAGTCGAGATCGTGCTACCTGAGCTCGCGCTGCTCGCCCACACCGACTCGCTCGGGCAGGCGCGCATTCCCGGAGTCGCGGTCGGAGCGCACCGCGTCCGCGTTAGGCTCCAGGGGTACGAGGCGAGCGACGTGGAGCTCAAGTTCGTGGGTGATACCACCGGTGCGGTCTTCCGCCTGGCACGCAGCGAGCGGCCGTGTCCTCGGTCGGGACGCGATCGTTCCCGAGGAGTCAACGATTTCCGGCTGGGCGAAGCGGATGGCGGCATGATCCGCACGTGGGCCGACCTGGCGCGGGGCGATCCGAGTACTACACCGAGCACCCGCCCGGGCTGCCGGCGAACCGATACCGTGCGTCGGGCACCGCGTGCGGCGCGCTGGTGCTGTGGTCGAAGTGGACGTAGGCTCGGCTCCGTTGGAGTGGCGGGGGAGCCAGTCGTATCGAATCACGTTATCCGAATAGTCGCAGCGAGTGGCGTCGGCGGTCACGCAGCGGCTTACGGCTCGTCGCCGTCGCTCCCTCCCCCCGACGGGGCGGCTGCTCGTCCACCCCCCGCGCCGCTCGCGAGCGACCCGTTCCCGTCCGTCTCCGCGCGCATCTGCGCCATCGAGCGTCGCATCTCGGCATCGACTTGGCGCTGCATAATGGCTGACTTCTGGATGGCCGCGAGTTTCCGGCGGACCGCCGCCGTTGCGGCCTCTGCCTCCCTCAGGTCGGACAGCGCACGGCGGGCGGTGCGCCCGGCGGCGGTGCTCAGGGCCCTCGTCTCCTCCGCCGCGCGCCGCGCGTCCTCGGCGCGCGCGTGCAGCGCCGCCTGGTCGGCGCGGAGCTCCTCATGGGTACGGCGGAGTGCCTCGTTATCCCGGCGCGCGGTCTCCACCGTTTCGCGCAGGACCTCCGCCGCCTGACGGGCCTCCTCGAGGAACTTTCGCATGACCTCGGCGCTCGCCCGGATCTCCTCCGCGACCTGGCGGGCCTCCTCCGCGTCGTCACGGCGCTGGTCCGCGTGGGCGCGGTCGTGCTCGGCGGCGGCGCGGACTCCCTCAGCCGCCCCCCGCTCGGCCTCCGCGCGACTGCGCAGCGCCTCCGCCGCCTCGGCGTCCGCGGCCCGTGCTAGCTGGTCCATGGCGCTCCTCGAATGGATCGTCTGCCGCTCGCTCTCGTGAGGACGGCTTCCAGGTGACCGAGGCAGAGCACGAGACGCGCCGTTACCTAAACCCGGCGACCGGGACGCGCCGTCACTGCCACAGGTCGGCCACGCTTTCCGTCACCGAAGGCCGGCGGCGGCAGCTGAGGTAGCGGGAACCGGGCGCGAGGGGGTGACCTGGCCGTCAGTCCGAAGCGCCGGAACCGGTTAGAATCGGGCGGCCGACCGAATCCAGTGGCAATTCACGAACGAGAAAGCGCGCCTGAAATGCACCGCTTCTAGCCATCGAATCCCTCGTGACTGACTA
>CAWHHI010000007.1:0-61125 GCA_963829055.1 uncultured Gemmatimonadaceae bacterium | reverse complement strand
ACGCAGCGCCCTGTCATCCCGAGCGGCAGCCATTGTCATCCCGAGCGGCAGCGAGGGATCTTCTGTGATGGCATCGTGGCATAATTGGCTACGATGACCTTCGAGAAGATCCCTCGCTGCGCTCGGGATGACACCGTCCTAAGGCCTCCTTCCTAAGGCCTCCTTCCTTACCTCAGACCCGTGACAGCTCTCGAACCAGTCCGCTGGGGCATCCTCGGCGCTGCGAACATCGCGGTCAAGAAAGTCATTCCGGCAATGCGCGCCAGTCGGCTCGCGGTGCCGGTGGCGATTGCATCGCGTGACATCGCGAAGGCGCGCGCGGCCGCGGCGGCGTTAGGTATTCCGCGCGCGTACGGTTCCTACGAGGAGCTTCTCGCCGACGCCGACGTCGAAGCCGTGTACAATCCGCTCCCGAACCATCTGCATGTGCCGTGGTCCATCCGTGCCGCGCAGGCTGGGAAGCACGTGCTCTGCGAGAAGCCGATCGCGCTCTCCGCCAGCGAGGCCCGCACGCTGCTCGCCGCGCGCGATGCGAACCACGTCCAGATCGCGGAGGCATTCATGGTGCGCACGCATCCGCAGTGGCAGGAAGTCGAGCGCGTGATCGCCAGCGGACGCGTGGGCGGGCTGCGCCTCATGACGGCCCACTTCAGCTACTACCGGCGCGACCCTGCTGACATCCGGAGTCAGTTGGCCTGGGGCGGCGGCGCGCTCATGGACGTTGGCTGCTACCCGATCTTCATCGCGCGCTGGATGTTCGGCGCCGAGCCGGATGCAGGTGGTGGCGATGATCGAGCGCGACCCCGACCTGGAGATCGACCGCCTAACGTCGGCGATGATGCGCTTCCCGACAGGTCAGGCGACGTTCACCTGTGCCGGACAGCTCGGGCCATATCAGCGGGTGCATCTCTTTGGCGAGCGCGGCCGGATCGAGGTGGAGATCCCGTTCAACGCGCCGCCGGACCGTCCGTGCAGAATCTTCGTCGACGACGGTTCACAGTTCGCACGGCGCGAGTGCCGAAGTGATCGAGACTCCCGCGACAGACCAGTTCACGCTGCAGGCGGATCGCTTCTCCGAGGCCGTGCGCGGCGTCGGCACGGTACCGGTGTCGCTCGAGACGTCGGTCGGGAACATGGAGGTCATCGACGCCTTGTTCCGGTCCGCGGAACGAGGTGGTTGGGTCTCGGTCGGCTCGAACATCCAGAACCCCGGTTCCTTCGGATCACTCGGAAACAGCTGATTGGGCGGATACACGCGAGGCATTGATCGAAACGACGCGATAGAATCGTGGCTCAGGGCCGAAATGCAGCAGAAGCCCAACCTGTAAGTCTGTGGCATGGAGATAGTTGTACAACTGTCGCCGCGCTCCCCGCCGTAGCTCGAAGGTCGCCTTTCCCTCGACTACCAGCTTCCCGTCGACCAGCATGTCGATCCGCTGCCGACCCAGCTCTTCACCCTTGTAGTAGACCGTCACCCATACTTCGCGGCCCACCTGATGGCCGCGTGCCCGGAGCTCCCGCTCGAGCGCCATCATGTAGATATGCTCGAGGAACCCGAAACCGAGCTGGTTGTAAACCTCGTAGAATGCTCCGATGACCGAGCGTGTGAGCCGTTCGTGAATCAGTGGTCGCCGTTGCAGATTTAGAGTCGTGCACGGACGCTCCACCGCGCAATCAATCGAGTGCCCTATGTATCAAATCAGGCCGATCCGTTGTTTCCGCCGGATCCGTTCACACCTGGGTTCTTGATGTCAGTCGCCGCGGTTCTCACGTAGCCAGCGCCAACCACACACATGACCAGCCCTACCTGCCCCAAGTGCAACTCCAGCATGGAAGAAGGCTTCATCGTCGACGCTACCCACGGGGGGCGCGTCCAGTCGCAGTGGGCCGAAGGCAAGCCGCAGCGATCCATTTGGACCGGGCTCAAGCTCGCCCGGGACGCCGGGCATCCGGTCACGACGTATCGCTGCGAGAGCTGCGGGTACCTCGAGTCCTACGCCCAGCCGTCGTAACGCCGCCAGCAGCGCCGCTAGCGCACATCCGGTTGCGTTAGGCCATCCTCCATCGTATCGATCAAGAGTACATGTCAACCGAACGCATCCTTAAGGTCCGATGGTCCGTCACGCCCTCTACCTGATATCGATCGCCGCACTCACCGGCTCGGCCGCATGCGCGTCCGCGCGTGGGGCATCGTCGGCGTCCGTTGGTGCGCCCAACCTGCGTAACGACACCAGGAACGAGACGTCAGGGCCACGCGCCGACGGTCCGTGCACCGACTGCGAGGCCATCCCGATGCCGGCCGAGATCACGCGGGCAGTCGAATCACGCATTGTCGATCTCAAGGCGCGGGGCGGCGACTGTTCGCGGTACGGTTCCGTGCTCGAGAGCTCGTACCGCGGCGGACAGATCACGATCCGCCCGTTCATGTGGCGCGTGGGAAGCAACCTCGCGTCCGGCGAGGCCAAGCCTAACGGGGAGATGATGCTCGCGCGCGAGATCGACTCGCTCAACGTCGGCGTGCGCACCGTGAACGACGTGGTCTGGACCATGGAGCACGAAGCGGCGCATATCGCGTTCGATCTCGCGTCTGGCAGCGAAGCGAGTGAGGAGAAGACGAACCAGACGGTGCGCGCCTGTAGGGGCTGACCGCACGTCTGACGCGGCGAATTCGCCACCGGGTTCGAGCGGGTTAGCTTTCCCGCCACTTCACGAATCCCGCCGAACCGCCCTGCACTGCCGCAATGCGACAACTCCCCGAGCTGTTCGAGAAGAACAGACGCTGGGCGACCGAGCGCTTACGGGTCGATCCTGGCTTTTTCTCCCGGCTCGCCGCCCAACAAGCGCCCGAGTACCTCTGGATCGGGTGCTCGGATAGCCGTGTCCCGGCGAACGAGATCGTCGATCTGCCGCCCGGCGAGCTGTTCGTGCATCGCAACGTCGCGAACGTCGTGGTCCACACCGATCTCAACTGCCTGTCCGTGTTGCAGTTCGCCGTCGATGCCCTCCGCGTCAAGCACGTCATCGTGTGCGGCCACTACGGCTGCGGCGGTGTACGCGCCGCACTCGCGGGCGCCAAGCTCGGCCTCATCGACAACTGGCTGCGACACGTGCAGGACATCAAGCAGAAGCACGCGAAGCAGATCGAGGCGCTGCCTGAAGACGCCCGCGAGGACCGGCTCTGCGAGCTGAACGTCCTCGAGCAGGCGCTCAACGTCTCGGAGACGACGATCGTGCAGGACGCCTGGGATCGCGGGCAGCCACTCACGCTCCACGCATGGATCTACCGTCTCGACGACGGGCTACTTCGCGACCTCGACTTCAGCGTCGCTGCGCAGAGTGAGGTCGCGGGAGCCATCGCGCGCGCGACGGGCGCTTGACGCGCCAGCACGCGCTCTGCTCGACCGTGCGTTACTGCTCGGCCAGCGTCTTCGCCGGGTCGACCGATGCGGCCCGCCGCGCGGGGATCCAACACGCGAGCATGATCGTCACGACGAGCACCAGCACCGCCCCGCCTAACGTCAGCGGGTCGGTGCCTGACACGCCGTACAGGATGGACGACAGGAAGCGCGTGGTCACGAGCCCGGTCGCCAGACCGACCACGGTTCCCACTGCGGCGATCACGGCGCCTTGCTGCAGCACGAGCCAGAGGATGTTCCGGCGCGTCGCGCCGAGCGCGATGCGCGTGCCGATCTCCCGCGTGCGCTGCCGAACCGCATACGACATGACGCCGTAGATCCCAACCGCCGCGAGGGCGAGTGACGTCACGGCGAATACGCCGAGCAGCCACAGCACCACGCGAGTCACGCGCTCGGATTCGCTGGCGACGTGCGAGAGCGTTTGGACTTCCGACACGAACGCGTTAGGCTCGACGCGAGCGATGGCAGCCTTGATCGTCGCCAGCGATCGCTCCGGATCCGACGCCGTCCTGACGAACATCGTGATCTGCCCCGGCTTCTCGCGCTCGAACGGGAAATACATGTCGGCGCGCGGCTCGTCGCGGAGACCGGCCCGTCGGATGTTCCCGACAACGCCGATGATTTCCGCCGGCCCGTCGCCGATCTTGACGTGCTTTCCGACCGCGCTCTCGTTAGGGAAGAAGCGCTTCTGGATCGCCTCGCTCACGATCACGGTGAACGGCGCCTTCGCGCCGGCGTCCCGCTCGTCGAACAAGCGGCCAGCCACGACCGGGATCTGTAGCGCCTTGAAGTACCCGTTCGACGCGAGCTGCCATCCGACTTCCGGCGGCCGCTCACCAGCAGGAACGGGCCGCTCGGGACGTTCGAACGGCGCCGTCCAGTTGTTTCCGGTAAGCGGTGTCACCGCGGCTACGCCGACCGCCTTCACGCCGGCAATCGAAGACAGCTCGGCGAACTCTCTGGCGTAGAATCCGTCGCGCGCGCCGAAGTCGCGGTATCGGTTGCCGGGTAACTCGAGGGACATCGTCATGACGTTCTCGGTGCGAAAGCCGGGGTCGACGGCCAGCAGTCCCGCGAAGCTCCGTAGAATGAGACCGGCCCCCACGAGCAACACGATCGCCAGCGCGACCTCCGCGACAACGAGCGTGGACGTCGCGCGACGCGCCGTGGCGCTCATGCTCGACCCCCGCGACGTGTTCAGCACGCTGACCGCCTTCTCCGATCGAACCGTGAGTGCGGCGACGAGGCCGAACACGACGGTCGTGAGCGCGATGATGCCGAGCGTGAATGCGAGAACGTTTCCGTTGATGTGCACCTCGCTGCATGCCTGGCACGCTTCCGGAGTGCGGCAGCAGCGCCACGAGCGCATGCGCGCCCCAGTACGCCATCAGGATACCGGCGGCGCCCGCGACCAGCGCGAGCACCAGGCTCTCGGTGAGAAGCTGAGCCGCGAGCCGTCCACCCCCGGCACCTAACGCGAGGCGAACCGACATCTCACGCCGACGGCCGAGCGACCGCGCGAGCAGCAGGTTCGCGACGTTGGCGCAGGCGATGAGCAGCACCACCCCGACGGCCGCGAACAGCAGCATCAACGCGGGCTTCGTGTTGCCCGCGAGCGACGTACGGAGATCGAGCGGGAAATACTCGGCGGCGAGATTGCTCTGCGGGTACTCCTTTTCCAACTGACGGGAGATCACCGTCAGGTTCGTGGCGGCGTCGGCCAGCGTGCGACCCGGCTTGAGGCGGCCGATGACGAACGTCCAACCCGCGCGGCGCTGCGCTGGCGCCACTGTCGGGACCTGCAGCGGCAGGATGATGTCCGTTGTGGCGTTAGGCGGGAACGTGAACCCGGCGGGCGCGACGCCGACGACCTGGCGTGCCGACTGTTCGAGCTTCACGACGCGCCCGATCACCGATGGGTCGCCACCGAAACGCTTCTTCCACGTATCGTAGCCGAGCATCATCACCGGCGGAGCCCCGTCGCGAGCATCCTCGGGCTGGAAGGTTCTGCCGAGCACCGGACGCACCCGCAACAATTCGAGGAGGCCGGGGCCGGAGCCTAACAGGTCGACGCGAAATGGGTTGTCGCCGTCGACGATGGACGTTTGTCCCCGCCCGTAGGCGCTCAGGGCCTCGAACGTCGTCTGACGGCCCACGAGGTCGGCGTAGTCGCCGATCGCGATGAACTCCTTCGTGATCCCGGTGCGTTGATCGCGATGATTGAGGATCACGAGCTGGTCGGCGCTCGCGTACGGGAGCGGCCGAAGCAACACGGCTTCCACGACGGCGAACACGGCGACGTTCGCGCCGACACCTAACGCCAGCGTCAACAGCGCGGCGACGGTGAACGCCGGCTCACGAACGAGCTGACGGAATGCGTGGCGTACGAGGTACACGAACATGGGGAATCGCTCCGTCTGCTTTGGTTCGGTGATGACGTCGTGCGGCAGTGGACGGTCGACGGCGCGCTCGCGTCGATGAAACACGCCGGCAACAACGAGCCGCCAACAGTCGAGGAACAACAGGATCGCCAGGGCCACGAACGCGCCGTAGAGCGCCCCGCGGCCTAACGACGACCCGCTGTCCTGGCGACGGACGAGATACGCGAGCCGCAGATCCTCGAATGCGGGCTCGAACGCGTCGGCGACTATTCGTTCGGGGAGAAGCGCACTGAGCGCGCGGCCGAGCCGAGGGTCAGGCATTGCTCAGCCGTCCCTGGGCGGCCGCGGCGGCGACCGTCTCGTAGAACGCGCGCGTCTGCCGCCATGCGCGACTGCCCGCAGCGGTGATGCGATAGCGTCGCTCGCGCACGGTCTGGTCGCCGACGACCACGGGCTCATACCAGCCGTCGATCAGTCCATCGCGCTCGAGGCGCGCCATGAGCTGGTAGAACGCGGCGCCGGTGCGTCCTACGCCGAAGTCGGTGACGACGTCGCGAATGACACGGCCGGGCTCCTCGCTGGACAGCAGAACGCCGAGGGCGAGGAACTGGAGATGCGAGAGCGGGGGAAGCTGGCGAGGAGGCATCGGCGGTATAAGGTGACGTTATATACGATCTACGACACCGGAAACCAGCCGATGGTTGCGAAGCTCGCGTCAGCTGGGCCAAGTCGCGGTACGCCGTGGTAAACCGCGAACCCGGGACAGACATCCGGCGGCGGCAAGGCCAGTACCAAGTGCGTCAGTCACGTCAGCACGAGGTGTCAGGCATCAGGTCCCGTATCCGCCGGCTTGGGTCGCGCGTGGGCGGCGCACTGCCGACTGGGCTCGGAGACTGATGCGTGACACCTCCTACTAAAAACTGAGTTGCTGAGTGACTGGCCAGGCCGCCGAGAAGATCCCGGCAACTCCCGGGTCACCCGTCGCTCGTGCCGGCAGCAATGCCGCCGAGCGCCATCGATGTCGCCCCGCGCATGACCTCCCTCCGTACCACGCCCGGTGCGGCACCAAGCGCCATCCGGATCCCGATCTCGCGCGTGCGTGTGACGACCGTGTACGACATGACTCCGTAGATGCCGATACCGGCCAACACCAGCGCGATCACGCCGAACGCCGTGAGCGCGAACATTGCGAACCGTCGGTCCGCCGCGCTTCGCTGAATCCGTTCGTCGAGCGTCGAGATTCTGGCTGGTGAATCGGGCGCGAGCGTCCGCAGGCGATCGCGGAGCACGGGAATGAGCGCGCTCGCATCGCCTTGCGTCCGGATCGTGGCCACGAGCTGCATCCGGGCCGGCTCCGACCGTTCGATACAACGGCCTGTACGCGCTACGGCTGGCCCTTCCCTGACGTTGCGGTCTTGCCTCTCCTATTGTCGATGCCGTTGATTCAGGGACCCCTGCGCGCTCGACGCGCTCTGCCCCTGTTTGCGGGAGAGATCCGGATGCCCCTCGTACGTCGCCCGACACGCTATCTCATTGTGGCGGTCGCCACGCTCGTCGCCGGGTCGGCCAGCGGTGCCCAGGCCGCGCCCAAGCCCGTCAACGATCTGCCCAACCCGTATCGCACGGTCGAGGGCTGGGCCAAGCTTCCGGGCGATCGAGCGTGGGGCTCGACCAGCGCCGTCGCGATTGCCCCCGACGGCAAGGGCGTCTGGGTGGCCGAACGCTGCGGCGCGAACGCGTGTGCCGGATCGCCGCTTCCGTCGGTCTACCTGTTCGACGCGACCGGCGCGGTCGTGAAGTCGTTCGGTGCCGGGCTGATCCTCTCGCCACATGGCATCGACGTCGATCGAGAGGGCAACGTCTGGGTCACCGACTGTGCCTGCACCCTCGGCCGCTCTGCCCAGCCGGCGAATCCTCCGGCGGGCCATCAGATCTTCAAGTTCAGCCCCGACGGCAAGTTACTCATGACGCTCGGCAAGGCTGGCGGCGCCGGCGCGACCGATTCGGGATTTTTCTACCAGCCGAACGACGTGCTCGTCGCGCCTAACGGCGAGATCTACGTGGCCGAGGGCCATTCGTCGTCCGCAGGGTCTGTCGCGCGTGTGCTGAAGTTCTCGAAGGACGGGAAGCTCATCGCGACGCTGGGGCAAGTTCGGCAGCGGTCCCGACGAGCTCGATCAGCCTCATGCGCTGGCAATGGACTCGCGCGGGCGGCTCTTCGTCGGCGATCGCGGCAACAACCGCATCAAGATCTTCGATCAGAACGGCAAGCTGCTCGATACGTGGTACCAGTTCAGCCGGCCGAGTGGCATCTTCATCGACCGCCAGGACCGCATCTACGTCGCGGACTCGGAGTCCGGCTCGGTCTTCAAGCCACGCACGGACTGGAAGCGGGGAATTCGCATCGGCAGCGCGAAGGACGGTACGGTGACGGCCTTCATCCCCGATCCGGCAGAGAACCCACCGAGCACGAGCGCGGCCGAGGGCGTTGCGGTGGATGCAGCCGGCAACATTTATGGAGCGGAAGTCGGCCCTCGCGCGTTGAAGAGATACGTGAAGAAGTAAGCGAACGATATGGGGTCAGACTCGAATTTCGTCCGACTCCAATCGCGTCCAGCTCGAAGTGAAATTCGAATCTGACCCCAATTCCCCACATGACGTTCACGTTCAAGGTCAACGGAAAATCCACGACGGTGGATGTCGCGCCCGACATGCCGCTGCTCTGGGTGCTGCGCGACGTTCTCGATCTCAAGGGAACGAAGTTCGGCTGCGGCATCGGCCAGTGCGGCGCGTGCACGGTGCACGTGAAGGGCACGCCGACGCGCTCCTGCCGCACCGCCGGTGTCGACGCGTGGCGGGCGTCGGAGATCACGACCATCGAGGGCCTGTCGACCGACGGCACGCATCCCGTGCAGCGCGCCTGGGAGGCGGTGGACGTGCCGCAGTGCGGCTACTGCCAGGCGGGCCAGATCATGTCGGCCGCGGCGCTGCTCGCGAAGAACTCGAATCCGAGCGACGCCGACATCGACACGGCGATGAACGGGAATCTCTGCCGCTGCGGCGACGTACCTGCGCATTCGCGAGGCGATCCACAAGGCGGCGGCGATGCCGGCGACCGATGCCGAACGCGGCGAGTCGGTCGGGCAAGTCCGGCGACGCCAACTGAGGAGACGCGCCATGGACACCAAGACCCCCAAGGCGCCAGTCGCCCGACCCCGTGGATCGCCGCCAGTTCCTGCGCGTGAGCGCGCATCGCCGGCGGCGGCGTGCTGCTGGCGACGTACATCGAGCCGTTCGCGAACGCCAGCGCGCGTCTGGCCGGCGCGCCGGCAAGACGGCCGACGACTTCCGGCCTAACGCGTTCATCCGCATCACGCCGGACGGCATCGATCACGATCATCGCGAAGAACCCGGAGATCGGTCAGGGCGTGAAGACGATGCTGCCGATGCTGATCGCCGACGAGCTCGACGTCGACTGGTCGAAGGTGCGCGATCGAGCAGGGCAAGCTCGACACCGTGAACTACCAGCGCCAGGTCGCGGGCGGCAGCACGGCGACGCCGACGAACTGGATGCCGATGCGCCGCGTCGGCGCGGCGGCGCGCGCGATGCTCGTGACGCGCCGCGGCGCAGACGTGGAACGTGCCGGAGTCGGAGCTCACGACGAGCGCGGGCACGGTCGTGCACACGGCGAGCAATCGCGACGATCGGCTACGGCGAGCTCGCGACGAAGGCCGCGACGCTCACCGCGCCCGATCTCGACGACGGTGAAGCTCAAGGATCCGAAGGACTTCACGATCATCGGCAAGGGCGTGCCGGGCGTGGACAACCACGCGATCGTGACGGGCAAGCCGCTCTTCGGCATCGACGTCACGGTGCCGGGCATGCTGTACGCGGTGTTCGAGAAGTCGCCGGTGTTCGCGGCGAAGGTGAAGACCGCGAACCTCGACGAGATCAAGAAGGAGCCGGGCGTCAAGCACGCGTTCGTCGTCGACGGCGGCACGCAGCTCGCCGGGCTTGTTAGGCGGCGTGGCGATCGTCGCCGACAACTGGTGGGCGGCGCAAGACCGCGCGCGCGAAGCTCAAGGTCACGTGGGAGGAGCACCCGACGGCGGCGCAGAGCAGCGCGAGCTTCGCCGCGCAGGCGGCCGAGCTGTCGAAGAAGGCGCCGCAGCGGTCGCTCCGGAAGGACGGCGACGTCGATGCCGCGTTCAAGAGCGGCGCGCAAGATCGTCGAAGCGGCGTACTTCTATCCGTTCATCGCGCACGCGCCGCTCGAGCCGCAGAACTGCACGGCGCAGCTTCAAGGACGGCAAGCTCGAGATCTGGGCGCCGTCGCAGACGCCGGAGCCGGTCGCGCGCTCGTGCGCGCAGACGTTAGGCATCAAGGACACCGACATCACGATCCACATGCTCGCGCGGCGGCGGCGGCTTCGGCCGTCGGCTCAACAACGACTACATGGTCGAGGCGGCGTGGATCGCGAAGCAGGCCGGCGTGCCGGTGAAGCTGCTGTGGACGCGCGAAGACGACATGCAGCACGACTTCTACCGTCCGGCGGGCTTTCACTACCTCAAGGGCGCGCGTCGACGCGAGCGGCAAGCTCGTCGCGTGGCGCAACCACTTCGTGTCGTTCGGCGATCCGGAGAAGATGGCGGCGCCGCCGGCGCAGGGCGGCGCGCCGTTCGCGGCGAGCGCGGGCATCGGCGGCACGGAGTTCCCGGCCCGCTTCATCCCGAACTTCGCGCTCGACACGTCGGTGATGCCGTTCGGCGTCCCGACGGGCGCGCTGCGCGCGCCGGGCAGCAACGGCATCGCGTTCGCGACGCAGTCGTTCATCGACGAGCTCGCGGCACGCGGCGGGCAAGGATCCGCTGCAGTTCCGCCTCGACATGCTGGCGAACACGCCGGTCTCGCAGGACCCCGGCCCGGCCGGCGCAGCCGCCGGGCTTCGAGGCGGCGCGCATGCGCGGCGTGCTCGAGCTCGTGCGCGACAAGTCGGGCTGGGGCAAGACGACGCTGCCGAAGGGCACGGGCATGGGCGTCGCGTTCCACTTCAGCCACCGCGGCTACTTCGCCGAGGTCGTGCAGGCGACGGTCGCGCAAGGACGGCACGGTGAAGGTCGACAAGGTCTGGGTGGCGGGCGACGTCGGCAGCCAGATCATCAACCCGCTCAACGCCGAGAACCAGGTGCAGGGCGCGGTGCTCGACGGGATCGCCGAGGCGCTAGGCCAGGAGATCACGATCGAGAACGGGCGCGACGGTGCAGTCGAACTTCAACACGTTCCCGCTGCTGCGTCTGCGTCAGGCGCCGCCGGTGGAAGTGCACTTCAAGATCACGGAGAATCCGCCGACGGGCCTCGGCGAGCCCGCGCTGCCGCCGGTGGTTCCCGCGCTGTGCTCGGCGATCTTCGCGGTGACGGGCAAGCGGGTGCGCTCGCTGCCGCTGTCGAAGCAGGATCTGAAGTGGGCGTGATGGCTTGATGGCTACTTGCTTCGCTTCTGGCCCGCCGCGCTGTTCTCGGTCGCGGCGGGCTTTTGTTTGTTCGGGATCGCTGTCTTGTCGGCGGGGGTATCGCGTCTCCGGCGCCGTAGGCGCTTACACGCCTCGAGCCGACGGGTACCGGACTCCGCGTTACGGCTACGCTGGCTCGGCCCCCTCGTCTCGGGGCTACGCGCCAACGACGCCTACGACGCGACACCCCCGCCTCCTGGTACGCATCCCGACCGTCAGGGCGAACAGCGCGCAGCACCCAGCAAGTCCGCGCCCCAACGCGCGACGCGCGCCAGCTCCGCGAGTCTGTGGTGCACGGACTTGCTGCTCGCTGGTTGCTGGGCGCGCCGCGGAGCGGCGCGCGAAGCGGGGTCGCGATGCGTCGTGGGTGACGAGCGGCCGGCCCCGCGAGCGTGCCATGACCGTGGGGCGCGGGCGCTCGGCGTAGGGGGCCTCGCGCGTAGCCCCGAGACGGCGGGGCCGAGCCACTCTACCGACACGGAGTTCGGTACCCGCCGGCTCGAGGCGTGTAAGCGCGTGGCCACCGGAGCCGAGTGCCCGCGCCTAGCGCCGCGACGATCCCGACCAGCCCCGCGCGCGCCGATGCAAGAGCAGCCAGCAGCACGCCAGCAATCAACTCCCCGTCGACGTGTATCGCCGCACGCCGTACCGCCACACGAACATCGCCAGCGCCGAGGAACACGAACCCTAACGCGGGAGTGAACCGCAGCCACGCCGACGACCCCGTCGCCTCCACATGCCCGAGCACCGCGGCCACCGGGTAGTACGACACGCACCCGAGCGGCACCACGAACGTCAGGAATGCTCGGAACCAACGCGCGTAAATGTCCAGCGGATACTGCGCCGCTTCCACGCCACCGTACGTCAGCGTGTTCGCGACCTCGAGACTCTCCACCGTCCAGAACGCGAGCGTCGCCTGCAGCACCAGAATGCCCGCGAACAGCGCGACGCCGCCCGCCACCGCGAACAGCAGCGTCCCCCACGTCGCCAGCGTCCAGTCGATGCCGGTGAGGTGCATCCCGACGCCCCACGCGAGCATCCCCTGCGCGAGTCGGCCAATGCGCGTCGCGCGGAGCTCGTAGCCCGAGGAGCTGGAGCACCGTCGATCGCGGACGTACGAGCAGGCGATCGAAGTCGCCCGTCTTGACGAACTGCTCGCCGAAGATGTCGAAGCCGCGCGTCAGCGCATCCGCAATCGCGAACGACACGCTGATCACGCCGTAGAGCAGCGCGACCTCCTCGAACCGCCACCCCTCGATCTGCCGGAACCGCGCGAACAGCGCCCAGATCGCAATGAAGTCCGTGATGGTCGCGGCGAAGGCGCCGATGGACGTCAGCGATGAACGACCCGCGGTACTGCATCTGGCTGCGGAGCGACACGCCGACGTAGCGACCGTAGAGACGAAACGCGTTCACGGTCACCCGCCCTGCGTCTGCAGCCGCGCCATCACGCGCGCCATGAGCAGCGCCCGATGAGGACGATCAGCGACGACCCACACCGCCTGCCTGACGAGACCACTCGCCGCGGCCGCGGCCGCTCAGGTGTCCGCTGTAGATGCGAAACGGTATGTCGATCAGCCCGGCGAACGGCTGCAGAGCGCAGTCCGCGCTGCAGCCAATCCGGGAACAGCGGCAGCGGCACCAGACTCCCGGAGAACACGATGATCAGCGGCCCGATGAGTGTGTTCACGCCGCGATCCGACAGCGTCGCGACGGTCGAGGATGTCCATCAGCGTCGCGACCGCGGTCGACAGCGCGACCACGAGCACCATCGACGCGCAGAACAACAGCGCGGCGTCCCATCCGGCCGGGCCGGACAGCCCCCATCGCGACATGCCTAACAAGCGCAGCACCAGCCCGGCCGTGATCACCATGGGGATCGCGCGCAGGAGTGGCGTCGCGGTGCGCCGCGCGACCGCCCGTGCATACCAGAAGGCGTACGTATCGAGTGGGCGGAGTCGTTCGTACGCGACGTCGCCCGAACGGACCATGCGCGCGATCTCCGGGTCCGCCGACCACGGCAGCAGCGTGAGGAGCGCCTGCCCGAGCCAGATGTAGTCGATCGCCTGCTGTATCGTCATCGGCGATCGAGGCTGCCCCACGGAAGAATGCGGCGAGCACCATGATCTTGAGCGCGCCCCACCAGCACTGCGTGACGAATCCCGCCAGCGCCGCCGCCCGATACTGCAGCAGCAGGTGGAAGCGCGCGCGGAACACGGCCTGGTACGGGCGCAGCCCGCGCCCATCGCGATACCCATCACGACTCGACCGAGTGCAGCGCGTAGAACCGCGCGATGACTTCCTCGATCGGCGGCTCCTCGAGGTGCACGTCCTCGACGTCGTACGCGGAGGCCACGTGCGCGATCAGCTCGATGCGCCGACGTGACGCGCGGGTCGAACGCCAACTCCACCGAGCGCGCCCGTCGCTGGCGGACGGTCGCGCCGGGCACGTCCACCGTCGCCACGTCGCCCGCGAAGTGCACCCACAATCTCCGCTCGGCGAGCGCGCCGCGACGGAGCGAGGACAGACTGCCGTCCGCGAGGATCACGCCCTTCCCGATCACGATCACCCGCTCGGCCAGCGCTTCGACGTCCTGCATGTCGTGTGTCGTGAGGATGACCGTGACGCCGCGCTCGCGATTCAGCGTCTTCACGAACTCGCGGACGGCCAGCTTCGCGACGGCGTCGAGGCCGATCGTCGGCTCGTCCAGGAACAGCACGCGCGGCTCGTGCAGCATGCTGGCGGCGATCTCGCATCGCATGCGCTGGCCGAGTGAAAGCTGACGCACCGGCGTGGACGAGCAGTCGCTCGAGATCGAGCAGAGCGATCAGCTCGTCACGCGTCTTGCGATACCGGTCTGGCGCCACGCGGTAGATGTCGCGCAGCAGCTCGAAGCTCTCGACGACGGGGAGATCCCACCACAGCTGCGTGCGCTGGCCGAACACGGCGCCGATGCGCGCGACGTGCGTGATGCGCTCGCGCCACGGCACCAGGCCGCCGACCTCGCAACGCCCGGCCGTCGGCTCGAGAATGCCGCACAGGATCTTGATGGTCGTCGACTTCCCGGCACCGTTCAGGCCCGATGAGCCCGAGCAGCTCGCCTTCGTCGAGGGCGAAGTCGATGCCCTTGAGGGCGTCGACCGTTCGGTAGCGTCGCGCGAACAGGCCGGTAAGCCTGCCGAGCGCGCCCGTTCTCCGTTCGGCAACGCGGAACGATTTCGTTAGGCCTTCGACGACGATGTTGGCTGGGCTCATGTTCGGCGGGTTCGTGGCACAGATGGCAGAACGACAAAGTAGTGGTCCGGGTGTCATTCCGAGCGGAGGCGTCATTCCGAGCGAGCGCGCGAGTCGAGGAATCGCGATCGTCCCGACGAGGGGCCCCTCTACCGGTACGATCGCGATTCCTCGACTGCGCGCCTCCGGCGCTCCGCTCGGAATGACAAGCCGGTTGCGTAGAGTCATCGCCGCGACGAGAATCCCTCGCATGACCGATACGTCGCTCACGCGGGACAACCTCGCGCCCATCATCGCGCGCCTTCAGCCAGTCAACGCCGAGCTCGCTCGGCGCTACCCCGGCGAATCCGGAGCTCGGCAGCCCGTTCACACCGTGTACGGCGGCGCGCAGCTCTTCACCGCCGACACCGTCCCCAAGCTCGGCCAGCTCGCTCGACGCGCGATGGACGAGTACGCGCCCGACGCGCGCTCGCTCGCCGAAGCGATCGGTCTCTCCTCGGATAGCGACGACCGCGACATTCGCCTCGCGCAGTCCGTCCACCCCGCGTGCGCGACAAGCTCCAGCGCGAGGCCGTCGAGGATTTTCGCATCGACTACGAAGACGGGTACGGCGTTAGACCCGACGCCGAGGAAGATGGTCACGCCGCGGCCGGTGCGCGTGAGGTCGCGCGCGGCGATGCGAGAGAACACGCTCTCGCCGTTCATCGGCATTGCGCGTCAAGCCACTGACAGCCGAGCTGCACGCGCGGAGCCTGCGGACGCTCGACATCTTCCTGACGACGCTCGTTCGGGATGCCGGCCGGCTCCCCGAGCGCTTCGTCGTCACGCTGCCGAAGATCTCCGTCCGTCGAGCAGGTCACGGCGTTCGTCGACGTGCTCGAGCAGCTCGAGCCGCGACTCGGGCTCGCCGCCGGGTCGCTCCGGTTCGAGGCGATGGTCGAGACGCCGCAGCTCATCATCGATGCGAACGGACGCTCGCTGCTGCCGTTGCTCATCGACGCCGGGCGCGGTCGCCTCACGGGCGCGCACTTCGGCACGTACGACTACACGGCGTCGCTCAACATCACCGCGGCGTACCAGCGCATGCGTCACATCGCGTGCGACTTCGCGAAGAGCGTCATGCAGGTCGCGCTCGCCGGCACGGGCGTCTGGCTGTCCGACGGCTCCACGACCGTCATGCCCGTGCCGATTCACCGACGGGCGAGCCGACGGCGCCTGCCCTGTCGCCAGGCACAGACGGCCGAGAACCGCGCGAGCGTGCATAACGCGTGGCGGATGCACTACGACGACGTGCGCCACTCGCTCGAGGCGGGGTTCTATCAGGGCTGGGACCTGCATCCGGCGCAGCTCGTGACGCGTTATGCAGCGGTCTACACCTTCTTCCTCACCGGGCTCGAGCAGCAGGGCGCGCGGCTCCGCAACTTCGTGGAACGGGCGGCGCAGGCGACGCTCGTCGGCGATGTGTTCGACGACGCCGCGACGGGTCAGGGACTGCTCAACTTCTTCTTCCGCGCGATCAACTGCGGCGCGCTCACGGAAGAAGAGGCGGTCGCCATGACCGGCGTGACGCTCGACGAGCTTCGCGGCCGGTCGTTCGTGCGCATTCTGCAGCATCGGCGCGGCACTGTGGCGGCCGCGTCGGCGTAACCAGCGTATCGACCGCACGCATGTCGCACATCTGCTCGAGCTGCTCGACCTCGTCGTTCCGGTGGGTGCACGTCATCGCCGGGATCATGTGGATCGGCAACTCGCTGCTGTTCAACTGGCTCGACCGCAACCTGCGGCCGTCGGCGCGCGGCGCGCCCGAGCTCTACGGCGACATCTGGCTCCTCCACAGCGGCGCCTTCTACTTCGTCGAGAAGACGTCGCTCGCCGGCCAGCCGATGCCGCGGCCGCTGCACTGGTTCAAGTGGCAGGCGTACACGACGTGGCTGAGCGGCGTCGCGCTGCTGCTCGTCGTCTACTACGTCGGCGGCCGTGCGCTGCTGACGGATCCGTCGAAGGTCGCGCTCGCGCCTGGCGTCGCGATGGCCGTCGGGATTGGGCAGCATCGTGGTCGGCTGGCTCGATGTACGACATGGCTGTGGACGGTTCGTGGCGCCGGCGTTCCGCGACGGCCGCCGGCGGCAGCTGTCGCTCGCCGCGCTCGTTGCCGATCGTGTATCGGCCTAACGAGCCTGCTCAGTGGGCGCGCGGCGTTCCTGCACGTCGGAGCGCTGCTCGCGACGATCATGGCGGGCAACGTCGCGCTGACGATCATGCCGTCGCAGCGCGTGCTGGTGGACGCGGTGACGGCCGGGCGCCCGCCGGATCCGGCGGTGGCGCCAGACGGCGAAGACGCGGTCGATCCACAACAACTATCTGACGTTCCCGGTGATCGTGCTGATGGTGAGCAATCACTTTCCGGGCGTCTACGGTCACCCGCGAAGCTGGCTGCTGCTGCTCGTGCTGATCGCCATCGGCGCGGCGGTTCGGCACATACTCAACATTCGCTTCACGTTCGCGCAGTGGGTGCCAGCGCTGGGCCTGACGCTGGCGGCCGGGTTTGCGCTGCTGCTCGATCGTTGGCCGCCAACCGGCTGAGCCGTCCGGTTCGACGGCGGCGATCGGTGCGGCGGCGCGCTTCCCGGCGCAGGTGACGTTCGCCGATGCGCGATCGATCGTCGACCGCCGTTGCGCTGCATGCCACTCGGCGACTCCGTCGATCACCGAGTTCGGGGCCGCGCCGGGTGGCGTGTCGTTCGACGACCCGGCGCGCATTCAGGCGCTGGCGGCGCGCATCCGCGTGCGAGCGGTCGAGACGCGGACGATGCCGTTAGGCAACCGCACGCACATGACGGATCGCGAGCGGGCGCTGCTCGCCCGGTGGATCGACGCTGCGGAGCGCGCTCGACGGGCAGGCGCGCAGCGTACAGCGAGCGTGCAGTGCGCAACGGCAATGCGATCTGCGGAGACCAGGGCTTCATCCGCAGACGGTGTCGACCGGACGCTGAATGGCCGATCCGATCGCGCCGGACGACGTCGCCAGCGGCCGATCGGCAACGCCTCGGAGCAATGCACTCGAGGCCGTCCTACGATCCCGTCGATACGTCGAGTAGCCGTACGGGCTCGAGCAGCAACGGCACGTGATAGTGCTGCGCTCGTGTCCCGAACCGATCGAACACACCACCACGGCCGGATAGAACGGCTCGACGCCTAGCCGACGCGAAATACGACGCCCGTATCGAACGTGAGACGATATCGCCCCACCCCGAGCGAGCGCCATCCGGGAACGAGCTCCCGCACGCGGCCATCCGCGTCCGTCTCGCGCGCGAGTCATCTCGCGCGTCGACGCCGCTTCCACCGCGAGCCGCTCGAGGATGACACGGACGTCCGCCGCCGGCTGACCGCGCGACGTGTCCAGCACGTGTGTCGAGATCATTGCTCGCGCCGGCGTTCGGAGATCGAGCGCGAACAGCTTCTCGAGCCGGAGCCGCGTGATCTTCGCCTGCTCGCCGGCCGCAACGCGAAGCTCGGTCGCAGGATCGTTCGTCAGGCGCGTGCGCAACAGCGCCAGCATCTCCTCCGCCGATTTGCCCGTCGCGCACACGAGATAGATGTGCCCGAACCGCCGCTCGTATTCGCGATTCCCCTCCGCCAGCGCCTGACGACGTCCTCGTCGCTGCCGACGCCGCGCCGCGCTGCTCGTCCGCGGACCAGCGCCGCGCCTGCGCGGACTGCGGCGCCGCCGCCGACTGCTCGCCGATGCGCGGATGATGGTCGAACGCCTCGCGCCAGTCATCCGGCGCGAGCGACCACCAGAGCTCTTCGGCCTCGTCGCAGCATCACGTGCAGCGTGCCGAACGGGCGACGCTCGAGCATTCCCTGCGACCCACGCGTCGCGATCCGCAGCAGGTCTCCGAGCAGCAGCGCCGCCTCGTATCGGCGACAGCGCATCGAATGCCGCGACACCGGCCGACACCGATGGCGCCTCGCTCACGCGCGCTCCGGCATCCCGTACAGCCGCATCCGCGCGATGCCGCCGTCCGGATAGATGTTGAGCCGGACGTGCGTCGCCGGCCCGTGGTGCGCGAGATCGGTGAACCGATGCCGAGCGTGCGGCTGGAGCGGCGTCTCGTGCACGAGCTGCGTGCCACGCCCCGACGCGGCTCGCGAGTGCCGGATGTCCGCGTTAGGCACGGACGCGCGCGTCACACGCTTCGACCATGCACCGGCCCGGCGCGTTCCCCTTGTAGTGATCCGTGTCGATCTCGATGCGGTGCAGCGTGCCGCGCGTCGCGAGCTTCACGATCGTCCAGTCGTGTCCTGGTCCGCGCCGACGACGCGTCTCCCAGCCGTCGCCCATGTGCGTCGACCGGCCCGGCATGATGAGATTGTGCCGGTTGCCGAAGAACATGTCGCTGCACGAGCAGCACCTGACCGCCATTCTCGGCCGCGGCGAGATCGACCTCGGAGCCCGGATGGTGACGCGCCGGGTCGAAGTACGCCCTCCCCGTGAACGCGGAGGCGCGCGACGCCGCCGTCGGGGAAGATGTTGAGCCGGAGATGCGTGAACGGCGTCGCGGCATGCCACGGCAAACAGGTTCCGCGCGTCGCCCTGCAGCGGTGATCGCGGCAGGATCTCCGTCCACGTGCGCGTTCGCTCGCGATCGTCTCGGCGGTCGGGCATGCCCGTCCACCGTGGCCGCCTCGATCGAGCACGACTCGGGATAGTTGCCGCGAAAGAAGCTCGTGTCGACGACGACGCCGCGGATGATGCCGGGGATCCCGAGCCGTAACGATGCACCAGTCGTAGCCTGGCGTGCGGCGACGACGCGTCTCCCATCCATCCATCCACTTCCCGCGCTCCGTGTACACGCCCTCGCGCCACTCGGCCGGCGTCGCCTTGAGGAGCGCCTCCTTCGGCGCGAAGAACTCATCGTTCGCCAGCAGCACCGAACGCGCCGGCCCGCTCGGCGGCGAGATCGATCAGGTCCGTGAACTGTGCGGATCGGTCGGTCATGACGATGCGAGCTGGAAGAAGGAGCTCTCCCGGTGGAGTATCGCGCGGGTCCGGTGCGTCGATCGTACGCGAGCACTCCACGAACGTACGTCGCTTCGACCGTCCCGCGAAGCGCTGCACCAAGGTACGGCGTCAGCGGGTGTCTGTGCAGGAGCATGTCCGCGCGGACCGTGAAGCTCCCATCGGGGTCGAAGAGGACGAGGTCGGCATCGTAGCCCGGCGCGATGCGCTCCCTTCCGTTCGCTCGAGCCCGGCGAGCGTCGCCGGCGCGGCGCTCATCCACTCGACGAGCCGCTCGATCGGCAGATCCGCGCTCGCGCATGGCCGTCCACACCACGGCGACTCCGAGCTGGAGCGACGCGATCCCGCCCCACGCCACGAAGAAGTCGCCGACGTCGCGCCGCTTGAGGATCGGCGGACACGGCGAGTGGTCGGAGACGATCATGTCGAGCTCGCCGTGACGAGAGCGCGGACCACAGCCCGTCGCGGTCGTCGCGGCGTCGAATCGGCGGCGCGCACTTGTACTCGGTGGCGCCGTCGGGAATCTCGGTCGGCGTCGAACCAGAGGTAGTGCGGGCACGTCTCCGCCGATGATGCGCACGCCACGCTCGCGCGCGTGACGCCACCATGACGCGCCGTCTGCGCGCTCGACACGTGCACGATGTGCACGCGAGCACCGGTGACCTCCGCCAGCTCGATCACGAGCGCGACCGCCTCGTGCTCGGCCGCGGCGGGACGCGACGCCAGATAGGTCGCGTACTTCGTCGGATCGCCCGCGGTCGCCTCGAGCGTCGCCGCCTCGATGACCTCGGGCAGCTCGGCGTGCACCATGAGCGGTAGCCCGAGCTCGGCGAGAACCGGCATCGCTTCGCGCAGATCCGGCTCGCGTCACGTGCGCGAACTCCGGCACGCCGGATGGGACGAGAAAGCACTTGAACGCGAGCACGCCGGCGCGTGCGAGGTCGCCTAACGCCGACGCGTTGCCGGGAACGACACCGCCAATGAACCCGACGTCGACCCACGTCTTCCCCTGCGCCGCGGTCGCCTTCGCGTGCAGCGCCGTCACGCTCGTGGTGGCGGGGATCGAGTTGAGCGGCATGTCGAGCAGCGTCGTCACGCCGCCGGCCGCCGCCGCGCGCGTCGCGGTCTCGAATCCTTCCCAATCCGTGCGACCCGGCTCGTTCACGTGGACGTGCGTGTCGACGAGCCCGGGCATGACCACGAGGTCGCCGGCGTCGACGACGTCCGTGGACCGCGGAACCGCCTCGTTGAGATCTCCAACGCGGATGATGCGCCCGTCTGCGATGTGAACCGTTGCTGGCCGGATGCCGTCGGCAGTCAGCACTCGCTTACCGCGCACCACCGACGGCCCGGCGGGCGCCCCACCTTCTGATGCGGTTGCCCGGTCCCCCGAAGCGGTCATCGCGGCGCTCAGTGACTGTGACAGTGACGTGTGTGGAAACCGCGAATCGCGTTCGCTACAGTCTGCGCGGGCGAGGCCGCGAGAGCCAGTGATCGGTGGCGGAGACGCAGTCCGTTGGTGGATTGAGAGCCAGTTGTTGAGAGCAGGCGAGGCAGGCCGTATTGCCGGAATTGGCAAGGCGAATCCCCCTGCGGTGGGCGAGAGGCGCCGTGCATTGCCAATTCCGGCAATGAGGCCAGAACGCCTGCTCTCAACAACTCACACCCGCTCCACTATCGAGTCGCCTATCGCCGAGGCGGCCTCATGGCGACATTTTGAGCCCACACCCTCGGCCACGCGCACAAGCCTATGACCAACTCGCTGCTCCGTCCCCGACGCATCGGTCGTCTCGTCGCGGGTGTCCTTCTCCTCGGTGTGGCGCCGTCATTACGTGCGCAGAACTTCGACACCATACAGGTCCGCTCCGTTCTCGTTGCGGGCAGCGTTCACATGCTGCAGGGAGCGGGTGGGAACATCGGCCTCGTCGTCGGCAACGACGCGGTGTTCGTCGTCGACGATCAGTTCGCGCCGCTCACGCCCAAGGTGCTCGCCGCCATCAAGGCGATCACACCCGATCCCGTGAAGTTCGTGTTGAACACGCACTGGCATTTCGACCACACGGGCGGCAACGAGAACATGGGCAAGGCGGGTGCGCTCATCTTCGCCCACGAGAACGTCCGGCGACGGATGTCCACCGGTCAGCTCATCGAAGCGCTCAACCGCACGGAGCCCGCGTCGCCGCACGGTGCGCTGCCGGTCGTGACGTTCACGGACACGGTGACGTTCCACCTGAACGGCGACTCGATCGTCGTCTTCCACGTCGCGCCGGCCCACACGGACGGCGACGCCATCGTCTACTTCACGAAGGCGAACGTGGTTCATACGGGAGACGTTTTCGTCAGCGCCGGCTTCCCCTTCGTCGACCTTTCGAGCGGAGGCTCGATCGACGGCATCATCCGCGCGGCCGAACGCATCATGGTCACAACGAACGCGCAGACGAAAATCATCCCCGGCCACGGGCCGCTCACAGACCGCGCGCGAGTGAAGGAGTATCACGACATGCTGTACGTGCTGCGCGACCGCATGCGCAAGGAGATCGCCGCGAAGCACACGATCGAGCAGGTACTCGCGTCGAAGATCACGGCGGAATACGACGCGGCATGGCCAGCCAACCGTGAGCGGTTCCTCCGCATCCTCTACCAGGAGACTGTCGAAGCACTGAGCGGCTGGACTAACGTTTGTACTGGCACCTTCGCGGCGGCTTGGCCAGTGGCTCAGCACGCCAGCATTGAGTAGGAGGTGTCAGGCGTCAGTCTCCGAGCCCAGTAACCAGTCCGCCGCGACCCAGCGCGACGCCAAGCGCGCGACCCAAGCCGGCGGATACGGGGCCTGATGCCTGACACCTGCTGCTGAGCAGTCGCTGACGCACTTGGTACTCGCCAAGCCCTGCCGCGATGCCTAACGCTCGACCGTCCGAAGCGCCTCGGCTTTGTCGAGCACCCGGCTCTACCACGTTGGCCCGGCAGAAGGAATAGGGTGCCCCCGTTCTACCCGTATACGGCCTCTTCCTCGCGAAGTCGCAGCCGCTCTTCAGGCGTGGGGAACACCACGCCCTCGTAGATCTCGTCGAGCGTCATGGTCAGGCTCACTGATCCGAACGACACCGGGACGGCGCCATTCGACGATCACGTCGTGCCGCCACTCGCCCGTGGCGTCCCGCCAGTGTCGGTCGACTTGGCGCTGCATCTGATCGATGATCAGGTACGCGTTGAGGCTGGCGATTCCCTTGTAGACCATCAGCTTTTCGCGGCGGTCCGTGGACTGTGTGGACGGCGACAGCACTTCGACGACGAGACTCGGCGTATCCTCGAGACGCTCGTCCGCCGGCGGAGCGCCGCACGCCGCCATCACGTCCGGGTAGTACATGACCGCGGCCCGCGCGCAGCTTGACCTCGGCGAAGTGCACGCGACACGGGCCACCGCGCGCTGCGGTTCGCAATCGGATGTACACGTTGCCGACGATGGCATTGTGACGGCGGGTCGCGCCGCTCATCTCGAACACTTCGCCGTCGACGTATTCGTGCCGAGTTCGGCTCCGCTCCTCGAAGTCGAAATACTCCTCGAGCGTCATTGGGCGGCTGGGCAGTGGATGGGTCATTGGCCGAGTATACGCTCGGCGTCGGGAACTGGACAAGGCGTTCGGAGGACAGATCGGGTTCGGAACCGGACCGAGTTGCGGTGAGTCGTCACGATGACGAGGTTAGAGGGGTCGGCAGGTGGTCCGACGGCGGTTCCAGCCCTGGACGGAGGGAGCGATGGCGAAGAGATCCGGCGTGTCTCGGCGAGGGTTCGTTGGTGGCGTCGCAACCGCGTTAGGCGCCATGGGGCTCGCGCCGCGCGCGGACCTGTGGGCACGCGGCGCACGACTGCGGGCTCCAGCGGCGAGCCACGGTTCGGCCGTTCGCGTTCGGCCCCGAGGAGGACTACGACGGCTACGCCAAGCTCGCGAACAACGAGAACCCGTACGGTCCGCCCGAGTCCGTCATGAAGGCGATGACGCACGCGATGAAGTACTCGAATCGCTACGGCTATCCCGACGGCGGCATCGTCGACGAGATCGCGAAGCACCACGGCGTGAAGCCCGAGAACGTCCTGCTCGCCGCCGGCTCCGGTGAGATTCTCGACGTCGCGGCACGACGTTTCTGCAGGACGACCGCATGCTCGTCGGCGCGGACCCGTCGTACAACATCTTCTACTCGCACGCGACGGCGCTCAAGGCGGACATCATCAAGGTCCCGCTGCTCCCCGACTTCCGGCAGGACATCCCGGCGATGATGCACGCGACGCGCGCGAACGCTCGCGACGTCGGCCTCGTCTATCTGTGCAACCCGAACAACCCGACGGGCCGGCTCATCACGAAGGACGAGGTGAAGCAGTTCCTCGACGGCGTCCCGGAGGATGTGCCGGTGCTCATCGACGAGGCGTACCATCACTTCGTCGATGACCCGAGCTACGCGACGTCGGTGCCGTACGTGCTCGAGGGACGGCAGGTGATCGTCGCGCGCACGTTCTCGAAGATCGCCGCGCTCGCCGGCATGCGGCTCGGCTACGCGCTGGCGCCGAAGGGGCTGATCCAGCGGATGCGTCCCTACAGCACGGGGAGCATCAACGCGATCGTGAAGTACGGCGGCGTCGCGGCGCTTCGCGACACGGAATCGCAGGCGTGGGTGAAGAAGACGACGATCACGCTCCGCGAGAAGACGATCAAGGATCTCGCCGCGTTAGGCTACCAGTCGATTCCGTCGGACACGAACTTCTTCATGGTGAACCTCAAGCGCCCGATCGTGCCGGTGATCGACGAGTTCAAGAAGAAGGGCGTGCTGGTGGGTCGTCCGTTCCCGCCGCTCAACGAGCATCTCCGCGTGTCGATTGGGACGCCGGAGGAGATGAACCGGTTCATGGTGGCGTTCCGGGACATCATGGCGCAGAAGACCGCGTTCAAGACGGCTAGCGCAAAATGAAGAAGGGGTCAGAACCATTTGTTCTGACCCCTTTCTCCTCTACGCGTTCGGCTAGTGTACGATGCGTCAGGTTGTACACGTTGTCCCACGCGACCGCGATGTTCCCGCACGACGGCTCGCACTGGCGCGCTCAAGACCGATCACGACCGCTCGTCACCGGCGTCTTCAGGCGGCAACCGGCTGGCCTTTGCGCGAAGGTAGGTCTATCGGCCGGGCGTTGAAACGTTCATCGTCAACGTACCAGTGACTCCTGCCGTCGAACCACTTCGTGCCGCCCTCGCCGACCGCTACGCGGTCGAGCGCGAGCTTGGGCGCGGCGGTATGGCGACGGTGTACCTCGCGCGCGACTTGAAGCACAATCGCTCGGTCGCGATCAAAGTGCTGCATTCCCGAGCTCGCGGCGGTCGTCGGTGGAGCGCGATTCCTGAGGGAGATCGAGATCGCCGCGCACCTGCAGCATCCTCACATCCTGACGCTCATCGATTCCGGCGAGGCCGCCGGCTTTCTGTACTACGTGATGCCGTTCGTGGACGGTGAGTCGCTGCGCAGCAAGCTCGCCCGCGAACACGAGTTGCCGCTGGCTGATGCCGTACGAATCCTCCGTGACGTGGCGGACGCCCTTGCCGAGGCACACGCCCAGGGAGTCGTCCATCGGGACATCAAACCCGACAACGTGCTCCTGCGTGGTCAGCACGCGGTCGTGACAGACTTCGGAATCGCCAAGGCGGTGCGTGAAGCTACCGGCAGCGAGCAGATCACGACCGCCGGCGTGGCGCACGGCACGCCCGTCTACATGGCGCCCGAGCAGATAGCGGCCGATCCCGCGACGGACTTGCGCGCCGACATCTACTCGTTCGGCGTGATGGCGTACGAAATGTTGGCGGGTCGACCTCCGTTCGTCGGCTCGACCGTACAGATGCTCGCGTCGGCGCACATGACGCAGGCGCCGGAACCAATAACACACCATCGCACGGCGATCCCGGCTCAACTCGCGGCGCTCGTGATGCGCTGTCTGGAGAAGAAACCGGCGGACCGCTGGCAGCGGGTAGACGAGATCCAGCACGAGCTCGAGGCGATGGCAACCCCAGGCATGGGCACCCCGGCCCGTGATGCCAGCGGCGGACGTGCGTTAGGCATTCTCGCGGTCGAATACGCGCATTGTGATCGCAGTCGCCGCAATCGCCCTCATCGCCGCGCTCGCCTATGCGTTCAAATGGGGTCGAGAAGGCGGAACGCCCACCGTTGCACGTATGCCGATGCTCGCAGTCCTGCCCCTCGAGAATATCGGAGCGGCGGCGGAGGAGTATTTTGCCGAAGGCATGACCGATGAGCTGACAAGCCGGCTCGCACAGGTGTCGGGTCTCGCGCTGGTCGCGCCGACGAGCAGCAACCAGTACAAGAAGACGACCAAGGGTATCTCGCAGATCGCGAAGGAATTGGGCGCGGACTACCTGATGACGGGGACGGTCCGCTACGAGACGCAACCGTCAAGTCGTCGCGTCCGCATAACGCCGAAGCTTGTCCGGGCGAGCGACGGCCGGACCATGTGGACCGAGCGCTATGACAAGCCATATGGCTCGGCAATCCTCGACATGCAGAGCGAGATCGCCGAGCGGGTCGCCGACGCGCTGAGTGTCACACTGTTGGCCCCCGAACGAACGGCCGTGAGAGCCAAACCCACCGAGAATATGCAGGCGTACGACTACTTTCTCCGCGCGCAGGCAGCGAAGGACGCGGGCGACTGGGAGCACCAGCGAGAGGCGCTCCAATACTATGAGGACGCCGTACGCCTCGATCCGTCCTTCGCACTGGCGCACCTCGGGATCGCGTGGATGCACCTGGCGATGTACCACCAGCTATGATCTGAGCCTTCCCAGCGGATTCACGCTCACGCAACGCGGCGAGATGGCGAGGAAGGCCGCGGAGACGGCCCTGGCTCTCGATCCGAAATTGTCGGGGGCTCACAGGGTGCTCGCGTGGTACTATGCGAATGTCACTCGTGACACATCTCGCGCGCGCGAAGAGCGTCAGCTGGGCACTCCACGTGGCAATCCGACCGATGCGCAGTCCTTTGCCGACCGCGGGTGGGCGCGCTTCGACGCCGGCGACAGGGCGGCAGGTCTTCATGACCTGGAGCGAGCCGCGGAGCTCGACCCGCGAAATCCAGCGATGTTAGCTGGCGTGGGCGACGCATTTGATCAAGCCGGAGACTTCTCACAGGCAGAGGCATACTACACGCGCGCGATCGCCCTATCGCCGCGGACAACGAGCTACTACGCGATGAAGCGTCGTGGACCAAGCTCACGCGCGGGCAAGTTGAGCCAGCTCGAGCCGTCATTCAGGAGGCAATTCGGCAAGCCGGGCTCAACGCAGTCTTGTTCGAAGTGTCGCAAAACTCGAACTATATTCGGATGCACCGCATTTTTGCCGGTGAGTATGCTCCAGCCCTCCGAAGCATTGGGTGGGACACGTTCGGGCTGGATTCCGTCGACTTCTATCTCACGAAGGCGATCGCCTACCAAACCGATACGACGAAGGCCCGCGCGTACTATGACTCCGTTGCGAGCTGGGCGGACGCTCGGGTACGTCGCGGCGGGATGCCGGGCGCCACGTATCACGCCATATGGGTATTGGGTTTGGCGGGATCAGGGAACCACCAAGGAGCGATGCGGGAGATCAATCGCCTGGTGAGCGATGCGCAACGTCCATTGAACCCGATAGACCACGAACTGATGGCCGAGGCCTGCGTCCTGGCGCGGGAGTACGACTGCGCTGTGACTCGGATAGGCGCCGCGATGACCGACCCATCTGTGCTGAATGCCGCCTTACTCAGGCTCGACCCGCTATGGGATCCGCTCCGCGGCCGCGCAGACTTTCAGAAGCTCGTCGGATCTCGGTAGGTCGCCCGCGTCACTGACCGCCTAACGCCTCCGACCACCAGGACCGTCACGTTGTCCGATGCCACCGCCAGCGAGTGCGTCGTCGACCAGTGCGCGCGCCACCTGCTCCGCCGACGTCATCTCCCGCAGGCGATCGGCAATGCGGTCGTCCGAGACGTGTTTCGTGAGACCGTCCGTGCAGAGCAACAGCACGTCGCCACGGGTCAGCTCGACGCGCGAGACGTCCGGCCGTGTTTCGCTTCCGCCGATGGAGCTGGTGAGCACGTGCGCGAGCGGGCTCCGCACCGCCTGCTCCTTCGCGAGGACGCCCGAGTCGACGAGGTCCTGCGCCATCGTCTGGTCGCGCGTCAGGCGCTGCAGCGCGCCACCCCGGTACAGGTAGAAGCGGCTATCCCCCACGTGCAGCAGGTAGAGGCTCGGCCAGACAGCCACGAACAGCGTGAGCGTCGTCGCGCCCGTCGGCTGTCCGCTGTCGTGCGCGCGCTGGATGACCGCCTGATGGCACGCCGCGGCCGCGTCCTCGAGCGCTGAGAAGAACGCGCTCTCGTCGCTTTCGTCGGCGGCGTAGAACGCGTTCATCGTCTCCTTCACGTACTCCGCGATCGCTTCCACCGCAGCGCGACTCGCCGTCTCGCCGCCTGTGTGTCCGCCGACGCCGTCCGCCACCATCCCGAACGACGCGATGCGCTGACTCGGGAGCTCGAACAGCTCCGGGTTCGGAAGACTCGTCGCCTTTACACGCGCGGTCTTGTGCAGCGTGGAGACGAGGTAGTGATCCTGGTTGTCTTTCCGGACCTTGCCCGGGTGCGTGATGCCAAAGAAATCGATCTCGTCGTCGCGCGGTCTGCGTGACGACAAGTTGGCTCCTTCAGCCGCTCGGCTCGTGGTTGCAATTGGCTCGGCCACCCTGCCAACGTACCAGTCTCCCGACACGGCGCAAGGATTCACTCGATCCTGGGGTCATAGCGCTCTCGGCCAGTGCTGGGCTCGTCGGACGCGCCGGCGCTTCAAGCGCAGGTTCGCGAGATCGCCAGCGCATCGACAAGCTCCGGAAGCCATCACGCAAGAGCGCTACGCCGGTTGACCGACGGCACGCTTGCGCCGTCCGGACCGTCGGCGCAGTTTCGGGAACCTGCGGCGCGGGGACGCGCGGGTGTCGTTAGGGCACCGCGCGTAGTCGGGCTTCGCGCGCAGCCTGGCAGGAGCAGTCGGATGAGACGTACGCTCGCCCTCGTTGGCGCGACGCTGGCCTTTGCCGCGTGCACGGACCCCATCGCTCCACCGGGTCCGCCCAACACGCCCACGGTCCCCGCAACAAACCGGAGTGTCAGCGCGGTGACGGCGCAGGCGATGCTCGCCCGCTATGTCGCGTTAGGCACGAGTAACAGCCAGGGCGTGCAATCGGCCGGCATCTTCGCCGCCGGCCAACGCGCCGCGTGGCCCGCGGAGCTCGCGCGACGCGCGGGCGTCCCGTTCGCACTACCGCTCATCCAGGACCCGGGGTGCGGACCACCGCTCCTGCCGCCGCTCGTGTCCGAGATCGTGCTGGTCGGTGCGTTCGGTGACGACCTCGTGACGGCCGTGATGAACGTCTGTGCACCGCTGCGCGACGGCGTCACCCTGCCGACGAACAGCGTCGCGATCTCTGGCGCGAAGGTTCGCGACGCGCTTCGCAGCACGCCCGAGACAGAAACGGCCCGCGTCGCACGCAAGGGAGCGTTGTACACGCGTGTACTCCCACCGGGGCAGACGCAGGTGACGGCCATGCTCGCGAAGAATCCGACGTTCGTGTCGGTGGAGCTCGCCGCGAACGAGGTACTGCCAGCGAGCACTGGTCGCGTGGAGGCGATGACGCCGTTCGCGGACTGGCAGCGCGACTACGATGCGGTGCTCGCGGCGGTCAAGTCGACTGGCGCGCGCGGCGTGCTCGTCGGGCTGCCTAACAATGCGGCCAACTTCCCGAGCATCCGGCGGGCACGCGAGTTCTTCAACGAGTGGCCGGCGCTGTTACCACTTGGGATCACGGTCAGCCTGAGTTGCTATCTGAGCTCGAACTACGTGTTCGTGCCAGGATACTTGCTCACGCTCGTGTCGCGCGCGCCGACGACGGCCACGTGCGCGAACGTGCCCGGCGCCGTGGACTACGTGCTCACGTCAGGCGACATCAGCGCGATCAACACCCGGATGGCGCAGATGAATGCACACATGCAGGCGCGGGCGAACGAGAATGGATGGGCGTACTTCAGCCTCGACGCGCTGTACGGTCTACCGAAGCCGAGCCTGAGCCTCACAAACATCCTGTTCTCGAGCACGCCGTTCGGCTCGAACATCAGTCTTGACGGCGTGCACCCGAGCGCCGCAGGTCAGGCGATTCTCGCCACTGCGGCGGTTCAGGCGATCAACGCGAAATACGGATTGGCGATTCCGTAGCGAAACCCCTCGGGATGCTCGCAATGAGCATCACGTGGCCGTCGGTGATGGGGGGCCAGCTGGACCTCCGTCGCTGGTCTTCCCAGCATCCCCCGACGGCGCCGAGGTACGCCCCTTCGCGTCGAACGTCACGTCGAACACGCCCGAGGTCACGACCTTCGTGAGAGCGCGACGGAAACCGTCACATCCGCCGATCCGCTCGAATTTCTGCTCCGTGACCGGCAAGCTCGAGCAGGCGTTGAGGGGACCGGCGCGCCGAGCGTGTGACGATGGTACGTTCTTGCGGTGTTGGCACGGCTAGTCTGCTCTACCCACCCGAGGACTCCATGCTCCGATCGACGTTAGGCGCGCTCGCCGCCACCAGTCCATGTCCGTCGAACATCTGAGCAGGGTTCGCCGCGACGTCGCGGTAGCCGTCCGCGCCATTGGCCGCGCCCCGACCTTTGCCCTGGCGACCGTCGCGATTCTCGGGCTCGGCGTCGGCACGTCCACCGCGATGTTCGCGATCTACAAGACGGTGCTTGCCGACCGCCTGCCCGTGGCGGCGCAGGACCGTCTCGTCGTCATGCATCCACTGGATCGTGGCGGCGCCAATATCGACGCGCCGTACCCGTATCTCCGGGAGATCGCGCGCGACACGGCGATGTTTCGCGGCGTCACCGGCTTCTACCACCTCGGCCCCAGTCCAAATCCGTTCATCGACGGCACCACGTCGATCGTGCTCGACGCCGTGAGCGCAGCGCCGGACTTCTTCGATGTGTTAGGCGTGCGGCCGGTCGTCGGGCGCACGTTCGTCGCCGAGGACGGCCGCACCGGCGCCCAGCCGGTGATCGTGCTGAGCTACGCCGCGTGGCGCAAACGGTTCGGCGGGGACACCGCCATCATCGGCCACACCATCACCACGCCGTACACTGGTCGGACAGCACGCATCGTCGGCGTGGCGCCGGCGGGTTTCGAGTATCCCGCCGGCACCGATGCATGGGTCCCGCTGGCGCCGGATTTCACGGCGCAGGTGGACATCGTCGCCCGGCTCGCGCCCGGAGTGACCATCGCGGCGGCGCGCGATGCCGTATTCGCTCTCGCTCGACGCAACAATCCGTTCGCGAGCACTCCGGCGGGGCCTGGCCAGGCCCCGCGCACCGACATCGTGGTGTCGGGCGTCGACGCCCGTTCGTTCGTCGACACGGTGCTGGGCAGCTCCCGACCGGCGATCGTCGCGCTGACGCTCGCCGTCGCGCTGTTACTGCTGATCGCGTGTGTGAACGTGGGCAACCTGGTGCTCATCCGCCTGCTCGGCCGCACGCGCGAGATCGCGGTGCGTCGTGCGCTCGGCGCGAGCCACGCGGACATCGCGCGACTGTTCTTCGTCGAGAACGGCCTCCTGGGGGTTGTCGGCGGATTGCTCGGCTTCGTGATCGCCGAGGTGTTGTTAGGCGTCGTGCGTGTGGCGGCACCGGCGCAGCTACCGCGAGTCGATGCGCTCGGCGTTGCGGGTCCACCAGCTGCCGCGGCCGCCGGCGATCACGCTCGTTGCCACACTGCTGTTCGGGCTCCTGCCAAGCCTCGTCGCGTCGCGCGTGAGCTCGTACTCGGTGTTGCGCTCCGACTCGCGCACGGGGCTCGAGGGCAAGTCAGCGCGCAACACACGCCGCTGGCTCGTGTCGTTGCAGGTGGCGTTGTCCGTGATCCTTCTGACCGGAGCAGCGCTCCTCGTTCGCACGCTCGAGCGACTCCAGACGATGGACCTCGGCTACTCGGCCGAGCATGTGTCGCTGCTCTCGTTCACGGGTCCGCAAAGCGTGCTGTCGACGCAGGAGCAGATACACGAGGCGGGCAAGCAGGTCGTGGCGCGCCTCGAGGCCACGCCCGGCGTCGTCGCCGCGACGCCGATCGAGAGCGCACCGTTCAAGGGGCAATCGTTCTACATCATGAAGATCGCGCCGGCCGAAGTCTCGGAGTCGGAGCGCGAGCGCTATCCGTTCGTGCCGTTCGAGTTCGTCGGCCCCGACTATTTCCGCACGTTCCGGATTCCGGTGCGCCAGGGGCGAGCGTTCACTGCGGCCGACACGAAGGGCACCGCGAAGGTGGTGGTGATCAGCGAATCGCTGGCTCGCCAACTGTGGCCAGGGCAGAACGCGATCGGAAAGCAATTGAAGCAGGTGCGAGACAGCGACGTGTTGACCGTCGTCGGCATCGCGAACGATACGCACTTCCGCGAGCTGCGAAACGCGGGTCCGGTCATCTACTTCGATTGGGACCAGATCCCTCCGTTCTGGAATGGCCTCGTTGCCGTGCGAACGACCGCACCTCTCGCGGTGATGCTGCCGGCGCTTCGTGCGGCGGCGCACGACGCGAATCCGAATCTCACGCTCTGGGATGCGACGACGATGGATCAGCTCCTCGATCAGCCGCTCGCGCAGCCGAGGTTGAGCGCACTGCTCATGTCTGCCTTTGGCGTGGTGGCGCTGTTGCTGTCCGGGCTTGGTCTCTACGGCGTGATGGCGTCAGCGGTGAGTCGGCAGACGCGCGACATCGGCGTCCGCGTGGCGCTCGGTGCAACGCCGCGCGACGTCCGTCGGCTGGTGATCGGCGAAGTGATCGGCGTCGTCGGCGGGGGCGCACTCCTGGGAATTGCCGGAGCGGTCGTGATGGGACAGCTGCTGCGGTCGCAGCTGTTCGGCGTGAGTCCGCTCGATCCGGCGTCCCTCGTCGCCGCGTCGGTTCTGTTGGTGGCGATCGGGGTGTGCGCGGCGTATGTCCCTGCACGCCGCGCGGCGCGCATCGATCCCATGGAGGCGCTGCGGACGGAGTAACGTGGCCTGATTCTTCCTTCGAAGCCGCCCGACTCAAGCGTACGAGGCACGGCTATGGCGATCGACGGAAGGGAACGGGAGTTGCTCGACCTCGAGAAGCGGTTCTGGGACACGATGAAGACGAAGGACGGCCGTACCGCCGGTCAGATGACCGACGACGGTTGCATCATCGTCGGCGCACAGGGCGTCTCGGCCATTGACGGCGCGTCGATGGAGAAGATGATGGCCGACGGCAAGTGGGAGCTGAAGCAGTACAGTTTCGACGAGAACGAATGCGCAGGTGAAGTTCATCGGCGACGACGTCGCGATCGTCGCGTACAAGGTGAACGAGCGGGTGGTGGTCGATGGCAAGACGCTGCCCGTCGACGCGCAACGATTCGTCGGTGTGGGTGCGCCGCAACGGCGAGTGGCTCTGCGCGCTGCATACGGAGTCGCTGGCGGGCGATCCGTTCGGGCGGGACAAGACGATCGGGAATCGGGAATAGGGAATCGGGAACGAAACCCTCGGGATGCCATTCTCGCTGAGAGAGGCGTCCCGAGGGTTCTCGATTCCCGATTCCCGATTCCCGTCCCGATTCCCTACGAGATCGTCGGCTTGGCCAACGTCACCTCAGGCAACCCGAGTCGCTTGAGCTCCGCGTTGAGCCTAACGAGGTCGTCGGCCAGCACCTTCGCGAGGCGATCCGTCTCCACCTTCAACTCGCCCTTGAGGTCGTTGAAGATCGGGACGCGCTGCGCCGATCGGCTTCCCCTCGCCCGTCGTCACCGTCTGGAGCAGCGTCGCCAGCCGGTTGTTGATCTTGATCGGGAAGTTGAGCGGGTCCTGGCCGCTCTGATTGCGCACCTGGTAGATCGCCTCCTCGACGTCACTCGCGTGCTTCGAGAACGAGTCAGCCGCGGCCTTGAGCGCCGCGTCCTGCGATTTCGTCAGGCGATCCGCGGTCTGCTTCTTCAGGTCCCGGATCTTGATGACCGCCTCGTTCGCCTCGCTCACCTTGTCGCGGATCTGGATCGCGAGGTCGAACTGCTCGCGCAGGTCCGCCAGCGTGACGTCGGTGATCAGCGGGTTTTTCCGCACGGTCACCGGGCGCGTGAACGTCTTCCCGTCCACCGTTAGGCGCACCTGGTACGTGCCCGGCAGTGCGACGGGTCCGTTCGTCGTCGCGCCCCAGAGGATCATCCTGGGGAATCGCGTGGCCGGCGCGTAGCGGAGATCCCACGTCTGCGTGTTGAGCCCCGCGACCATCGGCGCTGGCGGCGGTTCACGATCGTCATCATCGTCGTCCGCCTTCTTCGACGTATCCGGCGGCGGGCCGCCCTTGTACGTGCGAACGACCTTGCCGCTCGCGTCGAGGATGTCGAGCGTCAGTGTCTTGCGGTGGCTGCTTGAGCCAGTAGCGGATCGCGACGGTGGTTCCCGACCGAATCGCGGGCGCAGGCGCGAACAGGTACGGCTCGCTCGCCGACGCGATGGCCGGCGTGTACTGCCTGAGCGCCTCGATGTTGTCGAGCACGTAGAAGCTTCGCCCGTGCGTCGCGATCGCGATGGAGTTCCGCTCCACCATCACGTCCGCGATCGGGATGTCGGGCAGATTGAGCGAGAACGGTCTGCCAGCTGTCGCCGTCGTCGTAGGAGATGTACATGCCGTGCTGCGCACCGGCGTACAGCAGCCCCTTGCGCGTCGGGTCCTCGCGGACGGCGTGCACGTAGTCGTTAGGCCGAATGCCGTTCACGACCTTCGTCCACGTCTTCCCGAAGTCGTGCGTGCGGAAGATGTACGGAGCAACGTCGTTGAGGAGCGGTCGCTTCACGGCGACGTAGGCCGAGCCGTCGTCGAACGACGACGCGTCGATCTGGCTCACTCGCCCGAACTCGGGCATGTCCTTCGGCGTGACGTTGGTCCACGTCGTGCCGCCATTGCGCGTGACGTGAATCATGCCATCGTCCGAGCCCGCCCAGATGACGTTCGCGCTCTTCTTGCCCGGGCCTAACGCGAAGACGACGGCGTAGATCTCCGGGCTGTTCATGTCGTGCGTGATCGGGCCGCCGGACGGCCCCATCGTCTTCGGGTCGTGCCGAGTGAGGTCGGGGCTGATCTTCGTCCAGGTCTGACCGCCGTTCGTCGTCTTCCACACGTGCTGCGACGACGCGTAGAGCACGTTCGAGTCGACCGGCGAGAAGATGATCGGGTACGTCCACTGCCAGCGCTCCTTCACATCGCTCGACGGCTCGCCCTGGAACATGCGCGGGTACGGGTTCACCTCGCGCAGCTGTCCCGTGCGGCGGTTGTAGCGCGTGAGGAATCCGCCGTTGTTCGTGCCGCCGAAGAAGACGTCGAGATCCTTCGGATCCGGCGCGATGTAGCCCGGCTCTCCGCCGCCGACGGTGTAGAGCGGGTTGCCCCCGCCGCCGCCTCCACCGAAGCCGCTCGGAGCGGCGCTCGACACGCATGCCGTGCTGTTGTCCTGCTGCGATCCGCAGACGTGATACGGCACGTGCTTCGTGAGCGACGACGTGGTAGAACTGCGCCGTCGGAAATGCCTCGCTCGCTCCAGTGCTTGCCGCCGTCCGTCGAGATCGCGCCGCCGCCGTCGTTGCCGTTCACGAGGTGCTGCGGGTCGTCGGGGTCCACCCACACGTCGTGATGATCGCCGTGCGTCGTCCTCGCGACACTCGTTAGGGTCTTGCCACCGTCGGTGGACCGGAACATCGACGTGTTCAGCGCGTAGACGACGTCCTTGTTTTTCGGATCGGCCGTGATGTGCGTGTAGTAGAACGCGCGCTGGCGGATGCTTGCGCTCGCCGTTCGCGAGCGTCCACGTGGCGCCGGCGTCATCGGACTGAACAGGCCGCCGTTCTCGTTCTCGACGAGCGCGTAGACGCGGTTCGGATCCGCACCCGACACCGACACGCCAATGCGCCCGACGACGCCGGCTAGGCAGCCCGGGGTTGCGCGTGATCTCCTGCCACGTCTCGCCACCATCTGTTGATTTGAACAGCCCCGAACCAGGGCCGCCGCTCGACATCTGATATTCGACGCGGTACGCCTCCCACATCGACGCGTAGAGCACGTTCGGGTTCGTGCGGTCCACCGAGATGTCGATCGCGCCTGTCTTGTCGTCGCGGTAGAGGACCTTCTTCCAGGTCTTGCCGCCGTCGGTGGTCTTGAAGACGCCACGCTCTTCGTTAGGCGCGCCGTGCTGACCGAACACCGCGACCCAGACGATGTCCGGGTTCGTCGGATGCACGCGGATCTTCGAGATGTTCTGTTTCGCGCCGCCGTCGAACCCGATATGCGTCCAGGTCTTGCCGGCATCCGTGGATTTGTAGACGCCGTCGCCGGCCATGATGTTGCCGCGAATGCACGTCTCGCCCATGCCGATGTAGACGACGTCGGGATTCGACTCCGACACGGCGACGGCGCCGACGGATGCGCTCTTGACCTGCCCGTCGGTGATCGGAGTCCAGCTCTGGCCGCCGTCGGTGGTCTTCCACAGCCCGCCGCCGACCGCGCCGAAGTACGCCTCTTTCGGTCGTCCCTTGACGCCGGTGGCGGCGATGGAGCGTCCGCCACGGTCGGGGCCGATGCTCCGCCACTTGTACGACTTGAGGAGCGCCGAGTCGAGCGGGGCGGTGGCCGCCGGTCGACCAGCAATGGTCGTATCCGTTGGACTCGGCGCCGTTGTCACGGTCAACGCGAGCGCGGATGTCGCTGATGTCAGGAGCGCAAATCGGAGATACGGCTGGAGCATCGGATTCCTGGGTTCCTCCTCGGGTCGCGGAGAGTGTAGCGCGCGACTCGGACGAGTGGAAGCATGGCGTCGCGATACCGGCGGTGGTTGTAGGTTAGTACCGCCAATGCCCGCCCCGCTCGAACCAGCCAAAGGAGCTCACCACGTGCTCGACCACGTCAGTATCCGCGTCGCCGACTACGATCGCAGCAAGAGGTTCTACCAGGCCGCGCTCGCCCCGTTAGGCTACACGCTCGCGATGGAGCTCTCGTCGGGCGCGGGGTTCCGCAAGGCGTTCATTCCCGACTTCTGGATCAAGCAGGGCGAGCCGGTTCGTGTCGGATCGAGCGAGGATCCGTCGGAACCGGGCTGTGGCGGTCCGTTCGTCCACGTCGCGTTCGCGAGTGATGATCGCGCCACGGTGGACGCCTTCCATAAGGCGGCCGTGGCGGCCGGCGGGCGTGACAACGGGGCGCCCGGGCTGCGCCCCAATTACCACGCGAACTACTATGGCGCGTTCGTGATCGATCCGGACGGGTACAACATCGAAGCGGTGTGCCACAAACCGGAGTGAGATGCAGTCATTCCGAGCGGAGGCCGAAGGCCGCAGTCGAGGAATCGTGCGGTTCCCGGTAGATGGCCCTCTATCGGGACAATCGCGATTCCTCGACTCCGCCGCTTCGCGGCTCCGCTCGGAATGACTACCGCGCGCCCCCTGTCCCAGCCGCGCCGGGCAACGTCAACGCGACGAGCGACGGCGCGTTCCCGCCGCCGATCGCGAACACGATGTACTGCTTCCCCTGGTGCATGAACGTCATCGGCACCGCCGTCGTCTGCGCCGGAATCTTCACCGCGCCGACCTGCTTGCCCGTCGCCTTGTCCACCGCGTAGAGCTCCGGCGCGCCGTCCCGGCACGCCGCCGTTGCGGCCGGTGCCGTAGATCACGCAGCGTCTTCGTCGTGATGATCTGCGCCTGGCCGCGCCCGCCCTGCGGCGGCAGCGTCACGCCCGCGAACAGCGGGTCGTTGCTCGTCAGCCGGCATCATGCCGACGTTCGGCACCCACCACTTCTTGTCGCCCGAGTTCATGTCGTACGCCGTGATGCCGCCGTACTCCTTCGGCTTCACGATCGAGACGCCGCCGATCTGCGAGCCGGCGGCGCGCCCCTCGAAGCCATCGCCGCGCTCGCTCGCGCGCGGGAGGCTTGTAGCCCGCCGGCGCCGGCAGCGCGCCGAACAGGCCGCAGCTGTCGTGCGGCGAGCTGTAGCGGAACTCCGAGCACGGATCCTTCTGCAGCTGAATCGTGCTCATGCCCGATCTGCGACGCCGACGTACAGCATGCCCGTCTCCGGATCCACCGCGGCGCCGCCGTCGATGTTCACGCCGCCGCTCGCGCCCGGCGCGTACCACGAGCACTTGAGCCCACTCGGCGTGCTGCCGTCGGCCGGCGACGCCGGGATGTAGTACGGACCCATGCGGCACTTCTTCGCGAGCTTGAGCGCCGAGTCCTTGATCGCCGGCGTGTAGTCGATGAGATCCGCCTCGACGAGCCCCTGCTGCGAGTACGGCGCCGGCTTCGATCGGAATCGGCTGCGTCGTCGACGTCTGCTCGCCCGGCACGTCGCTCTGCAGCACCGGCGTCTCGACGATCGGCCAGATCGGCTCGCCCGTCACGCGATCGAACGTGTACACCCAGCCCTGCTTCGTCGTCTGCGCGATCGACCTTGCGCCGCTGCCCGTTGACCGTGATGTCGAGGAGGTTCGGCGCCATCGGCGTGTCGTAGTCCCAGATGTCGTGATGCACCATCTGGAAGTGCCACTTCCGCTTGCCGGTCTTCACGTCGAGCGCGACGAGGCTGTTGCCGAACAGGTTGTCGCCGGGACGATGGCCGCCGTACTCGTCGAGCAGCGGCATGCCGACGGGATGTAGACGAGGCCGAGCTCCGGATCCGCCGACTACGTCGCCCACGGATCGTTCTTGCCGACGCCGTCGCGTGCCGATCTTCGATCCGTTCTTCCACGTCTCCGCGCCGAACTCGCCGGGCTGCGGAATGAGGTTGAACTTCCAGAGCTGCTTGCCCGTGTGGACGTCGAAGCCGCGCACGTAGCCCGGAATGTTGTGCGCGCGGATCGGGTAGTAGCCGTGGATCGACGAGTTGCCGACGACGATCACGTCGCCGACGACGATCGGCCGGCGAGCTGTTCGCGATCTGGCCGTAGCGCCGGATCGATGCCGACCGTGCCGTCGGCGCCGATCTTCTTGACCGGATCCCACTTCTCGCCCGGCTTCGCCTTCCGCGGCGGCGCGGCGTCGCTGATGATGAGCGAGCCCGTGTCATCGACCGCGAGCGGCACGAGCGGGAGGCCGAGTCCGTCCATCAGATCGACGACGCCGTCCTTGCCGAACTTCGGATCGGGCTTGCCGGTCTTCGCGTCGATGCGACGCCAGGTGGTAGCCGGGCGTGACGACGATGACGCGCTCGTTCGGCGCCGTCGGTCCAGTACGAGAGGCCGCGCCCGGCGAACTGGCGCGGCGCCTTCTGCCAGCGGATGCCTTCGTCGAGCCCCCACTTCCAGAGCGTCTCGCCGGTCGCGGGATCGATCGCCGACGCGACGCGCCGCGTGGTCGCGACGGTGAAGAGCCGGCCGTTCGCGTAGAGCGGCGTCGTGCGATAGTACTCGTCCGGGCCGATCGTGCCGGCGTTCCACTGCCAGGCGACCTGCAGCGAGTTGAAGTTCGACGCGTTGATCTGATCGAGCGCGGAGTAGCGCGTGCTCCACGCGTCGCCGCCCCAGTAGCGCCATTCGCCGGGCTTGTTGCCGCGCACGAGTTGGGTGCCCTGCGCACCCTGCACGGCGCTCGACCGAGTGGGCCGGACGAGCAGAAGCCCGAGTGTCGTTAGGCCGAGTAGCGCCGCGATGCCGATCGCGCGCCGACGCACCGTCCGCTGCCGCATGATTCCGTCCTCGTGTGCTGGGTGTGAATGTCGCTCTATTTAGCAGAGAATCGTGGCGGCCCACCAGAGGGCGGCGGACGAAAGCCGCCGGAGACCTCCCAAACGCCCTTCCCCGCGCCTGGGTCTCGTTCGCGGACGATCTTGACAGCTACCGCGGAATCCCCACACTCAACAGGGTTTGGGACTCGCCGCTGCACTGGAACTGGAGGCGCCCTTGGCGTTCCGCGCGTTGGCTCCGCTGTCGCTCGCCGTCGTCGCCACGGGTTTCGCAACCGGCGATTCGACACCCTCTCCGCGTGCGGCCGCCGCGACGAATGGTCCGCCGAGCGTGACGGCAAACGACAACCGCGTGGCCGCTGGTGTGATGCGGAGCGGCGTGTTGACGGTACAGCTCGAGGCGCGCGTTGGCGACTGGCACCCGGACGGCGATGCCGCTCCCGGCGCCGCGATCCCGGCCTTCGCCGAACCAGGCAAGCCGCTGCAGATCCCCGGGCCGCTCATCCGCGTCGTCGCCGGCACCACCGTCTCGGCCACTGTTCGCAACGTGCTGCCTAACGACACGCTGCTCGTCCACGGCCTGTACGACCGCGACACCGCGAGCACGCCGGGGCACGATGCAGACACGGCTCTGCGACTCGCCCCGGGCGAGCAGCGCGAGGTTCGGTTCCGCCTCGCCTCGGCCGGAACGTACTACTACTGGGCGACGACCATGGGTCGCCCATTCAAGTTCCGCACGCGCGAGGACGCGCAGCTCGGCGGCGCCATCGTCGTCGACGAACCCGGTACGAAGCCCGTCGATCGTGTGTTCGTCATCGGCATGTGGAGCGACTCCATTGGTGGGGCAGTGCCTCACGGCCGAAAGCGGCTGCTGATGGTCGTGAACGGTCGATCGTGGCCGAGCACGGAGCGGCTCTCCTACACGGTGGGCGACTCCGTGCGCTGGCGCGTGCTCAACGCGTCGGGCGACTCGCATCCGATGCATCTCCACGGCTTCTACTTTCGCGTCGATAGCAAGGGCGACGGCTCGACCGACACGACGTTCGCCGAGGCGCGCCGGCCTCGCGTGGTCACGGAGCTGTTGTCGCCCGGACAGACGATGACCATGGCCTGGAGCCCGGAGCGGCCCGGGAACTGGGCGTTCCACTGCCACATTCCCGAGCACATCATGGCCCGTGGCCCGCTCGGGACGCTCGCGCCGGAGTCGCACGTCCACATCACGAATCACGCGCTGCAGGGCATGAGCGGGCTGATGCTCGGCGTGACGGTGAAGCCAAAGCCCGGGTCGCCGGCGGTGGTACCGTCGGCGGAGGCACGTCATCGGTTTCGACTGGTGGCCTCCGAGCGAGCGACGACGCCAGGTCAACCGGGCTTCAACTTCGCGTTAGGCGAAGGCACGTCCGAACCGACGCCCGACTGGAGCAGAGCGATCGGCCCGCCGATCATCGTCACGCGCGGCGAGCCCGTGTCCATTACGGTCGTGAACGGCATGACTCGGCCGACAGCGGTACACTGGCACGGCATCGAGCTCGAGAGCTATTACGACGGCATCGCGGGATTCAGCGGAACGAACGCTCGCCTGTCGCCGGTCATCGCGCCGAAGGACTCGTTCGAAGCGCGGTTCACGCCGCCGCGCGCCGGCACGTTCATCTACCACAGCCACATCGACGAGTCGCACCAGCAACCGGGCGGATTGACGGGCGCGATCATCGTCCTCGAGCCCGGCCAGCGCTACGATCCCGCACGAGATTTCGTCGCAGTCGTGACGTCGCCCGCCGACTCCGCGGCCGAGGCGAACTCGGTGCTGATCAATGGCCGCGCGGAGCCGCCGCCGATCGAGATGCGCGTCGGCGTGGCGCATCGGCTCCGGATCGTGAACATCACGCTCGCGCGTCCCGGGATGCGCGCCGACGTGTGGCAGGACAGCTCGATGCGTCCAGTGGCGCCTGCTCGCGCGCGACGGCGCGGACCTGCCGGAGGCCGTTCGCGACGTGCGCTCGTCAGGCGCGGTATGCGCTGAGCATCGGCGAGACGGTCGACGTGGAGATCACTCCGCGCGCGGCAGCGCCGCTCCGTCTCGAGATCCGTGCGAACCAGGGGAGCAACGTTAGGCACGCTCCCGATCCGCGTGGTGCCGTAGCGCATCACCTCACGCCTCGCTCACCCGTACGCGAGTGCCTCCTCGCGCAGGCGCAGGCGTTCCGTCGGCGAGGGCATCGTCACACCCTCATAGATCTCATCGAGGGTGAGTGTCAGCGAGGGAGTGGCAATTGTGACGGCACCGGCGTCGGTGAAGATCTCGCGCTGCCACGGTCCGTTCGGCGTACGCCACTGACGCTCGACCCAGCGCCGGTCCTGCTCGACAATGAGGTACGTCGTGAGACTCGGAAGGCCGCGATAGGTCATCGCCTTCTCACCGCGGTCTGTACGTTCGGTGGTGGGCGATAGCACCTCGACGATGAGTGAGGGATCCAGTTCGACCCGCGGATCGCTGGGCTCACTACCGCACGCGGCCATGACGTCGGGGTAGTACACCACCCTTCCGATCTGCAGCATGACCTCGGCTTGATGGACCCGGCATGACCCGCCGCGTGCGGCTGCCCACACTCTGGCGCCGACGTTCATCGTGATCCGACTATGCTGGCGAGTAACGCCGGACATCGCACGAATCTCACCATCCAGGTATTCATGTCGAACGGTGCTCTGCTCTTCGAGGTGGAAGTACTCCTCGATGGTGAGCAGCCGGTCGCGCGGGAAGGGATTTGCCATACACTCATGCTACGCTCGGCGCGACGGAAGTGCCAAGGGTTACCCGCGTCGTCAGTTCCCCGTTCCCCGTTCCCCGTTCCCGTTCCATGTCCTTCCCTGTCCGCGAACTGCTGGATCTGCTCGACCTCGAGCCGCTCGAGGTCAACATCTATCGCGGACGCAATCGCGACATTGGCACCGGGCGCGTCTTCGGCGGCCAGGTGCTCGCGCAGGCGCTCGTCGCCGCGCGACGCACCGTCGACGCGCCGCGTGAGGCGCACTCACTGCACGGCTACTTCATTCTTCCCGGCGATCTCGCGGCGCCCATCGTCTACTTCGTCGATCGCCTGCGTGATGGCGCGAGCTTCTCGACGCGCCAGGTGACCGCCATCCAGCACGGCCGCGCGATCTTCAGCCTCTCGGCCTCGTTTCACATCGCCGAAGCGGGCTACGAGCATCAGACGCCAATGCCCGACGTGCCGCCGCCCGAGGAGCTGGCGAACGAGCTCGATCTCATTCGCGGCATGGCCGATCGCATTCCGGAGTCGCTGCGCAAGATTCTCACGCAGGATCGACCGATCGACTTCAGGCCTGTGGCGCCGCTCGATCCGTTTCAGCCGGAGAAGCGAGCACCCGTGCGCCACCTCTGGCTGCGCGCGATAGAGAAGCTTCCCGACGAGCCTCTCATCCACCAGGCGGTCCTCGCGTACGCGTCCGACTACGGCCTGCTTGGCACCGCACTGTTGCCGCATGGCGTCGCACCGCGCTCGCCCGCGCTGCAACTCGCGACGCTCGACCACGCGTTCTGGGCGCATCGGCCCTTCCGAGCGGACGAGTGGCTGCTGTACGCGATGGATAGTCCGGCGGCGGCTGGCGCGCGTGGCTTCACCCGTGGCGCGTTCTATACTCGCGATGGTACGCTCGTGGCGTCCGTGGCGCAGGAAGGATTGATGCGGCCGCGCGAGAATAGCCCGCGAGCACAGCGCCAAGCAGTAACCTCGCACGCTGATTCGAACACACTGACTGAGTCATGATGGCCCGAATAGCCCGACGTTCGTTCAACGGCAGCATCGAGGTGACGCCGCTCGATTCGGCCGCGTCGTCGCCGTCGCCCTCGAAACGCGCGCCAACGCCGTGAATGGCGTGACATGATGGACAGGACAACGTGCCACGGATCTCTCATGCATCTCCCAGCCGGAAGCCGCAGGTCATCGCAGGAATCGTCCTTGTCTGGCGACGGTACTCGGCACGCGAGCGTCGGTCGCGCAGTCACCCGCAGTGCCCGGGCTGCAACGCGTGGACTCGATGGCCGCGGCGGAATTTGCCCGCGACAGCATTGCGAGCCTGACGATCGGCGTCGTCACCCCGCAGGGACTCGTGTGGACGAGGAGCTACGGCTTCGCCGACATGTCCACGCGTCGCCTCGCGAGCAGGAGCTCGGTCTATCGGATCGGGTCGATCACGAAGATGTTCACCGCGCTCATGCTGCATCAGCTGGTCGCCGCGGGGAAGATTCGCGTCTCCGATCCTGTCGAGCGGTACTATCCCGAGATCAAGGAAATCCGGGGCTACTCACGCCTAACGGCGCCAATCACTGTCCTCCAGCTGGCCACGATGACATCCGGCATCGCGCGTGAGCCGAGGGAGGAAGGGCCGTTCTGGACCGGTCCGGTGAGCCAGTGGGAGTCCACGTTGCGGGCGGCACTTCCGCACACCGACATCGAGTTCGAACCCGGGACGCGATTCCTCTACTCCAACATCGGCTACGCGATACTCGGTGCGACGTTAGGCAGAGTGGCCGGCGTCCCCTATGTCCAGTGGGAGAAGGAGCGCATCCTCACCCCGCTCGGCATGCAGCACACCGCGTTCGAGATCGAGCCGTCCATCGCGGCGGAACTCGCGAAGGGGTACGACATCTCGCCGAACAATGGACCCGACCCGGGCCAGGCGGTCCGCGAGGGCATCGCGGGACGTGGATTCAAGGTGCCGAACGGCGCGCTGTTCACCACCGTCGATGACCTGAGCAAGTTCCTCGTGCTCCAGCTGGGCCACGGGCCGCCTGACGTACTTCCGTCGGCGCGGCTCGACAGCGCATACAGCGGCGTCGTCGCTGCCACTGGCGAGCTGAGTGGCGGCTACGGGCTCGGCTTCTCGGTCGCGCGGCGCGGGGACTTCACGTGGTACGGCCACAACGGCGGGGTGGCCGGGTACGTCGCGATGATGTACTTCGACCGCGAGCAGCAGATTGGCGTCATCGTGCTGCGAAACGCGGGCGGCGGTAAGGTGAACCCGAACAAGCTGGCGATCGACGCGCTCGAATACCTGGTGAAGTCGAAGGTCGCCGCGGGAAAGAAGTAATTGTCATTCCGAGCGGAGGGTGTCATTCCGAGCGAGCGAAGCCGGAGCCCACGTAGTGGGCAGATGAGGAATCGTGCTCGTCCCGGTAGAGGGGCTCCTCTGCCCATATGATCGCGATTCCTCGACTCCGCGCCTTCGGCGCTCCGCTCGGAATGACAATAGCGAAGAGAGCTCAACCTTCGGGCGCCGTACTCGACTCCGACCGCCGAAGGATGGATTTCCCGAACACCACGTACATCCCCCACACGAGTCCAACGAGTATCAGCGCGATGGTCGCTACACGAAGAGCAGTGAGCACGAAATCAGCGTCCATCGCCGGCACCGTGAACGAGTACTGACGCAACGCCGACCATCGGTCGAGCATCCAGTGCCACGCCGTGTGCGCGATCGAGCGCGGACATGAGAATCGTCCCCACGCGCTCCGCCACGACGTACCGAAACAGCAACACCAGGGCGGGAACCGCGATCGCGAGCACGAACAGCTGCCCGAGCTCGACCCCGACGTTGAACGCGACGAGTGACGTCGCGAGATGCGAACCGGCGAACTGGAGCGACTGGCGCAGGACGAACGAGAACCCGAAGCCGTGCACGAGCCCGAACGCGAACGCGATGATCCATCGTCGTTCGAGCTTCGGACCGACGATGTTCTCGAACGCCATGTACACGATCGACAACGCGATCAGCACTTCGATGAGCGGCGGGAACCAGAGCGCGTCGGGCGCGAAGCCGCTCGCCGACGCGATGAGCGTGATCGAGTGCGCGATCGTGAACGCCGTGACGATCGCGACGAGCGGACGCAGCCGACGGAACGGGATGACCAGGCACAGCACGAACAGCAGGTGATCGATCCCGTCGAGGATGTGGCGCGAAGCCGAGCTGCACGAAGCGCAACGCGGCCTGATGCCAGCGTGGGTCGAGCCGCACCAGGCCCGGGTCACCGAGGTACTCGAACGCGCGCTCGCTGCCGTTAGGCGGCACGAATCGCAGGACCGTCGTCGTCCGGATCCCGAGGTGCGCGAGCGCCGGTCGGATCGAGAAGCGCGCCGTCGGTGACGTGATCGGATACTCCAGCAGCACGTCGAGCATGGCCTGCTGCCAGGGCAGCGTCCACGGTGTCCGCGAGTGGTGGGCCCGTCACGTTCGCGAGCGCACCGTCGTACGTGGCGAACGAGCGGTCCGACGGCAGCGACACGCGCGTGGCGACGATCCCGCCGCGTTCGAGCCGGCGATCGTTCTCGTACATCTCGACGTAGTCGGCGATCCACACGTTCGCGGCATCGCGCAGGAGCGGCGTCGTGCGCGCGATGTCGAGGTACCCCGCCCCGCGCTGCGGAAAGTCGACGTCGCGAATCGCCTCGAGCGGAACCCGGACGAGGAGGCGGAGCCGCCCCGTCTCGGGCTTCACGAACGCGACGACGCGTGACCGACGGCGGGATCTCGTGCGCGAACGGACGCGCTGGAAGCGCGACCATCAGGCCGATCGCAATGATGCCGGCCCGCCACGTGGCGGCCCACCGACGGCCGCTCGCGCGCACTCGTACGTCTCGCTTCATGCGGACGAGTATACGTCGGGCAGCCGGATGACAACGGCGAACGTTCGCCGCGAGCTGGCGCGCCTTGCCGCGGCTGCATTCGCGGCGAGCTGCTGCGCAATACCGCGTCACCACGCGCGCTGCTGGACGCGACCACGGCACATTGGGGTCTGACCGCAGGCTGAGCCGACCCGGCATGCTGACGCACTGGACGTCCCGGACCGGGCGACCGTAGAATCACGCCACGTCCCGAACCAGCACCCCAGACCCGGAGCAGTCGATGACGCGGCGGCGTACCGTCAGTCTCACGTTCACTCTCGTCGGCGTAATCACCGCCCTCGGCATCGGTCAGCGTGTGCTGGCGGCGAAGGTCCGGGTGCAGACGGTGCAGGCACCGCGGTTCGAGGTCGACCCCATGTGGCCCAAGCCGCTGCCGAACCACTGGATCCTCGGCTCCACCATCGGCGTCGGCGTTGACGCGCGCGACCACGTGTTCATCATCCACCGCGGCGACTCGACGCTGAATCAGCGCACCGAGGTCGGCGCGGACGCAAAGCCGCCGCTCGGCGAGTGCTGCCGCTCGGCGCCGCCGATCCTCGAGTTCGACCCCGAAGGCAATCTCGTCAAGGCGATGGGGCGGTCCGGGCGAGGGCTACACGTGGCCGAGCTCGAACCACGGCATCACGATCGACGACAAGGACAACGTCTGGATCGGCGGGAACGGCAACGCCGATTCGCACATCCTCAAGTTCACGCACGACGGCAAGTTCCTGGCGCAGTACGGCATGCCGGGCCAGGCGCCTAACAGCAACGACTCCACGCACTTCGGCCGAGTGGCGAAGATCTCGTTCGACGCCAAGGCGGGCGAGGCGTACGTCTCCGACGGCTACGGCAACAAGCGCGTCGCGGTCCTCGACATGGGGACGGGAAAGCTCAAGCGCTACTGGGGCGCGTACGGCAACAAGCCTGATGACGGTCGGCTCCCGCCCTACAACCCGGACGCGCCGCCGGACAAGCAGTTCCGCAACCCGGTCCACTGCGCCGAGCCGTCGACGGATGGCCTCGTGTACGTGTGCGACCGCGTGAACGATCGCATCCAGGTCTTCCAGAAGGATGGCAAGTTCGTGAAAGAGCAGCGCATCGCGCCGCTAACGCGCGGCGACGGCTCGGTGTGGGACATCGCGTTCTCCCGCGACCCGCAGCAGAAGTACATCTTCCTCGCCGACGGCAAGAACGAGCGCGTCTACGTGATGGATCGCCAGTCGCTCGAGATTCTCACGAGCTTCGGCGACGGCGGCCGTCAGCCGGGCCAGTTCTTCGCCGTGCACAGCATCGCGACGGACTCGAAGGGCAACATCTACACGACCGAAACGTACGAGGGCAAACGCATCCAGAAGTTCGCGTACAAGGGCGTGGGCGCGGTCTCGCGGGCGAATCAGGGCGTGCTCTGGCCGCGCCGATAGCTTCTCGTTAGGCCGGTGGCGACGTCTGGCTTCTATGACGAAGGGCGAACGGATTTGCCGAATTGAACGGATTGATTCAGCACCGACTTCGAGATCATCGACCGAACGGCTTGTGATTCGATCGGTGAACGAAGCCCTCGAATGGCTCGGAGGCAATCCGTCAGATCCGAAGCATCCGTTCGCCCCTTTCGTCTGAGATGCCGACTAGCCATGCCTAACGCGATGCCAGCCACCTAACGCGCCGCCGCTTCCTCCGCCACCCACTTGTCGAGCAGCACCCGCGCGATGCTGTCGCGGCGCGGGCGGCGGAAGGTGGCCGAGTCGTCTTCCCATTCGCCGAAGGTCGCGATCTCCGCGGCGGTGAACCACTGCGCGTCCTCGAGCTCGTCGGTGTCGACGACAATGTCCTCGGCTTCCGCCAGCGCGCGGAAGCCCATCATCATCGAGTACGGGAACGGCCACGGCTGCGACGCCACGTAGGTCACGTCACGGACCTTCACGCCCGTCTCCTCCCACACCTCCCGCGCGACTGCGTCCTCGAGGCTCTCCCCCTGCTCGACGAACCCCGCCAGCAGCGAGTACGCGCCGCGCGGAAGGCGCGAGTGACGGCCGAGTAGACAGCGTGATGGTCGCTCGTGCGTCGCGGGGCGGAGCACGAGCATGATCACCACCGGGTCGGTACGCGGAAAGGACTCGTGCTGACACATCGGGTTCCTGCAGCGACGCACGTGACCCGCGCGCTGGCTGTCCGTCGCCGTACCACACACGCTGCAGTACCGATGGCGACGATGCCACGCGAGCAGCGCCCGCGCGTACGACAGCGTCGCCGCTTCATCGGCCGACACCACCGCGCCGACTCGGCGCAGGTCTACGAACTCACCGGCGGCATGCAGCTCGGGAATTTCCCCGACAGCCTCGGCGGGCAGCTCGACGGCGAACACCGGTGTCTCCCCATCCAGACCGAGCAACGCCCACGTCAGGCGGTCAGCCGCGAGCCGGTCTCGAACCACGGAGAACGGCACCAGCGCAGCGTGAGGTGTGTCCTCGCGGCCATCGACGCCAGCGACCAGATTCTTGTCGTTGTGCATGAGCACGGCGACCGCGGCGTCACTGACAAACGCGGCCGACACCCAATCGTCATCGTGGCGCAGTTTGGCGGCGCGGTCGAGCCGACCACCAGCGTAGCGAATGCGAGACACGAGTGAGCCGTTGTGAACTGTGGTGGGCTCTGAGTGGTGAACGCAGGTCGGACCGCGCTCGTGACCGACAGTCTAAAAGCTAGTCAGCGATGAGACCCCATCGTCGAAAACGTCGAATCGCGACCGACGCCAGTTGCACCGTGTCCCGCGTCACGTCCAGGAGAATGCAATGACCCTCCCGATCGTCAACAACATCGCCGTCCTCGTCAGCGGCGCGGTGATCTTCATGCTTGGCGGACTGTGGTACTCGCCGCTCCTGTTCGCCAAGCGCTGGGTCGCGCTGATCGGCAAGACGGAAGCAGAGCTCAAGGCGAACGCGGGATCCATGCCGATGAGCTACCTGTTCGTCCTGTTGTGCGGCCTCGTGACCGCGTGGGTACTCGCGATCGTGGTCGGCAACTTCGCCCCATCGTCAGCCGTGGACGGCGCGCTGATCGGCGCGCTATGCTGGCTGGGCTTCGCCGGTGCCACGAGCTTCGGAACGGCGACCTTCTCGGGGAAACCGAAGGCCCTCTGGCTCATCGATTCGGGATTCAATCTCGTGTCCTTCATGGTGGCTGGCGCAATCCTGGCCGTGTGGCGGTGACGAGCGATGCGGCGCGCAGCACGGCACGGGTGACCGACCGCGCTTTCCGTCGCGATCATCGACGACGAGCCGCTCGCGCGCAGAGGCGTTAGGCATCTCGTGTCGGTGCAGGTGGGTTTTCACGTCGTCGGTGAGGCGGAGACGGGCACCGAGGCGCGCGAGCTCATCGAGTCGCTGGAACGCGCGCGTGAGGCGCACGATGTCCGGTGCCTGACGCGCGATGCATCAGAGCGCGACGAAAGCGCCGTGTCTATGTGGCCGGCGCAGATGGTCGTGCGGAGTGTGGGTCGCAACGATCTCGTGCCGGTGGTCGACGTGCACTGGATCGAAGCGGCGCACCTGCTGCTGCCGTGGCTCACGTTCGATCCGATCGGGATTGGATCGCTCGCGGAGATCACACTCCCTATGGCGGCAACGTAACGGCGAAACCGGTGCGTGCCTTGCACAGGCAGCGGGCATGTTCGCGTATCGCATCGGTTGCGCCGGCTGGTCGGTTCCCAAGGCTGATCAGGCCGCGTTTCCGACAGCGGGCACGCTGCTCCAGCGCTACGCTGGCCGGTTCTCCGCGGTCGAGATCAACTCGACGTTCTACCACCTGCACCGTCCCGCCACGTACGAGAAGTGGGCCGCGAGCGTCCCTGCCGATTTCCGATTCGCGGTGAAGCTTCCGAAGGCCATCACACATGAGCAACGTCTCGTGGCTACGGACGCGCTGCTCGACGTCTTTCTGGCCGATGCAAGATGTCTTGGCGAGAAGCTGGGTTGTCTACTCGTGCAATTGCCGCCGAGCCTCGCGTACGACGCGCCAACGGTGGAGTCGTTCTTCCGAGACCTGCGCGCGCAATACCGTGGCGCGGTGGCGCTCGAGCCGCGGCATCCGAGCTGGTTCGGCGACAACGTCGGACACGAACTGCGTGCTCATCGCGTTGCGCGTGTCGCCGCCGACCCGGCGCGCGTCCCCGCGGCGGCCGAGCCCGGAGGCTGGGCAGGGGTGGTGTATGTACGGTTGCATGGCTCGCCGCGGATGTACTACTCCGGATATGACGAAGAGTACCTCGATGGGTTGGCGGAGCGGCTACGCGCCATGGCGGAACGGGCTGACGACATCTGGTGCATTTTCGACAACACCGCGCTGGGTGCTGCGACGCCTAACGCGCTCGGCCTGGTGACGCGCTTGTCATCAGCCTGACCGAAGAACAGCAACGGCAACGGCAGGACAGGATGGCCAGGATTGGCAGGATTGAGAAGATCACCGCCTCGGCGTCGGGGAGCGCGTCGCCGGCGCCTAACGAATGAAGGAACACATCTCGGGGAGGGTGGCGTCCCAAGCGGCGGTTCCCCTCATTCCCGACTCGTTGCGGGAGGGACCCGAGGTCGACACGGAGCCTCTGTTCAATACTGTCTATCCTCCCAATCCTGTCAGGCAGTTTGCCGGTGCCGTCGTCAATCCTGTTGGTGGTGCCCCAGTTCATTCCCTTGGTCGTCACAGGTAGCCGGCCACAATCACGGTCGAGCAGATCCCTCGCTGCCGCTCGGGATGACAACGCCTTTTCTCCGCCCTCCGCCCTCCGCCCTCCTAAGGCCTCCTTCCTCCTCAGCGCATCGCTGGCAGGATGGTCTGAAACAGCATGTCGAGACCCGGATCGGGCCCGCTCGCGATGCCCGCGTTGATCGCCACAACGAGATCGTACTTCGGCACCACGAACAGCCACTGCCCTTGTGCACCCGACGCGGCAATCACGAGATCCGCCGTATTCGCGTCAGGCGGGCCACCGGCGAGCGTGTACAACCACCAGAGATACCCGTAGCTCGACGTCCGCCCGCCTAACCGGTACGTCGGTGTCACGCGTGGCCGAGTGGATTCCGTGATCCACGCCTCTGACTGCTGCCACGCAGTGCCGTCTCATTCCCACGTGTTGGCAAGCAGGGTGGTGTTCGGAACGCGCCGGTCTGGCCGCCCAACAGCGGTATGCTCCGAACCGCCGCGTCGGTGCAGCGGGTCACCCGTTCGGGCGTGCCGCGCTATCTTGAAACCGTCCACGGCTCAAAGGTGATGATGAGGGGGCGAGACCCTGACGCGGTCCTCGAGCGACGCTGGTGGCCGACCGTCGAGATGCTCGAGGCAGGCATCGACGTGCTCACCGAAGAATGGGACGTCGCCGCGATTCGGGACGGCGTGGTTTCCCGCGCGGAGATCGCCGAGCCGGCGTTCTATCTATTCGGCCCCTTCCTCGACCCGAACCCCCGCATCGAGCCGTTCAGACATGTGGTCGAGATGCTAGCGGATGCGGAGAAGAAGCTCTTTGCGGCGGATCCATCGCCCGAGCATCATCGTCAATATCTGGCGACGCGATTGCGCGAGATCGTTGATCGTCTTCCGTTGCCCGAGCCATGGTACGAAGCGCCGCCATCGGCGATGGTCGTCCTCGGGGCCCCCAATCCGAATGGGACGCCGCCGGCGTTGGACCCCGAAGGCGTGTGCGGACGATGCCACGCGTTCGGAACCGTCGCGCGGGTCACGAAGGGCCGAAGAGGTCGCAGAACTACGCGGTACTGCGCGTCGTGCTGGAGGGAGATCAGGGTGACGTTCGCGACGCCCTTTGCTCGGAGAAAGCCGGGCACGACGCTGACAGCGTACGAACACATTGCGTTCATGGACCGTATCGCGGAAGGGCCGAGCGAGACCGACTCTCGCTCATGGGACGACATACTTGACCTCGTCCGATTGTTCCTGGCCGCCCGCGATGACGCAAAGCTGGGTTCCTCTTCCGACGACCAATACAGCGAGTTCGCGACGCAGATCGCCGCGCGAGCCGATGGGATGGATGGTCCGATGCCCGCCGAGATAGAAGCGTTCGTGCAGCAGTACGCGCCGCGTGCCTAACGTGCCAGAACCCGCCGCCACCATCGCCGACGCCCTCGTCGCCGTCGGCCGCCGCTTCTACGCGCGCGGCTGGGTGATGGGTACGAGCGGGAACTTCAGCGCCGTCGTCTCGGAAAACCCGCTCCGGCTGGCGATCACGGCGAGCTTGCTCGACAAAGGCGCGCTCGACGCCGTCGCACATCCTGCACATCGGCGAGGACGGCATCGTCGTGTCGGGCACCGGACGCCCGTCGGCCGAGACGCTGCTGCACCTCGAGATCGTGCGCCGACGCGGGGCCTGCGCGGTGCTGCACACGCACTCGGTGTGGGGCACCGTCCTCTCCGACAGTCACGGACCCGACGGCGGCCTCGGCATTGAAGGCTACGAGATGCTCAAGGGACTCGACGGCGTGTGCACGCACGCGCATCGTGAGTGGGTACCGATCGTCGCGAACGACCAGGACATGACGCGCCTGGCTCGCGTCGTCGGCGAGACGCTCGACCAGCACCCGACCGCGCACGCGATCCTGCTGCATCGGCACGGGCTCTACACGTGGGGCGCGTCGCTCGCCGAAGCGGTGCGACACGTCGAGATTCTGGAGTTCATGTTCGAGACGATCGGGAGAACGGCGACGTACAGGTCACGCGGAGGACACCATGGCACTGCTCAAGATTCCTGACGAAGATCGTACGGTGACGGACGCATCCGCGGTCCGCGACTTCCTCGCCGAGCACGGCATCGAGTACGAGCAGACGGGCGCAGCGCCCGGGCTCTCGGCCTCGTCGACGTCGGACGAGATCCTCGCGGCGTGGACGCCGAAAATCGACGAGCTCAAACGGCAGGGCGGCTACGTCATTGCCGATGTCATCGACGTGAAGCCCGACACGCCGAACCTCGATGCGATGCTCAAGCGATTCTCCAGCGAGCACTGGCACGACGAGGACGAGGTGCGGCTGATCGTCGAAGGACGCGGAATCTTTCACATCCATTCCCCGGGTAAGCCGGTGTTCGCGCTCGAGGTCGAGCCGGGAGATCTCATCCGCGTGCCGCGCGGGACGCACCACTGGTTCGATCTCTGCGGCGACCGGCGAATCCGTGCGATTCGATTGTTCCAGGATATGTCCGGCTGGACCCCGCACTACACCGAGAGCGGCGAGGACGCGAAGTACCAGCCGCTCTGCTTCGGCCCGTCGTACATTCCGCCGGCCCGCGTCACGCCGGGTCTCCGCGTGTGACGGTCACGTTAGGTTCGCTCGGCGTCCGAGGTGTGGTGCTGGACATCGAAGGCACCACGACGCCCATCGCGTTCGTGTACAACGTGCTGTTTCCGTACGCGCGCACGCACCTGCGCGAGTTCCTGTCGACCCGTGCCCCGTCGGGGCTGCTGGCCGAGGTAGACAGCCAGCTCCGTGAGGAGCACGCCGCCGATGTGGCGCGCGGTAATTCCCCTCCCCCACTGCCGGCGGACATGAGCAGCGGGAATGCGGCGGACCTCGAGCCGTACGTGCTCTGGCTCATGGACCGCGACCGCAAATCGACCGGGCTCAAACTGCTTCAGGGCATGATCTGGCAGCGCGGGTTCGCCGACGGCAGCCTGCGTGGCGAGCTGTTCCCGGACGTCGCACCGGCGCTGGAGCGCTGGCGATCATCATCGATCGACGTCGCGATCTACTCGTCAGGCAGCGTGCTCGCGCAGCGGCTCATCTTCGGCCACACGCCGGCGGGCGACCTGACGCCACGCATCAGTCAGTTTTTCGACGCCACCATCGGCCCGAAGCGTGCGGCAGACAGCTACCGCCACATTGCGTCGGAGCTGCACCACCAGCCTAACGAGCTGCTCTTCCTCTCGGACGTGCACGCCGAGCTATCGGCAGCGCGGGCGGCTGGCTTTCAGGCATTGCTGTGCGTGCGTCCGGGAAATCCGGAGCCCGCGCGCGAGGACGAGAAGATCATCGAGTCATTCGACGACATCGTGGCCTGAGCTGCTCCATCACAACGGAAACCGCAACTTACCATAGCAATCACCGCGGAGGACGCGGAGGACGCCAAGGACTGCTTCGGCGACCATCTCAGACGATTGACGCGAACGGATTCGGCTGATCTGGCGGATTGACTCCTCGAACGTGAGGGACGCTACGGCAACGAGCCGCTCGCGCGATGGACCGTCCCGGTCGCGATCGGATCGGGCCCTTTCAGTTGTTTCCGGCTTCTTCTCAAAACACCTTCGTTCTGGATGGCTGCCGAAGCAGTCCTCCGCGGTGACTTGCGGTTGCCGGTGCAGCTCGCCTGTCACCTCTTGACAATCAAGATGTAGAACCGCTATGCTCGACGGAGCCGACACACCGACTCCGGAGCGAAGTGTGGACGAGAACAACACCGACGTCATTCAGGGCACGCTGGACATGCTGATCCTCAAGACGCTCAGCCTCCAGCCGCTGCACGGCTTCGGCATCGCGCGCCGTATCGAGCAGATCTCGCGCGACGTGTTCAAGGTCAACCCCGGTTCCCTGCTCACCGCCCTGCAGCGCCTCGAGCGCGCCGGCTGGCTCGACTCCGAGTGGCGGCAGACCGAGAACGCGCGACGCGCGAAGTACTACAGCCTCACCCGCACCGGCCGGAAGCAGCTCGAGGCCGAGACCGCCGACTGGAATCGCCGCGTATCCGCCGTGGCGCGCCTCCTCAAAGCCGAGGGCTGACCGATGAACCCCTGGCGACAACTGTCCCGCGGCGTCCGGTCCCTCTTCGATCGCTCGACGACGGACGCCGAGATCTCCGATGAAGTGCAGCACTACCTCGATCAGGCGACCGCCGCACACCTGGCGCGCGGGCTGTCGGAAGCCGAGGCCCGGCGCGCGGCGCGACTCGAGGTCGGTGGCATCACCGTCGTGCGCGAACAGGTGCGCGGCTACGGCTGGGAGAATGCGGTCGACGCTGCGGTTGCCGACATGCGCTACGCCGTCCGGCGCCTGCGGGCGACACCAGGATTCACGACAATCGCCGTCCTCACATTGGCGTTAGGCATCGGCGCGACGACCGCCATTTGGAGCGCCGTCGACTCGATCCTGTTCCGGCCGCTTCCGTATCCCGATGCTGATCGGATTGCGACAGTCTGGGATTACGGCATTGACGGCTCGCGGCTCGACGTCACATTCGGCACGCTCCGCGAGATCGAAGCGCGCACACGGTCGTTCGAGGCGATGGCGGCCATGAAAGCGTGGCAGCCCACGATGACCGGCCCGGCCGAGCCGGAGCGACTCGACGGCCAACGTGTGAGCGCCAGCTACTTCCGCGCATTTGGCGTCAGGCCCATGCTCGGCCGCGACTTCCTCCGCTCCGAGGACCGGGCGGGCGCGCCTAACGTCGTCATCGTGAGCAACGCGCTCTGGGAGCGCCGCTTCGGCGGTGACCCGGCGCTCATTGGCCGCTCGATAGTGCTCAACGGCGATCCGTTCGTCGTGATCGGCGTGATGCCGAAGACGTTCGTCAGCGCCATCGCGCCGTCGGCCCAGATCTGGACGCCGCTCGACTACGACATGTCGGAGGATCGCGCCTGGGGCCATCACCTCCGAATGGTGGCACGCATTCGCCCCGGCATGCGCATGGAGGATGCCGCCCGCGAGGTCAATGCCGTCGCGCGAAACCCTGTCGCCGAGTTCCCACGACAGCCCTGGGCGGCACTGGAAGACGGCCTCGTCATCAGCGCACTGCAGGAGGACCTCACGCGCGGCGTCAGGCCGGCACTCCTGGCGATACTCGGCGCCGTTACGCTCGTGCTCCTGATCGTGTGCGTGAACGTGACCAATCTGCTGCTCGCCCGCGGTGCGGAGCGTCGCGGCGAGTTCGCCGTCCGCACCGCGCTCGGGGCGAGCCGTGCCCGACTGGTGCGACAACTGTTGACTGAGAGCCTCCTCATCGCTACGGCTGGCGGTGCTATCGGGATGGCGGTGGCCACAGGTGGGGTCGGCGCCATCGTTAGGCTGGGCCCGCCCGAGCTACCCCGCGTCGCGGCTATCAGTGTAGACGTCAAGGCGTTCGCGTTCGGACTCGCGGTCACTACCCTCATCGGCGTCGCATTCGGAACGATCCCGGCGATCCAGGCGGTACGCGGTGACCCCAGCGAAGATCTCCAACGCGCCTCGCGCAGGACGACCGGTGGACTCCGACGCACTCGTGGCGCGCTCGTCGTCGCCGAGGTGGCGCTCGCGCTGCTGCTACTGGTGAGCTCCGGGCTGTTACTTCGGAGTATCGAGCGACTGTTCGGTGTGCGTTCCGGGTTCGACGCGTCGGGGCTACTCACCATGCAGGTCGCGGCCGTCGGCCATCGCTTCGACGCTGATGGCGCCACGTATCGATTCTTCGAGCAGGCGCTCGATGCCGTGCGTCGAGTGCCGGGCGTGCAGAGTGCGGCCCTCACGAGCCAGTTGCCGCTCAGCGGCGACGTTGAATTGTACGGGGTACACTTCAAGCCGGCTGTGGCCAACGATCCCGGCGAAGTTCGGGGTTCATTCCGCTACGGAGTAACGCCCGGGTACTTCGAGACCATGCGGATTCCCGTGCGTCGAGGCCGGTCGCTCGAGGAGGGAGACCGCGCGGGTGCGCCGCTGGTCGCGGTGATCAGCGAGTCCATGGTGAAGCGTCGTCTGCCCGGCATAGATCCCATTGGTCAGCGCCTGGATATTGGCGACGGACCACTCTACACGGTGGTTGGTGTCGTCGCCGACGTAAAACAGGAATCGCTCGCGCTGAGCGAATCGGATGCCGTCTACACGACGATGGCGCAGTGGCACTACACGGACAACGTCATGTCACTCGTCGTCCGTGCTCGAGGCGACGCGGCGGCGCTCGCCCCGACGATTCGTGAAGCGATCTGGTCGGTCGACAAGGATCAACCCATCGTTCGCGTGGCGACGATGGACGCACTGCTCGCCTCGTCGGCCGCGAGTCGCCGCTTCGCCGTCACGCTGTTCGAGGCCTTCGCGCTCGCCGCGCTGGTGCTCGCCGCGGCCGGCATCTACGGTGTGCTTTCCGGCAGCGTGGTCGAACGGACGCGTGAGATGGGTGTGCGCGCCGCGTTAGGCGCGACCCACCGCGATATCGTCTCGCTGGTGCTGCGCCAGGGACTCCGGTTGACGGCCTACGGTGTTGTCTTGGGACTCGCTGCGGCGATGGTCGCAACGCAGGCGCTCGTCACGCTGCTGTTCGGCGTGTCGCGTCTCGACCCGGTGACGTACTTGGGCGTCGTCGCGCTACTGGCGGCGACGGCCGTCGTCGCGTGCGCCGTACCGGCGTGGCGCGCGGCTCGTGTCGATCCCGTGACGACGCTTCGCGCGGACTAGCGCGCCGCCGTCACGTCGCGCGCAGCGGTCGTGGTGCTCGAACCGCCGAAATTGCGAGCGTTACCGCAAGTGCGCGAGCTTGTCGGGATTGAGTACGCGATAAATCGCGAGAATGCGGTCGCCATCGGTCTCGAACGATGTCGTCATCTGCAGCACCCCGTCGCGGTAGCTCCCGATCGCCGGCTGGCCATTGAGCTCGATGACCTGATGAGTCAGTGCGCCGGGGTATTTTCGCTCCAGCCCGAAGAAGAAGCGGGTGATCCGATCGGGCCCTTCGAGCGTCCGCCTGGTGGCCGGAATCTTTCCGCCGCCGTCGCTCATGAACGTCGCGTCAGGCGCGAACATCGCGAGCATGGCGTCCTTGTCATCGGTCGCGAGCGCGTCCAGGAAGCGGTGCAGCAGCGCTTCCTGCTTCTCGACTGGTGCTGGTGCCGCGACCCGGGGACGCCCTTCCCGTACGCGCATCTTCGCGCGATGCACGGTCTGCCTAACGGCTGGCTCGCTCTTGTCGAGGATGCGCGCGATCTCGTCGTAGCCGGCGTCGAACACTTCTCGCAAGAGAAACGCGGCCCTCTCCTCGGGACCCAATCGCTCGAGCAGGACAAGAAACGCCATCGAGAGGTCCGATGCGAGCTCGACTCTGTGGTCGGGCAGAACGTCCGCCGTCGCGATCGGCTCCGGCAACCAGTTGCCTACGTAGCGCAGCCGCTCGGTCTCGGCGCGACGCAGCCGGTCGATCGACAAGCGCGTGATCACGGCCACGAGCCACCCTTCGGCCGAGACGATGTCGTCGTGCTTCGCCTGGTGCCAGCGCAGGAAGGTTTCCTGCACGAGGTCTTCGGCTTCCTGCACGTCGCCCAGCATCCGATACGCGATGCCGAAGAGCCGAGTGCGGTAGTGCTCGGCGTCGTCTGCCGGGGAAAGGTCGTCGCTGAACATGGTCATCACACAGTAGACGGCACAGTCAACGCGTTGTGACAGCCAGCCAGAGTTCTCTCGCATCGGAGCTGAGCTGTCACAGCAACTACGGGTCCGCGTCTTCGACTGTGAGACGATCGTGATATTTCCATACGACACCAACCAGACGACAATGACCACAATGATCAATGACGTAGCGGCCGCATCCGGCCCGCGGATCGATTACGCGAAGGTAGCGCCTGGCGCGGTACACGCGCAGCTCGGGCTCGAGACCTACATCCGCAACTCGGGGCTCGAGCATTCGCTGATTCACCTGATGAAGCTTCGCGCCTCGTACATCAACGGGTGCGCGTACTGCGTGGACATGCACACGAAGGACGCGCGCGCCGAGGGCGAAACGGAGCAACGGCTGTACGCGGTGCCCGTGTGGCGGGAGACTCCGTTTTTCACACCGCGCGAACGCGCGGCGCTCGCCTGGACCGACGCTGTGAACGAGCTCGGTCGCGCGCACGTGCCTGACGAGGTGTTCGAGGAAGTGCGTCAGCATTTCACCGACGTGGAAATCGTGAACCTCACGATGGTCGTGGTCACGATCAACGGGTGGAACCGCATTGCGATCGCGCTGCGTCAGGTGGTGGGCAGCTACGTGCGGCGCTAGTCGCGGACTGTGTCATCCCGAGCGTCAGCGAGGGACCTGCTGTGAGGTCATCGTAGCCAGTTGGAGCTCCGCGACTCGGAACGGCGGAACGCAGAGCGCTCTGAATGCTCAGAACGACGCAGAAACGAAATGAACTAAAATTGCCATCGCTGTTTTCTGCGTGGTCTGCGCGCTCTGAGCCCTCTGCGTTGCGTAGTACCAGCCAGCCTGAATTTCGAGTCCCTCGCTAGCACTCGCGACGACAACTGCAAAAACCAACCGACAGGATTGCAGGATTGACAGGATTGCCCATCAAGCGGATGGCGCCCGCCCCTCAGACGTCGCGTTCATCCTGCCAATCCTGGCAATCCTGTCTCCGTTGCCGTTTGCCTTTTTCTCAGGAGTTTCCTGCGATCACTCGCAGCCGGTCCGGCCACGATAACGTTCGGGAAGATCCCTCGCTGACGCTCCGCTGACGCTCGGGATGACAATGCGCTGACGCTCGGGATGACAATGCGCTGACGCTCGGGATGACAGCGGATCGTCCGCGAGTCGTCCGGAAACCGCAGGTGCAATTCTCCCGTCGGATGCGGTGCCTAGATTCGCCCGCATGTCCGACGGACCATTCCTCCCACACGTCCGCTTCGCGACGTGGCAAGTCTTTTCAGTCTTCGCGATTTGCACGTCGGCGACCGCCGGCGCGCAGGCGGCTGCGCCGGTCTTCCTCGACATTAACCCATCCGTGGTCGCCCAACGGGCGGCAGCTGGTCTTCGAGAGCGCACGCCACCGCAACACGACGCTCTACATCATCACGTCGACGGCACAGGCGAGCGACACCTGACCACCACGCGCTACGGCGACGACACGAACCCGCAGTGGTCGCCCGACGGACAGACGATTCTGTTCGACTCCGACCGCGATGGCGATGACGAGGTCTACGTGATGGACGCCGACGGCCGCAACGTCCGACGCCTAACGTACTCGCCCCGTGGCGACGAGATATGCCTCGCGGGCCCCCGACGGCACGTGCATCGTTCGGCTCGGCACGGGAGGGCAACAGCGACATCTGGACGATGCGCGCCGATGGCACGGACCAGCGCGCGCTGGCGAAGCACGCGGGCACTGATGCCGGCGCGAAGTACTCTCCCGACGGCCGGCGCATTGCGTTCTTCTCCGACCGCGAGGGGAACGCCCGACTCTACTCGGCCAACGCCGACGACACCGACGTCCGCCCGCTCACGACGGACAGTACGAGCTACGAGCTCGCGTGGTCACCCGACGGAAAGCAGATCGCGTTCTACTCGAACCGCCAGGGCCGCTTCGAGCTCTACCTCATGAACGCCGATGGCACCGGCCAGCGCGCCCTTACAAATTCGGCCTACGGGAATGCGTGGCCGCAATGGTCGCCTGACGGCAGTCATATCGTGTTCGCGTCCTCTCGCGACGGGGACTGGGAGATCTACACCATGGCGGCCACGGGGAATGGCGCGCGACGCCTAACGTGGAGCGCCGGGCGCGACGCACACCCCGCCTTTCTGGCGTCCGGCCAACAGATCGTGTTTCAGTCACCGCGAGACTACGCCGGCACGGGCGAGGTTGACCTCTACGCGATGGATACGACAGGCGCTCGACTCCGCCGCCTGGTCGCGCGACGAGGATTCGATGGCGTCCCCGTACCATCGCCGACGGGCGCCAGATCGCGTTTCAGCGCGGCACGTTCAACTCCGTCGCCCGCACCTTCCACTGGACCTCGTGCTCGTCGACACACTCGGCGGCAACGAACGCGTGCTCACGTCGAACCCGTGGAGCAGTCAGGCCCCGAGCTGGCGTGCGGGTAGCAACGAGCTCGTGTTCTACGCGAACCCGAGCGGGCGCGACCAACTCTTCGCGATGAACCTCGCGACACGCGTTGTGCGACCCCTGCAGAGCGAGTACGCGACATCGTCTTCGTGGTCGAACGCCGCGACCCCACACGCCGTGAGTTCGAAACGCTCGAAGAGATCGGCATTCTGCGGGCGGGCTCGCGGTATTGGTGGCTGTGGCGGCAGTGGCCTGCCTGGTCCCGGGTCGGCGCGCGTCCCGGGGTCGATCCGATGACCGCGATGCGCGTGGAGTAGCGGCATGC
>CAWHHI010000006.1:0-623330 GCA_963829055.1 uncultured Gemmatimonadaceae bacterium | reverse complement strand
TCGCGGCGGCATCCAAAGGGACCGCGGGCGTCTGGATCTCGAGCGGGCCCGAGAGGGCCTTCTTCACCGTCCAGACCTGCTGGTCGAGCGCGAAGCCGATCAGCAGCGCAAGCGGGTTGGTCGCGATCAGGGCGTCGGCGTCCGGGTCGCCGGTGAACGGGAGGTGGTCGGGCGGGACGGGGAGGTCATGGACCCATCCTACGCGGGGCTAGCATGGCGGGATGCCGACACCCCCCTTCGCCGACGCCGATGGCACGATCGCGGTCCGCGTCGGGCGCCTGCTCGACGTCGAATCCGGTTCGCTGGTCCCCGAACGGACCGTCCACATCCGCGATGGCCGCATCGCGGCGATCGCCGGGCCCGACGACGGCGTGCCGGACGGCGCGCGGCGGATCGACCTCAAAGGGCTGACGGTCCTCCCCGGCCTCATCGACACCCACAGCCACCTGATCGGCGAGGTCCAGACGGCCGGCGTCCCGGCGACGACGACGTCGGCGGCCCAGGACGCGCTGCTCGGCGTCGTCCACGCGCGCCGAACGGTCGAGGCCGGGTTCACCAGCGTGCGCGACCTCGGCCCGTTCCGCGCGTTCGTCGACCTCGCGCTCCGCGACGCGATCAACGCGGGCGACGTCGAGGGCCCGCGGATGCAGGGTGCCGGCGCGTTCATCACCGCGCCATGGGGCGGCGGCGCCGTCGTCGGCCTCGCCCACGACATCCAGCTGCCGGAGGACCTCCGCTTCGGCGTCGTCACCTCGGCCGCCGACGTGCGCGAGCGCGTGCGACGGCTGCTGATCGGCGGTGCCGACGTCATCAAGTGCATCGGGACCGGCGCGGTCCTCACGCGCGGCGGCGTTCCCGGCGCGCCCGAGCTGTCCGAGGACGAGCTGCGGACGGCGGTCGAGGAGGCCGGCTACTACGCGAAGTTCGTCGCCGTGCACGCGCACTCGTCCGAGGGCGCCCAGCGGGCGATCCGGGCCGGGGCCCGCTCCGTCGAGCACGGGTCGATGATCGACGACGACACGATCGCGATGCTGGCCGATACGGGCACCTTCTACTCGGTCGACCTGTACGACGGGGAGTGGGCGCTCGAGAACGGCGAGGCGGAGCGATGGCCGGCCGAGGTGATGGCCAAGCTCGCGTCGTCGCTGGAGACGGGCATCGAGGTCATGCGCAAGGCCGTCGAGCGGGAGGTCCGCATCGTCTACGGGACCGACAGCGGCGTATACCCGCACCACCTCGTGGCGAAGCAATTCGCCTGGTACGTGCGGTGCGGGATGACGCCGCTGGCCGCGATCCGGTCGGCTACCGTCGCTGCGGCCGAGTGCCTGGGCTGGTCGGATCGCGTCGGGACGCTCTCGCCGGGGCGGTTTGCCGACCTGGTGGCCGTCGACGGCGATCCGCTCGACGACGTCACGGTGCTCGAGCGGCCTGTGGTCGTCATGAAGGGCGGCCGCGTGGTGGTCGATAGTCGGGCCGGCTGAAAGCAGTGCCGCGGTCCATGCTCCTCGGCATCGACCACCTCGTGATCGCCGTCCGCGACCCGGATGCGGCGGCGGCGGCGATCGAGCGCGACCTCGGCATCGGGTTCACCGGCGGCGGCCGGCACGACGCGTGGGGGACGTTCAACCGGCTCGCGTTCCTCGGCGACACCTACATCGAGCTCATCGGCGTGTTCGATCGGGCGCTCGTGGCATCGCCGACGGGGTCCGCGGTGGGCCGGGCGACGCTCGCCCTCCTCGACGCGGGGCGCGAGGGCCTCGCGACGTTCGCGCTCGCCACTGACGACATCGACGGCGACGTCGGACGTTCGGGCCGCGGGGTCGTCGATCGCGTCGCCGGTGGACGGGTCGCGGACTCGTTCCGACGGCGAGGTCGTGCGCTGGCGGACGGCGGCGGCGGGGCACCTCGGCCCGTGCGAGCCGCCGTTCCTGATCGAGCACGAGGACGCCGGTGCCGAGTGGGGCGACGAGGCGCGAGCGGCGCGCGCCGCGTTCCGGCACCCGATCGGCGGTCGGGTCCGGCTCGCGCGACTCGCGCTCCCCTGCGCATCAAGAGACGGTGGCGAACGCACATAAGGCGACCGTCGGGCTCGCCTTCGTGTCATCGGACGACGGCGGAGACGAAGCGCGATTGCGATCCCAGGTGGTCCGACTTTCCGGCGACGGCAATGGGCGGCCGGTCGTCGACCTCCTGGGCGACGGATGGTCCGAACGGCTCGACGTCGTGCGCCACGGGATCCGGTGGCGATGCGCGGCCTGACCGGCACCGTCCTGGTCATAGCCCTGGTCGTGATCGGTTGCGGTGCCGTCGACCGGTCGGTCGACAGCGGCGGCCCGGACGTGCCCGCCGTACCGACGCCGGTCCCGGGCGGGCCTGACATCTCCGGGCCGCCGGCCGCGGCAGGTCCGGTCGGTCCGACCCCTGCGATCAACCCCGACCGGGTGGGCGCCGCCGTCCCGATCGGCGCCGGTAGCGCCGCGACCGGAGGCTGGGGCGCATGGGCATACCGCCTGAAGGACGGCTCGATGTGCCTCGAGTTCGTCGGCGGCGACAGCGGCGGTGCGGCGTGCGGTCCCGAGGTGTCCATGCTCAAGCCGACGACGTCGACCTCGGAGCGGGATGGCTTCGTCTCCGGTGGCACCGACGGAAGCAACGGCGGTCGGCGCGGTCATCCGCTTCGCCGACGGCACTGCGACGAAGGCACCCCTCATCGTGCCCGGCGACATCAGCACGATCGGTGGGCGGTACTACGTGGCGGCGATCCCGCCCACTGTCCAAACGGTCACGGTCGACATCGTCGATGCAGGCGGGGCCGTCCTCGAAACGGCAACCCTCAACGTCCGATAGGCACGCCGTCCGATGGCCGCTACCGGGCGACGTCGATCGCCGACTGCCTGCCTGCGAGTCGCGTTCCGGTCGACATGACGATGCGATAGACCAGGAGGAACGCGACCGCCGTTGCCGCGGTCACGTAGATCGCCTGCGCCCACGGCGAGCCGCCGTCGGTGCCGGCAGCGATCCCGTGAACGGTCGCGCCGATGAAGGCAACGAACGTGAGGTAGTGGATCGCCCGCCAGGCCCGGTGACCGATCCGGCGTCGGACGTAGAAGCTGCCGATCACGATGAGGGCGAGGTAGAGGGCGACCTGGCCGAATGCCACTCCGACGGTCGCGTGGGGTGCGAGGCCCGGCACGAGGATCTGCGCCATCGAGAACGGCACGGTGTGGTCGAGCCCGAGGAGCATCCCGTGGACCGCGGCCAGCCCGACGCCGATGGCGGCGAGGTCCTTGTGCAGGAGAAATGACACCGGCCGGTGGGCGAGGTGGTCCAGCACCTTGGTCGAAAGCAGCAGCCCGTACACCACGGACCCGGTGATCGCCAGATAGGCGAGGAACGCGAACAGGCGCTCGAACAGCCACGGCAGGCTCGCGCGGTTGGTGTCCACGACCGCGGCGATCCCACCGAGGGCGGCCGGGAGCGTGGCCCCGACGACGATCCCGATGGCGACGGCCGCGAGGCCCCAGCGCGCGAGCGACGTCCGCGAGTCGAAGCCGCGGTAGGTCATGCCAGCCATCGGGCCATCCCCTCGCTCGCGACGGACCTCGCCCGCCGCCGTGAGCACCAGGAGTCCGTGGATGCCCGGACGGCTCGCGAACTCGAAGGCATCGGTGGCGCCGGCGAGCACGGCGACCTTGGCGAACCCCTCCGCGAGGCGCGCACTGTCCGCGAGGACCGTCGCCTGGACGACGTCCGTCGTGGCGGATCGCCACGTCGCCGGATCGATCAGGTGGTGGGCGACACCAGTCGCCCGATCCCAGCGATGCACGCTCGTCCCCGACGTCGCCAGCCCGATCGTGCGGCACGTCCCGCTCGAGGCAAGCCGGACGACCGCCAGCAGTCCATCCGGTTGATCGACGGGATCCGCCACACCGACCATCCACGAGTCGCCGCCGGCGATCCGCGCCGCGATGTCGCCGTCGGCATCGATCATCGCCGACGGCCCGGGTGCGAGGGCCAGGGCGCGATCGGCGAGCCAGCCCTTCGCGACGCCGTCGAGGTCGAACCGCACGGTGCGGCGGCCGCTCGACGACCGAGCCGCGAGGCAACCGCCGAAGCGACCAGCGTCGCGCGGCGGCCGACGGAGGGTCGATCGGCTCGCCGGCCTCGAGCGCGAGAGACGAGCCTCGAGCATCGAGACGTCGATGCGTCCGTCCGTCCGGCCCTCCAGCTCGCGCGCCCAGTCGAGGACCGCGGTCAGCGTCGGGCCGACGCGCACGGCTCCCACGCCGGCCGCGTTGAGGCGCATCAGCTCCGACGTTGGTTCGAAGCGCGTGAGGCGCTCCGCCCACACCGCGATCCGGTCGAGCACCCGCGTCGCCGTGTCTCCCGCGGCGGCGCTGCCCGGGACGTCGCGCAGGTGCACGGAGACCCGGCCCCCCATCATCGCGCGCTCCGCGGACGCCAAGCGGCTCAGCTCCAGGGCGACCATCACGGCTTCCCCGACTGGCGTGTCCGGGTGACGACGGTGACGCGAGGCGTCGGGGTCGGCCGGCACGAGGACGCGGGCGTTGGGCGGCGGCGTCTGGCCCGGCTTCAGGACGACGTACCGCTTGACATGCCGGACCGATGGGGCAGGCGCATCCGCGATGCCCGCCGGATCGGTCGTAGGCGGAGATCCGACGCCGGCATCGCTGGCCGGGGCGACGGACGGGAGCATGGCCGCTGCCAGCGCGGAGGCGGACGCGATGCCGGTGAACAGGGCCAGCATGCGGAGGGATCCCGCGTCCGGCCGGCGCCGCTCGGGAACGGTCCTGGGAACGGGACCGACCCCGATGCGGCGGAGGGGCGGCCGCGACCCGGTGCCGGCGGCCGTGAGTCGAGCCGCCGCATCGGGCCCGCGGGCTCGTCGCGAATCGATCGGCGCACGGTCATCAGTCGTCCCCGCCCCCGCCCTCGCGCTCGTGCTCATGCTCGCCGGACCTCCGGGTGGTCCCAACGGTTCGCGTCACGGTGACGTGCCTGGGCTTGACCTTCGGCGTGACGTAGACGGTGTCGACCTTCACGGTCGGCGTGGGCGCGGGGTCCGTGGCGGCGGGCGCCACGTCGGCAACGACCGGACCCGGGTCGGCAGCGGGCGCGAGGCCGTTGAGGGCGAGGCCCGCCGTGAGGACGAGGGCGGCCGTGAGCGAGGCGATGAACAGGGCGATGCGCTGGACCATCGGTGACGGGCTCCGTACTGGTGACGACGCCACAGATCCTCGTGCAGGCGTCGGACGCGACCCGTATGGCCCGGATGAGAAGTTCCACAGACAGGGCCAATGGCCCTCGACCCAGCCGTGACAGGCCCGCAGACTGCAGCCGATGCACGTGCTCGTGGTGGAAGACGAACCGAAGATGGCCGCGCTGATCAAGCGCGTCCTGGTGGCCGAGCGCCACGTGGTCGACGTCGCGCCGGACGGAGTCGGCGCCATCGCGCTGGCCACGCACGGCGAGCCCGATGTCATCGTCCTCGACCGGCTCCTGCCGGACATCGACGGCGTCACCGTGCTGCGGCTCCTGCGAGCCAAGGGGGTCGCCGCTCCAGTGCTGATGCTGACAGCGCTGGGTGCGGTCGATGATCGTGTCGCCGGCCTCGACGCCGGCGCCGACGACTACCTCGCCAAGCCGTTCGCGTTCACCGAGCTCCTGGCACGGGTGCGTGCGCTGGGCCGTCGCCCCAGCCCCGCCACCAGTGGCCGCCTCGCCGCCGGCGACCTCGCCCTCGACGACCTCCGCCACGTCGCCGTCGTCGGCGACCGGACCGTGGACCTGTCGGCGCGCGAGTTCGCCCTGCTCGGCTTCTTCATCCGGCATGCCGGCCAAGTGATGACCCGCCAGCAGATCCTCGACCAGGTCTGGGGCGCCGAGCCCGATGTCTATTCGAACGTGGTCGACCTCTACGTCTCGTACCTCCGGCGCAAGCTCGGCGCGCTCGGCCGGGCGTCCCGCCTGCGGACCGTCCGCGGGGTCGGGTACACGCTCAAGGCCGAGGGCTGACGCCATGCCGATCGGCCACTCCGAGCGGCTTGTCCGGCGGACCCGGCGCCGCCTGTTCGCAGTCACGCTCGGCCTGCTGGCGCTGCTCGTCGTGGGGGTCGGCTCGGCGACGGCGATCATGGGTCTTGCGGCCCTCGATGCCGACGTCGACCACGCGCTCCTGGCGGCGGTCGCAGCCCAGGCGGCGACGCGTCACGCAGGAGACCCTGGGCGGCGACGGCGGGGAGGCGACGAATGGCGACGATGGCGCCCAGACCGCTGAGCTCGACGACCGCCCGCCGGCTGCGGCGGACACCTTCATGCTCGTGCTCGACGCCGTCGGGCAAGGTCCTCCAGAACCGCGTCCGGCCGGACGATCGCCGGCCTGCCGGATGCGACGGTCCTCGCCGCGGCGAGGACCACCGGCGAGGACCTGCGGACGATCGCGGCAGGGAGCCACAGCCTCCGGCTGCTCACCGTTCCGGTGATCCGAAGCGGCACGATCGTTGGCTTCGTGCAGGGCGGATTCGTCCTCGACCTGCACGACAGCCAGTCGCAGAGCCTCGTGGTCGCCATCGTGACCGTCGGGGTGATGGGCCTGGCCGCCGCCGCCCTGATCACGTTGCTCGTCACGGGCGGTGCGCTCGGACCGATCCGGAGGGATTCGCCGCCCAACGACGGTTCGTCGCGGACGCGTCCCACGAGCTTCGGACACCAGCCGCGCTGATCCGCGCCAATGCCGAGGTGCTGCAGCGGGAGGGGCTGGTCGTGGCCGGCGGGGGTCCGCTCCTCACCGACATCATCGGCGAGTCTGACCGGCTCAGCGGCCTGGTCGGTGACCTGCTGCAGCTCTCGGCGTGGGACGAGATGCGCACGACGATCACGCCGGCGCCCGTCGACGTCGCGGCGGTTGCCCGCGACACGGTTCGCGGCGCCGCGGCCATGGCTGCCGAACGAGGCGTGCCGCTCGCGGTGGACGCGGGTGATGGCCCCGCCTGGTCGATGGCCGATCCCGACCGCATCGTCCAGGTCCTGCTCGTCCTCATCGACAACGCGGTGGACCACTCGCCCGCCGGCGCGCCGGTCACGGTCCGCGTCCGGTCCTCGGAGCGCGACGTGACCATCGACGTCGACGATGGTGGACCAGGTATCCCGGCCGCGGACCTTGACCGGATCTTCCAGCCGTTCACCCGTCTGCCGGGCACCACGCGCCATGGCTCGGGCGGCACAGGGCTGGGGCTCGCCATCGCCCGTCGGATCGTGGAGGCGCACGGCGGCAGCATCGAGGCGGGCTCGCCTGACGGCGGCGGCGCCCGCTTCACGGTGGTCCTGCGGGCGTTGGCCAACACCGGCTCGGCCGGCGGAGCCGCGGATGAGCGAAGCCACAGCGTGGTCACACGAGGGGCCGGGGCCGGCAAGGGATCCTGAGGCTCGCGGGACAGGTTCGCCCCGCTTCAGTCTCAGGGTCGCCCGCCGACGTGGTGGGCGGCCGACAGCGGGAGCCGTCACATGGCCTATGTCATCGCCGCGCCGTGCGTCGACCATTCCGACCAGTCGTGCGTGGCCGTGTGCCCCGTGGACTGCATCTGGGGAGACCTGAACGTCGACCGCAAGATGTACGTGGACCCAGAGAGCTGCATCGAGTGCGGGGCATGCCGCCCGGTCTGCCCCAACGACGCGATCGTCCCGGCCGGCGATCTGCGACCCGAGTGGCAGGACTTCGCCTGGGTCGACGCCATATGGTTCGCCGATCCAGATGCCGCGCGAGCCATTGTCGACGAGCTGGCCCCCGTGGCCTGACCGCCACCTGGTCGCCGGCGCATCGCGAGCCGTGGCGTCGAGGCGGCGCCCTTTCCCTCGGTCAGCGGCCGGCAGCGGGGTCGGACGCCGCTGCCGGCATCGCCCGCGCGGCGTCGAACAGCTGCACGAACCCGACCGCTGCCGACACGACGGCGGTCAGCAGGATCAGGAGCCCGGCGCCGACGAACAGGGCGGTCGCGTCGAGGTCGATCAGGACGCCCGACACGGCGAGCGACAGCGGCGTGATCCCGACGCCCATCAGCATCACCAGGCTCATCACGCGCCCGATCATCGCGTGGTCGACGCGGCCCTGGATCCACGAGATCGCGACGATGTTGGCGTAGCCGATCGCCACGCCCATCAGCGCGAGCACGATCCAGACCCCGAGCAGCGACGGCAGCACGCCCACCAGCACCTCGCTGACGCCGCAGACCACCACGGCGCCGAGCAGGATGCGCCCCTGCCGCTCGAGCCTGATGCTGCCCGCGACGACCACCCCGATGAGCGCCCCCGCGGCCCACGAGGCCGCCAGCAGGCCGAGCCCGGCCGGGCCAGCCGCGAACCGCTGGTCCGCCAGCCACGGCATGCCGACCAGCACGGGCCCGTTGAGCGCGAAGTTCAGCACCAGCGAGATGCACCATCGTCACCGCCAGCGCGCGATCGCGCCAGGACGTACCGGATCCCGCCGCCGATCGCGGCCAGGAACGGCTCGTGCGCCTCGGCCGGCGCCTTGGCCGCGGCCGTTTCCGGCGCCTCGCCGGTCGAGCCATCGCCGCCCGGACGCCCGCACCCGGCCGGCCGATCATCGCGATCACGATGGCCGCCAGGACGAACGACGTCGCGTCGACGGCGAACGCCACGCCCGTCGTGGACACGGCGATCACCGCGCCGGCGATCGGCGGTCCCACGATCGAGGCGAGCTGGTAGGTGCCCTGGAGCATCGCGTTCGCCGACGGCAGCCGCTCGACCTCGAGCGTCCGCGGCAGGAACGCCTGCTGCGCCGGCATGTACAGGGCGTCCGCCGCGCCGAAGACCGCGCCCAGCAGCGCGAGCAGGGGGATCGACGCGGCTCCGGTCAGCACCAGCGCCGCGATCGCGCCGACGACCGCGCCGCGGACCAGGTGCGCGGTGAGCATCAGCGTCCGCGAGGGCCGGCGGTCGGCGAGGACGCCGAACGGCACGAGGAGCACCGCGCGTGGCACGGCGATCGCGATGAGCACGGCGCCCAGCGCAAGGCCCGAGCCGGTCAGCGAGATCACGAGCCAGGACAAGGCGACGAAGTGGAACTGGTCGCCGACCACGGAGATCGCCTCGCTGGCCCACAGAAGCCGGAAGTCCCGCGCGTCCAGCGCGCGCAGGAACGGCAGCGAGCGGACCCGCCCGATGGGCAGCGCGGTCATTCGAGGACGATCCGCACGCCGTCGCCGTCGTCGTCGACCTCGAGCACCGACCCGCGGTACCCGGAGCGCAGCGCCTCGCGGACGCGCGAGACCTGCTCGGCGGGCAGGCCCGGGATGCGGTCGAGTGCGAACTTTCCGACGGCGATCGGCAGGCGCAGGTTGACCACCTGGCGGCCGGCGTCGGTGACCTCGATCCGCAGGATGCTCGGGCCGCCCCCGCGCTCGGCACGCGACGCGTCGCCGGGCGCGAAGCTGGGCGGCGGGTTCGAGCCGAAGCCACCCGGCGGCTCCGAGCCGGGACCGGCCGACGGCGGCGGTGTCGCGTCCGGCGCGTCCTCCCGGTCGAAGCCGGCAGCGGTCGTCGAGGGCGGCGAGGATCGGTGCGGCCTCCTCGGCCGTCAGCCGGCCCTCCGACACCAGCCGGAGGACCTCGTCGAGCGGGTCGACGCCCATCTCAGCACCAGCCCCGGAAGAACCGCGGGCCCGCGTCCTCGAGGATCTCGAGCTTGTGCGATGCGGACTCGATGTCGAGGTCGCCGCGCTCGAGCGCCCGGAGGATCTCGAGCCGGGCGGCCTCGCGGCGATCCGTCGGGCTCGCGGCGCCGAACGGCGCGTCGTCGGCGTCGCCGGCGGCCGGGCGGACCAGGTTCGGGGCCGCCTCGGCCTCGGCGACCACGATGACCGGCGGCGACCGGCGCGTTCGGGCGGGACCGGGGCCGCCGGTGCGTCAGGCGGCGGGCCGGCGGGACGGGGCGGCACAGGTGGCGTGGGCGCCGACGCCTCGCGTCGGCGGCGACGCCGCGCAGCCGGATGTCGCCCGAGGTCGTCCGGACCGACACGCCGACCGTGCCCGCGCCGACCACCAGCGTCCGGCGGCCGCGGCCACCCTCGGCGAACCGGGTCCCGGTGGCGTGGACGTCGCCGGTCACCGACTGCGTGTCGACGCGAACGTCGCTCGACGTCGTGAGCTCCACGTCGCCGCTGACCGAGCTGATCACGTGGTCCTGGCCCGCGCCCAGGGCGGCCTCGACCCGGATGTCGCCGCTCGTCGACGAGGCGGCGAGGGCGTCGAACCGTGGAGCCCCGGACCTCGAGGTCGCCGGACACGGAGCGGGCGCGCAGCTCGATCGGCGCCGTGGCGACCACCTCGACGTCGCCCGACATCGACTCGACCGCGACCGGACCACCGTCCACCTGGACGCGGATGTCGCCCGACGCCGTCGCCCACCGGCTCTCCCCGGCCGTCCCCTTCGCCTCCACGTCGCCGCTCAGGCTGCGGAACGACAGCGCGGCCGCCCGCGGCACCTCGATCTCGAGGTCCGGCGCGTGACCGGTGCGGATCCGGAGCGACCCGATCTTGAAGCCGGTCGTGATCTCGCGCAGCCGGACCTTGCCCGCCAGGCGCTCGATCTCGAAGTCGTCTGCGACATGCTCGCCGCCGAGGCTCTGCACGCGGAACACGTCGCTGTCGACGCCGCGCAGCACGACGCTGCTGGACGTGACGAGGATCTCGACCTCGTCGTGTGGCTCCATCGCGAGCTCGCGGCTGGCGGTGGGCTGGGACGTCAGCTCGGTCATCGGGTCCTCCCCAGCGCCCGGATGGCCTCGGCGGCCTCCTCGGCGCTCAGCTCATGGCGGGACAGCTGCTCGAGGATCTCGCGCCGTCCGGCCTGGATGGTCTCGGCGGCGGAGGCGGCGGCCTGTGCCGCGTCCGCCGGTGCGGTGTCGACGTCGCCGGCCACGGTGGCCGGGACATCCCCTTCGTCGCGGGGCCCGAAGCCGAGCGCGCGGATCAGCGCCTCGACGCGCGCCCGGACGGTGGGGTAGCTGATGCCGAGCTCGCGCTCCATGTCGCGGAGGTTGCCGCGGCTGCGGAGGAAGCTCTCGAGCACCAGCGTCTGCTCGCGGGTGAGGCGGGCGAACCGTCCGACCCCGAACTCGCCCTCGATGACGGTCCCGCAGTCGCCGCACCGGAGGCGCGTGACGGCGAGCTCGCCGGAGCAGACGGGGCAGGTGGCGATGACGTCATGCGGCACGTGGCGTTCCTCGTCGTGTGTGAATGTGTCTTTCTCTTTTCTAATGTCCGCTTTCCATATTGTCAAGTCCATATTTGCGTCGGAACGATCGGCGGGGCTCGGCGCTACACTGCCCGAGATGCGATTCACCACGACACTCCAGCTCGAAGGGCGAACGGCGACGGGGTTCCGGGTCCCGCCCGAGGTCGTCGAGGAGCTGGGCCAGGGCAAGAAGCGTCCTGCGGTCACCGTCACCATCAACGGGTACACCTACCGCAGCACCATCGCCGCCTACGGGGACGTGTTCATGCTCCCGTTGGCGGCCGAGAATCGTGCCGGCGCCGGGGTCGAGGCAGGCGACGAGATCGAGGTGGACCTCGCGCTGGACACGGCGCCCCGCGAGGTCGAGGTCCCCGCCGACCTCGCGGCGGCCCTCGCCGACGAGCCCGAGGCGGGGGCGTTCTTCGACGGGCTGTCCTACAGCAATCGCCGCTCGATCGTGCTCAACGTCGAAGGCACGAAGAACGAGGAGACGCGCCGGCGGCGCGTGGCCAAGGCGCTCGAGATGCTCCTGGAGGGGCGCAAGCCCTGACCTCGCGCCTCAACCGGGACGGGGCGCTCGCCGACGCTCGCAGCGACCGGCTCGAACGAGGCTAGCCGGGTCCGCCCCGTCGGGCACCCGACATCGTCATCCGTCCATCGCCGAAGCGGTCGTTCGTGGCCGCGCGGTCGCGGCACGCGTCCGTGGGTCCCGGCGAGCCCGTGCGGCAATCTCTGGTCATCGGCCGCCACCACCCACGGCCACTCGATCAAAGACCAGAAAGGAGACGCCAGGTGTCCGCACAGAGCCAGTACCTCGAGGTCGACGCGGTTGGCGTCTTCCCCGCCCTCCTGCTCCTCCTCGTGATCTTCCTCACCGCCCTCGGGATCGTCGCCCACGTCGCGTTCGGCTGATCCCCTCCTCGCTCCCATGCGTGAACCCCGCCGGCAACGGCGGGGTTCTTCGCGTCTCGCGCCCGCGTGGCGCGGCGGGACCCGAGCGAGGTGGGCTAGCCCTCGGGTTCCGGCAGGTCGAGGCTCTCGCCGGGCGCCAGGACGCGAGCCTCGAGGTCCGGCGCGAACCCGGCCAGCGCGTCGGCGAACTGGCGGCCCGGCTCGTCGAACGGCCCGGGGGCGACCCGCCGCATCCCTGCCGGGTAGAAGGTGCCCCAGTGGATCGGGATGGTCAGGCGCGCCCGGAGGATGGCCGCGACCGCCGCGGCGCGCACCGGGTTCAGGTGGCCCTCGCCGATCGTCGGGCCCCAACCCCAGACCGGGAGCATGGCGACGTCGAGCCGCCCTGCGAGCTCGCCCATCGCGGGGAACAGGTCGGTGTCGCCGGGGAAGTAGACGGTGCGCGATCCCGCGATCAGGCAGCCGATCGCCGGGCCGGTCGGCCCGAGCGGCTCACGGCGTCCCGAGTGCTCGGCGTACAGCACCTCGAACCGGACGCGGTCGATCGTCAGCCTGTCGCCGGGCTCGACCTCCTCGACCGGGCCGAGGCCCGCCCGCTCCCCGAAGCGCCGGAAGCCGCGCGGGACGATGACCGTCGGCTTGCCCGGGATACGGCGCAGGGACGGCGGGTCGAGATGGTCGTGATGGCCATGGCTGATGAACACGGCGTCGAGGTCCTCGAACAGCTCGGGCAGCACCGCCTGCACCTGGCGTCGCACCGGGCCGAACCCCTCGCGCAGCACCGGGTCGGTGAGGATCCGCAGGTCGTCGACCTCGATCAGCACCGTCGAGTGGCCGAGGAACGTGAGCCGCCCGCGGCGCGCGCCGCCATCGACGGCCGGCGAGGCCGCGCGCACGGCGCGCCACCCCTCGTCGACGTTCGCGGTCCGGTCGGGCATCCGCCCATGGTGCCGCATCCGGCTCGGCCCGAGGCGCGCGAAGAAACACCCTTGACAACCGCCATTCAGCGTGCATCCTATCGTTCAACATCGGTTGAATGATCTATGGAGAGCGAATGTCAAGCGACCCGCGTGACCAGGCCCCGCTCGATCCCGACTTCCTGCCCCAGGACGTCCGGATGATCGGCGACATCGAGAGCCTGCGCGCGATCTCGGACCCGACCCGCCTCCGGATCCTCGAGACGATGGTCCAGCGCCAGGACCCCGCCTGGTCGGTCAAGGAGCTGGCGACCGAGATCGGCGTCCCCCCGACGCGCCTGTACCACCACGTCGAGCAGCTGCTCGAGCGCGACCTCATCCGTCCCGTCGAGCGCCGGATCGTGTCCGGGATCATCGAGACCCGGTACCGCGTCGTCGCCAAGTCGTTCCAGCTCGACCGCCGGCTCCTCGCCGGCGACTCCGAGGCCCAGCGCCAGGTCCTCCACGACACCCTCGTGACGGTGTTCGACACGGCACGGAACGAGATCGAGGAGTCCATCCGGAGCGGCGTCATCGACACCGCCGACGACGCCCCGGCCGAGCGGCGCGTCGTCCTGTCGCGCGGCATCGCCCGGCTCTCGCCCGCCAGGGCCGCCGAGCTCCGCGAGCGCATCAAGGCGCTCGAGGACGAGTTCGGCGAGGAGCCCGACCCCGGCGCCGAGGCGTACGGCGTCGTGTTCGCGGTCTACCCGATGCCGAGGCCCGCCGAAGCCGCCGCCGGCGGCGGCGAGGACCACGAGTCACCCGAACCCAACAGCGACGGAGCGAACGATGACTGACCAGCCCGCCGCGGCCGCGATCGGCGTCCGCGACCTGCTCCGAATCCCCGACTTCCGGCGGCTCTACCTCGCCCAGGCGATCTCCGACGTCGGCGACGGGATGACCTATCTCGCGCTGTTCCTGCTCGTCCTCGACCTCACCGGCTCCACGGCGGCGATCGCCCTGATGTCGATCCTGGTGGCGCTGCCGCCGGTCACCGTCGGCCTGTTCGCCGGGGCGTGGGCCGACCGGCACGACCGGCGGCGGATCATGCTCGCGTCCGACAGCCTGCGCTCGATCGTCGTGCTGGCGATGGTGTTCGCCGCGACCCGCGAGGCCGTTGCGCTCCTGTTCGCGCTCGCGTGCATCCAGGCGATCATCGGCACCTTCTTCTCGCCCTGCGCGGATGGCGATGCTGCCGCGCGTCGTCCCCGCCGAGGGCCTCCTGGTCGCGAACTCCATCGGGCAGGCGACGCGCATGGTCGCCGGCGTCATCGGCGCCGGGGTGACCGGGCTGATCGCGGGCCTGGCCGGGGTCGTGTGGCCGGTCCTCGTCGTCGACGCGGCATCGTTCCTCGTGTCGGTCGTGCTCGTCTACGGCGTGACCCGCGAGCTCGGGCGGCCGGACGCGCTCGCGGTCGCCAAGGCGAAGACGCAGGGCCTCGGCGGTGCCGTCGCCGACGGGCTGCGGATCATCGGCCGCTCGCGGTGGCTGGTCGCCGCGCTCGAGCGGCGTGTCGGTCGTGATGCTCGGCGTCGGCGCCATCAACGTCCTGTTCATCCCGTTCCTGGTCAACGACCTCGGCGCGAGCCCGGCGTGGGCCGGTCCCCTCGAGGGCGCCCAGACCGCTGTCGATGATCCTCGCCGGCGGCCTGATGGGCGGCCTGTCGACCCGGTTCAGCATCCCGCGCCTGTTCGTCGGCGGCATCGCCGGCCTGGCCCTGTGCGTCGGCCTGCTGTCGATCGCGCCCGGGCCGTGGGCCCTCCTCATCGTGATGTTCGCGGTCGGCTGGTTCGTGATGCCGGTGCAGGCGACGACCATGACGATCGTCCAGCGCGCGACCACGAACGAGACGCGCGGCCGCGTCGCGGGGGCGCTCAACGCCGCCATCCAGACCGCGTCGATCGTGTCCATGGCGGCGGCCGGCATCCTCGCCGACATCACCGGGATCCGCGTGGTGTTCGCGGTCGGCGGCGCGGTGGCGCTGCTCGCGGCGGTCGTCGCCTGGTCCCTGTTCCGCGGCGAGCGGGACGCGGTGCCGACCGCCGTCGCCTCGCCCGTCTGATCGCCGCCCGCCGGAGGCGGACCCAGCGGGAATCGAGACGGCGCCGGTACGCTGACCGGCGCCGTCGCGTGGTTCCGCCAGGGCCGTTGGCGATCAGCCGCTGCGCCAGTCCCCCACCGTCGTGTTGAGCCGTCCGACCACGGATCGGTAGTAGCGATGCGCCTTGTACGGGTCCATGCGCGCCGACACCCCGTTGATCCGCCGCGAGTCGAAGCTGACCTTGTACCGGACGGTCCGGGTCGGGTCGGTCCAGAACAGGTCCGACATCGACATCGCCTTCGAGCCCGTGAACAGGCCCTTGAGGACGTAGCCCACGTCGGTGATGCCGCTGGCGAACACGGCCTGGGCACCGCCCTTGATGAACCCGTACCCGTAGTTGTCGACCCGCTTCTTGGCGGTCTTGAGGGTCGGGTTGCCGGCGCCCCACTCGTTGTTGCCCGAGGCGTAGCACAGCCGGTTGAGCAGGACCACGGCGTGCGACGCGAGGCCCAGCCGCTCCATGTAGTACTCGCCGTAATACTTCGTGTTCGAGTTGCCGTGGCCCGAGCTGGCGTTGAGGCCCATGCCGTCCTTCGACGTGTCCATGAACGGGCGATACGGGCTGGGCCAGCCGTTGCCGTGGCCGAGGTAGATCAGGATGTTCGCGCCCTGGGCGGCGTCGTGGACGCGTGACCACGTCGCGTAGGGGCTGAAGATCTCCACCACGCGGGCGCCGTAGCCTGCGAGCCTTGTCGGCGAGCTTGCGGGCGCCGTGCTTGTAATCGGCGGTGGCGGAGCCGACGGGACCGACGACGATGACGACCTTCTGGGACGCCGCCTGCGCGGGCGGCGCCGTGGCGCTCATCGCGGTCACGATGACGAGGGCGGCGAAGACGCCGATCAGCGCGGACCGGAGCTTCCTGGCAGACGCCCGCTGGGCGCCTTGTTCGCTATCGGGCAATCGTCTTGCCTCCTCTCTGCCGGAACGCCATGCATGGGGCAGGGCGACGGTGGGAGTGGTGGCCGTCGGTGGCAGGCATGGGGCGGCGGGGGGCGGCGCGTCGGAAACCGCTGGGCGGGGCGACGTGGATCGACGAGACGATCCGGGACCGGGCGGCGGACCACCCGAGGGGGCGCGACAGGTGCCTGTCCGTGACGACGGCTCTTCGGTTGTTGGCCTGTCTGCGTTCGGGTGGGCATCCCCCGTGGACCGGGGAAGTATGCCACGCGATGGGTTTGTAGTGAACCCCACCAATCCCGGAACCACCATCCGCCGAAAAGGTCATCAACCCCTGGGCTATCGTTTGGTGCGTAGCCGCACCCCGACCAGGTGCGAAGAGAGTTCGCGGGGAGGGCGAGGGTGACGGCTGATCCCGGGGTGGCGCTGGCGACCGAGCGGCTGGCCAAGAAGTACGGGTCCCAGGTGGCCCTCGACGGGCTCGACCTGCGCGTGCCGACCGGCGTCGTGTACGGGTTCCTCGGGCCCAACGGGGCCGGCAAGACCACGACGATGCGGATCCTCACCGGCCTGATCCGGCCGGACAGCGGGCGGGTCGAGCTGCTCGGGCGGCCGTTCGGGCGGGGCGACCGCAAGCGCCTGTTCGAGGTCGGCGCGCTGATCGAGTCGCCGTCGTTCTACCCGTTCCTGTCGGGCCGCGAGAACCTGCGCGCCCTGGCTGCGACCGGGGCGACGGTCACGCGCGCCCGGATCGACGAGGTCCTCGAGCTCGTGAACCTCGGCGAGCGCGGCCGGGACAAGGTCTCGGGCTACTCCCTCGGCATGAAGCAGCGGCTGGGGATCGCCGCGGCCCTCCTCAACGACCCGAAGCTGCTGCTGCTCGACGAGCCGGCCAACGGTCTCGACCCCGCCGGGATCGTCGGCATGCGCGATTCGCTGCGCGCCCTCGCCGCGTCGGGCAAGACCGTGTTCGTCTCGAGCCACATCCTGTCCGAGGTCCAGCAGCTGGCCGACGTCGTCGGGATCATCGGGCACGGGCGGCTCATCCGCGAGGGCTCGGTCGAGACGCTGCTGCGCGAGGAGGGCTCGATCCGGATCCGGGTGGCGCCGGCGGAGGTCCCCACGGCGGCCGAGCTGCTGACCCGCATCGCCGGGGACGGCACGGTGACCCCCGAGGACGGCCCGGAAGGCGGCTGGCTGAGCGTCAAGATCGACCCCGACCGATCGGCGGAGCTGAACCGCGCGCTGGCGGGCGCGGGCGTGTTCGCGTCGCGGATCGAGGGCGGCTCCAACCTCGAATCGCTGTTCCTGGAGCTGACCGCGTCGCGTCCCGACGTCGGCGGCGGCCCGGGCGACCCGGCGGGCGGACCGGGCGCGCCGCCCACGGTGTGGGCCAACGACCCAGGCACCAAGCCCGAGCCGACCGGGTGGAAGCAATGAGGCTGCTGCGTGCCAACCTCCGCAAGCTCGTCCGGCGACCCGCGACCTGGGTGACGTTCCTGCTCCTCGTCGCGCTCGTCGGGCTGCTGTACCTCGCGCTGATCGCCAGCTCGCAGCAAGCCGAGAACCCGCAGGCGAAGCTCGCGGCGCAGCTGGTCGTGACGTTCCCGGGCGCCTACGCGAACGCGGCGTCGCTCGTCCTGGGCCTGGGCGGCATCCTGGCGTTGACGTTCGGGGCGGCGATCGCCGGCTCCGAGTGGCCGTGGGGCACGCTCAAGGCGGCCATTGCCCGGGGCGAGAGCCGGAGCCGCTACACGCTCGTCGGGTATCTGGGCGTGGTCGTGGCCGTGGTGATCGGGTTCCTGGCCGCCTACGCGCTCGCGCTCGTCGGTGCCGCGATCGGCTCGGCCATCCTCGGCGTGCCGCTCGACGGCGCCGGGCAGCAGTCCGCCATCCTCACCCTGCCCGAGCTCATCGGCCGCGCATCGCTCGCCCTGTCGATGGAGGCGGCGATCGGGTTCGCGATCGCGACTGTCGCCCGCAGCCAGCTCGCGGGCATCGGCGTGGGCATCGGGCTGCTGGTGGTCCAGAACATCGCCGGGATCTTCCTGCCCAACGTCTTCAAGTGGTTCCCGTTCTCCGCGGCCTCGGCGGTGATCGCCGAAGGCGGGGGCGGTGGTGGCGGCGGCGGCGGACCCACGGTGAGCCTCGGCCCGGACGTGGCGGTCGTCGTGGTGGCGCTGTGGCTGATCGGGGCGCTCGTGCTCGCCGCCCTGTGGACGGAACGAGCGGAGATCGCCGGCTAGGGCTCGGACCCGCTGGCGACGCTCCAGCCGAACGGCGCCCTGGGCGTCCCGTCGCGCGGCCACAGCACGGTCACGACGACGGCGGCGGCCGCGACCGCGCCGATGAACGACATCGCCAGGTCCTGGATGGTGTTGTCGTAGGTGAGGGCGAGGCCGGATGACCCGCTCCGCATCAACAGGTACTCGCCGATCTCCCACAGGATGTCGATCGACGCCCCGAACCCGACGACGAGGAGGAAGGCCACCCACCTCGCCCCGACGAGAGGCGCGACGGCAAGGCCGAAGGCGATCGAGAGGCAGAACCAGCCGATCGCGTGTGGCAGCGCGTCGAAGCCGGGGATCGCGAACAGCCCGAGCACGTTCGACCCGGCGTCGATCACGAACGGCAGCCCGAGCGCAATGTCGGCGAGAACCGGATACGGCCGTGGCCGCCCGGCGGCCAGCCACACCACGGGGATGAGCAGGACGAACACCGGGTAGATCAGGGCTCGCACGCCCATCGCCTTGCCCGCGAAGTGCGAGGACTCGGGGTTCACGAGCGGGTAGAGCGACAGCCCGATCACCGCGACCTTGATCGCCAGGTCGACCGCCAGACCGAGGCCCCGCGCCATGCGCGGCAGGATGCGACGTCGACGACCGGTGCGCAAGGCCGGCGGATGGAGGGTGGCCCGCTCAGCCGCGCCGGGCGATCGGCGCCGTCACCCCACCCGTGAGCCGCGCAAGGTCCGTGGCCGCCAGCTCGATCTCCAGGCCGCGCCGCCCGGCGGAGACGTGGATCGTCGACCAGTCGGTGGCCGAGGCGTCGAGCACCGTCGGCAGCGGCCGGCGCGTCCCGAGGGGGCTGATCCCGCCCAGCACGTACCCCGTCGCCCGCTCGGCATCGGCAGGGGCGGCCATCGACGCCTTGCGGCCGCCGAGCGCATCGGCGACCGCCTTCAGATCCACCTCGGCGTCCGCCGGCACGACCGCGATCCCGAGCCGGCCGTCGACCGAGACGACCAGCGTCTTGAACACCCGGGCAGGCTCCAGGCCGAGCGCCGCCACGGCCTCGAGCGCATAGCCGCGACCACCTTCACGCAGCGTCGCCCGCTCGTCGTGCGCATATTCATGCACTGAATACGGGACGCCGGCGCGGCTCGCCGCCTCGATCGCGCGCGTTCCCTGTGCGCCCATCGGCCCATTGTCGGGTATGCTCCGCGCGAACCGGCGGTAGCCGCCGCCCCCGCGCAGCCGGGTGGGCGCCGCGCCGGAAATGAGATTTCGACCACAGGGTCGCTGCCCATGCGACCGAGATGCAGAGAAGCAGACCAACCTTGCGCTTTGATGAACTAGGCCTGTCCGACATCCTGTTGCGGACCGTTACGGAAGAGGGGTACACCGAGCCGACGCCGGTGCAGGAACGGGCGATCCCTCTCGTCCTCCAGGGCACGGACGTGCTCGCCGCCGCGCAGACCGGCACCGGCAAGACCGCGGCGTTCACCCTCCCGATCCTCGACCGTCTGCGACCGCAGTCGAACACCTCGTTCTCGCCGGCGCGGCACCCCGTCCGGTGCCTCGTCCTGACGCCGACGCGCGAGCTCGCCGTCCAGGTCGCCGAGAGCGTCAAGACGTACAGCCGGAACGTCGCCCCTGCGGTCGGCGGTGGTGTACGGCGGCGTGCCCCTCGATCCCCAGATCAAGGAGCTGCGCGCCGGCATCGAGATCCTCGTCGCGACGCCCGGCCGCCTCCTCGACCTCGTCGGCCAGCGCGCGGCAAACCTCGGCCAGGTCGAGATCCTCGTGCTCGACGAGGCCGACCGCATGCTGGACATGGGCTTCATGCCCGACATCCAGCGGATCCTCGAAGCTCCTGCCGTCGCGCCAGCAGACGCTGCTGTTCTCGGCGACGTTCTCGGACGACATCAAGCGCCTCGCGGGCTCGATCCTGCGCAATCCGGTCACGATCGAGGTCGCCCGCCACGGCACGGCCGCCGAGAACGTGCGCCAGCTCGTCTACCCGGTCGACCGCGATCGCAAGGAGGAGCTGCTCGCCCACCTGATCGTCGAAGGCGACTGGCACCAGGTGCTCGTGTTCACGCCGGACCAAGATCGCGGCCTCGCGCCTGGCCTCGTGGCTGGACCGGCACGGCGTCGCCGCGACCGCGATCCACTCCGACCGCGCGCAGTCCGACCGGACCAAGGCGCTCGAGGCGTTCAAGGCGGGCGAGATCCGCGTCCTCGTGGCCACCGACGTCGCCGCCCGCGGCCTCGACATCGAGGACCTGCCGCATGTCGTGAACTTCGAGCTGCCGTGGAACCCCGAGGACTACGTCCACCGCATCGGCCGCACGGGCCGGGCGGGCGCGACGGGCGACGCGGTCAGCCTCGTGTGCATCGACGAGGCAGACCTCCTGCGCGGCGTCCAGCGGCTCATTCGGGTCGCGATCCCGTGGACCACCGAGCCCGGGTTCGTGCCGCGGCGCGACGCCGAGCCGCAGCCGCTCCGGACACCGCGAGGGGCCAGCAGCTATGCCGGCGCCGGTGCACGCCGGGGCGCGCCGCCCGCTCGATCCAGCCGCCGCCGCTCCGGGGTCGCCTGACCGCCGGTCCCGTCAGCGGCGGGCTGACGCCTCACGCGGTCCCTACCGAAGGGCGATCTTCAGCAGCTGCGCCGCGACCACCGCGGGGTCGACGACCCCCTGGTTGGTGAGCACCGCGATCGTTACCCCATCCGCCGGCAGGTAGCGGACCACGTTGCGGTAGCCGAGGTAGCGACCGGAATGGCCGAGCGCGGGCCGCCCGGCGATCGACAGTTGCTGGATCCCCAGGCCGTACGGGATCCGCGCGTGGAGCGCCCGGGTGTAGGCGACGTCGCCCAGCATCGCCGTCTGCATCGCGGGCGAGAGCACCCTCCCGCCGGCGAACGCCTGCATCCAGCGCGCGGTGTCCTCGGCCGTTGCCGCGATCGAGCCCGCGCCCCCCGCGGCGGTGACCACGGACCGGAACGGCATGACCTCGCTCGCCGGCGCGACCGGGACGGCGCGCGCGCCCCCTGTCGGTCCGGGCACCAGCCGGTAGCCGGTGCTGAGCTCGGTCCGCGGCTTCTCGGCCGCCTGGTACCACGCGTGCTCGAGGCCCAGTGGATCCAGCAGCCTCGCCCGGATCTCCTTGGCCAGGGGCCGGTCATCGACCGCCCGGACGAGCTCGCCAAGGGCGAGGTAGTTCGTGTTCGAGTAGGCCCAGACCTTGCCCGGCCGGATCCGGCCCGGCGGCACGTAGCGCCACGTTCGCTTGGCGTTCCACGTGGCGTCCGGGTTGGACTGCAGCGCATGGTCGATCTTCGGGTTGAAGAAGAAGTCGTTCAGGTCGCTCGTGTGGTCGAGCAGCATCCGCACCGTCACCCGCCGATCGATGCCGAGCTCTGGCAGCAGCGGCGCGACCCGCTCGTCCAGTCGCAGCTTGCCCTCGTCGACGAGATCCAGGACGACCGCCGCCGTGAAGGTCTTCGAGATCGACGCGAGGGCGAAACCGGTCTCGGGCGTCACTGCTCGACCGGACGCGATGTCGGCGTCGCCCGAGGTGCCGAGCCAGGTGCGGCCGTCGTCCCACAGCATCGCGACCGAGACGCCGGGCACGAAGTGCTTCGCACGCCAGGCGTCGAGGCGGCGCTGGAGGGCCTTGTGGCCGACGACGGCGGTCGAACCGCCGTTGCCGGGGGGTTCCGGGGTGGCCGTGGCCGGTGGGGTTGCGGTCGGCGTCGGTGTTGGATCGGGGGTCGGTGTGGCGGTGGGCTCGGTCGAGGAGTCGGGGGTCGCCCGCTCGGTCGCGGGGGCCTCGGTGGCCGACGCGTCAGGCGAGGCGGAGCCGGCGGCGGTGACCGCAAGGGTCGCCGACGGCGATCCCGTCAGGGCCGAGGTCGCGGCTGCCGCGACGCCGGACGGCCGGTTTCCCGACCCGCCCAGCAGGCCGAAGCCCGCGACCAGCACGGCGATGACCAGCACGGTCGCCACACCGAGGCGGACGGGCGTGACGGACGAGCGGCGGGCGTCTGGGCCGGCGATCGGACGAGCGGCGCTTGCGCCGGTCGACGGTCGGCGCGGGGTCGGCTCGGTGGGCATGACGGTGAGACGATACGCTGAGAGGCCACAGGCGCGCCGCCGCGAGCCCGTCCGCGCCGTCCGGCCCAGAACCCCAGGCTCCCGGGGACACGATCGAACATGCCCACTGCTCGCACCGCCGCCGACCTGTTGCGCGAGGTCGGGCTGATCGCCGACGGACCCGCCATCTGGGGCCGCCCGATCCGCCACTCCGCACCCGGCGTGTTCGTCGTCGAGCTCGCCGCGCCGCAACCGGCGCCGGGCCTCGATCTCGCGCTGGTCGGCAAGTGGCTCGAGCGGGTGCCGGAGCTGCACCTCGACGGCGTCCGCCCGGCGTCCCGCGAGCTGTCGCAGCGGCTGTCATCGTTCTGGCTGCCCGATCAGCCCGTCCTGTACATCGGCAGCACGCAGGGCTCCGTCGCAGGTCGCGTCGCCGCGATCGTGAAGACGGTGCCGGGCGACGCCAAGCCGGCCGCCTCGGGCCTGTGGCTGCACTTCCTGCGCAACCCGGGCGACCTGCGGGTCTGGTGGGCCGGCACCGACGCGCTCGAGGAGTACGAGGACGCACTGCTCGAAGCCTTCGCGGCCGGGATCAGCGACGCGGACCGCGCGGCCGTCGTGAAGAGCGCTGCCGGCGTCGCCGCCAGCCTCCTGCCGTGGGCGGTCCTGCGGTCACCGTCGGGGATCCGCAAGGAGACGGGCATCACGAACCCGCTGCTGCCCGAGGTCAAGGCGCCCGAGCCGAAGCCGGTCAAGCGCATCGTCAAGTTCCCGCCGGGCGACGCCGACGGCGCGAGGGACGAGGCCAAGCGCGCCCGACGGCCGGCGCCCGGACGGGGAGCCGGTCGCGTGGCGTCCGCGGCCGCCTACGCCGCGCAGGGATCGCCGCGCAAGCCGCCGCCGGAACCGGTACTCGTGTCGGCAGAGGGCCTCGAGCGGCTGCAGGCCGAGCTCGCCGGGCTGCTCGCCGAGCGGCCGGGCGTCATCAAGCGCATCGCGACGGCGCGCGAGCACGGGGATCTCAAGGAGAACGCCGAGTACCACGCCGCTCGCGAGGAGCAGGGCTTCCTCGAGGGCCGGATCAAGGCGCTCGAGGCCAAGCTCAAGGTCGCCCAGGTGGTCGCGCCCACCGAGCGGGGCGCCCGGGTGGAGATCGGGTCGCGCGTCAAGCTCGACGAGGACGGCGAGGAGACCGTGGAGCTGCAGGTCGTCGGCTCGGCCGAGGCGAACAGCCGCGAGGGCCGGATCTCGAGCATCTCGCCGGTCGGCGCCGCGCTCATGGGCCGCCGCGTCGGCGACGAGGTCACGATCGTCACGCCGGGCGGCCAGATCCACTACCGGGTCCTCGAGATCGAGTGACGGGCGCGGCCGGGGCCCGGCCGAGCCGTCAGGTCCCGGCGGTCTTCTCCCGGCGGCCCGCGAACGACCCAACCACCAGCACGACGCCGAGGCCGATCGCCGCGTAGGGCAGGACCTCGCGCACGTTCGCGAGCTCGAAGCCCGACAGGCTGAGCAAGCCCTCGAAGATCAGGCCGAGGCCGATGAACAGCGCGAGGCCGGCCAGCGTCGTGCGGAGGCCGTTCCGGGCCAGCTCGCCGTCCCGCCGCACGAGCCCGTAGAGCAGCATGCCGAGGCCCGGTCCGGTGGGCACGATCAGGGCCCAGGCGTAGGCCCAGGTCGAGTACAACCCCGTCGCCGCCTGGACCCACAGGACGCTGCCGAGCATGGTCAGGATGGCGCCAGGGATCGCGAGCCCGAGGCCGCCACGCGGCGGGATCGCGAAGGAGCCGATGACCATCGCCACGCCCGGGACGATCAGCCACAGGGGCCAGGCGGATGGTCCAGCGAGATGTCCGTCAGCCGCCCGACCAGGAGGAGCGCGCCGCCGACGACGAGGATGATCCCGAACACCACGCCCGCCGACGACGGGCCGCTGTCGCCCAGGCGGCGCTCGCGGCGGCTCTCGCCCGGAGGTGGCGATGCTGGACCTGCGGCTCCCCGCGGCGGCATCGGGAGCCGGCGGCGGGCCATCAGGCGGGGGCGAGGCCGACCCAGCGGCGGCCGTCGCCGGGTCGGGGGCCGGCGGTGGCGCGGCGGCCGGCGACGGCGGAATCGCCGGCGGCGGCTCGGCCTTCGGTGGTTCGTTCGGATCCGGTGTGGTCACGGCGATCCTCCCTCGCCCGCCGGACAGCGGGTGGGGTGCGCGGGTCAGGCGCCCGGCGCCTCGACGAGCTTGTGCTCGACGGCCCACAGGGCCGCCTGCGTGCGCGACGCGAGGCCGAGCTTGCCCAGGATGTTGCTGACGTACGTCCGCGCGGTCCGCTCGGTGATGAACAGCGTCGCGCCGATCTCCTTGTTCGACATGCCCTGGCCGAGCAGGCGCAGGACGTCCTTCTCGCGATCGGTGAGGGGCTCGACCGGCTCCGGATCCTTCTTGGCGCGCATCCGCTGCGCGAGCAGCCGCGCGACCTGGGGATCGAGGTGGACCTCGCCGGCGTAGGCGGCCCGGATCGCCTGGGCGACCTCCTCGGCCTCCGCGTCCTTGAGCACGTAGCCCGAGGCACCGGCCTCGAGGGCGGCGGTGACCTTCTCCTCCTCGATGAAGCTCGTCATCGTGACGATCTCGGTCTCGGGGAGCTCGGCCTTGATCCGGCCGATTGCGGTCACGCCGTCCATGTTCGGCATGAGCAGGTCCATGAGGACGACGTCGGGGGTCAGCCGGCGCGCCATCGCGACGCCCTCGCTGCCGTCGGCGGCCTCGCCCACGACCTCGATGTCGGGCAGGAGGTCGAAGAAGGCTCGCAGGCCCATGCGGACGACGGCGTGGTCGTCGACAAGGAGCACGCGGATGCGAGGGGCTTCGTCCACGAGCTTCACTCCGGGAATCGCGGCGATTGGCGCTGACGCGGCGGTAATCGAACGCATTGGCATCCTACTACAGGATCAGGCCCGGTCCGCGGACCGGGGCGGGCGCCTGGGGCTGGTCGGACGAGGCGCGCTTCGACTCGTCACCGAGGCATCGGCAGACGGCGTCGTCGAGCTCGCCCGGCTTGAGGGTCTTGCGCATGAAGCCGTGGGCGCCGGCGGTGAGGCTCGCGTTCTCGAGGTCCGGCGACCAGCCGAGGGCGAGGATGTGGACCGTCGGATCGATCGCGCGGATGCGCCGGATGAGCGCCACGCCGCCGGACGCGTCCGGCAGCCGTGGGTCGACGATCACGACGTCGGGCCGCTGGTCGCGGACAAGGGCGATGGCTTCGGCGACCTGGCCGGTGCTGCCGATGACGGTGAAGCGGTGTCGGATGCCGAGGATCCCGACCAGGCTCTCGCGCGTGCGGTCATCGGCGTCGACGACGAGCAGGCGAAGCCCGCCGGCGACCGGTGACGCGGCAGCAGCGGCGGGGGCGATGACGTGGTCTGACATGACCTCGATGGTGGGGCACGGCCCCGGTGCGGGTCAGGGACGGGCGCCCGACAAGGCAATCCGGCAAATGCCCGGTCGATGCGCGACATTCGACGTAGCGGCGCGGCATCGGCGAGGCACGCTGAACCCCTGCCTCGTCAGGCCGTGGCGGCCTCCACCGGCCGCGCGTCGGGAATGACGACGTCGATCGTCGTGCCGCCATCGCGGACCGAGGCCACGGTGAGCGTGCCGCCGAGGCGCTCGGCGCGGGCCTGCATCCCGGCCAGGCCGAGATGGCCGTCGGGGACGGTGGTCGGGTCGAAGCCGCGGCCATCGTCGATCACGCGCAGGTGGACGCCATCGGGCACCCGCCCGACCTCGACCCGCACCTGCTTCGCGCCCGCGTGCTTGACGACGTTGTGGAGCGCCTCCTGCGCGATCCGGTACAGGCCCTCCTCGCAGTCGAGCGACGGCCGGACCGCGAGGTCGCCCTCGACCACGACCGGCAGGCCGATCCGGCCCGACAGCGCCGCGCTGTGCGTGCGCAGCGCCTGGATGAGCCCGTTCTCCTCGACGTTGCCGGGGCGGAGCTCGAAGATCAATGCCCGCATCTCGGCCAGGGCCTCGCGCTGCAGCTCGCGCAGCGAGGCGAGCTTGCCCGGGACCTGGGTCGGGTCCTTGACCAGCAGCAGCTCGATGCTGCGCGAGAGCAGCGTCATCGAGAACAGCGCCTGGGTCACCGAGTCGTGCAGCTCCCGGGCGAGGTGCGACCGCTCCTCCGACGACGCGAGCTCCACCGCCTGGCGCCGGATGTCCTGCTCGAGCCGGTCGCGCTCGCTGACGTCGCGGGCCGCGCCGTGGGCGCCGATGAACTCGTCGTCCTGGACCATCCCGATGCTGGTGATCTCCATCGCGAGCTCGCGGCCGTCGCGGCTCTGCACCTTCAGGCGCGTGCGATGCACCTCGTGCGGGCGCGTCCGCAGGGCGCGGAACCGGGCCAGGGCGCCGCGCCGCTCCTCGGGCGGCGCCAGCTCGCTGAACGAGCGTCCGATCAGCTCCTCCGGCTCCCAGCCGAGGATCGTGCCGGACTGGTCGGACACGAACGTCAGCCGGCCGACGTCGTCGGTCATCCACACGAGGTCGGGCGAGGACTGGACGAGGTATCGATAGCGGACCTCGCTCTCGCGCAGCTCGCGCTCGAGGCGCTCCCGCTCGCTGATGTCGCGCGCGGACCCGTGGACGCCGGCGAAGTCGCCGTTGGCGTCGAGCTGGGCCACGGAGTGGATCTCCACCGGGACCACGCCGCCGTCCTTGCGCATCAGGTCGAGGCGCAGGACCTGCGGCTCGGTGGGATCGGCAGCGACCCGCTCCCAGCGCTCGGCCGCGACCTGCATCGACGAGGGGGCGACGACACGGTCGAACGTCTGGCCGACCACGTCCTCCGGCCGGAAGCCCGTGAGCCGCTCGATCGTGTCCGAGATGAACAGGAAGCGCGTCTCGGCATCCGCGCTGAACACGATGTCGGGCGCGTTCTCGACGAGGAAGCGGTAGCGCTCCTCGGATGACCGCAGCTCGAGCTCGAGGCGCTCGCGCTCGCTGATGTCGCGCGCCACGCCGCGGATCGCGACGAGCTGCCCCGCGTCGTCGACCTGGCCGACGACGCTGACCTCGAACGGCATCTTGCGCCCGTCCTTGTGGCGGATCAGCAGCCGGTCGGTCGACGGGCGCCCGGGGTTGGCCGCGATCTCGGCCAGGCGCTCGCGGGCCTGCGGGAACGCCTCGATGTCGATGAACTCGGTGAACGAGTGGCCGATCAGCTCGCCCGGCAGCCAGCCGATGACGTCCTCGGTGCGGTCGGAGTAGAAGGTGTACACGCCGCGGCCGTCCATCTCGAAGATGAGGTCGGGCGACGACTGGACGAGCGAGCGGTACCGCTCCTCGGACTCGTGCACGATGCGCTCGAGGCGCTCGCGCTCGCTGACGTCGCGGACCGTGCCCTGGGCCCCCTTGAACTCGCCGTCCTCGAAGATCCCGACGGCGGACAGCTCGGTCGGGAAGGTGCTGCCGTCCTTGCGGCGCACGACGAAACGGAGGCGCAGGGAGTTGGTCCCGGGATCGTGGAGGTCACCCCACGACTGCAGCGCCGTGCCCATCGACTCCTCGGCGACGATGGCCGAGAAGTGCATGCCGGTCATCTCGGGTGCCGTCCAGCCGAACAGGACCTCGGCGGTGTCGGCGAGGAACGTGAACCGGCCGTCGGCGTCGTTGCGCCAGATCACGTCCGGCGTCGTCTGCACGAGGCCGCGGTAGTTCGCCTCCGACGCCTCGAGCCGCTCGAGGAGGTCCGAGTTCGACAGGGCGATGGCGGCGTGGTCGGCGAGGGCCTGCAGGGTGGCCAGGCGGTCGGGCGCGATCGTGCCCGACTGGCGGTAGCTGACGGCGAGCGTGCCCATGACCTCGCCACCGGGGGCGCGCAGCGGCGCGGCCGCCATCGCCCCGAGGCCCATCCGCTCGGCGGTCTCGAGGTCGCCAGGATCGCGCGGGATCCGCGGGTCCGTCGTGTAGGCGGGCGTCCAGACGACCCGGCCCTGGCCGGCCGCGAGCCCGTTGATGCCGCCGTCGATCGGGAACTCCTGGGTGCGCAGCCAGCTGCGGGTCTCGTCGTCCATGCCGCCCGCGAGGACCACCGGGGTGAGGTGTGTCCGGTCGTCGGAGATCCGCGTGAGATGGGCGCCGTCCGAGGCCAGGACGCGCCGGGTCTCGTCGACGATCAGCCCCAGGATCGCGTCTGCGTCGCGGATCGCGGTGACGCGCGCGGCGATCTCGCGCAGGGTGCGCTCGGTCTCGGCGCGGCGCGAGGTCTCCTCGCGCGACCGGCCGAGCTCCCGGATCAGCTCCGCGTTGTGGATGGCGATCGTCGCGAGGTCCGCGAGGGCCGCGAGGAGCGCGCCGTCCTGCTCGCTGAACCGGCCCACATCGCCCGAGAACACCGCGAGCGTGCCCAGCACCACGGCCTCGCCGATCAGCGGCGCGAACGCGATCGACCGGATGCCGACGCGGTCGAAGAACTCGCGGTGCGGCGCGCCATCGGGGAAGCGGTCGTCGGCGGCGTACTCGGCGGTGACGACGACGCGCCGCTCGCGGATCGCGAGGTGGACCCCCGATCCGCCGACGCCCAGCGCCTTCCACTCGGACCGGGTCGCCTCGTCCATGCCCGCGTCGTGCGCCCAGTGGACCTCGCCCGTGGCCGGGTCGAGGAGGTCGATGACCGCGCCCGACGAGCCGAGCAGCCGGGCGGCCTCGTCGACGACGTCCTGGAGCAGCTCGGCCGGGTCCTGGATCGTCATCATCCGCCGCGCGATCTCGCGCAACGCGCGCTCCGCGTCGGCCGTCCGCTCGAGGGCGCCCTGCGACGTGGCGAGGCGGTCGACGAGGCGGGCGTTGGCGAGCGCGACCGAGGCCTGGCCGGCCAGCGCGTCGAGCAGCCGGAGCGCGTCCTCCCCGAACGCGTCGCGGTCGCGGTGGCCCGCCTGGAACACGCCGACGAGGCCGTCCTCGCCGATCACGGGCGCCGTGATGACCGAGTGCAGGTCGATCTCCTGCACGCCTTCGTCGCCTTCCTTGTAGTGCTTGAACCGCCGGTCGGCGATGTAGTCACCGGTCGCCACGGGCCGGCCCTCGCGGACGGACAGCCCGGCCAGTCCGATCGGCTCCTCGTCGTCGGGCGTGTCGATCACCGGCGCGTCGGTGAACAGGCTGTCCTCGGGGTAGGTCCAGATCACCTTGCCCTGGACCGGCTCGACCAGGTCGAGGCGGGCGCGCTCGGCGCCCAGCAGCCGGGCCGCCTCGTGGACGATGCGCAGGAGGAGGTCGCCGGGGTCGCTGCCGATGGTCGCGAGCCGGCCGCCGATCTCGCGCAGCGTCCGCTCCTCCTCGGCCCGCCGGGCGAGGGCCTCGCGGGACCGGCCCAGCTCCTCGATCAGGCGCGCGCGCCCGAGCGCGACGGCCGACTGGCCCGCGATGGTCTCGAGCAGGGCGGCGTCGTCGGGCCCGAAGGCGTCCACGCGGGTCGACCAGACCGTGATCGCCCCGAACGGCCCCTGGTCGCCGTGGAGCGGCGTCGCGATCACGCCGTGGATCCCCTTTGATCGCACGTACGTGTCCGGCCCGTGCCCGTGGACGAGGTTCGGGTCCTCGAGGTAGTCGCGCGAGATGTACGTCTCGCCGGTCACCACGGCGCGCCCCGACGCCCCGACCTCGAGCGTGTCGTCCGGGTCCCGCGGCCACTCGGTCTCCAGGATCTGCTCGTCGCCCGACGAGAACATGCCCTTGAGCAGCCGCGCCTCTGGGTCGACGATGTCGATCCGGGCGCCGTCGCCGTCGAGCAGGCGGAGGGCCTCGTCGATCGTGAACTGGACCACCGCCTCGGGATCTCGAGCGCCGGAGATACGGGTGCCGAGCTCGCGCAGCGACCGTTCGACCACTGCCTGACGCTCGCCGGCCTGGCGTGAGCGGTCGAGCTCGGCGATGAGCCGGGCGTTGGCCATCGCGAACGCGGCGTGCTCGGCGAGGGAGCGGACGAGCGCGATCTGGGGCGCGGTGAACGCGTCGGGGCGGCGCGAGAACGTGCCCAGTGCCCCGAAGACCTCCGTCCCGGCGACGAGGGGCGCGACGACGAGCGACCGCAGCCCGACCTCGTCGACGAACCGGTCCGGGCCCTGCGCGTGGTTGAACGAACGATCGGCGACGTAGTCCGCCGTGACGACCATCCGGCGCTCGGCCACGGCCTTGCCGAACATCCCGCTGCCGACCGGCAGCTCGAGCTGGCGGATCCAGTGGCCGGACGGCGGGTCGGCGATGCCGGCGGAATGGACGAACTGGAGGAACCCGGTGTCGGGGTTCAGCAGGTAGACGAACGCGCCGTCGGCGTCGAGCAGCCGGGCCGCCTCCTCCGCCGCTCCGTGGAGGAGCCGGTCGCGCTCGCTCTCGGCACCGACGGTCGCCGTGGGTGTCGGGGCAGGGCGTCGGTCTCGACCACGGCGGCGGCGCCTGAGCCGTTGGTGCCCGCGGCGCGGCCTCGCGTCGGGGCGGCGGTCTTTCGGACGGCCTTCGACGCGCCGTTCGACGCGCCTGCCGGCTTCGGCTTCGGGGCGTTCTCGGGGCCGGCTTCGCGGCCGGCGTGGAGGGGCGGGATCTGGTGGCCACGACCGGACGAGTCTAATCGGCCCTCCCCGTTCGGGCGTGCGTCATCTGTCCCGTCGGGGGGTCGTCGGGCGACCATCCCGGACCGGTCGCGTGACGACCTCGGACCGGCGGCGTTCGTCGTCACGGGCTGGCCACGGCCGTCGGGCGTCGGCCACATGTGGCCCGCCATACGGTTCACCTCGTCGTCAGGACCACCCCGGCGGCAAGCAGCGATCACCCGTCAACCCCCGTTCGTCCACCCGGAGGTTCCATCACCGTGAACGACCAGTCCAAGGGCGACCTCACCGTCGCCGGCGTCGCGCTCCGCTTCGGCATCGTCGCCCTGGCCCTGGGCACCGCCTACATCCACAGCACCCTCGGCGGCCTGCTGTTCACCCTCAGATACTGGACAGCACAATCGGACGGAGGGTTGCGATCAGCTCCAGCGGTCGCCAAGGTTGCCTGCCTAACGGCTCCGTGCGGCTGAGTGTACCTCGGACGTAGTTGCCGAGCTGCGTGGCGAGCGGTAGCGTGGGGTAGCCGTAGCCGCCCGGCACATTTGGCGTGACTGAATGGTGGATCCATCGCACTGACCAGGACTCGAATGAACGCTACGGCTCGTCTATCGATTGTGGCCGCCGTTGCTGTGGGCAGCCTCGCGCTCGTGCAGACCACTGGTGGGCGGTCGCGCGAGGCTGCCGCCGTGCGCACGACCCGAACCGCACAGAACACCGCCATCGCCCAACACGATCTCGATCGTGTCGCGTCATCTGGACCGACGACGTCGTCATCCGGTCGGCGCTCGGGCGTGTGATCCAGGGGCGCGACGCGTATCAGGCGTGTGCTAGGCGCCGACTCGGCCACGCTCTACCGACGCGATCCCGACCGCGTAAATGTGAGCAACAATCGCTGGCCGCTCACGCATCGTCAGGCACCTGGACCGGGCGAGATCCACGCACTGGGCACCTGCTCATCCGCGGGCGCTACGGAGCGCAATGGATCAAGCGAGACGGACACTGGCTCATCCGCTCGGAGGTCTTCGTCGCGCTCGATGCGCGGGTGCGGGCTGCAGTCGTCCGCTCGCCATTTCCGTGACCGACACACTCGCCTAACAGATCGCACATCACCACCAACGCACGCTCACCATGCCCGCAACCCAAAGCAGCTCAATCGCCCCGGTCTATCTCATTCTGGCCGTTGTCGGCTTTCTCGCGCCAGGAATTCCGATGATCATGGAGTCCGTGAGAACGGGCAACATCCTCTTCTGGACGGATCCGGCGCGCACAGACCGCGGAACTGTTCGCGACACGAACCGGTGCCAGGCGTTCGGCTCGATGCGCTTCGCAGCGGCACTCGCCGGCTGCGTGTCGATGGTGCCACGAATCGCGACGCATCGGGCTGGCCGGCGCGTGGCGCTTCATCGTCATCACGCTGCTGTTCGGGATCGGCGGAACGCTGCCGTTGTTCTTCTGGTTTCGCGAACGCGCGCTGGCCTCGAACGCAGGACCAGTGCGAGCGTGACTGCGAGTCGTTAGGCTCGGCCAGGCGCTAGCATCGCGTCGCACGCGTTGACGACGAGATTCACCAACACCTGCTCGAGCTGGTTCGGATCCGCCTTCTTGTTGTTGAAGTCGTGCGCGATTCCGCCCGCAAGGCGCCCGACGGCTTCCATCTTCTGTGATTGGACGAACACACACGAGCAACGGGTGACGCCCCTCACATCGCGCGGGATCGGACGTAGCCGGTGCCGGCCGTAATCGTCCTCTCCCGGGACGCATCGCTCAACCAGGACACTTCCTCGCTATGACCAAGCTGCTCGGATTCGTAGGCGCCACCATCGGGGGCTACGCGATGGGCGCTGGGCGCGCCGATCGGGACGTTCAGCGCGTTCGTGGTGAGTATGATTGGGACCGGTGTCGGGAATGTGTACGGCCGTCGCATCCGCCAGAGAACATCGGCGCCTAACGACGCGGCTCACGGGTCGCGAGCACCGAATCCATAGCGAGCGGCGGCTGTAAGACGGTCGGGCTTCCTTCGACTATCTGTGTTGTGCCTCTCCCTCACACGCCAGACGCCGGCTCCCACCCGCTCGCCGACCAGTCCGACGCCGACCGAGCCCATCCACGACCCGAACCGGTCACCTGGCAGGTCAGCGCCCAGCAGGTTCATCTCCAGTGAAGCATCCTGGGAAGTGCCGCCGTATGGTGGGAACCGTTTTCCTGCGAGGGCTTCATGTGGGACAGCTTCGTCGAGCTACTTCGCGCCTCGATCTTCAGCGCCGCTCACCTCTGCGGAGGGAGTCTCGGTGGCGGAGTTCTTCTCGTCTCGGCCGGGCTGCGGCTTGCGCTGCTGCCGCTGACGCTGCGGATGGCGCGACGCGCTCGACAGCAACAGGCCAGCATCGCCGCGCTTCGCCCGCAGGTCGAGGCGCTGCAACGCCGCTTCGCGAACGACCCTCGAGCGCTCATGCGGGAGACGCAGGCACTCTATGCGGCAAATGGCATCAAGCTCCTGACCCCTTCGGGACTGGCGGGTCTCGCGGTTCAATTCCCATTGCTGAGCGGACTGTTCGCCGCGGTGCGTCGCGGCCTGGGATCCAAGGTTCGCTTTCTCTGGGTGCCTGATCTCGCGCGGCCGGACGCCCTTCTCGTCCTCGGCGTCGTCGCCGCGACCGCACTGGGAGTCGCCGTGACATCAACGGCCCCCGGCCAAGCCAGCCCACCAACCGCAATGATCGTCGCGACCGTGCTCGTCACGACGTTCTTCCTCTGGTCGGCGTCGAGCGCGGTGGCGCTCTCGATGGGGGCGGGCTCGCTGGTCAGCCTTCTCCAGAACTGGATGCTGAGCCGCGACGCGCGGGTCCACGCACCAGCCGCTCGAGCCTGACGCGATGGCTGGTCGATGAGACTCGCGGTGATCTCGGACGTGCATGGGAACCTCCGTGCGCTCGAGATCGTGCTCGCCGACATCCGTGCTCGGGGCGTGGACGCAATGGTGAACCTCGGGGACTGCGTGACCAGTCCCCTGTGGCCGCGCGAGACGTTCGAGCTACTCGAAACCGTCAGCATGCCTACGGTCCGCGGCAATCACGATCGTTGGATCGCGCAACCAGACTCGGGACCACCGTCACCGAGCATTGCGTTCTCGTGTGACGCGTTGAGTGACGCCCAGCGTGCGGCGCTCGGCGCGCTTCCCGCGACGCTCGCGATCGACGACGGAGTGCTCGCCGTACACGGGACGCCGACGAGCGACGCGGACTACCTGCTCGAGGAGAAGGTCGACGGTCGCCTGGCGCTGGTGAAGGCTGATGCGTTAGGCACCCGGCTCGGCGACGTGCAGGCGAACTTGGTGCTCTGCGGTCACAGTCATCACCAGCACCTGGCGTCGGACCGCGCGGGACGGCTGGTGCTCAATCCGGGCAGCGTCGGCTGTCCGCGCTACGCGGACAATGCGGACCGGCTCATCAACGAGGCGGGCTCCCCACACGCGCGTTATGCGATCGCGACTCGGCGCGCTGCGAGGTGGAGCGTCGACCTGATCGCGCTCGAGTACGACTGGGCGGCGGTAGCGGCGCAGGCGGAGCGAAACGGTCGGCCGGACTGGGCGAGGGGGTTTCTCAACGAGGCCTGAGGAAGGAGGCCGTAGGAAGGAGCAGGTAAGAGCGGTGTCAGCCGCTGCCGCTCGGGGTGACACGCTTTTTCTCCGCCATCCGCCATCCGCCGTCCGCCTCCTTCCTACTCTCTGACGCGCACGCGGTCCCCGACGTTGATGGTGCCCGGATGACCGTGGATGACGTTCTGGCCGAACATCACGCCTCGTGGACCCTTGCGGTAGGTGGCGAGTGTGCGGAGCGGCTCCTTGCCCGCTTCCGCTGTGCGCTGATCGACCGTGGTCGTCACGCACCGGACGCAGGGCTTGACCACTTGCGCCCGCACGGCACCGATCTCGATCGACCGCCACGCATCTTCGGCGTACGGCTCGGTGCCACTCAACACGACGTTGGGCCGGAAGCGATCCATTGGAAGCGGCACTTCCAGCCGTGAGTTCAGGTCGGCGAGCGACGCTTCGCTGATCAACAGCAACGGATAGGCGTCGGCAAAGCTCACTTCGTCAGCGGCGCTCGTGGCGTACGTCGGATCGATGCGGCGCACATCGTCATCGGCCTGCCTTACGAGTCGACACCGTGTGCCGAGATACCGACCGAGCCACGCGCTGACCTCGTCGCCCTGGTCAATCGCGGAGCACGTGTCGTCCCAGATGGTCACCGTCCCATCGCCACGACCGCGGCGGACGGGCGTCTCGATCGGGGCCATGCCGGGTGCGTCGAGGGAGAGCACGTCATCGTCCGTGCGCGGCGAGATCAGCGCGAGTCTCGGGAGCTCACGCTGGGTGAGAAACGAGCCGGCGTCGTCCACGATCATGAAGCGGCGATCACCGACGAATCCTCTTGTGTCGAGCGTCGCACTCGCGACCGCGATACCGGCGCACGACTTGACCGGATAGATATAGAGAGCCGAGACCTGAGGCATTGTCAGTCCGTGCTGGGAAGATGGTCGGGGAACCCGAGCGGATGACCGTCGCCAACTATCAGTTCGTTTGCCGCTTCCGCCCAGCGGCTCCCGGGCGTAGATCTGAAGCATGCGCGGAATGCCGAACCGAGATCGGAGCTTCCTGAAGTTCGTTCCCACGCCACCTCCCGGTGACGCGTGCGACTGCCCGTGTCACCTGGCCCCGCTCGCCGTGCTGCACAAGGCGCCGTGCTGCGTGCAATGCCCGTCTGTGGCCGCGACATCGCGTCGGCGCGCCTAACGGCGCACATCGCCAGGCATAACCACCCGCTGCCTGACCGCCGGCCAAGCTAGAACTCCTCCATCTCGAGCGCCCGCTCCATCGCCTCCCAGCGTCCGCGCGCGACGCGGAGCCTAACGCCATCCGAGAGCACGAGCGTGCCGCCACCGTCGGCGTCGCGGTGCAGCTCGCGCACGCGCTTCACGTTCACAATGAGCGACCGATGCACGCGCACGAACTCGCGTGCCTCGAGCAGGCGCTCGAGCGCGTGCATGCGTTGCGACACGAGGTACGTGTGCTTGCCGGCGTGAATGCGCGCATAGTCGCCTGACGCCTCCACCCAATCGATCGCGTCCACGTCCACGACCGTGATCTTCGAGCCGTTCCGCACACCGATGCGCCGAGGCGGTGTCGCCCGCGTCTTGCCATCGTCGTCAGGCGGCGAATCCGCGGTCGTGAGCTCGCCGGCGGGACGCAAGTCGGCGTGACGATCAGCGGCCATGCTCGCGAGCGTACGTTGCAGCGTGAGCGCCTCCATGGCGCGCAGTCCCTCGAGCGCGCGCGTGACTGCCGCCTTGAACCGCGGGCGGCCGAACGGCTTGAGCACGTAGTCCAGCGCGTGAACGTCGAACGCGCGGATCGCGTGCTCGTCGTGTGCGGTCACGAACACGATGCCGCGCGGGACGTCGTCGCCGAGCGACTCGAGCACGCGGAAGCCGTCCTGGTCGGGCATCTGGATGTCGAGGAACAGCAGATCGGGCCGGAGCTGCCTGACGAGTAGAACGGCCTCCTTGCCGTTCGTCGCTTCGCCCACGACCTGTACCGTCGGATGCTCGGTGAGCAGCGTGCGGACGACCTCGCGCGAGGTGGGCTCGTCGTCCACCACCACGGCGCGCACGACGGTGGATGGACGCGCCGAGGCGTCAGGATCCGTTGTCATTCCGAGCGGAAGCCGAGCTCGGTCATTCCGAGCGGAGCCGCCGGAAGCGCGCGGGTGCCCTCTGGCGCACGAGGAATCGCGATCATCCGGGCAGAGGGGCCCCTCTATCGGGACGATCGCGATTCCTCGACTGCGCGGCCCGATCGGGCGCTCCGCTCGGAATGACCGTTCGCCGCTGCTCCCGTTAGGCGCGATGGGGATGTCCACCGTCACGATCGTGCCGCCGCCCGGCGCGTCCGCGATGCTCATGAGCCCACGCTCGCCGTAGAGTTGCGCGAGGCGCTCCCGCGTATTGCGGAGCCCCGTGCCGGTGCCCGGCGACTTCGACGCGACCGAGATTCCGGGCCCGTCATCGCGCACCGTGAGACGCAGGCGCGATCCCTGTCGCGATGCAGACACTTCCAGCACGCCAGCGGTGGACACGGCAGAAATGCCGTGGCGCACCGCGTTCTCGACGAGCGGCTGCAGGATGAGCGGCGGCACGAGACAGTCCAGCGCGTCAGCGGGCGCGTCCACCAGTCGGTCGCAAGCGGTCGCGGAAACGCACCTCCTCGATCGCCAGATAGTCGCGCACCAACTCGAGCTCCTCGGCCAGCGGCACTTCGAAGCGAGACGTGGAGCTCGAGACCTTGTGAAAGAGCGCGCCGAGATGATCGAGGACGGCGTCCGCGTCGTCGCTACGGCCGCTGCGCCAGAGCTGGCCGATCGTGTGGAGCGTGTTGAACAGGAAGTGCGGCCGGATCTGCGCGTTGAGCGCCTGGAGACGCGCCTCGGCAAGCTGTCCTTCCGCCCTCGCGAGTTGCAGCTCGCGCGACTTCATGCTGCGGTACGAGAGCACGCCCTGCGTGATGCCGAGGATGGAGGCGTAGATGAGCAACGCGATGTGGAAGCGGACCGTCGCCCAGATCGCGCCCTGATGCGCGAGCTCGATGAGGCCACCGAACTTTCCGACGCTCGCCCAGTACATGAGCACGACGAGCGCATTCGCGGCGAACGCGAGCAGCGCCGCGGCGGCGAGATGCATCGGCGCGTAGCGCAGCCACGTGTCGCGCGAGAGCGGGAAGCGCACGGTGAGCGCAATGACCGCGAGCGTGACGGGCACCCACGGCAGAATCTGCTGCAGCGCGCTCTTGATGGCCGCCACGAGCGGAACGGGTTGCCCACCCATCACACTCGACCCGAGCGCGGTCTGCGCACCCCACAGTGCGCCGAGCAGCAGCCACACGGCGCAGACACCGAGGATGATCCGTGTTTTCATCGATGTGTCATCCCGAGGAGCCGAAGGCGACGAGGGATCTTCCGTGGACGGGTCGTGGCCAGACTAGTTACGATGATCTCGCAGAAGATCCTTCGGTGAAAGCGTAGCGCAGACGCGCGTTGAAATCGAGGCGGTCCGTCGTCGAGTTGTACTGCACGAAGAGCCTACGAAGCGCTGCCCTGCGCGCTCGCGATACGCGCAATCGTCCAGATGCGGAACGAGCCTGACGAATCGCTGGGACGAAGGGGTCGCCGCTAGCGGGCGCCGAGAGGCCGTTGACGGATCGGCTGCCCGACGACATCTACCGCAGGATCGTTCAAGTCTCGGGTGATCCCCGTTGCGATAGTCGTCGCCTTCAACGTCGCTCCGCCGGACCCACGTCGCAGACTCACGTCGCTCGCGCATCATGAGATCCGAATCCGACATTCGCGCCGCCTGGCTGGCGCAGCTGTTCTCGACCGAACCGGCGGACCGCCCCCGCGCAGAGGACGGCGTCCGCCGACTCTACAAGGCGGCGGGATTCGCGGAGCCACGTCATTTCGTGTGGTACGAGTCGCCGTTCGAGGCATCGTGGCCAGTCGCGCTGCTGGCGGCGCCGCACAACTTCACGTGGGCAGAGAGCATGGCGTCGGCCGCGAAGTCACGCGATGGCCAGGAGCGCATCGATCGCGCGCGATCGACATTCGCCGCAAAGCTTGGCGTCGCCGGCTGGGACCAGGCAGCCGCGATGGTCGGCGTGCCGATCGGCGAGGACCTGGCGTTCCCGCCGAATCCCGCGACGATGTTCAAGATGAAGTTCTTCGAGCAGCGGTTCGCTCTGGATGAGAACGTCGCGCTGTCCTTCGCCACGGACGTCATCGAAACCGATCTCTTTCGGGCAGAGCAAACGTTCTGGGGAGGGAACCTCGGCGCACTGAGAAGCGTCATCCACTGCCCCACGACCGACAGGTTGATAGGTCAGTCGTTCTTCGATGAGTACCCGTTCTATCAAATGGCGTTCGACGAGCACCTCGTGGGCGAGCGCGAGGCTCCCGCGCTGATGAGCGCCGCGTGGGACGTGGCGCGGTCCGCGGGCCTGTGGTGGCCGTTCCAGAACGTCGCAATTCTGAGCGATCGCCCGTCAGAGATTCATCTCAACGAGCAGCGTGTACTCCAGAACGGGGATGGTCCCGCCGCGGTGTATCGGGATGGCTGGCGCGTGTACGCGTGGAACGGCAAAGCCGTGCCGGAGCGCTGGATCATGGATCCAGCGTCGGTTCCGCCTCGCGACTTCAAGGGGTTCGATCCGACATTTCAGAAGTTCGTGAAATCGAAGATCGGGACATCGGCACCCACGGCGAAGAAGGCGGCGAAGCCGGGATCGATTCTCAAAACCGCGCTCCCCGCGGAGGCCGCCGCTCGGCTCGAGAAGCTGCGAGCGCACGCGGGCGGCGCATTGCCGCTGTATGAGCGTTACGTCGCTGGCGATCACCGGAACGTCTGGACGGAGCTCATCGCGTTAGGTGCCGACGTACGTCGTGACCCGCACGCGGCGGACGCGCTCGCCGTGGCCTACGAGACCATGCGGCGCGTCGACGCGAACGTCCGCACGCTCGTCGAGCGCCTCACGGCGATGGGCTACATCTTCTCGGCCGACGCCACGGGCACTACGGTGCCGTCGCCACTCGCGGACCTCGTCAGCATGATGACGAAAACGATCGGCCTCATGGCGGGTCAGGCACAAAAGCCTGCGCAGGCAGCGCCGAGTGTCGCGACGAGCCGGGCGCATGTGCCGCCCGAGCCTAACGTTTGGAAGGACATCGCCAACTTCGAGAAACGGGTCGGCGCGATGCCGCTCTCCCTGCGAGCGTTCTACGAGGTCGTTGGCGAGGTCGATCTCATCGGGCGACATCCAACGCTCGACCCGCAGAACAACAGCGTCGCGACGGACCCGCTGGTCGTCTACGGCTTCGACGAAGGTGCGGTCGAGCACGACGAGGAGGACGAAGACGGCCCCGCGGCGATCACAATCGCGCCGGACGATCTTCACAAAGCTGACACGAGCGGTGGCGATCCGTACGAGATGGCCATCCCTGACCCGCGGGCGGACGGAGAGCTCCTGAACGAGCGCCACGGTCTCTTCTTCGTGGACTATCTCCGTCTCTGCTTCCGCTTCGGCGGCTTTCCCGGCTACGAGGGGCAGACCAGCGTGCCCACCGAGCTCGCGACGCTGAGTGCCGGCTTGACGGACTTCTGAGCGACGTTAGGCGCCTACGGCGTGTGCGACCTCCGGTGCTACCGTGCGCGGTCGCCGAGCGATCGTGTCCGCTACGTGATCGGCGTCGCGACCCACGCCGTGGATCATCCCGGATGACATCGCGTACAGGAAGTGCAGCCCGACGAAGTACAGCCCGGGCTCGCCGCGTGCGACTCCGCGATCCTGCAACGGCTCTCCGTCGGCGTCGAATACCGGCAGCTCGATCCACGAGAAGCCCGGATGGTAGCCGGTGCACCAGACGACGTTCGTGACGTCGAGCGTTCGCCCGTCCTCGAGCACCGGGCGACCGTCCTGTACTCCCACCGTACGGCCGACGCGCTTCACACCTGCAGCGACGAAATCGTTAGGCTTCACACGGATGAGCGGCGCTCCCTTGCCGATCACCTTGGGGCGTGCCTTCCGACCCATTGGCGTGTCGATCGTCAACACGCGATGGAAGAGGCCGCGAAACAACGGACGTAACACGAACCAGCGGGCGAAGCGGCTCCCGATCTTGAACGGAACGTGTCCCACATCGCGGCCGGAGATCACCGTCTCGTGGCCGCCGCGCGCGGCCTCGAGCGCGATGTCCGCGCCGGAATTGCCAGCGCCGACGACGAGCACGCCGCCCGGTCGCAGCTGCGTCAGGTTGCGGTACTCGCTCGAGTGCAGTTGCACGATCGACGGATCGAGGTCGGTCGCGAACTCGGGGATGCGCGGCCACTGGTAGTTGGCCATCGCGACGACGACGTTGTCGGCCTCGAAGCTCGCGTCGCCGGCGACGACGAGATAGCGGTCGCCGCTTCGCGAAAGACTCGTCACCTGCATGCCGGTGCGGACGGGCAATTCGAACCGTGCGGCGTAGGCCTCGAGGTAATCGGCCATCTCGTCCTTCAGCGGGAAGGAGTGCGGCGACGCCGGGAATGGCATCCCGTCCAACCCGTCGAACCGCGCGGGTGAGAAGAGGCGGAGCGAGTCCCAGCGCGCACGCCAGCTATCGCCGACGCGTGCGTTGGCTTCGAGGATCACGAACCGCTTGCCCCGACGCGCCAGATGATAACCGACCGATAATCCCGCTTGCCCGGCGCCGATGATGACCGTCTCGACACGCTCGGGTTCATAGTTGCGATGCATGGCCTGACCTCCAGTGTGTTTGGTGATCACGTCGGATCACAGCCAGAGATTAGGGTGGGATCAGGATCTCCGCGTCGGGCGAACTGCGCACCTGCATGAGTATTGGAGGATGGGTATTTCTATGTACGGCGATTTCGGTTGCATCGCGGGGTACGGTTCATCGCGCCGGGGCCGGTGGGAACTGCGATTGGGCGGATCTGTACTGCGAAACTGCCGGATCCGGCTTTGCATTCAGGCATCATCGCGCCGCGGCTTGGTGCGAACTACGATTTCGCGGATGAAACGGAAGAAGCAGGATATCGCTCGGTGATCCGGCTCCTCTCGCAACGAGCCCGGATTCTTGGGAACGGCCGCTCGGGACACCATGCGTCCCGAGCGGCCGTTCCCATTCATTCAGGCGTCCGGCGAGAGCCAGCGTCGATGCAAAGCCGTATCCGGCCGTTTTCCGTGTGATCCGCCAAATCGTAGTTCCCACCGGCCCCGGCGCGATGAACGGACATCAGATCCGCGGCTATCCCACCAAATGATTCCGGTACGCGTACGCCGTCATCGCGGCACGTGACGAGATATCGAGCTTCGTGAACATGTTGCTCAGGTGCCGAGCCACCGTTTTCTCGCTCAGACCCAGCGTTTCGGCGATCGCTTTATTGGTTTTGCCCGTCGCGACCAGAGCCAGCACCTCTAGCTCTCGGCCCGTCAACTGACGCGGACCCTTGCCTCCGGCTCTTGAGCGTGCGAGCATCCACGCGCGCGACGTCGGTCACCGCCCCGAGTTTCTGGAACGCGCGGCGCGAGGCAGCCAGCTCCAACCCCGCCGTCTCGTCGTCACCGAGCATGCGCGCCGCGACCGCGATCAGCTCGCGCGTCCGCGCGTCTTCGTAGGGCGCCTCGATCTCACGCCAGAGATCGAGCGCAGTCCGCAGCAGTGGCATCGCACTATTTGCATCCTCTTCAGTGAGGAAAATTGCGGCCGAGCAGTGCGCTGACAACGCGCGGAGGAATGGCGCGTCGAAGCTGGTCGCGATTCCGGTGAGCTCATCGGACGCGGCACGTGCCCCGGCGACGTCACCGGCCACCAGCAGCACCTCCACGTAAGCGCCAAGCAGACGGGATCTTACGAGCCTGTCGCCGGTCTCGTCGAGCGCACGCCGGAGCGAGGACACCGCCGCATCGACGTCACCCTGCGCGAGCCGAAGTAGCGCGAGTCCCGGCTGCGGCCTCGACCCCAGCTCGGCCGCCTGCCTGTACGCCTCCTCCGCTTTTTCCAGCTCGCCGCGCAGCCGGTGCAGCTCACCGCGCTGGTAGTACGCCTGCCCGGCCGCCGGCTTCGGTGGCGGCACGAGCAACCGCACGCACGCCCGCTCGGCCTCGTCCATCGCATCGGTCCACGACCCGTGCAGCTTCATGATCTCGGCGCGTCGGACGAGACAGCTCCCGCGATACGGAAGACCGTCAGGCTGCCGCTCGCACCAGCGCTGGAGCGCCGCCGTCCACTCGTGGGCGCGGCGCAGGTCGTAGATCTCCGTGCAGGCGTCTATCACGCTGCAGTAGATGTCGCCGACGTGAAGTGGCGCGAGCTCACCCGCCAACACCGCCACCATCACCTCATCGAGCAACGCCAGTCCCTCGGCCACCTGGCCCATGCGGATGAGCGCGCGACCAGTGCCTTGCCGAGCGAGCGCGACGAGGTCGTCGTCGCCGAAGCGTCGGCCGATCTCCGCGGCCTTGCAGAACAGCTCGTGTGCCCGCGCCGGGTTTCCCGCGCGCACGGCCCCAATCCCCTCTGGCATGAGGAGGTACCCGCGCACCGAGCAATCACGGCCGGCATCGTCGAGCAGACGCCGCGCGCGCGCGAGCCAGCCATTCGCGTGCGCCGCCTGGCCTTTCAGAAACAGCCCAATGCCGATGCGGAACGCACAGAGGGCGGCTTGCTCGACGTCCCCGCGTTTCTGAAATTCCTGGTGCGCGCGCGCCCAGAGGTCCGCGCTGCCGGATTCGTCGCCGAGGAGAAAGGCGCACGTCGCGAGGCGATCGATGTCCTCGGGCGCGAGCGGCGCCTCGCGGTCCGCGTCCGACAACAGATCATGTGCCTCGCGCCACGCCTGTCGCTCGAAGCACGCGCGCCCTTGCTGCAGCGCGTCTGCCAGTAGCATCTCGGGACTCACTCCTGATCACGAGCACCGTGCCTTATAAGCCTGAAGGATACACCAGCGTCGCGCCATACCTGATCGTCGATGGAGCGGATCGGACGATCGAGTTCCTGATGAAGGCGTTCGGCGCAGCGGAGCTACGACGGTTTCCCGCACCCGACGGCGGTATCATGCACGCCGAGGTGCGCATCGATGACACGGTGCTGATGCTGGGTGACAGCGGCCCTGGGTTTCCAGCGGTGCCGGCGCACGTGCACGTGTACGTCGCTGATGTCGATGCGACGTACCAGAAAGCGCTCGCTGCCGGCGCGACGCCGGTGCGGCCGCCGGAGCAGAAGGGTGATGACGACAAGCGAGGCGGCGTGAAGGACGCCGGCGGAACGACGTGGTGGATCGGCACCACGATGAAACCGGCCTAGTGCGACCGCCACCATCGTGATCGACGTGCGCCCGTGAAGCTGCTGCGGCATCTGCTGTCGATCCTGCTGCTTCCCATGATGATGGCAGTGGTGATTCCGCGCTGGATCCTGCTGAATCAGGCGGCGACCGATACGCGGTGGCCGCGCTCCCTGGCGGTGGTGCCGGTGCGCACGTTAGGCGTCGTGCTGATGATGGCGGGCATCGGACTGGCGGCGTGGTGCATCATGTTGTTCGCGCGCGTTGGCAAGGGAACGCTCGCGCCGTGGGATCCCACATCCGAGCTGGTGGCGGTGGGTCCGTACCGCTACACGCGGAACCCGATGATCACCGGCGTCGCCACCACCCTCATCGGCGAGGCACTCCTCACGGGTTCCCGCAGCATTGGCCTGTGGGCGCTCGGCGTTCATCACGGTCAATCACCTCTACTTCCTGTCGATCGAGGAGCCGGGCCTGGAGCAGCGCTTCGGCAAGTCGTACGAGGAGTACAAACGCGCGGTGCCGAGGTGGGTGCCCAGACTGAGGAAGGAGGCCGTAGGAAGGAGGCCATAGGCGGAGGCGGATGGCGGAAGGCGGAAGCGCAGTCATCCGTCGCATGACGGGCATCGGAGGCGGTGGAACTCACGACATGGTACCGGTGAGACCGATCGCGATCTCTACTCCCGACCGAGCCGTCTTTACGACGAACGCTGAGAACGAGCACACCTAACGCGACGAGCCCGATCCCCATCCACTCCCGCGCCACCGGCCGCTCGCCGAGAAACGCCACCGCGAACACCGCCACGAGCACGACGCTCAGCTTGTCGACCGGCGCGACCTTCGCCGCCTCGCCGACCTTGAGCGCGCGGAAGTAGCACACCCACGACGCGCCCGTCGCGAACGCCGACAGCACGAGGAACGCGAGGGACCGCGACGGCAGCGCGAACGGATTCCTCCACTTCCCCGTCGCCGCCACGAACGCGCCGAGGACGCCGACGATCACGAACGTTCGCACGAGCGTCGCGAAGTCGGAGTCGATGCCCTCGAGGCCGATCTTCGCGAAGATCGCCGTGAGCGCGGCGAACACCGCCGAGCCGAGTGCCCAGGGGAGCCATACCGCCGTTGGTGCCATTCCTCTACCTCATGGGTCGAAATGTGAGCCCACCAACCTTGCCGACACGTACGGAGTTCCCTGACACGGATACCGGGAATCGCCACGTTAGGCCGCGGGCATTACCCTATCCATCGGTCCCGAAGCAATGGCGACATTGAGGGCAAGTGGCGGAGACGCCACCAGGTCTCTCCTACCCTCGCCTTCGAGGATCCACCATGTCCAGTCGTCTCTCCCGCACCTCAGTGGTCGCCGGAGTCGCGTTCGCAGCCGCCGCCAGTCTGATATACGCCTGCGCGAGCCAGCGCCCCGCCACCAGCGATCTCGTGTCCACCGACGTCGCGTCGAAGGTGTACGTCGCGCCCGGCTCGTACGACGAATTCTACGCCTTCCTGTCCGGCGGATTCAGTGGCCAGCTCGCCGTATATGGCCTGCCGTCGGGCCGTCTCCTCAAGGTCATCCCCGTCTTCTCGCAGAATCCCGAAAACGGATACGGCTACAACGAAGAGACGAAGGACATGCTCAAGACCACGTTCGGGAACGTGCCCTGGGACGACACGCATCACCCGGAGCTGTCGCAGACCAACGGCGTACCCGACGGGCGCTGGATCTTCATCAACGGCAACAACACGCCTCGTGTCGCGCGCGTCGACCTGACGTCCTTCGAGACGAGCGAGATCCTGCAGATCCCGAACGCGGCCGGTGGTCACGCGTCGCCGTTCTCGACGCCCGACACGAAGTACATCGTGTCCGCCACGCGCTTCAGCGTGCCGGTGCCTAACACGGACGTCGCGATCGACAGCTACAAGCAGAACTTCAAGGGCACGCTGTCCTTCATCACGGCCGACCAGCCCGGCAAGATGGACATCGCGTTCCAGATCCTCATGCCCGGCTACAACTACGACCTCGGTCATGCGGGCAAGGGACCGTCGGACGGATGGTTCTTCTTCACCTCGTACAACTCCGAGCAGGCGAACACCAAGCTCGAGGAGAACGCGTCGAAGAACGACAAGGACTACATCGCCGCTGTGAACTACCGCCGCGCCGAAGCGTGCGTTGCGGAGGGTAAGGCGAAGACGCAGCCCGCGAGCTACCAGCACAACTTCATCAACGAATCGTCAGGCACGACGACGAGCGAGCTCAAAACGAGCGTCCGCATGCTCGACCCGAAGGACGTGCGATGGTCTCGTGTACTACCTGCCGACGCCCAAGTCGCCACACGGCGTCGACATCGATCCGAGCGGCGAGTACATCGTCGCCGGTGGCAAGCTCGCCTCCGTCATCCCGGTTCACTCCTTCACGAAGTTCGCAGAAGGCGATCGCCGACAAGGCATTCGAGACGACGATCGACGGCATTCCGGTGCTCAAGTACGACGCGAGCCTCGCCGGCGAAGTGCAGAAGCCCGGTCTCGGTCCGTTGCACACGGAGTTCGACGGCAAGGGCTACGCCTACACGTCGATGTTCATCTCGAGCGAGGTCGTGAAGTGGAAGCTCGGCACGTGGGAAGTCGTCGACCGCATTCCGACGTACTACTCGATCGGCCACCTGATGATTCCGGGCGGCGACAGCAAGCAGCCGTGGGGCAAGTACCTCGTGGCCATGAACAAGATCACGAAGGACCGCTACCTCCCGACCGGCCCCGAGATGGCGCAGTCGGCGCAGCTGTTCGACATCAGCGGCGACAAGATGAAGCTGCTGCTCGACTTCCCGACCATCGGCGAGCCGCACTACGCGCAGGCGCTTCCGGCGAGCCTCATCAAGGACAAGTCGGTCAAGTTCCGCAAGCTGGCCGAGAACACGCACACCTGGGTGACGAAGGCGGAGTCCGAGGGCAGCATCGTCCGCAAGGGCAAGCGGGTGGATGTGAAGATGCTCGCGATCCGCAGCCACTTCGCTCCGGACAACCTCGAGGGCGCGCAGGTCGGCGATACCGTCTACTTCCACGTCACGAACGTCGAGCAGGACTGGGACATCCTGCACGGGTTCGCGGTGCTCGGCGCGAATACGTCGGAGCTGATTCTGGCGCCGGGTGAGACGCGCACGCTCAAGTGGACCCCGACCGCGCCCGGCGTCTATCCGTTCTACTGCACGGACTTCTGCTCGGCGCTCCACCAGGAGATGCAGGGCTACATCCGCGTGTCGCCGTCCGGCTCGAACGTTCCGTTGGTGGCGAACATCAGCAAGCGCTCGCAGGCGCAACTGAGCGCGGCGGCGGCGGAAGCGGCGGCCAAGTCCGGCGCAAGCAAGTCAGGCGGAAGTAAGTAACGCGAGCACGCATCTCTCACCGAGCAGGATCATGAATCGGCTCTCCAGAGCCCTCGTCGTGGCGGCGGCACTCGCCGTCGCCACGATGCTGGTGACACCGCTGTGGACGGTGCACCTCGGCGCCCCTCAGTACCCCGAGGGGCTCGGCATGACGATCCACATCAACACCGTTCGCGGCGCGAGCGAATTCGATCTGATGAAGATCAACCAGCTCAATCACTACATCGGCATGAAGGTGATCTCGCCTGACGCGATTCCCGAGCTGAAGGTGATGCCGTGGATCGTCGCGGCGCTGGCGGTCGCGGGCCTCGCCGTCGCCGCGGCGGGACGGCGACGATGGCTGATGGTATGGCTCGGCGCGTTCGCGCTGTTCGGCGCGGTGGGCATCGCCGATTTCTGGCGGTGGGAATACGACTACGGTCACGACCTCGACTTCGAGAACGCCATCATCAAGGTGCCGGGGATGACGTACCAGCCACCGCTGATCGGCACGAAGCAGCTGTTGAACTTCACGGCAACGTCGTGGCCGTCCACCGGCGCAATCGCCGCCGGGCTCGCAATACTTCTCGGCGCGGCCGCGTTGGTGGTATCCGCGCCCCGAGCACCCCGCAGGCAAAGTAAGACGTTAGGCGTCGAGCACATGACGGCCGCCGGCGCAGACGCTCACCGGACAGTGGGTGCCTGACGTGTCGCCCAGGCGGACGATCCTCGGCCGCACTGACGTCCGTGCTTGCCGCCACGACGGCATTCAGCGGCCGTCGGCGCGATTGCGTGGCGGTCGTCGGGCGCTGCCGCGATGAGTCACGCCGAGTCCGCGGCGACAGCGGAGGCGGCCGTGCACTCCGGGCATATGGCGATGCGTCGCGACGACAAAACCGCGGCCGACGTGCCTGCTGACTCCCGCCGTACGTCGGTCCGCTGCTGGCGGAGCTCGAGGTGTCGCCTAACGGCGCCGTTTCGAGCATCCGCGACGCTGTACGCCGGGCAGCGCCGGGAGCGGTGATCACAGTGCGAGCCGGCGTCTATCGCGAACCGACCATTGTCGTCGATCGGCGCGTGACGCTCGTCGGCGATTCGGGGGCGGTGCTCGATGGCGGTTGGGGAACGACGATCATGGCCGTGACCGCCGACAGCGTGACGATCCGCGGGCTCACGTTCCGCCGAGTCGGCGCCAGTAACGTGGATGACCGCGCGGCCATCAAGGTGAGCGGCGCACACGGATGCACGATCGAACGGAACCGTATCGACGACGGGTTCTTCGGGATCTACCTGGCCCAGGTGGAAGGGTGCCGCATCGCGGACAATGTGCTGCGCGCGTCGGGGAAGACCGAAGCATCGTCAGGCAACGGCATTCACCTCTGGTCTTCGCGACACATCGTCATTGAAAGGAATGACGTTCGCGGGTATCGCGACGGCATCTACTTCGAGTTCGTGCACGACACCGACGTCCGCCACAACGTCAGCGAGTCGAACCTGCGGTACGGGCTGCACTTCATGTACTCCGACGACTGCGTCTACACGGAGAATGTGTTCCGCGAGAATGGCTCTGGTGTCGCGGTCATGTACACGAAGCGCGTGACGATGGCGGGCAACCGGTTCGAGGGAAACCGCGGCGCCGCGGCGTACGGGCTACTGCTCAAGGAGATCAGCGACCCACACCTCGAGCATAACGCCTTCGTCGACAACACGACCGCACTCGTCGCGGACGGCGCGAACCGCATTGTCGCGCGACGATAATCAGTTCATCGACAACGGGTGGGCCATCAAGCTCGATGGCAGCACCGTGGACGGCGAGTTCGTCGCGAACGACTTCGTCGGCAACACGTTCGACGTCGCCACGAACTCACGAACACCGGCCAGCACGTTCACTGGGAACTACTGGGATGCGTACCGCGGCTACGATCTCGACCGCGATGGCGTCGGCGATCTGCCGCATCATCCCGTGCGCCTCTTCTCGATGATCGTCGAGCGGCACGGTCCGGCGCTGATTCTCCTGCGCAGTGCCTTCGTGCAGGTCCTCGACGCCGCCGAGCGCGCGCTGCCGTCGCTCACGCCAGAAACACTCACCGACACGGCCCCAGCCATCCGGAGACACCGATGATCGAGACGCGAGGGCTGAGCAAACGCTTCGGCGCGCTTCATGTGCTGCAGGCGGTAGACCTCACAATCGGACGTGGCCGCGTGACGGCTCTCGTCGGGCCTAACGGCGCCGGCAAGACGACGCTCCTCAAGTCGGTGCTCGGTCTCACCCGGCCGGACGCCGGAATCATCGTGTTCGATGGCCACACGTTAGGTGACGACGAGTCGTTCCGCGCCCGCATCGGCTACATGCCGCAGGCGCCGCGATTCCCCAGCAACCTCACTGGCGCGGAGCTCTACGCTATGCTGCGCGACCTGCGCGGTGACGCGCGACCGGCCGACGAGACCCTGTTCGAGTCGTTCGACCTCGGCGAGCAACTGAACAAGCCGGTGCGCACGCTCTCCGGCGGGACTCGGCAAAAGATCAACGCGGCGCTCGCCTTCGCGTTCTCGCCGGACCTGCTGATCCTCGACGAGCCTACCGCCGGCCTCGACCCCGTGTCGAGCGCAACACTCAAGGACAAGGTTCTCGCCGACCGCCATTCCGGGCGCACAGTCATCGTGACATCACACGTCATGAGCGACCTCGAGGAGCTCGCCGATGACGTCGTCTTCCTCGCCGACGGGCGTGTGTGCTTCGCGGGGCCCGTGTGGGACCTCAAGCGCCTGACGCGGCAGAACAATCTCGAGCGTGCGGTCGCCGAGTTGATGCGAACCCGGAGGGCAGCATGACCGCCGCGTCGACGGTTCGCAGCGTCATCGCCTACCAGACGCGCGATCTCATTCGCAGCCGCTGGCTGGTCGCGTACACTCTTTTCTTCGCGCTCACCGGCGAGGGACTCCTCCGCTACGGCGGCGGCGAGAGCAAGGCACTCCTCAGCCTCGGCAGCATCGTGCTGTTCGTCGTGCCGCTCGTCACCGCCGTCTTCGGCACGGTGTACGTCTACAACTCGCGCGACTACACCGAGCTCCTGCTCGCGCAGCCCGTACGCCGCGGCAGACTGTACGCGGGGCTGTATCTGGGATTCACCCTGCCGCTCTGCGCCGCCGTGATTGCCGGCGTGGCGGCGCCATTGCTCTGGCATCGCGACCTCGTCGAAGCGCGGCATGTCGGCGCTGTGGTGTCGCTGCTCGGCACCGCGGTGGCGATGACGGTGGTGTTCGGTGCGCTCGCGTTCCTCGTCGCGACGTGCGTCGAGGATCGACTGAAGGCGCTCGGGACCGCCGTGGCCATCTGGCTGCTGGCGTCGCTGTTGTATGACGGCGTCGTGCTGGTCGCGACGGTCGTCCTCGGCGACCACGCGGTGGAGCGCCCGCTATTGCTGCTCACCGTCGCCAACCCGATCGACCTCGCGCGCGTGTTGCTCGTGCTCCACTCCGATACTGCGGCGCTCATGGGCTACACCGGCGCCGTGTTCACGCGCTTCTTCGGCACGACGGCCGGTTCGGCCGCCGCCATCGCTGCTCTCAGCTTGTGGGCAGCGCTTCCCATCGCCTTCGGACTTCGCGCGTTCGCGCGTAAGGATTTCTGACCGATGCGCGACTCCACACACCAACCGAATCACAATCCAATGCACAGCATGAGAGTCCTCGCGCTTGGCGCGCTGTTCGTCTTCGCCGGTTGCAAGGGCGCCGAGCAGACGAAGCCGGCGGACAGTTCCCCGTCGGCCGCACCGTCAGCGGCGGGGCCGTCGGGCGAGGTGACGCCCGCTCCAGGTGGCAAGGTGGTCGTCGTCGAGATGGTCACGGACGAGACCAGCAGCCGCTTCTCACCGAGCGAGTTCGAGGTCCACAAGGGTGACGTGATCCGATACACGCTCAAGGTCGGCGTGCATAACGTGAACTTCCTTCCCGACTCGAACACGATCAAGACGGGGCTCCCCGCGACTTCGGAAATGCTGCAGCTGCCAGGGCAGACGCACGACATTCTGGTGACCATGGCGCCCGGCAAGTACTACTTCCAGTGCGACCCGCACGCGGCGTTAGGTATGAAGGGCCACGTCGAGGTGGAATGATCGCCGGCATCATCTCGCAGCCTGGCCAGTTATCAGCGTGTGAGCCGTCAGTAGGAGGTTTCAGGTATCAGGGTGAACGCTTTTGCACCTGATACCTGAAACCTGAACCTGAGTAACTGACGCACTTCATACTGGCCATGCCGCCGCCGGATATCCCTACTGCCGCCGGATTTCCCTACTGCAATACCGTGCTCGGCTCGACCGACGTCGCCCGATGCGCCGGCAAGTAGGCCGCAAACGCCGCGACGACCGCCATGAACACCGCCGCGCCGACGATCACCGTCGGGTCGAGCGCGCTCACGCCGAAGACCAGTGACGCCATGCAGCCGCGACAGTGCCACCGCGCCTAACAAGCCGAGGAGCGTGCCGATCGCCGTCACCATCAGTCCCTCGCGCATGACCATGCGGCGAATCGACCCGCGATCGGCACCGAGCGCCATGCGAATCCCGAACTCGCGGCTGCGGAGCCGCACGCCGTAGGACAGCACGCCGAACAGTCCGAGCGCGGCCAGCGCCAGCGCGACGCCGGCGAACGTCGTCAGCAGTCGCAGCGTGAACACGCGCTGCGCCTCGCCTCGCCCGATCGCCTCGGTGAGCGCGCATGGGCTTGTACATCACGAGCTGCGGGTCGAGCGACGCGATCACGCGCCGTGCACTGCCCTGCAGCGCGTCCAGCGAGCCCGTCGTGCGCACGACCTGCGTGAGCGCCCAGTTTCGGTCGCCGGCGAACTGCCGATGCGGATGATAGACGTACCCGCCCTGCCCGGCCCTGCGGGTCGAGCGCGACGTCGGCCGACGACGCCGATGATCTCGCGGTCGCCGTCGCCGGTCGTCAGGCGCTGTCCGACCGCCCGCACGCCCGGGAACAGTCGCTCAGCGACCGCTCGACTGACGATCACGCGGCGCGGCGCGCGACGCGTCGTCGTGCTCATCGAACAGCCGACCGTCGAGCAAGGGGAATGCCGACGACGTCGAAGTATCTCCCGGAGACGACGCGATTCTGCGCCGCTATGTTCGACCGCGTCGGTGTTCGCGAGCGGACCGGTCACAGGCTCGCGTGCCCCAGATGTTGTAGTCGCCCGTCGCCGGCAGCTTCGATCACGCCACCCGCCGCCGACGACGCCCGGCAGCGTGGCCAGTCCGCTCGGCCACCGTCTCGTAGAAGCGGGCGCGGGCCGTCGAATCGTAGCGCGCGTCCGGCAAGTGCAGCTCGAACGTCAGCACGCCCGTCGGGCTTGACGCCGAGCGGCACCTGCCGGATTCGCTGGAAGCTCGCGATCAGCAGCCCTGCGCCCACGAGCAGCACGAACGCGAGCGCGACCTGCGACACGACGAGCCACTGCCGTAGTCGCATCTGCACGCCGCCGCTCGTCGACGAGCGGCTCTGCTCGCGAAGCACGTCGCCGGGCTGCGTCCTCGCCGCTCGTAGCGCCGGCGCGAGCCCGAACCCGAGAGCGCTGAGCGACGCGATGACGAGCGAGAACAGCGAGCAGTCGCGGCTCGAGCGTGAGCGACGAGAGTCGCGGGATCGAGCCGGCGCCGAGTCGCGACGATCGCCGTCATCGCGAACCGCGCCACGACGATACCCGCGATGTCGCCGGCGATGCGCCAGCGTCAGGCTCTCGATGAGTGTCTGCCGGACGAGTCGCCGCCGCTCCGCGCCTAACGCAGAACGGAGCGCGAACTCGCGCGCGCGGTCCGATGCCGCGCACGAGCAGCAGGTTCGCGAGGTTCACGCAGATCAGCACGAGCACCAGCGCCACGGCGCCGAGCATGATCTGGAGCGGCCGCTCGATTCCCCGACGATGTCCTCCTTGAGTGGGTCGAGCCTCGCGCCCGCGTACCGCGCGTCGCGGATACCGCTCGGCCAGCGTCGCGCTGAGTCGGTCGAGCTCCGCCCTGCGCCCGCGCGATCGTCACGTCCGGGCGCAGCCGCGCGATGACGGAGAGATAGTGATTGTCGACGTTGTCGAGATCCCGACCCGGGCCGAGGTCCCCGGGCACCCACGCGTCGACCGCGCCGGCGAGCGGATCGACGAATCCGTCGGGCATCACGCCGGCCACCGTGTACGATCGGCCGTTCATCGTCAGTGACTGGCCGACGGCCGACGGGCTTCGCGCCGAACCGTTCCTTCCACAGCGCGTGGCTGAGGACGACGACCGTCGCTCCGCCGTTCTCCTCGTCGCGTCCGAACGCGCTGCCCGATCGACCGGCTGCACGCGCACGACGTCGAAGTAGTCGGCGCTGACCGGGAGCAATCGGATGCGCCTGACGTCGTCGCCGGTGCCGATGTCGGCGCCGGTCTCGTTGTACAGGAACGAGCGCCGCCATCGACCCGAACGACGCCATGCTCTGCGCGGTAGTCGAGAAAGTGCACGGGTGTCACGACGCCACGGTCCTCCTTGCGTCGTGCGTCCGTGTAATAGAGCCGAACGAGCTGGCCGGGCTGCTGGTACGGCAGCGGCTGGAGCAGCACCGCGTCGACGGCGCTGAACACGGCCGTCGTTCCGCCGATGCCGACGGCGAGCGTCAGGATGGCGACCGTCGCGAAGCCGGGATTGCGCGCGAGCGTGCGCAGCGCGAAGCCGAAGTCGCGCCCGCCGTCGTGGAGGAGTCGCGTGCCGCGCGCGTCGCGGACGTCGTCCTTCACCCGCTCGACGCCGCCGAGCGCCAGTGCGCTCCGCCGGCGAGCCTCGCTCGGGCTCTGTCCGCGACGCTCGAGCTGCTCCGCTTCCATGTCGCGTGGAAGTCGCAGCTCCTCGGCGAGCTCGCGCTCGTCGCGGCGCCGGAAGATGATCGAGCGTACGCGCTCGACGATGTCCGAGAACATGCTCGCATGCTCATGCGCTTCCTCCTCCATCGGTAGCCCAACGGGCGTTCATGACCCAGTCGACGGCGGCGGACGCGCGCTGCCACGACGCCTGCTCGACGCCAAGCTGTCGCCGTCCCGCGGCGGTGAGCTCGTAGTACCGCGCGCGCCGGCTGTTCTCGGTGACGCGCCACGACGTCGTGAGCCATCCGCGGCGCTTCATGCGGATGAGCGCGGGGTAGAGCGACCCCTGCGTCACGAGGAAGACGTCCTTGGACATCTGCTGGATGCGCTGCGCGATCCCCCACCCGTGCATCGGCTCGAGGGACAGCGTCTTGAGCACCATCATCTCGAGGGTGCCCTGCAGCAGTTCGCCCGGCTCGTTCGGCCATCGTTCCGGCTCTCCTTCAGATTGTCTGAAGGTGAGACAGGCGAATTGGCGAAAAGGTTCGAGGCTGGTTTAGAGGCCGGCATCGCGACCGGTCTCACCGGTAGCACGTCGTGAGTTCTCGGTCGTCGGTCATCAGGTTTCAGTCCCGCCTGGCGAACGGCTACGAGCCGCCATCGCTGCGTCAGTCGCTGCGTGACTGGCGAGTTCGAGGCAGACCGTCAGCGAGCGGCAGCGCGGAGGTCGCCGGGCGCTAATAGCAGCAGCGGGCAGCGTGCGGCCGCAGCATGCAGCCGTCGGCAGATCGTTCCCAGCGCGCAGCCTGCAGTGCCGCAGCTAGTCAGGCGCTAGGGCGTGCGTCCTCGATCAGCCGACGTACCGCAGCGCGACTCACCTTCCCCGCCGCATTCCTCGGAAGCTCGCGTCACGAAGTGAATCGCCTTCGGCGCCTTCACCGACCCGAGCTCCGCCTTCACGAACGCGATCAGCTCCGCAGCGCTCACCGCACGCCGGGCACCAGCCTGCACGGCGGCGTGCACCGCCTCGCCCCACTTCTCGTCAGCGCACGCCGAACACGCTGCACTCGGCGACCGCGGGATGCTTCGCGAGCGCAGCCTCGACGTCGCCCGGAAAGACCTTGAACCCACCGCTGTTGATCACCTCGCGCAGTCGGCCGCGAATGAACACGTAGCCGCGATCGTCGATCAGCCCGAGGTCGCCGGTATGCAGCCAGCCGTCCACGATCGTCTCGGCCGTCATGTCGGGCCGATCGAGATAGCCGTTCATGACGAGTGGGCCACGCACCACGATCTCGCCCGATCTCGCCGTTAGGCAGCAGCTCGCCCGTCGGTGCTCATGATCGCCACCTCCGCCACCGGGGACGGCCGCCCGATCGACGCCAGATTCTCGTCGCGCGCGAGCTCCGTCGCGCGCATGGCCGTCACGATCTGCGGCGCTTCCACCTGACCGTAGGCCGTCTCGATCACCGGCCCGAACACGCGCTGCGCCTCGCGGATCTGCTCCGGTCGCATGGGCGCGGCCGAGTAGATCACGTGACGCAGGCTGCGTGTAGTTCCGCCCGTGGACGGAGGCGTCGTCGAGCATACCGTAGATGAGCGTCGGCGGCGCGTACATTGTCGTCACGCCGTGCGACTCGATAGCGTCGAGCACGCGAGGCGGCTTCGGATCCTCGACCAGCACGTGCCGGTCCACCCACGGCGAGGATCGGCAGCACGAAGCACGACGCCCCGTGCGTGAGCGGCGCGGCGATGAGATTGACGTCGCCCGCGTCGAGCTCGAAGCACGCCGAGGATTCCGTCGACCTGCGCGTTCACGCAGCGGACCGACTGCACGACCGGCTTCGGCGCGCCGGTGCTTCCGCCGCTGAACTTGATGATCTGCGCGTCGCCGTCGTCCGCGCGATCGACCACGGTCGGTCGTCGGCCGTGCCAGTCGGCGATGAGTCCGCCGAACGCTCGGTCGACTCCTCGCCCGGCGAACGCTCGTCTTCGCCAGGATCGACTGGCGCGTCGGTCGGCGTGAAGCGATCGAGCGCTCGATTCGTCGGCGATGATCAGCGTCGGACGCGTCGCGGCGATCATTCGATCGAGGTCGGCGCGCGCTGTTCGTCGGGTTGAGCGGCACCCACACCTTGCCGGCCGCGTACGTCGCGAGCAACGCGAACAGGTGCTCGACCGTGTTCCGGGCGCAGATGCCGACGCGGCTCCCGATCCATCGGATCGATCGACTGGAGCGCGGCCGCGAGCGCCTCGACCGACGCTACCAGACTCGGCGTACGTGAGCGGCTCACCCGGCCCGGCGATCGCGACCGCGTTAGGCGACGCGGTCGCGCGCCGCGATACAGGTGGTCGATCGGCCGTATCACGGCGGGCGACGGCGCGCGCGTACAGATACCGCTCCCTGAGCAGGATCCGCATGTGGTGCGCTGACGTGCCCGGCCGTGATGTACGCGAGCGCGCGCACCGTGAACGGATTGCCGCTCGCAATCGCCACGACGCGTCCACGCGTCGTCGGGCAGATGCTTGAAGAACGCGCAGCGACGCCGCGCGAACCGCGCGGAACTCATCGATGTGTTGACGCCAGGGTCGCTCGTCCGCGTACGCGCCGCCAGTCGCGACGTCCTGATCGAAGCTCGGCAATCGCCGGCTCGAGGCCGCGGGCGAACCACAGGCGCGGAACACGAACACTCGCTCTGTATCGTTGATGTGGCTCACCACCTCGCGAATGCTCCACTTGTCCGGTGCGTACCGGTGCAGCGACTTGTTCGTCCGAGATCCCCTCGAGCAGCTCACCGTCTCGGGAAGCTGCGTCTTCGAGCATGCGGAGCATGTCGGCATCCGGCGGCACCTGATCGATGTACGTGTAGTAGTACTCGGCAGCTTCCGTTCGGTCGGGCCGAGTCAGCACGTCGTCATATGAGTTCCCGTGCAGAGGCGGTGTCGACTGAAATGCCGTGGTCGAACATACCACGCAATGTTACTTGCGGTGTCAGCGGGAACCTTGCTGGACGCGCCGCTGAGGCTTTACATCACCCCATGAGCTCTCCGATCCTCGGGCTGCATCACGTCACGGCGACGGTCGACGGACGCCCAGGACGACCTCGACTTCAGCGTCGACGCGCTCGGCATGCGTCTCGTGAAGAAGACGGTCAACTTCGACAACCACTTCGTCTACCACTTCTACTACGGCGACGAGGTCGGCCATCCCGGAACGATCTGGACGACCTTTCCCTACAAGGGCCGAGGCGTGCCGCTCGGGCATCAAGGGCGCGGGACAGATCACCGTCACGTCGTTCTCCGTTCCCGCCGGTTCACTCGACGCCTGGAAGACGCGCCTTCGCGAGCGCGGCTACACGGTGACCGACGCGCCCGCCGCGATTCGGCGAAGAGTCGATCGTCATCACCGACCCATCGGGCCTCGTCATCGAGCTCGTGGCGAACGACGCAGGATACGCGTGTCCCCGTGGACCGCCGGCGGTGTAGACGCGACGTCTGCCGTGCGCGGGCCTCCACAGCGTGTCGCTCGAGGTCCGCGAGCCGCGCCGGACCGTGGAGTTCATGCGCGACATGCTCGGCTTCGAGGTCGTGAACGAGATGGAGGGCCGCATTCGCGTCGCCGTCAACGGCGACGGCCCAGGCAAGGTGATGGACATTGTCCATGCCGGCGATGCGGCGTGGGCGAAGAACGGGCTCGGCACCGTGCACCACGTCGCGATGGCCATCGGCAGCGAGGACGAGCAGCTGAAGACTGCGCGAGGAGCTGGTCGGGCGCGCGCAGGTCACCGCCGTGCGCGACCGGCAGTACTTTCAAGTCGATCTACTTCCGCGAGCCGGGCGGCGTGTTGTTCGAGATCGCGACGATGCGGCCCGGCTTCCCGGTCGACGAGCCGGTGGCCGAGCTCGGACGCGGCGCTCAAGCTGCCGCCGTGGGAAGAGCCGCACCGGACCGAGATCGAAGCGCAGCTGCCTAACGTTCGCTACTGACCGGCAGATTCTCGACCAATGCAGCCACACGCCGGTCAGCCGATCCTGCGCGCCGGCGCCGCCGCTCGACGACCGCACGTGCCGCCATGATCATGATTCACGGCCGGAACGCCGGCCCCGGCGAACATCCTCGAGCTCGTTCGGCGGTCCTCGATCGGCCCGACTTCGTGTACCTGGCGCCGGCAGCCGCTGGCGGGACGTGGTATCCGCTCAGCTTCATGGCGCCACGCGAGCAGAACGAGCCGGGCATCTCGTCGGGCCTGTTCGTGATCGAGTCGCTCGTGAGCGATCTCATCGAGCGCGGGATTCCCGCCGCAGCAGATCATGCTGCTCGGGTTTTCCCAGGGCGCATGCCTAACGTCCGAATTCTCGATCCGCCACCCGCGACGCTACGGCGGCGTCATGGCGCTGAGCGGCGGGTCTGATCGGCCCGCCAGGAACGACGTGGGACGACGTCACGACGTCGCTCGACGGCACGCCGGTGTTCCTCGGCTGCAGCGACGTCGACCCGCACATCCCGGCGAGCGCGTGCTCGAGAGCGAGACGGTCTTCCGCCGCCTCGGTGCAGCGGTGACGCGAAAGCTCTACCCGGGCATGGGACACACCGTCAGCGGCGACGAGATCGAGATTGTGCAGGAGACCATGGATCAACTGCAGCATGCTGCTTGAACTGCAGCTTGCTGCTTGCGTATCGCCAGGCGGCTCGCTGCGCGCTGCCACCCGCTCGGCTCGACATGCAGCATGGGCTGCGTGCGACATGCAGCTCCACGTAGCACGCGGCCGCTGTCGGTAGCAGACAGCGAGTGGCCGGCATGCGACGTGCCGCGAGCGGTCACCGTGCCCGGCACGCAGCATCGGACGCAGGAAGCCGATGTTGAACGACCGCGGTGCAGCGACGACCCACGTCGTCGACGAGCGAGCTCGCCGCGAAGAACGTCGCGTCGTCCAGAAGCTTGAAGCAGACGCTGCCGTGTGACGGAGCTCGCCGACGCTGGCCGCAATCGCGCGCACGCCCAGTCGGACCGCTCGGCACGTCCCACGTCGATCCCGATCTTGACTCACCCACGCCCGCTATCCAGGCGCGCCCATCCTGCCCATCTTGTCCATCCTGTCGCGCAGTTCACATATCCGGACATTGACCCGCCGTTCGCGAGGATCCAGGGTGGAACGCTGTCGTAACCGCGGGTCGAACCGATGAGCATCGTGCGCGTTACGAGGCTCGTCCTCGGAATCAGCGTTGTTTTCCTGGCCTGGGCGTGCAACTCGCCACAGCGCTCGGCCGCTCCGAACACCGGCACGGCGCGCGACTCCGCCGAACAGGTGATGTTCGGTGCGCGCTCGGTGCTCGCCTCGAACGGCCTGCGTCGCGGCGAGATCGGCGGCGACACGGTCATGTCGTTCGACGCCTTGACGCGCTTCGAGTTCCGTGGCTTCCGCGCGCAGTTCACGACGACGTTAGGCAGGCCGCTGAGCAGTCTTACCGCGCCGAGCGGCACCTATCATGTGAACCGCGCGGTGGTCGACGCACATGGCCGCGTGGCGATCACGTCAGACACGACGCGCCGTCGTATCGACGGCGTCGCCGTCCGCTACGACGTGTCCACGAATCGTCTGACGAGCGACAGCCCCTTCGTCGCGATGTCGGGCACGCGGAAGCTCAGCGGCATCGGGTTCACGACGGACCCCGGCCTCTTCACCGTGAAGTGCCTCCAGCGCTGCACCGGAGCGCTCGGCCCCTGACTCTCATGCCTCGACTGCGCACTGCGCGCTTCGCTTGTCGCTCTGATCATCGCATCCGGGTCTCTCGGCGCGCAGACACCGGCGCCACCAGGCACTGCGGCCGAGCCGCCCAGGCAGACCGAGGCCGACGCCTACACCCGATACGAGCTGCTGGCGCCAGGGTCGGCCAAGTTCCGGATCATCTACGAGGTCTCCGCGACGACGGCGGGCGCCCGCTACTACTTCAATCCCATTCGCCGAGGAAGCGTCGCGAGCGACGAGCGCGTGACCGATCGTGCGACCGGAGCGCCCCTCCGATTCGATGTGGTGAATGGCACTGTCGCACGCGCCGGCGGCGTTCGCGGCGCCGACTCGACGCAGGACTACATCCGCGTCGCGCTCGCGCGCCCGGTTCCCGCCGACGGCGGCGAGGCCCGCGTCCTGATCGACAAGACGTACGAGGACGCGAAGAGCTACTTCCTCGACGGCAGCGACATCGTCTTCAACCGACCGCTCGGCATCAAGCGCAACGCGGTCGTGCTGCCTAACGGCTACGAGCTCGTGGCCTGCAACTATCCGTCGCAGATCCTTCAGGAAGCGGACGGCCGGATCAAGGTCACGTTCTGGAACGTCACGCCGGCCGAAGCACCGCTGGTGCTCCGCGCGCGAAAGGCGCCGAAGCTCGGCCCCGCGAAGTCGAGTGTTGATGCCGCACGACTGGTCGAACGCGCGTATCAGAACCGCGAGATCGTGTACTTCCTGCAGCAGCCGGAGACGCACGCGTTCGATCTGTATCACGACTACACGGAGACGCGGCCCGGCGTGAGCACGTATCTCAATGTCGTGCGCGCGGGCAGCACGGTGTCGAAGCCGTCGGCGCGAAACCTCGACACGGGTGAGATGCTCCCACATGAGGTGCTGGTCGGCGACGCGATCACGAAGGCGAAGCTCGACGTGCGAGAATGTCACGCCGACGACCGAAGTCGTGGTGTTTCGCTTCCCGGCGGTGAAGGCGGGCGAGTCGATTCGCTTCGAATGTTCGAGACGTACACGGACACGGCACGCTACAAGCTGTCGGGCGACGAGCTCGTGTGGGATCGCGGCTTCGGTCGTCCGGCGAATGCCGTCGTGCTGCCGGCGGGCTGGGTGCTGACGAACAGCTCGATTCACCACGACGGTCAGCACGTTGCCGGATGGGCGGATACGGCTGGACTTCCTCAATCCACGCCCTGACGAGATTCAGGTTCTGATAACTGCTCGTCGAAGATAGCGTTGTCATTCCGAGCGGAGGCCGCAGGCCGCGGGTGCCCTCTGGGCGCATGAGGAATCGCGATCATACGGGCAGAGCGGCCCCTCTATGAGGACAATCGCGATTCCTCGACTCGCTGCCGCTCGCTCGGAATGACAACCTGCTCGGAATGACACGGAGGACTTGTCTCCGCGCGATCGTCACGGCAAATCCAGGTGCGTCACTCAACTCAGCAGCCCCGTTTCGCGGAGGTATCGGATGTCGAAGAAGATTCTGATGCTCGTCGGCGACTTCGTCGAGGATTACGAAGTCATGGTCCCGTTCCAGGCGGCACTCGGCACCCGCGTCGAGCACGAAGCCCTGGCTTCGGTCTGACGCGATGATCGACGTGCAGCGCGTACCGAGCGGCCTCGCCGATCTCGTCGCCCGGCAGCAGATCACCGACTGCATCGTCCGGTTGTTCGAGTATACGGATACTCGCGACTGGGACGGCATACGCACCTGTCTGACGGACACCGTGGACTTCGACATGACATTGGTCGCGGGCGGCGAGCCCGCGACGGTGTCAGCCGAGCAGATCATTGCCGGCTGGAAGGAGGGCCTCGCCCCGATCGAGTTCCTGCATCATCAGGCGGGAAACTTTCAGATCACCGTACGTGGCCGTGAGGCGGACGCGTCCTGTTACGGTATCGCAATGCACTACCGTCGTACCCCGTCAGGGCGGAACACGAGGACGTTCGTCGGAACGTACGACTTCACGCTCGTGAGCTCACCCAACGAACGTGGCGCATCACGGCGTTCCGCTTCAACCTCGAAGTTCATCGACGGGAACGCCGACCTGACGTGATGGCGCGGCGGCTGCTTCTTGCTTGCACGTCGCTCGCGTTCGCTTCCGCGACTGGCAGCGCACAGCAGCCAGCGTGTGATGTCTTCTGCCACTCGCAGCTCGCAGAACGTGCAGCCGCGGCTGGCGACTTCGCCGGGTACGCGGCGCACGTGCGGGAAGTCGCGGCGCGTGCGCCGAGTCATCCGGGCGTCGTCTACGCCCAGGCGCGCGCCTTCGCACGCTCCGGCGCCCCAGATTCCGCTATCGCCGCGCTCGCGCGACTCGGGCGCATGGGCGACACGCGCGACCCTAACGCGGACTCCGTGTTCGCCCCGTTGCGAGCGCGTCCTGGCTACGCGAGCGCGCGGAATCGGCTGCTCTCCAACCGGCTGCCGATTCTCGACGGGAAAGTCGCGTTCGAGATCGCGGACCCTGACTTCGTCCCGGAGGCGCTCGCGTTCGACAGCACGCGCGGCCGATTTCTCGTCGGGAGTCTCGCCAGGCGTGTCGTTTCAGCCGTCGCGCCTAACGGCGCCGTCACGCCGTACATCGCTCACGCGCCGAACATGCTCCGCGTCGTCGGTATTCACATCGACGCCGCGCGCGGGCGCCTATGGTTCGCGACGTGGGCGCCGGACTCGACGCATCGCGATTCCACCGAGCCGCCGAGCATAACGCGCCTGTTTCTCGCCGAGCTCGCGACAGGCAGGATCATCAAGTCGTGGACGCCGGACGGTGGCAGGCCCGGGCACCTGCTGAACGACTTCGTTGTCATGCGCGACGGAAGTCTCTATCTCACGGACACCGAAAAGGGCTCGATCTACCGCCTGCGCTCTCCTGACGACACGCTCGAGCTGTTCGTGCAGCCTCCGCTCGATCGGTATACGAGTGCGAACGGCATCACGGTGCACCCCGACGAACGCGCGCTCTACGTGGCGTTCCTCGAAGGCATCGCGCGGCTGGACCTGACGACGCGAGAGTCTCACGCTTGTGCCGTCGCCCGACTCGGTGAGCACCGCGTCCGTCGATGGGTTGTACTGGTACGGCGACGGCCTCATCGCCGTCCAGGGAATCCCGACGCTCGCGCGCGTCGTCAGGTACGGTGTGTCTGCCGACGGGAGCCGGATCACGTCGGGCGCGGTGATCGAACGCGGGCTACCGGTCGTGCAGCAGCCGACGACGGGAGTCCTCGTCGGAACTCGCTTCTACTACATTGCGAACAGCCAGTACGGGCGCCTCGACGATCGTAGCGGCCGGCTCGCTCCACAAACGCGACCGCCAACGCGGACTGCAGTGCGGGTCATCGACCTGCGTCCATAGGACGCCGTCGGACGGCTCAGGACTGACGGAGAGAACGGATCTGTCGGATCGAGCGGATTGACTCCGCTGTCCGAGAAGCGTCGCGACAGCGGATGACAATGCATCCGACGCGGTTCCCCTTCACAGCCCGTGACAGTGCCTCGTCCCGGCTCGGAGGCTATCCGTCGCTGACGCGGCATCCGTAGCACCCTTCGTCTGAGAGGCCCGATTCCGTCAACGTCATTGTAGCCAGCCCGGCCACAAGAACGTTCGAGAAGGTCCCTCGCTGTCGCTTCCGGCGCTCAGGATGACAACCTCCTTCCTATGGCCTCCTTCCTCAGGCCTCTGCGAACGACGCCAGATCCGGACGAAGGCACGCAGCACCGCCGAGATATACGGCCTGCAGCCGCCGCCCGTCGGCGACGCTCACGTGCAGCATCACGCGCACGCACCGCGCGAGCATACCGTCAGTCTCGAACTCGGCCACTCCCATCAGCGGCACGTCCGTCCAGCCTAACGTGCGAGCCGACGTGGCCGGGTTGCGACTGCGGAGGTCGGGCGTCGCGGAGAAGATGGCGCTCACGATGTCCCGCGAGTCGATCGCATTGGCGTCCGTGAGCTGTTCGAGCAGCTCACGCACGGCGGCGTCAATCGCGGCCGGCGTGTCGGCGTCCACCGTTACAGCGCCGCGGACGGCGCGCATCCGCGGCTGCGCCTGTGGTTGGGTGCTCGAGGCGAGACGTCACCAACGCACACCGTCCTGTGCCTTGACCACCACGAACCGCGTGGCGTTCTCCGGATTGTCCTGCACCCCCTCGGCGATCACGACCAAACCATACAACTGTGCGACCGCCGCGCCGGCGATCACCGCCAGCGACGCAGCGCCCGCAGACTGGTATGGCTCGAACCACGGTGCCGCGCCGTTTCGCGGCAACCGAGTCGCGGATGCCTAACGTCGAAAGCTCGCGCGCGGCGCCGGCGGTGTCATGCGCCACGCAGGGCTGCAGCGAACGCGGCGCCCCGAACAGCCGGCGACACTGCGCGAGCGCCGTCGGATGACTGCCGACGTAACGCACCGTCGCGAACGACGCGCCAGGCAGCCCGAGCAGACAGTGCACGACCGGGACAACGAGCTCGGAGACCGTCTCCAGACGCGACGCGTGATGCGCCAGCAACACGGTCGTGTCCTTGATGTCCCCGATCGTCGAATTCCAGACGGGGATCACCGCGAAGTCCGCCCGGCCGCGTCCGAGCTGACCGAGGGCCTCGGCGAACGTCGGCGCACCTAACGCCGTCGCGTTGCCGCGCCACTCCTGCGCGATCGCCATCTCGCCGTACGCGCCAGGCTCACCCTGATACGCGACGCGCGGCGCGGTCGCGACTCGCATCTCGCTCCCGCGCACGCTCATGCGCACACTCGCAGCGCCGAGTGCGAGCCACTCTCGACGAGCAGCGATGAGTCGTGCGCGTCGAGCGGGAGCCCGATCGGAATCTCGAGCTGACGGCCACACACCTCCGCCAGCGGCGCGAGCATGCGCATCATGTCAGCGAACGCCTCCGGCGTCAGCGACTGCGCCCCGTCCGAGAGCGCGCTCGCCGGATCTGGATGCACTTCGACGATCAACCCGTCCGCGCCGACCGCAACCGCCGCCGCGGCGAGCGCGGGCACGAGATCGGCGCGGCCCGCGGCGTGACTCGGGTCCACGATCACCGGCAGGTGCGTCTCACGCTTCAGGACGGGGATGGCCGAGATGTCGAGTGTGTTGCGCGTGGACGTCTCGAAGGTGCGGATGCCGCGCTCGCACAGAATCACTCGCGAGTTCCCATGCGCCATGATGTGCTCGGCCGCCAGTAAGAGCTCGGTCACCGTCGCCGACATGCCGCGCTTGAGCAGCACCGGCGTGCCTCGCTCGCCAACGGCAGCGAGCAGCGAGAAGTTCTGCATGTTCCGCGCGCCGATCTGGATGAGGTCAGCAACCGCATCGACGGCGTCGATGTCCCGGGCGTCCATCAGCTCCGTCACGATTGGTAACCCGGTCACCTCGCGTGCCTCGGCCAACATCTCCAGCGCGGCGGCGCCGAGTCCGCGGAATGCATACGGAGAGGTTCGGGGCTTGAATGCGCCTCCGCGCAGGAGACGCGCGCCGGACGCGCGTACGACCGCCGCGGACCGGAGCAGCATCTCGCGCCCCTCGACCGAGCATGGTCCGGCAATGACGGTGAATGCCGGACCGCCGATCAGTCTCGTCCGCGATGCGAATGACCGTCGCGGCCTGGGTCGGCGTGGTTCGGGCGGTGAGTCGGGTCTCCAGCATCTCAGACTCCTTGTCCGGCAAAAGGCGGAAAAAAAAAAGAGCCCCCGAGAATCTCGGGAGCTCGTCGCAGGCAGTGCGGGTGTTCTGAATCTAGATCGTGCGCGCGCGCCTGTAGCTCCCGGAGGTTTTCCAGTAGCTAAAGTAGTAATAGGTGGCGGCGGCGCGGTTGGACATTGGTCCAGCACCTTAACGGCCCAGCCCACCTCCGCGCAAGGCAATTCTTTCAAGCGCAGATTGAATCTTGCTATTTACGACCGATCGGTCGTATTGTTTTCGTATGTCCAAGGGGAACATCACGCGCAGCCGGATCGTCGAGACCGCTCTACGCGCCGCCAGCGTCGACGGCATCGAAGGCATCACGCTCGGCAAAGTCGCCGCGGACGTCGGCATGTCCAAGAGCGGGCTCTTCGCGCACTTCGACTCCAAGGAGGCGCTGCAGGTCGACGTCCTGAACGCCGCGGCGGAGAAGTTCACGCAGGTCGTCGTCGCACCCGCGCTCACGGCGCCTCGCGGTGAACCGCGGCTGCGCGCGTTGTTCGAGCACTGGCTGCAGTGGGAGCAGCATGAAAGCCTTCCCGGCGGGTGCGTTTTCATGCACGCGGCCGCGGAGCTCGACGACCGCCCGGGCCCGGCGCGCGACGCCCTCGTCGTGCAACAACAGCGGTGGCTCGAGATGCTCGCGAGGTCGGTGCGCCTGACGATAGAAGCCGGACATTTTCGGTCGGACGTCGACCCGGACCTGTTCGCCTTTCAGCTGTTCGGCGTCGTGCTCAGCTACTACCACTGCGCGCGCCTACTTCGCGACCCCTTGGCGAAGTCCCGCGCGATCGGCGCGTTCGACGTTCTGGTCGCGGGCGCTCGAAGCTCGACTCACACTTGATCTCCGGTCCTGTCCTCATGAGCCGCACCATAAAAAGCACGACCGATCGCGCTGTTCCGGCGAGCCTCAGAGCGCTTCGACTCTGGTTCGCCCTTGAATCACGCGTTGCGCCGGAATCCGCTGAGCGACGTGCGGCGAAGATGTTCGTGACACCACCGCGCCAGAAGCGGCCTACGTCGAGCCACAAAGCAGCCATTGATGATATCGGCCACGGCCGCATCCGAACCTTGGACATTCGTGTGCGAGGCGGCTCGCTTCAGGTGCCAGCATCCGTGATAGGCGACGGACCGACGGTCATGCTGCTCCACGGGTGGGGCGGTTCTGCGTCCGACATGATGCCGCTCGCGCGCGCGTTCGCACGCGCCGGCCATCGCGCGGTCGTCTTCGACATGCCGGGACACGGGCAGTCGCCCGGTCGCGAGAGCTCGCTGGTCGATTTCCTCCGCGCGATCGACGCGGTGTGTGGTGCGCTTGGAGCACCGGAGGTGGTCGTGGGTCATTCGTTCGGTGGCGCCGCGGCTGTCCTCGCGATCACGGAGCTCGCCCTTCCGGTGCGGGGCGCGGTGCTCTTCTCGCCGGCACCCGGACCGGCGTATTACGTCGATCGGTTCAGCCGAGCGATCGGGCTTCCCGCGGAGCGTGCGGTGGGGATGATGCGGCGGGTGGTCGAGCGCGTGGGTCGGTCGGTCGAATCGCTCGACGCGCTCGTCGCGGCGCGCAGGACCGACGTGCCCGCGATCATCTTCCACGACCCGGCGGACCGCGAGGTCCCGTTCACGTTCGCGACGCAGTTGGCCGACGCGTGGACAGGCAGTCGGCTGGTTCCGGCGCCATCGCTCGGTCACAAGCGCATCCTGCGTGACCCGGAGACGATCGCCGCGGCCGTCGACTTCGCCGGCTGTCATTCCGAGCGGAGGTTGTCATTCCGAGCGAGCCGTCAGGCGAGTCGAGGAATCGAGAGTGTACTCGGTAGAGGGCTCTCTGTCCGGACGGTCGCGATTCCTCGACTGCGGCCTTCGGCCTCCGCTCGGAATGACAACCCGCGCCTAACGAACCACTCGCCGCGTAGCGCGACCGGTTGCTGCGTCCGGGGCGCCGTTTGCTGCCGACGCTCGCCTGTGCACCCGACCGTTCGATAGCTTCTCGACGTGAAGATCGGTCGACTCTGGCTCGTGATCGCCGCCGCCTGCGTTGTGCCGGCCGTCCTCGACGGTGGGCTCACGTACGTCCAGGGCGTGCTCGCCGGCAGGCCGACGAGCTGGCAGGAGGTGTTCTGGCAGGCGAACGAGTGGCTCATCCTCGGCGCCCTCACGCCGCTGGTGTACTGGCTCGCGCGGCGCTTCCCGCTTCGTCCGCCCATCGTCGGACGCAATCTGCTCGCGCACGCCGGCGGCGCGCTGCTGCTCTGCATCGGGTGGGCGAGTGCCGGCGCGTCGCTCCGGTGGGTGCTCGGCATTGGCCCATCCCAGATCACGAAGACGCAGCATCTCACGAACTGGCTCCTCACGACGATCCCGTGGGGCACGTTCATGTACTTCACGATCCTCGGCTGCATGTACGCCTTCACGTATTTCGTGGAGGCGACGGAGCGCGAGGCGCAGACCGCGCGGCTCGCGGCGCAGGTCGCGGAAGCCCGCCTGAGCGCGCTCCGGACGCAGCTGCATCCACACTTCCTGTTCAACAGTCTGAACGCCATCACCGTGCTGGTGCGCGATCAGGACACGGTCGCGGCCGGGCGCATGCTCGATCTCCTGAGCGACGTACTGCGCCAGGTCCTGCGCAGCGACAAGGCGCACGAGGTCTCGCTCGACTCGGAGCTTCGCTTTCTCGAGCGCTACCTGGCCATCGAGCAGGTGCGCTTCTCCGATCGTCTTCGGGTGCGCTTCGACGTCGAAGACGATCTGCTCGACGCCGCCGTGCCCGAATTCCTCCTGCAGCCCATCGTCGAGAACGCGCTCCGACACGGCATCTCGAAGCGAGCCGAAGGTGGCTCGGTGCAGATCTCGGCGCGACGGGAGGGGAACTCCCTCGTGCTGTGCGTGAGTGACGATGGCGCTGGCCTCGCCGCACCGCCGAGCGCGCATCATGATGCACCGGGCAATGGACTCGGCCTGGCGAACGTCCGTGAGCGCCTAACGACAATGTACGGGACGCACGCACGGCTCGAGTTGCTCCCTCGCTCGAAGGATGAAGGCGGAGGTACACTGGTCCAGCTGACGCTGCCATTCCGTAGTGCCGCCGGCGCGGCGAAGGTGGTGGCGGCCGAGTCCCCGGTCCCCAATCTCCGGTCCCCAGGACGATGATTCGTGCGCTCATCGTCGACGACGAGCCGCTCGCGCGTCGTGGCATCCGCCAGCTGCTAGAGCCGTGCGAGGACGTCGACATCGTCGGCGAGTGTCGGAACGGGCGCGAAGCGTTGACGGCGCTCGAGACGCTCGCGCCGGATCTCGTCTTTCTCGACGTGCAGATGCCGGAGCTCGACGGGTTCGAGGTCGTACGCGCGCGTGGCGCGGCGCGGATGCCGCACGTCGTCTTCGTGACGGCGTACGATGAGTTCGCGGTGCGCGCGTTCGAGACGCACGCGCTGGACTATCTGGTGAAGCCGGTGAACGAGGCGCGATTCGCGGCGGCGCTCGACCGAGTACGCGAGCGGATGCGGTTCGCGGAGGCGCTGGAGTTGACGCGGCGGATCGGCGATCTGCTCGCGGCGCACGATCGTCGAGGTGATCCGCGAGGCGATGCGGCCGGTTTCGTGTCGGGTGCCGCGGTGGCTCCGGCCCGGCGTCTGGTCGTGCCGACGGCGACAGGTGACCTTGTTCTTGACGTCGACGAGATCGACTGGATTCAGGCGGAGGACTACTACGCAGCGGTGCACGCGCGCGGGCGACGCCACCTCATCCGCGAGTCGCTCGCGTCACTGGAGCAGCGGCTCGATGCCGAATTGCTTCGTGCGGGTGCACCGCTCCGCCATCGTTAGGCTCGATCGCGTGCGTGAAATGAGGACGGCGAGTTCGGGCGAATCGGTGCTGGTGCTGCGTGACGGGACGCGCGTGCCTGTCAGTCGGCGTCGGCGTGAACAGGTGGCGGAGCTGATCCGAAAGGGGTAACGCGTGGGCTGCGTGCAGCCCACTGGCAGCCCACTGGCTGCGCCACGGTGACCATTCACCAGTAGCCCGCACCGCTGGCTGACTCGCCGTTGTGCTCGAGCAGTATGCGGCATCATCAGTCCTGCTCAACCAGGGACCGAGGACTCGAGGATGAGCACTGTCGTCTCCCCCGCAGGCGCTCGCGCGACTGGACACGCGTATTCGCCTCCTGCCGCAGACCAGCGAGCACGAGCGGCAGGCCCGCCGCCGAGAGTCGGCGGATCGCCTCGATCGACATCATCCGCGGCGCCGTGATGGTGCTCATGGCAATCGACCACGTGCGCGTGTACGCGGGGGTTCCCGCCGGCGGCCCCTGGCCCGGCGTGTTCTTCACGCGATGGGTCACCAACTTCTGCGCGCCGGCATTCATTTTCCTCGCAGGTACCGCGGCGTTTCTGTATGGGGAGAAGGTGCGCGATCGCGGCGTGCACGATCGCGGCGTGCTGGCGCGGTTTCTCCTGACGCGCGGCGCGTGGCTCGTGCTGCTCGAGCTGACGGTGCTCCGATTCGCGTGGACGTTCAACTTCGACTACGCGCACTACACGCTCGCTGGCGTGATCTGGGTGATCGGATGGTGCATGATCCTCATGGCGGGACTCGTCTACCTCCCGCTCGCGGCCATTGGCACCATCGGCGTCGCGATCATCGCGCTCCACAACCTCACCGATCCCTTTGCGCAGCAGCTCGACCAGTCACTCGGCGCGAGCAGCCTCGGGTGGCTGTATCAGCTGTTCTACCGCGCTGGCAGCATCTCGCTCGGTGGCGGGGAGAATGGACCGCAGCTCGCTGTGCTGTACTCGATCATTCCGTGGATCGGCGTGATGGCCGCCGGCTACGCGTTCGGGCCCGTGATGCGGGTGGATGCCGCCCGCCGCCGGCGGATCTGCCTGGCGTTAGGCGGCGGCGCGATCGTCGCGTTTCTCGTACTGCGCGGATTCAACATTCTACGGCGATCCGCGTCCGTGGGGTGATGCGGCTCAAAGGGCAGCTGCGCAGAGAGCCGCGGCGCAGATGGCGGCGTCGAGCGGTCAGACAGTGACCGGGCAACCGGCCCGTCCGCCTAACGTGCCAGCCGGCGCGCCGGCTGGTGGAGCACCGCCTCGCGCACAACGACGGCCGCTGCCCCGCATGCCAGCCGCGTTGCAGTTCATCAATACCGCCAAGTACCCGGCGTCGCTGTTGTTTCTGCTCATGACGCTCGGGCCGACAATTCTGCTCATTCCACTGTTGGAGCGAGCGCGTGGACCGGTCGCGCGCGTGCTCACGGTGTTCGGGCGCGTGCCGCTCTTCTATTACGTGCTGCACATCCCACTCATCCACCTGATCTTCGTCGGCCTGTCGATCGCGCGCTTCGGCAGCGTGATCCCGTGGATGACGGCCAATCATCCCATGTTCGTGCCGCCAGCGCCGCCGGGTTACATGTACAGTCTCACCGCCCTCTACGCGATAACGATCGCGACGGTAGTCATCCTCTACTTCCCATGTCGCTGGTTCGCCGCGCTGCGGAGCCGTCGCAGCGATCGCTGGTTGAGCTATCTGTAAGCGAATTCGCCTCTTGCCCTCGGCGAACTTCTGTGGTGATTACAGGATCGACGAAGGACCACGGTACGCATCGTGCCGAAAGTCCAGGTCGATCACGGAAACGCTGCGAATACCACCAGTTCGTCAGGGGCGGAGGGGCTATGGCTCACAGCCACGAGCACTCACATGGGCACGAGTACGACCCCGATCACGAGCACGAAGAGGAGCACGACGAGCTTCAGCGCTGCATCGAGGAGTGCCTGAACTGCCACGCCGTGTGCACGATGACCGCCCAGTACTGCATGACGGAGGGTGGAGAGCACGCCGACGTCAACATGATCGGCGTGCTCCTGGATTGCGCGGAGATCTGTCAGGTCAGCGCGAACTTCATGCTGCGCGGATCGCCACATCACGTGGTGACGTGCGCCGCCTGCGCCGAGCTCTGCCGGGCGTGTGAGGAGGCGTGCCGCTCGATCTCCGGAGACGAACGGCTGGTGCATTGCGCCGAGATCTGCGCGGCCTGCGCCGAATCGTGTGAGCGCATGGCGAACGGTGCCGCGAGCGCCGACTCGGAAGACGAGGACGAGGAAGAAGACTAGACGCACGTCGCATGGCGGAGTCCGGTTATGGCCGAGACGGTTCAGGGCTTGCTACTGAGGTAGCTCGACCTCAACACCGGACACCATGAACGAGCAGGCCAAGGAAGCCACCGAGAAGACTCGCGAGCTGACCGACGCTCAGATAGAGGAGCGGATCGTGCAGCTCGCGTTCGGCGGTGATCGCGCGCGCTTCGACGCTTTCGTCAGTGCGTTACGCGAAGCGCTGCCCGCCGACGTTACCGTCGTCCTGCGCGGCAGCGCCGTGATCGGCGTGCGGTGGGAGGACGGCGCTCCGTTCGACGCCGATGGCCCAGGCACCAGCGACATCGACCTCACGCTCGTCGGCGGCGACATGCTCAAGCTGTGGAACGACGACGCGTTCTACATCCCGAAGTTGCACACCGCGCCGCTCAACGACCACACGCCGCATTCGTGTCCGTCGCTCGTTCCGCTCCGTCGCGCGCTCTGCAAGATCGCGGGGCGCCCGGTGAACATTCAGGCGACGTCGAGCTTCGTGCAGTATGCGCGCGATGTGCTGTTCGATCAGCCGTACTTCAAGCTCATCGACGCGGGCGAGAATGAAGACGGGGCCGAGGAAAAAGAGGAGGACCGATCGTTGGCTGACGTCGCGAGCGGTCACGCCGACGCGCCTACTCGCGCGAACGAGGCTGCTGATTCCGGTGTGCTGGCTGAGCGTCGGCGTGGTTCGACGGACGACGCCCGCGCGTGAGCCTGCGGTTCCTCAGCTACAACATCCGGTATGGTGGAACGGGACGCGAAGCGCAGCTCGCTTCGGTGATCCAGGGATGCGCACCCGACATCGTCGTGCTGCAGGAAGCGACCGACCCGCGCGTGATCGAGCGTGTCGCTGAACAGGCCGGCTTCGCGCACTGGGGTTCTCGGCCCGGACACTCGACTGGATTTCTGAGTCGCTTACCGGTCACGCATCACGCCTGGCACAGTCCGCGCGGCGCCAAGCATCCGTTTCTCGAGGTCGTGCTCGAGGGACCGCACCCGAGGATCTTCGGGCTTCACCTGAGCGCGTGGTTCTCGAAGTGGAGCGAGCGCCGTCGCGCGCGCGAGATTCGCCTGCTGCTCGATGGCATTCGCGAGCATCAGAACGGCTTTCACATCATTGCCGGTGACTTCAACGCGCTCGCGCCGGGCGAGCGTCTGCAGGTCGCTCAGATGCCGCGCTGGATTCGCGCGATGGTGTGGATCAGCGGCCGAGACATCGCGCGCGAGACGATTCAGGTGATGCTCGATGAGCGGTACGTGGACGCGTGGCGTCGGCTGCATCCGACGGGCGATGGCTACACGTTCCCGACGTGGGGCGCCCACGTTAGGCTGGACTACGTCTTCACGCCGGAGCAGTACGCATCGCGCATCAACGAGTGCTCGGTAGCTGACAAAGCACCCGATGCCGCTGCGGCATCGGATCACTATCCGCTGCTCGCAGTCATCTCTGAACCGAGTTAGCCACTGCTTCGGCACGCATCCAGAACCGAGGGTGTGAACGGAAACGGCCGGAAACACCGGATCGGGCGGATCGGTCCGGCGTCGGGAGAGTCGGTGCCGCAACGAGCCGTGACGGAAAGGGGAGCGGCCTCGGGGACGCAGTGGTCTCACGAGGCCGTTCCCCTTTTTCAAAAAGACCCGGCGCGACGATCTGTCGGGGTCGCGATGGGATCGGGCCCTGTCAGTTGTTTCCGGCTTTTTCCGGAAACACCTTCGTTCTGGATGCGTGCCGAAGCGGTTCAACCACGCTGCGATCGAACGACGACATTCGACTCTGAACCCGAGGGCTCAGAATGGCCTGGCCGGCTCGAGGCGATCTGGTTGAAGCGTGCTCACCGCGGCCCGATGGATGCTCGCGAGTCGGTCGTGTTGATCGCGGGCAAAGGCATCGAGGGCGGCATTGATCGCAGCAGCCGCCGGCAGGTCACGATCATCGAGCGCGAGATCTGGGAGGAACTGATGCGCGAGACCGGCGCCGACGCCCCGCCGTCGACTCGTCGCGCGAACCTCATGATCAGTGGCGTCGCACTCGCCGACACGCGAAAGCGCGTACTCCGCATCGGCGTCGCGAGACTCGAGATCGCCGGCGAGACCAAGCCGTGCGAGCGCATGGAGGAAGCCGTTCCCGGCCTGCGGGCGGCGATGTACCCGAACTGGCGCGGCGGAGCGTTCGCGATGGTGCTAACTGGCGGAGAGATTCGTGTTGGAGACGAAGTGGAGTGGGAGAAGAGCGGAGACGGGGAACGGGTAACCGGGAACCGGTAGCTGCGTGTCGCTCGCTGCGAGCAGCCTCTGTTCCCGGTTCCCTGTTCCCGTCTCAGTCGTCAACGTAAGCCCCGACCGCCAGTACCTGGGCATCGACCCCGCCCATGATCGCGACACCCGTCACTCGCACTACGGGCGCGTCCGCGCGCGCGATGCCCGGGTCGTGCATGCGATCCTCGAATCCGCCCATGAACGCGAAGCCGTCGGTCTCGAGGCGAACACCAGGCGGAACGCGAACCACGAGCCCGCCCATCAGCACGAACGCGCTGATCTCCGTGACACCCGGCGGCAGCTCCGCCTGACGGAGGTCGAGCTCGACGCCGCCCATGATCGCCACCACCCTCAGCCGTCGCGGAATCCGCCACGCCCCTCGGCGCACGATCCCCGACATGATCGCGACCAGCCGCTCTCGCAGCTTCGGCGTCGATGAGAACGAGTCGACCGAAACCGGAACCGGCGCACCCGTGGCGAGCGCCGGCAGGCCATCGAGCAACGCTTCGACCTCGTGCGGCGTGGTCGCCGAGTACACGCGCGCCATGCGCGTCTCGAGATCCTCGATCGACAGATTGTCGCGGGCAAAGTGTTCGCTGAGCGCCTCGACGACGCGTTCACGCACCTGCTCGATTGGCCGCGTCGGAAGTTGCCGTGGATCGGTCACGCCTGAAGACTCGCGCATCGTACCAGTCGAGGGTAGTGGACGAGCTATGAGGCGCGACGCTTGCGCAGCCATTACCATCCCGTAAAACCGACTGACCGCAACGCCGACTAACGCCTTCCTGCAATGACCAGCCCGCCGCCGAACGCTCCGTCCTCTTCACCTTCTCCGGCCCCATCGCGTCCGCTGTCGGCCGAAGACCGCCGTCAGCTCGACGACGTCCGAGTCGGCCTGCTGCGCATTCACAAGGCGCTGCTCGACGACGCACGCATCCGCTACGAGCGTGAGCAGGGACGGATCGAGGGCAGCGGCGCGCTCCTCCAGCTCGTGCTGAACGACCCATGGTTCGCCTGGCTGCACCCGCTGTCGGGCCTCGTCGTGCAGATCGATGAGCTGCTCGCCGCGGACGAGCCGACGGTCGCTGACGGCGAAGCCCTGTTGAACCAGGCGCGCGCGCTGCTGCGCCCCGACGAGAACGGCGAGGGGTTTCATCGGCGCTACCATCGCGCGATTCAGGATGTGCCCGACGTGCTCATCGCGCACGTTGCCACGGGCAAGCATCTGCTCTAGCCAGACATCATCTCGGCGTCCTGGCCAGTCGCTCAGCACTTCAGCACTTGAGTACGAGGTGTCAGGTATCAGTCTCCGAGCCCAGTCGCCAGTCCGCGCGGCACGACCCCACGCGCGCCCCAAGCCGGCGGATACGGGACCTGATGCCTGACACCTGCTGCTGAGCAGTCGCTGACGCACTTGGTACTCGCCAAGCTGCCGCCGGATGCTCAGAGTGGCTCCTGCCGTGAATGACATGCTTGCCGATCGATTATACTGTGCTGTATAATCGCGCATGGCGACCGACATGCGGCGGCACTGGTTCTTCATCCTGCTCTCCCTGGCCGAGCGGGATCGACACGGCTCGGGCATCGTGCGGGACGTGCTCGAGCTCACCGGCGGCGAGCTCCGGCTCTGGCCCGTCACGCTCTACGGGTCGCTCGACGAGCTCCGCGAAGCGTCATGGATCCGCGAGCTCGACGTCGCGCCGCAAGCCGATGAGGACCGTGGCCACCGACGCTGGTTCCGCATAACGCCACAAGGCCGGCGCGCGCTCGTGGCCGAGATCGAGCGGATGCAGTCGCTCGTCGGTGTGGCGCAGCGACGACTCGCGCGAGTCGGAGAGTCCGTCGTGACCACGCCTCGTTCGCCACGCCGGTCATTCGCCGTCCGCGCGTATCGCGCTCTGCTCTTCCTGCTCCCGGCCGACATGCGCGACCGCGACGGCGCCGAGATCGAAGCGCTGTTCGCGGATGAGCTGAGCGCCGCTCGCTCGAGCGGTCTGCTCGCGCAACTCTGGTTCGCGATCGCGTCCGCCTTGGACATCGCGCGACGCGCGCCCTACGAGCACTGGCGGCGTCGCGGCAGGCGTCCTAACGAGGAGTCCACGATGCGTTCGTTCCTCGCCGACCTGCGCTTCGCCGTTCGGTCGTTCACGCGCCAGCCCGGCCCGACAGCCCTCATCGTGCTCACGCTCGCGTTAGGCGTGGCGGCCAATACCGCCGTCTTCGCGATCGTCGATGGACTCTTCCTGCGTCCATTCCCGTTCCCGCAAGCCGAGCGGCTCGTGTATCTCAACGAGCGCGCGCCGGCGTGGAACCTCGAATTCACGGGCATCAACTATCCCGACTTCCTCACGTGGCGAGAACGCGCCCGCGCGTTCGACGCGATGGCGCTGTGGTCGGAGACGAGCATCAATCTCGCGGACGAATCGGGAGTGACGCGCGCGGACGGACTCGCGGTCACGTACGACTTCCCGAAAGTGTTAGGCATCCGTCCGATCCTCGGGCGGACGTTCACGAAAGAAGAGGACGGCCCCACGCCGACGCGCGTGGTCGTCATCGCGTATGGGTTGTGGCAGACGCGGTTCGCCGGGTCGCGTGACGTCGTGGGACAAGCGCTTCGCATCAACAGCGTCCCGTACACGATCATCGGCGTCCTGCCGCCCGAGGCCGACTTTCCCGGGAAAACGCAGTTCTGGATGCCGCTCAACGGCGATCCGAATCAGCAGGGCCAGTCCTACTCGTTCGACGGCGTCGCGCGCATGAAGGCCGGGCGTGACGATCGAGCAGGCGCGAGCAGACCTCGTGAGCGCACACGCGCCCGTCTGGGCCCGGAGCGACACCGCGCACGTCGTGAGTCCGCGACTCTCCGGACTGCGCGACCAGTTCGTCACGAACTTTCGCGTCATGGGCAAGGCGCTCGGCGCCGGCGCGCTGCTCGTGCTGCTGATCGCCTGCGCGAACGTCGCGGGCGCGATGCTCGCGCGCTCGATCTTCCGGCGTCGCGAGATCGCCATCCGGATGGCGTTAGGCGCGAGCGCGCGGAGGGTTGGGCGCCAGCTGATCACGGAGAGTCTCGCCCTTGCCGCCATCGCCGGCATCATCGGGACGCTCGTGGGCCGCTGGGGAATCCGGCTGCTCGTCGCTGCCGCGCCCGATCAGATTCCGGGCTGGGTACAGCTTCAGGCGGACGGACGCACGCTCGCGTTCGCGGCGCTCGTCATCGTGCTGACCGCGATCGTCTTCGGTCTCGTGCCCGCGCTGCAACCTCGGCGCGCCGATGTCGCCGGGTCGCTGGCGTGGGGCGGTGCGCGGCACGCGGACGAGCGTCGGCCTTCCGCAGCGGCGCCTGCTGGATGCGCTCGTGGTCATCGAGATCGCGCTCGCGCTCGTGCTGCTCGCCGGCAGCGGACTGCTCGTCCGCGCCTACGGAAACCTGCGCAACACCGACCCAGGCTTCCGGCCGGACGGCGTGACGACGTTCCGACTCGCGCTACCGCGAGCGAAGTACGCGAATCGGCTGTGATGCAGGAGCGGTTCTACTCGAGGCTCGTCGACGAACTGCAGGCAACACCAGGCGTCACGAGCGCCGGGATCGTCACCTGTCTGCCGTTCGGATGTCACTGGGGAGGCTTCGTAGAGGCCGAGGGCGCGCCGCCACCGGCGAGGAACGAGTCGAACCCGGTCGTGCTCATGCGTTATGCATCGTCAGGCTACTTCGGGACGATGGGAATCCGGCTCGCGCGCGGTCGGTTCTTCGCGTGACGACGAGGCGCGAGCGCGTGGCCGACATCCGGTGGTCATCAACGAGCAGCTCGCGCGTCAGCTCTGGCCTAACGTCGCTGACCCGACGGGGCGCCGGATGAAGTGGAGCGGCGATACCGCGACGTCGCAGGTGATGACGGTGGTCGGCGTGGTGAGGGACGTCAGGCACTACGGGCTCGTCGACCCCATGCGGCCCGGTCTCTATCTGTCGTCGAGCGACGTGGACACGAGCAACTTTCGGCCGTCGTACGGCATCGCGATCCGTTCGGCGAGTGCGCCAGCGGCGGTCGCCGCCGCGGCGCGCGCTGTCGTGAGGCGGCTCGACCCGGAGCTCCCGCTCATCGAGCTGCAGAGTGCGCAGGCGGCGGTCAATCGCTCGATCGCGAATCGGCGGACGATCGCGTTCGCGTTCGCCGCCTTCGGCGCGGTCGCACTGTCGCTGGCGTTAGGCGGGATCTACGCGGTGCTCTCGTACGTCGTCGGACGGCGGCGCCAGGAGATCGGCATCCGCATGGCACTCGGCGCCCGGCGCGGCGCAGGTGGTGCGGCTCGTCGTGCGACAGGGGCTGCGGCTGGTAGCGCTCGGCGTCGTGATCGGGCTGCCGCTCGCGCTGCTGGCGCGCGAGAGCACTCTCGAGCCTGTTGGTGGGCGTCGGGGCGCGGGACCCGATCACCTATATCGTGGCGATCGGGTTGCTGGCGGGGACGGCGGTCATCTCCGCACTGATCCCAGCTCGGCGCGCGGCAGGCGTAGACCCAAAGACGGCGCTTGGCGACGGGGTGAGAGCCAGGGAGAGGCTGGGCATCCGGCGGCGGCATGGCCAGTACCAAGTGGGCCAGTCACTCAGTCGAGCACGGTTCAGTCCCGATCCGCCGGCATGACTGCCGAGCCGAGAGCCGAGTCGCCAGTCGCCGCGGTACAGGCGTCTCTACCGGGACGATCGCGATCCGACTCGCTGACGCTCGGGACTGACGACGGCTCCTCGGGCTAATAGCAGCAGCGTCGCAGCGCACGGCCAGCGTACGAAGGCGCAGCTGTCAGTCGGCGCAAGGTCAAGCGGCCACCGTCGGAAATACTGCGACAGCCGAGTGCAGCCAGCTGCCGCATGTCGGCTACTTGGCCTTCGCGTGCGCGCCTCGATGATCTTGTCGCGTTCTCCTCGCTCGAACATCGCGTAGATCTCCGGATCGGCGATGCCCGCGATGCGACCGAGCATGTAGATCGCCGGCCATCGCGTGCCCCGGGTTCGTCCACTGCGCGATGTCGACGAGGGAGTCGAACGCGCGCGTCTTGAGCGCCGCGAGGAGCGCCGGGTTGCGGCTCTCCGTCACTGCCATGAGCGCCAGCGACGCCTTGTTCCTGTCCGTCCACGCCAGGGAGTTCAGCAGGTCGATGAACGGCTCGAACGGGACCGTGATCTTGGCCTCCGGGTGCTGCTGGCCGTACATCGCGATCAGCGCGAGCGCGCGCGTCGCGTTGTTGCGGACGTCAGCCGAGCGATCGCGCATCGCGTAGACCAGGTCGGGGACGACGCTCTGCTTGTTAGGCGCATACGCCAGCACCTCGGCCGCGAACGCCCTGTGGTCGGCGTCGCTCGACGTGCGCAGGACTTTGCGCAGGGTGTCGAGATGCTTCTCCGCCAAGGGTATGAAGCTCAGCTGGATCGTGCGGGCGGCCGAATCGGCCATGAGCGAGTGGCCCTCTGAGACAGTCCTCCTTCACGAAGCCACGCCTCGCGGCGCGCATCTGCGCATCGGCGAGCGCGTCTCCGGCCTGCATCACGTCCGGCGTCAGGCGGCTTGCGCCGGTAGGGGCTGCGCGGAGCTCGAGCGTCGGCGCTCCTTCTTCGGCGATGCCGACGTACAGCATCGTCTTACCATCTTCACAGCAGACGGGGTCGATCGCGGCCGACGCGACTCCCGGGATATCGGCGAGCCGGGCGGGCACCTGGAACAGCCCGAGCGCCGTGATCGAGTCCCCGACGGCGATGCCGAGCGCCTCGCGGATCTGCGCCGGGGTGGTCTTGTGCAGTCCGTAGAAGTCGATGATGCCAACACGCGGAAGCTGCGCGCCCGCGGCCGGGCTTACGACGACGGCGAACGAGAGCGACAGCGCGAGGGTCGTTAGGTGACGCAGGTGACGTCGGATCATTGTGGTGTGTATGGTACGCGCTTCGGGATCCAGCATGGCATGCCACGGCATGCAGGATCCTGGACGCGGCAGTAGTGTTGTATGCACGGTTGGACATTGGCTGGCGAGGTAGCCACCAAGATGGGGGACGTGTACGTAGACGCACCAGATGCTGGTGACGCTCTCGATGACTGCGAGCGCGCGGTGCGCTGAGTCGCCATTCGGCCGGCAAACTGACGCCTGTAGTAAACCCATTCGCGCCCGCGGGAGTCCAACCTCCCGCTGACCCGCGCAACGCGGCATCCAGCCACTTCCCTCCTCCGAAGGTCGAAGGGATTTCCGTGACCTTCGTCTTCTGATACTGCTCGCGGCCGTATTGCTCGCGGGCATCTCGCTTCGCGCCCCATCGCGCATTTGCGCAGCAAGCCGACGTCATCCGCGGTCGCGTGATCGGGCCGGACAGCCTGCCAGTCCCCGAAGTACTCGTGACCGTGACGTCCTTCTCCGGCAACGTCAGCCGGACCGCACGAACGAATCGCGACGGCCGCTTCACCGTGACGTTCCCCGCCGGCGACGGCGACTACATGGTGGCGTTCGCGGCGATCGGCTACGCAGCCAAACGCTTCGAGGTCAAGCGGATGGCCGATGAGGAGATCCTCGTCGCCGACGCCAAGCTGACGAAGGTCGACGCCGTGCTCGGCCAGATGGACATCAGGGCTCCGCGCGACAAGGTGGCGCGGACCGACCCCGCACCCGACATCAGCGGTACCGAGCGGCCGATCCCCACGGCCGACGTTCCGGCGAATCTCATGGGCGACCTCGCGGCGATGGCCGCGACGCTGCCCGGCGTGCAGACGGTGCCCGGCGCCGACGGCGATCCCAATGGCTTCTCTGTACTTGGCCTTGGCGCGGACCAGAACAACACCACGCTCAACGGGATGAACTTCGGCGGGTTCGGGCTTACCCGGGACGCCGCGGTCTCGAGCTCGCTCGTGACGACGCCCTACGACGTCTCGCGCGGCGGCTTCAGCGGCGCGCAGTTCTCGTTGCGCACGCGGCCCGGCTCGAACTTCATCACGCGCGGCATGAGCCTGAATCTCGACACGCCGAAGACGCAGTGGACCGACCCGGTCGCGCGCGCGCTCGGACAGGAGTACACGAACGCGTCGCTGGGCGGGGCGTTGTCGGGGCCGATCTCGTTCGACAAGACGTTCTACAACATGTCGTGGCAGCTCGGGCGTCGCGCGAACGACTACCAGAACCTGCTCGACACCGATCCGATCGGACTGCAAGGCCGCTGGTGTGTCGTCGGATTCCGTGACTCGATTCCTCGGGATCCTCGGGAGACCAGTCGGTGCCGTCGTCCGTCGGCCGCCGTCGCCAGCAACAAGTTGAGCGACCAGGGCACGGTGTTCGGGAGCGTCGACTTCGCGCCGCCGGCCTCGACCCGCGGGAGCGCGTACAACCTCTCGTTCAACGGCGGGTGGAACAAGCAGCGCCCCGTCTTCGGCGCCGTCACGTCGGTGCCGGCGAGTGACGGCGAGCGCACGAGCTGGCGCGGCGGTCTGCAGGGACGTCACACGACCTACTTCGGCGTGGGCATCCTCAGCGAGACGTCGTTAGGCGTGAGCTGGTCGCGCAACTATGCCGACCCGTACCTGTCGCTGCCTGGTGGTCGCGTGCGCGTCAACTCCGTGTTCGACGACGGCACGAGCAGCGTGCAGATGCTGTCGTTCGGCGGCAGTCAGACGCTGAACAGCACGTCGACGACGAGGGGCGCACAAGCACGAACCAGCTCTCGTGGTTCAGCACGAACAACAAGCACCGCCTCAAGCTCACGAGCGAGCTGCGCTACGACGGACTGTCGCAGGACCAGACCTCGAACCTGCTCGGCACGTTCACGTTCAACTCGCTCGCCGATCTCGCGGCCGGGCGTCCGGCGCAGTTCACGCGGCAGCTCACGCGGCGCGAGCGCGATGTCGGCCAGCTCGTGGCGGGCCTGTCGCTCGGCGACTCGTGGCGGAAGAGCAGCAGCTTCCAGCTGCAGTACGGCCTGCGCCTGGACGCCAACCGGTTTCTCGATGCAGCCTGACGTCAATCCGCAGGTCGAGACGGTGTTCGGCGTCAGCAACGATCACGTGCCCAACGCGGTGTACCTGAGCCCGCGCGTCGGCTTCTCGTGGAGCTACGGTCAGGCTGCGGCGATCGCCGGATTCCAGGGCGCGGCCCGCGGCCCGCGTGCCGTCGTGCGCGGTGGCATTGGCCTGTTCCAGAATACGCCGGGTGTGAACCAGATCGGCGGTGCGCTCGACAACACCGGGTTGCCGAGCGGCATTCAGCAGCTGACGTGTACGGGTGCTGGCCACGCCGATCGCCGACTGGAGCTGCCTACCAGTCGGACGGCAGCGCCATTCCCGACCGCTGCGCCGACGGCACGACGGGCACGCGTGTTCTCGGACGCGGCGCCTAACGTGTCGCTGTTCGCGAACAACTACGTCGCGCCGCGGAGCCTGCGCTCGAACCTGCAGTGGGACGGCCCGATCCTGAACAACCTGTTCTCGCTCAACGTGGACGGGACGTACTCGCTCAACCTGAACCAGGGCAGCTTCGTCGACCTGAACTTCAATCCCGTCGCAGCGATTCGCGCTAGGCAACGAGGCCGACCGGCCGGTGTTCGTGCAGCCGAACGAGCATCGTGCCGACGACGGGCGTCGATCGCGCTCGCGCGATGGGCGCGTGTCGCCGCTCTTCTCTCGCGTCACCGAGCAGCGCTCGGACCTTCGCTCGGAGAGCCGGCAGCTCTCGTTCCGTCTGTCGCCGGGGCAGTACAGCACGCGTCTCACGTGGAGCGCGTCGTACGTGTACTCCAACGTGCGCGAGCGCGTCCGCGGGTTCACGAGCACGGTCGGCAATCCGCTCGACGTCGAGTGGGGGCGCGCCTCGTTCGACTCGCGCCACCAGATCGTGTACAGCATCGGCTACAACTTCTGGGACGCGGTGCGCGTGAGCTGGTTCGGGCAGTTCCGCTCCGGCCAGCCGTTCACGCCTGTCATCTCGGGCGACGTGAACGGCGACGGCTACTCGAACGACCGCGCGTTCATCTTCGATCCCGAAGCTGACGCAGCGCCGACCCGGCCGTCACGAGCGCGATGCAGCAGCTGCTCACCAACGGGCTCGAGCGCGGCGCGCGACTGTCTCGCGAAGCAGCTCGGTCAGCTCGCGAAGCGGAACAGCTGTCAGGGCCCGTGGACATCGAACGCGAGCCTGTCGATCTCGTTCAACCCGGCGAAGATCCGGATGCCGCAGCGGGCGTCGATTCAGTTCCAGCTCTCGAATCCGCTCGGCGCCGCGGACATGCTCGTGCACGACGACAACAACCTGAAGGGCTGGGGCCAGTCCGCGACGCCGGATCCGTCGCTGCTGTACGTGCGCGGCTTCGACCCGGCGACGCAGCGCTACAGGTACGAAGTCAACCAGCGCTTCGGCGCGACGAACCCGCAGTTCAGCGCGTTCCGCGCGCCGGTGACGCTGACCGCTCTGCTCCGCTTCGACGTCGGTCCGACGCGCGAGCGGCAGTCGCTCACGCAGCAGCTCAATCGCGGTCGCACGCTGCCGGGCCAGAAGCTGCCGGAGCCAATGCTTCGCGTCGATCTACGGTCAGTGGCGGTGGCCTGCAGAATCCGCTCGCGACGATTCTCCGCCAGCAGGACAGCCTGCACCTCACGGCGAAGCAGGCCGACAGCATCGCGGCGCTCAACCGCTGGTACACGCATCCGCAACGATTCGATCTGGGCGCCGGTCGCCAAGTACCTCGGCACGCTGCCCGATCGCTATGATGAAGGCACGGCCTACGACCGGTACATGAACGCGCGTCATGCGACGATCGATCTGCTGACGAAGATCGGGCCGCAGGTCAAAGGACTGCTCACGCCGGAGCAACGGCGGAAGCTGCCGCCGTTCGTGGCGAGCTACCTGGAGCCGCGCTACCTGGCGTCGATTCGATCGGGGACGGCAACGTTCGTGGGCGGGATGTTCCCGGGCGGCGGCGCGCCCGTCGGCGGGGGCGGCAACGTGTTCATCGGTGCTGGCGGCGGTGGCGCGCAGGTGATCGTTCGTCAAGGTGTCATTCCTCGACTGCGGCCCTTCGAGGCCTTCGCTCGGAATGACACGATTTCGTCAGGCAGCGCGTCGTCGCGCTACTGGTGCTTCTTTTCACCCTCTGCGGTAATTGCAATGAGACTCGAGAGCCACGTGAAGTCGTTGTCGTTCCTGCTGCTCGGAGTCGAGCGTCGCGCGGCGCACAGGCCAAAGGGCCGGAGCTTCCGCCCATCCGGCAGCTCGGCGCCGTGACGGCCACGGCGAAGGAGAAGCTTGGCACCGTCTCGAACATCCGCCCGCTCTCCGATGGCCGAGTGCTCGTGAACGACCCGTTCTGGCCGGCGCGTGATGCTGTTCGACGCGAAGCTCGAGAACTTCACCGTCGTCGCGGACAGCACGAGCGCTACGGCCAACGCCTACGGTGGACGCTTTGCCGGACTCGTCGCCTACAAGGGCGATTCGACGCTGTTCGTCGATCCGCAGTCGCTGTCGATGCTCGTGCTCGACCCCGCGGGCAAGGTGAGTCGCGTGATGTCGGTGCCCAGCTCGCAGGACGCCATGTCGTTCGCTGGCGTGTTAGGCGTCGCGGTAGTGGATCCGCAGGGTCGGCTCGTCTACCGCTCGTCGCCGCGTCTCGACATGCGAGCATTCGGAGGGCCCGGCGCGGCGGGCGGCGCCCCGCGCATGCCCGAGATTCCCGACTCCGCGGGCATCTTCCGCATCGACCTCGCCACGCGGAAGGTCGACACGCTCGCCTTCATCAAGACCCAGAAGGTCAAGATGAACGTGACCAGGCCGACAACGGTCGCGTGATGATGACCTCGGAGATCAACCCGCTGCCGGTCGTGGACGAGTGGGCGGCGCTGTCGGACGGCTCCGTCGCGATCGTGCGCGGGCGCGACTATCACATCGACTGGATCAACGCCGACGGGTCGCGAGCGTCGGCGCCGAAGATTCCGTTCGAGTGGCAGCGGCTGACGGACGAGGACAAGGTCGCGTTCATCGACTCGGTGAAGGCGGCGCGTGAGCGCATGGGCGCGAACGCGCCGCGTCCGGTGACGCCGGGCGGTGGCGGCGCTCCCGCAGCCGGCAATGCAGCGGGTGCTCCGCCGGCGGCGAACCCCCCGGTGGAAGGCATGCGCGTCATGGTGTTCGGCGGTCCTCCGGGCGGCGATGGCGCTCCGCGTCGTGACGGAGCCGGTCCGGCAGGCGGATTCAACATGACGGCGCCAGCACCGACGTTCGTGGCGCCGAGTGAGCTGCCGGATTACAAGCCGGTGTTCCTGAACGGCTTCGTTCGCGCGGACACCGAGGGCAACGTGTGGGTCCGCACGATCCCGACGAAGGCGATCGCGGGCGGACCGGTGTACGACGTCATCAATCGCAAAGGCGAGCTGGTCGAGCGCGTACAGATTCCAGTGGGCCGGACGATCACAGGCTTTGGGGCGGGCGGCGTGGTGTATCTGACGACGCGCGACGGGCCGACGACGAAGCTGGAGAAGGCGACCGTCAAGTAGTCCCTAGCGTCCGAGCTGGCGAGGGTGCACGCTTCCCAGAATGACGCGAACATGCACCCCGCCTTCTGGCGCTCACGCGTGACATCTCGCCGGCCATCGAGCACTGCGAGCTCACGCACCTGGAACGAACGACCATCGACCTCGCACGTGCGCGGTCGGAGCACGAGGCATACGAGGCTACGCTCCGCGATCTCGGGTGCGAGGTGCAGCGCCTGCCCGCCGGACCGGAGTTGGCGGACTCGGTCTTCATCGAGGATGCCGCCCTCGTGCTCGACGAGCTCGCCGTCATCACGCGGCCCGGCGCTGAATCTCGGCGAGCAGAAACGGCCGGCGTTGCGGAGGCGCTGCGCGGCTATCGTCCCGTTGCCGCCATTCTCGCGCCGGGTACGCTCGACGGCGGAGACATTCTGAGAATGGGACGAGAGCTGCTCGTCGGCGTCGGCTATCGCAGCAACGAGGCGGGCGTGAAGCAGCTGCGGTCGATCGTCGGGTCGCAGGGATACACAGCGGAGGCAATGGCATTCCAGGGCTGCCTTCACCTCAAGTCGGCGGTGTCCACCATCGCCGACGATACGGTGCTGATCAATCCCGCCTGGGTAGACGCCGGGCGCTTCAGCTCGATGCGCATCATCGAGATCGATCCCGCGGAGCCATTCGCGGCAAACGCGCTGCGCGTCGCGGACTCGATCATCTATCCGGCGGAGCACGTGCGCACGGCGGCGCGGCTCACGGCGGCGGGATTCGACGTGCGCCCCGTGCCGGCTGGCGAGCTGGCGAAAGCCGAGGGTGGGGTCACGTGCTGCAGTCTGCTGCTGCGTATGTGAGTCGAATGATCTGCGCTGATTGTGGGGCGCCCGTCGCCGAGGGCGAGACGTGCCGCGGGATGTTCGACCAGCTGCTCGCCCACGAGTATGCGTTGCCGGAAGCGTTCGGCGCTGTGCATCACCTGACGGTCGCCGTCTACTCGCTCCAGCACCCGCGCGGATACTCGCGCGACGCCATTCGCATGTGGCAGATCATCGTCGCCGAATCGCTGGACGGCATCTCGACGCCGGCGAATTTTCTGGAGCGTGCGCGGGCGCATTTCACGGGCGGCATCCGCGTGAGGGAACGCGGCGCTGAACCACCCGAAGGCTGGCCGCGCGTCTGGCCGATGACGGTGGTGGACGCCGCCACACCGCCTGACGAGACATCGGACGCCGCCGGCCACATCGCCCGTGTACGCGCCTGGGCGAGCAGCGTCCGCGAGACGATGCCTAACGTCGCCTAGCGCCGCGCGACTGGAGGATCAGCTGGAGTAGTACGCCGCGTTCTCCTCGACGTAGCCCGCCGTGAGGTCGCAGCCGAACGCGCGCGCCTCACCGTTCCCGACACCGAGCGAGACCTCCAGGTCGACCACGTCGCCGGACAGCGTCGCGCGGACCAGCGCGTCCTCGAAGTCGAGGCGCTGGCCACCGACGACCACCGGATGCCCGTTGATCCACGCGTCCGTGTTCGCCGGCGTGATCGTGCAGTCGAAGCACTTGCCGACCGCCATCAGCAGACGCCCCACGTTAGGGTCGGCGCCCGCGACCATCGTCTTCACGAGCGGCGAGTTCACGAGCGACTTCGCGACGCGCTTCGCCTCGTAGTTGTTGAGCGCACCGCGTACGTTCGCGCGGATCATGCGCATCGCGCCCTCGCCATCGCGCGCGAGGATTTCCGTCATCCGCGTGCAGCCGGCGATGAGCGCCTCGACGAACGCCGTCTCGTCGACGCGGCCCGCGAGTCCGTTCGCGAGAATGGCGCACGTGTCCGACGTGCTCGTGTCCGTATCCACCGACAGCATGTTGAACGACACCTCGGCCGCCGCCCGCAGCATGCGGTCGAGCGTGATGGCGTCGAACGCAGCGTCGGTGAAGATGTAGACGAGCATCGTGGCCATGTTCGGCTCGATCATCCCCGAGCCCTTCGCGACCCACGTGATCGTCGCGTCGCCGACGCTCGTCGACAGCGCCTTCGGATGGCGGTCCGTCGTCATGATCCCTTCGGCGCCGACGAGCGGATTGTCCTGAAGATCGCCGCCGATGCCTTTGATTCCGCGCTCGATGATGTCGATGGGGAGCGGAACGCCGATCACGCCGGTGGAGCTGACGAGCACCCGCTCGGGCGACGTGTCCCGAGCTCTGCGGCCGCGGCGGCGGCCATGCGTCGCACGTTCTCGATGCCCGTCTTCCCGGTGGCGACGTTACTCACCTTGCTGTTCACCACGATGCCGCGCAGCTGACCGCTCCGAATGATCTCACGACCGACGATGACGGGGGCGCCCGGGAAGTGGTTGCGCGTGAAGATGGCGGCGGCGGCGGCATCGACGTCGCTGGCGAACAGGGCGAGGTCCTTCGCCGTCGGCTTGAGGCCGACGTTGCGACTGGCACAGCGGAAGCCGCGGGGGAAAACGGGGCGGTCGTGGAACACGGGTGATGGCATGGCGTGATGATCGAGGCGCGTTGGGGAAGCGCCAAGATACGCCAGGCCTCGCAGTTCGGCACCGACTGCGTCGCACTGCTCCATCTTGCGCTGCGGCGCTCGACGACGTCGTCGTTCGGCGGGCCCGCGGGGCGCTCTCCCTCCCCGGAGATGCCTCGTAGATTCCCCTTACGCGCCGGGAAACGTGCCACCGAAGGCACCCCGCGCGACAGATCATCGACCGAGGGAGTGCGAAGCTGCGGATCGTCGGGGGCAAGTTCGCGGGCCGGGACCTCACGTCCCCAGCCGACTTCAGAGTCAGGCCAACGGCGGAGCACATCCGCGCGGCGGTGCTGGACAGCCTCGCCGCCGACCTGCCTAACGCTCGCGTCCTCGACCTGTTCGCCGGTACGGGCGCACTCGGGCTCGAGGCGCTGTCGCGTGGCGCCTCGAAGGCGGACTTCGTGGAGTTCCGTCCCTCGAGTCTCCACGCCCTGCGGGCGAACGTCGCCGCCCTCCGCATGCGCGACCGCACCCGCATCTTCAAGCGCGACGCCGTGCAGTTCGCGGCGGCGCTCGAGGCGGACGCGTACGACATTGCCTTCGTCGACCCACCCTACGAGTCGCGACAGCTGGATCTCGTCATCGCGAGCTGGAAGTCCACGGGCTTCTCACGAATCCTCGTGGCCGAGCATGCGAGTACGCACGACGTGCCGCGTGGCACGAGTCGCCGCGGGTTCGACGACTCGGCGATCACGACGTATCGGCGCTGATCGGCAGTTGGTGTCATCCCGAGGAGTGAAACGACGAGGGACCTTCTGTGAAGTACTCGTGGCCAGGCCGGCTACATGACTTCACACAGGATCTCGCTGATGTCGGGATGACAATGCTGCGTAACGCTCCACGCTCTCGTCACTCGTTTCCGCCAGCTCGGTACGTGGTAGTCGAAGAGTGAACGTGCTTCCCCCACCTTCGCGAGCGTGGTAGACCAGCGTCCCACCCTGAGCAGCAGCCAGTCGTCGCGCGATGGCCAGACCAAGGCCGACGCGCCCGGCATCGACCGTCGCCGACGGTGCCCGATAGAACGGCTCGAAGATCGCCTCGCGCTCAGCCGCCGGCACACCGGGACCGCGGTCGCTCACCGTGAACGCCAGCCAGTCTGCGTCGCCAGTGACTCGGAGTTGCACGGAGTCTCCTGCCGCCGTGTAGCGCACCGCGTTCTCGATGAGGTTCGTCAGGATCCGGAGTGAGCTCACGTAGTCGAAGCGGCCGGCGAGCGCTGCCGGCTCGAGCGTCAGCTCCACGTCGAGGCGACGACCGTCGAGCACGCCCGCCGTCTGACGTACGACACCGCCCACGAGGTCTTCAGCGGTATTGACCGCGATCTCGAGCGGCGCGTCGGTGCCATCGAGGCGCGAGAGCTCGAGGACATCGCTCACCAGACGCGTTAGGCGGTCCACCTGCTCCACGATCGCGCGACCGGTCGCCGAACCGTCCAGCGTCCCTCCCTCCGCCAGCGCCTTGATCGTCGTGAGCGGCGTGCGGAGATCGTGCGACGCCGACACCAGCACGAGCTCCTTCATCCGACTCGCCTCGGCCGCCGCGGCGGCGCGAGCGGCCGACGCGGAAAGGCGCTGCCACTCGAGCGCTACCGCGGCGTAGTACGCGAGCGCGGTGAGAAATCGTCGCTCCGCTCCGCCGAGCCTGAGCGGCCCGGCGTCGGCGATGACGAGCACGCCGACCGTGCGCTGCTCCAGGCGAAGCGGTAGGACGATCGCACGTGTTTCGGAGAGTGCGTTGTCGGGCAGCGACGCCAGCTCGTCCGGATCGCAGGTCACCGCGGTCCCCCATCCATCGATCGTCCAACCCATCGCGGTCGTGCCGCTTCGCGCGAGTAGCGCTTCGTCGATCATCAGCGATGGCGCGTCGGATCGGGAGACGTCGAGAGCCACGCCGTTCAGGCCCGATCCCGCGTTCCATCCGCGAATGACGCATCGCCCGGCGTCGAGGCGCTCGCGAAACAGCGCGGCGATTGCCTGCAGCGCCTCGGACGGCGAGCCATGACGCATCGTCTGGGCGCCGAGTTGCGCGAGCTCGCGTGCTTCGATCGTGCCACGGTACGCCCTGTCCGCCTCGATGCGGGCCCGCGCGAGCAGACTCGTGGCGACGATCGCCGTGAGATAGAAGGTCAGGAGCACGAGCCAGTCGAGATTCTCGTGCACGACAATCGTGTCGTACGGAGACTGGAAGAAGAAGTCGATCGCGGCGATGGCGAACGTGGCGACCACGAGACCGATCGATCGCCCGCCGCTGGCGCTCGCGCCGAGTACGAGCAGCAGGTAGACGAGCGTGACGTGGACCTGCTCCATCTGACCGCGCACTACTCTGAGTGCGGCCGTCACGACGACGAGGGCGCCGAGCCACAGTACCCACTGGAGCCAGCGAGGTGACGTCCGGCGACCAGTTGCGTTCGTCGTCATGATGGGTCGGCGATCTCGCAGCGATAGCCTACGCCCGGCTCCGTCACGATGATCGACGGTGCCGCGGGCGTCGTCTCGATCTTCCGGCGCAAGTGCGTGATGTGCACGCGCAGATTCTGCTGCGCGTCGCCGAAGACGTTGCCCCACACCGCATGGAATAGTTGTCGATGGGTGAGTGTGCGTCCCGCGTTCGTCGCGAGCACGCGGAGCAGATGCCACTCGACCGGCGTCAGGCCGACGTCGCGACCGTTGCGCGCGGCGGTGCGTCGGGCGAGATCGATCGACAGGTCGCCGATCTGGATGACACCGGGCGAGTCAGTCTGATAGAGCTGTGATCGTCTGAGCTGCGCCTGCACGCGGGCCACGAGCTCCGGCGTGCTGAACGGCTTCGTCACGTAGTCGTCCGCGCCCGCGTTGAGCAGTTGAACCTTGTCGCGCTCTGCCTGACGCGCGCTGAGCACGACGATGGGAACGCGCGTGGTGTCGCGAAGCTTCCGGCACACGCTCACGCCGTCCAGGTCCGGGAGGCCGAGGTCGAGGACGATGAGCCCGGGCGGTTCATCGCGTGCGGCAGCGACGCCTTGGGTGGCGGTGCTCGCGCGTCGGACGGAGCGTGCCGTGCCACGCAGCGCGTCGGCAACGACGGCCGCGATCAATGGATCATCCTCGATGACGAGAATCGAGTCGACGAAGGACATGAGTCGAGCACTCCGTGCGGGACGGCACTGCGGGCAGCGCGAACGACGCGAACGGCATTGAGAACTCGTTAAGACCTGCGCGGCGCCCTAACGACTCCCGGCTGTGCTCTGTCCTCCAGAGTACGGGGGCTCGCGCGAGAACGACTCCGCGACGCGCTCCGCCGGCGCCAGGTGCCGGTGACGATCACAGGCTGATATCGAGGAGACTACCATGCCCGACCTAAACGGCTCATTGACACTCCGGTCACCCTCCGCACGGCGGGGTATCCGTGCTTCACGGATACTGACGGCGTGCGTGGCCGTCCTGGGGCTCGCGGCGTGCCACAATGACGACTCGACTGCGCCGCTGACGGCCAGCGCTGTGACCGTGCTGAGCGGTGGCTCGCAGAGTGGGACGGTCGGCGCCGTGCTGGCCACTCCGGTGGTGGTGCAGGTGAACGATCAGAACGGCAAGGCGCTGGCCGGAGTGGCGGTGAACCTCACGCTTGGCACGGCGTCCGGAAGCGTTCCGAGCGCGCAGCTCACGACGGACACGAACGGGCAGGTGGCGGTGAACTGGACGTTAGGCACCGTCGCCGGAACGGACACGCTCGCCGTTCAGGCCGGGAGCCTGTCGCCAGTACTGGTGCTCGCCACCGCGGCGCCGGGTGTCGCCGCGACCATCATGGTGACTGCGGGTGACGCGCAGAGTGCCGCGGCGGGAAGCGCGCTCTCGTCGCCGCTGACGGTCAGGGTCGTCGACCAGTACGGGAACGCCGTACCTAACGTGACCGTCACGTTCTCGGACGACGCCAGCGGATCGCTCACGGCGACGACCGTTACCACGGACGCATTCGGTGTCGCGACGGATGCGCTCACGTTAGGCCCGAACGCCGGCCCGGATGACGTGACAGCCAGTATCGACACGCCGAGCGGGCCAGTCACCGCCACGCTGCACGAGACCGCGATGTAGCGGTCTCGCCGTGTCGCGATCGCATCACCTCCAACATCGACAACAGACGACAGGAGAATTTCCATGAAGTACCGTACCTCGACCCTCGCCTTCCTCGGCGCGACCTGCTTCGCGCTCGCCACCTCTCTGCCCGCGCAGGACGCACCGCCGACGTACGTGCCGCGCTTCAATTTCGCGACGTACGCTGGCGCATCGATTCCCACAGGGAATGCGAGCGACGACTTCGATACCGCGCTGTTGCTCGGCGCACAGGGCAACTACGCCCTCGGGACGCACCTCGACTTGCTCGGCGACTTCGGCTGGTCACATCCGTCGACCAGCCTGCTGCCGACCGACACGCACGCGAACGTCTATCAGGCTGGCGTGGGACTCGAGGTCGGCGGTGCGCGAGGCAACACGCGTCGGTGGGCCATGCGCCCATTCGCCGATGTCGGCGGTGGGATCCGTCGCTACTCGTTCTCGACGTCCGAGCTCGACGACCGGACGGGGGGTGAGGGTTTCGCCGCGATCGGGACGGAGGTCGCGCTCGGACGCTCGGCGATCCGCCTCGCGGCGCGGGACAACATCGTCTCGTACGCTGCCCCGACGGCCGATGCTACGCATTCTACTCGCAACGACGTCGGCCTAACGATCGGCGTCGGCTTCCATCCATAGTGTTGTCATTCCGAGCGGAGCGCCGAGGCGCGGAGTCGAGGAATCGTCGACTGTACATGGTAGAGGGCCCTCTACCGGGACGCCAGGCTCGATTCCTCGACTCGCTGCGCTCGCTCGGAATGACAGACTCCGCCCGGAATGACACACAACCAGGAGATCATCATGTTCATCATTGCCGCACTACTCGCGACGCAGCTCGCGTCGACCAAGCCACCGAAACACAAATCGTCAGTGCCTGACTCGTCGGCCATGACGTTCGTGCAAGTCCAGAACAACCGGCACGTTCCCGTGCGAGTATACGCGCAGGACGGCTTCGGCGAGATCGAGCTGGGCGTCGTGCCCGCGGGAACTACCGCCACACTCCGTGTCGCTGACCCGATCGTGCTCGAGGGGAACGTCGATTTCTTCGTGCATCCGCAGGGGCAGCCGGAGGAGGACACCGGCTCGCTCGAAGTTCACCGCGGCGATCGCCTCGGGGTTCTAGTCCCGGAGAGGAAGTAGGCGTCTGTCAGCCCGAGGAGCGCCGGAGCCTGCCCTGAGGAGCGCAGCGACGAAGGGAGGGATCTTCTGTGAAGTACTCGTGGCAAGACCGGCCACGATGACTTCACAGAAGGTCCCTCATCTGCCCGCTGCGCGGGCTCCCGCGCTCGGGATGACACCCGTCCGCTTCCGCCCTCCGTCCGCCCTAGAACACGCCCGGGTTCGCGCGCCAGACCGTCCAGTTGAGCGCGCCCGCGTAAATCAGCCAACACAGATACGGCACGAGTAGCCACGCCGCGATCGGCTTCACGCGCGAGAAGAGCCTCGCGACGATCGCGACCGTGATCCACATCAGCACCAGCTCGGCCATCGCTACTCCACCCACGCGCCAGCGGAAGAAGAGCCACGTCCACAGCGCGTTGAGAACGAGTTGGACGACGAACAGCACGAGGCCCTGACGGCGGCTCAGCGCCCGCGTTTCGTCGAGATCACGTTCGCGCCACACGAGCCACGCCGCCACGCCCATCAGGATGTAGAGCACCGTCCACGCCGGCGCGAACAGCCACGCCGGCGGCGCCCACGGCGGCTTCACGAGCGACGCGTAGAACGGCACGACGTCCACGGTCGCCACCGCCCCTGCACCGCCCGCCGCGAAGCAGAGCGCGAGCCACCCCATCAACCCGACCCATCCCCCTCGCGAATCTCCACTTCGCTTGGCCACGCGTCACGCTCCCATGAAATAACGTCGTCTCAGTTCCTTACGTCCCGGCTTGAAATGCTGCGGCACCCACAACGTCGAACTGGCTTGCCGCTACTAGGCCGAACGAGACGGAGCCGTGCGAAGAAGGAGGCCGTAGTAAGGAGGAACAAACACGCTGTCATCCCGAGGAGCGGCAGCGACGAGGGACCTCCTGTGAAGTACTCGTGGCTAGGCGGCTACGATGACATCACACAAGGTCCCTCGCTGCGCTCGGGATGACACCGCCTTTCCTCCGCCATCCGCCGTCCGCCCTCCTCCTTCCTCCTTCCTAAGGCCTCCTTCCTCCGGCCCGTTTACCTGCGCCTGCCCCACCCGAGCGTCGCGCCGAGGTACGCTGTCCACACCGAGTACCAGTGGTCGAACGGCGTGTAGGCGTCCTGAGGCTCATCACCGCTTGATGGGCCGAGTCGGCTGTAGGCGCCGCCAAGTGCGACGCCAACCGGGAAGTCGCGAAATGGAAACGCCCGCAGTTCGAGACCTCCCGAGAACCCGAGCTGCCCCTTCTCGGCAAACAGCCGGTTGCTAGTAGTGGCTCCTTCCGTTTCCGTCCGCGCACGTCCCCAGAGGAACTGCGGCTGGAAGGACAGCGCGACCGCGGAGGAGCCCACGAGGTGAACGTCGGCGCCAAAACCCAGGAGCGAGAGCCGTCCCATTTCCTCGAATGACTCCACCGGGCAGTTATTCGGGTCGATGAGGCCTCCGCAGACCTGTCCGGTCCCATCGGACGTGCGCTGCTGCCGGCTTATCGAGACCAGGATGTTGACGCGGCTGCCGGCGCCCCCGGTAATGAGCGACAACATCGCGCCGATCGGTTGGTTCAGCTGGTCGTGCGTCGTGCTCGAGAACATGCCGGCGACGGTGAGGCGCTGAGCGGCCCCGGAAGTCGCCGCGAGCAGGTGAAAGGCTGCGGCGCAGGCGGCGAGCCGGATGGTGTGGCTTGGCGTGAATGGCATGAGGGGACAAGCTAGCGAACGCCACCGTCCGTCACTATCCCCGCGGGTACCGTCCACCGCCTAACGTGGTCGGCCGCCCCACCGGGCCAGCGGCACGGCTATGGCAACAGCTCCCGTGCCGCCTTCTCGTAGCACTGCGGGCAGATCCCGTGCGAGAACTGGGCGGTCGTGAACCGGCGGATGTAGGTCTCGACCTGCTGCCAGTAGTTCTCGTCCGTCCGCACGCTCTTACAGTACACGCAGATGGGCACGATCGCGCGCAGCTCGCGCATCTGATCCAGTGAATGCTGCAGTGCCGCGTTCGCCTCTCGGAGCGATGCCTCCAACGCTTTTATCGGTGTGACGTCGGCGATGTGCGCCCAACGCCTCTTCGCGCGACTTCCCCATCCACTGGAGATAGGCGGCATTCGCGAAGCGACAGCGCAGACTGTCATCCCAGTAGGCGAGCATCGCCGGCGTATGGTCCACGACAACGAGAGCGGCCGCTGCAATGCCACTCGTCATGGGAGGCCAATCTTCCGCAGGCCGGCTCATCGAGTTCTGGCGCTCATTGCTTCGCTGCTGACAGGGAGCAACGGACGGCGCGAGGCACCCGGCGGCGGGAACCGTCACAACACCGCGCGCTGCAATCGACGGAATGATGGATATCCAACCAACGGCAACGGATATGACACGATGCCTAACGCAGCCGTCAGGATTACGTCAGCTCTCGGCCGCGAGTCTCGGGTATCCAGCTCCACGCCAGTGCACCGAGGAGGTACACCGCACCCGCCACCGCAAACGCCGTGCTGAAGCCGTGCGACGTCGCGAGTTTCCCGACGGTGAACGGCGCGGCTGCGCTCGCGATGCGGCCGAGGTTGTACGTGAAGCCCTGCGCCGTGGCGCGAATGGATGTGGGATAGATCTCGGCCGTGACAGCGCCGAAGCCGCTGAAGAAGCCGGTACCGAAGAATGCCACGAACGGCCCGAGCAACAGCAGTACGAGCGGGACCTTCATGAAACCGTAGAGCGGCAACAGCAGGCTCGCCATCACGAGATACGTCACGTACACGCGCTTCCGGCCGACCGCGTCGGTGATGTAGCCGAACGAGACGTACCCGATCCACATCCCGACCTGCATCGCGACGATGAACCACGACATCGTTTCGGTGCCGAGTCCGATACCGCCCTGCGCGACGGGCAGCGACAGGTAGGCGGGCACCCAGCCGTTGAGCCCCCACCAGCCGAACAGCGCGCAGGCGTTCATGAACGTCACCGCGCTCGTTAGGCCGAGCATCTTGCCTTTGAAGATGTCGGTGAAGCGGCCCAGCCGTGCGGCCGCTCGCGCCGGCGGCACCGACCGCTCGGCGGTGCGCCTTCCAGACGTCGGGCTCTTCCACGTTTCGCCGCACCCACAGCGTGAAAAACGCGGGCAGGATCCCGACGAAGAACACCACGCGCCATCCGTACCGCGGCAGCACGAACCCGACGACCATGGCCGCCACGGCAAACCCGATGGCCCAGGCGCTCTGCATGTAGCCTAACGCGCGCCCGCAATGCTTCGCCGGCCACGTCTCCGAGACGAGCGCCGCGCCGCTGGCCCACTCGCCGCCCATGCCGAGGCCGAGCAGCGCGCGGAAGATCGCGAACTGCCACAACGTCTGGGACAGGCCGCACGCCGCGGTAAACACGGAGTAGATCAACACGCTCGCCATCAACGCACGCGTGCGCCCGAATCGATCGGCGACGTGGCCGAAGATGAGACCACCGGCCGCGCCGCCTAACAACGTGATCGACCCGAGCGCGCCCGCCTGCGTCTTCGTGAGGCCGAGATCGGCGATGACCGCCGCGAGCGTCAGCGAGAACAGCATGACGTCGAACGCGTCGAGCGCCCAGCCGAGTCCCGCGGCGACGAGCGCGCGTCGCGACGACGTGCTGGCGACGCGCCACCACCCGAACAGCCCCGCGTCGTCTGCGGTGGCCGTCAGCGGCATGCCTACGTCAGTCGGGGGCGCAGCGTCGCCGCTCATTCAGTCTCCGGTATCGCGTGCGGGCAGCAGACAGGTGCGGATACAGACGGTACGCCGAGGAGGAAAGAACGTACTCGACGCTCCGGCTCGCGGCGAGGAGTGGCTCGGCTCGGACCGGGGCGAGGACCTGCGAACTGCATGACAGGATGGCCAGGATGGCGCAGGATTGACAGGAAGATCGTCGGCATCCACGCTCGCTCGCGCAACGAACCGGGAATGCGGCGAACAGCCGCTCGAGATGCTACTCTCCCTGAGTTGCATCACAGGAATCACGAGGTCCTGGCGACCGCATATTCGACGCCTACGCCAATCAACCTGCAAATCCTGGCCATCCTGGCCATCCTGTCATGCCGTTCGCAGTTCGCAAACTCTTGCTGCTGCCACGGACTCATCCGTGTTCCGCCTGGCGATCAACATTCGTGCGTTCCTGTCACAGCGCGGACGGTTGCTCGCGAGAAAGCCCTCGAGCTTCTCGAAGAGGCACGACAGTGCGCGTGAGCCATGCACACGTACCGTTCGGCGCCAGAGAGCCTTGACGTAGGCGCCATTCGCTCAGCTCGCCGACGAGCTCAGTCGAACGCGCGCTCGATGGCCGAGGAAGGAACCGCGCGCGCCAGGCCCGTGAACGTTCCCTTCTCCGCGATCTCCGTCGCGGCAGCGATGAAGCCGGTCCACGCCGCGCGAGCCAACGCACCGCCGATGCTGATGCGGCGCACGCCAAGACTCGCGAGCTCGGCGACCGTCGCGAAGTCGCTGTACACGAGCGCGTTCACCGGCTTGGGCGCGACTGCATCCACGACCGCTTTGAAGTCCGCGATCGTCTCGAGGCCAGGCGCATAGAGGCAGTCCGCGCCTGCCTCCGCATACGCGGTCAGTCTACGGATCGTCTCGGCCAGGTCCGGCCGTCCGACGATGAACCCCTCCGAGCGCCCCGTGAGCAGCACGCCAGTTCGACTCTGATCGATTGCTCGACGCGCTGCACGAATGCGCTCGACGGAGAGCGCGAAGTCGAAGAGCGGCGCACTCGCGTCGCCGGTGGAGTCTTCGATCGACAATCCGGCGACACCAGTCGTCACCGCGGCCGCGACATTCGTCGCCACACCCTCGGGCTCGACGGCGAAGCCGCCCTCGAAGTCCGCGTTGACCGGCACGCTCACGCCCTCGGCGATCGCGCGCAGATGCACGAGCGCCTGATCGAGCGACACGTGATTGTCGCGACGACCCACCGACCACGCGAAGCCGGAGCTCGTGGTCGCCAGCGCCTTGAAGCCGAGGTGCACGAGCATGCGCGCGCTGCCGAGGTCCCATGGATTGGGGATCACGAAGCATCCGGACTGATGCAGCGTGCGGAAGGCGTCGTAGCGATCTGGCGTCGAGTCATCCTACGCCTGCTCACCGCCGATCGCGACCGCGATGTTCCGCCACTTCCCCTGATTGAACCGCACCACGCTCAGCACGCATCGCGTCGCGTGGCCGACCAGGATCGCGATCCAGATGTGGATCGGCTGCGAGCGTGCCCGTCTCGCTTGATCACGAAGCAGATGCCTAACGGCACGACGATCTGCGAGACGATCGAGATGTAGAGCGGGCTCTTCGTGTCGCCCGTGCCCTGCAGGCCGCCGGTGTACGTCAGCGCGACGCGTGATGAACAGTCCGGAGACGCTCGAGCACACGCAGCAGCTGCGCGCCGATCTCGAGCACCGCCGGGTCGTTCATGCCGAACACGCCGAGCAGCTGGCGCGGGAGGAACAGGAAGAACGCGCCGATGATCGCGGCGCCCGACGACGCCGAAGCGCGCGGCGACGTGCACGGCCTCGTTGGCACGATCGGGATTGCGCGGCGCCGAGGTTCTGGCCGGCGACCGCGGCCGCCGCGCCCATGAGTCCGACCGACGTCCACGTGATGAGCGAGAAGAGCTGCGAGTAGCCGATCGCGAACGCCGCCTGCGCCGCCGCGCCCCTGCGCCACCGAGCCGATGAACGCGAGCATCAGCGTCCCGCCGACGTTCATCGCGATGCCCTGAATTCCGGACGGCAGGCCGAACCTGAACAGCGATCGGATGATCGCCCAGTCCGGTCCGAATCCCTGGCCGCGTGGAAATTTCACGACCCACGTGCCACTCCAGAGCTTCCACGAGCGCGTACACCATCGATGATGCCCGACGCGATGCACGTTCCCACCGCCGCGCCCTTGGTGCCGAGCGCCGGAATCGGGCCCGAGTCCGCGAATGAAGACGATGTTGAGCACGAGGTTCAGCACCGTCATGCGCGATGCCGAGCATCATCGGCGTCCGCGCGTCGCCGGCGGCGCGAAGCGCGCCGCCTAACATGAAGAACACCATCATGCCGATGCTGCACAGGAACATGATGCGCAGAAACGGCAGCGCCTCGGCCTTCACCTGCGGTGCGGCGTTCACGAGATCGAGCAGCCGCGGCGACGCGAACCAGCCGATCGGCGCCATGATCAACAGCGAGATCCCGACGGCCGTCAGAAACGCCTGGTAGACGACGCGGTCGACCTTGTCTTCATCGCCCGCGCCGGCGAAGCGCGCGACGAGCACGCCCATGCCGATGAACAGCGACGAGATGAACGCGATGACGATGAGGAAGATCTGCCACGCGACGCCGATGGCCGCGTTGCCCTTGTAGCCGACGAGGTGCCCGACGAGCACGTGATCGACGATGCCCTGCATGCCGCCGATGATGTTCGTGAGCATCGTCGGCCACGCGATCTTCCACACGGCGGCCTTGCAGTGGCCCTTCGATGATCGAGCGGTCGTAACGCCGCCGCTCTGCGGTCGTCGTGAGAGCCGACGTGACGTGACGGTGCTGGGCGTGCTCGTGGATGTCGCCTTGGGCGGCGCGGACGCGGATACGTCGGTCACTGGACCCTGCGGTTCCTGGGCTGCATGTCATCCCGAGGATGGACCTGCCGTCGGCGGATCGAGCCCGGCATCGAGCCGGTCCGGCCACAAATACTTCACAAACGTTCCCTCGACGGTCGCCGGATGACACGCTTGCCCAATGCGATCGTGTCGGTCGTGTCGAGTCTCGACCAGAGAATGTAGCCCCGGCACCGCGGGGGGTGCTATTTCGCCGACGTCATCGTTTGGTCGGGTATGTCATTCGAGCGATCGGCTCTCCCGTACCGACGACCGAGCCCAAGCACCGACGCCGGAACCGCCACACCACTCGGCACCGCCGCATCCACCTCGGGTGTCCCGACCGTCGTAACGAGCGGCACCACCCCGCACCACATCGCCGCCGAATCCGCGTCGTAGTCCTCGTTGACGCCACCGTCGCGGACCTTCGCTGACGCCGTCTCGATCTCGACCTCGAGCACCGTCGTAGCCTTGAGATGCTGCGCCGACGGCACACCCGCCTCGGCCCATCGGCCCGGGATCATGTGCTCGACGATGCACTTGAGCGCGTGCAGCCGCTCGGCCTCGCCTTCAACGACGGACGCGCGCCCGTGGATGACGACGGCGCGGTAGTTCATCGACGAGTCGAACAGCGAGCGCGCGACGACGAGCCCGTCCACGAGTGTACGCCAATGCTCACCTGCTCGCCCGCGGGCGTGGTGGTGATGCGTCCCTTGCGAGCCGCGTGGAGGAACAGCCGGTCGCCGTCCCGGCCGTACGCCATGGGAATCACGACAGGCCGGCCGTCGTCCACGAAGGCGACGTGGGCGACGAGCCCTTCGTCGAGGATGCGGAAGACGGTCGCGTGGTCGTAATGGCCGCGCTGGTGATAGCGCCTAACGCGATTGACGTCCGTGACGTCGAACGAATCGCTGCTGTCGGATGGCGACGTCACGAGAGTGGAGATGGGTGGATGTCATTCCGAGCGGAGGCCGAAGGCCGGAGCGAGGAATCGCGATCGTCCCGACGGAGGGCCCTCTACAGCGTACAGTCTCGATTCCTCGACTCGCTTCGCTCGCTCGGAATGACAATCCGCGCGGAATGACTACCTGCCAGGAATCGATGGAATCACGCTTCTCGACGAGCGTACCTGGCAACTCGATCACCTGATCGATGAAGCCATAGGCCACCGCCTCGGGCGCCGACATCCACCGGTCGCGGTCGAAGTCCCGCTCGATACGCTCGACCGGCTGACCCGTGTGGCGCGCGAGGAGCTCGTTCATCTTCGCGCGCATGTACAGGATCTCCCTGGCGACGATCTCGATGTCCGCCGCGACGCCCTGCATCCCGCCCTGCGACGGCTGATGCATCATGATGCGCGCCTGCGGCAGCGACCGGCGCTTGCCCGCGTGACCCGCGCCAAGCAGGAAACATCCCATGCTCGCCGCCATGCCCATGCACGTCGTGCCGACCGGCGACTCGAGGTAGCGCATCGTGTCATAGATCGCCAGACCAGCCGACACGCTCCCGCCCGGGCAGTTGATGTACATCTGGATGTCCTTGCCCGGACTGTCCGCCTCGAGAAAGAGCAGCTGCGCGATGATGATGTTCGCCACATCATCGTCGAGCTCGGTACCGAGGAAGATGATGCGGTCCATGAGGAGCCGCGAATAGATGTCGTACGTCCGCTCACCGCGGCTCGACCGCTCGATGATCTGCGGGGTGTAGATCGTGGGCATATGGCTGATGCGTGTGGTTTCTACCTAACGAATCCGGCCGACGCCGAGCCGGCTAACGAATCTGGACGCGGAGCGCCGCGGCCAGCGCGTGAACGAGCTCGCGAGCCGCTACCGTCGAATGGTGTGCTGGGTGTGACGAAGGCACAATGCACCACGCCTCATTCGGGAGTGGAATGACGCCCACCGCGACACCCGCCGCGCGGCACCCGCTGTGCCGGCTCGGCCAATACGCCGGGCAGCGGACGTGCCCGGGCGGTGACGGGCGCCCGCAACCTCTGCCGCGCACGCGCGTCCATCACGCGTGCCGCGACGAACGCCACGAGCGTCCGCTCATCAGCGCCCCGCATGGCCTTCCGCGCCTCGGCCAGCGTCACGAGGCCCAGATACCCGGCGAGCCGCGCGCCTGCCGCCTGCCAGACGTGCCGGATGCCATACCGCGCCGCCGACGTCCGCCCTTCCGGCGTGTCCAGGATGTCCTTGCGACGATAGTAATGGACGGTGTTGACGGAGAAGTCGGCGCCGACCTCGGCGTCGATGCCTAACGCGTCGAAGCACGCGCGCACGAGCCGCGCGACGTCTTCCGCGTCCAGTGGAGCCGAGTCGGGAACCGCACGCGCGCGCCACGCGTGCAGCTCGCCGATCACGTCGCGCGCGGCGTCCGCCCGCTCGGAGACTGTGTTGCCTGCCATGGACGCGCGTCGCTACGGTCGCGGTGCCGGGCGCGCCGGGGTGGTCGCGACGCCGGGGAGTGGACGCGCAGCAGTCAACGCGTCATCCGTGCCGATCACGAGTCGGAGCTGGATCACCGTCGCTTCGGTCTCGAGCGGTCCCACGTACACGGACATGAACTCCTGCTGTGAGCTGCCGGTGAGCCCGGTGCCCGCAGCCCGCTCGATCGCGTCGCGCACGTGCGTTGGCGCGGCGGGCGCTTCGGCCGGCATGGTCGGCGCCATGAGCGCGCTGATCGCGCTCGGCTGGCGTTGCTCGCGACGATCGTGGCGATCGGGTCCGTCTGACGATCCTGCACCGCGCAAACTCCCGATCCGCACGTCGGGCGACCCCCACATCGGCGGCTCCATCCCCCGGCGTGATGGCACATCCGGCGACTGCTCGGGCGTTGGACTCGGCAGAGCACCGAGCGGATCCGGGCGACCGAACGGAAACTCGGGGATGCGCTGCACGCGACCGCCGGTGTGCGGCAACTCGCGCCGGAACCGCGCGTCGATGAGGCCGAGATTGGCGTTATCGCGTCCACCGTCCGGACCGAATACGTGCTCGTTACCCTCGGCGATCACCGTGAACCGACCGCGCTCCGTCGCGTGGATCGGTCGCTCGAGGTTCACCGAGCTTCCCGCCGCGATCACCAACCCGCCGCCCGTGACGGGGTGGCCGTCAATGGAGATATCAGCGACCGCGCGCAGCGGACCGTGATTGCGTAGTCGGAGGGCGTACACCTGGCCCGGTCGCGCCAGCACGTGGCCCGACGCGGTCTCGAGTACGCCCTCGCCATCAGTTGGAACGATCTCGACGCTGAAGTCACCGACTCGCATGGATCCTCCGAATCCCGGTTCCTCAGCAGTCTAGTAGTGGTACAATAGTGGTGTCAATGTTCAGATGGACTTCCTCAACCTGCACGCTTCGCGAACCGCGACCTCGCCGACCACCGCTACAGCCTCGTGGTGAGCGTTTATCGGTACGACGGCGGTCACGAGCCATTCCTTGTCCCATCGCTTGCCGACGAGACCAAAGTAGAGCTCGACGGCCGCCTCCCACTCGCCGCGCAGAATCAAGGCCCGCAGGTGTCGAGCGTGAGGTGGGTGCAGCATGTACACGCCCCATCGTCCGGCGTACTCGGCGATCTGACGTACGAGATCTCGCCGCGAATCGGAGGTCGCGGTGAATCGCACTCCGTCTTCCGCGTGCACAACGGCAACGAACAAAGCGGGCTCGGCGCCGAGTCGCGTGGGCTCAGCGCGCGTGGGGACCAACACGGTGCTCTTTCTCTTCGCGATCGATGACACTTCATCCTCCAGTGTGACTGCCCGCAGAATTCCGGGCTGTTCTTGCTGGTCACGGCGTCGACGTCATCCGCCTACATCTATGACGTATGAGCGAGGCTCGAATCGACAGCCGGACGAAGCCATAATGCACGAAAGGCGAATCGTCGCTGCCCGCAGGGTGCCAACTGTGAGATCGGTGGTACCAACCGTTGAGAGTTGCCGTGGCCCGGAGTTGCTGGGCTTCGTATACTCTGCCCCACTCTCGGCGGAGCCAGGAATGCTCAGGAGTGTCAGCAATGCGAGGTTTTCATCTCGTCTTCTCGGTTCCGCGTTTTCGCTGCTCGCGTTGATGCGGCCGACGATGGCGGATGCACAGACCGAGTCCACCGACTGGCGCGCGGTTGCCGCGAAGATCGTCGAACGGATGGGGCTCGTCCGCGGAGAACGTGTGCTCCTGGCCGGCGTTGCGGGCGAGTCCGACGCCCTCGTCCCGTTGCTGCGCGCCGCAATTCGCGCCGCCGGTGCAACCGACCTTGGAGCGGTTGCGGAGCGCAGCACGCCGCCCCCCGAATGGACAACCGAGTTCACTCGAGGGCTGAGCGAGCGCAGCGAGCCGTCGAGCGACGAATATCTTCGCACGGTCAATGTCGCCGTCATGTTGCCGGGCCTGACAGCCAGCGACCCGGTCTACGCGTCAATGCAGCGCGTGCTCAGGGGTGGCCGCGGCCGAACGGTGCATTTTCATTGGGCCGGCGCGTACGATCTCGACGGCGTTCTCATGGCGACGACGCCGGACGTCGCGCGCGTGTATCAGCACGCACTGCTCGAGACGGACTACGGTGCGCTCGCTGCGCGACAACGCACGCTGGCTGCAGCACTGCGTGCGGGTGTCGTACGCGTGGTGACGCCAGCGGGGACCGACCTTCGATTCCGCGTTGGTGACCGTCCGGTGACAATGCAGGACGGTGACGCATCCGCGGCGCGGGCGGCGCGCGGTCGCAATCTGATCGATCGGGAGGTCGAGCTGCCCGCGGGCGCCGTGCGCGTCGCGCCGCTCGAAGAGACCGTCGAAGGAACGATTGCGTTCCCGCCGAGTGTGTGGGCCGGCCAACGCATCGAAGGTCTCGTGCTCGCGTTCTCGCGCGGACAGATCACGGACATACGCGTCGGCGCAGGACGCGATGCGGTGGAACGGGAACTGGCCTCCGGCGGCAACGGCGCTCGGCGCTTCCGCGAGTTTGTGCTTGGGTTGAATCCACTTCTCGCGATTCCCACGGTCGGTTCTCGCTGGATTCCCTATTACGGCTACGGCGCTGGCGTCGTGCGTCTATCACTCGGGGACAACACCGAGCTTGGTGGGATGGTGACGGGAGGATACGTCCGCTGGAATTTCTTCACGGATGCTACGGTGACGGTCGGCAACGACGTCTGGGTTCGGGACGGGCGAACAATGCGGTAAACCGATCTGCCTTACCGTTCTTGTCCCACGGTGCCACTACACCGCGAGGATGCCAATCATTCCGACGACTGCGACGAGCAGAACACCGCGCGCAGCAAAGCCAATGGGGACCATCAACACCGCTGCCAGCGCGGGCGGCTTCCCGATGAGCGGTGACGCCAGTCCCTGCACGATGGTGTCGATCACGCGGCCATCGGTGAGCACCACCGAGATGCCACGTGCGACACCGACGAGAATGGCGGCGCCGACCATGCCCTCCATTCCCTTGAGATACGCCGCCGTGCTTCCACTCGGGCCGAGCCCGCCGACCACACCGATGACGAGCGCCGCGATGAAGAAGAGTCCCGAGAGCTCGTTGAGCCCCCAGTCCCGAGCAGAAGGATGATCGGGTGTGGCAGGCGCGGCGTGGCCACGGTGCCTAACGCGTGGAAGAGGAATCGCCGCCAGCGAGTGCCATCGCCAGATCGGGCGCGACGTTCCCGCCGGTGATCAATGCAACCGTCGATGAAAACGGCCACGCATGCGCGTTCAACAGGACTGCCACAGCGGCGGCGCCCGCAGGTTCGGCCACGATACTCTCATGTGCTCGTAGCCATCGCATCGCGTCGAGCATGTCCCGCTCGTCGACGAGCACCATCCCATCGACGAGCGCCCGGATGGCCGTCACGTTCGAGTCAGTTGGACGCGTCGTCGCGAGGCCGTCGGCGATCGTGTCCGCGGTCTCGGTCGTCACGACGGTACCAGCTTTCCACGAGCGGTAGTACGCGGGCGCTCCACTCGCCTGCACTCCCGTGACATGAACGTCGGGTCGGATCGCCTTCATCGCGGCGGCGACGCCGCGAATGAGCGCGGAGTCGCCGACCGGCACGATCACCGCGCTCGCGTCGGGAAGCTCGGCGAGTAGCTCGAGACCGATCGTGCCGGCGCCGATTGGGACGTCATCGCTCGTCGCGTCATCGAGCAGGAACGCGCCGGAGTCGGCCACGTACGCTTCGGCCGCGCGTCGTGCGCCTTCAATGTCGGCTCCGGATTCCGTGAGCTGAGCGCCGAGCGAGCGAATGCGCGCGATCTTCGTCGCGTTGGCGCCGTTCGGGACGAAAATCTTCGCGGCTAGCCCGAGCTCGCGTGCCGCCCACGCGACGGCGGCGCCGTGATTTCCCGTACTTGCCGCAACGACTTCGGAGACGTCGGCACCCTCACGTTGGCGAGAGAGCGCGTAGTACGCGCCGCGCACCTTGAAGGAGCCAGTCGGCAGCTCGCATTCGAGCTTGAGGTGCACGTCCGCTCCGAGACGATCCGAGAGCGCTGTCGATTTGACCAATCGCGATGGCGCGAACCGCTGACGAATCAGCGACTCGGCACGTTCGAACTCCGGCGTGCGGTGAGGCGCTTGAGTGATCAGGTCGGAGCCAATGCTGTCATGCCGAGCGACGGCTGTCATTCCGAGCGAGCGAGCGAGTCGAGGAATCCTCGATCGTCCTGGTAGAGGGCTCTCTATCGGCGAAGCCAAGGATTCCTCGACTGCGCGCCTTCGGCGCTCCGCTCGGAATGACACCTCGACCCGGGAGCCTAACGTTTGCCATCGCCTACCGCGTCCACGTGCATCACCGCCATCATGTCCGACTCCAGATGCTCGGCAATGTGGCAGTGGAGCATCCACGCTCCCGGATTGGACGCGTCGATCAGCAGATCGACCGTCGACCCCACGGGGATGATGACCGTGTCCTTCCAGACGAGATTGCGCGTCTTCACGCCGTCGCGCGACACGACGAGCATGCGCTGGCCGTGCAGATGGATCGGGTGCTGCATCGGATGAAACGACTTCGGATCGTTGAAGATCCGGAGCTTCACCACCGACCCCTGCTTCACGTGCCAGTCGATGTCCATGTTCTCCTTGCCCGTCGCATCCGTCGCGCAGGATCCACTGCACCTGCTTGCTCGTGGACAGCCAGTTCATGTCGGGCATGCCGTCCACCCACTCGACCGGCGCGAAGTACGCCGTGTCGACGTTCATGAACTGCACCGTCGCGAGCGGCAGCGAGTTCGGCGCGCACCGTGAGCGTGAGCGTCTCGTCGGGCTCCTTGTCGAAGTACTGCCGGAAGCGATCGACGTCGCGCGACACGGCCGGGTACGCGCGCAGCGTCGCGAACCGCGACCCGTAGTCGGGCGATGGCCGGCACCGTCGCTCACGGTCACGATGCCTAACGTGTCGACCTCGGGCTCGAACTCGCCCAGCGAAGTGGTTGATCGCCTGGATCGCGTTCACGAGCGCGTAGCGACCCGGCTTGTCGAACCGCACCTCGACCACGTACCGCTCCGCCGGCGCGAGCACGACGCTCGGCACACGCTCCTCGCGCTCGAAGCGGCTCACGTCGCTGCGCGACGACCTTCATCGGCGCGCCGCCGAACGAGACGTTGTACGTGCGCGAGTTGGAGACGTTCGTGAAGAAGAACCGCACCACCTCGCCCTTCCGCGCCGAGAGCTTGTAGTCCGGCTCGCCGTTCACCGTGAGCACGTTGCCGACGCGCCCCATGAGCGCGTACGTCGGCGCTTCCTTGCCGAACGGGATCAGCGTGTCGGCGTTGATGAGCAGGTCGTTCAGCACGAGCGACTGCTCGCGATTCACCGGCGAGTAGTAGTCGGGCTCCGGCGAGTCGACGATCATGTTGCCGAAGAGTCCCATCGCCTGCTCGATGTCCTCGCGCACGTGCGGGTGATACCAGTAGACGCCCGCGTCCGGAAAGTGGACCGTGTACGTGAAGTCGCCGCCCGGCGCGACCTCCGCCTGCGTCAGGCCCGGGACGCCGTCGAACCGATTGTCGTGCCGCAGCCCGTGCCAGTGCACGGTGCTCGGCAGGTCGATCCTGTTGTGGAAGCGCACCGTGATCGTCGCCTGCTGCGCGACGCGGATGAGCGGACCGGGCACCATGCCGTTGAACGCGTACATCACGAACCGCTGGCCGCGAATCGTGCGCCTGACGAGTCCCGCCGTGAGGTCGAGCGTGTCGCCGTCCTTGAGCCGGACCGTCTGCGTCGGCTTCGCGGCCGGCACCGTCGCCGGATCGACGCCTGCGCCGGGCAGGAACGAGCGTCACGGGCGGCGTCAGCCCGATGAGTCCCGGCATCATTGGCATGCCCTTCGGCATCGGGATCGGCATGCCCGCGGCCATGCTGTCGCCGCTCATGCCGGGCATGTTCATCGGCGCCGGCTGTCGCTGGCTGCGGCTTCGCGCCCGGCTTCTTCGACGGCGTCGTTCTTGCCGAGTCGTGCGTCATGCCCGGCATCCCGGGCATGCCGGATCGGGCTTCTTCGCCGGCGGCTTCGTCTGGCCGAGCGTGCACGTTAGGCGCGACGGCCATGAGCGCAGCGCGAGCACCGCGCGCAGACGACGGATCACGGCGCGACCCCGCGAAACAGCGGATGCGACAGGAACGTCTGCAGCCACCCGCTCGGCGACGTGCCGCTGAGCGCGATCGGCCCCGCGTGCTTCGTGGCGGCCGAATCGGACTCGGCCGTGATGACGAGCAGGAACTTGTTGAACTCGATCGTGCCCGACGGTGGACTTGCCGTTCGTCGACCGGCGCCGAGTCGGTGCCACTGCTTGAGGTCCGTCGTGACGCCCCAGGCGACGTAGGCCTTGTATGGCCCGAGCGTCGAGGGCTCGGGCAGTCCGGAGAGGCTCGAGCTGCACGTCGTAGCTCGCGCGCCCGTCGGCCGTCACGGCGACGCCGAACGGCGACTCGGCGAAGACGAGCCGCGCCGTGCCGCTGCGCGTTAGGCGTCTTCGGGGTGTTCTGGAGCGGGATGTCGTACGGCCCGAGCGGCAGCAGTGCGACAGCGGCGAGAAGTTCTTCATGACCTGTCATCGAGCGGCGTCATGTCCGAGCGAGCGCCGAGTCCTGAGCGCAGCGACAGGACTGATCGTACCGGTGCCACGACGATCCCTCGCTGCGCTCGGGATGACCGCTCAGCTCGCGACCTTCGGCTTCCAGGTCTTGTCCGGACCGCGATCCCAGTCCTGGACGCTCGAGATGTTCGGCATGCCGACGTCGTGGCCGTTCCAGCCGTTGAAGCCGTCCATCTTGAACAGCCAGAGCCCGTGCGCATGTCGGAGAGGACGACGAGGCCGTCGTAGTTCCGGACGTCGACGCCGAACGCGCCCTGCATCGACGCTCGTCGTGCTCTGCCACCCGTTGTTCGGCGATCCGCCGAAGCCGTGCTCGTGCTCGCACTCGCAGGTGAAGAAGTGGCCTTCCGTCTTCGGGTTCTTCGGGTCCTTCAGGTTGAACACCTGCAGGCCGTCCTCGTACGCGGAGACGAACACGTACGGCCAGCGCACTTCATGGTTGTGCGAGAGGTCGCGCCAGTCCGCCGTCCAGGCGCTGATCGGGATGTCGATGTTCTGCGTCTTGCCCGACTGCCCGGCTCGAGGTCCCAGATGCGGAGCGGCGTGTACTGGTACTCCGTCTCGGTCACCGCATAACGACCGTCCGGCGACGGCGTGAACGTGTGCGCGACGTCCATGCCGAGGCTCGTGATCGTGAACAGCTGACTTCGGCGCCTCGGGCTTCGTGACGTCCCACACCGAGTAGCCGCCGAGGCCCGCGCCGTAGAACTTGTCCTGCTGGGTGGCGGGATCGTAGCCGACGTAGAAGTCGTGGTACCCGCCGCCGCCGATCTGCTTGAAGGGCGTCGGGTTCGGCACTTCGCCGATGAGCGCACGTCGCCGGGTCGGCGCCCTTCACGATCTTCTCGAGATCGTAGATGAGCGCCTTCGACTGGTTCGATGGTCGCGAAGTAGAGCGCGCGGCCGTCGGAGTGCTTGTAGGCGAACGTGTTGTGGAAGCCGCCCGGCGACTGCGGGTACCGGATGCGCGCGACTTCCTTCACCTTCGACGCGTCAGGCAGACCGGTCACGTCGAAGATGACGGCGCCGAGGTCGGCGTCGGGCGTGCCCTGCTGGAACTGGAGCGACTGCGCGTAGTAGTAGCGGCCGTTGATCTTGAAGTACTTCCCGTCCATCGCGCCGATGCCGCGATGCAGCTCCGGATTCTCGATGGTCCAGCGGAAGATCTGCTTCGGCGACGACGTGTTGCTGATGTCGTAGATCGTGAAGTCGAAGTTGACGAAGCCGCAGAGGTAGACGTACGGCCGGTTCTCGATCCTGCTCGAGCTCGACGTCGGCGGCCTTCCACGCGCCGTCGTGCGCGGGGATGCGTGCGAGCTGATGCATCTTCTCGCTGCCGCCCTTCTTCTTGTCGAAGTCGGTGACGCGAGACGCCGGATCCTGCGCGCGGGCGACGGGCGCGAGACCGCTCAATGCGGTCAGTGCAGCGACGACGGTGAATCGACGCATCCAGCCTCCTCTACTTCTGTATAGTTGGGTTCGTGAGCGGCGCTGGGTCGCGGCTCGCCGGCGTGGCCAGACGATCTGGGGTCGTAGAAACACGTGATGATGCGCGGGGCGAAGCGACGAGGACAGAGCCGGAGTCGCGCGGGTTGGTAGAGACCATGTCTCGTGGACCCAATATCGTCAACCCAACCCAAGCCCTCCACACGATAGTCGCCGCGGGCTCGGCGGGCTCCGTCGACTCTGGTGCGTCCGCTTCCAACTCCGCCCACTCCCGCACGGCACGCCACCGCAGAACGTCGATGCAGCGGTTGTGCGCGTAAGGTGCCGCGGACGTCGAGTCACCCCTACGGCGCCACCCACCACATCCTGTCGAGCGGCTTGTCGCGCGGCGCCACCTCCTTCAGCGTGTTCGCGTCGTACAATCGGCCGTTCTTCATCACGTAGCGGAGCGAGTTCGTGTTGCGGATGTCCTCCAGCGGATTGCGCTCGAGCACCTGAAGGTCCGCGAGCTTTCCGACCTCCAGCGACCCGAGGTCGCGCGCCACGCCGATTGCCTCGGCGCCGTAGATCGTGCCGACGCGCAGGACGTCGTGGTTCGCCATTCCGCCGCTGGCGATGCTCCACAGCTCCCAATGCACGCCGAGTCCCTGAAGCTGGCCATGGCCGCCGAGGCCTACGCGTCCTCCAGCCTCCACGATCTTCTTGAGCTGTTCGGCGTATTGCTTGAAGCTGTACTGGCTCTCCGCGAACCAGGACGGACGCCGAAGTGCGCGACGATCGAGCTCGGTGTGCGGCGTGAAGCGCGCGAGCTTCTCATCGGCGTGAATGTCGTAGTGCGTGTACCAGTAGTTCTCCGCCATCGGCCCGCCATACTGCACGATCAGCGTCGGCGTATACGTGGTCCCACTCTTGGCGAAGAGCTGCACCGCGTCCTTGTAGAGCGGCGTGATCGGCAGGGTGTGCTCGATGCCCGCGTAGCCGTCCATCGCCTCCGTCATGTTCTTCTTGAAGTCGAGCCCTCCCTCGAGCGTCGGCGTGATGTTCTGCTCCTTCGCGGCGATCAGTATCCACTGCCGGATCATGCGCTGGCCGGCCATGTACTGCTTGAGGGTGTGCGTCTGATAGAAGTCCGAGTAGCGCGTGAGCACCTCGCGCGCATCGTCGGCGCTCGCGATCTCGTCGGTCCAGAACACGCCCGGGCCGGTCGTGAGAATGCGTGGGCCGATCATGTCGCCCGTCTCGACGAGATCGCCGTACGTCAGCACGTCGGTGCTCGACGTCTGCGGATCGCGCGTGGTCGTGACGCCGTACGCGAGGTTGGCGAGGTACTCGTATACCTGCGTCTTGTGGATCCCCCACGACGGCCACATGTGGGCGTGGATGTCGACCCATCCCGGTACGATCGTCGTGCCGCTGACGTCGAACGAGCGCGCGCCGGCGGGAATGGCGACGCTTCCCGCCGCGCCGACGGCGGTGATGCGATTGTTCGTGACGACGATGTCGCCGCGCTCGATGATCTCGTTCCCCTTCATGGTCACGATGCGCGCGCCGCGGAGCGCGATCACGCCGGTGGGTCGATCTCGCGGCACCGTGATCGAGACGTCACGCCGCGTCGGGCGCATAGGCGGGCCGCTTCGCCGCGGCCGACGTGTCGGGCTTGGCGCCGGCGCGGGTGAGGCTGTCGGCTTTTCGCGTCGAATCCGCGATCGCGCGTGAGGCGGTCGCGAGGTCGTACGTGAAGTAGCTGTGACCCAACGACCAGTAGATGGACTTGCCGTCGTTCGTCCAGCCGAGGAAGTCGCCGCCCACGCGTGAGAGCCTGCGGACCGGCACGGGCGCCGCGGCAGGAGTGGAGATCGAGATCGTCGGCGTTGCGCCGCCGGCCACGGGGACGGAAACCAGATAGAGCTTGTTGTCGACGTCAGCGAACGCCTGATCGCCATCCGGGCTGAGGATCACCTCGTTCGCGGGGCCCGGCCGGGCCAGTCGGACCCTGGAGCGGATCTGTGTAGCCCGTGACTTTGACGTGCGCGCGGCGGTCGGTGCCGTCCCAGCGCATGGAGACCACGCCATCGACCGGGTCGTAGATGTACACGCGCATCGTGTCGCGCGTGAAATGCGGCCGGCCGTAGAAGTTGACGGGCGCGATCTGCGTGACGTCGCCGCCGCCGCCGGTAGCCAGGCCAGCTCCTTCACCTGCGCGCCCGGCCCCGAGAACTCGTCGGTCTTCTCGATGCGTTCCTCGCGCGGACCGCGAATGACGACAATGCGCCGGCCGGTGGGATCGTAATTGAGGTTCTCGTAGAACGCGGTCTGCCGCGAGAGCCGCTCCGGCCGCGCGTTAGGCGTCGCCGTGGCGATGCGCCAGATGTCGCCCCCCTGCTCGGTCCACGTGACGTACGCGACGTACCGCCCGTCGGGCGACCAGGCTGGCGAGTGCTCGCCGGCGGTGCCGCTGGTGAGCCGGCGCGGACGTCCGTTCGGCAGGTCCATCAGCCACAGCTTGTCGAGGGCCGAGAAGACGAGCCGCTTGCCATCGGGCGACGGGCGCGCGTTGCGAATCTGCTTGACCGTGAGAACCGAGTCGTCCATCGGGTACTCGAACTTCACGAGCGGCCCCATGTCGATCTGGACATCGGCTGAGAAGGGGATCGCGGACGGTGAGCCGTTAGGCAGCGCCAGGCGCCAGAGTTTGCCCCCGTAGGTGATGACGACGGCCCGCGAGTCCGGCGTCCACGCGTAACCCGGCAGGACGTCGCGCGTGTAGCGCGACTCGGAGTCATCGCGCTGGATGTCCCGCGCGAGCCAGACTTCATCGCCGGTGGCGATCTCGCGGAGGCGCAGGCCGGTTCCGGCATCGATACGCGAGCCGTAGGCGAGCCACTTGCCGTCGGGACTGATCGCGGGGCGCATGCCGCCACCGAGACTGCTCGTGCGAAGATACGTCTGGCCGGTGTTGCGATCGTAGACGCCCGAGCTGCCAGCGATCGGTGAGCATCTGATCGTACTTGAAGCCGCCGCGCTTCACGCTGGCGTAGATGTACCGTCCGTCCGGGGAGACCGCGGCACCGAGGTAGTTGTTGAATGGCGGCGGCACGAGCGGGTTCGGCGGCCCGCTTGGCGCGGCACCGGTGCCAGGCCCCGTGAGCGCGAGCCCGGTGCCTCCGTCCTTGTTGACCAGCACCAGGTCGTACGCGCTGCCCGAGAATACCCGTCTTGGTACGTGACGCGACGATGTACTTGCCGTCGGGCGTCCAGGCGGGCGAGAGGTACTGTGCATCCTTGTCCTTCGTGATCGCCCGCGGCATTCCGCCGGCCACGTCTACGATCCAGAGATTCTCGTAGCCGCTGCGGTCGCTCACGAACACGATTGTTTTGCCGTCGGGCGAGAAGCGCGGCTGACCGTCGAACCCCATGCCACTGGTGAGACGCGTGGCTTTGCCGCCCGCTATCGGCAGCGTGTACAGATCGCCCACGAGGTCGAAGACGATCGTGCGTCCGTCGGGCGAGACGTCGAGCGACATCCAGGTGCCTTCGTCGGTGCTGAAGGTGGTCTGGCGCGTGGGGAGGAGCGGTAGCTCGGTGTTTGGAGCCGTCTTCTTCGAGGTGTCGGTGGGGGCGTTCTGCTGCGACACGGCAGCCATGGGGCTGCTGACGGCCAGGGCGACAACGACGGTGAGCGCGCAGCTCGCACGCATGAGGCTCTCCAGATGGACGGGGCGATGGGAGGTGATACCGCCGGTGAACCTCGCATGCCCCGCAAACCGCATCAAGGCCCGCTGCGGGCATGCACGCTGAGCACCAACCCAGGCGTTCCACCTGGGTGCGATCATCAGCGCGAGGGTCGAGATCGTGACGACGGTCTTTGTTGTGATCCTCCCCGCGCGACGTCCGACCCAACTCCGCCCGAGCCCGCGAATTCAGGCGGCGCCGGCGAGAACTGGCCCGGCGGGCACGAGCTGTTTTCGCAGCGCGTCGACTCGCAGGTTCAATCCTTCGAGCGAATGTGCACCGAGCAGGATCATGTCGCCCTGCTCAGCAAACACCACCAGGTCGGGCGCACTCGTCCCGCCGGCGTGCACGATGGCGAACCCTATGTAGCGCTCGAGCGTGCGACCATCGGCAACGATGAAGCGCTGCGTGCGCTCGGGACCAATGCCGAGCGACTCGAGTACATCGCGAGGCACCCACGTGTATTCGCTTCCGGTGTCGACCAATGCGTCCTCGACAGTGCGCGTGTCGCCGCGCCGCTCGGTACTCTCGACGAGAATCGTCGTGCGAAATGTTCCCATGTCGGTCATTGTAGCGATTTCCGCGAAGTCGTTGTCACCATTCTATTGCGCGCGTCATCAGACCGCATCCTGCGAGGTGTCTCCCGAAGAACCCGGATCGGCAAGCCATCGCGACACGGTGCGCGATGGGGGTATGTTGCGTTTCGACAACTTTCCTCGAGCGACGGAGACGCCAATGACCGGAGCACCGGAACCCCGAGACGCTACGAACGAGTTACGGGCGAACGCCAACGAGCCGATTCGTTACCCGACGAACCATCTTCTCGCCGTCGTCGACACGCGCGAGCAAGCGCTGGCCGCAGTCGCCGCGCTCACGAGCGGTGGCTTCATGGATTCGGAGGTTCAGTTCGGCACTGGAGCCGCAAACGCCGATGAGCTCGACGCGTCAACCGGGCGTAGCGGACTGGCGGGAATGCTGATTCGCCTGGCCGAGCGTATCGGGGTCACGGACGAGGAGATGGAGACGAAGGATCGCTACGAGCACGCAATGCGCGACAACCGATTCGTCCTCGTCGTTATGGCGCCGACGGATGAACGCAAGCACCGCGCAACGCAGATCCTGCGCGAGCAGGGCGCACACACGATGACGTACTTCAACAAACACTCGCTCGAGTACATCACCCCGCCGAAATCGATATGAGCCGGCGGGGACACCCCGCCCGGGCGTTCAGCTCACGGGCGGGGCAAGATTTCCGCACGAGATGATCGTGCCCATGTTCGTCGCCAGCGCGTGGACGTTGACGTAGTAATTGCCGCTGTCGGGCAAGGTCACGTTCAGCCGTGCGGTCGATGACGCGTTGCCGTTGCCGTCGACGGCCAGTGGCTTGTACGCCGCGGCGTCTCCGACGATGGGCCCGTTGTCGCCACATCGACCGCGATGCACGTGCCACGGATGAATGCCGCCCGGCGTCGCGTTCGAGATCGTCACGGTAACGAGCGACGCGTTATCACCTTCACGAGCCCACGTGCCAGTGCCGCGCACCTGCATGGCACCAGCGAGCTCTGACGGCGTGAACAGTGAGCCTCTCCACTCGTAGCGCCGGACGGACTCCGCCGGGTTCAGTTGCGTGGTCGGCTTTTTGGCTGAACGGCACGCACCGCCACCGAGCACCAGGGCGAGCATCGCGGTCAGCATGGTCAGTCGCATCACATCCTCCTCTGGCGGACCCGGCCGCCTCGCATCTCGATAACCGGGCCTAACGCGATCTCCGTGCCGTCAGCATGCGGACGCCGGTCGCAACGCCGGCAATGGTCGTTAGGCGCGCTGCACCGCGCCATGGCTGCCGTGCACGCGCTCCCAGCGGGATGAGCAGGATACCGAATACCTGCCGAGTCCGTAACGGCGACCTGCGCTAGAGCACTCGGGTGATCTGATCCGCCGCCCACTCCTTCACGCGCTGAATCCAGCCGCGACGCCGGAACGTGCGCAGGTCGATCTCCTTCGAGTCGCGCAGGTCGTCCAGGAACACGGCCTCCAGCCGCTTGCCCGCTACCGAGTCGAGCACCATGAGCGTGGACTCGTCGTTGAGCGCGAGCGACCGGTTGTCGAAGTTCATCGTGCCGATCGAGGCCCAGACGCCATCGATGACGAACGTCTTCGCGTGCAGCGTACTCGGCTGATACTCGTAGATGTGAACGCCGGCGCTCAGCAGTGAGTCGTAGCGCGCCTGTGCCGCGAGCTGCGCCGTGCGCACATCGGTCAGCGGCCCACCCACGAGCAGACGCACGTCCACGCCACGACGCGCTGCCCGCATGAGCAGCGCCATGAAGTTGTCGTCAGGTGCGAAGTAGGCGTTCGTGACGTAGAGACGCTCCCGCGCGGTCGCGATGGATAACGCGAGATAGCGCTCGGCCGCGGTGCTCCCGAGCGTGGGCGCGGTGTAGAGCAGCCCGGCTCTCGCCACTCCGCCCTCGTGCGTGTTGACTGCCGCGCGGCCGGCGAGGAGCACGCCCGTCGCCTCCGACCACGCGGCGACGAATGCGGCCTGCAGCTGAAGCACAGCAGGCCCCTCGAACCGGACGTTCGTCTCGCGCCACTCGTCCGGCTTATGCCCGCCACCCAGCCACTTGTCATCGATGCCGAAGCCGCCAGTCCACCCGACCTGCCCGTCGATGACGATGCCCCGCACGTGGGAGCGGTTCTGGACGACCCACAGATTCTCGAAGCGGAGCGGGCGGAACGCCTCGACGCGAACGCCGGCACGCCGGAGTCGCTCGAGATAGGCGTCGGACAGGTTCGAGCCGAACGCATCGTAGAGCAGGTACACGGCGACGCCGGCACGAGCCCGCTCGCCGAGCACCGCGCCTAACGAATCGGCGACCCGGCCCGGCCCGGCGTAGTACATCTGGACCGTGATCGTCCGCTGGGCGGCGCGCAGGTCCGCCCACAGGCGCGGGTAGGTACCGTCACCGTTGAGCGCGAGCTCGACGCGATTGCCCATCACGAGCGGCGTGCCGGTGAGCAACGCGATAGCGAGTGGAAACGAGGGTTCGGTGGCCGCGATGGGCGTGCCGTCGCCTCCCACCCCGCGGACGCGGCGGACGGCCGTACCACGCGTGATGAACAACAGCCCGATGATGGCGGAGATGAGGATGATTCCGATCACCAGCCAGCGGACGACGCGAGCGCCATAGCGCTCCGCGAGCTCGCCCAGGTGAGCCGCCGCTCGGCGTACGGGCCTCACATGAGGCGGCGGAACCCCTGATCCGTCGCCGGCATCCTCCCGCCTAACGGTGTTGGACACGCCTCGTCGCGTTCATGCTTCGACGACGAGAAAGCCGATAGCGCCCTTCTGCGCGTGGCCGAAACCGTGGTTGACGAACGGAAACTCACCCGGGATATCGCACATGAGCTCGAAGCACATCCCGCCGCCCGCGGGCACGTCCCACGTTTGCACGCCGCGAATCGGCGTCCCGGGCGGCGCGCCGAGATACATCGTCTCGAACTGCTCACCGACGACGTGAAACGCACAGGGATGCGTCGGGCCGCAGTTCACGATCCAGAAGCGAACGCGGTCGCCGACCTTCACGTGGATCGGCTGATCGATGTACTGATTCGGCCGCCCATTGAAGGCCATGTAGTCGGGCAACGTCGTCAACATCTTGTTGTAGTCGAACGGCCGCACACCGTTCGCCGCTTCGCTGAGGTAGAACTCGTTCTGCACGAGCACGAATTCCTTCGCGGGCGGGAGCGGTTCGCGGGGCGACACGACGAGCGCGCCGAACATGCCAGATCCAATGTGCATGAGGACCGGCGCCGTCCCGCAGTGATACATGAAGGCACCCGCCCAGCGCGGCTTGAACGTGTAGCTGACGGATTGCCCCTTCACCACTGAGCGAAACGCGACTTTCGGATCGATCTGCGCGGCGTGGAAGTCCATCGAGTGCGGGACCGCGCTCTCGTTCGTGAGCGTGAACTCGACAGTGTCGCCGACTCGACAGTGTACGATGGGCCCGGGGATATCCCCCTCGAACGTCCAGGCTGCGACCACCGTATCCGGGCGGATCCTCACTGGCGCCTCCATGGACCGCCAGTTGAGACGGATGGTCCGCTCAGCGGCGAGCGGCGGCAGCGTGGGGTCGAACCGGTGGTACGTGGCAGTGGAGCCGGCGCCTGTTCCGCCCGCCGTCGCCGAGCTTCCGGGCCGGCCGCCTTTGACGACGGCTGTATCCAGCTTGCTGTCCGAGTTGTGATGCCGGAGCGCATCCTGCGTGTCCGCAGAGGCGCGTTGTGCCGTGCCTCCACCCTGTGACCGCGCGCTGTCGCCACGTGCACCGCCGCTCGGCGAGCATGCCGCGAGTGCCGCGCCGATTCCGGGCAGCGCGAGCGAGAGCGTCGACGCCCGAGCGAGAAACACGCGACGCGAGCTCACAGCCAGGTCGTCGTCAGGCGACGTCGTTAACATCGGCGGCCTGAGCACGAGCACTGGACGCGTGGCGCCATCGCGATCGCGCGGGGCACTCGCGTCGTCTGCCGCGAGACGGTCAGCGAGATCGGACAGGCGCGGGAGATCGTGTCCGTGCGGGTCGAACGGAAGCGGAGCGCGCATGAGATTTCGGGCAGGCGGTGATCGGCGGGTGCGCTTCAGACGAGCGCATTGCGGTCCTGACGCCCGAAGCATCCAGCAAGGTGAGGGCCCCGCACTCGCGGTGCCGTCGTCAGGCGGGCTCGCCAGCGCGGGTCACGGCGCGTCCTGCCGCCGCCGCGGCGGCGGCAGCGAATGCCATCGCCTCGGTGGTCGAGGCGCGCGCCAGCATGCGTATCGCGGAGTGCGGGTACGTTCACGCGAACGGTCAGCGCTGAAGCGCGACACACCGCCTCGGCGAGGACCGCGGCGACTGCGGCATCCGCGACCGCGTTCGTATTCCCTCGCTCCGCCACCGTTGCGGCGAGCTCGGCGACGGCAGCGGCCGCACGCGCGATCTCGAACGGCGCTACGGTGGCGGAGTGCATTGCCTGCTCGATCGCCGCGGTCCGCGCGGCGACGTTCTCGTCCGTTCCCTTTGGCAGTCGATAGGCGGCAGTCACGGCCTCCACCGCAACCGCATCCTGCCTAACGAGCTCCGTGAGATCCGCGGCGAGGCTGGCGGCGCGCTCTGCCGCGCTCCGCATCTCTTCCGCGACGTGCGCATAGCGGGGTCGCCCGGCCGTGAGGCCGGCGACCATCTGCGTCAGCGCCGCGGCGAGTGCACCGACTGCCGCGGCGACGCTGCCGCCGCTGGGCGGAGGTGCCGACGCATCCGCAATGACCGCGACGGCTCGAGAGAGACTCGCGATGAGCTCAGCGACGGAATCGGACTGCGGCCCTTCAACCAGGTCGACGCTTCGCATGGCGTCGACGGCAGCGTCCCAGCGGCCTTCGGCGCAAAGCCCACTCAGGCCTGCATCCTCGTACGCCACCATTGCCGCATCGATCAGCGTCTGACGGGCGGTTTCGGTTCGATCTCGATTGGTGTGCTTCGGCCTGTCGGTCATTCTGTGAGCCCTACGCGTGAGGAGCTTCGTCACTTCCCGGAGCCAGAGCACCGAGCTCGCCACCGCGACGCACCGCAGCCAGTCGCTCGCGCTCAAGCCGGTCGTGCCGAACGCCTGCTGCAGCACCGGAACGTAGAGCACAGCGAACTGGAGGACGATCGAGACGCCGAGGGCCGCCCACAGCCAGCGATTGGTGAACAGCCCGATGAACGCGCTGCGTTCATCGGATCGCGCGTTCAGTGTGTTGAAGAGCTGGAACATCATCAAGGTCGTGAACGCCATGGACTGACCGTATCGCAGGTCCCCAGCCCCTTCGAAGAACCCACCCGGCATCGCGGCGTCGAGCACGAACAGCGTGCCGGCCGCCATGATGACCCCGATGAAAAAGATCCCCCGCCACATGCGCGGCGTGATCACGCCTTCACCGTGGGGCCGCGGTGGCTGCTCCATGAGCCCAGCGTCCGCGGGATCGACGCCTAACGCCAGCGCCGGCGCACCGTCAGTCACCAGGTTGATCCACAGGATCTGCGTCGCCAGGAGAGGCAGCACCACGGCACTGCCCGATCGGCTCAGTCCGATGCGGTCGGCGAACACCACGCCGAAGAACATCGTCATCACCTCACCGATGTTCGACGACAGCAGATAGCGCAGGAACTTCCTGATGTTGGCGAAGATCGCGCGACCTTCCTCGACCGCGGCCACGATGGACGCGAAGTTGTCATCGGCGAGCACGATGTCGGCGGCTTCCTTCGACACGTCCGTCCCTGTGATTCCCATCGCCACGCCGATGTCCGCGGTCTTGAGGGCGGGCGCATCATTCACGCCATCGCCGGTCATGGCTACGATCGCGCCGCCACGCTGCAGCGCCTTCACGAGACGCAGCTTGTGCTCCGGATTCACGCGCGCGTACACCGATACCTCGCCGACGGTTCGGGCCAGCGCGTCATCGTCCAGTCGATCGAGATCCGCCCCGGTCACCACACGTTCGTCGGCTGCGATGCCCAGCTCGCGGGCGATGACCCCGGCCGTTCTCGGGTGGTCGCCCGTGATCATGATGGGCCGGATACCGGCAGCCCTCGCGCGCGCCACACCCTCCTTCGCCTCGGCGCGCGGCGGGTCGATCATCCCGATCAACCCGGCGAAGACGAGGTCCTGTTCCAGCTTCGGATCAGGCGCGTCGAGCGTGGCGGAAGCTGCGTCGTCAGGCAGCCAGTGGGCTGCGACGGCGAGCGTCCGCAGCGCCTCATCGGCAAGTGAATCGTTGGCGCGGAGAATCTCGGCCCGGCGCGCGGGGGTGAGCGGGCGACGATCCTCGCCGACGATCTCCTGTGAGCAGCGGCCGAGCAACACGTCGGGCGCCCCTTTCGCGAAGACGATCAGCTTGTGTTGCTCGGCGTCGCGATGCACGGTGCTCATGAGCTTTCGCTCGGACGAGAACGGCACCTCCGCGACGCGCGGGAGTCGGGCCTCGAGGGCGTCAGCGTCCAAACCCGCCTTACGCGCGGCGACGAGCAACGCGCCCTCGGTGGGATCGCCCTGTACGGTCCAGCGTCCGTCGCGTTCTTCCACGACGGCATTGTTCGCACGGTCGGCCGCGGCCAGCGCGCGCTCGAGCTCGAAGCGCAGTCCGGGATCGATGGCGGTACCGTCTTCGCGGCGAACCTCACCGTCCGGCGCGTAGCCCGAGCCACCGAACGTGACGCGACCGCTCGCCGTGACGACGATGCGCACGGTCATCTCGTTCTTCGTGAGCGTGCCCGTCTTGTCCGATGCGATGACGCTCGCCGAGCCGAGCGTCTCGACGGCCGCGAGATGCCTAACGATCGCCTGCCGGCGCGCCATACGTTGGACGCCGATCGACAGGACGGCCGTCACCACCGCCGGCAGCCCTTCCGGCACCGCCGCGACCGCCAGCGCGACGCCCAGGATCAGCACATCGACGAACGTGGAGAAATCGCGCACGTGCTCGACGAGCACGATCGTCCCGATCATGACGACCGCGATCACGATGACGACGATGCCCAGCACCTTGCCCGTACGGTCGAGCTCACGCTGCAACGGCGTCGACTCGGCCGGCGACTCCTCGAGCATGCCCGCGATGCGCCCCATCTCGGTGCGCATTCCGGTCGCGGTCACGATCGCGTTGCCGTGGCCATACGTCACAGCCGTGCCGCTGAACACCATGTTGTGCCGGTCGCCGAGCGCGACTTCGTCGGCGATGGTGGCGGTGTCCTTGGACACCGGCAAGCTCTCGCCGGTGAGCGCTGCCTCGGCCGTCTGGAGCGCCGTCGATTCGACGACCCGCGCATCCGCCGGTATGGTGTCGCCCTCCTCGATGATGACGAGGTCCCCAGCGACGATCTGCGTGCTCGGCACGCGCTGTCGTTCTCCGTCCCTGATGACCGTCGCCTCGGCCGCCGACATGGCGCGCAGGGCGGCAACAGCGGCCTCGGCACGCGATTCCTGGAGGTAGCCCATCGTCGCGTTGAGCAGTACGACAGCGAGAATGGCGAGCGCCTCGTACGGCAGCGCGGTGTCGCGCTCGAAAAACCAGAGCGCAGCCGACACCGCGGTCGCTATGAGCAGGAGGATCACCAGCACGTCCTGGAACTGCGCGAGGAAGCGTCGCCATGCCGGTACCGGCGGTTCGCCCGTGAGCTCGTTAGGCCCGTCCCGCTCGAGCCTGGCCCTCGCCTCCGCTTCCGTCAGACCATGTTGCAGATGCGAGCCAAGCGATTCCACAACGTCAGCGACAGGCTGTCGATACACGGTGGCTGCGGCATCGCTCGTCGCTGTCATGTCGTGCTCGGCTTCAGATCAGGGGCTCGCTAGGGGCTCGCCGCGGATTGCATCAACGCTCGTTGCTGTTCGAGATCATCTCGCGCGGCATCGGCCAGGCCGCGGCGCACCCGGCCGCGAATGTTCAGCAGACCGCCAGGAAGGTTGTCGAAGCGGAAGCGTCGCACCGTCAGCATGTAGGCTGCAGGTTCCCCGGGTCCGCCGCCGCCCTCGACGATCGCGAGCAGCTCGAGCGCACCCTCGAAGTAGTGGTTGGCGTAGATCTGTTTGCGAGCGACGAGCGCGGCTGCGTCCGCACGCGTCGGCTTGAACACCACGACGTGGTCGAGCGTGAGCATCGGGCGCAGATGCGGCAGCCGGTCTTCCGACCAGTACAGGACGTCCCTCGCGCCGTGTGGGCGACCAGCGGGATACGTCGCGAGATAGCGCGTCAACTCGGCCGCGTCCGGGTAGAGATCCGTGATTTGCGCGAGCAGGGTGGCGAATACATCACCGGACTTCACGCCACGCTCATCCTCGTACACCGGCATCGCTGAGTTGCCGTGCGCCGAGTACTCCGTCGCGAACCGCAGCATCATCGCCCGCAGTCGCTCATCAGCCTGCGCTTTCGCCCCGCGCGAAGACCAGTTCACCTGCTGGACGAAACCCGTCATGTCGGCAGCGGGCAGCTTGAAGTCACAGTCGCCGGATTTGCAGTTGCGGAGGCCGCGGTACTCGGACTCGTCGAACGCGACGCCGCCAACGTCGGCTGCCGAAGGCGGATTTCCGAAGACGTGATAGCGACCCTCGCGCGCCGCGAGCGCCCGCTCGATGTCGAACGCTCGCGCAACTACGGTGTCGCGCGGCACGTTCACACCGATCAGCCCGACGACTGTGACGTCCCGGTTGTCCTTCTCTGGCAACAGTTTCGCGACCGCACGTCCGCGCGCAGCGGTGGCCCGCTGGCGAGCGTCGATCCCCAGGCGCTGCAGGTATTGATCGAGTGCCGGGTTCACCCCCTGCGCCGACCCCTCCACGGGATGTCCCAGGCCGAGGAGCCCGCAGAGCGTCGCGGCGACAGCGATGTGGGCAGCGCGCCCCGGGTGCACACGCCTAACGAACGCATGGGTCATGTCTGAAACTCGGAAGACTCGAGTGATGCCGCGCCAACGCGCTCGTCCACTGCAACCGCTATGGCCGAGACAGTCTGCACGTACGACGCCACAACTGAACAGTAGTGTACGGACGCCGCACTCAGCCATTCGAAGCGCCTGGACGCGTATCTTCCACGAATCGCCTGGTCGCTCGAACGGAGGCAATCCAGCATGGCGAATCAGCCGGCGGCTCAGGGTCGCCGAAATACTCCCCCGGTCAGGACCCCGCAGGGTCGCCCCCCCGGCGCACCTAACGAGTCCAAACCCGGCACGCCGCGGCCGGCCATGCCTCCGAGTCGCACGTGGACGTGGTTCCTCGTCGTGCTCGCCATCAACTTCCTGCTCGTGCGCTACGTCTTCCCGCGCTCGGACGCGCCGGTGAAGGTGCCGTACACGCTCTTCAAGCAGGAAGTCACGAAGCGAAACGTCCGCGACATCTACAGTCGCGGCGAAAGCATCACCGGCCATTTCGGGACAGCGGTGACGTACCCGCCACCGGGCGATACGACGTCGCGCACGTCTCGCGGGTCGCGCATCGAGCCGCGGCAGGTGACGATATTCTCGACCACCCTGCCTTCATTCGTGGACCCCGGCTTCGAGACGCTCCTCATCGACAACGGCGTGAAGATCAACGCCGAGCCGATCGACGAAGGCGGCAACCCGATCACGACCTTCCTGTTCGGCTTCGGCCCGGCGATCCTCATCATCGTCTTCTACGTCTGGATGTATCGGCGCGCGCAGCAAGGCGGCGGCATGGGCGGCGCGCTCACTGGAGCTCGGCAAGAGCAGCGCGCGGCGCTTCGACCAGGAGCAGGAGACGAAGGTCACGTTCGAGGACGTCGCCGGCATCGACGAAGCCGAGAACGAGCTGGTCGAGGTCGTGGACTTCCTCAGAGACCCGGCGAAGTACACGCGACTCGGCGGCGCTGCCCCGAAGGGCGTGCTGCTCATCGGCGCACCCGGGACGGGCAAGACGCTGCTCGCGAAGGCGGTCGCTGGCGAAGCCGGCGTGCCGTTCTTCTCGATGAGCGCCTCGGAGTTCGTCGGAGATGATCGTCGGCGTCGGCGCAGCGCGCGTGCGCGACCTGTTCAAGCAGGCCCGCGAGCACGCACCGGCCATCATCTTCATCGACGAGCTGGATTCGATCGGCCGCGCGCGCGGACAGACCGCGATCGGCGGCTCGAGCGAGCAGGAGCAGACGCTGAACCAGATCCTGACGGAGATGGACGGCTTCTCGAGTCGCGAAGGGATCATCGTACTCGCCGCGACGAACCAGCCGGACATTCTCGACAAGGCGCTGTTGCGGCCGGGCCGATTCGATCGGCGAGTGGTCGTCAATCTTCCCGACCGGAACGGACGCGAGGCGATCCTCAAGGTGCACACGCGCCGCGTGCCGCTCGCGCCCGACGTGAGCATCGCGGAGATCGCGGCGGCAACGCCTGGCCTCTCCGGCGCCGATCTCAGGAATCTCGTGAACGAAGCGGCACTGCTCGCCGCGCGTCGCGACCAGAACGACGTTCGCCAGAAGGATTTCCTGGACGCGCTCGAGAAGATCGTGCTCGGTCCCGAGCGCCCGCTGCTCATGACCCGTCAGGACCGTGAACGGATCGCGTACCACGAGGGCGGCCATGCCATCCTTGGCCTGGTGGTACCGGGCGCGGATCCCGTCAACCGCGTGACGATCGTGCCGCGCGGTCAGGCGTTAGGCGTGACGTACCAGCGTCCCGACAGCGATCGGTACAATTATCCAGAGGCGTATCTCAAGGCGCGAATCGTCGGGATGCTCGGTGGACGTGCGGCCGAGGAGATCGTCTACGGCACGAAGACGACGGGCGCGCAGAACGACATCGAGCAGGCAACCACGCTCGCCCGCAGCATGGTCACGCGCTGGGGCATGAGCGAGCGGCTCGGGATGGTGCAGCTGGCGCCCCGCGAGAACCCGTACCTCGCGAGCCTGGACGGCTATGAGGGTCCGAAGTCGTTCAGCGAGGAGACGGCTCGCGTGGTCGACTCCGAGGTGCAGCGCATCATCACCGAGAGCCACGACCAGGCGCTGCTGCTCCTGGGCCAGCACAGACAACAGCTCGATGCGCTCGCCGAAGCGCTGCTCGCGCGCGAGACGCTGGATGAGAAGGAGATCCTGCAGGTGACGGGGCTGCCGCCGGCGCCTGCGCTCGAGACGCGGAAGGTGCCCGTAGCCGTCATTCCGAGCGGAGCGCCGTAGGCGCGGAGGGTTGTCATTCCGAGCGAGCGACAGCGAGTCGAGGAATCGAGACTCTGCCGGGTAGAGAGCCCTCTACCTGCATAATCGCGATTCCTCGACTTCGGCCTTCGGCCTTCGCTCGGAATGACTACTCGTTATGCAGCGCCGTCAGCGGATCCACGCGTGACGCGCGCCAGGCAGGCACCAGCGCCGCTACCGTCGCAACGGCAAGCAGCGTCACCACCACGACCGAGAGCGCAGCCGGATCGCGCGGCGTGACACCGTACAGGAGTGCGGCAACGAGTCGGCCTGCAAGCAGCGACAACGCCACGCCCACCACGACGCCGCCCCACACGACCCGGAGCCCCTCGCCGAGCACGTGGCGCATCACGTCGCCGAACTGCGCGCCTAACGCCACACGCACCCCGAACTCGTGCGTCCGCTGGCTCACGCTGTACGACACCGTGCTGTACACGCCGAGCGCCGCGACGATGCCGGCGAGCACGCCGAACAACGTGAACAGCGTCGCGCCCAGCCGCCACGGTCGATAGTGCGGCTCGAGCACCGTGGACATCCGCTCGATGAGAGGCTCACCGCCAGGAAATTCTTCCGCAATGACACTGCGCAGTTGCCGCACGACCGCCGGCGCCATTGCCTCGTCCGTTCGAATGGCGATCGTCCGTGGGCCCTGAGGGAATGGCATGTTGCCCAACGGCAGGTAGAACTGTGGAGTGGCTTCCTCGATGAGTTGTCCCCACCGCGCGGTCTCCACGACTCCGATGATGGTGTTGCATCGCCCGTCCGCTTTGTCGAATCGCACACAGCGGCCCAACGGGCTCTCGCCCGGCCACAGAGCGTCGGCCATGGCGGTGTTCACGATGACGGATGGTGGCGTTGCCGCGCTGCCCGCCGGAAAGCCACTGCCGGCGATGATACGCGTTCCCGCCGTGGCGAAGTACTCCGGCGACACAGCCCAGTACATCCCGAGAGGCTTCGCGTGCGCGACCGTATCCGCGTCCGGGTAGTACGACACGAAGCTGAACCCGTACATTGGTCGCATGGCCGTGAGCGCGGCCGCCTGTACGCCGGGCGCCGCGCGCATGCGTCGCGCTGCTTCTTCGAATCGCTCCGACGCGAGCGAATCGCGACGTGCGTCCTTCGTGTCGAAACTCACGCGCGCGAAGATGAGCCGGCTCGCGTCGAAGCCGAGATCCAGCGACCGGACGTTGGACAGACTCCGCATGAACAACGCGGCGCCGGTCAGCAGCATCACCGAAAGTGCGACCTGGGCGACGACGAGCAGCGAGCGAAGGCGCGAGCGGCGAACGTATCCCTCGCGCGCCCCGGCCTTGAGGACGTCGGTCAGCTTCGTCGATCCCGACTGAATCGCTGGAACGACGCCGGCGGCGAGACCGGCGAGCACCACGGCGACCAACGCTCCGACGAGTACGCGCCAGTCGACCGGCATTTCTGCCCAGTGGACGTTAGGCAGGAGCAGCGCCCGCAACGCCAACCCGCCCCAATGCGCCGCGATGATGGCGGCCACACCAGCGGCGGTGGCCAGCAGCACGCTCTCCGTCAGGATGAGCCGCGCGAGCCGGCCGCGGGAGATGCCCAGCGCGAGACGCATGGCGATCTCGCGGCGCCGCCGCATGGCACGGGCGAGCAGGAGATTCACCACGTTCGCACAGGCGATCACGAGCACGATCAGGGCGACGCCGCCAAGGCGCGTGGCGACCTGCACTTCCTGCGTCTTCTTCCCCGGTCCGCGGTCCGCGATGATCGAGCCGACGCGGGTGACCGACAGCGAGTCCACCCCTGTGCGCCGCACGTCGGGCCGGCGGAGCGTCTGCGTCGCCCGGGCGTCGACAGCCGCATCGCTCACACCGTCGGCCAGCCGAATCAGAATCTGGAACCCGTTCACACGGTAATCCGTCCACCACGGCTTCTCGTCGATGTTCCCGACGGTGGCGAGCGGAACCCACACCTCGGTCGCACTGAGATCGACGCCGTTGAATCGCCGCTCCGCCACGCCGATGAGTGTGTAGGGCTCGCCCCCGAGCACGATCGTCTGCCCTAACGCGGCAGTGTCGGCGCCGAGCGCGCGGGTCCAGAAGGCGTGGCTCACCACCGCGACGCGTTGCCCCTTGCCTAACCGGTCTTCCTCGGCCGTGAAAAACCGCCCGAGTGAGGGACGCACTCCGACCAGCGAGAAAAAGTCACTCGGTGCTCTGGCCATCAGCGCGCGCGGCGCCGAGGCACCGCGACTGACCTTCACTTCTTCGGCTTGCTGGTAGATCGTCGCCACGCCGAGTCCGGCGATGGCTTTCCGCAGCTCGTCATACTGCGCGTAGTCGTAACCGGGCCAGAACTGCCGTCCCGTGCGGAACATGAACTCCGACCACACGCGACGGACCTGATCAGGCTTCGCGACACCAGCAGGCGGCCGCAGGAACACCGCGTTCAGCAGCGAGAACATCGCGGTGTTGGCGCCAAGTCCGAGGGCGAGCGTCACGACGATCGTGAGCGTGACGCCGGGCGTGCGACGGAGGGATCGCGCTGCATACGCGATGTCCTGCCGCCAACTGTCGACCCACTCCATGCGGCTCTCGCGGCGTGCCACGCGCTGGTCGATCGCCTCGAGGCTCGTGCGCACGGTGTTCACGTCACCGAACTCTTCGAGCGCCTGCCGGCGCGCGGCGTCCGGGGGAAGGCCCTGCTCCGTGAGCTCGCCGATGCGCATCTGGAAATGGAAGGCGAGCTCGTCCTCGATGTCAGCCGGGACGTCGCGGCGCCAGAATCGGAGGTAGCGCCGCCAGCGCGGTGTCTCGCTTGGAAACGTCATGGGCACACACTACCGCCGCGCGCTCATTCAATCAAGTGTTGAGGGAATGGGCGGGACGAACCGCATGACGGCGTCGATCGTGTCCGCATCCTCGGCGCGCTTGTCGTGACGGTAGCCCTTGATCCGCGCGAACCGCAGCGCGACGCCGCCCGGGTAGTGCGGACTGCGCTGCACATCGTTGAACGCCACCTCGACGACGAGCTCCGGCCGGACGTACACGATGTGCCCGTCGCGATGCGTCTCGCGCGCCAGCAACTCCTTCGTCTGCCACTCGAGGATCTCGTCCGTCATCCCCTTGAACGTCTTGCCGAGCATGACGAAGCCGCCCGTCGCCGGATCGCGCGCGCCAAGGTGAATGTTGCTGAGCCACCCTTTGCGACGGCCCGATCCCCACTCCACGGCGAGGACCACGAGGTCGAGCGTGCGCGCCGTCTTGATCTTGAGCCATGCCGAGCCGCGGCGTCCGGCCGCGTAGGGGGCAGCGAGCGACTTCGCCATGAGTCCTTCGTGACCGCGGTCGAGCGCAGTCGCCTCGAAGCGTTTCGCTTCCTCGACGTCGGCGGTGATGATGCGCGGCACGCGCATCGACGCCGGCACGACGCCGTCGAGGCGCGTTAGGCGCTCGGTCAGTGGGCAGTCGAGCAGATCTTCGCCGTCGAGCCGCAGGATGTCGAAGAAGAACGGGAGGACGGGCAGCTCCGCCTGCAGCGACGTCGACGTCGAGCTTCCGGCCGAACCGGCGCATCGTGACCTGAAACGGGAGCGGACGCTCGTCGCGATCCAGCGCGATCACTTCCCCGTCGAGGATCAGCTCGCGCGCCGACATCGCGCGGACGGCATCGACCACTTCCGGTACCGCGGCCGTGACGTCGTTCAAGCTGCGCGTGTAGATGGCGATGCGGTCGTCCTGCTTGTGCACCTGGATGCGCGCGCCGTCGAGCTTCCACTCGAGCGCCGCCCCTCGCCCAACTCCTCGAGCGCTTCCGTCACGTTAGGCGCGGAGTCGGCGAGCATGGGCTGGATGGGTCGGAAGAGCTGCAGTGACCAGCGCGCCAGCCCTTCCTCCCCTTCGACGAGCACCGCTTCGGCGACGGCGGCGAGGTCGCCGGCGAGCATGGCGGCGCGTCGAACGCGGGCGGCGGGCAGGTTGGCCGCGCGGGCGACGGCTTCGGCCATCACGCCTTCGAGCGCGCCCTGCCTCACCTCGCCGACGGCGAGCGCATACAGGAATCGCTGTTCCTCGGCGGTCGCCCGCGACATGAGATCGGTGAGCAGCTGACGACGCTGCGCCGTAGACGCCTTCCCTTTCACCGCCTGAAGCTCGGTGAACGCGGCGTCCACGTCGGCGATCGAGAGCGACGGCGTCGTCGGGCGTGGTCGCGGGTTTCGCTGCCTCGAGCGTCGCCCACCCGATGCCGAGCTTTCCCTGTCGAGGCCAGCCCGTGAGAAAACCGATGGCTGTTGTCACCTCGGCTGGATCGAGCCCCCGCAGCAGCTCGGCGAGCAGCGCGATCTTCTCCAGGCGACCGCTCGTCGTGGCGACGGCGGTCGAGGTGAGCACTAGATGGTGGAAATTCACACCACCATTCTAGCTCGGTTGTCATTCCGAGCGGAGCTGTGTCATTCCGAGCGAAGCGCCGAACGCGCGCGGGTGCCCTCTGGCGCATGAGGAATCCTTGCTCCCGGGATTGAGCGGCTGCCCCTCTACCGGGACATCGCGATTCCTCGACTCGCTGCGCTCGCTCGGAATGACGACCCGCTCGGAATGACGTCCTTAGATACCGACCGCCAGCAGCCAGTCGGTCACGCGCGTCCACGCACTCGTCGTGCTCAGAGGCACTCGGAGTACCTGCACCCCGACCACCGCCGCTCCCGCTATCCAGTACACCGGATGCACTCGGCCCCGAGTCCGCCGATCGTGGATCATGCCGAGAACGAACAAGAGATCGGCCAGGAGCCCAGGCATCACGGTCACCACCACGGGCGGCGGAGGATTGACCCCGGGCGGCCTGAGGAACAAAGCGAACCAGCGGCCAATGCCCGCCTGAAGCAACGACGCCGTCGCGATGAGCATGAGTCGCTTGTGCACATCCGGCTTCGTGACGTTCACGAGCGCGACGGCGACCAGCACCGCGAACAGCAGGATCGCCGTGACCGATACGACCGAGAACGCGCGAGCCGCCGGACCGAAGCCGGCAGCGCTCCCGCGCTCGAGGCTGCTGATGGTGACCGCGATGCCGACGAAGCACATCGCCGTCGCGACCGAGACGCCCACGACCCCGAGCTCGCGGTGGCGCGTCAACCTGCCTCCAGCCGCGAGCGACGTCTGCGCCCAGAACAGCAACGTCCACCCGAAGAACAGCAGCCCGTGGATGTGAACGATCGGCGGAACCGAGAGCGTGCCGCGAGCCATCGGCACCCAGTACGTGGGAGCGAACCCGATCACCGCGACGGCGACGAACGTCGCCGCCATCCGCACGTAGAAGCGCTCGGTGTCTTCCACTGCCCGAGCAACGGGAATCGTCTGGGCGATGGTCATCGCTCCGTCCCGTCTGTCAGTTGGAGCGGTCTGACGCGTCGTACGCGATCCAGCCGTCGTACGCGAATCGACGCGGCGCCGGTAATCAGATCCACCTCACCTTCAGCCTGCAACGCGCCCGTGGCGTTGGCGAAGCGTCCGGTTCCACTCACGATCGTCGTCGTGCCCGTAAAGAGGAAACTGGTCGGCAGGAATCGCGGTGCGCATACTGACGTCGGTCGTACGCAACAGATCGCCATTGGCCGCCGTCAGCGTGATCTCGGCGGTTTGCGTCCCGGTCGCCAGGTTGACGACTCGAAACGCGTGAAAGGCCGTCCGGCCGGGTGCCGATTTCGACCGGCGGCGGGCGCATTCCGCGTTGGTCCCGGAACGGTCACGATCTCTTCTACGCGACCGATGACCAGCGGCTGATGGCCGTGCGGTATAGTACGAAGGGTGATTCCTTTGTTGCTCAGCCGCCGCGCGCCTGGGCGCAAGTGCGCCTCGCCGACACGGGTGTGATGCCTAACTACGACCTCGCGCCTGATGGCGAGCGAATTATCGCTCTGGTGCCCGCACCGACCGCCGTGCCGGCCCAGAGCAAGGATCACGTCACGGTGATGTTCAACTTCTTCGACGAGCTGCGGCGCCGGACCGCCGCGCAGCCGCACTAGGCTCGTTTCCGTCCCCGTAATTGGGGTCGTAATTGGGGTCAGACTCGAGTCTGACCCCGACCTACCCGTCTATCGGTATTGCACTCCAGGTACGTGTCCGTTCAGACTCAGGGTACCGCGTATACCTGTTGAACTCGTCTCCGAATTGTCGGCAACCCGGTCCAACCACCATGCTCAATCGACACACCCTGGCTCTCGTCGCCTGCGTCGCGCTCGCCCCGACCGCTGCGACGAGCCTGCAGTCACAGATCCCGACCGCCGAATACGCCGCGCGCCGCGATTCGCTCGCCGCGCGGATCGGCGACGGCGTCGTCGTCGCCTTCGGTGGACAGACGCCCGTCAGCGACTTCGGCCCGTTCTATCAGCTTCCCGCCTTCCACTACCTCACGAACTTCGACGAGCCCGACGCCGCGTTCGTGATGGTCGCGCAAGGGCGGCACGCGCGACGAGCACGCTCTTCCTCACGCCCGATCGACCCGCGCACGGCGTTCTACTACGGCCGCCGCCCCGACTCCGCGTCCGTCGTGCGCACGTTGGCGTCAAGGCGCGCGTCGTTCGCCGCGCTCGCCGCGTTCGTCGACTCGCTCGCCGGCGCAGCCCGACGCCCCGTTCTACACGCTCGCCGACTTCGCCGACGCCGACTTCGCCGCAGCAGGATTCGCTCACGCGCGGCCGGTCGTTCATGAAGGCGCTCGCGGCGAGCACGCGCCGGGCTCGACCGTCAAGGACGCGCACGACGATCGTCGACGAGCTCCGCGCGAAGAAGTCGCCGGCCGAGATGGCGCTGCTGCGCAAGGCCGGCGAGATCAGCGCCGAAGGCCATCGCGCCGCGATGCTCGCGCCCGAGCCGGCGCACGAGTACGAGATCCAGGCCGTCGTCGAGTACACGTTCACGCGACTCGGCGGCGAGCGTCCCGCGTACGGCTCCATCGTCGGCGCCGGGCGCGAACGGCACGCAGCTCCACTACATGAAGGACCGCGGCGCCGTGCCAAGCCCGGCGACGTCGTCGTCATGGACGCGGCCACCGCAGTACGAGGGCTACGCCGCCGACGTCACGCGCACGATTCCCGTGAGCGGCACGTTCACGCCCGAGCAGCGCGCCATCTACCAGCTCGTGCGCGACGCGCAGGCGGCGGCCGAGCGGAACTCGAAGCCGGGGATGTCGGCGCAGGCGGCGCAGGACTCGTCGATCGACGTGCGCGCGAAGGGGCTCGTCGCGTTAGGCCTGGTCGAGAGCGAGGACGCGCACGTTCGATCCGCCGTGGAAGGTCAACTGCGCGGCCGTGCCCGTGCGCGTGCAAGCCAGACGCTACTTCTGGATGATCCACGGCATCGGCGCACGGCATCGGCCTCGCCGTGCACGACCCGGCGCAGTTCTACTTCGGCGACCGCACGTTCAAGGAAGGCGACGCGTTCACGATCGAGCCCGGCATCTACGTCAGCCAGGCGATGCTCGACGCGCTTCCCGACACGCCGAAGAACCGCGCGTTCATGGCGAAGGTGAAGGACGCGGTGCGCGCGCTACCAGAACACCGGCGTCCGCATCGAGGACAACTACATCATCACCGAGAAGGGACTCGAGCGCATCAGCGCCAACGCGCCGCGCGAGATCGAGGAGATCGAAGCACTGATGAAGAAGCGGTCGTCGAAGGCCGTGCCCTGAGCCGGTTCTGGCGGCTCGACGGGCGACAACGGTCGCGCCCGTCGACCACTCGGTGTGACGCGCCTCACCAGGCGGTTCCGTCCGCTTGGCCTACCGCTTGCCATATTGTCGAGTCGGAGCGCACGCGTTCGGTCAACCCGACCGACGTACGACGCGCCCGCCTGCAGTCCGGGCCGCCTGCCGCGATCGTGTGCCCATTGGGCCACGATCCGCCCCGCGGGCGATTCGCCGAACGGCCGCATCGCGTTAGGCGTCAGCCCCGGACCGCGGGGCTCACGTGCAAGGCGGATCCATGTCCTTCAAGGGTCTCATCGATACGATCGCGCTCGGCTCCGACCGGCCAACCCGGCGACTCGTCGCGTACTACCTCCTCATCGGCGGCATCTTCGCCACCCTCGTCTATTTCTTTCCGATCGTCGGCGAACTGTTCTCGGGTAAGCGCCTCGACGAGCTGACGGGAGGGACCGGCGTCCTCCAGGACGGCCTGGCCAACGGCGTGGTCGCAACCTCTCTGAGCCGCCTGCCATCGAATGTCGAGCTGGCGATCAGCACGGCGATGAGCCTCCTGGCGACGCTGTTCCTGATGCTGCCGGTGACGTGGGTGTACATGTCCGCGCGGCGCACGAAGCGGCACAACCAGACCGTCGTCGAGACGCTGATCATCCTGCCGATCGTCGTCGCCGGCGTGGTCCTCGTCGTTCAGAACAGCCTCGCGCTCGCGTTCAGCCTCGCCGGTGTCGTCGCCGCGGTTCGCTTTCGCACGACGCTCCGCGACACGCGCGACACGGTGTTCATCTTCCTGGCCATCGGCGTCGGCTTCGCCGCCGGCGTGCAGGTGATCACCGTCGCCGCCGTCTCGTCGGTCGTCTTCAACTTCGTGCTGCTGTTCATCTGGCGGTACGAGTTCGGTCGCAACCCGCTCGCGCCGACGGCGTCTTCGCAGACATGGGCCGAGCCGCTCCAGCTCCTCGCGGAGAAGAACGGGAACGGCAACGGGAACGGCGGCGTCCACGACCGCGACCTCGTGCTCGCGCTGACGCCGCAGAAAGTCGAAGCGCTCGCGGAACGTTTCGATCGCGTTAGGCAGATCGTCGGCACCAGCAAGAAGCCGCGCTTCAACGCGCTGCTGTCGTTGACGACCGAGGATCCGAGCGGCGTGCAGGGCATAGTCGAAGGCGTGTTGGAGAAACAGGCGAAGCGCTGGAAGCTCGATGAGGTCGTGACAGCGGAAGGCAAGCCGTGCGAGCTCGCGTACCTGGTAAAGATCCGCAAGTCGATGTCGAGCGACGAGCTTCTGACCGAGGTCCGGACGGCCGCCGGCGACAAGCTCATCTCGGCGGACCTCGAGCTGAGCGAGGCGATGGAGCGGGAAGCCGAAGCGGCCCAGAGCGGAGCGGGGTGATGAGAGCCCGCTCCACGGCCAGCATCGCGCTGCTCGCCTGTGTCGCCGCGAGCGCCTGTCGCCCGGCGGACGCGAAGAAGGGACGCGGCGACAGCAGTGCGCTCGCGCAACGTGCCGCGCGCCTGGAGCAGTCGCTCGCGAAGCGCGACTCGGGGGCGGCCGCCGGCAAGGACGCGACGAAGCCACTCGCGCGCTGGATCATGCCGATCGACCTCGCGGAGCTGTCGGGCCTCGCGCTGCTTCCCGATGGACGCCTGCTCGCCCACGGCGACGAGCACGCGAAGATCTACGAGATCGACTATCGCCGAGGCGTCGTGCTCAAGGAGTTCGCGTTAGGCAAGCCGGCGGTCAAGGGCGACTTCGAGGCGATCGCGTCGGCGGGCGACCGCCTCTACCTGCTCGACAGCAACGGATCGCTGTACGAGTTCCATGAAGGCAAGAACGGCGAGCGCGTCGACTACACGACGCACGACACGAAACTCGGCAAGGAGTGCGAGTTCGAAGGACTGGCGTACGACTCGACCATCACGTCGCTGCTGCTCGCGTGCAAGCACGTACACAAGAAGGAATTCAAGGACGACGTCCTGATCTACCGCTGGCCGGTAACCAAGGGCGAGCACGTCCTGTCAGAGCTCGCGGTCCCGCTCTCGAGTATCCCCAAGGCGGTGAAGTCGAAGAAGGGCGAGTTCCACCCATCGGATATCACGCTCGACCCACTCACCGGGAACTACATGCATCATCTCGTCACTCGAGAAGGCGATCCTCTCGATCACGCCTGCGGGCCAGGTGGTGTTCGCGCGCGAGTTGCAGGGAGAGCACGATCAGGCGGAAGCAGTGGCGATCACCAGGGACAGCATCCTGATCATCGGCGACGAGGCCGCACGGCAGCCTGCCGCCATCACGCTCTACCGCTGGCCGTGACATGACTGCGCGTGTCGCCCATCGAATCGTTAGGCTCCTGGCCGCGGCGGCACTCGCCGCGCCTGTCGTCCTGGGCGCGCAGACCGCGCAGCCCGCACCTCCCCGCGTGGTGAATCGCGATAGCGTCACGATCGCCGCCGGCAAACGCTACGAAGCGAGCGGATTCTCCCGTTTCTTCCTCGGCAACACGTACCGCGACCTCTGGACGACGCCGATCCGCGTTCCCGTCCTCGACCTCGACGCGCTACGCGGGCGGACTCAAGCCACTCAAGGAAGGCGGCGGCAATCAGACGAAGAACCTCCGGCTCGGCGCCAGGGATGGCACCGAGTACGTGTTCCGACCGGTCGACAAGGCGAACGCCACGCCGCCGGAGCGTCTTCGCGGAACGGCGGTCGCCAAGATCTTTCGCGACCAGGTGAGCGGCCTGTTCCCCGCGGCCGGCATCATCGCCGCCCCGATCGCGGACGCCGCGGGCGTGCTGCACGCGACCCCCGCGTTCACGGTCATGCCTAACGACTCATCGCTGGGGAAGTTTCGCGAGGACTTCATCGATCGGCTTGGCACGATCGAGGACTTCCCGAACAAGCCGGACGAAGGACCCGGGTTCGGTGGCGGGTCGGACATCATCGACACCTCGGACCTGCTGCCGCTGCTCGACAGCGTCCCCACCCAGCGCGTGGATGCGCGCTCGTTCCTGACCGCACGCCTCACCGATTTCGTGCTCGACGACACCGACCGCCATCACGGCAACTGGAAGTGGGCGCGGTTCGGTTCCGGCAAGGCGGCCCGGTGGGTGGCCATTCCCCGCGATCGCGATCACGCGTTCAACCACTATGACGGTCGGCTCGCGCGGCTCGCGTCGCACTGGGTACCGTTCCTCTCCAAGTTCGAGGGCAAGTATCAGAGCATTCGCGTGCTCTCCGACAATTCGCGCCAGCTCGACCGCCGCTTCCTGTCGGATCTCGAAAAACCAGTCTGGGACTCGATCGCGACCGCACTCACGCGTCGCATCACCGACGCCGTGATCGATTCGGCAGTGGGACTACTGCCCCACGAATACCAGTCGGTGGCACCATCCTTTGCCGCGAAGCTCAAGCAGCGGCGCGATGGCCTGCCGGCGATCGCCAACGAGTTCTACAAGGTGCTCGCCGATGCGGTGGAGGTGCACGCCACAGACGCCGCGGACCAGGCGACGGTGACATACGAGACCGGCGGGCTGGTCGACGTGGAGCTACAGGCCGCGGGCGCACGGTATTACCACCGCCGATTCGACCCACGCGAGACATCAGAGGTTCAGGTCTACCTGCACGACGGCGACGACTCGGCACTCGTTAGGGGCAACGTGGCCTCGAAGATCCGCGTGCGCGTCATCGGCGGAAACGGAACGAACGAGCTGGTGGACTCGTCGCGCGTCGGACGCCGCGCCTCACCACGACTCTACGACCGCGGCCACGTGACCGGCATGTACTACGGTCCGGACTCGAGCCGCGACACACTGTTCAGCCGGCGTCCGTGGGTGAAGAACGACACCGGCACGCTCGCGCCGCCAAGTCCGAATATCGGCACCAGGTTTACGCCGAGTGTCGGGTTCGGTGCCGGAGGGCTCGGACTGGTGCCGCGCGTGAGCGCGCAGTGGGTCCGGAATGGATTCCGCCGCGAGCCATACGCGACGCTCATCAACCTGGACGCGGAGTATGCGACGGGATCCAACCGCTTCCGCGTGACGTTGTTCCACGACAGCCGGCTCGAGAGCTCGCCCGTTCACTTCACGACGACGGCGCGCGTGTCGGGATTCGAGATCACCAACTTCTACGGCTTTGGCAACGATACGAAGTCCGAGCCGGATGTCGGTTCCGATGACTTCTTCCATGCCGAGCAACGCCAGTGGCAGCTGCGGCCGGCAGTCGCGTTGTCGTTAGGCAACCGCGAGAGCGACGTCACGCTGGGACCGGTGATCCAGTATTCCACCACCGGCGGACCCCCCGACCAGCTACTGGCTCAGGAACAGCCGTACGGCTCCGGCAACTTCGGCCAGGTCGGCGCTCGACTCGGCTTGCGCTACGATACGCGTGACATGGTCCGGGGAGCCACGCGCGGGTTCATGGTGGACATGAGCAGCAGCGCGTTCCCGGCGGTGTGGGATGTCACGAGCGCGTTCTCGCAGCTCTCCGGAAGCGCCGAGACCTTTCTCCAGTTGCCACTTCCGCATCGTCCGGTGCTCGCGCTTCGCGGCGGTGGACGCAAGGTCTGGGGCGACGCTCCATTCCACGAGGCCGCATTCCTCGGCGGCGGCGATACGCTGACCGGCGTGAAGCCGCAGCGTTATGCGGGCGACGCGTCGATCTACGGTAACTCGGAGCTTCGCGTTCCGGTCGTGTCGCTCCGGCGCGTGATCCCGATCGACTTAGGGATCCTCGCTTTCGCGGATGCAGGCCGCGTCTACGTGGATGGAGATTCGCCGGGCGGTTGGCACGGGGTCACTGGCGGAGGCGTGTGGCTCGGCGTCATCGACCACGCGACCGGCGTGAACCTCGTATTCACAAGCTCGCCCGAAAAGCGGGTGGTGCTTGGAACAGGACTGCGCTTCTAACAGCTGCTCGGTAGAAAGCGGCCTTCGGAGGGCGGACGGCGGACGGAGGGAAAAGCGTGTCATCCCGAGCGGCAGCGATTGTCATCCCGAGCAGCAGCGAGGGATCTTGTGTGATGGCATCGTGGCCGGTCTGGCCACGATGACGTTCGCAGAAGGTCCCTCGCTGTCGCTGCGCGCGATGACAACCTGCGGCGCTCCTCGGGATGACCACGGAATCAATCCGCCAGATCAGACGAATCCGTTTTCGTCCTTCGTCTGAGATGCGTGTTGAAGCAGTCCTCGACGCCCTCCGAGAACTCGAGGCGTCACACAAGGACCGCGTGACTCCGCATCATCGCGCAGAAGGACCGTTCGAGCGTGCGTGGAGCTAGAGGCAACTCGCGTAGCCTCAACATGTTGCGCGCCTGTGACGGAAGACGAACGGATCAGCCTTTCATCCACGGCCTACGAGCACTACCATAGTGTCGCGGCGGCAAGCGCCGCGGTGACCCGCACCGGCGTGGCACCGGAGACATGGTTCGGTAAGGGCAAGCGCGGCCCGGTGACCGCTCGGTTGGTGGTACCCCTTACCTCTCCTGGGACAGGAGTCGCCCATGTCACACTACGTGCGCCGCACGACGGCTGACCTCGTCGCCGAGCTGCATGAAACGGCCGCAACCAATGATCGCGCCGCGCTCGTCGTCGGCTTCGACGACCGCACCGAATTCGTCTGGGCAAGCGACCCGGACGCCCTGCTCTCCCTCAACACACACGTCCGCAACGGCGGCGACCCGTTAGGCGTGGTCACCGGCCAGTCACGAGGCCCGAGCTCCGTCAGCGTTCGCGCGACGCCGCTGGCAGAGTACGAGGGGACGGAGTGGGTGGAGAAGTACCTGATCCAGGTGCTCGCGGCCGTGCGTCGAAGCGCCGCCGCGAGCGGGATTCAGTCCGGCCCGATCACGGGCTGAGGTTGTCATTCCGAGCGGAGCGCCGCGAGGCGCGCAGTCGAGGAATCCTTGATCATCCCGGTAGAGGGCTCTCTACCCCGACAGTCTCGATTCCATCGACTGCTGCCTCGCTTCGCTCGGAATGACACCCGCTCGGAATGACGGCTACGGCGCTACATCGTGGAACGTGAGTGACGTCTCGTTCTGTAGCGCCCACCGCAGGTTCCACTCGTCGTCGAACAGGATCAGCGGCTTGCCCTTCGAGTCGTAGATCCGCATCCGCCCACGCCCACTCGCCACACGGTCGATCTCGCGCTCGGGCCCCGTCACCCAGCGCGGATGGCGGTACGGAATGCGCTCGAACCGAATCGGCGCGCCGTACTCGTGCTCCAGCCGATACTGCATGACGTCGAACTGCAGCATGCCGACGGCGCCGACGATCGGCGTCGGTCCGACCTCGCTGTCCATGTAGAACACCTGCGCCGCGCCCTCCTCCGTCAGCTCGCGGAGCCCGGTGTCGAACTGCTTCCGCCGCAGTGGGTCAGCCGGAATCGCTCGCGCGAAGTGCTCCGGCGCGAAGCGCGGAATGTCGGCGAACTCGAGATCGCTGCTCTCGGCCAGCGTGTCGCCGATGCGCAGGTTGCCGCGGTCCATCACGCCGATCACGTCGCCCGGCCACGCTTCCTCGATGGCGTTGCGCTCGCGCGCCATGAACTGCTGCGGCGATGCCAGTCGGATCATCTTGCCCGTGCGGATGTGGCGCACCTGCATCCCGGCCTCGAATTTCCCCGAGCACACGCGCACGAACGCGATGCGGTCGCGATGCTTCGGGTCCATGTTCGCCTGGATCTTGAAGACGAATCCGGTGAACTCCTTCCGCGTCGACTCGATCGGCCCGATGCTCGACTCGCGCGACGTCGGCGCCGGCGCCAGCTCGAGGAACTCGCGCAGGAACGGCTCGACGCCGAAGTTCGTCAGCGCGCTGCCGAAGAACACCGGCGTTAGGCGCTCGGCCAGCACTTCCTCCTCGCTCGAACGGATGGCCGGCCTCGTCGAGCAGGTCGATGTCGTGCACGAGCTGCTCGTGCGCCGCATCGCCGAGGAGCGCCTTGATCTCCGGGCTCTCGAGCGAGCCGACGTGTGTCGCCGCGGCGCGTGCCCCGTGGGTCTCGTCGCGCTCGAACAGGTGGATCTCGCTCACGCGCCGGTCGTACACGCCGACGAAGACGCCGTCGCGGTAGATCGGCCACGTGATGGGATGACAGGCGATCCCGAGATCGGCTTCGACGTCGCTGATGAGCTTGAGCGGATCCTCGCCGGCGCGGTCGCACTTGTTGACGAACGTGAAGATCGGCGTGCGCCGCCGTTTGCAGACCTCGAACAGCTGACGCGTCCGCTCTTCCACGCCGCGTCGGTTGTCGAGCAGCATCACCGCGCTGTCCGCAGCGACGAGCGTCCGATACGTGTCCTCGGAGAAGTCTTCGTGGCCCGGCGTGTCGAGCAGGTTGATCTGATACCCCTCGTACTCGAACTGCATGACGCTGGACGTGACCGAGATGCCGCGCTCCTGCTCGAGCTTCATCCAGTCGCTGGCGGCGTGACGCTGCGCTCGTCGCGCCTTGACGGCGCCGGCGAGATGGATGGCGCCGCCATACAGCAGGAGCTTCTCCGTCAGCGTCGTCTTCCCGGCGTCGGGGTGACTGATGATGGCGAAGGTCCTGCGACGCTGGACCTTGGCGGCCAGCTCGGTCGCCGCGGTCTCGTCGGTCGTGTTCTTCGTGCTGGTGGTCAGGTCCTGCAAGGTCGGCTCGGTTCGTCCGTGAGTTCGTCCGTGAAAGCCGCCGCGCTCGCTGCGCGCACGGCCAGCCCGAAGAATAAACGACGAACCCCCGACCGCGGCGGCCGTCATTCCGAGCGGAGGGATGTCATTCCGAGCGGAGCCGCAAAGCGGCGGAGTCGAGGAATCGTGCCTGTCCCGGTAGAGGGCCCTCTACCCGTATGATCGCGATTCTCCCCGACTCCGCGCTTCGCGCCTCGCTCGGAATGACGGCCGCGACCAGCGACCAGCACGAGCGACCAGCGACCAGCTCGCCGTTCCCTGTTCCCCGTTCCCTGTTCCCCGTTCCCCCACGGCGTTCCCCTGACGATAATCCGTTATCATCCCTCTCGCCGAGGCGCTCATGTCGGTTCGCCTGCGTTCCGTGATCGAGGCGGGTGTCGCGCTCGCGGCACTCGTCGCACTTCCGCTCCACTCCCAGGGCCGCACGACCAGGCCCGGCCAGCCGATGCAGGCCGCCGACCCGCGGCGCTTCGCCACCGAGAAGCCACCGCTTCACGCCAGGCACTGGCTCGCGATCACCGGGAAGCCGCTCTCGGCTACCGCGGGCGCGATGATGTTCCAGAAGGGTGGGAACGCCGTCGACGCCACGGCCGCGATGCTCGCCGCCGGCTGCACGATGTGGGACACGCTGTCCTGCGGCGGTGAGACCCAGGCGCTCATCTACAACCCGAAGACGAAGAAGGTCATCGGGATCAACGCGTTAGGCGTCGCGCCGACGGGCGCCACGGCGGCCTACTACAAGAGCAAGGGCTACAAGGAGCCGCCGGAATACGGCCCGCTCGCCGCGGTCACGCCGGGCACCATGGGCGGTCTGCTGACCATGCTGGCCGAGTATGGCAAGCTGTCGGTCGCGGACGTGCTGGCGCCGGCGATTCGAGATGGCCGACGGCTACCCGATCGAGGCGCAGCTCACGAATACCATCGAGCGCAACAAGTCGTGGATCAAGCAGTGGAAGTACGCGCCGTCGATCATGTTGACCCATCCCGGCGAGACACGCGAAGCGCCGGAGCCGGGAGAGATCTTCGTCCAGAAGGACCTCGCGGCGACGTTCCGCAAGCTCGTCGCGGCGGAGAAGCAAGCGCTCGCGTCAGGCAAGACGCAGAAAGCAGGCGATCTACGCCGCGTACGACCGGTTCTACAAGGGCGACATCGCGCAGGAGATCGTGCGCGGCACGAAGGAAGACGGCGGATTGTTCACGATGGAGGACCTCGCGAACTGGAAGGTCCGCATCGAGGAGCCGCTGCACACGTCGTACAAGGGCATCGAGGTGTACAAGCTGCCCATGTGGCAACAGGGGCCGGCGATGCTCCAGGCGCTCAACATCCTCGAGAACACGGATGTGAAGAGCATGGAGTACAACTCGCCGAAGTACATCCATAGCGTCTACCAGGCGATGAACCTCGCGTTCGCCGATCGTGACTTCTACTACGGCGATCCGTACTTCCCGCCCGAAGAGCCGGTGAAGGGTCTGCTGTCGAAGGAGTACGCGAAGGCGCGATTCGCCACCATCGACTGGACCAAGAACGATCCTAACGCGAAGCCGGGCGATCCGTATCCGTTCCAGGGCGGAACGAACCCGTTCGCGTCGCTGCTGGCGGACTGGAAGAACAGTGACTTCGTATTGCCGGATTCGCAGCCCGCGAGCGGCGGCCAGGACCGCCGTGTCGTGCCTAACGCACCGAAAGAAGTCAATGGACGCGGACTCGGCGTTCAAGGAATCGTTCTACAGCGGAACGACGTCGATCGAAGCCGCGGACGAAGAGGGATGGGTCGTGTCCGTCACGCCGAGTGGCGGGTGGGTGCCGGCGGTGATCGCTGGGCGCACGGGCATCGGCCTCAGTCAGCGGGCGCAGAGTTTTGTCACCGACGCGAAGGACGGTCCGTTCAACGTCATCGAGCCGGGCAAGCACCCACGTGTGACACTGACCCCAACGCTCGCGCTCAAGGACGGCGAGCCGTTCCTCGCGTTCGCGGTCCAGGGTGGCGACTCGCAGGATCAGAACCTGTTGCAGTTCTTCCTGAACGTCGTGGAGTTCGGCATGACGCCGCAGCAGGCGGTGGAAGCCCCAAACATCAACAGCTTCCAGATGCGCTCGTCATTCGGCGCGCACGAGATGAAGCCCGGCCACATGACGATCGCGTCGTCGCTGCCAGAGGAGACTCGTCAGGCACTTCGGCAGATGGGCTACAAGCTGGACGTCGCGGAGCGGACGTCAGGCCCGATCAACGCGATCATGTTCGATCGAAAGCACCGTACGATGTGGGGCGGCTCGAGCAACCACGGAGAGGACTACGGGATCGGCTGGTGACGAGCGACTGAGCTCGGTGGTCGCCGACCGATGGCGATCGGCCACGCCGCGGCGGCATGGCCAGTACTCAGCACTGAGTCGCGTCAGTAGGAGGTGTCAGGCATCAGGGCACTGCGGGTAAGGGCGACCCAAGCCGGCGGATACGGGACCTGATGCCTGACACCTCCTACTGAGCAGTCGCTGACGCACTTGGTACTGGCCATGCCCCGCCGGATGCCTAGTCCCGCGACAACCTCGCGACGATGATCTCATGGTAGGGCCCGGTCGACCCATGCGCTCGACTCCGCTGCGTCGTCACCGTTAGGCCGAACCCTTTGAGCGCCTTCACGAACGGCGGATCCGCAACGGCCGACCAGTAGGCGAGCACCCCACCTGGACGCAACGCGGCAACCGCCGCGCGGATGCCCGTCTCGCGGTACAGCGCGCTGTTCTTCGCCGTCACCATCGCCTCGGCGCCATTGTCCACGTCGAGCATGATCGCGTCGAACGCCGCGACACTGCCACGCAGGACGTCCAGCACGTCCGCGTGACGCACCGTCACGCGTGGGTCGCCTAACGCGTCGACGCTCAGCCCCCAGTCGGCGTTGCGATTCCAGTCGATCACCGCCTGCACGATCTCGGCGACCGTCACCCGCGCGTCCGGCCCGAGCACCCGTAGCGCGGCGCGGAGCGTGAAGCCGAGTCCCAGGCCGCCGATCAGCACGTGCGCGCCGCCGCGGTCGGCGATGCGCGAACAGGCGACGTCGGCCAGTTCCACCTCGGAATGCGATCGCCGAGTGGACATGAGCTCGGCACCGTTCGCACGCAGGAGATACGCGCCGTCGTGCCGGATCAGCGTCAGGCGCGTACCATCGGGAGCCGTCGCTTCGGCCAGGCGTTCATGGGGCTTCACACGAACAAAGTAGCAGGCCGCCCCCCGAAATCAGATAGCGTGGTTCGATATCCAACCGTGAACGCAGATTCCGCACATCGACGCTGAGGACGGCTTCAGCAAGCATCCAGAACAGAGCGTGTGAACGGAAACAGCCGGAAACATCGGATCAGGCGGATCGGCCTGATGCGGGGAGAGTCGGTGCCCGCAACGAGCCGTGATGGAAAGCGGGATGGCCTCGCGACGCATCGGCCTCACGAGGCCGTTCCCCTCCTTCAACGGCCCCGTTCCACGGTCTGTCCGGGTCGCGCTGGGATCCGGCCGTTCCAGTTGTTTCCGGTCGTTTCCGTTCACACCCTGGGTTCTGGATGTCGTGTCGAAGCAGTCGGCGTGGTCGGATTTCCTCATTATCCAGCGACCTCGCCGGCGGCGCCCAGAAACCGACCGTATTTGCGCGTCGCGGCTTCCAGCGCGCCCGTGCTTGCCGGCGAGAGCGGCTCGAACAGGATCGGCCTAACGACTACCTTCCCCTTCCCGACGGTCCGCTGCCACGTGCCGACAACGGCACCGCCGAGAACGATGACCGGCTTCAGCACGCCACCGCCGGCGTTCACCTTGACCGTGAAACGCGGATCGAGAACGTCGCTGCGGTCCCGATAGGCCACCGTGAACTCATCCCACGCCGGGAGCAGGTATGCGGCCGTCGACGCGCTCGCCGTCGCTGAGGAGAACCAGAACGTCCGTCCATCGACGATCTCACTCTCGAACGACGATTTCACTCCGTCGAGGCCAGCACGCGCATCCGTGACCGTGAGGCCGGACCACCACGCGAAGTCGTGCACCGTGGCCGGCCCGTGGCTCGTGAAGTACCGACGCGCGAGCTCACCTAACGCGACGTCGCGCTCGAGCGATCGCGCGGCCGGAAGCCACTCCTCGACGAGCGTGAACGTCTGCTGCTTCCCGTCGCGCGGGCCGAAGCAGATGAGGCCCGTCTGCGCCAGGTGCCCGAGGATATGCAGTCCACGCGAGTCGTGCGTGGCGATCCCGGCCTTGTTCCATAGTGCGTACAACGCATCACGCCGCACGCGCTTCCCGCCCACGAGCGCCTTCTCGGCCACCTTCGCACTACGCGCCATGACCGCGTGATCGAGCTCGAGCTGTCGCCACCGCGCGGACGCCGCCGTACGAGCACGTGGCGCGAGCAGCGACAGCATCCAGCGGACGTCCGCCGCCGCGACGAAATGGAGCGTCCCGCGCATGGGCCACGTGCGCACGAATTCGCCGCGCGCGATGGCCTCCTCCACGCTCGCCTCCGTCGCGCCTCGCGTCCGCAGGCCCACCGCCCACAGTCCGCCGAGGTAGTCCTGAGCCTGCACGGCGCCGAACCACCCGACGACTGCGGCGGGATCGTCGAGCACCGGGCGGGCGATGTGCTGGTTCGTTAGGCGGACGCGACCGATGTGCATTGGGCTACTCGATGATACGCGCGTGTGACTGAGCCAGGAGCGCCAGCTCCGCGGTCAGAAAGCAATGCGCCTGCGTCATGGCTGTCTCCGTACGATGCATATTCGCACTCATCGGTGTAGAATCCGCCCCCTGAACGACTCGCGCAATGTCGTGAGCGGGCCGTATCCGGCTACTGGAACGGTGGATAGGTTGGACTCATGTGCAACCGAAAACTTCGCTGCGCCGTTGTTGCCGCTGTGACCATGCGCGTGTTCGCGCCGATGTGTGCAGCCGCCCAGAACAAACCAGCTGTGCGCGCAACCGTCCGTGAAGGCTACGTCACCACCTCCGACTCGGCCCGCCTGTTCTATCGCGTGATGGGGCAGCGTGGCGACACGCTCATCGCCATTCACGGCGGGCCAGGCGTGGATCTCGAGAGCATCGCCGGTGACTTCGCGCCGCTCGCGGGGCGCCACGTGGTGATCTTCTACGACCAGCGAGGCGCCGGCCGGTCCGAGTTGCCGAAGGACACGTCCCGTCTCTTCGTGAAACGTCAGATCGCCGACCTCGACGAGGTGCGGCGTCATTTCGGCGTGCAGCATGTCACACTCGTGGCGCATTCATACGGGCCGCTGCTCGCGGCATCGTACGCGCTCGCGCACCCCGAGGCGGTGCGACGGATGGTGTTCTTCGGGCCGGTTCCACCTCGGCGTGGCGACTTCTGGAAGCGGTTTGGCGCGAGCATGAACCAGCGACTGGACCCAGCTGCCCGCGCCCGTGCGGCTGACGCGAGCCGCCGGCTCGCCGACCCTAACGCGGACACGCGTCAGGCATGCCGTGATTACTGGGCGGTCGGCATGCGTCCTCGTCTGGCCGAGCCGGATCGTACGCTGCCGCTGATCAAGAGCGATCTGTGCGCGTCGGACCCGGCGGGCATTCGCTATGGACTCACGATCACGAATCGCGTCGTGATGGGGTCCTATGGCGACTGGGATCTTCGCGAGCAGCTGAAGCGCCTCGACGTGCCGACGCTCGTCGTACATGGCGAACAGGAATCCATTCCGATGGACTTGGTCGAGGAGTGGGTGACTTCGCTGCCGCACGCGCGCCTGATTCGCGTTCCGAAGGCCGCTCACTTCACGTATGCGGAGCGCCCGGAGCTCGTCTGGCCGGAGGTCGAGCGCTTTCTCGCGGAGAAGGTGCCGTAGCGCCAAGGTGCCAAGGTGTCATCCCGAGCGAAGCGAGGGATCTTCTCGAACGTCAGCGTGGCCGGACTGCCTACTATGACATCAGAGGAGATCCCTCGCTGGCGCTCGGGATGACATATCAACACTTCACCGCTGGGTTCCAGTCCGCGAACAACCCGGCCGCGTTATGACGCCACGCCCACACGTGCAGCTCCCAGTAGTTGTACTGGTCGTATCGCTTGAGCTCCTGCCCGAACAGGCGCGGCGGCTTCTCCGTTGACGGCAGAAACCGGTACGGCACGATGTACTCGACGCCGACCAACTCTACCTCCCCTTCCCGTTCCCCGACGGCGCGTAGATCAACATCTCGGGCCGCTCGATCTCCAGCTTGTCGTCGACCAGTTGACGGTCGATGAGATGATGTCCCATGCCGCCCATCGTGGAGTCGGCAACGCACATGGGCATCTTCGTCGGATAGCCCGCCGTTTCGGCCGCGGTGAGATCGTGGAACTTGCTCGTCGCGCTGCGCAGCGTCTCCACGTCTCGCCGGACGTTCGCGTCGAAGCCCTCCGTGAGACGCGCGACAGGATCGACAGACGGGGCCGACGGAGCAGAGGCACGGCCAGCACATGCGCTGGCGACAACAAGGAGAACGAGAACCGACCCGTGGGTGATGCGTCGCATGATCAGGGGCGCCGTCGTGGAGAAATCGTGGTCCGGGGCGCGCAACCATGCTGGGCGCCCTGCAACGCGGCAACGCGCCGACTGCGAGTAGTGATATGGCGGGCCGAGGCGTGATCGAGTCGGCGCTGACGCTACGACCCCACGTTACGATGTCGACGAGGCTGCGGTTCCGTCGCGCGGTCGGAACATCCCCCACGTCTCCTCCGTCGAAGAGACCCGCGCATGACCGACGACGTGGTAACCGAAGTGCTCGTACAGCACGACGTTCTCCGGCCGCTCTGTCGTTAGGCTCACGCCGGCCGAGCCCGGATCTCGGCTCGCGAGATCGTGCACCGCGCCGAGCAGCACGCGCGCGAGGCCGCTCCGCTGCTGCGACCGTCGCACGCCGATCATGTTGAGGTGGTGGTGCCGCGGCGTCTGCTCGAAGAACCGGGCCGATAGTACGTAGGAGTCGTAACGCGCGCGGGCCTCCGCGCCGAGCTCCGCCCAGATCGATTCGCGAAGCGCGATGAACGTTGGCGGTGGGTCCTGGGCGTCGGGCAGCGACATCACCGCCGCGGCGATGAGCGCGCCTGCGCTGTCGCGCACTCCGAGCATCGGCTCGTTGCGGTACGAGCGAGCGCTCACGAACAGCTGCAGCAGCCGGTGCAGGCGCACGTTGTACGGCGCGCCGACACCGGCTGCGTCTGGGCCGAGCACGAAGCGCATCACCGGGTAGTCATGGAACGCGTCGGTGAGCACCGACACGACCTCCACGACGTTATCGGGCGAGAGCGTGGTGACGTTCATCGGGCAGGACGCTGCGCCCGCCAGGGCCAATTCGCAAGAGGGCTCCGGTTCGAGAAGCTGAACCGGAGCCCGGCATTCCCACGTTAGGCTCGGGCTACGGCCGGGGCGGCTCGCCATGCATCTCGCGGATCTCCGAGACGCCCTCCCAACCCTTCCACGTGTCGCGATGCAGCTCCATGAACCGCTTCGCGTGCTCGATCGCCTCTTCTTTTGATTTCGCCTCGATGACCGCGAACCCGCCGATGACTTCCTTCGCCTCCGTGAACGGCCCGTCGACGACCGAGATCTTTCCGTTCTTCGACAGGCTGACCTTGGCGCCCTTCGACGTGTGCATCAGGCCACCCGCCCAGACGAGCGATCCAGCCTTCGTCGATTCCTCCATGAACTTGTCCATTCGCTCGAACAGCTCCTTCGGCGGCGGGCCAGCCTCGGTGAAATTCTCGTCCGTTCGCAGCATCATCATGTATTTCATCGTTCGTCCTCTCGAGTCGTTGATGTCGTTGGAATTGCGGAGCGCTATTTGGTACCGATCTGTGCGCGCATGCGCTCTTCCTGCTCGCGGAGCTCGGGCGTGAACTCCTTGCCGAAGTCATCCGCCTCGAACATCTCGCGAAGCTCCAGCTCGACGTTGGCGTCGATGTCCACCGCCGGCCATCGCTTCACCCACTCCAGCGCTTCCTCTCGTGAGTTGACCTGGATCAGCGCGTAGCCGGCGATCAGCTCCTTCGCTTCGGTGAACGGCCCGTCGATCACCTTCGGCTTTCCGTTCGTGAACTTGACGAGCGCGCCGGCGGACGTCGGCTTGAGTCCTTCGCCGCCGAGGAGCACGCCGGCGTTCACCATGTCCTGCATGTAGTTGCCCATCAACGTGAGCGTCTGCTCGCTGGGCATCACGCCCGCCTCGGTGGCCTTGTCCGCTCTGCGGATGATCATGAATCGCATCGTGGCATCTCCGTGCTGTGTCGGTAATCGGGACTTCGTCAGGCGCGAGCGTGCTTCTCGACCTGCGCCCTGGTTGCGGAGTTCTCGGTTGCCTTCCGAATGTCCTCGGGGAACTCACTCATCTCGAACACCTGGCGGAGCTCGACGAAGTTCGTGCCCGTGGTCGGGACCTTCTTGGCCCACTCCACGGCTTCGTCCTTCGACTTCACCTGTAGCATCCAGAACCCGCCGACGAGCTCTTTCGCTTCAGTGAATGGACCGTCCTGTACCTTGGGTTTGCCATCGGGGAAGTAGACGCGAGCGCCCTTCGAGCTCGGGTGCAATCCATCCAGAGTAATCAGAACACCGGCCTTCGCGAGCTCTTCGTTGTACTGCATCATGGCTTCCATCGCCTTCCAGTCAGGCACCGCAGCTGACTCGGCCGCGCGATCGGGATACATGATCATGAGGAATCGCATTGCGTTGTCTCCTATGAAGTTCGGGCGTCACGCGACAGTCGTTCCGGGCGCGCTTCGTACTCGCCTCTACCGACACGTCGAACGACGGTCCGCGGAATCGACATGGCCGGAACTCAAAACGAAAGCGGCCCCGGAACGATCGGGGCCGCTCGTTCAGCTCGGCGATCACGTCGACGTTGGCGCGGCGGCCACAGACCGCCGAGTACGCGTCAGCGCAGCCCGACGAGCCCCTTGATCGACTCCTTGAGCTTCGCCGAGTCGTAGCCGAGGCCGCGGCGGAACACCGTCTCGACGTTGCGAATGTCGGCCGGGGTCTGCACCGGATTCCCCGCGATGACCACGAGATCCGCCTGCATGCCCGGTGCGATCGTACCGACCGTCTTGTCGAAGCCGAGGATCTTCGCGCCGTTCGACGTCATGATCTGCACCGCCTGCTCCGGCGTGAAGCCGGCCTCGATGAGCAGCTCGTAGTTACGCTGATCGCCATAGCCAGCGATGGAGCTGAGGCAGCACGGGTCGGAGCCGGCGCCTAACAAACCGCCGGCCTTCACGAATGCGCGCTCGAATTCCATCGACTTCTTGAACGCCGCCCGCTCGACTGAATCGTTCGCCGTCTTCCCGCCCTCGTAGTACTTGGCCACCGACTTCGACATGTCCGGATACAGCGCGTCCAGCACGCGCTGATCGACCGGCACTCGGCTCGGGCTCGACAGCTCGAACACGTCCAGCGTCGACGTCATCGCCACCTTCTTCTTCACCATCTCCTGGATCGTGCGCTGCACCTCGGGGCTGTTGATGTCGAGCGCGCCGTACATGTCGCCCGTGGACGCCTGCGGACACTGGTCCGGCTTCTTGCCCGAATACCATTCCGTGTTCGTGAGCATCCCGTGCTCGAGCGCGTCGATGCCTAACGCAACGGCTTCGCGGAAGCCGACGGAGCACAGATGCGCCGTGACCTTCACGCCGTGCTTGTGCGCCTCGTCGATCGCGGCGCCGAGCTCCGCGCGCGAGATCTGCGTGTACGCCTTGAACCACGTGACACCTTCCTCGGCCCAGTAGCGCACCATGCGGCGCGCGCTCTCCGGGCCGGAGAGCGCCGGCATCGTGACGAAGCCTGAACCCGCGCCCTGCAGGTACGGTCCGGTCACGACGATCGTCGGCGCGACGATCTGCAGCGAGTCGCTGAGGCGCTTGAGGTTGAGCTCCTGGTACGCGTCGACGCTGCCAGTCGTGCGGATGGTCGTCACGCCGGCGGAGAGGAAGAGACGCGGGTAGCTCACGCCCATGAACTTCATGCCGCCGTAGTACATGTGGTCGTGCAGCCCGATGATCCCGGGGATCACGGTCTTCCCGGAGAGATCGATCGTTCGCGCGCCAGCCGGCACGGTCACCGAGCTCGCCGGCCCGACGGCCGCGATCTTCTCGCCGCGAATGACGATCGTCTGCCCCTCCTTCACGGGCGCGCCCGTGCCGTCGATGACGCGCACGTTCGTGAGCGCGACGACAGGATCGTTCACGGTCACGTATGGCTTGAGCGGCGCGGCGAGCTCACGCGCCTGTGCGCCTAACGGCCCAGCGAGCAGTAGCCCTATTGCGACAGCACGAATCATTCGAAGCATCGTATCCAGTCCTCGAGAGAAGAGGTTTTCATCGGCCACTTACCAGAACTGCAAGACAGGATGGCCAGCATTGGCAGGATGACGGCTGCCCAACACGCGAGGCCGGTGACGGCAACTGCAACGGCAACTGCATGACAGGATTGGCAGGATGGACAGGATTGAACAGAGGCTCCGTGTCGCATCATGTTCCTTCATTCGTTAGGCCCCGGCGACGCGCTCCCGGACGCCGAGGCGTGTCATCTTCTTCAATCCTGCCAATCCTGGCCATCCTGTCCTGCTGTTGCAGTCTGTCGTCCTGTCTTGCAGTTGCCGTTGCTGTTGTCCTGTCCTGCAGTTTCCGTTGTCCTGTCTGTGCTCACCGGGATCGACACTGAACACGCCCATCATCCCCGCCCCGAGATGCTCGGCGATGTGGCAGTGTATCATCCAGCGCCCTGGGTTCGCCATGTCGACCAACAGGTCTACCGTCTCACCCGCCGGGATGATCGCCGTGTCCTTCCATACGAGATTCGTCGTCCGAACGCCGTCGCGACTCACCACGAGAAAGCGCTGGCCGTGCAGGTGAAGTGGGTGATCCATCGCGTGACTCGACGCCGGATCGTTGAACACCCGGAGCTTCACCACGTCGCCCGACTCGGAAGCGCCAGTCGATCGTCCATGTTCTCCTTGCCGCGTGTCCGGATCGCGAAGCACCCAGCTCACTTCCTTCGCCGTCGCGACCCAGTTCATCATCGCCATGCCGTCGTTCCACTCGACCGGCGCGTTGATCGCCGATGAGCATGTTCGACACGACCGCCGGCAGACCCTGCGTGCGCATCGTGAGCACGAGCGAGTGCGTCGGGTGGCGCGTCGAACAGCCGACGGAACGGCGCGATCTCCGCCGCGACATCGGCGTTGCGACGCAGCTCGGCGAACTGCGCCGCGTAACGAGGCGCCGCCGGGCGCATCGCCGACCTGCACGACGCCGAGCGTATCCGTCTCCGGCGAGTAGACGTCCGAACATGTGATCGAGCGCCTGCACGCGATTCACCAGCGCCACCCGCCCGGCGCGCGCGAACTCGACGTCGATGACGTATCGCTCCGCCGGCGCGATCACCACGCTCGACACCCATCGCCTCGCGCTCGAACTTGCCCGACGTCGCTGGCGACGACCTTCATCCGCGCGCCAGCGAACGACACGTTGAACAACCGCGCGTTCGACGCGTTCGTCAGATAAAATCGCACGATCTCACCACGCCGCACGGACGAGATCGTAGCGCGGCTCGCCATTCACGAGCATGACGTTGCCGAATCGCCCCATCAACGCGTGCGTCGGCGACTCCGCCCCGTGCGGCGTTAGGCCATCGTCCCCCACCAGCAGGTCGTCGAGCATCAGCACCTGCTCGCGGTTCACCGGCGCGAAATATCCGGATGACGCCGGACGCACGAGCATGTTGCCGTAAAGACCGAGGTCCTGCTGCGATGTCCTCACGCACGTGCGGGTGATACCAGTAGATGCCGGCGTCCGGAAAGCGCACGACGTACGTGAACGTCCCGCCCGGGGGCACAGCGTCCTGCGTGACGCCGACGAACTCCATCGAACCGATTGTCGAGCCGCACGCCGTGCCAGTGCACCGCACTCGGCTGCTCGATGCCGTTGCGGAAGCGAACGACGATGCGTCGCACCCTTCGCGCACATCGATGAGCGGCCCGGGATGTTGGCCGTTGAAACCGTACATCACGACCGTCTTCCCGCCGATCGTGCGGCGGACGAGGCCCGACTCGAGTCGAAGCGTGTCACCGTCGGAGAGTCGGACGACCTCACGTGGCCGCGAGAGCGGAATGGACTGCCGGATCGACCCCGGCGCCAGGAAGGAACGGACCGACGCGCGGCACCAAGTCGGTCATGCCCATCATGCTGACGCTCGGCATGTTGGCAGGCATGGGCGGCATCGGCCATGAACCGTGACCAGCGTTAGGCGCATCGTGCATGGACGCCATGCCGGTGTCGCGCGGGGGGCCGGCGTCGCGGAGGGCACCGGGCGCCGACGGCTGCACCACGTCACGATGCGCCAGGAGCCGAGCGCTCGGGCGATGTTCCGCGGAGAATCGAGCTTGCCGCCCGCGCTCGCGCACGTCCGCGGACCGCTCCGCACTCACGAGAATCCGGAATTGTGGATAGGACAGCTCGCCCAGATCCACGACGCCGTTCCGCACCGGGCCGAGCTTCACGCACGCTGTCCAGCGACACCGTATAGACCCACGCGACGTAGACGCTGTAGTCGCCGAGGGAGGCTGGAGCCGGCAATCCGTCGAAGGTGGCGACCAGTCGATAGCGAGGGCGCCCGTCGGCGTGTACGGCCACGCCAAATGGCGTGGGGACGGGACGCAGATGCACGATGCCCGCCGCCGTCCGGGACAGTCGGGGACGGGCACCAGCGTCATGCAATTGAGAACGACGCTCGCGTTAGGATCGTCGCCCGCGGCACACACGGGCGCGCACGTTGCGCGGGCATAGCGACGGCGAGAGCGAGTGCCGCGGCGAGTCATTCCGAGCGCGCAGAGCAGGCAGTCCGCCCGCCACGAGCGACGAGTCGGGTCGCGAGGCGGGCGACGGCCCTCTGCCGGTACGCGCGATTCCTCGACTGCGGCCTGCGGCCTCCGCTCGGAATGACACGTCGCGCCTAACGCCCCTCGTACGCGAGGGCCGCGATCTCACCCAGCGCCTGGCCAACCACGCGCTTGACCTCGTCAGGCGCCGTGGACACCGACACGTTGTTCACGTAGATCGCGAACGCGAGCCGCTCGCCCTGCGCCGTCGTCATATAGCCGGCGAGCCCTTTCCCCGTGACCAGCAGACGACGGTTGAGCGGGTCGTCCACCGCGAACGTGCCGGTCTTCGCGAACACGTGCCCGGCAGCCGGCGATTCTGTCCTGGATGTCGAACAGCGTACCGTCGCGTCCGAGGATCGGGAGCGCCGCGAGGAATGTCGGCATGTCCGGCCGCTTCGCCATCGCCGCTGAGATAGCTCGTCATGAACGTCGGCGTGTAGTGCGCGTCGCCTCCCGCGCCGTCCGCCTGCTGCGCACCCGAGAGGTCGAGGCCGAGCGACGTGAGGAAATCGCGCTCGACGTCAAAGCCGGTCGTACTGCTGTCCTTTCCGCGCAGGGCGCCGAGGAGAAACGGAGTCATGCTCGCGTGCAGGTTCTGGCTCACCTTGAGCGTGACCCGCACCTCGTTGCCGAACGTCGCCGACTGGTGTTCCGCAATCGTGTTGGCCGGTCCGTACGATGACCGGAGCCGCACGAACGCAGGCTTCGTTGCGTACCGCCGCGGTTGCGCCGCCACGCCCGCATCACGCAGCACCTCGGCCAGCGTCACCTCGGCGAAACGACTGGGCTGCGGGACCGCATAGCTGTAGAGGATCGGTGCGGTGCCCTTCGGAAACACGCCACTCGCGACGACGATGTGGCTGCCGTCAGGGAGCAGTGAATCGGAGGACCAGCGAATGGACGGGCGCGTGCCGGCAGGCGCGGTCTTCACCTGATTGATGAAGCGGACGTAGCTCGTCTTCGGCGACACCGCGAGCGACGCCGCGCCCTCACCGTTTGCCGCCGGACCGATGGTGACGTCTACGAGATTGTCGTTCACGACGATCGGCGAGATCACGACGCCGGTGCCTAACTCGCGCTCACCCTCGGCAAAGAGCGACGCGTCGACGATCACCGAACCGCTCACGCGGGTGATGCCCGTGCTCGCGAACCTGCTTTGCGAGCGAGCGAAGCACCTGAAGCGGGTCGCCGGGAACGGCCCGCGTGTTCGGATCCGCATCGTAGGAGTGGTCCTCGTTCTCGAACGCGAGCGTTCCATCCGGCTTGAGCCGCGCCGAGAGATTCGGATCGCCGCTCGCGAGCAGGACGAGATCACCCTCGAGGACACCGGCGCGCACCGGACCTGTCCGGTAGACGCGCGTCGTGAAACGGTGATCGGCACCGAGGACGCCCATGGCCGTGCCTTCCGTGACGAGCTTCGTGGTCGAGCCGGGCGTGAACAGCTTGTTCTCGTTGAGCGCGTAGACGACGCGACCGCCGGAGTCGAGCGAGACGAACTGCATGCCCCACATCGCATGCGCGAACTCGGGACGATCCATCACGCGCTGGATGCGGTTCGCGAGCGGCGCCCGCTGCGCGAGCAACGGGTTGGCAGGCGCGAGTGTGATGAGCAAGGGGAGCAGCGTGAGCACCGGCGTCGGTACGCGACGAGTCATTGGCATGGGGTTACGGGAAGGGCCGCCGTGGTCAGCAGACAGGGAGAATACATTCTCGAATGCATTCTCGATCCAGGACCTTCGCGCGGGAAGATGCCGCTCCCTCGGCTTCTTGTCAGGCAGTCATCGCCTCGAGTGAAGCAACGAGGGACCTTCTGTGAGATCATCGTAGCCAGTCCGGCCACACTGAATTCACAGAAGGTCCCTCGTCGTTTCACTCCTCGGGATGACAGCCGAGCTATTACGACTGCGGGCTGACCACGGTGTCGTGACCGCGACGCATCGCGAGGTTGCCGACCGCGCCCGCCGCGCCAAGGACCAACGCCGCGATCGTCTCGGTTGTCGTGAAGTACCCGGCAAGACCCGTCACTGCATCGAGCGAGAACTCGCCGAAGCCCGTGAACGCGAGCGCCACCGCACCGACCGCGAACATCACCGTCAGCTCGATGCCGTTGGCCTGCGCGAAGTAGCCGTTCTTCCAGTGCACCGTGATCGCGGCGACGATCATGACCGACAGCATCAACGCCGGGCCGATCGGGCCGAGGAAGCCGAGAGCGATGAGCAGCCCGCTGGCGATCTCCGTTACGCCCGCCGCCATGGCGAACAATCGGCCAGGACGAAAGCCGATCATCTCGAAGAAGCCGCCAGTGCCGGCGAGACCGTGTCCGCCGAACCAGCCGAAGAGCTTCTGCGATCCGTGCGCGGCCATCCCGAGACCGAGGACAAGCCGCAGCGCAAGCAGACCAGCGCTGAAGGCCGTGAGTTGAAGTTGAAGTGAGTCGACATGGTCGTAGTCTCCCAGTAGAAGTGATAACAACCAGCGTTATAACATCTATATATGTAAAAAAGGGGGCTTACCCCTGTCGAATCAGATCCAACGCTTCGATGAGCACCTGCAACTGTTCCTGCCCGAGCTGACTGAACCGCTTCTCGATCGGATTGGAAGGCGCTGCCCCGACGTCCTCGAGAATCTGCCGACCCTTCGCCGTGATACGAGCCGTCACATGACGCCGATCGTTGGGATCCCGCTCGCGAGTGATCAGTTCGGCTTTCTCCAACCGGTCGAGCAACCGCGGGACATCCGGTACCTTGGTGATCATGCGTTCGCCGATCTCACGTCCGCAGAGCCCTTGCTGGCCAGCACCCCGAAGGATGCGCAGCACGTTGAACTGCGTGCCGGTGAGCCCGTACGGCCGAAGCATCTCGTCCGTAGCGTGGTCGACAATGGCGGCTGTCCGCATCAGCCCAAGCATCGCCTCATGCTCCAACGTGGCGAACGGCTTGGTCTGCTTGATCTCGGACTGGAGTCGACTGGACATGTTATGACATTAGCTGTTCTAACACTCATTGTCAACTCCCGGCATTTATCCACCTGCGAGCCGGAGCCGGCAAGAGTGCCAAATTCACCGTGACCGATTCGCCGCCGTCCTGAAATACCAGTACATGTTCACTGGCATCGCAGTCTCGCTCCTACCGGAAGAAGGTGCGACTATGTGGTTTCCGAGCCCTCTCGTCCTCGAGCAGCTGGTGGTTCGGGCGATCGTTGTCTACGCCCTCGTCCTGCTGTTGCTTCGATTCACTGGCAAGCGGCAAATCGGGCAGCTGGCACCGTTCGATCTCGTGCTGCTGCTGATGCTCTCCAACGCGGTGCAGAACGCGTTGAACGGCGGCGACAACTCCGTGTTCGGGGGACTGCTCTCGGCCACGGTGCTTGTCGCCCTGAACTCGATCGTCTCCGTGGTGACGTCCCGGAGCAAGAGAGCCGAGGCGTTCATCGAGGGGCATCCGCTGGTCTTGATCCACAACGGCAAGCTGTACGACCAGATGATGGGTCGCGCCAAGGTCACGCACCACGAGTTGAACGCCGCCCTTCGCCAGGCCGGATGTGGCTGCGTCGAAGACGTGCAGTACGCAGTCCTGGAGAACAACGGCGCGATCAGCGTCGTAGCGCGAAAGGACTGAGTCCTACACCTTTGTCGGTCCCGACCCGCTCCCCGAGCACCGCGCCTCGCGACGATGGCAGTTCCCACTGAAATGCGTTGTAGCACGTGCGGAAGACCCGCAACCGCAGACGATCGGTTCTGCGGCTTCTGTGGTGCGCGACTCGATGGGGAGAATGCCACGCCGACGGCGGACACGACGGGATCGCACCGGCCGCACGTCGATCGGATCCTGACGGCGCTCCGCTCCGCCACCATTGGCGAATACGACGTCGCCGGTGAGATCGGGCGTGGCGGCATGGCGGTCGTCTTCCTCGCCCACGACCTGTCGCTCAACCGCAAGGTCGCCATCAAGGCGCTGCTGCCGGAGCTGCTGTACACCGAAGGGATGGATCGGCGCTTCAAGCACGAGGCGCGCATCGCGGCGAAGCTCGATCATCCGAACATCCTGGTGATTCACAGCGTGCGGGAGGCGAACGACCTCCTGTACATCGTGATGAAGCTCGTGGAAGGCGAGCCGCTGAGCTCCATCGCGAAGGTCGCCGGGCCACTGTCGATCCCGGTAGTGCGTTACGTCGTGCGCTACGTGGCCGAGGCGCTGTCGTACGCGCATGGCGAGGGCGTGGTTCACCGGGACGTGAAGCCAGCGAACATCATGGTTGATCGCCGCGGCAACGTGGTGGTCATGGACTTCGGCATCGCGAAGGCGGCGGACGACGCGAACCTCACGCGCACCGGTCTCGTGATCGGCACGCCGGCGTACATGAGCCCGGAGCAGTGTCTCGCGCAGGGCGTGGCGCCGGCCTCGGATCAGTATTCGTTAGGCGTCGTCGCGTATGAGCTCCTCACGGGCAAGACGCCGTTCCGCGGGTCGGCGCTGGAGATGCAGTGGGCTCACGCGACGGCGGGCCCGCCGTCCGTCCGGACGTTGCGTCCCGACTGCCCGCCGGAGCTCGACGCGCTGGTGTTGCGGATGATGGCGAAGGCGCCGGCAGACCGCTGGCCGACGCTGCACGACGTGGCGCACGCGCTGGCCGACGAACCGGCGACCGCGAACGCCGCGCGGGCGACGCTCGTCGCGCTCGTGCGCGAGGCTCCCGGCCGGCGCGACAAGACGCTGCCAACGACTCCCGCGAGTCCCGTTCCGATCGGGCCAGGCCCAGCGGCGGCTGGTGACGCCACGACGGATCCGGTGCGAGCGACCGTGTCCACGAGTGACGTCAGCGCTCCGTCGGATGCGCACACGGCCGCGCCTAACGTCGGTCCGGTCGCCGCCCCGCCGCTGACGCTTTCGCAGCAGCGGATCGAGCTGGCGACGGGCGACTCTGTAGAGCTGATCGTGGAGCTCGAGGCCGACGGCGGGTCGAGCGACATCGCGTCGATCGAATGGCAGAGCAGCAATCCCGCGGTGGCGAAGGTGTCGCGAGACGGATTCGTGACCGCGGTCGCGCCGGGGCTGGCCGAGATCGCGTGTGCGTGGCGTGGCAAACGCGCGGTGTGCGTCGTACAGGTGTCGGCGGCAGCCGCGGCGGTGAGTACGCCGGTGCCGGGGCCGCCGGCCACGGGAACCCGGGTACGGGACGACGATCCCGTCACGGAGCCTGTCGCCGCCAAACCAGCACCAGCACCGCGCCCAGCGATTGTGTCGCGCGAACCGGCCGCGGGGTCGAGCGCACGACGTCCGCAAGCGCGGTGGTGGGTGGGTGTGCTCGCGGCTGGCGTCGTCGTCGCGGCGGTCATCCGCGGCGCTCGATCGGGTGGTGGCGTCACCGACGTTCGCGATGCTGGCGCGCCGACAACTGAATCACCCTCGCCATCGCCCGCGCCGCTACCGGCAACGGCGCCAGCACCGCCACGTTCGCCGGCGACCAGCACGGCGATCACCCCGCCAGCCGCCGGCAGCGGAACGAACGTCTCGCCTGCGCCACTGGCCGGCGCGGCCATCACACCCAGGCCTGTTCCGCCCAAGCCAGCCGCGCCTGCCGCCGTGCAGCGTGGGCCGACGACTCCCGTCGTGCGAGCGCCAGCAGCAACCGGCACGGGCGCCAGTGCGTCGGCGTCAACGGGTCAGCCGTCGACGCCGCCGGCGACTCCGCCGACCGTTCCCATCCTTCGGCCGGACTCCGTCCGCCTAACGACGAATCGGGTCGACTCCACGGCCGGATATCCTGCGTCGCGCGCCACGGCGGCAGCGCCAACGGCGTCGACGGCGACCACACCACCACCAGCCAATCCGCCGGCGGCCGCGCGCGACAGCGCCGAGCGTATTCCTGCGGCGCCGCGTGAAGTCGCGGCGGGGCTGTACAAGGAGTTCGCCGGCGCGATCAGTGCCCGCACGTACTCGCGCATCACGGCCGCCTACTCGCAGCCGACGGACGCCGCCGCGGTCACGCTATGGCAGGATTTCCTGGTGTTCGTGCGCGACTACAATCCGCGCGCGGTGGTCAGGTCGACGAGCGTCGATGCGTCAACGAATCCGCCGACGATCACGGCGAGCATCGACTTCCGCTGGAGCAGCGACGCCGGCTTCGACCGCGTGCGGTCGGGCACCTTCGTCGGCATCGGCGTCCCGGTCTCCGGCGGCTGGCAGCTGCACAAGGTCCGACTGGCGAAAAAGTTCTGGTGAGGCGGAGGCCGGAGGGCGGACGGCCGGATGGCGGAGGAGCGGATGTTGTCATCCCGAGCGAGCGCTAGCGACGAGGGATCTTCTCGTGGTCGCATCGTGGCAAGTCTGGCCACGATGGCACTTCACAGGAGATCCCTCGCTGCCGCTCGGGATGACACCGCTTTTTTCCGCCGTCCGCCGTCCGCCCTCCGCCTCCGCCTCCTTCCTCAGGCCTCCTTCCTACGGCCTGCCCGCAAGGCCTCCTTCCTACGGCCTCGACGTTTTCGCCGGCTTGTTGACCGGATGATCCGGGCCGTAGTGCGCACGCGGGATCACCGGCGCGTCACGACCCGTCCCGCGCGTGCCGCGGCGGGAGTCGTCACCCGTCTTCGCCGCTTCCTCGTGGTACTCCTCCTCGACGTTCACGCTCCACACGTCGTGCTGCGTGCCTAGCGCGATATTCTCGGCCGTCAGCATCGCGGTGTACATCGAGTGATCCTGGTTGTTGTACCGGTGCATGCCGTTCCGCCCGACCGGGAACACGTTCGACGCGTCGCGCTTCATCCACTCCATGATCCGCGCGACGTTCGCCTTGTAGAACTCGTCGTAGAACGGATACGCCTTCGGCATGCGAACCACGTAGCCCGCTTCGACCTTCGAGGGGTCTACGAGGTTGAGGATGCCGAGCTCGCGCTTGCCCTGCTCGATGAGCTCCGCGTCAGGCTTGTTCCACGTCTCGTCGCCCTCGAACACGAAGAACTCGAGGCCCAGACACGTGCGCCCCTCCTTCACCATATAGGGTGACCACGAGCCGAAGTTCTGGATGCGTCCCGACCTGCACGTCCTTCGAGTGGACGTAGATCCAGTTGTCGGGGAAGCTGTACTGCTCCGGCACCACGAGCGCGACGGTGAGGAAGTCGCGATAGCGAAGATCGCTCGCGGCCTTCGCGGCGGGCTCGCTCGCCGGCGGTTGCATCGCCATCACGAGCTGCGACAACGGCATGGACGAGATGACGTGGCTGCACGGGTACTCCGTGCGCGTGCCGTCTTTCGTCTGGCCAACGACCGCGACCGCCTTGCCGTTCTCGCGCCGCACGCCGACGACGCGCGTGTTCATCACGACCTTGCAGCCCTTGGCCTCGACGAGGTCGCGAGCGCGCTCCCACATCATGCCCGGGCCGTGCTTCGGATACTGGAACTCCTCGATGAGCGACGTGATCGCCTTCTGGTTCTTCTTCGGCAGGAGCGAGTTCACGACCGCGTTCCACAGCGAGAGATTCTTGATGCGCTGCGCCGCGAAGTCCGCCGGAAGCTTGTTGACCGGGACGCCCCACAGCTTCTCGTTGTACGTCTTGAAGAAGTGCTTGTAGAGGCGCCAGCCGAATCGCGACACGATCCACCCTTCGAGCGTCGATCTGATCCTTCGGTGGGTTCACGCGCGCCCACGCGTAGGACATCACGCACAGCGTCGGCTTCCCAGAGGCCCAGATTCTTGAGCGCGTTCGACGCCTTGAGCGGGTAGTCGTAGTACTTGCCGTTGTAGTAGATGCGGCTCATGCGCGGACGCAGCATGAAATCCTCGTCAGGCAGGATCTCGTGCCAGAGCGACTCCGACCTCCTTCACCTTCGTGAAGAAGCGGTGGCCGCCAATGTCGAAGCGCCACCCGTCCCGCTCGACGGTGCGACTGATGCCACCGACGACCGAGTCCGACTCGAGGATCGTCGACGTGATGCCGTACCGCTCCACCAACTCGTACGCGGCCGTGAGCCCAGCCGGGCCCGCGCCAATGATCACGACGTGCGGCGTCTTCGAGCCGTTGCTCGCGCCGTTGCCCTCTGACAATCGGCTCATCACGACCGACCCATCTGCCGCAGGTACTCACGATCCCACGCGGCCGGGATCGACTCGCGCGGCGAATAGGGTCCGGGCGCATAACGCCGCGAGCGTGATACCCAGCTGGCTCTGTTCGACGATGTGCCAGTCCTGGCGAGTTGGTCACGTCCCAGAAGCGAATCGCGTCGTCGGGATTGAACGTCGGATCGGACGCGCTGTCGGGATTGAACATCCACTCCGACTCCACGCGCGTGCGGTCCGCCGCGAGCGGCGTCACGACGTAGTAGTTCGCGTAGTCGGGATGGATGCTGAGCAGCATGTTCGGCATCAGCGAGTAGTAGAACGCGCGTCGCCGGTCATCCGCCGGCAGTCCGGCGTCGACGAGCCGTCCGCACGCGCGCCCGCTCATCGTCGCGCTCTCGTGCGGCGCCATGATCTCCATGTAGCCGCCGAGGAACGGGCCCTCGGTGAGATCGTTCGCGCCGCTCTGATACGGCAGCACCGCCGTCAGCTCGGGATGGATCATCGGGCAGTGCAGGCACTCCGAGTAGTTCTGGAACACGAGCTTCCAGTTCGCGTCGACCTCGTAGGTGACGCGAGTGGCCGACCGTCGAGCGCGCTCGAGACCGAACCGCGTTAGGCGGCCGATCATCGGCGCGAACACCTCGTCGAACGGCTCGGGATCGGTGGCGACGTTCACGAACACGAACCCCTCCCACTCGGCGAGCGGCGGCCGAGTGCAGCGGGTAGTCGCGCTTGTCGAAGCCTTCGACGTCCTGCATCTGCGGCGCGCCGATCAGGCGTCCGTCGGTCGTGTACGTCCACGCGTGGTACGGGCACTGGATCGTCTCGGAGAAGTGCCCCGACGCCGCCTCGCAGAGTCGCGTGCCGCGATGGCGGCAGACGTTGAAGAACGCGCGCAGCTCGCCGCTCCGGTCGCGCAGAATGATCAGCGACTCGCCGGCGATCGGTGCGCAGGACGTAGTCGCCCGCGTCGGCGAGCGCGCTCGCGCGACCGACGCAGTGCCACGAGCGGGCGAAGATGCGCTCGGTCTCCTCGGCGAGGATGGCCGGCGAGGTGTAGTACTCGCCGGGCATCGTCCGCGCGCCGCTGCTGGTAGGTGTCGATGACCGTTGCGATGAGAAGCGTGGTCATCGTGTCATGCTACGCTGTCGCTGATCTTCGCTCGCGCGTGCCATTTCGGCCCGCGCAGCCAGCCACCCGGACGCACCGAGAATGCCGGGCCCGGGATGCGCACCCGCGCCGCCGAGATACAGGCCGTCGATCGGCATCGCGTGACGGCCCCAGCCGGCGCACGGGACGCATGAACAGGATCTGGTCGAGCGTGATCTCGCCCTGCGTACGCGCGCCCTCGGTCAACCCGAACGTTCGCTCGAGATCGACCGGCGTGAGCACCGATCGCGCAACGACGTGATTCGCGAGCTTCGGCATGACGCGGCAGATGATCGGATGTCACACAGTCGGCGAGTGCAGACGAGCGAGCGGCGTCCCAGGTTGCGCCGTCGCGAAGGCGATAGGGCGCGTACTGGGCCCGCGCGACGAGCACGTGCTTGCCCTCGGGCGCGAGGCGCGGCCAGCGAAGCGACGGGATGGTGAACTCGACGTGCGGGTGTTCCGACACGCGTCCGTACTTCGCGGCGTCGTAGCTCCGCTCGAGCGCCTCGGTCGTGGGCGTGAGGCTCACCATGCTGGCGAGCGCCGCCTTCGGGTCGGGCAGCCCGGCGACATCCGGCAAGCCGTCGAGCGCGTACATCACGAACGCCGTGCACCCGCGGATCTTGATCTGCCGCACGGCGTGCAGGAACTCGGGGTCGAGCCACACCGGGATCGACCATACCGAGCAGCGTGCGTGCCGGATCGGCGGTCGAGATCACGATCGGCGCGGTGATCTCGTCGCCGTTCGCGAGCACGACGCCGGTGACCGCATCGTCCTTCACGACGATTCGCGTGAACGTCGGCGCCGGTTCGGATCGCCACGCCCGCTTTTCGCGCCAGCGCCTCAGCGGTCACGGTGAACGCGTCCGGGCCGTCGCGCCACCAGCCGCGCGCGCGCACCGAGCCCGGCGGCGCGCCGACGAGATGGTGCAGCAGCACGAACGACGTTCCGCCCGACCGCGGTCCCTGCCGGATGTCGCGCACGCCGCCGGCGGCGATGGCCGCCTTGAGCGCCTCGTGCTCGAACCACTCGTCGACCAGGTCCTGGACCGACATCGGCAGCACGCGCAGCAGCTCCGTCATGTCGTCGCGGCCTAACGAGCGAAACTTGCGGCCGAGCCCGAGCAGCGGAGCGACCTCGCCGAACGACAGGCTGGCGTCGAGGTCCGGAGGCGGTAGCTGGTACATCGCCTCGAGAAAGCCGGCGAGTGCGCGGAGTCGCGCGACGAAGTCCGGCCAGCGGCCGGCGTCGCGTCGACGAGAGACCGCGAATGCGATCCGCGGCCTGACGGGCGTCGCACGGCAGCGCGATGAGCTCGCCGCTGGCGCTCGCCACGGTGGCGCCAATCGCCGGCTCCGTGTCGGCGAGGTCGCCGATGCCCATGCCGATGCCACGCGCGACGGCGGGCGGGAGCCACCCGGCGTCGAGTCCGAGCGGCGCCGCGTGGAAGCCGGGCGCAAACTCGACGGTGCGTGACGACGCCTCCGAGCCGGTCCGCTCGAGTCGAGCACGAGGACACGGCGCCCCGCCCTGCCTAACGTTGCGGCCGCGGCGAGGCCGTTCGAGCCGGCGCCGATGACGATCGCGTCGAGTGTCTTCGTCATGCGTCAGGCTCCTCGCGCCGAGGATCTCGAGCGCCGCGAGCCGGCCCGACGCGCCCATGATGCCGCCGCCGGGATGCGTGCCGGCGCCGCACTGCCAGTAGCCCTTCACCGGCGTGCGGTACTTCGCCCACTGCGCGCGCCGGGCGGAGGAAGAAGAGCTGATGCAGCGCGAGCTCGCCCTGGAAGATGTTGCCCTCGGAGAGTCCGGTGATGCGCTCGATGTCGGCGGGCGTCAGCACCTGCCGGTGGCGAATGATCGAACGGATGTTCGGTGCATAGCGCTCGAGCGTGTCGATGACCGCGTCGCCGAACGCCTCGCGCTTCGCGTCCGTCCAGCCGCCGTTCAGATGGTACGGCGCGTACTGGACGAAGATGCTCATGACGTGCTTGCCCGGCGGCGCCATCCCCGGATCGATCATCGACGGAATGACGATGTCCATGTACGGATGGCGCGAGAACTCGCCGTACTTGGCGTCGTCGTACGCGCGCTCGAGGTAGTCGACGCTCGGGCTGATCGAGATCGCGCCGCGGAGCGCGGTCGCCAGGAGCGGCGATCGATAGCCGCCGTTGCCGTTCGAGGACAGGTGAAGTCGGGCAGCCCGTCGAGCGCGAGGTTCACCTTGCCTGACGAGCCGCGGAACCGGTAGTTGCGCGATGCTCGCGACGAGATCGTCAGGCAGCTCCTTCGACTCGACGAGGTCGATGAACGTGCGGCGCGGGTCGAGACCCGACACGACGATCGGCGCCGCGATCTCGTCGCCGTTCGCGAGCGCGACGCCAGTGGTGCGCCCGTCCTTCACGAGCACGCGCGCCACGTCGGCGTCGGTTCGAACCTCCGCGCCGAACGACCGCGCCGCGCTGGCGATCGATTCGCTGATCGCGCCGGTGCCGCCCTTCTGGAAGCCCCACGCGCGGAAGGCGCCGTCGATCTCGCCCATGTAGTGATGGAGCAGCACGTACGCGCGAGCCGGGCGAGCGTGGTCCGAGGAACGTGCCGATGATGCCGCTGGCCGACTTGGTCGCCTTGAGCGGATCGAACTCGTACCACTCGTCGAGGTAGTCGGCGCTGCTCATCGTCATGAGCTTGTAGCAGCGCATGGAACCGCTCGGCGCCTAACGACCGGAAGTGCCCGCCGAGCTTGAGCAGACCGCGCAGGTCGGACGGCGCGAGCGATGCCGGGTCCGGCGGCACCATCCCGAGGATCGGCTTCACCGCCATCGCCATGTGGTGCATGAGGCGGCCGAACTGCGACGCGGCCTCGGCATCGCGCGGCGAATGGCGCGCGATCTCGCGGCGCGACTCGTCGGCGTCGGCCCAGCCGGCGAGATAGTCGCCGTTGTCGAGCGGCGTGACGGTGCTCTCGAGCGGAAGGATCTGCAGCCCGTGCGCGGGCAGGTCGAGGTCGCGGATGATCTCGGGTCGCAGCAGGCTCACGACGTACGAGAACACCGAGAACTTGAAGCCGGGAACGATCTCCTCGGTGACCGCCGCGCCGCCGACGAGCGGGCGACGCTCGAGCACGACGACCTTCCGGCCCGCGCGCGCGAGGTAGGCCGCGGCGACGAGTCCGTTGTGTCCACCGCCGATGATGATGGCGTCGTAGCGCGGAGTGCTCATGCGCGCTTCCGCTCGGGGTCGATAGAACGGCAGCTTGCGAACGATCGCGTTCGCCTGCTCGCGATGATGCTCCACCGTCACCTCGATCTCGCACGGGCGTGCCGGGCGCGAAGTGCGGCGCCTGAATGTGCGCGAGCGCCAGCGATCGCTTGAGCAGCGGCGACCAGCAGCCGCTCGTCGCGTAGCCGATCTGCTCGCCGTCGCGATAGCACCGGCGCGCTCGTGCGCCACGCGACGTTCGGCAGGTGCGGCGGCAGCCCGCGCTTCGCGTAGAGCCGCTCGAGCGAGTCCCACTGCACCTCGATGCCGACGAACGCCCACGCCTGCTTCTTCGCACGCGCCTTCCGCAGCGCGCGTCGTCCGTTGTACGGACCTTTGTCGAGATTCACCGTCCACGCGAGGTTGATCTCGTCGGGGAACGACTTCTGGTCCTCGATCAGCGCGTGATGCGCGGAGTAGTAGTCGACGTCGAGCATGACGAGACCGGCCTCGATGCGCGCGATGTCGAGCGCCCAGATGCCCGCGGGCGTGATGCCGTAGCCCTGCCCGCCCTCCATGAGCGCGTCCCACAGCGCGACCGCGCGGTCGGCGTCCACCCAGAGCTCGTAGCCGAGGTCGCCGGTGTAGCCCGTGCGCGAGATGGTGACGGGGATGTCGCGGACGGTCGTGTGCACGAGCCGGAAGTAGCTTGAGCGTCGCGAGGTCTGCCGGCGACAGCGTGCTGCAGAATGGTGCGCGACAGCGGGCCCTGGAGCGCGAGCGCGCCGGTGCGCGTCGGAGACGTCCTCGATGGTCACGTCGAGGCCGACGGCATTCATCGTCAGCCACCGCACGTTAGGCTCGGCGCTCGTGAGCCGGTACGTGTTCGTCGTCCAGGCGGCTGATGGTGCCGTCGTCGATGACCTTGCCGTGCGCGTCGCACCAGGGCGTGTACAGGACCTGGCCGACGGCGCATTTGGTGACGTCACGCGTGACCATGCGGTCGAGCAGCCGCGCGGCGTCGCGCCCGCGGATCGAGGTACTTGTAGAGCGGCGACACGTCGAACAGCGCCGCGGCGTTGCGCACGGCGGCGTACTCGCGGTCCGGATGCGGGTCGTACGCGCTCGCGACCTGGTAGCCGGCCCAGCGTCGCCAGGTCTGCGCGCGGACGAGCGGCGCCGTGCGTGCGTGGAACGGCGTGGTTTTCAGCATGCGACAAAGCTATCAGCCAACAGACCGGATAGCCGACAGGACAGCGAGGAGGCCTAGGACGGAGGCCTGAGGAAGGAGGCGCGGAGGACGGAGGGCGGAAAGCGGACGACACGACGGTGTCATCCCGAGCGAGCGAGGGACCTTCTGTGACGTCCTCGTGGCAAGTCCGGCCACGATGACGTTCGAGAAGATCCCTCGCTGCCGCTCGGGATGACCGCGTCCTCCGCGCATCCGCCAACGCCTTCCGCCGTTCCGCTTCCTAAGGCCTGCCCTCCTCTACTGCGGCGTGATCGCGAAGTCGATCAGCACTCCATTCACGAAGCTCGCCGAGACCTTCTGGCCGTCCTTGCGGTACGTGCGCTTGAGGACCGTGAGCGTGCCTTCCTTCGTTTCCGACGCGGTTGCCGCGGGCCGAGTATCGTCTCGACGTCCTCGAGCAGCAGGCCCTTTCGGAGCGAGTTCGGTGTCGCCGGGCGAGATGCCGCCTGACGTGAGGCCTGGGTCGCCGTGCCTGACACCGCGCCGCCTGACGCGCCCCGCCTGATGTCGTACCGCCTGACGCGAGCGACCCCCGGCCGCGCCGAAGTCCACGTACGGCGATAGCGCGCGCATGAGACCGTCGGGCGTGAGGGCATCCGCCGGAATACCGTTCCGATAGCGCACGTTGAAGCGGCTGCCGCTCTCGGCCCGCTTCGCGCGCAGGTTCGCTTCGATCACCGACTGCGCCTGCTTCGCCTCCGCCTCCGCCCGCGCGTTCTCGCGCTCACGCTCGGCGCGCAGGCTCGCGAGCTCCTTCTCGAACTGCTTTCGCTTCGTGGGACCCTGCGCCTTCTTGATCGAGTCGCGAAGCGCCTTCTCCGCTTTCGTCTCGCCCTGGGTGACCGCGTTCAGGCCCGATCCGTCCGACGTGTTGTCGCCGAACGTCCCGTAGCCGCCGCCGCCGAGCTGGAACTCGATGTGCGAGTTCTTCTTCACGAGGACCTTGGTGACCATCACCTGCTGGCCGATCCTGAGCGACGTCGAGTTGTCCTTGAGCCGCTGCGCGACCTCACGGAAGTCGACGGCCATGGGATCGAGCGGGTACACATCGACGCCTCGGCTCGTCGCGGGCATGTCGATCTTGACGGCTGACGACCTTACCCTCGAACGCCTGGCGCAGCACGCTCTCGTTCTGAGCGAGGGCCGGCTGCGCGAGCAGCGCGAGGACGATTGGTATGGTGGCGTACCGCATGGAGGACTCCGCGTATGCAGCTATCAGCTATCAGCTATCAGCTATCAGCTATCAGCTGACAGCACAGACGATAGAGCATAAAGACGGCAGAGCATAACGTGCGGGCTCGAGCCGCTGCGCCGCATGGGTAAATCGACCCACCGCCGGTTCCGCAGTCCCAGTCCCCAGTCCCCGAGTCGTCCGATCCCGATTCCCGATTCCCGATTCCCGATTCCCGACACATGGCCGGATCTGACCGGTGATCGTCCCGTGCGGTGGCCTCCGGCGGCGGACCGAATCCAGCACCTTCAGGGCACCTTCACCCTGAGATCACTCCATGCTGACGACCGATGAAGTCCCGCTGTCTCAGTCCGCGCTGCTCGTAGTCGACGCGCAGGACTCGTTCAAGGTCGGTCCCCGATGGGAACGCCGCAACAACCGCCAGTTCGAGCGCAACGTGTCGGCGCTCATCGACGCGTATCGCGCCGCCGGCCTGCCGGTCATCTTCTTCCTGCATACCGATGGCGATCCGGGCTTCGAACGTGATAGCGTTCATCTTCGACTGATGGACTTCATTCAGCCGCGGACCGACGAGCCTGTAATGCTCAAGGACACCCGAAACGCATTCACCAGTACGACGCTGCAGGTGAAACTGCTCGCGCTCGGCGTTCGCCGGCTGGCCGTCACCGGGATCTCCATGGAACAGTGTTGCGAGACGACGACGCGCGTTGCCGCCGATCTCGGGTACGCCGTCGATTTCGTCATCGACGGCACGATGACGTTCCCGATTCCGAACCACGACGTGCCCGGCGAGGAGATCGGCGTCGACGCCATCGAGGAGCGCACCGCGTACGCGCTTCGCCGTCGGTTCGCGCGTATCGTGCAGACGAAGACGCTCGTTGCGGAAGTCGAGGCGTTGATCGAGTCGGCCGCCATGCAGCAGGCGTTGCAGCCCGCATTGCAGCCCGCGTTCGCGTCGTGAACGAATGACCAGCCAGGCGCCGCGCCGCGCGATCTTCGTCGTCTTTCCTGGCTGCGAGATCCTGGACCTGGCTGGCCCCGTCCAGGTCCTCCACGAGGCGACGGCGCTCGGGGCGCGTTATGCGCTGTCGTATCACGCCGCGACGCCCACGGTACAGACAGCACAGGGCCTCGAGCTCGGTGGGCTCGAAGCGTTGCCGGATGTTGGGCCCGGAGAACGCGTCATCGTCCCGGGATTTCCGCGTAGCGGACTTTCGCGTGCCACCCAAGCTCGTCACGTGGCTCCGGCGGGCGCAGCGGGCGGGCGCCGAGCTGTGCTCGGTCTGCACCGGCGCGTTCGCGTTAGGTGAGGCGGGCGCGCTCGACGGCCGGACGTGCACGACGCACTGGAAGCGGGTGGCCGAGCTGCAAGCGAGGTTCCCACGAGCGCGCGTGGTGGGAGACCGGCTGTTCGTCGAGGATGACGGCATCGTCACGAGCGCCGGCATCGCGGCCGGCATCGACATGGCGCTCGCGCTCATCGAGCACGACGCGGGCCCGGTCGTCGCCGCGGAAGTCGCGCGGGAGATGGTGGTCTACCTGCGCCGCGATGGTGCGCCACCGGCAGGACAGCGTGTACCTCGACTATCAGACGCACCTGAGCCCGGGCATCCACCAGGTGCAGCAACACCTCGTCGCAAATCCTGCCACCCGTGCGACGCTCGACGAGCTCGCGGAGATCGCGGGGATGAGCGAACGCAACCTGACGCGCGTGTTCAAGCGCGCGACGGGCATCTCGATTCACGACTTTCGCGAGCGATTGCGGGTCGAGCGCGCCCGAGACCTGATGCGGAACCCGACGCTGACGCTGGACGCGGTGGCTGCGGCGTGCGGCTTCGCGAACGGCCGCCAATTGCGCCGCGTGTGGACAGCGCGTTACGGCGAGCCGCCGAGTGCGGGGAGAGCGCGCACCTAACGTTCGACCGCCGATAGAGCTCTCCGGTGGATGAACTTGCTTGCGCCTCAGCTGTGAGTGGCACATAGTGGCCACCCTGCCCTGTTAGGCACAATGACGATGAGGTACCGCCATGGCGGAGCCGTTCCTCGGCGAGATTCGCATCATGAGCTTCGCGTTCGCCCCGAAAGGGTGGGCGCTCTGCAACGGGCAGTTGCTGCCCATCAACCAGAACCAGGCGCTCTTCGCGCTGCTCGGGACGACCTTCGGGGGCGATGGCCGGGTGACCTTCGCACTTCCTGACCTTCGGGCGCGCACGCCGATCCATGTCGGCAATGGGCATGCGCTGGGCGGGAAAGCTGGCGAGCAGGCGCACACACTATCGACCGCCGAGATGCCGAGTCACACGCACGCCGTCCGTGCTGTCGCCACCCAGGCGACGACAGCGGCGCCTAACGCAAACATGCTCGCGACGGCGAACGGTGGTGCCGTGTACACTGGCGCGACGAACCCGACTCCACTGTCGCCAGCAACCATCGCGAGCGTCGGGGGCGGCCAGGCGCATTCCAACATGCAGCCGTTTCTGACGCTGAACTTCTGCATCGCGCTGCAAGGAATTTTCCCGGCTCGCAACTGAGGCTGACATGGCGCAACCGTATGTCGGCGAGATCCGCATGTTCGCCGGAAACTTCGCTCCCGCCGGCTGGATGTTCTGCGAGGGACAACTTCTGCCCATCTCCGAGAACGAGACGCTCTTTCAACTCATCGGCACCACGTATGGTGGCGATGGGCAGAGCACGTTCGCGCTGCCCGACCTGCGAGGTCGAATCCCCGTTCATCAAGGAAATGGCTTCAGCCTGGCGCAGACCGGTGGCGACGAGACGGTCACGCTCACCGTCCAGCAACTGCCTCCGCACGCTCATGCGTTCATCGCCGCTGGGAGGGACGCGACGCGGAACGCGCCCACCGCGCGCACGCTGGCCCAGCCCAGGGCGAGCAACTTGTACAGCGTCGTGCCGCCGGACAGCACCATGGCGCCTCAGGCCGTAGCGCAACGCGGTGGGAGTCAGCCGCATACCAACATGCAGCCGTACCTCTGCATCGACTTCATCATCTCTCTGTTCGGCATTTTCCCGTCACCGCCCTGAGGGCGTACTCATGGCCGATCCCTTCGTCGCGGAGATCCGCATCTTCCCGTTCAACTTCGCCCCGAAAGGGTGGGCGTTCTGTGATGGGCAGTTGCTTCCACTCTCGCAGAACACGGCGCTGTTCTCTCTCGTCGGTACGACGTACGGGGGTGACGGAAAGAGCACGTTCGCGCTGCCCGACTTGCGAGGCCGCGCGCCGATGCACCCGGGACAGGGGCAAGGGCTCTCGCCGCGTGTACTCGGCGAGACCGGGGGAAGCGAGACCGCGACGCTCTCGGAAAGCGAGATGCCCGCGCACTCTCACTCCATGATGGCGCAGAGCGCTCTCGCAACCGGCAAGACTCCCGCGGGGAACTCGCTCGCTCGCGCGAACAAAGGGCAGGCATTCGCACCGGCATCAGCCAACGTCGTGGCCATGGCAAGCCAGGTGCTTGCATCCGCGGGCGGACAGGCCCCGCACAACAACATGATGCCGAGCCTAACGATGTCCTTCTGCATTGCGCTGCAGGGCGTCTTTCCGCCGCGGTCCTGATCGCGTCTCTCTACCTGGTGGCGATCACCGTGGACAGCGAGAATCATCGCGGCCGAGCTCACGCTACGCGAAGCCACAGTCGACGATGAGCCCTTTCTCTTCCGTGTCTACGCCGACTCGCGCAGGGAGGAGCTCGCCCACGTCCCGTGGACCGACGAGCAGCGACACGCGTTTCTCGCGAGCCAGTTCGCCGCGCAGTATCGCTACTACCGCGAGAACTACGACGGCGCCACGTACCAGATCGTGCTCGCCGACGGGCAGCCAGTCGGGCGGTTGTTCGTGGCGCGCTGGCCGGACGAGATTCGGGTCATGGACATCGCGCTGCTGACCGAGTACCGCGGCGCTGGTATCGGCACTCGCGTTATGCGCGAGCTGTGCGATGAGGCGGACGCGATCGGGACTCCGATTGGCATCCACGTCGAGAAGCAGAACGCCGCCCGCCGACTGTACACTCGGCTCGGCTTCGAGGAGCGCCAGGACCGCGGGGTCTACTCATACCTCGTTCGCCCGCCTCGCCGCGTCAGCTGAACACCGCCTCATAGCACATTCCATCCGCGTCCGGTCCTATCGGAACGAGGAAGAGCTCGAGCTGGCCGAGCTCCTCGTGCTGCAGGCGGTAGATGCGCTGCGGCATCGGCGCGCCGGGCGGAGAGCGGAATACGAGGGAGAACGGCGTGCGACCGCCCGCGCGCGCTGGGTTCGCCGATCCGCCGTTGGCCGGCGTCACGGCAATCAGTCGGCTCGAGATGGTGGTCGTCTCGTCGACCACGAGCCGGAAGACCTCTCCGACGCGTCCGGCGAAGGTCGTGATATCGAGCGACTCGAGCATGGGGAACCCGGCGGCGGAGCTCCACGCGCATCCGCTCGGCCTCGGCCCAACGCCCAGCGGCGGCGTAGGCGAACAGCAGGGGCGCGTGCTGCCCCGGACCGTCGGGGTGCAACCGCATGCCACGTTCGAGGGTGCGCACCGCGCTGTCGGGCTGCCCGCTGAACGCCTGCGCGAGCCCCAGGCTCCCGATGCCGAGCGAGAACGTGGAGTCAATCGTCAATACACGGCGCGAGGCAGCCTCGCCTTCGGGAAATCGTCTCGCGCTAATGAGCGCGACCGCGAACGCGCTCGCGGCCGACTTAGCCAGTGGATCGAGTTGTGTAGCCTGCCGCAGCTCGACGAGCGCCTCGTCAGGGTGCCCTGTCGCATGCAGAATAAACCCGAGGACGTGATCCAGCGATGACGCTGGCGTGTTCGATGTTGAGCGCAGCGCGGCAGCGCGCCTGGGCATAGCCAGAACCTCAGTTGGCGCTCAAACCCGAGGCCGAGCGCGATCTGCGCGTCGGCGAGCGTGGAGTCGAGCGCATGGCGCGTTGCGCGCTCGACGCGTTCAGCGCCGTCGTCGAGTCGCTCGGGTCGGGGATGTAGACCGGCAGGATGGCGTAGGCCAGCGCCAGCCCGGCGTGCGCGCGCGCGAAGTTCGGGTCCCGCGCGATGGCTTCGCGGTAGTACGTGACGGAGCGCGTCGATGTTGGCTGCGTTGCGATTGAGCCAGAAGTACCGCGCTTTCAGGTACAGGTCGTACGCCTCCTGGTTTGTCGTGCCGCGCGCCGCATCGCGGCACAAGCGCGCCGTCAGCGCCCGCCGAGTGACGCCGCCAGAGCGGCGACGATCGCGCGCGTGAACTCGTCCTGCACGCCGAAGACGTCGCTCGAGCGGCTCTCGAAGACGCTGTCCCAGAGCACCTTCCCGTCGGCGGTGCCCACGAGCTGCGTCGTCACCCGCAGCCGATCGCCCGCGCGCCGCACCGTGCCGCCGACGTAGGCGCCGACGCCGAGCACCCGGCCGATCTCCTGGCGGCGGCGGCCTTCCCCTTGAACGCGTAGCTCGACGTCCGGCCGGCGAGCCGCAGCCCCGGCAGACGTGAGAGCGCGTGGGCCAGCTCGTCGGTCATGCCGTCGCTGAAGTAGTCGTCGGCGGCCGCGCCCCCGGTGTTCTCGAACGGCAGCACCGCCACCGCGCGGATCGCGGCCGGTTCGACGCCGGCCGCTGCCGCGTCGCGCCCGCCTAACGCCGGGGCCCGGCGCCACAGGGCGTACCCGCCGACGCCGGCGGCCAGCACCAGCGCCGCCGCGGCCGCGAGCACCGCCACGCGCCTCCGCCGACCGGCCGCCGTCTCGGCCAGCGCGGCCGAGGGGCGGGCAGCGGACGGACGCCGGCATGCCCAGCGGCGGCGCGTCGTCGAGCGCGCGCAGCACGGCCGCGGCGCTCTGCGGGCGCGCGGCCGGGTCCTTGGCCAGCAGCCGCATGACAAGCGCGGCCAGCGCCGGCGACGCGTCCGTGCGCCGGTCGCCGAGCGGGGCGGGCGGCTCCGTGAGATGCGCGCGCAACGAGTGCCTGCGCTGAGCCGCGCGCCGAACGGGTGCGCGCCGGCCAGCGCCTCGTAGGCCACCACGCCTAGCGCGTAGAGGTCGGCCCGGTGGTCGGTGGCCAGGTCGCCGACCGCCTGCTCGGGAGCCATGTAGGCGGGCGTGCCTAACGCCACGCCCGTCGCCGTGAGCCGCGACGCGGCGAGACGTCCCCGCGCCGCGCTCGGCAGTCCCTCCGGTGGCGGCGGCGAGCGCCTTGGCGATGCCGAAGTCGGCGACGACGGCGTGCCCGCCCGAGAGCAGCACGTTCTCGGGCTTCAAGTCGCGGTGCATCACGCCGTGGCCGTGCGCGTAGGCGAGCGCGTCGGCGAGCTCGCGCATCAGGCGCATCGCGTCCGGCAAGCGGCAAGCGCGCCCTCGCGCGTCAGACGCGCGCGGAGGGTTTCGCCCTCGACGTACGGCATCACGTAGTACAGCAGCCCGTCGGCTTCACCGGAGTCGTGGACGCCGAGCACGTGCGGGTGCGTGAGCCGCGCGGCCGTCCGGATCTCGTGCAGGAAGCGCTCGGCCCCCGCATGCGGCGACGTTCCGCTCGAGAACCTTCGACCGCGACCGACTCGGTCGTGCCGGACGTCGCGAGCCAGGTACACGGTGGCCATCCCGCCGCGCCCGAGCTCGCGCTCGACCGCGTAGCGCCCCGACAGCGCGGCCCGCAGCGCGTCGACCATCACAGCGGCGCAGCTGATCCGCGCGCGAGGCGTCCTGCTCGGTGAGATCGGCGAGCAAGGGGCGCCGCGAAGGCGATCGCCGGCGCGGCGAGGAGCCCATCCGCACGCGCCGCGCGCTCGCATGCATCGACTAACCGCGTGACGTGCTCGCGCAGCGCCACATCTCGCACCGCACGACTCGTCGAGGTACGCCGCCCGCGCCGTAGGTGGGAGGTCGAGCGCGCCGTCGACCAGCGCGCTGGATCGTCGCGCCACTGCTCGGCCGAGAAGGGTGATCCCGGAGTCGCTTGCATCGCCGAGCGCGGCCCTTCCGGCGACTGCTCAGAAGCGCGTCATCGGACAAGCTCCTGGTACAGCCACCCGCGCGCTTTCACCCAGTCACGCGCGACCGTGCGTGCGGTCACGCCTAACGCCTCCGCCGTCTCCGACTCCGTCAGCCCTCCGAAGAAGCGGCACTCACGACGCGCGCCTGTCGCGAATCCAGCGCCGCGAGCCGCTCGAGCGCCTCGTCCATCGCCAAGAGGACGTTGGCGCGCTCGCCGGTGGCGAGGCTTCCAGCGTCTGCTCGACTCGAGCGACGTCCAGCGAGACCGCCGCGCCGATGCACGCCGCCACGCCGTCCCGCGCGATGACGCCGGCGTGATCCACGAGCACGCGTCGCATCACGTGCGCGGCCACGGCGAAGAACTGCGCCCGGTCGGCCCACTGCGCGCGCGTCTGGTCCACGAGCCGGAGGTAGGCCTCGTGGACGAGCGCCGTCGTGGACAGGGTTTGCCAATTCTGGCTCTGCGGCCAGAATCGCCTGCTCTCAACATTCGCTTCAACTCGTCCCACTAGGGGCACGAAGCACCTGATCCTGTTCGACAGCAAGATCCACCTTCGTGATATCCGGCCGGAAGAACAGCGCCACCGTCCAGTCGAGCACCATCCGAAGGCGTCGGTCCCAGCGCGGCATCTGCATGAGGTAATACGTCCGTCGCACCCACCACGCGGGGAATCCCGTTAGGCGCACGCCCATCACGGTCGCGACGGCGTCGGTGTGTCCGAGCGACGCCATGGTGCCGAGCGTGCGGTAGACGAACGCGGTAGGCGTGCGCCTGCCGACGACGGCCGCAACGTTCCGCGCGACCTGTCGCGCTTCGCGCGTCGCGTGCTGCGCCAGCGCGGGATACAGGTGACCGTCCGGTGACGGGATGGCCGCGCAGTCGCCGAGCGCCCAGACCTCCGGGTGACTCTGGCTCCGCATCGTGGCGTCGACGGCAATGCGTCCACGCTCGTCGTGGGCGACGGGGATGCGAGTCGCGATAGCGTTAGGCACGACGCCCGCCGCCAGCACGATGGTCGCCGCCTCGATCGTCTCACCCGCGAGATGGACGTACCCCGGCTCGATCGACCGCACGGGCGTCGTGGCGCGGATGTCCGCCCCGCGGCGCTCGAGCACGCGCGCCGCCTCCTCCGCGAGCGTCGGGTCGATCTCCGGCAGGATGCGCTTGCCGGCCTCGAACAGGTGAAAGCGCACTTCATCTCGATGTAACCGCGGGTAGTAGCGAAGCACATCATCCGCGAACGCCGTCAGCTCGCCGAGGAGCTCGACGCCGACCAGCCCGCCGCCGATCACCACGATCGTCAGGCAGCGACGGCGGACCATCGGATCCGACGCCGCATCCGCACGCTCGAAGCGCTCGATCAGGTGGTTCCTGAGTACGAGTGCGTCGGCCATCGTCTTGAACGTGAACGCGTTCGTGGAACCAGGAATCAGCGTCTGATTCGTCGTCGCGCCGAGTGCAACGATGAGATGGTCGTACGGAAGCTCGTACGAGACGCCTTCCGCGGCCACGGCGTGGACGACGCGGCGTTCGACGTCCACGTGCCCGACGCTCGCCTCGACGAACCGCGCTCGTCGCAACGCAGGACGGATGGGCTGCGCACAATGCCGCAGCTCCAGGACGCCGGTACACGCTTCGAACAGCAGCGGTGTGAGCACGAAGAAGTTGTCGCGGCTCACGAGCGTGATCTCGACATCCCGCTTGTCGCGAAACAGTCGTTCGATCTCGCGTGTCGCGGCGACGCCGCCGAATCCACCGCCCAGTACGAGGATCCTCGTCGTTGTCATTCGTCTTGCCGTCTCGCTGCCGCGCGCGGTAGTCGCATCGTCTGCCCGATCGGCTACGGCGTCGATCTCTATCGGCGTTCCGACAGCGAACGCCGCGTGATGCCCCGCGCCTGCACGCACGGAACTGGTTGAAAGGACACGCCTATCCATGATCACCTCCTCACGCCGAGCGATAAACATTCAGCGTGCTTTCTCGAGGAGCCAGATCGACCCTGCGACCGAACGGGTCGAAGACTGATACAGGCGCACGACCCGTCGAGTCCTGATTGACCCGGACCGTGAACCCGGCATCCCAGCATCGCTGCGCGAGGTCGTCGGGGTCATCGACATCGAGCACAATCGGTTTCGCGGTGCTGACCAGCCCACCGCTGACCTCGATGAGCGAGCCCGCGACGAGGAACCAGAGACTTCCGTTGGCACAGGCGTCTCCTGCCGGCCACACCTGTCGACCCTTCAGCGCGCGACGATAGAACACCCGCGCTGCCCTCTCTTCGCTCGGCGTCATGACGGTTCGCCGACGCGAGCGCACATGCGTTTCGCGGAACACTGCCCTTGCCGATGCAGGCGATACGTGCCTGGCCTTCCGCTCGAAGCCATGACTCTTGCACATCGTCGTTCTCCTCGTGATCGCACGATATTTCGTCGTTGTTGGCGTTCCGTTGCGTATGAGAGACGGAACGCCAATCGTGATGTGACAGCCAAGGCCACGTCGGCATGGCTGTCACATCCGCGAGGCCAGGACGTCTGTGTTGTTATGATCGCTCGAAACTCACTGGAGGAGCTCTCGGCTGAGAGCGCCCTCGAACACCGCCCGCGGCTTCTCGGGCTCGCCTACCGGATGCTCGGCGACATGGATGAGGCCGAGGACGTGGTGCAGGAGGCCTACCTTCGCTGGCAACAGACCAACCGCCAGGTGGTGCGGTCGCCGGAGGCGTGGCTGGTGACCGTCGTCAGCCGCCTCGCGGTGGACCGGCTCCGACGACTCAGCACCGAACGGGCGGCCTACCCTGGTCCGTGGCTCCCGGAACCGATTGCCCTCGACGCGCCGGGGGTGCCTAACGCTGAGCCTGCTCCGGATCATCAAGCGGAGCTCGCATCCGACCTGTCCGTCGCTCTACTCGTGCTTCTGGAGCGTCTGGCTCCGGAAGAGCGAGCCGCGTTTCTCCTGCGCGAAGTCTTCGGGACCGACTATGCGGAGATCGCGCACATCCTGGGGCGACGGCCGGACGCGATCCGCCAATGGTGCATCGCGCACGCGACCGCGTACGCGCCGACCGGCCGCGCGTGCCTACGCCGCCCAATGCGCACGAGCGGATCCTCGAACAGTATCTCGCCGCGCTCTCGGCGGACGACGCGCCCGCCCTGCTCGCGCTGCTCGCACCGGACGTGACGCTCGCCGCCGACGGCGGCGGACATCGCGCGCGCCGCTCGCAACCGGCTCGACGGCTCGGACCGCGTCTCGCGCTTCCTGCTCGGCGTCTGGCGCAAGGTGGGTCCGACAGCGGTCCGACGCCTAACGCGGCTCAACGGCCAGCCAGCGATCCTGACGTTCGAGGACGGCGTAGTCACCACGGCCACGACGGTCGACGTGGAAGACGGACGCATCCGGGCGCTTCACCTCGTCCGCAACCCCGAGAAGCTGCGACATGCATTGGAGGCTGTCGGGCCGATCATCTGACGCGGCGATCGCGCCTCGTGGCGGTTCGCTCAGTCCACTGCGGGAGCCGTACCCATTGTCGCTGGCATGCGAACCGCCACGACGCGCCCGCGCGCGCACTCCACCTCGTCCGCGAACACGGAGGTCTCCACCACGACCTTGCGCTCGGTCAGCTCGGTGGCGCGCGCTCGAAGCACGAGCACGGGGCCGAGTGGGGTCGGCCGCAAGTAGTCGACATGAAGTGACGCGGTCACGAAGCGTGGCGTCGGGTCGATACCCGGCCTCGCTCCGGTCGCCTCCATGGACGCTGCCGCTGCCGTCGCCATCGAGTGGCAGTCCACGAGTGACGCGGTGAGCCCGCCGTAGACGTAGCCGGGAAGCGCCATGTGGTGGGGCTCGGGCTGGAAGCGAGCGAGCGCTTCGCCCTCGTGCCACTCGCTCTTTACGTGCAGCCCGTGCGCGTTGAGGCGCCCGCAACCGTAGCAGTGGGCGAAGTCATCGGGGTAGAGATCCTGGAGTGGTCGCATACGAGGAGAACCCTCGCTCACTTCGATCCGGTGCTGTCCGGCACCCGGTCCACATAGCTGTCGCCCGTGATCATGCGCACCACCCGCCCGCCTTCCTCGACGAACCGCACCACTTCGCCCACCGGCCCGCCACCGGAAGCCGCCACGTAGCGAAAGCGTCCCTCGCCAAGGGGCTCGAGGGTGACCGGATTGTCGACGTTCGCCGCGTTAGGCGTGATCACGACCAGGCGCTGGTTGAGCAGCACCACCTGGCTGTCGCCGAACACACCGCGGTAGAGCCCCACGAAGCGGGACCACGACGGGTCCCACGCGACCACCTTCGGCTTCGCGGCCGATGCCTTCGCCACCGCTGCTCCCACGGTAGCCATCAGCTGGCGTGCGATGTCGTTCGGGTTCGAGTCGTTCGTGTTGGTCAGCACGATCACGCCGACCTTGTCGTCGAGCTGAATCAGCGTCTGGGTCGTGTAGCCAGGGTAGCCGCCCCCGTGACCCACATACGTCTTGTCACGCACCCGGCTCACCGCGAACCCGATTCCGGTGCCCGAGGTCCAGTCGTTCTCCAGCGAGCGGACGCGGTGCATCTCCCGCAGCGAGCCGGTGCTCAGGATCTGGCGACCGCCCATGGGACCTTTCCGGAACTGGGCCGAGACGAACTTCGCCATGTCCTCGACGGTCGAGGTGAGGCCGGTCGCCGCCGCCATCCCGCGCGCGTCCATGAAGGGCAACACCTCACGCGACCCGTCCGGCATGCGCCGCCCGTACCCGACCGCGAGTCCCTCGACGTTGCGGTCCACGCTCGACGCGCTCATGCCGAGCGGCTGAAAAATGTGGCGCTGAACGTAGTCGGCCCACGGCTCACCGCTCACCTGCTCCACCACCATGCCGGCGATCGTGTAGGCGAGGTTCGAGTACTTCCACCGCTCCTGCGGTGGGAACGGCGCTTCCCGGTCGGCGATCAGCTTGCGGATCTCGTCGGCGGTCGGGAACTGCATTGTGGTCCAGTGCGGGCCTGCTTCACGTGGGAGGCCTGACGCGTGACCGAGGAGCTGCTCGATGGTGATCGGGCCGTCGTCATCCCCTGCCGGCTTCACCTTGAACCATGGCAGGTATTTGGAAACCGGATCATCGAGTCGGAGCTTGCCCTGCTCCCGCAGCTGCATGATGGCGGTGGCCGTGAACAGCTTGCTGTGCGAGGCCATGCGGAACTTCGTGTCCGGGGTCATCGGCCGCTTTGCCTGGACGTTGGCGTGCCCGAATCCGGCCGCCCATACGAGCTCCTGGTCCGCGACCACGCCGACGGCGATCCCCGGCAGCCCGCGGTAGGCGATCTGTCCCTCCAGCCAGGCGGAGAAGAGGCGCTCCGCCCCGACCACGTCGGGATCCGTCGATGCTCTCGAAGCGGCGGGTGGGCTCTGCGCGACGATTGCGGTCGCCGCGACGAAACTGAGGGGCAGCAGGCGAGCGCGTGACGCGAGTCGAGACATGCGGTCCTCGGGAAATCGGGGTGGCTAACCCTCGCGCGTCAGCCAGGAGCCGTCAAGGCCGCGTTAGGTCCAAATTGCTCGATGCACGAGCGCGCGACCCCGGTGGGATCGCGCGCCGTGCGCACCCGCTAGCGCATTACAACGTGGTCGCGGAGCAGCCCTGGAAATCCACGTTGTTCTTCTCGGCTTGCGCCGGAATCAGGACGAGGTCCGTGCCGTACGCCCCACCCTTGAAATACGGTCCCGTGGGATACACGGTCTCCGCGCCTCGCTTGTAGTCCTTCACGAGACGGCGAAGATCGCCGAGCCGATGGGCCGTTCCCCAGAACCAGAAAGCCCGTTCGCGGAACAGCAGGTTCTCTCTCGCCACCGCCGAGCCGGGGTCGGTCAGCGGGGTCAGCGCGCTCACGATCGTGCGCGCGTCGTTCATCTTCGCCAGGTACGTCGTCGCATCGCCCTTCTTGAGCGCAGCCTCGGCCTCGATCAGGCGCGCCTCGACACCCGTCGCGAGCGGCATCGGTGCGCCGGCCGTCGCGAAGACGGTCTGCGTGTAATGCTGCGCTCCATCCTGCCCGGCTCGTGGCGTGGGAGCCCCCGCCGCGTTGCGGATGACCGTCACGCGCGGATCGCGAGCGGTGATGAAGTCCATCCCGTTGATGCCTTCCTTGTCCGCGGGCGCGTAGTTCAGCGTCGCGTTCATCCAGTCGTAGATGGCGTTCACGACGGACGTCGCCGAGTAGCTGACGGCGAAGCTGAAGTTGGTAGGGACGGTAGTCACCGCCGCTGCCGCTTCGTCATACCGGGCGAGGTCGACGAGCACGCGTCCACGTCCGACCGCGACGGCGTTCCGGAATGGCTGGTCGGCCGTCGTGGTGCCTAACGTGGTCGCCGCGGTGTCGAAGTACGCCAGCGACCGCGTGTACAACTGCGCCGTCGTGAGCAGGTCCGTCTTCGGGTTGATGTCATCCGCATTCGCGATTGGGATGCCGCTGCAGTAGTTCTCGGCGAGAATCGCGTACGCGAAGCCCTGCAGCGCGTACAGATGACCGATCTGCGTGGCCTTCGTCGACTTCTCCGTGGCGGTCCCTTCGGGCGCGAACTCCTTCAGTGCCTTGATGGCGCGAACCGTCTGCGTCGTGGACTGCCCCACGAACGCCCACGTCGTGCTGAGCGGTTGCACACCCTCGTTCTGGGCGCGGCTGTCCAAATGCTCCGTCCCACCGCGAGCCGACTCGATCTCGTCGGTGAGCATGCCGCTGGTGATGCTCACGCCGTGGAACGACCCGCCATAATCACCGCCGTAGAACGCGGCGAAGTTGCCGATGGCCGACACGCGGAGCGCAGCCGCGCCAACCGCGCTTCCGGCCTGGTCAGGGGTGATCTGGTCGGGCGTCTCTACGTCGAGCAGGTCCGAGGTGCTGCACGCTGCGACTCCAATGGCGAGCAGGAGGGCAGCGAACGTCCGAGCTGTTCTATTAGTCATGGATTGGCTCTCTGTTCGGTTGCACGCACGATCGCGACGGAGGTCAGAACTGGATGTTCACTCGGGAAATGAAGTAGCGCAGCGGTGGCTGGGCCGTGAGCTCGCTGTTGCCGCCGCCGGTGTTCGCCACCGAATTGTTCGACTCGGGGTCAATGCCCGGGTACTTGCTCCAGGGGTAGCCGAGGTTGCGCGCGGCGAAGTTGATCGACGCGGTGCGTGAACGCAGCCAGCGCCGCGACAGATCGGCCGGCAGCGTATACGTCGCCGACACCTCGCGGAGCTTGAGGAAGTCGTTAGGCACGTAGTAGCCCCAGATCGTGCGCTTGGACGAGCTGTTCGCGGCGGTGGCCGCGGCCTGGTCCGCCAGCGGAGCCTTCGGGTCGTTCACGGCCGCGCAGTTGCCGCTCGACTGGCAGCGCCACTCCTCGTACTGCCAGCGCTTGTAGAAGTCGCCGCGGTAGTCCATCAGCATGGAGAACTGCAGCGCGCGTTTGAACAGGCCGACCGTGGTGCCGAAACCGGCCTCGCGCTGTGGGAGCGATGATCCACGGAACGCGAGCCCGGCCGACACGTCGATCTCATCGTCGCCGATCAGGCCATCGCCATTCTTGTCGCTGTACGACTTGATCTCGCGATCCCACAGTCCGAACAGCGGATACCCGACCTCGTTGCGCGCGCCGGGCGCGGTCGGCAGAGGCACGCCGCCGGCGTCGACGAGCTTGTTCTTGAGCAGGGAGCCGTTGACACGCACGTCCCATGTAAACGCCGGATTGCGAAGGATCTGCATGTCGACCGTCAGCTCGGTCCCCTTGTTCTCCACCGCGGCGAGGTTCTGCCACTGCGTGGGCGACGCGGATCCGATGGCCGTGCCGTACGACGGAGGAAGCGGCCGGTTGTAGAGGGCGTCCTTGGAGAGCTTGCGGAACAGCGTCGCCTCGATGGCGACGCGACCATCCCATAAGCCGAGGTCCAGGCCGCCTTCGTATTCCGTCGTGACTTCCGGTTTCAGGTTCTGGTTGCCGATCGAAGCAATGCGAAGGCCCGGCTCATCGGCCGCGGCTCCAGTCGGGAACGCCGCCGCACCGAGGTACTGCAGCGCCGCGATGGTACTCGGCTGCACACCCGCCTTGCCATAGGCCATGCGCAGGCGGAGTCGGTCCATGCAATGACAGTTTCGGGAACCAATCTTCATCCGAGATCACGTACGAAACCGCGGCGCGTGGATACACAGTACGCGCCGCCTCGCGACCGAATGCGCTCGTCTGATCTGTGCGGACGCCGGCCGTGAGGAAAAGCTTGTCGCGCCAGCCGAGCGCCTCCTCGATGAAGGCACCGTACGTTGCTTCCTCAGTGGTGAACTCCCACGACTCGCGCTGGCGCGCCGAGTTGGGAGTCGACGCCCCGGGCGGCAGGCCGTAGCCTCGGCCCTGTGACTGGTACTGCGCGTCGAAGAAGCGCTGCGCGCCTACCGACGTGCGCGAGTTGAGCACCGGCGTGATGTCCTTGGTCGCGGTCGCGCCGATGTCGAACGTGTAGCGCGCGTTGTTCGAGCGGTCGTAGTCCTTTCCACCTTCGTTGGAGATGGGCCCCCACGACACACCGACCTGCGGTCCCTCGCCTTTCAACTGCTGGCGATACCCGAAGGAATTCGTCTGGTCGATTCCCACGATCGCGCGTCCAGTGAGCCAGGTCTTGGGTTGCCAGTTGAGCGTGGCGCCGCCGGTGAACCGGTCATCGCGCAGCTTGCCCTCGACACCGAACACGTCACCCACGAACTCACGCTGTAGCCCGTTGGTGGCGTTCTTGAAGCCCGGACCGGTCATGTACTGGAACGTCATCCCGCGAAGAACGTCCCCTCGAACGCGTTGTAGAGGTCGCGCCGGATGTAGCCCGAGTTCACATCGAGCGTGAGGTTCGGCTTGATGCTGAGCGAGAAGTTTCCGCGCGCCGAGTTCATCGTCAGCTCGTTCGGGGTGATCTCCCGATCGCGCGGACGGGTGCCGCGAAGCGTCGTGAGGCGGTCGATCTCGTAATCCGGCATGGTGTAGGGACCGGTTTCGCCCTGGTGCTCGCCGGAGAGGAAGTAACGAAGCTGGTCGCTACCGCCTGACACCTGGAGCCCGGCCGCATAACGCCCCTGCGTCTGGAACGGGTCGGTCTCCTTCGCGTTCCACGGATTGTAGGAGGTCAGCGAGTCGAGGACGCATGCCTGGCGCGCTGCCGCGAACACCTTGCACTGGACCGGGGGGCCGACGCGCTGTCCGGCGGCGTTCAGGTTCGTGCCCCACCCCTGATAGTTCGACGTGAAGGCGGCGTTCTGCGACACGGCGCCGCCTTCGCCGAACGCGCTCCACTTCGCGGAGCCGGCCTTCCCCCGCTTGGTCGTGATCACGACGACGCCGTTCGCGGCCGCCGTTCCGTAGAGCGCGGCTGCGGAAGGGCCCTTGATGATGTCCATCGACTCGATCTCGTCGGGATTGAGCGTGCCGAGTCGGTTGACGCGAATCGAGCTGAAATTGCTGGACGCGGGGGAGTTGTCGAAGCGGAGACCGTCGATGACGATGAGCGGCTCGTTGGTGAGGGAGAGCGAGCTGGCGCCGCGAATGCGGATCGAGCTCGAGGCGCCGGTCTGTCCCGTCCCCTGAATCACCTGCACGCCCGCGGTGCGCGCCTGAAGCAGTTCGTTGACGTTCGTGATCGGCGCCTTGCCGACGAGGGAGTCGGCGTTGATCGTCGCCACGACGTTGCCGTAGGTCTTCTTCTCGACATCGCCGGTCGCGGTGGTGATCACCTCGGACAGCTGTGTCGCGGCCCTCGTCATGACGATGTCGGCGGTGGCTTCGCCGCCCGCCGGAACGGTCACCGGCTGCGTCATGCTGGCGTAGCCGATGCGGCGGATGCGCAGCGTGACCTGACCGGGCGCGACGCCGTTGATGATGTACTGGCCGGTCGCGCCGGTCACGGCGCCCAGGCTGGTCCCCACGACCGAGATCTGAACGGAGGAGAGCGGCGCCTTGTCGTCGGCGTCCGAGACCCTCCCACGAATGCGCCCGGCACCCTGTGCCGAGAGCAGAGCCGGTGCGGTAAACGTTAGGCACATTGCTATGCCCGCGATCAGACGTGCCGTGCTCGAACCCGACAATTGCCGCGGCATGCACACCTCGGGGTGAGACGTTTCAGATCCTGTGACGAGGTGATCATACAACGCTTGAAAGGCGTGTCCAGAGTGACCAACCGTAATGACCACCCGTAACCCAGTGTACGAGCGTTCAGCGATCGCGGTCCACCTAGCGGCTGTTCGGGGCTGGACCGAGGTTTGATCGCGCTGCGGCCTTCGCCCGATCACGACGTCCGCGGATACGTGGACGCGAACGCTCTGGAGCCAAGATTCACGATGACCAATAGATCCGCCTCGTTCACTCTCGCCCTCACGCTCGCGTTCGCGTCATCAGCGCGCGCCCAATCAACTCCGACCGCGTATCAGACCCTCGGCCGCGATATCCTGCGCGAGCTCATCGAGACGAACACCACGTTCTCCGCGGGTAGCACCACGAAAGCGGCCGAGCTTCTCGCCGCCCGGTTCCGCGCGGCCGGATTCCCGAGTGCCGACGTGCAGATCGTCGGGCCGGATACAGGCGTCGACGCCAAGGACAAGAATCTCATCGTTCGCGTCCGTGGAAGTGGGAAGCGCCGACCGATCCTGCTCATTGGCCATCTGGATGTCGTGGAAGCGCGGCGCGCGGATTGGGTGCTCGATCCATTCACGCTGACCGAGCGCGACGGTCACTTCTACGGGCGCGGTACGCTCGACATGAAGAACGGCGACGCGGCGTGGGTTGCCGCGCTCCTGCGAATGAAGCAGGAAGGAATCGTTCCGGAAGGCGACTACGTTCTCGCGCTGACGGCGGGAGAAGAAGGTGGCGGAACCGGATACAACGGGATTCAGTGGCTGCTCGAGCACCGCCGCGATCTACTCGACGCCGAGTACGTCCTCAACCCCGATGCGGGCGGCGGCGAGTTGCACGACGGCAAGCCGATCTCGCTCGACGTGCAGGCCGCGGAGAAGGTCTTCCACTCCGTCCATCTCGTCGTACGCAATCCGGGCGGGCACAGCTCGCTGCCGACGAAGGACAACGCGATCAACCGACTCGCAGCAGCGTTAGGCAGGGTGAGCGCGTACGAATTTCCGATCAAGACGAATGCGGTGACGCGGGCGTATTTCGCGCGCACCGCGTCGCTCAGCAGCGGAGCGCTCGCCGCCGAGATGCGTGCCGTGAGCGCGACCGCCACCCCGGACCGCGCCGCCGCCGCTCGGCTCGCCGCACGGTCGCCGTTCTACAACGCCCAGCTTCGGACGACGTGTATCACGACGCTCATCGAGGGTGGGCACGCCGTGAACGCGCTGCCGCAGCGCGCGCGAAGCTACGGTGAACTGCCGCATTCTTCCGGGTGAGGATCCCGCAGAAGTGGAGCGGACCATTCAAAGAGTCGTGGCGGACACCGCGGTCGTCGTGACTGCCGCTGATACGGCGAGACCGAGTCCGCCGTCGCCGCTCCCGCCAGCGCTGGAGAGCACGATCCGCTCGGTCACAGCGTCGTTGTGGGGGCCGCTCCCGATCATTCCGAACATGGAGACCGGTGCGACCGACGGACTGTTCCTCCGTAACGCGGGGATGTCGGTGTATGGCGTGAGTGGCCTGTTCGTCGACCCGAGCAGTGCGGACGACACACGCGCACACGGGCTCAACGAGCGCATTGGCGTGAAGGCGTTCTACGATCAGCTCGAGTTCACGTATCGGCTGTTGAAGGCGCTCGCGGTAAGCACGGCATCGTAGGTGTCATTCCGAGCGGAGGCCCAACGGGCCGCAGTCGAGGAATCGAGACCGTGCTAGGTAGAGAGCCCTCTATCGGGACGATCGCGATTCCTCGACTCACTTCGTTCGCTCGGAATGACACCCCGCTCGGAATGACGGCCGCGACTACCGGCGATCCGTGGGATCCGGCCCCGGACGCGACGCCGGGTTTCCGTCAACGCGGTCCTTGATGTCGTCGGCCGCGTTGGCGATGCGGTCACCGATGCCCGAGCTCGCGCGGCCTGCCGCGCCACTCCGCTGGCCGCGCCCTCGCGTGAAGAAGCGCTGGTCGTCGTACTCAGGGCTCGAGTAGAAATCGACGTCACGATCGGAGCCTGCAGTCGAGCTCACATTCGAGCTCGAGCGAGCCTGCGATCCAGCATTCGTTCGCCGCTGACCGAGCCATGATCGCAGCGACGTCTCGTAGTCGCGAGACAACGCCTTCCGGTCATAACGCGGCGCGCCGGCCAGATCGGTGCTCGCCATGTCCACGACCACGTTGTCTCCGTTGTCATCGAGTCGAGCCTGCCCAATCGGAACCAGTGCGTAGTCACGATCCGTGTCTTTCGCGAGACTGCGGTCGAGCGCGACCTCGATGTAGCGGACGCGGCGCTCGGCCGTGTCGACGATCAGATCTTCGACCTTTCCGACCTTCGTACCGTCAGCCGAACGAACGTCCCAGCCGCGTGGATCAGGGCTATCCTTGGGAAACTCGAACTTGTCGAGGTCCCTCGTGTGGACGAGCTGGCCGGACGAGGCCGTATCGTCGTTGCGCACCAGGCGATCGCGATCATGTTGTGCCATGTCATACCTCCTTGGGCAATCGCGTCGGTGTCACCTCGCTGGGACTTGCGGACTGACGCCGAGCGCGACGTGTGGCCGGGATCGTCGCAAGCCATGTTCCGCTATGGCGAGCTCTGCGCAGTGCCCGATAGTGTACCGATGAGCGAGATCGCGACGAGGGCTCGTTTCTTGACGACGTCGGAAGTGTGACAGCTCGAACGATCGACCATGGGTGACCCTCGACGCATCCGTCCGGATGAAGTCGAGATCGTGATCGCGCGCGAGCTCCGGAAGGCGGGCCTCGCGTTGTCGATCGTGCGCGTTCTCTCGCGACGCGCGCTCGCGCCCGAGGATCCGAGTGAGTACGCGATGGAGTTGGCAGGCCTAACGCCGACTTCGACGGCCGGCGGCGCGACACCACGTGACGTGCTCATCGATTTCCGGAACGAGGTTCGTGTCACCGACGTCGACGCCGTGCGCGCGCTCGAAGCGCGAGCGGCGCCGGTCACGCCGACCGCGGCATCCGACGGACCCAAGCGCCTTCAGCCGGTCGCGCAGCCGATCGAGCGGCCGGTGAACGTCGCTCCGAGCAGCCCGCCTCTCCGTGTCATGGTGTCCACAGCTGGCTTCGACGTCACGGCGGCGCGGGAGGCTGTCACGTTAGGCATGGTACTCCTTCGCCTCGCCGACGGCGGCGCAGCGTTCCTGCGAAGCCAGTGGGCGATGGGTGATCAGCCTCCGGCCTGGGTTCCCGAGTACATGGCGGAGCTGGTCGACCTTGGCCCCACGGGGGACGTCCGCTATCAGCTCATCACCGGCGAGCTGAAGATCCTCTCACGCTGATCGGCTATGGACGCTTCGGTCGTGGTTTCACGGCGCCGCCACTCGTGTCGGCGGTGGCATCGCCGCCCGTCGTGTCGCGACGAGCCGTCGGGCGACTCGGGTTGACGCGGCTTGTGTCGGGTTTCACGAGATCTGGCCGCGTCCGCATCGCGTTCGCCAGAGAGAGATCCACCGGCTTGTCGTAGATGATCCGACCGGGGAGGTTCGGCGTCTGGAGAGCCGAGACGACCTGACTGCCGGCGAGCACGAGCTTACCCTGGCTCGCCATCTCATCCGCATCGAGCGTTCGCAAGTCCGTCTTGTTGCTTCGGTCGCTGCAGCCGCCTAACGCCAGCGCCACACCGACGAGCACCACCGCACGTCGCGTTCACCTTCGCCTTCATTGGCCAGCGGAACGCGACCGGATAACACTCGGACAGAACTTTTGCGCGACGTGGTTGAATTCGTTGTCGAGCGTCGCGCCACCGAGGTGGAAGAGCGCCGGTGTCATGTTCACGAGCTTCCCGTTAGGCAGCCGCTCGATGAACGTGTCGTCACGCGTTTTCTTCACCAGCTCGGCGACGCGATTCATTGCCACTCGAGGTCCACCGTCTCCCACTCGGTGGCACCGGGCTTCCGGTGCACCACCTGCGTGGGTCGGTTCGGATTCCGATGGAGCTGGTAGATGGCGGCGCCCTTCGGGCACAGCGTACCCTCGTTGTGCGGACTGCGCGGGTCGCCTTCGATGTTGATGATCTCGCCGTACTTGACGTGGATCAGCGTGGCGCATCCGACGGAGCAGAATGGGCAGATGCTCGGCACCGTTCTCGAGTCCTTGATGCGAAGCTGCTGCGCCTTTGCGCGTGCGGGCGCGAGCGTGAGCCCAAGCCCGACGAGACCGCCGAGCGCCGTACCGGCGCCCGCACCCGCTGAGTAGCGAAGAAATTCGCGACGGGAGACCTGCATGTCCTGAATGCTCCTGAGCAGCTCAGTTCAGCGACCGAGTACGGTGGGTGCCGCGATTTCTATGTCCTCAGTGTGCAACCGTCGGGTATCTCGGGGTCACGGTTCCTTCGCCGGGCTCGTACTATGCAACGCAGAACGCGCAGGCGCGCTTCGCGCGCGACGCAGCCGGATGCAGAAAACCGCACCACCCCTTCGGCACAGCCTCGCCTCTCACCGGGCCATAACAAGGGGGACGACCTCGGGCAGGCGGGCGACGGAGTGATGGTCTCGATGGCTCGTTGATTGGGAGACCAAATACAGTCACGCCGCAAAGCACGAGCCGAGCGTGCCAATTGTGTTCGAAGAGCCGCGGCGCGCGCGGCGGGGCGTGTAACACTCTGGAGCTTGCGGCCATCAAATACCGGTGCTCGAACCCCGACCTCCATCCCGTATCGCCAATGCGCCGCCATGCCGTGTTGCTGTTTCTCGTCGCTACCGCTTCGGCTTCCGCGCAGTCCGGCGGGAGCAGGTATCCGTTCAAGCCAGTCCCCCTTCCCGATTCCAGCGAGATCGCGCTCGCGGTCTCGGCGGCGCCACCGGAGGTTACGGACAAGGCGACCGTGTACGCGGTCCGTGACGGGAACGTGCTCACCCTTCGTAAGGGATCGAACGGCGTCGCGTGCCTGGTGGCCCGCGACCTCCACGAGGGCGGGCTGTATCCGATCTGCTTCAACGCCGAAGGCACGCGCACGGTGATGCACCGCGAGCTGATGCAGGTGCGGCTCCGCTCGTTAGGCGTGAGCGAGGACTCGGTGGACCGGGCAGTGAGCTCGGCGTACGCACGCGGTGAGCTGACGGCGCCTCGTGAGCTGGCGCTGGCGTACATGATGTCCCCGCGCCAGGTGCTGTTCTCGTCGCCGGACGCCGACGGACGGCGCGTCGGGGCGTGGCATCCGCATCTCATGTTCTACGTGCCGGGCGCGACGCCGGCGAAGTTCGGGCTCACTCAGGACGGAGCGGGTGAACCGATCTCGGTGGGGTCGCCTGGGACGCCGCAGGCGGAGATGATCGTGAAGGTCCCGAAGTGGGCGGATGGCTCGCCGGTGGCCGGCGGCGCGAAGGATCACGACTAGCGCTGTCATTCCGAGCGAACGAAGTGAGTCGAGGAGCTGTCATTCCGAGCGGAGGCCGAAGGCCGGAGTCGAGGAATCCTCGGGTCGCATGGTAGAGGGCTCTCTACCGGGACGCCAGGATTCCTCGACTCGCTTCGCTTCGCTCGGAATGACATGCTCCTGACCGCCGCTCCGCGGCTGCGCTCGGAATGACAAGGGTTGACCGGACGAGCTACTATCGCCATAGTAGCACTGCGCCTGTAACTGGGCGTGAGTCCAGCCACCCCGAGCGACGGCAGGCCGGTCCATGTCGCGACCGCACGATTCCGAACGACTCCAGTTCGCCTGCCGGCCAGGGCCAGACCGCTTCGCGCGCGGCGTTAGGCTCCGAGCGTTGTGGCTCCGAGCCGCCGTGTTCGCCTGGATGGGATTGTCGCTCGGCTGCGCATTGGCCCGCATCCGCAAGGCGAACGCGCTCGCGCTTGCCGCGGCCGATACCCGCGTGCTCGAGGGGTGCTACGACTGCCTCGAAGGAGGCGCGCGCGACGTATGCGCGTGTCGCCAGCGACAGGCACACGAAAAAGCCGGCCCCCGTCATCGCGCGGTTGTTCGAGACCGACGTGCTGCTGGCCCTTCGAGAGAAGGAGCTGGCACTCGACTGGCGGCCGAGCGTGGACCGTGCGCGCTCGGTCGTCACGCGTCTCCCCACCGCGCTGGAAGCGGACGCACGTACTCGACATCGTCGACGCCGTCTTCCCGGACGGCAACGGCGTATCAATGAAGGCCACGGCGGCGCTGCTGAGGAAGTACGCGCCTTACACCACCAAAGTAGACAGCGAGCTCGCCTGGCTCGCGCGCGTTCCGATGACCCCCGAAGTCCGACGGTACATCGCGCTCTCGCTGGACTGCTCCTTCTCCGACCGACGGAATACGTCGGGCGATACAACGAACACGTTCGCCAACCGGCGCCAGGTTCCCGTCAACGCGCCGCCATTGGTCGCCTACCGCGCCGCGAGCTGCGACCCCGTCGACACGCTGGCCATGAAGCGCGTGCTCGCCGCCGCGCCTTCGTTCGACGAAGCCGCGTACGCGCTGGCGCGCCGCGCGATGTGGGAGACCGACGAGACGGGCGGCGACTACGCACTCGGCCTGTTCGAGCGCGCGCATACCCGATTTCCACGCGCACCAGGCGTCATGTTCCTGACGGGATGGGTCAACTTCACGCTCGGCGACTGCCCGGAAGCGATTCGCCACTACGATCAGACGCTCGCCATCGAGCCGGCGCACGATCGCGCGCTGCTGCAGACCACGCGCTGCCTAACGACGCTCCGCCAGGATTCCGCGGCGATCGCCACAGCGACGCGGTTCATCGCGCTCGAACCGTCCAACATCGGCGAGGGCTACTACTGGCGCGCAGCCAATCGACTTCGCCGCAAAGAGCTCGACCTCGCCCGCAGCGACATCGAGGCCGCCAAGTCACGCGGCCGAAACACCGAGAACCTCACGCTCGCCGGGATCATCGAGCACGAGCAGGACAGTCTTACAGTCGCCGAGGCCGATCTGCGCAGTGCACGGCGGCTTCCTATGGGCTCGGAGAACTGCACGGCGGGCTTCTACCTCGGCAGCGTGCTGACCAAGCGCGAGATCTGGGCGGAAGCGGCCGCCTCGTTCGACTCAGCGATGGTGTGCTACGATGCGCGGGCGCAGGACATCGCCGCGAAAATCGCCGAGGTGAGTAGTGCGCGGAAAGGCAGTGCGGCGTTCAAGGCGAAGCGCATCGCGTCGCTCGAGGAAGACCTTGCTGATCGGCGCCGGCGGTATCGAACGTCGGCGTTCAACGCCGCCAGCATGAATGCTCGGCTGGGAAACGTCGCCCGGGCCGAGGAGCTGCTCGTGATCGCGGCAGATGGGCCGGAGCTCACGGATCAGGTAGCGAAGCTGCGGGACCAGCTCGCTCGAACGAGTCAGCCCGCGTCGCCTGCGGCACCGATGCGACGAGTGACGCCGCCCGAGTTGCCTCGCCATTGAGCAAGGGGCTCGCTTCTTGATCCGCCCTGCTGGTTGGACAGTCTGTGCGCCCTCCAGCAGAGGTAACGGCGTCGTGTTCTTTCGAAGTTGGGAGGCGGTACTTCGTGTCGCGCTGAGCGCGGCGACCATCTACATCCTGGTAGTCCTGGTACTCCGGATCATTGGCGCGCGCGCGCTCGCGAAGATGTCGGGGTACGATCTGATCGTCACGATCGCGCTCGGTTCGCTCGTCGCGGCAGTGCCGCTGTCCACAGAGATCACCGTCATCGATGGCGTCACGGCGATCCTCACGTTTCTCGTACTGCAGGAAATCACGCGGTTCCTGCAGGCGCGGTACTGGGCGGCGCATCACATCGTCCGCGAGCGACCGCACCTCGTGGTGTGGGACGGCAACCTCATCGAGGAGAGGCTGAAGGAGATCGACGCCTCGGTCGATGAGGTGCGCGCGGCGATCAGACAGGCGGGTCTCCTGTCTGTCCATGATGCCCAGGCGGTCGTGCTCGAGAACGACGGTGCGTGGTCGGTGATGCGGCGCGATGAGTCGAATGATCTGTCGGCGCTCGATGGGCTCGACATTCCAGGGCGTGGTCCTGTGGAAGACGGCGATCGGCCGCGGTCGCCGTCGAAGCCGCAGCGCGAGCAACGACCACCGTCGTCTTCTGCCGCAAGTCAGCTGTGATGACTATTCTGACTGCATGGCACCGAACACGAAGAGCGCGACGAATGTAGACGACGTGCTGTTCTTCGCCACGCCGGCCAAGTGGCGCCAGTGGCTCGAGAAGAACCACGCGCGCGCCAGCGAGGTTTGGGTCGGCATGCACAAGAAGGGCTCGGGCACGCCGAGCATCACGTGGCCTGAGGCAGTAGACGAGGCGCTCTGTTACGGCTGGATCGACGGCATCAGGAAGTCGATCGACGAGACGCGCTACAAGAACCGGTTTACGCCGCGGAAGAAGGGGAGCAACTGGAGCGCGGTGAATATCGCGCGCGTCGCGGCACTGACGAAGGAAGGCCGGATGCAGCCGTCCGGGCTCGCCGCGTTCGAGGCACGGGTGCCGGAGAAGTCCGGCGTCTACTCGTTCGAGCAGCGAACGGCCGTCACGTTAGGCGACGAGTTCGAGCAGCGGTTCCGCGCCAACGCGAAGGCGTGGGCGTTCTTCGAGTCGCAGGCGCCCTACTACCGGCGCACGGCGACGTTCTGGGTGGTGAGCGCGAAGCAGGAGGCAACACGCGAGCGCAGGCTCGAGACGCTCATCGCCGACTCGGCCGCCGGGCGACGTATCGGCCCGCTCAGGCGATCGGGCGAATAATGACGCGCAGGTAGCGACGGCTACGCGAACGTTCCTTCCCTTGGGCCGCGTGCGCTCGATGCGATCTGTCTGATCGCGCCGAGGTGGTAGGCGAGATGGGCGATGCTCGCGATCATCCCGTTGAGCTCCACGGTGCTCACCTCGCGCCCGGTGCCAAGGACGCCTAACCAGCGCTGCGCTTCGTCGCGGAGGCCGCCGCGGATCTCGCTCCACTCACCGTCGTCGACGCGAGAGGTCTTCCAGGCTTCGTCCCACTTCGCATCGGCGAAGGGGTTGCCTCCTTCGCTCGCCCATCGGTTCATGAGCGACAGGCCATAGCGCACGTGCTGGGCATGGGCGGCGATCGTCGCACCGCCGTGCACCGAACCGGAGGCGTCAGCGGCGGAGAGCTTGTCGAGCGACCGCAGCAGCCCGGCGTCTCCGGAATTGAGGATGAACGCGCCGCCGCCACTGTTCGCACCGACCACCAGTTCGGAGAAGAGTGTGGCGAGCGATGCGCCGATGTCGTTCGTCTTCATGCGCGGTGCCTAACGTGAGAGGTCAGCGCGCGGTGTCCGGCACGAACCGGAAGTCGTACTCCAGCCGGATCGTGTCGGCGACGCTGAGGACGACCGGGACGCGCGGTTGCTCGAGTGCGAAATCCTTGAACGTGAAGGCGGTGGCCGCGGTGCCGACGACGTCCTTCCCTTCCCCACGGGCAGTCACCTGCCAGGTCGTAGGCCGTGTCACGCCGTGGACCGTGAGGTCGCCACGCACGATGAACGTCTGCGAGGATCCGGGCTCGATCGGCATGAGCAGCCCCTCGAGCGCTACGGGTACGAGCTCGGCGTTAGGGAACTTTTCCGTCTCGAGCGTGCTTCGTCGCAAGTAATTATCGCGGCGGCCCTGGTCGCTCTTCAGGTCGGAGAGCTGAATGGTGACCTTCGAGCTGTCCTTGACGACCTTGCCGTCGGCTCCAATCACGACGCGTCCCGTGACGTTCTTGGTGGCGCCGATCGCGTCCTTGGGAAGGTCGAAACCCGCCAACTGTTCGCGAACGCGATAGCGGGCTTCGTTGCCGGCGGGCGCAACCATGTACCGCACGCTTTCAGTCTTGGAAGGCGACTTCGCCTGAGCCGACGCGCTGCCAATGGCAGCGACGATTGCGAGCGGAGCAATTACGAGCGACTTCACAGGGGGCCAGATCTCCGGAAAGGGCTATCCCTTGTACGCCTGTCGCAGCACTTTCGCTAGGTTCGCGCGTAAGCTCCATACCTCACCCAAGGCAGCGGCCTTCTATGGAAAGCGTCGTCGCGGCGTTACTGCGGGATTTCGAAGGCGGAAAGTTGAGCCGCCGCCAACTCGTGCAGACACTCGCGCTCATGGCCGTTGGATCGCCAGTGGCGTCCGCGGTCGCCCAGAGCGTGGCCGCCGCGCCTGCCAAAGCCGCGTCCGGCACTCCCTGGAAGACGGTCTACCTCGATCACATCTCCTTCCAGGTCTCCGACTACAAACGGAGCACCGAGTTCTACACCGATCTCATGGGCTGGAAGGTGCTGAAGGACACCGGCACCCAGGCCGACATCGATATCAACGGCATCGGCGGGATCATCATCCGCAATCGTCGGCGTCCTGCTGATGCCGCGGGCGCGACCGCTGGCCAGCCTGCCGCCCAGCCTGTAACGCAGCCTCCGGTTCGTGCGGATACGGCGAACTGGCGTCCGCGGGCTCAGCGATGGCACAAGCCTCGCGCCCTCCAGTCACGGAGTGGTCGACCATATCTCGTGGGGCATCGAGCCGTGGGACACGGAGACGGTGCGCAGCGAGCTCGTCAAGCGCGGCCTCACACCGCGCGAGGACACCGGCGGCCGCGGTTCCATGGAAACGTCCCCGTTCAAAAGCTTCCACGTGAAGGATCCAGACGGCTGGGACCTGCAGATCAGCAACCAGACGAAGGACAAGCACGAGCTCTGACCCTCGGCCTCGTAACCCAACCAGCCCGGAGGGGGTCGGATGAAGAGTGTCCTCGCGGCGTCGCGTACTGACGGTAGCACTGTCGTTCAAAGTCGGCATGAGCATGGGTGAGACGGCCCCCCGACGGGCGCCTCCGCCGCGCCATCGCCTGGCCGTACAGCCGCGCTCGGAATCGTCGGCGCCGACGACGAACGCCCTGCGCCGCGTGCGCGCCGGGTGAATCACGTACGACGCGTCGCCTCGTCCACGCGATCGCTCCGTTCGACGACGCTCAACGACGTCATCGACGCGTACTGCATCGACTGCCACAGCAACGACCTCCAGCTCGGCAACCTGTCGCTGGAAGGCTTCGACATCGCCCAGGCGGACACCGCGCGCCTGAAGTCGGAGAAGATGATCCGGAAGCTGCGCGCCGAGATGATGCCGCTGGCCGGCGCGTCCGCGGCCGCCGAGCGACACGCTGCAGATGCTCGCGAACGGCGATCGAGCGCGTGATCGACAAGGCGTCGCCACCGAACGCCGGGTCCGCGCACGTTCCAGCGTCTCAACCGCCCCGAGTACGAGAACGCGATTCGCGACTTGTTAGGCGTCGACGTGAACGCGGCGGACTACCTGCCGCTCGACACCAAGAGCGCGAACTTCGACAACATCGCCGACGCCCAGCTGCTGTCGCCCACGCTGCTCGAGGCGTACCTCAACGCCGCCGCGACGGTGAGCCTCATGGCCGTCGGCGACAAGAACGCGCCGCTGTCGATGACGACGTACCGCGTGTCGCCGTACATCTCGCAGCACCCGTGGGACCACGTCGACGGCGCGCCGTACGGCACGCGCGGCGGCATCGTCGCGCAGCACACGTTCGTCGCCGACGGGCTCTACGAGCTTCGCTTCAACGTCGCCGGCGGCATCGGCACGCAGCTCGAGGACATCGACGTCTCGATCGACGGCGAGCGCGTGGCGCTCGCTGCAGTACGAGCGCGGCGTGAACAAATCGTTCGCCGTCGCAGGACCTCCCGCTCGGCGTCGACCTCTATCAGCACCGAGCCGCTCAAGGTCACGGCCGGCCCGCACCGCGTGTCGGTCGCGTTCGTCAGGCGCGGCGACGGTCCGTACGAGGATCTCATCAAGCCGCACGACTGGTCGCTGGCGTCGGGCGGCACGGCGAGCTCCGGCACGACGATGCCGCCGCACATCATGGATCTCGGCATCGTCGGCCCGCAGAACGCGGTCGGCGTTTCCGAAACGCCGAGCCGCCGCATCATCTTCTCGTGCCGTCCGTCGACCACGGTCGCCGACACCGCGTGCGCGGCAGCAGATCCTGACCCGTCTGGGCACGAGAGCGTATCGCCGAGCGCTGACGCCGCACGACATGGAGGGCCTCATGTCGTTCTACAAGCGCGGCGCGCAGTCGGGCGGCTTCGAGGAAGGCATTCGCTCGGCGCTGCAGGCGATGCTGGCGAGCCCGTACTTCGTGTTCCGCTTCGAGACGACGCCCGCGAACGTCGACGCCAGGCACGGACTACAAGATCAGCGACTACGAGCTCGCGTCGCGCCTCTCGTTCTTCCTCTGGAGCAGCATCCCCGACGATCGCCTGCTGAAGCTCGCCGCGGCAGGCACGCTGTCCACGCCGGTGACGCTCGAGGCGCGAAGTGAAGCGCATGCTCGCCGACCCGCGCGCCGACGCGCTCGCGACGCGCTTCGCCGGCCAGTGGCTGCGCCTGCAGGACATCGAGAAGGTGCGTCCGGACGTCGTTCTGGTTCCCGGACTACGACGAGCAGCTCGGGCGACGCGATGCAGAAGGAGACGGAGCTGTTCTTCGGCGACATCGTCAAGCACGACCGCAGCATCCTGACGCTGCTCACGGCGAACTACACGTTCGTGAACGAGCGCCTGGCTCGGCACTACGGCTTCAGAACGTCTCCGGCGACGCAGTTCCGCCGCGTGACGTACCCCGACAGCACGCGCCGCGGCATCCTCGGCCAGGGCAGCATGCTGGTGCAGACGTCGCTCGCGAATCGCACGTCGCCGGTGCTGCGCGGCAAGTGGGTGATGGAGGTGGTCATCGGCATGCCGCCGCCACCGCCGCCGCCTAACGTCCCGTCGCTCGACGAGACGACGGACGGCAAGGACGGCAAGCCGCTCACGACGCGCGAGCGCATGGAGCTGCACCGCAAGAACATCACGTGCCGCACGTGCCATCAGTACATGGACCCGATCGGCCTCGCGCTCGACAACTTCGACGTGACCGGCCGGTGGCGCTATCGCGAGAACGCGATGCCGCTCGACACGCGGGGCGAGCTGTACGACGGCACGCCGGTGTCCACGCCGTCCGAGCTCACGCGCGCGCTGCTCAAGCGTCCGACGCCGTTCGTCCGTCATTTCACCGAGAACCTGATGGCGTACGCGTTAGGCCGCCGCGTCGCCGATGAAGATCAGCCGACCGTCCGCGCGATCGCGCAGCGAGGCCGGAGAGCGGCTACAGGTTCTCGTCGTTCGTCATGGGCGTCGTGAACAGCAGCGGCGTTCCGCATGCGCACGGCCGAGCAGCCGGTGGCCGCGGACGACAATCGCTCGCAGCGTTAGCTACGGACCAGAGAGGAGCCGAGAAACCCGATGCAGATCCTGGCCGGAAAGGCGATGGAGCGCCGCACGTTCCTTCGCGGACTGGGTGCCATGGTCGCACTGCCCTACCTCGACGCGATGGAGCCGGCGTTCCGCTCGCTCGCGAAGGTCGGTGGCGCGTCGGCGGCCGCCGACAAGACGCGGCTCGTGTGCATGGAGCTCGTGCACGGGTGCGCCGGCTCGCAATACGTGGGGCGCGTCGAAGCACCTGTGGGCGCCGGCGGAGATCGGCCGCAACTTCGAGCTCAATCCCGAAGGCGCGCTCGCCCCGCTCGAGCCGTGGCGCGAAGTATCTGACGATCGTCAGCAACACCGACGTGCGCATGGCCGAGGCGTTCGAGGCGCCGGAGATCGGCGGCGACCACTTCCGGTCGAGCGCCGTGTTCCTCACGCAGTCGCACCCGAAGCAGACGCAGGGCTCCGACGTGTACGTCGGCACGTCGCTCGACCAGATCGTCGCGCGCAAGATCGGCCGAGGACACCGCGATCCCGTCGATGCAGCTGTGCATCGAGAACCAGGATCGCGGCGGCGGCTGCGACTACAACTACGCCTGCGCGTACACCGACACGCTGAGCTGGGCGAGCCCGACGGATCCGCTGCCGATGATTCGCAACCCGCGCATCGCGTTCGACCTGCTGTTCGGCGCCGGCAGCAACAACACGCGACCGCGCCGTGCGGCGCAAGGCGAACCAGAGCATTCTCGACTGGATCGTCGGCGACCTCGCTGGGCTCAAGCGCGAGCTCGGCCCGACGGATCGCCAGCGCGATCGACAAGTACCTCGTCGGACATTCGCGAGCTCGAGCGCCGCATCCAGGCGGTCGAAGCGCGGAACGCGAGCGGCGAGCAGCGCGAGCTGCCCGAAGCGCCGTTAGGCGTGCCGGACTCGTTCGCCGAGCACATGAAGCTCATGTTCGACATCCAGGTGCTCGCGTTCGAGTCGGACATGACGCGCGTGTTCTCGTTCAAGACGGGCCGCGACGCGTCGACGCGCGCGTATCCCGGAGAGCGGCACCGACAAGGCGCTTCCACCCGGCGTCGCACCACGGCGGTCGCGAGTCGGCGATCCTCGATTTCAACAAGATCAACCGCTACCACGTCAGCATGCTGCCGTACTTCCTCGAGAAGCTCAAGAACACGAAGGAAGGCGACAGCAACCTGCTCGAGAAGACGGTGATCATGTACGGCTCGCCGATGGCGGATGGCAACATTCACAACCATCGCCGCTGCCCGCTGCTGCTGCTCGGCCACGGGAATGGCCGGCTGCCGGGCAACATGCATCTCAAGGCGCCTGACGCGACGCCGATGGCGAACGTGATGCTGACGCTGGCGCACCAGTTCGGGCTGCAACGACGTGCGAGAGCTTCGGCGACAGCACGGGCGAGTTCACGCTGTCGGTCTGAATGGAGACCGGCTGATGACACGACATTCGAGGATCACTCGTGACTGACCGCTCGCTCGTTGAGCGCTCGTCGGTGTCGTTGCCGCGTGGAGCATCGCTCGCCGCGGCGACGATGCCGCCGTCGACAGTCGTCGCCGATCGCCGACGCGGCAATGCGCGGCGACGTCGCCGCCGTGAGAACGCTGATCGCGCGACGCGCCGACGTGAACGCCGCCGCAGGGCGACGGCATGACCGCCCTGCACTGGGCCGCCGATCGCGGCGACTCGGCGATGGCGAGCGAGCTGCTTCGCGCGAAGGCGAACGTCGACGTCGCGAACGCGCATCGGCGCGTACACGCCGCTGCACATCGCGGCGCGAACCGGGAATCCCGCCGTCGTGCGCGCGCTGCTGGCCGCGGGCAGCGATGTGAAGGCGACGACGGCGAGCGGCGCCACGGCGCTGCACCTCGCGGCGGCCGCCGGCAACGCCGATGTCGTCAAGGCGCTGCTCGTCCAAGGGCGCGGACCCTAACGCGCGCGAGTCGAGCTGGGGACAGACACCGCTCGTCTTCGCCGCCGAGTACGATCGGCCAGCGGCGATCCAGGTGCTGCTGAAGCACGGTGCCGATCCGTCGATCCATACGCGCGTGCTCAACCTCTCCGACGACGCCGCGCGTGAGCAGGCCGCGGAGAAAGAAGCGGCGCGCGGTGCTCATCTCGTTCGAGCCGCCGGCCCGGCACGACTCAGCCGAGGCGGACTTCAAGAAGTCCCTCGATGCGGCGAAGGCCGCGGCACGTGCTGCCGTCCGGCCGGCGCCGACTCGAATGCGCAGGCCGCAGGGCAGGCAGGAGGTCGCGGGAATCAGCTGCCCGTGCGCGAGCCGCGTGGACCGTTCACGCCGGAGCAGATTCAGGCGGCGATCGACTCCGGGCGCGCGGTGCTGACGGCGGCGAGCGTCCCGAAGGACTCCGTGAAGGAGCAGGTCGACACGCTGAACGGCGGCGTCGAGGGCTTCATCAAGCAGGTCGGCAGCATGGGTGGCCTCACGGCGCTGCATCACGCGGTGCGTCAGGGCAACCTCGATGCGGCGCTCGCGCTGCTCGACGGCGGCGCGAACATCAACGACACGTCGCTCGTGGACGGGACGACGCCGCTGCTCATGGCGATCATCAACGGCCAGTTCGACGTCGCGCATGCGGCTCATCGAGCGTGGCGCGAATCCGAACATCGCCAGCGCGTCGGGGATGGCGCCGCTGTACGCGACGATCAACTCGCAGTGGGCGCCGCGCTCGCGCTATCCCGCAGCCGCAGGCGATCCAGACGCAGAAGACGACGCACCTCGAGCTGATGGAGGCGCTGCTCGCGAAGGGCGCGGACGTGAACGCGCGGCTCAAGAAGCAGCCGTGGTACTTCGCGTACAACAACTGCGGCAACCCGAACTGCGGCCTCGAGAACATCGACGGGACGACGCCGTTCTGGCGCGCGACGTACGCGCTCGACCTCGACGCGATGAAGCTGCTGATCGCGCACGGGGCGGACCCGAAGCTGGCGTCGACTCCGCCTGCGCCCGCCGCACGTGCGGCGCGGCCCGCTCGTCCGGGTGCCGCTGCCGATAGTGGTCGAGCGACGGCTGCTGGTGCCGTGGCGAGCGCGGCGGCGAGCCCGAACGTGGAGACGACGTCGAGAAGGTCGGCGACGCAGCCGGCGGCTGCCTGAAGTCGCCAGCGCCGCGCCAGCGACGCCGCCGACACGGCGAACCGCGCCGCCGAGCGGGCGCGGCGTGCCGCGACCAGCCCGGACTCGGCGCGGGCACGCAGCTCAAGCTGGACCCGGACATCGAGGTGATGGCGAAGGCGGCGCCGGTCGGGCCGGGCGTGCTTCCCATTCACGCCGCGGCCGGCGTCGGCTACGGCAACGGCTTCGCCGGGAACTCGCACCGCCACGCGCCGGACGCGTGGATGTCGGTGATGAAGTACCTCGTCGAGGATCTGCACGTCGACGTCAACGCGCGCGACAACAACGGGTACACGGCGCTGCATGGCGCGGCGGCGCGTGGCGACAACGAGATGATCGTGTATCTCGTCGCCCACGGCGCGGACGTGAAGGCGGTCTCGCGCAACGGGACGCACGGTGGTGGACATGGCGAACGGGCCGGTGCAGCGACTGCGGCCGTTCCCGGAGACGATCGCGCTGCTCGAGAAGCTCGGCGCGAAGAATCAGCATCACTGCGTGTCCTGCTGACGTCGTCGCCGAGCGCAGCTGTCATCCCGAGCGCGCAGCGAGGGACCTTGTCGTGAAGTACTCGGGCTCGACCGGCTGCAGCTGATCCAGGAAGGTCGCTGTGTCACCGATCCGCTGAGCGAAGCGACGGTAGGCGAGCAATCGCAGGAGTCAGGATCGACCAGGATTCGCAGGTTGAACGGGACTGTCGATCAGGGACGGCTGCGCTCCGCCGCCGGGCAATCCTGTCGACCTGCAATCCTTCTGTCGGGCTCGTCCTCGCCGACGCTCGGAATGACAGCCGTAGTGCGCCTCGCCAGCGAGCAGCAGCCGCACGTGCTCGTCGCACTGCTGCAGGCCGCCCTCGCCTTCCTTCCACGTCACCTTGCCGTCGGCGTCCGCATCCTTGCCCAGCACGAGCTCGTTCGTGAGTGACACGAGCTGGCTCACGAGCGCCGCCGCATCGGACGCCGACGTCGACGCCTGAATCCGCTGCGCCAGCGCCACGATCGCATCGGCACGCTGAACCGTGTTTCGCGCCGAGGTCCCGACGTGGTTCGCATGCGTGGTGACGTTCGCGGACGCCCCCGGGACCTTCGCCGCCAGGTCGATGTGCGCCGCCACGCCTAACGCCGCACGCTTGACGCCGTAGCCCAGACCGGGGCCCGACGTCACGACGCTCGGGTCCACCGCGTTGATCACGTGACCGGCGTGCAGCTTCATCGCGCCGAGGTTCTCGGGATCGCGCGCAGCAAGCCCAGCGTGAACGGACGCGACGCGCGCCTCCTCCATCGCCGTCGGCAGGAGCCCCATCCCCTTCGGTGTGTCCGTGAACGCATTCATCACGTGCGCCGATGTGCGTGCCGATCGGACCCGCCGGCACCGCGACGACGGGGGCGCTCGCTGCCAGTTGGCCGGGCAGCGGCGCGCCGGTGAGCTTCGACATCGTCGAGTCGAACACCACACGCGCGGCCGAGTCCGTGCTGACGATGTACGTCTTGCGGTGGAACTCCTCTTCCGAGACACCGGCGCGTTGGAGAATCGACGCCACCTGCGTCGCGAGCTGATCGCGGAGCTGCTGCTGCGCCTGCGGCGTCTTGTTGCGCGGCTGCGCCAACTGCTTCTGGATCGAGTCGCGCACCTGCGCGACCGAGAGCGAGAGCGTCGCGAACGCCGCGACTTCTTCCGGCGTCAGCCGGCCGGCGGGACGCGCGGGTGCGCTCTGCGCGAATCCATTTGTCGTTGTGGCGAGGAGCGTCAGTACGACTGAACCCACGCGGACGCCACGCCTGATCCACCGCTGTTCCATGTCGAGAATGTAGGCTCGTGCGCCGCGCGTCGCGAGCGTGCGCGTTGGCGTTACCGCGAGGTAGACACCGAAGGCGGCGGCAGCGACAACGCTTCCGGCGCCAGCGTGACGGCGGAGCGAAGCACGATCTCCGGTAACCGCGCGACGGGGCGGCCGGGATTTGCCCACCCTTCCCGAGGCACACATGTGACGCGTGTCGCCGCACGCGTCACGATCGTGGCCGCACTCCCCTGCGCTGGTGAACGTTCGCTGCTGCCAAGGACGTCCACGCACCGCCGCTCAGGCCCACGGTCCATTTCCGCCCAGGGTACCGTCGTTCACGGTGGAGAGCAAAGACGTGCGACGCGGGGCGCCGATCGACCAGGCCCACATCTACGCGGCAGGGAATCGCTCTCCCGAGCTGTCTGGAGCGATGTCCCGGCTGGCACGAAGAGCTTCGTGGTGACGTGCTTCGATCCTGACGCGCCCACGCCATCGGGGTTCTGGCACTGGATCGTCGTGGATCTGCCCGCGTCCGTCACGTCGCTTGCTGGCGACGCAGCAGGAGGGTGGCTCGAGCCTCCCGAAGGGAGCCTTCCACTGTCGGAACGACTACGGTGCCAACGCGTACGGAGGCCCTGCCCCGCGGCGGCGACCGGCCGCACCGGTACTACTTCGTCGTGCATGCGCTCGACGTCGAGCGGCTTGGCGTTGACGACAACACGTCCGCCGCGGCGGTCTCCTTCACAATGCTCGGTCACACGTTAGGCCGCGCGATCCTCATGGCGACCTACCAGGCGAGGGCGTCACGATCGTCGATTCCGGCTCGTCATTCAGACGCCCGAGGTCGCCATGAAGGGAGCCTTCATCTCTGCACGGCATTCCTGCTCGCCGCTGCGCCGGCCAAGTCCCAGACGCTACGCCCGGACAGAACATGGGCGGTGGCCAGTGTGCTGCGAACCCCTACAACTGCGCCGACGCGCCGAACCCGCTGCCGGCGCCAACACCGTGTGGCTCGAGGAGATGACGTGGATGGACGTTCGCGACGCCCTGAACAGCAGGGCAAGACGACGGCCCATCGCCACGGGCGGATTCGAGCCTAACGGGACGTGGCTCGCCTCGGCAAGCACAACTACGTCCTGCGAACGAACTGCGAGTCGATCGCGCGTGCGCTGGGGAACACGCCTGTGCACCAACATCGCCTACGTCCCGGAAGGTCGATCGATCCGACCGACGGCCACATGACGACTCGGGGAACGATCAGTCTCCGCGAGGAACGTTCCGCGCGGTGCTCACGGACGTCGTGCACAGCCTCAAGGTGCACGGCTTCAGAGCATCATCCTATCGGCGACAGCGGCGGCAATCAGAACGGGCAGCGCGGCCGTCGCGGACTCGCTGACGGCGCATCTGGAAGGGCGACCCGGTCGTCGCGCACGTGCAGGAGTACTACGACTATGCCGGCGTGACGAAGCACATGGAGACTCGCGGGCTCGCGGGCGCGAAGAGCGACGGGCTTCACGATGACCCTGAGATCACGCTCGACATGTTCATCACGGATCCCTCGCCGGATGCTCGGGATGACACGCTTTTTTGGCCGGCCAGCCGCCGTCCGCCCTCTCCTTCCGGTGAACGCCTCCATGGCGGCGCAGGTCGACGAGCGTCGGGCACGGCCATCACGAGAGGCGCTCGACGCGGGGTTCGGAAGCGGAGCGGTAAACGATTGTTAGGCGCAGCCGAGGCCAGCCACCGACGTCGCAGAGCGTTCGACGCGTCGAACGTCCCGGTGGTCAGCCGCGTATTCTCGGGTGAAATCGTCCGCCCCCGATATCGTTCCACGGAGACATCCCATGCGCCGCTCCCACGGCCGCCAGCGCTTCACGCTGGCGCTCGCGCTCGCCATTGTCCCTGCCGTCCAGGCATTCGCCCAGACGGCCACGCAGGTATCGGCGACGCCGCCGAGCTCCGCCGCCACGTCTCGCGGCGACCCGAAAAAGGTGTTGAACCTGGCCGACTACGGTCGCTGGAATCGCATCACGCAGACCGCTATCTCGGCTGACGGCAAGTGGATGACGTACGCGTACCAGCCGAACGACGGCGACGGGACGCTGTACGTGAAGGAGCTCGATGGCTCGAAGGTCTACACCATTCCCGTGGGCGCACCGCCGGCCGCGGCCGGCGGCGGAGGCGGCGGCTTTGGCGGTGGCGGCGCCAACAACCCGGTGTTCTCCGATGACTCGCGCTGGGTCGGCTACTATGTGAATCCGCCTGGCCGCGCGGCCGGACGAGGTGGTCGTCCCGGAGGCGCAGGTGCACCAGGTGGTCCCGGCGGACGCGGCGGCGCGCCCGCAACCCCAGACGCCCCAACGACACCGGGTGCCCAGGGCGCTCAAGGTGCCCAACGCGGCACTGCCGCGACCCGACGATTCGAGCTCCTCGATCTCAAGAGCGGCGAGAAGTTCACCGTGCCGAATCCGGCGAGCTTCCAGTTCTCCGACGGCGGGCGCTGGCTCGCCGTGCGGACGAACAAGGCGACGCCGTCCGACACCACGCACGACGGCACCGATCTGATTCTCCGTGAGCTCTCCACCGGGGCGACGCGCAACATCGGCAACGTGAATGCGTTCGAGTTCGACGACGCCGGTCAGCGCTTCGCCTACACCGTCGACGCCGCCGACCGACTCGGCAACGGCGTCTATGTCATCGATCTCGCGACGGGCAGTCGCGCACGCTGGCGAGCGCCGCGCTCGACTTCGACGGGCTCGCCTGGAGCGAGAAGGGCTCGTCGCTCGCCGTGCTCCGCGGCGACAAGGAGAAGACGAACAAGCAGAAGGACAACGTGCTGCTCGTCTGGAGCGACGCCGGCGTCGCCTAACGCCAAGCGGATCGAGTACGATCCGTCGAAAGACGCGACATTCCCAAAGGCGCTGGTCCTGAGCGAGTTCGCCGCGCCGCGCTGGAGCAACGACGGCTCGCGCGTCTTCGTCGGCCTCAAGGAGCAGGAAGCGGAGCCGCCGAAGAGCGACGAGCCGCAGGCGAACGTCGACGTGTGGCACTGGAAGGACGCCGAGCTGCAGTCGGTGCAGATCGTGCGCCTCGCGCAGGAGCGTCGCTTCACGTACCCGGCCGCCTTCTCGCTCGCCACGAAGAAGTTCGCGCGACTCGGCGACCCGGACATGCGCGCGGTACAGCAGACGCCTAACGGGAAGTGGGCGATCGGCCGCCTCGACACGACGTACCGGCTGGAAGTCTCATGGGGCGGCAGCAAGGCCGATCACTATCGCATCAACACCGAGACCGGCGAGCGCACGCTCATCGAGAAGTCGGTGACGCGCACGATGGGCATCTCGCCCGACGGCAAGTGGTTCCTGTATCTCAAGGACAAGAACGTCGTCGCGTACAACCTCGAGACCGGCAGAAGAAGGATCTCGACGACGGCGACAAGATCAGCTTCCTGGACGCCGAGGATGATCATCCGTACGAGATTCCGACGTACGGCGTGGCGGGGTGGTCGAAGGACGGCAAGTCGGTGCTGCTGAACCATCATTTCGACATCTGGCAGATGCCGCTCGACGGCGGCAAGGCCGTCAATCTGACGCGGGGCATGGGAGATCCGGCAAGATCCGGTTCCGTCTCGTTAGGCTCGATCGTCCGGCGCGAGGCCGGGTGGCGGCGGTGGCGGCGGCATCTTCGGTGGTGGCGCCGCGCAGGACGACGAAGGCATCGACCTCACGAAGCCGCTCACGCTCTCGGCCTACGGCGACTGGACGAAGAAGTCCGGCTACTACAAGGTCGTCGCCGGCAAGGCGCCGACGCCGCTCATCTACGCGGACAAGCAGATCGGCCAGGTGGCGAAGGCCGAGAAGGCCGATCGCGTGATCTTCACCGAGCAGACGTTCTCGGAATTCCCGGACTACTGGACGAGCAACGCCGCGTTCGCGTCGCCGACGCAAGATCACCGACGCGAATCCGCTGATCTGCCGAATACGCGTGGGGCAGCAAGGTGCTCGTCGACTACAAGAACAGCAAAGGCCAGAAGCTGCAGGGCACGCTGACGCTGCCGGCGGACTATCAGCCCGGCAAGAAGTATCCGATGCTCGTGTACTTCTACGAGATCATGTCGAACACGCATCACACGTTCTCGATGCCGGTGTACGACGACCGGCCGCACATGTCGACGTACGCGAGCAACGGCTACCTCGTGCTCCAGCCGGACATCGTCTACGAGATCGGCAAGCCGGGCAGCTCGGCGCTCGACTGCGTGACGAGCGCGGTGAAGAAGGTGATCGAGCTGGGCTACGCCGATCCGAAGCACATCGGACTGCAGGGACACAGCTGGGGCGGATACCAGTCGTCGTTCATCCTCACGCAGACGGACATGTTCGCGGCGGTCGTGACGGGCGCGCCGCCGACGAATCTCGTGAGCTTCTACGACGAGCTGTACAAGCAGACGGGCACGCTGCAGCAGGGCATCATCGAGGTCGGTCAGGTGCGCATGGGCGCGAACGTGACGCCGTGGAACTCACACGAGCTGTACGAGAGCCAGTCGCCGGTGCATCACGTGCGCAACATCAAGACGCCGTTCATGATCCTGCAGGGCACGGCGGACGACGCGGTGGACTGGGAGCAGGGGCTCGAGTTCTTCAACGCCGCGCGGCGCAGCGGGAAGCAGGTGATCTTCCTGTCGTACCCGGACGAGCCGCATCACCTGGCGAAGAAGGAGAACCAGAAGGACTTCCAGGTGCGCATGAAGCAGTTCTTCGATCACTACCTCAAGGACAAGCCGGCGCCGAAGTGGATGACCGACGGCGTGCCGCAGATGCAGAAGGGCGGACCGATCCAGTAACTGCGAGAAGCTGGTTGCTGGGTGGTCGTGCTGGTGGCTGGGTGACGCTGAGTGCAGGAGGATTCAAGGGGCCAGAGTCGTTGAACGTTCAACGACTCTGGCCCCTTGTACGTCGATACCGCTCCCGGGGCTGTTGCCACCACCGGGTGCCCTAGGTATCATGATACAACTCATTACTTCATGAAGGTGTGTCATGACACGACGGCGAGTGCGAGAAGCAGCGCCGCTGCAGGTGTACCTCATCGCCGACGAACGCGATCGACTCGAGCGGCTTGCCGATCAGCTGGACGCCAGCAAGTCCGATGTCGTGCGGCGCGGGCTGCTCGCGCTCGAGCGTGAGCTCCTCTCGCCAGCATCCCACCCGGCGCTGCGGCTCATTGGAATCGCTGACGCCGAGATTGCCGGGACCACGGAGGCCGACGCCGCTCGCGATCACGATCAGGTCATCGCCGAGGCCGAAGAGGCCAGTTGGAGCCGAGTGACGCCGGCGCGCACTGGGGTGGCGAAGAAGAAGGTCGCGAAGAAGGCCAGGAGAAAGACTGGTGGCGAGTGAGTTCTTCGTCGACACGAGCGCGTGGTATCCGCTCCTGGTCGCGAAGCATCCTGACCATGCGAGCCTCGCTACGGCGCTTCGAGCACTGATCCGCAATCGTCGACGCCTCGTGACGACCAACCTGGTCGTGGCGGAAACGCACGCGTTGCTGCTACGTCGAGTAGGCGCTACGACCGCGCTCGCATTCGTGAGAACTGTCGACGAAGCGCCGAACGTCGTCGTTCGGAGCACGCGGGACCTCGAGACCGAAGCCGAGCGCAATTGGCTCGCGCGCTACAGCGATCAGGACTTCTCCCTCACCGACGCCGTGAGCTTCGCGGTGATGACCCACCGGCGGATCCGCGACGCGCTCAGTCTCGACCATCACTTCGAGATCGCGGGATTCCAGCTGCACGGCCACCGATAGCTCGCGTAAAGCAATCGAACGCGCCGCGCACGCAGAGATTTGATGCCGTTTGGGGTCAGACTCGAGTCTGACCCCAATTCACAAGGGGCAGGGTCGTTGAAGCTCAACGACCCTGCCCCTTCATCCCCTCTGGACGTCAGCTTCGACCAGCCGGCGTCTCCTCGGCCGTAGTTGGATCGATCAGCGTCTTCACGGAGCTGATGTGGTTCGCCGGGAAGCCGCCCAGTCGCGCGTGCTCGCGCACGACCTCCTCGTTCGGGGCGATGTAGACGCAGTAGATCTTGTTGTCCGTCACGTAGCTCTGGATCCACGTGATCTTCGGACCGAGTTGGTTCAGAACATCGCACGAGCGCGTCGAGATCGCCTTCAATTCATCGGCGGTCAGGTTTCCGGCTCCAGGAATGAAGCGCTCTATCACGTACTTGGGCATGGTCTCTCAACTCGGCGCGGGTCGCGTGGGGGTGCTCGGGTCAGCGTTCCGACAGTAACACTGGTTACTGGTTACTGCAATTCGGCAATGAACGCCCGGAATTCGGGGTGGCTGCGTATGGCATCGAACGCATTATCCGCGTGCACCGAATGGGCCACCGCGCGGAATCCGTTGTCGTACGCGCGTCGCAGAGAGACGAGGGTCGCCGTTCGTTCCCCGAGAAGGGCGTGGGCGCACGCGCAGTGGTACAGGGCCTGGCCGTCGGTCGGATCGAGCTCGATCACGCGCTTCAGGATGGCGTGCGTCTCTTCCTTGCCGCCGTAGCGCGCATAGCCCTCGGCCAGTCGACTGAGGAGCACGACGTCATCCATGTTCACCTCGAGCTTTCGACTGGTGATCTCGATGACCTTGAGCGCCGCCTCGTGCGCCGCTTCGATTTGGCCGAGCTTTCGATAGAGACCAGCCAGGTATCGCCACGGATCGTCGTCCTGCGGACGCAGCTCGGCGGCGCGGCGATACCACGTCACCGCGGAATGCAGCTCACCCTCACCGTGGCGTTCCGCAAGCATCCCGAGGCGCATGCACGCCGGGTAGTACTGAGGATCGTGCTCGAGCACAGCGAGTAGCGCACGCTTCGCGTCGGCCAGCCGGCCCTGATGGGAGTAGACCGTCGCAATGCCGAACTGCACGTCGACGGAGCCCGGGTCGCGCGACAGCGCCTCCTGACTGTTCTCGATGGCGCGAGCCAGCCAGTGGGGCCGCCCGTCGTACCACTCGTACATGGCCGCGCACGCGTCGCCGAGCGCCGAGAATGCCGCGGCGAAGTCCGCGTCGATCGCCAGGGCGTTCTCGAACATCCGGATTGCCGTCTCGGTGTTCTTCCGTCCGCGACGATTCAGGTACTCGCGCCCGCGCATGAAGAAGTCATAGGCCCGCAGGTCGTCGGTTGGTTTCTTCGCCAAGGATTCCTTCTCGGCTTCCGTGAGCGAGACCTTCAACGCCTCGACGATCTTGCGCGACGCTTCGTTCTGTAGATCGAAGATGTCGTCGACGAGCCCGTCGAAGCGGTCGGCCCAGACCTGGAAGCCGTCGCGCGCGCTCACGAGCTGGCCGGTGATGCGGATGCGGTTGCCGGCTTTGCGTACGCTGCCCTCGAGGATGTAGTTCACGCGCAGCGCTTCACCGACCTGGCGCGTGTTGACTTCCTTGTTTCGAAACGGGAGCACGTCCGTTCGCGGCACCACTCTCAAGTCGCGCACCTTCGAGAGGTCGGTGATGATGTCCTCGGTGATGCCGGCGCAGAAATAATCGCTCTCCTTGTCCGGGCTGAGGTTCTCGAAGTACATCACCGCAATCGTCTTCGCCGGCGCGGACGCTGCCGTTACGCCGCCCGTTCCGCGAAGCCGCGCTATGACGTCGGTAGCCGAGGAAGGCCGCGCCGCCGGGTCTTTCTGCAGGAGTTGGGTGATGACGGCACGCAATGTCGGCGGGACGTCCGGCCGATACGTCTCCAGCGGAATCGGCTCGCGGTTCAGGATCTCGTAGATCACGGCGGCCTCGCTGCCGCGGCGGAACGGGATCTCGCCGGTCAGCATCTCGGTAGAGCACCACGCCGAACGACCAGAGGTCGCTCCGGTTGTCGACGTCGTCCGCCACCAGCTGCTCGGGCGACATGTAGGCCAGCGTGCCGACCGTAGTACCGGTCCGCGTCATCCCGAGACCATTGGACAGCTTCGCGACGCCGAAGTCCATGATCTTGATCTGGCCGTCGCGCGTGAGCAGGAGGTTGTCGGGCTTGATGTCGCGATGGACGATGCCTTTGCTGTGGGCGGCCTGAAGGCCTTCGGCGATCTGGAGCCCGAACGCCCTGACCTGCTCGATGGACAGCCTGCCGGCTTTGAGGCGGGCCTTGAGCGTGTCGCCTTCCACCAGCTCCATGGCAATGAACGAGCGGCGGTCGGCCTCGCCGATGTCGTAGACGGTCGCGACGTTGGGGTGATTGAGCGACGACGCCGCGCGGGCTTCGGTAATGAAGCGCTGTTTTGCCTCCGAGTCGTCGCCGAGATCCTCTGGGAGGAATTTCAGCGCGACGAAGCGTTCGAGCCTCGTATCCTGTGCCTTGTACACGATCCCCATGCCGCCCTCGCCCAGTTTCGCGAGGATGCGATAGTGGGAAATCGTTGTGCCGATCATGTCGTCGCCTCTCCGCGGGGACCCAATGGTGGAGCCAATATCCGTCCGCGTGCGTGATAAGGTCAACCTCGACATGGGGCGCCTGGCGCTCCGGCCCTCGAAGACACGATTCGTTAGGCACGGCTAACGACTCGGAGCGGCGCACAATGGCTGGTCACGGGGTTTCCCGGGTTCTAGATTGGCCCCAGCCTCAGGCCGCAACCTGCCAGAACCCCGTTGATGACGGACCTCCGCGACCGACTGCAGCTGGCGCTGGGAGCCGCCCATACGCTCGACCGTGAGTTCCATGGTCTGGCGCTCGCGTACGCGGGCCGGCGAGCGGACGCGATAGCCGAGGGTGAGCGCGGAGTCGCGCCGCTTCCGGTAGGCGAGGACTGTGCGCATGACCCCACTCTCCTTGACAGCTTAGGAGAGCCCTTCGTACCTTCTCCTAAGCATCATAGGAGAACATCGTGGCCGACCAGCCCGCTGCCGGCGTCCTGCCTGGCACGCTCGACCTGCTCATTCTGAAAGCCGTCTCGCTCGGGAAGCTGCACGGCTACGGCGTGCTGCTCCGCATCGAGCAGATCTCGGGCGGCGCGCTGCAGATCCAGCAGGGCGCCCTCTACCCGGCACTCTACCGTCTCGAGTTCCAGGGACTGATCTCCAGTGAATGGGGCACGTCGGACAACAACCGTCGCGCGAAGTACTACCGCCTCACGGCCACCGGACGAAAACGGCTCGGCGAAGAAACCGCGAGCTGGAACAGACATGCGCAGGCCATCGCGCTCGCGCTGTCCGCAACACCGCAGGAAATCTGATGCTCTCAGGACTTATCGCGCGCACCCGCTCGCTCTGGCGAGGTGTGCGTCAGCGCGTGGACGTCGAGTCGGACATGAACGACGAGTTCCGACTGCACCTGGAGCTCAGGGCCGCGGACCTCGTCCGCTCCGGCCTAACGCCGGCACAGGCCGAGCGTCAGGCGCGGCTCGAGTTCGGTAGCACCGAACACTTCAAGGAGCAAGGGCGCCGGTCGCGAGGACTACGGCGCATCGATGACCTCCGCGTGTCGTGGCTGGACTTCAAGCTCGGCTTCCGGATGCTCGTCAGGTACCCGGGCCTAACGATTGTGGGCGGGCTCGCGATGGCGTTCGCGATCTGGGTCGGCTCGGCGACGTTCGAGATGGCGACGCAGATCATTCGGCCGACGATCCCGCTGCCTGACGGCAATCGCATCGTCGCCATCCGCAACTGGGATCTGGCAGCGAGCCGGCCCGAGGCGCACATCGCCGACGACTTCGCCACATGGCGACAGACGCTGAAGTCGGTGACGGACCTCGGCGCATACCGCGCGCTCGAGCGCAACCTGATCACGAGCGAAGGTCGCGGCGAGCCCGTCGAGGTGGCGGAGATCACCGCGTCCGCGTTCCGGATGACGCGCGTGCCTCCATTCCTGGGGCGGACGCTGATCGAATCGGATGAGCGTGCGGACGCAACGCCAGTAGTCGTGATCGGGTACGACGCGTGGCAGCGTCGCTTCGGCGCCGACACCGCAATCATCGGTCGGACGGTGCGGCTCGCGAGCTCGGTGGTGACGATCGTCGGCGTCATGCCCGAGAAGTTCGGCTTCCCGGTCGCGCAGAGCTTCTGGGTGCCGCTCCGCCTCGATGACGCTGGATACGGCCGCCGAGAGGGCCCAGCGATCAGTGTGTTCGCGCGTCTCGCGCCCGGTGTGTCGCTCGACGAAGCGCAGGCCGAGCTCAGTGCGCTCGGCAAGCGCGCGTCCGCGGACTTCCGCGACACGCACGAGTACCTGCGTCCGCAGATCATGCCGTACGCTCAGTCCATTGTGGACGTCAGAGGATGGCGATCGGTCGGCGTCATGTCGGTCAACTTGCCGCTGCTCATGCTGCTCGTGCTCATCTGCGGCAACGTCGCGCTGCTCATGTTCGCGCGTGCGGCAACGCGCGAGAGCGAGATCGTCGTCCGCTCGGCGTTAGGCGCCGGGCGTGGCCGGATCATCATGCAGCTGTTCGCCGAGGCGCTCGTGCTCGGTGGAGTGGCGGCGGTGATCGGGCTCGCGGCGTCCGGCGCTGGCCTGCGCTGGGTGATGGGCGTCATCGAGGCGGAGTTCCTTCACGGAGCCCGGTTACCGTTCTGGTTTCAGGATACGCTGTCGCCGACCACGTACGTGTATGCAGTGCTGCTGACCTTCGTCGCCGCGGCGATCGCTGGCGTCGTCCCCGCGCTCAAGGTGACGCGTGGCGTCGGCGCCCGGCTCAAGCAGACGACGGCCGGCAGCGGCGGATTGCGATTCGGCGGTGTGTGGACGGTCGTCATCGTCGCGCAGGTCGCGGTGACCGTGGCGTTTCCGGCGGTCGCGTTCTTCGTGCGACGCGACGCGGTGCAGCTCGAGCAGGTCGACGTCGGATTCCCGTTCAGGGAATTCCTGTCGGTTCGGCTCGAGATGGATCGCGAACCCGTGCCGGGCGCGCGTGCGGACACATCACGGGCGGCACACCGTGCCCACTTCCGCGCGACGTATCAGGAGCTTGCTCGGCGCGTCGCCGCCGAGCCCGCGGTCGCGGGCATCACGTTCGCCGACCTTCTTCCGCTGATGTACCACCCGTACCACATCATCGAAGTCGATGAGGGTGCGGCGGCGCCGCGCGACCCGCGCTGGCCTAACGGGTATCGCGTGAGCTCCGCGTCGGTCGATCACGACTTTCTCGAGGCAGTCTCGGCACCCGTCATCATTGGTCGAGGCTTCAACGCGAGTGACGGCGAGGCGGATCTCGGAACGCCGGGGAAGCCGGGCGCTCGCGGTGGCGTCGTCGTCGTGAACCAGTCGTTCGTGCGGCGCGTGTTCGGTGATCGCAATCCGATCGGCCGTCGCTTGCGGTACGTGGATGGCGAGGACGACCGGTGGTCGGTGGACCGGAAGCCAGGGCCGTGGTACGAGATCGTCGGCGTCGTGCGCGACGTGGGGATGGCGGTTGGTGCGGACGTCGGCCAGGCGGAGGGCGGCGACCCGAAGAGCTCGGGGATCTACCATCCGGTGGCGGCAGGCGGGATCTACCCGGCGCACATGGCGGTGCATGTGAAGGGCGATCCGTCGGCGTTTGCGCCGCGCCTCCGCGCGCTCGCGACGGCGGTCGACCCGACGCTCCGGTTGTACGACATAGCGCCGCTCGATCGCGTGCTCGACTCCGAGCTCGAGTTCCTGAGCTTCTGGTTCCGGCTGGTGCTACTGGTAAGCTGTGTCGCGCTCGTGCTGTCACTCGCGGGGATCTACGCGGTGATGTCATTCACGGTCTCGCGTCGGACGCGCGAGATCGGCGTGCGCATCGCGCTCGGCGCGGATCACCGGCGCGTGATCACCGCGATCTTCCGGCGACCGCTCAGGCAGGTGGCGCTTGGCGTGTTGGTGGGAGGCGGGTTCGTCGGCGTGCTGACGAGGGCGGCGACGGGCGCGCTGTCGCCGAGGGAAGTCGCGCTGGTGGTGGCGTACGCGATGCTGATGATGGTGGTGTGTCTCGTCGCGTGCGTCGTGCCGACGCGTCGCGCGTTCCGCATCGAGCCGACGGAGGCGCTGCGGGAGGAGACGTAGCCGTCATTCCGAGCGGAGCCGTGTCATTCCGAGCGAGCGACAGCGAGTCGAGGAATCGTGAGGGTACTGGCAGAGTGGCCCCTCTATCGGGACGATCGCGATTCCTCGACTGCGCGCCTCCGGCGCTTCGCTCGGAATGACAGGACTAGTCCGCTCGCAACGCAGTCACAGGATCCACACGCGACGCCCGCCACGCAGGCACGAACGACGCAAGCGCCGCGACGACGACGATCATCACCGCGGCCAGCGCGAACGCCGCCGGCTCGCGCGGCGACGTCTGAAACAGGAGCGGCGCGACGACGCCGCCGAGGCTCGCCGCCGCGACCGCCCCGACGACTGTGCCGATCACCGCCGCCTGAATGCCCTGGTCCATCACCAGCCGCACGACGTCAGGCATCCGGGCGCCTAACGCCATGCGCACGCCGAACTCGTGACGACGCTGGGCGACGGTGTACGAGATCGCGCTGTAGAGCCCGATGGCCGCGATCACGAGCGCGAGCCCACCGAACAGCGTGAACAGCGACGATCCTGTCTTCCAGGTGCGGAGCTGCGGGGCCAGCAAGGCATCGAACGGCTGGACGTTGGCGTACGGGAGATTCGGCGCAGTCCCTTGAATGGCGTCGCGTACGGCTGGAATGAGCTCTTCGGCACGGCCGTTCCGCGCTCGGACTATCACCGCGTTCGGACCCAGGTCCCATTCGCTGCGCAAGGGGACGTAGACCACGAACCCTGCACTGGTCCGATCGATCGCCTGCTTCACGTCCGCCGCGACGCCGACGACCGTGGTGCACACCGAGTCCGCATTGATCATGAGACACCGACCGATGGCCCGCTCGCCCGGCCAGTAGGCACGAGCGATCGCGTCGCTCACGACGGCGACGCGCGTGGCTGTGCTCACGTCGGAGTCGATGATGGGTCTGCCGTCGGTGATCCGGATGCCTAACGCCGAGAAGAAGCCGCCGCTGACGGCGTTGTAGGTGGGGACAAACCCGTCGGGACTCGGCGGCAGCGAGTCGCGCCCCGGCACGGCAATGTCTACGGCGAACCGAAACATCCCCTGGACCGGGTACGTGGCCGCGACCGCGGCTCCGGCCACGCCCGGGAGGGTGGCGATGCGATCGCGCAGACTCGCATAGAGCGCGAGACGCTGCGGTATCTTGTAGCCTAACGGGACGAGGTTCATCACCGACGCCGTGAGCACACCAGTCGGCTCGTAGCCGAGCGGAACAGTCGCCGCCCGCCGCAGGCTCTGGACGAACAGCCCCGCACCGACGATCAGGACGACGCACAGGGCTACCTGCGCCGTCATGAGGAGCGTTCGGAGTCGAGAGACACCGATCCCGCCTTCACGACCACCCGACTTGAGCGACTCGACCAGGTCGGGCCGGCTCGCCCGGAACGCGGGCGCAACGCCGGCGATCACCACGGTCAGCACGACGAGCGTGGCCGTCGCCGCCACCACGCGGCCGTCGAACGCCGACTCCGTCCAGGCGAAGTCGCTGAGCAACGTTGCGTGCAGGAGCGCGATGCCCCAGCGCGCCAGCACGAGCGCGATCAACCCGCCACACGCTGCGAGGATCGCCGTCTCGGCGAACAGCAACCGCAGCAGACGCCCCCGCGACACGCCTAACGCGAGACGGACGGCGATCTCGCGTCGTCGCTCGGTCCCTCGCGCGAAGAGCAGGCTCCCGACGTTCGCGCACGCGATCAACAGCACGACGGCCGTCACGCCCACGAGCAGGCGCGCCAGCTTCGCCTGGGGATCGTCCGCGAGCTGCGCCGAGGGCAGGGTCGAGCGCATCTCGAATGGAGCCTCGGGGGGCCGTCGCATGCCGCCGCGCTTTTCCCGGGTTGCCCTCCCATGCCGCCTCGCCATCCGTGCTCCATTTCAACGTCCTCCGCGCAGCCACGTCAGGGGTGACGCCTGGCTGCAGCCTCGTGAGGACCCCGAGCCATACTTGCCCCCAGTTCGTCCAACCGTCTCGCACCATCCCGAACACCGGCGCATGCGAGAGCGGCAGCCACACGTCCACGTTCAGCGGGTCCACGCCCGTGAAGCCTGGGCGAGTCACGCCGATCACGGTGAAGTCGCGCGGCCCGATCCTGATCATCTTGCCGATGACACTCGGGTCCCCCGCGAAGCGACGCTGCCAGAAGCCATGGCTCAGGACCGCCACGTCGCTCGAGGGCGCCTCACCATCTTCGCTCGGACCGAAGAGCCTGCCTAACGCCGGACGCGTTTCGAGCACACGGAAGTAGTTGCTCGAGGCGAGGACCACCTGCACCGGTTGGGCGTTCGCGCCGGTTCCGATCGACTGCGCGGTAATGAACGACGAGGCCGCGACATCGCGGAACGCCGTCGAATCCGCGCGCAATGCCGTGTAGAGCGGGTACGGCATCACCGTGAAGTGGTTCGTGACGCCACCGCGCGCCATCAGGCGGCTGACTTCCAGCAGCGTTCGTGGATTACCGACTTCCGGCGGCGGCCGGAGCAGCAGTCGATCGATCACGGCGAACATGGTCGCGTTGGCGCCGATGCCAAGCGCGAACGTCGCGACGACGATGAGTGTGAAGAAGGGCTGGCGGCGGAGAGATCGACCGGCATACGCGACATCGCTCCACCACGCGTCGAGTCGCTCACGCATGGCCATCCGGTCGTCGCGCGAGCGCGCTGCGTCGTGCACCCGATTCATCGCATCCTCCCAGGAATCACCAAATCGGCGTCGAGCTTCGCGATCCGCCTGCTCGCGTGTAAGTCCGCGGGCTTCGAGCTGCGCGATACGAAATGCGAGATGGCTGCGCAGCTCTTCATCGGTCTCTGCCTGGGTCAGGTCGCGGCGGCGGAGGGCGAGGCGAAACGCGCGGCGGATGTGTGGCCGAATGGAGAACGACATGTCGTTAGGCCTCCAGCGGGCCGGTGAGGATGCCGGTCACGGTCTCCGTGTAGCGCACCCACGTCGCCGTCTCCTGCTTGAGGTGCGCCTTCCCCCGGGCAGTCACCTTGTAGTAGCGCGCGCGGCGACCGTTCTCCGTAATCCCCCACTCGGCCGCAATGAGCTCGCGCCCCTCGAGGCGATAGAGCCCTTGGTAGAGCGCGCTGTCATCCACGTCGAGCGCGCCGCTCGAGCGCTCCTCGAGCCAGTTGGCGATCTCGAACCCGTGCATGGGCTGCCACGCGAGCGCGCGCAGGATCAGCAGGTCGAGCGTGCCCTTCACCAATGGCAGTGACGGCGGCATGTCTCCCTCCAGAGTCTGGAAGGTAGAATGGCACTGGCTGCACGCTGCGTCAACAGCGAAACGGCGCAGGGCCCGAAGAGCGCGAAATCCCAGACGGCGCGAAATCCCGACAGCCGAGACGGCGCGAAATCCCGAACGGCGACAAACGGCGGAACGCCGTCCCACGATCGCCGCTTCTCGCCGTTCCGCATTCTGTCGCCGTTCGGGATTTGCGCAGCTCTTCGGGATTCCGCGCCGTCTGGGATTTCGCGCTGTTCGGGATTTGGCGCCGTCTGGGCCGTGCGCCGTTTTGCGTAGTTCTCGCTGGCGCGGGCTGGTGTTTGCGTCTTGCCCGCCCACGCGGGAACGCCATTCGATGTCGGCGTATTCGGTGGTCGAGCGCGACAACCAGGAGAAACGCAGGATGAATCGAAGAACGCTCGGACAGGGCTCGAAGTCTCGGAGCTCGGACTCGGCTGCATGGGCATGAGCGAGTTCTACGGCGCGACCGACGAGACCCAGTCGATTGCCACCATTCACAGAGCCCTGGAGCTCGGCATCGATTTTCTCGACACCGCCGACATATACGGACCATTCACGAACGAAGAGCTCGTCGGGCGTGCGATCCGCGATCAGCGCGATCGCGTCGTGCTCGCGACGAAGTTCGGCAACGTGCGCAACGCGCAGGGCCAGTCACTCGGTATCCGCGGCGATCCCGAGTACGTCCGACAGGCCTGCGACGCCTCGCTGAAACGACTCGGTGTCGATCACATCGATCTCTACTATCAGCATCGCGTCGACACGAAGGTCCCCATCGAGGAGACCGTCGGTGCGATGGCCGAGCTGGTGAAGGCCGGCAAGGTGCGCCACCTGGGATTGTCGGAAGCGGCGCCAGACACGATCCGGCGCGCACACGCGACGCATCCGATCACGGCCCTGCAGACGGAGTACTCGCTGTGGACCCGCGACGTCGAAGAGAACGACGTGCTGAGCACTGTCCGTGAGCTCGGCATCGGCTTCGTTGCTTACAGCCCGCTCGGCCGAGGATTTCTGACCGGCCGCTTCAAGACGTTCGACGATCTTCCCGCCGATGACTTCCGACGCCGCAATCCGCGCTTTCAGGGCGAGAACTTCGAGCGGAATCTCGAGCTCGTGCGCGAGGTGGAGCGCCTGGCGAATGACAAGGGCGTGACACCTGGCCAGCTCGCGCTCGCATGGGTGCTCGCGCGCGGCGATGACATCGTGCCGATCCCGGGCACGAAGCACGTGAAGTACCTGGAGGAGAACGTCGCCGCGACACGCGTGACGCTGTCGCAGGCGGAGATCGAACAGCTCGACTCGGTGATCCCCGTAGGTGCCGCGACAGGCACGCGGTACACGGACATGAGCATCGTCAACCGTTAGGCGGAGAGAGACATGAAGATCGGCATCATCGGCGCCGGGCACATCGGCGGAACGCTCACACGTCGCCTCAAGGCGCTCGGCCACGATGTCTCGGTCGCGAACTCGCGCGGACCCGAAACGCTCGGCGCCCTCGTGAAGGAAACCGGGCGCACGCGCAACGACGGTGGCGGACGCAGCTCGCGACAAGGACGTCGTGATCGTCACGATTCCGGAGAAGAGCGTTCCGGATCTTCGGAAAGAGCTGGCCGGCGCGATTGCCCCGAACACGGTCGTCGTCGACACGGGCAACTACTATCCGAAGCGTGATGGCAAGATCGCGGACATCGAATCGGGAATTCCCGAGAGTCAGTGGGTTGCCGACCAACTCGGCCGTCCGGTCGTGAAGGCGTTCAACACGATCTATGCGCAGCACCTGCTGGAGCGCGGCAAGCCGACGGGCGAGCGCGACCGCATCGCATTGCCGGTGGCGGGCGACGACGCGAGGGCGAAGCAGGTAGTGATGAAGCTGATCGATGAACTCGGCTTCGATGGCGTGGATGCGGGCGGTCTCGCCGATTCGTGGCGGCAGCAGCCAGGCACGCCGGTGTACGGCGCGGACCTCGACGCCGACCGTGCGAAGCGTGCGCTCTCCGAGGCGAAGAGCGAGCGGAAGCCGGAGTTCCGCGCGTAGGCCGTCGTCACGTCATCGCGAGCCCGGCTGTCATCCCGAGCCCGGTTGTCATCCCGAGCCCCCGGTTGTCATCCCGAGCGAAGCGAGGGATCTTCTGTCCAGTCATCGTAGCCCGACTAGCCACGATGATCCTCGACTCGCTTCGCTCGCTCGGAATGACAGCGATGCTCCTCGCTCGCTCTGCCTAACGCTTGCTCGCAACGTGGACCGCGCCGCTGATCGCGCAGTCCACGCCCACACTCATTGCTGTTCGCTTCGGCAGCCTCGTCGATGGCACGGGCCGAGTGCTGCGCGATGCCGTCGTCGTGACGAACGCGGACACCATCGTGAGCGTGGGCACCGGAGCGTCCGCCGTTCCACGAGGCGCTCGCGTGCTCGACCTGCGTCGCTACACCGGCATCCCCGGTATGATCGACGCGCACACGCACATCACCTACTACTGGGATCACACGCCGGGAACCGACCCGTGGCAGCAGAGCGGTCGACGCCGCAGCCAGGTAACCGTGTTCCTCGCGCAGGAGAACGCGCGTAGGGCGCTCGAGACCGGCGTTACCACGATCCGCGACCTGGGGGCGTCGGAGTACTCGGACCTGGCGATCCGCGATCTCATCGCGCGTGGCGCGATGCTGGGTCCACGCGTGTTCGGCGCTGGCTACGGGCTTCGGCGCGCACCCGCCACGACGCAGCCTAACGCCCCTCCGGGCCCGCCGCGCGGTCGCCTCACCGGCGTCGACGACGTCGCCGCCGCGGTCAAGGCGCAGGTGGACGCCGGGGCGGACGTCATCAAGGTGTACGGCTCGACGGGCAGCGGCGCCGATGTCACCGGCCGCGAGACGCTCACCTACGAGGAGATGAAGGCGATCGTCGACGCGGCGCACGCGTCAGGCAAGCGCGTCGCGATTCACTCCTACGGCCCCGAGGGTGGACGTGACGCCGTGCGCGCGGGCGCCGAGTCGCTCGAGCACGCCATCGATCTCGACGACTCCACGCTCGTGCGGATGGTCGCGCAGGGCACGTTCTACGTCCCCACCATCGACCACAACCGCTACTACGCCGAGTACCACCAGCAGTTCAACTACACGCCGGCGCAGGTGGCGGCGCTCGACTCGTTCCGTCTGCGCAACATCGAGACGGCGCGCCGCGCGTTCAAGGCGGGCGTGAAGTTCGCGATGGGCTCGGACGCGGTGTTCAACATGTTCGGCGAGAACACGCGCGAGCTCCACTGGTACACGGAGATCGGGATGACGCCCGCCCAGGCGCTCGCGACCGCGACGACGAACGGCGCCGCCCTGCTCGGCATGGAGAAGAAGCTCGGCGCGGTTGCGCCTGGCTACTTCGCCGATATCGTGGCGGTCGAGGGCGATCCGCTCGCGGACATTCGCGCGGTCACCGAACGGGTGCGATGGGTGATGAAGGGCGGACAGGTCGTGGTCGACAGGCGAGCGAGGTAGCGCAGGGTTGGCGCGGTTATAGCGGAGTGCGTTCGAGATGTAATCGAGCCACTGTAAGTGACCCCGGGAAACCGTGACCCGCATGTCGTCGACTCGCGCACCCGCCATGCGAGGCATTTTCCTCGCGGCAGCCACAGCTGTGGTCGCGTCGTCTGGCATGGCGCAGTCAGGCGCAGCGCAGTCGAATGGTCGCGACGGTGCGCTGACCATCGACGACTCGCTGTTCCTGCCCATTCGGCTCCCGGAGACGATGGCGTTCGGCTATCCGCCTAACGAAATCTTCCTGCCGCGGATCATCGAGCTCGTCAGGCAGCGGCAGTTCGATAGCCTCGACACGATGTTCGACGGGCTCGCGGCCGATGTCCGCCGAGACGTGCGGAACGAGCTTCGCTTCGGCACGGCGTTCGACGCGGCGAGGCGCAACGATCCGGCCCTGCTCGCCGACATCGATGCGTGGATCGCGGCCCGGCCTGCCTCCGCGCACGCGCGGGTGGCCCGGGCGACCTATCACCTCGCCGCATCCTGGCGCCGGCGAGGTGGCGCATACATCCGCGATACACCACCCGAGAACATTCGCGGCATGCAGGAGTCCGCGAAGAAGGCGATCGAAGACGTGGCGGCCGGGCTCCGGATCGACTCGACACACCTCGTCGCGTACGAGATCGGGATTGCCGTGATGCAGTTGGCCGGCAGTCATGAGGACGCGTATCGACTCATGGTCCGCGGACTGTCGATGCATCGCGGCAGCTATGGCCTTCCGCGCTCGTTCATCGTGATGCTCTGGCCGCGCTGGGGCGGGACGGAAGAGTTGATGATGCAGGTCGCCGAACAGGCGGCGAAGGACAGTGCGCTGAATCCTCGGCTCGTCACACTACGTGGCGCCATCTACGAGAACCGGGCGAACGACTCGAGTCTCGCGAACAACTACGCCGGTGCGGTTCGCGAACTGAACAAGGCGGTCGCCTACGGGCCGGAACGGGATTACATCGCGGATCGCGGCAAGGCGTACTATCGCCTCGGTGCGTACGAGTTCGCGTTCCACGATCTGCGTGCCGTGATGATGGAGATCTCACAGGACGAGGATGTCCTGGATTACTACGGACGCACGCTCATCGAGCTGGCCACGCGTGCGCGCCCCGCGATCCGTCCAACGATTCTCGACCGTGCGATCGAAGTGCTCACGCTCGCGACGTACCTCGATCCGTCGAAGCCGACCTCGCGTACGGCGCTGGACCGAGCACGGCGCATGGCCGGTAAGTAGCCGACATGTCATTCCGAGCGAGCCTTGTCATTCCGAGCGGAGGCCGAAGGCCGCAGTCGAGGAATCGCGACTGTACCGATAGAGGGCCCTCTACCGAGGAGAGGCTCGATTCCTCGACTCGCTGTCGCTCGCTCGGAATGACACCCAGCTCCGCTCGGAATGACAGCCTAATCGTGGCGGATCGCCTCGATCGGATAGAGCCGCGCCGCCTGACGCGAGGGATACGCCGTCGCCAGCGCGGCGATCGCCAGACTCGCCACGACCGTAATCACGACGTCGAGCGCATCCGTGGCGACCGGCAGATGATCGATGAAGTACGCCTCCGGATCCAGCTTGATGAGATTGTACTTCCCGAGCGCGAGCGACACCGCGATTCCGAGAATGACCCCGAACGCCGTCCCCGTCGCGCCGATGATGATGCCTTGCGTGAAGAACACGCGGTGCACCGAGCGCGACGTCATACCCATCGCCTTGAGGATCCCGATCTCACGCGTCTTGTCGGCGACCACCATCGTCAGGTTGCTCACGATGTTGAACGCCGCCACGAGCACGATCAGCAGCAGAATGAAGCCCATGCCGAGCTTCTCCAGCTGCAGCGCCTGAAACAACGACCGATTCTGCTGCTGCCAGTCGATGGTCGTGTACGGCGCGATCACGGGCGCCAGCCGAGCACTGATTGCCGTAGCGTCGGTGCGATCGCGCGTTTTCACCTCGATGCCCGTCACGCCGGAGCCGAGCCCCGCGAGCTCCTGCGCGCTCGCGAGCGACATGTACATGAACGAGTTGTCGTAGTCGTACAGGCCGGTATCGAAGATGCCCATCACCTCGAACTGCATGATCGTCGGCGACAGCTGTCCTGTCGCGGCGTTCGGCTCACGCGTACCGAACCCCGTAATCGTGATCGTTCCACCAGTGTCGACGCCGAGTCGCGCTGCGAGGAGTTTGCCGAGCACGATGCCGAGGCCACCGCTGTCCGAGCCGGCGAATCGAAAATGGCCGGACACGACGTAGCGCTCGATGTCGGTCACACGCGGTGACCCGGAACCGGCCGGCGGAAGCCCGACGACTATTCCGCCGTCCACCTGGTTCGGCCCCGTGCTCGCGAGCGCCTGGGTCATGACGTACGGTCCCGCCGCAACGACCCCGGGGGTTCGCTGAACCTTGGCCAACATCGCCGGCCAGTCGTCCAGTCGCGCGTTCGTGCCCACGCTCGTGACGCGAATGTCGGGCGTCCCGATGAGAATCTTGTCGCGCATATCGCGCTGCAGACCGTTCATCACTCCCATGACGACGATCAGCGCGGCAACGCCTACGACGACGCCTCCGATCGCGATCACGCTGATGAACGACAGCAGGCGCGATCCTCGGCGGCTACCTCGGAGGTAGCGCAGGGCGATGTCCAGCTCGAGCGGCATGCACTGACGATACGCCGCGATGCTGCCGCCGCCAGTGCACGTTCTACGCGCTTGACATCGTCGTCGTCTTTCGCGGGTCGGTACGGCAGCGCAGCTTAGGAGTGGATGCACTTGGCTCCTCTTCAAGCTGCCGGACCGAACCAATGACCCGTTCGAATTTCGACGCTCGCCCCCTCCGCCCGGGCCGCCTGCGCTCCGCAGTCGCGGCGCTCGCCTTGACTGGGGCGGCTATCGCGCCCGCCACCCTCGCGGCACAGAGTCACATCGTCATCCGTGCCGGCCGCCTGCTCGACGGTAAGGGGGGCGTGCGCGACACGGTCATCGTCGTCGTCGACAGTTCGCGCATCACACGGATCACGAACGGCAACGACACGAGCACCGGCCCGATCACGTACGACCTCGCGCGCTTCACGCTGATGCCGGGGATGATCGACACCCACGTCCACATCGATTCGCACTTCGGTGCCGACGGACGGATGCCCGACGAGCTGGAGTCGCAGCTCAACCGCGTCGTCGCCGCGGGGCAGAACGCCGAGGCGACGCTGCGCGCGGGCTTCACGACGGTGCAGAGCATCGGCGCGCCGCCGGACATCGAGCTCCGCTACGGCATCGCGCACGGCGATTTCCTCGGGCCGCGCGTGCTCACGTCCGTCTCGCAGCTCACGGACACGAAGATGACGCCCGACGAGATCCGTCGATGGGTGCGCACGATGGTCTCCCGCGGCGCCGACGTGATCAAGATCTTCGCGTCGAAGAGCATTCGAGACGGCGGCGGGCAGACGCTGAGCGACGCGCAGATCCGCGCCGCCTGCGGCGAGGCGAAGCTGGCCGGCAAGCGGACGTGGGTGCACGCACACTCGGCCTCGGCGGCGCGCGCGGCGGTACTCGCCGGTTGCACGACCGTCGCCCACGGGAGTCAGCTCACGGACCGCGAGTTCACGCTGATGGCGCAGCACGGTACGTACTTCGAGCCGAACATCGGGCTCGTCTCGCAGAACTATCTCGAGAACAAGCAGCGGTACCTGGGCACGGGCAACTACACCGAGGACGGATTCACGAAGACCGAGGAGGGGATTCCGCTCAAGCTCGACATGTTCAAGCGCGCGATCCGTCACAAGGACCTCAAGATCCTGATGGGCACTGATGCGACGGCGGGCGCGCACGGCCAGAACGCTCGCGAGATCATCTATCGCGTGCAGGTGGGTGGCCAGCCGGCAATGGACGCGATCGTCGCGGCGACGTCGCTGAACGCGTCGGCGTTAGGCCTGGGTGACCGGATCGGATCGGTGCGCCGAGGGCATGGACGCTGACCTCATCGCGGTCGAGGGTGACCCGCTGCAGGACATCACGGCGCTCCAGCGCGTGCAGTTCGTCATGCGTGCTGGCCGCGTGTACGTCTACGGCCGCGATCGCACTCGGCTCTTGGACAGCCGCATCGGCGGCGTCACCATCATGAGCAGCAGCGCGGCGACAGGCCTCCCTGCCAGCACCCTCGATTCGATTCGCGCGGTGATGGCGCGCGCGCTCAATGGCCCGGTATCGATCACGACGGTCGTCCGACGCGACTCGGCCGACATCCCGATCGCGCGCTACGCGGACATCGCGACGCGTGTCGTTAGGCTGCGGACGGAGCCGAGCGAGCTTCGCCTTGCGATTGGCGACACGGTCACGATGATGAACCGCGTGAAGGTCTTCGCAATCGACAGCGCCGGATCCAGTCTCGGCTCACTCTCCACGTATGACTACGTGTTGACGCCGGGCGCGGCGATCCCGGTGGCCGCGAGCCCGCGCACGTTCGTCGGCCGGGAGCGAGGCGAGTCGCTGGTGACGGTCTCCTTTCCGCGCGCGCTGTGGGCGGGGTCTGGGGATCCGCCGAAGGCGACGCTCAGGGTGGTAATCAACTAGACCGGAGGAAGGAGGAAGGAGGCCTGAGGAAGGAGGCTGGGAAAGCGGTGTCATCCCGAGCGCCAGCGACGAGGACCTTCTGTGAAGTCATCGTGGCCGACTGGCCACGAGTACGTTCGCAGAAGGTCCCTCGTCGCTACGCTCGGGATGACACGCTGTTTCTCCGCCGTCCGCCTCCGCCCTCCGCCGTCCTCCTTCCTCCGGCCTCCTTCCTATGGCCTCGATCGGCCTACTCCGCTCTCAGCGCCACCATCGGATCCACCCGTGTCGCGCGCCGTGCGGGGATGAGTGTCGCGAACACCGAGACCAGCACAATTGCGAGCGCCGCGGCGCCGAACGCGAGCGGATCTCGAGCCGGCGTCGCGAACAGCAGCTTCTCGACGTACTTGCACCGTCACGAACGCGATCACCACGCCTAACGCGACTCCCGACCGACGTGACCCGCATGCCCTGCCAGAGCACGAGCCGACGAATGTCCGAGGCCTGGGCGCCGAGCGCGACCCGCACGCCCATCTCGCGCATGCGTTGCGCGACGTCATAGGCGATCACGCCGTACAGCCCGACGGCCGCGAGCACGAGTGCCAGAACGCCGAAGATCGTGAACATCGTCGCGCCCAGTCGCCACTGGCGGAGAACGGAATCGAGCACGAACGCGAGCGGCCGCACCTGCGCGTAGCCCATACCCGGCAGCAGCCGCTGGATCTCCCGGTGAAGCGGCACGACCATGGCACGTGGATCACCGGTCGTGCGCACCACCATCGTACCTGTGTTCTGTTCCTGTGATGCCGGGATATAGAGCTGCAGGCCGTCGTCGTCCTTGATGTCGCCGAACGTCATGTCCTCGGCGACGCCGACCACCTCGCGACACGGCGCCGTGTCCGCGCCGAGTCGGAAGCACTGGCCGATCGGATCCTTCCCCTTCCACAGCAGCTTCCCCATGGACTGGCTGACCACAGCGACCTTTGGTCCGTTCTCCTGATCGGATGAGCTCACGGCGCGGCCGCGCAGCAGGCGTGTGCCCATCGTCGGAAAGAAGTCATCGCCCACGGGATTCACCACGAACGTCCGCTGGTGATCCGCGGAGTCCATTCCGGGGACGAACACGTTGTCCGACCACGTGCTCCAGAACGGCACGCTCATCAACGTGGAAACGCTCGACGACGCCCGGCATCGCGCGCGCGCGTTCCACGGCGCGCTGCAGAAGCGCCCGTCGCTCCTCCGGTTTGATCTCGAGGCCGCGAAGGTCCAATCCGACATGCACGAGGCGATCGGGATCCCAGCCGAGGTGCAACGTTTCCACGTTATGCAGGCTGCGCACGAACAGTGCGGCACCGACGAGCAGCACGACGGACAGGGACGCTTGCGAGAGCAGGAGGACGGTACGAATTCGGGCTCGTTGTCCACCGCCTTCCCGCTCGCCTGCCTTGAGTGCGCCGTTGACGTCGGAGCGAAGCGCGTGCATGGCCGGCGCGAGCCCCGTCAGCAGGCCGGTGACGATCGCTGCCGTTCCGGTGAACAGGAGCACGCGCGCATCGAACACCGGCACGAGCGACCAATCCACGTTCCGGCAGGAGCAGTCGGCGGATCGCGCCCCCGCCCCAGTGCGCCAGCGCAAGCCCGAGCATCGCCGCCGAGCACCGCGACGACGACGCTCTCGGTGAGAAGCTGCGCTACCAGGCGGCTCCGGCTCACGCCTAACGCGATGCGAACGGCGATCTCTCGACGACGGCGGATGCCACGAGCGATCAGCAGGTTGGCCACGTTCGCGCACGCGATGAGCAGCACGATGACCGACACGCCGGCCAGCCACGTGGCCACCGTCGCGCTGTCCGACGCCTTCGGCCCGCGATCCATCGGCAGCGGAGCGAACTGGCCACGCGTCAAGCGCGAGATCCTGCGGCCGAACAGGCTGCGCCTTCGGCTGTGTCGCGGCGGCGTCCACTCGGCTCTGTCGGTAGGCGCGCGTGAGCTCCGCACTCGCGACCTCCGGCGACACGCCGGGTTTGAGACGCGCGATCATCTCGAGCCACGACATATTGTGCTGCAGGTAGTAGCGGTCCGTACCGCCCATGTCCACTGCCGCGGACGTGATCGGCACGTACGCAGCCGTCGTCGTCGCCCAGACACCGTGAAATCCCTTCGGCGCGACACCGATGATCGTGTACTGCCGCCCACCGACGCGCAGTTGGCGTCCGAGCACGGATCGGCTCGCCGCCGAGGTGCGACTGCCAGTAACCGTAGCCGAGCACGACGACCGGTCGCGCCGTTAGGCACGCGATCTTCATCGGCGGTGAAGAACCGCCCGAGCTCCGGGCGGGCGTCGAACAGCGACCAGAAGCTCGCGCTCACCAGCCCCACCGCGAGTGCTTCCGCGTTGTCGCCCGAGCCGACGATGCGCTGGTCGTCCTGATAGATGGCTGCCGTCAGCAGCGAACGCGCGGGTGTGATCGCGCAACTCCGTGTAGCGGAGATAGCTGATGTTGTTGTCGATGCGCTCGGTCCCATCACCGCGCGGACGACGCAGGTACACGCGGCCGACGCGATCCGCGTCAGGCATGTATGCGGGCGGACGGAACAGCAGACCGATCGAGGATCTCGAACATCGTCGCATTCGCGCCGATGCCGAGCGCGAACGTCAGCGCGAGCGCTGCACTGAAGGCCGGGTGCGCGCCGAAGCTGGCGCAGCGCGTAGCGGACGTCGTCCCGCAGCGCGTCGAAGCGCTCGAACATGGTCAGACTCTCCTCACGGTGTCGTGCCGCGGCGAGCAATTGAGGGCGAACTTCCTCGAGCGCGCCGAACCGCCGCAGCGCTTCGGCTTCAGCGGCCTCGCGCGACAGCCCGCTCGCGACCAGCGTGTCCGCGCGCATGGCGAGGTGGAAGCGAATCTCGTCGTCCGTCTCGATCTCGACGGTGCGACGGCGACCGACTGGAATGCGGAGCGCTCGGCGAATGCGCGGCGGCAGCATCGGCGTTAGGCCGGCTGCGGGGTGTTCAGGATGCCGGTCACCGTCTCGGCGTACCGGTTCCAGCGCGCGGTCTCGGCGCGAAGCTCGGCGCGGCCGACGGGGCTGATACTATAGTAGCGCGCGCGCCGGTTGTTCTCGGTGACACCCCAGTCGGCGGTGATGGCGCGCCGCTCCTCGAGCCGGTAGAGCGACTGATAGAGCGCGCTGTCGACGATGTCGAGGTTGCCGGTCGCCCGGGCTTCGATCCAGGCGGTGATCTCGAAGCCGTGCATGGGCCCCCAGGTCAGCGCCTTGAGCACGAGGACGTCGAGTGTCCCTCGCAGTACCGCCAGCGGTTCGGCCACCCGCTACACTCCTTACAGGTTCTGTATAGAGTGAGGTGATGGCGCGCTGAAGTCAAGAACGACGATGCTGGCTTCGTCACGCTCCGGGCCTTGGCATCATCGCGCCGGGGCCGGTGAGAACTACGATTTGGCGGATGAACTGCAAAACAGCCGGACTGTCATTCCGAGCGAGCGGCAGCGAGTCGAGGAATCCTTGACGTCCCGGTCGAGGGGCCCTCTACCCGCACGGCCGAGGATTCCTCGACTCGCGCGCGCTTCGCGCGCTCCGCTCGGAATGACAGCCCGGCTTTGCATTCCCGGCATCGTTGCGCGGGGCCGGTGGGAACTGCGATGACGCGGATGAAACGGAAGAATCAGGATAGCGCTCAGTAGGTCCGGCTCCTCACGCAACGAGCCCGGACTGTTTGGGAACGGCCGCTCGGGACGCAGGAATCTCCCGAGCGGCCGTCCCCTTAGTTCAGGGTCCGGCGAGAGCCAGCGTCGATGCAAAGCCGTATCCGGCCGTTTTCCGTGTCATCCGCGAAATCGTCGTTCCCACCGACCGCGGCGCGATGATGCGCTGAATACAAAGCCGTATCCGGTAGTTTCACGGTACAGATCCGCGCCATCGTAGTTCCCACCAGGCCCCGGCACCGTGACGTTGAGGAATCGCTCCGCGTCAATCGTCCCCAGCCATTGACGCACGATCGTTGTCCCCGGAAGTTCGCTCAACGCTCCACCCTCCCTGGCGTCAATGATCCCCCTCCTCGCTCTGGCCCTCGCGGTCGCGCATCCGCCCGCCGACTCGACCCACTACATCGTCCTCAACCACGGGCGACCCGCCGGCGAGATGCACGTCGTCTCCGCCGGCGACTCGATCATCGTCCGCTTCCGCTACCAGGATCGGCAGCGCGGGCCGCGCATTCGAGACCCGATACTCGTACCGCGAACGGCGAGCTCGTCTCGCTCGAGACTCGTAGCGTCACCCCCGAAGGCGCACTCGGCGACGTCACGCAACGCGTGGACTTCACCGGCGACTCGGTTCGGTCGGTCGTCGGCGAGGACACCACCTCGTTCGCGAGCGAGCGACGCTCCATTCTTCGTTCTCGACGCCACCTCCCCGTACGACGACGCGCGGCTGCGCCAACTACCTGCTCGGCCGTCCGCAGCGCTCGGCTCGAGCTGCTATCCCGGACGGAGTCGGACGCGCCGAAGTCGTCGCCGACACGACCGTCTCGGTCGGCGGCGCGCAGAAGCGCATTCGTCTCGTCTTCATCGACGGGCTCTCGACCTCCACCGAGCGCCGTCTGGCTCGACGAATCCGGAGGAGCTCTTCGCGACCGGGGCCGAGTGGTTCATCACCGTGCCGCGCGACGCGGCTGAGCGTGCTGCCTGCGCTCCGCGAGATCGAGAAGCGCACTTCGAATCACGAAGTCCGAGGCCATCGCGCGACGCCTAACGCCGCCGGCGCCGAAGTCGCTCGTCATCCGGAACGGCAACGTCTTCGACAGCGAGCGGGCGTCGTCCGACCGCGAACGTCCGTCGTCATCACCGGCGACCGCATCACCGCCGTCGGCCCGAGCGACTCCGTCGAAGACACCGGCCGGCGCGACGGTCATCGATGCCACGGGCAAGACCGTCATTCCCGGCCTGTGGGACATGCACACGCATCTGTTCCTCACCGGCGAAGAGAGCGGGCTGATGCAGCTGGCGGCGGGCATCACGTCGGTGCGCGACATGGCATCCGACATCGACGCCGCCGTCTCGCAACGCGAGCGTGCTCGGCTCGGGACGATGCTCTCGCCACGCATCATCCTCGCCGGCTTCATCGAAGGCCCCGGCACGCTGGGCCGGCCCGAGCGAGGTGCTCGTGCGCACCGAGGACGAGGCCCGCGCCTGGGTGGCGCGCTACGACTCGTTAGGCTACAAGCAGATCAAGCTCTACAACCTCGTACACCCTGACCTCGTGCCGACGATCGCCGAGGAGGCGCACAAGCGCGGCATGCGGCTGAGCGGGCACATCCCGCGCGGGCTCACCGTGCGAGTCCGCCATCAAGCTCGGGTACGACGAGTTCCAGCACGCCGCTTTCCTGTTCTCCACGTTCTACCAGGACTCGCTCTACGTCCCGACGAATGCGCGCGTACTCCGGAGGTCGCGACCGCCGTCGCGCCGACGTTCGACGTGAACGCGCCACAGGTCACGGAGCTCATCTCGTTTCTGCGCGACCGGCACACGGTGGTGGACGGAACGTTCAACGTCTGGCAGGATCGCTCGCACCCGCTGCCCGACGGGAACGATCCGATCTTCGGACCGACGCTCGACTGGATGCCGCCGCTCATGAAGCGCGGAATGGCGCGAAGGGCCAGCCGACTCGCCTGAGGCAGCCGCGCGTGCGGAAGCCGGGAGCGCGAACTATCGTCGCATGCTCAAGCGGCTGTACGACGCCGGCGTGACGCTCATTCCCGGAACGGACAACGTCCCCGGCCTGTCGCTCCACGGAGAGCTCGAGGTCTACGAGCGCGCTGGCATCCCCGCCTCGGCCGTGCTTCAGATCGCGACGATCGTCCCCGCGCGAGTGATGAAGGATGACAAGGATTATGGTAGTATCGCTCCCGGCAAGATCGCCGATCTGGCCATCGTGAACGGGAAGCCGGCGGAGCGGATCACGGACCTCCGGCGTACCGAGCGTGTGGTGCGTGCGGGGCGCGTCTACGAGTCGAAGGCGTTGTACGAAGCAGCAGGACTGACCCCGAAATAGCGAATCAGACTAACCGAGGTGGACATGGTCGGAGCGTAGCTCCGCGATGACCGAGCGATCATGCTCGCCGTCGTCGTTCACGGCAACGGCGTGCGGGCGACGGACGCCACCAGTAACGGCACCCGTCGCGGTGGCCGCGGCGCGTCCAATCCACGCGATCGTCCCGGTGCCGTCGTCGATGCAGATGTACGCCCGCCGACACGTTCACCGATCGACTCGACCACCGCAGTGGTCGTCGCGTCAGGCGGGGGCTGCTGGGGCCGAGCGGATCGCGAGCTACCTCGCGACCATGCTCGGCGGACCCACTGGCGCCTCCCGCCACGAACGCTCGCCGAGGGCGAGGCCGCGCCGCCGCGTAGCATTCTGCTGGCGCTCGATCCGTCCAAGACCGCGCTCGGGCTCGAGGGCTACGAGCTCGCCGTGGCGCGAGACGGCGTCATCGCTGACCGCCGCGCAGCCTAACGGGTTGTTCTACGGTGTGCAGACGATCCGGCAGCTGCTGCCGTGGTCCATCGAGCATCGTGGCGCCATCGAACGTCGTCTCAGAATGACAGGCGCTCGCATCAGCGACGTGCCGCGGTTCGCGTGGCGCGGCGCGATGCTCGATGTCTCGCGCCATTTCATCGATGCCGAAGCGGTGAAGCGCTACATCGATCTGCTCGCGCTGTACAAGCTGAACCGTCTGCACCTGCACCTCGCGGACGATCAGGGGTGGCGGATCGAGATCGTTTCGCGGCCAAACCTCGCCGCCATCGGAGGGAGCTCGCAGGTGGGTGGCGGGCCGGGTGGTTATCTACACGCAGGCGCAGTTCTCGGACATCGTCGCCTACGCGACGAGCCGCTTCGTCACCGTCGTGCCCGAAATCGACATGCCCGGGCACACCAATGCGGCGCTCGCATCCTATCCGGAGCTGAACTGCAACGGCGTGGCTCCCCCGCTCTACACCGGCACGAAAGTCGGCTTCAGCGCGTTATGCGTGACGAAGGACTCGGTGTACACGTTCATCAACGACGTCGTCCGCGAGATCTCCGCGCTGGTGCCCACGCCGTACTTCCACATGGGCGGCGACGAGGTGCAGAAGCTCACGCACGATCAGTATCTGAGATTCGTCGAGCGCGTGCAGGGCATCGTTGCCGCCAATGGCAAGCAGATGATCGGGTGGGGCGAGATCGCGCCGGCGAAGTCTCGCGGCGAACACGATCGTGCAGCACTGGAAGCGAGACTCGGCCGCCGTTCACGTGGCGCGCGGTGGCAAGGTCATCCTGTCGCCAGGCCCGAAGACGTACCTCGACATGAAGTACGACAGCGCAACGGTACTCGGCCTCAAGTGGGCCGGGCTGATCGAGGTGCGGGACGCGTACGACTGGGACCCTGCCACGTTGTTACCCGATGTCCCCGAGGCCGGCTTGTTAGGCGTCGAGGCACCGCTCTGGGCGGAGACGCTCGTCAAGCTCGAGGACTACGAGTACATGGCGTTCCCGCGCCTCGCGGCGCTGGCGGAAGTGGGATGGTCGCCGCAGGCCGCGCGCGACTGGGACGCCTTTCGCGTCGGCTCGGCGAGCAGGGACCGCGGCTGTCGGCGTTAGGCGTGAACTTCTATCGATCAACTCAGGTGCCGTGGGCTCGATGAAACCTCTCGCTCGCGGTCGCAATCGCCTCGCTGCTCCTGCTCGAGCCGCCGCGGTTCACCGCGGTGCAGCCCGACCTGCTGGCGCACGGGCGGCAATCTCGTGAACGCGTGGGCGGACTACGACGGGGATGGTGACGTCGATCTGTTCGTCGGGTTCAATGGCGTGGCGAATCGACTCTACCGGAACGATGCCGGAACGCTCGTCGATGCGGCAGCGGCTGCCGGCGTCGCGGACGCGCGCGCGACACGCGCCGGCGCGTGGGGCGACTACGACGGCGATGGTGATCCCGACCTCCTCGTCGGATTCGCCCCTGGGCCTCAGTCGGTACTGAAGCTTTATCGGAACGACGCCGGCAAGTTCACGGACGTGACCGCGGCCGCTGGCGTGGCACGCGACTCGGGCGCTGTTCGCCAGCTCTCGTTCGTCGACACGGACGGGGACGGAGACGTCGACCTGTTCGTCGCGTTTCGCGATCGGCCTAACGTGATGTTCCGGAACGATGCCGGCAAGTTCGCCGATGTCGCGGCCGACGTCGGTCTCGCGGACCGCCGGAAGAGCGTCGGCGCCGTGTGGTTCGACTTCGACGAGGACGGTGACCTCGACCTCTACCTCGCGAACATGGACGGCGACGCGAACGCGCTCTACCGCAACGACGCCGGAAAGTTCAGCGACGTGGCGGCCGAGCGTGGCGTCGCGTGGGGAGGGCGAATGCCTAACGACTCGACGAACGGCACGGTGCGACCCTGCGCCGCGGACGTGAACGGCGACGGCCACATCGACATCGTCACGGCGAACTACGGACGGAGGGGGCTGTTCCTCAACCGAGGCGGCGGAAAGTTCGAGGACGCGTCCGCCGCGTGGGGCCTCGACATCGAGTCGCACGATGACGCGTGCGCGTTGGCTGACTTCGACAACGACGGCCGGCTCGACATGTACGTGAACGGCACGGTCACGGGCGGCGTGAGCTATCGCGACTACCTGTACCGCAACACCGGCACGAAATTCGAGGACGTGACACCCGAGAACGTGAAGGCGCTGCAGGCGGATCACGGCGTGCAGTGGGCGGACTTCGATCGCGACGGCGACATGGACCTCGCGCTGACGGGCTCGCGCCCGGACGGCATGCACTCGCTGCTGCGAAACGATCTTGCCGCGAACATTGCCCGTCGCTCGCTCTCGATATCCGTGGTCGATTCGCGGGGCCATGCGTCGCTCGCGGGCGCCGAGGTGCGCGTGTTCACCGCCGGCTCGCACCGGCTCATCGCCACTCGGCTCGTCGATACGGGGTCAGGCTACGACGCGCAGAACGTGATGCCGGTTCACGTCGGTCTCCCGTCGGAGGCCGCGGTGGATGTCGAAGTGATCTTCCCGCGTGGCGGCAAGCGGCCGGTGACGCGCGTGCCTGGCGTCGATCCAAAGCGGTGGCGGGGCAAGTCGCTGGTCGTTCGCGTACAGCCCTAGCTAGACATTCACCGCGGAGGACGCCGGGCACTGCTTCGGCAACCCTCTCAGACCAAGCGGCGAACGGATCTGACGGATCAACCGGATTGACTCCGGCGTCATTCCGATCAGATGGTTGTCGAACGCGCCTCTGCGGATGACCGGGCTCTTCGCTGTGCGCTACCGGCTACCGCGCAGCGAGTATCATTCTCGGGACCCGGAACCCGCCACCTGAATCGACCCGACATGCGCTATGTGATGAAAGAGAAGTTCTTCGCCTGGGGCGACGACTTCGCGATTCAGGACGCACAGGGACGAGATGCGTTCTTCGTCGATGGCAAGGCGTTCTCCTTCGGTGACCAGCTCTCGTTCCAGGACATGGAAGGCAACGAGCTCGCGTACATCAAGCAGAAGGTGTTCGCGTGGGGAAAGACGTACGAGGTCTTCCGGAGCGGCAAGCTCGCGGCCGTCGTGAAGAAGGAGCTGTTCACGCTCTTCAAGTGCCGCTTCACCGTCGACGTCCCCGGTCCCGACGACCTCGAGGCACAGGGTGACTTCCTCGACCACGAGTACGAGTTCATGCGCGACGGGCACACCGTCGCGTCCGTGTCGAAGCGATGGTTCAGCATCACCGACACATACGGTGTCGATATCGCTGACGGCGAAGACCCGGTGCTCATCCTCGCGAGTGCCGTCGTCGTCGACATGGCCTGTCATCCCGACGAGAAGCGATAGTGCATCTCCTCAGTGGTCTCGCCATCACGCCGCAGATCGTGGCCATCACTCGCATCGCGCGGGGACGTTAGGCATGGAACCGAATACGGAACACACGAACGACACGTCGGTTGGCCAGCGCGACGCTGGCGCTCGTGCGCTATTCACGATTCCCGTCACCACGATCGACGGTCAAACGACGACACTCGAGCCCTACCGCGGACAGGTTCTCCTGATCGTGAACGTCGCCAGCAAATGTGGCTTCACACCGCAGTACACGGGTCTCGAGACGCTCTACCGTCGCTACCACGCGCGCGGATTGACCGTGCTCGGCTTCCCGTCCGATCAATTCGGGAATCAGGAGCCCGGGAACGAGGAAGAGATCAGGAATTTCTGCTCGCTCACGTACGACGTCACCTTCCCGATGTTCTCGAAGATCGACGTCAACGGGCCGAACGAGCATCCGCTGTACGCCGTGCTCAAGTCGCAGGCACCGGGCGTGCTCGGCACCACAGCCATCAAGTGGAACTTCACGAAGTTCCTGGTGAATCGCGACGGCAGGGTCCTGACGCGCTACTCGCCGCGCGACACGCCAGAGGAGATCGAGACTGACGCGAAGTTCGTCACCGCGTTAGGCTGAGCGTAGCGTATTGTCATCCCGAGCGTAGCGAGGGATCTTGTGTAATGTCATCGTAGCCGACCTGGCCACGAAGACGTTCGAGAAGCTCCCTCGTCACTACGTTCCTCGGGATGACAACATGACGCGATCGCTTCGCTCGATTGCCACGATCCTGAGTCTCGTTGTTGTCTGCCCCGCAGCCGCCCAGGCGCCGAGCGATCCCACGGCAGCACTGCTCGTCGAGCTGATCCGCGTCAACACGTCGAACCCGCCCGGCAACGAAGGTGGCATCGCGAACCTGCTCGCGCCGCGCTTCAAGGCGCTCGGGTTCGACGTCGACATCGTCCAGACACCAGACACGGGCAAGGCACACTTCATTGCCCGCCTGCGCGGCAACGGCTCGAAGCGGCCCGTGCTCATCGCCGCGCACGCTGACGTCGTCGGCGTGGAGCGCGAGAAATGGACAGTCGACCCGTTCGCCGGCCTCGTAAAAGACGGCTACGTCTTCGGACGTGGCGCGATCGACTTCAAAGGCGGTATGGCGGTATTCGCCCGCGCCGCGATGATGCTGGCCGAGCGGAAGGTGCCGCTCGATCGGGACGTGATCTTCCTCGCCGAGGCCGACGAAGAGAACGGGCGCTACAGCACGTCGTGGCTCGCCGCCGAGCACTGGAACAAGATCGATGCGGAGTTCGCGCTCAACGAAGGCGGCTGGATCATCACCGGTGCCGACGGTCGCGTTCGATACGTCAGCATCTCGACCGCCGACAAGGTGTCTGTGCCGATCGTGCTCACGGCGAAGGGGACGTCGACCCATTCGTCGATGCCGCGCCCCGACAACGCCATCTTCGCCCTGTCACGGGCGATGGCGAAGCTCTCGACCTACGAGACGCCGGTCAACCTAACGCCGGCCACTCGGCGATTCTTCGAGACGCTGGCGAAGACGAGCCCGCCGCCGCTGTCGGGGTTCTTCGCTGATCTCGTGAGTGGTGACCCTGCACGCATCCGTCGAGCCGACAAGGAGATCAGCAAGGACCCGCTGTTCCACGCACTCATCCGGACGACGCTCGCCCCCGTGCTCATGAACGCCGGATTCCGCGGCAACGTCATCCCGGGCTCGGCAGAAGCGACGATCAACGCGAGGCTCATTCCCGGCGCCAGCGCCGCTGATCTCGTTGGCGAGATGACGCGCGTAGTCGGCGATCCGGCTATCGAGATCAAGTTGGCGAATCCTAACGCGGCAGCGAGCGTGACGCCGCCGTCGTCGGAGAACACGGATCTCTATCGCGCGCTGGAGAAATCCGCGCGCCAGCAGTTCTCGGCCGACGTGACCCCGTACCTGTTCCAGGCGGGCACGGACGCCTCGACGTGGCGCACGCGGGGCATTCCGGTGTACGGCATCTACCCGTACCCCATCAGTGCCGACGACCTCACGCGTATGCACGGCAACGACGAGCGCGTGCGCATCGAGTCGCTGCGGCAGGGCACGGAGATGATCTACCGCACGCTCGTCGAGGTCGCGGGCCGACACTAGCGGCTGTCATTCCGAGCGGGGTCGTCATTCCGAGCGGAGCCGCGAAGCGGCGGAGTCGAGGAATCGCGATCACGAGGGTAGAGGGCCCTCTATCGAGCAAGGTCTCGATTCCTCGACTGCGGCCTGACGGCGCTCCGCTCGGAATGACAGTCACCGCCCTCCGCCCTCCGCTCGCCGCCTTCCGCCTTCCGCCCTCCGCTCGCCGCCTCCGCCTTTCGACAGCCGCCAGCCCGCGTGCTACATTGGCGCGATGGAACGACGCGATTTCGTCGAACGCATGGCCGCGGCACTGGCCTCGACCCTCGGCACCCTTCGATGGGCGGAAGCCACCGCCGCCGCCGGCGTATTCGTGGCGACCGTGCCCGGAGAACGCCGCTTTGGAGTCCCTCACGTCCGATCAGGCGCGACTCCTGGACGTCATCACCGCGCACATCGTCCCGACCGACGAGACGCCCGGCGCACGTGAGGCGCGCGTCGTTCGGTTCATCGACCACGCCTTCGCCACGATCTTCAAGGATTCAAAGAAGGACTTCACGGCGACACTCGACGCGTTCGCCGAGTTCTCGGCCCACTATCGCCCCGACGGCGTGCCGTTCCTCGACCTGTCGCATAACGAGCAGATCGTTGCCTTACGCGAGCTCGAGCGCACCAGACCTGAGATATTCGGGCCACTGCGATCGCTGACGATGCTCGGCATGTTCTCGCACCCCGAACATGGCGGCAACTATCAGAAGATCGGCTGGCAGCTGATCGGCTATCGCGACCAGTACTCCTGGGCTCCGCCGTTCGGCTACTACGATCGCGCCTGACATGAGCCATCACCCACATCACCCCGACGAACCGAAGCGCCTGCAGTCGCCGATGCGAACGTATCGGCCGTCCGATGAAGTCGACTTCGTCATCGTCGGCTCGGGCGCCGCCGGTGCCGTGCTGGCGCGAGAGCTCTCGCGCAACGGCTTCTCCGTCGTCGTACTGGAGCAGGGCCCGTGGCTCACGGAACGCGATTTCGGGCACGACGATTTCTGGGGCCTCGTTCATCCCGACAAAGCCCTCACGAACAACAACAAGGATCAGCCGGGCACGCGCCGAAAGACGGACAAGGACGAAGCGAAGCCGAGCGGGTGGAACAACTACGGTCGTGTCGTGGGTGGCGGCACGGTGCACTTCACGGCGAACTTCTGGCGCTTCCCGGAGCTCGAGTTCGAGCAGGCGACGCGGTTCGGCGTGCCTGACGATTCGACCATCGCGGACTGGCCGATTCGTTATGCGGACCTCGAGCCGTACTACACGAAGGTCGAGTGGGAGATCGGCGTCTCGGGGCTCGCGGGAAATCCGTTCGAGCCGCCACGCAGCAAGCCGTTCCCGCTCCCTCCACTGCCGATCAAGTCCGAAGGCGTTCTGCTCGAGCGCGGCGCGAAAAAGCTCGGCATGCATCCGTGGCCGGCGCCGATGGCGATCCTCTCGCGGCCCTATCGTGGACGCTCGGGCTGCGTGGCGTGCGGCATCTGCATCGGCGCCGCGTGCGAGGTGCGCGCGAAATCGAGCTCGCTCGTCTCGATGATCCCCGAAGCCGTCGCGACGAACCGCTGCGAGATCCGGCCGTTCAGCTACGTCCGCAAGGTCGAGACGAACACGAGCGGCCGAGTCACCGGCGTGACGTACTTCGACAAGAGCAAAGCGGAGGTCATGCAGCGCGCGAAGGCCGTCATCCTCTCGGCCAACGGATGCGAGACGCCGAAGCTGCTGCTCATGTCGGCGACGAGCGCGTTCCCCGACGGGCTCGCGAACTCGAGCGGGCAGGTCGGCCGGAACATCATGTTCAACGGCAGCGCGCTTCGCGACGGCCTGTTCGAGCACGAGATCAACGGGTGGAAGGGAGCGGTCGTGTCGCGCGTCGTGTGGGACACGTACGAGCTCCCGCGATCACTCGGGATCTACGGCGGTGGCGGATTCGATTTCCGCTGCGGGTTCACACCGCTGAGCGGTGAGGCGACGTGGCCCGACGAGCCGACCTGGGGCAGCGCGTGGAAGAAGCGCGCGCGCGATTACTTCACGAAGCGTCTCGCCGTCTACGGCCATCTCAGCAGCCTGCCGACGCCGAACAACCGGATGGATCTCGACCCGAAGCTGAAGGACGCCTGGGGTCTCCCCGCGCCACGCCTAACGTTCACCGGCCACCCTAACGACGAGAAGCTCGGCGCCTGGTTCGGTGACAAAGGCCGCGACCTGCTCCAGGCGGCCGGCGCCGTGAGCGTCGCGGGCGACGGCGGTGGGCCTGACGGCGGCGGCCCACACCTCCTCGGCACATGCCGCATGGGCAACGACGCGCGGACTTCGGTGGTGAACGCGGATCACCGCGCGCATGACGTGCCGAACCTGTTCATCTGCGACGGGAGCAGCTTCGTCACGTCCGGTCGCGGCCAGCCGACGATGACGATCCAGGCCCTCGCCTTCCGCGCCGCGGATCGCATCACGGCGCTCGTGAAGTCGAAGTCGATTTGAGGCCTTAGGAAGGAGGCCGAAGGAAGGAGGCCGTCGGAGGGCGGACGGCGGATGGCGGACGGCGGACGCATACCGAGCGCGGTGTCATCCCGAGCGCGGTTGTCATCCCGAGCGCAGCGAGGGATCTTCCGTGAAGTACTCGTGGCCAGACCGGCCACGTTGGCGTTCGAGAAGACCCCTCGCTGCCGTTCGCTCTCAATGCGACCGCGACCAGCGACCAGCACGAGCGACCAGCTACCAGCTCCTGCAGTTCCCGGTTCCCTGTTCCCTCCTGTCCCCCCATGACCGAGCTCCGCGAGCGACTCCAGGTCGCACTCGGTGACGCATACGCCATCGAGCGCGAGCTCGGCGGCGGAGGGATGAGTCACGTCTTTCTCGCCACCGAGCGCCGGCTCGACCGCCAGGTCGTGATCAAGCTGCTCCCGCCCGATGTCGCCGGCGGCGTCAGCCTCGATCGCTTCCATCGCGAGATCCAGCTCGTCGCTCGGCTGCAGAATCCACACATCGTCCCCGTCATCACCGCGGGCGAAGCGGACGGCGTCCCGTTCTTCACGATGCCGTTCGTCGAAGGACGTTCGCTCCGCGACCTGCTGAAGGCCGGGACGAAAGTGTCGATCGCCGACGGCGCGAACATTCTGCGCGACGTTGCCGTGGCGCTCGCCTATGCGCACGAGCGCGGCATCGTCCATCGCGATATCAAGCCCGACAACGTACTGCTGTCGGGCGGTGCCGCCGTCGTCACCGACTTCGGCGTCGCGAAAGCCATCTCGTCGGCGCGCGAGGGAACCTCGGCGCCCGGTGGGTCGCTCACGCAGATCGGTTTCTCGTTAGGCACGCCGCTCTACATGGCGCCCGAGCAGGCCGCGGCCGACCCCAGCACCGACCATCGTGCCGACATTTATTCGTTCGGCATCATGGCCTACGAGCTGTTCGCCGGCGTCCCGCCATTCGCGGGCCGTGCTCCGGCCGCCTTGCTCGCGGCGCAGATGACGGAGGTGCCGCCGCTGCTGTCCGTGGCGCGGCCAGACGCGCCGGTGCCGCTCGTCGATCTCGTGCGACGATGCCTCGAGAAGGACCCATCGAAGCGTCCGCAGACAGCTACCGAGCTCGTGCACGGGCTCGACCAGGCGCTGGTATCGAGCGGCTCTTCCACGTTAGGCCGTACTGCGCCCGTTCCAGCCGTCGCACCGAAGACGAACAGGACGATCCTCGCCGTCACGTTCGCGGCGCTGTTCATCATCGCGACGACAGCCGCGCTGTTCCTGTCCCGACGCGGCGATCGTGGTACCGCATCGACGGACGCTGCCTCACCGCGCTCGGTCGCCGTACTGCCACTCGAGAACGTCGGCGGCAGCGACAGCGACCGGTACTTCAGCGAAGGCATCACCGACGAGCTCACGAGCGCGCTCGGCAAGATCCCGGGACTGCGTGTTGCGTCGCGGACATCCGTGTTCGCGCTCAAGAGCAAGGGAATGGACGCAACGCAGATCGCGAAGACACTCAAGGTATCGAGCCTGCTCGAGGGCACGATCCGCCGCTCCGGCGATCGCCTCCGCGTCACCGCGCAACTCACGAACGCGAACGACAATCTCGCGCTCTGGTCGGACACGTACGAGCGCCAGATGAAGGATGTCTTCCAGGTGCAGGACGACATCGCGGGTAGCATCGCGGGCGCACTGCGCGTCGCGCTCGCCCCTGCGCCTGCCGGCCAGAAAGCCGGAACCCCAGGCACTGCACTCGCCGGCACCGAGGATCTCGTCGCTTACGACCTCTATCTACGCGGACGCTACTTCTTCCATCAGCGTGGAAACGACGCGCTGCATCGCGCCGCGGACTACTTCGGTCAGGCCATCGAACGCGATCCCACGTTCGCCCGCGCCTACGCCGGTCTCGCCGACGCGCTCGGCCTCATGCCGATCTACGGCACCACGCCCGCCGACAGCGCGTACCCGCTCGCGCGCAAGGCAGCCGAGCGTGCACTGGCGCTCGATAGCACGGTGGCCGAGGCGCACACGACGTTAGGCCTGATCCTCAAGAGCACCGGTGACTGGGAACCGGCGGCCACCGAGTTCCGCCGCGGCCTCGCGCTCGACAGCAACTACGCGACGGGCCACCAGTGGTACTCCGAAGTGCTGATCATCACCGGGCGTGTGCGCGAAGCCGTCAAGGAGCTCGAGCGTGCACGCGATCTCGAGCCGCTGTCACCGGTGATCAACGCCGAGTTGGGCTACACGCTCGGCCTCGCGGGCAGGTATCAGGAAGGGATGCTCGCGGGACAACGCGCGGTAGAGTTGGACTCGACGCTGTGGATCGGCCACGCGTTTCTCGCATTCACGCGCCTGTTCGCCGGCGAGTATCCCGCGGCCGCGGCGGGTTTCCAGCGCGCCGTCAGGCTCGGCCAGGGAATCGACCCGCTCGTGGGATCGCTCGCGTTCGCGCTCGCGAAGAGCGGCAAGGCCGACAGTGCCCGGGCCGTGCTCGCGCCGGCGGAAGCGCGCGCAAACGGCCGTGGCGGGTCACCGATCGCGATGGCGATGGGCTACGCCGGACTCGACGAGCGCGAGAAGGCGCTGGACTGGCTCGAGCGCGGCGCGCGAGAGAAGGATCCCTGGCTCTACGCGATGTCCATCAATGCACCGCTATTCGACGGGATCCGCACGGATCCGCGCTTCGCCGATGCGGCGAGAACGATGAAGCTCGACCCGACCGTGATGGCGAAGCCCTCGAAGGGCACGTGACAGGCCCCGTGACAGGGAGTGTGACGCGGATCTGGCTCGACGGCGACGCAACGCCGCGCGACGTGAAGGACATCGTCTATCGCGCGGCACACAGACTGACGCTGGAGACGATCATCGTCGCGAATCAGCGGGCGCAGATCCCGCTGGGCCATCCGATGATCACCGCTGTCCGGGTCGAGGGGAGTCCCGACGCCGCAGACCGCTACATCGCGGAGAACGCGAGATCAGGCGATATCGCGATCACGGCGGACATTCCGCTGGCGGCGATCCTCGTGGCAGCGCGCGTGACCGTGATCGACCCGCGAGGCTATGAGCACACGACCGAGACCGTAGGCGAACGACTCAGTGTGAGAGACTTCGCTGACGCGCTTCGCACCGCCGGTGTGGAGACGGGAGGACCACGGGCATATTCGGCCAAGGACAAGCAGGCGTTCGCGTCGGCCTTCGACCGCGCCGTGACCCGTGCCTTACGGAATCGCGCCACCTAGTGGAGCGAGCGTGAACTGTTCATAGCAGGCGATGCAGGCCGTATTGGCCGGAATCGCCTGCTATCAACAGCTCACTCGCATTCCACTCGCCACACCGAAGCGTCTCAATCGTCGCGCCGCGGGTGGCGGACGTCGTCGATCAACCCCTCGGCGCTCGCCACGAGCTGCTCGCGATGGGTGATGCGCTCGTCGAGGTCTCGTAGATGCGCATCGCCAGCGAACGCCTCGCGGACGTAGTCGCGTAGCGCGCGAAGGTCTGCGGTCGACGTCGACGACGCGATCTCGAAGACGAGCCGTTCGAACTCGCTCTGCGAGCCAGGCATGATTCGGCGGTCGTCCGCCGGTGGTGATGAGATAGGCCGCGCGGTCAGCTCTGCGATCTCTGATCCTACGGCGCGCGACAGGCGCCGTCGAGTGCCGCCTCGCGGCCGAGCTCCTTGGGGGGCGGCTACGACACGCGCCCCCGGTCCCGCGGCTGTCCCAGCTTCGAGTGCCGGACGTCGATCAGCAGTTCGAGAAAGCCGCCCGGCACGGCCGGCCCCTGCTCGCGCTCGAACATCCGGCGCAATTCCTCCAGGGCGTCGGCCGAGCCGGCGACCGTGATCGCGTCGACGAGTGCCCGGCATTGCTCGGGGGTAAGCGACATGAGACGCTCGGGTTATTGGGCGGCGCCAACCTAACGCCGACAGGCGAATCGCGCGAGCGGACACGGCAGCACGGCGGGTCAGCCTGGCGCGTACGCGCTGACGCGTGTGTCCAGGTTACCTTGTGAGTCGGCTTTGCCATATCTCTGCACAACTATGACGAGCACAGCTATTAGGTATCCGAGCGCCATGCACTCTTGCTGCACGAGGGCGGAATTGAGCTCCAGGAGATCGACCGTCTGATGGCTGGCCTCGCTGCGCCGGGCGCGAGCCGCCATCCGGCCACCACGTTTCCGATCGCCTTCGCCCCGACGGGCCTTCCGGGCTGCCTCGAGGTCGTGCCGCGCGTAGCCGACGACGAGCGCGGTCGATTCGTGAAGTTCTTCCACGCGCCGAGTTACGCAGCGTGCGGCCTCGAGCACGATTTCGCCGAGGCGTTCTACACCACCTCTCGGCGTGGTGCGATCCGCGGGATGCACCTCCAGCTTCCGCCCAGTGAGCAGGCGAAGGTCGTCTGGTGCGTCGCCGGCACGATGGTCGACGTGCTGCTCGACCTGCGACGGGGCTCGCCGACCTATGGCAAGCACGTCTCCCTGGAGCTCGACGAGTCGGTGCCACGGGGGCTCTACATCCCGCCCGGCGTCGCCCACGGCTTTTGCGCCACGAGCGACCGGAGCATTCTCGGATACCTGGTCACGAGCGTTCACTCGCCACAGCACGACAGCGGCGTACGCTGGGACAGCTTCGGTATGGAATGGCCGGGCCGCAGTCCGATCGTGTCCGCACGAGACGCAATGCTCCCCGCCCTGGAGGAGTTCGTGACCCCGTTCGAGTTCGCCGACCCAGCGGATGGATAACGGTGATCTGACGGGGAGCACCGCCCTCATTACCGGCGCTACCGGATTCATCGGGACGCACCTGGCGGCGCGACTGGTAGCGCGAGGAGCCACGGTCGTCGCGGTCGTCCGACCGACGACGGATACGCGTCTGCTGCCGGAAGGCGTCCGACCGGTACTCCATGACGGAACCACGGCGGCACTCGCCGACGTCGTGCGTCGCGCCAAGCCGGACGTGACCTTCCATCTCGCGGCGCGGTTCGTGGCCCAGCACGGCCCCGACGACATCGCTGGCCTGATCGACGACAACGTACTGTTCTCGGCGCAGCTCTTCGACGCGCTCGCGGGCGCGGGCAACCGCCGACTCGTGAACGTGGGCACCGGCTGGCAGCACCAGACAGGCGCACCCGCGCGACCGGTGAACCTCTACGCCGCGACGAAGCAGGCGGTCCAGGATCTTCTGGCGTACTTCACCGCTGCGTCCACGTTACGAGCCGTGACACTGAAGCTCTTCGACACCTACGGCCCTGGCGACCGGAGACAGAAACTCTTCACCGTGCTGCACCGCGCGAGCGAGACCGGTGTGCCGCTCCAGATGTCACCGGGCGAGCAGCTGCTCGACCTCGTGCACGTCGACGACGTCGTCGACGCGCTCCTCGTGGCCGCACGACGGGCAGGAAGCAGCGACGTCGACTCGAGCGAGTCGTTCGCGGTACCCGCGGCGCGGAGGTACACGCTGCGAGAGGTCGTCGAGCTCTACTCCTCCGTCACCGGGCGCCGCGTGGACGTCGTCTGGGGAGGACGTCCATATCGTGATCGGGAGGTGATGGTCCCCTGGACGGGTGATCCACTTCCCGGCTGGCGGCCCGCTGTGCCGCTCGCGGACGGGCTTCGCAGCCTCGCCAATAGTTGATTCGGGGCTGATCGTGGCTGATCGAAAGCACGGGGCCGCGCGAGCGATCGCACGCGGGATCTTCGCCGGATGGTTTCAGATCGGCGTGTCCATCGTGCTTGGCCCGATGTACACGCTGCTCGTCCTGTCATTCCTGCCGCGCGACGAGGCCGGGTTCTGGATGGTGCTGATCGGCCTGATCGCCTACGTGAACCTCTTCGATGTCGGTCTCGGGCCGACCGTCACGCGGCTCACGGCGTTCGCGCGCGGGGGTCAGGCCGACGCGGGCACGAGCGCCCGCGATGTGTACTGGACGTCGCTGCGGCTGTACCTGGTCCTCGTCGCGATCGTGCTCGTCGTCGGAGGATCGTTAGGTTGGCTCGTACTGCCCCGGTTCGGGGGCCTCGAGTGGAATGCATCCCGGCGGACCGCCTGGTGGCTCTTCGTCGGTGGCTCGGCGGCGAGCATCTTCGCCGGTCACGCGTTCGCCGTCGCATCCGGGTGGGGAATGGTGAGCCTGCAGCGGCTCGCGCGCGCGATGGCGTACATGATGGGTACCGGGCTCGCGGCGCTGGCCGGTTTTAGCGGGTTCGGGCTGGTCGGCTTCGCGGCAGCGTGGGCTACTCAGAACGTGCTGCTCCTGGCCGCCATTCCGCTCGTTAGGCACCTGAGGCCCGAGCTGCGAGCGCCCACAGCGTACGACCACGCGCTTGCGCGGAGAATGATAGGACCGAGCCTGCAGTGGGCGGGCACTAACCTGGGAGGCGCGCTCATCCTGGCCAGCGCGCCATTGATCGTGGCATCGCAGGTCTCCGTCGAATCGGTTCCGCAGTTCGTCGTGGCGAGGCAGCTCGCGGAGACGCTGTACATCATCGCGCTCATGCCGGCGCAGGTCATCGAGCCGTTCATTTCGTCGACGGTTGCGGCCAGTGACACGCGTGGCGTGACCGAGATGCTTCGGCTGACGCTGCGAAAGGTGACGACGCTCCTCTGTGTCGGCGCGGCGGTGGTAGGCGTGCTCGGCCGGGAGATCATCGCCGCCTGGGTCGGCAGCCAGAACTTCGTCGGCTACACGAGTCTGTGGCTGCTGCTCTTCCTGTACGTGCTCGAAGCCCACCACGTGGTGCACGCCATCGCCGTCATGGCGACGGGACGAATCGTATTTCTGCGCGTCGCGATTCTGTCCGGCGTGGTGACCATCGCGCTCGGCGTCGCACTGGCGCGCATCTGGGGCGTCCCCGGCGTCGTGGCTGGCATGGTGATCGCTCAGCTGGCCACCAACAACTGGTACGTGCCCCGGTACAGCATGCGGCTGTTCGGCATAGCGCTCCGCGACTACGTGCGGTGGGTGGCCCCGTCCATCGGCGTCGCTCTCGTCACCGCGGCATTCGCGCTCAGTCTGCGCTGGGCGCTGTTGCGAAGCGGGTCGTCCTCGCCGATCGCGCTCATCGCGACGCTGGCGGTCGTGGCTGTCCTCGCGATTCCGCTCGTCTGGGTGGCGGGACTCACGGCGGCCGAGCGCGTCGACGCGGCCAACACGTTGCGACGAGCCATGGGCCGAGCCTAACGACGATGGCGACCGCCGATCACTCCTCGAACGCGATGGTCACCATCGCGGTACCGACGTTCAACCGCGCCGCCTATGTGCGCGAGTCGCTGGAGTCGATACGCGCGCAAACGTATCCCCATCTCGAGATCCTCGTGGGGGACAACGCGTCCACCGACGGAACCGCCGACCTGCTGCGTGAGCTCGGCGCGGCGGAACCGCGACTGCGCGCCATCCGGCACGAGCGAAACCTCGGCATGGTCGGCAACTTCAACGCGCTGCTACGCGCGGCCCGAGGCGACTATTTCGTGCTCGTCTCCGACGACGATATTCTGACGCCCCGGGCCGTCGAGCTGCTCGTCGGTGCCTGTCGTCGGCCCGGCGTGCAGTTCGCGTACGGAGCGTTCGCGGTGATCAACAGCGCCGGAGACGTTCGAGCGGTCTCCAGGAGACAGGGCCCGGACGTCGAACGAGGGCCCGATTTCATCCGTGCGCACCTGCGCGGCGAGCGATCGGTTACACTGGCGGGCACCATGTTTCCGATCGGCGCGCCGGACCGGCGCGAGTACTACGACGAGGCGATCGGCAGTGTCTGTGACCTGCTACAGAGGCTGACGTTCGCGTCACGTGGCGACGTCGCCGCGGTCACAGACGTCGTGGCGCACTACCGGGTTCACGACTCCAGCCTGACGTCGAGCGCGGCGGACTTCGCGGCGTCGCACTTCCGGGTGTTGTCGAATCCGAGCGTCGCGGCCGGCGAGCTCTCGGAATATCGGAGCGAGATTGCCGCGTACATCAGGAACTACGTCGCCCATCTCGCGCTGAGCGCGGCCGCGCGAGGGAACGTGCAGGCTGCCCTCCAGACCGTGTCCGTCATGGAAGCGCACGGAGTCCCCGTCGCTCTGTTGCGCGCGCAGGTTCGAGTGGTGTCCTTTCCGCCGGTTCGCCTGGTGACGTCGGCACGCCGCTCGGTGCTCGCGTGGCGCGCGAAGAGAAAGGCGGACTAGCCGAATCGTCGGGGCACCAGCTCCGCGGCAAGAACCAGGAGGAGGAGCCGCTCGGTCGGGAGTGCCTCCCATCCCGCGGGCACCGGGGCTAACCGGCGCCGCTCGGCGCCACAGTCGAAGGTGAGCCACCCACCCCGATAGCGTTCCGAGAGGCCAGTAGTCTTGGCGGGCGCGGTCTCCCACACCTGCCACCGGCACCCCGATGCGTCCTCGAGCTCGCGCAGCGCCATACCGTTAGCTCCCGGGCCGTGCGTCGACGTCGGCTGCCCCGTCCACCAGTTGTTCGTGCGCCAACTCGAGCACCAGGGCGACGAAATCGTCGTGAGAGAGGCGGAGCCCGAGGCGGCGGAGACGGATGGCGATGTCGGCAACCACCGACTGCGCCAACTCAATGCGCCCGTCGTCGGCCGAGCCCAGGCCCGCCGCCGCCGGCATTTCGGCGGCAAGGCGTTGCGCGGCTTCGTCCATCGCGTTCGGGCGGTCCGGCCTCGGGGGCATGGGGCTCCTTTGGGCCCCAAGTAATCGCATTCGCCATGCCCGCGAGCGGGCCACCCGAATGCGTTACACGGTGGATCGGCCATGGTCCGCGAGGGCCTCACCGGACGGCGCGGACACGCGCGGCGCACCCGGATCGGACTTCTGGCGCGACGCCCGCATCCTTGGGTGCGGGATTTGCCGCTCGAGGCGGGATCGGTAGCACTACCCTCGCCCGAGCGCCGCACCAGTGCAAAACATTCCGGACCCCGAAGGCTACGAAGCGCTGGGCGACGCGCTACCCGCGCTGGTCGGTGACATTGCCGCCCGGCTCCGGCCAGTCTGCGCGCACCTCCCGCCCGACGAGTTCGCGGCACTGGTGGCCGAGATCGCCCGGACCAGGATCCGGTTCGCGCACCGCGAAGCGAGCCTCCCAGGCCTCTCGGGTCTGTGGGACCCACCCGAATCGGTGGTGCTCGAGCAGCTTGGAGAACGCGAGCCGCCCGACAAACCACGAGGGCCGACCGGCCTGAGGTGACGTTGGGTCGCGCGCCCTCGAGTGAGCGACAGTCTGCGGCGTCCTACGGCTGAAGTCGCGAGGATCACGAGGTCCGCACTGTCCATTCGCGATCAAGTGGCGTACCGTCGTAGTGCGAGCCTGCGTCCGCCGAACCCGTATTGGCGTCGACGCTGGACCGGGCGCGCATAGGCGCACGAAGAACTCGCGGGACCTGACGAGGTAGCCATGACACACGCCCATCGATCGACGCACGGCGACAACGAACGGGACCGCGAAGTAGGCGAGCGCCATCGCGAAACCGCTGAAGAGAGTCGGGAGATTGCTGAAGCGGAGCGCGCATCGCGTGCCGACATGGCATCCGACGCCGAGACCGACCGGGACACCGCGGAGACTGGACGCACCGACGCCGAGCTCCTTCGAGAAGCGCGCGAAGCGCTGAGAATCGAAGCCGAGGCGGCTCGCCGAGCGGGCGAAAGCGCTCGCCAGTACGCCGAAGAAGCGAGAGTGAACGCCGAGGCCGCGCGAGAGGCAGCCGAGGCTGCGCGAAAGCTGCACAGTCGTGTGCTCGAGGCCGCCATTGAACAACGTGCGGTCGCAGCGGAGATGGAGGCTGCGCGCCAGCAGATCGCCGCGATCACTCACTCGCTCCGCGAGCCAGGCCGCGGCCGCGCCGACTGACCGCCCGGGAGCAAACGGAAGCACGCAGCCGGTCTCATTCGCTCCTGAACGCCTGACTGGGATCGACCCGAACCGCGCGTACTGCGGGCACGAGACACGCAACCAGTGTCGTCACCAGCAGGAGCGCGGTTGCGGCCACGATCGTGATCGGATCGTGTGGACCGACACCAAACAGGAGCGCCTGCAGCGATCGCGTGATGCCTAACGCGCCGAGGAGGCCGAGGCAAAGACCGATCACCGCGAGGCGGGCGCCCTGCCCCACCACGAGTTGCAGGATCCTGTTAGGCGTCGCGCCCAACGCCGCTCGCAACCCGATCTCGCGCGTCCGCTCGGCCACGTTGCCCGCGAGCACGCCGTAGATTCCCGCCACCGCGAGCAGCACGGCCGCGGTCGCGAACCCAGCGAACAAGACCAGTGCGAGACGACGCTGCGCCGTGGACGCCGCGATGACATCGTCCATTGCCGCCATGCCGACGATCGGTTGCGTCGGGTCCATGTCGTGAATCGTCTGGCGTACCGCTCCCGCGACCGCGTTAGGATCACCCTGCGTGCGAATCACCAGCACTTCCTGGTTGTCCGACGAGAACCACTGGCGTTCGGGCACGTAGAATTGCAGCGTCTCCGTTGCGTCGAGACCGCTGTGGCGGACGTTCTTCGTCACTCCAATGACCGTCCGCCACGGACGCGTCGGTCCGCCGAGTCGAATGCGCTTGCCGAGTGGGCTCTCACCACCCCAGATCTTCGCCGCCAGTGCCTGGCTCACGAGCGCAACGAGATTCGTCGTGTCGCGCTCGTCCTCGATCGTGAAGCCACGTCCGGCGATCACGCCAATGCGCATCGTCTTCAGATAGTCGGCGGACACGACATACCGGTCCCCGGATGGGACGTCTTCCGGATTCGCGGTCGGCTTGTCCATGGCCGTGACGCCGTACCGATCCATGTTGCCCCCGAGCGGGAGCTGATTCACGACGCCGACGCTCGTGACGCCCGGGATCGCGCGCACTGCGTCGCGTACACGATCGTGGTATCGGAAGACGGACGCGTCGTCCGGGTAGCCCGCACCGACGGAGTTGATTCCGAGCGTCAGCAGATTGTTGGCGTCGAATCCCTTGTCGACATCGAGCAGCCGCACGACGCTCCGCGCGAGCAGGCCGGCGCTCACGAGCAGCATCAGCGCGAGCGCAAGCTCCGTCACGACGAGCCCCGCGCGCAGGGCCGAGTGACGCGTTCCCGTTAGGCGGCGCCCGCTCCGCAGGCCGTCAGCGACGTTGGCCACGCGTCGCCCTCGACGCGGCGCGAGCCCGACCACGAGCGTCAGGACGAGCACGATCCCCGCGACGACGCCGAGCGCGGCGAAATCGAGGTGAATGGCATCGAGCCTCGGGAGAGCGGGCGGAAGCTTCGCCACGAGCGCCGGAATGGCGAGCGCCGCGAAGACGACGCCGGCCACGCCGCCGAACACGGCGATCAGCAACGCCTCAGTCAGCAATTGCCGCGCGAGCCTCGGGCTGCTCGCCCCGAGCGCGGTTCTGATCGCGAACTCCTCATCGCGCCTGACGAGTCGCGCGAGCTGCAGGCTGGCGACGTTCGCGATAGCGATGATCAGCATGAGTGCAACCGCGGCGGTGAGCGCGAGCAAGGCGGGCTTGTACGCGGTCGTCACGTCGTCCTTGAGTGCGACGACCGCCGCTCCCACGGACGCGTACTCCTTCGGATGCTCGGCGAGCATGACACCGTGGATCTTGTCCAGCTCACTCTGTGCGCGCTCGAGTGTCACGCCGGGGCGGATCCGGGCGACCATCCGCAGGTGATGGCAGGTGCGACAGGCATACGGGTCCGTGACCGCGTAGCCGAGCACGCGCCAGATCTGCGCTTGCGGCGCGGCGACGTCGCTGAAGCCGTTAGGCATGACGCCGACGACCTCCATCGGCGTACCGCCGATCGAGATCGGCTTCCCGATGATCGCGGGATCGCCGCCGAAGCGTCGTTGCCAGAGCGAGTAGCTGAGGACGACGACGCGAGGCACGCCGGGCACGTCTTCGTCGGCGCGGAAGCCTCGGCCTAACGCGGGCTGGACGCCGAGCGTACGAAAGTAGGTCGACGACACGCGCAAGCCGCTGACGAGCTCCGGGTTGTCGCCGTCGGAGAGCGTTGGTTGCCACGAGCCAATGGCGGCTGCCGATTCGATCGTGGTCGACCTGTCGGCGAAGTCGCGGAACGTCGCGAACCCGACGTTGTCTCGTCCGCCCTCGCGGTTGCGCTCCCAGACGTCTACGATGCGCTCCGGATTCGGGTACGGCAGCGGCTGGAGGAGGACGGGATTCGCGACGCTGAAGATCGCGGTCGTCGCGCCGATCGCGACGGCGAGAGTGAGGATCGCGGTGAAGGCGAAGGTCGGCGCGCGCGCGAGCAGTCGAAGCGCGAGTCGGAGATCGGACAGGAACGACGACATGAGTTCCACCTGTTTTGGCGTGCGTTCGCGGAGGTGCCAGAGCGCGACGAGCGTCTCGCGCCAGAGGCGCAGCCCGGTCACGTCACGCTCGATGAGATCGCCGATGACGGCATCGGCGGTTCGCGGCGGCAGGAACCGGTCGAGAAGCCGGTACGCCAGCGGGGTTGATGGTGGCGTCACGTTGGCTCGAGTCCGACGTCGAGACCCACGGCCATGCGGCGAAGCACGGAGAGCGTGGCTTCGAGCGCGCGTCGCCCGGTGATCGTCACGGTAAAGCAGCGGGTGCGGCGCCCGCCGCGTTGCGCGGTGGGCTCTCCTTCGTAGGAGCGCACGAGTCCTTTGTCCTCGAGCCGCGACAGGGTCTTGTAGACGGTGCCGACTGTGAGGTCGCGCCCGGTCAGGCGCACGATCTCGTCGTGGACGGGAACGCCGTAGGCGGCGTCGCCAACGCGGAGGACGGCGAGAAGGACGATCTGTTCGAGTTCGCCGAGCATGATCTCTATTTGTTAGACAATGTCGAGGATATGAGTGAGACGGGAGTTGCGCAAGGCTGGGAGGCCGACCGGACTGCGGCTGGTTGCTGGGTGATCGTGCTTGTTGCTGGGTGACGCTGGGTGCTAGCTGCGAGCAGCGCGTAGGATGCTGGGCGCTAATAGCAGCAGCGGGCAGCGTGCGGCCGCAGCATGCAGCCGTCGGCAGACGTGCCCAGCGTGCAGCTGCGTGCAGCGCCAGGCTGCCGTTTACTTGCGTCCAGCCGCCTCCACGGAATGTGTCGCGTCTGCCCCGTCCCATTTGACATCCGCAGTGGGACCATACGTTGCCGGAACCGCCCGATCCATCATCCGCAGGTACACCGTCAGTTGCGTGCGATGGTGCGCCGTGTGAAGCACGCGACGCCAGAAGATCCACGCGCGTGTGCGTTCGACGTCGAAGAACGGGGCGCGCTGCGTCCACCACTCAGCCTTCCGCACCGCGAGAAATGCCAGACGCGGCAGCGCGAGTGCGACGAGACGATCGCGCGCCGAATGCACCGTGAGCACGGCCGGAAGCACATCCGCCGGCGGCGGTTCGGGTGCGCCGAGGAATTCGCCGAAGAAGCGGCGCTCGGACAGGAGCTGATGCGTGAGAATGTCGCCAACCGTGCTCGCCCGAGCGTGAGGGCGATACGCGAGATCATCATCGCGAAACTCACCCCACACGGACGCGACCTTGTTCGTTTCGCTCGCGTACGTATCGAGCGCATGCTGAACGAGCGGCTCAGCGGCCACAGGAACCTGGTCGTCGCGAATCGCGGTGTGTGCGTACGTCAACGGCATCGGCAGCTCCGAGCGGATGGACAATGGATGAAGCTCGATCGACTCCTGCGCGAATGGCAACCCCGGGCCCTCGTTCCTCAGGCCCTTCGGCCTACTCCCTGCACGATGGAGAGACAACCCGACGGAGGCATTCATGGGGCACCACGACCGCGACGTGCGCGTGTTGGTACTCGGCGCATCGCTCTCGAGCACGTCGCAGAACAACCGACTCGCGACACTCGCCGCCAAGCTCGTCAGCGATAGCGGCGCCACGGCCGATGCAGCGGAGATCAGCGACTTCGACTGTCCGTTCTACGATCACGACATCGAGGTCGACACCGGCCCACCGATCGGGGCGCATCGATTCTGCGAGCGGCTCAGGGCGTCCGACGCACTGATCGTCGCGTCGCCGGAGTACAACTCGTCGATGCCGGCGACGATCAAGAATCTGATCGACTGGGTATCGCGCTTTCGCCCCCAGCCGTTCAACGGCAAGCAGGCGTTGCTCATGTCAGCGTCGCCGTCGATGGTCGGTGGCAATCGAGGGCTCTGGGCGCTCCGCATTCCATTCGAGCATCTCGGGACGCGCGTCTACCCTGACATGTTTTCGCTCGCGCAGGCCCATCAGGCGTGGGGAGAAGGGGGGCAGCTCAAGGACTCGGCCTTGCAGGACCGCCTGGCCCGCACGTTAGGCTGCTTTCTCGACCTCGTCGAAGCGACGAAGCACTACCCGCAGATCAAGAAAGTCTGGGTCGAGTTCCTCGGCGAACACCCGGACGCGGCGACCGACCGCATCGAGGAGTCGGAGGTCGAGGCTGCGTGAACTGCTCGACAAGGTGGACAGGATGACCACTCAATGCTGGCGTCGATGCCTAACGACACGCCGGCATCATCGCGGGTCCGAACTGCGGAACGCAGAACGCGCAGGGCCGCTGACGCGGCCGTCGCAGAACGACGCAGAAAACGGCCGCTCGGGACGCCGGCGGTGCACCAGGCCTTTGACAAAGGGGAACGACCTCGGGCGAGCCATTGGCCTGCCCGAGGTAGTTCCCCTTTTTCACGGCCTCGGCGAGAGGAAGATGTCGCCCGAGGTGTGGTGCAGTTTTCTGCGTCCTTCTGCGTTGCGCGCGAAGCGCGCCTGCGTGTTCTGCGTTCCGCAGTCGGAGTAGCGACTGATGCCATGGCCCGAACGCGACACGCCCCGCTCGGCTAAGCCGAGCGGGGCGTGTCAACAGCGCGTGGTTCGCGAGCTTAGCGCGCGATCTTCGTCACGTTCTCAGCGGCCGGTCCCTTCTGGCCCTGGACGGCGTCGAACTCGACCTTATCGCCTTCGGCGAGGGACTTGAAACCGCTGCCCTGAATCGCCGAATGATGGACGAACAGATCCTTCGAGCCATTCTCTGGCGTGATGAAACCGAAGCCCTTGTCGTCGTTGAACCACTTCACTGTGCCTGTCGAACGCATGGTCGAACTCCTAATTGGTGTATTCGCGGTCGGAGTCCGGACATGCCGTACTTACCAACCGCCGTGCAATCGGTAATCGATCGCACGATGCCTATGTTCCCGCGTCTCACGATCGAAGATCGCCAGCTGCGTGCAGATCGAGATCAATGAAAAAGGCCCGAGCAATCGCTCGGGCCTTTGAGCTGTCTCTTGGAACTCTCGACGCGCGACCCGCGCATCGGCTGCTGAGGCAACGTAGCATAGCCCTGCCCGAATAGCAATGGCAGCCCTAACGTTGCCGCCTACCCTCGTACCGCACCGGCGCCGCGCCGCGTCGCCCGAGCCGCTCGCCTAACGCTCGGCGGCTGTAGCGATTCCGCGGAGCATGCCGGCGAAGATGAGGCTATGGAGCGGGTAGAGCGCGTACCAGTAGGCCAGCCCGGCGAGGCCGCGCGGCTCGAATAGCGCCGTCTGCCGGATCACGCTGCGATCGCCCTCGGCCAGGACCTCGAACTGGAGCCAGGCGCGCCCGGGGACCTTCATCTCCGCACGCAGGCGAACGAGCCGGTCGCGCTCGACTGCTTCCACGCGCCAAAAGTCGAGCGGGTCGCCCGGAAACAACACCTCCGGGTCGCGCCGAGAGCGGCGCATCCCTGCTCCCCCGACCACCAGATCGAGCGCGCCGCGAAGTCGCCACAGCCAGTTCGCGTAGTACCAGCCCACGTCACCGCCGATGCGCGTGATCGCGGCGAACGACACCCGCGACGTCGCCGCGACCGCCAGTGCACGTGAATCGACCAGCCGCGACCCTGACACCGCCCCGCCCCATGGCGCCGCCGCACCTAACGACGACCGCGCGTCCGACCACCGCGTCTCGGCGAGCTCGCGGTCTTCGTTCGCGCGCGCCCGCTCGAGCGCCTCGCGGAAGCCCCTCGGCCGGATAGACGGGAAGACCTGGTGAACGCGCGGCGACGTGACGACGGTCTCGTTCCGCAGACTGTCGATCAACTTGCGCCCGACCCGCGCGTACACCGGCGTCACGAGGCCGAGCCAGAGGCTCGACAGCCACGGGGTGAGAACAGGGACCCGGATGATGAGGCGCTTCAGGCCGCGCTGCCGCGCATGTTCCCGCATCAGATCCAGGTACGACACCCGATCCGGCCCGCCGATCTCCACGATCTCGCTCCCGACCACCGGCGCATCCGGCGACGCCGCGAGGTAGGCGATCACGTCCTCGATCGCGATCGGCTGCGTGAGCTGCTGTACCCATCTCGGCGTCACGAGCACCGGCAGCCGTTCGACCAGAGCGCGGATCAGCTCGAACGACAGACTCCCGGAGCCGAGGATGATCGATGCACGGAGCTCGATCGTATCGACGCCCGACTCGCGGAGGATTCGACCGACCTCGTGCCGACTCGCGAGATGCGGCGACAGGTCGGTCGCTGTGCCGAGCCCGCCGAGGTAGACGATGCGACGTACGCCGGCGGCGCGGGCTGCCTGCGCGAAGTTCGCGGCGCCGCGGCGATCCTCCTCCTGGAAATCGCTCCGTGATCCCATGCCGTGGACGAGATAGAAGGCGGTGTCTACCCCGTGCAGCGCGGGTTCGAGCGACGGCGCGTCCAGCACGTCGCCGCCGACGACATCGATGCTGTGCGGCATCCGCGCGGCGAGATCCTGCGGTCGGCGCGCGAGACATCGGACTCGCTCCCCTCGTTCCTCGAGCGCGCGCACGAGCCGTCCGCCGACATAGCCGCTCGCGCCCGTGACGAGAATGAGGCGTTCGCCCACAGGCCTCACGCCGCTCCCCGCTTTGCCGCGTCGCTCGACGCCCGCTCCGCCACCTCGTTCAACGCGTTGCGCAGATCGAGGAGGCTGTCGCCGACGCGGATCCCAAGTGCGGTGAGGTCGTCCTTCAAGTCGCGCGCACCTCCGCCACCCACGATGATCGCGACGGTCGGTGGGATCAGCACGCGAAGCGACCGAAGCTCGGCGAGCGCGCGGTTGCGATCATGGACGTAGATCATGCTCATCGCGACGGCGCGCGCGTGCGTCGCGATGGTCGCCGAAGCGATCTCACTCGCGGGCAGGTCGGCGCCGAGGTAAACCACGCGCCATCCGTCGCTCGCCGCGGCCGCGCCTACCAGAGCCGCGCCAATGACGTGCCGCTCGCCTTCCGGCGTGGCGACGAGAACCGTTGCGTCGCCGCTTCCGCGAGCCATGGAGCGCATCGCTTCGGTCACGAGGTCGTAGATCGTCGACGACGCCAGGTGCTCGTGGGCGATCGTCGAGCGTCCGGCGTGCCAGTCGTCGCCGATGCGGCGGAGGATGGGCGATGCCACGTCTTCAATGAAGGCGGAGATCCCGACCTGCGCGATCGCGCGCCGGAGCAGGTGTTCGAGCTCTACACCATCGAGTCTCGATGTCAGATCGAGCGCTCGCACGACGATGTCATCGACTTCAGGGAGAGCGCCGCGCCTCGGTCCACCCGCTCGGGCGTTCGCGCGTTCGGAGCGTGCGGCCTCGTCTTCCTGCGCCATGCGCGACAGCTCGTCGATCGGCAAGTGCGCGACCTGCCCAATGCTGCGACCGGCGTTCGTGACAGCGTGCAGAAGCCGGAGGCGTGTGACGTCGGCGTCCGAGTAAGCCCGATGGCCGCCAACGCCACGACTCGGTTCAACCGCCCGGTATCGACGCTCCCACACCCGCAGGATGTCCTGGGAGAGTCCGGTTCGTTCGGCTACGACGGCAATCGGGTGCTTGGGCGCTGTGTCTTCCATAGTTGTGAATGTCGTCGTTTGTCCAATACTTGTCAATTAAAAACTATGAACAACGCCTTGACATGCGGCGGACATGTAGCGATTGTACCTGAACAACGCTTGGACAGATGATCGCTTTGACGACCGCAGGACGCAGTACTCCAAAAACGACGAGGTAGCAGCAATGAAGAAGCTCGATGTAGTCGCCGCCATCCTGCTGGTCATCGGCGGGCTGAACTGGGGCCTGGTTGGCTCCGCCGGTATCGACGTCGTAGCCACGCTGTTCGGCCCGATGTCGTCGGTGGGGCGCGTGGTCTACGTGCTCGTCGGCCTGTCTGCGCTCTATCAGGCCATGCAGTGGCAGGGCATTCAGCGACGGTGGCTGGCACCGGCGCGAGCGGCGCGGGCGTAGGTCGCGGCTCACGCCGGAGATCACGCGGACTTCGAACAAAACACTCGAAACAAGGGAGCAGCAATGCAGCGCAACACCAGGATCTGGATGGTCGCCGCCCTGGCCACCGTCTTCACCGTGCCGGCACTCGCGTCGGCGCAGAACGCCTCCACCAAGGACAAGAAGCCAATGAAGAACATCGTGCAGGTCGCCGTCGAAGCAGGCAGCTTCAACACGCTCGTCGCCGCGGTGAAGGCGGCTGGTCTCGTCGAGACGCTTTCGGGCCCGGGCCCGTTCACGGTCTTCGCCCCGACTGACGCCGCGTTCGCGAAGCTTCCGGCCGGGACGGTCGAAGCGCTGCTCGCCGACAAGGAGAAGCTCACGTCGATCCTGACGTACCACGTCGTGAGCGGGAAGGTCATGGCCGCCGACATCGTGAAGACGAACGGCGCGACGCCCAACACCGTGAACGGCCTTCCGCTCGACATCGTCGTTCGCGGCGGCAAGGTGTACGTGAACGGCATCAACGTCGTCACGGCCGATGTGCAGGCGTCCAACGGCGTCATTCACATCATCGACGCGGTGATCCTCCCGCAGGCCGCTCCGGCCCCGGCTGGTCGCTAAGTCACGCTCCTTCGCGGCGTCCGGCCGGCCGGACGCCGCGATCGTTCCGCGGTCCCTCGGGACCGATCACGCTGGTGAGGTGGCGACGCTGCTGCCCACCAGCGCTGATGCGTCTGGGTGCTTCGTCAAGCACGTCAACCGAACTCTGAGCCTTCTGCGTTCCGTAGTTCGGCGGCCGAGCAGCCAGCGTTAGGCGCGTATCAGGTGCGTGTCACGGGCGGCGCGCGCGGGCGACGGCGCGGGTCAGCGCGCGCCGCGTGTAGACAGCCGCGAGGTTGGCCTTGAATGCCGCGCCGCCTCCGGTCGCATCGCGCAGTTCCAGCCCCTCGACGGCTCGCCGCGCCGCGCCCTCGATCTGGTCGGGCGATGCTGCCTTTCCCGTCAGCGTCGCCTCCACTCCGGTGAGCCGGACCGCGGACGATGCGAATCCGGTCATGGCCACGCGCGCGCGCTGTACGACGCCACCGGCGCCGAGCGTCACCACAGCCGCCACGCCGACGAGCGCGTATCCTGAGGCCGGGTCCGGATACTTCTCGTACGCGCCACCGGTGTCTGCCACCGGGAACGGGACGCGCACGTCGACGAGCACCTCATCCGGCGCGAGCGCGGATGAGAACATGCCGGTGAAGAAGTCGTCGATCGGAATCGCGCGCGGGCCATTGCGCCCGACGGTGTGCAGCTCCGCGCCTAACGCGAGCGTCACGGCCGGCAGGTCAGCGGCGGGGTCGGCATGAGCGAGGCTCCCGCCGATCGTGCCCATGTTCCGGACCTGTGTGTCCCCGATGCGCGACGCCGCCTCCGCGAGCACTGGCACTCGGCGCCGGATCACGTCTGATGCGGCGACGGCGGCGTGCGTCGTCGTCGCGCCAATGCGGAGCGTGCCGTCCTGCTCCCGAATCCCCGCGAGCTCGGGTACACGACGGATGTCGATGAGGTGCGCGGGCTGGGAGAAGCGCAGCTTCATCACCGGGAGCAGGCTGTGCCCCCCGGCGATCAGCTTGCCGTCATCCCCATACGCCGCGAGGAGCGCGAGCGCGTCGTCCACACTGGTCGCGCGATGATACTCGAAGGGTGCCGGATACATGCTGAGCTCACCTCCCCGTAGTCGCCGTCGTGGTACCGCCGCCTGCATTTCCACTCGCGCTTCCATTCGCGCGCGCCGCCTGCATGGCCTGCCACACCTTCGGCGCCGTCAGCGGCATGTCGAGGTGCGCGATGCCGAACGGGCTCAGCGCGTCCATCACCGCGTTCACAACGGCTGGTGGTGACGCAATCGCGCCCGCCTCACCCACGCCCTTGACGCCAAGCGGGTTCACGGGTGACGGCGTGACCGTGCGATCGAGCTCGAAGAACGGCAACTGATTCGCTTTCGGGAGGCCGTAGTTCATGAGCGAGCCAGTGAGCAACTGCGCGCTGTCATCGTACTCGGCGCTTTCCCAGAGCGCCTGCGCGACGCCCTGTGCGATCCCGCCGTGCAGTTGGCCGTCCACGATCATCGGATTGATGACGTTGCCGACGTCGTCCACCGCGATGTAGCGCAGCAGCGTGACGTGCCCGGTGTCGGCATCCACCTCCACCATCGCGATGTGCGTCCCGAATGGGTACGTGAAGTTCGGCGGGTCGAAGAAGCTCATCGCCTCGAGACCCGGCTCCATTCCCGCGGGCATGCTGTGAGCGAGATAGGCAGCCAGGCTGATGTCGGCCAGTCCCTTCGACCGGTCCGGAAAGCCACGGACGTGGAAGCGGCCCGCCGTGAGCTCGATGTCTTCGGGCGCCGCCTCGAGCATGTGTGCCGCGATGCGCTTGCTCTTCTCCACGATCTTGTCGAGGCTCACGACGATCGCGGACCCGCCTACCGACGCGCTGCGGCTGCCGTAGGTGCCCATCCCAAACTGCACGCGTCCGGTGTCACCATGTACGACGTCGACGTCGTCGGTGGAGATGCCAAGGCGATCGGCGACGATCTGCGCGAACGTGGTCTCGTGCCCCTGCCCCTGCTGCTGCGAACCGGTGTAGACGCTGACTTTCCCCGTCGGGTAGACACGCACGCTGGCACTCTCGTAGAGTCCCGCCTGCGCGCCGAGCTGGCCGACCACCTGCGACGGCGCGAGGCCGCAGGCCTCGATGTAGCTCGAGAGTCCGACGCCGACGAAACGTCCCTGCTGGCGCAGCCGCTGCTGCTCCACGCGAAAGTTCGTGTAGTCCGCCATCGCCAGCGCGCGGTCGAGCGCCGGCTCGTAGTTGCCGCTGTCGTACTGGAGCGCGACTGGCGTCAGGTAGGGGAACTGGTCGGGCCGGGATGAAGTTCCGGCGGCGAAGCTCGGCCGGGTCAACGCCGAGCTGTCGGGCGCCCAGGTCCACCATGCGCTCCAGGAGGTAGCATGCCTCCGGGCGGCCGGCACCGCGGTAGGCATCCACCGGTGTGGTGTGCGTGAACACGCCGGTCACCTCGGCGTGGATCGCCGGAATGCGGTACTGGCCGGAGAGGAGCGTGCCGTACAGGTACGTGGGGATCGCCGGGGCGAAGAGCGTGAGGTGGGCACCGAGGTTCGCGATCGTACGCACGCGCAGGCCGACGATGCGGCCGTTCGCGTCGAACGCCATCTCCGCGTCGGTGATGTGGTCGCGGCCGTGCGAGTCGGTCATGAAGCTCTCGCGTCGCTCGGCCGTCCACCTCACGGGGCGCTCGAGCGTTCGCGCGATCCAGGCGACCGCGACTTCCTCGGCGTAGATGAAGATCTTCGACCCGAAGCCGCCGCCGACGTCCGGCGAGATGACGCGGAACTTGTGCTCGGGAAGTCCGAGCACGAACGCGCCCATGATCAGGCGGTGGACGTGCGGGTTCTGCGATGTCACCCACAGCGTCAGCTCGTCGGTCGCCCGCGTGTACGTGGCGAGCGAAGCGCGGGGCTCGATGGCGACCGGGATGAGCCGCTGGTTCACCAGCCGCTGCCTAACGACGGTCGACGCCTGCGAGAACGCCGCGTCGGTCGCGGCCGCGTCCCCGATCTGCCAGCGAAAGCAGACGTTGTCGGTTCCATCACTGCGCACGATCGATGCGTCCGCTGCCAGCGCCTGTTCGGCGTCGGCCACCGCCGGAAGCGGCTCGTAGTCCACCACTACCAGCTCGGCGGCATCGCGGGCGGCGTACGGCGACTCCGCGACAATCACGGCGACCGCCTCGCCGGTGTAGTGCACCTTCTCGACGGCAATCGCGTGGTGGTTGCTCGGCTTGAGTTGCGGCAGGAGCCATCCCGTGGGAATGCCGTTCACACCGCCCTCGGCGAGGTCCTTTCCGGTGTAGACGGCTACTACGCCGGGGTACGTTCGCGCGGCGTCCAGGTCGATCGCGCGAATGCGCGCGTGCGCGTGCGGGCTCCGGACGAACGCCGCGTGCAGCGTCCCCGGTATTCGCACGTCATCGGTGTACTGGCCGCGCCCGGTGAGGAACCGCGGATCCTCCTTGCGGCGGATGCGGGCTCCGAACGGCCGTTCGATGCTGTCTGCTGCACCGCCATTTGCGCCGGCACTGGCCGAGGGTTGATCGCCGGAGGCGGGGGTCGTCGTCGTGGCCATGGTCGCGGCTCCTCAGCGTGTGGTGCTGCCAGGCACCTTGATCTCGGCGCCGGTGGGTGACGAGAGAATGCCGCCGGGGAGCGACTCCGGCGGGATGACGTCGCCGGGCGCCGTCGCGGGCATTTCCGTCGTGTGAGCCATCTGCCAGACCACGGCTTGCACGGCGCGCACGATGTTGTGGTAGCCGGTGCAACGGCACAGGTTGCCGGTGAGCCCCTCGCGGATCTCCTCCGCCGATGCGGTCGGATTGTCGCGAAGCAGATCCACTCCCGTCATGATCATTCCGGGCGTGCAGAAGCCGCATTGCAGCCCGTGCTCCTGCCAGAATGCCTCCTGCAATGGGTGGAACTGTCCGTGTGGGCGGAGCCCTTCGATGGTCGTGACGGTGCTCCCGTCGGCTGACGCCGCGAGCACGGTGCACGATTTCACGGCGTGCCCATCGAGATGGACGGTGCACGCCCCGCACTGGCTGGTGTCGCAGCCGACGTGTGTACCTGTGAGCCCGAGCACGTCGCGCAGGTAGTGCACGAGGAGGAGCCGCGGCTCGATCTCGTGCTGCTGCGTGACACCGTTTACAGTGAGACTGACCCGCGGTCTGGCCGTCGCTGGCATGCTCGCGACCTCCACTGGAAGGAGCGCGTTTGGGGTGTGCGGTAGCCGTGAGGGCTCCGCCGGCGCGCTACCATGCACCACCGGGCGACGAGCGTCAAGCGGCCGCCACAATGGGGGTCCCACACATTCACCACGCGGATCGGGGCTGTCAGTCGTTAGGCGCGTCGGGCCACGATTCCTGCCCGATCCCGCCAATCCCCTGTCTTGTCTTCATCCGCCCGATACACGCCGGGCTGGCGGTTGCGCCTCGATGCGCCATAATCCGCTATGCGCCCATTCATCGCAGTCCTGCTCCTTTCGACGACGGGATCGGCGCCGGCGCCGAGCGACCACCGCACCGACAGTCGCGAGCTGGCCGAGCGGCCGAACATCGTGTTCATCATGTCTGATGACCACGCTGCGCACGCGATCAGCGCATACGGGTCACGGGTGAACCGGACGCCGAACATCGATCGGATCGCGCGAGAAGGCATGCTCATGGAGAACGTGTTCGCCACGAACTCCATCTGCACGCCGAGTCGCGCGACGATCCTCACGGGGCAGTACTCGCACGTGAATGGCGTCACGATGTTCAACCGCTTCGACAGCTCGCGCCTGACGGTCGCGCAGTTGCTGCAGCGGGGCGGCTACTACACGGGCATGATCGGCAAGTGGCACCTCGGCAGCGATCCGGTCGGCTTCGACCACTGGGAGATCTTCCCCGGGCAGGGCGCGTACATGGATCCGATCATGTACACAGCCACAGGCGAGTCGACGTATACGGGGCGCTACGCCACCGATCTCATCGCCGACCTCGCGCTCGACTTCCTGAAGGCGCGGCCGCGCAACAAGCCGTTCTTCCTGATGATGCACAACAAGGCGCCGCATTGGCCGTGGGAACCGGACCAGGCGCATCGCGCGCCGTTCGTGGACCGGTGGATTCCGGAGCCGTCGACGCTCTGGGATTCGTACGTGACGCGAACGGACGCACTGCACGAAAACGAGCAGCGCGTCGCGAAAGACATGACGCGACGCGATCTCAAGCTCGTTCCGCCGACTGGCCTGGCGGGCGATAGCCTCACGAAATGGCTGATGACGAAGCCCGATACGGTGACGACCACGCGGGGCGGAACGACCGTCACGCTCACGGGCGAAGCGCTCGCCCGCTGGAAGTACCAGCGATACATGCAGGACTACCTCGCGACGGTACAATCGGTGGACGACAACGTCGGCCGCGTGCTCGACTATCTCGACCGGAACGGTCTCGCCCGGAACACCATCGTCATCTACACCAGCGACCAGGGCTTTTTTCTCGGCGACCATGGGCTGTTCGACAAGCGCTTCATGTACGAGGAGTCGCTGCGTATGCCGTTCGTCATCCGCTGGCCCGCGGCGATCAAGGCTGGCTCGCGCAGCGCTGCGATGGGACTCAACGTTGATTTCGCGCCGACGTTTCTCGAGGCTGCCGGGCTACCGGTACCTAACGAGATGCAGGGACGCAGCATGCTGCCAATCCTGCGTGGCCGAACGCCGACGGACTGGCGAACGTCCATGTACTACCGCTACTACCACGACCCGGGCGATCACAACACGCGCGCGCACTACGGCGTCCGGACGAAGACGCACAAGCTGATCTACTTCTGGAAGAAGGATCAGTGGGAGCTGTACGACCTCGTGAACGATCCGCTCGAGATGAACAACATCTATGGGCAGCCTGGCCAGGAGCAGCTCACGGCCACCCTCAAGGCGGAGCTCATGCGACTGAAACGCGCCGTCCGAGACGACGACCAACTCGCGAACGACCAGCTTCCCGACGGTGTGGACGGCACGGTCGCAATGCTGCGCGGCAAATGACGGAATCGGCGGCCGCATCGCGAGACCAACCCCGTATCGAGGACGCGCTACGGAGCGCGCGGTTCGCTACGGCCCTGGTGATTCTCGGTGTCGCGTTACGCGTGTGGGCGTGGGCCGGCAACCCCACCCTCTCCCTCGACGAGATCCTGCTCTCCCGCAACATACTCGGCCTAACGAGTACGGAGCTGGTGACGCAGCCGCTCAAGCTCGACCAGGTCGCGCCGCGCGGATTCCTGCTCATCGAGAAAGCGGCGGTCGACGTGCTGGGCGGCAACGAGCTCGCGCTGCGACTGTTCCCCTTCCTCTGCGGCGTCGCCGGCGTGTTCCTCTTCCGACGACTCGCCGAGCGAACGCTCGACGGCCTGGCGGCGCCTTTCGCACTGGCGCTGTTCGCGATCGGAGTACCGTTCATCAAGTACGGCGCGGAGGTGAAGCAGTACTCGGTGGACGTGACCGCGACTGTTCTGCTCCTGGTCCTCGCGCTCGACCTGCGTCGGCCTAACGTCTCCACTCGTCGGCTCGTGCTCATCGGCGCCATCGGGTTCGTGATCATCTGGTTCTCGCAGGCCTCCGTGCTCGTCATGGGCGGCATCGGCGTCGCGCTCGCCCTGCAGTGGCTGCTGTCACGCGATCGGCCAACGGGCCGAGCACTCCTCATCACGATCCCGCTCTGGGCTGCGGCATCGGCAGTCGCGATCATTGCGGGGCTTCGCAGCATGACGCCCACGACACGCGAGTTCATGGATGATTTCTGGCGGGGAGGCTTCGTGCCGTTCCCGCTTGGACTCTCGACGGTGCGGTGGTTCTGGAACCAGACCCTCTCTCTGTTCACCGACCTGACTCTGCTGCACTACCGGTTGGCCGGTCGTGTTCACCGTCGCAATGGTGATCGGTTTCGTGGCCGTGTGGCGGTCGCGTCGTGATGTCGCCCTGCTGCTTTTCGGGCCACTGGTGGCGGCGATCGCGGCGGCACTCGCGCACCAGTATCCGTTCCGCGGGCGCCTCATGCTGTATCTGGTCCCGATCGTGCTGCTCGCCATCGCGGCCGGCACGGAGCTGGTACGCCGTAGCGTCGTCGCGCCTTCACCCAGCGTTAGGTGGTGCGGCAATGGCGGCGCTGCTCGTGGCTCCTGCCATCGCGATCGTGGATCCCCTTCCCCCGTACGAGCTGGAGCATCATCGAGCCGTCCTCGCCTACCTGCAGAAGAACCGCCGGCCGGGTGACGTCGTGTACGTGTTCCCCCTCTCGCGCATCGGCATGTTGTTCTACGGACCGCGTTACGGGCTGCAGCCGAGTGACTGGACCACGGCGGCGTGCGACCGGAACGACACGCGCGCGTTCGTCCGTGACGTGGACCGCTATCGAGGCACAGCTCGGCTCTGGGTCCTGACCTCCGCCACTCCCGCGTTCCGAACCGCGCGCCTGGCGCTGCGGGGATACCTGTCGACCATCGGGGTGAAGCGCGACTCGTTGTCCTTACCATCCATCGCTGGAGGCGTGACGCTGGACCTCTTCGATCTCAGCGATCCGGTTCGCCTCGAGTCCGCGAGCGCTGATGCGTTCCCAGTCCAGCCAATGCCGACCAATCCGCGGCCCGGCTGCCGGCCATGGGTGCGCCCTTCGCCGATCGACAGCTTCCCGCGAATGTAGACTGCCTCGTGCATGTCGTTCGCGCGAATACGGTTGGGTCTCTAGATCCAACAGCGACGCAGAATTCGCAGGCGGCCGCTTCGCGGCCGCAACGCAGAAGGACGCAGAAAACCGCAACACACTGTGGGGCCAGGCTCCCTCTCGCTGGGCCGTGAAGAAAGGGGGACGACCTCTGGCAGCCAATGCGTGCCGAGGTCGTCCCCCTTTCAAAAGCTTGGCGCAGCGCGCCTGTCCCGAGCGGCCGTTTCTGCGTCCTTCTGCGTTGCGCGCGTAGCGCGTCTGCGAATTCTGCGTCGCTGTTGGAATTGCGCGATCGACTCTCTGACTCGCCTCTGACCGGCTACGGGAGCCTTACAGAAGATCCCTCGCTGGCGCTCGGGATGACACGGAGCTGGCGCTCGGGATGACCGTGCCGAAGCAGTCCTCAGCTACGACCGCGGCCCTGCAGCTTCGAGAGCAGGCGCAGGATCTCGAGATAGAGCCACACGAGCGTCACGAGCAGACCGAACGCGCCGTACCACTCCATGTATTTCGGTGCGCGATAGGAAACGCCACGCTCGATGAAATCGAAGTCGAGCACGAGGTTGAGCGCCGCGACGACGACGATGACGACGCTGATGCCGATCGACAGCGGGCTCGAGTCGCGCAGGAAGTTCATCTGCACGCCGAAGAATCCGAGGACGAAGCTCAGGAGGTACATGATCGCGATGCCGCCCGTCGCCGCGACGACGCCGAGTCGGAACTTCTCCGTCGCGCGAACGAGGCCGAGGCGGTACACGATCAGCATGGCCATGAAGACGCCGAACGTGAGTCCAACGGCCTGCAACGGCAGACCCGCCCATCGCGCGTTGTAGAGCGACGAGATCGCGCCGAGAAGCAGCCCCTCGAGCACCGCGTAAATCGGCGCCGTGTAGGGCGAGACGTTCGGCTTGAAGATCGTGATCATCGCGACGATGAATCCGCCGAGCCCGCCGATGAGCGCGGCCGGCATGAGGATCGTCACGTTGCCTGACGCGACCGCGCGCCACGTGAAGCTCGCCGCGAACACGGTCAGGAGGAGCAGCAGCATCGACTTGGTCGCCGTGCCCTGCAATGTCATGGCGGCCTCGCCGGCTGCCGCACGAATACCGGTGAACGTGCCTTCCTTGAGCGCGGGATTGGCTGTTCGCATGGGGGCTGGCAAGTGATTTAACCGTTTGAGTTGAGGACTGAGCTGGTGGCTGGTCGCTCGTGCTGGTAGCTGGTCGTCAATGCACACCGCCACCACTCCTGTATTAAGGATGGCGGTAGCGCGACCAGTGTTGGGTAGACGGGTGAATGTGGGCGATGGGTCATGCCGCACGGCGGCCGTGGCTCAGCTACTGGCCAGGTGTCAGGAAGTGCGGTCACCGCCTACCTCTTACGGATGAGGTTTCAGGCGTCAGGCGTGTCTCGAAGGGCGACGTCACCCTGATACCTGAAACCACGACCTCTTGCTGACGGCTGAGCGCTGAGTGACTGGCCATGACACGAGAGCCTCGACTGACGGTGCGATCGGCGATCGCCGAGCTCGTCTCGGGTGATGCGACGGCGTCGCGCTCGCACTACTGTTCGTACGTGCCAGCATGGGGACGACATGCTCGAGGTAACCGGAGGCGGAAACCGGCGCCGTAGTCGGGACGTATCGACTTGACCGGGCGGTGACTGACCTGCACCGTCCGGCACGGCCCTTTCGGGCGTGTGACATTGGGCGTATGACGGGAGATCCAATGGGCTCGGCTACGAGCAAGCTTGCCGACGTCGCGCGAGACGCGCGCGTCGCGATTCGCAGTCTCTCGCGCGATCGCACGTTCACGGCCACCGCCCTGCTCACGCTCATTGTGTGCCTGGGGGCGAACACCGCGATCTTCAGCATCGTGCGGTCAGTCGTGCTCAAGCCGCTGCCGTTCGAGAACCCGGATCGCATAGTCCTGTTCGCGAACCTGTATCCGAAGGCCGGCTTCACGAAGGCCGGGCCGGGCGAGACCGCGACCTCGGTTCCCGACTACGTCGACCGGCTGCGCGAGACGACCGTCTTCTCGGAGCAGGCGCTTTACGTCCGCCGCAATCCGACACTCGGCTCGAACGACGGCGCGCAACGTGTCGCGGCGCTCAGCGTGACGCCTTCCTTCTTCCGGCTCCTCGGCGCACGTGCCGACGTGGGACGGCTCTTCCTCTCGGAGGATGAGAAGCCGGATCAGGATGCGAAGGTCGTGCTGTCGTACGGGTTCTGGCAGCGGGAGTACGGGGGTGACCGGTCCGTAGTCGGTCGCGACATTCGCGTGAACGGCAAGCCGTACCGCGTCGTCGGCGTTATGCAACCCGACTTCCGCTACCTCTGGAACGACACCGACCTCTGGCTCCCGCTCGCGTTCACGCCCGACGCATCGCTCGACGCGAACCGACACAATAACAACTGGTCGATGATCGCGCGTCTCAAGCCCGGCGCGACGATCGAGCAGGCGCAGCGGCAGATCAACGATCTCAACGCGCGCACGGATCAACGGCTGCCGGCGATGGCCAAGCTGCTTCGCGATGCGGGGTTCCACACGACGGTCGTCCGCCTGCAGGACGCCGTCATTCGCGACGTGCGCCCGACGCTGTACCTGCTGTGGGGCGGCGTCATGCTCGTGCTGCTCGTCGGTGGCGTGAACCTCGCAAATCTCACGCTGGTTCGGTCCGCGGGTCGGGCACGCGAGCTGGCGACGCGTCATGCGTTAGGCGCGGAGCTCCCACGGCTGGCGCGCCAACTGCTCACCGAGACGACGCTGCTCACGCTCACCGGCGGACTGCTGGGCACGATGGCCGGATGGTGGATGCTGCGGTCGCTGACTGCGTTGCACCTCGAGCTGCTGCCGCGTGGCGATGAGATCGGCCTCGACTGGCAAACGGTCCTGCTGGTCCTCGCGCTCGCGTTCGTCGTCGGATTGCTCGCCGGGTTCGTGCCGGTCGCGCAGCTGCGTCGCGCGAGCCTCACAACGTACCTGCGCGAGGGCGGCCGCGGCGGGACGTCGAGCGGCGCGGCAGCGCGCCTGCGTCGAGGCCTGGCTGTTGCGCAGGTATCACTGGCGTTCGTACTGCTCGTTGGCGCCGGCCTGCTGTTGGCGAGTTTCCGCGCCGTGCTGCGCGTCGACCCGGGGTTCCAGCCGGCGGGCGTAGTCACCGCGTCCGTCACACTGCCGGCGTATCGTTATGCGGATGATGCCGCGCTGGTGGACGTTACCGCGCGGATAGCGGCACGGCTCCACGAGTTGCCGGGCGTCACCGCGGCGGGAGCAACGTCGGCCATTCCTCTCGGTGGCGACTACAGCAACAGCATCATCCTGGCCGAGGGCCATGAGATGAAGCCGGGCGAGTCTCTGGTGTCGCCGAGCTCCGTCGTCGTGACGACCGGGTTCTTCGAGGCAATGGGCGTCCGACTCTCGCGCGGACGATTCTTCGACGCGCGGGACACGCCGACATCGCAACCGGTGATCATCATCGATGAGCGACTCGCCGCGCACTTCTGGCCGAACCAGGATGCCATTGGCCGTCGCATGTACACGCCGTCCAACCCTAACGATCTGGCGGCCGTCGACGGCAAGACTCGCTTTCTCACCGTGGTCGGCGTGATCAGGAACGTACAGCTCATGGGGCCCACGCCGAGTGATACGCCGATAGGCGCGTACTACTTCCCGTACTCGCAGTCCACGGACCGGAATCTGGTGTTCGCCGTTCGGGCCGAGCGGAATGCGGCCGCGGTTGCGGGCGCGGTGCGGGCAGCCATCGTGTCCATCGACCGCGAGATGCCGGTGTTCGGCGTGCAGACGATGGAGCAGCGCGTCGATCAGGCGTTGGTGCCGCGTCGCGTGCCGATGTTGATCGGGCTCGCGTTCGGGGCGGTGGCGCTGTTCCTGGCCGCGGTCGGCATCTACGGCGTGCTCGCGTATCAGGTCTCGCAGCGACGCCGCGAGATCGGCGTCCGTATGGCGTTAGGCAGCACGGCCGCGGACATCCTCGGTCTCGTCGTGCGGGACGGCATGCGCATCACAGCGATCGGGCTGGCGCTGGGTGTCGTAGGAATGCTGGGGCTCACGCGCGTGATCGGCGGACTGCTCTACGGCGTGCAGGCGCTGAATCCGGGGGTGATCGCGCTGGTCGTGGTCGTGTTGGCGGCGGTCGCGCTGGTGGCGACGCTCGTGCCTGCCCGCCGCGCGGCGCGCGTGAGTCCAATGGTGGCCCTCAACGACTGAGGAGCGTGTCATTCCGAGCGGAGCCGTGTCATTCCGAGCGGAGGCCGCAGGCCGGAGTCGAGGAATCGTTGCTCGTCCCGGTAGAGCGGGCCCCTCTACCCGTATGATCGCGATTCCTCATGCGCCCACTGCGTGGGCACCCGGCTGCGCTCGCTCGGAATGACAACCCGCCTGCCCGTCGTTCCGCTACAAGAGCGACGCGACGTCAGGCCACGCGGTGCGAACAGTAGCGGCGAGATCCGGCCTCTCGGCGAGCAGCTGGAAGTCCGCGAACTCGAACCCTGGCGCTACCGTGCATCCTACGAGCGCGTAGGCGCCTAACGGCCGCGCTGCCTGCCAGTTCCCGGCCGGTACTGTGTGAACAGGGGCGCCGGCGCCGTCGCCCACCGCTGCCAGCCGGTGCCGCGTGAGATTGGCACCTAACGCGTCGAGCTCGAGCAGCTCGAGCCCGTCACCCTCGTAGAGGTGCCATACCTCGTCGGACGCGACGACGTGCCAGCGGCTGTGCGAGCCCGCCGGGAGGAGGAAGTAGATCGTCGTGAGCGCCGCGCGGTTACCGCGCGCGTCCGCGGGGACCACTCGCTCGGCCGAGCGATACACCTCGCGGTAGAATCCGCCCTCCGGGTGGGGGCGGAGATCGAGAGTCGCGATGAGGTGGTCTGCGCGCGGATGCATACCGGAACGAAAATAAGCCTTGACGGCCGACGGGCCTCGATGTCAATGTATTGACACACTGTCAATGCATTGACTTCAGGCTTTCCTTGCCCATGCCAGCACGCCATCCGCTCGATCAGCTCGGACGCCGCGAGCGACAGATCATGGACATCCTGTTCCGCGCCGGTCGCGCCACCGCCACCGAGGTGCAGACCGCGCTCGGCGAGCCGGTCAGCAACTCCGCCGTACGCGGCATGCTGCGGCACCTCGCATCCAAGGGCTACGTCGCGCACGAACAGGACGGGCCGCGCTACGTCTACTTCCCCGTCGATCAGTCGGACGACGTGAGCCGGTCGGCGCTGCGACATCTCGTGAACACGTTCTTCCGGAGCTCGCCGAGCTCCGCGATGGCGGCGCTACTCGACATGAGTGATGAGCCGCTCTCGGACGCGGAGTACAAGCGGCTCGCGAAGGTGCTCAAACAGGCTCGCGACACGAATACGGAGGAGAAATGACCATCGACACGACCGACCTTGGCGCTCTCGCGTCGATCGCGCTCAAGGCGACGCTGCTGCTCGCGATCGCCGTGGTCATCGATTGGTCCGTGCTGCGCCGTGCGTCGGCGGCGGCTCGACACCAACTCTGGACGTTCGCGGTCGTCGCGGTGCTCCTCCTGCCCGTTCTTGCCTGGGCGCTCCCCGGGTGGTTCATGCCGCTACCGACGCATCGCCCCGCCGAAACGGCATCGCCGTCCGCCAGTCCGGGCCTAACGAGCGCGAACGACGCCCGGGTGACGACGACTCAGTCATCACGTTCTATCCCGGCTTCGACCGCACCCGAAGTGGGCGAGACAACTGGCTCGGCTGCGGTCGCTGCCGCACGCGCAATCCCATGGACACTCGTGCTCCTCGTGGTGTACGGCGCTGGTGTGCTTCTGCTGCTCACGCGAATAGCGGTCGAACAACTCATCGTTCGGCGGTGGGCGCGGGGCGGGATTCCCGAGTATGACACCGAGTGGACGGAAACACTCGCGTCGACTGTCGTGCGCCTCGGCATCCGTCGCCACGTTGGATTACTTCGCAGCACCGAGCAGATGATGCCGATCACGTGGGGCATCGTTCGTCCGTTCGTCATGGTGCCCGCGGGATCGTCGAGTTGGCCGGCTGCGCGACGCGAAGCCGTTCTCGTTCACGAGCTCGCGCATGTGGTGCGGCACGATTGCCTGACGCAGACCCTCGCCGCGGTCGCCTGCGCGCTGTACTGGCCCCACCCGGGGATCTGGTGGGCCGCGCGTCGCCTTCGCGTCGAGCGCGAGCTCGCATGCGACGATCGCGTGGTCAGGGGCGGAATCGAACCGCGTGACTACGCCGGGCACCTGCTGGAGATCGCGCGGACGCTCCGTCCGCCGCGCCCGCTCGGCGCACTCGCCGTGGGAATGGCGACGACCTCCCACATCGAGATGCGGCTCCGTGCGGCAATTGACGGCGCTCGCCGACGCACGTCACCGGGGCGCGGCGCCACCGTGGCCAATGCGGCGTTCTCGGCACTCCTGGTCATGCCGCTTGCCGCATTCCGCGCGCCGGTGGCAGAGCCGGCGCCTAACGTGGACCCGGTTGGTGCGGCAACGCGCGACCTCGGTCGGCCGACGACCGGCGCTGCTCCGCGCGGCTCCGCGCAACGCGTGCTCGGTGGCACGTGGAACCTTCGCGTCGCCGATCCCGCCGAAGCAGGCATGCAGGGCCTCGGCACAGTTATTCACATCTCGATGTTCACGCCGGGACTCAACACGTTCTACGCACCGCTCTCCCGCTTCGAGGGCGTGTCCATGGTGCAGATCGGCAGCGTCGCGGATTCCAACGCCGTGTTCACACTGCATCGCGGACCCGGGACGTTCACATTCACTGGCACAATCAGCCGCGGTCGAGGAGCGGGACGCTTCACCTTCACTCCGGACTCCACGTTCGGCGCTGAGCTGGCCAGGCGCGGCATGCAGCCACCGACCGCCGAGCAGCAGTTGACGCTCGCGCGGCATGGGGTGGGGCTCGAGATGCTCGAGGAGTTGGCCGCGCAGGGCTACGCGACGCCGTCGACGTCCGCGCTCGTGCACGCGAGCAGCTCCGGACCCGAGCTCGCGGAGCTCCGCGCCCTCGATTCGTTAGGCTATCGCTTCGGCACGCTGGAGTCGGTGACGCGCTTTCATTCCAGCGGGATCACACCTGATTACATTCGCGAGCTCGCATCGGTGGGCTACCGGAACGTGCCGGCGGCGCAGTTGATCCGCGCCAGAAATCAGAGTGTGACGGCGGACTTCGCTCGTCAGGCGAACGCATCGGCGGGGCGTCAACTGTCGATCTCCGAGCTCGTGAGTCTGCGGTCGCGCGGTGAGGCGTCGTCGTTGGCCGAACCTGCAGTGAGGCCCGCCGCTGCCGCGCCGACGCCAGGTGCGCCGACGCCAGGAACGCCTGCGTCCACTGCGCCGCCGGCCACCAGCGCCGCCGAGCCCACGCCGCTCGCCGGAAGTTGGGTACTCATGGCCAAGTGGGGACCGGGGCTGAGGCTCGATATCGACTGGGACGGGAACAACCAGTGGGCGCGCCAGATCGACCTATCCGAACTGCGCGGCCTGTCGTCGGCAGACGTCAACGCCGCCGCGCCGACGCGAGTCGCGTTCCGCGTAGAAGAGGACGCCGGTGTCTTCGAGTATGAGGGCACGTTCCTATCCGGGCGTGGAAGCGGCCGGTTCCGCTTCGAGCCGAACCACACCTTCGCCGCGACTCTCCGCTCGCTCGGTGTTCAGGATACCGAGGCGATGTCGGATCACGACCTCAAGAACCTCGCGTTCAGTGGCGTGTCGACCAAGGCTGTTCGTGAACTGCTCGCGCTTGGCGTCACTCCGCTCACCCGAGGCGGTCTCGTCGACCTCGCGGTTCGGCAGGTCACGCCCGAGTATGTGCGCGCGCTGCGTGCCGCGGAGGTGACCGATGCGAACACGGCGGAGGGAATCACGGAGATCCGGTTCAGCGGCGTCACGCCGATGTATGTGACGGAGCTTGCCGCGTTAGGCTACCGCCGGCTGGATGGGAGTCAGATCATCGACATGTGGCGGAACAAGGTGACTCCCGAGTTCATCCGTCGCATGCAGGATGCGGGCTATCGTGCGGCGTCGCCGGATTCGTTGATCGAGCTCCGTCGGCGACGGTAGAGCGTGCGGCTGGTCGCCGGTCCGTCACTCATCGCTGGCGTGGTCCGGGCTCCGGGCGCATACTGCCGGTACCATGACGAGGACCTCGACGAGCAGACGGAGGCGCCTGACGCAGCTCTGGCGGCGGTTTACCATCCTGCCGGCGTTATGCGCGGCTGTCGGGTCGGCAGGATGTCGCGACGACGCAGTCATTCCCGACACGGCGCTCGGCCAGGTCGCGTCGGACTGGCTGGCGGCGCACAATCGCGCTGAGGGACACGCGGCAGTGCACTTCACGCTCACGCACCAGGGCACCCTGCGCATGTCGGGCGCGCAGGTCGACAGCGCGGTGTACGCGTCGGTCAACTTCGCGCAGTCGGTTGGGCCATTCGCCCCGGTGCGCCTGCTGCAGTCGAGCGATACGTCGCTGACGATCCTGATGCGTTCGCGCTCTGCCGGCGATTTCACGGCGCGATTCACGCCGGTGGTGCAACCAGCGCAGTCGCAGGTCGCGGTGTACGTCGAACGCGCGCCTGGTCGTGACTAGCAGATTGTCATCCCGGCGGGCGCTCCGCAACGCGGAACGCGGAACGCAGAGGGCTCAGAGCGCTCAGACCGCGCAGAAGAACACGACGAGCAATTTGTCATTTTCTGCGCCTTCTGCGCGTTCAGAGCGCTCTGCGTCTCCGCCGTGCAGGCCGGAGCGCTTACTGGAATGACACTGCAGCGTGCTAGCCACCAACTGCGGCGAGGACCACGTCCAGCGTGCGGACGCGGCCGAGCGTCGGGAAGATGCGCTTCACGGAATGCTCGTGGAGGTCTGCCTCGCGCGCGGCCATCACGTCGGACACGAAGATCTGTTCGTAGCCGCGCTCGTGCGCCGCACGCGCCGTCGCTTCTACGCCGACGTTCGTCGAGATGCCGCCGAGGATGATCGTCCGGACACCGCGCCGCCGGAGCTGCACGTCGAGGTCCGTCGCGTAGAACGCGTTCGGCTGGTGTTTCGTGACCACGACATCCGACGCCTCACGGCCAAGCTCGGGGACGAGCTCCGCCCAGTCGGCCGAGATGGTCATCGGTGGTCGCGGCTGGTCCGCTTGTGGCCGCGGAAAGAGCACTCCATCCGGTCCGGGATCGACGCGGACCAACACGATGGGCACACCGCGCGGCCGGCACGCTGCGATGAGCCGCGCTGCGCGGGCGATGACATCAGCGGCCGCGTGCGGCACGGTCTGGCCGGCGGTGATTCCGCGCTGCAGGTCGATGAGGACGAGCGCGGTGGTCGTGTGGTCGAGCGTCAGTTCTGGCATGGTGGCAGCGAGGGCCTTGGGAGTGGAGGTCGGAGTTGGGGTCAGACTCGAGTCTGACCCCAATTCGGCGAGGTACATGAAGCGCGACAGGACGCCTCTCCGTGACAGATCCACCACGGTTTCGAGATACCGCTGCTCGGCGTCGAGGTCCGCCGTGCTCGACATGCGTTCGAGCTCCGAGCGATGCGCGTTCATCGCCATGAGCCTGCCGCTCGCGTTCTTCACGACGCTCGCGGTGCGGTCCTCGACCTCGATGACGCGGAACCCTGCGGCTTCCAGCAACGTCTCGTTCCGCCCCGGTGCGACGAGCTCCGTGTGTCCGTAGCGGCTCCGTCGCCGGACCTCGTCGTCCGAGATGGAGCCGGTGACGACACCGGCATCGGTGACCAGGAATCTGCCGCCTGGCCGCAGGAGCATCGCGACGTCACGAAAGAATCGCCCGCGATCGCGTAGATGCAGCACGACGTCCAACGCCATTGCCGCGTCGAACGAGCCTTCGGCGAGCTCGAGCGGATCGTCGAGGTCGGCTACGCGAAGCGAAAGCAACGAGTCGACGCCGAGCGACGCCGCCCGCGCGTGCCCGGTGCGGAGGGCTGCGGCACTCGCGTCCACGCCCGTCCCGGCGCATCTCGTGGCCGCCAGCACGAACGTCAGCGGGCCGCACGGGCCGCAGCCGAGATCGACTACGCGACTCGACGCATCGAGCTCGAGGCGTCGCAGGTCCCGTCGCATCTCATCGGCGCGCACCCACGAGTGTTGCCCGATGTCTTCGTCGTACGCCTCGCGCCGGATCTGCTGCATGAGCGGTGAGTCGAATGCGCGATAGAAGGCGTCATACGCTGCCGGAGCTCGTCTCGTCAGTGTCAGGCATGACAGGGCTGGAGTAGCGTCACGGCCTCGCGATTGCGGACGTCGCCGGCTCGGGTGCCTTGCCAGTGTACCGGGCGCGCGGCCGGATGAGGTGGCCCGCCTCGTATTGCTCGATCGCGTGCGCGATCCAGCCGATGGTGCGGCCCAACGCGAACAGGAGCAGTGGCGCCTGGTCTGGCAGGCGATACGTTCGCGTTATGGCCGCCAACCCGCAATCCAGGTTCGGTGATTCGTTCAGCAGTTCGTGGCCTGCCTTGAACAGGTTGCGGAACGGGCGCCACGCCCGCTCGTTCCCGCTCGATTCCGCAAGCCGGATCAACAGCGCGGCCCGCGGATCGCCGGCCGGATACAGCGGATGTCCGAAGCCCGCGATTGCCTGCCCTTGACGCAACTGATCGGCGATGGCGTCGCGTGCCCGTTTCGGCGTATCGGCGTGCCTAACGATGTCGAGCACGCGCGCCGCGGCGCCGCCGTGGCGATAGCCCTTGAGCGTCGCCATCGCCGCCGATACCACGTCGTACGGTGACGCGCCGGCCGACGCCGTGCAGCGCGCGGTGAACGCCGACACGTTGAGCTCGTGGTCCGCACAGAGCACGAGCGCGGTTCGGACCACCTCGGCCACGGCAGCCTTCTTCGGCGCCCACGTGGCTTGCAGGAGCTGGTGAATGGGCTCACGCGCGCTCCGGCCCGCGATGATCGTCGTCAGGAGCCGCACGATGCGGGCGCCGGTCGCACGAACTGCTGCCGGCCGGAGATCGTAGGACGCGAGATCGGTTGCTGCGGCGATCGGCAGCGCGGCCTGGAGCAGCGGCAGTGGATCACCCGTTAGGCGACCGAGCTGCGCGAGCTGCCGCGAGTCGAGCGGATTCGGTTGTGCGAACAGACGCTGTCGTTCGGCATCGTCCGCTCCCCAGAGCAGCGCGGCGACGTCCTCCACGCTCGATGTCGTCGCGAGCCGCACGGCGTTCTGACCGCGATAGTAGAACGTCCCGTCGTGAATGAGCGTGATGCCCGACTCGAGCACCGGCTCGCCCCAGCGCAGTCCGCGCGCAGCGACCTTCGACGGATCGCGGCGAGCGGCCTTCCGATCCTTCAGTCGCTCGACGTCCTCACGATAGTACCGGCGCTCGCGCGAATTGCCGGCGACCGCCTCCGACCGGAGCTGCCCTCGACTCGTGTACGCGTACAGCGTGGCGAGTGTGACGCCGAGCGACTGAGCCGCCTGCCTCGCTGTGAGATACTGCTGGGACGCCATGGATGACCCGTACCCGCGATATGTTGATTGCCGAATCAAGATTGACCGCCATAATCCACACTCGCGATAATACTGACCATGACACAGGGATTGGACAATGTCGTGGCGGCAACGACTCGGTTGAGTCAGGTCGACGGGGAGGCTGGCCGCCTGACGATCGCGGGCTACGCGGTCGATGACCTCGCACCACACGCCAGCTTCGAGGAGGTGGCGCATCTGCTCCTGCACGGGCGCCTGCCAGATCCATCGGAGCTCGTTAGGTTCTCGCAGAACCTCGCCACTCGGCGAGCACTCCCGCGAGCGGCGCTCGGAGTCCTGCGCGAAGCCGCGACGGCGAACACGTCGCCGATGGACGCGCTCCGGATGGCGGCGCCGCTGCTCAGCCTCGGCCGCCAGGAGGATCCACTCGACGACGCGATGACGGCCATCGCAACCTTCCCGACTATCGTCGGCACGTACTGGCGTCTGCGCAATGGAGAGCAGCCGGTCCCCGTGCGCGCGGACATCGGACACGCTGCGCATTACCTGCATCAGTTGTCGGGCGCCGAACCGTCGGCGGAGCGCGCGCGCGGACTGGAGACGTACCTGAATACCGTCTGTGACCACGGGCTCAACGCGTCGACGTTCGCGGCGCGCGTCATCGTCTCCACACGATCGGACGTCATCTCCGCCATCACCGGAGCGGTGGGCGCACTCAAGGGACCGCTGCACGGCGGTGCGCCCGGTCCCGCGCTGGACATGGTGTTCGAGATCGGGACTCCCGATCGCGCCGAAGCCGTGATCAAGGCGATGCTCGATCGCGGCGAGCGACTGATGGGCTTCGGTCATCGCATCTACAGAGTACGCGACCCCCGCGCCGATGTGCTTGGCGAGGCCGCGGAGCGATTCTTCACGAGCGGCGTCGATCGGTCCGTCTATGATCTCGCGCGACAGGTCGAGTCTACGGCGCTACGCCTGCTGCGCGAACACAAACCCGATCGTCGCCTCGATACGAACGTCGAGTTCTATACGGCGTTGCTGCTGCACGGGCTCGGCCTTCCAACCGAGCTTTTCACCCCGACGTTTGCGGTGGGCCGAGTGCTCGGGTGGTCGGCACATTGTCTGGAGCAGCTGCGTGACGGGCGACTGATACGTCCGCAGTCGGCGTACGTCGGGCCGATCGGCCTTCATTATGATGCCGGCCCGGTCGGCGCGGGCGCCTCGTGAGCGTGATGCGACGCCACGTAAAGACATCGTAAAGAAGCTTGCGTGTGGCTCTCGTTCGGCGCAGATGAACGGTTCTCGAACGTGCACCACTCTTTTCGAAGTCGGCACCACGCGCCGTAGGAGAACCATCATGGCCACCGCATCGACCACCCCCGCCTCCATCCCCACCGTCAAAGTCACCGATCACGAAGCGCAGCAGATCGAGCGCTCCAACGCGACCGGGCTTCAGCCCATTGTCTTCGTGCACGGCCTGTGGCTACTCCCGAGCAGCTGGGACCGATGGGCCACGTTCGTCGAGGAGGCAGGCTACACAGCGCTTACTCCGGGCTGGCCGGATGATCCTGCGACGGTGGACGAGGCGAACACGCACCCCGAGGTGTTCGCGAACAAGACCATTGGGATGGTGGCCGATCACGTCGAGCAGATCATTCGCGGACTCAAGCGGAAGCCGGCCGTCATCGGCCATTCGTTCGGTGGATTGCTCGCGCAGATCCTCGCTGGCCGCGGTCTGTCTGCAGCAACCGTCGCCGTGGATCCTGCTCCGTTCCGTGGCGTGTTGCCGCTCCCGATTTCGGCGCTCAAGGCCGGGTTCCCCGTGCTCGGCAACCCGGCCAACAGGCATCGGGCAGTGCCGCTGACGTTCGAGCAGTTCCGCTTTGCGTTCGCGAACGCGGTGAGCGAACGAAGAGGCCAGGGAGCTCTACGAAAAGTTCGCCGTGCCGGCGCCGGGCGCACCGCTCTTCCAGGCCGCGGCAGCGAACCTCAATCCGTGGACCGAGGCGAAAGTCGATACGGAAAATCCGGATCGCGGTCCGCTGCTCATCATCTCGGGCGAGAAGGATCACACGGTGCCGTGGGCGATCGCGAACGCGTCGTTCCATCAGCAGCAGAAGAATCCAGGGCTGACGGAGATCGTGGAGATCAAAGATCGAGGACACGCGCTCACGATCGACAGTGGCTGGCGCGAGGTGGCGACGACGGCGCTCGAGTTCGTGAAGCGTTTCGTGTAGCCGCGGCGGTGCGTCAAGTGAGGAACGGCCGCGGACTCTGGAGAGTCTCGCGGCCGTTTTCCTTCTGTCCCGGGTCTCACCGGAACTCCATAAGGCTTTACTTATATAAGGCGTCTGTTATATAATGCGCGAGGTCCGCTCACACCGGAGAAGCCTCTCGCCATGAAGATCGACATCGCCCACCATATCGGCGCGGTCTCGCGCACGGTAGAAAGTCGAACACACGACGGCCAGCCCGCACACGCCGTCATCGCCAGCCGAGAGTACGACACGACCGTCGATGACCTCTGGGACGCGCTCACCAGCAAGGAGCGAATCCCCCGCTGGTTCCTCCCCGTCTCGGGTGACCTGCGCCTCGGCGGCCGCTATCAGCTCCAGGGAAACGCTGGCGGCACCATCACGCGGTGCGAGCCGCCTCGGCACCTTGCGGTAACGTGGGAGTTCGGCGGCCAGGTGTCGTGGGTCGACGTTAGGCTCGCGCCTACAGCAAACGGTCGCGCGCACCTCGAGCTGCAGCACGTGATGCCAGTGCCTGACGCGACGTGGGATCAATACGGTCCGGGCGCCGTCGGCGTGGGCTGGGACATGGCGCTCGTTGGCCTCGAGATCCACATGGCTACCGGCGCCGCCGTCGATCCGCAGGAAGCAGCGGCCTGGCTCGGATCCGAGAACGGCAAGGCATTCGCGCGGCAGAGCAGCGACGACTGGTGTCGAGCGTCGGTGGCGTCTGGCGCCGATGCGGCCGCAGCGGAGGCGGCTGCCTCGCGCACGATCGCCGCGTACACCGGTGAGCCGACTCGAACAGCCGGACAGGACGCGCCCGCCTGATGAAACGGTGATGCAAGCCTTCGACGTCCTCGGCAATCCCGTTAGGCGCCGCATCCTCGAGCTCCTGGCCGAGGGGACGCGCAGCTCGGGCGAGATCGCCGAGGTGGTGCAGCGGGAGTTCGACATCTCGCAGCCCGCGATCTCGCAGCACCTGCGCGTCCTTCGCGAGAGCGGCTTCGCGACGGTCCGAGTCGACGGCCCGCGCCGCATGTACGACGTGAGCGATCTACCGCTCGGGGAGATCGACGCATGGCTGGGCCGGTTCCGCCGGCTCTGGAGTCAGCGGCTCGACGCGCTGGCCACCGAAGTCGCTCGCGGCAAGCGCGCACGTCGCGCGAGGGACGCGCGTTAGCCGCGCCCGCCACGACTGGCGTTAGGTGCGCGACTCAGGTACCAACGCGTTTCAGGTACAACGCACATGGCCCGGGCGCGGCGAAAGGCGGGCGAAAGCTCACGCCTCCATCGCGCTCGGCCTTCGTCGCATCGGCTCGTGCGGTTTGGCGATCGTTGACGCTGAACCATTCCACATCGTACGTGCCGGCCGTCAGCGTAACGGTGAACGGGGCGGCAGAATCGGCTGGCTGCAGGACGAGATACTCCGTTCCAGGGTTTGCCAGCGCGAACCCGGTGGATGTGAGATCGCCTCGTGGCACGGCGTTCGCGAGCGTCATGCGGTCCGCGTAGCGGCGGGTGTCGCCCATGGCGTTCCGTGCCGGCTCGTAGAAGTCAGATGGCGGGACGCCTAACGACGGGTCGAGCGGCTTCACGACATCGATGATCCCGAAGTCCATGAGGATCGGATGGTGGCCGCGCACGAACGACTTCCACGCCCACAGCGCGTCGCCCTTGCCGGGCGCGTAGTGATCCGTATCCGTGATCACGACCTTCGCCCCGGTGGCGGGCGGCGGGTCGTCGAACCAGCGCGACGGCGGGCTGTTCGGCGCCATGGGATGGAGCCCGTTCCTGAAGATCTCGTCGTCGTACCCTGGCGAGATCCAGTCTGCCTGACTCGCGAACAGCGGATCGTTCACCTTCGTCTGATCGGTGACCGGGAACTGCATCGTCATGCCGATCGGGTGCGAGTCGTAGCCGCGCTCGCGCTCGTACCGCTTGACGACGTCGATCACCCAGTACTGCCACTCGGTGGAATCGCCCCACTCCTGCGGCTCCTTGAATCCCAGGAACCCGAGGAAGGTCTGGTCGACCTTCCCGCCGCCGGACGACTCGTTGGACACCTCGTAGAGCACGTTAGGCATGTCGTGCACGGTGTCGATGACCTTGCGGATGTACGCTTCCTGGATCGCCTGGACACGTGGGTCCAACGGAAGCACCTGGTGATCGAGGATCGACTTCACCGCGATCCCGTTGACGTTGTTCGCGGCATGAAAGGGATGGCCCTCCACGTTGTCCGGTGGCGGGCTCAGATGAAGGCCCCATCCGTCGAAGAACATCACGCCGACGTAGATACCCGCATCCCGGGCGGCGATCACACGATCGCGAAGCCGATCGAAGTACGCGGGGTCGAATGTCGACAGATCGAACCTGGGCTTTCCGTCCTTCGCCGTACCGGCGCCCGTGCGTGGCCACGGCTGCGGCGTCATGCAGAGGTGGAAGTTGCCACCGGCGGCCTGCGACCTGAACTGCTCCCACCGCCAGAGGCGGATGAAGTTGTGGCCGTGCGCCTGGAGGAATTTCAGGTACGCGTCGTAGTCGTTCACTTCGGGCTTGCCCGCGCACTTTCCGCCTGGCCCGAGTCCGTCGTGGAAGTTGTTCCAGATGTGCGAGCCGGTGAGATAAACGAGTTGCTCGTCGTCGCCGGCGGATCGGATAGCGAAATACCGCGGGTTGGTCTTCGAGACCACAAGCGGTCCACGTGCGCCGGTTCCAGTTGGCGGACCGGACGAGGTCGTCGTATTCGTCATGTCATCGTTCTCCGTTGTCGGTCTATGCATAGAAAGTCGGAGCCGACCTCGTTTTCTCTACACTCACCGCAATTGGGGTCAGACTCGAGTCTGACTCGCGCAAATTGGGGTCAGACTCGAGTCTGACCCCAATTGCATCCTTCGAACGCATCGAGGAACAGCAGTTCACCGCCGAGGACGCCAAGGGACGCAGAGGGACTGCTTCAGCAGCCATCCAGCCTAACAGTCTGGATCGAAGGAGGGCAGAGCTCCAATTGGAAAAGCAAAAGCAGACAGGATTGGCAGGATTGGCAGGATGGCAACGGCTGGGCGGCGGCGGTTGCGACAGCATCCGTCTGTCGCAGGGAATCAATCCGCTCGATCCGCAGCATCCGGTCGCCCCTTTCGTCTGAGATGCTTGCCGAGAGCACAATTGGGGTCAGACTAGGGTCAGACTCCAGATCGTGCACCCCAACTCCCGTCTACTCGGCGCGCAAGACGTCCGCCGGATCCACGCGTGACGTGCGACGCGCCGGCAACCAGCTCGCGAGCGCGGCTATGGCAATGAGCAGCAGCGACGCGCTCGCGAGCGTGAGCGGATCGGTCGACGCGACGCCGAACAGCAGCGACCTCAGTGTCCGCGCGATGAGCGCGAACAGCACGAGCCCACCCACCACGCCGAACCCCGTGACGATCACGCCTTGCGTCGTGAGCATGCGCACGATGGCCTGCGGCGTCGCACCTAACGCGATACGGACCGCCAGCTCACGCGTGCGCAGCGCAACCACGTACGCCATGACGCCATACAGACCGACCGCACCGAGAACGAGCGTCACCAGCGCCGCGGCGCCGAGCACGATGATCGTGAACGACAGCTGCGCCATCGATGCCGCTGCGACAGCGCTCATCGAGCGCACGTCATAGAGTGGCAAACCTGGATCGAGATCGCGGACGCTGCGCTGCACGGCCGACATGATCGACGTCGGCTCACCAGCGGTACGGACGGCGAGCGCCATCGTCCAGCGCGTCTGGCCCATCAACTGGTCCGCCGACACCGTCTGCGGCCGGTAGACGACCTGCGACGGCGGCGACGCGAGCGAGCGTGTCACGTGTGTCACCGACGACTCCGATCACGGTGAACCACGGCGTGTTAGGCAGCTCCCGGAACCGCTTGCCGAGCGCCTGCTGGCCGGTCGAGTCATGCCAGAACTGGATGGCCGCCGCGCGGCTGATGATCGCCTCGTCAGACCGCTGGGTCTCGAGCCGGTCGAACGTTTTCCCCGCGATCAGCGGAATGCCCATCGTGCGGAAGTAGCTGCCGTCCGTCGTCGTGTACAATTGCAGCGGCGGAATCTTCGAGGTGTATGTGGCATCACCCTCCGGGTACAGGGGATCCTGGCTCATGCCGTTGTTATTCACGAGTGGCAGGCGCGACGTGACGCTGGCCTCCACGACGCCCGGCAGTGCGCGCACGCGCTCCAGCACCTGCGTGTAGAAGCGGACGACGGACGTATCGCTCGGATAGCGCGTCTCGGGTAGCGACAGCCAGAATGTCGCGAGCCGCTCCGCGTCGAAGCCGGGCCGCACGGCGTTGAGTCGCTGGAACGTGCGCAGCAGTAATCCCGAGCTCGCGAGCGCGACGAGTGCGAGCGCAATCTGCGCGGCGACGAGCGTGCTGCGCAGCCGCTGACGCGCACGCCCTGCCGTGCCGCCGCGTCCGCCCTCTCGCAGCGCGTTCGAGAGATCGACGCTGCCGATCCGCAGGCCCGGCGCGATGCTGCACACGAATGCGACCACGACGACGACCGCGAGCGCAAAGCCGACGGTCGCGGGATCGACGTGCACCTCGCTCAGCCTCGGGATGGCGGTCGGTCCCGCATTCACGAGGACACGTATGGCGACCGCCGCGAGCAGCAATCCGACCACGCCGGAAACAGCGGTGACCACGAGCGATTCGGCCAGGAAGTACGCGAGCACCCGACCGCGTCCGGCGCCGAGTGCTTCGCGAACCGCGAGCTCTCGCTGGCGACCATCGGCGCGGACGAGGATGAGGTTCGTCACGTTCGCGCAGGCGACGAGCAGCACGAGCACCGCAGCAGCAGCGACGATCCACAGCGTCTTCGCGATGCCCCCAGTCACATCGTCCTTGAGCGGAACGAGTAACGGGACGGGCTTCGCCTGATCGAGCAGCATCTTCGTCGAGACGCCGGGCGCGATATTCGGAAACATCTCGACCATCCGCGGCAGCACCGAAGCGAAGTCACGCCGCGCGTCCACGGGCGAGATGCCGGGCTTGAGCCGCGCGATGCCGTCATAGTTGAAGCCGCCAGGGAACGGCGTATTCGGGTCGAGCTGCAGCGGCAGCCAGAGTTGCGTGTCCGTCATGGGGAATCGGAAGCGCTGGGGCATCACGCCAATGATCTCGTGACTCTTCCCATTCACCTCGAGGGTGCGGCCGAGGATGCGCGGGTCGGCGCCGAAGCGCGATCGCCAGAGTCCTTCGCTGATGAGGATGACGTTAGGCCCTTTCGGCAGGTCTTCCGCATCGGTGAAGTTGCGTCCCACGAGCGGCGATACCTGGAGCACCGAGAGGACGCTGGCCGTCATCCACGTCGAGCCGATGCGCTGCGGCTCGGCGCCGCCGCGCGGGTCGGACACGTTGACGGCGCCGCTCTGGTACAGTCCCATGCTCTCGGCGGTTCTCGCCAGCCGCTTGTACGTGAAGTACGTGCCCGCGGTCTGGTTGCCCTTGGGGAGCGCCGCGATGCTCAGGTCGTGGTACATCGCGACCAGTCGATCGGGGTTTCCATACGGAAGCGGGCGCAGCAGCACCCCGTTCACGAGGGCGAAGATCGCGACCGCCGCGCCGATGCCGATGACGAGTGTCAGCGACGCGGTGATGGTGAAGGCGGGGCTGCGGCGCAGCGATCTCCAGGCGGGTCGGGCGATGGCCGAGATGGTCATGATCGGGCGGGGTTCGGTGGGGTGTAACTCGCCTACGAGCCGGTTCAGCGGCCGGTTTCTCGGTTGTCATGCCGAGCGAGTTGTCATTCCGAGCGGAGGGCCGAAGGCCCGGAGTCGAGGAATCGCGATCGTCCGGGTAGAGAGCCCTCTATCCACCCAGTCTCGATTCCTCGACTCGCTGCGCTCGCTCGGAATGACAACCCCGCTCGGCATGACTAGCCGCCTAACAATTGCCCCGTTGCCCGTGATCGAGCACCAGCACTCGCCGCCCTTGAGCTTCTGAAAGAAGGCGGCCGCGCCGAGTCCCGAGAGTCCGCCGCCGACGACGATGAGATCGTAGCGCTCGCCGGTGTCCACGGCCCGCCGACGTGCGGCATCGTCCCCGAGCTTACCGTCGCGCAGGTCGTGCGCGGTGCTCACGGTCGCCCACATGTTGCCGTGCGACCGGGCGTAGTCGCCCACACCGCCAAAGCCCTCCCACGCAGCGTTGCTCGCGCTCGGCGCCTGAGCCAACAGGGGCGCCTTCGCGTCGAGCAGCAGGGCTCCGCTCGCGAGCAGCGTTGAATTGAGGAAGTCGCGACGGGTGATCGGCACGTCGAGGCCCAGGTCGCGTTCCTCGCTGTCGATGGGCTCGGGAGCGGGCGCCATGGATGGCAACCGAAGCGACGTTAGGCGGGAACAGCAACGAATTGCAGCCGCCGATCGAATTCGCGACGGAGCAGCAACAAGCTCAGCGCCAGCTGAATGAACACGGCGCCAACCGACAGATACCAGATCCAGCGCATTTCGAATCCCGGCATTCTCGACAGCAGCACGGCCGGAATCGCGACGATCGCGAGTCGCACGCCCGAGCTGATCAGCGAAGGAATCGTGTTGCCCATCGCCTGGAACATGCTCGACGACACGAAGATCAGTCCGGAGGCGACGAAGTTCCACGAGATGATCCGGAGGTAATCCTCGCCGCGGGCGATGACCTCTGGATCGGTCGAGAAGATTCCCACGAGCGCCGCCGGCGCGATGTTGCAGATGATCGCGAACAGGATCGACGCTCCCATAGCCATGACGGCTGCATCCCGGAACGTGTCCTTCACGCGCTGCGCCATTCCCGCACCGAAGTTCTGTCCCGCGACGGGCGCAACCGAGAAACCGAGGGCGACGATAGGAAGAAACCCGGACTGCACGATGCGCATGCCGATGCCGAAGCCCGCTTGCGCCGCCGCGCCGAACGGACGCGCGATCGAGTACACGATGACCATGTACAGCGCCATGAGCGCGAACTCGAAGCCGGCGGGGAGACCGATCCCGAGCATCTTCCGCCACAGGTCGAATCGCGGTGGCCAGTCAGCGGTCATGAACCGCAGGTAGGCACCGGGTTCAACGAAATACTTCGTGAACCACACGATGCCGACGACGATCGCGATGAGCGACGACATCGCGGCGCCGGCGACGCCGAAGGCATGCCCCGTCCCCCACCCGAAGATGAGGAACGGCGCGAGGATCATGTTGATGATGATCGTCGCCGTCGACACGATCATGCCGGGCTTGAAGTTGCCGACGCCGCGCAGCGCGGACCCCATCGCGACCAACGCGAACTGAAGGGCCATCGCGGGAATGAACCAGAGCAGATAGTCGGCGGCCATGGCCGCTGTTCCCGCATCCGCGCTCAGTGCCGAAGCGTATCGCACGCGGACGGCCATCCCCACGACGAGAAAGAGCACGCCCGTCACCATCGCCAGCACCTGCGACTGATTGAACATCAACAGCGCCTGCGGGTGATCCTTCCGGCCGGCCGCGTGTGACACGACGGTCGTGGTGCCGACGCCCAGCATCTGCGTGAGCGCGAGCACCATGAAGCTCAGGTTGCCGGCGACGCCGACAGCCGCGACGGCCTGCGTGCCCAGACGCCCCACCCAATAGAGATCGATCAGGAAGTACAGCGTCTGAAAGACCATCGTCACGAGCATGAAGCTCGCGGTCTTGAGGAGATGACGCGTGACCGGCCCTGTGGTGAGATCCTGCACCTAACGCCTCCTTGGCGGGACGTAGTCTATCGTGGCCCTGCGGTGCCCGTCTTCATGCCCTCTTCGACCGCGGTTTGTTGAAGTCGTGGGCCAGAATCAGCTTCAGTGTGAACCGGTCGCTCGCGCTGGTGAGCCCGTAGCCGACGCCGAATTCCACGTCGAGCGACGGGCTCGAGTGATCGACCACAGCAAACAGCTGGTGCCCTTGCTCGGCCGCCGGCGCAACGTCGTCGAGCGATCCGTAGTCTGAATACTCTTCGATGGCGAAAGCCCACGAAGACGCAGTGTTGTAGGCGATGCGCGTGGACGGCACGAACTCGAGGTTGTTCAGCCCATCGTACGACGTATCGAAGATCGGATTGAAGATCACGTCCACCGGACGCAGGTGCCAGCCGATGATCGGCCGGATCTCCGATGTGAACCGGCTGGTATCCCAGCGCTCGGTGTTGTAGCTGAACTCGAAGTTCGCGCCGTACACGAAGCGGCGGTCGTCGGCGTTAGGCACGGCGAACAGCGTGCGCAGCTTGAACCCGTTCAGCCCCCAGCCCATGTCCGCGTCGTGGCTGTAGAGCGGCAGATACAAACCAAGCTCGAACCAGCGGTTGACCCCATAGGCCCACTCGGGGACGCCGTTCAGGGATTTGTGCGAGACTACCGCGCCCGGGAACGACGGGGTCTTGATGCCGTCAGGCGTGTAGTTGTTGTGAAGGGTGAGGTTGAAGACCCCCTTCGGGGCCAGGCCGCCGTCGTACACCTGGATCTCGTCCCCCTGTGCACGCGCGGCGCTCGGCGTGGCCGCCGCCGCGATGGCTGCGGCCACCACACACGCACGAATTCTCCCCACCGGCTCCCTCCGTTGGACGATACCGATTCAGTTTCGTGAGGGAGAATGTCGCAGAACGCGACCTGGCCGCGCCTCCGTGAACTTGCCCTCCGCAACCACTGGCGTGCCGTTCACGATAACCCAGTCGATGCCGACCGGATACTGGTGCGGCTGGGTGAACGTCCCCTTGTCGGCGATCGTGGCGGGATCGAAGACGGTGATGTCCGCGAAACAGCCAGCACGGATGCACCCACGATTCGCCAGACCAAGCCGCTTGGCCGACATCCCGGTCATCTTGTGCACCGCCTGCTCGAGCGTGAGCACGTGCTGCACGCGGACGTACTCGCCGAACACGCGCGGGAACGTGCCGTAGTTGCGGGGGTGCGGGACACCGTCGCCAGGCCGCGACAGCCGCCCGTCGCTCCCGATCATCGTCATCGGGTGCGCCATGATGCGCCTGACGTCTCCCTCATCGATGACGTGAAAGACCATCGACGCACCGCCGTTCACGACACCTTCGAGCACGAGCGGCGCCGCTTTCTGCGGCGTCGGCGCAATGCCCTTGCGAACGGCCCAATCGTAGAGCGTCTTGCCGTCGAGCGTGTGGTCCCACGCGACGTTCGCGAACTGCACGCGCTTGATGTCGCCACCGCCGCGGTCGTTCAGCGAGGTAGTCGATCACGCCTCGCGTTATGGTATCCTTCAGCACCGGATTCTGAAGTTTCTTCGCGAGCTCGGTCCGCCCGCCTTCCAGCGCCCAGGGCGGAACGAGCACGTCGAGACTCGTCGAGCTCGCGGTGTACGGGTACTGGTCGATCATCACATCGGTACCAGCGGCACGTGCAGAGTCCACCATGTGAAGCGTGACGGTAGCTCTTGCCCCACATTTGCTGGCCGATCGCCTTGTGATGCGTGAGCACGATCGGGATGTGCGCTTGCCGCCCGATCTCCAGCGCCTCGCCAACGCCCTCGAACAGGCCGAGTCCTTCTTCGCGAAGATGCGACGTGTAGATGCCGCCGGAGTCGGCGGCGACTTTCGACAGCGCGATCACCTCGTCGATCTTCGAGTAGAAGCCGGGGATGTAGCGTAGTCCGGTGCTGATGCCGAACGCGCCCTCGTGCATGGCCTGCCCGACCATCCCCGTCATGCGCGCGAGCTCGGCCTGCGTCGGCGCGCGGTTCGCGGTGCCCATCACTTCGCGTCGGATCGTGTTGTGCCCGGTGAGATACGCGACGTTGATACCGAGTCCCGCGCGATCAGCCGAGTCGAGATAGGCGCCAAATGGCCACGGTCCACCGCCGTCGGGGCCGCCTAACGCCAACGTCACGCCCTGACGCGCTGCGCTCTGGGCGTCCGGCATGTTCAACAGCGGCTCGAGGTGCGCGTGCATGTCGATGAAGCCCGGCGACAGCACGTGACCACGAGCGTCGATCACGCGCAGCGCGGAGTCTCGGGGCAGCGGTGTCGTCGACACCCGGACGATGCGCGGCCCGACGATCGCGACGTCACCAGAAACCGCTGGAGTACCCGTCCCGTCGATGATACGGGCGTTCGTGATCAGCAGATCATAGGGAGCGAGCGCCGGCTGCTTCGGCTGCGGCATGGCGCCGGTGCGTGCGGCGATGACGCGGTCGAGCAGCGCGAAGTAGTCACCCTGCGACACGCTCGGGTTGTCAGGCTCGCGCGGGATGGTCTTGTGCGCGATGACGAGGTCGAGCTTCGGGATCACCGTGATGAACTGCCCGATCGCGCCAATACCGGTGTACGCGCCCTCGTACGGCCCGGTATTCCACGGGCCGTCGAACACCCACCAGAGATACCCGTACCCGACGCGGTCACGCCTGATGCGCGACGGGTTGAGCTGCGCCGCTGGGGTGATGATGCCGGTGGACTTGGCGACCCAGTCCCGCGGCACGATCTGCTTTCCGTTCCAGTTGCCGTTGTGGAGCATCAGCAACCCGATGCGGGCCATGTCGCGCGTCGTCAGGAAGATCGGGTACGCCGGGTGAATCGACCGCGTCGAGTCGCCTTCCTTCTTCTGCAGGTCACGCCGAAAGTCCTGCATTTGGATCGGCCGCGCTATCTCCTGCTCGAGCGCGTCGAAGAGATTCCGTTTCGTCTCCTGCTCGAAGATGGTGCCGAGCGCGTTGAAGTCCCAGTTGGAGTACAGCTGATACGTCCCATGCTTCTGCGATCCACGCGGCGGCGCCTCGGCCAGGAAGTCCCCGGCGTACGACGCGATGTGGTAGACGCCCGAGCGGGCGCCTAACAAGTCCTGGATCGTCGCCTCCTTCTCGCGCGGAAGGAGCCCGCCGAGGTCATCGATGCCGAGCGTGGCGAGCGTCTTGGAGGTGTCGATGTGCCCCCGCGCGATCTCGATGCCATAGAGCATCGACAGGATGCTCTTCCGGACGGATGCGAGGTAGCTCTGCGCGGTGAGATCGCCGTACGAGTAGACGATCCGGCCGTGCTCGACGACCACCATCGCGCTCGAGTTCATGCGCGAGATCAGGGACTGCACGGAGTCGAGCCCGGCCTTGTTCCAGCCGGCACGCGTGGGGTCTGCGACGCGTTGCCAGGTGTCGCCGGGGAACGTGGCGACAGCCTGCTGGGTGACGGACGGCGCGGCAGCCGGTGCGCTGCTCCCCGCGCGACAACCGGCGCCGACGGCTACGACAAGGAGTGCGATGAGGCGTGCGATTCGCAGCTTGGTTCTCCAGGTGGGGGCTCTGGACCAACCTATCGCGACTCATCCAGCGACGCGATGCAGAGAGCGCGTCCAGCCGCAACTGCTGAGTACGCCACGCTGCGCGACTGAGGCACCGGACTGCGCTTATTGACCAGTTGGATGATATCTTGCATATGCTATCATCCAGTTGGTCAATACGCGAGTGGCTCGTGGGCGCTCACGGCATTCCGACTCGTTACGGCCCGGGGGGCCGAATCTCCAGGAGGTCACCATGCAACGCCGTCAATCGCTAATACTCGTCACGTCGATAGTTGTGTTCGCCGCTTGCAACCCGTTTCACCGCGAACCGGTAAGCGAGGTAAGTCGCGATGCGAATCTGAATACTCGCTGGCGTGGCACGCTCGTAACGCCGGCTTCACTCGCCGGCGCGGTGCAGATCAACGGATCTGCCTCGATGCAGCCGGGCAAGAGTATCGACGCCACCACTCTATCTCTGAGCGTCACCAACGCGACGCCGGGGGGCGTCCATCCGTGGCAGGTCCACCATGGCCAGTGCGGCGCCGACGAAGGTGTGTTCGGCCCGGCGACGGCATACAAGGCCCTGAAGATCGGGGATGACGGTAAGGGCGAGGCAGGAGCGAGTGTCGCCCTCAGCACGCCGGCAACGGGTAACTACTTCGTGACGGTCGCCGCGTCGGCAGCCAACCCTGATGTGGTCGTCGCGTGTGGAAACCTGGCGCCGCCGAGCCACTAGTGGAGAACGTAAGACGCACAACCGATTAGGCGGAATTGTCTGCTATCAACGGCTCCTCGTGAGTCGGACGCAGAACGCACTCACGTGGCGGCTTTCGCGTCTTTCCGGCAACTCGCCGGCCGCGGGTTCGCTACTTCGCCGGCGTCAGCCTGATGCTTCTGAACTCCACCGGCGTATGGTCTCCCTGCAGCACGAGCGGTCCAGGCTCGCCCTCGTTGCTGTCGAGCGCCCCGCCGGTGATCCCGGGGATGACCTGGTCGGCGATGACCGTGTGCCCGTTGAACACCACCGTCACGCGGCGGCCGATGAGCGTGATGTCGTACGTCTGCCAGGTGCCGGGCCCGGTCGCCACGTTCTCGTTAGGTGCCACCAGGCCGTAGATCGCGCCGACATCCAGCAAGCCCGGCCAGTCCCGCTCCGGACTGTCTTCGATCTGCAGTTCGTGACGCCCGCGCAGGTACACGCCACTGTTGCCGCCCTTCGGGTAGCGAAACTCCAGGTGCAGCTTGAAGTCCTCGAAGCGGCGCGTCGTCATGAGATTGGCGCCGCTGGCAGTGTTCGTGAGGACACCGTTCACCACGCGCCAGCGACTCGCGCCGCTCCCCTGTGTCGTCCACCCAGCGACGTCCTTCCCGTTGAACAGCTCGACCGGCGTGCCCCACGCGGGCGCGGTCGTGCGTCGCAGGCTGGGCGCGCGCGACGCGACGAGCGTGTGCCTGTCGCCGTTCGGGTTGACGATCGCGCCGGTGAGTCGGCTGCCGTCGAGCTTCGCCTCGAAGCGCAGGTCGGCGGTGCCTTGCTCCCACTGCGGCGGAACGGCGAACCGCATAACGCCATTCGCGAACTCGACACGTCCGATCGGGCGTGCGCTGCCGTAGTGCCCCACGAACCGACCTACGAGCACGCCGTTCCCCGACGCCGTCACCTCCAACCATGACGGGTAGACGCCGTCCGGAGCCGTGACTGTCAGGTCCCAGTGACCGATGACCGGCGGTGGACTGGGTGCTTGGCCGTCTGCAGCGACAGGAAGCGTTGAGGCAAGTGCGAGGATGGCTCGCGCGACGAGCGAGCGGCGAGAGGCTCGGGGCATTGGGCAGCTCCGGTGAGTAGCTGAATCGCAAGGTCAACATGCGTCAGCGTACCGGAGCTGCGCCACTACGACCCCGTCGTTCCTCTCGCCGCGCGCGGCTTCGTTCAATCCTCAGTTGATGACGCGCGGCTCACCGTAGATGAAGTCATCCGTCGTCACGATGTCACGCTTTTTCCCGGCGCCCTTCACGTTGTCGAACGTATTCTCACCGATCGGCGTGTCGCCGACGGTGATGCGAACCGACGCCACGATCTGCGAGTCGAACACCGCACCCGCGAACGACTGTCCGTTCGCGTCACTGCGCCGAGGCGCAGCGATCTTCGCCAGGCGGTTTCCGGCGGCGTCGAAGTATTCGATCGTGGTCGAGTTTGCCCGACCGACATCCTCGAACACCGATCCGAAGCCCGTCACCAGCCCAGGCGTGTTCGTACCGGCAACGAAGAAGCGAACGTCGATGATCGTGCTGCCGTTCGCGACGAAGAGCTTCTTCGGGCTGAACGCGTTGAACTCGCCGGCGTAGTGCGCGTTCACGTCGACGTACCCGTTATCAGCGATGCGGAAGCCGGCGCCGTCGGTCGAGAACACTGCTCCTCGTGCGCGTCCGACGATGGGCTGATTGAAGAAGTCGCCAGGGAACGTGTTGTTGTTCGTCAGCGCCGCCGGAACGCCGTCCCAGTTGATCTCCCTGCGTCCGCCGGGGCCCGGCTGTTCGCCGACGACGTTAGGCTCGAGCGTGCCGAGCAGTGCGCGGTACTGAGTGAGGCCGTCGGTGATGTCACCGGTCGCCTTCACGATCTGCACGTGATCCTTCTGCTTGACCGTCGTGCGGTCGAACAGCGCGTCCGTGTTCAGCGCGCCGGCGTTCGGGGTTGCCGGCTCGGTCACGGTGTTGCCCGCGTCATCGCAACCGACGACCGTGATGATTACGCCTGATAGCACAGCCACGAGGGCTTTTGCCTGCCGCATGGTTCGTCTCCATTGTCACGTACGAGGCCGACACCACTCAGCGAAGCAGACACTTCATGGTTGGCGTCGTCCACGCCCTGCATCGAGGGCGTATTCTCAACACGCATCTGCACTGCGAAAGCGGACGCGCGCGCACCGGTCCGCGTGCGAGAAATTCTCACCGAGCCCGCGAGGGCGTTGACCGCCTGAATGCGGCCGTTCGCCGCCGAGCACGCGGACGCCTAACGCTCACTGATTGTTGCTGGCGAGTCGCGCCACACGAGTTGCGGCAAGGTGATCCGTGCGGTATGTGGTAGTGGCGAATTTCAGAGGATACCATGCGATTCATCTCTGCCGCCGTCATACCATCCGCGTTCGTTCTCGCCGCGACGGCGAACGTGCGGCCCGCTCGGAGCCAGATCACGTCGGCCGCTCCCGCGGGCGCACCAACGATCATTCACGCCGGCACATTGCTCGACGGCCGCGGCGCATCGACGCGCAACGCATACGTCGTCGTTCGGAATGGGAAGATCGAGCGCGTGACGACCGCGCCGGTGACCATCTCCGGCGCGACAACCATCGAGCTCGGTTCCGCGACGCTCCTCCCGGGTCTCATTGACGCACACGTGCATCCCGGCTGGTACGTCGACCGTCAGGGCAAGCGCAACTCGCAACGGAGCGGCGACACGCCCGCGCAGGCCGCGCTCGCGCGAGCCGGCAACCTGTACGCGACGCTCATGGCGGGCGTCACGACCATTCAGAGTGTCGGCGGGCCCGAAGACCTCGACCTCCGCGACGCCACGGCGCGCGAGCTCATCCCCGGCCCTCGCATCCTGACGTCGATCACGCAGATCAGCTCCGCGCGCATATCGGTCGACTCGCTGCGCCTGATGGTCCAGCAGCTCAAGACGCAGGGTGCCGACGTCATCAAGCTGTTCGCCTCCGCCGGGCTCGGCGCCGGTGGCGCACAGACGTTGTCGGACGAGCAGCTCGCCGCAATCTGCGGCGAGGCCAAGGCGCAGGGGCTGCGATCGATCGTGCACGCGATCAGCGCGCAGAGCGTTCGCGCCGCGACGCTGGCCGGTTGCACGCAGATCGAGCACGGCACGTTCGCGACCGACGCCGAGCTCGCGTTGATGGCGGAGCACGGCACGATCTTCGATCCGCAGGTGTGTCTCGTGTTCCAGAACTACGTCGACCATCCGGACGCCTACAACTTCACGGACTCGACGCTCGCGCCGCTCAAGGCGGCGCTGCCGACGGCGGCCGCGATGTTCACGCGCGCGCTCAAGACGCCGCGGCTCAAGGTCGTGTTCGGAACGGACGCGGTCGCGCTCGCCCACGGGCGAAACGTCGAGGAGCTGGCCTGCCGCGTCCGCGCGGGCCAGTCGCCGATGGACGCCATCGTCTCCGCCACGTCAGCCGGCGCTGCCGCGTTAGGCCTCGGCAGCTCGCTGGGCGTGGTGGCGTCAGGCTATGCGGCGGATCTCATCGCGGTGAGCGGCGATCCGTCGCGGGACATTGGCGCGCTACGGCAGGTGGTGTTCGTGATGCGAGGGGGGCGACGATACAAGTAGGAAGGCGGATGGCGGACGGCGGACGGCGGACGGAGGAAGGAGGCCGTAGGACGGAGGGCAGCGAGGCGGCTGGCGCCGCGACCGGCGGCCGGCGGCACGAGGACGCCGTAGTAATCCGGCGCTCGGCACGACGACGCTCCGATCCCTCGCTGCCGCTCGGCATGCACGCCGTCTTCCTCGCCTCCGCCTTCCGCCATCCGCCCTCCTCCTTCCTACGGCCTCCTTCCTACGGCCTCGCCGGCCCTCCCTACACTACAGGTTCTTCATTTCCGCCGCCGCGGCCAGCACGGCGTCGATCTCGCTCGAGAGAGCGCGCGCTTCCTGGGTGGCCGACGAGACGTCGGCGAGCGCCGACTGAAGGCCCGATGAGCGGAGCTTGATCAGGTCGAGGCGCAGGTTGCCTAACGCCAAGCCCGCACTATCGAGCTGCCGCGCGAGGGCGACGCGACGCTGCACGAGCTCGTCGAGCGAGCCACGCTGCCGGCGGAGCAGCCCGAGCTGACGCTCGCCATCCGGCGATGCGCTCTCGCGCTCGACCGTGGCGATCCGCGCGTCGAGCTCGCGGCCTAACGTGGGGTCGATGCTCTCGTCCAGCCGGTGGATCGCCTGCGCGAGATGTGCGACGCGCTCCACGAGCAGCTTCGCCGTCGCTTCGAGATCGGGAAGTCGCGCGCGGTCGAGCTTCGACAGTTTGCCGAAGATCTCCAGGATCGCCAGACGGTCCTCGACCGCTCGGCGGATCGCGGCGCCTTCGGGGCTCTCGATGACGGCGACCGGCGCGAGCTTCTCGAGGTGCTGCTGCATCGTCACCTGCTTTTTCCGGATCACGAAATGCGGCCGGGGAAGCAGTTGCCGCAGACGCACGCCGGCCTCGCGCAACGATCGGCCGCGCCGCGCGAGCTTCACCCACATGTAGATCGGCACGATGGGCGCGAGTACGAAAGGCGGGACTTCCGTCACGCCGAACGCGAACCCCGCGATGCCGCCGATCGTGGCCGCGACGGTGAACAGGCCATACCGCCGCATCGCCTTCACGCGGTCGACCAGATTCACGCGGCCATGCCAGAGTCGGAGGTCATAGCGCTGCGCCGGCGTCAGCGAAGCGAGGTGCGGCGGCTCGAGCATGAGCCCAGCCAGGGGACCGCTCGTTAGGACCGGCGGGGACCCGTCGCCTCGAGCCGGGAATAGCGGAGAAACAGGCTTCTGCGGTGTGGGCGGTCGCAACGCGACCACTCTGCGCGAGCCGTCGGGCCGAGGCGACGTGTAGCGTACAGGCTCCCGCTGATCCGCGCGCCACGTCGGGCCGGACGCATCGGTCGACGACAGCGCGTCACGCAATGCCGCCGCGGTCGGCCACCGATCCTCCGGGGCCTTCATGATCGCGCGCTCGATCGTCTCGCGCAGGGCGCGTGGCGTGTCTGGTCGCAGGTCGGCGATGGGACGCGGACGCTCGGTCACGTGCTTGAGCAGGAGCGCCATCGAATTCCCAGCTTCGAATGGCACGCGACCCGTCAGCATTTGGTAGCCCAGCACTCCGACCGAGTAGATGTCGCTCCGCCCGTCGAGCTCGCGCTCGCCTACGGCCTGCTCCGGCGACATGTACGTCGGCGTGCCGACGGCGATGCCGGTCGCGGTCAGGCGAGCCCCAGCTTCCATGGCCCACGCGATGCCGAAGTCCGTGACGAGCGCGCGTCCGGTCTGGCGATCCAGCAGAATGTTGTCGGGCTTGATGTCCCGGTGAATCACACCACGCAGGTGCGCGTACGCGAGCGCGTCAGCAACCTCGCACAGGATGCGACGCACTTCGTCGACCGGCTGACGTGGCTCTCGCATCAGGTGGGTGGCGAGGTTCCCGCCGGTGACGAGGGCCATGACGAACCACGCGATGCCGCCGCGCTCGCCAACGTCATAGATCGGCACGATGTGCGCGTGCGACAGCTGCGCCGAGGTCTGCGCCTCGCGGGTGAACCGGACGCGGATCGCCTGATCGTGCGCCAGCTCCGGCGGCAGCACCTTGATCGCGACGGGCCGGTTGAGCCGCCGGTCGCGGGCGCGGAAGACGACGGACATTCCCGCCCCGCCCGATCTCGCCCTCCAGGTCGTAGTGCTCACCAATCGCGGCGACAACGCGGTCGTGCAAGGACTCGCTCATCCAGTCTTCCTCGGCCATGGCCCATTGTGGCGGACTCCAGATCTACGCGGAGGTTAGGCACATTCCGATTGGGGCGCCAGCGGGCCCGCCACCCATGACTGCGTCGGCCGGCTCGAGCACATCCGATCGGGCGCGCTCTGTTGCAACGCCTGTCGATCCACCCGCCCGTGCCTGTCGCGCGATGGAGCGGCGCGAGCCAGCCCGACATTGGGAGATCCTCACCAGCGTAGAGCTCGCTATGGCATTATGATTGGCCCCACCTTCAGACCGTGAGCCCCCAGGAATGAAAGCATTCGCGTACGTCCGCACGGCGTTAATCGGCGCGAGTGGGCTGGTCGCCGTCGCGTGCTTCATCTCGACGACGACGCGCCCCGTCGCGGTGCAGAAGGGCGGACCGCCCGCTCGCCTGACTCGTGTGCCAGTGAAAGCGCACCTGATGAACGGCGACGTTGTCATGTTCCGCGCGGGCGTCAAGGTCGGTAACGGCATCGCGACTGGAATGGGTGAGCGCTTCACCCTGACCAGGGCCACCGCGCAGGCGGTGAGTAGTGTGGCTCTCGACAGTGTGCTCGGGTTCGAGGTGTACGAGCGTCAGGTCAATCCGGCTCGCACGCTGCTGTATGGTGTCATGGGCACCGCCGCCACCGGGGCCGCGATAGTGGGGGGGTCCATCGCAATTTTCGGGTCGTGTCCGACGATCTATGCCGACAGCGCTGGGATCCCGATGCTGCAAGCCGAGTCGTTCTCACAGAGCATTGCCCCGCTGCTCGCCGTCCGCGACGTCGACCGGATGTCGCTGACTCCCGACGGCAGGGGGGTCGTTAGGCTGTCCGTGCAGAACGAGGCGCTCGAAACACATCATCTCGACCAGTTGCAGCTCATCGAAGTGCGTCACGACGCGAACGAAGTTGCCTTGCCCTCGCCGATCGGCGGCCTCATGGCCGTGGGAAGTATCGTGAGTGCGGGCAGTATCCGTGACGCGGCGGGTCGTGATGTGAGCATCCCGCTGGCGCGCACGGACGGGGTCGTGTTTTCCTCGGATGGTGCACTGCTCGAGCGCGCGGTTGCTGGAGGGCCAACACGAGACCATCTCCTGATCACCACCGCGAAACCCGCCGGACAGGACAGCGTCGCACTGGTGCTGCGAGCCCGCAGCAGTCTCCTCTCCACGGCTATTCTCTACGACTACATGCTCGGCCGCCCCGGCGCGAGCGCATTGGACTGGCTGGGGCGCGATCTCTCGCAGATCGCCAACGTCGTGCAACTCGCGACCTGGCACGCCGAGCACTTCGGAATGCGCGTCGAGGTTCTGGATGGTGAACGGTGGTTGCCGGTGGCACGTGTGATCGCGTTCGGCCCAGTGGCGTGGAGCGACATTGGCGTCGTCGTGCCCGCCGTGGGTGGTGATAGCGTGCGCATGCGGGTGTCATTCACGGTTGACGAGTTCCGCATCGACAGGGTCGCGATCGCGCAGCGCGTCCGGCGCGTCGAGCCGCGGAACATCACGGCGGCCCGCGCGTTCGACAACCACGGTGTCCCTCGCGATGACATGGTGCCCATGCTCGCGCGCGCGGACGACCGCGATGTCGAGACGCACCCCGGTGACCATTTCTCGATCGAGTTCGACGTCGGAGTGGCGCCTTCCGACACGCGCACGTTCATGCTCGCGTCGCAGGGCTACTACACGGAATGGGTCCGCGGAAAATGGATGAAGACCGCGACGGACTCCCTCCCGTTCTCACCGGCGCGCACATCGATGCACGACGTGCTTCGAACCTGGCAAGCATCGAAGGACACACTCGAGCAGCACTTCTTTCAGCGACGGGTGCCGATCTCATGACCTCCTCGAGAGTATTCAGGCTCGGCGCGCTGCTATTGATGCTGTCGCTGTTCCCCACTGCCTGCATGACGTCGAAGTCTCCACGATCCATTCCGCAAGCACACTCCGCGCGAGGGGTTCTCAGCACCCTCGTGTTGCGTGACGGGCGCGAGCAGACGGGTGAGCTCATCGTGGTCAATGACTCCGGGTACGTGCTCTTCGCACACGACCGCATTCTGGATTGCGAGATTCGGCGACGTCAGCCGAGTCATCCTGCCGGTAGGCGGCGCGGGTACAGTCAATCTGGGGCCGAAGCCGACTGCCAAGATGCTCGATCGCGCCCGATTGCTGAGCCGATTCCCGTATGGCATCTCCCCAACGCTGATGACCACGTTGCTCACGGCCTCGAAGCAGGAAACCCCCGACGACCTCGCGCGGCCGACACCATGACGCGCCACTCAGGTTGGAGAGAGAGCGCTCTGGCGATGGCCGCGATTACGGTCGCGTCGGCCGCTGCCCCGTGTCAGGACGTCCCACGGTCGAATCCCACGGCCGCGGTGGAGCAATTCACCACGAAGGCTCGCGACGGCACGCGTCGGTATCAGTCGCAGGACGCCGCCATTGCGGATGGGTACAAGCGCGTCGGCGTCGAGTTTCCGACAATGGGCGAGCACTGGATCAGCGCGGCCCGCATCGGGGAGAACACCTTTGAGCCAGATCGGCCATCGGTTCTGGTCTACGCGACCATCGACGGCGCCGCTCGTCTGGTCGCGGTCGGATACACGCGGTTGGTCAGCGGACGCGAGCCGCCGCCAGCACTGCCCGCGTTCGCCGACTGGCACGAGCACAACGGAGGCGTGGCCGAGGAGAGTCTTCCAACCGCGCATCACCGAACGAGTACGAGTGACGGTGACGCGACGTCGCCGCGACTGTTCGTCATGCACGCCTGGATCTGGTCGCAGAATCCCGACGGCGTATTCGCCACGAACAACTGGTCGCTCCCGCTCGCACGGCTAGGTGTATCGGTTCCGGAACCGAACTCGCCAGATGCCCTTCGGGCACTCGCCCTCGCCGGTGACGTCGGCGACTATCATCTGATGGTCCTGCGCACCGCGGTTGGACTCTCCTCGACCGAGGAAGAGGCGGCGGGCAGCGTGCTGAACACGTATCATGCGCGCGCAACTCACGAAGCGGCAAGCGTGCGAGTAGCGGGACGCCTAACGCCGGATGTGTCCCAGCGACTGACGGTGCTTTGGGATGCGCTCTGGGCGGACCTCGAGCGAGCGCTGCCAGCGCGGGTCGACCGGTTGCGCGCACTTCGACGTACGCTCTGAATCGGCCCTAGCGCGCACTTCGTCGACGCCCACGACCCGCCGCCGACGATGCCCGCGTGTGGATCATGCCGGTCGCGTCGTCGCCACTCTCTTGACACCGTCGTTGCACACCGCCATTTATTCCCCTGAATGATTCAGGGCAAAGCACGATGACCAGGTGGGCACGGTGAGCGACGACAACCTCGACCTTCTCAAAGGCACGCTCGACGTGCTCGTCCTCAAGGCGCTCACGTGGGGGCCGCGCCACGGCTACGCCGTCGCGAACTGGATCCAGGACGTCACCGGCGGGACGCTCCAGGTCGAGGAAGGCGCGCTGTACCACGCACTCCACCGCCTCGAGAAGAACGGCTGGGCGGCGAGTGAGTGGGGCGTGTCCGATGCCAATCGGCGGGCCAAGTACTACACGCTGACGCCCGCCGGGCGCCGGCAGCTCATAGCCCGGACCGCCACCTGGACGCGCTACGCGGAGGCCATCTTCGCCGCGCTCCGCACCGCCTGACGTGGGACGCAGCAAGAACAATGGCAGAGCTGCCTAACGGCACGCGACGCGCGTTCCGCCTCGCCCTCAGGCGCCCGCGGATCGAGGCGGACGTGGACGAGGAGGTCGCGTTTCATCTGGAGATGCGGGTCGCCGAGTTGGTGGCGCGCGGCTCGACGCCGGAGGCGGCGCGCGCGGAAGCGCATCGGCGGTTCGGGGACACCAACCACTGGAGCATGGCCATGAGTGCGGAAGACCGGGAACGCGCGGCGCTCGAGCGGCGCGCCGAATGGTTCGACGATCTCCGACAGGATCTCAGGTTCGGCGTCCGCTCCCTGCTCCGCGCGCCGCTGTTCACGCTGCTCGCCGTCCTCACGTTGGCGTTAGGCATCGGCGCCAACGCCGCGGTGTTCGGCGTCGTGAAGTCGGTGCTCCTCGATGCGCTGCCGTACGCCGACGCCGACCGCGTCATGCGCGGGTACAGCCGCCGGATCGACGGCTCGAACGACCGCGGTCCCGTGAGCGCCGGCACGATCATGGACATTGCCGCGCGTCAGCGATCGTTCACGCAGGTGGCGGCGTTCGAGGGCCGGCCGCGTGAGGCGGTGTACAACGGCGATGGCAACCCGATCGTCGCGCGGGTCGCGTGGGTCGAGCCCGCACTGTTCCCGACCCTCGGCGTACCGGCCGCCCGCGGTCGCGTGTTTCGCGCTGAAGACGCCGCGGCCGATACGGCGTACAACATCATCGCCACGTACGCCACGTGGCAGCGGCTGTTCGGCGGCGACCCCGGCATCATCGGGCGCGCGGTGCGCGTGAACGGGATCACCCGCACGATCATCGGCGTCCTGCCGCGCGGGTTCGTCGCGCCCATGCCGGGCGAGATCGACTTCTACTTCGCGCTCGACTTCCACGGGGCGATGCGTGACCCGGTGCGACTGCGTCGGCAGCAGAACTACGGGTTCGTCGGCCGGTTGAAGCCGGGCATCACCGTGGAGGCGGCGCGGGAGGACCTGTCACGCATCGGCAAGGACCTGGCGCGCGAGTACCCGCAGTTCAACGGGAGCGCACGCATTGTCGCGATGCCGATCCGGGAGTCGATGGTCGGCGACACCCGGAAAGCCCTGCTCGTGCTGCTGGCGAGCGCGGGACTCGTGCTCCTGATCACCTGCGCGAACCTCGCGGGAGCGCTCCTGTCACGCGGGCTCACTCGCCGGCGCGAGTTCGCGGTGCGTGTCGCGTTAGGCGCGAATCGCGGGAGAGTCGTCAGGCAGCTGCTCACGGAGAGCGTGGTGCTCGCGCTCGCCGGCGGAGCCGCCGGCATCCTCCTGGCGGTGCTCGGCCTCAAGGTGCTGCGCGGGCTCGCGCTGCGCGCGCTGCCGCCCTACGCCGAGCTGTCGCTCGACGGAGGCGCGCTGCTCGTCACGGCGCTCGTGGCACTCGGCACCGGGCTCGCCTTCGGCGTCACCCCGGCGCTGGCGGTGAGCCGCGCCGACCCGCAGGACACGCTCCGCGATGAGGGACGCGGCACGAGCGAGAGCACGCGCTCACGGCGCCTGCGCGGGATCCTCGTGGCGGGGCAGATCGCGCTCTGTCTCAGCCTGCTCGCCGGTGCGGGTCTCCTGGCTCGCAGCCTCTGGGCCATGACTGCTACCCCGTTAGGCTTCAACCCCGACGACGTGCTGACGGTCGCGGTGCAGCTCCCGCCGGGCACGTACACGACGAACGCGTCGCGTTCGGAATTCGTGTCGCAGTTCGAGGAGCGCGTGCGAGCACTCCCCGGCGTCATCTCCGTGGCGAGTACCGGTGAGGTCCCGACACGGGTGGGCAATCACAACTCGATTTTCGTCGAAGGTGCGCCGCCACCACCGAGCGATGCTGTCCCGCTCGCGTTGTACACGACGGTGTCCGATGACTATTTCCGTACGCTGGGGATCCCACTCAAGGAAGGCCGGACCTTCGGCCCGCAGGACCTCGCCGACGGGCCGCCCACGCTCATCATCAACGAGTCACTGGCGCGGCGCCTGTGGCCTAACGGCGGCGCGGTGGGCGGACGTGTCCGTCTCGACGCGAGCCCGGAGACGCCGGTGTTCACCGTGGTCGGCGTCGTCGGCAACGAGCGCAATGACCCCGCGCGGCCGGATCCGGAGATCACGATGTACATGTCGAACCGCGTCAATCCGTGGAACGGCCCGATCTTCGTGATCCGCACCCGCGGTGACCCGATGGCGCTGGTGAAGCCGGTGCAGCAGACGCTGGCGTCGATCGACCCGCGGTTGCCGCTCAACAATCCGGCGACGCTTCGCTCGCTGATCTCGGACGGGCTCGCGGGACGGCGTCTCCCTGTCGTGCTCATGACCGCGTTCGGTGGCGCTGGCGCTACTGCTCGCGTCAGTGGGTGTGTATGCGATGTTCGCGGCCATGGCGGCGGCGCGCGAGCGGGAGTTCGGCGTGCGCATGGCGTTAGGCTCGAGCCGCGGCGCCATCGCTCGGCTCGTCCTGCGGCAGGGCGGCGCGTGGATGGTGCTCGGACTGGTCGTCGGGGCGGGTGGCGTCGTGGTGGTCTCGCGGCTGGTGCGCGGGATGCTCTACGGCGTCGCGCAGTTCGATCCGCTCGCACTCGGCCTGGCGGTGCTGATGCTGCTCGTTGCGGCGACGGTGGCGCTCATGGTTCCGGTGCGGCGAGCGACACGCGTCGATCCCATCACGGCGATGCGGTAGGCGGGCAATGAGAAGCCTGGCGCCTTATCCGCCCGCGCCCTCGCTCTTCTGGAACGCCGAGCAGTCGATCGTCGCGCGGACCGGGTCGCCTTCCTTGGTTCGCCCATCGACGTCGAACCGGGCGCCGTTGCCGTGGCGGGTGACCCGGACGGTGCCGCTCCCCATCCGCTGGGAACCTGACACCGTTTGAATCGTTCCCGATTTCTGGCCGTCGAGGAACGAGAACACGAACTGATCCGACGCTTCCGACGTGGCACCACGGCGGATCTCCAGATCAAAGCGCCACTGCGGCTTGTCCGCCGCGACGCGTTGACCGAACCACGGGTACATCGCCACGAAGTACGCACGCGTGTTGCTTGGCGTCGCGCGCTCATCCACGTGGCAGTTGGCGTCGACGCGCCCCGTGACGGTCTGCCCGCCTAACGTCACAGAGACATCGGTCAGTGGCCCGGTTGCTGCCGCCCCTCCTTGCCGCGCTGAGGCGGTACGTTGGGCGACGAGGATGCGAGGGGCGGCGACCGACACCGCCAATCCGAGCACGACCGGTGTGTAGAGACCCATACGCGACATTGGACTCCTCCTGCGCTGTACGAAGCGCTGCGCCTGCCAACCGAACCGCAGCGCTGGGCCTGGCAGGCGCTGTGCGCCGTCCACTGCTCCTCAGATTCAACGCAGCCAGGGACGATTCCGTCTCATGACCCCTCAACGCTTCTCGAGCGCGACACGCGCAGACGAGCGAGCCGGCTGCCGACGCCTCGCGGCGGCGCGTGAGGCGATTACTGTAATGGCAGAGTCATGGATACTGCATCACCGCACCAGCCGAAGAGGGGACGATGCCATTCACACCGGCCGCGCTGCGGTTCTTCCGCGGCCTCGCAAAGAACAACAACAAGGAATGGTTCGAGGCGCACCGCGCCGACTACGAGGGCGAGGTGCGCGAGCCAATGCGCGATCTCATTGGCGAGATGAACGCGCGGTTCACGAAATTCGCGCCCGAGATCGGCGGCGACCCGAAGCGGTCGATGTTCCGCATCAATCGCGACATTCGCTTCTCGAGCGACAAGTCGCCGTACAAGACCCACGCGGCGTGCTGGTTCCACCACCGCCGTGCGACGTCGCGCGTTGGCAGCGAAGCGGACGCCGGAAGCGCCGGCTTCTACTTTCACCTCGAGCCCGGGAAGTCGTTCGTCGGCGGTGGGCTCTGGATGCCTCCTCGGCCGCAACTCAACCGGCTGCGCGACGCGATCGCCCATGACCCGGTTGGCTTCGACCGCATAGCGCGCGGGCTCACGAAGAAGTACGGTGGGCTCGACGATGAGGCAGTGCTCAAGCGCATGCCGCGCGGGTTCGCCGAGGACCATCCGGCGGCGAAGTGGCTTCGCTATCAGTCGTTCGTGAGCGGCCGCCCGGTCACCGACGCGCAGGTCACGGACGCGAAGCTCCCGGCGCTGCTCGCGAAGGAGTTCCAGGGGTTGCTGCCGCTCGTGCGGTGGCTCAACGGCGCGCTCGGATTTCCGACCGCGTGACCTAACGATTGTCGAGGGCGAGTACCCTGGGATCGGGCGGCCGCTGCACCTCTACCTTGGTCGGGTCTTGCGCCGGGGACTGCTTGGCCACGGCGCTTCGAACGCGAAGGACTTCGATGACGGGTGATCGTCGTGAAATCCTTTGCGTTGTTTGTAATGAGTGTGATGCCGTTCTCGCAGCATGAGACAGCGATCATCACGTCATTGATGAAGGAAGGCGGCAGGTCGCGTCGACGGCGCTCGATACACCGCCCGCCTTCACCATCTTATCGATTCCGGCTTCGACCTCACTCTGAAATGCGGCAAGGTCCAGCGCCGTATTCACGGCTTCGGTCTCCGTCCGTGCGCCAAAGAAGCGTCTGGCCACGTCCAGCTTGGCCTGGTCCATGTCCATGTTTTTTCGCGTACGCTTTACGGCCAAAGGGAGCCTTCTTTCACGAAGCTCGATTCCCCCGGTGTCGGATAGGACGCTGTCTGTGACTTGCCGTGGCGAGCCGGTTTCGACCCGCGCGCTGAACTCGCTTTCTTTCGCGCCATGTGGCCCCGCCTCGTATCTGTACAAAACGCAATCTATTTCTGTATCCGAGCTCCGCAAGCCGACGGTGGCTCAATGGCGCGCTCGGGTTCGTAGCCTGGCGACGTTAGGCCTCGCCGAACGCCGGTGCTTGCGCTGTGAGGGGCTCGCTGCATATTCGCCTCAGCTGTTTCCTCTTCCCGCCGCTCAGCGCATGCGACCGGTCCTCCTGCACGTGGGCGCGTTACGTCATCTACTCCCACGCGGTGTTCGTCGCGCTCGGGATCGCGGTCGCGCTCGTGACTTCGTGGCGGATCGCGAGGCGCGCCGGACGCGCCGATCAGGATTTCCTTCTCGTGATAGCGGGAGGGCTGGTAGGCGCCGCGATCCTCGCGCGTTATGGTCTCGTCTTCCGGTATTTGCTGGACGCACGCGACCCCTCGCTCCCCGGGTTCCTCGCGTATGGAGGTAAGAGTCTGCTTGCCGGACTCGCCGGCGCGTATGCGGGAGTCGTGGTCACGAAACGACTCATCGGCTACCGCCGCCAGACGGGCGATTTGCTCATTCCAGGTACCGCGCTCGGCATGGCAATCGGACGCATCGGCTGCTTTCTGGCCGAGCGCCCAGGGACGGTAACGACGCTGCCCTGGGGCGTGCGGGTCCCGCCCGACGCCGCGGCGCGGATCGGCAACTGCGCCGCATGCACGAGCGGCCTCGCGATGCACCCCTCCTTCCTGTACGAGGCCGCGTTCCTTGGAATCGCCGCCTGGGTGCTCTTCCGCGTCGCGAATCGACGCGCGCTGCCAGCGCCGTGGATGTCGGAGGGCGACGTCTTCAAGGCCTTCCTGCTCGCCTACGCCGTCTTCCGCTTTTTCGTCGAGTTCACCCGCGGTAGTCCGGAGATGGCTCTGGGCCTGAGTGGATCGCAACTCACCGTGCTTCCGGGTGTGGTCGCGCTCGTCGCGTACTTCATCCGACGCCGGCGCGGTGAGCGCGAGACGCTTGCCGGCGCCGTACCCGCCTAACGCCACCCGAGGCCCAGAGACATCATGCCGGTCGGAATGCCACTGCGCGACGAACGCGTCATGCGCTACGTCACCGCGTTCTGCCCCGAATGCCACCGCGAGTCGCCAGAGCAGAACCTCGCCGAACGTGCGACGTCTGTCCGGCTACATCGCGGAGCGCGACGGGAAGGCGTGGCTCGTGCGCGGCTGCCCCGACCACGGTCGCATCACGACGCTGTACGACGAGCAGCCCGAGATCCTGCGCTGGCTGGAGCAGTGGACGGCGCCGACGAAGGTCCACATCCCCGACACGCCGGGCAACTTCGACCCCGTCCCGCTGGTCTACGCGCGGGGGCTGGGCGAGATGCAGACGCAGCACACCTGCATCCTGCTCGAGGACGTGACCGCGGCCTGCAACCTCACCTGCCCGACCTGCTTCGCCGACTCGTCGCCGAGCCTGCACGGGTTCGTTCCGGTGGAGCAGGTGCTCGCGAACGTCGACGCGCGCCTGGAGCGAGAGAACGGCCGACTCGACGTGCTGATGATCAGCGGCGGCGAGCCGACGATCCACCCCGACCTCATTCCGCTCCTCGAGGCGCTGATCGAGCGCGACATCCAGCGGCTCGTCATCAACACCAACGGCATCCAGATCGCGCGCAACGATCAACTCGTCTCGTTCTTCGAACGCCACAACACGCGCATCGAGATGTACTTCCAGTTCGACGGCTTCCGCCTGGAGACGCACCGCGCCCACCGCGGCGCCGACCTGCGCCGCGTCAAACGCGAGGCGATCGAGCGCCTGAGCGCAGCCGGCGTGTTCACGACGCTGACGATGACGGCGTCCCTCGGCGTCAACGACGACGAGATCGGCGACGTGATCCAGTACATGCTCGAGACGCCCTTCGTCGGTGGCGTGTCGATCCAGCCGCAGTTCACGTCGGGGCGATCACTCACGCTCGACCCCACGGACCGCCTAACGCATGGTGGCGTCCTCGCGCGACTCGGCCCACAGACGAACGGGCTCGTCACCTGGCGCGACCTCACGGCACTCCCCTGCTCGCATCCACACTGCTGTAGCATCGGCTACCTGCTCCGCACCGACGCCGGTGAGTGGCGCTCGCTCCTCAGCCTCGTGGGGGAAGACACGCTGAAGCAGCACCTCGACCTCGTTGCCAACCGCATCGCCGACGCGCAGATCACGAAGCAGCTTCGCGGGTTGGTGAAGGAGGCGCTGCTCGGGCTGTTCAGTGAGCGGAGCTCGCTCACGCATCCATCGCTCGCGCAGATCTTTCGGGACGTGTGCGAGACGTGCGACCTCGGCCTCAGCACGCTGGTGCGGCTCGCTGGCCAGGCGATGCTCGGCGACCGGAGCGGCTTCCGCAAGCTGGTCTCGGAGCGCATCAAGCGCATCACCATCAAGCCCTTCATGGACATCAACACCATGATCGAGGAGCGTCTGGTGCAGTGCTGCGTCCACGTCGGGACGCAGGACGGCGACGCGCACCAGTGCGTTCCCTTCTGCGCCGTGCAGGCATGGTCACCCCTCTCCCAGATGAAGCCGTCGGAGCTGGTCGCGCGGGCGGCGCGCGCCGCACGGGCCGCCGCAGCCAATCGGTGCCGACTGATGCCGCAGCCAACCCCGACCCCCAGCGTACGCGCCGCCGCCGGCGTTAGGCCGCCAGCGGCGACTCCCGGTCGCACGACGGGCTTCGACCCGGTGCGATTCTGCGCGATGACGACTGTCGCGCTCATCGCGTGGGTCCTCGGACCGCCGGCGTGCGTGATGCTCATGAGCGCACTCGGCCTGTGGGCCTACGTGCGCGCGATTCGCGGCGGGCTGCGCGAGAGCCGGTGTGTGCTCAAGCGCCCTGCTCTCGTGGTCGGCTACCTCGGTGTCACGTTCGTCGCCGGAGCGATCGCGCTCGTGAGGCAGTTCGCCGGCTGATCGACGGCGCGGCGGTTACGCCCCGGTCGGCGCGCTCGGCGACACGCTGGCTGACGCGCAGGACGAGCTCGAGGATGATGACGATGACGAGGATCCGGTGGCGCCGACCAGGGCAACGACGGCGACCGTGATCGCCAGGGTGGCGAGGATAGTGCGACCGGCGCTGAATTTGTGGCGGGAGATGCTTTTTACGTCCGACACCGCGACGGCAACCCGCTCGGCCTCCGGAATGGCCTTGGGCGTGTTGCGGCCAATGATGCTGTCGCCGACGAGCGTCGCGGCGTAGATCTCCCAGCGTTTGCCGGAGTTGACCTCGACGCGGATCATCTCTTCGCCCTTGGAGGCACTCTGCTCTATCGCGCGGGCGGGTGGTCCGCCTTGCGTCTGCCATGACGCGCAGGCTGTGGACGTGAGGGCATAGAGTGCCGCCAGCTTCTTCAGCATCCGGGGCTCCGCGCGAGGTGGGGTGACCGCGAAGCTACCGAGGCGGTCGCGAGGCGCAAGGATCGCCGCGCTTCGAGAAGCTGGCGACCGGCCGCTGGACCGGCAAGTCGCGGCTACCCGTCCACACCCAGCAACGTCAGAACCGTACGGAGTCCCGCCTCCGCTCTGACGTGATCGAACTCGCCGCTATCCCCAGACGTTAGGCCATCCGTGGTGCTCGGCCGGCGAGCACGGTCGCCAAGCTGTCGTCGCTCAGGCGCAGCAAAGGCCGAGAAGGCCCGGCGCAGCAGCGGGAGCAGAGCGACGAACGTCTCCTCGCGAAGACGCGACGAGCCACCCGTCGATGAGTTGCCAGAGCGCATCGTCGTGCAACAGCAACTGCCCGCTCCCTGCGAGAAATCCTTCCACCCACGCCGCTGCACGCGCGGGATCTTCGGCCGCGGACAGCGTTCGCGAAAGACGCTGGGCGGCGTCGGCCGGGCCCAGCGCTCCGGCATCGAAGAGCAGACGCGCGCATCGTCCAGCGACGGTGCCGTGCACTTGCTCCGAGTCCGCGAGCCTTGCTGTTGCGGCGTGCCACGCAGCCGTGTGTTCCTCGCGCGCGAGCAGCGCGACCGCGCCGTGTACCGCCTCGATCCGCCTGCGCATCGCCGCCGCGGCATCATCGTCGAGTGAACTGCAGGCGACACCCAGGCCGACACAGATCCGCACCACGAATCCATCGACGACGTCGCCGATGACGCCGAGATCCGTTCGCCTGACGTCACTGTAGCGCAGCACGTTGGCGAGCGCCGGCAGACCGTCCATGAGGTGCGCGATGTCCGGCGCTCGCGCCGATTCCTCCTGGAGGCGGGCCATGATCCGCCCCACGACATCACCGACGTTGGCGAGCACGACCTGCTCGAGCAACGCAGTGAGCGCAGGCAGCTCGGCGGCCTTGTCGGCCAGGTCCGACGCTCGCGCAGTCGCCGCCGAGGCGACGGTGTTGCCCCACACCGCCGCCTCGATCAGCGACACGGACAGCTCCGGCTGCCACTGCACGAGCCAGAGCTCGTGGAACGTCCCGCGCTGCCCTGCCGCTCGCTGTCCGCGTCCCCACGGTACTCCGAGCAGCGTTAGGCGATGCAGCAGCTGACTGCGCGCGAGGTCCGTGTCCTTCCGCAAGTCGAGATCGAGCGTTCGCTCGACGGCTTCCGGTGGAAGGCGAAGGCGACGCTGCTCACGGATGAGATCCTGGTGCAGCGGAACCATTGGCGCCGTTTCCGGGACCTGACCCAGTGTCTCGCCGACCACGAGCTTGCGGCCGATCAGCGCGAGCGGCGCGTCGACGCCGCTACAGAGAACGGCGCGCGTCGCCTCCATCAGCTCGGACAGACCAGCCAGCGAGCGACCGCGCAACGCGGCCAGCGAATCCGCGAGCCGCGCCGTGTCGATGATCTGAGCGGACGACGCATCGAGATCCTCGTCGCGCAGCAGCGCCGCCACGCGCGCGAGCCAGCGTTCGGTCACGCGATCAGGCGCGGACCACAGGTGATGATACCACCCGGGCGACTCGATACCGGCACCGTAGCCGCTGGCGACGCACAGGCGACCGTTCGTCCACGGCACCCACGTGGCTTCGACCTTCGCTTTCGGCAGCCCCTTGAGAATGGCCGCGTCGTGCGCGGCGGGTGGCATGGTACCTAACGCCGGAACGTGCCAGGCGCCGCAGACCACCGCGATGCGCTGAAAGCCTTCGCGCAGCGCGCCGCCTGCGAATGGCCCGCGCCGCATGTGCGCTCTCGCGCTCGGTCCTCACTGGCGACGCATCGGCTTCGGGCGTCCGACTCGGCGCGAAGCTCGGTCATCACCGACGCCACGGCGTCGAAGATGGCCTCGTCGTCTTTCCGGCGATGCTCGACGAGGTGCTCCCAGAATCGCTCGCCATCGTCATAGCCGGCTGCCGCTGCGAGCCACCCTAACGGGTCGTCCGCGACCACCCGCGGCGCGACGGGCGCGTCGGCTCGGCGCCGCGTCAGGCAGCGCCTCATCGATCAGCTGATACGCCTGTGGGAGGTCGATGAAGCGAGCTGGTATTCCTCGTCCGATCGCGTATCGCATTGCCCGCCACTCGGGCGAGAACTCGGCGAACGGGTAGTACACGGCCCGCCTGGGCGCGTCCGGGCGATAGACGAGCAGCGCCACGGGCGCGCGCATCGCGGCATCCGCGGCGAGCGGGATGAGCGCGTCCGCTTCCGGCGGCCCCTCGATGAGCACGATATCGGGCGCGAGGCGGGCGAGCGCGTGCTCGAGACTCCGCGCCGATCCCGGCCCATGGTGGCGGATGCCGAAGAGGTGCACCGCACCCATCGCCTTGCTCACTGTGCCACGAGCGGCTACGTGTTCGAAGTGCGCGATAGCAGGCGATGCAGGCCGTATTGCCAGAATTGGCGAACCGGAGGCTCACTGTGACGGGCGAGATGCGACGCACATTTGCCAATTCTGGCAATGAGGCCGGAATCGCCTGCTATCCCCGACCAGCGATGCCGCCGTCCGCGCCGAATGCCCACTAGCTCACTGCGCGACAGGCGCGGTAGAGGTCCTTCCACCCGTCACGCTCCTTCACCACCGCTTCCAGGTACTCGAGCCACACGATCCGGTCCTGCACCGGATCCTTCACCACGGCGCCTAACAAGCCCGCGGCGAGGTCGCCCGACCGCAGTTGGCCGTCACCGAAATGCGCGGCGAGTGCGAGGCCGCCGTTCAGCACCGAGATCGCCTCCGCGGTGCTCAGCGTCCCACTCGGCGACTTCACCTTCGTCTTGCCATCCTCCGTCACGCCGCCGCGCAGCTCGCGGAAGATCGTGACCACCCGCCGAATCTCCTCCGCCGCGGGAGCTTCGGCCGGAAGCTCCAGCGCGCGGCCGAGTGCGTCTACGCGACGCGTGACGATGTCCACTTCCTCGTCGATCGTCGCCGGAACGGGAAGCACGACGACGTTGAAGCGGCGTTTGAGCGCGCTCGACAGCTCGTTCACTCCCTTGTCGCGGTCGTTCGCCGTCGCGATGAGGTTGAAGCCCTTCACCGCCTGCACCTCCTGCCCGAGCTCGGGGATGGGCAGCGACTTCTCCGAGAGAATCGTGATGAGTGCGTCCTGCACGTCCGCCGGAATGCGCGTGAGCTCCTCGACGCGCGCGATGCGTCCTTCCGCCATGGCGCGCATGATCGGACTCGTCACGAGCGCGGCGCGCGATGGACCATCAGCGAGGAGACGCGCGTAGTTCCATCCGTAGCGCACTGACTCCTCGCTCGTGCCGGCCGTCCCCTGCACCAACAGCGTCGAGTCACCGGAGATCGCCGCCGCGAGATGCTCCGCCACCCATGTCTTGGCCGTACCAGGTACGCCGAGCAGCAGGAGTGCGCGGTCGGTCGCGAGTGTGGCGATCGCGATCTCCATCAGGCGACGACTGCCGATGTACTTGGGTGTGATCTCGGTGCCGTCGTCCGTGCGACCACCGAGCAGATACGTCGCGACCGCCCAGGGTGACATCCGCCAGCTCGGCGGGCGCGGGCGCGTGTCCGATCGGATGAGAGCGTCCAGCTCATCGGCGAACTGTTGTTCGGCATGGGCGCGCAGGATCGCGAGGCCATTCGATGCTGGCGCCGATGGCGCGGAGGACGCGGTCATGTTGCGGTCATGTTGCTGGTGCCTCGTTGAACGCGAGGTGAAGATCGTTGCGAAACCGGAGCACTGACGCGAGCGCGTCGATGGCGGGTGCCCACGTCCGCCATGCGTCGGAATCCTGCTCGGGCCAACCGTCGATGAACGCGCCGGTCGCGGATATCGGTACAGCGTGGCCGCTGCGCTCGAGCAGCGCGCGCACGCCGTACTCGCTGGTGAGTGGCACCCGCTCGGACGCATACTCCTTGATACGATACGCGACCGATCGCGCGAGCGGGTCGCTCCACTCGTTAGGCCATCCGAGAATCGCGGAAAGCACCGGGTGATTTCCGCGAAGTACATCACGTCCCGCACCGATCGATTTGCGGAGCTCGGCGTCGACGCGGTCGGCGGGGACGATGGTCGTGAACACGCGCTCCAGCTGCGGCGCGCCCCACTTCGGGTCGATGCGAGCGACGCGGTCATGTGCCCACAGCGCCTCCGCCCACGTCGCGTCACGGTGTCGCTCGGTCGCGATGAGCCAGCCGGCGACGAGCGGCTCACGCCATTCGTGGCCGTCCACAGCGCCCAGCACGGCCTTGGCGTCGACCGACCCGCCGAGGGTCCACGTGGATGGCGGCACCGCCGCGAGGATCTGCGCGAGCCACCACGCGCGCTCAGCCGATCCCGACGGGCGGCTTGGCTTCGACGCCGTCGCGAACGAGCGCGTCGTCGGCAGCTGCCGGCAGCGTGACGTCGACCCGCAGCCGCTTGAGCAGCCCCGATCGGCCTAACGAGACCAGCGCCTTGGCCCGCGCCGCCATGCGCGCCACCAGCGCGGACGCCGGCAGTCGGGCGAGCAGGGCGGCCGCGTTCTGCCGTACCTCCTTGCGTCGATCATCGAGCGCGCGCTCGAGAAATGGTTCGTCCGCGGGGCTCAACCCGTGGACGAGCGCGCCGACGAACGCGCCGCGTTCGGCTGGACTCTCCTCTGCCCACGACTTCTCCAGTGCCGAGCGCGCACGCTCGGGGTCGAGAACGCGGAGCTGCTGCAGCGCCGCGAGCCGCGTTCGGCCGTCCGCAGACTGCTCCCAGAGCTCCGCCAACGCGTCGGCACTCGCGCCAGCGATCGCGAACGACCAATCAGGGTTGTGCGCGGCCAGCCAGGTTGCGCGTGTCCCAGCGACGGTGATGACTGGTGACCGAAGCCGCGAGTCGCGCAGGGCTCGGTCGAGCAGCTCGGGGAGCGTATCGGCCGGCACTCTCATGGAGTGGCGTGCAGCCAGCGTGAGCCATTCGCCAACGAGCGAGGCGTGCTCGCCTTGCAGGATGCGCCGCAGCAGCCCCGCCGCGGCCGGCGGGCACATCACGCGGGCGTCGGGGGGACAGGCCGCCGGCGGTGCTTCGTCGGTGCGCACGGGAATCCACCCGCAGCGCCGATACACACTCGCCGCGGCGGCCACACGCAACAACGCCGCCGAGGGGTCAGTCTCGACACCGGCAAGTTGCGTGCAGGCCGAGCCTAACGATCCGTCGCCTGACGGAAGCGTCAGCCCCGCGCGGTCGATGCCGAGCAATGCGGCGTTCACCGCCGTGGGCCAGACGGCGAGGTCCGGTTGCGCGAGAGTCATCGGGCTCGCATGGCGTGTCGGTTACAGCAGCGCGATGGCACCACTGTCTCCCCACACGGTGAGCGGCAAGAGCGACTCACCGTCCCACTCGCCGAACAGCGAGACCGCCGCGCCTCCGCTCACCGCGAGCAGACGCCACCGGTCGCGAAAGCGCTCGGAGACCCGAAGCCAGCGACCGTCCGCGTCTCTCACTCGCCAGGGCGACGTGGCGGTTGCCGGTAGCGCATCGCGCAGCAGCATCGGATGCTGCTCTGTCCAGGGCATGCGTGCCTCCGCGTTCGACGCGGCCGCGACCGCGTCGGAGAGGCTCGCATATCCGAGGTCCGTCGTCCACGTGACCGCGCGCTCGCGCTCCTTCACGATCGCGCGCAGCGGAGCCGCACTCGGGAAGAACACGAGCGTACCCTCGAACGCCGTGCCGGGGACGAAGGTCGCGTCGATGGGTTTGCTCTCAGTCCGTGTGGCTCCGACGGGCGCGAAGTGGAGGAGCAGCGCGGCGCGACCGGTCTCTCGTCCCCACAACCACGTGCGCTGCACGCGAAGTCGGTCTTCCTCCGTCACTCTGCGACCGACGACGCCCCACTGGTCACGCACACCGTCGAGCTCGAGCAGCGCTTCCTGCGTCGTCGTCCATCCGAGCCCCGCGCGCACGTCGGCGGCGAGGTCCGGCGGAAGCGTGTCAATGCGACCGTAGCCCTCGAGCAGGAGATGCAGCCGCGCCATTCGATCGAGCAGTCGGTCGGGCCACCCTTCACCGCTGGCCGGTATCGTCGCCATCTGCCTGACGAGTCTCGCCGCGCCTGGCGCCTGCGCGTCCACGAGGCGCGCGGCCATGGTCTCCCAGCTCGACGCGGGCCGCGCCGCGGCGGCGCTCAGTCCCTGACGAACGAGGTCGCGCAGCCAGAGCCCGAGCTCCGCCACGCCGGTCGCGACGCGCCGCTCCCGCTCGGCCGCGCGTGCGGCTGTCTGCTTCGCTGCCTTCTCTCGCTGTGTGGCGTCATTGGGGTCATCGGCGGCTGCGGTCACCTCCGACGTTCGCGCTTCACGCTCCGATCGCCTGGCCGCACGCGTCGCTCGGCTCTCGACCCACTCGGTCACCCAATCGGGCGGTTTCCCGGCGGCGAGCTCGCTGGGCGCCTGGACGAAGATCAGAAACAGGCCTAACGCGTGCTTGCACGGGAACTTGCGGCTCGGGCAGCTGCACTTGAAGGCCGGCTCGCCCGTGTCCACGCGCGTGAGGTACGGGTCCTTGCCGCTGCCCTGACACGCGCCCCACAGCACCACTGCGTCGTCCGCGCCCTGACCGGAGCCTAACGACGCCCACTTCCGGCGCGTGGCGAGATCGCGTCCCGCTTTCGCGGACGCCGGGTCGGGGGCGAGCGCCAGCACGCTCTCCGTCGTCCACTTCACCGCGTGGCGGCCCCACCGCCAGCCGCGATGCCCTGCTTCGAGGCCCACTGCCCCATATCCTGCCGGCTGATCGCGGCCGCCATGAGATCGGGGAACAGATCGGGCGTGCACGCGAACGCGGGGACGCCAAGGCTGGCGAAGGCCGCGGCGTTCCCGTGGTCGAACGACGGAGCGCCCTGATCGCTGAGCGCGAGCAGCGCCACCATGCGCACGCCGGACGCCGCCAGCGACGCGACACGCTTCAGCATCTCGTCGCGATGACCGCCCTCGTACAGATCGCTGATCAGCACGAGCACCGTCTCGGACGGGACGCCTAACGACCGACTCGCAGTACGTCAGCGCGCGGTTGATGTCCGTGCCTCCGCCCAGCTGCGTACCGAACAGCAGCTCCACCGGATCGTCCATGTCGTCCGTCAGGTCCACGACCGCCGTATCGAAGACGACGAACCGCGTCGACACGGCCGGAAGCGACGCGAGCACCGCGGCGAACACGCTCGCGTAGACCACGGACGCGGCCATCGAGCCGCTCTGATCGACGCAGAGGACGATGTCGCGAAGCGAATTGCGTTTGCGACCGAACCCGATTCGCGTTTCCGGAATGATGGTTCGGTATTGCGGCTGGTAGTGCTTGAGGTTCGCGCGGATGGTCCGGTGCCAGTCTATCTCGGCGTACCTGGGACGAGTGGTGCGCGCCGAGCGATTGAGCGCGCCGGTGATGGCCTGACGAGTCGCGTTGGCGAGCCGTCGCTGGATCTGCTCGACGACCCGCCGCACGACGAGGCGCGCGGTGTCACGCGTCTTGTTCGGGATGACGCTCTTGAGGGCGATGAGCGTCGACACGAGGTGGACGTCGGGCTCGACGGCCTCGAGCATCTCGGGCTCGAGCAGCATGCGCTTGAGGTCGAGTCGCTCGAGCGCATCGCGCTGCATCACGCGCACGACCGATGACGGGAAATACTCTCGAATGTCGCCGAGCCAGCGCGCGACGGACGGCGCCGAGCTGCCGAGACCGCCGCGACGATCGTTGGAGCGCGAGCCGTTGGCGTCACCTCCACCGCCGCCGTACAGCGCCTGCAGCGCCTGATCCATACCCGCGTCCGCCCCGGTGAGCGAGACGCCCGTCGATGCCTGGGCATCCGACCCGAGCACGAGACGCCATCGTCGCGCGCGTTCAGCGGCGTGAGGATCAGCGGTGGTGTCGGGAGCGGAGGGCGGCGTGTTCATCGGCGGCGTGTTGGCGGAGCGGCCCGCAAGATGAACGCGGGGCCACCCCATCGCGAGCCCCCGGTTGTCATTCCGAGCGGACTATGTCATTCCGAGCGGAGGCCCGAAGGGCCGCAGTCGAGGAATCGCGATCGTCCCGATAGAGGGCCCTCTACCTTGTATAGTCTCGATTCCTCATGCGCCCACTGCGTGGGCACCCGGCTGTCGCTCGCTCGGAATGACACCCTACGGCGACCGCGGCGTCGAGCCAATCCAGCGCGCCGTTACCGCGACGGAATCGACGCGATTGGCAAGCTGCCCGAGCGCCGCTGGCGCGTCGCTGCAGCCCGTGTCCCAGAGCACGCGATGCGAGCGCGCGCCTATCGTGACATCGAGCATGGCCGACGGCAGGTCGGTCGCGTGAAAGCGGCACGTCGGCTTGCCCGCGACATATGTGGAGTCGAGCGTAAAAAACCCGGCATCCGCGAACTGCTCGAGGAGCCGCTGCGCGTCAGCAGCCGGCACGCTCGCCGTCGACTCGTTAGGTACGGCGACGTTGCTTCGCCCAATGAAGCGAACACCGCCATCCGAGCCGACACGCACCGAATACTCGGGGCAACGGCCAAAGCAGCCCGTGCGCTGGAGCGTCACGGAGCCTGTGACGGAGCCCGTGACGTCGGCCGCCGGCGGATCATGCGCCGCGCGACGAGCGCAGGCCCCCACGACGACGAGTAGCGCGATCGCCACGACCCCACCGACCCCACGCCGGCGCCCAAGCGCGCGAGATGTCTGCACGCGCCTCACTGCAGCCGCACGAGGCTCAGGCGGAGCGGCGAGCCGGAGGGCAGAACTCCGCCACCGGTGTCGCGCAGCTCGATGATCTGCGTCGTCGCGCCCGCGCCGCCGAGCTCGAAGATGCTCGTCGTACCGGCGGCGATGCCGGGAACGTCGGTGCTGAAGCTGGAGCCCGCGGGCGCGGAACGTACAGGCAGCGGGAACGCCGGAGTCGTCAGTTGATACGCGGTCCGAACACCGGCGAGGAAATCGCGCGTCCTGATGTTCGGGAACGTGAGGTGCGAGCTCGCGGGCGTGAACCCCGGCCGATCGTCGACATCGAGCATCAGCGACCATTCGCCGAGGAGCGTGGTAAGCGGCTGGCCCGAATGGGCGAGCAAGTTGGGGACTCCAGTGAGCGCGGTCTCCTGCACCAACCCCTTGAAGAATGCCGCGTCCGATCCGCCATAGGTACCTGCGGTCCACCGCACCAGTGACCAGGCGCTCTCGTAGTTGAACGGTTGGAGCACGCCGTTCACGACCACGTTGCCGACGATCGGACTCAGTGATTCGACAGATCGGTAGAAGTTGTAGAGCTGGAAGCCGATGCCCTCGACGAGATCGGGCGTCCACGGCTTCGTACTCATGCAGCTCTGTACCTGCGCGTACGTCACTCTGACTCCGGCGCCGAACCCGCAGAAGTTGCGTGAGTACATCTCGAGCGCAATTTCCGCCGACCCTTCCTCGAGCCACGATTCCTCGAAGTTGGGCGCGCCCCGCGCGGTTCGCTCCGCGTGTGAGACGACGTGCTTGCTCTCGTGCTGAATGACGGCGTGCATGTACGATTTCCAGAACGTCACGTTCGCCGGGGTCCAGCTCGGGAGAGGGGTCGAGAGATACTCGACCGCCTGCTCATTGCTCGCCGCGCACTCTGCGGTGGTGAACATGTCGCAGGCGCTCACGAACCCAGCGACCGATTGCTCGGTCACGCGTGGAGTGAAGAAGAGGACGACGCGCCCTGTTGAATGGAGGCGAGCGTCACTGGCGAGCGGGTCGCCAAAGTTCGCCCGCAGGATGTCGTACATCCGGCTATCGAAATCGGCTCCGATCTCCTGGTAGAATGTCGCCAGCGTCCCCGCGAGTGGCGACGCCACATCTTCGACGATGATGACGCGGGTCCCCACGTACACCGTGGTGACGGTGCGCGTCTCGGCGGCCCCCAGATACCGGAACTGGAGGGTGGACTGTGCACCGAGCGTCGTGGGGATCGGCGCGTACGGCTGGAGTGACGACGCCGTGGTGCTCCGGGATGGTGTGACTGCGTCGTTAGGCACGGCCGCTCCCCGCCCGCGCGACTCGAATGCCCGTTTGCGTGCCGCGAGCTCCCGGTATTCCGCGCGATTCCGCTCGAGATGCGCGAAGTGCTCGACTCGACGATCGAATTCCTCTCGCGATGGCTCGAAGAAGCGGCCGTGCGGAAGATCCGTACGCGAGATGGTCTGGCGGCGCGACGGCGCGAGCTCGACCACATCCGCGGCGACGAAACCCTGAGGGCCACCCTGTAGACGGAAGCCGGTGGAGGCCGCTCCATTCGTGCTCGTGTTGAAGACGCTCACCACATACTGTCCGCCGGACGGAAGCTCGTTGCACGGAACGTCAGCCGCGCTCGCGAGGATGAGCGACTGCCCAACGCCGAGCGCCCGTGGCGTGGCCGTGCGAAGCGAGTGCTGACGGGTTGCCGAGGCGCCGCCCGCTGCGACCACGACGGCAATGTCGCGTACAGGCTTGCACGCGAGTCCGCTCACCGGAACTGTCACAGTGAGCTGCGTCGTGGAAGCAGCGGTCACGATCGCCGAGACGCCGTCAACCGTCACGGCGTTTGCCTCTGGCGTGGCAGCCAAACGATGTGCCGGTAATCGTCGCGGTTGCGCCCGGCGTGAGAACCGCGGGCGTGATCGCGGTGATCGTTGGCCCTGCCGACACCGGGGACAGGCTAATGGCGCTGGATGTCGCGGAGGTGAGCCCGGCCGCCGTGAAGACGAGGGCACGCGTGGCATTCGTCGCGCCGGCAATCGTGAGGTTCGAGAAGGTCGCGATGCCTGCGGCGGTGCTAGCGGTCGGAGTACCACTCAGCGTTCCGTCACCGCCCGCGGCGATGGCGGCCGTGACGGTGCGTCCAGCATCCGTCGTTAGGGTGTTGCCGAACTGGTCCTGTACCACCACCGCGGGTTGCGTGGCGAGCGGTTGACCAGTGCCGGCGCCGACCGGCTGTACACTGATGGCCAATTTCGCCGCCGGCCCAGCGACGCCCGTCGCGGTAAATGTGACGGGCGGGATGTCAGCAACGGTCGCCGTCAGGGAATTCGTCCCGGCCACGGTGCCTAACGTCCAGCCGCCGACGGTCGCCACACCCGACGCGTTCGTGAGCGGCGTGGCACCGGTGAGCGTGCCGCCTCCCGCGGTGACGGCGAACACGACGGTCACGCCGGACACCGGTTCGCCCGTGCTCGTTTCCACAACGACACTTGGCAACACGGGCGCAGGCGCGCCGGCAGGCGCAGTCGCCGGCATCGTCACGGAGGGTCGCACGGCCGCCGGCGTCAAGACTTCCGACGGCGTATCGGTATCGGACTTACAAGCAACGGCAGACACTAGAAGCGAAAGCGCCAACGCACGGGCTGCGGCGCCGCTAACAACTCGGCGGTTCATATCCACGTCCTCGTTCGGGTTTGCGAGGTCGATGGTAAGTGTGAGGTCGCGTCGTGCCGTGACCGTGACCGTGACGTGCGCTAACCGTTCGGAAACTGTGCTCAGCGCGCCGCCATGGGTAGGAGACCTTCGGGCTGTTCGCCCGGACGGTCCCGCTCGCCACGCGCACGGACTGACAACCGTCTCTACCGCGTTAGGTCCCGAACCGGCGTCTGGTGTCCGCCTTCCGACGCCGTCTTCGGCAGTCTCAGTGCTTTCGTTCCGGTATCGCTTCCATGAGCAGCGCCTCCGCACGCCGGAGGTCCGCCGTCCCCGGCTGCATGCCGACGTAGTGACCCATGCGGACGATGACGAGATTCCGCGACGGGATCACGTAGACGTCCTGCAGCCCGGCACCCCGGAACGCGAACGCGTCGCGCGGCAGCTCCGGCCACGCGCCGCCCGCGTTCACCCATACCATCGCGCCGTAGGCCGAGTCCTTCCACGCCGGCGCCGGTGTCGACACGAACTTCGTCCAGCCCTCGGGGAGGAGCCGCTTCCCCTGCCACACGCCGTCGTTCAGGTAGAGCATCCCGAGTCGCGCCCAGTTCCGCGCCGTGCCGTAGTCGTAGCCGTTGAGCAGGAAGTTGCCGTACGGGTCGGTCTCGAGCACCTGTCGCCGGATCCCGATCCTGTCGAACAGCGCGCGCTGCGGGAACGTGAGATACTCCTCGCCGCGCTTGCGGACGACATCGCGGATGATCATGCCTAACGTCAACGGATCCGAGTTGCGATACCGGCCGAACGTGTTCGGCTCGAACTGCAGCGGCCGCGTGGTCGCCCACCAGAACGCATCGAGCGCGCCCGTGTAGCCCAGGTCGTGGTCGTGATACCCTGGGATGTCTTCGGGACTGCCGCGACTGAAGCGAATGCCGCTCGACATCCGCATGAGGTCGATCACGCGAATCTTCGCGCGCGGATCGTCAGGCGTCTTGTGCCACTCCGGCACCGGCGCGGGATCCTCGAGCTTCAACGCGCCCTGCTGGACGAGCATCCCGATCAGCGTACCGACGATGCTCTTGCCCATCGACCAGCTCTCGAGCTGCATGTCCTTGTTCGCGCCCGCCCCATACCGCTCGGCCACGATTCGCCCGTTGTGCACGACGACGAACGCCGCGGTGAACCCGGCCGGGTTCGCGAACGCCGCGTCGACGGCGGCCTTGAGCTTCACCGTGTCGATCTCCGCGGGGAGCGGACCATCCGGCAGGACGTCGCCCATCGGCCACGGCATGGTCGACGCCGGGGGCAGCGTCGTCGCGACTCGCACCGGCTTGAAGTAGATCGAATCGCGGCCGGGCTGGTGGATGATGCACCCCTGATCGCCGTAGAGCTTCGCCTCCCGCGTTATGCGGTTGGCGACCGTGAGGCGCACGAGCTTTCGCTTCCGATCGACCTCGACGTTCGTGATCGAGTCCACCATCGCGCCGAGGAAGTACGGCGTGACGTGAGCGCGGGCTTCGGCGGAGTCTCGGCCGGAGACGAAGAGCGCCGAGCAGAGGATCTTCGCCGTCCCGGCGACGCGCCAGCTGTCTGGGTCGTTAGGCGGGAAGCCGGGCTGCGCGGCTGATCCGGCGATCGGCATCACGAGCGCGAGTCCCAGACCGAGACGTGCGACGAGAAGTCTGTTCGGCATAGAGCGGCTCCAGATCCAGCGCGTCATCATGTTCTCCGTTAGGCGGCTACGGCGAATACACGTACCGTGGCTATGTCAATTGGTGCCGGCGACCAGGCGCTCGAACGCGGGAAGGCCGCGCAGGGGAGCCCAGGACGGGTCAGCCCTGAGCAGCGCTTTCGAAATCCGGAGCCCGCACGGCAGGCCAAGCGCCTCCGCCAGGCGTGCAACCGCCACGTCGCGCCGACCGATCAGGACGTCGACGTAAGCGGCGTTATGCAGCGCGTGGCAGAGCGACTCGGAATCCGTCGTGCGTTGGGATTTCAGCCGTTTGCGCGTCTCGTCCATGTAGCGGTCTGCCTGGCTGGCGGCGTCCGCTGAACGGCCTAACGTCGCGTATGCCTCCGCGAGCACGGACCGCCGAGAGAACCACCCGAACATCCAGGGCAGGTCCGCGCCACGCTCGAGCATCGGCTCGAGGCGTACGACGATCGAGTCGGCGTGGGCGCGGGCACGGTCGGCTCGCCCGGTAGCTGTCAGGTGGCGGAGTTTCATGAGATGAAACATCTCCGGCGCCACCGCGCCGGCCCCCGCCACATATCCGGCCAGTGTGAGCGTGTCACGTGCGTGGGTCAGGTCCGGTGGCAGCGCGTGCGTCCAGATCGCGATGCCGGCTATTCCGCTCGGGAAACGCACTATCCACGGTGGTGCGCGGCCGGCACGCTCAATCGTCTGGCGGGCAGAGGCGGTATCGGCGCGCCAGAGGAGGTGCGTCGAAGCCTGAACCGCGTAGGCGACCGCGTTGTCCGGGACCAGAGCGATCTCCTGCTCGTGTGCCGCAATCGACTGTTCGTACCGACGCAGACGGCCGAGAGTACCAGCGAGTTGTCCCCACGCCAATGCAGACCTCGGGTCGAGAGTCGTCGCTCGCTCGTAGGACCCGAGCGCATCGTCGTACCGTCCGGTCGCCCACTCGAAGTCGGCCAGAGATACGAGAACCTCCACGTTGCCGGGCGCCGCCTGAGCCGTCTCGCGCGCGAGACGGTAGGCGCTCTCCTGATCCCCAGACTCACTCAGGTAGCCCGTGCGTGCGATCCGCGTCTCGACCAGCGTCGAATCGAGCGCCCACGCCCGCTCCGCCGCTGACCGCGCCTTCGCCTGAGCCGCGGCCGCCGTCGTATCGTCGCCTGCAAGCGACGCGTCGTCCCAGTACGCCATCGCGAGGCGCGCATGAGCAGCGGCGAAGCGCGGGTCCAAGGCGACTGCATGCTCGAACTCGGCGATGGTGACGCGAGTATCCGCCGCCGAGAACACGGTCGCCCGCGTTATGCTGGTGATCCCGCGCAGATACGCGTCGTACGCCGCCACGTTGGTGGTTGGCCGCGCCGCGACGACTCGGCGTTCGCGCGCGCGGAGCGCGACGTCGAGCGCGGCCGCCACACGCTCGGCAACACGGGCCTGTAACGCGAATACATCGCCGAGTGGCCCATCGACCGGCTCCGCCCATATGCTCGCCGCGTCGGCGGCCCGCACCAGCTCCGGGTTCACACGGACACGGCCGTCACCAGTAGTCGCGCGCTCCCATCGTATGGTACCGGTGAGCAGGTGCGTCGCACCCAACTCGCGCGCGATCTCACGCGCGGACTTGGTCGAGCCCTTGTACTGCCGCGCACTCGTGCCTCCGATCACGCGCAAGCCCGAGATGCCGGCGAGTCGAGTCCGCACCTCCTCCGTGAGTCCGTCGGCGAAATACGCATCCGCCGCAGGGCCCACGTTCTCGAAGGGAAGCACCGCGAGCACCGGCGTCTCCGCGGAGGTGCCGCGGTTTCGGTAGACCGTCACCGCGGCGAACGCGGCAATGAGGATCAGCACCAGCGCGGCTGTGGTCCCGACCCAGCGTCGCGCGCTTGTAGCGGTCGGCCAGCGACTGCTCGCCCGACGGCGTGCGCGCCGCGTCGAGCGCGGCGAGCAGCTCGGCCGCTGACTGGGGACGGCGCGCGGGGTCCTTCTCCAGACATCGCATCGACGAGCGCGGTGAGCGCTGGTGGCAACGATGTCACGCGCTCACCCAGAGGGACGGGCTGCTCGCTGATGTGGGCAGCGATCATCCGGTGAGCGGTGCGGCCGGCAAACGGCGTCACCCCCGCCAGCAGCTCATAGGCAACGACGCCCCACGAGTAGAAGTCGGCCCGTGCATCCACGTCGGGATCGCCCAGCGCCTGCTCCGGTGCCATGTACGCCGGCGTGCCTAACGAGGTCCCCAGGCGTGTCAGCGCTTCGGAAGGGACACCACGGGTCGGCGCGCCGTCATCGCCCGCGGGCTCCACCCCACCCATCGTCCGCGCGGCGTGAAGCGCCTTCGCGATCCCGAAGTCGGCTACCGCGGCTGCGCTTCCGGAGAGGAGGACGTTGTCCGGTTTGATGTCTCGGTGCACGACGCCGTGCGCGTGCGCGTGCTCGAGCGCGCGCGCCACGTCGCGGAGCACGGACACGGCGGCGTCTACCGGGAGCCGCCCTTCGCGAGCGAGCCGAACGCGAAGAGACTCGCCTTCGACGAATGGCATCGTGTAGTACGCCAGCCCGTGGCGCTCGCCAGCCGTCAGCAGCGGGACGACGTTCGGGTGCTGCAGTCGCGCGGCGAGGCGGACCTCACGCTCGAAACGCTCGGCGCTCATCCCCTCGGTGAGCTCGGAGGCGAGAACCTTCACGACCACGCGCCGGCCGAGCCGCGCCTCGTGGGCCACGAAGACGCGCGACATCCCGCCGCCGCCGAGCTCGCGCTCGAGGGTATAGCTGTCGCCGAGCGTCGCCTGTAGTTGCTCGCGCAGATCAGCCGCCATGACCTCGACTCCAGTGTCCCGGCTCGTTTCTGGAGCCAACATAGGCGCTAGTTGCGGTCATGCCCAGACCAGAGCGGCGCCATACGGGAGATCTTCTCGCTGAGTGTCGTATCAACGGAGAGCATCGAGCTCCGACAGCGTCACCACGCGATACCCGCGCGCCCGCAGCTCGGCACGAGCCAGCGCGGGGCGGTCCAGAGGCCCGCCGCCACGAGCGCGAGGACAACCAGAAATCCGATGCCGAGGAGCCACATCACCTGGGTTCGTGAGCGAAACCGTTCACAGCCCACACGTTAGGGTCGATCGCGGCCGCCGCGAAACTTCCGGAATGGGCCCGCCGTACCGTGGCGACGGCTCTCCGCGCCGCGATCACCATCGACTAAAAGCGTGCATGCGAACACGAATCCCTCCGGATCACCCGAACCGGGGCGCTCTTCATTTGCATCTTCTCACCGGGCTCGTCGTGGTCGGCTTCGCGGTCTCCGCATGCCACCCGGGCAACGAGGAGGCGAAGCGCCTGCGGAGCTCCTGTGAATCCGCGGACGTCGCGGCCTGCAACAAGCTCGCGCTCAAGCTCGCGAAGGGCGAATACGTCCTGCGCGACGAAGGGCATGCGGCCGAGCTGTTCGACAAGGCGTGCAAGGGTGGCGTCGGGGATGGCTGCGCGAGCCTCGGCGTCGCGTACCAGAAGGGCACCGGCGTCAAGCGCGATTCCACTCGTGCGTTCACCCTGTTCGACCAGGGCTGCAGGCAGGGCGCGATGGACGGCTGTACGCGCCTCGGCCTTCTCTATAGGCAGGGTGCGGGTGTCACGCGGGATGCCGCGCGCGCTGCCGCGCTGTTTCAGCAAGCCTGCGACGGGAAGGACATGACGGGATGCGCCCACCTCGGCACGCTGTACGCTGCCGGTGAAGGCGTGCCGCAGGACTTCGCCCGAGCCGCGGACCTCTCTCAGAAGTCCTGCACGGCGAAGGTCGCCCTCGGCTGCCTCGGGCTGGGTCGCCTGCATGCCGCTGGTAACGGCGTCCCGCATAACGACTCCACGGCGGCGGCGCTGTTCGAGCAGGCGTGCAAAGGCGGTGAGTATGCCGGCTGCGTTCAGCAGGCGCTCGTTCTCGAAAATGGCGCGGGTGTCACGCAGAACTTCTCCGAGGCTGCGCAGTTGTATCGCGAGTCGTGCGAGAACAAGTATGGCGAGGCGTGTGCCCGCCTGGCGTCGCTGTACGACCGCGGCGCTGGCGTCCGCTACGCGCCCGATCGCGCGAAGGAATTCCGCAAGCGCGCGTGTGACTACGGATACAAGGAATCCTGCGAGAAGCCGAAGACCGTCTCGTATGTCATCCCGAGCAAGGGCGGTGTCATCCCGAGCGTCAGCGAGGGATCTTCTCGACAGTCATCGTGGCCAGCCTCGCCACGAGTAATTCACAGAAGGTCCCTCGTCGCTGGCGCTCCTCGGGATGACACGGGGGTGCGCTCATGACGACCGGAGAGGTTCTGCTCGCCGTCGAGCGCCTAACGAAGCGGTACGGCAACGTCGTCGCGCTCAACGACGTCAGCTTCACCATCACCGACGGCATCACCGGCATCCTCGGCGAGAACGGCGCCGGCAAGAGCACGGCGATCAAGATCCTGCTCGGCCTGATGCAGCCGACGTCGGGCACCGCGACGGTCCTCGGCCAGAACGCGTCCGACAGCGTCGAGCGTGCGCGGGCGGCGTCGGCTACATGCCCGAGCACGACTGTCTGCCGAGCCAGGTGAGTGCCGCCGAGTTTCTGACGCACATGGCGGAGGTGAGCGGCCTTCCGCCGGCGATGCGCGCGAACGCGCGCGGCCGACACGCTGCGCCACGCCGGCCTGTTCGAGGAGCGCTATCGCGCGATCGGCGGCTACTCGACCGGCATGAAGCAGCGCGTGAAGCTCGGCCAGGCGCTCGTGCACGATCCCGGCGTTCGTGTTTCTCGACGAGCCGACCGCGGGGCTCGATCCCGCCGGACGCGAGGAGATGCTCGCGCTGATCCGGAAGACGCATCGCGAGTTCGGCATCAGCGTGCTGTTCTCGTCGCACCTCATGGCCGACGTCGAGCGCACCTGCGATCGCATCATCGTGCTGCAGGGCGGGCAGCTCGTGCACTCGGGAGAAGTCGCGCAGTTCACGAAGGAGACGGAGACGGTGTTCATCGAAGTCGATACCAACCGCGAGGCGCTCGTGGCCGCGCTCGAGCGGCGCGGCGTCGTCGTGACCGTCGACGGCAGCGGCCTCACGATCGAAGGGCCGGACGAGTCGGTGTACGATCACGTGCGCGACGCGCTCGTCGAAGCGCAGGCGCCGCTGCGCCGCATGGCGCCGCGTCGTCGCGCAGCTCACCGAGCTGTTCGAGCGGAGCCGCATGACCAGTGACCGGCACGGTCTTCGACATTGGCTACCAGCGCTACACCGGCGCGCGCGAAGGACGCGGGCGCGCGCGCGGCTCGCGGTCTTCAAGGACGGCCTGCGCATCGCGCTCGGCCTCGGACGCGGCGCGCGCGCGAAGATCCTTCCGTGGTTCTTCATCGTCGTGCTGTCGGTGATCGGCGCTCGTGATGGCGATCGTCGCCGGCGCGGCCGAACCGACTCGGCGGGCCAGGCACGGCGCAGAAGGCGAACCTGCCGTCGCACTCCGACTACTACGGCATCGCGTCGATCATCATGTTCGTGTTCGCGGCCGTCGTCGCGCCGGAGCTGCTGTGTCGCGACCGGCGTGACGGCGTGATCAACCTGTATCTCGTGCGGCCGCTCACCGGTTCCGACTACATCGTCGCGCGATGGGCGGCGTTCCTGCACGGTGATGATCGTGGCGGCGTGGCTTCCGCAGATCATCCTGTTCCTCGGCCTCTCCGCCGGTGACCCCGTGCCCGGTGACGTATCTGCAGAAGCACTGGCTCGACGTCCCGCGATTCCTCGCGGCGGGTGTGGCGATGGCCGCCTACGCCACGACGCTCGCGATGCTCACCGCCTCGTTCACGACGCGACGAGCGTATGCGTCGGTGTTTCTCGTCGGGCTGTTCGTGATCACGACGCCGTTCACGGTCGGCCTCGCGCAGGAGATCGGCGGGACGGCCGGCCAGTGGATCTCGATGTTCAACCTCACGAACATCCCGGTACACGTGAACGACGTGATCTTCGGCGACGTCAGCGAGATCACCGAGGAAGCGCCGGCGCGCGCGTTAGGCCCGGCGATTCGCGTGAGCTGGTACTTCGTGTGGACGCTCGTGCCAGCGGCGGTGCTGTGGTGCGCGCTACCGGAGGCTCGACGCCATGAGCGCCGACATCCGAGCCCGTGATTCGCGTGCAGACGGCGTGTCCCGCTGGTTCGGCAGCGTCGTCGCCGTGAGCGACGTGACGTTCGACGTCATGCCCGGCATCACCGGACTGCTCGGGCCGAACGGCGCCGGCAAGACGACGCTGCTCCGCATGATGACCGGCCTCGCCGACACGTCGACGCGGAACCGTGACCATGTTCGGCGAGCCGGTGCGCGACAATCCGCCGCTCTACCGGCGCATCGGCGTGATGTCGGAGCACGAGACCGTCTACGGATTCATGAAGGGCCGCGAGTTCGTGCGCATGATGGGCGAGCTCCGCGGCGTCGACGGACCTCGAGCGCGGCCGTGGACAGGGCGATCGCGCTCGTCGATCTCGCCGACGCGCAGCATCGGCCGATGGACACGTACTCGCGCGGCATGCGGCAGCGCATGCGCCTCGCCGCGACGCTCGTGCACGATCCGGAGATCCTCATCCTCGACGAGCCGCTCAACGGCGCCGATCCGCGGCAGCGCGTGCACTTCAAGCGCCTGCTGCGAGCAGCTCGCCGCGGAGGGGCGGACGATCGTGCTCTCGTCGCACATTCTCGAGGAGGTCGAGCAGCTCGCGGACACCGTGCTGCTCATCGTGAACGGCAAGCTCGCGGCGTCGGGCGGTTCCGCGCGATCCGCGCCGCGCTCAACCAGCGTCCGTATCACGTGCGCGTGATCTGCGATGCTCCGCGCAAGCTCGCGGCGGCAGTCGTGAAGCTCGACTCGGTGGACGCCGTGCACGTCGATCCCGACGGCGCGGTCGTCGTCCTGAGCCGCAACGTGCTCGACCTTCAGATCGAGCTGCCGCGGCTCGCGCAGTCGGCGGCGATCAGCCTGCGACGGGTCGAACCGCTCGACGACTCGCTCGAGAGCGTGTTCGGCTACCTGGTGGAGCAGTGAGCATGGGCGCCGTCTACCGCCTCACGCTGCGTCAGCTCTCCGGCAAGTGGCGCCTCGCGATCATGACGGTGCTCGCGGCGATGCCGGTCGTCATCGCCATCGCTGATGCTGCGATCCGACAGCGCGCCGTCGGTGCAGGAGTTCGAGACGGCGATGCTGAGCGCGATGCTGGCGGGTTCGATCGCGCCGCTGGTGGTGCTCGCGATCGCGGCGGCCGCGTTCGGCAACGAGGTCGAGGATCGGACGCTGGCGAACCTCACGCTGTCGCCCGTTGCCGCGCTGGAAGATCGCCGTGCCGAAGCTGCTCGGCGACGATCACGATCGCCGCGCCGTTCATCGCCGCTGAGCGCGTTCCTCACGAGCTACGTCGCGTTCCTCGGCGACGCGACGCGCGACGATCGCGGTCACGGTGTCGGCGCGTCGTCGGCGTCGCGCTGTACGCGTCGGCCTTCGTGTGGCTCGGGCTCGTGACGCACGCAGGCGATCGGCGTCGGGCCTGCTCTACATCGTGCTCTGGGAAGGGCTTCTTCTCGGGGTTCGTGTCGGGCGTGCGACTGCTGAGCATCCGCCACTACGCGATCGCGCTCATGCACGGCCTCGACCCGCGGCGGTTCGCCTCCGCGCACGATCTGAGTTTCGGTGTGGCAATCGCGATGGCGGTGCTCGTGTTCGGTGGATTTCTGCTGGCGGCCGTTAGGCGACTGCGGGCGATGGACGTGCCCTGAGCCGGTATCCCCGCGGCCATCCGTAGCACGGAATCGCGTCGCCGTCGCACGCCCGTCTCTCAGATCGATGCTATAGCCAGATTTGGCAATGCGGGTTCGTTTGCCAAATCTGGCTATACGGTCCGCGACGAGGGTCACGGAGGCCAGGGTCACAGGCCTCGCCGCAATCTCCTCGCGATCAGAAACTCCCGCCTCCGCGCGTCTGCCTGCGCGCGCAACTTCGGGAACCAACACACCTGCGGAGAGCCCGTCACCACGACCGACACGCTGACCCCGCGATCGACGGTCGCCAGAATCCGGATGAGCCGCTCTACCGAGAACCGCGCAATCCTGCCGCGACGGAGATCGCACATGCGCGCGGGACCGATCCCCAGACGGCGCGCCGCGACGGTGATGGGCTGGCGGTCGGCAATGGCCAGAATGGCGTCGGCCAGCTGACGCTTCAAGGCTGGAATCGGGTCGCTCGAATCGTTGCTCATTCCGCCACGGTAGCGACAGCCCTGCGGACGTGTCCCATCGCGACAACGCCAGCGTCATCGCTGCAACGACCGACCGCACCTGTCGCCTAGATCTCGACCCGCGGCGCCGCGGTAGCTGGGTCACCCGTGTTAGGCGTGCCCTGCGTCTCGATGAGCAGAATGTGCACCTCGCCCTCGTCCGCCAGCGGCCGGTGTTCCACTCCGCGCGGCACCACGAACAGCTCGCCCGGCCCGAGCTTCACGTCCCGATCACGAAGCTGGATCGTCAAACGCCCATGCACCACGAGGAAGAAGTCGTCCGTGTCGTCATGCTTGTGCCACGGAAACGGCCCCTCGAGCTTGGCGACCATGAGGTCGTGGCCGTTGAACTGGCCGATCGTCCGCGGCCGGAAGTGCTCGGAAAACGTGGAGAGCTTCTGCGCGAGATTGATGGCCTGGTGCATCGGACGTGGGATGGAGTGAGTGGTCAGCGTTAGGCAACCGGAATGAACTGTTCGATGATCGGCACGATCTCCGCCGGAACCTCCTCGGGCACGAAGTGCCCACTGGTCTCGAACGTGTGCGCGTGCGCTTCGGGAATTCCCGTCGCCACCGCTCGAGATAGGACGCGCCGAACGTTGGATCCTTCATCCCCACAGCAGCAGCATTGGCTTGCCCCGCAGCGCTCCCGCTGTTCCCATAGCCCGTCGAACCAGTCGCTCGATCCGAGCAACGCTCGCGCGCACGCCCACGTCGCCGACCGGTCGTTAGGCGTGGCCAGCGGCGCCGCATAATGTCGACGGATCGCCGGCGTGAGGACGCGCCTGTCGCCCACGGCCATGGGCATCATCACGTTCACCGCGAAACCGAAACGTCGATACAGCAACTGACCCAGCCGACCTCCCAGCAGCCGAGCGCCACGGACGATCGTGGGATCGTCGCTCAACGACCACATCCAGGTGTTGAAGAGCACGAGACGTTCCACCCGTTCGAGGCGCTGGAGCGCGGCGCCGAGCCCGATCGGCCCTCCGAAGTCATGCACGACGAACGTCGCGCCCGAAACGTCCAGCACGTCGAGCAGCGCCACCAGCCGAGCCGCGTGGTCGCTCGGCGCGTACGGAGCCTTCGGCGGCTTGTCCGAGAGCCCAAAGCCGAGGTGGTCCACGGCAATCACGCGATGTCGCCGAGCGAGACGCGCGATGAGGTGCCGGTAAAGAAACGACCAGGTGGGCGTGCCATGAACCATCACGATCGGCGGCCCGGAGCCCTCGTCGACGAAGTGCATCCGGCCGTCAGCCGAATGGAAATAGCGGCTGGTGAACGGATACAGCGACCGGTCGAGCCACGCGGGTGCGGATGGGGCCGGCGATTGCAATGGCCGCTCGGCCAGCAGCGACTCAGGCATCTGCCTGACGAGGGCGAAGGGCCGCAACCCTACTCGGCGCGTCGGCAGTGGCGCGCCAGGCAGCGATGAACAGCGCGCCGAGTGTGAGGTCGAGCAGCCCGAAGAAGAGGACAGACCCGGTGATGCTTCCCTGCGTGTACAGAACGATTGCCGGCACGCCGAACGCCAGCTTCTCGAGCACGGCTACGAGCATCAACGGCCGGTAGCGATGAGGTTCGCGGCCAATGATCAGGAATACGAACTGCCAGGCGACGGCCAGTCCGACGAAGCCGTAGAAGTACTCCTGGTGCGTGATCGCCGGCGGCGTGTCGCGGCCGATCCGTGCGGCGAGAAAGTACTGCGGGACCATGACGATCAGTCCATAGACTCCCGCGCCGGTGAAGACGATTCGTGCGAAGCGATTCATGGGAGGTATCCCGACGATGAATAAGGGGCGAGTGTTTCTACTCTTGTTCGCGGCGCGGCGGCGGAGCCACCAGCGCACTCGGACTATATTCTGAAAATCCTGTCGATTATTGAACGAATCGGCCGGGCTGTGGCGGACACGCTCGCGCACCGGCCGTCATTCCGCGCTGCACTGATGAGCGAAGCGATCCAATCTCCCCATGACGAGCTGCGCGGCGGCGCCGAGCGCTTCGGGGACGATGAGTATCTGCCCCCACCGCCGGCGCTCGCAGATTTCGTCCTCTATCTCTGGAGGCGCAAGTTCCCAGCTGGCCGTGCCTTCACTGTACAGCCGACGCTGCCTGACGGCTGCTTCGACCTGCTGGCCGTAGACGGCGGGCTGCCGTACCTCATGGGGCCTGAGACGATCCGCGCCGACCACATCGTGTCGGGCGGCACCACGATCGTCGGCGTGCGGCTGCGTCCTGGGTGCGGTGCTCGGCTCTTCGGAAGCGCTGCCTCCCGGCTCGTGGACAGCGGCGCATTGCTGCGCGACCTCGGCCGCGCACCCCACTCGGCGCGCCGTGAAATGCTCGCGCTCGGCCCGACGTCCGCGGAGCATCGACCGCTGATCGAAGCCCTGCTGCCCCGCATCGTCGCGGCGGCGCCTAACGACGGCGTCGGGTTCGGCGTCGCCTGGCTGGCGCGTCATCCGGCCGCCACGGTCGACGACCTCTGCGCGCGGCTCGGCTGGTCGCCACGCGAGGTCCGTCGCCGGTTCACCGCGGCGCTCGGCTTCGGGCCCAAGGTGATGCAGCGCATGCTGCGCTTCCAGCGTGTGCTGACGGAGGTCCGGCACGCGAGGACGGTGATGAAGCTATCGCAGGTCGCCGCCGTGGCCGGGTACGCCGACCAGGCGCACATGACGCGAGAGTTCCGCGCGCTCGCGCGCGCGACGCCCGGCTCCCTGCTCGGCGGTCCGTTCGACGCGACGCTGGGAGTCATGAAGGTTGTCATTCCGAGCGAACGAAGTGAGTCGAGGAATCGCGATCGTCCCGATAGAGGGGCCCTCTACGGCGGACAGTCTCGATTCCTCGACTCCGCGCCTTCGGCGCTCCGCTCGGAATGACTCGTCGTTAGGCCAGCTCCTGCTTCAGCGCCGCCACGAGCGCGTCCACGTCAGCGGTCGTGTTGAAGAGGTGCGTGGACACGCGGTTTCCGTTGAGCCAGTTCTTCGGAACGACCTTGAGCTGGACCGAATGCTTCTCGCGAAGGCGCGTGTGGAGCTCGTCGCTCTTGATATCGTCCGGCAGCTGGAACGTGAGCAGCGGTGACGCGAGTGGGCCTGGCGGCGCGCTGACGACGCGCAGCTTCGGCACGCCCTGCAGCGCAGCGAACAGGCGGTTCCTCAAACCCAGGTTGTGCGACTCGACCGCGCCGATCCCGATGGTCGAGATGTACGTGATCGCGGCGCCCATGCCTAACACGCTCGGAATGCTCGTGACGCCTGACGATTCCGAGTAAGCCGCGCGCCCGCCCTGCAGCGCGATCGGGTCGACCGCCTTCCCGAGCTCCTCACTCAGATACAGCAGGCCCGTTCCCTTCGGCGCGAGCAGCCACTTGTGCCCACTCGTCGCGTACACGTGGCAGCCTAACGCCTTCACGTCCACCGCAATCCCGCCGACCGCCTGGGCGCCATCCACCACCGCGATGCACCCGCGCGACCGCGCCAGCGCCGACAGCTCGGCCACCGGCATCCGGAGTCCCGTTGAGCTGAGCAGGTGCGAGAACGACAGCACGCGTGTGCGCGGTGTGATGGCCTTCGCCATCCGATCGACGATCGCGTGCGCGTCGTTCTCGCCCGGAGGAATCGCGACGACGTCCAGGATCACGCCATAGCGGCGCGCGACGTAGTCCCAGCAGACGCGTCCACCAGGATGTTCCTGGTCGGTGGTCAACACGTGATCGCCGGCCGCGAGCGTTAGGCCCTGCGCGACCCAGTTCATTCCCTCGGTGGTGGAGCGCGTCAGCACGAGCTCCTCGGTCTTGCAGTGGAGAAACGCGGCCGCCTGCGCTCGCACCTCGTCCATCGCGTGCTCGTGCTCACCATAGCCGTACGCGACCGGATCGAGCTCGAGCTTCTTCCAGGCGGCGATCGTCTGCTCCATCACCGGCCGCGGCGTGGGGCCGAGGGATCCGGTCTGCAGGTAGACGAGTCCGGGCGCGAACGCGAAATCGTCGGGGCCGAGCGCGAGGCCGCGAGCGACGCGTGGGCTCGCCGCGACGGTGCTCCACCCGATCGGCGGCGCAAGACCGGCGGCGGAGAGTGCGCCGAGCGTGTGAAGGAAGTCTCGACGGCTGTGCGCGGGAACGTGCAACGCGACCTCGCGGTGGCTCTCGTGGTGACTGACGTGTCCGCCAATGTTGTCACGTCCGCGGCGCGCGCCGCCAGAGCCTACGCGGCGCGCTGGTGTTCGGTCAGCACATCCCCGACGCTCGTCCAGCGGAGCTCGGGGTACCGCGCGTTGTCGAGCGGCTCGAGCTTCGCGCGCCCGTCGAACATGTCGCGCATGTACTGCATGCCCTGCCAGGGCGGGTACACCTCGTCGGCGCCAGGCGACAGCGTTCGCGTCAGCCGGATGACCTTCTCGAAGCGGCCCAGGTCCCCGGCGCGGAGCAGCTTGTACCGGTCCCCAGTCACGCGACTCGCGATCTGGGTCAGATCGCGCGCGGTCACGACGTCGCCGGCGATCCGGAGAAATCGCGGTGTCAGAGGATCGAGCGCGGCAGCCGCGGTATACGCGGCCGTGTCTTCTATGGTAGTGAAGTCCATCGGCTGGTCGGCGTTCTCCCAGTACACGACGCGCTTGATCCGACGCACGATGAATGGGGCGTCTCCCGCGAGGAGATCCGCGAACATGCCGTTCAGCACGGACGTCGCCGCGATTGGAGCCGAGTCGAGCCGGCCGGCGAACTCGCGGCGCAGGTCGAGGTTCCGGTTGCCGCCGTCGGGCATCTTATAGAAGTCGATCGCGAAATCAGACGGGATGAAGCGCGGCACTCCTGCCGCGACCGCGGCATCGAGCAACGAGGTCTGCGCGTCGACGATGACGTCGCGTAACCCGGCGAGCGCTGACACGACGCACGATCCGCCCTCGCATGCGCGCGCGAGCTGGTCGGGGTCGTCGTAGTCCGCTTCACAGACGGTGACGCCGATCTGCCGCAGCTGCAGCGCCTTGCCCGCGGCGATTCCCGGTCGAACGATGCCCCTGACCCTCGCCCCGCGGTCCCGTAGCGACCTCGCGATCAGCCCGCCGAGTCGCCCGGTGGCGCCCGCGAGCACAATGACTTTCTCTCCCACGCCTGGCTCCTTGTGAGCCGACGCTTAACGCAGAGAGCTTGCCAGGCGAGTTGTGTGCGTCGTGGGGGCCCTAACGCACGTGGTTGTCATTCCGAGCGGAGCGCCGTAGGCGCGGAGTCGAGGAATCGCGATCGTCCCGATAGAGGGCCCTCTACCGCGCACAGTCACGATTCCTCGACTCCGCCGCTTCGCGGCTCCGCTCGGAATGACGAGCTCGCTCGGAATGACTTACCGCGATCGCAACGCCGCCGCGATCGCCTGCTCCGCCAGCGGCGCCATGATGCGATAGCCGGCCTCGTTAGGGTGGACGCCGTCGCTCGACAGTGCGGGCGGAAGGCCCTGCCGAGCATCCGCCATGGCGGAGTGGTAGTCGAGGTACACCGCGCCCGCGCGCGACGCGTAGTCCTTCAGCCACGCGTTCAGCGCGACGATCTTGGGCGCCGGCTCGAGCCCCTTACGCCACGGGTACTCGAACACCGGCAGCACGGACGAGAGCACGACGCGAATCCCGTTCGCCTTCGCGATCTCCGTCATCGACTGGAGGTTGTCCTCGATCATCTCGAGCGTGGACGGACCCGTGTTTCCGGCGATGTCGTTCGTGCCCGCAAGGATGACGACCACCGCGGGCTTGAGCGCGACGACGTCCTGACGGAACCTAACGAGCATCTGCGGGGTGGTCTGTCCGCTGATGCCTCGACCCACGTACGGCTTGCCCGGGAACATTGTCGGGAACAGCCGCGCCCACGAATCGGTGATCGAGTTCCCCATGAAGACCACGCGCTGCTCGCCAGAAACGGGAGGCGGGAGCTCGGCGTTCGCCTGCCGGTACCGCGCGAGGTTCGCCCAGTCGGTCCGCAACTGCAGCTGCTCGGCGGTCTCTGCTACCTGAGCCGCTGCCGCGTTCGGTGCGCAGCCTAACGCGACAATCGTTGTGATCGCGGCGATTCGAATCATCAGGAGATGGCTTCATGGCTCCTGTGGGCATCCTGGGAGTGCTCAGGGGACGCGCTCGAACCCCGCCAGCTCGAAATGCTCATCGAGCGCGAGTGCCTGACGAATTCGACGCACGCGCATGACCTCGAAGCTCACGGCATCCGCGAGACTGAGACGCTGATCACGGTAGCGGCGTAGCCAGCGGTCGATCGCTGCGCGCTCGAGGTCTCGATTTACGAAAACGACTTCGTGCGTCGGATCCTGGTAGAGGCTATCGATGAAACGCAGTCCCTCGTCCGCGCCACGAAACCGGCTGAGCAGGATCTGCATCTCGGCGACGACCAGATTGGTCGTGACGAGCCGCGTGTCGCTTTCGATCCACGATCGATAGGTCGCGTGCGCTGCCCGGTGCTTCGCCTCCTTCGGGCTCAGTGCTGCGAACCACCCCGAGGTGTCGAGGAACCCAGTGCTCATCGACGCTTCTTCGTCGCCGAACGGTACGAGTCCGCAAGGATCTCATCGTGCTTCTCGGCGACGGTTTCAGGCCATTCGCCTGCGGCGCTTTCCGCGATGAATCTCAGCATCGGACTCGCACCGCCCTGCTCGCGTGCGAAGCTGCGCATTCCACGTCGCAGGATCTCCGCCTTCGTCAGGCCGGTTTCCGCAGCGAGGCGCTTGAGCAGGTCCCGGTCATCAGGCGCCAGATACACCTGGACTGGCTCGCGAACGGACGCTGGTGGACTGGCGGGGCGTTTGGGCATACATGTAAATAATCCGACAGATTACATGTAGTCAATTGCATGCGAGCCTGCCTACAGCTCGGTCAGGCCGCCGCGTCGATCTTTCTCCCCCGTGGCGTCCATCACGTCGTTCACTCGCTGTCGCAGCAGACTCGCGATTCCCTGGTACGGACGAGCGTTTCCGAGATGAGCCGCCAGAAGATCCTCATAGTCACGCGACTCCGCGAGCCACTGGAAACCACGGCGCACCGCGTTACGCATCTCTGGCGGGGCGTGCTTCACCTCGTCCACGATGGCGTCGCGCGACACCATGAGCGCGAGAATGTCCTCGAGGTCGTGACTCTCGAACGGATCCTCAGCGCCTCTGTCCCAGAAGGCCGCCCACTTCAGCGCGAGAAAGCCGGCGGCGCTCGCGTGCCGAATGATCAACCCCGCATCGATCTCCGCTTCTACCGCGGTCTCGATCGCCATGGTGTCGAACTGACTACCGGTACCGCCCATGTGCTCGCCCGTCGGCACGACGTCGAACGGCGTCCCGTCGGGCGCACGCCACCGATGCGCATGCGTGGCATTGGCGATGTCCTGCCGGAATTGCCGGTCGCGGAGACGATCGGCGAGCTCGCCAGCCTCGGCGTATGTCGTGGTGGCGACGATGGCGTCCACGTCATCGGTCGCACGGACCTTGGGAATGACGGGGTTCGTTTGCAGCAGCGGTGCGATCGCACCGCCGATGAATACCATCCGCCCCGACAGGTCGCCCAGAGCACGCGCAATGGCCGCGATGCGAGCGACTGATACCGATGAGGAAATTGGTCGCCGGACCATGGCGTTAGGCGGCGCGGTCGATTCGTGCCTTCAGTTTCTCGATGGCCTTCGCGCGCTCCCGAACGCGTCCGACGCGAATGGCGTCGACGAGCGTCAGGAGATCGTACAGAGAGGGGCATCTCTGCGGGAGCTGCGGCGCGTTCTCGTACAGTGGCGTCATCGACTGACCGACCACGCTCCCATTGATGCTCGGCCACACGATTGCTTCGTCGGCGATGATCTCGCTCCCGAAGACCGGGGCCGAGTACGCCGTGGGGACCCCGGTGGCGGGGGCGTCGAGCTTTGCCGGGAACATGTACCGGACGCCGTGCTCGAGGAATTCCATGAGAGCGCGATTGTTCACATGGCGGGATTCCGGCCGAAGCAGGCCTGCCATTCGGAGTCGCTCGACCGACTGGTGTGCCGTGCTTGGGCTGATTCCCAGATCGTCGCCGAGGTTGGCGTATGGAGCCTCTGGCGTCTCGAGAAGCCGGAGGGCGACCACGACGTCCTGAGGCTTGAGGGATTCCTGTTTTGCCACGTGCCTCTCGGATGTTCTTCATTCGCGAATTGCGAATACAAATCTGTCACGTTGTCTCCGGTATATCAACCGCAATTCCGAAGCACTCGTCCGGCACAGCGTAAGTCACACATTATCAGCAACCTAGAGCGTGCTGGCCACTGAGTCGCCGTCATCAATCGAAGGCTCGTGTCGTCGAGCGGCCCGTGTATCCGGCGCGATCCTCGATCCGACGAAGCTCGAGCACGAACGTGGTCTCCCGCCGCCCGCGACGAAACGCGACAATCGTCTCGCGAAGTCGGGCGAAGCGCTCGTTCCGTCTCAGGAGCCACTCGCGCACGTTGAAATATCCGACGACGACCACGAGCGTGATCGGGAACGCGACCTTCCAGCTAACGAACGGCAACAGCGCGGGAAACAGCAGGAGCAGTAGCGCTCCCGTGCGGCAGCCGCCGCGCGTCACGCGCTCGTAGTAGCGAAGGTCATCCGGTCCGACTATCGCCTCGAGGTCCCGCTCGGACCTGGGCTCCGACTTCTCGTCATCGGGCGGTGTGTAGCAGCGGAGCACATAGTCACCCGCCGGCACGCTCACCGCGCGATCCGCCTGGCCAACGTCTGGCTTTTTCGAGCGGTAGAACTCCACGCCGTCGACGACGAGTGCTCCGGACGGAAGTGCCAGGACGAACTCCCCACCCGAGTGGCGTTAGGCGCGCCATGACCTCGGCCGGAATCGGCTCGTCCACGTAGACGTCCACAGGCCCGCCGCCGTCGGCGCCCGTGTGCAGGACGAAGACGTGGCCTTGGGTCGCGTCGGCGTCCAGCGTGTCCGACAGTTGCTTGAACTCCTCCGCGGTGAACGGCTGCGCGCCGCGCTGCGCATCCCACGCGCCGATCATGGCGACGTCGGTGCCGGCGTCAACTCGCGCTTTCATCGCGATGACGTCAACGACGCCACGGAGAGCGCACGCGTCCGGCATAATCGCGCAAACTCGCGTCGACGCAGGGCGCAGTGTCGGGTGGTCCCACGCGGACCGCTATGACTGTATCGCGAGGCCAGTGGACTTCGGCGAGGCCGGCACCTGACGACTCGCCGATTCCCCGCAACGTGTCACCCACGAGCAGTGCGCGGACGGCGTGCCTGGCGTCAGGGGATTGATAGAGCGTGAAGGTCAGATATCCCGATGAGTCCTTCGCCCAACGCGTGGAACCTACGCCGGCGATACCGGCGAAGCTCTCATTCGGCACGAAGGGACGCCGCAGGGTGAAGCACCCATTCGCGGGGCCGTCCAGGTACATCGTCCGCAAGCCGAGCTGGGCGCCCTCGGGAAGCGCGCCAAGCGGGATCGCCGAGTCGAGCAATACGAGAATGCCAGCTGCGGCTGCGCCGGTCGGCGCAAGCGGCGAGCACGGCGTGCGCTTGCACACAGCGATCTGGTAGGTCCCGGCCGCGGTTCGCGAAGTCTGCTGTCCCTGCAGTACCGATGGCGGCCGGCAGACGATAAGCAGTGCGAGAAGCGCGCGCACACAACCCAGCCGCTTCATGAAGTTCGTGCGCTCGGTACTCGCCGAAAGACGAATCCCGTGACGCGCCCCGCCCCGACGACGAGTCCAGTCACTCGGCCATCCGACGCTCGCTGGAAGCGCACGACACCGGCGGGTGAATTGAACGCATCGAGGAACACCGGCTGCAGCGTGATGTCCGGGACCGCGCCACGACGGACGATCAGCGCGCCCGCTCGCGTCTCGACGCGCCACGTCGCATCGAGCTCGATCGCTGACGTAGTCGCCAGCGAATTCCGCCAGCGTGCTCGCGTCGGTCTTCGGCGCTGGCATGCGTCGGTACGTGGATTTGTCGCCATCAGGGGCGGTCTCCTCCATGACCACCGATCCGTCGCGCGCGACCGCGAATGCGACGGAGGTGTTGACGATGCTCGCTCGAAACGTCGTTTCAGATACCGGCACCAGCACGACGGGCGTGCCTGTCACGGCCAGCATCGAGTCGCGCACCTCGAACCGTCGCAGTCCTCGTTCTTCGCATCCCAGTACGCGCCTGCATAACGAGTGAGCGGCTCGCGCGAGAGCCGGACCGTGCTCGGACCCGTCGACGTACCGTTCGATACGGCCTGTGTCGCGGGCGCGAGTCGGTCGCCGAGGTAGACGGCGGCGACGGCCTGACTGAGCTGCGCGGCGTTGGCGGTCGAGCGTTGCACAGCGTGACCACCGCGAAGTGTTGCGTCGGGAAGCGGAGCACCTGTGTGCGATATCCGCCGTACGCGCCGCCGTGCTCGATCATCGGCTGCCCGCGGTACGTGCCGTGAAACAGGCCGAACGCGTAGGGGATCGAGTCGCCCGACGTTAGGCGACCGCGCGTGAGCACGCGCGCGGCGAGCTCGTCGCCGCCGACCGTGTGATCGTCGAAGTTGCGCGCCCACTTCGCCAGATCGTCGACCGTGGTGAAGAGGCCGCCGTCGCCGACGACGTCGAAGCCCGGCACGTCCAGCTGCCACCCGTCCCGCGCGCGGCGAATACGCGAGCGCGCGGTTCTTCACGAGCATCGGTGTGGTCGTCGCGGAAATGGCTGTTGCTCATGCCGAGCGGGCCGAAGATCGCCTGGTCGGCGAACTCGCGCAGCGACTGGCCCGAGACGCGCTTGACGAGAATCGAGAGGAGGACGTAGCCGGTGTTGCTGTAGAGGTGTCGCGAGCCGGGATCGAAGTTGAGCGCCTTCTGCCGGCTGACGAGATCGAGAAACCGCGCTTCGGTCACCGGACCGTCCGACGGCCAGCCGGTCATGCCTAACAAGCCGAAGTAGTCGCGCAGGCCGCTCGTGTGATGGATCAGGTGACGGACCGTGATCGTCTTGCCGAAGTCCGGCACCTCGGGGATCCATTTCCGGATGTCGTCGTCGAGCGAGAGCTTGCCTTGCTGCGCGAGCATCGCGACGGCGAACGCGGTGAACTGCTTGGAGACCGAGGCCGCGTAGAACGCCGAGCGTGGGCGTGATCGGCACGTCGTGCTCGAGGCTCGCCATCCCGTAGCCTTTGGCGAAGACGGTCCGGCCGCTGTCGATGACGGCGACTGCGCATCCAGGTGCATCGCGCTTGTCGACGCTCGCGAATACCGAGTCCACGCGTGGGTTCGCGGACTGCCCCTGGAGCGGCATGATACCGGAAACCGTAAACCCCATGGCCAACGCGATCACTCCGCGGCGTGCGACCACAACTACCTCCTGGGATCGAATGGGATAGCGGTCATTCCGAGCGGCATGCGCCCGCGTAGCCGGACGCCGCAGTCGAGGAATCGCGATCGTCCCGATAGAGGGGCCCTCGGTAGTCCCGATTCCTATGCATCACGCATTGCACTCGACTTCGCTGCTCGATGACGGCCTCCGCTCGGAATGACAACCGCACCAGTGATACCGACCCGGCACCCGGGACGCTAGCCGGACGAATCGGCCCGACGTAGCGTATCCTCGTGGAGCACGACGCCCCGACCACCCGCCCGCGAAGCCCGGCGCCCGTGCCGGGCCCCGCCGACCGTGTCCATTTCCTCGACGAACAGCGCCGCTATCGCCGAGCGACCCGCCGGTTCACAGCGCTCGCCGCGCTCGCGGTCCTCATCACCGGCATCCCCGCGTGCATCGTCGTGACGCCGCTGGTCTTCACGGTCGTGATGACGATCGGCCACATCATCAACGCCATCTCGCCCATCTCGCCGGAGACGCTCGACACGCTGCGGGGGCTGGGGCAATCGGCGTCGAGCGCGGCCGACGCGATCAATGCGGGCGCCAATGCCGGCACGACCGCCGCCGCCCGGGCCGAGCTGCTGCGGCTCGCGCTGGTGGTCGGTGTGCTCGTACTCCCGGGCGCGATCGCGATTCTCGGTCTCTGGCTCGCGATCCGCCGCGTCTTCGGGCACGTAGCGGTGGGGCATGCGCTCGAGGCGGCCGGCGCCCGGGCGCCTAACGAACGAGACCTCGAGGAGCGGCAGCTCCGTAACGTCGTCGACGGAGATGGCCGTTGCCGCCGGTGTGAAGTCGCCGCGCGTGCTCATCATCGAGAGCGACGCGGTGAACGCCGCCGCCATGGGCACGGACATCGACGACGCCACGGTGCTCGTCACGCGCGGGCTCCTCGACAAGCTCGACCGCGACGAGACGCAGGCCGTGATCGGGCACGTGATCGGGTCCGTGGGGAACGGCGACCTCCGCATCGCCTCGATCATCTTCTCGATCTACCAGACGTGGGGCGCGCTCACGATCCTCATGCACGCGCCCGTTCGGCCGCACCGCGCGTCGCGCCGTGTGGCGCGGCTTCCGCACGGCGTTCCGCGGCCGCGCGCGCACCGTTGACCGGTGGGAGGCGGAGTTCGTGAGCGAGACGTTCCTGCGCGGCGCGATGGACTTCGAGGACCCGGACATCACGCGGCGCATGAACCAGTCACGAACGGGACTGGCCGGAAAGTGGGATGCGTTCGTCAACATGCTTTCGCTCCCGCTCACGCTCGGCAGCTACGTCGTGCAGTTCGCGGTCTTCTTCTCGTCGATGGCGCTCATCGGCCCGATCGTCGCGTTCATGTGGCGCACTCGGCGGCACCTCGCCGACGCCATGGCCGTACAGCTCACGCGGAACCCGGACGCCCTCGCGCGCGCGCTCCGCCATCTCGCCACCGAGAAGACCGTGGTCCCGAAGGGTGACGCGCTGTCGCTCCTGTTCATCGTGTGGCCGACCTCCGTCGCGTCGAAGGACGCCGTGGTCGGTCAGTTCGGGCGCATGCACCCCAAGCCGCACCAGCGACAGCGGCGCCTCATCGCGTTAGGCGCGGAGCCGGTGGTCGTGCAAACGCCGCCGGGGGTCTGGGCGGGCGTGCGCGCCACGCTCTCGCCCAGCCGGTGGAACAGGATGACGCCGCTCGCGCTCGTCCTCATGGTTCTGTTCTTCGTCGTGGTCCCGGCACTCATGGCGGTGGCGCTCGTGCTCTCGGCGATCGTGCTCGTCATGCTCACCATGCTGTCGCTGATGCTCATGATGGTGATGATGCTCGTCGCGTCGGCGGTGCTGAAGTTCCTCTTCCTCACGCTGCCGGGCTGGATCCGACGGTAGCAGCAACGGCCAACTCGGCAACGGCACCACGGTCGCGAGCGAGACGCCCGTACCGGTGCGGTGACCCTAGCGGCTGTCATTCCGAGCGGAGCCGCGAAGCGGCGGAGTCGAGGAATCGAGTCTGTCCGCGATAGAGGGCCTTCTGCGGCGCAGAATCGCGATTCCTCGACTCGCTTCGCTCGCTCGGAATGACACAGGCCGCTCGGAATGACGCGGTTACTGACCGCGCGAGAGTCGCGCGTACAACCTTGAGTACGACGCGAGCTGCGCGCGCATGTCGGCCGTCGGCGGACCGACCTGCGGCTCGAGCGACTGGAACAACGCGGCAACGCGCGTCTGCAGCTCGCTCACCGTGTCGGCTCGCGCGCGCATGTTCGCGCCGGCGTCCCGCGCCCGCTGCGCCAGCGCGGCCGTCGAGCGATACAGCGTCGCAATGGAATCGAGTCCCGCGTGCCACGCCTGAACCGCCGCGGGAGAAGCATCCTGCCTGCGATCCGGACGCACGGTGAACGTGCTTCGGCCAACGACCCGATCGGCGACGCTCAGCGTCGCCTCGTAGGAGCCCGCTCTCACCAGCGCGCCGGGGATCTCACGCGGTTTCGCGTCGGGCTCTTCACCGCCACTCGCGGACGGCGGCGCCGGGAGCGGCAGTCCGCGAAGATTCCAGGTGGCCATCGTCGCACCACGGCGCGTCGTGATCGGCTGCCGCCACACCTCGGCCCCGCCGCCAGCGCGCTTCACGACCAGCGTCGCGGCGGTGCCCGAGTCACGTGCCCAAACCGTGAACGTGAGGCCGTTCGCCGGATTCTCGCCGCGGAACATCATGTCGCCGTTGTGCGCGAGGCGCGGCGCGAGCCGCTGCTGATACACCACGTCAGGCGTGGGCGCGAGCGTGACCGCCGCGGCGAGCGCGGTCGTCGCCATGCCGCGCAGCGGACGCACATCGTCGAGAATCCAGATCCCTCGGCCATGCGTGCCTAACACGAGCGCGTGGTCGCGCGGATGCAGCGCGATGTCGTTGATCGGCACCATCGGCAGGTTCGCGCGGAACGGGATCCAGTGTGCTGCGGCGTCCGGCGAAATGAACAGACCGAATTCGGTGCCGAGGTAGAGGAGGTTCGGGTCTACGAGATCTTCGCGCAGCACGAGGGGAACGCGCTCGGCAGGCAGATCGGCCGCGATCGAGCTCCAGGTCTGCCCGAAGTCCGTGGAGCGGAACAGCCAGTTGCGGAAGTCGCCGTTCTGGTGACCGTCGAACAGCGCGTACACCGTGCCCGCGGCGTGACGCGACGCCTCGATGTGCCGCACCCACGTGCCCGCCGGCAGCCCCGTCACGTTCGCGGTGATGTTCTTCCACGTCGCGCCTTCGTCGCGCGACACGTGCAGCCGTCCGTCGTCCGTTCCGACGTAGAGCACCCGCTTGTCGTTAGGCGACTCCGCGAATGCGCTCGTGGTCGGATAGAACGACGCACCGTCATCGAGGGACAGCGTGTTGGAATCGGGCAGCTGGCCCATGATCGCGAGCGACCGGCGGTTCACGCCCGAGGTGAAGTCGCCGAGCTTCGTCCATGTCTCGCCGCGGTCGCGCGAGCGGTAGAGATTGCGCATGCCGCCGTACAGCGTCTTCGTGTCGTGCGACGACACGGCGAACGGCGCGTTCCAGTTCGCGCCTTCCTGAAAGCGCCCCACGAGCGGCGCCGGCGGTCCCCAGTTACCGCGCTTGTAGACGTCGCCCTCCGCCCACATCGGCCGGATCGCGCGCCTCTCCATTGTCTGGAGATCTACACGCGTGATCCCAAGGTACTGCGACGATGAGTACAAGATGCGATTGTTCGTGGTGTCGAAGACGGTGTAGAACCCGTCGCCGCCGCCGACCAGGAACCAGTCCTCGTTCACGATCCCGTCGGACCACGACGTAGCGCTGGGTCCGCACCAGTTGCTGTTGTCCTGCAGGCCGCCGCAGACACGGAACGGAACGGAGTTGTCGAGTCCGATGTGATAGAACTGCCCCACGGGCAGGTTGCGCTGATAGAGCCAGTGCACGCCGCGGTCGTACGAGATGCCGAAGCCGCCGTCGTCGCCCTTCACGACGTGCCGAGAGTCCTTCGGGTTCACCCAGATGATGCGGTCGTCGCCGTGCAGCGTCTGCCTCGGCTCACGCCACGTGTGGCCGCTGTCGTCGGACACCGAGTACTGCACCTGATAGAGCCGGCGCTCATCGTTAGGGTCCACGAGCAGCTTGCTCGAGTATGCGGGGCGCGGATTGTAGTCGCCCATCCTGCGCCACGTGTTGCCCTTGTCATCCGACCGGAAGATGCCGCCGAGTCGCTGCTCGTACGACACGCTGGAGGTGTAGCGGGCGCCCTGCTCGACGGAGACGTAGACGACGTTCGGGTTCTTTCTATAGATGGAGATGCCGATCCGGCCCAGTATCCCGGTGGGCAAGCCGGTGGTGAGCTTGTTCCACGTCGCGCCGGCGTCCGTGGACTTCCATAACGCGGAGCCGGGTCCCCCGCCGACGAAGCCGAACGCCTGTCGTCGCCGCTGGTACGTGGCCGCGTAGAGGACGTTCGCGTCCGATGGATCGAGAGCGACCTCGGTGACGCCCGTGTCCTGATCGCCCTTGAGCACGAGCTGCCACGACCGCCCTCCATCACTCGTCTTGTACAGCCCACGTTCGGCGTTAGGTGCCCAGAGCTTGCCGGGCACGGCGACGTAGACGATATCGCGATTCGTCGGATGGGTGACGATGCGCGCGATGTGACCGCTCTCGGGCAGACCCATGTTCGCCCACGTGCGCCCGCCATCGGTGGACTTGTAGATCCCGTCGCCCCATCCGGAGCTCTGCCGGTTGGTCGCCTCGCCGGTCCCGACCCACACGACGTTGGGATCGCCCTGAAAGAGCCCGAGCGCGCCGACGGAGTGCACGCTCTGCTTCTCGAACACCGGCGTCACCGTGATCGCGTTGTCGGTGGTCTTCCACACGCCGCCGGTCGCGCTGGCGATGTAGATGGTCGTCGGGTCCGACTCGAGCACGGCGACGTCGGTGATGCGCCCGGACATTGTGGCGGGCCCGATGAACCGAAGCCGGAGCGTGGACAGCATGGCGGCGTCCGGTTGCGTCTGAGCGGCAGCGGGAAGTGCAGCGCAAACGGCCAGCAGCAGTGCGGTGGGGAGTCGCATCGTGTTCGGCGGAGAATGCAGGGAACGACGGAACGGGCGTGATATAGTCAACTACATGTACGACCGAGCCCCGCCGCCTCGCAACGCAACGAGACCCGTCTTGACGTGCCTTCGGTGCGCGATAGCGTTTGCTCAGGCATTGAAGCGATGTTGCTTCCGCCGGCCCGTTCCTCGGTCCGAGGGAGGTTGCCATGACACGCTCCTGCCTGCTGGGCTCGTCACTCGTGTTGCTGGTGGTATCGTCATTCATGGACGCACCGGTGTTGTCAGCCCAGGGCGTCACCACCGCAACCGTCACCGGCATCGTCAGCGACTCGGCCTCGGCGACCCCGATCGGCGGCGCCACCATTGTCGCGCTGCACGTGCCGAGCGGAACGCAGTATCGCGCCGTCGCGCGATCCGGCGGCGCGTACACGCTGCCTAACGTCAGGGTCGGTGGCCCCTATCGTGTCACGGCGACCTTTCTGGGCTTCGAGCCGCGCAGCACGGAGGACGTGTTCCTGAACCTCGGCGAGACGCGGCGGTTGGATTTCCGTCTGCCGCGCGCCGCGGTGCAGTTGGCTGGCCAGCAAATCACCGGAGCGCGTAACGAGCAGCGGGAGTCCGAGCGCACCGGTGCCGCGACGTTCGTCACGCCAGCTCAGGTGGTCGCCCTCCCATCCATCAAGCGCAGCACGCGCGACCTGACGCGGATCGACCCGCGGAGCGATGGCAACTTCAGCTTCGCTGGCCGCAACTGGCTGTACAACAGCATCTCGCTCGACGGATCCTACTTCAACAACTCGTTCGGCCTGGACGATCCCGCACCCGGCGGGCAGGCGAACGCCGAGCCGGTGCCGTTCGACGCGGTGGAGCAGGTGCAGGTGTCGATCGCGCCGTTCGACGTCCGGCAGGGCGGGTTCACCGGGGCGAGCATCAATACCGTCACCAAGAGCGGCACGAACCAGCTGCGCGCATCGATCTATTCATTCGCGCGCAACGACGCGCTCCAGGGCAATGAGGTGAGCGGCCTCGAGGTCGTGGCCAATCCCGACCTCAAGTTCCTGCAATCCGGGCTGTCGGTGAGCGGCCCGATCAAACGCAACAAGCTGTTCTACTTCCTGAACGGTGAGCTCGAGCGCACGGAGGACCCGGGAACGAATTTCGTGGCGAGTCGCGGCCCGACCGGATTCGGCGTCTCGCGGGTGCAGTGCGGATACCATGGACATGATCCGCCAGCGCCTGATCCAGGTGTACGACTACGACCCTGGCCCGTACGAGGGATACATCAACAAGACGGACAACGACAAGCTGCTGGCGAAACTCGACTGGAACATCAGCGAGAGCAACACGTTCACGATTCGCTACAACTACCTGAACGCGCGCCGCGACCTGCCGCCGCATCCGTTCGTGCTCAGCTTCGCGAACACGGGCCGCGGGCCTAACGCGAGCAGCCTGCCGTTCCAGAACTCGGGCTACCGCGATCAACAACCACCTCAACTCCGTTGCGGCCGAGCTGAACAGCCGGTCGACGCGGTACGCGAACCGGTTCTTCGCCAGCTACAACCGGTTCCGCGACAACCGCGACGCGCGCAGCGATCCATTCCCGACGATCGAGATCGGCGAGGGAGGCGTCACGTACACCACGGCCGGCCACGAGCCGTTCTCGATTCACAACATCCTCGACCAGGATGTCTGGCAGCTCACCGACAACCTGAGCTTCTTCCGCGGCAGCCACACGTTCACGGTTGGCGCGAACTTCGAGACGTTCTCGTTCTTCAACTCGTTCAACATCTTCCGGAACGGCGTGTTCTTCCTGCCGCCGCAGACCGGAATCGGCAGCACGTTCTCGTCGCTCCAGGAGTTCTTCCAGCTCACGGATCCGAGCAACCCGAACAAGGTCGACCTGCGAGGCCTGATTGGGAGTGGACCGTACAAGGGAGAGGACATCTCCACCGGACAGGGCGCGCTCTATGCGCAGGACGAGTACCTCCTGACCGACCGCCTCACGTTGACCTTCGGCGTGCGGATGGACGTGCCCATGTACTTCACGAATCCCGTGGACAATCCGTTCTCCCGCGGCCTGACGGCGCTCGATGAGAACCGTCAGCCGGAGGTCGTGGATCAGAGTCGGCTGCCTGACGCGAACCCGCTCTTCTCGCCGCGCGTGGGCTTCAACTGGAACGCCGTCGGCGACCGGCGGACGCAGCTGCGCGGCGGCACCGGGATCTTCACGGGACGCGATGCCATTCGTGTGGATCGGCAACGTCATCTCCAACCCGGGCGCGAATCCGAATCTGTTCCCCACCGCCCCGCCCAAGGCCACGCAGGACAGCTCGGTGCTGGCACAGTCGTTCGACCTCAACGCGATGGACCCCGACTTCAAGTGGCCGCAGTCGTGGACCACGGATCTCGCCATCGATCAGCAACTGCCGTGGGGGATGCGGGGAACACTCGAGCTCCTGTACTCGAAGGACTTGAACAACGTCTTCATGCGGAACGCCGATCTGGTGGCGCCGACGCGGACGCTGCCCGACGGGCGGCCGTACTACGGGGGAGCCGGCGCCAACGAGCTCAACCCTGACGGCGGCGCCGGGATCTACGTGATCGACAACACCGACGAGGGCTACTCGTTCAACGTCACGGCGCAACTCCGCAAGGCGTTAGGCACGTCGGCGAGCGTCGGCCTCGGGTACAGCTTCACGGACGCGAAGAACAATCTCAAGTCCACCGAGATCGCGAGCGTGCTGTGGCAGAACCAGCCGGTCCAGGGCGACCCGAACAAGCCGGAGCTCAGCTTCTCGGAGTTCGGCCAGCGGCATCGCATCGTCGGCGATGCCACCTACACGAAGACGTGGTCACCGCGTTACCGCACGCAGGTCGGCGCGTTCTTCGAGGTGGCGGAGGGGAACCGGTTCGCGGGTGCCGGTGGCAACCGGTACTCGTTCATCTACTCCGGTGACGTGAACGGCGACGGGTCGGGCGGGAATGATCTCATCTACATTCCCGCGCTCGCAGTCGGAGATCCAGTTCGCTCCGCCGAGCACGGCCAACGGTAACCGGACGCCAGCGCAGCAATGGGCCGAGCTCGACGCGTTCATCAAGCAGGACGACTATCTGAGCAAGCACCGCGGCGAGATCGCCGAGCGCTTCGGCGCGGTGAACCCGTGGTACAGCGACGTGGATGTGCGCGTGCTGCAGGACCTGGGACTCGCGCAGGCAGGAGGACGGAGCCACACGCTTCAGCTCAGCCTGGATCTGTTGAACGTCGGCAACCTGCTCAATTCGAACTGGGGCGTCCGGAAAGTCGCGAGCGCGTCGGCGACCTCGCCACTCACGCTCACTGGGTTCAACTCGGCCGGCGCGCCGGTGTTCAACTTCTCCGGTGCGACGAAGACGTTCACCGACGATCCGGATCTTCTGTCGCGCTGGCGTGCGCAGGTGGGCTTGCGGTACTTCTTCAATTGAGCGTCTCGACCGACTCGGGTCCACTGATGCTCAGGGCACCGCCCATAGCAGATACCCGGCCCACAGCGACAATACTATCGCTCCGCCGTAACAGAACAGGTTGATCAACTCGTTCAGATGCTTGATCTGCAACCCGTCGTAAAGCGTGAACCGGAAGCGGTGCGCCCCGTGAAACAGCGACAACACGCAGATGCCGAACAGCGCCACGCGCGTGAGCGGATGACGCACGATGGCGAACAGATGCTCGTAGTTCGGCGCGGACAGCCAGCCGAGTGGGAAGGCGATGCCTAACAACAGCACGAGGATGGGCACGAGCAGCGCCGACACCACGCCCCCGGCGCTGAAGAGCAGCCACAGCATGGGCTCGAGTGAGCGCTTCGCCATTCAGCCCCCCAACAGAAGCCAGACCACGAACGCCGTCGCTGCCACCCACGCCGCGTAGTTGGACGCGCTGATCACCGACGCCGGAAGTGGCTTACCACCCACGTGCACGACCATCGCTTTCGGCGCGAGGTTGAACCACGTGAACGCGTGAAACACCACGAACAGGAACGTGACGACGTTCAACACCAGAACGACCGGGTGACGACTCCACGCGAGGAATTGCTGGTAGCTCGCATCGCCTCGGCTCACGGCGCGAATGAACAGCAGCAGGTAGACGATGAACCACGCGATGAAGATGCTGCTCAGCTCACGGGTGATGAACGAGACGTAAGCGCGGCGCTCGAGCCACCAGTACGTCGACGGGCGCCGCCGGAGCCAGCGCGGATGGTACTCGGTATAGCCGGGATGTTCGGCGGGATGATCGCGGAGATGTTCGCTCATCGCGCACTCCTTGGCAGCACGAACGATTTCAGTCCGGCGAGCGCGGCAGTCAGCTTGTACCGCTGGATGGCGCCCGCCGGATCGACGTGCTTCGGGCACACCTCCGTACACTCGCCCACGAACGTGCACCCCCAGATACCGTCGTGCTCCGACAGCACGTCGAGCCGCTCGGCGCTGCCTTCATCGCGCGAATCGAGGTTGTAGCGCTGCGCGAGCGCGATGGCCGCCGGGCCAATGAAGCCGGGCTCGAGCCCGTAGATCGGACACGCGGAATAGCACAGCATGCAGTTGATGCACATGCTGAACTGCTTGTACTCATTGAGCTCGTTAGGTGTCTGCAGGTATTCGCCCTCGGACACCGGCTTTTCCTGATCGCGGATCATCCACGGCTTCACCATGACCAGCTTGCGCATGAAGTCGCCGATCTCGACGACGAGGTCCCGGATGACCGGGAAGTTCTTGAGCGGCTCCACACGTACCGGGCCGCTGCCGTACTCGGACAGGAACGTCTCGCACGTGAGCTTCGGCTCGCCGTTCACGGTCATGCCACAGCTCCCGCACACGCCCATGCGGCACGACCAACGGTACGAGAGCGAGCCGTCGAGGCGATCCTTGATGTAATTGAGTCCGTCGAGCACCACCCAGTCTTTCGGGCATGGCACCTCGTACTCCTGCACGCTCTCGCCGCTCTCCTCTTCGGGGCGGTAGCGCGTTACCTGCATCGTGATCCGATCCGGCATTCGCGTTACCTCCCGTACACCCGCTCGCCCGGCGGCCAGCGGGTGATGGTGACCGGCTTGTACTCGATGCGACACGACCTGTCCGCGTCGCGGAACGCCAATGAATGCGCCAGAAAGCGCTGATCATCTCGTTTCGGGAAGTCGGTGCGCTGGTGCGCACCGCGCGACTCCTCCCGTCGCAACGCCGACATTGCGATCGCCTCGGCCACATCGAGCATGAACGAGAACTCCAGGGCGGCGAGACGCTCGGTGTTGAACGTGCGACTGTGATCGTCGAGCGCGATGTTGCACGAGCGTTCCTGCAGGCCACGCAACTCCCCGACCGCCCGGGTCAGGGCATCACCTGTCCGGTAGATGCCCGCGGCCCCTTCCATCGTCGTGTGCATCTCCGCGCGAAGCGTCGAGAGTCGCTCGCGTCCTCCGCCTTTGCGGAGAAAATCGTGGTCGAGACGTCGCTGCTCGTCTTTCGCCTGAGCCACGATGGTCGACTCGGAGCTCCTTGCTGTGGAGGCAAATTCGGCGGCCGCGCGCCCGGCGCGCGCGCCGAACACGAGAATCTCCGTCAGGGAATTGGACCCCAGACGATTTGCGCCGTTGATGCTCACGCACGCCGCTTCACCGGCGGCGAACAGTCCAGCAATCGGTGTAGCGCCGTGAATGTCCGTGTGAATCCCGCCCATCATGTAGTGCACGACGGGTCGCACGGGGATGAGATCGGTGACCGGATCGCGCGCCTCGTACTTCAGGCACAGCTCCCTGACGAGTGGGAGCTTGGTGGTGATCACCTTCTTCCCCAGGTGGCGAAGGTCGAGATGAACGACCGGGCCGTATTCCGTGTCGATCGTTCGCCCCTTCGCCACCTCCTGCATGAATGCCTGCGAGAGGCGATCGCGCGGCCCGAGCTCCATGCTGCGAAACACCGGCTTCGGCTCTGGCTTGCCGAGGTCGTAGTCCTGGAGGTAGCGGTAGCCGTCCTTGTTGATGAGGTGTCCGCCTTCGGCGCGCGCCGCTTCCGTGATCAGGATGCCGGTGAACGGAAGACCCGTCGGATGATACTGCACGAACTCCATGTCCTTGAGTGGCGCGCCCGCTCGGTACGCGAGTGCCATCCCATCTCCGTTCTTGATCGCGGCGTTGGTCGTGAACGGAAACACGCGTCCGCAGCCGCCAGTGCAGATGATGACCGCACTCGCGGTGATCGCCTCGACCTTGCCGGACATGAGCTCGATGGCGACGACGCCCTGCACGCGGCCGTCGTCGACGAGGAGCCTGGTCACGAACCACTCGTCGTACCTAACGACACTCGGGAACTTGAGGGACGTCTGGAACAGCGTGTGGAGCAGATGGAAGCCGGTTTTGTCGGCGGCGAACCACGTGCGCATCTTCTTCATGCCGCCGAACGGGCGCACGGCGACGCGGCCATCGCTTTCGCGACTCCACGGGCATCCCCAGTGCTCCAGGCGCATCAGCTCCTGCGGGGCTTCCCTGACGAACGCTTCAACGGCGTCCTGATCGGACATCCAGTCGCCGCCGGAGACGGTGTCGTACGCGTGCTCGTCGAAGCTGTCGTCCTCACGGGCCACACCGGCCGCGCCGCCTTCGGCGGAGACGGTGTGGCTGCGCATGGGATAGACCTTGGACACGACCGCGACGCGGAGTCGGGGGTCGGTCTCGGCGATGGCGATGGCGGCGCGCAGTCCGGCGCCACCCCCACCCACCATGAGGACGTCGTGCGTTGGCGCCACGGATGGTCGTGGCTATTCGGCCGAGAGCAGCTCATCCACCACGACGTGGCCGTCGTGGCGAATGACCTTCCTGCTCACACTCCCATCGTGGTATTCGTGCTGGATGGTTCGGCAGCCGCACGCGTAGTCGACCTCCAGCGTGAGCACCGTCTCCTCATCGCGGTCCTGGTAGGTCTCGCCATCAACGATCCGCCCGCAGGGGGCGTGCTGCTGCGCGAAGCCGGCTTTCGTGGCGACCATCGTCCACCTCCTTCCGATGCTCGCGGTCACCTCGGGACTGAGCTCGCGCGCGGCCGTCAGCGGCGACGCAGCGTCAGCGGGCGGGTTCTACCGCCGGAGTGGGTGACGGAGCCTGGGACGATTGCGCCTCTACGCTACCTCGGATTCACGTGTCTGGAAAGGGCAGCAGGTCCCATAGCTTCTCTTTCTAGTTCGCCGAGTCGACGCGGGCTCGCGTTTGTCCCCCGAGGGTTGCAGACCTTCCACCCACGGCGTGTCGCAGAGCTACACGATCACGCCACCGAAGCAGTAGCCCCCTGGTGCGTGCTATAGCCAGATCTGGCTATAGCACGCGTCGCGATCTTCCTCACGCTGCCGGGGTGGATTCGACGATAGCTCGCGAGGAGTCTCCTGGTTCGCGTTACTTGTCCGCCAGCGTCACGTCCCCGGCGCGCACGCGCGCCGGCTCGTCAGGCGTCCGGGACACCGCGTCAGCGGCGTTAGGCGCCGGAAGGCTCGCTGGCGTGGTGGTCGCCGGAACGGCCTCCGGCGCGGATTGAGGTTCGCTCGCGCGGCGGAAGAACGACGTCAGCATGTCGATCGGGATCGGAAAGATCGTCGTCGAGTTGTTCTCGGCTGCGATCTCGGTGACCGTCTGCAGGTAGCGGAGTTGAAGCGACGCCGGCTGGGTCGACATGATGCGCGCCGCCTCGGCGAGCGTTTCCGACGCCTGCAGCTCACCCTGCGCGCTGATGACTTTCGCTCGCCGCTCGCGCTCAGCCTCGGCCTGTCGTGCGATGGCGCGTCGCATGGTTTCCGGGAGCTGGACGTCCTTCACCTCCACCGCGGAGATCTCGACGCCCCAGAAGTCCGTCCGCTCGTCGATGATCTGTCGCAACAGCTCGTTGACCTTCCGGCGGTCGGCGAGGAGCTCGTCGAGCTCCACCTGGCCGAGGACCGAGAGTAACGTCGTCTGGGCGAGCTGGCCGGTGGCGTACAGGTAGTCCTGAATCTCCATGATCGCGAGCGCCGGGTCGGACACTCGAAAGTAGAGCACCGCGTTCACGGTGACGGAGAATGTTGTCACGCGTGATTACCTCCTGTGGCGGGATGTCGACCGCGACGACGCGCATCGATACCCGTTTCATCCGCGAGAGCACGGTTGGAATGAACACCAGCCCCGGCCCTTTCGTGCTCGTGTACTTGCCGAGGAAGAAAACGACGCCGCGTTCGTACTGCTTGAGCACGCGAAGGCTCGAGAGCACGTAACCGGCTGCCAGGACGAGTGGGATGAGGAAGAACTCCATGGCGCGGCCTCGGCGGGGTGTCGGGCGAGTATGCACCCGGGATCTCGCGTCCGCCACGTTGACCGCGGCCGCGTGGTGGCATATCGCGCGGGACTGCCATAGCGCGCGAGGACCGTCTTCGCTGCCGGCGCCTACGGCCTGGCCATCGATGACGCGGGCCGAGTCGTCTGGTACTACAGATTTCCGAACGGGCCGGGGCTCGACTTCCAGGCGCAGCCTAACGGGCGGTACGCAGCGCGCCCGCCATCCTCAGGGGGTGACGTTGCCGCCTGGGTCGAGCTCGCGCCGGACGGCGCCATCACGCGAACGTTCGGCTGCGCGAGCGGGCTGCAGCCGCGCATGCACGACCTGATCGCGGAGCCCGACGGCTCATACTGGATCCTCTGCGATGACGTTCGCACCGTCGACCTCTCGGCTCAGGGCAAGTCGAAGGACGCGCGCGTACTCGGCACAAGCGTCCAGCATAGAAGCGTGACTGGCGACGTCCTGTTCGACTGGTCCGCGTTTCGACCATCATCGAGATCGAGCTGCGCGTGCTCGATCCAGTCGACCGCGACGCCGCCGTGGTCGAACTGGACGCACGGCAACGCGCTCGATCTGGACGGCGATGGAAATCTGCTCGTGTCGTTTCGAAACCTGAGTGAGGTGACGAAGATCGACACGCGTATCGGTGGCGTCATGTGGCGCCTGGGCGGCGCGCATAACGCGTTCGCATTCGAGAACGTCGATGGCTCGCCCTTCGTCCATCAGCACGGCGTGAGAGCCGTCGGCGCCGGACAGCTCCTTCTGCTCGACAACCTCGGCGAGCCGCGAGGAAGCCGGGCCGAGCGTTACGAGATAGACGCCGTGCGCCGCGTGGTGCGATTGCGTGAGTCGTATGGTTCGGCGGCCGGCTTCGTGGCGCAGGTGGGCGGCAGCACGCAGGCGCTGCCTAACGGCCACACGCTCGTGTCGTTCGGAAGCGCCGGTGGTGTGGAGGAGTACGACGCGGCCGGCACCGTGGTGTGGCGCTTGGCGGGGAATCCCGGCTACGTGTTTCGCGCGCAGCGAGTTCGCTCGCTCTATCATCCCGGCGTCGGCGACCCGCGTTAGTCAGGCGTCGAATGCAGCTAACAGCTGCGAGGGTGCCCTCGACGATCCTATTGCCAGATCTGGCAATATGCAGCCTGGCACCTGAGTGATACCCGGGAGTCCGTCTCGGCCGGGACGAGATGGCCGGGAATTCCGTGTTTCCTCGTTTGACCTCTGTGGCTCAGTCCTTCACCTCAGAGGTCCTTTGCGAAATACCGTATTGATCGCAGTGACTGCGACGCTCCTTGCCGGCTGCCAATCGGATTCCGTCGTCGCGGCGCCGCCTGCACGGTCACCTGACCGCTTCGGGAAAGCCGAGATCACGGCCGCGGCCATCCAACCGCTCTGGAGCGAGTTGGCGCCCGTGAACGGCGCGCTGACAGGAATACCTGGCGCGATCGTGATCACGCCGGCGAACGATTTCGTCGTCCCGACGCGCACGGTGTGGACCGTGTCGACCATCGTCATTCGCGGCGTCAAGGTAGCCGCGATCTCTACCGACCCGACGATCAACTTCGCGTTTCGCGCGAACGGCGTGGGACAGCCGGGCGCGGTTATTCAGCGTTTCACGCTGACCTCGGTGAGCAGGACAGCAGCCGATCAGTCGGGCCAGGAGGATTTCCGCTTCGACCTCACGCAGCCCATCACGTTAGGCGCGGGGACCTACTGGCTCGAGAGCCAGTGCTCGATACCCCTGATCGCATGCGGGCTCGGCCCCGTCGTGGGACAGCAAGCGTTCTCGACGAACGACGGCGTCACGTGGACCGCGGGCTTCCCGACCGCGAATGTTCCAGTCCCGCCGACAACCTGTTCGCACTGATCGGCACCGCCGACACGCCGGAGAGTCGCATCACGGCGCTCGAGGCCACCGTGACAAGCTTTCGGCTGGATCGCGCAACGGACAAGAGCCTTCAGTCCCGGCTTCAGTTGGCGCTTGCCGATCTCGGAACTGGCGACGTCACCGGCGCGTGCGTCGCGATGCAGGACTTCATCGTCCTCGTGAACGGGAAGGCGAGCAAGAAGCTCACGCCCGCCCAGGCCGCCGCGCTCACGGCATCAGCGACCGGGATTCGCGCGTTGATCGGGTGTTGAGGCGTTAGGCGTGCACTACTCCAACCATATCATTCGAGGCCGCACCAGTGTTCTCTAGATCTCCCGTACGCGTATTCAGGCATGGGTTGCTGCTGCTCCCCATCGCGCTCTCGGTCGGGTGCAGCAATGCTCCCACAGCCATCGTTCCACGTGCTACCGCTCCGACGCAGGACCTGCTCTCGCCGGTCATCAGCGTCACCAACACGGAGGACACGGGTCCCGGGTCGCTGCGTCAGGCGATCATCGACGCGACAGACGGCGCCACGATCCGGTTCGACGCCGCGATCGCCGGCCGGACGATTCTCGTCAATCCGCCGTTCATGGCGATCACGAAGTCCGTCACCATCGAAGGCCCGCTCCAGGTGGGGATGACGATCAGCGGCAATCTGAGCTCCCGCGTGTTCCGTGTCGATCCGGGTGTCAGTGTCGTACTGCGCAATCTGTCGATCGTCGATGGCCGATTCGTCAATGGCGCCGGCGTGCTGAACGAGGGGACGTTGACCCTGGACCACGTGCTGCTGGCGAATAACGAAACCACCGGCGACGGTGGCGGACTGGAGGCGATCGGCGCAGCAACCCTGACGACGGTCCTGAACAGCACGATCACCGGGAATGTCGCCAGGCGTGGCGGCGGCATCGCGTCCCAACGCACCGTCATCATCCGTAATACCACCATCGCGAACAACACGGCCGGTGAAGGCGGTGGCCTGTTCATCGTGGCGGGCGACGTGAGCATTCGCAACTCCATCATCGCCGACAACGTCGACAACGACCCAACGATTGCGGTCACGCCCAATTGCGCGCTCAATGGGCACATCCTGACCCTGCTGGGGACCAATCTGTCGAATGACGACACGTGCGGGACCGGCGCGGCCATGGTGATCGCGAACCCGAAGCTCCGCCCGATCGCGAGCAACGGCGGCCCGACGAAGACGCTCGCGCTCAGCGTCGGCAGTCCGGCGATCGACGGCGGCACCGCGTGCAGCGAGGACACCGATCAGCGTTATGTGGCGCGCCCGCAGGGCGTCACCTGCGACATCGGCGCGTTCGAGCTGGACCGGCTCGCGAGCGTGACACTCACGATCGCGCCTAACGTCGCCGTGAACGCAAAGACGGGCGTCGCCACCGTCACGGGCACGGTCAACGTGCTCTGATCGGGGAGTCGTCGCGATCGACGTCGCGCTCAGCCAGACGCAGAAGGTCAACGGCAAGTTCGGCACGATCGTTCAGGGTGCCGGCGCGACCGGTGTCGAGTTGCGTCGGGACGGCTTCATGGAGCGTTACGCTCACGCCGTCGACGGGCAAATTCGAGAGCGGCGCAGCGACGGGTACCGTAAAGGCGGGCGGCGCCTTCGGATTCCTGCCGGCGACAGTGACGTCCACGCTCAAGGCGTTCGCCGTGAAATAGCCCGACCTGCATCCCCTCCACTCCCTGGGGCGCCCGCGACGAAGTTGGCGCGCCAGGGATCAGCGACGCTCCGGTTCGACCCGGACGAGGTACCGGCGCGGTGCCGCTGGAAGGTCGCCGATAGCGGGGAGCGTATCCTCCACCACGAGCGCGGTGATCATCACGGTCACCGGCGTGTGTCTGGACGCACATCCGGGCGGCGGTGGACCTGCGACGAACACCATCACGCCATCGGCGGCGAGCTGCCACACGATACCTACGCCGCCTGGCCGCCCGAGCTCGAACGAACCGTGTTGCGTTAGGCATCGCCCGATCAGTCGCACCCGACGTCCCACCAGCGCGCTCGACGCCACGATATCGCTGAGCGATGCCGTGACGTCGGGCGGCGCTTCGGCGCCGGGCGCCGACGCCGGCACGGATCGGTCGGTGCCACAGCCAGCGAGCGCGATGGCAACGAGAACCGATCCGGCGCGGCGTCGGCACGCGGCGCTCAGCGAGGTGACGTCAGGCCCTGCCACGACATGCCGATGCCGAGCTGCGTGGTACCACCTTGCCCCTTGAGTACTCGCTGAAATCCGACGTTCGCCCCGATACCCGACGTGCCGAACTCGAGTCCGAGTCCGCCACCGACCATGAGCGCGAACGTGCCATGAGACGTCGCCGTTTCGTCCTCGAAGTACGCGACGTTGCTCAACCTGCCATAGCCGATCCCCGGCGTGATGAACGGTGTGATGCGCACCGTGCCGCTCTGCAGAGCGAGCGCCGTCGGGATCCCGGCGCCGATGGCCATGGCTGTTTCGCCCTGGCGCGGTGAATACCCGATGGACCCATCGAATCCGACGAGCAGCCGAGGCTCGTTCGACGCGCGGGCGGGAGCCCGTCTCCCCTTCACCGGCGGAGATGGATCCTCTTGGCCGACCACCCGGCTGGTGAGCAACGTTCGCACGCTGCCACCAAGCATGATGTCGCCCGCGCAATCGCTGTCTCCGGCCCACGCCGCGCCACAGCTCGCGGACATGTACGCGAGCGTCGCGCCCAGTCGCATTCGGCCTCTCGGAACCTCGACGCCGACGCCGAACGCGTTGAGCGACAACCCGCCATTGCGTGACATGTGGCCGAGCCGACCCAGCAGACTGACTCCGGACGCGCCTTTCCGACCTAACGAGTCCGCAACCGGCGGGAGTGGCGCAAGCCCCGCGACCGGCGTGTAAATGAGCGCCACGTACGCCGACTGCTCGTCGGCACTCTGGGCGCGGGACGTGTTCAGCGCCAGCCCGAGGCTGGCGAGCGCCAGCCCGAGCGTGCGACCGAGCGCGCCGATGCGCATCGCGGGCCGGCCTTTCGTGAAGTTGATCATGTGAGGCACCGGTGAGAGTGTGCGCGCGCTCATTTTCGGTACTGGAACGTGTAGGGCACGAACTTCCCCTCGCCGATCAGATCGAGGTCCATACTGATGCGTCCCTTCTCCATCGTCGCCGTCGTGTACCCGTTGTCGCCGTTCGGCGTCAGGGTGATCTCGTCGCCATCCACTTCCCACGTCCCGTCGACCGTCCTGGTCACGGTGCCCTCCTGTCCATCAGCGTTCGCATAGTAGTCCAGGGCGAAGTGAAAGCGGCCGCCGTCCTGCAGAACGAGCTCGCCGCCGGTGACCTTCACGATGAGCAGGTTGTAGAAGCGCGGCGGCAACACCGAGGCGTCGAAGAAGGGGCCGTGCTTGATCTCGGTGGGAATCGCCTTCGTGTTGACCTGCATCAGTGCGTAGAGCCCGACCTGAGTGCTGGTGCTCGGACCAGTGCTCGGACCGGTGCTCGAGTCGCCGCCGCCACACGCGGTGGCGCTGGCGAGCGTGGTGCAGAGGAGCAGTGCGGCTGCAAGCCGCGTGATGTCTGCGGTATGCCGGGATCGGAAACCGGCGATGGTCGTATGCATGGGATGCCTCGTTATGCAGAGTGTTGGTTGAGTATTGGTTGATCGAGAGAGGGCCTGTCGTGCCGTCACGAGCGCCGGCCACCCGGCCGCCAGTTCACGCCGAGCCGCATGCGGATGCTGGTGGTGGGGTTCGCCTTGGGGTCGTACTCTTCCTCGCCGGCCTTGAAGTGGTTGAACTTCCCGTAGCCGAGACCGATGCCTGCGTCGAGGGCCATCGACCGGGAGAAGAAGTGCTCGACACCGCCTCCCACTCCGATCATCGGGCCGCTGATCGACGTGTCGAACTGCTCGCCGTCGGCGTTCGTCGATCGCGCCGCCATCGCCCGCCGGCCTACGCTCGCGCTGATGTACGGCACCGTGGACGACGCGCCTAACGGGATGTTGGCCCGTCCACCGACCTCGAAGTGGGACAGCCCCCAGCTGCCGGCCGGCTCGACGTCCGGCGCCGTGTTCTGCTTCGCGACGTCGAGCGACGCGAACGCGCTGAACAGTCGGGTGATCCCGTAACCGACGGTCACGCCCGCGCCCGCCCCGAACTGCGTAATGAACGAGCCGTCGATCTCGCCGCCGGTGAGCGTCAGGCCGGGCGCGGCGATCGAATGCACTCCGAGCATGAAGCCGCGCATGCGGTCGCTGCCGGTCGGTTGCGTGTCGTTTGCCCGAAGGGCCGCGCTGCTCGGCTTGGCGCCGGCGGTTGCGCTCTGTGCGCGCGCCGTGGTGGGAACGGTGACTGTCGTGAGCGTGGCGAGGATGGTCGCCGCCACGCGAAATGTCGTGTAGGTCATGGTAGTGTCTCGTGTATGGTGGAAGTCGTTAGGCTGGCATCAGCTCGTGCGTCGCGTTGCTGGCCGCCACATCACGCCGAACTTGAGGCGCACGGTCGTGTTGCCGTTCATGTCCGCGGTCCCCGACTCGCCGTCCCAGTCGTAGTGGCTGAACCGCCCGAAGCCGAGCTCCACGCCGCCATCCAGCGTCACCGACGGCGAGAGGACGTGCTGAATTCCGCCACCCAGGCCGAGCATCCCGCCGGAGAACGACGCGTCGTAGGGCGTCGGGTGCTCGTCGTCGGTGACGCGGGCGCCGATGGCGCGACGCCCGTAGCTGGCGCTGACGTACGGCAGGTTCGTCGGCGAGCCGTACGGCAGGTTGGCCCTCGCTCCGACCTCGAAGTGCACCAGCCCGAAGCTGCCGTCGTAGTCGCCGGCGGAGGTGCCCTGCTTCGCGAGATCCAGCGACGTGAACGCGCTCCAGATCCGGTTGAAGCCGTACCCGACCATGAGACCGACGCCCGGTCCGAGGCTCGTCGTGATCGAGCCGTCGAAGTCGTTACCGCTCACCGTGATCCCCGGAGCAGCGACCGTGTACGCTCCGAGAGAGAATCCGCGCATTCGTGCGTCATCACTTATGCGCTTCTGCTCCGCCGCGAGCGCGGCGCGGCGTCCTGTCGACCGCTGCGGCTGCGCCTGCGCCGCGGTCGCGAATGACCACAACACGACGGCTGCGAGCATCACCGCCCGAGTGGTCGTGTCCTTCATCGTGCCGTCCATCATTCCTCCTGCGTTGAACTCCGTCTGAATCGCCCGCCTCGGCTGCCGTAGTTCCGGAGCGCTGGTTGACCGTCGGTCGGCTCTGCGGCATCGTGTCAGGCGCAATTGGTTGATCACGTGGCCCCAGGTTATCGTTCTCGCTCAACCGCTCCTCACCGCATCAACACGTTGCGGGGCAATCGCTTCCGACTCGTCACGCTAGGCCGGCCGACCCTCCGTGGAGCTGCCGGTGACGAGGACGCGTCGCTCGCGAAACGGCGGCGCAAGCTCGCGCTCCTCGCGGTCCTGGCCATGGCCAGGCGGCCCGTCGCGCGCGACACGCTGATCGAGCTGTTCTGGGGCGAGCAGGAGGAGGCACGTGCGCGCCACTCGCTCAGCAACGCGCTCTCGTCGCTCCGGCGCGCGCTCGGCCAGCAGTCCATCACCACGCGCGACGCGGATGTCGCCCTCGCGCCCGACGCGCCGCTCGACGTCGATGCACTCGAGATCGGGGATGCCGCGGAAGCCCGCGACTTCGCGCGCATCGTCGAGCTGTATGGCGGCCCGTTCCTCGACGGCGTGCACGTCGACGACAGTCCGTCGTTCGACCAGTGGCTGACGCGCGAGCGCCGACGCCTCGAGGCGGTGTTCCTGCAGGCGTGCAACCAGCAGTGCGCGTCGCTCGCTCGCGCCCGTCGCTGGCCGGAGTGCCACGCGCTGGCCGCGCGCTGGATCGAAACCGACCCGCTCTCTCCAGACGCCGCGCTCTACATCCTCAACGCGACGAAGGCACCGGGCACGCGGGCAGCGCTGGTTCAGGCGCTGGATGAATTCGACCAGCTACGCGTCCGCCTCGCGCGCGACTACGAGGTCGCCCCTTCGCCGGTGGTGCGCGATCTGGAGACGCGGATTCGCGAGCAGCTCGCCACGCTCGTGCCGGTGGGCTTGACCGAAAGCGTCGAGAGTCCAATACCCGAGCCGGTCGCGCCGGAACCGCCTCCTCCTTCGCCGGTCCCTCCATCTCCGTCGCACCCGCGTCGCACACTCTGGCGCGTGCTCGGTGCGCTCGGCGCGGCCGCCGTCATCGGAGTCATCGCGTTTCGTACCGTCGCCAATCGCGCGGAGCGAGGCGACGAAAGCGACGTCGTCGCCAACGGCCGCAAGCCGGTCATCGCGATATTCGAGATGGAGCGGCGTGGCGGAGATTCCACTATTGCATGGCTCGCCGACGGGCTCCCCGAGATGATTTCCGGGAAGCTCGCTCAAGTCAGCGCGGTCGATGTCGTACAACCTGCTCGCGTGCGTGCTGTCCTCGTGCGCAGCGGCAGTCCGTCTGGCGAACAACTCGGCGCTGGAACAGCGAGTGATCTCGCGCGGCGCGTCGGTGCAACGCTCGCGGTGCGCGGCACGATCGCCCGTGATGGCAACAACCTCGTGCTCGACCTCACGCTGCACGACGTGAGATCCGGCAAGCTCGTGAAGAGCGTCGTGCTGACGCGACGGGACGCACTCGCTCTCGCCGATGAAGCCGCCGCGCGAATTCTTGCTGCCGCGAACGTGACAGATCAGGGCGCGCAGCTCGCGGAGCTCGAGACATCGAGCGTCGAGGCCTATCAGCACTATATGAAGGCGCAGGAAGCCGGCCGCGCAGGTCGGGTCAGAGAAGCACTGAGCGAGCTCGACGCCGCTGTCGCGCTGGACTCCGGATTCATCACCGCGCTGCGGGACCGAATCGGGCTGGCCGTCGGCGTCAACGATACTGCGCTCACACGCCGCTTGCGTGAGACGCTGCGCCGGCACGCCGATCGTGCAACCGAGTTCGATCGGTTGGATCAGGACGTACTCGATGCGAACTACGCCGGAGAGCGTGAGCGCAGTGAGGCGCTGGCCCGCGCGCTGGTGCGCCGGTACCCGCGTGACCCGCGGGGCTATCAGCTGCTCGAAGGCATCCTCGCGGGACACGGCCAAGTCGACGAGGCCCTGCGCGTCGCCATCCATGCCGTGGAGCTCGACTCGCTGGCGATAAAAGCAGGCAGCGGCCCGTGCACCCAGTGCGCGGGATTCTTCAATGTCGTGAGCCTGCACACGGTGCGCGGCGATTATCGCGGAGCAGCGGACTGGGCTCGACGATGGATCCGCGCGCAGCCGGATGCGCCGGCGGCGTGGAGCGCGCTCGCGTGGACGTACTCCTTCACACAGCGTCCCGACTCGGCGCTGCCTCTCATGCAGCGTGCGGTGTCGTTGTCCGGCGGCGACGCGTGGGCGGTGGACGAGCTCGCACGTATGCTGATGATCGCGCGCCGATACGACGCCGCCGACTCGGCGATCGCGGCGATGGAAGCGAGTGCGACGGCCGACCGGCGCGAGGCGATCACTGACCTGCGCACGCTGCTCGACCGCGAGCACGGCCGTTTCCGGGCGGCGAACCTGGCACTGGATCGTCTGGTCGCGGTGTCGCCGACGGCGATCGGACAGGCCGACATGATGCACGCCAGCAACCTCCGTTCGTTAGGCGACTACGCGGCTGCGGCGCGCAAATACGACGCGCCCGCCCACCCGCCCGGCGAGACGCTGCAGTTGCCGGTGCCGTCTTTGGCCGCGCGCGGCTTCTGCTGGCATCACGCGCTCGCGGCGGATGCGTACGCGCCGACCGGCGACACGATCGCGCTGCGCGCCCTGGCCGACACGCTCGAGACGGGGTGCGAGCGCAGCTACTATGGTCGCGACTGGAGGCTGTACCATCACGTGCGCGGACTCGTCGCGATGCAGGGGGCACGCTATGCCGAGGCCGAGCGGGAATTGGCGCAGGCGGTGTGGACGCAATCGGAGGGATGGGGCCGTACGGTCGTCGAGTTGGCGAAAGCGCGAGCGGCCCTCGGCCGGCCACGCGACGCGATCGAGACGCTCCGTAGCGGATACGCGACCCGGCTCGATGCGATGGGACGGTACGTGCCCATGAGCGAGCTCGATTACTGGATGGCGCGGACGTTCGCGCAGGCCGGAGCGCAGGACAGCGCGCGGGTATACGCGGCGTATGTCCGAAGCGCGTGGCGCGACGCCGATCCCGAGATCCGTCGCCTGCTCGCGCAGCTGCCGTAACGCGTGTAAGCATCGCCAGAAGCTCGGCGACGCGTGATACGTCAAAGTGGGCGAGACCGCGCGGCGCGATGATCGGTGATCGCGTCGTCGGCCAACGCGTCGAGTGCGCCCGCGGCGACATCACGCTCGAATTGCTCGTCCCAGGCCTTGGCATCGAACGCCGCGAGCCAACGTCGGAATTCCGAGAGCTCGTCGGCTGAGAGTGATGCGATCTGCTGCTCGAGTTTCTCGATTCTGGTCATGCGTTTCAAACTAGCGCGAGTTTTCAAGATCCGCTGTCAGTCCGCTGGTGGAAGTGATCATGGAGAGTGCGGCCAAGATACCCAGTCGTTAGGCTCGAAGTCCCGCGTGACGTTAGGTATCTGGTCGGCGGCGCTGCCTTACGATTCACGTTTCCGGTACTATAGCCAGATCTGGCAATAGCACGCACAGCGGACGTGAGGCGATCGGCCCGGACCGCAGCAGCGTCCCCGCAGTCTGGCAACGGCCGCGACGACGGTGTAAGCTGGTCGAGATCACCGCGCGGCCGTCTCAGGCGACGAGACCTATGCAACAGCAGATCCGCTTCTGTAAGGCCAGCGACGGCGTCCGGCTCGCGTACGCCACCGTCGGCTCCGGCCCGCCGCTCGTGAAGGCGGCGAACTGGCTCAGTCATGTCGAGTACGACTGGCGGACGCCTGTCTGGCGGCCGCTGTTCGAGCGGCTCGCCCGCAAGCGGCGGCTCGTGCGCTACGACGAGCGCGGCTGTGGGTTATCCGACTGGGACGTCGACGAGTTCTCGCTCGACGCGTGGGTGCGCGATCTCGAGGCGGTGGTCGACGCCGCCGGGCTCGATCGTTTTCCCCTCCTCGGCATCTCGCAGGGCGGGCCCATCGCCGTCGCGTACACGGTCCGCCACCCCGAGCGCGTCAGTCATTCTCGTGCTCCACGGCAGCTACCCCACCGGGTACGCGAAGCGCGGGTTGACGCCGTCCCAGCTCGAAGAGTTTCGCGTGCTGATCGACATGATACGCGTCGGCTGGGGACGCAAGGATGCCGCGTTCCGCCACGTATTCACGAGCCTCTTCCTTCCGGACGGCACGCCGGAGCAGTTCCGCTGGTTCGATGACCTGCAGCGTGAGTCGACGTCGCCCGAGAACGCGGCGCGAATGATGGCCGCCTTCGGCCAGCTCGACGTGCGGGACGTGGCGCCTCTCGTGACGGCGCCCACGCTCGTCCTGCACTCGCGGGGCGACATGCGCATCCCGTTCGACGAGGGGCGCAGGCTCGCCGCGCTCATCCCGAACGCGCGCCTCGTGTCTCTCGAGAGTCGGAACCACATCCTGCTCGAGGGCGAGCCGGCGTTCGACGAGTTCGTTACCGAAGTCGAAGCGTTCCTCGCCCCGGATGAGCCTAACGCCTCGGTTGCTTCCGGCTCATTCCCCGAGCTCACCGACCGGGAGACCGAAGTCCTCGGGCTCGTGGCGCGCGGGCTCGGCAACGGCAACATCGCCGAGCGGCTGCGCATCAGCGACAAGACGGTGCGCAATCACGTCACCAACATCTTCTGGAAGATCGGCGCGACCTCGCGCGCCGAGGCCATCGTGCGAGCGCGCGAGGCGGGGATCGGCATCGACACCAGCGGCGCGGCGTAAGCCGCTCAATCGTTAGGCCGTCGTCAGGCGTCGATCTCATCCTGAGGGCCAACCCGCCCCGCCTCGAGACCGGCAATAGATCCAGAAGTCCCGTCGACTCCCACGCCTGGTTTCTGCGAGACTCGGAGAGCGGAACGCAGAACGCCCGCCGCTTCGAGTTGTTCGATGGCCTGATAGACCGCCGCCTTGGCTCGACCCGTCGCGGCGGTCGCGACCGGAGCAGTGATGATCGGGTGTGCCGGCAAGACGTCGATCACGGCCCACGCCGCGGCGCCTCGGCGCGGTGCGCCCGCCGATGCCGCTAGCCGTTCGCGCCATGATGCGGTCAGGTCCTCGACTTTCAGCAGATAGGCCTGGGCGAGGTGCGCCGCACCACTCGCGGCGCTGGCAACCTGTTCGATCCAGGGTCCAATGTCGCTGCCGCGAAAGGTGGTGAGCCCATCGATGTAGCGTCCCTTCGCCCTTGCCAGCATAACGCTGATTGGCGGCAGGTACTCTGCCGCCACGCGACGTCGTCGCAGGATCACGTGGATGAGTGCGCGCCCCGTTCGCCCGTTGCCGTCGTCGAATGGGTGGATCGTTTCGAACTGCGCATGGACGAGCGCTGCCTGGACGATCGGCGGGAGTCGGTCGTCGTTGATCGCCTCGCACAGATCAGCGAGGAGCGCATCGACGTGCTCCGGCGGCGGCGGAACGAAATCGGCGCCGCATGGGTTGTGATCGTTCCCGCCGATCCAGTTCTGGCGCGTCCGAATGTTGCCGGCGATCCCGCTGTTCTCCGCGCCCTGCATGAGCCGCCGATCGATGGCGATGATCTCCGCGACGCCGAAGCGATCGACGACCGCCGCTTCTTCCACCGCGAGCGACATGGCATCGACGTTCGCGAGCACCTCGATCGCCGTCGCACTCGCCTTGCGCCCGGACTCCACCCGCGCTTCAGCCCGCGCGAGCTGGCGCACACCGAGTTGCATTCCCTCGACTTTGGAGGACGCGATCGCCTCGGTTCTCAGGAGTAGCCGAGCAAGCGGGGCAAGGGCGGGTCGCGCCTTCTCGTTGAGTGTGCGTACCGCATGCTCGGCCTCGGACACGAGACCTGCGACCGCGGCGTCGATGCGAAGCGGCATGCCCATGAGCGGATCGGGCACAAACGCGTCGTACGAGCACGCACGCTTGTACTTCGCGGGGGCGTAGATCGTCGGGTCGGATTGCCAGGTGCGTCTGATGGTCTGCCCAGGCACGCGTCCGCCCTCCGCTGGTGGCGCTCACGGCGATCCCGCGCCACCGTGGTACAGTAGTTCAGGTTACTGTCTAACCTGAACTACTGTAGCCTAATAGTTCAGGTTGCGCTACCCCGGCAGGTCGTTGACAGCATCGGCACCCCATTGTAGATAATCGAGGCATCATTGTAGATCGTCTTCGTATCAGCCCCACACCGTGCGACCCTCGGACCTCATTCAGGGCACGCTCGACGTCCTCATCCTCAAGTCCGTGGCTACCGAGCCCCGGCATGGATGGGCCATCGCCAAGCGCATCCAGGCCGTATCGGGCGACGTCCTGCAGATCAAGCAAGGCTCGCTCTACCCCGCGCTCCACCGACTCGAGAACCAGGGGCTCATCCAGGCCGAGTGGGCGACGAACGAGACCGGACGCGAAGCGAAGTTCTACTCGCTGACGCGCGCCGGCCGCGCCCAGCTCGAGAACGAGGTCACGCAGTGGGAGCGCCTGTCCGCCGCGATCCAGCTCGCCCTCCGCAACGCCTAACGCCCAAGACGATGTTGCCGCGCTGGCTCGATGTGATCCGCCTTCGTACCCGGTCCCTCGTCCACCGGCAGCGCCTCGACGACGAGCTCGATCGCGAGCTCCGCGCGCACGTCGAGCAGCAGGTCGAGGAGCACGTCGCCAACGGCATGACGCCCGAGGCAGCGCGCCTCGCGGCCCTGCGCACGTTCGGCGGTGTCCAGCAGATGACGGAGGACGCCAGAGACGCGCGCGGCGTCGCCGTCGTCGAGAACCTCGTGCGCGATCTCCGCTACACCCTGCGGGACTGCTCCGCGAGCCGATGCTGCTCCTCACCGCGGTCAGCTCCATTGCGCTCGGCGCCGGTGGCAACATCGCCGTCTTCAGCCTCGCGCGAGAGTTCCTGCTCGCCTCGCCTGACGCGCGTCGTCCGGAGGAGCTCGTTCGCATGCAGGTGAGCCACTCCAGTCACGCGACGCACCAGCGCTGGCGCGATCTCGACGAGAGCCACGCGCTCGAGGCGATCGCCGGCTACTCCGTCGACAACAGATCAACTGGTTCTCCGGCGAAGCCGCCGTCTCGATCACGCCGATGCTCGTCACCGCGAACTTCTTCGACGTGGTTGGCGTCCCGCTCGCGCGCGGCCGCGGCTTCTCGGCCGAGGAGGCGCGCGCGGAACGGGATCCGCGGCTGGCGGTGGTGAGCTACACGTTCTGGCAGCGCGAGCTCGCGGCGGACTCCGGAGTGCTCGGCCGCTCGATCATGCTGAATGGCGAGGCGTACACGATCCTCGGCGTCCTGGCGCCGAGGCTCAAGAGCGTCGCCGGGCTGGCGCTGGCGCCGCAGGTGTATGTGCCGGTCAACCGCTCGCTCGTGCCCGACATCGACTCGCCCGACGCGAGGATCGTCGCGCTCATCGGCCGGCTCAAGCCGGGCCAGTCGCTCGAGCAGGGCGCGCCGCCGTCGACGCGGTCGACCGTCGCCTCGGCAAGCTCGCCGGTGACACGCGTTATGCAGGCGTGCAGGAGTTCGCGGGCCTCGGCGCCAGCAGCGGGAAAGCCGGCAGGACCCTCGGCGCGTTCTTCGCGCTGCTGTCGCTCGTCTCGTTGATGGTGCTGCTGATCGCGTGCGGAAACGTCGCGGGGCTGCTCGATCGCGCGCGGGACCACGCGGCGGCGCGAGATCGCGATCCGCCTCGCGATCGGCGGCACGCGATCGCGCCTGCTGCAGCAGTTTCTGGTCGAGGGCTTCTGGCTCGCGTTGATCGGCACCGTGTGCGGGCTCGCGCTCACCGTTGCGCTCATGCAGGTGATCAACGGCATCGCGCTGCCCATCCCGCTGCCGATCGAGCTGCACCTTTCGCCGGACGTGCCGATCCTGCTCTCGGCGATGGGGCTCGTGCTTCTGAGCACGCTGTTCTGTGCACTGCTGCCGGCGCTCAAGGCGACGCGCCTAACGCTCACCCCTGCGCTCAAGCGTGACGATCCGCGCTATGGCGGCCGGCGATTCACGACGCGTGGCGTGCTGCTCGTCGGGCAGGTCACGATCTCGACGGTGCTGCTCGTGACGGCATTCCTGTTCGTCCGGAACCTCGCCCAGAGTCACGCGACTCGGCCCGGCTTCGAGATCGAGCACGCCGTCGTGACCCAGATCGGCCTCGTCCAGGGACGGTCTGCGGATGATCAGCTGGCGCTCCTCGAGCGCGCCGTCGAGCGCGTGCAGGCGCTGCCCGGCATACAGGACGCCGCGTTTGCGGACGCCGTGCCGCTGACGGTTCACAATGGGTCGAGCAATGGCCGGTCTGTCCGCATCGACGACCGAACGGAGAGCGAGCACGTCGAGTATTCGCTCAGTCACGTCGGGCCGCGCGTACTTCTCGACGTTAGGCATCCGGCTGACGCAGGGTCGTGAGTTCGTTCCGGCCGACCGACGCGGCGCGCCGCTCGTGGCGATCGCGAACGAGGAGTTCGTCCGCCGCTACTTCGGCGGGGCCAGTCCCGTCGGCCGTCGTCTCCGATTCACGGGCGACGAGCTGCGGGAGGCGCCGGTCGACTTCGAGATCGTGGGCATCGTCGCGAATTCGAAGCACAACACGATCGGCGAGGATCAACGCGCGGCGCTCTATTACCCGCTGCTGCAGCATCCCGGGCGGATGGGCGTCGCGTTCGTGCTCGCCCGCACGCGCACGGACGCGGCGGCGCTGATCGCGCCCGTGCGTGGGGCGATCGGCGCGCTCGATCGTGCGGTGGCGGTGGAAACGCAGCCGATGCGGACGGCGCTCGCGTTCGCGTTGTTGCCGAGTCAGATCGGAGCGGCGGTGCTGGGTGGGCTCGGGATGCTGGGGCTCGTCCTCGCGACGTTCGGCCTGTACGCGATCATCGCCTACAACGTGAGCCGGCGACTCGGCGAGATCGCGATCCGGTCGGCGTTAGGCGCGACGCGTGGGCGAATCGTTCGCCTCGTCGTTCGCGATGCGGCGACGCTGGTGACGATCGGGGTGACGCTCGGCCTCGGGATCGCGGCGTTCGTGACGCGGCCGCTCGGGGCGTGGCTCGTCACGGGGTTGAACGCGACGGATCCGCTGAGCTTCGGTGGAACCGCCGTGGTGTTCATTGCGGTGAGCGTGCTGGCGAGCTGGCTTCCGGCCCGTCAGGCGACGCGGGTCAGTCCCGTGATCGCGATGCGGCTCGACTAGCGCACCGGCGCGCGTCAGACGATCTGCACCGATCCCGTGACCGGACCCCGCCCAGATGCCACCTGCTGCGCGTAGAGGTGCCACGCGCCGCCGGTTCTCACGCCCACCACGTGTGCCCGCGTCAGGTATTCCCTACCGACGCCGAACACGTGCGTCACGCGTCCCAGTGCTCCGAAGCGCCCCATGAGGCGAATCGTCTGACGCAGCATCGGGCCTGATTGCCGGGTGCCGCCAGGCTCGATGTGCGCGACGGTGAGAGTCGCGCCATTCTGCCTAACGACGAACACGCATCCGCTGAGCTGCCCCGTGACCATGAGATCCGGTCCACCGTTGCCGAGGGTGTAGGCCTCGATGTCGGAGAGGTCGACGGGCTCGGTGCCGGGGATCATGCGCACGTTATGCACGTTCACGGACGTCGACGTCTTGCCGTCGGACCCGGAGATCGTTGACCTGGCCATCATGGGGTCGTTCGAGAGCTTGAAGCCCTCGTTCGTTGTCCCGCCACCAACGAACATGTCGTGGTAGCCAATGAAGTAGCGGGTCGCCATAGACTGCGGAGCGCCGGCGATGGCGAGGAGGTTCGTGCGCAGGAACGTGAGCGGGTCGGTTCGGAGCCGATACAGCGCGGTGTCGAGTCTCATGCGAGTCTCCGGCGATGGAACGCGGGTAGAGCGGGAACGGTCGCCGAACGTCAGCGTCTGACAACGGCCACGCTCACGTCACGTCATTGAAGATCCCCTGTACTACGTCCGACCACCGCACCTTTTCCGGCACGCGATCGTCGCACGTGAACCTCTTGACCTCACCGTTGTGATACGCCGCGTATCCGGCGCGGCGGAAACCCGAGCCGGGCTCGAGGAGGCCTGGCGCGAACTCTTCGATGTGCATGGTCTTCGCATCCTTCTGCACCGCGGCTGGCAGCACCGTCATCGCCTTGCCGAGCATGATGTCGAGCGCATCTCGGCGAAGGCTGTCGGTCTGGTCGAACAGATTGGTGATTTTCCCGAGCTTCCCTTCGTGAAGCGCGAGGATCTTCTGCACGTCGCCGACGATGCTCGCGCCGATGAACGTTTCGAGGAATGCGGACTGATAGCAATACGTCACGAAGGACGAGCACGTGGTCCCGTGGTCGGGCTGAGCGGTCTGCCCCCGCGCGATCGCCTTGATCGCTCTCAGCAGCGATTCGACCGCGAATGGTTTCGCGACGATAGACGCTGACGGTGAGCGGGTACTTCTCGAACGGGGAGATGCCGTCGGAAGTAGTGGCGGCGGCGGTTCTGACGACGCCGTTCACATCGTTCCCTTCCATGCTGTTGTGGACGATGGGTGCGGCACCGCCTACCCACAGAAGCGCGTGGATGTTGTACTTGATCAGGATGTTCGCCGACCCCGAATTTCGCTTCCTGCATTAGATCGCCTCGCGGTGGGTCGAGCGGATTCGCTTCTAGATGTCGGTCGTCAGTGAGCCGGTGCCGGGCTGATCTGCAATCGCGACAATCTACGCCGATCGCCTACGGGCGACGGCCGCGCCCGGAAGGTGCGCTCGACCTCTTCAAGCTGGCGTAGTCCCGTAATCCTGGCACGGGTCGCGACTGCGGTGTAAGCTGGTCGAGCTCACGACGTGGCCGTCTCCGGCGACGAGACCGATGCAACAGCAGATTCGCTTCTGTAAGGCCGCCGACGGCGTTCGGCTCGCCTACGCCACCGTCGGCTCCGGGCCTCCGCTCGTGAAAGCGGCGAACTGGCTCAGCCACGTCGAGTACGACTGGCGCACGCCCGTCTGGCGGCCGCTGTTACGAGCGGCTCGCGCGCAAGCGACGGCTCGTGCGCTACGACGAGCGCGGCTGCGGCCTCTCCGACCGGGACGTCGACGAGTTTTCGCTCGACGCGTGGGTGCGCGACCTCGAAGCGGTGGTAGACGCGGCCGGACTCGAGCGCTTCCCGCTACTCGGCATCTCGCAAGGAGGACCGATCGCGATCGCGTACGCGGTGCGTCACCCCGAGCGCGTCAGCCGGCTCGTTCTGTACGGCACGTACTCGCGCGGCCACCTGAAGCGCAACCCGACGCCTGCGCAGATCCTCGAGCGGCAGGTGCTGCTCGACATCGTGCTGGTCGGCTGGGGACGCGAGACCCCGGCGTTCCGGCAGGTGTTCTCCTCGTTGTTCTTCCCAGACGGCTCGGCTGAGCAGATCCGCTGGTTCAACGACCTGCAGCGCGAGTCCACGTCACCCGAGAACGCAGTGCGGATGATGAGGGCGTTCTGGGATCTGGACGTCAGCGACATCGCGCCGACGGTGCGCGTGCCGACGCTCGTGATGCACGCGCGTGACGACGCGCGCATCCCCTTCGAGGAAGGACGGCGCCTCGCCGCGCTGATCCCGGACGCGCGCTTCGTTCCGCTCGAGGGCCGGAATCACCTGCTGCTCGAGACGGAGCCCGCGTTCGGCCAGTTCCTCACCGAAGTCGACGCGTTCCTCGCGCCCGACGACGAGTCGGCAAGCCGCTCGGCCGCACCCGCCGCCTTTGCGGAGCTCACCGACCGCGAGGCCGAAGTGCTCGGCCTCGTTGCCCGCGGCCTCGGCAACAGCCGGATCGCCGAGCGGCTCCGCATCAGCGAGAAGACGGTGCGCAATCACGTCACGAACATCTTCTGGAAGATCGGCGCGACCTCGCGCGCCGAGGCCATCGTGCGCGCGCGCGAGGCGGGGATCGGAGTCGACACGAGCGGCGTCGCGTAAGCCGCGTTAAGCCGTGTAAGCATCGCGCCGCGGTCGGAGTCTCACGCCGAACCGCCTGGCTTGGGACATCCGGCCCCGGATTCCGCCCGATTCGCGGCAATCCAGTCGCACGTCCCAGGACACACGCCTCATGTGGGGCAAGCCCGCTCGGCCTAGGTTGCGCCCGTCGGAAGCACCGACGCTCGCACACGCAACGGCTGCCTAACGCGCGCAGCCATACGACGAGGACTACCACCATGAACACCACCGCACTGTCTCCACTCGGACGATCGCTCACCATTGTCGCGACTGCGCCGCCGTGTTTGCCGCTTGTGCCGCCGACGCGCCCGCTCGCGCCAGACCGCGCGCCGGCGAGTCGCGCGTCAGCTCACGACGTTGCCGGGAACCGACACCGACGGCGCGATCGCCACGCTCCAGCGCGTCACGGCGCGCTACCACAACCTGCAGGCCGCCCTGGATGACGATTTCGTGCTGCTCCACCCGTGCGAGGCGCGCGGCGACGAGGGTCCCGTCGGAACCGTGTACGTGAACATCGCGCGCTTGATGGACGGCGTCATCGACCCGGAAAGTCCCGACGCGCTGATCTACGAGCCGGCCAGGAATGGCAGCACTGCACCTCGTGGGCGTGGAGTTCGCCGTGCCTAACGCCGGGCAGACATCCGCCGACGTTCCTCGGCGCCACGTTCCAGAGCGAGGACGAGTTCGGCGTGTACGCCCTCCATGCCTGGGTGTGGCGCAACAACCCCGAAGGACTCTTCGCCGAGACGAACCCCCGCGTGTCCTGCGGGGAGGCCTGACGGTGGATCGATGACCCCGACCATGGTACGTCACCGACTCCTGACGCTGGCACTCGCCAGCGTCGCGTTAGGCGGCTGTTCGGACGTCGAGCCGGCGCGCACCGTGGCGCCGGCGGCGGCGGCGCTGTCCGTCGCCTCCGACGACCTGGATGCCGCGCTGCGCGCCTACCTCACGAGCCACGGCTTCACCGGCCACATCGCGAGCACGCTCGAGACGCGCCTCGGCCGGCGCATCGATCGCCAGCTCGCCGACATCGGGCGTCAGCTCTGGTTCGATCCGATCCACGGGCTCAATGGCGACAACACCTGCGGCGGCTGTCACTCGCCCACGAACGGCTTCGGCGACACGCAGCCGATCGCGATCGGCATCGACAACAACCGCATCGTCGGGACCGGGGCGCACCGGTCCGCGCAATCAGCGCCGAGCGCCGATGGCGATCAACGCCGCGTTCTACCCGACGCTCATGTGGAACTCGCGCTTCATCGCGCGCGTCCGGCGATCCGTTCGACAACAGTCGCGGCTTCGTGTTTCCCGCACCGGAAGGAACCACGCTGTCCGTATCTGCCGCACCTGCTCACCGCGCAGGCGTTCATCCCGCCGACGGAGCGCGTCGAAGCCGCGGGGTTCCACTTCCCCGGCGGCAACGACGACATCCGCGGCGAGGTGCTGCGACGGCTCAACGCGAGCGCCAACTACCGCCAGATCTTCTCGCGGGTGTTTCCCGAAGTCGCGGCCGGCGGACCGATCACGTACGACCACTTCGCGCGCGCGATCGCCGAGTTCGAGCTCACGCTCGTGTTCGCCGACGCCCCGATCGATCGTTATGCACGCGGCGTGCGGAACGCGTTGACGACATCGGAGAAGCGGGGCGCGGTGCTGTTCTTCGGCCGCGCCGGCTGCGTGAAGTGTCACGCCGTGTCGGGCCAGTCGAACGAGATGTTCAGCGACTTCCGGCAGCACGTGGCCGGCGTTCCGCAGATCGTGCCGTCGTTAGGCAACGTGGTGTTCGACGGTCCCGGCGCGAACGAGGACTTCGGGCTCGAGCAGGTCACCGGGCAGCTCGGCCGACCGCTACGCGTTCCGCACGTCGCCGCTCAGGAACGTCGCACTGCAGCCCGCGTTCATGCACAACGGCGCGTTCGTCCGGCTGGAGGACGCGATCCGCTATCACCTCGATGCGGTGAGTGGCGCGGCGACGTACACCACCGCCCTGCTTCCGGCGGATCTGCGAGGCCCAACGGGTCCGGCGCAGCCCGTGCTCGACCGACTCGATCCGCTGCTCCGCGCGCCCGTGCAGCTCACCGACGAAGAGATCCAGTCGCTCGTGGATTTCGTCCGCGACGGCCTGCTGGATCCCGCTGCCCGGCCGCAGCAGCTTCGGCGGCTGATCCCGGAAAAGCTGCCGAGCGGGTTGACGGGGCTGGTGTTTCCGTGATGTCATTCCGAGCGGACGCCGCGGGTGCCGACCACAGGCGGGCGCATGAGGAATCGCGATTGTCCGGGTAGAGGGACCGCCCTCTACCCGATGCAACTCTCGCGGGTGAACCGGTCGGCGCTCAGCTCAGAGATGACGTCGGGGCGGAGGACTTTGATCGCGACGTCGCGGTGGTGCTTGAGGTCGCGGGTGCGGTAGACGGTGGCCATGCCGCCGCGGCGGACTTCGCGATCGATTCGGTACTGACCGACGAAGATGTCGTCGAGGTCTGCGGGGGCGAGCATGGCCGGGGAAAACACATTTCGGGCCCCACCGCCGCAACCCTTTGTGGGACTGTCCACTGCTACCGAGCATGGACGTATGGTAGTCGCAGAAGTGAAGCTATTGCGGCGAGCGGCCCGAAACGCGAAGGCGCCACCCGTGTGGATCGGCGGCGGTGTACTTGGAACGGTCACCGTCGTCGTCCGCAATCTGGCAACGGCCGCGACCACGTGTAAGCTGGTCGAGATCACCGCGCGGGCGTTTCAGGCAACGACACCGATGTCGTGATGGTGCGCGATATTATGAGGCCGCCCGCCGTTCCGGCGTACGCTCCGCCGCCCTGCACATGATGGAGCTCATGAGCAGGTAGCCTTCCGTCCATGCCTCGCGCACCGCCGGCGTGAACGCCGGCCCGAGCGCCGTAGCGAGCGCCTCGAGCGAGCGCGGCGCCGGCAGGGCCGTACTGATCGCGCGTCACCCCGTACATGGCGTGTCGTTGCCCGAGCAGAACGGCACTGCGCACGAACTGGCGCGGTTCGGTGCGCAGTTGCACGATCTCGTCGACCATCAGCGCGAACTTCTCGTACTGCGCTCGCATGTCCGTGCGGGCGAAGAGCGAGCGCAGCTCCGGATGGCGGTCGAACAGCACTGGTAGAACGCCGGGCGACCCTCGCGCCGCCTGCGACCGCATTCCAGCTCTCGGCCAGCAGTCCCACTTGCTCGGGAGTCACCGTGACGACTCCCGATTCGCGAGCTCGCGGGCCAGCGTAGTCGCCGGCTCTCGCTCGGCGACGGGTTCATCGCGCACCTAGAGCCAGAGTCGCCTGATGGTCGCCGAGCCCCTGCGCCACACTGGTCGCGGCGACCGGGCCGCTCGACCAGTCGTTAGGCGCCGGCCGGCCGCCGCCGAGCGGTCCTGCCGGCGAATGCGTCCGGGAACCCAGCCGCGTCCGAAGGCGCTCGGCGAACTCGACGACGGCGCGGTCCGGGGGAAGCTCGACTTCCTCCTCGATCAGCACCTCGTAGATGCTCGGCCTGCTCGATCGCGCCAACGCGGTCGCCGGCCACCGCCAGCGCGCGCATGAGTCCAACGGTCAGGCGTCCGTTGAGCGGATCCTGGCCGGCGAGCTTGCGCCACCACCGCACGGCGGCGGCGTGGTTGCCCCGTGCTTCCGCCTCGTGCGCGAGACGCTCGAGCGCGATCCTCGTACTCGAAGGCGAGCTCCGCTCCGGTATGCTCCATCCACGTCGTGAACGCGGCGCGTCGCGCGAGCCGAAAGCCCTCGAGAAACGGGCCGTCGTACTCGGCCACCGCGTCGGCGAGTCGTTCGGCGCGAACCATCGAGCTGAAGCGCGTCACGTCGCTGTCGACGATCGACGGTCGAGCTGGATCACGTGTTCGCCGACGACGACATCGGTCAGTCCGAGCTCCGAACGGATCGATGCCAGCGTTTCGTCCACACGGCTCGCCGCTCCGACTCCGGAGTACCGCTCCCACAAGAGCGTCTCGATGTCGCTCACGGGGCAGGCCCCGATCGCCTGCGTGGGCGAGCAATGCGAGGCAGGCGAGAGCGTGGGGTGTCAGGCGGTCGCCGCGGAGCGGACGTCCGTCGGCGCGAATCGTTAGGCCGCCGAGGGTGGAGATGTCGAAGCGACTTGCGTGCGGAGCGCGGCCATGAACTCCGCCATCGTCGCGTAGCGCTCCTCCGGTGCCCGTGGCGAGCGCGTGACGGAGCGCGCGATCGACCGCCGGCCGGGACCTCGGCGCGCGATCGGTCGGTACCGACGGGATGACGGCGCGCGCCTGAGGGTCAGCATCATGGGCCGCATCTTGAACGGTGGTGACCCGACCAGCATCTCGTACAGAACGCACGCGAGCGAGTACAGGTCGGCTCGGCCGTCGAGCTCGCGCTCGCCCTCCATCTCCTCGGGGCTCATGTACGCCGAGGGTGCCCACGGCCATGCCCGGGTCGGTGCGCGCGGCGGAGCGCGCCTCGTCGAGCGCGTAGGCGACGCCGAAGTCGGCCACGAACGCGTGCCCGGTGGTGGAGAGGAGGATGTTTTCCGGCTTGATGTCGCGATGGACGACGCGGCGCGCGTGCGCGTACTCGAGCGCCGAGGCGACCTCGCGGGTGATGCGGAGCGCTTCGTCGACCGAGAGTCGTCGCTCGCGGCGGAGCCGTTCGCGAAGCGACTCGCCTTCGACGAACGGCATGGTGAAGAACACGCGTCCGTCGGCCTCTCCGGAATCGAAGAGGGGGAGGATGTGCGGGTGGTTGAGCCGGGCGATGGTGCGGATCTCGGCGAGGAAGCGGTCGTGGCTGACCGTGGAGTCGAGCTGCGCGTGCAGGACCTTCAACGCGACCGACCGGTCGTGTTTCAGGTCGGTCGCGAGGAATACGACCGCCGACCCGCCGTGTCCTATTTCGCGCAGCACTGCGTATCGGTCCGCGACCGCGGCGGCAAGCTCCCTCGCGAGCTCGTTCGCCTCATCGCTCAAGACGCACCCCTGCCATTCATGTCATCGAAGGTGAATCGACGCGGGGCGGGAGGCAATGTCTACGAGCGGCCAGCTAGGGCGCCGGCGCGGTGGTGGGCGGTCAGCGCTCGCTGATTCACGACGCCCGCAGATGACGCGAAAAGGTATGCGCACCCACTGACACTCGTCCGCGAACCTTCGCCTCGCCGCCGCTGCTAACGAAAAAGCCGCCGGACCGTCTTCGGTCCGGCGGCTACTTCCTTGTGTACCGGACTTACTCCTTCGGCTCCAGAATCTCCTTGATCTGCGCCCGAATCCCTTCAATGTGCAGCCGCGTCTCCCGATCCCCCGCCTTCTCGGTCGCCGACGCTAGCTCCTTATCGAGATCTCGTAGTTCGCCACGCAGCATGTTCTTGATCTCCCCGTCATTCGCCGGCGGCGCCTGCGGACCACGACGCGCCTGCTGCGGGAACCCGCCCGCCTGATCGTCCTCCTTCGGCGGACGGATCTTGAGCCCCATCTGCTCCACATACGTGCGCTGCAAGGCGCGTCGGTAGGCATCCACCTTGGGCGAGCCGGAATAGACCTCCGCCCACACGCCCTTCCGCAGATCGCCGAGCATGTCACCTAACGAGTATGCGGCATCCTGGTCCGTCGGCATCGCCTGGTACTCGACCAGCCGCGACATCCGCGAATCATTCAGCACCTGCGTCAGCACCGCCGCCTGCGCGCGCTGGATGCGGTTGATCTCGCCCACCGGCTCGAGCTTCCGCAGGATGCTCTGATCGATCAGGAACGTCGGCGTCTGGAACGCGTTGTCCGCCAGATACTTCATCGCCGCCTTCTGTCGCGCCGCCGGCAGCGGCGTGAAGCGCGGGCCCGGCTGGCTGCCGTACTTCTCCTGCGAGTTCACGCCGCCGACGATCTTGCACCACGTGCCCCAGCTCCGTGCGCCACTGGCCGACCATTCGGTCGTACAGCTGCGCCCAGCTCGTCGAAGTCCTCGAGCGGCTTCACCGTCGCCTGCTCCAGCCACTGCATCTTGCGCTTGAGGTTCTTCATGCCGAGCTCGGTCGCCTTCACGGCGTCGATGTCACCGACGGCTTCCGTCTCCTCGCCCGGATCGGAGCCGAACGCTGCCCGACGTCGAGAAGCGGAGCCACGGCTTCGCGTCCTGCTCGCGCGCCCACTCATCGAGGATCCTTCGCTCATCATCCGCCGTCTTCGCGTTGTCGAGCGGCGCGTAGCCCCACTTCGTCGCCCAGATGTCGTACGGGCCGATCTTCGGAACGAGATCCGCCACCGCGATCTTGTCCTCGGGCTGCGCGACGTAGTTGAAGCGCGAATAGTCCATCAACGTCGGCGTGTGGCCCATCGCTTCGGACGAAGTCCGCGTTCCGGATGCTGTCGATCGGGTACGTCGAGCTCGCCTTCATGTTGTGCTGGAAGCCGAGCGTGTGACCGACCTCGTGCGCCACGACGTACTCGAGCAGACGCCCCATCAGCGAATCGGGCAGCGGGAACGTGCGCGCGCGCGGATCGAGCGCCGCGGCCTGCGTGTAGTACCACGTCCGCGCCAGCGTCTGCACGTTGTGATAGAACTGGATGTGCGCGTTCAGGATCTCGCCGCGCCGCGGATCGTGCACGTTCGGCCCGATGCGTTCTCCGTCGTCGACGGCAGCCAACGGACGACGGAGTAGCGCGCATCCTCCGGCGACCAGTCCGGATCGCTTCGGCGCTTCCTTCGCCACGATCGCGTTCTTGAAGCCGGCGGCCTCGAATGCGGGCTGCCAGTCCTCGCACGCCCTTGATGAGCCACGGCACGCCACTTCCTTCGGCGTCGTCGGGATCGATGTAGTACACGATCTGCTTCACCGGCTCCGAGATCGGCGCCTCCGGATCCTTCTTCTCCAGGCGATAGCGCGTGATGTAGCAACGCTCCGTCGCCTTCTGCTCGGGACGGCTGTAGTCCGTCACGCTCATCGAGAAGTAGCCGACGCGGTTGTCGCAGAGGCGCGGCTTCATCGCGACTTCGGGCAGCTTGTGGAAGCTGTACGACATGACCACGGTCGCGCGACGGCGCGGTCGTGCCGTTCTGGCCGAAGCCGCCGCGCTGCGGCTGATTCCCGCCGCCACCGCCGCCCTGCTGCGCCGGCGGATTGTTGAACGTCAGCGTCGTCTAGACGTTCACGTTGTCCGGGAACGACACGGCGCGCTCGATGAAGCTGCGATTCGCGTCGATCTGCGCGCGCGGGCTAATGCGCTGCGCCGGCGAGAACTCGAGCGGCGGCTGCGTGAACAGCCGCGACACGTCGATGACCATCGAGCTGTCCGGGCCGTACGCCTCGACATTGAACACGGCGATGATCGGCTGGACGTTCGCGGCCTGCACGGCGCCGACGACGGGCGACGTCGTGTCGCTCGCGATCACCTCGTAGCGACATGCCGCGCAGCAGCACGCGGTTGTCGCGCTTCTCCCAGCGCAGCACGCGGTTGCCTAACGCCTGACCGCCGTAGCCGGCGCCGAGCGTGGTCTTCGCGATCTCCTGGACGAGCAGCTGGTCCTTGTCCAGCTCCTTGCGCGGGATCTCGAACAGCAGGCGCTTGCCGATCCGGTGGACCTTGAAGAGCCCGTTCCGCGTCTTCGCATCGGCCGTGACGACTCGACCGTACGGACGCGGGTTGGGATCGGCGAGCTGGCCGTTGGCGGCAGCAGCGCCACCGCCCTGTCCGCCCTGGCGAGCGGGACCGGCGGGATTGTCGGATGGCGCGGAATCAGTCCGCGTGGGCGGCCGCTGCGCGGTCTGCGTCGGCGCGGGCTCGGGTGATGGAGAGGGCTTGGGTTGCTGGGAGCAGGCGACGCCAAAGAGGATGGCGGCTGCTGCCGGCGTGAGCGGACGCAGGCTAGGGCGCATACGCGTGGCTAGGGCTTGGGGGGACTCGGGTGTTGGACCACACGACAGCGTATGGTCTGGACACAATGCCAACGCTCCAAAGGTGCGAGTCGTTGGGAGCTTTGTCATTCCGAGCGGGGGCAGCGCCGAAGGCGCGCAGTCGAGGAATCGACTCTGCCAAGTAGAGGGCTCTCTACCCGGAGGGCAGGGATTCCTCAGGACCCGCGGCTGCGCTCCGCTCGGAATGACAGCCGCGGATTGACGACTACAACTTCTTCTCCCGCACGTACTTCACGATGATCTCAGGGTACGCCTCGGTGATCTCGAGGAGTCGAGCCGCTGGCCCTCCGGGCGTGTTCTTGCCCTGCTCCCAGGCCTTCACGGTTTCCGTGCTGACGTTGAGCGTGCGGGCGAACACGGGCTGCGACACTCCGAGCCGCTTTCGCACAGCAACCACACGCGCCTTGTAGAACTCCGGCGCCGGCTCGGCCGTCAGCCGGCGTGCGGTACGCTCCGGTCGGTCGATGCGAAGCGGTTTCGACTCGCCGCGATCGATCGCGATCATCTCCTGCATCGCCTCGATCAAGTCGCGGCCGAGCTTCGTGCCCTGCTCCTTTCGTCTTCGCCTTCGTCGTCTTCTTCTTCGGTCGCGGACCAGTGCTGGTCCTTCCCAGTTTCGTCGTCATCGTTCGTCGCCTCCGTTGCGTCCGGCCCGGGTCCGCCGCGTTCAGGGAGCCCGTTTCAGGATCTTTGCCAGCTCGGCGAGCAGGTTGCGCTCGGCTTTGGTCAGGTTCTCCATCTCCGATTTCCGAAGGAGCGTAGCAAATGACACGCGGCCGTCGTGATGACGATAAGAAATAGACAATGCGGACGCCACCGCTCTTGCCCTTGCCGCTGCCAATCGGCGCATACCTCATCTTCCTGAACCCGCCTCGTCCCCTGCATCACGGGCCATCGCGCCGCGCCCTTCCGCAAATCGGCTTCGATGGCCTCAAAGTCTTCCTCGGACAGGACGCCTTTTCGCCGCGCGAATGAACGGGGCCAGGTAGACAAATGTGAGCTCATCGTGGGCTTGGCTCATACGTACAGTGTAGTATCACATACCCCATAAAGCCAGAGCAGGCAGCCAGCGGAGCCTCGTGGGTTGTCGTTGTCATTCCGAGCGGAGGCCGTCAGGCCGCAGTGGCGTCCCGGTAGAGGGACAGGCCGCTCTACCCAGAGAACAAGGCATTCCTCGACTCCGCCGCTGCGCGGCTCCGCTCGGAATGACAACCGTGACGCCGAGCACGGACCTAACGTGCCCCCGCCGCTTGACGCAGCCCGCGCACTGAGGCATGCGGACGAGGCGGGTGGTCGAACTCGAACCTCGCGGGCTCGGGCGGGTTCCAGCGAACGTTGGTCGGCGTTGGGGTGACGATTCGGTCCTGACGTCAGCACTATATCGGTGTGGTGCGCCTGCTCTCGACAGCCAAGGCGGCGGCACATACCGTATCGCGGTCCTGATCTAGACGTCGGTGCCTGCCAGTACACAGTCGCATCAATGACACATCCCGGTCACGTGATGAATACGGCACTTTACTGCGGCCGTCTGCTCAGCGATGCGCGACGCCACGCGAAACGTCGGTTTCTGGAAGCCGACCGAAGGCACTCGTGTTTTCCGGGCCGTGCGACCGTCAAGCGACGCGGGAGTTACGACTGGCCGCGCGGGGGCGGACAAGTATCGCACCGTCTGGAAGAGCACCGCCAACGACTATCGATGGACTGGGCCCCGTCCTCCCATCCCCGCAACGCTCTCGGCGGATCTCAATCGCATCGTAGTCACTCGGCCACCGGTTGGCGGTATTAATACGGCTCTTAGCCTCAACGACGCCGCCTTGGGCGAGTTCACATGGTATGCGACGGAGAACTCGGAGCTTCGGACCGCGTTCGACGAGGACGTGCGTCGCGTCGCCAGCGGAAAATCTCCGAGTCTGAAGGCGAATGACTTTCAGTCAGCTCTCTCTGAGAGTCGAGTCTTCGAATATGCTGTTTCCGCGGGAATCACAATCGCCGATCTGTCGCTCAGCAGTAACGCCGGCCGCGCGCTTCTGGACTCATTGATTCACGAGATCCACAGCTCTTCGAGAGACCATGGCCGTTTGGAGAACCAGCGGCTCGATGCGCTCCGAAGTGCCATCAAGGCTGCGGGTTATGTGTCTCCCGAAGCGGCCTACACGTCGCGCGACGATTACAGCTTCTGCCGCGCACTACACCAGTCAGTACGGGACCTATTGCCAGGGTGCCGCGGCGTGCGTGTGACCAGTGTGCGTAGCGACGCCGGCACGCGTTTCTGGGAGTCCTCCGGCGACAATCTTATTCTGTTCGGCGCTCGATGGGACCGTGGTCGGTGACCTGTCACCAGTCCAAGAGCTGGCCTTCGTTCGGCAACCCAGCGGTCCGATGCGCACGATCAAGACGCCGGTCTGACGGCGGCGGGCAATGCCCAGCGCAGCAGGGCATACCACAGGCCCGTAGAATCGCTCAAACAAACGAACTCCAGCGGGCCGCTGTCAGGCGGTGGGTCGTTTGTGCTCCGTGGGGCTTTCGGCGCCTCAGCCCGCCTCCCAATATTGGCGAGCCGGTAACTGGCGTTTCGCAGGATTCGCATGACATTCCCCGCCGCCTAATGCCCACCGCACTCGCCTGCCTCAAGTGCGGGGCTCCGGTCTTCGCCGAAGACCGGTTCTGCGGAGCATGCGGGCACCCCCCGAACTCCCGCACCGGGCGTCCCAGCGGCCGGCCCCTCCATCAGCGGTGAGACGGGCTCGTACGGCGCCCGGCTCATCGCCAAGCTGCGCAACTCCACCGTCGGCGAGTACGAGATCCGCGGCGAGATCGGGCGCGGCGGCATGGCCGCCGTCTACCTCGCCTACGACCTGCGACTCAACCGCAAGGTCGCCATCAAGGTCATGCTGCCGGAGCTCGCCTTCCACGACGGCATGGAAGACCGCTTCAAGCGCGAAGCACGGATGGCCGCGAAGCTCGACCACCCGAACATCGTCGTCATCCACTCCGTGCGCGACGACGCCGAGGTGCTGTACTTCGTCATGAAGTTCATCGAGGGCGCGTCCCTCGAGCAGGTCGCCCGCAAGCACGCGCCGCTGCCGATACCCATCATCCAGCACCTGCTCGCTGCAGCTCGGCGGCGCGCTGCAGTACGCGCACGACGAAGGCGTCGTACACCGTGACGTGAAGCCGCCGAACGTGCTGATCGACCGACGCGGCAACGTGCTCGTCACCGACTTCGGCATCGCCAAGGCCGCGGAGTGCCGGCACTGACGCGCACCGGCAGCGTCATCGGCACGCCCGCGTACATGAGCCCGGAGCAGGTCTCGGGCGACGAGCTCACGGCTTCGTCCGACCAGTACTCACTGGGCGTCGTCGCCTACGAGCTCCTCACGGGGCAACCGCCGTTCGTCGGCGGGTTGATGGAGCTGCAGTGGGCGCACGTGAAAACCGAGCCGGCGTCCCTGCTCACGACTCCGTCCCGATTGTCCGCCCGCACTCGCTGCCGCGGTCATGCGCATGCTCGCGAAGGCGCCGGCGGATCGTTTCCCCTCTCTGGCCCACGCCCTCCCGAGCTTCGCCGAGGGACTCGTCCGGGGTGATGAGTCGCCGCGGATCGAGCTCGCCGAGTTAGTGCGCGCCATTTCGCTCTCGCAGACTGACGGCATCCCGACACGCCCGCGAGTCCGATACCGCGTGGTCGCGGCGGGCCGACGACGCCCTGGACCTCCATCCAGGTCTCGCCGCCACAGGCACAACTCCAGATAGGCGAGCACGCGGAGCTCACGGTCACCTTCCTGCCCGCCTCGGCGCCTAACGTCACGCCGCCACCGGGGCCCGTGTGGACTTCCAGCGCGCCTACGATCGTCTCGGTCTCGGCATCCGGAGTCGCGACGGCGTTGAACGTGGGTTCGGCCGTCATCACGGCGCAGGTCGGAGTCTCGGCGGCCGCCACCACGGTGGTGGTGCTTCAGTCAGCGGTTGCGTCGATCATGCTCGTGCCGCCGACGCCCCCGCTCGAGGTGGGCACGACCCATCAGATGGAATGCGTCATCCGCGACACGACGGGTCGCGACGCCACCGACCGCGCAGGTGATGTGGGCGTCGAGCAATCCGGACATTCGTGTCGATCGACGCCGAGGGTGAGGTGACGGCCCACGCACTAGGCAGAACGACGATCGCCGCCACGAGCGAATCCATCACAGCGACGATCGCGGTCGAGGTAGTGCCTGATCGCGTCGCCGAGCTCGGTCTCACACCGACGACGCTCACGCTCCAGGAACGGGCCTCGGACCGACTCACGATTCATGCGAGCAGCGCCCGCGGAAAGGCGATCGCCGGGCGTCACGTCGTGCTTCGGTCGGCCGATCCGGCGATCGCCAGCGTTAGCCCGCAGGGCATTGTCGTCGCCAATGCGATCGGCCGGACGACGATCAGCGCGACGCTCGACGGCCGCGCCAGTACGGTCGATGTCGTCGTAACGCCCGCGGATGTCGCGACGATCGCCGTCACGCCGCAGTCGCCCAGCGTGACTGCAGGCGAGGTCGTCACGTTCTCGGCTGAGATGCGCGACGCAACGGGTCACGTGCTGTCGGGGCGCACGGTCGCGTGGAAGTCATCGGACCGGCGGATCCTCGAGATCGACCAGGCTGGGCACGCGGTCTCGATGAAGGCCGGGACGGTGGACGTGACCGCGGAATGTGGCGGCGTCACCTCCGCGGCTCACGTCACCATCGCGCCTCCAGCGATCGTGAGCCTGGAGATCAGCACGCCCGTTACGACGGTCCGCGCGGGCAAGCGCGTCAGGCTCCGCACCAAGGTACGCGACACGACGGGCCGCGAGCACGAGCCCGACAGAGTCGTGTGGCGCTCGAGCGCACCGTCCCTGGCCACGGTCGCCGCTGACGGCACCGTATCGGCCGTGAGCGCTGGGGAGGTAACGGTCTTCGCCGAGGTCGCCGGGAAGGAAGCGAGCAGGTTGCTCACGGTCACCGCGGCGCCGCCGCCGAGACGCCTGCCGCCGTTCGCGCTACGGATTGGTGGTGGCGTGATCGTCGTCGCGGTGCTGGCAGCCGTGCTGCTCGCCCGGGCCAGGAGTGGCGATGACGGACGATCGAAGACGCCCGACACCGCTTCCGCTACATCGTCGCCTAACGTTGCGACGGGTCAGGTCGGGTCTCCCCAGCCAGCCCCGGGTGGCACCAATCGGGTCGCGACGCTGAGCGTGACGTCGAGTAACCCGCTCCAGGTCGAGAACGGCGACAGCAGCCGCATCGAGGTGCGAGCGGTGAACGATGCTGGCGCCGACGTCCCGATCGGACAGCATCACGTGGACGGTGGAGGATTCATCGATTGCCACGGTGAGCGCCAACGGCACAGTCACCGGGCGAGCAGTGGGGAAGACGTCCGTCACTGCGATCGCTGATACAGCAACGGCGCGCGTCGCGGTCGTCGTCGTTCGTCCATCGCCGGCCCAAGTCATGATCGATCGTCCGCGATCGAATTCTCTACGAATAGGCGAGCAGATGCGATTGCGCGCGCGCGTGCTGAATCGCTCGGGGCGCGTGTTCTCGAATCGCGTCGTCTGGCGCTGATCGAATGCCAGCGTCGCGACGGTCGACAGCATCGGAATCGTACGTGGCGTTACGCCCGGCGAGACCATGGCCTCGGCGACCGCCGGCGGCGTGGCCGACAGCATACGCGTGAACGTTACCGGGACACTAGCATCCAATCCGGCACCGGCTACAGACCCGCCACCGAGGCTGGCGCCGACAGTCACGGAAGCGGACGTTGACGCGGCGTTGGCCAATGCGGCGCGCACGCTTAGCGAGGGATTCGCGCGAGGGCAGATCGGCCAGATGACAGCAGCGCGCCGGTTCTCGAAGTTCGTGGAGGATGAAAAGCCTACAGTCGACGGCGCGCCTCAGGTGTTGCGGCGGTCATTCACCAATGAGCGCGCCGAGGGGGAGGTCTCGCTACCGCTGCGCTGGAAGGCGCGATTCGGCGTTCCCAGAAAGAACTCGGTGTTGCTTCAGATCACGCTCGACCGACGTGACGGGACCTGGCGCCTGGCGGCGGCGAAGAATCTCACCCACCCCTGAGCGAGTGGTCATTCCGAGCGAGCGACAGCGACTCGGGAGCGCGGCGTCCACACCCACGGGAGCATCAGGCCCGCCATCGCCAGAATGGCGAGGATCGCGACCAGGCCGACGCGTCCCGGCCACGGTCCGAGGAAGTCGATGACCGACACCTGCCCGGGCCGAGCGTTACCGACGTAGCCGTAATTGAAGTCGAACAGGACGTCGATCGCGAACACCACGCCGAGATACACGAGCCCCGCGGCCACGGCGAATCGGTAGTCGCGCCAGGTGGGACGGTAGCCGCGCACGGCCACGACGTAGAGCGCGATACCGACGGTGCCTGCGTGTGAGATCCAGAAGAACCAGAACCAGATGCTGTCCGGTCTTCGGTTGAGATCAGGGGTGATGAGCGCCTGGAGACTCATCCCGATCCCCCAGAAGTAGAGCAGCACACTCGCCCAGTCGCGCGGCGCGAGCAGCACGAGCGCGACGAGCAGCGACGTGATGTCGCACACCTGCAGCGGGAGCGTATGGGCAGCGTCGAATCGCGACGGGAACCACCACCATCCCTTGTTCACGACCCAGATGGCGACCATCGCCCAGCCGATCGTGCGCTCGATTCGCGATCGCCGAGCCGCGTCCGACCGGCGCCCGATCCAGATGAACAGCAGCGTGGCGGCGGCGAAGAGAAGCATGATGCCCGCGTGCATTGCCGAGAACGGCTGGAATGCGTACGGCGCGTCGCCTTCGCTCATGCTCGCAGCGCCTCCCCTGCGGTCGCCTGGAACGTGACATCAGGGACACCGGGTCGCGCGGCAACCAAGTTGCCGCTCGGCGTTAGCCTCGGCAACTGGGGAGTTCCGACAGCCGACCGGCACTACGGCATCGTGTCGTACAATGCCCGCGAAGCTGTCAGGGCTGCCGAGCAAAAAGCTCGACGTGACGGTGCCGACGAAGATTCAATAACGAGCTGGCCAGGTCGGGCAGCGCACGCGTGCGCTGCCCAACCCTGCGCCATTCGGATCACTGGCAGATGGTGTCGGTCTGATCGATCTCGACCGTCGTCTCGCCATTCGCATTAGCGACGAACTGGAACCGCGCCGACGACCTTCGTGTTGGGAACACTGCCCTGGCCGATGAGCGTCATCGTCTCGGTCTGGCTCTCGACGTGACGAACGCCGTCCCTGAATTGCGCCATCAGGTTGATCGGGTCGTTGATCCGATACGACGCTCCGGTCGTGAGCCCGGTTCCCGTCCCGCTGGCGTTGATGTGCAGGCGGTCGGTCTCGTTGCCGTTCTCCGTGAGCGTGAACGTCGAGAGGACGTGAAAGGTCCCGGTGACGTGCACTCGCTCACCGCAGCCGCGCACGTTGAAGGAAAAGGGGAGGCGCTCGTTGTCCGTGACGGCGAGGCTGGGCTTTGCAACCGTTCGGGCGGGCGCGGTCGGGGAGCTCTCACACCCTGAGAGGGCGGCCATCGCCGCGCCAACCAGCGCAATTCGGGAGCTCCGGAGAATCCATGACATGGGGCTTTCCTCCACGGTATTCGGGGCCTGCTAGCGTCCGTCGCGTAGCTGGTGAAACGGCCCCACCTGGAGAGATTGCGGAGGACCGCAGCAACGGCGGAGACCGAAGGCGCCAAATCCCAAACAGCGCCAAATCCCGAACGGCGCGAGATCCCGAACGGCGCCAGATGCCGAACGGCGCGAAATCCCGAACGGCGCCAAACGGCGGTGCCTTTCCGCTCTTTCGTCGCCGTTCGGCATTTCGCGCCGGTCTGGCATTCCGCGCCGTTCGGGATTGGCGCCCTTTGGGCCCTGCGCCGTTATGGCTGTTGACAGATTGCTCTCCCCATGCTAGATAACCAGCACACTGCTGCTTATCTAGCATTTACTAGCCATGCCTGACTCCAAATCGGCTCAGCTCAGCGCCAAGCTCACCCGCCGCGAACGGCAGATCATGGACGTGCTCTACCGTGACGGCGAGGCAACGGTAGCCGACGTCATGGCGCAGATCCCCGATCCGCCCAGCTACTCCGCCGTTCGCGCCACCATGAACGTGCTCGAGGAAAAGGGCCACGTGCGCCACAAGCAGGACGGCCCGCGCTACGTCTACGTCCCCGCCGTGCCGAGGGACCGCGCGCGCCTCGCCGCAATGAATCACCTGCTCCAGACCTTCTTCGACGGATCCGCCGAGAGCGCCGTCGTCGCCCTGCTGCAGATGTCCGATAGCTCGCTCTCGACGACCGACTTCGAACGACTCGCCGCCGAAGTCCGCAAGGCGCGCCAGGAGGGACGTTGACATGAGCCCGACCATCACCGCCATCTCGCAGGTCTTCGACGCGCTCGGACGAGTGCCGCTCATCGTCGGCGCGCTCACGAAGGGCACGCTCCTCATCCTGATCGCCGTCGGCCTGACGCGCGCGCTCAGCAACGCGCCGGCCGCCGCGCGCCATTCTCGTCTGGAGTCTCGCCGTTGCCGGCATGCTCCTCCTGCCGGTGACGACGTTGATCCCGTGGCGCCTCGAGCTGACGGCTCTCGCGACGGCCCGTGACGCGCTCGACGTGACGCCGCCGACGACTCAGCAGGTCGCCGCGACGCAGAGATCCGCTGACGTCGCCACCATGGCCTCGCCGCCTTCGCCCGCCGTAACGCAGCCGCGACCAGCGACCAGCACGAGCGACCAGCGACAAGCTGTAGTTGCCGAGTCCCCAGTCCCCAATCCCCAGTCCCCAGTCGCTGATCCCGCGACCCTGCTTCTCCTCGCCTGGACCGCCGGAATGCTCTGGATGTTCGGGCGGCTCGTCGTCGGCGTCGCAGCCATCCGGCGAATCGTCAGGAATGCCACGCCCGCCAGCGGACCGGCGTGGCAGTCGCTGGTCGAGAGCGCGCGAGCCGCACTCGGTGCGGGGCCGACTGCGCGGATCGTGATCAGCAGCCAGGCAGCAATGCCGTTCACGTACGGTCTCCTCCGCCCGGTCATCGTGCTGCCCGCGTCGGTCGACGAGTGGACGCACCGACCGTCGCCGGTCCGTGCTGCTGCACGAGCTCGCCCACGTGCGACGCCGCGACCTGCTGACGAACGCGATCGTGCAGCTCGCGTGTGCCGTCTACTGGTTCCACCCGCTCGTTAGGCTCGCCGGACGGCACGTGCGGATGGAGGCGGAACGATCGTGTGACGCCCTGGTGGTGGCGGCCGGGACCCGGCCCTCCGACTACGCGGGCGACCTTCTGGAGATTGCACGCACCATGCGCTCATCAGCCACAGCAGCCGTGACGCTCGCGATGGCTCGCCGGTCGGACTTCGAGGGCCGGCTGCTCGCGATCCTCGCCCCGGATTCCGGCCGCAACGTGCTCACGGCGGCGCGCGCGGCGATCATCGCGCTGTCGTTTGCCGCGCCCGGCCGTCGCCATCGCCGCCGCGGTGCCAGCGCATCATGCGGCGCCTAACGCCATAGCCAATGCGCCTGAAGCGCGAGATGTCGACGGCCTAACGGCCGAGTCGGCGGCGCTGCCGGCGACCGTTGCGGCGGCGGCAGCGCAGGGCACAGCGACGGATTCTCAAGCGCCCACCAAGGCACAGGGCCGAGACACCGCCGTTCCGGCGCTGCTCTCGGTCGTGAAGGACTCGAACGTCGCCGTCCGACTCGCGGCCGTCGAAGCACTCGGCAATCTCGAGGACCCACGCGCCGTCGACGCGCTCGTGCAGGCATTGCGCACCGACTCCGACGCGCGCGTTCGAGAAGCGGCCGCCGAGTCGTTAGGTGAGATCGACAGCAATCGCGCCGTCCCCGGACTCATCGCGGCACTCGGCTCGGAGCGCGTCACGGCGGTGCGGGCCAAGATCGCCTGGGCGTTAGGCGAGATCGATGACGCCCGTGCCGTCGACGCGCTCAGCGCCGCGGTGCGCGACACCGCGCCGGAGGTCCGTCGCCAGGCTGTCTGGGCCATCGGCGAGCTCGAGGCGGCCGCCGGCGTTCCGGCGCTGATCTCGGTGCTTCGCGATCCCGACGTCGAGACGCGCAAGCAGGCGGTGTGGGCGTTAGGCGAGATCAAGAGCGCCGACGCGATCACGGGTGTCAGCGCCGCGACGAAGGACGCCGACGCCGAGGTCCGAAAGCAGGCGGTGGAGTCGCTCGGCGAGATCGCGGACAAGCGTGCGCTGCCGGCGCTCGAGGCGGCGACGCGCGATGCCGAGGTCGAGGTGCGCCAACAGGCGGTCGAGGCGATCGGCCAGCTCGACGACTTGAAATCGGCCCCGCAGGCGCTGATCGCCGCGACCCGTGACGCCGATCGCGGCGTGCGGAAGGCGGCGGCCGAGGCGCTGGGGCAGCTGGAGGATGAGGCGGCGGTGTCGGCGTTGATTCCGTTGACGCGCGACAGCGACGCCGAGGTGAAACATTCGGCGGTGGAGGCGCTGGCGAACATCGGCGGTGCGCGTGCCGTCGAGGTGATGGCGGCGCTGCTCAAGGACGATGACCCGGAGATTCGCAAGCTGGCCGCTGAAGCGTTAGGCAAGCATCGCTAGACGTCATTCCGAGCGGAGCGCGCGCGAAGCGCACGCGGAGTCGAGGAATCGCGATCGTCGCCGACAGAGGGCCCTCTACCGAGACGCTCTCGATTCCTCGACTCGCCGCTTCGCGGCTCCGCTCGGAATGACAACCAGGAGGCAACAGTGAGACGTACGATCGGACGACTGGCGCAACTGCTCGTGCTGACCCTGGGCGCGCTCGCCCTCGGCCGGGCCGGCCTGGCGTTAGGCACCGCCTGGGCAGCCGAACGGCATGTCTTCCTGCCGCTCCCGGCTGCAGCCAAACGGGCGGCGCGCGCGCAACAGGGAATCGACTCGGCGCGTGTCGCGAGACTGCTGCAGGCCGCACGCGGCACCAATACCGTCGCCTGCGAGCTCGCGGCCGCGACGGTCGACGGACGATCCGGCTGGTCGTCAGGGACCGATGGCGATTTCACGGCCGGCAGTTCGGCTGACTCGACCGCTCGGGACGTCGCGACGTGGCTTCATCACGGAGACGTCCACGCGGGCGCGGTGCCGATCCTGCGCGCGGCGCTCGCCGATCCCGATTGGTGCGTCCGCCGGCTCGCGGCGCCGCTCCTCGGCCGCGTTCACGACCCGTCCGCGATGCAGGCCATGCTGGCTGCGCTCGCGGCGACGGATCCCGTGGCTCGTGAGATGGCGGCGCTGGCGCTCGGATTCGCGGATGACCCTCGCCTCGGTCGCGCCACTGGTGAGCCGACTTCGGGACGACGCACCGCGAGTGCGGGCCACGGCCGCGTGGGCGTTAGGCGAGATCGAGCGCCACGAGGCGGTGCGCCCGCTGATCGACGCGCTGGCGGATCCGGACGCGCTCGTCCGCGAGAGTGCCGCCCGCGCGCTCGGTGAAGTGGAGGATACGGCGGCGATTCCGGCGCTGGCCGATCGACTCAAGTCCGACCGCGCCGCCGCCGTTCGACGGGCAGCCGCGCGAGCGCTTGGCGAGATCGCGGGGTAAGTCCCCGTCATTCCGAGCGGAGGCCCGAAGGCCGCAGTCGAGGAATCGTTGGCGTCCGGGTAGAGGGCCTCTCTACCGGGACGATCGCGATTCCTCGACTCGCTGCGCTCGCTCGGAATGACAGCCCCGCTCGGAATGACACCGACCCGTGTGGGACCGGCCGGGATTGGCTACAATTGGGGCATGCTGCTCCGCCTCACACTTGCCGCGCTCCACCTCATCGCGCTCGGGCTCGGCCTCGGCGCCGTCATCGCTCGTGGGACGGCGCTTCGCGAATCGCCGAGCAACGCTGCCTTACGCCGAGCGTTCCGGTCGGACACGGTGTGGGGCATTGCCGCGGCGCTCTGGATCGCCACCGGCGTGTGGCGCATGGTCGCGGGTCTCGAAAAGCCTCCGGGCTACTACTACATCAACCCCGTCTTCCACGCGAAGATGGGGTTGTTCGTGCTGATCCTCATCCTCGAGCTCTGGCCGATGATGACGCTCATGCGCTGGCGCCGATCGTTCCGCACGGGCGAGTCGGCCGAGCGGTTGATGACGCGCGGCGCGGGGAAGCGGATCGCGTTGATCAGTCACGTCGAGGCGCTCGTGGTTGTCGTGATGGTCTTTGTGGCCGTGGCGCTGGCGAGAGGGTTCGGGACGACTCGGGGGCTGAACGCGCGAGATCCACGGCTGAGCTCGTCCTACGTCGCTCCTCACGCCCAGAATGCACCGGCGTTCTCGCTGGATTTCACGCTCCTCGACTAGCTGCGCCGACGGAATCGACCGAACATCAACCACCTTCATTCCGGAACTGATCTATGGACACCACCCGTCGGGACTTTCTCGGGAAGGTCGCCGTGAATGCCGCGATCCTTGGCGCCATGCCGCTGCCTCTGGAGCTGTCGTCCACCGCGTTCGCCGCCACCGTGCCATCGCCAACGATGCAGGGTGAGAAGTGGGACGTCTCGTGGCCAGCGCGACTGACAGGCAAGCACAAGGCGATCTTCGACGTGCCCGAGGTCGACAGCGGCTACGGTGTGTGGAGAGCGACCATCTGGGGCAAGCAGTACCAGGACGTGCTCGGCGTCGCGCCGAAGGACATCTCGGCCGTGGTGGTGCTGCGGCACAACGGCATCGTGCTCGCGATGCAGCAGGCGTTCTGGGACAAGTACGGGGTCGGCAAGGCGAAGAGCGCGATGCACCCGATCACGTCGGAGGCGACCGACCGCAATCCGGCGTTGCTCTCCTCGTCGCGGAACGAGGTGCCGGCCGACTTCGATGCGATGGCGCTCGACAAGTTCATCGGGCGCGGTGGCATCGCGTTAGGCTGCAACCTGGCGTTCGCCGATTGCGTGCAGCTCATCAAGTCGAAGGAGAACGTGAGCGATGCGGATGCGCGCAAGCAGGCGATCGCGTTCCTGGTGCCGGGTGTGATCCTGCAGCCGTCGGGCGTGTTCGCGGCGATCCGGGCGCAGGAAGCGGGTGCGGTGTACCTGCGCGCGAGCTGAGCAATGGCACGCAACACAGCATGCGATGCGCGGTACTGATGCCTGACACCTGCACCTGACGACTGATTGACGAGTCGTGACTGGCCATATCTCACGAAGGACGTAGACCTCAATCGTGGTGCCGATGCGCCTGCTCGTGCTCGCGACCCTGTGCTCGCTCGTCGTTCAGACGAAGCAGACGAAGTGGCAGGAGATCGGGAAGACGGGGATCGGGAATCCGGTCCTCGTCGATCCGAAGAGCGTGAAGAAGGACACCGCCGGCATCATCACGGCGACGCTCCGGGTGGCGTTCGTGAAGCCGGTGGCGACGCCTAACGGTCCGATCACATCGTCACGCACGGTGGCGATGTTCGATTGCAAGAAGCAGGTGGTGGCGGTGAAGGAGAACACGTACTACCACGACGAGAAGACGAACCGGATCTACCAGCACTCGGCGCCGGGCAAACCGGGCTTCGGCCCGGCGATCAAGGCGACGCTGCCTGACGTGGCGCTACAGTACCTCTGTTCGAAGTAACGTCAGCCGGCGCAGCGGTCGGGCATCCCGAGGAGCGACAGCGACGAGGGATGCTTCTCGGAGTTGCATCGATTGCTCCTCGTCATGGCGACGAGTGACTTCGCCGAATGATCCCTCGACTGTCCGCTCGGGATGACAATGCGCTGGCATTCGGGATGACACCCTGGTCACAGCCAGAGAAACGCCGGATGGTCCACACCCGTCCGCGATCTGATGACGCGCTCGTAGACGCGCTGGCCGGACTGGCCGTTCGTGAAGATCACCATCGCCGTTCCCGCCGACGGCTCGGCCACGATGAAGTTCTTGAAGCCGAAGTTGTCGCCCCAGTGCCAGACATAGCGGCGACCGCCCGCCTGCTCGAGTCCGATGCCGCTGCCCCAGCCTAACGCTGGATTGATCGTCGAGCGCTGGACCATCATGCGATCCAGCACCGCGCGACCGCCCTGTACCGGGCCCGCGCCGAGCAGCCACTGGACGAACGTTCCGTAGTCGCGCGCCGTCGTCAGGAGCGATGCCGCAGCGTTCGGTACGAGGAAGTTCGGAAGCACCGGGATATTCGCATCGACGCGCGGCAGTGCCTTCTCCACGTCGACGGTTGTCCACTGGTCCACGGGCTTGCCCATCTCGGCCACGAGTCCCTGGAACGCGCGGCCCATCTTCGCGTTGTTGCTGTCGCCGGGCTGCCCCCGGTTCGAGTGTGGCGCCGCCATCTTCGCGTCGAGCTCGGGGCGCCAGAGGTAGCCGCTGCTTCGCATGCCTAACGGCTCGAACACACGCTCGCGCGACAGCTGCTGCAGGCCCTTACCCGTGAGCTTCTCCACCACCCGCTGGAGGAAGAAGTAGCCCTCGCCCGAGTACGAGAAGCGAGAGCCTGGCGGGAAGTCCGCGGTGAGCGCGACGTCGCGGCTGTTCCGCCAGTTCCGCCAGCCGCCGGAATGACTGAGCACGTGCGTGGCCGTGATGAGCTTCGACGGCTCGTCGCCAGGATTCGGCAGCGGGAGGTATTCGCCGAGCGGTCGCGTTAGGTCGATCACCCCTTCGGCGGCGAGCTGCATGACGATCGACGCGAACACCGGCTTGCTGAGCGACGCGGCCTCGAAGACGGTGTCGCCTGTGACGGCGTCGGTGCCGCCGCTGCGCCTGACCCCGAACCCTTCGACGCTCACACTGGCGCCGCGCACGGTCGCGATCGACATCCCAGGCACGCTCGCGAGCTGGAGCAGCTCGTTGATGTCCCGCTCGCCCGCTGTCGCTGCGTTCCCGGACCTGCCGGCCGCGACGACGTGTCAGGCACCGAGCCGGCTCGCGCAGGCCGCCAGGAGAACCGACCCGCCGGCCACGATCCATTCCCGCCGAGTAAACGGCTCACCAGTCGATTCGTCCCTCGATCCGCTCCGACTGCCTGCTCGCTTGCTCATCACGCCATCCATTCGAAGGTCACGATGTATATGACCACGGCGCGTGTCGATTGGTTGGGAGTCGCGCCGAAGTCGCCGAGCGCGTGTCATCCCGAGCGGCAGCGAGGGACCTTGTGTGATGGCATCGTAGCCGGTCGGGCCACGAGTACTTCACCGAAGGTCCCTCGTCGCTGCGCTCCCGGATGACAGCTCATGCGCTCCTCGGGATGCGCCGGGCGCCAGGCGCCTCGCAGGACCACGCCGTCCATGCGATGCGCGTTCGCGACATCAGCCAGCGGATTCCCTTCCAGCAGCAACAGGTCCGCACGCGCGCCCACTGCCACTCGGCCCAGATCAGGTCGGCCGAGGAACTCCGCGGCACTCGTCGTACCCGCGCGCAAGGCGTCGAACGGCGTTAGGCCCGCCGCGACCATCTCGCGTAGCTCGTCGTGCACCGACTCGCCCGGCGCTACGACATCGATTCCGGCGTCGGTGCCGAGGAGGATACGAGCGCCCGCACGTGAGAGCTCGCGCACGAACAGACCGCGATTTCGAACGATCGCCGCTCGCTCAGCCGCCGTATGCTGCTTCGCGAGCTCGTCGAAGATCGCGAGCGTCGGGCAGTTCCACACACCCGCTCGCACCGTCGCCTCGACCAACGACGCGAAGCGCGACGGGTCCGCGTCCGCCCACCCCCACGTCCCCGCGCGGCGCGTGCGACTCACCGACGCGGTCGTAGCCCGTGAAGTGCTCGATCGACTTCATGCCCGCGTCCATCGCGTGCAACACGTCTACCTCGAATGGCACGTGACCGATCGGCGTGATGCCAAATGAGCGCGCAGCGACCATCACCGAGTCGAACACTTCCGGCGTGAGGCGCGTGTAGACCTTGAGGTATGGCCAGCCGGCGTCGGCCTGTGCGCGCACGAGCGCGCGCGCCTCACGCGCATCGGTGATGAGCAGCGTGCCGGGCCACTGAGCCGGCGGACCGTCGAGCCCCGGGCTCGCACTGATGATCGTCGGGCCCACGCGCGCGCCGGCTTCAATGTCGCGCTGCATCGTCGCGATCGACGCGAAGCCCCACATGTTGCGCACGGTGCCGATGCCCGCGTTGACGTACGCGTCGAGATCGGCGCTCGACAGGTGCACGTGCATGTCGATGAGCGCCGGCATGACGTAGCGGCCGCCGCCGCTGTAACGACGGTCGCGCCGGCTGGAACCGGTGTGGCTGCGGACGGCCCGAGCGCGGTGACGACGCCGTCGCGCACGATGATCGTCTGATCGACCAGCACGACGTTCGACGTCATCGGGACGACCCGCACTCCGACGAGCGCGAGCGGGGTCGTTGCGGGGCTCGCGACGGGATCGCGCGCCGTCTGGGTGCGGCTCGTTGCCGAGCGGGCGTCCGCAGGCGCCGCTGGCGATGGCGCGCAAGGATCCCAACGAGACGTATGAGAGCTCGCGGCATGCAGCCCCTGTTCCCGGTCCCCGGTTCCCCGTTCCCAGCTCCCGTAAACAAAGCGATGTCATGCAGCACAATGCCGTCCGGTCGTGCGGTCAGCGGGCATACCACCGCCTGTCGCACAGTCCTCGCACAGAGCGAAGTCTGGGCGTTAGCTTCAGCTAGCACCCGTCGAGCATCCCAGCCCGCCGCCTCCTGGCCGTCTGCGGGAGTCACGCATATCGACATCCGTAGTCTGAGCGTCGCCACGCGCGCCGCTCGTGCTTCCGACCGCACGCAAGGATTCCCATGAAGCCGCACACGTCACTTCGTTTCATTGCGCTCGCGATGCTGGCCGCCTGCGCGCCGGCAAAGACCGTCACCGAGAAGCCGACGCCGGTACCGGCCCCGACCGCCACTACGCCGGCGCCCACCACTCCGCCGCCTGCCGCGACACCTGCGCCCGCGCGAGGCGAGCCGCTCGCCGAGGCGCCGCGCGACTGGCAGCTGCTCGACGTGTCGTCCGATCGCGTCGCCGGCATCAGTGCTCGCCGCGCCGAGCGTGAGCTGCTCGCCGGGAAGCAGCCGAAGAAGACCGTGATCGTCGCGGTCATCGACGGCGGCGTCGACACCGCGCACGTGAGCCTCAAGGCGAATCTCTGGACGAACCCGAAAGAGGTCGCCGGCAACGGCAAGGACGACGACAACAACGGCTACACGGACGACCGCTACGGCTGGAACTTCATCGGCGGGAAGGACGGCAAGGATGTGCAGTACGACGCACTCGAGGTGACGCGACTCTACGCGCGCTGCACGAAGCCCGGCGGCGCCGGCGCCGGTTCGGGGCTGCCGAAGCCTGACGACGCGACGTGCAAGCGCGCGGCTGAGGAGTTCGAGAAGGCGCGCGGCCAGAACGCGCAGATGTCGCAGCAGCTCCAGCAGATCTCGGTGGTGATGACGCGCGCGAACGAGATCCTCCATCGCGCCATGGGTCCCGATACGCTGACGCGCGCGAAGGTCACCGCATTCCAGCCAACGAGCTCGGAGACGCAGCAGGCGAAGGTCATGTGGCTCCGTCTCGCCGACGCCGGCATCTCGCCGCAGGACCTCGCGGATGCGCAGAAGGACGCTGAGGGGAAAGCGAAGTACGGCCTCAACCCCGACTATGATGCACGACTCATTGTCGGCGACAACTACGCGAACACGTCCGAGCGTCGCTATGGCAACCCGGACGTGATGGGTCCGGACGCGAAGCACGGCACGCACGTCTCGGGCATCATCGGCGGCGTACGCGGCACGTCGGGCGGCATCGACGGCATCGCGACGAACGTGAAGATCATGATGGTCCGCACGGTGCCGGACGGCGACGAGCGCGACAAGGACATCGCGAACGCGATTCGTTATGCGGTGGACAACGGTGCGAGCGTCATCAACATGAGCTTCGGCAAGGGCTTCTCGCCGGAGAAAGCGGCGGTGGACGAGGCAGTGAAGTACGCGGACTCCAAGGGCGTGCTGATGGTCCACGCGGCGGGCAACGACGGCGAGAACCTGGCGGAGAAGCCGAGCTTCCCGACGCCGGTGTACCTGACGGGCGGCAAGCCTAACAACTGGATCGAGGTGGGTGCGTCGTCGTGGAAGGGCCTCGACAGCCTGGCGGCGCCGTTCTCGAACTACGGCAAGGCGCAGGTGGACGTGTTCGCGCCGGGCGTGGACATCCTGTCGACGGTGCCGGGCGGCGGCTACGAGCGCGAGAGCGGCACGAGCATGGCGGCCCCGGTGGTCTCGGGCCTCGCGGCGATGCTCATGTCCTACTACCCGAACCTCTCGGCCGCGGACGTGAAGCGAATCATCATGGATTCGTCGACGCGTTATGCGGATCAGAAGGTCGTTCGGCCTGGTGCGGAGAACGGCGAGACGATTCCGTTCGGATCGCTCTCGATCACGGGTGGCATCGTCAACGCGTACTCGGCGTTGAAGCTTGCTGAGCAGATGTCAGCCACAAAGCCATAGCCGACTGCAGCTGGTTGCTGGGTGTGGTCGTGCTTGTTGCTGGGTGACGCTGGGTGGAGCACCCAGCCCGCATCCAGCGTCACCCAGCAACAAGCACGACGCACCCAGCTACCAGCTTGCTGTTTATTCTTGGCTCTGTACGACCTCTTGGAGCTGTAACTGCTCCAACACAGCATCGGCGTCGGGATCTCCGTTCGACAGAGCCTGGGTGAGTTTGTCTTCTTGCTCTTTCTCCAGCTCCGGCGGCAGCGTCGGGACCGCGGCGTCCACCACCGCGTCGATGACGAACGGACGATCCGCCGCCAGCGCGCGGTCCCACGCCGCGCCGATATCCTCCGGGCGTTCCACGCGCACGCCGTCGAGGCCGAGCATCCGGGCGAAGTCCGCGTAAGGCAGATCCGGCAGCGCCTGCGACGCCACATAACGCGGATCGCCGTCCATCGCACGCTGCTCCCACGTCACGAAGTTGAGATCCCGGTTGTTGAGCACCAGTAGCACCAACCGCTGATCGCGCCATGGGCGCCCGCCATTGTTCGCCGCGCGCCATTGCTTCGCGACATCGATCAGCGCGTTCAGCCCGATCATCTGCATCGCGCCGTCGCCCACGAGGCCGAACACAGGGCGGTCCGGATGTGCGAGCTTCGCCGCCAGGGCGTACGGGACCGCACAGCCCATCGTCGCCAGTCCGCCTGACAGCGACGCGCTCATGCCTTCACGGATGCGAATGCATCGCGCGAGCCATACCGCGGCCGTTCCCGAGTCCGCCGTCAGGATCGAGTTGTCAGGCAGACGCTGGTCGAGCTCCCACACCACGAGCTGCGGGTTGACCGGATTGGCCTGCGCATGCGCGTGCCGCTCGGCCGTCGCCCATGCGTCGCGCGCCCATTGCTCGATGTCGCCGCGCCAACTCTCCTGGCGCGTCTCGTCCAGCAGCGGCAGCAGTCTCGTTAGGGTGTCCGCCGCGTCGCCGATGATGGGCACCTCGATCGGATAGCGCAGCGCGAGATTCCTCGGCTCCACGTCGATCTGGACTCCGCGCGCCTGACCCGACTTCGGGAGGAACTCCGTGTACGGGAAGTTGGTCCCGATCATGAGCAGCGTATCGCATTCGCGCATCATGCGATTGCTCGCCGACGTGCCGAGCCAGCCGACCGCGCCGGTGACGTACGGCAAATCGTCAGGCAACACGGCCTTGCCTAACAACGCCTTCGCGACACCGGCGCCGAGCCGCTCCGCGACCTGCATCACCTGCTCGCTCGCGTGCAACGCGCCCGCGCCGACGAGGATCGCGACCTTGCGTCCCGCGTTCAGTACGTCCGCCGCCTGACGTAGCAACTCGTCAGGCGGCACCGGACGGGACGGCGTGAATCCAGGAGCTGAGTGCTGGCGGCCGTGCTTGTGCGGCGGGTCGACGACGGCGTCCTCGAGTTGAACGTCGTGCGGCAGGATGATCGCCGCGACGGTGCGTCCGCCGAGGGCGGCGCGAAACGCGCGGTCGACGACGTGCGCGAGTTGCTCTGGCTTGACGACGGTTTCGAGGTAGCTGCTCGCGACATCCTGCAGCAGCGCGCGCAGGTTCGTCTCCTGCTGAGTGCTGCCGCCGACCCCGGCGAACGCTTGCTGGCCGACGAGCGCGACGACGGGCTGGTGGTCGAGCTTCGCATCGTAGAGTCCGTTCAGCATGTGAATCGCGCCGGGCCCGCTCGTGCACACGCAGACGCCGACCTCACCGGTGAACTTCGCGTGCGCCGTCGCCATGAGACCGGCGAGCTCTTCGTGAGCGACCTGCACGAACTCGAATCGACCGTCGGCGCGATTGAGCGCGCCCATGACGCCGTTGATGCCGTCGCCGGGAAAGCCGAACAGTCGGCGCACGCCCCACGCTTCGAGGCGATCGAGCAGTTGATCGGAAACGGTCGGCTTTGAGTCAGGCATCGTGGCTCCTCAGGCGGTGGCAAACGGGCGTGCCACTCACGCGGGAGGTATGCCTGATTCGCGGCCAACCGTCGAAACAGGCCAGCAAGCTTGGTTGCTGGGTGGTCGTGCTGGTTGCTGGGTTCGACGCTGAGTGCGTGCCGCGGCTCGTACGCTCCGGAGCTCGCAGCGTCACCCGAACGCCAGCGACAGGGCCCTGATGTCACCCAGCGACTGCGCAGCAACCAGCTGCCGTTCACGATTGGGGTCAGACTCGAGTCTGACCCCAGATGACGTCAGTTCGACTACATCGGCGAGGGTCAGTCCGGCGACGAGCGAGGCGAGCCAGAGCCGCTCGCCAGCGAAGCGCAGCAGAACCGTCAGTGCCGCGAATCGAATGATGCGCCCGACGATGAGCGCCGGAACGAACTCGACGAACGGCAGCCCGAACGCGCCGGCGGCTATGCACGTGAGCTTCGTGGACAGCGGCGAGACCGTGCTCACGAAGACGAGCATCCATCCGTGCCGTGCGAACATTGTCGCGCTCGACGCCAGCGTCTCGTGGCTGACGCCTAACGCCGACAGGACTGGGAGGCCGAGGCTGTCGAAGGCCCGGGCGCCGATGAGGAACGCGATGCACCCGCCGGCGATCGCGCCGGCCGCGCCCCACGCGGCCAGCCGTGGGCCGCGCCCGGGATCGGCCACGACCAGCGGCGCGAACACCGCGCCACTCGGGCCCGGCACCACGGAGCTCTGAAGGACCTCCCAGGACGCCGTCGCGGCGCCGGCCCAGCCGGATTCTGCCCAGCGATGCAGCGCGGCAATCAGGCGGGTCAGCATTCTCGGTGTTCCAGCCATGCGTCAGAGTCGAATCGAGGGCGAAAGACTGGGCGCCGTGTCGGGAATCGAGCGCCGCCTCCGATCACGATGCAATGGCAAGAATCATCGCACCCCGGATCACTCGACGACGACGGGCTCGCCAGGCCGCGCTCGCGTCAATCTTCGGCGGGGCGCGAAACGTGTGGCATGGGCGGGTGCGACAGGCGTACTTTTTCCGGAGATATCGCTGCCCTTCTCCCCGTGAGACCGCCCATGGCCACGCCTTTCTTTCGACGACTGAACTGCGCCCTCGCCATTGTGCTGAGCGCTGCTTGCGCCGCCTGCACGACTGAAAAACCGCCGGCCGCGACCGGGGGTGACAGTGCTGTGGACGCTAGCAGCCGCGTCGTGCCGCCAGCGGTCGGCACGGGTGTCCGGACGACGAACGAGACGCCGTTCGCATTCACCGAGGCCGACCTCGACGCGTACGAGAAGGGTTTGCGGAAGGAGATCGAGCTCGTGAAGGCGGCGAAGGCTGCGCGGTGACAGCGCGAAGACGCCGGCGGAGCGTGGCGCGGCGAGTCAGGCGGCGTTCGAGTCGAGCACCGCGCCGGCCGCAGCGCAGGCGATTGGCGCGTCGCCGGAGCGGTACGAGGCAACGCGTCGCACGGTGAACCGCGTGTTCGAGACGCTCGACTTTCAGGGGAAGATTCCCGGGCCGATGGAGATCGACACGGCGCGGGCGAGCCCCGAGATGAAGCAGCGTCTCGCGACCGACCCGTTCGCCATGCTCGCGCCCGCGTCGGCTGCCGCGTTGCGTGCTCGGCTCGACGCGCTGGCCACGGTGTGGATCGAGTACATGAATCTCGTCGCGGTCAACGGGTGACGCCCCGAGGCCCGATCGTCCACGTTAGGCTCGTGGTGATCGGGGACCTGTGTCATTCCGAGCGAAGCCGCGAAGCGGCGCAGTCGAGGAATCGCGATCATACGGGCAGAGGGGCCCCTCTATCGGGACAATCGCGATTCCTCGACTCGCTCCGCTCGCTCGGAATGACGTGGCTCGCCCCACTCGGAAGCGCGGCCTAACGTTTCTTCGCCAGGATGGTCCCGCGACACGTCGCCGCGCCGCAGTGACACGGGAACCGACGCTTGGCCGCTGGCGTGTGGCGCTCTTCGAGGATGTACGCGTAGTCGTACGCCAGCTCCTCGCCCGGCGCGATGTCGCGAATCGTCTCGATCCAGATGCGCCCGTGCTCGACGACGGCGTCGCAGTTCGGCGCGCACGAGTGGTTGATGAACCGCGCCTCGTTCCCGTCGACGGCGGCGTCGACGACGACCTCGTTGCCGTCGTCGTCATCGATGGCGAACAAATACGTGTGATGCCGCTCGCCAGGCACATCGGGATACCGCGCCTCGGCCTCCGCGGGCGTGAGCCGCTGCCCGGCGTACTCGATGAGCCTAACGCCGGCCGGAATGGCGTCGGTGGCGAACGCCCCGAGCCCCTGCATGGGCGAGGCGCGAATCTCGAACGGCAGTGGTGATGGCGGCGCCGGTGTCATCCCGAGGAGCGAAGCGACGAGGGACCTTCTGTGAACTACTCGTGGCCAAGGTGGCTACGATGACGTCACGGAAGATCCCTCGCTGCCGCTCGGGATGACACATGGCTCGGGTCACGCCGTTCGCCATGCGCCATCCGCTTCCATGGCTCCTCCGGCCTCCTTCCTCGAGCCTAGCGGATTCTTCCCCGGCGGCAACCTGTAGAGCCACACTGCCGTCTGGCGATCCGCGACCGTCAGCTCGTACTGCCGGCCCTCCGTCGCCGCGGCCATGATGTCGCGCATGTCCGGCGAATGATCCAGCCCCAGCACGTGTCCCGCCTCATGACGCGCCGCGTTCTGCACCGTGTAGATGTCGTACGACGTCGAGAGCACCACGTGCGCGAACGCGATCCACCCGCTGCCGCCCGTCATCCGGAACGTCGTGCCGAGCTGCGTTGCCTTCGGCATTCGCGCAGTCCACGTCACGTGCACATCCGCTTGCGTCGAGTCGTCGATCATCTCGAACGTGACGCCGAGCGCGAGCTCGTTCCACACGAGGAACGCGCGACGCGTCGGAGAGACCAGCTCTGGCGAGAACCCCTGCTCCGCCGACTGCGGTTGCACCCACACACGGATCGGTTCCGCGCGCTCGCGCCAGCGCGTGATGATGTTGTCATCCTCAGCCAGCATCGCGCGCAGGTACGTCCCGTCCTCGCGGCAGCGATCGTCGAGCGCACCGAGTCCACCGACATCGCCGGCAGCGCGTCGCGGCCTGCGACGTCGCGCTCAGCGGCAGCCTGGAGTCGTTCGATCTGCACTGAGGCGAGCCACTCCGGCACATCGTACTGCCCCCCGGCGCGCCGACAGCTGACTCCTGTACTGCTCAGACAATTGCGGCGCTGTCTCGCGCAGTGAGCGTGCGCACTGGCTTGTCGCTCGCTCGGCGCGGTGATGCGAGCACCTGCGACGCCACGAATGCGACGAGCGCGATGATCACACCGCCGAGTAGCGTTTCTCCGATGGATGGTCTGCGCGCCATTCAAGGATGACGCCGCCTGACGCGGCGGGGCAACGTGTCATCCCGAGGAGGCCTGTCATCCCGAGAAGGCGTGTCATCCCGAGCGCAGCGAGGGACCTTCTATGAAGTACTCGTGGCATGGCCAGCCACGATGACGTTCGAGAAGGTCCCTCGCTGTCGCTCGGGATGACAAACGTTGTTTTCTGCGTCTTCTGCGCGGTCAGAGCGCTCTGCGTTCCGCCGTTCGAGTCGCCGAGAGCCAGCCGTAATGGCCTACGGGGCAGGCTCTGGCGCTCCTCGGGATGACGTCAATCACTGACGCTCGTAGCGACAAATTGCCGCGCTCGGCTGCCCATTCGTCGCACGACATCTCAGCGGCAACCCCTTGCCCACATCGGCGTAACACGCATTACATTATTTTCGTCGCCCGCAAGTTCACCCGCGAATCGAGGAGGTGATCCATTGTCTACTGACCCTAGTACGGCGCGGATCGCCGGGAGCCGCTAAGGCTCGCTGGTAAGCTCGCTGTAATGGCTGACCGACGACCACCGCGCCGTTCGGTCTGAGAAGGCCACCAACACGTTAGGGCGTGATGGTGGCCTTCACCGCATCCGGCCCCCAGCCCATCGACACATGACAACCGCCTCCGCCGCATCCGATGCACCCCTCCGCGCGCAGCTCCGCCGCATCCTCGGTTGGCAGGACGCCCACGTCGGTTTCGAGAAGTCCGTCGAAGGCCTCGCGCCCAAGCTGCGCGGCGTCCGCGTAGAGAAGTTCCCGCACTCTGCGTGGGAGCTCCTCGAGCACATGCGAATCACGCAGCACGACATCCTCGACTTCTGCGTCAACCCGAAGTACGAGGAGATGAAGTGGCCCGACGACTACTGGCCGTCGTCCGCGGAGCCGCCGTCGACCTTCCGCGTGGGATGACGCCATCAGCGCGTTCCGCGAAGACCGCGCCGCACTCGAGGCGCTCGCGGAGGATCAATCGATCGATCTGTTCGCGAAGATCCCGCACGGGGACGGCCAGACGTACATCCGCGAGATCCTGCTCGTCGCCGATCATAACGCCTACCACCTCGGTCAGCTCGTGGCGGTTCGCCAGCAGCTCGGCGCGTGGGGCACTGCCTAACGTCGCGAATGCGCGCGACGTATGTGACCGGTCGGTAGAGCGCAGGGTTCGGCATGAAAACCAAGTCACCCCCCATGAGCGTCCATAGAGCCCTCGTTTCTCTCTCGCTGATCGCCATCGCCGCCCTCTCGGCGGCGTGCGCGTCCACCGGCGCGACGTATCGCAGCGGCGTCGCCCCAAAGTCGTTCGAGCAGCCTCCGTTCTATGCCGGCGCCGCGGTCGCGGCGGGCCAGGCACGCGTCGCGCACCTTCCCATCCGCTATCAACGAGGCGCGGAACAGGCCGCGCTCTTCGAGCCGAAGGGCGGCAGCGGATCGACCGCCGAGTCACTCGTGGCGGAGATGAATGCGTATCTCGACTCGCTCGGGGTGTCGGCGCGCCTGAAGCCGATGGCAGCGGAAGTCGGCACCGTGCCTGACGTCCACTTCGGCTGCAACCTCGACGCGACTGGCGACTGCGTCGAAGAGGGTGAGCTGGAGGTCGGCGGTGCGAATCGGCGATTGCAGCTGTCCGTTGGTCGTCCGTCCGAGCAATGGATCGGGTGGTTGGGGACCGCGCTCGACAGCGCGACAACCGACCATGCGTTGCTCATCACGCTCGAGCTCGGGCAGTACTGGCCGCGCCAGAAGGGGCTCGGCATGTCGAAGGAAGTCGAACTCGGTACTGGCTACTCGGTGTCTGTGCCGTGGCTGACGTCGCTCGAGAAGCCGGTGGCTGTGGTGCAGCTGACCGGCGCGCTCATCGCACGCGACGGACGCGCGGTGCGCATTGGCGCCGAGGGGCTGATGGCGAAGCGGTCGAACATCGCGGTGAGCGCACTGGGTGCGCAGTCGCTCGTGTCCGACGACGACATCGCGAGCATCCGCACGCTGCGGCGCGAGGATCTCCCGGGTCAGCCGCTGGTGTGGCAGGTGGCGCTGCAAGACGCTGGTGTCTCAGCTCACTGGGAGTCATTCCGAGCGGGTTGTCATTCCGAGCGAGCGTCAGCGAGTCGAGGAATCGTTGGCGTCCCGGTACGAGTAGTCAGCGGTCCCTCTGGCCAGGTCGATGCACTCGGCGAGTCCTCGACTCCAACTGCGCTACGGGCCGAGGATTCCTCGACTGCGGCCTTCGGCCTTCGCTCGGAATGACCGACACGTTCGTCCCAGACTTCTTGCGGTAGCCGCCGCCGGCCATAGCATGGGTGAGCGCATCGGACGCTCTCACATTCGCCTCGACGGCTCCCGTGACACCGTTCAACGGTTGGTCTCGCAGCTCGCGCGGTTTACCCATCTCGCGGCGGTCGTTTCTCTCCGCCGCTGGAGCGGGCGCGGCTGGAGCGCTCGCCGCCGCCTGTAATGTTGGTGGAGTGAAGGATGCGCTCGCGCTGCCAACCGGTGGTCGCCTCACCGCGCGGCCAGGAACCCCGACCGGCTCGATCACGCCTGGCGAGCAACCGCTCTCGCTCGGAGGCGCGCGCGACGGGCTGCTCTACGTGCCCGCGGGCTACGTGCCCACGACGCCGGCGCCGCTCGTTCTCATGCTGCACGGCGCGACAGGATCCGCGCGCGGCGCGCTTCGCCCGTTCCGCGAGCTGGCCGACGACGCCGGCCTCGTACTGCTCGCGCCCGAATCCCGCGGCACGACGTGGGACGCGATCCGCAGCCAGTACGGCCCGGACATCGCGTTCATCGACCGCGCGCTCGGAATGGTGTTCGGGCGGGTGGCGATCGACCCGGCCCGCCTAACGATCGAAGGATTCTCCGACGGCGCGACCTACGCGCTCGGCGTCGGCCTCACGAACGGAGACCTGTTCCAGCGCGTGATCGCGTTCTCGCCAGGCTTCGTCCTTCCGATCGACCCGCACGCGCGTCCGCACGTATTCATCTCGCACGGGACGCGCGACGAGATCCTGCCAATCGACCAGTGCAGTCGCCGCATCGTGCCGCAGCTGCAGCAGGCGCGTTACGACGTGCAGTACAAGGAATTCGACGGCCCGCACGCGGTGCCGCCAGAGATTGCGCGGCAGGCGGTAGACTGGATCAAAGGCTAGGGAACGGGGAACCGGGAACGGGGAACGGCAAGCTGGTCGCTGGTCGCTCGTGCTGGTCGCTGGTCGCCGCTGCTTGTGACTGCGCGCAGCGACCAGCGCGTGGGTGACGGGGCGGTATTGGCAGCAGCGCGCAGCGTGCGGCCGCAGCCTGCAGCCGTCGGCAGACGTGCCCAGCGTGCAGCGCAGCGCGCAGCTTGTCGTACTAGCCCGGCGTTTGCACCTGAACTATACCACCATGCAACTCCAACAACGCCACGGCCGTGTCGGCCCTGCCGCCATCGCCATCATCGGGCTCGTCGCCATCACCCTCGGCGCCCTCGTCAAGACCGGATTCATCGAGATCCGGCGCGGCGGCGCGCAGGTCGCACGCGCGGACTCGAGCCGCGTCGCCGTCCGGACCGGCGCCGGAGAAGTCGAGACGCCCCTCCCCACGCGCGACAGCGCCCGCGGGCTCATTCCCGCGACCAAGGCGCCACCCACGCCAGCCGCGCTCGCGTCCGACACACTCGTCGCCGCCGCCGCACCCAACGACAGCAACGCTGTGCGACCCACCGCGATCGAGTTGTCGGAGCTGGCCGCCACGCTCATCGTCCCCGTAGCGGGCGTCGAGCCGAAAGACCTGCTCGATACGTTCGACGAGGCACGCGGGTCCCGACGCCATAATGCGCTCGACATCCCGGCGCCGCGCGGGACACCCGTGCTCTCCGCGACCGGCGGTACCGTCCAACGGCTGTTCACGAGCGAGGCGGGCGGGCTGATGGTCTACGCATCAGACCCGAGCGATCGGTTCGTGCTCATGTACGCGCACCTCGACCGATACGCGAGCGGCCTCGCCAACGGGATGCCGCTCCAGCGCGGCGATACCCTGGGCTTCGTCGGGACCACCGGCAACGCGCCGCCCGACGTTCCACATCTACATTTCGCCATCGCCCGCACGACCGACGTCGCGCGTTGGTGGACGGGAATGCCTGTCGACCCTCGCCCGCTGCTGCGGCGCTAAACTGGCCTCAGCGAGACCCACGTGTTCATCTCCGACTTCGCCATCAAGCGACCGATCGTCACGATCGTGACGATGCTCGCGCTCGTCGCCTTCGGGCTCGCGGCGCTCTACAAGCTTCAGACAGACGAGTTCCCCGACATCCAGGCGCCGATCGTCTTCATCGGCATCGGCTACCCCGGCGCCTCGCCCGACATCGTCGAACGCGAGGTCGTCGATCGCATCGAGGATCGGCTGTCCGGCATCAGCGGCGTCGACAAGATCAACTCGACGACGACCGATGGCTTCACGCAGATCATCGTCACCTTCGTCTTCGAGAAGCCGGTCGATCAGGCGACGCAGGACGTGCGCGACGCCATCTCCGCGGTCCGCGGACAGCTGCCGCAGGAAATTCTCGAGCCGATCGTCCAGCGCTTCGACCCGAACGACCTTCCAATCGTTTCGGTCGCGCTGACGTCCACGTCGCTGACGGTTCCGCAGCTCACACAGCTCGCCGACCAGCAGATCGGTGGCGAGCTGCGCGCGGTCGCGGGCGTCGCACAGGTGAACGTCGTTGGCGGCGATAGTGCGACGCTCAACGTCACGCTCCGACCTGCCGCGCTCGCGGCCTCGCGAATCGGCGTGGATCAGGTCGTCGCCGCGTTGCGCGCGCAGAATCTCGCGGCGCCAGTCGGCCAGGTCAGCACGTCAGTCACCGAGCAGACGATCCGCCTCGAAGGTCGCCTCGAAGACCCGCAGGACTTCCTCGGCCTCGTCGTCACGCAACGCGCCGGTCAGGCGATCACGCTCGGCCAGGTCGCCGACGTCGATGCCGGGAACGCGGAGCCAAGGTCGGCGGCGCTGTACAACGGACGCCCGGCGATCGGCATCGACATCACGAAGTCGAAGGGATACAGCACGGCGTTCGTGGCGAACGGCGTCAAGGCGCGGCTCACCGCGTTGCAGGCAACGCTCCCCGCGGGCACGCGCATCGAGATCGTGCGCGACGCCGGTGCGCGCGTCGAGAATTCCGTGCGCAACGTCGAAGAGACGCTGTTCGAGGGCGCGATCCTCACCGTCCTCGTGGTCTTCCTGTTCCTCATCTCGTGGCGCTCGACGGTGATCACGGGTCTCGCGCTTCCCGTGTCCGTGCTCGCCGCGTTCATCCCGCTCTGGCTGCTCGGCTTCACGCTGAACACGATGAGCTTGTTAGGCCTCTCGCTCGCGATCGGCATTCTGATCGACGACGCGATCGTCGTCCGCGAGAACATCGTCAGGCACATCGAGCTCGGCGAAGATCACTACGTCGCATCGCAGAAGGGCACGGATGAGATCGGCCTGGCCGTGGCGGCGACGAGCTTCTCCATCGTCGCCGTGTTCGTCCCGGTCGGCTTCATGTCCGGCTTCGCGGGTCAGTGGTTCAAGCCGTTTGCCCTGACGATTGCCGCGGCCGTTCTCGTCTCGCTCTTCGTCTCGTTCTCGCTCGACCCGATGCTGTCGGCCTACTGGGCCGACCCACAGCTCGAGGCGCACGAGCGCCGGAACATCGTCGCGCGCACGCTCGAGCGGTTCAACCACTGGTTCGACGCGCAGGCCGAGCGCTACAAGCACGGCATCGCGTGGGCGCTGGAGCATCGCGCGGTCATGGTGGCGCTCGCGATCGGCACGTTCGTCGCCGCGATCGTCCTGCAGGCGAAGTTCGGCGCGTTCGGCTTCGTTCCTGTGAGCGACCAGAGCGAGATCAACATCGCGGTCGAGCTGCCGCCCGGCTCGAGCCTGCAGTACACGACGCAGCAGGCGGAGCGCGTGGCGTCGCTCGCGCGGGCGCACAAGGATCAGGTGCTCTACACGTACACGACCATCGGCAGCGCGTCAGGCGCCGGCGGCGTGGACAACGGCAGCATCTACGTCCGCCTCAAACCGAAAGCGCAGCGTGAGGTCTCTCAGGAGGAGCTCGCGCAGCAACTGCGGAAGGAATTCGCGAGCGTCGGCGGCGTGACGGCGTACACGTTCGCGTCCGGCTTCGGCGGCAATCAGAAGCAGGTGCAGCTGCAGCTCACGGGTCCCGACAACACGGTCCTGAATCAGTTGGCCGAGCAGATCTCGGATCGCGTGAAGAAGGTTCGTGGCGCGACGGACGTCGGCCTGTCGTCGCGTGGTCTGAAACCGGAGCTCCGTGTGCAGATCGAGCGCGGCGTCGCGGGCCAGCTCGGCGTGAGCATCGCGCAGATCGCGCAGGCATTGCGGCCGGCGTTCGCGGGTGTCGACGCGGGAACGTGGGTCGATCCCAGCGGCGAGTCGCGTTATGTGCGCGTCAGGCTGGCGCCGGAGTCGCGTGAGAACGCGGCGGACGTCGCGCGCATTCCGCTCGTGCTGCCCTCGAACGGCGCGAACGGCCCCACAGTCGTCCCGCTCGGCCAGGTGGCGCGGCTCTCCCGCGGCACGGGGCCGGCACAGATCACGCACCTCGACCGCCATCGCGTGATCACGGTCGGCGCGAACATTCAGGGTGAGTCGTTAGGCAACGTCTCGCAGGCGATCAACCGGTCGATCGCGGACATCCGCATGCCGCCGGGCTACCAGATCATCCAGGGCGGCCAGGTCGAGAGCCAGCAGGAGGTGTTCGGGAACATCTTCATCGCGCTCGGCATCGCGGTGATGCTGATGTACCTGATTCTCGTGGTGCAGTTCGGGAGCTTCCTCGACCCGCTGGCGATTCTGGTATCGCTGCCGCTGTCGCTCATCGGCGTGGTGCTGGCGCTGCTGATCACGCGCGATTCGCTCAACATCATGAGCCTCATCGGCGTGATCCTGCTCATGGGGATCGTGGCGAAGAACGCGATCCTGTTGATCGACTTCGCGAAGTGGGGCGTCGAGCGCGGGATGGGACGTCACGAGGCGCTGGTGGAGGCCGGCCGTATCCGTTTGCGGCCGATCCTCATGACGACGCTGGCGCTGATCGCGGGCATGATCCCGGTCGCGTTAGGCCACGGCGAGGGCGGCGATTTCCGGGCACCGTTAGGCCGCGCGGTGATCGGCGGCGTGATCACGTCGACGCTGCTGACGTTGTTCGTGATCCCGACGGTGTACGACATTCTGGCGGGCTGGCGTGAGGCGCTGATGGCACGTTTCCGGAAGAAGCCGATGGCTCATCGCGCCGAGCCGGTACCGGCACCGGGCGATTGACGGTTCATCGCGCCGCGGCTTTGCAGCCAGGCATCGGCTCGCCGGGGCCGGTGTTAACTACGATGACGCGGATGACACGGAAAACGGCCGGATACGACTTTGCATTGACGCTGGCTCTCGCCGGACCCTGAATGAATGGGGACGGCCGCTCGGGAGACTCCTGCGTCCCGAGCGGCCGTTCCCAAGAATTCCGGCTCGTTGCGCGAGGGGCCGTCCCGAACGGGATCGATCCTGCTCCTTCGGCGTCATCCGCGAAATCGCCGTTCCTCAGGCCGCGGCGCGACGGATGCGTCGACTGCAGAGCCGGCCTGTCGTTCCGCATGCGGAGGACGCGTCAGGCCCGCTCGGAATGACACCTATCCGGCTGTTTTGCCGTTCATCCGCCCAATCGTAGTTCCCACCGGCCCCGGCGCGATGATCCAGACCTGGAACAGGAACCCGGGCATTGTAGTTCTGTGAACCATGCGTCAATCCAAAGCATCCAAACCTTGATTGCACGCCGCCCCGCCCCGACTATCAGACCCATGACGACCCGTCGCCAATTCGTCGCCTCGCTCCCCGCCCTCTTCCTGACGTCCGCCGGTGCCAGGCGCGTCCTGTGCGCGTCACCAATGGTCGCGTCCGCCCACATCGGCGACCATCCAACGCCTCGGCCCGGTATCACCTCGGCCAAGGTCCTCACCAAGGATCAGCTCGGGGCCGAGCACGCGGACGCCGCGCCAGTGTTCGATATGGTGCGCGAGATCCCGGAGGTCGTCGACGGCATCCGCTGCCAGTGTGGATGCTCGGCGCTCGAGGGGAAGTATTCGCTACTGTCGTGCTACGAGGCGGAGGGCATGGCCGGGCATTGCCAGATCTGTCAGGGCGAAGGGCGCCTCGCCTACCGCCTGCACAAGCAGGGCAAGAGCCTCGACGAGATTCGAGCCGCGATCGACGCCAAGTTTGGCTGATCGGGTTCCGGTGATCAGGTTCGGGCTTGGGCTCGCGCTCGTGCCCTCGCTCATACGGGCGCAGCTGGCGAGCGAGAAGGGCTCGGTCTCGCAGACCATCGACGGCACGACGATCACCATCGAGTACTCGCGTCCCGTCGCACGCGGTCGCACGCCCTTCCCCGACGTCGTTCACTGGGGCCGCCAATGGACGCCCGGCGCGAACTGGGCGACGACGATCGATGTCGACAAGCCGGTGCTCGTGAACGGCGATTCGCTCCCGAAGGGCAAGTACTCGGTGTGGATGATTCCGGGGCAGGACAGCTGGACGGTGATGTTCAGCCGCGACTCGCATCGCTTCCACACGCAGCCGCCGTCGTCGAGCGACGAGCAGCTGCGTCTCACGGTGAAGCCGGTCGCGGGCCCGCCACTGGAGACGCTCACGTTCTCGTTCCCGGTCGTCACTCGGGATGGCGCGACGCTCGACCTGCAGTGGGGGACGACGGTCATCCCGTTGCGCGTCACGGTGGCGCCGTCGCGGCAGCGCGAGGTGGCGGAAGGTGACCGCGCGCGATACGTCGGTCGGTATCGCCTAACGCCTGCCGGGTCTGCCACGGGATCGACGACGGGATCGCAGGCGGGGCCACAGGGCGGCGTTCCGGAGACGACGTTCGAGGTGTCGGATTCGGGCGGCCGTCTCCACGCCCGCATGACACCGCCGCTGTGGGGCTACGACCCGGTGGCCGACCTCGTGCCGGATCGCAACGACGGCGAGTTCCGGCTCAGCTTCTACCGCGGCGGGAAGCTGTTCGGGATGGAGACGGAGGTACAGATCATCTTCCCGGAATCGGAGGGCCGAGCGAATAGTCTGGAGCTCCGATCGTTCAGTAGCTCACTGGCGCGGGGTGTTCGGGAGCACTAGAGGACTACAGCGTTGTCATCCCGAGCGCCAGCGAGGGATCGTCTGTGATGGCATCGTAGCCGGCTGGATCGGCGCGACTCCGCACTACGCAACGCTGAAGACTCAGAGCGCTCAGAGTCCGCAGAAACAGCTACAGCAGCACCGCATTGCTTTTCTGCGCCCATCTGCGCAGTCAGAGCGTTCTGCGTTGCGCAGTGCGGCCATCCTCGATGGGAATCGAGTCGTCCACCACTGGAAACAATGATCGAGAAGATCCCAGAGTGCTGACGGAAACGGCCCGAAACAGCTGATCGGACGGATCGCTCCTTGGGCGACGGTTCGTCGCGGTCGTGATGGCATCAGGCCATTTCAGTTGTTCCAGGTTTTTCCCGGAACCACCTTGGTTCTGGATGTCGGGTCGAAGCAGTTCTGCTAGCTCCTCTGGACGCTCGCGCTCGACAGTTGCATGGTCATGCGGCTCCGACATCCCCTCCAGCCGACGCGCCTATGAAGTCCACTGGCTTGTTCGTTGTCCTCACCGCGCTCGCGTGGCCGAGCATCGATCTTGTCGCCCAACAACCCAAAGCGGCTTCCGCACCGAGCGCTGACGAACGCGCGGTCCTCGACCTCGAAGAGGCATGGGCCAAGGCGGTCGTGAAGCGCGACGCCGCGACGTTCAAGCGACTTCTCGCGCCCGGCTTCACGTACACCGAGGACGATCGCATGCAGAATGGGGCCGAGTTGACGCGGGATATCGTCTCCGGCACTGATACCGTCACCGAAGCGCGCAACGAGAAGCTCGCCACCCAATCGTACGGGAACACCATGATCGTGACCGGCTGGCTCGTCATGCGCGGGCGGAGCGGCGGCAAGCCGTTCGACCGACGCTATCGTTTCACGGACACGTGGCTCAAGCGCGACGGACAATGGCAGATCATCGCCGCGCAGGACTACCTCGTGCCCGCGGGTCGCCGATGAGACGCGACGCGAAGAGCCTCCGCCTAACGATTATCGCGCTGGCATGCTCGGTTGCCTGCGCCCGCGGCGACCAGACCGCGCGAACGGACAGCGGTGCGGCACAAGGGGCCGGCACGGCCAGGGCCACCGGCGCTGCATCATCAGTCGCGGGCACACGCATCGGTGTACCACGCTCGACCCCGCCCGGCGAATGGCAGATGCCCGCCGGCGACTACGCGAGCTCGCGATTCAGCGATCTCGCGCAGATCACGCCTGGCAACGCGGCCAACATCCACGCGTCGTGGACGTTCTCGACCGGCGTGCTCCGCGGACACGAGGGCCAGCCGCTCGTCGTGAACAACACGATGTACCTCGTGACGCCCTACCCTAACGTGTCGTACGCGATCGACCTGACGCAGCCGGGCCAGCCGCTCAAGTGGAAGTTCCGCCCGGAGAACGCACAGACGGCCGCGGGCCAGGCGTGCTGCGACGTCGTCAATCGCGGCGCCGCGTTCGCCGACGGCAAGATCTTCTACAACCTGCTCGACGGCCACACGGTCGCGGTCGACGCCGCCACGGGCAAACAGCTCTGGCGCACGAAGATGGCCGACGTCGATCGCGGCGAGACGATCACGATGGCGCCGATCGTCGTGAAGGGAAAAGTCATCGTCGGCTCGAGCGGCGGCGAGATGGGCGTGCGAGGCTGGATCGCCGCGATCGACACGAAGACGCGGCAAGGAGCTCTGGCGCGGCTACAGCACGGGCAGCGACAAGGACGTGAAGGTCGGCCCGCGCTTCAAGGCCTTCTACCCCCAGGACAACGGCACCAACCTCGGCCTAACGAGTTGGCCGGGAGAAACGTGGAAGACAGGGTGGCGGCGCGGTGTGGGGCTGGCTGTCGTACGACCCGGAGCTCAACCTCGTCTACTACGGCACGAGCAACCCGGGGCCGTGGAACGAGGGCATGCGCAAGGGCGACAACAAGTGGTCGTGCGCCATCCTCGCGCGCGACGCCGACACGGGAGAGTTGCGCTGGGCGTTCCAGGTGACGCCGCACGACATGTGGGACTACGACGCCGTGAACGAGAACATCCTCGTCGATCTCCCGTTAGGCGGCACGACGCGCAAGGCGCTCGTCCACTTCGACCGCAACGGCTACGGCTACACGCTCGATCGCGCGACCGGCGAAGTCCTCGTCGCGCAACCGTTCGTGCCGATGAACTGGTCCACGGGCGTCGACATGAAGACGGGACGCCCCACGGTCGTCCCCGAGAAGATGACCGCCGAAGGAAAGCTGGTGAAAGACATCTGCCCGAGTCTCGAGGGCGGCAAGAATCAGCAGCCCGCCGCATTCTCGCCGCAGACCGGGCTGTTCTACGTGCCGACGAACAACCTCTGCATGGACTTCGAGGTGCGCCCAGTGAGCTACATCCCGGGCACGCCGTACATCGGCGCGAACGCGCCTGAGAAGAAGGGAGCCGGGCGGCCACGGCGGCGAGTTCATCGCGTGGGACGCGACGACCGGCAAGAAAGTCTGGGGCATCCAGGAGCCGTTCCCGGTCTGGGGCGGCGCGCTCGCGACGGCGGGCGGCGTCGTGTTCTACGGCACGCTCGACGGCTGGTTCAAGGCGGTGGACGCGAGCTCGGGCAAGGAGCTCTGGAAGTTCAAGGTCGGCTCGGGCGTCGTTGGTAATCCGATGACGTACCTGGGCCCCGATGGCAAACAGTACGTCGCGGTGTACTCCGGGCATCGGCGGCGACATGGGCCTGCTGATAGCCGGCGACGTGGCCGCGAATCTGCCGTACGACGTGAGGGAGCGTGGCTCGACGCTGCCGGATCTGGGGAGATGGACGAGCTGGGGGGGGATGCTGTTCGTGTTCTCGTTGTAGGACAGCGGGAATCGGGAATCGGGAATCGGGAATCGGGAATCGAGGATAAACGCACATGCGCTCATTGCAGATATTGGTCGGTGCCACGTTCGTGCTCGCGGCGGGCGGCTGCAGCGCGGCCGCGTCAGGGGACGCCCGCGCCTAACGCGCAAGCGAGCGACTCGATCCGATTCGTGGCGCACCCGGAGCACATACCGCCCGGATTCCCGTCGCACGATCGTCCGCTCGCGCTCGTGAACCCACTCGAGGGCAACGCGAACGCGAAGAAGATCGGCTCGCAGCTGTACGTGTCGTACAACTGCATCGACTGTCACGGCGCGGACGGCTCCGGCGCGATGGGCCCGAGCCTGGCGGACAATCGCTGGCACTTCGGCGGCGGTTCGGCGGAGGTGTTCGAGTCGATCTACCAGGGCCGCCCGGACGGCATGCCGGCGTGGGGCGGCCGCATCTCGAACGAGCAGATCTGGTCGCTCGTGACCTACGTGCGCTCGCTCTCAGCGGGCAAGGACGTCGGCACGGAGAATTTCACCGGCGCGACGGTGGAGAGGACGGGACACTGACTGCGGCCGACGGCCGCAGTCAGAGGCCGTAGGAAGGAGGCCTGAGGAAGGAGGCCTTCGGACGAGCGGAGGGCGGGAGAAAGGGCGTGTCATCCCGAGCGCAGCGAGGGATCTTCTCGAATGGCATTGTAGCCTGACCGGCCACGAGTAGTTCACGTAGGTCCCTGGTCGCTGCCGCTCCCCGGGACAACGACGAACAGCAGACAGGATTGCAGGATTGACAGGATTCCGGGCAGGCGGGTAGGGACTGTCCCTGCGACGTCTCTCCAATCCTGCAAATCCTGGCAATCCTGTCTCTTGCTGTTGCCGTTCGCTGTCTGCCTGTCGCTCAGTAGACGTAGCCGGATCGGCTACGATCCCGTTCGAGAAGATCCCTCGCTGGCGCTCGGGATGACACCGCTCTACCTCCGCCCTCAGCCTCCGTCCTTCCGCCCTCCTCCTTCCTAAGGCCTCGTTAGGCACCCTGCAGCACGTGCTCGATCGCGAGCGCGAAGCGACGCCAGCTGTCCTGCTCGGTCGCGAGCTGCTTTCGCCCGACGGCCGTGAGCTTGTAGAACTTCGCGCGGCGGCCTTCGGGTGACGTGCCCCATTCCGACACCACCCAGCCGCGATCCTCGAGGCGGTACAGTGCCGGATAGAGCGATCCCTGGTTCACCTGGAGCACGTCACGTGAGAGCTCGCGGATCCGCTTGGAGATGCCCCACCCGTGCAGCGGCGCGATGAGGAGGCTCTTGAGAATCAGCAGGTCGAGCGTTCCCTGAAGGAGATCGGCGCGGTCGGACACTGTCGCGGAAGTGAGGAAGGAGGCCGGAGGAGACGGAGGCGCGATACCTCGCGCTTCGACATCAGAGTACGCAGCACTATTGTCGAAGGTCAAGGCATGCGCGCCTGGCAGGGCGTGTCGCCGCCACGTCGCTGGTCGTCTACCTCGTACGCCAGCGACGCTCAGAGAGTAGTCCGTTTCCGCCATCCGCCCTCCTCCTTCCGCCTTCCTCCTTCCGTGCTTCCAACCACACGACTCGCGAGCGACGTGCCGACGTTCGACGTCGTGGAAGCCATCACGCCCGTCGGGACGGCGCCATGTGCGGAGTGCCGAGGACCGATCGTGGACACGTACTACGAGGCGGACGAAGGCGTCATCTGTGCCGCGTGTCACGCGCGGATGGCGGCACCGGCCACCGATCGTGCCGGCCACGACCGCTTCTCACGCGCACTCGGCTTCGGGATCGCGGCGGCTGTCGCTGGCGCGGCGATCTATTTCGGCGTGCTCGCGGCGACTGGACGCGAGGTGATCTTCGTCACGCTGCTCGTCGGCTTCATGGTCGGCAAGGCGGTGCGCGTCGGCGCACGCGGACGCGGTGGACGTCGCTACCAGTGGCTCGCCGTCGCGCTGACGTATCTCACGATCGTCAGCACGTACGTCCCGTTCGTCCTGAAGGGATTCAGTCGCACGTCAGCGATATCGACGGCCGACATTGCGGCGCCGGCAATTGGTGGTGAGACGTTTCTGGCCGTCGGCACTCCCGTCACCCCGTACACCGCGCCGACTCCGTCGTTAGGCGCGTCGGCGATCGACCTCGGCGCGCTCCTCCTGCTCGCGATGGCCGCGCCGGTACTCGAGGGCCTCGGCCACGTTGTGACGCTGCTCGTCATCAGCGCCGCGCTCGCGCAAGCCTGGCGCATGAATCGTCGCGTCGAAATCATGGTCAGCGGCCCGTATCGCGTCAGGCCGTCGAACGCCTGACGTTCGTCATTCCGAGCGAGCCGCAAGCGGTGTCATCCCGAGCGTCAGCGAAGCTGAGTCGAGGTCATGCGAGACCTCTCGAGCGTCAGAAGGCTGGCTACCTGAGCAATGCGATTCCTCGACTCCCTCGTCGCGGCTCGCTCGGAATGACATTCAGTCTCGGCGCAAGGCGATCATCGGATCCACGGCGCTGGCTCGACGAGCCGGCAGATACGCCGCGCACGACGCCACGATCGCCAGCACCGTGACCACCCCGACGATCGTCAGTGGATCGAGACGGCTCACGTCGACGAGCACCGACTGGAGGACGCCCGTCACCGCCAGCGAGCCCGCGACGCCGAGCACGAGGCCCAGCGCGACCATCCGCACGCCGCGGCCGAGCATCATGCCGGCCACCTGCCCGCTCTGCGCGCCTAACGCCATCCGCAGCCCGATCTCGTACGTGCGCTGCGAGACGTCGTACGCGATCACGCCGTAGATGCCGATTCCCGCGAGCACCAGCGCGAGCGCCGCGAAGCCCGCGAGCAGCTCCGTGCTGAATCGTCGGCTCGCGACGGACGCCGCCACCACGTCCTCCATCGTCCGCACCTCCGACACCGGAGTCGTCGGGCTCAGCTGCTTGACGATCGCGCGCACCGGACCCGCGAGCGTCCGCGGATCCCCGCTCGCCTTGATCACGAGATTCATCGCCGACGGCGTGTAGTACGCACTCTTGCCCGCCTGTGCGTGCGGGAAGTACATCGTCGGCGGAACGTCAGCCTGATAGCCGGCCGAGCGTACGTCCTTCACGACGCCGACGACGGTCGCCCACGGCGCCGTCTCGCCCAGCATCTTGAGCGTACCGCCGATCGGGCTCTTGCCCGGCCAGAGCTTCTTCGCCGCCGTCTCGTTCACGAGCGCGACGAGCGGCGCGTCGTTGCCATCAGCGATCGTGAACTCGCGTCCGCGCACGACCGGAATTCCCATCGTTCGGAAATACCCCGGCGTCACCTGCTGCGGCATCGCCGACGGCGCCTGACTCACCGGCACCTGCGGTGACCCATCGATCAGGATCGACCAGATGCTGAAGGCACCGCCGATCGGGAGGTAACCCACCGCGCCCGCAGATCTGACGCCCGGCAGCGCCTGCACGCGCTCGCCGAGCTCACGATAGAATTGCGCGATCTGGCGGTCCTGTCCCGAGGGTTCGTTGAGCGCGGCCGGTGGCGTCGGGAACGACACGCGCATCGTCAGCACGTTCTCGGGTTTGATGCCGAGGTCGATGGCCTGAAGCTTCCAGAGACTCCGCACCATGAGACCGGCGCCCGTGAGCAGCACGACGGCGAGCGCCACCTCCGACACGACGAGCACGCCCCGCGCCCGCCCGATTCCCGACTGCGACGATGTCTTCCCACCTTCCCGCAGCGTCCGGATGGTGTCGCCGCGCGAGCCACGCACCGCCGGGATCACGCCGAACAGCACGCCCGTCACCGTCGTCACGAGGAGCGCGAACGCGAGGACGCCGCCGTCGATGCCGACTTCCGAGAGGCGGGGGATCGACGCCGGTCCCAGGGCACGAAGCGCGTGCTGACCCCACCACGCGAGCAGCACGCCGAGTACGCCACCGACGACCGCGTACAGCACGCTCTCGGTCATCACCTGCCGCGCGAGCCGGCTTCGCGATGCGCCTAACGCCGTGCGAATGGCGAGCTCCTTCCGTCGCGCCTCGCCGCGCGCCAGCAGCAGGTTCGCGACGTTCACGCAGGCGATGAGCAGCACGAACCCGACCGCGCCCAGCAGCGCCAGCAGATACGCGCGCGTCTTGCCGAGTAGCTGATCGGGCAGCGGCGTCACCGTGGCCACGGGCGGGGTCGTGCGCGAGTAGATCGTCGGATAGTCGACCACGAACTGCTTCGTCATCGTATTGAGGTCGTTCCGCAGCGCCGCCGGCGACGATCCGGGCGCGAGTCGCCCGATGAGTTGCAGGTAGTGATTGTTCCGCGTCCAGAGCGTGTCGTAGTTGAGACGCAGCGGCGTCCACATTGCCGTTTCGGTCGACGGGAAATCGAACCGCTCCGGCATCACGCCGACGACGGTGACGCTGACGTCGTTGACACGGATCTCCTTGCCGACGATGGATGAGTCCCCGCCGAACCGCCGCGTCCAGAGTCCATGGCTCAGCACCGTGGCCAGACGCGGGATAGCCGTGCCGCAGATCCTCCTCAGGAACGAACGTCCGGCCTAACGCGGCTGGAACCTTCAGGATGGAGAAGAAACCGTCCGAGACCTTCGCGACTTCGACGCGCTCGGGATCGCGGTCGCCCGTCAGCGTCGCCGCATCCATCGTGAACGCGGCGAGCCGTTCGAACCGCTTCGTGCCGTTGCGATAGTCGACGAACTCCGGCTCGGACACGCGGTGTACGGCTCCTGGTGCGCCACCTGCACCACGCGATCGGCGTCAGGATACGGCAGCGGGCGAAGCAGCACGCCGTTCACCACACTGAAGATCGCGACGTTCGCGCCGATACCTAACGCCAGCGTCGCGAGCACGATCGCGGAGAAGGCGCGCTTCGTCATCATGCCGCGCAGTGCGTACCGGATGTCGCCCATGAGCGTCGCGAACATGTCCTCGTTCCTCGAGTCGAGTGTGATGCGTGCCGCCTGCGTGGTGTGGTCCGTGCGTCGCGCGCGCGCCCGAACCGGCGGGCGATGTCGTCGAGCGCGCTCGAGCGTCGCGATGCGCAGGACGTCGGCGATGGCGACGACCCACGCCCACGCGACGCCTAACGTGCCGCCTGCTCGCCGCGCGGCGGCCGACGGTCGCGGAAGAAGTCCACCATGTCGGCCCGAACCGCTCGCGGAAATCCCGCGGGTACAGCCGAAGGAGCGCGCGATAGCAGCGGTCCGCCATCGATCGCGGATCTGGCGCCGCGATCATCGCGCGGGCTCCGGGTCGATGATCCTGACTCGCCTCCGCCGCCCGCACCAGCGCGCGAAGCCTCAGCACCTCGGCCGCCAGCACGCGCTTGCCGAGCGGCGTGAGCGCGTAGTAGCGGCGGCGCTCGTCATCGAGATCGGCCGCGGGACGCCTGGGCGGATTCGGTGAGGAGCTTGTCGCCGAGCAGTCGGCGGATGCTGCGATAAAGCCCACCGGCCTCGAGCCGTACGGCGCCGCCGGTTCGCTCGGCGATGTCGAGCATGATCCCGTACCCGTGCCGTTCGCCGGTGGCGACGGTCATCAGGATCAGGAACTCGACGGGCTTTACCGGAAGGAACGACTCCGGCGGCAGGAACGGTGGTGTCTTTGGCATACTGGCCTAGTGACTATATGCATTTGGACAGTAGTTGATCGCGAATGGTTGGACCAGTAGCGGTTCAGCTCGCAGCCACGAGCGTCCGGATGGCATTGCGATCGGATGCGCTGCCGCTGTGCTGACCACTAGCGATGCCGAATACGCGCTACTGGGAGCGCAGCGCCGCATGGGGTCGACCCGTGATGCCCGCCGAGCAGGGACGTAGCTCGCCACGAGCGTCACGAGCCCGAGCGTCACCGCCGCAACTATGAACACGAGCGGATCCGCCGCACCCGCCCCGAGCAGGAACCCCGACACCAGCTTCCCCGCTCCGATCGCCAGCGGCAATCCGACCAGCAGCCCAATACCCGCCAGCGTCATCCCCTGACGCAGCATGAGTCGCAGCACCTCGCTGCTCTGCGCACCGAGCGCGACGCGGATGCCGATCTCGCGCGTGCGCTGCGCGACCGCGAACGCCACCACGCCATAGAGTCCCACCGCCGCGAGCAGCAGCGCGACCACGCCGAACGACGCCGAGGATGCCCGCCGCGATGCGCTGCGGCAGCAGCGACGCGCCGATGTGCTCGTCGAGCGTGCGCGGACGCTCGATCATCCAGGTCGGCGCCACCGTCGCCACCTCGCGACGCACCGCGGTCAGCAAGCGCTTCGGGTCACCCGTCGTGCGCACGTGCAGCGTGACGCGTCGGGGTTCTGCAGCTGCGGGTAGTACACGTACGGCGTGGGCGATTCCGCGATCGAGACGTACTTGCCGTCGCGGGCGAGCCGACGACCTCCAGCCATGGGCCGCTCTCGCCGCTGATGCTGAGGCGTTTGCCGATCGGGTCCGCATTGCCCCAGAACTTCTTCGCGAACGACTCGTTCACGACGACCACGAGTGGCGCACCGGGTCGATCGGCGTCCGTGAACCCGCGACCGCGCACGAGCGGCACCTGCATCGTCTCGAAGTACCGTGGGCCGACCATCGTGTAGTGGAACTCCATGTCCTCGCCGTCGCGCGGCCGATACCCCTGCACGCGCAGGCCGCGTCGTCCTCCGTCGAGTCCGAGCGGGACGTCGCTCGCCCAGCTCACGTTCGTGACGCCCGGGATCGCCGCGACGCGATCGCGCACGGCCAGCGCGATCTGCATGGGATCCACTCGTCCCTCCTCACCCGGGCGCGGCGAGATGTCGAGCAGCAGCATGTTGTCGACCCGGAATCCCGGATCGATCGTCGCGGCCGCGCGAGCGTGCGCAGGAACAGCAGCGCGCCGACCAGCAGCAGCATCGACAGCGAGACCTGACCGACGACGAGTGCGCCCTGCAGCGAGAAGCGGCGACCGCCGACTCGCATGCGCTGGCGTGTCGGTCTTGAGCGCGCGTCACGACGTCGGCTCGACTCGCGCGCAACGCCGGCGCGAGCCCGAACACGACGCCCGTGATCGAGCGTGATCGCGAGCGTGAACGCGAGCACGCGGTAGATCCGGCGTGCAGATTGAGCGCGATCGGCACCGGAACCTGCGACGGCGTGCCGACCGCCATGAGCGCCCGACCGGCCCAGACGGCGGCCGCCAATCCCAACCACGCCGCCTAACGCGGCGAGCAACACGCTCTCGGTCAGCATCTGCCGGATGATCCGCCCGCGGCTGGCGCCGAGCGAGATGCGGATGCCGACTTCCTTGAGCCGGCTCGGCGGCGCGCGCGAGCAGCAGACCAGCGACATTCGCGCAGCACACGAGCAGCACGAGACCGACAGTCCCCATGAGCAGCGCGACGAAGCCGAGCGCCGGCCCGCGTACCTGCGGCGGGATGCGCGTCTCGCGCTCGGGGAGCAGCGTGATGCGCCGGCCCTTCTTGCGTGACGTCCGTCCAGTTGCCCGGATACGCGGCGGTGAGCTGACGCGCGACGACGCTCATGCGCGCCTGCGCCTGTTCGATCGTGACGCCGGGCTTGAGCCGAGCGTACACGAATGCGCCGCGATCGCCGCGTGAGGTGAAGGCGTCGGCGCCCATGCCGACGTAGGCGCCGATCGAAGCCGGCACCCAGACGTCCACGACGAGTCCGCGGAGCGATCCCGAAAACCCGGCCGGTGCCACGCCGATGATGGTGAACTCGCGCGCGTTCATGCGAAGCGGCTTGCCGACGATTGCCGGATCGCCGCCGAAGCGTCGCTGCCAGAGCGAGTACGAGATCACCGCGACCGGCTCGCCGCCCTGCACGCGCTGCTCGGGCCCGAAGCCGCGCCCGCGCGACGGGCGTCGTGCCGAGCACCTGGAAATAGTTGTCGGTGACGACTCTCGGCCGCGACACGCTCGAGGTTGTCGTCGGACCCGACGGCGGCTGGCCGCGGGCGAGAACCCCATGACGCCGGTGAAGACGTCCGTCGCCTGCGTTGTCGAAGTCCGTCGATGTCGGCGAACGAGGACGCCCCGAATGGCGGCCCGCTGTAGTCGCTCGTGAACAGCGCCGACGAGGCGCTCGGGCTCGGTCACGGCCACCGGCGGCCGGAGCAGAAGCGCGTTGACGAGGCTGAAGATCGCCGTGTTGGCGCCGACGCCGAGCGCGATGGTGAGCGACGCGGCCAGCGTGAAGCCGCGGGCACGGATGAGTCGTCGCAGCGCGTAACGAAGGTCGAAGTTCATACACCTCTCCCGAACCCGAGCGTGGTGGGCGGACTTACGGTATCCCGGGACCTACGGACAGGATTGTGCGAATTGCTTCGGATTCTCCGATTCAGAGATCTCGGTTCGTCGAAACGACCAACAGCAGCAGACAGGATGGCCAGGATTTGCAGGATGGACCAGCGACTACGTACGACCTTCCGAATTGAGCCTCCATCCGTCCGCTCAGCCACGAGCGGCCGCGCTCGCGATGACAACAACGACAAAGAGGACAGGATTGTCAGGATTGACAGGATTCCGAGCGAGCGGATCGCGACCGTCCCGTGAGACGTCTCTGCAATCCTGCGAATCCTGGCCATCCTGTCTGCTGTTCGTTGTCGTTGCCGTTGTCGTTGCCGTTGCCGGTTGCTGTTGTCCTGTCGGCTCAGCGGACTTCGGGATGACTAAGGCACTCGCCGAGATTGCGCGGCCACGCTGGATCTCGCGTCGCGCAGCTCCGGGAAATCCTCCTCCCGGAACTCCAGCTGCGCCTCGCTCGCCCGCCGCGTGACGGCGCTGCTCGAGCGCCCGCAGCTCCACGCGACGGATCTTTCCGGAGATCGTCTTCGGCAGCTCGCGCGAACTCGAGGCGCCTAACGCGCTTGTACGCCGGCAGGCGCTCGCGCACGAAGCGGAAGATCTCGAGCGCCACCTCGCGCGATCGGTGTCGCGTCGCCGCGCAGCACGCAGAACGCCTTCGGCACCGACAGGCGCATCGCGTCCGGGCTCGGCACCACCGCCGCCTCGGCCACGAGCGCATGCTCGATCAGCGCGCTCTCGATCTCGAACGGACTGATGCGATAGTCGGAGCTCTTGAACACGTCGTCCGCGCGACCGACGTAGGTGATGTAGCCGTCCGCGTCGCGCTGGGCGACGTCGCCGGTGTCGGTAGTAGCCGCCCGACATCGCGCCGCCGCTGCGCGACTCGTCGTCGAGGTAGCCGACCATGAGACCGAGCGGCGGTGCCCGCCACTCTCGAGCGCCGTGAGCGGCAGCGCGATCTCACCCTCGTCGGCCGGCTCTGCCGTCGGCATCGAGCAGCGCGATGCGGTAGCCGGGCAGCGGGCGTCCCATCGATCCCGGCGTGCACCGGCTGGCCGGGCGAGTTGCCGACCTGCGCCGTCGTCTCGGTCTGGCCGTAGCCGTCGCGAATCGTTAGGCCCCAGGCGTGCTGCACGCGCTCGATGACCTCGGGGTTGAGCGGCTCGCCGGCGCTCGCGACCTCGCGCAGCGCCACGCGATACGTCGCCGAGATTCTCGCCGATCAGCATCCGCCAGACGGTGGGCGGCGCGCAGAGCGTCGTCACGCCGCAGCGCACGATCGTGTCGAGCACGCGCTTCGCGTCGAAGCGCTGGTAGTCGAAGACGAAGATCGTCGCGCCCGCGTTCCACGGCGCGAAGACGCTGCTCCACGCGTGCTTGGCCCAACCCGGCGAGCTGATGTTCCAGTGCACGTCGCCCTCGCGCAGGCCGATCCAGTACATCGTGGACAGATGCCCGACCGGATAGCTCGCGTGCGTGTGCAGCACGAGCTTCGGCTTCGCCGTCGTGCCCGAGGTGAAGTAGAGAAGCAGTCGGATCGCTCGCCGTCGGTGTCGCCGTCCGGCTCGAACGCGTCAGGCACCTCGTGCGCGCGTCTCGAATCGCGTCCATCCCGGCAGATCCGACGCCGACGATGAGCCGCGTGTAGTCGCCGGGCAGCGTCGCGAACTTGAGCGCGCCGTCGCCGTCGGTCACGACGTGGCGCACCGCGCCGCGCTCGAAACGGTCCGCGAGGTCCAGGGGTGTCAGCTGCGGCGTCGCCGGTACACGACGACGCCGAGCTTCATGCAGGCGAGGATCGTCTCCCACGTCTGCACGACGTTCGGCAGCATGAGCAGCAGTCGGTCGCCGCGACGGGCGCCGAGCGACGCGGAGCGCGTTGGCGACCTGATTGCTGCGGCGCGAGAGCTCGGCGAACGAGAAGGAGCGGTCGCTGCCATCATCGCGGACGATCCGGAGCGCTGGCCGGTCATTCCCGCGCGCCATGGCGTCGAAGTAGTCGAGCGCCCAGTTGAAGCGCTCGAGCCGCGGCCACTGGAAATCGCGCGTACGCGTGATCGTATCGGTCGCGGTGTGCGAGCAGAAACTCGCGGGCGTCGAGGAACGCGCCGACGTCGGTCGATCGATCGGTCGTCATGGTACCCCCGTTTCGAGGGCGCGAGGGGCGCCCTCACGGGGTCACGTTACCACGCGCGCCGCCCCGATGCGAGACAACAACGCCGTTTCACCGCAGAGGACGCCGAGGAATGCTTCGGCACACCATCCGGACGAACCGCTTCGACACGACATCCAGAACCCAGAGTGTGAACCGATCAGGCGGAAACGACTGACAGCGGCCTGATCCCATCGCGACCCGGATGGATCTTGGAGCCGGGGCCGGTTGAAAAGGGAACGGCCTCGCGCACTCGTCCCGGAGGCCGTTCCTCATCACGGCTCGTTGGCCGACTGTCCATTGGGATCCGCCCGATCCGATGTTTCCGGCCGTTTCCGTTCACACCCTCGGTTCTGGATGCGTGCTGGAGCTTACTGCGTCCCCGCGGGAACCTGCCACACTATTTAGTCCCGGCGCAGAGCGACCAGCGGCGTCACGCGTGTAGCCCGCAGCGCGGGCACGAGCGTCGCCGCCAGCGCGACGAGCGCCAACAGCACCGTCACGACCGCCAGCGTCGTCGGGTCGCTCGGCTTCACCTCGAAGACGAGACTCGTGAGGGCGCGGCCGAGTGCCAGCGCGCCGGCCAGCCCGAGCACCGCGCCGATGACGACGAGCCGCAGCGTCTGCCGCACGACCATGCCTAACACGTCGCCGCCGACGGCGCCGAGCGCCATGCGAATGCCGATCTCGTGCGTCCGCTCGTTCACCATGTACGACATGAGACCGTAGATCCCGACCGCCGCGAGCACGAGCGCCACACCGGCGAAGATCGTGATCAGCAGCATGGCCGCTCGACGCTGTGCGACAGCCTCCGCGAACGCGCCATCGAGTGTGCGGATCGCGTACACCGGCTGGAGCGGATCGACCTGCGCGATGGTCCGCCTAACGGCCGGAAGCATCGCGAGCGGATCCGATTGCGTGCGGATCGTCAGGAAGAGCTGGTTGTTCCAGCCGGCGATCTGCTGGCGCACCGGAACGAACACCTCGGGCGTCGGCGCCTCGGTGAGACCGTGATTGCGCACGTCGGCCACCACGCCCACGACCTCCACCCATCTCCGCGGCGTCGTCATCGCCAAGCGCGATGCGACGTCCGAGCGCGCTACCGCCTCCGAAGAATCGTCGAGCCGCCGCCCTCGGTCACGACGGCCACCAGCGGCGATTTCTCGTCGTCCGTCGTCGTGAGCAGGCGACCCGCCTTGAGCGTGTAGCCCATCGCCTCGAAGTAGTCGCCGGCGACGTTCGTGATGTCGACCATTGGCGCCTGGTCGGTCGGCTGCGACTGACCATCGACGGTGAGACCTGGTCGCGAACGAGTTGCCTGGCGGGAACTGCGTGGTCGCGCCGGCCGAACGCACGCCCGGCACGGTCGCGAGTCGCCGCGAGACGTCCTCGAAGAACACGCCCACGGCGTCGTTCTTGTACTGCTCGCGCGGCAGCGACAGGCGCATCGTGAGCACGTTGCGCGTGTCGAATCCGGGATCCACGTGCTGCAGCCGCGTGAAGCTGCGGAGCAGCACGCCCGCACCAACGAGCAGCATGAGCGAGAGCGCGATCTCCGCCACGACGAATGCGTTGCGCACGCGTCGCCCGCCGGCGCTGGTCGTCAGGCGGCCGGCCGCGCCCTCGCCGGTGAGCCACTCCCGTCCACCGCCACGCAGGCCCTGCAGTGCCGGCGCGACGCCGAACAACAAGCCGGACGCGACCGCGGCACCTAACGTGTAGAGCAGAACGCGTCCGTTGATGGTCGCCGCGACGCCGGCGTCTCGCAGCTGCTGCGGGAAGAGCGACGATCGTCGGACCGAGCAACGCGTACGCCAGCAGGAGTCCGACGGATCCGCCGACGATCGCGAGCAGCAGACTCTCCGTGAGCAGCTGTCGCGCAATGCGCGCTCGTCCCCGCCCCGAGCGCTCGACGCACGGCGAGCTCGCGCTGCCGCGCCGTGGCCCGCGCCAGCAGCAGGCTCGCGATGTTCGCGCAGGCGATCACCAGCACGAGCGCGACCGCGCCGAGCAGGATTCGTCCCGCCGGCTTGTATCCGCCGACGACGGCATTCGTCCACGTGTCGACTTCCATCCGCCAGCCGGCGTACTCCTTTCGCTCGCGCCCGTACTCGCGCTCGATACGCCCGGCCAGCGCCTTCACCTCGGCGTTCGCCTGCGCCATCGTCGCGCCGTCGCGCAGCCGCCCGATCACCGTCCACTGCCGTGCCTGACGCGGAATCGCAGACGGCTCGACACCCATGGGCAGCCACAGGTCGGTGCCGACGAGCAGGAACCCGGGTGGCATGACGCCGACGATGTCGGTCGGCTGGCCGTTCACGCGAATGGATTTGCCGATGATCGCCGAGTCGCCTCCGAACCGGGATTGCCAGATGCGATGACTGATCACCGCGACGGCCGGTCCGCTGCGCCGTCGTCTCCTCGGGGCGGAAGCTGCGGCCGAGCAGCGGGCGAACGCCGATGGACGCCATGGGATCGCCCCAGATGAACCCGGTGAACACGCGCTCGGGCTGATCGCCACCCGAGATGTTGCGATTGCCGAGGTCGAACGCGAACGCCTGCTGGATCGATGAGACGCCAGCGCGGATGTCGTTGTATTCGGGCGGCGAAACGGCCTCGATGAACCGTCGCTCGCCGTTCATCGCGGGGTACGTCACGCCGATGGCGACGAGGCGGTCCGCGTTAGGGTACGGGAACGGTCGCAGAACGATGCCGTCCACCACACTATAGATGAGCGTGTTCGCGCCGATCCCTAACGCGAGCGACGTGATGACGACGAGCGCGAAGCCCGGACTCTTGCGGACCGTGCGCCACGCGTACCGGAGGTCCTGCGCCAGCGTGCCCATACCGCCGTCCTGAGTTGAAGGCCCATTGATGGAAGCGTGCGTGCGCGCGAGTCGGCGACGTTCCCTGCTTCGACGCCACTCACGCACTGTCGCGAGGCGTTCGCGTGTGGCGCCGATCGTGAGGTCAGCCGCAACCAACGCCCAGAACGCGACCGGGCGTTCGGCGCCGGAAGCGGGTCGATCTGCCCACGCGGTACGCACGAGCTGTTCGACCTCGCGGCCGTAGCGTTCGCGGAACGCTGTTGGATACAGCCGGAGCAGCGCGCGAACGAAGGTGGTCGCGAACCGGCCGGGACCGTCGAGGCGGGTCATGCCGGCTCGGGTCGGCCGAGGAGTCGCTTGGCGCGCGCGATGCCGACGAGTCGCTCCATGCGTCGCGCTTCGGCGACCGCCACCTGGCGACCTAACGACGTGATGCGGTAGTAGCGGCGGCGCTCGTCGTCGAGGTCGGGGTCGGGCCGCTCATCGCTTTCCTCGATGAAGCCGCTGCTCACCATGCGCTTGATGGCGCCGTACAGTGTGCCGGGTCCGAGCTGCACGTCGCCGTTGGTGCGGTCCGCGACCTCGCGCTTGATGGCGTAGCCGTGACGCTCCTCGTCGGCGAGCGCGAGCAGGATCTGGAACTCCGAGACGGGGAGCGGCAGGAGGGTCTGCGGGTCGGGCGGTCGCGTTTTCATCAGGCGATAATCCCGCGGGGATGGCGGAAACTAGATCGGCGATCGATATATCTAGCGTCGATATAATATCGCGGGCGGATTCTGTCCAGATCGATGGGACGGAAGGCGCGCCACCCGCCATGCATCGACGCATCATCGGGCCAGGCCGGCCGAACTACGACTGGGCGGATCGGTACCGCGAAACTACCGGATACGGTTTTGAACTGGGGCGCTCATACGCGTCGGCAGACTGTCAGCTCACCGACGTGACTCACGTCGAACGGCTGATCGGCGATCGCGCGCTGAAAGACCTCGGTGCACGGGCCGAAGTGCGTATCGTCGTGCAGCTCGATCACCAGGCAGTCCACGAGCGGCAGCCAGCTGGCGACGTTAGGCGCGGAGAACACCGCGTGTTCTGCCCCCTCGATGTCGATCTTGAGAATCGAGATGCGATCGTGTCCGCTCTGGGCGAGCACCGTTGGGATGTCGACCGCGTGCAGCGTTGGGACCTCACCGGGCGCACACTCTCTGACCTGACGCGCCCACGCTCCACCGCCGCGATACGGACGCTCTTCGATGCGCAGGTCAGTCGCGTGCGACCAGACCCCCGCCTGTTCGGCTCGAACGCGCGGTCCGTAAGGCGCGAGGTTGCGCTCCAGGATCCGGAACGTGTCCGGGTCCGGTTCGATGGCGACGAGTGACGCGTCAGGGAAGCGCGAAAGCAGGAACGCCGACGCGAACCCGACGTTCGCCCCGCAATCGATGATGAAGTCGACGCCAGTCAGGTCATCGAGGCAGGCGTATGGCTCACCAATGAACGTCTGACCGAACACGATGAAGTCAGTGGAGCTCGGACGGGCGCTGAGGCGGTAACGCGATCGTCGCGCGGTCAGCTCGACTACCGGTGGAGCGATGCCGAGCGCGTGACGTGCGCGCTGCAGGTCATAACGCAGGGCCGATCGGGTACCGAGCCGCCACATTGCCTTCCGGACGTCCATGACAGTCCGACGCCAATCGATAGTCATGGTCTGGATTTGCCGCGCGCGACGATCGTCCACAACCCCCATTCTTGAAGATTCGGTCAGAGTCGCTGCGCTCGCGGAGCGGATCCTTCAGGCGTCATCTCGCGGGGCCGGTGGGAACTACGATTGTGCAGATCTGTACTGGCGAAACTACCGGATACGGCTTTGCATCCACGCATCCTCGCGCCGGAGTCGGTGAGAACTACGATTGGGCGGATGAAACGAAAGAAGCAGGATACTGCTCGGTAGATTCCGGCTCCTCTCGCCACGAGCCGGAATTTTGAGAACGGCCGCTCGGGACGCAGGAGGCTCCCGAGCGGCCGTTCCCATTATTTCAGTGTCCGGCAATGAGCCAGTGTCAATGCAAAGTTGTATCCGGCCGTTTTCCGTGTCATCCGCGCCAATCGTAGTTCCCACCGACCGCGGCGCGACGAACCTCAGCGCGCCACAGCTTCGAAGAGCGTACGAGCCTTCTCCAGCGCCCCGGCATCTCCGACCAGCAGGACTTCATCGCCTTCCTCGAATTCGGTCGTCGGCTCCGGCGAGTACGTCACGGCACCGGCGCGGACCACCGCGATGACCGTAGCACCGGTCGTCTTCCGAAGGCCCAGCGACGCCGGACTTCGCTTCACCGCCAACGCACCTGCCTCGACGACCACCGTCTGCAGGCGCACACGCTCGCCTAACGGGGCGAGCGCATCGCCGATCCGCGTCGTCACCGAGCGTTCGCGCGTCAGGAACATCCCGTAGTGATCGCCGCGGACCTCATCCACCAGCCGACGGATCCGATTCACCTCGACGCCATACCGCCGCAGCACGCGCGCGAAGATCTCGACCGACGTCTCGAGCTCCTCGGGAATCACCTCATCGGCGCCCAGCCGTCGCAGCTCCTCGATCTCCGAGACGTAGCGCGTTCGCACCACGATGCGCACGCTCTTGCTCAGATGCCGCGCGACCGCGACGCCACGGCGCTCCTCGGCCGGCGCGGCGATCGCGAACACCAGCACGCGCGCGTGCTCGATACCGACCTTCTCGAGCACCTCGGTCCGCGTGCCGTCGCCGAAGAAGATCGGCGTGCGCTCGAGCCGAGCGCGTCGCACGAGCTGTCCGTTCTGCTCGAGCACGACGTACGGGATGTGCGCCGACTCGAGGGCGAGCGCGAGGTTCCGTCCGTTCAGACCATACCCGACGATGATGACGTGATCGCGGAGTGCGCGGACGGTCGGTCATCTCCTGGCGTGGGGATCGAGACGTCTGACCCGTGACTCGCGCGTGACGCCCATTCCGCGACACGGTCGCCGCTCGCGATGACGAACGGCGCGGCCAGCATCGACAGCACCGACGCACCAAGAAATAGTTGATACTGATCGGCGGTCGAGGAGACCGAGCGTGATGCCGCTCCCGGCAAGCACGAAGGAGAACTCGCCGACCTGGGCGAGCCCGAATCCGCTGAGAATCCCGATGCGGAGCGATCGCTTGAGCAGCCTAACGACCGCAGATGACGATCAGTGCCTTCACGAGCATCACCGCGAACGTGACCGACAGAACGAGTCCACGCATGCGCGACGACGTAGCCGATGTCCAACAACATCCCGACGGAGATGAAGAAGATGCCGCTGAACGTGTCGCGGAACGGGAGCACGTCGGACAGCGCCTGGAGGCCGTAGTCCGACTCCGAGATGATCAGCCCAGCGAGGAACGCGCCGAGTGCGAGCGACATGCCGAACGCGGACGTCACGATAGGCGGCGCCGAGTCCGATGAAGACGACCGACAGCGTGAAGATCTCGCGGTTTCGCAACTCGGCGATGCGTCGTAGCGCGTAGGGAACGAAGAGTCGCCCGCCAAGCACCAGCGTCGCCGACGACAACAACGCTCACGATGATCGTCCGAATGGACTCGCCCGTGCTCGCCGCGGATCCCGCGAGCACCGGCGCACCGAGCATGAGCGGCACGACGCAGAGATCCTGAAACAGCAGGATCGCGACGACGACTCGGCCGTGTGGCGTATCCAGCTCGGCGCGATCGTTGTAGACCTTGAGGACGATCGCCGTGGACGAGAGCGCGAACAGCGCGCCGAAGAAGACCGCGAGTCGCGGCGCCGTTCCGAACGTCATTGACGCGACGGCGATGACGGCGATGGTCGCGAGCACCTGGAGGCCACCGCCGCGAATTACCCACTGCCCCATGCGCACGATGCGCGACAAGGACAGCTCGAGCCCGATCGCGAACAGCAGCAGGACGACCCCTACTTCGGCCAGCGCGGCGACGGAGTCCGGCTGTGCGACGAGCCCGAGCGCGTTAGGCCCGATAGCGATGCCGGTGAGCAGAAATCCGACGACGGTCGGGACGCGCAGCCGCTGCGCGACGATGACGACCGGGATGGCGATCGCGACGAGGATGACGAGGTCGCGAAGAACGGGGATTTCATGCACGACGAGAAGCTAGTCGGGAATCGGGAATCGGGAATCGGGAATCGGGAATCGGGAATCGAGAGCTGGTCGCTGGTCGCTCGTGCTGGTCGCTGGTCGACAAGCGACAACCCCGGGACGCTCACGTCGAGCCTCCCGGGGTTCGTCGATTCCCGATTCCCGATTCCCGATTCCCGATTGCTCAGTTTCTCCACTCCAACTGCGTCAGCGCAATGCGATGTTCCTTGGCCTGCTCGTCATACGTGATGCTGTAAGCGGTCGGGTAATAGCCGGCCGGCGTGACGCGCGCGGCGACCGGGATCTGCAGCGTGACGTTCGGCTTCGAGAGAATGAACTCGCGCGTGATCATCGGCTCCTGGAAAATCACCGCGCCGTTGTACGTGCCGTTGATGAACGTCGATGTGAACCGCTTGTTGTTGGGTGGCGGCTGCAGCTCGGGAGTGCGGATATCGACCCAGTGCACGCCCATCTGCGGGATCGCGACGCGCGGCGGCGGCGAGAACGCGAACGCGGGCATGAACTCATCCGCCGGGACGTTGGCGGACTTCGTCATGAACGCGGGATCACTCGGCACAATCGCGTCGCGCTCGGCCACCGCGATCTTGTAGAAGTGGAAGTCGAAGTGCGGAATCGTGTAGATGTTCTCCGGCTCGTGGCCCGCGGGATTCCAGTCGAGCTCGATGAACTTGTACGGCGTCGGATTCTGCGCGGGCATCGCGAGCGAGTACCTGTCCATGTCGACGTGTGCGTGCTCGCCACCACCATTGGGGTCGCCTGCCATCGGCGGCATCGGTGGACGCAGGCCATCGAGGGCGCTCTCATCGAGCGCGACGCCGACTTCGACGGGCACACCCCTGTTCAGCACGACATAGCTGCGCGCCTTACCGTTGCCGAGCTTGATGGGCGTGCCGTATTGCCGATGGGTACCGGGCGCATCACCGGCACGATCGAGGGAGGGCGTGACCACGCCAGGACCGGCGGCGGTGGGCGTCGGATCGGTGCAGGCGGCGAGAACGAATGCGGCGGCAATCGTGGCGAGGGTCGAAGTAGTGGCGGGTCGGTACGGCATCGTAGCGGCTCCTGTTTCCGTCAGCCGCGCACCGTGAGCGCGCGCGGTCGTTGTGGTTTGCGTCGTCGCGGTGATCGTCACCGCGCGCAGGCAAACTCGCTACGAGGAGTCGCGCGCACATGGGTCAGTGTACCCATGGTCGGAAAGCGGAGGGCGGAAGGCGGAGGGCGGGAAAGAGTGTCATCCCGAGCGGCAGCGAGGGATCTTCTGTGAACGTGCTCGTGGCCGCACTGGCTACGATGGCATCGCAGAAGGTCCCTCGTCGCTGCCGCTCCTCGGGATGACACGCTTTTCTCCGCCTTCCGCCTTCCGCCTTCCGCCCTCCGCGCCTCCGACTATTCCGTCCTCAGCGCCTCGATGGGATCGACTCGTGAGGCACGCCACGCCGGGATCACGCTCGCCACCAACGCGACCACCAACAGCACCGCCGCCACCAGCATGAACACGAGCGGGTTCCGCGGCGACGTCTCGAACAGCAGCGGCTCGATCAGCCGCGACGCGTTGAGTGCCAGCACCATGCCGATGACGATGCCCACCACCGCCAATCCCACACCATAGCGCACGACCATCCCGACAATGTTCCCCATCTGCGCGCCGAGCGCGATGCGAACGCCGAGCTCGTGGCGACGCTGCGTCACGAGATACGAGATGACGCTGTACAGGCCAATTGCCGCCACGAGCAACGCGAGCGCGCCGAACAAGCCGAACATCGTTGCGCCCAACCTCCACGGGCGGATCTGTGGGTCGAGCGAATCCTGCAGCGGCTCCACCGTCACGAACGCGAGCCCCGGATTCAGGCGCAGCATCTCTGCGCGCAACGTCTCACGGAGCGCGGATGCATCGCCGCGCGGCCGCACGAACATACGCCGTCCACCGAATCCGATCGCGTGCTCTTCGCCGAGCGGGATGTAGTACTGCATCGCGGGCTTCTCGCGGAGCGAGAAGCGGCGAGCATCCTCGACGACGCCGACGACGCTCGAGCACGGCAAGCGTGTCGATCAACAGGCACTCGCCGATCGGGTCCGCGTTAGGCCACAGCGTGCGAGCCATCGTCTCGTTCACGATCGCCACACGTGCCGCGCTCGAGACATCAGCTGCCGTGAAGTCGCGTCCTCGCAACACGCGCGTGCCGGCGGTCGCGAAGTAGCCGTCCGACACCGCGCGAATGTACGGGCCGCCGCCCGCGAGCTGAGGTATCGAATCGCGCCCGGGCAAGCGCAGATCGGTGCTCGCCGATGACTGGAACGGCGTGCCCACCACGACACCAGCGCGCTCGACGCCCGGCAACGTGCGCACGCGCGCCAGGGCTTCATCGTAGAACATGTCTTGCCGCTGGCGCTGACGCTGTTTGCCTTCGTCCGATCGGTCGGCGATGGTCGGCCAGTCGAACGCCACCGTGAGCACCTTGTCGGGCTCGATGCCGAGCTGAAGACGATAGACGTTCCACAGACTTCGGACGAACAGTCCGGCGCCCACCAGCAGGACCACGGACAGCGCCGCTTGTGTGACCGTGAGCATGGTACGAACGCGACTGCGCTGTGCGCCGCCTTCGCGGACGCCCGACTTGAGCGCGGACGTGAGCTCGAGGCGCGTCCCCTGAAACGCCGGGATGAGCCCGACCAGTACGCCAGTCGCCACCGCCGCGAGCGCCGTCACGATGAGGACGCGAGCGTCGATCGTCGAGTCCGTCCATTCGACGTTAGGCAGCAGCACGCCGCGCACGAACCGCCCGCCCACGAACGCAACCAGAAGCCCCGCCGCACCGCCGAGGAGTGCGAGTGCCACGCTCTCCGCTACGAGTAGCCGGATGAGCCGGCCGCGACCGATGCCGAGCGCGAGACGCACCGCCACTTCGCGTCTCCGACGCGTCGCTCGCGCGAGCATGAGGTTCGCGACGTTCGCGCAGGCAATGAGCAGCATGATCGCGGCGACCGCGACCAGCCAGCGAGACACACGCGCTTCGGTCGTCTCCTCGGCGCTCCGATTGAAGCGCAGCGGCGCTACCGAGAGCCGCGCGGTGCGCATCGTATGGTTCGCCGGACCGTCGTACGCGCGCCGGTGAGCAGCGGTGGCATCGGCACCTGCCTGCGCCAGCGTGACACCGGGCTTGAGTCGGCCGACGATCTGAAGCCAGTTGATGTCCCAGCCAGTCGCCCAATCGCTGCCCGGCCCCCAGTACGTCAGGCTGATCGGCACCCACGCGTCGCGACGCTCGAGCTCGACGCCCGTGAACCCTCGGGGCGCCACGCCAACGATGGTGTACGTCACACCACCCATGACGAGCGGACGGCCGATCACGCCGCGATCACCCGCAAACGACCGCTTCCAGTAGCCCTCGTCCAGAACGACGACGTTCTCGCCCTGCGGCAGACGATCCTCGTCGGCGCCAAAGAAGCGACCCACCACCGGCCTAACGCCCAGCATCGGGAAGAAATTCCACGACACTCGGCCCAGCTGAATCCGCTGGGCATCCATGCCTCGCCCGACAGTCACCTCGGTTCGCGAGTAGACCGCGAGATCCTCGAAATCATGGGCGGTTGCGCGCAGATGGTCGTACGTGACGAACCCGACGACGCTTCCGGTCGACTCGCCGAAGTTGCCGTCCTTCTCCGTGACGTACACGCGCACGACGCGGTCCGGATCGACCACGAACGCCGGTCCGCGAAGCAGGAGCCGATCGATGATCCCGAACATCGCCGCGTTGGCGCCAATCGCGAGGCCTAACGTGAGGACCACCATCGCGCTGAAGCCTGGCGAGTGGCGGATCGCTCTCAGGACGTACCGAACATCCTGACCGAGCGTGTCGAGCGTCGGGAAGCCGACGGCCGAGCGTCGTGATTCCTGCAGCGATGTGCGGTTGCCGAACCGTCGCGTCGCGGCGTCTCGCGCTTCCTCCTCCGTCATACCCGCGTGCTGATGCTCTGCCGCGCGAAGCTCGACGTGGAAACGCATCTCTTCTTCCATCTCGCGATCGTACCGCGCGCGGAGAACGTAGTATCTGAGGCGCAGCCAGAGGCCACGGAGCCAGGAGATCATCGATGTGCCCTCATCGTGAAGTCGACCACGCGCATGAACGTCGGGTCGAGCGCGTCCTGCATCATGGTGAGCGCTGTCATGTGGAGCCGGTTCGCAAGCACTGCGACATGGACGGGCATTGCGCTCACGCGGGCTGCATAACGCGCGTCACCGCCGCGACGACGCGATCGAACTCCTGTGCGTCCTGCGCGAGCTGCTTCCGACCAGCAGCCGTGATCGAGTAGTAGCGCGCGCGACGCTTTGTGGGCGTCAGCTTCCACTCCGAGCGAACCCAGCCCTTCACTTCCATCACCTGGAGCGCCGGGTAGAGCGTCCCCTCCTGCACGCGCAGTACGTCCTCCGACAGGCGCTCGATGTGCTGAGCAATGCCATAGCCATGCATCGTCCCGACCGAGAGTGTCTTGAGGACGAGCATGGCCAGGGTACCAGGCAGGAGATCGGCGCGGGACGGCAGAGGCGGCATACATTGGTTCCCTATGGGTAGGTCGCCAAAGTGTACGTCCGCGTAGTCACCGCGGTCAAGACGTGTGGGGCGAGACGTCGGCCGTCCTTTACGCCGCGTGCGCACCGCCTGCACTTTCTCCGTTACAGCAAGACAATAACCCGCGCCTCTGCCGGAGATTGGACATGGCCATCAGTTGCCGCCCCGTGTTTGCCCGTTTCATCGCAATCGCTCTCGTCGCCGCGACCGCGTCGCTGCCTCGCCTGGTAACGGCGCAGGGTGCGCTCAAGGCGCACCAGCAGCTCGCGCGCGACATCTATAAAGAGCTCGTCGAGATCAACACGACCACGGATGCCGATCCCGGCGGCACGACGCAGGCGGCCGAAGCGATGGCGGCGCGTCTCCGGGCGGCGGGATTTTCGGGTAACGACGTTCAGGTCCTGAGCGCCGGTCCACGCGATGGCAATCTCGTCGCGCGCCTTCGCGGCTCCGGCGCGGCGGGACGCAAGCCGGTCCTCCTGCTCGCGCATCTCGACGTCGTCGCCGCGCGTCGCGATGACTGGAGCATCGACCCGTTCACGTTCACGGAGAAGGACGGCTACTACTACGGACGCGGCACCGGCGACGACAAGGCGATGGCCGCGATCTGGATCGCGAACCTGATCCGGATGAAGCAGGAGGGGTACGTTCCCGACCGCGACCTCATCGTGGCGCTCACGTCGGACGAAGAGGGCGGCGATCACAACGGCGTCGAGTGGCTGCTCGCGAACAAACGCGATCTGATCGACGCGGCGTACGCGCTCAACGAGGGCGGTGGCGGCTTCCTCAAGAATGGCAAGCCGTTCGTGCATAACGTGCAGGCGGCCGAGAAGGTGTACTACGACTTCACGTTCGAGGTGCGGAACAAGGGTGGGCACAGCTCGCGACCGGTCCGTGACAACGCGATCTACCATCTGTCCGACGCGCTGGCGCGGCTCGAGCGCTTCGACTTTCCGGTGATGCTGAACCCGGTGACGAAGGCGTACTTCGAGCGCCTCGCGCAGGCCGAGACGGGCCAGACGGCGGCGGACATGCGCGCGGTGGCGAAGAACCCGACGCGACTCGGCGGCCGTGCGACGGCTCTCGATGCAGCCGGTGTACAACTCCATGCTCCGCACGACGTGCGTGGCGACGCAGCTCACGGGCGGTCACGCGCCTAACGCGCTGCCGCAGCTCGCGCGCGCCAACGTGAACTGCCGGGTTCTGCCCGACCACGACATCAAGGACGTGCAGGCGAGCCTCGTCAGGATAGCGGGCGACACGGCGGTGCACGTGTCGCCCGCGCCCGAGCCTCGCGGTGGTCCACCATCCCCGCTGTCCGATGAAGTGTTGCGCCCGATCGAGAAGCTGACGAGCGAGATGTGGCCGGGAGTGCCCGTGGTCCCGATCATGGGCACGGGGGCAACCGACGGGCGGCAACTGCGGCAGGGTGGGATCCCGACGTATGGCGTGTCGGGATTGTTCGGGGATATGGATGATTCCCGCGCGCATGGGCGGGACGAGCGCGTGCTGATCAAGTCCTTCTACGACGGGCAGGAGTTTCTTTATCGATTGGTGAAAGAGCTCTCGGGCCGGCGGCCGATTCCTAATCGGATTTCGTTAGGCGGTTTGGGCCTGGCATCATCCCGAGCGGAGCGTCAGCGAGTCAGCACGGAGTCGAGACCTTACGCGGTGGCAGAGCCAGCGTCGACTAGGCGACCTAAGCCGGCGGATCGGACCTGATGCCTGACCCTCCTGCTGAGCAGTCGCTGACGCACTTGGTACTGGCCTGCCGCTGCCGGAATGACACCGTCATAGGAGGCGAACAGTGAAACGGGTTCTGAAGTGGCTCGCGATCGGCCTCGGCTCGATTGTGGCGATCGCATTGATAGTGATCTACGGCGTCAGCGAGTATCGGCTGCGGCAGACGTTCGACATCCCGGCCACCCCGATCACCATTCCCGTCGGCATGGCGGCGCTCGCGCGCGGCCAGCACGTCTACGCGACCCGCGGCTGTGCGGGCTGCCACGGCGAGGGCATGAGGGGTGAGGTGTTCTTCGACGACCGGATGATCGCGCGCCTCGTCGCGCCTAACGTTCCGAAAGCCATTCGTGCCTACTCCGACTCCGACCTGGCTCGCCTGCTGCGACATGGTGTGCGCCCCAATGGCCGAGGCGTCGCCGTCATGCCATCGTCAATGTTCTACAACCTCGACGATGAGGACCTGGGTTCCCTCATCGCCTACTTACGTACGCTGCCAGCTCAGCCGGATTCGCTTCCGGCAACCGCAATGCGCATCCTGGCGCGGGTGGGGCTCGTCACGGGTCAGTACAAGCTCGAGCCACTGAACATCGCGCATGACGCGCCTCGGCCCCGGAAGGGCCCGGAGCCGGTGGCCCTTGGGGGAGTACACCGCGAAATCCTCCTGCACCGAGTGCCACGGGATGAAGCTCGAGGGGGGCCCCGACACGCCCGCGCTCTCGGTCGTCGCCGCCTACTCCGCCGAGGAGTTCGCGAAGCTCATGCGTGAAGGCATTCCGCGGGACGGACGGAAGCTCGACCTCATGGCTCGGACTGCGCGAGGCCGCTTCGCCTATCTCACGGATGAAGAGGTGAACGGCTTGTACACGTTCCTCTCGAAGCAGAGCGCGGCGACAGTCGCCGCCAGGTAGCAGCGGTAGGCTTGCCCTCGCACGCGACTCAGGGATAGCATCGGGCGTCGTTCGTCTGGCCCCATGCTCACATCTCAGGAGAGCCTGCATGCGTCTCGCCCCGCCGCTTGCGAGCGGCTTCCTCCTGGGCGTCGCGCTCGTCGTGCCGCGCGCCGCCCAGGCCCAGGACCAAGCTCAGTCAGGTACCTGGGCGCTCACCAACGCCCGGATCGAGACCGTCACGAAAGGGACGATCGAGAAAGGCACGATCGTCATCCGGAACGGGCTCATCGAAGCCGTTGGCGCGAACATAACGCCGCCCGGTGACGCGCGCGTCGTCGACCTGAGCGGTCGAACCGTCTACCCCGGCTTCATCGACCTGACGTCGTCGATGGGACTGCCGACGCCGCCCGCGCAGCAAGCCGGATTCGGCGGTGGTGGCGGTGGCGCCGCGCAGAATGCCGGCGCGCAGGTGCGCTACGTCGGCCTCGAGCCGGGACGAGTGATCGCCACTGAGGTCGCGCCCGCGGCCGCCGACATTCGTGCCTCGCGCGATGTCGGCATAACGACGGCCCTGGTCGCCCCCTCGCGCGGCGCGTTCCGCGGACTCTCGGCGCTCATCCCCCTGCGCGACGATTCCGCGGCGCACTTCGTGGTGAAGGCGCCGGTCGGGATGCACATGGGATTCCAGGGCGTCGCCGGCCGGTATCCCGGCACGCTCCTCGGTGTCATCGCCTACGAGCGACAGCAACTCTACGACGCGCAGCGTCATGGGCTGCTGATGGATCGCTACAAGGCCGGGCAGCGCGGCGTGCCGCGTCCCGCCTACAACGCGGATCTCGACGCACTCGTGCCCGTGGTGCGTGGTCAGACTGCCCGCGTTCTTCGCCGCGAACAACGAGAACGAGATTCGTCGCGCGGTGGACATCGCGAAGGAGTTCGACCTCAAGCTGACGATCGTCGGCGCCACGGAGGCGTTCCGAGCGCTCGATGCGCTGAAAGGCGCGCGGCCGGTCGTGGTCTCGCTCGACTTTCCACAGGCGGTGGAAGTGACGGGATGGGCGTATCGTGGTGCGCAACGCCGCGAGCTCAACGACAGCGCCTCGCGCGACGCCTCGGTGCGGAAGATCCTCGAGGCGAACGCGGCGACGCTCAACCGCGCCGGCGTCAAGTTCGCGCTCGCGCCGGGCGCGCTCAAGCCTAACGACTTCATCGCGAACGTCCGCAAGGCGATCGCCGCGGGGTTGCCGCGCGAGGTCGCGGTGGAAGCGCTGACGATTCGTGCCGCCGAAATCGCCGGTGTCGGCGATCAACTCGGCAGCATCGAGCCGGGGAAGATCGCGGACCTCGTCGTGTCGGACGGACCGCCGCTCGCGGACAACGCGCGCATCCGCACGGTGTTCGTCGATGGCATCGACTACGACGTGGTTCCGACTACCGCCGCTGCGCGCAACGGTCAGCGCGCGGGCGGCGGAGCTGGCGGCGGTGGCCGGACTGGCGGCGGCGAGACCGCGCAGGTCGCCGGGACGTGGACGATGACGGTCAACGGTCCGCAGGGCGCGATCACATCGACCATGACGTTGACGCAGACTGCCGATGCGATCGACGGCTCGATGATCTCGGAGATCGGCAACGCCGCGATCTCGGACGGTCGCGTGAACGGCCGCAACGCGTCGTGGACGGCGTCGTTCCAGATCGGCGGCGAGCGGACGACGGTGAACTTCGAGGCCGAGGTCGATACTGCTGGCAACCGCATGACGGGCCGTCTGCGCGCGGGTGAGATGGGGAACATGACGTTCACGGCGGAGAAGAAACCATGACTGACCGGGAACAGGGAACAGGGCAGCGGGAACGGCGTGGTCGGACGCTCGTGCGGTCGCTGATCGCGGCGTCATTCCGAGCGGAGCGCCGAGGCGCGCAGTCGAGGAATCGTTGGCTCGGTGGCGGCTTGCCCTCTCGGATCCAGGACCTGCGCCCGAGGCACTCGCGCCGCTACGCGCCGCTCGGAATGACAATCATGCTCGCGGCGGCGCCGTTAGGCGCACAGGCCGCCGGTCAGCAACCAGCCGCCGCAGCACCGAGCACGCAGCAGCAACTCGACCTCACGGCCGTGTCGCTGCCGATACCCGACGGCCGGCAAGCTCGTCGCGATCACGAACGCGACCATCATGACCGCGTCCAGCGGCACGATCCAGAAGGGCACGATCGTCATCCGCGACGGGAAGATCGCGGCCGTCGGGGCTGACGTCGCGGTGCCTGCCGGGCGCGAAGGTCATCGACGGCACCGGCAAGTACGTCACGCCCGGCATCATCGATGCCCACTCCCACTCGGCCGCCGAGGCGATCAACGAGGGCACGCTGTCGATCACGTCGATGGTGCGCATCGAGGACGTGCTGCGGCAGGACGGGATCAGTCTGTACCGGCAGCTCGCCGGTGGGACGACGACGCTGAACATCCTGCACGGCTCCGCCAACACGATCGGCGGACAGAACGCGGTCGTGAAGCTGCGCTACGGATTGCCGGTGGACAGCCTGATGTTCGAGGGCGCGCCGCCGGGGATCAAGTTCGCGTTAGGTGAGAACGTGCGGCAGACGAACCGCACGCTGGCGCCGGGTCAGCAGGGTCGGTTCCCGCGCACGCGCATGGGTGTGGAAGACCTGCTCCGCGACGCGTTCACCCGCGCGCAGGAGTATCGGAAGGAATGGCAGGCGTACGATGCGAAGAAGAAGGCGGCGACGACGGCCGCCCAGCGTGCGGCGCTCATTCCGCCGGCGCGCGACCTCGAGCTCGACGCGCTCGTCGAGGTGCTCGAGGGCAAGCGTCTCGTGCACTGCCACTCGTATCGCGTCGGACGAGATCCTGATGATGCTGCGCGTCGCGAAGGACTTCGGCTTCCGCGTCGCGACGTTCCAGCACGTGCTCGAGGGCTACAAGGTCGCGGACGAGCTGGCGAAGGCGGGCAGCGGCGCGAGCACGTTCGCCGACGAGTGGGCCTACAAGATGGAAGCGTGGGACGCGATTCCCTTCAACGCGGCGCTGATGGCGGAGCGCGGCGTGGTGGTGACGATCAACTCCGACTCGGACGAGCGCGCGCGCCGGCTGTACCAGGAGGCGGCGAAGGCGATGCATTACGGCGGCGCGTCGGAGCAGGAGGCGCTCAAGATGAGATGATCACGCTCAACGCCGCGAAGCAGCTGGGCATCGACAAGCGCGTGGGGTCGATCGAGGTCGGGAAGGACGCGGACCTGGCGATCTTCACGGCGCACCCGTTCGCGCCTAACGCGCGCGTGGACATGACGCTCATCGACGGTCGGGTGTTCTTCGACCGTTCGACGTCGCCAACGCTCGAGCAGCTGATCGAACAAATGAAACAGCGTCAGCCCGCGTGTCACGTCGGAGGAGCAATGAGATCGGGAATCGGGAATCGGGAATCGGGAATCGAGCTGTCATTCCGAGCAGAGCCGCGCGGGTCGTGCATTCCGAGCGGAGCGCCGCGTCGCTCGGTCAGGTCGCGACCGTCTCGAGAGGCCTCACTCCACGTCGTTCCTCGATGCGCGCGCTCGGAATGACGATTCGCTCGGGATGACATGGCGCATCGCGCTCGCGGCACAGGGACCGACGTACGTGATCCGCGGCGGCACCGTCGTGCCTGTGGTCGGGGCGCAGATACCTAACGGGACCGTCGTCATCGCCAACGGGCGATCCAGTCCGTCGGGGCGAACGTGCAGGTGCCGGCCGGACGCCACCATCATCGACGCCACCGGGACTGTTCGTCTACCCCGGCATGATCGACAGCGGCACGGAGCTCGGCCTCACCGAGATCGGATCCGTTCCCGGCTCGACGGACACGCGCGAGATCGGTGACTTCAACCCGCAGGACGTCGCGCTCACGGCCGTCAACGCCAGCTCCGAGCTGATTCCGGTGTCGCGCGTGAACGGCGTGACCACCGTCATCACGTCGGCGACCGGCGCGCTCATGTCGGGCAGTGCCGCGCTGATGGATCTGTGGGGCTGGACGCCAGACGAGATGGCGATCAAGCCGCGCGCGGCGCAGGTGATGTCGTATCCGTCGTCCAGCGGCGGCGGCGGGCGGGGCGGCGGCTTCGGCGGGCGCGCGCAGGGCGACGCATCGGAGACCGCGAGTCGTCAGGTGCGTGCGATGCGTGACTCTGTTCGCTGACGCGCGGTCGTACGCCGAGGTGAAGGCGAAGGTTGCAGCGGGTGGCACGGTGCCTAACGCTCCGCGCGTCAACCAGGCGATGGAGTCGCTGCGTCCCGGCGATCCGCGGCGAGATGCCGGTGATCTTCGACGTGAGCTCGATCGATCAGATTCGCGGCGTGCTCGCGCTCGCGGACTCGTTCAAGCTGAAGGTCATCCTGCGTGGACCGCGCGACGCGTGGCGCGTCGCCGACACGCTTGCCGCGCGCGGCATTCCCGTGATCGTCGGCCCGACGACGCAGGCGCCAGGTCCCGAGGATCCGTACGACGCATTGTACGCGCAGCCGGGCGTGCTCGCGAAGGCGGGCGTGAAGATCGCCTTCCAGACATCGAGTGCGGCGGACGTGCGCAGCCTGCCGTACAACGCGGCGCTGTCGACGGCGTATGGGCTCGACATGGACGAGGCGATCAAGGCGCTGACGATCAATCCCGGCGCAGATCTTCGGCGTGGCCGACAAGTACGGCAGCCTCGAGGCGGGCAAGGTCGCGAACGTCATGGTGACGACGGGCAACCCGCTCGATGTGCGCAGCAACGTGAAGTACCTGTTCATTCGGGGCCAGGCGGTTCCGCTCACGGACCGCCACACGAAGCTGTACGAGCAGTATCGGGCGAGGCCGAAGCCGTGAGGGCGGAGGGCTTAGGAAGGAGGAGGGCGGAGGGCGGAGGGCGGAGGAACGCGCATGTCATCCCGAGGAGCGACAGCGACGAGGGACCTTCTGTGACGGTATCGTGGCCGGACTGGCTCCGATGACGTTCGAGAAGATCCCTCGCTGCGCTCGGGATGACATGGCGCTTTGCTCGGGATGACAACGCCTTTTCTCCGCCTTCCGCCGTCCGCCCTCCTCCTTCCTCAGGCCTCGGCAGTAACAGCAAACACCTTGCGGCGCGCGTCAAATCAATAGTGAGTGCTCACGAATTCTCCGATTTCATCCGCGCGCGCCTCGGCGTCTTCCTCGCCGAGCTCGATCAGGCGTCCGAGATAGTTCTCCTGAAACATCACCAGACTCAGAATGTCCGGGCTCGCGGTCTCACGCGTGCCGAGTCCGCGCGTCAGGAAGCGGAAGAAGCCTGGGAGCAGCGGCTCGTACTCGCGCGACAGCTTGCCCAGATCCCGTGATGGACGCAGGACGAGAATGTTGACCACGCGCATCCCCGAGCGCTCGTCGGGCGGCAGTTTGCGCAGCACGTAGTTCATCCTCTCGAGGCGCAGCACGTCCTGATCGATCAGATCGAGGAAGATGGCGTTGTACAGGACGCTCAGCACCTGCGCCGGCGGCGGGTACCCGCGAACGAGCGGTCGGTTCGCCTCCGCCTGCGTGCGATCGTAGCGCGTCGAGATCGCGAGGATCTTATGCGCGCCGAGGTGCAACGCCGGAGAAAGCGGTGCCGTCTGGCGGATGCCGCCGTCGCCATGCCACGAGTTCTCGATGCGCACGGCCGGAAACAGGAACGGCAGCGCGGCCGAGCCCATGACGTGGTCCACCGTTAGGCGCGTGGAGACAGCTGCGCCGCTTCGGGCGCTCCCATTCCTCGATGTTGCGCCCCTGCATCCAGACGAACGACTGCCCGGTGCCGTAGTCGGTCGTGCTCAGCGCGACGGCGCGCAGTGTTCCACGAGCGAGGTTCTTGTCGATGCCGTCGAGGACGCCCTCCTGTGGTGCGAGCGCACGCTCCAGGAACGCGCGTAGCGGCGTCGTGTCGACGAGGCCTCGCGTCTGCGTTTCGGAGACGGTGCCTCCGGAGACGAGGCGCACGCCCCATCGAACCAGGTTGCCGAGGAGCGCCGGCGGGTCGACGCGGTACACCTGCTCGGGGCTGAGCGAACGCCAGAGCCGCTCGAGCGACGTCACTGCCTCGAGGAATGTCCCTTGATGTTGCGCGAGGTGCGCGACATTGAGCGCGCCGGCCGAGACGCCGGTGAGAATGGGCAGGCGCAGCGTGGGGAATCGTCGCGCGAGGTGGCGCAGCAGCCCGACCTGATACGCGCCGCGCGCGCCACCGCCACCCATGACGAGGGCGAGCTCGCCGAGGTCGGCGGACGCAGGCGAGGTCTCGCCGGGAACGTTCGTCGAGATCGGCGGCGTATCGGCGGGAGTCGGATTCATGGCGCGGCAAACTCTCGCCGGTAAGACGATCGGCGGCAAGTACGCTGGTCCAGCTCATCGCGCCGCGGCCAGTGGGAACTGCGATTGGACGGATCTGTACGGCGAACTACCAGATACGGCTTTGCATTCCCGCATCGTCGCGCCGGGCCGGTGGGAACTGCGATTTGGCGGATCGACGGCAAAACAGCCGGATACAGCTTTGCGCTGACGCTGGGTCGTGGCGGACCATGAATGAATGGGAACGGCCGCTCGGGAGACGCCTGCGTCCCGAGCGGCCGTTCCCAAAGAATCCCGGCTCGTGGCGAGAGGGATGGCTCGCCTTTCGTAATATCCGGCTTCGTCCGTCTCAGCCGCGAAATCGTAGTTCCCGCCGGCCGGGTGCAATGCTGCCTCAATGCAAAGGTGTATCCGGTAGTTTCGCAGTACAGATCCGCCCAATCGCAGTCCTCACCGACCGCGGCGCGACGATGCCGAACCCACGATCCGCGACAATCACGCAGCACGAATCGCTTCCATGGGATCGACCCTGGTCGCGCGCCGCGCAGGGACCAGGCTCGCCGCAAGCGTCACCACCACGAGCACCGCGATCACGGCCACGAACGTCAGAGGATCCGTCGGCGCAATCCCGTAGAGCAGGCCCGACATCAATCGCGTCAGCATCAGGGCGCCGGCGATCCCGACCCCTATGCCCGGGACGACCGCGCGCATCGCATCTCTCAGGATCATGCGAAGAACGCGACCTCGTGCGGCGCCGAGCGCCATGCGGACGCCGATCTCGCGCGTGCGGCGATTCACCGAGTACGCGAGCACGCCGTAGATGCCGACCGCCGCCAGAAACAGCGCGAAGACTCCGAACGCGCTCAGCACCACCATCGTGAATCGCCTGTCAGCAACGGACGCGAGCACCACGCTATCGAACGTCTTGATCGTCGTCGGCACTTCCCTGTCCACCGCCTGGATGCGCTCGCGGATGGCCGCCGACAGCAATGCCGGATCGGACGTCGATCGCATGACGATCGTCGCCTGGTTCACCAGTCGCTCCGGACGCTGCGCAAACGGCACATACGTCTCCGGCTCGGCCGGGACGGCAAGCCCGAGCTGATGGACGTCGCCAACCACACCGATGACGGTCATCCAGTCGTCGCTATGACTGTCCATGCCCGTGTAGCGGATGCGCTGACCGATCGGATCCGTTCCCGGCCAGAGCTTCGCGGCGGCCGTTTCGTTCACGATGACGACGTGAGGCGAGCCGGATCGATCGCTCTCCTGGAACAGGCGTCCGCGGCGCAGGGGAATCGACATCGCGCGGAAGTAATCCCCTCCAATGACGCGATAGCTCGCGCCGCCCTTGGACTCACGACCCGCGATCTCGAAGCCACCATTGATGTGCCACGCGTCGAGCGGCGCGATGTTGATCACGCCGACGCTCGTGACGGACGGCAACGCACGAGCCTCGCCTAACAAGCGATCATAGAATGCGACGGCGCGTGTGCTGTCACCGTACTTGGTTGCTGGCACATCGACCTGCACCGCCAGCACGCCCGTCGGGTCGAACCCGGGATCCTGCTGAAGCAGCGTGCGGAAGCTTCGCAGCGTCAGGCCCGCGCCAACGAGCAGCATGACCACGAGCGCCACCTCGGCACCGATGAGAATCCTGCGACTCGCTCCTCCGTCGCCGCTGATGCCCGCGCGTCCGCCTGCCGAGATCGCATCTCGCAACGCAGACCGCGCGACCTGCATCGCCGGCAGTACGCCAATGAGCACGCCCGTCAGCGTGGCGAGGGCAATCGTGAATGCCGCGACGCGGATATCGAGTCGTACTTCCGCGAGACGCGGCAGGTTGGCGGGCGCGATCCAGATCAGCGCGCGCGTGAACGCGTAACCGACGACCAGCGCGAACGCGCCACCAATGATCGCCATCAACACATTCTCGGCCAGCAACTGGCGCGCGAGCCGTGAGCGCCCTGCTCCGAGCGCGGCGCGCACGGCCATCTCCTGCCGCCTCGACTCACCGCGCGCCAGGTTCGCGCTCGCGAGGTTGACGCACGCCACGAGCAGCACGAACGCCACCGCGCCGAAGATGAGCGTCAGCGGACGCCGTACGCCCCCGACGAGCGAGTCGGCGAGACCCATGATGTTGATCCCGCTGCCGTTCATGGCCGTTCCGTACTGCGCGGCGAGCGAGCGCATGATCCCATCGAGATCGGCCCGTGCGGTCTCGATCGTGGCTGTCGGCGTTAGGCGCCCGATGGCCTGCCAGTTGTGCGACGTGCGCGATTCGCCGGCGCCGAACTCGCGCGCCATCCAGATCTCTGCTCCCGCCGGGTACGCGAAGCCCGCGGGCATGACGCCCACGACCTGATAGCGCGTCCCATAAATGTCGAGCGCTCGCCGCTCTATGTCGCGCGTACCGCCAAGGAAGCGTTGCCAGAAGTCGTAACTGACGATGATCGCGCGCGGGCCATTCTCCACGGCCTCGTCAGGCACGAACGGGCGACCGAGCACGGGGCGTACGCCGAGCACGTCGAAGAAGTCGCGTGTGACTGCGTACGCCTGCGCGCGCACCGGCTTATCGGCGCCCAGGACGACGGTGCTTCCGCCCATGTAGCCCGCGAGATACGCGAGCGTTCGCGAGCGCTCCTTGAGATCGAGCAGGTTCGGCGTCGCGAGCTGAACCCGGTCCGCGCGGTCGGTGCGTTCCCACACACGAACCAGGCGATCCGCGTTAGGGAACGCGAGTGGCTGGAGCAGGACCGCATTCACGATGCTGAACGTCGCCGTCGTCGCGCCGATGCCGAGCGCGAGCGTGAGCAGCGCGACGAGTGTGAACGCCCAGGTGCGTCGCATTCCTCGCGCGGCGTAGCGCACGTCGTACGCGAGATCGCCCAGCCATTCGCCGCGTCGTACGCGACCCTGGCGAGCGCGCGTCATGCGCTCCATCTCGCGACGCACGTGGTCGACATCGCCGAATGCGCGGACTGCTTCGGCGCGGGCAGCGTCGGGCGACATTCCTCGCGCGACCAAGTCGTCCACGCGGCGAGCGAAGTGGAACGCGAGCTCGTCGCTGACGTCGGTCGATGCGTCGCGTCCGGTGCGACGAAAAGCGCGGCGAATTCCGTCGATAGGCATGAGCGTGTCCTCGTCAGGCGGCGCGAAGGACGAGGAACACGGCTTCGGCGTAGCGCGTCCAGTCCGCGGTGCTGCGCTTGAGCTGTGCCCGTCCTTTCGCGGTGAGCTGGTAGAACTTCGCGCGCCGGTTGTTGTCGGACATGCCCCACTCCGACTCGAGCCAGCCGCGGTTCTCCATGCGGTGGAGCGAGGTGTACAGAGCGCCCTCGTCCACACGCAGGGTCTCGCGCGAGGTCTCGAAGATCCACGCGGCGACGTCGTAGCCGTGTCGCGCCCCGAAGATGAGCGACTTGAGCACCAGCACATCGAGCGTGCCGCGGAGGAGATCGAGATCTGTGTTCACGCGAGTGCCCTCAGGTTTTGATGGGACCGAGCGGTCTCCCATCAGATTCTGATGGAAGCGCATCGATGGGACATCCGAGGGCCGCGCGAAGGTTTGAACGGCTGTCATTCCGAGCGGAGGCGCCGAAGGCGCGCGGAGTCGAGGAATCGTCGGCCTGTGGGGTAGAGGGCTCTCTACCGGACGCCGAGGATTCCTCGACTGCGCCGCTTCGCGGCTCCGCTCGGAATGACAACGCGCTCGGAATGACGGCCGCGATCGCGGCGGCGAAGCGCTCGGGGGCTTCCGGAACGACGTCGAGAAATAGCGACGGTTCGAGAAGCTCGACCTCCGTCACCACCAGGTTTCGGTCGAGGAGGACGCCATCCACCCGGGCGTAGAGCGACTCACCGGGCGCCGAGCGGAGCGCGTGCTCCGCCTGACGAAGGATCGCCGGCGGCGGCGTCACGCTCTCGTGCGTTCCGCCGTACTCTCGCTGCACGCGGAACTCACCTGTCCCTGTCGGCACGCGCTTGATCACCGCATGGCTGAACGTGCCGCCGAAGAACAGCAGCGACAACTCGCCGTCCGACGCGATCTCCGGGACGAACGGCTGCACCATGACGCCATGTCGTGCGATGAGCGTGCGGAGCCGAGCGTCGTGCATCGCGGCGTTCTCGCGAGCGTCGTCGCGCCACACCTCCCACGTCTCATGCGCCGAGGACGAGACGACCGGCTTTACGACTACGTGCTCCCACCCCGTGTCCTCGATCACATCCGCCAGCGACACCGTCGCTCGGCGAGGATTGTCGCCGAGCAACCAGAGCGTCGGCACGGTGCGGACGCCGCCGATCGTTAGGTCATGCAGGTACGTCTTGCGCGAATTCCAGCGGAGCGTAGCCGGCGAATTCCAGATCGGAACGCCGAGGCTCGTCACGCGGTCGATCCATTGAAAGAACTCCGCGGGACGCAGATGATAATCCCAGCAGGAGCGAACGATGACGCCGGCGAACTGTTGCCAGGCGACCGCGGGGTCATCCCACACCGCGGGAACGGCGCGGATGTCTCGCTCGGCCAGGCGCGCGATGAGCGGATGCTCGTCGGCGGCGAGGTTGGGGAGTGCGGCGTACGTGGCGAGCGCGATCGCGGGCATCCCGTAAGTAAGCGAGGAAACGGGTCACCCGCGATCCGCGCCTATTCGATTACGCGATGACGCCCTCGCCTGCCCTGCATAACGAGGGGACGTCGTCGCGCGGGAAGAGCGTCGACATGTCGATGTAGGTCTGCATGCGATCGGCCTTGCCCTCGGTCAGCTCGCAGATCGTCGCCGCCGGCAGCACGACGGCGGTGCCGTCGCGTCGCGTGAAGGTGACGATCTCCTCGATGACGAGCGTGTCGTCGACACGGAGCTGCGACGTGAACGCGTGGCTCACGCTGCCGATCGCGCCGAAGAACTGGCCATACGCATCGCGAATGGCCACGCGGCCGGCGACGGGATCACCGTTGCCGACGCGCACCGTCGCACCAGGCGTGAGCTGGGCAACGAACGCGTCGACGTCCTTCGCATCGAGCGCCTCGTAGGTCTGCTCGACCCATTCCATCCAGTCGTCTTCGGTCCAGTCTTCCACGGCGGCACCCTCCCCTTCCCTCGTGGTGGCTTCGAGCCGGTTCGCTCTTGGCTCAGCTCCGTTGGCGCGACTCACGTTCGGGGCGCACCTGCCAGAAGCGGGCCGCCCGCGGTTCGCCCCTGATCTGTGACCGCCCAGCGTGTGCGTGGGTAGTGCATTGGGATCGCTTGTCGCATCGTCATGAGCGCCAACGCCGCGAGGACCGAATGCCGATTGCCTCCGTCAGACTCGCACTGCTCGCTGCAACCGCTATGTACGCCTCGGGTTCCGTAGTTGCCGCTCAGGCGAATGGTGGGCGACCGAGTCGCCTCGGATTTGGCGTCGCGCTCGGTACCACTGTCCCGACCGGATACGTGGTGGCTGTGCCCGGCGACTTCGGGCTTCACGCGCAGCTCAGCGGCCTGTGGCATTGGTCGGCGCGACTGGCGTTCCGCGGCGATGTCAGCGCGGGGATGTTATCGGGAGCGGTGGCCGAGCCATCGTGCGTCGCGGGCAGCGTGTGTCGCGGATTCGCGATCCATCCCGATCAGGTGTACTCTGGCACACTGTCGGCGGAGTTCCGTCCGCTCGCCGCGGCACCGCGGTTGTTCGGCCTGGCCGGCGGTGGCGTGTACCACGCGCGGGGACCGGAGTCGACGAACTTCGGGACAACGTTAGGCGCGTTGGGTGGGCTCGGCATCGATCTCGCGCCGGCGGGGCACGCGGGACTCTCGCTCGAGGCGAAGTACCACTACCTGCCGAACGCGTTCGGCACGCTGCATGGCATGTTCATGCCGTCGCTGGCGTTTCGGTTCTGATCTGCCTTCCGGCTTTTGCGTGCCTAACGTGTGTCGGCGGCTGCTCGCTGGTGAACTGCAATTCACCGCCGAGGACGCAGAGGGCTGCTCGGGCAACCATCCAGACGGACTGCTTCGACACGACATCCAGAAGCCAGAGTGAGAACTGATTGGACGGAAACGACTGAAACGGCCGGATCCATCGCGACCCGGACGGATCGTGGAACGGGCCGTTGAAGGAGGGGAACGGCCTCGTGAGACCACTGCGTCCCCGCGGCCGTTCCCCTTTCCATCACGGCTCGTTGCGGCACCGACCCTCCCGGCGTCAGGCCGATCCGCCCGATCCGATGTTTCCGGCCGTTTCCGTTCACACTCTCTGTTCTGGATGCTTGCCGAAGCGATCTGCGTCCTCCCCGGTGAATTGCTTTCTCTCGAGTCTATCAGCCTCCGCCTCGACGCATGCGCTCGCCGCCATTGAGGCTGAGATACGCGTCGCGTAAGGCCGCGAGCGCACGGTGCGCGCGCACACGGGCCGCGCCGGCCGTGCAGCCGAGGATCGCACCGATCTCCGAGAAAGGGAGGTCGTGATACCGGCAGAGCACCAGCACCTCACGTTGCTCCGCGGTGAGTGCGTACATCGCGGCGGCGAGTTGCTCGGTATCATCACTCTGCTCCGGCTCGGACGCCGGCACCGACTCCACACTCCACCGCTCCGCAAGGCGAACGTCGCGCGAGTGACGCGCCATCTGCTCGAGGCACACGTTCCGCGCGATGCGGTAGACCCACGTCGTGAAGCGCGCGTCGCCGCGGAACGTCGCGCGGTGCCGCAGCACGCGGAGGAACGTCTCCTGCGCGAGGTCGTCTCCGGTGGTCGCGTCAGATGAGACGCGCGCGCATAACGCGCGGACCGTCTCATAGTGACGACGGAACAGCGCGTCGAACGCCGCGAGCTCGCCGCGCTGGAGCGCGAGCATCAGTTCTTCGTCCGACGGTTCGGCCACCCGCGCTCGCCTCCGGGCAAGATCCCTCGCCGTTAGATCGAGCCCGGGCGTGCGATGTTACACGACGTCGCGCCCCGACGTCGCCGTCGCCGTAACAGAACTGGTCCGGGCCCGATCTAAGTAGCCGGACGGTGTGTCACCAGACAAGCACGCGTCCGACGACCTGCGACGACCCGTGACGACTGAGAGGCAGCGATGGAATGCGAGCGCGTGCGAGAGGAGTTCATCGAACGGCTGACCGGGACGCTCGACGCTGATCGAGCGGCGGCGGTCGATCAGCACCTCGCGGGTTGCTCAGCGTGCAGGGCCGAGACCGAGCGGCTGCGCGAGATGTGGGCGGAGCTCGGTGCGCTGCGCGTTCCAGCGGCGAGTGGCGCGGGTGCCCGTGTCGAACGGCTGATCGACGCGCGTGCGCGCGGTACGGATGGGGGTCGCACCACACCAGGACGCGGCTCTCGAGCTCCACGGATCGCGATGGGAGCGTTGGCCATCGCCGCGTCACTGGTGATTGGCGTGCTGGTCGGGCAACGCTCGGCTCGAATGCCGGCTATCGCCGACAGCGCCGTGAACGGTCCGGTCGCTGGCCCGATCAACGACGCTGGGAAAGCGATGGCCGCTTCGGCGTCACCGAAGACGCGCTACCTGCTTCTGCTCCACGGTCCGGCGCAGCGACCGCCGTCCAGTGCGCAGCAATCGGCCGCGGACTCGATTGCCGAAGCGGCGATCGTCGCGGAGTACAGCGCGTGGGCAATGCGGCTTCGTGAGAGCGGCGCGCTCGTGAACGCGGAGAAGCTGGCGGACGACCCGGTCACGATGCTCTCGGCGGCTGGCGCGACGGAACTTCCACATGGGTCGTCGGACGAGCTTGGCGGTTTCTTCCTCATCCAGGCCGCCGACTCGGCGGAGGCGTTCCGCATCGCGCGCGAGTGTCCGCATCTCAAGCATGGCGGGACGGTCCAGGTGCGCCGCATTGTGCCGACGTGAGCCCTTGTCATTCCGAGCGGAGGGCCGAAGGCCCGCAGTCGAGGAATCGTGATCGTAACGGTAGAGAGCCCTCTACCGACCAGCGTCTCGATTCCTCGACTACGCGCGCGCTTCGCGTGCGCTCCGCTCGGAATGACTGCCAACAATGACCTGCTCGGCGTAGTCGATCCCAGCCGGCGTCCGCGAGCCGTGCCAGGAGAGCATCTCCGCCATCCACGATCTGGAACCGCTCACGCGGCAGCCCGGACAACTCCGCCAGCTCGTCCGCGTGTGACGACTTGAACGGGAACGGCTCGGTGGACAGCAGCACGACGTTCGGGTCGGCGGCGGCGAGCTCTCCGGGCGTGATCGTCGGATAGCGGTCGGTGTGCGACGCGAAGACGTTGTGCCCGCCGGCGTCCGTCAGCAACGCGCTGACAAACGTGTCCCCGTTGACCGCCATCCACGGCTCGCGCCAGATGAGGTACGCGAAACGCGCAGCCTCGCGTCCGACCGCAGCGTCGACGACCCGCTGGTGACGCGACTCGATGTCGCGGGCGATGCGTTCTCCGTCGTCGCGCGCGTCGATGGCCGCGGCGATCGAGCGGACCATGCCCGCAGTCTCGAGCGCGGTCCGCGGGAAGCTGACGTGACAGCGGATCCCCGCTGCCTCGAGCGCCTCGGCGTCCTCGCGGCGGTTCTCTTCCTCGTTCAGCAGGACGAGGTCAGGGGCCAGCGCGATGATGCGGTCGATCTTGGGGTTCTTGGTGCCGCCGACCTTCTCGACTCGATCGACGCGGTCCGCGGGGTGGACGCAGAACTTCGTCCGGCCAACGAGCGCGTCGCCGTGGCCGAGGTCGAACACGAGCTCAGTGAGCGAAGGACACAGAGACACGATTCGCATATCGTCGAAAATAGTCTACGGCGGCTGGGTGCTGCGTGGTCGTGCTGGTCGCTGGGTGTCGCTTCGTGCACCGGCCTCAGTGTGTGATGCCTCCCCTTCGGCAGTGCCGATGCGCGTCTGATCCCCACGCGGTGGCGAGCGGCGATCCGCTGCGCTATGAAGTAAGCGACCCATGACAACGCCGACGACGGGCCCCGCGGCAGCCACTCCGCCAGTACGGCGACGACTTCTGGCGCTCACTGCCGCGAGTCTGCTTGGCGCGGTTCTCTACCTCCCATTCCTGAGCGCCGCCGACGGTCGCGCGACGTCCGCGCTGTGGCCGTTCGTCGTCGGCGCGACGGTCGCGTCCGGGCTCGCAGCGTGGATGGGCCTGCGAATCGCGGACATCGTCAACCTGCCAATGCCGCTGCTGCGAGCGTTCGAGGTGCGTGAGGCCGCCCGGTTTTCGACAGGTGGGCTCGCGGTCGCAGCAGCAGCGGGGCTCGTGTTTGGCCTTGCCGGTGTCGCAGCGCTTCGTCTCACAGGAGCCCCTCGGTTGCCCGGTGGGCTACTCGTCCGGATCCTAACGACACCGTTCGCGGCGATAACGCTCGAGGTCGTGCTGCACCTGTTCTTCATGAGCGCCGTCGTGTGGCTCGCGCGCCGCCGAGTGTGGGTCGGAGTCCTGGCGTCAGGGATCCTGCTGGCGGCGTTCCATCTGACGGGGTCGACTCTCGCGCCGGCGGTCCAGGTTGCGAGCGTCCTGGCGAATGGGGGCGCCGGCGTGCTGTTTGGCTGGCTGTACTCGAGGTACGGGTTCGAGTACGCGGTCATTGCCCATGCGATCGCTCACCTGTGCACGCTATCGCTGGGCTAAAGCGCCGGGCGCAAACCCGCCTAACGTCCCCGTACGCCAGGCGCTCCGTTCGTGTCACACTTCGTCTCCACCATGCCGACGTTCTCGCCGCGCCTCCGTGGGAGCATCAGCGAGAACGTCGACCCTTCGCCCAGGACGCTCTCGACCACAATGTCGCCGCCCGTCCCCCGCGCGAGCTGTCGGCTTATGGAGAGGCCAAGGCCTGTGCCTTCGGCGGTGCGAGTGAGCGATCGATCGCCCTGGACAAACGGCTCGAAAATCGAGTCCAGCAACGGCGCCGGAATCCCGCGGCCGGTGTCCTTGACGTCGATTCTGATGGTGCCGTCGTCGACCGCGCAGCGAACGTCAATGCGGCCTCGGTCCGTGAACTTCACGGCGTTCGAGAGGAGGTTGAGCATGATCTGCTCGACCTTGTCACGGTCCACGGATACGGTCACCGCGGCGTGGCGGGAATCGAGGTGGTATTCGAGGTTCTTCTGGGCGAGACGAGGCGCGATAAAACCCTCTAGGGTCGCAAGAAACTGATCGAGAACCACGTCGTCGTACCGGTACTCGATCCTGCCGGATTCGAGTCTGGCGAAGCTCAACACGTCTTCGACCAGGCGGTGCAGCGTCTCCCCGCTGCGCCGAATTCGGGCCACGTCGTCGCGCTGTGCGGGCGTGAGCGGTCCGTGAACGCCGATGTCGAGGAGGTCGACGTACCCCACGATCGCGTTGAGCGGGGTCCGAAGCTCGTGGCTCATCGTCGCCAGGAACTGACTCTTCGCGGCGTTCGCCTCCTCCGCCGAGTGGCGCGCGTCGTTGGCCTCCCGGCGTGCGACCTCCGCGTGCTCTCGCGACGAATCGGCATCCGCCAGCGACGCTACGAGATCATTGTTCGCTTGTTCGACCTCTTCCTGGAGCGATTGAGCCTCCTCGATCTGTTGTTCGAGCTCGCTGGTGAGTTCCTGGAGCTGCTCCAGCAACTCGCGCTCGGCGCGCTGGAGCCGTTTCGCTTCCGTGACGTCGCGAACGACCTTGGCCGCACCGATGATCTGTCCGTCTGCGCTGCGGATCGGTGAGACGCTCAGCGAGACGTCGATCCGCGCGCCGTCTTTGCGGACACGCACCGTCTCGTAGTGGTCGACGCGCTTCCCCTCGAGCAGCCGCGCGATGATCTGGGACTCTTCGTGATGGAGCTCTGGCGGGATCAGGTGGGTGATGGGCTTGCCGACGATCTCTGCCGCGTCGTAGCCGAAAATGCGGCGTGCGCCGCCGTTCCAACTCCGAATCACGCTATCGAGCGTCTTCCCGATAATGGCGTCATCGGATGAATCCACAATGGCCGCGAGCCACGTCTCCGGATTCGTTCGCAGGGCGCTCTCGGCGCGACTATCAAGCCGCGCGGCCGGGCCATCGCGAGTTGCTTGGGGATCGCGCGTCACGTGGGATAGAGTCGGAGGCGATTCCGGACTGTCTGGATGTGATCAGTACGAGTACCGACACCCGTCTACCCGGCTGACGCGTGCAACCTAGTAAGTCGGGTGACCTAACGGCCATCCGACGCGCAGTGCCCGCCGCGGCAACATCCGGCGTTGCCATTCGCCTCGTCTGGATGGCGAGGCAATCAGGGCGGCCGGGCTATCGAGCGCACGGCCGCTGCGCGGCTCCGGCGTGAGCCGAATTCCTCCTGGTTCGTGCGTTCCGGATGGCGGCGCGTGGCCGCACCGGCGCGCCGCCATATTCGCCCGCACTGGTGTCCCCACACGTTGGAGAGATCCCATGGCTATGGCTAAGGCGCTCGTCCTGTTTCACCCCCCGGCCGACCGGCCGCGTTCGACGCCTACTACGAGTCGCGGCACATCCCGATCTCGCGACGGATCCCCGGCGTGCGCGCTGTCGAGTTAAGCACCGGGCCCATCGCGAGCGCCTCGGCGTCCTCGCGGCGGTTCTCTTCCTCGTTCAGCAGGACGAGGTCAGGGGCCAGCGTGATGATGCGGTCGATCTTGGGGTTCTTGGTGCCGCCAACTTTCTCGACTCGATCGACGCGGTCCGCGGGGTGGACGCAGAACTTCGTCCGGCCAACGAGCGCGTCGCCGTGGCCGAGGTCGAACACGAGCTCAGTGAGCGAAGGACACAGAGACAATCCTCATCGCCTGCAAGATAAACGGCGGTTGGTAGCTGGCCGGCCGTGATTCTAACAGATGACCGAGCGTTCCGCGGGCGCACACACCTTGAGGCCGTACCCGGAATTGTCGGCCAGTGCCGCGGCGATGATCCCGGCGACGACGCCGGCGGCAATGACCAGGCCCGTCGTTCGCTTGACACTGAAGTGTCGTTGCTCAGCGCGCCGCACGTCGGCAACCGCCATGGCTGCGGGAAGCCGCGCGGCGTCATCCCCGCGGCCGAGGAGGCTGTCGCCGACCACTCGCGCGCGGGTAAAGTAGACGGCTCGTTTCTGGCCAGCGCGCTCGACGCGGACGCTGGCATTCTTCCCAAGCGCAGGCGCAGGGGCGATCACGACCGGCGTCCACGTGTAGCACGCGGGGAGGCAGACCAGACAGCGAGTCGGCAGAATCGGAAGGCGGCGCGGAGCGGTGTCATTCTCTACCTCGGGAGCGGGACGCCGCCAGGGCTGGCGGGTGAGGAGAGTATGCGTGCAACGCCTTTATGCACCTATACGCGTGTCGACGTAGACGGCAGGACCCGCGTGCACCGTCACGCGCGCGACCGGCGTCTGACCGGGAACCCCGCCCGAACGCGCCGCGGCTGGTCGACGAGCGGCGCGACGAACGCCGAGAGTAGTTCTTCTACGCGTGCCTAACGACTCTCGGGTTCGGCTGCCAGCCCGCGCCCTGCTGGATGATCTCGTTGGTCCACGCCAGCAGTGCACAGAGACCTCGATTGCGAACGCCGAACTTCGCGCCTTCCTCCCCGCGGTACGCGCTGTACATCGCCTGCAGGTAAGCGACGTACCAGTCCTCGAAGTTGCCGTACGTTCCGCCGTTTCGGTGAGCCTGGAACGTGCCCGTTGGGCGCGTGTTCGTGTCGAGGAACTGGAGAATGGTACCTTCATCGATCCGGCCCGACACATCGGCGAGAGTGACCGCGTCGTACTCGCCCGTGTCGACCAGGCGGTTGATCTCGAGAATCAGTAGCGTCAGCGCTGAATGCGGAATCGTAATGCTCATGAGCTCCTTGGTTCACGCTCGGCACGCGTGCGCCCCGGCGTCGGTGGTGTCACCGACCGCCGCTGCTAGAGGATGTGGCCGTTGTGCTTGGAGTCAGGCGCCAGCGCAGGTGGGAACGTCTCGCGCCATGAGTGCCCGTGATCGCACGAATAGTCAGTGGCGACCTGCGCTCCGCGATACATGCCGTCGTAGGCATCGACGTCGGCCTCGCGGATCCGGCGGGTCGTCGTGATGCGCCCGCGCCGGTCGATGCACTTGGGGCACGTGTCCCCCGCCTGTAGAGCACCGCTCATCGTTCGCGCCTGAAGGTGCGAGGAACGGTCGTCCGCGCGAGTTGGCGGCACTCACAGCTTTGGTAGAGGTCAGACTCGGGCGACGCGCAGTACGAATTGAAGGTGTTCGGCAAACGACGACCTCGGGAAAGTCAGTTCCCGGATGGTAACCCTTTGAACAGCGCTACGGGCATATTCTCGCGATGCCAGATGGCGATGGCGTCGCCACTCACTCCCGCCATCCTCGCTTCCCGCGAAAGGCAAGCGATGGCCGCACAACCGCTTAGCGCGCGTGGTCCATTTCACCATGGGATGCATCACGGGTGCCGGCACCGGCGAACTTTCCCGCGTCCCTCTCGGCGGGGCGTTCCGCCCGCCGACTCGCACCCCGTTTCGCCGCGTTTCACCGCCCGCGGGGACTCACATTGGACTCACCGGAGGCGTTCCGGGGACGCGTTAGGCGGGACGCCGCTGATCTTGAGCCCCTTCACGTGCGCTGGACAAACGACTCCAGCACCTCGCGATCAATCCGACTGACCGGCGACCTACTCGCTCGCGAGCTCGCGTCGACGCCGATCGATCGCCTCGCGTAGCGCGCCGAGCGAGCTTGGATGCGCGCGCCCCGCGCCTTCCGCGGCCGCTGACGAACACGCCCATGCGGAAGCCGTCGAGTTTGAGCTCATGCACCCAGCGGGCACCGGTCGGAGACTCGGCGACGGGTACGGCTTTCTGCGGGTCGTACTCGGACAGGATCACTGCGCGGATGCCACTAGTCGTCGCGCGGCGCCGGCGGAGCCCGGCGTCGGAGTCGTCTCCCGAGGCGCGCGTGGAACCTGAGCGTGTGGTCGCGGGCACGCAGCAGGTGCTCCAGCGCGCACGCGCTCCAGGCGAGCAGGTCGGTCCGGGCGACCCGCTCGCGGACGGCGGCGAGGGCCGCGAGTGTGGTGGCCTCGTCGATGCTGGCGGCGAGCTCGTAGTAGGCGCGGGCGTCCATTCGGGTCGTCCTCGCAGGACTGCGGGAGCGTGCGGTGGCGGTGGCGCCCGGGTGCCGCGGGGAGGCGCCCGTTGGGAGGGGCTTCCGGGTCCCGCACGGCGCACTGGCGCACGAGGCGAGCTCGTGCGTCGGACCTTAAGGCAGAGGCCGTTCCGGCGTATACCGGCGGCCGTCCGGCGCGTTAAGTGCGCCGATACCGGTGGAACGTCGGGCTTGACAGGATCACGCGTGCGGGCCAGGCGCCACAGCCGTCGATGGCTCGCGACGCGTCTTAGCGCTTAGCACGCGTCCCCGCCATAGCGGAGTGTGTTAGCGGGTGTCAGGTAGGAGTCTCGAAGGACGAAGACACGGGCCGGCGCCGGTCACGATTCGCCGGCGCGGTGATGCTCCCGCTACTCTGGTGGAATGCGCGTCTCCGGCGGCGTCAGGAGGACAGGGCCGTCGGGCAGCCGTTCGGAGTGACGCGGTTCGAATTGCTCGAACTTGCGGGCCGTGCGCGCGACGTCCTCGACGAGCTCGCGAATTCCGCGGCTGTGAGCGTGCCACGCACGCGTTCCAGCCGGGCGGCAATGGCGCTGAGGTGCTCGGAACGGTCAGACATGGGAGATGCCCGTCGGGCTTTGATTGGGACGCCCAGTATCGGCCTGTGTCCACTCCACGGCAAGGCCGGGTCCCCACTTCGGCGCAAGTGGCGATTCAGGACGAAGCCCGTCCGGTGCATCGTTCCAAATGCCTACCGCCCGCATCGCGTGCCCTTTGAGTCGCCGCCACTGCCGCTCCACCCGCCGCCTAACGCGCCGAAGTCCGCAGCGCCGCGGATTTGCTATCATCCCCGGCTGCGAAGCCGCCTCCACACCTTACGCCGGGACTCGCCTATGCGGCGCTCGCCCTCGCGCTCATGCTCATCCCCGTCGGCCTCGGGCTGATGGCGGTCGCGTACATCGTGGTGCTGGTCGGTGATTCCACCGCGGGCGGCAAACGCGACGGCCCCTCGTACTGGAATCTCAGGAGCGCGATGGCGCCGACGCTGCTCGCTGGCGAGCTGTTCACGGTCAGGCCACTACGCGGGAGGAAGGGCGAACTGCTCGCCCCCATCCGCCGCGGCGACGTCGTCGCGTGCCAGCTGCCGCCGCGCGCCGGCGGCTGGAGGGACCTCGCGACGATGAAGCGCTCCTACGAGCAAGCGGACGCCGCGACTACCCTCAGGGTGATCGAAAACGAGTCCGGTGGACCCATTGCGGACACACCCCGGAAGGCAAACGATGGTCGCTCAAGTGCTTAGCGCGCATCTACATTTCACCATGGTCATCATCACGCGCGACGAGCTCAAAGAGAAAATGGATCGCGGCGACACCTTCACGCTGTTCGAGGTGTTGCCGCTCATGTATTTCCGGAAGCACCACCTGCCCGGCGCGAAGAACCTGCCGCCGACGGCGGTGGCGGCCGTCGCGAGCGAGGTCGTCCCCGACAAGAGCGCCGAGATCGTGCTCTATTGTTGGGACGACGACTGCCCGACATCGGGCTGGGCCGCTAGCGAGCTCGAGGCGATGGGCTACACGAACATCCGCGAGTACTCGGGCGGCAAGAAGGAGTGGATCGACGCGGGGCTGCCGATGGTCAAGGACTGACGCGGCAGGATTCTTGAACTCCAACGCTCTCTTCTTTTTCGTCGGGGAGCGCATGGGAGTAAAGCTCAAGCGTATCGAAGACCAGGTCGTCGTCATCACTGGTGCTTCGAGCGGGATCGGGCTCGCGACGGCAAAGATGGCCGCGCAGCTGGGCGCGCGGGTGGTACTCGCGGCCCGCGACCCAGAAGGACTGGCGAGCGCGCGTGTCGAGATCGAAGGCTCCGGTGGCCGCGCGATCACGGTCATGGCCGATGTCGCGAGTCTCGATGACGTCGGCATGATCGCGGAGCGCGCGACCGAGGCGTTCGGCGGCTTCGACACCTGGGTCAACAACGCCGGCGTCTCCATCTACGGCCCCATCGAGGAAGTGCCCGTCGAGGACGCACGGCGTCTGTTCGACGTGAACTACTGGGGGATGGTCCACGGGTCGCTGACGGCGGTCGCGCATCTCAAGGATCACGGGGGCGCACTGATCAACGTCGGCAGTGTCACGAGCGATCGCGCGATTCCGCTGCAGGGCCACTACTCCGCGAGCAAGCACGCGGTGAAGGCGTTCACCGATGCGCTGCGGATGGAGATCGAGAAGGAGGAAGCGCCGATCTCGGTGACGCTGATCAAGCCGGGCGCGATCGACACACCATTTCCGGAGCACGCCCGCAACTATATGGAAGCGGAGCCGAAGCATCCGCCGCCGGTATACGACCCGTCGGTGGTGGCGGAAGCGATCCTCTTCTGCGCCGAGCATGCGCGTCGCGACCTGATCGTGGGTGGTGGCGGGAAGATGACGGCGGCGATGGACGCGGTGCCGCGCGTCGCGGATCGCTACATGCGCGCGACGATGTTCGATCAGCAGAAGATGAAGAAGCCATCGCGGCGCAAGCGTGACGATTCACTCTACGAGCCGCAGGGCGGTGGCCGGGAGCGGGGCAACTATCCGGGCATGGTGCGCAAGCGCAGCCTCTACACGATGACGTCAATGCATCGCATGGCCACGGTGCTGAGCGCGGCGGCGGTCGGCGCGGGCGTGGTGTTGGCCAGTCGTCGCTGGCGTTAGGCGGGCTGCTCGCTGCGCTGGGGCTGCGTGCTTTGCATCTGAGCGCGCGGGGCTGGTCGAGGATCGTCGCGGCGCTAGGCGCGGGCACTCGGCTCCGGTGGCCACGCGCTTACACGCCTCGAGCCAAGGGGTACCGGAACCCCTCTGTCGGAGGGTAGCTCGGCCCCGTTGTCTCGGGGCTACGCGCGAGGCCCCCTACGCCGAGCGCCCGCGCCCCCCGGCATAGCTCGCTCGCGTGGCCGGCCGCTCGTCACCGAGCACGCATCCCGACCGCGCCCAGCGCGCAGCAAGTCCGCGCAACCCTGCGCGCGGAGACGGCCCGGCGCGCGTTAGGGCGCGCACTTGCTGGGTGCTGCTCGCTGCTTACCCTGATGGTCGGGACGCGTACCAGGAGGCGGGGGTGTCGCGTCGTAGGCGTCGTTGGCGCGTAGCCCCGAGACGACGGGGCCGAGCCAGTGAGCGTTACGCGGAGCCCGGTACCCGTCGGCTCGAGGCGTGTAAGCGCCTACGGCGCCGGAGACGCGACGCCCCCGCCGACAAGACAGCGATCCCGAACGTCAGAACGCGAGCAGCAGCCAGCAGCAACCAGCTCAGACGCCCGACGGATACGTCTCCGGCGGCTCGCCGTCCACGAGCACCGGCATGTGCAGCGGGTCCACGCCTGCGCTCTCCTCGATGTACAGAAACGCGTCGTAACGCCGCGGGACGATCGTCGGCACGTAGTTGCCCCAGTGCTCGTTTCGCGGGTCGTACACCACGCCGATCGCGCGATGGCCGATCGGCTCGTCGAGACCCGCGATGCCGCCGTCATCCGTGCCGTCGAACAGCAGCAGCGCGTCACCCTGGCGTGCCCCGTGCAGCGCGTCCTCGAAGCTGCCCTCGCGCGCCGGCGGAACGCGCATCCGCCGCATCGGCGCGCCCCACTCGTCGGCCGCGATCACCGTGCCGCGATGCGTGCCGAAGCCGACGAGCACCACGCCGTCCGCGTCGTGCTGCTGCCGCACGAGCTGGCCGACGTTGACCATCCCCGCGCGCGCCATGTCGGTGAAGCGCGCGTCGCCGATGTGCGTGTTGTGCTCCCAGACGATCGCCTTCGCGTTCGGCCCGTGGTGCGACATCAGCCGCTCGAGCGTCTCGACCATGTGCGTGTCGCGCACGTTCCACGACGTCGGCCCGCCGCGCACCATCGTGCGGTAGTACAGCTCCGCGTTTCGCGCGACGAGCGCGTTCTGCTCGGCGTTGAAGAACGCGTCGCGGCCGTCGCCTCGATACTCCGGCGCCTTGTCGCGCAGCGCGCCGAGCACCGCCACCGCCTCGTGCTCGCACGACGTCGGCACGAGCGCCGTCGCGCGCGCGTACTCCTGCGCGTCCTCGGCGTACGGCTCGAAGCAGTCGATAGGCCGCGCGCGCCGCGCGCGCGAGCTCCGGATCGACGGATTCCAGATACTCGACCACCGCGTGCATCGAGTCCCACAGCGAGTACACGTCGAGCCCGTAGAACCCGCCTGACGCGCGCTCCCCCAGCCGCCGGTTGTGATCGCGAAGCCACTCGGCCAGCTCGGCTACCTCGCGATTCGCCCACATCCACGTCGGCCAGCGCTCGAACGCGTGCAGCACGTCGCGCGCACTGTCGCCAGAGTCGGTGTACGATTTCACGTAGCGATTGACGCGGTAGCAGTCGGGCCAGTCGCCTTCGACGGCGATGAACGAGAAGCCGTGCTCCTGGATCAACCGGCGCGAGATCTCCGTTCGCCACGGGTAGAACTCCGACGTGCCGTGCGACGCTTCGCCGAGCAGAACGTATCGGGCGTCGCCGATGCGCTCGATGAGCGGGTCGAGATCGGACGGGTCACTGAGCGGCAGTGCCCGCTTCTTTATCCCCTGCTCCATCGCGCTGGTGCGTGATGCCGTCTGCTCGATCCGCTTTCGAATGTTCATCCTTCCCTCCTCGTCCTCACTCGAGCTTTGCTCTCTTGCAAGGCGGAGGCGAGCAGGCTGGATGGCCGACGAATTCGAAGAGCCGCGACGTCAGCGCCATCCAGCTCGGCGACCCACGCGCCGATCGTCCGCGCGTCCCACTGGACGACACGCCAGGCTGCGTGCTTCGGGTGGCGGGTCAGAACGGTGACATCATGACCATCGGCGACGAAGCTGCGCGCCAACAGCGTACCAACTTGCCCGGTGCCGCCGGGGATGACGATCCGCATCCGGACAAGTTAGGCGTACGAGCAGCTTCTTGCTGCATGCAGCGTGTGTGAGCACGGTGCTACTTGCGTGTCGCTCAGGCCACTCGCAGCGTGCTGCGACCAGCGGCTGCTAGTTGCGTGCGCGCTGCTTGCAGCGTGCACGCGGATGCCTATCGCCTGTCATTACCTGGGCGACGGCGTGGCGCGAGGCGGTGACGCCGAACACGCTCCCGCGGGATCACCGCCGTGAGGATCTTGATGATCCGGAGCAGTAGCTCATCGCGTTGCTCCACCACCTCCGGCGTTAGGTACTTCCGCAACTTGAAGTACCAGTCCCGCGCTTCTCGCGCGCTCGACTCAGCGTACTCGTAGAATCGCGCGCGTTCCGCCCCACTCGACCGGCCGTACCCGTCAGCGATATTCGCGCTGATCGACTGCGCCGCCCGCAACAGCTGATCGGCTTTCTCCCTCGTCTCCGGGCTCTTGAAGAGCGGCGCGACATCCAACTCGACCAAATCCGAAAGCCACAGCGCATACCGGTATGCCGGCGTGCGCCAGATCGGATCGGTGCGAATCGACTGCAATACCTGCGGCTCCCAGGCAGCGAAGCCAGGTGGATCAGTGTAGTTGGTCATGCGCGGATGATAGCGGTGAGCCGTCGCCACTCCGTTACCCGACGATCGCGACTACAAGCCTTTTCATGCGCGCATGTGTCGGCAGGACGCACGCAGCAAGCTGCGCAAGCTGTGCGCAAGCTGCATGCCAGCCGCTGGTGCAGCACGCGGCGAGCGGCCCGAGCGACGTGCAAGCAACAAGCAGCGGTGGACGCAGCATGCTGCACGCAGCGTTTACTGTCCGCTTTCCCCGCGCGCAGTGCGTTTCTGAGTGACCAGCACGCCTTTTTCACATGAGATGCGTCATGTCACAGATGATCCGCTTCCTAGCCTCGCGCCTCGCATTCCTGTGCGACGGCGAAGACGAGCGCCGAGCCGCCGCGGCGCAGGCCGCGCTCGAAGCCGCTAGTAGACCCGTCGATCGGTTCGCAGCGAAGTGAATACGAGCGCTGAGGGCATCATCGCGGCCGTTCGTCCGCACTTCTGCGATCGCGCTCACGCGGGACAGGCGCTCGCACGAACGCTGCGCACGCTCAAGTGGGAATCGAACGTGATCGTCATCGGTCTTCCGAGTGGCGGCATCCCTATCGCGCGCGAGGTCGCGGACACACTCAAGGCGCCGCTCGACGTTCTGGTCTCCCGCAAGGTCGGAGTGCCAGGTATCGAAGAGGTCGCGCTTGGTGCGGTTGCCGAAGGAACTGATCGCGTGGTCGCGGACGCGATGGCGTGGTACATCGGTGTCCCGTCACGCATCGTCGATCGACTGGCGGCGCGCGAGCGAGTGGAAGTCGAACGACGAGCGCAGAATGTACCGGAACGGCAGCCCGCTCCCTGACGTGAAAGGGCGCACCGTGATCCTGGTCGACGACGGACTCGCCACGGGAGCGACGCTTCGTGCGGCAGCGTTCGCGATTCGAAGCGGCAAGCCGCGGCGCATCGTCGCCGCCGTTCCGGTCGCGTCGCTCACCGGAGCGGCAGAAGTGCGCGCCGACGTCGACGATCTCGTCGCCGTGATCACGCCCCAGCGGTTCGATACGATCGCCGCCTGGTACGACGACTACGCGCCTGTGACCGACGAAGAAGTCATGTCGATCCTCGGCCGCCCCACCCGCGTCGCGATCATGAACGGCCGACGCGTCGTCTCCGATATCCTCCGCGACGTCGGCGAGCGCATCGCGCCCGGTCTCCTCCGCGCTGACGGTGCGTCCGTCTCGAACGAACGGTCGGTCGCCATTCCAGGATGCAGCGGTGCGCTCATGGCGGAGTTCGGACGAGCGCAGCACATCCCCGGCGGGAATGGGGAGGAGGATCATCCGGCGAAGGCGCGTGGTCTGGTGATTCTCGCGAACGGCGGCGCGTCGGGGAGTCGGCACAGTTACCGGAATCGGTACCTCGCGGGACGCTTACGCCTCAGTGGCTTCGCGACGCTTCGTGTGGACCTGCTGACCGCGCCCGAGCAGGAAGCGGAAATCGGTGCGTCGGTGCCATGCAACGTCGCGCGTATCGGCGGTCGCCTAACGTCCGTGTGCGAGTGGGCCAGTCGTACCGGGCTCGATGGCGCGCACCGAACGGTCCTCGTCGGCTCGAGCACGGCAGCCGCGGCAGCACTCACGGCAGCCGCGCGTAGGCCGGGCCAGATCTGCGCCGTCATCGCCCGGGCAGGCCGCGTCGAGCTTGCCGCGGATGTGTTGCGCCACGTGACGGCGCCGGTCCTCCTGATCGTCGGCGCGACCGACCGCGAGACGCTCCGTCGCAACAGCGAGGCCATGGGCGCACTGCCGCGGGGCGCCCTGCTGATCCGCGTTCCGCGCGCCGGTCATTCGTTCGCGGAACCTGGCGCGTTAGGCGCGGTGGCGGAGCAGGCGGTGAGATGGCTGGATCGACTGGACCACCCGTAGCACGCTGCACGCCGCGTGCAAGCTGCATGCGGCTGCTTGTAGCAGCGCGCAGCCAGCGGCCCGAGCGACGTGCAAGCAGCACCGTGCCCAAACACGCAGCACGCAACCTGACGTAGGCTCGCAAGCTCCGAGGAGTCGACGCGGAGCAGATGGCGCGCTCAGGGAGCGGCGGCGAGTCAAGCCGCCGCGGTTCGAGTCCGTGCAGCGGCGTCACGCGTGGGAGAGGAATCGGTGCATGGGGACACACGTCGTTCCGAGCCCATCAATGCACCCTGCGCAGCGCAACAGTGTAAAGCTTTTGGTGCTATCGAGTTACGATTCCTCATCTGCCCGACCTGCCGCTGGGCACCTGGCTGTCGCTCGCTCGGAATGACAACCAACGTCGCACGTGTGTCCGGATTCGTCGGCCGAATGCGTATCCCTTACCGGGGATCGATGTCTCGGCTAACGAACTACCGACTGTAGGGCCCCACGACGCATGCCTACTTCCGGACAGCCCGCTCGGCCGGATGCCTTCTGCCGGGCACTCCGCAGGTCGCGGAGACCCATCCGCACGGCGATGAAGCCGTGCCCCCAACCATCGGCAGCGTTGCGGCCTTTACAGCAACGTGCAATCATTCGCGAAACACGGCTCGACGACGAGACGCGCTCCCCGAACAGAAGCCGCATCCTGTTTCGGCGTAGCTCACCGCCTCCAGTCGGCATTTGGTCTATGTCTGCAATTCTCGATGTTGAACCCGTGATCGACCGCCTGCCGGAGACGAACGAGCAGCCGACGAGCATTACCGAGCTGCTCGCGCGATCTGCGCGGGGGTCGGCGCGAAGCGTTCGATCAGATCCTTCCGCTCGTGTATCACGAGCTGCGACGCGCTGCCCGCCGCGAGCTCGCGGTTCGCCCGAGCGACACGCTGTCCACGACGGCGCTCGTCCACGAGCTCTATCTCAAGTTCTCGCGCGCGCAGCGCGCCGACTGGCGCAACCGCTCGCACTTCCTGAGCGTCGCCGCCGTGGCGATGCGCCACATCCTCGTGGATCGCGCGAGACGACGCACCGCGGACAAGCGCGGCGGTCCGCAGCGTCAGGTGACGCTCGACGACAACCTGATCGCCACCGACACGCAGGCGGAGTCGCTGCTCGAGCTCCACGAAGCGCTCGACCAGCTCGCGCTGCTCGACGAGCGACTCGCGCGCGTCGTCGAGTGCCGCTTCTTCGGCGGCATGACCGAACAGGAGACGGCCGAGGCGCTGCGCGTCACCGAGCGGACCGTCCGACGCGACTGGATCAAGGCGCGCGGACTGCTGTACCAGGCGCTCGGCGCTGCAACGTCGGCCGAGCTCACGAACCCGAACGCCGCGTCGCGACCATTGAAATCGCTCGGCTCCCTGTCGCGCGAACACTGGAGCGTGCTGGAGCCGCTGCTGGATGCCGCGCTCGAGCTCGAACCGGAAGAGCGCGAAGCCTTCCTCGATGAACGCATGCCGCGACGACAGGGCGCTCCTGACGGAGATCCGCGCCCTGCTCACGGCGTGCGACCTCGGAGACGGAATTCTCGTTAGGCCCGCCGCCGTCGCGTACGCGCCGCTCCTCGACGAGTCGCTCGCCAAGCCGCCGACGCTCCTCGGCGGACGGTACCGCCTCGGACGCGAAGTCGGTCGCGGTGGGATGGCGACGGTCTATCTCGCCGACGATCCGAAGCACGGGCGCCAGGTCGCGGTGAAGGTCCTGCACGCCGAGGTCGCGCGCCTCATCGGCCGCGAGCGATTCCTGCGTGAGATCGAGATCGCCGCACGGTTGTCGCATCCGCACGTGCTGCCGCTGCACGACTCGGGTGAAGTCGTCTCCGAGCGACCGGACGAGCCGTCGTTCCTCTACTTCGTGTCGCCGTTCGTCGCCGGCGAGTCGCTGCGCGATCGGCTGCTCCGCGAGCACCGGCTCGCGACCGACGAGGCAGTCCGACTGGGCAGCGAGATCGCGCTCGCGCTCGACTACGCGCATCGCCAGGGCGTCATCCATCTCGACATCAAGCCCGGCAACATCCTGCTGCAGGAAGGGCACGCGGTCATCGCGGACTTCGGCATCGCGCGCGCGATGTCGAGCGCCGGCGAGGATCCGACGGGCGGCACGCCGTTGCTCGGCACGCCGTCGTACATGAGCCCCGAGCAGGCGTCGAACGCGACCGACGTCGACGGCCGCAGCGACATCTTCTCGCTCGGCTGCGTGCTGTTCGAGATGGTCACCGGCGAACGTCCCTTCGGCCGCGCGAAGAGCGAGGCGACGAAGAACGAGGCGGATGCGCGCGACACTCTGCTCGCCGAGTATGTCTCGCCCGAGCTGGCCGCCGTCGTCACGCGCGCGATGGCGCGCATCGCGAGACGATCGCTTCAAGACCGGTGAGGATCTGGCGCGCGCGCTGGCTGAGGCGACGCGGCCGCGGAAGCTTCGACTGTTCGGCAAACCGAAGGCGCTGATCGCGGCCGGAGTCGCTGCCATCGTGGCTGGGCTCGTTGGTGTCTGGGCCGTTCGGAACGCGACGCCGCTCGACGCCGATCTCCTCGCGGTCGCGCCGTTCGACGTCGAAGCGCCGTCGCTCGCGCTGTGGAAGGAAGGGTTGGTGGACGTGATGTCCCGGAACCTCGACGGCGCCGGCGTTCTCCGTACGGTGCCGGCGTCGTTCATCTTCCAGCGCTGGCGCGGGCGCGCCGACGCCCGCTCGGCGCTCGCGTTAGGCAAGGCCACCGGCGCGCGTCTCGTGCTGTACGGCGGGCTGCTGGCCGCCGGCGATTCCGTGCGCGCCACGGCCGTGCTGTACGACGCGGTCGCCGGCCACAAGCTGGCGGAGATCGAGCGGCGTGACATCGCCGCGCGAATGGACCGGCTGTCGGACTCGCTCACCGTCGCCGTGCTGCGTGAGCTCGGCCGCTCACGTCGCATCGACATCGCGCGCGCGACGTCGTCGCCGACGACGTCCTTGCCGGCGCTCAAGGCCTACCTGCAAGGCGAGCAGTTCTATCGCGCCACGTTGTGGGATTCGGCGCAGGTCCGGTTCGAGCGCGCCATCGCGCTCGATACCACGTTCGCGCTCGCGTACCACCGGCTCGCGGCGATCCGTCAGTGGCGCGACCCGAACGACTTTCCCGACTCGGCCGCGTACGATCTCATGCGGCGCACGAGCCGCTTCGCCAGCGGGCTTGGTCCTCGCGAGCGGCTGCTCGCGAGAATCGACTCGCTCTCGGCCGAAGCGTACTTCGCCTGGCGGCGTGGACTGCAGGACGCGCCGTAACTACAATGACGAGCAGACGGTGGGCGAGAGGCTCATCGCGGCCATCGGTGACGGCCTGCTGCGCTACCGGCACGACCCGGAGCTCTTGTTCCTGCTCGCGGAGGCGCGCTCGCGTTATGATCGCGACCTCCTCGAGGGCGAGATCGACGATCGCGAGATTCTCGGGCTCTACGATCACGCGATCCAGATGGACTCGTCGTTCGCGCCCGCGTACGTCACGCCGATCGCGCTCGCCGCGTATCTCGACGGCGCCGCGAGCGCGCGACGCTACATCCACGCATATCTCGCGTTGGAGCCACCGGGCTCGTACTCGCAGGTCATCCACCTGGCGGACCTGCTTCTCGACCCGTCGCGCGGGCTCTCGATCGACATGGATCGGCTCGTCGATACGCTCCCCGCGAGCGGCTTGTGCGAAGCGGCGACGTTGCTCAGGCACGTCCCGGACGCGCCCGAGATGCTCGTGCGCATTGCCCGCTCGCTCGCGAACCGGCCCGAGCGCCTCGGCGGCGTGGTCGCGGAGCCCGGCTGCGCGCTCACTCACGCGACGGATGGACTGCAGTTCCGCGGACACCTCCGCGAGGCCCAGCGCCTAACGTCCACGCAGGCACACTGGCTCGGGCCGTCAGTGATGTTCAACCTGGCGCAGGTCGGTATGGTGCCCGCCGACACCGCGCGCGCGGAGTTCGCGCGCATCCGCGCCCTCGCGCCGCGGATCCGGATGACCAAGCTGTATCGTTGGTGGGCCATGGACGGGGATACCACCGCGATTCAGGAGTACATCGACGGGTTTGGCGCAGCGACAACGACGCTGCGTTCCTCGTCGGGCGCCTCGATGCTGCGCGCCAGCGTCGCCGCGGGGCGTGCGTACCTCGCGCTCGCGAAGCATGACACGACGGCGGCGCTGCGCCAGTTCATGACGACGCCCGATTCGCTCCACGAGTGCTGGTACGACAGTCGCCTCACGACGGTCCAGCTTCTCGTCGCGACGGGGCGCTATCGCGAAGCCGGCACGCGTCTCGAGCGTCGGTGGCCGGGGAATAGCGGATGCAGTAACGGCTTCGACGATGTGATGTGGACGCTCCAGCGTGGACGCGTCTTCGAGCTGCTCGGCCGAAGCCGCGAGGCGATGGAGAACTACGCGTTCGTCGCTGATGCCTGGCGTACGGCGGACGCCGAGCTCCAGCCGTACGTGCGCGAATCGCGCGTGGCGGTGGACCGCATCAAGGCCCGCTCCAGGCGCTGAGGTCCGGCTCAGTGGCCTCCGAATGCGTCTGAGGGCGCAGGTTGTTCACCCTGAAGCCTGATACCTGCAGCTGAGTAGCTGACCCACTTCCTACTGGCCATGCTGCCGCCGCCCCACTGTGACCGGGCGTCCCGGCGGCAGCATGGCCAGTGGGTCAGCAGTGAGTTACTCAGGTTCAGGTTTCAGGCATCAGGGTGTTTGCTGCGTGCAACTGATTGCGCCGGTGTGCAGTCGATCGATGGCGGATCCCGACGTCACGGCGTGTAGCGTGACCGCATGCAAGATTTCCGTCGCCTCCTCGTGTGGCAACGCGCCCACGCGTTCGTGCTCGACGCGCATGTTGCCATCGCCGCCATTCCGCAACGCGGCAATGCGGAGCTCAAAGCGCAGATGCGTCGCGCTCTGGACTCCATTCCAAACAACATTGTTGAAGGGTGCGCATCCGCATCGCGGAAAGAATTCGCGCGCTACCTCGACATCAGCATCAAGTCCGCCTCCGAGTTCGACTACCAGCTTCAGCTCGCCCACGACCGCGGCCTGATAAGCCACGAGAGGTGGGAACCACTCGCTCGCGAAGTCGTGGAGCTGCGGAAGATGCTCTGGGCATTGCGTCGTACCGTGCTGGCATCGCCGGACTCCGAAAGCCCCGCAAATCGCCGCCCGATCCGAAATCGTCCGCGCGTACAGCAGCGTAATCGGCGTGACCCTGAAACCTGACACCTCGTACTGAGTACTGGGGCGCTCCGAACTGGCCCTGCCGTCGCCGGACACTCTTCCGCCGTTTTCCGTCGCCGGACGCTAATCGTGCCTGAGCGCGATGATCGGCGCGACGGTAGCCGCTCGTCGAGCAGGAATGAAGCTCGCCACCAATGCAACGACGCCTAACGCAACTCCCAGCAGCGCGAACGTCAGCGGATCCGTAGCGCTCACGCCGAAGAGCAGGCTCGCCATCACGCGCGTCAAACCAAATGCCGCGACGAGGCCAATGGCGATTCCGGCACCCACCACGATCACCGCCTGGCCAATCACGAGCCGCAGGATGTCCATTCTGCCGTGCACCGAGGGCCGAGCGGATGCCGAGCTCGCGCGTCCGCTGCGTCACCCAGAACGTGATCACGCCGTAGATGCCGATCGCCGCGAGCAGCGACGCGCAGGCGGCGAACACGCCCAGCAGGAACATCGAGAACCGGCGACGCGCGAGCGAGTCGTGCAGTCGCTGCTCCATCGTGTTCACGTCGTACACCGGCAGGTCGGCGTCGAGCGCTCGCACCTCACGCGACACCGCCGTCGCGAGTCCCGTCGGATCCGACGCTGTGCGGACCACGAGGAACCGGCTTGGAATGCCAAGCTGGTCCGCCGGGTAGAACGCGGTGATCGGCGGTTCGCCGTCCACCTCGTACTCCTTCGCGTCCGCGACGACGCCCACGACCGTGCGCCACGGTCCCGAGTCGCCGCGACGGAGACGCTTGCCGATCGGGTCCTGACCGGGCCAGAACCGCGCCGCGAGCTTGTCGTCGACGATGGTGACGTCGGGCGCGCCGCGGACGTCGCGGTCGTCGAAGAACCGACCCTTGAGCAGCGGGATGCCCATCGCTCTGAAATAGTCGGGGTTCACGTACCCGCTGCTGGCGATGATCAGATCCTCACCGGCCGCTTTCGCGACGTACCCTTCGACGCTGATCGGCTCCCAGCCTAACGCGACAGAGCTCAGCGGCAGCAGGTAGTTCATGCCCGACGATACTGCACGCCCGGCAGTGACGCGCACGCGCTGCTCGAGCTGCTTGTAGAACGCGGCGATCGCCTCCGGCGTCTTGTACTTCGCGCCCGGGAGCGTCACGCGAAGCGACATGACGTTATGCGGGTCGAATCCCGGATTCGCGTTCGTGATGCGCTCGTAGCTCCGGATGAGAAGCCCGGCACCGATGAGCAACACCAGCGACAACGCGACCTCGCCCGTGATGAGCAGTTGCCGCAGCTGATTGTGGCCGAGTCCGAACGCGCTCGTTCCGACACCGCCGCGGCCGCCTTCGCGCAGCACGTCGTTGAGATCGAAGCGCGATGCGCGCAGCGCTGGCATCAAGCCGAACACCACGCCCGTGACGAGCGAGATCCCGAACGTGAACGCGAGCACACGCCCATCGACGCCGATCTCGCCGAGTCGCGGAATGTTCGCCGGTCCGAAGCGGCCGAGCACCTTGACGGCCGACAATGGCGAGTCCGAGTCCGAGCACGCCACCTAACGCCGCCAGCAGCAGGCTCTCCGTCAACAGCTGACGGACGATGCGCTCTCGGCTCGCACCGACGGCGCCACGGATCGCGATCTCCTTCTGCCGCACGGCCGCGCGCGACAAGAGCAGGTTCGCGACGTTGCCACAGGCGATGAGCAGCACGAGGCCGACCGCACCGAGCAGCACGTAGAGCGCGAGCCGCACGTCGCCGACGACCTGATTGATGAGCGGGACGACGCTGACCGTCAGCCCGCCGTTAGGCGGATAGTTGGCCGGGTAGTCGCGCTTCATCCGGGCGGCCAGCACGTTCATGTCGGCCTGCGCCTGCGTGACCGAGACGCCGGGCTCGAGCTTGGCGAAGATGTTGAAGTCCTCGCCGCCGCGGTTCGCGCGCGCCGTCTCGTTGAGCGGCAGCGGCAGCAGGAGATCCACGTTCTGGATGCCGTTCACCGCCGGCATGATCTCCTTGTTGAACACGAAGTCCGCTGCCATCACCCCGATGATCGTGACCGTAGTGCCGTTGAGCGTGAGCGTGCGCCCGACCACGGCTGGATCGGAGCCGAAGCGTCGCTTCCAGAATCCGTTGCTCAGGATCGCTACGGGCGGCTTACCCGGCTGGTCCTCGTCGGCCGAGAAGACGCGGCCAGCCGCGGCTTTCGCACCGAACAGCGTGAAGAGCGAGGACGAGACGCGCGCGCCGTCGATGCGCTCCGGCAGTCCGCGTCCCGTGAGGTTGAAGCTCGCGCCGATCGTCGCCGCGACGTCGCTGAACACGTGGTTGTCGGTTCGGATGTCCACGTACTGGCCGATCGAGAACCAGTCCTGCGCGACGTTCAAGCCCGGCGATCGCTGCCAGAGAATGGCGATGCGATCGGCGTCCTCGTACGGCAGTGGACGGAGCAGCAGCGCGTTCGTGACGCTGAAGATCGCGGTGTTGGCGCCGATGCCGAGCGCGAGTGACGCGACGGCGACCGCCGTGAAAGCCGGCTGCGTCGTCAGAACGCGAAGGCCGTGACGGAGATCCTGCCACCATGTTTCCACGGACGACCCCTTACTCGTGGGTAGACTTTGTGTGCTCCGTTATGCGCTTCAAGGATGCACACTTGGCGGAGGGATGTCGCCACTCCGGTTCACGCCCGACCGTCCTACCGGTTCCTCCCGTTCCTGCCCTTCTCTTCAGGCGTCATCGCGCCGGGGCCGGTGGGAACGACGATTGGGCGGATTGTACTGCGAAACGACCGGATACGGCTTTGCATTTACGCACCATCACGCCGGGCCGGTGGGAACTACAATGGCGCGGATGAAACGGAAGAATCAGGATAGGGCGTAGCGCGAGTCGATCTCCTCTCGCCACGAGCCAGGTTTCTTGGGAACGGCCGCTCCGGAGACTACTGCGTCCCGATAAAAGGTAGCCATTGACGCATAGACTGACACGGCCATACTTGGCTGCGCAGCCAGAAGCGAGGCACTACGGACGATCTCCGCACGCAACTGCAGACCGCGATCGGCGGAGCATTCACACTCGAGCGCGAGCTCGGTGGCGGAGGCATGTCCCGCGTGTTCGTCGCGAGCGATACAGCCCTGCGACGCTCCATCGTCGTCAAGGTCCTGCCGCCCGAGCTCGCCGCCGACCTCTCCGTCGCCCGCTTTCAACGCGAGATCGCACTCGCCGCTCGACTCCAGCACCCGCACATCGTGCAGCTGCTCAGCACCGGCGATGCGGGCGGGCTGCCCTACTATACGATGCCATTCGTCGATGGCGAGACGTTGCGCCAGCGCCTGACGCGGGGCGGCGAGCTGCCAGCCGCCGAAGCCGTGCGGTTGCTGCGTGAGGTCGCGACCGCGCTCGGGTACGCGCACGAGAAGGGCATCGTCCACCGCGACATCAAGCCGGAGAACATCCTGCTGACGGGCGGCATCGCGCTCGTCACCGACTTCGGCGTGGCCAAGGCGCTGATCGACGCGACGACGGTCGGACACGGCGCGCTCACGACCGCGGGGGTCGCGATCGGCACGCCGGCGTACATGTCGCCCGAGCAGGTGAGCGCCGATCCCGGCATCGATCATCGCGCCGACCTGTACTCGTTCGGCGTCGTCGCGTACGAGCTCCTGAGCGGACAACCGCCGTTCGTCGGGCGAACGACACAGGCGCTGCTGGCGGCACATGTGATCGAGACACCGGAGTCGCTCTCCGTGCGTCGTCCGGCACTGCCGTTCGCGCTCACGTCGCTCATTATGCGCTGCCTCGAGAAGCGCCAGGCGGACCGGCCGCAGGACGCGACGGAGATCGTGCGCGCGCTCGACGCGCTCACGACGCCAATGGGCACGACCACTCCCGCGACGTTGCTGACACCTAACGCGACACGGCAGCGCGCGCGCGTCTGGGGTCTTGCACTCGCGGGACTCGCAGTGGTCGTCGCGGGCGGCGCGTGGTTGGTGCGTAGCACGCGTCCCACGCCCGCGGCCGCTGCCCCTGTTCGCTCGTCCCGGCTCCTCATCGCGCCGTTCGAGAACCTGACGGGCGACCCTCGCTTCGACTACATCGGACGCATTGCGGCGGATCGGCTGGCACTCGGCATCGCTCAGAACGGCTCGATCGATGTCGTGCCGACGAACATCGTGCTCATGGGGCTGCGGGACACGACGGGTGGAAGGGCCGGCCAGCTGCAGCGGCTCTCGGATGCGACACACGCCGGGCTCCTGGCATCCGGCAGCGTCGTGCTGCGCGGCGACTCGCTCGTGTTTCAGTCGCAGGTGAGCGACGTGCAGACCGGGAAACCGGCGGTGACGCTCCCGTCCGTCACTGGCTCCGCCTCCGATCCGATTGCCGCGCTCGATTCGTTAGGCGACCGGATGCTCGGCGCGCTCGGGTTGCGCCGTGAGCTGAAGATCCTGCCGCAGGGTTATCGCGCGCCGAAGTACGCCGCGTATCGCGAATTCGCCGCCGGATTCGAGCGATTCGCCGAGCAAGGCGACGTCATCGGGTCACGGCCATTCTTCGAGCGCGCCATCGCGATCGACAGCACGTACACGCAGGCCTATCAGTTGCTGGCGCGTCAGTACATCAACGCCGGTGAGTTCGATCGTGCCGACTCGATGATGAGACGGATCGATCGTCTTCCCGGCGGCCTTACTGCCACTGAACGCCTGACTTGGGACTACGCACGGGCGGAGCTGGACGGAAACGTGCCGGGTTATTTGAAAGCGGCACAGCTGCTTGCGGCCCGACGACTCGAGCGCCCTTGCCCTGTACCTCGTTGGCGAGGCGGGGATGTTCCTGCTGAAGCCGGCGCTCGCGCTCCCCGCGCTGGAGGCAGCCGAAGCCGCCTATGGCGTCATGGGCGGGCGCGCCGCTCTCCAGCTCGAGACGAGTGCTGGCCGAGGTGCACCACGAAGCTGGCAACTACGATCGCGAGCTGCGGACGCTGCTTTTGCGCTACAGCGCACGTTTCCGAACGAGTCCGACGCTCAGAGGGCGACGCCTCCGCGTATACGCCGGCTTGAAGGATCCCGCGTCGGCACTCGCGCTCGCCGACTCGCTATTACGCGACACGAACGATTCGATCGGTACCGTCGCGTCCCAGGTGACGACCGCGGCGCAGGAGTTTCGCGCCCATGGAGACCCCGCCACGGCGACGCGGTTGCTCTCGCTGGCGAATGCGTGGTACGAGCGCTCGCCGGCTCGCACACCGACACCGGCGCTCCGATTGTCCGAGGGCGTCGCCCTGCTGATGAGTGGCAAGAGCGACAGCGCTGCAGTCCGATTCGCCCTGGTCGCACGCGACACGACCCGGATCGACGCGGCCGGCTATCTCGGGCTGGCGAACGTCGCACGCGGCGACCGAGCCGGAGCGCGCGCGATCGCGGACTCGTTAGGTAGACTGAAACGCCGCTGGCTGTTCGGCGTGAATACGTACTGGCGCGCGGCGATCATGGGAGCCCTCGGCGACAAGCCGCTGGCAGTGGAGTTGCTCCAGCAGGCGGCAAGTGAAGGGCAAACCCTGCCCGCGTGGCATTTCGCCACCGCACTGGACTCACTGCACGGGTACGCTCCGTTCGAGGCGCTCATCCGGCCGGAACGGTAGGCAGACGTAGCGGCCCGCGCGCGAGTCGTCGAGATTTCGCGCCATGGTCAACACGGTCAACACGGTCAACGACGCTCCTCGATTCGACGCAGGCGCCGCCGCGCGCATTGCCCGCGACATCTTCGGCCTCGACGCCGTCGCGACTCCGCTCACCAGCGAGCGCGATCAGAACTTCCTGCTCACGGACGCTGGTGGAGCACGGCGCGCCGAGCAGGTGCTCAAGCACGTGCTCAAGATCGCGAGCGCCAGCGAGAGCCGAGTCGTTATCGAAGCGCAGCAAGCGGCGATGGCGCATGTGGCGGCGCGGATGCCGCTCTGCCCACAGCCAGTTCCCACCGTCACCGGTGAGACCATCGCGACAGTGAACGGGGACGACGGTCGCGAGCACCTCGTCTGGGCTGTCACATATCTCCCGGGTAAGCCACTCGGCACCGTCCGCCACCGTTCGCCCGCGCTGCTCGAGGACTTCGGACGCGCGATCGCGTCGCTCGGCTGCGCGCTCGAGGACTTCGATCATCCCGCGATCCACCGCGACTTCCACTGGGATCTCGCGAACGGCCAGCGCGTGATCGAGGAGTATCGCCCGCTCGTCACCGACACCGAGCTCGGCGCCGCCATCGACACGATCGTCTCGACGTTCGATCACCACGTTAGGCCGCACCTCGGCGCCCTTCCCCGCCGCGCGGTCCACGACGATCTCAACGACTACAACGTGCTCGTCGACGGTAGTGTCATCGACCAACGCGGCCTGCATGTGAGCGGTATCGTCGACTTCGGCGACATGGTCCACAGCTACGGCGTCGCGGACCTCGCGATCGCGGCAGCATACATGATGCTCGATGCCGATGATCCACTTGCTGCGATGGCGCAACTCGTCCGGGGCCATACGGCCATCGCTCCGTTACGCGAGGTCGAGATCCGCGCGCTGTTTGGCCTGAGCGCGATGCGCCTGTGCATGAGCGCGTGCATCGCCGCGCATCGAATGCGCCTCCGCCCTGATAACGAGTATCTCGACGTCAGTCAGGCAGCCATCAAGCGGACACTTCCCGTTCTCGCGGGCATTTCGTTCGACGTGGCCGAGGCGGTGTTGCGTGATGCCGCTGGACTGGAAGCGGCGGCGTCAGGTGAGCGCGTGAGGTCCTGGCTCGGTGCACACACGGCGGAGTTCGCGCCCGTGATCGACGCCGATCTTCGCACTGAGCCTCTGCTGGTTCTCGATCTCAGCATCGCGAGCCCGCTCGTAAGCGCCGATCCGGCGGAGAATGCGGAGCCGCTGCTCACGGCGCGCGTACTGACCGCAATGCGGGACGCTGGTGTGCGCGTCAGTATCGGACGCTACGACGAGCCGCGCTTGCTCTACAGCTCGCCGCTCTTCGCGGGGGACGCGAATGCGTTGGCCGAGCGGAGGACGATTCACCTGGGGCTCGACGTGTTCGCGGACGCGGGGACGCCCGTGTTCGCGCCGCTCTCCGGCACCGTGCACGCGTTCGCCGACAACCGCGCGGCGCTCGACTACGGGCCGGTGATCATCCTGCGTCACACGACCGACGACGGCGTCGAGTTCTTCACGCTGTACGGTCACCTGAGTCGCGAGTCACTGGACGGACTCTCGGTTGGTAAAATCATCCAGAGAGGTGAGAAGCTTGCGTCGTTAGGCGCCGCCGAGCGTCAACGGCGGCTGGACGCCGCATCTCCACCTCCAGGTTTTCACCGACCTGCTCGGGATGGGAACGGACGTCCCGGGCGTCGCGCTCGCGAGCCAGCGCGCGGTGTGGCGGAGCCTCTGCCCGGATCCGAATCTGCTGCTCGGCATTCCCGCCGAGCGATTTCCCCCGGAGCCGCCGAGCAAGGACGAGACGCTGGCGACACGTCGACGGCTGTTCGGACAGCAACCTGAGCATCGCGTACCGCGATCCGCTCAAGATCGTGCGCGGGTGGCAGCAGTATCTGTTCGACGACGTCGGGCCGTCGCTACATCGACGCGTACAACAACGTCCCGCACGTCGGCCACGCGCACCCGCGCGTCGTCGCCGCCGGTCAGCGGCAGATGGCGCTGCTGAACACGAACACGCGCTACCTGAACGACGTCATGAACGAGTACGCCGAGCGCCTGACGGCGACGCTGCCCGCCCCGCTCGAGCGTGTGCTTCCTCGTCAACTCCGCGAGCGAGGCCAACGAGCTCGCGTTGCGGCTGACGCGCGCGTACACGGGTCGCAAGGACATGATCGTGCTCGAGGCCGCGTATCACGGCAACACGACGACGCTCATCGACCTGAGCCCGTACAAGCATGCTGGGCCCGGCGGCGCGGGCGCGCCCGATTGGGTGCACGCCGCACCGATCGCCGACGTCTATCGCGGCGCGTACAAGGCGAACGACCCTAACGCGGGCGCGAAGTACGCGACGCATGTGGGCGACATCATCGCTCGCGCTGCAGGAGCATGGCCGCGGCGATCGCCGGCTTCATCGCCGAGACGTGTCCGAGCGTCGGTGGGCAGATCGTGTTTCCGCCGGGGTATCTGGCGGAGGTGTATCGGCATGTCCGCGCCGCTGGCGGCGTGTGCATTGCCGACGAGGTGCAGACCGGACTCGGTCGCATGGGCACGAGCTTCTGGGCGTTCGAGGATCAGGGCGTCGTGCCGGACATCGTCGTGCTGGGCAAGCCGCTCGGGAATGGCCATCCGATCGGCGCGGTCATCACGACGCCGGAGATCGCGGCCGCGTTCGACAACGGGATGGAGTTCTTCAGCACGTTTGGCGGCAACACGGTCTCGTGCGCCATTGGTCTCGCGGTGCTCGATGTGCTGCGAGACGAGGAGCTGCAGACGCATGCGCTGCGTGTCGGTGAGCGGCTGCTCGCCGGGCTCCGGCCGCTCGTCGAGCAGCTACGAGATCGTCGGCGACGTCCGCGGGTCGGGGTTGTTTCTCGGCGTCGAGCTGGTGCGGGATCGTGAGACGCTCGAGCCGGCGGGAGCGGAGGCGTCGTACGTTGCGAACCGGATGCGCGAGCTGGGCATCCTGCTCGGCACGGACGGCCCGCATCATAACGTGGTGAAGATCCGTCCGCCGATGCCGTTCGGGGACACGGATGCGGACGTGCTCGTGGGCGCCATGAGACGCGTGCTGGGCGAGATATAAAACGGCGGTCAAGCCGAGCGGGTGATGTCATTCCGAGCGGAGCGAGGAATCCTTGGCATCCCGGTAGAGAGCCCTCTACCAAGACACCGCGGATTCCTCGATGCGCCCTTCGGCGCTCGCGCGCCTCGGAATGACGCCCGCTCGGAATCACAGCCCTGACGGCCCTGTCTCACGCCCGAACCTCCACATGCCGTTACGCCTCGTCACGGTCGGTGTCATCCCGAGCGACAGCGAAGCGACAGCGAGGGATCTCCTGTCAGCACCGTGGAGCCGGTCTCGCGCCAAGTACGGTTAGGCGCGCTATTCCAACAGCGACGCAGAATCCGCAGGCGCGCTTTGCGCGCATTCAGAAGGACGCAGAAGAACTGCAACTGCTATCACCGCGGGGGACGCGGAGGACTGCTTCACCAGCCATCCAGAACCGAGGGTGTGAACGGAAACGGCCGGAACCAGCGGATCGGGCGGATGAGGCCCGATGCCGGGAGAGTCGGTAGCGCAACGAGCCGTGATGGAAGGGGGAACGGCCTCGTGCGGCCAATGCGTCGCGAGGGCGTTCCCTGTTCAACGGGCCCGTTCCACGGTCTGTCGGGTCGCAATGGGATCGGCCCTTTCGTCGTTTCCGCCCAATCAGTTCACACTCCGGGTTCTGGATACCGTGTCGAAGCGGTTCGTCCGGATGGTCGCCGAAGCAGCAGCTCTCCCAAGCTGAATAGCAGTTGCCGTGGCGGTTGCAGTTTCTGCGTCCTTCTGCGTTGCGGACGCGAAGCGCCCGCCTGCGTACTTCTGCGTCGCTGTTGGATTTAGAGACCCAACCATACTCGTGCATCGTTAGGCCGCACCAGGATGCCGTGGTTATTCGCTGAGCAGCGACGCGACGAGCCGCTCCGCCTCGCGCTCGCGCTCTTCGAATCCGCCGGAGAGGATCACATAGTGACGTCCGGCCGAGTCGAGCTCCTCGCGGAGACGACGTGTGTGCTCCACTCGGCGGTCCCGCAATACACGCGTACCGTCCTCGATCCATGGGACGTTGTCGTCGAGCAGCAACACGAGATCGTAGTGACGCGCCCGCGCCGCCTCGGTGAGGCACGCCGGCCTCGCGCCGACGACCAGATCGCTCCACGTCGCCGTCGTGTGCAGCTCCGTATCGCAGATCGAGAACGCGATTCGCGCTTGCTCGCCGCCTCGTCCTCCACACGTCACCTGCGCCCACGCGATCGCTTCGAAGTCCGACAGCACGAGGCTCATCGCCGGGCGTGTGTCGCAGTACGGTCGACCGTACTCCTCGACCATCACCGTCTCGAAGCGCTTGGCGAGGCGCTCGGCGAGCGTCGTCTTCCCCGTCGACTCCGTGCCGACGCAGCGCGACGCGACGCAGCGTAGTACGGCCGCACCTTGGGCGGGATGAGACTCCCAGTGACGGAACGGCGCCGCACGAACCGTCGCGTCCGGACGCCGGCACCGTTAGGCGGCTCGCGGTCGACGCTGACGTGTCGCGCTCCGATCCGTCGGGCGAGCTCGTCGCCATAGTCCTCCGACGTGAACACGACGTCGATATCACCAGCGTGTCGTGCGATCAGATCCGTCCAGATCGGCCAGAACGCTGGATCATCCTCGGGCGCCTGCGGCACTTCCTCGGCCACGTGAATGACGCGACAATCCGGATGTGAGTCGCGCACCCATCGGAAACGAAGCGGACCCGGAATCGGCTCACGCTCGACGGAGCACACGAGGACGACGAGCTCGTCGACCTGCGCGCGCGCGGCGCGGATCAGGTGAGCGTGCCCAGCGTGGTACGGAAGAAATTTCCCGAGGACGAGGCCTCGCGTCATGACCCGCTCGTGGCGCAGGCTCAAGGCGTTAGGCGTGTCCCGCCCAGGCTTTCTGCCCAGGCGTATACGGCACGCACGGGTCGTAACGTCCCGGCGATTCGACGTAGCGCTGCGCCTGTTTGCACCCGATCTCCGACGTGAAGTAGCCCAGCATCGCGAGCTCCTTCATCATGCGGAAGTAGTGCGCGGGTGTGTCAGCGGTGACCGCTGCCGCCGCGCTGGTCTCCGTGCCCACGCGCCGCCGTCTTCCGCTGGTCGGGCAGAAAGCGCTCCGCCTCGGTCGAGTCGGCAGACCTGGAGGACTTCGCCGGCTTGGTTGCACCCGCACGCGTCCGCGCCTTGCTCGCTGCCGTCCGCGCATCGGTGTGTGCCTTCTGCTCGCGGTCCAGCCGCTCGAGCAAGGCCAGACGCTGTGCCGGTGTCGCCGTCATGAAGTCCACGTTGTTCGCCTTGCGGCACTCGGCGTCGAGTGTCACGAGACCGTCGCGGAAGATCTTCCGATTCTTCGCCTTGTAGGTGTCCGTTACCATGAGCGCCATGAACGCGCCTGTCTTCGCCGCCTTGGCGCCAGGCGTGCTCGTCGTCGGAAGAATCGTATCCGCTATCTCATCCAGCAGTGCGATGTCCTGCGTCGTGAATTCGCCGATCGGCGCCTGCACGGCGGGCGCCGCGGGCGTAGATGCGGCCGGAGGTTTCTCGCGCTCACGCTGACACGCCGCGAGCAGCGAGCTTCCGCCCACGAATGCGACGCCGCCTAACAGCGCACTCACGCGACGCACTGCCTCCCGGCGATCGATCACGGTAACTGCGTCGCGATCAGTAAGATCGTCGCTCACACCGTCATGATCAAACATGGACGAATCCCGCATCAGAGGTTGCGACGATTGAGCTCGTTCACCGCGTGATCCGCGGCGCGCGCCGTGAGCGCCATGTACGTGAGCGACGGATTCTGGCATGCGGATGACGCCATGGACGCGCCATCGGTCACGAACACGTTAGGCGCATCCCATACCTGGTTCCAGCCATTGAGCACCGAAGACCTGGGACTCCGCCCCATGCGCGCCGTGCCCAGCTCGTGAATGCCCATGCCCGGGAAGCACTCGTTGTCGTAGCCGTTCACCTCTTTCACGCCGCACTGCTCCAACAGCTCCTCCATGTCGTGCACCATGTCCTTTCGCATGAGGCGCTCGTTCTCGCCGGTCGCGCAGTCGATCTTGAGCACCGGCATTCCCCACTTGTCGGTCTTCTTGTCGTCCAGGGTCACCTTGTTCTTGTGATTGGGCAGCATCTCGCCAAACGCCGTCGCGCCAACGCTCCACGCACCCGGCTCCGCCGCCTTGTCCTTGAACGCACCACCGACTCCGAGCTCGGCCACCGCGGACGACCAGCCGTCACGGCCAGCGCCGCCCTGATAGCCGAAGCCGCGCAGGTACGGCCGCTTGTCGCCGAAGAGATTGCGGTAGCGTGGAATGTAAAAGCCCGTAGGGCGACGTCCGTTGTAGTACTTGTCCGTCAGGCCCGTCGAGCTTTCCGGACGCACCGCACCGGAAGTGGTGGTCCATGAGGTTGTGGCCCAGCTGCCCCGAGCTGCTCCCGAGACCGCCCGGCCAGACGTCGGTGGCCGAGCGCATGAGGAGCCACGTGGAGTTGAGCGTCGAGGCGCAGAGGAAGACGACGCGCGCGTTGTAGTCCGTCGTCTGGTTCGTGACCGCGTCGAGGACGCGAACGCCTGTCGCGCGCTTGCGGTCACGGTCGTACAGCACCTCGCTGACGATGGCGAACGGCTTGAGCGTTAGGCGTCCCGTCTTCACGGCGGCGGGGAGCGTCGAGGACTGCGTGCTGAAGTAGCCGCCGTAGGGGCAGCCGAGCCAGCAGGCGTCGCGGTACTGACAGGGCGTGCGTCCCGGGAGGGCCTGCGTGGCGTTGGCGGTGCGACCCGGGATGATGCGGCGCTTGCCGTCGAACAGCTTCGTTAGGCGACCAGCGACGAGCTCCTCACCGCAGTTGAGCGGCATCGCCGGCTGGAACTGCCCGTCCGGAAGCTGCGCCATCCCCTCGACCGAGCCGGCGATGCCGGCGTGCTTCTCGACGTGATCGTACCAGGGCGCGAGGTCGGCATAGCGAATGGGCCAGTCGGTGGCGATGCCGTCACGCAGGTTCGCCTCGAAGTCGAGGTCGCTCCAGCGATAGCTCTGGCGTCCCCACATGAGCGATCGTCCGCCCACCTGATAGCCGCGATACCAGTCGAAGCGTCGGACCTCGGTGTATGGCGACTCCTGCTCGTTGACCCAGAACGACAGGTTCTTCTCGTTCAGCGGGTAGTCGCGCTTGAGGACGGGATAGAGCTCTTCCATGGCGATCGTGCGACCACCGCGATGCGCGAATTCCCAGGGTCCCTTCGTCGCGTTGACGTAATCCTTGATGTGCTCGACGTTGCGTCCGCGCTCGAGCAGGAGCACGCGGAGCCCCTTCTCGGTGAGCTCCTTGGCGGCCCAGCCGCCGGAGATCCCGGACCCCACGACGATCGCATCGTACTCCGTGGACTGCATCGCGTCCTCGCTACCGTTGAGGCGATTCGAATATGCGCTGCGGCGCGCGTGACGGCGAGCGCGACCGATTGTGCTAGAGCGTGAACTCCAGCTCGACACGCGCACGGTGTCGCGCACGTGAGCCCACAACACGAACGGGCGGTTGTGCGTAGGGCGCTGCACGTGCGCACCTGCCGCCGTATACTCTGCCGAGTGGTCGTGTTCGACGAAGGTCCAATGGCGGCGTGAGAGAGCCCGCATTCGGTTAGCGTTCCGCCGGTCCTGTGTGTCACCACTCTCGATCCAGGCCATCACTCACGGATGAAGGCGCAAGCTCTCGTTCGATCAGGCCCCACTCCGCGCCGAGTGACAAGCGCCCCGACCGCCACCGTAACGGGCGGGTCCTTCCTCATCTCGACGCGGCCGCCGGGGAGGAGACAGCGCGGGCTCGCCCACTTCGTCACGGGCGTCCTGTTCGGGGCGTTTCTCGTCACCGTGGCATTCCGGGACACGCAACTCGTGGCGTCTCGACGCCTTCGTGCCGGTCGCCAATGCGGTCACGGGGCTCAACGATCTTCTGACGGCCGTGCTGTTGTACGCGCAGTTCTCCCTGACGCGCGCTCGCGCGCTGCTCGTGCTGGCGAGCGGCTTCCTGTTCAAGACGCTGATCCTCGTTCCGCACGCCCTGACCTTTCCGGGGTCTTCGCGACGAATGGCCTCCTCGGCGCGCAGCTCCAGTCAACCGCATGGCTGTTCCCGTTGCAGCAAGTGGGGTTCGTGCTGTGCGCCATTGCGTACACCATCCTCCGCGACCGGGAACAGCGCGCGCCGTCCGGCGATGACCCGGTCCTCCTGCGGATCGCCGCGACCGTCACGACGACGGTCGGAGTGGCGGTAATCGCCACCTGGATTCTCATCGCGGAAGGATCGCATCTGCCTCGCCTCGTTCGCAGCGGATGCGGTGCACCTGACCGAAGGATTCCGGCGCGTCGTCGTGCCGCTCATGTTGGTCATGGCCCTCGGGTCCCTCGTCGTGTTGCGACGACGACCGACGTCGATGATCGACCTGTGGCTGCACGTGGCCGTCTGGTCGTTCCTCTTCGAGGCGCTCCTCATACCAGTGTCGCCGGGTCGGTTCAGCCTCGTCTTCTACGTCAACCGAGGGATGGGCATGGTGTCGTCCGCCTTCGTGTTGCTCGTCCTCCTGTCCGAATCCTCGATGCTGCACCGGCAGCTCGTCCTGGCGATGGCGGCACGCGAGCAGGAGCGAGAAGGACATCGCACGGCGATGGACGTCATGGTCGAATCGCTCGCGCACGAGCTCCGACAACCGCTCGCGGCGATCCAGATGAATGGGCAGGCCGGCGCCATCATGGTGTCCGCAACGCCCAGCGGCCTCGATGACGTCCGGGCCGCGTTCACCGACATCAGCAAGAGTGCCAGCCGAGCCAACGAGATCATCGACTCCGTCCGAACGGTGTTCGCGCATTCACCTCATGATCAGGTCACGCTCGAGGTGAACGACCTGGTTCGCGAGGCTGTCGACATCATGCGCCTCGAGTTCGAGGCATCTCATGTCGTACTCGAGCTCGACCTGTCTCCGGAGCTACCGACCATCCGTGGACACCGCGGCCAGTTGACGCAGGTCCTGATGAATGGCGTGAAGAACGGCGTCGAGTCGCTCGCGACCGTCTCGGATCGCGAACGCCACCTGCGCATTCGCACTGTTCCGCTCGAGCCCGGACGGCGTCGCGATCCGCATCGAGGATTCCGGACGCGGCGTCGATCCGGCCGCGCGGGACCGCGTCTTCGAGCCGTTCTATTCGACGAAGCAGCGCGGCATGGGGCTGGGGCTGTCCATCTGCAAGTCAATCATCGAGGCGCACGAGGGCACGCTGTCGCTTCTACCCGGCTCGCCGCATGGCGCCGTATTCCAGGTCGAGCTACCAGCCTTCGCGACTCTCGATCAACCCCGGGGCGCCGACCTTGGCGCGGGCACGGCGGGCTCCACGTCCTCCACGGCGACCCCTAGTCTGGCGCAGACCTCGATTCCGGTTTGATCTCTCCGGGATGACAGCAGCGTCGAACGTTGGAATGTAGGTCCTCTGGCCAGCGTGCTCGGGGTGCCCCAAGTTGGAGCCGAGCCAACCCCGCCATCTCCCGTGCCCCACCCTTCCGGAGGTCTGATGCGCACCCCCCGTAGCCTGTTCTCTGCGGCGTCCCTCTGCGTGCTGATGGTCGCGCCGTTCGCGATCCACGCACAGCAGCGCCCGCAGGGCCACATCACGCTCGAGCAGTACCTCGACTGGGAGGAGGTCCAGGCCCCCCAACTCTCCCCCGACGCGACACAGATCGTCTTCACGCGCCGGTGGATCGACAAGATGAACGACAAGTGGGAGTCCGTCGGTGTGGCTCATGAACGCCGACGGCATCGCACGCACGCCGCTCGTGCAGGGGTCCGACGTCAAGTGGTCGCCCGACGGCAAGCGCATCGCGTACGTCGCGAAGGGCGAGCCGAACGGGTCGCAGATCTACGTGCGATGGATGGACAGCGAAGGCGCGGCGACGCAGATCTCGCACGTCACGGAAGCGCCGAGCGCGCTCGAGTGGTCGCCCGACGGAAAGTCGATCGCGTTCGTGATGAACGTGCCGATGCAAGGAGACGTGGCGCATCGCGATGCCGACGCCGCCCAAGGGCGCCAAGTGGACCGAGTCGCCGAAGATCGTGAGCCGCCTCAACTATCGCTCCGATCGCATTGGCTTCACCGACGAAGCGTACGCCACATCTTCGTCATTCCGGCCGACGGCGGAACGCCGCGTCAGATCACGACCGGCGAGTGGAACGCCTCGGCCCCGAACTTCTCGCCCGACGGCAAGTGGCTCGCGTTCTCGTCGCTGCGCGACCAAGGACGCCGAGATCGCGTTCCGCAAATCGCACATCTATGCGGCGAACGTCGAGACGGGCGAGATCAAGCAGATCTCGAGTCGCAACGGCACGAGCAACGGGCCGTAGTATTCGCCGGACGGGAAGCTCATCGCCTTCATGTCCGCCGACTCGGTCGAACCACTCGGCGTGGGCAGAGTCGAAGCTGTACGTCATGAACGCGGACGGCTCGAACGCGCACGTCGTCTCCGGCAACATCGACCGTCCGATCTCGGGCGTGATGTGGGCGGACGACAACGGCAGCCTGTACTTCAACGCCGAGAGCGAAGGGTCGAAGAACTTCTACGTCACGACGCACGGCCGGTCAGTTCCGCCCGGTGACGAGCGGCAAGCAGCTGCTGACCATCGCCGAGCGTGGGCAAGAATGGACTCGCGGTGGGGATGCGGTCGACGCCGACCAAGCCGAACGACATCGTCACGTTCTCGGTGCCGAAGACCGGAGCCGTCTCGACGTTCACCAGCTCACCGCGGTCAACGACGACGTGCTCGCGGGCAAGGAGCTCGCGCAGACGGAAGAGATGTGGTACACGTCGAAGGACGGGCTGCAAGATCCAGGGCTGGATCGTCAAGCCGCCGGGCTTCGACGCGGCGAAGAAGTATCCGCTCATCCTCGAGATTCACGGCGGACCGCAGGCGATGTACAACGTCGCGTTCAACTTCTCGCGCCAGGATCACGCCGCGAACGGGTACGTCATGCTCTACACCAACCCGCGCGGCTCGACCGGGCTACGGCGAGAAGTTCACGAACGAGATCAAGAACGCGTACCCGGACAAGGACTTCGATGACCTGATGGCCGGCGTCGACACGGTCATCGGTCGCGGCTACATCGACACGAAGAACCTGTTCGTGTACGGCTGCTCGGGCGGCGGCGTCCTCACGGCATGGACGGTCGGCCACACCGATCGCTTCACCGCGGCGGCTTCGCTCTGCCCGGTCATCGACTGGATCAGCTTCGTCGGTCGAGACGGACGGCGCCGGCTGGTACATGAACTTCGAGAAGCCGTTCTGGGAGGATCCGAGCGAGTACCTGCAAGCCGGTCGCCGATCATGTACGTCGGCAACGTGAAGACGCCGACGATGCTGATGACGGGCGTGCTCGATCTGCGCACGCCGATCCCGCAGATCGAGGAGTACTATCGCGCGCTCAAGATGCACGGCATGCCGACGGTGATGGTGCGCATGAACAACGAGTTCCACGGGACGTCGAGCACGCCGTCGAACTTCCTGCGCACGCAGCTCTACCTGCGCAGCTGGTTCGACCGGTGGGGCACGAAGGGCGGTCAGGCGACGACGTCGGACTCGAATCGATAGCAGCAGTGGCTGAATGGCCGGTCACGCAGCGCACCGTACGTTAGGCGCTGCGTGACCGGCCGACTCGTTTTGGTCCGCCACGAATGCAGCAGGATACGACGCACCGCTGGAGCGCGGCTGAGCTGGCCGTCGCGACGATCGCATTTGTCCTTGCTTCGGTTGCCATCACGACGCGCACGAGCCGACCGCCGTCCACGCTGGTGCTCGTCGCCGCCGGCCTGCTCTTCGTCCTCGTGCCAGGCGCGTACATTGCACTGTCGATCGACGGCGTTAGGCAGTCATTGCGGTCGGCGGTGGAGGGTTTGCCCCCGCTCGGACGTCTATTCGCCGGCCCCGCGACGCTCTTCCTGGCCACCACCGCGTATGCCGGCGTGTCGGGGCTCCCTATCGGACTGCGCGTCCCGATCTATGCGGCATACCTGTTTCTCCCGCCGCTCCTGCTCGCCGCGGCCGGGGCTCGGGACACCCAGGGCGAGGAGCGGCGCGTCCCCGTGCGTGAGCTCGCCGTCATTCTGGCGCTCTGGCTGCCCATCGAGTTTCGACTCCTCCCGGCACTGCCGCTACCGGCGCCTAACGGCGTCGACATGCGAAAGCTCGTCGGGCTCGTGGACGCGATGTACCTCTTTCTCGTCGCGCGGCCGCTCCCGGGCATAGGCTACACGTACCGCCTGACCGCCCGCGACGCCAGCCTGGCGGTGACCGCGTTTCTCGCTTACGCCGTCGTCGCGCTGCCGATCGGCTTCGCGACCGGCTTCATCGCGTGGCGTCCAGCGCTCGACGCGACTCACGTCGCCGGCGCGCCATTCATCATCTATCTCGTGACCGGCGTGCCCGAAGAGTTCCTCTTCCGCGGGCTGCTGCAGAACCTCCTCGCTCGGTGGCTCGGCCCACGGGCGGGCTGGGTAATCGCGTCGATCGTGTTCGGCCTGGCCCACTTCCCCGACCCACGATACATGCTGCTCGCTGCCATCGCGGGCCTTGCGTATGGCTGGGTCTACTGGCGCACGCAACGGATTACGGCGTCCGCCATCACTCACGCCCTCGTGGACGGGACGTGGGTGGCACTGTTAGGCGGCTAACGGCCGGCGGCCTCTAGCGAGCGTATTGTTGACTTTCGACAATACGCCCCGCATCGTGTTGTCGGGTTCCGACAATACACCGACTTCCGACAGTCCCGATGGCCAGGACGCAGACCGACCTCCTGCGCGGCACGCTCGACCTGCTCATCCTCAGGACCCTCGCCGGCGCACCGATGCACGGCTGGGCGCTCAGCCAGCGGATCCAGCAGCAGTCCGAGAACCTTCTGCGCGTGGGCCAGGGCTCACTCTACCCCGCGCTCCAGCGCCTCGAGCAGCAGGGCTGGATCGAGAGCGAATGGCAGAGCACCGAGCAGAATCGGCCGGCTCGGGTTTACACGCTGACCGCATCCGGCAAGCGCGCGCTCACAGCCGAGACTCGCGAGTGGCGCGACTACGTTCGTGCAGTCGACCTCATACTCGCCGGGTCCTGACATGCGACGCCGCGTACCCGACATCAGGGACCGCATGGCCGGCTGGCGCCGACGCCTGCGCGCACTCGTTCGGCGACGCGCCACGGAACGCGAGATGGCGGCGGAGCTCGCCTTCCACATCGACATGGAAACGGCGCAGAACATCCGGAACGGCATGGAGCCTAACGCCGCGCGCCGCGCGGCCCGGCTCGCGTTCGGCGGCGTCGATCGAGCGGCCGAGGACGTGCGGGACGTACGAAACATCTCGTGGCTCGAGGATCTGGCGCAGGATCTCCGCCACGCGATCCGTGCCTTCCGGCGTGCACCCGGCTTCACGCTGGCCGCCGTTGCCGCACTGAGCCTCGGCATCGGCGCAAACACCGCGGTGTTCTCGGTTCTGCATGCCGTGGTCATCGCCCCGCTTCCCTACGCCAACCCGGATCGCCTCGTCCGCCTCTGGGAAAGCAGTCAGACGCAGCGCGTGGAGCGCGGAGCCGTCTCGCCCGGGACGTTCGTGGACCTGCGTGCGCGGAGTCGCACGCTCGAACGCATCGCGTTGTTCGGCGAGCGCGATTTTCTCGTCTCCGACGGACAGGATACGTGGCAATCGCGGGCCGCCGCGGTCTCGCCTGCGCTCTTCGAGATGCTCGGCGCCCGGCCCGTCCTCGGTCGGACGTTTCCGCCGGACGATGGCACCACTCGCTTCGCTGGATCGTTCGACGAGGTAGTGATCGGCTACGAGCTCTGGCAGCGCCGGTTCGGCGGCGCCAGCGATGTCGTCGGCCGCACCGTCCGCGTTGACGGCCGCTGGTCGTACACGATTGCCGGCGTCGCGCCGCGCGGCTTCTCGTTTCCCGTGGGCACCGAGATCTGGACGCCACTCTCGTACTCACCCACGCTCGCGGCGGAGGAACGGCAGTTCCGCTACTACGGTGCGATCGCGAAGCTCCGGCCGGGCCTAACGATCGAACGGGCGACAACCGAGGCCTCGGCGATTGCGGCTCAGCTCGCGTCCGAGTACCCGGCGTCGAACGCTGGCTGGACGCTCGAGATGGCGCCGCTTCGCGAGACGATCGTCGGGAACACGCGGGCGATACTGCTGGTGCTGTTCGGGCTCGCCGGGTGTGTGCTGCTCGTTGCGTGCGGCAACGTCGCGACCCTCGCCGTGGCGCGTGCGACGGCGCGACGACACGAGACCGCGGTGCGTCTCGCGTTAGGTGCCGGCGTGCGGCGACTGCTGCGGCAGTGGATGGCCGAAGGACTCCTGCTCGCGGTACTCGGCGGTATGGGCGGAGTGCTCGTCGCCTACGGGAGCAGTCGCGTGCTGCTCGCTCTTGCGCCGACGGAGATTCCGCGGATCGGCGAGGTCGCATTCAATCGACCTGTCGTTCTCTTCGCGCTCGTGGTGACGTGTGTGACCGCCGTACTCGTCGGCCTCGCGCCGGCACTTCGTTCGCGCGACACCCGACTGACCGATGCCATGCGGACCCGAACTGGGGGCGCCGGCTCGACGGGCGCGCGAACTCGCGAGTGGCTCGTCGGTAGTCAGGTCGCGCTCACGTTCGTGCTCACCGTCGCCGCCGCGCTGCTGCTTCGGAGCTTCGAACGGCTGCAAGCGACGGATCTCGGCTTTCGGCGACATGATGTCCTTTCCGCCGAGATTCGCCTGGCAACCGGCAGGTTCGCGAAACCGCGTGTGTGGTTCGAGCGCGTTCAGTACTACGATCAGCTCATGGCGGAGCTGAGCCATATCCCGGGTGTACGCGCTGTTGCGGGGACGACGAACATTCCGCTCACGGGAGAGGTCGGGTCGGGGAGCATGTGGCGCACGGACGCGCCGGGCGCTCACGGTCATAGCCCGCCGACGTCCGCCGCTGACCAGTGGAAGGCGGGAATTCAGATCGTGACGCCGACGTATTTCTCGGCGATGGGAATCCCCGTCGTGCGAGGTCGTGACTTCAGCTCGGCCGATCGATTCAGCGAGCGTGACCTCACGGACCTCGATGCGCCGCGCCCCGCGGGCGTCGCCGTCATCAACGAAGCGATGGCGAAGCGTTTCTGGCCGAGTGGCGATCCGATCGGCGCGACGATCGTGTTGTTCGACGATCGGACGTTCGCCGCGTACCGGACGATCGTAGGCGTGGTTCGCGATGTCCGCGTGGAGTCGGTGGAGTCGGCTGCGGCTCCGGCCGTGTTCCTGCCGTTCGCGCAGAATCCCGGCCGAGGACTGTCGCTGGTGCTGCGCGCCGACGTTCCGCCGGAGCAACTCGTGGGTGCGGTGACGAGTCGACTGCGCGCGTTCGACTCGGCCATCAGCGTGGCGAGCGTGCAGCCGCTGGACGCCGTGGTCGGCGGCGCCCTCTCGCGTCCGCGTTTCACGATGCTGCTCGCCGGCGGCTTCGCGATGCTCGCGCTCGTCATCGCCGGCGTCGGCGTGTTCGGGATCGTCGCCTTTCTCGTGACCGGGCGCACACAGGAGATCGGCATACGGATGGCGCTGGGCGCACGTCCGGCGAATGTGCTCTGGCTGGTGCTGCGGGATGGACTGCGATCGGTGTTGTTAGGCGTGGTCGTCGGTAGCGTGGGTGCGATAGGCGTCGCGCGCGCCATGCAGGCGTTGTTGTACGGACTTCCCCCGGTGGATGTCGTGAGCTTCGGGACGTCGGCGGCGCTGATGCTGCTCGCGTCCGGCGTCGCAGCGGTGATTCCGGCGAGGAGAGCGGTCGGGATCGATCCGCTGCGATCGTTGCGGAGCGAGTGAGCTGCCTTGGCGCCAATCGGCGCATGTTCATCGTGAATTCGAGCTGTGATTCAGCAAGTCCGCGACTTCCAGGAGACCAGCTTTGGCCGCTCGGTCCGCCGCCGTTTCTCCATCGTTATTCCTGAGCGTTGGATCCGCGCCGTGCGCGAGCAGCAGCTTCGCCACCTCCATTGCTCGCGCCTCGTCGTCTTGCGGAAGCCACATGAGCGGCGTGTGCCCATCGCTCACCACCTTCGCCCGATCCGGGTCGTCGCGCAGCAGCTCGCGGAGACGCTCGATGTTCCCCGAGTTCGTGAGCTCCCAGATGTCGCGGCTCACGCGTCCGAGAAACTCGATCATCGCGCGGTTCTGGGCGTAGATGGCGGCGCCGAGTGGCGTGCTGCCCCAGTTCTTCTCGAAGGGATCGATCGCCGCACCACGCTCCACGAGCAACTGCGCCACGCGCATCCTGTTCTCGTACGCCGCGACGTGCAGCCCGCGTTGCCCCTGCGGCGTCTCGACGTCCGGTGACATGCCGAGATCGAGCAGGAACGCCACGACGTCGGCGCGGTCCTGGTGCGCCGCGGCGAGCATTGGCTCGGGGGCCCGCAGGTATTCCGGGTGTCGTGCGAGAATGTCCGCGAGCGGCGGCCGCATCGAGCCGGAGACACGCCGCGGTGAACGCGTCCACTCCCTCGAGCGTCTTCCGCTCGGCGTTGCGCCGAACTGGACGAGTAGATCGGCCATCTCGGTGAAGCCCATTCAGGACGGCGTCTTCGTACAGCGAACGTTGCGACATCCGCGGATCGACGCGGCGGCGCCGCGTTAGGATTCGCGCCGTGCTCGAGCACCCACCGGGCGAGCGTCAGGTCATTGTTGCGCACGGCGATGTTGAGCATCCATCGCGCGCCGGAACCGTAGCCACCCATGCCGAGCATCGACCAGTCGGGATCGTCCCAGTCGGCCTTGCGGCCGAGCTTCACAGTGTGCTCGTAGATCATCTCCAGGAACCACAGCATGCGGCCGTGGAATCCCGTGTTGTAGATGACCTGGATGTCGTACGGCTGCGCGCCGCGCTCGAGCAGGAGTCTCACGAGTGCGTCGCGCTGCGGATGCGGAGGCCGGTTCTCTTCGCCTTCGCCGACGACGCCGACGAGCGGCGTGTAGACGCTGCCGCCGGCCATGAAGTGCGCGTTAGGATCGGCGCCGTTGTCCAGCAGCGCCCGCGCGATGGCGACCGCGTTGTCGCTGGCCGCGGCGAGCGGAACGCGCGTGAAGCAGAGATAGAGCAGCGGGTCCCACCCTTTGGGGCCGCCTTTCTCGGTTGCGGCCTCGGGCCGGTCGGCGAGCGTCTTCATCACACGGTCGATGTCGCCGCAGACGATCGCGGTGTAGAAGCTGTCGCCCGGGATGTCGGGGTAGCGCTCGAGGAGACGCCGCGTGATGTGCCACGATCGCACGTGCGCGGATGCGCTGCGAATGTGGTGATCGGGGCACGCGTTCTCGATGAACCAGGCGATGCGGCTGGCGTGCTCCGCCTCGGCTGGTGCGCGTGCCGCGAGCTCGTTCTTGAGTGCCGCCCACCCAGGGAGCCCGTGCTCGCGCGCGAGCGCGTGCTGGACGTCGCGCAAGCGACGGCTGGGCTGGCGCGTTAGGCACCGCGCGATCGAGACGGGCGCGGGCGTCGCGCTGCACGCCGGGATCGGTGTCGCGAAGCGCGTGGAGCCAGCGCTTCGCTTCCCTCTTGAGGTTCTCGAGGGTGCTCTGGGGCGTGAGCTGTCTGACCATGGACCTTCCTCCGGTAGCTGCCCGGCGTCCGCTGAGTGACGGGCTGGAAGAAGGTTCGACATGCTGCAGCGAACCGAATGGGTGGGAGTAATCTCCCTTGCCGCGGACAGGAGGCGCCCCAGCGCGCACTGAGCGGAATGCTGCGCTGGGGCGCCCATCTTGTCAATCGACGTAGGTGTCATTCCGAGCGGAGGCGTCATTCCGAGCGAGCGCCGCAGGCGAGTCGAGGAATCGCTGATCGTCCCGGTAGAGAGGGCCTCTCTACCCGTATGATCGCGATTCCTCGACTCCGCCGCTTCGCGGCTCCGCTCGGAATGACACCGCTCGGAATGACGAGCCAGAACTACTTCAGCTCGATCTTCCCGATGCGCCCCGTGCCGCTCAACGCGAGCCAGATGCGCTTACGCGGAGCGTCGGTGACCATGTGTCGCACGACCGCACCCGACGTCGGAATCTTCACGACTTCCATTTTCTCGGTTCGTGGGTCGAACGCCACGATGTCTCCCGCGAACTCCTCATCGAACCAGAGGCGGCCATCCGTCCCGATGGCGATCCCGTACGGGCCCGGTGCGCCGCCCGGCGCCGCCCACTCCTTGATCTTCCCCGTCGCCGGATCGAGGCGGCCGAGGTAGCCGCGAGCGTGGTCGGTGTACCAGACCATGCCGTCAGGTGTGACCTGCAGGCGACGCGGTCGCGCAGCCGCGTCAGGCAGCGGGTACTCGCGCACTGCGCCGGTCGTCGTGTCGACGCGCCCCAGCTTGTTGGTGCCGAGGAACGCGATCCACACCGAGCCGTCCGGCGCGGCGCGCATGCCGTAGGGGATGGATCCGCGCGTCTGCGACTCGAACACCTTCACGTTGCCGGTGCTCGGATCCAGGACGCCGTACGTGTTGTTGTTCGCGTCGGTGAACCAGATCTTGCCGCCGTGCACGATCGGGGTATGCGGGTTTCGCGCGTTAGGCGGCAGCGGGAACTCCTTGATCATGCGCGTCTTCGGATCCAGACGCCCGATACGAGCGGTCAGCTGCGCCGTATACCACACCATCCCGTCCGGCCCCGCTTCGATGCCGTGCGGCCCTGAGCCCGGCGTCGGCGTGGGATAGTCGGTGATCTCGCCGGTGGCGGGATCGAGTCGCCCGATGAAGCTGTTCGTCTGGTCCGTGTACCACACGATCCCATCCGGTCCGACCGCCGGGTCGTGGGGGAAGTTGCCCGCGCGCGGAATCTGGTACTCGACGATGGCGGGAGCCGCGGCGCTCGCCTGTTGTGCTTCGCGCGTGAGACTATTCGTCTCGAGCCCGGCGAGCAGCGCGACGAACGCAACCACCGACGGTACCGGCAGATGAACAAAAGACATGTGAGCCTCGGTGAAGCGTACGGTTGACGCAGGAGAAGCAGCAGTCGAACTATCATGAAGCGCGAGACGCACATGGTTCGCACGGACCGGTCTCCGCCCGGCAACCAAACCACCCCGAACCACTGCGGCGCCAGAGCGCGGCGATGATGACGCCTGTGCCGATACCCGGAACACGCATGCATTCGTTTTCGAGGCGCGCCCTGTGTCTCGGCGTCTGCCTCACCGCTTCGGTCACACCCGCGCTCGAAGCGCAGCCCCAGGCGCACGCATCACTCTGCGACGGCGCCGAGGCTCGGCTGTCGCCGAGTCGCGATCTCTATTGCATAGAGCTGGTCCCGGCGGTGGGTATCCGATCTGGCGCGGGACGCGTCGAGCTCGGCCGAACGCCCGGACCGTTCACGGTCGACGTCACGGCGGATGGGCACCTGCGCTACACGCCTGCGATCACCCTCACCGGCCTCGCGAGCCCGGCGTCGCTCGGCGCCTACGTTGCGTACGTCGCGTGGGCCACATCGCCAACGATGGATTTCGTGCAGCGGCTCGGCGTCGTGGGCAACGGCCGCAACGTGCTCCCAGCAATCGCGCTCGACAAGTTCTCCATCCTCATCACGGCTGAAGCAGCGGCCGCGACGAAGGAGATGACCGGGCGTCTCGTCCTTCGGGGGATGTCCCCGAGCACGCGACTGCAGCCACCCGACTTCATGCAGTTCGTCCTCGGCGCCACGCGCACGGACTCGAGTCCCGAAGGTCACGAGCACCACGGCCAGGCCGGGAAGGATTCGCTGGGCTGGACGATGGTGCCGATGCCCCCAGGCATCTCGATGCTTCCGGCCGAGATGACGCTGCGGCCTAACGCGGCAGCGTATCTGCCACGAGTGGCGAACATCGACAGCCTTCCGCTGGCGCAGCCGCGACGCGCTGGTTCGACTCACGAGTGGCGATACGCTGCGCCTCACCGCCGGCATCGTCCGCCGGCCCTTCAAGGGGCGCACGCTCACGATGTTCGCGTTCAACGACCAGTATCCCGGCCCGCTTCTTCAGGTAGCGCAGGGTGCCGAGATCACCGTCGAGCTCACGAACGCGCTGGACCAGCCGACGACGGTCCACTGGCACGGCATTCGGCTGGACAACGCGTTCGACGGCGTCCCCGATCTCACGCAGCAAGCAGTCGCGCCCGGCGGACGATTCACCTATCACCTTCGGTTCCCGGACGCCGGCATCTACTGGTACCACCCGCACGTGCGCGAGGACGTCCAGCAGGATCTGGGGCTCTACGGTAACCTCATGGTCCGTTCACCTCGGCCCGACTACTTCTCGCCCGCGAGCCGCGACGAGGTACTCATGCTGGATGACCTCCTCCTCGGGGAGGATGGCATGGTGCCGTTCGGCGCCTCGACGACGACCCACGCGCTGATGGGCCGGTTCGGCAACGTGATGCTCGTGAACGGTGAGCCGCGTTATGCGCTCTCGGTCGACCGCGGCGAGGTCGTGCGCTTCTATCTCACCAATGTCGCGAACACACGCACGTTCAACGTCTCGTTTCCCGGCGCGCGGATGAAGGTCGTCGCAAGCGACGTCGGGAATTACGAGCGGGAGCAATGGGTCGAGAGCATCGTGATCGCGCCAGCTGAGCGCTATGTGGTGCACGTGCGGTTCGACCGGCCGGGAGAGGTGGCGCTGGTGAACCGCGTGCGCGGGCTCGATCACCTCTACGGCCGTTTCTTCACGGAGACGGATACGTTAGGCGTCGTGCGCGTCGGCACCCGTGCAGCCAGCCCGAGCCTGGCTTCGTCGTTCGGCACGCTCCGGGTAGACACGGCGACGCGCGCCGACGTCGCTCGCTATCGGGACAGAATGGCGCGTCCAGTCGACAAGACCCTCGTGCTCACGATGGAGACGCAGGGGCTTCCGTTCTTCACCCGCCAGATCATGCAGCTCGACTCGGTCTTCTTCACGCCTGTCGAGTGGAGCGGGACGATGCCCGGGATGAACTGGGCCGCGACGGGCGATCAGGTCCGCTGGATTCTCCGCGACGCGGCGACGGGCAAGGAGAACATGGACATCGACTGGACCTTCCGGCGCGGCGACGTGGTGAAGGTGCGGCTGGTGAACGAGCGGCAATCGTTCCACGGAATGCAGCACCCGATTCACATTCACGGTCAGCGGTTTCTCGTGCTCGCGGTGAACGGTGTTCCGAACACGAATCTGGTCTGGAAGGACACGGTACTGCTGCCGGCCGGCGCGACGGCAGACATCCTGCTCGATCTATCGAACCCCGGACGGTGGATGGTACACTGTCACATTGCGGAGCACTTGTCGGCCCAGATGATGATGGCGTTCACCGTGCGGTAGTCATTCCGAGCGGAGGCCGAGGCCGAGTCGAGGAATCCATGCTTTCGAGGTAGAGGCCGCTCCTGACGCCAACGATTCCTCGACTCGCTGTCGCTCGCTCGGAATGACATAGATCCCGGAGACACGGATGCGAGTACTCAATTCGTCGGCGCTCGTTGCCCTGCTTTCCGCTCCGTTCGCGGCCATCGCCGCCCAGTCGGCGGCGTCGCTCTCGCAGCAGACGCGAACGTTTGTGACCGTGAGCGAGCCTGTCGTCGCGCTCACGAACGTGACCGTCATCGACGGCACCGGCAGCGCGCCCAAGCCTAACCAGACCGTCGTCATTCAGAATGGGAAGATCGCCGAGGTGGGCGCGGCATCGAGCGTGAAGGTGCCGGCGGGCGCGCGGACGATGAACCTCGCGGGCAGCACCGTGATCCCTGGCATCGTCGGGATGCACGACCACCTGTTCTACACCGCGGCCGGCGGACGCGCGGCGCAGATGTCCTTCACCGGTCCGCGCCTCTATCTCGGCAGCGGCGTCACGACGATTCGGACGACCGGCGGCAGAGCGCCTTACGCGGAGATCAACACCAAGGAAGCGATCGACTCGGGGCGCATACCAGGACCGCGGGTGCACCTGACGGCGCCCTACATCACCGGTGGCGTCGCAGGCTCGGCCGGAAGCATGGCGCCGATCACGACACCGGAGGCGGCGCGGCGGTTCGTCGCGTACTGGGCCCAGGAAGGCGCGGAGTGGATCAAGGCGTACACCGACATTCACCGGGCGGAGCTCAAGGCCGCGATCGACGAAGCGCACAAGCGCGGCATGAAGGTCACGGGGCATCTGTGCTCGGTGAGCTTCAAGGAGGCCGTGGCGTTAGGCATCGACAACCTCGAGCATGGCCTGCTGACGGCGACCGACTTCGACCCGACGAAGCTGCCGGACGCGTGTCCGTCGAACAGCGTGGCGCGAGTCGGCATCGCGAACATGACGAGCGACACCGCCCGCGCGGCCATCAGCGCGATGGTCGCGAAGAACGTCGGGATGACGTCCACGCTCGCCGTGTATGAGCCGTTCTTCCCGAACCGGCCGACGAAGGATGAGCGCACGCTCGAGGCGATGAGTCCCGAGGTGCGCGAGGCCTATCTGAAGATGCGCGCGCAGATCGACACGTCGAAGGACTGGACGTTCACGCCGCCGATGCTCAAGAACGCAATGCAGTTCGAGCGCGACTTCGTGAAGGCCGGCGGGCGGCTTGCGGCCGGCGTGGATCCAACGGGCTTCGGCGGTGCGCTACCGGGATTCGGCGATCAGCGGAACTACGAGCTGCTTGTGGAGGCGGGATTCACGCCGGCGCAGGTGGTGCAGATCATGACGTCGAACGGCGCGAAGATTCTTGGCGTCTACGACAAGCTCGGGTCGGTGGAGCGCGGCAAGCTCGCTGACCTCGTCGTGCTGCAAGGGGATCTCGCCGCGGATCCAAGCGTGATTCGCAAAGTCACCACCGTCTTCAAGGACGGCGTCGGCTACGACTCGCCGAAGCTCATCGCGGCAGTGAAAGGGCGAGTGGGGATCGACTAGAGCCAGCCCTTCGTCCGCGCCGTTCGCGCCGCCTCCACGCGATTCGACGCCCCGAGCTTGGAGATCGCGTCGGAGAGATAGTTTCTCACCGTTCCCTCCGAGAGGCCGAGCGACGCGGCGATCGCGCCGGTCGCCGTTCCCTCGGCCGCCAATCGAAGCACCTGCCGCTCGCGATCGTTCAACGGATCACGCTCGGTCCACGCTTCGCGCGCGAGCTCGGAGTCGATCGCGCGGCCTCCCTGATGCACGCGCCGCACGGCATTCGCCAACTCCTCGGCCGGACTGTCCTTGAGGAGATAGCCGCTCGCGCCCGCGTCCAGCGCGCGCCGCAGGTAGCCGCCGCGCGCGAACGTCGTCAGGATGATCACGCGCGTCGTGAGCCGACGTCGCGCGATCTCCGCGGCCAGCTCGAGACCGGTCATCAGCGGCATCTCGATGTCCGTGAGGAGGACGTCCGGCCTTTCCTGCTCCACGAGCTCGAGCGCCTCGCGGCCGTCACGCGCCTTCCCCACGACCTCGATCTCCGGCTCGATCTCGAGGAGTGCGGCGAGTGCGCCGAGCACCATCGACTGATCCTCGGCGACGACGACGCGAATCATCCGGCGACCGGCAGCGTGACCGTCAGGCGCGTACCGGCCGACACCTGGTACGCGAGCGTCCCGCCGGCCGCGCTCACCCGTTCGCGCATTCCGCGAACGCCACTCCCTTCGGTGGGCTCCGCGCCGCGGCCATCATCGTGAATGGTGAGCGTGCATCGGTCGCTCGACTGCTCGACGTGAACGCGGCAGACCGTCGCCTCCGAGTGGCGGACGACGTTCGTCACGCCCTCGCGCAACACGAACGCGAGGACCTCGTCACGTTCCGCGTTAGGCTCGGAGAGCGTCACGGAGAACTCCCCGGGAATCCCCGCCGTCTCCAGCAGTGCGCGCGCCCGGGTGACTTCGGCGTCCAGCGTCGTCCGGTAGCCGCGAATCGTCTCGCGAACCTCGGCCATCGCCGTGCGGGCCACCTGCTCGACGTCGCGGATCTCCTTCGCGGCGCGCTCCGGGTCCCTGGCCGACAGCTTCGACGCCAGCTCGGACTTGAGGATGATGAGCGACAGCGTGTGACCGAGCACATCGTGCAGGTCGCGCGCGATGCGCTCGCGTTCGGCCACCGCGGCGAGACGCTCGATCTCCGCGTGAGCGCGACGCAGCCCTGCGTTCGCTTTCTCCTGCTGGTGGAAATGCACGTTGACCGCGCCAATGAGCGGTGCGAAGACGACGGCCGAAACCAAGTAGTAGGGGGACGCGCCGACCAGCCATCCCGTCGTAGCTCCGACCGCGGTGACGAGCGCCACCAACCACAACGCGGCTTTGGCTGTATCCAGCTTTCCCGCGAACGACGCCGCGTACACGAAGAACACGGCCGAGCCGGCGTTGAACGGCGAGAATCCGACACCTAACGCCACCTGAAATGCGATGATCGCCACCAGCCGCGGACCGCGCTCCCAGTACCCCCGGAAGTACGACACGAGGAAAAAGAGCGCGCCCGCGATCGTTGCCGCCCAGTAGCCCGGATTCCATCCCCGTACGATTGGCTCGATGAAGAAAGAGCCGAGGTAGGTGAGCCAGGCGTAGGGAATCCAGCCTCAGCTCCGGTGGCAGGAGGCGAAAGCGGCGCGGCTCCGTGGCGTTAGGCACGCGTGTTCAGATAGCTGTCAGCGGAAGCGGACGTCGTCGATCTGGAAGGCGAATGGGCCGGGCTGCGGTCCGCCGACGAACATCAACGCCATGAGGTCGTGCCCATCGATTCCGCTGAACGCGGAGAACGGGAACGTGTACTGCTTCCACTCGGACCCTGCGACGAAGTCCTGCATGAGCGGCGTATACCCCTTGCCCTCGGTGAAGATCATCACGCGGTACGTCTTGCCATCACCTTTCGCCCAGAACGACACTTCCTTCTTCGACGACAGGTTCGCCGGCGTCATCATCTGCTGACCCGGCGAGAACATCGCGCCTCCCCACGCGTACGGAAGCGCGGGCGAGATGGTGCCGGTGATCTCGAGCGACTTCGCGCTGCCGTTGGCGCCGTTGTTCACGACCTTCATGGCGGACTCCGACTTGCCGTTCGCCAGCGCGTCCGTCGTGACCGACCAGCCGGCGCCGAACGTCGTCGCGGTCGTACCGCTCTCGAAATCGCTCACGACGCCCGAAGTTGCACCGGGCGGCTCGCGTCCGACAGCCGTATTCGCCGCGACAATGGCCTTCGCGAAGCTGTCACGATCGGCACGAACGCCCTGCTTCCACACGCCGTCGATCGCCCGCGTCGCGGTGATGTCCACAGATGGGTCGCCATTCACGAGCACGAGGTCGGCGCGCATGCCTTTCGCGATGCGACCGCGGTCGCCGAGCCGGAAGGTCTTCGCCGGAACGCTGGTCGCGGCGGCCAGCGCTTCGGTGGGAGTCAGCCCGGCTTTCACCAGCAGCTCGAGCTCGCGATGCAGCGCCGCACCGTGCGACGTGCCCGGGTTCCCGGCATCGGTGCCCGCGAGAATCGGAACGCCCGCCGCGCGAAGTTGCTTGATCGACTTCTCGGCAGCCTCGTAGCTCTTGGGCGGCGTCCCCGGTCGAGTCGGGAATGCCTGCGCCAATACGGTGCGATCCATCTTCGAGAGGAACGGACTCAGTCGCGTGTCGGTGATGAGTGTCGCACCACCTCCGACGCCAGTGATGCTCATGAGAACCGTCAGCGTCGGCGTGACGAACGCGTGGTGGGCCGCGACGAACTTTCCGAACTCGGCGTCGGGCTCGCGATCGACGAAGAGGTGCACGAGTCCGTCCGCTCCGGCATCGATCGCATCACGCGCGCCGGCGAGGTCGCCGATGTGCACGACCGCGAGCTTCCCGCGCTTGTGCGCCGCGGCGATCACCGCGCGCATCGTCTCCTTGCGGAGCGTGGGGAGCGACATGCCATACGTGTGGCCGTCGTCGTACACGAGCTTGATGTAGTCCGACCCTTCCGCGATCCGCGCGTCCACGAACGCCTGGGCGGAATCCGGTTCAGTGATGGTCGGAATCGTCATGCCGTACTCGGTGCCGTGGCCTTTCGGAACGGTGACCAGCGTGCCTGCCGAGAACAGATCGGCGCGATCGGTGGCCTTGCCGGCTGCCTGCTCCGCGCGCGCAGTGCGGGCCGCGGCGGCGTCGCTGAACATGTCGAGCTCGGTGGTGACGCCGAAGATGAGGGCGGTCTTGCTGGCGTCGCCGAACGTGTGGGTGTGCGAGTCGATGAGTCCGGGGAGCAGCGTCTTGCCACGCCCATCGATCGTGACCGCGCCGGCGGGTGCCGTTAGGCTCGGCCCGATGTTGCGCGATGCGGCCGGATTGCACGAGCACATCCTGGGCGGCGAGCATGCGCGTCCCGTCGAAGACGCGGACGTTGTGAAAGAGTGTAGCTGGCGCGTCCTGCGCCAGGATCGGCGCGGCGGCGATTGCGATGGCGAGAATGAGCGACGGAATGACTGCTATCGAGCGGCGCGAGCGCATGTGCGGATCCGGAATGAGTCCTGTAGCCGTTGAACCTGGGGCTCAGGTTACGCACTCCGTCCGATTCGCGACACTGGGGAACGTCATCCGCCGAACATGACACGTTGTCATGTCCAGAGCGGTCGTCATTCCGAGCGGAGCGCCCGCGGTACGCGGGCTCCGCTCGGAATGACGACCGGTAGCCAGCGCCTAACTAGACGTTCGCCAGCTCACCGTCGTAAGCCCGCTTGAGCTCCGCGATGTCGAGCTTCTTCATCTTGAGCATCGCTTCCATCGTACGCTGCGCGCCCGGGGAGTTCTCGTCCTTGTAGAACTCCTCCATGCCCTTGGGCACGACCTGCCACGACACGCCGTAGCGATCCTTCAACCAGCCGCACTGCTGCGCCTTCGGATCGCCGCCCTCGCCCAGCTTCGACCAGTAGTAGTCGATCTCGTCTTGCGAATCGCAGTAGATCTGAAGCGAGATCGCTTCGTTGAACGTGAATGCCGGCCCACCATTGAGTGCGGTGAACCGTTGTCCGTCGAGCTCGAACTCGACGGTCATCACCGATCCCTCGGGCCGGTGATGCGCTTCGAATCCAGCCTTGCCGTACCGCGTCGTCGTCAGGATGCGTGATTTCCTGAAGATCCCGGTGTAAAAACGCGCGGCCTCTTCGGCCTCATCCGCAAACCAGAGGCATGGAGCAATCTTCGGAGTCTTTGCCATTGGGTGCGCCTCGCGGTGTAGGGTGAAAAGGGACCGCAAAGCCGCCGCAAAGATCTGGCCGCTGGTGCCGAAGGGCCCGCTTGGGAGTAGCGAGCCCGACCGGCGACGCGTGATGGTCGTCGCAAGACGCGGTGTTCAGTCGTCGTCTTCCCACGGACGCCGGTCCGCCTTTTCCTCACGGCGCCTGTCGCGATCGAACGCGCGCCGAACTTCTCGCTGCTTCGCCGTGCTCTCGTAAATGCATTCGACGACGTTCGTCTGCAAACGTCGACGACCACCCGTGAGATCACGGAACACGAGCCACCGCGGGCGCCAGAGGCGTGTCAGCGCGCGCTCGATCGCGCGTGCCGTATCCGCCGAGACGACCAGGTATGCGCTACGCGTCTCGATGACCCAGTAGTCTCCCTCCGGCATCAGCGGTTCCTCGTCCTCGAGGTACTGCTTCAACCTGTTCATGTTAGTTGTTGATTGTGGATATCAATTCAATTCTGACTGCCTTCACCCAGCGTCACCCAGCGCAGTTGGACGCGGTTCGCGTCAACAAGCACGAGCACCCAGCTACCAGCTGGCAGGTAGGATCAGGCAGCTGGAACACGTGACAGCCGGCGATGCGGGGCGGCCGCGACAAACCACGCGACCGCCCCGCGCTCACCTCCCTGAAGAATTTCAAACGCGCCGAGTTCAGCGGCCGCCTCGCACGCCATGGTGCGCGTGGCCTCGTTGCCGAGCGTCGCGCACATGGCGAGTGCCGTTAGGCACGGCTCGTCGCTGACGACGCGGCCGAGCGAGATGAGCTCGACGATGCGTCGTACGACGCGAGGACCATCGACCTCGATGCGGCCGCGCAGGACGTGCACGTCACGCGTGGTCGCGTCAGGCTCGCTGCCGAAAATGAGGTAGCGATCGAGCCGCTCCCACTCGTCCGCCGGCCACTGGGGGGCATCGGCGGATCGCGTGAGCAGCCACGTTCCCTGATTTCGCTCGACCTGCGGCGTCGCGAGACGCGTCAGGCGAGCACGATTCGTCATTCTGTTCAACATCATGTCTCGCCTCCTGGTTGGTCATTCCGAGCGGAGCGCCGCAGGCGCGAAGTCGAGGAATCGCTGTCATACCGGTAGAGGGGCCCCTCTATCGGATAGGGTCACGATTCCTCGACTGCGGCCTGACGGCCTTCGCTCGGAATGACGTTATGTAATGAACTCCGCGAGCACGTTAGGCGTCGCGGTATCGAACCCCACGACGTCCAGCATTCCCGCATCGTCCGGGTCCGCAATGCTGAACCCGTTCGACGTCATCGCGACCACCACCAGCTTGGCCGCGATTCCCATGCGCTCCCGGTACTCGCGAAGCGCCTGCGAGGGATGAATGTTCCCGGCCCACGTCTCGCTGTCCGTGAACACGACGAACGCGTCCACCGCCCAGCGATGCTTCAACGCCTCGACCATCGGCAATGCGCAATCGGTTCCCCCGAACGGCAGGTTCCCCGTCAGGCGCACCACGTCGTCCAGACGCTGACGCGGCGAGATCGCCAGCTCCGACAATCCCGTGTTGTACTGCGACCCATGCGTCGCCGTCCACTGCGACGGATAGTCACCCGTCGTGAACGCAACGAAGCGATGGTTCGGCTCCGTCGCGGCCGTCACGAGCGCCATCGCGGCCGCCGCCTCACGACACGTCAGGTAGTCCATCCCGAACACCGGCGACCCCATCGATCCGGAGACGTCGAGCGCCAGCATGATCCGCTTGCCCGTCGTGGGCGCATTCTCGAACGAGAGGTAGAACGCCTTGTCGAGCGCATCGACCACCTGCGCCACCGGCGACCACTTCCCGCTTCCCTTCATTCCGCGCCCCTGCGCGTACGTCTTCATGGCGACGAGCACCGCAACCGGGTGCACGCGCGCGCCACGCAGCGCGTTCGTGTCAGAGAGTCGATCCACGACCGTCCGCGCCGCATCGCTTCCCGGCGCGACCAGCCCAACCTTCGTCATGACCCCGAGGTTGCGGATCATTGCCATGAGCGGCATGCGCTCGAGCAACGCATCCCACACGGCCGGCGACGCCAACAGCTCGGTCGGCACCATCTCGCGCGTGAGACGCATGCGCGTGATCACGCTCGCGGCTTCCGCCGGCGTTAGGTGCGCGAGCGACTTGATCGCCTCGATGAGCGCGACCACGTCGAGATCGTTGATCCCCTCGAGCTCCAACACCCCTTCCCACCCCTTCGTGGCGTAGCGAAACAGCACGTCGTGCCCGACGGTCGGTGCCTTGGGGTGCGCCAGGCGCAAAGCGTCGCGGTGCGTCCACCCGTCACGCGCCTGGTACTTGAGCATCTGGTACGCGATCGCCGGCGCCGGCTTGGCCGTGTACCAGCGTCCGACGGCACGACGCACGCCACGCCCCCACCCGCGGAACGCGCGGACGTACTGCAGGAAGTGGAAGAGGTGCGTCGCCGTGCGCGCCACGTCAGGCAGCGCCTCGAGCGCCATCGCGCGCGTGACGTCGTCCCCGAGCCCCGCGCACATGGCGAGCGCGAACAACGCCGGATCGTTGCTCGGTGCCCGCCCGCCCGTGCTGACCTCGACGATCCGACGGACGGCGCGAGGTCCATCCTCCGCGATGACCAGGCGCGCGTTCGTCGCGTTCTCGATCGTCAGCGTGCGCTCGCGGATGTAATACGTTCCGCGCTCGCTCCCGAAGATCAGGAACCGATCGAAGCGCGTCCACGGGTCGACGGGCCAGGCATACCCGCCCGCCGAGTTGGGGACCTGAGTGGTCTCCGGGATACGCTCGGCCTGCGGCGTCACGAGACGCGTTAGGCGAGCCACGTAGTGCTTCGTGAAGTCCAACATCTCTCGCCTCCTTGGTCGAGGGTGATGGGAGTGAATGGCCTTCGGATGAGTTGATGCGGTGGGGTTGCCATGTGGAACTGTTTGGATCCAGCTCCGCGCACGGTCCGATAACCCACGCTGCGTCGACCCGAAGACCGGGGACGATGTAGCCGAGCGGATGAGGTAGCGGGCTCGAATTGCTCCTTTCGGAGTCCGAGTGTCATCGATAATCGAGCCTCGTCGACCCACTCGGCGAAGCGAGTCGTGCAAGCGAGTCGTGAAGCGAAGAGCGTCGGGATTCGAACCCGCTTGACCAGATAACCCTCGTCTATCGGCCCGATGGGTCGGGCGAGGCACTGGAGAGGGAACCGCCCTTCGGCTCCACGACTGAGATACGACTGTTGCCAGCGGTGGCCTGCTCCGCCTTTCGGACGCGTGAGCTGGACGACGACCGACAAGGGTCATCGGCCGAACGCGGGCGACGCCAACGGCCATGTCACCGCGGAGGACGCCGAGGACTGCTTCGGCAACCACCTCAGACGAAGGACGCGAACGGATTCGTCTGATCTGGCGGATTGATTCCGTGGTCATCCCGAGGAGCGCTAGCGACGAGGGACCTTGTGTGATGGCATCGTGGCCGGACTGGCTACGATGACGTTCGAGAAGATCCCTCGCTGCGCTCGGGATGACAAACGCTGCCGCTCGGGATGACCCGCCACTGGTGCGTGCTGTTCCCCTTCAAAGGGCTCGTTGCGATACGCCGACCCGCCTCTCCTCGGAGTCGATCCGGCCGATCCGGCGAATCCGTTCGCGTTTTTCGTCTGAGATGGTTGCGATGCGGTCCTCAGCGTCCTCCGCGGTGAATTGCGGTTTCAGTTATCTGCGGCCGCCGTTCGAATGCGCCAAGAAGCCAGCCGGGCCCGTTAGGCGACCATCCGAATCGCAGATTTGTCCTACAAGTACCACCGGCAATCGGCGGGAGTCGAACCCGCATCTCGCCACCGTTCATCCGCACTCGTCGGCCCTCGTCGGGCAAAGGACTCGTGCGGCGGTGGCGCGTTCTGACGTTGAACTACGATCCCCGGACGACGTGCGGCAAAAGCCCATACACGTCGCAATCATTCCGAGCGGGCGATGTCATTCCGAGCGGGTAGTCATTCCGAGCGAGCGAAGCGAGTCGAGGAATCGCGACTCGTCCCGATAGAGGGCCCTCTACCGATATGATCGCGATTCCTCGACTCGCTGCGCTCGCTCGGAATGACATCACCGCTCGGAATGACAAATATGGACCTGGCAGGACTCGAACCTGCGACCTCCCGCGTTGAAGGCGATAACCCTCCACCTGCGGCCCGTTAGGCGGACGAAAACGGCAAGGGTGTTTGTTGGTGCTCTACCAACTGAGCTACAGGCCCATCAAAAGGAACCGCCGGCGTGACTTGAACACGCGACCCCCTGGGTCGTAACCAGGTGCTCTGGATCCACTGAGCTACGGCGGCACATGGGACTTCACCGAGGCACGACGGGAGCAGAATCGCTCGCAGCACAGGGAGTCGCGTTCGCCTAACGCTGTTGGCGCCACACTCCCGCCGGCCGACGGTGAAGTCTCTGAACAACTTCCAAATTCCGGACGTTCGATTGTCAAACAGCGACCAACAACCATCACACAGCCAACGACTTGGGCCACCAGATGCAGATCGCCCCACCTGCAGCGTTGCGCAGGTGGGGCGATTGATTCGCTCCTCGCTCGGACGATCGCGATACGCTACGGCGTTCGCTTCTCCCCTGAGCCACCCGCACTCTGCGTGCGTTGATCCTTCGTGCCCACTTGCCTGCCTTCGGTCTCGATCCACAGACCATGCATCTCACTCCGCCCGACGCCGAAGCGCGCGGGCAAGCTCGCGCTCGAGCGGCACGGGCCGCTGACGTCGCGATTGGCGAGTGGGAGATAAATGGTTGGTTTCATTCGAAGAGATTCCTTGGTGCTTCACATCTATTGGTTCAACGGATCGCTGCTGCGCACTCGCGTTGTACTCGTGCGCGCACGCGGGAGCTCGATCCGCAGGTGACTAGCCAGACCCCGGCACCGCGACACCGGTCACCCAGAAACGCAAAGTCGCGCCCTCGATGCTCGCTCGACCGTGCGGTGAATGGTCGAGGTGGCACCTCCGCGCAGTGCGCGGCGTGCCGTGAACATCGGGACGCGACTCCCAAGGGGCGCACACTAGCATCGACCCCCGTTCGTTGTCAAGACTAGATTCATTTGTCATTCCGAGCGGAGGCCGCAGGCCGCGGGTGCCTCTGGGCGCTCGAGGAATCGCGATCGTACCGGTCGAGGGCTCTCTACCGGGACGCCAAGGATTCCTCATCTGCCCACGTTCCGTGGCTCCCGGCTGCGCTCGCTCGGAATGACACGGGTCCGCTCCGCGTCGTGTGACGAACGCCTGATACCCCATCCGATGTCCGATCTGCTCGCCGCGCGCAGTCAGATGGCCATGTCGCTCGCGTTCCACATCGTCTTCTCGGTGATCGGGATCGGGCTGCCACTCCTCATGGTCATCGCGGAATGGCGCTGGATGCGCACCGGCGAAGCGACGTACCTCGACCTCGCGAAGCGCTGGTCCAAGGGCGCCGCGATCCTGTTCGCCGTCGGCGCCGTGTCGGGGACGGTTCTCTCCTTCGAGCTCGGCCTCCTCTGGCCGAGCTTCATGCAATTCGCCGGGCCGATCTTCGGGATGCCGTTCTCGCTGGAAGGATTCGCGTTCTTCACCGAAGCGATCTTCCTCGGGATCTACCTGTACGCGTGGGATCGCGTGAGCCGCGCCGCGCATCTCGCCGCCGGGATCATCGTCGCGCTGAGTGGCGTGCTGTCGGGGATCTTCGTCGTCATCGCGAACGCGTGGATGAATTCGCCGGCGGGATTCGATATGGTCGGCGGCAAGGCGATCAACGTTAGGCCGCTCGCCGCCATGGCGAACGAGGCGGCGTTCTCCCAGACGCTTCACATGACGCTCGCCGCGTACGCCGCGACCGGGCTCGCCGTCGCCGGCATTCACGCGATCCAGATCCTGCGCGGGCAGAACACCGTTTTCCATCGGCGCGCACTGGCGGTCGCGCTCGCGGTTGGCGCGCCGGCCGCGATCCTCCAGCCACTGTCCGGCGACCTCAGCGCTCGCTACGTCGCGCGCGCGCAGCCCGCCAAGCTCGCCGCGCTCGAGGCTCACTTCGACACGCGGGCTGGTGCGCCGCTCCACATTGGCGGCTGGCCCGACGTCGACCGGCGCGAGACACGCTGGGCCATCAAGATTCCGTACGGCCTCTCCCTGCTCGCCTTTCATGACCCGCGCGCGGAAGTGAAAGGGCTGGACTCGATTCCGCGCGACGAGTGGCCGCCGGTGGCGATCGTCCACATCGCGTTCCAGATCATGGTGGCGTTAGGCACGTACATGGCGCTCGTGAGCGTCTGGACGCTGTGGCGCTGGTGGCGCGGTCGCGCGACGCAGGCGCTCGCCGACGATCGCCTGTTGCTGCGCGCACTCGCGCTCGCGACGCCCATGGGCTTCATCGCGATCGAAGCCGGCTGGACGGTCACGGAAGTCGGGCGGCAGCCGTGGATCGTGTACGGCGTCCTCCGCACCGCCGACGCCGTGTCGCCGATGCCGGGCCTCGTCGTCCCGTTCCTCACGTTCACGCTGCTCTACGTCCTGCTGGGCCTCATCGTCGTGTACATGGTGCGACAACAGATCGTGCGCACGCCCACCTCCGCCTCCGAGTCGGACCACTGATGCTCGACATCATCGCCAACCTGACGGTGGCCGAGCTGACGGCGTGGGTCGTCGTCGTCGCGCTGAACGCGTACGTGTTGTTCGGCGGCGCGGACTTCGGCGGCGGCGTGTGGGATCTCCTGGCCACGGGCCCGCGACGCGAGCAACAGCGCTCGCTGATCTCGAAGGCGATCGGCCCGATCTGGGAAGCGAACCACGTGTGGCTCATCGTGGTCGTGGTCGTGCTGTTCGTGTGCTTCCCGCCGGCGTTCGCGGCGTTCGGGACGATTCTGCACATCCCACTGTCCCTCATGCTCGTGGGCATCGTGCTCCGCGGCTCGGCGTTCATCTTCCGATCGTACTCGTACGGCCCACGCACCGAGCAACGGAGGTGGGGACAGGTGTTCGCCGCCTCGAGCCTGATAACGCCGATAGTGCTCGGGATGATCGTCGGCGCGGTAGTATCGGGTAGCGTCGGGATCCGCACTCGCGAGTATCGGCACCGGGCGGGCGGCCGCGTTGCCGGATGCCGGTAGCGCGGCGGCGCCGGTCAGTTTCGCGGCGCTCTACGTGAACCCGTGGATCTCTCCGTTCACGCTCGCGGTCGGCGCGATGACGCTGGCGCTATTCTCGTTCCTCGCCGCGACGTATCTGACCGTCGAGGCCGACGGCAACACCGACCTGCAGGACGACTTCCGCCGCCGAGCCCTCGGTGCTGCCGCGGCGGCGGCGATCACGGCGCTGATCGCGTTGGCGTTAGGTGTGGCGCGAGGCGGCGTGATGGCACGCCTGATCGGCGTCGGGTGGTCGCTGCCGCTTCTGGTCGGATCGGCACTCGCGGCGGCCGCCGCGGTGTTCGCGCTCGTCCGGCGACACTACCGTTTCGCGCGCGTCGCGGCAGCAGGATGGGTAACGCTGATCCTCTGGGGATGGGCGCTCGCGCAGTTCCCGCTGATCATTCCGCCGAGCCTAACGATCGATGCCGCCGCTGCGCCGGTGGAGACGCTGGAGAGCAACCTGGCAGTCCTCGCGGGAGGGGCGGTGATCCTCATCCCGTCGCTCTGGTACCTACTCCGAGTCTTCAAGACAAACGGGCGGAGAGAAACACGCGCGGCCGAAGACGCTGGCGCGACCTGCAGACGGACGCGAAACTGTCCGAACCGCGCGTAGTGTCAGCTTCGCGGAGCCGACGGCGCATGCCGAGCGGTGCGAGGCCGAAGTCGAGGAATCCTGCTCTCCCGATAGAGGGCCCTTATCGGCGAGCGAGCGATTCCTCGACTCCGGGCCTGCGGCCTCCGCTCGGAATGACACAGCCGGCGGATACGGGGACTGAAGCCTGATGACCGGCGACTGAGCGGCTGACGCACTTGGTACTGGCCATGCCGCCGCCGGACGCCAGCCGCTTCCCGGCGAGCACAATGCGAGTCAGTCGTAGATGACGATCAGCCAACCTGATGCACTCCAGAACCGCTCCGGCTCCTTGATCTCGCATCGTCCCGCCGGAGGGCGATGTCGTCACCGACACCAGCCCCGGATCATGTCGCGACACGATCCGGTACTCTTTCGCCGATCGGTAGCGCAATCACCGTATCACGGAGCCGGTCGATGCGCGTGAACACGTTGCGCGACATGGCCCGCGACGGCGCCAGGCTCTTTCCGAAGCCGAGGATCCCGCCTTCCTCCGTGAGCACGCCGGAGCGCACCAACTCCGCGCGCGTCCCGACCACGTACCACGCCGTATTCGCCCGCGACGTGATGCGCCGAAGCGAGTCACTCAGCACCTCGTTCGCTTCCGTCAGCTTGCGCGTCGAATCCGTGAGCGCCGTGACCTGCGTCTCGAGCTCCGTGATCCGCACGAGATAGGTCGCGATCAGATCCTTCTGCCCCTCGATCGTGCGAAGGTGCTCCTCGATCTGGGCACGCAGGCGATCGTTGTCTTGCGCGGCTTCGAGCAGCCGCTCGCCACGCACGCGCGAGCTGTCCTCGACGTCGGCCAGGCGACGCCTAACGCCCTCGAGCTTGCTGAGCATCGCGTCGCGATAGGTGCCGGGGCCGGCCGGGATCTCGCCTGCCGCATCGACACCGACGTCACCTCCGGCGGCAACGACGCTGTCCGACCCGCCCGCCGCTGCTCCCATCGACGTGCCCGTCGTGGTCATACCGGCCGAGTCTACCGACTCGAACTCCATCGGCGAGCCGTCCATCCGTCGCAGCTGCTCCGCTACGGCCTCGATGAGGACGTGCGCGTCCCGCACCTCCCGCAGCAACGTGTCCTTCTCGGCCGAGATGCGCTCGAAGACCACCATCTGCCGCTGGAGCGATGCGTTCTGCGCGGAGAGAGAATCGATCGTCGAGCGCGATCGACCGGCGAATTGCTCGCGCACGACATCGAGCGCCGCGGTTGCACGCACTGGAGCCGAGGATGAGCGCAGTCATCCCGAGCCCAGCGCAGAAGCGAGTCGGAGCGATTGTCATTCCGAGCGGAGGCCGCAGGCCGGAGTCGAGGAATCGCGATGCGCTCACCGAGTCAGACGGGCCTCTCGACCGGGACGACGACGATTCCTCGACTCGCTTGCGCTCGCTCGGAATGACAAACACTCACGGCGTCTCTCCAGCCGAACGCGCGATCACGCATGGTTTGTCCCCCCACCCGTAACGCTCCCGCAGCACCGGCGCCACCACGTCCGCGAACAGCGACACACCCGTTAGGCGCTCCGCCGCGCCGCGCTCCGACTCTACGTACACGATCCCGACCACCGGACACCCGTGCGGCTTTGCGCGGCCATCACGCCCGCCGAACAGGAACAGCGAGAGCGGCTCGAAGCGCTGACTCTCGAGCGTGCCCGTCTTCCCGAAGAAGTCGAATCCGGGAGCGTCGAACATGTTCGCGGTCGTGCGCGCAGCCGTGCCGCTTCCGCGAACGACGCCCCGCATGCCAGCCAGCACAGTCGTCCCGGCCGGCGCCGAATCGCACACCCGCCTTCTCCATCGGCGCGAGTCCGATGTCGCCGACACGCTGGATCAGCCGCAGCTCCGTGCCACGCCCGTTCATGATGCGGGCGAGCGCACGCACGAGCGCCGCGTTGCTCCAGTTGTTCTCGTTCTCGCCGATCATGAAGCCGGCGAGATAGCGGAGATCCGAGAACTGCGGCGAATCGAGCGGCAGCGTCGGCACGTCCGGCGACACGAGCTGCCACTGCGGATTCGTGCGCAGCATCCGCCGAGTCGTGAGCGGATTCCACAGACTCTCGTCGAACGCGCCGGCCTGCCGTCCTATGCGAGCGTCGAACAGCGTCTCGAGCTGGTGCGCGAGTGGAGAGCTCGCGATCACGCGACGCCCATTCTGCACCGCGAACCTCGGGCGCTGCGCCATCCGTTGTCCACCGACGGCGTACCACGGCCCCTCGGCCACTCCACCTAACGCCGGCAGGCCGTTCGGGCCGCGCTCCGCTGCGCCCAGGAACCCGAGCGTCACGGCGTAGAGATTGTTCGAGTTCGGAATGAAGCAATCCCACCCGACCGGCACGCGCGCACACCCGTGCAGCTCCGACTTCATTGGCGTCGTGAAACCCAACGGCCAGCCGGCCGCGCTCGCGAAGCGATCGCCAGGATGATCGACGACGAGCGTCCTGAGCGACGGATACTCGTTCAGCACCGCCGCCGCGATGAACGGCTTCACGGTCGACGCCGCACGATGATTCCGGAAGTTGTGATCGAGCGCCGCGAAACGACTCACGCGGACGCCGGGCTTCGCCCAATCCGCGAACGCGAGAATGTCACCAGTCTCGGCATCCACGAGCATCGCCGAACACTGGCGCACTCCGCCTGACGCGGCGTCTGCGCAACGTCGGTCGAGTCCACGCTGCACCGCATCGATGGCAGCGCGATCGACAGTCAGCGTCACGTCGGACGCCGCTGCACGGGCCCCGAGCTGCAACCCGTCCGACAGCAGCGAATCGAGACGCGCCAGCAGCGCCGGCGTCGTCGGCATGATGGCGCGCACCGGACTGGCCGTTGCGCTCGCGCGAATACCCGAGCGAGCCGCGAGGCGTCGCGTCCACGACCCACGTCGCCGTGCTGTCGATCGCGATCGACGTCGCCGAACCGGAGCCGCTCGCCTGACGCGAGAGGGTTGCCGTTCTTCGTCACGCCTGCGCCGGCCGCCACGACATCGACCACCGCGCCCTTCGCGGTCCGTCGCGCACGCACCCGCGCGTCGCGCATGCAGCCGATCTCGGCGCTCGCGCCGAACGCGACGGTCGTATCGCGACACGAGACGCGCACGACGTCCGCCGCGTCAGGCGCCAGCAGGACTCCACTCGCGCCACTCGCGAGCACGACGTCCGACTGCACCTCGACGACCCTTGCGCGCATCTCTGTCCGGCGACTGCTGGCGCACCACCGGCCAATCAACCGTCCGGTCCACGGCCCGCCGCTGCCCACCGGCGCATCCACCTTGCACGGCGCGTCCGACACCTGCACGCCCGACGCGTCGCCCTTGAGCCACGCTGCGCGCTCCACGCAGTGCGAGCGGTACTCCGCGCGATTCGCCGCGAACGCATTCGCGCGATCGACCGTCGCCAGCACGAAGTCGCCGTCGCGGTAGCCGAGCTTCCCGCGCGCCGCGATGCCGGGAATGATCGAGTCGCCACGTCTGCACGATGTCTGCGCGCTCGACCGCGGCACGCAGTCCGTCCGCGAACGTCGCGAGCTGGAACGGCGCCACCTCGCGATGTGTCGCCCGGTAGAGCGAGCGCACGACGACCGCGCCAACGAGCACGACCATTGCCGCGACCGCACCGAGGATGATCGCGAGCCGCCGCATCGCTCGGCTATTGATCTCGGCCCGCTCCGTGACGCCGCGCGCCACGCCGGTCGCTCGCGGCAACGCGATCACCGCGAGCGCGAGCGTCCACGACGCGAACGCCACGTCAGCACCGGACCGCAGGCCAAGGAGCGGGAGGTTTTGTCCGGTCAGCGGCAGCAGCGAGACGTTCGCCGCCGCCATGTACAGAGCCGGCACGGCCACGTACATGGCGAGCCCGCCGAGCAGAATGCCACGCGGCACTTCGTTCACCGCGCGACCCGCGATCGTCGCGCTGCCTAACAGCAGAAGTGCCAGTGCCAGGTATGCCGTGAGCAGCACGGCGCCGCCCACGAACCCGTGCTCGCTGAGCACGAACACCGCGAACGCGTTGTCCGTGAGCGCCACGTCCTCGGAGATCGCGCGACGCGTGTACGGTCGTACCGTACAGCCCGTTGCCCCACGTACTGCCTGACGCGGCGTAGGCGCGCATCCCCCAATCCTGCTGGAGCGTGCTGACGATCTCACGCGCCGCGCCACTACGGGCGACGAGCAGTTGTCGCTCGAGCGCGCGGGGGTGACGAACCGCCGCGTAGCGAACCTGAGGCGTGGCCAACGACATTGGCCGCGTCGCGAGCTCGACAGGCGACACACGCAGCCACGCTCCGACGCTGCCTAACGTCACGACGAGCGCCAGGACCGACACCGCGAGTCGTTTCGGCCCGAGCATCGCCGTCGCCATCACGAGCGTCGCGAGCACGGACGTCACCAGCAGCAACATCAGCCCGCGGTCGGCGCCCAGGTAGCCGGCATAGACCGTGAGCGCGAGCGCGAGGAACATCGGCGTCCGACGACGCGTCTCGCCGCCGGGCGTGGCGTCCCGGAGGTGAGCGTCGACCCGCTCCTTCGTCTCGCTGTGCCAGAGCACGGCGAACACGCGCACCACGAGCAGCAAGCCCGGCCATCGCCAACGCGAAGCCGAGCGTGATACCGAGTCGCCGCACCGCGCTCCACTGTGCGACGAGCAGCAACGCCACCGGCGCGAACGCGAACCAGAGTGGCGGGAGAATGTCCTGCCGACGATACGGCCACAGTCGCACGGGCCCGACGAGCGGCGCGAGAACGAAGCGCGCGACGAGCGTCGCCGCGAGCGCCCCCGCGACAGCACCGAGGACGACCGGAAGCGGCCTCGCTCCAACAAACGTGAACGCACTCACCAATCCGCCGATGGCGCCGAGTGCGGCGACGACGCGCACCATGAGCGCGTGTCTCGCTGGCGAGATGCGCGCCCACACGCGCCCTCTCAGTTCCGCCGCGGTGTACACGACCGCGAGCACGACGGTGTACGCCGCCATGCTCAGGTAGGGCGGCACACCGCGTAACGAAAGCGCGAGCGCGATGTACAGGACGACGAGCACGAGCAGCGTGCTCACCGCCCGCATGAGGTGGCGGCTCGAGAAGCCTCGCTCCGCGCCGATCTCGAACATGCCGAGCGGGATCCCTGTCGTTGCGCTACGCGCTTCGCTCGGAACGAGCAGCGATTGCAGCACCACGAGCCCGGCCGTTCCCGCGATGACGATGAACATGACGAACAGCGCGCGGTCGATCCCGCCGGCGAGCACGTACGTGAGTACGCCAGCGCCTGACACGAGACCGACCTGAGTCGCGGCCCTCCACTGCGACGCTCTACCGGCGTCACCCCTGAGCTGCCGCCAATCCCACACGCGCATCTGCTCGAGCAGATACACGAGCACCGGGAACGCAATCAGGAATACGAGCGTGGTCGGGACGGCTTCAGCGTTGAACGGCTCGGACGTCGCAACGCGCACGGCGATCGTCGAGCGAACCATCGCCAACGTGTACGCCAGGCCAAGTACGCCGAGCCGCAGCGCCGGCACCGCACCAGTTGCCGCGCCCGCCGACGCGGCAAGCAGCAACGCGCCGAGCATCCAGACGAGCGCGATGCTCGCGAGCGAACCCTGTGCGCCTGCGCCCTCGGAGAGCCGAACCAGGTGCCCGCGCTCCTCACGAGCAGTGCCGGTGCCGGGCAGTAACACCGTCTCACCGGACGCGATCGTTCGCATGCGGCCGTTTGCGTGCCACCGCCATCTGCCCGGCGCCCACTCGAGCGCGCCGGAGTACGCCGTGGCGCTCGTGCCTAACGGCGTCCCGCTCAGATCGATGAGCGGAAGCGTTCCCGGCGATGGCGGCGCACCGTACGACACGCGGTGAACCGCCCGGTCGTCACCAGCATGCAGTGGCCATCGCTCTCCGACGAGTCGCCCGCCGAACAGAACGTTCATGCGGTTCGCGCGGCGATCCGCGACGACGCGAAGCCGTGATGTCTCGCGACCGATACCAATCTCGATTGCGTCAGTCGTCGACGCGCGCTTCGACAGGCAGCGCCGCGCCGTTCACCGTGATGGCCGTCCGCGCGCCCGCCGCGACATATACCTGGCCCTCGCGACGGAACAGCACGAACGAAGGTAGCCGAGCGAGTGCAGGATCGAGGGCATCGCTCCAGACACCGTTCTCCGTAACGCGAGCGCGAACCGCCACATCGCCCGTGCTCACGATGCGTTCGCCACACAACGAAGCGATGCGTGTGGCGCAGCCGAGCGGCCACCAGGGCATCGCGACCCTGATCGACGTCGCCGCGCTTCCCGCTCGCGACACGGCGAGCGTAGCGTCCTGCCCTACTCGTGCGGCCGCCAGCACCCGGTCGCCCACGACGACGGGCGGCGCTCCCGCTTCGGCATGAACGGTGAGCGACGAATCGTTAGGCCGGAAGTGCACGGCAACCAGCCCCGTGCCGCCGCGCCCACCGCTGGGCGCTGGAATGCGCACGTCGGCACCAGGGCCGGCGCCGATCCGAAGCGTGTCGAGCAGGAACCCGTACTGCCCGATGACCTGGAGCGATCGCCCCGAGCGGCCATCACCTCGACCGCGCACGAGCGATCCGAGGAACAGGAGCGGTGCCGCGACAGCGAGGAGGGTCACGACGCGCGGCAATCGAGCGGGGAACCGCCAGGCCCAGAACGCGAGCGAGGCGGTCACCGCCATGCAGAGTACGATGGCGGCAGTCAATGTCATGCGCCGATCCGTTCGAGCAGGCGCACCGCCGTGCGGCGCTGCGCATCATCGCCGAAAACCAGGACCCACGTGAGGTCCTCGCTCATGGTCGAGCGAGGGCAGTCGAGCTGGCCGAGCAGGCACGATCGCGCGCGGATCAATCGCTCGGGCGTGTACTCGCGACTCCCCGCGCTGCCGCGCTCGATCACGCGCGTCGCGTGCACGTATGCGCGACGGAACCATGTCGCGCCGGACTCGCCGTCGCGCTGCACCGCGAGTCCTTCCGCGAACGCGGCGCGCATGCTGTCGCGCTCGGCCCTGACATCGAACGCGGCGACGCGCGGAGGCGTACGAGCCGTTCGTCGAGCGACGTCGCCGCTGGACACTCGCGGTCGCGTCGATGTCCTGGTCGGCATACGCGCGTCAGGCGACGCCGACGCGCGCGACGGTGGCGGAACGCGTTGAGACCGCGCCGCCGTGTCAGCTACCGTGACACCGGTAACAGCGACCGTTCGCGGTTTCCTGAGCTTCGACACAATGCGCGAGCCGCCGTACGCCACGCCACCAATGAGCGCGACCATCGCCGCGCCCTTCGCGACCATGCCGCTCCATCGCTTCACGAGGTCCATAGCGCGACTTCGCACCGCGGCAGCGCGCACGGTGCGGATGCGGCGCGTGCGCTGCTCCTCGAGCCAATCGAGCACGTCGTTGAGCCCGATTGGTCGCACCTTGTCCGGAACGACACCCGCGGACGACACCGCGAAGCAACGCAGCGTCGGGCACACGGCCTCGAACCACGTGAGTGACGTCGGACCGAGGTGATCGAGCAGCGCCTGTGTGGGATTCGCGAGCGCGGCGCGACGCTTCTCCTCGGTGAGACAGTCGATCTTGCTCAGGCAGATCGCGACCGGGAGATCCAGCTGCGGCGCGCCGCCCGCCTCGAGCAATGCGACGAGCTGCTCGAGGATCAACAGGCGGTCGAGTGTGGACGCGCTCCCGTCGGGCGTCGCCTCGAACAGCCAGAGCACGCCATGGCTCGTCGCCACCTGACGATACAGGTGCTTTCCGGCCGAGCTGAGTCGATGCGCCGGGTCGACGGAGAACTCACCGGCGGGGTCCACGAGCGCCACCTTGAGCTCGCCGACCTGCCGGCCGGCCTTCATCTTCCTCAGCGTTAGGCGCAGCGGACGATACGGCGTGTCACGCACACCGGTCTTCGTGTTGCGGCGCTCGCTCAGCTCCTCGTGCGCCCGCAGCACCATCTCCTGTGTGTGCGGATCGTCGCAGTCCTTCGGGTGTGCCGTCCAGCGGTCGACGTCGTCACCGCGCGAGAGACCGTACAGCGCACCGATGAAGCCGCTCTTGCCCGCCTTCGGTGCGCCCCAGAGGAAGAAGCCGTCGTGCGTGTCTCCCGGCCCGAGCACCGGCACCGGCGTGACGCGCGGCGGCATCACCGGCGACGTTGGAGTCGTGGGAGTGGTCGCAGCCGTCATCGACGATCACCCATCGCCGCACTCGCGCGCGGCGTTAGGCTCGGCAACCGGCCAAGCAGTCGGCCCATCACCGTTCCGTCATCGACGCCGAGGAAGACGCGAAGGGCGCGCTCCTCATCCATCGCGACGCCGCCTCGCGCCAGCACGCGACGCAGTGTCGCCCGTGCCTCGCCATACCGGTCTTCGTCGCGAACGCGCTCGATCTCCTGCAGCGCCAGCGCGAGACGACGCATGCGCACCGTGTCACCGGTCGCCTCGTCCACCGCCTCGAGCAGCACAGCCGTCAGCCGCTCGGCCGCCGACGGCGTCGCGACCGACGCCAGCGTCGCGGCGAGTAAGCCCAGCTCCGTGGAGCTCCCGCGCGCTGTTGCGGCCGCGGCGAGATGGGGCACGAGCACGTCCACCGTCGCGTCGTCGATCGTGGCGCCTTCACCGCCAGCCGCGACGCACGCGTCCGCGAACGCACCAACCGTGAACTTTCCGTTCGCGTACCCGCGGGCCACCCAAGCCAGTGCGCGCGCGAGGAGTTCTCGCCTCGACGCGTCGTCCACCTGCCGCGCGACGTCGAGCCACGCCGGACGGAACACGAACGCTGCGTCCGTGGCCGCGAAGTGCCGCAACACGCGGCCAACGTGCGCGGCGAGCTCCGAGCGCGACGTGAGGCGTCGTTGCTCCTCGAGCAGCGCCGCGACGACCCGGACCGTCATGTCTCCTACCGCTCCGGCATGCGCACGCTCGAGCGCGGCGACGACCCATCCCAGTAATTCCGTGTCCCCGCCGTCGCCTGACTCACCGACCGTGCGCGACAGTTCAGCTGCGAGCCGCCGCGGGTCATGGCTCGAGGACAGCGGTTCGCCGACTCCCAGGAAGCGGCGCAGCGTGCGGTCGGTCTCATCGGCCGGGGACGCGACGCTCGGCGCGACACCGATGACGTCGGGCGACCATATGTGCATGAGCCCACCAACGAGTGCGCCGAGTCGATCGGGGGGCTCGAGTGTCGCGCGCTCGCGCAGCGTCCGCCTGACGAGTGCGAGGCCGAGCGCCGCGGCACGATCTCGGCTTCGACCAACGGTTGCCTTCGCGGTAACCGTTCCGATCGCGTGCACGCCGTCGATCGCATCGCCGTACGTCGCGCCCTTCGCCGCCAGCGCATCGAAGACGCGTGCGACAGCCGAGCGTCCCTTTACCCAGCGTGCGCTGCCGTCGCGCCAGGCGCTTTCCCAAGGGAGGGTAGGGTCGGCGACGTCGAGAAAGCGCTCGAGATCATCGAGCGACGCCGCCGCGCACGCGAGTGTAACGAGGACGAGTCGGGCAGTCGCATCATCTGGCTTCGGTGGGACACTGCACAGACAGTCGATCAGCACGGTGAAGAACGACGCGAAGTGCTCGGGTTGCCGTTCGCGTTTCGCGACGACGCTGCCGACCACCGCCTGCACTGCCGCCCAGGCGCCACGTTGCTCGCCGCGCACGACGTCTCCGAGCGCGGTCGCGATGCGTTCCGGCGTGGACTGCGCGAACATCGCGTCCGACAAACTGACGCGCTCGTCCAGCGTCTCGGCTCGTGCGGCGACGAGCACCGCGCGTCTCAGGTCTCCCGCGCGCAGTGCCTCGTGCAGTTGGTCCATGCGAAGCATGGCAGCGACCGCGACGCCCAGGTCGGGCTGGACGACTTGCGTCCCGCGACTCGACGCACCGGACGAAGCATTCTCGATCGGACTCCAGGCCCGCTGCAGACGAAGTGGATTCGCGCCTAACGCCAGGAGCCTGGTGGCTGTCGCCGTCGCTTCCGCGAGTCGCGGATCGCTCGCGTCCTGGGGCAGCACCGCCGTCCAGTCGCGCTCCACGAGTAGCGCATGCGCGCGCTCGGCCACGGTGAGCCGTGGCGCGTGCTTCGGAAAGTCGACCGTCGGCATCTGAAACGTGACCAGCGTTCGCAGAGACGGAGGGAGCAGTAGCGTGAGACATTCGACAGTCTCACTGCGTATTCCGTTCGCAAGGCAGAGCACGCGATCGCCAGCGAGGAGGGCTCCGAGCAGCAGGGTAATCGCCGCGTGATCCTCACGCGCCAGCAGCTCGGTGAGTCGCGCGGCCTCGGAGCCATTGTCGCGCCGAGTAAATGTCGGGAGGGGCAGCTCGCCGAATCGCTCCGGCCGGCGATCGCTCGCGAGCGGAGGCAGCGCGGCGAAAGGATCGTTGCCGAGCGCGGCGAAGTCGTGGTCGCTGAGCGCGACGACGTCGTACACGAGCGACGCACGCCCTGCGGAGTCACGTTCGGCGTTCGTGAAGTATCGCGCGAACACGTGCCCCCACTTCGGAGCGTGCAGATACGCGACGCCGAAGTCGAGGTAGGCGCTCGGGTCGCCGATGTCGGGCACGCGACACAGCTCGAATGCTTCGTCGGGCGTGAGGTTCGCGGTCTTGGCGACGAGCGCGTACCCGTCGTTGACGAGCCCCCAGATCGCGCGGCGAGGTGCAGTTGCGGTGGTCATGCCCGCCCCCCAGATACCCGCGCTGTTCCTCCGCCATCCGCCATCCGCCGTCCGCCTTCCGCGCCGCCCGTCCGACTCACGATCCACGAGATCGGCAAGTGAACGAACTTCGGCCGCGGCTCGCCGTCGAGCACCTCGCGATCGCCGACTCGGCGCAGCGGCCGGCCTAACGCCGACAGCTTGAAGATGTCGAACGTCGTGAGCCACGAGTACAGGATGGGCGCGGTGTCGCCGACGGTCTCTTCGAACAGCGCCTTCGGCTCGGCGTCCATGAACTGCGGCGACCGATCGATCTGGCTCAGGCAGACCGCAACCGGTATCGTGAGCTGGTTCGTGCGCGGATCGAACGGCACCCGCTCCCCTCGACGCGCAGCCTCGGCGAGCGCGAACTTGAGTCGGCCGAGCGTGCGGTCGAAGAAGCGCATGTAGTAGCGCTCTCGGCCTTCGTTAGGCACGAAGCTCGGGTTGATGAGCAGGATGAGCCCGCGCGCGCGGGTCATCTCGCGCAGGATGTTGGGCGGGATGTCGCCGTCGTACACTTCGCCAGGCACGTCCCAGAAGTTGAGGCTCGCCTCGTAGCGCGACTCGGTGTTGAGTAGCCGCGTTATGGGCCCGGCCGTCGTGGGCAGGGTGTAGAGACGGAAGTCGAGGCGGCGTTCGGTGAGCGTCTTGTACACCTCGGGAATCGGGAATGGGGAATCGGGAATCGAACTGCCCGCGGAGGCTCCGATTCCCCATTCCCGATTCCCGATTCCCGCGGCCGTCAGGCTTCTGACGCGATCCGCCACCCACTCGGCCGCCGTTGAATTCGCGGGGAGCACGCACACGCGACGCGCGGCATCAGCGGGAGGACTCCAGTAGACCAGGGAAGCGATGTACACCGATTTCCCTGATCCCTTGGCACCCCACATCATGATGCTGTCGGAGGGGAGTGGGACACTTTCGGGCGACCTGCTCGCTGAGCGGGTCGCCTGAGTGTTCGACGGGCTTTCCATGATCCGACCTCGACGCCGGTGATTCAAATCACTTACGGCGGCGAATCGGTGGAAGTGTCAGACGGTCGACGGACTACTCGCGTCGTTGTTGACGGAGCCACGCGGTGCATGCCACGTTAGCCTCTCGCGACACCTAACGTTGTTAGGCTCATCCGCCGACGATCGCAAAGCTGATCGTCACGAGGCGGTATGGCTGCTGCGTTTCAGGGGCGAACGTGATGACGGCGGTGGTTCCCTTGCTCGCTTGAACCTTCACCGCAACACGATTCGTCTCGACAGCCTCGGCCGAAATCACAGTCACTGTTCCGAGGTCGCCCTTCAGTCGATTGTAGACTTCCATCCGCTCGTCCATCGTGCGCGTCGGATTCGGCACGACGGATCGCTCGTAGAACTCGCGCATGCGCGCTGCGTCGCCGCTGTTGAAGGCCTCGAGATAGTTGGTGATCGCGACATTCTGCGGGGCCTGGAGCAACGCTGCGGTGGCGGCCGGCGACGCCGTAGGGCCAGCCGGAGCGGCCCCTCCGTGAACGAACGTCCTGGCTGCGGTTCCGCCGTTGGTGCTCGTCGATGCGGACTTGTCGAGCTGCTCGCTCAGCCGTTGCCAGTCGGCCATCTTGAAGATGCCGACGAGGCGCAGCCCGTCGCGGCCGGTTGCTTTCACCACCACCGCTTCGCCTTCGCCGATCATCCCCGGCTTGATGCCCGGCACGTTTTGCTCGATCACGAAGTGATGCGTCACGAGCACGCGATTCGTTCCGGCGGCTGGCTCGGTGGCGATCAACCGCAGCTGTTCCGGTGACCGATCGACCTGACGCAGCAGCGGCGTGGACTCCACGTGCCCGAACGCGTATTCAGCGGTCTCGCGCGTCCGGAACATTGGGCTCGACAGCACCTCGCCGACCGGGATGCCACGGCTCTTGAAGATCGCTCCGACCGCCTTCGCGTCGGCGATGCCGCGGTCGGTCAAGTTCCGCTGCTGAAAGCGCGGAGTGTTCTGATAGTCCATTGGCTCCTGGACACTTCTGTCGGTCGCCGTATGACGCCACACGATCGTGTAGCCGCCCTTCCGCAACTCGACGAGCAGCGAGTCGGCCGACAACAGGCTATCGGGCGGGCTCGCCGCCGCGAGGAACGTCAACAAGGCATGTGTGAGTAGCATCGTGGGTCTCCTTGGTTGGTGTTGTCATTCCGAGCGGCCGTGTCATTCCGAGCGAGCGTCAGCGAGTCGAGGAATCGCGATCATACGGCTAGAGGGGCCCTCTATCGGGACGAGTCGCGATTCCTCGACTGCGCGCCTTCGGCGCTCCGCTCGGAATGACGTAATGCCTAACGATCTACCACAAACCTCTCCTTGGGTGCGCACAGGGCTGCGGCTGGCCACCAGCAGCGCGAGGGCCAGCGGTGCGGCGTAGCTGCCAGCTCGCTCGACGAACTCCCACATTGGCGCTCCGGCGATCGGAAACAACGCCTCGGTCGCGGCCTTCCACACCGCGATCGCGATGAGCAGAGCCGGGATCGGAAATACGAGGACCGAGAGCCCGACCGCCATCTCGACGTATCCGATCGCCGGCGCGATCGCGGCAGGCAGACCTAACGCGGCGTAGTGCACCGCGAACAGCGGTTTCTGTGTGATCGCGGCGAGCGCGCCATGCGCGAACAGCAGCATGGCCGTCGTCCACTGCAGCACGCGGACGAGCGTCGCGGCATTTACCGGCGCTCCTTCAGACACTCGAAACCACCCGCGCCAGCGCCGCCAGTTCCTGGGTAACCCGACGAGGAGGAGCATCGCGAGCGGCACGCCGTAGTTCCCCGCCCGCTCCATCGCCTCGAACACGGTTTCACCAGCGAGCGGCCGGAGCAGCGCGGTCCACAGCGCCCACACGCTCATGTAGAGCAGCACGATCGGCCGAGGCGACAGCAGGACCGTGAGCCCCAGGACGATGTCGATCGTTCCGATCACCGGCATGAGCGCGTATGCGACGTCCGGCGAAATGCCTGTCACGGCGAAATACGGCAGCCACGCCGACTTCGTGATGACGCCGAACGCCCCGTGCCCGATGAAGCACGCCGCCGCACCGATGCGAAGGCACCAGTGAACGCCGTCTATCGCGCGGTACGCGGACGCCGCAGGTGCGGCGGTCGCCGTCATGAGGCGCGCTGATCACGCTGAGTCATGGACTCAGTATCGCGCGCCGGCCACCCTACATAGTCATAAGATGGTAAGAAGCGCGCCCTCGTGCTGCAGCAGCCACCGCTTCCGCTCGATCCCTCCGCCGAACCCGGTCAGCGATCCGTCACTGCCGATGACGCGGTGACACGGGATGATGATCGGGATCGGGTTACGACCGTTCGCCGCGCCGACGGCTCTCAGCGCCGCCGTGTTGTTCAGGCGACCCGCGAGCGCCGCGTAGCTGATCGTCGTCCCGAACGGAATCTCGCGCAGCGCATCCCACACGCGACGCTGAAACTCCGTCCCGTTAGGCGCGAGCGGAACGGTGAAGTCGCGGAGTCGCCCGTCGAAGTACGCGAGCAGTTCCTCGCGCGCCTGGGCGAGCAACGCGTCGGTCCCGCGATGACTCGCCCAGGCTGCGTCACGAGGATTCGCGTTCGCCATCCACACCCCCGCGATGGCCGAGCCGTCGCTGGCGACGATGAGGCGGCCGATCGGCGTCGGGACGACGTCGTACGTCAGCAAATCAGTCCCGGCTTCCACCCTCGAAGTCTCGATCACGACGTACCATCACACGCTTGCCCTTGATCGTCGTGTTTCGCAGCGCGTCGATGATCCGCTCGGCCATCGGCTCCGGAACCTCGACGAGCGAGAAACGATCAGCGATCTCGATCGCTCCGATGTTGCTCGAGTCCACGCGTGCTTCGTTCGCGATGGCGCCGACGAGGTCACCAGGCCGAACCCCCGCCTTGCGACCCGCGCCCACGTACACGCGCGTCACGTCCCACTCGGGCGGACGTCCGCGACCACTGCCGCGACGTGGCGTGCGCTCGGGACGGGCACCGCGCTCGGGCCGATCGCCACGGCCTTCGCGCTCGCCGCGACCCTCCCGCTCACCTCGGCCCTGCGACTCACGCGGGCCGCGGCTTTCCCTGCCCTCGCGCGACCGCTCACGCACGTGTGCCGCGGGAATCTCGACCTCCTCGGGCGCGTCACCATCGCGACGACGCTCGTCGGCGAGCTTCACCGCTGCCGCCGCGATGTCCACGACATCGTACTCAGCGGCGAGTGCGTTCACGACCACCCGATACGTCTCGAGCGAGTCCTCGCCCTCCATCAGCGCTTCCTCGAGCGAGCCACGAGTGAGCTCGAGGCGTCGCGCGCGCAGATCCGCGACCGTCGGAACAGTCGCGACCTCGATCTTCTGCTTCGTGATGAACTCGATGTTGCGCAGCAACCGATGCTCGCGCGGCTCGGCCAGCGTGATCGCGACGCCTTCGCGTCCGGCTCGCCCCGTGCGGCCGATGCGATGCACGTACGCTTCCGGCGCCGACGGTACGTCGTAGTTCACGACGTGCGACACCTGCTCGACGTCGAGTCCACGCGCCGCCACGTCTGTCGCGACGAGCAGATCGGTCGCACCGCTGCGGACGCGCCGCATGACGCGATCGCGCTGCTCCTGCGACATGCCGCCGTGCAACGCTTCGGAGCGATAGCCGCGACCGTTGAGCGTCTCGGTCAGCTCATCGACCTCGGTGCGCGTGCGACAGAAGATGAACGCCAGCGTCGGCGCTTCGACGTCGAGAATGCGTCCCAGCGCCGCGATCTTGTGCGACCGGCCCACGATGTACGCCATCTGGCGCACCCGCGGAATCGCGCCGCTCGCCGTGCGCTCGGTGGGAATCGACAGGCGCACCGGGTCGGTCAGATGCCGCTCGGCCATGTCGCGAATGCGCGGCGGCAGCGTGGCCGAGAAGAGCGCCGTCTGCCGAACCGAGGGCGCGGCGGAAAGGATCGACTCGAGATCTTCGGCGAACCCCATGTCGAGCATCTCGTCCGCCTCGTCGAGCACGACGGCGCGCACGTTGCCTAACGACATCGTCTTGCGGCGGATGTGGTCGAGCGCGCGCCCCGGTGTGGCGATGACGACGTCGCTCCCGCGCTCGAGCGCGCGAAGCTGACGGCGGATGTCCTGTCCGCCGTACACGGGCACCGCACGGATGCCGAGGCCTTTGCCGTACTTGTGCACCGCTTCGCCGACCTGCATCGCGAGCTCGCGAGTCGGCACCAGAATGAGCACCGATGGTCCCTTGCCGTCATCCCTCGGCGCGCCGTCCTCGTCATGATCGATGACGGAGTCGCCATCGACGCCGAGGGCTGCGCGCTGAATGAGCGGCAGCGTGAACGCGGCGGTCTTGCCGGTGCCAGTGGCCGCCTGCCCGAGCACATCGCGGCCGGCGAGCAGGGCGGGGATGGCCTCGCGCTGAATCGGCGTCGGCTCCTCGTACCCGAGCGTGGTGAGTGTCGCGGTGATGCGCGGGTCGAGCCCGAGCTCGGCGAAGGCGGAAATTGGGGAGTCTTCGGACACGATGACTATGTAGTAAGTACGATGTTATGAACGATTGGCAGCGAGCTCGCGATATCGCTCTTCAAGAGCGGGGAGCGCGAGCAGTGTTTCGAGCATCGGCAGCTTCGCGATGTCCTCGCGTCTGCTGGAAGCCGTTCGCGCCTGCACGAGTGCCGACAGATCGAGAACGGTGAGATCGAGGCCGAAGGCGCGAAGTCTCGTCGATCGACGACGCGCATCCTCGAACCCGCCGACCCCCGCGACGTCGCGCCTCAGGCAAACCGTCCCGAACAACGTCGTCGGCGCCAGTGCCGCGGTGCTACGAAGTGTAATGAGGTCCGGCGCGATTGGGCCGGTGGGGTGGGCAGCACCGCGCGGCTCTTCCGCGAGGTCGCCGGCTACCACGACCCGGTAGTCGAGGAGTCGCCTGACCGGCACCGGTGTCTTTCCCGCGCCAACCTCGCGCCAGCTACGGCGCGTAGCCACTCTGAGTGAGGAACAGATCGGCGTTGCTCACGTCGATGATCCCAAGGAGCGCTTGACGCTTGTCCGCCGTACGCGCGTAGAACGCTTCCGCAATGCGGTAGCCGATGAAATACCCCAGGTCGCCCGGGCGGTCGGCGGTCGCGTTGCCCTGGTTGTAGAGCCAGCGGCTCACGTCCGTCCCGCGCATTTGCGTCTTGAACTCGGCCCAGAGGGCCGCTTCGCGGGGAATCCCGTAGGCCTGCAGGCGTGCGTTGATGTTGCCGCCCGTCACGAGATACGCGACGAAATCCGCGCCGCCCTCCAGCAGTGATTGCTCGAGCAGGTTCTTCCTTGCCTTGTTGAACACGCCGCCGGCTCGCGCCTGGAGAATGTGCGTGTGCTCGTGCGCGACGATGATCGGCAGGCTGTCGAGCGCCCGGACGTTGTCGCGCTGGAACTGGCCCAGCTCGTCCAGCGGCGTCGACGGCGTGATCGCGTAGAACTCGAGCCCCACGAGCATCCCGTTCGTCGACGTCGTTCCACCGGTGCTGAAGCGGCCAATGAGGAACGTCACGGGCGGAAACACGGCCGCGGTGTACATGCCCGCGATCTTCCTGTAGCCCTCACGGATTCGATTCTGCAGGGTCTCATCCGACGCCAGCGTCAACGTCGACGCGCGAATGCTCGAGAAGTAGCGCGGGTACGTCCGGACCATGGAGGCCAGGTTCGCCGCGGTCAGGTTGCGCGACGCGATGAAGTCGCGCAGCCCCGGAGACGCGCGGTCGAGGTACTCGGCCTGAAACGCCGAGGTTCCGCCACCGGCGTTGGCGTCGTACGCGGCCCAGAAGTGCTGGATGTCGCTCGTCACGAAAACGGCGCGAGCCGGATCCGTGGCCACGTCCGACGGTGCGGTGGCTTTGTCGCTCCCGCATCCGACGGCGACGGCGAGCAAGGCCAATCTCGAGTATCGCATGAGTGACGGTGAGAATACTCCCCCACCATTACCCGGGATAGAATACCAACGCCGTAGTCCACAGGAGATTCGTCGTGATCGTGAAGTCGTTTGTCCGTCTTCTCACCGCCACAGTTATCGCCGCCGCGTGCGCGCCAACGCGGCCCAACAGCTCCGCGACTCCGGCGCCGGTCGCGACCGGTGCCGACGCGATCCACATCCTGCATTTCAACGACGTCTACGAGATCACGCCGGTCGAGGCGGGCAAGAGCGGTGGACTGGCACGAGTCGCGACGCTGCGCCGGGCGCTTCGCGACTCTTTTCCCACGCTCATCACTACGCTCGGCGGCGACTTCGTGTCGCCCTCGGCACTCGGTACCGCGCGCGTTGGTGGTGAGCGGTTGAATGGTCGGCAGATGGTGGACGTGCTCAACGCGGTCGGGCTCGACGTCGCGGTACTCGGTAACCACGAGTTCGATATCAGCCGCGACGCATTTCTCGCGCGGATGAACGAGGCGCGCTTCGTCGTGATCGCCGCGAACGTGACCGACAGCGCGGGCAGACCATTCGCGAAGGTGCTGCCGCACGTGATCCGAACGGTTCGCGCCGGCGGACGCGACGTTCGCGTCGCGTTCCTCGGCGTCGTGATTCCGTCGAATCGTCCGTCGTGGAGTCGAGTGACCGATCCGTTCGAGGCGGCGCATCGCGAGGCGACACTGCTGCGTGATTCCGCGGACGTGCTCATCGCCCTCACGCACGTGAGCGTCAATGACGATGCGCGTCTCCTCACCGAGAATCCGGAAATCGACGTCGTACTCGGTGGGCACGAGCACGAGAACTACACGCTGCGCCGAGGTCCGCGGTTCACGCCGGTGCTCAAGAGTGACGCCAATGTGCGCTCCGTGCAGATCCTGGAGATCCGGCCGCCGTCCAACGGACGACGCGCGGAGGTAGCATCAAGGCTCGTGGCCATCGACGAGCGTATGGCCGAAGATAGCGGCGTCGCTCATGTCGTCGCGCGATGGGTGGACACGGCGTTCGCCGGGTTCGGGCACGATGGCTTCCGGCCGCGCGAGCTCGTTGCCAACACGCCCATCACACTCGACGGTCGCGAGTCGACGGTGCGTACGACGCATAGCACAATGACTGATCTGATCGGTGCGGCAATGCGTCGGGACGTGCCTGACGCGGAGCTCTCGCTGTTCAACGCGGGCGCGATTCGCATCGACGACGCCGTGCCGGTAGGTCCAATCACGCAGTACGATGTGATCCGCATGTTGCCGTTCGGTGGGAAGACCGTAGACGTGCGCATGCGGGGGGAGTTGCTCAGCCGAGTGCTCGCGGCGGGCGAACGGAACATCGGGAGCGGCGGTTTTCTGCAGCGCACGAGCGTCGAGGGATCGACCGTCGCCGGGTGGCGAATCGCCGGCGCACCGCTCGATGAGTCTCGCACGTATCGCGTGGCGATCGCCGACTATCTGCTGACGGGGCTCGAGGTCGGTATCGAATTCCTCAAGCGCGACACACCGGGTGTCGAGGTGGTCGGCGAGCGTCGCGATATCCGCCAGGCGGTCATCGAGCAGATGCGCGCGCAGTGGAGGTAGTCATTCCGCGCGGGTCGTCATTCCGAGCAGGTCGTCATTCCGAGCAGGTCGTCATTCCGAGCGAGCGGAGCGAGTCGAGGAATCGAGACTCTGCGGGGTAGAGAGCCCTCTACCCGTATGGTCGCGATTCCTCGACTTCGCGCCTTCGGCGCTTCGCTCGGAATGACACGCTCGCGCCACTGGGCCTAACGAGCAACAGCGCGCCGACAATAGCGGCGCGCCACGCAAGCGTCACAGCTTGCACAGCCCGCCGTAGGTCTCGGGCCGGCGATCGCGGTAGAACTGCCACACGTTGCGCACTTCGCGGATCTTGTCGAGGTCGATCTCCGCCGTGATGAGCTCATCCCGATCACGCGAGGCCTGCGCCACGAACTGCCCGCGCGGGTCGCAGAAGTAGCTCTGGCCGTAGAACTCGCCGATGCGCCACGGTTCTTCGTAGCCCACGCGATTGATCGCGCCGACGAAGAACGCGTTCGCCACCGCGTGCGCCGGCTGCTCGAGCTTCCACAGATACTCGGACAACCCCGCCACTGTCGCCGACGGATTGAACACGATCTCCGCGCCGTTCAACCCGAGCTCGCGCGCGCCTTCCGGGAAATGCCGGTCGTAGCAGATGTAGACGCCGACGTCCGCATAACGAGTCTTGAATACCGGGTAGCCGAGGTTTCCTGGCCGGAAGTAGAACTTCTCCCAGAAGCCGGGCGCGCAGTGCGGGATGTGATTCTTGCGGTACTTGCCGAGGTAGGTGCCGTCCGCGTCGATGACGGCGGCGGTGTTGTAGTAGATGCCCGCGCCGTCCTCTTCATACAGCGGAACGACGATCACCATCTCGTACTTCTTCGCGACCTGCTGCATGAGCCGCGTCGTCGGGCCGTCGGGAATCCGCTCCACGGCGTCGTACCATCGCGCGCTCTGCTCGGCGCAGAAGTACGGACCGGTGAAGATCTCCTGCATGCAGAGGAGCTGCACGCCCTCCTGTCCGGCCGCTCGATGAGCGACATGTGCTTGGCGATGTTCGCCTCGCGGATGGTCTCGATCGGCTCGGCGGTGCTGCACGCGTGCGAGGTCTGGATCAGACCGGCTTTGACGATGCGTGGCATTTATCGGGAATCGGGAATCGGGGATGTTGTCATTCCGAGCGGAGCGCGTCAGCGCGGAGTCGAGGAATGACAACGAAGTCTCCTACTTGGGAAGTGTTGCCTGCCAGTCTTGCACCACGTGGAACGGCGGAGGCGGGCTCACGGGTACCGCGAACAGGAAACGAGCGCCGTCCGGGGTCACTCCCCATTCGGGGATCACACCCGGCACGTTGAACAGTCGCTTCGCCATACCTGGACGAAATGCGCTCGTCGCACCGACCTCGATCGCCATCACCGAACCATCCGGCGTGAGGTAGAACAACTCCCGTCCGTCGCGACGCCACCGTGGCGCGCGGCCACCGCCCTCGGAAATGCGAACGCTTTCGCCAGCACTGACCGAGTCAGTGGCTGGGTCGAACCGAAACTCGGTGACGAACACCTCGCTGGGACCTGCCTCGTTCGAGACGTAGGCGACCCAGCGGCTGTCCGGTGAAAGCTGGGCTTCCGTCTGGTCCTTCTCGCGTTGCAGGAACGGCCGCGGGCTCGCCGAAGTACGACCACCCACGCGCACCCACACGTCGGCGCCCGTGGCCGGTCCGGTAATCGTCACGTAGAGGACAATGCGTCCATCGCCGCTCATGCTCGTCGGGACTTCGGGGCCCGACGTCTTGAACAACAGCGTACGCTCGCTGCCGAGCGTCTGCTGATACACACCCGATGCTCCCCCGCCGGAACCGTACACGAACCGATCGTTGTCCGACCACGTGGGCCAGTACTCCAGTGCGGGCCCGAACGTCAGCCGTTGTCGCGGCGTCGCAGTCGCAGTCAGATCGAACAGCCACAGGTCTGCGTTCACAGTACCCTGCGGCGCCTGCGTCGTGACGAGCGCTCGATTGCCGTCGGGCGAAAGCGAGAGACCCGAGAATCGGTCTGGCGTGCCCACACGCCCGAGCTCTTTACCCTGGCGGTCGAACCAGGTGAGTCTGGAGTCCGGCTCCGGGGCTCGGTAGACGAGCGTCTTCGACGAGACTGAAAAGAAGGCCCCGTCCAGATACGAACCGATTCCATCGGCAAGACGAATCGGGTCGCCGATCAACTCCAGCCGTTGCTCGTCGAAACGCTGGGCGAAGAGTGTCGCGTCGCGCGCGAAGACGATCGTGCCGGGCCCCGAGCCGACTGCGGGCACGAAGGCAGCGCCGAACCCTGTCGTGATCAGCCGATCTCCGACGCTGCGCGATTCGGCATCGAGCTCACCGAGATAGATCCCGGATGTCTCGGGGTTCGTGCGCGAAATGCGCAGGTACAGGAAACGCCGTCCGTCCGAAAGGAACGACGGAAAGATGTGAAGCTCCCCCTTGGACAGGTCCGCCACCGTCACCGTCGTCGCGCCTCCGCCCGAGGCGGGGCATCGGATCAGACCACCGAGAGCGTTTCCGAGAAGAATGTCACCCGCGCGGTTCCAGCTTCCGCCCACGGCGGTACCAGGCAGCTCGCATAACGACTCCGGTGCGCCGCCGTCCACGCCGGCCTTCTTGAGCACGTAGCCAGGGTCGAAGGCGACGAATCTGCTGTCGGGAGACCAGACGACGGGCGGGATGATGGCGAATACGTCCGTGCCCGAGAGCGGAACCGGCTCGAGCGTGTTCAGCGCGCGTGACCACAGCCGCAGGACGCCGTCCGCGCCTTCGGCCGCGAAGACCAGACGACGTCCATCCGGGGAAATCGAGAACATCCCGGTTTCTGCCAGACGCCCCGTGACCGGTTCCTGAAAATGAACCGACGTGGCTGAACCGGAATTCGATCGGAATGGGCCGAGGCGCGGAAGCATCAACGCGAAGACCGCCAGGCCACCCACGAGACCTAGCCATACGTGCAACGTGATACCCGTTCGACGTCTGCCGGGGAAATGCTCCCTGCGCTCGGCGTCCGAAGCGACGGCGGACTGGACCGCAGCGTCGGTCCGCACGGGCGCCACAAACCGGTAGCCGCGCTTCGGCACGGTCTCGATGAACCGATCGGCGGCGGCGCTCTCGCCGAGTGCTTTGCGAATCGCGAAGACGTGATAGGCGAGGTTCGATTCTTCGACGATCACGTCCGGCCAGACCGCCTGCATCAGGTGCTCTTTCGTGAGCAGGCGTCCGGGATTCGCCGCGAGGACCACGAGCAGGTCGAACGCCTTCGGGGTGAGCGGCACGGGCTCGGCCGTCCTTCAGCACGAGGCGTTCATCAGGGATGAGCGTCACCGTGCCAAAGTGGACTCGCGACGCTGATCCATTGCCGTCCATGAGCCACGATGGGTTCGCCGGCCGATCATGCGCAAGGGCGCCGGCAGCGTCGTAACGTCACCCGGAGATCAGGCAAACACCGGTTCAACGACGCACAAATCGACATTCAACGGCTTTCAAAGGGAACTCTAAAGACGCCGCGGCGATCGGCGCGGTAGTGTCCGCCCTTCTCGGTGCGCCACCTCGAGACCCGCGCATCCATCCATGCCGGGCCGTGGCCCGCGTCGTTCTTCAAACGGGAAGGAGCTCCTATGCGACCGATCGTCATGCGACCGATCATTCTCGCCGTGAGTGTGCTCGCGGCGGCCTGCAGCGACCAGGTTTCGACGTCACCAACCTCGCCGACCAGCCCGGCGCTGGCGCATTCGCACAACGCGACGCAGCTGCCGTTCAGTGGCGCGTTCACGGCGGCTGACCAGGGCGTGGTTGTTCCACCGAACCTCCTGGTCCAGGGAACCGGCGTCGGCACCGCGACTCACCTCGGCCGCTTCACGATGACCTACGCGGCTGTCGCTGATCTGGCAACGCCGACGGCGACAGGTACCTACGACTTCGTCGCGGCGAACGGCGACCAGCTGCATACCACGTTTGTCGGCGTGGCTACTGTAAGCCAGGATCCAACGGTCGTGAGCTTCACTGAGGTTCTGACGATCGTCGGCGGCAGCGGACGATTTGCCGGAGCCACCGGCACGTTTACGGTGCGGAAGATTGGCGTCATTGATTTTGCGACGGCGAGGTCGACTTCGACCGGATCGTTCGAGGGGCACATCAACTTCAACGACTGACCGCAGTCATTCCGAGCGGAGCGCCGAAGGCGCTGGGCGCTTTCGCTCCGCTCGGATAGAAAGCCATTGACCCAAGGACGAATCCTCGACCCTGAGCGCGAGCATTTCCGATTGTGGCGATCTCTCTCGAGTGCCGGCACGCCTAACGCGCCGTGGCGGAGGTCGGTGGGAGACAGCGAGGCGGTACAGCAGGCGCGTCCGAACACCCCGCGAATGCAGCGGGGTCAGCCGAGCGAAAACCGCCCCCGAAGAACGCGTCTTGCACACCGATCAGTCGCCGACGAAGGTGAATTCGACTTCCTCATGGCCCACAAGAAAGGAGGGCCCATGAAGTTCGGAACGAATGGTCTCTTGTGCGGGACAGCCGCCGTTGTCCTGACACTCTGTGCCTGCAGCCAGCAGGACCGCGCCGCGGCCGATAGCGCGGCGGACACCACGGCCAATCGGGTTGGCGCGGCCGTGGACACGGCGGCGAGCCGTGTCGGCGCGGCCGCAGACACAGCGGCCCGGAAGATGGAGTCCGCCGCAGGAAGCGTCGTCAAGCGTGGCGGTTGGACCGACGCCTCCGTCTTCGGATTCATCGGCGCGAACAACGCCGGCGAGGTGCGCGAGAGCCAGCTCGCAGCAAAAAAGGCAACCAACCCTGCCGTGAAGAAGTTCGCGCAGCAGCTCGTCACCGAGCACCGTGCGCTCGCGCTCGAAATGAGGTCTCTCGCAGCAAAGCTGTCGGTGACTCCCGACACGGCTGACGGTGACGTCCACGACGTCATGGACAACGCGAGGGACCAGATCAAGGACCTGACCGACAAGCCTGCGGGCGCCGACTGGGACAAGAAGTACATCGACAACCAGATCGACGATCACAAGGACCTGCTCGACAAGCTTCAGGACGCAGCGAAGAACACGACCAGTGCGGAGCTGCGTGCAGCGATCGAGAAGGCGACCGGAAAGGTGCAGGAGCACCTCACGAAGGCGCAGAGCATCAAGGAGAACGAGCTGAAGAGCTGACGCTACAGCCCGGCGTCAGTCGCATCCGATCAAGGGTACGTGTCATTCCGTGCGACCGCAGCGAGTCGAGGAATGACACGCTACTGCCGCACGCGATGCGACGACTCACCGCGCATGAAGAGCAGGTACAGGACGAAGCTCAGACGCGAACGTCACGAACCAGGCGTACGAGTACAGATCGTCGAGAACGTTGGGATCCGCGACTCGCCCGCCGGGCACCGACACCGCGCGAATGAAGCCCGGCACGACCGGCAGAAGCGCCAGGACCAGCGCGGCGATCGCACGCATGTTGATGCCGTTCCGGTACGTGTAACGCCCCTGCTCCCGGAACAGGTCATTCACGTCGAGCTGCTGGCGGCGTAACACCCAGTAGTCGGCGATGAGAATCCCGCCTAACGCGCCCATCAGGCTCGAGTAGCCGAGGAGCCAGGTGAAGATGTAGGCGGCGGCGTCGGAGTAGAGCTTCCACGGCATCATCACGATCCCGAAGACCGCCGTGATCAGGCCTCCCGTGACGTAGCTGATCCGCCGCGGGCTCAGGTTCGAGAAGTCGTTCGCTGGCGACACGACGTTCGCCGCCATGTTCGTCGTGAGTTGAGCCGCGAGAACGACCAGCGCCGCGAACACCACCACGCCGGCTCCGCCGATCTTCGTCACGAGCACGACGGGGTCCCACACCGGTGCGCCGAAGATCACGATCGTCGCGCTCGTCACCGCGACGCCGATGAATGCAAACGCCGTCATTGTCGTCGGCAGCCCGAGCGCCTGGCCTAACGCCTGGGAGCGCTGGCTCTTCGCGTAGCGCGTGAAATCGGGGATGTTGAGACTGAGCGTCGCCCAGTACCCGACGTTCGCCGTGAGCGCCGCGGGGAACAACGTCCAGAACGGCGTCTTTCCCTGCTGCAGTTTGACGGACTCACCGAGCACGCGCCCGAGTCCGCCCCCGCGGTCGATGCCCCACCAGAGCAGCAACGCACCACCGCCTAACAACAGCGGCGCCGACCAGCTCTCGAGCACCTTGATGCCTTCGGTGCCCTTGAGGATGATGACGACCTGGATGCCCCAGAAGATCCCGAACGCGATGACGGTCTTGCCGGGCATCCGCGGCCCAGCCCGGCCACGCGGCTGTGAACAGGGCATCGAGCGCGAGCGCGCCGATCCACGTCTGAATGCCGAACCATCCACACGCGACGATCGCGCGCAGCATCGCCGGCACGTTCGCGCCGCGCACCCCGAAGCTCGCCCGACACAGGACTGGAAACGACAACCCGTACTTCGTGCCCGCGTGCGCGTTGAGGATCATCGGCACGAGCACGATCGTGTTGCCTAACAAGATCGTGACCATCGCCTGCCACCAGGTCATGCCCTGCGCCATGAGCCCGGACGCGAGCGTGTACGTGGTGATGACGACGCTCATGCCGATCCACAGCGCGGCGATGTTGTACGTGGACCAGGTCCGGCGTTCAGGCGCGGTCGGCGCGAGGTCGGGATTCCAGAGCGGGCTATCGGAGATCGCCGTGAGCCGGCAGCCGGTGGAGTGAATGTCGAGCTCTCGACTCCCGTATGTGTTGTCATCGAGCACCAGCGGGAATGGGGAATCGGGAATCGGGAATCGGAACTGTGCCCCGGGAAGCGTCTCGATTCCCGATTCCCTATTCCCGATTCCCGACGAAGCCAGACCCCACGCCCCTCTTTCCCAACGACGCGATAGTCGTCAACGATCACCTCTCCGCGCGACACAGTCGTTCTCGCGAACCCCGCCAGATCCCACCCCTCGAACGGCGACCAGTCCGCGTTCGTCTCCATCGCCGACGGATCCACCGTGTGCTTCCGCGTCGGGTGAATGATCGCGAGATCCGCGTCCGCGCCGATCGCGATCGATCCCTTTCGCGGCGCGAGGTTCATGATGCGCGCCGGGTTCGTGCTCAGCTTCATGCACATGTCTTCGATCGACATCCGGCCGCCTAACACGCCGTGCGTGTACGTGAGCGGCAGCAGCGTCTCGAGACCCGGCATGCCCATCGGGATCTTCGTCCAGTCGCCCTCCCACATCGCCTTCTGCTCGCGCGTGAACGTGCACGTGTCCGTCGAGATCACCGACACCTCGCCGCCGTTCAATCCCTGCCAGAGACGCTGCACGTCTTTCGGCTTCTTGAGCTGCGGGCAGCACGCGAAGAGATGGCCGTCCTCACGCTCGAACACGGAGTCATCGAGCACGAGGTACTGCACGCACGTCTCGGCGATCACCGGCACGCCGCGCGCCTGCGCCGCACGGATGATGTCGGCGCCTTCGCCCGTGGACATGTGCACGATGTAGAGCTTCCCGCCCGTCGCCTCGCTCCACTGCACCGCGCGCTGGATCGCCTCGGCCTCGACGAAGTTGGGGCGCGTCATCGGATGCAGCCGCGCGCCGTACTGCTTCATGAGCTCCGGCGTGTGATGCCGCGCGATGAGCTCATCGAGCACCCGCGCCGACTCGGCGTGCACGAGCAGCATCGTCCCGTACTCGCGCATCTTCTCCAGCGTGCCGTAGAGCGCGCGATCGTCGGACTGCCAGCCCTCCGACTCGTAGATCATGAACTCCTTGAAGGTCGTGAAGCCGCGCTTCACCATCCCTTCGATCTGATCCTTGTGCTCGTTCCAGCGCGTGATGCAGATGTGGAACGTGTAGTCGATGAGCGACTTTCCTTCCGCCTTCTTCATCCAGTTGTCGGCGGCGTCGTTCAGCGAGTCGCCGGCGTAGGGGATGGCGAAGTCGATGAGCGTCGTGACGCCGCCACGCGCGCCAGCGCGGGTGCCGCTGCGGTAGTCGTCGGCCGACACGGTGCCGCAGAACGGCAGCTCGAGGTGGACGTGGACGTCGAGCACACCGGGGATGACGTAGTGGCCGGTGGCGTCGATGGTCTTGGCGCCCGCGGCGTCGAGCGACGAGCCTAACGCGGCGATCTTCTCGCCCGCGATCCCGACGTCGCCGACGAACGTCCCGCCAGGCGTGACGACGGTACCACCTTTGACGATCGTATCGAGTTGCATCGATTCTCCTCTGTCATCCCGAGGAGCGAAGCGACGAGGGACCTTCTGTGAGTGTTCTTGTGGCCGGACGGGCTACGATGACATCGCAGAAGGTCCCTCGTCGCTGCCGCTCCTCGGGATGACAGTGCCTAGACCCGCGCCGGCTGCTCCGGCGCCGCGTATCCCTCGACGATGTCGTACCCGCCCTGGTAGTCATCACCGGCCGGACGACGGATCGCCGACTGCGCCACCATGCGATCACGACGGATCCCGCGGAAATCCTCGAGCGACGTCCAACCGTCCGCCGCATGCTGCTCCAGAAATCGATCCAGGCCCGCGAGCAGCCGCTTGATCACGTTAGGCCCCACGGCCTGATCCAGCATCGCCGACGTGCACACCTGCACCGTCCCGCAGCCGAGCAGGAAGTACGACAGCGCCTGGGCGAAGTCCGACACGCCGCCGATCCCGGAGAACGCCTTGTCCGGGAACGCCTGGCACATGCGCGCCATGTTGCATAACGACAGCGGCAGAATCGCCGGCCCGCCAAGGCCGCCGCTCGACACGAAACCGTCGACGTTGATCTCGAACTCCAGCGTCTCGGGGTCGATCATTGGCAGCGACGGAAACGTGTTCGACGACACGATCGCATCGGCGCCGCCGCGGAAGCACGCCGCCGCCTCGACCACGATGTCGTTCGTCGCCGGCGTGAGCTTCGTCCACACCGGCACCTTCGCCGCCGCCTTCACCGCCTCCGTCACGACCGAGCAGAGCCCTTCATCCTTGCCGATGTTGGACCCCATGTCTTTCCGGTCCATGTGCGGACACGAGAAGTTGAGCTCGAGTCCATCGGCACCGGCATCCTGACACGCTTCCGCGAGCGTCTGCCAGTTGCGGAGCTCCTTGTCGTTGCCGGAACCCGCCATGATCGACGCGATGAGCACGCGATTCGGAAACGCTTCCTTGATGCGCGGATGCGCGGCACCCACCAGTCGAGCGCCTTGTCGGAGATGAGCTCCCAGTTCCACGACGAGTGCAGCGCCGCACCGGGCCGCTTCTTCATGGAGACGTAGGCGTCGTCAGGCGACGTGCGCATGAACTTCGCCTTCGCGCCGACGACGTTGACGACAGGATGCAGCCCGATCGTCTTCGTCACGACTCCGCCCCACCCGGCCTCGAACGCGCGGAGAATGTTGCTCTCGGACTCCGTTGGCGGCGCGGAGGAGAGCAGGAACGGGTTCTCGAAGTGGATACCCGTAAAGGTCGTCGAACGATCAGCCATGGTCACCCCCGATAGAGCCAGCTCGTCGCTGGATGCAGTGGACTCTCAGTTCGAGACCAAGGAGTCAGAGTCGTTCGAACCGTTCAAGCGACTCCAGCGCCGCCAGTTGCGGCGCGTCGCCGTTGTGTCTCGAGTGGGTCCTCAGGGCCAACATACGGTCCGCCCCAACCTGCGGCAAACCCGATCTTTCGCCGTCCGTGGTCGCTATCGGCGATACCATGATCACATCAGACCCCACCGACCGCGTATGCACCAGCGTGGTAAGCGCCGCGGAGATGCGGGCACGCCAGCTCGCGGCACGCAGGGTAACCAACCCTGCCGCGAAGGGGCGCCGGCCGGGCTACGGCCAGCGCGCCGCGATGTGCTGCCTAACGAGCCAGAGGGGGAGGGGCCCGGGGAGGGCGGTTGTCCCGAGCGCGAACGTTCAGTACCGAGCGGGCCGGTCAGGGAAGCGAGCGCTGCACCGGCCGAGCGTTGAAGTGGATCCGCTCGTGGAACTGCGCCAGCTGCTCGCTGGAGATCGTTTCGGGACTGACCAGCACTACCCAGTGCACCCCGTCGGTGCATGGAGGCGTCGTGAGCGACCCGATGTACTGGACATTGGGCACGGTCTGCGGCAGGAACGCGCGCACGTCGAAGGGCGCTTCGAGCTCGTGATGCACGTTCACGTCATTGGGCAGCTGGTCGAAGATCGTCGACAAGGCCCCGCTCGTGTGGCCCCGGTCCAGGAAGACCGCGACCACCGCGGTAGCACCGGTGGCACTGGTGTGCACCAGGTGGAGCTCCATGTCGTACCCATCGCCGTTGATCGTGTGCTCACTCGGCGAGTGGAAGTGAAACTGGGTGAGCGAGTACGCGACACCATCGATCGTGAGAACGTTCTTCCCTTCGGTCTCGATCTCGACGGTGTGGCCGTTGTTGAAGATTTCTCCCGTCGTGGAGTGGTCATAGTCGAAGCTCAGCTCTGGCGTCGTGGCTCCGAGACCGCACCAGGTCCCCAGCCAGGTCAACGGGCGACTGGGTGTGGCCATTCGCGCAGGCACCCCACGCAGGGTCGAGCCCGCCCCAGAGACCCGGGTCCTGTCGCACCGAAATAGCCGAACTCGGGGCTGGCGGCGGCATGCTCAACAGCGGCATGGTCAACGCTGACGCGCCCGCGAGTCAGCGACGTGGGAATCACGGAGTCGTCAGCGGGGCATCCCACCAGCAGACTGGTGAGGAATGCGAGAAGGCTGGAAGTAGTGAGGCCCGTTCCCGACATGGGAACCTCCCGGCAACGGATTCGAGCAATGCTTTCAGCCGGTGTGGCCGATCAGCATGGCTATCGTAGCAGGGAGATACTCAGGCCGGAAATTGGCCCTTGGATGGGGGCGAGCCGGCATCAGCCGCACTCAACTCATCCAGTTCGTTCCCGCCTCCCGATTCCACTTGGTTGTCATTTTCTTCGACTGCGTCCAGAACTCGATCGACCCTCGGCCCGTGATGTCGCCGACGCCGAACTTCGACTCGTTCCAGCCACCGAACGAGAACGGCTCACGCGGCACCGGGACGCCGACGTTCACGCCGACCATGCCCGCGCTCGCGCGCTCCATCACGTGGCGCGCGACGCCGCCGCTCTCCGTGAACACCGACGCCGCGTTCCCGTACGGCGATTGATTCTCCACCGCGATCGCCTCGTCCACGTTCTTCGTGCGCACGATCGCGAGCACCGGGCCGAACACCTCGTCCTGCGCGATCCGCATGTCCGGCGTCACGTTGTCGATGATCGTCGGGCCCGAGGAAATAGCCGCCCTCACGCCCCGGCACCACCGCACCGCGACCATCCACCAGCACCGTCGCGCCCGCGTCCTCGGCCTCGGTGATGTAGCGCTCGATCCGCTCCTTCGCCTGGGCCGAGATGACCGGGCCGATGTCGCGACCGGGAACGATGTTGCGCGCGTGCTCGACCATCCGCGTGATGATGTGATCGACCTTCGACACCGCCACCATCACCGACGCCGCCATGCAGCGCTGCCCCGCGCACCCCGACATCGACGCCACGATGTTCGTCGACGCCATCTCGACGTCCGCGTCAGGCATGACGATGAGGTGGTTCTTGGCGCCGCCTAACGCCAGCACGCGCTTGAGATTCGCCGTCCCGCGCCGGTACACGACCTTCGCCACCTTCGTCGACCCGACGAAGCTGATCGCCGCGATGCCGGAATGATCGCACAGCGCCTCCACCGTCTCGCGCCCGCCGTGCACCACCTGAAATACGCCATCCGGCAGCCCCGCCTCGCGCAGCAGCTCCGCGATCCGTCCCGCGCTCAGCGGCACGAGCTCCGACGGCTTGAGGATCATGCAGTTGCCGAGCGCGATGGCGTTAGGCAGGGACCAGTTCGGCACCATGTTCGGGAAGTTGAACGGCGTGATCGCCGCCACGACGCCTAACGGGTACCGCTCGATCCGGCACTCGACCCCGCGACTCACCTCGAGCACTTCGCCCGGCGCGATCTGCGGCAGCGAGCACGCGAACTCGCAGAGCTCCGCCGCCTTCAGCACCTCGGCCCGCGCTTCGCTCGTGACCTTTCCGTTCTCCTCCGCTGACGAGCGCGGCGAGCTCGTCGATGTGCTGCTCGAGCAGCGCCTTGTACTTGTAGAAGACCTGCACGCGCTCCTTGATCGGCGTCCGCGACCAGCCCGGAAACGCACGCTCGGCGCTCGAGACCGCGGCGTCCACGTCCTCGCGTGTCGACATTGGGACGCGTGAGATGACGCTGCCGTCGCTCGGATTGTAGACGTCGATGTACGCGCGGTCGCCGTCGACGAACGACCCGTCGCGATAGTTCCTGACTTCGGGGTATTTCATGCGCCCTCCGCGGACCAGCGTGCGCCGTCGCAATCGCGACGCCCACGCCGTGCGCGTCGATGGATGTTGGTTGTCCACGCCAACATACGAACCGTCCCACGTTCAGGCAAAGGCCGCGGCTCGAGCAAGTCTCCCGGCAACGGTCAGGTGGTGACGGCCCGCCTCTGGCGGCTCAGCACTACCGTCGGGGGCGCGGTCGGCTGTCACTGCACGCAGGTCGCGTGCGGGTTTGATGGCCGCATGCCATTCACAAGCGGTCTGCGGGCGGCGTTCGCGAGGCGCAGAACGAGGTCATGAACAAACCGGGTGCCGTGGGCGAACCCCGCGTAGTCGATGTACTGCGGCTCCTCGGACACAATATGGTAGTCCGGATACAACGGGTCCGTGACGAACACGCTCGGGATACTATAACGCGCGTACATGTAGTGGTCGCTCCGGCAGTACATCTGGTCGGGATGGTTTGGCGCGTCGAGGGTATAATCGAGCAGGAGCGGATGACGCGATGCCCTGTTCACGCTCTCGACGATGTCGCCGAGCTGAGTCGAAAGTCGGCGCGCGCCGATCACATGCGTGCGCGGTCCGCGCCCGCCCTGATAGTCTTTCGGCGTCCACCGCCCGAACCCGTCAACATTGATCGCGGCAACGATGGAGTCGCGCGGTACCGTAGGGTGATCCGTATACCAGCCCGAACCGACGAGTCCAAGCTCCTCAGCCGTGTGCCAGACGAAGAGCACCGAGCGAGCGGGGCGTGTGACGCCCGGCGCGACCAGGGCCTCGGCGATCTCAAGGAGCGCCATCGAGCCCGACCCGTCATCCTCGGCCCCGTTGTAGATCGAGTCGCGGCGGGCCGGGCGAAGGCGCCGGAGACTATCCACGTTCACTCGGATCGCCGCCAGTTGTTCTGGTGAAACCGGTGCGCCGTCCGCGGCCCCGGGCATCCGTTGCTCCAGTTCCGTGCGGAAAGCATGCAGCGAATCGCTGTCCACCGGCTCGTGGTTGTAGCCGAGGTGGTCGTGGTGCGCCGTGAGCGCGACGTACTCGCTGCGGTGGGAAGGATCTCGCCCTGGGAGCACTGCGACAACGTTCCGTGCGGTTACCGCGGAGTCGTCAAAGGTCAACTGCCCGCGCAGCATACGGCCATTGGCGCCAGGCAGCAATGTGTCGAGGCGAGCGCCGCCGAAAAGGCGCGACGCCACGGCGTGTGTGACATGGATTCGAACGGCGGCCGGGGCTCCGGCAGCACTGTCGGGTCGAAGAAACACCGACGGCTGGCGCCAAGCCGCGACAGCTGACGGCGGGTACGTCTCCAGATCATCGAAAATGACAGCCGCCGCACGGCCGAAGTGCTCCGCCAACACCACCCGGTCGCCGGCCTTTCGCGTGAGCAGCACCGCCTTGCCAGCGGCGGCCTCGCCACTGATCCACTTCGTGGTGTCTGCATACGGACCACCATATACGACGGTTATCCCAGCGAACGGTTGCTGGGCCGGTCCCGGCGGGAAATCCTGGCGTTCCCTCACTGCGGCGTCGGTCCAGAGTTCGAGCGGGGTATCATCCACCGAGAGGGCCGAGCGGGCGGACACGACCCGGCTCACGAGCGGCACGACCTGGAAGTACCCGCGGTCCTCGCCGGCCGGCGTCAAGCCCAATCGTCGTAGCTCGCGTTCGAGGTACATCGTCGCCCGGCGCTCGCCAAGCGTGCCGGGCAGGCGTCCGAGCATGGAGTCATCGGCGAAGATGTAGAGGCGGGTCATGAGGTCTGCCGCCGTGATCGCCGCCGTCGTCGGACGCGGGGCGTGCTCGCGCGGCAACTCGGCCGAGCGTCCCGGCTGGGCGCGCGCAGTGGGGACGGCGCCAGCGATGGTAAGGGCAAGGGCGAACGCGGTGGGGCGAGTCGCGACCATGTCACACCTATCACATTGGGGGCGGCGCATCACTGTCGCCGCAGATGGGGCAGAGTTGCAAGAACGCGTGGGTCGTTAGGTGGCTGACCCTGGACTTATCCAGACTAAACCCCGATGTCCTCGTTCCAGAGTTCGGGTTTCGCAGCGATGAACTCGCGCATGAGCCGGACGCACTCAGCGTCGTCGACGATAGTCAGCTCGACGCCGCGCGACCGGACGTAGTCCTCAGGCCCACGGAACGTGCGGTTCTCGCCGATCACGATCCGCGGAATGCCGTACAGAAGGGCCGTGCCGCTGCACATGTCGCACGGCGACAGCGTCGAGTAGAGCGTCGACCGACGATAGTCGGCCGCCTTGAGCCTCCCCGCTCGCTCCAGGCAGTCCATCTCGGCGTGCAGGATCGCGCTCCCTTTCTGCACCCGCCGGTTGTGCCCGCGTCCGACGATCCTGCCATCGATCACGAGGACGGAGCCGATCGGAATCCCCCCTTCAGCCAGACCTTCACGGGCTTCGTCGACTGCGGCGGCGAGGTACGGATCCATGAGCACCGAAGATGAGCGGCTGGCGGACCGATGAACAGCGCCTATGTTCGACGCGTTCAATCTGGCCCTCGCGGCCCTCGCGTGACCCTCGACCTGCCCGACCAGCTACAGACCGCTCTTGGCTCCGCCTTTCGGCTCGAACGCGAGCTCGGCGGCGGCGGAATGTCGCGCGTGTTCGTCGCGGAGGAGCGGGCGTTCGGCCGCCGCGTCGTACTGAAGGTGTTGCTCCCCGAAGTCGCGGAGTCGATGAGCGTGGAGCGCTTTCGACGCGAAACGCAGCTCGCCGCCCGGCTCCAGCACCCGCACATCGTGCCGTTGTTCGGCGGCGGCGAGTCCGGCGGGTTTCTCTACTACACGATGCCGCTGGTCGAGGGCGAGTCGCTCCGCGCGCGCCTGGTCGCAGAACGTCAGCTCCCCGTCGGCGAGGCCCTCCGCCTCGCTCGAGAGTCCGCGGAAGCGCTGGCGTACGCGCACGCGCGCGGCGTGGTGCATCGCGACATCAAGCCCGAGAACATCCTCCTGTCCGACGGCCACGCGCTGGTCACGGACTTCGGCATTGCACGCGCGGTGAATGCCGCCGACGGCGAACGCCTGACGAGCATCGGGCTCGTGGTCGGGACGCCCGCGTACATGAGCCCGGAGCAGGCCTCGGGCGAGACCGACGTCGACGCTCGCAGCGACATTTATTCGTTAGGCTGCGTGCTCTACGAGATGCTGGCCGGCGAGCCGCCATTCGCGGGGCCGACCGTCCAGGCCATCATCGCGCGTCGGTTCACGGACCGCGCGCCGAGCGTGCGAGCCGTGCGCGCATCGCTCACGGCCGAGATCGACGCTGTCACGGCGATGGCGATGGCGACGCTGCCGGCCGACCGATTCGCGACGGCTGCCGATTTCGTGCGCGCACTCGACCAGCTCGCGCTACGGGCTAGCGAGCGCGGACTTCCCCGCGACCGCGACGCCGGACACGGGAGCCAGCGCGCCGGTGCCGCCGCAACCCGGACGTCGCCACCGCGTTAGGCAGATCGTGATTGCAGCGGCGGCCATGGCCGTAGTCGGGGCAGGAGCGTGGGCGACGTTGCAGGCCCGGGGCCAGCAAGAGATCGCGCCGGCCAGCACGCGGCAGCTCCGCGATTCGGCGCAATCGCCGAGCGTGGCGGTGCTCTACTTTCACAACCGATCCTCAGATACGCTCGATGCCTACCTCGCCGACGGACTGACGGAAGAGATCACGTCACGGCTGGGCCGGATCGGGAAACTCCGGATCAAGAGCCGAGGGGCCGTAGCGCGCCTCCGTACGTCCGCCACCGCCGATCCGGCGGAGGCTGGCCGACTGCTCGGGGTACAGTACGTCCTGGACGGCAACGTTAGGCGGACCAGCACCGGAGTCCACATCGCCGTTGCAGCTCGTCAGCACGGCGGACGCATCCGAGGCATGGACCGACGAGTATGACGTCGCACGCGGCGGCAGCTTCGTCCCGATACAGGACTCCATCGTCGACCAGGTTGCGACTGCACGCCGGCGGAGCGTTGAGCGCCGGACGACCGTGCGGTGCTGGTGCAGCCACTGGTCGTGAATCCCGAAGCACACGATCACTACCTGCGCGGCAACTTCCAGCTCGCGAAACGGAACCCGGTGAGCGTCGCGCGCGCGATCGAGGAGTTCGAGATCGCAAGTCGCATCGATCCCGCAATGACGCGAGCACTCGCGCGGAAGGGCTACGCCTACGCTGTCTTCGCCGACTGGGGCTGGCCACACCCGCGCGGGCTCACGCGTGGCGAGCTGCTCACGCGCGGCCTGGCCGCCGCGGACAGTGCACTTGGGCAGGATACCGCCAGCGCCGAGGCCTGGTTGGCACGCGGGCACCTGCTCTTCCTTCGCTTCCCGCGCACCCTCGACGGCGTCGTTCCCGCGTTCGAGCGAGCCGTCATGCTCGACTCCACGAACGCGGAAGCACAGTACCAGTACGGCCAGGCGCTCATGGCGTCAGGGTTCGCCGCGCCGGCGATCGCCCACTACCGCCGCGCCATCGCCATCGAACCCGACTGGGCGTCGCCGCTCATGTCGCTGGGATCGCTCGTCGCCCGATCGGGCAAGTACGATGAAGGCCTCCGCTGGCTCGACAGCGCCATCGCGGTAGACCCATCGTCGTCCTACTCGTTCGCCGCGCGCTCGACTACGCGCACTGCTGCCGGAAAAGTTGCGCTCGCCCTCGAGGACGCGCGGAGCGCAGTGCGAGTCGCGGCTGGGTATCGGGTCCCGCCGTTCGCCGCAATGGCCATCGCGCTTGCAGCCAGTGGCGACACGGTGACCGCACGCCACTGGGCCGACAGCACGTTCCGTTCGGTGCCCGACACCACTCGGCTGTCTGCGACGGATGCCCTCTACGTCGCGGCAGCGTTCGTCCGAACTGGCCAGACGGCGCGCGGCCTCAGTATGCTCGAGCGATCGAGCCCCGAGAACGCGTGGCTCTGGTTCTACATGACCTCTCCGCTGTTCGACGGCGTACGCACCGACAAGCGGTTCGTTCGCGTGAGCGAGCGCGCGAAGCCACCAGGTGCGTAACCGTCCAGTGAACAGACGGCGCGGTTGCCTACTACTGACGTGGCTTCTGAATCGCGACGAGCTTGTCGGTGCCGAGTCCGGTCATGACTGGCGTCGGACCACCGATCGCCTTCCACATCGCCTGATCGCGAAGAACGTCGATGCATAACGGCAGGTGCCCGTCATGCGAGAACAGCACGCCGCCAGGAATGAGTCGGGGATAGAGTTGCTCCAGACACGTCCGCGTGGACGACGCGAGGTCGACGTCGATGAAGCCAATCGCGATGGGGTCGCGAAACTTGGGCATCGTGTCGCTGAACCAGCCGGGCACCATCTCGCACACCGACAGCTCGCCCCAGCGCTCCACGTTATCAGAGACCTCCGACAGCCTGCCGGCGTACGACCCCTTCGCGAACCGAGCCGTGTCGCCGAAGATCGTCGTGTCGTGCGGTTCGTCGTTGTCCGGAATACCTTCGAACGAGTCGAATACGACGAGCCGGCGCCCGACTTCGGCTGCGGCAATGCTGAGCTTGGCGGTACTACCGCCTTTGAAGCATCCCGCCTCGACAATACAGCCGGGCCGATCGGCCGGAATGGCGAATATCTCTTTCAGGATGCGAACCATCTCTTCGTGCGTGTGCGCACACTGCACATGCTCGTGCGCATCCAGGAGTCGCCGTACGAGTACTCCGCGGCTCTTATAGTCCAGAGTCCCGAGCCTGCCAAGCTGGAGCGACATCAACGGCCACTCGGCCCGTGCACGCCGTACCCCTTTTATGACGGCTCGCCGCGCTTCGATGACCGGGCGCGGTACATATGACCGAATTCGCTCCTTGAGCTGCAACTGCATTTCCATAGCTCCCTCAGGTGCTCTTACGTCGGACGCGGAAGAAAGTCGACTCATATGCAGGAAGCAAGCTAGGCGGTATGTCGCCTTATCATGAGGAGGGGCCCCGGCTCCCGCCTCCAGTGTGATCGCGAACGCGGGCACGCCCCGCCTAACGCGGACGTTGAGACCGTTCCGGGCTTGAGCAGCACCACCCATCGCACGCTTTCGGTGCACGGGTGGCAGGCATGGAACCTCCTCCTCCGCAACGGATTGGCCTCGATGCTGATCAGTCGGTGTGGCCGATCGGCATGGCCAGCGTAGCGCGGAGCTACCTCATTCCGCGATTGGCTCTTAGGATGACTCCCACTCCTCATCGGTGACGACGAGCTCGGAATGACTCCAGCTTCAGTCCAGTCGCAGCGCCACCACTGGGTCGGTGCGCGCGGCTCGACGCGCGGGGAGGTACGACGCGAGCAGTGCAACGATCAGCAGTGTCGCGACAGCCAGCGAGAACGTCATCGGGTCGGCCGCGGTTACGCCGTACAGAAGCCCCGAGAGAAAACGGGTGAGGCCGAGCGCCCCGAGGACGCCGATGATCGCTCCGGCGGAGGCGAATGCCAACGAACGACCAACGATCAGGCGCAGCACGTTGCCGGACGACGCCCCGAGCGCGACGCGCACACCGATCTCGCGCACACGCTGCTGCACACCGTACGACACCACGCCGAAGATTCCAATCGCTGTGAGCGCGAGCGCCGTTCCGGCGAACAGCGTCAGCAACGTCGTCTGAAAGCGCTGCTCCGCGAGCGACGCGCCCACGATGCTCGGGAGCGACTGGAGTTGCGGAGCGGTGATTCTCGGATCGATGCTGCGGACCGCGTCATTGACTGCGGATTGCAGAGCCGTGCCGGGCATCGACCGGATCACGAGGAGCGGCGACGAGACCATCCGGTCCTGCGCCTGCGCCATCGGTACGAACACTGTTCGCCTCGGTGGCCGATCGAGACCGATCTCGCGCACGTCGCCGGCGATCCCCACGATCTCGACCGTTCCCTCGAATTCCTTGGCAATCCAGTGGTCCTTGTAGCGACCGACCTCGATCTGCTCGCCTAACGCATCCCCATCGGGGAAGAATCGCTTGGCCATCGCCGCATTCACGATCGCAACGCGCGGCGCGTGGCGGTCGTCGCTCGCGGTGAACTGTCGCCCCCGAAGCAGCGGAATCTGTAGCGTCTCGAAGTACTCCGGCGTGACCCAGCGATACTCGACGCCGCCATCACCGCTCTCGGCCACTCCCGCCAGCGCGACCGGCATGTTCCACCCGTGCTCGAGGGGAAAGTTGGGAAGCCCCGCGACGCGCTGCACCCCTGGTACATGGGACATGCGGTCGATCAGCTGTCGCTCGAAGAGCCAGACCGCGTCCATGGTCGAGTAGCCGTCCGGCATGCGGCCGAATCGGACCGCCGTCACGTTCTCCGCCTTGAAGCCAGGATCGACGCTGCGAAGCTTCGCGAAGCTCGTGAGGAGAAGCCCGGCTCCGGCCAGCAGTATGATCGCGAACGCGGTCTCGCTCATGACGAGTACGTCACGACTGCGTTGCCTCGCTGCCGAGCCTCGCGCGCGCTCGCCTAACACGGAGGCGAGATTCAGGCGCCCGGTCGGAATCGCTGCTGCTATGCCGAACCCGAGCCCGGTGAGCACGACGATGCCGAACGTGAACGCCAGTACCCGGAAGTCGAGCCCGATCTCCTCCGCGCGGGGCAGTTGCTTCGGCGCGAGTGCCAGCATGGCTCGCACGCCCCACATCCCGAGCACGAGTCCAAGCACGCCCGAGATCGCGGAGAGCACGATGCCTTCGCTGAGCAGCTGCCGCACGATGCGGCCGCGCTTCGCACCAAGCGCTGTCCGCACCACGATCTCACGTTCCCGTGCGGCTGCACGCGCGAGCAGGAGGTTCGCCGCGTTCGCCGCCGAGATGAGCAACACGAAGGTCACGGCGCCGAGCAGGATGAGGAGCGTGCGCTTCAGCGGACCGCCGACGTAGACATCCTGATACGCGAGCATGGTGTAGCCAGCGGGCGCCTTGGCGAGATTCGGATGTTCACGGCGGAACGCATCGGCAACGGTGCGCAGCTCGGCCAACGCGAGCTCGCGCGTGCGATCCTTCTTGATGCGAGCAAGCGCGAGATAGTTCTCGCCGATGTCGGTCGGATCCACACGGAGCTGCAGCGGCACGAAGAACTCGGTGTTCTCCGGCGCATCGGGCACCCGAAGCGCCGGTGGCGCGACGCCAACGACAGTGTACGTGGTACTGTCCAGTTGAACGGCTCGTCCGATCACCGATCGGTCGGCGGCGAATACGCTCCGCCAGAGCGCATCGCTCAACACCACGGCGGCTGGGCCGCCGGGTGCTTCCTCCTCGGGAACGAAGCCGCGGCCGAGAACTGGTGGTGTTCCTACCACCGAAAAGAAATCCGGCGAGACGCGGAGGCCGTGCACCGTTCGAGTGTTCGGTGCGGCTCCGAGCTCACGACTCGACGTCCGATACGTCGTTAGGCCGGCGAACGTCTGCGTGTAGCTCCGGAGAAACTCCAGCTGGAATCCCGTCAACGCGGTGAATCCGCCGTTGGCATATTTCCAACCGACGAACGCGACCTTGTCGGCTTCCGGCACGGGCAGCGGACGAAGCAGAACGCCATTCACGACGCTGAAGATCGCCGTGTTGGCGCCGATGCCGAGCGCGAGGGTCAGCACGACTGACGTCGCGAATCCCGGGTTTCGGCGGAGCGTCCGACTCGCGTAGCTGAGGTTCTGCCGCAGCTCGTCGAGTCGGCGGCCGGGCATTCCGTCGTGCGCGGACTCTCGCGTCTGTGCGACTCCGCCGAACGTCGCGAGTGCGCGGCGTCGGGCCTCGTCAGGCGTCAGGCCACGCTCGACGTTGCGACGCGTGGCCATCTCCGAGGTGGAATGCCATCTCCTCATCCATCTCGCTCTCGGGCGAGGTCTCCTCCGATCGGAGCCCGAGGGCGCGCAGCATACGCGTCAACCAGGACGTCGTCATGGTCATTCTCCCGCTGTCTTCAGCACGAGGTTCACGCCGCGCGACAGGCGCTCCCACTGTGCACGCTCCTCACGCAATTGCTCACGCCCGGCCGCCGTCAGCTCGTAGTACCGTGCTCGGCGATTGTTGTCGCTCGTCTTCCACGTCGAGCGAATGAGTCCCTGCCTGACGAGTCGGTAGAGCGCCGGGTAGAGCGAGCCCTGGTTCACGCTCAGCAGATTTTCCGAGCGTTGCTCGATCAGCTCGGTGATGCCCCAGCCGTGCATTGGCCCCAACTGGAGGGTCTTGAGGACGAGGAGGTCGAGGGTTCCCTTGATGACTTCCCCGCCGCGTTCGGTATCGGCCACGTCGCACGCTCTCTTCTTTCGTTTACCGAGAGAAGATAGGAATAACTCCTTTCGTTTAGCAAGAGGAAGGTTGGGCAGCGCTGGTTGCTGGGTGGTCGTGCTGGTGACTGGGTGACGCTGGGTGCAAGCCACGTCATCCGTTGATGGCTGAGCCGCGGGTATCTTGTTTGCGCTTGGTCGGTCCACCTCACTTGCGAAAGCCACGGAGCCCGTTGAGCCACGACCCCAATCACCACGCGCCTGACGAGAAGCCCAGCGGGCAGGCGCTCGCCGGACTGTCACTCGCCGCGCTTGGCGTCGTCTACGGCGACATTGGCACGAGCCCCATCTACGCGCTCCGTGAGTCGCTTCACGGGAAGCACGGGCTGACGCCGACGCCCGAGAACGTGCTCGGGCTGCTGTCGCTCATCGTCTGGGCGCTCATCCTCGTCATCTCCGTCAAGTACCTCGCGTTCGTCATGCGCGCGGACAACTGCGGCGAAGGCGGCATGATCGCGCTCACGGCGCTCGTCTCGCCGCCGCGCGACAAACCGTCGGGACGCCGAGCGTCGTTCGTCCTGATCGGGCTGTTCGGTGCGTCGCTGCTCTACGGCGACGGGATGATCACGCCGGCCATCTCCGTACTGAGCGCCGTCGAAGGGCTCGAGGTCGCCACGCCGGTGTTTCGGCCGTACATCGTCCCGATCACGATCGCGATTCTGATCGTGCTCTTCGCCGTGCAGAGTCGCGGGACGGCGCGCATCGGGTCGATCTTCGGGCCGGTGATGCTGCTGTGGTTCGCTCGTGCTCGCGGCGTTAGGGGTGACGCACATCATCGCGCACCCGTCCGTGCTGACGGCGGTGAATCCACTGCACGCCGTGAGATTCTTCGCGCGCAACGGCGTCGCCGGCTTCCTCGTGCTCGGCTCCGTGTTCCTCGCGGTGACCGGAGGCGAGGCGCTCTACGCGGACATGGGCCACTTCGGCAAGCGACCGATCCGCTTCGCGTGGTTCGTGCTCGTGCTGCCGGCGCTGCTGATCAACTACTTCGGCCAGGGCGCGCTCGTCATCGCCGATCCCAGAGCGGCCGAGCATCCGTTCTTTCAGCTGGCGCCGGAGTGGGCGCTGATCCCGCTCGTCGTTCTCACGACGCTTCGCAACGGTGATCGCGTCGCAGGCCGTGATCTCCGGCGCGTTCTCGCTCACTCGTCAGGCAGTGCAGCTCGGCTATCTGCCTCGCGTGGACATCGAGCACACGTCGTCGACGCACATCGGCCAGATCTACATCCCCGGGCTCAACTGGCTGCTGATGATCGCGTGCGTCGGTCTCGTCGTCGGGCTTCCGTTCGTCGAGCAACCTGGCGGCGGCGTACGGTGTGGCGGTGACGACCGACATGGTGTTCACGACGATCCTGTTCGCCGTCGTGGCGCGTACGCGCTGGAACTGGAGTCATCCCGGCCACCGTCGCGCTGGCGGCGGCATTTCTCGTCATGGACCTCGGCTTCTGGACCGCGGGCGTGACGAAGATTCCGAGCGGCGGCTGGTTCCCGCTCGTGATCGCGGCGGTGGTATTCACGATCATGACGACGTGGAAGCGCGGGCGCGCGATTCTCGCCGAGCGTCTGTCCGAGTCGGCGCTGTCGACGGCCGAGCTGCCGAAGCGCATCGAGACGTGCAGCGCCGATGCGCGTGCCCGGAACGGCGGTCTACCTGACGCGCGATCCGAACCTCGTGCCGCACGCGCTCGTGCTCAACCTGCAGCACAACAAGGTGCTGCACGAGCGTATCGTGTTCCTGGCGATGTTCACGGAAGCGTACGCCTACGTCGCGGCGGACGATCGCGTGATGATCGAGACGCTCTCGCCTAACGTCTATCGCGTCACGGCGCGGCACGGCTTCGCCGAGGATCCGGAGATCCTTGGCGTGGTGCGAACGCTGCCGCGCGAAAGGGATTGGACATCGACCTGGCGACGACGACGTTCTTCGTGGGCCGCGAGACGCTGCTGGCGACGGACCGTCCGGGGATGGCGATATGGAGAGAGCGATTGTTCGCACGCATGGCGCGCAACGCCCGCCGAGCGACGCGCTACTTCAGGATTCCGCCGAACCGAGTAGTGGAGATGGGCGCGGAGATCGAGCTCTAGCCTGTCTGGATCATCGCGCCGGGGCCGGTGGGAACGACGATTGGGCGGATGAACTGCAAAACGGCCGGATACGGCTTTGCACTGACGCTGGCTCTCGCCGGACTCTTAGAAAATGGGAACGGCCGCTCGGGACGCAGTGAGTCTCCCGAGCGGCCGTTCCCAAGAAATCCCGGCTCGTGGCGAGCGGAGCCGACCTCGGAGCGCTATCCTGCTTCTTCCGCGTCATCCGCGAGATCGCCGTTCCCCAGGCCGCGGCGCGATGATGCCTGAATGCAAAGCCGTATCCGGTAGTTTCGCCGTACAGATCCGCCCAATCGTAGTTCTCACCGACCCCGGCGCGATGATCCGAGCCGCACGGTCCGCGCAGATCTACTTACGGTGATCCGGCGCCACCGCGTTGGCATTGCCTAACAAGTATCGATCGAACCAATACAGCTGCCAGTTCATGCTCTCCACGATGTGCCGCGGCTCGCCCGTCCGCGTCAGATTGTGATTCTCGCGCGGGAAGAACACGATCTCCGCCGTCTTCCCGAAATGCTTCAGCGCGCGGAACCACTGCTCGCCCTGCTCGATCGGCACGCGATAGTCGTTGTCGGAGTGCAGCACGAGAATCGGCGTCGTCACGTTCTGCACGTACTTGAGCGGCGAGCGATCCCAGAAGAGATCGTACTTCTGGAAGATGTCTCCCCCGAAATCGCCCTTGTGGCCGTACGCGCCGTCACGGGTGCCGTCGTCGCTGATGAAGTTCGAGATCGAGCGCAGCGTCACCGCCGCCTTGAACAGCCCCGTGTGGCCGACGATCCAGTTCGTCATGTAGCCGCCGTAGCTGCCACCGGTGACGCCAAGGCGCGTCGTGTCGATCCACGGGTTCGCGGCGGTCGACCGCGCGCACGCCGTTCATGATGTCGATGTAGTCGTTGCCGCCCCACTGCAGCTCGATGCCGCGCTGGAACTTCCGCCCGTAGCCGGTCGAGCCGCGCGGGTTCGTGAAGAACACGGCATACCCCTTCGCGGCGTAGACCTGGAACTCGTGATACCAGTCCACGCCGTACTGGCCGGACGGCCCGCCGTGAATGCTCAGGATCATCGGGTACTTCGTGCCGGCGGTCCAGCCTAACGGCTTGACGAGAAAGCCGTCGACGTCCCAGCCGTCAGCGCCCTTGAACGTCATGCGCTGCACCGGCGCGAGCGTCGAGCGTCTTCCAGAGCGCCGCGTTCACGTCCGTGAGCTTCCGCTCGCCCTTCCCGTCGAGCGTGGCCGAGTAGACGTCGTCGAGATGCTGAAAGTCGTTGGCGAGGTAGACCATCCTGCCTAACGTCGGGCTCACGTCCGAGGCACGAACGCCGCGCGCGCCGGTCGTCACCTGACGGACGCGCCCCGGTGGCGACGTCAACGCGAAAGACGTGCAGCTCACCCTTGACGCCCGTGTCGAAGTAGAGCGCGCGACCGTTCTCGGCCCACTGCAGATTGCCGGGCAGCAGGTCGAGCGACTTGGCCGCGAGCCGAGGCGTTCCAGTGCCACTGCTCTCGGTGATGTAGAGCTGCGGCGGCGCGTCCTCGTCCTCCGCGCTCACGAACGCGATCGACTTCCCGTCAGGCGACCACACCGGCGACGTATCACGCTCCTTGCTCGGCGTGATCTTCGTCAGGCTCCCGCCGGAAGCCGGGATCGTCCAGATGTCGCTGTTGTGCCCCTCGTCGAACTCCATGCCGGTACGGTCCGAGACGAACGCGATGCGCGACCCGTCCGGCGACCACTGCGCGTCCGTGTCGTTCCACGAATCGCCGCTCGTGATCTGACGGGCCGCACCGCTGCTGGCGTCGATGATCCAGAGATGCGAGCGCTTGTCGTCGTACCAACCCGTATCGTTGAACTTGTACGTGAGGCTCGTGTAGTGCCGCACGTCGCTGCGCTCGGGTCCCGTGTTGAGCGTGTCGCTCGGTCCGGTTCGCGCGAGGCAGACGAACTGCGCGCCGTTAGGCGACCAGGAGCAGCCCGACACGCCGTTCGCGACATTCGTGATCCGTCGTGGCGCGCCGCCGCCTGCGGCGACGGTCCAGAGCTGCGCGCGTCCCGGTGCAGGTTGCTGCGTTCCCGTCGTGCCGGTGCTGTCGGCGATGACGCGCCCCGACGTGAACGCGATCGTCTTCCCGTCCGGCGACCAGCGAGGCGCACTCGCTGAAAACGCCTCGTCGACGATCATTCGCGGCGGCGCGTTGCCGTCGGTCGGGACGATCCAGATGGATGGCACGCGGCGATTCCGCGCGCGGTCGACGCGCGACGACACGTAGACGACCTGACTCCCGTCCGGCGACAGCCGCGGATCCGCCGCGAACACGAACCCGAAGTAGTCCTCCGCGGTGATGCCGCGGCGATCGGTTGGAGCCTGAGCGGTAGCCTGAGCGCGGGCATCGAGCCCAGTCGCGAGGATGAGCGAAACGAGAGCGAGTCGGCGCATGAGCGGCGGGGTAACGGGTTGAGCGGAATCTTACGACCGGCTCCAGGCGACGTACACCTGTGGGGCGTTCGATGCGAATGGGGCGGCCACCGAAATTTCCGGTGGCCGCCCCATTCGTGCGACGTCGGTCTGTTAGCGGCGCTCAGGCCTATCCGTCGGATCAGGGCCCGGCTTCGAGGCCGGGTTCCCGTCGATGCGGTCCTTCATGTCGTCGAGCTTGTCCGCGACCTTTCTGGAGCCGCGTCGGGTCGTGCTGCCCACGTCGTCGGCGGCGCTGACTTCGCGGTCTGCGAGGTTGTTCAGCGAGCGATCGTCGACGCGCTCGCGGCGCAAGTCGGCCTCGACCTGCTGTTCCTCTGTCACGACGCGCTTCTGCACCACGACCTCCTCGACCGGCACAGCGCGCTTCTCGACGACGACCTCCTCGCGCATGAGCGGAATGCGGATCTCGTCCTCGCCGATGTCCACGTTGGCATTGGCGTCTGCCGAGAGCGGCCGGCGCTCGACCACGACCTCCTCGCGCTCGACCGGGACCGTCTTCCGCACGTGCTCGGTCTCGACTGTCTTACGGATCGCGGCCTCACCGGCCTGGACCTGGCGTTTCCCGACCGAGAGCTGTTCCTCGGATAGCGTTAGGCGCGCCTCGCGGGCCGCCTTGCCGCCCCGGTTCGCATAGAACCTCCCCTGGTCGTAGAGGTCCTTATCCGTCATGCGGCCCGCGTACACGCCGCGAACGCGGGACTCGTAGTCGTTGGTCAGCGCGCTCACGTCTCCGGTGTAATCCGGCAGCGCCTTGATCTCGTCTTTCGACATTCCCGAGATCCACACGACGTCGCGCCGCGCATCGGCCTCAGCGGCGCCGACTGGAAGGAGGACGTGGCGAGGATTGAAGATCCCGCCGAGGTCCACGTCGAGATAACGGATCTGCCCGTCGTCAGACGCGATCAGGTCGCTCACCTTGCCGACCTTCTCGTCATCACGGGTCCGAACTTCGAACCCGCGTACGTCCGACATGCCTTCCGGAAATTGTGCGTCCTGGTAGTTCGAGAGTGGTGAATACCGCATGCGAACCTCCATCTGCTGTGCATCCTCTTCATCCACGGCTCCGAAACGAACCGCCTACGAGACCGTGGTCTGGTGAGGCCGAGCACTGCTGTGCCCTGGACCTCTCGAGCAGGATTGCGGACGGTTTGCAAGCGACGGACCGGCATGACAGCGACGAGCCTGAATCTCACCGTCGCCTTGTCGCGCCACCGCCGCGGCGTTGCGGCGGTGCCTAACGCCCACTCAGCCATTGCAGACCCGAAATGGCGGAGTTCGCCGGCATGGCCTAACGCCGAGCCGGCTGTACTCAGACATGATGTACGGATGGGGTTACGGATGGCATTGTAGGGGACGTGTTCGGCAACACTCTACACGCTCGACTAGGCCTGACCGTCGATCGACCTTGGCGAAAACTTCCAAGTCGTTGCGGTGCCCCTCCGGCGTGGCTCGCCGGCGCAGAGACCACGGCAGGATCCCCGAAGCCTCAGCAGCGCGAAGAACAGGAGGGAGAGAGCTTCCAGGTCGCGACGACCCCGGAACGCTTGGCCTCGCCTCACGCGCGAAAGATTTCGCGAAATCCTCAAACCCGGCAGCGGTTCCGTAAGCAGCATGTAAGCGCTCGCGGCGAATTTCCATCCCGTGAGCAACCTCCTCGACCTCTGCACCACGAACTCGACCACGTCACTCGGCCCCTGCGCCGAAGTGCGTGTTGGCGAGCACGTTACGCGCTACGTCCGGCGCGGCAGCGGGCCCGCGGTCGTGGTCGTCGGCGCGGACACCCACGCGAGCCCGGTCTGGACGCCCCTGGTCGAGTGGCTCGCCACCTCACACCGCGTGTTCGTCCCGCAGCCTCCACCCACTGCGGACGCGGACGTCAGCGTGTGGCTGCGCGGGTTCATCGAGGGCATCGGCGTATCGTCCATCGTCCTGATTGCCGGCGACGCCGCGTTCAGCGCTGCGCTCGACCTCGCGACGACCGACGACTTCACGGTACGCCGCCTCATCCTCCTGACGACAACCTCGAACGGCGGCCAGCCGGCCAGCGATCGCACACTGTGGATCCTGCCCGAATGGTCGCCCGCGGACTCGCTCCGGCGAACCGAGGCGTTCCTCGGCGAGACGAACGGCAGCGCAAACGGCGGCACACGAGCGCTCAACGCGAGTCTCGGCATCGCGCCAACCGCGCGCTAAAATTCCCCGACCGTGTTCCCGAGTCGGCGATCGTCGCCGATGAGTCGGAGATGCACAGTGATCGGCCGCGACGAAATTGGGACAGATCGCTTGAGTACGAGCGGTCCGTTTCCTATCGTTGCCGTCCCATCGAAGTCGCCCGCCCCCTCGCAGCGCCCTCTGGATGTCGACGTCTGCCCCGCCGTCTCCACCGCTCCTCTCGAACCAGTCCCCAAGCGCCGATCTACCCGTCCACCTGACGCGGTTCATCGGTCGCGGCCATGAGCTGACCGAGCTCGGACGCCTGATCGGCGCCACCCGTCTCCTCACGCTGACCGGTGCCGGCGGAAGCGGCAAGACGCGGCTCGCGCGCGAGGTCGCCGCCGCGGAGGCAGGCCGATACGCGCGAATCGGATGGGTCGACCTCGCTCCGATCGCCGACCCGACGACCCTCGCCCGCGAGGTCGCGACCGCGCTCCACATCCCCGATCGCGGCGGCCGCCCGGCGGAAGCGCTCATCGCGACGATCGGCGACACGCGATGCTCCTCGTCCTCGACAACTGCGAGCACCTCGTCGACGCGGCGGCCGAGTTGGTGGAGCAATTGCTTCGCGCATGCCCGAAGCTCAGCATCCTCGCGACGAGCCGCGAAGCGCTCGGCATCCCGAGCGAAACGGCGTGGCTCGTTCCGCCGCTCGGCGGCGCCGAAGCGATTCAGCTGTTCGTCGAGCGCGCGCAGGCGTCGATGCCGTCGTTCGAGCTGACGGACGCGAATGCGAACGCGGTTCGCGACATCTGCCGCCGACTCGATGGCATTCCGCTCGCCATCGAGCTCGCCGCGGCGCGCGTTCGCGTGCTGTCGCGCGGAGCAGATCGCCTCGCGGCTCGACGACGCATTTCGTCTGCTCACTACCGGCAGTCGCACGGCACTACCGCGCCAGCGAACGCTGCGCGGCACGATGGACTGGAGCTACGGGCTCCTCGATCGACGCGAGCAGGCGCTCCTCTGCCGACTCGCGGTCTTCGCCGGAAGCTTCTCGCTCGAGGCAGCGGAAGCCGTCTGCGTCGGCGATCCGCTCGAGGCGGAAGACATTCTCGACGGCGTCGCCGCGCTCGTCGACAAGTCGCTCGTCGTCATGGAAGCCGGGCGACGGCGTCGCGCGCTATCGCCTGCTCGAGACGGTGCGGCAGTACGGCTTCGACGCTCCTGAACCAGCAGAGCGCCGTCGCGCATTACCGCGAGCGCCACGCGCGCCACTATCTCGAGTTCGCCGAGCGCTTTGCGCCGCTGCTGATCGGCGGCGAACACGAGCCCGGACTCCTCGCGCGCATTGCCGTCGAGCACGACAACCTCCGCGACGCGTCCGCGTGGGCTGCGAACGATCCGTCGCGCGCCGAGGAGGCGCTGCGCTTCGCCGATGCGCTGTTCTGGTACTGGTACGGCACGGGGTATTGGTACGGCTCGGGACAGTTTCACGCAGGCGCGCGAGCAGATCGCCCGCGCGCTCGCGAACGCGCCGGACGTCGATCCGCTGCTGCGCGCGCGAGCGCTCGCGGCCGACGGACTGAGCGCGCTCGCGCAGGGCGACTACGAGCAGTCGCCGCGAGTCGTTCGCGGAGAGCCTGGCGCTGTTCCGAGCCCACGGCGACGTCGTCGTCGATCGCGTTCGTGCTCTCCAAGCTCGGCGCCACGTACATCATGCTCGGCGACAACGTCGCTCGCCGGTCAGCTGCTCGACGAGTCGTACGAGCTCGCGAAGCCGCTGCCGCTTTCGATTCTGCACTCCTTCATCCGCTTCTGGCGCGGATGGGGCGCGGTCGTGCGCGGCGAGCTCCAGCTCGCGCGCGAAATGTTCGAGGACGGTGTTCGCTTCGGCAGGCAGATCAGCCATCGCACGTCATTCGCGCACTCGTGCGCGATGCTCGGCAGGGTGCTCTGCAAGCTGGGCGAGTACGACGAGGCGTACGCTCGACTGAGCGATGGTCTCCGCGTGCACCTCGAGATCGGCGATGGCTGGGGACTCGCGCTCGACCTCGAGGGACTCGCCGGCCTCGTGATCGCCGCGAGCGATACGCGGATGGCGTTCGCCTCATGGGTGCGGTCGACGCGCTGCGCGAGCGCGTCGCGATCGCGCTGCCGGCGTCGGACCGCGGCGAGCGCGAGCGACTCGTCGACGATCGCGCGCGAGCAGCTGGGCGGCTACTACGAGCGGATGTACGACGAGGGCCGCACGATGCCGATGGAGGAGGTCGCTCAGATCGCGAGCGACGCCGGCGGCATGCAGACCGCGGAATACCGGGTGCCCGTACTCGGCGACGTGCCCGTGACGCCGCCGGTCGCTCCGCCCGCCACGGACACGCTGCGCGTGCTCGCGTTAGGCCCGCTGCAGGTCTTCGTCGGCAACGAGGCGATCGACACGACCGTGTGGGGATCGGCGCGGCCGCGCGAGCTGCTCGTCTATCTGCTGATGCATCCCGACGGTCGAACGAAGGAGCAGGTCGGCCTCGCGTTCTGGCCGGAGGCGTCGTCCGACGCAGCTCCGCAACAGCTTCCACGTCACGCTGCATCGCCTGCGCAAAGCGCTGCGCAACCCCGACTGGATCACGCTCGTCGAACGACCGCTACCGAGTCGATCCGGAAGTGGTCGCGGAGTTCGACGTCGCGGAGTTCGAGCGCGAGATCGTCGCGGCGCGGCGGGCGCTGAAGCGTCGGGAAGACGGCGCCGTTGCGGCACTCGAGCGCGCGGTCGCGCGATTCCGCGGCGATTTCCTGGACGGCGAGCCGGCGGGCGACTGGCAGCTCGAGCATCGCGATCGGCTGCAGCGCCTGTTCGTCGACGCGCTGATGGAGCTCGGCGACCGGCACGCGAAGGAGGAGCGCAACGCGAAAGCGGCGGATGCGTATCGTCGCCTGCTCGCGCGCGACGACCTGAACGAGGACGCGACGCGCGCGCTGATGCGGTGCTATGCTCGCGTCGGCGAGCGAGCGCAGGCGCTGCGGCTCTATCAGCGATTCAGTGAGCGGCTTCGCAAGGAGCTGGACGCCGAGCCGGAGGAAGAGACCCGCGAGCTGCACGACGAGATCAAGGCGGTGACGGCGTAAGCGGGAGCGGGATCGGAGCGATCAGAGCTCGGTCAGCTGGCAGGCTCGATTGCCGATTCCGCATCGCCTGAATCGCCGCTACCAGCTCCGCGTTCACGCGGCCTCGTTGCGCAGCACCGCACCCACGCGCGAACGGTTGCCGACGCCGAGCTTCGACAGCACGCGCTCGACGTGGTTGCGCGCGGTGAAGTAGCTGACGCCCAACTGCTCAGCGACTTCCTGGTTCGACAAGCCGGTCGCGACGAGACGCGCGACCTCGACTTCGCGCGCGCTCAGGCCGTAGCGGCTACGGCAGCTCGAGGTCGGTCAGCGGATTCACGAGCTCGAACGCGGCCGTCACGAGCACGCCGGCCTCGCCGCCCGGCATCCAGCCCGTCGCCAGCGTGCCGCGCAGGCGGTAGACCCGACCGTCGGCTCGGACTTCGCGAAGCGCCGGCGTGTTGGTGGCCTTCGACTCGTTCGCCGCATCCTTCGACCGATCGCTGCGCCGCGGCGGCCAGGCTCCAGGCCATGCGCTGCGCTTCGGTGCGAACCTGAGCGCCCGGCCCGGCCGCGCCCGGCATGCCGAACAACTCGGCCGCGCGGGGATTGGCGTGAACGAGTCCGCCCGCACCGTCGTACATCAGCACCGGCTCCGGGATCGCGTCGAGCAGCGCGGCGAGCTCGGTGCGACGCGCCGCGAGACGACGCCATTCCGACACGCCAGCCTTGAACGGGCGGCACGAGCACGCGGATCATCGCGGCTCGCTGCAGATTCTCCGGGCCGTGGCGTCGGCGCTTACACGCGCGGCGTACGCGTCGAGCGCACGCTCGATCGCGTCCCAGGCGGTTTCGCCTGACGTGACGGTCGGCATGCGGAACTCGCTGCCGGTGACCTCGCCCATGGCGGTACAGGCGGCGTCGAGCCACTCGCCGGCGCTCGAGTAATCGAAGGGAGAAAGCAGGGTGTGGAGGGCACGCTCGAGCGAGGCGAGTGACTGGGCCGCCGAGAGCGTCTCGTAGCGGGTGGGAGCCGTGGACGGGAAGTTCTGGTACACGTCGTCGCGAGTCGCCAGCACGAATGCCTCCGATTGTGATCGCCCTCGCCGGCACCGTGCCGGCGACGCGCAGGAAACTGTGAGGGCGCTCTTACCTCGTGCTTATGGGAGGATTGGCCAGCACTTACAGTGGCTTTACAGTGGCTTATGTAACCGCGGTAGCCGCGTTCGCCCGCAGCCCGTGCGCGTCTCGCCGACGCCAACACCCACGTCGCTGGCCGAGCACGAGTCCGAGTTGAAGGCGCCCGCCGAGCGCAAGGCCGGCGGCTACACGCTGCCGCCGCTCGCGCTGCTCGACCCGGCCCAGGCCGAGCGCAAGGTGGACGAGCGGGAGTTGATGGATTCGGCGCGACAACTCGAGGACAAGTGCCGCGAGTTCTCCGTCGAAGGCACCGTCGTCCAGATCCTGCCGGGACCGGTCGTCACGACCTACGAGTTCAAGCCCGATGCGGGCGTGAAGTACAGCAAGATCACGGGGCTGTCCGAGGATCTCTCCCTGGCCATGCGTGCCGAGTCGGTGCTGATCGATCGCATTCCTGGCAAGAGCACCGTCGGCATCCAGATCCCGAACCCCGTCCGCGAGTCGATCTCGCTGCGCGAACTGCTCGAGTCGGAGCCGTACCGGAAGTCCAGTTCCAAGCTGGCGATCGCGCTCGGCAAGACCATCCACGGCGAGCCCTACGTCAGCGACCTGGCGACGATGCCGCACCTGCTCATCGCCGGGTCGACCGGCACGGGCAAGTCGGTCGGCCTCAACGCGATGCTGACGAGCATCCTCTACCGCGCCACGCCGGATCAGGTGCGCTTCATCATGATCGACCCGAAGCGCCTCGAACTCGGCATGTACGAGGACATCCCCCACCTGCTCACGCCGGTCGTGGTCGAGCCCAAGCTCGCGGCCAATGCGCTGCGCTGGGCCGTGCGGGAGATGGAAGAGCGTTACAAGACGCTGGCCGCGTTCGGCGTCCGCAACATCGAGCAGTTCAACCGCAACCTCAAGGCGTCGATCGACGCCGGCGAGGTGCGGACCGACTCGAAGACCGGCGAAGCCCTCAAGCCGCTGCCGTTCGTCGTCGTCGTCATCGACGAACTCGCGGACCTGATGATGGTGGCCTCGAGCGAGGTCGAGCAATCCATCTGCCGACTCGCGCAGATGGCGCGTGCGGTCGGCATCCACCTGATCCTCGCGACGCAGCGTCCGTCGGTGGACGTCATCACCGGCCTGATCAAGGCCAACATGCCGTCGCGCATCTCCTTCCGCGTGTCGTCCAAGGTCGACTCACGGACGATCCTCGACGCCAACGGCGCCGAGCAGTTGCTCGGCAAGGGCGACATGCTCTTCCTGCCGCCCGCGTCCTCGCGCGTCATGCGCCTGCATGGCGCCTACATCTCGGAGCAGGAGAGCGCGCGACTGGCGAGCTTCCTGCGCAAGCAGGGCCAGCCGTCGTACGACCGATCGATCACCGACGAGGAGAAGTCGGGCGAGACGATGGCGGGCGGATTCGAGAAGGACGACCTCTACGACGAGGCGGCGCGCATCGTGGTGTCGAGCGCGCAGGCATCGATCAGCTACCTGCAGCGACGGCTGCGCATCGGCTTCAGCCGTGCCGCGCGCCTGGTGGACATGATGGAGGCCGAAGGGCTGGTCTCGAGCGGCCAGGGCGGCAAGGCCCGCGAGGTGCTCGTGCCCAAGGACTACTTCGACGAGGTGGACGCGCAACTGCGCTGAGGACTTCCTATGCGACGCAGCTTACGCATCATCGCCGCGGCGACGCTCGCCCTGGCCATATGTCGCGCCGGTGGATGGCGCGCAGAAGAAGAAGCCGGGTTCCACGAAGACGGCGCCTGCGGCAACGTCTCGGACCGCGAGCACTGCCAGGAGCGCCTACGATCGGACGCTGGCGCGCGAACGCACGCTGCGCACGTCGCGCCGCCAGGCGCCGCTCTCGCAGATGCGGGCCGTGATCGAGGACTACGAGGCAATCGCCCGCAGGTGGCCCACGAGCGGGTACGCCGACAACGCCCTCTGGAACGGCGCCAACCTGGCCTACGACGCCAACATTTCCTACGGCGCCAAGCAGGAGCGCGACAGCGCGATGGAGATGCTGCGCTGGCTGGTGAAGGAGTACCCGTCGAGTTCGCTCGCGCGCGACGCCCAGACGCGCCTGCGCAAGATCTCGGCGGCGGCGCCAAAGACGACCAAGGCAGACGCCGGCACGCGAAGCGCACGGGCCGAGCGCTCCGCGCCTCCGCCCGCCGCCACCGAACTCGCCAAGGCCAACATCCGGACCGCCGAGGCGGAACCGACGGCGGCCGATGACGCGACCGTGGACGAAAGCCCCGCGGCCTCGTCGGCCGCAGCCACCGCGGCAAGCCGTACGTCCACCACTCCCCCACCGGCGCCCAAGCCCGTGCCGGCCATGCCGAACGTCCCGACACGGCCGGCCGTCGCCGGCAAGGTCGTGGTGCGGGACGTGAAGCGCGTCGTCCTGCCGGAAGTGGTACGTGTCACGATCGAACTCGACGGCGAGGTCGCCTATCACGAGGAAGCGCTCCAGAATCCGTCACGCCTGTTCTTCGATCTCACCGGCGCCAGCCTCGCACCCGCGATCGAGGAAGGCGTCAGGACCTTCACGGACGGCGACATCGTCCGCGAGATTCGCATCGGCACACATCCCGGCGGTGTCGCGCGCGTGGTGATCGATACCCGCGGCGTCGCCAGGCACAGCCTGTTCACGCTCTACAACCCCTACCGGCTCGTGCTCGACATGTATCGCGAGCCCGGCGCACTGACGCAGAAGGGGCCGACGTCTGCGCCAACGGCCGTCGCCTCCGGGCCGCGCCCTGCCGGTAGCGACGCGCTCGTGCCGAAGAACACGACGCCGGCGCGCCCGCTCCCGCCACCCGCGCCGGTCGCCGAGACGACGCGTGCGACAGACGCGCCAATACGGGTCCGCGCCTGCCGGCCCGAATGTCGCCGTGGTGCCGACGGCACCCGAATCCAACAGCTCCGGCAACTACTCACTCGCCCGTCAGCTGGGCCTCGGTGTCTCGCGCATCGTCATCGACGCCGGCCACGGCGGCCACGACACCGGCGCGCTCGGCGACGGCATCCGCGAAGCCGAACTCGTGCTCGACGTCGCCCTCCGCGTGGAGAAATTGCTGAAACAGGAGGCGGGCATCGATGTCGTGATGACGCGTCGGACCGACGAGTTCATCGAACTCGAGGAACGGACGCGGATCGCCAACCGGCAGAACGCCGACATGTTCCTCTCGATTCACGCCAATTCCAGCCGGAAGAAGACCGCGCAGGGCGTGGAGACGTTCATCCTCAACTTCGCCAACACGAGTGACGCCGAGGAAGTGGCGGCGCGCGAGAACGCCATCGCCAAGGGCTCGATGCGACAGCTCCCCGACATCGTCAAGGCGATCACGCTGAACAACAAGGCCGACGAGTCGCGCGACCTCGCGGAGATCGTCCAGGGCAACCTCGTGTCGCGGCTGCGCAAGAGCGAGAGCGAGTTGCCCGATCGCGGCATCAAGCAGGCCCCGCTCGTGGTGCTCATCGGGGCGTCCATGCCGAGTGTGCTGGCCGAGATCGGCTTCGTGAGCACGCCCGACGAAGGCGGGCGCCTGAAGACCTCGAAGTATCGGCAGGAGATCGCGGAAGCGCTTCGCGATGCGGTGATCCGCTACCAGCGATCGCTCAAGGGCAACACGACGGCGTCGCGGACGCAGTAGACTCGGCCGCACTTGCACAATGGCAAGAGTGCCAGTGCCACCGCCGGCGCGTCCGTGACGGTCTGCGCGGGCTGTCCGCGAGGCGCCGATGTCCGGCGTACGGTGTTGAGTCCGCGCTGCAGTGATCCCTCTGGGCGATTCGTTGGGAGTCCGACGCCTGCCGTATCTCTCCGTGAGCGAGATGTGCTGCTCGGCGTCCTTCTCCGGACCGCCCCATCCGAGGCGGTGCTTCACCAGCACGAGGACACCGCCGAGCACGGCCCCGAGCAGCACCGACGCGAGCACGGCGATGAAGACGATGCCGATGGAGCCCATCAGGACGTCGGCCACGCCCTTGGCCGGCGTGATCGGCCCGACCTCCACGCGTGTCCCTGCCGGCGCGTCCTTCTGGATCGACATCAGGGGCACGTTGCTGCGGCGGCACACCAGGCGCGCGCAGGATGCCCGTGCCCGCGGGAGGGCCGGAAGGCATCGCCGGCTGAGTCGCGGGATGGTCCTTCGTCGCGTCGCGGCGGAGTCGGTGGGGCCGGCGGCGGCGCATCCGACTTCGGCTGCGCGGGAGCCTGCGATCCGCCTTCGCCAAGGCTACGGCGGACAGGCATTGTCAGCCCCAGCTCGCCGACGACCGCGCGAGCTCGATCAGCGTCCGAACGGCGACGCCAGTCGGGCCCTTCGGCTGGTACGGCTTCGGCTCGTCGGCCCACGCCGTGCCAGCGATGTCGAGATGCGCCCAGGAGGTGTCGCCGATGAAGGCCTTGAGGAACAGCGCAGCGCTGATGGCGCCGCCATAGCGAGTGCCCGCCGCGTTGACCATGTCGGCGATGTCGCTCTTGAGCAGCTCCTTGTAGTCGTCGGTCATCGGCAGCGGCCACAGGAAGTCGCCACCACGCACGCCGGCCGCCTGCACCGTGTCGCGCCATGTGTCGGGCGAGCCGAAGAGGCCGGACGCGACACGGCCGAGCGCCACCGCACATGCGCCGGTCAACGTCGCGATGTCCACCAGGTGCGTCGCGCCCAGTTGCCTGGCGTACCACAAGGCATCGCCGAGGATGAGGCGGCCTTCGGCGTCGGTGTTGGTGATCTCGACGGTGAGTCCGCTCGCACCCGTGAGGACGTCGCCTGGACGGAATGCCGCACCGCTCGGCATGTTCTCCACCGACGGGATGACGCCGATCACCTTGCCTGGTGCGCCGGTCCGGGCGATGGCGTGGAAGGCGCCGAGCACGGCGGCGCCCCCGCACATGTCGTACTTCATCTTGTCCATGTTGTCGGCCGGCTTGATCGAGATGCCGCCGGTGTCGAACGTGACCGCCTTGCCCACCAGCGCGAGCACCGGGCCCGACGGCCTCCGCCGGTTCGTAGGTCAGCACGATCATGCGTGGCGCGTGCACGCTGCCCTGGGCCACGCCGATCAGCAGGCCCATGTGCTTCTCGCGCAGTTGCGCCTCGTCGAGCACGTCCACCTGCACGGGTGTCCCGGCGAACAGGGCCTTCGCGCGATCGGCGAGCACGGCCGGCGTGAGGACGTTGGGCGGCTCGTGGGCGACGGCGCGCGCGACGTTGACGGCCTCGCCCAGCACCGACCCGAGCGCCACCGCGTCGGCCAGCGACTCGGCGCCGCCCGGTCGAGACGACGATGGCCGCCGAATGCAGATCGGCGAGCTTGCGATCGCGCGTCTTGTAGGCGTCGACGTGAAAGGCCGCGAGTGTCACGCCCTCGGCCAGCGCCCGCACGGTGGCCTCGCCCTGCAGCGGGCCGTGCGCCACGATCGCCACCCGGCCCTGGCCCGCGCGTACGCGTGGCCAGGCCGGCCGCGGTTCCCAGCCGGCGCGCCAGCGTCGGCGGAGGCACTGCCGCCGGCCCACCGCCGAGCAGCAACACCCGTCCGGCCGCCACCCCGTCAGCACGCAGCCAATGCTGCTCGTAGGGCTCGCCCTTCAGTTCCTGCGTGCCGCGCAACGCGACCATTCCCTGCGTCACGTCGTCTGGAAGATCGAGTGTCGTCGGGTCGGTGTCGGTAAAGACGGGGATCACCAACACGTCCGCGTCGACGCTGGCGGTGGGCCCGACCACCAGACGCAGCGTGGGCGTGGTGTAGAACTCGTGCGACGGCATGACCCCGAATTGTATACCGCGGGTCCGCGGGCACGGCGCACCGCAGCGGGATGCTACGATGCCGGGATATCGGCGGTTTTCGAGCAAGGAACAGCGATGACGCGCATGTGGCGGGCAGCAATCCTGGTGGGCGTGTGGAGCGTGGCAGCGGCCGCGCAGGCGCCCGTGCAGGAGAAGGACGGCGAAGGCGCCGAAAGACGAGGCGCGCCCGGAAATCGGGCTCAAGGTGTCGCCGCTCATCGCGTTCTCGCCAGCCAAGATCTCGGTCCGCGCCGAGCTCAAGGGCGGCGCGCGTCGACTACGAGCCGTTCTACTGCAACACCATCGTCTGGGACTGGGACGACGGCACCACGTCGGAGAACACGCCCGACTGCCCGCCGTACGAACCGGGCCAGAGCGAGATCCGCCGCTACTACAGCAGCACGCACACCTACCAGATGGCCGGCCGCTACAACGTGCGCTTCCGGATGAAGAAGGGCGACCGGACGGTCGGCGGCAACGCGACCGTGGTCCAGGTGCGGCCGGGCATCCGAGACGCCAGCGAGCCGCCCCAGTAGGTCGCAGGCCCGTTGCGGACGACGTACCTGCCGTCGGCTACAGACGCTCCACCGCCATCGCGATGCCCATGCCGCCGCCGATGCACAGCGCGGCGATGCCGCGGTGCGCGTCGCGTCGCTGCAGCGCGTGGAGCAGCGTGACCAGGATGCGCGCGCCGCTCGCGCCGATCGGATGGCCGAGCGCCATGGCGCCGCCGCAGACGTTGACCCGTTCGGGTCCGAGTCCGAGGTCGCGCATCACGGCCAGCCCCTGCACCGCGAACGCCTCGTTCAGTTCGTACAGATCCACGTCCCCCGCTCCCATCCCGCCTTGCTCGAGCGTCTTGCGCACGGCGGGCACCGGGACCGAGTCCCATGACCATCGGCTCGACGCCAGCGACGGCGGACGCGACGATGCGCGCGAGCGGCCGAATGCCGAGCGCCTCGGCGCGTGCCTCGTCGGCCACCACGAGTGCGGCGGCGCCATCGTTGATGCCGGAGGCGTTGCCTGCGGTGACCGAGCCCGTCTTGCTGAACGCCGGACGGAGCGCCGCCAGCGCATCGACGGTCGTACCCGCGCGCGGGTACTCGTCGCGCGCGAACGACACCGTCGTCGCCCTTCTTCTGCGGAATCGGCACCGGCACGATCTCGGCGTCGAAATCGCCAGCCGCGATCGCCGCCACGGCGCGACGCTGGCTCTCGGCCGCGAACGCATCCTGCGCGGCGCGATCGATGCCGTATCGCGCCGGCGATCTCCTCGGCCGTCATGCCCATGTGGCACGCGCCGATGGCACAGGTCAGGCCGTCCGCGATCATGCTGTCGGTGAGCTCGCCATGGCCCATGCGCAGTCCCCATCGCGCCTGCTTCAGCAGGTACGGCGCGTTGCTCATCGACTCGGTGCCGCCGGCGACGACGAGCGTCGCGTCGCCGGCGCGAATCGCCTGTGCGGCGCTGGCCACCGCCTGTAGACCGGAGCCGCACACGCGGTTGATCGTCATCGCCGGCACGTCGTCCGGACAGTCCGGCCTTGCTTGCCGCCTGTCGGGCCACGTTCATGCCGGCGCCGGCCTGCAGCACACACCCCATCAGCACGTCGTCGACGGCGTCGGCAGGCACGCCGGCACGAGCGAGTGCCTCGCGAATCACCACGGCGCCGAGGTCCGACGACGGCAGCGTCCTTGAGCGCGCCGCCGAAGCTGCCGATGGCCGTGCGACAGGCCGAGAGGATCACCGCGCGTTCGGCTGACGGCATCAGAAGCGCTCCAGGGGATCGGCGACGCTGAACGCGGCGCTCGTCACCGCGCGAACCGTCGTCGAGCGTGGTGTCCTCGGCCAGTTCCCGCAGCACCAGTCCGTGCGGCGGTCACGTCGATCACCGCAAGCTCGGTGACGATGCGATGCACGACGCGCAAGCCCCGTGAACGGCAGGGTGCATCGCGGCACGATCTTCGGCTGCCCGTCCCGCGTCGCGTGCTCCATGGCGATGATGACGCGCTTGGCCCCGGCCACGAGATCCATCGCGCCGCCCATGCCCTTCACCATCTTGCCTGGCACCATCCAGTTGGCGAGATTGCCCTGCTCGTCGACCTCGAGCGCGCCCAGCACCGTGAGATCGATATGTCCGCCGCGGACCATCGCGAACGACTCCGCGCCGTTGAAGAACGCCGCGCCCGGCAACGCCGTCACGGTCTCCTTGCCGGCATTGATCAGGTCGGCATCGACCTCGTCCTCGGTCGGATACGGTCCGACACCGAGCAGGCCGTTCTCCGAGTGCAGGACGATGTCGATGCCGGGCGGGACGTAGTTGGCCACGAGCGTCGGCAAGCCGATGCCCAGGTTCACGTAGTCGCCGTCCTTCAACTCGGCCGCCACGCGGCGGATGATGCGTTCGCGTTTGTCCATGAGTCTCGGCTTCGCTGACGGCCTTCGTCATTGGGCCTTCGGCCGTCGGAATCCCAGTCGCTGTGTCATCCCTGACGAGCGGCTGGGCGGCCCCTATGGCCTTCAGGCCCAATCGCATGACGCGTCCGAACTCTGTCGAACGATGCGTTTCTCGATCCGCTTCTCGTACGGCCCGCCGATGAGGATGTGCGCGACGTAGATGCCCGGCGTCACGACGGTGTCGGGGTCGATGTCGCCCGGGCCGCACGAGATGCTCGACCTCGGCGATCGTCACTCGCGCGGCGGTGGCCATCACCGGGTTGAAGTTGCGGGCGGTGTGCCGGTAGACGCAGGTTGCCGTGGGTGTCGCCGGTGTGTGCCTTCACGAACGCGAAGTCGGCGCGCAGCGGCGCCTCGAGCACGTAGTGCACGCCGTCGATCTCGCGTGTCTCCTTGCCCTCGGCCACGATCGTGCCGTAGCCGGTCGGGCGTGAAGAAGCCGCCGATGCCGGCGCCGCCGGCGCGGATCCGTTCCGCGAACGTGCCCTGCGGGAATCAGTTCGACCTCGAGTTCCTTCGATGAGGAACTGCCGCTCGAACTCCTTGTTCTCGCCGACGTAGGTCGCGATCATCTTGCGCACCTGCCGAGCCCGCAGCAGCACGCCGATGCCGAAGTCGTCGACGCCCGCGTTGTTGCTGATGACGGTCAGGTCGCGCGTGCCGCGGCGATGGAGCGCGGCGATCAGGGATTCGGGAATACCGCAGAGCCCGAAGCCGCCCATCATGATCGTGGCGCCGTCCGGGATGAGGGCGACGGCCGCGTCTGCACTCGCGATCTGCTTGTTCATGCGTATCGCAGTATAAGGGCCGACGGGCTGGGACGCCGCTACCGCAGCGGGTACTGTTACCCGACGTGACGGAGTCCGATGCGGAGCTCACACGGTCCGATCGACCGGGATCTTCGCGTCGTACTGCTCTTCGCGGTACGGCACGAAGCCCACGCGCTGGTAGTTGCCGGACGGCCGCCGGATGATCGAGCGAACAGGTGTGCAGCCAGACGCGATTCGGGACCGCTGCCCCACGCCTGCTGCGCTGCCACGGTGAGCAATGCCGGCCCGAGCCGCCGACCGATGAACTCGGGCAACAGGCCGAAGTAGCAGATCTCGACCTCGTGCGCGGTGCGATGCAGCTCGAAGTAGCCGGCAGGCGTACCAGCCACCGTCAGCAGCCAGATCTCGATGCCGCCCGAACGCGAGGTGTTCCGCCACGCGCGCGTCGTTCCAGTCCCAGCGATCGAGCCAGTGCCAGGGGCGGCCCGACTTCCCGGTACAGATAGCGGTACAGCGAGCCCGGCACCACGTCGAGACGCCGCACGACAGCGCCGACGTCGGGAAACGCGAACGGCACGACCTGCGACGACGACCGCATCTCGAGGAACGTCCGCGTCGCCGGCCGATGCAGCAGGCGCGATGACGGACCGCGGCGGACGCTGGCCGTCGAATGTCGGATCGCCAGCGGCGGCCCTCCTGCAGCAACGGCTGCATCGGCGCGGCGTCGTCCAGACAGCATCGACGGCGTCGGCAGCATCGCCCGCAACGTGTCGAGCGCCTGGCCGACGTGCGCGGCGTTGGTCGCGAGGATGTCGAGCCAGAGCGCGGGTGCGCTGCCAGCCAGGCGCGTCGTGTCGGCAAGCCCGGGCCCCGCGAACTGCAGCCCATCGCTCGTCACCGCCTTGCCCGCCACGGCCATCAGCGTGCTGCTGACGATCTGCGGCAGGTGGCTGACGTACGCCATCACGTGGTCGTGCTCGTCGGCGCCCATCACCACCGGGCGCGCGCCGATGCCGACGACCAGTTGCGTCATCCGTGCCAGCGCGGTCCCGACCACCGCGGCGGGCACACGGCCGTCGGTGTCCGGCGTCAGGATCCAGGGGCGGCCGACGAACAGCCCGGGGTCGGCGTGGGCAAAGCCGCTGTGGGTGCTGCCGGCCATCGGATGCCCGCCGACGAACGCGAGCGCCGCGATGCCGCCGCGCGTGCGCCACCATCGCGCCCTTGGTGCTGCCAAGGTCGGTCACGACGGTGTGGGCGCCGACGTACGGCGCGAGCGCATCGAGCAACCGCAGGTTCTCCAGCACGGGCGCGCCGAGCACCACCAGATCCGTCGTCTCCGGCCGCCGCCGGTGACGACACCAGCGTGAAGTGATCCTTCACCCGCGGATCGGCGGCCGGATCGAGCACCGTGATCGGCGACCTCGGGCCACACGGCACGGATGCCCAGGCCGAGCGATCCGCCGATGAGGCCACACCCCACCAGCAGGACGCGCTCGAACGGCGCCGGCTCGCTCACTGGCCCCAACCGCGCCGCGCCACCGGTTCCTGGCAGATGCTGCGGCCGATGGCCGGCGCGATGATCCGCAGTTCGGCCATCAGCCGCTCGAACTGCCCCGGGTACATCGACTGCGCACCGTCGCTCATCGCGTTGTCGGGATCGCAGTGCACCTCGATCAGCAATCCGTCGGCGCCGGCCGCGACGGCCGCGCGCGCCATCGGCGCCACCTTGTCGCGACGACCGGTGCCATGGCTCGGGTCGACGACGATCGGCAGGTGACTCAGCTTCTTCACGACCGGGATCGCGGAGATGTCGAGCGTGTTACGGGTGTAGCTCTCGAACGTCCGGATGCCGCGCTCGCAGAGGATGACGTCCGTGTTGCCGCCGGCGAGCACGTACTCGGCCGAGAGCAGCCATTCCTCGATCGTCGCCGAGATGCCGCGCTTGAGCAGCACCGGCTTGCGGACCTTGCCGAGTTCACGCAGCAGCGTGTAGTTCTGCATGTTGCGCGCGCCGACCTGGTAGATGTCCACGTAGCCGTCCATCAACGCGATCTGGTTCGCGTCCATCACCTCGGAGACGAGCTTGAGGTTGTGCGCGTCGGCACCGGTTCGCAGCATCTTCAGGCCCTCTTCGCCAAGCCCCTGGAAGCTGTACGGCGAACTGCGCGGCTTGAAGGCGCCGCCGCGCAGCACCTTCGCTCCGGCCCGCCGCACCGCCGCGGCCGTGCTCAGCACCTGCGCCTCGTTCTCGGCCGAGCACGGGCCGGCCATCACGATGACCTCGTCGCCACCGATCCGGAGATCGCCGATGGTGATGACGGTGTCCTCGCTGCGGAACGTGCGGCTCGCGAGCTTGTAGGGCTCGGTGATCCGCATCACCTCGTGCACCCCGTCGAGCACCTCGAGCAGGCGCGGGTCGTGCTTGCCCTCGCCGCCGACGGCGCCGATGACCGTCCGGAGCGATCCGGTGGAGCGGTGCACGTCGAAGCCCATTTGCACCAGTTGGGCCACCACGCGCTGGATCTGCTCCTCGCTCGCGCGTTCCTCCATCACCACGACCATGTCACTGCTCGCTTTCGTATCCAGATCGGCGCGTTCGGAGAACGCGCCCTACCTTCACGCGGTCCCGGCCTTCCCGATCGGCCTTCCCGATCCCGTTCCACGGTCACGTATCCGCTTCCGTCCTGCCCGCGTCGTGCGCCTTCTGCACCTCGCGCTCGAGGCGGCGCGCCTCGTCGATGATCCGTTCGAACAACCGCATCACGGCGTCGCCGTCGAGCGGCCCGCCATTGACCCGCCGCACGTGCTCGAGCACGTCGCGCTCGCGACCGGGCTGGTAGATCGGCATGCCCGTTTCGCGCTTGATCTCACCGATCTGCAGCGCGCACCCGGCGCGCTCGTTGAGCAGGCGACGATCTGCTCGTCGAGCGCGTCGATGCGCTCGCGCAGTTCCCGCATCCGCCAGTCCGGGTCGGTCATGCCGACGCTCCCTCGCGCAGCCAGCGCACGAACCCCCTGACCTCGTCGGCCAGCGCCGGCGACTGCCCGTGCCTTGCCACCTGCGCCACGAGCGCGCTGCCCACCACGGCCGCGTCGGCGTACTTGCCGACGTCGCGGATGTGCTCGGGCCGCGACAGGCCGAACCCGAGCGCGATCGGCAGTGTCGCGTCCTGGCGCAGCCGGTCGACGAGCGCTCGCGCGTCGTCCAGCCACCTGGTCGCGGACGCCCGTCACGCCGAGCCGCGAGATCGCGTACAGGAAGCCCTTGCCCAGGTCGTTCGCCTTGCGCACCCGCGCGCCCGTCGTCGTCGGGCTCACCAGGAAGATGGGCGCCAGTCCGCGGCCGACCAGGACGTCGCGCGTCGGCCCCGCTTCCTCGAGCGGCAGGTCGAGCAGCAGCACGCCGTCGACGCCGACCTCCGCCGCGCGGGCGGCGAACGCCTCGACACCGAAGCGCACGACCGGGTTGGCATAACTGAACAACACCAGCGGTGCGGCGACGTCCTTCCGGAGGTCCGCCGACCAGATCGAGGACGCCGCGCAGCGTCGCGCCGGCTCGCAGCGCGCGCTCCGACGATCGCTGGATCTCGGGACCGTCGGCCAACGGGTCCGAGAACGGCACGCCGATCTCGATCACGTCGGCTCCGCCCTCGTCGACGGCGCGAATCACGTCGGCCGAACGCTCCAGCGTCGGGTCCCCACCGGACACGAACGCCACGAGCCCCGTGCGCTGCTCGGCCTTCATGCTGGCGAACGCCGCTTCGAGCCGTGTGCTCATGCCTGATCTCCGAGCAGTTCCTGGATGCTCTGCACGTCCTTGTCGCCTCGTCCCGACAGATTCACCAGGACCAGGCCGTCCGTGCCCACCTCGCGTGCGACCTGCTCCACCGCCGCGATCGCATGTGCCGATTCGAGCGCGGGCAGGATGCCCTCGAGCCGCCCGAGCCTCGCGAAGGCCGCGAGCGCTTCGGGGTCGGTGGCATACCGGTACTCCGCCCGACCCTGCTGCAGCAGGTCGGCATGCTCCGGGCCGACGGCGGCATAGTCGAGTCCTGCCGACACCGAATGCGTAAGCTCGATGTTGCCAGTTGGCATCCTGCAGGACGAACGTCCGCGTGCCCTGGAGCACTCCCGGGGTGCCGCCGGCGAACCTCGCCGCGTGCCTGCCGCCCTCGATGCCCTCGCCGCCGGCCTCGACGCCGATCAGTCGCACACCGCGATCGGCCACGAACGCGTCGAACAGGCCCATGGCGTTGCTGCCGCCGCCGACACACGCCAACGCGGCATCGGGCAGCCGTCCGTAGGCCGCCAGGCACTGCACGCGCGCTTCCTCACCGATGACCGACTGGAACTCGCGCACCATCACCGGGTACGGGTGCGGCCCGAGTGCCGACCCGAGCAGGTAGTAGGTGTCCTGCACGGTCGCGACCCAGTCGCGCATCGCCTCGTTGATCGCGTCCTTGAGCGTTCGCGATCCCGAGTCGACGCCGCGCACCTCCGCGCCGAGCATGCGCATGCGGAACACGTTGAGCGCCTGCCGCGCCATGTCGTCCACGCCCATGTAGACGACGCACTGCATGCCGAGCAGCGCGCAGACGGTCGCGGTCGCGACGCCGTGCTGCCCGGCGCCGGTCTCGGCGACGATGCGCGACTTGCCCATGCGCCGGGCCAGCAACGCCTGGCCGAGCGCGTTGTTGATCTTGTGCGCGCCGGTGTGCGCGAGGTCCTCGCGCTTCAGCAGGATCGTGGCGCCGCCGCACGCCTCCGAGAGCCGCCGCGCCTCGTAGAGCGGCGTCGGCCGCCCGACGAACTGTCGCAGCAGCTGCTCGAATTCGGCGATGAACGCCTCGTCCTGCCGCACCGCGAAGTACGCCTCGGTGAGCGCCTCCATCGGAGCCACGAGCGTCTCGGGCACGAACCGTCCGCCGTACTCGCCGAAGTACCCGCGGGCGTCCGGGTCGCGACGCCCGAACACGGGTCGTCCCGTCCGTTCCTGCGCTGCCATCGTCATCGTCTGTTCCCTGCGTCCCTGTGGGCCGGGCTCGGAGAGCCGGCCCTGCCCTCAGTCTCATTGTTTCCGTGCCCGCGCGGCATCGGCCGCACGCACTGCCTGCACGAAGGCCCGCACGCGGGCCGGATCCTTGACGCCAGGCGCCTGCTCGACGCCCGAGGCCACATCGACGCCCCAGGGCGCCACCAGCGTCACTGCCTCGGCGACGTTCTCGGGCCTGAGCCCGCCAGCCAGCACCAGCGGTCGCGTCGCCGCGATCTCGCGCGCCGCGTCCCAGTCGATCGTGCGTCCCGTGCCACCGATCGTGACCGGATCGTGCGCATCGACGAGGATGGCCGCCCGGGCGGTCTTCCACGGGCTGGTCGCGTACCGTTCGATCGACAATCGCCTTCAGGACGGGACGCGGAAACCGCGCCCAGTCCGCGACCACCTCGTCGCCGTGCAGCTGCACGCCGGAGAGCCCGACGGCATCGGCCACGGTCCGAACGCGATCCGGTGTCTCGTCCACGAACACGCCGACCGTCGAGACCAGCGGCGGCAGCGCGCGCGTGATCGCCTGCGCGCGCTCGACGCCCACGGCCCGCTTGCTGCCGGTCCAGAAGATCAGCCCGATGGCGTCGGCGCCGGCCTCGACAGCCATCAGCGCGTCCTCCACGCTGGTCATCCCGCAGATCTTGATGCGGGTCACGCCTGCGCCTCCAGTGCCGCGCGCGCGTCGCCGATCACCGCCGCGAGTGCCTCGCCCGGGTTGGCCTCGGTCATGAAGCGCTCGCCGATGAGGAACGCGCCATAGCCGGCTGCGTGCAGCGACGCCAGATCCGCGCCGGTCCGCAAGCCGCTCTCGGCGACCCGCACACGCGCCGACGGCGATGATCGGCGCCACGCGATGCGAGGTGTCGATCGACACCGTCAGCGTCTTGAGGTTGCGGTTGTTGACGCCGACGATGGTGGCGCCGGCGTCGATGGCACGATGCGCTTCGTCCTCGTCGTGGACTTCGGTCAGCACGTCGATGCCGCACCTGCGCCGCGTACGCCAGCAGGCGCACGAGCACCGGTTGCTCGAGGGCCGCCACGATCAGGAGCACCGCGGATGCGCCCGCGAGCGCCGCCTCGGCGATCTGGTACTCGTCGACGGTGAAGTCCTTGCGCAGCAACGGCACGCCCGGATGCGCCGCATGGACGGCCACCAGGTGATCGAGCGCGCCGTCGAAGAAGCCGGGCTCGGTCAGGATCGAGATGGCGGCGGCACCGGCCGTCGCGTACTGGCCGGCGATCGCCACCGGGTCGTACTGCGGCCGCAACACGCCCTTCGACGGCGACCGGCGCTTGCATTCGGCGATGACGCGGATGCCCGGCTGGCGCAACGACGCCATGAACCGGTGCCGTCGGCACCGTCCGCGACCGGTCCGCGATGCGCGCGCTCGAGGTCCGCGAGGCTGCGCCGCTCGCGCGCCACTTCGACGCGCTTCCATGCGGCCGCGACGATGGAGTCGAGCACGGACGGCACGGGCGCGCTCACGCCTCCACCTCGGTGGCCGTGCGACACGCGCACGAGATGCGCGAGCACCTGCGACGCGCGGCCACTGTCGATCGCCTCGGCGGCCATCGTCACGCCGTGCTGCACCGTGGCGACTCGCCCCGCGACGAAGAGCCCGGCGCCGGCGTTGAGCAGCACGACGTCGCGCACCGGGCCGGCGTCTCCATCGAGCACCGCGCGCGCGACCTGCGCGTTGTGCGCCGCATCACCGCCGCGCAGGTCGTCGAGCGAGGCCTTGGCGAGGCCGAACGTCGACGGGTGCACGAAGAACGTGCGCAGCAGGCCGTCGCGGCACTCGGAGACCTTCGTGTAGCCGGTCGTCGAGAGTTCGTCGAGGCCATCGGCGGCGTGCACGACCCACACGTGCGCGGACCCGAGCAGGCCGAGCGAACGCGCCACCAGCTCGGTCAGCTCCGGTCGAGGCACGCCGACCAGCTGTCGCGTCGTGCCGGCCGGATTGGTCAGCGGCCCGAGCAGGTTGAACGCCGTCCGCACGCCGAGTTCGCGACGCACCGGGCGCGGCGTGGCGCATCGAGGGATGGAACGTCGGCGCGAACAGGAACGCGAGGCCCACCTCCTCGAGGCAGCGCGCGACCACCTCCGGCGTGGCGGCCACGTTGACGCCGAGCGCCTCGAAGACGTCGGCGCTGCCGCTGCGGCTCGAAACCGATCGGTTGCCGTGCTTGGCGACGCGGACGCCGCACGCCGCGACGACCACCGCGGCCATCGAGGACACGTTCACCGTGCCGAGGTTGTCGCCGCCGGTGCCGCAGGTGTCGAAGACGTCGGTGAACGACCGCGGCAGGGGCACCGCCGCCTCGCGCATGGCCCGCGCCAGCCCGACCAGTTCCTCCGGCCGTTCGCCCTTCGAGCGCAGTGCCATCAGCAGCCCGGCGATCTGCGCCGGAGTCACCTCGCCGCGCATGATCGCCGCCATCGCGTTGGCGGCCTCGTCGGTCGTCAGCGCGTCGTGCCGCTGCAGCTTCTCGAGCAGCGGCGCGATCATCGGATCTCCAGGAAGTTGCGCAGCAGGTGATGTCCGGGGCCGGTCAGCACCGACTCCGGATGGAACTGCACGCCGTGCATCGGGTACTCGCGATGGCGCAGCCCCATGATCGTGCCGTCGCCGATGGTGCGCGCCGTGATCTCCAGCGACTCCGGCAGCGCGTCCGGCGACACGACCAGGCTGTGGTACCGCGCCGCCGTGAACCCCTGCGGCAGGTCGCGGAACACGCCCTGCCCGTCGTGCTCGACGTCCGACGTCTTGCCGTGCATCAGCACGGTCGCGTTGACGACGCGGCCGCCAAACGCGTAGCCCATCGCCTGGTGGCCGAGGCACACGCCGAGGATCGGCACCGACGGGCCGAACCGGCGCAGCACCTCGACGGAGATGCCCGCGTCCTCGGGCCGGCCCGGGCCCGGCGAGATCACGATGTGCGACGGCGCCAGCGCCGCCACCTCGTCGAGCGTGATCTTGTCGTTGCGGTGCACCGCCACCTCCGCGCCGAGTTCGCCGAGATACTGCGCGAGGTTGTAGGTGAACGAATCGTAGTTGTCGATCAGCAGGACCATGGCTACCCGGCGTGGTGCCCCAGCGAATGGGCGAGTTCGAGCGCACGCAGCACCGCGCGCGCCTTGTTGAGGCTCTCTTCGTACTCGGCGGCCGGATGGCTGTCGGCGACGATGCCGCCGCCGGCCTGCACGTAGGCGACACCATCGCGCATCCACACGGTCCGGATGGCGATGCAGCAATCGAGGTTGCCGGCGAAGTCCACGTAGCCCACCGACCCGGCGTAGACGCCGCGCGGGCGCCCCTCGAGCTCGGCGATGATCTCCATGGCGCGAATCTTCGGTGCGCCCGACACGGTCCCGGCCGGGAAGCACGACACGAGCGCGTCGAGCCGATCGGCATCGTCGGCGCAGCGTGCCGACGACACGCGAGACCAGGTGCATGACGTGCGAGTAGCGCTCGAGCGTCATGAACTGCGGGCACGCGCACCGAGCCGTAGGCGCAGACGCGGCCGAGGTCGTTGCGGCCGAGGTCGACGAGCATGACGTGCTCGGAGCGTTCCTTCTCGTCGCGCTTCAGCTCCTCGCCGAGGCGCAGGTCCTCCTCGTGCGTCCTGCCGCGCGGCCGCGTGCCGGCGATCGGATGGGTCTCGGCCTGGCCGCCCTCGACGCGGACGAGCATCTCGGGCGACGAGCCGACGATCGACAGTTCGCCGACGCGCGTGAAGTACATGTACGGCGACGGGTTCACGTGGCGCAGCGCGCGATAGACGGTGAACGGGTCGGCCTGGAGGTCGACCTCGAAGCGTTGCGACAGCACCACCTGGTAGATGTCGCCCCTGGCGATGTACTCCTGCGCCATGCGGACGTTGCGTTCGAAGTCCTCGCGGCTCGTGAGCGCGCGGACGGCCGGCGGCTCGGAGCCGGGCGCGCCGCCGGCAATCGGCTGTGCGTGCGCCTGTTCGAGCTCCCGTTGCAGGAAGTCGAGCCGCGCATTGGCGAACTGGTACAGCGACGCCAGGTCGTCGGACGGCGAGATGCGGGCGTTGGCGATGAGCAGGATCCGGTGCTTGACGTGGTCGAACGCCAGCACCGTGTCGAACAGCATGAACGCCGCTTCGTCGCGCGGGTCCTGCTGGCCCTCGTACTTCTGCCACACGTCCTGGAGGGCCGGCTCGAACCACGGCGCCGCGTCGTAGCCGAAGAACCCGACGGCGCCGCCGGTGAATCGCGGCAGCCCGGGGACGAAGGGCGACCGGTACTCGGCCATGATGCGACGCAGCGCCGCGACGAAGCTCTCGTCGAGCGCGGCGGTCTGGCCGCCCTGCTCGATCACCGCCTTGCCGTCGCGCGCCCGCAGCACGAGGAACGGGTCCTTGCCGAGGAACGAGTAGCGCGCCACCTGCTCGCCGCCCTCGACGCTCTCGAACAGGAACGCGTAATCGGAATGTTCCGCGACGCGAAGGAAGGCCGACACCGGCGTGAGCAGGTCGGCGAGGAGTTCGCGGCACACCGGCACGAACGTGCCGCGGCGGGCGAGGTCGACGAATTCGTCGAAGGTGGTCTGGGTCATCGCGGACATGAGGTCTCCAGCGCCAGTTGCGGCGCCTCGGCGTGGATGGCAGCGCGCATCGCGTCGACGGGAGGCTCGACGGGGAACCAGGTGGCGACCTGCACCGCCGCCTGGGCAATCAGCATCTCGAGGCCGCCGAGCGTCTCGCAGCCGGCGGCCGCGGCGTCGCGCAGCAGGCGCGTCCGGCCGGGGTTGTAGACCAGGTCGTACACGAGCCCGCCGCCGGCGAGCGACTCCGCGCTCGAGCGGCGTGTCGTCGACGTGCGGCGCCGTGCCCACGGGCGTGGTGTTCACGAGCAGGTCCCAGCTGCCGGGCGGCGGTGGCCACTGCCCCACCGTCGCGCCCGAGCGGCACCAGCGACTCGGCCTGGTCGCGACGCCGCGCGTGCACGGTGACGCGCGCACCTTCGGCATGCAGGCCGGCGACGACCGCCCGGGCGGCGCCACCGGCGCCCAGCACCGACGCGCGGGCGCCGGCCAGCGTGAGCCGCGAGCGCAGCGGATGCAGGAAGCCCTCGACGTCGGTGTTGCGCGCGACCCAGCCGTCAGGTGTCCGCGTGAGCGTGTTGGCCGCGCCGAGCCGGCGCGCCAGCGGATCGGCGTCGACGGACGCGCGCGCCAGCGCATCGAGCTTGAACGGCGCCGTGACGCTGAGGCCGCGCACGTCGAGCGCCGCCGCGCGTGGCGAGCAGGTCGTCGATGTCCTGTGCCTCGAACGGCAGGTAGACGCCGTCGATGCCGAGGGCCTGCAGGGCGGCGTTGTGGAGCGTCGGCGACCACGAATGACCGATCGGCCGTCCGGCCACGCCGAACACCTGCGTGTCGGCCGTGTGCTGCCCGACGCGGTAGCGCGAGCGCATCAGCTCCGGCGGCACCTGACCGGGCGCGATGGCGGCGCCGGCGTAGGTCCAGCACGAGCCGACGTGTCCGGCCAGGATGCGCGAGGGCAGGCCGGCCGTGCCCATCGCGATCAGCACCACCGGCGTGCCGGCGGCAGCGGCAGCCGCGTCCGGAAACGTCAGTTGGTCGGTCAGCCGCGCGGGCGTCACCGCGAGCTTGACGACGGCCGGACGACGGGCCGTCATCGCGCGGACGAGGCCGGCGAGGTCGCGTGGGCATCGCCGACGAAGTCGTGACGCGAGAGCACGACCCGCCCGGGATGCGCCGCGATCACGGCGTCGGCGAACGTCGGCGTCCCACTCGACGTCGACGAACGCCGCCCCGAGTCGCCAGCGCCTCGCGGAGCCGCTGACTCCCGCGTCGCCTCCTCGCCGCTCGAACAGCCCGCCCTCCCGCATCGGCCTGAAGGTCACGACGGCCCGGCGCCGCGGCCTCGCCGAGGACGTCCGCCAGCGGCAGCGCCGGCAGCCGATCGAGCCGGAACTCCACGAGGTCGGCCACACGCAACGCCTCCGCCCGCGCCGCCGGCAACGCCTCGGCGGTCAGGTCGGCCAGGGTGGCCACGAGTTTCACGGGGGCGGGGTCGACATCGGAGTCGGATGGTCGGGAGTCGGGAGTCGGGAGCTCGGTGGCCTGCTACGGCCTACGGCTCGGCTACGGCTTACGGCTTCAGGGCTTAGCTGGCGTCAGGCGTGGCGTTGCATTGAGCGTTCGGCGTCTGGCGTTCAGCGTTCGTCGGTGAAAACAAAAGCGCCCCGTCGGCAGGTGGCCGAAGGGGCGCCAGGTACTCGTTTCGAGTCGGTACTGGTCAGTGCGCGGCTAGACGGCCGCCCCCTCGGCTGTGGACCCATACCACCACCAATAGCGCGCCGAAAACGGCGCACGGTCGATGGCAGGTCCAGAGACGAAGGAGAACGCGGCACAGCCCCGCATGTGCAGCAGACCGTACCAGAGTCGTCCGAACGGCGTCAACGATCGTCCTACGGTATGACGCGAGCCATGCGCTCGCTTGACCCCCTTCGGACCGCGTGTCATAACCGAGCCATCTTGCCCGCCTCCTCAGCCGTGACTGCTCGTCTGCTCCGTGGCGTCTTCGCCGCCAGCCTGGCGCTGGCCCTCTGCGGCGCGCCGTGGTCGGCGCACCTGCCCGTCTCGGCGACGGCCGTCAGGGCCGCCGGCACGACGTTCCCCGTCTCCGAGATTCGCCGTGGACAGGTCGGCCGAGGGCGTCACGCGCATGGACGGTGGCGAGCGCGTCACGTTCAAGGCGCACATCCTGGGCGTGCTCGACGGCGTGATCGGGCCGAAGCGACAGGTCATCCTGGCGCGTCTCGAAGGTGCCGGACTCGAGAACACCGGCGTGATCGCCGGCATGAGCGGCAGCCCGGTCTACATCGACGGCCGCCTCGTCGGCGCCGTCGCGTACTCGATGGGCCAGTTCGCCAAGGCGCCCATCGCCGGCATCACTCCGATCGCCGAGATGGCCGACGCGACGGCCGCGTCCGCGACGGCGGCGCCGCGCCGCGTCGCCGCCTTGCCCCTCGACACGGCGCTGACCGCCGAGGCGCTCCGCGACGCGTTCCTGGCGTCGATGCCCGGCCGCGACGGCGTCAACGTCTCGCCTGCCTCGATGCGCGGATTGGGTCTCGACACGGTCAGCAGCCCTGTCCTTCGCCCGATCGCCACGCCGCTGTCGATGGCGGGCTTCTCCACCCCGGTCGGTTCGTGGTTGTCCGACACGTTCGCGGCGGCCGGCTTCGCGCCGGTGTCGGGCGGCGCGGGCATGGCGTACGGCCGACGCCGCAGCCGCGCGCGCCGCAGCGACCGCTGCCCCGCTTGCAGCCCGGTGATGCCATCGGCGTCAGCCTCGTGAGCGGCGACCTGTCGCTCGGCGCCACCGGCACGGTGACGAGCGTCGAGGGCACGCGCGTGCTCGCCTTCGGCCATCCCTTCTTCAACCTCGGCCCGGCGCAGCTGCCGATGACGCGCGCGCACGTCGTCGCGGTGATTCCGAGCCTGCTCAACTCCATCAAGCTCGCGCAGCTCGGCGAGGTGATGGGCGTGATGGATCAGGATCGCGCCACGGCGATCGCCGGCACGCTCGGCGCTGCGCCGCGCACGATTCCGCTCACCGTCGCGATGCGCGCCAACGGCGGCACGTCGCGCTCGTTCGCGTTCGAGGTCGCCGAGGACCAGCTGTTCTCGCCGCTGATCGTCTTTGCCGCCGTCGCCAACGTGCTGCAGTCCTACCAGCGCGAAGTGGGCGTCTCCACCATCCGCCTGAAGGGCACGGCCGAAATCGGCGCGTCGACGCTGCGCATGGACAACGTCTTCGGCGGCGACAGCGCCGTCGTCACCGCCTCGGCGTCACTGGCCGCGCCGCTGGCCGCGGTGCTCCGCAGCGACCTCGGCACGCCGAGGATCGGGCGGATCACGCTCGACGTCGACACCGACGAACGGCAGCGATCGACGCGCCTCGATCGCGCCTGGATCGCCGAGCCGCGCCCGCGCGCCGGCGACACGGTCACGTTGATGACCGAGACGCGCAGCTTCCGCAGCGCGCCGCAGGTGCAGCGGCTGCAGGTGCCGATTCCGGCGACCGCCACCGGCACGCTGCAGTTGCAGGTCATCGACGGCACGACGCTCGCCCAGCTCGAGGGACGACGCCGCTCGCTGGAACAGGCGCGCAGCGTCGACGAACTCGTCGGCCTGCTGAACCAGGCCAGGCGGGGCGATCGCTGGTACGTGCGCCTCACCCGCCAGGCCCAGGGCTCGGTCGTCAACGGCCGCGATCTTCCCGGCCCTGCCCGGCAGCGTGATGCAGGTGCTCGGCGCCGCTCCCGGCGTGGTCGCGACCACGCTGGACCAGGACGTCCTCGGCGAGTGGGAACTCCCCGCCGACGCCGTCGCCACCGGGCAGCGCACCATCGCCATCACTCCCATCGTTCCGTAAGCGCTAAATGACATATGTGTCCAGAGTGTTCCATGACGATCGCCGCCGTGGCGGCGGTCGTCTCGCTGCCCGTGCGCGCCGCCGGCCCGTCGCGCTGGGAAGTCAGCAGCAGCGACCAGTGGATGGCCGGCCGCGGCGAGCAGGTGGCGGTGACCCGCGATGGTCGGCTCACGCTCGGTCCGGCGGTGCGGGTGCTGCACGAGGACGCGTCGCCGGCGCTCTGGACGGCGACGACCGCGCCCGACGGCACGCTCTACGTCGGCACCGGCAACGATGGCCAGGTGATGGCGATCTCGGGCGACAAGACGCGCGTGTTCTGGGACAGCGAGGAACTGCAGGTGCACGCGCTGGCATGGCACGGCGACGCGCTGCTCGCCGGCACGTCGCCCGACGGCAAGGTGTATCGCATCACGCCGGACGGCACCGCCACGGTGTTCTTCGATCCCGAGGAGACCTACGTGTGGGCGATCGCGGTCGACCGCCAGCAGCAGGTGTACGTGGCCACCGGCGGCAAGGGGCGCGTCTATCGGCTGCCGCGGACCGGCGGCACTGCCGACGAGGATCTTCGAGAGCGCAGCGGCCAACGTGACCGCGCTGTCGGTGAACGACGCCGGCGACGTGCTGGTCGGCACCGACAGCCCGGGACGCCTCTATCGCGTGCCCGCAGGCGGCAAGCCGTTCGCCCTGCTCGACGGCCCGTACTCGCAGGTCCAGGCGATCCGGCCCGGCGCCAACGGCACGACGTGGATCCTGGCGGTCTCGCCCGGCGCGACGCCGTCGGCGCCGTCGCCCCGCCACGCGCCGCGAGCGCCACGCCGACCGCGCAGGTCAGCACGGAGGTGACCGTCGTCGCCATCGGCGACTCGACGTCGGTGAGTGCGTCGCCCGCGGCCAGCGTCAGCAGTTCGCTCAGTGCGCGAGCGGCAGTGGCGCCAAGGGCGCCGTCTACCGCCTCGGCGCCGACGGCCTGGTGGACACGTACTGGGAGGCGACCGGCGAATTGCCGTTCGACCTGCTGCCGACGGCGTCGGGGCGCCTGCTCGTGTCGGCCGACAACGGCGTCGTCTACGCGCTCGACGGCGACCCCGTGCGCACGGCTCGCATCGCGCAGGTGCCGGGCCGGCAGTTGACGCGCATCCTGCCGCGCGGCGACCGCTTCCTCGTCACGGCGTCCAACCCCGGCAAGATCCTGGAACTCGCGGGTACGGCGGCGCCGACCGGCAGCTACACGTCGGAGGTCAAGGACGCCACGACCGGCGCCAGTTGGGGGCTGCTGCGCTGGGAAGGCACGCGGCCGGCCGGCAGCACCGTCGCCTTCGCGACACGCAGCGGCAACACGTCGACGCCAGACGAGACGTGGGCCGACTGGGTGCCGGTCCGCGACGACGAAGGCGTCCAGCGCATCGCCAGCCCACCGGCGCGGTACCTGCAATGGAAGGTCGATCTGGCCGGCGCGCCCGTGCTCGATCACGTGACGCTCACGTACCTGCCGCGGAACCAGCGGCCGCGCCTGACCAGCCTCACCATCCACCCGCCGGGCGTGGTGTTCCAGCAGCCCTATGCCACGCAGGAACCGCCCGACCTCGCGGGATACCTGTCCACGACGCCGGCGCCGGCGCGCGATCAGGCCATCGCCGCGGCGACGCCGACGGCCACGGCGGCGCCCGTCGGCCGGCGGCTGTACCAGAAGGGCTTCCAGACCTTCCAGTGGGAAGCCACCGATCCCGACAAGGACGACCTGCGCTACGAAGTCGCGGTGCGTCGCGTCGGTGCCGACGACTGGCGCGTGCTGGCACGCGAACTGGTGGGGACGGTCTACGCGTGGGACACGTCACTGCTGCCGGACGGTCGCTACGTCGTGCGCGTGATCGCCGCCGACAACCGCGCCAATCCGGACGCGACCGCCCTGCAGGGCGAGCGCGAGAGCGGGCCGCTGACGATCGACAACACGCCGCCGACCGTGCAGGTCAGCCGACGACGGGACAGCGGCGTCGAGCGCCAACCTCGCGTTCGAGGTCACCGATGCAGCGTCGACTCTCGACCGGGTCGACGTACTCCTCGGCAACGGACAGTGGCGACCGGTGTTCCCGGTGGACGGCGCACTCGACGGACTTGCGCGAGCGCTTCAGCATTCCGCTGGCGACGCTGGGTGACGGGCCGGTCGTGCTGCGGGCCACCGACAGCCTCGGCAACCTCGCGACGCTGGAAGTGCGCGCGCAGAAAGCGCGGCAGCCGCGCAACTAGCCGGACCGGCCGCGCCGCCTAGGTCGAGATGTCGGGCGCGACCCGGTGCGCCGACTGCGGCTTGATGATCGGCGGACGCACGGTCGTGTGGCTCACGAGCCAGACCAGGCTCACGGCCACCGGGCTGCCGGCGCGACTCGCCGGATGGAAGCGCGCGGCGTCCTCCAGCGACTGCACCAGCTGCAGGTTCGGCGTGCCCTCGAGCTGCTGCGTCTGCTCGATACGCCCTTCGCGGGTCACGACCCCGGAGATCGCCAGTTCGACGTCCTGGTCGGTGGCCAGCGTGAGATCGCTCGCGAGCATCAGCGGCATCACCGCCTCGGCCGACACCCGCGGAGCCTCCATACCTGGCGCGAGCGGCAACGGCTCGAGGTCGGTGCCCGGCGATCGCCATCGTCGTCACCATCGCGCGCAGCGAGTCGGCGCGTTCGGCGGCCGGGGCCAGCAGGACGATGCCAGCGGCCAGCCCTGCGCACACGACCACGGCGGCCGTGGCGCACAGGCCCGCCCACACGAGGTGCATGTCGTCGAAGGCGTCGCGCACCCGCACCGGCCACGACTGCTCCTGCTCGGCCAGCACGCGGCTCACGACCGCGCCGGCGAGTCCGTGCGCGACCGGCTCGTCGCCGACGGCCGCCGACACCACCGCCGCCTGGTGACGCAGGAGTTGCCCGAGTTCGTCGAGTTCGTCGAGCGCGCGCCGGCAGGACGCGCAGTGATTCAGGTGCTGTGCCGACGTCGAGGTTCTCCGCGACAGGCAGCTCGCCGTCGCGGAACGCCGACAACTGCTCCTTGATGGTCGTACAGGAATCCAGGCTGGTCACTGCTGCAACTCCGCCCGAAGCAGCTGGCGCGCACGCGCCAGCCGTGACTTGACCGTTCCCACCGCCACGTTCAGCGAGTACCCGATCTCCTCGTAACTGAGGCCGTCGATTTCGCGCAGGATGAGGGCCGTCCGCTGATCGAACGGCAGGTCGCGCAACGCCTGCCAGACGCGATCGGCCTGTTCCTTCTGTCGCAGCAACCGCTCCGGTCCGCAGTCGTCGCGTGGCGACGCGAGCTCGCCGTGCTCGGACACGTGCACGTCGAGCGGCACCTGCGCCGACTGGAAGCGCCGGCGCCACCAGCGTTGCCGGTTGCGTGCCTGGTTGACGACGATGCGGTAGATCCAGGTGCGGAGGGCGGACTGGCCGCGGAACCGATCGAGCATCCGGAAGACGGTCAGGAACACGTCCTGCGACAGGTCCAGCGCCTCCTCCTTGTCGCCAAGGAGATGGAAGGCGAGCTGGTACACCATGCGCTGATGGCTCTCGACCAGTTCGGTGCACGCCGGTTCGTCGCCGGCAAGGCATCGCGAGACGAGGGCAGCCTCGGCGTCACTGACGCCGGCCCAATCGAGCGTGACGGGCTTCATCGAAAGTTCCCCTGCCACCCTGCAGTCACCTCCTGAGCGTACCGATGTCAGGTTGGACACCGCAACTGGTGAATTGTTCCGCTGGCAGGAGCGGACATCCTGGACTAGCCGGACCGGCACCGTCGGCTCACTTCGGCGCCGGGTCGATCCGGTCCCGCAGGCCGTCGCCGAGGAAATTGAAGCCGAGCACCAGCAGGGCGATGGCCAGGCCCGGGAAGATGGTCAGGTGCGGCGCATCGATCAGGTGACTGCGGCCGGCGTCGAGCATCGCGCCCCAACTCGGCGTCGGCGGCTGCACGCCGAGGCCGAGGAAGCTCAGCGACGCCTCGGCGACGATCGCGCCGGCCATCCCGAGCGTGGCCTGCACGAGCACGGCGGGATAGGCAAACGGCAGCACGTGCCTGCACCAGGACGCGAGGCGCCGAGGCGCCGAGGCTGCGCGCCGCCTGCACGTACTCGAACTCGCGCGCCTTCAGCACCTGGCCGCGCACCAGGCGCGCATAGCCCACCCAGCCGATCGTCGCCAGCGCAATCACCACGTTGCGCAGGCTCGGGCCGAGCGCCGCCACGAGCGCGATCGCCAGCAGGATCCCGGGAAACGCCATCAGCACGTCGATCACGCGTCCGATCAGCGTGTCGGCCCACCCGCCTGCGTAGCCGGCGATGCCGCCGACGACGAGGCCGACGAGCGCGGACACCGACACCACCGACACGCCGACGATCAGCGAGACGCGCGCGCCGGCGACGAGACGGGCCAGGATGTCGCGCCCGAGTTCGTCGAGGCCGAACGGATGCGCCCAGCGTCGGGCCGGCGAGGCGGAGCGCCAGCTCCTGCGCCCGCGGATCGGCAGGCACGAGCCACGGCCCGAGCACCGCCGCCGCGAGGGCGAGCGACCACCAGCGTGAGCCCGATCCGCAGGTTCATTCGTAGCGGATCCTCGGATCGGCCAGGCCGTACGCGAGGTCGGTGAGCAGGTTGACCGCCACGTACGTCACGGCGATCAGCAGGATGCAGCCCTGCACCATCGGGTAGTCGCGGAACTGGATCGACTGGATCAGCAGGCGGCCGAGTCCCGGCCACGCAAAGATCGTCTCGGTGATGATGGTGCCGGTCAGCACCGCGCCGAACTGCAGGCCGACGATGGTGATGATCGGAATCAGGCCGTTCCGCAGCGCGTGCCGCAACACCGTCCGGCGCGTGGACAGTCCGCGCGACCGCGCCGCACGCACGTACAGTTCCTTCAGTTCCTCGACGAGACTCGCCCGCGTCATCCGCGCCAGAATCGCCGCGAGCGCGAGGCCGAGCGTGAGCGCAGGCAGCACGAGGTACGCCGGTGGCACGCGCGGCACCGACCCGATCAGGAACTCGGCCGACGGCCCGCGGCCCGAGATCGGCAGCCAGCCCAGGTAGACGCCGAACAACAGCGCCAGCAGCGGGCCGAGCCAGAAGTTCGGCATCGACACCCCGACCAGCGCGAGGGCCATCGCGACGTTGTCCACCCACGTGTTGGCGCGCACCGCCGCGATGATGCCGAGCGGCACCGCCACGACGAGCGCCACGACCATCGCCGTCACGGCCAGCAGCACCGTCGCGCCGAGCTTCTCCGACAGTTCGGTCGTCACCGGGCGCCCGGTCCGCAGCGACTGGCCGAGACGTCCGCGCACGGCATCGGACAGGAAGCGGCCGTACTGCGTCGGGCAGCGGGTCGTCCAGGCCCAGCTTGGCGCGCAGCGCGGCGACGTCGGCCGGCGTGGCCGCCTCGCCGAGCATCGACACGGCCGGGTCCCCGGGCACCAGGTGGATCAGCGCAAACACCAGCGTCGCGACCCCGAGCAGCACGGGGACGGTGAGCAGCAACCGCCGGGTGAGGAAACGCAGCATGGGCGGCCGCTATGGTAGTCGAGAGCCCGCCTCCTCCTCGTCCAGGCCAAGCCGGCGCACCAGCTTGCTGAGGCCCTGGCGCGTCAGCCCGAGGTCGCGGGCCGCGAGTGACGAGCGTCCGCCGGCGCGGGTCAGGGCCTCGCGAACGTAGCTTGCCTCGAACTCGCGTCGGGCGGCGTCGAGGCCGGACCGGTCCGCGTAGCAGGACGAGGGCTGCGGGCCGCGGACGTCTGGCGGAAGGTCGTCGACGGCGACGCGTCCGCGCGGCGGCACGCGCACCGCCAGCGCCGCCAGCGTGTTCTGCAGTTGGCGGACGTTGCCGGGCCAGTCATGCCGCGCGAGCGCCTCGAGGACGCGCGCGTCGAGGCGGGCCCGACTGCCGACGCGCGCGGTGCAGTCGTGCCAGAAGTGCCGTGCCAGCATCGGGATGTCGTCGCGCCGCTCGCGCAGTGCCGGCATCCGCACCCGCACGACGTCGAGGCGGTAGAACAGGTCGGCCCGAAAGGTGCCGCGGCGCACGGCCTCTTCGAGCGAGACGTTGGTCGCGGCGATGATCCGCACGTCGACGCGACGGGCCTGGTTCTCGCCCACTCGCCGCACCTCGCCGTCCTGCAGCACGCGCAGCAGCTTGGCCTGGGCACGTCCACCGAGTTCTCCCACCTCGTCGAGAAACAGCGTGCCGCCATCCGCTTCGTCGAACAGCCCGGCGCGATCGGCAGCCGCGCCCGTGAACGCGCCCTTGCACGTGGCCGAACAACTCCGACTCGATCAGCTCGTCGGGCAGCGCCGCGCAGTTGATCGCCGCACACCGCCGGTGGCGACGCTGCCCGAGCGCGTGAATCGCGCGCGCCGCGAGTTCCTTGCCGCAGCCGCTCTCGCCGCGGATCAGCACCGGGAATGGCGCGCGCGCCGCCAGTGCGATCTGCGCGCGGACGTCGCGCATGACGACGCTGTCGCCGACGAGCGTCTGTTCGAGGCCCGGTGCGGCGGCGCGGGACGACGGCGCCGGCACGTCGACGCGACCGGCCACGAGCCTGGCGAACACCGGTCAGCAGCGACTGGCGTGACTGCCCGGCGTCGCGACTGGGCCAACACGCGCAGACGTACACGCACGCGTCGTGCTCGAGTGCGTGTTTGCCGGCCGCGTGCCATCCGCGTGCGGACGCCAGCGCCTCGGGCGCGTCGGCCCGGCAGAGCTGCCGCCAGGCCAGGATCGAGTCGCCCGGCGGCCCATCGCTCGCCAGCAGGCGCGGTCTCGTCGTTGCGCGCCACGAGAATGGCCGCGTGGTCGGCCTGCGTGTGCTGGCGCACGGCCCGGCAGGCGACGACGAGCGCGTCCTCGTCGCGCCGAACCTCCTCGAGCTGCGCACTGACGTCGAGCAGTTCCAGATGGGTCATGCGATCACGACCTCCAGCAGACGGCGGAATGGCGACGAACGAAGGACAGCGCGGGCGCGCGGTGCGAGCGCGCGCAGGGCACGACGCAGTTGTCGCGCGTGGGCCGCTCGACCACGTGCGGCCGTGGCGCGCACATCGGTGTGCGACAGACGAGGCGACGGCGGCGTGTCGGCGATCCAGGCCTCGGGAGGCCGCTCGATCATGGCGAGCATCGACACCCGACCGCCGCGCTTCGACCCACGACTCCGCGCTCGCTGCGTCTGCGGCCAGCGACGCGTCCGTGCCGCCAATCAGCAGCGGCGGCCACTGCGCCGCCGGCGCAGCGCCGAGCACGGCCGAGCCATCGGCGCCAGCACCGGCACGAGCCGCCGGCGCGCGCGGCGGCGGCACGGCGGCACCAGCCGCCCGCGCCAGTCGTCCGCGTCACGCCGATGGCAGCGGGCGACAGCTCCGGCCACGTCCGGCGCTGGTGCGGAGCCGCGGCGCCCACGGCTGGCTCGGCAGCCGCGATCGTCACCGACCGCTCCATCCATCGGCCCAGCCAGTCCTGCGTCAGCCAGGCGTCCAGCACGACGTGCCTGCGTGTCAGCTGACGACTGCCCGGCGCGGGCGCGCGTCCATCGCCGATGCCGCCGTCCCGGTCGAGCAGCCGGCTCGCCAGTAGCGCAGGCCGCCCCGTCGCCAGGTCCACCAGGCCCGTCGCGGTCTCGAGCAGCCGCCCGCAGCGGAGCGCGCCGAACGGCACCGGACGGCCGGGCCGTGTCATGCCGCCGGTTCCGAGCAAGCGCCTCGCCAGACGCTCGACGAGGGCAATCCGGCGCGATTCGCGCGCGCACGCGCCGTGCGAGTGCGAATTCTGCGCAGGACGCCGCGGTCCGCGCGGCGCAGGAAGTACCACCGCGCGCCGCACCGCGAGCACCACGCTGTGGCGCGTGTAGAATCGGCGGTTGATGCTGCGTTTTCTCACGGCAGGTGAATCACACGGACAGGCGCTGGTGTCGACGGTGGAAGGCCTCCCGGCCGGCCTTCCCATCGATCAGGACGCCCTCGCCCGCGACCTTCGTCGTCGGCAACTCGGCTACGGCCGCGGTCGCCGCATGCAGATCGAGATGGACACGGCCGAGATCCTGAGCGGTGTGCGCAAGGGCCACACGCTCGGCAGCCCGGTGGCCATGCTGATCCGCAATCGCGACTGGAAGAACTGGCAGCAGACGATGCACGTCGGCGCCGAGGCGCCTGCCGAGGCGACAGGCGCCAGGCGCGCTCCGGTGACCCGCCCGCGTCCCGGACATGCCGATCTCGCCGGCGCGCTGAAGTACGACCGCGACGACATGCGCGACATCCTCGAGCGCGCCAGTGCCCGCGAGACCGCCGCACGCGTCGCGGCCGGGGCGCTCGCCCGCCAGTTCCTCGCCGCGCTCGACATCCACGTCGTCAGTCACGTGTTCACGCTCGGTGCGGTGACGCCTGGGCGATCCGCTCGTCGTGACCTACGAACAGATCGCGGCGATCGACGATGAGGCGGCGCTGCACTGCGTGGACGAGGCGGTGCAGCAGCAGATGATCGAGGCCATCGACGCCGCGCGCGCCGCGGGCGACACCCTCGGCGGGGCGTTCGAGGTCGTCGTGCGAGGCCTGCCGCCCGGGCTCGGCTCCTACGTCCAGTGGGATCGCAAGCTCGATGGGCGCCTCGCGCAGGCCGTGATGTCGATCCCGGCGATCAAGGCCGTCGGCATCGGCAAGGGCGTCGGTGTCGCGTCGGTGCCGGGGTCGCAGGTGCACGACGAGATCGTCCTGCCGGCCGCCGGTGGCGAGGCACGCATCATGGGCGTCGCCCGCCCGACCAACCGGGCCGGCGGCCTCGAAGGCGGCGTCACCAACGGCGAAGACCTGCGCATCAGCGGCTACATGAAGCCGATCTCGACGCTGATGAAGCCGCTGCGTTCGGTCGACCTGCAGACCATGCAGGAGTCACCGGCCGCCATCGAGCGCAGCGATGTCTGTGCCGTGCCGGCGGCAGCGGTCGTCGCCGAGGCGATGGTGGCGTTCGTCCTCGCCGATGCCGTGCTCGAGCGCTTCGGCGCGGACACGCTCGACGACATCAAGGCGGCGATCGCGCGCGCCGAGGCCCGGGTGCAGCAGCGTTTCCACCCCGCACCCGCCGAGGCGTGACGCCATGCGCCGGCCGATCCTGCGCTACGGCGCACCCGTCCTGCACACGCGGGCCGCACCCGTCGCCGCCGTCACGCCGCAGATCGACGCGCTCATCGACGACATGCGCGAGACGATGCACGGCGCGGCCGGCGTCGGGCTGGCGGCGCCGCAGATCGGTGAGTCGCTGCAGGTCTGCATCGTCGATCTGTCGGCAGGCCGCCGCGTCGGACCAACTCCTCGTGCTCATCAACCCTGACGTCATCGAGAGGGACGGTCTCCAGCTCAAGGAAGAAGGCTGCCTGAGCGTCCCCGGCATCGAGGCGACGGTGCCGCGGCCGCTGCGGCTGACCGTTCGGGCCCAGGATCGTGACGGCGACGTGCGGGAGATTCGCGCCGAGGGTCTGCTCGCACGCGCGATCCAGCACGAGGTCGATCACCTGAACGGCATCCTGTTCCTCGATCGCCTGCGGCCGGTCTACCGCTGGGCACTCACGCGCCGCATCTCTCGCCTGCGTCGCGCCGGCAAGTGGTGAACCACGGAGCCTCGTCGATGCCACTCCGCATAGCCTTCTTCGGAACGCCGGCGTTCGCCGTGCCGACACTCGATGCGCTGCTGGCCTCGCACCACCAGGTGGTCGGCGTGGTCACGCAGCCGGATCGCGCCGCGCGGACGCGGTCAGCACGTGTCCGACTCGCCCGTCAAGGCACGAGCGACCGCTGCGGGTGTGCCGATCCTGCAGCCGCTGAAGCTGAAGGATCCGGATTTCCTCGACGCATTCCGCGCCTGGAACGCCGACCTCGGCGTGGTCGCCGCGTATGGTCGTCTGCTGCCGCAGGCGCTGCTGGATCTGCCCGCCGCTCGGCCTGCTCAACGTCCATGCGTCGCTGCTGCCGGCCTGGCGCGGTGCGTCGCCGATTCAGCGCGCGATCCTGAATGGCGATGCGGTCAGCGGCGTGACCATCATGCGGGTCGTGCTGGCGCTCGATGCCGGGGCGATGCTGGCCCGTGTCGAGGTGCCGATCGAGCCGGACGACACGACGGGCTCGCTCGAACAGCGCCTCGCGGTGTCCGGTGCGTTGCTGCTGCGCGAGGTCGTCGACCGGCTCGGTCGCGGCGAGACCGTGATCGAAGAGCCGCAGGACGACGCGCTGGCCACGCTGGCGCCGAAGATCGAGAAGCAGGAAGGGCTGATCGACTGGACGCGCCCTGCGCACGCGCTCGACTGTCATGTGCGCGGCATGCAGCCGTGGCCAGGCGCGTTCACGTTCGTCGACGGGCAGCGCCTCGATGGTGCGCGAGGCGACAGTCGACGACGCGCCGCCGGCAGGCGGCGTCGACCCTGGCGGCGTCGTCGCCTTCGACGGCGACGCCATCGTCCTTGCGTGCGGGCAGGACACGACGTTGCGCGTCGTGCGCGTGCAGCCTGAAGGCAAGCGCGTGATGACGGCGCGCGAATGGCGTCTCGGGCGGCGCGCCGACACGCCGCTGCGCGCGAGCGGCGCGCCATGATCGCGCCGGCCAGGCGCGCGGCCACCGAGGTGCTCGCGGCCGTCGATGCGGGCCGATGGGATCTGGCGACCGCCCTGGCGCAGGTGCACCCGTCGCTGGCCGACGCCCGCGATCGGGCACTGCTGACCGAGCTGGCGACCGGTGTGCAGCGCTGGAAACTCGCGCTCGACTTCGCCATTCACGCGCTGACGAAGCGACAACCGGCCGACCTCGATCGCGGATGTGCGCGCGACGCTGCGGCTCGGGCTGTACCAGTTGCAGCATGCCACGCGGATCCCGGCGTCGGCGGTGGTCAACGACGCGGTGGAGATCGTCAAGCGCGGGCCGACGCGAAGCGCGTCCGGCATGGTCAACGCCGTGCTCCGTCGCGTCGTCCGCGAGGGACCGCCGATGCTGCCCGAGGCGCCACGCGTGCCGGTCGACGATCCTCGCTGGCGAACGCAGGCGCTGGCGTGGCTCGCGATCACGCATTCGCATCCCGCCTGGCTCGTCGAGCGCTGGCTGGATCGCTTCGGCTTCGAGGCGACCGAAGCGTGGGTGCGCTACGACAACACGCCGGCCGACGTGACGGTGTGGCCGCTGGCGCGGCGGGAATCGGGAATCGGGAGTCGGGAGTCGGGAGTCGGGCAGTCGGGATCGCGAGTCCGCGATGCGGATTGGCGACGTCGAAGGCACGCCGACGCGGTTCGTGCCTGGCGGGATCGTGCTGGCGAGCGGACGCGATGCGCTGCCGCACCTGCGCGGCGGGTTCCGCGTACGCGCAGGACGAAGCGTCGGCAGCGGTCGGCGTCGTCGCCGGCACGGTCGGGCGTGGTCGCGTGCTGGACGCCTGTGCGTCCCCGGGCGGCAAGAGCCTGGCGATGCGGCCGTGGCTGCCGCCGGATGCGCGGCTCGTCGCCAACGACATGCGCGTCCGTCGCGTCGCGTTGCTGGCCGCAACGCTGGCCCGCGCGTCCGGCGCGACCGCATTCCGATCGTGCGCAGCGACGCGACGCACCTGCCGTTCGACCGGTCCATCGACACGCTGCTGATCGATGCGCCGTGCTCCGGGCTTGGGCACGCTGCGGCGCGATCCCGACGTGCGCTGGCGGCGCACCGCCGCCGACCTGCCCGCCTTCGTCGCGACGCAGCGGGCGCTGATCGACGAGGGACTGCGCGCCCTCGCGCCCGGCGGCCGGCTCGATCTACGCCACCTGTTCCAGCGAGCCCGAGGAGAACGAGGACCTGGTCGCGGCCGTGCTGCAGGAGCGCCCGGACCTGCGGCGGCTCGACCTGCGGCAGGAGCGCCTGCCGCCGTCGATGACCCCGCTGCTGACCGACGAGGGCGCGCTGCGGACGTGGCCGCACGTGCACGGTCTCGACGCGTTCTTCGCGGTCGTCCTCAGCCAGGCGTAGAGACGGGCAATTTCAGAATTTCAGGATTTCAGACGTCGGTCACTCAGCGCTCCATCGACGTTCGGCGGTCGGCAGGTCGGTGTTCGTGAAATTCTGAAATTGTGAAATTGCGCCTGTAAGATCAACGGCTGATGGAGGCTCGGCGGGGATTCACGGGACGCGTGTGGGGCGCGGGCAAGCTGGTCATGCTGCTGGCCCTGCTGTGCGTCACCTACGCGGCCTCGTTCGGCATGGCGATGCGTCTCGCGCTGCGGACGCGCGACGTGCGCGTGCCCGAGCTGCGTGGCCGCACCGTCAATCAGGCGAGCACGTCGCTCACCGAACTCGGTCTGCCGCTCAAGGTCGAGGAATCGCGCCGGTCCGACCCGAAGGTGCCAGCCGGGCTGATCCTCGCGCAGGACCCGGTGTCCGGCAGTACGGCGCGACGGCCGCGCAGCGTGAAGGTGTGGCTGAGCGCGGGACCGACGGTCAGTCGCGTGCCAGCGGTGGTCGGCCTCACCGAACGGACGGCGCAGTTGCGGCTCGAAGGCGAAGGCGTCGGCATTCGCGAACCTCGCGGCCGTGCGATCCTCGGCCTTCCCGGCCGGCATCATCGTGGCGCAGAACCCTGCCGCCGGCGCCGCCGCGGACACCGTGTCGCTGCTCGTGAACCGCGGCGAACGTGGCACCACGTACGTGATGCCGGACCTCATCGGCGTCAACGCCGCAGCAGGCCGCCGAAGTGCTGCGCGTCCGCGGCTTCCGTGTCGCCCTCGTCGCCGAGCAGCCCTACCCCGGCGTGCCCCCCGGCATCGTCTTGCGCCAGTCGCCGCTCGGCGGCTTCCAGATCGCGCCCGGCAACGCCATTTCCCTCGAGGTGAGCCGGTGAGCGTGCGGATCGCGCCGTCGGTGCTCAGCGCCGATTTCGCCGCGCTCGGCGACGACGTGCGGATGGTGGCGGCACGCCGGCGCCGACTGGATTCACGTCGACGTGATGGACGGCCGGTTCGTCCCCAACATCAGCATCGGCATCCCGGTCGTGGCGGCCCTCGCCCGGGTCTCGCCGCTGCCGCTGGACGTGCACCTGATGATCGTGGAGCCGGAGACGTACGTCGACGCGTTCGTCGAGGCCGGCGCCGCGTCGGTGTCGGTTCATGTCGAGGCGACCGATCACCTGCACCGGCTCGTGCACCGCATCCGGCAGGCCGGCGCCCGTCCGGGTGTGGCGATCAATCCGGCCACGCCGCTCGACACGCTGGCCGACATTGCCCCGGACCTCGACATCGTGATCCTGATGTCGGTCAACCCGGGCTTCGGCGGCCAGACGTTCATCGAGCGCTCCTACGACCGGCTCCGTCGGCTGCGCGACCTGCTGGATCGCACCGGCTCCGCGGCGACCATCACCGTCGACGGCGGGGTCGACCCGGCACGCGCCGAGGCCGTGGTCGAGGCCGGCGGCGACGTCCTGGTGGCCGGCGCGGCCGTGTTTGCGCGCGCCCGATCCCGGCCGGGGCCATCGCCGCGCTGCGCACGGCTGGCCAGCGCGGCTGGCAGGCCCGTTCGCGACGATGACCGTCTCGGGCACGGCCCAGATCCGCGTGCGCTACGCCGAAACCGACCAGATGGGCGTGGTCTACCACGGCAACTACTTTGCGTGGTTCGAGGTCGGGCGCGTCGAACTGCTGCGCCAGGCCGGGTGGAGCTACAAGACCCTCGAGGAGGACGGCGTGAGCCTGCCCGTCATCGAGGCGACTTGCCAGTACCGGCACCCGGCGCGGTACGATGACGAGTTGGAGATTCGCACGGTGGGTCGCATGGCGAGCGCCGTCCGGGTCGAGTTCACGTACGAGTTGGTCCGGATGGCAGACGCCCGCGTGCTGGCCACCGCCCGGACCCTGCATGTACCCGTCACCCGGGACGGGCGGCCGTGCCGCCTCCCGGGGACGTTGAGGGAGATTTTCGCGTGAAGGCACTCGTCACCGGGGCGGCCGGGTTCATCGGCTCGACCCTCACCGACCGGCTCCTGGCGCAGGGCGCCGAGGTGGTCGGGATCGACTGCTTCACCGACTACTACCCGCGGTCGCTGAAGGAGCGCAACCTCGCCGCGGCCCGGCAGTCGCCGCGAATTTCCGGTTCGTCGACGCCGACCTGCTGGACGCGGACCTCGACGACGCTGCTCGACGGCGTCACGCACATCTTCCACCTCGCGGCACAGGCCGGCGTGCGCAAGAGCTGGGGCCGCGACTTCAGCGTCTACGTCAGCAACAACATCGCGGCGACGCAGCGGCTGCTCGAGGCCTGTGCACGGCCGGCCGCTCGATCGTTTCGTCTATGCCTCGACGTCTTCCGTCTATGGCGACGAGGCGGCGATCCCGATGCGGGAGGACCAGCGGCTGCAGCCGCTGTCGCCGTATGGCGTGTCGAAGCTGGCCGCCGAGCACCTCGGGCACCTGTACCACGTGAATCACGGCGTGCCGTTCGTGGCGCTCCGGTACTTCACGGTGTACGGGCCGCGGCAACGACCGGACATGGGCTTTCATCGCTTCCTGACGGCAGCCATGGACGGACGGCCGCTCGCACGCTACGGCGATGGCGAGCAGACGCGGGATTTCACGTTCGTGGCCGATGCGGTCACGGCGACGATGGCGGCGGGCACGAAGGGCGTGCCCGGGCGCGTCTACAACATCGGCGGCGGATCGCGCGTCACGGTCAATCACGTGTTCGAGATCATCGGCCGGCTCGTCGGCCCGGTGACCATCGACCAGCAGCCGCCCCAGAAGGGCGACATGCGCGACACCTACGCCGACACGAGTCGGGCGGCGGCCGATCTGGGATTCGCGCCGTCGGTCACCCTCGAGCAGGGACTGGCAGAAGAATACGCATGGCTACGCAGCGAACGCGCATGAGCCGCATCGGTGGGCTGACCCGCATCGCCCTCGTCGTCCTGGTGACGATGGTGGCGGCCGCGTGCGCGACCAAGAAGGGCAACATTCCCACCGGCGTCACCGAACCCGACAAGTACCTGTACGAGCAGGGCACGGCGGCGATGAACGACAAGAAGTGGTTCACCGCCCGTGAGTACTTCCAGCAGCTCGTGGACAGCTATCCACAGAGCCCGCTGCGAGCCGATGCCAAGCTCGGGCTCGGCGATGCGTACCTCAACGACGGCTCGACCGAGGGCAAGCTGCGCGCCGAACGCGAGTTCCAGGAGTTCCTGTCGTACTTCCCCACGCACCAGCGCGCCGACTACGCGCAGTTCAAGCTGGCGATGACGCACTTCGACCAGATGCCGAAGGCCGGAGCGCGATCAGACCGAGACACGCGCCGCGCTCGACCAGTTCGCGGCGTTCCGCCAGAAGTTCCCCAACAGCACGCTGCTGCCCGAGGTCCTCGAGAAGGAACGCATCGCGCGCGATCGCCTGAGCGAATCCATCTACAAGGTGGGCTACTTCTACTACAAGGCGCGCTGGTATCCGGGCGGCATCTCGCGGTTCCGGCAGGTGCTGCAGGAGGACCCGCAGTTCACCAGCCGCGACGCCGTCTACTACTACCTCGCCGACGCGCTGGTCACCGTGAAACTCGAGGCCGAGGCGCTGCCGCTGCTCGAGAAGCTCGAGGCCGAATTCGTCGAGAGCGAGTTCCTGGCACCAGGGCGCGGCACTCAAGGCGCGCGTCCAGGCGACGCTGGCCGCGCGTACGCCGGGCACGCCCGAGGGCAGTCCGCACCACGACCGGGCGGACGCCCCCGCGGCCCCGACGCACGCCCGCGGCCACGGCGACAGGCACGGTCGTCCCGCCGCGCCGACGCGACCGCACGGTCGACGCCAAGCCGCCATCGAGCGGCAGCCGCGACCGGCCGGCAGACGCCGAATGCCGAATGCGGCAAGTCGAGAGCGGTGACTCGACAGTCCGGCATTTGGTCTCGACATTCCGGCATTCCGGCATTCCGGCATTTCGCGCTTTATTCGCCTTCAGTACGTCGCTGAACCGTCGGTAGTAGTCGTACGCCGACCACAGCGCCAGCGCCAGCATCACCCACAGCGCGATGGTGCCGACCCAGTTGAGGGGAAACGGCACGCTCGGCGCCAGCAGCAGGCCGAGGATGGCGGTGACCTGCGCCGCCATCTTGCGCTTGCCCAGCTCCGAGGCCGGCATCGCCACGCCGCGTGCGGTGGCGACGCTGCGCAGCCCGGTCACCGCCAGCTCGCGACCGACGATGATGGTGACCATCCAGGCGGGCGCGCGTTCGAGTTGCACCAGCGAGATGAGCGCGCCGAGCACGAGCAGCTTGTCGGCCAGCGGATCGAGCCACTGCCCCACGACCGTGATCTGCCGGCGACGCCGCGCCAGCCACCCATCGAGCAGGTCGGTCAGCGACGCCAGCCCGAAGATCAACGCGCCGAGGAAGTCGCTCTGCACGCCGGTCCACTCCCAGCTGTGGGGCGGCGTGAGCATCACCACGACCAGCAACGGCACCAGCACGATGCGGAGAACCGAGAGCGTGTTGGGAAGGTTGAGCATCGAGGGGAGGCGGCGCCATTGTACCGGCAGCCGGTCCGGACGAGGGGTCTGCGCTATCATTCCCTGCTGACATGAAGGCCATACTCCTGGCAGGTGGCAAGGGCACGCGCCTGCGACCGCTCACGCTCAATACCCCGAAACCGATCGTCCCGATCTTCAACCGCCCGTTCCTGATGTATCAGCTCGATCAGCTGCGCCAGGTGCCGGAGATCACCGAAGTGATCCTCAGCCTGAACTACCAGCCGAGGCGGATCGAGGAGACCTTCGGCAACGGCGAGGCGCTCGGCATCAAGATTTCCTACGCGGTGGAACCGCAGCCGCTCGGTACCGGCGGCGCCATCAAGTTCTCGGCGCAGACCGTGCAGGACTCGGTCATCGTGCTCAACGGCGACGTCCTGCAGCAGATCGACCTGCAAGCCGTGATCGCGCGTCATCGGGCCGCCAAGGCCAAGGCGACGATCGTGCTGACGCCGGTCGACAATCCCTCGGCCTACGGACTGGTCGAGACCGACGCCGACGGCAACGTCCAGCGCTTCCTCGAGAAGCCGGGCCAGGACGAGATCACCGTCAACACGATCAACGCCGGCGTCTACGTGCTCGAGCCGGACACGCTCGATCGCATCCCGGACAACGAGGCGTACTCGATCGAGCGGCAGTACTTCCCGTCGCTCGTCGCCAATGGCGAGACGTTCGTCGCCTATGTCAACGACGGCTACTGGATCGACATCGGCACGCCGGAGAAGTACCGGCAGGTGCACCGCGACATCATGGACGGCCGGTACCACGCCGCGCCGTTCCTCGACCGCGCCGGCGGGATCGTCGACCTCGGTGCGCGCATCGAACAGGACGTGCACATCCAGGGGCCGTGCTTCCTCGACGAAGGCGCGGTCATCAAGGCCGGCGCGCGGCTCGGGCCGTACGCGGTCGTCGGCCGCCAGGTGCAGGTGGACGAGCAGGCGCAGGTGCGCGACGCCGTCATCTGGGCCAACTCCGTGGTCGGCGCCGATGCCGTCGTCGAGGGCGCACTGGTCGGGCGCAACTGCCACATCGGCCGCAACACCGTCGTCGGCGACGGCCGGATGCTGGGCGATCGCAGCACCGTGACCGACTACAGCAGGCTCTGACGCCCTCGCGGGCATTTCGCGCGGCGGGCCTGCGGGCGCCGGCGCCTGGGACTGACGCATGGCAGACGTGAACGTCGTGAACCCGAACATCTTCAAGGCCTATGACGTGCGGGGCCTCTACCCGTCCGAGGTCAACGAGACCGCCGCGCACGACATCGGCGGCGGCTTCGTGACCTACCTCGGTGCCAAGCGGATCGCCGTGACGCGCGACATGCGCACGTCGTCGCCGGGGCTGGCCGAGGCGTTCATCGAGGGCGCGCGCCAGCAGGGATGCGACGTCATCGACTACGGCATGCTGCCGACCGACGTGATGTACTTCGCGGTGTGCCGCGACGGGCTGGACGGCGGCGCGCAGATCACGGCGTCGCACAACCCGAAGGAATACAACGGCGTCAAGCTGGTCGCCAGGGACGCCAAGCCGCTGAGCGGCGACGTCGGCCTGAAGGAGATCAGGGAGATGATCATGGCGCGCGAGCTCCCGCCGAGCAAGCCGGCGATGGGTGGCTACGAGCGCCGCGAGGTGGTCGAGGACTATCTCGAGCACATCTTCAAGTTCATCGACCCGTCGATCATCAAGCCGTTCAACTGCGTGCTCGATGCCGGCAGCGGCATGGGCGGCCTGATCGGGCCGAAGATCTTCGCGCGCCTGCCCTGCAAGACCTCGCACGTGGCGATGGAAGTGGATGGCACGTTCCCGTACCACGAGTCCAATCCGCTCATCGAGGAGAACCGCCGCACCGTCACGCAGCGCGTGCTCGACGAGAAGGCCGACATCGGCATCGCCTGGGACGGCGACGCCGACCGCTGCTTCTTCATCGACGGCACCGGCGATTTCGTCGCCGGCGACTTCGTGACGGCGCTGCTCGCCGAGGCGTTCCTGATCAAGTACCCGGGCGAGAAGATCCTCTACGACGTGCGCGCGAGCTACGCGGTCAAGGACATCGTCGCGCAGTACGGCGGCACCGCGCTGATGAGCCGCGTCGGCCATGCCTTCATCAAGCAGCGGATGCGGGCCGAGAACGCGATCTTCGGCGGCGAAGTCACGGGGCACTACTACTTCCGCGACAACTTCTTCGCCGACAACGGCTTCATTCCGGTGTTGCTGATCCTCGAGCTGATGTCACGCAAGGGCAAGACGCTCGCCGAACTGCTGGCGCCGCTGCGCGAGAAGTACTTCATCTCCGGCGAGATCAACACCAAGCTCGCGAGCATGGAACTGGCCGACGCGAAGATCGCCGAGATCACGAGCCGGTACGCCGACGGCCACGTCTACCACCTCGACGGTGTGTCGGTGGAGTACCCGGACTGGCACCTCAACGTGCGCAAGTCCAACACCGAACCGCTGCTGCGGCTCAACCTCGAAGGCGTGACGAGCGAGATCATGGAACAGCGCCGCGACGAGGTGCTGGGGATGATTCGGGGATAGCGGACACAGGTCAGGCTGCAGCCTGCAGCCTGCAGGCTGCGCCGAGGTCACGCCGGATAACAAGCGAGGGCCGTCCGAGCGTCCCTGCTCGACGGACGGCCCTTCTTCGTTCGCGCTGCGTGACCTGTTACTTACAGGTCGAGGCGATCATCTTGAGGTTGGTCACGTGCAGCATGCCGCCCATGGCGGCCTGCGCCTGCGACGCCATCGACCCCATCGTCGAGGTGCTGCCGGCGCTCGGTCGCGCCCGTGCCTCCAGCCGCGCCGCTACCGGTGCTGCCGCTGCCCGACGTCGCCTGGCCCGTGTAGCCGGTGCTGCCGCTGCCGCCACCGCCGCGCCGCTGCCCGTCGTCGCCGTGCTGCCCGTCGAGCCTGGCGCTGCTGGACATGCCGTGGTGGCCGCCCGCGCCCGCCGAGGACAGCGTGCCCGTCACCTCGACCTGGTGGCCGACGTGCTTGGACAGATCGGTGGACGAGTCGGCCATCAGGTGGTACACGCGACCACCCTGCTGGCCGGCCGCTGACCGTTCATCGGCCTGCCCTGCCGTCGACGGCATGCCGGTGCGCGACGCGCCGCCACCATCCGTCACGCGCAGCGTGTACATGCTGGCAGCCGCACTGCTGGCGTAGCCGCCCATACGGCCAGCGCCCGCGGCCTGTCCGCTCTGCGCGGTCGCGCCCTGCGTGCCCGCCGTCGGCGCTGGTGCTGCCGGCTGCGCCGGTACTGCCGGTGCTGGTGCTGCCCGTCGCCGTGCTTCCGGTGCTACTGGTCGAGGAGGTGGTGCTCGCTGCTCATCGCCGTGCCCGATTGCAGGCACCCCTGCAGCGTGACCGTCTGACCTTGCGAAGGCCCCGAGGTCGTGGAGCTCGAGGGCGAGCCCTGCGTGTTGGGCCAGTGCCGTCATGCTCGCCGCCACGGTAAACGCTGTCGCCCAATGGAATGTGCGCTTCATTGCTGATTTCCTCCGTCGTCATGCAACGGTTCATCGCCCGCCGCCAGAAGCGGCCGGGCGGTTGCGGTTCACGGCGAGCGCCGTGCCCGCCTTCCATGCTTCTGTGTCATGGCAAGAAGCGGACCGAAGACGCGTGCGAGGAGGTTGGCACGCGCGAGCGTGGATGCGGCGAAGATAGGCGCGAAAACCTGTAGTTCGCGCCTACAGGTACGTGCAAACGGACACATCAGGGCATGGCGGTTCAGCTTACGAGTGGCTGTAGCGGCAGTTTCAGGGTCAGCCTCGGCGGCAGGTCCCGGGCAGGTCTCAGGCCGCAAGGCTCAGGCCTCAAACTCTCAAGGCTCAGGGCGCAAGCCTCGAGGCTGGCGGCTGGAGGCTAGACGCTCAACTCCCGAGGATCACGGCTCAAGATTTGGAAGACCGCAACCATCAACTGGCTGTCGTGGCAGGGGGGCAGGGACGGCTTTCCAACTGTCCGATATGGCGAGGCAGCGTCCCGTGGTCGGCCGTCGCACTCGATGACGGTTCATCAGTTCTCGAGGCAGCGCGGCATTGACACGCGCTCGACGCCCGCCCCGATAATCGCAGGCTGCGAGCGGGCTTAGCATAGTGGTAATGTCCTGGCTTCCCAAGCCAGTCAGACGGGTTCGATTCCCGTAGCCCGCTCCACCCAAGTCCATTCTAAATCAACAACTTACCGCTGTCAAGGCTGAGGCTGCTGCTCGCCTGTTGCTCCCGCCGCACCCGCGGCGGGAGGGTTCAGAAGCGCGATGGCCAGTTCCCGGCCGCCCGCGGCCAAGTGCATATAGCCCTCCGTTGCTGCGAGGTCTCTGGCCCGCCAGTGCCTGAATTTGCTTGTGGTCGCCGCCCCTGCATGCCGCCAGACGTGAACAAAACGTAGTGACGTAGTACGTGGACCCCGTATGTACACTCCCGCAGCGCTACCGGGCGCAGCCGGTCTAACGGACCGCGCCACTTCGTCATCATGTTGCCAGGATGTCGGCCGCGCAGCACCGGCCCGCGCACCCCGTACCTCGACAGTGCGGCATGCAGGGACGGTCACCGGCACGGTCCGTGAGAGGCACGTATCCCCCGTCGGTGCTTGGTCAGCACAGTCTGCCCACGCCAACTCGACCGCTCCACCACAAGGTGACCGGCGGGCCATTTCACATCCCGCCACTCGAAGCCCGTCATCTCGCCCGCACCGGAGCCCGGCGTCACTACCGAGCAACGCAACGAGGTGAGGGTCCCGTTCCCGCCGCTCGGCTCGGTGACGAAACCTCGGCCTACTCGTCGTCGTAAAAGCCTGCGGGCGTCTTTGCGCACCGCGTCCCGGGCACGACGAAATCCTACAAGGCAGACGGTCGATTAGTTCCACTCGACCGCACCGTCAGCAGCTTTCGCAGGACCGAGAGCACGTTGTTGACCGTCTTCGGACGCCGATCGGCTCGTAGCAGCTTGGCCTTCAACGCTGCACACCGAGCGGTCGTCGATTCGGTCGAGACGCTCGTCCGCCGAATGTCGGCACGAGATGGTGCCCGCAGAATCGACTCTCCTTGGACAGCACCCCGCTCGCCTTATGCTGATTTGCGCGACCGTATGCCTCGGCCACGAACGTGGTGCGAACTCGGAGAGCGCCGGGACATGGGCCTGGCAGCTTGCTTCTGCCAGCGTCCCAACCCGATCTCGCTCGTGAGCTCCCGTCAACTCACGTTGCGGCCCAGGTTTCGGCCTGACCTGGAGTTGAGTTGCTTGCGTTTGGCGGTTCGCCTTGCACCCGGAACCGGGACGCGGACTCCACCTCCACCCGCCGCGTGCTCCGGCGGTATCTCGACGACGGTGACACCCATCACGCGGCCCTTTCGGTGGTGATGGTGCTGGACTCGTGGCGGAGGGAGTCTACCAGCATGGCCCAGGTGAACCGGATCGGCGCGCTTCCCGACACCCATCCGCAGGCACGCCAATTGTCCCCGTGCCACACGCGCGTACACCGCGTTCGGCTCAGCCGTAGGTACTCGGCGGCCTCATTCACGGTGAGCAGCTTGGGCGGCTCCGTGGAACGAATCTGCTCCCGTTCGCGACCGGCCGTCAGCTGCGCGTGCTTGCCGAAGGACAGCAGGGGGGCTTTCGCCCCCCCCGCCCTGCTTGTGATGCTCACCGAATCGCGTCATCACTCGCCCCACTCCACCGAGTCTCCCGTGGTGTCGCCTTCGATCAGCAGGTACGTCCCGGCGTCCATGCCGTCCTGGGCCTCGCTCTCTCCTCCCAACTCCTCACGCTCCATATTCAATTCATCTTCGACTTCGCCAGGACGGACGGACGTGCGCTGGAGGCCGACGTACACGTAGGGGCGGGGATTGCCTTGACCGAGGCGCTTGCGCTTGACCGCCTTGCCGAAGGCGCTGCTCACCTCCAGTCCGAAGGCGTGCGCCGATACCGGCTCGGCACCCAATTCCGTGGCGAATGCGCAATAGTCCCCATACACCTCCGTGACAGGCAATCGCCCCGCCCCCACCTCGTACGCATCCGAGAGGAACGTGCGTGCCGGGTTGGTGTGCATCCGGTACTCCTGTGCGAACTTCTGCGCCTCCGCGTCTCCCTCGAACATCTCGGCAAGGAACTGCGTCCACTGCGGGCACGTCGCGTTGTTGTCGTAGGCGTACGGCAGGACGACCTGGCTGAACCACCTCGGGTGAAGGGGGAACAACGTCGGCAGTCCGGCCAGCGTCCGGTCGAGCAAGAGGATCCCGTTCTCGAAGGCCAGGAACCCATGCCGGACTCCAGGCAGATCGAGCGGTGCGCCGAGATTGTCGAGCAAGCAGGGCTGTTCGATCGCGTCATCCACCGCGACCTGTGAGTTGATCGCCGCGATCACCGCGTTGACCCGGTGCGGCGTCACATGCACCACGTTGCCGTGCCGGTCGAACACGTTTTGCTCGTAGTACGGCTGCATGGCCAACTGAACCCGGTTCCGGAAGGCGTCCTGCTTCACCTCCGAGTACGACTGGCCCTCCCAGCTCCATGTCCGACCGCGCCAACGACGGACGGTGTCCTCACCGGTCGCGGTGGCCCACTGGTCGAGGAGGATCCGCGCCACGAGGGTCGGGTCGTCGGGCGTATACGAAGGAGCCGCCTCTGGGTCGGCAGCGGGGGTGAGGGTCTCATTGATGGACTTCATCGAAAACTCGTTCCAGGAACAATGTCAGGCCAGGATGGCCGTCTCATTTGCCCTGACACAACTTTGCGGGAGAGGCTATGTGTTTGGCAATGTAATTCGCGTACTTGCACACATACATAGCCGTATGCATAGCCATTACTATAGGTAGGCCTTGCTTTGGCAACCTATTGATATACATACAGTTAGTCAATGCGTGTCATAGTGCCACCGGCGAAATCCAATGCTTAATCTCCCCTCTAAACATGGTGGCGCTACCTATTGTTGGTGCTATGCTCCTCCCCGTCATGGCTAGGGGCATCGCTAGGTGGGCATGAGCAAGGCGTTCGATTCCGTCCGCCGGGAACTGCAGAGCCGACGCAGTGCACTAGCGGCCGAGCTAGAGCGGATTGACACCGCCCTCGCGGGCCTCGCTTCGCTAGATGGCGAACAGAGCGCCGACCAGCCAGGGAGTTGGACCAGCCTCGGCATAGTCGCCGCTGCTCGCAGGCTCCTGCGAGAGCGCGGCGAGCCGATGTCCTCACGCGAACTGGCCGATGAGATGCGACGGCGGGGTGTGCGAACAGCCTCCAAACGGCTGGTGACCGCGGTCTACGTCGTCCTGCGCGGGAGCCCGCACTTCGAGTTCGACAAGGCGCTTGAGAAGTGGCGGTTAGGACCGAAGGAAACAGACACGCCTTCTAGCTAGCCGAGACCGTCTGCGATCATCGGGCCGCCGAATATACTCAGCGCCGTCAATGAACGACACGAATCTCTCCGCCTTCATCTGGTCCGTCGCCGACCTGCTGCGCGGCGACTACAAGCAATCCGAGTACGGCAAGGTCATCCTCCCGTTCACCGTCCTGCGCCGCCTCGACTGCGTGCTGGAGCCGACGAAGGCCGCCGTGCTGGCCGAACTGGCGAAGCGCCAGAAGGCCGGGCTGAACCCCGAGCCCTTCCTGCTGCAAGGCGGCGGCCAGCTCTTCTACAACACCTCGCCGCTCGACCTGAAGAAGCTGCATGGGCGACCAGGACCACATCGGCGAGAACCTCCGCGCCTACATGCAGGCGTTCTCGCCTGCGGTGCGCGACATCTTCGAGCGCTTCGACTTCCACACGCAGATCGACCGCCTCGCCAAGGCCGGGCTGCTCTACCTGGTCACCGAGAAGTTCGCCAACATCGACCTCCACCCGACGCGTGTCAGCAACGCGCGGATGGGGCATGTGTTCGAGGAGCTGATCCGGCGACCTGGTGTACTCGATCCGGGGGTCAATCGGGGACTGCGGATCGTTCCGGAGGAACTCACTGGAGCCAATATCACTCAGGACGTGGCCCGGGTTGCGCCCGCAAGTGGAGTCCACGGCGCTTGGCTGCGTTGGGCTCTGCTCTCAAGCCCGGTACGAGAGGCGCTAGCTAGTGGCAGCCTTGGTGCTGCTGTGCGCGGCGTGAACATCTTCGATCTAAAACGCGCGTCGATTCCAACGCCGCCACTTGACGAACAAGAGCAGATCGCCAGGTGGATCACCAACCGCGTGGGGTCCATTGAGTCGCTCAGGGCCGAGGCAGGCCGCGCAATTACCCTCTTGCAAGAACGTAGAGCCGCGCTTGTGTCAGCGGCGGTCACCATGAGTACGCAGGCGTTGAACTCCGACCGCATACGTCAGAGGCTCAAGGACATCCTCCTGACCTATGCGGGGCTCTACGAGAGCCTCCGGGATGAGTGCAAGGGGAACCGGTGTGACAGCCTTTGAGCGCGGCGTTCGGGAGTAGACGCTCCCGGTGAACGGCCCGTACGCGTGCCCATGAACCGCGCGCTTTGGCGCACCGGACACTGCTCGGGTCTTCATTTACCTACAGACCGAGCCGCGGACGACCGTGACAGGCCCGGAAGGGTCTGACGCACACCGAAGGTCGAAGTTCATTAAGCATAGCTGGATTCGTGTCAATGTGCCCCCCGTTCCAGAGCACATTGACGAGCACTGCTCAGCTGCTCAACTCGTGCCGGTGGGGATACCCGCCCTACGTGGATCCACCAACCACTCCTTCACAGCGGCCATGAACGCCCACACGTCGTCGTCCGATGGCCTAACGTACCCCTCGCTACTCGGATCGGCCCCGAGTCGCTCAAACATAGCTACGAGCCAGCCGGGGCCGTGGCCACTCACGCCCAACAGCTTGAACCAAGACTCCAACTCGCCACCAGGAACAACGAACAGGCCGTACTTGGCTAATTGGTCGAGAAGGTCGCCAGCTGACCGGCGGGAGTCGCCAGATAGAACTTCGACTCCGCCATCCCGCTTCATGTTCTTTCCCGAGGAGTCCATCGCCGTCTTGATATTTGACCTCAGCGTGGCCAAGGCACTGGCGGATGCTGCTGGCACGCATCCCGCGGAGAGAAAGCCGCTCCAGACAGAGCCCCCTTCCTTGACGATGTCTACATCAACGATGGCGGCCGCCGGGATGCCAAGCTGGCGCAAGGGCGTGATGATGGTTTGTACGGTTTGCTTATTCTGGGCGTTCAGAAAGAGGCAGTTGGGGATGCCCCATTCCGGCTTGTGCTTGAGTAGGCGCTCGTTGATCTCCTGATAAAACGCGCGATCAGCATCCGATTCGGTAACGACGACAAACTCATAGAAAAGGCCGCTGAGCATACCCGTTGAGCGAAGAAGTGGATTCCTCATCAGCTCCAAGAGGTGCTCACTGGGTAGGACACGTGACGTAGCCACGGAGTTGCGATAGGTCAGTCTTACAATATTGACAGGTGCGCCAGACTGAATGCAGCCCATAACAAAATTGGGGCTGTGAGTGGAGACTAGTAGTCGCTTTTGCGACCGACTGGCGAGAGATGAGACCTCCCATCCTAGCTTGAATGCCAGAGACGGGTGCAGGAACGCTTCAGGTTCATCGATCAACACTACCCTTGGATCGCCAGCGATCAGCTCAGTAACGATCCCCGCAAATGCCTTCACACCGTCACTGGACTGCTCGATCGGTTGTGCCGATGCATGAAAGCGCACAGCCTCATCGTGGATGCCTCGTTCCTCGGCTTCTTCACGCGGCAATCGAGATGACAGCCTTGCGCGGAGCTTGCCAAGGTGTGTCGGATCAATCACGAAGACTGACCCGATTGCTTCCGAGACAATCCTCCGAATCTCTGCCCGCTTCTCGTTGTCTCGAAAGAGAACCTGGAAACTGCTGTGCGGCTCCAGCTGTAGGTCGCCAGCATCTTGCTCTCTGACGAGTCCAATCCGACTCGCGCCATCCAGCATCAGAGTGTTGTACGACGCGAACCGCTGACAAAATGCTTGAATGTTTGCGACGGGGTTCTGAAGATAGGCCAGTAGTTCGTTCTGACTTACGTTGATGCGCTGCCCTCGCCGCCCTACTATTATGTTGCCCGGTTGTATTGTCTCGGCCGGTCGAAGCGGAAGCTGGCAGTGCGTTATCGCCGCCGATGCCGACGAGGCGTCAAAAGGCAAGAACTCAAGCCACTCCAAGATCACGTCCTGCGTGTTCTTTCCGCCGGTTTGACAGAAATGGTAAATTTCGGCGAGCACTTTGCTCTTACCGGAATTGTTCGGACCTACGAACACGGTCACGGGCGCAAGGGTCAAAGGCTCAGCGGGAACCCCGGGGCCAATTCCGAACTTGAACTGCAGGCGGAGATCACGCCATGTAGTCTTGAATAGGTCGCCAGTTTTACGCAAGCGTGAGTGGCAGCCGCTGCCCGCGCCTACGCCCACCGCCGCTTCACCGCCTCTCGAATTGCCTGTCTCCCGGCCTCGGACATCTGGCGGGGGCGCTTGGCGAGAGCCGCGCTGGTCGTCGCAGCCTTCGTCGATGCGCCATCGAGCGACGCCAGCAACTCCCTCACCCGCTCGCGCTCGGCATTGAGTCGCGCGAGTTCGGTCTCCAGCCCCTTCCGTGCGTAGATTTGGATGTCTGGGATCATCCGGATATTGTAGGCCCCCAGTCCCGCTCCTCCCTGTCATTTGAACTGCTGGACTCCTGCTGCACACCTCCCCCTACGGGGGAGGGTGTAGTTGCAGCAGTAAGGGTGTCGGATGGGAGATGCAGAGAATTGCAGGTGAGTTGCAGTTTGCAGTTCAGTCAGGCAAACGGCAGGACCGCCAGCGGCAACTCACCCAACTTCCAGATTCTCTGGAGGGCACCCTGTTTGGGCTCTACCAGTCCGTCGTGCCAGTCGAGCCGAAGGGCATCGCCGTCGCCGTGATGACTCCGTCCAGGTCGTGGCGCGTGCAGGAGTTGGAGGTTTCGCATGTCGGGCTATACGGCGTGAACTCATACTTCAGGCGAAATGTCTCCTGGGTTCCTGCCGGGAGGCGAACCACCCACGACACGCTCGCCGAAGTGCCGGTATAGGGGTCAACCGAGATTTGTTGGTAGATTGAGGTGTCGGTGCTCCCGTCGCGAGTGACGACAAACGCAACGCGCTCGCTGCGATTGTTGGCCGCGTGCAGGGTCGCATCGACCTTCACGAACGACCACTCGCCCGGGGCACCGCCCGCGACGATGGTTGCACTGGTCACCTCCTGAGGGTTCGGCGTGATACCGACAAACCCGAGCCTCGCCGTACCGTAAGCGACCCGTCCCAGCGCCTCCAATGGAGCGTCCGCTCCTGCTGTCCCTGCAATACCAGGCGTCCCGGGCGCACCAGGAGTACCGGGAACTCCAGGCGTACCGGGAGGTCCGACGATGCTCCAGTCCAGCGACGTTGTGCCCGCCTTACACATGGCACTCGCCGCGATGATTTTCAACGCGCCTTTGCTGTCCACGCAGGCGTGGATAAGAGTGGTGTCGCCGCCGTGTGCTGAAAGGAGAAGGGTGCCTCCGCCCGCCGCCAGTGCGCAACCAGCCAAGATCGTGCTCAGTGCCCGTGTTCTCGTCAAATGATCGTTCTTTCTTAGTTGATCGACGTTGTGGGGTTCGCCATGGCAGCTCACCTCTCAGCTCCCAGAGTTGTCCGGCCTGCGACTGGTTCGTCCAGCCTGCGCCGTGACGCATCATAAGCTCATCTGTTCGAGCCGCGAGGCGCCAATACCCAACACGCTCGGACATGGGGGCAGCACGACTTACCATTGTTAGGAGCGCGAGTTGCTGGGCGAAGAGCACGCCGGGAACCGTGCCTAGCTGTCAGCGAGTACCTGCCGCGAACGCGATAGCGCCTGCGGCAGCGGGAGGACTCGGGTGCCGTGATGCAGCCCCACTCCAGGGCGCTTCCTGAACGGCTGGACAGGCAGGCCGATGGCCTCTGGTGGGTCGAGGCTGGCAGGAAACGAGTGGACTGAGGCGGAAGAATCGCGATGGAGGCTGACTACCATGGCCGTCCAGAACGTCCAGTCCGTCCGATCTCCTCACTCCCAGGTGAGAAAGCAAGGTCATTGGGGGAACAGGGTGAATTGGGTGGACTGAACGGACGGCGTGGACAGGCGCGATGCCAGTACCTCGGTGTGGCGTGCCCGCCATCGTCGCCGCCATCCGAGCGCGACAGTCGCAAACCTACTTCCGACCACGCACCTAGTACTACTTTGTTAGATCCGCAGTTGGACATCCCGCAATTTCAGCATGGTGTCCAGATAGTGCGGATGTGTGACGAAGAAGTGGGCGGTGAGAATCTCGGTGATGACCGCCCGCGCGATCGGCAACGTGGGCAGTCGCGCGCCGCGGCGCCGCGCGTTCGTGTTGCAGCCAGGCGTACGCGAGGGCCGTCAGCACCACGTGCTTGTCCCACCCCGGCAGCGAGCGGCCTTCGAAATGATCGAGGCCGAGTTCGTCTTTGAGCTCTTGGTACTGCTGTTCGATCGCCCAGCGCTGATGCGCCAGGTGCACCAGATCCCGGAGCGAGGCCGTGGCCGGCAGGTGGACCAGGTAATGCTTGGTGCGCGGCGCTGCGCCGAGGTCGCGTTCGCAGAGGAGCCACACCTCGGGCGCGAGCCGGCGCTCGCGCCAGTCGTGGGCCGGAGTCACGCGCGTGGCGCAGAAGCGGGCGCGCCACGGCGGCTGGGTCCCATTGCGCCACGAGACCAGGCGCCACGCGCGTGTGGGTTGGGTGGCGGCCCACACCCGGGCCTCGACGGCCGCCGTCCCCGGCGGCAACTGCGGCCGCGTGCGCGGGCGCCCCGTGCGCGAGCGGGCGGCGGGCACGTGCAGCGCAGGCGTGCCAAGAAACACCTTCAGGTCCGACGCCACGCCGAGCGCATACGGGAGCTGCGCGCGATGCAGGGCGCGCCGCAGCGTCGCGTTGTTGCCGAACTCGGCGTCGGCCACGACGGCGGTCACCGTCAGGCCACTCGCGCGCACCTGCTGCACGAGCGTCAGCGCCAGGCGCCATTTCTCCTGAAAGCGCACGGTGGCCGGGATCCGCGCGCGCCGCCGCGACTCGGGGGTGAGCCAGGTCTCGGGCAGGTACAAGCGCGCGCCGACCATCCAGGCGCGGGCGCCCGTCCACAACGCCGCCGTCACCGCGACTTGGCAATTGGCCGTCTTGCCCAAGGTGCCGCAGTACTGGCGCGCCACGCCCACCGAGTGGCGGCCCTGCTTGGGAAAGCTGGTGCCGTCGAGAATCAGCACGCCCGCGCGATCGGGCAGCATCGCCCGCAGGTGGCGCCACACCACGGTCGCCGTCCACGGCGCGTCGGTGATGAAATGCTGAAAGGCTTGATAGCTGCCGGGATCGCTGACGCGCGCGAGCATCGCGCTCATCGACTTGCGCCGGCTGTCGCTCAGCAACCCGAGCAGATAGCGACGGAACGCCCCCCGTTGCGCGACGTGACCGAAGCACACCTCGAACGGCTCCAGCCACGTGCTCAACCGATCCAACCACGCGGGGGCGTTGCGCGGCAGCACTGCAGGGCAGCGTACCGACGGCGCCCTCCGACGACCAGCGCAAATAACAGATCGAATCCATTAGCAATCGAGATCGATCATCGAATCTGACAAAGTAGTACTAGCCCTGACTACCCTCGCGCTGTTCCACGGCCGCGAGACTGCGCTGAATGCGCGCTCGCAGCAGCGCCACCGTGTCCTTCCTGACCGCGCCTTCCTGCACGAAGCACTCGAACAAGCGGGCGTACTCGATGGCTTCATCGAGACCCGCGCCTTCGGGAATGACGAACGAGTGCAGGAAGCCATCGAACCGACTGCGGATCGCGCGACCTGGCTGGCCCTTCGGCGGGCGCTCCTCCGCACATTGGATGGCGTCCTTGTACTGGGCGAGCGAACGGATGCGGTTGAGAAACAGGGCGACCGCTTTGCGCTCTCCGTCCATCTTGCTGTCGTCGGGCGATGTCATTCTGCCCACCTCCTTACCTCTTCTTCGCAGCCTTCTTCGTGGCGCGTTTTCGATCGCCCTGGTCACCGTGTCCGGGCTTCACCGCGGTCTTCGCCGCACGGGCGCGATCGACACGCAGCGATGTCCCCACATCATCCATCTCGGTCCAGGTGCCATCGGCGGCCCGCTTGGCATACCGCGTGTCCCTGCCGGTGTCGATCAGTTCCCGCTTCATAGTCG
>CAWHHI010000005.1:0-371969 GCA_963829055.1 uncultured Gemmatimonadaceae bacterium | reverse complement strand
GGGGGCGAGCAGGCGGCCGTTCACCAGCTTCGCCTTGGCGGGCGGAGGCGGAGGCGGCTGGAAGGCGGCGCCACCGCCGGTCGACGCCGAGGTCTGCGCCATCGCGCTCGGCACGGCGACGAGCGCGCAGGCGAGCGCCAGCACGGCGAAAAGCAACCTGTTGACAAAGGTGGAAGGCATTCTCTTTCGAACGCCTACGGGGTTAGCTGACGGGCTCGCGCTGAAAGAGCTTGCGCGCCTTCCTGGACGGAAGGTTCGCCCCAATGGCCTGGCAAGGCCACCTTGGTTCCCCCGTTCCGCGTTACCGCGGACTCGGCGTGGCGGTGAAGCTATCAGATGTTTCGGCGGCCGTCGCCGCTTCTTTAATGCGGTATCACACGAGTTCGGCCCGCTTGCGCCCAGTCCTGCTCGACCGCGGCGAGCGCGCCTCGCCCCGGTCCAGCCGGAGCAGCGCCCACGCGATCATCGCGATCATCGCGAGCGCGATCGCGAGGACCGTGAGGTAGGCGACCAGCGTGAGGAAGCCCGGCACCCCCTTCTTCTGCTCGCGCTGCAGCACCTTCTTGTCCTTCAGGAAGCCGCGTGTGAAGCTCGCCTTCGCCGGCACCTCGGGCGCCGGGATCGCCTGATCCTTCGGCATGAAGATCGGCATTGAGATCAGCGAGTTGCCCTGCTGGATCCGGAACGTCGCCTTCCAGCCGCCGTAAACCGGGATTGGCTTGGTGGTCCGGTAGACGCCCTCGCTCACCTTCTCGAGCGGGTCGAGGACACGCGGCTCGCCGCCCTGCCAGGCGGTCACGTTGATGAAGTCCGGATTCGTCGCCGAGTCGCGCGGGTCGAGCTTGACCGTCGCCTGCACCGTGCGCTTCGAACCGGAGTCGATGTCCTTCAGCGCCACCTGGGCGTGGTCGGGGCCGGTCGTCGTCAGCGGCAGCGCCCAGCCGATCACGGCCATCAGAGTGATCCCCGCGAGGAGCGCGCCGCGACGGTCCCACGATTCGAGCCGCCTGCCGTCCTCGCGGCTGATCAGGGCGCCGCTCTTGCCGACCAGCGAGGCGCCGATGAACCCGCCGACCATGCCGGCGCATACAGCGGTGATGATGCCCGCGATCGCCGCCTCCGGCAGCAACGACTCGTTCCACGGGATCGGCATCCAGATGTGGCTCCACAGCCATTCGGCCGCGAGGCCGATCGTGCCGATGCCGAGGCCCGCGATCGCGCCGTTCACGACCGGGCTGCGGCCGGCCGCCCGCGTGAACACCGCCTCCACGATCAGCGCCTCCACGATGTAGAGCGGGAAGTGAGGCGTGACCTCGCCCCAGAACCCGCCGACCATGAGCGTGAGGAAGCCGCGGATGGCGATGTAGCCGAGCACGGCCATGATCGCGCCGAAGCGGCCCACGTACAGGCGGCAGGCCACCAGACCGATGCCGGCGGCGAGCATGACCAGGATCGGCTGGTAGACGTACCGGGAACTGCGGCACGCCGAAGTCGAACTCGGCCTGGAAGGTGGAGAGCGCGACGAGGAGGCTCCCCATGAGCAGCACGCGGCGCATCTCGTAGAGCCAGGTGGCCTTATCGCGCTCGGGGTCGAGCCCAGGCGTGATCGCCTCGCCCATCAGCATCATGCCGCCGAGGGTCGCGAGCGACGCCGCCGCCGAGTCAGCTCAGGTGGGTCGGGCCCCAGAGGGTCACGTCCTGGCCGAACAGCCGGTGCCAGATGTCGTCCAGCGGGAAGCCGGCCAGCGCGAAGCCTCCGCATGCGGTCATGACGAGACCGCCGATCGGGGCCCACCAGTCGCCGCCGAGGTGCACGGCGGTCTTGACCGGGCGCTCGGTGCCGGACAGCACCGATCGACATCACGCCCGCGACAAGCACGCCGTAGAGGCCGACCAGGATCAGGTAGTGCGCAGGGGTTGGCGAGCGGACCGGGGTCGCGGCCGTTGTCGATGTGCAGGGAGATGTCCCAGTACATCCCGAGCACGGCCACGAGCAGCGAGATGCCCCACGAGCATCGAGGGCACGGACGCCCAGGCGGGCAGCCCGGTCTGCTTCTCGGCCCAGCGCCCGAAGCGATTCAGGATGTCCGTGCGCCCCGGCGCGGTGCCTCGAGATGAGCAGCACCACGAGCGCAGTCGCGACCATGGCGCCGGCGGTGGCGCCGAGCGCCTCGCCGAGCGCCGCGCCGCCGGCCGGCTGCGTGCCGTTGGCCTGCGCCTGCGCCAAGGCGGGTCCGGCCGCGACGAGCATCCCGAATACGCCAGTTGCAGCCCCGATGATCCCGCCACGCATGTGCTTAGCTCCTCTCGAGTCGATCCCGCCCACGAGACTGGTTTGCCCAGTTCGCCGGGGAAAACCTAACGAACGGTCAGTCATTGACTGTGGCATCAGTCACAGAGCGCTTTTAGCCCATGTCGACAACTCCCAAACGCCGCCTCACAGCCGAGGAACGGAGGACCGGGATCCTCGACGCCGCGCTCGCCGTCTTCTCCCGGCGCGGTTACCACGAATCGTCAATCGACGAGATCGCCGGCGAGGCCGGCGTCTCGAAGGCGCTGATCTACGAGCACTTCGCCTCGAAGCAGGAGCTGTACGCCGAATTGATCGCCCGGAACGCGCGCGATCTGACGCAGCGCGTGGCGGTGCCCTGTCCGGTCTGGAGGTGGAGGCGACCGCCGACAGGCTCGCCACGGGCCTCGAGGCGTTCTTCGCGTTCGTGGAGGAGCGGCGCGACGCCTGGCGCATGCTGTTCCGCGACCCCTCCGACCCGGAGACCGCCGCGGTGCTCGACCGGATGGTCGAGCAGGTGACCGCGGAGGTGACCGTGCTGATCGCGCAGGACCCCGGCCGCCCGCCAGCTCGGCGGCATGGCGGACGACCGCTCGCTGCGGCTCCTCGCCGAGATGCTCGTGGGCGGAGCGCAGGCGATGGCCAACTGGTGGACCGATCACCCGGACGTATTCGCGTCCGAGCTCCTGCATCGCGCGATGGACTTCGCCTGGCTCGGGCTGGAGCGCCTCAGCCGCGGCGAGCGCTGGTCGCCGTCTGAATGAGCTTCGTCGGCGAGCTCGTCGACGCGGCGGACCCGTCGCGGCTCGCCCTCGTGGCCGTCGCCCGCGACGGCGAGCGGCGCGAGCTGACGTTCGGGGAGGTGGCCGACCGCTCCGCGCGCGTGGCCGGCGCGCTGGCTGCACGCGGGGTCCGCGCCGGCGACGTCGTGATGACCGTGGTCGGCAACCGGCCCGAGTGGGCGTACGCGATGCTCGCCTGCTGGCGCCTCGGCGCGGTGGCGCAACCCTGCTCGGAGCAGCTGCGGCCGGCCGACCTGCGCGCGCGCATGGAGAGCGTCGGGCCTGCGGCCGTGGTGGCCGACGAGCGCGACCTCGACCTGGTGGCCGCGACCGGCTACGACGGGCCTGTGCTCGCCGTGCCGGACGAGCGGCTCTACGAGCATGACCCCGTCGCGGCCGCGCAGCTCGCGGACGACCACCCGGCGCTGATCGTGTTCACGTCGGGGACCGCCGGCGAGCCGAAGCCGATCCGGCACGGCCACCGCTACCTGCGCGGGCAGAGCGTGCAGGCCGAGCACTGGTACGGCGCGCGGTCTGGCGAGCTGTGCTGGTGCACGGCCGCGAGCGGCTGGTCGCTGTCCGCGCGGAACGCCTTCGTCGCGGCGTGGCTTCGCGGCGCGGCGGCGCTCCTGCACGACGCTCGCTTCGACCCGGAGGAGCGACTGGCCGTGCTCGACAGCGAGCGGGTGAACGTGCTGTGCATGTCCCCCACCGAGTACCGGGCCATCGCGAAGGGCTGCGAGCTCCGCCCGCCCTCCGGGCTGCGGCACGCCTGCGCCGCCGGCGAGCCGCTCAACCCCGAGGTGGTGCGCGCGTGGCAGGAGGGCGCCGGCGTGGCGGTGCACGACGGCTACGGCCAGACGGAGACCGGCCATCTGACCGGGATGCCGATCGGCCCGCCGGTGCGGCCCGGCTCGATGGGCAGGCCCCTGCCCGGCTTCCGCGCCCGGATCGACGCAGGCGAGCTGGTCGTGGACCCCGAGTCGGTGCCCACCTTCTTCATCGACGGACCGCGCGAGCGCCCCTGGCGCACCGGCGACCGGGTCAGCGAGGACGAGGACGGCTACCTCTGGTTCGAGGGCCGGACGGACGACGTGATCATCTCCGCCGGCTACCGCATCGGCCCGTTCGAGGTGGAGTCCGCCCTGGTGTCGCACCCGGCGGTGGCGGAGGCGGCCGCGGTCGCCGCGCCCGACGAGGTGCGCGGCCAGGTGGTGCGCGCCGTGGTCGTCCTGCGCGACGGCCACTCCCCCGGCCCCGCGCTCGCCGCCGAGCTCCAGGAACACGTGAAGGCGGAGACCGCGCCCTACAAGTACCCGCGCATCGTGGACTTCGCGGCCGAGCTGCCGAACGCCGACCGGGAAGATCAAGCGAGCCGAGCTGCGCCGTCAGCCGAGCGCGCCCGGGTAGCCTCCGGGAATGGCCAACCGGCTGGCTGACGAGACCTCGCCGTACCTCCTCCAGCACAAGGACAACCCCGTGGACTGGTACCCGTGGGGCGAGGACGCGCTCGCGCGCGCGCGCGACGAGGAGCGGCCGATCCTGCTCTCGATCGGCTATTCCGCCTGCCACTGGTGCCACGTCATGGAGCGGGAGTCGTTCGAGGACCCCGAGACCGCGGCGCTGATGAACGAGCGCTTCGTCTCCATCAAGCTCGACCGCGAGGAGCGGCCCGACCTCGACTCCATCTACATGGAGGCCTGCCAGGCGATGACCGGGCAGGGCGGCTGGCCGCTCAACGTCTTCCTCGACCCCGGAGCAGGTGCCGTTCTTCGCCGGCACGTACTTCCCGCCCGACTCGCGCATGGGCATGCCGAGCTGGCGCTCGGTGCTCGAGGCGGTGGCCGACCGCCTGGGACGAGCGCCGCGACGAGATCCGCGAGGGGGCTCCCGCATCGCCGAGCGCCTCGCGCGGCGGGGCGCTCCTCCGGCCGTCGAGACGGACCTCGACGCGGGCGGCCTCGACGCGGCCGTGGACACCCTGAGGACGCAACTACGACCGCGCGAACGGAGGCTTCGGCCGCGCGCCGAAGTTCCCGCCGGCCTCCGCGCTCGAGTTCCTGCTCGCGCCGCGGCGAGAGCCGACATGACCGCGCCACACGCTGCGCGGCCATGGCCTCGGGCGGCATGTACGACCAGGTGGGCGGCGGCTTCGCGCGCTACTCGGTCGACGCCGTACTGGCTGGTCCCCCACTTCGAGAAGATGCTCTACGACAACGCGCTCCTCGCGCGCGCCTACCTGCACGGCTGGCAGGTCACCGGCGAGCCGCTGTTCCGCAGCGTCTGCGAGGAGACGCTCGACTGGGCGCTCCGCGAGATGCGCGGGCCGGAGGGCGGCTTCTACTCCGCGCTCGACGCCGACTCGGAGGGCGAGGAGGGGCAGTTCTACGTCTGGACCGTCGACGAGCTGCGCGACGCGCTCGCCGGCGAGCCGGATGCCGACGAGGCGATCGCGCTGGTTCGGCGCCACCGACCGCGGCAACTTCGAGGGCAGGAACATCCCGGTCCGCGGCGCCCGGCGACCCGGAGCGGCGCGGCGTCTGGCGGGAGCGGCTCTACGAGGTGCGCTCGAAGCGGGTCTGGCCCGGGCCTCGACGACAAGCGGCTCGACCTCCTGGAACGCGCTGATGATCGCCGCGCTCGCGGACGCCGGCGCCGCGCTCGAGCGCGAGGACTACCTCGACGCCGCGCGCGCCAGCGCGCCGACTTCGTCCTGAGCGAGCTGCGCGGCCCGGACGGCCGTCTGCTGCGCACCTGGAAGGACGGCCAGGCGAAGCTGAACGCCTACCTCGAGGACCACGCGTTCCTGCTCGAGGCGCTGATCGTCGCTCTACGAGGCCACCTTCGAGCCGCGCTGGTTCGCCGAGGCACGCGCGCTCGCCGACACGATGATCGATCGCTTCGCCGACGACGAGAACGGCGGCTTCTTCGAGACCTCGACCGACCACGAGCAGCTCGTCGCGCGCCGCAAGGACCTCGAGGACCACCCGATCCCGTCGGGCAACTCGAGCGCCGCGTATGGGCTGCTGCGGCTCGCCGCGCTCACGGGCGAGCACGACTACGCGCGAGCGCGCCGAGTCGGTGCTGCGGCTCCTGCACGAGGCTCGCCGCCCGAGCACCCGCAGGCGTTCGGCCACCTGCTCCAGGCGCTCGACTTCCGCCTCGCGCAGGTGAAGGAGGTCGCGCTCGTGGGCGACGAGCTCGGCCCGCTCGAGCGAGTGGTGCGCGCCGGATTCCGGCCCCACCTCGTCCTGGCGGGCGGCGAGCCGGCGACGGCGTGCCGCTGCTCGAGGGCCGCGATCCCGTGGACGGCCGGGCCACCGCCTACGTCTGCCAGCAGTTCGCCTGCCGGGCGCCCGTCACCGAGCCGGACGAGCTCGAAGCCCTCCTGACTTGATCGCCACCGCTCTCGCCATCGCCGCGGTCGCCGCGGCTCCTGTTCCCGCCGACGCCTACGGGATCGCGACGAAGATCGCTACGTGGGGTCCGCGGCCGGCCGCGAGCGCGCGCGAGGCGAAGGTCCAGCGGCTGATCCGGCGGTCGTTCCGCGAAGCCGGGCTCCGCGTGGGCGTCCAGGAGTTCCGCGTGCCGCGGAAGGGCCGCTCGCGCAACGTAATCGGGGTATACGACACGCCGCGCAGCTGCCTTCGGATCGTGATGGCGCACTCGGACTCGCTGCCGCCGGCTCCCGGCGCCAACGACAACGCGTCCGGGCTGGGTGTGGTCGCGGAGCTCGCCGGCCGGCTGCAGCTGATCAAGCCGTGGTGCGACGTCTGGCTCGTGGCCACCGGGGCCGAGGAGCGCGGCTACACGGGCTCGCCGGACCACCTCGGAGCGCTTCAGCTCGCTCGCCGCGCCCGCGCCCATCACGCGCGCAGGCGGCTGCACCTTGCGCTGTCGCTCGACGAGGTCGGCCGCGACTACCCGTTCTGGCTCCGCTCCCCGGCGAGCGTGGCGCGCCCCAAGGTCGAAGGCTTCCTGCTCGACGCCGCCGAGCGTGTGGGCACCCAGGTGAGCTGGGTGCGCGACGAGAGCACCGGCAACTCCGACCACCGCGAGTTCCAGCTGCTCGGCCTGCCCGCGGCGAAGCTGGGCGTGGGCGCCGGCGGCGAGCCCTGCCGCCACATGCGCTGCGACACGCCCTCGCGGCTGGAGCGCGGGCCGCTCGTCGCGGCCCGCCGGATGGTCGCCGAAGCGCTGCGCGCCCGCTAGAGGCCCTCGATCGCGGCCAGCAGCTCCTCGATGGTCTCCTCGGTCGTGGCCGGGGCGGTCACCGTCATCCTGAGCCAGCGCTCGCCGTTCACCTCGGTCGAGCTGAGGTGGAAGCGCCGCTCATCCAGCAGCCGCTCACGCAGCCGCACCTGCTCGTCGCCGTCGCGCCCGTAGCGGAAGCAGAGGATGTTCGACTCGGGCGGGCACAGCGTCTCGAAGCCCGGCCGCGCCTCGATCAGCTCGTGGAAGCGCGCCGTTAGGTCGTAGCGGTCGGCGACGTAGGCACCGATCCCGTCCTCACCGCGGAACGCCAGGTTCATGAAGATCCGCATGCCTATCGCCGCCTTCGTGCACTCCACCTGACGCTCGAGCAGGCTGGTGGACTCCTCATCCGACCCCTCGTAGATCAGGTATGCGGCCTTCTGGCGGAACGCGGCTTCGAGCAGGCGCTCCTCGCGAAGGAGGACCGCGGCGGCGAGGCGCGGGCGTCCGCATCATCTTGTGGGCGTCCCAGATCACCGAGTCGCCGAGGCTCTATTCCGTTCAGCAGGTGGCGGTGCGCCGGCGACAGCAGCGCGCTCGCGCCGTGCGCCGCGTCCACGTGGAACCAGATCCCGTGCTCCCGGCAAAAGGCGCCGATCGACTCGAGGTCGTCGTGGAGCCCCGTGCTCGTGGCGCACGCGGCAGCCACCAGCGCCATCGGCCGCAGCCCCGCGGCCTCGCACCGCTCCAGCGCGTCGCCGAGCCGGTCCGGCCGGATGCGCTCGTACTCGTCGACCTCGAGCTCCACCATCGCGCGCTCGCCGAGGCCGAGCATCGCCACGCTCCGCTTGACCGAGTAGTGGCTGCCCGGCGGGGCGAGCACCGCGAGCGTACCGTCCACGCCGTCGACCCAGGCGTCGGGCGCGGCCACCGCTCGCGCGGCGAGCAGGACGGTCAGGGTCGCGAGCGACCCGCCGTGCGTCAGCACGCCGCCCGCGTCGGCCGGCCAGCCCACCTTCTCGCACATCCACTCGACGACCACCCGCTCGGCGTCGCCGTGTGTACACCAGCGGTCGTCGGCGCGACGCCGACCGTGACCGGTACGGGTCTGCCTAACGGGAGGCTCACCGCGGTGGCCGACGTGAACGTCCCGTCGTTGCCATTCCAGCCGACCGTGAAGGGCAGGGCGCCTTTGGGACCCGTCGTGCGCGTGAACGTCACCGTCCGGTCGCCGCGGTCGCCAGCGGCCCACCCCTCGCGCTCGAAGATGCCGACGCCTTCGTTAGGCGTCGCGAGGAGGTGCGCCATTGCATGCTTCACGGGCGCTCGGCTCACGATCGTGATCGGCGTCTTCACCGTGTCCATCGCCTTCAGCGCCTCGAAGGCCGCGGCGATGTTCACCACGCCGTTCCCCTGCTTGTTCGCCGCGATGTGCGAGACCCAGCGACCCGAGGTCATGATCGCCTGCCGCAGGCGGTACGGGTCGAACTTCACGTTCGACTGGCGTGCGGCGCTGATGAGGAGTGCGACGGCACCCGCCGTGGTCGGCGTCGCGGTCGAAGTCCCACCGGCGATGTTGTAGCCCGGAGGCAGCTGCATCAGGCCGGGAATCGCAGTGCCCTCGAGGAAGCCGCGGCCCGTGCTCACGTAGTTGGATGGCGCGATGATGTCGGGCTTGAGCGCGCCATTGCCCATCGGGCCGTAGCCGCCGGTGATGAGCAGGTTGTCGTCGTACTGCACCCGCACGCCGTGGTTTGCAAAGAAATTCGCCTTGCTCTCGTGGGCACCGATGGAAATGGCGCCCGGTGCGAGGGCGTAGTCGTCGATCGCCGCCAGCACCGCGTAGTTGTGCGTCGGCAGGATGATCGACTTGCCGTACTTCTCGATCACTCGACCGTAGATGACAGTCGGCACGAGCCGGCCGTCGAACAGCAGGTAGTTCCGCGCGATGACGGAGCTCTGCTCGGTGAAGATCACGTCGACCTGCGGAATCTTCGCCGCTTCGATCACCGCTTCGGTCTGCCCGTAGGCGGCACCTCCTTCGGCCATGTTCACGAGCTGAGCGCCCGGCGCCACGCCGTCAAAGCGACCGGCGGTGCCACGGCTGGCCACCGCCGCGCCGACTACCAACGACGCGTGTGACGCGACGCCGAGGTTGAGGGCGACGAGCTTGCGCGCCTTGTCGATCTGGATCGCAAAGGAGACGCTCTCGCGAATCGGTGTCTCCGGCTTGTCTTTCCCGATCGTGCCGAACTCGGGACGGGTGGCCCAGTCCGTGTAAGCCTTCTCGTCGCTAAAATCGTTGTCCTGGTCGGTGTCGACCCAGACGTCGTTCGTGGTTTCGTTCCAGAGGATCCCGAACAAACGACTCGAGCCCGGCAGGTTGCCGTCGCGATTCACGTCCTTCTCGATGCCGGCGCGGTTGAGCGAATCGAAGAGGGCCTCGTCGAGCTGGTCGATGCGATAGGTGCCGACTGCAGGCGCAGTGTAGGTCTTTCCGCCCCAGGAGATCTTGCCGTCGGTGGTACTCACCACGTCCTTCATGCGGAACCACTGCCCGTCATTCTCCTCGTCCAAGTCGACGACGGTGCGATAGCCGACGATCTTCCTCGTCGACGCGCCCGCGAGGGTCTTCGCGACCTGCAGCTCCGGCAGCAGCGCGTCGAGGCTCTGGTCGATGATCGCGATCGTGACGCCACGTCCGTCGAACGTGGGGTTCGCCTTGCGCCACTCGGCGCCACCCATGTCGGTCACTGGGTCGTACCGATCCACGAGGGGCGCGTCCGAGAGCACCGGCGGCCACGCGGGCTTCGCCGTGTCGGGCGCAAAGGGCAGCGTCGACGACGGTTGAGCTGCGGGCGTACCGGCGCCATCCGCGAGGCCTAACGCGCGGCTCGAGCGGCCTCTGATCGACACGTCGCTCGAGTGCACGAGCGGACTCCGCACGAGAGACTCCACGCTGTCGACCGGCACGTGGACGCGAAGGTAATCCACCATGTCTTCGCGGTAACGGATCGTGCCACCGAGCTTCTTGACGAGGGCAGCGACCTTGGCGTTCTGGCCGGCCATCGACGCCACGACGAGGGTGACGGTGGTGTCGCCACGCGCGCGCGCGGCGGCGATTTCCCCGCGGGCGTCCTTGAAGAGGAACGCGCGGCGTGGCGGGTCACTCTTGTACGAGGCCTGCGCAGCGGCGTCCTGAGCAATGCCGGCAGCGAGGAGGAGGACCGCGACGGGGACGATCCGGGCCTTTGGCGACATGGGCGGCTCTGGGTGGAGAGACGTCTCCATCTTACCGTGGGGGCACACGGCTTGTCGAGCGGCAACGCGTGAGGGCAGTAAAATGCTGCCGCCAATCAAGCTTGGCTGGGGCGGATCCGAGTGTTCGGCTACACGCCTTGTTCACCGACGCTTTGAAGAGCGAAGCCGTCGGGTTTCGTGAATCTTCTCAAGGGAAATACAGGACCGTCAACGAATGACTCGTTAGGCGCCGCCCAGGGTGAGCGGCGGCGTCCAGCGCGGCTGAGCCTCCAGGACGCCTCGCTCTCACTTCGTGTACACGAGCTCCCCACTCACGTACACCCGCTGCACCCACGTCTTCACACTCAGCGGCGGTCCATCGAGCACGACGACGTCCGCGTCCTTGCCGACTTCCAGCGAGCCCACACGATCGGCGACGCCGAGGATCTGGGCCGGCACCAATGTCACCGCTCTCAGCACCTGATCATCCGTCATGCCATAGCCCGCCGCGATCGCCGCGTCGATCAGCAACCATTTCCCGGTCCCTGCAGGCGCGAGCGTACCGAACGCGCGGGAGAACGTCGCTATCGCGGTGGGAATGCCAGCGTTCGTCAGCCTCGCAGCGAGACGTTCGTCAGGCTTGGGGTAGTCCTGCTTGTCGGGGATCTCTTCGTTGCTGATGTACTCGTGGGACACCTGGCCAAGGACGACGGCCACCTTTTTCGCCACCAGCTCGTCCTTGAGCTCCCACGCGCCGGCGCCGCCGTCGATCACGACGTCGAAGCCGAACTCCTGGGCCAGCCGCAAGGCCATGCGAATATCCGTCGCGTTGTTCGCCTCGATCCGCGCCGGGATTTCCTTGCGCAGCATCCTGCCTAACGCTTCCATGCCGAGGTCGCGCGGAGTCGTCGCGTTCGCGGTCTTGTTGCGCTGATACTCCTGCGCTTTCACGAACAACTGCCGCAACATTGCGGCCTCGGCCATGCGGGTGAACGGATCCCGGTTCGCTGCGCGTGCGGGCGTCTTGGGCGGGGTCCCGAGCGCCATGTCCATGGCGGCCGGCTCGCGCAGCAGGACGCCGTCGAGCGTGGCACCAGCGGTTTTCACCACCGCCCCCTGGCCGCCTAACAACTGGGCGTCGGCCGGCGCGATGTACTGAGTGGTAACGCCGCCCGACAGCGCTTCCTTGTTGCGGAGCGGAGCAACCTGCCCCGAGCCGAATGTGCCGAACGGGTTGTAGGCCTCCCACGCGCGATTCTGGGGCGTCATCGGGTCCGTGGGCTCGTTCAGGTCGTTGGCGTCGATGCCGATGTGTGACACGGCGTCGATCACCCCGGGCATGACATACTTCCCCGCCGCGTCGACGATCTCCGCGCCGGCGGGCACGGTGACGTTGGCACCGACGGCTACGATCTTCCCGCCGCGAATGACGACGGTGCCGTTGGGGATCGCGGGCCCGCTAATGGGCAGCACAGTGCCGCCACGGATCGCGATCGCCCGCTCCTGGGCCGAGGCCGATGCGGAGAAGACGAGCAGTGCGGTCGCGATGGATGCAGCGAGCTGAGAGCTGCGAGGAGCGTGGGACATGTTACTTGGCCTCCTTCGCGCGATCGTAGATCACCACGCCGTCTCCGATCACGAAATCGACCCGCGACCTGGGCTCGTACCACGGCCCATTGAAGATCACCAGATCGGCGTCCTTGCCGACGGCGATGCTGCCGACGCGGTCGGCGACGCGCGCGATCTCCGCGGCATTCAAGGTCACCATTTTGAGTGCTTCGTCCTCGGGAATCCCGTAGCGCATCGCCAGCGCGGCGCAGAGCCGAAGCCACTTCTCGCTGATGACCGGGGCGTCGGTGTGCATCGCGATCTTGACGCCGGCCTTCCACAAGATGTAGGGGCCGGCCATGGCATCCTCGCCCACGCCAATGCGGGGGCCTAACGGGAGCACGACGGCGGAGATGCCGCGCTTGGCCAGCTCCGGCGCGACTTTGTACGCCTCCGTCGAGTGATGCATGGTCAGGTCGAATCCGAACTCGTCCTTGAGCCGCGTCAGGGTCATCACGTCCGTCGCCGAGTGCACGTGCGCACGCACGTACGTCTTCTTCGTCAGGACGTCGGACATTGCCTCGTAGCCGAGATCGCGCGCCGGCGGGTTTCCCTTCTTCCCGTCATCCTCCCACTTCTTCTGCGCCGCCATGTACTCCTGCGTCTTGATCAGGTACTGACGAAGGTTGGCGGCGACGCCCATCGCCGTCGCGGGGTAGCGTGCCCGTCCCTTGGGGCCCATCGCGAACTTCATCCCGCCCTTCTCGAGGAGCATCCGCCTCGTGTAGTCGGCGCCGAACGTCTTGATCACCGCGGCCATCCCACTGACGTTCTCACCGCTCCCGGGGCCGGTCACGACGGTGGTGACACCGCCTTCGACGGCATCCTGAAAATCGGGATCGTTCCAGTCGAGCGCGTCGATGAACCGATGCTGCGGCCCGATCAACATCGGGGAGTCGTTCAGATCGGTTGACCGAGCGCCGATGTGGGAGTGATTGTCGATCATGCCGGGGATGACGACCTTCCCTGCCGCATCGACGATCCTGACGCCTGGCGGCGCCGTCACGTTCGTTCCGACCGCGACGATCTTGCCGGCCCGGATCAGGATGCTGCCGTTCGTAATCGGTGCCCCCGTCGCCGTGTTGATGGTTCCGCCACGAACGAGGATGGCGTCGCCTTGAGCGCCAAGAGGCAGCGTCAGGACGACGGTCGCCGCTACGACGGACGTCAGGCGCAGGAATGTCGGGATCATGAGATCGAATAGACAGGGTTCGATCGTACGCGTGGCAGCGCAGCACGACGGTCGCTCGGCGCGAGTTGCTCGAGCACGACATGTCTTACGTGTCAGCGGCGGTCGCGTCAACAGCGCGTCGCGTGACCGGCACGGCGCGGCGCATGTCCGTGGGCTTGCGCGTCCGGCACGCGGGGAGCCGTGAGTGCGCCGGCGAGCGAGCTGATTCAGTGAGAATGGACCATACTGCTTGCGGGCGGTCTCAATTGTTGCCAGTCTTGGGCACGAAGCGCCTCCGCTAGTCCCTCTGATTGCCTAACGCCAATCGCGCGAGGAGGAGCACACTCGAACGGCGGGCGACCGCCTCCCGCCGACCCCGCCCGGTCCGCTCCGGGACGATTCATCACCGACAGCCCAACTTGCCATGCCCTGCGTCGTGATGTTCTCTCGACGCGCGTTGGTCGTCGTGCTGGCCGCTGCTCTCGGCAGCGGGACGGCTCTCGCGCAAGCCAATCAAGTCCGACTCACAGGCAAGATCACCGAAAAAGAGTCCGGACAACCCATCCCGTTTGCGCAGATTCAGATCGTCGGAACAAACCTCGGCACCCAAACGAACCAGCAAGGCGTCTACCTCGTGCGCGGTCTGCCCGCGGGCGGGCACACGGTGCGCGTGATCGCGCTCGGCTATCAGTCCAGCCAACAAAGCGTGACCGTCAGCGCCGCACAGGAGACGACACTCGATTTCGTGCTCGCCAAGGCCGCGTTCCAACTCGAGACGGTCGTCACGACGGCGACGGGACAACAACTCACCCGCGAGCTTGGAAACTCGATCGCGAAGATCGAGACCGCGAAGCTGGTGCAGGAGCAGCCGATCACGGCGATGCAGGATGTGCTGAACGGGCGCACCGCCGGCGTCACGTTGATCCAGTCGAACGGCACCGTTGGCGGTGGATCGCGCGTTCGAGTTCGCGGCATCAGCTCCGCTTCGCTGTCGAACGATCCACTCGTGATCGTCGACGGCGTGCGCGTCGAGAACGGAAGTCCCAACATCAATCCATTGACGGTTGGGCAGACGGGTGTCGGTGGCGGGCGCCCGAGCTTTCTCAACAACCTGAATCCGGAAGAGATCGAGACCATCGAGATCGTGAAGGGCCCATTGGCCGCGACGCTCTACGGCACGCAGTCGGCGAACGGCGTCATTGTCGTCACCACGAAGCGTGGAAGGACCGGCGCGCCGCGGTGGGACCTCTTCGCCGTGCTGGGCACGAGCGTCGATCCCTACGACTACCCAGGCCAGTACTACAACAAGGGTACAACAACGGCGGGCCAGCCGATCGATTGTGTGAGCTGGCGTGAGGTGCAGGGGCTCTGCACGGTGCAGCAGCGCTACTCGCGCAATCTCCTCGAGGACAAGGAGACGACGCCGTTCGGCACGGGGAATCGCCAGCAGTATGGCGCCCAGGTGTCCGGTGGCTCGGACCAGCTTCGCTACTTCGTCTCGGGGACGTGGGAAGGCGAAGTCGGCGTGCTGAAGATGCCGGACAGCGAGCTGGATTCGCTGTATCGCATTCGCAACACGACGTCCATCCCGCGGGATCAGCGATTACCGAATCAAATGTCGAGGACGGGGCTTCGCGGCAACTTCAACGTCACAATGACCCCGAAGTCCGACCTCGCGATCTCCGCCGGCATGAACACGATGAGCAACCTGCTTCCGCAGACGGGTGACAATCTGCAGGGCGTGGTCGGCTCGGCGCTGTTCGGGACGGCGAATCCAAACGTGCCAAACGTGTGGGGCTTCGCCCCGCCGCGTCAGGGCTTCTCGAAGTCAGTCACGCGCACACAGAACCAGTTCACGAACTCGGCGAACGCCAACTGGCGGCCGGTCGACTGGATCCAGACACGGGCAACCGTGGGTATCGACTACATCATGTGGAACGACGAGGCGAAAGTGCGGGCAGGCGAGGGATGCCAGATCTGCGGCATTGAGTGGCAAGGCCTTCGCGGCATCAGCAAGTACAACAACGGCAAGTACTCCGTCGATCTCGGTGCCACGGCGAACAGGAACATCAGCAACGACCTGACGTCGAAGACATTGATCGGCGCCCAGTGGAACCGCGACAAGCGCGCGGTGACGTTCAACGATGCGCGCATTCTTCCGCCAGGCGGCTCGACGCTCGACGCGGGCGCGCAGAAGCAGTCCAGCGAACAGACCGTCGACGCCGTCACGCTGGGCGCGTATCTCGAGCAGCAGTTCGGATGGCACGACCGGCTGTTCGTCACGGGTGCCGTTAGGCGCGACGAGAACAGCGCGTTCGGCGCCGACTTCGGTGCGGCGATCTATCCCAAGGCGACCGTGTCGTGGGTCGCCGCGGAAAACGGCGCGGCACGCTGGCTCAACAACCTTCGTCTGCGTGGCGCGTTCGGTGAGTCGGGGCAGCAACCCGACGTGAACGCGGCGTTCACCTACGTTGCGCCGGTGACGGCATTGATCCTGAGCGGTGCCGTGCCCGCCGTGACGTTCGGGGCGTTCGGCGGCCGGCTCGGCAACACGGACCTGAAACCCGAGCGGTCGCGTGAGATCGAGCTTGGCTTCGATGTCACCACGTTACACAGTCGGGTCAACCTGCAGACGACGTACTACGACAAGAAGACGACCGACGCGATCGTGCAGCGCGATCTCGCGCCATTGCAGACCGCCGGCATCAACGTCTTCGACAACGTCGGCGTCGTGACGAACAAAGGCCTCGAGGTGTCGCTCAACGCGCGCGTGCTCGAGTTCACCTCGTTCCGCTACGACCTGCAGGTCGAAGCGGCGTGGAACAAGAACCGCCTCGAGTCACTGGCGCCTGGCGTTTCGCCCTTCGGTGGCTTCGGGTATCGCAACGAACCAGGCCAGCCGCTGTTCGCCGCGTACTGGCCCACCATGACCGGCTACAGCGACGCGAACAACAACGGCGTCATCGAGCCTAGCGAGGTTCAGGTGTCGAGTGGCTCTGTCTTCGGTGGCAGCACGGTTCCCACGCGGACGATCGGGTTCAACAACACCGTCGGCCTGTTCAACGATCACCTCCGTCTCTCGGCCCTCGTCGACTACCGCGGCGGATTCACGACGCACGAGGTGAGCACCGGATTCTCGTGCGGACTCGGCCCGAACAACTGCCGCGCCATTCACGACCCGAAAGCGCCACAGTTCGACCAGGCGCGCGCGATGGCGGTCGGTCGTGCGCTCGGCGCGTACTGGGAGAAGGGCGATTTCGTTCGCGTGCGTGAGATCGCGGCGGTCTACGACCTCCCGCAGTCGGTCACGCGCATCGTGCGCTCGCGCTCGGCGACGATCGTGTTGAGCGCCCGGAACGTGGGGCTCTGGACGGCGAACGACTTCACGGGCTGGGATCCCGAGATCCTCACGACGGGCACGGATGCGACTCCTTACAACTTCGTGCAGCAGGGACAGCCGAGGACGTTCATCATCCGGTTCAACCTGGGCTACTGACATGCGACTCGACACGACAACGAGACGACTGGAGCCATACATGACCCTCACCGCGAAACGCGCGCTGGTGATCACGGCGATCGCGCTCACCGGGTGCTCCACCGACCGGATACTCCAGGTCGACCGACCGGACATCATCGATCCGACCGGGTTGAACAATCCGGCGGGCGTTACCGCACTTCATGCCGGTGTAATCGGCGACCTCGCGGCGTATATGGACGCCGCCATGGGCGTGAACGCCACGGTCGGGCTGTTCACCGACGAGCTGCGCTTCGGTGCGACGCCGCCGGAGATCAAGCAGTTCGATACGCGCTCACTCATTGAACAGAACACCCTGCTGTGGGCAGTCTACCGCAACGTCCAGCAGCTCCGCGGTCAAGCCGATCGCGCGGCTGAGGCGCTCAAGGTGGTCAGCGCGTCGGACCCGCGCATTGGCGAGATGAACGCGATCTCGGGGTTGTCCTACGTGCTGCTCGCCGAGTTGTTCTGCTCCGGTATTCCGATCGGCAACATTGGAGAGGAAGCGGAGCCGCTCGCCACCACCGCAGTATTCCAGGGTGGCATTGCGAAGCTGGACGCGGCCAATACCGCTGCGGGGAGCGATGCGCGGATCAAAAGCCTCGCGGCCGTGCTCAAGGCCCGTGCGCTTCTCGACCTCGGCCAGTTCGATGCGGCGGCGACGGCCGTTGGATCCGTTCCGACCGACTTCAAGTACACGACGTTCCATTCGGCGACGACGCCGTATCAGCAGAACCTCTACTGGAACTACATGTTCAACAGCGACGGCCTGCTGGTGTCGGAGAAGGAAGGCACGAACGGACTGAACTACGCCACGGCGAACGATCCGCGTGTTCCGATCACTGGCAACGGCTCGCCATCACGGTTCGATGCCACGACGCCGCGGTACTATTTCGCCCTGCTCACGGGGTTCGATTCACCGTCGACGATCGCGAGTGGAGCGGAAGCGCGGCTGATCGAGGCCGAGGCGGAGCTTCGGAAGGGGAACACCGCCACGTTCCTGCAGAAGGTCAACGATCTCCGTGCGTTCCAGAAACTGGGCCCGGTGACGGATCCCGGCTCGTCGGCGGCGCGCATTGATCTGCTCTTCCGAGAGCGAGCATTCACGTTGTTCGCCACGTCGCATCGGCTTGGCGATATGCGACGCCTGGTGCGCCAGTATGCACGTCCAGCCGAGTCGGTCTTCCCGACCGGCAACTATCACAAGGATGGCCTCAAGTTCGGAACGGACGTGAACTTCGTCGTTCCGACGCCCGAGCGAAACAATCCGAAGTTCACGGGTTGTATCAATCGCGACGCATAGCGCGAGCGTGAGGATCGCGGCTCGAGCCTCGAGCCGCGAGGAACACAACCCCCGGGATGCTCATCGATTCGATGAGCATCCCGGGGGTCACGCGTTGCCCCCATGTGCGGATTTGCTGCGCAATCCGGGGACTCAGCGGCGGTTCGCCACCATCAGCTGCTGCAGTAAATTGGCACCTAACAACTCCAGGGCGGGTGCTTCGCTCGGAATGACAGAGGCAGCGTGGCGGCGGGGTGCTACCATACAGACGTGAATACAGACGTGAACTACGATGTGAGCAGTGCGGAACTCACGAACCCGCAGTTCACGGCGTGCATCGATCGTAATGCTTGACGGTGGTCTGATTGGTCGGTCCGCCGGCGTGCGCGGGTGGGCGACGGTCGCCTTCCTCGCGCTTGTCGCGCCCGTGGCGGCGTTCGCGCAGGACGCGGTGGCGGACACCGTGGTTACGCCCGGCATTGAGATCGTCCTGCGGCCCGAGCGAAACAAAGCCGGCAACGTCGCAGCCGTGCTCGTCACCTTCCATCTCACCGACACGGTGCGCGTGGCACCGATGCTGGAGTTTCGCGCGCCGATCGTACTGAACAACATCCCCGGCATCGCCGATCGCATCAGAGGCTTCCGCGTCGATGACGGCATAGGGCCGGTCCTGATGACGAGGGCGGACGATTCGGTGGACGCGAGCGGGTTCGGCTACAGTCGTCGCTGGCGGACCGCGCGTTCCGTTTCCTTTCCGGTCACGGTGCAACTACAGCGCGACCGTTCCGCCAGGCCGTCTTCGTGCAGGTCCGCCTTTCGACCTGCGCACGTTCGCTGGAGGCGTGAGCGGTGGTGGTGCCGGTTTCCTCGCGCTGCCGCAGGATGCGCGGCAGTACCGAGTGCGCATCCACTGGGATCTCCGCGCCCTCCGGCGCGGCTCCGTTGGCATCTCCAGCCTCGGGGACGGGGACGCCGAAGCGACCATGGCACTCGCGGGCCTCCAATCGAGCTGGTTCATGGCAGGGCCGTTAGGCAGGTATCCCGCGGCCGGAAACACCGGCGGGTTCAGCGCGGCGTGGCTGGGTTCATCGCCAGCGCTCGACCTTCGCGCCGACATGGCGTGGGCGGCCAAGGCCTACAAGACGCTCAGCACGTACTTCGGGGACACCGCCCAACGCCCGTACCGATTCTTCCTGCGCGTCCTTCCAGAGTCCACCACGTCGGGGGGCACGGCAGGGAACCGCTCGTTCATGCTGCAGGTTCCCGTTAGGCATCCTCGGCGCTCGACGTCCGGCGGTGACGGTACGGGACTGCGGAGCATTGTCGCCCACGAGATGATCCACGGCTGGGCCGGCTCGTTCCAGGGCGCGGGTCCGTGGGCGAGTGAAGGACTGGCGACGTACTTCACCGCGAATCTCCAGCGACGGCTCGAACTGCAGCCTCTCAAAGTGTTCGTCGCCGAGCTGAATCGGCTATCACGGCAGTACAATGGGAATCCGTACCGCAACGCGACGAACGACGCCGCCAGCGCGGCGTTCTGGGCCGACAAGAACGGTGAGTTACTGCCGTACGTGCGCGGGTCGCTTTACTTCTTCGCGCTGGATGCCGCGATTCGTCAGGCGTCGGGCGGCGCACGGTCGCTCGACGACATCCTGCTCGACCTGTTTGCTCGACGCGCGGAAGGTGGGACGGTCAGCGTGCGGACCTTCACCGACGCGCTGGCGAAAGAGTTAGGCCCTGGTGTTGCCGCGGAGCTCGACTCCGTTGTCGTCCGCGGGACGAAAACCGTGTTCCTGCCGCCTGACGCGTTCGGTCCGTGCTTCACGCATTCGTGGACGCAGGTAGTGGTGCCGGATTTCGCGTTCGATCGACGCACGCCGGGAGTGCAGACTGTCGTGAGCCTGGTTCCGTCGTCGGCTGCGGCAGACGCGGGACTTCGAAACGGGGATGTGGTCACGACACCTATCGCGGCCGAACTGCTCGTCAGCGATCGGGTTCAACCGATGAAACTCGACGTCGCGCGCGACGGAGAATTGCTGTACCTCACCTACATGACACGTCCGATGATCAACGAGTCGTGGCAGTGGTCGCGCGTGCCCGGCGTGTCGGTCGCCGTCTGCCGCGGCGCTCAACCATAAACGCCGCGGCCGGCAGCGACCGGTCCTACTCGACGACGATCGTCCCCCTCATCGCCGTGCCGTGCACCGCGCAGTCGTACTGGTACGTGCCCCGCGCGGTGAACGTGACCGCATGCGTTCCGCTCCCCGTCCTGATGCCGCTGCTGGCAAAGCTCGTCGCGCCTAACGACTGGACGCCGTGCGGCAGCGAGCCGGTCCAGGTCCATGTCACCGTGGCGCCGACCGGGATGGTGTCCACGGCCGGGTTCTGGGTTCCGTTTGGGCACTCATGAATCGAATGCTCGGACCGATCGTGACCGCCCCCACGGGGCCGCCGCCTCCCACAGCGCCCCCTGGTTCCCACCCGTACCACCCCCGTAAACGCCGGTCGAGTCGGAGCCTTGCAGCTCGCGAGCGACGCGAGCGACGCGAGCGCGAGACACCCGATCACTGCTGTGCGAAGACGCATCGGGTCATCCCCTCAGGTCGCGGGCTCGAGGGAGCTCGACTTCTCCCAATTGACGAACAGGAATCCGCCGGGCGCATCCAGCTTCGGCTCGCCCGGTCCGGGGAGGATTTGCAGCTGCAGCTCCTCGATCTTGTTCCTGGAGCAGTCCCAGCACTCGAGCGCGAAATCGCCGTCGCGACGGGTCCGCGACAGCAGCATCACGTGCACCATCGCGTTGTCGGTCGCGAGCGCGTCGTTCTTGTACAGGTGCCCGACCGCCCACAGCGCGACCGCGCTGTTGATCGTCGGTACGAGCGGCGTGTGGACCTCCGTGTTCCCGTGGTAGTAGAGCCCCATGATCACGCCGCCGAAGCGCGGATGATGGACCACGTCCTTCGTCTGGACGCGGTCGAGTACGAGCTTCCACTTCGCCCCGTCCTGCGTGGTGAATTCGGCGACGCCGTCTACCGAATCGCGAACCGCGCCCTTGTCCCAGGCCGTGAAGTTGAAGGTGCCCCCGATGGGCGACACGTTGTTCGAGTACGGGCCGTCCTTCACCTGCGACTCGAGGCCTTCGCGCTCGTCGCCAAATCGGCGGAGAATCGGGGCCGCGCTGTCGGGAAACGGGAACGGCCCGGGAAGAATCTGAACGACTGGCCCCGCGCCCCTGACGCGGATCGCCTGGACCTTCGGTGACGCCTCGCTCGCACCATTGCGGGGCGTTGCCTTCGCCGCTTCAGCGTTAGGCGCCGCGGTCGCGCCTTTGGCACCGACGACCGTGAGATGGGTCTCCATCCCCAGGTGCTTGTGCGAGTCACCCCCGACCGGACAGTACACCTCGTAGTTCCCGGCCTTGAGCGTGAGCTTCAGGGTAGCGCTCGCCCCCGGCTGAATGACCGGGGTCTCCTTCTCGATACCCTGGCCCTCGACCTCGAAGGCGTGGGGAACGCTGCCTGCATTCGTGACGGTGAAATTCACGACGCCGGCGGTGATGCTGGGCTGCGACAGCTCGACCTTCCACTCGGACAGCCTGGCGCTCACTGCCGCGGGGTCGCTCGGCGCATGGCGCAGTGCAGTCGCGCCGCCAAGTGTCAGCACCGCGAACCCGAGCGCGGCCGCGCCCTGCGACGGCATAGCATGTATGGAAATCATATGAGATCGTTCTCCAGCGAGAGTCCAACGGCAGTGGTTCATGGCACTGCGTCATTGCAGTTGCTCAATGCCATAGACTCCGAACACTGGCGGCGTATTCCCGTAGGGGGATGAACGGCCGTGTCTCTGGGTGCGGCCGAGCTCGTGTACGCGCGCGTCAATGCCGGGCTACGATCTCGAATGGCCGGCAGCGCCTAACGCGTACAGCCCTTGGTTCGCGGCTTCAGGCTCACGCCGGACGCGGCGGCAGCGTCCACGGCCGCGCCTGCGGACACGGGGCCATGCCGAGGTCGCGCATCGCGGCGCGGTAGCCCGCGTCGGTCCACAGCGGGTCGGCGAGCGGGTTGCAGCCGGTTCCGACGGCCGTCCCCCGCAATATGCGGAACCACAGGCGCTGCCCGGCGCGCGTCGTAACCAGGCGCAGGAGCGGCGCGCGGTCTCCGAGCACGAGGTCCGCGAACGCCGGCAGGGCGCCACCGGTGGGGTCGCCGCCAGGCCGACCGAGCTCCTTTCGCATCCGCTCCACATTGCCCCAACGGCCCGCGACAGCGTACGCGAAGAGCAGTCTCCCCCGCAGCGGGACGCTCTCGGGGTAGAGCCGCACGCCCAGCTCCAGCGTCCGCACCCCGCTGTCCGGCTGGCCGCCTAACGCCTGGGCGAGCCCGAGGCTGTAGAGCCCGAGCGAGAAGGTGGGGTCCATCGCGAGGACGCGGCGTGCCTCCGCCTCCGCCTCCCGGAACCGACGTGCATCGATGAGCGCCTCCGCCACCGAGGTCCCCGACGACTTGGCCAACGGGTCGAGTCGCGCCGCCTCACGAGCCTCCGCGAGCGCCTCGTCCGTGCGCCCGACGGCCGTGAGCAGCCAACTGTAGCCGTGGTGCGCGTTCTCGTTCCACGGCTCGATGCCGACCGCCGCGCGGTAGTGCGCCTCTGCCTCCGCGAACCGGAAGTCGCGCTCGAGGCCGGTGGCCGTCGCGAGCTGCGCGTCGGCGAGCGTGGAGTCGAGCGTCATCGCACTGCGCGCGCTCTTCTTGATCAGCGGCGTCGTCGAGTCGGCCGGGTCGGGGACGTACACCGGGAGCACGACGTAGGCGAGCGCCAACGCCGCGTACGCGCGCGCGAACGCCGGGTCGCGCCCGATGGCCTGCTGGAAGTACGCGATGGAGCGGATGACGTTCTCGGCGCCGCGCTCGTGATAGTAGTAGCGCCCCTTGAGGTACAGCTCGTAGGCCCCCTCGTCCGTCGTGCCACGCCCCACGTCGACCGCGACCGGTCTCGCGCCGCGGTCTCCCCGCGCGTCCGCGGTGTCGCGAACGCCTAACGCCGGCGCCAGCGCAGCGACGACCGCGCGCGTCAGCGAGTCCTGCACGGCGAAGAAGTCGCCCGAGCGAGTCTCGTACACACTGTCCCACAGCACCGTCCCGTCGGACGTGCTCACGAGCTGCGGGTTCACGCGCAGGCGGTCGCCCGACCGCCGCACCGTCGCGCTGACGAACGCGTCGACGCCGAGCGCCCGCCCGACCGACTGCGCCGCAGCGGCCTTCCCCTTGAACGTATAGCTCTCGGTGCGTCCGGCGAGCCGCAGCCCGGGGAGGTTGGCGAGTGCGTGCGCCAGCTCGTCGGTCAGGCCGTCGCTGAAGAAGTCGTCCTGCCGGTCACCGCTCGTGTTCGCGAACGGCAGCACGGCCAGCCTGCGGATCATCGGGGCGCCCCGCGCGCGGCCAGCGCCCGGCGCCGCCGTGCCGCGCCACACGGCGTACGCTCCGGCGCCTAACGTCAAGAGCAGCGCCGCGGACGCGAGTACCGTCCAGCGGCGGATGGCCGCTACCCTCGTCGGCTTCGCCGGTACTCCATCGAGCACCTGCAACACGGCCTCTGCGTTAGGCGGCCGATCGGCGGGGTCCTTGGCGAGCAGCCGCGCGACGAGCGCCGCGAGGGTAGGCGGCACGTCGCGGCGCTTCGCCGTGAGTGGCGGCGGGATCTCGGTGAGGTGCGCCGCGACGAGCGCCTGCGGTGAGCGCGGGCCGAACGGGTGCGTGCCGGCGAGCACCTCGTATGCGACGACGCCGAGGGCGTACAGGTCGGCGCGGTGGTCGACGGCGGCATCGCCGACGACCTGCTCGGGTGCCATGTACGCCGGCGTGCCTAACGACATCCCCACTTCCGTCAGCGTCGCTGCCCCGCCCGGTGCGTCATGGGCGGACACCGGCGCGCGCGTGTCCCGGGCGCGGCGGACGGCGCGTGCGATACCGAAATCGGCGACGACCGCATGGCCGCCCGCCAGGAGGACGTTCTCCGGCTTCAGGTCGCGGTGGATCACGCCCTTGCCGTGCGCGTGCGCGAGTGCGTCGGCCAGCTCGCGGATGAGGCGCGTCGCGTCCGCGAGCGGGAGTGCGCCATCGCGCGTTAGGCGCGCACGAAGCGTCTCGCCCTCCGACGTATGGCATCACGTAGTAGAGCAGTCCCGCGGCCTCGCCGGAGTCGTGGAGCGGCAAGACGTGAGGGTGCGTGAGCGCCGCCGTGATGCGGATCTCGCGCAGGAAGCGCTCACCGCTCACTGCGTCGAGCAGCGCCGGGTCGAGCACCTTGAGCGCGACGCGCCTGCGGTGTCGCGCGTCGTGCGCGAGATAGACTGTCGCCATGCCGCCACGTCCGAGCTCGCGCTCGACGTCGTACCGCCCGGCGAGGGCGGCCCTGAACCCGGCGGCGAGGCTCGCACGCCGCTCGCCTTCCCGCGCGGCGTCCTGCTCCGCGACATGCGCGACGAGGGGAGCGACGAGCTCCGCCACCGGCGCCGCGAGGAGTCCACCGGTACCGGCCGCGCGCTCGCAAGCGTCGAGCAGCTGCGCCGCCTGCTCGCGGAGCACGGAGTTCGCACCGCACGCGACATTGAGATAGGCGGCGCGCGAGTCGGGCGCGAGATCGAGTGCGCCATCGACCACGGCCTGAACGTCGCGCCACCGCGCTGACGGAATTGCGGGCCCGGCGGCGCCGGCCGAGTCCTCCGGCGGCTCAGGAGGCGTCACTGCGCAACTCCTGGTATAGCCACCCGCGCGCCTTGACCCAGTCGCGAGTCACGGTGCGGCTCGTGACGCCCAGCGCCGCCGCCGTCTCCGCTTCCGTGAGTCCCCCGAAGAACCGGCACTCGACGACCCGCGCCTGTCGCGCGTCCAGCGCGGCGAGCCGGTCGAGCGCCTCGTCCAGCGCCAGGAGCACGTCGGCGCGTTCGGCCACGGCGAGACTCGCGGTGTCGATCGACTCGAGCGCCTCCAGCGAAACGGCCCTCCGCTGCGAGCCTCCCCGCCGCGCGGCGCGATGACGCCGGGCGTAGTCCACCAGCACGCGTCGCATCACGTGCGCAGCGACGGCGAAGAACTGCACGCGGTCGGCCCACTGAGCCCGCGTCTGGTCGACGAGACGGAGATATGCCTCGTGAACGAGCGCCGTCGTGGAGAGCGTATGGCCGGGCGCTTCGAGCCCGAGCTGGCGGCGCGCGATGCGCGACAGATCGGCGTAGACGAGAGCGATGAGTCGGTCCACTGCGCCCGGCGCTCCGTCCCGCACCGCGCCCAGCGCGTCCGTGACCGCGTGCTGTTGGGCGAGCGCTGCCATGTCTGAAATCACGTGGGTTCTGCGCGTGTAGGCGGGCGAGATCACGGCAGCCCGTCGGCAAACCTATGACCACCCCACCGAGGCGGCAATGCGGATGTCGCGACCGCGCCCCATCCCACTCTACCCCAACTGGAGATTCCCTATGCGCACTCCCACGCTCCCCATGCTGGTCCTCATCTGCGCCGTTGCCGGCTGCACCAGCGACGCGCCCACCGCGCTCTCCACTGGCGGCGGGGCCACCGCCCGCGCGGCCGCGAACGCGGCAGCGTTGCCGTTCCACGGCACGGTGGACTCAGCGTCCCACGTGGCGGTGTACGACTTCGGGACCAACACCGCCTTCATTCACCTGGTCGGCGCCGGCACCGCGACCCACCTCGGCCGCTACACGTTGGTGATCGACTACGAGCTGAGTCTCGTAACGGTCGCGGGGTCCGAGCGAATGACCCTGACGGCGGCCAACGGGGACGTTCTCACCGCGGAAGGGACAGCGCAGGGAACGCCGAGTGAGGACGGGCAGAGCCTCAGCTCACTCGAGAGCCTGACGATCACCGGAGGCACGGGCCGGTTCGCGGGCGCGACGGGGAGCTTCATCCTCAGGCAAGTGAACATCGCGGCAGATCGTAATTCGTCCGGTTCGTTCGACGGCACCATCGGTCTCGGTCGATGACGTTAGGCGATGCGGGCCAGCGACGCGAGGCAGGAGATCGCGCGGCCACTGCGGTGCCGGCCCGCGATGTTCCTCTGGATCAGCGTTAGGCAGACCGCATCGCCTGGCTGCCAGATGGCCGCGGGGGACAACAATCACCGTACCGGCGGCGAAGCGAGGCCCATGAGCCGGCGGCATCATGCGCCTCGCTTCGGTCCATTGGTCAGTTGATAGCTCGCGGCTCGCCGTAAATGAAGTCGTCCATGGCCACGACGTCGCGCTTCTTCCCCGCGCCGTGAACGTTGTCATCGGGACCGATCGGCGTATCTCCGGAGATCACTCGCACGCGCGCGACGATGCGCGAGTCGAAGACCGCCCCGACGAACGACAGCCCTCTGTCGTCGCTTCGTCGAGGCGCCGCGACCGTGAGCAACCGCTTGCCGTTGGCGTCGTAGTACTCGATCCGCGTCGAGTGTGCCCGGCCCACGTCGGCGAAAACTGCGCCGAACCCAGTAACGGTTGCCGGCGTGTTCGAGCCCGCGACGACGAACGCGACGTCGGTGATCGTGCTGCCACGGGCGACGAACAACCGTGGCGGGCTGAAAACGCTGAACTCGTCGGCGTAGTTCGGGTTGACGTCCGTGTAGCCGTTGCTGCTGATACGGAAGAGTCCCGACGGCGTGCTGAGCAGGATGCCGCGAGGCGAGTTCACGTTGAAGAAGTTGCCGGGGAAGGCTTCGTTGTTCGTGTTCGCCGCGCCAACGCCATCCCAGTTGACTTCGCGGCGACCGCCGGGCTGCTCGCCGACCACGTTCGGGTTGAGGGCACCGAGCAGATTGCGGAACTCGTCGACCGTCGGAAGGATGTCGCCCGTGGCGCTCACGATCCTCGCGTCGCCCTTGTCCTTCACTGCCTTCTTGTCGGCTGAGCCCGTACCCGTCGCAACGACGGCGTTAGGTGCGCTCGGGCCGGTTGCCGGCGCCGCGTCGTCGCAGCCAATCAGCATGACCGCGCCACCGAGCGCGGCGATCAGGTGTGTCGTGTTTCGCATTGTTCGCTACCGTGGAGTGGAGGTGAGTCGCCCCTAATGGGCAACTCAATTCTCCAATCATCCCCACGCGCGCGCATTCCGTCGACGGGCTGGATTCGCCGACGCGATGGTTGGGTGCGGGCCGGTCGCGCGTCAGGGTCACGGCGCGACCAGCGACGGTTACACGGGCGCGTGGCGGCAGCCTCGTAGGTGGCACCGTACGCCTGACGCATGAGCTATGTGGAAGAGTCGGCTCCCGTTCGACGCGGGCGCTCGAATGTGCCCGCAGCGGGCGATCGTGTCCGTCGCGGTCCATTCCTCGTAAGTTTCTGATCGACTCTTCCACCCTCACGCGGTCTCCGCCATGCGAACTCTCGTCCTCCTCGCCTGCTGCGCAGCCTTCCTTCCGACTCGCGCCTCCGCACAGGCCACCAAGGCTGACACCACCGACCCGTATCTCTGGCTCGAGGAGGTCCACGGCGAGCGCGCCATGGCCTGGGTGAATGCCGAAAACGCGAAGACCACCGCGGTTCTGGAGAAGGATCCGCGGTGGGAGGGCATCTACAAAGCGGCGCTCACCATGGCGCAGGCCAAGGACCGACTCGCGTACGTCAGCTACATCGGCGGGGAGCTCTACAACTTCTGGCGGGACTCGGCCCACGTCCGCGGCATCTGGCGCAAGACGTCGCTCGCGAGCTATCGCAGCGCCTCGCCCAAGTGGACCACGGTGCTCGATCTCGACGCGCTCGCCAAGGCCGAGAAGGCGAACTGGGTCTTTCATGGCTACACGTGCCAGCAGCCCGCAGAGAAGCGCTGCCTGATCTCCCTCTCCGATGGCGGTGAAGACGCGAGCACCGACCGGGAGTTCGACCTGGAGTCGCGCTCGTTCGTGAAGAACGGGTTCTATCTCCCCAAAGGAAAGCAGCGGGTGGCGTGGACGAGCCAGGACACGATCCTCGTCTCTCGCGAGTGGAACCCTGGTGAGGTGACGAGCTCCGGCTACGCGTTCATTGTCAAGAAGCTCGCTCGCGGAAAGCCGCTCGCGGACGCGGTCGAGATCTTCCGCGGCTCGGCGAACGACGGCGGCTACGGTGTATCGCCGGTGACCCTGGTCGATGCCGCAGGGCACCGGTTCAGCTTCATCGACCGCCCCACGAGCACGTTCGAGGCCGAGCACTACATCGTCAGGCCGAAGGATGTCGCCCGCCTGGCCATGCCGGCCAAGGGCAACTTCGCGGAGCTGATCGATGGACAGGTGATCGTCCACCTGTACGAAGACTGGAAGAACGGCGCCACGACGATTCGTGGGGGTTCGGTGGCGGCGTTCGACGGAAACACGGCGCTCACGACGCCTAACGCGTTAGCGCCGGTCCCCGTCTTCGAGCCCGGTCCGCGCGAATCCGTCGACGGCGTTTCCGCCACCAGGGACAAGCTCCTCATCGATGTGTACCAGAACGTGAAGGGCAGGGTGCTCGTCGCAACGCGCGCGCCCGACGATTCATGGTCCCGCACGCCGATGGCCCTCCCGGACAACGTGTCGACCAACGTCATCGGCTGCGGACACGAAGACGAACGATGCGTTCGTCGGCGTGACCGGGTTCCTGACGCCGAGCAGCATCTGGCTTGCCGATGCCGCTCGCGGCACGGCGTCGCAGCTCAAGACACTCGCCCCGCGGTTCGATGCGTCGCGCAGCGTCGTCGAACAGATGGAGGCGACCTCGAAGGATGGAACGAAGGTCCCGTACTTCATCGTGCATCCCAAGTCGATGGCCCGCGACGGCGCCAACCCGACGATCCTCTACGCGTACGGCGGCTTCAACGCCTCGATGACGCCGCGTTATGATCCCGATGTCGGCAAGCTCTGGGTCGAGCAGGGCGGCGTGTACGTGCTCGCGAACATTCGCGGTGGCGGCGAGTTCGGCCCGGCATGGCACGACGCCGGGCTCAAGACCCGTCGTCAGGTCATCTACGATGATTTCGCGGCGGTCGCCGAGGATCTCATCGCGAAGAAAATCACCTCACCGCGACACCTCGGGATTCAGGGCGGCTCCAACGGCGGGCTGCTGATGGGCGTGCAGTTCACCCAGCGTCCGGAGCTGTGGAACGCGGTCGACATTCAGGTGCCGCTCCTCGACATGCTGCGATTCGAGAAGATCCAGGCCGGCGCGTCATGGGTCGGCGAATACGGCAGCGTGTCGAACCCGGACGAGCGCGCGTTCCTCGCGTCGATCTCGCCGTACAACAATCTCAAGCCAGGCGTGAAGTACCCGACGCCGCTGATCTGGACCACGACGAAGGACGACCGCGTCGGTCCGCAGCACGCGCGCAAGTTTGCCGCGAAGATGGCCGCCATGGGATTGCCGTACTACTTCTTCGAAGTGATCGAAGGCGGACACGGCTCGGGCGCCAACATCGCACAGCAGGCACGCACGACGGCGCTCGAGTACACGTACTTCGCCCGCCAGCTGATGGATCGCGATCGGAGGTTCGTACCGTAACCTTCCGCTCGCTCGCGTTCCAACCCAATGGGAAGGCGAGATCGACGAGCGCCTTCGCCTCGACGTCGACCATCCCGTACTCGGCTGCCCGCTCCCGCAGCAGCGTCAGCGTGTCGAACACGCTCGGGTCGAAGGTCGCGAGGTCCATGTCAGCGAGTGCCTCGAGCACCTCCGTCTCCGCAGTCGCACGCTCCGCGATCGGCAGCTTTCCCGCCAGCGCGAGCGCGTGCTCGAGGTTGGCTCTCGCCCCGTCGAGTGCGCCGCGGTTCGCGGCCAGCCGGAGGTATTTCACGGCGCGAGTCCAGTCGGCGCCCTTCTCGAAGTGATGCGCCAGCTCCGGTGCGACCTCGTCGAGCGATGCGGCGAAGATCTCCTCCAGCCGCTCGGCGCGCCGGCGATGCAGCATCGCGCGTCGCGCCGGCGACTGGCGCTCGTAGAGCGCTTCGCGGTAGAGCGCGTGCGCGAACGCGTAGCGCTGGACGATGCGTGCCGTCGGGCAGTTCCTGCGTGTCGGCGAGGCGCAGGATGTGGCCGCGCCGCGCGAGCGCGTCGCAGCACTCCTCGAACGCCGCCGGGGTCCATGTCGGCCGTCGGCGCGCTGATCGCCGGCGCGAACGACATGCCCGCGATCGCGGCGACTTCCAGTACGCGCTGCTCGGTCTCGGTGAGGCGCTCGATCTGCGCCCCGATCATCTGCCGCAGGCTCTCCGGGAGCTCGAGGGAGATCTCCTCGGCTGGGCGTCGTAAGCGCCACCCATCGCGATCGCGCTCCACGAGCCCGCGCCCGATCAGGTGCTCCAGCACGGCGATCATGAACAGCGGATTGCCCTCGGTGTGGCGGTGGAGCAACGACGCGAGCGCCTCCGGCACACCGGCCGTCGTGTTGCCTAACGTCAGGTACTCGACGATCTCGGACTCCGCGAGCGGCTCCAGCACGATCTCGCGGGACAGGTGTCGCGCGACCAGGTCGCGCTTGAGGGCATGCAACGGTTGCGACGAGCGCGCGACATCCGTGGGCCGGTACGTGGCGACGACCAGGACCTTCGCGGCCACGCGGTGGCGCGCGAGCGCAGAGATCAAGTCGAGGGTGGAGGAGTCCGCCCAGTGGAGGTCCTCCAGGATCAGCAGCAGCGGGGCAGATGCGGCGATCGTCTCGAGCGCCTCGCAGATCTCGCGCAGCATCCGCTCTCTCGTGGCGCCGAGGATCTCCTGCTTGAGGGTTTCGCGATGCTCGCGCGTGAGGAGCGCAGGGAACTGCACGAGCCATGTCGGCGCGTGGGAGGCGAGTGTGTCGACCACCGCTGCTCCGAGCGGCCCGCGACAGAGCTGACCGATCGCCTGGAGCACGGGATAGAACGCCTCCTTGCTTCCGAATCCCTCGACGCACTGGCCGTGCGCGATGCGTATCTCGGGGCGCGTCGCGGCGACCTGTCGCGCCGAGCTCCTCCACCAGCGCGGTCTTCCCGATGCCCGGCTCGCCGGTGATGAAGACGATCTCGACCTTTCCCGTGCTCGCGTTGCGAACGCATTGCCATAGCTCGGCGAGAGCGGCAGCGCGACCCACGAGGTGGACTTCCTCAGCCGGTGTCGGCGGGGGCGCGGGCGAGTCGGAGACCGCGACGTCCGCGAGCCTGGCCACGAAGCGGTAGCCACGGCGAGAGACCGTCTCGATGTAGCGGGGCTGCCTGGGATCGTCGTCGAGCACGCGACGGAGATGAAAGACCTTGCTCTTGACGGCCTGCGGCTCGAGGCAGCTGCAGAAGGCGGCGAAGCGCGACGTCGGCGTGGTGCTGCTCTGCACCCTAACGAGCGCCTGCCACACGCTCGGCGGGGCCATCGCCGTGCAGACCGGCGCCGACGCAATGACGGCCCGATACAGTCAGCGCGATGAGACGGAGGCGGACTCGGAAGCCGTCATCAACACCGTCCGCGCCGGCTTCGATCCGGAGGGGCTGCCCGCTTTCCTGCAGTGGATGCTGGACCAGCGAACAGATCAGCCCACGCCGATCGACGCGTTCTTCGCGACACATCCGACGGACCAGGCGAGGATCGTCTCCCTCGACCGTCAGATCGCGAAGGTCGCTCGCTCGCCGCACGGAGCGCTGGCCAGCGATACGCCGGAGTTCCAGAACATCCGGCAACACCTGCGGGCGTTGCCGCCGCCCGCGGACACGTTAGGCGCGACGCCGCGCCAGCGGTGAGATGGACACACGAAGACACACAAATACACACATACTGGAGAACCGAACAATGGCAGAGCTCATGGTAGTGGGGTTCGAGGGGAAGCACCGCGCAGCGGAGGTGCTGAACCAGCTGGAGGACATCGACCTGTCCTTCGAGATCGACTTGAAGGACGCTGTCGCGGTGTATCGCACTGACGACGGGAAGCTGCGCGTCGACCAGAGTGCGCAGCCGACGACGAAGGAAGGCGCTGCATGGGGCGCCATGCTCGGCGGGCTCGTTGGGGCTGCCCTCCTGGCTCCGTTCACCCTCGGCGCGAGCGCGGCCGTGGCGGCGACGACACTCGGCGCCGGACTGTTCACCGGCGGCGTGACCGGCGCGGCGATCGGCGGCGACGATGCCGACACGTGGAAGAAGACCTACGGCATCTCCGACGACTTCGTGAAGGAAGTTGGCGGGATGGTGCAGCCGGGGCAGTCGGCAGTGTTCGTGCTCGCGCGCGCGGCGAACCCCGTGGCGACCGCCGAGAAGTTCCGCGGATACGGCGGCAAGGTCCTGCGGACGACGCTGCCGAAGGAGTCGGCCGCGAAGTTCGAGCAGGTGATGACCCCTGCGACCGCAGCGCGTTAGGCGCCGCCGTCCATCAACGATTGGAGATGAAAGATGACAACGCCACAAATACAACGAGAGAACGACCTCGTCGCCGCGAAGTTCGAGGCCGAGGTCCGAGAGGCTGACGCGAGGCTGACAGTGCTCCAGGCCCAAGGCCGAAGCGAAGAAGGCAAAGGCCGAGATGGATGAGATCTCCGGCCTCGCCGCCGCGAAGGAGCGCGTAAAGAAGAACATCGCGAACCTCAAGCAGCAGGCCGCCGCCGATTACGCGGCGACGAAACGCGAGGTGGAGAAGGAGATCAAGGACCTGCAAGCCGACATCCAGCGCGTGAACGAGCGCGTCACCGCCTGGGACTCGGCGCGCGAGCGGCAGTTCTACGCGCGGCTCGATGAGGCGGAAGCGCGGCTCCAGGTCTGGAACGCACAGACCAACCAGAAGCGCGCGGATGTCGCCATGAAGTCGCACGACGACCTCGCGGCGCTGGAGGAGAAGATCGCGCTCGCAAGGGCGCGGGCGGCCGCGGCGAAGAACGAGCGGTACAGCGCGAAGGCGCGTGCGGCGCTCGAGGAATCGGAGCGGTACTTCGACCAGGCGTACGATGCCGCGGTCGAGCGCTACGGGACAACCTGAGTCGTAGCGCCGCCCGGCGACCGCCGGGCGGCGCAGGCCCGATCACATACGAGAGGAGAACGTGTCATGGCAGAGCTCATTGCAGTCGGGTTCCAGGGAACCCATCGCGCAGCGGAAGTCCTCGATCAGCTGTAGCAGCTGAACGCGGGGCTGACGCTGGACCTGAAGGACGGGGTCGCAGTCTACCGGGGGCGTGACGGGAAGCTGCGCGTCGACCGGAGTGTGTACCTAACGACGAAGGAAGAGACGGCGTGGGGCAGCGTGCTGGGTGCGCTCGTGGGTGCGGTGCTCGCGTTGCCGTGTCCAGAGTCCGAGCAGGGCCCAGATTCGTCCGCCGTACCGGACAAGCGAGCCCGAGATGAGGACGCGCCGTGTTGCTAGGCACCAACCACGCGCGCCTTCCGCCGGTCGCGTCACCGCGGCATGTTGCGACCTCAACGACACTGACATCGGGCGCATGCCTCCACACACGCTCACCACGCGCGGACTCTCCGCTTCCCGTACGCGCCTGCCCGCCGCGACCTCGCGCGCGGTGCTCGTCTCGGCCGCTCTGATGCTCGCGGCCACCGCCTGTGCCTCCACACGCCAGGGCGGCGGCACGTCCGCCAGCACGTCTTCCGTGACTGATGGCGCGGAACTGGTCAGGGCCATGCACGACCGGTACGCGAACCAGTGGTATCGAACGCTCACGTTCACGCAGGCGGCGATCACGTTTCCGGCGGACAGCGCGCCCAGGACCGAGATCTGGCACGAAGGGCTCTCGCTCCCTGGGCGGCTGCGCATCGACATGGAGCCCATGGCGACGCGCAACGGCACGGTCTACGCGCGCGACAGCGTGTTCACGGTCCGCGGTGGCTCGGTCGTCCGCGCGGCACCGGGATTCAACGACCTCCTGGTCCTCGGCTTCGACGTGTACGCGCAGCCGACCGACCGAACACTGGCGGTACTGCGACAGAGCGGGTTCGACCTGTCCCGCGTGCGGGAGGACACGTGGATGGGCACGCCGGTGTACGTGGTCGGCGCGGCCGCGGGTGATCTCCGCTCGAAGCAGTTCTGGGTCGATCGCGAGCGTCTGCTGTTCGTGCGACTCATCCAGCCGGCGGGGCCTAACGCGACCGGGACGTCGGAGATCCAGTTCAACCGCTACCGGCCGGTGGGCGGCGGGTGGATCGCGGAGGAGGTGCAGTTCTTCCGCGACGGGCGACGCGCGTTCCTGGAAGTCTACTACGACGTGCGCACCGGCGTCCCGCTCGACGATCGGCTTTTCGACGCGCGTGCGTGGGGGAGTGTGCCGCACTGGACGACCCCTGACGCGAGCCGACGACCATAGAGTACTCGACGGGAGCGCCGTCCGTTCTCATCGGCGGAGGGATCAGAGGCGGAGCATCCGACGACGCCTAACGACGCGACACATCGGGACTACGACGATGTGGGCGCGCGCTCGCGCTCGGCGGCGCGCGTGTAGCGCCGCATGAGTGGCGTCACAGAGACGCCGTGCACGACGACCGAGGCGGCGATCGTCGTGAACACGAGGCCGACGAGCCGGTCGGCGAGTGCGCGTTCGACGCCGTGCTGCAGCGCGTACATCAGGTAGTAGACCGAGCCGATCCCGCGGATGCCGAACCACATCGTTAGGCGGCGCTGGATCGCCGGCGCGCGGCGCATCGGCGCCCCGACGAGCACAGCAAGCGGGCGGATCACCAGGAAGAGCAGGGGAACGAACCACCACGCGTCCGCGGCGAGCGTGCGAGGCGCCAGCATCCCGCCGAGGAGCAGGACGACGCCGACCTCCGCGAGCCGCTCGAGCTGCTCGGTGAACCCGAGCGCGGCCTGTGCCATGTACGCCGACGCCGTCTCGGGTGCGGTCGCGACTTCATCCTCGCTCGTGGACTGCGCCGCGGCGCGCACGTCGGGCGGGACGTCCGCGCCGGTCAGCGACTTGGTCGTCCGGCGCTCCTCGCGGCGCAGCGCGAATCCCGCCGCGAACACCGCGAGGAAGCCGTAGCCCTGCACGAGCAGCGCGGCGCCGTAGGCGAGCGCGATGAGCCCGAGGGCGAGCAGGTCGTCCAGCCCCACCGCTTCCTTCCGCTCGCGGCGGAGCCAGAGCACGACGCGGCTCACGAGCCATCCGAGCGCCCATCCGACGCCAAGCCCGGAGGCCACGGCCCAGAGCACGTCGATGGTCAGCCATCGCCAGCCAAGCGCGCCGAGCTCGTGGTGGCCGAGCAGGCCGAGGCCGAGCATGACGAACGGGAACGCGGTGCCGTCGTTCAGTGCGGCCTCGCCCGTGAGGGCGAAGCGCAGCCGGTCGCGGTCGGTCGGGTGCTCGACCTGAACGTCACTGGCGAGAACAGGGTCGGTGGGCGCGAGGATGGCGCCGAGCAGCACGGCGGCGCCGAGCGGGAGCCCGAGTCCGTAGACGCCGACAGCCGCCACGAGCGCGACCGTCAGCACCATCGAGATGGTGGCCAGTCGGACCGGGAGTTGCCAGCGCCGGTCGCTGAGGGCCGTGCGGAGCTTGAGCCCGGCGCCGAACAGGGAGATCAGCACGGCCACCTCGGCCAGCCGTTCGAGCAGCGCCGAGTCTCGCACCGGCTCGAGCCGCACGAACCCCGCGCCCACAGGGCCGAGCGCCACACCAGCGGCGAGGTAGAGGAGCGCGGTGGTGAGCGGGAGTCGGCGGACCACCGTGCTCGCGGCCGCCATGCCCACGAGCAGCGTACCGACGACGACGAACCAAAGCGCGCCCCTCACGGCTCGTCGTCGCTCGCGCTCGTCAGGCCGCGACGGCTGCGGCGCGGCCTAACAACAGCCCTGGGTGAGCGCGCCGGGGGTCGCGCCAACTCGTGCGAAGTGTCTGGAGCATGTGGGCGGCGGGTGGGGCCTGGATGTCGGTGGGATAGGGACGCCCCTGGTCCTTGGCACGCATCGTACCGGCTCTCCCCGCTCGGCGCGGTGCGTGGGCCGTCCCGCTCAATAACGGAACGCGTACTGGAGTTTCACGAGTAGCTCGTTCGACGCAAACCCCCAGCGGCGGCGGTCGGCGGTCGTGCTGGGAACGTCCCCTGCCACCAGCTCGCGCGCCATGTTGTGATTGTACACCACGAACAGCTCGCCTAACGGCGAGAACGTCCACCGCAGTCGCGTGTTCGTCCCGAAGTCGTCGCTGCCGTTGTCGTACTGCAGGTAGCTGTTGACCTGGAGGTCGGGCGAGATGTTCACGCGGAACCGCGTGCCCACGACTTCCTGAACGAAGTCGCCCTCGGCCAGCCGCCCGTTGTTGCGCGTGCCGTTCAACTCGACGATGAAGAGCGGTGACGGCTTCCAGCTCGCGGTGAGCGACAGCTCGTCGAGGCGCCCGGTGTAGAAGTCGCCGAACCACCACGTCAGCTGCGCCGACAGTTTCCGCTTCGATGCCAGCCCGCCCTCGAGACGGAAGCGCGTCCAGTGGTAGCTGCCGGGATCGATCACGACGCCGTCGGCGATCTCGAACGGCGCCGTCAGGCGCTCGCCCACCGGCACGACGTTGAACTCGAACCGGTCGCCGCTCTCGAGCCGCCAGTTCACCGGCGCCATGAAGACCCGGTAGCTCTCCCACTTGCCGCTCAGGTCCGTCACGAGCGTGTTCTCGAACTCGTTGAACATCTGCCGGACGTGAAGCCCGAGAATCGGGTGCCTGGGACGCGGCTGGAAGTTCGCGTTGAAGTTCACGATCTGCACGCCGCGCCGCGGGACGAAGCCTAACGATGGGTCGAAGCCGTCTCCCAGCCACTTGTATGTGAAGGCGATGTCCCAGAGGTCGTTCGGGTAGTCGATCTTCCCGCCCCACGCCTGCTTGCGCCCCTGGAGCCCCTCCCGATCCATGGCGAGCCCCCAGAGCCCGACCAGGAAGTTCTTGTCGCGACGAAAGCGAGACGTCTGGTACGTGAGGTCGGGGCCGACCAGCCATGCGTTGGGGCGGCCTAACGGGTCGCCGACTGTCGCGATGAACCCGGCCGACGATTCATGCAGCACGTTCTGCTTCACGCGCACGGCGCCCATCGTGTTCGCGGTCGGCAGCGTGTCGATGCTGCCGCCATCGGCATCGCCGGTGCGGACGAGGAGCGCCCCGAAATTCGTCGCCCGCTCACGCCCGTTCACCTTGAGCCCTACGTTGAGCGGGACTTCCTCGTTGTTCAGCAAGCCGATGCGCCGGCTGAAGAACGGGCGCACGTCGTCGTTGGTGCCGAGACCGAACGCGAAGGTGTCGGACCCCTCGAGGAAGAACGTCCGCTTCTCGGGAAACACGAGCGGGAATCGCGTCAGGTTCGTGCGCCGTGTGTCGACCTCCGTCTCGGCGAAGTCCGTGTTGACCGTGAGCGACGCGAGCGTATTCGAGCCGAGCCGCTGCGTCACGTCGAGGCTGGCGTCCGCATCGCTCTCCGTATCGACGTTAGGCGACGGCTTCCCCGCGCTCGCGGTGACGGAGGGGCGCACGCTCAGACCCACGCCGAGGTCGAACGCCTGGATCCCGGTGAGGAGGCCCGCCCGCCCGACGTGCGTCACCTTGTAGTTATGTTCCGCGCTCGACCACCGGTCCGTTTCCTGGAGTCGTTGAATGCGGCGCTGGACGTTGAACCCCCACTGATCCAGTCCCCGCCGGAAGAGCAGACTCTTGAGCGGGATGCGGATCTCGGCCGACCAGCCATTCGACGAGCGAGACGTCGCGGCTTCCCACACCGCGTCCCAGTTGCTGTCCTCGCCCTCGCCCTGACTCGCCACGAGCGCATCGTAGCGCGCGCCATTCGGGTTCACGGCGAATACGTAACCCGAGCGTCCATCGAGATACGTGTCGAGGACGATCTTGACGTAGTCCTCGCTGTCGAGCACCGCGTCACGTTGCCGCGCGAACGCCACCGACGCGACGCCGGACGGATTCTCGGCGCGAACCCCGAACACGATCGCGTCTCCCGTATCGATCACACGGATGACGGTGCGCGCGCTCGGCGCGCTCCCCTGTCGCGGCTCGACTTGCGTGAGCGTCGCGATGGAATCGGTGGTCTGCCACGCGGACTCTCGCAGCTCGCCATCGAGCCTGATTCCCTGGCTCGAGGTGCCAATGCGAATCGCCGGCCGATCGACGACGCCGGCGCTTTGCGCGTGCGGCGGACGCACCCGTCACGAAGAGCGCGACGACGACCAGCCGCGCGTGAAAGACATTCATGCGCTGAAGCTACGGGCGAGCTTCCAGAATGCGTAGCGTCGGCTTTCCGTTCACATCCTGGAGTGGCACGTACACGCGGTGAGTCGCGGGATCGACCGACACGCTGTGCGCGTGTGGTGCGCGGTATTCGCCAAGGGGGGCGAGGGATGCCTGCTGCCCGCTGAAGCGCTCCTCGAACACGGACACGGCTCCGCCCTCGCATCCGACGTACAGTCGGCCGAGGACCGGATCGAGCGCGAGCACGTCGGGATCGTCGGCCGTCCGCAACGTGGCCGTCGTCCGCATGGTGCGCAGGTCGACGACGAGCAGCTTCGCGTCGCCCTGACACGTCACGAAGGCCAGGCGGTTCGGCTCGTCGATGAGGAATCCGTGCGGATGATCGCACGCCATGGGATACCGAGCGACGATCCGCTCGCTCGCCGGGTCGATCGCGGCGAGCTCGTTCTTCGTCTGCACGGCGACGACGATGCAGTGGGAGACGGCGTCGTAGTGCGTGTTGCCGGCTTCGCCACCTAACGCGATGCGTCCGGCGTTCGTGTTCGAGCGTGCGTCGATCACGACGTCGGCCTCGCCGGATTCGTCGGAGACGAAGACCTTCTGCTCGGCCGGCGCGTACGCGATACCGTCAGGGAAGCGCACGTCGCCGACGTGCGCCACGACGGCGAGCGTGCGGTCGTCCACGACAGCGACCTCGTGACGGCCGGTCACCGACACGTACACGCGGTGGAGCTCCGGGACGGCCCAGACGCCGGTCGCGCCGGGGAACCCCTCGTTGCTCGCGACGAGCTTCTGCGCGCGCGTGTCGAACACGACGAGCCGGTCGCCCCGCATGTGCGAGATGTAGAGTCGCCCGGTCGTCGAGTCGAAGCTCTGGTAGTCGAAGCGTTTCGCCGGACCGGGGAGCGGGACATCGGCAACCAGCGCGAGCGGCGTCGATCCGGCCGACGGTGTTCTCGCACGCGCGTTAGGTGACACCCAGGCTGTCGGTGTCATTGAGGTGGCGGTCGCAGCGCAAGCGCCACCTCGCGCCTGTGCGCCGAGTGCAGACGACGCGAGCAGGGTAGATACAGCCAGCGCGACGAGGCGAGTCGAGATCACGACGCTGGTCGCGGCTTTCATCGCCACCCAGTCGCCTAACGCGAGCGCCGTCCGGCGCACGGCCTTCAGGACGAAAGCCATCACGATCTCCTTGCCGCATTGGCGCTGATTCAACTGATACGTCAATCTGGCCGGGGGCAGGGTCCGATTCAATCGCCCGAGGCTCGTGCCCGGTCCGACAGCTCCGCGGCCACAAGTGCGTCGACCCGCTGAACAATGGTGTCGCGAGCCGCCTCGTAGCCCTCGCTGACAAGCGGGACGTCGTCCCATTGCACTACTGGCCGCGACGTCGGCGGGGCTACGAGATCGCAGCCGAACGACACGATCAGGTCAGCACTGGCGAGGCTGGTGTCGTCGAGCGCTGGCGGGACCAGTCCGGTGATATCGAACCCCTCATCGGCGAGCCCACGGACGACGGGTGGCGGGATCTCGGCGTCAGGCTCGACCCCGGCTGAGGCCACTTCGACATTGAGACCGGCGGCCGCCGCCGCGCGGCGGAAATGCTCCGCCGCGATGACGCTCTTGGCGGCGCCGTGCAGGCAGACGAACAGCACTTTCATGGGATGGGACACGCTCGACCTCGAGTGACAGGACCGACGATGATTCAGTTGTGATATTAGCGTGTCAGGTGCCGACTGTCACCCGTCGGTCGCGACGTGTATCGGCTTTTCGTAAAAGGGGTGGCCTGATGCGCTGGGTGACGCGCAGGCGCAGACGCGTCAATCGAACGGCGACGGCGTGGCTCATTCGCCGCTTCATCGACCCTAACGCGGCGTTCCTGTTCGTCGCGCCGGAAGAGGTGGCAGAGATCGAACGGACCAGTGGCGCGATCGGCTTCGACGCACCGGGCGCGCGGTACCCGCACCTGGACGCGAACGGGATGCGCTCCATGCATTGCTGCATTGACTGTGGGAGCGGAGCCAACGCCGCTTGACGCGATGCCTCGTCGCAGGAGCGGTGTGGCCCTTGCGTGCTCGATGCGTCAGAACGGACTGGTCACACGCCACGCGCGGGAGGACGGTTGAGCACCTACACGGTCGGCTACTTCGTTGGCAGTCTCGCGCGGGCCTCGATCAATCGCAAGCTCGCGCGCGCGCTCACGCGCCTCGCGCCGCCGGAGCTCGAGATGCGGGAGATCCCGATCGGCGAGCTGCCGCTGTACTCGTACGACTACGACGCGGACTATCCGCCGCCGGCGCGCGCGCTGAAGGAGGCGATCGCCGCGGTCGACGCCGTCCTGTTCGTCACGCCCGAGTACAACCGCTCGATCCCGGGCGCGCTCAAGAACGCGATCGACTGGGGCAGCCGCCCGTGGGGCCAGAACTCGTTCGCGCGCAAGCCGTCGGCGATGATCGGGACGTCGCCCGGGATGATCGGGACGGCGGTCGGCCAACAACACCTCAAGAGTATCCTCAGCTTCTGCAACTCGCCGCAGATGAACGCGATCGAGGCGTACATCCAGTTCACGCCCGGCCTCATCACCGACGACGGAGAGGTCACCGTCGAATCCACGGCCGAGTTCCTCCGGACCTACATGACGGAGTTCCACGGGTTCATCACTCGCGTGTACATGGCGCTACCGCGAGGAGGCGGCTGAGGAGAGTCGTCAGAGTCCTCAGAGTTCCCAGAGTCGCCGTGTCACGGTTGGTCCGTTGCGTCCGGCGTGATTTCACTCGTGCGATCGATGCGTGACGACGTCCACGCGGGCGGGTCGCTTGCCGGAAACGTCATCTCGATCGCCTCGTCAATCGCAGTTTCGTCTGCGAGCACCGCGTCAGATCGTGGCGGTTCGCGACCGCTTTTCCGGCTACCATCAACGTCCGAACCGTCACGGGCATGTGGCGGCGGCCCTTTCGCGGTGCGACTTGCGCGATCCGGCGGCGTGTCTTCGGGATGACGCGGCAGCTGAGGCATTCTCACATCCTTTGTGCGCCGTCTCGAATATGACGACGCGGGTACTCAAAGTGATGTAGTTCGATCGTCGCGCGCAATCAGTGATCCCGATCGACAACGACGCCCACCAAGCATTGTAGCCAAGGCTGAGTCGTTCCATGCGCCCGCGGCGGCGGCGCGTCGCGCATACGATGCGAAGTCAGTCGGGTCCCGGCCGAGTGCGCGCTGGACGCCGTCTGCCAGGCCAGCGTTGCGACCATCGAGCACGGTGGTGAACAGATAGGTCACTAGTGAGACAGCGTCGGCGGGCACACCGTCGGACCTCATCGCGTCGCAATAAGGTCGAGCGAGATCTGCTCGAGATGTCCCGTCAAACGACTGCGCAGCAGCACGACCCTTCCGCGCCGAGCGAGCGAGGCGTAACGTTGCCCGATGCAAGCAAGGATGGTCCTCGCCATCTTGGCGCTGCCGGGGCTTTGCGCCCGGCGCACCGTGGTGGGCGATCTGTCGGCCGCCGTCGCCAACGGCCCGCACCCGGCGGACGGTCTCGAATTTCGGACCCGACCGGCAGCCGAGATTGCCCGGCGCCCACGGGAACGGCACGTCGTTAGGCCCCCGGGCGCTCGCGTTCCAGATCGGCGCGCGGTGGGCACACCTGAAGTTCCCGGTCGCCACGCGAGACAGCGCCTTCGAGCGCTATCCTTCCGAAGACCGCGGCGACGCCGGCGCAACGGTCGAGCGTCTTCGCTGGCTGCGGCGAACGGGAGCTTCAACGCCTAACGAGCTCGTTGGCATGGCCAGTTGGCTCGATTCCGCGGTAACGCAGCTCAGCCCGCAATGAACGGCCGCGCCGGGGTGAGCACCGGCGTGTGCGCCGGCCTTGTTCTACTCCTCGCATGTCGCGCCACGCGCGACGATGCATCCGGCGCCCAGCAGCTCGAGCGCGCGCTCCTCCGCGACCGGTTCATGGCCGCGACCCTGGCCGGCGAAGCCAACTGGCACCCGTGCGACACGAGCGACGGCACAGCGCGCATTACCCGCGAGCGGTGCGGCCAGGCGCCCGCGGCACGTTCCAAGAGTCTCGAGCACATTGCCGGCATCGCCGGTGCTGCGCGGCGCTGGCTCCGATCGGACTCCACTCCGCGCGCGCTCCACGCGAACGGGCTCCTCGCGCTTCGATCGCTGGAAGGGAATCCACAAGGCATTGATCAGGCGGTCGAAGGCCTGGAGCGCGCGAATCGTCTTGCACCGAACAATGCCGGTTTCCTCAATGACCTCGCCGCTGCCTACCTCGCGGTGGCCGAGCGGGACCAGCAGCTTCTCCCGATGCTCAAGGCGCTCGACGCCATTGAGCGAGCGATGGCGTGTGACAGTACACTCCCCGCAGTGCTGTTCAATCGCGCGCTGATCCTCGAGCGACTCTACCTGCTCAGGGATGCGGAGCGAGCCTGGACGCGGTACACGGCCGCCGAGCGCCGCGCACCTTGGAGAGCCGAGGGGGAAGCGCGACTACGACTCGTTCGCACACGTCTCGACACCGACGCGAGGCCCGAAGCCATCGACTCGTTGGCGGCGCGTGACGACAGTTCGGCGCGTCGCGAGCTTCGCACGCGTGTCGAGCGCTGGCCGGAGGGCGCTCGCGACGCCTCGTTCACGTTGTTTAGCCGGTGGGGCAACGCCGTCCAGCGCGGCGACAGCGTCGGCTGCGGCGGAAGCGTTGCGCCGAGTCCGCGCGATCGCTGAGATGCTTGGGGCGATGAACGCGGATCACACGGTGATTCTCGCGGTCCGCGCGCTCGAGACGCACTCACGGGACCGGCGTACACTTGGCCGCCCTCGCCCGCGCTCACGTGGAGTTCGTGGATGGTATGACGGGAAGCTTCACGTGGGCGCAAAACGACGCGGTGGCGGCACTCGCACACGCGGAGCCAACGCTTCGGGACGCTGGGTCACCGCTGGCGCAATGGGCCGCGCTGTTCCGCGGGTCGACAGAGATCTTTCGTGGCCACTACACCATTGCTGACCGGCTGCTACTCGACGTGCGACGCACTGCGGGTCCAGACGAGCCGGCGCTGGTCGGCAAAGCCCTCTGGTTCCTCGGCGTGTCACAGCTCCTTCGCGGCGCCTACGATGTCGCGAACAATCGTTACCGGGAAGCGGAGCCATTCTTCGAGAAAGCGGGCGAGCCGGAGAATCTCGGCGCGATCTCCTATCTCCTGGCAGAGGGGCTTCAGTTCTCAGGACAGATCCCCGCTGGACAGAGCGAAGCGCTGGTCGGGCTCCGGCGTCTCTCACCGTTTCGCCGGTCATCGCAACCTCATTAACCTCCTAATGACCGTTGCCACCTACGCACGCGCCGACGGCTTGAGCCACGCCGCGCTGGCCATCACGGACGAGGTGCTCGAAGTAGTGCCAACGCTCAATCGCCCGAAAGATATCGCGTTCGCGCATGTCTTCCGGGCGAAGGACCTCATCGCGCTCGGACGCCTGAACGCCGCCCGCGCGGAGCTCGATGAGGCGCTGCAATCGGTGGACAGCATTGTCGCGGGACCGGGGCATGATCGCACGCTTGCGGATCTGCTCCTGGTTCGCGGCGCAATCGAACGTGCCGAGGATCCACAGGCCGCCATGCGGACGCTGGCACACGTTGCTAGCGTTTACCGGGGCCTGAAGACCGACGGGTTCCTCGCGGAGGCGCTCTACCAGGAGGCTGTGGCAGCACAGTCAGCCGGCGACGAGGTTGGCGCCCGCGCTCGGCTGCAGGAAGCCATCGATGCCATCGAGCGACAGAGCGCGTCCTTCGCTTTGCCAGAGACGCGAGCCACGCTGTATGAGACGGTCGAGCGCGTCTTCGACGCGAAAATACGGATCGAGCTCGCCAACAAGAGGTCCGACTCGGCGTTTGCATATCTGGAGCGTGGGCGCGTCGCCGCGTGGGCTCCCGACGCGCGCCTCGCGCTCGGTAATGGGCGCACGCCCGCGAGCCTAACGCGCATCCGCGAGCTGCTGCCTGCCAACGCGGTGTTCGTGGAGTATGCGCTGCTGCCCGACACGCTCGCGATGTGGATCGTGTCTTCCCGCGGGTCGCGGCCCCATACGGTTGCCGTGCGTCGGGACTCCGTCGCCCAGCTCGTTGAGCGGTTCACGCGCGAGATGGGTAACCCCGATGTCGATACCGCGAGCGCGCGGGCACGTTTGTTCGATCTGCTCGTGGCTCCTTTCGCGAGCGAGCTGGCTGGGCGTGGAGAGATTGTCGTCGTGCCGGATCGAGAGCTGGCTCGCGTGCCGTTCGCCGCGCTCTGGAATCGCGGGACTGGTCGCTACGTACTCCAGGATTATCGGGTTCGTACGCTGCCGAGCGCCGCCTTTCTCGTCGCAGCGTCGAGGGCTGCGTCGACGGAACTCGCGTTCGAGCGCGCTCGTGATCGGGAATCCCGAAGCTCGACGCCGCGTCGGCGGCTGGGCTCCCACCGCTTCCCGGTGCGTTCCGCGAGGCCGAGGAGGTCGCTCGGCAGTACGGTCGAGGGAAGCTCCTGAGGGGCGCCGAGGCGTCGCGTGATTCAGTGCTGGAGCTCCTTCCGAAGTACGGCGTCTTTCACTTCGCCGGTCACGCGGTGGCAAACGGCGATCAACCCGAGCTATCGTACCTCGCCCTCGCCAGCCAGCACGCGGGCGAGGTGGGAATACTGCGCGCCGCGGAAATTGGAAGACTGCGTCTGTCTAATCTGCAGATCGTCGTGTTGTCGGCCTGCAGCACGCTCAACCCGCGGCGGAGTCGTATGGGCGCGATCGCGGGCCTGGCGTACAGCTTCCTGCGCGCGGGCGCGCCGGCCACGGTGAGCACGTTGTGGGACGTGGACGACGAGGCGACAACCGAGCTGCTGGTGTCGTTTCACAACCGTTTTGCAGGCGGTATGCCCGCCGCCGAGGCGCTTCGCTTGGCGCAGCAGGACGCGCTCAGCTCGCGGCGTCCGGAGTTGCGGTCTCCGAGGGCGTGGGGGGCGTTCGTCTACACGGGTCCTTAGTCAGGCTACCACGATTGACCGGGAGGGCGAGATGGCCACTACCAAGAGCAACACGTCCGTGTCGGAAACGAACGAGGTCACGTTGTCCGTCGAGTTTGCGGGCGTCTGTCTGTACGTGATTGATCGCGCGAAGTCGGCCGGGCAAGAGACGACCGTCAGCGTTCTGATCCCGACCTGCGTGCCAAATGAGCGGGTCCGCAACCACCATGAGGATGAAGACGTAGGTGCGCGTCATGTTCCGTACTTGCTGATGGACCTGGCGAACCTTGAGCCAGAATCTGCCAAGAGAGTAAGGCCCGGCTTCGTCGCCGATGGCCCACGATTCCAAGTCGTGCGGCGACTCAGCCGCGAAGAGCTCTTCTTCGAGCCGGAGGAGTCACAGGGATCGATCGTCCAGCTTGTCCCAGACCCCCTCCCTTTGCCGGACCTCTCCGTCTACAAGCCTCAGATCAAGCTCAAGGTCGGCCTGGATTCAGCCACCCCGCCCGACAGAGCTAAACGTTCGGACGACTCCTGCGAGGAGGTAAGCTCACCGCAGCAACAATCGGCGGACCCGGCAGGAGCAATCCGGCCGCGCAACAGGTCAAGACCGCCGATTGGGACAAGCCCGACGCTGACTGGGCGGGCTCGATCATATGGACGCGACCAATAAAACGGACTCGCTCCCAGAGGGCTTCCATCAATATCCGAATTCAGAGTTGGGAACCGGGTAAAGAGAATCCGTCGCTTACGCTTAGGCCGGTCCCCGGCGGCGACGGAAAGGAGTCATCAAACTCAAGATCGCCAACCTTTGCGAGACCAACCCGCTCGAATGGAAGGAGTTCGAGCACAGATTCCAGAAGGACGACGTCGACTTCAAATGGCTGTTCCGTTTGTTTGAGGCTAGTGATGGCGGTAGCCTTCTCGAGGTATTTGGCGGGCGCGGGCACAAGTTTCCGTATCCCAAGCTCACGAATAGGCCAGCGCGCACGACGGGAAGCACAGGGTGCACGGGCGGACAATTCGGACTCCCCTGATCTGATCGACGCGACATGCCGCGCATCCGTTCACAGTGGGACGGAGTGCGCGGCTGAGCTGCCGCGAGTCCGATGACTGCTCCATTGCGTTCAGGAGTCCAGACGGGACCCGACCCGGACAGGCAGTGGGCGCTCTATCGGTGCGGCTTTCCAGCGGTCTGGCCGACGCTCGACACGGGACCAGATCCGGGGGAAATCGCGGTCATCGACCGGGGTGAGAAGGGCCTGAACCACCGGGAGCTGGCTGGCCGCGTCACTCGCAAACCTGCGCCGTCATGTACCTCTCGGGCGGCGCACGCCGCGGCCGTTGCTGCCGTCATTGCCGCGCGGCGCGACGACTACGAAGGGGATGCCGACGGCAGGATGGACGGCTGCTGCTCCGCGAGAGTGCGCGTGTATAGCGCATGGGATGCCGACGAACGATTCGACCTCGGAGCCGTTCGAACGGCATTGTTCGAAGTCGCCCGGTTGAAGCTTCCAGTCGTCAATCTGAGCTTGAGCATCGCACTACCGAACCAGCGCGATCTCGACGACGCCATCGCGGCGTGCGTGCGAAATGGCGTTGTAGTCGTCGCCGCAATGGGCAGCGGCAACGATCCCGACGACGGACCGATCTACCCGGCAGCCAATCCTAACGTGATCGCCGTCGGCGCCACGAACATGGAGGACAGACCGGCATCTGGTTCGAACAGGGGAGAGCACATTCGGGTTTCGGCGCCCGGAGAGAGCATTCTCACCGTGATCGGGGACGACCCCTTCGACTACAAGTACCTTAGCGGTTCATCCTTCGCTGCCGCGATGGTGACCGCAGCGGTATGGCTGGCGCGGCGAAAGAAGCCCAGTCTGACCCCGGGCGATGTGCGAGAGCTGTTGAGGCTGTCCGCTTATCGGCCGGACGGCATTCCCGGACACGACAGCGAGATCGGCCATGGACGTCTCGACATGAAGCGGCTCGGCGAACTCCTCCGCTGAGCCCGCGGTTCGATTCCGTCCCTAGCCATCTGCAATACAGGCAATAACTCGCGCCCGTTCGGTTTCTGCCTAACGCCGCTGATGGCCCGCTCCGAACCCGCCGGCGACGCTCGAAGAGGTCAGACTGCTCGTGGCGTGAGACCGCGCGCCTGCGCGTGACGCACGAGCTGCAGGAGCCGTCGAACCACCGCGCGTGCGACCGAGTTGGCGAACGGGGTAATGCGATAGTACCGGCGGCGCTCGTCGTCGGGACGCGTGCGGCGCTTCTCGACCTCGACGATTCTACGCCACGACCTGCATTATGCCATGCGCACGATGAGCCGCTCGCGCGGCTTCGTCCGGTCGCCGATGCCGTTCTCCGCCGTCCGCTCCCGTTCCCCGGCGCGACCGCACTCGTTAGGCTCTGCGAAGGGCCGAAGGACGGCGGTGGCTGGGGTGCATGAACGAGCTCTCACCAGCCAACTTCCGCGACGTCGCCGCCACGGTGACCAGGACGCGCGGCTGGGGCGCGTTAACCGGGAACGAGGTCAACCTGGTCGGCTTCGGCGAGCCGGTTCGCATCGGAGGCACCGCGGTCACCGCCAACGTTCGAACAGGCTCGCGCCGAGCTGTCGGCGATCTTCGCGGGGTCGCGCGCGACCATCCTGGAGCAGTTGACTCAGTCGATCCCGTTGCACGGCACTTTCCCTGTGACATTGCCTTGGTAGCGGAATAGTCTCGTGATGCACACTAATCACCGTTGGATGATGCAGATCCCAACCATCCTCCGGTGAATCCGGCGCGCTGCAGCCCAGTGACGATGGACGGACACTCGCGCATCAGTTGCCACACCAACCCCGATCGATAGTTCTCGATCATCAACACGACGGGGCCCTGATCGAGTCCATAGTAGCCCTCGGAAATCCAACCGCGGGCGCGTGGCGTTCCGACCGTGAAGCTCGGATTGAAGCTGCACTTGAATCCGTATTCACTCGTGATCTCGGGATACGTCGCGTTGAAGTGTTCGAGTGCGGGCAGGACGATCTCGGGCGCGAAGGGCAGCGACGCGGCTACTGCCCACGGCGCGATGGTACCATCGTCCAGCCCGAACGGGACGCTGCGCGCTCGGTAGTCATAGAAGCGGCGGTCGATGCCATTCACCTTCCGTCGTGCGGGACCGGGGCCATCGCTCGCGGTGATCCCCCAGCAGTTTTCGTTGTAGCCCGTGAATCCTCTCGGGTTACGGATCGCGTACTGCCGCTGCACATGTGCTGCGCGACGGCTGTTCTCGAAGTAGTCGAGTCCGCGGCCACGCATGACGTCGTCCTGAATGGCGCGAAAGTCGATCCAGACGTGCGAGAGTTGGTGGATGAACAGCGGGCCAGCGTACAGAAACTCGATCCCATAGAGTTTCTTCCAGCGATAACTCGCCGTCCACGCGGCGTAACTGTCGTTAGGCAACGGGTGAGTGGGAGAGCCCAATCCGAGCACGTAGAGCAGCAACGCCTCGTTATAGCCTTCCCACCGGTATTTCAGAAATCCACGCTCGGGCTTCCAGCCGTGCGAAACGGTCATCGCCCCGTTCTGTGCCCACTGCCAGTCAGCGCGGTGGTAGAGGTCGACGGCGGTCGAACGAATCTCGCGTTCATCGTTCGTGTCGCGGTCGAAGTACGCGGCCGCCAGCAAGCCACCGGCGAGCAGATAGGTCGTGTCGATCGTCGAGAGCTCGGAGTTCCACGTGCGCTCCCCGGTTCGCATGTCGAGGAAGTGATAGTAGAACCCTTTGTAGCCCGTGGCCGTGCTTTCCTCGCTGTGCCGACTGTCTCGGAAGAACCGCAGGCTGGTGAGCGTTCGCCGGATCGCGTCGGCGCGCGTGATGAATCCGCGCTCGGCCCCAACGGGGTAACAGGCGAGCGCCAGTCCGACCGCCGCGATGCTCGAGGGCGCGCCAGGCCGCGTGTTGTCCGGCACGAGTCCGTTCGCCGGATTCGATTCCTTCAGGAAATACTCGAACGTGTTTCGCTGAAGCGTATCGAGTGCCATGCAGCTCGAAGTGCGCGCTGAGGTCATTGAGCCAAATCCCAAAAGCAAGATCGACACCAGACTCATCGGCGCGCATCCTGCGTTTCGGGCGCCTACCGGAGTGAACCATGGGCGCATTGCGAGTCGCGACATTCAGAATTGCCGCAGCAGGTACCGTTGCCTTCCTTCCAATCGACGCCGACGGGCAAAAACCCGTCGACTCACTGGGCGGTAAACGCAGGGATAGTCTCACCACGACCGTAACGGGCCAGCACTACGCGGCCGACGGCTTCAAGCGAACGCTGCTCGGAGCCGGATGGCGCGACGTCTGGTTGACACCGGTCTCGGTACCGTCTCTTCAGCTCTCCACGTTCGCCGGCGGACTCAAAGTCCTCGAGCGCGGGGGTGGCTATCAGAGCATCACCCTGCACCTCCAGGAAGAATCCGGATGGAAGGAGTACCGGTTTCGAACGGTCAACAAGTTTCCGGTGATGACCCTGCCGCGGGCGCTCCGTGAGACGGCCACCGGACGCGTCATCCAGGATCAGGTGAGCGCGCTCTTCCCGGGCGCGCCGGTCGTCGTCCCTCCGCTGCTCGACGCCATCAAGGCGCTCCACCTCGACCCGACGATGGTCCGCCTCGCTGACGATCCGCGCCTCGGCGTCTATCGTGACAGTCTGGCTGGGATGCTCGGGACCATGGAGCTCAAGCCCGAGGAAGCGCCTAACGATAAGCCAGGGTTTGCCGGCTCGACAAAGATCACCGGATCCGAAGAGTTCTTCGAGGACCTGCGATCGAGCCGTGCCCACCGATTCGACGAGAAGGAGTTCCTCGCGATCCGATTGATCGACTTGCTGATCAACGACGGCGATCGCACCCCCGACAACTCCGACTTCGTTCGATTCGGTGACTCGACCGAATACCAATGGCGTGCACTGGCGAAGGATCGCGACTGGGCGCTCATGGATGCGCGTGGCCTGGTCAACCGATTCCTCACGCGATCGTTCTATCCGAAGGTGGTCACCTTCGCTCCGACGTACGATCTGAAAGCGCTCACGTACAGCACGCACTTCCACGACCGGCGTTTGCTCCAGCGCCTCACGCGCGACGACTTCACCGCAGTGGCGCGCCGAGTCCAGGCGGCGATCACCGACGAGGTCATAGAGCAGGGGATCGCGGCGTTGCCGGCCGCGTGGCGTGAACAGACCTCCGCGCCAGCGCGACTTCGGTCCGTGCTTCGGACTCGCCGCGACGCAATACCATCCGTTGCCATGGCGCTCTACGGGCAGCTCGCGACGGACGTCGACATCTACGGCACCGAGGATGACGAGCGCGCGGAAATCGTCAGGCACGAGGATGGGCGCGTCACCGTCACCATTGGCGGCGATGAAGACGTCCGCACCACGGCGAGCTCCCCGGAGTCGTCGCAGAATCAGAACGACGGCGGAGCGGAGGCGCCGCGGCGACCGTTCTACGAGCGAACGTTCATTCCCTCCGAGACAGAGGAGGTCGAGAGTCTTTCTGCTCGGCGGAGCCGATCACGCGACGGTTCGCGGCGTTGCTTCCGGCGCCATCACCGTCAGGGTGATCGGCGGATACGACGACGACGTCCTCGCCGACTCGGCCGGCGGAGGCGCGACGCATTTCTACGACTCCGATGGTGAGAACGAGTTCGTGCGAGCGCGCGGCACGCACGTGAGCGAGCGACCGTGGCGGGAGCCGACGGTGGCGAACGGGATGAGGGTCTGGGGCTCGTGGAGACCTGATTGGGGCAGCGCCGGCGGTTGGGCGCCGACCGGGTCATATCAGACAGGTGCCGGCGTCATCGTTGGCGTCAGCCGTTCACTGCGGTCGTATGGTTTCCGCCGGCTTCCTCATCTGTGGGAGGTCAAGGGAACGGCATTGGCCGGCATGCGGAATGGCCGATTTGCCCTGCACGCCGACGCGGACTATCGACGGGAGAATTCCCCCGTCGCGTTCACGGTCGCGGCGCGTGCGTCTCACGACTCGAGGCGTTCCGGTTCTATGGCTACGGTAACGACGACGCCTTCGGCCAGTCGGGACGCGAGTCTCGTGAATCAGACCGTGATGGCCTTCGAGCCAGCCGTGGTACTTCACCTCGGATGGCGCGAACGAGAGACGAACAAAACGGAGGCGTTCAGAGAAGACGCGACCTCGCTCGTACGACCCATCGCGGGTCGCCTGGAAGCCGGCCCCGTAGTTTCATGGTTCGATCCGGACGCGGCTCCCAACTCGCCGCTGGCGACGCTCGAGCGGACCTGGCAACAGCGCGTTCGGGCACGTGGGCGTTCGCGCGAGCCTCGAGCTGGATCGAACGGACTCGGATGGCGTCCCGATGCGAGGGTGGCGACTCGAGGCGGACGTGCGTCGGGTTCCCGCCGCTCTGGGACCAGTCGCAGTCATTCACGACGACACGTGCCGCGGGGAGCGTGTACGTTCCGTTGCTGCCGAACAGGGTGCACCTTGCCGTGCGCGGCGGAGCGAGCATGACGTCCGGCGCGTTCCCAGTCCAGTATGCCGCGTCGATCGGCGGATGGTCGACGGTGCGCGGCTACACGTCGGAGCGGTTCAGTGGCGACGCGTCGGTCGATGGCTCGACGGAGCTTCGGGTGCCGGTGGGAACCGTCAATCTCCTTCTGCGTTGGAATGCCGGGATCTTCGGGCTCGCCGACGCCGGCCGAGTGTGGTCGTCGGGGGAAAGCGACGGCGGATGGCACACTGGCCTCGGCGGCGGCGCGTGGGTCGAGGCGTTAGGCACGACGATCAGCATGGCCTACGCCAGGGGCGATCAGCACCGTTTTTACCTGAAGGCCGGATTGTTCTGATACGTCATCCGCAACCTGAAAGACACGAGGCTCGAGTGTCGAAGTGGACGTCTCAAGTCCATCGACGCGCACGTCGCGTCGGCCGACTCGCGCTGATGCTCGGCGCGATCGGCGCGATTGCTGGCTGTCGAAGCGCGCGAGTACCGACGCCGACCCCTCAAGAGATCGTCGAGACCATCTTCCTCATTGGGGATGCCGGAGAGCCTGACCCGCGTTTGCCCGCGACCGTGCTGGACTCGCTCGCAATGCATGCGGCGGCGGTCGGGCCTCGCGCGACGATCCTCTTCCTCGGCGACAACGTGTACCCCGCCGGAACCGCTCCGGAGATCGCCACGAACTATGCGGACGTGTTGCGTCGCCTGGACGCGCAGATCCGGGCAGTGCCCAGTGGCGCCACCGGCATCTTCGTGCCCGGGAACCATGACTGGGCCGACGGCGGCCAGGGCGGATTCTTCGGTGCCGCCACCGCGGCCGACGGTCTGTTCATCATCAGACGCCAGGGCGCGCTGGTTCCACAGCGACCGAAGAACCCGGGCGCGACAGTCATGGTGGTGCCGCCTAACGGTTGCCCCGGGCCCGTCGTCGTGGACAGGGAGCGCGTACGTCTCGTGCTGCTCGACACGCAATGGTGGCTGCACAACTACATCGTCCGCGACTCCGCCTCGGATGATCGCGCGACCGGCTGCACGACGCACACCATCGGCGAGATCACGCAAGCCATTCGCGATTCCCTGCGCACGACCCGCCCGGGTCAAGCGGTGATCGTCGCCGCGCACCATCCGTTGATGACAGGCGGTCCGCACGGAGGCTACTGTGGCGCGTTCGCGCTGTTCCGGCGCTGGGCGAACACGAGCCAGGATCTGTTCGGCAAGAACTACACGATGATGCGGGACTCCGTGAATGCCGCGCTCGCGACGCGCCCTCCGCTCGATCTTTGCCGCGGGTCACGACCACAGTCTCCAGGTCCTGCAAGGGCGGACGTCGAGCTACGTGCTCGTGAGCGGAGCCGGATCGATCGGCAAGGGCGAATGCGCGGCGCGGCTCCGTCAGAGCCTGTACGTAGGTCAGGCGACGAGCGGCTTCATGCGTCTCGATTTCGCCGCGGGCGACAGTGTACTGCTGCGCGTGTATCGCTATGACGCTCACGTGCACGGTGAAGTGTATTCACGGTGGCTGCGCGGGCGGAGATAGCCGATGCGAACCATACCGCGCGCCCGCTGGACCCGCTGGACCATTGGCCGGTCGCACGTCATCGCGGGATCGGTGTCGCTGGCGCTACTCGTGTCCCGGATGCTCGGGGCTCAGTCGACGGAATCGGAGACGGGACTTTCCCGCACGCTGGCGGCGATCGCGAGCACGCCGTTAGGCGCCCTGACGCCGGTCGGCCCAGTGATGCCGACGAGCCGTGATGACAGACTGCTCGTTCGGGTTTCGTCTGCAGTACGGCTCGCGCGCGCTGGATGCGGGGCGAAGCCTGACGTCATACGGCCTCGTCAGCAACCTGCAGATCGAGGGCGGCCCGCTGCTCTCGGGCACCGTGGGGTATCAGCGCGGCGACGGGGAGTTCTGCATTGAATCCTCGTGCGACACGAACCGGCTGATGGCGGGCATCCGCTACAGCAACTACCTGGTCACCACACGCCCTTTCCTTCGCGTCCCGTTCTTCACGGAGAACGACGCGACCGGAACGGCGACGCTGGAGTTCGGCGCGGGGTGGGCGGACGCCGCGTTCGGCGAGAGGCAGCACTGGACGGCGGACATCACCGTCCCGCTCTCGCTCGCTGTGGGGCAGAGCATCCGGGTCGTTCCCTTCGCCACTCCCTCATTCGCTGTCGCGTGGGGTACGACCGGGCGTGAGTGGAGTCGCGGCCAGCGCTTCCTGGTCGGCGGCGGCGTCACCGTGCAGGAGATCGGCCGGTTCGTCGGGCTGACGGGTCTCGACGTGACCGCCGCGCTGCAGCGGGCATTCAGCCCGCACGGAACGCTCGTCGCGTTCCTGGCGTCGCAGGCGTGGGGCGACGTCGAGCGAGCGAACGCCGCCGTGAATCGAGAGGCATCGTCGCTCCGCGCGGCGGTTCTGCTCTCGGAGGCGCTCCCGGCGGATGCGGCGGGACAGCTTCGCGATCTGATACGCCAGCACATCCAGCAAGTGGAACGTCAGGAGTGGCCCGCGATGGCGCGCCGCGAGGTGACGCTGGCGATGATCCCGATGGCGCTCGCCCAGGCGCTCCGGGTCACGTTCGGCGCACCGGTGGAGGGGGCCGGGCAGGTCGCCGCGCAGCGGGAAATCGTGTCGGCGCTGGAGAATGCGCTGGACGCGCGACGACAGCGGATTCTCGTGAGCGAGACGCAGGTGAACGGCGTGAAGTGGACAGCGCTCCTCCTGCAGGCCGTCTGCATGCTGGTGGGCGTCGCGATGGTGCACTCGGACAGTCGCGCGACGGCGCGCATCGCGTTAGGCCTGTTCTCGACGGCGATCGCCGTCTCGATCGTCCTGATCCTTGCCAACGATCGGCCATTCGTTGGGCCGACTGCGGTGAAGCCAACGCCGCTGCTGCAAGTGCTGCCCAAACCGGGCAGCCCAACCGCATCCGCCGAGTCAGAGTCGCTGAACACCGATTGCCTGCGCCAGGCGGATCAACCGGAGCGAGAGGGGACGGCGGCGGGCGCCGTGCCGCCGGGCGCAAGTCGGCTCGCGTTAGGCGAGGTCCTATCGTCAATGCGTTGCACAGCGAGCACGGGTTCGGCGCTCGCGATGAGCGCTGCGTAGGCTCTTCCCACCGGGCGCACGGCGCGCCCGAGGTCGCAGAGGCCGATCGGGTCGACGTCATTCCGCTCGATGCGCAGCGCGTGCCGCCAGTCCACCACGTCGGTCAGTGGATACCAGGTGAATCCGTTCACCGGGACGCCCGCGCGATCCAGGAGCTGTGTCTCCCGCCACTGCTCGTCGAGCCATTCCACGGCGAGCATGTCGACGCGGTTGGTCTCCGACACGAAGAGCGGGATCCCGTAGCGACGATGGTAGTCCCGCGCCAGCGTGGCCAGCCCGGTGCGCCGCGGCGCCGGCGCCCGCCTCCCGTCGCCGTAGACGACCTGCTCGCACGTCACGTAGTAGTCGACACCGAGCCAGCGCTGTCCCATCGCACGCCGCTCACGGAAAAACGCGAGGTCGCTGTCGCTCGTCGCCCCTCGGCGAAGGAGATCGATCGAGGTGGGTGACGGCGGCCGTCCGAGCGTGAGGTCGAGCGAGGCGTACCGCGCGTCATTCCAGAACGCTGCCTGACGCGCCGCGTCCGCGCTGTCGTCCGCCGGCTCGTAGCGCTCGATCGACTCGGCCTGCACGAAGATCGCATCCGGCCGCTCCGCGAGAATCGCGAGCACTGCGAGCTCGTGGGCAAGGCAGAGGTTCCGCAGCGCGGTCGCGAACGCGCCCTCGCTCGTTAGGCTCTCGTTCCACCACCCGAACCAGGCCGAGAAGGTGGCTGCTACGTAGATCTCGTTGATGGGCGTGTAGTAGCGCACCCACGGATAGCGTCGGGCGAACTCGCGAGCGTACGCGGCGAACTGCGCTGGGAACGCGACATCCTGGAAGCCGCCTAACCACGAGGGTACCCCGAAATGACAGAGGTCCGCGATCACCGTGATGCCGGATGAGCGCAGCCATGCCATCTGATCATCCACGCTCGACCAGTCGTAGCGCCCCGGCGCGGGATTGGTTCGGTAGTAGGCCGGCCCATACCGGAGCGCGTCGAGGCCGAGCTCTCGCGCCAGGCCGAAGTCCTCGCGCCACCGGCGGTAGTGGTCGCACTTCTCCATCTCGTCGACGCGCCGCCCATTCGGGAGCAGCGGATAGCTGTTCTCGATGCCGCTGGCGAAGAAGAGGCGCCGGCCTTCGCGGTCCGGGCCTCGCGGCGCCAGCGGCAGATCGCGCCCGCACGCGACAAGCGCGGCGCTCGAGAGGGTGAGAGCGCCCGTCCTGAGGAACGCACGCCGATCCACCGGCCCTAACGCTTCGCGCTTTCTTCGTTCGTCGCGGGCGTCTTCTTACGCTGCTCGTCGACCATGGCGGCCACGTCGGCGAGCAGCTGCTTCGCGTCGTAGACGATTCCGTCCTTGATCGTGTATTTCACGCCTCCCACCCATTCCGGCTTCCCCGTCTCGTCGTTGAGCTTGAGGGCCCCGATGCCATAGAGAACCTTCAGGTTCGCGACCGGATTCTGATCGACGATCAGGATGTCGGCCAGTGCGCCCCGCCTAACGACACCCAGCTCGACCTCGCGGCCCTTCGGCTTGAACAGCGTCTCGGCCGCGTGGAGCGTGGCGCCGCGAATGACCTCGAGCGGGTGAAAGCCCGCTTCCTGCAGCAGTTCCATCTCCTGGATCGTGGAGAATCCGGGCGTGTTGTAGATGAAGCCGGCGTCCGAGCTCGCCGTGACGCGCCCGCCCATGTTCTTGTAGTCGTTCAGGAACTGCATCCACACCCGGTAGAAGTTGCGCCACGCCACCTCATCCCAGGTGGTCCAATAGTACCAGTACGATCCGTGATTCGTACGGTTCGGCTGGTAGTACGCCCAGAGCGTGGGGAGTGTGTATTTCTGATGCCACGGCGCGTTCATGTGATGGAACATGTCACGCCCCGTCAGGTACGCGACCATGGTCGGGTCGAGTGTGACGTCGCGTTCCTTGAACTTGTTGAGCAGCGCGTTCCACTTCTCGCCGCCCGGCTTTACGAGCGACCATTGCCGAGCCACCTGGCTGAAGCGGTCCTGCTCGTTGTTGTAGTTCATGTCGACGGGCCACGGCTGCACGGAGTTGTTCTCGTACATGCTCTCGAACAGCCCGTAGAAGTGCGTCACGGTCTGGAGGCCGAGTCGCGTTGCCTCGTCGGCGTTCATCTGGGCGACGCCGGTCTGCTGCAGATGGGCGGTGCTGCCCAGACCGAGTTTCTTCGCCTCGTCGAGCAGCGCCGCCATGATGTCGGGTCTCTCGGCGCCGAGCTTGATGCCGTCGCCTCCGTTCTGCGCGAGCCAGCGAACCCACTCCCGCGCCTGTTCCGGATTCTGGACCTGGCCTTTCGGCCATCCGGTGCCGGGTCGCTGGTACACCCAGTAGCGCGGTGCGGTGATCTCGTTCGTCTCGCTCCGCCGCTTCTCGCCAATGGAATAGGCATAGCTCGCGAACGGCACGCCGCGCACCGACGTGATACCGTGAGCGAGCCAGAGCTTGTTGTAGTACTCGGACTCCGGCGCCTTCTGCTTGGTGCCCTGATGGACGTGGAGGTCCACCAGTCCGGGCAGCACGTACATGCCTGTCCCGTCGATCTCGCGCGTGGCATTGCGCGGGCGTCCCGCTGTGTCGATCCGCACGCCGGGGTACCCGACGCTCGCGATGTTCGTGATGCGATTGTTCTCGATCACGATGTCGACGGGCCCGCGGGGTGGAGCGCCGGTGCCGTCGATCAGCGTCGTGCCCCTGATGATGAGTCGCGGGAACGGGCCTTCACCCTCGCGGCGCTTCGGTGCGACGCGCGGGTCATCGCGGGCTTCGCGTTGGGCTTGCGGTGTCGGAACTGGCCGGCTGGGCGACGGGTCGCCGCGTCGGTGCGGGCTGTTGAGTCGGTGCCTGACGAGCGGCCAGGCCTAACGCGATCACGGCCGTGCTCAGGAATCGCGCGCGCATGTTGGTCCCTCCTCGCGGTTCAGACGCATTTTGTAGATCCAATCTTCGCAGGACGCCGTCGCTCGCACTACCCATCGCCGGCGTGGTCGTAGGCGAGTTCCAGGCTGGCTCGAGCAACGGACGTGTGTGACGCGCCCTTCTAAGCCATGACCGGCTGCTTCGACGATCCTGGCCCCTGCGGGCGGCGCCACGTTAGTCGCCGGCTCGGATCAGGACGCTGCCCTTGCTGATGGGTGCACCAGTCGCGGTGTAGATCGTCGCGCCACGAACGAGGATGACGTCGTCACCTTGAGCACCGAGTGACGTCGTTAGGCTTGCCGTGGTCATCACGGCCGTCAGGAGCAGCAGTGCCCGAGTCATTGAATTCGCGCGTGGGGGATGTTCGATCAGTGCATGTGTCCAGCCGGCACTCGTAGCACTACTCAACCAACCGGTGAGAGATCACCAGGCAGAACGCGCGCAACTTCGATGGATCGGCGGCGGCGAAACCAGCCAAGCCGGCCGACTAGTGAGACGCGGGCGCTCGGCGACGGCGGACAGCAGCCGCTTCGCGTCGAGACGCCCGCGCTCGAATCTCGCCATGAGTACCCGTGCTACCGTGCTACGGCGTGCCCCCCGACGTTGTGGCGCGGGCCGCAGGCTTCGTGCTGTACTTGTCGAACCAGTTATGCAGATAGAGCTGCGTGCGCAGATAGTTCGACGGCGTGCTCGATGTGCCGTGGTACTCGTTGTTGAATCGGATGAGCGCTGTCGGGATGCCGCGAAGGGCGAGCGCGCGGTAGAACTCCTCGGACTGAGGCATCGGCGTGCGCAGGTCGAGGATCCCCGTCATCAGGATCGTCGGGGTCTTCACGTGCCCCACATACATGATCGGCGACCGGCGCAGGTGCTCGCTCGGGTCCTCCCAGAACGGCTTGTCGAACGTCTGATACCAGCCTGACCCGTCCGTCTGGCCGACAAAGCTTATCCAGTTGATCACCGGGCAGAGCGAAGCGGCTGCGGCGAAGCGGTCCGTGTGGCCCACCACCCACGCCGTGAGTACACCACCGCCGGAGCAACCGTAGACGAACATGTTCTTCGTGTCGATGTAGCCGCGGCCGATCACCGTGTCCACGCCCGCCATCAGGTCATCGAAGTCCTTGCCGGGGTATGCGTTCTTGATCAGGTCCGTGAACTTGTTGCCGTAGCCGGTGCTGCCGCGCGGGTTCGTGTACAACACCACATAGCCGTTAGCCGCGTGGTGCTGGCGGGCGTAGTTGAACCCAACATTGAACATCGACTGTGGCCCGCCATGGATCTCGAGAATGAGCGGGTACTTCTTCCGCGCGTCGAAATCAGCGGGCTTCACAATCCACCCCTGGATCTTGAGCCCGTCCGTCGACGTGTACCACACCTCCTCGGTCTGCGCGAGTGCCTTGCCGGCGAGCACGTCGTCGTTCACGGCGGAGACCTGCGTGAACGTACTCACCGTTCCCGTCCTGGGTATCGTGAACGTCACCACGTCGTTAGGCTTGAGCGATGTCGAGCGCACGCCCACGGCGACGCCGTTCCGGCTGATGTCGCTGACCGCGAGCATGTGCGTTCCGGTAGTCACCGCCCGCACCTGGCCGCCGACCGACGCGAAGTAGAGGTTCTGCGAGCCCTCACTCGCGACGTTGAAATAAACGCCGCTGGCATCGTGGGCCCAGCGTACGTCGGACATCGGGCGGTCGAGGGCGCCCGAGATCACGCGACGGCCGGACCCGTCGGCGTTCATCAGCATGAGCTTCGTGTCAGGCCACGCGGAATGGTCGATCGAGTCGGCGGACATGAAAGCGATGTACCGACCGTCCGGGGAGAAGGTCGGATTGACGTCCGAGCCCGGATGGTTCGTGATCCGCTTGATCTCACCATTCTCGGTGCTCGCGACATAGATCTCCGTCTCGAGCCCGCGCCCGACAAACGCGTGCTCCGCGTCGGGGACTCGGTATGAAGAGAACGCGACCCACTTGCCGTCGGCCGAGAAGCTCGGCGAGTTGTGGCTCCAGTTGCCGTTGGTGATCTGCCGTGGCATGCCCCCGTCGGCCGGGATCACGAAGATGTGGCGGAATCCTTCGTCGGTGAAACCGATCCGGTCGGCTCGAAAGGTGAGTTGCGTGACAATCTTCGGCGGCTCGATCCACTTCGCGCCCTTCGGCGGCGTGGGCATCGGGATCTTGAACCCCTGCTGCGGCACCGGTACCATCATCGTGAACGCGATGGACTTTCCATCGGGCGCCCACTCGAGATCGGCCGGAGCTTCGGTGAGGTGTGAGATCTGCGACGCCGCGCCTTCGGCGTCCATCCACCGTACCCAGATCTGCGATCCGGTCGGCTCGCCTTTAGCGATGTAGGCGATCCGCTTGCCATCGGGCGACCATTGGACGTTAGACCCCTGCACCAGGAACCGGGGATGAGACCCGTCGGCGTTCATCTGCCAGACGCTGGTTTCCCACCGGTCATTCATCTTGTCCACCCACCGGCGCGTGAACAGGATCTGGGTCCCATCGGGCGAGAGCTGCGGAGCCTGGACTTCCTCCCAGTCTAGGTACTGCTCGAGCACGATCTTGTTCGACAGCGGCGGCTGCTGCGGCTGCGCCGGGAGTGCAGACGCCGCGCAAAGAAGGACGAGACAGGACGCCGCGCTCGAGGACGTTCGGGAGTGGTTCACGGGGCCTCCAAGTGGCCGGGGTTACTACGGAATGTTCGGGTTGTTGTCGCGCTCGGCGAACGGCATCGGATAGCAGGTCTGCGCCCCAATATTCCCGAGGTTCGGCCTCCAGTACGGAGTTCCGGCGACCGGCACGTAGCGCGCGGCGGCGACCGGCTGGCGGCGGAAGTCGGCCAGCCGCTTCCCCTCGAGCCAGAAGTCGAAGCCTTTCTGGTTGAACAGTTCCGTGAGCACGCTCGTGGCATCCTGGGGACCGCTGTACGCCGGAAGCTGGGCGGCAGCACGTTGCCGGTTGATCAGCGCGAGCTGCGCCGTGACGTCGCCCGACGCTTCGGCGGCGATGTACTCGGCCTCGAGCTTCGAGGCGAGCCGGATCGACGAGGCGTACCCCGGGTACTTCTGCTGGATGAAGTACGGACCCGCAGCCGCGTCCCACGCGTTGTACGGGTGCTTGCCCGGCGGGAGCCACGTCACGCGCGGATCGGTGGTTTGATAGTACGGCGGGACGCTGATCACACTGCGGTCGACCGTACCGCGCCAGAGCGCGTTCGACAGGCGCGTTCGATTCGCCAGGTCGTCCTGATACGTCATCATGAAGGTAAAGCCCGCCGGCACCGCACTCGCATCGGCCAGCGCGCCGGTCTTGTCGCCCTTCTGCAGCTTCGCGCGAGCGCGTCCGACGAGCGACGCATTGGCGAGGCTCACCGCGGTCGCGGTGCCGTTCGCCTTGCCCACGTCGATCGCCTTGGTGAACCAGACGATCGCCGTGTCGAGCATCTGGTTGGTGTTGAGCTCGGGCCCCGACGAGAGCGCACCGCTGCAGAAATCGGTCGCCAGAAAGAGTATCGCGTAGGCTCGGAACGTCGCGCCGCGCGCGATGTTGATGTTGGTCGTCGGCTCGGGCAGCGTGAGGTCCAGCAGCAGCTTGCCCGATGCCGCGGCCAGAGACATCTCTCGCCACTGGATCAACGCCTGGCCGTTCAGCTCGGACACCTCGCGGCGGCCGAACTCGTTCTGGGCTCCGCTGGTCTCCATGATGTAGGTCTCGCCGGTGAAGTGCGAGCTGAACTGAATGAACGTGCCAACCGCCGTTTTGAAGTTCTGCTCCGTGGAGGCGGCGAGAGTGGCAGCAGCCTCCTTCGGATCGACCGTGGAGGCGTCGATGACGTTAGGGTTGTCGACTTCGAGAAATTTGTCGGAACAGGCGGAAGCGCCCACGACGAAGGCCGTGGCGATCAGCGTGCGCGAGACCGCGCGTCGGATGGTTCGCATGACGGTCCTCGGCGGGTCAGAAGGTGAAGTTCAACCGAAGGAGAGCCCGCTTCGGTTGCGGCAGCGAGAAGAAATCCTGCCGATCGAAGGTCCCGTTCTGGGCGATGACTTCCGGATCGGGGCCCTCGTAGTCGGTCCAGAGCTTGATGTTCTGCATCGCGAAGGCGACTGACACGTTTTGCACTCTGGCGCCCAGGTTGCGCACGAGCTTCTGCGGAAACGTGAAGGTTGCCGAGAGCTCGCGGAATCGAACGAAATCACCCGGCTGAACGAAGGCCTCGTAGACGTCGCTCGTCGTGGCCGAGAGACCTTTCTGCGTTACGAAGGCCGGCTTGCCCGGCGCGTCGTTGCCGTAGCGGCGCAGTCGCTCGTGGCGCGACAAGTAGTTCGGATCGAGACGTCGCTGGCTGTGAATGAGCAGCGTCTCGGTGTACCAATCCCGCAGGTTGTCGACGACGAAGTCCTTCTTCGCGTCGAACGACCCGGTAATCCGGAAGTTCTTCATCAGCGTGACGCCGTTCGTGAGGTTCCACTCGAGCGTCGGGTACAGGTTACCGATCGGCGTGAGCGTATCGCTGACAGTGACTACGCCCGAAGCATCGTCGATCGACAGGATCTTCTTCGACACGTACACGCCGATCTGCTCTCCCTTCATTGCGCGGGTGCGGCCGTTGGTGCTGGGCGAGAACGGCGCGACGCCGCCCAGGTCCGTCAACTCGTTATGCAGCGTGTTGAGGCCGCCGCGGATGTCCCAGCTGAAGTTCGTGGTCTGGACCGCGGTCACGTTCAGCGCCGCCTCCATGCCTCGGTTGATCACCTCGCCAATGTTCGCCAGCGGATTGGTGTTGAAGCCCAGCGACGGCGGGATTGGCCTGGCGATGATCAGGTCGGTCGTCTTCTTGTCGAAGTACGTGAGCTCAGCGGTGACCCGGTCCTTCCAGAAGCTCGCGTCGAAGCCGGCCTCGAACTCGGTGCCGCGCTCCGGTCTCAAGTCCGCGTTGCCAGGGTTGCCGGGGTTGGCCCCGGCGACGGTCGTGCCCGTGATGTTGTACGGCGCGGCGATGAGCGTGGAGAGTGCCGCGCCGGGGGCCGGCGAACGGCCCGTCGTGCCCCACGAGCCGCGCACTCGCAGCGTATTCACGTATTTCGTCAGGCCCTCGAAGAACGGTTCCTCGGAGAGCGTCCATGTGGCGCCCACCTTGGGGAGCACGAACGCCGGCGCCGTCTCACCGAACGCAGAGTTCTTGTCGACGCGCACCGCGACCTGGAGGAACGCACGGTTGTTGAGGCCCACCTGCAACTGGCTGAGGTAGCCGTACTGCGTCTGCTCGGTGAACTGACTACCCCCGGTGGTCGTTGCCGCGGACGTGATCGTATTGTTGGAGTTCGTCACGAACCCGACACCCTGCGAGTTGGTGGTCGTGTTCTTGGTAGCCACCGCCTGCAGCCCGAAGGAGAGGTTGCCCTCCCACTGGTCCCCCTTTCCAAACGTGCGGCGGATGTTGCCGAGGTAGTCCAACGTGTACCGTTCGGCGGTGCGGGCCGCCTCGGTCGCCTGACCCGAGTTCTGCAGCGCAGGTGTGTACCACGAGCTGTCGTTCTTCGGGTAGTACTCGTCCTGACGGTCGGTCGCGATGTCGGCGCCCAGCACAAACCGGTTGGTGAACCAGGACACCGGCCCATAGTTCGCCGTCAGGCTCGGCATCGACCGGTTCGTGCGCAACCGGTTGTCGACCGATCGGATCGCGTTGTACTGGCGGTTGTAGCCGAACCAACCATCGTTGCTGTTTTCGGGCCGGTCAGTGCGCGTCAGGGGGGAGCCGAGCATCCCTCCGGCGATCCAGCCGGTGACGGAGTTGTCCAGGTTGGGCAGCTGCGTCATGTTCCGCACGAGCCCAATCCCGGCATCGATCGTTAGGCGGGGATCGGGAACGAAGTTGAAGTTCACGCGGGCGTTGAGCTTGTCCAGGCCGCTGTTCGGCAGGGTGCCGTTCACACTCTCCTTGCCGAACGTGAGGTTGTACCCGTAGTTCTGGCCGCCGCCGGTGGCGTTCCAACCTAACGAGAAGTCGTTGCCGATGCGGAAGATGTCAGCGCGTTTGAGCGGGTTGTCGTGGACCAGCGTGCCGACCGCCTGCCCGCGGCAGAGAGGATTGGTGCTCGTGGGGGCGACGAGCGCTTCCGTGCAGTTGCCATAGTTGTCGTATGGCATGTAATCCTGGTCGGTGCGGCCAGCCTCGAGGCGCACGCTCTGCACGAACCGGTTGGCGCCCGGACGTCCCTTCTTCGTGATGATCTGGATCACGCCGGCCGAAGCGTCGGCGCCGTACAGGGTGGCAGCCGCGGGCCCCTTCACCACTTCGATGCTCTCGATCTCATCGGGGTTGAGATCGTTCATCCGGTCATACGCCTGGCCCTGCACGTTCCCGTCGAGGTGCCCCTCGTTGATCCGCACGCCGTCGATGTAGAGCAGCGGCTGGTTGGAGAGGTTGATCGACGACGCACCACGAATGCGGATCGTCTTGGCCGAGCCGACAACACCCGAGTTCGAGTTCACGGCGACACTGGGGATGCGCGACTGGAGCAACTCGCCGACGTTGCTCACCGGCGCCTCCTTCAAGATCTGCGCGGCGCTGAGCGAGGCGACCTGCGCGGACTGCGCTCGGCGCTCCTGGTTGCCGGCCGTTCCTGTGATGACGAGCTCGGAGAGAGTGACGAGCGACGCCGTCAGCCGGAAATTGAGAGTGTCGGTCTGGCCCACGGCGAGGCGCACTGTGTCCCCCGCCGCCTTGTAGCCGAGGCGAGACGCGGTAACCGTCGTCGGGCCCGGCCGCAGGTTGACGAAGCGGTAGTCGCCCTGCGCGTTCGTCACCGTCGAGAGTTGGGTGCCGGCAACCGAGAGTCGAACATCAGCGAGGGGCCGCTGCGTGGCCGCATCGGTCACCTTCCCGACAATGGTCCCGGCCTGCGCGAAGAGCGGGGACGAGAGAACCGACGAGAGGATGGCGATCGAGCGGACCGAGCGAGAGGAAAGTACGCGTGAGAACATAGGCGGCTCCTTTCTCGGGGGGGGGAAGAGGCACAGTCGAGAGGCGGCGCCAATGGAGGACGGGCCCGCACACATCACGACATCCTTCCAGGTCAATCGCCATGGGATCACCCACCATTCGGCCGGGACCAGGCGACAAAGAGTGTGATGGTAGGAACACTTGTCAATGGGTCAGCGGCTCAGCTGGCATCCCTTGGGGCCACTTCCTTGACAGGCACTCGACTCGACCGTACGGTCGGGGCGAGCTCTCAACTTCACCCCAAGACTCAGGGATCCTCTGCACACGAGCGCCCATCGATCGCCTAACGCCTAACGATCGAGCGGCACGCGGCGATTGTCTCCGCCTCTGGTAGCCTGCGCAGAGGTTCCCCAGGAGCACACGAATGCCAGTCCTGCATCGCCTTTTGGCGTCCGGCATGGCGGCCGCGATCGTGGCCCTCGGCGCCGAAGCGGCTCCGCTCCGGGCTCAGGCCCCAACCCCGGCCCAGGATCCTCCCTGGGATGTAACCCGGGCGCGCGGAGTGACGCGCAAGATCAGCTTCACCACGGACGAGGGGACGTGGCTCTCGCCCGACGTGTCTCCGGACGGCCGGACCATCGTCTTCGACATGGTCGGCGACATCTGGGTCCTGCCGATCGAGGGCGGCGAGGCTCGACCGCTCACCCGAGCGAGCGGCATCGCGCTCAACTACCACGCCGTCTTCTCGCCTAACGGTTCGAAGATCGCGTTCATCTCCGACCGCGATGGCCAGGAGAACGTCTGGGTGATGAACGCGGATGGCTCCAACCCCCGGAAGGTCTCGAATCAGCGCGAGAAGCGCATGGCGTTGCCGGCCTGGACCCCGGACGGCAACTACATCATCGCGCGACTGGGCGGAGACTCGAACAACGACGGCCGCGGCGAGCTCTGGATGTGGCACATCGATGGTGGCGCCGGCGTGCGCGTCACCGGCGAAAACGTCAGCGCATCCTGGCCCGAAGTCTCACCGGACGGCCGGTACATCTACTATGAGGACGTGGGCAACATCCCCGGAGACCGCAATCCGGCGCGCGGGCTGTATCAGCTCAGGCGCCTGGACCGGAGGACGGGAACGATCGCCGAGATCACCAGTGGTGTCGGCCCGCTGCAGGACGGCGGAGGGGGGCGACGTTCCAGCGGCGGTGCCATAGCACCAGCCCTCTCGCCCGACGGGCGGTGGCTCGCGTTCGGCCGCCGCATCGCCGACGGCACGCAGATGATCGCCGGGCACGAGTACGGCCCGCGCACGGCGCTCTGGCTGCGCGACCTCCAGACAGGGGCCGAGCGGATGGTCATGGATCCGATCACGACGGACGTGCAGGAGCGGAACAACAATGGCGCGCTGCCCCGGTACAGCTGGACGCCGGACGGCAAGTCGATCGTGATCCCCGAAGGAGGGAAGCTTCGACGCCTCGACGTCGCGACCGGCGGCGTCACGACCATCCCGTTCACGGCCCGCGTCGAGAAGACCATCTCCCAGAAGGTCTACACGCCGATTCGGATCCCCGACGGTCCCCTGGACATCCACATGATCCGCTATCACACGGCCTCGCCCGACGGTCGCGTGCTGGCGTTCGTCGCAGTGGACAAGATCTGGGTGATGGACCTGCCTAACGGGAAGCCGCGCCGGCTCACCGACGCGACGTTCACGGCCCAGGAATACGCCCCGGCATGGTCGCCCGATGGGAACTGGCTGGTCTTCACCAGCTGGTCGGACACCGCGTACGGTCACGTGTGGAAGGTGCAGAAAGCCGGCGGCGCGCCGCAGCGCCTGACGCAGGTTCCGGGGATGTACGCTAACCCGGCGTGGTCACCCGACGGGCAGCGGGTGGTTGTGGCCCGAGGGTCGGGGGAGATGCTGCGCGGGCGCATGCCATCGGACGAGGCCTCGTTCACGCTGGAGTGGGTGCCGGCGGCTGGAGGCGCCGCCCAGACCATCACCGACGTCGTGAGCCGAGGGGGGAAAATCGTCGCTCCGAAGTTCGGGCCCGACGGACGAATCTTCTACCTCGAGACCGCACAGGGAGGAGGGGGAGGAGGACAGGGAGCGCGGGCGGCGTTGAAATCGGTACAGCTCGACGGCCTCGACACGCGCACGCACATGACGCTCGAGGCGGTCGATGAGGCGGCGCCTTCCCCCGACGGTCAATGGCTCGCGTTTCAGCGCGGCGACAACATGTTCCTGGCCCCATTCGCCTGGGCGGGCATGGCGGGCGAGCCGGTGGCGATGACCGTCGCGCAGCCGGCCATTCTCGCGCGACGCCTGAGCGTCGAGGGTGGCAATTTTCCGAATTGGGTCGGCGCCAAAATCCTCGAGTGGGGGAGCGCCAACCGGTACTTCCGGCATCGCGTGGACAGCCGATCCACGGACACCGTCCGCGTTGCGCTCCAAGTACCGCGCGCGCTCGGCAAGGGTACAGTCGCGCTCACCGGTGCGCGCATAGTGACCATGGACGGCGATCGCGTGATCGCGCGCGGCGACATCGTGGTCCAGGACGGCCGCATCACCGCCGTGGGTGAAAGCGGGAGGATCACGATCCCCGAGGGGGCGCGGCGGATCGAGGCGACGGGCAAGACCATCATCCCTGGACTCGTCGACACCCACAAGCACACCACCAGAGAGGCCCGCGAGATCCTGTCCCAGCAAAGCTGGGAGATGGCGTCGAACCTGGCGCACGGCATCACGACCGCGCTCGAGCCCTCCGGTACGGCCGAAGCGATTTTCACGATGGCCGAAGACGTGGAAGCCGGAACGCAGGTCGGACCGCGCATGTACAGCACCGGCCCTTCACTCTCGAGTCGCACCACCGCACGACAAGGGATCATCGAGAGCTTCGAGGACGCGCAGCACGAAGTGAATCGGTTGAAGACCTACGGTGCTCGATCGATCAAGGAGTACCAGCAGCGTCGGCGGGATCAGCGACAGAAGACCGTCGAGGCAGCACGGGAGGCTGGGCTGATGGTGACCTGCGAGGGCGACGCCGATCACCTGGAGTACCTGGCCATCGCCATGGACGGCCATACGGGGTGCGAGCACCCGATCCTTACCCTTCCGCTGTACCGCGACGTGACGCAATTCCTGGGGCAGGCGGGATTCTTCTACTCGCCGACGCTGAACGTCGGTGGTGCCGGACCCTGGGGCGAGGACTATTTCTACCAGGAATCGGACCTCTGGAAGAATCCGAAGCTGCAGCGGTTCATCCCCTGGCGCTGGCTCTATCCGCACACGCAGCGTCGAACGCTTCGGCCGGTCACCTCCTATCCGTTCCCTATCACGGCCCAGGGCGTGGCCGACATCGTCGCCGCCGGCGGCTACGGCGCGATCGGCGCGCATGGTCAACTGCAGGGGATCGACTCACACTTCGAGCTCTGGCAGATGGCGAGCGCCATGACACCGATGCAGGCGCTCCGCACCGCCACGCTGTTCCCGGCCAAATTCATCGGCGTCGACCAGGACATCGGCTCAATCGTCGTCGGGAAGCTCGCAGACCTCGTGGTGCTCAACAGCGATCCACTGGTCAACATCCGCAACTCGACCGACATTCGTTACGTGATGAAGAGCGGTGTCCTGTACGATGGCGACACGCTGGACCAGGTGTGGCCAGAGTCGAAGCCGTTCCGGAAGTTTTTCTGGGCCACGGAGGGCGTGCAGACGGTGCAGCCGACGAAGCAGTGAGGACGGTGAGGGACATCCTGAAGCCGCGGCGCCGTTAGGCGGATAGACGGCCGGAGATCGCGTTGGTGCCGTCAGCCGGGGAGAATTCCCGGCCGCCCGTGTTCGACGCGCCACTTCGTCGGCGTCTCCACCGGCGCCCCCGGCTTCATGACATAGGAGACCGTCCTGTACTCCGCGTGCCAGGCGTCGCGGTCGGCTCGGCACACGACGTAGCCGCGCCGGCTGTTCTGCCACTTCACGTGCCGGTTCTCGCCCTGCTGTTCCTCCGAGAGGAAGCTGCGGTCGCTCCCGTCTCCGCCTGACGAGATGCTGGTGGTGACGAACTCCGCACCCACGATCGGGCGGTCGTCGCGCGCGAATCCGTCGTGAAGCTCGTTCACCCAGTTGGAGTGGATGTCGCCCGTGATCGTGACGGTCCTGTTAGGCGCATACCTGGCGATCGATCCAAGCAGGCGCTCGGTCGCCGCGGGATACCCGCTCCACTTGTCCATGCTCGTTTGGCGCTTCGGGCCCACCGCGCGATCGAACGGTGCGAGCATCACCTGATTGGCGAGCACCTGCCAGCGATGCTTCGACGTGCGCAGGCCCTCGCTCAGCCATTTTTCCTGCGCGTCGCCGAGCATCGTGCGTTTCACGTCGGCCCAGTTGCCGCAGGGAACCTCGCGGTCGCCGTCGCCGCACGCCTGGTCGTCGCGGTACTGTCGTCCGTCGAGCAGATGAATGCGCGCGAGGTCGCCCCAGTCGACGCGCCGCATCTGCACGAGATCGGCCCACGAGTTGGCGCGCGGCACTCGCACCGGTTGGTGTTCCCACCACGCCTGATACGCGGCGGCGCGACGCGCGTGTACCTGGTCCACTGATTCCATCTCGTTCTCACTCACGAGCCCGGCGTAGTTGTTGTCGACCTCGTGATCGTCGGTGATCAGCATCCACGGGCAGCGCGCGTGCATCGCCTGCAGCGCGGGATCCGACTTGTACTGCGCATAACGGGTCCGATATCCCTCGATCGTCGACGGCTCGGCGTTCGAGTGCTGACGCGGGTTGGCGCGGTTCGGGCCGGACTCGTAGATGTAGTCGCCGAGGAACGCGACAGCGTCCAGCTCCTCGCGCGCCATGTGCTCGTACGCCGTGTAGTAGCCCTGCTCGTAATGCTGGCAGGAGGCGAGGGCCAGTGCGAGCGGGGCCATCGTTCCCGCGGCCGGCGCGGTGCGCGTACGTCCGACGACGCTCTCCGCCTGTCCTGAGCGGAACCGGTAGAAGTACCAGCGGTTCGGAGCAAGGCCGTCGACATCGACGTGTACGCTGTAGCCGAGCTCCGGCGCGGCCGTGGCGGTGCCGCGTTTCACGATCTGCGTGAACTTCTCGTCTTCGGCGACCTCCCAGCCGACCATCGCCCTGAGTCCCTCCATCCCGCCGGACGGCTCGAGCGGCTTGGGCGCGAGACGCGTCCACAGCATGATCGTGGTCGGAGTCGGATCGCCCGACGCGAGCCCCAACGTGAAGGGGTCGTCCGCGAAGCGCGGATGGTGGAGCACACGCCAGTCGTTAGGAACGATGGCGGCAAGCGCGGCGTAGCGCGTGAGATCGATCAGGAAGTCGCGGCGTTGCATATCGAGAGGGAGAGGGCTGATCGACGATCACTCCGAGGTGCAGTGGCAGCAAGGCTTGCCGGAGAATTGACAAGACCAGTTGGCGAACCCTTGTTAGTTGTCGCGCTGCCAATGTCGGAGCCGGCATCGCTCAACCCAATCGAGGTTCGCTCATGCGACGCATTGCCGTGGTCGTGCTTCTCATCCTCGCCATCGCGCGTTCGGTCGCCGCGCACGACCTCTTCCTCAAGCCGTTCCGATTCTTCGTCGAACCGCAAAGCCAGGCGCGCGTCAGGGTGCTCAACGGGACGTTCGAGAAGAGCGAGAACGCCGTCACGAGGAATCGAGTGAGTGACCTGAGCGTCGTCGGGCCGACGGGGCGCCAGCGCGCCGATACGGCCGGGTGGCTCGATACCGGTGACACGAGTGTCGTCAGCGTTCGCGTTGGGGGACCGGGCACCTACGTCGTGGGTGCATTGACGCTCCCACGTACACTGAAGCTCGACGCGAAAGCGTTCAACGAGTACCTCGCGTCGGACGGCCTGCCGGACGTTCTCGAGGCTCGCCGCAAGTCCGGTGATCTCCAGAAATCGTCGCACGAGCGGTACTCCAAGCACGTGAAGACGATGTTGCAGGCCGGCAATGCGCGAACGCCGGGCTTCGACATGGCCCTCGGCTACCCGGCGGAGGTGGTGCCGCTCGACAACCCGTACGCGTTGAAGGTCGGGCAGACCGTTCGCGTTCGAACGCTCGTGGACGGGCGTCCGGTCCGCAATCAGCTCGTCGTTGCCGGTGGACGCGACCCTGACGGGGAACGGCTGGCGGTGCAGAACGTTCGGTCGGACACCAGCGGCGTGGCACGCGTGCGGCTCAGCGCTCGAGGGTACTGGTACATCAAGTTCATTCACATGGTGCCCGTCACGGGCGACAGCGTGAACTACGAATCGAAGTGGGCGACGCTCACGTTCGAGGCCCGCTAGTGGAGCGGGCGTGTGAAGAATGTTGAGAGCAGGCGATTCTGGCCTCATTGCCGGATTTGGCAAAGGCGCAGCGCAACGCGGCCGTCACAGCACGTCGCCCGTTTGCCAAATCCGGCAATACGGCCCGCCTCGCCTGCTCTCAACATCTCGCTCGCAATCCACTTGCTCGCAATCCACTAGATGGTCGGCACGTTAGGCGCCGCCGGCATGACGGGACACGAGTCGACCCGCACACAGGTCGCGATCATCGGAGCCGGGCCGGCGGGGCTCACGCTGGGGCATCTGCTGCACCATCACGGGATCGACTCCGTGATCATCGAGCGGCGTGATCGCGCGTACGTCGAGCGACGACTGCGCGCGGGCGTGCTGGAGCAGGGAACCGTCGACCTGTTCCGCGCGCTCGGCGTCGGCGACCGGATGGATCGCGAAGGACTCGTCCATCACGGCATTCATCTGCAGTTCGAGGGAGAACGGCACCGCATTCCGCTCACGGAGCTCAGCGGCGGTCGCTCCATCACCGTGTATGGCCAGCACGAGGTCGTGAAGGACCTCATCGGGGCGCGGCTCGCGACCGGCCGGGACATCTGCTTCGAAGCGAACGACGTCAGCCTGCACGACGTCGACTCCGACCGGCCGCGCGTCCGCTTTCGTTCTGGTGATGCTGTGCGCGAGATCGAATGCGACATCATCGCAGGATGCGATGGGTCGCATGGCATCTCGCGCGGATCGATTCCCGACGACGCCTATCGCGTGTTCGAGCGGACCTACCCGTTCGCGTGGCTTGGCATCCTCGCCGCGGTGCCGCCGTCACTCGATGAGCTGATCTACGCCTATCACGACCGCGGGTTCGCGCTGCACAGCATGCGGACGCCGTCGATCACGCGCCTGTACGTACAGTGCGCACCGGACGACGCGCTCGATGCCTGGCCCGACGATCGCATCTGGGACGAGTTGCGCGCGCGACTCGAGACGGCTGACGGCTGGCGCCTCGAGGCGGGACCAGTGCTCGAGAAGAGCGTGACTACCATGCGCAGCTCGGTGATGGAACCGATGCAGTGGGGGCGGCTGTTCCTCGCCGGCGACGCGGCTCACGTCGTCCCGCCCACCGGTGCCAAAGGGATGAACCTCGCCATTGCGGACGTCCGGGTACTCGGCGCCGCCGTCGCGGAGTGGTATCGTACGGGCGACAGAGCGCTGCTCGACGCGTATTCACGGACCTGCCTCCGGCGGGTGTGGCGGGCGGAACACTTCTCCTGGTGGATGACGTCGATGCTGCACCGCGTTCCCGACGGCGACGCCTTTCACCATAAGCTGCAGCTCGCGCAGTTGCGGTACGTCGTGGGATCGCGGGCGGCGGCGACCAGCCTGGCCGAAAACTATGTGGGGTACGAGCATGCCTAACGACGAGCCGGACGCCGGTACCGCGCCTCGACAGCACGCGCTTTCAGGACGGCCTGCGCGTGCGTCGCTCGGTGCTCGGTCCCGAGCACGTCGATCGCGCGACCGCGGCGCAGACGGCGTTCGACGCGCCGTTCCAGCAGTTCATCACCGAGGTCGCGTGGGGCTCGGTGTGGGCGCGCGAGGGGATCGACGTGAAAACCCGCAGCCTCATCACGATCGCGCTGCTGGCTGCGTTAGGCAGGCGTGAGGAGCTGGAACTGCATCTCCGGGCGACGCGGAACACGGGCGCGACGCCGGAGGAGATTCGTGAGGCGCTGTTGCACGTCGCCGTGTACGCCGGCATCCCGGCGGCCAACAGCGCGTTCGCCCTGGCGAGAACGGTCCTTCCGACCGGCGATGAGCCCCGGTGATCCCCCGGTGATCACGACCATCGGCGAGATCGTGCGCGGAGACGCGGCCGTGTTTCCGCCGTACCTCTACGAGGCCTACCGCTCGACGATTCGGCGCGCGCCGCGGTTGCCGCTCGTCGACGTCCCGCTGACGGCATCCGAGCTGATCACGCCGCGGCACGACACCGCGCTCGTGACGCCCGAGGACGCCGACCTCACCCGCAACGCGGGGACGGGCGGCGAGGCGTTAGGTCAGCGGATCATCGTCACCGGCCGAGTCATCGATGAGAACGGCGTGCCAGTCGATGGCGCGCTGCTGGAAGTGTGGCAGGCGAACGCGGCCGGCCGCTACATCCACAAGCGCGATGACTGGCCGGGTCCGCTCGATCCCCATTTCCTGGGCGTGGGCCGGTGCCTAACGGCCGACAGCGGCGAATACCGCTTCCTCACTGTCCGCCCGGGCGCGTACCCGTGGGGCAACCATCACAACGCGTGGCGGCCGGCGCACATTCACTTCTCGGTGCTCGCGCCGTCGTGGCATCAGCGGCTCGTAACGCAGATGTACTTCCCGGACGATCCGCTGCTTCCGCTCGATCCCATCTTCAACGCGGTACCGGAGCGCGCGCGCCCGCGCCTCGTCGCGGCCTACGCGCACGACGTGACCGAGGCGCACTGGGCGCTCGGATGGCGCTGGGACATCGTCCTCGCGGGCCCGAGCGCCACGGTGTTCGAAACGCGCTCCCAGGACGCGGCGTGAGCTCGCACCTCGTGACCCCGTCCCAGACCGTGGGCCCATTCTTTCACGACTGCATGCTGCGCGACGACGTCCGCCGTGACGTCATCGCGGGCGACGCAGCTGGTCCGCTCATCCGCGTGGACGGCCGCGTCCTGGATGGCGACGGTGTTGGCGTGCCGGACGCGGTGATCGAGGTATGGCAGGCGGCGGGCTTTGCGCGCGTGGGGACAGACGAACACGGACGGTTCTCGTTCACGACCGTGAGGCCGCGGCCGATCCCGTTCGACCACACGACGACACAGGCACCGCACCTGTCGGTCGCCGTGTTCGCGCGCGGACTTCTGAACCACCTGTTCACCCGCATCTACTTCCAGGACGAGCCCGCGACCAACGCCGACCCCATCCTCGGCCGCGTTCCCGAAGGCCGTCGTCGGACGCTGGTGGCCACACTGGAGCCCGGGGCGAGCCTAACGCCCGCGTATCGGTTCGACATCGTCCTGCAGGGTGACGCGGAGACCGTGTTCTTCGATTTCACGTCATCGCGCCCGTGAACGCGCCCACGGTGAGCGACGCGGACCGGATCTTCTCGGTAGCCACGCACGTCGCGTTCATGCTCCGCTTCGAGGCTGCGCTCGCGCGGGCGGAGGCGCGCGCCGGGATCATCCCGCACGAGGCGGCGACCGCGATCGCCGAGTCGTGTCGCGCGGAACTGGTCGACGTGCCGACGCTCGAGCGCGACGCGCTTCACGCGGGCACGCTGGCCATCCCACTGGTCCAGCATCTCATCGCGCACGTGCCGATCGCGGCGCGCCCCTACGTGCACTGGGGCGCGACGAGTCAGGACGTGATCGATACAGCGCTCGTCCTCCAGATGCGCGACGGCCTCACGCAACTCGCGGATGACCTCGCCGACGCTGCCGACACGCTCGCGACGCTGGCCGAGTCGCACCGGATGTCGGTGATGCCCGGACGAACGCTGTTGCAGCAGGCGGTTCCCATCACGTTCGGTCTGAAAGCCGCGCGTTGGCTGGGCAGTATTGCGCGACAGATATCCACACTCCGGCGGGTTCGCGACGACGCGCTCGTGCTTCAATTCGGGGGCGCCGCGGGGACACTGGCGGCGCTGGGAGAGCGCGGGTCGGCGGTCGCGGGGTTCCTGGCCGCCGAGCTGGATCTGACGCTGCCGGATCTGCCGTGGCACGCAGAGCGTGACCGGCCGGCGAGCGTCGTCGCGGCGTTAGGCGTGACCGCCGGCGTCATCGCGAAGATCGCGCATGACCTCGTGCTCCTGTCGCAGACGGAGGTCGCCGAGGTCGCCGAAGGTTTCGTGGCCGGGAAGGGGACGTCGTCGGCAATGCCGCAGAAGCGGAACCCTGTCGAGGCGACGAACGCCATCGCTGCCGCCAACCTCGCGATCGGAGCAGTTCCGGTCATGCTCTCCGCGATGTCGCAGGAGCACGAGCGTGGTGCGGGCGGATGGCAGACGGAATGGACGGTCATCCCGGACGCGTTTCGGCACACGATGCGCGCCGCCGTGCACCTCCGCTCCGCCGTGGCGTCGCTCGACGTGTACACCGACCGCATGCGCATGCACCTCGACGACGCGTCCGGTGCGCTGATGGCCGAGTCGCTGGCGACGACGCTGGCACCACATGTCGGTCGTCCCGAGGCCATGCGCCTAACGTCTGGGCTCGTCGAGCGGGCGTTTCGTGACCGGATCTCGCTGCAGGAGGCCACCCGCCTCGACACGCGGGTGTCGGGATTGCTCACGTCGGGCGAGCTCATTCGGGCATTCGACGCCGCGTCGTACCTCGGCGGCACACAGGAGCTCATCGATCGCGCGCTCCGCTCGTGGCGCGACATGCGACAGGCCGACGCGGTATGATCCGCGGCGCGATCGGAGACACCGGTATCGCGTACCGGGTAGACGGGCCAACCGATGCTCCCGCGGTCGTGTTCAGCAACTCGCTCGGCACGGACCACCGGCTGTGGAATCGGCAAATGCCGGCGGTCGAGAATCGCTTCCGCGTCGTTCGATACGAAGCGTGCGGACACGGGGTCTCGGCTCCGCCCCGCGGACCCGTCACCATCGAACGTCTCGCGCGGGACCTCATCGCGCTGCTGGATCACCTCGAGATCGATCGGGCCGTCGTGTGCGGCTGCTCGCTCGGCGGCGTGATCGCGTTATGGCTGTCGGCGAATCAACCGGAGCGGGTCACCGGCGTGGTGCTCGCGAACACCGGCGCGAAGGTGGGGACGAACGAGAGCTGGGACGCACGGATCGCGGCGGTTCGCGCGGGCGGTACCGCCGCGGTTCGTGATCAGGTTGTCGCGCGGTTCCTGACGGCGGAGTTCCGATCGCGTGATCCGGCGACCACCGCGCTCATCGCGGGGATGATCGAGGCGACGAACGCCGACGGCTACATCGCCGCTTGCGAGGCGCTTCGCGGTGCCGATCTTCGAGAGGCGGCGACGACGGTTCGCGTGCCGGCAATGATCGTTGGCAGTGAGCTCGACCAGTCCACGCCGCCCGCGCTCGCGCGCGAGCTCCACGCAGCGATCGACGGCAGTGAGCTCGTCATGATACCCGATGCCGCGCACCTCTCGAACGTCGAGCAGCCGGAAGTGTTCAACGCGGCGCTCGTGCGGTTCCTCGAATCGCGCTGAATCGCCTCATCGATTCGTGCGGCATGCACCTGAGACGCGCCGCCCGGATCCGCATGCTCGCGGGGCGCGACTTCACGACTGGCGACGACGCGAGCGCGCCTAACGTCGCGATCATCTAACGAGACGCTCGCGAAACGGTTCTGGCCCGGCGAAAGCGCCATCGGCAAGCGCATCGAGGGTATGGACCCGAGCCATCAGCATTTCATGGAAGTCGTCGGCGTGATCGCCGACCCCCATCAGCCTCGAGCAATCGCCGGCGCCCGAGTACTATATCCCGATTCGAGCAGATGCCCGCGGCGCTCTGGGACGGCATTCAGGCGTCGAATGATCGTCGTCGCGCGAACGACGTCGGAGCCGTTGACGATGGCTCGGGCGGTGCGTCAGGCCGTGGACGCGGTCGACCCGAGTCTGCCCATCGCGAGCGTCGCGTCGATGGACGAGCTGGTGCGCACGTCGCTGCCGACCGCGCGCCTGCTTCGCGATCAGCTGTACGGCGTGGCGCCGGGAGACCTGACGACGCTGCTCGCGGTGACGGCGCTGCTGCTCGTCGTGTCGGTGATCGCCGTGTGCATCCCGTCGTGGCGCGCGATGAAAGTCTCGCCGGCGAGCGCCTTAGCGGGGTGACCGCTGGCTGATCTCTCGCTCCACCCGTTCGGCGTCGCGACGGACCAGCTTCAGTCCTTCCGACCGGATCAGCAGGATGCCCGGCGAGAATATCGACCAGTAGCGGCGGAACTTCGCACGCGCCGCCGGATCGGTCGCGAGCGCCCGTGTCTCCGTCCGGAAGACGGACTCGCGCGGGCCTAACGAGTCGACGGCGAGGGTCACGACGAGTTTGACGTAGCCGGCAGAGTCGAAGGCGGCGTACGAGGCGGGCGGCAACGCGCGAAACACAACGTTCGCCTGCCACGGCTGGGTGACGGCCCCGAGTACGATCTGCCGCCCCGGTATCTCCTCCAGCACGCCCCATCCGATCGACAGCATTTCGTCGACCAGCGCCAGGTTCCGCTCCCGCGCTGGAGGCGTCGCGCGCAGCATGAGCTCGCGGCCGCGGAAGATCGCGTGCACTACGCGCGATCGCTGCAGGTCCATCCGGCGAGCGGCCGCGTAGGCGGTAGACGGGCGCGCGGATACCCGCGTCTGATGCACCTCGGCGATGTCATAGCGCGGCAGGTACCGCGCCATCAACGGATCAGAGGCGGTGCCCGATCGTGTGTCGGCGAACGTCAGCCAGGTCACGGCGGCGTAGGTGCCCCAACCGACTGCCGGCGCGAGTACGAGTGCGACGAGCAAGGAGGAGCACTACCGGGCGGCGACGCATACGCCTGGCGGCCTTCGGCCCACCGGCCCGCCTAACGTTGCGGGACTCTGTGAGACTGCGGCCGGCGCAGCGCTGTCCGAGGTATATGGCATCGTCATGAGCGTGCATGCGCTCGAGGCGCGGGTCGTGAAGCCAGCCGTCATGCTCCACCCAGCGGTCACTCATGACCTTGCGATCCTGAACGCACGATATCCGCGCGGGTGGTAGCGCGCTGTCGAGCCCGAGATACGCTCCTGTCCGGAGATTTCCTACTCCCGGACTATTTCGCCTCCACGGAAGGGAGCGACCACAGCTCGACCCGCTCTCGCACGCCGACCGGCACGGCGACGCGATTGCGCCGAGTGTCGAGTCCGAGATCCGCGGGCTGCCAGAGATCGCGCACGAGCTTCACGTCGCTCTGCCCGCTGAACAGGTGCACGCTCGAATCCGCCCACGACGTCACGAGCATGCGACCACCGGGCAGCAGTTCAATGCCGTCGAATTTGCCCAACCCTTTCGCGAGCATCGTCCGCGTCGTGTCACCGGCGCGGAACGCATACACTCGGCTATCGAACGGGTCGAACGAGACGACGATCACGCGCCGACCAGCCGAATCCCACGCAATACCATTGGGCCTGCCTAACGCATTCCCCGACGCCATGACGGAGATCGCCCGGTTCGGCCCGACGACGAAGATCTTGTCGCCGCCGGGATGAAGCACACCCTTGTCGGTCATGAGGATGCCGGTGTCGGTCACGTAGAGCGACCCGTCGGCGCCCACGGTCACGTCGTTGAGCAGCACGGCGCCGTTCGGGCGGAAGTCGATGGTGCCGAGCGGCGCGCCGGTGTGACGGTCGAAGGCGCGGAGGACGTCGATGTCCGTCACCCAGAGCGTGTCGCCGTGCAGCGTGATCCCTTTCGGTGCGTCGAGGGTCACGCCGTTCCGACCGCCCTGCACGAAGACGACCGGGCTCGACATGTCGGCGGCTTTGGCGCGAACGATGTAGCCATTGCCGTCCTTGGCCGAGCCGTAGCCGTACATGTTGGAGATGAAGTAGACGTCCTGTTCGGGGTCGTACTTCACGGACTCGGGGCTGTGGAGCCCCTCGAGACGGCCGACCATTCGCACGCTGGACTCGCCAGCGTTGACGCTGCTGGCCGCGGACCGGTCGCGTTCGCGGCCGCGCGAGCAGCCGGGTCCAAATGACGTGATCGCCAACGCGAGCGCGGTTACACGGACAACGGATGGGTTCGTCGGTGCCAGCATGCTCATCTCCGCTCGGACAGTTCCGTTCGATTCAAGAGCGAGACATGTGCCGGCTACCGATTCTCTCAACGCGCTGCCGTCCGCCCCGTGGACCCTGGGTTCGATTCATTCTGGTCACCGCGCCGCGTTGCGTCGCAGAATCTGCGCTCGCATGGTGACCCGTTGCGCTTGACTCCGAGCGTGGTGGCTACCGCATCGGCCAACTGCATGACCGACTGCCACTCCCGGTACGGTCCACCGTGACACGGCCCGGCGAACGCGCCGGCCCATAGTGTCCGACCGCTTCGGCCGTCGAGGAGAACCGCGCACAGGTGGACGTGACCGACAGCCTCGTCGTTGCGTACGCTGCCGAACAGCAACACGTCGGCACCGAGACGTCGTGCGATCTCCGCGGGGTGCACGTCGACTGAAGTGTCGCCGATCGAGCTTCCTGCAACCACGGCAATTCCGTCTATGGGTCGGAGTGCCGCGACGACCTCCTCACCGACGCTGTCGCTGAACGTGTCGATCGCCGGCGACGGACCGAGGTTCGTGAACGAGATCACCGCCACACGTTGCCCGATGACTCGCACGCGTGGCGCGGCGCCGACGAGCGCCGAGATGAACGAACCGGCGCTGTCGTAGCGAGCGTCAGGCGTCTTGCCGAGTGCACGCAAGAGTACACGCCCGATCTTGGGGTACGGCCCCGGACAGACCTCGGCGAGCGGGCGCGGCTGGGCGCCCAGGTGTTGCCGGATCACCGCCGATAGCGATCCGGTGAACGGCGGACGCCCGCTCAGCATCTCGTAGATGACGCACGCAAGGCTGTAGATGTCGCTGCGCCCGTCCACCGGTGATTCGCCGCCGACCTGTTCCGGGCTCATGTAGGGCAACGTGCCTAACGTGAGCCCCGGCATGGTGTAACGGGATGCTTCCACGGTGTCCATGGCCAGCGCGATGCCGAAGTCGAGGACGAGGGCCCGCCCACCGTACAGCATCACGTTCTCGGGCTTGATGTCGCGGTGCACGATCTGGTGACGGTGCGCGAAGTCGAGCGCGCGAGCAATGTCCTGGGCGATGGAAATCGCTTCGCTCAGCGGGAGGCGGCCGAGGCGCGCGAGCCGCGTGCGCAGTGTTTCCCCGTCAATGAACGGCATGACGAAATACGGTAACCCGTCGACCTCGCCCGATTCATACACGGGGACGATGTTCGGATGCCGGAGACGCGCACACACACGGATCTCGGCGAGGAATCGCTCGGCGTTGACGGTCGCGGCCATCTCGTCGCGCAAGACTTTCACCGCGACGCGCCGCCTCAGCGCACGCTCTTCAGCGAGATACACGTGAGCGGCCATGCCGCTCTGCAGCGTTCGTTCGAGCCTGTACCGGAGGCTCAGGGCGTCAGCAATACTGGCAAAATGATCACTCATGCGTCGCCTCATCCCGTGACGCTCCACGAGCGCGGCTCACCGTCCGAGATTCGGACATCGGATGCCGACGTGCCGTGCTGGAGGTCAGTGATCGGACGTCACGGCGATCGCGCCGGAACACCACTCCGATCTATAGGATCTAGACGGACGCGGTTTGCGCTTTCTCATGTTCTCGTGCGAGGCGCACGGCGCGCACTACATCCGGACGTCCATACCCGTAGAGCGGGCTGTGTCCGCGCGCGTCGTACGTACCGCTCGAGGCGTCGATCTTCTCGCAGGAGCTCCGGAGTACCTGCTTCACTTCGTGCGCGGTGAGGTTGGGATTCGCGCTGACGATGAGCGCGCAGATTCCCGCGATGCCGGCGCAGGCGGCGGAGGTGAAGCCGAACCGCGTGGTGTAGTAGGCGTCGCCATTCAACAGCGATCCTACGGGCGCCGTCGTGAGATAGGTCATCCACGCGCCGACGTGATCACCGGGATCGTTGCTCGGAAAGACGCACCAGAGCGCCTCGCCGTAGCCGCTATAGGACGGATGGGTACCGTGGCAGTTGCAGGCGCCCACGGTGATCACGCCGGGGTGACTGGCGTAGCCGTTCAGCCTGATGTCGCGGCCGACATTTCCAGCGGAGAAGATGATGACGCAGCCTTTGCCGCCGCGTCCGAACTCGATGCTGTAGTCCAGCGCCGCACGCGTCCGTGACGGGAGACGTCCCCGTTTTCCCGTCAGGTCCGGAGGTGCCCACGCGCAGCAGATGACATCTGCACCGTGGGCCGCCGCCCATCGGATCGCATCGGCTTCGGAGGGGTGACCGATGATGCGGCTCAGTGCGTTCACGGCGACGGGGAGGAGCTGCGCTTCCGGTGCGACGCCGGTGACGTGCGGACCGTTGGCCAACGCGATACCGGCGACCTTGGCGCCGTGCGGGCGATGGACGTACGAACCATCGCCCGCTGCCTGACGCGCTTCATCGTTACCGGGCAGGACTCGGCCGACGAACTCCGGATGGTGGTGGACGTCGACCGCTTCGTCGACGACGGCCACGACGGCGTTGGCACCTCGCGTGACCGTCCACGCCTCGCTCAGGCCCGGAAGCTCGCGGAAGACGCTGGTGGACACGAACGCGATGCCTAACGCCTCAGCGGGATCGGCTAGTGATGTGGGCTATTGTCGCCCTGTGGGCAGAGCGGGCGGTTCCAGGGGTCAGTGAGCGGTGGCGTTATCGGGTTGAGCGGCGTGAGGGCGGTTTCGGGGTCGAGGTAGGGGAACGGGAACCCGGTGTGCGCCGTCCTCGCCCAGGAACGCTTCGTCTTCCGCGAACGCGACCCGGATCGTACGCCGCGCGCGAATTCCTTGAACCAATCGAGTTCGTTCCCGTCGATGTTTGCGGGTGCGGTATCCGGCAGCCTGAAACAGGCAGAAGAAGTGAAGACTCCAGGGCACTGGCTTGGGCCGCTCACGGGGGGAGGTTCGTGATGAGGATCTCGCCTTCATCGACGCGCTTCGGTAGCCCCTTCTGCCCGTTCGAGATGTCCACCGAATCAACCTCGACCACGCACTCGCTCGCCATATGGCCGCGGACCGTGGAAGTCAGAAAGCTGACTTCGGCGGGCGACGTGAATCGGCTTCCGTTGTTAGGCGAGCTAGCCAGAGGGTACGCCGCCGCCATCCCACGCCACGACCTCGTTCACGCGAATCGTTCCGCCGTAGATCGTCACGGTCCGCGAGACGAACTTGTTGCGCTTCAAGCTTGGCTTCTTCATTGCCTTCGGGAGGATGTGGCGGGGCCTGTTGTTCAGAATGTGAGAAAGGTTCGGACAGTGCTCGCGATAGCTGTCGGCGACCTTCACCGGCGCGCCAGAACTCGGATCCCCGATCTGGATGTCACCGTGTAATCGCGGTCGGCGGAAGGACGTTCGCGGGCTGATGGCCCCGAGCGGCGCTCTTCATACCAGCCATCGCTTCGTCGTCGGCTGAGCCGTCACCGACCATCCCCGTCCGGTCCGATCTGAATCATCCGGGGTGTGCGTATGGAGATCCTTATGCGGACTCTTAGGCTTCTTGCCTCCGCCCATCATGTGCTTGCAGTCGACGAGCTGCGCTACGATGCGACCGTTCTTGCCGCGCTCGTTCTCGATGCTAAAGAGAACCAGCCCACGAAAAATGATTCGAACCGGCACGGCGTACCTCCTCGGTCATCGTACGTGACTGCGAGTGGCTGCTTGGCACCTCGCCGTGCCGAGATCAGTCACGACTCCAACACCTCGTACTCATAGCTGTAGACGGACGAACGGCTTCGATTCCCTCACTCACCTGCCACGGCCTGATCCCGAGGTAGCACCGAACAGCTGAAACGCCGCCCACGTCGCCAGTGTCTGTCGTCCGCCCTCCTCCTTCGTGAGCCACTGGAGTTGCGTGGCTCGCAGGGCGGCCGCCGGGTCCGTGCCTCTCGCGAGCTCACGATGGAAGCTCACGAAGAACTCCGCGGCGTCCCTGTCATCGACCGCCCAGAGACTCGCGATCACCACCGGCACACCAGCGGCGAACAGTGCGCGCGCGAGGGACGATGCTCCTTCAGTCTCCGATAGCTGTCCGGCGGCGGTGTGACATCCCGAGAGAATCGCGAGCCGCGTTCGCGGCAGAGCAATGTCGAACAGGTCGCGCACGTAGAGCGCTCCGGAGGAGCCGACGTTAGGTTCGGGCGCAAGCAGCAGGTAGGAGAGGAGGGGGGCATTCGAGTTGACGACGCCATGCCCCGCGAAGTGAACCACCGCCGACGTGGCCGCCTCGCGAAGAAAAGCGCGCTTCGTCGCCGCCGCACCCACCATGAGCTGCGCGTGGTCGTACCCCTGCGCGACACGCGCAGCCTCGAGCTCCGCCCCAGGGAGCCGAGGAAGCCGGAACGTCGCTGCGTCGAACGACGGATTTCCCACGGCCAGCACGCTCGGAGTGGCTGTGCCGAGTTGTGCATACCGCGCCGCCGACTGTTGGTACAGCGCGATGCTCGGCGCGACGCTGATCTCGAACGACTCGACGAGGAAGCGCCCGGCACGGGCGTCGAACAGCGCCGAAAACGGAAGAAAATGCAGCCACTTGTCCGGTATGACGATGAGCCGCGTGTCCCCGGCGATGTCGTCTCGCAGCGGCGCGATGAGCACGCTGTACAGCTGCGCCGAGAGTGCGCGCACCTCCGTCGCCGACGATCGCGCTTCGATCAACGCCGTGAAGCGAGTGATCAGCCCCTCCAGCGACGTCGTTAGGTGCGTCCGGTGCATGGTCACACGGTCGTCGTGCAGCACCCACGACACGACCTCGCTGTCCAGCACCGCGTAGCTGATCACGCTCGTGCCCGCGGGAATGGTACGCTGCAGGTCGGCGATCGGCTGTCGCGACGGCCGCCTGCGCACTGGCAGCCAGTCGCCGCCCCACGCGATCGAGCAGGACACGGGCGCGCATGTGCTCGAGAAACTCGAGCGCGCCGACCGTATCCGCTTGCTCCAGATCGAACGCGACCACTCTGTCGATGACAGGGCGCGCCTTGTCGAGGAACTGCGCCCGGTTCTCCTTGTCATCGATCTTCGCCCGGCGCCGTTCCGTCTCCTCGAGCGATGCACTGAACGCGCTTCGCGCCTCCTTCATCTGTCCAGAGGACACGTACGCGTTGGCGAGCAGCAGATCGGCGCGATCCATTTCGAGCAGGTATCGCGTGTTGCGGTAACGCTCGACGGCTCTCTTCAGAACGACGACGGCCGACTCCGGACGGACGCGAAGCCACACTTTGCCTTCAACGAGGTCCACATCGGCGATCATGAGGGCTCGCGTCGAGTCGCTCACGATGCTGTCCGCGACAGCACGCGCGTTATGCACGCTCTCGAAGGCTTTCTCAGCCATCCCGTTGTCACTGAACAACTCCGCCTGCTTCGCGAGCGCCGTGACTGCCATCGTTCCGGAGCGATCGACGAGGCGCGCAAGCCGGACCGCTTCGGCCTGAAACAGCAGTGCCGCCGCAGGGGATCGTCGTCGGCTGAGGTCAGCGGCGGTGACGAACAGACGTTGTGCTTCGCCCAACTCCTCGGGGTAGTCCCGCAACGATCGCAACGCGGCATACAACTCTGCCCAGGCCTGGTCTTCGCCGCGGATCTCCGCATAGAGGGACGCGAGAATTCCTCGCGGTCGGAGATCGAGGCCGGGTTCTCCGGTTCCCCGCCCTTCAACGACCGCCGCCTGATAAGCGGTGATGGACGAATCGTAGTCCGCCCGTATGGCGTGAATGAGTCCCACCGTACGAGCCGCACGCCCACGGATCACGTGATACTTCACGGGCGTGGTCTCGCGAATCGCTTGAAACAGCGAGAGTGCCTCGTCGTATCCACGTGTCCCGGCGCGGGAGTAGGGGATCATGGCGGAATCGTACGCGACGAGGTACACGCCCGGGCTGCCGCTCGCGGCGAACGCTTTCCGCGCGATGCCTAACCAGACCGCGGCGGAGTCGGGGGCGAAAGCGTTGGCGAACCCGTGTCCGTTTTCGTAGGCGATCAAACCGCGCGCCAGCGCGTCGAGACGCGATCGGTCGCCCACCGCCGCCGCCAGTTCGATTGGCCGCACCACGTCGACCGGCAGCGCGTCCCCCGTGACCGATTCCACCGATCGCGCGACGCTCATGGCGCGATGCAGCAGCGTGTCGGGCTGTGACGCGCCATCCTGATGGACGTGAGCCCAGGCAGTGATGGTCCGCCACACATCGTCGCGCGCACGCCGAGGAAACCGCCGTACGAGCTCGTCGACGACCGTGTCATTCCCGGTTCGCACGGCGCGGCGCAGGCGCTCCTGCGCATCGCTCCAACTCGGGAGCGGTGTTCGAAGCGCCTGCAATCGTGCCCGCGCCTCGTCCGCCCACGCCGAGCGTGCGTCCAGCTTCAGATAGTCCAACCAGGCTTGGGTCGCGTCAGTGCGCAGATACAGCCACTCGAGCGCGAGCGCGCGGTTGAAGCGCGCCTCGAGCAGCCGCGGATCGAGCGCGAGCGCGCCGTCGATCGCGGCGTAGGCGTCCAGAATCGACAGCGGGTCCTGCTCGAGTTGCGCCCGTTGAAGAAACGCGGCGGCCAGATCACTCCGTACGTTCGCGTTGGTCGAATCCATCCGAGCAACAGCCCCCAACTCGCGGATTGCCGCGTCGGCGTCGCCCCACACGATGTGCCATGATCCGGACGCATGCCGGCGGGCGGCGTCCGTCGAATCGGCTGTTCCAGCCGAGCGCATCTCGGTTGCGAGCGTCGACAGCTTGCCCGACTGTGACCCAGGCGGCAGGTCGGGCGTCGGCGCAGACGAGGCCGGCGATCAGCATGTCGTTAGGCACCGCCGCCTCGCAGGCCGCGTACGTGAATCGGCTCGTGAGGCGGGCTCGCGTCACGCGATGAGCCCCGACGGCGTCGGCGAGGCGACCCAGCCAGACGTTTCCGCCTCGCGGCGTCGGCCGTACGAGGAACGCGGACGCGACAATGCCACCGATCGCGGCGGTCGAGAGCAGCACGACCAGCGCGCGGCCAGCACGAAGATCACGTGAATCGAACCTTCCAACCCGCATGGACCCTCCATGCGTGGGTTACAGCAGTCGAATTGCCTACCCGCCGTGACGCTGAATGAGCGTCAGGAAGAGCTGCTGTATCGTGTCATAGTCCCCGTCAGAGACGCCCTGCGCCGCGAGGCCCCTGATCTGGCGCAGCGACGCGACGTCACTCGGCGCGAGCTCTCCGCGCTCGATCGCCCAGTCGAGAAATCGTGTCGTTCTGTTCGACGCAAAGAAATCCGGAGAGTGCGTGCGAGCCGCGAGCTCCCCGGCGGCGAACCACTTCCCGAAGTCGAACCAGCGAGAGCCGAGGAACGCATCCATCGCCTCCTCGGATCGGGACGCACTTGCGACGACCTGCTCTCGCGGCGCAGTGCTCGTGATCCGCGTGCGAAGCGCGGAATAGTCCGCCATCACCGACTCGGAAAGCGGCTCCATCTTCAGCGACTCGACGATTTCATCTGTCACGCGAACCGCGGGAACCGTATCCGCTCTCACCAGTGCAACCTGCAAGTCGACCACGCGCACGCCGAGTCGGAAGGCGACGGTGGACTCGACCAGGCGTGAGGCGGCGCCGCGTGTCACCGACCAGTTCCGCTCTTCCCAGCCAGCACCTAGTGCTCCCGGCACTTGCGCGCGCCCCATGACTGGCTGCGCGATCGACATCGCCGTCGAAGAGAATAGTGCCTGATCACGGCGCGCCTTCACTGTCGGAACGATCGCGATCAACAATACGGCCGCGGCGGCCAACGGAGCGATTGCGAGCCACCGGCGAGTCCCGGCCTCACGACGAGGGACGAGGGCGACGACTTTCTCCGGGGCAAGGTCCGCCTGAACGCGCAACGCATCGGTATAGATCTCGAGCGCGGCCTCGGAGGAGCTCACCAGCTCGATCGCACGCTGGCGTTCCGCCCCTGCGAGACGGCCGTCAATGAGCGCCGCGATCAGCTCGAGATCGATATCGTTTTCGGACGATTGCATTGGCTCCCTGACGTGTTTCAGCCTGCCGCCGCCGTACGCGGGCACTGCCCGAGACAGACGTGAGACGCACCCACAAGTAAGTGACGGACGCGAGTGAACATTTCCGTCGTCACACGAGTGCCCCTCTCACGGCTTGGAGGTAGTCAGGCCCTATTCCTTCACTCACGAGCTGGCCGGACAGTGCATCGAGCAGTCGCTTGATCCGCGGATACAAGGGCTTCGCCGGCAGCCCGAGCGCACGGGCAATGTCGGCGATGGAGATTCCTTCGAAGAAGTGCATCGTGATGATGAGCCGGTCCTCGGGATCGAGACGCGTGAGCGCGCGCCTCAGTGCACTCTCGGCCGCGAGCAACCGGTCCCGGCGCTCGTTCTCGAGCACGAGGTCATCGGTCTCCTCGGTGGTGGCGACGGAGTCCAGGCTGGCGTCATCGTCCTGGCGAACCCGGATGCGACGTGGCAGCTCGGCCATGATTCGACGCAGCTCTCCGGCGTCCACGTCGACCCGTCCGTTGCCCTGAAGCAGGCGGCACGCGTCGTCGAACGAACGGCCGTCGCGATAGACGGCCGTCTCCAGGAGAACCGCCGCCTCGCCACGCCGTTTCGCCTCGGCCGACGGGCGCCATTTGCCCCAGCGCTTGATGCGGTAATCGCGGAACAGGTTTCCGATGACCACTGTCAGAAACGTGGGCATCGAACTGGCGCCGCGATACTTTCGAAGGACCGCGTAGTCGTCCTGCAGCAAACGCAGGCGGACCTCGGACGTGAAATCCTCGGCATCAGCGCCACGGACTCCGTGGCGTGTGCAGAGTGCTTCCGCGATACGGTTGATCCGATCGAGATGCTCGAGGTATAGCGCGCTAGGATCCATTGCCCTGGGTCCCAGAGCTCGCAGCGCCACCATCTCCACCGATCGCCGCACCGCGATCGATATCCGCTGCGCGGGACGAACATATGTATCAACGTAGTGGCCCGCGAGGGTGGTCCGACCAACCGGATGCTCACAACATGCGACTGAGCCTGGCAGGCGTTTTCGTGATCGGCGCGATGGCCTGCAGGCGATTGCGCCGCGCTGGCGTACTCGCCCTCGCGTGCGCGGCGATTTCGCCGGTCACGGCGCAGGCTCCGCGTGCCTCCGCCACTCAGGCATCCGATTCCACGGTCGTCATCCGCGCCGGGCGTCTCTTCGACAGCGAGCGCGGCGTGTTGCTCCCGGCTCGCGATATCCTGGTGCGCGGCGGGCTGATTGCCGCCGTCGGCGAGCACCTGGCGGTCCCCGCCGGCGCGCGCGTCATCGACCTCACGCGGTACTCGGTACTGCCGGGGTTCATCGACGCGCACACCCACCTCCTCATGGAGCACCCCGGCAACGAGACGTCAGGCCAGACCGCGGTGCGCGAGCTCGTGCGCGAGGGCGACGTGCTCCGCGCGCTCCGCGGCGCGGCGCGCGCCCGCAGCTATCTCGAGGCCGGGTTTACCGCGCTGCGCGACCTGGGCAACAGCGGCCGGTTCGCGGATGTGGCGCTGAAACGAGCGATCGACGAGGGGAGCCTGCCGGGACCTCGGCTCTACGTCTCCGGGCCGGGCCTCGCACCAGAGGGCGGGCAGATGGAGGGGATCGACGCGCGGTACCGCACCCTGGTGGACGACGAGTACCGCGTAGTGCGCGGCCCCGACGACGCGCGACAGGCGGTACGGGAGAACGTCATCCACGGCGCTGACGTCATCAAGCTCTACTCCAACGGATCACCTAACGCGACATATCTGAGCGTCGCCGAGATGCGTGCTGCCGTTGACGAAGCGCATCTCATGGGCGTGCGCGTGACGGCGCACGCCACGACCGATCTCGCCATCCGCCGTGCAGTCGAGGCCGGGGTCGATGCCATCGAGCATGGACGGGGTGCGGCAGACAGCACGTTCGAGCTGATGCGACGACGTGGCGTCATCCTCGTTCCTACCGAGTGGGACCGGTGGCTTGTGGACCGCCAGCTCGCCCACGTGCCGGCGGCCGAGCGGCCATCGGACGCCAACATCGAAGCGCTCCTCGCCCCCGGGTACAACCGGGTCCGCGCGGCGTCCCGCGCAGGCGTGACGCTCGCGGCCGGCTCGGACCTGTACATCGACGTCGGTGGTCCTCGCGGCACGGCCGCGAAGCACATGCTGTTCGCGTATGCGAAGGGTGGGCTTCAGCCGGCCGCCGTGCTGCAGAGTACCACGATCAATGCCGCCCGGCTCATCGGAGACTCGCGTCTCGGCGTCGTGAAAGCAGGGGCGTATGCAGACCTCGTAGCCGTCGACGGCGACCCGCTCGCTGATCTCGCGGCGATCGAGCGCGTGCGGTTCGTGATGCGTGGTGGTAGCGTTGTGTGGTACCCACCCTTGTCCTCATCACCACGAGAGAGATGATGAAAGCGCCCGTTGCTGCCGCCCTTGTTCCTGCCTTGTTGCTGCTCGCCTCCTGCGCGCGCACGCCGGCCCCCGCCGCGGACTCGGCGTCGGTCGCACGCGCGTCATCACCAGACGCAGGCGCGGTCGTGCGACCCGGCATCGAGGTCTTCCTCGCCGATATCCCTGCGGCGCTGCGCGGAAAGCGCGTTGCCCTCATCACGAACAACAGCGGGATCGACCGGTCGAAGACGCTGGATATCGATCTCATCGCGCAGCGCAAAGACCTCAAGCTCGTCGCCCTTCTGGCCGCGGAGCATGGCATCCGCGGCGACGCGCCCGCCGGGGAGACCATCGGAGATGAGAAGGATCCCAAGACGGGCGTCCCGGTCTACTCCCTCTACAAATCGGAGGATCACGGTCCCACGCCCGAGATGCTCAAGGACGTGGACGCGATCATCTACGATCTCCAGGAGGTCGGGGGACGCACGTGGACCTACGTCTCCACGATGGCGCTGGCGATGCAGGCCGCCGCGAAACAGAAGATTCCGTTCGTCGTGCTCGACCGACCGAATCCGATCGGTGGAGAGATCGTCGAGGGCGCGCTGCTCGACCCGAAGTTCAAGTCGTTCGTCGGCATGTACCCGATCCCGGCGCGTCACGGGATGACGGTGGGCGAGCTCGCCACGCTGTTCAATCAGAAGTACGGCATCGGCGCGGACCTCACCGTGATCCGCGCGGCGAACTGGCGGCGCTCGCAGTGGCTCAATCAGACGGGGCTGCCGTGGGTGAACCCGTCTCCGAATCTCCGCTCCCTGGCTGCCCTAACGAGTTATCCCGGGACCGTCTACTTCGAAGGCACCACCCTCACGGAGGGCAGAGGCACGGACCGCCCGTTCGAGCAGATCGGGGCGTCGTGGCTCAACGCGCCGGAAGTCGCGAAGACGATGAACGAGAAGCGGCTCCCCGGCATCCGCTTCGAAGCGATCACGATGGCGGTGGCGCCGACGGCAGCGAAGTTCAAAGGCCAGACGATCCCCGGCATCCACTTCGTGATCACCGACCAGGAGGCGTACCGGCCGGTGCGCACGTCGCTGATCCTGATCGACGAGATCCGGAAGCAGCACCCGCGCGACTTCGCGTGGACCACGACGATCGACCGCCTAACGGGTTCCGACAAGGTGAGACTCGCCATCGAAGGCGGCACGCTGCCGGCCCTCCTGGACGAGTGGGACCGCGAAGCCGCGGAGTTCCGCGAGAGCCGGAAACCCTACCTGCTCTATCCCTGAACGCGCAGTTGCTGTTGTGCCTGCATCGCCTCGATGCCCGTTGCGGCCGAGTGGTCGGATGGCCCCCTTCGTGCAACGTCGTTAGGCCCCCAAGGATGTCTCAGCAGGGTCCGCTCCGTTCGCGCACGACGTTGCCACAGGCAAACCCGACGCACTCCATACCACGAGGCGCAGTATGAGCATTTTCGGAACGCTGATGTCCAAGATCATGGGCCGGAGCCACGACGCTCCCGCGCCAACGGCGACACCTGCCGCTGCGCCGGCAGCAGCGAATAAACCAGCAGCGCCAGCGCCCGTGGCCCCTGCCGCCGCGCCGCCCGTCGTCGACGTGGAGGCCGTGCTCGAGGGACTGGCCTCGAAGTACTCGCACAAGGTCAACTGGCGTTACTCGATCGTCGACCTGATGACGCTCCTCGGGATGGACAGCAGCCTGTCTCAGCGGCGTGAGCTCGCACACGAGCTCGGGTACACCGGCGACACGAGCGACACCGCCACCATGAACATCTGGCTGCACAAGCAGGTGCTGAAGAAGCTGGCGGAGAACGGCGGCAAGGTGCCGGCGGACCTGCTGGACTGATTGCACTGATTGCGGTGCAGGCTCGCAAATCCAGACGCTCGAACCACCGCAGTCCCGCGAGCTGGCGGCAACGAACGTGCGTCTGGGCCTCTCCACGTCACGAGAGTGAAAGGAGCCTACCACCCAGAACACCGCGGAGCGCGCGATGGAATCATCCGAGCACACCGAGCCCCTCTCGCCCGAATCCCCTCCGACCGAGTCCGGGTCTGCGTCGGGGTCAGCATCCGCCGGGAGCGCCGCACCCGCTGCGCCGCCTCCGGCTGACATCGAGGTCACGCCGTCGGCCGACGTCGCGAACGGGCCAGTGGACGTGGCGGCGGCACCGCCTGTCGCACCGCGCGCCAAGACCAAGGGCGTCGCCGACATCGTCTTCCTGATCGACGTCATCGGGCAGCATGACGCCCATCATCGATGCGCTGCGCAAGAACATCGAGATGTTCATCGACTCGCTGAGCCGAGGTGATGCGAACAACGCGGCGCCCGTGAAGGACTGGCGCGGCAAGGTCGTCGGGTATCGCGACATCGAGCATGCGGAGGCCGAAGGTCTGCCGTGGATCGAGGACAACCCGTTCGTGCGCGACGCCGTGGCGCTCAAGGCGCAGCTCGCCAGCCTGCGCGCGGCGGGAGGCGGCGACGAGCCCGAGTCCCTGCTCGACGCCCTCTACAAGGTCGCGACCATGGAGGCCTCTCCCAAGGGCGCGCAGGGCGAGGAGCCTAACAAGTGGCGCTACCGCAGCGACGCGGCGCGCGTCGTGGTCGTCTTCACCGACGCCTCCTTCAAGGAGACGATGTCCATCCCGGAAGCGAAGGGCGGCAGCCTGCAGGACGTGGCGAACGTCGTCATGGCGAACCGCATCATCCTCAGCCTCTTCGCGCCGAACTTCGAGGGCTACGACCGACTGAGCCAGATCGACAAGTCGGAGTGGGAAGTCGTCGAGTACGAGGGGCTCTCGCCGCAGGAGGCGCTGCAGAAGTTCACCGCCGATCCGGAACACTTCCGCACGACGCTCAAGCAGCTCGCCGCGAGCGTGTCGAAGTCAGCCGAGACGGTCGCGCTCTGACGGGGGAGGTCGGGCGTGGCGAAGAAGCTCAAGGTCGGCGACGCGATCCGCGGGTATCGCGTCACGAAGGTCTTCGGGCCGGGGGCGATGGCGATCTCGTACGCCGCCGAGGCCCCGGGCGGGACGAAGATCTTCCTCAAGCAGTACAAGTCGCCGTCGCCGGCGGTCATCTGGTATCCATCGTTCGTCGACTACCAGCAGGAGCTCGCCGCGCCGGGTGCGCGAACGGCAAGGCGGCACACTACGCCGTCCGACTGGTCGACGCGTTCGAGGAGGTGTGGGGCGGGCCGTGCTACTTCCAGGCCTACGAGTTCGTGGAGCACGGCAGCGACCTGCAGCAGATGCTCGATGCGGAGCGCGAGGTGCACCAGCGCACGGGCGCGTCGCCGTTGCGCGACCCGGCCGTGTGGGCGCGGCACGTGACGTGGGCCAAGGTGTTCATGGCGGGCATCGCGGCGCTGCACGAGTCGAAGATCGTCCACGCCGACCTCAAGCCGCCTAACGTCTACCTGATCCGTGATCCGTCCATCGGCTCGGGCTACCAGCTCAAGCTGATCGACATGGACTTCTCGGTGCTGGCCGACCACCGCGCGCCGTGGCACGGCTACCAGGGGTACGTGGGTTCGGACAACTACCGGTCGCCAGAACACCTCACGCGCGGCGCGATGCCGGGCCTGGCGTCCGACGTCTTCACGTGCGGGCTGATCCTGTACGAGCTGCTCGCCGGGACGCATCCGTACTGGCGCGAGGACCAGGCGGAGTACGCGAGTCTCGTGCGCGCGTACTCCGCCAAGCCGCCCGTGCTCGCCGGGACGATGCCGGCGCCCGCGACCAACGCCGAGGTGAGCGCCGCGCTGCACCGCTGCCTCGCGCCTAACGCGGCAGACCGCCCGACGGCGGCCGAGCTGCGGGCGGTGCTGAGTGGCCGCGGGCCTCGCTCGGAGGTGCGCAGCACTGCCGCCGCGACAACAGGCGCCGCGCGCACTAGCGCGAGCGCTGCCGCGAGCGCATCGGCGACCGCGGCGCCCAAACCTGCTCCGGCCGCGAAACCGGCTGACCGGCAGCGCCGGCAGCCCGGAGTCAGGCGAGGTGCGCCGCTCATCGCGGATCGCGTTCAGCTCGTGGGGAACGGCGGCCGCGCGCTCGAGATCGGCGTGCGGACGGAGGTCGGGAAGCACCTCGCTCAGCAGTTCGGGAGCGACGCCCAGTTCTGGGACGTGCGACAGTGCGTGCTCGAGCGCCGACCCGACAGACGCTGGCAAGTTGCCCCCGCGCCCGGCACGGCGAACGAAACGCTGTTGAACGGCGACGTGCTCGCTGCGCCGCAGCCGCTCCACGACGGCGACGTGATCGCGGTCGGTCGGAAGGCGGCGGGGATCGTCAAGTTGCCGCTCACGGTTCGTGCAGTCTGATCCGTCTGATGCAGTCTGATGCAGTCTGAGCCCAACGGCGGCACACCGCCGGGTGCGTCGCAGAGCGACGTCATACCGGACGCCAGCGAGCCGGACGCCACCACGACCGCCGCCCCGGCGCCTAACGTGCCGGCATCGGATGCAGTCGCCGATGCAACCACCGACGCTACTCCGCCCGACGCGCCCGCCGTCCCACCCGTCCCGCCAGTCGCTCGACGTCGAGGATCTCGACTGGTCCGCCGTGCGGGACGCCGTAGACCCCGCCGGGATTCGCGCGCGCATGCGCACCACGGTGGAACAACTCGAGGCGCTGCTCGACCACGAGGGCGGACCCGGGTTGCTCTTCGACGCGGACCGCGCCAACGCGAACGATCGCGCGATCCGCGTCGTCGATCTCGAGCCTAACGCGCCACTCTGGTTCATCGGTGACCTGCACGGCGACCTCCTCGCCCTCGAGGCGGCGCTCGCACTCATCCGCCGAGACGCGCCCACCGAAGACGGCGCGCCGCGCGTCGTGTTCCTCGGCGACCTCTTCGATGACGAAGGCTACGGGCTGGAAGTGCTGCTGCGCGTCTTCGAGCTGATCGTGGAAGCGCCAGGGTCCGTCTGCCTCGTTGCCGGGAACCACGACGAGGCGCTGCACTACACCGGCGCGCACTTCACGGCGACCGTGAGCCCGTCCGACTTCACCGACTTTCTGAACGCACACCTCGCCCACGAGTGGATCACCCGGACCGGCAAGCTCGCGGTGCGCCTGTTCGCGTCGGCGCCGCGGGCGCTCTTCTTCCCGGACGGTCTGCTCGTCACCCACGGCGGCTTCCCACTCGTCGACCTGCACGCCGATCTGCGAGCGACGGGCGACTGGAACGACCCCCGCTGCCTCACCGACTTCACGTGGACGCGCGCGCATCCGCGGGCGCGCAAGAAGATGCCGAACCGCACGTCGCGCGGCAGCGAGTTCGGGCACGAGGACTTCGCCGCCTTCTGCGACCTCAGCGCGGAGCTCGGCCGACCAGTGACGCACATGGTGCGCGGGCACGACCACGTCGACGAGCGCTACGAGATCTACCCGGCCTACGCGGCTCACCCGGTCCTCACGACCGTGGCGCTCTCCCGACGCCTGCCACGTGAGGCGTTCGGGGCGTTCGAGCGCGTACCGACGATCGCGCGGTGGGTGCCGGGTACGCTGCCACAGGTGCACCGACTGCACGTGCCGGCTGCGCTGGTACGCGACGTCTATTCGGACGACGGCGAGCCCGATGGCCGTGAAGCGGACACCGACGGAGCACCAGTGTGAGCGACGTCGTGAGTGATGTCATCATCCGCTGCCCGAATTGTGGCACGACGCAGGGCGCGTTAGGCGAGTGCGAGGCATGCCACGAGGCCGACGCACGCTACTTCTGCACGAACCACGTCGCCGGGGCTCTGGCTGGACGGGCCGGTGTGCTCCACGTGCGGCGCCCGCTACGGCGTCGCACGCGAAACCCGCCGCCCGCCGCCGCCTCCTCCTCGCGCACGCGTGGAGCCGCCGGTCCGGCCTCGCTCACGTCCCATCCCGCGCGCAGAGCCGGAACCCGTCCCCGTCGACGTGTGGCACGATCCAGAGCCTGTGCGAGGCAGGGGCGAGATCCGCGAGATCGAGACCGTCCCGATCGAGCCGCGTGGCGGCTGGTCGATCGAGCCGCCATTCTCGCCGGATAGCGTTAGGCTGGCGACGGCGGTCGGGTGCGCGCGCCGGCTCGTTCTCCTTATCGTGATCTTGCTGGCGCTGGCGGCGCTTGCTCTCTTCGGACTGTTGAGCGGCGGCTCGAGCTTCCTGTTCAGCGCAGCCAACGTCGCACCCGTCTCACCCATCTCGGATCGAGCAGACGCTCAGGACCGCGTCCGCAGCCGCCGCGCCCCCTTCAGATACGCGAACCAGCACACGATGGCAGCCAGCGCGATCGGCGCGAACACCAGCGGGTAGTCGCGGACCAGGAAGCGGAGCCCGGTCACACGACTCCCCTCGAACGAGATCTCGGTCGTCAAGGTGAGCAGCGACAGACCGATCGCGACACCGAAGAGCCACCGCTGCCTGCGCAGTAGCGCCCTCGTTCGAGTGAGCGAACGCAGCTCGAGCTCGGGTGGGAGCTGCGCCAGCGCTGCGCCGGCGCCGAGGCCGTCGGTCAGGTGCAGCCGCACCTGCAGCGCCAGGGCCTCGTCTCGACTGAGATACTGTTCCACCAGCGAGCGCGTGTCGCCGCTCGCCTCGCCCGAGAGGTAGAGGGGAAGCAGGTCGACGATGACATCCCGCGACACTCGCATCGATTGCTCGGTCATTGGGAGACTCCTGTGCGAAAGCCAGCGAGCGCGAGCCGCGCCCGATGCACCTTTACCTTCGCCGCCGATACGGAGATGCCGAGGGCAGCGGCGATCTCCTCGTAAGGCATGTCGTACTCCGCGCGCATGACGACTGCCGCGCGGTCGATCTCGGGGAGCGTGCGGAGGCACGCCATCACGGCCGTGAGCTCGTCCCGCTGCTCCGTCTCCTCGTGCGGGCTCGCGCGTGTCGCCGGAAGGCTTTCGCCGAGAGCGACAGTGCGAGCGGCGTTCCGGCGGCTCTGCAGGAAGAGATTACGCGCGATCGTGAAGAGATAGCCGCGCACCGTGGCGAGCTCGATCGGCGTGTCCGACGTCCAGACACGGACGAACGTCTCCGACGTGATGTCTTCGGCATCGCTCCGCTCTCCCGAGAGGTAGAGCGCGAAGCGGAAGACGTCCGGGGCGTACTTGCGATACAGCTCGTCCAGGTCCGTGTTCAAGCAAGTCCGGCAATGATGTCGGTGAGCGCGTGTGCGATGATCCCCGGCCGCAAGCGTCGCCGCCAGAGTGCGACGAGTCCGAACAGACACCCGAACGCGATGATTCTCGCGCAGGCGCCGGGGCCCTGATAGCCGTGCGACACGCCGAAGAGCGCGGCCTGCATAACGAGCGCGACTCCCGCGCTTCCCGTGAGCGAGGCGAACTGCCGCTGCAGGTACCCGCGGAACACGACCTCCTCGGCGAAGCCGGCACTCATGGAGAGTACGATCCAGGTGACCACCTCCACCGGGCGATGGGCGAGAAATGGCCGTACCGTCGCGCCGCTCGAGGCTCCCCACCAGTGGGCAGACGCCAGTTCGATGAGCGCCCACATGCCCCACAGGCTGGCGCCGAGCGCGAGGTCGGACACCAGGTTGCGGCGCTCGCTCAAGCCACCGCCGAGGAGGTCGACGAGCGTCGTTCCGGTGCGACGCACGCCTCGGCGCACGTACATGACCAACGCCCACTCGGCCGCGATCAGCCCGACATAGATCAGAATGGTGTTCGGGCGCGACGCCACACTCGCCCGGTTCGCGCTCACATGCGCGTGACCGAGCACGCCCGCAAGTGCGAGCGCCGCGAAGACCGATACGACGACGACAGTGTGCGTCCACGACGCGACCGGCGCGAGGCGCCGAGACGTAACGGGCGTGGGCGGGATGACGATGGCGCTCATGGAAGCCCCTATGCGGGACGGTCGGGCGGCACACGTTGCGCGGCGTCGCCCGCTTCAGGTATCCACGAGACGCTGGTTGGTTACAAACAAAACGGTGCGCGCTTGATAGCGCGCACCGTTAGGCGACCCGATCGCGGTGATCGGGTCAGCGCGCCGTCAGGTCTTCGAATGCCCGTGCTGCTCGTCAGGCAGGACCTTGATGGCCGCGCGCATCCACGAGTGGATACAGCACTGGAAGCGGTGCGTGCCAACGGCCAACGCGTCGACGGTGAGGGTAGCGCCTGGCGGGAGCTCGGCGCTTGGCGCCATCGCGAGGCACTCCGGGGCGGGGATCAGCCCAACCCTCAGTGGTGGGACGCGTCCTCCGCCGTAGGCCGCGACCTCCGTGAAGGTGTGCAGCCGGCCTCCTTCGTTCGTCACGCGTACGCTCTGGCCGGCTTCGATCTTGATGTAGGAGGGCTCGTTCCGCCACGCCGGATGACCGACCACCGTCGTCGGAGACAGCGGCGACGTCAGAAACGCGGAGAACTCCGCGTTCGTCACGGCCCCGTCCTTCAGCAGACAACCTCCCGTTGGCGCCCACGCTGGGTCCGTGGGGTCGCAATCGTCCTTCACGGCGATATAGCGCTTCGGTCCACCATTGCCCACCCCATTGCCTTCGTTGCCGTTACCCCTGTTCGACGAGAGGCTGGCGCCCATGGACGTCGCAACCGACGCCTGCGCGTTCTGACTCACCGGGTCGTCCGAGCACGCCGCTGTGAGGGCGATGATCGTCAGCGTGGCGCATCGAAGCTGGACTCTGGTCATGGTCGCTCCATTGAGTCGAGGTGGCGGGATCGGCGGCGGAGAACGTTAGGCGTGGCCACCGCTCCCAAACGCGTCCGAGCCCCGGCTGTGCGACTACCGCAATCCGGGCCCGCGGGCCGCCACGATTGGGCCGCCTTGGCGCCGCCGGCAAGCTCGGTGCGGCGGGAGACGGGTGGGTCACGGTGGAGGCCTTGTTCAGACGGCGAGAGCCGCAGCTCGCTAGTGCCGACCCGCAGCGCGCGTCTTGCAGGACTGGCTCCAATGCAATCGGTCCCGACATCCCCCAGGACCACCGCACTGGTGGCCCTCGCTACCCTGTTCATCACCCTGTCCATCCTCGCCTGCGGTGATGGGCCCACCGGTACGCGCTCCCAGGTAACGGGCGAAATCGCGTTCGCCAGCAATCGCGACGGCGCGAGCTATGGCATCTACCTGACGGATGCCGCGGGTACGCGCGTGACGCTGCTGACGAAAACGCAGAACATCCCATTCTGCCTCTCATGGTCGCCAGACGGGTCACGACTCGCGTTCGCGGAGACGCTCGACAAACGCGACCAGATTCTGGTACTCGACGTCGCGGCAGGGAGTCAGACGCAAATCACGCAGGGTCCGTTGTTCAACACGTGCCCTGCCTGGGCCCCTGACGGTCGTCACATTGCGTACTACTCCGGCGAGCAGGCGAACGCGCCGGGCGGCTTCGATCCAGGGTACCCTCGCCGCTGGCGAATGATGCTCATGGCCCCGGACGGGTCCGCGGCGACCGCGATCGCGAACCGGGATTACATACCGAATCCCACGAGCTGGTCACCGGACGGAACGCAGCTCATCGCCGAACGAGTCAGTGATTTCACGCTCGTCATCGTCGACGTCGCGAGTGGGGCCGAAGTCGCGTCGCTGGCCGCGACACCCCCGGCCTGGTGGCCGACATGGTCACCGGACGGCGAGACGATCGCCTTCTCGAGTCAACAACGCGGCGATCTGGCCGTGTACTCGATTCGCCGCGACGGGACTGCGCAACGTCGCCTGTCGCCGGACACCGTCGGCGGGAACACAGCAGCGAACTGGTCGCCCGACGGGAAGCGAATCGTCTTCCAACAGCTCTTCGACACGCGCGCGGACCCAGCGGACCCCAAGTCCGCACTCGTGACGAACTGGGAGATCGTCATCGCGAACGCGGACGGGAGCAACCCGGTGAACATCACCCGGCACGTCGCTAAAGACGAAGGCCCGGTATGGCGGCCGCGGCGATGACTCCAGGCCGCGCGGATCAGAACTCGATCTGCGCGCCGAGCTCCACCACGCGGTTCGTCGGCAGGCCGAAGAACTCCGTCGCCGACCGCGCGTTCCGCGACATGAACACGAACAGCTTCTTCCGCCAGCGCGACATCTGCGACGTCCCATACGGCAGCAGGCGCTCGCGCCCGAGGACGTAGCTCGTCTCCGCGCTGGCCGCGCGAATGCCCGACGCGCGAGCGCGCTCGAGCACCGCCGGAACATTCGGCGTCTCCATGAAGCCGAACGTCGCGATCACCTGGAAGAACCCCTGGCCTAACGACTGGACGCGCACGCGGTCGGCGTCATCGACGTCGGGCACCTCGGCCGATTGAACCGAGAGCAGGATCACTTCCTCGTGCAGCACCTTGTTGTGCTTGAGATGATGCAGCAACACCACTGGCGCGCCGTCCGTGCCCGACGTCATGAACACCGCTGTACCGGGCACGCGAGGAATGCGGCGCCGTTTGAGGTCGTCGAGCAGCAGCTCCATCGGGAGCGCGCCCTGACGCAGGATCCCCGCCAGCAGCTCGCGACCCGCCTTCCACGTCGTCATGAGGGTGAAGAACACGACCGCCAGTGCGAGCGGCACCCACCCGCCGGCGACGATCTTGACCGCGTTCGCCGCGAAGAACGCGAGATCGACGATCAGGAAGCCAGCCGTCAGCAGCGCGACGTTTCTCTTCGACCATCCCCATCGGTTGCGGGCGACGATCGCGAACAGGATCGTCGTGATCACCATCGTGCCCGTGACCGCGATGCCGTACGCCGCCGCCAGCGCGCCGGCCGAGCGGAACGTCACCACCAGCGTTAGGCACCCGATCATGAGCGCGCTGTTGACCTCGGGGATGTAGATCTGCCCCGCCTCCTGCTTGGACGTGTGGACGATCGTCACCCGCGGGATGTAGCCGAGCTGGACGGCCTGCTGCGTGAGCGAGTACGCGCCCGAGATGAGCGCCTGCGACGCGACGATCGCCGCGGCGTTCGCGATACCCAGGAGCGGGTACAGGAACCACTTGGGCGCCAGCAGATAGAACGGATTCTCCGCCGCCGCCGGGACGCGGAGGATGAGCGCGCCCTGGCCGAAATAGTTCAGCAGCAGCGCCGGAAGAACGAAGGCGAAGAACGCGAGCCGGATCGGGCGCTTGCCGAAATGCCCGAGGTCCGCGTACAGCGCTTCGGCTCCCGTGATGGCGAGCACGACAGAGCCGAGAATGAAGAACGCACGCGCGTTATGCGTCGCGAAGAACTGCACGCCGTACCACGGGTTCAGCGCGAGCAGGATCCTCGGCGAACGAAGGATCTCACGCCCACCGAGCACGGCGATCGTGCCGAACCAGAGAAGGACGACCGGGCCGAACACGGCGCCGATGCCACCGGTCCCGCGCTTCTGGAAGAAGAAGAGCGTGAAGAGAATCGCGAACGTGACCGGGACGATCAGTTTCTCGAACGCGGGCGCGGCCACCAGGAGCCCCTCCATGGCGCCGAACACCGAGACCGGGGGCGTGATGATCCCGTCGCCGTACAGCAGTGCGGCCCCGAAGAGACCGAGTCCAATGACGATGGCGCGTCGCCGTCGCCCGCCCGTCCCGTGCTCGCGCTGCAGCACGAGCGCCATGAGCGCGAGAATGCCTCCCTCGCCGTTGTTGTCGGCGCGGAGGATGAAGACGATGTACTTGACCGCGACGACGAGCAGGATCGCCCAGATGATGAGCGACAGCACGCCGTACACGTTCGTGGGCGAGGGCGTGAGACCGTACAGGTTGCTGAAGCACTCGCGAAGCGCGTACAGCGGGCTCGTGCCGATGTCGCCGTACACGACACCGAGCGCGCCGAGCGTCAGGACGGCCAGTCGGCGCCCTGTCGGGTGAAGCTCGCGATGGTGGCGCGCACCCGCTGGCTGTTGCGACCCGGATGCCGGCCCGGCGGTCGTGGCTGGTGGATTCTGCGGAAGACCGACCTGCTCGAGCTGTTCTGGCTGAGCGGTCACGAGGGCTTGATCAGCCGGAGCCGCCGGCGCGGTGTGGCCTTGTCATCCTCGGAGTCGAGAATCCAGACAACCAGTACGATGAACAAAATCCAATTGAACATGGTGATCGCGACGCAGTGAGACTCGCGGAGCGAAGACGACGCTCCGCGCAGACAGATACGCTACGCTACCGGTCGCGACGTGAAGGCCGCACAAAGGCGCGGCCGTTCGGCATAAAGATTTCACAAAGACTTCGGTGGTCATTCCGAGCGGAGCGGCCGTCAGGCCGCGCAGTCGAGGAATCGCGATCGTCCCGATAGAGGGCTCTCTACCCTGCAAGCCAGGGATTCCTCGACTCGCTTCGCTCACTCGGAATGACAGAGCGCTCGGAATGACAACGCGCCGCTACGACCCTGGAGTGACCTCGAGTGTCGTCAGGTCAGCCGCCGGGACGGAGAAGATGAAACGGCTCCCGCCCCCTTCACGCGGCTCGTAGCGGAGACTCCCCCCCTGCGCCTCGGCCAGGCCGCGAGCGATGGAGAGGCCAAGGCCGGCGCTGCTCGTGTCCGGCGGGCTGTCGCTCGGACGATAGAACGGCTCGAAGATGCGCTCCCGCTCGATGTCCGGAATCCCCGCGCCGCGGTCCTCGACGAGGAATTCGAGCACGTCACCGACTCGCCGCGCGGCAACCTCGACTGGCTCGGTCGCCGGCGAATACTTGAGCGCGTTCTCGATCAGATTGACCAGTACTCTGAGCGAGTGCACGAAGTCGAAGCGGCCGACGAGGAGCGGCTCGTCCGGGTCGAGCGACACCTCGAGCACCCGGTCGCCTAACGCGCCGGACGCCCGCTGCCACGCCGCCCCGAGCAGGTCGTCGGCGGCCGTGAGCTCCGGCGTCACCGTGAGCGCGCCGCCCGCGAGCCGCGACAGGTCGAGCAGGTCAGCGACGAAGCGGTTGAGCCGGTCGGCTTCCTGCTCGATGGTCACCGCACGCTCATCCCCCTCGGCACCAATGCTGTGGGCCAGCGCCTTGATCGTGGTGAGCGGCGTGCGCAGGTCGTGCGACACAGAGGCGAGGAGCGCGTCCTTGAGCCGGTCCGCCTGGCGAAGCGCTTCGGCGTGCTCCGCTTCGGCGACGAGCCGCACGCGCTCGACGCCTAACGCCGCGTAGTACGCCAGTGCCTCGAGGAAGCGGAGCCGCGGCGCGTCGAGCGTGAGCGCGTCGGCGTGTTCGATGGACAGCACGCCCACCGTGCGGCCGCGCACCTGCAAGGGGAGGAGCAGTATGCCCGCGCCCGTCGGGTCGAACGCGGCGCGCTCGGCGATGCGTAGCCCGGCATCGGCGAACCGCGTCGTTCCGTCCGCGCGCCTCGCGACCGCACGCCCGCTCTCGGCAACCCACTCGACGAGCCGTGCGCCGCCGGGCATGCCGGGCGGGCGCAGGCCAGGGAGCCTGTCACGGTCGCCCGTTAGGCTGAACGAGCCCGTGTCCGTGGCGTCGGTGGCGGGCTTGATGCTACTGCGAGCCGCCAGTGTGACCGAGTGACGCGGCTCATCGCGCAGGTAGATCTCGCACGTGACCGTGTCCAGTGTCCCCCGGATCACGTCGGCAATGGCCACGAGCGCGTCCTCGGCGCGTCCGGCGTTCAGCGCCTCCGAACCGAGCGACGACAGTCGGTCGACCTCGGTGGCGCGCTCCCGGGCCGCCGCGGCTTCGTTCTGCGCGCGCGCGAGCAGTTGCGCGGCAACGGCACTCGTCGCCAGGAACGCGACCAGCACGAGCCAGTCGAGCGGCTCGGTGACGGTGAACGTGTGATAGGGCGGGACGAAGAAAAAAGTGAAGCACCCGAAGGCGACGCCCGCCAGCGTTAGGCCGAGGACGCGTCCTCCCGACGCGCTCGCGCCAAGGACGACCAGGAGGTACGCGAGCGCGACATGGGCCTCGTGCAGCGAATCCTGCACCTGCAGCATGGCGACCGTGACGAGCGCGAGGACCCCGAACCAGAGGAGCCACGCGCGCCGGACGCCGCGATTGGACTCGCCGGTGAAGAGCTGTCGTGCTCGTGGCAGCCAGGGCGGCACGAGCTAGACCGTCGTCTGGAAGCGGTACCCGACGCCCGGCTCGGTGATGATGAGGCGCGGCCGCACAGGATCCCGCTCGAGCTTCCGCCGGAGACTCGCCACGTGGACGCGGAGGTACTGCTGGGCGTCGCCGTGCGAGCGCGCCCACACCTGCGCGAACAGCTGAGCGTGCGTCATCGTGCGGCCGGCGTGCGTCGCCAGCACGCGGAGCAGCTCCCACTCGATCGGCGTTAGGTGGATCGCGGTCCCGTCCCGGACGACGGAGCGCTTCACGAGGTCGATCGTGATGTCATCGGCGGTGATCCCCGTTTCTCCGGCATCCGTGGAAATCATCCGGGAACGACGCAGCTGCGCCCGGACACGCGCGAGAAACTCGACGGTGCTGAACGGCTTGGTCACGTAGTCGTCGGCGCCGGCGTCGAGCAGCGAGGCCTTTTCCTGATCCGAGTGGCGGGCCGAGAGGACGAGAACCGGGGCCGTGGACCAGGAGCGGATCTCGCGACAGACGTCGATCCCCGGGCCATCCGGCAGTCCCAGGTCGAGCACGATCAGGTCGGGACGCTCGGCGGCGGCGAGGTCGATGCCCTCGCGGCCGGACCCGGCCTCGAGCACACGCGTGTCGTCAGCCGCGAGCGCATTCCGAAGAACGCGTCGGATCTGCGGCTCGTCATCGATCACAAGGACGGTAAGCCCGGGCACGCTTGAAGTATACCCGAGACCCCGGGGGCGGGCGATGCGAACGGACCGGATGCTGCACAGCTTGCACTATGGAAGTGACGCCAGGGCGGGTCGTTAGGGTCTGAATCCCATGCAATTGCCACCATGAAGAAGTCATGAAGCGCCCTCTCGCCAGTAGGCGAGCAGCGACGCGCGGATGAAAGCAACTGGGCGCTGGTAGGAGCCACGGACGCCTGTTTCTTGCCGAACGGAAGCCTTCGACCAACGATACGCTATGCGGAACGACGAGCACGACACCGAGGCTGACGGCCACCACGGCGCGCACGCGCACAGCGCGCAGACGCACCACGACCACCCGCCTGCCGGCGCACCGGCGGAACCCGGATACCCGGAACATCCGGAGGTCGCGCAGCGTGACGCGCCCGCTCCGGCGCACGATGATCATCACCACCACTCGGCTCCTGTGTCACCCGGGCACGCCGCGTCCGCGCCCACTCATGGTCATCACCACGGCGCCGCCGAGCACGCGGCCGGTAGTCATGCCGGGCATGACAAGCACGCCGGCCACAGCGTCGCCATGTTCCGCGACAAGTTCTGGATCTCGCTTGCTGCTCACGATCCCCACGCTGGTGTGGGGACACATGCTGCAGACGGCGTTCGGCTATCACGCGCCAATGTTCCCGGGCGCGACGTGGATTCCCGCCGTCTTCGGGACCGCGGTCTTCGTCTACGGCGGATGGCCGTTCGTTCAGGGCGCCCGGCGGGAGATCCAGGATCGCCTGCCCGGCATGATGACGCTGATCGCGCTCGCGATCTCCGTCGCGTTCGTGTTCAGCGCGGTCGTCACGTTAGGCTATCCCGGCATGCCGCTCTGGGAGGAGCTCGCCACGCTCGTGACGATCATGCTGCTCGGGCACTGGCTCGAGATGCGGTCCATCTCGCAGGCGCAGGGCGCACTGGGCGAGCTCGCCAAGCTCCTGCCGAACACCGCCACGCGAGTCGTCGGCCGACGCCGGCGTCGAGCGGACCGAGGACGTGCCGATCGACGCGGTGCGCGAGGGCGACGTGATCCTCACGCGCCCAGGCGCGAGCGTCCCGGTGGATGGCGTGGTCCTCTCCGGTGAGAGCGCGGTGAACGAAGCCGTCCTCACTGGGGAATCGCGTCCAGTCGACAAGAAACCTAACGACACAGTGATCGCCGGGACGACGAACGGCTCGGGATCGCTCCGCATCCGTGTCGTGGGGACTGGCGAGCGTACGGCGCTGGCCGGCATCATGCGCCTCGTCGAAGCAGGCGCAGACCTCGCGCTCGCGCGCGCAGGCGCTGGCCGACCGCGCGGCGTTCTGGCTGACCTGGGTCGCGCTGGCCGCGGGTGCCGTGACGCTGATCGCGTGGCTCCTCGTTGGCGCGACATCCTCCTACGCCATCGAGCGTTTCGTGACGGTACTGGTGATCGCCTGTCCGCACGCCCTCGGCCTCGCGGTGCCGCTCGTCATCGCGATCTCGACCACGCTGGGCGCGCGGAACGGACTGTTGGTGCGCGACCGCCGCGGCCTGGAGGAGGCGCGCACCGTGACCACGGTGGTGTTCGACAAGACTGGAACGCTCACGCGTGGAGAATTCGGCGTCACCGCGATCAGTACCGCGAGCGGCGTCGACCCCGACGACGCGCTGCGGCTCGCCGCGGCCCTCGAGGCGGACTCGGAGCATCCGATCGCGCGCGGCATCGTCCGCACCGCCGCCGAGCGGAAGCTGGGCGACACGCGCGCGGGCGAGTTCACGGCGCTGCCTGGCCGCGGCGTGCGTGCACGTGTCGCGGACCGCCTGCTCTACGTCGGCGGACCGGCGCTGCTGCGCGAGCTCGGGGTACACCCCGACGCGGCCGTGCGCGCCGGTGCAGACGACGCGGACCAGCGCGGCCAGAGCGTCGTATACCTCGTCGAGGAAATCGGTGAGACTACTCGTCAGGCACTCGCCGCCTTCGCGGTCGCGGACGTGGTCCGGCCGGAGTCCCTCGAGGCGGTCCGCGCACTGCATCGCGCGGGAGTCGAAGTTGTCGATGATGACCGGTGATGCGAAGCCGGTGGCCGACGCCGTCGCCGCCGAGCTCGGGATCGACACCGTGTTCGCGGGGGTGTTGCCGGAGCAGAAGGCGGGGAAGATCGAGGAGTTGCAACGAGCGGGGAAGCGCGTCGCGATGGTCGGCGACGGCGTCAACGACGCGCCCGCACTGGTGACGGCCGATGTCGGCATCGCGATCGGCGCCGGCACCGACGTCGCCGTGGAGGCCGGCGACGTGGTACTCGTGCGGAGTGACCCGCGTGACATCCCGCGCATCATCACGCTCTCGCGCGCGAGCTACCGCAAGATGGTACAGAACCTGTGGTGGGCAGCCGGCTACAATGTCGTTGCGATTCCGCTCGCCGCTGGCGTGCTCGCCTCGTGGGGCATCGTGCTGTCGCCAGCGGTGGGCGCGGTGCTCATGTCGTTGAGCACCATCATTGTCGCCGTCAACGCGCAGCTGCTTCGGACGGCCGACCTCGGCTGACCTCTGCTGGCTACGCGCCTCGTCGGAGCGGTGTCACACCGGCCCCCGCGGAGGAGATCGTTCCCGGAACCAGCGTTAGGCGTGGTTCCTCGATCGCGGCCGCGCGATCGACGTACCGCGGCGCGTCCGCCGACTGCACGTGCGTCACGAACACCACTTCCGTGTCGTCCTCCTCGCCCCGGTATACCACACGCGTTCCCTTCGCGAGTGAGATCACCTCGCCGGTCCGCGCCGTCTGCGTGCTCGTGGCCGTACGCACCGTGAGCGCGCCCTTCGTCACGATCAACGTCTCGTCGACGGTGACCATCCATTCGTGTGTGGCTCCCCTTCCGTACCGTGCAAACCTGACGCGCGTGGTCGCGGTCGTCGCGAGGTCGAGCACCCCGCCAATGAACACCTCGCGCTCGCCGGCCTGAAACCAGGCGCGCGTGTCGTCGATCGTCACGTGCTGCATGCTCATGTCAGCTCTCCTCACGAGTCTTCCGTTCCCGAGCGAAGCGCCCATGTCATCCCGAGCGTCAGCGAGGGATCTTCTGTGATGGTCATCGTAGCCCGTACTCGCTCGGGGTTCGCGATCTGGACTCGGAACGGCGGAACGCAGAGCGCTCTGAACGCGCAGACCGTCGCAGAAAACAGCAATAGCAATTCGTTCAAGTTCTTTTCTGCGTCTTTCTGCGCATTCAGAGCGCTCTGCGTTGCGTAGTGCGGGTCAGCGTGACACACGGTCACCGAATCGGCCAGGTTCCTCCCACCGCCTTGTAGACCGCCACCAGCGACGTTGCCGCCGCCGTGTGCGCCTGCGCCAGCTGGTTCTCGGCGTCGAGCTGCGTACGCTGCGCGTCGAGCACCTGCAGGAAGTCCGTGAGCCCCGCCTCGAACCGCTGCTGCGCGAGCTCGGACGCGCGCGTGCTGGCACGCACCGCCTCGTTCAGCAACGCCAACCGCGCATGCGCGCGATCGTACGTGACGAGCGACGTCTCCGTCTCCTCCACTGCGCGCAACACAGTCGCGCTGTACTGCGCCTTCGCCGCGTCCTCGTTGGCGTGCGCGACGTCCACGCGCGCCTTCACGCGGCCGAGATCGAGCAACGGCCACGACAGCACCGGACCCGCCACGAAGCGCGACGTCCCATTCCGGCTCAGCGAGTCGAACGCGGTCGGCGAGATAGCCGGCGTTCGCGGCGAGAGAAAGTCGAGGCAGATACTCCGACTGCGCGGCACCGACGAACTGCGACTGCGCCGCGAGCTGGCGTTCGGCGCTCAACACATCCGGACGTTGACGCACGAGCTGCGTCGGCGATCCAATACGCACGGTGTCCGGCAGCGTCGGAAGATCGCCCGCCGGAAGCCACTCAGCCGGCAACGTTCCCGCGGCGCGACCAACGAGCGTCGCGATACGATTACGATCGGCCGCGATCCGCGACTCGAGGATGGGAATCGCGGCGAGTGTCAGACTCAACGAGCTCTTCGCCCGCTCCGTGTCGAACGCCGTGCCGCGCCCAGCAGTCAGTCGATCTTCAGTGAGCGAGACAGTGCGGCGCTGATTCTCCGAATTGCGCCGCGCGACAGCGAGCTGCTGCTCGGCCCCACGCAGCTCGAAGTACGTGCGCGCGACCTCCGCCGCGAGCGTCACCTGCACGTCGCGCAAGCCATGCTCCGCCGACACCGCGAGCGTGTGGTACGCATTCACGGTGCGGTTCACCCGCCCGAACACGTCCAGTTCCCACGACGCGTCGAAGCCGACGTCGTACAGGGTCTGCTGCGGCAGCTGACTCGTTAGGCCCGGCAGCTGCGCGATGGACGACCGCTGCCGCATCGCGCTCCCGACCGCCGTGATGGTCGGCGCGAGGTCGAACGACGACACCCGCCGCGTCGCCCGCGCGCTCGTGACGCGCGCCTCGGCCGCGCTCACATCGGTGCTCGTGCGCAACGCCTCCTCGATGAGCCGAGTCAGCGTCGGATCACCGAGGTCACGCCAGAATGGTGCTGCCGAGACGGCGGTGCTGTACTGCGCGGACCGGGCGACGGCGTCCGTTCCCGACTGGGAGCTGATCGCCGTCACCGAAGTCCGCGACGACGGCCGGCTCGAATCCGCCGCACTCGGGCGAGCCGACTCGCGCGCGACCGCGCTATACGCCGGCGCCACGCGCACGCTCGGCGGTTGATACGCCGGCGCGCCGACACAGGCGGCTGCGAACGCGGCGAGCATGAGATACAGGGGCAACGAATTACGCATGGGACACTCCCTCTCCACCAACCGCGCGAATGCGCTCGGGAATGCGCAGCGGACGCACGTCGTCATCCGACGGGGCATCGGTCTTTGCTGCGCCTCTCGAGGCGAGACCGCGAATGAGTACGTAGAAGACCGGCGTGAACAGCAGGCCGAAGAACGTGACGCCGAGCATCCCGGAGAACACGGCGATGCCCATGACGCGACGCATCTCGGCGCCGGCGCCCTTCGCGATCACGAGCGGAACGACGCCCATGATGAACGCGAACGACGTCATGAGAATCGGGCGCAGACGGATGCGGCTCGCCTCGAGCGCCGCGGTCAGGCGATCGCGCCCCTGGTGCTCGAGATCGCGCGCGAACTCGACGATCAATATCGCGTTCTTGCACGCCAGCCCCACGAGCACGAGCAGGCCGATCTGCGTGAACACGTTGTTGTCACCACGCGTGATCCACACGCCCGCGATCGCCGACAAGAGCGTCATCGGCACGATCAGGATGATCACGAGCGGCAGCGACCAGCTCTCGTACTGCGCGGCCAGCACGACGAACACGAGCAGCACGCACAGCGGGAAGACGAAGATGGCCGTGTTGCCAGCGAGCTTCTGCTGGTACGTCAGCTCCGTCCAGTCCACGCTGATGCCGTTAGGCAGCGTCTCCGCCGCGAGCCGCTCCATCGTCGCGACCGCCTCACCCGAGCTCACGCCCGGCGCCGCGCTGCCGTTGATGTCGGCGGACGGGTAGCCGTTGTAGTGCGTGACCTGGTCCGGTCCGTACGACTGCTTCACGGTGAGCACGCGAGCCGAGCGGCACCATCTCGCCGCGCGTGTTCCGCACCTTGAGCTGCGTGATGTTCTCGGCCGTCGCGCGGAACGGCGCGTCCGCCTGCGCGATCACCTGATACGTGCGACCGAACTTGTTGAAGTCGTTCACGTACGCGGAGCCGAGATAGATGCGGAGCGTCTGGAACAGATCCGTCAGCGGAACGTCCAGCTGCTTCGCCTTGTCGCGATCGACGTCGGCGAACAGCTGCGGCACGTTCACCTGGAAGCTCGAGAACGGTCCGGCGAGCTGCGGCGTCTGGTACGTCTTGGCCGAGCAGCGTCTGCGCGGCGGCGTAGAGCGCGGAATCGCCGAGCCCGGCGCGATCCTCCAGCTGCAGCTTGAATCCGCCGATCGCGCCGAGTCCGTTCACGGCCGGCGGCGGGAAGACGGCGACGAACGCGTCCTGGATGACGCTCAGCTTCTGGTTGAGCGCCCCGACGATCGCGCCGCTGCTCAGCTCCTTCGACGTCCGCTCCTCGAACGGCTTGAGGCCGATGAAGATCACGGCGGCGTTAGGCTTGTTCGCGAATCCGTTCACCGACAGACCGGGGAACTGCACCGTCGTGCTCGACGCCCGGCTGCGCCAGCGCGATCTCGCCCATGCGACGCACGACGGCTTCCGTGCGGTCGAGCGACGCCGCGTCAGGCAGCTGCGCGATGGCGACGAGGTACTGCTTGTCCTGGCGTCGGCACGAAGCCGGCCGGCACGCGCGAGAAGCCGAGCACGCCGAGCGCGACGAGGCCGCCGTACACGGCGAGCGACACCGCCGACCGCCCGATGATGCGGCGCAGTGACGTTGCGATAGCGCTCGGACGCTCGGGCGAACACGCGGTTGAACGGCACGAACAGCCAGCCGAGCAGCCGGTTCATCACGCGCGTCGGGCGATCTGCCGGCTGCGTTGCGCGGCTTGAGCAACACCGCGGCCAGCGCCGGCGAGAGCGTGAGCGAGTTGAACGCCGAGATGAGCGTCGAGAACGCGATCGTGAGCGCGAACTGCCGGTAGAACTGTCCAGTCAGTCCGCTGATGAACGCGACCGGCACGAACACGGCGCACAGCACGAGCGCGATCGCGATGATCGGCCCGCTCACTTCTTCCATGGCGCTGTGGCTCGCCTCGAGCGGCGACAGCCCTTCCTCGATATGACGTTCGACGTTCTCGACGACGACGATGGCGTCGTCGACGACGATGCCGATCGCGAGCACGAGCCCGAACAGCGACAGCGTGTTGATCGAGAAGCCCGCCGCGAGCATCACCGCGAACGTGCCGACGATGGAGATCGGGACGGCGGCGAGCGGAATGATCGACGCGCGCCACGTCTGCAGGAACAGCACGACGACGAGGACCACCATGAGCGTGGCCTCGAGCAGCGTGCGGATGACTTCGTGAATCGAATCGCGCACGAAGACCGTCGGGTCGTACACGGCCGCCCACTCCACACCCTGCGGGAACCGCGTCTTGAGCTCGGCCATCTTCTCGCGAACGCCGCTCGAGAGCGCGAGCGCGTTGGAGCCGGGTGCCTGGAAGACGACGATCGCGACCGCCGACTTGTTGTTGAGCAGCGCGCGCAGCGCGAAGTCGCCGGCGCCGAGCTCGATGCGCGCGACGTCGCGAAGACGTGTGACCTCGCCGTCCTCGCCGGTCTTCACGATGATGTTGCCGAACTCCGTCTCGTCGACGAGCCGCCCGCGCGCGCGGACGGTCAGCTGATACGCCTGCGGATTCGGCATCGGCGGCGCGCCGACGACGCCGGCCGCGACCTGCAGATTCTGCTCGCGAATCGCGTTCACGACGTCGCTCGCCGACAGTCTGCGCGCCGCAACCTTGTTCGGGTCGAGCCAGACGCGCATCGCGTAGTCGCCCGCGCCGAACACGACGACCTGCCCGGCGCCCGGGAGACGCGCGAGCTCGTTCCTGACGTTGAGCAACGCGTAGTTGCGCAGGTAGACGGGGTCGTAGCGCCCGTCCGGCGAGACGAGGTGCACGACCATCGTGATGTCGGGCGACCGCTTCTCGGTCGTGACACCGAACGCGCGCACCTCTTCCGGCAAGTCGCGCGAGCGCCTGACTCACGCGGTTCTGCACCTGCACCTGCGCGAGATCGACGTTGGTGCCGATCTCGAACGTGACGGTGAGGTTCAACACGCCATCGGCGGTGGCCGACGACGACATGTAGAGCATCTGCTCGACGCCGTTGATGGCATCCTCGAGCGGCGTGCCGACGGTCTGCGCGAGCACCGTCGGGTTCGCGCCGGGATAGACGGCGCGCACCGTGATCGTCGGCGGCGCCACCTCGGGGTACTCGCTCACCGGCAGCGCGAAGATCGAGATGAGCCCGGCGGCGAGAACGACGAGCGATAACACGACCGCGAAAATCGGGCGGTCGATGAAGAAGCGTGAGAAGCGCACGTGAGTTACTCCGAGTAGAGGTAAGCGAGAGCTTATGACCGGCGGCGCGTTACGGCGTCGCGGTCGCGAGTGTGGCCGAGTCGCCGGCCATAGTGGCGCGCTTGGCCAGGACCTTCATGCCCGGTCGAACGCGCAGCAGGCCGTTGATGACGACGTCCTCGCCCGGCTTGAGGCCGGAGTTCACGACGCGAAGACCGTCGACCAGGCGGCCGAGGGACACAGGGCGGTACTCGACACTGCTGTCCGGCTTGAGAATCAGCACGAACTTGCGATCCTGATCGGTGCCGACAGCCTGATCCTGAATGAGCGTGACCGCGTGCTGCTCCGCGCCCACGAGCCGAACGCGCGCGAACAGGCCTGGCGCGAACTGCTGGTTCGGGTTCGGAACGAGCGCACGCACGCGGATCGTGCCAGCGCCGGCGTCGAGGCGGTTGTCGACGAAGTCGAGCTTCCCTTCGTGCGGGAAACCGGTCTCGTTCGTCGAGACCGATGTAGACCGGCAACTGCTTCGACGAGCCCGCGCGCATGCTGCGCACGTACTGCAGGTACGAGTGCTCGTCGCTGTCGAAGTAGACGTAGATGGGATCGAGCGAGACGATCGTCGTCAGCAGCGTCGCCGCTGGCGGACCGGCCTGTACGAGATTGCCGGCCGTGATCGCCGCGCGACTGATGCGACCGGAGATCGGTGCGCGCACGACCGTCCACTCGAGATTGAGACGCGCGGTCGTCAGCGCGGCTTGCGCCGCACGCACGGCCGCGTCACCCTCGGCGCGTCCGCTCGTGCGCGTGTCGAGCTCCTCGCGTGAGATCGCCTGCGTGGCGACGAGCCGCTGAGCGCGCTCCTGCTCGCCCTGCGCCAGCTGCGCCCGCGTCCTCGCCTGCACGAGCTGCGCCTCGGCCCGCTCGACCTCCGCCTGGTACGGGCGAGCGTCGATGTAAAACAATGGATCGCCGCGCTTGACGATCGACCCTTCGGTGAACGTGACGCGATCCACGAAGCCCGACACGCGCGGCCGGACGTCGACCGCGTTCACCGGTTCGAAGTGTCCGCTGAACTCATCCCAGTCGGCGACCTGACGGCCGATGGCTGGCGCGACGGTCACCTGCGACGGCTGCGGAGGCGGCGTCGGCTTGCTGCACGCGGCGATCAGGACGCTTGCCGCGACGATGCCGGCGGCGAGCGTACGGCGCGCGGCGGTGTCCAGCATGGTGCCGATGGTCGCGCGGGTGGTGTCTTTCATGAAAGGCATTCGTTCTCCCATGCGCGCCGCCGGTTGAAGCCGGTGAAAGCGTCGGCCGGCGGCGCGCGTCAGGTTAGTTGGTGATGGCGATCAGAAGCGCAGCGTTAGGCCCGCGGCGACGGTCACGTCGTTCCGCGTCTTGGAGTCGCCGCCGTCGAACGGCTTGAACTGCGAGACGTAGTCACGTCCCTCGATGCGCAGTCCGATGCGGCCGAACCCGATCTCACCGCCCAGCGTGCCGTAGCCGGCGACGTTGGTCTTCGAGTCGACGTCGAGATCGCGGTAGTTGTACGTGCGACCGCCGCCGCCGAGTCCGATGAACGGCGTGAAATCCCACGCGCCGGACGTGAGCCATGACGGCGCGCGGAGCTCGGCGCCGAGGTCGTACTGCCACAGGTCGACCGTCTGGTCGCCCGGGGTAACACGGTCCTTGCTCGGCGACCATCCGAGGGTGCCGGTGAGCGCGAGCTGGGGAAGGATCCGGTATGACGCTTGCCCGCCAATGAGCACGGCGTCCTTCAGCACGTCGCGCTGCTGGCCGGTGGGGATGTACGCGCCTGCGTAGGGCCTGAGCTCGAAACCATTCGAGGTGTGCGTGGCCATGTCCTGCGCGTCGAGGTTCGCCGCGCCGAAGGCGCTGGAAAGAGTGAAGGCTGCAACCGCCGCGAGGCGGGCCGGGGTAGAAATGGCGTTGGTAGACATAGGAGCGATTCCTCTCTGTAACGCTATGGTGCTCCGCCGCTCGGACATTGATGGACTGGATCCTGATGAGTCGGCGGGGTTGCGGCGGTCAGGAGCCGCCGAGCCCGACCTCGACCGCGGGGCCCGCGCGGCGCGATATCGGGGAATCCCATCTGGTGCGCGGTCGGTCCGTGGTGCTGATTTGGAAGAGCTTCATTGCGACGTCCGCGAACCAAGTGAACAGTCACGGGTACCTTACCAAACGAGGTACCGATCGGTAACATTGGGCATGTTACCGATCGGTAACACACAAGTCAAGTCACAGTCGTCTCCGAATTCGACGCACTCGCTTTTGTCATGACCGACACCACCCGCGTCCCTCCACGCCAACGCATTCTCGAGGCTGCCGACGACTTGTTTCGTCGCGTCGGCATTCGGGGTGTCGGCGTGGAAGCGCTGGCCGAGGCGGCGGGGACGAACAAAATGACCCTGTATCGTCACTTCGCGTCGAAGGACGAGCTCGTGACGGAGTGGGTGCGCGGCATCATCGAGAAGAAGGAGGAGGACTGGGAAGCGATCGCCATCGCGCATCCGGGTGACCCGCAGGCGCAGCTCGTGGACTGGAGTCGCCGCGTGGCTGCGAAGTTCGCCGAGATGGAGGAACGCGGGTCGACGTTAGGCAACGCACTGGCGGATCTCCCCGAGCCCGACCACCCGGCGCGCCGCTTGATCGATGAGCACCGCGTGCGGGAGCACGACCGCGTGCTCACACTCTGCCGCGAGGCCGATTTCCCCGAGCCCGAGCTGGCGGCCGATCAGTTCTACATGATGATCGAGGGCGCCAAGGCGTGCGTGCAGTGCATCGGGCTCAAGCGTGTCGGCGAGCACCTCATGCGGTCCGTGGACGCGCTGATCGCGGCGCGGAGCGCTCAGACCGGCGGCCGCGGGGCGAATCGGCGTTAGGCTCGTGGTGGTCGTTAGGCAGTGCGTCATGAAGCCATGATGCCCTGACCGCCGCCAACGTTCAATTACGCCCGAGGTAATTGGCCGGCGTCCGGGGCGCGGATACTTTCCGGCAATGGCCACCGCGGTCCGCTCCGATCTCCCGCCTCACGCGTCCCTCGGCGCACTGCTTCGCGACTGGCGTCGACGCCGCCATCAGAGCCAGCTGGCGCTCGCGCTCCAGGCCGGCGTGTCGCAGCGCCATCTCAGCTTCGTCGAATCAGGGCGATCGCAGCCGAGCCGGGACATGGTGCTGCACCTGGCCGAACAGTTGGACGTGCCGCTCCGCGAGCGGAATCGCCTGCTCGTCGCCGCCGGCTTCGCGCCCGTCTTCCCGGAACGCGCGCTCGACGACCCCGCGCTCGGCGCCGTACGTCACGCCGTCGAGCGAGTGCTGGAGGCGCACGAGCCCTATCCGGCGCTGGCCATCGATCGGCACTGGACGCTCGTGGCCGCGAATCGCGCGCTCTCTCCGTTGCTCGCCGGCGCGGCCGCGTTCCTCCTCGAGCCTCCCGTCAACGTGCTGCGGCTCAGCCTTCACCCAGAAGGCCTGGCGACGCGGATCGCCAATCTCGCACAGTGGCGCGCCTACCTGCTGCAACGGCTGCAGCGCGAGTGCGAGATCACGGGCGACGCCACCATGACGGCCCTACTGGCCGAGTTGAACGACTACGCGGTACCGAAGTCCCGTCGGCCGTCGCCGCCACAGGTCGCGCACGCGGACAGCCGCGTGTTCGTGCCGCTGCAGCTCGAGACGGATGTCGGCGTGCTCTCGTTCATCGGTACGACGACGGTGTTCGGCACACCCGTGGACGTCACGGTTGCGGAGATCGCGCTGGAGTGTTTCTTCCCAGCGGACGACGTGACGGCCGAGTATCTGCATGCAGCCCGCGCATCAGCGTGAGGCCAGCACCCGAACTCCGAGGAGAATTCAGCCATGGCTCGATCAGACAACAGTCCGGCGGGAGACAGCGAAGACGTACGGCGCGTCTCGAACGAATACGCCGGTCGCCTCTCGGGGCTCGGTATTCGACTTAGCGGGACCGAGCGCTCGGACGAGATTGTGCAGATCGTGGAAGCGGTCGAGCGCTTCGAGCGGGCGGTCGAATCGCACGGCGGAGATCTCATGGTGGACGAGGGCCCGCGTGGTCATACGACGCAACCCGATGACCCGCATTTCGCGCTCCCGCTGCGTGAAGACCACGAGTCCGTGGCCGACTATCTGGAGCGGCTGGCGCGCGCGACCGACGCGATCCGCCACCACCCGCGCCGTGCCGACTAGCGGTGTCATCCCGAGGAGCGCCAGCGAGCACGAGGGACCTTCTGTGATGTCATTGTAGCGGGTTCTGGCCACGAGTACTTCACGAAGGTCCCTCGCTGTCGTACGGGTGACGGTGACATGCACACCGAACGTTCGCGCCTGAGGAGTCAATCCGCCAGATCCGCCGAATCCGCTCACCCCTTCGTCTGAGGGCGTTGCCGAAGCAGTCCGTCGCATCGTCCGTGGCGTTAGGCGGCGGCGCGCCTCACACCCATCCCACCTGACGCGCCGCCACCACGGCCACGACGATCGCGAGGTTGATCGCTACGCCGCCACGCGCGTCCGGCAGCTCGGTGGAGGTCAGTAAGAGCGACGACACCGCAACGCCCAACGCAGTCGGCACCCACCACGTGCTGGCGGCGAACGCCCCGATGGCTGCGAGCAGGAACCCGCCGGCCACCACGAGCCAGACGACTCCGACAGCGCGAATTCCGACGTCTCCCAGGTCGACGTGGCCCGAGAGAACCGTCGTCTTGTAGGGAAACCCCTGCGGAATGAGCCGCCACGCTTCGATGAAGCTGACGAGATGCGCGACAGCGTGGAGCGTCATGAGAATGGCCAGCACGATACGCATCGCTCCTCCCGGTCTCTCTGATCGCCTCTCGGGTAGATGGCTGACCGACTGGTTGCCACGCTCAACCTCGGCGAGATTGGAGGCGCGAACAATCCGGTAATCCCGCACCGCGTGTCGGGAGAACCCCGCCTTGGCGCAACGACCACCTCTCGGCACCTTCGGAACGCGGCCTCTCGCTCGAGTCGACCAATGAACGCGTTCAACTCGCCACGCGATCGCGCACAGCTGCTCGTGGTCGTGCTGGGGGTCGCCATCGCCATTGCCCTCCTGCCGTTCGCGGCGGGACTTCTCGGTGCGCTCGTGCTGTACGTCGCCGTCGCGCCCGTCTACCGCCGGCTGCTCGCATTCCTGCCGCGTCGTGCGTCCGCGGCCGTCGTCGTCGTCGCGACGACCGTGCTCATCCTGGTACCTCTCGCGTGGCTGCTGGTCATCGCCATCGGCCAGGCCCCGGCGGCGCTTCGCCAGCTGCAGGCGAGCGACGGCCTGGCGCGACTCGCGGCGGTTCGGATCGGCAGCGTCGACGTGGGCACGCGAGTCGTCGCGGCGGGTGGGGAGCTCGTCTCCTGGGCGTCGGCACAGGCGTTCAGGGCGTTAGGCGGGGCCGTCCGCGGGACGCTCAACATGGTGGTCGCGCTGTTCGGCCTGTACTTCCTGCTGCTGTCGGGCACCGAGGCGTGGCAGGCGGTCGCGTCCACGCTCCCGTTCTCCGCCGCGGGCGCCGACGTCCTCCGCGATCGTTTCCGCCACGTGACCGAGGCGACGCTGCTCGGGACGGCGCTGACCGGCGTCCTTCAGGGCGCCGTCGTCGCGTTAGGCTTCGTCGCCACCGGGTTGCCCGACGCGTTGTTCTGGGGCGTGGTGACCGCCGTCGTGTCCGTGTTCCCGGTGCTGGGGAGCGCGGTCGTCTGGCTGCCGGGCGCGGTGGCGCTCGCGGTGCAGGGCCGCTACGGCGCGAGCGTTGGCCTGGCCGCGCTCGGCGCCGTCGTCGCGAGCAACGTCGACAACGTCATGCGCCCGCTCGTGAACCGCCGCGTGTCGAACCTGCATCCCATGACCACGCTCGTCGGCGCGTTCGCTGGCGTGGGCGTGCTCGGCCTGCCGGGCATCCTGCTCGGGCCCCTCGCCATCACCTACTTCTTCGAGCTCGTTCGGCTCTACCGCCGCGAATACGGCGACGCGACCGATCCAGCGCTCGCACCGCCCGTCGTGCTCCCCCCGGCGTTCGCGATCGCACCGCGTGAACAGGCGCCGGAGCCTAACGACTCGCCCGGAGCGCGTTGACGATGACGGCGAGGTCGATCGCCTCCTGCACCAGTGCCCCCGCGGTTGGCTGAAGTCCGCCGAACGCCGCGGCGAGCATGCCCGCGGCGCTCAGCCCGAGCCCGACGCCGATGCACTGACGGGCGATGTGCATCGTGCGGCGGCTGATGCGCATCGCCTCCGGGACCCGCGACAGGTCGTCGACCAGGATGACGACGTCCGCGGCTTCGGCCGTGATGCCGCCGCCGTGACCGGCAAGCGCGATTCCCACCGTCGCGGCACTCAGCGCCGGAGCGTCGTTGGTCCCGTCGCCCACCATCAACACGGACTCGCCGCTCGCCACGAGCGCGCGCACCACCGTCACCTTGTCCTCCGGCAGGAGGTCTCCCTGCACCTCGGCGATCCCCGCGGCCGCGGCGACGGTGCGCGTGGTCTTCGAGTGGTCGCCGGACAACAGCATCACGCGCCTAACGCCGAGCGTGGTGAGGTCGCGGAAGACGTCAGACAGGCCCGGGCGTAGTGCGTCGGCGTACTCCACCGTCGCGACGACGGCGCCGTCCACCGCGACGTACGCGCGCAACTGGGATTCGGCCGGCTCGAAACCGGCAAGGGCGGCCTCGCCACCCGACGATCGCTCGAGCACGAACGACCTCGCGCCCACGATGACGCAGTGTCCTTCGACCATTCCCGATACGCCGCGACCGGGCACTTCGACGACCTGCTCTGCCTGCGGGAGCGCCACGCCACTCGCCTCTGCGGCATGCACGAGCGTGCGCGCGAGCAGATGCCCGGACGAACGCTCGACAGCGCCGGCAAGCCGCAGCACGTCAGCGGCCGCGGAGCCGGCCGCCGTCACGACTTCGCGCACGCGGGGTTGGCCGATGGTGATGGTCCCGGTCTTGTCGAAGACCGCGACAGTCGCGGTACCCACCCGCTCGAGCGCCGTGCCGTGACGCATGATGATCTGCCGCCGCGCCGCGCGATTGATGCCGCCGATCACGGCAACCGGCGTGGCCAGAATGAGCGGGCAGGGTGTGGCGACGGCCAACACCGCCAGCACGCGCAGCCAGTCTCCGCTCGCGGCGTAGGCAAGGGCACACACGATCAGCGTGACCGGTGTGAACCACACGGCATAGCGGTCGGCCACGCGCTGCAGTGGAGCTTTGCTCGCCTGCGCCGACCTGACGAGCGCGACGATGCGCGCGTACTGACTCTCCTGCGCGGTGGCCAGCGCGCGGACGGTCAGCGGCCCGTCGAGATTCGCGCTGCCACTCATGAGCCGCGTGTCGCGCGCCGCCGAGATGGGGAGCGACTCACCCGTCAACATGGACGCGTCGACGTGCGACGTGCCGTCGACGACCACGGCGTCGCACGGAATGAGCTCGCCGGGCCTAACGAGCAACAGGTCGCCGATGGCGACGTCATCGGCGCGCACGTCATGGGTCGCGGTGCCGCGCAGCCGGTGCGCGACCCTCGGCGCCGCCGCTTCGAGCGCACGCACCGCGTCCGACGCCCGGCCCTCGGCATACCGCTCCAGCGCCTCGCCGCCCGTTTGCATGAGGACGATGACGAGCCCCACGACGGGGTGGCCGAGAAGCGCGGCGGCAACAATGGCCAGCGTCGCCACGACGTCGGAGGCGAACTGACCGCGCACGGCGCCTCGCAGCGTGCGCCAGACGACTGCGCTGCCGGTGATCGCGAGCCCTGCGTACCAGATTACCCGATCGTACGCGGCCCCGGATTCGAGCAACCCCGCAGCGAGGCCGCCGAGGATGAACCCTAACGCGAGCAGTGGACGCCACGCTGCTCGCACGATCGGATGCGATGCAGCGCGGCGCCAGCTCTGGCGACCAGGAATACGCGGTAGGCCTGCGACGCCCGGTCCGGCGTCGGTCGCATGCAGGGCGGCGGGGCCGCTACGTGGGATCGACGAGGACAAGGGTGTGCCCGCGTCCATGCCGCAGCTCGAGCACCTCGCGCCCGTCGTCGTCTGCGGTCATCTCGATCGAATCGACGTTCGGGATCGAATGCATGAGATGCCGCAGCGGCTCGGCCGCGTCTCCCACCATGACCTCGACCCGCTGATCGTGCGGATCGTACGTCACGCCGTTCAGCGCGTAGCCACGTCCAAGGACCTGCGCACCGAGCGCGGGTTCGTCCACCTCGATCGACACGTGCCGGCCGGAATTCCGCCGCGTGAAGGTGTCCAGCGCGTCTCCCCACTCGCGCCGCCGCTGCGTCGATGCCGTCCCCGTCATGCGCAGCCAGAACTCCAGCGCCTGGCCCGGCGAAGGTGGCGGCACTGCCAGGACGGCCTGCGCCGCGGCGTGCACGACGCTCGAGGCGACGCTGCCGACGAAGAGGCGCTCGAGGAACCGCGGTCCGTGTGTGCCGACCGCGATGACTTCGGCATCCATGCTCGCGGCGGAGAGCACGATACCCTCCACGGCTTCGCCCGTCTTCACGCATGTCTCGATCGTCGCGCGCTCGGGCACGTACGCGCGCAGCTCGTCGCGCAGGCGATTGAAGAGCGAGCGCACTTCATCGATCACGTTGTGTTCGGTCTGGTCGCGCAGGAGCCTGTCGGCGAGCACGGGCAAGATCACGTGCACGAGGCTCAGCGTACCGCCGTCCGCGAGCATCGAGAGCGCGAGCTGTGCGGCGCGCACGCTGGCCGGCCCGAAGTCCACGCCCACCACGATCTTCCTCGGTAGCGCCACGAAGCCGGGTGGTACCGAGAGCACCGGGCAACCCGACAGCCGGAGCAGCTGCACTGCCCGCTCGCCACCGATGATTCGATTCAGCCGCTGATGCGGCGACGCACCGACAATGACGAGCGTCGCCGCACGCTCGCGCGCGACCGTCGCGATCTCATCGGCAATGGCGCCGCACCGGACGTGCAGCGGCAACGGCGCGGCGCCGCCGGAGAAGCGCGCGATGTAGTTCCGCACGTCGTCCATGCGACGCGCACGACGCGCGTCCTCGACTTCGGGAAGGAAAACCGGCAGCCCGCCCAGAGCAACGGCGTATGCCGCCTCCGGCTCGAGCACCGTGACTACTTCGAGCGCGAGGCCGAGCCGTTCGGCGAGGAGTCGCGCGGCGACCAACGGCGCGCTGCTCTGTCCGGGCCCGTCACACGCCAGGAGGATCGGACCGCGGCGCGTTGGGTCGACGGCCGTCGCCGGATGAGTCGTCGCCGCGGGACCCTTGGAAGGCACGGGCTGCAGAGTAGCGGACATCGGACGCTCGATCGTTAGGGACACCGCATCGTATTGCGGCATCTCGCTATGGAGCGTAGGGAGTCGGACGATTTTTCGTAGGGACTTCTCGGACGGACGAGTTCAGCGCGTCTGCGCCTCGATCCGCGATCGGTACCAGCGACTCAGCTTGAGCTTGGTCCCGTCCTTCAGCAGCACCACGTAGTCGCCGGCGCCCCAGAGATCCATGCGCGCCACGCGGTCGAGATTCACGACCGACGAGCGGTGTACGCGCGCGAACCGCGTCGGGTCGAGCTTTCGCTCAATGTTGCCGAGCGTCTCGCGGATGAGGTGCACGCCCTTGCCGACGTGCAGGCGCACGTAGTTCCCGTACGCCTCGATCCAGTCGATGTCATCCACGGCCACGAAGTACATCTGCCCATCGCCCTTCACCAGAAACCGACGCGGGAACACCGCCGAGTCTCCGGCCACTGGCGGAGCGGTCGGGTCGCCTAACGACGAACGCGCATCCGCGCCGTCATCCGCCTGCGCGTCCTCCTTGAGCAGCGCGAGCAAGCGCTCGTGGCGTTGCGCCGCCGACGTGCTGGACACGAGCACGCGGGCACGCTCGACCGCCGCCACGAACCGCTCGCGCTCGACCGGCTTGAGCAGATAGTCGATCGCGTGCACCTCGAACGCGCTCAGCGCGTACTCGTCGAACGCCGTCACGAAGATCACGAACGGCACGTGGCCAGTGAGCGCGCGCGCGACCTCGAGCCCGCCCATCCCGGGCATGCGCACGTCGAGCAGCACGAGGTCCGGCAGCAGGCTCTCGATCGCCTCGACCGTGGAGCGCCCGTTCGCGCACTCCCCGACACATTCCGTGTTGGGCACCTCCTCGAGCAGTCGCAGCAATCGCTGTCGCGGCAGGCGCTCGTCATCGACGATGAGGACGCGGAGTGGACGTCCCGCGGTGTGTGGCGCGCTCATGGCCGGCCTCCGGTCGCGTGTGCGAATTGTCCATCTTCCAGCGTAACGCGCACGTCCACATCCGCGGCGACCAGTGGGTCGGGCTCACGACGGAACGGGAGCGTGACGCGAACCGTGGTTCCACCGGCAGGCCGACTCATGATCTCGAGGTGCGCGGCGTCGCCGTAGAGATGGGCGAGCCGCTCCCGGGTGTTGCGAAGCCCGGTGCCATGACGAACCGCTCCGGCAGCGAGGCCGACGCCGTCGTCGTGAAGCTCGAGCGTCATGATCTCCTGATGCGCGCGCACCAGAAGCTCCAACCGCCCACCCGCCTCTGCCGGCTCGATGCCGTGCTGCAACGCATTCTCCGCGAGCGGCTGCAGGAGGAATCGCGGCACGAACGCGTCGAGTGCGTTCGGGTGAATGTCGAAGTCGATCGTCAGGCGCTCGCGGAACCTGACGCGGGCGATGTCGAGGTAGCACTGGAGCAGCTCGAGCTCCTGCCGGAGCGTGACCTCCTGCACCTCGGGGTCGACGAACGACGATCGCAGCAGCCGACTCAGTCGCGTGATCATCGTGTCGGCACCGGCCGGGTCCCCGTACACCTGCTCGGCGATCGTGGTCAGCGTGTTGAACAGGAAGTGCGGGCGGAGCTGCGATTGCAGCGCGTCGAGGCGAGCGGCGTCGAGCTGCGACTGGAGTTGTGCCCGGCGCACGGTCTCGACGCGCGAGACGGCGGCGTAGTGCTCGGCGTGCGCGAGCGCGACGATGATGAAGTACCAGCCCAGGTCGAGCACCAGTTGCCGGGCCACTTCCACGATCACTGGCGTCGTGGAAATCATGCCGCCGGGCCGGATGTACGGCGCCTCGAGCTTCCACGAATAGACGTCGAGGACAGTCAACACGACGCCCACCGCCAGATGCAGCGAGACGCTCACCGGCCAGACGCCGCGCTCGATCCGGAACCGTCGGCCAAGCGCGAGCAGAAACGGCGTGAACGCCGCCCACAGAAGGCAGCTCGTGAGTTGCGACGTGAAGACCGGGGTCCAGTCGAACGAGCGACCCGTGCGCGTGACCGCGAAGGCCGACGTCTGCGTGGCCATGAGCGCGACCACCGTCCAGACGCCGAAGATCAGCGCCAGACGTCGCCAGGTCGTGAATTCCTGTTCGGGTGTGTCGGCCATCGAGTATCTCACGCAGAGCTTTGCGAATCGTTGGCGGCCGCCAACACGGTCCGGACTGGACGGGATGCGCCACGCACCACCATGATGCGCAGAGCAGTCGTCGCCGACGATAGCGGTGTGATGGAGGACGGCTCGCGCGGGGTAAGCGGTAACAGGGAATGATGGGAACGTTGCCGGGATCGCCGGCGCCGGGATACCAGCGAGGTTCGATAAATAAACGATGATGAGACGATTTCTGGCCGCCATGCTCGTTGCGGCCGTGCCAACCGTTCAGGCCCAGGTCGCGAGCACCCCGCCCCGGGCGCCCGGACCCCAGTTTGCCGACCCTGACCGCGTGACGAAGCTGTCTTCGGCGTTCGGGGATATCGACCAGGTCTTCCGGGAGTACGCGGAGCGCGAGCACATCCCGGGCGCTGTCTGGGGCATTGTCATCGACGGCCGCCTCGCTCACGTCGGCGTGACGGGGTACCGCGACGTGGCGGCGAAGTCGCCCGTGGACAGCGGCACTGTGTTCCGCATCGCGTCGATGACGAAGAGCTTCACCGCGCTCGCGATCCTCAAGCTGCGCGACGACGGGAAGCTGTCGCTCGACGACCTGGCCGAGCGGTGGGTGCCCGAGCTCAAGGGGCTCGCCTATCCGACCAGCGACTCGCCGCGCCTCACGATCCGCCACCTCATGTCGCACGCGACGGGCTTTCCCGAGGACAACCCGTGGGGCGACCAGCAGCTGGCCGTGACGGACGAGGAGATGTCGCGGATGATGCGGGCCGGCATTCCGTTCTCGAACGCGCCGGGTGTCGCCTACGAGTACTCGAACTACGGGTTCGCGATTCTCGGGCGGATCGTCACCCGCGCGTCGGGCATGCCGTACCGCCGCTACATCGCCGAGAACATCCTGCGCCCGTTAGGCATGACGTCGACGACGCTCGAGCCGGCGTCGGTGCCGGCGTCGCGCCTCGCGCAGGGGTACCGGTGGGAGGACGAGCAGTGGAAGCTCGAGCCGCAGTTGCCCGACGGCGCGTTCGGCTCCATGGGCGGCATGCTGACATCCACCCGTGACCTCGGCGCGTACGTGGGCATGTTCCTCGGTGCGTGGCCGCCGCACGACGGGCCCGAGACCGGCCCCGTTAGGCGCGCGTCCGTGCGCGAGATGCAGCAGATCCATCGGCCGCGGCCCGCGACGGTCACGCGGGCGGCCAACGGAACGATGCAGCTCTACAGCGGCGGCTACGGCTACGGCCTCGGCATCTCCGGTGACTGCAACTTCGCGCACATCGTGGCGCACAGCGGCGGACTGCCGGGATTCGGGTCGCTCATGCGCTGGCTGCCCGAGTACGGGGTGGGCATCATCGCATTCGGTAACCGCACGTACACCGGGTGGGGCGGGCCGGCGAACGACGCGTTCGGCATCCTGCTGAAGACCGGCGGGCTTACGCCCCGAAAGGTCCAGCCATCGGCGGTATTGACGGCACGCCGAGAGGCCGTGTCGCGACTCGTTATGCATTGGGACGACCGCCTTGCCGATAGCCTCGCCGCGGTCAACCTGTTCCTGGACCGCTCGCGCGATCGTCGGAAGGCGGAGATCGCGAAGTTCACAGCGGATGTGGGGCCGTGCAGGGCAGGTACGGGGTTCGACATCGTCGAGAACGCGCTGCGTGGCCAGTGGACGATGCCCTGCGATCGCGGCGCGCTGCGGGTGTCGATCACGCTCGCGCCGACGATGCCGCCGACGGTGCAGTTCTTCGAGGTGAAGGCCGTTCCCGCCGGGGACGTGGCGCGCCCGGCGGCCCTGTGCACGATGTGAGGGCGTGGGTGCCCGTGGCCGTTAGGCAGCGTTAGGCTGAGTCGGCCCGGCGTCAGACGGACCGCTCGGATTCCACGGACCAGTCGGGGATCTGACGCCGCTTGCTCGCGCCCGGGGGAACGCCCCAGGCGCGGAAGCGCCCGGCGCCGCCCATCCGCTCGATGGCGCACGAAGTCCAGCCGATGGAGCGCGCGACGCGCTGGTTGGCGGCGAGGCGGTCGAGGATCGCTGCGTGGGCACTCCATCCGGCGCCATGAGAGTCGCCGTTCACGAGCGACTCGCGTCTGACGTACAGGCGTTCGAGCGTGTCGAGTGCTGGCGCATGATCCATGTCGGGTCTCCGTGAACGGGATGCCTGAAAATCACCGTGGTGCTGCCGGTTCTTGCCCCGGTGTTGCCGACAGTGGCAAGATATCATCCAGGCGGTCAATGCATCCGATGAACGTCATGCAATGCTTGCGGTTACGGCCGTTACGGCCGCCGCCGCTTCTTGTCCGGAACCCACTCCAGCAACTGCCCTGGCTGCACTTCCAGCGCGGCGCACAGGCGGTCGAGCGTGTCCGCGGTGAACCGCCCGAACTCCATATCGGGGTCGGCTAACCGGTACGCGGTGGGAACGGTGAGCCCCGTTTCCTGCGACAGGCGGTATGGGGTCCAGCCTCTCTGTTTGAGGACAGAGGAAAGTTGAAAGCGAATCACGGCTGCGGTCAGGGAGGGCCACCTGGTTACGTGGAGTCTAATTATCCGACGTATGATTACTTTTGACAATAGTAATACGAGATGTTAGTATTTTTTTCTCCCTGCCTGTCCGCGCCTGGCATCTGGTGAGGGTCCTCCAATGTCGCGGCGGACGGCCCGTTAGGCGTTCGGTGCGGCTTCAGTCGCCCGATTTCGCGTATGCAGCGCCCTCGCTGGTTGGCACAGGGCATTCCGTTCCACTCTCGCGACGATGTCGACGCCATGACTCAGATTCAAACGAACACCGTCGCTGGGCCTCAGCGGCCGGCCGTCGCATCGATCGCTCCGCGCGCCGAGTGGCAGGCCATTGTCGCGCGCTACGAGCAGGCGAACACATTTCGAGCGATCGCACAGGTCGTGACGACCATCGGGCCGCTCTGCCTGGCGTTCTACCTCATGTACCGCTCGCTGGCGCTGCCGTACTGGGTGACGCTCTTGCTCGCCATCCCGACCGCCGGCTTTCTCGTGCGCACGTTCATCATCATGCACGACTGCGCGCACCGGTCGTTTCTCAAGTGGCCGCGCGTGAACGATGCGGTCGGACTGGTCACCGGTGTCATCACGATGACGCCGTTCAGCCGTTGGCGGCGCGATCACGCCAAGCATCACGCGTCATCCGGCGACCTCGATCGTCGCGGGCACGGCGACATCCCGACGCTCACCGTGCGCGAATACCTCGCGCGGACCCCATGGGGCCAGTTCCGCTACCGGTTGTATCGGCACCCAGCGGTGCTCATCGGACTCGGCCCGCTACACATGATCGTTCTCCAGCGCTTCCCGGGTACCGAAAACGGGGTGCGCGACCGGACGACGTCGAACGTGTGGGTGACGAACGCGGCCATCGCCGCCGGGTTCGTGGGCTTCGCGATGTGGCTCGGAGTCAGCGCGGTATTGCTGGTCTACCTGCCGGCGATGTACCTGGCTGCGGTTGCGGGTGTGTGGCTGTTCTACGTCCAGCACCAGTTCGAGGATGCGTACTGGAAGGACCACGAGGACTGGGACTACGCCACGGCGGCCATTCGCGGCAGCTCGTATTTCAAGCTTCCGGCGGTGTTGCGGTGGATGACCGGGAGCATCGGACTGCATCACGTGCATCATCTCGGACCGCGCGTGCCGAACTATCGGCTCAAGCGCTGCCATGACGAGAACGCCCTCTTCCACGATGTCACCGTGCTGACGATCGCGGAGAGTGCGCGCACGCTCCGCCTGTCGTTGTGGGACGAGGACGAGGAGCGTCTGATCGGGTTCTCGGATCTGGCCCGCAAAACGGCGGCTGCCACCAACTAACAGTCCCGCCCGGCGCATGGGCCGGGCATTTCCGCGCGGCGGAGGAATTGAGCTATTGACATAGGTGTCATAACACCTATATTGACTCCATGCTCACGACACTCCGCGACGAAATCAAGCAGAACAAGCCATTCGAGAGTCTCGAGCAGGAAGCGCAGCTCAATATCCTGAGGACGAGCTCGCTGTTGACCGACGAGATCGAGCAGTTTCTCAAGCCCTACGGCGTAACAGCAACCCAGTACAACGTGTTACGCATACTCCGCGGGGCCGAGCCGGTGGGACTGTGCCGGAATGAGCTTCGGGATCGAATGCTGACGCGGATGCCGGACATGACACGGTTGCTCGACCGCATGGAAGAGGTCGGTCTGGTCGCTCGGGCCCGTGAGAGCGAGGATCGTCGAATGGTACGAACCCGGATCACGGCAGCGGGATTGAAGATTCTGTCAGACGTCGATGTCGCCATGAAGGACGAGCACAAACGCCGGTTCAAATCGCTGGACGAATCGCAGCTTCGAACGTTGATCGAGCTCCTGACCATCGTGCGACAGAACGAATGAGCTCTTTTTTTGCATAAATGAGTGTTATCACACTCGACCGTATGACGCTTATATCGACCCGAACCATAGATCGCTTCCCCCACCCCGACGGAGTTAACCATGTCGATCTTCCGCACCACGACCGAGCGCCAGGCGAGTATCGCACTCACACTGCTGCGCATTGTCACCGGCGCCATCTTCATCGCCCACGGCGCACAGAAGTTGTTCGTCTACGGATTCGCCGGCGTCTCTGGAGCCTTCGGTCAGATGGGAGTGCCCATGCCTGGTGTGATGGGCCCGTTCATCGCCCTGCTCGAATTCTTCGGCGGTATCGCGCTCGTCATCGGACTGCTCACGCGCCTCGTCTCGCTCGGGCTGGCCTTCGACATGCTCGGCGCCATTCTCCTGGTGCATCTGAAGAACGGCTTCTTCATGCCGCAGGGATACGAGTTCGCCCTCCTGCTCCTCGCCACGAGCGCCGCGCTCGTCGCGGCTGGCGCCGGCCGGTTCTCGATCGACAGCGTGCTCGCGGGCCGCAGTCCGGCGACTGCCGGAACGCTGCCTGAAGCGGAGGCGGAGCGCTCGAGACAGCGCCGCGTCGCCTAACGACTCCGGACGTCTCCACTGCTCGATGCATGCGGCCGCGCCCCTGGGGCGCGGCCGTTTGTGCATCCAGACACGCGCGAACACCTCCGATCACCACACGTCGCATGCGACTTGCACGACTCCGCGTTCGTGGCTCGATCGCCGGTGTTCCTTCTCTCTCCGGCACGCTCGGACGGCCGGCGCGCGCAGCTCCTGCTGAACCCCCGTGCCCAGTTCTCACTGGCCGTTAGGCTACGCGAGCCCGACGGGGCAGAGCTGGGCGAGGTCTTCAGCTTCCTGAGCGGGCTCTATTTCCGGGGCAAGCTCACCTACGCCCGCGCCTTCGCCTCGGCCGCTGACTCGGTACCGAGGATCCTCGTGATCACCGCGGACCGCGGGCTCGCCCCACCGGAGACTCGCATTCGTGCCGAAGATCTCCAGCGCTTCAGTGAGGTCGACATCGCCGCGGGCGACGAGCGCTACATCGGCCCACTCACGCGCGACGTCGCGACTCTCGCGTCCGCCCTGTCGGACGAAGACACCGTGGTTCTGCTCGGGAGCATCGCGACGGGCAAATACGTGGACGCCCTGCTCGACGCACTGGGCCCACGACTCCTCTTTCCAACCGACTTCGTCGGCCGCGGCGACATGAGTCGCGGGGGACTGCTGCTCCGGAGTGCACGCGAGGGCCGCGAGCTCGACTACATCCCGGTAGCCGGTGCCCTCCGGCGAGGCAAACGCCCACCAAAGCTCGACCGCGCGAAGCGGGGTAGGTAGCGCTGGGGCTGGCTAGTCTATAACTGCTGATCTGCCAAGTTTTATGGCAGACACAGCAATCATGCGTTTGGTGGCCAACTCGGCAGTTATCCACAATTTGCCATCCGAGCGGCGTTATCGAGTGGCAGCCTCCGCGAGGACTCTGGCAGTCTAGCTGCCGCTCAGCAATCCTCCGCTCGGGATGACACGCTTCTCGGGTCCACGCTCTCCCGCCCTCCGCCGTCCGCCCGCCGCCGTCCTCCTTCCTAGGCCCCCTTCCTAAGGCCTCGTCAGGGTACGAAGGCGACACGCGGGACCGCAATCTTACCGATCGCGCCCTGATCCGTACCGAACCAGATCTGCCGCGTCGTCTTGTCGAACGTCATGTGCCGGATCGTGTTGTTCTCTGGTTTCCCCACCGGCACCTCGGCGACGAACTTGTTCGTCTTCGGATCGAACGCCACCAACGTCGACGGGATTCCCGGATACCCGTTCTGCGCGATCCAGATGTTGTCGCGATCATCCGTGGTCATCGCGTACGGAAGCGCGCGCGGGCCGAGCGGAAGGCGCCACTCCTCCGTCTTACCGGTCTTCGGGTCGAGGTGGCCGAGATACCCACGCGTATAGTCGCCGTAGAAAATCCGGTCGTCCGACGTGATCGCGATGCGACGTGGACGAGTGGAATCGTTCGGCAGTGGGTACGACTTGAGCTCGAGCGTCTGCGGGTCGACCGTCCCGATCTTGTTCGTGCCAAAGAGATCGAACCACGGCTGCCCCTTTGAATCCAGGACGATTCCGTACGGGCGACTGCCAGGGCCGGTCTTCCAGAGTCGGAACTTGCCAGTCGTGGGCTCGAACCGACCCACGGTACCCGCGCCCTGGGCCGTGAACCAGGCGACCCCGGTCTTCGGATCGAACGTCATGGTGTGCGGATCGCGGACCGTGGTGTCCGGGATCATGTACGTCGTCAGCTTTCCCGTCGCGGGGTCCAGCTTGACGATCCGGTTGTTCCGGTTGCCCGTGAACCAGACCATCCCCTTCTCGACCACGAGATTGTGCGGGTTGGTACCCGGCGCGATCTCGTAGCGCTTGAAGTCGCCCGTCTTGTTGTCGAGGTACGCGACGTAATTGCCGTTCTGGCCCACGAACCACACCCGACCCTGCCCGTCCGCATACGGGTCCCTGGGTCGCGTCTCGGCGCCGAACGGTACCGCCCACTCCTTGGGGTCGAACTGGGCGAGGGTCGTCGAAGACGCCGCCTTCGATTGAGCAGCGAGAACGCCAGGCGCGAATAGCGCGGCGGTGAGAGCGATTGCAGAGGAGCGCATGATGAGCCTCCGGGTCTGAGAGCCGGTTCCAGTCTACGATAACATTCTGCCGGCGGCGAGCCTCGCGTCAATCGTTAGGTCCGCCCCTGACGAGACCCAGACGACTCGCTCTTCCGCCCGTCATACCCCGCGCGCGCCTCATCGCGACCGCCATCGGTGGCATGTCGCTCTCGCTGCTTGCCGGAGTGATCTATGCCGGGCTGGTGCGGCGATCAACCACCCGCACGGCCTTGCCCTCGCTCCGGGGAATACCACCTGGCGGACGCAGCACCACGTCAGCGGTGATCGCCAGCACGTTCGCCAGCTCGTCACGGAGGCGGCCGGCCAGGTGGCGCGCGCCATCGCAGTCGACGGTCGCACCTAACGATTCCCACACCACCGCGTCGAGCTCGGCGTGTACGGCGAGCTGGTCGAGCGCGCCGTCACGCGACAGGAGAATCTGGTAGTGCGGCGCGAGCTCGCGCTGCTCCAGCACCACGCGCTCGATCTCGCTCGGAAACACGTTCACGCCGCGCACGATGAGCATGTCGTCCGTCCGCCCCTTCACCTTCGTCATGCGCACCATGGTCCGCCCACTGCGACTCGGCTCGGCGAAGAGCGCGCAGATGTCGCCCGTTCGATAACGCAGCACGGGGAATGCGCGCTTGGTGAGCGTCGTGAACACCAGCTCTCCCTCGTCGCCATAGGGCAGCACTTCGCCCGAGGCCGGGTCGATCACTTCAGGGTAGAAGTGGTCCTCCCAGATGAACAACCCGTCGCGATCGTCGGCCGACTCCATCGAAACACCCGGTCCCATCACCTCGCTCAGACCGTAGATGTCGAGCGCCCTGAGGCCTAACGCGCGCTCGATCTCCTCCCGCATGCCGACGGTCCACGGCTCGGCCCCGAACACGCCGACCGTGAGCGCGAGCGACGAGCGCTCGATGCCGCGCTCACGCATTGTCTCGGCGATGTTGAGCGCGTAGCTCGGCGTGCAGCAGAGGACCGTGGCGGCGAGGTCCTGCATGAGCGTGAGCTGACGGAGCGTGTTGCCGCCGGACGCCGGCACCGTGAGCGCGCCGAGTCGCTCCGAGCCGAAATGGATGCCGAGTCCGCCGGTGAACAGGCCGTAGCCGTAGGCGATGTGAATGACGCTGCGATCGTCCGCGCCGCCGCAGGCGAGCGAGCGCGCACACACTTCCGCCCACGTCTCGATGTCCTCGCGCGTGTACCCGACGATCGTGGGCTTTCCCTTCGTGCCGCTCGATGCGTGGATGCGGACGATCTCTTCGTGAGGAACCGCGAATAACCCTGTGGGATAGTTGTCGCGAAGGTCCGCCTTGACCATGAACGGGAGGCGGCGCAGATCGTCGAGCGAGCGGATCTCGTCCGGTGCAACGCGCGCCGCGTCGAGGCGCCGCTTGTGAAATGGAACGCGGTCATACGCCCACCGCACGCTCCAGCGCAGGCGATCGAGTTGGAGCTCTCGGAGCCCGGATCGCGGCATTGTCTCTACAGCGGGATTCCACATCACTGGCCTCTCGGGACTCGCGTGCGGCCACGTTAGGCGTCACTTGCCGAACAGGGCGTCGTACTTGCCCGTCGCCAGCGCGGCGTCGAACCGGCGGGCGATCGTCCTCAGCAGCTCGATGTCGGTCGAATCGCTCTTGAGCGTCGCTGACACGTAGCCTGGGCTCGAGCTGTACCCGATGTCTACCGTCTGACCGTCGATCGTAATCGGGTATTCGTACGCGCCCGAGTCAACCGGCATGCGCTCGGCTTTCATCTCGGCGACGAGAAAATCAATGAGTGCCGTGCGCAGGCCTTCGCTGGCGGGCTCCAGCTTGTACGAGCGATACCCGGCGCTCTCGTACACGCGGCCGTGATAGGGAATCGGAACGAAGCCAGGTCGCTCGACGAGCGAGTCCGCGCCATTCGCGACATGTTGCCACACGAAGTGGTGAAGCAGCCACGCCGGATCGAGCGCGTCGAGATTCGCGAAGTGCATGCGCGGACGGTCGATCGGCAGCATGTACGTGCCGTTCGCGACGACATCCGTCACGAGGATCACCGGGTTCGTGTCGGAGTGCTGCGCATAGCCGAATCGCGCGAAGCTACGGTCATCGGGTGAGACACCGAGCGGCGGCACGCTGGGCACGAGCGAAAAATCCTCCGGCAGATCGAACCGGCGAATCGCGAGGTGCCGCGTGTCGACGATCGAGCGCCCCACGAGGAAGAGCCCCGGGTTCGCGAACGTCGCGCGGTCGACCTGCCCGCGTGGAACACGTCGAGCATCGCCGCGGCGGAAGGACGCGAGGTCCGATGTGAGCACCGATGCGTTGAACGCGCCGACGCAATCGGGCACCGCCTCGGAGTGGATACTGCCTGCCTGATCGGTGATCAGAAAACACACGTCCGAGCTGGACGTGTTGACGAAGTGCATGAGCAGCGCCGGCTGCGGTCCGGCAACGGCCGCGATGTCGTCGGCGCGACTCAGTGTGGCAGTCCCGCTCTCCGACGTCGACGCCTCGCCCTCGATCGAGAGCGGCTTCCCTCGGTGCTTGATCGTGAACTCGGCCATCGTGGCGAGTCTCGTCTTCCCCTCGATCTCCTGGTCGAAGAAGTAGCCGGCGATCGTCGCGATCTCGAAGGGGCCGACCGTGTCGACGCGGACCGGCTGGCTGCGCGGCTGCACGCGGTAGCGGTACGTGAACCCGTTAGGCAGCGGCGGGCTGCCGGGCCGCGCGTGCGGGTACCACTCCGTCCACGCCAGGTCCTTCTTGCCGGGCGCGCCGGAGAGGGGGAGGAGAAACCCATGGTTCGTCGACGAGTCGAGCACGACATCGAGCACGAACCGTCCACGCGTAGTGAAGATGTCGACCGCCCCCGGCACGACCCATCGTCCATCGACGAGGTGAGCGTCCTGGGTGTACAGCGGGCCACGCGACGACGCGCGCTGCGTGTTCGAGGCGCGGGTCACTGATCCGAGGCGTATGAACGGCTCGCCCGGGAGTGTCGCCGGCGACTCGGTGTGGCCGGCCGGCCAACGCACCTCTACGGAGAGCATCAGCACCTCGCCATTCAACTCGGGCGGTACGTCCGCCAGCAAGCGGGCAGTGCCACCAACCACGACGACGACGCCGAGCAGGATACCCTGTGAGATGCCGAGCGCCTTGAAGAATCCCGGTTCCGCGCCGCTGGCAATGACTCGACTCGTTATGAGTCCGATGAGAAAGCCGCCTACGAGCCCCGCGATCGCCAACAGGACGGTGAACGCCGCCGATCCCGCTTCAAAGCTCGGAATGCGATACCAGCCGACGGCGAGGTAGGCGACGTATGCGCTGACGAACAATCCGACGACGGCGGTGAGAATGCCAACGAATATCGATGACGACCAGGACATGAACGCTGGGCAAAGAGGGGACGGCCCGAGCGAGTATCATGGCAGGCTCATGGAGCGCGCGCCATCGTCGCCTAACGGCGCGCGACGATGCGGACGGCACCGTCCCCGCGCGGTCCATGGCGCCGCGACGGTCGATACCGTGGCACCCACCGAGAGTGAAGACAACTGAAGCGACCGCGGAAGAAGCGGCGAAGGAGCAGATATCGGGCAGTCATGGCTCATTGTCAGGCAGAGGAAGTCAACCGTCATGTGACGCGGCCGGCTGCTTTCCCGAGCCGACTGGACCGAGCGTCTGAATCAGCGTCTCGATCGTCGTCGCGACCGCGTGTTCGCGATCGGTGCCGGTGATGCCGGCGTAGATCCCGGGATAGGCAAACCAGAGCGCGTGCGCGGCGAGCGTGGCGAGGATCGTTCGCGCGGTGGCGCGTGCGTCGACCGCACGCAACTCACCGCGCGCTATTCCACCCTCGATGATGCGCTCGAGCGTGCGCACGAACCGCTCGAGCGCCTCCGTCGCATGAAACACGGCGAGCTCCGGGAACCGCGGCAGCTCTCCGATAGTAAGGCGTAAAATGGTGGCCAATTCGGGCCGCTCCATCGTGGCCCAGTAGCGTCGCGCGAGGGACCGGACGGCATCGGCCGCCGAAGCCTCATCAGCGGGAACGGCGGCATCGTCGCGCATTCTCAGGCTGCCGAGGAGGGTCGTCCGCACAACCTCGCGGAAGATTTCGTCCTTCGAGTGGAAGTACCGACGCACGGTCGATGTCGACACGCCGGCACACCGCGCGATGTCGGCCAGCTTTGTCTCGGCGTAGCCGTTCTCGCCGAACGCGACGAGTGCGGCGGCGATGATGAGGTCAGCCCGCTCGTCCTCCGGCAGCGATGCCCTCAGGGCGGGTACAGCAAGCGAATCGTTCACAAGATCGATGTTGAGGCGTAATCCCGCAGCGCGGGCGGCACACGTCGTCACCCGTGGCTCGGTGGGCGCACCGGTCCACCGAGGCGCGCCGAGGTCAAAAGCAACGCCGGGACCAACTGGGAGTGCGCGCGGTCTGCACTGCAGATCCTCAAGTCCCGGCGTGACTTAGCCTGATCACCGTCAGTGGCTGCGGTCGCGACTCGACTCTTGTGGGATCGTGGTATGTCGCGAGATTGGGAGATCTCGCAGTCTGTAACTCATGACAGCCGTGGTATGTGAACGCAGGTGAACGCGCCCCTCGAGATGCTGCGCCGCGTCACGCGCGACATGGCCGTGACGTCGGAGCTTCCGGTACTCCTCAACTCGATCGCCTCGTCGCTCGCGCAGCATACGGGCGCGTCGTTCGTGCGCGTGTTTCTGTATCAGACCGACGACGAATGCGACGTGTGCCGTGCGACGGGCACCTCGCAGACGACGGCCGCACCCGGCGTGAAGCGGCTGCACCTTCACGCGGACGCCGGGGACATGCGCGGCAGCTTCCGCGATCACCACGCGCTGTCGCTCGACACCCCCTCACCTCCGACGAAGGTCGCTCGTGAACGAAAGCCGTTCCTGACGAACGACTTGCCGAGAGACGTCGTCGGGTATGCGGCGCCGGATCTCGTGCAGTTCTATCGCGATGCCGGAGTCGTCGCGGCCGGTGCTCAGCCACTCGAGTTTCGCGGTGAGCTGATGGGGGTGATGGGGATGATCGGCCGCAGGCCCTTCGACCCGCAGGAGTTCGAGCTGTTAGGCATCTTCGCCGATCAGGCGGGGATGGCCATCAAGAGCGCGCACCTGTTCGCACAGCTGGAGCGCTACAAGGAGCGCCTGCAGGTCGAGAACGCGTATCTCCAGGAAGAGATCCGAAGCGAGCGCGGATTCGAGGAGATCGTCGGACAGAGTCCCGCGCTTCGCGCCGTGTTGCGAAAGGTGAAGCAGGTCGCCGCCGTAGACACGACCGTGCTGCTGACGGGCGAGACCGGGACAGGGAAGGAGCTGATCGCGCGAGCGATCCACGAGCTCAGCCCGCGCGCCGGTCGGCCGATGATCAAGGTGAATTGCGGTGCGATCCCGCAGGGCATGGTCGAGAGTGAGCTGTTCGGGCACGAACGCGGCGCGTTCACCGGGGCGCTGCAGCGGCGGATCGGACGGTTCGAGCTTGCCGACAAGGGCACGCTGTTCATGGACGAAGTCGGCGAGCTGCCACTCGACACGCAGGTGAAGCTGCTTCGTGTCCTCCAGGAGCAGGAGTTCGAGCGTGTCGGTGGCGGGCGAGCGATCAGCGTGGACGCACGTCTCGTCGCGGCCACCAATCGAGACCTGGACGTCGAGATGGCCGACGCGCGGTTCCGCTCGGATCTGTACTACCGCCTCAACGTGTTCCCGATTCGCGTTCCGCCGCTGCGCGAGCGACCGGAAGACATTCCGCTCCTCGTTAGGCACTTCCTGGCGCACTTCCAGCGCAAGCTCGCGAAGCCCCTCCACGGCGTGACGCCGAGCGGCATGCACGCGCTCGTGGAGTACGCGTGGCCGGGCAACATCCGCGAGCTTCAGAATGTTCTCGAGCGGGCGTGCGTTCTGGCTCGCGGGCCTGTCGTCGACGTCGCGACCGCGCTCGGCGGCGACCGGCCGGTACCGGAAGCCGTGCCGGTGACCGACGAGCGCATCGTGACGCTCGACGAGCACGAGCAGACGCAAATCCGCCGCGCCCTGGACGTTGCTGCTGGCCGGATTCACGGGCCGGGAGGCGCCGCGGCGCTGCTCGGTATCAACGCGAGCACGCTCCGCTCGCGCATGGAGAAGCACGGGATCGCCAAGCTGAGCTCGTGACATGAGCGCCGATCGTCGCGCGCCGGACTCGGCGCCTAACGCTCGTGCAGTGGCGCCGGCCGCGGACGCCGAGCGGCCTGGGGACGCGTCACTCGGCATGCTCCGCGGTATCACGCGGCAGATGGCGACCGCCGACGACCTCGAGACCGTGCTGCGTTCGATCGTGAGCGCGCTCGCCGGTCAGGATCAGACGGTGCTCGCGCGGATCTTCCTGCTGATGGAAGATCACGAGTGCCCGTCGTGCCGGGCGAAAATCGAAGCGGGCGAGCTGGAAGCGACCACCGAGCGTGTCCTGCATCTGGTGGCGGCCGGGGGAGTCGCGCCCGAGGTCGACGGCATCTTCCACCGCGTTCCACTCGACTCGAGGTTGCCGGTGGCCGCATTGGCGCGCACGCGTCAGTCGTTCGTGGTGGAGGACTGGCGCACGGTCAGCGAGTTCGCGACCAACCCTCGCATTGCGCAGCTGTGGCAGTCCCTGGGTGTCGTCGGCGTTGCGGGATATCCGCTGGAAGTTCGCGGAGAGCTGTTGGGATCCATTGGCTATCTCGCACAACGGACGATGACGCACGAGGAATACGAGTTGTTAGGCATCTTCGCCGATCAGGCCGCGTTGGCGATCAAGAGCGCGTATCTCTTCCAGGAGCTTGCGCGTCACAAGGATCGCCTGCAGGTCGAGAACGAGTACCTCCAGGACGAGCTCCGCACCGACAGCGGGTTCGCCGGCATTGTGGGAGAGAGTCCGGCGTTGCGTGCCGTGCTCCGCAAGGTCCGGCAGGTCGCCGGCGTCGAGACGACCGTGCTGCTCACCGGGGAGACCGGGACCGGCAAGGAGCTGATCGCGCGCGCTCTGCACGACGCGAGTCCGCGCAAGGATCGTCCCCTCATCAAGATCAACTGCGGCGCGATTCCCCAGGGCCTGGTCGAGAGTGAACTGTTCGGCCACGAGAAGGGCGCGTTCACGGGCGCGATGCAGAAGCGCATCGGCCGCTTCGAGCTCGCGGACAAGGGCACGCTGTTCATGGACGAGGTGGGCGAGCTGCCGCTCGAGACGCAGGTGAAGCTCCTTCGCGTGTTGCAGGAGCAGGAATTCGAGCGCGTGGGTAGCGCGAAGGCAGTGAAGGTCGATGTGCGCCTCATCGCGGCGACGAACCGAGACATTGAGACGGAAGTCGCGGAGGGACGCTTTCGCGCCGACCTGTTCTACCGGTTGAACGTCTTTCCCATCCGCGTGCCACCCCTGCGTGAGCGACCCGACGACATCCCACTCCTCGTGCAGCATTTCCTCGCGCACTTCCAGCGGAAGATGGCGAAGTCGCTGAAGAGCGTGGACGCGAAAAGCATGGAGCAGCTCCAGCGCTACCCGTGGCCCGGCAACATTCGCGAGCTGCAGAACGTGATCGAGCGCGCGTGCGTGCTGGCGTCGGGGCCCGTCGTATCCCTGGGAGAGACGCTGCGCGCGACGATGAGCGTGACGCCGGCGGCCGGATCGCCGGCGGATGACACCGATCGTGCCGCTCGAGGAGAGCGAGCGCGCCCACATCCGCCGCGCGCTGTCGTCCGCCGGCGGGCGGATCCACGGGCCGCAGGGCGCCGCGGAGATGCTCGGCATCAATCCGAGCACACTGCGATCACGGATGCAGAAGTTAGGCATCTCCACCAAGAGCTGACCGGCTGTCATTCCGAGCGAAGTCGCGAGGCGGAGTCGGGATCGGACGTCCCGGTAGAGGGCCCTCTATCGGGAGATCGCGATTCCTCGACTCGCCTGACGCTCGCTCGGAATGACAACCGCTCGGAATGACAACCGGTCGCGAGATTCCGCGACCTTGCGAGATTCCGCGATGCGGAGCAGGCTAGTCACACTGAATTTCCGTGGTCCGGATCCGCGAGCCATTCCGCAGCGGCACAATCGCTTACGCGATCGCGACGACGCTCGATCGTGGTGTGGTCCCGGCGTTGCCTTCCTTCTCGGCGCACGACACCAGCGCCCAGTCAGGCACGCACTCTCTTCGGAACCACACCCATGCAGAAAACACCGCGCATCATCATTGGCGGCGTCGTTCTTTCCGCGATCGGCGCATTCGCCATATACCGCACCACTTCGGCCGCCGACCGTGACGGCGCCGTCATCCTCGCCTCGGGCACCGTCGAGGCTACACAGGCTGAACTCGGCTTTCAGCTTTCCGGCCGCCTCGAGCACCTGACGGTGCGCGAAGGCGACCAGGTCGCCGCCGGTACCCGCCTCGCGAGCCTCGAACAGTCGGAGCTCATCGCACAGCGGGACATCACGCGCGCACAGGTCGCCGCCGCGCAGGCAGGTTTGTCCGAGTTGCTCGCGGGCGCTCGGCGTGAAGAGATCGCTCACGCCCGCGCCGTACTCGCCGTCGCGACCGAGAAGCGCGACGCGGCGCAGCGCGACGTCACCCGCCTGGAGCCGCTGGCCGAGCAGTCGCTCGTGAGTCGTCAGGCGTTCGATCACCAGCGCACGGAGCTCAGCGTATCGCAGGGCGAAGTTGCCAAGGCGAAGGAAGACCTGCAGCTCCTCGAGATCGGCCCCCGCAGCGAGCGCATCGCCGCCCAGCGCGCCGCACTCGCGCAGGCGACGGCCACCGTCCAGCGCATTGACGCAATGCTCAGGCAGACCGAGCTCACCGCGCCGTTCTCGGGCACGATCACCGTTAGGCATTCGTGAACCGGGCGAAGCCGTGTCTCCAGGCGCGCCCGTGCTGACGATCCGCAACTTCGACGACCGCTGGGTCCGCGTCTACATCCCCGGGGACGAGGTCGGCAGTCTCAAGCTCGGCCAACCCGCCTCCATCACCGGCGACGCCAACCCCGACAAGCATTACACGGGCTCGATCTCGTACATCGCGAGTGTCGCGGAGTTCACGCCGCGCAACGTGCAGTCCACGAAGGATCGCGTGAAGCTCGTGTACGAAGTGCGCGTCCGAGTCGCTGGCGACACCAACGTCGATCTCAAGCCCGGGCTCCCGGCCGACGTGCGGTTCGAGATGCCGGTCGTCGCGTCGAGCCACTGAGGATCCGACCATGCAGCGCAACGATCGGACGACACGTGCGGGAGCGCCTGCCGTGTCCGTCACGGGACTCACACGAACGTTCGGCGATCTGACGGCGCTCGACGCGCTGTCGTTCGACGTCGCGGCGGGGGAGCTGTTCGGGATCGTCGGGCCTGACGGTTCCGGCAAGACGACCACGCTCCGCATCCTCGCCGGCGTGCTCCGTCCGACGGGCGGCGATGCGACGGTCGTGGGCACCAGCGTCGTGAAGGATCCGGAAGGCGTGAAGCACCGCATCGCCTACATGTCGCAGCGCTTCGGCCTGTACGGCGATCTCACGGTTCGCGAGAACATTCGAGTTCTACGCGGACCTGTACGGCGTACCGCGCAAGGCCCGCGCGAAGCGGCTCGAGCGTCTGTTCGCGTTCTCGCAGCTCGGCCAGTTCGAGGGTCGACTCGCGTCCGCGCTCTCCGGGGGAATGAAGCAGAAGCTCTCGTTATGCTGCGCGCTGATCCACGAGCCGGAGGTCCTGCTGCTGGACGAGCCGACGTTCGGCGTCGACCCGATCTCGCGCCGCGAGCTGTGGCTGATCGTGCACGAGATGGTCGCCAACGGCATGACGGCGATCGTGTCGACGGCGTATCTCGATGAGGCCGAGCGCTGCGACCGCGTGGCGCTGCTCAACAAGGGGAAGCTCGCGGCGCTCGACACGCCGATTGCGCTGCAGGATCGCTTACGCGGCCGCACGATCGCGATCCATTCCGACTCGCCACGGCTGGCGATGGACCTGATGCGCGCCCAGTCGGGCGTCCGCAGCGCGGCCATGTTCGGCCAATCGTTGCACCTCACCCTCGGCTCCCAGGGGCAGGAAACCGAGCTTCGCGGCGTACTCGAGCGGGGTGGCATCGCCGTGCACAGCATGCAGGCGCTCGAGCCGTCGCTCGAGGATGTCTTCATAGATCTGTCCAGCGGTGACGACAATGCCAACTGAGCCAACTCACTCGAACAACATGGCCGTCGCTGTGGACGGCCTGACGCGCCGCTACGGCGCCTTCACCGCCGTGGATGCCGTGACGTTCACCGTTGGGCGCGGCGAGGTCTTCGGCTTCCTCGGGCCTAACGGCGCCGGCAAGACGACGACGATCAAGATGCTGACCGGGCTGGTGCGTCCGACCGCCGGCACGGGCCACGTCGTCGGGCTCGACGTCTCGACGGACGGCGACCGCATCAAGCACGCGATCGGCTACATGTCGCAGTTGTTCTCGCTGTACCACGACCTGACGGTCGATGAAAACATCGAGTTCGCCGCGGGCCTTCGTGAGGTCACCGGCGAGCGCTTCCAGCGACGTCGTGCGTGGGTCCTCGCGATGTCGGGACTCGCCGATCACGTCAACCGCTCGACTGGCGATCTCCCGTTAGGCTGGAAGCAGCGACTCGCACTCGGCTGCGCCGTTCTGCACGAACCGCCGGTGCTGTTCCTGGACGAGCCGACGTCGGGCGTGGACCCGCTCGCCCGCCGCGCGTTCTGGGAGGTCATCCGCGAGCTGTCGACCGGTGGCACGACGGTGTTCGTCAGCACGCACTACATGGAAGAAGCCGAGTACTGTGACCGGCTCGCGCTCATGAACCGCGGCAAGCTGATCGCGTTAGGTACGCCGGGCGAGATGCGCGCCAGCATGACGGAAGTCGTGCTGCGCGTGGAGACCGAGAACGCCCCGCGTGCCGTTAGCGACGCTGACGGGTGCCGACGGCATCGTCGACGCGAGCCTGTTCGGCCGAGCCCTACGCGTGGTGGTGAAGGAAGCAGCACAGGCGACAACTGTCATTCGTGAACGCATAGAAGCGGCGGGCCTCCGATGCCGATCGATCGAGATCGTGCCTGCCTCACTGGAGGACGTGTTCGTGTCCCGCGTCAGGCATGCGGGCGGAGCGATGATCTCATGACATTGATATCGATCACCGACGACTTCCCGGTGCCCGCGCGCCCCGCGAGCAGAACCGCGGAGTGGGAAACGATGCAAGCGCACGCGCCGAAGTCGTTCAGCATCACCCGTCTCTGGGCGATCGCGCGCAAGGAAGCGATCCAGCTCCGTCGCGACGCGCGCAGTCTCGGCCTCGCGTTCGTGCTGCCGCTCATCATGCTGATCCTGTTCGGATACGCCATCACCACCGACGTCCAGCACATCACCACCGCGATCGTGGACCGCGATCACACGCCGGAAAGCCGAGCGCTCACGGCGGCGTTCGCGGGGTCGAGCTACTTCACGGTGAAGTACACGCCGGCGACGGCCGAAGATGTGGAGCAGCTGATCGACCTGGCCAAGGTGCGGGTCGTGATCGTGATTCCCGAGCGATTCTCGGTGGATCTCAAGGGCGGTCGCGCGGCGCCGGTGGAGTTGTTGCTCGACGGCAGCGATGCGAAGACAGCTAACGTGGCGCGCGGCTACGCCGACGCGATCGCGCGGACGTACTCGCAGAACGCGTTGGTCGTCGCCAAGGCGCCCCCGGCGCCCGTGCAGGCGGAAGGCCGCGTGTGGTACAACGAGACGCTCGACAGTCGCGCGATGATCGTCCCCGGACTCATCGCCGTGATCATGTCGATCATCTCGGCCATGCTGACGTCGCTGACCGTGGCGCGTGAGTGGGAGCGCGGAACGATGGAGCAGCTCGCCGCGACGCCCGTGAGCCGGACCGAGGTCATTCTCGGAAAGCTGCTTCCATACCTCGTGATCGGACTGATCGACGTCGCGATGGCGCTGATCGTCGGCGTGTTCGTGTTCGAGGTGCCGTTCCGCGGCAATCTGCTGACGTTCGCGTTAGGTACGACGGTGTTCCTCATCGGCGTGCTCGGCCTCGGGACGCTGTTGTCGACGTCGCTCAAGTCGCAGCTGCTGGCGAGCCAGGCGGCGATCTTCGCGACGTACATGCCGGCGCTGTTGTTCTCCGGCTTCATGTACACGCTGACCAACATGCCGACCGCGCTGCAGTGGATCTCGCGCGTGGTGCCGGCGCGCTACTACGTCTCGTTCACGCGCGGCGTGTTCCTCAAGGGCAACGGTCTCGACGTGCTGTGGCCCGCGATCCTCGGCCTCTCGATCTACGCGGCGGGTACCGTCGCTCTCAGCATCAGGAATTTCAAAAAGGAGCTCACATGACGCGGGCCAACGAAAAGCCGGCTCCCGCTCCGGCTCGCCGGTGGTTCTCGTGGGGCCGGCTGCGGCAGATGGTGCGGAAGGAGCTGAAACAGGTGGTCCGCGATCCGAAGTCGCGCCCGATCATCTTCGTCTCTCCCGTCCTGCAGATGATCATGCTCGGCTACGCGGCAACGACGGACGTGAAGGACGTCTCGATGATGGTCGTCGATCACGACCAGACGGCGGAGTCGCGTGCGCTGATCGACGCGTATGGTTCCACCGGGTACTTCGTCGTCACGAAGCGGGCGGATCGGGCCGAGGATGTCGTCGCGGCGCTGGCGAAGGGTGACGTGCAGATGGGGTTGACGATTCCGCCGGGTTTCGCGGCGGACATGCGGAGCGGTCGCGGCGCGAAGGTGCAGGCGCTGTTCGACGGATCCGACGCGAGTCAGGCGACGGTCGCGCAGTCGTACTCGAGTCAGATCGCGGGGCGATTCGGCGCGAAGATGGTCGGCATTCGGATGGTGGGCGGCGTGGAGCTGCGCTCGCGGGCGTGGTTCAATCCGAGCCTCGAGAGCAAGTTCTTCAACGTCCCGGCCATCATGGGCATTCAGATCCTGATGATCTGCCTCATGCTGACGGCTATGGCGGTCGTGCGCGAGCGAGAGATCGGGACGCTCGATCAGTTGCTCGTCAGCCCGATCACGCCGACGGAGCTCATGTTAGGCAAGACGATTCCGGTCCTGCTGATCGGGCTGTTCCATCTGCTGCTGTACACGGGGCTCACGGTGTTCCAGTTCGGCGTGCCAATGAAGGGCTCGTTCCTGGCACTGTTGCTGGCGGCGCTCCTGTACATTCTCGCCGCGTTGGCGTTAGGCCTGCTCATCTCGACGGTGTCCAGGACGCAGCAGGAAGCGTTCATGCTGCTGATTCTGGTAGCGTTGCCGGCGGTGATGCTCTCGGGGTTCATGTCGCCGATCGAGAGCATGCCGAAGGTCTTCCAGTGGCTGACGGTGATCAACCCGATCCGCTACTTCCTGGAGATCGTACGCGGCGTGTTCCTGAAGGGCATCGGCGTCGCAGAGCTCTGGCCGCAGTACCTGACACTGACGGTGATGTCGGTGGGGACATTGTTCATGGCCACGAGGAGATTCAAACGAGTCATTGCCTGACACTCCATAACGGCGAAACCGCAAGCTGGTTGCTGGGTGGTCGTGCTGGTGGCTGGGTGACGCTGAGTGAACTGCGAAAGGCGCGAACGGGGGTCAGAGTCGATTCGACTCTGACCCCCGTTTTCATTGGCGCGCCTAACGCTCGCTCGCGCCAACCGCGTTGCGGCATCTCGCGATCTCGCGACATAGCGCAATGCGACTCGTATCCCGACGTTCATCGCGGCGTGTCGCGTCCAGCCTGTAACGCATGGATCCACAGCGCGTTACACGTCAGGCACCAGGGCGACGCGCGTGGCCTCGGCGTTGCTTTTCTCCCCGCCGTGATCCGCTCACTCGACCTTCACACGACCACTACAATGATCTCCATAGCATCTGCCGTCTCCGACACATCGTCGCCGCGACGCACTGGCGCGCGTGTCTGCTTCGTCGCACTCGTCGCGACGGGTTGCCTGCTCGCAACGTGGACCACAGTCGAAGCGCAGGGCACGCCCACCGCGCTAACCCTCGGGGGCGCCGCACGGATCGCGTCCGAGCGTAGCGCATCCACCGCGGCCGCGCGCGAGCGGTCATCGCAGGCAGACGCTCGCGTGGCGCAGCGCCGCTCCGAGCTCCTGCCCAACCTCTCGACGAGCGCGCAGGTCGGCACGCGCAGCTTCAACACCGCATCGCTCGGGATGGACTTTCCGAGCGCGCCCGGGGGCTCGCCGCTCGATCCCGACGGTGAGGTGCGCGGTCCCGTGCGCAGCATCGACGTGCGCGCGCGTATCACACAACAGCTGATCAACGTCCCATCCGTGTTCAACTGGCGCGCGACGGCGACCGACGCTGACGCCGTGCACTACCGCGCCGATGCCGCGGCGGAGACCGCGGCCGAGCGTGGGGCGAACGCGTATCTGCGTGTACTTCGCGCCGAGGCGCGCATCGCGGCGCGCGAGGCAGATTCGTCGCTCGCCGCGGAGCTGCTCGATATCGCGCAGCAGCAGCTCAAGGCCGGCGTCGGGATTTCGCTCGACGTGACGCGCGCCCAGTCGCAGCTCGCCGACGCACGCGCGCGCCTCATCGCGACACGAGGAGACCGCGACCGCGGTGTGCTGCAACTGCGTCACGAGCTGGCGCTCGCCGACGGCGCACCACTCGTGATTGCCGATTCACTCCGCGCACCGTCGCCGAACGACGCGATGGGGCGCGAGGATGAGATCCTTCGGACGGCGCTCGCATCGCGCGCAGACTTCAAGGCGGCGCGCACTCAGAGTGAGGGCGCGCGGATGCATGCTCGCGCGGCGGCCGCCGAGCGTCTGCCTGCTGTGTCGCTCTACGCGGACCACGGCTCGAACGGAAAAGAGACCGATCGCCTGTTAGGCACGTATTCGTACGGCGTGCAGGTGTCGCTCCCGATCTTCGACGGACTGCGCACCGAGTCGCGGCTGGCGGAGGAGCGTGCGCGCCAGCGAGAGGCCGAGGTCCAGGCGCTCGACACCCGGCGTCAGGTAGAGACGGATGTGAGATCGGCGATGATCAGCGTCGCGTCGGCGCGCGAGGAAGTCGCGGCGGCACAGGCGCGGCTCGTGCTGGCGGAGCAGGAAGTCGCGCAGGCGCGCGAGCGGTTCCGTCAGGGCGTGAGCGGCAACGCCGACGTCATCACCGCGTCGATGTCCCTCAACTCGGCACGCGATCTCGTGATCGATGCGCGGACGTCGTATCACCTCGCCCGCGTCGCGCTGGCGAGTGCGCAGGGAACGACGACGTCGCTGCAGTAGGAGAACGGATCACCAACACGTGGGACCGCGGCGCGCCGCGGTCCCACGCCGTGCGCTACTCCAGTCGCAGCTGCGGGCCGCTCGGACCTAACGCGGCGTCGTCGGCCCAGAGCGAAATCTGCTCGCGCGAAGGCCCGTCGATCGGGGCCTCGGACGGCGCATCATTCGCGGCCATGTCGTCGGGCACACTGTCCCAGAGCCACGGACGCCAGCGGCCCGCGATCGAGTTCCGCCTGTTGGCAGCAGTCATGCGACGAGAACGCATACGACACCGAATCTCGAGTGGTTGCCGGACGGATCGAGCGCGAAACGTAGCACACCCTGTGGGCACGGTCAACGGCTCATTGACCAACTGGATGAAAACAGGTATGCTTCATTATCCAACTGGTCAATGACTGCTGGGCGCTGTTCAATCTGCCTGCGCCCGGTCCCACCTAGCAGCGAGGCGCACGACCCATGGCCACCAAGAGCGCGACATCCATCAACGTTGGTCCGCTCGCGGACCGTGTCGTCGTCCGGTCACTCGAAGGCAACGAGCAGACGCGCGGCGGACTGTTCATCCCCGACACCGCGAAGGAAAAGCCGCAGCAGGGCGAGATCGTCGCTGCCGGCCCAGGCCGATTCGACGACGGCAAGCGCGTGCCGATGGAAGTGAAGGTCGGCGACAAGGTTCTGTACGGGAAATACAGCGGCACTGAAGTCACGATCGACGGCGAGGCGCTTCTCATCCTCCGCGAGAGCGACGTTCTGGCCGTGCTGTCCTGAGCACGGGAACCGGGCGCTGACATCCCCGACGCGCCCGATCGCTCTGCCGCACCACATCTCGCTCCTCCGTAGCCGTCTTCATACAAGGATTCGACCCAATGGCCGCTAAAGACCTGCAGTTCAACAGTGACGCACGCGCCGCTCTCAAGCGCGGCGTCGACAAGCTCGCCGACGCAGTGAAAGTCACGCTCGGCCCCAAGGGCCGGAACGTCGTCATCGACAAGAAGTTCGGCGCCCCGACGATCACCAAGGACGGCGTCACCGTCGCCAAGGAGATCGAGCTCTCCGATCCGCTCGAGAACATGGGCGCGCAGATGGTGAAGGAAGTCGCCACCAAGACGTCCGACGTCGCTGGTGATGGCACCACCACGGCGACAGTGCTCGCGCAGGCGATCGTTCGTGAAGGATTCCGCAGTGTCACGGGCGGTGTGAACCCGATGGCGCTCAAGCGCGGCATCGACAAGGCGGTCGCTACGGTAGTCGAGGCGCTGAAGAAGATCTCGGTGCCGACCGCCGGCAAGAAAGAGATCGCACAGATCGGCGCCATCTCCGCGAACAACGACAAGGAGATCGGTGATCTCATTGCCGAAGCGATGGAGAAGGTCGGCAAGGACGGCGTGATCACGGTCGAGGAAGCAAAGGGTCTCGAGACCACCCTGGAGACCGTGGACGGCATGCAGTTCGACCGCGGCTACCTCTCGCCGTACTTCGTCACCGACCCGGACAAGATGGAAGTCGTGCTCGAGGATGCATTCGTCCTCATCCACGACAAGAAGATCAGCTCGATGAAGGACCTGCTCCCGATCCTCGAGAAGGTCGCGCAGATGGGCAAGCCCATGCTGATCATCTCGGAGGACGTCGAGGGCGAGGCGCTCGCGACGCTGGTCGTGAACAAGCTCCGCGGTACGCTCAAGATCGCTGCGGTCAAGGCTCCGGGCTTCGGCGACCGTCGCAAGGCGATGCTCGAAGACATCGCGGTGCTCACGAACGGCAAGGTCATCTCGGAAGAGATCGGGTTCAAGCTGGAGAACGCGGTCGTCAGCGATCTCGGTAGTGCCAAGCGTATCGTCGTCGACAAGGACAACACCACGCTCATCGATGGCGCCGGCGAGACGGACAAGATTCAGGGCCGCATCAAGGAACTGCGCGGCCAGATCGACAAGAGCACGTCGGACTACGACAAGGAGAAGCTCCAGGAGCGGCTGGCGAAGCTGGCCGGTGGCGTGGCGGTGATCAACGTCGGCGCCGCGACCGAGAGCGAGATGAAGGAGAAGAAGGCCCGCGTCGAGGACGCGCTGCACGCCACGCGCGCCGCGGTCGAGGAGGGCATCGTCCCCGGCGGCGGCGTCGCGTTCATTCGCGTGCAGTCGTCGCTCAAGGGGCTCAAGATGGATGACAGCGACGAGCAGATCGGCGTCAACATCATCCGTCGCGCGCTCGAGGAGCCGATCCGGATGATCGCGCAGAACGCGGGAAGCGAAGCATCGATCGTCGTCGAGAAGGTGCGCAGCTCGAAGGACACGAACTTCGGCTACAACGCGTTCACGGACACGTACGAAGATCTCGTCGCGGCCGGCGTCATCGACCCGACGAAGGTGACGCGCACGGCGCTGCAGAACGCGGCGTCGATCGCCGGACTTCTCCTCACGACCGAAGCAACGATCGTCGAGCGGAAGGAAGAGAAGCAGTCGGCCGGCGCGCCGGGTGGCGGTGGCATGGGCGGGATGTACTAGTAGTGCGGGCGTGAGATGTTGAGAGCAGGCGATTCTGGCATTACGGCCTGCCTCGTCTGCTCTCAACATCTCACTCGCGATCCACTACACCGCGCGTCGTCATGAGGAGCTGCAATGGTTGGACGAAAGGTTTCTGAAGAAACGCGGCGCGAAGACATCCTGCGCGCCGCGTACGACGTGGCCGCGCGTCAGGGCCTCGAGGCCCTGACGCTCCGCGCGGTCGCGGCGCGAGCCGACGTGAGTCACGGGACCGTGCTGTTCCACTTCAAGCGGAAGCACGAGCTCGTGGCGAGTCTGCTCGATCGCGTGTTGTACGCGACCGCGGTGCTCCGCATTCCCGACGGCGTCGCCCAGATCACTCGGCCCTCGGACCGGATGCACGCGTTGCTCCGGGCCGAGATGGATCGACTGTCCACCGATCCGAGGCATTTCCGGTTGTTTCTCGACTACTGGACCACTGGCGTGCGCAACACCGCGATCCGGCAGCGGATTCGCGTAGTGCTCGAGGAGTACCGTGCCGCGTTCAGAGAAGTTGCGGCAGCCGTCGTGACCGCTGACCCATCCATGTCTGCGGGCACCACGGCAGCGGCTACGCCGACGGCGGTGGCGACGGCGGAAGGCGTGGCCAGCGTCGCGGTGAGTCTCATTCACGGCTGCGCCCTGCAGTCCGTGATCGACCCGAAGGGGTTCGACGTCCGCCAGCATTTCGATGCCGCCGCGCAAATGCTCGACCGTCTGTCGAGCGCCCGGCTGACCAGCACCGCCGCCTAACGCGACTACGCGGTTGGGTCGAGGAGGTCGTTGATCAGTGACAGCAGATGGCGCTGGTTTCGCTCCACGCGGACGAGCGCGTCGCGCTGTGCGTCGGACAGCCGGCCGTGAATCTCCATCTCGAGAAGCTGGATGTGCCGCGCGATCGCGTTCACACGAGCGTTGCGCGGGCGTCGAGCATGGTGAGCCGGCCGCCCCGGATCACTGCGCCTGACGTCGAATCCTTTCGTCAGCCGCCGTGGCGAGAGTCTCTCGAATGTCGCCCCGGAAGTTCGGTAGCCGTCACCGTTCAGCGCAGTCGTCGGTTCCTCCTGCGGCAGCGCTCGGAAATTGCTTACGTGCTGAAGCATCCGAGCGTACGCGCGCGACGCAGACATCATGGAACCGTGACCGGATCATCGATTAGTAGAACGGGTGTGGTGCTCGACCCTAACGGGGCCGGGCTAGCGCTCCTGCTGGTGACGACGCACGCCGATACCGCCGCCGCAGTGCAGCAGGCACTGGCGGCCTCGGCATTTGATCGCGCTGAGCTCCATCGGGTGCCGGATGCGAGTACGGCGCTCGGTTCACTGAGCGGTGAAGCATCGCGGCGTCCGTTCGACTGTGTGTTGGTGGACGAGACCGACGATGTCGAACGTGTGGTGGCCACGCTTCGCGCGCTCATCCACGCATGTGGACAGGTGGGGTGGTCGCACTGGTGCCGCGTGCGTCGCTACGGAACGCGGCCGAGCTCGAGCGTGCAGGGGCGCATAACGTCATTCCTAACGATCCCATCGTCCCCGACCGTCTCGCGCAGGCGATTCGCGGTGCTGTGCGGATCGCGCGCGCCGAACGAGACCTTCTGGAGCGCACGGCGGAGCTGGAACAGCAGGTGGACGAGGCGCAGGCGCTGGCGGAGGAACTCGAACAGGCGAACGAGCATCTGCACCAGGCAAGCATCGAGGCGAAGCGGAGCGAGGATCGCTACCGCGCGCTGGTGGAGGCGAGTACGCAGCTCGTGTGGAACACCGACGCGCATGGCATGGTCGAGGACATGCCGCACTGGCGGACGCTGACCGGCCAGACGAAGGACGAGGTTCGCGGGTCGGGTTGGCTGGATGCGCTGCATCCGGACGACAGGGCGCGGAGCGCGACGGCGTGGTGGAGCGCGTTCGAGTCGCGGGGCATCTATCAGAACGAGTATCGCCTGCGCCTGGCGAACGGCAGCTATCGCTGGCAGCGTGCCCGCGGCGTGCCGGTGCTCGATGACCATGGCAACGTTCGTGAGTGGGTGGGCACGCTCGATGATATCGAGGACGAGAAGCAGGCCGAGGAAGCGCGCCGCGAGGAGACGAGTCTCGTCGAGACGCTGAACGACATCTCGGGCGTGTTGACGTCGGAGCTGGATGTGGAGCGGATTGTCCAGACCGTCACCGACGCGGCCACCGGACTGACCGGGGCGCAGTTCGGCGCGTTCTTCTACAACGTGACCGACCGCCACGGCGGGAAGTACACGTTGTACACGTTGTCGGGCGCGCCGCGTGAGGCGTTCGAGAATTTCGGGCACCCGCGAGCGACGCCGGTGTTCGCGCCGACGTTCTACGGGACGGCGATCGTCCGGAGCGACGACATCACCGCCGACCCGCGGTACGGGACGATGGCGCCGCATCACGGGATGCCCAAGGGGCACTTGCCGGTGCGGAGCTACCTCGCGGTACCGGTGATCTCGCGCAACGGCGAGGTCATTGGCGGGTTGTTCTTCGGCCACGCGAACGTCGGCGTCTTTACGTCGAGGGCCGAGCGTCTGGCGTTAGGCATCGCATCGTCGGCGGCGATCGCCATGGACAACGCCCGGCTCTACGCGGCGGAGCGCAGTGCGCGAGCGGAGGCGGAGCTCGCCAACAAGGCCAAGTCGGACTTCCTCGCGAGCATGTCGCACGAGCTGCGGACGCCGCTGAACGCGATCGGCGGCTATGCGGCGCTCCTGACGGACGGGATCCGCGGCCCCATCACCAATGCCCAGCGCGCCGACCTGGAGCGGATCCGCCAGAATCAGCATCACCTGCTCTCGCTCATCAACGACATCCTGAACTTCGCGAAGATCGAAGCCGGCCGCGTCCAGTTCGACGTCCAGGCCGTCGCGATGCACGACGCGCTCCGCGAGCTGGAGGCGCTCATCGCGCCGCAGTTGCTCGAGAAGCAGCTGCACTACGAGTACCGCTCGTGCGACAGCGGCTACGTGGCCCGGGTCGATCGCGATCGGATGCAGCAGATTCTCCTGAACCTGCTCTCGAACGCGGCGAAGTTCACGCCGTTAGGCGGCAGCATCACCGTCGAGTGTGATGCGACGGCGAATTCGCTGTCCGTCCACGTGCAGGACACGGGGACCGGCGTGCCGCCGGACAAGCTCGAGGCGATCTTCGAACCATTTGTGCAACTCGAGCGGGGGCGTTCGGGGACGAACCCCGGCACGGGGCTCGGTCTCTCGATCAGTCGCGATCTCGCGCGGGCGATGGGTGGCGACATCGCGGTGCAGAGTACGCCCGGGGTTGGCTCGCGGTTCATCCTGACCCTGCCGCGCGGCTGACGCAGGGCTGTGCGTGGGACATTTTTACCCGGATGGTATTGACCGGGTATTAATACCCGGATATAATGCGGCTCCTCACCGCTCAAACGGGTATACGCCAGTGAATGAATCGACCATTCCCCAATGCATCGCGTTCGTCGGTTCGCGTCGCATCAGCTCCGGACTCCTTACCGACGTCGCTATCGCCGCAAAGCAGGCCGTCGCCGCGGGCGCACAGGATTCCGTTCTGATTTTCGACGACGCGACGAGTCAGGTCATCGACGTCGACTTCCGCGGGACCGACGCCGACGTGATCGCCAGGATTACCGGCGACTCCGCACCGTCAGCTGATGAGTCTTCGAGTGCCGAGGCCGACGGGTCGCCCTACCGCGAGGGCGAAGCAGCGCGCGGACGGGGGCGTCCCAAACTGGGAGTCGTGGCGCGTGAAGTGACACTGCTGCCGCGTCACTGGGAGTGGCTGGCCACGCAGCCCGGCGGCGCGTCCGCCGCGGTACGAAGACTCGTGGACGCAGCTCGGCAGTCACTCGCCGCGACGGATCGCCGGCGGAAGGCTCAGGAGTCGGCGTACCGCTTCATGTCCGCGATGGCGGGGAACGAGCGCGGGTTCGAGGAAGCGACGCGTGCGCTGTTCGCCAACGACGAGGCGCGGTTCACCGAGATGACGTCCGAGTGGCCGGACGACGTGCGCGACCACGCGCGGCGGCTCGCCGCGCGGGCGTTCAACCCTGACCAGTCCGATCAGGAGCCCGAGGCGTCACGCCGATCGGCGTGACGCCTCGGGCCGGTCGCCTAACGCGGTCGGTAGCGGATCGCCACCGCGCGCTCGAATTCGTCGACGTCGGTCTGTACGTTGCCGACCACGACCTCACCGGACCGGGGACCACCAATCACCACGCCGGTTCCGGAACCGCGCACGCCGCCAGAGCCGCGCGTGTTGAGGAGCAGCAATCCATTCGCGCCGAGGCGGGCCGCGTGACTGCGCAGCGCGCTGAGCACATGCGCGTCGCTCGCCAGGAACCGATGCGCGCTAGCACCGCCATCTCCGTGTAGTCACTCGGGCTCTACCGACGATGGGACGTGCGACATCGTCCATGCCGTGCGACGAACTAGCGTCCGCCGCGGAGGACAACTGGGACGAGTCGTCAGGCAGCGCCCACGAGGCGCGTGACAGCGTCGCCATCACAGATCGCGCACATCCCTCGCACGCATCGGCGACCAACGAAGGACAGTTTCACCGCCACCAGCGCGATCCCCTCGCGTATCGTCCTCGCCACGTGCGGTCAGCGATTGGCCGCCGCCCCCGAACAACCAGCCACGAGGACATCCGACATGTTGGACCGACTCCGCCCGCTCACGCGAGGCGCGCCCGTGTTGATCGCGTTGCTCGCGACAACCGTCGCGGCCGCCGCGGCGCAGAACACAACACCGACCGGCAAGCTCACGCGCAACGACCTTCTCGTCACGAGCGACTGGCTTGCCACGCAGCTCAAGAACCCGAAGCTCGTGCTGCTCCACGTCGGAGAGAAGCCGGAGTATGACGCCGGCCACATCCCCGGCGCGCGCTTCCTCGAGCTCCATGACGTCTCGTCGCCGATGACGATGGACACGACGAAGCTCGCGCTCGAGATGCTGGCGCCGGACGAGCTGCGACAGCGTCTCCAGCAGCTCGGCATCTCGGACGACTCACGTGTCGTGATCTACTACGGCAATGATTGGGTGTCCCCCTCCACTCGAGCGCTGCTCACGCTGCAATACGCGGGACTCGGCGCGCGGGCGTCCATTCTCGACGGCGGCATGCCCGAGTGGAAGAAAGGAAATCGTCCGATCACCAGGGACGTTCCTGCGGCGCCGAAGCCGGGCACACTCGCCGCACGCCCGACGGTACCGCTCGTCGTCGACGCCGATTTCGTGAAGGCGCACATCCGGACGCCCGGGTACGTGATCGTCGACGCGCGCAACACGATGTTCTACGACGGCCCGATTCAGGAGCCCTCGGGCACTGACGCTGCAGGGCACCAGCGGCGGCGCGTCGTGCCGGGCCACGTGCCGGGCAGCGTGAACGTCGTGTTCGAGAGCGTGTTCGACGAGACGAACCATCTGCTGCCGGATGCCAAGCTCCGCGAGCTGTTCGCGGCCGCGGGCGTCAAGCCTAACGACACGATCATCGGGTACTGCCACATTGGCCAGCAGGCGACCGCCATGCTGTTTGCGGCCGAGGCCCTGGGCTACAACGTGAAGCTGTACGACGGATCGTTCCAGGACTGGTCGATGCGCCAGCTTCCCACCGAGAGCTCCCGCAAGGGCAGCTGAGCGAAGGGGACGCGTGAGCGACATGTCAACGATCGCAGCCGGAAACGCGTTAGGTGCGACCACCGCAGAGGTACGGGTGCGCGCGCGGCGTGAGGCCGCGCCGTATACGAGCCCGTACCTCGCGGGCGTGGGCATCGGGATCGTGCTACTGCTCTCGTTCGTCCTGATGGGCCGAGGGCTCGGGGCGTCGGGCGCGTTCTCGAGCGTCGTGACCGCCACGGTGCAAGCCGCGGCGCCCGGTCACGCGGCGGGGAACGCCTTCTACGCCCGTTACCTCGCTGACGGCGCCGCGAGCCCGCTCGGCGACTGGTTGGTGTTCGAGGTGCTCGGCGTGCTCATCGGCGGACTGGCGTCCGGACTCCTCGCCGGACGACTGCGATGGACGACAGAGCGGGGACCAGCGATCACCGACCGTCGTCGTCTGGTGAATGCATTCGCGGGCGGAGCGGCAATGGGCGTCGGCGCGAAGCTCGCCCGCGGCTGCACGAGCGGACTTGGCCTAACGGGAGGCGCAACCCTCAGTGTCGGCAGTTGGCTCTTCGTGGTCGCCGCGTTCGCCGGCGCGTACGCGGCGGCCCCGCTGCTTCGGAAGGCGTGGCAGTGATGGCGCCGTTCTACGAGCTCGGTCGCTTCGGCGACGGGATGAGCCTCGTCGTCGCGGTGCTGCTCGGGATCGCGTTCGGCTGGTTCCTCGAGCGTGGCGGCATGGGCAACGCGCGCAAGCTCGCGGGTCAGTTCTACTTCACGGACCTCTCGGTGCTGAAGCTCATGTTCAGCGCCATCCTGACGGCGATGCTCGGGCTGTTCTGGCTGTCGTGGGCGGGGCTGCTCGATCTCTCCCGCATCTACGTGCCGGAAACGTTCATCGCGCCACAGATCGTGGGCGGGTTGGTGTTCGGCGTAGGGTTCGCGACGGGCGGGCTCTGCCCGGGCACGTCGTGCGTGGCCGCGGCGACTGGACGAAAGGATGGATGGGCGCTCATCGCGGGTATGCTTGTCGGCGTGTTCGTGTTCGGCGAGGCGTTTCCCGCAATTGGTGGATTCGCGGACAGCACGGCGCGCGGCGCGTGGACGCTGCCGCAGGCGCTCGGACTCTCGTACGGAGTGGTGGTCGGCATCATCGTGGCAGCGGCGTTAGGCGTGTTCGCGGGGGCAGAATGGTTGGAGCGACACGCCGAGCGCCCTGCCCAGCCGACCGACGTGACCGTATGACAGCACGCGAGATTCGATCGCCGCGCGTCGAGCGAGGCCTCGCAATCGCGGCGGTGATCGCCGGTGCGCTCGCGGCGGTTGCCGGCACACCGACCAGACCGGCACGCGGCACCGTGAACGTGACGGAGCTCGCGCGCGTCGTCGAGCAGGAGGAAGACCACGTCACGGCGGTGGAGCTCGCGACGTGGATTCGCGATGACAAGGCCGGGCTTCGCGTGCTCGACATCCGTTCGGACAGCGAGTTCGCGGAGTTCCACGTGCCCGGCGCCACGCGAGTCCCACTCGCCGAGATCGCGCGCATGCCGCTCGACTCGGCGGCGACGTACGTGTTGTACTCGGAGGGCGGCACGCACGCCGCGCAGGCGTGGTTTCTCCTCCGCGCTCGCGGCGTCGAGCGTGTGTACTTCCTGCGCGGCGGCCTCTACGAGTGGCTGGAGCAGGTCATGAACCCGCGTGTGGCAGCGAACGCGCCGCAGGCCCAGCGCGACTCGATCCGCGCGCTGACGCTCTGGTTCGGCGGGAAGATGGAGATCGTCGACACGCCGAGTGTGCTCGACGGCAAGCTGGCGTCGCCGCATTCGGTGGGCACGCGTGAGGCGATCAGGAAGGTTCGGAGGCGAGCGTGTTGAACGCAACGTTCGCGCACGGGACAGCGTCGGCGGGCGTTGGCTCGCCAGCGCGTGCGACCGTACGGGATGCCGCGTGGTTCGCGGCGCTGCGGACGCGCGAATTCGGGCGTCTGGATCGCTCGGGCGAGGTGTATCTCGACTACACGGGCAGCGCGCTGTTCGCCGAGTCACAGGTGCGGGGTCATCTCGATGTTCTCAGCGAGTCAGTGCTCGGGAACCCGCACTCGGAGAGCGTGGCGTCACTCCGCAGCACGGAGATCATCGAGGACGCGCGTCGGTTGACGCTCGCGTTCTTCGCCGCGGATCCGGAGGAGTACGAGGTCATCTTCACCGCGAATGCGAGCGGTGCGCTCCGTCTCGTCGGTGAGGCGTTCGCGTTTTGCCACGGCTCTCGCCTGGTGCTCTCCGCGGACAATCACAACTCGGTGAATGGCATTCGCGAGATCGCGCGGGCACGAGGAGCCGAGGTCAGGTACGTGGAGCTGGACGACGAGCTTCGACTCATCGGTGAAGCGCGAGAGCTCACGCGCGCGGCGGGGCCGAGCCTGTTCGCGTTTCCAGCGCAGTCGAACTTCTCGGGCGTGCAGCATCCGCTCGAGCTAGTGCACGCGGCGCAACGGGCTGGGTATGCAGTGCTGCTCGACGCGGCCGCGTTCGTGCCGACCAACGCACTGCGACTCGACGAGGTGCAGCCGGACTTCGTCGCGCTGTCGTTCTACAAGATGTTCGGCTACCCGACGGGAGTGGGCGCGTTGATCGCACGGCGCGACGCGCTCGCGTCGCTGACGCGGCCCTGGTTCGCGGGCGGGACGGTGGAATTCGTCTCGGTGCAGCACCGCACGCACATGCTCAAGGCAGGCGCGGAGGGCTTCGAGGACGGCACGCCGAACTTCGCGTCGATCGCCGCGTTGCCGGCGGGCTTCGAGTTGTTAGGCACCATCGGCATGTCGAACGTGAAGGCGCGTGTCGGTCAGCTGACGACGACGTTGCTCGCTGGGCTGTCCGAGTTGCGACACTCGAACGGCCGGGCAATGACGATTGTCTACGGCCCGAGCGGCGGGCACGCACGAGGCGGCACGGTGACGTTCAACGTCGTGGATCGGCATGGACGTGTGCTTCCGTACCAGCAGGTCGAGCAGAAGGCGCTCGCGAATGGCGTGTCGGTGCGTGGTGGTTGCTTCTGCAACCCGGGCGCGGCGGAGCGTGCGTTCGGATTCCCTGCGGCCGAGTCGGCGGCGTGTCTGGAGCGCGCGCGACGTGAGGGGTTCTCGGTGGAGAAGTTCGCGGAGTGCCTTGGTCCGGACGTGCCGGTGGGGGCGATCCGTGCGTCGTTAGGTATCGCCAGTAACGAGGCCGACATCGCACGATTGCTCGACGTCGTGACGGACTGCTGCTAGCTGTCATTCCGAGCGGGGTTGTCATTCCGAGCGGAGGCCGCAGGCCGCAGTCGAGGAATCGCTGATCGTCCGGGTAGAGTGGCCCCTCTATCGGGACGATCGCGATTCCTCGACTGCGCGCCTCGGCGCTCCGCTCGGAATGACAACCGGCTCGGAATGAGACACGGTCACGTGCGCGAAGTGTCATCATGCGAAGAATCGATTGGCACCCTGGCTCGTGCTCGCGAATACTTCCGCATGACTCGATTCAATGCTTTCGCGATCCGCGCGATTCACGCTGATTGTGTTTCTCGCGGGCTCCGGTGCCCGCGCTCAGGCGGGCGAGGCGCGCTACATCAATCCGACCGGTCTCACGAAGCCGAGTGGCTACACGCACGTCGTGCTCGCCGCCGACGGTCGCACGGTGTACATCGCCGGTCAGGTCGCGTTCGACAGCACCGGCGCGATGGTCGGTGTGGGCGACTTCCGCGCGCAGGCGGAGCGCGTGTACGCGAACCTGCGGATCGCGCTCGCGAGCGTGGGTGCGACGTTCTCCGACGTCGTGAAGACGACGACCTACATCACCGACCTCGCCAACGTGGCGACGTTGCGGGAGATTCGCGGCAAGTATCTCGATCCGGCGCGCCCGCCGGCCAACAGCCTCATACCGGTCGCGACGCTGGCGAGGCCAGACATCCTGCTCGAGATCGAGGCGGTTGCGGTGCTGCGAACGCCTGCGAGGCCTTAGGAAGGAGGAGGGCGGACGGCGGATGGCGGAGACAGGCGGAACACACGGACAGCGCCGCCCGCGCACATCATTTCTTCCGGCGGTGATAGTAGAGGTCGAACGATGGCGTCCACGTCTTGCCGCCGTCGAGCGACGTCTCGCCGAACTGCCTAACGAGGTCCGGGTTCATCGGCGTGAACGTCATGTGGATCAGCGACGGACCCCGCGGAGTCTGCTGCCTGGCGGAGTAGCGCAGGCTCCCGTTGATCCATTCGCTTTCGCGGTACTCGGTGACGTGGCCGTACTGGTCGGTCCAGAACTGCTGCCACTGCTTCGTTTCTTCGTTGTAGCTGTTGAGACTCTTGCCGCCGCCACCCTGCCCGTCGACCCAGTTCTCGTACAGGGCACACCCTTCGAGCAGCAGCTGTACCGAGCTCGAGCCGGCTTGCTGCCCCTGCGCGTTCTTCACGTCCCAGTCGCCGACCCAGAAGTCGAACATCCGAGACTCCTTGCGCGTTAGGCACGGACGCAGCGCGTTCCGCATGCGCTCGAGCAGCGCGTCGAAGCGCGGGTCGCGCGCGGAGCGACGCGAAGTCGTTGTCGCTGCTCACGGCCTTGTCGTTCGTGTAGCTCGCGGTGGTGACCAGCTGGTCCAGCCAGTAGAACGCGGAGTCCTTCTGGTTCTTCGTGGCGAACACCGTCGCGAGGTTGTACATGGCGATCGGTGCCGTCGCGATGCCGATCGCGTGTCGGTAGGCGGCGACGGCGTCGTCGTGGCGCCCGGCGAACTGCAGCGACGTTCCGAGACGGGTCCAGTACCGCGCCTGCTGTGGATGGGTGCGGGTGAGCGCCTGAAAGGCGGACGCCGCGCCCACGTAGTCCTTCGCGGCGAAGAGCGACTCGGCGCGAGCAGAGGCGGTATCAGGGACGCTCTGAGCCGTGGCTCGAGTCGCGACCACAGCAGAGGCGCCAGATGAGGGCGAGTGCCGCGAAGGCCACGCAGGAGGGGAGAGATCATAGGTCGACGCCAGGGAGCGCTGAAGCAGGTTGGTCGCGGCGTGAATTACCGGGACGGGACAGCTGACACGATCCGATGGCGACGGGCTGTGGGTCACTGCGGGGGCCACAAGCGCGCCGGGAACAGGGTTGAACCGTCCTCGAGCGTGACCAACCGATCCGGCGAGCACGCAACGATCCGACATCGGTCGGCAGGCGTACTTCATTGTCCGGACTTTATCCCTGGAACAATCGGTACCGAACACGGATATGTCCGGTGAGGACCCCATTCAGACAATCCGGGGCCGCTCGAACGAGCGGTCGCGGCTGGCATACGATAGGCGGGGAAACGGTCTATATGGTTGCGCGACTGAGTCGCACCCAGCGCGGGCTCGCGGTTGCCGCGGCTGCGATGATGGTAGGCGTGGCGACAACCGCGGCGGGGGCGCAGGCCAACACGCACGCAGGCGCGCAAACCGTCGCCGCCACCAACGGGAAGACAGGAGCCAAACGGATGACCGACTTCAAGAAGCCCAGCGACGCGGAGCTCAAGAAGCAGCTATCGCCGCTGCAGTATCAGGTGACCCAGCACGAGGGGACGGAGCGTCCGTTCCAGAACGAGTACTGGGACAATCACGAGGCGGGCATCTACGTCGACGTCGTCTCGGGCGAGCCGCTGTTCAGCTCTCTCGACAAGTACGACTCGGGCACGGGATGGCCGAGCTTCACGAAGCCGCTCGAGACGGCGAACGTGAAGACGAAGACCGATCGCTCGCTGTTCATGGAGCGCACGGAAGTGCGGTCGGCGCACGCGGACTCGCATCTCGGGCATCTCTTCGACGACGGTCCGCAGCCGACCGGACTGCGCTACTGCATGAACTCGGCGTCGATGCGCTTCATCCCGGTGGCGAAGCTGGCCGAGGAAGGCTATGGGCAGTATGTGGCGTTGTTCGAGAAGGCGAAGCGATAAGACGACGCATTAGCTCGTGGGCTTGCGCAAGGTGACCTGAAAGCCCCGCTGTCTTCGCTGACAGCGGGGCTGTTCACATCCAGCGCGGAATCTGCCGAGGCACGGTGTACGGCGATTACGTACCGAATTGCGACTATTACTCGCGACGACAGGTACGATGGCGGTCCCGACGGACGTTCGACATCGGCAGGCCGGACAGGATCGCGTGCTTAACGACACTCGACGTCCGCTGGGCGGGCTCGACAACCGCAAACGGCAACCGCAACAGCAGACAGGATGGCCAGGATTGGCAGGATTGAGAAGATGACCGCCTCGGCGTCGGGAGCGTGTCGCGGGGCCTAACGAATGAAGGAACACATCTCTCGGAGAGTGGCGTCCCGAGCGGCCGTTCCCCTCGTTCCGGGCTCGTTGCGGGAGGGGCCCTGCGTGCGACACGGAGCCTCTGTTCAATCCTGTCCATCCTGCCAATCCTGTCATGCAGTTGCCGTTTGCTGTTGGTGTTGTCGTTCAGGCCCTGGCTACGATGACGTCACGGAAGGTCCCTCGCTGCCGCTCGGGATGACACGCGCTGGCTCGGCTGCGCGGATGACACTGCTGCTTGTACTCGGCTTCGGAGTGCCCCAACGCCGCGTTATGCCGAGCAGCACCGGCGACGCGACGAAGATCGAAGAGAACGTGCCGACGATGATGCCGAACGTCATCACCAGCGCGAACGGCTTGATCACCTCGCCGGCGAAGAACGAGAGCACGAGCGCCGTCGCCAGCGTCGTGCCGCCGGTGAGTATCGTCCGCGGCAACGTCTCGTTGATCGAAAGATTCAACAACTCCGCCAGCGGCTTGCGCGCGTGGAGCTTCACGTTCTCGCGCACGCGATCGAAGATCACGATCGTGTCGTTGAGCGAGTAGCCGAGTACCGTGAGCACCGCCGCCACCACGACGAGACTCACCTCGAGATCCAGGTAGCGAATGAACGCGACCGTCGCGAGCACGTCGTGCGCCGTCGCGATCACGGCCGCGAGGCCGAAGCGCCACTCGAAGCGGAACGCGAGGTAGATGAGCGTCGCGACGAAGCTGAAGAGAATCGCGATGAGCGCTTTCTCCTGAAGCTCACCGCCGACCTTCGGAGCTGACGCCCTCGCTGCGCACGATCTGATACGTGCCCGTGCCCAGGTCGGCATCGAGCGCCTTGCTCACCGACGCCGCGATCTCGGCGCTCCGCGTGTTGCCGTCCGCGGCTCCGTCGAGACGAGCGCGGATCACGTACTCCTGCGCCGAGCCGAAGCTCTGAATCTCCGGGTTGTTCACACCGCCGCGCTCGAGCGCGGTGCGGAGGCGTGTCGTCTCCACGGGCGTCGTCCGTGCGCACGTGCATCAGCGCACCGCCCGTGAACTCGATGCTGTACGTGATGCCCAGTCGCGGCGAGCATGATCATGCCCGGCACGATCAGCGCGGCCGTCACGCCGTACGCCCAGCGTCGCACGCCGATGAAGTCGTAGCGCGCGTTCGCGAACAGCCTGAACGTGAAATGCTTCAAGCGTCGTCATGTTCGGACGCGCTTTCACCCACACGAGGAAGAACGTGCGCGTGACGAAGACGGCGGTGACCATCGACGCCACGAGTCCGACGAGCAGCGTGATCGCGAATCCCTGCACGGGTCCCGTGCCCACCACGTACAGGATCAGCGCGGTGAGCGCGGTCGTGACGTTCGAGTCGACGATGGCGCTCATCGCGTGCCGAAACCCTTCATCGATCGCGCGCCTAACGGGTTTCCCCGCGTCGAGCTCTTCGCGCATGCGCTCGAAGATCAGCACGTTCGCGTCGACCGCCATTCCGATGGACAGCGCGAAGCCCGCGAGTCCCGGGAGCGTCAGGTTGAACCCGAACACGGCGAGACCGCCAAGGCAGTAGAGCACGTACAGGGCGAGCGCGGCGACAGCGAGGAGTCCGGCGAATCCGTAGTACGCGCCCATGACGACCAGCACGAACCCAACCGCAAGCGCCGACGCGCGCACGCCATCGCGGATGGAGTCCATGCCGAGCGACGGGCCGATGGTTCCCTGGGCGACGACATGGAGCGGTACCGGAAGCGCGCCGGCGCGCAGCATGAGCGCGAGGTCGTTTGCTTCCTCGAGCGACTTGCCACCGAGCTCGATGCGTCCGTTCGACGTGATGCGGTCGCGGATGACGGGCGGCTCGCCCTGTACGCGCCCGTCGAGCAGGATCGCGAGGTGATTGCCGATGTTGCGACCGGTCGCGTCGCCGAACTGGCGTCCGCCGGGCCGCGTGAGCTCGAACTGCACTTCGGCCGCGTTGGTCGTGGGGTCTCGGCCAGCGACGGCTTTCTGGATTTCCTCGCCGGTGATGATGGCTCGCGACTGCAGCGCGTAAAGTGGCCGGAACGCTCGCGTCTCTCGCGTCGCGATCGGTGTGCCCCATCGCAGCTCGAGTCCGCGCGGAACGAGTTGCTGCACCTCCGGCTTCGCGATCAGCTGCTCGACCTGAGCGACGCTTTCTTCGGCGACGATGAATTCTCCAGGGACACGACCAGGCGTGAGGAGCGACGACAGCACGCCGCCCTCGGTCGTGGCGTTGGCCGCGTTGATCGTGGTGTCAGTCGTAGCACGCGCACTGTCGGGCGAGAGGAGACCGGTGACGACATCTGCGCTGGCGGTCGTCCGCGGCGCCGCGGCGTTTGCAACTCCCGCTCGTCGCAACGCGACATCGATCGAGGGGAGCGCGCGCCGGAATTGCTCCTTCGCGTCCGTGATGCGGAACTCGAGGAACGCCGTGCGTTCGACGATCGACCGGGCGCGTGCGGGATCGGTCTCGCCGGGAAGCTCGACAACCAGGCGACAGTCGCTCGCGATCTGGACGACGGGCTCCGTCGTTCCGAACTCGTCGATGCGTGCGCGCACGACGCGTTCGGCGCGACGGATCGCGTCGGCGCAATCGGCGACTTTGCCGCGCGACTCGTCGACCTCGAGCGCGAGGTGAACACCGCCGCGAAGGTCGAGGCCCATGTTGATGGGAACGCGGCGGACGGTGGTGTCGCGCATCTGACCGGTGCGCGAGTCGTAGAGGCGCTGCTTGACGCTGCGGGGTACGAGCGCGAAGACGCTCGCGACAACGAGGGCGAGGATGATGATCACTCGCCACCTGATCGATTTCATGTGGCTGCTCTCCTTCCGCGGGTCGCGGAAAGCCGTGCGCCGGCCACGCCTGCTCGCGGACGCGGGCGGCGTTAGGTGAAGACCGGCGGAGTTGTGATGGGCGCGCCGAAGAGGCGCGACGGCTCAGGCGAGAGCGGGTGGAGCGCGTGCGGGTGGGAGGGCGAGCGATGCGTCGGAGCCGTCGTGGTGCTGCGGGACAACGACGGCCGTGCTGCCTGCGACGACGGGCAGATCGAGGCCAATGTGGCGCGACGGCGCGAACGGCGTCGTCGGGGTCCGACGGTCGATGCTGTCGGGCGCGACGAGGCGCTTGCCGAACGAGACCGACTGGGACTCGGACTGCGACCGTGCGTCGCGATTCCCGACGCCTGGCTGCGCGGCTGCGCCCGGGACGCCCAGCAGCGCGAGCTGCAGGGCGCCGTAGGTGAGCCAGGCCAGGAACAGGTTGCGCGCGCGGAGCATCATGCGGCTAAGAGTAAACCTGCCGTTACAGCCGTGCATTCCGAGCGAAGCCGCGAAGCGGCGGAGTCGAGGAATCTTGGGATGCCGGGTAGAGGGAGCCTCTCTACCGGCAGCTCATGGATTCCTCGATTCCTCGTCTCCCGTCTGCCGTCTCGCTCGGAATGACAAGGTGCACGTACGTAATCGACTTGATGACGCGCTCGACGAGCTCGTGCAACGCGTCGACGTCCGAGGCGGACACGTGACCTCCGTGTATCAGGGCATTCGAGCTCATCGAGCACGGCTTCGAGCTTTCCGAGCGCGGCGTGTGTGGTCTCGTGCAGAAGCGACGTCTTCGCGCCGCCGAGCTTCGACGTGAGCGAGCTCGCGATGCCGGCGTCGATCTTTCCGTCTGCCAGGAGCTCATTCACGATCGCGATCGCCTTGTCGATGCCCTCCTCCGGCGTCAGCACCGTCACCGTCGCAGTCCGCGTCGAGGTGACGTCGTCGTCCCTCACGCGGACCGTGACGGTGAAGGAGCCAGCGCCGGCGTACGTGTGCGAGAGCGAGAACGTCTTGCCGGAGAGGGCCAGCGGTACGAGTCCCGAGCCATCGCCGTAGTCGACCGTCGCCGTCCACGCGTCCGTGCCCGGATCCGTGAACGATCCCGTGGCAGCGTACGTCTCGCCCGGAAGCAGCGTAGCTCCGGCGAACGAGGCGATGGCTGGGGCGACGTTCGCGACCGTCGCGGTGGTGAAGATCGTATCGGCGAGCCCGCTCGAGCTGTTCACGATGAGCCTAACGTTGTAGCCGCCATCCGCGGAGTACGTGTGCGACACAGTCGAGGCCGCTCGCGGTCCCGCCGTCGCCGAAGCTCCACAGGTACGTGAGCGTACCGCCGTCCGCGTCACTGGAGCCGGCAGCGCTCATCGACGACCGCCGATCCTTCGAGCGACGTGTACGGTCCATTCGATGGCTGCTATGGGCGCCGCTGTCGTCTTGCCGCTCTCGACCGCGTTCTCGATGTCGTCGCGCAGGAGCGCGAGCAGGTCGTAGCCGCTCAGCGCTTCGACGGCGTCGACGGTCGTCTTGTACGTCTGCCAGTCGACGTTCCGCACGCCGGGCTCGGTTAGGCATGATCACGGCGATGACCTCGAGGTCGCCGAGTGTCGTGATGTCGCGAGCCCCTGATCGCGCGGCATGATCACCGCGACTTTCCAGGTGGACGCGGGGATCACGATCTTCCCCTCGTTCTTGACCGTGCCAATGTTGCCCGCGACGCCGGCGACGATGTAGACCTCCTTGTTCTGGAGCCGAGCGAGGTCGCCGAGGAAGTTTTCCATGGTCGCCCATGGACCCTGGTTCAGGTCGGCGGCCTGCGGCACGATGTTCGTGAACAGGAACGTGAACGCGTTGTCGAGACTCGCCGACGTGCGGTCGAACGAGCGGGCGAGATGGCCGCGGTCGATACCGAAACCGGCGGCAGCGCCGGCGCCGGTGTAGTCGGCGGTGGTGTAGCGCGTGAACGCAGCCGGCAGCGACGGGTCGAACGTGAAGCAGTCGCAGCGGTCCTCGGGGCCGAAGTGCGTGGCCTCGAGATCGTAGCTGACCCAGTTCGGCGTGCCGCGGTTCTTGTTGAACGACGCCGTGTACTCCGGGTGGCGGACGATGAAGTCGTCGCTCGGGTCGGCTGTCGGCCGGCTCGCCGAACTCCGCGTTGCCAGCGTATTGCGCCGTGGTGCTGGCGACCGCGACGCGCGACGGGGAGTGCGAACGTGGCCGTCGTTAGGCCGTCGGCGGCCGTCGCGCGGAACGTGGCGCTGCCGGCCGCGAGCGCGGTGATGACGCCGTTCTGGTCGATGCGCGCGATGGCCGGCGTCTCCGAGTCGTCCACGTGATGGTCGTGGTGACGGTCGACGTTGTTCGGCGTCGCGCACGGTCGCGAAGAGCTGATCCTGGAAGCCGACGGGAAGCGCCGGGTCACTGGGCGTACGGCCGGTGAAGCTGATCGTGTTGCCGCCGGGGTTCGGCCGCCGCCGCTACCGTTGCAGGCGCCGAAGCTCGATGTCGCCGGCTGCTGCCAGACGCCCGCCGAGGTAGCGCTGCAGCGATTGTCCGAGCGGTGACGATGACTCCGACACACCGATGTCGTCGACGGTCTTGCCTGACGCGGGGCCATCGGTCGCGGTGAACGTCCCTTCGTACGAGAGGAACTCCACGACTTCACCGGCCGCGTTCACCAGTGCCATTCCGTCGGGGCTGCCGTTCTGGATCCCGTCCTGCGGGTAGTTCACGACGACGACACCGCGGGCGTCGCACGTCGCGGGGATCGTTCCGCGTCAGTGGCTGCGTGTTGTACTGCACGCCGCCGTTGCCGTTGTAGAGCACGATGCTCCAGCCCGTGAGCGATCGGTGCCCGCGGGTCCTTCGATCTCGATCGCTTCGTCGACGTCCGTGCCGAAGTTGTCGTAGTGCAGCTCGCTGAACCGCGTTTCGGGCAGGCCCGGCGTCGACGGCGCGATCGACGTGGAGCGACGCCGTCCCGGTAATGGCGTTAGGCGCCGTCGCCGTGATCGTGACGTCGCCCGGTTGCAGCGCGGTCGCGACGCCGGTCGCGCTCACCGTCGCGACGGCCGTGGCGCTGCTCGTCCACGTGAACGTGACGCCCGCGACCGGCTGGTTCGACGCGTCGAAGGCCGTCGCGGTGAACGTCTGGGTGGCGCCCTGCGCGATCGACGCCGCGGCCGGCGCGACGGTGACCTTCGCGACCGCGGCGGGAGGTTGGCCACCGTCGTCGTTGCAGGCGCCGAACGTGCTCGCGACCGGGCCGCTCCACGTGCCGGCGCTGCTCCGCTGGAGCGATTGTCCAACGGGCGCGCCGTTCTCGAGCACGCCGATGTCCACCGACGTCATGCCTAACGCCGGCCCGTTCGTCGCGGCGAACGTCCCCTCGTAGGACAGGAACTCGACGACCTGGCCGCCGCCGTTCACGAGCGCCATGCCGTCGGGACTGCCGTTCTGGATGCCGTCCGCGGGATACGTCAGGACGACCACGCCGTTCGCGCCGCACGTCGCCGGGATGGTGCCGCTCAGCGTCTGCGTGTTGTAGGTGACGCCGCCGTTGCCGTTGTAGAGCACGACCTGCCAGCCAGTGAGGTCCGTGCCGGCGGGGCCGGTGATCTCGATGCGCTCGTCGGCGTCAGCGCCGACGTTGTCGTAGTGGATCTCGCTGAAGTAGACGGTCGGCGGCGCCACTGCAGTCGCCACATCCCCACGTGGCGCGGGCGGCGCGACTGGTGCGAGGACGGTGTCGCGCCCGGAACAGGCGGCGAGTGCGAGGGCGGCGAGCAGCGTTGCCGCGGGAGCAATCCGGTAGCGCATTCTGAGTCTTGGCGCGAAGGGTGGCAGATCGTGTCCGATCGTCGGGACGTCGGCGGTCGACGATGTGCTGGCGGGCTGACCAAGGTACCGCCGTGGTCGTCGTCGCCCAAGCAACGACTGGGTGACGGCGCGACGATTGACGAGCCCGCTCTGCCTACGTGTCCGCGAAATCCACTACATAGCGGATGCGTCGCATGAACGCATCGTCCGGCTGCTCGACGCCGGCCGGTAGTGCCTGGCCCATTCTTCTGCTCCGTTCCATGACTCCTCCATGAGACGTATCGGCCGCGGTGTACTCGCTCGTCCGCCGCAGTGCCTACACTCTCGCGCCGTAGTGCTGCATGTTCTGCACGTTCTACGATGGATATTATGCTGGCCGCGGAGAACGTCGAGCGCGAACCGGAACAGGGAATGGACGATAGAAAGCCAGGAACGGGGGACGGGGCAGCGGAAACCGGTAACGAGACCAGAGGCGGTTCCGCTGGATCTCCCGTCCAGGAGAGCGACGGCGGGCTCTCGCGACGTGACTGGCTCAAGGTCATCGGGATCACGGGGGCGGCCAGCGTCGCGTCAGGCGCGGTAGACACCGCGCAGGCGCTGGCTCCGCTGATACCGCCTAACGTCATGACGCCACCGGCAAAGCCGGCCGAGGTGCTGCAGCTGACGTCCACGAGCGACGTGTTCGTGCCGCCGCGCGGCGACGCGTTCATGAAGTTCAGCTTCGATTTCCCCGAGCCGTCCGTCGCGTTCGGTGGACTACGGTTCGGCTTTCTCGTCTTCACCGACGAGAACACCTACGGGCTCGACGCCGCGCGCATCACCGCCGACGATGCACGGCGACACGCTGCGCCTGACGTGTACTGGCTTCGTCTGGGCCGGCGGGCAGGAGAAGGCGCCCGGCTCGCTCGTCGCGACGTTCCGGCGCAACGGCTCGACCATCGAGTGGGACACCGTGGTGGAGATGGAGCGTCCGGTGAAGACGGTCACCACCATCATCCGCGACGTCCCGCGCGGCAAGATCTCACTCGGCGGCGGCGCCCCGTTCGACGCGCACGACAACGAAACGCTCGGCGGCTACACGTTCGGCGCCGGCGACCTGCACGGGCCCGGCGCGTCCGTCGGCATCACGACCGCGCTCGCGGCGGTGCAGGCGGGCGAGCAGGACTTCTTCTACCTGTCGTCGCTCGACGACCGCGTCCGGCCGAAGCGCTTCTACTTCCAGCCGGGCGAGCGCGCGTACCGCGTGGAGGCGGTGTACGAGCACGACGCGTGGCGCAACGACACGCGCCTAACGGTGCCGCGATGGCGTGTCGGGCGAGCGCCGTCGCTCGACGACGCAGTGGCGCCGCACATGGCGCATGTGGAACGCGCGTTCGGGTTGCAGCCGTGGGAGACGCGGACGGATGTGCCAGCCATGGCAGCGACAGATCGCGCTGGTAACGACGCTCCACGGCATGCACTACACGGGCTTCATGTTCAACGACTACGCGCGCATGCTGGAGATCCTGCGCTGGATGGCGACGCAGATCCCGCCCGAGCGCGTGCTCGCGTTCATCTCGGCCTGGGATGGCCGGTACTACTGGGATTACCCGAACTACGTCGCGCCCGCCCGCATGGGTGGCGAGGCCGGGTTCAAGCGCCTGATCAGCGAGGGCAGGAAGCTCGGCTTCAGGATGATGCCGATGTTCGGCGCGAACTCCGCGAACCGGAAGCAGCCCGTGTGGCCCAGGATCGCGTCGCGGCGTGACGCAGAAGATCGACGGCGACCGCTACGACCTGAACTGGGTGGACTGGAACAACGACCGCCACCAGGACGGCTGGCTCACGTACATGAACCTCGGCGCCGACGCGTGGCGGAATCATCTCGACGGGGCGCATTGCCGACGCGATCGAGCGCTACGGCGTGGACGCGTACTTCCTCGACATCGTCGGCGGGCACGTGAACAGCACGACGGGCGACATGCACGAGGGCACGCGGCGCCTGGTGATGGACCTGCGCGCGAAGTACCCGAAGGTCGCGTGCGTGGGCGAGATGCCGTACGACGCGCTGCACGGGTTCATCCCGATGTACCACGCCGGCGGCGGCGCGCGGTGGCGGAAGTACTCGCGCTTCTTCCAGCATCTGAGCGCACCGGCGCCGGGCCGAGGCTCGAGCGGCGTGCACGAGTCGGGGTTCGGGCGGTTCAACGCCGAGACGCTCGGGCTGTCGCCGAACGCGATCCCGACGCTGCAGGTGGTCGACGACACGTTCGCGCAGCATCGCGACGTGATGGCGGCGATCATCGCGGCGGCGAAAGCGCGCGCGGGGATAGCATAGCGTCATTCCGAGCGGGTTGTCATTCCGAGCGAGCGAAGCGAGTCGAGGAATCCTTGGCGTCCCGGTAGAGAGCCCTCTACCCGTATGGTCGCGATTCCTCGTGCGCCCAGAGGGCACCCGCGCCGCTTCGCGGCTCCGCTCGGAATGACAATGTCTCTGTCAGGCGATTCCCCGACACGCGCGGGTGCCGACCGGGCTTCCCCTCACAGCGATTCAGCCTTTCTCCGACCGTAAGTACATCGGGTCCGAAGCAATTTCCTCCCTGAGTTCAGCACCACCACTCTTCGGAGGTAGTCCATGCGTTCGGCCAAGCTCGTTCCTTCGATCATAGCTCTCTCAGTTGTCGGCGCGGTCAGCTTCGAGGCCACCGCGATGCGCTCCGGTCCCACCGTCGAGCGTGTCGACTTCGGCAAGACGATCACCGCCACGCGCCCGGTCTATGACGCGCGGATCGCACCGGCGTCGGACCCAGCCATAAAAGAGTTCATCATCCCCATCACGCACGACACGGTCGAGATCGCGAAGGGCGTGAAGTACGAAGGATGGACGTTCGGCGGCACCGTGCCGGGTCCGGTGATCCGTGTGCGCGAGGGTGATCGCGTTCGCATCAAGGTGGTGAACAAGGCGCCGATGCCGCACTCGATCGACTTTCACGCGGCGCGTATTCCGGCGAACGTCGCGTACCGGATGCTCAACCCAGGTGACACGATCTCGTTCGAGTTCGTAGCCAGGGATCCGGGCGCCTACATGGTGCACTGCGGCACGCCGCCGGTGACGATGCACATCATGCAGGGGATGTACTTCGCCATCATCGTCGATCCGAGCGACGGCTGGGGTACGAAGGCCGACAAGGAGTTCGTGCTCGTCCAGAGCGAGTACTACACGAAGCGCGACTCGACGACTGGCGCGGTGACGCCCGACTGGCAGGCGGCGATGGCGAAGACGGCGAGCTACGTCGTGTTCAACGGCCGCGCGGGCCAGTACAAGGAAACGCCGCTGAAGGTCGAGGTCGGCGACCGCGTGCGAATGTTCGTCGTGAACGCCGGACCGTCGTTCAACAGTGACTTCCACATCGTCGGCGCCGTGTTCGATCGCGTCTACCCCGACGCCAACCCAGCGCACGTGCTCGAGGGTGTGCAGACGTACATGGTTCCGGCCGGCGGCGGCGCGGTGTTCGAGACGGTGTTCGACAAGGACGCGAGCGGCGAAGGGCTCTACCCATTCGTGACCCACAGCTTCGCCGACGCCGAGAAGGGTGCGGTCGGGATCATTCAGGTCGGGACGCCGAAGCAGTTCACCACGATGTCGCACTGACCGATGACACACTCCCGACATTTCCAGGTCGACCGGACCGAGACGGTGAACGAGATCCTCGTTCACCATCCGGCGTGCGTGGCCACGTTCAATGCCTTCGGCATCGATGCCTGCTGCGGCGGTCACGCTTCGGTCGAAGACGCGGCGCGGCGCGACGGTGCCGACGTCGATGCATTGCTCGTAGCGCTCGACGCGATGATCACCCGCGTCACAGTTATCCGAATCGGAGACACCCAATGAAGACGCTCGACGCACGGCGCGCTGCCGCCACCGCGACCGCCGCGAACAGTACGCGTCCGGCCACCGCCATCGTTCACGATACCCCTGATGCACGCCTCGTCGTTTTCCGGATCGGACCGGGTCAAACGGTGGCGCCGCATCGAAACGGCTCGACCGTGATCCTGACGGTGCTGGACGGCCGCGGCATCGTAAGTGGCGAGCAGGAACAACGGCAGGTGAGGGCCGGCGAGGTCATCGCCTACGAGCCTAACGAGCTGCACGGCATGAGCGCCGTCGATGCGGAGTTCGTGCTGCTGGCGACGATCACGCCTCGCCCGGGTACCCGAAGCGCGGCGCCGGTTTCGCTCACCTCGGCGCGAGTGGGGGAGTGATGGACTGGGCAGTGAAGGCCTTTCTCAAGTCGAGCCTCGCGTGGCTCGGTGCGGGCGTCACGCTCGGCGTCGCGATGGCCGTGTACCCGCCGTTGACGGTGTACCGCGCTGCGCACCTGCACATGAACCTCCTCGGCTTCGTGACGATGATGATCTTCGGCGTCGCGCTGCACGTCATTCCGCGGTTCACCGGGCACCCGTTGCACAGTCGCCGGTTCGCCGTGGCGCAGTGGTGGCTCGCGAACGGCGGGTTGACGTTGATGGTCGGCGGGCTCGCGTTGCTGCCGAACACGTCGTTCGGGATGCCAGCGCGCATCGTCGTCGCCGTCGGCGGACTCCTGGCTGCCGCGGCCGCGTACGTGTTCATCTACAATCTCTGGCGGACGATCGACGGCCGGCCACCGCAGCGCGGCGCGGCACCCGTGGTCGCCACGCGATCGGCCCCGGTCCCGCTGCGCCGCATGCCGGCCGGCTGAGCCATGCATTCGCTCGTACGCCGCTACCTCAAGACCGGCATCGCCTTTCTCGCGTTAGGCCTCGCGCTCGGGCTGTGGATGATGGTGGAGCGCGAGTTGTATCAGCGGTTCCCGTCGCCGTACATGACGAGCGCCCACACGCACGCGATCCTCGTGGGGTTCGTCATGATGATGATCCTCGGCGTCGCCCTCTGGTTGTTCCCGAGGCCAGCGAAGGACGACGCGCGCTATTCTCCGCGCGCCGCGGAGGTGGCCTACTGGCTTGTCGCCGGTGGCACCGGGCTGCGAGTGGTGAGCGAGATCGCGCGGTCCGGAACAGCCGCGCTGTGGCTGCGCGCTGTCACGGCATCGACCGGATTGCTGCAGGTTGCAGGACTGGCGGTGTTCTTCTATACAATGTGGTCCCGCATCCGGCCGTTGGGCAGTCAAGCGCGCGAGGCGCAAGGGGAGCGATTCTAGCATGCAAGCCAAGTCAGCGCGGCGCACGGCCAAGCCAGCGGCGCGCGCTGCGGTCGACGGCGATCCTTATGCGGCGAGGGCGATGGATAGCCTTCGCCGCATCGTGCACTCCCTGCGTGTCGCCACCCGTGCATTGGAGCGTTCGTTCGGCCTGAGCGCCGCGCAGCATTTCGTGCTGCGCCAGTTGGCGCTGGAGCCCGGCCAGTCGCTGATCGATCTCGCCCGGCGGACGCGGACGACGCAGAGCTCCGTGTCGGAAGTCGTGAGCCGACTCGTCAAACGCGAACTGGTATCGCGGCGCACGTCCGACACAGACCGTCGTCGCACCGAGCTGTCGTTGACACCAGCGGGAGACGCTGTTCTCAGGCGCTCGCCGGAGACGGTGCAGGAGAAGCTGGTCGCCGGATTCGCCGCGCTCGGTGAGACGGAGCGGCGGCGCATCGCGGACGGTCTCGAGGCGTGGCTCGCTGCCTCATCGCTGGGGGACGTCGAGCCTATCCTGTTCTTCGAGGAACCGGACGCGTAGCGCAATCGCCTAGCTGCGTGCAGCTGCACGCTGGGAACCTCTGCCGACGGCTGCATGCTGCGGCCGCACGCTGCCCGCTGCTGCTATTAGCGCCCAGCGACCTACGCGCTGCTCGCTGGGCGCCTTGAACTACCCAGTCCCCAGTCCCCAGTCCCCAGTCCCCAGTCCTTACCGTCTGCCTAACGATAACGAAACGATGACCGCCCGTGGCATGCCCGGCTCGAACGCCGCCGGTGCACCGCCCACCAGGTCCGGGTTCAGGAACGCCGAGCCGATGTAGCGTTTGTTCGTCGCGTTTTTCACCGTCACGAAGCCACGCAGGCCCACGTCGCCCACCGTCAGGATCGGGTCGCGAAGCTCCGCCGTCAGGTTCAGGATCGTGAACGACGGAACGCCGACCTTGTTCGCGTCATCCGCGAAGTACTTCCCCGAGTGCTCGACCCCAGCCTTGAGCAGGAGCGCGCGAAACCCCGGCACCTCGGTGCCGATCTCGATGTTCACGAGCGCGCTCGGCACACCCACCACGTCGTTGTCGCTGTAGTCGGCTTTCTTCCCGACCTTCGTCGGATCCGTCGGGAAGATCACCGCGGAATCCACGACGTAGTCCGTGTACGTGTTGTTCGAGAACGTGAGCGCCGCCGTCCCGAACAGGCCTAACGACGACCGACGCATTGAGGCCCACCTCGGCCCCCTGACGTCGTGCCTTGCCAGCGGTCAGGTAGTAGCGGCCACCGTTGTACGGCACGATCTCGTTCGTCACCTCGATGTCGTACAGCGCGACGTCGTACCCCAGGACGAACGGGCGGACGCTCGCGGACGCGGGCACGGACTTCAAGCCCACCTCGTACGTCGTCGAGCGGATCGGGTCGAGCAGCGGATTGAGCAGCGCCGGCGGTGCGCCGGGCGTGGGATCCGTCTCGTTGCCCGCGGGTACCTCGATCCCGCCGCCCACGTTCGCGTACACGCTGTGCGTCGCATTCATCAACCAGCTGACGCCGAGCTTCGGCGACACGCGCGAGAAGTTGCGGTGGTCGGAGGACACGGGCGGGTTGGGGAGAAAGCTCCGGTAGTTGTACGCGACGGCGTCGTAGCGCGCGCCCAGCGACAGCGTTAGGCGTTCGCCGACGCTGACCTCGTCCTGGAGAAACACGCCGAAGTTGTTCGCCCCCTCGCCCTTGTTGTCCGTGAGCGTCGTGCCGCGGTCCTGCGTCGGTGACAGGGTGTAGAACAGGATCGCGCCGTCCTGGTAGGCGTCATCCACGCCGAGCGTGATGAGGGAGTGCGTGCTGGCGGTGGTCAGGCTCTTCCGCGCCATGACACTGCCGCCGAAGTGGTAGCGCGTGAAGTCGCGAAACGTGTTGCGCTCGGAGCGCTGCAGATACTTGGGGTTCACGTAGAGCATCGACGACAGCGCGAACGACCCGCTCACGTCGTGATCGACAGTGACCCCGAGCCGCCCGACGCGATTGTAGCGCCGCTCATCGCGCTGCAGATACGTCGCATTCGCCTGATTGGGGTCCGCGTCCACCTGCGCCTGCGTGAGCGGGCCGGGCACGTGCATGAGATTATTCGCGGCCGTGAAGAACAGGCCGAGCCGCGTCTTCTCCCCAGCTCGTCCAACCGCGCCACCGTTCACGAGCGCTCGGCGCGCGTCCGAGTGCTCGCGCCAGCCGTCGAACGACGTGTTCGTGAAGTTCGCCCACAGCACGCCGTCCCCGCCGATGGGCATCGATGTGCGTACCGCATAACGCGCGAGCCCGAAGTCTCCGAAGATGGGCTGCACTTCGTACAGTGGTACGGTCGTCGTGGGCATTGTGACGACGTTGACGATGCCGCCCGCCGCATTGCCCCAGAGCGCGGACGCGTTGGAGCGGATCACCTCTATTCCATTCGCCGTCGCGAGATCGAGCTGGTCGAGCGCGGTCCGTCCATCCGGCTCGGTTTCGGGAAACCCGTCGAGCAGCACGCGAACGCCTCGCGAGGTGCCGGAGTTCGACCGGTCGCCGGCCCCGCGCGCGCCGAAGCCGCGGATCATCAGCCGGATGTCGCTCGTGCCATACCGCGACTGGGCGATGACGCCCGGAACCCGCGAGAGCGCCTCATCCAGTCCGAACCCGCCCAGGGACCGCAACTCGGGCGCCGAAAGCCTCGTGACCGCGAGCGGCGTGGTCAGGATGGAGGCGGGCGACCGCGTGGCCGCGATCGTTACCCCCGGCAGCGATTGAGCAGAGTCGCGTTGCGCGGAATCGCGCGCGGTCGCACGCTGGGCGACCGCGTTCGACGTCAGGACCGAGGGCAGCAGCAGGCAGGCAAGCAAGGAAGAACGCATGAACCGGACGGGAGGAAATGAGCACGCGACAGCCCGGAGGGGCTCCCGAGCCGAGGCGTGTCGCGTAACGAGGCCAGGGTGTGACGCTACCCCAGGTCAGTGCGCTCGGGGAGGCGTCGGATGCAAGGCTCTCGTAAGGCATAACGCCCCGAGTGCCCCGTATTGCTGATGGCAGTCCGCCCGCGAGTCACCGCCTAACGATGATCAGCCTTGTACCGATCGATGGGATGAGCGCTCCCAGTGAAGCGCACCGCTTCACAGCCAGCCGCGCCACCGCTCGGGAATCACACAGCCGGGCTCGCAACGAGCACTGCCATTCGAGCATGACGACCGCAAGCGCAGCGCTCGACACAGCTCGGTACCGTAGGCCCGAGACCTGCAAACACACGCATGGCTAGCCCAATTATTCACCGTTATCGAGGATGGCATACATGGCTCTCGAATCGCTGCAGGACCTCTATCTCGAGCAGCTCCGCGACCTCCACAGCGCCGAGGAGCAGATCATTGAAGCACTTCCCAAGATGATCAAGAAGACGAACCACCCGGAGCTTCGTCGGGCGTTCGAGACGCATTCTGCGTCAGACCGAGGAACAGCTGCGTCGGCTCGAGCAGATTGGTGAGCAGTCCGGACAGGACCTCGGCGGCCACACGTGCAAGGGTATGAAAGGCCTGTTGGAAGAGGGCGAAGAGCTCATGAAGGAGCGCGCGGATTCGGACGTGCTCGATGCCGCACTGATCTCGGCCGCCCAGCGCGTGGAGCACTACGAGATGGCCGGCTACGGCTGCGCTCGCACGTACGCCCGGCTGCTCGGCCTCGAAGATGACGCGAGAGTTCTGCAGCAGACGCTCGACGAGGAAGGCGAGACGGACCACCTCCTCACCGAGCTGGCCGAGCGCGTGATCAACATCGAAGCGTTGACGGGCGATGCGAGGATGGATCGCGACGTCACGCCAAGAACGCAGCGCGGTGCGGATGTATCGTCCCGCGGCAGCAAGACGTCGGGCCGCTCGCGACAGCAGACTACCGAGAGTGATCTCGACACGACCGTCTGATCGAGCGTCGCAAAACGCGCCATAGTAGGAGGCGCCGTAATTGATGGTCGGAATATGCGGCCCGCCCTCGGGTGCACGTGCAGAACCCCCGGGCGGGCCGCATATTCTCGGTGGCTGCCCACCGTGTCGGTCAGCCGGGTCTGATGAGTCGAGGGTCAGGAATGGCAACGGGTACGCCCGGCACGAGAACGCATGGCAAGCGCGCGGAGCCTAACGCGCTGTTCGTCGGCCCTGGCGAGATGCGCGAGCGATGTCGCGGTGTCGACTGGGGCTCGACTCCGGTGGGTCCGGTGGAGGGCTGGTCATCCAGCCTTCGGACCACGGTCGACATTCTGCTCGCGTCGCGGAACCCCATGTTCCTGTGGTGGGGGCCCGACCTCGTGCAGATCTACAACGATGCGTACCGCCCGAGCCTCGGGCAGGGCGACCGCCACCCGCGCGCGCTCGGCGCGCGTGGACGTGAATTCTGGACCGACATCTGGCACGCCATCGGTCCGCAGATCGAGCAGGTGATGACCACGGGCGAGCCGACGTGGCACGAGGACCAGTACCTGCCCATCGAGCGCAACGGTCGGCTCGAGGACGTATGGTGGACCTACAGCTATAGTCCGGTTCGCGACGACGACGGCTCTATCGGCGGGACACTCGTGGTGTGTCAGGAGACGACGCACCGCATACTGGCCGATCGCGAGCGCACGCGGCTGCTCGCCGAGACCGCGCGGGCCGAACTGCGCGCGGCTCGGGTGCTCGATCAGGTGGCCGATGAGCACCTAACGATGGATGCGGACTTTCGCATCCTCACGGTGAATCGCGCCGCCGTACGCGCGCTCGGCAAGTCGCGTGAGGAGTTGCTCGGCTTGACGCACTGGGAAGCATTCCCGGCGTCGATCGGGACGGAGGCCGAGCGGCAGTACCGGCGCGTCATGACCGAGCGCGTCGAGGCTCACCTCACGCATCACTACGTGGGAGAAGGCTACGATCGTCATCTCCGAGATCGATGCGTACCCCACGGAAGACGGCGGCATCGCGCTCTTCTGGCGGGAGGTCTCGGAGCGCGTGCGCGCCGAACAGGCGCTGCGCGAGAGCGCAGCACGGCTGCGTGCGATCTACGACGGCACGTACGAGTACATTGGCCTGATGGCGCCCGACGGAACGCTGCTCGAGGCGAACCGCGCGTCACTGGAGTTCGATGGGAGCGCCCGCGAGGACGTCGTTGGTCGCCCATTCTGGGAAGGCCCATGGTTCGCGTTCACACCCGGAGCGACGGAGCTCGTCCGCCAGGGGGTCATCCGCGCGGCGACAGGCGAGTTCGTGAGATACGAAGCGCCGATACGACGCCGCTCCGGCGAGATGACGGTGTTCGACATCTCGCTGCACCCGGTGCGCGATGAGCATGGGAACGTCGTGCTCATTGTCCCGGAAGGACGCGAGGTGACCGAACGCCAACGGGCCGAGACGGCGTTGCGAGCGAGCGAGGCGCGGTATCAATCGCTGTTCGAGTCGCTCGACGAAGGGTTCTGCGTGATCGAGGTGCTGTTCGATGAGAACGGTGTCGCAAGAGATTATCGCTTCGTCGAAGCGAACCCCGCGTTCGAGCAGCAGACGGGACTCGCGAACGTCGTGGGGCGCACCATGCGGGAGCTCGCACCGGGCATCGAGCAACACTGGTTCGAGATTTACGGGCGTGTCGCGCTCACCGGAGAGTCCATTCGCTTCGATGCGGGTGCCGAACCACTCGGACGTTGGTACGACGCGTCTGCGTTCCGCGTCGGTACCCCTGACGAGCGGCGGGTGGCGATTCTGTTCAAGGACGTCACGCCGGCCCGCGCGGCCAACGAGGAACGCGAGCGGTTGCTGCGCGAGCTCGAGGTGGAACGGAGCCGTCTCGTCTCCGTGTTCCAGCAGGCGCCCGCGTTTCTCGCCGTGCTGCGTGGCCCCACGCACGTCTTCGAGCGAGCCAACGAAGCGTACTATCAGCTCATCGGGCACCGTGAGATCGTCGGGCGTCCAGCGTTCGACGCGCTGCCGGAGTTGAGGAATCAAGGCCTGGAGGCCCTGCTCGGCAGCGTGCTCGAGACGGGTGAACCGTTCGTCGGACGTGAGCTTCCGTTGTTCGTTGCGCGTACTCCCGGCGCTCCGCCTGAACAGCGATTTCTGAACTTCGTCTATCTACCGCTCGTCGAAGGCGACAACGCCCGAGCCGGCGTCATCGCCCACGGCACCGACGTCACTGAAGAGGTGCTCGCCCGGCACGAGGTGGAGCGTCTGCTCGCCGAGAGCGAACGTGCACGCGCTGAGGCAGAGGCGGCGCGCGCGGACGCGGAGACTGCGAACCGCGCGAAGGGTGAGTTCCTGGCGGTGATGTCGCACGAGCTGCGGACGCCGCTCAACGCCATCGGCGGCTACGCGGAGCTCCTGGAGATGGGTATCCGCGGCCCGATCAACGAGCAGCAACGGGGTGACCTCGCGCGCATCCAGCAGAGCCAGAAGCATCTGCTGGGGCTGATCAATCAGGTGCTCAACTACACGCGCATCGAGACGGGAACGGTGCGCTACGAGTTGGCCGACATCCCGATCGGTGAAGCGCTGGCGGCGGCGGAAGCGCTGGTCGTGCCGCAGGTGCGCGGCAAGGGACTGACCTACGTACTCGGTGGCTGCGACCCGACGCTGCGCGTGCGCGCGGACCGCGAGAAGCTGCAGCAGATCCTGCTGAACGTGCTGACGAACGCGATCAAGTTCACCGATCCGGGCGGCGAAATCCGCGTGGCCTGCCGGAGCGTCGATGGCGGTGTCGCCATCGCGGTGGCGGACACGGGCGTCGGCGTTGCCGCGGACAAGCTGCCGAGCATCTTCGAGCCGTTCGTCCAGGTGGATCAGCGCCTAACGCGACCTCACGAAGGCGTCGGGCTCGGTCTGGCCATCAGCCGAGACCTCGCCCGCGGCATGGGCGGGGACCTCACGGCCGAGAGCAGGCTGGGGAGCGGAAGCACGTTCATTCTGACGCTCCCTGCGTACCGACCCGCTAACTGACCGCACCGCCGCGTTGCGCCACCAGCCCTCGGCGGACGAGGGCAGCCCGGGTCTGCGCGTTAGGCGACGTCACCGCGTGTCCGAACGCCTCACCGCCAGACCGCGATCTCATCGAGCGCTTTCCGTGAGAGGTCCGGTACCTGCGCGCCGTCCGCCGGGTAGCCCACCGGCATGATGAGCATCGCCCGCTCGTTCACCGGGCGGCCGAGCAACTCGCGCAGGAACCCCATCGGGTTCGGCGTGTGCGTGAGCGTCACCAGTCCCATTTGGTGAACCGCGGCAATGAAGAACCCGGCGGCAATGCCGCACGACTCCTCGGTGTAGTAGAGCGTTCGCTTATGGCCAGTCGCGTCGAGCCCATAGGCCTGGCGGAACAGGACCACCAGCCACGGAGCGTCCGTGAGGTGCGGCTTGTGTTCGTCGGTTCCAAGAGGCGCGAGCGCCTCGAGCCACTCGCGCGGCGCTTTCCCGTTGTAAAACTCGCGCTCCTCCGCTTCGGCGGCGTCGCGGATCTGGCGTTTGAGCGCCGGGTCCGACACGGCGACGAACGTCCACGGTTGCTGGTGTGCTCCGCTCGGCGCGGTCCCGGCGGTGCGGATCGCGCATTCGATGAGCTCGCGAGGCACATCGTCGGCGGCGAAATGCCGCGTCGTGCGGCGGCGGTTCATCTCCTCGAAGAACGCGTGAGCTCGCGCGCGGGACTCGTCGAGCGTCCGGTGCGTGAAACGCAGCGGCACGAACCGAGGCGGCGGGACGTCTGCGGGATCGAGATCGGAGGGAGGGAGGGGGAGGGGGAGGCCATGATGGACGTGAATCAAGCGCGCTCGAGGCTCAGTGTAAGCGTGGTGCCGACGCCGACCGTGCTGCGCACGGTCAGGTCGCCGCCCATCGCGCGCGCGGGGTCCCCCACCGATGTCCCACTGTCATCGGCGTTAGGCGGAACGGAAGCGGACCCATCGGGTGGCGTCGCAACCTGTTCTCTCGTTGCTGCGTCCTGGCCGTGAGAACTCGGGTCGAATTGGTCGTAGCTCATCGAAATGATGCCGGAATGCTCGCGTAACAGATCAGCCGGAAACACTGACGCGCATGAGTCGTCTACGCACAACGTATCGCGTCTGGCGGTCGCATGACCCCACCGCTACTCTCATACCTCTCTCACCGGGCGATCGCCCTGCCGCCAACGACGTCGGAGCCTACGACCGCTGCTGGTCCCCGCGTCCGGCAGTTGTCGCTCGAACAAAAGCTGCCGCTCCTCATGACGGCGGTGCTGGTCGTCGTGCTCACGGTGTCCCTGGCCCTCACCGAGCGCACGTTGACGCGATCGGCCCGGGACGCGGTGGCGGTTCGACTCGCCCGCGCCACGCAGCAACTGGCCACCTCGGTCGCGCGAGGGGCGGAGCAGCGCGCCGTACTGCAGCATGCGGTCGCGAGCGATTCCGCCATACGGCGGCTCCTCCGGAGCGCGACGGATTCCAACCGCTCGAACACGTCTGGCCAACCGTCGAGCCCAGCCGTGGACGCCGCGATACTCGCTGCAGCGCGGACCGCCCTGGATCGCCTGACCGCCGCCACCGATTCCGGGCTGCCAATCGAGCTTTGGAGTGCGGCCGGACGCCGCCTGCTACGCCTTGGCAAAGACTCGCTGTCCGTGACTGAAGCGGCACCGCCCGAGGTCGCGTCGAGCCGCACCGCGGACAACGTCACGCCACGAGCAGACTCCGCGCGTGTGAGCGAGTTCTACGTATCGCACGGCCGAGTGTTCTTCGAGATCGCGCTGCCCATCTACGAGAACGGGGAGCGCATCGGCGTACATCACACAGCAGCATCGCGTTACAGGAGGTCCCCAGGCGTCCCAGGCACTGCGCGACCTGATTGGCGAAGACGTGACGGGCTATTTCAGAAACCGCGCCGGGTCGTTCTGGTCGACGCTGGGCGGGATGCCGGCCGCCGCGCCGAAGGACAGGCGACCACGGATACGCTATCTACGGCGTCCAGGCCAGGCGTCGGCGATCTCATGGTGACGCAGGCGGCCATCGCGGGGACACCCTGGGCCATCAGCCTCGAACTGCCCACCGACGTGATCGCGGCACGCTCACGCGCCCACGATGATGCGCCTCGGCCTATTCAGCCTGCTCCTTGTCATCGTGAGTGCCGGGGCATCATGGCTCGATCAGCAAGCGGATCACGCGACCGCTTGCTGCGCTGTCGGCGGCGGCCGAGGGGCTCGCGATCGGCGATTACTCGCGTCCGGTGAATGACAGCGGCCGCGATGAAGTGGCTCGGTTGGCGAAGACGTTCAACCGCATGCGTCAGGAGATCGGCGCGACGCACGACGAGCTGGAAGCGCAGGTCGAAGAGGCGCAGACAGTGGCGGAGGAGCTGGAGCAGACCAACGCGCAGTTGCTCGAGGCGAAGGCGTCCGCGGACCTGGCGAACAAGGCGAAGAGCGACTTCCTGGCGGTGATGAGCCACGAGCTGCGCACACCGCTCAACGCGATCGGCGGCTACGTGCAGCTGATCGCGCTCGGCATTCACGGTCCTGTGACTCCCGCGCAAACCGAGGCGTTGGCGCGAACGGCCCGCAGCCAGCAGCGGTTGCTGACGCTCGTCAACGACGTGTTGAACTTCGCCAAGCTCGACGCGGGGCAGGTGCATTACGACTGGAAGGACGTCTCGCTCGACGCGGCGCTGTCGGGTCTCGAGGCGGTCATCGCGCCGCAGGTGCAGGCGAAGGCGCTGCGGTACTGCTACGCGGCGTGTGACCCGTTGCTCACGGCGCATGCGGACCACGACAAGATCCAGCAGGTCGTGCTCAACCTGCTCTCGAACGCGATCAAGTTCACGCCCGAGCGCGGGAGCATCACGGTGAGTTGCAGCGCCACGGATACCGAGGCGCGGGTTCACGTTCACGACACGGGCGTCGGCATTCCGGAAGACCGCGCACGGACGGTGTTCGACCCATTCGTGCAGGTCGATCGCACGTTGAATCGGCCGCACGACGGTGTTGGGCTCGGGCTGGCGATCAGTCGCGACCTGGCTCGCGGGATGGGCGGCGACCTGGTCGTGGACAGCGTGCCGGGCGAGGGGTCCACGTTCACGCTCATCCTGCCGCGCTCCACGCAGCCGGCGTCGTCGGCACCGCGTTAGGCCGCCGGGCCGTCGGCGTTAGGCGCGCGGGAGCGCGAGGGTGAACGTCGACCCGCGGCCGAGCGTGCTGACGACGGTGACGTCCCCACCCATGGCACGCGCGAGGTCGCGACTGATCGCGAGCCCGAGGCCGGTGCCTTCGTGTCCGCTCGTCAGGGTCCGGCCCAGCTGCACGAACGGCTCGAAGATCGCGGCGTGTTTCTCAGCGGGGATCCCCGGCCCGGTGTCGGTCACCGCGATCACAGCCTGATCGTCACGCTCGGCGCACGAGACGGTCACGTGTCCGCCGCGCGTCGTGAACTTGACGGCGTTCGAGACCAGGTTCAGGACGACCTGCTCCACCTTCACGCGGTCGGCGCGCACGGTCAACGTCGCGGGGCACGCTGCGTGGGTCACCTGGAGTGCTTTTGCCCGAGCCTGCGGGGCGACCATCGGCAACACCGTCTCTATGATGCTGTGGAGCGGGATGGTCGTGATGTCGTACTGCATCCGACTTGCTTCGATCCGGCCGTAGTTGAGCAGGTCGTTGATGACGCGAAGCAGATGCTCCTGGCTGCCGCGGATCCGCTCGAGGTATTCGCGCTGTTGCGCCGTGGTCGGGCCGCCGATGCCCATCACGAGCAGCTCGGCATAACCCAGCGTGGCGTTGATCGGCGTGCGCAACTCGTGGGACATCGACGTGAGGAACTCGCTCTTCGTGCGGCTCGCCGCCTCGGCTTCGGCGATGCGCCGCGCGTCGGCGATCGCGCGCTCCTGAGCAGCTTTCCGCTCGGTGAGGTCGCGTGTCACCTTGGTGAAGCCGATCAGCCTTCCGTCGCGCCCTCGCATGGCCGTAATGAGCACGTTCGCCCAGAACGAGGTGCCGTCCTTCCGGATCCGCCACCCCTCTTCCTCGTACTTCCCGTCACGGGCCGCGGCTTCGAGCTCCCACGGAGGCTTGCCGGATGCAATGTCCGCAGCCGGGTAGAAGGTGCTGAAGTGGCGGCCGATTATTTCCTCGGGTTCGTAGCCCTTGATTCGCCGGGCGCCGTCGTTCCAGCTCGCAATGCGTCCGTCCGGGTCCAACATGAAGATCGCGTAGTCCTGAACGCCCTGAACGAGGACGCGGTAGCGCTCTTCGCTCTCGCGCAGCTCGGACTCGACTCGACGACGCTCGGTGAGATCGCGCGTGACCTTGGCATAGCCAATCAGGGCGCCCGATGCGTCACGAAGGGCCGTGATCGTGACGTTCGCCCAGAACCGCGACCCGTCCTTGCGAACGCGCCAGCCCTCGTCCTCGACACTGCCGTCGCGCTGCGCGTCCGTCAGCTCGCGGTCCGGTTTGCCCGCGGCAATGTCTTCGGGCGGATAGAAGGCGGAGAAATGACGCCCGACGATCTCGTCTCGCGTGTAGCCCTTGAGGTGCTGGGCGCCGGTGTTCCAGCTCAATACACGACCCGCGGTGTCGAGCGCGAAGATCGCGTAATCGCGCGCGCTCTCGACCAGCAGCCGGTACAGGTTGTCGGGATCCGACAACGCGGTCGAATCGCCGTCCGCGCCATGTCCCTTCTTCATTCCGGGCTCCTTCCGATCCTTGATCCGTGGCCGAGCGGCGGTAACAGCGGGGCCCGCGATCTCACTGATCGACGGTATTCGAGCAGCTACCTTCATGGACTCGACGCCGTACGACCGGCGGTGGTAAACATTCGGCGGCGAACGAAGGTAAGGCCATGTTGGACAGTTGGGCAAGCAATCATGAGACAGACGTCGGACCATGAGACCAGCCTGGAGCCCGACGAGAGACAGGGGCGCGTGCGCCGAGGCCTAACGGGCGGCGCGGATGACGTTCACTTCCATCCCGTCGAGTCGCGTCAGATCCGCATCTCGTTAGGCCGGGGACTGTAGGCTGGGCGTCGTCTTCCGGGTCGAGCGGCGTCAGGCGCGGAGGCCTTGCGACGTGGCCGTGAGGACTCACGGCAGTGGGTCCCTACTTGGTCGAATGCGTCCGATGCTCGGATAGCCTGGCCGGACGCGGCAGCCATCTCAGACGAAAAACGCGAACGGATTCGTCTGATCTAGCGGATTGACTCCGAATACGAGACAGATGGCTGCGCTCGAGTGACGACCGCTACCGCGCGATCGGCGCCCTGTCATGCGGCGACGACGCAGCGAGAAACTCGAAGATGAGTTGATCGGCGCTCACGTCCGGGTTCGGCGACGGCGCCAGCCACCAACTGCGACGACCGCCGGGCCACGCGTGCGGATGTCCGTGCACGACGATGAGCCGCGTCACCGTGCCTGACGCGCAGCCGGTGGCCGGGTACTCCGTGTACTCGTGGCCTTCGTGAGATGGCATTTCCGGGTCGCAGCCGTTGTGACGCGCCCAGAACCGGAGGGTCCCCGAGGCCGAGATGGCGAACGCGTGACCGTTGTGCCGCTTGTTCTCCGCGTGCTCCTCGCGCATGTCCTCGTCCTCATCGCCGGCGATGAGCAGCATGGACACCGGGCGCGACGGCGCGCACGTCGTATCGGGCATCGTCCCCTGCACGTTCACGAACGCGTACGCGATCGCGCTGTGATCGCACGCGGCGCGGAGCGCGAGCATGCCGCCGGCGGAGAAGCCCGCGATCGTGACGCGCGCACGGTCCACCGGTAACTCGGCGGCGAGTGTGTCGATGAGCGTCTCGAGAAAGGCGACATCATCCACGTGCTGCGACTGCGCGGAGCCGCAGCACGTGCCGGCGTTCCACGTGAGGCCGAAGCGAGAGAAGCGCCCGGTCCCGTTAGGCGCGACGACGATGACGTCGTGCTTGTCCGCCGCTGGCTCCAGTCGCGACTGTCGCAGGACGTTCGCGCCGTTGCTGTTGTGTCCGTGCAGGAGCACGAGCAGCGGGTAGCGCTGTGACGCGGAGAACGCCGGTGGCAGCCGCAGGTAGAAGCTCCGCGTGCGGCTGCCGACGACGAGCGTGTGGCGCGTCGTTCTGCCCATGGCCGCATTGGTCAGCGGCCGATTCGACCGCAGCGTCGCGCACGCGGTGAGCGCGAGGAACAGCATGGGAGCGCCGAGGGCGTCGAGCCATCGTCGGGCGGCGCCTCGGCGGCGCGGGATGACCATGATGGCGATACGCCACGCCCGGGCTCGCCGTTGTGCTTGGGACCGGCATTCCGGAAGTCGCGCAGATACGACCCCTTGCAAATCTATGTATGTGCGCGCATTGTTCCCCTGTCAAATCAAGGGGAAGGACGTTCGTGTCCGCAGAGCTGCCATTCAAGCGCGGCGCCATTCGAGCTGCTGCTTCTCAAGACCGTGTCGTGGCGTCCAATGCACGGCTACGCCATCGCCCAGTGGATTCAGGACACCACGGACGATGCCCTCAAGGTCGAGGAGGGGTCGCTCTATCCAGCGCTGCACCGCCTCGAGAACAAGGGGCTGATCGAGTCGCGGTGGGGCACCTCCGAGAAGCAATCGACAGCCAAGTTCTACACGCTCACGCCGGAAGGGCGACGGACGCTCCGCGCCGAGAGTGAGAGCTGGGTGCAGTACGCTGCGGCGATCACCAAGGTGATCACGGCGACCAAACAGCCCGGGTGACGTGATGCAGTCCGATTCACTCTGGCGCCGCTACCGGCGCTTCTGGCGCGCCGACCCGGCTCGTGACGTGGACGAGGAGCTCGCGTTCCACATCGAGATGCGGGTGGAGGAGATGCGGCGCGCCGGCATGACAGAGGCTCAGGCGCGGGAGGCCACGATGCAACGTTTTGGAAGCTTCGCGACGGTACGCGAGGAGTGTGAGGAGCTCTCGCACGAGCGCGCGGGCATGAAGCGTCGAGCGGATCAGCTCGACGCCATACGGCAAGACGTCCGGTTCGCCTGGCGAACGTTCGCCGCCAACCGCGGGTTCACGTTCGTTGCCGCGCTGACCATGGCCATCGGCATCGGCGCGAACACCGCGGTGTTCAGCGGATTGCCGCTTCAAGAGACATCTCAGGGACGGCGGCGACCCGCCCGCCCGGAATCCTGCCGATCCTGCAATCCTGTCTGCTGTTCGTTGTCATCCCGAGCGTCAGCGAGAGCTTTACTCGAAGCGGGCACTACGCAACGCAGGGCGCTCAGAGCGCCTAGACCTCGCAGAAACGGGAATAGCGATTCGTTCACAAGCGAGGACCACAGCAATCGATACCTCCGCGTGCTGGCGCGACTCGCGCCTGGGACCACGCTCGCTCGAGCGCAGATGCAGGCGAACGTGGTCGCGGCGCGCCTTGCCAAGGACTATCCGACGACGAACGGCCCGTGGTCGGTGAACATGATGGCGGTGCCGGAGATGATGGTCGGGCAGCCATTCCGCCGAGCGGTGCTCGTGCTTGTCGGCGTCGTTGGTTTCGTGCTGCTGATTGCGTGCGCCAACGCCGCGAACCTGCAGCTCGCGCGCGCCGCTGCGCGTCAGCGCGAGATCGCGCTCCGCGCCGCACTCGGCGCAACCCGCTGGCGGATCACGCGGCAGTTGCTGACCGAGAGCATTCTGCTCGCGGCGATCGCGGCGGTGGCCGGTCTGCTGCTCGCGGTCGGCGGCATCGCGCTGCTGCGAAGGTTCGGCGAGGAAACCGTCCCGCGTCTCGCCGATGTCCGCCTCGACGCGCCGGTGCTCGCGTTCACCGCCGTCATTCTCGCTCGGGAGTGGCGTGCTGTTCGGTCTTCTCCCGGCGTTCCGTGCGTCGCGACCCAATGTGGCCGAGACGCTCAAGGCGGCGGGGAAGGGGAGTGGCGCGGGAACCATCGGGCAGGGACTTCGGTCGACGCTGGTCGTACTGGAAGTGTCGCTGTCGCTCGTGCTGCTCGTCGGGGCCGGCCTACTCACCCGAAGTCTGCTGCGGCTGCAATCAGTGGATGTCGGGTTCGACGCGCGCGACGTGCTGGTCGCTGCCGATCGCGTTGCCGGCGGCAACCTACTCCGATTCGGCACGGGTGGGCCGGTACTATCAGGACGCGCTGGAGCGCGTTAGGCACGTGCCGGGCGTGACGGCGGCCGCGGCAGTGAACAGCGCGCCGTTTGCCGGCCCGAGCGCTGGGCTCACGTATGCGGTCGTCGACCGCCCTTTAGATCCCGGTGATCGACCGCCGGACGCCGAATATCGTGTCGCGTCGCCCGGGTACCTTCGGACGATGGGGATCCGTCTCGTGCGGGGCCGCGATTTCACGGACCAGGATCGGAGCGGCGCACCGGACGTGGTGATCGTCAGCGAGGTGCTCGCCCGGAGCGCGTGGCCGGGCGTCGATGCGATCGGTCGCCAGGTGCGCATTGGGGGTGCGGAGCGCGGTCGTGTGTTCACCGTCGTCGGCGTCGTGGGTGACGCACGGTATCAGAGTCTCGAGACGCCGGAGATCCGGCCGATGATGTACTTCTCGTCGCTGGCGCGCATCGAGCCGGCGATGTCCATCGTGGTGCGCGGGAGGGACGCGGCGCGTCTCGCGCCGAGTGTGCGTGACGCTGTCGCAGCGGTGGATGCGGCAATCCCGGCGCCGACGGTGAGCCTGATGGACACGCTGATCACGGACGCGATGGCGACGCGACGCTTCGCGGTGGTGCTGTTCGGCGTGTTCGCCGGCACGGCGCTCGTGCTCGCGGCGGTGGGCATCTACGGCGTGATGTCGTATCTCGTGAGGCAGAGCATGCCGGAGATGGGGATCCGCATCGCGCTCGGCGCCCCGACGCGCGTGCTGATGGCGGCGGTGGTAGGGCCGTGCGGTCCGTCTCGCGCTCGCAGGGGTTGTTGTTGGTCTTGGCGGGTGCGTGGGGCCTAACGCGTGTGCTTGGCGCCCTGTTGTTCGAGGTCGGCGCGACGGATCGCCCGACGTTCGCCGTGGTGGCGGTGTTGCTCACGGTCGTGGCGGCGGTGGCGAGTGTCATCCCGGCCCACCGCGCGACGAAGGTCGATCCGCTGACGGTGCTGCGCGGCGGGTGAATCCGCATACGAAGCGAGGACCAAGCATTTCAGACGAAGGGACGAACGGATGCATCGGATCGTTCGGATTGCCTCCGAGAACGGGACGGTGGCGCACGACGAAAGCGAAGGTTGCGCTTCGCCGCGCGAGGTCGCCGAACAGCGACGCACGCCGGCATCCCGCGCCGTTCTGCGGTGGATGCCTCGAGCGCGCTGGACCGCGTCGCTTTGGCTTCACGAGACTGTCCCGAGCGCGTTGGCTACGATGACCGACAGGGTGCCCTTCGTCGCTGCCGCTCCTCAGGATGACAAAGGAGTCAATCCGCCGGATCCGTCGAATCCGTTCACCCTTTCGTCTGTAGATGCCCGGTCAACGTGTGCCACTCTTCACGAACACCATGCCATTGGCACGACCGATGTCGACCGTGAAGCCGGGGAGGCCGCCAGCAGACGTTAGGCGCGAAGTGGTACGTCAGCCCGTCAGCCCGGAACGTGCGTGCGTCCACCACCGCGAGCGTGTCGACCTCGCCGCGCGGGCGGCGCACCGTGAGCGTCCCGCCGCTGGCGGCCACGTCGTAGGTCGCGTCGAGCTCCTGTGAGTAGTAGCGGCCCGGGAAGGCAGCGATGTCGCGCGCGGAAAGCGCTACGTCGTGCCGCGCGGTCGTGCTCGACGAATCAGCGCGACGGGCGACCGCCGGCGCGGTGAATTTCGGGCCGAGCACGATGTCGGCCACCTGATGCGAGAGCGCGGTGGTATTGGCGTCACTCTCGTTGCATAACGCGACGACGCTCGTGTGCGCCGTCGGGAAGCGCGTGATGATCGTGCGGTAGCCGCCACTGCTGCCGCCGTGCTCGACGAGCGGCAACCCACGATACTGCCCGACCGTGAGCCCGAACGCGTACGACAGCGTCGTCCCGTTCGCGAGCTTGCCCTGCTGCAGCTGACGCTTCAGGAACCCCTGACCGCCGACCTTCCCCGTGTAGAAGTTCTCGTCCCACTTCTGCAGGTCGACGATCGTCGTCATCACGCCGCCCTGACCGACGATGTCGTTGTTCCAGACGTTGATGCGCCAACCGCCTTCGGACACCGGCGAATACGCGGACGCGCGGCCGGGCACGATCATCGTGTGGTCGTCGTGATAGTGCGAGCTCGTCATCCCCAGCGGCCCGAAGATCTGCTCGGCCGCGAACTCACGGAGCGACTTGCCCGTCACGCGCTGGACGATGAGGCCGAGCGCGATGTAGCCGGTGTTGCTGTAGTCGTATGCAGTGCCGGGCGGGAAGTTGAGTTTCTTCTGCCGCGCCGCGAGGCGGATGACGTCGCCGACGGTGTAGCCGTCGTCGTAGCGCATGCCGGCCACCTGCACGAGCGCCCAGAAGTCGCGCAGCCCGCTCGTGTGATGCACGAGCTGATCGACGGTGATGCGCTGGCCGTAGTCGGGGAGCTCGGGGATGTACTTGCGCACGTCATCGTCGAGCGAGAGGCGGCCCTGCTCGACGAGCAGCGCGATGGCCGCGGCGGTGAACTGCTTCGCGACGGAGCCGGAGATGAACGGCGTGGTGGGCGTGATGGGGACGCCGTACTCGAGGTTCGCCGAGCCGTAGCCCTTCGAGTACGTGATGGCGCCGTTCTGGTAGATGCCGAGCGCGCAGCCCGGTCGCATCGGTCCGGGCATACCGGGAGAATACGGCATCCACCCGGCCAGCCAGCGAATCCGGGAATGCCGATTGTTGGGCAGAGACTGGCGCGGCGACGAGTATCGCGAGGCTGGCGAGCGTTAGGCGCATACTGGGACCTTGAGAAATGAGCATGCTCAGTGGGCACTGACTCTGAAGCGAACAATGTTGTCATCCCGAGTGTCGGCGTGGTGTCATCCCGAGCGTCAGCGAGGGACCTCTGTGGAGTGATTGTGGCCAGACTGGCTGCAGCCATGACGTTCGACAGACAACGTAGCCAACACGAGCAACAACAAGAGACAGGATTGCCAGGATTGGCAGGATTGGAGAGACGTCTCAGGGACAGTCGCGATCCGCGCGCCCGGAATCCTGCCAATCCTGCAATCCTGTCTGCTGTTTTGTTGTCATCCCGAGCGTCAGCGAGGGATCTTCTCGAAGGTGATCGTGGCCAGACCAGGCTACGATGACATCAAGCAAGGTCCCTCGCTGGCGCTCGGGATGACACCGCGTTTACTCGCCTGCCCTCCGCCTTCCGCCCTCCGCCCTCCTTCCTCAGGCCCTCCTTCCTATGGCCTCTACATGACCACCTTCGGTTTCGGCTTCGGGACAATCACCCCCTCCACCTTGCCCTCCTGCAGCAGCTTGTTGAACGCCGGCACGTCCTGCTGCTCCAGCACGTCCACCTGATTACGCAGCGCGCCCCACAGACGCTCGAGCTCGACGAATCGGTCACGCACCGGCTGCGTGAGCACGTCGTTCCCTTCCACGTTGCCGAGGAGGAAGACGTACTGCGCGTTGATGCCGTTGCGGAAGTTGATGATGTCCTGACCGTTCGCCGCCTTCGTCGACAGCTTGGGGCCGAGCGTGTCCACCTTCTGGCCGATCAGCTTGCCCTTGGCGGCGATCGAATCGGCGTTAGGTGCGTCCTTCGCGTGGTCGACGAAGCGCGTCACCTGCTCCTTCACGTCGCGGATGCGGATCAGCGCGTCGTTGATCTCCGACACGCGCGCGTTGAGTCGTCCGCATCATCGTGTCGCGCGCCGCGACCTCGGCGGCGCTGATCGTCTGTCGTGGGTCGAGGCGCACTTCCAGCGGCTGCGTGAGGACGGTGCTGCCGACCGTCAGGCGCACCTGATAGCGGCCCGGCGCCACGAGATAGCCATTCGTCGGACCGCCGAACATCGAGATCCCGCCGGGCAGCGTCGTCGGTGGCTCGGCACGCAGATCCCACTGGAACGCGTTGAGGCCGGCCTTCGGCTCGAGCCGCGGGCGTGGCGGCGCGCCGCCGAAACCGGCCGGAGCGCCGCTGCCGGCGGCGCACTGCCTGACGAGCGCGCGTAGCTCTGCAGCACCTTTCCCGGCGCCGTCCAGGAACTCGAGCTTCATTGCCGCCGCGGAGTCCGGCACCGTGGCGAGCGAGTAGTACACGTTCGCGCCCGCAGGCGGATTCCGGCCGGCGCTCGTCGACGCGCCCGAGCCTCCGCCGCCTAACTGCGCAGGGCGGGGCGTGAACAGGTGCACCGCACTCGCCGTCACCTGCTGGTTCATCTGGCGCAGCGGGCTCAGATCATCGAGCGCCCAGAACGCACGCCCCTCGGTCGCGGCGTAGAGATCGCCGTGCCGCACTTCGAGGTCCGCCACCGGAACGACGGGGAGATTACGCGAGAGCGTCTGCCAGTTCGCGCCGCCATCGAACGAGACGTACACGCCGGTCTCCGTGCCCGCGTACAGCAGACCGCGTCGCTCCGGGTCCTCGCGCACGACGCGCACCGGCTCACCCGCGCGGAACCCCTTCACGATCGGCGTCCACGTCTTCCCGTAGTCCGTCGACTTGAACGCGTACGGCGTGTAGTCGCCGCGACGGTCCATGCGGAACGCGAGATACACGGTCGCGGCGTCATGCGGCGAGACCTCGACCTCGTTCGCGAGCCCGACGCCGACGCCGGCGGGCGTCACGTTCGTCCACGTTCTTGCCGCCGTCGCGCGTGACCTGCACGAGACCATCGTCCGTTCCCACGTAGATCGTATTCGCGTCATGCGGCGACTCGGCGATCGTGACGATGGTGCCATACACCTCGCCGCCCGCGCCCTCGTTCGAGATCGGCGTGCCGCCCCAGCCCTGCGTCGCCTTGTCGTTGCGCGTCAGGTCCGGCGAGATCGGTGCCCACGTCTTGCCGCGATCGGCCGTGCGGAAGAGGACGTTGCCGCCGTGGTAGATCACGTGCGAGTCGTGCTGCGACACGACGGCCGGCGCCGTCCAGTTGAACCGATACTTGATCTCGTTCGTCGGCTCCGTGAGCGCGAGCGCCGGCCACGCCATGATCTCGCCGCGTTAGGCCGGTCTGCATGTCCATCTCCTGGAAGATGCCCTGATAGCAGCCGCCGTACGTGTACCGCGGATTCTTGCGGTCCACGCCGATGTTCGCGCTCTCGCAGCCCGGTCCGTTCTGCCAATCACTCGCGCCGATGTTCGGGCCGTCGCTCCGGCTCTTGATGATCACCGAGCTGTTGTCCTGCTGCCCGCTGTAGAGACGATACGGATACGCGTCGTCGACGATCACGTGGTAGAACTGCGCCGTCGGCTGGTTGTCGATCGTGCTCCAGCTCTTCGCGCCGTCGACCGAGATGGTGCCGCCGCCGTCGTTCGCGTTCGCGATGTAGCGCGAGTCCTTCGGGTTGATCCAGAGCGCGTGATTGTCGCCGTGCGGCGCGGGCAGCGTGGCGAACGTGCGGCCGCCGTCGATCGACTTCAGGATCGGCGCGTTCATCACGTACACGACGTCCGCGTTCGCCGGATCGGCGATGACGTTCATGTAGTACCACGGCCGCGCCTGGATATTCCGGTCTTCGCTCAGCAGACGCCACGTCTTGCCCGCGTCGTCCGAGCGATAGAGCCCGCCCTTCTCGGCCTCGACGATCGCGAACACGCGATCCGGATTCGCGGGTGACACCGCGACGCCGACCTTCCCCATGAGCTTCGGCAGACCTTCAGTGAGCCGAGTCCACGTGTCGCCGCCGTCGGTGCTCTTCCAGATGCCGCTGCCCGGGCCGCCGCTCCGCACCTGCCACGGCAGGCGCTGATGATCCCAGAACGTCGCGAAGAGGATGCGCGGATTCGTCGGATCCATCGACAGGTCGCTCGCGCCGCTCGTCGCGTTCACGCCTTTGAGGATCTGCGTCCACGTCTTCCCGCCGTCGGTGCGAGCGGTAGATGCCGCGGTCGGGCGTGCCCTTCCATCGATCGCCCTGCGCGGCGACGTACACGAGATCGGGGTTCGTCGGGTGTACGCGCACCGCCGAGATCTGCTTCGTCGCCTCGAGCCCGATGCGCGTCCACGTCTTGCCGGCGTCGGTGCGACTTGTACATGCCGTCGCCGTAGGATGACGACTGCCCGCGCACCGCGTGCTCGCCGCTCCCGACATACACCACGTTAGGGTCCGACTCGGCCACCGCGATCGCGCCGATGGATCCGGTGCGGAAGAACGTGTCGGAGATGTTGCGCCACGAGGCACCGGCGTTTTCCGTCTTCCACACGCCGCCGCCGGTGTAGCCGACGTAGTAGACGAACGGCTGGCTCGTCACGCCGGTGATGGCGTTCGCGCGTCCGCCGCGGAACGGGCCGATGAGGCGCCACTGCAGCGCGCGGAACGCGGACGAGTCGTAGCCGGCCTGTGGCGACGCGGCGGTCGCGGCGCGCGCGGTCGCAGTGGGTGTCTTCGGCTGAGCGGCGAGTGCGACTGGAGCGGAGGACCAGAGCAGCAGCCCGAGGGGGAGGGGGAGGGGGAGGGGGAGAAATCGGAGGGAAACCACGAGAGCTCCGGTAAGGGACGGAGGAGCGCGGCGAGCGCGGCGAGGTTCGCGCGGACTGACCGACGCGTTGGAGAGCGCCTGATCTTAGTTTTCCACCGATGCGGCGGAAAGACCGCGGGTTACCCGGGTTACCGAACAACCCTATTCGACGGGAGCAGCATGTCCGCTGACGAGGTGCAGGGCGGAGGAGCGGCAGGGAATCAATCGCAGGATCTCCAATTCGACCACGTTGATTCCGGCACCTCGGCGTCGAGTGCCGGGAGTCCGCGCATCACCTGCGCCGTATGTGGGAAGTCGGTGGGCACGCAGTACTACCATGTCAACGACAAGCCCGTCTGTGAGAGCTGTCGTGGCGTCGTGATGTCCGCCGCTGCGACCCCGCGAACGACCGGCCCGCTGATCCGCGGCGGCATCTTCGGGCTCGGCGCAGCGATCGCCGGCGCGGCGATCTACTACGCTGTCATCGCGATCGCAAACCTCGAGATCGGGATCGTCGCGATCCTCATCGGCTACATGGTCGGCTACGCGGTGCGCAAAGGTGCCGGCGGCCGTGGCGGGCGTCGCTTCCAGATACTGGCCGTGGTGCTCACGTACTGGTCGGTCGGTCTCGCCTACGCGCCGCTGGCCTTCAAGCAGGCGACGAAGGGCAAGGGTGACGACACCGCGTCGTCGCTGACCGATTCCGCGCGTGTCGCGTCGCTCCCCGACAGCACGAGTGCTGTGGCTCCCGCCGGTGACAGGAATCGACCGGTGGCGAAAGCCGACAGCTCCGCCATCAGCGGCCGCGATACCGCGATAGCGATCGGCGGACTGTTCCTCCTCGTCTTCGCGCTGCCGGTCATGTCCGTTGCCGGGTCAATGCCGATGGGGTTGATCGGCGCGTTCATCATCTTCATCGGGCTTCGGCAGGCGTGGGCGATGACCGCGGCGCCGAAGCTCGAGATATCCGGACCGTACAAGGTGGGCGCGGGACCGGCACCGGCGACGAGCTAGCGAATGTCCTCGAGCGTTCCGTCGTTCGCCGGTAACAGGGATCAGTGCGCCCGCTGTGGCACCGAGCTGGCGCCGCACGCGCTCGCGTGTCCGGCGTGCGGCGCGCTCGTTCACGCGGACAAGCTCAAGCAGCTCGCGGCGGCCGCCAACGCCGCGGTCGCGGTCGACGAGCTCGTTAGGGCGCGCGAGCAGTGGGAAACGGCGCTTCGCTACCTGCCGCCGGAGTCGCAGCAGCACACGATAATTCGCGGTCGGATCGCGGAGCTCACGCAGCGCATCGACGGCAGCACGGCGGCACCCGGAACGAAGCCGACGGCCGAGGGGTCATGGTTTCGCCGCGGTGGCGCGGCGATCCTGAGCGTGGCGCTGCTGCTCGTCGGGAAGCTCAAGTTCCTGCTGCTCGGGCTGACGAAGGCGAGCACGTTCGTCTCGATGTTCGCGTTCTTCGCCGTCTACTGGAACATCTTCGGCTGGCCGCTGGCGTTAGGGCTCGTGGTGTCGATCTACATCCACGAGATGGGACACGTCGCGATGCTGCGGCGCCTGGGCATCGCGGCCGGCGCGCCACTGTTCATTCCGGGCGTGGGCGCGCTCGTGATGCTCAAGCAGCACGTGAGCGACCCGATCACGGACGCGAAGATCGGACTCGCCGGCCCGGTGTGGGGACTCGGCGCCGCGCTCGCGTCGTTAGGCGTCTACGTCGTGACCGACAAGCCGATCTGGCTCGCGATCGCGCATCTGACGGGCTTCCTCAACCTGTTCAACCTGATCCCGGTCTGGCAGCTCGACGGCTCGCGCGGCTTTCACGCGCTCTCGCGGGTCGAGCGATGGATCGTCGTGGCGACGATCGCGGTCGCGCTCTACCTGACGGGGCAGCGACTGCTGTTCATCGTGGGCGGCGTCGCGGTGTGGCGCGCCGCGCAGCGCGAGGTTGGACCGGGCGATCGACGCGTGCTCGCGACGTTCGTGATACTCGTGGCGGCGCTGTCGTGGATCGCGAAGGCCGTGGGCTGAACACTGCTCCGGCAACCATCCACACGGACCGCTTCGACACGGCATCCAGAACCCAGAGTGTGAACTGATCGAACGGAAACAACTGAAAGGACCTGATGCCCATCGCGGCCGCGATAATGGCGGAAGGAGCCGTTCAACGAGGGGAACGGCCTCGCGCTGCATTAGCCCCACGAGGCCGTTGTTCCCTTTCAATGACGGCTCGTTGCGCGACCGACTGTCCGTCATTGGTCGATCCGCCCGATCCAATGTTTCCGGCCGTTTCCGTCCACACCCTCGGTGCTGGATGCCGTGTCGAAGCAGTGCTCTACGGCGTTACCCAGCCGTGCGATCGCCGAACGAGCGACCCGTGACGACCGCGCGTTCTACGCGCAGAATGCGGCCGCCGCTCCGCGGGCGCGGAGTGACCGGAGCCTCGGACGTCAGGGCCCGCACCCGTCGGTTGTGCGCGATCAGCACGTCGACGCCGCGCTGACGCTCCTCGGGATCGCGAAGCGAGCGCACTTCGCCCGCAACCGCGACCGAGCGCCACGCATCCCCTGGCCCAACCTCGGTCACGAGGATGTACACCCGCGCGTTGCGGTCGAGCGCGCGCGTCTTTCGCCCTTCGGCGACACCGAGGTAGAGGTCACCGCCATCGAACCCGTAGAACACGGGCACCGCATATGGCTCGTCGCCATCAACCACCGACACCACGCACATCCGCTGTCGAGCGAGCACCTCGCGGCACTGCGCATCGCTCAACGTGACGATCACGCGTGGCGCGGCGGCCGGATGCGGCTGTGCGGGCGCGTCAGGCATCGTCGGCGTGGTGCCTCGGTTGCACAACGACCTCGAACGCGCGTGTGAACGCCGCGGTCGTCACGTCGAGCGTGCTCGCGTCATGCGCCGTCGACGTGAAGCAGGCCTCGAACTGCGACGGCGCGATGTAGACGCCTTCGTCGAGCAGCGCGTGGAACAGCCGCGCGAAGCGCGCGGTGTCGGACGTCTTCGCGGTCGCGTAGTCCGAGACCGCGGTCTCCGTGAGGAAGAACCCCCACATCCCGCCGACCGCGCCGACCTGCACCGGGACGTCAACCGCCGCCGCCGACGCGGCTACGGCGTGCGCGAGCGATCCACTCGCGGCGCCGAGCTGCTCGTAGGTCCCCGGCGCGGCCAGCGCCTGCAGCGTCGTGATGCCCTGCCGCCATGGCCAGCGGATTGCCCGAGAGCGTGCCGGCCTGATAGACGCTCCCCGACGGAGCGAGCAGGCGCATCAGATCCGCTCGGCCGCCATACGCGGCCGCGGGCAATCCGCCGCCGATGACCTTGCCGAGACACGTCAGGTCCGGCGTCACGCCATAGAGCGCCTGCGCGCCGCCGTACGCGACGCGAAAGCCCGTCATGACCTCGTCGAAGATGAGCAGCGCGCCATGCTTGGTCGTTAGGCGACGCAGTTCTGCCAGGTAGCCGGGTGCGGGCAGCACGAGCCCCATGTTCCCGGCGATCGGCTCGAGGATGACCGCGGCGATCTCGTCAGCGTGCTCGAGCAGCAATCGCTCGACGGCAGCCGCGTCGTTGAACGGCGCGACGAGCGTATCCGCGACGGCACCCGGCGTCACGCCGGGGCTATCCGGAAGCGCGAGCGTAGCGACGCCGGATCCTGCCGACACGAGCAGCGCATCGGCATGGCCGTGATAGCAGCCGGCCAGCTTCACGATCTTGCGACGTCCGGTCGCCGCGCGCGCGAGCCGCAACGCGCTCATCGCGGCTTCGGTGCCGGACGAGACGAAGCGGACCATCTCGACCGACGGGATCGCCTGCGTGATCAGCTCCGCGAGCTCGGTCTCGGCCGACGTCGGCGCGCCGAACGAGGTACCTAACGCCGCCTGACGAGTCACCGCCGCAACGACGTCCGGGTGTGCGTGGCCAAGCGCGAGCGCGCCCCAGGAGAGCACGTAGTCGATGTACGTGTTGCCGTCGGCGTCGGTGACGCGGGCGCCCGCACCCCGCGCCATGAAGCGCGGCGTCCCGCCCACGCTCCGGAACGCCCGCACCGGACTGTTCACGCCGCCGGGGATGACGCGCTTCGCCGCGTCGAACAGCTGTGCCGAGCGGCTGCTCGATGCCGCCGTCGTCGGTGCTTCGCTGCGAGTAACGGTCACGCCTGCACGCCCTCGGCCAGCCAGCGCGCTGCCGCCTTCGCGTAGTACGTGATGACGAGATCCGCTCCCGCGCGGCGGATGCCGAGCAGGCTCTCCATCGCCGCGCGCGGCTCGTCGATCCATCCACGCTCCGCCGCCGCCTTGAGCATCGCGTACTCGCCGCTCACCTGGTACGCGGCAAGTGGAAGCCGCGACTCGGCTCGCACGCGCTGAATGATGTCGAGGTACGGGCCGGCGGGCTTCACCATGAGCATGTCCGCGCCTTCTTCCTCGTCGAGGCGAGCTTCGCGTATCGCCTCACGCGCGTTGCCTGCCTGCATCTGGTAGGCGCGCCGGTCGCCGAACGAGGGCGCGGACTGCGCCGCTTCGCGGAACGGGCCGTAGAACGCGGAAGCGTATTTCACCGCGTAGGCGAGGATGGCGACGTCGCTGTGGCCGGCGGCGTCGAGCGCGGCACGGATCGACGCGACCTGCCCGTCCATCATCGCGCTCGGCGCGATGACGTCGGCGCCAGCGTCAGCGTAGGCGACCGCGGCCTGGCCGAGCAGCGGAAGCGTCTCGTCGTTCGCGACCACGCCCGTTGCGTCACTCAGCAGCCCGCAGTGTCCGTGCGACGTGTACTCGCACAGGCAGACGTCGGCGATGACGGTGATCGACGGACTGCGGCGCTTGATGGCCGCGATCGCCCGCGGCACTGGGCCGGACGGGTCCCAGGCGCCCGATCCGGTCGTGTCCTTCGTGTCCGGGATGCCGAACAACAGCACCGATCGGATGCCGAGGGCGTCGACCTCGCCGATCTCCGCGTCGAGCCGATCGACTGTCCGCTGCGCGTGCCCGGGCATGCTGGCGATGGGGCGTTCGCTGTCGGCGCCATCGCGCACGAAGATCGGGTGGACGAGCTGCGCGGGCCGGAGCGTCGTCTCGCCTAACGCGTCGCGGAGCGCGGCGGTCCGGCGCAGGCGTCGCGGCCGCGCCCGAGGTGTGATTTCGCCTGTCGTCCAGAAGGTTTCCAAGTCGCTCACTCCGTGACTGCTCCTCAATGGCCGCGGCTGCGTGCAGCGAACCATCTCGCAACGTGATCGATGAGGTCGTCCTGCGTCGCGGACTCGGCGACGAGTGCGGGCTCGAATCCGGCGGAACGCGCGGCGTCGGCGGTGACGGGGCCGATGCAGACGACGACTGCTTCGCCGACAGGATCGCCGCCCAGTGCGTCGGCGACGAAGCGCACGGCGGAGGGGCTGGTGAACAAGAGGGCGTCGGCTCCGCCGCTCCTGACGAGCGACGCGATCGTCTCGATCCCGTCGCCGGGAACAGTGCGATAGACGATCACGTCGTCCACGAACGCGCCGCGCGAACGGAGGCCGCCGGGTAACGCGTCGCCCGCGAGGTCCCCACGTGGAAAGAGAATCCGGGCATTCTCCACGTCGGCAATGTCGCGCGCGAGTGCTTCCGCGGTCTGCGTCGACGAAACCACGTCGGGCGGGCGCAGGCTGGCGGTGACCGCGGCGGCGGTGGCGGGGCCGACCACAGCAAGTCGTCTACTGCTCACGAATCCGCGAGCCACGCCGATCGCCTGCGCTCGGCCGACGAGCGCGTGCACCGCGTTGGTGCTGGTGAATGCGACCCAGTCGTAGGTTTCGATACGCCGGAGGGCGGCGTCGACGATGATCCACGATTCCGGCGACCTGATGGCGATGGCGGGTGCCAGCACGGGCTCACCGCCTAACGCCCTGATACGGGCCTCGAAGTCTCCGGCCTGCGCGCGCGCGCGGGTGAGCACGATCCGCTTTCCCTCGAGCGGGCGTGTGCCGAGCGCGGTCTGAGCACCGAGAGTACTCACGCGACGCTCCAGCGCTGCCCTTCCGCCGCGATCTCGCGGCCGCCAGCAGCCAGCAGCCGGTTGGCCAGCCGCTCTCCGAGTGCTTCGGCAGACGCACCGGCGCCACTCTCCGTTCCTGTCACCGATCGGCCATCAGGCGCGCCGATCATCGCGCGCAGCGTCACCTGGCCGTCAGCGCCGACGGTGCCGTACGCACCGACGGCCGCCGAGCATCCGGCGCCCAGTCGCGCGAGGAAGCCGCGCTCCGCCGCGAGTGCGATGGCGGTCGGCGAGTGCGCGAGTGGCTGCACGAGATCCCAGACTTCCGGATCGTCGCCGCGGACCTCCACGGCCAACGCGCCCTGGCCGGGCGACGGCAGCATCGCGTCGACCGAGAGCCATTCGGTCACGCGGGCTTCGAGCCCGAGTCGCAACAACCCTGCACCGGCGAGCACGATCGCGTCGTAGTCACCGGCGTCGAGCTTGCGCAGGCGCGTGTCCACGTTGCCGCGGAGGTCGGGCGTTTCCAGGTCGGGCCGGAGCGCACGAAGGGCGGAGACGCGACGAACGCTGCTCGTGCCGACGCGCGCACCAAGCGGCAACTCGCCTAACGACCCGGCGCGCGACACGAGAACATCGCGCGGGTCGGTGCGCTCGAGGAACGCGGCGATCGCCAGATCGGGCGGCACGCGCGACGGAAGGTCCTTCGCGCTGTGCACCGCGAGGTCGATCTCCTTCCCTCGCAGCGCTTCCTCGATCGCGTCCACGAACACCCCTCGGCCACCTAACGTGGCGAGCGGCACGTCGCGCAGCACGTCGCCCTTCGTGGTGATGCGCTGGACGCGCACGTCGAGCCCCGCATGTGCCGCGCGCAGGGCGTCGATGACTGATGCGGTCTGCGTGAGCGCGAGTGGGCTCCCGCGCGTGCCGACGACCAGAGTGCGGTTCGACGCCACGCGATAGCCTACGGCGCCGCGGTGAGCTCGGTGCGTGCCGCCGTCTGCTCGGCCTCGGCGACGAGCGCGTCGAGCACGGCGATGAACTCGGGCGTCGCGTTGGGCATGCGGGTCCGGCGGAGCGTCATGCCGAGCGCTGCAGCCTTCTGTGCCGCTTCGTGGTCGATGTCATAGAGCACCTCGAGATGCTCGCACACGAAGCCGATCGGCACGGACAGGACGTTGCGGACGCCCTCGCTGTGAAGCACGTGGAGATAGTCGACGATGTCGGGGCCGAGCCATGGTTCGCCGGTGCCGCCGGCGCTCTGCCACGCGAACCGCCAATCGCGTAATTGCGCGTGCCGTGCGACAGCGACGCAACTCGCGTTGAGCTGCGCCTCGTAGGGATCGTCCCACGTTCTGATGCGTACCGGGAGGCTGTGGGCGCTGAACAGCACGCACACGTTCTCTCCTCGAGGGAACTGCGTGAGACCTTCTCGCACTCGTGCGCTCATGAGCTCGAGGAATTCCGGCTGCATGTGCCAGGTCTCGACGAACGTCAGCTCCATGGGCGCGTCGAGGTTCGCGATGGTTTGCTCGACATACTGCCGATAGCCGCCGACGCTCATGCGCGAGTAGTGGGGCGCGAGGACGATCGCGATGACCCGACGGATGCCGTCGGCGGCGAGACGCGGGATGACGTCGGCGATGTAGGGGTGCCAGTGCTTCATCGCCACGTACGTGCGATACTCGCCCGGCGCGCGCTGGTCGAGCGCGGCCTGCAAGCCGCGCGCGGTGTCGGTCGTGATGGCGAGCAGCGGCGTCCGACCACCGATCAACTCGTAGCGGTGACGGAGATGCTCGACCGCTTCCGGCGACGGCGTACGTCCGCCACGAATGTGTCGGAAGTATGGCTCGACCTGATCGGGCGTCTCGGGCGACCCGTACGCGAGTAGCAGGACGCCAGTTGGTGTGCTCATGAGTTATTCGCGCGGGATGCGAGGACCGATTCGTGCTCGCGAATGCGCGCGCTTTCGTCGCGCACGAACTCGGCGAGCCGGATCGCGTTGTCGAGTGGGGTTCCGGGCAGCACCCCGTGACCGAGATTGAAGATGTGGCCCGGGCGTCTCCCCGCGCGTTCGAGGACGTCCAGCGCCTTCGCCTCGAGCACGTCGTTCGGCGCGAACAGCGCGACGGGGTCGAGGTTACCCTGCACAGCGAGGTTATGTCCTACGCGAGCCCAGCCTTCGTCCAGCGGGATACGCCAGTCGAGACCGATCACGCCCGCGCCGTCACTGCTGATCTCCTCGAGCAGTGTGGCGGTGTTGACGCCGAAGTGAATCATCGGCACACCCGCCGGACCTAACGACGTGAAGATCCGTCGCATGAACGGCTGGACGTAGCGCGCGTAGTCCTCAGGGCTCAGCGCGCCAATCCAGCTGTCGAACAGCTGCACCGCGTCGACGCCGGCCGAGATCTGCGCGCGGAGATACGCGACGGTGAGCTCGGTGAGCCGGTGCATCAGCATGCGCCAGGTGTCCGGCGCCCCGTACATGAGCGACTTCGTGCGCACGAAGTCGCGCGACGGCCGTCCCTTCGATCAGGTACGACGCGAGCGTGAACGGCGCACCGGCGAACCCGATCAACGCCACGTCGGGGTCGAGCGCACGGCGGAGCAGGCGCACCGTTTCCAGCACGTGGGGCACGTCGCGCTCCGGCTCGAGCGCCGGCAGTGCGCGCACCGCCGCCTCATCCCGCACGGGCGACTCGATCACCGGCCCGACGCCGTCCACGATATCGAGTGGGACGCCGGCGCCGAGGAGCGGCGTCATGATGTCGGCGAAGAGAATGGCTCCGTCGAGCGGCATGCGGCGCAGCGGCTGCAGCGTCACCTCGACCGCCACCTCCGGGCGCTGCGATATCTCGATCAGCGTCAGGCGTTCACGGAGCGCGCGATACTCGGGCAGGATGCGGCCTGCCTGACGCATGAACCAGACGGGTGTGCGATCGACGGGCTCGCGCCTGGCGGCGCGGACGAGCAGCGGAGAGGGTGTCATGTCGATCTGCCGCGTCAGCCGACGAGCGCGAGCGCTTCCGGCAACGGCCGGTGCACCGCCGTGAAGATCGGTGTGTCGCGGAGCGTGTAGCGGCGCGCCTCGGTGGAGCGGAGCGCGATCACGAGATCCTGATGTCGCTCGAGCGTCTCCGTCTCGTACGCGACGATGAACTCCTGATCGTCGAGTCCCGTCGTGTAGAGCAGCACCTGACGCACGTCGCCGAAGTCATGACCGATGCGCATGTGCTCGTTCATCATTCCCTGTCGCGCCTCGCGGCTCATCAGGTACCACTCGATCGTCTTCGTGAACGGGTACACGACCAGGTACCGGAGGCGAGTGGTCTCGTCGATCGCTTGCTCCTGCGTGGTGCGCCGCTTCGTGTAGATCGACGGTCGCGTCAGCCCCCATAACGAGTGCGCGACCTCGCAGTAGCGGCCGAGCCCCGTCGAGAGAAGCGCGGCGAGCGTGTCCTGCACCACCGCGGGGTCGTCACTCTTCCACCACAGCATGAGCTCCGCGCCGGTCTTGAGACCGAGCGTGCTGTACGCGTACGTCGTGACCGAGCGCTCTGCGCCGGTGACCACCTCTGCGAACTCGGCGCGACCGCGCGTGCGTTCCGGCGCGCCGAGCCGTCGCCACTGTGGATCGACCTTGAGAAACAGGTACTGCACGAATTGCGAGGCGACCGGCGCCGCCTCCTCAGTGCGCGTCTCCGTACCCGTCGCGATCAGCGAGCTGGTCACGATGCCATCGTCTCCCTGTGGTAGTCATGTCCTGCCTGCACATCTCCTCGGCGCGTCGCCGCAGCCGTGCGTTCGGCGTCGGCGAGGGCGAACAGGCGCTCGACGACGACGGCCATGTTCGCGCCTTCGGGATCTCGCTTGAGCGCGAGCGTCGGCTCGTGCAGGAGCTTCGCGACCACGCGCGACGCCAGCTCGCCGACCACGGAACGCTCGGACGGCGTTAGGCCTGGAAGACGCGCCAACGCCCGCTCGAGCTCGGCGCGTCGAATCACATCGGCCCGCGCGTGCAGACGCGCGACCGTCGACGTCACACCGCGCGCGCGCCACCAGTCCATGTAGCGCTCGACTTCGTCACCCACGATCGCTTCGGCACGAGCGACCTCGCGGGTGCGCTCCGCGTCGCGGACCGTGACCTCCTCGCGAAGACGGTCCACGTCGATCAGCGTGACGCCGGGCAGCGACGCGACGGACGGATCAATGTCGCGAGGGACGCCGAAGTCCAGACACACCAACCCGCGGTCGCTCGTCTCGCGGGCGTGCGAAAGCGTGGACGCATAGAGCAGCGGCGCAGGCGATGCCGTGCATCCGATCACGACATCGGCGGTCGCGAGCGACGCAGGAAGGTCGTCCCAGGGGATCGCCGTCACGTTAGGTGATGTGGCCAGCGCGAGGGCACGGGCCGGCGTGCGATTCACCACCGTCACACGCGCGTCGTCGACGCACGCCAGTTGCTCGACGACCTGCCTCGCCGTCTCACCTGCCCCAAGCACGACGACGTGCGCACCATCGAGCCCGCCACGCACGCGAGCCAACATCCGAAGGCCAACAGCGGTCATCGACTCTGCATTCCGCCCGAGCGTCGTCAGGGTGCGCACGCGTTTGCCGCACGCAAGCGCGGCGTCGCCGAGTCGGTCGAGGATGGGGCCGGTCATGCCGGCCTCGCGCGCGGCGCCGAGTGCCCTGCGCACCTGGCCCAGAATCTCGTTCTCGCCGAGGACCATCGAGTCGAGCCCGGCCGAGACGCGGAACAGGTGGCGTACCGCGGACTCGTGTCCGTACGCGTAGCTCGCCTGCCGAACGGTGGCGACCGGAAGATTCCCGTACGACGCGAGAACGTCGCGAAGCACGTCGGCCCCGGATGACTCGTGGCCGCATACCGCGTACAGCTCGACGCGGTTGCAGGTCGAGAGGACGAATGCCTCGGCCACGCGGTCGCGCAGCTGCCCGGACAGCTCGGGAATCGCGTCTGTCGTTACCGCGAACCGTTCACGGAGACTGACGGACGAGCTTGTGTGGTTGATTCCGACGGCGACGAGCTGCACCGGTTCGCCTTCTCCGCACGCTGTGACTTCGCGTCGCGAACAGCAACGACGCTGCTCGCTTACGATAGCGCGCGTCGAGAGAGCGGGGCACTCGCATTGAACCGGAGGCTCGCCTCCGTAGTTTTGCGGAGGCACGCATCTCAGACGTAGGACGCGAACGGATGCCGGGGATCTTGCGGATTGACTCCGAATACGAGACAAATGCTTGCGCATGAGCTGTGAAAAAGGGTGAACGGCCTCGGGACACTCCTGCATCCCGAGGCCGTTCACCCTTTGCATGCTGTTGCAACAGCGTCTATCGCGCTCCCGGAATCAATCCGTCAGATCCGGTAAAATCCGTTCGCCTTTCGTCTGAGATGGTTGCCGGACGCAGTTCAGAACCGCCTGACTTCTACTTATTGCTTGCCGGGTCCGTAGAGCACCTTGCCCGCCTTCGCGCCGGTGTGCTTGCCGTGATCGATCGTCACCACGCCATTCACGAGCACCTACTCGATGCCCGTCGGGAACTCCATCGGCTTCTCGTACGTCGCGCGATCCTGCAGCGTGTCGAGGTCGAAGATCGTGACGTCGGCCCAGTTGCCTTCCTTGATCGATGCCGCGATTCGCGAGACGCATCCGCGTCGCCGGCCACGACGGTCATCTTGCGCACCGCCTCCTCGCAGCGTCAGCACGTGGCGCTCCTTCACGTACTTGGCGATCACGCGCGGGCGTTGCCGAAGCGAGCGCGGGTGCGGCAGGCCCGGTCTCGTCCGGCTGGCCGACGTGCGCGACGGCGCCGGCGTCGCTGCCGATGCTCGTCCACGGAAACTTGAGCGCCGTCTCGATGTCCTGCTCGCCCATCATGTGGTAGATCGCCATCACGCGGCCGCTGCCCTGCGACACGAGATCCCATCGCGGCGTCGGCGGGATCCTTGTTCATGCTCCGCGCGATCTGCGCGATGCGTCTTCTGCTCGTACTTCGCGTTGTCCGGGTTGCGCGCGTTGACGAGCACGACGCCGTCCCAGCCGCCCGCCGCCTCGATGATGTTCCACCAGCCCGGCGAGCCGGTCTTCTGCTCGCGCTTGAGACGCGCGCGGATCGTCGGGATTCGCGAGCCGCGCCTTGAGCGAATCGTTGCCGCCCTCGAACGCCCAGCTCGGAATCGTCGCCTCGAGTCCAGTGCCGCCCGCCGTGTAGACGTAGAGATCGGCCGCGACGTCCACGCCGCGCGCGCGCGCCGCGTCGATCGATCATGCGCGCACGGAATCCATGCAGCATGCCCCACCCCGGCTTGTGCGCAACCTTGAGATGGAACACCTCGACCGGCATGCCCGCCCTTCTCGCCGATCGTGATCGGCTCCGCTCACCGACTGCACGACCTCCTGGCCTTCGCCGCGAATGTGGCTCGCGTAGACGCCGCCGTACTTCGCGGCGACCTTCGCCACCTCGATCAGCTCGTCGGTCGTCGCGTAGCTCGCTCGGCGGATAGATGAGCGCGGTCGTCATGCCCATCGCGCCGCCGCGCATCGCCGTGTCCATGATCGCGCGCATCCGGTCGAGCTCCGCCGGCGTTCGGCTGCGCGGGCCGACATGCCGAGCACGGCGCTGCGCGCCTGCGTCTCGCTGAAGTAGCTGCCGAAGTTGATGCTGATGCCCTGCTTCTCGAGCGTCGTCGAAATACTCGGCGACCGCGACTGCGCGGGCACCGGCGTTCCGCCCTCGCCGCCGATCGCCGTCGTCACGCCCTGCCTGCAGCTTGTTCTCGGCCAGTCCGTTCCGCGGCAGCACGCCGCCCGACTGGTCCATCATGTCGATCCAGCCGGGCGAGACGTACTTGCCGGTCGCGTCGATCTCGCGTTCGTGCCGCGCTCGCGCAATGCGGCCGATCTTCGCGAAGCGTCCGTCCTTGATCGCCGACGTCGGCGAGAATCCACGGATTGCCCGGCGCCGTCGAGCACGCGGCCGTTGCGGATGACGACGTCGTAGGTCGCGGCGGGCGCTTGTGCGACGGCGATCGTCGAGCAGAGTACGCAGTGGCGACGACGGCGAGCGAGGATCGAACGAAGCGAAGAGTCATTGATAGCCACACGAGGATGTGATGTTGTCATCCCGAGCGAAGCGAGGGACCTCCTGTGAAGCATCGTAGCCGACTGGCCACAATGACATTCACAGAAGATCCTCGTCGCTATCGCTCGGGATGACAGACCGGAGCTACGGAAAGCGCAACAACACGTTCGAGAGTGGTACTTCACCCTTACGAGTCACCGGCGCCGAACGCTGACACCCCATGTTGAACGTCGTGCAGTGTCCGACGATCTCGAACGACTCGAACCGGTACGGCACGCCTTCGCTGCCTAACGGCGAGATCGCCGTCGGAGATGTGGAAGTGCAGGTGCGGCTCTGTCGAGTTCCCGGTATTGCCCACCAGGGCGATGACCTGCCCGCGCTTGACCTTATCGCCGAGCTTCACGCGGAGGCTGCCGGGTTTGACGTGCGCGTAGAACGCGTAGTGTCCGCCGCCGATGTCGATGACGACGTGATTCCCGCCCACCGTCTCGAGCGTGATCGGGACCGCGCGCGAGTTGACGCCCGGGATGTTCTCCGGAATGCTGTCCTTCACTTCGACGACCACGCCGTTCGCGACGGCGAGTGCGTCGACGCCCTCCGCGTGATAGCTCTCGTTCTTGAGCTGGTCACCGGTGAACGTCTTGTTATCGTCACCGACCATGACGTAGTCGATCGCGAAGCGCTGCGCGATCGCCGGCACGCCGCCCACCGGAATGAGCGCGCGGCGGTGGCCGGACTCGGCTGCCGGCCCATTGCCGGTGAGCCACACGCCGCCGCGAGCGGCGGCCCAATGACCACTGCCTCGGCCGTCACCGGCACGACCGAGGCGTCGAGCTGTTGGGTCTTCGCGCTATCGCCCGTGCCGGTCTCGATCGTTAGGCGATGCTGGATGCGTCTTCGGCGCGCCGCTCGTCTCCACGGGAACCCACATGAACACGACGGCGCGTGTGCCACCCGCGAGCTTGAGACGCTCGGTCCCGCCCATCGGCGCGGCGCCGGGCCGGGTCACCGCTCGAACGAGCAATGAGTCGCTGAGCGACAACAGCACGCGGTGATCGCCAGCTGCCGACATGACGTCGACTTTCTTGAGCGTCACCGCCTGCGGCATGAAGTTCGTGACGTGCACTTCGTACGCGAGGAACGATCCGCCTCTCCGCCGTCGCGACGGTTGGCGGCTTCGGCACGCGCACTTCCAGAAACGGCGGCAGCGAGACCTGCGCGGCGGCAGACGAAACCGCGAACGCGAGGGCGAGTGGAGCAACGATTAGGCGAGGCACAGTCGTATTGGACTAGGGTGTCCGTGGAGTGTTGTCATTCCGAGCGAGTTGTCATTCCGAGCGAGCGAAGCGAGTCGAGGAATCGCGATTCGTGTCTTGTAGAGGGACCTCTATCCAGCAGAGCCTCGATTCCTCGACTACGCGCCGGATCGCCGCTCCGCTCGGAATGACACCGCGCTCGGAATGACTGCTACGGGTTTCCGATGTTCGGGTTGTTGATGCGCTCCACGTCCGGCAGCGGGAAGCAGGTCTGCGTGCCGTACGTGCCGCCGGACAGGAACGGCGTGCCCGCTGCCGGGAGAACGGCAGGTTGTAGCGACGCAGGTCGCCGAGCCGATGCCCCTCGAGGAAGAGCTCGCGGCGACGCTCCTCGATGATCTGCGTCAGCACCTGCGCCGCCGTCTGTCCCGTCGCGTCGTACGCCGGCACGCCGGCGCGCGTCGCACGCACGGCGTTGATCGCCGTCACCGCGCCCGGGATGTCGTTCGCCGCCAGCTTCGACTCGGCGACGATGAGCTGCGCCTCGGCGTAGCGTGCGACCGGCATCGTCGCCGCGAGCGACGGGTACTTGTCGGGCGTCCAGATGGGTACGCCCACCGTTCCGTTGCGATTGCGCGTTCGTCACGGCGACGCGCGGGTCCGGGCGCGCCGTTGATCGTCACGCCGCGGAACGACGTGTCGACCGTGGCCCAGGAGCTCTGGTTCGAGACGCTGAGGAACGCGAAGTTCTGACGGCGCGACGTTGACGGCGTCGGTCGAGGTGTTGACGACGAACGTCTGGCCGGAATCTTCGCGGCGTCGACGCCGCGGCCGCGGCCTTGTCGCCGAGGTCGAGCTCGCGCCCGCGCGCGACCGAGCGTCGCGAGGTTGAGCGTTGCCGCATCGTTCGCCGTCGTCGCCGCGGCGATCGCCTTGTCGAATCGCGTCTTCGCTTCGGCGAAGAGCTGCGCCGGCTGTGAGCTCCGGACCGACGTTGATCGCCGCGGAGCACATGCCCTCGCCGAGCAGCACGAGGCTGTAGCCGGCGTACGCGGACGCCTGGCCGATCAGCTTCGATCGGTTGGGCACCTCGGCATCGGTCCACGCCTTCCAGATGCGCGGCGACCGTGTCGCCCGCGGACGCGCGCGATCGACAGCGTCGTGTAGATGCGGCGGCTGCTGAGCTTGTTGCGCGCACGTAGCCGTTGCCGTACGTGCGCGTTCGTGAGCAAGCGTGCGCGCGGTCGTAGTCGAAGTTGTTCGACTGCGAGATACGCGTTCGTCAGCTCGTCGGTGAACATGGCCGCTGCCGACGACGTAGCGAGCAGTACGCGCACTCGAAATCAGCGATGACGCCGTTGACGAGCAGCTGCGCGTTCGCCGGGACGTACGAGCGTGCGACGCGTCGAGCTGCCCCGGATTCTCCTGCTTGAGCGCTCGTGAGTCCGTGCACGCCAGCGAGCGTGACCGAGGCCGCGACGAGCGACGTGGCCAGTGCGAGTTTGAGGGTTCGCATGGGTCAGAACCTGAGGTTGAAGGTCGCGATGAGGCGACTGAGCGGCGGGATCGAGCCCCTGGTCCTGGAGCGACGGCGGTGGTCGCGATGTTGTTCGCGTTCACTTCGGGATCGGTGCCCGTGTACTTCGGTCCACGTGTGCAGCTCGCGGCCGGCGAGCGTGAGCGAGGCGCGCGAGCCGCCGCCCCAGCAGCCACTTGTTCGGGAACGTGTACGTCGCCGAGACTCTCGCGGAGCTTCGCGAACGACGCCGTCCTGGAAGAACTGGTCGACGATGCCGATGCGCTGCCGCCGTCCCCGACCGTCTCGGCGAGGTAGATCGGCGAGTACTCGAGCGGGTAGTAGTTCGCGCGGCAGAGCGGTGCGCCGATGAGCCCCTGGCAGCGAATCTGCTCGTTCGCGTTCGTACTGCCGTTGCCGCGCTTGAAGTCGACCAGTCGCGTACAGCCGCAGATTGCTCATGATCGAGACCGTGTTGGTGACCGCTCCCGTCATCTTCGGCGTCGGCGTTCCGATGAACACGAACGGCGCCGTCGCGCACGCCACGCCTGGCTTGCCAGCCGCGCCCGTCGCACAGCACGTTGGTCGCCAGGCCGGTGGTCGGATCGCGATCCGCCGAGACGACGCGGCTGCGTGAAGATGCCGCCGATCGGGTAGCCGACGACGTTGTCTGCCCCGCGCTCGCGACCACGCTCGCCGAAGGCCGCCGAGATCCTTGATCTCGTCCTGGTTCGTCGCGACGTTGCCGCCGATGTCCCAGCGAGACGTTGTTCGCCGTGAGCGCCTGAAGCGTCGCCTGCAGCTCGATGCCGTGGTTGTCCACGCGGCCGAGGTTCACGAACTGGTTGCCGGTGAACCCGCTCGACGGCGCGATCGGCTGATTGAGGATCTCGTCGTCGGTCTGCTTGCTGAAGTACGTGAAGTCGAGGCTGAGCCGGTTGAAGAGTTCCGTCTCGAAGCCGAGCTCGATCTCCTTGCCGCGCTCCGGCTTGAGGTCCGGGTTGCCGATGGAGTTCGGCGTGACGGCGTTCGACCCGCCAGGGCCCTGCGACGGGAAGGAACGTGCGCAGCGCCGCGAACGCGTTCGGCTGACGGCCCGACTCGCCGTACGCTGCGCGCAGCTTGCAGCGTGTTGATCACGCTTGTCGACCCGCCAGAACGGCTCCTCGTTCACGACCCAGCGAGGCTGACCTTCGGATACGTCACCCACTTGAAGTCTTCGCCGAACGCGCTGTTGTTGTCGACGCGGAGGCCCGCCGTGAGGAACAGCCGATCGTGCAGCCCGAACTGCTCCTGGCCGTACGCGCCGATCGTCGTGTTGATCGTCTGCGTCTGCGTCGCATCCTGCCTTGTTCGCCGTGCGCCGACACCGTCTCGACGCCGGGGCCGGGGAAGCCCGTACCCGCCGAGGAAGCTGGTGTTGAGCTCCGTGCGGTAGAACTGTCCGCCGACCGAGGTCGCGGAGGAGAGGGACGACGTTAGGTGGCGCGCGCGCCGTGCCGGCGTAGTCGGCCGTGATGATGGTGTTGTGGCGCAGCGTCTGGCCGATGCGGCCGCCGGCCGAGCTTGGCGCCGAGCAACACGGCGAGGTCCGGCGGGCGAACTGCTCGATGGCGCTGCTGTCATCGCCGGTATAGTCGACGCCGACGATGACGTGCTGCGTGAACCAGTCGATCGGGCGATGGTTGATCGTCCCGCTGCCGGTGAAGCGGCTCACGCCCTGCGCGTTGTCGTACAGCTGTCTGCGGAACCTCCGGCGGGAAATTCGGATAGAACCCGCGTGCGGCCGGAAGAGCAGTCCGTGTCCGACGGTCGCGCCCGAGCATCGACGACACACCGTAGTCGGCGCCGAGGTGCGCGGACAGGTCGACGTAGTTGAGGCTCGTCGCCGAAATCGAGCTTCGAGGTCGGCGCGACGTTGAGGTTCGCGTGCAGGGCGAACTGGCGGAGCGAGTTGTTCGGCTCGATGCCGTAGTCGTTCTCGTACTGGCTCGAGACGTAGTAGCGCGTCAGAGTCGCGCCCGCCGGAGAGCGACGCGGTGTACTGGCGCGTCTGGCCGGTCTTGAAGAGCGGCGTGCCACGGTCCTCTTCCTGACTGAACGCCGTTCCACGCGCACGATGGTGCCCGACGTGGTCCTTCACGTAGTTCGTCGGCATGCGACCTTCCGCGTCGCGGAAATACAGCGATCCGGTCTCGACCGAGACGTTGAAGTCGGTCCGGCCGGGCGCTCCCTTCTTCGTGATGATCTGGATGACGCCGTTGGCCGCTTCGGTTCCATAGATCGTCGCCGCGGCCGGGCCCTTGATCACCTCGATGCTCTCGATGTCCTCGGGGTTGATGTCGTTGAGGCGTCCCGCGACGTTCGAGTTCTGCCCGCCGAAGCTCGAGCCGCCGCCGGAGACGGACGTCGCGCCGACTGCCGTCGCGTTGCTCACGCGAACGCCGTCCACGTAGAGCAGTGGACTGTTGTCGAGCGAGAGGCTGCTGCGGCCGCGGATCTGAATGGTCGGACCGGCGCCGAGACGTGACGTCGTTGGAGCGATGATCACGCCAGGTGCGCGGGCGCCAGAAGGCTGCTCACGTTCGGTGCGGCGGACTTCGACAACGCCTCGGTCGCGTTGATCGTCGAGACGGCGTTGCCGATGGAGCGGCGCGGCTCGCCGCCTGCCGTGCCGGTGACGACGACCTGGTCGAGCGCGACGGCCGCCGACTGCAGCGCGAAGTCGACCGTGGTCTGCTGGTCGTCCGTGACCGTGACGGTCTTCCGCATGGCCGCGTAGCCGAGGCGGCGAACAATGATCACGCGGGAGCCGGCCGGGACAGCCGTTAGGCGGAAACGACCGTCATCGCTGGTCGTCGTCGCGAGGCGCGCACCCTCGACCTCGATGGCCGCAGCGGACACCGGAGCTGAGGTGCGCGCGTCCGTCACGCGTCCCGTGACGGTCCCGGTGAATGCTCGGCGTCCGGCGGCGCGAGGCGCGAATGGGTTGGTGGGTCCCGCCGCCGGCGGGTCGTTGGGCACGTTCGCCGCGTTTTGCGCGCGGAGGTTGTGACCAGGGAGGAGAATGCAGGCCCCGATCACGAACCACGCTGTGATGCGCGGTCGGCGCCCGATGAGCTGACCAAGCGCAGTTGTCATGCGTTACTCCTGTCGATGTGAGATACGTGTTGATGCATTGTGCTACCTGCCGTGCGCTGCGTGCTACGACTCCGTGCTACGTTGCTGCGTGGGTTACTACATACTGCGGTACATCGAAACGGACGTTCGCCTCGTAAAGTTCGTGATGTGCAGTTCGTGCGCGAGGAACGATCAGCGCAACCGACGGCCCGATGATAGCAACATGTCTATCACCGGGCCGTTGATTGCCTGCTGCACGATCCGCACGCTAGCTGGTTTTGCCGCCTAACGTCGGATTGTTGTTGCGTTCGACGTCCGGGAGCGGGAAGCAGATCTGGTTCCCGTAGACGCCGCCCTTGACCGGGAACGGCGTCCCCGCTGCCGGCGACTGCGGAATGTTGAACCGAATGATGTCGTTGAAGCGCTGCCCCTCGAGGAACAGCTCGCGGCGCCGTTCGTCGATCAACTGCGCGCGCACCTCCGCGGCCGTGCCGCCGGCGTACTGCGGGAGCGACGACTTCGTGCGGAGCTTGTTGATGCCCGCGACCACTGCCGTGAGGTTGCCGGCCTCGAGATCCGCCTCCGCCGTCAGCAGGATTGCTTCGTCGCCACTCGCGATCGGAATGGGCGAGGAAATCAACGGGTACTTCGTGGTGCGCCAGATGCGCGTCTGCCCGTCCTGGCCGTTCACACCCGCGTCGACCACCGGTACTCGCGTATCCGGAACGCCACCCACCGTCAGGTTGCGGAACGACGGATCGACGGAGGAGAACAGGCCGCGGAAGAACTGCGTGTTGAATGAGGTTCTCACGGCGGGCGATTCGCCGCCGAGTAGGTCGCGTTATGCACGTAGCTGTCCGGCACGAGCGAGGCGTCGGTCTTCGCGTCGGCGAACTTCTTGAGATCGACCCGTGCGCGTGCTCGCCCGACACGTGCCATGTTCAGGATGTCCGTGTTATTAGCCGCCTGCGCCGCGGTGATCGCCTTGGTGAACCGCGATTCCGCCTCGGTGAGGACCTGCACCGGCGTGAGCTCTGGTCCGCCGTCGATTGCCGCGCTGCAACTGGACTCGCCGAGCAGTACGAGGGCGTATCCCGCGTGCGCTGCCGCCGTGGCGATGAGAGAGCTGGCGATTCGGCACCTGCTGCGTCCGTCCATCCCTCGAGTGCCGTGGTGATCTTGTCCGCCGTCGCGCGCGCGATCGCGAGTGGCGTGTAGTAGCCGGGGACCTGAGCGGACCCGCACCCGGCCGTCGAGTAGGCCGCGAGCGAGGGCACGATCGTGCGGCGGTCGTAGTCCCAACCCGCCTGCGAAAGCTGTGCGTCGATCAGCTCATCGCCGACGAGCCCGGCGGCGACGATGTACTGCGTGAGCGCGCACTCGAAGTCACTGATGGCGCTGGTGACGAGGAGCTGCGCGTTCTCCGGCTGATACAGATCGGTCGCGATGACTCGGCTCGGAGCCTCCTGGTCGAGGCTCGTGATCTGATCGCAGGCGGCGAGCGTACCGGCGAACAACGCAAGATACGCAGCGTGTGTGTAATCGCCACCCGCGCGAACGGCTGGCCACTGGGGTCGTGCCCCGCTTCTGTGTAATCCGCATGGTCAGAACGTCAGGTTGAGGGTCGCGATGAACTGCGCGAGCGACGGCGTGACGGCTTGCGAGAAGGTGGTCTGGAACGGGTTCGTGTTCGTATTCCCGATCGTGGACGTGGTGTTGAGAGAACGGCTCTCCGGGTCGAGGCCCGTGTAGTCCGTCCACCGGTGGAGGTTGCGACCAGCCAGCGTGAACGAGGCCCGCGACGCCCGTGCGTAATGCGCGAACTTGTCCGGCACGCTGTAGGTCGCCGAGACCTCGCGGAGCATCGCGAACGACGCGTTCTGGTAGAACTGATCGGCGATGACCAGCGACGAGCCGTTCTGCGCGTTGGCGACCCACGTCGGGTCGAATTTCGTGGGATTCACGTTCACTTCACACACGCTCAGCGCTGCACAGCGGTTGAAATCGTCGGCGTTGAGGATCTTGTTCCCGTTCTTGAAGTCGACGAGCGCGTACAGGCTGAGCTGCTTCCAGAACGTGAAGGTGTTCGCCACCGCGCCGGTCATCTTCGGCGTGATCGTCCCCAGGAACACGAACGGCGCCGACGCGCACGGCATGGGTTGGGCACCGGGCCCGCCGTCGCACTGAATGTTCTGGGCGCGGCCATTGGCGTCGAGCGTCGCGCTGGTGACGCGCTTCGCCCAGAACCCGCCGATCGGGTATCCCTGCACGTGTCGCTGCCCCGGGCCACCGGTCGCGATGAACGGAATGCCGCCAAGGTTCGTGATCTCGTCCTTGGTCGTGCCGACGTTCCCCGTGACCTCCCAGCCGAAGTTGTCGCGCGTGAGCGCCTGAAGCGTCGCGCGAGCCTCGAGGCCGTGGTTTTTCACCTCCCCGATGTTGACGTACTGGCTGCCGGGGAAGCCTAACGACGGCGCCACCGGTCGCAGGAGGATCGCGTCCTTCGTCGTCTTGTCGAAGTACGTGAACTCGAGGCTCAGGCGGTTGAACATGATGGCGTCGAAGCCGACCTCGAACTCCGTGCCGCGCTCGGGCTTGAGATCCGGGATTGCCGATGAGCTGCGGCGTGACGGCAGCCTGGTCAGCCGTTCCCGTAACCGGCTGGAACGTGCGCAGCGCCGTGAACACGTCCGGCTGGAGACCCGACACGCCGAATGCGCTGCGCAGCTTGAGCGTGTTGATGAAGCCGAGCTTCCAGAACGGCTCCTCGCTGATCACCCACGTCCCGGCGACCTTGGGATACGTGGCGAGATCGAAGTTGTCGCCGAACGCGCTATTGTTGTCCACGCGCACCGCACCGGTCAGGAACAACCGGTCGTTCCATCCGAGCTGCTCCTGCGCGTAGAGACCGATCGTCGTGTTGACGTAGAAGTCCTGCTGGCCGTCCCTGATCGCCGCGGCGGCTGCCGTCTTGAGGCCTGGCGCCGGGAACTCACGACCGCTCACCTGACCGAGCCGCGTCTTCTTGCGGTAGTACTGACCGCCGAACGACGTGCTCGAGACGAAGGCCTGGGCGTGATGTTGAACTTCGCCGTCCCGCCGTAGTCCGCGCTCGCGAACGTGATGTCGCGTCGATCCTGCAGCAGGGAGCCCTTCGCCGCCGAGGCGGTGAACAGGGGGCGCCACTCCACCGGCACGAAGTTGTTGAGGTTCTGGTTGTCCTCGGACGTCTGATCGAGCCCCGCGATGAAACGCTGCGTGAACCAGTCGAGCGGGCGATGGTTGAACGTGAGGCTTCCCGTGAAGCGGTTCAGCTCCTGCGTGTTGTCCACGACGCCCCACACGACCTCGGGTGGAGTGTTGAACCCGTAACCGCGCGTCAGGGGAACCGCCTGCGGCCAGAATCGGCGATCCGTACATCGTCCCCGACATCGCGCCGAGGCCGTAGTCGGAACCCAGGTGTGTCGTGCCGGTGACGTACCCGACACGTGCGTTGACGTCGATCTTCGAGCTCGGCGTCATGTTCAGGTTCGCGTTGCCGCTGAAGCGATCGAGGTAGTTGTTAGGCTCGATGCCCTTGTCGGTGTCGTACGTGGACGACACGTAGTACTGCGCGAGGTTGGTGCCGCCGCTCACGGAGCCGGTGTAGCTCTGCATGCGGCCGTTCCTCCAGAATGTCGAAGCCGCGCGCCTTTTCCATCTCCATGGCGTTCCACGTCAGGACCTGCCCGGCGGAGGTCTTTCCGTAGTTCGTGGGAAGTCGGCCTTCGGGGTCCTGGAACCAGCTGGTGCCCTGGCGGAAGCCGAGACCCCAGCGCGCCTTGTCGCTCGCGCGCCCGCGCTTCGTGATCACCTGGATCACGCCGTTCGACGCCTCGGTGCCGTAGATCGTCGCGGCGGCCGGCCCCTTGATGATCTCGATGCTCTCGATGTCTTCGGGGGCGATGTCGTTCATGCGCGCGATGCCGGCGCCGCCCTGGCCGCGCGTTCCGGTCGACGACGTCGTTCGCGACGCGAACACCGTCGATGTAGAGCAACGGCTGCTGGTTGAGCGAGATCGTCGACCGGCCGCGAATCGCGATGCCGGTGCCCGAGCCCGCTCGCCCGCTGCCGGATGTGACAATCACACCAGCGGCGCGCGCGTTGATCAGGTTCCCCACATCGCCGACGCCTGACCGCTCCACTTCCTGTGCTGCGCTGATGGACGACACGGCGTTGCCGATGGACCGCTGTTGCGTGCCGACCGTCGTGCCCGTGATCACCACCTCGTCCAGCTGGATGGTGGCTTCCGTCATCAGCACGCGCAGGTCGTTCGTTCCAGCGCTCACCGTCTGCGTGACGGGCTGGAACCGGATACGCCTGACGACAAGCGTCACCTCAGCGGCTCCGATGTCAGGGATCCGGAAGCGACCACTCGCGTCGGTGAACACGCCCGTTGCCGCGCCCTGCACACGCACATCCGCCCCCTGAATCGGGGTGAGCGAGGCTGCGCTCAACACGACGCCGGTAACGGTGCGCGTCCCCTGGGCAACGAGCGGGGCCGCAAACGGCCCGAGCGCGAGCAACGACAGCAGAACTGCTCGATAACTGCGTCGGAAAACGAGTGCGCTCATCGATCGAGCGCCTGCCTGACCTGAATCCTGCCACATCGGGACACCTCGCCTTAAGGGGATCGTGTGTCGTGCTCCGTGAGCGACCGTCGGCGGCCGCTTCGGAGATGGCGTCAGCGAACGCCGGACGTCGTGTCGGACTTCGCTGACGCGCGGGAAAACTTGTCGAGGTTGTCGACCTTCATCGAGGAGACGTTCGCCGCCCCGTCGATCGAAAAGATCACCATCGACTTGCCGAGCAGTCGGTTTCGCCAGGCCGCACCAACCTTCCATTCCTTCATCGCCTTGACGGTGTAGACATCAAAGCTCTGGATGTTGGTTGCGGAGCTCGGGTTTCTGCGACGACGCCCTGGGAGCCAACGATCGCATGTGAAAGCACGATCGTGACAGCCGGGCGCCACAGCCCATTGCGCGTGGACCTCACGCGTCGCTGCTCCCGTCAACGGGCGCAGGAACGGCCACGATACCCGACGACCGCGCCCGCGCTCGCGCGCGCCAGACGAAGAACGCCGGCGCGCCGCACGCGACGAAACCGAGACCGATGGCCGAGATCCCCGGCTGGGTCACGATCGTGTTGATCACGAGCAGTACGGCGGCGATCACGAACAGCAGCGGCGTGATCGGGTACCCCGGCACGCGAAACGGACGCGGCGCGTTAGGCGCCGAACGCCGGAGCGCGATCACGGCGAGCGCGCCGCCCGCGTAGAAGATCCAGCCGGTGAACACGGCGTAGGTCAACAGCTGGTTGAACGTGCCGCTCGCCGCGAGCGCCGCCGCCCACGCCGTCAGCGTGATGATCGCGAACGCCGGAGTTCCGAACCTGGGATGCACGGACGCCAGACGCTCGAAAAACACGCGGTCGCGCGCCATCGCGTAGTACATGCGGGGCGTGGTGAGCACGAGGCCGTTGAGCGCGCTGAAGATCGAGACGAGAATCAGCGCGCTGACGATCACGCCCGCGACCGGACCGAGGACCGTGCCGATGGCGTCGGCCGCGACGCGCTGGCTGTTCGCCGCGCCGATGGGACCGAGCGCCCGGACGTACCCGAGGTTCGCCACGAGGTACAGCACGATCAGGAGGAACGTCGCAATGCTGATGGCGCGCGGGAAGGTGCGCTGCGGGTCCCGCGCCTCGCCGGCGGAGAACGTCACGTACTGCCATCCCTCGTACGCCCACAGGACGCCGATCATTGCCGCGCCGATCCCCGCCGCCAGGGACGCGTTAGGTGCCTCCGTGATGGTCCCCGCGGTGCCGGCACCGCCGTTCCCGCGGACGATGAGCAGAAGGCTGAGCAGGAGCAGCACACCGAACTTCGCGCCGGTCGTCCAGTTCTGCACCGTGGCGCTGCCTCGCGTCCCTCTCACGTTGATCACCGCGACGACGGCGATCGTGAGCAGCGAGATCACCGGTCCGGGTACGTGGAACGGCAGCAACGGCGACAGGTAGTTCGCGAACGCGACGGCGAGCGCCGCGATCGACCCGCTGGCGATGACGAGAAAGCTGGCCCACCCATAGAGGAACGCGGGGAGAGGTCCGAACGCGTCGCGAAGGTACGCGTACAGGCCTCCCGCTTCCGGGCGCATCGCGCCGAGCTCCGCGTACGTCAGCGCGCCGAGGAGCGACAGGAATCCCGCGACGGCCCAGACCATGAACGCGAGATCGGTCCGTCCAGCGGTCTGGCGCAGCACGAGACTCGGCACCAGGTAAATCCCGGAACCGATCACGGTTCCGATGGTGATCAGCAGGAGGTCGGTGAAGCCGAGGCTGCGCCGAAGCTCGGTCGATCCGCTCGTTGACATGGGCGTTAGGCGAGAGGTGGCGTCAGCCGGTCGCCGGGCCGGCCAGCGTGTAGAACGCGCGGTTCGTCGCCGCGTCGCGACGAAGCCCAGTGACGGCGTATCCGCGCCGCAGGGCCTGGAGAAAGCTCGCGCGTGTGGCGAGGCGCCACGTGCCGGCGACATCGGGAGTGGTGGCGATGACGTGTTGCAGATCGTTGGGAATCTCGATGAGCGCGGCGGGCGCGCGGGTGTTCTCGAGGTCGATCACGATGTCACCGTCGCGAGGGAAGGGCGTGAGCACAGGTAATGTGCCCGACCCCCCGTTCGTGCTGCCCGCCCCATTGGACACCGCCGGCCTGGCCGTCGCTGGCCCGATGGAGAGCATCACGACGAGGCGGTCGGTTGCCAGGCCGTGATGGAGCGGGCTCGCGGTGACGCCGTACATGTTCTCGACGTAGTCGATGAGCTCGACGCCCAGGCGGTTGAAGTTCAGGTGCGCGTTACGCGCCTGGAGCGGGTCGAACGTCCACAGCACGCGCCTAACGCCGAGCCGGGCGGCTTCCGCGCGTTGCATCTCCTTGAGATGGCGGCCGACGCCCAGGCCGCGCACGTCCTCGCGGACCCCGAGCATGTGCGACCACTGTATCGGTTCGCCGTCGCGCGTGCCCGTGAGGCTGAACACGAAGCCCACGAGCGCGCCGGCCGCATCGAACGCGCCGATGGTCAGTCCGCCGATCTTCGCCGCGACGCGCAGGACTGACGCCGGTACGCGGTCGAACTCGGTTCCCCAGATCTCGCCCTGCAGGGCGACGCACGCGTCGGCGTCCTCGAGCGACGCGAACGCGCGGTACGTGAGAGACGACTCATTCAGAGTCGACTCATTCAGAGTCGACTCATTCGGGATGGAGTGGCTGGCCGCAGCGGCACCGTCGTCGGTGCCGTCGGATCCGGAGGCGCGAGAGCGGTCGTCGAGATCGAGCGGCATGGCCAGGCAGACGGGTGGGCAGAGCGGGCTCGCGAGCGACAACGTACGGTGCGGTGGGGCATACCACAATGGTCGACCAAAACGGTCGCTCCGTGCCGTGTAACAGTCACCGAGGGGCTGCGTGGTTGCGGACCTCGGGGGTACGCACTAAGCTTGGCCGTCGTGTCGACTTCGGCCCCGCGCCGCACCGCGCGCAGACCCGCACCGCCTCCGCCGCCCACCGCGAGCGCGCCTTCGGTCGAAGCCGACGGGCGGTCCGACACGGTCTCGCGCGTCTATCAGGAACTGCGCGGCCTCATTGTCTGGGGGCATCTCCCGCCTGGCGCTCGCATTGCCGAACGCGCGGTCGCAGAACGGTTGGGATTGAGTCGAACGCCGGTGCGCAGCGCACTGCATCGGCTCCAGCAGGAGGGATTTGTCTCGTCCGTCGGGCGTGGGCAGGACCAGCGCCTCATCGTCGCGCCGCTCACGCAGGACGACGGCCGTGAGATCATCCTCATCGTCGGACATCTCGAGGGGCTCGCGGCCCATACGGCGGCATCGCTCCCGGACGACCGGCGCAAGCGGATCGTCACGCGGCTGCGCGAGATCAACCGCGAGCTCGCGGCGGAGTCGAAGCGGCGGGAGTTCGGGCGGATCTTCGATCTCGATCAGGCGTTCCACCGGGCCTACGTGGAGGACGTCGTCGGCCCTCGGCTACTCGCCCTGCACCGGTCGATCAAGCCGCAGATCGAGCGCTACACGCGTTTGTACATTAGCGCGCTGGTGGATGAGCTGCCGACGTCGGTGAAGGAGCACGAGCGGATCGTCCGCGCGATCGCGGCCGGCGATGCCCATCTGGCGCAGCGGTCGGTGGAGACGAACTGGCGCAACGCCGCCGCGCGGTTGTCCCGGGTCATCGGGCAACTTGGCGAACGCGGGAGCTGGCATGCGTGGGACCCGGCGTCGTCCGTGCCCGCGCCACGCGCGCGTTCTCCCCGGTCTCGTTAGGCTGGCTGCTGGCTGCTGCTCGCTGCTGTTTGACGTTCGAGATCACTGTCTTGTCGGCGGGGGCGTCGCGTCTCCGGCGCCGTAGGCGCTTACACGCCTCGAGCCAAGGGGTACCGGGCTCCGCTGAGTGAGGAGTGGCTCGGCCCCCTTGTCTCGGGGCTACGCGCCAACGACGCCTACGACGCGACACCCCCGCCTCCTGGTACGCATCCCGACCGTCAGGGTAAGCAGCGCGCAGCACCCAGCAAGTGCGCGCCCTAACGCTGACCGTGCCGCCCGCAGAGGGGACGCGGACTTGCTGCGCGCTGGGCGCGGTCGCGATGCGTGCGGCGGTGACGAGCGGCCGGCCCCGGAGCGTGCCATGACCGGGGGGCGCGGGCGCTCGGCGTAGGGGGCCTCGCGCGTAGCCCCGAGACGGCGGGGCCGAGCCACTCTCACAGCATGGAGTTCGGTACCCGTCGGCTCGAGGCGTGTAAGCGCGTGGCCACCGGAGCCGAGTGCCCGCGCCTAGCGCCGCGACGATCCAGACCAGCCCCGGGCGCACAATGCAAAGCGAGCAGCCCCTCTTCCCGATCATGCGACCGAGCCCTAGCTTGGCTGTTGTGGTATACCAAAACTGTCGACCAAAGCCCACCGTTGCGATGATGACTCTCCGGCTTTCGCGCGTCGCCGTTCTCGTCACCGGCGCCCTCGCATCATCCGTCGTCGCTTCGGCGACGATCGCTCGCGCGCAGACGCCAGCGCCGCCTGCCGATCCCGCCACCGCGTTCGAGAAGCGCGAAGTGATGGTCCCCATGCGCGACGGGGTGAAGCTGCACACGCTCATCTACACCCCAAAGGCCAGGACGACGAACCTGCCCGTCATCCTCACGCGCACCCCATACGGCATCGCCGGAGCGGGAGGTGTGTTCGCGACGTCGTACGCCGAGCTCGCGGAAGAGGGTTTCATCTTCGTCTTCCAGGACATCCGCGGCCGCTTCGGCTCAGAAGGGCAGTTCGTGATGTTGCGCCCGCCGCGCGACAAGCGCGACACGAAGGCGATCGACGAGAGCAGCGACACGTACGACACCATCGAGTGGGTGCTCGCGAACGCGCCGGGCAACAACGGCCGCGTCGGGATGCTCGGGGTCTCGTACCCGGGCTGGCTCACCGTGATGGCGATGCTCGACCCGCATCCCGCGCTCAAGGCCGTCTCGCCGCAAGCCTCGCCCGCATCGATGTTCCTCGGCGACGACTTCCACCACAACGGCGCGTTCCGCCTGAACTACGGGTTCGAGTACGTCGCGTTGATGGAAGGCGGCAAGGAGATGACGCTGTTCGACTTTCCCCAGTACGATCTCTACAGCTGGTATCTGTCGTTAGGTTCCCTCAAGACGATCACCGATAGCTTGCCGCAGGGCAAGTTCCCGACGTGGAAGAACTACGTCGCGCACCCGAACTTCGACGAGTTCTGGCAGCGCGAAGCGGTCGTCAAATACCTCGACCGCGTGACCGTCCCGACGCTCAACGTCGCCGGCTGGTGGGACCAGGAAGATTTCTACGGCCCGGTCACGATCTACCGAGCGCTCGAGCCGCACGACACGAAGCACCTGAACTATCTCGTCGTCGGGCCGTGGAATCACGGGGGCTGGCGCGGCCGCACCGGCGACAAGCTTGGCCCGATCGAATTCGGCAGCAACACCGCGCAATACTACAGAAAGAACATCGAGCGGCCGTGGTTCGCCTACTGGCTCAAGGACAAAGGCAAGCTCGATCTCGCGGAAGCGACGACGTTCGAGTCCGGTGCGAATGAGTGGCGGTCCTACGATAGCTGGCCGCCGAAGCGTGAGGTGACCGCACGCAAGCTGTACTTCCATTCGGGCGGCAAGCTCGCGTTCGACGCGCCGCCCGCGACGAAGCCGGACAGTGCGTTCGATGCGTACGTGTCTGATCCGTCGAAGCCGGTTCCGTACCGCGCGAGGCCGATCCTGTCGACGTTCGGGCCGGGCTCGACGTGGTCGCAATGGCTCGTCGACGACCAGCGCTTCGCCGAGGGCCGCCCGGACGTCAATGCGTGGCAGACTGCTCCGCTCGACGAAGACGTGGTGATCGCCGGTGACGTGCTCGCGAAGCTGTTCGCTTCGACGACCGGATCCGACGCAGACTTCATCGTCAAGCTGATCGACGTCTACCCGGAGAAGTACGAGCCGAATCCGAAGCTCGCTGGCTATCAGCTGATGGTGTCGAACGAAGTGTTCCGCAGCCGGTTCCGAAAGAGCTTCGAGAAGCCGGAAGGGCTCACGCCTAACAAGGTCGAAGAGGTCGCGATCGACCTGCACACGCAGAGCTACCGCTTCAAGAAGGGGCACCGGATCATGGTGCAGGTGCAGAGCTCGTGGTTCCCGCTCATCGATCGCAATCCGCAGACGTTCGTGCCGAACATCTTCGAGGCGAAGAACTCGGATTTCCGAGTGACGACGCACAAGATCTTCCGCTCGCCAACGCAGGCGTCGTTCATTTCGCTGCCAGTAGTGCAGACGAAGGTTGTGCAGTAGGCCGTCATCCCGAGCGTCAGCGAGGGACCTTCTGTGAAGCACCCGTGGCCGGTTCGGCTACGATGCTATTACAGAAGGTCCCTCGTCGCTGGCGCTCCTCGGGATGACATTATGTCAATCGGAGATTAATTGTGAATCATCGACCGCTGTTGCTCACAGCGACACTGCTGTTAGGCGCCACCTCACTCGCCTCGGCGCAAGGCACGCGACTCCTCCGCCACCCGACCGTCAGCAAGGATCAGGTGGCGTTCACGTACGCCGGTGACCTCTGGGCCGTCCCGCGCGCGGGCGGTCAGGCGCGCCGCCTGACGGCGACACCCACCGTCGAGACCGAGCCGTACTTCTCGCCGGACGGATCCAGGATCGCGTTCACCGCGACCGTCGGCGGCAACACCGATGTGTACGTCATGCCCACCGCGGGCGGCGACCCGACACGCCTGACGTTCCATCCGGGGCTGGACCGCGTCCGCGGCTGGACGCCGGATGGCAAGCGCGTGCGTGTTCGGCTCGGCGCGACTGAGCCCGCCGCACCAGTCGTACTTCCGCCTGTTCTCCGATCGCGCTCGACGGCGGGCTCCCGGACACGCTCCCCATGCCCCGCGCGTACACGGGTGCCTACTCGGCTGACGGGAAGCGCGTCGCGTACGAGGAAGTCTCCACCGTGATGTTTCCCGGCTGGATCGAGCAGAGCGGATGGCGCCACTACCGCGGCGGCCGCACGCATCCCATTCGCGTGATGAACGTGGCGGACAACTCCGTCACGAAGCTGCCGTGGACCGACAGCAACGACTCGTATCCGATGTGGATCGGGAACACGGTGTACTTCCTGTCCGACCGCGCGTTCACCACGAATCTCTTCTCGTACAACAGCGACACGAAGGAGCTGAAGCAGCTCACGCATCACGACGACTTCGACATCGCGAATGCGTCGGCGGGTCCGGACGCGGTCGTCTACGAGCAGGCCGGCTACATCCACCTGGTCGATGCCAAGACCGGACAGTCACGCCGGCTCGACATCGACGTGACGGGCGATCTGCCGTGGGCGCGCGCGGGAATCAAGCGCGTCGCCGGCATGATTCGGAGCTCGTCGCTCTCGCCCGACCGGTGTGCGCGTCGCGCTCGAGGCGCGCGGCGACATCTTCACCGTCCCGGTCGAGAAAGGCGACTACCGCAACGTCACGCGCAGCACCGCCGTGAACGATCGCGATCCTGTGTGGTCGCCAGACGGATCGCAGCTCGCGTGGTTCTCCGACGCGACCGGCGAATACCAGCTCATGATCGGCGAGCAGACGGGCATCGCCAAACCGCGCGCCGTCACGCTGCCGTCGGTCGCGTACCCGTCCGAGCTCGCGTGGTCGCCAGACGGCAAGCAGCTCTCGTTCCAGGACAACCATCTCAATCTCTGGTCGCTCGACGTCGCGTCAGGCAAGGCGACGAAGATCGATTCCGACACGTTCGACGATCCGGGCCGCACGACTCGACCCCGTGTGGTCCCCCGACTCGCGCTGGATCGCGTACTCGAAGAACCTGGACAATCATCTCCGCGCGATCTTCGTGTACTCGTTCGCCGACGGCAAAGCGCATCAGCTGACCGACGGTCTGTCCGACGCGATCTCGCCGGCATTCGACGCGAGCGGCAAGTATCTCTACTTCCTCGCCAGCACGAACTTCGGGCCTAACGTCGGCTGGCTCGAGATGAGCTCCACCGATCGTCCCGTTCGCCGCTCCGTCTATCTCATCGTCCTCTCGGCCACCGAGCCGTCGCCGTTGCTTCCCGAAGCGGGCGACGAAGCGGGCACGCCAGCGCCGCCGCCTAACGCCGGTGGTCCGCCGGCAGCTGGTGGTCCCCCGGCGGCTGGTAGCCCGCCGCCGGCTGCCGCGGCTGCCCCGGCCACTCCGCGTCCGCGCCCCGAATCCCCGACGCGCATCGACGTCGCCGGCATCACACAGCGCGTGCTGTCGATCGCCGTTCCGCCAGCGGACTACAGCAATCTCACCGCCGGCCCGGCCGGCTCGTTCTTCTACGCCGAGCCGATGCCGGGCGGCGCCGGCGCGTTCCGGGTACAGCGCTACGTGCTGCGCGATCGCGCGGCCACGCCGTTCATCGAAGGGATTCGCTCGTACTCGCTCTCGGGCGACCGGAAGAAACTCCTCTATCAGGCCGGCGGCGGCCCGACGGCGGACGCTGGGGCGTCGTCCCGAGCGATCGTCCGGCACGCGTCGGCGACGGTCCGATCACCGTGGCGCACGATCGAGGCGTACGTCGATCCGCGCGCCGAGTGGGCGCAGATCTTCAAGGAGACGTGGCGCATTCAGCGCGAGTACTTCTATGACGCCAAGATGCACGGCGCCGACTGGAACGCGGTGTGGGCGAAGTACAGCCCGCTCGTGCAGTACGTCGGACACCGCGATGACCTTGGCTATCTCATCGCGACGGCAGCCGGTGAGCTCGTCGTTGGACACTCGTATCTGACCGGACCGGGCGACGTGCCCGCAGACCCGCCGGTGAGCGTCGGCATGCTCGGCGCCGATTACACGATCGAGAACGGTCACTATCGCATCAAACACATCTACTCGGGCGAGAACTGGAATCCCGACCTCCGCGCCCCGTTGAGCGCACCGGGGATTCAGGTCGCCAACGGCGACTATCTGCTCGAGGTGAACGGCGCGCCGATCACGCCGCCGAGCAACATCTACAAGGCGTTCGAGGGCACCGCGAATCGCCAGACGATCATTCGCGTCAGCAAGACGCCTTCCGCTGAAGGTTCGCGGCTCGTGACCGTCGTACCAGTCGCGACCGAGGACGGGCTCCGGAGCCGAGCGTGGGTGGAGAACAATCGGCGGCTGGTGGACTCGCTGTCGAATGGACGGCTCGCGTACGTCTGGCTGCCTAACACGGCGGGCGGCGGATACACGTACTTCACGCGCTACTTCTACGCCCAGCAGCAGAAGGAAGGCTCGATCATCGACGAGCGATACAACCAGGGCGGCCAGGTCGCCGACTACATCGTGAACGAGCTCGATCGAAAGCTCATGGGCTTCTTCGCGAGGCGCGATGGCAAGACGATCACGTCGCCGTCGGCCGGCATCTTCGGACCGAAGGTGATGATCGTGAACGAGTCCGCCGGCTCGGGTGGCGATGCACTTCCGTACATGTTCAAGCAGCGCAAGCTCGGGCCGGTCGTGGGCACGCGAACGTGGGGCGGTCTCGTCGGCACGCTCGGAGTTCCGCAGACCATCGACGGCGGCGGCATCACCGCCCCGGGTCTCGCGTTCTACGACCTGAACGGGAAGTGGTCGGTCGAGAACGAAGGCATCAAGCCCGACATCGAAGTCGAATACTCGGCGGCCGATGTGATCAAGGGTCGCGACCCGCAGCTCGAGCGCGCGGTGCAGGAGGCGATGAAGCTGCTCGAGCAGAACCCGTTCAAGCGCGTACCGCGCCCGGCGCCGATCGACCGCGCGTCGAAAGGAAACCCCTAACGGGAAACGATTCGAAGAGAATCGAGCTGGCGCTCCGTCGATGCGGGCGACATAGTCGATGAGTGAGGCCTGACGCGCACCATCAGGTCGTTGCTTCGACGGAGACTGCCAGGATGGGTCGTACGATCGGTTGGTGCGCCGCGCGCCGGTGGTGCGCGTTCGCGTTCGTCATCACGTTCGTCACAGCAGCGACAGAAGTCACGGCGCTCGGCGCGCAGCCAACGCGTCGTGACTCCACGGTTCTGACGATCAGCGGCACCGGTCCGGCGACGTACGTGCTCTTGAGCGGCCTCGTCGGAGGCGTCGCGGGATTCCGGCGACTGCAGGTGGAGCTGGTCGAGCGAGGCCATCGCGTCATCATCATCGACCCGTATCGCCTCGCGGTCGACTCCTCCGATGTCACGTTCGCCGCGCTCGCGCGCTACGTCGACGTTCTGCTCGCCGAGTATGGCGTCGATTCGGCGCGGGTCGTTGGCCACGCACACGGCGCCGGGGTCGCGCTCCGACTCGCCGCGAATGCGCCGACGCGCGTCTCGGCGTTGTATCTCCTCGACGTCGGCGCGCTCGCCGAGAATCGTACGAAGGTATTCTCGTCGTCGCTGAGCCTGGTGCCTTTCATTGTTCGACTTCCGGGTGGTCGCGGCTTCGTCCGCGGGCGCATCATCCGCGGCCTGCGACAGAACGCAGGGCATCAGGAGTGGCTCGACTCGGCTACGCAGCGCGCGTACACCGATCCGTTCCTGGACCATCTCTCCAAAGTGATCGCGATGGCGAAGCGTCTTTCGCGCGCGCGGGAGCCGGAGTCGCGCCTAACGCTGGTGTCGCGCGTGCACGTTCCGACCACCGTCATCCTGGGCATGGTGCCGCACCCCGCAGAGCCGGATTCCGCCGAGCTGCAGGTGCTCGAGTCCCTCGGGAACCTGCTCCGTACCGAGCACCTGGAGGGCGTCGGACACTTTCCACACGAGGAGGCAACGGCCACGGTGGCCGAGTACCTCGCCGGAATTCCGAGCGTGACCGAGGAAGTGCAGAGGGAATCCCGACTGAGAGCTCTCGCGACCGGTCACGCCGTGCCGCCGCTCCTCCGTCCGCCTTCCGGCTTCTAGTCCACGAACGCCCACAGCAGCTCGCGGCTGTGCTTGTCCATCGTCTGCGGTGACGCGAGCCGGTAGAGATCACCCGCGACGTCGCGAATGAGCAGACCGCCGTTAGGCAGCACACGCGGCCAATCGTCGAGGTGAGTCTGGAACGACCGTGGCCCTTGCTGCGTCTCGACGGTCCACTGCCGGATCTCGACTTCCTCCGTCGATGTTCAGCACGCGCGTCACCTCGAGCACGAACCCCGCCTCGGCCAACGCCTGCTCCAGCGCACGCCGAGACTCCGGCTCGAGCAGCGCCGGGTCGTCGACGATCGCGACCTCGCGATCCTCGTCGTCGCGGAGCGACAGGTGCAGCCCGGGCTCCGACCACGGAAAGCACTGCCGCAGCCGTACCGCGCACGCACCGTCCGTCGACCGTGACGTGCAATCGCCCGTCGGTCGCGAGCCGCAGCATGAGCCCCGGCGGCGCCTCGTTCAATTCATGTCATCGTCTGTAATCGTCATGTGACGTCGTCAGCTCGCAACGCAGTGCGGTCAGCAGATGACGCGATTGCGATCGCTCTCAGCGATCGAGTCTCTCGCGCGATCGCTCGCTCGAGCAGGCTTCCGATGAATCTACTGCAGCTGCAACTGCATCTCGTACAACCGCCGATAAATGCCATCCGGCTTGCCTAACAACTCGCGATGCGTTCCCGACTCCGCCAGCCGGCCCTCCGAGATCACGAACAGCCGCGACGCCTTGCGCAGCGTCGACAGGCGGTGCGCGATCGCGAACACCGTGCGACCCGCGATCAGCCGATCGAGCGCCTCCTGGATCTGATGCTCCGTCTCCGTGTCCACGCTGCTCGTCGCCTCGTCGAGAATGAGAATCCGCGGGTCGTGCAGGATCGCTCGCGCGATCGAGATCCGCTGACGCTCACCGCCCGACAGCGTGTGTCCCCGCTCGCCGACCACGGTGTCGTACCCCTGGCCGAGCTTGCAGATGAAGTCGTGCGCGTTCGCCGCCTTCGCCGCCTCCACCACCGCACCTAACGACGCCCTCGGCAACGCCATACCGGATGTTGTCCAGCACCGTCCCGTGGAACAGATACGGATCCTGGAGCACCATGCCGAGCTGCTCGCGATAGTGCCCGCGTGTCGAGATCGCGCACGTTCACGCCGTCGATCCGGATCGCGCCGCCCGACACGTCGTAAAAGCGCGCGATCAGGCTCACCACCGTCGACTTGCCGCCGCCCGACGGTCCGACGAGTCCCATCAGCTCGCCCGGCTGCACGTCGAACGAGATGCCGCGCAGAATCTGCCGCACGCCGTCGTACGCGAACGTCACGTTCTCGAACGTCACCCGACCGTCGCACCGGCGAGAGACGCACCGCCTCCGGCACGTCCTTCACCTCCGGCTCGCTGTCGAGCACCTCGAACACGCGATGCGCCGACGACGTCGCGCGGTTGATCGTGCGCACCATCTGTCCGATCACCTCGATCGGCGCGACGAACATCGTCGTGTACAGCAGGAACGACACGAACACACCCGCCGACAGCGGATGGCCGCTGCCTAACAACCGCGGCACCGCCAACACCCACACGAGCACCGTCGTCGCGTGCACCGCGAGCATCAGCAGCGGCCAGAACGTCGTCCACAGCTGATGAATGCGGTTGATCTCGTCCGTCACGTCCGTCGTTGCGCTCGTCGAACCGGTCGATCTCACGCGACTCCTGATTGAACGCCTTCACCACGCGAATGCCCGGAATCGTGTCCGACAGGATGTCCGTCACGCGCGACCACTTCCGCCACGTCGCGGATGAACAACCCGTTCAGCGACTCGCCGTGCCGGTAGATCAGCCAGCAGAACACCGGCACCGGCAGCGTCATCACGAGACCGAGCCGCCAGTCGAGCGTCAGCAGCACGACGCCGAGGCCGATGAGCATCACGAGCGACAGCGACACGTCCACGACGCCGAACGCGATGAACTCCCACAGGCGATCGGTGTCCGCCGTGACGCGCGTGATCAGGCTTCCCGTCTTCTTGCGCGAGAAGAACGACGAGGCTCGACCGCTGGATGTGCGCGTACAGCTCCGGCCGCAGATCGCGCGCCACCAGCTCGCCGAGCATCGACATGAGCCGCAGCCGCAGGTGCGCCGCCGCCTGCCGCACGACGTGCAGCAGCGCCATCGCCGTCACCGCGATCCACGCCATGCGTCGCGCGACGTCGACCGTGAGCGTGCCCTCCTGCGTCGGCCGCACCACGCGGTCGATCAGGTATCCCGCCAGGTACGGCGGAAGCAGGCTCGCGAGCGTCACGACCGCCGCCGCCGAGAGACCGATGCGTCACCTGGCGACGGTACGGCGCGAGGTAGCGGAGCAGGCGGAACATCACCGCGCGACTCGCGTCCCGACACGAGCGCCTGCGCGTCGCGCACCGGGCGCGCGACCGCGTCCGCGTACACGCGATCCGCGTCGTCGAGCGTCACCGAGCGTCCGGTGAGCGCCTCGTCGAGCACGAAGCGAATGTTCTCGACCGCGCGCGCGCTGCCGCTGCGTGTAGCGCACGACGAGCAGCGGCGCCGCGCCCTCGTCGCCGAGGATGAGCAGCGTGTTCGCGCTGAGGCCGGGCGACGTCGCGCAGCGACCGCATGCGCGAGCGCTCGACGCTCTCGATCGTCCCACGCGCCGTCCGACGCCGGCGCGCGAGCGCGACGTGGCTCGCGCCTAACGCCAGCCACGACTCGCTCGAGCTTGAGCGTGTGGTCGAGGTCCGCGAGCGCGTAGAGCTGTATCGGCTCGCCGTTCCACGCGCGCTCGAGCGCGCGCGGAGCGTCGTCAGGCAGACGCGCCGGCTGGCCGATGTATCGGGTAATGATTTCCTGATTCATGATCGTGATCCGCTGACAGGGAGGGGCAGCAAAAAGGCCTTTCGGGTTGGCTGCACCCGAAAGGCCGGATCACGACATCGAATCCCGCGCTTCTAGGGTGCTCGGCCTCCGGCCGTCTTAGCGACCGATTCCGACGTTCCGAGGCGCACTGCGCCCAGGAAGCCGAGGAAAATCGGCCCGGTACGGCGGTTCATGGAGGTGAGCAGGAGATACTGTATCATCGCGGGAGCTTGGCTCCTTCGCGGGGAAGGAGAGTGCTGCTTGCCTAACATATGATGAGGGAACTGCTGAAAGCAAGTTCGAGTTTCGCGAGACGGCAGCCCATCCGGCAAGGCTTGGCCAGTACCAAGTGCGCCAGTCACTCAGTAGGAGTCATCAGGTTTCAGTCCCGTATCCGCCGGCTTGGGTCGCCGTTCCCGCGCCGTACCCGCAGTGCCCTGATGCCTGATACCTCGTACTGACGCGACTCAGTGCTGATCAACTGGCCATGCTGCCGAGACAATGCCGATTCCCGAGTCGATGCGGATTCAGGATGACAGCACGCCGATCTCCTCCGCCCCTGGTCCGGACGCGTCGAACACGACCGCAGTCCTCCCGTCTCTCGCTCGTACTCGCGCGCGATGTGATGCACCGCACCACGCGCCGCATCGGTTCCGAGAATCGCGACCGTCCCGCCGCTGCCGCCACCCGTGATCTTCGCACCGAACAGTCCGCGCGCGGGTCCCGCCTCCATCACGAGGTCCACGAGACGATCGGTGCCATCGCTGCCGAGCCCGCACGCGCCGTAGCTCGCGTGCGAGCGCAGCATCAGCGCGCCCATCGCCTCCACCGCAGCGTCAGCTCGGTCGAGCCCGGTCGCCAGCAACTCCGCGAATCGCGTCACGCGCTCGTGCTCGTACACCGGATGCGACGTCGCCTGACGAACCGGATACCATCGCTCCGGGCTCGACGCGCGTCACCGTATCCGTGATCGCCGCCATACCGCGCCAGAAACTCCGCGCCCGCGCATTCGCTCAGGGAGCCGCTCCGCGAATCGAGTCGCGAACTCGTCAGGCGGGATGTTCGCGAGATAGCCGCGCCAACGATCGTCCGCGACGTGCACGCGCGCTCCGTCCGGCTCCGCCGGCAATCCCGCCAGCTCGGCGATCATGCGATACCCCATGAACGCCGCCGTCCGCACCGTCCCGTAATCGGAACCGGTCACCGCGTGACGAATGCCGCTGTCGATACCATAGAAGCGATAGCCCGCCGGAACGTCGACGTGTCCCTCGACGGTCGCCGGCTGACACCGGAGCCGCAGCAGCCGGTCCTGGCGGCCGAGCGCGGATGTCATCTGGTCCATGATCCCGCACGGCGCACCGGCGATGTGGTTCTCTGCCCACTGACACGCCGTCGCGAGCTCGGCGGCGTCCATGCCGGACGTCGTAGCAGGCCGCGGTCGCGGCCATGACGGCGACCTCGAGCGCGGCCGAAGAGCTGACGCCTTTGCCTTCGGGTACGTCGGACGTGATGAGCAGGCGCAGCCCGTGCCGAGGTGCGTCGACGCCTGCCAGCGTTAGGCATCGATAGACGCTGCCGACGACGTACGCAGCCCACCGATCGGCTCGGTCGCGTCGGCGAACCACGCCGCGAGTGCGCTCAGGCGTTCGCAGTTCGCCAGTCGAATAGCTCAGCGAGCTCGACGCTGAAGCGGAACGACTCGCCGCCGCGCAGCGACAGGACGTCGAGTCGAAGCGCAGGTCTGCGCCTGCGCGATGGCGAACGTCGCGCAGGCGAGCGGCATCTCGAGCACGAGCGAGCCGCTGTAGTCCGCGATTCCGCCCATGACGTCGAGGCGACCCGGCGCGCGCGCGATGAGTACGGGCTCGTCGGCGGCGAGAAAGTGGCCCGACGCCGGCAGCCGGCAGCGACCGAACGACGCTCGAGTGCCGGCGCGAACCACCGCCACGTCGCCGGCGGCTAGTCAGCTGCTCAGCGTGCGAGTGCGCACCGGGGCCGCGGTCGAGAGGATCGACGCTGGGCAACAGTCCGCGCCGCGCGAGCGCGCCGAGCAGCGCCGGCTCGACCCGCGCGCGCAGCCGGTCGTTCGCGTAGCCGACCCACGAGACGTCGGCGTCGAGATCGAACGGTGCGTCCAGCGCGTTCGCCCGCGGCGTCCGTCAGCCTAACGCCGCACTCCTCGGCGATCGAGCATCGCGCAGAGGTCGTAGGGATGACAGCACAGGGGGCGTGGCTGGCTGCGCGACGCGAGAACGGGCGATCGAGCAGCGGGCGAATGTCGGCGATGAACCGGTCGTGGCCGCCATGAGCTCGTAGAGCTGGCCGCCGGTGGAGAGGTACTGATCCTCGAAGCACGCTGCCTTGCCCGCGACCGCCTGCCCCATCACCTCGGCCACGACTTCGTCGTCGATCGCGGCGAGGACGTCGCGCGCGCCGGGAAAGAATCGGCTGACGGACGCGAAGCCGTGCGCGAGCGTGGTCGCGTGCGACGGACGGAGCGTCGAGCGGAACGGACGCTTCCCGTTAGGCGATCGATCCGCTGAGCCTGAACGCCGTCGCCGCGCACGGCCCAGAGCTGATCGCACAGGTGCTGCTTGAGCAGCGGGATCTCCGTCTGCACGGCGAGCACGATGTCCCGGAGCCGAGTGGCGGGGCCGCGGTTCGGCGCGACGCCGGTGAGGATCCAGGCCGGCCGCTTCTGGTACATGAGCCCGCGCGTGCCGTCGATCGGGTCGACGAGCAGGCGCCACCGGCAATCCGCGTCGCGAGTGCCCGCGGGCAGCGTCAGGCCGCCGGTCGGCAGTCCCTCGGCGACGAGGCACAGCGGCTCCTCGCGCGCGATCTCCGTCGAGCCCATCGACCAGCGCGGCTTCGCTCACACGGTCGACGGCGTAGATGGTGTCGCCTTCGTCATCGTGCGCGACGCCGGACAGGTCGTCGCGGTGACGCGTCGCGAACGCGTCGAGCACCGACGCGCGGATGCGATCGTGCAGCGCGAGAATCGCGGGGAGGAGGCGCCGCGCGTCGCTCATGGGACGGACCAGAGCGGTAGTGCACGCCGGACTGCGCGATCAGCTCGCGCGCCTTGTCTTCCGGCGCGGTGTCGTTGAGGAAGTTACCGCCGCCGATCTCCGGACCCGCGAGGTATTTGAGCAGCCCTGGCTTCCGGAGCGGCGTGTGAATCTCAATGTGAAAGTGGAACCCCGGGTGCGACTGCGCCGTCGATGGGTGCCTGGTGGAAGGCCATGACGTACGGAAACGGCATGCGCCAGAGGTTGTCCATGCGAATGAGCGTGTCGCGGAGGCACGGCGCGAGATCTTCGAGCTCGGCGCTCGAGAGCTCGACGCGATGTTCGGCGTGCGTCGTGCGTGGCGCGACGAACGTCTCGTAGGGGTAGCGCGCGAAGTACGGAACGAACGCAACAGCGTGTTCGTTCGAGACGACGACCCGACTCTGGTCGTCGCTCTTCGGCCGCGATGATGTCCTGGAACAGCGTACGCGCCGTTATCGGCGAGGTACGTCGCCGAGGCGTCTGCTTCGACCTCGATCGTACGGAAGACGAAGTTCGTCGCGTAGATCTGACAGTGCGGGTGCGGGTTGCTCACGCCGACGACGTCGCCCTTGTTCTCGAACATGAGCACGTGCCGCACTTCGGGCCGCGCGGCGAGCTCGCGAAACTGTTCCTGCAGCGCCGCCAGCAGACTCACGACGTCGTTAGGCGGCAGCTCCGCGAGCGAGAGGTCGTGACGCGGCGAGTAGCACACGACGCGCGACAGGCCGTCGGCGCGGCGGTTCTGGTACGGACCGTCAGCGAGCGGGACGGGGCTCCGGCGCGGACGGGCCGACGCACGGATGGTCGTTGTCGAACGCGAAGACGCCGGTGTAGCGCGGGATTCGCGTTCGCCCGACACGCGCACGTTGCCGGGGCAGAGATAGCAGTCGGGCGAGTAGGCGACGGGCGGCGCGCGCGCGTCGCCCACGGTCTCGCCCTGCCACGGGCGCCGATCGCGATGCGACGAGATCACCACCCACTCCCGCCGCAGTGGGTGCCAGCGCTCTTCCCAGACCATCGTGCTCCGCGTGAGATGACGTCAGCGATCACTCGCGAGTCAGTGGCCGCCGTCTGCCGTGGCGCAAAGGAAGCAGCCATCCGTCGGACTGGCAAGCTCACTGCTGGTGCTCGTGGCATGATGACTCGCGACCGGCGTGGTGACCGCGTCGCTGCACGAATGGGCGTGAGGATGCCCGCGTTAGGCGTACGCGTCGAGTGGTGGCGGCTGGCGGCGAGCTGGATACCGGCGTGCGACCCGTGGATCGCCGATGGTGCGTGCTTCAGCGTGCGATGCAGCATCGACAGCATCCGGCGACGGCGAGTCACGACATCCAGAATCGAGAGTGGGAACGGAAACGGCCGGAAACGACTGACATGCGGCCGAGACCGCCCCTTGCTATCAAGGCTCGTTGCGGCACCGACTCTCCCGGCATCTGACCAATCCGCCCGATCCGATGTTTCCGGCCGTTTCCGTCCACACCCTCGGTTCTGGATGCGTGGTGAAGCAGTCCGCCGCGTCCTCGGTGGTGAACGGCGGCTACCGTTGCTGTCACCTACCGACCGCTGGCGGCGCATACGGGAAATCTGCATCATCGAACCGCGTGGGCCGCCGTGGGCTCGCGCGAAATCACTCGCAATCGATCGTCCACCTCGAGGCGTCAATGCGCAAAGTATTCCTGCTCACACTGGCTGTTGTCGCATGCTCCAAGGCCGAAACCCCAGCAACCGACACGGCTGCCACCGTCGCGGCGCCGCCGCCGGCCGCACCAGCGGCACTGACCCCCGCCGACATGCGCGGTACCTGGAACGGCACGAGTAAACGTGAGGGATCCGATTCCACGACCACGTTCACCGTCGTGAGCACCTCGGACTCGACGGGGAAGATCGTGTTCGGCACCAGCAAGGATTCCGTCCGCTTCACCACGAAGTATGACGCGGACAGCTCCATCGTGACGTCCGTGGCCTACAAGGATCCCACGATGCCGAAGAATGCGCCGAAAGTGATGTTCCGGTCGATCGGCCGCTTGAAGGACGGAAAGCTGGTCGGCACGGCCAACCTCATGCTCGCGGCGAAGCCCGACTCCGTGGTCGGGAAGTCGACCTGGGAGGCGACGAAGGCGCCGTAAGCGGGGAACATTGTCATCCCGAGGAGCGCTAGCGACGAGGGACCTTGTCTGATGTCATCGTAGCCGGTCTGGCCACGAGTACTTCACACAAGGTCCCTCGCTGCGCTCGGGATGACATGATCTCCTTCCTCAGGCCTCCTTCCTACGGCCTCGAAGCCGCGCACATCGCCTGCGCCAGCGGCGGCAGACCCGCCGCGTCGCGACGCAGGTCCACGTGCTTCGGGTCCTCCAGCGGCGCCGGCTCGAGCTTGCCGTCCGCGCTCTTCACTAGCTGGGTCCCGTAGATCTGTTTCCGGCCAGACGCGATCCGCAGGCGATCTTCGAGAATCGCGACCGCCGCCGGCGGGGATTCCTCCGGGCCCGCTTCCATCATCCGATGCAGTGCCGCGCGCGCGAGTGACGTGTCCTGGCCCGCGAGCACCCACACTGCCCGCACTCCCTCCGCGCCAACGACCGACTTCGTCGGCCACGTCGACCCGCGAGTCTGGGCGAGCGTGCGCAACGCGGCGATCGCCGTCGCCGCATCCCCCTGTGCAGCGTTAGGCGTCGCTCCCACGATCTCGTAGCCCATGAGCGCGCCGGTTCCGCCGTTGGCGTTGTCGAGCGCCGGCAGCGTGGATCAGCGCCGTCCGCAGCGAATCGTTCGACCACGCGTGACTCGAGTCACTCAGCCCACGCGCGCTGCTTCACGTACCAGCCCGCCTTCGTGTCCACCGCGGGACAGCTTTCGGACTTCGCCGACTTCGACGCCTGCGCAGCGAGAGGTGCCGCGGCGACCAGCGCGATCACAGCCGCACGCGTTAGGTGTGACCCAGGTCGCGTGCTCATCGCGCCGCCGGCGTGACGGTGAAATCGGCGAACTCCGTCATGCTATCGGTCTTCGACCACAGACCGACCTTGCCAGAGACGGGCTCCTTCAGCGTGTAGTCGAGCAGCGCCTTGCCGTCGAGGAACCCCTGCAGCTGCGTCCCGTGCACCGCGATCTTGAGCTCGTGCCACGTCCCGAGCTCGAGCGGCACGTTCTCCGGCGCGCGCTTCACGAAGCTGCGCTTCCCCTCGTTGAACGTCCACAGCACCACGTTGTCCTCGGTGCCGTTGAACCGAACCGTGAGGTAGTCGCCGTTAGGCTTGACGTTGAACAGAATGCCGGCGCACCGGTCGAGCGTGCCGCCGACCATCATGAACCGCACGGAGATCTCGCCGTTCTGGAAGTCATCGATCCCCTTCGCGACGGCGATCGGGAAGTACGCGAACGCCTTCACGTTGTCGATGAACTCCTCATGTCTCGCGCCGTAGATCGCGCGCGCCTTGTCGGCGAGACCGCCGGCCGGCTGACCGCGCTTCCACTCGCGCCCGTCAGCCATCACGACCTTCTTGCCTTCCTCATCCGCGACGACCCAGTTGCCCACCATCGGTACGAACGTGGACGGCTCGGCCCCGACCTTGTCGCGCGCCACATCCACGCGAATGGGACGCGCAGCGGTGCCTGACGCGGCCTGCGCCTGAGCCTGAGCACTGCGCGCGCTCGTTGTGAGAACGACGCCCGCGAGCAGCGCGAATGGCCAACGATGAAGGCGATGGTTCGACGAGTTCAACATGGCGAGATGGAGGAGCGGGTTCGAGCCGTAGAATCTCACGCGCGGCGACGGTGGCGCGACGTCCACCACATCACGAGCACCGCGACGGGCCAGAGCACGTAGAATAGTGGCGCGATCAGCCGGATGTGCGCGACGTGCGGGTACCCGGGATACGCGTCCGCGGCGCCAGCCGTTGGCGGCGTCAGGCCGGCGAGTCCATAGATGGTCTCGAGCACGATCGGCACCGTGGTCGATCGCGTCATCGCTTCGCGATCGTTCAGGCGATACACGACTTCGCCGTACCGCGCGGCCGAGCCTTCGAAGAGTCCCGTGGCGCCGCGAGCCGCGTAGTCCACGTGCACCGCCGGCAGCGTCCGCCGCAACTTGCGCAACACACCGCTCTCGAGGTCGGCGAGACGTGGATCCTCCGGTGCGAGATGCGCGGTCACGTAGAGCGGCGCGTGGATCGTTCGCAGCAACGCCTCATCCGCGGCGGCGAACGAGCTGCGTCGATCCTCACTCATGTCCCAACTCGTGCTTACACGCGCGGACGCCACACACACGAGCGCCGCAGCGAGTAACGACCGCCGCCGTTATCCCGAGACGCGCGCGAACGAGCCGTGCCGGCCGAAGCCACACGACCGTGAACGCGAGCAGCGCGGCGATGATCGCCGCGGTCGCGAGCAGCAGATCGAGCCGCAGCTCGCCGTGCTCGAATACGCGGAGCGCCGAGTCGGGCGTGAACCGCGCGAGGCTCATCGCCGTGCCGCCACGCACCTGCCCTATGAAATCCAGGGCCCACGTGCCGAGCGTGACGGCGAGCGTCAGCACCGCGGCGCTCGCCGCGCCGTCAGTGACGGCCGCCGCCGCGAGGCCGAGCGCGATGACGAGCGCGCCGCGCATAACGTGGCCAGCGAACACCGTCGCGACTTCCGGTGAGTACAGATGGCCGCCACTCGCGCGCCACATCGCGAGCGCGACGACGCCGGGCACCCACGCCAGGATCCACGCGCCGAGCAGCACGACGAACTTCACGACGATCATCGTGCCGAGACTCACTCGACTCTGCACGAGCAGCGACAGCGCGCCACTCTCCTTCTCGGCCGCGACCGCGCGAATAGCGACGAACGGAAACAGCAGCATCGCCGCGATCGCGTACGCGCCGAACGTCGGCACGACGATGCCGTCGAGTGGACTCAGCCCCTGCGCGAGCGCGGCAGGTCCACCGCCGGCGCCGCTCGCCTCGCCATAGACGTCCACCGCCGTCGCGAACGCGTGTCCCACGAGGGGCCCGAGACACAACGCGAACACCAGCATCGCGCGCGATGCCACGAGCTCGCGCCACTCCTTGGCGGCGAGCCACCGCCATCGCATTCCCACGCCGACAGCGTTAGGCGATGGCAAGGAACACGTCCTCGAGGTCGGCGCCGGCCGCGAGTCCCGCACGCTCGCGCAGCTCCGGCAGTGTCCCTTCGGCGATCGTGCTGCCGTCGTTCAGCAGCACGAGCCGGTCGCAGACGCGCGCGGCGTCAGGCATCGAGTGGATCGAGAGCACCAGCGATCGCCCTTCACGCGCCAGCTCGCGGAACATCGCGATCGTCGCGCGCGTCTGGCGCAGGTCGAGCCCGTCGAACGGCTCGTCCATGAGCACGACCGGCTGCGGTGACGCCAGCGCCAGACCGAGCAGTACGCGCTTGCGCTCGCCCTTCGACAGTGTGCCGATACGCCGCCCACGCAGCTCGGCCAGCCCGAGGACGTCGGCGATGGCCTCCCAACCATCGGCGCGCGCGCCCGTCATCACGCGCCAGAACTCGAGGATCCAGCTCGCGGTCTGATCCGGCCACGGCGCGATGCCGTCCGGCAGATACATCAACGCATCTCGGCGACGCGCCGGCTCGATTGCGCGACCATCGGCGCCAAGGACCTGGCCGCCGTCCGCATGCAGGAGGCCGGCGAGACAGGCGAGCAGCGTGCTCTTGCCAGCCCCGTTAGGCCCGAGCAGGCCGAGCACTTCGCCGTGCTCCACGCGGAACGTCGCGGCGCGAAGCGCTTCGATCTGGCCGAAGCGCTTGTGCAGGCGGTCGACTGAGAGCCGAGGGGTCAAGCCAGTGGTCTGACCAGTGCTGGATGTCGGTAGATGGGTGAACCGCGACGTGAATCTATGCCGGTTGTCATTCCGAGCGAGGTTGTCATTCCGAGCGGAGCGCCGCGTAGCGGACGCGCAGTCGAGGAATCGCGATCGTCCGGATAGAGGGCTCTCTACCGTACGGTCTCGATTCCTCGACTGCGGCCTTCGCGGCTCCGCTCGGAATGACAATCAACAGTCGCGCAGCACCGCTCGTATCATTCCGACCGTCGCAACCCGAACCCATTCAACATGTCGACATTCATTGTACGCTCGTTCTTCTCGCGCTCACTGTTCTCGCGCTCAGTTGCGCGTTTCCTAAGCCTCGTTTTGCTCGGCTGGCCCGTCGCGGCTCACGCGCAGGGCGATGGCTCGATCCGCGGTGTCATCACATCCGCCGACCACCGCTCCGTGATGGGCGCTCGCATCGCCGTCGAGTCACCCGAGCGCGTGGTTGTGTCCGACGCGAACGGTCGGTTCACACTTCGCAATCTTTCCCCCGGACGCTACGAGGTGCTGGTCACCGCGATCGGCCACAAGCCCATGCGGAAAAGCGTGGACGTAGTCGCCGGTCAGACCGCGTCGCTCGACGCGCAGCTCGAGCCCGGCTCGCTCATGCTGTCGAGTGTGATCGTCACGGCGACGCGGACACCCACCGAGGCGTCGCAGGTCGCTTCGACGGTGAACGTCCTGACGCCGGAGCACGTGCAGACGAGCCCCGCGCGCGAGTCGCAGGATCTCCTGCGCGAGATTCCGGGCGTCGAGCTCCCGCGCACGAGCAGTCTCGTCGGCGGTACCGCGCAGATCGTGTCGATCCGCGGCGTCGACGAAGGGCGCACGGTCGTGTTGTTCGATGGGATCCCTGTGAATGACGCGTGGGGGGAATGGATCGATTGGGGGCGCGTGCCGAAGGGCATGCTCGATCGCGTCGAGGTCGTCGAGGGCGGGACGTCGAGCCTGTACGGCAACGGCGCCATGGGCGGCGTGATCTCGTTCTTCTCGCGCCCGCTCGCGCCCGGCGCGGTCAACATGACCGTCGAAGGCGGCAGTCGCGATACGCGTCACGTGTTCGCGGCGGCCGGCGTTCCGATTTACGGCCCGGTCAACGCGTATCTCAGCGGAGACTACCAGGACGGCGGCGGATACACGCTCCTCGATTCGGCGAAGCGCGGCGCGGTCGATGAGCGATCCGAGATCATCCAGCGCAACGTGTACGGCCGGTTCAACTACACCCCGTCCGCGAAATTCTCCGCATTCGTGACGGGTCACCTGTTCGGCGACAATCGCGATACCGGGACACCGCTGTCGTATCAGACGCGCGAACAGGGCGACGTGAGCTTCGGTGCGGACTACGGCGCGTATACGAGCGGCCTGCTCTCATTCCGCGCGTGGGACGGTCGGCAGGATGAGCATCAGCGCTCGTCATCGATCCGCGTGCTTTCGGCGACGTGCCCGACACCGTCCACCGCGGCGCGCCAGTGCGAGGACTCGAGCGTCGTCGCGGACATCCCGAGTCATGACTGGGGCGCCTCCGCTGTATGGACGCGCACGGGGCCTGGCATCTGGAATCGTTCAGCGTCGGTGGTGACTATCGGCACATGAACGGCGCGTTCGACGAGGTGGACCTCAACACGGTGTGCCCCACCGCGAACTGCGGGAACGTCGTGCGGACGATCTGGTCCGGTGGTGATCAGGCGTTGGGCGGCGCGTTCGTGCAGGCGATCGCGGCGCCGATCACGCCGGTGCGCGTGGAGCTGAGTGCGCGCTTCGATCACTGGGGCAACAACAACGGCCGCACGGTGGACGCCACGCTCGGCACGACGGACTATGGGGACAGCAGAAAGACGAGTTCTCGCCGCGGATAGGCGTCAGGTATCAGCTGATCCCGACGCTGTCGTTCCACGGAGCCCTGTACAAGGCGTTCCGCGCGCCGAATCTCGCCGAGCTGTATCGGAAACAGATCACTGCCACGCAGGTCACGATCCCGAATCCCGACCTCAAGCCGGAGACGGCGTTCGGTCGTGAAGTCGGGCTCGACTGGCAGCCAGCGGACTGGATGCAGTTCAAGGGCACGTGGTACGTCGCGGACTACAACAACTTCAACGTTCCGGTGCAGATCTCGGCCGGTCCGCCGGTGACGCGCCAGCGGCTCAACGTGAACGAATCGCGGTCGAAGGGCGGCGAGGCGTACCTCGCGCTGCGCCCCGTTAGGCAGCTGTTCATCAGCGGCAGCGTGAACTACGACGACGCGCGCGTGGTGTCGGGGCCACCAGGGACGGTGGTCGGCGCGCACATCAACCGCGTGCCGTCGCCCAAGCAGACGATCCGCGCGACGTACGCGTCGAGGATGTTCGGCACGTGGACGGGCATCTGGCGTCACGAGGGTCACACGACGACGCTGCAGGGCGTCTGGCTCGACCCGTTCACGGTGGTGGACGCGAACGTGCAGCGCGAGCTCGTGCGCGGGATCGCGGGTTTCGTGTCGGTCGAGAACATCGGCGATACGCAGTATCAGATCAATCTCGCGGGCACCGGCGCGAACACGCTCATCTCGTATGGGCTGCCACGCACGGTTCGCATTGGACTCCAAGCGTACAGATACTGAGCCACGGCAACACCAACAGCACCAACCGCAGAGGACCCGGAGGACGTCAGGGACTGCTTCGGCAACCATCTCAGACAGGGGGAGCGAACGGATTCGCCGGATCGGCCGGATTGATTCGGCCTATTGCTCAGCATCCGTCCCGCGTGGGAGTCAATCCGGTTTATCCGCCGGATCCGTTCGCCCTTCGTCTGAGATGGCTTGCCGAAGCAGTCGCTGGCATGGACGATCCAAACCACTGTTGCAGGCATGCCAGCTAGGTTGAGTGATGCGTACGCTCACCCTGCTGGCAGGCGCCGAGGCCTATCGAATCATTCGCGAGCGCGGGCTGCGCGCCGAGGATGTCGATGTCATTCCCGGAGCCTCGGGGGGTGCCAAGTGGCTCGCGATCGCGGGGCTCGATCGCTACCTGTTCGGCGAGCTGCTCCAGCAGCCGAGGACGCGGCCGATGCATCTCATCGGGTCATCCATCGGCAGTTGGCGCATGGCGTGCTTCGCGCAGCGCGATCCCATCGCCGCGTTAGGCCGCGGACATCAGGCGTACATCTATGAGCAGCGGTATACGCCGAAGCCGTCCCCCGCGGAAGTCGGCGCCGTCCTCGGCCGCGCGCTCGATCTCCTGCTCGGCCCCACGGGCGTGGACGAGATCCTGAGCCATCCGTGGGCGCGCGTGCACGTGATCACGGCCGAGGGGCGAGGGCTCGCCGGACGAGGGAGCCGCGCGTTGCTCGCCGCGGGCCTGGCGGTGGCGATAGCGGGAAACTTCGTCAGTCGCCGAACGCTCGCGCTCCAGATGCGACGCTGGATCTTCCATTCGGCCGGCGCGGATTCGCCGTTCACGAAGCTGTCCGATCTCCCGACGCGGCACGCGGCGTTGACGCGGGAGAATCTGCGCGACGTGCTGGTCGCCTCGGGGGCGATCCCGCTGCTCGTGGAGGGTGTGCGCATTCCGGGTGCGGGCAGCGGCTTGCACTGGGACGGCGGCGTGCTCGATTACCACCTCGATCTCGACTTCGGCGCCGGCGCGGGGTTGGTACTGTACCCGCACTTCTACTCACACATCGTGCCGGGCTGGTTCGACAAGTCGATGCGCTGGCGCCGTGCGGGCGCGTCGAACTTCCGCCGCGCGTTGCTCATCGCGCCGTCGGACGCGTTCGTCGCGTCGCTGCCGGGCGGCAAGATTCCTGACCGGCGCGACTTCTACTCGATGCCGGAGACGGAGCGGATGCGTCGCTGGCAGGGAGTCGTGGATGCGAGTGCGGCGTTAGGCGAGGAGTTGCGTGAGCTGGTGGAGACAGGACGGATCGCGGAGCGAGTGCAGATCTGGGACTAGGGACTGGGGACTGGGGACTGGGGACTGCGGCTGGTTGCTGGGTGGTCGTGCTGGTTGCGCGAACCGCGTCCAACTGCGCTGGGTGACGCTGGGTGCCAACTGCAGCAGCACGTGGCTGCGATGCGCGCCGCACGTGCGCCGCGCATGAGCTGCGTGCAGCGCGGCGTGGGCGGCTCATCTCACCCGTTCTGCTTCAATTTTCCAGAAGTCTCTGATCCAGGTTTTCCCTCCGTCAGTCGACCCGTCGGCGCGCCAGAGAAAGTGGTTCGGTGTCACGGCGTAGTAGCGAATGCGCGTGATCAGCGCCTTCTCGCCCGTTCCGTACGTCTGCACCACAAAGCGATCGTGTCCATCGCTCCACGACACGCCGGGCGCCCACGGGCTCCCCTGACTCGCGCTCACGCCGGCGATCTCCCACGTCTTCCGCGCCTTGTTGTACACGCGATACGTGAGCGTCAGGCTCCGGCTCCCGTCTCTCGGATTGATGAGACTGAACTCGTCCTCGATGACGAGGCCATCATGCGTCCGGTGCGCCGACCACGTTCCGGCACTGGCCGGGGCGAACTCGGTCGGCGACTTCCGTCCCTGGAAGCGGATGGTCCACTTCCCATCGAGGAAGTCGAAGTCCGTGGGCGTCGATGTGCCGATGCTGTCGTGGCGGAAGTTGGCGCCGAGCGTGTCGGGCGTGGGAACATCGGGCACCTGCGCGCGCGCCGGTGCGGTTACACAGGCTATGAGCGCGAGGATCGAGAACGGGCGTCGCATGGATCTCCGCGGAATGGGTCTCCGGGATTCATGCGACGCCCAACGCCTCGACTCAAGCCAGATTCAGTCGCCGGCGCCGGTGATCGGCAAGCGGTGCCTGCCGCGCAGCCAACGGTGTCAGCTGGTCGCCGCTGCGTGCAGCGAGCAGCGCGTGGTGTACCGGCGCTAATAGCAGCAGCGGGCAGCGTGCGGCCGCAGCATGCAGCCGTCGGCAGAAGCAGCGTGCAGCCGCTGGCTACGGCATGTAGCGCGCGATGGCCATCGCCGCCGTCGCGAGCACGAGCAGTCCGGCGCCTAACGCCGATGCCTTCCCCATCCTCACCTGCAGCCGCTGCATCTCGGCCATCTGCTCCGGTGACGGCGGCCGGCCTGCGCCGTGAATGGTACCCGCGAGTTCCGACGCGCGTTTCGCCGTCGGGGACGCAACGGCCATTCCGACGACCATGGCCGCGAGCGCGAACACGGCGCCGATGCCGAACGTCGCACCGGGGCCCGAGTGCATCCAGGCGTTCGAGAACCCGCCCGACGCTTTCGAGTACAGGCCGATTCCCGAGAGGATCGACAGTATGCCGGCGCCCATGAAATACAGCGGGAGCTTACGCACGCCCGCGATCTGCTGCATCACCGGGCCGCCACCCGGGCCGAGCGCGCGGATGCTCGGGATGAGAAAGACGGCGGTGAAGATCGCGGTGCCGGCCCAGAACACGCCGGCAAGGATATGGATGAGTCGCAGGGTGATAATCATGGGCGACCAATAAATCATTTGGCCGCCCATGAAGCAACACCCCGTCACCATGTCCCGTGTTTCGTCAGTGGCAGGGCACCTTCGTGGCCCCCATGAAACAGGACGTCGTATCGCTGGCCTGCGCCGACTCGGCCACCTTGTAGAAGCGGATCGCGGTGCGCAGACTGTCGAGGTCCTTGGGGTCGGACACCGTGCCGTTGACGCCATAGCCGTGCTCCCGCAGGGAGCGTCCGTGCGGTATCCTCTGGCGTGGCTCGTAGCCCGTCCAGGTTCGCACCCTCGTTCAACTTCACGACACCGCCATGCCCGCGCGTCTCCCCCGAACGCTGCTTGTCCCGCTCGCGATCCTTGCGGCGGGCCTAACGATTCCGCCGCGCCTGCTGGTCGCTCAGGCGACGCCGCCCGTCCCACGACGTGCCGTGCGGCGCGACATCCCGATCACCAACACGATCCGCCGCGCCTACGCGGCCGGGACCCGCGATTCGACCGGTCGGCCCGGACGGAACTACTGGCAGATTCGCACCGACTACACGATCAACGCCCGGCTCGACGCCGACCACGTCGCGCATCACCGGACACGAGACGGTCATGCTGCACAACAACAGCCCCGACTCGCTCGGCCAGATCGAGCTGCGGCTCGATCCCAACATCTTCCTCGGCAACACGCCGCAGGCCGCCACGTGGGTGCCGTCGGAGGTGACGGACGGTATGGTCATCACGCGGATGACCATCAACGGGCAGAGCGTGAACCTCGCGGGGCCACCGCCTGCCGGCGGCGACGGGGCGCGCGCCGCGCAGGCCGCGGCGGCCGCGCAGAATGCGCAGGTGCCTAACCAGCCGACGATCCTCGGGCTCCGCACCACCACGGCACGCGTCAACCTGCCGACGAAGATCGCGCCGCGCTCCACGACCACGCTCGAGATCGAGTGGAACCACAAGATCCCAGGTGGTCCGGGCGTCGGGCATCGCATGACGCAGCGCTGGGCGGACACGCTGTATCAGCCCACGCAGTGGTATCCGCGCGTCGCGGTGTACGACGACCTCCGCGGCTGGGACACCGAGCTCTACCTCGGTCCGTCGGAGTTCTACAACAACTTCGGCCGCTTCGACGTGCGGCTCGACGTGCCGGCCGGCTGGATCGTGAGCGGCACGGGCGTGCTGCAGAATCCGGAGGAGGTGCTCACGCCTAACGCGCGCGAGCGGCATCAAGCGCGTGCTCGTCGGACGACAGATCACGACGATCGTCGGCCCCGACGAGGTCGGGCCAGGTCAGGCGACGCAGCGCGGCGCGCCGACCGCTGGCGGAGAAGGCGACCGCCTCGTCTGGCACTTCGTCGCCGACACCGTGAACGACTTCGCGTGGGCGACGGCGAAGAAGTTCGTGTGGGAGATGACGCGCGCGACGATCCCGGGGAAGGGCCCGATCCCGATCACCATGGTCTATCTGCCGGATCGCGCGCCGCTTCTACGACACGGCGGGCCAGGTCGCGCGTCACGCGCTCGAGTTCTACTCGAAGCAGTGGTTCCCGTATCAGTTCCCGCAGCTCACGCTGCAGGATGGACCGAGCGCGGGCATGGAGTACCCGATGGTGATCAACTCGAACAAGGGCGCCGCCGACCACGAGACGGGCCACCAGTGGTGGCCGATGATCGTCAGCAACAACGAGACGTGGTACGGCTGGATGGACGAGGGGTTCAATCAGTACATGAACATCCTCTCCGATGCGGATGCGGCGAGCCAGGCGCCGAACTTCGACGGACTGGGCCAGTCGTACGGCAGAACGAGCGGCAACGAGGCCGAGCCGCCGATGATGTGGAACGCGAACTACGACGGCCCGCAGTTCTACGGCTTCACGACGTACAGCAAGACGCCGCTCATGCTGTCGATGCTGGGCGGCATCGTCGGTGACAGCGCGGTGCAGCGCGCGCATCGCGAGTGGGCGAAGGCGTGGATGTTCAAGCATCCGTCGCCGTGGGACTACATGTTCTTCATGAGCAACGCGCTCAAGCGCGACCTCGGCTGGTTCTGGTACTACTGGCTGTTCACGACGGAGAGCGTGGACGGCTCGATCCAGCGGAGCGTGTCGAATACGGCGGCGGCGCACGACGGTCACCGTTAGGCAGGACGGCCAGATGCCGTCGCCGGTGGTGCTGGAGGTGAAGTTCGAGCCCGGGAAGCAGGCGATCCGCCCGATGCGAACGCGGTCATGAAGGACAGCCTGACGGCGATCGTGACGTACCCGGTGGACGTGTGGTTCGCGGGCGCGAAGACGTTCGACGCGGTGCTGGACTTCGGCTCGCGCCCGATCGAGCGCATCCGTCTCGACCCGAGCTGCCGATTCCCGGACCGTGACCCGAGCGACAACGTCTGGCCGCGTGCCGCAACGCCGGCACCCGAGCCGGCAGGTCAGGGTCGGCGTCAGGCAGGCTGTACCTAACGCGCGTGGTGTCATCCCGAGCGAGCCGTTGTCATCCCGAGCGTCAGCGAGGGATCTTCTGTGACGCACTCGTGGCCGGATCGGCCACAATTACTTCAGAGAAGATCCCTCGCTGCCGCTCGGGATGACAACGCTGCCGCTCGGGATGACCGTCTGCCTCCGCCGTCCGCCATCCGCCCGCCGCCGTCCTCCTCCTTCCTAGGCCTCCTTCCTTCGGCCTCCGTCCTATAGAGCGTACTTCAATCCACCCACGAACGTCCGCTGCGGAAATGGGTGGAACAGGAAGTACTTCCGATTCAGCACGTTGTCCGAACCGAGCGACGCCGACCAGTGACGGTCGAAGCGGTAGCTCGCCCGGGCGTCGGCCGTGAACCACGCGCCGAACCCCTGATACGTGTTCGGGTTCGTGTCCGCATTGTCGAGCGTCGTGAACATCATGTCGCTGTAGCGCCCCGCGACCGTGAGGGCCAGCCGCCGCTCGGCGCCCGCGCGGTACGTCGCCGAGAACGTCGCCCGCCGCTTCGGGATGTTCGGGAGCTGCTTGCCAATCGCCGCGCCCTCCGGCGCGGTCGCGCTCGCGCGGCCCGACAGGGCGAGCGTCTTCGCGCCCGTGTACGTGCCGCTGGCCTGGAACTCGAGGCCGCGAACGAACAGGTCGTTCGTGCCGAGCACGAGCTCCACGCCCCGCGACCGCACATGGTCGACGTTCGACACATACGAGAACAGCTGCGACGACCCCGGCACGAGCGGCAGGAACTGCGCGATGATCGCGTCGTGCACGTCGTCCTGGAACAGCGCGACCTGTACGAGCGTGCGATCTTTCCTGCGCTCCACTCGCAGCTCCGACGCCAGCACGTCGTCGGGCTTGAGGTTCGGATTCGGGGACGTGAAGGTCGTGCCGGTGGACACGAGCTGATAGAGCTCGGCCGCGGTCGCGAAGCGGTACGCCTTGCCGACCGATCCCGTGACCGTCCAGTCGAGCTTCGGGTACCACGTCAGCACGCCCTTCGGCGAGAACTTTGACGCGGACACGGTCGGCTGCGTGATCGTCGTCGTGCCGCTGGCGTTGTAGCCGTCGTACCCGTCCCACGTCTCGTACCGCCCGCCGAAGGTGAAGCGAAGCGTCGGCGTTAGGCGCCACGCATCCTGCGCCCACACCGCCTGCGTCCGGGTCTTGCCATCACCCTGGGTCGCCACCGTCGTGTAGTCACCGTTCGTCCATTCCGGCGTGTTGAACGTCGTGTTCTGGAGAACGTAGCGATCGTGATGCGCGCCGAAGCTCAGGATGTGCGCCGACGTCGTCCCGTTAGGGCGCCAGATGCCCTTCGCGTCCAGCGTCGACCACCCGGTACCGTCGAGCACCGCGACGCGGCCCGGGGAACCGAACGTCGAACCGATCTGCGACGCCGTGGTCGGCGTGCGCTGCTCGTCCTTCCCGAAGTCGTACATCGTGCCGACGAGCTCGAAGTCCCAGTTGCGCCGCGTATCACTCCGAAGCGTCAGACTGTGCGACGTGTGCTGCTGGATCGAGATTGTAGAAGCCGCTCGCGAACCCAGCCTGTCCGGCGAACGTCGGTTCACCGGCTCGGCTGATGAACGCATCGACTCCCGAGTTGGCGTCGTTCTTCCAGAAGCCGAACGTGTACGCCGCGCGGATGGTCGGGGTGAGGTCGTACGCGGCCTTGATCTTTCCGTTCGTCATGCCCGTGTGCAGCTCCCCGGTCGCGCCGAGGACATTCGCCGGCGCGCTGACCTTGTTCAGCTCGGGGTACCCGCCCGAGGTACCGATGGGAAATGACGCGCTCGTCGCGTAGCTCAGCGGCTGGCTGTTGCTGTTCTGATAATTGCCGCTCGCGCGGAGCGTGAGCTTCCCGAAGCGCGTACCCACGTCGCCCGTCGTCTGCGCCGTGCCGTACGTGCTCTTGGTTCCATAGAGGTCGAACGTCTGCACCGCATGCGTCTGGGCGATGGATCCCTCCAGCTTCTCGGGCAGACGCGTGGTGATCTCCATGACCGCGCCCATGGAGTTGCCGGCGTACGCGGCCGAGAAGGGGCCGTACATCATATCGATGCGCGCGATCTCCGACGGTGCCACCAGGCCCCATCGCGGCCCGCCAATGGTGTTGTTGTTCGCGATGAGTGCCGTGAGCGGCACGCCGTCCGCGAAGATGAGACTCCGCGCGCTCGAGCTCACGCCCCACGTGCGCGTAGCCATCGTGGCCTGCGTGTCTCCGTTGTTCCGCTTTCGGAGGAACACGCTCGGCAGATACTTCACGGCGTCTTCGGTGTCGATGAGGTTGACCGTCTCGTGGGCCTTTGCGGCGGTGATGCTGACGATGGCCGGCAACGTGGCCGCCTGGATCGCTGTCACCTGCGCGGTGCGCGCGGATGGATCAGCCGTGACCTTCACGCCCTCGAGCTTGGCCACGGTATCGCGTTTCGCGGGCGGCGTTCCTTGCGCGACGAGCGGGACGCCGACGATCGAGCAACAGGCGATGACGAACAAGTTCTTCATGGAGAGACCCACGTTAGGCTTGGTGTCGGGGAGCGACGGTCGCGGCCCGCGCCATGAGCGGCGGTCACGAACGAGGTCGACTGCACCCTCGACGAGCATGATCAGGAATAGCGCGACCAGGCCGAGGCCGACGGTCCACGCGTAGAACCGCAGGACTCCGATGAGGAGTCCGCCAACGAAAGCGAGCATTGTCTGGTTCCTCCGCGCCCACGCGCGGGCGCGCGAACGATCCCTGGCGAGCGCGCGAGCGACATGTCATGCACCTATCGCGACGGCGACGCATCGATCGACCCGCTCACGCGTCGCGAGATGGTCGCGACGGCGCAATCGGCGGCGGATGTCGAGAACGGGCGGCGCCAGGGCGGCGCGCTGGCCCGTTAGGCGCTCAGCGGCGGAGCGTTCGCGAGTGGGAGGACGTGCTGGGCGGCGACCGGAACGTACGCGTAGTCCGGCAGCCCGGCGTCACGAGTCGCAACAGTGTCCGTGTCGCCGAGGGCTGTGCGCGCGGAAAGGACCGCGACGGGGCCGGTGGAGCAGCACTGCCCGAGGCAGGTGCACTGCGTCCCATGATGCGACGGAGATTCCGAGCTCGACGCCGGGTGATGCTCGGCGACAGCGCCGTGGTCGGCATGCTCGGCCGCAGATGCAGCCGACGAATGTCCACCATGCATGGGGCAGGCGTGTGTCAGCTCCGGTCCCGCCGCGGCAGCGACGAACCAGATCCCTACGAACAGGGCTATGACACGAGTCCACAGTCGAGCGCCTCATAGGCAACAACTTATGGGCGTGGCGCATTCCTGTCACGCCCCGTGGTCGCAAACACGGGCGGTAAAAACTGCCGGTCACCGCCCTGCGAGAGCCGGGATCCGGACAGCTGGGATCGCAGCCCGATCCATCATCCCGCCACGGCCAGACGGACCTGCTTCGACACGACATCGCGACGTCCGAACTCAAGGTGCGAACGGAAACGATCGGAAACGACTGAAATGGCCTGATCCGCATCGCGATCTCAGACAGATCGCGGCAACGGATGCCTGGATCTGACTGAGGGAATCGGCCTCGGGACGCGTTGCTCACCAGGCAATGTCCCCTGTCCATCCGCTCGTTGCGGCACCACCTCGCGGATGACAACGGACTCGATCCGCCCGATCCAGTGTTTCCGGCCGATTCCGTTCGCTCCTTCGTCTGGATGCGTGCTGAAGCAGTCCCCGCGTCCCCAGCGTCCTCCGCGGTGAATGGCAGTCGCCGTTGCAGTCGTCTGCGTCCATCCGCGAGCCGTTGGAACGGCGATAGCAGCCGACCCGACTCACTCGTTAGGCGCTATCCGAACTCCGGATCCTCACTGGTTTACCCCGGTTTCCGTCCGGCTACTCTCGAACTACCAACCCACTGGGTACACTTGGCGGGACAATCGCGCTCAGATCCCGCGCCGATGGATCGGTGAGCGATTTGAGGAACGCCACCAGCTCACTCTGCTCGGTCGTCGTGAGACGAAGCGGCTCCCGCAGCCGGAAGTCGAGCGTCTCGAGCACCGCTTTGACTGTCGCGGCGTCGCCGTGATAGCTCGCGCGCAAAGCCGGCGCGATCTGCGCCGGGTTGTAGTTGCGCTGCGCTGAGTCGGCGTTGTTGTAGTGGCGCACGACTGCCTCGAGCGTGGGATACGCGCCGTCGTGCATGTAGGGCGCGGTCAGCTCCACGTTGCGTAGCGGCTGCACGCGGAACGCGAACTTGTACTGCGAGAACTGCGGCTCTCGCTCGCCGCGTCCGATGTCGAGCGGTGCCGCCGAGCCGACGCCGGGACCGATCTGTGGGACTCCAACGTTCGCGAAGCTCTGGCCGCCGAGCAGCGGGCCGGAGTGGCACGAAGAGCAGCGGGCCTTGCCGAAGAACAGGAGCGCACCGCGCTTCTCCTCGCTCGTCATCGCCCGGTTGGTGCCGGCCATGAACCGGTCGAACGCCGAGTTGCTGCGCGTGAACGCCTCGACCTCGAACGCGGCGATCGCATTCGCGGCGTGCTGGAAGCCGAGCGCCGTCACCGGCGTGCTGGGGTATGCGGCCGCGAACTTCGCCTGATACTGCTGGATGGCGAGCACGCGTCGCATCGTCGCCGCCCAGATCTCCTCCGCCGACACGTCGGCGATCTCCGCGAGCTCGTTAGGGTTCCCCGCGCGGTCGCGGTCGCCGATCGCGCCGCGCATCTCTGTCCGGTTGAGCACCGGCAGCATCGCCTGCGCGGCGAGGAGATTGTTGACGCCCGCCGGCATCACGACACCGGTTGGCGTCTTGAAGCGACCGATCCCGCCTTCCTCGTTGACGCCCCCGTCCCAGAACAGATAGAAGAACCCGAGCCCCTGATTGAGCAGCGAGGGCGCATTCCGCGGGACGAACTGTCGGTCGGCGCCGAGCGTCCGCGCCGCGCCCGCGTCGACGCCGCCGGTACCGATGGGCAGCGACAGCGCGTCCGTCGCGTGCGCCGCGGGGTCGTGACACGTCGCGCACGAGACATCGCGATTCCCCGAGAGGATCTTGTCGAAGAACAGCGATCGACCGAGATCCACGAGCGCCGCGTTCTGTGCCGCGACCGGCAGCACGGGAACCGCGCCCCAGCCACCGATGGTCTGGCGCAGCTGCGTGTCGAGCGTCAGCTCGGCCGGCGGGTCCGAGATGGAATACTCCTCCTTGCAGCCCGCCAATACCGCCGGCAGGGCGAAGGCGACGATCCACGTTAGGCGCGTTCGCTGCGTCAGCTGTCTTTCCGAATGGCGAGTCATCGGAGGGGGAACGAAAAGGAGAGTTGATGCGTCGTGGCGCGGACGTCATCGAATGTGAGACCGAACGCAGAGGATCCGCCGCCGAAACCCGTTCCTGGCCCCGGAGGGCTGGTGCTCGCGGCGGCGAGGACGACACCGCCGTTGTCATCGAAGCCTGGGCGTCCCGCACCGGTCGTCAGGTAGCCGCGGTAGTGCAGGTCGCCGCCGCCCAAGCGAATACCCACGCCCCAGCTGCGCGTCCACTCGTTCCAGCTCTGCGTGCTGGCGCTGCGCGACTGCCGGATGGCATCCGACTGGTCGAGGTGATACCGGATCGCCCGCAGCTGGCCACCGGCCTCGAACGTCAGCGACTGGTCCTTCGACAGAGGGACCGCGGCGGCGAGCCCAGCGCGCGCGATGCCATTGTCGTATCGGAAACGGTTTTCGAGTGTCTTCGTGCCAGCGTCGAGCGGCAGCCCACCGCGTGTCTCCGTAGGAACATCGGTGCGGACCCACGTCCGGCTCCAGATAGGCTCGTAGATGGCGTCGACGCCCATGGTCCACAGACCCGTCGACCGCGAGATCCCGCCGCCGAGGTTGTACGCCTGCGCGTGTCCGGCGTCCGCAGGCACTTCGGGCAGATCGTAGTTGGGTAGACTGGGCTGCTGGATGCGGTTGCCGGTGACGATCGCGCCGATGCGCCACGTCGAGTCGGCCAGTGGGCGCGTGTACGCCGAGATGCAGTCCCCAGGTGTCGCTGCGATCCGCGTTAGGCTCCACGCGCGCGATGGGCACGAACTGCCGCTGCGTCGGATCCCAGAACACGTCGTTGAACGCGACGTCCTGGTTCATCGCGAAGCGGTTGCGAACCACGACCGCCTCGAGCGACTGCCCGTGACTCAACTCCCGGAGGATGCCGAGGCGCAGGTCCAGCGCGTCACCGTGCTGGCGAACACGCTGGCTTCCCTGATAGTAGAGCTCCACGCCATCGATCGCGTTGAGCGTCCACCACGACGCACTGAGCGCGACGCGACGTCTCGTTCGCGAAGCGACGCCCGAGCAGCGCGTGCGCGTAGCGGTTCTGTCGCGAGCTGTGCCCGTCATCGGCCGCGGTGCTCACGTCGACGGCAACCGAGCTGAGTGGACTCGGCGCGAAGATCTGGTCGTCGTTCCCGAGGCGGTCGAGGTCCTGCATCGCGACGGCGATCTGCGTGAACCACGCGCCCTTCGACACGCTCGTCCCGAGCGGGAGCGTGAAACCGCCGCCGGCGTCGCGCGAGACGGAGAAGAAGGTCGGCGCGCCGAACACGCGCGTCCGGCGCAGCCGCGCGCCCTTGGCCGGATTCACGAACGGGTCGAGCGCCGAGTCGGCGAGGGCGATGGACAGGCCGCCCATGCCGAGGTTCGCGGAGGGGAGGAACGCGAACTGCCCGCCGTCGGCTATCGGCGCGCTCTTCACGTTGATCAGCTGCGCGCCTCCCGCGCTCGGCGCGACGAGCGCCGCGGAGGAGAACGCCCAGCAAACGCCGGCCTTCGCGAGACGCCACGACTGCGCGTGGCCTTGGGCCGCGAGCATACGGATCGCCATCTCATTACCTCGATGTGACGCTGTAGAAGCCTTACCCTCGTGATCGGCCAAGCGTCACATCGAGGCCATTAGACCGAGCTTGTCATCCCGCGCCGCCAGCGAGGGACCTTCTGTGAGGTCATCGTAGCCGGTCTCGCGCGAACTGCTCACAGTAGTGCGCGCATGTCCAACAGCGACGCAGAATCCGCAGGCGCGCTGGGAGCGCGCAACGCAGAAGGACTGCAACTGCTATCACCGCGAGCGGACGCAGAGGACGCCGAGAACTGCTATCGCCATGCATCCAGAACGGAGGGTGTGAACGGAAGCGGCCGGAAACATCGGATCGGCCGGATCGGCCCGATGCCGGAGGAGTCGGTGCCGCAACGAGCCGTGACGGAAAGGGGAACGACCTCGTGCGGCCAATGCGCCGCGAGGTCGTTCCCCTCGTTCAACGGCCCCGTTCCACGGTCGCGATGGGATCCGGCCGTTCCCGTTGTTTCCGTCCAATCAGTTCCCACTCCGGGTTCTGGATGGCCGTGTCGAAGCGGTCCGTGTGGATGGTTGCCGGAGCAGTCCTCCGCGCTGAATAGCGGTTGCCGTGGCCGTTGCAGTTTTCTGCGTCCTTCTGCGTTGCGGCCGCGAAGCGCCCGCCTGCGTACTTCTGCGTCGCTGTTGGATCTAGAGACCCAACCGTATTCGCGGAGCTTAGAATCAGTTCGCTGGTCGCTTAGTGGTGACGCTGAGCGCGGCCTGAAGCGTCCGGTCTACTCCGTTCGCGATGTCTGCCGCGGTATAGCGGACCCGGACATCCGGAACGAGACCCGCGTCCGGCTGCGGGGACGTCGGGAACTCGGCGACCAGCGGCAGGTCCACCTCGATGTGCGAGCGCGGCAACCGCACGAAGAAGAACGCGGATCCGTTGATCCCGCGTCGATTCCCGCCCGTCGGCTCGCCGACGAGCTGGCCCAGGCCCGCCTGCTGCACCGCGCTCGCGAACTGGAACGTCGCCGAGCTGTTGGAGCCGTCCACCAGTACGAAGACGCGCCCGCGGAATCGTTTGCCCGACGGGTGCACGACGGCGCCCGTGCTGTCGTCGTCCCACTTCGTTAGGCGGTAGAAGCCGTCCGCATTCTTCGGCTCTTGCGCAGCCGAGCCCCAGTCGCGGAACGACTTGTCCCACGTGTCGAGATAGGGATTGAGGTCGGCGGGAACGGATCGGTATCGCACGAAGCGACGGTACTGCGCGAGCGGAAGGTCGCGATCGATGAGCCGTTGCAGGATGACGTCGCCGACGTCCTCGCCGCCCTCGTTGCCGCGCAGGTCGATGACCAGTCGGTCGGCACCGCGCATGACGAGGGTATCGAGAAAGCCATTGAGATACCCGCGCCAGTCCCACTTCGAATCATACGTGGCCCACGTGGGCATCCTGAGATACGCCGACCGTGCGTCGAGGTACCGTGACTCGAAGAGTGCCGCGTCCGTCTTCGTCTCCGTCGCGCTCTTTGGCGCGAGCGACTCACGTTCCCGTTGCGTCAGTGCCTTCGCGGCGAACGTCGCTTCCTTTCCAGCGAGTGAGCGCACGCGGAAGCGCACGGAGTCTTCCCGGCCGGGGAAGAACAGCGAACGGTAGATGTCGAACATCTCCCACTTGTCGAAGCCCTGTACCTCGAGGTTGCTCAGGCGCTTGTAGTCGTTCGAGCCGTCGGCCCGTGAGATCGTGAGCAGCGAGTCGAGGACCGTCGCGGCGGGCGTCCCGTCGATCGTGAGCACCTCGGTTCCCGGCGTTAGGCGCGCGTCACCGGAGAAGTTCTTCGTGACGATCATCCGCCGATCGATCCAACGGAAGTAGAACGGCACCCGACCGCCGCGCTCGAACAGCTCGGCCACGACTGCATCGGACTGATTGAAGAAGTTCGCGTGCGTGTGTCCGCACTTGATGAGCGCGAGGAACTGCGACACCGCGAGATACGCGCTCGCGAGCGTCTGATCGCGACTCAGTCGTCGATCGAGCTCGGCGAAGTGCGCCGCCATCTGTGGCGGCGTGTTGTAACGGTACAGGCCGGGATGCAGCTCCTTGTAGATCCGCTCGAGAATCAGAAAATCCTGATGGAGATCCGCGGCGGATAGCTGCGTCTCTGGACGCGCGCTATCGGTGAGCTGCGCGCTGCTTTGACCAAGCGCCAGGAAGCCCGACAGTCCGACGATGATGTACCTAACGCGATGCGCTACACTCATGCGATTCCCGATTCCCGATTCCCGATCAACACCCCGGCATTCGAACCGCACCGATCCGCGTCGAGTAGTTCGTCGCGTCCTTCTTGAAGTAGTCGCCGACGTACCAGATCGTGCAGTCGTCGCTCGGGTCGACCGCCGTCTGCGTGTAGTCCTCCCAGCGCAGCGTCGTTCGTCTGCGCCGCCTCGCCCTCGACGAGCACCGTCTCGCCTAACGTCAGCGTCCCCTTCGGATCGTTCGCGAGCCGGCCGGCGAAGCGCTGGCCGGCGAAGTGCGGCGTCCCGCCGAACGAGTAGCCGATGCCGATGTTGCCCGTGCCTGTCCATCGCCGGGCTCGCCATCCAGCGGTAGAAGCCCTCGGGCGCGTACGTGCCCTGCTGGTAGAGCGAGACGTTCCGCCGCTTGTCGACCCGGAACTCGTACCAGCGCACGCCGCCGCCGCCGCTCGCCGTGTTCACCGAGTGCACGGCGACGATCGACTCGCTGATTGCCGATGCGGCGATAGACGAGCCGCGCCATGATCTTGTCGCCCTGCGCGTCGAGCCGCCGCTCGGTGCCCGGCTGCGGCACGCAGTTCGTCAGCTGCCCGTCGCACAGATAGTGGTACGGCGCGACGGCGATCTTCGTCGGGCCCGTCGACCTTCGTCTTCGACGGATTCTTCCAGTCGACGTGGAACTTCCAGACGTAGATGCCGTCGTCCTCCAGCACCTTCTTCAGCTGCGTTCCGCCAGCGGCCATCATGATGTTCGGCGCGCCCTTGGGCGGAAGCTGCTTGCCGTCGAGATCCGCGTTGTTCAGGAAGTTCACGTCGTCGATGATGACGCACTGCTCGGTCGCGTCCTCGCCCTTCGAGCATGCTCGCGCGATCGACGACGCACGCGTGCTTCTGAATGACCTCGTCGCCGGTGCTGGTCGGCACGTAGTAGCCGTCGGGCCAGACCGCCGGGCGCGGATAGTCCGGGAAGAGCGGCCGCACGAACTCGTATCGGTAGTAGGGGCCGAACGGGTCGGCGCCGGTGCTCACCGCGTAGCACATCGCGTAGACCCCTGAATCCGGCGGCGGTCGCTGGCCGCGGCGGACGCTGGCCAGCGGGCCGCGCGCTGTCCGGGCGGCGGTGGCGGCGGCTCGAACAGCCGCGCTGCCGCACCCGGGCTGCCCGGGCTGCCCGCGCACGCTCGGCTGTCGCCGGCTCGCCCGCCTTGCTCGGCCGGCGGTGCGTCCTGCCGAACGGGAAGCCGGCGAAGATCGGCATGACGATCAGCCAGCGATCCGCGAGCTGGTCGTAGCGCACGACGGCGTCGCCGTTGTTGCGCGCCTCGCACCCGCCGCCGAAGCCCTTGAACACGTTGCGCGTCTCGCCCGGGCCGTACAGCACGAGCCCGGTCGTGTCGTACTGCTTGCCCTTTCTTCGTGAAGATCGCCATGCGCGTGTTCACGATCTGCACGATGTGGTTCGGCCCGACGGCGAGCGTGTTGTCCGACGGATTGCGGAGATTCGCGGTGCCCTGCGGTCCCGCTGAAGCCGACGCCGAGCCCGTCGAAGCTCGCGACGAGCGTCGCCGGCGGTTTCGTCCCGAACGTCGTCTGCTCGACGTCGGCTGACCCGGCGGGCACGCTCATCGTCGGCAGGGTCGCCGCCACCTCTTCGTGTTCACGGTCGTTAGGCTCGGCGCGCAATGCCGGGTGCGATCCGTCGACTGGATCGGGCGCGTCGCCATCGGTGTCCGCGGTCTGGTCGTGGCCGCTGAGCGATGACGCCGTGCTGCCGTCGAGCGGCTGTGACACGTCATGCGCGATGGCTGCCGTGACGGTCACGGAGTGCCGAACCTCCGAGTCCGGTGCCATGAGTCGACCGCGCACGGTGATCGCGAGCGCGGTCGCGGCGAGAACTACGCAGAAGGAAGCGATTGAACGGAGCCGAGGCATGATTGCGGCGGCGAGGGGTGTCTACCAGGTGGCGCCTGACGCCCATCGAGAACTACCGAAGGCCATCAGCGTAACAACTGCAACGCTGCCGCTGCCGCCAACGTTGGAGACAGCCGGAACGCGTCGGAGGTTTGGACGCGCGACAATTGTGGTCGTTATCGCGAGCGTCCGCGAGCGACCTTCTTTGATGCTCGTGTGGCCGGTCCGACGGCGCGCACTACTGTGAGCAGCTCGCGCGAGACCGGCTACGATGACCTCACAGGGGCTCCGTCGCTGGCGGCTCGGGATGACAAGAACGCGAGCGCCCTCATCGCCCGGTCGTGCTCCGCCCAGCGCGCCGGCGTACCCCCGTAGAGCGCGTCGCGAGCCTCGAGGTCCGCGCCACGCTCCACGAGCAGCCGGACGACGTCCACATGGTCATTCTGCGCCGCGATGTGCAACGCGGTCACGTCCAACCCGTGGTGCGGGCCGCCGTACGTCGAGCGCTGGTTCACGTCAGCGCCATGATCGAGCAGCCATCCGACCGTAGCGACACGACCCGTCGACGCCGCGCGCACGAGCGGCGTGCCCCGATACGGATCCGCGCTCACGCGGGCACCGCGCTCGACGAGTAGCGGCAGCACATCGACGCGATCGCTCATGGCAGCCCACACGAGCGCCTCGTCGAGGACCTCCTGCGGATCGTCCGACGCGCGCCACGTCGGGAAGCCGCTGTGTGGTCGGTAGAAACCGCGCCCCAACATTGCCTGCGGCGTTAGGTGGCCACCCGCCGTGAAGCACTCGCGGACGAGATCAGCGCGACCCAGCCCGGCGGCGACCCGCAGATTGCGCGGATGGATCCCCGCTGCTGCCAGTAGTTCGGCCGTCTCGCGATGACCCCAGAACAGCGCCGCCGCGAGCGGCGTGCCTCCAGCACCATGCGCCTCGACGTCGACGCGCGCGCCCGCGGCGAGGAGCATCGCCGCCATTGCGGAGTCATTCCGGTACCCGGCCTGATGCAGTGGCGTCCAGCCACGGTCATTCGCCTGGTTGACGTCGGCGCCAGCCGACAGCAGCAGCGCGAGCGGCGCCAGGCGCTTCGCCACGTCGGCCGCAGGCTCCGACGCAACCGCGTTAGGTGCCGGGCAGGCCACGAGGCTCCCGGCCAGCCCGAGCAGCGTGTTGCCGTTCGTGCCGCGAGCCCGCACCAACTCCGGATGGTCGGCGAGCAGCGCACGCACCCGCGCCCAGTCTCGCGCCTTGCCCGCCTCGAAGGCCGCCATGAACGGATCCGGCGTGCCGCCGGCGGCGACGTCCGCGAGGTGAGCGCCTAACGCATCCCAGCTCGCGAAGCCGTGCTGCCGAGCGTAGACGAGTCGCGTATCGTCCATCGTGAGGCCGGCGGCACGGATGTCGTCGTCCGACGCGTCCGCAAAGCGCGGATGCCACGCCCGCACCTGCTCGAGCGCGCTCGGCACACCGTCCGGCACGATCGTGAGCAGCCCCCGCGCGCGATCGTCGTAATACGACAGCTCGCGCACGAACGGCCGTGTGTGGCGAGCGCCACCGCCATCATTGATGTGCGCCTTGAGCCTTGCCCAGGTCGCGAAGCCGTACTCGCGCGCGAGGACGAGCTGCGCCTCGTGCAGCGAGAACGGGCGTGTGCGGAGCTCGTCATCGGAGAACGCGGCGAGCCGCGGGTGAACACGGAATCGCGCGAGCGCGGCGCGCGTCCGGCTACGCGCGGCGTCGAGCAGCTCGCGCGCCTGCTTCTTCTGCTGCTCCAGATTCGGCGTAGCCGGGAGCGACCGCGCGGCGCGCGGCGGGGTGGGACCGGACATGCGACCTCCTTCGATACGCCCGGCGTCCGCAGAACGGGCAGAAAGAGGTCGTGCGTCGAACCTCTTCGCTCAGGCAGGTGGGCGCGGCCCTTTCCGCGGACGGGACGCGCCCTGCTCGGCGCGCTGCCCGAGTATACCGCCGCGCTCGGCGCGCGGACAAGCGGCAGCCGGAGCGCATACGTCGGCCGTCCACACGGCAGAGCCGGAACACGACTTGCCTTTCGGCGGCACGAGCTCGATCACATAAACGCTGGAGGAGGACTCGTGTCACCGAGCGTGCGTGAGCGAAACGTGGAAGCGGTAGAGCGAGCGCGTGACCGCGCCGAGCGTGACGAACATGAGCGAGCCGGTTCGCCGTCCGCGATGAGAGCGGCGGCGTTGCGTACCGAGTCGCTCCGCAGACGCGGAAAAATTGGAAGATTCCTCTTCGAAAACGGGCTCAGCATTGCGGCGTTCGCATTCTTCGCCGTGTCGTTCGCCGGCCAGATCGTCGCGGGTCATCGCACGTACAACGAGGACCAGCGCGGGCACGGGCAGCCGAGTGTCGGTCTCGCGACGTACCTGCGAAGTGGCCACTTCATCGAGGCGACGTCCGAAAACATGGAGTCGGAGTTCCTGCAGATGGGACTCTTCGTGCTCCTCACATCCTTTCTGTACCAGCGGGGATCATCCGAGTCCAAGACGATCGAAGAGCCCGACGCCGTCGATCAGGATCCGCGTGAGGCGCGGGACGACCCGGACGCGCCGTGGCCGGTACGACGGGGTGGCGTGTGGCTGGCCATGTACCAGCGCTCGTTAGGCACCGTGCTGCTGTTAATGTTCCTCGTCGCGTTCGTTGGCCACGCCATCGGCGGCTCGATGGCGTACAACGAGGGACAGCAGCAGCACGGCGGCGCGACGGTATCGGCCCTGGGCTACATCGGGACGAGCCGCTTCTGGTTCGAGTCGTTCGAGAATTGGCAGAGTGAGTTCTTCTCCGTCGGCGTACTGGTCGTGATCTCGATCTGGCTCCGTCAACGGGGCTCGGCGCAATCGAAGCCGGTGGCGGCGTCGACGTCTGATACGGGGGAATAGGGAGGAGCCGGACGGCGGAGGGCGGACGGCGGGACGGACGGAGCGGTGTCATCCCGAGCGTCAGCGAGGGATCTTCTCGAACGTCATCGTGGCCAGATTTGCCACGAGACGTTCGCAGAAGATCCCTCGCTGTCGCTCGGGATGACACCGCTCCGTCCTGCCTCCGCCCTCCGCCCTCCGTCCCCGTTTCCGCTACTGTTCCCGCAGCGCCAGCGCCGGATCCACCATTCCCGCCCGCCACGCCGGGACGAACGCCGCCACCACGCCGATCACGAGCAGCGCCGCGCTCGCCGCCGCGAATGCCAGCGGATCGACCGGCTTCACACCGAACAGGAACGACGTCAACAGTCGCGTGAGCGCGATCGTCCCGACGGCGCCTAACGCCACGCCGATCACCACCAGCACCAGACCCTGCCTCACGACGTGTCCGATCACGTGCGTGCCGGGAAGACCTAACGCGACACGGATCGCCCAGTCGCGCTTGCGACGCGACGCGAAGTGCGAGATGACGCCGTAGATCCCGATCGCTCCCAGCACCAGCGCGAGACCCGACAGCAGCGACAACAGCGACATGACCTGTCGCGCCGGGCCGACCGCGGTGTCCAGTATCCGCGACATCGTCGTGGTCTCCTGGATCGCGAAGTTCGGCGCCACCCGCTGCACGGTGCGCCGCGCGGCGTCCAGCACCGTCGCGGCATCCCCGGCGCGCGCGGTCCGGATCACCAGCGCGGCGCTCGGCGAGAACCACGGCGCCACGCCGGACACGAAGTAGCGCACCGGCTCGGGCTCGTCGGTCAGCTTCCCTTCGGCGACGTTCGCGACGACGCCAATGATCCGCTGCGGTGCGTTGAACCCACCGCCCACCACTCGGCCTAACGGGTTCTCGCCCGGGAAGAACGCCTTCACGAACGCGTCGTTCACGATGATCGGCATCTCGCCGCCGTCCAGCCGATCCGACGTGTTGAACGTGCGGCCATCGCGCAGCCGGATGCCCATCGTCTCGAAGTACCCGCGCGTGACGATGCGGAAATACGTGCCCGTCTCCTTCATGTCCGGCCGCCCCTGTATCGTCACGCCGAAGCTGTCACCGCCGCCGCCGAGCGGGAGTCTCATCACCGCCGCCGCCGACTTCACGCCGGACAGCTCGCTCAGTGCCGCATTCATCTCATCGATCGCCTGACGACGTTGCACGGCCGTCAGCTCCGCGCTCGGCACGACCTTGATGACCGCGACGCCCTCCGCCTCGAGGCCCGGATCTATCGCGTACAGGTTCGTGACGCTGCGCACGAGCAGCGCGGCACCCGATGCGATGAGCATCGCGAGCGCGACTTCCGCCACCACGAGACCGCGCTCGATACGCCCCCCTCGGCCCTGAATTCCGCCCGTGCGGCCGCCGCCGAGCGCGAGTCGCAGGTCGCCACGTGAGAGTGCGGTAAGCGGAACGAGCACGACGAGCAACACCGCCAGGATGGCGATCCCGAGCGCGACGAGAAACATCGTCCAGTCGAACCCTGCACTCTCGGCCCACGCACCGAGCGGGAGTGCCGATGCGAGGACGCGAAATCCCACGGCCGCCAACGCGGCGCCGGCGAGTCCCGCTCCCAGGCCGATGAGCACCGCCTCGACGACGAGCTGCTGCGTGAGACGTCTCCGCGTGGCGCCTAACGCCGAACGGACAGCGAGCTCCGTGGTTCGCCCTTCCACCTGGCCGAGCATCAGCGCGGCGACGTTCGCGCACGCGATCAACAGGATCAACGCCATCGCCACGAACGTCGCGGCGAGCGCCGGACGCAGCGATCCGAGCAGGTTGGATCGGAGCGGCGTCACGAACGCGTTGCGAGTCTTGTCCCACTTCTCGTCGTACTTCCACCGCTCGCCGAGCATCTTCGTGAGTTGCGCGACGTACGGCTCGACGCGTTCCACCGAGACACCCGGCGCGACACGACCGACGAGCGTCCAGCTCCCGTTATGACCCTCGGGGTTGAGCGCCCGCGCGATCCAGATGCGAATGGTGGGGTCCGGGAACCAGAAGCCGCGCGGCATCACGCCGACCACTGTGCGCGGTGAGCCATCGAGCGTCAGGCGGGTGCCGAGGATCGACGGATTCCCGCCGAGATCCTTCCACAGTCCGTAGCTGATGACGGCGACCGGCTCGGCGCCGATCGCGTCGTCGCCGGCGCGAAAGCCGCGACCGATCAGCGGACGCGCGCCAAGCACGTCGAACAGTTCGGCCGAGGTGCCGATGCCGGGAATGAGCCGCGTGGGTCCGTCGCCGGTGCGCATCGTGACGTCGGTCGGCCGATAGCTCGCGACCAGCTGGAAGCCCGGGATCTTCCCGCGCAGCGTCACGAACTCCTCCTCGTTCCAGCTGCCGGTCATCCAGAACGTGCCGACCTCGTCGGCGTTCGCATACGGCAGTGGGTCGAAGATGAGCGGGCGGGCGATGCCGAAGACGGCCGCCGTGCCGCCGACGCCCAGGGCGAGCGTGAGCACCGACAGGAGAGTGAAGCCGGGGCGTGCGCGCAGGCGGCGCGCGGCGTACATGGCGTCCGTGATCCAGGTTCTCAGCATGGGCCCTCCGGGCCGATAGACGTTCGCGCGCGGTTCGAAGCCGGTCCAACCGCGCCACCATTGCCAGGCGAATAACGAAGGCGTGGAGTGAAGTGCCTGTCGCCACAGCCATCGTCGTGCTGCCGCCGGCCCTCGCTGCATCGTGTGCCCGGCGAATTCCGCCGCGAGGTCTGCCATCAGCTCGTCGCGTTCCTGGCGCGGGAGCGTGGCTCGCAGCAGGGCGGCCGGGAGTCTTGGCAGGGCGTGCTCGGATGGGCGTGGTTCAGGCAGGGGCATGCGGGTGCGTAGGCGTTTTCTGCTGTGCGACTTCTACAATGTAGAAATACTACCCAATCGACAGCGTCGGGGCAGGACCAGTTTGAACCGTTGGACAGGACAAAGTCGCAAATGGTTGGTGTCGCGCGGTGGCACGTGCCGCGTTAGGCAGGATGCCACGGCGAAATGTCATCCCCGAGCATCAGCGATGAACCTGTTTGATGTCATCGTAGCCGGACTGACCTGTGGATCAGCGACGGACCAGCAACGTCGCATACCCGAGGAATAGGCGCTCGCAGGAATGTTTCTTGAGACGATTCGGCCATCCCTCACGCGTCGCGAGAGGCGGGTCCTCTCGGCGCAATTCTCGTTTACGTGGGCGGAGGTAGTTGGTATGGCGCGCGATGATTTTGGACGAGGCGGACGCGACTTCGACGATCGCAGCGGGCAGCAGCGCGGGTGGCGTGAAAGCGGGCAGGCGCCAGGCACAGGGCAGCCAAGGCGGATACGGCAACGAAGGCGGCTACGGCAGCCGCGGCGGACAGGGACAACAAGGACAGGGCGGGTACGGCGGAGGCATGCAGGGAGGGGGAGGTGGCTACGGTGGAAACGTCAGCGGCTATGGTCGCGGCGGCAGCGAGGATTACGGAAGCGGCGGCAATTCCGGGTACGGTGGCGGATATGGCGGCGGCTACGGTGGGAACGGCGGCGGACAGTCTGGTGGTCAGGGCAGCTACGGCAACTACGGCTCGCAAGGCGGGTCCTCGCAGGGCGGATCCAACTGGTCGCCAGAGGGCGCGCAGTTCGGCTCACAGAGCGAGTACGGTTCGCCCGGCAACTTCGGATCGCAGGGGTACGGAGGCGGCCAGGGCAACTACGGCGGGTATGGCAACAGAGGCGGCGGCGGTCAGCAGGGCGGATACGGCGGAGGCAGCCAGTACGGTGGCGGCCAGCAGTATGGCGGAGGACAGCAGGGTGGGTACGGTGGTCAACAGGGTGGATACGGCGGCCAGCAAGGCGGCTCGAGCTTCGGCCCGAATACCGGAAGCGAATGGGGCCAGGGCTACGCCGGCGGATACGGCCGCTCGGGTGGATACGGAGAAACCGGCGGGTATGGCGCGAGCGGTGGCGCGAACGCCGGACAGGGAGCGCAGAGTTACGCCGGTGGCTCGTATGGCGGTCAAGGCCGCGGGAGTCAGAGCTGGCAGGGCGGTCGCACCTCGCACGTGGGCCGCGGACCCAAAGGCTATCGCCGCTCGGATGAGCGCATCGAGGAGGAGGTCAACGAGCAGCTGACCCGCCATCCGGAGATCGACGCGAGCGAGATCGAAGTGCGCGTGAAAGGTGGCGAGGTGACGCTCACCGGCACGGTGGATGATCGGCAGGCGAAGCGACTGGCCGAGGACATCGTGGAGCAGTGCTCGGGCGTGGTGGAGGTGCACAACCAGATCCGCGTGAACCGCGGTGGTGGTGGCGGTGGTAGCGGCAGCAGCATGTCCGACCGTGAGGTGACACGCGGGACGGAGCGCGAGGGCGGACGCGCGGACGCGGGGAGCGGCTCCGAGTCGCGCGGGAGAAGCTCGCGGAGCTCGACGTCGTCCGCCGGCACCGGCGGAGCATCGACGTCCGGCGCTACCGCGGCGACCGGCTCGACCTCCGGTTCCGGTGGCACCTCGACGACGGGTGGTTCCTCGGGGACGGGCGCCAACCCGACGTAACGTTCTGCCATCCGCCACCAGCGCCGCGTGGTCGATGGAGAAGCGTTAGGCAGCGAGCCCGCGGGCATGGTACCCGCGGGCTCGCTCGCATCAGTCAACCGGTTGCGCGGGTCGAGCTCGGTGCGTAGCTCACCCATGATCCGCTTCAGGAGGATCGATCCCGTGGAAGCACCGACGCGCCGCCTGTTGTTCCAGCGCATGTCACGGCCGATGTCGTATGCCGGGGCCCTGGTCCTGGTGTCACTCGCGGTGGGCATGGTTGGCTACCACTGGCTGGCGGATCTGGAGTGGATCGACGCGTTCGTGAACGTCTGCATGCTGCTCGGCGGCATGGGACCCGTGACCCCACTCAGTACCTCGTCGGGGAAGATCTTCGCCGGCATCTTCTCGCTGTACTCCGGGTTGGTGTTCCTCGCCGTGACGGCGCTCGTCCTCGCGCCGACCTTCCATCACGTCCTTCACAGATTTCACTGGGAGACGAAGGCACAGAAGTAAAGTGGGAGAGTGGCGTCCCGAGCGGCCGTTCCCCCCATACTGGGCTCGTTGCGGGAGGGGGGTTGGGCGCGACACGGAGCCTCTGTTCAATCCTGTCCATCCTGCCAATCCTGTCATGCGGTTGCCGTTGCAGTTGCCGCCATCCCGCCAATCCTGTCCATCCTGGCCATCCTGTCATGCAGTTCCCGCCGTTGTCGTAGACGCAGTTGTCCAACGTATTGAATAAGCCACCGTGTGCAGGTAAGCGCCGCATGGATCCCATCATCTGTCGTCACCCTCGCCCGACAGCTCGCGTCGGACTGGTCCTCGCGATCCACGCGCTGTCATCCTGTCACCAGCCGCCCCACGAGGAGCACTCGGCGAGCGTGACCGGCGTGGACAGCATCGTACTCGAGCGCACGCGCTGCTACGGCACGTGCCCGGCATACCGTCTGCGGGTGGCCGCATTGGGCGATGTGGCGTTCGAGTCCCGGAACCCTGGCGATAGCGGCCGTACCGCCACCGACCGCCTAACGCCAGCGGTCGTGCAGCGTCTCGTCGCGCAAGCAAGCACGCTCGGATTCGACACGCTGCCCGACGTCATCGCGAGCGACAAGCGATTCTGCCCGGACGAAGCGACCGATCACCCCACCGCAACCGTGACGCTCTTCCGCAAGGCCGGGGCGAAGCGTGTCGAGGACTACCATGGCTGCTTCGCGCGATCGGATCATTCGGTGGTGAACATCATCGAGCAGCTCCGCCGGTTCGAGCGCATGATCGACAGCACGGCTGGCTCTGCGCGATGGGTCAGACCCGCAGACCGACGATGAGTCTGGCATTTTCACCTAGTCAGCCCGTAGCACCGTATTCGGATCGGCGTGCATCGCCTTCGCCGCCGGCACCGCGCACGCGACGATGGCGACCGCGAGCAACAGCGCGCCGACGACGAAGAACACCGCCGGGTCCGTCGCCGATTGCCGGAAGAGCAACGGCTCGACGAACCGCGCGACCGCGAGCGCCATCAGCCCGCCGACGGCAATGCCTAACACGGCGAGCCGCACACCCTGGCCCATCACCAGACGCACGACGTCTCCCGCCTGCGCGCCGAGCGCTCGGCGCACCCCAAGCTCGTGCATCCGCTGCCCGACGTTGTACGCGATGACGCCATACAGTCCCACCGCCGCCACGATGAGCGCGAGCACGCCGAACGCGACGAACATCGTCGCGCCGAGTCGCCACGATCGCCGCTGATCGTCGAGCAGGTCCGCGAGCGGCTGCACGGTGATGTACTGCTGCCCGGGCATGACCGCTTGAAGCGCGCGGCGCACGTTCTCGGCCAGCGCGGCTGGTTGGCCGGCCATCCGCAGCACGAGCAACGAGCTACCCTCCGAGGGGACCTGGTCGAGCGGTAGATAGTAGCGCAGCGGCTGGTCTTTCACCGGATCGTGCACCGCGTCCTCCGCCACTCCCACCACGCGCGTGCACGGCATCGAGTCGGCACCGAGACGCATGCACTGGCCTAACGCGTCCTGGTTGGGCCACAGCACGCGAGCCATGGCCTCGCTCACCACCGCCACGTTCGGCGCACCGACCGCGTCCGCCGACGTGAACGACCGGCCGCGAACGATCCGCGTGCCGATCGTCTCGAAGTACTCGGTGCTCGCCGTCTGGTACGTGAAACGACCGAGGCGGGCGACCGAATCGATGCCGGGCACGAACAACGACATGGTCGACGTCCCCTGGATAGGGACGTTGCTCGCCCACGCCGCGCGCTCGACGCCGGGAATCGCCCGCGCGGCGTCGAGGACACGGCGGCGGATGGTCACGCGCTCGCTCGTCGACACCTGCTCGCCGCGCCGGTTCCACCGCGCGAGCAGCACCGGGTTCGCGTCGTAACCGAGGTGGACTCGGCTCACGTGGTTCAGACTGCGCACGAACAGTCCGGCGCCCACGAGGAGCAGCACCGAGAGCACGACCTGCACGACGAGCAGCGACGATCGAGCGCGTGACCGTTGGTGCGTGCCCTCCCGCACGCCGGCCTTGAGCGCCTTGATGATATCGCCATGCTCGGCGAGGAGTACGGGTGCGATGCCCGTCAGCACGCCGGCGATCAGCGCCGCCGCCACCGCGACGCCTAACGTGCGCCAGTCTGTCACCACGTCGATGGTCGCATCGGTCGGGAGGACGAGGCGTCGCAGCACCAATCCGCCCCACTGCGCGACCGCGATGCCGACAGCGCAGCCGATGAACGACAGCACGAGGCTCTCGGTCAGGGACTGGGATACGAGCCGCTGTCGCGTGACGCCGAGTGCGAGACGAAGCGCGATCTCACGGCGGCGGCGCAGCGCGCGAGACAGGAACAGGTTCGCGACGTTTGCGCAGGCGATGAGCAGCACGATGGCGGCGACGCCGGTTACCCACACGAGCGTGCGCGCCTCGAGGCCCGGGTACGGACCGGCGGCGGTCTTGAGCGCACCGGCGACGGCGACGGGTGGCTGCACGTCGGTCCGCGGCAGGAACGCATGAATACGACGCGCGGCGTCTCGGCTCTTGACGTACGCCTGTGTGAGATCGGCGTTCGCTCGGGCATGCGTCACGTTAGGCTTGAGACGCACGATCATCTCGGCCCAGTCCCAGGTGTAGTTCACCCAGTACCGCACTGATGAGTTGCCCGGCTGATGCGCGCCGAAGGTCGTCATGGGAAGAAAGACGTCGGGGGCGCTACGCTCCGCGACGCCCGTGAAACCCTTGGGTGCGACGCCGATGATCGTGCATACGATGTTGTCGATCTGAATGGGCTGGCCGATCACGTTGCGGCCGCCGAACTCGGTCTGCCAGAACGCGTGGCTCAGCACCGCGACACTGGCGCCGGCTGGCGTCGTGTCTTCGGACGCGACGAAGTAGCGACCGAGCGCCGGGCGCGCGTCGAAGAAGTCGAAGTAGCTCGCCGTGACGGCGGCGATCGGCCGCTCGCGCGACGCGGTTCCCGTGCCCACCGCGACCATCGTCGGGTAGAACGCCGCGTACTGCGAGAACGACGTCGTCCATTTTCTGAGGTCGAGATAACGCGAGTACGGGAACGACTCGGACGTGAGTAGACGGTCTCGTCCCGGAGTCCGGAGGTACACGCGCTGGACATGGTCCGGATCGCGCAGGTACGCGAACGGTCGGAACATCAGCTGGTCGATCACGTTGAACATCGCCGCGTTCGCGCCGATGCCGAGTCCGAGCGTGATGACGACGGCGGCGGTGAAGCCGGGTGAGCGGCGGAGCCCGCGGAACGCGTAGCGGACGTCCTGCTGAAGATGGTCGAACCATGGGACGGACCATCGGTCGCGCGCTTCCTCGCGCACGCGTGTCACGTTGCCCATGCGTCGTCGCGCGACGGTGGCGTCACCCGGAATGTCGCGCTCGAGCTGGCGACGGTGGAAGGAGAGCTCCTCGGTCAGCTCGGCGTCGAGTCGATCTCGCCGTAGCCAGTCGAACAGGCGGGCGAACAGTTCGCGCATGGCGGCGGTACCGAGTGAGGGCGGGCGGCCTGACGAGGGTGGCTAGGGGATAGACAATCTATGCCTCACGAGGGTTTGAACAGGAAGAGGCAGCATGCTGGAGCACGGTGCTGCTTGCACGTCGCATCGGCCACTTGCTGTGTGCTACCAACAGCGGCCACGTGCTACGTGGAGCTGCGTGTCGCACGCAGCCCACGCTTCACGCAGCCGCTGGTCGCAGCACGCTGCGAGCCGCCGATGCGACCTACAAGCAGCAAGCTCCGGTGGACGCAGCATGCTGCCCTCAGCCGACTACGCGCGCTTGCGCTGTTTAGGACCCCGGGTGTTGTCCTGCTTTTTGGGCGCGTCGACGTGCATGGCGTCGACCGGGCTTTCGCGCCGCCGCCCTTGCTGCTCGCGGCGCGGCCCTGCGCCTCGCGTTTGTCGAGCTCGGCGGGCATTTCTCGATCCAGCGTGTTCGGGAGCCCTAACGCGTGGTCCCGGCACGGATTGCACTGGCTGGACCGCGGCACCGAGGTCATCTTCGAGTACGGCTCGTCGCGCATGCCAGCGCGCTCGTGCCCGCCTTGTCTTTCACCGACGTCGAACCAACTCCAATGCTCTACACCATCCTCTGCTACAACTGCGAGAAGACGGTCGGCTCCTGGACCAGGGAGCACGATGCCGACGTGATGACGAAGCTCATCGCCGTGCAGGACAAGCTCGCGAAGCGCGGCAAGCTCGGCGCCGTCGCTCGGCTCGGGCAGACGTCCAGCGCGCGGACGCTCCACAAGGACCGCGAGCCGTTCCTGGTGACCGACGGTCCGTACGCCGAGACGAAGGAGCAGATCCTCGGCTTCTACGTGATCGACTGCGACACGGACGAGGACGCGATGCAGGTCGCGAAGGATCTGGGACAGGCGAATCCGGGTGGCGCGTTCGAGGTTCGGCCGCTCACGTATTACCAGCCGGGCTCGAGCCAGCTGGAGGTCGCGACCGCCGCGCCTAACGCGGCGGCGCACTGAGAACGTATTGTCATCCCGAGCGGCAGCGATTGTCATCCCGAGCGACAGCGAGGGATCTTCTGTGATGGCATCGTAGCCAGCGAAGGCTACGAATACTTCACGGAAGATCCCTCGCTGCCGCTCGGGATGACACGGGGCAAGGTACTACACCTTCCCGCCCTGCAGCATGGCGATCGACTTCTCGATCCGGCGCTGCCGAGTCTCGTCAGTCTTCGCGCCGTCGATGGAGAGCACGAAGCGGCGTTGGTTGCTGTAGGACAGGCCATCGAAGAAGCGCTTCGCCGGTGCGTTGCCAGCGAGCGCGGTGGCGAAGTCCGGCGGCACCGTGACCTCGCGCGGCTCCGTGTCGAGCTCGAGATGAACGTCCACCGAGTCGCCGGCAGCGACTCCCGCACGTTCGCGAACCTCGGCGCTGACCGGGAGCATGAAGACGCCACCCATCGACGCGACGCTCGTGCGATACGTGTACCCGTTGATCGTCGCTCTCACCGCCGGCCGCTTGCTCGACCCGAGTTGCTCGACTGCCGCCGCCGGCACCTGGATTCCGGTGGCGGTCTTGCCGCTGGCCTTGATGGTCGCGCGGAACGTCGGGGTCGTGGACGACGCCTTCTTCTTCGCCGGTGCCATCGCGTCTCCTTGAGTGGTGTTCGCGTGGTGTGTCAGTTCAGCGCGCCGAGATGATCGAGCGCACGCGCGCGTCGCGGAGGTAGAGTCCTCCCCAGAGCATGGCCGCGATGTAGATCGGGAACAACACGTGGCTGAAGAGCGGATTGCCGACGCGGACGTGGGACGCGATCGCGCCGCCAAGGTAGCCCGTCAGGATGACGGCACCAAGGACCGACGTGCGGGGGACGAGGTAGACTGCGAGGCAGAGCAACTCGATAACGCCGAGCGCCAACGCCCTCGACACGGGGTAGCCGAGCTGCGTCATGGACTCCGCGACGGAGGGGTGGTGCGTGAACTTGATGACCGTGTCGAAGACGAGGAACAGGACGGCGAAACCCGAGATGACCCGCCCGACGGTGACGCGGGAGATGCTGAGCTTCGTGCGGCCGGTGGAGATAGCTATGGTGCTCATCGTCGTGCCTCCGGGCAGGTGACTTCGATATTGATGCGGCCGGGATTCGACCGGCGCTGCTGACCTCTACATGGACGTCGAACAGCACCTGGCGAGATCGACAACGCTGGGGACTGGGGTCTGGGGACTGGGGACTCGGGACTGGGGACTCGGGACCGGGAACAGAAGCAGCAGTTCCTTGTCCCCACTCCCAGTCCCCAGTCCCGGTCCTGACCCAATTCCAGCGAGCGATGACGGCCAGTATGCCCAATCCGAGTGACCGCGGCGCCGAGCTGGCGCGTGACTGGCGCGTGATCGTCGACGAGTCGTTCGAGACGCCGAGCTCCGTGATCAGCTACGGTCGGCGTGACGACCGGCCCGTCGTGCTCAAAGTCGTGAAGCAGCGCGGCGACGAGTGGCGCTCGGGCGAGGTGCTGGACGCGTTCGCGGGTCGCGGTGTGGTCCGCGTGTACGAGCACGTGGATGGCGCCATGCTGCTCGAGCGACTCGAGCCGGGAACGTCGCTCGCGGAGCTCGCCTGCACGGGCGATGATGACCAAGCCACGAACATCCTGGCGGACGTGATCGCGTCCATGTCGCCGGGCAATCCTCCGGCGGTCTGTCCGACCGTGGCCGATTGGGGTCGCGCGTTCACACGCTACCTGGCCACTGGCGACACGCAGATTCCTGAAGCCCTCGTCAGACGTGCCGCTCGCGTCTACGACGATCTCTGCGAGTCACAAGGCCCCACTCGGCTCCTGCACGGCGACCTTCAGCACTACAACATCTTGCGCGACCGCGAGCGCGGATGGGTCGCGATCGACCCCAAGGGCGTGATCGGTGAGCTCGAGTACGAGCTCGGCGCCTCACTCCGCAATCCGGCCGAACGGCCGGAGGTCTTCACGGACTCGGCGACTATAGAAAGACGAGTGCGGGTGTTCTCGTCGCGCCTATCGCTCGACCGTGAGCGGATCACGCGCTGGGCTTTCGCGCAGGCGGTGCTGTCGTTGGTCTGGGGCGTGGAGGATGGCTATGCGATCACGCCGGACAATCCGATGTTCCAGCTCATCGCGGCGCTCGAATGAGGAAGGAGGAAGGAGGAGGAGGAGGAGGCCTGGGGAGCATTGTCATCCCGAGCGCCAGCGAGGGACCTCTCGAACGTCATGGTGGCCGGCCTGGCTACGATGCCATGACAGAAGGTCCCTCGTCGCTGGCGCTCCTCGGGATGACAGTGCTTTTACTCCTCCTTCCTACGGCCTCCTTCCTAGCCTCGCTGGCCTCCTTCCTCCGGCCTATAACGTCGGCGCTCCCGTCCCCACCACGATATACCGATCCAGCACGTCGAGCTTCGCGCCACGCAGCACCCGCCGGCCATCCTCCGACGCGAGGTACGCCGCGAACTTCGCCGCCAGCGCCGCGTGCGGCGCGCGCGTGGGTACCGTGAACGCGTAGACGATCGGCTGGCCGCGCATCGTCACCGAGTCGCGCGGCGTCTTGCCGGCGACGCGCGTCGACGCCACCGCATACGCCGCCGAGTCGCTCGCCGCGCTCAGGTCGATCTCTTTCGGCAGCGTCACGTATTTGAGCCCGATGCCCTGCGCGATCGACTCGTATGACCAGATGTAGTCGAACTCGCCCGCCTGCAGCAGCCCGACGAGGTCCGCCTCCTTGGGCCTGACGTTGCGCGGCGGCGCCGTCGCGAGCAGACGTTGCGCGAGGCCCGGCTGCTTGTAGAAGCGCTCCGCCAACTGCCAGACGAGCAACGTGCGATAGCCGTTAGGGTCGAGACTCGGATCCGCTCGGCCCACCTGCACGCCCGGCCGCGTCACCACCTGCCACCAGTTCCCGGTGTTGATCTCCGCCGCGCCGCGCGAGCGGTCGCCGTACGCGAGCACCATGCGGTTGTGCGCGAACTTCGCGTACCACGTCGCGTGCTCGGGCACGAGCAGGAGCGGAATCACCTCGAAGTCGGCGACGGCGACGAGATCAGGGATCTTCCCCAGCTCGGTCAGCTTGCGCGCCGTCTCGATGCTGCCGGCGTTCTCCTGCTGGACCGTCACGTGCTCGCGGGCGGCGAAGCTGTCGAGCGCCGCGCGCAGCGGCAGCGCGAGACTCCCGGCGTTGAAGACGACGAGCGTGCGCTCACCGCCTAACGAATCGTTGGCGCGAGACGCCGCGGCACTTCCAGAGTCGCCGCCGTTCGTACGATCGCCGGAGCTACAGGCGACGAGCGCGCACGTGGCGAGCGTCCAGGTGATGACGGCCGACGCCCTGCTCAGAACCTTCGACGTGTGTGTTCGGTGTGTATCCATGGTCCTCGCATTCTACGCGAAGACCGGGCGCCGCGGGGATGCTGGGTGTTACTCGCCGCCGGCCTGCAGCAGCTCGATCAGTCGCTCCTCGTCCAACGACTCCAGCGGCGCGACCGCAGCGCGCGTCTCGGCCCGCACGCCCGGGACGTCGCAGCGGAAGAACAGGCCGAGACCACTCGTCGACCGGAACTCGCGGACCCGCCACGCTCGGCCCGCGTCATCCGTGATGCGACGCACGACGATGCAGCCGAGCGGCTCGCGGCTTACGTGGCGGTGCCGGACGACGCGCGAGGGCGTCCGCGGGCGGAAGAGCGTTGGCGTTCGGGCTGACAGCATGATTCAACCTCACCTTGAGATGAGGGGAGAATCGATGCGCCACGTCAGGCGGACGCGACCGAACGGTATCGAGCGCGTAACGGCGATGCGCGTGCAGCAGGCGTGAGATGTTGAGAGCAGGCGATTCTGGCAATACGGCCTGCCTCGCCTGCTCTCAACATCTAACTCATAGTCCACTAGGGCGTCGGCCGCTTCGAGTTCGTCTTGTCCAGCGCGGCGCGAAGGCCACGCGCCAGCTTCGTCGCATCGTCGTTCGCCCAGAAGTGCATGAAGAACAGCCGCGGCTGTTCGTCGAGCAAATGACTGTGCAACGACACCACCTCGATGCCGCCATCGCGCAGCGCGCGGATCACGGGATTCACTTCGCTGCTCACCATCACGAAGTCTCCGGTGATCGCGGCCTTCCCACCGCCTGTCGGCTGGAAGTTGATGGCGGTCCCGAGCCCCATGGACGGAGGAACTTCGAAGTCTCCGTCGTGGATGGTCTCGGCGCGTGGGACGCTCACCTGATACACGCCGCCCGCGACGCGCCCCGTGTACCCGAGCGTCTTCGCAAGCGCGACGGTGTCGAGCGCGAAGCTAGCCGCTGTCGCCGGCGTCGCCGCGGCCGGAGCAGCCGGCGGCACCTTCGTCACCGACAACGCACCGCGAATGGACTCGGCCAGCTTCACCGGATCGCCATGGCCGTGCACGTGGACGTACAGCACCCGCGGCGACTCACGAATCAGGTGATGGTGGATCGCGGTCTGCTCGATGCCGGCGGCCTGGAGCTTCGTGATGACCGGTGTCAGCTCATTTTCCGCGAGGACGAGATCACCCATCGCCACGACCCCACCGGCCGCTGCCTTCATCGCGATCCAGCCGCCGAGCGCGAATGATGGTTTGATCTCGACGCCTGCGGCGGTCACGTGCATGTCGCTCCGCGGAAAGTTGAAGCGGTGCACGTCGCCGGGTTGAACGACCGCGGCGCGTCCCATGGCGGCGTCGACCGCCTTCCAGTCGACGGTCTGCGTTTGTGTTGCGGCTGTCGCGACTTCACCGGACGCCGAATCGCGCGTCAGGCGATCGGTTGCTGGCTTGCAGGCGACGATGGTCGCGACGACCGCGATTCCGGCGCGGAATGTCATTGGTGAGCTCGTCATCTTGTCGGCTCGTGGGTTCGGGAAGGGGGCTGACACCCTACAACGGATGCTTCAACTGTGCCATTCGCAATCGCCATTGCGATGATTCAACTGTGATAGTACCATGAACCCGTGCCCTCGCCGTCCCGTGTAACAGCGCCGCAGGTCCACCGCACGCTCATCATGTCACGCGCGGAGGTGCATCGCCTCATCGACATGAGAGCGTGCATCGACGCCGTCGAAGACGCGTTTCGCCGACACGCGCGGGGCGAATCAATCGCGCCCGCGGTGCTCGGGACCCACGTCGACGGCGGCGGCTTCCACATGAAGACCGCCGGCATGCTCGGCCAGGCCTCCGGCGGGCGATCGATGTTCGTGGCGAAGGTCAATGCCAACTTTCCCGGAAACCCCACACGCGCGGGACTCCCAACCATTCAGGGTGTCATCGCGCTGTTCGACGCCACCGACGGGCGCGTCCTCGCCGTGCTCGATTCCGCCGAGATCACGAGTGTCCGCACCGCGGCCGCGACGGCCGTCGCCGCACGGTACCTCGCGCGTGTGGACGCGAGTGTCGTCGCGTTATGCGGCTGCGGTGAGCAGGCCGCTCACCAGTTGCGGGCGCTCGCGTGCGTGAGGCACGTGAGTCACGTCTTCGCCTACGACATCGACCGTGAGCGGGTGGAGCGATTCGCGCATGCCATGAGCGCGGAGCTCGAGATCCCGATCGACGCCGTGGCCGACCTCGGTCACGTTCCCTCCGCCACCGACGTCTGGGTGACGTGCACGTCGTCCCGCCAATGGTTCCTCGGACGCGCGCACGTCAGGCGCGGCGCGTTCGTCGCGGCCGTCGGCGCGGACAACCCGGAGAAGCACGAGATCGAGCCGGAGCTCATGGCCGCGAGCGTTGTCGTCGCCGACATCGTCGAGCAGTGCGCCGCGATCGGCGATCTCCACCATGCGCTCGATGCGGGTGTCATGCGCACGAGCGATGTACGGGGCGAGTTAGCGGACGTGGTGTCCGGGCGGACCGTTGGCCGTCAGTCGGACGACGAGGTCATCATCTTCGACAGCACAGGCACCGCGCTGCAGGACGTAGCGGTCGCGGCACTCGTGTACGAGCGAGCCCTCGCCGCGGGTGCAGGCTTCGCCGTCGACCTCGCAGGTCCCTCGGTGCCGGTCGGCGCGCTGGCGTTAGGCATCGCCCCGTGAGCAAGCCCGCTGACGCCGCCGCCACGCAGTGGCTCCTGCTCATCCATCAGATCCCGCCCAAGCCGGACTACCTGCGCGTCAAGATCGGGCGGCGCCTGCAGCGCGTGGGCGCTGTACCAGTGAAGAATTCCGTGTACGTCCTGCCGGACGTCGCACAGGCGTACGAGGACTTCCAGTGGATCCGCACGGAGATCATCGACGGCGGCGGCGACGCATCGATCTGCCGAGCGGATTTCGTCGACGGCCTCACCTCCGATCAGCTGCGGCACATGTTCCGGAGCGCTCGCAACGCGGATTACGCCGAGATCGCGGCGGCTGCGCGCGAGCTCTGGGCCGCGATCCGGCGCCGCGACGCAGCGTCACGCCCCGCTCGCCCCGACGACGATCTCGCCAGGCTCCAGAAGCGGTTCGCGGCCGTTGCCGCGCTCGATTTCTTTGCTGCCCCCGAGCGTGGGATGGCCGAGGAGGCGTTAGGCATCGCCGAGGCGGAGCTGAGGCCCGTGGCGGCGTCCACCAGTGCGCGCATCGCCGATCGCTCTGGGTATCGAAGCCGGACGTGGGTCACGCGCGCCGACGTCTTCGTCGACCGCATGGCGAGCGCCTGGCTCATCCATCGTTTCATCGATCCTGCCGCTCGATTCAAGTTCGTCGCGGACGACGGCTATCGTCCGTCAAAGGGCGAGCTGCGCTTCGACATGTTCGAAGGCGAGTTCACGCACGAGGGCGAGCGGTGCACGTTCGAGACATTGCTCGAGCGATTCGCGATGGATGACGGCGCACTGCGCTCCATCGCGGAAGTAGTGCACGACATCGATCTCAAGGATGGCAAATTCGCCCGAGAGGACGCCGCCGGTATCGAGCGGGTCATCGCCGGCATCGCCGCATCGAACCCCGACGACGCCGCTCGGCTCGAGCGCGGGTATCAGCTGTTCGATGACCTGTACGCCTTACTGTCCAGGTGACACGGCCGTCCTCGCGCGACCTGCTCCGGTTTTTCCTCTGGCTCGGCACCACTGGCTTTGGCGGGCCGATCGCGCTGGTGGGTTACATGGAGCACGAGTTCGTGGACCGCCGCCGCTGGGTGACGCGCCAGGAGCTCAGCGACGGTCTCGCATTCTCCCAGCTCGCGCCGGGACCGCTCGCGGCCCAGCTCGCGATCTACCTCGGATGGCTGTGCCGCGGAGCGCGGGGTGCGACGGTCGCCGGCATTGCGTTCGTGGCGCCGTCGTTCGCGATGGTGCTCGTGCTCGCCGCGCTCTACCAGCGGCTGGGCGGTATACCCTGGCTCCAGGGCGCGTTCTACGGAATCGGCGCGGCCGTAATCGCGATCATCGCGCGCAGCGCCGTCAAGCTCGCCCGGACGACGTTAGGCAGCGATCGCCTGATGTGGGTATTGTTCGCCGCCAGCGCGCTCGTGACGGCCTGGACCGAGTCGGAGGTCGTCTGGGTATTCGCGTTATGCGGAGTGGTGTCCGTCATGGCACGGACGAGCTCGGGCCTGCCCGGGCGGTGGGTGGCGACGGTCGGTCCAGTCGTCGGCACGGCTCACGTGCCCACCTGGCTCGTCGCGGCCCTCGAGGGAGCGGGCGGTACGTCGCTCGTGATGATCGGAGCGATATTCATCTACTTCGCGTCCGCCGGCTTGTTCGTGTTCGGGAGTGGGCTGGCGATCGTGCCGTTTCTTCATGGCGGCGTGGTGCAGCAGCATCACTGGCTCACCGAGCGACAGTTTCTCGACGCCGTGGCCGTCGCGCTGATCACGCCGGGGCCGGTGGTGATCACTGTCGCGTTCATCGGCTACCTGGTCGCGGGCGCGTCAGGTGCCACCGCGGCGGCCATGGGCGTGTTCGCGCCCGTGTACGTGATCACGCTGGTACTCGCGCCGCGTTATGAGCGGCTCAAGGCAGACCGGCGGGTGCGGGCGTTCGTGGACGGCGTGACCGCGGCGGCCACCGGTGCGATTGCCGGAGCGGCGGTCGTGTTGGGGCGTCGAGCGGTGGTCGACCTGACGACAGCGATGATCGCCAGCGTCACGCTGCTGATATTGCTTCGGACTCGAAAAATTCCCGAGCCGCTGGTCATCGCCACCGCCGGCGTCGCCGGCGTTCTCGCGACGTCGTTCAACGGCGCCTAAGCGGGACATCTACCGCGAGCGCATCGAGATCGCGAGCTTCGGTGGGGAGCGTACAGCCTGTCAGGACACGACCGACGACTCCCGGGCACGGAACCGGCGAGACGAATTCCGCATTACCGCTGGCGAGCCTGTCGCCGTGCAACGCTGACAGCGCGTCGCGTCCTCTACCGAAGTCGATGACCAGCAAGTCCGTCCCCACCAGGCCGATACCGGTAAGTGATGACCTCGGCGGAGCGTCGACGTCGGAGGCGCCGCTCATCGAGCGCGTGCTCGCTCCGTTTCTTCGATTCACGCACGCACAGTCGTCGGGTGGTGTGGTTCTGCTGCTGGCAACGGCGATCGCGCTCGGCTGGGCGAACTCGCCGTGGGCGGAGAGCTACCATCATCTGTGGGAACTGCCCGTCGGCGGCACGTTCGGGGGAGCGTCGTTCCGAACGACCCTTCACCATCTGATCAACGACGGCCTGATGGCCGTGTTTTTCTTCCTGGTCGGGTTGGAGATCAAGCGCGAGATCATCGCCGGTGAGCTCGCGTCGCTGAGAACGGCGTCGTTGCCGATGATCGCGGCGCTCGGCGGGATGGTCGTGCCGGCGGCGATCTACGCGCTCGTGAACCGTGGCGGCCCCGGCGCGGCTGGGTGGGGCGTGCCCATGGCCACGGACATCGCGTTCGCGCTCGGCGTGCTCGCGCTGCTCGGTGATCGTGTCCCGACGGGACTCAAAGTGTTCCTCGCCGCGCTGGCGATCGTGGATGACATCGGCGCGGTGCTCGTGATCGCGATCTTCTACTCGTCAGGCGTCGCGTGGGGCCCGCTGGCCGCCGCGGGCGCGCTCCTGCTGTTCGCGGTCGGTCGTCAATCGCGCCGGCGCGCGTCGCCCGTGGACGTATGGCGCGATCGGACTCGCGCTGTGGGGCACCGTGCTCCTGTCCGGTATTCACGCGACTGTGGCCGGCGTGCTGCTCGCGTTCACGATTCCGGTTCGCACGCGGGTGAACGAGCGGGAGTTCCTCAGCAGTGCCAGGCGCGCGCTCGACCATTTCGATGCGGCGGCGACGGTGACGGAAACGGATCCGAACACGACCGTTCTCTCGAACGTCGAGCACCATACGGTGCTCGAAGAGATCGAGACGCTGTGCCAGCAGGCGCAGCCGCCGCTCATCCGCCTCGAGCACGCGCTGCACGGGGTGGTGGCGTTCGGGATCATGCCGCTGTTCGCGCTCGCGAACGCCGGCGTCACGCTCGACGCCGCCGCCCTCGGCGCCGGCGCCACTAGCCCCGTTGCGCTCGGTGCCGCGCTCGGGCTGTTGCTCGGGAAGCCGTTAGGCATCGCCGGATTCGCGTGGCTCGCAGTGCGGTTCGGCATCGCGTCCCTGCCGCGCGGCTCGACATGGATGGCGCTCGCCGGCGTCGCGGTGCTGGGCGGCATCGGGTTCACGATGGCGCTGTTCATCGCCGGGCTCGCGTTTCCGGAGGGCTCCGGACGCGCGGAGTTCCTCGACGCCGCGAAGCTCGGCATCCTCGCCGCGTCGGCTGTCGCCGGCATAGCCGGCAGTCTCTTGCTGCGACGGGGAATGGCGCCTCTGCCAAAGCCCGCCGCGACCGCCAGACTAGCGCCTCACACGTCGTCGCCCGCGGACGCGGGCGTTCGAACACCGCATATGGAAATCCTACTTCCGCTGGGCCTCATCCTGGGTGGACTCGTGCTGCTCGTCGGCGGTGGCGAGGCGCTCGTGCGCGCGGCGACAACGATCGCCGAGATCGCGGGCGTGAGCCCCGCCGTGATTGGCCTGACGGTCGTCGCCATCGGCACGTCGCTCCCCGAGCTCGTGGTGAGTCTGCTCGCCGCGCTGCGGGGCGAGCCAGACCTCGCCGTCGCGAACGTCGTGGGCTCGAACATCTTCAACATCGCCGCGACGCTCGGGCTCACGGCCATGATCATCCCGCTGCCGGTTCACGGTTCTGCCGTCCGGCGCGAGTGGCCGGTCATGTTCGCGGCGAGTCTCGTGTGTCTGGTCGTCGCGAGGGGCGGCACGATCGATCGAGTCGAAGGCGGTGTGCTGCTCATCGCGATGGTGCTGTTCATCGCGTACACGGTGCGCATCGCGCGGCGCGATGTCGGCGCGGCGGAGGCCCGACAGTTCGCCGCGCAGACTGAGGCGCGTGACATTGACCGTCCAGGTACGCCAGTGGGTCGCCCTGCGTCGATAGCGGTCACCCTCGCCGTGCTCGCGTTAGGCATCGTTGGGCTGATCGCCGGCGGCCGGTTGCTGGTCGACGGTGCCGTGACGCTCGCGCGCATCGCGGGCCTGAGCGAGCGCGTGATCGGCCTGACCATCGTCGCGGGTGGCACAGGCGCGCCCGAGCTGGCGACATCGCTGGTGGCGGCGTTCCGCAAGCGGACCGACGTGGCGGTCGCGAATATGATCGGCTCGAACATCTTCAACATCCTCGGGATTCTCGGCGTGACCGCTGTGATCGCGCCGATGCACGTGGCGCCCGCGCTGGCGCGGAGCGACATGTGGTGGATGATCGGCACGTCGCTGCTGCTGTTGCCGCTCATGCGATCGGGCGCGCGGCTCTCGCGCGGCGAAGGCGCGCTGTTGTTCGGCGCCTATCTCGCGTACCTGATTACGTTGATCGCTCATCTGACCGCCGGCGCGATTCATGCGCCACGGGCGCCCACCGACTTTTTTCAGTGAGCCATCGCCACGCATGAACCGAAAGTATCTCGCGTCGCTGGCGCTCGGCGCCGCTCTCGTGTTGGCCATCGGCATTTTCATCCGCGGCCGCCTCCAGCGCGCGCAGCCGTCAGCACCAGCGCCGCCGAGCGAAGCGTCTGCATTGCAGCAGCTCTCGCAGGACGGACAGCTCGAACGTGTTTCGGACTTTCTCGCGACACGCATCGCCGCCGTCGCGCCGCGGGTGGTCTACATCGCGACCGTGGGTGCCGCCGGATTCCGGTTTGGTCAGGGGGACACGCTCGTGACGACGCTCGCGGGTCGTCCCGTCATCTCCGTCGCCGCGACGGCCCGCGACACCGGACGCGCCGCGCCGCCCGCCATTGCCGACCCGGCACCTAACGATTGGCTGCTCGTGGTCGGGCGCACGCCGGAGGGCAGGGTCGTGTCGTCAGCCGGCCTGTTCGGCGGGAGGGCCGTTAGGCGGTGCGGCAACGAGTCGCTGGCGGAGTTGGTCCTCGGCGTGGCGCTGCACGACAGCTTCGCCGGCGCTGGGTTGTTCAATCTCGATGGACGGCTGGTCGGAATGGTCGTTCGCTGCGCCGGCCAGATGGCGGCGATCCCAATGGCCGAGGCCACGCGACTGTTGGCTACCACGGCATCGCTCGCGGCGCGGGTCTGGGACGGCTACGGCTTCGCCGTGTCGCCGCTCGACTCGCTCGCACGCGCGTATTTCGCCAGCGACTCGGGTGTGCTCGTCGTCACCGTCAGGCAGGATGCTCCCGCAGCTTCGGCACTGCGCCCAGGCGATGTGATTCTCGGCGTCGACGACCAGCGAGTCGCGGCGCCCGATGACCTCGCGGTCCTCGTGGGCGACCCGCCTGCCGAGCACGACGTGGTACGCCGGCGCGGTAAGTCGGACGCCCGAGTTCGAATCCTGCGTCGCGACGCGGTGGTCGGAACACCAACCGACTCGGCTCGGTCGGCCGACGCCGGGATTCGACTTGCGGAACGCTCGCCACCCGAGGGCGTGATCATCGATGCCGTTCGCGCGGAGTCACCAGCTGGCAGGGCCGGGCTCCGCGGTGGTGATCGATTGCTGGAGGTTGGCGGACGCGCGGTCCGTGATCCGCGGACCGCGCGTCGGCTGCTCGAACGACGTGAGGGCGCGACGCTCGTGGTGTTCGAACGCGATTCCGCGCAGCGTGGCGTGCTGCTCCCACGATGAACGAGCTCGCATCGCTCGGCCTCATCCTGCTGTTCGCGCTGCTGGTCGGCCACCTGGTCAAATTCGCGCGAGTCCCCGAGGTGACGGGCTACCTCGTCGCCGGAATGATCGTCGGGCCGTCGGCGCTCGGCTGGGTGACCCATGAGAACCTCGAGGCGCTGCACATCTTCAGCGAGGTTGGCCTCGGGCTCATCCTGTTCTCGATCGGCGCCGTGTTCGAGCTCGGGCGCGTGCGCGCTATCGGCCGACGCCTCGTGACGCTGACGCTCGCCGAGTCCGGACTGGCAGCCGCGCTCGTGTTCGTCGGGATGCTGATCATCGGCCAACCCTGGCCCGTCGCGTTGTTGTTAGGTGCCATCGCGGTCGAGACGGGAGCGGCGTCGACGCTGATGGTGATTCGCGAGAACAACTCCGCTGGCCCGTTCACGGAAGCGCTGACGGGCGTGATCGGGTTGAACAACATCTTCGCGCTCGTCGCGTTCAGCCTTGCGGCCGCGACGCTCGACGTCAACGCGCTGGCCGCGACTGGCGGGGTAAGCGTGGGCGAGATCGGACGCGCGCTGTTTCCGCTGTTCTGGCAGCTCGTCGGCTCCGCGGCGCTCGGATTCCTCGTCGGATTGCTGCTCGCGTCGTGGGCATCGCAGGTCGTCGAGTCCGGTGAGATCCTGATCCTGCTCATCGGATGCGTGCTGCTCACGGTGGGTGTGTCGACGGTGCTGGGCCTCTCGCCGCTGGTCGCCAGTCTCGCGGTCGGCGCGACGATGGCGAACCTGTCGGGGAAGAGTCGACGGCTGTTCGGCGCGCTGTCCCGCACCGACCCGCCGCTGTACGTGATCTTCTTCGTGCTGGCTGGCGCCGATCTCGACCTGTCGCTGCTGCCGTCGTTAGGCTTGCTGGGCCTGGTCTACGTACTCTGCCGCGCTACCGGAAAGCTCGCGGGCGCGCGGCTCGCCGCGAAGCGCACGCGCTTCCCCGAGCCGGTGCAGCGGCTGCTCGGAATGTCGATCTTCGCGCAGGCGGGGCTCGCCGTCGGGCTCGTGCTCGTGACACGGGAGCGATTTCCTGATATCGCGCCCACGGTGACGACCGTCGTGCTGGGGGCGGTGATCGTCTTCGAGATTGCCGGCCCGCTCAGTGCGCGGTTCGCGCTCGACCGAAGCGGGGAGTCGCGACCGCAGGAGGGTGGCGATCTTCTACCGCTCGATGAGACGTCGTCCGCCTGACAAGGTCCCGAGTCTGACGAACCCCGGGACGGCAAGTATCAGTCGCGTCGCCCGGTGACCTGGCCTGCTCGATCGATGCGCTTCCGAATGTCCTCGATCACCGGACGCAGCTCCCGGTCGGCGCCGTTCCAGAGCGCGACGAGCGCCGTGTACTGCTCCGCGACCTTCGTCGTTTCGCGCCGCGACTCGTACAGCTCCGCGAGCCGATGCATCGACCATCCGAGCTCGGTCGCGTCGGTTTCGAATCGCCGTCCCCACGGCTCGCGCAGATACCGCTCGTAGACGGCGATCGTCGAGTCGGGCTTGCCCACCGCTTCGTACGCGCGAGCCAGATCCGGCAGCGCGCACATCGGACACTCGTGTTCCTCCGTTGCCACGCGAAGCTGCGCCGTCGCTTCAGGTGTGTGTCCCTCGGCGAGCGAGATCACGCCTAACGTCCAGCGACGGTCTGCACTGACCTCGCGCTGCCGGCCGAGCTTCGTCTGGTCGGCGTGGAGGATCAGGTCGCGCGCTCGTGCCGTGTTCCCCGCGGCGACGAAGAAGCGCGCGAGCAGGTCGTACGGTCGATCGCTTTCCTGGAGCTTGCCCAACGGATACCGTGCGAGTGCCGCGGTCACCGTCGCGCGCGCTCTGGTCGGCGCGTTCCGATAGCGGAGATCGATGGACGCGAGCCTGACCGCAGACGACAGATAGCGTCCGGGTGACCTCATCCTCGCGGCAAGCGCGAGCGCCGCGCGCGAGTGCCGTTCCGCCTCGGCGAGCCGACCCTGCGCCATCGCGATTCCCGCAAGCGTCTCGAGACCGTCGAGCGAGTCGAGGGGACCGGTTGACGGTAGCGCCATCCGCGAACGCGCCCAACGCTCGGCGCTCGCCCAATCCTGCTGCGCGGCAGCGAGGTAGATCTCCGCGAGGTGTGCGCTGCTCAACGTGGCGGAACGCTTCTCCACGCGATCGAGCTCGCGTCGTGCGCCCTCGAAATCGCCGCGATTCAACCGCGTGGCCACGAGTGCGATGGAGACCCTCGGATTCGTCGAGTCCACGGCGAGCGCGCGGACGAGCAGACTCTCCTGCGCCGCATGCTCGCGACGCAGCGCGTACACGTGGGCAAGGCCCGTCAGCGCGGGAACATCGTTAGGGTAGCGCTCGAGCACGTGCTGGTACGCATCGATCGCGGTAATGTTGTCGTTCAGCACGGTGGAGGCGTGCGTCGCGATCGTGTGATACCGGTCGTAGAACGAGAGACGCGGTTGATTCGCGATCGCGTGCTCCAGCGCCGACGTCGAGCGGCCGGTTTCCGCCATGTCGCCGTAGGTGGCGCCGAGTACCCGGTAGGCCGACGCGAATCCCGTATCCAGCTCGACGGCCTTCTCCAGCAGTTGCAGCCCGCGCGTGCGATTGCCGTCGCGGATCGCCTGCACGCCCTCGGAGTAGGATCGAAGCGCGGACACCGAGCTCGTGGTCACCAGCTCGAGCCGCGGGCTCGCCTGGATGCTCGCTGACGATTCTCCCATGTGCCGGCGGAGGCTGTTGGACAGGCGGTCCACCGCGCCAATGACAGCGGTCGAATCGGTCGCCGCTTCTCGAACTGTCGCGAGGACGTCGCCCTTCTCCGTGCTCACGAGCCGAGCGGTGATCTCGTAGCTCTCGCCGGCTTTCGAGATCGAGCCCGTGACGATCGCCTTCGCGCCTTCCCGCCCGGCGATCTCGCGCATCGAGCCAGCTTCGCGATCAGGGAGCACCTGCACGAACGGGGACTGCGTGAGATCCTTGCGGAACGCGTCGCTGAGGGCAGTGGCGAGCACGGCGTCGCCGGTGCTGTCCGCGAGGTCGGCGACGACGATGCGGTCATGCAACGTCAGGGCGCCTAACGCCACCGGCGGTGCGACGCGCTCGGTCTTCGGCCGGAAGGCGATGAACCCGCCGCCAAGGGCCAGTGCCACGAACGCGGCCGCCATGACGACGGAAACCGCCTTTCGGTTCCGATGAAGGAAGCTGCCGTTTCGGTTGCCGGTGTTGTCGGCCTGCGTCGCGACGGGCCGGCCATCGAGGTGCAGCCTAACGTCAGCCGCGAGCTGTTCCACGGACTGATAGCGTTGGGCCGGCTCCTTGCGAAGCGCCTTGAGCACGATCGTGTCGAGGTCGCCGTTCAGTCGTCGGCCGAGCTTCTCGCTGTTGCCCGCCGCTTCCATTTCACGTCTGGCCGCCTTGCTTGGTCGCTCGGGGTCGATCGTCCGCACGGCCTGGGAAACTTCGAGCGGCTCCCGTGTCCGCAGGCGATACGGCGACTGACCGGTGAGCAACTCGTAGAGCAGCACGCCGAGGGAGTACACGTCGCTCGCGGCCGTCGCGCGACGTCCTTCGATCTGCTCCGGACTCGCGTACTCCGGCGTGAGCACTCGGAGATCCGAGGACGTCTGCCCGTCGCCATCCGGGTCGAGCACGTTCGTGATGCCGAAGTCGAGCAGCTTCGGCACGCCGCCCGGCGTGACGAGGACGTTCGCGGGTTTGATGTCGCGGTGGATGATGCGGAGGCGATGTGCCTGCGCGACCGCGCTCGTGATCTGCAGGAACAGCTTCAGTCGGTCCGGCACGGAGAGGCGGTACGCGTCGGCGTACTCGTCGAGCGGCTCGCCGTCGATGTACTCCATGACGAAGTACAGGAACCCTTCGTCGCTGACACCGCCGTCGAGCAGGCGCCCGACGTTCGGATGGTCGAGCGACGCCAGAATCTTGCGCTCGGCCCGAAGCCGATCCTGCAGGACGTCCGTGTCGGCCGCTCGCTCGATCACCTTGATGGCGACCTGACCGTCGTGCCCGTCGGCGCGCTCCGCGAGGTAGACAGTGCCCATGGCGCCGCGGCCCAGCTCCCGGACGGCGCGATATGGGCCGAATTGGTGAACCAGCGATGCCGGTTCCGCGATCGCGCCTAACGATGCGCCGGCGACTGGCATCGCGGCGACTGCTACCGGTTCTTCGGCTCTGGCGGGCTGGTTCGCGCGCTCGTGGGCGGCAACGAGGCGCTCGACGCCGGCGCGGAGGCTCGCATCACCGTCACACGCGTCGGCGAGGAAGCTCGCCCGCTCCTCCGCGGTCATTGCAACCGCGGAGTGGTAGAGATCGGTCAGCCGCGCCCATCGGTCATCGGTCACGACGTGTTCCACTTTCATTAGAGGTCGAACAGGGCTGGTTCCAGATGACGACCGAGCTGTGGCTGGGATCACAACAAGCCAAATCCTGACAAGGAAACCGTGACGCCGGCAGCTCGAATGGCCCGGCCACCGTCGTAGTGGCGCGCCCCTCGCAGTAATCGGAGCTCGGAACCGACCACTACGGTCTGCGCCCCGCTGTCACCGCGGATCCACACTCGCGCCTAACCATCGAACCACTGTGGAGATCGTCTACGATGCCGCCGGCGGCAGACCACCGATGTTGCCGGATCTGTGGCGGCACCGTGAGTTGCTGTCGCGCCTGGTCGTCCGCAACCTCAAGATGCGCTACCAGCGGTCGGTGCTCGGCTTCGTCTGGACACTGCTGAACCCGCTTGCCACGATCGTCGATTCTCGTGATGGTATTCCACTACATCATCCGCATCGGCGTCGCGGAGTACTGGGCATTTCTGGTGAGCGGGTACTTCGCCTGGGTCTTCCTACAGCACACGGTGGCGACGAGCGCGGGTGTCATCACCGATCACTCGTACATGACGCGGAGCCTGGCGTTTCCGGCGGAGATTCTCGTTCTCAGCTCGGTGCTCGCTCGACTCGTGGAGTACCTGGCCGAGCTCGCGATCGTGGTCGTCGCGCTGGTGGTGTTTCACCACCATGGCATTCCCGTCAGCATGCTGCTGCTGCCGGTGATCATTGTCATCCACGTCCTTCTGGCCATCGGACTCGCGATGCCTATCGCGGCGGCAGCGGTGTTCTTCAAGGACGTGCAGCACGCGGTGCCGGTTGGGCTCATGATGCTCGGGTATCTCGCCCCCGTGTACTACCCGCTCTCACTCGTGCCCGAGCGCTTCCGCACGGTGTACCTCCTCAACCCGGTGGCGGCGGTGCTCGCGTTGTACCACGAGATTCTGTACGAGGGCCGATTGCCGAGCCCGATGCTGCTCGTCGGCAGCGCCGCGCTCGCAACCGTCGTCTGCGTCATCGGTGTCGGACTTTTCCGCCGCCAGCGAGCGCTCTTTGCCGAGATCATCTAGCGTGGCTCACGCGGCGATCGCCGAGCCGCAATTGCGCGGCCCCCAGGCAGCGCGCGCGAACGCCGTAGAGTGCGTTGGCGTCGTGAAGCGGTTCTACCTGTACGAGCACCGCACCACGACGCTTCAGGAATTTGCTTTGAGAACCATCCTTCGCCGCCCACCGCCGGCCCGGTCAGCGACCTTCCAGATCCACCGCCTCGACCTTTGCGTCGCACACGGCGAGTCGATCGCGCTCGTCGGCGCGAACGGGTCAGGCAAGAGCACGGCGTTGCGACTGATGGCCGGCATCTACCCGCCGACCGAGGGGCGCATCGTCGTGCGCGGCCGACTCGTCGCCGTGCTCGAGCTTGGCGCGACCTTCCAGCCCGAGCTCACTGGAGCGGAGAACGTCGAGCTGTATGCCGCCGCGCTCGGCTTCAGTCGCCGGGAAATTGCCGTGAGATATCCCGAGGTCGTGGCGTTCGCCGACATCGGCGACTTCATGCAGGTCCCGGTCAAGTACTACTCCTCCGGTATGCGCACGCGGCTTGCGTTTGCTGTCGCCATCTGCGCCGACCCCGATATTCTGCTGCTCGACGAAGTGCTGGCGGTCGGAGACGAGTCGTTCCGGGGTCGCTGCCTAACGCGACTGGCCCGCTATCACGCGGCGGGCGGGACATTGATCGTCGTATCGCACGACCTCTGGACGATCCGGCAAGCTGTGCTCGCGCGTGGTGTGGATGGAGAATGGCGAGGTGCGGATGACCGGGGAGGCGAACACCGTGCTGGACGCGTACGAAGCAGCGGCCTCGAGAGCGGGCTGATGCGGTTCACGACGCGAACACGTCGCGAGCTCGATGCCGTTCGCGTTCCCGCGAAGTGCATCGACGTCGAGCTTGCCGAGCCGCTCGGCGACGTTCACGCTCCCGGGTACCGGTCGGTCCACGCCCTCGTCCGCCTGCACGGCGAATCCGTCGGTGTCATCTCGTTGCCGCTCGTAGAGGATCGGTGCAGTGCGTCGATACTCACGGCGGCCATCCTCGACAGACTGGCGCCGTCGATCGTGCGCGTCGCCATTCGGCACAGCGTGGAAGCGCCGATCGATGCGATGCCGCTCGATGCAGAGCGGTTGGCGCGCCCGCCGGTCACTCGCACCGCGCCGCTGTCCGGGCTGACCGTCGTCGTGTGTACGCGCGGCCGCCCGGAGAGACTACAGGGCTGCCTGGACGCGATCGAGCGTCTCGATCATCCTGACCTGGAAATCATCGTTGTCGACAACGCGCCTGCTCGGAGCGCCGCCGAGCACATCGCGCGCGCGCATCCGGCTGGAGCGCGCTACATCCACGAGCCGGCCCCGGGGCTCGACCGCGCGCGAAATCGCGGGATCATGGCGGCGACACGCGACATCATCGCGTTCACCGATGACGACGCGAGAGTCGACCGCGGATGGGCAACTGCAATCGCACGCCTGTTCGACTCGAGTCCCGAAGTGCATGCAGTTACGGGACTCGTTATGCCTCTCGAGCTCGAGACTGAGCCGCAGTTGCAGTTCGAACGTTACCTGGGCTTCGGACGCGGGTTCGAACGCCGCTGGTGGGGAGACCCGAACCCCTGCGCGCACGCGATCGCGCTCCAGTACGGGAACTCAGGGCGGTTCGGCACCGGCGCGAACATGGCTTTCCGCCGCTCGGCCCTCGCGATCATCGGCGGCTTCGATCCCGCGCTCGACGTCGGGACACTGACGCAAGGCGGCGGCGACCTCGACATGTTCTTTCGCATCATCAAGGCCAGAGGCACGCTCGTGTACGAGCCATCAGCACTGGTCCGACACGAGCACCGGCGCGACATGCACGAGCTCGAGGAGCAGCTGAGCAACTGGGGTACGGCGATGCGCTCGTACGCGGAGCGAAATCGATTCAACCATCCGGAAGAGCGGCTCCCATTTGCCATCCTCGTCCACTGGTTGCTTGCGACGTGGCACCTTCGCCGCCTGCTCTGGTCGCTCTTCAACCGTGATCTCTCCACACGACTGGTGGTAAAGGAGATTGTTGGCCTCGCGGGCGGACGCGAGTACTACCACCAGGCGCGAGTTGTCGCTGACGAAATCGCGCGACGCTTCGGCCCGAGCGTCCCATTGCCTCGGGTGACGCGTCGCACCACACGCACGGGTACGCGCGCACCATCCCACGTCGTCGATCACGTCGTCGACCTTGCCGCGCCGATCGAGCCATTCACGCATCCGGGAACCGCGAACATCGTGCGGCTCGACATCAGGTTCAAGGGATCGCCCGTGACGACGCCGCCGCTCGTGCACTGCGGGCGCACCGCGGGCGTGGTTCGCCTCCGCGACATCGTCGCAGAGAGCGCGGGCCCACAGATCTGCGGACTGCCAACGGGCGTTAGGCATCACCGAGGCGCCGAGCGCGAGCTGGCCGAGGGCATCCTCTCGTCGCTGCAGAAGCGGGCCGAGGCGACACGAAGCCGGGCCGGGCGAGCGATGCGCGACCGCCTCTCCCACGCAACCGCAGGACAATGAACGCGGCGCCGCGACTCTCGGTCATCATCTGCACACGCGAGCGCCCACAGGATCTCGAGTGCTGCCTTCGCGCGCTCGCCGAGCAGACAGTGGGCGAGCTCGAAGTCATTGTCGTCGACAATGCGCCGCGTACCGGGGACACGCGCCGGGTGGCGGACGCGGCCGGCGTGCGATACGTGCTCGAGCCGCGCCCCGGTCTCGACTGCGCGCGGAACGCGGGGCTCGCTGCGTCGCGCGCCGCGTTCATCGCGTTCACTGACGATGACGCCGTCCCCGCGCGCGACTGGGCAGCAGTCGTGCTGGCGACGCTCGCCGAGCCGGGCGTCGCGGGCATGGCGGGCGTCATGCTGCCGCTCGAGCTCGAGACGAACGCGCAACGCCTGTTCGAACGCTACCTCGAACGCATGACGCGAACGCGCCCGCGTCACGAGCGGCGCGAGTTCGTTCGACCATTCCCGGCGTCGAGCGCGGGGCACGTCGGCGCGGGGGCGAACATGGCGTTTCGCCGCGAGGCGCTGGACGCAGTCGGCCTGTTCGACGAAGCGTTCGACGCTGGAACGGCGACCCACAGCGGTGGCGACACCGAGATGTTCGCCCGTCTGATCGACGCCGGGATGCGCCTCGTGTACGAGCCACGCGCGGTCGTCCATCATCGTCACCGCCGTACGCTCGCCGAGCTCCGACGACAGCTCTTCGGGTACGGCGTGGGCGTGTACGCGTTCTGGACGCATCGCCTAACGCGCCATCACGACCACGACGCGTTCCGTTTCGCGCTCGACACGTTGCGATTCCACGCGCGCCGCCTTCCGGGCGCGCTCCGCGGCGAGCCCGACGAGCTCCCCGCTCGGCTCGTGCTCGCGGAGCTGGCTGGCTCGCTGTGGGGACCGGTCGCGTACGCGACAGCGCGCCGACGCGTTGCGCGAGGCAGTGGCGTACCGGGCGGCGCGCGGTGAATCCGTCGTTCGATCTCAGTGTCGTCATCCCGACCCGCGGGCGCGCCGCCACGCTGCGTCGGACGCTCGAGATGCTGTTGCAGCAGGAGTATGACCTGACGCGAGTGGAGATCATCGTCGTGTGCGACGGTCCCGACCCGGCGACCAGCGCGACAGTCGATGACGTGGCGCGCGGCGCGGCCTGCGTCATCCGCCTCATCGAACAACCTCGTCAGGGGCAGGGAAGCGCGCGGAATCGAGGGATCGCTGCGGCGACCGGTCGTGTGGTCGTCATGCTCGATGACGACATCGCCGCCGTCCCGGGGTTGCTCGCGGCGCACATGCGCCACCACCGGGACCGCGACGACGTGGTGGTGACGGGTGCCGTCCCGATGACGCCGGTGCCCGGCGAGGCGGCGCACCGCCGGACGGTGCGCGAGTGGTGGGACGGTGAGCTGCTCGAGAAGGCATCGCACGCTCACCAGGCCACGTTCCGTGATTTCGTGACGGGCAACGTCTCCGTCGCGAAGGCCCGACTCGTCGAGCTTGGCGGCTTCGACGCGGCGTTCACCGGATACGGCCGCGAAGACTACGAGCTCGGATTTCGACTCCAGCGAGCGGGTCTCCACTTTGTCTATGAGCCGACCGCCATCGGTGTTCACCACTATGAGAAGGAACCGCTCGAGTGGCTACGGCTGTTCCGCTCCATGGGGCGAGCGGACGTGATCTTCGCGCGAAAGCATCCGGCGAGTGTGGACGAGGTGATGGGGCTCTCGCCCTTTCCTCGCTGGCCGGGCATGAGCCACGCGATCCCGTGGCTCGAGCGCTTTGTGCTCTCGCGGAACGATCGCGGCGGTCGCGCGTGGGGCGTCGCAGCCGCGCTGACGCAGGGCGCTCACTACTGGGAAGGCGTCGAGGCCGAGGCGCGTGATCAGCGCGAGCTCGCGTGGCTGATCGGCGCGCGGCGTCGCGTGCGCGAGGAGCTGATGGCGGCCGAGCGGGCACGGCGTGGAGGGACTCGCATCCAGCGCCTGCTAGGCCGGCTGCGCGCATTGCGCGCCGGCACGTTGCGTCGAGTGGTGGCGCGCGCGTTAGGCCGCTCGCTGACATGACGTGGTCGTGACGCCGTCATGACGCGGCGGCGTGGCGTGGCATTGGTCGGTGCCGCGTGGGTCGTGCTGGTGGCGGCGTTCTATTACCGACAGCTCTGGAGAGTGATCGCCGGCGGGCTTGGCCCGTGGCCAGTGCTGGACGGGCCACGCGACTTCTCGCTGCCGTATCTCGGGGAGGCGATCCGCAGCGCCGCTGGCTCGCTGCTCGGCGCCGTCGTACTCACTGGCGCCGCGATCGCGGCCGGGCTCTCGATCGCGCGATTCGCGCGGTGGCAGTTCGAGGGTGCGGCCGAGCGCATTGCGGTGGCAGCCAGCGTCGGGATCGGGTCGCTCGCGTGTCTCGGGTTCGTGCTCGCCGTCGTGGGAGCGTACCGGCCCTGGGTGCTCCGCGCGGTCATCGCCGTTGTGCTCGTCGTGTCGGTCGCGAGTTGGTTGCGCGTTCGGGTGCCAGGCCCGAAGTCGTCGACGAGGGTGTGGCCGGACGTCGCACGTGCCGGCCGGATATGGGTCGGGGTCGCGGCGCTCGCACTGCTGTTCTCGCTGTACGGGGCGCTGGCCCCCGTGGTCGACTACGACGCGCTGTGGTTTCACCTGCACTTCCCAAAGGTATTCCTCGAGCATGGCCGCTTCGTGGACCTCCGACACGAGTACGTGTCGCTCTACCCGATGTTGTGGGAACTATGGTTCGGGTACGGCCTGGCGTTAGGTGGCGCAAACACGGCGGCGCTGCTGCAGTGCGCCACGCTGCCGCTGACGGCGTTGGTGGTGTTCGAGTTGACGCGCCGGTACGCGCCGCCGGCGTCGCCGTGGCTCGCGGCGGCACTGTTCGTCACCGTACCGACGATCATCTGGGAAGGAACGACGGCCTACGTGGACCTGGCGTTCACGTTTCACGTGTCGGTGGCTGTGTTCGCGCTGTTGCGGCATCGCGAGACGCGGCGCGTCCAATGGCTCGTCGTCGCGGCGCTCGATCTTGGCTTCGCCCTCGCCACCAAGCACGTGGGACTGATCGTGCTCGCGATCGCGTGCGTCGGGCACGCTGATCATCCGCTGGCACGACGACCGGCGTTTGCTGCCAGCCCTCCGCACCGCGACGACGTTAGGCGTGATGAGCCTGCTGGTGGTGCTGCCGTGGTACGTCCGCGCGTGGCTCGCGACCGGGAATCCCGTGTTCCCCGAGCTGTACGGCATCTTCGGCGGGCCACCCGACCGGTGGGACGAGGTGGCTCGGGCGGGGCTCGAGCGCTTCTTCGCCCAGTTCGGCCGGCCGCGAACGCCCGTCAACCAGCTCACGCTCCCATGGGACATGACGATGCACGAGGAGCGCTACGGCGGCGCGCTCGGGCCGTTGTTTCTCGCGCTGGTGCCGCTGGCTGCGCTGCGACTCCGGCGCGGCACCCGTAACATTGGCGATGGGGCGCCTCGGGTGAGTGCGCTCACCGCGCTCACCATCTTCGTGATCGCGTACATGGCCTTGTGGGCGTCGCCCATCGCGAGCTTTCAGATGCGATGGGTACTGGCGGTGACGCCCGTGCTCGCGGTGCTCGCCGCTGTCGGGTACGAGCAACTGGCTACGGTGCTGCGGGCACGCGTGGCGCTGACGGTGCTCGTCGTAGCCCTGCTGATCCTGAACCTTCCCCCGTACACTCCGGCGCACGAGCACGAGCGCCGTGACTGGGCCGGGGGATCCGGCTGGCTGACGCACGTGGTGCACGGGATGCCGCTCGTGGTGATCGGCGCGGAGTCCCGCGATGCGTACCTGCAGCGGATGGTACCGACGTACGCGGCATGGCGAGCCGCGAATCGCATGCTGCCGCCTAACGCGATGGTGCTTACGTGGAGCGGGGGCGATCACTTCTTCGGGACGGCATCGCGCATCTGGGTCTTTTCACCGGCGGTTCGCGACGCCGCTGCCGCCCCGACGGGACAGGAGCGGCGCGCGTTCGACGCTCTGCGCCGGCTCGGCATCACGCACATCCTCATCGACAAACGGTTCCTGCAGGCGAACCGCTACGGCCCGGGCATTACGTGGGAGAGCTACGCGCTCACCAACGCGCGCACCGCCGCCGAGCGGTATGAGACCATGTACGAGGATGAGCGCGCGCTGCTCTACCGGATCCGCTGGGACTCCGCGATGCCCTGATCGTACTGCTGGAGCACGTTCGAGACGTTGATGGCAGCGAACGAGATGTCGATGGCAGGCGAGGCGGGCCGTATTGCCAGATTTGGCAAATGGAGACTCGCTGTGACGGGCGTGTTGCGCTGCGCATTTGCCAAATCTGGCCATGAGGCCCGAATCGCCTGCCATCGACATTTACCGTACTACTGCACGACAGCGTTAGGCGGACGGACCTTCATTCCGAGATGATAGGCCGTGAACGCCCAGATGTCCGCCAGCTCGGCGATGCGACGGTCGAGCGGACGGTAGCCGTGACTTCCCTGCGCTTCGACCCGCAGCAGCACCGGGCGATCACACGATGGCGTCGCGCTCTGCACCTTCTGCACGGTCGCCGCGAACTTGTACGAGTGGCTCGGCACCACGCGATCGTCGTGATCCGCGGTCGTGAGCAGGGTCGCCGGGTAGCAGACACCCGCCTTCACGTTATGCAGCGGCGAATACGCGCGCAGATAGCGAAACGCCGCCGAGTCGCTCGAGGCGCCGTACTCCGTAGCCCACGCCGCGCCGCCGGTGAACGCGTTGTAGCGCAGCATGTCCATCACGCCGACCTGCGGTACCGCCACGCCGAACAGGTCCGGTCGCTGGGTCATCACCGCCCCGACGAGCAGGCCGCCGTTGGATCCGCCGTTGATCGCGAGCTTTTCTTTCGACGTGTACTTCTCCCGCACGAGGTACTCGGCCGCCGCGATGAAGTCATCGAACACGTTCTGCTTGTGCTCGAACTGACCGGCACGATGCCACTCCTCACCGTACTCTCCGCCCCCGCGGATGTTCGCCACCGCGTACACACCGCCCTGCTCCAGCCACGCGATCACGTCGGGGCGGAACCCGGGCGTTTCACTGATCGAGAAGCCGCCGTACGAGTACAGCATCGTCGGATTGCTGCCATCCTTCACGAGGTCACGGCGGTGCGTGATGAACATCGGCACGCGCGTTCCGTCCTTGCTCTGATAGAAGACGCGCTCGGTCTCGAATTGCGCGGGGTCGAACGTCAGCTTGGGTGGGTTGAACGCGCGACTGGTATTCGTCTTGGCGTCGTACACGAACGCCGTCGCCGGTTGGAGCGGCGACGTGAAGCTGTAGAACAGCTCCGGGCGATCGAAGCGCCCAACGAGCCCGCTCGCGCTTCCGAGTCCGGGCATCGGCACCTCGCGTTCCAGTTTCCCATCGAGCGAGTACAGGCGCACCACCGATGCGACGTCCTGAAGCGAGAGCGTCCCGATGCGTCCCGCGACGAGCGATGCGGCTTCGATGGGCATGGCGCCCTCGGGGATGACCGTCGTCCACGAGCTCGGTCCGGGTGTGGCGACCGGCGCAGACACGATCTTCCGCTTCGGCGCGTCCTTGTCGACCTGCAGGTACAGGCGTCCGTGGACCACGCCTAACGGGAAGTAGTTGGCATCCTGCCCGGTGACGACGGGCCGAATGGCTGCGCGCACGTTCGGATGCATCGGGTCGCCGAGGTCGGCGAGGTAGACCTCGGTCCTGTCCGTCCCTGGCGACGTGCTGATGAACAGGTAGCGGCCGGATTCATCGACGCCGCCGAACACGAACCACGACGGGTGATCCGGCCGCGCGTACACTCGCACGTCGGCTGATTGCGGCGTGCCGAGCTTGTGGTAATAGAGCGTCTGGTGCTCGAGCTTGACCTTGAGCTGCTGTGCCTTCGTGGGCTCCGGAAAACGAGAGTAGAAGAAGCCTTTCCCGTCCCTGGTCCACGACGCGCCGCTGAACTTCGCCCAGCGAACCGTGTCGGCGGTGTTCTTCCCCGTGCCGAGGTCGCGCACGTAGTAGGTGACCCAGTCGGATCCGCCTTCGCTCTGCCCGTACGCGAGCGATTTGCCGTCCGGAGATGGCGAGAATCCCGAGAGCGCGATGGACCCGTCCGGCGAGAGCTGGTTCGGGTCCAGCACGACCTGTTCGGGACCGTCGAGCGTTAGGCGCGCGTACCACACGCTCTGACGCTGGAGTCCGGAGTTCTTCGTGTAGAACCAGCGTGTGCCTTCCCAGAACGGAACGCTCGTGCGTGGGAAGTCGTAGAGCGCGGTGATGCGCTGCTTGAGCAGGTCACGTCCGGGGAGCGCCGCGAGATACGGCATCGTCACCGCGTTCTGCGCACGAACCCAGTCGGCCACGCCGGTGCTGTCGATCGCCTCGAGCCAGCGATACGGATCGGCGACCTTGGTGCCGTTGTAGGTGTCGACGTGTTCGACGGTGCGCGTGGCAGGGTACTGGACGCGCGTCGGCGGCGTCTGTGGAGAGATCGACACGAGCGGCAGAGCGACGAGACTACACGCCACGAATGTGACGAGGCGAACGTGGACGCGGGTCATGGATGCCTCAATGTCGGGAATCGGGAATCGGGATCGGGAATCGGGAATCGGGAATCGGGAATAGAAAAGCCCGACTCGATTCAACGTACTACCGGCGGCTGGTAGCTGGTCGCTCGTGCTGGTCGCTGGTCGGGAACGACAACCCCGGGATGCCAATGCGTGGCGCCCCGGGGTTTGTCATTTCGACCAGCGACCAGCACGAGCTGCCAGCTACAAGCTCCTGCAGTTCGATTCCCGATTCCCTATTCCCGATTCCCGAGAGTTTAGTGCTTGTGTGCCCCGCCCAGGTGGTACTTGCAGGTCGCGTTCGGATTGAACTGCGCGAACACGCCGTTCGGGTTGTCGCGGTAGATCCAGACGTGCCGATCGTAGTGCGGTTCGAAGTTGTGCGCTTCGTCGATCGTCGTCATGGGATCGTCCGCCATAAGATCGTACGGCACACCCTGATACGAAGGTGGCGCCATGTTCCCGGCCTTCTCCCACGCCTTGATGAACACGAGGTTCTCGACGGCCACGAGCTGTAGCGAGCTATCGGCCTGTGGCTCGTAGATCAGGATCGACGGTTTGTTGAAGTCGGTGTGCGTGCCGGTTCCATTCACGCGCGGATTCGGCGGACCCGTGATGCCGAGCAGGTCGGGGCGGAAGAAATGAATACCCATCACGCCAAGCTCTTTGGGCTTCCCCATCATCTCGGCCGCGTCGCACATGTTGCCGGGGTCGCGGATGTAGCCCTCGGCGAGCGCGACCTTCACATCACGGAAACGGTCGGTCGCCTTGCGAACAGTGGCGAGGTCGGGCTCGGTAGCGGAACTACGGGCAGGAGTCCTGGTCGCCGCAATGGCGGATACAGCAACGAGGCTGAGCCCCAGGACGGTAGTGGCAATGGCGGTTTTCATGGCGCAACTCGCGAAGCAGGTGCGGCGCCGATGACGGCGCATCTATCGGATCATGTCGCGCGGCCTCGCGCGACCTGCCGAGAATCTGCGCCTGCCCGATTCTTCGCGAATGAGTCATCTGACCCAGAAAACGTCCCGAAATCGGAATTGGGGTCAGACTCGAGTCTGACCCCAATTCAGCGACCCCAATTCAGCCGTTCCGTCAACTAGAGTGCTATCGCCGTGCTTGCTAGCCGAGCGCGGCCCGTCTCACTCGTGGCGGTCGCCGCGGTCGCCCTGTCCTTTCTTCGTCTCGGTCTTCGCATCGCGCTGCTGGTCTTGCGAGAGCGACCGCCCCACGTCGTCCTGGGACTCGGTGAACTCCCCTTGATCGTTCCGGCGAACGTAGCGCTTATCGCCTTCGTTGGGCTCGATGAGCTCGCGATCGTTGGCCATGGATTCCTCACCGTCGTTGATGAGTGCACGGCGCGCAGATCGCGTGCCCCTAACGGGTTCCATCGAGGAGCGTGGCTCAGTGCGTGTGTGAGCCGCCCTTGTGATACTTGCACGTCGCGTTCGGGTTGAACTGCGCGTACATGCCGTTCGGATTGTCGCGGTACAGCCAGACGTGGCGGTCGTAGTGCGGCTCGAAGTTATGGGCTTCGTCGACCTTGGTGGCCGGATCATCGACCATGCGATCGAACGGCACGTTCTGGAAACGCGGCGGCGCCTTGTTTCCCGCCGCCTCCCACGCCTTGATGAACACCAGGTTCTCGATGGCGACGAGCTGCAGTGATTCGTCCGCCTGCGGCTCGTAGATGAGCACCGCCGGCGTCATGAAATCGGTGTGCGTGCCGGTGCCGTCGACGCGCGGATTCGGCGGCCCCGTGATCCCCAGGAGATCCGGGCGCAGGTAGTGGATGCCCATGACCCCGAGCTTGGCGGGCTTGCCCATCATCTCCGCGACATCACACATGTTGCCGGGGTCGCGGATGTAGCCCGCGGCGAGGGCGACTTTGACGTCGCGGAAACGCTCGGTCGCCTTTCGAACAGCGGCGAGATCGGGTTCGGCGGCAGACGTGCGGTGGGGGATCGTAGCGGCTGCCGCAGCCGCCACAACACCAATGAATGCGCTAGCGAGAGCGATTTTCATGGTGGTACTCCAGAGGAGTCCAACGCCTCTGACGGCGTCCGGTCGGCAAGTCGCGGCGTCGCGCGAGCACTCGCGACAATGTGCATTCCCAGTAAGCCCAGCGCTATAAGCCATCAGCCATCAGCCATCAGCCATCAGCCATCAGCTAAGAAAGCGCAAACCCTCGGGACGTTTCTCTTGGCGAGAGAAGCATCCCGAGGGTTCGCCGTTTGAGCTGATGGCCGATGGCCGATGGCTGATAGCTACTGATTCGGTACGACGTTCTGCGACTGCGTCGCTCTGCAGCTGCATCTGGACCTGATCGCGTCCCTTGTCCTTCGCCGGGATGCCCTTGACCATCCACTCCGGTGCCGGCGTGCCCTTCAGCTTGTTGTCGAAGAACTGCTGCATGCGCATCGCGATGTCCTTCTGGTTCGCGCGGCTCGCCGGGTTGTGCACGTCGTTGTTGTAGTCGATGAAGTACACCTCCTTGCCGAGCCGGCGCATGCCGACGAACAGCTCGATGCCCTGGTACCAGGGTACCGCGTCGTCCATGTCGTTGTTCATGATGAACAGCGGCGTCGTCACGCTGCGCAGCCAGAACAGCGGCGAGTTCTCGATGTAGAGCGTCGGCGCCTCCCAGATCGACTTGCCGATGCGGCTCTGCGTCTGTCTCGTACTGGAACGCGCGCGCCATGCCCGTGCCCCAGCGAATGCCGCCGTACGCGCTCGATCATGTTCGCGACCGGCGCGCCGGCCATCGCCGCCGAGAACATCTGCGTCTGCGTGATGATGTACGAGCGTCTGGTAGCCGCCCCACGACTGGCCCTGCAGGCCGAGCCTCTTCGGGTCGACGTAGCCGCGCTGCGAGCAGCTTCTGCACGCCCGGCACGATCGACTTGAACGCGCTCGGTCCCGGGATAGCCGATCTCGTAGTGGATGTCCGGCTCGAACACGAGATAGCCGTTCGAGACGTAGTGCGTCGGGTTGATGACGTTGCGCCCGTTCGGCGGCGACGTAGTTGTGCAGGCCGTCCGAGAGATCCTCGTAGAAGTACGAGATCATCGGATACTTCTTCGTCGGATCGAAGTTCTCCGGCTTGTAGAGAATGCCCTTGAGCGGCACGCCGTCGGCGCTGGTCCACGTCACGAGCTCCGCGGTGCCCCAGTTGTAGTCCTTCTGCTGCGGGTTCGCGTCGGAGATCTTCGTGAGCGACGTCAGGGTCGGACCGACCCAGAGGTTCGGGAAGTCGATGAACGTGCTCTTCGTGACCATGTAGACGTCGGCGTTCGCGCGCCTTCAGCGGCGTTGCCGTACGCGAGGTCCGCCATGACGACCTTCTCGGGCGCCTTGTTCGCGCCGAGCTGGTCGCGGTAGAACCCGCTCGCCTTCGTCTCTTCGTTGAACGCGCGGAGCATGAGCGGCTTCGGTCGGGTCGATGCGCGCGGTCGTCGCTCGTCCGCCACCGCGGTCCGACCGCGTCCACCGCAGCCGGAACGAGCGAGCTGATCTGCTCTTGCGACCTAACGGAGTCCGTGACGATGACCGCCGGCTTGCGCGCCCGTCGGGTCGAGCTCCCAGATGTCGAAGCGATCGTAGAGCGAGCACCGACTGGTCGCCCTTCGTCCAGCCGGCGACGCCCCACGCGGCCGGCGTGCCGGCGTGCTCCACGTCTCCTGGTCGAAGTGCACGCCCTTCAGCGGCGCCGTGATGTCGACCGTCTTGCCGGTCGCGATGTTGTACGTGTACCAGTGTCCGTTGTCGAAGAAGATGACGTACTTGCCGTCCGGCGGAGAGCGTGCGCCTGTCCGGTGATCTTCTCGCCGATGAGCTTGCGCGTGCCCGTCGGCCGGATCGACGACGTAGACGTCGTTGCCGTCGTCGCCCCACATGCGCTCGATGTCGTAGCGCTACGCGCGTGGTACGCGATGCCGATCTTGCCGTCGTCCGACAGCGAGCACGTTCGGCACCGAGTCCGTCGGCGAGCTGCACGAGCTTCTTCGTGGCGAGGTTGTAGATCGCCTGGTACGAGCGTGTTGCGATCGCGCGCGACGCTGGAGCTTCTGCGTCGGCTGGAGCTGCGGGTCCTTGTAGTGCCAGAGGTCGAACACGCGCCTTGCCGACGAGCGAATCGGCGGGCACCGAGTCGATCGGCCGGCGGCGCGATCGCTGAACGTGATCGCGTTGCCGGTGCGCGTGAACGTGACGCGGCGCGTTGTCGGCGAGGTGCATCCTCGGCGGCAGCATGCTCGGGCGCGACGAGCGACTGCGCCGTGCCGCCCTTCAGCGTGCCGTAGTAGACGCGTAGCGCGCGCGTTCGGCTTGCCGAACTCGTCGCGGTCGGACTCGAACACGAACTGCTGCTGGTTGCGGTCGAACGCGAACGCGCGGTAGTTGCCGCGGCCGGCGAGCAGCGTCGGCGTCGTCCCCTTGGTGAGGTCGCGGACGTAACGCGCCGTCCTTCGTCGAGTCGCGCGAGACGACGGTGTACGCGAGCACCTTCGCGCTGTCGTCGAACGTGTAGCGCGAGCACGTCGTTGAGCCGCTCCTCGGCGCCCGTCTCGAGGTTGCGGAGGACGATGCGCGATGCCGTACTGCGCGACCGCCGCGCGCGGCGCCGCCGCGCCCGGCCGCGACCGCCGCGGCCGCGCACCCGGCGCGCCGCCGGCGCCGCGGTTCGCGGAGTCGCCCGCCGCGCGACGCGCGGTGTCGGGGGCCGACGTAGGCGATCCACTTCCCGTTGTCGCGCGGGAGGCGGAAGGAGCGGACGCCGGGATGCGTCGTGACCTTGCCGTCGGCGAGGCTCACGATGGCGAGCGACTGAATGCCGGCGGTATCGACGGCGTTCGCGCCGGCGCCGCCCTGCGCGCGAGCGGCGCGCCACTGGCGCTGAAGCGCCTCGATCTCGGCCTTGTTGGACTGGGTGATGACGAACGCGAAGCGACTGTCGGCCGAGAACGGCGAGGGAGCGCCGGCGCCGCCGAAGCGCCACCGCCGCGTCCGCCACCGCCCGGCGGACCGGCCTGCGGCGGGCGAAGCCCACCGGGGACGTTGTTCGGCCGCCCGATGTAACCCATTGGGACACGGTACTCTGTGCTCCCGGAGGTGGCGCGGACGACGAACTCGCCGTCGCCGACCTGGGGGATCAGGGTGTAGGCGGCCCACTTGCCGTCGTTGGACAGCTGGGGGTTCTGGATGGAGCGCCAGCGGTCCCAGTCGGCCTGGGTGAGGGCCTTTTTCTGGGAGGCGTTCTGGGCGACCTGCTGGGCGAGCAAAGGGAGAGGGAGCGCGGCTATGAGCAGCGCCCGGGCGGACAGAGAGAAGAGTCGCATCTCGCGGCCGGGTAGGGTTGTAGAGCGGTGAATCTTTGAATACGCGTACGAGCGGTAGGCCGTTGGTCCCGCCGACCTTGCCTCGCTCGCGCGGCGTTGTGCGTTTCTTCCGGCGAGTAGGCATCCGAGAGCGGCTGGCCTGGCCGAACGAGCTCACGCCCGACACGAGATACCATCGCTCGCGCGAATCGCACGGAGTTGCCCGCGCTCATCCGACGGAATCCCCACCGGCACCGGCCCGCTCGCGCGCGAACATCACCGCTGGACGGCGTGAGTCGCCTAGCGAGCGTGCAGACCTGCGGCGTGAGGAGCTTCGCCATCCTGCAGAGGGTGTCACTCAGGAGGGTGTCGCTGGATATGCTCGACGGGTGGAGCCCTGCGACGCATCTTCTCGCATCCCCGCAGCGCGGCGGGGTGACGGTGTCGCAACCTGAGTTGTACGTCGTTCTTGTGGGCGAAGGAGCTTGAGCGCAGCAACTCGCCGCGGCGCTCATCGATCGCTACCGACTCGAACGCGAGCTGGGAGCTGGCGGGATGGCGACCGTCTACCTCGCCGAGGATCTCAAGCACCACCGAAAAGTGGCAATCAAGGTCCTGCGTGAGGAGTTGGCGGCCTCGCTCGGGCCCAGGCGCTTCGTGCGCGAGATCAACATCGCGGCCGCGCTCACCCACCCCCACATCCTCCCGCTGCACGATTCGGGAGAGGCCGCAGGTCTCCTCTTCTATGTTACGCCGCTGGTCAACGGCCCGACACTGCGCCAGCGGCTTGAGCGCGGCGGGGAGTTCCCCATCGCCGACGCGGTCCACGTTCTGCGCGACGTCGCGGACGCCATGGCGTATGCCCACGTACGCGGAGTCGTACACCGGGACATCAAGCCGGAAAACGTCATGCTCGCTGGGCGCCACGCGCTGGTGACCGACTTCGGCGTGGCGAAGGCGCTGACTGCCGCTGGCGGTCAGCCTCCCGGCGCACCGATGGCGCGACGGACCTCTCGACGGCCACAACGTCTATCGGAGTAGCGTTAGGCACACCGGCGTATATGGCCCCGGAGCAGGCACCGCCGACCCGCTCACGGACCATCGCGCCGACATCTACGCGTTTGGGGTGCTGGCGTACGAGCTCCTCACAGGTCGCCCACCGTTCAGCGGGAACTCTCCCCAACAGATCCTCGCCGCGCACGTGACGCGGGCGGCCGAGCCCGTCTCGGCGCTTCGCCCAGCGGTGCCGGCCGTGCTCGCGTCCCTGGTCATGAAGTGCCTGGAAAAGCGCCCTGCCGACCGGTGGCAGAGCGCAGAGGAGTTGGTCGCGCAACTCGAGGGGCTCCAGACGCCAAGCGGAGGGGCGCAGCCCGTTCAAGTCGCCGCGAGCGGTGGCCGCACGCGGGCGCGCCGTGTGACGTTAGGCGTCGTGGCCGCCGTCGTCGTCCTCGGGGGCGTGGTGCTCGCGTGGCCACGTCTTCGCGCGGGGGACGCGACGTCGGTGAGGAACGCATCGCAGTACTCCCGCTCGAGAACCGCACCGGCGATCCGGCACAGGACCAACTCGGCGCGCTCGCAGCGGATTGGGTGACGCGCGGCCTCGTGGATGCGAGGCTCACCGAAGTCGTGCCTTCTGCCGTGGCGATTCAGGCCGTGTCAGACGCGCGTGCGAGATAGACAGTCTCGGCGTCGGCACGCTCCGTACACTGTCCCACGGGTTACGAGGCACCGATTGGTTATCACATGGTGGTCGAGACTGCGCATCGTCGTGCCGGATACCGTGACGGCGTATCTCGACACTGTACCTCCGCGCATCGGCTGCGGGCTGACACGCCGCGGGCGGCAGCCGATCCTGGAGGTCGCTGCAACGGATTCGCGAGGCGAGCGTGCGAGATTCCGTGTGGAAGCGGCGGTGACGCGCACGCCCGTGCCGCTGCTTCCGCTTGCCGCGTCCAGAGCGCTGGCCTATCCATCGTCCGATACGCTCCCGACTATCGCCGCGACTCCTCCTCGCCCCGGTGATCCGCTTCGGCAACGAGATCCGGTGCTGGCATTCCGGCATTTGCCAGAGGCGTACATTTCGTCCTGCGTCGCGCCTCTACCGAGCCCGAGCCGCTGCCTCCGCTTGCCATCCAGAGCGCTGGCCTATCTCTGCCTCATGACGGCTCCCGACTATCGCCAGCGACTCGTCCTCGCCCCGGAGATCCGCGTCGGCAAACCGGTCGTGCGCGGCACGCGCATCACGGTCGATGACGTTCTCGGCTATCTAGCCAGCGGGATGAGTGAGGAGCAGATCCTGCGCGAGTTTCCGAGCCTGACGCGCGAGGATATCCGCGCCTGCCTGGCATTCGCGGCCGACCAGGAATAACGCTTACTACTGCTTCACGACGCGATACACGCGACCGTTCACCGAGAGCACGTATAACTCGCCTGCGCTATCGACGCCGAACGACGTGACATTGCCAATGCTCGCGAGTGCCCAATCGCGCTGGTCCACAGCCACTCCGTCCGAGAGCCGGAAGCTTCGCAGCCAACCCGAGCAGTAGTCGGAGTAGAAGTAGTGGCCCCGCACCTCCGGAATCGCCGTGCCACGATACACGAAGCCACCGGTGATCGAGCAGCCTCCGTTCTGGCCGTGGTCGTAGTCGACGATGGGAAGCGTTAGGCCCGCCTGATTGCAGCCGCTGGACGGGTTGTAGCACTGCGTTCCTTCCATCGTCCGCCACCCATAGTTGCGGCCGGCGGCTGAAGCGTCGACGACATTGACCTCTTCTCGCGCGCCCTGTCCGACATCGGCGATGTAGAGCTTGGGCGACGAGCCATCCGGCGGAACGTCGAACGCGAAACGCCACGGATTCCGAAGTCCGTACGCCCAGATCTCATTGGCGCCGGCCTGGCCGACGAACGGGTTGCCCGCCGGAATCGTGTACGGAAGGGCCGTGACGTTGAGGCGAAGAATCTTGCCCAACAGGACATTGATGTTCTGCGCGTTGTTAGGCACGTCGCCGGCGCCGCCGCCGTCACCGGTTCCGAGATAGAGCATCCCGTCCGGTCCGAACAACAGAAGGCCGCCGTTGTGATTGCTATTCGCGCGATGCTGAATCGTGAGCACCGGGTCCGACGTGGTATTCGCGACGTCGGGGTTGGTCGACACCGTGAACCGGTCGACGAAGATGTCGCCCTGTGTTCCGGTGTAGTAGACATAGAACCGCCCGTTGGTCGCGTACGCCGGATCGAACGCCATGCTGAGCAGTCCGCGCTCACCGCCGGAGATGACACGTGCGGTAATGTCCAGAAACGGCGTAGCGAGCAGCGCGCCGCCCTTCACGATGCGAATACGACCCGGCTGTTCGACAACGAACAGTCGCGGGTCATTCTTTGGCGCCGTGAGATAGACGGGGTTCGTGAGTCCTTCCACGACCTGTTGCGCGCGCAGGCCGAATGTCGACGACGCGTAGGTAACTGTCGCCGTGGCGGTGAGGGCGCCTGTTACGGCGATGCTCTGGGTAGCAGGCGTCGGCACGTACGCCACGCCGCCTGCGGTCACATTGAGCGCTGTGACAGCATAGCTCCCGGGAAGCGAGATCGCTCATTGTCGCCGTGGCGGTGAGCGCCCGTGATGTGTTGCCGGGCCCCGTCACGGTGACGTCCGCCGACTGACCAGCGGGGAGTCCGGCGATCGTCACCTCGAGTGAGCCGCGCGTGGGCAGCTCGGCGGGGCTGTCGCTGCAGGCCAGACTCGCCCACACGAGCGGAATCGCTGCCAGGCTGCGCGCGCGTGCGCATGCTCGTCGACGGTTGAGCATGAGGGTCGATGCGATGTGAGCGTTCAACAGTAGCTGTCCTTCAACGGTCGGCCGGATTCGCCAGCGACAACAATCTACGACGTGTCACACGGGCGGTGAGATCGAGATGCGAATCGTCTGTATGTCGAGCTCCCGATGACGAGACCCCCGTCGCGCCGATCCTCGCCCGCTACGCCCGCGAGGGCGTGCAGGTGTACCTGACCATCGCAACCGGCGGCGGTGCTGGCGCCGGCCAGCAGGGCCAGATCCCGTCCTGAGAGCACCGTGGCGGGCGAGGATCTCGTCCGCCGCGCGCCGAAGAGGCTCGCTGCGCGACGCAGGCGTTAGGCTCGAGCGACCGATCCTCCTCGGGTTCCCCGACGGCAAGCTCGGCGACTATGTCGGCGACCGCGCGCTCATTGACCGCGCGACGGAGCGCATCGCCGGGGAGCTCGCGCGGCTTCGTCCCGATGCGGTGATCACGTGGGGGCCCGACGGCGGCACGGGTCACCCAGACCACCGCATCGTGAGCGCCATCGCGACGCAGCTCCAGCGCTTCGGGGCGCCCGGCGTGCCGGAACGCGTCTTCTATATGAATCTGCCCGTCGAGGCAATGCGCGCCATGAACCCTCCACGCCCGGAGCCGCCGCCTCCTCGTGCCCGGAGATCGTATGCCTCCGCCTGCCCGCAATTGATCGGGCATTACATCGACGAGCACGGGTATCAGCCGCCGGCGATTTCTGGACGCGTGACGGCGTGCCCGCCTGGATTCGACGTGACTTATCCGCCTCTCACGGTGCTATCTGGGCTGCGGGAGGACGTTTGCATGACGAGCCACCTCCTCCCAGCGCCCATCGTGCTCCCGCCACACCGCGGTAAACCGAAGAGACGATGGTGTGCCGGCGAGTGGCATGCGTCCGGCCCAGATCACAACCTCGCTTCCCGCGACCACGGCCACGTCGCCGAACCTGTGGAAGTACTCGATCCGTCGATCGTATGACCGAAAGGCCAGCGTATCCGTTTCGATCAGGGCCAGGACCTGGCGCTTGTCGACCAGCTGGTTGAGCGGGTTCGTCACCACGAAATCATCGGACCAGATGCGCTCGAGCGCCGTCGTGTCGCGAGCCACGAGGGCCGTGACTTCCTCGGCACTCGCGCGCCGAACCTCTCGTTCGACGTCGGCACTATTCGACGAACGCGCTCGTGAAGCCCTGGCTTGCCCCATGACGATCAGAACAGGGATCAGCGACACGAGCACCGCGATTGCGAGGATTCTACGCATGGCTGCTTTGACGTTAGGGTTACCGGAGCCGACCACGTGCTCGAGAGCAATCCGTGTTGCGCGGTCTACTTCCCCGCGCTGTCGGCGGCGTCGTACGCAATCCATCCGTCGAGCACGTATTCACTGGTGCCCGCTGCGATATTCGCCTCGCCGATGGCCTGCGCTTGCCCGCGAGCGTTCGCGAAGCGACCGGTGCCGCCGGCGAACGTGATCACGGCAGTGAAGTCCGCGCCCGTGCTGGTCGGGGTGTTGGTGCCTGCACTGGCGGCGTACAGGATGTCACCGTTCGGCGCGGTGTACGACAGCTCGAGCGATTGCTGCGTCCTGGTTGCGAAGTTGACGACCTGAACGAAGTCAACCTGGACGCGTCCGAGGTGCGAGAGCTGACACTCGCCGGTCGCAGTCTGCCGGAACACCGGGGGCGCCGGGTATGGCACGCTGCCGAGCGTCGTCAGCGCGCAGCGGCCGGAGATCGGAAGCGAAGCAAGGTTGCTCCGATCGGCGGTTGCATGTGCCGCCGGACGTGTCGCCGAGCGTGGCGATGTGAGAGCATCGGGAGCACATCCGGCGGCGACGAGTGCGACGAGGAGCGGGAACGTGGCGAGAAATCGCATCACAAGCCTCTCTGGAGTTAGCGTTCGGTGGTTGATGCCCGTCTGGTGAGGCGGTATGTAGCGCCACCTCGTAAAATCCGGGTGAGTTCCAAGTGAGATTGCGGGGCGACTGATGCTCTACATCCGGACCTTCGGCGGTTGCTCCATCGAGCGTGGTGGCGCGCGGCTCGACGAGCTGTCGGGCCAGCGCAAGGTGCTCTCCTTGCTGGCCTTGCTCGCTGGCGCCGGTCCGCGCGGCCTCACCCGGGAATCCGTCACCGCGCTTCTCTGGCCAGACCGCGACGACGAGCGCGCCCGGACGTCGCTCAAGCAGCTGGTCCATTCCGCTCGCCGACAGTTACATCCCGACTTGCTGCTGGCCTCCGCCGATCTGCGGCTCGACACGCGTTACGTGTCGAGTGACGTCGACGACTTCCGCAATGCCGTTAGGCATGGCGACCACGAGCGGGCGGTGAAGCTCTATAGCGGGCCATTTCTCGACGGCTTCCATGTGCGTGGCGCCGACGGGTTCGAGCGCTGGGCGTCTGACGAGCGGACTTCGCTCGCGCGCGATTTCGCTCAAACGCTCGAAGCGCTCGCCGTGCGCGCGGATCGGAGCGGTGACGCGCGCACCGCGAGTCGAGTCGTGGCAACGACTCGCGACGGCAGAGCCGCTCAACGAGCGGGTTGCGGTCGGCCTGCTCCGCGCGCTTGACGCGTCCGGTGACTACGCAGCCGCCATTCAGCATGCGCGCGGTTTTCACGACCGCGTCCGCGACGAGCTGGGCATCGAGCCAGATCCTGTATTCGCGGAGGCGTTGAACGAGCTTGTCCGACGACGAGAGAGTGGCGGCCGCGCGCAACCAGCGGACGCACCGCGGACGACACAGCAGGGTGCGACTCTCGCGGTGCTCCCCTTCGCCAACACTGGCGGCGACCTCTCGGACGAGCATTTCAGCGACGGTTTGACGGACGAGCTGATCGGCACCATCGGCAAGCTGCCAGGTCTCATCATCACCGGGCGAACGTCCTCGTTCTCGTTCAAGGGCAAGGGGCTGGATGTTCGAGCCATCGCTGAGTCGCTTCGCGTCGACCACGTGCTCGAGGGGAGCGTCCGACGCTCCGGAGAGCGGCTCAAGATCGGCGCGCACCTCATCCGCGCCAGCGACGGCGCTGTCATCTGGTCCGAGATTTACGATCGCGACACGAAGGATGTCTTCGCCGTGCAGGAGGAAATCGCACACGCGATCGCCAATGCTCTGCGCGTTAGGCTCGGCCCCACTGTCTCGACACAGAAGCGCGCGGCAACCGAGGACCTCGTCGCGCACGAGCTCTACCTCAAGGGACGCTACTTCCAGAATCGCGTGTCGGAGGAGGATCTGCGCCGCTCGGTCGCCTACTTCGAGCAGGCGATCACGCGAGACGCCAACTATGCGCGGGCCCACGCAGGGCTGGCCGATGCACACCTGCTGCTAGCGGTCCTCGGTGACGGGCCACAGGACTACCACGTGTCGCAGGTCCGCGAAGCGGTCGCGCGGGCGCTCGCCCTCGACAGCACGCTCGCGGAAGCCCACACGTCGCTCGCAAGCATCCTCTTCAGCTTCGACTGGAACTGGCCGGCGGCCGAGCGGGAGTTCGAGCGCGCCATTGCGCTCGACCCCGGGTACGGCCTCGCGCATCAGCGCTACGGCCTCTATCTCATGTACCAGGGACGCTTCGACGAGGCGCGGCCGGTCCTCGAGCAAGCTCGCAAGGTCGACCCACTGGCACCATCGGCGAGCATGAATCTCGGACGCTTACACCTCTGCGCTGGTCGCGCGGAGATGGCAGTCCCATTACTCGAGGCGGCCGTGGAGCTGAATCCGCGACTCGCCCTCGCGCACGAGCATCTCGGGCACGCGTACTTGCGGCTCGATCGCCGTGACGAAGCAGTCGCGGCGTTCCGAGTCGTCTCCGCCCTTGGCGGCGCGCGAGGCGCGACTCGTCTGGCATACGCCCTCGCGGTCACCGGTCTCTCGCACGACGCGCGGGCCATCCTCGACGGGATCCTTCGTGCGACCGACCAGGATCACCTACCGTCGTTTGGTCTCGCGATGGCATACGCGGGCCTGCGCGATGCGGACACGGCGTTCCAGTGGCTCGAGCGAGCGTACACCGAGCGTGACGCATTCCTTCACAGCATCAAGGCGACGATAGCATTCGACGTCCTGCACTCCTCACCGCGATGGGCAAAGCTGCTCCGCAGATTGGGACTCTCTCCCTGAGAGGCACTCAGCTCCACGCACTGCGCAACACCGAGTGACCGCTGTGCGCTCGACGGGGTTCCGCCCAGTACCTACGCGAACGCGGGAGAACGACACGACCCGCGTCTTCTCACCCCAGAGGCAATCATGCGACACTCGTCCACCATCGTCGCGGCAGCGGCGCTCGTCCTCCTTGCCGCGTGCGGCGGCGACACGACCGGTCCAGCGAAGTCAGATGCCGGCGGCATGTCCGCCCGTATCGCCGGTGCGGCGTGGAGCGCGATGTCGATCGCGACCGACACTGCCCCGCCCTCTCTGATCATCGTTAGGGGGACGAATGCCACTGCTACGCTCACGCTCGTCATCCCGGCCAGTCAGGGCCTAGGGACGCAGACGGTTGGGTCTACAACGCCAATCGCCGCCGGGCTCATCATCGGCTCGCAAACGTGGGCGGCGAGCAGGACCCAGGGCGGAGCCGGCAGTATCACGCTCACGACCGCCGCGCCGGGCCACCTGGCAGGCACGTTCCAGTTCACGCTGGCACACGAGGGTGCGTCGCCGGCGGAACAACAGGTCACCTCGGGCAGGTTCGACGTGAAGTACTGATCCGCTGTTGCTGCGGTGCAGGCCGCCGCGGTTGCGACCGCGGTCACGACAACCGTTCCGATCGCACGTTGACGGACTCTCGTCAGTGTACCGTCACGCGTCGTATCATTTCGTTCATGAGACACATATCCCTCGCCACTGCGTCGATCGTCCTCGCGCTCGCAGCCGCCACCCCTGCTCGCGCACAACAGTCTCCGCGCCAACCCAACTGGGCCGACGTCGAGCGCGAGACGCTCGAGCACTTCCAGGCGCTGCTCAGGATCGACACGCGCAACCCGCCCGGCAACGAGCGCCGCGCCGCCGAGTACCTCAAGGCCGTGTTCGACCGTGAGGGCATCCCCGCGCAGATCGTCGCGCTCGACTCCAGCCGCTCGAACGTCATCGCTCGCCTCAAGGGGACCGGTCGCAAGCGCCCGCTCCTCATCATGGGGCACACCGACGTCGTCACGGTGGACACCACGAAGTGGACGCATCCGCCGTTCGCCGCCACGCGGGACAGCGGCTACGTCTACGGGCGCGGCGCCGTCGACGACAAGGACAACGTCACCGCCGGCCTCATGACGATGCTGCTGCTCAAGCGGCTCAACGTCCCGCTCGACCGCGACGTGATCTTCCTCGCCGAGTCGGGAGAGGAGGGGAACACGCGCGTCGGGATCGGCTTCGTCACCGAGCAACACCTGCCCGAGATCGAGGCCGAGTATTGCCTGGCCGAAGGCGGCGGGGCGACGCGCATCGGTGGCCAGGTGAAGTACTCGACCATCCAGACGCTGGAGAAGCGCGGCCGCGGCATCGAGCTCGTCGCCCGCGGCATCGCCGGACACGGGTCGGTGCCGCTCGCGTCCAACGCCATCGTGCATCTCGCGGGCGCGGTCGCGCGCGTCGGCGCGTGGCGTCCCGAGATCCGGCTCAACGAGACGACGCGCGCGTACTTCGAGCGGCTCGCGGCGATCTCGCCGCCCGACGTCGCACAACATTATCGCGGTGTGCTCTCCGCGGATTCCGCCGTCCGCCGCGCCGCCGACGACTGGCTCTACGAGCACGAGCCTCGGCACTCGTCGATGCTGCGCACGTCGGCGTCGCCTAACGTCATCGCCGGCGGGTACCGCTCGAACGTCATCCCGTCGGAAGCGCGCGCGACGCTCGACGTCCGCATGCTCCCCGACGAGGACGCGGACCGGTTCGCCGAGGAGATGAGGAAGGTCATCAACGACCCGGCGGTCGAAGTCCGCGTGTCGCCGTCATTCGGCCGTCCAACGGGCGTCGAGAGTCGACTCGACTCCGAGGCGTTCAAGGCGCTCGAGGCATCGGTGCGCCGCGTGTACAACGTGCCGGCGATCCCGGTCATGGGCACCGGCGCGACCGACATGTCGTTCACGCGCGCGAAGGGCATCCAGTGCTTCGGCATCGGTCCGGCCATCGACATCGAGGATGGGCCGCGCGGCTTCGGCGCGCACAGCGATCAGGAGCGCATCCTCGAGAGCGAGCTGCATCGCTTCGTGCGGTTCAACTGGGACGCCGTGACCTCGCTCGCCCGTGGGGACGGGAAGCCGCGCGCGATGAACTAGGCGCAGCGCCGTCGACTCCAGAATGGTTGCTCGTTGCCGTTTGGCGACATACATTATGCCATATGGCAGCGCGAGAATCCGCGGCACAATCCGCCGAAAAGATCGCTCCCGACATCGCGGAGCTCTGGAACCGGGTCAGGTCCGGCAGGCGCGATGGACACTACTACGTCGCCCTGTTCGGGTTGCGCCGGTATGACGCGCTCCACGTCATGGAGCAGATCCGACGCGGGTTCGCGTACTCGGCTTTCGAGCGCTTACAGCGGAACACGGAGCTTCCGTATCGCGTGCTGGCCGAGGCGGCGGAAATCCCCGAACGTACCCTCGCGAGAAGAAAGGAGAGCGGGCGGCTCGAGCCTGACGAGTCTGATCGCCTCGCCCGTCTTTCCCGTGTAGTCGCCCGAGCCATCGAGCTGTTCGAGGGGCACGTCGAGGATGCACGCGGGTGGCTGACGAGCCCGGTGACGGCGTTAGGCGGACGAACGCCGCTTGACTTCGCGTCCACGGACGTCGGCGCAATCGAGGTGGAACATCTCATCGGCCGGTTGGAGTACGGGATTCCAACTTAGGCGATGCAGCTCTGGCGGTTGGTAAAGACCAGGTATGCCGCCACCGCGTTCGACGGCGAGGGAGCCCGCGTCCACGGAGGTCGGTGGAACTCCCCCGGGACGCGCGTCGCCTACGCCTCGAGCAACTCCGCGCTCGCGGTGCTGGAGGTACTCGTCCACATGACCGCGGGTGCGGCCCTGCCGGGCTACTCACTCATCCGCGCGCACGTTCCCGACCCCCTCGTCGACGAGCTGCCCGCATCAGAACTCCCCAGGAGCTGGCGCGCGTTTCCAGTCCCACCCGAAGTCCAGGCGATCGGAGATGCGTGGGTCCGATTGGGTGGCGCACTCGTGCTGACGGTGCCAAGCGCGATCGTGGACGGGAGCTACAACGTCCTGATCAATCCGCAGCACGTAAAGTTCCCGCAGCTCGTGGTCGAATCAGTGCAGCCGTTCGGGTTTGATCCCCGGCTGGTTCGTTAACCGGCGCCTGGTACCGATTTCGCACCCGTCACTCACGTCGGTCTCACCACGATTCGAGCAACGAGCTGCCTCCTTCAACAGCGCGGCCTTCGCGTTGAGCGCCTCCGCAACGCGCGCGATCTCGCCGTTCACGTTGCTCCACTCTCCCTGCTCGATCGCCTCGCGAATCCCCGGCATCGTCTTCACGCCGTAGCCGGTGTAGAACCCCGGCGCGTAGAGCGAGTGCTTGAACCACGGTCGGTTCTTCAGTCCCTCACGCAGCATGAGCACACGCTCGGCTCGCATCAGATGATGGTTCACGGCGGCGAGGTCCGTCGCGAAGGTGCGCGAGTTCCATCTCGCGGATCGCGACTGCCCGATCAGTTACGAGCCGTCCGGCCAGGTCAGACCGCAACGCCTGTCATTCCGAGCGAGCGGCCGGGTGCCCGCGGGCTTTCGGCTCTCCGCTCGGAACGACAAGCGCGCCGCCGCTCGAATTCGCTGCGCGGCGTCAGTCAGCGGAGCTAGTGCCCAAGCTGGCCGCGAACGGCCCCCGGTGGGTAATCGGTCGTGTGAACGTTCACGTAATAAGCTGCGGTGTTCGTGAGGATGTCCCTCAGGAGAGCCTGGTCCAGGCCCGAAGCACAGCCGACCGACCTTCCGGCCGCGTCCGGGGCCGAGAGGCCGACGACAATCGGGCCGCGGATACCAGGAGCCGCCTTGTGAATGTGCGAGGCCGTCGCCGGCAGGGTGATGTCGGACACTGATACCTCCCAGCAGATCTCACGCTGGCCGTGGTTCACGGTGACGAGAGCCGTGCCGGTGCCATTGGGGTCACCCGCGTACGGTGGCGTGCTGGTGACCTCCTGCGTCATCGGAGTCGAGAACGGCGCGCCGCCATGCTCGGCGCCCGCGATCAGGGCGAGTCGGACGGTCTGCACGGCGACGGGAATCGCCGTCTCCTGACGGCAGGCGGCGAGGCCGGCGGCGATAACCGTGAGCGATGCGGCGAGCCTCAAGGAACGGAATACCATGAAAGTGTGCCTCGGTGGGGGTGTCGGTGGTGTGATGGCAGGGAGCTCCGCGCGAGTCTCCCGCCGCGAGCAGTGCGCGCCCGGAGCTTGCTCCGGCCCGTGCCGCGCGCATATGGTAACCGGCGCTCTCGGGGCATTCTCGCGCCGCTCTCGTTTTTCTCTCTCTCGACGCCAATCGTGTTGACGCTCAAGCTCTTCGGTGCCGCCTCGATCGAGCGGTCCGACGGGCCGGTTACCGGACGAGCAGCACAAGGCCGCCGCCTCGCGCTGCTGGCATTCCTGGCTCTCGCGCGCTCGCGCCTCGTCACGCGCGACAAGCTCATCGCGGTGCTCTGGCCGGAGAGCCCCACCGACCGCGCACGCCACCAGCTGTCCGACGATCTCTACATCGTGCGCAGCGCCCTGGGCGAGGACGTGGTCCGCTCGTTCGGCGATGAGCTCGCGCTGAATCCGGACGCGATGGTGAGTGACGCCGGGACGTTCGAGCGGCTGCTCGACGAAGGACAGCTCGAGCCCGCGGTCGAACTGTTTGCGGGTCCGCTGCTGGACGGCTTTCACCTGTCGGATAGCGCGGAATTCGATCATTGGCTCGACGCGGAGCGCGCGCGCCTTGGGCAGCGTTACGCGGCGGCACTGGAGTCACTGGCGGAAGCCCGTGAAGCGCGCGCCGAGTTCGGCCTTGCCGTGAGCTGGTGGCGGAGGCTAGCCGCTCATGATCCCTACAACGGCCGGGTGGTGTTGCGGCTGATGCGCGCGCTCGAGGCGGCGGGCGACCGCGCCGGCGCGCTCAGACATGCGCGCGTTCACGCCGCGCTGCTGCGAGAGGAGTTCGAGGCGGAGCCGGACCCCGAGATCACGACGTTCGCGGAGCGTCTGCGTCTCGAACCGCCTGCGCGCACGGCCACGCAGCCCGCCGTCGTTCGCCCAGCCAGCTCGCCGCAACATCAGAGTGCCGCTTCGGATCTCGTTCCTGCGGCGACCCTAGACGTGCCGACGGCTCGGAAGCCGGCAACAGTCCGTTACGCGACGGCCGCCGCGCTCGTGTTCGTGCTCGCGATCCTCGGCGTCCGCAACATCGCCGCTCCACGCCTTGCCGCGCCGCCTGTCGCGTCATCCGTGGGCGTATTGCCGTTCGTGAACATGAGTCCCGATCCGGAGAACAGATACTTCGGCGATGGACTGACCGAACAGATCATCGCATCGCTCAGCCGCATCGAGGGGCTACGCGTGGCCGCTCGCACATCCTCGTTCGCGCTGCGCGACGGTACGCTGGATGTCCGCGCGATCGGCGATACGCTGGGCGTCGCGGCTGTGCTCGAGGGCAGCGTACGAAAGGACGGCAATCGACTTCGGATCACGGCACAGCTGATCGACGCCGCGACGGGCTATCACCTCTGGACGGACGAATACGATCGTGGGCTGGAGGACATCATCGCCGTGCAGGACGAGATCGCGACCGCGATCGCCGGCGCGCTCGCTCTGCGACTCGCCCGCGCCGGCGCGGCGCCGGCGTCTCGGCCGTTGCCCGATCTGCAGGCCTACGACCTCTACCTGCGCGGCCTCTACCTTCGAAACAGCCTGACGGCGGATGCCCTGCGGCAGGCGAAGGATCTCTTCGATCGCGCCATCGCACGGGAGCCCGGCTTTGCGCTCGCCTACGCCGCGAAGGCGAGCGTCGTCGCACCGCAGATCATGCTCGGACACGTGTCTTCCAGGGAGGGCACGCCCGAGGTTCGCGCCCTCACGGCCCGCGCCCTCGAGCTCGACCCCGCCCTTGGCGAGGCCCACGTGAATCTCGGGATCATCAAGTTGTTCTTCGATTGGGACTGGAAGGGTGCCGAGCAGGCGCTGCGCCGCGCGATCGAGCTGAATCCGAATGACGCGCACGCCTACCATCACCTCGCGAACTACATGCGCGCGATGGGCCGCTTCGATGATGCGGTCGCCGCACGCGAGCGGGCGGTCGAGCTGGACCCCCTGAATGCGCGGACCGTTGTCCTGCTCGCCGGCGACTACCGCGTTGCTGGTGACCTCGATCGCGCATTGATGCAGTACCGCCGTGCGCTCAAGCTCGACCCGGTGCACACGTTCGCTCTCGGCTCCGGTCCGTTCCTGCCCGCTGGCCCCGCAGAGGTATATCTGCAGCAACACCGGTTCGAGGAGGCTGTGGAGGAGTACGTCAGGATCGCGACGCTGCGCGGAGCGACCGCTGCCGAAGTGGACGCCCTTCGAAAGGGGTATGTCGCCTCGGGCATGCGCGGCTTCTGGCGGAGTTGGCTCGACATGGATCTCCGGCAGACGGAGGGCGCTCCCGACCCGTTCCGCATCGCCAAGCTGTGGACGCTGATCGGCGACACCACCCGGGCCCTCGATTGGCTCGACCGCGCGTACGCCGAGCGCCATCCAGCGCTCGTGTACCTGCGATACGATCCGACGCTCGAGAGTCTGCGCGCGCACCCGCGCGTCGGCCGAATCCTGAGCGAGATGAATGAAATTTCCGGCGCGGTGAGGTCGCAGCTGCGTGCTACCCTCTCGAGCACTTCCAGGCGCTGCTCAGGATCGACACGCGCAACCCGCCCGGCAACGAGCGCCGCGACCTCGCTCGCCCGTGGGGACGGGAAGCCGCGCGCGATGGACTAGAGTTTCCCGGCTTCGCGGCAACCGGTCGAACTGATTGACGCGGTTGTTGCCGAAAGAACCGCCCGCCACGTTCGAGGCCGAGCCCTTGAAGACAGCGCGTTAGGCACCACGATATGATGACCATCGAACGCCTGGCCGCTCTGGCGCGACATGTCGGACTGCGAACGGGACACGCGACGCTCCTGGCACGACACGGCGATGATCGATGCGCACGTGCGGCGTGCCGACTACATCCTCATCACGCAGGGACACGTAGACCGCGCGCGGCTCCGCGTCTCCTGCATCATGCCTAACAAGTCCCGCGCGAGCGTGCGCGCGTTCTTGCCCGCAAGCGCCCGTTTCGAATTGCCACTCGCGACGAGGACGCGAACTTTCCGCACGGGTCGGCGTTAGGCGCCGCCGCGACCGACCTCGCGCAGCACGTCCAGGAACGACCGTACCGCGGGCGGCACGAGCCCCCGTCGCTGGAGCGCCACGAGACGGAACGAGAGCGCCTTGCCGGCGAGCGGGCGGAACACGACTCCAGGCCGTGGAAACCGTGCGGCGCTCGCGGGCACGAGGGTGACGCCGAGCCCCGCGCTCACGAGTGCGATGAGCGTGTCGAGCTCGCGCGCCTCCTGCGCCACGCGCGGCGTGAACCCCGCCGCCGCGGCCGCGCGGAGCGTGAGGTCGCGCAGCCGACTCGGGACGCGCGCTGGGACGAGCAGCCACGGGGCGTCGGCCAGGTCGCCGATCGCGATCGCCTCGCGGCCCGCGAGCGGGTGCGCCGCCGGAAGCGCAACCATTCCCGTCTCCTCGGTGAACGGCGTGACCTCCACCGGCGCTCCCGCCGGCGGCGGCGGACCGATCGCGAGATCGATGTCACCGCGACGGATGTCCGCGGGCTGCTCGGTCGGCATCCGCTCGAGCATCGTCAGGGCCACGCGCGGAAAGCGCTCGCGGAAGGCGCGGATGACTTCTGGCAGCGGGCTCCAGAGCGCCGCATCCACGTAGCCGATACGCAGGCGTCCGACCTCGCCTGCCTCGGCGCCGCGCGCCACCTCGACGGCGAGCGCCGCCTGGGCGAGCGTGCGCCGCGCCTCGGTCAGGAAAAGACGCCCCGGCTCGGTGAGCGCCACGCGCCGCTTTGTCCGCGCGAGCAGGAGGGCGCCGAGCTCCCGCTCGAGCTGCTTGATCTGCTGGCTCAGCGCGGGCTGCGCAACGTTCAGTCGCGCCGCCGCGCGCCCGAAGTGCAGCTCCTCGGCGACGGCTACGAAGTAGCGGAGATGGCGGAGCTCCAAAGGGACGCTCGGTGACCGTGGAGTGATAAGTCTGACGTCTCAGTCGATCGGAAGAAAGACTTGGACGTGTATCGAAGGCGCGTCTAGCATAGCGACCAGGCGCTCGTTCGATCCCGACTGCGCCGCCTTCACGCTCCGCTGAACCAACCCTTTTCGAATTCATCCGTGGGAGGATCCCATGAACTACACATACGACGTCGCCGTTCTCGTCGGCAGCCTCCGACGGGACTCGCTGAACCGAAAGCTCGCGCACGTGCTCGCGGAGCTCGCACCCCCGGCGCTCTCACTCAGCATCGTGGAGATCGGCCAGCTTCCGCTCTACAACACGGACGACGAGGACACGCCGCCGGCCGCGTGGTCCGAGTTCCGTACGCGCATCGCCGTGGCGGACGCCCTGCTGTTCGTGACGCCGGAATACAACCGCTCGGTGCCCGCGGCGCTGAAGAACGCGCTCGACGTCGGCTCGCGTCCGTCCGGACGGAGCGTGTGGAACGGCAAGGCGGGCGGTGTGGTGACGGCGACTGCGGGACAGGCCGGCGGCTTCGGCGCGAACCACCACCTGCGCCAGTCACTCACGTTCCTGAACGTCCCGACGATGCAGCAGCCCGAGGCGTACGTCAGCGGCGTCGACAAGCTATTCGACGACGGACGGCTCGTTGTAGACGGCACGCGCGCGTTCCTCGAGCGGTACATGAACGCGTTCGCCGCGTGGGTTGCGCGATTTCCCCGGGATTGACGCGAAGGGGAGGGGTCACGATGAAGACGCGCGGCATCATCACGCTCGCACTGTCGGTGCACGCCGCATCGAGCCTCGCGCATCCGGCGTTCTCGCAATCCGTCGACAGCGCGGGCTCTCGCACCGAGGTCACCTGGGCGATCAGCGTGGCCAACAAGGGAATCTCCACCATCCCCACGTCCACGCTTGGCAAGCCAGCCGCCACCCTCGACATGGCGATCCGTCGCGGTGGCTTCAGCGTCAACCCGCAGTTCCGAGTCCGGCTCGATGGAACGCCGTGGTCGTTCCTCGTCTAATTAGGCTGACGCGTCGAGAAAAGGGACGCCAAGCCTCGTGCGATGGACTAGGCGGCCCGCGCGCCTAACGCGGAACGAGCCCGCGACAACGCGGCGCGGTTCATCGCCCGGACGCGAAGACCAGGCCGTCGCCGCGACGCGCGCCGATGCACCACCCGTGGGGATACCGCACGTCCGACCTTCTTTTCACGAGCCCGCGCTGCGACATTCTGGCCCGCAGCCCTGAAGCCCCGGTCGCCGCGGGCAGTCCGTCGCCGACCAGCGTGTCAACGTCCCTGGATCTGGAGGCTCGCTGATGGCTGAGCCGATGACCGTTGGTAGAGTAGTGGCGGTGGCTCAGGAGGCGCGTTCGGGACTCGCCCCGTGGACGCGCGCGGAGTTGCCGGTGCCGCCGTCACCCAAGGGGCTCGGCTGGCTGGCGGTCGTCGGGCCAGGGGTCATCGTGCTTGGCGCATCGATCGGGAGCGGCGAGTTTCTCCTTGGCCCAGCGGTGTTCGTGCGCCACGGACTGTCGCTGCTGTGGGTGACGGCCGTCGCCGTGTTTCTGCAGACCGTGTTCAACACGGAGCTCATGCGCTACACGATCGCCACGGGTGAACCCATCTACACGGGGTTCATGCGCACGCGGCCGTCGTCGACGGCGTGGGGATGGTTTTATGCCACGCTGCACGTGCTCCAGATGGGATGGCCGGCGTTCGCGGCGAACGCAGCGGGGGCCATCTTCTTTCTGATCGCCAGGCGCCTGGCCGGGCCTAACGACGCGGGTGCCGTCTACCTCATCGGCGTCGGGACGTTTCTGTTGTGCGTTGCCATCCTGTTGGTCGGACGGCGGATCGAGCACACGCTCGAGCTGCTCAACTGGGTGTTGGTCGGGTGCATCCTGAGCGCCTTTCTCGTGCTCGCGCTGATGTTCGGCGGCGCGGGTCATTGGATATCGGGGGTGGCGGGCCTCGTCGGCTACGATGCGCCTAACGCCACGTTCCGGTTCATGCCCGAGGGAGCGGATTTCTTTCTGCTCGCGGCCCTTGTCGCGTATTCGGGCGCCGGAGGCGTCGGCAACATCACGCTCTCGAACTGGGCGCGCGACAAGGGCTACGGGATGGGTGCACGCGTTGGCTACATCGCCTCCGCCGTCGGCGGCGAGAAGGTGCGCCTCGCGCACAACGGCTTCATGTTCACGCCGGATGCGGACGGGCGCGCGCGATGGAAAGGGTGGTGGCGCGTCGTGCGCGCCGATCAGTGGGGGGTGTTCTTCACCGGCGCGATTCTCGGTATGCTGCTGCCCGCAATTCTCTACACGTCACTGCTGCCGAGCGGCACGGACCTTCGCGGGCTGGGCATCAGTGCGGCGCTGGCGTCAGCCATCGGTGAGCGATCAGGGCCGATCCTCGCAGGGGCGATCGCGTTCCTTGGTGCGTGGATTCTGTTCAAGACGCAGCTCGATACAATGGAAGGGATGGTCCGCGCGATGACCGACATGTTGTGGACGGGGAGCCGCCGCGTCCGCGCGTGGCGCAATGGCGATGTGCGCGCCGTGTACTACGCCGTGTTGGCGGCCGTTGCCGTGTGGGGCGTGATCGCGCTTCGCCTCGCGCAGCCGATCGTGCTGCTGCAGGTGGCGGCGAACATCGCTGGCGTCGTCTTCGTCATCTCGTCGTTGCACCTGCTCTACGTCAACACGCGACTCCTTCCACGGGAGATTCGACCGCCACTCTGGCGCCGAGTCATGCTCGTCGTGATGGCGCTCTTCTATTCGACGTTCGTCGTGCTGTCGATGCGGAGCCTGATGTAATCGTCGACGCATCGCGTGACGGATCGCGCCTGTGATGCGACGACGGCCTCTCCAGCGTATCCAGCGACTTGCCGGCGGCTCGACATAGTCCGCCGGCGGAGGAGAGGTATGTGCCGCCCGCGCACCTAACGCGGAACGAGCCCCACGCGCGCGAGCACCTCCCGCGCCGCCCGTGCCCCGCTTTCCACGGCCCCTTCCAGGTAGCCCTGCGCGTCGATCGACGTGTGCTCGCCGGCGAAATGGCAGGTCCCCACCGGCTCGCCCTCCGCCCCGGCGAAGCGCTGATACTGACCGACCCGGAAGTAGGAGTAGGAGCCGAGCGTCCACGGGTTCCGCGGCCAGTCGTCGAACGTCGCCTTGCCGTTCCACCGCGCGGTGAGCCCCGGGAACACCGGCTCCGCGCGCGCGAGAAACTCGGGCGCGAGTGCTGCCGGCAAGCGGCCACTCTGGGTCATCGTCACGCCCGCGCCGGTGTAGTCGACGAGGATGCCGCGCGTCCCCGGGAACGCGCGTGGAAATCCAGTCAGCGATGGACATTGCGTCCAGGGCGCGGCCCTCCGCCGTCGACGACGTATAGAGCGTCGGGAACCCCGCCGCCTGGTAGTCGCGCTTGAGCGGTTGTCAGACGGCCTTGAGGTCGCGGACTGCGTCGGCGACCGGGTACCGGCCACCATCAAACCAGAAGAACGGCTCCGTCCCGTTAGGCTCGGCCGCCAGGACGTTGTCGAGGGGCAGGCCGAGCTCCTGGGCGAGCTGACGGATTGTGGTGTGCGACTGGTCGATCAACTCGCCCCCGTGCTCGGCGAGCTGTCCGCCGTCGAACGCGGTGCGGTTGGTCCAGCACCGTCCACCCACGCGGGTGTTGCCCTCGTAGACCGTGACGTCGACGCCGCGCTGCAGGAGACGGTAGGCGCACGTGAGCCCCGCGAGTCCCGCCCCAACGACGACGACCCGATCAGGCGCCGAGGTCTTTGTCGCGTTAGGGTCGCCGGCAATCGGGAGCAGGGTACGCTCGGGCCCGGCACACGCGGCAAGCGCGCCGACTGCTCCAGCCGCCGCCGCGCCGACGAAGTGGCGCGTGATGGCGTTGTGATCGTTAGGCCCAGTCGCATCGGCCGCGAGCAGATCGCTCGGGGAGGCGCCGGTTCGGGCGGCGTGGGCGGCGGTATGGCAGGCGGCGACGACGCGCGTGAGCAGCGGGCTACGGGGCACGACAGGCGGGGCGATGGGTGGACGGCGTGGGGGACGGCACACTATGCGTCGTGTGCGCGCCGCACCAGACCAAAATTGTGAGGCGGGTTCACCTTCTCATCCGCCGGTGCGGCCCGCCGAGCAGGTCGCCGCTCGGACGGGATTGTCCCCGCTTCTACCCGGTCGCATTTGAATTCGCGATCCCGCTCCTATGTACTGCGTCTTGCGGACGCCACGGCGGACACGCAGGTCGTCAGCGCGGTGCTACGCGGCCTCATCAACTCCGCCCGTTACGTCGCTCGCACTCGGCGAACCGCGCTCTCGCCTCGGCCGGGGATTCGCCGAGGAGCTGCTCACGCTGCCCAGGCTCCAGGCAAACCGTCGTTGCCGTTCGCAGATGTTCGATCAGCAGGCCCCAGGCAATCGCCCACACTCGAACCGTTCCGTCACTTGCACCCGCAGCGACCGATCGAGCGACGAATGCGACCGCGTTAGGCCTCCGGAGCCAAACGATCGCCAAAACGACCGCCTAACAAGCCGACGGCCGACCATCCATCCGCTCCTCGAAGGTCGGCGCTCTCGTGACACGTGAGAGGTGCTTTCTCACTTCGTGAACGTGCACGTGCCGCGGTAATCGACGATACCGTTGCCCTCGGCCGTCTTCGCGCCGGCTCCGACCACGACGAGATCGCAGCGGATCTTCGGGCCGGCGAGCACGTTGGACAGGTGAACCTCGCCGGACTCCATCCCTCCGGTCTTCAGATCGACCTCGAAACGGAACCGGTCATCGTGCAGCAGGACGGGCTCCGATCCGAGGACCGTTCCGGAGAAAACCTCGTTTCCGGTATTCACCAGCGTGCCCTTCACAGTGTCGATGACCGTGATGGGGTGGTACAGAACACGTCCCGTGAGATCGCCACTGAGCTCGATGATGTCGGTGCTGCGCTGGGTCTTTCCAGTCGGCGTCGCCGTCGCGGAGTGAATGATCGCCGTCGTGAAGTGGTGTATCGCCTTCCCCGAGACCGACCGCGTCACAGATTGCTGGGTCTGTTGACTGCGCGCGTTGGGGGCCATCGCGCCCGCGAAGGAGAGCGCGGCGACAAACGCCGGTGCTGCCAGGAATTGACGCATGGTGAAGCTCCGTCCAAGATGGACCGCACGCTACGCGGCGCCTGAAAGACCGAGCAAGCGTCATGATGGGGCATTCCACTCCAACGGCCTGCTGTGGCCCACGTTGGCCACGTCGCGAGGAATCGATCAGTGCCAGAAGCCGTCGGAGACCGTCTCGAGTCGTGGAAGGAGATTGCCGCCTATCTCAATCGAGGCGTGCGGACGGTGCGCCGTTGGGAAACCGACGAGGGTCTGCCCGTGCACCGTCACGTGCATCGCACGCTCGGCAGCGTCTACGCGTACAGGTCCGAGATCGACGCCTGGCGGGAGAACCGTCCAACCCGTCTCCCCGCGCCAGCGTCAATAGAAGCTCGCCGCAGCGCCGCGGTGTCGAGCGCGGTGAAGTCGATCGCGGTGCTGCCTTTCACCAACCTCAGCACCGATCCGGACAACGCGTACTTCGCCGACGGTCTCACGGAGGAGGTGATTGCCGATCTGTCGAAGGTTCGGCGCCTGCGCGTCATCTCACGCATGTCGTCGATGGCCTTCAAGGACACGAAGAAGGAGCTGAAGACCATCGCCCGTGAGCTTGGCGTCAGGTACCTCCTGCAAGGGAGCGCGCGGCGCGCGGGAACACAGCTGCGAATCAGCGCTCAGCTCATCGACGCCACTCGCGACGAGCACCTGTGGGCCGAGAGCTACGATGGGACGCTCGACGATGTTTTCGCGATCCAGCAGCGGCTCGCCCGCGTCATCGTCGCGGCCCTCGAGCTCCGGCTGACGGCTGACGAACAGCAGCGGCTCTCCGAGCGCCCCATCCGCGATCTGCACGCGTACGAGTGCTATCTGCGCGCTCGTTACGACGCGTGGCGCTGGCGCGCCAATGCCATCGATCACGCCATCCATCTCCTTCACAACGGGCTGGCGATGGTCGGCGACAACGCCAGACTCTACGCCGCCCTCGGCCACGCGCATCTGCAATATCGGGAAGCCGGCATCGACCTGGGCGAGCGCCCGCTCGCCGAGGCGGAACGGTGCGCGCAGAAGGTCGTCGCGCTCGAACCGGGATCCGCGTCAGGATTTCGATTGCACGGCTGGATTCAGTACGCGCGCGGCCAGATACAGGACGCCGTTCGAAACTTGAAGGCTGCGTTGGATCTCGACCCGAACGACGCGGATACACTGCTCCTGTTGTGCAACTGCTACCTCATCTCTGGGCAAGTGCCGGCTGCTCGCCCGTTGATCGGCCGCCTTCAAACGCTGGATCCTCTCACACCGCTGACCCGCTGCCTGCCCGGGTTTGCCGATGCGTCGGAGGGGAATCTCCGTTCGGCCGTCGAACCCTACCGACAGATGTTCGCGATGGATCCGGGCAATCCCATGGGGCGTCTGTTCTATATGTGGATCCTCGCTCTGAACGGACGTCACGACGACGTCGCCACGGTGCTCGATGGGTTTTCATTCGCGGAGCGCGAGTCTGTGCCGGCACGCGTCGCACAGTTCCTTGCGCATGCCCTCGGTCGCCGCCAGCAGGACGCGTTGGCGTGCGTGACACCGGAGATCGAGGCCATCGCAACCACGAGCGACGTCTTTGCGCGATTTCTGGCGGACGGGTACGCGATGGCGGGCGTACCGGAGCGCGCGATCCACTGGCTCGAGGTGGCAGTGGATCGAGGCTACATCAATCATCCCTTCATGGCTCGATACGATCCGTGCTTCGAGCCCGTGCGGAGCCAACCGCGATTCCAGCAGCTACTGGGGATCGTGCACGAGCGCTGGCGGAGTTTCGAACCCTGAGGTCAGCGTTCCGGCCAAGCGCGGGTGTCGTGCTGCCGGCGGTTTGCCTTCAGCACATCTTCGAGGAAGTACGGCGGCGCCTCGAACGTCGTTCGGCGCCGCCGTACGACCATGGCTGCTAGCGCGACATCGTCATCGCTTCCGTCGCATGCTCGCATGTCACGTGCGGATTCCAGCTTGCGAAGGAAGCCGCCGCCGACAAGATGCTCGTCAGCTCCCGATGCCCACTTTGATCGACAACGAGTTCACCTTCGAGACGTTGTACTCCACGCCGAGCCGTGCCTTCGACACCTGGAGCGCAGCGCCAACCATTGCCTGCGCGCCGAGCACGCGCTCGTCGCGAGATCCACCACTGCGGTCTTCTCGTGGGCCGTCGACAGGTACGTCGAGGCTCCGACGTAGGGCGAGACGGATGCCCACCGGGTGAGAGCGAACCTCCGGCTCGTCAGCAGGTCCGCGCCGTACACGCGCAGGTTCGAGGTCGTCGGGTCCGTACATCGAGACGAAGCTCACGCGTGCCGCCGCCGCCCAGGCGCTGGCAGGGTTGTTGATGAGGGCGCGCTGGACCTGCGCGCCGAAGAACCCGTAGTTCGCGCCGGGGCTCTTGGTGAAGTACATCCCCACGTCCGTGTTCTCGCCGACACCGGCTCGGGCCATGAGGCCCGGGAATTTCAGCCCCTCACCTTCGAACAGCCAGTGCGCGGAATCGGGATGGACGAAGGTGTCGTTCCACGCGGCGTCGTGGTCGTCGATGCCGGTCTCCGACTGGAGCACGGATAGCTCGAAACGCCGCTTCCCCATCGGCCGCGCGTCGGACAGCGGGCGGAAGTACGCGACGAGGCCGGCTTCCCGTGCGAATTCGCGCCAGGCGGTCTGGGTCAGGGCGGAGTTGAGCTGGAACGAGCACTCCTTCCACCTCGGATTGACGTGAAGGACTGGAGGGTTGGCGTCTCGCCCCGAGCTCACGTGCAGATTCGGGCGGTCGGCGGTCTGTGCAGCCGCCGGGGTCTGGATCAAGGCGATGGCCAGCGCCATGCCCGCGGTGGTCAGGTTTCTATACGTCATGGAAGCCCCGCTATCGAGAGTTGGTCGTTGCCGGACCGGTCGGTGACCGGGATCGTGACGGTGAACGACCGGAAACTCGGTACGTCGAGAGAATGAGTCGTCCGAACCGATCGGATTGGACCTTTTTTTCCACCGCAGGCGGCGAGCAGGGTGACCAACGCTCCGCTCAGCAGACGCGACGCGATGTCGCCGTGGTAGTATCGCGAGCGTGCGCGGGGTCATCGCCGATTCTTCTGCAGGACGAATACTGGAGCCCGCGGTCGGGGGTCTGGTCTAGGGTCGCCTCTTCCGCTCCGCCAACGTCAGCCCGACCACGCGCGACACGACGAGCGCGATGTACATCACGCCGGCGATCGACTCGAGCATGACGAGTGACCGCGCCTGCGGCGTGACCGGCAGGATGTCGCTCAACCCGACGCTCGACAGCACCGCAACGCTCAGGAAGAGCAGCTCCACCCACGTGCGCGGCGCCTGCAGGTCGCGAGGCGCGCTGAAGCTCTCCGGGAAGATCCCCTGGCACGCGACGTAGGCGTACGCGAACGCCCAGGCCAGGAGCGTGAACGTCGCGCCGGCCGCGAACAGCTCGTCCGTCGTCGCCACCCAGTCCTGGAGCATGTAGGCCGTCAGGCTGGCGGCGGCATAGACGTCTCCATCCACGGATAAAGCACGAGCCCCAACTCAGCTCTCGACTTCAGGGTCTCAGGCGTCGACGAAGCATACGCGGGCATCCCACCGGCGACGATCCTCGGTAGAGGTACACACCTAACGCGAATTCGTCGTCGCCGCCGTGGAGCCAGCCTTCAGGCGCCGTCCGAGAAAGTCGTCCGCTGCCTTGTACGCGCTCAGCCAGTTCTTCCACAGCAGGAAGTCGTGCACCTCGTCGGGGAAGATGAGCTCCTCCACCGGGACGTTCCGCTTCCGCAGCTCGTACGCGAGCGTGATCGACTCCGTGAACGGGACGTTGCGGTCGTCGTCGCCGTGAATGAGCAGCACCGGCGAGCGCCATCCGGCGATGGCCGAGAGCGGTGACGCGCGATACGCGATCGCGGACTCCGTCGCGTAATGCAGCGAGTCGTACGCCGGCACGAAGTTCGGGATCTCCGAGTTCCAGTCGTGCACGCCATGGATGTCCACGCCGGCGGCGAACATGTCCGAGTTGTGCGCGAGTCCCATCGCCGTGAGGTACCCGCCGTACGATCCGCCCCACAGCGCCACCCGGCTCGGATCGACATCGGCGCGGGCACGCATGTACTTCCCGGCGGCCACGACGTCCTGGTACTCGCTCGCGCCGGCGGCGCCGTACTTGAGCGCCTCGCGGAAGTCGAGTCCGTAGCCGATGCCGCTGCGGTAGTTCACGGCCAGGACCACGTAGCCGTGATTCGCGAGGTACTGATTCATCGCGTACGAGTTGGCGTAGTAGTACATGTAGTGCCAGCCGAGCAGCATCTGGCGTCGCGAGCCGCCGTGGAAGAAGATCGCGGCGGGGTGCCGCTCGCCCGGCTTGGCGTTAGGCGGGAGGAACAGCTGCGCGTGAACGGTCGTCCCGTCGGCCGCGTGGAGGATGACCTGCGTGGGCTCGACCAGGGCGGTCGCGGGAAAGTCGTTAGGTATCCCGGTCGGTGCCAGGTCACGGAGCGCCCGGCCGTCCGCTATCGCGACGCGGGCCGGCAGACGCGGGTCGGAGTGGAGGACGAGCGTCGTCTGGCCGTCGGCCGTGATGACCGGCCCCCACTCGAGCCCTTGCCCGCTCGTGAGCGCCGATGGCTTCGCCGAGCCGTCGACCGGCACCTTCCAGACGTGACGCCGGTCGATGTCGCCTTCATTGGATGCATAGACGAGCGCACGCCCATCGGGCGTCGGGCTGACGTGCTCGACCTCGAACGCGCCGGGCGTGAGCAGCTGCGCCGAGCCGCCGGTCGTCGGCACCGAGTAGAGGTGGGTCCACCCGTCTGCCTCCCACGGGAACGCGATCCGGTCCCCGTTAGGCGACCAGAACAGCTGATCGTCGGCCACGATCTCGCGGAAGACGCTGCCGCGCCCCTTCTTCGCGTGCCACACCTCGCGTGACGTGCCGGTGCTCGGGTCTGCAACGCGGATGGACCACGGGATCGGGCTCTCGCGCTCGGGAACGAAGATGAGATCCGACACCTGCGACGGCGTGCGCATGAACGCGAGCGACTTGCCGTCGGGCGACCAGACCGGCGCGGCGTCCTGATCCGTGCTCGGGTCCACGTAGCGGAGCGATCTCGATGCGAAGTCCCAGACGCCGACGAAGCTGTGGCGCTGGCGATTGCTCACGAACGCGAGACGCTTCCCGTCGGGCGACCAGCGAAGGTTCGATGACCCGCCGCGGAGCTTGCGTGAGCTCCGCCGCCTTCGCCTCCGGCGAGGTCGGCGCGATCCAGATTTGCCCCGCGCGCGTGAACGCGATCGAGTCGCCACTTGGCGAGAGCGATGGCGACGAGCCGTCGGCGATCTTGCGCGGCGCACCGCCGTCGAGCGCAAGCATCCAGATCGCCTCCTCCGCGCCACCGGGAAGGAGTGCGGGGTTCGGTCGCTCGCCGGCGCCGTTCGCGCCGCCGCCGCGCACGTACACGACGGACCTGCCGTCGGGCGTGAACGTCAGGTTGCCGATCTCCTGACCGTCGTCATCGCGGTAGCTCGTGAGCTGGCGTCCTTGCCACGATGGTCCGCTCGCGACCCAGACGTTGCGCGTGCCGCGCTGGTTGACGATCCATGCGACGGAGCTGCCGCGCCGCGCGGCGACGAGGTCGCTCGCGAACGGCGCGCTCATGACCTGCTCGAGCGTGAAGCGCTGCTGTGCCGTGGCGACGGTGGATGCGGTCGCGATGAGCGACAAAGCAATGAACAGCGAGCGAGTAAATGACATGGCGGGGCGGTCCGGCGGAGGGGAAACGCGGTGCGCGCGTAGCTCACTGATGGTCGTGACTGGAAGCTATCAGCGAAACGCCAGCGCTTCGACCTCGATGAGAAACTCCGGTCGAACGAGCGCGGGACCTGGACCCGGGTGCTGGTTGGCGGGTGAGCGGAATGTCACCGCGCCACCCGTCGTATACGCGCACCCGAATGCCGGAGCCGTCTCCGCAGGACGTCGTGCGCCGAAACATGACACAGTACATCAGTGGCCCACCCGCTAGCGGTCAGGCGCAGGCGGGCCCGAGGTGTCCGGCGTGGACTGACGCGAGCCGAGGCGCGCCATAGCGCCGGCCTCGAGGGTCCACCGATTGGCCGCGCCGAAGCCATTCGTCAGGGCAACGAGCGCACGCTCTGCCGCACGTCGTGCCTCCTGCGTCTGTCCCAACCGAACCAGCGCCCGAGCGCGCACGAGCTCCGCGCGTCCGACGTATCCACTGCGCTCGAAGGCGATCGAGTCGATCGCGCCTGCCGTCCGGCCGAGCCGTGCCAGCGAGTCGGCACCGCGTGCATCCCCGGCCTCGAGTCGCCACTCCGCTGCCGTCACGAACGGCAGCGCCAGCGGCGCCGTGGTCCTCGGTGCCTCCGCCGCGATCGCTCTCAGCGAGTCCTCGAGCATGCTCGAGCCACCCCTGGTATCACCTTCGGCATGACGAAGCCGCGCCGTGAACCACACTCGATTGATACGGCGAACCAGCGTACCGGACGGCAGTGTGGCGAGACTCGTCCTCGCCTCGGCGAGACGCCCCTGCTCGAGACGCAGCTGCGTGATCGCCGGTGGAAGGTACGCGGCGAGACCACCCGCGCCCTCGGTCGTGTCGCGCATGGCTCGCACGATCCAGACCTCGGCGGAATCCAGCTCGCCGAGACGCAGCTTGGCCAGTCCGCGTAAAAAGTTGAGCTGTCCGCTCGCGTGCTGACCGTGCACTGCCGCCATGTTCTCGATCGACGCCGCAACGAGCGAATCCATGCTCGCGATCTCTCCGAGCTCGTTGAGCGCCGACGTGAGAAACGTGACGACGTTAGGCAGGATGTCGGTCCCCCGATATCCTGTCGAGTCGAGATCGATGACGCTTTGGCGATAGTACGTGCTGGCCTCGCGCACGTGCCCGGTCGAGCGCAGCGCGGTTCCGAGCGCGACGGTCATTTGAAGCCGCAGGGCGCCCGCGCCGCCCGTGCGCGTGAGGTCGACCGCACGCCGCAGCAGCGCGACCGCGGAGTCGGGGTTGCCTTCGGCCTCACGCAGTCGACCCTCCGCATCGAGACACATGGCGCTCGCGAGATCCGTTCGCGTGCCGGGCCGGGCGAGCGCCGCCTGGGCCTCCGCGAGATCTGCGCGAGCGGAGTCGAGCTGGTCGTCGTACACGAGGCTCGACGTGCGCATACAATCCACGAGCGCGATCTCGGTCGGCAGGTTCGCGGCGCGCGCGACGCCGCGGGCACGCGACAGCATCGCTCGCTGTGATCGCCGCTCACCGAGGTCGTAGAGGCGGGACGCGAGCCCGAGCAGAACATCCGTGACGAGCCACGGCTCACCGCGAAACTGACGCGACAGCACCTGTTCGGCGAGACCGATTCGCCGCTCGGCGGACAGCGGACGGCCAAGCGAGTCGCGCGCATCGCCGGCGAGCACGTTCTGCACCTGCACCATCGCCTGCTGCCGTTCGACTTCGCGCAGCGCGGCGTCGCGCTGCCGCTCTGCCTCACGCATCTGCGTCGCGGAGAACACGGTCGCGCCGATGAGCGTGGCGAGCGTCACCGTTGCTGCCGCGACGCCGGTTCGGTGTCGGCGCGCGAACTTGGTGAGTCGGTAGCGCGCGCTGTCCGGTCGCGCGAGCACGGGAAGCCCACGGCGATAGCGCCGCAGGTCGTCGTGGAGGGCCGCGGCCGATGGGTACCGGCGTGCCGGATCCTTGCGCAGCGCCTTCATCACGATGAGATCGAGATCGCCGGCCAACCGGCGACGTACATTCTCCGGCGCCACGAGCGATGGACGCGGCGGCTCGAGCTCGCAGACGATGTGCTCCACGTCGCTCGGTGTTCGACCCCGCACGTCGTAGGGGCGCCGGCCGGCGAGCAGCACGTAGAGGAGCACGCCTAACGCATACGTGTCCGTCGCGGTGCTCACCGGCTTGCCGCGGACCTGTTCCGGCGCGGCATACTCCGGCGTCAACGCGATCAGCCCGGTCTGCGTCTCGTGGCCGCCATCGCTGCGGAGCGGATCGAGCAGCTTCGCGATTCCGAAGTCGAGCAGCTTGAGCTGCCCGTCGCTGCGGACGAGAATGTTCGAGGGCTTGAGGTCGCGATGGATGACGAGATGCTCGTGGGCATACTGCACGGCGTCGCACACCGCGCCGAACACGTCGAGGCGTTGCTCGATCGCCAGCTGCCGCGAGTTGCAGTACGTATCGATCGGTTCGCCGTCGACGAGCTCCATCGCGAAATACGGGTCCCCCTGGTCCGTCACGCCGCCGTCGATGAGGCGGGCGATGCCGGGATGCTCGAGCAGCGCGAGGATGCGGCGTTCCTCGAGAAAGCGCCGGACCACGTCCGCCCCTCGGTTCGCCTGTCGGATCACCTTGAGGGCGACGCGCTGCTCGAACTCCGCTCCGGCGCGAGCCGCCAGGTACACGACGCCCATGCCGCCGCGACCGATCTCGCGCACGATGCGGAATGGGCCGGCGCGCACGGGCGCCACCGGCTGGTCGGGGGTGGAGGGCTCTTCCAGCAGCGCCGCGCCGATCTGCACCGCCGGTGCCTCGAGGAAGTCGCCCGACCTGGTATGCGCGTCCAGGAGTGCTCGTACTTCGGCGCGGAGGCCGACGTCATCGCCACAGCGCTGCGTGATGAACGCGTCGCGCTCGTCAGGTGCGAGGTCGAGGGCGGCGTCGAAGATCGCGTCGATCTCCCGAAAGCGCTCGCGCGAGGGATGGCTCACGTCACGTCATTCCTGGTCGAAGATCTCGCGGAAAAGCCAGCTCTTCGCCTTCGCCCAATCCCGCTTGGCCGTGCGAAGCCCAATGCCGAGTGCCTCCGCCGTTTCTTCCTCGGTCATGCCGCCGAAGAAGCGGCACTCGACCACGCGCGCCTGCCGCGCGTCGAGCTCACGGAGGCGGTCGAGCGCCTCGTCGAGCGCGACGAGCAGGTCCGCGCGTTCGTCGGTACCGAGGTCGAGTACGTCGAGAGACACGGGAGCGAGCGCCCCGCCGCGCTTGAGGCTTCGCCGGGCTCGCGCTCGATCCACCAGAATGCGACGCATGGCCGTCGCGGCGACGCCCATGAAGTGCGCGCGGCCGGTCCACTGGACGCGCGTCTGGTCGATCAGGCGCAGGTACGCCTCGTGTACGAGCTCGGTCGTGCCTAACGTGCGGCCGGTCGGCTCCCGGGACAGGTGTCGGTGCGCGAGGCGGCGGAGCTCTTCATAGACCAGCGGGAACATGCTGGCCACGGCGGCCGCCTCGCCGGCGCCGGCACGCAACAGCAGATCGGTCGCGGGGAGCTGCTCGTCCGCCATCCACTCCGACTCCATCCCGGGACGTCTTCCGATGCCCCTCGGCGTGGTTGGCAGGTGCGGATGAACGCCGGGGTTCCCGCGCGGCCGATGAGATCGGCGAGCGCGGGAACCGAACATGACCGCGGTCATGGCGGCGCGCAACCTACTTCGCGGTGAACACTTTGACCGGTGCGGCCACCGTGGCGGGCAGGAAGCCCCCCGTGACGGTCGCCGTGCTCGCCGTGGTCGTCGCCTCCCCGACTTCGAACTTGCCCGAAGCCGGCGTGAGCACGGCCGTCCACGATGAGGTTCCCGTGCAGTTGACGTTCGTCGTCGCCGCGGCCTGGACGATGGTGGAGAAGCGGCCCGTGACCTTCTGGGTCTGACTCAGCGCGACGTTCAGCGCGACGGACGTCGGAACGGCACACGTGACCGTCCCGCTCACGGTCACCGCCCCCGTCTTTGGATTCGCCGCCACGTTAGGTCCGACCGTGAGGCCGAGCGGCGCGAAGCTCTCGAATTCGAAGGCGCCGAGGTCGCACGACAATCCCTTGTCGCGGGTGACGTACCGCTGATCGATCGTCTCCGTGCAGAGCGAGCCCGCATCGATCGCGGGGCTGCCGAGCAGCAGCGCGTGTGTCCTCGTCGGGCCGCCATTGTTCGCGAGCGGACCGAGCTTCGGGTCGGCGATGAGCAGGGCCGGGTCCGTTCCGCAGCTCGCATCGCTCGATACGTTGAGGCCGATGAACGTCACGCTCGCTCCCTCGAGCATGAGGCAGTTGGTGCGTGGCGGGCTGCTTCCATCGTCGGTGTTGTTGGCGATGATGGAGTTCCGCAGCACGACACCGGCGTGGCTCGCGACGAGGCCGCCCCCGGAATTTCCCGTGATCGTCGTGTTCCGGATCGTGACTCCGCTGGCAATAGCGACGACTCCGCCACCCACGTTCCCGGTCACGGTGCTGTTGATCAGACTGAGGTGGTCGCCGTCGAATGCGATGCCGCCCCCGTCTGAGCGTGCCCTCGTTGTTCGCGACGAGTGTGTTCTCCAGCGTCAGGCGTCCCGCCCCGTGAATCCCTCCGTAGTCACCCCGCCCATTCACGATCGAAAGGTTCCGAATCGTCACGCTGCTGCCGTTCACGCTAAAGACGAAGTGTTTGAGACCACCGCTCACCGTGATGCCCTGCGGGATCGGCCCCTCGACAGTCAACGACTGATCGATCGAGATCGCGTCGGACACCACGATCGTCTGCCCGGCGATCTCGGGTGCGAACTGAATCAGCGCGCCGTCGGGAGCGTCGGCGATTGTCTGTCGAAGCGAGCCAGGCCCGTCGTCGTTGGTATTCGTCACGAGTATGGCGGCGGTGAAGTCCGGATGTGCTGCGCCACCCACGCGCGGCACGACCGGAGCGTTCGGGTCGCTGCAGGCGACGGTGAGCGTGGTGAGGACGCCGAACGCGAGGGGGAGGCGCCGTCGAGGGCGCACGGGCGACATTGGGGACATGGGATCCTCGGAGACGATGGTCAACGCGGGGAGCGGTTTACCGCCCGCATCTCCGTAACGCGGAGTCCAGCCCGCAAACGAGCCACTCGGCGGTCAGGCCGCTGGCCGCTTTGCAGCCCGGCCTGCGTTTACATAGCCAACCCGAATCCCCGGACGCCTCCGAGACATTCGTACCGTGAACGGTACGTTGCCCGGCCGGGCCTCGCCTCTCGCGCGTCGTAGTTGGCACACATTGGAGATTCCGAACATGACGACGATCCACGCCATCAGCACCGGACTCGTGAAGGTCCGACGACCACAGATGGAGTCACGCGGCACCGGCGCCCGGCGAATGTCGAACATGCTGTTCGACCCGGAGTGGTCGGAGTGGCTGCCGATCTACGTCTGGGTGATCGAGCACGACGAGGGTGTCATCCTCGTCGACACCGGCGAGACCGCGCGCGTGCACGAGCGAGGATACCACCCGCGGTGGCATCCCTTCTACCGGCGCGCCGCGCAGTTCTCCGTTCACCCCGAAGAGGAGCTCGGCCCGCAGCTTCGCGCGCTCGGTATCGGACCCAGAGATGTTCGCCACGTCGTGCTCACCCATCTCCACACCGACCATGCCGGCGGTCTGGCGCACATCACGGGAAGCCGAGTGTGGGTGGCGCGTGGAGAGCTCGATCGCGCGGGCGGAGTTGGCGGACGAGTGCAGGGTTACCTCCCACATCGTTGGCCGAAGTGGTGGCAGCCGGAGCTCATCCGCTTCGACTCGCAAGCGCTCGGGCCATTCGACGAATCGATGTCGCTCACGAAGCGTGGCGACGTGGTGGTCGTGCCCACACCCGGCCACACGCCGCACCACGTCTCGGTCGTCGTCGTGTCCGGCGATGTGTCGTTCTTCCTGGCCGGCGATACGAGCTACAACCAATCACTCCTGCTCGCCGGCAAAGTCGACGGCGTGAGTCCCGATCCGCGCGTGACACAAGAGACGCACGCACGAATCCTCTCGCTGGCGGCAGAGCGGCCCCTCGTCTATTTGCCGTCCCACGACCCGGACTCGGAGCGACGACTCACCCAATGCGAGGCGATCGACGAGCGCGCGGGGCTCCGAACCACCGTTTCCGCCTGACGGACCTCAGCTCTTTCGACTACGTCGGTTGAGGCATCAGGAGACTCGGGATCAGCGCGCGGACGTCGGACTCGACGGCGCGTTCACACCTGCGCAGCCTTACTTGCCGATCAACCGCCGGAATCGCGCGTTCCCGTACAGCGGCTTGAACGTTGGATCCAGCCGGAGGTAGTCCGGCGTGACATCGGACGCGTAGGTGGTGACCAGCGGCTCGATGAGATCCAGCGCCTTGTCGTACTCGCCGCTCTGCACGAGGATGCGCGCGACCTGGAAGTGCACGTACGGGCGGAGGCCCACGTCCAGCGAGGTCTCGCGCAGCGCGAGCGACCGCTCGGCCTCCGCGATCGCTTCGGCCCGGTGCCCGCCTAACGCGAGAGCGCGGCCGAGGAGCTCGTGGAGCTGAGCGCGGTCCGGGAACTCCCTGAGCCGAGCCTCGAAATCCGCCCGCGCAGAGTCGCCGAACATGCGGCCCCGGACCGTGTCGCCGAGCAGCAGGTACGTGTGCCCGACCTTGAGTCCCCAGTGTCCCTTGTCGCCCGAAAAGTCCTTGACCGTGAGCGGCAGAATCTTCGGCCAGAGCTCCGGCGGGAGCGTCCACATCATCTCCTGGAACATCGAGAACCGCGACGAGCAGCGCCGTCGTATCGACGATCGCGAGCTTGGCGTGGACGAGCGCGTGGACGCTATCGAGCTGGCCGACCGCCAGGAATCCAATGGCCTTCGCCTGAATGATCGGAAGGTTGTCCGGCGCCAGTGCGAGCGCGCGATCCCACGCCGGCAGCTCCTCCTTGAAGCGTCGCAGGTCGTGGTACGCACGGGCCAGTCGTCGGGCCATGGATACCGATCTCGGGTCCAACAGCGCCGCCTGTTTGAGGTGTGTCAGCGCATCGTCGAACTTCCCGACGGTTCTTTCCACGCCCGCGAGCGCGCCGAGGAGATCCGCGTTGTTCGGGTCGTGTGCCAATCCCTCGACGTACTGCTGGCGCGCCCCCTCGTAATCCAGCTTGATGCTGAGCAGGTAGGACCCCATTGCCAACCGCCCCTCGGGACGGTCGGGCGCAAGCTGCAGCGCTCGCTCCGCTGCCACGCGTGCACGCTCGACGGACTCTCTGGTTGGATTGAGGGTCGAAAGACTCGCGTGCGTCCTGGCGATCGCGCTCCACGCACGCGCGAACGTGCTGTCGAGTGCAACCGCGCGCTCGTAGTGGCCCAACCCCTTGAGCAGGGTCGGCGGGTCGTTGTTGCCGAACGAGCTCGTGATCTGCTCGCCTTTCAGGAACTCGTCGTACGCGTCGAGGCTCGATGTCGGGCGCGCGGCGATCTGCGCCTGGTCCGGCGGGGCCAGCGCCACGTTCAGCGCTTCGGCCACCTTCGCCGCAATGCTGGCCTGGACCGCGAACACGTCGGACATCACGGTGTCGTACGGCGCGCTCCACCGGCTCTCCTCGTTCGAGACATCGATCAGCTCAGGCGTGACCCGCACGCGGTTCACGCCGTTCGTCTTGCTCCACCGCACGGTCCCCTGCAGGAGATACTGCACCTCGAGCTCGCGCCCGATCTGACGCGCTGTCTTCTTGGAGCGGCGGTACTGCGCGCTGCTGGTGCGCGCGGTGACGCGGAGACCGCGAATGGTCGAGAGCCGGCTTCGCACCTCGTCGGTCATGCCGTCGGCGAAGTATTCATCGTCCGCGCTCCCGGCGTTCTCGAACGGGAGCACGGCGACCTTGCGCTCGCCGCTGCCGCCCGGCATGTTGCCGCGACCACAGAACGCCCAGCGCGCCGCCAATGATGCCCACGACGACGACCGCCGCGCCTAACGCCATCCACCGCGACATGCGCCGGGGCGCTGCGGCGTACGCGGCCGCGGGCATGGTGGCGGTCGACTCGAGCAGGCGCGCGAAGTCCGCCGCGGTTGCGGGACGATCGGCGGGCGACTTCGCCATCGCCTGCTCGACCGCGCCGGAGAGCTGCCGGGAGATCGTGGATCGCACGGTGTGCAGCGGGCGCGGCGACTCGGTCATCACGCGCGCGATCAGCGCCTGAGCCGTCGGAGCCGAGAACGGCGGCTCGCCGGCCAGCATCTCGTAGAGAACGCAGCCTAACGAATAGATGTCGGTGCGGCCGTCAATGGCGAGGTCACCGGCGGCCTGCTCCGGACTCATGTACGCCGGGGTGCCGATGATCGTCCCGGTGCTCGTGAGGTTCTCGCCGGCGCTGCCCAGCGCTCGCGCGATCCCGAAGTCGGCGACGAGGGCCTGCCCGTCGGTGAGCAGGATGTTCTCGGGCTTGATGTCCCGATGGACGACGCCGTGGCGGTGCGCGTAGTCGAGCGCGAGCGCCACCTCGCGCGTGATGCGCAGCGCGTCGGCGACGGGCAGCTGCCGCTCGCGCGTGAGCCGGTCGCGGAGCGACTCGCCCTCGACGAAAGGCATGGTGAACCACAGGTGCCCGTCGGTGCTCCCCGAGTCGTGGACGCTCAGGATGTGCGGATGCTGGAGGCTCGCCGCCACCCGGATCTCCCGCTGGAACCGCTCGGCGCCCAGCGACTCGGCAAGCTCGCTGTGGAGGACCTTGAGGGCGACGGGGCGGTCGTGTTGCGTGTCGCGCGCGCGGTAGACGGTGGCCATGCCGCCGCGCCCGAGCTCGCGTTCGAGCTCGTACCGTCCTGCCAACCCTTCACGCAGCCTGCCGAGCTGTTCGGGCATTCGAGTTCCTGGGGTGTGATCGCCGGCCGGACTCATCCGGACGGGGCCTACATTGGGCTACGGCAGCGATCGCCGCAACAGGCGGAATATTTTGAGGTTACGGCGAAATGGTGCGTCGGCTCATTGGGCCGTTGCCGAACCGTTGGGAGGTGAAGAGCTGCTAATGCCTGTGGGCAGCGAGGCGACGACATCGAGCAGACGATCGTCTCATCAGCCAGCTCGGTCAGTCGAACGCCGCACCTCGCAGGCTACGACCCGCATCGATGCGTGGAGCCGCCCGCGCAGGTAACGAACGAGTATGCCGCGGCCGGGGCAACGGTCTGGGCGCCGATCCTCGACGCGACGCCAAGCGCGAGGGCAGGGAGCAGCGAGCACGCCGGAGGAGGACGAGCAGACGGGTCGCGATCGGGTTTGGTTGGGCGACGGCAGGTTCGGTCGGGCCGCAAGAACGTGTGGGCAGACGTGACGCCAACGTCTTCCGACCATCCCTGACGATAGGTCGTCTTCGCTTCGTCGTTCGTCGCCGAGCCGGCGAGGATGTGCATCATCGCGGGGCTTCCAGGTGACTGGGGTCGACACGCGGTAGCTTCGCCGGAGCTGCCCCTAGCCCTGATCAGGCGCGCTAGGCGCTCCACGACCCCCGGCACCGCTGCGATGCCGGGCGCCGTTTCCGAGCCCATCGTCCCGACTGCGATCTCTACTCGGGCTTGTCCTGCTGTACCTCGAGGAAGAAGTAGACGTTCGTCGGAATGTCCGGGCCCAGTCGTCCCGCGGCCTGGAGCTCCCGCACCTTCGTTAGGCTCTTCGCTGCGGCGATCTCGTTCCAGACCGCGAGACTCGTCACGCGGATGTTCACCGTGTTGTGCCACCCGGCATGACGGTCCGTCACGATGTGGCTGTGCGGCGGTGACGCGACACTGGCCGGGAGCCCGAGCCTGGACAGATCGAGCATGGGCGGGTGATTGAGACAGAGCGTGCCGCCCTTGCAGTGGAGCGTCGCGGGGTCCGGCTGAAAGCCGGCTGCTGCCAGGGCATAGATCTTCGGGATCGGCCCCGACCTCGGTGCAACGGTGGCCGCTGCTCCAACCTCGCAGTTCGAGGCGACGGCACTCTCCGGCGGCTCGGCGCAGAAGTAGAGCCGAGTGTAGCGGAGATCGACCGTCTCGCCGTCCATCCATCCATTGATGAATCCCTTCGCGTCTCCCGCCGCCGAGTTGGGGTTGTCGTTGCCGACTGCCATGGTCGCGTGGTCCATGGCGGTGGACGCCACACCCGTCGGGCGGTCTGGAGCGGCGCACGCGGCGGAGGTGGCGACGAGGATTATGGCGGCATTGCGCCAGTCGAGCGGGCGACTTCGCATGTGGCAGCTCCTTGGAGTTCGGTCGGAGTTTCGACGCGTGGCCGGCCAACGCCACCAGCGGGCGTCTGTTGGTGAGTCGGTCTGCGTCGTAGGTTGGCGAGTCTAACGGCGTGGGCGTCACCTCACCGACCCCCGGAGCGTCACTCCGATGTGCGACGGCGCACTCGGACGTTCGACGCTGCCGGTCTTCTGCCGCATGATCGAACTCCGAACACTCGGCGCGCTCGAGCTGACGTCCGCTGACGGGAAGCCGCTTCGGTCGGTGCTGACGCAGCCACGTCGCGCTGCGCTCCTCTGTTACCTGGCGCTTGCATCGCCGCGCGGATTTCAGCGCCGCGATTCGCTGCTCGCCATCTTCTGGCCGGAGGACGACGCCGAGCAGGCGCGACACGCCCTGCGCCAGGCACTCTACTTCCTGCGTCGCACGCTCGGGCCGGCGTCGATCGTGGCGCGAGGCGACGACGAGCTTGCAGTCGCCGCGGACGTGATCCGGTGTGACGCCGCGGAGTTCGAGCGCGCGCTCGATGCGGGGCGTCTCGAGGATGCGCTGTCGCTGTACCGCGGCGAGCTGCTCTCGGCGTTCCATGTTGGCGACGCACCCGGGTTCGAGCGCTGGCTGGACGCGGAGCGGTCGCGCCTCGAGCGGCGCGCCGCGGACGCGGCCTGGACGCTGGCGGAAAGCCGAGAACAGGGTGGTGATCCCGCCGGGGCGGCGGAGTGGGCACAGCGCGCCGTCGACCTCTCGTCTGGCGACGAGGTGGCGCTCCGTCGCCTGCTGACGTTGCTGCATTGGGTGGGGAACAGGGCGGCAGCCGTGCGTGCCTACGATGCATTCGCGCGTGAGCTGGAGCGTGAATTCGAGCTGGCTCCGTCCGAGGCCACGCGGGCGTTGCTGGCGCGCATCCGATCCGAGCAGGGCGACAATGGCACCACGGCAGTGACGTCGCGAAGCGCGGCGTCTCCGCCGGTGCCCGAGGATGTCGAGGCTGGCGATCCGTCGTTGTTGGCACCTGAGCCGGAGCTTCGTCCCGGCGGAGACGTTCTCGTGCACGACGGCAAGCCACGCCGCTTCCCGTCGAGTCGCAAATCGTTAGGCGTATGGGTCGGGACCACCGCGCTCGCGGGATTGGCGATTGGCGCCTGGTGGCTCGGCGCCCAACCGCAGACGCGCACGCTGCCCGCTCGTCCCGAGCGCGTCGTGGTCGCCGACTTCCAGAACCGCACGAGTGATTCGACGTTCGGCGATCTGGTCGTGCACGTCCTCAACGCGGAGCTCGCGCAGTCATCGGTGCTCAGAGTCGTCGGCCGCGAAACGATCGCGGACGCGATGCGCCGCATGCGCCGAAACGCGGGTGAGCGGCTCACGCCGGACCTGGCGCGCGACGTGGCGGCGCGCGAAGGCATCACGCTGGTCCTCGAAGGGGAGGTCCGTTCCGTCGGGACGAAGCTGATGCTGACGGCCTCGGTGATCGAGACCGCGAGCGGCGACGTGATCGGCGGAGCGGTCGAAACCGTGAATGACTCCACCGACGTGCTGGCTGCGATCAGGCGTCTGTCCGATCGCGTCCGTCGAGGTATCGGCGAATCGACTGCGTCGATCCAATCGGCCGGCAGTCTGTGGAGCCTAACGACGTCCTCACTGCCGGCGCTGCGCAAGCACGTGGCAGGCGTCGCGGGCGTACTGGCGTGGCGATTTTCAGACGGCGGCTACGCTGTTGACCGAGGCGACCGCGCTCGATCCGGAATTCGCGCACGCCCATCTGCTGCTGTGGGTCGCGCTCGAGGGAGTAGGAGCGGAACGCGGCCGAGCACTGCGATCGCTCGTGCGTGCGTACGAGCTCCGCGACCATCTCACGGAGCGCGAGCGATACGCGGTCGAAGGGAACTACTTCCTGAGCATCGTCGGAGACGTCCCGAAGTCCATCGTCGCGTTCCGAAGACACATCGACGCGTTGAAGCAACTTCGCGCCGGTGAGCCTGGATGGTACTCGACTCTGGGTAACACCCTGTCGATGGTGGGCGATCTCGCTGAGGCTGAGGGAGTCCTGCAGGACGGTCGGCTGCGTCACATGACTGCCGCCAATCAAGCGGGATTGATCAGCGTCCTGTACGCCGAACACAAGGATGAGGAAATCCCTGCCGTACTCGGAGAGCTCGCGCATCGGTATCCGACACACCCGACCGTGGGATTGGTGCGCGTTAGGCTGCTCGCCGATTCCGGCCACTACGAAGCCGCGCATGCCCTGGCGGCGAACACGGGCACCTCGCCGGCCAACCGCCTGAAGCTCCAGGCCGAGATGGACGCCGTGCTCGGCCGGATCGGCGAAGCCGTGGGTCACCTGAAAGAGCTGCGCGATAATGCGCTGGCGCGCGGTCAGCTCGGACCCGCGGTCGAGATCGCGGTGACCATCGGAAGGCTGCGTGCGCTCTCCGGCGACTCAGCAAGAGCCACGGCGGAAGTCGCCGAGCTGCTCGCGCAGCATCCGCTCGACTCGGTGGATGCGATGTCGCGCCCGTACCTGACGCTTGGCCACATTCAATGGCGAGATCGGCCAGTCGCAGCGCGCGCGCGCGTGGTTGGCCGCGTACGAACGCGATGTGCCGCGAGAGTTCCGCGGGCCCGATCAGTCCATGCTTCATCGGGCGCGCGCGGCGGTGCGCCGCGCCGAGGGGAACCCGGCGGAGGCGCTGGTGGAGCTGCAAACCGCTGGGCGCTTCCCGGCTGCTCGCACCACGCTGGTCGATGAGCGCATTGGGTGGCGCGATCACCCAGCGCTGGCGCGCGTGTACGACGCACTCGGCTCGAGCGACTCGGCGATCGCTGTCTACGAGCGATATGTGGGCGCGCGGTCGCTCGGCCGAACGACGCTCGACGCGTTCGAGCTGGGCCACGCGCTGGAGCGACTCGGTGCGCTGTACGAAACGCGTGGTGACCCGGCACGTGCCGGCGAGTACTACGCGCGATTGGCGGATCTGTGGCGGGGCGCCGACGCACCGCTTCGGCGTCGCGCGATGTTGGCGGCGCGAGCGTCCGGACGTTAGAGCAGCGCCAATCGTACGACCCAAACGAGCCGGCTGCCGCAAGATCACGGTGTCGATTTCGCGTCCAGTGGTTCGACGTGTTGGCAGGAGGACGTACGAACGGACCAACGACTGGAACGCCACCAACAACGCCGAAGCGCAAGGTTCCCCATGTCCAAGCCCTCGAAGACCGGACGCGTCCCCGCGAACGGAGTCGATTACTACTATGAGATACACGGCTCGGGTGAGCCGCTGCTGCTCCTGCATGGCGGGCTCGGCTCGATCGACATGTTCGGCGGCAACGTGCTACCCGCCCTCGCGAAGACCCGCCAGGTGATCGCGGTCGATCTCCACGGGCACGGCCGTACCACACTCGGCGACCGCCCGATCGACCTGATCGATATCGGGAACGATCTCGCATTCGTGCTCGACCGACTCGGGTTCACGCAAGTCGATGTTGCGGGCTACTCGTTCGGTGGCGGCGCCGGGCTACGGCTCGCGATCCAGCACCCGAACGTCGTCCGCCGCCTAACGATCATCTCGGCGCCGTACGCACAGAGCGGCTTCTTCCCGGAGATGCTGCCGCAGCAGGCGGCGGTGGGCGCGGCGATGGCCGACCACATGAAGGAGACGCCGATGTACACGTCGTACGTCGCCGTCGCGCCGAACCCTAACGATTTCCCGCGGCTGCTCGACCGCATGGGCGAGTTCATGCGGCGTCCGTACGACTGGTCGGAGGAGGTGAAGAAGCTCTCCATGCCGGTCATGCTGGTGTACGGTGACGCCGACATGATGCGCCCCGAGCACATCGTGCAGTTCTATCAGCTGCTCGGCGGCGGGCTGAAGGATGCGGGCTGGCAACGCGAGCACATGTCGCGCAACCGACTCGCGATTCTTCCCGACGTCACGCACTACGAGATGTTCCTCTCGCCGGCTCTGCCTGGGACCATCGTCCCATTTCTCGACGGGAAGAGCGGATCGAAGATTTGGGCAGATCAGGTGAAGGAGCAGTGACAACCCGAAAGTAGTGAAAGCGGGGGCGAATGGCCGCGGCCGCTAGCCGTGGTGCGCGCATTTCGAACGACTGCCACCGTCTCAGCGTCGTGGTTCGATCCATGCTGCAAATCGGGACGATCCCAACGTAACGCCTCACAGCGGCCTGTCCATGCTTTCGCCGCGGATCACGTCGACCTGCTCATTGGGGCAGCCAACCCGATACCACCAGCCTCATCCGAATCATCTCCGAGTTGGCACAGTCACCGCTGGCGCCGTCAGCCGTTCACCGCTCCATCACCTTCACCCCAGGAGAAACGCCAGAGACCGTTCGATTGCCTCAGGTGGGTCGCGGCCGACGCGCTCGTCGGCGTGTAGGTGTCCCGCAGGATGGTGGATCATGAACACCCGCTCGAAGAACGTCGCAACGAGCCCAACTTCGGTGCCCCCGAGCGTCAGACTCGCGCTCATCGTTACCGCCGCCGCTGTGGTGTATGCGTGCGATCAGGCAGGGCCGACAGAACCGACCCTGCCGGAAGGCATGCCGAACGTTGCCGTCACTCCCGGGGTGACGATGCTCTGCCAGGTCGGGCTCGGCGCGGCGTTCGAGGTCCGCGTGGGACTGAACGCGGCGCCGCGAGAGCTCTCGATTCCTGACGGCGGCTGCGAGACCGTTGCGACCGTTGACCCGGCTCAGCGGGACGACGTGGTGGTGAGCGTCGTGGAGAAGCCCGGAACGTACTATGTCGTCGATCGTCTCGTCATCCAGCATGGGGACGAGCCCGCGCGTGTCATGACCGCAACCAGCTCGGCGTCGTTCGAGGGGGCACACGGGGCAGTCCTGACGTTCTTCAATAACGCGGCGGTCAACGTCTGCGAGTTCGGCGCGGGCGCGAGTTTCCAGTATCAGGTTGGTCTCGGCACGGCGTTCCGAGATCTGGACGTCCCTGATGGACAGTGCACGCGCGTTGCGTCCGTCGCGCCGGCGAGCGCCAATGACATGATCGTCACTGTGCGCGAGGTGGCGTCGACGCGATATCGTCTCGACAACCTGGAGCTCGCGCTGGGTGCGCTGTCCCCCGACCGGTACACGGACCGCGACGGCATCTCGTTCGAGGCGCTGCACGGCGCGACGGTGACGTTCAGGAACCGGCGAATACCGTAGCGGCGCAGTCTTCGCGTTAGGTGCGACGCACATCGGCGGAACACAACTCGGGACGCCTCGCCCAGCGAAGCGCCCCGAGTTTCATTACGGATCCAACACGGATCCATTTCGCGACGTGCTCGACGCCCTCGTGCCCGCTCGCGTCATCATCGCGCCTAACGAAAATCAGTCGGCGACGAGCGAGAGCGCCCCACTGCGTCGCCCGGTCAGGCGAAGTGCAAGGCGATGGAGCGGCGCGAATGAATGCCGAGCTTGGCGAAGATATTCTCCACGTGATGCCGCACCGTGTGCGGGCTCAGGTCGAGCCGATCGGCGATCTCCCTGTTCGTCGCTCGCCGCGCGAGCAGACGCGCGATGTCCGCCTCACGCCTGGTCAGCCCCAGCCGTCCGAGGGTGAGCTCCGCCCCGACTTCACGATCGTGCGCGAGGCGCATGGTGACTCCCACCTTGAGCGCGGGGAGCAGGAGTCGGAGCAGCGCTTCCGCCGCGTGTCGTGGGCTCGCCCGACGCGAACGAACAGACGTCTCGGCGTTGCTGTACGAGATGCACAGCGCGGTGTGTCCGTCGGCGACGGGCCAGTCAATGTTCTCGCTGTCGTAGATCCGGCCGGGCGTGAGAACCTCGCCGAGGAAAGCCGACCGTCGTAGCGCCGCCGGCTGCCCAGCGGCGGCCCGCCAGAATGCACGGAGCCGACTCCACACCTCGGCGCTCGACTGCAGGCGCTCGCGCTCCGCGCTCTGAAGCCACGGATCCGCCGGCAGGTCCGGCAGTCTGCCGAAGAGGGTCTGGATCGCACGCTGCGGCTGCGCCGCCACGTTCATGGAATGGACGTGCATCGGCACGCCGGCGCGGGGCAACCCGAACACGACGTGATCGCCGTCGAGCAGTTCCGCGACCGACGACTCGACCGCGAGACGCCAGTCGTCGCAGCGCTGATGCGCCAGCGGCGACAGAAGCGTGGTCAGCGCACGATCGAGCCGCGCGAGATCCACTTGTCGCATCGCGAGGCCCATGACGGGATCCTCCGCGTATAGGACAATTCGTCCGATCCCAACCTATCGCGCGCCGTGCATCATCTCAATGCCGACTAGGCCACACTGCCGGCATTGGTCGCGGTGATTCCGGCAATCCAGTGCGGCAATCCAATGGGGAGGAAACCATGAAGCACCACACCATCATCGGAGGAGGAGGCACTCGGCTCCACCTCGTCGAGGCCGGAGACGCGCGCGCTCCATCGATCCTGTTTCTTCACGGCTGCTCGCAGAGCTGGCTCACCTGGGACCGGCAGATGCGTTCCGAGCTCGCGCGGCGGTACCGTCTCGTCGCCATGGACCTGCGTGGCCACGGCTCGTCGGAGCGGCCGCGCGACGGCTACGATGACTCGAGACTGTGGGCGGCCGACGTCGACGCCGCCATCGGGGAGCTGGAGCTCGACCGACCGATTCTCTGCGGCTGGTCGTACGGGCCGCTCGTCATCCTCGACTACATCCGGCACTACGGCGAGGAGCGGATCGGCGGGATCCATCTCGTGGGCGCCGTCACGAAGCTCGGCAGCGAAGCGGCCGCGGCGGTGCTCACGCCGGAGTTCCTCGCCCTCCTGCCCGGGCTCTTCTCGAGTGACGTGGTCGAGAGCGTGCGCGGCCTCGAGTCGCTGCTGCACCTGTGCTTCGCTCGCGAGCCCGAGGCGTCGGATCGTTACACGATGCTGGGCTTCGGCGTGTCCGTTCCGCCGTTCGTCCGTCAGGCGTTGCTCACGCGCGTCGTCGACAACGACGACCTCCTGCCGACCATCGCGAAGCCCGTGCTGATCACGCATGGCGCGCTCGACGCGATCGTTAGGCAGGAAGCCGTCGCGCAACACCGCGCGGGGTTGCCGCACGCGCAGGTTCACATCATGCCGGACGCAGGGCATGCCGCGTTCTGGGACGATGCCGCATCGTTCAACCGGCGCCTCGGTGCATTCTGTGAGGAGGTCGTGCGGAGCGGGGAGTCGTACGTGGCGGCCGGCGGCGCGGCCTAGCCCGCTGCAGCGTTAGGCATGGATGATCACGATCGTGCGCGCCACGTCAGGCCGCCACGGGCATCAACACGCGTCGCCCCCAGACCGCAACCACGGCCAACACGGCGGCCGACGCCCCCACAATCCCGGCGTGCATCAGCCAGAACGTGGCTGCGTCCATCTGCTCGAGCATCCCGCCCAGTCGACCCACCGCAACGTTGCACAGGAAAAACGACGTGTAGTACACGCCGATCATGAGCCCTTGAATCTGCCTGGGAGCCGCGCGCGAGTAGAGCGAGAGCGCCATTGGCGCCACCAGCGCGAACCCGAGCTCGTTCACCACCTCGAACGCCAGCCCCCAGCCCGGCGAGACCTTGGCGCCGGTCGCCTGCTGCGCGACGCTCGCCGCGGTCAGAAGCAGCGGCGCCAGCGTCATGAACCCCGCGCCAATGGCCACCTTCACAATGTCGTCCGGTTCCTTCCACCTCCGGCTATACGCCCGCCAGAGCAGAATGGCCAGCGTCATGCAAACGACGGCGATCGCCGCGTCGGCCGACAGGAGCCAGGTCACCGGCATTGCGAAGCCGGCGAAGTGAAGCTCGAAGCTCGCCTCCCCCCAGGTCAGGAAGGCGTTGAACATCTGCTGATTCCCGACCTCGGTCGCGCCAATGACGGGGAGCAGCGCAACGAGCGCGAGCACGGTCCGCCGCTCGCTCGGCGTTAGGCGAGCGTCGGTTCCCGTGTGTCCCTTGGTCGCGCGAGCCCTCGGCTCCGCTGACGGGAGCCACTTCCTGCCGGCGAGATACGTTGCGAGCCCCACCAGCATCCCGACGCCGGCGGCACCGAAGCCCCAGTGCCAGCCGACTTTCTCGCCTAACGTGCCGGAGATGAGCGGCGCCGCGATCACCGCGAAGGAGATGGCCAGCTGGAAGATCTGGTAGGCCTGACCGCGCCGGGGATCGTCGACGTCGTACAGCTGACCCACCTGGCTCGCGATGTTTCCCTTGAAGCAGCCCACGCCAACGAGCAGGAGGGTGATGGCGAGGAGGAAGGTCGCCTCGAACGCCATGAGGAAGTGGCCTAACGCCATGAGCACGGCGCCGATGGTGACCGTCAACGTCCGGTTGAGCCATCGGTCGGCGAGCAGTCCGCCCAGGAGTGGCGTCAGGTACACAAACCCGGTGTAGAGGCCGAAGACCTGCGATGCGAGCGCCGCCGTGGAGAGCGGACCGGTCACAACCTCGATAGCGCGCCTGAGGACGGCGAACCCCACCGCCTTCCCCACATGCTCGGGCTGCAGCAGATAGTGCGTCATGTACAGCACGAGGAGCGACTGCATGCCGAAGTAGCTGAACCGCTCCCACCCCTCCGAGGCGCAGAGATACGCGAGGCCACGGGGGTGGCCGAGAAGGCCACTCCGCTGGGCCCGCGCATCCGATTGTGCGACGGTGTGCACGCCGGTCATGCCAATGTCATACGTCGATACCTGATCGTGCCTGGTGGTCGCAGGACCCGGCCTGTCGTTAGGGGACTCTCAGTCCCTCGATCTTGGTCCCACCCTGCAGCAGGGTCACCTTGGTTGCCTTGCCCGCGTCGATCGTGAACGTGAACCGCAGCGCCGGATCGAACGCGACTCCAAACTCGTAGTTGCCGAGGTACCGAATCTCATTCGCTTCCTGGCCCTGGGCCTGCCCCATGAGACGCGCGCCGTCCAGGAAGAACTTGAGCGGCAGCGACTGCCCGCCGGGCAACTGCAACGCGTAGTTGCCGACGATCGCGTCGCGATCGGCCGTCGGAGAGCGACGGAGCAGCCGACGCCTGCGTGGGCGCGGCTCCCCGGCCAACGGGGGCTTCGCCGTACGCGACGCGAAGAAGATTCTGCACCAGCGTCTGGGGCGATTCGGCATCGTAGTTCGTGAACACCACGATGCTGAGGCTGTCGTCAGGCACGTAGGTCGCCGCCGACGCGAACCCCGGAATGCCACCGGTGTGCGAGATCGTCTTGTGGCCGTTGAACACGCCCGGCACGAGGCCGAAGCCGTAGTTGATCTTGCGCCCGCTGTTCAGCGTGTCGGCGGTCGACATGAGCGCGTACGACGCGGGCGAAACCACCTTTCCGCCGTCGAGCGCGCGCTGCCACTTCGCGAAGTCGCCCACCGTGGAGCACAACGCGCCGGCCGAGAACGGGTGCGAGAGGTCCATGAACTGTGCGCGCGTCGTGCCGTTAGGTCCTTTGCTGTAGCCGAGCGCGAACGCGGGATTCGTCGTCTTGGACGGGCAGTACGATGTCGACCGGAGGCCGAGCGGCTTGAAGAACTGCGCGTCGAGATAGTTCGCGTATTTCTGTCCCGACGCCTTCTCGATCACCATGCCGAGCAGCACGTAGCCCGTGTTGTTGTACCGGTACGCCGTGCCGGGCGCGAAGTCGAACGTGTCGGCCGCGACGAACTTGACGATCGCGTCAGGCGACAGCGCGTCGTTCCACGTCTTCTGCCATCCCGGCGACGACGTGTAGCTGTGGATGCCCGACGTGTGATTCAGCAGCTGGTGGATCGACACCTTGTTTCCGTGCAGCGGGAACTGCGGCACGTACTTCGAGAGATCGTCATCCAGCTTCACGCGCCCCTGTTCCACGAGCTTCATGATCGCGGCGGACGTGAACTGCTTCGTGTTCGACCCGATCTCGTAGATCGTCGTGGCGGTCGGCGCGCGCCAGGCATCCACGTTGGCGAGACCGTGCGCGCCATACGCCAGCGTATCGTTCCCGCGAATCACCGCGAACGCCGCGCTCGGCGCGTGCGTTTCGGCGAGATAGGTGAAGACGAGCGAGTCGGCGCGCTGGCGGAACGCGTCGCGTGTGATGGTCGAACGTTGGGCGGTGGCCGACGAGAGACCGGCGAGCATCGCGAGGCCGGCGAGTCGGCAAGAACGCATCATTTCTTGATTGCTCCAGAGGGGAATGCCAAAACGTATTTCCGGTACCGCTCGGGCGCGAGCGAAACGATGTGGTAGCCCTTCCGCGTTTGGCGGCCGTTGGTTAGGTCATCCTAACGACAAACCCCGGGGATGACACCTCTCCGGCGCGATGAGCGCCCGCGATCAGTCGCCTCGCGGCTGCTCGACCGGATGGGTGAGTTCATGCGACGCCTGTGCGACTGGTGGAGGACGTCGTCAGGGAGCAGTGAATCGCAACCGAGGAGAGAAGGACATGAAGAATGTCGTGGCAGAGCCACTGGACGCGCTCGAGCGGTTCATCGGAGGGTGGAGCGTCGAAGGCAAGCATGTCGCGCTCCCCCGAACACCGTCAGCGCATGCACGCGACGTTCGGCGCCGACGGGAGGACGATGACTATCGAGTCCGAGGCAAGGGATGCCGGCACGCACGAGATGAGGCCTGATATGTCGCAGATCCTTACCCGCGTGGCCTAACGCGATCCGAGGAACCCGTGAACGTCAAATGCTTCGCGTGCGACGCGGTGCTGGAGGCGCACGACGCCGACGCCCTCACCGACGCGTTCGTGACTCATGGCCACGACGTGCATGCGTGGGTCTATCCCGAAGAAGCGCTCCGGAACTACGCCCGCAACTACGGCGAAGCGACCGAGCGACTGACCGGCAGCACGGAACGACTCTCCGAGATCGCCAGCGTCATCGTCCACCCGGTGACCGACGACCGCGTCCAGGACTGGCTGCGATTATTCGATCACGACGGGTTCGCCGGGAACCCCGACTGGGCGTCATGCTACTGCCTCGAACCGCACGTGCCGGCGACGCCGGAGCTACCAGAGCGTCCGTGGCGTGACACACGCGCAACCATGACCGGGCGACTTCGGTGCGGCAGCACGTTTGGCTATCTCGCTTACGTCGATGGGCAATGCGGTTGGGTGGGTCAACGCCTCATTCCGCTCGGACTACGGCCTCTATCGGAACATCGATGCCAGCGGACCCGAGCCACGATTCGTGATTGGCGTCTCCTGCTTCGTCATCGCCCCGCCGTTCCGGCGCCACGGCGTCGCCTCGTCGCTGCTCGACCGCGTGATCGAGAACGCCAGCGCGCGGGGCGCCTCGTGGATCGAGGGGTATCCGCATAACGCGCCGGAGCCGAGCGACGCCGGCCACTTCCGCGGTGCGCGGTCGATGTACGAGACGCGCGGGTTTCAGCCGATCGAGGTGCGAGAACGCGACACGGTGATGCGCCGCCCGGTCTCGCGCGACACGTAGGCTCGCGAGAGGCCGAGTCGCCGGGCTCGTTCAGATCCGGGGCTCTGCCCCCGCGGCCGCGCGCGCGAGGTCGACCATGAGGTCCGCTGCCTCTCTGTCATCCAGCTTCTCGACGCGAGCGAGCGAGCGCCATGTGTCGAAGCGCAACGCGTGCCCGATCGCCGCGCGGAGTCGCGCGCGTGCGTCATCGCTCACCGGCCACGCCGCCTGCAGGTCCTCGCGCACGCCTTCCATGAACTGGCCATACGGGGCCAGCACCGCGGCGAGCGCCGGGAGCTGCGGGGCGTCGCGCTGGGCGTGGGCGATCATGTCCTCTCCCCGCCGGTAGTGACCGTAGAACGCGAGGAGCGCGGTGCGGAGACGCTCGGCCGGATCGGTCACGTCCGCCCAGCTGGCCGGGTCGGGGGGAAGCGTCTCCGCCCGGAAGTGCGCATCGCACGCGGCGAAGAGCGCACCCTCGTCAGCGAAGTGGCGGTACACGGTCAGCCGCTCGACCCCCGCACGCTCGGCGATCGCCTTGATGGTCGTCCGCGCCGGCCCGATCTCGCCGTGCAGGGCCGCGACCGCCTCGACGATACGCCGCCGCGTGTCGGACTGCTGCTCGGCTCGGCGTTTCTGCTGGTATTTGCGAGTTGCCATTTGAATGAACTTACATGTTCACTGAACTCTTGACAAACGGATCGGCGTATCATATTCTCACGCCACATTCAGTGATCAAAAACGTTCACTGAATATACATCTATAGATACCATGTGAGGAGAGGCTACCATGGCAACGATACAGCAGACCGAGCGGACGCAGCCGACCCAGCAGTCCGAGATCCCCACGACCCGGTTCGACGGCTCGACCGGTCCGCGCATCATCGGCCCGCGCGATGGCAAGTTCGTGGATCTGGGATCCGTCGGTGTGCGCTTTATGGTTTGGGGCGCGGAGACGGGCGGCAACTTCTCGCTCGTCGAGCACCCGATTCCGCCGCGCACGCTCGCTGCGCCGCTGCACCGGCACGACCGGGAGGACGAGTACAGCTACGTGCTCGAGGGGCGCATGGGCGCGCTGCTCGGCGGCGAGGTCGTGTACGCGGGGCCTGGTGACCTCGTCTTCAAGCCGCGCCAGCAGTGGCACACGTTCTGGAATGCCGGCGACGAGCCGTGTCGCATCCTCGAGATCATCTCGCCGTCGGGCTTCGAGCACTTCTTCAACGAGATGGGCGACACCATCGCGGCGACGAATGCGAAGGGCCCGGGCGACGTGCTGCCCAACTCCGACCTGCCGGAGCGCTACGCGATCGAGTTCCAGCCGGAGCGCACGGCAGAGATCTGCCAGACGTACGGCGTGCGGTTCCCCGGCTTGCCGGAGGATTGAGTGTCATCCTGAGCGCTTTGTCATCCCGAGCGAAGCGCAGCGAAGCGAGGGATCTCGCGTGCGATATCCGTAGCCGATCTGGCCACACGTACCGTCCACGGGATCCCTCGCTGCCGCGCAGCCTAACGCCGAGCGTCTCCCGCGCGTCGTCGAACTCGTCGCCGTGGGCGCACCGTGACCGGTACGCCGTTCATTGAACCACCAACACGTGATTCTTCCGCCCGCTCATGCGGATGCCGGAGGCATCGACGGAAACCGGCCTGCCATTCAAATAGTATCGGGCGCCAGGCGCACCGTTCGGGAAATTCCCATCCTGCGTTCCGATCAGGTACGTCCTGCCGCCGGCGGTGACGTACGGTTCGCGCTTGTTCTGTCCCTGATTGCTCACGCCAGCGAGAATGGGCCCCGCATAACCGCCGTGCGCCGGGAGCCGATGAGAGCTCTCAACAGTGAACAGGCCACACACAAGAACAGAACGACCGACTCTCCTCATCGAGGTACCTCCAGTCGGGCTTGTCACCCATGCGGAGCAGCGTCGACCTTGCGCTCTCCGCCGCGCCGAGCGTACGCTCGGCACATGCGCAGACGCTATTCCCGCACCGCCGCCTGTCGCTCGACGAGTATCTCGCGATGGAAGAGGCGAGGCCAGTCAAGCACGAGCTCGATGCGTGATCTGCTGGAGTAAAGGTTGAAGCCAGGAAGCGACTCCGAACGCGCACTCGCGATCAACCGTGCAGGATGGGATCGGGTCGCGCCGATCTTCCACGGCGGTACCGCTCTTCCCGAGTACGGCCCCCTCGCGCCAACGGAAGACACGCTCCGCCTGCTCGAGCTCACCCCCGACTTCCGCGCCCTCGAACTCGGCTGCGGGAGCGGCCACTCGCTGCGCTACCTCGCCGAACGCGGCGCGTGCGAGCTGTGGGGCCTCGACCTGTCGCCGGTGCAGATCGCCTTCGCCGAGGAGACGCTCCGCCCGTTCGCGGAACGCGTTAGGCTCGTCGAGTCCCCGATGGAGGTGAACCCGGGCATCCCGTTAGGCTCCTTCGATCTGGTGTTCTCGATCTACGGGCTGGGATGGACGACCGACCTGCCCGGGACACTGGCGCTCGTCGTCGACTATCTGCGTCCCGGCGGCGTATTCATCCTGAGCGGAGAGCACCCCGCGTACGGTTGCCTCGAGTGGAACGGGAAGCAGTACGTCATGGCGGAACCGTACAGTGCCGAAGGCGGCTTCGCGCACAGCTCGTGGAAGGGCGTGCCCATCGTCATCCAGCGCCGCACGCTCGGCACGTTCGTCACCGAGATCGCGCGCGCAGGGCTCAGGATCGAAACGCTGGTGGAGGGCGAGCTCAACGCGGATCTCGCGAAGGAGGCGCACGCCGACCCCGCGCGATGGTACTCCGTCGCGCGGGCGCGCATGATGCCGACCACATTCATCATCAAGGCACGAATGCCAGGGTGGCAAATGCCGGACGCCACGTAGAGGCGTTCCCGTGAACGTTCGAGCCCCCGGGCGGGCCAGCCGCCTCGCCGCCGTCTGGTCGTTAGGCTACGGACTCTACCGGTCCTACTACGCCCTCGGCGGTACGATCGGCATGCACGGCACTCCGGTATCGCTCGCGCAGTGGCGCCGGATCAACGCCATTGGCGCCGCAATACTGTTCATCATCGCCGTACTGGCGATCATCCTGGTGAACGCCTGGGCGTACCGCCGCGCCCGTCCATTTCTGCTCGTGCTCTGCTGGATCATCACCGTCGCGTGCGTGTCCCATGCACTGATCGACATCGTCCAGCGCATTGCGAGCCTGAGCGGCGCGCTCACGATCAGCTATCCGTTCTGGCAGACGATCGACCGAAAAACAGCCGATCTGCAGGACCTCTTCTTCAATGAGCCGTGGTTTCTCATCGAAGGGCTGCTCTGGGCCGCGATCGCCTGGACCGGGGCCCTGAGAGAGTCGCCTCGCCGGCTGTGGTGGGTTGGCAGTGCGGTCGCCGCGATGGTCGCATCAACCACGGTCGGTCTCCTGAGTGCCTTCGGAGTCATTGGCAGGATGATCGTCGGATGACATGAGACACAGCATCTTTACGGACGACAAGCCGATTCGGGAAGCCGGAAGAATCGCTGCGCGTTCCCGAACAGAATGTCCGCCTTCTGGTCGGCGCTCAGGAAATCTGCGGCAAGAATCGCGTCGATACCCTTGCCAACCCCACCGACCGGAAAGTCCGAGCCGAACATGATCCGCTTGGCGAAGCCCGCCCCGACCAATTCGCGCAGGTGCCGATAGTACGAAGCGCGCGGCACGAGCGACGCTTGCAGGCCGCCAACGTCGACGTACACGCCGGGGTGAGCGTACAGCAGCGCAATCAGCGGCTCGATCATTGGCCAACCCGCGGGCATCGCGTAGAGCCGCAGCTTCTTGTGGCGCATCATTGCCTCTTCGAGCAGCATCGGATTGCCGTACGCCGCCGATATTCCGGCGTCTTGACCGGAGTCGGGCTCGACGCGTACGCCGCGTTCGGCGGTCCGAACCCCATGTGAATCCCGACTGGAATGTCGAGCTCCTCGGCGATCGTCCAATACGGATCGAGGCGGGGATCCGCCGGCGACACCGATGTACTGTGAAAATGATCTCCGCAAACGCCTGGACTCGGCCGGCCTTGATCTGCGCACGCAGCAAGGACCCTCGACGGTCGAAGGCCGGCCAGCGATTGCTCTTCACGACGGTCGACCACAGGCTCGAGGTGGTCAGCCACACGATTGCGGGCGGACGGTTTGTCCCGGGCACGCCGCGTCGGTGGACCCTGATACGCCTCGCCGACACCGGCGTCCTGTCGAACTACGACCTCGGCCCCGACGAACGGTACATCGTCGCGCTGCTGCCTGCGCGTCCGCGCGACGCGCAGGCAGCGAATCATGTCACGCTGATTCGGGGGCTGCGCGGTGAGCTGGAGCGAAAGGCACCCTGATACCAGTGTGCGCGTTATGCAGGCGCGTTAGGCGTCGGCAGGCGCCCCTTCGATCGGCTGCCCGTTCGGCATCGGCATCCGCATTCTGGCGCCCGACAACGCCTCGTGGTCCGTCAGATCCAGCCGCAGCGGCGTCAATGCGACACGCCCATGCCGCACCGCCCAGAGGTCCGTCTCCTCCTCCACCTCCTCGACCGGTCGCACGCTGATCCAGTACATCTTGCGGCCCATCGGGTCTTCGTCAGGCACCACGCGCCCGTCGTAGTGACGCACCGCCTGACGCGCCCAGCACAGCCCCGTCGGCTGCGGGGGGAGATTGACGTTGACCAGACGCAGCGCGGTGTCGGGAATCAGCACCGACAGCACCTGCGTCACGTACGGATCGAGCCGGCCGAAGTCAGGCTCGTCGCCGCCGGTGGGCGTGCTCAACGCGATGCCCCTCGTGCCGAGCAGCGTCGCCTGCTTCGCCGCCGCGAGTGTTCCCGAATGCCAGATCGAGTTGCCGAGGTTATACCCGAGGTTGATTCCGGACAGCACGACGTCCACGCCACCCCATGCATCGATGCCGAGCGCCACGCAGTCGGCGGGCGTGCCGTTCACGCGATACGCGTCGAAGTCGTCGATCGGCGTTCGCCGGACGCGAAGCGGCCGCGCATGCGTGATGGCGTGGCCCATGGAAGACTGCTCGACATCCGGCGCGAAGATGCGCACATCGCCGAACTGCCGCGCGGCGCGAGCGAGCGCGCGGAGGCCGGGGCTGTAGATCCCGTCATCGTTGGCGACAAGAATTCGCATTGGCACACCATTGATCAGAATCCGTTACGAATTCGGGCAACAAGCGGGCCCGGAGCGTGCGTGTGTCCGAGACGCCATGCGCGAGCGCCTATGCGAGTGACGCTGGTTCACAATCCCGAAGCGGGATCGGGCGACCATCTCGGCACCGAACTGCTCGCGCAGCCTCCGTGCGGCTCGCCACGACGCCGAGTACACGTCGACCGAGGCGGCGTCGCTCACGCGGGCGCTACAGCGCCGCCCTGAGGTCGTTCTCGCCGCCGGAGGCGACGGCACCATTGGCGCGGTGGCGCGGCTCATGGCAGCCCACGCTCCCGATGTGCCGCTTGCCATCCTTCCAGTCGGTACCGCCAACAACATCGCCGCGTCACTGGGCGTGCACGGCGACGTGAACGACATCGTTGCCGGTCTCGATTCCGACGCGAGACGCACGCTCGACATCCCGACTGTTCGAGCGCCGTGGGGCGACGCGAAGTTCGTCGAATCGGCGGGCGTCGGGGCGTTCGCGGCGATGCTCCGCGACGCCGAGCGGGAGGAGGCGAACGGGGTCGCGTCGAGCCGTCCGAACCCTGAGGATCGCGGTGCGCGGCTGCGGCGGGTGTTGGCCCGTACGCGCCCTCGCCACTGGTACGTCGACGCCGACGGGGACGATCTGTCGGGCGACTACGTGTTGGCCATGCTGCTGAACACGGGGTACGTGGGACCGAGACTCGCCCTCGCACCCGATGCCGACGCCGGCGATGGCCAGCTCGACCTCCTGCTCGTCCGGGAAGCGGATCGTCAGGCGTTAGGCATGCTATCTCGACGCGCTCGCCGGATCCGACGAGCCGACGCTCCCCATCCCCACCCGCCGCGTCACGCGCGTCCGGCTCGGATGGCAAGCGGCCCACGGTCACGTCGACGATCACCTCTGGCCCGAGCCCGCCGGACCTGGTGATGTCGACCGCACGGCTGGCGGCATCGTCGAGATCGACGCTGCCGGCTCGTCCATCAGGATTCTCGTGCCGCGCATCACCGGGGCAGCGTAGAGTCGACGCGAGCGCGTTCATCGCACGGCCCACTGCTCCGCAGCCTTCACCACGTCCGTCGCCCGAGGCGGCACGACAATGAACGCGCCGTGGCGACCATCTTCGACGGCGCTCCTGGTGTCCCGATGAAGGTGCACTACACGGTAACATGGGCAACGGCGCCACTGCTACGGGTGTCCAACGAACTGCACGATGGCCTCAACGACCGGGAATCGATGATGAAGCTCCGTTTCGAGCAGCTGCTCCTCTGTCTCCTCGTGCTGCCGGGAGGGGGTGCCGGTGGGCAAACGTCGCGGACGCAGCTGGCGACGAGCAACCACGGAAACGCCGATGCCATCTCGGCCCGCGAGCTGCGAGAGTACCTCGCCTTCATCGCGTCGGACGAGACGGAGGGCCGAGCGACGCCGTCACGCGGACTCGACGTGACCGCGCAGCTCCTCGCCGGGCACCTCGCGCGCTGGAAACTTCGTCCGGGAGGCGACAGCGGAACGTTCTTCCAGCGCATCGGCATCACGCGCGCCCGCCTCGATCCGCCGGCCAACGAGGCGCAGCTCGGCGATCGGCACTTCACGTTAGGCAAAGACTACGTCGTCAACGTCTTCGCCGGCACGTTCAGCGGTTCGCTCGTCTACGTGAGCCACGGGTGGGTGATCCGTTCCAAAGGAATCGACGCCTATCGTGAACTCGACGTGCGGGACAAGATCGTCATCGTCGCCGAGACCGGGCTGCCAGCCGGCGTCAGGCGTGCGGACCTGAGCGGTCCGCAGGGTGACGACTGGGAGTCTCCCCAACCCGCACTCCAACGACGCGGTGCGCGGGCGATGATCATGGTCCCGAGCTTCGGACCCCTCCTGGAGTTCGATCGCCGGCTGCGCGACGGGACCGAGGATGGGATCATGGCCCCGGTGGGGTCGGTCGTGCGGCCGCCGCTGCCGGTCGTGCGCCCGTCGATCGAGATGTTCAACGCTCTCTTCGAGGGGGAGTCGCAACCCGCCTCACTGCTATTCAATCGCGCCGCGGCCGGCGATCCCGTGCCGTCCTTCGCGCTGGATCCGGCCAGGCGCTTCACCCTGCGCGTCGGCGTGCGCGAGGACACCCTCGCCACCCAGAACGTGATCGCGATGGTGAAGGGGAGCGACGCGGTGCTCGCAAAGGAATACGTCATCGTCAGCGCTCACTACGACCACCTGGGAATCGGGGCGCCGGTGAATGGCGACTCCATCTACAACGGCGCAGACGACGACGGCTCCGGCTCGGCTGCCGTGCTCGCGATGGCGCGGGCGATGGGGCAGGGGGCGCGCCCGAGGCGGTCGGTGCTGTTCATCTGGCACGCCGGCGAGGAGCGCCAGAACTGGGGATCGAAGTACTTTGTCCAGCACCCCACCGTCCCGCTGCCGCAGATCGTGGCCGCCCTCAACCTCGACATGGTCGGTCGCACGCGGACTTCGCACACGGACACCACGCGATGGAAAGTCGTTCCTCCAGGAGCGATCTACGTGGTGGGAGCGAAGCGCATGAGTCGCGAGCTCGGCGAGATCAACGACATGGTGAACGCGCGTTATTTGCGCCTCGCCTTCGACACGCGCTTCGACGCCCCGGACGAGCCAACGCGGCTGTTCATGCGCAGCGACCACCTCAGCTACGCGGAGCGCGGGGTGCCGGTGATCTTCTATTATGGTGGCGAGCACGAGGACTTCCACCAGCCCTCGGATTCGGCCGATCGCATCGACTACCAGAACCTGGAGAAGGTGGCTCGCACCGTCTTCGCCACCACTTGGGAACTGGCGAACCGATCGCGCCGTCCCCTGCGAGACGTCCCTCGACCGTAGCGGCGTCCGAAGACGCCGCCCGGTCCTGGTCTTGTCACCCGTCAGTCTGCGCGCAACGCGACGTTAGGATCCACGCGCGCCGCACGCAGCGCAGGCGCGAGACTCGCCACGACGGCCACCACGAGCAGCACCCCAACCACCCCGGCATACGTCACCGGATCCTTCGCCGACACCTCGTAGAGCAGCGGCGACACCCTGCTCGCCAGCGACAGCGCAGCGACCGCGCCGAGCGCGAGCCCGACGAGTACCACCCGCACGCCTTCACCCACGACGAGCCGCAGCACCGCCCCCGCGCTCGCGCCGAGCGCCACGCGCACGCCGAGCTCCCGCGTGCGCTGCGAGACGTCGTACGCGACCACGCTGTACAAGCCGATCGCCGCCACCACGAGCGCGAGCAGGCCGAAGATCGTGAACATCGTCGCGCCGAGCCGCCACGAGCGCATCTCGTGGCGCAACGATGCTCGTCGAGCGTGCGAGTGCTCACGTACGCGAAGCCTGGCACGACTTCCTGAAGCGCACGACGCACGGCCTCGGTCTGGCGCGGCGGCATCACCGCGCGTGCGAATGAACAGCCGCGAGTCCGGCGCCGGGACCTGCGTCGCCGCGACGTACACGTGGCGGCCAGGCCCTTCATCGAAGCCGCGCTCGGATGTCGCCCGAAATGCCGACGACGACGTTGCACGGACCATCGGGCTCGCAGCTTCACGCACTTGCCTAACGGGTCCTCCGACGGCCAGATCCTGCGCGCGGCCGCCTGGCTCAGCACGGCGACCGGCTGGCTGCCGGCACGGTCGGCATCCGTGATCTGGCGACCGCGAATGAGCGGCGTGCCCATCGTCTCGAAGTACCCGGGACCGACCGGATTGATGTAGAACAGATCCCGGAGCGACGCCGAGTCGATTCCCGGCACGAAGACGAACTGGTTCCACTCGATGCTGAACGGAATCGTGAGCGTGTGTGCGGCGTGCTGCACGCCGGGCACGGTCAGGGCGCGCTCGCGAAGCCGCTCCATGATCTCGATGCGCCGCAGCGGAATCGATCGGCGTGCCGCGCGCCGACAATTCCGCGACGATCACGTGCTCCGGCTGGAAGCCGAGGTCGAGCGAACGCACGTTGTGGAAGCTGCGCACGAACAGCCCGGCGCCGACGAGCAGCACGACGGAGATCGCGCCCTGCAGCACGAGCAGTCGCGCGACGCATCCGCGAGCCGCGAAGGCTCACGCCACGTCCGCCGGTGCGGAGATCGGAGACCACGTCGGTCCGCGCGAGCTGGCGCATGGGCGCGAGACCCGTGATGAGCCCGGCGACGAGCGCGAGCAGCACCGTGACGACGATGACGCGCGGATCGAGCGCCGGGGCCGTCCATTCCACGTCGGGCAAGAGCAGGCCGCGAAGCAGTCCACCGCCCCACTGCGCGACGAGAACGCCGACAGCGCCGCCGACGATCGCGAGCAGCGTGCTCTCCGAGAGGAGCTGCGTCAGCAGCCGACCGCGCGACACGCCGACGGCGAGGCGCACCGCGATCTCGCGCCGCCGACGGATCGCGCGCGCGACGAGCAGGTTGGCGACGTTCGCGCACGCCATGAGCAGCACGAGCACCGAGACGCCAACGAGCCACACGGCGACGGTCGCTTCCTGGCTGCGCCGCGGTCCGCGGTCCTGAATGATCGACGCGAGCTCCGCCCGCGCGCGCAGCGAATCAGGCCCCGGGACTCGACCGGGCGGTTCCGTCGGACGCTGTGTCTCGAGGCTCAGGCGATACGCGTTCGTGAAGTCCGCCGAGGCCGCCTCGACGCTCACGTTAGGCTTGCGCCGCACGAGCGTCTGCAGCCACCCACGCGGTACGATTCGCGCCAGCGGTCGCTCGACGCCGATCTCCGCGAAGACGTCGGCGCCGCCCGCGGTGAGCGGGATGAACGCGGCAATGGACCGCAGGGAGATGCCGCTGAATCCGCGCGGTGCCACGCCAATGATCGTGTAGTCGGAGCGGCCGATCCGGATGGGCTTTCCGAGAACGTCGCGCGCGCCGCCGAAATGCGACTGCCAGTAGCCGTAACCGAGCACGGCGACGGGCGTGCCTTGCGGCAACTGGTCTTCCGTCGTCGTGAAGAACCTGCCGAGCGCCGGCTGCACGCCGAACAGCGGCCAGAAGCTCGCGCTGACGAGCCCCGTGCGCTCCTCGTGTGCAGCCTCGCCAGTGCCGAACACGAGTTCCGTCTCGTAATGCGCCGCGATCTGCGACGCACTGCGCGCATGCTTGATCAGGTCCTGGTACCGACGATACGACTGGTTGGTGCCGATCATCATGCCGAAGTTGTCGCCGTTCGCCGTGAGGTAGACGCGATGCACCTCGTCAGGCGACCGCAGGTACGCGGGCGGCTGCAGGAGCAGCCGATCGACGACGCCGAACATCGTGGCGTTCGCGCCGATCCCGAGCGCGAGCGTGAGGACGACGGCCGCGGTAAAGCCCGGATTCTTTCGCATGCCGCGGGCGGCGTAGCGAAAATCCTGAGCCCAGTTGCCGAGGAATTCGCGGAGCTCCATGCGTGTCTCTCGGCGGGCTGCCGAGCTCGTTAGGGTATGACGCGCCAGCTCGACGTTCCCGAAGCGCCGCTGCGCTTCGGATCGGGCGGCGTCCGGTGACATGCCGCGCGCCATGAGCTGCGCCACGCGCGCCTCGAGATGGAACGCGATCTCCGCGTCCACATCCTGCTCGGTGAGAGCCGGGCGGTGAATGGCGAGCCGGAAGAATCGGCGGGCGCGGGAGGGAAGCATTGAGGGATTCTGCGTGGGCGGCGCGGCTTATCGCCGCGTCACGCGGACGTGCGGTCGCGGTTCGCGAGGCGGCGGTGAGAATGCCACTCACCATCTCCGAGTAGCGGAGCCATCGCGCGGTCTCGGCCCGGAGGTGCGCGCGGCCGGCCGACGTCACGCTGTAGTACCGGGCGCGCCGGTTGTTCTCGGTGACGCCCCACTCGGCGGCAATGAGCCCGCGCTCTTCCATCCGATGAAGGGCGTGGTAGAGCGCGCTGTCGTCGACGTCGAGCGCGCCGCCGGAGCTGTCCTCGAGCCAGGTCGTGATCTCGAAGCCGTGCATGGGTCCCCACGAGAGTGCCTTGAGGACGAGCACGTCCAGCGTGCCTTTGACGAGCGCGAGCTGGTCGGCGGTCGGTGACACCCTAGAGTTTCCCCTGAAAGTCTAGGGGGAAGATGCAAGGCGGTCGCGCGGTGGTCAAGTCCCGCCTCGGCCCGAAGGCGGCCTTGCGATGAGCTGTTGGAACGCACCGCTTCCCCGTAGCCCGTCCCACATTGGATCGGTGCGGAGAAGGTTCAGCGAGACGTCCGAGGGGATCGTCAACAGAAAGGTGAGCCGCTTCACGGCGGAGTCAGTCTCACCAACCAGCGTCTCGACGAATGCGTAATCCTCCTGTAAGTCCGCGCCGTCGTTCCCATCGCGGGACACCGGCAGAATCTCCGCTGCGCGAGCCGCTTCACGCAACGCGTCGCCTTTACGGCCCAGCAGGGCATATGCGATTGCGAGCTGCATTCGCGTGCCTGCTTCGTTAGGCTCTGCCGCCACACGTCGCTCGAGTCTCGTTCGCGCGGAGTCAGCGTATGCGCGCGCCCGATCCGCGCGAGTGTGCCGTCGCGCCCAATCCGCCGTCCAGATCATGAACTGCGCCGTGTCCGCGCGGAACAGGTCCGGCGTTAGGCTTCGCAGGACGACGCTGTCTCGCGCGGTGTACCCGACGAACAAGCCAGCCTTGAACCGAAACCGGTCGATGATCTTCCCGGCATCGGGCAACGCCATGCCCTCCCGCAGCGAACGCCTGGCCGCATCCACGTCGCCCGTCGCGCCCAACATGTACATGGCACGGTCGGCGTAAATGCCCGCCCAGCGTGGGTTCAGCGCGAGCGTCCGGTCGAGATAGCGAACGGCGTCGGCGTAGCGCCGCATTGCGCCGTTGATGCCGGCGATGTTGAACGGAAGCTGTGCCGTCCGCGGGTCGAGCTCCAGCGCTCGATCGAAGTTCGCGACTGCCTCCGTGAGCCGTCCCGTACGTCGCAGGATCGCGGCGCGGGCCAGAAAAACCTCACTGCTCCCGGGCTGCCCTTCGGCCGCCGCCGAGAGCTCGGCGAGGGAGCGATCGTAGTCGCGGAGGCCCCAGAAGTAGTAGTAGGACATCGCGAGGTGCGCTTCGGGAAGATCGGGATCGAGACGCACCGCGGTCTCCGCGGCGGCCCGCATGAGCGCGAGCCGCTTCGCCGTGCGATCCGTGTTCGCCCAATAGATGTCGCCATGCGCCTTCGCCAGCCGCGCGAACGCGAGCGCAAACTTCGGATCGAGTGCGACCGCCCGCTCGAACATCTCGAATGGCGCGCGGCGTGTTGTTGACGGCGTCCTCCTCCGCGAGGCGAAGCGCCTCGCCACGCAGATAGTACGAGTACGCGTCGAAGTTCTCCGTCGGCCGGGCCGAGATGGTCTTTCGCTCCCGTGCGCCGAGCGCGACCTCCAGCGCTGCGGCGACACGTTCGCCAATCTGGCCTTCGACAGTGAACAGGTCTTCGGACTTCGCTTCATAGTCGTCGGCCCATACCGAGCTGCCATCGCGCATCCGCACCAGCTCCACCGTGACGCGCACGCGCCGCGCGGTCGTATCCGCTCGATCCCAGCGTACGCGTCCGTCGAGCAGGTAGTCGGCGCCGAGCTCGCGGGCAATCTGATCGCGGGGCTTCGCGGTGTTGCGGTACTGTCGCGTGCTGCGGGGTGACATCACGCGCACTCCGGCGACGCTCGTCAGGCGGCTCACCAGCCCGTCGCTCACGCCTTCGGCAAAGTAGGCGTCGTCGGCGCCGCCGGTGTTCTCGAACGGGAGCACGGCGAGCGATGGCCCCGATATTGGCGCGGGCATCGCGCTGCCGGTCATGACGCCCGTGGCGGCGCGGCGGGCGAGCACGACACCGGTCGCGACACTCGCGGCGAGGGCCAGTGCTGCCGCGGCAAACCACGGCCGTCGCCACGCGGGCCGCTTTGCCAGGGTTGGCTGGGCGTCGACGCCTGGCGAGACCGGCGACGCGGCGGCGCCTAACGCCTGCGCGAATGCGGTCGTGTTCTGAAAACGGTCGTCGGGCTCAGCTGCCAGTGCCCGTGCCAGCACCGTGTCGAAGGCCGGTGACAAGTCGGGGCAGACGGTGCTCGGCGCTGGTGACGTCGAGCGGAGCGCGATGGCATGGATTCCGTCATTCTGAAATGGCCGCTGTCCCGTGAGCATCTCGAATGTCATGCAGCCGAGGCTGTAGACGTCGGTGCGCGCGTCGACGTTCTCCGAACGGGCCTGTTCGGGGCTCATGTACGCCGGTGTCCCAAGTACGGCCCCGGCCATTGTGAGCCCGTTCGAGCGGTCGTTCGCGCCTGTCAGGCGCTCAGGACGATCGAGCTGGCTACTCGCCAGCTCGATCGCCTTCGCCACGCCGAAGTCGGCGACCACGGCGTGTCCGCCATCGATGAGGACGTTCGCCGGCTTTACATCACGATGTACGACGCCGTTCGCGTGCGCGTAGGCCAGTGCGTCGGCAATTTCGCGGACGAGCGCGACGACGTCACCGACCGGAAGGCGACCTTCGCGCTCGAGGCGGCGCTCGAGCGACTCGCCCTGGATGAACGGCATCGTGAAGTACACGAGTCCGTCCGCGGAATCGCCGGCGGCCATCACGGGAACGATGTGCGGATGGCGGAGCGATGCCGCGAGTCGCGTCTCCTGATGGAAGCGCTCGATGCTCAGTCCGGCGCGGAGCTCGGGCGGCAGCACCTTCACCACGACGCGCCGGCCGAGTCGAATCTCCTCGGCGACGAACACGCGGCTCATGCCGCCGCCGGCGAGCTCGCGTTCGATCCGGAACGCCGTGCCTAACGCCGCTTGAAGCCGATCGGCGAGAGCCCGTGCCTCGAGATCGGGTGCCTTGCGGGCAGCGGTGTGCGGCGCCTCGAGGAAGCCGGTGTCGCCGTCGTGTGCGGCGAGGAGCGATTCCACTTCTGCGCGAAGCTCCGCGTCGCTACCGCAGGCCTGCTCGACGAACGCCGCTCGCTCGGCTGCCGGCCGCTCGACGGCGTCGGCGAAGATCGCGTCGATGGCGGCCCAGCGCTCGGCGCTGATCGGGCGTCGGGTGGTCATTCCGAGCGAAGGCGCGAAGCGCCGGGGTGCCCTCTGGGCGCATGAGGAATCGCAGGCGTCCCGAAAGAGGACGCTCTACCGGGAGGATCGCGATTCCTCGACTCGCTTCGCTCGCTCGGAATGACACTAGGCGGTCGTGAGCTCGCGGCGAAGCCACGCGCGCGCCGTGGTCCACTCGCGCTTGACCGTCGCCGGCGACGAGTCCAGCGCTTTCGCGGTCTCCTCGATGCTCAGCCCGACGAAGTACCGCAGCTCGACCACGCGTGCCTTGCGCGCATCCTGGGCTGCGAGGCGATTGAGTGCGTCGTCCAGCGCCACGACATCCAATGGCTCCTCGGCTGCGGCCACTCCGTCGGCGGCGCCCAGCGACAGCGCTCGCGCATTCCCGCCGCGCTTCGCCCGCTGCCTGGCGCGCGCGTGGTCGACCAGGACCGATCGCATCACCATCGCCGCGACAGCCAGAAAGTGCGAGCGACTTTCGGCTCCAGCCCCGGGCTGATTCGCGAGACGTACATACGCCTCGTTGACGAGCGCCGTCGGCTGCAGCGTGTGCCCGTCAGGCTGGTCGCGTAGGGCGCGACGGGCCTGCTGATGCAGAACCGCGTAGACCTCGGGCACGAGCGCATCGAGGGCATCGCGATCGCCGTGCCCCCACGCGTCGAGCAGCTGGCTCAAGGTTCGAGGCGAGTCGGACGCCATCGCGGGGTGCGCCGGGGAAGTGTCGAGCCGCGAAGCGCGGCGGGGCGCATTCGACGCGTGCGGCGGGACGCGGCGGGATCACACCGGCGTGAGCCGATCTCCCGCCAAACGTCGACTCCCAAGATAGGAAGGCACCAATCGACCACAACCCCCACGGGAATCCCATATGTCAGCCGCAGCCCCGTTGCTCATCCCGCCTGGTGTCGTCACGCAGGAGTTCCGGACCCCAAGCACCGTCCGGCGCGGCGTCATCGCCGGTGTCGTCGGCAACATGCTGGAGTGGTACGACTTCGCGCTGTTCGGGTTCTTCGCCGCGCAGATCGGCGCGCACTTCTTTCCGGCAAGGAATCCCACGGCTTCGTTGCTCGCCGCTTATGGGACGTTCGCGGCCGGGTTCCTCATGCGACCGATCGGAGGCGCCTTTTTTGGCTGGGTTGGCGATCGATTCGGTCGCAAGCAGGCGCTGCTGTGGTCAGTCCTTGCCATGGCCCTTCCGTCTTTCTTCATCGGGGTGCTGCCAAGCGAGGCAACGATCGGACTTACGGCGCCGGTGCTCCTGCTCGTGTGCCGCCTCCTGCAAGGACTCGCCGTTGGCGGCGAGTACATGGCGTCATCGGTGTTCCTTGTCGAAGGTGCCGAGCCGGGGAAGCGCGGGCTGATGGGTGCATGGAGCCCGTTCGGATGCTTTGCTGGTACGCTGCTTGGCTCGGCTGCCGGCCTGATTGTGAATACGATGTTGTCACCTAACGCCGTCATGGCGTACGGCTGGCGTATTCCGTTCATCGTCGGCCTCGTCGTTGCTCTTGGCGGAATCGTCATTCGACGCAACTTCGTGGAGAAGGTTCCGCATCAGCCACCGGCGAAGTCGCCGATCGGCGAATCGTTCCGCTATCACTGGCGCACGATTCTGCACCTGATGATGCTCGTCGCAGGGCTCAGCGTCGGGTTCTACACGACGTTCGTCTACTCGGCCACGTGGCTGAAGCAAGTCGCGGCCGTGCCCGCGAAGACGGCGTTCGAGATCAACACGGTCGCGATGGCGTTGTGCCTCGGTGTGGTGCTCGCTGCTGGCGCATTGAGCGATCGCGTTGGACGGCGTCCGGTGCTCGTGGTGGTGAGCGCGCTGCTCATGGTGCTGTCGTATCCGCTCATGGCGCTGATGGCGGGCGGGCAGTGGATTGGCGTTTTCGTGGGTCAGGTGTTCCTCGCGCTGCTCGTTTCCGCCGCCGCCGGTGTGCTGGCCGCGACCATGGCGGAGCTCGCGCCCTGGCGGGTGCGATGCACGGTTCTCTCCATCTCCTACAACTTCGGTGTCGCGTTGCTAGGTGGGACCACCCCGCTGGTGGCTGCGTGGCTCGTGTCGAAGACCGGCTTCACGCTCGCTCCCGCCGTGTATCTGGCCATCTCCGGTGCGCTGTCCTTCGTCGGTGCGCTCGCGCTTCCCAAAGCCATGCCGCACCGCCTAACGACCGAATTTCAGTCCGTGCGCTCGCACCCGGCCGCGCAGCCTGCTCCGTCCGCGAACTAGTGCGATTCCGACTGAGATGTTGATAGGGCCTCATTGCCAGATTTCCATGCTCCGCTCGCCGGCAGCGCTGTCCCTTCCAAATCTCAATCCCTGCCTCCCTGCTTCCACTGTCAAACGCTTATCACCATTGCTTCGAGGCTGATATGATCACGCATCCCAATCCTTACGACGTCGGGCTCGATAAGAATCCGGCGAACTACGCTGCGCTCACGCCGCTCACGTTCATCGCCTGGAGCGCGCGAGTGTGCCCCGATCGCGTCGCGGTGATTCACGGCGAGCGACGCTTCTCGTGGGCGGACACGTACGCACGTGCTCGACGCCTGGCGTCTTCGCTCGTGAGAGCCGGCGTGGGCGTGGGCGACACCGTCGCCACGCTGCTCTCCAACACGCCGGAGTTGTACGAAGCCCACTTCGGCGTGCCAATGACGGGTGGTGTGATCAACACGCTCAACACGCGTCTCGACGCCCGAGCCATCGCGTTCATGCTCGAGCACGGCGAAGCCAAGGTGCTCATCGTCGACCGTGAATTCTCCGCGCTCGCCACGTCAGCGTTAGGCATGGTCGATCGCTACCCGCTCGTGATCGGTGTCGATGATCCGGACTACGATGGTGACGGAACGCTGTTAGGCGTGGAGTACGAGACGTTCCTGAGCCGAGGGGATCCGGAATACGCGTGGCAGGAACCGTCCGACGAATGGAATGCCATTGCGCTGAACTACACATTTGGAACGACCGGCGACCCAAAGGGCGTCGTGTCCCATCACCGTGGCGCTCACCTCAACGCCGTGGCGAACGTGCTCGCGTGGAACATGCAGCGGTACCCGGTCTATCTCTGGACGCTGCCGATGTTTCACTGCAATGGTTGGTGCTTTCCGTGGACGATGGCGGCGCAGACGGGCACGAACGTCTGTCTGAGAAAGGTCGACGTCGCGACGATCTTCCGGTTGATGAAAGAACACGGAGTCACGCATTACTGCGGCGCGCCTGTCGTGCACAGTTCGTTGCTTGCGGCGCCCGAGCATTTGCGCACTGGGCTCACGCACAGGATCCACGCGATGGTCGCCGGCGCGTCGCCTCCATCATCAATGATCGAAGGCCTCGAGCGCATCAACATTCGAGCTCACGCACACGTACGGCCTCACTGAAGTGTATGGGCCGAGCGCGGCGTGCACGAAACAGGAGGAGTGGGAGGCGCTCGATCCTAACGACAACGCACTGCGGAACGGACGCCAGGGCGTGCCCTATGTGCTGCAAGGCGACGCCGCCGTTCTCGATCCGGAGCGGATGGAGCGCGTCCCGGCGGACGGCGAGACGATGGGCGAGATCATGTTCCGCGGGAACATCGTGATGAAAGGGTATCTCAAGAATCCCGCCGCGACCGCAAAGGCGTTCGCGGGTGGCTGGTTCCATTCCGGCGACCTCGCCGTCACGCACGCCGACGGCTACATGAAGATCAAGGATCGCGCGAAGGACATCATCATCTCCGGCGGCGAGAACATTTCGTCGCTCGAGGTGGAGGAGGCGCTGTTTCGACATCCGGCGGTGTTCGCGGCCGCTGTTGTGGCGCAGCCGCACGAGAAGTGGGGAGAAACGCCGGTTGCGTTCGTCGAGCTCAAGCCTGACTCGTCGGTGACGGACCATGCGCTCATCGACCACTGCTACGAGCGCCTCGCGCGATTCAAGGTGCCGAAGACGATCGTATTCGGGCCGTTGCCGAGGACGTCGACGGGGAAGGTGCAGAAGTTCGTGTTGCGGGAACGCGTGAGGTCCGTCGAAGCCATCGTGTAGTGATGCCTTGACTATCGAGGCGTCTGATCCTATGATACCTCGACGATCGAGGTACTAAGGCCTGGAGCGCACGCATGGCCGAACCGACCGAACTGCTGCACGGCACGCTCGACACGCTCATCCTCAAGACCCTCTCCTGGGGCCCGCGCCACGGCTACGGCGTCGCGCGATGGATCCAGGACACCACCGACGACGCGCTCGAGATCGGTGAGGGCTCGCTCTACCCCGCGCTCTACCGCATGGAGCGCAAAGGGTTCATCGAGGCTGAATGGGGCAAGTCGGAGACGGGGCGCGAGGTGAAGTTCTACCGCCTAACGACCACCGGGCGCGCCCGGCTCAAGCTGGAGCTCGCGCAGTGGACGCACTTCACCACCGCCGTCTCCAAGGTGCTCTTCGAGGGGCGATGACGTGCCGTCGTTAGGCCGATTCAGACGCGAGCTCCGGTGGCGGTTCTGGAACGTCCCGGTCGAGCGGGAGGTGGACTCGGAGCTCGCCTTCCACCTCGAGATGCGCATCCGCGAGCTCGTCGAACAGGGGATCCCCCCCGACGAAGCGCGCGCCGCGGCCCTCGCCCGCTTCGGCGACGTCGAACAGATCACGGAAACCTGCCGCGACTTGGGCAGGAGGAGGAACGAGGACATGCGCCGCGCCGAATGGCTCACCGAGCTGCGTCACGATCTGCGGTACGCCGTACGAGGACTTCGCTCGAGCCCGGGCTTCACCGCCGTCGCGCTCCTCACGCTCGCCATGGGCATTGGCGCATCGACCACGATCTTCAGCGTCGCGAACGCCGTGCTGCTCCGGCCGTTTCCCTACCACGAGCCGGGCCGGATCGTCCGTCTGTACGAGACGAATCCGACCACCGAGACGTTCAGCATCTCGGAGCCGGACTATGTCGACTGGCGGCAGCGCGTCCGGAGCCTGAGCCAGCTCGCCGCCTTCGCCGCCGAGAACGCCAGCCTTCTCGGCGACGGTGACCCTGAGGAGCTCAGCGCGATGGCGGCGACACCGTCGTTGTTCCCGCTCCTCGGCGCGCGGCCGCTCATGGGGCGGTTTTTCAGGGAGGACGAGGCGAAGCCGGACGCGGCCGCGCGCGTGGTCGTGCTATCGAACGCGGCATGGCAGACGCGCTTCGGCGCCGATCCGCGCGTCGTCGGCCGCACGGTGAACCTCAGCGGAACGTCGTACGAGATCATCGGCGTGATGCCGCCGGAGCTCGTCTTCCCCGGCAACCCGGCGCTGTGGATGCCGCTGGCGCCCTCCATGACCGCGCGCGGCGAGACGGCGCGCGGCAACCGCCGGCTCGGCGCCATCGGCCGCCTGGCGCCTAACGTCACGCGTGCTCAGGCGCTCGACGAGATGCGGTCCGTCGCTCGCGATCTGGCCAGCCAGTATCCCGAGACGAACCGTGAGTGGGGCGCCAACGTGACGTCGCTCGAGGAGTGGCTCATTGGCGATCAGCTGCGCACGCGTGTGCAAGTACTGCTCGTCGCCGTGGGGCTCCTGCTCCTCATGGGATGCGTGAACGTCGCCAACCTCCTGCTCGCCCGGGCCACGGCGCGGCAGCGGGAGATGAGCGTCCGCGCGGCGTTGGGCGCAGGGCGCGGCCGGATCGTGAGGCAGCTCCTGACCGAGAGCCTCGTGCTGGCGGCGATCGGTTCGGCGTTAGGCGTCGCGTTGACGGCCGTGGCCGTCCCCGTGCTGCGCGACGTGGGCGCGACGGCGATCCCGCGGCTCGACGAGCTCTCGGTCGATTGGCGGGTGGTCGCCTTCGGCATCGTCGCCTCGGTTGCTACCGGCATCCTGTTCGGGATCGCGCCCGCGCTTCAGGCGTCGCGCGCAGACCTGAACGACGTGCTGCGGAGCGGTGGGCGCGTCGCCGCGGCCGGCCGGCTTCGCAGCATCCTCATCGTCACCTCGGTCGCTCTCGCGCTCGTCCTGCTCGTCGGCGCCGGGCTCGTGGGGAGGAGCTTCGAGCGGCTGATGGGGGTCGACTGACGGGTTCCGCACCGATGGCGTATTCACGGCGTCGCTGACGGTCGGCAACGAGCGCTACCGCGACCGCGCCAAGCGCGCGGCGTTTTATGCCGAGGCGGAAGGGCGGCTCGCGGCAGCGCCGGGGATCCGCGCGGTCGGCTTCACCAACGTCGCGCCGTTCAGCGGCGGGAGCACCGCGATCCGGTTCTCGGTGGTCGGCCGACAACCGGCGAGCGCGGACGAGTTCCTGTCGGCGCACTGGCGCTCGGTGACGCCGGGGTACTTCGCGGCCATTGGCGTCGCGCTCGAGAAGGGACGGTTGATCGCCGACTCGGATGGCGAGCGGGCGCCGCGGGCGGTCGTGATCACGGAAACGATGGCGCGGCAGATCTGGCCCGGTGGATCCGGTGGGTCAGCAGATCATGGTCGGCGGGGGCGGCGGCCCGACATGGACGGTGGTCGGCGTCGTCGGCGACATCCGCGATCAGCTGCTGCAGAACGAGCCGGAGCCCATGATGTACCTCTCGTTCCAGCAGGTGTCGTGGGACACCATGTGGCTGCTCGCGCGCGGGACGGAGATCCGCTGGCGCTCGCGCCGGTGGTCCGCCGCGAGATCCACGCGATCGACCCGCTCATGCCGGTCGCGAACGAGCAGCCGCTCGCGCGTCTCGTGTCGGACATTGCGGCGCAGCCGCGGTT
>CAWHHI010000004.1:0-931432 GCA_963829055.1 uncultured Gemmatimonadaceae bacterium | reverse complement strand
AACATGACACGGGCGCGCCGCGTGGGGGTGATGGGTGGCACCTTCGACCCGATCCACCACGGCCACCTCGTCGCGGCGAGCGAGGTGCAGGCGTAGTTCGACCTCGACGAGGTCGATCTTCGTGCCCGACCGGTGAGCCCTGGCAGAAGTCCGAGCGGGTGGTCTCACCGGCGGAGCACCGGTACCTGATGACGGTGATCGCCACCGCCGCGAACCCCCGGTTCTCGTGTCAGCCGGGTCGACATCGACCGGACCGGACCGACGTACACGATCGACACGCTGCGCGACCTGGCCGCCGCGCACCCGGAGGCCGAGCTGTACTTCATCACCGGCGCCGACGCGCTCGGCACAGATCCTCACCTGGCGCAACGTGGACGAGATGTTCGCGCTGGCCCAGTTCGTGGGCTGTACCCGCCCCGGGACCGATGGTCCCCCGAGCTGCCGCCGGACAACCTGCCCGATCCGACCGGATCACCCTGGTCGAAGTACCGGCGCTGGCGATCTCGTCGACCGAGTGCCGCGCAGCGCAAGGAGCGCCAGGGGAGCCCGACCTGGTACCTCGTGCCGGACGGCGTCGTCCAGTACATCGCCAAGCACGAGCTCTCACCCCGGAGCTGCCTCAACATGACCGCCACCGACCACGCCGTCCAGCTCGTCCACACCGCCGCCCGCGCGGCCGCGCGACAAGCTGGCCCAGCAGATCATCGCCTTCGACGTCTCGGAGCAGCTGGCGATCACCGACGCGTTCCTCGTCGCCTCCGCGACCAACGAGCGGCAGGTGAAGGCGATCGTCGACGAGATCGAGGACAAGCTCCGCGAGATCGACGCGAAGCCGATCCGCCGCGAGGGCCAGCGCGACGGGCGCTGGGTCCTCATCGACTACGGCGACGTGGTCGTGCACGTCCAGCACGAGGAGGAGCGCAGCTTCTACGCGCTCGAGCGGCTGTGGCGCGACTGCCCGTCGATCGAGCTGCCGGCCGACGTGGTCTCGCACGAGCGCTGACCCGTCGGGGTCAGGAGACCTCGCGCAGCCGCCCGGTCGCGACGTCGAACACGAACCCGCGCACCGAGTCGGTGTGCGGGACGTGCGGGTCGGAGGTGATCCGCGCGATGTTGTCGCGCACGTCCTCGTCGAGGTCCGTGAACGAGCGCGGCTCCCAGGCCGGCTCGACGCCGGCCTCCTCGGTGAGCGCGGCGGTGAACTCCTCGTCGGTGAACGTGAGCATGCCGCAGTCGGTGTGGTGGATGAGGATGATCTCGCGGGTGCCCAGCAGGCGCTGGCTGATCGCCAGCGACCGGAGCTCGTCGTCGGTGACCACACCGCCGGCGTTGCGGATCACGTGCGCGTCGCCCTCCTCGAGCCCGAGCAGGTCGTGCACGTCGAGCCGCGCGTCCATGCACGCGACGACGGCGACACCCTTGGCCGGCGGCAGGGGGAGCGGACCGGAGAACCCGGCGGCGTACTTCTCGTTGTTCTCCAGCAGCTGGTCGGTCACGGACATGCGGGTCTCCTCGGAAGGCGGATGCGGGACGTTCGCCAAATTACAGTAAGTCAAGAAACACACTCCACATAATGAGATCGCCGGGGTGCTGCGGACCCGATTTCGCGTCCCGCGGAGCCGACCGCTAAGATTCCCGTCGTTGTCCAGAGCTCAGCGATGTGCCTGATGACGATGGGGCTGTGGCGCAGCTGGTAGCGCACCTGCATGGCATGCAGGGGGTCAGGGGTTCGAGTCCCCTCAGCTCCACTGACAGTGATGTCCCGCGACACGAGTCGCGGGACATCGGTCATTTCAGGTCTTTCGGTCCGGCTGGTTCCCGTTCCGAACCGGTCCACCGCACCCCGGGGCCCAGGTTCGTCTCCACTAGGCTGGCGTGCGTTGTCAGGGATGGACGAGTGAGGAGCAAGCGTGGCTGAGGGCGAGCGGGTCGCACGGATCAAGAGACTTCGGGCCAGGGTGGCCGACCAGAAGGAGCGGATCGAGGCCCTGCGGGCCGAGCTGGCCCTGTCACGCGGCTCGGTTCGCGACGTGGATCCGGATCTCCCCCTGCCGCCGGAGGTGACCCACGTGGTGGAGGCCGTGCTGGCCGAGAACCTCACGTACCTCACGCCGGACAATCTCTCCGCCCTTGCGCGACTGGTCGTCCGCACCGAACGCCTGGGTCTGGAGGGCCTGATCATCGAGGCAGGTACGGCGCTCGGCGGTTCTGCGATCGCGATGGCTGCGGCGAAGGACCCGAAGCGCGGGATGAAGGTCTACGACGTGTTCGGGATGATTCCGGAGCCCTCCGAGCGTGACGGTCAGGACGTGCTGGATCGTTACGAGAAGATCAGCGCTGGGGAGTCCCGGGGAATCCGTGGCGAGACCTACTACGGGTATCGCCAGGACCTGTTGGGCGAGGTCACCGAGTCGTTCCGCCGTCACGGCGTCGAACCCGCGAGCCATGGCGTCGAGCTGGTGCAGGGCCTGTTCCAGGACACCATCGACCTGGACCAGCCGGTGGCGCTGGCCCACCTCGACGGGGACTGGTACGACTTGACCATGGTCTGCCTCGAACGGATCGCTCCGCTGCTGGTGCCCGGCGGGCGGTTGGTGCTCGACGACTACTACTTCTGGTCCGGCTGCCGCGAGGCGACCAACGACTACTTCGCGAACCGCCCGGGCTTCCGGCTCGAACACCGCGCGAAGCTGCACGTGGTGCGTCCGCCGGCCGGCGGCTGAGCGAACCTTTCGCGCGTCCCGAGCCGCTCAGCCGAGCTCGATGCTGGTGTACGCCGGCGCACGCGACGTGAACGCGTCGCGTGCGGCCGCGCCGCCGACGAACAGCGCGGTCGCCCAGATGTCGGCCCAGAGCAGGCTCGGACCGTGCACGGACGTGGAACCCGGCCGGCCGACCATCCGTCGGCCGGCCGGGTCGTAGAGGTGGGCACCGCGGGCAGCGGTGCCGGAGGTGGCCACCGCGCCGCGGGTCAGCGTGACGACCTCGGCGGTGCGGGTCAGGTCGCTGGGGTCCTCGATGCCGATCCGCCAGGTGATCGCGTCCGGCCCCTCGTCGGGAAGGTCCTCGTGGGCGACGACCGCGAGGTCGCCGGCGCCGTTCACGCACGCGGAGATGCCGGGCAGGTCGGCGAGCAGGGAGGCCGCACGCTCGACCGCCCAGCCCTTGACCAGGCCGGTGGGGTCGAGGACCAGGTCGCCGGCGTCGCCGGGCAGCAGCGTCGTGAAGGCGCCGCCGGTGATCCGGGAGGCCTCACTGCCGATGTCGAGCGCCTCGGCGACCAGCGGGTGGCACTCCTCGATGGCCAGCTCCCCGCGGCGCAGGCGCATGATGTCGGAGTCGTCGCGCCAGGTGGAGAAGATCCGGTCCATCTCGCGCAGGGACGCGAAGGCCGCGGCCACCGCATCGGCTGCCTCCTCCGAGTCCACCCGGGCCCCACGCAGGTGGATGCTCATCGGGATTCCCATGACCTCCTCGACCCAGGCCCGGCGGGGGAGGGCCGTCACCGCGGCGCTCACAGGTTCGCCTGGTCGATGGCCGACTGGAGCGAGGTGATGTAGCCGTTCGAGGTGTACGACGCACCCGAGACCATGTCGATCTGGGCCGACTGGCTCTGCACGGCCTCGCTGTTGAGGATCGGGACGGCCTGGGAGTTGATCTCCTGGTCGCGGCCGTTGCCCCACGGCACCTGCAGCACCTCGGACTTGGTGATCTTGTTGTCGCTGACGGTGATCTGCACCTGGACCGGCCCGAACTGCGTCTGCACCGCGTCTCCGGCGTACGTCTTCGATGCGGAGGCTCGAGGAACCAGAGGATCCCGACGAGCCGGACGAGCCCGACGAGCCCGTGGACGAGGTGCCCGACGAGCCGCTGTCGGTCGAGCTGGGCGTGGAGTTGTTGAGCTGCTCGAGCGAGGACGCGACGGTCGACGAGGCACCCGTCGAGGTGTGGTAGCTGAACAGGAGCACGAGCATGGTCAGCGTGCTCATGCCCCAGAGGACGATGCGGCGCATGGAGGACTTCCTTCTCGGTAGTAGCTGAAGCGCTCGGTGTGGAGGGCGGCGGCAGGGACGCCGGCGTCGAGGGCGGCCTCGACGACCTCGTCGATCCAGGCTGGGGGGCCGCAGACGAACACGTCCCGCTGGGCGATGTCCGGCACCAGCTGCAGCAGTGCCGCGTGGTCGGGCAGCGGGGCGCCGGCCGGCTGCCAGCCGCCGTGCGGGTTCCGGTGACCCAGGACGCCGTGGACGCGGCCGCCCCGGGCCCGGGCCAGCGCGACCAGCTCGTGGGCGAGGACGGCGTCGTCGGCGCGGCTGATCCGGTGGATGACCACGGTCTCGTCGCGACCGGGCGGCAAGCTCCTCGAGCAGGGCGCGGAGCGGGGTGATGCCGATGCCGGCGCCGATGAGGACGTTGCGGTGGGCGACCTTCACGCCGGCGTGCAGCCGGCCGTAGGGGCCCTCGACGAGCACCCGCGTCCCGGGCCGCAGCGTCGCCAGCCGGGACGAGGAGTCACCGACCGAGGCGGCGGTCAGCCGGAGCGAGTGGCCGTCAGGAGCGGCGGACAGCGAGTAGGGGTTGGCCCGGGTCCACCCGCGGCCGTCGAGGAAGCGCCAGGAGAAGAACTGCCCGCCGCGAGCGGTGAGCCGGTGCAGGTTGCGGCCCTTGAGGTGCACGCTGGTCACCGTCGGCGACTCCTGGACGACGTGGCTGACGACCAGGCTGTGCCGGTAGGACCGGACCATCGGCACCAGCACGCGGAAGACGAGCACCGCGGCCAGCGTGGCGCCGTACACGCCCCACCAGAAGACGGTCGCGGTCGTGCTCCGGGTGAAGTCCGCACCGGTCCACAGCTGGTGGGGGAGCGCCAGGCCGGCGCCGAGGTAGGCGTAGAGGTGCAGCAGGTGCCAGGACTCGTAGCGCAGTCGCCGCCGGGCAGCCCGGACCGAGGTCACCACGACCATGCACAGCGCGAGGGTGCCGGCCGTGGCCAGCAGCATGCCGGGGGCGTTCAGGACCTGGTCGAGGAAGGTGCCGACGAAGCCGTGGCTGGCGTCGGCCAGGTTGTAGCCGGCGATGACCAGCAGGATGTGGGCGACCATCAGGTTGAACGAGGTGAACCGAGACGCTTCAACCGTATGGCGACGTGCTGCCGCTCAGCGTCCTGGGTGGCGACCGTCACGTCGGCTACGCGGGCGCGCTGGACGCGCTTTGCAGGTCCGTCGTGACGAAAACGCGGTATCCGCGACGCGACGCGATGTTGCTCATGCAAGGCGACTTCACCGACCAGCCGGAGCACATCCCCGAGCTCGTGAAGCGCTTCGAGGGTGGCGCCGATCTTGTCGTCGGCGAGCGAACGACGATACCATCGGCGCCCGTGCCGGTTCGCCGCCTGCGCTGGGTCGCACCCTGGCTGCTCCGGCCCTTCGTATCGGTTCCCGGCGTCGCGGACCCGTTCGGGTCGTTCCGTCTCATTCGCATCTCCGTCATTCGCGACCTCGTGAAGCAGAACGGTGACTCACCAATCGTCTCGGGTGAGGGCTGGGCCGCGAACGTGGATCTACTGTCCCGCGCCATTCCCTTCGCGCGCCGGGTGGAGACGGTCTCGCTCGAGCAACGCTTCGACATTCGGCCGCGCGAGAGCCGCATCCGGCCATTCGCGGACGCGATGAACCTTTATCGGTTTGCGTGGGCGACCCGCGGTCGCCGCACTGCCCCGCCGACAACGGCAGCGACATGATGCCGGTCCTGGTCAGCGTGCTCGCACTCGCGACCGCGCTGACCACACTGATTCAACAACGTGACCAACCATCGCCAGCTGTCCCCTTCGGCGTGGGCGAACGGTTCACGTACGACGTGAAGCTGGGACCGTTCAAGGCAGGGCGCGGAAGCATGGAAGTCACCGGGCTCGACACGGTGCGCGGCCACGCCGTGTGGCGTGCCGTGTTCCGGGTGAAGGGTGGCGTCCTCGGCTACAAGGCAGACAACACGATGGAGAGCTGGATGGACACGCTCTCACTGTTCTCGCTGCGGTTCACGCAGGACTTCGAGCAGACGGGAACCGACCGCAGGAAGCACTACGACATTTATCCGGAGCGCTCCGTCTACCAGGAGCCTAACAAGCCGGAGCAGCCGTCCGTCCCCGACCCGCTCGACGACGCGTCGTTCATCTGATTTCATTCGCACCGTGCCGCTCGAGATCGGCCGCACGTACTCGTATGACCGATACTTCCGGCCCGACAAGAATCCGGTGCGCATCAAGGTGCTGCGGCGCGAGACAGTGAAGGTGCCGGCCGGTACGTATCAGACCATCGTCGTTCAGCCGATCATCAAGTCCAAGGGCATCTTCTCGGAGAATAGCAAAGCCGAGATCTGGTTCTCCGAGGACGCGAACCGCATCATGGTGCAGCTCAAGGCCGACCTTCCGGTGGGGTCGCTCAATCTGTACCTAACGTCGGCACGACCACCCACGCTCTCGATCCCGACTCCCGTATCGCCTCCGTGACGAACCGCGAAGCCGACCTCGCCGCCGTGCGCACTGTGCCCATTGCGCGACGGCCCAACAAGGTGCGCGCCGAGGAATTCGCGTCGCCTCCGGCTGCTGGGGATCGGTCGTTCGCGGCATTTCTCGCGTCGCTTCCCGACGTCCTCGTCGCGCGTGACTTCCGTCGCGTGATCGACGCGGTCGCAGAGCGAAGCGGCAGCAGCGCGGCGTGATCGTCATGCTCGGCGGTCACATCGTCAAAACGGGGTTGGCGCCACTGTTGATCGACCTCATGCGACGAGGCGTGATCACGCATTTCGCCATGAACGGATCGGCGGCCATTCACGACTACGAGGTCGCGCGGTTCGGCGGAACATCAGAGGACGTTGCTGCCGGCCTGCGCGATGGCACGTTCGGGATGGCGGAGGAAACGGGCAAAGGGCTGAACGAAGCGTTCGTCGCCGGCATGCGGGACGGTCGCGGGATGGGCGAGTCCGTCGCGCTGGCGCTGGAAGCGACACCGAATCTCGCGCATCCGGAGCTCTCCGTCGTACTCGCCGCGCACCGGCTGTCGATCCCCGTGACGGTACACGCCGCGTTAGGCGCCGAGATCATCCACCAGCACCCGGCGGCGAGCGGTGCCGCGATCGGCGACACGAGCCACCGGGATTTTCGTCGATTGGCGGGGTCGCTTCCCCTGATTCACGATGGCGGGGTGGTACTGAATCTCGGCAGCGCAGTGATCATGCCCGAGGTGTTTCTCAAGGCGCTGACGATCGCGCGCAATCTCGGCAACGGGCGCCCGACGCACTTCACCACGTGTGATCTCGACATGCAGCGGCATTACCGCCCCCGCGTGAACGTCGTGCAACGCCCGACGCTCGACGGCGGTGCCGGCTACGAGATCACGGGACACCACGAGATCATGGTCCCGTTGCTCGTCTGGGGCATCATCGACCGCCTGGACCGCAGCGTCGTTAGGTAGGGCAGATCCGACGTAGCGAAGCCGCACGCAGAAAGCCGCACCCGCTGGTCACGTGGAGGACGCGACGGACGCAGAGAACGGCTTCGGCAACCCTCTCAGACGAAGGGAGGAACGGATGCGCCGGATCTGACGGATTGACTCCCGGGGAGCGACGGATGCTCTCGCGACGAGTTTCGAAAAGGCACGGCCTCGGGATGCATTGAATTGGTGTCTCGGGGCAGTTGCCAAAGAATCCGGCCGCTTGCGCGATAGTCTGTCCCGGTCGCGATCGGATCAGGCCCTTTCAGTCGTTTCCGGCCTCTTCTCGAAACACCTTCGTTCTGGATGTTTGCCGGGCCAGCAGTTGACGAACGCAAAGGCCCGGGCGCGACGAACATCGCGCCCGGGCCTTCCTGTTTCGACCTCGCCGTGCCAGGGTCGCTTACGACCCCGGCCGAATCACACGCCGTTGCCCGACCACTTCTCGCGCAGACGACGCGCGGTGTCAGGGCTGAAGATTCTGATGGCGAGATAGATCGCGCCGCCGACCAAGGCGATCTTGACCGCAACGAAGAAGAGCCATGCAATGAGCCCCAGAATACCGGGGAGGATGCCGAAGAAAAACTTGAGCACGAACAGGCCCGCAATCGCGAAGAGCCCGATCATGAAAATGGTGCGGAGCATTCGTGTGTTCTCCAAAACGAGGTCTGTCCACTCTACGCACCGCCCACCGGCACGGTTTCAGGCCAGACTGCCGCCCGTCGCGCGCTGTGCGATTCGAGAATTATACGTGCAGCGCTCGGAGGCGACTACTTTGTCCGCGTGACTATCCATCCGTCCCGCCAGAATCCTGACGTTCTCGTCATCGGCACCGGTCTGATCGGGCTGGCGTGTGCGGCCGCCGCAGCCGAGCGTGGCTTCACGGTGCTCGTGGTCGGCGAGGCGCGTGTCGGTGCCGCCTCGCTGGCAGCGGCTGGCATGCTCGCACCATCGATCGAACGCGGAGAAGGCGACGCGGCCGATTTCGCGATCGCCGCGCGCGACCGGTACCCGTCGTACGTGGACTGGCTCCGAGAGCGATCGGGTATCGACGTCCCCCTCAATCGCGAGGGAATCATCCAGCTCGCGGTGAGCGAAGCCGGCGTGCGCGGCCTGAGCCGAGCAATGCCGTTGGGTGCGGAATGGTTGGATGCGCGAGCGCTTCACCACCTCGAGCCGGCGCTCGCCCACGGGCTTGGCGGCGTCTTTCACTCGACCGATGGCGCTATCGACAACGTGCTCCTGTATGAGGCGCTTCGGATCACCGTCGAGCGCCATGCCCGAGTGATGGTCGTTCAGGACTCGGTGGATGGCATCACGTGGCCGTCCCGTTCGGTCGTCGGTACAGGGAGGAGCGGCGCGACCTACACCGCCGAACGGGTGATCCTCGCCGCGGGCGCGTGGAGCAACTCCATCAGAGGACTGCCGCGCCCCCTCCCCGTCGAACCAATGCGCGGGCAGATGATCGCGTACGCCACGTCGCTCGTGAGTCGCTGCGTCTACGGTCCGACCGGATACGTGGTGCCGAGAACGAATGGCCGGACGCTCGTGGGCGCGACCTCGGAGCGCGTGGGCTTCGAATCGGCCACGACCGCTGAAGGAATGGCTCGGCTCGAGCAGACCGCGACCGAGATTCTTCCGAGTCTTGCGGGCGTCGCGCCGTCGGAAGCCTGGGCAGGGTTGAGACCAATGTCCGCTGACCTTCAGCCCATACTCGGCGCTGATCCCGACGAGCCGCGCTTGCTGTACGCGACCGGACACTCCCGGAACGGAGTGCTGATGACGCCCCTTACCGGCGACTGCATCGCCGCGACACTCCTCGGAGAACCGCTGCCCGTCGATATCGCGCCGTTCTCGGTGACGCGGTTCTCGTCGGCGTCCGAGTAGTGCGATCGGACATCGGGTGAATCACCACCCGGCAACGGGCATTTAGACGGTTAGCGCACGCTGTTCCGCGTTTCTTGCCGCGGCTACATTTCGCCGCCACAAGCTCTTCCCCGCCTGCGTGCAACGAAGCTCGCTCCGTTGCGTCGCCCGAAGCGAACATCCGCCAGTCAGATGGCCGATACTTTTTATCAGATCATGGGGCGCCACCGGGCAGAACCATTGCCCGAGCGGAAGCCGTCGTGGCTCAAGGTGAAGGCACCAGGCGGTCAGAATTACGCCCGACTTCGCCATCTCATGCGCGAGCTCGACCTCCACACGGTGTGCGAGGAGGCGCATTGCCCGAACGTCGGTGAGTGTTGGGAACACGGCACCGCGACGTTCATGATCCTCGGCGACGTCTGCACGAGGAACTGCGGGTACTGCGCGGTCACGCATGGCAGGCCGCCCAAGTACGATCTGAGCGAGCCGAGTCGCGTCGGTGCGGCCATCGCGCAGATGCAGCTGCAGCACGCCGTCATCACCTCGGTGGACCGGGACGACCTCCCCGATTTCGGCGCATACATCTTCGCCGAGACGATTCGGCAGATCCACGAGCAGGTGCCCGGCTGTTCCGTCGAGGTGCTCGTGCCAGACTTTCAGGGCAATGAACAGAGCATCCGCACGGTGCTCGACGCCCGACCGGAGATCTACAACCACAACACCGAGACGGTGCCGCGGTTGTACAAGCGCGCGCGCCCCGGGGGTCGGTACGAGCGCGTGATGAAGATCTTTCGGGATGCCAAGGCGTATGCACCAGACATTCCGACCAAGACCGGCATCATCCTCGGACTTGGCGAGACGGTCGAGGAAGTCGTCGGCGTCATGCGAGACCTCCGGTCGGTCGACGTGGACATCCTCACGCTTGGTCAGTACCTGCGCCCGTCGGGCGATCACCTGCCGCTGGATCGCTACTACACGCCTGACGAGTTCCGCGATCTCGCGCGCATCGGTCGAGAGATGGGCTTCCGGCATGTCGAATCAGGGCCGCTCGTGCGGTCGAGCTATCACGCGTGGGAGCAAGTCAACGCAGCGGGAATCGGGAATCGGGAATCGGGAATCGGAACCGCGTAGACCGCCCCGTCGCTGTATTGCGACGGGCGCGCGGATCTATCGCTGTTTCGCCCCACATCTCGTTCCGTGAATCCCCGATTCCCCATTCCCGATTCCCGATTCCCGAAGCATGGCTAAGAAGAAGTCTGATTCTCCCGCCCCAGCCGCCGATATCGAGACCCGCCGGGAGCTGCTGCGATCGATGCTCCTGCAGCGTCGATTCGAGGAGCGAACCGCCGAGGCGTACGCGTTAGGCAAGATCGGCGGCTTCTGCCATTTGTACATTGGACAGGAGGCGTGCGGCACCGGCGCGATCTCGCTGCTCCGTCCGGACGACTACGTCATCACGACCTACCGCGATCACGGGCAGGCGCTCGCGCGCGGCATCTCGCCGCGCGCGATCATGGCCGAGCTGTTTGGTCGCAGCGACGGCGTGGTGCGCGGCAAGGGCGGGTCCATGCACCTCTTCGACCGTAACCTGAATTTCCTCGGCGGTCACGGAATCGTCGGCGGTCACGTGCCGATCGCGACGGGCGTTGGCTTCGCGATCAAGTACCGCGGCGGCGATCAGGTGTGCCTGTGCTTCATGGGTGAGTCGGTGGTGAACACGGGTGCGTTCCACGAAGCGCTCAACATGGCGGCGCTCTGGAAGCTTCCTGTCGTGTTCATCATCGAGAACAACCGCTACGGCATGGGCACGGCACTCGAGCGCGCCTCGTCGATCCACGACATCTACAATCGCGCGTGCTCGTACGACATGCCACGCGGCGTCGTGGACGGACAGGATGTGATGACGGTGCGCAGCGCGGTGCAGGAAGCGATCGATCGCGCGCGAACAGAGTCGGTGCCGACGCTGCTCGAGGTGCGCACGTACCGCTTCATGGGTCACTCGATGTCCGATGCGGTGAGCGGCACGTATCGTACGAAAGAAGAGCTGGAGGAGTACCTCAAGCGCGACCCGATCATCGTGCTGCGCACGCAGCTGCAGCAGGAAGGTCAGCTCAACGATGACGACTTCACGAAGCTCGACGAGGAAGTGAAGGCGGTCGTTCAGGATGCCTGGGACTTCGCCGACCAGAGCCCTGAGCCGCCACTCGAAGCGCTGTACGAAGACGTTCTCGTCGATACGACCAGCGACACACACGCAGAAGCCGCCGTCGCCGCAGACTGACAGATCATGTCACGGCATCAGCGAGTCCGCCTAACCAGTGATTCCGATCGTGCCTGTAATTACATATCGTGATGCCCTGAACCACGCTCTCCGCGAGGAGATGCAGCGCGACGACCGCGTCTTTCTCATGGGAGAGGAAGTCGCTGTCTACCAGGGCGCATACAAGGTCTCCAAGGGCCTGCTGCAGGAGTTCGGCGAGATGCGTGTCGTGGACACGCCGATCACCGAGCTCGGATTCGCCGGCGTGGGCGTCGGCGCGGCCATGGTCGGGCTGCGTCCGGTCATCGAGTTCATGACCTGGAACTTTGCGCTCCTGGCCATCGATCAGGTCGTCAACTCCGCCGCCAAGATGCTCTATATGTCAGGCGGCCAGTACAACATGCCAATGGTGTTCCGCGGGCCTAACGGGGCGGCGTTGCAGCTCTCGGCGCAGCACTCGCAGGCGTGGGAGTCGTGGCTCGCACACATTCCTGGGCTCAAGGTCGTCGCACCGGGCACGCCGTACGACGCTAAGGGGCTGCTCAAGAGCGCGATCCGCGATGACAATCCCGTCATCGTGCTCGAGGGCGAGATGCTCTACAACACTAAGGGCGAAGTGCCTGACGGAGAGGAAGTGCTCGTACCGATCGGGAAAGCCGAGGTGAAGCGCGAGGGGGATCACGCGTCGATCATCACGCACGGCAAGATGGTCCTCACTGCATTGCAGGCCGCCGATCAGCTGGCGAAACAAGGCATCAACGTCGACGTGGTCGATCTCCGCACCATTCGCCCCATCGACATCGACGCGATCACGACGTCGGTGCGCAAGACGAATCGCGCCGTCGTGCTCGAGGAAGGCTGGGAATTCTGCGGGGTCGGCGCGCAGGTCGTGGACTACATCCAGCGCGAGTGCTTCGACGATCTGGATGCGCCGGTCGTGCGCGTGCATCAGGCCGACGTGCCGATGCCGTACGCGAAGAACCTGGAACGAGCCGCCAAGCCCGACGCCGCGAAGGCAATCGCCGCGGTGAAGAAAGTCATGTATCTCGAGTAGCGAGCGAACGGAGACCGGGAATGGCAACGAAGGTCGTGATGGAGGCGCTTTCGCCGACGATGGAAGAGGGCCGCCTCGTGAAGTGGCTCAAGAACGAAGGCGACCAGGTCAAGAACGGCGAGACGCTCGCCGAGGTCGAGACCGACAAGGCGATCATGGAGCTCGTCGCGCGCGGTGAAGGCGTGCTGCGCAAGCGACTACTGCCCGAAAACGAAGCTGCCCCTGTCGGCCAGCTCATCGCCGTCATCGCTGGGCCGGACGAGAACATTGATGCGCTGGTCGGTGGAGCCGGAGGATCGCCTGCGACGAGCAGCCCGGCGGCTGCGCCTGCCGACGTAGTCGCCAAGGCGAACGAGACAGCTGGCGCCAGCCCGGTACCGCGCACACAGGTGGAGGCGCAGGGCGAGGCGTCGACCCCGCCGCAGGAGAAGGTCGCCGATGCCGCCCCGACGTCAGCCGCTGCCACAGCGCGACCGCGGTGCCGGTGCGACGCCTCCGCAGCCCCCGAGCGGCAACGGTGGGCGCACACGGTCGTCACCGCTCGCGCGACGCATGGCATCCGATAGCGGCGTCGATCTCCAAGCGGTGCAAGGAAGCGGGCCAGGCGGCCGCATCATCAAGCGGGATGTGGAAGCGGCCGTAGCCTCCGGACCCGGGCCGGCCACCGCGGCCGCTGCAAGCGGGCCAGGTTCCCGGCTCTCGCTTCCCGGTTCCCGAGTGATTCCCGAGACGTCCCGCTCACTCAGATTCGCAAAACGATTGCGCGGCGGCTCTCGGAGTCCATCGGGCCCATCCCGACGTTCTACCTCACGGCCGAATTCGACATGGAGCGCGTCGCCGAGATGCGCACCGCCATGGCTGCCATGGGCGACGAGTACAAGGTCTCGTTCAACGACATCGTGCTCAAAGCCACCGCGACCGCCCTCGCGCAGCACCCTGAGGTGAACGCGCACTGGCTCGGCGACAAGATCCGCTATTTCAACCGCGTCCACCTCGGCATGGCTGTCGCCATTGACGAGGGACTCATCACGCCAGTGCTGTTCGACGCGGACCGCAAGCGGATGAGCGAGATCTCACGCGAGTCGCGCGAGCTGGCGAAACGCGCACGGGAGCGAAAGCTCAAGCCCGAGGAGTACACGGGATCGACGTTCTCCGTCTCGAACCTCGGCATGTTCGGCATCGATCAGTTCACGGCCATCATCAATCCACCAGAAGTCGGGATACTGGCAGTCGGCGCGCTCGAGGACAAACCGGTCGTGATCGACGGTGCGCTCGTCGCTCGGAAGCGCATGCGCGTGACCATGAGCTGCGACCACCGCGTGGTTGATGGCGCACTCGGCGCCAGATTCCTGCAGACTCTGCGACGACTGATCGAGAACCCTCTCATGTTGGTGTACTGAGGGGCATCAGGCTGCTCCCAGGGAACGACGGGTGAGCGTCTGGTGACCGATCCCGTGTCCGCAGGGTATGCAGTGTGATTGTCGAGCGGCGACCTCGTGACCTCCTCGCGAGGTCGCGCGTAATTGCTCTATAGTTGACATTGCCGCAGTCGTTGATGTGGCGCCACGCGGGTGAATGGGCCCGTTGAAGTCGCGCGCATCGCCCCTGAGTCACCTGCAGAGCGCCGATGAAGCTTCGCTTCGCCCGTACCTCGTCGGCTGGCCGCCTGCGGCCTTCGTTCGCCCTTCTGGCGGCGTCGGCGTTGTTCCTCGGCGCGTGCGACAGCTCGAGCGGCCCCCGTACGGGAAGGCTCTCACTCAACGTGGCTGGCCTTCCCACCGGCACGGCGAGTCAGGTAACGCTGACGGGACCAGCGAACTACACGCACGTGGTGACGGCCAGCGAAGTCGTCGCGAACCTCAAGCCCGGCGCGTACAAGCTCACGAGCGCGTCGGTGCTGAACGGCACGGCGCGCTACACACCGCTGCCCGATACGCAGACCGTTACGATTGCGAAGTCGAACACGCCGGTCGACGCGTCCGTGCAGTACGTCCTGTCCAGCGGGAGCCTGACGGTGACAGTGTCCGGCACCCCGCAGGGCACCACACCGGCCGTTCGCGTCACCGGACCCAAGTCGTTCGTGCAGACGATCTCGAGCACGACGACATTCGACGGCATCGACGCTGGCGTGTATACGATCACGGCGCAGGAAGTGGTGGCGAACCAGCAGCGTTATGCGCCGAGCCGCACGTCACAGCAGATCCAGGTCTCGGCCAGCCTAACGCCGTCCACGGCATCGGTGCAGTACGCGCAGACAACCGGCAACTTGACGGTCACGGTGTCGGGGCTGCCGGCCGGGGTATCCGGCGAGCATCAACGTCACCGGGTCCGCGGCGAGCTACACGGTCGGCAGCTCGAGCGACCTGGTTGGCGTGCGCGGCGGCCAGTACACCGTGACGGCGGATGTCGTGACCGACGGTGCCGTCACGTACGTACCGAATACTTCGACACAGACGGTGACGGTCACGGCCGGCACGACGATGACCGTAGCGATCATCTACGTCGGGAGCAGTGGCCCGCTCAACCTGACGGTCGATGGCCTCACCATCACGCAGGTGGTGCAGACCTACGCGGGCGCGGTGCCGCTGATCAGTGGGCGCGACGGCTACCTTCGCGTTTTTGGACGCGCGAACCAGCCGAATGATGCCGCCCCGCAGATGCGCGTCAAACTGTACGTCGGCAACACGCTCGTGAACACGATGATGCTGTCGAAGGGGGCTGGTGTCCCGCTCGTCGCCGATCAATCGGCCTTAGCGTCGTCGTGGAACGGTATCGTGCTGGGGCAATTCATTCAGCCCGGCATGCGGGTCGTCGCCGACATCGACCCTGGCGGCACGGTCGACGAGGCGAGCGAGACGGACAACTCGTACCCCGCGTCCGAAATACCGATGTCGGTCGAGGTGCGCGATGTTGCGCCGCTGCGAATCACGTTCGTGCCGATCACGCAGCGCTTCGACAAGAGTCTCACCGGCAACGTCACAGAAGCGAACAAGGAAGGATTTCTCGGTGACGTCCGGCGAATGCTGCCCGTGCTCGACATCGACGCCCAGGTTCACGCGCCCTATACCACGAGCGACTCGGTCGAACTGACATCGAACGACGGGAACAACGAGTGGGTTCGCGTGCTGAGTGAGATGAACGCCCTCCGCATCGCGGAATCCAGCGTTAGGCACTATTTCGGCGTCGTGAAAGTGAGCTATAACTCCGGCGTCGCCGGGTACGGATATGTTCCGGGCCGTGCGGCCGTCGGCTGGGACTATCTCCCGAGCGGCCGCAACGTTGCCGCGCACGAGCTGACGCACAACTTCGGGCGGTTTCATGCGCCTTGTGGCGGCGTCGCTGGAGCTGACCCGAGCTTCCCGCAAAGAGACGGCACGATCGGGCAATATGGGTTCGACCTGACGACCAACACGCTGCGCCTGCCGTCGTCGTTCGATCTCATGGGGTATTGCAGCAATCCCTGGATCAGCGACTACAACTACGTCGGGGCGATGGACTGGCGCGCGTCGAATGCAACGCCGGACGTCGCTTCGGCCGCCGTGAGCTCCACTCGGGATGCGTCGCCTCGCCAGTCGCTGCTCGTCTGGGGGCGTGTCCAGCGCGGCCAGCTGGTACTCGAGCCGGCATTTTCGATCGTCGCCCGGCCAAGCGTGCCGCGTGAGACGGGTCCATATCGCGTCGAGGGCATCGCCCGGAACGGCAGCACGCTGTTCTCGTACTCGTTCGCCGGCGAGCGGCCCGCGGATGCGGAAGACGCGACGGCACGCCAGTTCGCGTTCGCGATTCCCATGGATGAATCGACGCAAGCACAGCTGGTTTCAATCCGCTTGAGCGGCGGAGGTGCGCCCGCAGCCACGCTGCAAGCATCGCTGACGCCGGACGGCGTCACGGCCGCCGTGAACTCTCTCGACGCCACTTCAATGTCGGCGTCGAGCATCCGGGTGCGCTGGAGCGCTCAGGCGGGCCGGATGGCGCTCATTCGCGACCGGCGCACCGGCGAGGTCCTGTCGTTCGCGCGCGGCGGCGCGGCACAGATCCGTGCCTCCAGCGGCGACCTCGAGATCACCGTCTCTGACGGAGTGCGCAGCGCCACGCGACGCGTCCTCGTGACAGGCAAATAGATCCCCGCCCGGGCCAGACAGTGGTGGCCCGGGATCGGTGGCATTCAGGTCCGGGCATCGGCTAGTTTTCGCCCGGAGCACCGTGAGCTGCCGCTCTCGGGCGTCATGGACGCGGGCTCGCCATGACGCCCGAGCAGATCGATTCCTGATTCCCCATTCCTGATTCCCGATCCATGGCCTCGTACGACGTCATCTTCCTCGGCGGCGGTCCCGCCGGCTACGTAGGCGCCATCCGCTGCGCGCAGCTCGGCCTGTCCACCGCCGTGATCGAGCGCGAAGGACTCGGCGGGACGTGCGTGCTGTGGGGATGTATCCCCGCCAAGTCGCTGCTCGAGAGCGCCGCGCTCGCGAACAAGATCAAGCACGCTGGGGAGCACGGCATCTCGCTCGGCGACGTGAAGGTGGACTACGGCCCGGCCATGAAGCGGTCGCGCGGCATCAGCGCGCAGAACTCCAAGGGCGTCGAGACGCTGTTCAAGAAGTGGAAGATCACGTGGATCAAGGGCACCGGCAAAATCGCCGGCCCGAAGAGCGTTTCGGTCAAGTCCGCCGACGGCAAGGAAGAGAAGCACGACGCCAAGAAGGCGATCATCATCTCTACCGGGTCGCGCGTGAAGGGGCTGCCCCAGGTCGGCCTCGAGCTCGACAAGCAGACGGTCCTCTCGTCCGATGAGGTGCTCACGCTCGAAGGCGCGCCCAAGACCATGATCGTCGTCGGCGCCGGTGCCGTCGGGTGTGAATTCGCCGACGTGTTCAACGCGTACGGCACGAAGGTGACCATCGTCGAGGTCATGCCGGCGATCCTGCCACTCGAGGATGCGGACAGCTCGGCCGCCGTCGCGCGCTCGTTCAAGAAGCGCGGCATCGAGATTCTCACCGGCGCCAAGATCTCGAACGTCAAGGTCGCGAAAGGTTCGGTGAAGATGACGGCCGAAGTCGGCGGCGAGAAAAAGGAGCTCGAGGCAGAGCGGGTGCTCGTGGCCGCCGGGCGTGCGCCTAACGTGGAAGACATCGGCCTCAAGGAAGCCGGCGTGCAACTCACCGAGCGCGGCTTCATCAAGGTGAACACCGAGACGTACGAGACGAGCGCCAAGGGTATCTACGCCATCGGGGACGTCATCGGCGCGCCAATGCTCGCGCACAAGGGGCAGCGTGAGGGCGTAGTGCTGGCCGAGTTGTTGGCGGGGCAGCACCCGCACCTCGTCAACTACGGGAACATCCCTAACGCGACGTACTGCCATCCCGAGGTCGCGTCCATCGGCATGACCGAAGCGCAGGTGAAGGAGAAGAAGATCGACTACAAGGTCGGCAAGTTCCCCTTCATGGCGAGTGGCCGTGCGCGGACCGCGGGTGAGACCGATGGCCACGTGAAGATCATTCGCGATGCGAAGTACGGCGAGATCCTCGGCGCTCACATCGTGGGACTTCATGCCACGGAGCTGATCCACGAGCTCGCGGTGGCGCGTGAGAATGAGTTCACGGTCGAGGAGGTCGACCTGGCGATCCACGCCCATCCGACGCTCTCGGAGGCAGTGGCCGAGGCGGCACTCGACTCGTTAGGGAAGATGATTCACGCCTGAGCGTGACTCCGCATACGCCGCCGTGAACGAGCTACTGGTCGTCGATCTCGGTACCCTGCCCTACGCTGCGGCGCTGGAGCTGCAGCGTGACGTCGCGCGTCGCCGCATCAGCGGAGAGATCGCCGAGGACGTGCTGCTCCTGGTCGAGCACCCGCCCGTGGTGACCCTGGGGCGGACCGCCAAAGGCGCGAACCTCATCGCGTCGCCGTCGTACCTCGCCTCTCACGGCGTGGAGCTGTTCGAGGTGGAGCGCGGCGGCGACATCACGTTCCACGGGCCGGGGCAGCTCGTCGGGTACCCGATCATCGACCTCAAGCGACACAGGAAAGATCTGCACTGGTATCTGAGGCAGGTCGAGGAGGCATTGATCCAGGCGATCGCGCCTTTCGGGCTCGTTGGCGGCCGCGTCGAGAAGTACACCGGCGTGTGGGTCAACGTTGGGGATCAGGCGGGTAGCGCGCTAACCGAGCTGGCGGAAACCGGGAATCAGCACCTAGTTCTCAATTCTCCGCCGCGCAAGCTGGCCTCCATTGGCGTACACGCTCGCGACTGGGTCACCTGGCACGGGTTCGCGTTGAATGTGAACACGGACCTCCGCTACTTCGACCTCATCGTGCCGTGCGGTATTAGTGATGTCATCATGACGTCGGTGTCGCGAGAGCTCGACGCGGGGTCTATCGCCATGCAGGTCGCGACAGACGAGGTCACGCGGGCGTTTGGTAGTGTTTTCGATCTGACTCCGCAGACCGTGCCGGTCAGCAGCCTCGCCGCCACCGGCGTGGTAGGTGCCGAAGCCGGCGCCGTCAGCCCGCCACTCCGTTAACCATAAGTCAGCGCACAGAGAGATACATGGATTAACGAAGGCGCGGGCGGCGACTCTCTCGCTCGCGTGTACCGCGGGACGACCCACATCACAACGGCAACGGAACCCGCAACTTCGACCGATACTCCCTGGCCGCCCGGTTCACCGCCCCTTCACCGGCGCGTCGCACAGGCCTCCGTGGCAATCGAAGGCGCCCAGGGGCGCCGAAAAAACACCGGCACGGTGCGCCGACGCGCGTATATTCCGCGAATGACGGAAGCGCGAGTCTACGAGAGTCGAACCGACACGGAACGGGCAGCGCCGATCGACGGTCGTGCGCGGGACCTGGCCTCCGAGCTCAACGCCGAACAGGCGGCGGCAGCGACGTTTGGCGATGGTCCGCTCCTCATCATCGCCGGCGCCGGTACCGGAAAGACGCGGACGCTCATCTATCGCCTCGCCCATCTTATAGAGAAGGGCGTGCGGCCCGAGCGCATCCTCCTGCTCACGTTCACGCGGCGCGCCGCGCAGGAAATGCTCGCGCGCGCGGAGCGCCTGGTGGGCGGAGCGTGTCGAGGCGTGAGTGGAGGGACCTTTCACGCCACTGCGCACCGGCTCCTTCGCCGCTACGGGGCGGCGGCGGGCGTCCCGAGTGACTTTACAATCATGGATCAGAGTGATGCGGAAGACCTGATCCAGCTCGCGCGTGCCCAGTTAGGCTATGCGGAATCGAAAAAGCGATTCCCGCGCAAAGAGACGCTGCACTACGTCTACTCTCGCCACATCAACACCGGTATCGCCGTCGACGACATCCTCCGCGACGAGTACGCGCAGTTCGTCGACTATCACGCGGACTTCCTGCGAATTTTCGGCGACTACATCCGGCGGAAGGCGGAGCGGAATCTCGTCGACTACGATGATCTGTTGCTGTTCTGGGCAACGATGCTCGAGTCGGCGCCGCAGATCGCCGACCGTATCGCGGCGCAGTACGACCATCTGCTGGTCGACGAGTACCAGGATACGAACGTGTTGCAGGCGCGAATTCTTCGCGGCATGTGCCGGCGCCATAGCAACATCACAGTCGTCGGCGACGACGCGCAGAGCATCTACTCGTTCCGTGGCGCGAGCTTCCGGAACATCCTCGACTTCCCACGCCAGTTCCCGGGCACGACGATCGTCGCGCTGGAGCAGAACTACCGCTCGACGCAGCCCATTCTCGACGTGGGCAACACACTCATCTCGCGAGCGTCCGAGCGATACACGAAGAACCTCTGGACCAAGCGCGTTGGCGGCGAGCAGCCCTGGCTCGTGACGACGCAGGACGAACAGCAGCAGACGCGCTTCGTTGTCGATCGCATTCTCGAGCTGCACGAGGAAGGCGTGCCGCTGCGTGAGATGGCGGTGCTGTTCCGCGCCGGCTACATGTCGGCCGATCTCGAGATCGAGCTCACCAACCGGAAGATCCCGTTCGAGAAGTGGGGCGGGCTCAAGTTCCTCGAAGCGGCGCACGTGAAGGACGTGCTGGCATTCCTACGCATTCTCGAGAACCCGCGCGATGAGGTGAGCTGGTATCGCATCCTCATGCTGTTGCCGGGCATTGGAGACGTGACTGCGCGCGCGGCGATCGATCTCATGGCGCAGATGGCGTGGGACTCGCGCGCGTTCGGGCACTATCGCGCACCGGCACGGGCGCGCGAGGCGCACACGCAGCTCGTCGGCCTCCTCGACCAGCTCCGCGCGACGCCGACGCTCGACATCGCGTCCGTGGGCGGCGACATCGCCCGTGTTAGGCAGCTCTACGACGGCCTCCTGCGCGAGAAGTACGACCGCGTCGAACCCCGACTCGCCGACCTCGACCAGCTGCAGGCCATCGCCGGCGGGTACCCGAGCCGAGAGGCGTTCCTGTCCGCGCTCGCGCTGGAGCCGCCGCAGGCGACGCAGGATCTCGCCGGCGGGTCGGACGAGGAGCGCGACGTGCTGGTGCTGAGCACGACGCACAGCGCCAAGGGGAAGGAATGGGACGCGGTGTTCCTCATCTGGGCGGCGGACGGATGGTTCCCAATGGCCCGCGCGATCAACGACGACGATCAGTTGGAGGAAGAGCGGCGGCTAATGTACGTCGCGCTGACGCGGCCCAGGAATCACCTGGCGGTGACGTGTCCGCTCAACTCGTATCCAACGCGCCGCAGCGCGGACTACTCGATCGATCAAATGTCGAGGTTCCTCGATCGTGGCGTGCGGGAGAAGATGGAACGGATCGTTCCGAAGTTCGATGGCGGCGCTGAGCCCGCCCCCGAGACGCCGCTGCCAGCGCAGCTCGATCTGCGGGCGTTGCTGCGAGGTCGCTTCGGGGCCTAACGATTGCCGCGGATCTTTGCGGATGCATCATCGCGCCGGGGCCGGTGGGAACTACGATTTTGCGGATGACACGGAAAACGGCCGGATACGGCTTTGCATCGACGCTGGCCCTCGCCGGACCCGATGAATAATGGAACGGCCGCTCGGGAGACTCACTGCGTCCCGAGCGGCCGTTCCCAAGAATCCCAGCCCGTTGCGAGAGGAGCCGGACCTACCGAGAGCTATCCTGATTCTTCCGCGTCATCCGCGCGATCGCAGTTCCATTGGCCGGGCGTGATGATGCGTCGATGCAAAGCCGTATCCGGCCGTTTTGCAGTTCATCCGCCCAATCGTAGTTCCCACCGGCCGCGGCGCAGCGATCCAGAAACAATGGACTAGGACTCGCCCAGCCACTTTTTCACGGCCACATAGGGATCATCGGCATCTTTCGCGAGTACAGATCACGCGCTCGATCGTTTTTCTGAGGTCGTGGCCTTCACGCTCCCAGACGCGATCGAACAGCTCGAGATCCGTCAGGTAAATGCGACGCGCCAGGAGGGCGGCGTTGTTGTCGATGCGGATCCGCGCGGCTCGGTCCACCGAGATCGTCCGGAGCAGCGGCGCGACGTCACGCACGAGATGCGCCTTGCCGCGCACGTAAACGGTATCGCGGGCAGCGAGGCGCACGGCGCGCGCGGAATCGCCCGGATGGGCCTTGTACGCCGAATCGAGGCTCCTGTAGAGCGACGCCCAGAACGCGCCCATGCGCTTGTCGTCATCCCAGTCGGCGTCGGCGTAGTTCGCCGCGACGGTGTCACCGCGTGACCGGAAGAACCACGCCGCGCCACGCGCGCCGACGAAGTTCGCGAACGACTCGTTGAAGACCGCCTGCCCCGCTTTGTAGAACGTGTTGTGCGTGACCTCGTGGATGACCGTGTTCGCGAGATTGATCGAGTCGAGTCGCAGCGTGGTCGACAGGAGCGGGTCGTTGAACCAGCCTAACGTGCTGAACGCCGCCGACGGGCGCACGTAGCTGTCGTAGCCGCGTCGCTCGAGGTCGCGGGCCAGCGACTTCGCGTCGTCGAAATCGAAGAAGCCTTTGTACGGAACGCGCCCGACGATCGGAAACCACCACGTATAGGGCTCGAGGCGATCGCGGTACGCGCCGGAGACCACCAGGACGAGCGTGTCACGCTCGAGATGCGAGTACGTCGTGAAGCTGTCGCCGGTGCGAAGCTTGATGGAATCCGCGGCGAACCCGCGAGCGGCGAGCACGAGTTGCAGACGGGCGCGCGTCGCGGGCGCGGTGCTCGGCGTCGGCCACGAGCCTGACGATCTGCCGTCGGCCGGCGAGAATCTTCGCCTCTTCCCACCCAGCTCGGCTCAGGTAGCAGCCAGTCGGTGTGAGCAGGAAGACGACCAGTGCAGCGCCGGTCAGGCCCGCGATGATGCGCCCCCATCGACGCTTCGGCGATCCCATCCGGCCAGTTCGCGAGTTACCCCGCGCCACCAGCTCATCGGTCGCGCGCGGAGTATCCGTCGCCCGACTGGTGGGCTCGTCGTAGGATCCGCTCATGGCAGGCGAAACACGCCGATCTGCACCTGGTCGTCGGCCAGGAACGACGAGAGATCACCGCGCGAGAAACGGACGCCGACCACGGACTCGTTAGGCCGGGTGGAGAGCTGGTAGTAGACCATGCTCCCCTGACGGAATGTTCCGGTGGCATTCTGACCCGCGGTGAGCGGCGTCGGGGTGAACGGAAACGGCAGCGCGTTCGGAACCTGGTCGATATCGGCGAAGCGCTTGAAGATCTGTCGGAAGTTCCGACTCGTGAACCGGAGACGCGACGGGACCGACGCACGGGCGATGCCCGGAAGACTGTCGGTGTAGATCGCGGTGGCGAAGTCGCCGAAGAGTCCGGCGAACGTTTCGCCTGCCTTGTCCTCGACGTTCGCTATCCCTGTACGGCTGGTCTGGACGAGTCGTCCGTAGATGGCCTCGCCCTTCTGGTCACCGAGCCAGCGCAGGAACAGCCACGTCCCGCCTCGCTCGGCGAGTGATCCCGAGCCGCTGCCCGCGGTCACCGACGTCGTCCCCGGCGTACCCAGGAACCGCTGCGCGTTGCGCATGTTCGGCGTCACATATCCCTGCGCGGAATCCGGGAAGAGCTGATTGACATCGGTGCGGCCCGACGGCGGCGGAAACTTCGCCTCGAAATACTTCCCTGCCAGCTCTTCGGCGATGTGGCTCAGTCCTTCGTTGAGCCAGAGCGACTCGAAGCTTCCCCCACGCGCAATGACGTGCTGGCCGAAGGAGATCATGTGCTGGAACTCGTGAACGAACGTCGCCGGCACGAGTCGCTCGACGTCGGCGGGTTTGTGTTCGCAGCTCCGAGTGCCACCGACGTCGGGCACGAGCGCGTAGAAAATCTCACCGCGATTCGAGTTCGCCTGCGAAGGCAACAGATCGAGACCGTAATGGAATCCCGTGATGAACCCGGACGCGGAGCACTCGCTCGCGGACGTGAGCGCGTTCACGACCGGTGTGAGCAGGAAGATCACGCGACCGTTCCCGTCGATGTCGGACTCGCTGCCGAACGCTCGCACGTCGAGATCGTAGAGGGTCCGATCGAACAGGTCGCCGAACGTGCGCACGTCCGCGTCCGAGAGTGCACCCGGCGGCTGATCGAGGTCGACGTAGAGGATGATGTGATCGCCCACATACCGGACGCGCCCGGTCACGCGCTTGAATGCGCTGCCATCGAACTTCGAGAGCACCTGAAAGGCGCGCTGACTACCTATGGCCGGTGGCGCAGCGACAGTCGCGCGCGAAAGCACATCGGGGGCGGCGCGAAGTGCCCCCGCAGCGCGAGCGTCATCGACGAGCGCGGCCTCACGCTGACGGAGTCCGAGGTCGAAGCGGCGATCGAGCGCGAGAGACGGTTCCGGGGACTCCGCCGGCGAGCGTGCGGCGACCGTCCCGGCATCGCCTAACGACGCGGTGCCCGGACTGGTGGCGGAGAGCGCGAAGTCCACCTGACGCGACCCAGCCGACGACGCTGCAGATTGCGGAACGAGGAGGTACGACGCGCCACCACCGCGCAGCTGAAGACAGCTCGCGAGCTCGGTGCCAGAAATCGTGACGCCCTCCAGTGGCTCGAGCGACAACAAACCGCTCGGCCCAGCGAACGTCGCGGCGACCGCATTCGTGGCGACACTTCCGACGACCACTCGCGCGCTGATTGCCCCGGCCGAGACGCACGGCGGGACCACCACGGTCAGTGACGTGTCCGCGTCGGCGCGAACGACTCGCGCTCGCGCCGAGCCGATGAAGGCCGTGTTTCCGGAAGCAGATGTGTTGAAGAACTGCCCCCGCAACCTCACGGTGTCCCCGGCCGCGAACGACGATGGGACGATGCTGGCGAGCCGCGGCGGGGGCGTCGCCACCGCGCGGAACCGCGCGATGGCGGACGGTCGATCTGGCAGGAACGCTTCGACGACGGACGAATCCAGGGCGCTACCGAGCTTGAGCTCCACGCTCGCGGTCCCGTCGAAGGCGGTGACAGCGATGGAATCCGTGAGCACGGTACCGGACTCCGCGCCGCGAACGACGCGGAACCGCACCACCGTTCCCGCAACGGGACTCTGCTTCCCGTCGACCGCCGTGGCGCGAAGGGGCTGCGCGAGGGTGCCGCCCGCGGGACCGGATTGGTCGTTGCCATCCTTGATGGCCAGGGCGACGGCGCGCGGCGCTTCGGTCGGGGCCGAGTCCTTTCGGCACGCGGCAGCAGCGGCCGTCACCATGATAGCGATCATTCGCCGGACGGGGCCGAATTGGAATCCTGTAACAGTCTGTTGCACAATCACTTGGAAGATATCGAGCGGGCTCGACGCGCTTTGCGGCGGGATTCGGGGGTCGCTATGTTTCCGGTCCGATGTCCTTCGTTCATCTGCATTGTCACTCCGAGTATTCGCTGCTGGACGGAGCGAACCGGATCGATGACCTGATAGAGCGCGCGCTCGAGCTCGAGCAGCCAGCGCTTGCGATCACTGACCACGGTAACCTCCACGCGGCCTGGAGTTTCCAGGAAAAAGCGAAGAAGGCCGGGGTGAAACCGATCATCGGCATGGAGGCCTACGTCGCGCCAGGTGATCGACGCCTCCGTGCGCGGCCGGCCCCCGGCGCAAAACCATATTACCACCTCGTACTACTCGCTCAAAACGCGACGGGCTATAAGAACCTCGTGAAGCTATCGTCGCTGGCCTTCACGGAGGGTTTCTACACGAAGCCACGTGTCGACCGCGAGCTGCTCGCGAAGTACTCGGAAGGGCTGATCGTGTCGTCAGCGTGCCTGGCGGGTGAGGTCGCGACACACCTCATGGAAGGGCGGTACGATGACGCGAAAGCCGCGGCGAGCTGGTATGCCGACGTGTTTCGTGATCGGTACTACCTCGAGGTTCAGGCGCACGACTCGGATGGGCAGTCGAAGTTGAATACGGAGATCTTTCGGCTTGCCGGCGATCTCTCACTGCCAGTCATCGCGACGAACGACGCGCACTTTCTGAGCGCGGACGACCACGACGCGCACGACGTGCTCCTTTGCATCGGACTCGGCCGGGATCGCAGCGACAACGATCGCATGCGCTACGATCGTGGCCTGTACTTCAAGAATCATCAGGAGATCGCGGCGAAGTTCCCCGGCCGCCCGGACGTCCTGACGCAGACGCTGGCGATCGCGGACACGGCCGGAATCGAGTTCGGCAAGAAGTATCACGTGCCGTCGTTTCCGTTGCCGAGTGGCGTGGAGACCGAGAACGAGCTGCTCGTTAGGCTCGCCCAGGAGGGCGCTCGGGTGCGCTACGCCGGCGGGCCCGATAGCGGACTCCCGCTGCCGCCCGAGGTTCAGGAACGACTCGACTACGAGCTCGGCGTCATCACGAAGACGGGCTACGCTGGCTACTTCCTCATCGTCGCCGACTTCATCAAGGCGGCGCGAGACCGCGACATTCCCGTGGGACCGGGGCGTGGGTCGGCCGCGGGTTCACTCGTCGCGTACGCGTTGCGTATCACGGACGTCTGTCCGCTCAAGTATGACCTGCTGTTCGAGCGCTTCCTGAATCCGGAACGCGTCTCCATGCCCGACATCGACGTCGACTTCTGCTTCGAACGACGCGGTGAGGTCATCGAGTACGTGCGCGAGAAGTACGGAAAGGACGCGGTCGGGCAGATCGTCACGTTCGGGACGATGAAGTCGCGCGCCGCGATCAAGGATGTCGGTCGCACGTTAGGCTTCACGCCGGCCGAAACGGATGCGCTGGCGAAGCTGATCCCGAACCAGCCCAACTTTTCGCTGACGGTGAAGGAAGCGCGGGAGCAGATCCCCGAGGTCAAGAAGCTCTACAAGACGGACGAGCGCTATCGTCAGCTGCTCGATTTCGCGGTCGCACTCGAAGGGCTGTCCCGGCACACGGGTGTGCACGCGGCCGGCGTGGTGATCGCGCCAGGTCCGCTCGACGAGTACGTGCCCGTCTGCACGCAGGAAACGAAGGGCTCAGGTCGGGAATCGGGAATCGGGAATCGGGAATCGGGTGCAGATGAACGGGTCATCGTCACGCAGTACGACATGAACGCCCTCGAGAAGACCGGGCATGCTCAAGATGGACTTCCTGGGCCTAACGACGCTGACCGTCATCAAGGACGCCCTGGATTCCATCGAGGCGCGAACGGGCGTGCGGCCCGACCTCGACAAGCTGTCCGACGAGGATCCGGAGGTCTACCGGATGCTCCGCGCCGGACGCACGATCGGCGTATTCCAGTTCGAGTCGCCGCTCGCGACCGACATGCTGCGCGCCATGCGCTGCGACCGCTTCGATGACCTCGTCGCGTCCAACGCGCTGATGCGTCCCGGCCCGCTCGACGCGGGAATGCATCGCGTCTACCAGAAGCGAAAGCGCGGCGAAGAGCCGGTCGTGTACGCGCTGCCTGAGCTGGAGCCGATCCTCAAGCCGACGTACGGCGTCATCACCTATCAGGAGCAGGTGATGCGTATCGCGCAGGTCCTCGCGGGGATCTCGCTCGCCGAAGCCGACGTGCTACGAAAGGCCGTGGGCAAGAAGGACGCGGAACTGATCCGGGCGGAGCTCGGGAAGTTCACGACGAAGGCGGTCGCGCGCGGATACGACAAGCGGATCATCGAGGATCTCGCAGGCCAGATCGAAACGTTCGGCCGCTACGGCTTCAACAAGTCGCACTCGGTCGCGTACTCGGTCATCTCGTTCCACACGGCATGGCTCAAGGCGCACCATGCGGCCGACTTCATGGCCGCGCTCCTGTCGTCGTCGATCGGCGATACGGACAGCGTCGTGAAGTTCATCAACGAGGCGCGCGAGCTCGGCATCGAGGTTCTCGCGCCTGACGTGAACGAATCGGGGTACAAGTTCACGGTCATCGGCGACAAGCGCATCCGTTTCGGGCTCGGCGCCATTCGGAACATCGGAAAGGGCGCGATCGACTCGATGCTCGCGGCACGCGCGGACAAGCCGTTCACGTCGCTATTCGACCTGTGCGAGCGCGTCGACCTTCGCCTGTGCAACAAGCGGGTATTCGAGGCGCTCATCTACTCGGGCGCTCTCGATGGGCTGGGTGGCCATCGGTCGCAGTACGTGGCGGTGGTGGACACGGCGATTCAGGAAGCGTCGCTCAAGCAGCAAGAAAAGGAGAGCGGACAAGGGTCATTGTTTGGGGGACTGGGGGCTGGGGACTCGGGACTCGGCAACGGCGCAAACGGGGCCGGAGCGCCTGGCGAGGGTGCTCGGTCACACCTGTCCCTCCCCAACATCGCGCCAATGAGTGAATCCGAGCGACTGACCAAGGAGAAGGAGATCCTCGGGTTCTACATCTCGGGCCACCCGCTGGAGCCGTATCGCACTGAAGCCGAGCTGTTCGCCACGCATACGGTCTCCCAACTCGGGCAGTGGGCCGAGGGCGCCATGTCCCTTGGCGTCGTGGTAACCGCGATCAAGCGACAGGTCAGCAAACGCTCGGGCGCCGAGTTCGCGCGGTTGACAGTGGAGGATTTTTCTGGATCTTCCGAAATCCTCGTTTTTCCCGAGAACTGGTCTGTACTATCGGACCGGATCCGAACCGACGTACCGTTGCTGGTGCGTGGCGGGTATTCGAAGCGGGATCAGGGAGCTGACAATCCGACGTTCATTGTGGAATCCGTACAGCGGTTCGAGGAATTGCGAATCGCCGGACAGGTGACGATTGCGATCGAGCTGTCGGGAGCGGGCAGGCGGGAGCCGGGAACCGGCGGGTGCCCGCCAATGGCGGGCGGGTGGGAACAGAAGAACTGTCTGCGAGCATTTTGCTTCCTGAAGTGATGAACGACGTGCGGGCAGTCGCCGAGGCGCATCCAGGCGCCGCACCTCTCGAGCTGCGCTGGAATGATGGAAATGGAACGCAAGCACGACTGCGATCGCGCTCGATCAAGTTGTCGGCGACGAATGCCGCGCTGACCGAGCTACGGGCGCTGCTGGGTTCCGAGCGCGTCCGTCTCGTACGCGGGAGTTAACTTGGCCTCGACGCCATTAATGGAGTTCGAGCGACCGATCTTCGACCTCGAGAAGCAGATCGATGAGTTGAAGAAGCTGGCCGGCGACCAGCAATTCAGTGTCGAAGCGGAGATCGCCCCGCTGGAGCGTAAGCTCAATGACCTCCGGGCGGAGGTCTACAAGAATCTCTCGCCGCTTCAGCGCGTGCAGGTCGCGCGGAATCCGAAGCGGCCGTTCACGCTCGATTACATCCGGCATGTGCTTCACGGATTTCGTGGAGCTCCACGGCGACCGGCTGTTCCGTGAGGACCCGGCCATCGTCGGCGGCTGGGCGCGGCTCGACGGAGAGACGGTGATGGTCGTCGGCCAGCAGCGAGGCCGCGACACGAAGGAGAATCTCAAGCGCAACTTCGGGATGCCGCACCCCGAGGGCTATCGCAAGGCGCTGCGCTTGATGAAGCTGGCCGAGAAGTTCCACGTCCCGGTGCTCACGTTCATCGACACTCCGGGCGCCTGGGCAGGGCTTGGTGCCGAGGAGCGCGGACAGAGCGAAGCGATCGCCCACAACCTGTTCGAGATGAGCCGCCTCGAAGTGCCGATCATCGCCACGGTCATCGGCGAGGGCGGATCGGGTGGCGCGCTCGCGTTAGGTGTCGCCGACCGCGTGCTGATGCTCGAGAACTCGGTGTATTCCGTGATCACGATCGAGGGCTGCGCCGCGATTCTATGGAAGGATGGCAAGAGCCCCGAGATGCGCGAGCGAGCGGCGGGCGCACTCAAGATCACGGCCCCGGACCTGTTCGAGCTGCGTGTGATCGACGAGATCATTCCGGAGCCGCTGGGCGGCGCCCACGCGAACCACGAGCAGACGGCCACAGCGGTTCAGGAGGTCCTGAACAAGCACCTCGAGGACCTGCGGCGGCTCAAGCCAGACAAGCTCGTTCGCCGCCGTCGCGAGAAGTTCCTGCGCATGGGCCAGTTCGACGAATAAGAACGGCTAGCGCCCGATCAGGCGGCTACATTTCACGTTGCGGCGCCTGGCGACCAGCCGGGCGCGCTTTGCGTCAGGGCGTCGGCGTCCGCCGAGGTGAGCCGGCAGACGCCCGACGGCATTCGGCCTCACACGAAATCGTCGTTCGTGGATCATCTGATAGAAATCGCCTTCAAGGGCAACCGCAAAGAGTTCTTCCTGTGGGAGGGTGACGCGCCGCCGCCGCTTCGCGCCGCGGTCATCGTCGACGCCGACCGCGGTGAGGATCTCGGACGTGTGTACGCGACGGGCGAGCTCGCTCAGAAGCGGGTTGCCGGGGTTCCGCATGCCGCCGCGCCCGAAGGCGGATACCGCCGAGCGCGGCGTCTCGCGACCGCAGACGACGTCCTGCGGCACGAAGAGCTCAGGACGCAGGACGAAGTCGCTCGCCGTCGCGCCATGGAGCGCGTCAAGGCCAACAACCTCGTGATGAAGTTGTCGGACGCCGAGTGGCAGTGGGATCGACGCAAGCTGACGATCTACTTCACGGCGGAAAAGCGGGTGGATTTCCGCAATCTCGTCCGCGATCTCGCGGCGCTGTTTCGCACGCGTATCGAGCTCAAACAGATCGGCGTCCGCGACGAAGCCAAGCGACTCGGCGGCATCGGACGCTGCGGACGCGAATACTGCTCAGCGTCGTGGCTGCCGGAGCTTCGCCCGGTGAACCTCGGCGTCGCGAAGGATCAGCGGCTGTCGCTGAACCCCGCGCAGATCTCCGGCGCGTGCGGGCGGCTCATGTGCTGTCTGCGCTACGAGCACGAGTTCTACGTCCAGAGCCGCAAGCGATTTCCGAAGGAAGCAAAGATCCTCGTGACGGCGCGCGGTGAAGAGAAAGTCGTGTCGAACGACATCTTCAACGAGCGCGTGACACTTCGAAACGTCGAGGGCGAAACGCGGGTCGTGTCGCTGGTCGACCTCAAGCGCGAAATGGCTGGCGGCCCGATGACCGTGGAAGAACCGGTCGTCGAGGAAGAGCCGGACATGATGATGGAGCTCGACGAGGAAGTGATCCGGATGACGGACACGGCAGAGCGCCCGGCGTTTCGCCCAGGGCTGCGTCCCGGAATGCCTGGGTTCCCAACACCGAAGGATCGTCCGGTGCCGTTGCAACGGCGGCCGCCATCTCCGCGCGAGTCGTTCACCGCGGACCCGGTCGACGACAGCTTCGAGCCGGCGACGCTGGTGCCTGACGCGGTGGTCCTGCGCCCGGACGAGCCGACCCCGGCGTCGGTGACCGCAGACCCCGTCGTCGTGACGGATGGCGCCGCGGTCGACGCGACGGACGGAGCAGACGCGCCGCGTTCGCCGCGGCGGCGGCGTGGGCGTCGTGGAGGCCGCCGGGGGCGTGGCCGCGGTGGCGACGGCGCGGTGCCGCCTAACGGGAACGGTTCGGAGAGTACCCCGGCCACGGCGGCACCGGATGATGGCGACGAAGGCGATGACGACGGAGACGAAGCGTGAGCCGGTTCTACCTGACGACGGCAATCGACTACTCGAACGGCGACCCGCACATCGGTCACGCGTACGAGAAGATCGGCGCTGACGCCATCGCGCGATATCATCGGCTGCGCGGCGACGACGTCCACTTCCTCATGGGGATGGACGAACACGGCCAGACGGTCGCGCAGAAAGCCGCCGAACGCGGCGTGACCCCGCAGGAACAGGTCGATGAGATCGCGCCGCGCTTCCAGGCCATGTGGTCGAAGCTGGCGATCTCGCACGACCAGTTCATCCGGACGACCGCCGACAGCCACAAGTCCGGCGTGCGCGCGCTGATCAAGCGCATCTTCGACAACAACCCGGATGACTTCTACGAGAAGTCGTACTCGGGGCGGTACTGCGTCGGCTGCGAGGCGTTCAAGCAGGACGCCGAGATCGTCGACGGGCATTGCGTGCTGCATCCCACCCGGACGTTGGAGTGGGTCGAGGAGCGAAACTGGTTCTTCCGACTGAGCAAGTACCAGGGGTTTCTCACGCGTCTGCTTACGGAGCGACCGGAGTTTCTCCAGCCGGAGAGCCGCCGCAACGAGATGTTGGCCCTGCTCAAGCAGGGACTCGAGGACGTGTCGGCAAGTCGGTCACGTTTCACGTGGGGCGTTCCCTTCCCCGCACCGCTGTCCACCGGCGAACCGCAGACCACGTACGTCTGGTTCGACGCGTTGCCGAACTACCTGACGGCCACGGGCTTTCCCGGTGCTGGCTGGCGCGAGCGCTGGCCGGCACAGCTGCATATCGTCGGCAAGGACATCACGCGCTTCCACAGCATCATCTGGCCGGCGATGCTCCAGGCGGCCGAGATCCCGCTGCCCGAGCGTGTGTGGGGCCACGGCTTCGTGTTGTTAGGCGGCGAGCGGTTCAGCAAATCGGCCGGCGTGAAACTCGACCTCGATGAGGCGATCGGACGGTTCGGGCCGGACGCGTTCCGATACTTCCTGCTGCGCGAAGTGCCGTTCGACAACGACGGCAGCTTCTCGTGGGAGCGGTTCGAGGAGCGCTACAATGCCGATCTGGCGAACGCGTTAGGCAATCTCGCCAGCCGGACGATCTCGATGGTCGAGCGGTATTGCGAGGGCGTGGTGCCCGGTGGCGCGGCAGCGACGCCGACGGAGCTGGACGCGCAGGATGCACAGGATCTCGCGCAGTATCACTCGGCCATGGATGGCTCGCGGGGATTTCTCCTGCACGAAGGGCTACGGCACGTGTGGAGTACCGTGCGTCGCGGGAACGAATACGTCGACACGCAGGCGCCGTGGAAGCTCGCGAAGGACCCGGCGCTGCGCGGTGAGCTCGAGCGCACGCTGGCGGGACTCGTAAGGCAACTCGCGCGACACGCGATCCATCTGCATCCGTTCATGCCGGCGAAGACCACGGAGCTCTGGCATCACCTGGGTGCTCCCGGCGTGCTCGCGCATCAGCGTTTCGCGAACGTGGCGACGCTCGACGTGAGTGGGTGGCGCGTCACTAAAGGAACGGGACTTTTTCCCAAAGAGATCGCGGGCGCAGCGACGTAGAGCAAATTGCACACTCGTTGCGTGCCTCGCGTCACCCTCGCATCACGGTGTCAGCACGTATCGTTACGGGGTCGTTCGAGAGCCGTCTTGCAGACGGGTTCCCGTATTCGAGGAGTGCAGCCGCATGGCGGATCGTCGTTGGACCGTGATGGTCGTTCCACACGGGAGTGATTCGCCGCGCAGCTTCTCGATCAGCGAGCGCGCGGTGCGCGCCGCGGTGTACGCGGGATCGGTGCTCGGTGCCGTGGTGATCGTGGGATTCGGCACCGCTGTCGCGACGACGGGGCGCTACATCTCGTCCGCGATTCGTCCGACCGAAGCGAACGCGATGAGCTCGCGCCCGCGCGATGTCGCTGAAGTTGCGCAACGCGTCGCGTCATTGCGCGACACGCTCAATGTGATTCGCAAGCGTGAGGCGCAGATCCGATTGCTCGCCGGACTGCCGTCGACGGATTCCGCGGCTGCGATCGCGGCCGGGGGCGACGTCGCGGCCGGCGACAGCGCCACGGCCGCTCCCACGCACGCCGACGTCGAGACGCTGATCCAGCGCGCAGATCTCCTCTCGGCGCGGTTCGCCGCGGTGACGGACTCGCTCGAGCTCAATACGAAGCGGTTCGCGAGCGTGCCATCGATCATGCCGACAGCGGGGTGGCTCACGAGTCAGTTCTCGCGCGCGCGCGTGCACCCGCTGCTGCACACGACGCGTCCGCACGAGGGGATCGACGTCGCGGCGCCAATGGGCGCGCCGATCGTCGCACCGGCGTCAGGCACGGTCACGAAGGTCGGGTACGAGAACGGGTACGGCAACGTGCTCGAGATCGACCACGGCAACGGCATCGTCACTCGTTATGCACACTGCTCGCGCATCGATGTCCGCGCCAACCAGCACGTGACGCGGGGGCAGCGCATTGCGGCGGTGGGCAGCACGGGCCTCGCGACCGGACCGCACCTGCACTACGAGCTGCACATCAACGGGAAGGTCGTGAATCCGATGACCTACGTCCTGGCAGACGCGATCCCGGACTAGAGCGCTGCGTGCAACGGATCGCTCTACTTGGGTGACCCGGTTCCGCCTGTCTTGCCGCCACCGCCGTCGCCGCTAATGCTGAAGCCGATGCCGACCGCAACGACCAATCCGGCCGCGATCCCGCCGGCCAGATAGCTCTTACCGCGATCGAGCGAGCGCTGCTCGAGGCCAGCGACGGCCGAGCGGGGGAAGCTGACCTGTTCACCCTTCCAGGTGACCTCGCTCCCGAGTCGGTCCGTGGTTCCGGTCACCGAGAGCGTGACCGCCGTGTCCGCGATCGACGAGATGCGACCGTCGACGACCTCAATGCGGTTCCCGACGAGCGGGGCAAGGGTGATGGCCCCTGCGTCGGTGAGCCGTACGCGCACTTCCGTGCCTAACGCCGGCGACGGCGAGTCGATCGGCGTGTATCGGTAGCACGCGCCGCTGAGCACGGTGCTCGCCGCCATCATGACGGCGAGCCCCCTCCGAAGCGGGCTGGCAATTCGAGAACTCAAGGTACCTCTCGGCTAGCTGGTTCCCCTGCAAGATGGCCTCCGGACCTCGGTGCCGGGAGCGGATGTCCGCACTCGCCGGCGTTCGCAGCCGCTGGCGCGACGGCTGGACTAGACGGCGGCCCCCGACCGATCGGTCGGGGGCCGCTGTCGTGCAGTCCTGCAACACGTTCGAGTTCAAACCATTGCCGTTCACAGGCTCAGGTCCCTGTTCCGAGACATTTCGAGCCATCGATCGCGGTCGTCGTTGCGGGGTCGAGCTGGTTGCGCTTCGGCTGCTGCGACGGCGACGGAATGTTCGGGTTGGCCCGACGCTCGTCAGTTCCATAAACGAGGCGCGCGGGGATGGACGAGCCCGCAGCTGGCGTTAGGTTCGGATAGCACGTGCGGCGGTAGTCATTCCAAACTTCGGTGTTCTGGAACAGCGCGACGTACTTTTCCTCCATGATGGCCTGCAGCAACGCGGCGCCAGTGAGCCCGCTCTTCGCGGCAAGGCCCACGCTGGCACGATACGCATTCAACGTCGCGAGTGCCGCCGCCTGCGCATTCGTACGATACTGCGCCTCGGCGCGAATCATCTGATTCTCGGCGAACGTCAGGATCGGCTGACGGAACTCGGCTGCGCCGCGGACCTCCGAGAGCCACGCCTGGGTGCCGTCGTACTCCTCACCCGGAGGCGCTCCCTTGATGACGCCACCCGCGTCAGATCCGGGCGCGAAATACGCGGTCAGCCGCGGATCGGTGCGGGACTTCATCAAGTCGACGAAAAACTTTCCGGCGCTGATGTCGGTGCCCCGACCGAGGCGGAACTGATTCCAGTGATTGTTCTCACCCGTCGAACCGCTGTGGTACGTCGTGAAATCGCCGGCCGCTGACGAGATGCCCGCGTTGGTCTCGGTGAGCGCCTTCGCGTAGTTCGACGCGTCCAGCTCCGCGAGGTGCATGTAGAGCCGCGCCTTCAGCGTGTGCGCGGCAGCGATCCACTTGGCCTTGTCGCCGCCGTAGACCAGATCGACGGCCCCCGGCCCAGCCCCGCCGGCGGTCAGGTTAGTGAGCGCCTGATCCAGCAGCGCGAGCAACGCGTTGTGCACGTCGAGCTGCTTGTCGAGCTTTGGCAGGAGCACGTCGCCCGCCGCTTCGGAGTAGGGGATATCGCCCCAGACATCCGAGACGAGATCCATCGTCAGCGCTTCCCAGGTTTGCGCGACGCCGAAATACAACTTGTCGTCCTTGACCTTGGTCTGGAGACCCCGGATGTCGACCAGACCGCCACCGGTGTAGTAGCCGCCGAACGTGAAGTCGTTCTCGGTCACGACGTACTTGTCGTAGCCCGCCCACTGGCGGCCGGTGCCGGCCATCTGCTGGGTCCACATGCTGATCAGCCGGTTCACGTCACCGGTCAGGTTGTAGAACGCGAACGCCTGGAAGCCGGTGAACTGTTGGTCGGCCGTGGCCTTGGAAGGCGAGTTCGGATTCTCGCTGACCCCGGGGCCTTCGAAATAATCGTTGCAGCCAGCGACGATGCCAGCGACCGTGATCGCCGAGATCGCCGCGGATATGCGCATACGCATGCGGGCATTCCTCCGGCGCGTCATCGGTTGAGTCCAATGGTGAACGTAAGCGAGCGCGTCTGCGGGTTGTTGAAGTAGTCCTGGCCGCGGCCGATGCCTAACGATCCCTCGAGATTGGTCTCGGGGTCGACGCCTTTGTAGTCACTCCACGTGTAGATGTTCCGGGCGCCAAGCCTGATGTCGACCGACGCGAGACCGGTCATCGAGCGGACACGCGCATTGTCGAGCGTATACGCGATCGAGATCTCGCGCAGCTTCACGTAGCCGGCGTTCTCGACACCCTGGCCGGTCGGCCCGTTGAAGTTGTTGCCGAGGCCTGCGCGCCACCAATTCTCTCCAATCGGGACCGACTTGTTCGCGCCCGGCCCGACGACGCCGGGGCTCTTCTCGATCGTCTGCCCGAAGACTTTCTCGTTGCCCACGCACTTGTCGAGGCCGGCGCTGCAGTCGGCGCGGGGATTCGTGTAGCTGCTGGTGCCGAAGCGCTGAAGCGCGAGGCGCGTTCCATTCCAGTTCTGGCCGCCCTTCTTCACGTCCACGAGCGAGGAGATCTGGAATTTCTTGAAGAGCGTGAACGTGTTTCGAAGTCCCCCAATCCACTGCGGATTCGGGTTGCCGATCACGCGGTTCGCATTGTCGATGAGAGGGAAGCCATCGGCGTCCACGTACAGCGAGTGGTCGGCAGCGTTGGTCGAGCGACAGAGTGCGTTGACATCGACGTCCGCGCCCGCCGCGTTCGTCGTGTGGTTGTCCGCGTCAGCCACCTCGTAACGACAGCGGATCCAGTCGGTGCCGTAGAAGGTGCCTAACGGCTCGCCCTTTACAGCCGTGGAGACGCCGAACCCGCCGGTAATCCCGACGTAGTCGGCACCCTGCAGCTCGACCAGCCGGTTGCGATTCTGCGCCCAGTTCCCGCCGATCTCCCACTGCAGGTTTTGGATGTCGAGCGCGCGCCAGTTGAGAACGACCTCGATCCCCTTGTTGGTAATCTTGCCGCCGTTGGACGTGACGTTCTGGTACCCCGTCGAGACGGGCACCGGAAGCGAGAAGATCACGTCGCTCGTGTTGGCGTCGTAATAGGTGACGGACCCGTCGACCTTCTGATTGAATAGCCCGAAGTCGATCCCGACCTCGGCTTCCGCCGTGCGCTCGGGCTTGAGACGCGGCGCACCCTTCACGGAGCTGCTGTATAGACCACCGTTGCCGCCCTGGGTGGGGCTCGTGGAGCCCGTTCCGTAGTCGATGGGGATGGCACCTCCAAGGAACGTGTCGAGAATCTGGTATGCGTTCGGCTCTCGACCCACGGCGCCGTAGGCGGTGCGCAGCTTCAGATAGCTGACCGGTCCCATGGGCGGACGCGAGCCGCCGATGGCATTCCAGGCGAGGCTTGCCTTCGGGTAGTAGTTCGTGCGGTCCTCTTTCGGGAACGTGGACGACTGGTCTGCGCGCACCGCGGCGGTGAGGTACAGGCGGTCCCAGGCGTCGACGCCGAGTTGGCCGAAGTAGCCGGCAATGCGAACCGTCGACGCGTAGTTCTGCGGCTGCAGGTTCGTGCTGACCGTGTTGTTCAACGTGAACAGCTCGGGGTCGATGAATGTCGTCCCGTTCGCCTGCACGATGCGCTGGTTGCGGCTATTCAGGTTCTGGCCGAGGGTGAACGTTGTCGCGAAGGCATCGCTCCACTTGTGCTGAGCCGTGGCGACCAGGTTGTGGTCGAGTTGCAGCGCGTTGTACGTGCCCTGCCAGATCGTGCCGCCATCATACCCAGCGCTCTGCGGCGGGAGGCCTTCGATCCGCTCGTCGGAGGCATGGTCGGCGCCTAACGTGTACTTCACGTTCAACCAGCTCAGCGCGTCCCAGTCGATGTTGAAGTTCCCGATCGCGCGCCCGACGGTCGACGTGTTCCGGTCCTCGTTGATGACCCAGAACGGGTTGTCGTAAACGCGGTCGTCGGTCGAATTCGCCGGGTTCGGGTAGCGGTACGAGCGATGCAGCCCGTCGACGACGTAGGGGAAGTTGTTGAAGTCGGGTGGGGTACGGGCGAGCCCCAGCAGGAGTCCATTCAGGTTGTTTCCCTTCTGCACGTAGTCCGAGCGCACGTCGGAGTACGTCACGTTCCCGCCGACGCGCAGCTTGTTGCCGATCAGCTGTGTCGCCTTGAGCCGGCCCGTCGTTCGGTTGTACTTGTCGTGGTCACCGACGATGGTGCCGTTCTGCGACGTGTTGCCGGCGGAGATGAAGAACGTACGTCGGTCGTCGCCACCGCTCACCGACAGCACGTTGTCGAACGTGTTTCCGGTGTTGAACGCCTCGCCCCAGTGGTCGTAGGTGGGCGTCCCGGAGGCCACCGCGGGACCCCAGGTCGAAGAGGTGGGCGTGCACCCTGGGCCTCGCGCACGCAGCCTTTGCCGCACTTCCGATCTCGCCCCGGCCGTACGAGCGCTGGAGCGGGATGCTCTTGTTGACGTCGTCCCACGTCGAGTTCGAGCGCAGCGAGTAGCGCGTCTGTCCGGCGCGGCCGCTCTTCGTGGTGATGAGGATGACGCCCTGCGCCGCGCGCGCGCCGTAGATGGCCGAGGCGGCCGCGCCCTTGAGGATCTCGATCGACTCGATGTCGTTCGGGTTGATGTCGGCGGCGCGGTTCGTCGCCGCGGTGCTCGCGCTGAAGTCGTTCGGGTTGGTCGACGTCGTGGTGTTGTCGATGGGCTGGCCGTCGACGACGAAGAGCGGCTGGGCATCGCCCTGGATCGTCTTGATGCCGCGGATGATGATGGACGACCCAGCACCCGGATCACCGGACGCGGACGTCACCTCGACGCCGGGCGCTTTGGCGGCGAGCGTGTTGACGATGTTCGGCTCGCTCGACTTCTGGATCTCGGCTGCCTTCACCGAGTTGATCGAGTTCCCAAGCTTCTCGACGGTCGTCGATGTGCCTGATCCGGTGATGACGACCTCGCCGAGTCGAAGCGGATTCGCCGCGAGCGTGAAGTCCTTGGAGATCGTCGTCTCGGTCAGCGAGATAGTCGCTGTCGTGTTACGGAAACCGATCGCTCGAACACCGAGGACGACCTGCTGACCGTGGACGCGGGCCGCCGGGATCGTCAGTTGGTATCGTCCGTCCTCGGCCGTCTGCGTGCCGAGGCCGAGGGTCTCGATGTAGACCGACGCGAGCGAGAGCGGCGCGCCCGCCTCGTTCGTGACGCGGCCGGAGACCGTAGACTGCTGATTGTTGAGCGTGGGCAGACTCCGGGCGCGCGAGCCCCGAGCCGAGTGAAACCGCGAGAATGCCGAGCAAACGCCAGGATGACCGCATCGACCCTCCTTCGGTGGATCCATCGAACAAGAGAAGCGCGAGCGCGATCCGGCCGGAGCCGGTCGAGGACGTCCGGTGCTGCAAAGTCTCCGGTTAGAGGTGACGTTGGTTCTATGGACTGGCGGTCGGACCAGATGTCACACGGCGCGACCGTGGGACGAACCGTGATGAATCGTGTCAGACCGTGGCGAACGGTGGTGAGACGATACGGAAGGGCGACTCAACGTGTCAACGATGTGTCAGAGGCAGGGCCGGCCGTAACGGGTCGAGCCTCGGCCGCCCAACGTGACGACGCCCCCGGAGCTCGAGCTCCGGGGGCGTCGCACATTGCCTCGTGCCGCCGCGCGGCGCGCCTAACGCGACGGCGGCCTGCGCACGGGGTGGGTCAAGTCTGGGTGTGGGTCAGGTCCTCCTCACGACCCGGTACCGAGACAAGGTGAGCCATCGACCGACGTGGCTGTCGCGAGGTCGGCCTGGTTCCGCCGCGGCTGCTGCGACGGTGACGGGATGTTGGGATTCGCCCGTCGCTCGTCCGTTCCGTACACCAGCCGCGCGGGGATGAAGGTGCCAGCAGCCGGCGCGAGGTTCGGATAGCACGTGCGACGATAATCGTTCCACACCTCGGTGTTCTGGAACAGCGCCACGTACTTCTCCTCCAGAATCGCCGCCAGCAATGGAGCGCCACTGAGTCCCGCCTTTGCCGGAAGACCCACGCTCGCGCGGTAGCCATTCAGCGTCGCGAGCGCCGCCGGTTGCGCTCCGGTTCGATACTGCGCCTCGGCGCGGATAAGCTGGTTCTCGGCGAACGTGAGCACCGGCTGCCGGAATTCTGGCGCGCCGCGCGTGGCCGACAGCCATGCCTGCCGCCCATCGAACTCCTGGCCGGGCGAGGCACCGATGACCTGGCCGCCCGCACTGGCGCCAGGGCTGAAGTACGTCATCAGCCGCGGGTCGTTCCGCTGCTTCATCAAGTCAACGAGGAACTTCCCGGCACTGATGTCCGTACCGCGCTGGATGCGGAACTGATTCCAGTGGTTCGCTTCCCCAGTGGTGCCGCTGTGGTACGTGGTGAAGTCGTTCGCACTGGATGCGATGCCCGAATTCGTCTCCGTCAGGGCCTTTGCATAATTGGCCGGATCGGACTCGGCCAGGTGCATGTACAGGCGCGCCTTGAGCGTGTGCGCGGCCTGCTGTCCACTCCGTCTTGCTTCCATCGAAGACGAGGTCGACCCCCGCGGGCACGCCAGGGCCGGCACCGTTGATGTTCGCGATGGCCCGGTCGAGGAGCGCGAGCAACGCGTTATGCACATCGATCTGCTTGTCGAGCTTCGGGTTCTTCGCGTCCGTGACCGCCTCTGAGTACGGGATGTCACCCCACACGTCGCTGGCGACGTCCATCACCAACGCTTCCCACGTCTGGGCGACGCCGAGATAGGGTTTGTTGTCCTCCACCTTCTTCTCCACACCGCGGATGTCGACGAGGCCACCCTGTGCATAGTAGGCGGACATGGTGAAATCGTTCTCGGTGACCTGATACTGGTCGTAGCCAGCCCACTGCCTGCCGGTGCCCGCCATCTGCTGCATGAACAGGCTGACGACACGATTCACGTCGCCGGTCAGGGCGTAGAACGAGAATGCCTGGAAGCCGATGAACTGCTGATCGGCGCCGGCATTGGACGGTTTGTTCGGGTTCTCGTCGAGACGAGGGCCTTCGAAGTAACCGTCGGAACAGGCGCTGGCCAGGAGGCCGCACGCCACGATCGCGCAGAGCGCGACGGAATTGCGCAGGCGCATAACGAGTCCTCCGTGGCTCTAGTGCGTGAGGTTGATGCTGAAGATCAGCGAGCGTGTCTGCGGGTTGTTGAAGTAGTCCTGACCGCGCCCGATGCCGTACGAGCCTTCGAGGTTCGTCTCGGGATCCACGCCGCTGTAGTCCGTCCACGTGTGCAGGTTGCGCGCGGCGAGCCGGAACTCCATAGCGGTGAAGCCGGTGAGGTTGCGGACGCGCGCGTTCTCCCACGTGTACGCCGCGGAGATCTCACGCAGCTTCACGTAGCTCGCGTCCTCGACACCCTGACCCACGGGGCCGTTGAAATTGTTCCCCAGGCCGGCACGCCACCAATTCTCCCCGATCGGCACCGACTTTCCGGCGCCAGGGCCGACGGCCCCCCGGCTCTTCTCGATGGTCTGCCCGAAGATCTTCTCGTTGCCGGTGCACGCGGCGACCCCCCCGCTGCAGTCGGCGCGAACCGCGGTGCTCCCGACGGTCCCGAATCGCTGGAGCGCGAGGCGAGTGCCGTTCCAGTTCACGCCGCCCTTCTTGATGTCGACGAGGGTACCGATCTGAAGCTTCTTGAAGAGCGTGAACGTGTTCCGAATCCCCGAAATCCAGTCCGGATTCGGATCGCCGAGGACACGATTCGCCGGATCGAGGAGCGGGAACCCATTCGCGTCGACGAACAGCGCGCCGTCGGGTGCGTTCGCGGCGCGGCACAGCGCGTTGATGTCCGTGCTCTGGCCGAGGCTCGTGGACTGCCCGTTATCCGCGTCGGCGACACCGTAGCGGCAGCGCACCCAGTCGGTGCCGTAGAACGTGCCTAACGGCTGTCCTTTCACGGCGACGCTGTTGCCGAAGCCGCCGGTGAGGCCGACGTAATCCGCCCCCTGCAGCTGCGTGAGCTTGTTCGTGTTCGTCGCCCAGTTGACGCCGATTTCCCACCGAAGCCGGTTGCCCTCGAGCGCACGCCCGTTCAGTGAGATCTCGAGCCCCTTGTTCGTGATCTCGCCACCGTTGCTCGTCACGTTCTTGTAGCCGGTGGACACCGCAATGGGCGTGAAGAAGATCACGTCGGTGGTCTTGGCGTTGTACAGCGTGACGCCGCCGTCGATGCGCTGGTTGAACAGCCCGAAGTCGAACCCTCCTTCGAACTCGCTGGTGCGCTCCGGTTTGAGGGTCGGCGCGCCCTTCACGGTATCGCTGACGAGTCCACCCTTGCCGTTCTGTGTCGGGCTGGTCGACCCGCCGCCGTAGTCCAGCAAGGCGGCACCGTTACTGAACGCATCGAGGATCTGATAGGCGAGCGGTTCGCGCCCCACGGCGCCGTACGCCCCACGGAGCTTCAGATAGCTGAGCGGTCCGACAGCTCCCCGTGAGCCGGTGCCGAACGCGTTCCACGCGAGGCTCGCCTTCGGGTAGTAGTTCGTCCGGTCCGCCTTCGGGAACGTCGATGACTGGTCGGCACGAACTGCCGCGGTCAGGTACAGCTGATCCCACAGATCGACGCCCGCCTGCGCGAAGTAGCCCGCGACGCGCACGAGCGAGCTGTAGTTCTGCGCCTGCATGTTCGAGTTGACGGTGTTGTTCAGCGTGAAGAGGTCCGGATCGATGTACGTCGTCCCCTTCGCCTGAACCTGGCGCAGATCGCGGCTGTTCAGGTTCTGGCCTAACGTGAACGTCGTGTTGAACGCGTCGCTCCACTTCTTCTGTGCGGTCGCCACGAAGTTGCCGTCGATCTGCAGGTTGGTGTACGCGCCCTGCCAGAGTTGGCCCGTGAGCGCGTCACCGGAGCTCTGTGGCGGAAGCCCCGAGATCCGCTGGTCGGACGAGTAGTCCGCGCCGAACGTGTACTTGAGGTTGAGCCACTGCAACGCATCCCAGCTGATGTCGAAGTTCCCGATGGCTCGGTTCACGTCCGACGTGTTTTCGTCGCGGTTGATGACCCAGAACGGGTTGTCGTACACGCGGTCCGCCAGCGGGTCGGCCGGGTCCGGGTTCGGGTAGCGATACGATCGGTGGAGCCCGTCGACGACGTAGGGGAAGTTGTCGAAGTCCGGCGGCGTACGCGCGAGCCCGAGCAGGATGCCGTTGAGGTTGTTCCCTTTCTGGACATAGCGCGCGCGAACATCCATGTACGAGATGTTGCCGCCGACACGCAGCGTGTTGCCGAAGAACTGAGTCGCCTTGAGACGCCCCGTCGTCCGGTTGTACGTGTCGTGATCGCCGACGATGGTTCCGTTCTGATACGTGTTGCCGAGGGAAGCGTAGAACGTCCGGCGATCGTCACCTCCCGAGATGTCGAGCACATTGTCGTAGGTGTTCCCCGTCGAGAACGCCTCGTTCCAGTGGTCGAACGTCTTGGTCGATCCGTCGAGCTTCGGGCCCCAGCTCGAGGCGGTCGGGTAGCATCCGAGTCCGTCGCAGGCCGCCAGTGTGGCGCTGCCTTCCTGCCCGCGCCCATAGCTCCGCTGCAGCGGAATCGACTTGTTGACATTGTCCATCCCGAACGACGAGCGGAGCGAGTAGCGGGTCTGCCCCGCTCGGCCACTCTTGGTCGTGATGAGGACGACGCCCTGCGCGGCGCGCGCGCCGTAGATCGCCGACGCTGCGGCTCCCTTCAGGATCTCGATCGACTCGATGTCGTTAGGGTTGATGTCGGCCGCGCGGTTGGTGTACGCGGTCGACCCGTCGGGTAGCTCGCTCGTGGCCAGCGTCGAGTTGTCGATCGGCTGGCCGTCGATGACGAACAGCGGCTGGCCGTCACCCTGAATGGTCTTGAGCCCGCGGATGATGATCGATGAGCCGGCCCCGGGGTCGCCCGCCTGCGAGGTGATCTCGACACCGGGCGCCTTCGCCGCGAGCGCGTTGACGATGTTCGGCTCGTTGGATTTCCGCACGTCCTCGGATTTGACCGAGTTGATCGAGTTGCCGAGCTTCTCGACCGTCGTGGACGTGCCCGAGCCGGTGACAACAACCTCGCCGAGCCGCAGCGGGTTGGCGGCGAGCGTGAAGTCCTTCGTGATCGCTCCGCCCGTCAGCGTGACCAGTGACGACGTGTTGCGGTAGCCGATCGCGCGAACGCCGAGGCTCACTTGCTGCCCGGTGACTCGCGCTGCGGGGACGGTGATCTGGTAGCGCCCGTCCTCACCAGTCTGGGTACCGAGACCCAGCGTTTCCAGATAGACGGAGGCGAGCGATAGCGGGGCGCCAGCGTCGGTGGTGACGCGGCCAGTGATGGTGACAGCCTGCTGGGCTCTAAGCTGGCCCGGCGGCGCTAGGTAGGCGACAACGAACCCAGTGAGAATGGCGAGCAAACGCCAGGGTGCGTGCATGTTCCCTCCTCGGTCTTCCATCGACCGTCTGCTGCATGAGACAACAGAATGAACTGCAGGGTGGTGTTGCGAGTTGGTTCGGGGTCCTCCAGGTGGAGTGTCTGGGCCTGAGGTCTGGCGGGCTGGTCATCATATGTCGCTCCTCTGGACGTGAGCGTGGGGTGTCTTAGGGAGCAGTCCACAGTGCGCTTAGTGCTGCTCCGATCGAGACGATACGGCTGCGTGAGAACAGTGTCAACAATGTGTGAGGACGCCTTCATCGACCGTCACTCCGACTCTGGCTCGACCGCCGGATGCGCGACGCCCCCGGTGCTCGAGCTTGAGCACCGGGGGCGTTCTACCGGAGAAGTTGCTTAGCGCCTAACGCGGAACGTGCCCGCGGCGCGGTGGACCGGTGATGAGGCGTATTAAGGTGTGATCAGCCGTCATCGTTTAGGGTCAGGGCGTCTTAGCCGCCGGCTTCGAGAAATCCACGGACGGCGCTGTGCGCGCTCCCGGCGTGGTGACCTCGAAATACTCGCGCTGCTTTGCGCCAGTCACCTTCGCGGTGAGCGACTGCGGCAGCGTCCGGATGTACGTGTTGTACGTCTGGACGGCACCGTTGTAATCCGTGCGCGCGACCGCGATGCGGTTCTCGGTTCCGGTGAGCTCGTCCTGCAGCTTGAGGAAGTTCTGGTCCGACTTGAGCTGCGGGTACGCCTCGGCCACGACCATCAGTCTGCCCAACGCGCCCGTGAGCTGATCGTTCGCGTTGGCCATTTCGCGCGGGTCGCCCTTCTGCACGGCGCCCAGCACTCCGGCGCGTGCCTGAGCGACCTGAACGAATACGTCCTGCTCCTGCTGCGCGTATCCCTTCACCGTCGCGACGAGGTTCGGAATGAGATCGGCGCGACGCTGCAGCTGTACTTCGATCTGGTTCTTCGCCGCGTTCACAGTCTCGTCGTACTTCTGAATCGTGTTGTACCCGCATCCACTGACGAGGAGCAGCGCAAACGGCAGGGTGTATCGGTGCATTGCGGAAGTCCTCGATGTGGGATCGTGCACGGTCATTTTCCGGTGAAGGTCATTCTCACTACGTACTTCCCCGCCGGGACCGCACCAGCGGCGAGTTTCCACGCCGAGCTGGCTCGGTCATCCAGGCAGCGGTTCACCGCCGCCCCGGCCTTCGACGACCAACTGTCGCTCGCAATCCTGGCGTTCGTGATGCCTCCGGAGCCGACCGAGACCACGAAGGCGACGCCGCCCTTGAGCGTTGGATCGACCTTCTGGCCGAACTCCTGATAGCAGAAGCGCGAAGAGCTTCCCTCGCGCTGTACGGCGTCCATGAGCGCCGGCGGCGCCGGCGGAATGGGTGGCTCGCGAACAACTTCGCTGGCAGACCGCCGGGCCACCGGTTTCGCCGGCCCCTTGAAAGTATCGGGCAGCGACGGTGGGAGGGAGGTTTCCACCTTGCTCAGGTCCATGGGCGTCGTGTCGACCGGGATCGCCGCCGCGCGCGCACTATCGGCCGCGCGCTTGTCACGTCGCTCGCCAGGACATCCAAGGGCCAGCATCGTCAGGCACACCACACCCACGATCGGCCCGCCCACGCGAGTTATCGCCCGCATACCACGCTCACTGCGATTCCCACCGCGATCAGCACGCATAACGCGTCCTCCATCCAAGGCGGAACAGCCCGTCTCACCCTTCGTGCTCGCCTGAGCCGCATCAAAACACTGCATCAAGATCCTGGCTGGTAGCGGTCGAGGTAGGCAACGAGTTTGTGCATTCCGTCGATATACCCCGCCAGCACCGTCGAGACATCAGCCGGGACCAATTTTCGCTTCCCCGCGCACATGTCGGACCACACGGGTGAACGGCTCCGGCTCGAATCCGACCCGCTTCGCGACATCGCGACTCAGGCGATCGTAATCCGTGGGCGGCACCGCCTCGTGCAGGCGTTCGACCGCCCTGAAGATGACCATGATCGTGCTCAGACTCTGTGCGAGCAATTCGATGTTCGCCTTGGCGTCCCCGCCACCGGCGAGCACGCCCTGACGCAGCTTGAGCAGCTTCCCCATCGCCTCGTGCTCGAGTTGCAGTCGGAGGTGGCGCCGGTCGACCGCGATTCCGTCGAACGGCGGCGCGCCGAACAGCACGCGATGGCGCTCCAGAATGTCGGCGTATTCCATCGGGAAGATGTCGGAGCTGCCGCGCCACTCGGCGGCGGTGAGCGTCAGTGGCGGGGGATTCCCGTCCTCAGCCCACGCGCGCGCCACGGCGGCTCCGGCTCGCATGTGATCCATCGTGAGCTCGTCGACGATGACGAGCACGTTATAGTCGGATCGCTTGGCGATGTGCTCACCCGCCGCGGCGGAGCCGTACAGCACCACCGCCCGCAGCTGCGCGCCGTACACCTTTTTCAGTTGATCGACGAGCTCGTCGAGTTTCATCGGGAATCGGGAATCGGGAATCGGGTATCACACGTCGGAGTGAAATCCCGTTGGCTCGTCACCAGCTCGAGCCGCCTCCGCCACCACTGAAGCCGCCTCCGCCGCCGAACCCACCAAATCCGCCACCACCGCCTCCGCCCCCGAAACCACCGCCGCCCCAGCCGCCGCGCGAGTAGCCGCCGCCAGTCGGGAATACGATCGGAATCGGAATGCAGCCGCCGCCCCCACACCCGCGACGTCGCCGACTCATCGAGTTGAGAATCGTGTAGGCGACGATGAAGAGCACGAAGATCACGAACGGCGAGATGCCGCCACTCCGCCGCCCCCGAGGTTGCACGTCAGGCTGCAACACTTGCGCGGGCACGGACGATGAGTCGAGCGTGAAGCCGAATTCCTGAGCGAACTGCTCGCCCACTCGTCCCGCGAGCAGCGCCAGCGCCGGTCCGTACTGCCGCTGCTGAAACAGCGGCACCGCCTCGCGGCACATTGACGCCGCTTCGGCGTCGGTGATGAAGCCTTCAGTGCCCTGCCCCGTCGTGACGAAGCACTCACCCCGGCCGCTGGAGCTCGACTCCTTCGGCACCACGAGGATGATGACGCCGGCGTTGCGCGTCTTCTGGCCGATCGCCGCGTTCGCGCCGACGCCCCACGCGCGTCCGATCGCGAGCGCGACATCAACGGGTGCACGAAGGCCGATATCCGGGAGCGTGACCACCGCCATCTCGCCACCGGACTTCGCGTGCACATCGAAGGCGATCCGGTTGATGCGATCGACCGTCTCCGGCAACAGCACGTTCGCCGCGTCGACCACGACCTCGGCGGTGCTGGTCCCGTAGCCGCGCGGCGGCGGCGGGACTTGCAGGGCCTGCAGCGCGATCAGGAGATGGAGCACGGCGATCGGAGTTCGAGGCACCAGCCTGAGGGCGACAGCTCTGGGCTATCGCTGCAAAGATACACGGCGCGCGGCCGTCGCCCTACCGGCGTTCGGATCGGCGCCTAACGCGTGAAGCTGAACGAGAACCCGTAGGTGCCGCCGCCCGCCTCGGATGCCGGGAAGCGCCAGCCGCGGATCTTCTCGGCAATGCAACGTTCCGTCTCGCTCGCGCCCGCGCCCGACCACGTCCGATTCGTGATGTCGACGCCGCTCACGTCGCCCGCGGGCGTCAGGGCGATCGACGCCGACACCGAACCGGCGAGCGACGGATTCACCTTCAGCCCGTACTCGTTGTAGCAGAAGCGCAAGCTGCGACTCGCGGCCGCGGACGAACGTGCCGAGCTCTCCGACGTCGCGTTGCACGCCTCTCACGGCAGGCGCGTCGATCGGGCGCGGCGGCGAGATCCGTACGGGAGCGCGTGAGACCGTCCCGCCGCCGGGCCCAACGCCACCGATGCCGCCCGCAGCGCCTCCGATGCCCGTCGTGCCACCGATGTTGCCTCGTCCGGGAGTCCGCGAGCCCTGGCCACCCTCGCCGCTTCCGAGGACAACCTTGCCGCCGGTGGCACCGCCGCCCGTGGCAGCGTCGCCGGCACCCGTGCCGCCGGCGCCAGAGGAGACATCGACGTTTCTGAGAACGTTCGACACATCGCCAACCATCCCACCCGTTCCCGTGCCGTTCGCGCTACCGAATGCAGCGGCGATGGCGCCGGCCCTCGCGGTCGTCGGTCGCGATCCAGCCCCGGCGTTCCGGCTCGGCGCGGGTGTTCGAATCGCTTCGCCTTCTTCACCGGGGGCACCGCCCCCGGGCAACGGCTCGAGCGCGTCGAACGTCACGGCAATGGGCTGCTCGTCGCGCGCGAGTAGTTGCATCGGCAGCGTCTTGGGTCCGAAATACACGATGAGGAGCCACGCGATCCCGAGCGCGAACGCGAACGTGTAGGACCCCAGCAGCGCCCGACCTTCGTCGCCGGCGATCTCGTAGCGGAGCGAACGCGTGAGCACCGCGTCGCGGCGCGTGTCCGAGACGGAAGGCGATCGCACCGGCGGCGTCGTCCGGGTCGGATGGCCCGCTCATCTCAGCTCGGCCTCACCACGTCAGCGACGTGGTTCACCTGCAGCGTCAGATTGCGGAAGCCCGCGAGCCGCGCGGTCTGCATAACGCGAGAGAGCAGATCGTACCGCATGGTACGGTCCGCCTGAATGGCGAGCGGCGTGTCGATGGACTGATTCTGCGGCGTCGACCGCAGCGTGCGGAATGGAGTCGGCCTTGGCTCGCAGCGCCGCGTACAGCGGCGGGATCAGCAACGGCTGCGCGGGATCGGTGGACTTCGCCTGCGCGGCATCGATCGGGTCGCCATGACGGGCCGTCCACCGAGCGTGACCTGAGGCCCGATGCCTAACGTGAGCTGCGACAGCGCGGTGGCCCCGACGCGAGAGTCCGGCAGGTTGACTCCGCTCACGACGGGCGCGAGCTCGCCGACGGTCGCCGTGACGAGCGTGAAGAACACGACCGACACGAACGTGTCGACGAGCGGCACGAGATTCAGCTGAATCAGGCGGAATTTGTTGAACTGCGCCGCCCGGCGTGCGAGCCGAGCGGCGCGCGCGCGATTGTGAACGCCGCCCATTGCCCTGACCGGCTGTTCCGATCCGGGAGGCGTGATCTGCGACGTCATCGCGGCGTACCCATGGGCTTCACGTCGCCCGTGGACACCTGGGTCGCCCGCGTTCGATTGCCGAGCGAGATGCCAGAGTACGAGGCGATCCGGAGGCGTTCGAGCACGTGGATCAGGTCATCGTACGGGACGTCGTCCGCCGGCACGACCAGCACGTCCGCATTCTGCGGATAGCGGCGGCGGATGTCCGACATGACGGACTGCAACGTGTCGAGCGCCACGCCCTGGAGACCCCTGATCTCCTTGCGGAACCCACCCTCGCCCGTGTGCTCGACCAGCAGCTTGTTGTGCTCCACCCGCACCGCGAGCAGCAGGTTCAGCGCATTGCGATTCTGCGCCGAAGCGGACGCCTGCTCCGCCGTGATGACCACCGGCGGAAGCGAAAGATCGTACGACGTGAGCGCCGCGAGCGATGCACCCTGGTACGTGAGCAGTGAGAAGAACACGACCGACGTCAGAATGTCGACGAGGGGAACGAGGTTGAGGTTCCCTGCGTCGGTCAACGACTGGCGCTCCATGCGGCGCTGCTTCGACCGCAGGTAGACTGTTGCCACCCGGTTCTCCTAACGATGACCGAGCCGCACGTCGGGCCGGTCAATGAGTGCGTTGATCACCCGCACCGAGAACTCATCGATCTGCTCGATGATCGTCTCGGCCTGGCTGACGAGGTAGGCGTGCGCGACAGACAGCGGCACCGCCGTGAGGAGCCCGAAGCCCGTTGCGTTGAGCGCGATCGCGATGCCTGATGCCAGGCGCTCCGATCGTTCGGCCGCGGCCGCGAGCGCGACGGACTGGAAGGCCTCGCGCAAACCGAAGATCGTGCCGAGTAGCCCGAGGAGCGTGGCGACGTTGGCGAGCATGGGCAGGTATTGGAGCCGGCGCGTGAGTCGCGGGATCACGGCGAGCGCCGCCGCATCAGCGACGTTCTGCAGGTCCGACTCGTCGCGGCTGCGGCTGCGCAGGATGAGCAGGCCCATATCGGGCAGGGCGGCATTGGACTGCGCGCAGAGCTTGATCGCATCCTCCGCTTTTCCGGCGCGCACCAGCTGAATGATTTTTTCGATGAACGCTCGGCCATTGATCTTCGAGCGAATGACGATGGTGTAGAAGCGCTCAATGAACACGGCGAGGCCAACGACCGCGACGAGCAGGATCGCGTTCATGACGGGACCGCCGTTGCGGTACCACTCGAGCACGGTGTTCATCTTCAGCAATCTCCGAGGAGCGTGGGTTCAGGAGCGCATAACAACGGATCGCCAGTCAAGCGCGAGCGACGAGGCATCGCTTGATCAGCGACGCGAGCGACTTCATGGACGCAGGGAAGCAGGAGGCGTGCCCGACGGCGGGCGCGCAGCGGGCTGAGCACGCGAAGCGGAGTCAGGCGTCGCGCGTGTTGCCGAATCCGTGCGTAACGTCGCCGGCACCGACAGGATCTGGAGCGCGGGCAGAATCGACGGCCAGAAGTCGCGATCGAAGAATGCCGGCACCAGCACTCGACGGCTGTACGCCGGCGTCTCTCGCGGACGTACGGTCACGACCTGCGGCGTGGGTACCTGCCCGCGAATCTCGATCGTCTCCTGACGCCGTGGCGTCTGCGTACGCGGCGCCGGACGTGGCGGCGTCGGTTTTTGCGCCTCCGCCGAGCTCACCGTGACGAGCGATGCCAGCGCCAGCGTCGTGACGGCGAGCCCCGTCATCGCGCTCGTTAGAATGACGCGTCCGACGCCATGCTGTGGTCTGTTCGTCATTGCACGCCTCCCGGCGGCGGTGGCGTCGCGGGGACGTTGCCAGCGAGCGCATCGCGTGCGCGTGTCACCCACACGTTGTCGATCTTCTGGCGCTCGGCCGTCTCGAGCAGCGCTTGCCACGTGTTGCGGGCGGCATCGTAGTACTGCGTTGCCTGACGCTCCGATCCCGCCGTTGCCGACTCGCGCTCGGCAGCCGTCAGGCCACCCGGAAGCCGGACGTTCTTCACGAAGTTGCCGTACTCCCACTGCGCGAGGCCGAGGTAGAACGTCGACGCCGCGAGTGGAACCGGCGCGCCGCTCTTGATCGCCTTCGTGAAATGGTCGGTCATCTGACCGAGCAACTTCTGCTTCGTGGTCGACGCGCGCTTCACGCCCGCCGCCGTGAGCTGTGCCTTCGACGGAATCACGAGCCGCACGGCCTGGTACTGCGGAAACATTGCCGCGCCAGCACGGAACTCCTGCTCGCCCGCGCGTGCAGCACAACTCGCGCGCAGATCGGCTGGGGTATTCGCGTTTGGAGCGGCGCTGCATAACGAGGCCAGCTCGCGGTCAGCACTCGCGGAGTCGCCACTTGCTCTCAACATGGCCAGGCGGGTGCTGCGCGCTTGCGCCGCACGGGTGTCCGACGGGAACCGCGAGGCGAACGACCCGTAGGCGCGAGCGGCAGCCGCCGTGTCGGGCACCTCCAGGAAGGTCACGGCCGCGTTGTACTGCGCGTCCGCGGCACGGCGATCTTTGGGGTACGCCGTCGCGAACGCCTCGTACGCTGCGGCCGCCTCACGTTTTCGCCCGAGCGAGTCCAGAGACAGCGCGAGCTGGACCATCGCATCCGGGCGGCCCGACCAGGAAGGATTCTCCGCGATCACCGCCTGCAGTGCGGCAGCCGCTTCGTCCCGCTTGCCCGCCTGTGCAAGCAGTCGCGCGCGGAGACTCTGGTACTGCGCACGGTACTGGTAGCGCGGATACTCCTTCACGAGCCGCTCGGAGAGCGCGATCGCGCGGTCTCGCGCTTTCACGGATGCTGCCGAGTCGCCACGCTGACGCGCAGTACTGTCGGCGAGCATGTACGTCTCGATCGCGTTGCGCAGGGCGTCAGCGGCTTTCTCGGATCCGGCGTTGCTGTCGGCGAACGCGACATAGACGTCTTCCGCGGCGCGGTCGTAGTTACCGCCGCGAATCAGCGTGTCGGCGAACGACATCGCCGCCGCACTCCGGACGGACCCGATGGAGTCGACGAGCGCCGAGCGCCCACGCTGGCGCGCCGCATTCTGGGCGAGCACCCACTGGGCCTGCGCCTCGGCGTACTTGCCCGAGCGATACAGCGCATCGCCGACGAGCTTCTGCGCGTTAGGCGTCAGGGAGTCGGTTGGGTAGCGTTCCGCGTACGTCCGGAATGTCGCCGCCATGACGTCCCATCGCTGCGCCTCTGAGGCGCGACGGCCTTTCTGCATGAGTGCCGTCCGCGCGACCGGACTGTTCGGGAACCGCGCGACGAACCGATCAACCGTCGCGAACAGAGAGTCCTGCGCCGTGACGTCGCGTGGATTCTTCGCGAGCGCGGAGTCGAATGCGACGATCGCGTTTCTGCCCGCCTGCTCGGCGAACGCGCCGGTCGAGTCCTTCGGGTACGCGTATGCCGCACGCGAGTACTCGGTACCGGCACGCACGTAGTCGCCAGTGTTGAACAGGGCTTCCGCGAGGAGCGCGTTCGCCGCCTGAGCGCTGTCGGAGTTCGCGAACTCGCGCAGGTAGCGTTCATACAGTGCAGCGGCGGCCGTGTACTTCTGGCGGTCATTGCCCTGCTGCGCTTGCGCGAGCGCATACTGTGCTGCCTGCCGGAGCACGACCTCACGAATCGCCGCGGCGCTATCGACGACCGCGGTATTCGCCGCGTTCGCCTTCATCCACGGCGAGTCGGGACCGAATCGCGTCACGAGATCGAGGCGCGCCTGCTGGGCGCGCTCCGGCTCCAACATGCGGTTCTGATAGATATCGATGATTTCTCGCTGCGCGATGACCGCTGTCGTGTCATTGGGCGCCTGTTTGATCAGCGCCTGATACGCGTCGACGGCGCGCGTGAAATCGCCCTGCTCTTGCAGGCTGTACGCGACGCGCCGCATGACTGGCAGTCGATACGCCGTCGTCGAGTGCGCCGTGAAGTAGCGATTCGCCGCCTCCGCCCCGCCGACCTGCGTGAACGCCACCGCCATGTACTCGACGGCCTCGCCGCGGAGCCCGAGTCGCGCTTGCTGCTCGGGGTTCAGCTTGTCGTACGCGTCGATGAGCCGGCCGAACACTTCGACCGCCTTCGTGTACTCGGCCTGTGACGTCTGCGTCGCCTGGTTGTAATACGACCAGCCGAGCTTGTAGAGCGAGAGGAAGTAGAATGTCACCATCGCGCGGGGCGGTCGCCGTGGCTCGCTCATACGCCGCCGCGGCACGCGCGAATCCGGCGCGACGTGGCTCGCCCCGCTCGGCGGCAGCCAGTTCGAAGTAAGCATCGCCAAGCCGGAACAACGCTTCGCTCCGGAATGACGAACTGTCGTTCGCAACCGATTCGAATGCGCGGACGGCGTCTGCATAACGCTGCTGCTGCGCGTACAATGTACCCAGCGTGTACGCGACAGCATCGCGGCGGTCGAAGTTCGGATACGCCGTGAGCAGCTCGTCGTAGCGAGCGATCGCGGCGCTGTAGTCGGGTCGCGACGTCGTGTCCGCGGACGTGCCCGACCGCTGACTGGCGGCAAAGCGCTCGTCCGCTCGACGAACGAGCAGCTCGCCGAGCTGTAGGAGCGCACGCGGGCGGAGCGTGCTCTGCGGATACTGCGTTACGAAGCGCTCGAGTCGCGAGATCGCCGTGTCGCCCACCGGGACGTTGTACGCGGACCGCGCGACCTCGCCACTGGACGCCACATTCGTCGTTGCCGGGCGACGCGTGCGTGCGGTGTCCTGCTGCTGCGCACTGGCAGCCGCCGCAATGGCGGTGACTCCGAAGGCGACGGCAGCGACGCGACGCGCCGATCGCATGGTCGATCGCATCATGGTCACCTAACGCCTCCGCTCGGGAGCCCTGTTGCGCGACGCTGGCGACGCATCGGCAGGTGTGCCCGCTCGACCACCCGACCCGGCGCCACCCACGGCGCGTGTCCCGTCAATGGCGCGGAAGAAGGCGGCGCTCGCGACGCCGAACTGCGCCGCCTCGCCGTTGCGCTGAAGCCCTGTGATCATCTCGGTGGCGCGTGCGGAAAGCTCCGCCGTCACTGCCGCGATCGCCTCGTTTTCGACCGTCGTGCGTCGAGCCTCGGCGTCGGTCAAAGCCTGACGCGCCGCCCGAGCCGCCGGACCGTCACCGCTGCGCAATGCAGCGACTGCGGCATCGATCTCCCGACGCGAGCCGGTGTAGGAACCCTGCAACTCCACGAGCAGCACCTTCGCGTGCGCATCGTGGGCGCGCAACGAATCCCGCAGGACGAACGCGGGGTGATGCGCAATGGCCTTGTCCAGTCCACTCGCTGCCATGTCGGCAATGCGCGCGTACGCCGCCGCGGTCGCGACTTCGGCCTCGATCGCCGCCTTACCCTCGGGGTCCGCGCCGGCGGCGAGCGCCGTCCGCAGGCTGTCCGCAGTACGAGCGTTCTCCGCCGCCTGTATTCGCGTCGCCTCCACTTCGCGGCCGAACAGTTGACGGAGACGCGCTTCGGCGGCTGACAGCACCTGATCGAGTCGGGCCATCGAGTCCACGACAACCTGATGCTGGGCAGCCAGCCCTCCGATGACCATGCTGTCGGCGGCGAGGGATCCTGAGAGCTGCGACAGCAGCGCGAGCTCGCGCTGCTGCGCTTCCAACTGGGCGGCGAGCTGCTGACGGGCGACGGCAACCGCCGCATCCGCGCTCGCGAGATTCTGCGACCGCACGGCGAGCTCGCCCGGCTGCCGCGTCGCCGAGACCGGCGCGAACAATACGCGCCTAACGGCTGGCGTCGCACGACCGGCAATCGAGTCGAGTCGCGCGGCCGCGGACGCGGCCACGACGGTCGGCTGACTCGTGACGACAGAGGTCGGATTGCCGGATCCAGTAACGGCCGCAAGTACCGCCAGCGCATCCGACGAATCCCGCAACACGAGCGCCTTGGCGTTGCTCGGATCACCAACGACGAGCAGGTCAGCCGCGCGATCCGTGACGAGCGCGCGCGAGAGGTCGGCGATGGCGGCGTTGGTCTGCGCCTGTAACGCGGTCACGTCCACCGCCGATGAATCCGCGACGCGCTGAAATGTCGCCTCGGCCTCACTGGACCGGCCCAGCTCCAGCTGTGCCTGCGCCGCCATGAGCTGTGCTTCGTCGCGCTCCGGCCGGCTCGCGTACCGCGTAGCGAATTCGCTGAAGGCGCGCTGTGCGTCCTCCACGCGTTCGAGCTTGTAGAGCGCCCAGGCGCGCGTCAGCAGTGCCGGCGCAGCGACCTGACTACTGTCACCCACGGCTGAGGCCAGGCGTACGGCATCCGCGTAGTGCTCGCCTTCGTACGCGACCTGGGCGGCGGTGAGCCGCACCTGGTCGGCGAATGGTCCGGTTGCGCTGTTGGCGACCGACTCGAGCGACGCGACGCCGTTGCCAGCGTGCGCTGTATCGGCGCGCAACTGCGCGATGGCGTCCATGTACTTCGCATAGGTGGCGAACTGACCACCGCTACTGGCAGCGCGCTGGAACGAAGCTCGCGCGCCGTTCACATCGCCCGACTGATACGCCGCCAGTCCCGCGACGAGCGCGCCCAGCCCACTCTGTTCTGCCGCAGGAAGGTCGCGCGCGAGCGTTGCCGCCCGGGCGTAGTCGCCGGTGCGATACGCCTCGATGACGAGTTGCGGGCGAAGCAGCGTTGCGTAACGCGCGGGTGCAGCCGCGAGCGACGCTTCGGCCTCGCGTCGGAACGGCGCCATCATCCCGAGTCGGTAGTAGCTCTGCGCCAGCAGGAAGTGGAGCGCCGCGCGCTCCGGACCCGCGGCACCCGACGAGTCCTGGCGGACGAGCGCCGAGAGGCGTTCCAGACGGGCGAGCGCGGGCAACTCCTCGCCCGACGCAAGCTCGAACATCGCGACCCGGACTTCCGCGTCGATCGTTCGCGCCAGATCCGGTGCGCCACTCATCGTGGCGCGCGGGACACCGGCCTGCGGATCTCCATACGTCTTGGTCACGGAGTCGATGATCACCGTGCGCGCGGTATCCCGGCGCGTCGACTGCGCACTCACGACGGGTGCGGTGAGATGCGCGGCCGAAGCGCCAAGGACCGCGCCTAACGTCACACGCAGTGTGAACGGCACGGCACGCATCAGAATGGCCCGGTTCCGCGACCCGTCCATGTGGAGGAGGTCACCTGACCATTTCTCACCGCGAATTGCACGTACGTGACAGCCTGACGTGCCGCCGGAACTCTCGTCGTGCCGGTGAGCGTCCGGCCATCGACGGTGATCTGGACGGCGATCGAGTGATCCGTGGGAACGACGAACGAGCGGAAGAGCTCATCCACGGCGCCGCGCGACAGCGCGCCTGACGCCGGCGCGGAATACGTGCGCGGCGGCGCGGCAACGCTGTCGATCGTGACGATCGCGGACTGCACCGTCTGCGCCTGCGACGAATCGGCGCGAAGCAGCACGACGAGTGTGGCCCCGGTGCGCGCGCCGACGGCATCCGACAGCGTCACGAAGCGATCACGCTGCGCCTGCAGATTCGTCTGCGACGTCGCCAACAGCGCGTCGAGTTGCTGGAGCGCCGTCTGCTCGTTGCTCAGCAGCAGCGTCTGCGCGCGCTCCTGCATGGCCTGCGCGATGAGACTCTCGAGCCGTGCCTGGAGCTGCACGCGCTGCCCCTTCGCATCCGCGAGCGCCTTCTCCGTCTCCGCGAGCTCCTTCGAGAGCTGCTCGCGCTTCGCTTTGTACGTCGCGTCCGTCTGCGCGAGCGCAGTGCGCGTTGCGGCGCTCGGCAGTGCGAGCGCCGCCGCCGCTACGGCGAACAGTACGCGTCTGATCATGGGAGGCTTCCCGCCGTTTGAGAATCGATGCATCGACATCGGCTACGGTTGTGGAGGCGGCGGCGATCGTGCCGCGTTGCTGCTCCACGCGCTTCAGCCGGTCCTCGAGACGGCGCAGTGCATCCCGCTCCGTTCGCAGCTGTAGCTCGGCAGCCGCGCGGCGCTGCTCCAGCTCGAGCAGATTCTGTGCCTCGTACCGATCGAGCTCGAGCTGCAGTGCCGCCACGCGGCGTTGGCGCTCGCTGATGTCCTTGAGGAGCTGCTCGCGCTCACGCGCCAGGAGGTCCGCTCGTTTCTGCAAGAAATCCCCGTGCAGCAGCGCGAGGATGTTGCTCTGCCAACCGAGGCTGAACGCGACTTTTCGGTAGTTGTAGAACGGAGTCGACGAAGAGCTCGACCCGGCGCCTAACTCGGTGACGTACAGGCCAGCGTGGAGCCCGCGGTACGCGGCAGTCGCACCAACGTTGAAGTCCCACGCGTTGTTCTCGGCCAGCAGGGTGAAGCGGAGGTCCGGCGACACCGGAAGGTCCACGGTCGCACCGTAGAACAGCCCGCCTGTCGCGTTCTTCGCGTAGGACGCGCCGAGATCGCCGTCGTCACGGAACAAGCCGTTGCCGAAGCCCAGCGTGAGGCTCACCCCGAGGTTCGGCCAGGTGTCGCGGATCTGGTTCAGCGTCAGGCTCTTCGTGGCCACGGCGTACAACGTCGGCGCGGTGTCGAAGTTCAGATGCAGGGAGTCCGGCTCGTGACGCGCGTCCGGGCTGTCCGCCGTCGGCGGCAGTAGCGCGTACCCGACGCCGAAGCGATCGATGTGTTCGTACTTGCCGAGGTTTCGCATGCCGACCGCCACCGCGGGGAACCACCGGAGCGCTCCGCCGCGTGCTTCGAGGTCTTCCTGCCTAACGAGTAGGCCGCGCACGAAGAAGCCGTACTCCGGGTTGCTCGAAAAGAACGCGACCCCGCCTTCGAGCCGGCCGAGCAGCGACGTCGAGAGCGTCAGCTGCGAATTGAGACGGTCGTCGTAATTGAGCTTCGTCGCGACCGGGTCCACGCGGAACCCCTTACCCGAATAGCCGAACGAGAAGTCGCCAGTGAGCGGCGACACCCACGCCACGGGGATATCGATCAGCCCGGAGCCCCAGTAGAGCGTCTGCGGGAAGTCCTGCTGCGCGCGCACGGCGCCAGGCACGATACCTAACGCCGCGGCCGCGATGGCCAGGTGACGGAGCGAACGGAAGATCGTCACGGTTGCCTCCCCGCCGGCGGTTGCGTCGTCGGCGGATTGGCCGGTGGATTCGGAGGAGGCTTCGTCGCCGGGGGGCGTACACCGCTCTGCTCCAGCTCTTTCAGGCGGTCGTTCGCGCGCTTGATGGCCTCTCGCTCCGCCTGCAGGTCGATCTCCAACTGCTGCCGGCGCCTCTCGAGCTGGGCGAGCTCGCCCTGACGCGCGCTGGCGAGTTCGACCTCGAGCTTCTGGATGCGACGTTCTCGTGACGAGATCTCGTAGCGGAGGCGCTGCGATTCGCGCGTCATCTCGGTGATGTGCGAGCGGAGAACGACGCCGTGCGAGATGTCGCGAACATTGCCGCTGTAGCCGATAGCAAAGTTGACCTTCGTGTAGTTGTACACGTTGAAGCCTTCGCTCTCGCCGTTCCGACCTCCGGCCTCGAGCTCCGTCCCGTACAACCCGAACGTCACGCCGCGCCACTCGGCCACGACGCCGGCGTTCCAGTCCCAGCCATCGTTCTCCGCGAGCACGGTCAGGGCGCCGCCCTCCCACGGGTGCATAACGAGTCGGCTGCCGAGGAACAGGCCGCGGGCGATCGTACCGCTGTTGTTGTACTGGTCGCCGAGACCGCCATCGTCCCGAAACAGGCCGTTGCCGTAACCAAGACTGAACGACATCGACTTCTGGCCTCGCTCCGAGTACCCGGCGAGCGGCACGTTCTTCGTCAGCACCGCATACAGCGTGGGCGCCGTCTTGAAGCCCGCATACCGCGCGACGACGACGTCGTCGTACTTGCCGGTGCTGTCGAGCACGACGTCGTGCCCGATCAGGAAGCGATCCTCGTGCTTGAAGCGGCCGATGTTCCGCGCACCGATGGCGAAATCCGGAAGAAAACCCAGGTCGCCGTCGCGCAGCACGAGCGCCTGTCCGAAGATGCCCCACTCCGGGTTCTGGCTATAGAGCGAAGCTCCGATCGAGACGCGTCCGCCCCAATGCGTATCGAGTGCGAGATTGGAGTTGAGACGAGTCGCGAGACTGCCCTGACTGCCGTCGCCGGACGAGGGCAAGTCCTTCGCGGAAAGCGTGAGCCACGAATCCGCGGACCGTCGCGAGACCCACGCGGCAGGCGTGTTGATGTAGCCGGCACCGAATTGCATCGTCTGGCCATACGGCTCCACTTGCTGCGCACTGGCTACGGACGCCATGGCGACAGCCGCGCACGCGACCAACGACCACGTTACGCCCCGCGGCGGTTTGCGCATGAGCCCTCCCGAGCTAGTGAAGCGAACCGGCATAGTTCGCGAAGCGCGCGCCAGCACGAACCGCGAGCGACCACTCACCACGACAGCACCGATACTATCGAGTGCTTCGTCGTTTTCCACCTCGCATCGCCGGCATCGCGCGCGCGAGTTCCAGCGAGCCGGGGTGCAAGAGGTATGCCCTGTACAGATCGGTGATGAAACGCACACGTAGCGACTTAGGTCCCACTGGCGATATCTTTACGGCGCCTCTGCAGTCGCCGCGTCGATCAGCCGTTCGTGGCCTTCCGAGACGCGCCGACTCGTTCCGACACTCATCGATGACAATCTCCCTTCGCATCATCGCGATCGCTCTCCTCTCCGCCTGCAAAGGTGCTGGTGACGCCACCGCGAAATCCGCTCCTGCCACTGTCGAGAGCGCTACACCTGCAGCGGCCGCGTCGCCGAGCGCGCAGGCGCCCGCGAGCGATGCGTCATCGGCTTCGACACCATCGACTACCGGCTCGTCGGTCGACCCGTTGGTCGCTCGCGCGGACAGCGCACGCATTCGAGGGAATCCGAACGCGAAAGTCTGGATGATTCTCTCCAGCGACTTCCAATGCCCGTATTGTAAGATGTGGCACGACTCGGCGGACATGACGATCCGCCGCGAGTACATCGACAACGGCAAAGTTCGTCTTGCGTTCATCAACTACCCGATCGGTAGTCATCAGAACGCGATTCCAGCGGCCGAGTACGCCATGTGCGCCGCCGCGCAGAACAAGTTCTGGGAGATGCACGACGCGCTGTTCGCGGCGCAGGATAAATGGGTGCCGCTTCCCAAACCCGGTCCCATCCTCGATTCGCTCGCGCCTGTCCGTCGGTGCCGAGCCCACGGCACTCCGATCGTGCGTGTCGTCGCACAAGATGCTGCCGCTGATCGAGGCCGATCACGAGAAAGCCACGCGGGCCGGTGTCCGCGCGACGCCGTCGTTCTTCATCGGCAACCAACTCCTCGAAGGCGTACAGATGCCGGCGGACCTGAGGAAGGTCCTCGACGCCGCGCTGGCCACCGCCGGCACGAAGTAGCCGCACTCGGCTCGCGACCGCTGCGCGCCGTGGACGCCGTACTCCGGATCGGCTACGACGCGGCAGGACAGCTCGCGCGCATGCTCGCGGCACTCGCACCGAACGGCGACGCAAAGATTCTGCGGGCCCTGCGCGGCCGTCGCGACATTCGTACGCGTTATGCACACTGGGGCGCGACCCATCGCGACGGCACGCGACCCCTGCTGTGGATGCACGCGCCCTCCGTTGGCGAAGGATTGCAGGCGCGCCCCGTGCTTCAGATCGCGCGCGCGAAGCGACCCGACGCGCAGCTGGCCTATACGTTCTTCTCGCCGAGCGCGGCGGCGTTCGCGCGCGGCCTGGACGTCGACTTCGCGGACTACCTGCCGTTCGACACCGAGGGTGAGGCGCGATCCGCGTTGAACGCGCTCCAGCCACGTGCACTGGTGTTCAGCAAACTCGATGTGTGGCCGAACCTCGCCCGCGTCGCGGCCGAGCGCGGCGTCGCCCTGGGGCTCGTCAGTGCAACGCTGGCTGAAGGCTCATCGCGGCGGCGCGGTGTCGCGGCGCGATTGCTGACCGACGCGTATGCCCGGCTGAACGTTGTTGGTGCGATCGACGCGCGCGATGCCGAGCGGCTCGTCGAGCTGGGCGTGCGGCACGATCGCATCACCGTTACCGGCGACACACGGTACGACCAGGTGTGGGCACGTGTACGTGCGGTCGATCGCGCGACGGGATTTGTCGCCGCACTCGCGTCTGACCGCCCGACGCTCGTTGCGGGGTCGACGTGGCCAGCGGACGAGCGACCGCTCCTGGCGGCGTGGGCCCGGGTCATGGCGGCACTCCCGGACGCTCGACTCATCATCGCGCCTCACGAGCCGACGGACGCGCACGTGCGACCGGTCGAACGATGGGCGATCGATGCGGGATTGCGCGGCGCGCGTCTCGGGGCGCCTGACGCGGCTGTCGCGGACGTCGTGATCGTCGATCGCGTCGGCGTGCTCGGGGATCTGTATGCACTCGCGAGCGTCGCCTACGTTGGCGGCGGCTTTCACTCGGCGGGACTACACTCCGTGCTCGAACCGGCCGCGTTCGGCGTGCCGGTGTTGTTCGGGCCGCGCTTCACGAACAGTCGCGACGCGGAGCTGCTCATCACCGCGGGTGGTGGCGCGACCGCCGACAGCGCAGCGGCGATCGAGACACGGTTGACGGATTGGCTCTCCGATGATGGCCTGCGGGCGGAGACAGGACGCGCGGCGCGCGATCTCGTCGAGGGCGGACTGGGCGCGGCGGAGCGGTCGTGGGAGATCGTCTCCGAGCTTCTTGGCGGGACATCGCGTTAGGCGATCGGATTCGTTGTCATCCCGAGCGTCAGCGCTGTCATCCCGAGCGTCCGCGTAGCGTCAGCGAGGGATCTTCTCGACCGTCATCGTGGCCGGACTGGCTACGATGGCCTCACGGAAGTTCCCGTAACCAGACGTAATCGCTGAGCCGACAGGAAAAGCAAACAACACAAGAGACAGGATTGCAGGATTGACAGGATTGCCGGCAGGCGGATCGCGCCGTCCCTGAGACATCTCTGTCAATCCTGCCAATCCTGCAATCCTGTCGGCCGTTCTTTATGTGGTTCTCATCCGAGCGTCGGCGAGGGATGCTCGAGTATGACCGTGGCCAGCCGCGGCCACGATTGCATCACAAATGATCCTTCGCGAATGCTCGGGACGACCGTCAGGTCTTTCCGCCGACGTGCGCGATGGTATCCGACGGGCGGCTCGCGGCGTGCTCTCCCGTGCGCGCCACCGCGTTCTCCGACGGACGATGCAGGAAGAACCCCTGGACCATGTGCACGCCAAGCTGCTTCACCGTCTCGTACTCCTCCGCGCGCTCCACACCCTCGGCGATCACCTTCGCGCCCTGATCGTTCGCGAACCGCACCATCGTCTCCACGAGATTCTGCTTGATGAAGTTCGTGTCGATGCAGTTGATCAGCGAGATGTCGAGCTTGATGAAATCGGGCTCGAGGTTCGCGATCGAGCCGAGACCGGCGTAGCCACTCCCGGCGTCGTCGACCGCGAAGCGGTAGCCGCGTTCGCGCAGGGCGCTCAGACGCTCGCGGAACTTCGGATAGTCCTTGATCGCCGTCCGCTCCGTGATCTCGATGACGACACGGCTCGGGTCCGGCACTTCCTGGTCGAGCTGGCTGAACTGCGGGTCGGCGAAGTCGTGCGGATCGACGTTCAGGAACAGGAACTCACCGCGCGTTAGGCGCGTCTTCATCGCCTCGATGGCGCGGCTCCGACACAGCCGACCGAGCTCCCACAAGAGATCCGCCTCGGCGGCGACGTCGAACATGATCTCCGGGCTCCGCAGCGTGCGGAGCGTCCCGCGCGCGAGCGCCTCATACCCGTAGACCTGACGCGATTCCGCGAGCAGGATCGGATGCAGATCGACGTAGACCGCGCGTTCGCGCAGGCTCCGTTTGAGATCGTCCACGCGGCGTCCGCGCTCGCGCTGCTCGATCCCCTTGGCCGCGTTCGCCGCCTCACGAATACCCCGATAGATCAGCCGTTGCAGCCGGATCTTCGGGTTGTAATACACGTGCGCCCGGCCGACGTAGATCTCGAACAGCGACGCGATCTCCTCGCCATGCGTCGTCTCGATGCGTCCGCCGACGAATTCCTGGAGCTTCGGTACGAGATCCGTGATCTCCGCATCCGTCACGGCGGCAACGTTAGGTGCCGGCACGTGGAAAAAGACGAAGTCGTCGTCGTTGGTGAAGCTCACCATCACCCGAGACGAGCGGAGGACGCTCGCGTCCAGAAATTCCCGGACCGCCTGCGCCGTCGTCTCCAGCACCGCGTCGAGCTTTTCCCACCCGTAGATCTCCTCGATCTTCGAGTAGCGCACGAAGTTGAAGTACAGCACGATCATCTCGCCGCGCTCCTTGATGAGCGCGCGCGACCGTTCGATCATCACCGGCAGCGTAGGGAGGCCGGTGAGATGGTCGTAGAGCATTCTGCTCGTACTCGAAGCGCTCGACCCGGTCCGCGAGCGCCGCTGCGGCCGGAGCCACGCGGGAGAGCGCCGAGCGGACGCGGCCCGCGATCTCTTCACCCGTCGCCGGAACCAGGAACCACTCGTCGACGCGAAGCTCGATCGCTCGGCGACGCGCCATGTCGCTCGCGCATCCGACGATCACGGCGAGCGACCGGGCGCGGGCGCGGTCGACAATGTCGCGCAGGGCGTTCGGGTTGTCCGTCGTCGTGATGATGACGCGAACGTCAGCGACTTCCTCCACCGCCGCCGCAAGCTCTCGATCGCGGCGAACGACGACGTCCCAGGAATCAAGAAAGCCGGCCGCGTCGCGAATGGACGGGTCGTCGCTGTCGGTGAGGATGACCGGTTGCTTCACGCGGTCATGGCTGCGCGCGAGGACCTCTCACGCCGCGCCCTGGAGGGCTGCCGCGTTGCGCTCCACGACGCGCACCAGCCGCGGCAGGTCGATCGGTTTCGTCACGTAGTCGTCAGCACCGGTTTGCAGCGCCTGCCGCTTGTCGTCCCACTGATCGAGCGCCGTTACCATGATGACCCGTACACCGCGACCATGGGAAGGGTGCTGCTTCATGAGCCGGCAGACCTCCCACCCGTCGCGGCCCGGCATCATGATGTCCAGCAGGACGATCGATGGCCGAACGGACTCGAACAGCGACAGCGCTTCCTCCCCACTGTAGGCGGCGGACACGGGGTACCCCTTTGCCTCGAGGTATTGCCGCATGATATCCGCGTTATCGTGGTTGTCGTCCACGACGAGTACTGTGGGGAGACTTGCCTCAGGCATGTGCGTTTACTGGAGGATTGATGAGGTCGGAGGGGGCAAGTTGCAAGCCACCCCGGCCCTCCAGCTATTTCCGAGGCTTCGACAGCCCGACCGGCGTCCACGCGAGAGAGAGCCCGAACCCATCCGAGCTGCTGAACGTGTCGGAACCGCCGAAGACCCCGCTGACGCGGAACGAAATCTGTCTCGTCACCTCGAAGTTCACGCCGAGATCGAAATCGATGCCGAGGTCGTTCCTGCTGTCGCCGTTGTCTCCGCACTCGGTGCAGCTGTCGAAGGAAATTCGCGGGTGCACGTACGGCGTGATCGCGAAACCATCTTCCAGCGGAAAGCGATGCCCGACCGACACGCCGAGTGGAATACGAAAGAGGTCGCTGCCCTCGCCGACGGCGAAGTTGAGGCCCGCAGTCAGCAGGAAGTCGACCGGAACTTCCGAGCTCGCCTGGTTGAGCAGCTGAGCGTACTGGCCACCCAGCAGGAATTTTCCGTTGCTGTCGCCGTCGGGGTCGGCGAACCCGGCATCGAGTGAGAGCTGTGAGCGCGCCGATAAACCCTCGCGCCACTGGAAGACCAGCGACGTTCCCGCACGGCCCGCATCAGCGATTCCGAAGTTGAACTCGCGGTCCATCACACGCGGCGGCTGGAACGACGGATATGCCCATGCCTGCGCGCCAGCAGTAACAGGAGCGGCGACCACAGCAACAACCGCGAGTCGGCCGACGACGCGAGGAAACGTCGCTGCGCGGCGCCGGTCGTGCTGCCGGCAGTGATGCACGTTCAGTCTTACGCATTCAGTTTTCTCCGAAGGATCGGTAGTGCGAGCTCGATTAACGGAACGCGTATGACACGGCTGCGCCGAAGATTCGGTTGCTCCCCCCAGGGGAGGCGTCACCGGTCCCGCCACCAAACTCGTAACCCGCGGTCAGTCCGACGTTGCGCGTCAGAACGAGGTCGACCGCGACCGAGCCGCGCATCGCGTTGTCGGCCTGAGCACGGGTGCCCCGCTCACTCAGACGCGACCAGACGAAAAATGGCGAGGCATACGTGGACACGCTACGCGTCTCGCCAATCGCGAATCGATAACCCACACCGAGCCCCACTGGAACCCTTGCAATCGATGTCGTGTCGCGGCGTGCGCCACCCGCACCAGCAAACAGCGCGACACCGAGTCGATCGGCCATTCCCGACCACAAGGGAATGGCGGCACGCACACCGTATCCCGTCCACGGTCCACCGGTATCGGGACGCACGCCACCAAGTGCGCCGCTGATCTGGAAGCGCTGAGAAGCAGGCCCCCACCCGGCGGCGACCGCATAGGCGCCACTTCCAGTGCCGGATCCGTAGTTGAGCGCGAGCGTCATACCCCGCGACGCGAACCCATTTTGCAGCACAGGGATGGTCGGCATCTGCGCGACCGCACTGCAAGCACCGACGCTCAGCCCGACAGACGCCGTGAGCGCGCTGGAGAGACCGATCACGAGGCGTACTACCCACGGACGCAGGCGGGTCGCCGCCTGACGCGAAGCCACTGGCTCGAACGTGGTGCTGAGTGCGCGGTAGGATTCGGAGTGGTTCACGCCCCGACCAAATTGCAAGGGCCATGCTTGCAGCGACGTTCGGACGCCTATCTGGCGCAGTGCGGGTTGGGAAAAGCAGAGGGGGCGCCGCCGCTGGCGGTGCCCCCTCGTCGTTCTTTCGAGCCGCTCGTTCCTGTGGAACGATCGACGACAGCCGACTGTCGATCAGCCCTGCGTCGCGCGCTCCGTGACGATCCGCACGGCATCGTCGACGACCTGCAGGAACCCACCCTCGACCTGGAAACGCCCGGCGTTTCCGCCGGAGCCCAGTCGCAGCAGCCCTTTTCCGAGCAACGTCATCATCGGTGCGTGCCCGGGAAGAACCCCGACTTCCCCGTCGAACGCCGGCGCGACGAGCGAGTCGACGCTACCCTCGAACAACGTCCGTTCTGGCGAGATGACCGCGACCTGGAGTGGCATTGGCTTCCTACCTCAAGCCTGACCAGCGATGCGCTCGGCGTTCTTCGCGATGTCGTCCGCACCACCGCACATGAAGAACGCTTGCTCCGGGAACTGGTCGAACTCACCAGCCGCCAGACGCTCGAACGACGACACGGTCTCCTCGAGCTTCACGTACTTGCCTTCCATGCCGGTGAACTGCTGCGCGACGGCGAACGGCTGCGACATGAAACGCTGAATGCGGCGCGCACGACCGACAACGCGCTTGTCGTCCTCGGAGAGCTCGTCCATGCCGAGAATCGCGATGATGTCCTGCAGCTCCTTGTAGCGCTGCAGAATGCGCTGCACCTGCGTCGCCACCCGGTAATGCCGCTCGCCGATGTATTGCGCATCGAGAATTCGCGACGACGACGCCAGCGGATCGACGGCCGGGTAGATGCCCAACTCGGTGATCGCGCGTGACAACACGACCGTCGCGTCGAGGTGAGCGAACGCAGTCGCCGGCGCCGGATCGGTGAGGTCGTCGGCCGGGACGTAGATCGCCTGCACCGACGTGATCGAGCCGTTGCGCGTTGACGTGATGCGCTCCTGCAGGTCACCCATCTCCGACGCCAGGGTCGGCTGGTAACCGACGGCGCTTGGCATACGACCGAGGAGCGCCGACACTTCCGAGCCGGCCTGCGTGAAGCGGAAGATGTTGTCGATGAACACCAGCACGTCGGCATTCTCGCGATCGCGGAAGTACTCGGCGACCGTCAGGCCCGACAGGCCAACGCGCAGGCGCGCACCCGGCGGCTCGTTCATCTGACCGTAGATGAGCGCGACCTGCTCGAGAATGCCCGCTTCCTTGAACTCGAGATAGAGGTCGTTGCCTTCGCGCGTTCGCTCGCCCACACCGCAGAATACCGAGCGACCGCCGTGGCCCTTCGCCACGTTGTTGATCAGCTCCTGAATGACGACAGTCTTGCCGACGCCGGCGCCACCGAACAGGCCGATCTTACCACCGCGCACGAACGGCGCGATGAGATCGACGACCTTGATGCCCGTCTCGAAGATCTCGGTCTTGGGCTCGAGGTCGACGAAGTCGGGGCGCTTGCGGTGAATCGGCCAGCGCTCTGCGTTCGCGGGGATCGGGGCACCGTTGTCGATCGGGTCACCGAGCACATTGAGGATGCGGCCTAACGCGGCGGTGCCGACGGGAACGGTGATCGGCGATCCGGTATCGACGACCTCCATTCCGCGCACGACGGAGTCCGTCGACGACATGGCCACGGCGCGCACCTGATTGCGGCCCACGTGCTGCTGGACCTCGACAACGACCTTGTGCTCACCGTCGTCGTCGCGAATCATGAGCTCGAGCGCGTTGTAGAGCTCCGGCAGGTTCTCGGATTCGAACTCGACGTCGACGACCGGGCCGATGACCTGAACGACGTGCCCAATGTTTTTAGCGGGAGCAGCGGTAGCCATAACTGTATCTCTAGTTAGAGAAAGACGTGTTGAAACAACCAGTTTGTCGCTGGTTAGTCGTGCTTGTTGCCGGGTGACGCTCACTACAGCTCGTCACTCGAGCGCGGCTGAGCCGCCGACGATCTCGGAAATTTCCTGCGTGATGTTTGCTTGCCGAGCGCGGTTGTAATTGCGCTTGAGCAGATTCAACATGTCGGTCGCGTTGTCGGTCGCGTTTTTCATCGCGGTCCGCTGCGCGCCCTGGAAGCCCGCCTCGTTCTCGACCAACGCACGATAGACCGCGTTTCGAACGTACAACGGCAACAGCTCCGTCAGAATCGCTTCAGCCGACGGCAACAACAGATAGTCGCGTGCTACGCCCTTCCGCTCGGGCGGCGTCACAGGCAGGATCCGCTCGGTGTGGGGTGGCGTCGACAGCGCCGACTTGAACCTCGCCGACACGACGTACACCGCGTCGAGCGCGCCCGACGCGAACCGGTCCATCAGCCCGTCCACCAGCTCCGCCGCCTCGCCCACCGTCGGGCGATCGCCGATGTCCGTGCGGGCCGTCGCCAGAGCGCGGCCGATATATCGAAGGTAGCCGACGCCCTTGCGTCCCACGACGTGGAGCTCGACGTCGACGTTCTCCGACGTTAGGCGCGTCAGCAGCCCGCGCGCTTCCTTGAGAATGTTCGAATTGAACGAACCGGCGAGACCCCGGTTCGCGGTCAGCACGAGCATCGCCGCGCGCCGCACCGTTGCCGGCTGCCGCAGCAGTGGGAATCGCTCCGCCAGATCGGCCGAGTAGAGGCTGGAGATTACTTCGGAGAGCACGGTCGCGTACGGACGCGTCGCCGTCACGCGATCCTGCGCCCGCTTCATCTTCGACGTCGCAACCATTTCCAGCGTGCGCGTGATCTTGCGCGTGTTCTCGACCGATTTGATTCGGCCTTTCAGCTCACGGCCTTTCGCCATTCGGCTGTCTCGTTAGGGCTTCACCGTCATCCCGAGCGCTAGCGAGGGATCTTCTGTACTGCTTCTCGTGGCAGGTTCGGCCACGATCACGTTCGAGAAGATTCCTCGCTCCGCTCGGAATGACCTTATTTCGCGAATGTCTGCTTGAACTCGTCGATCGCCTTCTTGAGATCGGTCTCGGTGTCCTTCGACAGCACCTTCTCCGTGCGGAGCTTCTCGGTGATCTGCGGGAAGCGCGCGGCCACGAACTGGTGGAACTGGCTCTCCCACTCGCGAACGCGGCTCACCTCGACGTCATCGAGGTAGCCGTTGGTCGCGGCGTAGATCGTCAGCACCTGCTGCTCGACCGCCATCGGCGTGTACTGCGGCTGCTTGAGGATCTCGACCGTACGCGCGCCGCGATCGAGCTGACGCTTCGTCGCCGCGTCGAGGTCCGACGCGAACGCCGAGAACGCCTCGAGCTCGCGGAACTGCGCCAGGTCGAGTCGCAGACGTCCCGCGACCGAACGCATCGCCTTCACCTGAGCCGAGCCGCCGACGCGCGACACCGAGATACCGACGTTGATCGCGGGCTTGACGCCGGCGAAGAACAGGTCGGACTCGAGGAAGATCTGGCCGTCGGTGATGGAAATGACGTTTGTTGGAATGTAGGCCGACACGTCACCTGCCTGCGTTTCGATGATCGGAAGCGCCGTGAGCGATCCGCCGGGCTTGAAGATCGTCTTGTTGTCCACGATCCCCGTATCCTCGCGCATCTTCGCGGCGCGCTCGAGCAGACGGGAGTGGAGGTAGAACACGTCGCCGGGGTACGCCTCACGACCCGGCGGGCGTCGGAGCACGAGCGAGATCTGGCGATACGCAGCGGCTTGCTTTGTCAGGTCGTCGTACACGCAGAGCGTCGGCCGCCCTTCGTTGTACATGAAGTACTCGGCCATCGCGCAACCGGAGTACGGCGCGATGTACTGCATCGGCGCCGGGTCGGACGCGGCTGCAACGACGACAATCGTATACTCCATCGCGCCGCTCGTCTTCAACCGCTCGACCACCGACGCCACCGTGGACGCCTTCTGGCCAATGGCGACGTACACGCAGACGACGCCCTGCCCTTTCTGATTGATGATCGTATCGATCGCGACCGCCGTCTTACCAATCCCGCGATCACCGATGATGAGCTCGCGCTGACCACGGCCGATCGGGATCATCGAATCGATCGCTTTGAGGCCGGTCTGCAGCGGCTCCTTCACGGGCTGACGGACGATGATGCCGGGCGCCGGCGATTCGACCTTGCGCGTCAGTGTCGCGGCAATGGGCCCGAGACCGTCGATGGGGTTGCCCAGCGCGTCGACCACGCGGCCGACGAGTGAGGGACCGACGGGGACCTCGAGCACGCGCGATGTGCGACGGACGCTATCGCCTTCCTTCAGCTGGAGATAGTCGCCGAGGACGATCGCGCCAATGTTGTCTTCCTCGAGATTGAGGGCGAGGGCGACGACCTGGTTGCCGGTCTCGGACGACTGGATCTCGAGCATCTCGCCCGCCATCGCTTTCTGAAGCCCATAGATGCGCGCGATCCCGTCCCTCACCTCGAGGACGGTACCGACTTCCTCGACGTCGAGCTCGTGAAGGTCAGCGGCTTCGATCTCGCGGAGCAGGATGTCCTTGATCTCGCCGGGACGGAGCGTGGTTTCGGATGCCATGGGAAAAGAAGAAAGGAGGGGTCGAACCGTGTCCGTAAGGCTTGTGAAAATTATCACAAGCAAGGAATACGGGCAAGATGCGGAACTGTGCCAGAGCGGTCGGGCGAGACTGTAGGATAGTAGCCACCCATGCGGCGTCGAGCACCCCCGCGCGCCAATAAGATGGTGGTCCGGGCATGGAAGTAGATACTTTCGCGCCATGGCAGGCACCGCAAGAGATACGAAAGTCTGGCAGGAGGCCGTGGGCCTCGCCGCCGACGTCATCCGCGTCGTCCGTCGCGTGACTCGACGCGAAACAAAAGCGTTCACCGACGCGCTCATGCTGGCCTCGTCGGCGGCCGCGAGCGCGATCGCGGAGGCTCCAACGCGCCCGACTCCAGCGGAAGAGCGGGAGTGCTACGCGCGCGCGCGACGTTCGCTGGTGACGGTAGAAACTCAACTGGCGATCGCGCGCGTCAGCGGGATCATCCCGGCGTCGGTTCACGCCCAACTCGCGTCGCGCGTGGCGTCGCTGTCACAACGCGTGTCGAACTACCTGAATCACGTGGAGCATCCGCCTGACCGGTCGCCGCCGGCGGCGCTGCCACTGCTGGCGACTGGGGACTAAGGACTGGGGCTGGGCAACTACAAGCTGGTGGCTGGGTGGTCGTGCTTGTTGCTGGGTGACGCTGGGTGCGGCTGCATGCAGCGAGCAGCGCGTGGTGTCCTAGGCGGTAATAGCAGCAGCGGGCAGCGTGCGGCCGCAGCATGCAGCCGTCGGCAGGTGTGCCCAGCGTGCAGCCCAATTCAGGGCCTAACTACGACTACGATATCGTCCCTGCGAGAATCTGTCGATGAGATCGACTGCACGGAGCCGCGTCAGCGATGCGGGCCGTGTGCCGACCACGCGTTGGGCCGTGCTCGAGAGGTGCGACGACGATGCGAAGCCGAGGATTCGGGCTACGTCCCCGATGTCGTAGCCGGGATTCTTCGCGAGCTCCGCCGCGGCGATCAGGCGCACCAGATCGATGACGCGCTTGAGATTCGGCGCGCCCTCAGCCGCGAACGTCCGACTGAGAATGCTCGCGCGTCACCCCGATCGCTTCGGCGAGCGCATTCGTGCGAAGCGTGCGGCCCGCCTGCGCGACGACGCAGCGCCACGCGGCGAACTGCATCGGTTGGGTGATGCCGAGTGAGGGCGGCGGCTCCTGAAGGGCGTCGAAGAAGCGCGTGGAGAATGTCAATGGGAGCACCAGGTCGCGCAGCGCTTCGTCGTCCACGCCGTCGACGACGACATCCGCGAACTCGAGGGCCGCGCACCGTGCGACCGCCGGCCCGTCGGTGCCGCGCAGGGGTGTGATGGCGAAGAACGGAAAGCTCGGAAACTCGCGAGCCAGCTCCGCCGCGCGCCATGCCTCGTCCGCGGCCGAGCCGATGTCTACCAGCGCGGCGTCGACGAGGGTGGAGTGGAAGGCGGCGCCGAACTCGGTCGCGGTCCGCCCCATGATCAGGCGGGCGCGTCGTCGCGGAAACGCGGCGCGGGCCGCGGTGCGCACACGCTCCCTGGTCGCGAAGACGACGATGCACGGTGGCGCGGCAGCCACGGGAGCGCGGAGGGCCACTCGGGATCAGGTCGGGATCAGGTCGCGAACGATTCGGACGTCACCAGCTCGTGGGCCCGGCGTAGCACGTCGCGCGCGTTCGCGTAGGACAGGAGCTGAGCGGCCTCCTCATACAGCTCCCATCGACACGCCGTGATCCCTTCGGAGCGCTGCGGCGAGGTGGACGCGAGGTCGGTGACCATCAAATAGAAGTGACAGACCTTGTGGATGAGCCGCCCGCGGAAGCGAAAGTACCAGTCGATTGTTTCGATACTGCTGCGAACGGTGAGGCTCTCCAGTCCCGTCTCTTCGGTCACTTCACGGAGTGCCGCGGCTTCCGGCTGTTCGCCAATCTCGACGTGACCCTTCGGAAACCCCCAGTTGTCGTAGCTGTCGCGGATGATGAGGAAGAGCGGCTGCGCAATGCCGGCCGGGGCATCGCTCATGCGCACGACGACGCCTCCCGCCGAGGTCTCGAGCCGTGCGCGGTCCGGGGACACGTTAGGCAGCTTGCGGGTCGTCGAGGTCGGCGCGCCCTTCGATGAACTGGCGCACGACCGGATCCTTCGTCTGCTGGATCTCCTCGACCGTTCCGACGCTGCGCACCCGTCCGTCGTACAGCATCGCGATGCGCGTTCCCACACGGTAGGCGCTCCGCATGTCGTGCGTGATCACGATGCTCGTGACGCCGAGTCGGTCGCGCATGCGGATCATGAGCTCATCGATGACCGCGCTGGTGACGGGATCGAGTCCCGTGGTGGGCTCGTCGTACAGCAGATATTTCGGGCGCAGGGCGATGGCCCGCGCGATACCAACGCGCTTGCGCATGCCACCGGACAGCTCGGCCGGGTACCGCGTCGCGACGTTAGGCAGGTCGACCAGCTCGAGCGTCTCGTTCACCCGCTCGTCGATCTTCCGTTCGTCGAGGCTGCCCTGCTTGCGCAGCCCCATCGCCACGTTCTCCCCGATGGTGAGCGAGTCGAACAGCGCCGCGAACTGGAACACGTAGCCGATGCGCGCGCGGAGCTCGTAGAGCTCGCGTCGCTTGAGCGCCGGCACTTCGAGCCCGTCGACGAAGACGGTGCCGCGGTCCGGCTCGAGGAGTCCGACGATGTGCTTGATCGCGACGGACTTCCCGGTCCCCGAATAGCCGATGATGACCATGGTCTCGCCCTCGACGACGTCGAGCGTGAAGCCGTCGAGGACGCGTTTCGGACCGAAGCTCTTATGGACGTCTACGAGTTGGATCATATGAATCGCTATCAGCCATCAGCCATCGGCAACCCGCAAGAAACGGCGAGCGAGCAGCGACGAGCAAGCAACAAAGAGCAAGCAGCGTTCTCACATATCTTACGTCGATCGCGAGCAGTCCGCACCTAGGGCAGGATGTCGAACGGGGCGGCCAATTGGCCGCCCCGTTCGACTATCGCCTACCGTTGATTCACGTGCGCCCGGAGGGACTCGAACCCCCAACCTTCTGATCCGAAGTCAGACGCTCTATCCGATTGAGCTACGGGCGCAACGCGCGCGAACGCGCGGGGCTATCAGCCATCAGCCACGCACGACACTCATGCAGCAAAGCTACCCAGTGCACGGCCGACATCGCCCTCGCGCAGGCGCTTGAGTGCGCGGTCGCGAAGCTGGCGCACGCGCTCGCGCGTGACGCCGAGCATCGAGCCGATTTCTTCCAGCGTGTGTTCGCGTCCACCTTCGAGTCCGAAATACAGACGCAGCACGCGTGCATCACGCGGTGGCAGCGTACCGAGCGCCAGCTCGATCTCGTCGGTGAGGAAGCGATTCATCGCCTCTTCCTCGGTGTCGGGCATCTCGTCGGCGACGAAGCGCTCGATGAGTGAGCGATCGCCTTCGGGATCCATCGGCGCATCCAGTCGCACGTCACCCGTGTTGAGCGCGGCGAGCGACTGCACGACATCGACGGAGAGTCCGGTGAGCTGCGACAACTCTTCAGGCGTTGGTTCGCGACGCAGCTTCTGGCGCAGGATCTCGGACGCCTTGATGATGCGCGACAGGTCAGCGGTTCGATTGAGCGGCACGCGTACCGTGCGTCCCTGCCGCGCGAGCGACGAGAGAATCGCCTGACGAATCCACCACACCGCGTACGAGATGAACTTCACGCCCTGATCGGGATCGAACTTTCTCGCGGCCGTGAGCAGCCCGACGTTGCCCTCACCAATCAGATCGATGAGCGGCATGCCGCGATTCTGATATTTTTTCGCGACCGAAATGACGAAACGGAGATTGCGCTTGACGAGCTCCTGGAGCGCATCCTGATCGCCCGCGCGGATCTTGCGCGCCAACTCGAGTTCCTGTGTGCCCTTCAGCAGCGGATACGTACTGACTTCGTATAGGTACTGATCAAGGATATCCCGCTCTGGCTCGCTGGGAGCTATGCCTGCGGGCACCACGCGACGGCGGCGGCGCTTGACTTCAGTCATTTCTTCGAATTCCTCGAGCGATCAGCGAATGGTCGCGTATGTCGGAGCCGGCGTGTGGAGAGCTCGTTGCTCTTCACTGAGACACGCGTCTCGCGATTGTCGCGCGGCGCGTGTGTTTTCGCACGGGTTCATCTGAGAAAAAGGTGCTGCAAAATACTGGCCCGTCGCACTTTCGCCAGAGCACCTTTTCTTGACTTTCGCTCTACCCCTGGGTACAATTTTCGGTTCCTGATGCCCGGGGGCGTAGCTCAGTTGGGAGAGCGCTTGAATGGCATTCAAGAGGTCAGGGGTTCGATTCCCCTCGCCTCCATCTCCACCGAGATCAGTTTTCTCAGCGGAGTCGGATCCACCGGGTGAAGGCGACGCTGCAGTCAGGTGTCGGATGTCGCGGGAATAGCTCAGTTGGTAGAGCACAACCTTGCCAAGGTTGGGGTCGCGGGTTCGAGTCCCGTTTCCCGCTCTGACGTTCTCAGCCACATAACCCGTCGTAGTTTGTGTTTGTCACGACCGGGCGGTTAGCTCAGTTGGTTAGAGCGCCACGTTGACATCGTGGAGGTCACAAGTTCGAGTCTTGTACCGCCCATCGTCCCGCGCAAATGCATCTGCGCGGGACGATTTTTTTTCCTCAGGCGTTAGGAAAGAACCGCAAGGAGGAGGCGTGTCGTCCCGACCCGGAGCCCGCGCAGCGGGCAGATGACGGGCCCTGTAGAAGGTCATCGTGGTTGGTAGGTCGGGGCCTCGATTTCGATCCAGGCGGACTGGTACTACGCAACGCAGAAGCCTCAGAGCGCTCAGACCACGCAGAAAACGGCAAGAGCGATGTGTTCATTTCTCTTCTGCGTCGTTCTGCGCGGTCAGCGCGCTCTGCGTTCCGCCGTTCCGAATCGCGCAGAACCAGCCTGCTACGACGACCTCACAGAAGGTCCCTCCTCTTCGCGAAGTTTTCCACTCCGTTCGTATGCTCCGATGGGCCTGATCATTGCCTTGATCTTGCTTATGTGCGATGAGTCACACTCACCAGAGCAGCGTCGCGAGGAATGGAAGAGCGTCAGGCACAACCCCATCCGGGCGAACGAGTTCGGGCCCCGACGACCAAACCGGGGTGGGAAGGCAAGCGACCGATTCTCTGGCGACTCCCGTTGCTCGCGTTCCTCGTGTCAGGCGTCGTGTGCCTGAACTACCTCGACGGGCGGCTGAGTAGCGACTACCGCAAGAGTGCCGCTGACCTCGCTATTCAAGCGGACGCCATGATCGAAGGTGCCGTGCAGAATCGCGCCGCGTCGATCAACGGCGTGCGCCGGCTCCTCGCCGCCGCAGCGACGCCCCGGGAAGAGCGCGCGCGACTCGATGCGATTGGAAACGCGATCGTCGCATCGAGCCCCGAGGTGGTGCGCATCTTCCGCCTCGACGAGACGGGCGCAGTACGCCAGGCGATCCCGAGTGTGGCCACCGCGGACGACATCGCGAGCGAGAATCATCTGCTCGTGGCCGAGACGAGAGAAGCGTTGACGCGAGCGCGTGACACGCGCGCTCCGGCGACCACCGGCGTCATTGTGCTCCGCCCCGACACACTCGGCTTCGTGATCTACGATCCGATCATCGTCAACGATCGCCTAACGGGATACGTGGGCGCCGCGGTCGCGTACGGCCCGATGCTCCGCAGGCTCCTCACGCCACGACTGCAAGGGCGGTTCGGCTATCGCATTGCCGACAGCACGGGGCGCCTGCTCGCGGTTTCGCCGCGCTATCCGAATCGCGTCGCCGAATTCTCGACGCAGCGTGTGATGCTGCCCGGTGGCACGCATTGGGATCTCGCGGTGCCCATTGGCGTGTTCCAGCCGCGAGCCGCCCGCGTCGCCATGTGGGTGGTTGGCCTCACCAGCCTGTTCATTGTATTCCTGCTCGTGCTGCGCGAGGACGCGCGCGCGGAGCGTATCGCGATGCACTCGTTCAACCTCGAGCTGCTGTCGAGGGATCTGCTCGACGCGAACGTGCGGCTCGAGGAACGTGCGCAGCAGGTGACCGAGGCGAACATGGCGAAGAGCCGGTTCCTCGCCAACGTCTCTCACGAGCTGCGTACACCGCTCAATGCCATCGTCGGGTACAACTCACTCGCGCTGTCCGGGCTCTACGGTGAAGTCACGCCGGAACTGCGTGGCGCACACGACCGCATTCGCGCCGCCGCCGATCACCTGCTTCACGTGGTGAACGACGTGCTCGATCTGTCGAAGATCGAAGTCGGCCGCATGAATGTGGAGCGCCGTACGGTTGTGCTCGAGCCCCTGCTCGAGGGCGTCATCTCGATGGTGGAACCGGTTGCCGAGGCGAAGGGCGTGCGGCTCGACATGGTCGTGCCACGCGATCTTCCGGCGTTCGTCAGCGACCCGCGCCACGTCCGCCAGATTCTCGTCAGTCTGCTGACGAACGCGATCAAGTTCACCGAGCGGGGATCCGTCACGATCGTGGCGAAGGTCAGCGACGTCGCGCAAACGAAGTCGATCTCGATCGCCGTGGAAGACACCGGCATTGGGATCGCACCGGCGGACCTCGGCCGGATCTTCGACGAGTTCGAGCAGGTGCGGCCGGGTGGACGAGGCGACTCGATCGCGCGCGGGACCGGGCTGGGCCTCGCCGTGTCGCGCAAGCTGGCGCGGCTACTCGGCGGCGATGTGCGCGTCGACAGTCAGTTGGGTCAGGGCTCGCGGTTCACGCTGACGCTGCCGCTCGAGCCGCGCTCCGTACCGGAGGCGGCCGGTGAGACTGGCTCGGCGGCGGGCGAGCACGTCGCCGATACGGCGCCCGCGAAACGATCGTCGGAGGCAGCCGAGCGTCGGACCTGACGCTTGACGATGGGGAGGCGTCCGGATACCTTGCGCGACTTGCCAGCGACGTTGCGCGGCACTTTTGTGTCGTGTTGCGTCGCTTGGTATTCCGCCAGACGTTTATCGCTAGGCGCCCGTAGCTCAATTGGATAGAGCATCTGACTACGGATCAGAAGGTTGGAGGTTCGAGTCCTTCCGGGCGCGCCAGCGGAACACAGATGGGCAGGAACTTCGGGGCGTAGCGTAGCCCGGTAGCGCGCCTGCTTCGGGAGCAGGAGGTCGCTGGTTCAAATCCAGTCGCCCCGACTTATGAACCCCTTGCTAGCGAGTTGCTTCGCTGACAGGGGGTTTCTGCATCCCGGGGCGCGATGACGCATCGGTGGATTCCCTCGGAGTGCCGAGCGGCGTACTACTGGTCGCGTCGGATCGTGGAGCCGCGATACGAGCGGTAGTGATTGCGGACGCGTGGCACGCATGAGGACTTTCCCGACGAAACGTCCGGACTCTCCCGACAGCACGCGGGTCTCATGGCGGTGAAGTTGGCACCATAGCTCACCAACCTCCACCAGTCCCCGGTATCCGTGCCAACTCTCGAAAGCCTCCCTCAGATCATCCAGGGCGGCATGGGCGTCGCTGTCTCGAGCTGGCGACTCGCAAATGCCGTGTCGCGCACTGGACAGCTCGGCGTCATCTCGGGAACGGGAATGGACACGGTGCTCATCCGGCGCCTTCAGGACGGAGATCGCGGTGGTCACGTTCGGCGAGCGATGGAGCGATTTCCGATCCCAGGTGTCGCGCAGGAAATTCTCGACCGCTACTTCAACGCGAACGGTCGCCCTGCGGGGGTGCCATACAAGTTGCTCCCGATGTACAAGCAGACGGTGAGCGCCGCAAAACAGCGCGTCACGATCCTGGCCAACTTCGTTGAAGTGTGGCTCGCCAAAGACGGACACGGGGGACCGGTAGGCATCAATCTACTGACGAAGGTTCAAATGCCTAACACGGCATCATTGTACGGAGCAATGCTGGCGGGCGTCAACTTCGTGCTCATGGGTGCAGGGATACCTCGTGAGATTCCTGGCGTCCTCGACGCACTCGCCGAGCACCGGACGGCGACGATGCGATTCGACGTAGAAGGGTCGGGGCGCGACACGATCGACGAGCTGCGATTCGACCCGATGTCGTTTTGGTCCGCGCCGCCTCCCACCGTCGAGCGACCGCGCTTCATCGCGGTCGTGGCGGCGGCGTCGCTCGCAACCACGCTCGCGCGTAAGTCCAACGGACGAGTTGATGGCTTCGTCGTCGAAGGACCGAATGCCGGTGGCCACAACGCACCGCCGCGAGGCGAGCTTCAACTCACAGATCGCGGAGAGCCGATCTACGGCGATCGCGATGTCGTCGACCTCACGAAGTTGCGCGAGCTGTCGCTTCCCTTCTGGATCGCGGGCGGGGTTGGTTCACCCGAAGGCCGACGCGAGGCGATGGCAACAGGCGCGGCCGGGATTCAGGTCGGGACTCTATTTGCGTTCTGCGACGAGTCTGGGCTCAATGACAGCACGAAGCAGGAAACGCTCAATGCCGTGAGAGATCGACGTGTCTCCATCCACACCGATCCGCGGGCTTCACCAACAGGCTATCCGTTCAAGGTCGTATCGCTTCACGATCGCTCCAATCACGCGGAGCGACAACGCGTCTGCGACATTGGATATCTGCGCACGCCAGTGCGAACGGACACCGGACGGCTCGTCTACCGCTGCGCCGCCGAACCCGTCGACGCGTACGTCGCGAAAGGCGGTGCAATCGCCGACACGGTCGGTCGCCGCTGTCTCTGCAACGGCCTGCTTGCGAGTGCGGGGTACGCGCAACTGCGCGGGGACGCGGTCGAGCCACCCATCGTTACAAGCGGCGACGAGTTGCTTCGCATGCATCGGTTTCTTGGCAAGCGTCAGCGTTATTCCGCGGCGGACGTGATCGCGTATCTGCTCTCGTGACGGGCCGGCCGGAATCATCCGTTCTCCGACCGTCACCGGCCGCGGACCATCGGCTTCCGGTTCTAGTCGTTGCGGGACAGGGGTCGTGGCGGTAGCACCAATGGCTCAGCTCGCGGATGCTTGTAGGAGCGTCTCGCGATTACCTAGCCGAGCTCTTCTGGGAAGCCTCTGTTCCCTGATGCGCCGCCAGACGGGCGCAGCACGTGTCATGTGCGAGCACGGCTGCGATCGGCATCTGGTCATCGCACTGCGACCGTGGCGATCACGAACCCGAAGCGTGCCGCCAAAGGAATGGCGACGCTCTCGACGAGGTTCGAACCGGCTTCGCTGAAGCGGGAAGCACTCCTCGTTAGGCGGCTGGATCCGTAGGCCGACGGAGACCATACTGGGCCCACGGTCCGCTTCCGCACAGCCGCCGCCAACGCAAAGGCTCGTCCGTCCACACCGGACCAGCGGGAGGGGAGCACCCCCTTCCTTGCCACTCACAAGTTATAGCGCCCCGGGGGACTTGCCGGAAGCCCGGGGGCATGTCGCATCATCGCCGGCCGAATCTCAAACCTTCGGATATGAGAGGCACGATTCGCCGGTCGCGCCCGGTATGATGCCTAACGGGGTTGGGATGACCGAGCATGCGGCGGTGATCGAGAACGCACACGGGAGGGAGCGGATGGGCTGCTACGTGTTGGGTTTCCAGGAGATCGACCAGACGCAGATCGCCGTCGTCGGCGGCAAGGGCGCGCACCTGGGGGAGCTTTCCCGGATCGACGGCGTCCGCGTGCCGGCTGGCTTTTGCATAACGACGGACGCCTTCCAGCGGATCATGGCGCAAGCCATGGGGGAAGCGCCGTCGGATCGACGATCGGCTCGATCGGCTGTCGCGCCTAACGCCAGGCGACCGGGAGGTGATCCGCGCGCTGAGCGCAGAGATCCGTCAGGCCATGGAACGGATCGCCATCCCCGACGATGTGGCGGCGGCGATCACCCACGCGCTCGCCCAGCTCGGCGAGCACGCCGCCTACGCCGTTCGATCCAGCGCCACGGCGGAGGACTTGCCGACGGCCTCGTTCGCCGGCCAGCAGGACACGTACCTCAACGTCGTGGGGCCGCAGGCCATCCTCCACCACGTTAGGCGGTGCTGGGCCTCGCTCTTCACCGAGCGGGCCGTGACTTACCGCCTGCAAAACGGCATCGACCACCGGAAGGTCCACATGGCCGTAGTGGTGCAGCGGATGGTCTTCCCGCAGGCCGCCGGCATCCTGTTCACGGCCGACCCGGTCACCGGGAATCGGAAGGTCACCTCCGTCGAGGCCAGCTTCGGACTCGGCGAGGCACTGGTCTCCGGGCTGGTGAATGCGGACGTCTACAAGGTGCGGGACGGCGAGGTCGTCGCGAAGACTGTCGCCGCGAAGCGGCTGGCCATCTACGCGTCACCGTTAGGCGGGACTCAGGAACGGACAATCGAGCCGGAGCTGCAGGAGCAGCCGGCGCTGACAGACGCACAAGTCGTTAGGCTCGCGAAGGTGGGCCGGCGGATCGAATCACACTTCGGGCGCCCCCAGGACGTCGAATGGTGCCTGGTCGACGACGACTTCCAGATCGTCCAGAGCCGGCCGATCACGACGCTGTTCCCCATTCCGGAAGCCGGGGATAGCGAGAACCACGTGTACGTCTCCGTCGGTCATCAGCAAATGATGACCGACCCCATAAAGCCCCTGGGGCTCTCCGTGTGGCAGCTGACGACTCCGCGGCCCATGGCCGAGGCAGCGGGACGGTTGTTCGTCGATGTCACGCCAATCCTGGCTTCACCCGCGAGCCGCGAAGGGCTCCTCGGGACCCTGGGGAAATCCGATCCGCTCATCCGAGACGCGCTCGAGACCGTCCTCGACCGCGGCGACTTCATCCCGTCGCTTCCGGACGAAGGACCCGCATGGGCGCCGCCTGGTGGCGGGCACAGCCGCAATCGAAACCGACCCGGCCATCGTCGCCGAGCTGATCGCACGCAGCGAGGCGTCGCTGGCCGCCCTGAAGCGCGAGATCCGGACGAAGACCGGAACGGCGCTCCTCGACTTCATCCTGGCGGACCTCCAGGAGAGGAAACGGAGCCAGTTCGATCCGCGAAGCATGCAGGTGATCATGGCGGGAATGGAGGCCACCTGGTGGCTCAATGACCAGATGCAGGCGTGGCTCGGCGAGAAGAACGCGGCCGACACGCTCGCGCAGTCCGTCCCCAACAACGTCACGTCGGAGATGGGGCTGGCTCTCCTCGACGTCGCGGACGTGATCCGCCCGCATCCGGACGTGGTGGCTTATCTGCGGCAGGTGCAGGACGAGGGATTCATGGTCGAGTTGCCCAGGCTCCCTGGCGGGCGGGAAGCGCGAGACGCGATCCAGGGCTGGCTCGACAAGTACGGCATGCGCGGCGTCGGCGAGATCGACATCACGAGGCCGCGTTGGAGCGAACGTCCGACCATGCTCGTGCCCATCATCCTCGGCCACATCGAGAACTTCGAGCCGGGCGCCGGGAAGCGGCGCTTCGAGCAAGGGCGGCAGGAGGCGTGGAAGAAGGAACAGGAGCTGCTGGAGCGCTTGCGGACCCTGCCTAACGGGGAGCAGAAGGCCGAAGAAACCAAGCGAATGATCGATCGCGTCAGGACGTTCGCCGGGTATCGGGAATATCCGAAGTACAGCATGGTCAGCCGCTACTTCGTCTACAAGCAGGCCTTGTTGGAGGAAGCCGAGCGCCTCGTGCGGGCCCGCGTGCTTCGTGAGAAGGAAGACATCTTCTATCTCAGGTTCGAGGAACTCCACGACGTCGTGCGCACGAACCAGGTGGACGAGCAGATCATTCGCCAGCGCAAGGACGCGTTCAGGTCGTATCAGGCGCTCACGCCGCCGCGCGTGCTCACGTCGGATGGCGAGGGCATCGCCGGTTCGTACCGGCGCGACGATTTGCCGGCCGGCGCACTGGTCGGCCTGGCCGTTTCCGCCGGGACCGTCGAGGGGCGCGCTCGCGTCATCCTCGACATGGCGGAGGCCGACCTCGAAGCGGGCGACATCCTGGTCACCGCCTACACGGACCCCAGCTGGACGCCGCTGTTCGTCTCGATCAAGGGACTGGTGACGGAGGTTGGGGGCCTGATGACCCATGGCGCGGTGATCGCACGGGAGTACGGCTTGCCGGCGGTCGTGGGCGTGGAGCATGCCACCCGGCTGATCCGGGATGGCCAGCGAATCCGCGTGCATGGAACGGACGGGTACGTCGAGATGCTGCCAACGTAGAGCGGCTCGACCCTCCCACCGAGACGCAGGGGGATTCCTCGACTTCGCTCGGAATGACAAGTCGCCGAAATGACAACCCCTACACGAGCTTCTTCGTCGTGGCGAGGCAGCGGTCGATATCGTCCGCGTTGTTGAACAGCGCGGGCGATATCCGCACCGTTCCCTCACGCACCGTGACCTCGATGTTCGCAGACTGAAACGCCGACCTAACGTCGCTCGCGAGTTTGGCCGTATAGAACGTGACGATCGACGATCGGTTTCCCGGTGGGGTGAAGAGGCGGTGGCCCTGTTTCTCCAGGCCCTCCTGAAGCCGGCGGGCGAGGTGGTCGATCGTGTGCCCCTCGATTCGGTCGACCCCCACCTTGTCGAGGTATGCGAGGCCAGCGCTGAGTGCGTACACATCGCCGAACGCTCGGCTCGAGTAGTCGAACCGCTTCGCGTTCGTTGGGATCTCGTAGCTGTGGTCCGGCAGCTCCCGACCAGCGTTCATCTCACCATAGCGGTCGATCCGGAGACGATCGGCGATCGACGTACGCACGTAGAGTGGGGCGACGCCCCAACCGGCGAGCAGCCATTTGTACGAACCGGCGCACAGCACGTCGATCCCCGATGCCACGACGTCGATCGGAAACATGCCGACCGCTTGAATCGCATCCACGTAGACGAGCGCGCCCTTGGCATGGGCGACGTCAGCGATCGGCCTCATGTCATGCCGGAATCCATTCTTGTGCGAGACCCAGGCAACGGACACGAGCCGCGTGCGCGCATCAACGAGCGGCTCGAAGTCGGTTGCGTCGACCACGCCGTCGCGATGCTTCGCGATGCGCAGCTCGACGCCGTTCAGCTTCTCGAGCATGCGATACAAGACGAATTCCGTGTCGTAGTGCAGCTCGTCGATGACGACGTTGTCGCCTGCCTCGAGGCCGAGCCCAGCGGCTACGACGTTCTCGCCTTCGGCAGTCGAGAAGAGGAGTCCAATCTCGTCCGCGGACGCGGCGCGTATCAGTCGAGCGAACTGCGCGCGCACCTCATCGCATTTTTTCAGGAGCGGGCCAAGCTGAAACGAGTTCCGTGCCTTCTCCTGCAGGAACGCGTGCCCCGCGGTCACCACCTGCGTCGGGATCGGCGCGATGTACGCGGAGTTGAGGAACGTCCGCTCGTTGACGATCGGAAAGTCGCCTCGAACGCCGAGCGGATCGTCACCTCGGCTGATGGGCTCAGCTGTCGTCGCGACGGGCGCCGGTTGGCCGACGACGGAAGCGGCGGCCATCGAAGCGGCGGCCGCAACAAAAGAACGTCGATCCAGGGACGTCATGGCTTGGCTGGCCCGCATTCCAGACGTGGGTGCAGTAAGCAAGGGCCCGCAACGGGGGTCATGGGCTGTGTCATACCTAACGATATCAGCCTTTCCGTGAACAGCGCCCGTGCGTGAGCCGCAACGCACATGGTGAGGTTCACCGCGATCAGGAGCCGAGCTGTTTGCTGCACTGTTCCACTCCGAATCCGAATGGCTGATGCTGCTGCTCGGTGAGCGCTTCCCGCTAGTGTCCCCGTGATGGCCGCGGCCGCCGCTCCTACTCAGGCCGTCTGCACCACCTCGTTGCAGTCGAGGTCGATCTGGGCACCCGGCCGGCAACCAACGACCACGCGAGAGCGGCGGCGGCTCGATGGCGCATGAGGCGCGCGAATTGCTTGGGCTTCCATCCGATTCGTTCGGAGACCGTCTCGACCACCGGTGCACCCAGGAGTGGCGCACGTGATGACGGATCACAACGCCCCCGACGGAGACCTGGCGGCGGCGCTCGCCTTCGTGCACCGGCTCGCACGACTCGATGTCGGTGACCTCGAGGTCGTCGGCCGCGGCTGGCGCGCGGCCGTGACCGACGACGCGACGGCCTGGTTCACGGCGGAAGGCGCCGTCGGGCAGGCCATGCGCGAAACGAGGCGACAGGCCGCACAGGAAGTAGTGATCGAGGACCTCACAGACGTGGTCCGCCGCGGCGGCTGGTGGCGGCTCGATCACCTGGCGGGTGCTGGCGCGCAGGGGTTGACCGAGGCCGGCGTCCAGTATGCGGCGACGCTGGCGGCCATCGCGCTGCTCGTGCGCGACGTCGTGCCTGCCGCGGATGTGGAGCTGATCTACGGTCCCTTCGCTTCTCTCATTCCACTCGCCGAGCTCGATCACGTCGCTAGTCGAGACGCCGGTGGTCGAGACAAGGAGCGCGTGCCGCAACGCGAGTAGACGACGCGTTCGCTGAGGTTGCCGCGAGACACCAATCGCGTCGGCGAACTCGAAATGAGCCGCGCCGAAACCGGCAGCGTCGTCGGTTAGGTATCAGCCCATTGGGTCGGGGCCGGTGGTTTCGCAACTGGCACCAGAGCCGGGGTCCATCCTTTGCGATTGCAAGCATCGTCAGCGTGTCCCGCGGTCCTCGTCCACACGATCCGAGAGGCGGCCATGAGTGGGGCAGAGAATTCCGGCGGTCGGAAGCCAGGCAGTGGCTTCGAGGAGCGTCGCGGACTGGGCCAGTCCGTCGCGCGTCGCGCAGCGGTGCAACGGGCGATCGGACGGCAGCGTCTCGATGAGTTTCAGAAGACGCTCAGCGGCCTTGCCATCGCGGTGTTCGGCGAGCAGGCCACAGTGGTACCACATCTGCGGGTCTCGTCAGGCAAGGAACGGGTGACGTTCGTGGTCGACGCGGCCGATCCGACGTCGGTGGTGCAGTACGAGGAGTTCCTGCCACGAGAGCGTGCGTTCTGGACGGCGTACGCGCAGGTCGTGAAGCCGGTTGGCGCGCAGTTCATGGTGGCGGTCCGGCCGGCGCGCGGCTGGTGCCGAGTCGAGGCACTCGCGCCGCTGTTCTCGCTGCTGCAGCCGGCGGATACAGTCACCTAACGCTAACGCGACTGCAAACTGCTGCACGCTGGCACATTGCCGACGGCTGCATGCTGCGGCGGCACGCTGCCCGCTGCTGCCATTAGCGCCCGGTACACCACGCGCTGCACGCTGCACGCAGCGTCACCCAGCAACCAGCACGACCACCCAGCACCCAGCTTGCAGTTCCCGGCGGCTCAGTCTCTTCGACCCGCCCTGTGCCTTTCGTCGCCCCACCACGGTGACAGGCCGATGCCGAAGTAGACGCCGCGCTTCGCGAGCGACGAGCCGGCGACCGGAATGCCCAGATCCAGCCGCGCCGTCCCGCGACCGACGCGCGTCGGCGTCAGGCGCAGGCCAATACCCAGCGTCGCCACGTCCACGTGCTCCGGACTCGGCGACACCGCTTCCCAGCGTGATGACGCGGCGCCGAACAAGGCTCCGTCCAGCGCCCAGGATCGCGTCAGCGATCGCAGCCTAACGTCGCGCTCCACCGTGAACCCGAGCGCGCCCTCGGCCAGTCGATCCCGATCGGGGAGCAGCCGTGCCGTCGGGTCGATCGTCACGAACGTCCGAACGTCCGGGTCCGGATTCAGCAGCCGCTCGGCCGTGAGTCGAGAGGACCAGAAGCCTCGCTTCGCCGCCCGGTAATAGCCGAACGATCCGCGAAACGCCACGGCATCCCAACCGCGCGTGGAGCTGTAGCCCGACGCCCAGAGGTCTGCCACCGCGAGACTGCGCCGCGACAAAAGCCAGGCTTTGCCGGTCCACAGGTCGAGATGCATCATCGGCATGTCGAGCACCGCGTCGCGCCCAACGCCCACGACAGCCTCACCCTCGAACGAGAGTGGGACATCCACGATGGCGTTGTTAGGCAACATCCAGGTCAGCGTGTCGTACGCGACGGATGCGCGCGCAGCCCCGAGCGAGAGGCCAGTGAAGTTGCGGGACGCCCGCCCCGGGCCAACGATGGGCGCGTTCAGCCCCGCCAGCAGATCGGCGCGCTCCGTCTCGGCGCCGGCGAGCACGGATGTCACCGCGACCCGAGTCGAGAGCAGACTGCGGCGCACGAGCAGATGCACCGACGATCGCTCGAACTGATCGTGTCCCGGCCCAGCCGGCTCATAACGTGAGTCGAGCCCCGCGAGCTCGGCACCCCACGGAGCCAGAACGGTTTCCTCCCGCAGACGCAACGTGGCCGAGAGCTCGCTGCCGTCGCGATAGGTATCCTGTCCGAGGACGGCGCCGATTCGCGACCCGAGAAACCACGGATCGTTGAACGTCGCGCCGACGCCGATCCTGCCCTGTTGACTGCGCACGTGCATCGCGAGCTCGCGCCCCGAACCCAGCAGATTGCGCTCGGTCACGCCTATCTCCGCCCTGCCGGCGGAGCGCATCTGCAGTTTCGGCTTGACGCTCCAGTCATCGCGCGTTGCCAGCACGAGATCCGCGTCCTGCCCGTCGCACCGGATGCCGCGCAGCTCGACATCGCGCAGATAGCGGAGGCCGCGCAGCCGCCGGATCGACTCCCCTACCGCGAGCGTGTCGATGGTGTCGCCGGCCGCAAAACGAATCTGGCGACGGACGGTTTGTTCGCGAGTTCGGACGTGAAGCTTGTCGAGCGCCCGGGCCATGCCCGGGAACTCCGGCGGGCCCTCGGTGACGATCCGAAGCGACCGAATGCGGGCGCCGGTGAGCGCGCTCATCGACGTGCGAGACGAAACGGTATCGCACTGCTGCGCGTCGACGGAGGACGCGTATACGGCCATCGCCGCCGTGACGCCAATGATCAGACGCTGATACCGCATGACTAGCAGGCTAGAGTCGGGACCTGAATTCCCGATAAATCGGGGCACGTTGTCCGCGCACGCCGCATTGGTGGCGTTTAACAGAGGCGCGCTCGCCGTCATCGGCGAGTTAATCGTCGATTCATACGCGCCGACGACATTTCTCCCCTATGCAACTGTCGACTGAAAGTCGCGCCGCACGTCACGCGGCGATTCCCTTCGCGCGCTATTCCGCGGCGGCGATGCTGGCCGCGGTGGTCTTCGTGCTCTCGCTTGTCACGCGAGCCGTGCTCATTGCCGTGCACGGCGGCTGGCCCGCGAACCGTTGGCCGGCGATCGCGCGCGCATTCGCGACGGGCGCCACATACGACGTTCTCGTCACGCTGTGGCTGTTGTTGCCGCTCGTGCTATACCTGACGTTCGCGACCGCGCGCTGGCTCGGGCGCCGGACGAACCGCGCGCTCCTGTTCGCAACGATCGCCGTTGCCACGGGAGGTGCGCTGTTCGTCGCGATGGCCGAGGTGTTGTTCTTTTCGGAGTTCGACGGGCGGTTCAACTTCGTGGCCGTCGACTACCTCATCTATCCGACCGAGGTAGTCAACAACATTCTGGGAGAGCTATCCGACTGGGTGGATCGTCGCAGCCATCGCAATCGTAGCCGGTGCCATTGTCTACCTCGGACGGCACCGGATTCGGAATTCGATTACCGCGGCAGCCCCGCTCCGTGGCCGACTGAAGCTCGCCGCTGCGTATGTCCTGGTGCTGGCTGCGCTTTCGCTGACCATGTCGCCGAAGATCGCGCACGTATCAGAGGACCGGGCGCTGAACGAGGTCGCGTCGAACGGCTACTACGCGTTCTGGCAGGCGTTCTGGGGACAGGGTACGAGCTACGACGCACTGTACGCGACGCGCAACAGCGCGGTGACGATTCCGCGCCTTCGAGGGTTGCTCACCGACGCGGAGTCGCCCATCGCCGCGTTCGCGCCGCACACCACACTCCGTCACGTGGCTGCGACTCGACCAGCCCGACGGCTGAACGTCGTCGTGGTGCTCGAAGAGAGTCTCGGGTCACAGTTCATTGGCACACTGCATCCGGACAGCGGCGCGAGCCTGACGCCACACTTCGACTCTATCGCAGCCGAAGGTACGCTGCTCACTCGAGCGTTCTCGACGGGCAACCGCACGATCCGCGCGCTCGAAGCGACGACGTCGTCCCTGCCGCCACTGCCCGGCATCTCCGTCGTGCGCCGAGCGGAATCGGTGGATCTGTTCACGCTCCCCGCCCTTCTGCGCTCGCGCGGCTACGCTACCCAGTTCGTGTACGGCGGGCGCGCGGTGTTCGACGGGATGGGCGCGTACATGCGGAACAACGGCATCGAGCACGTGATCGAGCAGAAGGACTATCCCGCAGGCGGCTTCACCACAGCGTGGGGCGTGGCCGACGAGGCGATCTTCGACAAGACGCTCGCCGAGATGGATTCGCTGCACGCCATCGGCAAGCCGTTCTACACGCTCGTGCTCAGCGTATCGAACCATCGGCCGTACACCTATCCCGCCGGCCGCATCAAGGCGGATCCGGACGAGCGCAAGCGGACGAACGTCGTGCAGTACGCGGATTGGGCACTCGGACGATTCATTCGGCAAGCCCGCACGCATGCGTTCTTCGACAGCACGGTCTTCGTGCTGATGGGCGATCACGGTCCACGCGTGTACGGCGCGGCTGAGATTCCGCTACCCAGCTACACCATTCCGGTCGTGTTCTACGCACCAGGCATTGTGAAGGCCGGCGTGCGACTGAACGACATCGCGTCGTCGATGGACATCCCGCCAACGGTGCTCGGATTGTTAGGCGGTGACTACGATTCGAAATTCTTCGGACGAGACGTGCTCTCGCCGGAGCCTCGCTCCGGGCTCGCCGTGATGACGCACAACAACGAGATCGCGCTCATGCGCGGACAGCGGCTGGCGGTCCTGGGCCTGCGGGGAGCCGCCACGGTGTACGATCTCGATGCGAGCGGCGGGCTGCACCGCGTCCCGGTGCCTGACGCGAGCGGCCGGATGCTCGTCGAGGATGCGATCGCGTATTTCCAGACGGCGGACGAGTTATATCGGGACGGCGCGTATCGGTTCGATCGCGGCATCCCGGTGGCGGCGCCGAAGCGCGTGCACGTTGCGTTAGGCAAGCCGACCCACTGACGACTCAGCGCCGGTTCGCGTCGAGCGGCGCGAAGAGGCGCAGGATCTCGGTCGCGATCGCATCGTAGTCGCCGTCGAAGTGATGGCGCCCGTCGCGGCGGTCGACATGGACGGCGGTCGGGTCGGCGAGGCGGCAGAGGGATTCCTTCTCGTCCTTGCCGTACACGCAGAGCACCAACGTGCCGCGTAGACGTTCGAGCTCCGGCAGGATCGGCGGGTCCGACGGCTTCGACGTCTCCGTCAACATGTCGGCCCAGTGAAACTGGAAGTTGGCGCGCTCGGCAGGCCCCAGCAGCGCGATGAGTGCAACCTGCTGTCGCAGGTCAGCCGGCAGCCGGTTGACGATGAACGGCGCCATGTCCGCGCCGCGCGAATACCCGACGATCGCGACGCGCTGCACCGACCACTCCGTCGTGTAGTGACGCATGACGCGCGCGATGTCGGCCGCGGCCTCGTCGGGCGTCTTCCCATCCATCAGATACGCGCGCGAATCCAGACCGACCACCGCAATACCGCTCGCGGCGAAGTCGTCACCGATGCGTTTGTCGATGCTGGCCCAACCGCCATCTCCGCTGAGGACGATGGCGAGCGCGGCCGGTGATCCACCCTTCGTACCGACGACGTGCAACGGGAGGCCGCTGACGTCGTTGTCAGCACGTGACACGGGTTTCTTCTGCGCGGCGGCCGGCGCCGAGGCCACACTCATCGCGAGCAACGCCGCGGCAACCCTCGACGCGATACGCGAGATCACTTTCTCACCACGCCGGCTATGCCGCCCGACACGAGCGTCGTGACGTTCGCGAGAATGCGAGGAATGGCGAGGCCTCCGGGCGCGGCGAGGTATCGAGGCTCCCACACGGGATCGAACTTCTCCTTGTACTGACGCAGGCCACGGAAGTGATAGAAGTGCTCGCCGTGGCGATACACGAGCTCTCCGAGGCGATGCCACGCCGGCGCGAGCGCGCGGCGCTCGAACCCCGACAGTGGCGCCATGCCGAGGTCGAATATCTGGTAGCCCTCATCGCGCGCCCAGAGCATGAGCTTCACGAACACGTATTCCATCACGCCGCGCGGCGCCGCGCGCGAGAACCGCATGAGGTCGGCGGAGGCCGTCTGCCTGGCGTCGCTGGACCACACGTTCGCGAACGCGACGATCGCACCGTCGCGGCGCGCGACGGCGATCGGAAAGTGCGCGAGATAGGCGGCATCGAAGTATCCGAGCGAGAATCCCTTCTCGCGCGTGCGCTTGGCCGCGAGCCAATCGTCCGAAACAGCTTGCAGTTCGGGCAGCAACGGCGGGACGAGCTCCGGCGGTATGATCTCGAACGTCGTGCCGCTGCGCTCGACGTCATTGACCGTGCGCCGCAAACCGCGACGGCTCCCGCCCTCGAGACCGAACTCCGGCAGAATGACGTGCGCTTCCTCGCCGAGCTTGAGCAGCGTGAGCCCGAGGTCGATCCAGAGCGGAAGCAGGTCGCGGCTCACCTGGTAAAACACCGGCCAGCCGCCGTGCCGAAGCGCGAGCTCGCGAAATCGCCATGCGAGCTCCGCATGCTCCGACGATGGCCCGAGCGGGTCCCCTAACGCGACCCAGCTCCGCCCGGACACTCCGTACATGATGAACGATTCGCCGCTGTCGCTGAACAGGAGTGACTTGTCGCCGAGGAGCGCGAGATGCGCGCGCACGTCAGGGCAGCGGTTCGCGACTGCTTTCGCGCGAGCGAGATCAGTCGCCGCTGGCGGCGTGCTCGGCGGCGCCCCGATGCGAAGCAGGCGCGCGAGACTGAACGCGACGACCACGCCGGCAGTACCGACCATCGCGCGGAGAAACCGTGGGGCGTCAGCGGCAGTCGCGAACCGCCACCAGAGATCGTTCGAGAACGCGACGTGGCCGTACGAAAACACTCCGAGCCACACCGTGGCCACGATCGCGAGCGCCAGCGCCGCGATCCATCCGGGGGTGAACGGCTCGCTCGTTATGGCTGCGCGTCGAAAGAAATGTTGGCGCGCCGGCAGCACCGCGGCGAGCACGACCAGGAGCGCCAGCGCTTCCTCGTAGTCAGCGCCCTTCAACAGCGATCCGGCGATGCCGACGACGAGCGCGAGCACCGCGAGGTGATACGCAGCATCGAGTCGCCGGCGAATACCGTTCGCAAGCAGAATGAGTATCACGCCAGCGACGCTCGCGGCGAAATGCGAGACTTCGATGACGGCGAGGGGGAAGAACGCATCGAGCCAGCGAAGGCGGGCGTGCACCGCGGGCGTCGCGCCAGAGAACATCAGCAGCACACCGGCAGCGAACGTCGTTAGGCTCAGGAAATACGGGACTGTACCCGGCACCCAACGGCTCGCGGCGCGCACCGCCGACGCGACCGCGTTGCCTCGACGCGTCAGCTCGTAGGCAGCGAGACCAATCGCCGCGGTCGCGAAGGGTGCGGCGTAGTAGATCGCGCGATACGCAATCAGTGCGGGAAGGACGGCTTCGGCCGACGCCACGGGCCGCAACGCCAGGAGCACGATCGACTCGAATACGCCGAGCCCGCCCGGCACATGGCTGATGAGACCAATCACCTGGCCAAGGATGAACACGCGAACGAGCGGTCCGAGCCCGACACCGAGCGGCGCGAGAAGCGCGTAGAGCACGAGACTCGCGAGCAGCCAGTCGACAGATGCGACGACGATCTGCATCGTGGCGACACGCGGACCTGGTGCCGAGAAGCGCCAGCCGCCGACAGCGAGTGCGTGTCTCGCGCGCACGTTCCAGACGAGATACGCCACCGGCAGCGCGAGCAGGACGACACCTAACGCGCGCATCAGCGGCGGCGACAGCAAACCGGAAGCGCCAGTGGGAAGGTCGCCCAGCAGACAGGCGACGCCGCCCACCGTGGCGACGCCAAGCCACAGCGTCACCGTCGTGAACGCCACTCCCTGCGCCACCTCGGCCGCCGACAGCCCCCATGCGGTCCAGAAGCGGTAGCGAACGGAGGCGCCCGCGAGAGCGGCAAGGCCGATCGTCTGACTGAACCCGTACGCGATGACCGACGCGAACACCGTGCGACGTACGCCGAGGGGGCGGCCGACGTAGCGGAGGGCGAGTGCGTCATACGCGGGCAGCACGGCGTACGCGACGAGCGTCGCGAGCACCGCGAGGGCAATCGACTCTCGCGGGAGCGCGCGGACGGCAGCGCTCAGCGCGCGGTAGCGAAGCGCGTGCGCCTCGGCGCGCAGCGCGATGAGCGCCAGCACGCCAAGGAGCACCGCGACACCAGGAACCAACCATCGCCGGACCAACGCATGGTCCGAGCGGGCGGCGTCGGGGGGAGTCGAGCTCCGCGTCGAAACGGCGTCCGCCCCGACCTGCTGCGTCAGAGCGGCGGCGCGCGTCGCCTGACACGGCGCCGCCGGCCTAACGTGAACGTCACCGGCTCCGGTGGAGCCCGAACGCGCGCGATTCGCGCGCCCGGGCGGTAATACGGAAGACACCGCGGTCAGCCGGCTGGACTGCTGCTGCTCAGGACGGCTTCTTCGTGGCCGGCTTCGTCGTAGTCGTGGACGGAGCAGGCGGAGTAAACGCGCCCGTGTGCGCATCGACCGTAGCGCTCATGCTCTTCGACTCACCCTTCATTTTGTAGCTGACGGTGTAGTATGCCTTGTCGCCCTTGTGATGCAGGTGGGCGGACGACACCGTGGCGCCGGATTCGTTGGCGGCGACAATCTTCTTGGCAGAATCGGAACTGATCGGGAGCGGGGCGGCCGTGCTGGTCGACTTCTTCGCCGAAGTCGTAGAGTGGGTGGTGGATGGCTTGGTTGGCTGTTGTGCGCCGGCCACAGCGGCGGTGAGCGCGGTAGCGGCAACCAGCATCAGTGCGTTGCGTGCGAGCATACACTCCTCCAATGTTGAACGCAGCCTCGCGCGTGTGCGACGGCGGCGGGTCCTTGTAACCGTTGCCAGAGCGGGCCTCGGTTCGTTGCGTATGAAATTGCGTGTGATGAGCTAAACGACGGTTAACGGCTTACAGTCCTGCGCGACGCGCTGGAGAAACCCATGCGATTGCTACTGGTTGAGGACGACACGAAGCTGTCCGACATGCTCGCGCGGAGCCTGCGCGAGCAGGGGTACGCGGTCGATGTGTCGCACGATGGAACCGATGCCGTATTCCAGGCGTCGGTCAACGAATACGACGCGCTGATCCTCGACGTTAACCTGCCCAAGCAGAGCGGGCTCGAAGTGAGCCGCGCGCTTCGCGCGAAGGGACGCGCGACGCCCATACTGATGTTGACCGCGCGCGACGCGGTGAGCGATCGCGTGACGGGGCTCGACGCTGGCGCCGACGATTATCTCGTCAAGCCGTTCGAGCTCGATGAGCTGTACGCTCGGCTCCGCGCATTGCTGCGACGCATGCCGGCGTTGCTGCCAACGACACTCACGATAGACGATCTCGTCATCGACACTCGCGGGCAGGACGTGGCGCGCGGAGGGCGCCGCATTCCACTCACGACGAAGGAGTACGTGATGCTCGAGTACCTGGCGCGGAACGCGGGTCGTGTGATCGGCCGCGCCGAGCTATGCGAACACGTTTGGGACGCCAACCATGATCCGTTCTCGAACGCGATCGAGGTTTACATCAACCGTCTGCGCAAGAAAGTGGACGAGGGCGAAGGCACGCCACTCATTCACACGCGACGCGGCGCGGGGTATCTGCTCGCACCCGAAGGCGTGGAGCGCGCGACGCCCGCGCGGACGGCCTCGCGCCGTGGCGCGAACGATGAGGACACGCGGTCGGGATGAAAGTCGCGGCATCGATTCGCACGCGTCTCTCGGCGTGGTACGTCGGCGCGTTCGCGCTCCTGCTGTCAATCTTCGCGCTCGCCGCGTACGCGTTTCTCGGCCGCGTCACACAGCAGCGCATCGACGAGTACCTGGCTGAGACGGCTGGCGCGGTTGCGGGGGCGATGGAGTTCGAGCGCGGCAGCGGCAAGCCGTTCGATCAGACCGTCGAGGACGTGCTGGAAGAGTTCCGATTCCGCGACATCGCGGTAACGGTCTTCGACCGTCAGGAGAATCGGATGCTGATGGTCGATCTGGGTGCGCGGCGCCGATCGACCGCGCCGCGCACCCACGCGGCGCAGCAGCTGCCAGACCTCCGCACCATCCTCGCGCGGACACGCCCGGAGCAACAAACGCAGTTCGCGACCGGCTTCGGTGAATCCGGTCCTGTGCGGGTGGTCGCCCTGCCCTACCGACTCGGGAATCGCGATATCGTGATCGGCGCTGCGCGATCGCTCGAGTCACAGGAGACGACGCTGCGCGAGACGCGTTATGCACTGGGCTTCGGCATTCCGCTGATGCTCATCGTCGCGACGGCAGGAGGGAGTCTGCTGGCGCGCAAGAGTCTCGAGCCGGTGTCCGCCATCGCCGAGCAGGCGGCGCGAATCGGCGCGACGTCTCTGCACGAGCGTGTCGCGGTACCAAACCCGCGCGACGAGCTTGGCCGCCTGGCCGCGGTGCTCAATGACCTCCTCGGGCGACTCGATCGCTCGTTCGACGAGCAGCGGCGGTTGATGGCCGATGCGTCCCACGAGCTTCGGACGCCGGTCGCGATCATCAGCGGCGAAGCCGAGCTGGCCCTGTCACGCGACGGACGGTCGACCGCGGAGCTGCGCGACGCTCTGGAGCGCGTGCGCGGCGAGAGCAATCGACTCAAGCGCATCGTCGATGACCTGTTTCTTCTCGCGCGCGCCGAAGCCGGCGATCCGATCACGGTGCCGCGCGAGGTTTACCTCGGCGAAGTCGCGGCGGACTCGGTGCGCGCGGTGCGGTCACTCGCCGAGCAGAAGCAGGTCTCACTCGCGTTCACTGGCGAGGAGGATCTCCCGTTTCAGGGTGACGAAGCGCTGCTACGTCGCCTGTTCGTGAATCTGCTGGACAACGCCATCAAGTACACGCCCGCGGGCGGCGATGTGACGCTCTCGGCCGAGCGCCAGAACGGCGACTATCTGGTCACTGTTTCGGATACCGGGCCCGGGATTCCGCCGGAGGCGCAACCGCACATCTTCGACCGCTTCTATCGCTCGGACCGTGATCGCCGCGCGTCGGCGACGAGTGGCGCGGGGCTGGGGCTGGCGATCGCGGCGTGGGTCGCGCAGACGCACGGTGGAACGGTGTCGCTCGAGGAGTCGGGGAGTGGCGGGTCGCGCTTCGCGGTGCGGCTGCCGGTGCCCGCCCACGAGGCGAACTAGCCGGGTCATTCCGAGCGGGGCGCCGAAGGCCGAGCGAGCGACAGCTGAGTCGAGGAATCGCGATCGTCCCGATAGAGGGCCCCTCTACCGCTTACAGTCGCGATTCCTCGACTGCGCGCCTCCGGACGCTTCGCTCGGAATGACGACCCGGTCTACGGCTTGACGCGCTCCGGATGCGCGGTGCCTAACGCCGTCGGATCGAGGATGCTCGCCAACCCGGCAAGCCGAGTCTCCATTTCCGTCAGCACCGACGATGCGTAGTCCAGGGAATCCACCGTCGTGCGCTCGAGCAGGTTGCGGCTCGCGCGGAGGCTGCCGAGTACGCTAACGGTCTCGCCGTACCCACGCGCGAGAACCTGAGACAGCTCGCTCACACCGAGTGGGCCCGACGACTGAATGAGGTCGCGCAGGTGGTTCGAGGTGGCGGAGACGGTCGGATCGAACATCCAGCAGAAGTCGGCACGTGGGTGATCATCACCCAGGTTTCGCAGCCGAGTGCCGCGGCGAGGTGCGCGACCGGTTGCGGCGCCAGGGATACACGCGTCTGCTAGCCAGTATCGGCGCTCTGGCGGCAGAAGTTAAGCGTCGGCAACGAACTGCCGATCGTCGCGCGATCGTTCTGCGATCCCCCGCTTGCGATCGACGCTCTAACCCCCGTAATGGCCACAATCCTTCACGTCGACGACGAGCCGTCCGTCGGTCTGCTGGTCGATGACACGCTGAAACGCGCCGGTCATCGATCCCTGAGCGCAGCGAATGTCGTGGAGGCGCTCCAGGTCCTGTCGCGCGAGCGGGTCGATCTCATCATCTCCGACTATAGAATGCCGGGGCTGACGGGACTGGAGTTCCTGTCGCTGCTGCAACGCGAAGGGTACGATGTGCCGCTGATCATGCTCACGGGCTACGCGAGCATCGAGCACGCGGTGGCCGCGATCAAGGCTGGCGCGATCGACTACATCACGAAGCCCGTCAAGCCGCAGCAGCTGGAGCTCGCGGTGGAACAGGCGCTGGAATTCGTGCGACTGCGGCGCGAGAACGAGATGCTGCGCCGCGAGGTGATGGAGTTCCGGAACGAACGCCAGATCATCGGCGACAGCGTTGTCGTCCGACGCATCCTGCAGACGGTCGCGATGGCTGCCCCCACGCGCGCGACGGTTCTGCTGCAAGGCGAGAGTGGCACTGGGAAGGAGCTGTTCGCCCGCGCCATCCACGACCTGAGCGACCGTCGCAGCAAGGCGTTCATCAAGTTGAATTGCGCTGCCCTTCCCGATGGCCTGATCGAGAGCGCGCTGTTCGGTCACGAGCGCGGGGCATTCACGGGCGCCATCAAGCGCGTCGAGGGTGCGTTCGAGCGCGCGAACGGTGGGACGTTGCTGCTCGACGAGATATCGGAGATGAAGCTCGAGCTGCAGGCGAAGCTGCTGCGTGTGCTGCAGGAGCAGGAGTTCGAGCGCGTGGGTGGGACATCACCGATTCGGGTCGACGTGCGCGTCGTCGCTACGACGAACCGCGATCTCGCCGCCGATGCGGCGGCTGGGACGTTCCGGCAGGACCTCTATCATAGACTGAGCGTGATGCCGATCGTGATCCCACCGCTCCGCGACCGCGCGGAGGACATCCCGATCCTGGCGTACCGGTTCGCGACACGCGCGGCGGCGGAGATCAAGAAGGAGATCACAGGGATCTCGCAGGAAGCACTCGCGCTCCTGGCGTCCTATCCCTGGCCGGGCAACGTCCGTGAGTTGCAGCACGCCGTGGAACGCGCGGTGATCCTGAGCCGAGACCCGGTGTTGCAGGCGCACGCCTTCGAGGGACAACAGCTCGGCCTCGTGCATCCGCTGGCGCGTCAGGCAGCGGCGCGCAGCGCGGCGCTCTCGTCAGGCGGGCCAGTGGGAGCGATCGGCGCTGATGGCCCAGTGGCGATCCCGGCGGGCGCGGTGGTCCTGACATCGCTCAACATCGATGAGGCGGAGCGGGCGCTGATCCTGCGTGCTCTCGAGGTAACGAAGAACAACCGCACGCGCACGGCCGGGTTGTTAGGCATCAGCGTCCGGACGCTGCGGAACAAGCTCAACGGGCCGGGGCGGATCGAAGTGGCCTGATCGGCGCCGAGCTGGTTGCTGCGTGGGGGCCTACCCTAACGCGAGCGACAGCAGCCGCTCACGCGTCCACTCGAGCGACTGAACGTAGAACGCACCGACCTGCGCCTCGTTCAGTCCCGACGATGACGCGTGGTCCTGCACCGTGGTCCACGCACCTTGCTCGTACGCTTCCGCCAGTGTGAGCGTGCCCGCGTACGGTCCCGTGCGGCCCATGAGCGCCTGCTCCAGCGGCGGTGCCAGCGTGATCGCCTCGAGCAGCTGCGCCATCGGCATGCCGGAGATCGCGTCGAGCAGCGAGAACAGACCAACGAGGAACAGCGCGCTCGTATCACGCTCCTGGCCCGTCGAGCCGCCTAACAACTCACACATCCGTCCGCGCTGGACCGCGAGGTGAAGGAGCTCGCGGTTTGCTGCCCCGCGCGCCGCGATCGATGACACGAGCAGGAGCGCGAGCCATTTGCCGAGCTCCTTTCGGCCACTGAGCCTGAGCGCGTGGAGGATCGAATCGATCCCCCGCCCTCCCTGGGCCGCCGAGTTCACCATGCGGAGCAGCTTGTAGCTGAGGCCAATGTCCGAGGTGAACGCCGCGGCGACTTCCGGGTCCGTCGTGCGCGCATCACGCATGACGCTCATGGCCTGCACGATCGCGAGCTCGTCGCTCATGAGCGCGCGGTTCTTCACCATCTCCGGGCGCGCGAAGTAGTAGCCCTGGAACAGCTCGTAGCCCATGCCGGCGCACATCGCGCGCACCTCGGCGGTTTCGACACGCTCGGCCAGCAGGCGCACGTCGTACGACGCGAGTTGCTGCGCGACCTCGTCGAGCTCGGACGCAGGGCGATCCAGGACGTCCACCTTCACGATGGTCGCCAGCTCGAGGAGTCGCCGATAGCTTGGCTTCCACACGAAGTCATCGAGCGCGAGCGCGTAGCCGGAGTCGACGAGCTCTTCACACGCGAGCTCCACGTCGTCGTCCGGCTCCACCGTCTCGAGCAGCTCGATGACAACCGCATCCGGTGGCAGCAACGTATACGCACGACTGAGCAGCATGTCGCGCGTGAAGTTGAGGTATACGGTGCGGCCGGATGTCAGCTGCTGCAGACCGATGTTCAGACACGCGTGCACGATGACGTCAGCCGACATGACGCTATGATCGACGCCCCCGGCGGCTGTATCCGTGACCGCGCGCCTGTAGAGGAGCTCGTAGCCGATGACGACGCCCGTGGTGTCGAAGATCGGCTGCCGCGCGAGACACACGTCGGCCACGGTGGAAACGCGGCCGGGCTCGGCGCCAGCGGCGCCGGGAATGACTGTTCGACCGGCAGTTGATAGACGCTGCTTCACGCGCTAGGACTGGCCTTCTGCACCCCGCGTCACGCCCGGCGATGCGTCTGTCTGGAGCCCGCCATCCGCCTTCGATAGGCAAACTTGTGTGAGGGGCAGCCGCCCAATAGTCTTCCCCAGTCTGACAGCGGTTTTGTCCGCATCGCGCGCGTAGCTCAGCTGGATAGAGCGTCGGCCTCCGGAGCCGAAGGTCACAGGTTCGAATCCTGTCGTGCGCACTCCCCCATATTGAGCCCGTCGGCCCGTCCGTTTGTCGGTTCGCCGTTGGGCGTCCGCCGTCTTAGCTGATGGCTGGCTGTTGGCTGATCGCCGCCGTTCACTGGCTCAGGGCTTGCCTCTCTGTAGTCCGTGCACCGCCCTCTCCGCTGGCGCTACCTCGTCCCCGGCGCCGTCATGTTCGGCGCCATCATTCTGCTGACTGGCGCAACGCTGAAATACGCCCGTATCGGACGTCTCAGCGGCCCCACCGTCCATTATTTCACGGCGTTCTCGAACGCCCGGAATGTCATGGGCGGCACCGAAGTCTGGATCAACGGCACCAAGGTCGGCCGCGTCAGCAGCGTGCATTTCGCTCCGCCGGCAATCGACACCGCCAAGCGCGTCGTGGTCGAGATCGAGGTCCTGCAGAAATACCGACAGCAGATCCGCGAGAATTCCGTCGTGAAGCTCGGCACCGGCGCGCAGCTCATGGGGCCGACCGTCGTCTACATCACGGCAGGCACCAGCGCCGCACGTGTCATCCCCGCCAGCGACACCATTCGAACGTCCGTGGGTGGCGACATCCAGACACTCACGGCGACCTTCGGTGGAGTGACGCAGGAATTGCCAGCGCTCACGGCGAACGTGAAAGTGCTCACCTCCGCCCTGTCATCCGCCGACGGGGCTGTGCGCGCACTCACCACGATGGACGCCCCGAAACGCATCGAGACGCTGATGGGCAACGCGTCGCGACTTGCGGAGCGCGCGACCGCCGGCACCGGCACTTTGGGCCTCGCGATGCAACGCGGTGAGATCATGACGCGCGCGAAGACCGCTGCCGCGCAGGCGGACTCCGTCCGGGCGCTACTCGCGAGCAATCAGGGGTCGTTTGGCCGCTTTCGTCGCGACTCGACGTTGTTGCAAGCGGTTGCCGACGTTCGCGACGAGCTTTCCATCACCAGCGCGCTGCTCGCTTCGAAGTCCGGAACCGTCGGGCGCTTTGCGCAGGACTCGATCATCGCCGTTCAGATGACCGAGCTGTCGAAGCAAATGACCGACCTCTTCGCCGACATGAAGCGCCGACCATTCCGCTACATCGCATTCTGATTCCATAGCATTCCGACGATGCGCACCAAGCTGCCGTAGCGCTTCCTGTTACACCGTTGGAAGCACTTGACCCTCTCCGCGGCCGTTGGTAGCTTGGCGCTCCTCGACGTGCCGCCCAGTCATCCAGACGTTCCTCTCCGCATCACGCGGTTGTCGAGCATCGCCGGTCCACCTCTCCGCGCGTCGTTCCCACCCAACTCGTCGCTCGGCGCATTGCATCGCGCCGTGGATCGTAGCCGCCCAGATCCCCGCCCGTGGATATCGCTGATCTGAAGCGGAAGTCGGTCGCCGAGCTCCAGGAAGTTGCTGAAGGGCTCGACATCGCGAACACCTCCGGCCTCCGCAAGCAGGACCTCATCTTCCGGATCGAGCAGAACCTGCTCGATGCGGAGAACATCCTTCGCGGCGAAGGCGTGCTCGAGATTCTACCGGAGGGCTACGGCTTTCTGCGGAGTCAGGACTGGAATTACCTGTACGGCCCCGATGACATCTACGTCTCACCCTCGCAAATCAAGCGGTTCGACCTCCGCACTGGTGACACCGTGCTCGGCCAGGTCCGACCGCCGAAGGAATGGGAGCGGTACTTGGCCCTCTTGAAGGTCGAATCCATCAACGGCGACTCGCCCGAGCAGGCGAAGCAGCGAATCGCGTTCGATAACCTGCGGCCGCGCTACCCCGACGAGCGCCTCCGACTCGAAGCGGCGAACGGCGATCTCAGCATGCGCGTCGTCGATCTCATCGCGCCGATCGGCAAGGGCCAGCGCGGGCTCATCGTCGCGCCGCCGCGCGCAGGAAAGACGATTCTGCTGCAGAAGATGGCGAACGCCATCGTCGAGAATCATCCCGAGGTGTCGCTCATCCTCCTGCTCATCGATGAACGGCCCGAGGAAGTGACCGACATGGTGCAGAATGTCGGTCGCGCCGAGGTGATCAGCTCCACGTTCGATGAGCCCGCTGACCGCCATGTGCAGGTAGCGGACATGGTCATCGAAAAGGCGAAGCGACTCGTGGAACACGGCAAGGATGTCGTCATCCTGCTCGATTCGATCACTCGACTCGCGCGCGCACATAACACGATCGCACCGCACGGCGGAAAGATTCTCTCCGGTGGCGTCGAAGCGACGGCGCTGCACAAGCCGAAGAAATTCTTCGGATCCGCCCGCAACATCGACGGCGGCGGCTCCCTCACGATCGTCGCGACCGCCCTCATCGAGACGGGCTCGCGCATGGACGAGGTGATCTTCGAAGAGTTCAAGGGCACCGGGAACATGGAGCTCGTGCTCGATCGTGAGATCGCCGACCGGCGCATTTTCCCTGCGATCGACATCAACAAGTCCGGCACGCGAAAGGAAGAGCTCCTGCTCACGAAGGAGGAGATCAATCGGGTCTATCTCCTGCGTAACTTCCTGGGCGACATGCCGCCGGATGAGTCGATTGTCTTCCTGCTCAAGCAGCTCACGCGCTCGCGGAACAACAAGGAATTCTTCGTGCAGATGGCGCAGGGCGGGTGATACGGAGTTACCAGCCATCAGCGATCAGCCCCTGTTTCCCGTTCCCGGTTCCCCGTTCCCGAGACGGCTGCTGGCCGTCGACTACGGTGACCGTCGTGTGGGTCTCGCCGTCAGCGACCCTTCGGGGACTATCGCATCACCCGCCGGCTTCATCGAGCGCCGGCGCGGCAAACGGCCGCCGATCGCCGAGATGATTCGGCGCGGCGTGGAGCTCGAGGTGCAGGGCTATGTGGTTGGCCTTCCGCTCGACCAGAATGGCGAGGATACGCCCCGCGCCGTCGAGGCACGCCACGTTGCCGCCGAGTTGGAGAAACGAACCGGTCTTCCCGTGCGTCTCGTGGACGAGCGGTTCACGACTGCGGCGGCGCTCCGTACCATCCGCGAAATGGGCGGCTCGACGCGAGGCCGCAAGGGGGACGTCGATTCCATGGCCGCCACCATTCTGCTCCAACATGCGCTCTCGCTTCCACGTTAGGCGCCGCCTCGTCGGGGGCCTGTGCACAGCGGCGCTGATCGTCAGCGGCGCGTGCAGCGGCTCGTCGCGTGGCGGGAGCGTTCGCGTGACGATTCCCGCGGGCTCGAGCTTCAGCAGCGCGATCGACTCCCTCGCGCACGCCGGCGTCATCTCCGGCCCCGCGCATCTTCCGCCTCTACGCCTCGGCGCGGGGCCGTGATCGCGATCTCAAGGCAGGGACGTACGTCTTCCGCGACGGCTCGTCGTGGAACGCAGTCCTCGACGCGCTCACGCGCGGCAAAGGGCTCGTCCACACGGTGACGATTCCCGAGGGCTTCGCCCTTGGCGCCATCGCGCCGTTGCTCGGCCGAGCACTGTCGGTGCCCCCGGAATCCATCGTCGTTGCAGCCAGCGACTCGGCGCTTCGCCGTCGCCTCGACGTGCCCACGCCGACGCTCGAGGGCTACCTCTTTCCCGATACGTACACGTTCGCGGAAGGCACGACACCGCAGGAGGCCGTGCGGATGCTCGTCTCGACCTTCGAGAAGGTGTGGAAGCCCGAGTGGGACGAGAGACTCCAGGCGCTGGCAATGTCGCGACACGACATCATCACGCTCGCGTCGATCATCGAGAAGGAAGCCCGCCTCGCGGAGGAGCGACCGGTGATCTCGGCCGTGTACCACAATCGACTCAAGATCGGCATGCTGCTGCAGGCGGATCCCACGGTTCAATACGCGCTCGGCAAGCACGTCGACCGGGTCCTGTTCAAGGACCTCGAGGTGGATTCTCGCTACAACACCTATAAGCATCCGGGACTACCGCCGGGCCCCATTGCCTCGCCAGGTGCCGCGAGCATTGAGGCGGCCTTGTTTCCGGCGAGCGTGCCGTATCTCTATTTCGTGGCACACCCGGACGGCCACCATGAATTCCGGCAAACGTTCTCGGAGCACACGGAAGCCCGCCAACAGATTCGTCGCGAGACACCGCGTTCGCCGAGCCGCGACTGAGCTGACGGAGTCGCGCCCGACCCGGCGCGCCTAACGAGCGTTCGAGAGGCTCGGAATGAGAACGGCAACAGCAGGACAGGATGGCCAGGATTGGCAGGATTGACGAACAGCAACGGCAACTACATGACAGGATTGGCAGGATGACGGATGAAACAGAGGCTCCGCGTCGCGCCCAAGCCCCTCCCGCAACGAGGCCAGTATGAGAGGAGCGGCCGCTCGGGACGCCACTCGCCCTGCGATGTGTTCCTTCATTCGTTAGGCCCCGGCGACTCGCTCCCGCGAGCCGCCGTGAGCGGTCATCTTCGTCAATCCTGCCAATCCTGGCCATCCTGTCCTGCTGTTGCCGTTGTCGTTGCGGGTATTCTTGTCATGGCGTTGCTGATGTGGTGGGCTCCTGGTCGAGCGAATAACAGATTCGGCTGGCACGTCCCGCACGTAGCAGGCGGCCTCAGTGCCCTGTTCCCGTTCCCGGCTCCAGGTTTGTCGATTCCCGATTCCCGATTCCCGATTCCCGACGTTCTCCGTCTCGTCGCGATCACGGATGACCTCCGCGACGGCACCGATGGCCTCGTGCGCCGCGCCTCGGCTGCGGTCCGCGGCGGCGCAACCATGGTGCAACTGCGTCTCAAGGACGTCGATCCGCGCGAGCTCGTGCAGGTCGCGCGCGCGCTCGTCGAGGCGGTACCAGTGCCCGTGATCGTGAACGATCGCGCAGACGTGGCACTCGCGTCGGGAGCGGCCGGCGTGCACGTCGGAGTGGATGACATTCCTGCAGTCGCGCTCCGCGCCGTCGTTCCGTCGGGGTTCATCATCGGCGCGTCGGTTGGAAGCGACGCCGAAATTTCGGCCGCGGCCGGGGCCGACTATGTGGGCATCGGCCCCGTGTTCTCGACGACATCCAAAGCCGATGCCGGCGATGCCATCGGCCCCGGTGAGTTTGCTCGCCTGGCCCGACTCACCGGACTACCCGCTGTCGCCATCGGCGGCATTGGTCCGTCCAACTGTCGGGACGTGCTCGCGGCCGGCGCACATGGCGTAGCGGTGATCAGGGCGATTTTCGCAGCTTCCGACCCAGAGCGCGCGGCGCGGGAGTTGTTGTCCGCCACCGGAAGCTGAGCTCCGGCATCCCAGCATCGCGCTTCGACGGCCCGCTCTGAGCCGCGCGCGGTTGCGGCGCGTGGTCAGCCCGCATCGCGCCGGATGATCTCATCGAACACGGGCGGTGAGAGGAACAGGTCGACGAGGTTCGGATCGAACTGCGTCCCGCGACCGTTCATCAGCTTCTTGGCGGCTTCGGTCGCGCTCTGTGCTGGTCGATAGCGCCGGTTGTACGTCATCGCGTCGAACGAGTCGGCGATCGTCACGATGCGCGCAGCCAACGGGATCCCGTTTCCGCTCAACTGCCGCGGGTATCCCTGGCCGTCCCACCGCTCATGGTGTGAGAGCACGCCCGTCGACAGCTCTGGATAGAACGAGGCGAGAGGCGTCAGGACCTCGGCGCCGAGCCGCGGATGTGTTCGCACCGCCTCGCGTTCCTTCTCCGTGAGCTTCGACTCTTCATGGATGATGTCGAACAGCGCCTCGTTGATCTTGCCGATGTCGTGGAAGAGCGCGATGCGCTCCACGTTCCGCTGTTCGCGGGTATCGAGGTCGGCCGCTTCGGCGAGGATGAGCGCATAACGAGCCACTCGGCGGACGTGGCCGCCGGTTTCGGCGTCATTGGCGTCGATGGCGCGGAGCAGTGTCTCGAGGACGGCGGCGGCGAGTCGTTCAGCGGCCAGACGTCGCTGGCGTTCGCGGAGGTAGAGCGCGCCACCTGCCGCTCCCGCCGCGAGGCCGAAATATCGTAGCATGGGTGGTGGCAAAGAAAGAAACGGGCCACCCGTTAGGGTGACCCGTTTCGAATAGGTGCCGGCGATGGCCTACTCTCCCGCGACCTCTCGATCGGAGTACCATTGGCGCTGTAGGGCTTAACGACCGTGTTCGGGATGGGAACGGGTGTGGCCCCTACGCTCTAATCGCCAGCGATTTTTTTGTTCGGCCTTCGGCTATCAGTCGACAGCCAATGACGATCGACGTGGCAACGAGCGCCGCGTCGTGCGAGGGGGCCAGCCGACGAAATGGAGCATCGAGATCAGCGACTGATAGCTGATGGCTCGACTGTCGGTGACTCACTCGCGTGAGCAACGAAAAGAAGAGGAAGAGGTAGTCTCGTGGAACCGCACCACCCGAAGGTGACGCTCACTCATATTGCGTACTCTGCGGTTGAGAATTTCTGCCCAGCGGTAAAGCTGGGAAGTAGTCAAGCCGCACGGGCGATTAGGACCGCTGCGCTTGGAGGTGGTTGCCCACCTTCCACGGGCGGCCTATCGACGTCGTCGTCTCCGACGGCCCTTCAGGGAGCTCGAAGCTCCGGGAGGGTTCATCTCGGGGGGCGCTTCCCACTTAGATGCTTTCAGCGGTTATCGCCGCCGGCCGTCGCTACCCGGCGCTGCCCTTGGCAGGGCAACCGGGACACGAGCGGGCCGTCCGACCCGGTCCTCTCGTACTAGGGTCCGCACCCCTCAACCCTCCAACGCCCACAGCGGATACAGACCGAACTGTCTCACGACGTTCTGAACCCAGCTCATGTACCACTTTAACCGGCGAACAGCCGGACCCTTGGGACCTTCTCCAGCCCCAGGATGTGATAAGCCGACATTGAGGTGCCAAACCGCGCCGTCGATGTGAACTCTCGGGCGCGATAAGCCTGTTATCCCCAGCGTACCTTTTATCCGTTGCGCGATAGCCCGCCCACGCGGGGCTACCGGATCACTACGGCCCACTTTCGTGGCGGCTCGACCCGTCGGTCTCGCCGTCAGGCCCCCTTCTGCCGTTACACTCCAGAGCGCGAGTACCGACCGCGCTGAGGGGACCTTGCGCGCGCCTCCGTTACTCTTTCGGAGGCGACCGCCCCAGTCAAACTGCCCACCTGCCACGGTCCGGATGAGGGTTTGCCTCCGCCCGTGAGCACGCCGCATCAGACAGGGTGGTATTTCACTGACGGCTCCCCCCGAGCTAGCGCCCGGGGATCAACGCCTCCCACCTATGCTACACAGTCTGATGCAGCGAGCAATGGCAAGCTACAGTAAAGGTGCATGGGGTCTTTTTGTCCTGCTGCGGGGACTCGGAATCCTCACCGAGACTGCAATTTCGCCGAGCACGTGGTCGAGACAGTGCCCAAGTCGTTACGCCATTCGTGCAGGTCGGAACTTACCCGACAAGGAATTTCGCTACCTTAGGACCGTTATAGTTACGGCCGCCGTTTACCGGGGCTTCGGCTCAGGGCTTCGCCTTGCGGCTAACCCCTCCCCTTAACCTTCCGGCACCGGGCAGGCGTCAGTGCGTATACGGCGCCTTACGCGGCTTGGCACGCACCTGTGTTTTTGCTAAACAGTCGCTTGGGCCGATTCACTGCGACCGGGTTCCGCTTGAGGAGTAAATCCTCGCACGTACACCCGGCACCCCTTCTTCCGAAGTTACGGGGTCAGTATGCCGAGTTCCTTGACCACGTTTCACTCGTTCACCTGAGGCTGCTCGCCTCGCCCACCTGTGTCGGTTTACGGTACGGACGTCTCACGCCCTCCGCCGCAGGCTTTTCTCGCGTGTCGACTCCACGGGACTCGGGTTGGGGTCGCCCCCGCGCCTCGTACTCCACTCTCGGGGTCGCCCCCTACGGTGTTGAACGGCCATCCACAAAGCCGCCCCCGCTTCGTTCCACGGTCCCCTGCGGGTTCAACGGACATGACACGGGGCCGGAATCTTCGCCGGCTTGCCATCGGCTACGCCTCTGGGGCCTCGCCTTAGGACCCGCCTCACCCTGCGCTGATTGCCATGGCGCAGGAACCCTTGGGCTTACGGTGTGGGGGGTTTTCACCCCCATTTGCGCGTACTCATTCCGGCATCCTCACTTCCCGCCACTCCACCCCGACGCTTCCGCGGGGGCTTCACTGTTACGGGAACGCTCCCCTACCCCTCAGATAAATCTGAAGGCCAAGCTTCGGTGGGCCGCTTAACCCCGACCATTCTCGGCGCACCCCCACTGGACTGGTGAGCTATTACGCACTCTTTAAAGGAATGGCTGCTTCTAAGCCAACCTCCCAGTTGTCACAGTAGGGACACATCCTTCGCTGTACTGAGCGGCCACTCCGGGACCTTAGCTGTGGCTCCGGGTTCTTTCCCTCTCGCCGCCGGACATTATCGCTCGGCGACTGCCTCCCGGGGTCCGTCGGGCAGGTATTCGGAGTTTGGTTGGGGTTGGTAGGGGCTTCGCCCCCCCGCGCCCATCCAGTCGCTCTACCCCCTGCCGACAATTCCCGAGGCTCTACCTCAATAGATTTCGGGGAGAACCAGCTATCTCCAGGCTTGATTGGCCTTTCACCCCTACCCACAAGTCATCCGAGCGGTTTTCAACCCACACCGGTTCGGGCCTCCACTCGGTGTTACCCGAGCTTCACCCTGCTCATGGGTAGATCGCCCTGGCTTCGGGTCTACGCCCGGGTACTCACGTCGCCCTCGTTTCAGGACTCGCTTTCGCTGCGGCTCCGCGGGACACCCGCTTAGCCTCGCACCCGAGCAGTAACTCGCCGGATCATAATGCAAAAGGCACGCAGTCAGGGCCGACAAGGGTTGCCCCCGGCCTCCCCTCCTACCGCTTGTGGGCATGTGGTTTCAGGCTCTCTTTCACTCCCCGCCCAGGGGTGCTTTTCACCTGTCCCTCACGGTACTCGTCCGCTATCGGTCACACGGGAGTCTTTAGCCTTGGAGGGTGGTCCCCCCGGCTTCACGCCCGGCTCCTCGTACCGGGCGTTACTCAGGAACTCCACTAGGTCCGGCCCCTCGCGTTCGCCTACGGGGCTCTCACCCGCTCCGGCGCCCCATCCCAGGGGACTTCGGCTCGCTTCGCCCTGACCCGTCCGTGGCTCCTACAACCCCGCGGGACTCGCGTCCCCCGGTTTAGGCTCGTCCCGTTTCGCTCGCCGCTACTCCGGGAATCTCCGTTGATTTCTCTTCCTCCGGGTACTGAGATGTTTCAGTTCCCCGGGTTCGCCTCACTGGAAACCAGTGATGACGGGGCTCGCGCCCCGCCGGGTTGCCCCATTCGGCCATCTCGGGATCACTGCCTGTGTGCGGCTCCCCCGAGCTTTTCGCAGCTTACCGCGGCCTTCCTCGCCTCCGTGTGCCCAGGCATCCCCCACATGCCCTCGCTCGCTTGACTACAAAAAAACACGTCAAGCAGAGCACGCGCATGGAGTCGGCTTCCGCCGACTCTCATATATGAGTGATCTGTGCAATCTCGCTCACCTTCCTCCTTCACCCGATGCGATAGTCACTCGCACCGCGCTCCAGAGATCGGTGAGGACTCATAAATCCCACGATCTACCTCTTTCCTTCTCTTTTCAAACAGCGGTCCGCGACCAAAAACGTCACGGAAAAGCTTCGAATTGTAACCGAGTCTTCACCGGTAGTCAACTCCAATGGCCACACTAACTACGACCATTTTTATCGACGTCGCCTCCCAACACTTCGCTCGGCGCCGGATCCGAAAAGGGCGCGAACAATACATCGATCCGACACGCCAAACAAGGGACGAAAAAACGATCCGCTCGAGCCCCTGCTACCTTTGTTGCTCATGCGCGCGACCGCGATCGTCTCCGGCAAGGGAGCTCAACGATGGGCCGACGGCCACCCTTGGATCTTTCGTAGCGACCTCATCACCGCACCGTCTACCGACGCCGCTGCCGTCACCGTCCTGGACAATCGACGCCGCCCGATCGGAACCGCTCTCTGGAGTCCCGAGTCGGAGATCTCCCTCAGACTCATCGACCGCGATCCGGACGCGACCATCGACGAGCACTGGTGGCATGACCGTATCGAGCACGCCGTGCGACGCCGCACCGCGATCGGACCGGACGCCTCCGCCTACCGCCTGATTCACGGCGAGGGCGACGGGCTGCCGTCACTCGTCTGCGATCGCTACGACAAATGGCTGGTCGTCCAACTCCTGAGCGCGGGTCTGGAGCGGTACCGCGAGGATGTCGTCGCCGCCCTGCTCGCCGTCACCGGTGCGCAGGGCATCCTCGCGCGGAACGATCCACCCGTCAGAGCCCGCGAAGGGCTCCCGCGCGAAACGGCGTTGCTCTCGGGCGACGTTCCGCAGGAGATCGAAGTTCACGAACACGGCGTGCGCTACCTCGCGGCGCCCTGGACCGGCCAGAAAACGGGGGCGTTTCTCGACCAGCGTGAGGCGCGCCGCCGTATCGGCACCTACGCGCGAGGGCGAGCGCTCGACTGCTTCAGCTACCACGGATCGTTCGCGTTGCACCTCGCGCGAAACGCCGACCACGTCATCGCCATCGACAGCTCCGCCGCCGCCCTCGCCCGAGCGGCGGACAACGCGCGCCGCAACGGGTTCGATACGATCGATTGCGTCGAGGCGAACGCGTTCGACTACCTCCGCGACCGGGAGCGGGAGCGCGCGATGTTCGACACCATCGTGCTGGACCCGCCGGCGTTCGCGAAGTCGAGAGCCAGCCTAACGAGCGCCCTGCGCGGGTACCACGAGATCAACCTTCGCGCCATGCGGCTCCTGGCACCCGGCGGAACGCTCTACACGGCGAGCTGCAGCTACCATCTCACGAAGCCGCTGTTCCTCGAGATGATCGAGCGCGCAGCCGCGGATAGCGGACGGCGCCTGTCGCTGCGTGAGATGATTGGTCAATCACTCGACCACCCGGAGATTCTCACGATCCCCGAAACGGGGTACATCAAGGGCGCCATCCTGGAAGCGATGGACTAATGCCACGACTCGGCGTTAGGTACGACGGCCTAACGACGCTGACAGTGCGGGCAGAAGTACGTCGAGCGGCCACCCTGCACAATGCGACGAATTCGGTGGCCGCACCGCGTGCACGGCAGCCCTTCCCGATCGTACACCTCGAATCGGCCGACACCGTCGTCGCGATAGCGCCCGCTCGACCGCTGCGCCTTGTCGAGCACCGACCGAATGGCCTCGAGCAAACGAACGCGACGCGCGCGCAGACAACGAGGACGCCACCGCCTGCGGGTTGATGCGCGCGAGCCAGAGTGCTTCAGCCGCGTAGATGTTCCCGACCCCCGCCAACACACGCTGATCCAGCAACGCCACCTTAATGGCGGCTCGACGCCGTGACAGCGCGACGCCGAATGCCTCGACACTAAGTGTCGGGTCGGCGGCGTCGGGACCGAGCACAGGGAGCGATGCGTCGCCATCGCGATGCAGGCTCACGGTCGACAACGCGCGCGGGTCGACGAGTGACACCCGCACGCCGTCCGTCAGCTCGACGACGACCCGTGCGAAGCGCGGGACGTCATCCGTTATCGAGTCGACGAGCCAATCCCCCGTCATGCGAAAGTGCACCACGAGCGTATCCCCGGACGACAGACCGATGAGTTGGTGCTTTCCGCGGCGTTCGACCGTACTGATCGTCGTGCCAACCAGCCGCGCGACATCACGCGGAGGTAACTGCCGCCGCTGTGATGGATGCAGTACCGTCACTTTGCCGATCGTCCGGCCCACGACCGCCGCCCGCAGCACGCGCGACGCATACTCGACTTCGGGTAGCTCAGGCATTCCAACTCCCATGGCGTGTCCACGCCATTTCACGGATTGGCGTTGACACGGTTCTGTCGTCCGGTGAAACTCCCGACGTGACCGCCGCGCCGCCTTCTCCACGCAAAGCTCCAACATCCGAGGCGGCCGCCTCGGTCTCACACACGGCGCGCCCGTCCGCCGTGCGCGGCGTGCTCGCACGCGTGCTCGTGCTCAACCTGATCGTCGTCGCGATCAAGGTAATGGTCGGCCTCAGGACAGGCGCGCTCTCGGTCCTGGGAGCCGCGCTCGAGTCATCGCTCGACGTGTTCAACAACATCGTCGGCATGGTGCTCGTCACGGTCGCTGCGCGCGGCCCGGACGAAAGCCATCCGTACGGCCACGCGAAGTTCGAGACGCTCGGTGCACTCGCGATCGTCACGTTCCTCTCGATCTCGTGCTTCGAGCTCCTGCGCGAAGGCATCGTGCAGCTGCGGCGATCCGACTCGCCGGAGACCCCCACGCTCCTCGAAGTCGGCTTGATCGGCTTCACGCTGGTGGTCAACGCCCTCATCGTCGTCTACGAGCGTCGACGCGGGCGAGAGCTCGCGAGCTCTTTCCTCATTGCCGACGCCGCCCACACGCATAGCGACGTGTACGTCACGCTGCTCGCCATCGCGTCGCTTGGACTGACGCGATTTGGCTTGGGGCATCTCGACCCGGTGCTGGCACTGCTTGTGGCGCTCATCATCGCCCGAAACGGCTACCAGATCCTCAAGGAAACGGTTCCGATTCTGGTGGACGAACGTGGTCTCGATTCGGCTGATGTCCGGCGGCTCGTGGAGAGCATTCCGCGGATCGAGGAGGTTCGAAGCGTGCGCTCGCGCGCCGGTGCATCCGGCGTCGTTTTCGCAGAGGTGACGGTCGGAGTGGCTGGCTCGACCAGCGTCGCGGACGCACACGAAATCGCTGACGAAGTCGAAAATCGCATCGCCGAAGCGCTCGGCGCTTCCGAAGTAGTCGTCCATGTCGAGCCAAGCTGAGACTTGCGCATACGACCGGTCGTTCTACTATTGCATTTGTGATTAGCGCTCCGGCTTCGAGGTTCATGTCGCATCAACAACACCGGTCGCTCAAATACGAATACGAGCTGTACGTGGAGCGGGAAATCGAGGACTACAAAGACTCGATTCCGCGCTCGGCGATTCTCAGCATCGGCGATGAAGCCGTCGCCAAGCTTCGCGCACAAGAGCAGGTAGCGTTCGATGAGCTCGTGCTCTGGGCGGAGGTCGACCGCATAATCACGAGCCGCCTTCGTATTCCGAACTACGCGGCATGGAAGCGCCGTCGGCTGAAGCGTCTCGCGGAGTACCGCCGGCCGGAACACTGGGGCATGCTGCCTGACGCGCCCTTGGTCCGCGCGATCTCCGCATGCACGGAGGCACACGTACTGGTCACCGGACCGCGGGTATCCGAGTCGACGCTTTATCTCGCCGCGAATGGATGCACGGTCACAGCCGTTGGAGACGCCCCCGACGTTGTCGAGCGCGTCATGATTGCGGCCGAGGCGGTTGGTCTGGCGCGGCAGGTGAACGCGTTCATGAGCCCGCTTAGTGAATGGGCTCCTGATGGCCCGCTCACCGCCGTCGTTTGCTCGCCCGCCGCGTTTGTCGGATTGTCCGACCTCGACAGGGCGCGCGTCATCGAGCTGCTCCAGAGTGCGACACTCGATGGTGGGGTTCATCTCGTCGAGACCATCGTCGCTGGGCAGACCGCGCTCACGATCGAGGAACTCCGCGCCCAGTACCGTGGCTGGTCCATCTCTGTCGAGCGCGAAGACTCGGCGTCCCCAACGTTCTTCGCCCGCAAGGCAGTCGCCGAGTCGTCATGAATTGATACGAAGTGTCCTCTGCGAGTGTGTCTTTTTGAGACAGCCGGCGCCGTTGGCGTCGGCTTTGTTTTGTGTATGTGATTGTCAGAAAAGCACTTGCGTCTCGCAAGTACGCAATGGCACCACCGGTGCTATGAGCGGGGGTGCTGATACGACCCCTTCTCTTTATAGAAGGTGGGATGACAGGCGGTCGAGCCCGCGACCCGTTCTCGTGGAGCATCGGCCGCCTGTCGTCGTCAGCAAGCTCGACACAAAGCAGCGCAAGCAGCCGTAGTCCAACGCGCTAGTGCACTGGGAGCCGATTGTGATCTGCCGGCTTCCCTGACTCGGAGATGACGACGATGACTGATATTCGTGAGAGCTGGCCGAACGACGAGCCCATGGGGATCGTGATCTCGCGCGGCAGTCGAGGCGAAAGCACACCGAGATTCGCGGCGTATGTCTGGAGCCAGGTGGGCGACGTTGCGCCGGCGGTGGCGGAGCCGCGAGCCGCGTAACAGCGACTACACCCGACCGATCTATCAGCCCCGCCAGCAATGGCGGGGTTTTCTTTTTCGGCAAGTCGGTATGCGCCTTGCCTTCTCACGACCTCGTGCATGACTCGTCGAATGACTGGGAGGGAGAGCGCCGATCGTTGTTGGATCGGCGGATATCGGAGCTTGGCCTGTCTATCAGCGGGTCGCTCGTGGAGAAGTACGTCGATCGCCTCTACGCCGAGCTCGATGCGAAGGGGCTGCGCTTCCACCCGCCGGTCTACCTGAGCGATGAGTGGGGATGCCCGGACGACACGCCACTCATTGGAATCCCGTTCTATCTCGCCGACCAGCGACTCGCACGCATCGAGGAGGAGTTGGCCGTCGAGGTGGAATCGGAAGTCGACGTGATGCGCTTCCTACGTCACGAGGCCGGCCATGCGTTCAACTACGCGTACCGCCTCTACGACCGCGCTGACTGGCGCCGCATCTTCGGCCCGTATTCGCGCCCGTATCGCGACCGGTTCCGCGCGAACCCGTTCTCGCGCGAGTACGTGCGCCACATTCTCGGCTGGTATGCGCAGAAGCACCCGGACGAGGACTTCGCCGAGTCGTTCGCGGTGTGGCTCACGCCTGGGCGGGATTGGAGAACGGAGTACGCAGGGTGGCCGGCGCTGGCGAAGCTCGAATACGTCGATCGCGTTATGCAGGACCTGGGCGACGACCCGCCCACGGTCGGCGTGCCCGGAGAAGATGACCTGCCTGTCGAGTCGATGCAGTACACGCTCGCCGAGCACTATCGAAGTCTCGACGAGCCGTTGCCGCTCGACGACGAACGGCATTTCGACGGCGACCTGCGCACGCTCTTCGGATCCGCGGAGGAGGCGCCGGACGGCGAAGTCGCGACCGAGTTCATTCGCCGGCATCGGCGCGAGATCGTGTCGCGCATCGCGTACTGGACGGGCGAGAGCACGATCACCGTTCGTGCATTCATCGACTTCCTTATCCAGCGTTCCGCGGCGCTCGAGCTGCGCGTGCGCGGGCTCGATGCATCGACCCTCATCGAGCTCACGGCCTTCGGCACCGCCGTGATGATGAACTATCGACTCACCGACGCACTACACGGGAATCCCCGCGGAGAAGAAACGTGAAAATCGTACTACTGCATACGAAGGACGCCGTCGATGGCGAGGAAGATCCAGTCCTTGGTCAGATCGAAGGCGCGCTGCACGGCGGTGGACACGAGACGCGGCGCGTGATGGTCGACAACGCGGTGGAGCCGGTCGTGTCGGCGTTGACGAGCGATCGTCCCGACCTCGTCATCAACCTCGCGGAATCATTCGCGGGAAAGAGCGCGCTGGAATCGAACATCGCCGCGCTGCTGAACCTCATCGATCTCCGCTACACAGGATCGAGCCCCGCGGGCTTGCTCGTCGCCGGCGACAAGACGCTGAGCAAGAAGGTGCTTCAGTTTCACGGCATCAAGACGCCCGAGTTCGCGACCGTGTATCGTGGCGCGGTCGATTGGGCCGGTGACGTGAAGTTCCCGCTCGATCATGAAGCCGCCGCAGGAAGACGCGTCGCTCGGCATCACGCACAAGTCGGTGGTGCGTGACGTGCGCGAGCTACTCGAGAAGATCGGCGAGTTGCAGACAGAGTATCAGTCGCCGGCACTCGCCGAGGAGTTCATCGAAGGGCGCGAGTTCTACGTCGGGGTGCTCGGCAACCAGAACGCGCGTGCCTTGCCGATCATCGAGTTGGACTTCTCGAAGTTCCCGGCTGACAAACCTCGCATCGCGAGTTGGGCTGCGAAGTGGGGTGACGATGGCGACGAGAAGGGCGCGGAGTTCGCCGGCACCGAGTCGATCTTCCCTGACGATCTGCCTGACGAGCTACGCGACCGGATGCAGAAGGTCGCCGTCGAGGCGTTTCATGCGCTCAGGCTTCGTGACTACGCGCGCATCGATATGCGGGTCACAGATGAGGGTGAGGTGTTCATCATCGAGGTGAACCCGAACTGCTATCTCGAGGCGAAGAGCGAATTCGCGCGCGCCGCGGAGCGAGACGGCATCGCGTATGACGCGCTCATAGGACAGATCGTGGAGTTGGCCTCGGCGCGCTACGCTCGGTAGTCAGTTCATTCGTCGGGCAGAAAACAAAGAAGCCGGCCTCTCGGCCGGCTTCTCTGTACGTCTTGCCTACCAACTACTTCTTCTTGGCGGCCTTCTTCTTGGCGCCACCCTTCTTCTTCGCGGCTTTCTTCGCGGCTTTCTTTTTCATTGGCATGGTACGATCTCCAGTACTGGAGTGGAAAACCCGTTCGATCCCCCGGTGGACCGTCGGGCTAGCGACCGCGCACCCGAGGGTACACGGCCGATTCGTTATGCGCTCGTACAGCGCGCACGATGTTCGATTGTCTTGTCCGCTATCGGACGATTGACCTTGTTCGTTTGTTACGAGTTGAACCTAATAGCATCACGACGAGAAAATGCGAATAGCAACATCAAACCGCGATCAAACGGCATCAAACTGCATCGCTCAAGCTCGTGAAGTTGAAATCGCGCACCTTGATCGGCGGTACAACGATCGCCTGGCCCGGTCCTCCAGCCTCGCTCGCACTCACACGAACCGCGCGGCCCATCGCGTCGAGGTTGTTGAGCATGTAGACGGGTGAGTCGTTGAAGCGAAAGTTTTTTATCGGCCGCGTAATGCGTCCGCGCTCTATGAGAAACGTGCCGTCGCGCGTGAGTCCGGTGTAGAGAATCGTCCGCGGATCAACGGGGCGAAGGTACCAGAAGCGCGTGACGAGGATACCGCGCTCCGTCGACGCGATCAGTTCCTCGGTGCTGCTAGTGCCGCCGGACATGCGCACCGTCCCCGCGGTAGGCAGCGGCTCCTTGCCCTGCTTCTGCGCCCAGAAGCGGTCATACGAGAGATTCTTGACGACGCCGTTCTCGATCCACGTCGTCTTCGCGATGGGTTGTCCATCGTTCGAGAACGTGTTCGCATACGCCTCGGGATCGAGTGGATCGGACGAAATCGTCACGCGCTCATCGACGACCTTCATTCCGATCTTGTTCCCGCCCCCAGCCTTCGAGAAGAACGAGCGGCCTTCGTCTGCATTTCGCGCGTTCATCGCGAACACGATGAACTGGATGAGATTCCCGACAGCCGTGGGTTCGAGGATGACGGTGTAGCGCCCGGGTTCGACCGCGACAGCGTTGACCGAGCGACGCGCCTTGTCGATTGCACGTGCGCCGAGGTCCTTCGGATCGAGCTTCGAGAAGTCATGACTCGTCGCTCCCGCCCAACCGGATCCCGTTCCGTCCTCGGTGCGAACGGTCGTCGTCAGCGAGAGAGCCGTCTGCCGGCCGTAGGCGAACAATCCTTTTGAATTCGCGATCGCGGTCGCACCGGCCTGTGTCTCGAGGTAACCCGTGGAGACGAGTCCCGCAGCGCGAGCAGGTTCGGTGATCGCGCGCGCCGCGTTGGCGCGCGCCGTCGGATCGAGTGACGCCGTCGTATCGCTCCAGCCACGCGACTCGGTATATGTCTGCGGCGGCAGCTCGGGCATCGCCTCGGGATCTTCCGGCGACAACTTCGCGAGGCGCTCGGCGAGTTGCACGGCCGCCTTGAGACTCGCGTCATCGAGCTTGTTCGTATTCACGACGCTGCTGCGCTTGCCGAACGCGCTGCGGATGGCGATCGTCGCGTCGTAGTTGTCGCCGCCCGTCGAGATCTGATTGACGGCGAACCGTGTGTTGCCTCGCCCGCCGCTGTTGATGTTGACGCGGGTCTCGTCTGCAGAGGCGAACGACAGCGCGCGCTTGGCGAGCGCTTCGCACTCTTCGCGGCCCATGGTGCGCGCCGCAGTGACGAGAGAGCGGAGACTGCTCACGCCTTACGTCCCGTGTTGATGACGTTGATGCCGCGGTGACGCGTCGGCGGACATCCATGCGAGACGGCATTCGACTGCGACGGTTGACCCTTCGCATCGCCAAACGCGCCCCACAGCCAGTAGCTGTCCTTTCCCCCGATCATGTCCATCGCGTTCCAGAATTCCGGCGTCCGCATCTGGTACGCGACGTCCTTCAGCATGCCGGTGATCTTGCCGCCGCGGATCTCATAGAACAGCTGGCCACCGAACTGCGCGTTATAACGTTGCTGATCGATGGAGAACGACCCATCCCCGATGATGGCGATGCCGCGATCGGTGGCCGCGATGAGATCTTCCCATTTGAGATTCTGTTCGCCCGGCAGCAGCGACACGTTCGGCATCCGCTGGAACTGCACGTCCGACCACGACTGCGCATACGAGCATCCGTGCGAGCGCGTCTGCTTGCCCTGGCTCTTGTACCACCACTCCAGCCAGTTCGCCTGCTCGCGCGTGGTCTGATAGTCGTTCACGACGCCGTTCTTGATGATGAGGAACGTTTCGGGCTGCACGCCTTCATCATCCCATCCGACCGCACCGAGCGATCCATCCTGCATGCGATCGCCCTGGATGTTCATGAACTCGGGGCCGTAGCGGAACTTCCCGAGCTTCTCCTCAGGTGGCGATACGAAGCTCGTGCCGGCGTAGTTCGCCTCGTACCCGTACACGCGATCGAGCTCGGTCGGATGCGCAATCGATTCGTGGATCGTGAGACCGAGGTGCGACGGGTGCAGCACGAGATCGTAGCGACCAACGTCGACTGGCTTGGCCGAGAGCTTCTGCACGGCTTCTTCTGCCCACCGAGGCGCGTTCTCGACAAGCTTCGAGTCGAGCACGTGCTCGTAGCCGCGCCCCATTGGCGCGATGTCGGTCGATTGGCGCGACTGAAAATCCGAGAAGTCCGTCGAGACGGCAGTCACCGTCATCGACGGCGACGCGCGATAGATCGTTTGAACGGTGAAGCTGCCTTCGCTGTTCGCGTACGTCTTCTCTTCGCGGAGGAAGAACATCGCGGAGTTCACGAAGCGCGAGCCCTGAACCTTGAGCGCCGCTTCATTCGCTGAAAGCAGCAGCGCCACCTTCTCTTCAATGGCGATGTCGAACGGATCGATCTTCGCCGGGCTGCGCCACACGCCTTCCTTCGTGACTGGTGCGGGTGCAAGCACGACTGGGCGCACGAGCGCCGCACGATTCGCCTTCGCCTGTTCTGCTGCCTGACGAGCGACGCGCGCGACTTCATCTCGCGTCAGGTCACTGCTCGCCGCGAAACCCCAGGCGCCACCAACGAGCGTGCGCACACCGAAGCCGAACGTCTCGTTGTCAGAGAGGCCCTGTACTCGCCGTTCGCGCGTGTTGATGGACTGCACGCGATTGCGAGAGATGCGAACGTCTGCGTACTGCGCTCCCGCACTGCGAGCGGCATCGAGCGCGAGCATTGCCAGCTCGCGGTACGTTGCATCAGTTGTAGAGGGCGGTGCGGCGGGAGTGGCTGAGTTATCGGGACGAGGAGGGCTCGCGGGGGGCTGCTGAGAACCGACGCAGGCGTTCACGCCGATCGTCGCTGCTGCCGCTGATGCCGTCTTGAGAAACGCTCGTCGCGATGGTGCCACGCAGTGTCCTTGATGCTGGCCGCAAGAAAGGAACTGTTCGCGAATATAGAACTAGAAAAAAGTGGATGCAATAGTCATGCGTGAATCAACACGACATATCGCGCGATATCTCGCGATATCATCGAGCTCGTCGTCATGAGATACTCGATGCAATAATCGCCAAGAACACGTCGATGATGTCGGCGCGATGATGCGCGTCGACGCACGCCGTGCTCCCATCGCTAGTCCTCCGCACGCGCTATATACTCCAAAATATCGCCTGTCCTCCTCGACGAGTCCGTGTCATGCCAACGCTCACGATCGACGGCCGCTCCATAACGGTCCCGGAAGGGTCGACCATTCTCGACGCCGCACGCGCGATGGCGATCGACGTGCCGACGCTGTGCTGGTATCCGAAGTTGCCAGTCGTCGGTAACTGTCGAATCTGCCTCGTGCAGGTGGAAGGATCTCCCAAGCTCGTTGCTTCATGCGCTACCGCCGCAGCGGATGGGATGCGTGTGCACACCGAGTCCGATGACGCGAGGAAGAATCGTCAGGCTGTGCTGTCGATGCTCCTCGAGCGGTACCCCGCGGAAGACATTCCGCGCGTCGGTGCGCGTAACGAGTTCGAGTCGCTCGTTCAGCGCTATGATGTACCGACGGCGCGCCGCTCGGGACTTCCGCTCAGAGAGGGAGACGACCGCGATGGCGATCCGATCATTCAGCACGACATGTCGACGTGCATCCTCTGCACCCGGTGCGTGCGCGCCTGCGAGGACATTCAGGTTGTCGGCGTGCTCGACGTCGCGCATCGCGGCGATCACGCGCAGATCATTGTCGGTGCGGATGGCAATCCGGAGCACGCGGGATGCACATGGTGCGGTGAATGCGTGCGCGTGTGTCCCACAGGCGCTATTCACGACATCCTCTCTCTCGCACGCCCCTCGGATGGGAACGGCGATCACAACGGGAGCACGCGTGGCAACGGCCGGAGCAACGGAGAGGGAGCATCCGTGCATAACGGGAACGGACGCGCCGAGCGTGAAGTCTCGACTCGGCTCCCTGTTCTCGATCGAACTGTCCGCAGCGTCTGTCCCTACTGCGGCGTCGGGTGTCAGATCGATCTGCAGGTAAAGGACAATCAGGTGATTCACGTGAAGAGTCCGTGGATCGAAGAGGATACGCCGAACCAGGGATCCACCTGCGTGAAGGGCCGCTTCGGCTATGACTTTGCGCAGCATCGTGACCGCCTGACGAGTCCGCTCATTCGCCGCGGCTGGAAGAAGCAGGATGGTCGCTGGGTGTACGATGCCGCTGATGCTGCTCGATCAACCGATGGGAGCCCGTGGCCACGACGCGGCGGCCCATGGCTCGAGGTGAAAGACGAGTCGCGTACGAACAAGCGTCGTCCACGAACGAATCCGTTGAGCACCGCGCCCACGGGCCCATCACCGCTCGGCGATCCTCGCGATCGCGCATCCACGCCATCCGAGTGGTACTCCATGTTCCGCGAGGCGACATGGGATGAGGCGCTCGATCTCACGGCGCAGGAGCTCGTGAGGCTCCGCGACACACAAGGCCCGAACTCACTCGCCGTCTTTCAGTCGGCCAAGTGCTCGAACGAGGAGAACTACATCCTGCAGCGCATGTTCCGCGCTGGCATCGGCACGAACAACGTCGACCACTGCACGCGGCTCTGTCACTCGTCATCCGTGAGCGCCATGCAGCGCGCGATGAACACGAGCGCCGCGTCAGGCTCCATGCGGGAGATCGAGCTCGAGACGGACGTCCTCTTCCTGCTCGGCGCGAATACCACGGAATCGCATCCCGTATTCGGCGCGGCGATCAAGCGCGCGGTGAAGCGCGGCGCCACGCTCATCGTGTGCGACCCGCGACGCATCGAGCTCGCGGCTCGAGCGGACATTCATCTGCAGCCGTTGCCGGGCACCGACGTCGCGCTGATGAACGCGATGCTCCACCACATCCTCGCGCTCGAGCTCGAGGATCGCGAGTTCATCGCCAGGCGCACGCACGCCTTCGACAAGGTGCGTGAAGCCGTCGCACCGTACACGCCAGAGCGCGGTGAGACGATCACGGGCGTGAGCGCCGACCTTATCCGACGGGCCGCGGAGATCTACGCGCGCGGGCCTCGTTCGTCGACGCTCTGGGCGATGGGGCTGACGCAGCACAGCACCGGCACGGATATCGTTACCGCGCTGCTCAATCTCATTCTCGCGACAGGATCGATCGGCCGCTGGGGCGCGGCGATGATTCCCATTCGCGGTCAGAACAACGTGCAGGGCGCGAGCGACGTCGGGTCGATCCCAATGTTCTACACGGACTATCAGACGGTCACCGATCCGGCGATTCGCCATACCTTCGCGAGCACGTGGGGGGTGCCTGACGAGCGCATACCGCTCACGCCAGGGCTCAAGGTCACGCAGATCGCGAAAGAAGGGAGTCCGGTGCGCGGGATGTTCATCATGGGCGAGAACCCGATCATCTCGGACCCGGACGTCTCACACGCGGAGACCTGGTTCCGCGAGCTCGAGTTTCTCGCCGTGCAGGATCTCTTTCTCACCGAGACGGCGCGTTATGCGGACGTCGTCCTTCCCGGGGCATCGTTCGCCGAGAAGGACGGGACGTACGTCAATACGGAACGACGCATTCAACTCGCGAAGAAAGCGGTCGAGCCGCCCGGCGATGCACGCGGCGATCTCGAAATCGTGATCGACCTGTCGAACCGCATCGGACTGCCGACCAACTTCCATAACGCGGCCGACGTGATGGACGAGATCGCGCGCGTCACGCCGTCGTGGCGTGGTGTGTCGCACGCTCGGCTCGATGGCGGGCCCGGGCTGCAGTACCCGGTGCTCGACTTCTCGCATCCCGGTACGGCGTACCTGTTCGACGAGAACTTCCCGACGGCCGACGGGAAGGCGTCGTTCCATCCGGTCGAGTTCCTTCCGCCGGCAGAGCTGCCTGACGACGAGTATCCATTCTTCCTGAACACGGGTCGCCAGATGTATCACTGGCACACGGGAACGATGACCCGCCGCTCGTTCGCGCTCGATGCACGAGAATCGACGCCGACGGTCGAGCTCAATCCTGCTGACGCCGAAGCGCTCGGGGTGCGTGACGGCGAGGTGATCTCGATCAGCTCACGACGCGGCAGCATCAGGATCGCGGCGCGGATCTCGGGGCGCGTTGCACGGCACCAGGTGTTCGTGCCAATGCACTATCGCGAAGCAGCAGTGAACCTGCTGACGAATCCGGCGCTCGACCCGTACGCAGGCATTCCGGAGTTCAAGGTGTGCGCTGTGAAGCTCGCACCGGTGCGCGACGACGACGCTGAACGCTGTCGCGACGACTGCCACGCATTCCGAGCCGGCTGTCATTCCGAGCGAGCAAGCCGGAAGCCCACGGAACGTAGGCAGATGAGGAATCGTAATCGTCCCGACAGAGGGCCCCTCTATCCGTAGATCGCGATTCCTCGACTTCGCTCGGAATGACAACCGATTCCTCGACTGCGGGCCTTCGGCTCTCGGCTCGGAATGACACACACCATCTCCCATGGACCTCAAGCTCACCAGTAAGGTTGCCCTCGTAACCGGAGCCTCCTCCGGACTCGGCTTCGCGATCGCACGAGAGCTCGCGTGCGAAGGCGCGAGTGTCGGCATCGTCGCGCGTCGAAAGACGGAGTTGGATCAGGCCGCCGCCGACATCCTCAAGGTTGCGCGAACGCGCGTGCTGCCCATCGTCGGTGATGTCGCGAAGGATGGCGAGCCCGATCGGATCGCGCGCGCCGTCGAGGAGTCGCTCGGGCCAATCGATATCCTCGTCGCGAATGCAGGCGGTCCCCCGTCGACGCTCTTCGATTCAACGAGCGACGAGCAGTATGTCGCCGCAATCCAGCTCAACTTGCTGAGCTCGATTCGTCTCGCGCGCGCCTGCGTTCCGGGTATGCGCGCTCGCAAGTGGGGGCGCGTGATCTTTCTCACGTCGATGGCGGCCAAACAGCCAGTGGCCGGACTCATTCTGTCGAACACCGCACGCGCCGGCCTTCTGGGTTTCGCGAAAACGCTCGCGAACGAATGCGCGCGCGACAACGTGCTCGTGAATACAGTACTCCCGGGCCACTTCGATACGCCGCGCGCGCTCGAGCTCGCGCAGATGCGCGCGGCCCGCGAGCAGCGACCTGTGGACGAGCTTCTGCAGACTCGCGCTGGGGGCATTCCAGTCGGGCGCGCCGGTGAGCCTAAGGAGAATGGCCGCCGTCGTGGCATTCCTCGCGTCCGAGCGTGCGAGCTTCGTGACCGGCACGGCGATTCAGGTCGATGGTGGTCAGATCCAGACGCTGATCTGATCCCGCTTCCCTCTCTCAACCCGAGCGGCCAGCTTTCCGAGCGCAAACCGCGCGCGAATCACGCCGAGTCGCGCGAGTCGTCAGCCTCCGCCTACCAGCCCTCATCAGATGAAAGCGCTCGTGAAGGAGACCGCAGGCCCTGGTTTCCTCCTCAAGGACGTCCCGGTTCCCACGATTCGCGATGATGAGGTGTTGATTCGAGTACGGCGCGCCGGCGTGTGTGGCACCGACGTGCACATCTACGAGTGGGACGACTGGGCGCGCGGTCGTGTGAAGCCGCCGATCGTCGTTGGCCACGAGTTCGCGGGCGACGTCGTGGAGGTCGGAAAGCTCGTCACCGATGTTCGCGAAGGTGATCGCGTGACGGCGGAGGGGCACATCGTCGATGGGCGCTGCCTGCTCTGCCGCACCGGTAACGCTCACGTCTGTCCGTTCACGCGGATCATCGGCGTCGACCGCGATGGCTGCTTCGCCGAGTACATCTCGATGCCGGCGGTGAACGTGTGGCACCTCGATGACAACGTCTCGTTCGACATCGGCGGCATCCACGATCCGATGGGCAACGCGTTCCATACGGCGCTCACGGCCGACATACCCGGGTCGACGGTGTTGATCACGGGCTGTGGGCCGATCGGCATCTTTGCCGTCGGCATCTGCAAGGCGGCGGGGGCCTCACGCATCATCGCATCGGACGTGAATGAGCGGCGGCTCGATCTCGCGAGGCGCATGGGTGCGCATGACGTCGTGCACCCCAAGGATGCCGAAGCGGCAGTGAAGGCATCCACTGACGGACTCGGCGTGGACGTCGTGCTCGAGATGTCCGGCGTGCCGTCGGCGATTCATCAGGCGTTCGCGCTCGTGCGCGTCGGCGGGCGTGTGCAAATGCTTGGCATTCCCGCCAAGCCCATGGAGGTGAACTTCGCCACGGAAGTCATCTTCAAAGGCATCACGATCTACGGCGTCGTTGGACGGCGCATGTACGACACGTGGCACAAGATGACGCGCTTCCTGCGGTCCGGAGAGTTCGATCCCACGCCAGTCATCACGCATCGCTTTCCGCTGGAGCAGGCTGATGAAGCGATGCGCGTGATCAAATCGGGCGAGGCTGGTAAGGTCATCTTCGAGATTGCCTGACGCGCGGCGCCTCCCCGAATACACACGAGTACACGACAAGCACAACGATAACTTCGCCATGTCGCTGAACACTGCCTTCACGTCACAGCTCGACGCGCGTATCGAGCAACTCAAGACCGACCGCGTCTACAAGCGCCTCAACTTCCTCGACTCGCCGCAGTCCGCGCGCGTGCAGATGGAAGGGCGAGGCGAAGTCCTGATCCTCTCGTCGAACAACTACCTCGGGCTTTGCAATGAGCCCAGTGTGGTCGAAGCGGGCATTCGCGGCCTGCGGCGGTACGGTGCGGGCACGGCGAGCGTTCGCTTCATCTGCGGGACGTTCACTATCCACCGCGAGCTCGAGGAGGCTATCGCCCGATTCGTCGGCGCGGAGTCGTCACTCACGTTCGTTTCCGCCTGGAGCGCGAACGAAGCGTTGACGTCGACGGTGCTCGAGGAGGGCGACTTCGTCGTCTCTGACGCGTTGAATCATGCGTCGATCATCGATTCCATCCGACTCGCGAAGTCGATCGTGAAGTGCACGAGCGCCGTCTACCGTCACGGCGACCTCGACGATCTCGTGTCGAAGCTCGAGCAGGCGAAGGGCGCGAGGCGGCGCCTCATCTGGACCGACGGCGTGTTCTCGATGGAAGGGGCGATCGCGAAGCTTCCGGAGCTGATCGATATCGCGCGTCGCTACGACGCCATACTCGCCGTGGACGATTCGCACGCGACCGGCGTGCTCGGTGAGACCGGCCGCGGCACAGCGGAGCACTATGGTGTGCTCGGCGAGGTGGACGTCATCACGTCCACACTGGGCAAGGCGCTCGGCGGTGCGGCGGGCGGGTTCGTCGCGGGATCCACCGCGTTATGCGACATCCTCACGCAGCGTTCGCGTCCGCAGCTCTTCTCGAATGCGCTTCCACCAACCGTCGCGTCCAGCTCCCTCGCGGCGATCGAGTTCGTCGAGAAGCATCCGGGTCGAGTAGCGATCCTGCGCGAGAACTCGCGCTACTTCCGGGACGCGATCACCGAAGCGGGATTCAAGCCGCTGGCGGGCGAGACGCCGATCGTGCCGATCATCGTCGGCGAGACCGCGTTGGCGATTCAGATGAGCGACATGCTGCTCGAGCAGGGCGTGTTCGTGACGGGCTTCGGCTATCCGGTGGTACCGCAGGGTCAGGCGCGTGTCCGATGCCAGCTGTCGGCGGCGCACACGAAGGCGGACATCGATGAGGCGCTAGCGGCGTTCAAGACGGTGGGCAAGAAGCTCGGCATCATCTAAGCTGCGATCGTCGCTGATACGAGTGGGACGATGACCCTGCTTCGAGATCATCTTCCCGGAGCCGGTGGGAACGACGATTGTGCGGATCTGTACTGCGAAACTGCCGGATACGGCTCTGCATTCAGGCATCATCGCGCCGCGGCTTGGGCGAACAACGATTTCGCGGATGACGCGGAAGAAGCAGGATAGATCGCGTTCGGGACGGCTCCTCGCGCAACGAGCCGGGATTTCTTGGGAACGGCCGCTCGGGACGCAGGCGTCTCCCGAGCGGCCGTTCCCTTTCATTCAGGGTCCGGCGATGAGCCAGCGTCGATGCAAAGCCGTATCCGGCCGTTGTCCGTGTCATCCGCCCAATCGCAGTTCTCACCGACCCTGGCGCGATGAGCCAGGCGCCTAACGCGCACGCGTTATGCTCTCGAATCCACGGCGTCACAGCCAGTGTGTCGTGCATCACACCGCATAACGTATTGTCCGCGCGTGACCACTCTGCCGGCGTTCTCGTCTCTGACATGAATTCGCGAGACGCAGACGCGTTGTCTGCGGAAACGTGATCTTCGGCACATCGCGCCGCGTGGACGGCGCTGACTTTCACGCGCGTCATCAGAGGCTCAGCTATGCGAACGATTCGGACACTGACCGTAGGACTGGCCTGCGCGGCTCTCCTGCCGGCTATCGCTGCCGCGCAGCAGGTCCCGCAAAAGGCTCGCTCCTTCACCGACTCGTGGTACTGGGGCGCAAAGGGCGGCGTCTCAATGTTCGGCGCTGCCGCCGAAGACATCTCGGCACCTACCGTTGGTGGCGAATGGATGATCACTCGCACGAGGATCGCGATGTATGTGTCGGTAGAGCAGTCGTTCTTCGACACGCAGGGTGGTGTGTTCGACCCGACCAGCCCGGGTTCCGTGCGTGTCGTCGACATCAGTGACTCGCGCCGCTACAACATCCAGCTGTTCGCGTTTCCGAAGCAGTTCGGCTCGTTCCGTCCGTACGCCGGACTCGGCTACTCGCTGATCTCGATCCGCGATGCGCAGCCACAGGGCACGTTCGCCAGCCCAGCGAGCCAGGCCCTGATTTTCGGGACCGTCGAGGATCAGAGCAGCCGCACGACGCCGGTCTTCACACTCGGGAGCCAGTACGATTTCCAGCGCGCCGCGCTGTTCGTACAGGCGTCCACGATGGCGACGCGCAATCGCTTCCTCATCAATGGCAATGCCGAACACGTACCTCATCGAAGCCGGTCTGCGCTACAACGTGGTGGACGCCATCGAGAAGTTGCACTAGATCGGGAATACGGAACCCCGAACCGAAAGAGGGCCGCACGAAAGTGCGGCCCTCTTTTCGTGCGTGGTGTGCGAAGTGATCACACGGAGCGGCGGCGCGGCTTGGTGGAGCGTGGGCGAGTGGCCGAGACATACGGGTTGCCGCGAACGAGCCAGCGAAGCGGCCAGTCCGCCGCACGTGTGATCCCGATGCGCGGAGTGATTTCGACGTCGCCGTCTTCGACCGGGGGAGCGGCGAGAATCCGCAACGGTGGCTGAGTCAGGCGCGTCCCATCCATCGCCCCGTCGATGCCTAACGCCTGACATAGTTTGCCAGGACCGTTCGTCAGGTCCACATCGCGGCGGACATTGCCGCGGCGCTCGCGCATCAGGTCCACGCCGGCGATGGGCTCCACGGCGCGGACGAGAACCGCGCTCCCATGCCCTTCCTCGCGTGTGACGGCGTTGAAGCACCAGTGGACGCCGTCAGATGAAATACACGTACGCAATGCCCGGGGGACCGTGGAGGTTCCGCGTACGCTCCGTAAGTCCTGCTACCGCGTGGCAGGCCGGATCATCAGGACCAAGGTAGGCCTCGGTTTCGACAATCCTGCCCGAGGCCGTCCCCAATGGTGTGGTGCATTCGAGCACCGCACCGAGCAGGTCGCGCGCGACCTGCTCGGTGGGGCGATCGTAAAACGACATCGGAAGCGCGCGGCCTGAGCGCGCAGCAGTCATCCCTCGACCGCTGCGACGACCTTCTTCTTCCCACGACCGCGCCGCGACTTCGCAGGGCGCCCGGCCGGCGGCGCCGCCACCTCCGCCACGGGTTCAGGCGCGGGTGCAGCAGGGGGAGTGGCTCGCGGGGTCTTTGCCGCGGCCTTCTTCGCCGCGACCTTCTTGCGGCCTCGTCCACGCTTCGGTGCGGCGGCGTCCTCGATGATCGCGACCGGTGCCTCCACATCGGCTGGTTCGGGACGGTCCTCGACCGGCGTAAGCGATGCGGTAATCGTGGTAGCCGGCGGCGCTGCTTCTTCGACGACGCCTAACAACAGCAGATCCGGCGGCGGCGCCGACCCACGGCCGGCCGGCCCGCGACCGCGTACGCCCGCGCCACGCGGCCCCATGCCTCGTGGAACTGGCGCCGCGCTAGCCGGCCGCGCCGCAGGCGCGTTTGCTGCCGCTGCGCGGTTCAACTGGTCGGCGACAGGTGCGACCTGCGCCGCCACTGCGACCTCGTAGTCATCTCCACGACGCCGCAGGTCGACCACATCACCATCATGCGCGTCCTTCAGGATGCGAATGAAGTTGCGCTCGCTGAGACTCTCGCTATCGCGGCCGAGGAGCGTGAAGGCCTGCTCGCGAACGCGGCTCGCCGGGACAGCGCGATCGCCGGACGTGAGCGCGGCAACAGCGCGGCCGACGAGGCTGAACGCTTCCTGCCGCGTTAGGCGTTCGCCACTCGAACCGATTCCACTCGACACCGCGCCCGCGGTGGCCGTGACAGGCTCTGGCTGCGCCGCGGTACGACCGGGTGTATCAGAGGGCGCCGCCGAGTGCGCGAGCTTGTCGCCGTGTGGCGGCGTAGCCGTATCTTCTTCGTCGACTTCCGGCGCCACGGACACATCACCCGCGGCCACGACGGAGGTGTCGACGCGCGGTCCACGATCCTCGCGGTCGCGCCCACGTCCACGCCCGCGACGTCCGCGACGACCACGCTCCTCGCGCCCCTCCTTCCCTTCCCGCGGCGCGCGTGCGCCATTCTCGTCAGGCAACGTTACGAGACGCGGCGTCGCGTCTTCCGCGTCGCCAGCTACGGCGCCGACGTCGCGCGGCAGCGCGACTTCGAGCTGGCCGTTCTCGAGCTTGTTCACCGAGATCAGCCCGCGCTGCGCGGCCTCGAGGCAGAAGCGCGAGAATTTCGAGATGCCGAGGTTCTTCTCGTCGAACGAATTGTCGATCTCCTGCATGACCTGCTTCAGGCGATCCGACCGCATAACGTCGCCGTTCTGCGCCATGCGCTTGATGGCCTCGCTCACGAGCTCCCACGGGTCGTACTTCACGACTTCCTCGTCACCCGCCTTCACCAGCCCCGCGAGCGCGTTGTAGCTGTAGTACTCGTCGCAGTTCATGACGAGGAGATCGCTCGACGACTCCCGGATGCCGACGCCGATCACGTACTTCCCGTATTCCTTGAGCTTCGTCACGAGGCTCGCGAAGTCCGAGTCGCCGGAGAGCAGGATGTACGTACCGATCTCGGGACGCGTGAACACCAGCTCCATGGCGTCCACGGACAGACGGATGTCGGTCGCGTTCTTCTTCGACGACCCGTACGCCGGCGCCATGATCATGTCGATCGATGACTCGGCCAACGGGACGATGTACTGCGGGTAGCGGCGCCAGTCGGCGTACGCGCGCTGCACGGCCACCTTGCCCTTGATGATCTCGGACCCGAGGAGATGGCGAAGCTCCTGCTGCAGGTCGGAGCGAATCCCCATCGTGACGTTGTCGAAGTCGATGAGGAGCGCGGCGTTAGGCGCGTGCGTGTGAATCGGGCCGCTGCTGGCCGATATCGCCTGGGGACCCCGGTGAATCGGGGCGATGGGGGCGCGAGGCGGCCGCGGATGACGTGAGTTCATGAACTTCCTAGGATGGCGGTGTGGTCGGGCGCACGCGTGCGCCCGAGCGCTCGCCGCTTCGCGGTGCTACTCCCGGTCATGGGGAGCGTGTCAAAGAAGCGAACGAGACGGGGAACCCGACGATGCACGCGCACACCAGCTCACCCAGGACGTCATGGGGAACGCCGATCACGCGGACATCGTTCACTGCCGGATGCGCACGGAGCAGATCGTTCGCCTCGCACGGGGGAGCCTGATGTCCCCCTCGCAGGATCGTTTCGCGACGGCGACCGACGATCCGCACACATCCGATGTCGTCGATGATGCTCGCATCAATGCCTGCATCAATGCTCGCGTCACCAGCGACAAAAAAACTTCCCGGCGCGAACTGGCGCCGGTTCACGAAATCCACGGACCTGACGGTCGGATCACGACGTGGCATCCCGCATCAACAGGTGGAACATCACCGGCACGCCGCCAAGGATCGCGACGCGCTCGGCCTGGAGCAGCCGAAGCGACGCACGCCCTTGGAATTCCTGATCGTGCCGAGAGCCCGGCCTGACGCCCTCGGACCACTGAGGGGCAGTCGTCGCCGTCATACCGCTCGGCCCCGAACGCGGCAGAGATCTCCGCGTGCCGAAGCAGGTATTCGAGCTCGTGGTAGTCGAGTCACGGATCGACCGGAACCATGGTCGCGCCAAGCGTGCAGCCCAGCGTCCAGAAGTTCGCCATCGGGCTCCGCGGCCGAAAGGGTAAAACTAACAGAGACTGGCGAATACGAGAATGGGACCCCCCAGGATCGCCGGTTCTACTCCCCCATGGCCTTGATGATGACCCGCTTTGCACGCTGGCCATCCCACTCACCGTAGAACACTCGTTGCCACGGGCCGAAGTCGAGCCGCCCCTTGGTCACCGGGACAATCACCTCGTGCCCAATGGTGAGCGACCGCAGGTGCGCGGCGGCGTTGTCCTCGCCGGTCCCGCTGTTGTGCCGGTACTCGTCAGGCGACCAGGGCGCGATCCGCCGTTCGAGCCAGTCCAGGATGTCCTGCCAGAGCCCTGATTCGTGGTCGTTCACGAACACGGATGCCGAGATGTGCATGGCGGAGACGAGGACCATCCCTTCGTCGATCCCGGCCGCGGCCCGGCACTTCTCGACGTCGTCCGTGATGTCAATGATCTCCTGACGACGTTTCGTGTTGAAGGTCAGATACGACGTGTGAAACTTCATGGTGGCGAAGGCTCGTGGTGAGGGTCCGTGCCAGAGCGTATCTTCTACGAAACCACCTTCTTGGCCATGCCGTAAGGAGCCCGAGTGAGGCCAGTCGGCTTCCGAACGCGCTTGTTCCTCATCCTCACGCTGTTTGCGACGCTGCCCTCGGTCGTTCTCACGGTGGTATGGGCGGGCACGTTGACGAGGGCGATCCCGCTCGTGAGCGGCAGCGCGGCGTGGGAACGCGCGGCCACGACCGGCGGCAGAGCGATAGCGGCGGCGCAGCAGGCGCCGCTTTCGCCGGCTGACCGAGCGGCGCTTCGGGCTCATGAGCTCGAGCTCCAGGAATCGCTCACGCAGGCTCGACGGTTCGGGTTCATTGCCCAGCGCGCGGTGCCGGTGATCGCGTTGATCGCCGTTATCGCGATGGGATTGTTGATCGTGGTGGCATCGCGCGTGGCAGGTCACCTGAGTCGCCAGCTCAGCCGCCCAATCGACGAATTGGTCGGCTGGACCGATCGGCTCGGGCGAGGCGAGGAGCTTCCCGAAGGAGTGGCGCGAAAGGGCGCGCCGGAGTTCGCGGTGCTACGGTCTCGCATGCGGTCCGTCGCGCGCGAGCTGCGAGACGCACGTGCTCGTGAAATCGATGCTGAACGTCTACGTGCCTTCCGTGAATCAGCGAGACAAGTGGCGCACGAGCTGAAGAATCCGCTGACCCCCATTCGCTTCGCGATCGCGCGCCTGCGGCGCGAAGCGCCGGCATCGGTCTCCGATGCGGTCGATGTGCTGGACGTGGAGTCGAAGCGGCTCGAAGACATGGCGCGCAGCTTCTCGCAGTTCGGGCGACTCCCCGAGGGTCCGGCGGCAGAGATCAATGTCGCAGAGCTCGTGCGCTACACGACCAGGGCGTCGGTCCCTCCTGATGTGGAAGCCAATGTTCGCGTCGAGGGAGACGTACCTATGGTTCGCGGCCATCACGATGCACTCGCCCGCGCGCTGTCCAACGTCTTGCTCAACGCCGTGGACGCGTGTCGCACCGAACGCACGAGCCGACCGGACCGCCCTGCGCGGATCGGCGTCACAGTCGCGCGCGAGCGTCGGAATGGCGATGACGGCATCATCATCTCGGTGCGCGACTCGGGCTGCGGAATTCCCGCCGATCGCCTGGCTCGTATCTGGGAGCCGTATGTGACGCATAAACCTGGCGGTACCGGCCTGGGCCTGGCGATCGCGCGGCAGACCGTGCTCGCACACAATGGTGCGGTCCACGCGAGTAGCTCGGTGGGCGATGGAACCGAGATTCGTTTCACCCTGCCCGCGGCGGGCATCGACGCAACGGAGGCTGTCAGTGCGGATTCCCGGTGAGCTGATCCCGATCGTGCTCTTCACAATGGTTCCGATCACCGTCATCGGCGCGCCGATCGCGCGGGCCATCGCGCGACGAATCGAACACGGTGTTCGTGGCGGCTCGCCGGAATCGGTGCCTAACGAGATAGGCGCGAGGCTCGAGCGTATGGAGCAGGCGATCAATGCCATTGCGGTAGAGGTCGAGCGAATCGCCGAGGGACAACGTTTCACGTCGAAGCTCCTCGCGGGTCGCGCCGATGCCGGTCGACCCGACAGCGCGCTCGCGCGCAGAGACTGAGAGGATCAAACCAGTGTGGGATGAAGACATTGTCGTGCCGATTGCGTTCTTCGTGACGGCGATCATCCTGTCGATCGGGATTCCGCTGGTCCGGGGTCTCGTGAGGCGGTGGGATCGCCAGAGTGCCCTGCCCGCCCAGCAGCCCGATACCGCGGCGCGGCTCGAGCGCATCGAGCAGGCGATCGACGCAATGTCGATCGAGGTGGAGCGGATCGCCGAGGGGCAGCGGTTCGTGACGCGGCTCATGACCGATCGATCACCGGAGCGCGTTGCCTTGCCGCTCTCGGACGCGAATCGTAACTCGTAGAGAACGCGGAGGACCCGGATCATGCTCATGAACGACGCAGCACAAGCGATCATCGCGTTGGGCGTCTGTGCGACCGTCGCCATCACGGTCGTCTCGATCGGGCAGGCGTACGTGCAGAGTCTGCAAGTTCGCAAGAAGGCCTCGCAACCCGATCTCTCGCCGGACGTTCAGGATCGCATGTCGCGCATCGAACAGGCCGTCGACACCATTGCGATCGAGGTGGAGCGGATGTCGGAGGGCCAGCGTTTCACGACAAAGTTGCTGGCCGAGCGTTTCGGTGAGGGCGTCGGGTCGTCCGCAAACCGTCGCCTGGGCGCCGATGGAACGAATGGAAATGGAGGAAACCATGGCCGTTGAACCGATCGCAGTGGCAGGCCCGCAGCAGGCGCAGGCACAGGCGCAGACACAGGCAGCAGGCGGCGCAACAGCAAGCAGCCGCCGCCCAACAGGAAGCGCAGCAGGCTGCGCAGGAGGCCGCGCAGGCTGCACGCGAGGCCGCCCGTGAAGCGGCGCGCGCCATTCGCGACGCGCAACGCGAGGCCGGGCGTGCCGGGCGGAATGGACGGCCGGAAATAATGTTCCCGCCGTTTCCGAACTCCGGGCCGCAGGTTCCTGAAGGGGCGATCATCATCTCCGTGGCGTTCTTCATCATGTGCGCCGTGATCGCGATCGGATTCCCCATCGCACGGGCAATCGCGCGACGCATGGACAGGCGCAACGCGGTTACGCCCGGAGCCGATTCCGATACGCGCGCACGACTCGAGCGCATCGAGCAGGCGGTAGAATCGATCGCCGTAGAGGTCGAGCGCATCTCCGAAGGCCAGCGCTTCACGACGAAGGTCATGGCCGAGATGCGCTCGCTCCCGCAGGGAGATCCCGGCGCCGACCGCGTCGCTGTTCCGCTGCGCGCGCGCGAAGCACGTTAGGCGGTCGTGCCCTCCGTCCTCATCGTTGACGACGAGCCGAACATCCGCCGCATGGTGGGCGCGTTGCTCACTTCGGAAGGCTACGAGGTCCGTGAGGCGCCCGATGGCGCCCGCGGTGTCGCGCTCGCGACCGAGGCGGAGCCCGACGTCGCGCTCGTCGACCTCATGATGCCCGGCGAGATGGACGGCATGGCCGTTCTCGCCGCCCTTCGCGAGCGCACGCCCGAGTTGCCTGTCGTCATGATGAGCGGTCGCGCCGGGCTGAGCGATGCGGTGCACGCCACCAAGCTCGGTGCGTTCAACTTCCTCGAGAAGCCGCTCACGCCTGAAGGCGTGCTGCTGGCACTGTCATCGGCGCTCGAGCTGCGGCACGCAAGGCGAGAAGCACGCGTCCTGCGCGCCGACCTCGGGCTCGCCGGCGAGATGATCGGCCAGAGCCCTGCGCTCCGGCGAGTGCGCGACATGATCGCGCGCGTCGCACCGTCGGACGCGCGCGTGCTGATCACCGGGGAATCAGGAACGGGCAAGGAGCTCGTCGCTGCGGCGATTCACGCCGGAGGAGCACGCAAGGATCGGCCGTTCATTCGGGTCAACTGCGCGGCCATTCCACGCGATCTCGTCGAGAGCGAGAATGTTCGGTCACGAGCGAGGCGCGTTCACCGGTGCGACAGAGCGCCGCATCGGCCGCTTCGAGCTGGCAGACCGCGGCACGCTGCTCCTGGACGAGGTTGGGGACCTCGGTGCCGAGGCCCAGGCAAAGCTGTTGCGGGCGATCGAGTCCGGTGAGATCGAGCGCGTCGGCGGGGGAAAACCCATCCGGATCGACGTTCGCATCCTCTCGGCAACGAACAAGGACCTCACGCGCGCTGTCGAGGACGGCACGTTCCGCGAGGACCTGTTCTTTCGGCTGAACGTCATTCCGCTCGCGATCCCCCCACTGCGCGAACGGCCGGACGACATCCCAGCCCTCGTACGCCATTTCTCCGCCCTGCACCGCGGACGCACCGGGCAGCCGCTCACGTCGTGGAGCGCCGACGCGCTCGACGCGCTCGCGCGGCATCGCTGGCCAGGGAACATCCGCGAGCTCGCGAACATCGTGGAGCGACTCGCGATTCTCTACCCCGGCCGCCAGGTCACGAGTGACGACGTGCGTGAAGTGCTGCCGGTGGCGTCAGCGCGTTCCCCGCACCCTCCGACGCTACCTAACGCGGCGGCGCTGGATACTCCGCTTACCGATACGCTCGATGAATACGAGCGCGTTCTCATCACACGCGCACTCTCCGTCGCGGGCGGCAACATCGCAGAGGCCGCGCGCAGGCTGCAAACGGATCGGCCGAACCTGTACCGCAGGATGAAGCGACTCGGCATCGTCGAACCCGATCGAGGGGATCGGAGCGAGCGTGCAGACACGCCGTCGAGCTCGCCCGTCGAGTCGCGCCGCGCCTAGCCCGCGCGCCGTTCCGGGCTCGGTGCGTGTGACACGCTTACTGCGGACGGCGTAACGGCCCGACACACCCACGACCTCACGAAAGGACACCGGGACAAGGCGGGTGGTATCTTGCGGATTCGGGAACCCGTTGCGGTGTTTGTCGGTACCGTGCCTCAGGACTCTGGTCAGGCACCGGTATGGACAGTGCCTAGCGTGTGCGCGACTCGATTCCTCCTCGGAGATCGCATGAAGAAGCTCTTCGCGACTCGCGCACTCGCCACGTTGATGTGCGCGGTCGCTCCTCTCACGCCGGTCGGCGCGCAGCAGCCGGCAACGCCGCGCGACACGGTTCTCGATACCCGGCTTTTACCTCCTGAGATCGAGCGCGAGGTCACGGACGCGTTCAACTCGGGGACGACCGTCCGCGCCACCGGCGCCTACGAGATCGAAGCGGACCGCGTCATCCCCGGTGACGTCGCGGTTCTGAACGGGCCGCTCACGATTGCCGGGCGCGTGAACGGACGCGTGGTCGCGATCAACTCGGACGTGATCCTCAAGCCAGGTGCGCGCGTCGAAGGGCAGATCATCGTCGTCGGCGGAGGCGTCGATGGGAAGGACGACGCGTTCATTGGCGGAGACGTCCGGACGTACAAGCAACGCCTCACGTACCGGCGCGAAGGGGACCACCTGATCGCGTCCGGGTCGAGCGAGGAGGATGCACGCTGGTGGCGATGGCGTCAGAACTGGCACTCGCGCAACTACAGTCAACTGCGCCTCGTGTCGGCCAAGACCTACAATCGCGTCGAGGGCCTGCCGATTCTCATCGGCCCGTCATTCGGTCATCGCTTCGGCGACGGCCGCTTCGAGATCGATGCGCTCGGCGTGTTCAGGACGGGCGATCAGCTCGAGTGGAACTCGCAGACCGTCGGCCACAACCTGAAGACCGAGCTGTCGTTTGGCCGTGCCGAGGGCCTGGCGATCGGCGGGCGGCTGTTCGACGTGGTGGATCCGGTGGAGGCGTGGCAGTTGTCCGATGCCGAGGTCGGGCTGTCATCGTTCTTCCTGCACCGAGACTTCCGCGACTACTACAGCCGCCACGGCGGGTCCGGTTACGTCAGGTTCTCGCTCTCGAGGAGCGTCGACGTCACCGCGTCCCTCAGCGATGAGCGCTGGGTATCACTGAACACGCTCGATCCATTCACGCTCTTCCGGAACGGCCAGGACTGGCGTCCGAACCCCACGCTCGACGAAGGCACGCTGCACGTCGCGAATGGGACCCTGCGCATCGATACGCGCAGCGATAATGATGATCCGCGATCGGGCTGGAAGATCACGGCTGATTACGAGCGGGGCACCGGCGCACTCACGGCGTTAGGTCCGACGTCACCCGGCGTACGCGACGCAGCGTCGGCTGGTTCCATGGCCTATTCGCGTGGGTTCCTCGATCTCCGGCGCTATAACCGTCTGTCGCCCGAAGGACAGCTCAACTTCCGCGTCGTGGCCGGCGGTTGGCTGAACGGAGACGAGCTACCACTCCAGCGCCGGTTTTCTCTTGGCGGGCCTGGAGCGCTCGACGGGTTTCCGTTCCGGCGAACCGGGTCCGACACTGACGTTCGTCAATGCAGCGATGGTGCCACCATCCCGTTAGGCGTGCCGGCGCAGTGCGAGCGGATGGTGCTCGTGCAGGCGGAGTATCGCGGCGATCTCTGGATGTCGCTGTTCGACAATCTCCACTTCAATTCGTGGCGCAACAGCGGCTGGCAGCACCGCGCTCAGTGGGTGGTGTTCACGGACGCCGGACGCGGGTGGCTCGTCGGCGAGCGCATCGGCGACTTGCAATATCCGAAGGGTGACCTGCCGTCGCTCGGTACGTTCAAGACGGACATCGGCGCTGGGTTCGACGCCGGCCTCTTCGGGCTGTACGTCGCGAAGTCCGTGTCGGACTCGAAGGAACCGCCGAACTTTTTTATTCGCGTTGGCAAACGGTTCTAGACCGTGCAATCGTTCGCGGGCGCGCTGGTTCTGGTGGTATCCATGGCCACTGCTGCGATTGCGCAGCAGTCGGCGCGCCGCGACCAGCCTGATCGCGCGGACGCGCCTGCCATTGTGCAGCAGGCTGCGGGAATCGACGTATCGCTGCCTGCCGCATCGCCCGCTCCCGCCGGACCGGTCATTCGCACCGCGAACGTCATCGCCGATCGCGAACTGCAGAAGCTGCTGCAGAACGGCTTCCCCGCGAACCTGCATTACCGTGCCGATCTGTGGTCGCGCGGTGGCTGGTTCGATGACATCGAGGCGTCGATCGAGTGGGACGTGTTCGTTCGCTACGAGCCGCTGACCAAGACGTACCGGGTGGCGAGGGTGATCGGGAACAAGGCAGAGAACCTCGGCCGCTTCGAACGCTATGAGGACGCGCAGGCGGCGATCGCTCGCCCGTACACGGCGCCGCTTCCGGCCCGACGCGCCCGCGCCCGTCAGTACTACATCGTGTCCCTCGAGGTCGAAGTGCTGTCGATGTCCGATCTCGATGAAGTGGAACGCTGGCTGAGCGGCGAGCTGCGTCCCGCGGTGCGCGGCAAACGAAATCCGGGGACCGCGTTAGGCCGGGGACTTTCCACTCTGGCAACTCGGCTGCTCGGGGGCGAAAAGCGCCGGTATGAGCAGCGGACCGAAACATTCAGAACCGGGAAGTAAACTGCACGCTGGTCGCTGGGTGGTCGTGCTGGTTGCGGGTGACGCTGAGTGAACACCGAAGGCGCGATTGGGTCAGAGTAAAAACGGGGTCAGAGTCGGTTGACTCTGACCCCGTTTTTACTCTGACCCAATCCTTCTATTCCCGATTCCCGACTGAGCGGCTTCTTCCTTCCAGTTCCTCTATCTGGTGCAAGACCTCGGCACCGTAGAAGAGACGGATATAGCGCGCCTGTGTCGGCGTGAGGCGTCGGACCGCCCAGCTCAGGTGCACGAAGTGCGGCTCGACCGGGTGCGTCATCGGGTGCATCCCGATCTCGCTCGGCAGACGGTTCGCCTTACGCGTGTTGCACGGGCTGCAGGCCGTCACGACGTTGCTCCAGTCGTTCGTGCCGCCCCGCGACAGCGGAATAAGGTGATCCCGAGTCAGCGACTCACGCAGACGAAGCTCGGCCTGCGTGCGTCCACAGTACTGGCAGCGGTAGTGATCCCGGGCGAACAGGAAGGTGTTCGTCACCTGGCGTCGGAAGCGTCGCGGCACGTGGATGAACTTCGTGAGCCGGATCACCGCCGGGCGGGGCATGGTCAGCCGCTCGGAGCGCACGACACGATCGGGATCGGCCTCGACGATCTCGGCCTTCCCGTCAATGACGAGCCGAAGCGCCCGACGCATGGGAACCATGGTCAGCGGTTCGAACGACGCGTTTAGTGCCAGACACCCAAGGATCACGCACACCTCCGTCGGTGCGTATGCGAACTCCCGCCGGAACCATCCGCGCGGGAGTGCGAGTTCTCTTGCGGCACCGTCCATCGACGAGGCTGGCTCTCGCCGAGTGTTAGACCCCTCGCAACGTAGTAAAGTGCCGATGGGAGAACAAGATGACTCCTCCCGACCCAAGTCCCTGCATCATCATCCGGTTCAGGCGCCGGCCGCAACGGGCGTCGGGACCGGCGTTAGCCAGCCATACGGATCAGGGACTCGTCCTTTCACGATCGCCATGTACCGCTCCTGAATCGCAAGCGTGATCGGACCCGGCTTTCCACTCCCGATCTCGATCCGATCGACCGAACGAATCGGGGTGAGCTCTGCCGCTGTACCAGAGAAGAATAGCTCGTCGGCGAGATAAAGCATCTCGCGCGGGATATTCTGCTCTCGGACCTCGTAGCCGAGATCGCGCGCAATGCGCATCACGGAGTCGCGTGTAATGCCGTGCAGGATCCCCGCCGCGACCGGCGACGTGTACAACGCTCCGTCACGAACGAGGAACAGGTTCTCGCCGCTGCCTTCCGCCACGTACCCGAACGAATCGAGCATGATTCCCTCAGCGTACCCGTCGACCCGGGCCTGCGCCTTGGAAAGCTGGGAGTTCAGGTAGTTGCCGCCAGCCTTGGCCAGCGTGGGGAACGTGTCTGGTGCGGCTCGACGCCAGCTCGACACATGCACGTCTACTCCGTTGACGAGCGCCTCATGGCCGAGGTAAGCGCCCCAGTTGTACGCGATGATGAACGTTTCGACGGGAATGCCGATGGGGTAAAATCCCATCTGCTCGCCGGTCCGGACCGCAACCGGTCTCAGGTAGCACGTACGGAGATCGTTCGCCGCAACGGTGTCGACCGTCGCCTGCATCAGCTCCTCGACCGACCACTTCATCGGCATCCGGTAGATCTTGCAGGAGCCGTGGAGCCGGCGCATGTGCTCGCGCAGACGGAAGATGGCGCCGCCTGAGGGCGTCTCGTAGCAGCGAATTCCCTCGAAGACACTCGATCCATAATGGACGACATGACTCATCACGTGGATGGTCGCGTCCTCCCAGTTCACGAGCTCGCCGTCTCGCCAGATCTTCGCGGTTGGTCCGGCAGAGCGATCGGTCATCGGTGTAACCCTGTAGGTGATGGGGCAGCTTGGATGATAACGACCCGCACGAAACGCCGCTCAGGAGCAGCCCACATGCCTGACCAGCCCGGCGCGGAATTTCTTGCCCTCGAGGAGGCGGTGGCGGGCTCCGGTACCTAACGGGTAATGGCGGTGGGCGCCGGGAACGCGCCGGGGTCGCGACGCGACCAGTCGGCGAGCGCGTTGGCGGCGGCATCGACGCTTGGTGCGCTTGGCGGCATCGCCGACGAGGCGTCCATCGCGCACGAGCGGCCGGCCGGCCACGGCAACGAACGTCGCCGCGGGTCCTGAAGTCGAGAACACGAGGGCCGTCGCGGGATCGTAGACCGGCATCGACCGCGGCTGATCGAGCCGGAACGCAGCCAGGTCTGCCGCCTTGCCGACGTCCAGCGACCCGATCTCCGCGCCAAGGCCGATCGCGCGTGCGCTGCCTAACGTCGCGAGCTCGAGCGCCACCGACGCGCTGACGATGTCGTGGCGCTCGAGCACCGCTCGCTGCATGAGGATCGCCAGACGGGCTTCGTCGAGCAGATCCATTCGGTTGTTACTCGCGACCGAGTCCGAGCCGAGGCCGACGCGGATTCCGGCTTCGAGCATCGCGAACAGCGGCGCGATCCCGTGGCCCAGCTTCGCGTTCGATGCCGGACAGTGGGCGACCGAGCAGTCGTGACGAGCGATGACGCCGATGTCGTCGGCGTCCGCGCGAACGCAGTGGATGAGCAGGGGCCGGGCGTCGAGCACACCGGTCCGCTCCAGCATGCGAATCGGAGAGGCACCGCGCGAAACCGTCGGTATTCCCCGCTGCCGATGATCGTCGGCCCAGAGCCCCGTGGCATGCCGAACCAGACTGGATTCGTCCTCGCTCTCGGCGATGTGGACGGCGACCGGCAGCCCGTCCTCGCGTGCGTACTTCGCAGTCGCCTCGAACAGCGCGTCGCACACCGAATATGGCGCATGCGGAGACACGCCAACGCTCACCAGCGTGCTTTCGTCGCGACGGAGCACGTCGACCTTGGCGCGCAATCCGCCGAGCGCCTCCGCGCATTGCGCCGGGTCAGGACCAAACACTTCCTGATACGCGATGCCGCGCACGCCCATCTGTAGCAGCGCTCGAAACGGAGCGCCGGATTCGTTCGTGTCTGCGTACGTGGTAATGCCAGCGAGCAGCCCCTCGGCGATTCCGGCGCGAGCCGACTCGACGAGCGCGTCGGGCGAGAGTGCGGCGCGGCGCGCCCGTGTGAGGCGCGTGATCCACGAGCGAAACGCGAGGTCCTCGAGGAAACCGCGCATCACGGTGAGCTCGAGGTGAGTGTGCGCGTTCACGAGACCGGGGAGCAGCGCGACGTCGCCGAGGTCCACGTCCGTGCCGGGTGGGGCGTCAGCGGGGCCGCCGACAAACACGATTCGGCCCTCATGCTCGACGACCGTCGCGTTCTCGAGCGGCGGTCGTGATATGGGTAACACCCAGCGTGCGTGGTAGCGGATCATGGTGCGTTCACTGCGTTCGCTGCGTTCACGGGCCTCGCTCGTACGGATCGAAGAGATCCTCGTCCCGCGCGCCGCAATGGCGCGCGAGCGTGAGCGAAAAGGTGAGATCCCCGACCTGCTCGGCGGTGTGCCCGTCGGACCCGAGCGAGAGGCGAACGCCCCGGTCGACGGCGCGCCTAACGAGCCGCTCGTGCGGCTTGTATCGCGACGATACCTCGAACGCCTTGCCGGCCTCGAACAGCGCGTTCACGAGACGCTCCTCGTGCTCCTCGGTCCACAGCTCCTCCACCGGCAGGTTGCGGAGCGACAGCGTGACGAGCGTGGGATGCGCCAGGATGTCGACGGGCATGGTCGCCGCCATTCGCTCGGCGTTCGCGATGAGCGCGTTCATATACGCCGCAGGGGACAGCGATGTCGGATACCGCTTGGAGAACGCGTGCACCAGCATGCCGTCGTCGAGGAAGATCGCGTGCAGAGAGCCCAGGCGATGGGTGAATCGCGCCGCGAGGTCGTCGGGAAGCTCACGCCAGAGCGTGTCGTGCCAGCAGAACTCGCCGCCCCGCGCCACGGGGTAACGGTCGAGCACATCGAGGTATTCGCGGACGGCGTCGACGGAATCGACGGCGCCAGTGACGTCACGCGACACGTGATCGCTCACGCTCGGCCTAACGCCACGGGCGGTGACGCGCTCGACGAGCTCGGCCACGTCGAGCGCGCCGTCAGACATGGTCGAATGCGCGTGGCAGTCGGCCGGCGTCCACGCCATTGCTACGGGATCTTGAACGGATTCGTCGTGTCGCGCGGGGCCTTCCCCGGCGGCAGGGCGTTCCCGGTCGCGTTCCGGGTGGAATGGGGCGCCCAGCCGTGTCGAACGCCTGACCCATGTTGAACGGCGAGTGCTCGGTGCATTCCTGCACCGGCTCTGTGCCGGCGATGAAGTATTCCGTGACCACCACGTCCACCGGACAGTACGGGTTCGCGAGCTGGCCCGTGGTGCGATCGATGTCGCGGGTCGTGATACCGTCCGGGCGCGGCCAGTCAGGCGACGCCGGCCTGCGACGGTAGACTTCCGTCATGAACGACGTGTAGGCCGGCGCGGCGAGCTCGCCGCCCTGGGCGTTCGCCTTGATCTTCTGCGGCCGGTCGAAGCCCATCCAGACGCCGGCAACGAGGTCCGCCGTGTAGCCGATGTACCAGACGTCAGCGCCGTCGTTCGTGGTGCCCGTCTTTCCGCCTGACGGCACGTAGAAGCGCGAGCCCACACTCCCGGCGGCAGTGCCGCGCTGCACGACGTCCTTCATCATGCTCACCATGAGCCACGCTTCCTGCGGGGTGAGCACCTGCGAGCGAACCGGTTGCGGCTCCCACAACACCTCGCCCTTCTGATTCTCGACGCGACGGATCGGGTTCGCCTGCGCACGCACACCAAGATTCGCGAACGTCGTGTACGCGGAAACCATCTCGAGCGGGAACACGTCGGCTGAGCCGATGTGGATCGACGGGTACGGCGGAATGGTCGACGAGATGCCGAACCGCTTCGCCATGTTGATCACGGTCTGCTCGCCGAGCTCCATGCCGGTGCGGATCGCGGGCAGGTTGCGCGACATGTAGAGCGCGCGACGCAACGGGATCGGGCCCTCGAACTTGCCGTCGTAGTTCTGCGGCGTCCACGCTTCGCCCACCTGCGGCACCGTCACGGCCGAGTCGAGGACGATCGTCGCCGGTGTGCGGCCGTTCTCGATGGCCGCGGAATAGACGATGGGCTTGAACGTCGAGCCCGGCTGACGGAGCGCCTGCGTCGCGCGATTGAACTTCGAGTCGTCGAACTGGCGTCCACCGATGAGCGCCCGCACCGATCCGTCGCGGGGGTCCATGACGATGAACGCGCCCTGCAGGTACGGAGAGTTGGGCGTCGCGCTCTCGTCGCCACTCGCCGCGCGCGCGGCGAGCTGCTCGTAGGTCGGGTGCGGGAACTTGCCGTACTTCCCGCCCTCGATCGCGCGCAGCTGATTCTCGAGCGCGCGCTCCGCCGCGGACTGCATGTCGAAGTCCAGCGTCGTGTAGACCTTGAGGCCCTGCTCGTACAGTCTGGCGCCGAACTTTTCGTCGAGCTGCTGGCGGACCCACTCGATGAAATACGGTGCGACCTCGCCTGATTCCGTCTTACTTCCAAGTTGCAACGGATAGGCTTTCGCGAGGCTGGCGTCGGCGTCGTTGATCGCGCCGTTCCGTCGCATGAGCTCGACGACGAGGTTGCGTCGCTGGATCGCGCGCTCGGGGAAGCGACGCGGGTTATAGCGCGCTGGGGCTTTTGGCAACGCGGCAAGCGTCGCCGCCTCGGCGAGGTTCAGGTCGTGAACGGATTTCCCGAAGTAGCGCTGCGAAGCCGTCTCGACGCCGTACGCACCGTTGCCGAGGTTGATCTGATTGAGATAGAGCTCGAGGATCTTGTCCTTCGAGTATCGCGATTCGATCAGGCGCGCGACTTTCGCTTCCTTGACCTTCCGAACGAGCCCCGCCATGCCTCTCCTCTCCCGCGAGATGCGGTCTGGAAAGACGTTGCGGGCGAGCTGCATGGTGATCGTGGAGAAGCCTTCATCCCACGATCCGGCGCGGAGGTTCTTGAGTGCCGCGCCCGGAACGCGGATCCAGTCGATCCCGGAGTGCTTGTAGAAGCGCTTGTCCTCGGTGAGGACGAACGCGTCGCGGACGACCTTCGGGATCTCCGCGATCTTGACGAGCGTGCGTCGCTCGAGACCGATCTCGGAGACGAAGCGTCCGTCCGCCGCGTAGACCTTCGACGTTTGCCGCGGCGTGTAGGTATCCAGAATCTGGATCGTCGGGCAGCGGCCGCCCTGGCAGACGAGGGTCCAGCTCGAGTACGCGATGCCCCCCGCGAACGCGATGCCGAACGTCAGCGCGAAGAGAACGGAGCGAACGAGTCTCGGGTGCGCTTCGGTGAATCGGCGCAGACGGGAAGGTTTTTTCATCGGGCGGGGAAGGTAACGCTGGAATATCTTACCGCTATGACCGCACTCTCTTTTGTCGACGAGCTCGCATGGCGGGGGCTTCTCTATCAGTACACCGAAGGCGTCCAGGCGATGCTCGCCGCGGGGCCGACCGTCGCGTACTGCGGCTTCGACCCCACGGCGCGAAGCCTCCACGTCGGTAATCTGATCCCCGTCATGGGGCTGGCCCACCTGCAACGAGCCGGCCATCGCCCCATCGCGCTCGTTGGCGGCGGGACGGGGCTCATTGGCGACCCGAGTGGCAAGGCCGCGGAGCGCACGCTCAACACGCTCGAAGTCGTGGAAGAGAATGCGCGGTGCATCAAGCACCAGCTCGAGCGGTTCCTGGATTTTTCGGGATCACGCGGAGCGCTCATGCGAAACAATGCCGACTGGCTCGTCCAACTGGGCGCGATCGAGTTCATGCGCGACGTCGGGAAGCACTTCACGGTGAACTACATGACCGCGAAGGACTCGGTGAAGTCGCGGTTGGACGCCGGCATCTCGTACACCGAGTTCTCGTACATGCTGCTGCAGGCCTACGACTTCCTCGAGCTCCACCAGCGGGAAGGGGCGCGGCTTCAGATCGGCGGCAGCGATCAGTGGGGGAACATCACGGCGGGCGTCGAGTTGATCCGGCGCGCGGCGGGGGCGGAAGCGCACGCGGTGACACTGCCGCTGGTCACGACTGCGGCTGGAACCAAGTTCGGGAAGACCGAGGCGGGCGCGGTGTGGCTCGATCCGGCGCTGACGTCGCCGTACAAGTTCTATCAGTTCTGGATCAATGCGGACGACCGCGATGTCGGAAAATACCTGCGCTTCTTCACGCTGCTGTCGCGTGACGAGATCGAATCGCTCGAGCGTTCGCTCGTCGAGCGCCCGGAGGCGCGAGAGGCGCAACGGGCGCTGGCAACCGACGTCACGGCACGCGTACACGGTGCCGGCGCAGTGAAGGTCTCGGCGGACGCGTCGACGCTCGTATTCGACAAGAACGCTGATCCTCGGGAATTCACGCGCGACGTGCTCGAGGCGCTGACCGAGGAGTTGCCATCGGCGACCGTCGATCTACGCGGAGCGGCCGACGCTGCATCGGCGACGACGTTCGACGGGACCGCGGCGCGGATTCCCGTGAAGCAAAGCTCGGCAGGCACGGGGATCGATGTGCTGGACGCGTTCACGCTGACGGGCCTGGTCAAATCCAAGGGGGATGCCCGGCGATTACTGCAGCAGGGCGGCCTGTACGCAAACGGCGACAAGCTGACGCCGGAGAATGGCGTGCTGACGTCCGCGGGTGCGATTCACGGGGAGTACTACGTGATCCGCAAAGGGGCGCGCGATATCGGCATCGTTAGGCTGACTCGATGAGCGGCGGCTGTACATTCCGAGCGGCATGTGTCGGATGACCGAGCGGACGGCTTTGCTCATTCCTGACGCGAAGGCGCCGCAGGGCCGCAGTCCGAGGCAATTCGCGATCAGTCTCGTGCGACAGGCGTCACTCTGCCAGTACAGCTCTCGATTCCGCGACTCGCTTCCCGGCTCGCTCGGAATGACGGCCATCTAGCCCTCGAGCAGCGCCAGCGCCGTGTCGATCTCCTCATCGGTGTTATAGAAATGGGGCGACAAGCGGATCGCCCCCTCACGCAACGAGTGCGTCACACCGGCGGCCGTGAGGCGATCCGACGCCGCGACTGGGTCGCGCGGTGCCACGGCCACGATGCCCGCGCGACGAGTCGGGTCGGCCGGCGTCACCAGCCGGACGTCGGCGCTGCCTAACGCCCACTGCACGATTCGCCCGGTCAGCCTCGCGACCTGCTCGTACACCTCGGCGAGGCCCACCTCGAGGAAGAGATCGAGACTCGCGTTCAGCCCCCCGAAGTCCTGGTACGGCAGCGTGATCATCTCGAAACGACGTGCGTCATCGCGGTACGTGAAGTCGTAGTCGATCAGCCGAGTGAAGTCATCGGAGTTGCGCGTGGCCATCCAGCTCACGTCCACGGGACGCAGCGACTGCACGAGGTCAGGGCGCACCCAGACGAACCCGGTTCCCCACGGCGACAGCAGCCACTTCTGCGCGCCGCACGCGACGATGTCCACCTGCTCCGCGGCGACATCCAGCGGCGCCGCACCGACGCCCTGAATGGCATCGAGCACGAACCAGATCCCGCGCTCGCGACAGGCGCGACCGAGCCGAGCGACGTCGATCCGGTAGCCCGTCGCGAACGAGACCCACGACAGCACGAGCGCCCGCACGCGTGGACCGTCGAGCGCCGCGAGGATCGCTTCCTCGTCAGGCAACGTACCCGCGCAGGGCACGCGCGCGAGCGTCACACCCCGCGCCGCCTCGAGCTCCATCCACGGGTAGATGTTGGAGGGATACTCACGATCGCTCGTGATCACGACGTCGCCGGGTTCAAACGGCAACGCACGCGCCGCGAGGTTCAGGCCATAGGACGTGTTCACCATGCACGCGATCTCGCTCGGCGCGGCACCAATGAGCCGCGCACAACCGGCGCGCGCTTTTGCCAGCGTGCCGAACTGGATCTCCTGGCTGTACCGCCACGGCGTCGCGCGCAGCGCCGTGAGCTCCTGCAATGCGTCGACCGCGCGCTGAGGCAGCGGCCCGGTCGACGCGTGATTCAGAGAATGTCTGGTCGCCGCGCACAGCCCACGGAAATTCACGCGCGCGAAGCTCGCGCAACTGATCGATCACGGTTCTACCTCGGCTGTCGGGACTCCGGCGGTCGCAGGCGGCGCGGCGACGTCGATGCGGCGCGGGTCGAGCGCGTCACGGAGCGCGTCGCCGAGCAGGTTGAAGCCCAACACCGCCGCACCGATCGCGAGCCCGGGGAAGACGGACGTCCACGGTGCGTTGCGCAGGAGATTGAGGTCGCGTCCGTCGGCGATCATGCCGCCCCAGCTCGGCGTCGGCGGCTGGACGCCGAGGCCGAGGAACGAGAGCGCGGCCTCCGCCATGATCGCGCCGGCAACGCCGAGGGTCGCGGCGATGACGACCGGCGCGACGACGTTAGGCAGCACGTGACGGGCGATGATGCGCGTGTCGCGCGCACCCAGCGCGCGCACGGCCTGCACGTACTCGAGCTGGCGCACCACGAGTACCTGTCCTCGCACGAGCCTCGCCATTCCGGCCCAGCCGACGATGCCGATGGTGAGCAGCACCACACCGAGCGACGGGTTGAGCGCCGCGACCATCGCGATGAGCAGGAGCAGCGTCGGGAATGCGAGCGTGATGTCCGCGAGCCGCATGACGAGCTCGTCGACCCAGCGGCCATAGTACCCAGCCAGAAGGCCGAACACGACGCCGAGCGTGAGCGCGATGATCTGCGAGATCAACCCGACGGCGAGCGAGACGCGCGCGCCGTAGACGAGCCGCGACCAGATGTCACGCCCCTGTACGTCCGTACCCATCCAGTGCGCGGCCGACGGCGCCGTGAGGCGGCGAACGAGGTCGATCCGCAACGGATCGTCCGTGGCGATCAGCGGCGCGAACACTGCCCCCGCGACGATCAGCGCGATGACCACGAGGCCGATCAACGAACGCGTATCGCGCCGGAGCGTCGCCCACACGGACCGATTCACGACGAGCGCTTCGGCGTCATGGCTCGCGCAGCTCGGGCGGAGTGTCAGGCGGCTGGCGGCGCCAGCGGCGGTGGTGCCAGAAATACTGCTCCGGGTAGCGCCTCACCCAGCGCTCGAGCGCCGCGGTGTAACGTGCAACGATCGCGTCGACATCGCGGTCGCGATCGCCGGTGTCCTCGACCGCGACGCGCTCGAATACGAGGCGATACTTGCCGCTCGGCTGACGCACAGCGGCACCGAACACGACGGGAACGTCGAGGCGCAGCGCAAAGACCGCCGGTCCTCGCGGCGTCTTCGCGGGGCGACCGAAGAACGGCACGAACGTGGACGCGAGGCCGAGCACGCCCTGGTCCGAGAGAAACGCGACGGCCCTCCCTTCTCGCAACGACCGCGGCGTCCGACGCACGGCTTCCGAGTCGTGCACGACGTGCATGCCGATCTGCGAGCGAGTCTCCGTGAGATAGCGATCGAACAGTGGATTCTTCATGCGGCGCGCAATGGCGTCGAGCGGAATGCCACGCGCCGCGACGTACGCGCCGGCGAGCTCCCAGTTGCCGAGGTGGCCCGTGACGAAGATCAGGCCGCGGCCCTTGCTTCTGGCTTCCTCGACGATGTCGTAGTCATCGGCGCCCTCGAACTTGTCGAGTACGGCGTTAGGCCCGAGTCGCGGCAGGATCGCGGCCTCGATGGATGAGCGGCCGAGGTTCTCGTAGGCGCCGAGCGCGATACGTCGGACATCGGCCTCAGCGAGCTCCGGGAAGGCCGCCGCGATCTGGCGCTCGACGACACCGCGACGGATGCCCAGTGGACGATAGCCGAGTGCGCCGATCCGGGCTCCGATGTTTCCCGCTGTCTCCCAGTCGAGCGCACCTAACGTGCTCACGACTGCGCGCAGCGCCGTGAACTCGGCGCGGTGAGCGAACGAGACAGGGACTGGGGACGGAGGACTGGGGACCGGCGACGTCATTTTGGACTCGCGAGTTCTTCCGGTCGCTCCGCGTCTTCGCCGAGTCGACGCGCTCCCAGTCCCGAGTCCCCAGTCCCCAATCCCCGTTGCAGTTCCCACAGGCGGGCATACTTCGCCGCCACGCTCATCGCGGCGAGCGCCGCGACGATCACGCCTGGCGTGCCGTCGAGAAAGCCCGCGCGTATCACGTACATGGACAGGAAGCGCGCCGGAGGCTTGAGCGCGATCGTCCACGCACTCGTCCGACGACCGCGCGCGAAGTTCTGCTCGGCCCACCAGCGACTGTAGCGATCGAGCTTCGCGAAGTACTCGGCCAGTGTCGCATAGGGAAAATGAATCAGCGGCTGCTTCAGCTCGCCGACCGGGCCGTCCGTCATCACGTGCTCGTGGACGGGGCGCTCGTCGTAGCGCATGCGATTCCGGAAGAGACGCACCGGCCGGTCACGCTCCCAACCGCCATGCTTGATCTCGCGGCCGAGGAACATATTGCGTCGCCTAACGCGAAAGGCGACGTCCGAACCGCCGGCGGCGATCACGCCCGCGATCTCCTCGCGGAGCGGAAGCGTACCGCGCTCATCCGCATCGACGACCAGAATCCACGGGTGCCGCGCGCGCGCGATTGCGGCGTTGCGCTGGCAGCCGATGGTCTCGAATGGATGGCTGAAGACGATCGCCCCAGCCTCCCGCGCGATCGCAACCGTGTCGTCCGTCGAATCGTTCTCGACGACGATGATCTCCGCGGCCCACGCGACGCTCGCGATGCACTCGGCGATCTCGTCGGCCTCGTCCTTCGCGGCGATGATGACAGAGCACGGAACGCGGTCGCCGCCGGGCGTCATCGGCGCACGGGTCACGTTCGCCAACGCTTCCGGTCCCGAGCGATCTCCGTGGCGCGCTCGAAGCCGTCGATCATCCCTTCCTCGGAGAAATCACGGCTCACCCGCGCGCGGCCGGCGCTCCCCATGGCGACGCGTCGCTCTTCGTGCGCGAGCAGCACGGCGATCCGCGCCGCCATGGTGCCGGGATCCGGCTGCGCCAGCAGCATCCCCGAGATGCCGTCGGCGACGTACCGCTGCGACAGTGTGTCGCGCTCCGCGAGAACCGGGACGCGAAGCGCCATGAGGTCGAGGTAGCCGAACGCGGCGTTGTCCCCTCCGGCGGCAACCCACGCGAGCTCCGCGGCCGAGAGCACCGACTGCTGGTCCGGGCGCTGGCCGAGGTGCGCAACGATCTCGGTGATCCCTAACGCGGCGGCATGCATGCGCAGGTCTTCGTCCTCGGACCCGGGGCCAACGATGGCGAGGCGAAGCCCGGGGTGGCGCGGCGCGAGCAATGCCACCGCGCGAAGAAGCGCGCCTACGCGGCGTCGAGCGGTCGGATCGTACACGCACGCGATGAGCTGATTCCCACCGCTCGCGCCGATCGCGGCGAGTGGTGCGGGGCGAACCTGTTCGATCGATTCGACGGAGACGCCGACGTCAGCCGCGACCGGCTCGAAGGCACCCCGCGACACCGCAGCCGTTCCCGCCTGGCGGCTCCGTCGTGAACAGATAGCCGGTGGCGGCCAGCCGTTCGCCCAGCTTCGCTTCGGGCCCGCGCGCGAGCTTCATCCCCGCCGGCACGCGGCGCACGAGCGCCGCCCGTTCGGCGAGACGAATCGCGAGCGACGCCACCAGCTGCTCGCGTTCCGAATGCACGAACACGACTTCGACGTAGTGCTCGAGCAGTACCTGCCGCAGTCGCAGACTCTCGTGCATCCACGGGCCGCCCATCGGCATCGGGGTCAGCTCCACACCCGGCAGCTTCTCCGCGCCCGGCGTTAGGCGATCCTCGACCGTGCTGTCCGCCCGGCACACGTACGTGCACTGGTAGCCGCGGCCAGCCATCGCGACCGCGGCGGCGGCAAACGCGCGTGCGCTTCCCGACCACTCACCCGGCGAGTAGTAGAACAGAACGCGCAATCAGACGGGGGTCAGGGACTGGGGACTGGGGACTCGGCCGGCTGAAACATGGCGTCGGCATTGTGACCGTCGGCAAACTGCAGGGTGTGCAGGCGATGATAATGGCCACGGCGCGCCAGCAGAGCGCTGTGCGTTCCGTGCTCGACCACCCGCCCACGATCCATCACCAGAATTTGATCGGCATGGGCGATCGTGGATAGCCGGTGCGCGATGACGAACACAGTCCGCCCTTCGAGCAGTCGGTCGATCGCTTCCTGCACGAGCCGTTCGGACTCCGTGTCGAGCGCGGACGTCGCCTCGTCGAGGATGAGAATCGGCGGGTCGACGAGCAGTGCGCGGGCGATCGACAGCCGCTGCCGTTGACCGCCGGACAGCCGCGTCCCGCGCTCGCCGAGCACCGTATTGTAGCCGTCGGGAAGCTCGGCGATGAACTTGTGCGCGTTCGCCGCACGCGCGGCTTGCTCGATCTGCTCGTCCGAATACTTGCCGGCGGCGCCGTACGCGAGGTTGTGCCTAACGGTATCGTTGAACAGCACCGTATCCTGACTCACGATCCCGATGAACGATCGAAGTGCAGGCAACGCGATCTCGCGCGTGTCGACGCCGTCGAGCAGGATGCGCCCCGAGGTCGGTTCGTAGAAGCGCGGGATGAGATCGACGAGCGTGCTCTTCCCGGCTCCGCTCGCGCCGACGAGCGCGATGACATCGCCTTTGGCGGCCACGAGCGAGACATCCGTGAGGACCAGCTCCTTGTCGTACGCGAACGAGACACGCTCGAACTCGAGCGCTCGCTCGAATCGCGCCGGCGCGACGGTTCCGCGGTCCAGGCTCGCCTCGGTCGGGCTGTCGAGGACCTCGAAGATCCGCTCGGCAGAGGCGAGTGATTGCTGTGCGGTCGTCGGCACCTGCGATAGCTGCTTGAGCGGCTGAAGGGTGCGCATGACGATGAGGAGGAACGCGATGAGCGTAGCGCCGTCCATCGCACCGTTGTCGACCATTCGCGCACCGACCCACAGAATGGCGACGGCAATCGCGGTTCCGAGCGTTTCGGTGATGGGCTGCGCGAGGACCGAGATCCGGGTCACCCGGACCATGCCTCGTGCGTAACGGCTGCTCTCCTCGCGAAAGCGGGACTCCTCGTAGGCCTCGCCCGCGAACGACTTCACGAGCCTGATGCCGCTCACCGACTCCTGAACGACGGCCGTCATCTCACCGTACTGGTTGCTCAGTCGGCGATGGCCGCGCCGCAACCGGCGCAGCAGCGGCTGGAGTGTCGCGATCAGCAGCGGCGCGACGACGGCGGCGAGCAGGAAGAGACGCCACGACATGAACAGCAGCGTCACGACCGCGACCAGGACGTTCGCGACGCTCTGCACGGATTGCGTGACCGCCTGCGTGATGACCTGCTTCGTCTGCTGCGTGTCGTTCAGCACGCGGGCGAGGATGTCGCCCGTCTTCACACGAATGAAGTAACCAAGCGGCAGGCGCTGCAGATGCGAGTACAGGGCATTTCGCAGGTCACGCGTGACGTACTCCTGGAGCCGCGCACCGAGTTGTCCGCTCGCCCACACGAACAGGTTCTTGAGGACGACCGCCGTGAGGATCACGGCGATGATGTTCCTCAGTGCCACGTGCCGATTCGAGACGTCGAACAGATTGCCGAGCAGGCGGCGCTGGAACTCCGAGACCGACGAGATGTTCGGCTGACCGAACAGCTGGTTGAGGAACGGGATCAGCAGCGTCAGGCTGAACACGTCCAGCACGGCGGCGATGATGTTGCACGCGAGCGTGCCCACCATCCGCCAGCAATGTGGCCTGAGGAAGACCAGAAGGCGCCGATACATCAGTCGCGAGGCGACGAGATCATTTCGGCGTCAGCAGCGCGACCGGCAGGATGCATTCTTCCGGCGTAACGCCGCCGTGGAGAAATGATCCGCGATATCGGCTCTGGTACTCGCGCAGCTTCGTCGGATAGACGAAGAATCCGTCCGAGACCGCGAGCAGCGTGTTCGCGCCCAGGCCGCGCCGAGGCAGGCGCAGCAGATCCTCGTTAGGGAACAACAGCGCCTGCTCCGGTCGTTCGGCGCGCAGGTCCTCGCCGAACTTGTAGCGGAGATTCGCAGACGCATCGCGCTTCGCGAACACCGTCGCGGGAGTCTGGCAGTGAATCGAGCCGTGGTCGCTCGTCAGCAGCACCGACACTTTCCGTCGAGCCGCCTCACGCAGTACGCCGAGGAGCGCAGAGCGCTGGAACCATTGGAGAGTGAGCTGCCGTAACGCGATCTCGTCGCGCGCCACTTCGTACAGGATCGCCGACTCGCTGCGTCCGTGCGTCAGCAGATCGACGAAGTTGAATACGAACGCGCTCACGCCTTCGGGCGCGATGGCGCTGTGCATGTGCCGCTCGAGCTCATCCGAGTCCGCGGCGGTCGAGATCTTCGCGTACCTGACCGCCCGCGGCGAGTTGAGCTCCTGCAGATGCGCCTCGAGCAGTTCGCGCTCGTGGGCGTTCAGCGTCTCGTCCTCGCGCTCGCCCCACCAATCCGGAAAACGCGCCGCGATCTCACCGGGAAAGAGCCCGCTGAAGAGTGCGTTCCGCGAATACGGCGTCGCCGTCGGCAGCACCGAGTAGTAGTGCGTGCGCTCGACATCGAACATCGGCGCCAGCAGCGGCTCGATGATGAGCCACTGATCGAGCCGCAGGCAGTCCACGACGATGAACACCGCGGAGCGTGCGCGCTGCAGCATCGGGAGCAGGAACTCCCCGACGATGTCGATCGACAGCGGCGGCCGGTCGCCCTCGAGATCGCGCAGCCACGCCGGATATGCCTGACGCATGTACTCGGCGAACTCGCGATGCATGTCCGGATACAAGCCTCGCAGCGACTCGTATAACCCAGACTCTCCTGCGGAAGCGAGGTCGACGTCCCACTGCATCAGCTCGATGTAGCGCTCTACCCAACCGCGCCAGTCGAGGACACGCCCACGCTCGACCTCGATCGCGCGGAACCGCTCGACGAAACGACGCGCGATCGCCTGTTGGCGAATGCGTGGGCCTTCGAGAATCCGCGTGATGACAGTGAGGACCTGTCGCGGATTGATCGGCTTGACGAGGTAGTCGCGGATGTTCGCGCCCAGGGCTTCGCGGAGCGTCGCGTCTTCCTCGCTCTTCGTCACCATGACGACCGGCAGATTCGGCGCGAGCTCGCGAACTTCCTTGTACGTCTCGAGACCGCGTTTGCCTGGCATCTGCTCGTCGAGCAGCAGGATGTCGAAAGGACGCCGCCTCAGCAGCTCGACGGCATCGTCGGCGTTGGTCGCGGTTTCGACCTCGTAGCCCTTCTCGCGCAGGAAAATGCGGTGCGACTCGAGAAGGTCAGCCTCGTCATCGACCCACAGCACAGACTTTACGGGGGGAGCCATGTAGTGAATCTAGCCGTCGCGGGGACGACGGCGACAGCAAGATTGGTCACCGTGACGTGGGTTGCCGGTCGAACTGACGACATGGCGTCGACGCGTTGCTGTGCTCGCGCCCGCCCGTAGATTTGGCGCCGTGCCATTACTACCCCCCTACGCGCTCTCCACGCCGCGCTTTCGCTTCCGTGCACTCGCTTCCCTCGTCGGGCGTTCGGCGCTCGGTGGCGATCGTGAGGTAGCGCTGGCGACGCTCCTGGCGGCACGGCTCGTCGTCGGCGCGCTGCCACCGCAGCCCCTGCCTCAAGGCGTTCGCATGACACGAGCGGTTGGTGCTCGCACGTGGCTCGCGTCGCTCGCACTCCCGGCCGCATTGCGGCAGTTGCTCGCCCGCCTGGTGGATGCCACGGCTTCGGTCGACCGTGACGGGGTGGAGCCGGCATTTCGCGCCGTGGTGGAGGCGTGCACCCCGCCGCTCGACGCAATGGCCATCGCCGAGCTGCACGAACTGATGCGTGCCTTCGCCGTGCCGACAGCATGAGCGACATCGACGAAGCACGGGCGCGTCGCGCGATCGAAACCATCGCCGGAGGCACTGCGCCGCGCGATACGATCGCGACGGGATTTCCGAGCGTCGACAACGCGCTCGGCGGCGGAGTCAGACGTGGAGACCTGGTCGTCCTGGGAGGCGAGGTCGGGAGTGGAAAGTCCGCGCTCACGCTCGCCATTGCCCTCCGGGCGAGCGAGGCCGGAGTGAAAACGCGTTTCCTCTCGGGCGAGATGGACCAGACGCGCGCCGCCGAACGCGCGTTGGCGATCGAAGCGCGCGTTCGGGTCGACGATCTGCGTCGCGGCAACCTCGACGATGAATCTCGTAGCCGATTGGAGGCCGCCGCTCGACGGCTCGATCAGCAGTTTCCGTCGTTCGGGTCAGTGGACTCTGGCGGAGCCGCCGCGCTCGAGCAGGAAACGGCGCGGCTGCGCAGCGTCGATCTGCTGATCGTCGATCCGTTGCAGTCGCTCGCGACGGGCGCTCGGTCACTGGACGAAGACCTCGCCACGTCCGCACGGGCGCTCAAGCGCATCGCGGTGGAGTTCGATGTGTGCGTGATCGCGACCACGCATCTCCCGGCGATCGCCCGCGATCGCAAGGACCCGCGGCCACACCTGGACGACTTCGGCGCGCTCGGTGCACTCAAGCAGTTCGCCGATGTCGTGCTCGGTCTGTATCGTCACGAGATGTACGACAGCGCACCCGACGTCGACGGCGCGACGGAGTTGCTCGTCCTCAAGAACCGCAACGGTGCGCGCGGGTACGTGGATCTCTTTTTCTACAAGCAGTGGATGCGGTTCGAGGACATGCTGGAACCGGATCGCTGACAAGCGACGCCGGTAAGAGCCACGGAGGTCTCGGATGAATCCGGCCACTCGTCGCGGTGCTCGCGTAAGGCAGTCGCTATCGGCGCTCGCGATCGCCTGTACGTTCGCGGTCCCGAGAACCGCATGGTCGCAGCCTCGCCCCGACTCGTCAGGCTTCATCGCCAGTGGCGACGGCGCGCGTCTGTACTACGCGATCTACGGCAAGGGTCGCGATACGGTCGTCGTCCCCGCGGGCGTGCTGCTGGCGCTGTACCTGTCACCATTGCGCGAAGACGTGACCGTGGTGTTCTACGATCCGCGCGGGCGCGGACAGTCGGACTGGGTGCCTGACGCGAACCGCCTCACGATGGCCGACGAGGTGCGAGACCTCGAGGCGATCCGATCAGGGCTCGGCATCTCGCGAGTAGCACTGGTGGGGTTCTCCTATCTCGGACTCGTCACGGCTCTCTACGCGGCAGATCATCCCGAGCGGGTGAGCCGACTCGCGCTGCTCGGTCCGATGGCGCCCGACGAGCAGACGAGCTCGCGTTATGCACCGGCCGAGCGAAGGGTGAAGGAAGATTCGGCGGCGGCGCGGCTCGCACGCGCGCGCGCCGCCGCGTCCGACACCGCGGATTTTGCGGGCGACTGTCGGCGGTGGAATGCCGCGTACCTGCCGATATACCTCGGTGACTCCGCACAGGTGTCGCAGGTCGCGACGGATTTCTGTGAACTGCGAAACGAGTCACCGGCGCGGCTTGCGTGGCGAAACGATCAGACGATGCGGTCGCTGCCTCGGCGGTGGGATTTCACGCGGAAGGCGTTGGCGATCCGCGCGCCGACGCTCGTGATCCAGGGAGACCGCGATCTCGCGGTGTCGCCCGACGGCGCGCGTCGCTGGGCGGAGCTCATTCCGGATGCGAGGCTCATCATGCTGTCAGGTGCGGGCCACCTCGCGTACGTGGAGCGGGGCGATCGCGTGTTGCCGGCACTCGCTCGTTTTCTCGGGGGCGATTGGCCACCGGAAGCCATGCAATTACGGACACGACGATAGTCGTCATTCCGAGCGCAGCCGCGAAGCGGCGGAGTCGAGGAATCGTTGGCGTCCCGGTAGAGAGCCCTCTACCCTGCAGGCCAAGGATTCCTCGACTCACTTCGTTCGCTCGGAATGACAAGCTCCGCTCGGAATGACAGGGCGCCCGATCGGGACTCGGTGATATATTTCCGCCTCGACCGCAGACCGTACTCGCACTTCAAGAGTTGCTTATGGCCGGCCACAGTAAATGGAAGCAGATCAAGCACTACAAGGCTGCCACTGACGCCAAGCGTGGTGCCTTGTTCACGAAGCTCATCCGCGAGATCACCATGGCCGCGAAGCAGGGCGGCGGTGACCCCGACGGCAACCCGCGACTGCGCACGGCCATCGAGACCGCCAAGGGCAACTCGATGCCCAAGGAGAACATCGAGCGCGCGGTAAAGAAGGGCACGGGTGAGCTCGAGGGCGTCGAGTACCAGGAAATCCTGTACGAAGGCTACGGGCCCGCGGGCGTCGCCCTCATGATCCAGACAGTGACCGACAACCCGAACCGCACGGTCGCTGAAATCCGGTTCAAGCTCTCGCGCGGCGGTGGAAACCTGGGCGCCGCGAACTCCGTGTCCTGGATGTTCGATCGTCGCGGACAGATCTACCTCGACGCCGCTCGCGTCGAAGAAGATCCGCTCATCGAGGCCGCGCTCGAGGCCGGCGCGGAAGACGTGCAGCGCGAGGACGATCAGTTCGTCGTCACAACAGCCGTCGGCGACCTGCACGCCGTGAAGTCCGCGCTCGATGCCAAGGGATTCGCATCGACGAGCGCGGAGATCGTCTGGATTCCCAAGAACACGGTTCGCGTCGAAGGAAAGGACGCCGAGTCGCTGATCAAGTTGCTCGAAGGCCTCGAAGAGTTGGACGACGTACAGAAGGTCGACGCCAACTTCGACATGGACGTGTCGGAGATGGCGAAGGCGTGACCCGTCCGTGATCGTTCTCGGCATCGATCCGGGAACGGCGACCACGGGGTACGGCGTCGTGAGTGGCGACGGCACTCGCCCTCCGACGCTCGTTGAATGCGGCGTCATTCGCACGCGGCCGCGCGACTCGCTTCCGCAGCGGTTGCGCGAGATTCACGAAGGTGTCACCGAGCTCATTCTGCGTCATCGGCCGCAGGCGCTGTCAGTCGAGGACGTGTTCTACGCGAAGAACGTGCGGACGACCGTGGTGCTCGGCCACGCACGCGGCGTCGTGCTGCTCGCGGGTGCGCAGGCCGGCATCGAGGTGCACGAGTTTCCGCCGGCCGAGATCAAGAAGACGGTCGTTGGCTCGGGCGCGGCCACGAAGGAACAAGTCCAGTTCATGCTCACGCGACTTCTCAGATTGAAAGCAGTCCCAGCTCCGTCGGACGCCGCGGATGGCGTTGCGGCGGCACTGACCTACCTGATGGGCGCGCGGCTTCCGAAGATGGGGCCTGGGAGCGCGTTGCCACCGTCGCCGTTCGCGCCGAAACCAGTCACGGTGAAGCCGATCACGACCGGGAGTCGCCGTTGATCTCACAGGTATTCGGGCGGCTCGCGACGAAGGAGCTCGACCACGTCGAGATCATCACGGAAGGCGGCGTTGGGTACGAGCTCTCGATTCCGCTGAGCGCGTACGAGGGCCTGCCCAAGGTGGGCGACACGGCGACGCTGCACACGCATCTGGTCGTGCGCGAGGATGGCTGGCAGCTCTTCGGCTTCACGACGCCGTACGAGCGGCGCGTGTTCCGGCGCGTGCTGGATGCGAAGGGGGTGGGCCCTTCCCTCGCGTTAGGTATGCTGTCGGCGCTCTCGGCGGAACGGCTGGTGCGCGCGATCCGGGAGAAAGACGTCGTGACGCTGCAGAGTGTCCCGCGTGTTGGACGCAAGAAGGCGGAGCAGCTGGTGCTCGACCTTGCGGACAAGCTGGACGATCTGGGCGGTGAACCGACCGGCGGCCCGCGCCCGGAGGGCGCTGGCGCGGAGGACGCGATCCGGGCGTTGGTGTCGTTAGGCTACACGTTGGCGGATGCGGACAAGGCCGTGCGCGCGGCGCTCGACACGAACGGCCGTGCCCAGAGCGCGACTGAGCTGATCCGGAACGCCCTGGCGAAAGTTCGCGGCTGAGCTGGGTGCTGGGTGCTGCTCGCGTGCTGACGATCGGGATCGCTGTCTTGTCGGCGGGGGTGTCGCGTCTCCGGCGCCGTAGGCGCTTACACGCCTCGAGCCGACGGGTACCGAACTCCGTGCTACGGGACAGGTGGCTCGGCCCCGCTCGTCTCGGGGCTACGCGCCAACGACGCCTACGACGCGACACCCCCGCCTCCTGGTACGCATCCCGACCGTCGGGGCAAGCAGCGAGCAGCACCCAGCCAGTGCGCGCCCTAACGCGGGTCGTGCCGGCCGAGAGGAGCCACGGACTTGCTGCACGCTGGCGCGCCGCTCCGCGGCGCGGTCGGCGATGCGTGCGTGCGGTGACGAGCGGCCGGCCCCGGAGCGCGCCATGACCGGGGGGCGCGGGCGCTCGGCGGAGGGGGCCTCGCGCGTAGCCCCGAGACGAGCGGGGCCGAGCCACTCTCCCGGCACGGAGTTCGGTACCCGCTCGGCTCGAGGCGTGTAAGCGCGTGGCCACCGGAGCCGAGTGCCCGCGCCTAGCGCCGCGATGATCCAGACCAGCCCCGCGCGCGCCGAAGCAAGCACGCAGCGCAGCCTGCAGCCTCAGCTCACCTTCGGCGTCTTTGAGATACGTATCCAGCCAGTGCAGCTCGTTCAGCATCCGGTGGATCTGATTCCACGACCCCGAGATACTGTGCGGCATGTTCTCGTACCGAATCACCTTCGCCGGCACGCCGTTCTTCTTGAGCGCGACGTACATCTGCTCCGCTTCCGAATACGGCACCCGCTGATCGATCTCACCGTTGATGAACAGCGTCGGCGTCTTGACCCGCCCCGCGTACGTCAGCGGTGATTGGCGAATCATGATCGTCGCGCGCCTTCTCCTCCCACGGAGTGCCGTAGAACTCCGTCTCCTTCGTGCGCGCAATGTCCGCCGTGCCATAGTCGCTCATCCAGTTGACGATGCCTGCGCCCGGAATCGCCGCCGCGAAGCGATCCGGGTACTGCGTGATCAGCCAGTTCGTCATGAAGCCGCCGTACGAGTGGCCGATCGTCGCCACGCGCCGGCGATCCGCCGGTACGCGGCCGAGCACGTAGTCGACGCCTGCCATGACGTCCTGGCCATCCTTCGTGCCCCACGCGCCCCACGTTCCCCACAGGAACTTCTCGCCGTAGCCCGTCGAGCTCCGGAAGTTCACTTCGAGCACGAAGTAGCCGTTCGCGGCAAAGAGCTGATTCTTGAAGTCGAAGCTGTAGCCGTCCGCCGCGTGCGGGCCTCCGTGGTTGCTCACGACGAGCGGATACGGTCCGCCATTCGGACGGTACCCATACGGGTACAGGAGCCACCCCTCGATCGGCGTTCCGTCCTTGCTCTTGAACTGGAGGCGCTCCGCCTTGCCTAACGCCACCTCGCTCGTGAAGTCGTCATTGACGTGCGTGAGCCGCGCCTCCCCCGAGCCATCGATGCGCGCCGTGTAGATCTCCGGCGGCGACTCGATGAGCCCAACCGTGTATGCGATGCGCGTGAAGTCCCGGTCGAAGCTCACGCCATTGATGCGGCGCTCGCCCTTCGTGACCTGTTCCACGGGTCCACCGTTAGGCGGGACGCGAAAGAGGTGATTCGCTCCCCCGACGCCGCCGGTGAAATACACGTACTTGCTATCGGGACTCCACACCGGCGACGCCGGCAGGAAATCCCAGTCGGCCGTGAGCACTCGCTCCGGACCGCCATCGGCGGGCATGATCGCGAGATCTGTCGCGCCGCCATGGTCCAGCTTCCGGCGGATCACCGCGTCGGTGGACAGCTGACGCGTGTAGAGAATCCAGCGGCCGTCCGGCGAATATCGCGCACCCGTGTAGCTGTAGTTCGTGTCGGCCGAGAGGCGGCGCACGGTACCGTCGAGCGAGACGGAATAGATCTGCGTCGCCCCGTACACCCGCTCGGTCCGATAGCTCGAGTCGGCGCTGAAGAGCAGCCGCGTGCCGTCGCGATTCCACGCGACGCCGGTCGGCCGCAGCGACAGGCGCGTCAGCTGACGCTCGGCGCCTCCATCGTTAGGTACCAGGAAGATCTCCTGCGGCGGACTCACGGAGGGATCGAGACGGTTCGGCACCGGGAACGGCTGACCGTCGCGCTGAAAATCGAGCCAGTCGAACTCGACGCCCTTGAACCGCTCCTCGTGGCGCTTCTCGAAGTCCGAGGCGTAGGTGGTCTCGCGCTTGGGCGGCGGCGTGTCGCGCACGACGGCCGTCCATTTCCCATCGGGGCTCGGGAGCGACACGCGGCCCGAGGCGCCGCCGCGACCACCTCTCGCTCCAGGCGGCCCGGCGACAGAGTCTTCGATCACGACGTCGGGCTGCGCCGGATTGACGGACTTCGGTTTGCCGTCAGCAACGAAGTGCAGCAGACCGTCATCCGTCCACCGAACGCCGGTCCCATTCGTCCCCTCGATGCTCACGCGGCGACTCGGCACGGATGCATCGGTCGAGGTCAGCCAGACCTCGCTCGTCTCGCCGTTCGTCGCCTCGACGCGAGTCGCAACGGTGTACGCCACCCATCGACCGTCGGGCGAGAGCTCGGGCGAACCTACCCCTTTCACCCGGTAGTAATCCTCGATCGCGAGCGCTCTTCCTGCTGCCGGCTGAGTCGAAGCAGCGGACTGCCCGTGCGCAGCCACCGCGGGGAGACAAACAAGGGCTGTGACGATCAGCGGAATGGCTGACGCGCGACGGTACGCTGGATTTCGAGGACTGGTGAGTTCCACGGGCGCGCTCCAGACGGCGTGAGATTCTGGTCGAGGCCCGAACAGAGAGCCGAGCCCCACGACTAGTCTGGCCGCAGATCGCGGCAAGGGCTAGCCTGCGCCGCGGGCTCTTGCCACTTTCCCCTCATGCCTGCCATCCGAACCGCCAGCTTCACGGAATCCGTCATCCGCGAGATGACGCGCGTCGCGCAGCAGCACGGCGCGATCAACCTCGCCCAGGGCTTCCCGGACTTTCCGATGCCCGAAGCGATGAAGGAAGCCGCCTGTGCCGCTATTCACGGGGACATCAACCAGTACGCGATCACGTGGGGCGCACCGGCGCTCCGGCTCGGGATCGCGGAGAAGTACCGGCGCTGGTACGACATGCCGGTCGATCCCGACAAGGAGATCACCGTCACGTGCGGCGCCACCGAAGCCATGGCCGCCGTCTTCCTCGCCCTGATCAATCCCGGCGACGAGGTCATCATCTTCGAGCCGTGGTACGAGAACTACGGGCCCGACGCGATTCTCGCGAACGCGACGCCACGCTACGTGCCGCTCGAGGCACCGAGCTGGCGCTTCGATCCCGAAGTGCTGCGCGCCGCGTTCAACGAGAAGACGAAGGCGATCATCGTCAACACGCCGCACAACCCCACGGGACGCGTGCTCACGCGTGAAGAGATCGGCGTCATCGCCGAGCTGTGCGTGGAGCACGACGTGTGGGCGATCACGGACGAGATCTACGAGCACATTCGCTACGCTGGCGGACACCACGTGCTCGCGACGTGGCCCGGCATGCGCGACCGCACGGTCACGATCTCCGGCATGTCCAAGACGTTCAGCTGCACAGGCTGGCGGCTCGGCTACGCGATCGCACCGGAGCGCGAGAGCGTCGCGATCCGGAAAGTGCACGACTTCCTCACGGTCGGCGCGCCCGCTCCACTGCAAGCGGCCGCGGCAGTCGGCATGGCGTTCGACGCCGACTACTACAATCACCTCTCGCTCGACTATCGCGCGCGCCGCGATTCGCTGCTGCCCATCCTCGCGGAAGCGGGGTTCACTTTCTCGATTCCCGAGGGCGCGTACTACGTGCTCGCGGACTTCTCGGCGCTGAGCGACAAGAGCGACGTCGAGTTCGCGAAATGGATGGCCGCGGACGTCGGCGTCGCGGGTGTTCCAGGCTCGAGCTTCTACCACGCCGGCAGCGGACGCGGCAAGAACATGATCCGGTTCGCGTTCTGCAAGAAGCAGGAGACGCTCGACCGAGCTGCGGAGCGCCTGGCGGGGCTCACCGCTCGGGTCTAGTCGCTCGAGCTTCGGCCATCGTTAGGCGGAGCGACCATGGCGCGATACACTCGGCCCGTGGCGGCGATCGTGGTGATGGGAGCGATCATCGCTGTCCTGATGACGCTCTGCACGCCACGATCGACGTCGCGATCGTCGGCGCTGGACGGCAACGCGCAGGCGCCCAATCCCACGCCGAAGCCATAGCGTCGTGGCTGCTGCGTATCGGTATCTCTTCGGTTAGATTACGCGCTCCTCCTGCGACGCTGAACGATGTCCCCACGAGAAGTCACGACCCCGGAAGAGCTCGCCGAAGAAGGTCCCGTAGAGCTGTCCCTCCGCCCGCAGCGGCTCGCCGAATTCATTGGCCAGCAGAAGGTGAAGGACAGCCTTCGTATCTACATCGACGCCGCCCTCAGCCGGCGTGAGCCGCTCGATCACACGCTGTTCTTCGGCCCGCCCGGCCTCGGCAAAACGACGCTGGCCGAGCTCATCGCGCGAGAGCTTGGCGTGAACATCCGAACGACGTCGGGGCCAGCGCTCGAGAAGCCCGGTGATCTCGTAGGCACGCTCACGAATCTGCGAGCCGGCGACATTCTGTTCATCGACGAGATCCACCGCCTGCGCCCGATCATCGAGGAGTTCCTCTATCCCGCGATGGAGGATTACCGGATCGACATCCGGCTCTCCGAAGGACCGAAGGCGCAGACGATCACCATGCCGATCGAGAAGTTCACGCTGATCGGCGCGACGACTCGGCTTGGCATGCTGACGCCGCCGATGCGCGCACGGTTCGGCATCGAGCAGCGACTCAATTACTACCCGGCTGAAGACCTCGAGCTCATCGTGCATCGAACGGCCGAGGTGCTCAAGGTGCCGATCGTTCCGGAGGGCGCGGCGGAGCTGTCTCGGCGCTCGCGTGGTACGCCGCGCATCGCGAACCGCCTGCTGCGTCGTGTTCGCGACTACGCGCAGGTGAAAGGCAACGGCACGATCACCCGCGACATTGCGCACGACGCGTTGCAGTTGCTCGAGGTCGACCAGTTCGGCCTCGACGACATGGACTCGCGCATCCTCAAGTCGATCATCGAGAAGTTCGAGGGCGGGCCGGTCGGCATCAACACGATCGCGGCCGCTGTCGGCGAAGATGCGAGCACGATCGAAGAGGTGTACGAGCCGTTTCTCGTTCAGAACGGCTTCCTCCAGCGCACACCTCGCGGCCGCGTCGCGACGTCCATCGCCTATCGACACTTCGGCTATACTCCGCCAGCGCAGCACAATCAGGGCACGCTGTTCGAAGGGTGACCCTGTCATTCCGAGCCGAGCGGGGATCCGTGTCATTCCGAGCGGAGGCCGAAGGCCGGAGTCGAGGAATCGAGACTGTCCTCGGTAGAGGGCCCTCTAGCGGGACGCTCGCGATTCCTCGACTCGCTGACGCTCGCTCGGAATGACAACCCGCTCGGAATGACAGCGCCTAACGCCACACCCGGGCTCCGCACCTCGGACTACGATTTCGAGCTCCCCCGCGACCGCATAGCGCAGACGCCCGCGGCGCGGCGCGACCAGAGCCGGCTCATGATCGTGAACCGCGCCGCCGGTACGATCGATCACGGCCGCTTCGCGGACATTGCCACGCTCGTCGCACCCGGCGACGCGCTCGCGCTCAACACCACGCGCGTCTTCCGCGCCCGGCTCCTCGGCACACGAGACTCCGGTGCACCCGCCGAAGTGTTTCTGCTCAAGCCACTCGGCGACGATCGGTTCGAGGCGCTCGTCCACCCCGGCGGAAAGGTGAAACCCGGCCGCACGATTCACATCGCGCCGGAGCTCGACGTTGATGTCCTCGAGGTGACCGATCGTCGCTCGCGCATCGTGCAACTGCGATCGCCGTTGCCGATAGACGAAGCGATAGAGCGCGTCGGACACGTTCCGTTGCCGCCTTACATCGCGCGCAGCGATGAAGCCACGGACACGGACCGGTATCAGACCGTCTACGCGAACGAGTCGGGATCGGTCGCGGCACCCACCGCCGGCCTCCATTTCACGCCGGAGCTTCTCGACACGCTCGCCGCAAAAGGGGTCCGGCGCGCCGATCTCCTGCTCCACGTCGGCGCGGGAACATTCAAGCCAGTGGAAACCGACGATCCCGCGGACCACGTGATGCACGAGGAGTGGTTTCGGCTCAGTGAAGCCGCGGCCGAGACGCTCAACGCGGCGCGGGCGAACGGCAGAAATATCTGGGCGGTTGGCACCACGTCGGTGAGGACGCTCGAGAGCGCGGCGCGCGAAGACCGATCATTCGCCGCGGCGAGCGGCGACACGCGTATCTTCATCCGGCCGCCGTACGAGTTCCGCGCCGTAGACAAACTGATCACGAACTTTCATCTTCCGCGCTCCACGCTGATCATGCTCGTCGCTGCGTTCGCCGGGTACGACCTCACGATGCGCGCGTATCGAACAGCGCTCGAGACAGGCTACCGATTCTATTCCTATGGCGATGCGATGGTCATTTTATGAGCGGCCGGCCGCGATGACGCGGCAGCGCCTAACCATGCTCGGCGTCGCGATGTTGCTCGTGGCGGCGGCATGCGTGCATACCGTGACGCGCTACTACCTCCCTGACGCCAAGAACCCGCGCTTCGAGCTCGATGCCGCGACGCAGACACTCGACCAGTATCTGCGCGTGCAATGCCCCGAGCGGCTGGCGGCGAACAAGCCCGAGAGCGGCGACGTGCGCGTCACCGTTCTCACCGATACCACCGGCGCCGTCACGCGAGCCGAGTTGGTGTCATCGTCGGGCGACGAGCTCCTGGATGGCCTGTTCGGCACGGTGGCTGCACAGCTCAAGGTCGATTCTCTGCGGGCGACGACCAAGACGTCCGCGACGCGACGGCTGCGCATGGGGTACAGCTGCGCGCCTAACGTCGCAGCGTCCACGCTCGAGGTGCTGCCGATGATCCGCGACCATCGTCCGTGCCGCGCGGCTCGCGAGTGAACCGGTCGGGTTGTACGTGAGCTGCCCGTGAGCTTCACGTTCGAGCATCAGGCCTCCGCCGGCGCCGCACGCGCCGGCGTCTTCATGACGCCGCATGGCCCCGTACACACGCCAGCGTTCATGGCCGTCGGCACCCTCGCAACCGTCAAGGCGCTCGACCCGATGGAGCTCACGACGATCGGGTGTCAGATGATCCTCGCGAACACGTATCACCTGCACCTCCGTCCCGGCGAGGACGTCATCGAAGCGCTTGGCGGCGTGCACCGGTTCATGGGCTGGAACGGCCCGATGCTCACGGACTCCGGCGGATTCCAGGTGTTCTCGCTCGAGTCGCTGCGCACGATCTCGGAAGACGGCGTGGAATTCCGCAGCCACATCGACGGCTCGAAGCATTGCTTCACACCGGAGTCGGTGATGCACATCGAGCGAAGCCTCGGGGCGGATGTGATCATGCAATTCGATCACGTGATTCCGGGACAATCGGACGAAGCGGCCGCGCGCGATGCGAGCGAGCGAAGCATTAGATGGCTGGGTCGCTGCAAAGCAGAGTTGGAACGAATGGGGAATCGGACGGGAATCGGGACGCGGGCGACGCGCGAAGCAGCAGCCCGATTCCCGATTCCCGTTCCCGATTCCCGCCAGACGCTTTTCCCAATTGTCCAAGGGGGTATCCACTCGACGCTGAGACGAGAAGCGGCGCGCGCGATTCGCTCCATTGGCGATTGGACCGGCTACGGCATCGGCGGTCTCTCGGTCGGCGAATCGAAGCCCGACATGTACGCGATGCTCGAGGTCGTGAACGACGAGCTACCCGTCGACCGGCCGCGCTACCTCATGGGCGTCGGGTTCCCGGAGGACCTCGTCGAGGGCGTGAAGCGCGGCGTCGACATGTTCGACTGCGTGGCCCCCACGCGCATGGGGCGGAATGGCACCGCGTTCACCAGCGACGGCCGCGTCAACGTCCGGCGCGCCGAATTCCGCGTCGACGCGCGACCGCTCGATGAGACGTGCGACTGCCCCACATGCACGCGGTTTTCCCGGGCGTACCTGCGGCACCTGTTCGTGGCCGATGAGATCCTGGGCCTGCGCCTTCTCTCGCTGCACAATGTACATTTCCTCGTCGCCTTGATGCGCCGCGCGCGCGCCGCGATTGCCGACGGCAGCTTCGACGCCTGGAGCCGCGACTGGCTGGCCCGTTACCACTCCCGACCCGCACCGGTTCCATGACCGCATTGTTTGCCCTCGCCGTCGTCCAGGCGTCCCCCGTCGGCGGGCGCTCGTCGCTGCTGCCGTTCGTGTTTCAGGTCGTCGCGATCTTCGCGATCTTCTACTTCGTGATGATCCGACCGCAGCAGAAACAGCGCAAAGATCACGAGGAGCGGCTGCGCAACCTCAAGCGCGGCGACGAGGTCGTCACGTCGGGCGGCATCATCGGGAAGGTGCTCCACATCAGCGAGACCGCACGCGACGGCAAGTCCGGGGCGACGATGGATGACCGGATCACGATCAAGTCGGACGAGTCACGACTCATCGTCGAGCGCGGCCGCATCGCGCGAGTGTTGACGGCAGCGGAGCCCGCCGCGCAGACTGCCGCCGCTAGCAAGTAGCGGTCAGCGAGTTATCGGTTCCCAGTTCCCGGTTCCCCGCTAGTTCAGTGTCCCTCCTAGAAATACACGTTCTCGGTTCTCCGATCCTTCGCCAGGAAACGCGGCCCGTCGAACGCATGACCGACGAGCTGCGGCGTCTCACTGACGACATGTTCGAGACCATGTACGCCGCGAAGGGTATCGGACTCGCTGCGCCGCAGATTGGCCGCACCGAGCGCATCGCGGTCGTCGATATCGAGAACAGTCCCATCGTCATCGTGAACCCCGAGATCATTCTCACCGAAGGCTCCGCCCGCGGTGAAGAAGGGTGTCTCTCGATCCCGGAAGTGTTCGGCGATGTCGATCGCGCGCTCAACGTCACCGTCCGTGCGCTCGACCGCGACGGTCAGCCATTCGAGCTCGAAGCCACGGACCTCCTCGCGCGCTGCCTCCAGCACGAGATCGATCATCTCCACGGCAAGCTGTTCATCGACTACCTGAGCTTCCTCAAGCGGCGGGCCGCGCTCGCGAAGTGGGAGTCGATGAAAAAGGATTTCCCGCAGAACATGCGACGCCTGCCGCCTAACGAGATCGCGGGCAGGCACGGAGAGGAGGCGCTCTGATCGCGCCATGAGAGTGCTCCCATGAGGGTGCTCTTCTGGGGAACGCCGGAATTCGCGGCGCCGCCACTGCGCGCGTTGCTCGGCGAAGGGTTCGAGGTCGTCGGCGTCGTCACGCAGCCTGACCGCCCGCGAGGTCGATCGCGCTCGTCGCTCGTCGCATCACCCATCAAGCAGATCGCGCTCGAAGAATCCCTCACCGTGCTGCAGCCGGATCGGCCGCGTGGTCCGGAGTTCGTCGACGCCATCCGCGCCCTCGAGCCCGATATCTCCGTCGTCGTCGCGTATGGCCACATCCTCCCGCGCGAAGTCATCGACCTTCCGCGGCTCGGCACGCTGAACATCCACGCCTCGCTGCTTCCACAATGGCGGGGCGCGGCGCCGATCCAGGCCGCCATTCGCGCCGGGCAGAGCGAGACCGGCGTGACCATCATGCGGATGGTCCCCAAGCTCGACGCCGGACCGATCCTGCTGCAGGTGCGCGACGCCGATCGTGCACGACGAGACGTACGGCGAGCTGCAGTTGCGCCTCTCGGAGCTCGGCGCCCTCGCGCTCATCGAGGCACTGTCGCTGCTCGACATCGGCGCCATCGTCGAGCGTCCGCAGGACGAAGCAGCCGCCACGATGGCGCCCAAGATCGAGCGCGACGATGCACGGATCGACTGGACCCGTTCTGCTGGCGAGATTGCCACAGCCATCCGCGCGTTCGATCCCAAGCCCGGAGCGTTCACGACGCTCGGTGGCGCCGACGTGAAGGTCTTCGGCGCCCGCGCAGCAACGCTCGCTATCGCACACGGCACCGCGTTTCCCAGCGGAGGCACCGTGCTCGCGATCGACGACGACGGCGCGGTGATCGCGTGTGGGGACGGCGTGGTGCGCATCGTCGATGCACAGCCGGCCGGGAAGCGACGATTGAGCATTGGCGAGCTGGCGCGCGGCCGGGGGATCAAGGTCGGTGACCAGCTCGGGACCTGAGGAAGCCGCGCGAGCATCCGGCGTCCGGGATGCTGATCGCATTCCGGTGCTTCACGCCGTCACGAGCGACGACATCGTGCTGCGCTCCGATTTCGTCGACCGCGCGCGTCGCGTCATGCACGCCGGCGGGCCCCGCGTGGCGGTCCACGTGCGCGCCCCGAGGCTGGGCGGACGCCGCCTCTACGACCTGTCGTGTCGGATCGCCGAGCTGCAGCAAGAGACCGGAGCGTGGCTCGTCGTGAACGACCGCGCGGATGTCGCTCTGACTTCAGGCGCACGTGGTGTCCAACTCACATCGCGCTCCATGTCTCCAACCGACGCCCGTCGTTCCGTCCCGACGTTGGCTGTGGGTGCGAGCGTTCACTCCGCCGACGACGCCGAGGCAGCGACCGCCGCCGGCGTCCAGTGGATCGTCGCGGGACATGTGTTCGAGACCGAGTCGCACCCCGGAGAGGATGGCCGCGGCACGGCGTTCATCGAGCGGCTCGCCGCCAATTGCGCCGTGCCCATCCTCGCCATCGGCGGCGTCCGACCTGAGCACGTGCGGGCACTACGTGATGCCGGTGCGCATGGCGTCGCGGTCATTCGCGGTGTGTGGCACGCGCGCGATGCCGGCGCTGCCGTCATCGACTATCTTTCTGCCCATGGCGCATTTGGGGGTCCGTAGCGACGCGGTCGCGATCACAGTGAACGGCGATTCGCGGGACATCCCGGCGGGATCGACGATCACATCGCTGCTCACATCGCTCGAGCTCGACCCGCGGCTCGTGGTCGTCGAGCGGAATCGCGAGATTCTCCGCGACCGTGACTCGTATGGGCACATTGAGCTCACGGGCGGCGACACGATCGAGATCGTGCACTTCGTGGGCGGAGGCTGAGCGATGGCGACGGCGACCCAACCGACGCTCGATACGTCGTTCATCGTCGGCGAGCGCGAATTCCAGTCGCGTCTGATGGTGGGCACGGGGAAGTATCCGTCGAACGCGGTGATGGTGCAGGCCATCGAGGCGTCCGGTGCCGAGGTCGTGACCGTGGCCGTACGGCGCGTCGATCTCGACCGCACGAAGGACGCGGGCGTGCTGCATCACCTCGATCCGGCTCGCTACTTCCTGCTCGCGAACACAGCCGGCTGCTACTCCGCCGATGACGCAGTGCGCTACGCCCGACTCGCTCGGGCCGCTGGGTTCAACGAGTGGGTGAAGCTCGAAGTCATCGGTGACCAGGAGAGTCTGCTTCCCGACACGGCGGGGTTGCTGGACGCGACCCGTGTGTTGGCAGCCGACGGCTTCAAGGTGATGGCCTACACGAACGACGACCTGATCACCGCGCTCCGGCTGGAGGACGCCGGCGCCGTCGCGGTGATGCCGTTGGCCTCGCCAATTGGCTCGGGTCTCGGGTTGCTGAATCCCTTCGCCATCCGCACCATCAAGCATCGACTCTCGGTGCCGGTGATCGTCGACGCCGGTGTTGGTACGGCCTCTGACGCGTGCATCACGATGGAGCAGGGCGTGGACGGAATCCTGATGAACACGGGCATTGCGGCAGCCGGCGATCCGGTGCGCATGGCGGTGGCCATGCGACTCGCGGTCGAAGCGGGCCGGCTCGCACACCTCGCCGGCCGTATGCCGCGACGTGAGATCGCGGTGCCATCCTCACCGATCGCGGGAATGCTCGGATGAGCGAAGACGCCGAGCACCACGCGGGATCCGCGACCGCTGCTCGCGGTGGCGTCACTGACGCGCGCGTCGCGGCCGCCGATGTGTGCGCCGACCTGCGTGCCGGCGAGTTGCTGGACTCGTCGTTCGAGCGGCGCGTCGAGTCGCTCGACGCGCGCGACCGCAGGTGGACGCAGGAATTGCTCTACGGGATGCTGCGCCGGCGCGCCTGGCTCGACGCGGCGCTGTCCGAGCGCGTGCGCGGCGGGCTCGCGCGGCTCGATCCCGACCTCACCGACATCCTCCGGTTAGGCGTCTATCAGCTGCTGTTCATGCGCAGCGTGCCGCCCTACGCTGCCATCGCGCAGTCCGTCGAGCTGGCGAAGCGACGCCACGGCCTCGGTGCGAGCAAGCTGGTGAACGCGGTGCTGCGTCGCGTGGATCGCGAGCGGGAGATGATTCCCTTCCCGCCCGTTCCGCGCGCAGAGCCGGCCGCGCCGCGTCCCGACCCGATCGACGCACTCGCGCTCACGTACTCGCATCCGCGCTGGCTCGTCGCGCGGTGGGTCGCACGCTGGGGCGCCGAGGACACCGAGCGGCTTCTCTCCGCGAACAATGCCGAGGCGCCGATCATCCTGCGGCCGTTCGGCGTCGTGCGCGAGCAGCTGGAAGCGATGCTCGAAGGTGCGGGTGTGCACGTCGAGGACGTGCCGCTCGTTCGCGACAGCATCCGCATTACCAGCAGCGTCTCGCTCGCGGAGCTCGGCGCATACCGCCAGGGACTGTTCTTCGTGCAGGACCCGGGCGCGACGCTCGTGACTCGTTATGCGGCGATCGAGCCGGGCAGTACCGTCGCCGACCTCTGTGCGGCACCCGGCGGGAAGGCGCTCGAGCTGTCGCGTACCGCCGGGACGGTGGTCGCCGTGGATCGCTCGTTCGCGCGCCTAACGCGCATGGCCGGTAACCTGCGCCGCGTCGAGGCGAAGAACATCTACGCCGTCGCCGCCGACGCGCGGGAGCCGGCGTTGGCACCAGTGGATGCGGTGTTGATTGACGTGCCGTGCACGGGCACCGGCACATTCCGGCGCCACCCCGATGCGCGGTGGCGACTCAAGGTGTCCGACCTGGCCGTTATGGGCGCGATGCAGCGCGCGATCATCCGTGCCGCGGCGTCGGTCGTGCGTCCGGGTGGGCTCATGATCTACAGCACGTGCTCGCTCGAGCCCGAGGAGAACGACGCGCAAGTGGAAAGCTTCCTGGCCGAGCACCCGGAGTGGGTCCTCGAGCCGCCGCCGGATGGCGCGGTCCCCTCGGCCGTGCTCGATGCGGGTCGCCTACGCGTGCTTCCCCAGCGGCATGCGACCGATGGTGCGTTCGCGGCTCGGTTCCGGAGGGCGCGCGCGTGAACTGGCGCGCGTCCTCGCGCCGTCTTTTTCCCTACGCCATGGTCGCCGCTGGAGGATTCCTCCTCGCGTACCTGATTGTCGCGTTCGCCGTATTCCCCGCGCAGATCATTCCGGACGACGGGAAGATTCCCCAGGTGGTGGGTCTTCTGTACGATGAAGCCGTGAACAGACTCGACGCCGCCGGCTTCAAGGCGAAGACCGGCGAACAGCGTTTCGTGGAGCTCGCGCCCAAGTCGACCGTGCTCGCGCAATCGCCCCCACCTGGCGCGACCGAGCCACGCGGGACGGAAGTCCTTCTCGATGTGAGCGCGGGCCAGCGGCAATTGCAGGTACCGCCAGTCGTTGGCCTCACGCAGGCACTGGCTCAGGACGCCATCGAGAAGGCCGGGCTCGAGGTGGGCGAAACGCGCGAGCAGGAGAGTGATGCCGCGAGAGGCGCCGTGCTCGCGACAGCTCCCGCGGCTGGTACGGCTGTATCCCCATCCACTCGCGTCGACCTCATCGTCAGCAGCGGACCGCCGGCGGTGAGCACCCCCGACGTCGTCGGCCAATCGTTTTCCACGGCGCGGTCAATGCTCGAACAGGTGGGTCTGCGCCTTGGTGAAGTCACCACCGATTCGCTCGCCACCGGCATCCCACAGACCGTCATCTCGCAAACGCCCGCAGCGGGAAGTCGGCTTGCCGCAGGCTCGCGTGTCTCACTCTCGATCGTTCCATGAAAGGCGTTCGCGCTCGTATTGCCCCATCGATCCTCAGCGCCGATTTTTCGCGATTGGCGGATGACGTCGCGCGCATCGAGGCTGGTGGCGCCGACCTCGTTCACATCGACGTCATGGACGGATGCTTCGTACCGAACCTGACGTTCGGCACGAAGGTCATCGAGACCGTTCGCCGGCTGACGACTCTGCCGCTGGACGTGCACATGATGGTGGTTCAGCCGGAGAAGTACTTCGAGGACTTCGCGCAGGCGGGGGCGACGGGACTCACGATTCACGCTGAAGTCGCGCCGCACATGCACCGGCAGATCTATCGCATCAAGGAGCTCGGCTGCGATGCCGGCGTCGCGCTCAATCCATCGACGCCGTTGGAGATGGTGAGCGAGGTCGCCGGTGACCTGGACCTTCTGCTGATTATGACGGTAAATCCGGGATTCGGTGGGCAGTCGTTCATCGGCCCGATGCTCGATAAGATTCGACGCGCGCGCGCGCTCCTCGCGGCTTCGCGAAGCGCCGCGGCGTTGGAAGTCGATGGCGGCGTCGCGCGAGATACGATCGGTGATTGCTGGCGCGCGGGTGCCGACACGTTCGTCGCTGGAAACGCGATCTTTTCCGCACACGATCCGGCGGGCGAGATCGGTGAACTGCGTGGTCGATGTGGGGTGAGCGTATGACCGTTAGGCAACAGTGGGCGTTCGTCGGCATCGTGGTGCTCATCCTGGGAGGCGGGCTCCTCGCGGGCACGCACTACCTGGGCGATGAGCTGTTCCCGGTCACCGCCGGCTCGAAGGCACCCGACTTCCAGGCGAAGACCGTGGACGGCGTTCCGGTCACGAAGACGCTCGCCGACTACAAGGGCCAGGTGGTGCTGCTCAACATCTGGGCGACGTATTGCATCCCGTGCCGCACGGAGATGCCAAGTATCCAGGCCCTTCACGACCGATACGCCGCGCGCGGACTCAAGGTCGTCGCCGTGAGCGTCGACAGTCCGGGCTTCGAGGACGAGATCAGGAAATTTCGCGATCAGTACGGGCTGACGTTCGAGATCCTGTACGATGCGCCGGGTGGCATCAAGACGGCATATCAGACGACCGGTGTTCCGGAGACGTTCGTCATTGGCCGAGATGGCGTGATCCGAAAGAAAGTGATTGCCGCCGACAACTGGGATTCGCCCGCGAATCGCGCGCTCTTCGCGCAGATGCTCGGCGTGCCCGCGTCGGCTGGAGACGCTGGCACCGACGCGCCGAACACGGCGCCGGTTTCCGTGCGCCCCTGACATGCCGGGCCGCGACGGCGAGCGGTCCATATCTGGCGCCTCGGTCCGGCGATGGCTGAGAGGCGCGTTCACCGAGCGGCTCGGCTACAAGGGCGCGGCACTGTTCTTCGCCGTCGTGCTCTGGTTCGTCGTCAGTGCAGAGGAGCCGTCGGAAGAGCTCGTCCCCGTACGTCTCGACGCATCGTACGATTCCGCGCGCATCATGACGGGGCAGCGTCCGGTGATCCGCGCTCTCGTGGCCGGACGCGCGCGCGACCTCATCAAGCTCTATCACACGCCGCCGGTGGTGCGTCGCATCGTGACGGACGACGCGCCCGATAGCCTCGCGATCGACCTGCGACCAGGGGACGTCTACATCCCGCCGGACATCGACGCCATCGTGCGCGACGTGCAGCCGCGCAGTCTCGTGCTCGTGTTCGACGTGACGACATCGCGCGCGTGTTCCGGTCGCGAGCGCGGTGCACGTCGTGGCGGACAGCGGACGGACGATGACGCGCAAGCACCTAACGCGGATGGTTCCCGACAGCGTGACCGTGACCGGTCCTCGCCGCATCGTCAACACAGTGTCATCGGTGAGCACGGTCGACCAGACGGTCACGGTCCGGGACAGTGGGGACTTCGTGGTCCCGATCGACATGAAAGCGCTCGCGGCGGGCGTGACCGTTCGTCCGGCGGAGATCCGGCTCCTCGTGCAGTTCCCGCCGCTCACGCGCGTCGCGCGCGATTCGGCGCGCGTGACGGCGTTACGTCCGCGATGATCGGCGGCGCGTCGCGCGACATCGCCTCATCCGGCACCGGAGCCACCGCGTGCCGGTAATCCTCGGCATCGAGACGTCGTGCGATGAGACGTCGGCCGCGATCCTGTCGGGCAGCGGCGACGCCACGCACCTCGACTCGCTCGTGATCCTGTCGCAGGACGTTCACCGCGTGTTCGGCGGCGTCGTCCCGGAGCTGGCGTCGCGCGCGCACCTCGCGAGCATCGCCCCGGTCGCCGAGCGGGCGCTGGCGGACGCGTCCATCACGTTAGGCGACATCGATGCCGTCGCCGTCACGTTCGGGCCGGGGCTCGTCGGCGCGCTGCTCGTGGGCGTCTCGTTCGGGAAGGCGGTCGCGTACGGCACGGGAGCGGCACTGGTCGGCGTGCATCACATGGAAGGCCACCTGTTCGCGACGTCGCTCGAGCACGCCGACGCCGTTCCGCCGTTCACCGCCCTGCTCGTGTCCGGGGGCCACACGCTGCTCATCGACGTCGAGCACTGGGGCTCGTACCGCATCCTCGGCGCCACCCGCGACGACGCCGCGGGCGAGGCGTTCGACAAGGTCGCGAAGATGCTCGGGCTGCCGTACCCCGGCGGCCGACCCATCGAGCGCCTCGCGGGCGAATCGAACCCGGAGGAAGCGCGCCCGTTTCGCTTCACGCGGCCCATGGTGCGCGGCGACCAGCAGTTGGGCGATCCCGATTACTTCGATGTCTCGTTCAGTGGCCTCAAGACGGCCGTGCTGAACGCGGTGCGGGCCAGCACCGACATCGAACGGGACAGGCGTGCGATTGCCCGCGCGTTTCAGGACGCGATGATCGATACGCTCGTCGAAAAGAGCTGGCGCGCGGCACGGTCGTTCGGCCGCCAACGCATCGTCCTCGGCGGCGGCGTCGCGTGCAATCGAGCGTTGGCCAACACGATGCGCGACCGACTGGGCCCGCTCGGTGTCAGCGTGTTCGCACCGACGCCACGTCTCGCGACAGATAACGCGGCGATGATCGCTCGCGCCGGGCTCTTCCACTTCGAGCGTGGTGTACGAGATTCCCTGTCGCTGAACGCGTACGCATCCATGCCGATTCCTGGGACCGTACAGGTTGTGGGTTAGCTATCAGCCATCGGCCATCAGCCATCAGCTGAGCACCCAGCGTCACCCAGCAACAAGCACGTCCACCCAGCAACCAGCTGCGGTTCCCGTTCCCAGTTCCCTATTCCCGTCTAGATGCCTGACGCCACGATAGTCCACCCGTTCAACTTCAACATTGGCCCGCTGTCTCTGACCGGCTTCGGGATAGCGGTGTTGCTCTCGTTCGCGATCTCGCAGATCATCGCGCAACGCGAGCTCGCGCGCCGCGGACACGATCCGTCTCCCATTCCCGACCTGATTCTCGCGGCGGTGCTCGGGACGCTCATCGGTGGCAAGCTGTATTACACGCTCGTGATCACCCACGACATCCGCGACTTCTTCAGTCGCGCCGGCTTCGTGTTCTGGGGCGGGTTCATGGGATCGGTCGCCGCCTGCTATCTCACCATCAAGTACAAGAAGCTGAACTTCATCCGCATCAGCGACGTGGCGGGGATCTGCATCGCCGCGGGCTACAGCGTCGGGCGCACTGGCTGTTGGGCCGTCGGCGATGACTACGGGCGCCCGTGGAACAACCCGCTCGCTGTCGCATTCCCCGAGGGCGCGCCGCCATCGACCGTGCGGAACATGCAGGCGCTGTTCGGCGTCCAGCCGCCGCCAGGCTCGAGTCCTGACACGCTGCTGTCCGTCTATCCGACGCAGCTGTTCGAAACCATACTCGGCTTCATCATGTTCGCGATTCTGTGGCGCTATCGCGATCACAAGCACGCCGAGGGATGGCTGTTCGGTCTCTATCTGGTCCTGGCGGGGATCGAGCGATTCCTGATCGAGTTCCTGCGCGCGAAGGACGACCGCTTCTTCGGCCCGCTCACGGCGGCCCAGGCCATTGGCCTGGCACTGGCGGCGTTAGGCATCGTGTGGATGCAGATGCGAAAGGACGTTGGTCCGGGCAAACCAGGCATTTACGCGAAGGCCGCTGTAGCTCGCTAGCACGAGCTGCTGCTTCAGATGTTGAGAGCAGGCGAGGCAGGCCCTATAGCCAGAATCGCCTGCTCTCAACATCTCGAACGTGCTCCACTAGCAGTAGATCCGGAGCTGACTACCGCTTCGTGGTGGTGGTCGCCTGCAGCTCCGGCTCTTCTTCCATGCGCGCGAGCCTTGCCTCGAGCTCCTTGACGCGCTGGATCAGATGCTCCACCCGCTCGTCGAGCTGAACGCCAGCGGGTGCGGGCTCGATCGTCGGCAGCGTCACGGCTCTGCGAGGCCAGAACGTCTTGGCCAGCGCGAAGATGAACAGCGCGATCAGCAGCGCCTGGCCCAGCAATGTTTCCACGCTCGGGAACAGTCCGAGCGCTTCGACATGCGGGAATCCCGGGAGGACCGTGATGGTCATGAGATTCCCCTCCTGCAGCTCGCGAATGCCCTTCCCCATGAACACGAACGCCATGTAGTACAGCAGCACGCTCGTGGTGGCGAAGAACGGGCGCAGCGGAATGCGCACGCCGAACCGGTAGAACAGCGTGAACACGATGGCGAGCGCGCCGAAACCGACCAGAATTCCGAGCGCGATCGGGAGGCCGTTGCCAAGCCCTTCGTTGAACAGCGCCTGGTAGAACAGCGCCGTCTCGGCACCCTCGCGGTAGACCGCGAGGAACGCGACGAATGCGAGCGCGGTACCGCCACCGCGTTCGAGCGCAGCGTTCACCTTGCCGCGGATGAACTGCTGCCACTTCGCCGCTTCCACCTTCGAGATGAGCCAGTAGCTCACCGAGAACAGCACCGCGACGGCGATCAGCATCGTCGCGCCCTCGATCACCTCACGCGACGCCGGCATCGCGCTGAGCACCGTCGCGAGAACGACCGCCGTTGCAGCGCTGGCCACGAGCGCCGCCGCGACGCCGGCCCAGATCGAACGCAGGCGCTCGCGATGTCCGGTCTTGAGGAGGAACGCGACGACTGCGCCGACAACGAGAATCGCCTCGAACCCCTCGCGCAGAATGATCAGGAACGACTGCAGGAACGCGCTCCACGGGCCCGTGGTCGGTCGGGCGAGATCGAGAATCGTCGGCAGACCAGCGGTGATCGCATCCCGCGCCTGTTCCGCGCGACGAACGTCGCTCGACTTGACCGCGCCTTTGAAGTCCGCGAACTGTCGCTCCATGTTCGCGACGAGACCGGGACTCTTGGCGCGGGCTGGCGTCTCGAGCGGCTCGAATGCGATATAGGCATCGAAGGCGCGATCGCCGGCGTCTGCCGTCCTGCCTGCGCGCGCCGCCGCGAGCGCTTCGTCCAGCAGCGTCATGACCTCACGCGATGCTGCCACTCCATCCTTGTTTCGCGTCCCCGCCGCGGTAGCCTGAGCTGATGGCTGCTTGCTCGTAAGCGTTCGAACGAACGCGACCATCGTCGTCAGCTCGGAGTCGGTCAGATCGCGCGACGGGGGCATGGCCGTGCCCGGGGCGCCCGCGCGAATCGCGCGCGCGATGTCGGCGTCGCTGCGCTCGGCCTGCCAGGCGAATCCGCCGAGTTCGGGCGGCAGCTTCGATAGGCTCGCGACCGCGGTGCCGTCGTCCGAGCCAGTCGCGCCATGGCACTGGATGCAGCGCTGCGTATAGAGCCCCTCACCCTCGGCCACCTGCTGAGGCGAGGCACGCATCGAATTGATGTAGGCGACGGTATTCCATCGCTCGTCGGCGCTGAGTCGATCAGCCCAACCGATCATGGGCGTTCCAGCGACACCGACCGACACGATCCGGTACATGAGCGCTGGAGACACGTCGTGCATGGCCTCGCGCGTACCGATCGCCGGCGGCGGAGGACTCATTCCGCGGGCCGCTGGCCCATCGCCACGACCGAGGGAACCGTGACACGACGCGCATGCGCGTTCGTAGATCGCCTTGCCTTCGGCGAGGTTGACCGCCTTCGTCGGCATGTCGAGGGCGCCTTCCGTGCCGAGCGCCGCCGCAAAGCGTTCGTGCAAGCCAGCGAGGTCCTGCGGGGGGCGCTTCGCCGTGACGGCGGCGGTGAGTGAGTCGAGCACGGCCTGAGCCGAAGCAGCACGAGCTCCGCTGAGACGGGCAGCGACTTCCTTCGCGTCCTTGAGGAAGGAGACCGCCTCGTCGTACTCGATGTCCGAGATGAGATTGCCCCTCGCATCGATCGCCTTCGCGTATTCCTCCACTGCCACGCCGACGATGCTCGACAGCCGCTTCGCGGGCCCTTCCTGGGCTCCCAGCGTCGGGGTCGGACCAAGGGCGATCAGCGCGGCGAAGGCCGCAGCGAAGATGGCTTGCGATTTCATCCCGAGTGAAATTATCGGCTATACAAAAACCGCGCTAGTCGGCACGAGTCACGGCATTGGCCGAGGGATCACCCTCCAGGACCACTACTGCCCCGGCAGTCGTCGCGCTGTGCGTCAGCGACAGCCAGATCGACGTCACCCCGAGCTCGGTCGCCCGTTCCGCCGCGCGACCATGCAGGGCGAGTGTCGGACGGATCTCCCCTCGGATGACCTCGATCTCCCTCCAGCCTATTCCCCGCGCCAGCGCGTTTCCCGAGAGCGCCTTGAATGCGGCTTCCTTTGCGGCGAGTCGAGCAGCCAGGTGCTGTGCGGGAAGCGCCCGCGCCAGAGCATAGGAGACCTCATCGGCGGTGAACAGGCGCCGGAGAGCACGTTCACCCTTTGCGTCGAGGAGCCGGTCTACCCGGGCAATGTCGACCAGGTCGATGCCGATGCCGGCGATCACGCTGGCCGACGCCAGAACCGCCGCCGCTCGACCGGTGCGGGCGCGGCAGCCAGCGCGGGGAGCATTGCGATCCAACTGCGGTCGGCAGCCTCGAATACGCGTTGGGCCGCACGTGTCCATTCGCGCCAGCTCGCGAGGCGTACCGCGTTCGCGCTCTCGCGCACCTGCTGCGCCGCTTCGCCTAACGCGTCCAGCGCCATGTACACGCGCTCACCGTGATCGAGCAGCTCTGCCTCGAGCGCGCGACGGTCGGGAGCGCTCGACGGAAAGCGCTCCGCGGCGAGCTCGCCGAGTAGCGTGGTGAGCATCTGAGACAGACGGCTTGCGTCGAAGGCGGCAAGACGCGATTCGGGTTCGACAAAGCCTTCCGCGGCGCGCCGGGCGGCGAGCAATCCCGCGAAGAACCGATCGTGATCGGCACCGGGTTGTCCGCGACGAGATCCGAGGCCGTGCATCGTCCGTGTGAGCTCGGGAAGTGCGAGCGCGGATGTGATGATCTGTCGTGCCGAGCGACTGCAGTGCCGCGTGTCCGCTGAGCTCGACGGTCTCGCGGGCCACGTGCAGCGTCAGTACCGGCATGTCCCACACGACGCCGTCCACGCGTTCCACTCGCGTCGAATGCTCGCGATCATCGACGTGGATCAATACCACCTCGTCGGCCAGGCGAACGGCGCCATCGGCATCGACGGCGAGTCCACGGATGGTGCCGCGGACGCGAACGGGAATGCGGGGGATATCAGACATCGGTCGGTGCTCTGTTGTCGCTCGCGAGCTGGCGATCGCTCAAGGCGGCGCGCAGCCCGGTTCGGGCCTCGTAGCGATCGACGAACGCCAGCAAACGCTCCGCGGTGAACGCGTCGCGCCGCATGCCTAACGCCGAGATGGCGTGTTCGATCGCGGGCGGCGGCCCTTCGACTTCCACGAGCGCGTCCATTCGCGGATACTGCTCGAAGCGGACCACGGCGTGATCCAGCGCGTACTGGATCACGTGGCGGTCGATCTCCCCGATGACGGAGTAGCCGAGCCGCTCGAGGATGGCCGCGAGCGTCGTGGAGTCGCTGGCGTTTGTGCTGAGCTCATCACGAACCTTGTACCCATCCTCCTGGCGGGTGGGTCCCTTCCACTCGAGCGCGGCCCGCACGCCGTGACCGTCGCTGTAGGCGCGCAAACGCAGCACCTCGTCGGCGGCGCTCAGGCGGCGGTCCGCGGTGTCGTAGCGGCGATCCTCGAGGCGTCCGTCGAACGTCATCTGCGCACCGGCCGCTTCGATGCGGCGACGGCGCGTCGCCACGTCGTCGACGACGCTCTTGAGCTCGACCTCGCGAACCATCATCTCACGCGGCATCGATGGCGCGCATGACGGCATCGGTGTCGCGCAGATCCGCGAACACCGCGACCGGACTGTGCTCGGCCAGATCGTCCACGGAATAGCGACCCGTCGCGACCGCAATGGCGCGCGCGCCGATGCCTCGGGTGCAGTCAATGTCGGCCGGAGTGTCGCCGATGATCACGATGGCGTCGCCTTCGACGTGAAGCCCGAGCTGCTCGCGAGCCCGACGCTGGGCGATGCCAGGCAATTCGCCCCGGATCTCGTGGTCCGACCCGAACGCCGACACGGTGAAGCGTGTCGGGTCGATGCCGACCGCTCGCAGCTTGGCGTTCGCACCGACCTCAATGTTGCCGGTCAGCAATCCGATGCGGCGGTCGTCGCGGGCCTCGAGCGCATCGAGCAGCTCGAGCACCCCGTCGAACCGCTTCACGATCGACGTACCCGTGCGCAGCTCCTCGTGGAGCCCGGTGACATAGTCGTCGAGCAGTGTCTGCATGCGCCCGTCGATCAGATCATCGGCGTGTCCCTCAGCGCGCATGAGGTCGCGCACGATCTGCCGGTCCGTTTTTCCGTCGTAGCGATACTCCGGGGACCCGGACGAGCCGAAGGCTGTCGTGAGGGCGCGCTGCATCGCGCGTCGGCCAGCGCCGTCGCTCCAGAGAATGGTTCCATCGATGTCGAACAGAACGAGCTTCACGACGACGAATTCAGGTTCGAGTGATGACGAGGCCCGTCATGATGCTGCCGGCCCCGAGGCCCTGCCAGATCGTTGGGACCTCTCCCAGCACGATCCACGCGACGGCGAGAGCGACGAGTGGCTGGAGGTTGCTGAACATCGAGACGCGGGTCGGGCCGATACGGCTCACGCCGTGGTACCAGATGAGGTTTCCGACGACCAGCGCGCCGATGCCGCTGTACACGATGGCACCCCACACGGGCGTCGTGACCGCACGCCAATCCGTCGCCACGATGCTCGGGATGCCAACCAGCGTCACGAACAGCGCGCCGCCGGCGAGGCTGTAGGCGCCGACGTCGATGCCCGAGAGGCGCTCGGTGTACGGCTTGATGAGAATCGCGAAGAAGGCCCAGCAGAGTGACCCGGCGACGATGAACGCGCTACCGATCAAGGTATCGTCACCGCTGGTGTGCATGACCGAGCCGAACACCACGAACGCGATACCGACGAGCTGGAGTGCGATGCCCGCCCATCCGCGAGCGTTCACACGTTCGACGCGAAACAGGCGCCCGACAATGGCGACGAAGGCGGGTGATCCGGCGAGCATGAGCGCCACGGTGCCGGCGCGACTGCGGGCGAGCCCTTCGATGAAGCAGAACTGGTACAGCCCGTTGCCGAGGACGCCGATCACGAGCAGCGCGATGATGTCCCGGCGCACGGGCTGTTCGCGCGACCGGAATCGCCCGATGACGAGCAGCGCGACCGTCGCCATGACGATGCGGACGGCGTTGTACGCCAGGGGTGGCACGGTCCGGGTGCCGTACTTGGCGACGGTGTAGTTGATGGCCCAGATGGCGGCCATCGCGACGAGCAACGAGTCAGTGACAAAATCGCCCGGCCGCGTGGAGCTGCGGCCGGGCGTCGCAACGGAATTGGCGGTCGCCGGCATGCGCCAAAGCTAACAGCCGATTGGCCGGGCCATCAGCCGTCGCTCGGTCGCACTCGATTGCCATCCAGGCTCGCTGGCACTATCGGCCTGCACTCAGCGTCACCCAGCAACCAGCACGACCACCCAGCCACCAGCGCTGTTGCCAGTCCCCAAGTCCCCAGTCCCGAAACGTCGATTCTAGCTTAGCTTGTCACGATGCACGTTTCATTTGCGCTGTTCGCCGACGCGGCAAATCTGTCGCAAGAAGGAAAGCTCAACATCCTGGGCGTGTTCGATGCCGTTCAGGTTGCGACCATGCCCACGGTGCACCCGCGCGCCACGCTGGTGCTGCGCCTCAAGGGTTCCAGCTCCGACATCGGCCGCCATACCGTGTCGCTCCGCTGGCTCAACCCATCCGGCACCGAGCTCTGGTCGTCACTCGGCGAGCTCGACGTCGGAGCCGCCGCGCCTCCTCAGCAGATCCCGACCGAGATGGATCTGCCGCTCATCGCCGCCATCGACCTGCCGCTCGATCAAGTCGGCGGCTACACCATGCAGATCGCGCTCGACGACCAGCTGCACGCGAGCGCGCGGCTACAGGTGCGTATGGGCGCGCCGGTCCTGCCGCCGAGCGGCATGGTGAGCTGACAGAGCCAGCCTCGCGACGTCGATCGTGAGGCCAGGGCGATGGTCAGATCACGCGGCGCGCCGTGACGAAGCGCGACATGAGCGACGTCACGTAGGCGTCGTCGTGAAGGTCGAGTTGCTCCACGGCATAGCCGCCGCGACCGAGGGCCAGGTGCACCATGCGGCCGCCGCCGAGCGCGATCCCGACGTGCGTGATGCGCCCGTCTGCCCGTTCGCTGAAGAACAGCAGATCGCCAGCATCCCAGCGCGACATGTCACTCCCCGCCGCGCGACCCACCTCCGCCTGCTGCCACGCGTCGCGCGGAAGTATCACACCGTGCAGCCAGAACGCGGTCTGCACGATCCCCGAGCAGTCGGCGCCCCACGGCGTGACACCGCCCCACTGATATGGCGTGCCAGCGAAGCGCTCGACCGCGGTCGTGGCAACCGACGATGCGTCGCGCGGCAAGGCAGCGGTGCGTCCCACGCGGCTCGAGCGCGTAGCCCGTGACGACGGTCTCGCTCGAGCTGAGCCAGGCGCCTAACGGGAGCGCTCGCGACCAGCCTCGCTCGCGATCACGAACGACGCATCCGAGCGAGAGACGGCGGTCGTCGGGCGAGACCGGCGTGTCGGTCGCGAAGTGGACGTAGCCGCGATGCATCCAGCCCTCGTAGCCGTCTTCGCCGAACACGCGCATCCAGTCGCCTTCGGTGAACTTCACCGTGACCGCGTGACCGGCCAATCGCTGCGAGATCTGAGCGCTGGACACGCGAGCCTCTGCATGCATCGGCGCGATCGCCGCCCGAACGATGGCGACGTCAGTCATCGCCCGTCTATGCCGTCCGCCAACCCGGGAATCCCGTCGCGGCCGACCGCGAGTCGAACGGCGCGCTCCACCGCCTGCTCCAGTGCAGCAACCGCCAACCCTTCCACCTGCGGCGCTGGCGCCGTGGGACCTTCGAGTGGACCAATGGCGAAGATCACGTCGCCGTCGAAGCTCGTGCCCGTGGGCGTGATACGCCTGTAGAGCGCGGCGGAGCTGGCTTGCGCGAGCTGTGAAAGCTCGACGCGCGCGAGACACGCGCTCGTCGCGACGACGGCGATCGTCGTGTTCTGCAGCGCTGTGTCCGCGAACCTTCGCTGCACGCCCCCTTCGGAGACCAGCCGCGCGCCGTCGAGAAATCGTCCGTTCGCATCGCGCGCGCCAGCAATGATGCTGCCGCTCGCGTCGCGGACGTCGCCGAGCGCGTTGACCACCGCCACGGCGGCAGCCGTGACGCCGCCTGCTGACGCCATGCCGATGCCCACGCCGCCTTTCATGGCGCCGGCGATCCCGCCAGCCTTTCCGACCGTCGCGCCCGTTCCGGCGCCGACGCTGCCTTCCGCGATCCCCGAGGACGTCGCGGCGTCGCACGCCTCGTACGCCATGGCCGCGCTCGGCCGCGCCGCGAAGCTGCCTAACGGGACCAGGTCGAAGATCACCGCCGCGGGGATGATGGGCACCACACCGGCGCCCCCGCCGACCGGATGGCCACGGCCGCGCGCCTCCATCCACCGCATCGCGCCGGCTGTCGCATCGAGCCCGTACGCGGAGCCGCCGGTGAGCACGACGGCGTCGACGCGATCGACGAGGTGGAACGGCGAGGCGGCATGCAGCTCACGAGTACCTGTCGCCCGACCGATCACCGCGGCAGCGCATCGGAACGCGCGATCCACGCCGCGCACGACGGTGATCCCGGTGGCACCGTCGTAGTCTGTGGCGTGGCCAACAGCGATTCCGAGCGCGGACAGGTCGGCGCTCATAGGATCGCTCACGCGCCGGTTGCGGGAGCCTTCACCGCCGACGCGCCCGCGGGCTGTGCGCAGTCCTCACACCGGAGCACGCCGCGCATGTTGCACATGTTGCAGATGAAGCGACCACAGTCGGAGCACGGGTAGCCCTCCGACGCGCGCTCCTCCTTCCTGCACGCCCGGCACACCATGGCGTCTCGCTCGCGCAGCTCGGCCATCTCGTTCCCCCAGAATTGCGCGCGCCGTCAGCGGGCGCGCGAGGTGATCCCGTATTCCTTGATTTTCTTGATCAGCGTCGCGCGGGAAATCCCCAGCTCGCGCGACGCGTGCGTGCGATTCGCGTTATGCGCCCTGAGCGTTCGCTCGATGTGAGAGCGCTCGATTTCCTCGAGCGTGCGTGGCACGTGATGGTCGGTGCTGGGCGCCGACGAATCGCGAACCTCCGCCGGCAGATGCTGGGCATCGATGTGCTCCATCCCTCGCCCGACGATCATCGCGCGCTCGAGCACGTTCCGTAGCTCGCGAATGTTCCCAGGCCACGCGTGGCGCAGCAGTCGATCGAGTGCTTCATCGCTGATAGCGTGCGGCGCCGCCGGGAGGTGCGGCCGGAGGTCATCCACGATGCGCCCGATGAGCTCGACGAGATCTTCACGCGACCGGGCACGGAGCGGAGGAAGGTACAGAGGCATCACGCTGAGCCGGTAGTACAGATCCTCGCGGAACCGACCCTCGTTCACCTCGGTGACGAGATCGCGATTCGTCGCCGCGATGATGCGCACGTTGGCCGCGATCTCGCGCGTTCCTCCAACCCGTCGCGACGCCTTGCCCTCGAGCACGCGAAGCAGGCGCGCCTGCAGGTGCGTCCCGACCTCGCCGATTTCATCCAGAAACAACGTGCCGCCAGCGGCGACCTCGAACAGTCCCGCGCGTGATTCTCCGCCAGCGCCGTGCGTGACCGTGTCCTGGCCGAAGAGCGTCACGTCGAGCGCGTCCGCCGTGAGCGCCGCACAGTTCACCTCGACGAACGCCTGCGTCCGACGCGGACTGTGCGCATGGATCAACTCGGCCACGCGCCCCTTGCCCGCTCCGCTCTCGCCGAGCAGCAGCACGGTGGTGCGATCGCTCGCCGCGAGCAGTTCCACCTGCGCCGAGAGGTCGCGCATCACTGGCGACCTGCCCAACGCGAACGTTGCGGCAACGCCACCGCTTCTGCGCTCGCTGAGGTACTGATTCAGCTGTCGCAGGCGAACTTTCTCGAATGCCCGTTCTGCCGCCACCTCGAGGTGCGGCAGCTCCACGGGCTTTGTCAGAAAGTTCTCCGCCCCACTCTGCAGCGCCTGCACCGCGAGCGGAATGTCGCCGTGGCCACTGATCATGATCACCGCCGGCGAGTGCTCGCGAATGCGCGCGTACACGTCGAAGCCGGTCATGTCCGGAAGCCGCAGGTCGAGCAGTACGAGATCCGGGCGCGATGCCTCGAACGCGGCGATCGCATCCGCGCCCGTGTACGCGCACGTCACGGTGTGATTCCCGTGACGCTCGAAGAACGCCGCGAACGCGTCGGTGATGGGACGCTCGTCATCGACGATGAGAACGGACGACATCAGCGCGCAGCCTGAGCGAGCACCGCCCGGGTGAGCTCGTCGAACGTGAACGGCTTCATGACACTCGCGCGCCCGGTCTCCTCGATGAACCGCTGGGTGGAGTCGCTCTGCACATCCCCCGTGAGGAAGATGACTCGCGATGCGTGCGTCGGATCGCGCTCGAGGAGGTCGCGGTAGATGGCATCGCCGCTCGTGTCCGGCATTCGCAGATCGAGCAGCAGTGCATCATAGCGACGACTCTCGAGCAGCGCATACGCCTCCGCTCCTGTGCCCGCCGCATCGACAGTGTGCCCGAGCCCGCCGAAGTACCGCACGATGGCCGATCGGATGGCAGGCTCGTCGTCGACGACCAACATTGTCAGCGCACGATCGCCCGACGGGTGTACAACCGGCTCGGCTCCGCCAATCGGCTCGGCGCCAGGCGGCGCGATGATCGGAAGATCGACGACGAACGACGCGCCCTGATCGCGCGCCTCGACGCGAATCGAGCCGCCGTGCTCGCGGATGATGCCGTCGGAAACCGACAGCCCAAGCCCTGTGCCCTTCCCGATCGCCTTCGTCGTGTAGAACGGATTGAACACGCGATCGATCTCGGCCGCCGGAATGCCCGGCCCCGAATCGCGCACGGTGACGAGGATGCGACCGCCGCGCACTTCCGTGGTCGCGTGGATGCGATGCTCACCCGGCCAGTCGCGCAGTGCCTGCTCCGCGTTGCCGATGAGATTGAGGAACACCTGCTGCAGCTGAAACTGATCGGCCCAGATCCGCGGCACGTTCGGGTCGAGTCGCTCCTCGAGCTCGATGCCGTGAACCCGGAGCACATAACGACGCATCTCCAACACGGTCGCGAGCACGTCGTTGACCGACGTCGTCGTGCGCTGCGGCGGATGCTGACGGGCGAATGTGAGGAGGTTCGAGACGATCTTCGCGGCGCGTTTGGCCTCGCCGTTGATCGTGCGCAGCGCGTCGTCACGCTCCTCGTCGTTATGCACACTCGTGAGCACGAGTTGCGAGAACGCCATCACGCTGGCCAACGGGTTGTTCAGCTCGTGCGCGACACCGCTCACGAGCTGCCCGATCGCGGCGAGCTTCTCCTGCTGGACGAGCTGCTCCACCAGCAGCTTCTCCTCACCCACATCGCGCACCACACCCATCGCGCCAACGACCGTGTCGCCTTCGGTCACCGGTGACGCGAGCATGGCCCCTGGTCGCGCGACGCCGTTCCCATCCAGGTAGCGAAGCTCGCGCCGTTCGCGTCGGCCCTGAAGCGCATCGAGCAGCGTTTGCCCGCACTCCTCGCGGTCACGGGCGTCGATCACCGTATTGAAGTGCGCGCCAAGAAGCTCGGCGCGCGATTTCCCGGTCGCGATCTCGAGCGCGCGATTCACCGACGTGAAGTTGCCATCGCGATCGACCGTGAAGATCGCGTCGGACGCTGACTCCACCAGATCCGTGTATCGGGCTTCCGAACGAGCCAGCGCGGCGTCACGCTCCCGATGCTCCGTCACGTCTCGCGCGAGGACCAGCACACCTGTTACGCGTCCACCGTGCCGGATGGGCGTCGTGGTCGCCGACACGCGACGCCGCTCGCCGCTACCTCGTGCGACGGCGCACTCGAACCGGTGCCCTCTGCCGAGTCCTGAATCGCGGAACGCCGCCAACACCGCATCGCGATCAGAGGAATCGACCCAGCCCGCGATCGGACGCCCGAGCAGCTCCTCGCGAGATGCGTCGAACAGATGACATGTGGCGTCGTTCGCTGACGTGACACTCCCGCGCGTATCGAGTGTGAACAGCGGGTCGGTGGCGGTCTCGAAGATGTTGCGATACCGCGCTTCGGACTGTGTCATCGCGTCGCGCGCGCGTCGCTCGTCAGTCATGTCGCGTAGCACGACGACTGTCCCGATCACGCGCGTGACATCGCGCAGCGCCGACTGGCTCACCGACACCTGGCGGCGGTCGTTGTCCGCCCGGACGAACACAGCGTCATACCGCCTCGCCTCGCCGTTCGCCGTCGCCGCTGCGTGTGCCTCGATCTCATCGGCGTGCTCTGGCGGCACCAGCGCCGAGAGCGCCGTGCCGATCAACTCACCTCGCCCGGAGAGCAGTTCGGTCGCGGCGGGATTCGCGAACGAGATGCGACGCTCCGGATCGAGCACGAGGATCGCGTCATTCGTCGTGTCGAGCACGAGTCGATTGCGCTCGGCCAGCGTGTGCGCCGCGGTCACGTCATCGAACGTCACGACCGCGCCGCCGTTCGGGTGCGGCGATGCGACGACATCGAACAGGAGCCCGCGCACGGGAGACCGCATCGTCTCTCGTCCGAGCACACCGTCCTGGAGCGCGCGCGACAGCGGACAACCGTCGCCGATCGCTCGCGACTCGGCGAGCACCGCTTCATAGAACTGCCGGCCCACGAGCTCGCGATGCGTCTCGAAGTGTCCCAGTTGGAGCGCGCGGGAGTTGTACCGCACGATGCGACCGTCGTCGTCGATGACGACCATCGCGGTGGGGATGGCGTTGAACGCCACCGTCCACTCGCGACTCGACTCGGCCAGCTCCTCGTACAGCCGCGCGTTGACGATCGCGACGGCAACGTGGTCAGCGAGCCGCTGCAGGATACGCGCGTCCGCCTCTTCGAAGTCCGTGCCGCGATTGAAGACAGACAGCGTGCCGATGACGCCGCGCGCGGTCGACAGGGGAACGACGAGCGTGTTACGCACGCGGACCAGCCGCATCGCCTGCCGACTGACGTCCGGGTCGTTAGGCACGTCGTTCACGATGATCGCCTGCTGATCGACGACCGCTCGGCCGCTGATGCTTCCGCGCACGGGCAGCACGATGCCGGCCAGTACATCGCCGATGCCACCGGCCGCAACGACGTGGAGATAGTCATCCCGGCGGAGCGCGACGGACGCGCCTTCCACGCCAAGCAGCGACATCGCGTGGCGCATGATGAGGCGCATGACCTCACCCATCCGAAGTGACTCGCTCACCGCCTTCGCGACGTCGGCGAGCGCTTCCGTCTGACGTCGTTCGCGCTGACTCTCCGCGTAGAGCCGCGCGTTGCTCAACGCGCTCGCGGCCTGGGCGCCCATCGTCAGCAGCAGGTCCGCATCGGAATCCGAGAACGCATCGTGTTGGACACTTGCAACGGCGAGCACCGCCACGAGTCGCAGCCCCACGCGCAGCGGCACGGCGAGCAGCGATGCCACCGGTGTTCCCGCTGCGATGACCAGCGCGTCGGCTCCGATGAGCTCGGATGCCGCCGGGTGAGGTTCCGCGACGAGCACGGGCTGGCCGGTCCGCGCGACACGCGCGATCACGCCGTCCCCGAGCGGTGCTTCCGTCGACGAGTACTCCGTGTTGCCGATGAGCCGCACCAGCGGCGTGACGGTCGACCGCTCGAGGTCCGGGTGCACGACGACTACGCTGTCGCACGCGATGAGTTGCGAGACGCCGCGCGCGAGTTCGAGGGAGATCTCGCGTTCGTCGAGTGAGCGAGCGAGCGCGCTGCTTACGGTCTGCAACCGCTGAAGGTGATCGGCCTGACGCGCGGTCAGTTCAGAGAGCCGGACCTGCTCGATGTGATGGACGACCTGTTGCGCGAACAGGTCGATCGTCCGGAGGCGCGCGGCGGCCGCGGAGCCGTCGTCGACAGGCTCTCCGACTACGAGCGTGGCGACCAGGTGACCCGCGGGGGTGCGCAGCGGAAGCACGTGCACCCCGTTCGCACTCCAATCGGTTGCACCGGGGCGCCCATTACTGAGGGTCAGCACCTCGTGCTGCTCCATCCCTACCGCGATGCAGCGGGCCGACTCGTGGTCGCTTTCCTGAATTGCGATCCCGACCCGTCCGTAGCCGATCGAATGAATCGCCTGCACGAACAGGCGCAGCCGCTCGTCGAGCGACGTCGCGCGCTCGCCGTCGATCAACGACGCGTGCAGCGCCAGATAGTGATCCCGGTCACGAAGGAGCGTGCGGAGTCGCCCACCGAGCGACGGCGGCAACGCCTCCAGCAACGCCGTCTCCTCGGATGTCCATCGCTCGTCTGCGGCGAGCGGCGTGGCGACCGGCTCGGAGTGAGTGGCCACTTGGTCCTAGCGGCGCGGCACGAGCACGTGCGCTGCCAGCGGCTCTACTGCGACATCGAACGGCGTCATTCCCACAAGGTCTCCATCGGCCTGCACTGGTCGGCGCGGATCCGTCTCGATTCGGATCTGCCGACCGGCGGTGTAGAGCATGCACGGATCGGTGCGAAAATCCTTGCGAAGCAATCGCCAGGTTATCCGGACCGAATCCCGCAGCCCGCTCGGAGAGAAGACGCACAAGTCCAGCAATCCGTCATCTTGTCGGATTCCGGGCCCGAGGGTGATGAGATCCCGGAAGACCGCGCCGAAGTTTGCCACCATGACCATGGTGGCCGTGCGCTCGTGTCGAACGCCGTCGACCGTGGCGATCACCGCGAACCGCTCCTGCTGCAGCGCGGCGCGCGCTCCGGTCCAGAAGTAGGCGAGCACGCCGAATCGCCCCTTGAGCGCCGTCGACGTCGTCTCGACCATCCGGGCATCCACGCCGACGCCCGCCGCAAATGCGAACCGGTGGCCGCCTATCGACCCGAGGTCGATCTGCGCCTCATCACCGTCGAGGAGGGCGTCGACCGCGTCGGCGATACCGAGCGGAATGTCGAGCACGCGGGCAATGAGGTTCCCGGTGCCGCCGGGCAGGACTCCGATCGGCACGCTGCTGTGAGCGAGCGTGCCGATCACCTCCATCACGGTCCCATCGCCGCCGAGCGTGAACACCGCATCGTAGGCGCGTCCGCGCTCGTTCGCGATCTCCGCGGCATGGCCGGGTCGTTCGGTGAGAACGAGGTCGCACGCCACGCCGCGCCGTGCGAACGCCGCCGTCGCGAGCGCCTGACGCCGCGCCCCTCGGCGAGAGCCTGGGTTTACGATGAGAAGAACGCGCCGTCTTAAAACCGCCACGTTCGGAAAATGTCGAAGCCCCACTGCCGCGGGGTTGGCGTGAAGCCGCGTCCTGCCGCGATGCCCGCGCTACACAGCAGCGCGCTCGTGGGCGGCTCGTACGCCGCTGACGCGCCGACGTTCTCGTTGAGCCGATAGTCGATCTTCACGCCGATCGATTCGTACAGGTTGGAGGTGTTGCTGGAGCTTCCCCCGAGCAACGATCCCAGACAAAGTCCCGCATTCGCGCTGACGAATGCCCGATCGCCAAGCTGGCGTCCGACACCCAGGCGCGCGCCGCTGAAAATGCTGTTCAATCCGCCGGTCAAACCCTGGCCCGCGACAATCCCCTGGCGGCCAAGCTCGATGTCCACGACATCGAACAGCCCGAAGCCGCGAAGTTGGTCGCCGAGGTAGCTGCCGAACGATCGAAGGAGGCTAGCCGTCGCGCCCTGACTGTTCACAGCGAAGCTCGGGCCGCCGGTGAGCAGATAGCTGAACAGGTCTGTCTGCGAGATGTTGAGCAGGCTGTCGGCGCCTGATAGCGTGAGCAGCGGTCGCGCGAGTGTGCCTCCGATCCTCACGCGAATCCGAACGTCCTGCGCCGCCTGGTTGGTGCTGGACACGCGGTGCACAGTGTTCAACGCGCTGATGTTGAGGATCGCGTTGAAATCCGGTTCTCCGAGGAACTGCACCGTCCCGCTCTCGACGATGAACTTCGGTTGCGCTATGCCCAGGTTGAGACGGTACGTGCCTCGATTCGTGGTGAGCGTTCCCTCGAGCGCGAGTTGGTCGAATGGACTCTCCTCCGACGTGCTGTGGCCCACCCTGACCGCAACGGCTCCGCCCAGATTGATGTTCGCCTCGGCCGATCGAAGCCAGACGTCGCTGCCCATCCGGACCTGCACGTTCTCGACGAGCATGTTCTTCACGAGCGCCGGCGGCGCCTTCGGCAACAGCGTGCGGTTCGTCGTCAGCGTCGTGTCGATGATGTTGTACAGCTCGGGGCTATCGAGGCTGATGACCTGCTTCTCGAAGAGGTCCGGGATGAACACGGTGCCACGTTCCACCGTGATCAGGCCGGTGAGCGTCGATCGCGAATACGAGCCGACCAGGCGCAGGTTCGAGGCCGACACATCGAGATGTGCGACGCGTGGCTTGTCGATGATGTGAAAGTCGCGCGCCGATACGGTGAGGTCGAAGCGCGGGTCATCGCGATTCGCGAGACTCGCGAACCCGCTGAGCGACAGCGAGCCCACACGCTCCTCGCGCGTGGTCGCTGTGAACCGGTCGACGTGAACGCTGTCCCCGAGAAAGTTCAGATTCGCGTTGAGATTGGTCAGCCTCACCCGGCCCAACGGCACCAGTCCGAGCGCGCCGCCGGCGATCGTTAGGTTGCCATTGAGCGTCGGCTGTGGCCACACGCCACCAATGTCGAGATTTGCGGCGAACGTTCCGGAGGCGTTCACGACGGCCGGCGATACGGTCTCGAGAATCGCCAGTTCGACGCTGTCGGAGCGGATGTTACCTCGCAGCGAGTCGGCGAGCATTCGCGTGGGCACGGACGCGAGCGCGAGGTCGACCGGAATCGACGCGTTCACCGCGAGGACCGAGCGGTCGCGGCGAAACAGTTCAGCCTTGGCCTGCATGCGTCTCGCCACATAGCTGCCGCCGAGCGTCGCGCGATCGAGCCGGACATCGCCGAAGCGCGGCTGGTCCAGCGATCCGTCGATCGTGATCTCTGGCGCGCTGCGAACGCCGGCGATGTTCACGCTCACCGAGGCGAGTCCGCCGAATGGCACGTTTGCCTGAATCAGCTCGCCGATGTCTCCGAGCTCTACGCTGTCCGCGCGAATCGTCAAGGCGATCGGCGCAGTCGTCGGCAGCGTGCCCGCGACGGTGAGCACACCGGCATTCACGTCACGGATGCGAAGCGAATCCAACGCCACGCCATCGGGGCGCACGGTAAGTGTCGCCGGTCGCTCGAGACTCAGCCTGTGTTCGCGAACGCCGAGTGCCAGCTCGTCGAATCGGACGACCGTCGTGTCGCCCGCAACCGATGCCGCTCCCACGACAGCGAGTTGTGGCCCATTCGCACTCGTCGCCTCGACGCGGAATTCGCCGTGTTCACGGTCGATCGCGCGGAGCGCGACCGTGGCACTCGTGACTCCAACGTTTGCGACCGCCGCGGTATCAGCACGCAGGCTCAATCGCCCGGCGAGCGCACTGCGAACACGCGCTACCTCGAAGCCGCCGGTCACGTGCTTCGCCTGGTCGCCTCGCACCCAGATCTCCCGCGCATTGACATCGCCGGTCACGACCAGTGAATCCAACGACCCTCCCACCCTCCCGGTGACGACCACCGACCCGTCGATGGAGTCGGTCGTCGCCACGGACACACCTTGAGTCACGGTGGTCCCGAAGTACCGCCGAAGTCCGCCGAGCGAATCGATGCTCACCCGATAGGTGAGCGAGTCCGAAACCACCGGCGTTAGGCCGAACGCGCCGTGGGCGAGCACCACCCCGGCCGTCGTCTCGATCCGCAGCGTATCCACGCGCACTCGGCCTTTGTCGAATCCGAGGCGCGCCACCCCTTGATAGACGCGGATGCTGTCGACGACCGACCGATCGATCGTCGCCGACACGAGGCCGGTGAGGCTCGTCAGCGTCGAATCACGCGATGCCGAGTCCGCGGCGACGTCGAGGTCCACGCGGCCGTTGAGCGACGTCACCGGAAGCGTGTCGTTGGCGAGCAGCGTTCTGACGTCGAGATTCGAGAACGTCAGCGCCCCGCGCGCAGCGTAGCTCCGCGGGTACGCGTCGACGCGGCCATCGTAGGAGAACGTTCCGCCCGGGCCAGTCAGCTCCGTGGTGATGGACAGGTCATCGATCGAGCCCTGCAGCCGGAGCGGACCCTGATAGGATCCGCGCAGCGGGAGTGCCGGATACGACCGCGCCAGTGTCGTGAACGACAGCGGCTGCGCGTTCAATGCGAGATCGTAGCTCGTGAACTTGTCGCCGATGGTGACACGTCCGCTGCCGGTGGCGCGCGTGGAGTCGCCGGGCCCGTCGCGATGCGTGAGGTCCGCGTTCCGGAGCCTGACGTCGAGCCACATCGAGTCGAGCGTGGCGGTGCCCGACACGATACCGTTGACGCGCGGGAAGTTCGGGTTGAGGTACTGCAGCGTGCGCAAATCCAGTTGCGCTACGTCCACGTCCAGTCCCCGGAACGTGGTGAACGCCGGGAACAGGATGTCGAGATCCCCTTTCCCCGTTGCGCGCGTCACCGCTCCCGGCACGTTCGCATCCGCGAATGTGATGCGGGCATCGTCAACGTGAAACCGGTTCACCGGTCCGCCGCGCGCGCGGACGGTACCCGTCAGATCACCCTGCCAGTCGTACGGAAACGGCTTGCCGTTCAGCGCCCGAATGAGATCGAAGTTGACCGGCGCCGCTTCCAGCGCGAGGTCTTTCACGATGAGCACGGGAGCACCGACACCGAACGTCATGCTGCCACGAAGCCGTGAGCGGGTCGTGCGCACATCCATCTCCGACAGTGCGTAGTCGAGGACCGAGAGGTTCTTCTCGTTCCTGATCGTCAGCACCATCGACCCGCCGCCCGTCGTCGGCAGCGTCGGATAGACCCAGTTGACGTCGGCGAGCGACACCGAGTCGCCGACGATGCGCAGGTCGTACTTCGTCGGGTCCGGGCCACCCCACCAGACCTTGCCAGCCGCCTTTCCCGGTCGATCCCGGCAGGTCGAAGTGCACGAGGTCGAGCCACAGCGAATCGGCGGTCTGCCGCGCGCCGCCACGCACGTTCCGAAAGTTGAACGGCGGATCGAATTCGTCGGCGTCGAGTTTCGCGATCTGGACCAGGCGACCCACGCTATCAGGATCGGCGAGACGCGTGTAGCCGGACACGAGATGGATGTTCTCCCACCGCCACGTGCGCTCGAACCCCGACGCGGTGCGGTTGATGACCTTGTCCTTTCGCGTGAGGTTTCGCGCGATCGCGCTGTCGCGCTTGGCGCCATGCAGTGAGTCATCCGGGTGCCACGGCATGGACAGCAGGAATGTCCCGTGTCGGAGGATGAGCGAGTCCGCCACGAAATACTCACCCCACCCACGCTCCGCACCCGGCACCCGCTTCTTGCTCGGACCCGTCGCGAAGATGCCTTTGTAGTTCCACTTGCCGTTTGCGTCCTTTCGGAAGTGCACGACGGGACGGTCGATCTCCACGAGACTCAGCAGCAGGCGCTTGTCGAGCAGATCGCGCGGATCGAGCCGAACCGTTAGGCGGCCCGCGGCGACGAACAACGAGTCGTCCGGTCCGCGAATCTCGACGGAGTCGATAGACGCACTGCCGAACGAGAGACTCGTGATGCTCCCGACGAACACCTTGCCCTTGATGCGCGGCGCGATGAGTCGCGCGACGTAGTCACGCGCGAAATTCCGCCCGAGCTGCGTCTTGAGCACGCTCACGACCGCCAGCGCGGCGACGAGACCGAGTCCGAGTATCGAGACAGCGCTCGAGATAACGACGAGTCGGCGTCGAGTCACGCGTCTCCGAGGCTCAGAACGCCTGCCCGATGGACGCCTGGAAGCTCAGGCGCCGGAAAAAACCGTTGCTCTTGGTCGGCTCGTACGACGTCGGGCATCCACCCGGGGGAATCGCCTGCGTGGGCGGTTTGGCGTCAGGCTCAGGGTTGCGAACCCACCCCGTGACCGGAAGGCCGTTGTTCGGGCTGATGCAATACAGCGGCGCCTCTCCACCGCTCGCCGGCGCATCGAAGTACGCTGAGCCCGACTTCCGGTTGTACGGGTTGAAGCCGACGTCCAACCGAATTGGCCCGACCGGCGACGCCAGTCGCATACCGAACCCTGGCGTGACCTTCAGGCCGCCGAACGATTCCTCGGCGCCTGTGCCACCACGCGTCCATACCTGCCCCGCGTCCGCGAAGAACGCGATCTGCAACCGGTCGGGAATGTAGGGACTCGGCATGCGGAGCTCGAGGTTGCCTACGACGACGGTGTTACCACCCACTGGTAGCGTGCGCGGCGAGTCGCTGGGCTTCGATGTGAAGTACACGGTGTCCATCGCCGCCGCGGTTGGTTCGACGCAGACTCCCTTTGGTGCGATGCAGACCTGGAGCGTATCCGGAAGATAGACCACCGGCCCCAGCTCGTTCTGCCTGTAGCCGCGAACGGTGTTCGCGCCGCCCGCGTACAGCCGCTCCTGTTGGGGAATGAACACCGTCTCGGACGTGCCGAGAGAAATACGTTGTCCAACGACCAGGCCAGCGCGGACGCGTGCAGCGAGCACCGAGTTCTTAGGGAGCGCCCAGTACCAGCTCGCGTCCGCCACGATCTTGTTGAACTGCAGATCGGGGTCGGACCCGATGAGCCTCATTGGCAGTGCGCAGCTCCAGCGACATCGAGGAGCCTGCCGTCGGATAGAACGCGTCGTTCCGCCGATCGCGACCGAACGTGACACTCGCCGTCGCGAGACGCTGCGACCGTTTCAGAAGGTTCTGTTCGTTGACATCACAGACGCCGATGACACCACAGAAAATCGCTGGCTCTGCACTCGTTCGTCCGTACTCGAGTTGATACGCGTATGTGGCGCCGAGCGTGGGGCGAAGCTGCTGGTTGAGCGACAGGATGGTGCCGATGGGCGTGTACCGTACGTATACCTTGTACTCCGAACGCAATTCGCTGTACAACGTGATCGTCGGCACGGCGCGCAGCCCGAACAGCGACGACTGACGGAGCGTTGCACCCACGTAGTAGTTGAGCGTATCGCTGTACGTGTCGTTCCGCGCGCTGGCCGAACACAGCTGCTTCATCGAGCCGTCCAGGTCCGTCGGGTAGCCGACGCCGATCTTGGAGGCGCGGGCACTCACGTCGAGGCGCCGAAGCGCGCCAAGAAACGCGAAGTCCGAATAGTCGACCTGCGTCCGGAAGCAGTCCAATGTCGCCCATCCCGCCGAAGGACGCAGCGACCGCATGTAGCTCTCGGCGAGCGAGACGTTGACGTCGATCGTAGAGTCTCCCGCTGACGAGAGACTCGTCGTATCCGGCGTCACCTCGACGTGGCGGTAGGCATCCGACAGATACAACGCGCGCTTCGCGTCTTCGAGCTCACGCTCGCGATACAGATCGCCAGTTTCGAAGCCGAGCGTGCTGAGGACGCGATCGTCGGAGATCTGTTGATGCTCTCCGTCGCGCGGTGTTACCGCGACGTTCACGGCACCGATGCGTGCGCGCGGACCTGTGGCCACGTCGAGCTTCAGCGTCGCGACGCGCCTCGCCGTGTCCGACTCGTAGCTACGCAGCAGGTCCGCGTTCGGGTACCCGTTGTCACGGAGCCGTCGCAGGATCGTGTCGCGCGATGCCTCGACCGCGACCTGGTCGAACCGCGCGCCCACTTTGACTGGCAGCCCCGCCGTGATCCGATCGCTTCGAGGGACCGAATCGAGCCCCGTGATCGTGAATTGCTGGAGGATGATCGGCGCACCTTCCTGAATGCCGAACACCACCGAGACCTTTCCGGGCGCCACCGTATCGATGCGCGCCGCAGCCTTGGTACCCGTGAACCCGTGCCTGCTATACAGCAGCAGCAGCCGGACGGGATCTACTTTGACCTCTGCCGTGTCGAGACAGTGTTTCGTGCCGATGATGCGGAACATGCGCCGCGCCCACGTGGACGGAGTCGTCACGAGCCCATTCGCGAGCTGCGCGTCGGGGAACGCGGTGTTCCCGCTGAAGCCGACCCGTACGACTTCGAGGTCGCCGCTGTCGCACGCGATGTCCTGCGCCGACAACGTTGCCGGAGCGACCACGCAGTGACCAGCGACGACCAAGCCGAGTGCGAGCAGCGCTCGGCGCCACTCCATCAGTCGGACGCCCCGCTGGACAGTCGTCTGCGTGGCGTCGTCGCGGCTATGGTGTTCGGGTCGAGCGGTGTGCGCTGGAGGAACAGGTATGCGACGTAGAAGGCGAACGCACCAACGCCCACAGCGACGCCAAGAGCGGGTAGCAGCTCCTGCGGCTCGAGCTTGCGACGATAGACGTACTCGCTTTTGGTGCGTGGCGCTTCCCGTTTGAGCATTGCCGGCGTTGTCGATGCGTTTGACCCACTTCCCAATCCCATCTCCCGACGAGCTACACCGTCTCGACGAGGATGCTCCCGGCACCTTGCTGCTTCGCGCGACGCTTGGCGTCTGCGGCCGCCATCCCGAAGTGCGCGAGATTGACCCAGCACTCCGGACGTACGAGCATCACTGCGGCCGACACGTGAGCCAGCGGAAAGCGCTTGATGTGGCCGTCGCGATCGACGCCAGTGAAGTACCCGCTTTCGGCCGCCTCATCACCGACCGCGCGCGCGATCACATCGCGGAACCGGCGCGCGCATTCCTTGACGATCGCCTCGCCGTGCGGTTCCGTGGTGACAACGATGAAGTCATCGCCGCCAATGTGGCCGACGAAGTCGCCCCCGCCCTCACCCGCGATGGCGTATGCGGAATCTCGGATCGCCGCCCCCAGTCCGCGAATGACGATATCGGCAGTGGCGAAGCCGAACGTATCAGCGAACGCCTTGAAGTTATCCAGATCGAGATAGCATACGGCAAACGGTTCCGCCTTCCCGACTCGGCGCGCGATCTCCTTCTCGATCGCGTGCCCGCCGGGTAAGCCACTGGTCGGGTTGCGGTCACCCTCGCGCTCCACCAGTCTGAGCAACGCTGAGACTCGCGCCCGCAGTTCGCGCGGATCAAATGGCTTGGCGAGATAATCGTCGGCGCCTGCAGCGAACCCTTCGATTTTGCTTTCGATCTCCGATTGTGCCGTCAACATGAGTACCGGGATGCGTGACGTGAATGGATTTCGCTTCACGTTTCGACACACCTCGAACCCTGACATTCCCGGCATGCTATGGTCGAGAATGACAAGGTCGGGCTCGCGTTCGCGGATCGACGCGAGAGCAGCGAGCCCGTCTTCGGCCAGGCTGACCTCGTGCCCCGACGAGTGAAAGAGGTCACGCAGCATCAACCGCATGTCCTCGTTATCGTCGGCGAACAGCAGGTAACTCACGGTCAGACAGCAGCCTAGCGTAGATTGGCGGAACGAACTGGGGATCGGTAAGTTCTCGTGTTTCACCTGCCATTGTCAATGCGCATTCGCCTCATCCTGCTGGCCCTCGCAACGCTCGCCTGCCGCGGAGGCGAATCGGCCCCGCAGCGCCGCTCCATCGTCGACTCGCGGGATACATACGACCCGCGGTCGCTGGATCCAGCGCTCTCGACCGATGTCCCCACCGGGCGCGCCGTCTCGTACGTCTTCGATGGGCTGACGCGGTTCACGCCGGATGCGCGCGTCGAACCGGGCCTCGCCGAACGATGGGACATCTCGCCGAACGGGCTCACGTACACGTTCCATCTCCGGCGCGGCGTGAAGTTCCACGACGGCACACCGTTCTCGGCTCAGAACGTCGTCCGCACATTCCAACGTGCCTTGGACCCGAGCACCAAGGGCGGTCGAGCCGAGCCGCTCGCCCCGATCAGCGGATCGGCCGAGTTCGCGGCGGGTCGGGCGAAATCGATCTCGGGACTGTCGGCCCCTGACGACTCGACCGTCGTCATCACGCTGTCTCAGCCGTTGGCGTCCTTTCCGAAGTTGCTCGCGATGCCTGTCGCGTCCATCGTGCCCGACTCCATTCCCGCGGACTTCGGACAACATCCCGTCGGCACGGGACCGTGGACGTTCGTGGAATGGAAGCACGACGACTATCTCAAATTCACGCGCAATCCGACGTACTGGGGCGGCGCTCCTGCAACGGACACGCTGATCGCGCGCATCATTCCGGAACCGAGCACCGCGGTCGCGGAGTTCGAGAGCGGGAACGTGGACGTCCTGGTGATTCCCCAAGGCGAGACTGTGGCTTGGGAGCAGACGGACGAGAAGAGCGCCATGCTACAGAGCGCACCCGCGCTCATTCTCTATTACCTCGCGCTCAACACCACGCGGCCACCGCTCACGGACGCTCGCGTTCGTCAGGCCATCAACCACGCTGTCGATACGAAAACCATCCTCGACCAACTCATGGGTGGGCGGGGATTTCTCGCCCGCGGCGTCGTCTCACCAATCCTCGACGGTGGTGACTCCACCCGCAGTCGTTATGCATACGACCCCGCGAAAGCGAAGCAGCTGCTGGCGGCCGCTGGCCATCCGAACGGGATCGACGTCGAGCTCTGGCACTCGCAGGACGCGACGATCGCGCGCCTGTCACAGGCTGTGCAGGGATATCTGAACGCCGCCGGCATTCGCACGAAGCTCGTGCAGCGCGATGCGTCGTCGGCGCGTGAGGCCGCGCGCAAAGGCGAGACCGACATGACGCTCAAGACGTGGTACGCCGACTATCCCGACGCCGACAGCTTTCTGTATCCGCTGCTCTACTCCGGCAGCAAAGGGCCCGGGGGCAACGTGTCGTTCTACGCGAACCCGGCGTTCGACCGCGTTATGCTCGCCGCTCGTCGCGAACAGGATGATGCGAAACGTGCAACGCTCTATCGGTCTGCCGACTCGCTCGCGTACGCCGACGCACCGATGGTGCCGCTCTTCTTTTTCAACGACCTGTACGCGGTTCAACCCTGGATCCGGAACTTCAAGGTTCCGACGATCTTCAACGGTCAACGCTGGACCGACGTGAAGATCGTGGGTCCGGAACAGAGACAGTAGTTGCCTTCGTTTCTCCTGCGGCGCGTGCTGCTCGCCATTCCCACATTGGCGGGCGTGCTGGTCGTTGTCTTCCTACTGCTGTACGTCGCGCCCGGCGACCCGGTGCAGGAGATGGTCGGCGAACGCGCCGACGCCGAAACCATCGCGCGACTGCGTCGCGAGCTTCGCCTCGATGATCCGATCCACCTGCAGTTCGCGCATTACGCCGGTGGCGTGCTGCGCGGTGATCTCGGGACCTCCTATATCACGGGGCGACCCATTCTGCGCGATATCGCGGAGCGTTTCCCGAAGACGCTGCTGCTCGCGGCAACCGCGATGGTTCTCGCCGCGTTCGTCGGCATCACGATCGGCGTGGTGAGCGCGCGCTGGCCGGGCGGCTGGATCGATCGCATCTCGCTCGGTGCCGCCTACCTCGGCATCTCCTTTCCGGTCTACTGGGTCGGGCTGCTGCTCATCCTGTTGTTCGCCGTCACGCTACGTTGGCTTCCGCCATCAGGGTACGGACGCGCTCAGTATCTCGTGCTTCCGGCCCTCGCCCTCGGCTCCCGATCCATCGCGTTCCTCGCGCGCGTCACACGCTCATCGATGCTCGAGGTGTTAGGCAGCGACTTCGTGCGAACGGCGCGCGCCAAGGGACTCGTCGAGCGAGCGGTCGTCGTCAGACACGCCCTGCGCAACGCGCTCATCCCGGTCATCACCGTGCTCGGCCTCGATTTCGGATACTACCTCACCGGCAGCATTCTCACCGAGACGATATTCAGTTGGCCAGGGCTGGGGCGGTACGTGGTGAACGCCATCTCTCGTCGCGACCTGCCGGCGATTCAGGGCTCGGTGCTGTTCCTCAGTGTCGTGTTCGTCGCCGTGAACCTCCTGACGGACATCGCGTACGCCAAAGCGGATCCACGCGTCGCTTATGAGTGACTCGCGAACTGGTGGCCCCGACCACGCTCCGCTCACGCTCGTCGAGTACCAGCGTCTCGCCGCTCGCACACTCAATACAGCGCTCCCACGTGATCAGCGTCTACTCGACGCGACCGCTGGGCTGGCGGAGGAAGCAGGCGAGGCACTCGGGCTCGTACGCAAGCACGCGTTCATGCACCACGAGCTCGACGTCGTGCGGCTCGTGACGGAGCTTGGCGACGCGCTCTGGTGCCTAACGGCGGCGGCCGGCGCACTCGGCGTATCGCTCGATGAAATAGCGGCCGTGAATCTCGCGAAGCTCAGTCGTCGCTATCCCGAAGGCTATTCGGACGAGGCGAGCAATGCTCGAAAAGACACGTAGCGCTGGTGGCGCGCGGGACCTGCGGCGAATCGCTATGCTCGCGACGATGGGCACGCTTTTGTTAGGCACTGCATGCAGGGAAAACAACTCGGAATCGCCCACGGCCCTGCACGTCCCCGGCAGCTACCGCGCGACCACGTTCACGGTGACCACCGCGTTAGGCGCCGACAACATCCTGCAGTCCGGCGGGTCGCTGTCCGCGGCATTCGATCCAGCGGGATCAGTGCGCGGTCACGCTACCATCCCGCGTAAAGCAGTCGATAAGGACTTCGCGGGCACGTGGAAGATCACGAAAGGCGAGGTGAAGATCGACGGCGTCCCGTCCGACATCTTCATCCAGGACCTCTCATTCCAGGTCGCCGGCAACCTGCTGGTCGCGGACGACACGTTCGGCGGGTCGCGCGTGCAGGTGGTGCTCGCGAAGCAGTAGCGGCGAATCAGCCTGCTAGTCGTCCTTCTGCCCGAAGATGGCGAGGTTCGAGCTGTGCCCCGGATTCACCTTCTTGTCCGGATAGATCCAGTGCACGGCCTGATTCACCGCGATGGCCGCCTCGCCGAATCCCGTGGCGATGAGCTTGAGCTTCCCCGGATACGTCGTGATGTCTCCCGCGGCGTATATCCCCGGGCGACCCGTCTCCATCGTGCTCGTGACCACGATCTCGTCATTCACGATCTGCAGCCCCCACTCCGTCAACGCACCAAGATCACTGACGAAACCGAGCATCGGCAGGATCGCATCGGCTTCGAGCGCGCGCGTCGTCTTGCCCTTGATGTCCTTGAGCACCACGCCGCTCAGTTGGTCGCCCGTGGAGGTGATGTCGGCGAGCTCATGAAACGTGAGCAGCTGTGCCCTACCCTGTGCCGCCGCGGATTCCACTTCGCTCACCGTCGCGGCGTGCGCGCGGAATCGGTCACTCCGATGCACGAGCGTCACTGACGCCGCGCGATCGAGCAGCTGATGCGCCCAGTCGAACGCGGTGTCACCACCACCGATGATCACGATGCGGCGCCCGCGAAACTCCTCGGGATCCGTCACGATCTCGTGCACACCACGGCCATACCACGGCTCGGCGCACGCTTGCGGCAGACGCCGTGGCGAGAACGCGCCAATGCCACCTGCGATGACCACCGCCCGCGATGGAAACTGGTTCCGCTCTGTGGCGACGACGAAATGCCCGTTCTCTTGGGTCAGCCCAACGACCCGTTCTCCGAGGTACGACTTCGACCCGAACTGTCCCGCCTGCGCGGCGAGCTGATTGACGAGGTCCTTCGCGAGAACCTTGGGAAACCCACCAACGTCGAAGATCAGCTTTTCGGGATACAGCGCCTTGAGTTGTCCGCCAAGCTCCGGCAACGCGTCGACGATGCGCGATGTCGCCTTTCGCATGCCGGCGTAGAACTGGGCGAACAAACCCGTCGGTCCGCCGCCGATGATCGTGATGTCGGTGAGATCGTGGGTCGTCATGCGGTGGAAGAATAAGGTTCTTCGCGGATTTGCGAAGCCAGTCGGTGTCGCCGAACACGCAGAGACGCGTCCAACAGTGATGCACCGCAAAGGACGCGGAGCACGCAAAGAATTGCTTTGGCACCGATCCGATGCTTCCGGCCGTTTCCGTTCACACCCTTGGTTCTGGATGGTTGGTGAAGCGGTCCTTTCCGTCCTCCGCGTCCTCGGTGGTGAATTGCTTTCAGTACGCAGCAGCCCGAGTCGCGGCGAACCCGTCACAGCACGGCTACTTTATCCGCATGACGACGAAGATCTACACCAAGACCGGCGACACCGGCGACACCGGCCTGTTCGGCGGTGGACGCGTCGGAAAGGATCACCCGCGCGTCGAGGCCTACGGTGACATCGACGAGCTGAACGCGATTCTCGGGATGGCGCGCGCCGTGGAGATGATGCCGCGCATCGACGAGGTCCTCGTGCCCATTCAGCGTGACCTGTTCGCGATCGGCGCGCTCCTCGCGACGCCCAACCCCGACAAGATGCGCGAGCAGCTCATCAAGGCGCGCGTCGATGAGGACCGCATCGCCCAGCTCGAACGCGCCATCGACGACGGCGAGAGTGAGCTCGAGCCGCTCAAGGCCTTCATCGTACCGGGCGGTACTCCGAAGGCCGCGGCGCTCCACGTGGCACGAACCGTCTGCCGCCGCGCCGAGCGACGTGTCGTCCACCTGCGCCGCGAGGATGACATCCCGCAACTCGTCGTCATCTACCTGAATCGCCTGTCAGACCTGCTCTTTGTGCTCTCGCGCGTCGCCAACCGACGGGCGGGCGCGGGCGAGGTCACCTGGTAGCCGTGTGACGTCCATCGACGTTCTCGGCTACCCGATCGTCGTCGCCAGCGGCGCGCTGGGCAGGCTCGCCGAGCTTGTCGGCGAGCATGCATCGGCACACCAGTACGCGATCGTCACGGACGACAACGTCGCGCCGCACTACCTCGGCGCCGTGCACGACGCGCTCGTGAGCGCGTCGCTCGGCACGAGCGATGACCGCGTACACACGGTCGTCATCCCCGCCGGCGAGCAGCACAAGACGCGAGAACAGTGGAGCGCGATCACCGACACACTGCTCGAGCGAGGCTGCGCCCGAGACACGACCATCATCGCGCTGGGCGGCGGCGTCATTGGAGATCTCGCCGGGTTCGTCGCCGCGACGTACATGCGTGGCGTCCCGGTCGTGCAGGTGCCCACGACGCTGCTCGCGATGGTCGATGCGTCCGTTGGCGGCAAGACAGCCGTGGACACGCCGGCCGGCAAGAACACCGTCGGCGCGTTTCACCCGCCGGCGCTCGTCGTGATCGATCCGTCTACGCTCGCATCGCTCCCACCACGCGAGTTGCGCGCGGGCTTCGCGGAAGTGATCAAGCACGCCGTCATCGCCGACGAATCCGAGATCGACGCGGTCATCGCCCTCGTGCCTGGCTTGCTCGCCGGGAACACACCAGTCTCCACACTCGAGCCGCTCATCGAGCGAAGCATCCGTATCAAAGCCCGCGTGGTCGCAACCGACGAACGTGAACACGGCCTTCGAAAGGTGCTGAACTTCGGGCACACCATCGGTCATGGCGTGGAAGCGGGGAGCGACTACTCGCTGCTGCACGGTGAGGCGGTCGCCATCGGCATGGTCGCCGAAGCGAGGCTCGCGGAGCACGTCGGCATCGCGGACGCCGGCACGGCTGCGGGAATCAAGCGGGCAGTCGAGAGCATCGGACTCCCCTGCACGATGCCGCGTGCGCTCAGCGCAGACCGGGTCTTCGCACTCATGCGCGCCGACAAGAAGCGGCGCCGCGGCATGCTCGAGTACGCCTTGCCGAAGCGCGTGGGCGAGATGGCCGGGGAAACGTCAGGATGGGGTGTTCACGTTCCGGACGAACGCTCGCTCGAGATCATTCGCGCGTTGGCGTAGTTCGTCGGGGTCAGGGAACGCGGCTTGCTCATGCATGGGGTGACTCCACCGGAGACAGCAATGTCGTCCTTCGGCACCTATCTCGTCGGCTTCATCATTCTGATCATCGGGCTTGGGATCGCCGCGTACCTGCTCAACGTGCCTCCGACATGGATCCTCGTCGGCGTCGTCGTGCTGCTCGGCATCGGCATTCTGATGGCAACTTCGCGGACGAAACCGCGCGATCCGCCGGCGGTCTGACCAATTTTCGGCTGAAAAACGACGGGGAGGCCTCATGCCTCCCCGTTTTTTGTGCGCGCGTGCGAAACATCACAAATCGTTACTCGCCAACGACATCCCACATCGCAGCGCGTCGCGCAGAAGTCACCGTCAAAAAACCTGTTGACCTTGATTGTACACCCGTGTTATCGTGCCGCCTCTGCTGACCAAGCCCGCGAGCGATCCCGACCGAGCTCGCATCAACCTTCCGCATGGTAAGGGGCGTGTATGCAGCAAGTGACCGAGAGCAGGTCTAAAGGGTTCTTCCGTTCTTCCCCCTCCACCGCTTTCGATCAATATCTACAGGATATACAAAAGCTCCCTCTCATAACCGATCCCGAAGAAGAGCGACGGTTAGCACGACGCGCCCAGAAAGGCGACGAGAAGGCAGCTGAAAGGCTGGTGACGGCAAACCTCCGCTTCGTCATCTCCTACGTGAAGAAGTACCAGGGCCACGGACTCGACCTGAGCGAGCTGGTGGCTATCGGGAACGAAGGCCTGCTCAAGGCCGTCCGAAAATTCGATCCCGACCAGGGCGTCAAGTTCATTTCGTACGCCGTCTGGTGGGTACGACAGGCCGTCCTGAAAGCGCTGGCCGAGCAGACTCGCTCTGTGCGAATTCCGCTCAACCAGAACTCTCAGCTCATCCGGCTCGCTCGCGCCGAAACGGTGCTCTCGCAGGTGCTCAAGCGCGATCCCACCGACAGCGAGATCGGTCGACTCCTCGAGGAGACCCCGGAAGCTGTACGCGCGGCGAAGCAGATGTCCGCCACCGAAGTCTCGCTCGATGCACCAATCGACCGCTCCGATCGCGAAGCCTGCACGCTCGGCGAGCGCTTCGCTGGCGTCGATGGCACCGAGATCGAGGAAGTCACCGACTTCAAGCTGATGCGCGAGTTCATCGATCGCGTGTTCAGACAGTACCTCACTCCGCGTGAGCGAAAGATCCTCTATCTCTACTACGGTCTCGAAGAAGGCTCCGAGGCCATGACGCTCGAAAAGATCGGCGCACTCATGGGCGTTACCCGTGAGCGAATCCGTCAGATTCGGGAGCGCGCGTTCGAAAAGCTCCGTGAGTCCCCGGATGGGTCGGCGCTCGCCGGCTTCTGGACCGCGGCCTGACATACGCCGCCGTCTCGTGTCGAAGGGCTCGGCAGATCGCCGAGCCCTTTTGCATCTCTGGTTGTTCTGATGGTCGGGATCATCTCGACGCGATGTATCGCGAGTTCACCACGGTCGTCAGGGTGTGATGGAGCGCACAAACGAGCCCGATCCGACCAACCGAATGCCGTCGATCACGCCGCCACGCGTGTTGGTCGTCGATGACGAGTCGACAATCCGGATCGCCCTGCGACGATTCTTCACGCGAATGGGCTGGGAAGTGGAAGAGGCCGGCGACGGTGGCCGAGCGCTCGAGATGATCCTCCACGACCGAAGCCAGCGCGCAACGCCTCCCTATTCGCTCGTGGTGTCCGACCTGCGGATGCCTGGCCTCTCCGGTATCGAGCTGCACGACCGCATCGAGAAGGATTGCCCCGAAGTCCTGCCCCGCCTCGTCTTCTCCACGGGCGACCTCGTCTCCGATGAGGCGGCGGATTTCGCGCGCGAGACGTCGTGCGAGATTATCGAGAAGCCATTCGAATTCTCGAAGCTCCGCACGACCATCGACCGGATTCTCGGTCGTTAGGCAGCTGGCAGGACAGCTGCCCCGCTCGACAATTGACGGGTACGCTTTTCGCCCTGTGGAGTGAGCGCGTGTCGCCCTCTCCAGGAGTCACCCGTGTCACAACGGCCAATTCCGGCCTTCGTCAACCTCGAGTCCGGCTCCGGTAAGGCAGCACGCGACGCCCTTGAAGCGGTAGGCGCCTTCACTGTCGAGGCGTGTGACCCCGAGTCCATGGACGAGCAGATCGAGAACGCCGTCAGTGCTGGCGCCGATCGCATCGTCGTCGCTGGAGGTGACGGCACCGTTGCCAAAGCCGCAGCCGCCCTCGTGGGGACGAAGACGGCGCTGTCGGTCGTTCCTGGCGGCACGCTCAACCACTTCGCGAAGGACCACGGCATCCCAACCGATCATGCCGAGGCGGCACGGATCTCGGCTACCGGTACCACCATCACCGCCGACGTCGCCACCGTCAACGGCCGACTCTTCCTCAATACGAGCTCCGTCGGTGCGTACGTGGTTTTCGTGCGAACTCGCGAACGCATCGAGCGGTACTTCGGATATCGCCTCGCGACATTGATCGCCGGACTTCGGTTGCTCGGCCGAGTACGCCCATTCACGGTCGAGCTGCGACTGGACGGCGAGATGCGGCGCTATCGGAGCGCGCTCGTCTTCGTGGGCGTCGGCGAACGAGAGCTTCAGTTGCCTTCGATGGGAGGCCGCGCGAAGGATGGTCGGCGGGGGCTGCACGTGATCGTCGTGCGCGGCGGGACGTTCGCGCGCCTGGTCGCCGCCGGGGTGACGGCGGCGTTGCGAGGCAACATGGCGATCGATCGCGGAAAGCTCATGGATACGTTCGTAGTCGACGAATGCCGTATCGAGCTTCGTCGTCGTGCCGGCCGTGTCGCCGTTGATGGTGAGCTGGTCGAGTTGAACTCGCCGCTCGAGTACAGGATCGATCGTGATGCGCTTCTGCTGGTCGTTCCACCGGAGGACGCAACAACTGCCTGAGGGTTTTACCTTTCCGTGGTGCCCCTCTCTCTCCTGCCACTGTTCTCCCTGCCGCTGGTGCTGTTCCCCGGCGCTCCGCTGCCGCTGCACATTTTCGAGCCGCGGTATCGGCAGCTGCTGGCCGATTGCGTCGAGGGCGATTCGCGATTCGGCATCGTCTTCCGCGCCGAAGGCGTCAGCGAGGCGGACCTCGTGCCAGGCACGGTCGGCTGCATTGCCGAGGTGGACGACGCGCACACCCTGCCGGACGGGCGCTCCAACATCGTCGTCCACGGGGTCCGTCGGTTCTCGTTGCTGCGCTTCGTAGTCACCGCTGCGCCCTACCGCGTCGCGGAAGTCGACGAATACGACGATGTGCCGGAGGACGAGGCAGTACTCGCCCCGCTCGCCAAACGCGTCCGCGGGCTGTTCGATCGGGTCGGGCGCGCGGCTCGCACGCTCGCGGATGATCACGATCCGCTGCCGACACTGCCGGACGACGCCAACTCGTTGTCGTTTGGCATCGCGGCGCTGATCGACATCGAGCCCTCTCGTCGCCAGGCGCTGCTCGAGTCGCGGCTGGCGTCCGAGCGGCTGGAAACGTTAGGGACCATGCTCGCAGGCGCCGTCGATTCACTGGAGGCGCGCGCGAAGGTGCACGGACGAGCGAAGGGCAACGGTCGCGGCCCGTACGTCGCCAAGTGACAGTGACATCCGAGTTGCCCAGCCTCCTCGCCGACATTGTCGGTGCACGGAGCGTCCTTGCGCGACCGAGCGAGCTGGTCGTCTACCGTAGCGACGGGTTGCCCGGCTACACGAAGCAGCCGCGCCTTGGCGTCTTTCCGCGCACGCGCGACGAGCTGGTCGCCGTCGTTAGGCTGCTCGCCGAACGCGGCATTCCGTTCGTACCGCGCGGCGCGGGCACGGGATTGTCGGGTGGCGCGCTCGCGGACGATGTCGTGCTCATCGGACTCAATCGCCTCACGCGCATCCTCTCGGTCGATCCCGTCGAGCGGCTGGCTGTCGTGGAACCCGGCGTCGTGAACGTCGCACTGACGCGAGCAGCGACGCCGTACGGCCTGCATTACGCGCCAGATCCCTCCAGCCAGGCGGCGTGCACGATCGGCGGCAATGTCGCCGAGAATGCCGGGGGCCCGCACTGCCTCAAGTACGGGGTGACGCTGAACCACGTTCGCGCGGTCACGGCGATCCTGCCTAACGGCGAGATCGTGCGGCTCGGGAATGCCGAGGGCGAGGCGGACGGCTACGACCTGCTCGGTGCCTTCGTCGGATCGGAGGGCTGCTTCGGCATCGCACTCGACGTCACCGTCAGACTCTCGCCGAATCCGCAATCCGTACGGACGCTGCTCGCCGACTTCACGTCAGTCGGCGACGCCGCGCGTGCGACATCGGAGATCATCGCGTCTGGTATCGTCCCGGCGGCACTCGAGATGATGGACGGCGCCACGATCCGCGCCGTCGAAGCATCGATCTACGCCGCCGGCTACCCGGTGGACGCCGAGGCCATCCTGCTGATCGAGCTCGACGGGCTCACCGCCGGCCTCGAAACCGATGTCGCGCGCGTCGAGGCGATGTGCAAAACCGCCGGCGCGCGCACGGTCCGGATCGCGCGCGACGAAGCCGAGCGCGCACGTCTCTGGCAGGGGCGGAAGAAGGCGTTTGGCGCGATGGGGCGCATCTCCCCGCATCTGGTCGTGCAGGACGCGGTCATTCCGCGCACTCGGCTACCGGACGTTCTGGCGACCATTCACGAGATCGCGCACCGCCAGCGCATCACGGTGTGCAATGTGTTTCATGCCGGGGACGGTAATCTGCATCCGAATATCGGTTACGACGCGAACGATCCCGATGAGCAGGCTCGCGTCCACGCCGCGATGCGCGAGATCATGGCGGCCTGTGTCGCGGCTGGAGGCACGATCACTGGCGAGCACGGCATCGGCCTCGACAAGCTCGACTACATGGACCTCATCTTCTCGTCCGAGTCGCTCGCCGCGATGTGCCGGCTTCGCGAGGTCTTCGATCCCGACCGAAGGGCCAACCCAGGAAAGGTTGTCCCTGTTCACAGTTGCCGCGAATGGCACGGCGTACGGAAGGCAGCGTGGAACGCCTAACGTTTGACGCCGCCGCTGCCCGTACGACCGCCGCGGCTCCGCTGCCGGCGTCGGCGGCACCGGCCGCCGCCCGTCCGACGAGCGTCGCCGATGTCCGTGAGATCGTGCGCGACGCGATCGATCGGCGGACACCTCTTCGCATCGTCGGTCGTGGGACGTGGCTCGGTGCGGGCCGCCCGGTTCGTGACGCCCGGCGGATAGAGCTCGACGGCCTCACCGGTATCGTCGACTATACGCCCGGGGACCTCACCCTCACGGCGCGCGCCGGAACGACGCTGGCCGAGATCTCCGCGGCGACCGCGCAGCACGGGCAGTGGCTTGCGCTCACGCCGTGGGGCGGCGACGCCGGATCGTTAGGCGCAACGGCCGCGACCGCATCCGCCGGCCCGATGAGCGGAACCCTGGGGGCTCCGCGCGACATCGTCCTTGGGTTGGAGGCCGTGACGGGCGTCGGCGACATCATCCGGGGCGGCGGCCGCGTGGTGAAGAACGTCGCCGGCTTCGACCTCACCCGGCTCAACATCGGAGCGTGGGGGACGCTTGGTGTGCTCACCGAGGTGTCGGTCCGACTGCGCGGCCTTCCAGAGCAGGACGCCTCCGTCGCCCTCGCCGTGCCTAACGCCGAGTCCGCGCTCGCCGACCTCCTCGCTCGGCTTCGCACGGCCCCGATTGCGCCGCTCGCGCTCGAGATCCTGAGTGCTGCGCTCGTTCGGAACCTCGGCCTCGGAACCGACACCGTCATCGTCGCCCGCCTGGCGGGAAATGCGGAAGCGGTGGCGGCGCAACGTGACGCACTCGCGCAATTCGGAGACGTGAGCGACGTACCAACAGAGATGTGGAACCGACTACGAGTCATTGAGCCACCCGACGCGTCAACCGTGCGACTCTCGAGTCCTGTGGCTCGGTTTGCCGAGACGTGGGCCACAGCCAGCAGGTTGGCCGCGGCTGGCGATGGCGTTGCGCATGGAAGTCTGCTCCGCGCGGTCGCCAGAGTGATCCTGCCTCACGCGGACGGAGACTTGCCGTCGGCCGCGGTGGATGCCCTGCAGGCGACTGCTCGCGACGTTCGTATCTTCGAGCGCCTGCCCGCCTCACTGTGGCCTACGCTGTCGCCTGACGTGGTGTCGGATGCCCTGTCGCGCGGGGTAAGGGACGCGTTCGACCCACACCGCCTGCTCAATCCCGGAATCCTCGGAGACGCCCGAGCGTGACCACTACGGCGCTGCCTGGACGTCGATCGCTCCCCTGCGCGATCCCCGACACCCCGCTCGCTGCGGCCATCCCGGGCATCGAGACGTGCGTCCACTGCGGCTTCTGCCTGCAGGCCTGCCCGACGTATGTGAACCTGGAGGACGAGAACGACAGTCCCCGCGGTCGCATTGTGCTGATGCGCGCAGCAGTCGAGGGCGAGATCCCGCTCGACGACCCCAGCCTTCAAACACACATCGATCGCTGCCTCGGCTGCCGCGCCTGTGAGACTGCGTGCCCGTCGGGCGTCCCGTACGGGCAGTTGCTCGAGGCCACACGCGCGACGCTTCGCGAGGTTAGGCCAACGCCGTTGCTGGGACGGCTCGTACTCGGCGTCTTTGCGAAGAAGGCGTTGCTCCGCGTTATGCTCATCGCGTCTCGCATCATTCGCGCGACCCGTTTGCCGTCTCTCGCGGCGAGCATGGGTGGTCGGCTCGGGTTCGCCTCGGCGATGCTGGCCTCGACCCGCCTTCCTCTGCCGGAGCGCGAGTACGACTTTGGCATGGAGGGAACGCGGGGCGCCGTCGCGCTGCTCGAGGGCTGCGTCATGAGCGGCTTGTTCGCTCGCACCAATCGGGCGACGCGTCGCACGCTCAGAGCCAACGACTATCGTGTACGAGGCGCACCGAACCAGGCGTGTTGCGGGGCGCTGCATGCACATGCGGGCGACCTCGAGACCGCGCGCACGCTCGCCCGACAGAACGTCGAGGCGTTCGAGAAGAGCGGCGCCGAGTTCATTGGCGTCAACGCGGCAGGCTGCGGCGCGATGATGAAGGAGTACGGGCACCTACTCGGAGATGATCCGCATTGGGCAGATCGAGCCGCCGCGATGGCTGCGCGCGTGCGCGACGTGAGTGAGCTGCTCGCGGCCGCCGGCCCCCGCCCGGGGGCGCCGCTACCGCTGCGCGTCACGTACGATGCGCCCTGCCATTTGCTGCACGCCCAGCGCGTCGTGGCGCCGCCCCTGGCGGTGCTTCGCGCCATTCCCGAGCTCACCCTGCTTCCGCTCACGGATTCCGAGCAGTGTTGCGGCGCTGCGGGCATCTACAACCTGCTCGAGCCGGCCACTTCGAATGCCGTGCTCGCGCCGAAGCTCCGCCATATCGCGTCGACCGGTGCAGACTGGGTAGCCACAGGGAATCCCGGCTGTCTCATGCAGATCGGGGCGGGACTCAGGCTGGCCCACGCGCGCGCGCGTGCGGTTCACCCGATCGACCTGCTCGATGCTTCGTACGCACGAGCGAGTGAAACCCGGCAATCGGAACCCACTCGTCAGGACGGGGACTGACGTCTGTCGGCACGGGGGCGTTTCCCGTGAGCGTTCACGCCCCGTTATTGTTCTACCCATGATCGATGCCGTTCTCTTCGAATTCGATGGTGTCATAGCGGATACCCGGGTTGCTCGGCGCCGGGCCCTCACGGATACGATTGAACGCGACGGCGTCACCCTCACTGAAGAGGAGTACGGCGAGTGCTGTAGCGGGCTGCCGGTGCGCGCAGCGATTCGCGCGGCATTCGCGCTCCGCGGGATAGCCATCGACGAAACCGGGATTGAGCTTGCAGGCATGCGGGCCGACCGCCGATTCGCCACGCTCGTCGAGACCGGCATCTCCCTCATGGAAGGCGCGCAGGCCGCGATCGAAGCGCTTCAGGGGACTACGCGGCTTGGTATCGTCTCGCGGGCAGCGCGGCAGGACATCGAGCAGACGCTGAACCTCGCGCAGTTGGACCATGCGTTCGAGTTCATCATCGCGGATGATGACGCGTTCACGCCCAAGCCCTCGCCTGCCCAATACGCCGGTGCGCTCGAACGGCTCGCGCGTCGGAAGCCGGTCGTCCCGCGAAATGTCGTGGCGCTGGAAGACGGCGCGGCCGGCATTCGCGCCGCGAAGGCCGCGGGTTTGCGTTGTGCGGTGGTCGGAGCTCTGCCCATGCACCTCGCCCTCGACGCCGATGCGCTCATCCCTTCCCTCGTCGGGCTCGCAGTCCGCTCGCTCGACCTGGTGACACACGGCGTGCACGGAGCCGAGCGATGACAGTGTCGGTCGCGCATTCCGAAGCAGTCGTCGGCGACATCTCCGGTCGCCCCGTTGCCCTTCGGTACGCGGGAGTGGAGAGCGAGTACGCCGCACTCCGACGCGCGGCGATCCTCGTCGATCGCTCTCACCGCGCACGCATGTCGTTCGAGGGTGAGAAGCGAGTCGACACGCTCACGGGCCTCGTGACCAACGACGTCGCGGCGCTTTCACCAGGAACGGGTCAGTACGCGGCCGCGCTCACGCCTCGCGGAAAGATCATCGCCGACATACGGATATTCGCCCGCGATCACGAACTGCTGGTCGACGTTCCCGTCCGCGCCGCCGCGGGCTGGATGGCGATGATCAAGAAATACGTGAATCCGCGAGCCACTCGTTATGCGGATCGCACCGACGTGCTCGCCGACATTGGCGTGTTCGGTGTGCGGGCACGCGCTATCGTCGCGGCGCTCACCGGCGCCAGTCCCGACGCTCTCGCTGCACTCGCGCCCTTCGCGCATATGGTGACCGAGTGCGACGGCATGCCCGTGCTCGTCGCGCGTACGCCGGACGTCGGCGTGGAAGGATTCGACCTGTTCCTGCCGGCGGACACGGTTGGAGAGATCTGGCGCCGCGCGGTGGAGCTTGGCGCGGTGCCCGCTGGACTCGAAGCGTGGGAGATCGCGCGGATCGAGGCGGGACGCCCCGAGTGGGGGATCGACATCGACGAGTCGACCATTCCACAGGAAGCGAACCTCGATGAGCTGCACGCGATCTCGTACACGAAGGGCTGCTATACAGGCCAGGAAACGGTCGCGCGCGTCCATTTCCGCGGGCACGTCAATCGGCATTTGCGTGGCCTAACGTATTCCGACACGACGCCGGTCCCGCGCGGGGCGCTGCTATTCGACGAAAATGACAAGCCCGTTGGCGACGTCCGCAGTAGCGCAGCATCGCCGCGACTCGGCGGCATCGCGATCGCGATGGTGCGTCGCGAGGTCGCGCCGGCGACGGCGGTCCGCGTGCGATGGGATGGTGGGGAATCGACCGCCAGCGTTCTCACGCTTCCCTTCCCCGACTGACGTCGCGTTGGCGCGCCTGGCGCCAACAGCATGAAACGCAAAAGGGCGCGACCGAAGTCGCGCCCTTCATTGTGGATCAGGAAACCAGCCTACGGCTTCTTCGTGGTGGTGTCCTTCTTCATGCTCGTGTCCATCTTCATCGCGCTGTCCATCTTCATGGCGCTGTCCGCGGGAGCGGGAGCCATTGCGGGGGCAGCGGTGGTGTCGACGGCCGGGGTCTCTTCCTTCGTCTTGCAGGCTGCGAGTGCCAGTACGGCGGCGACAAGGGCCAGGCGCTTCATTGAGAGTCTCCTTGAGCGGGATTATCAGCGGTTGCCATGGACCGCGCACGCGGTACCAGGATCGGGGGGAAAACTACGGCGGCGATACCCTGTGTCAAGGCCAGCCACGTTGTCCAAGTGTAAGGACACCAATGCGTTTCCCGATGCAGTCCGCTGATGCAAACTCCGTCCCGTCATGTCCGCGAGCAGCCGACTCTCGGGACTCGACATTCGCTTGGCGCAGTCGAGCTCGTTCCAGACCTCGGGGCCGGCGGTAACTCAATGCCGTCGAACGTATTAGGTGGACGGAATTCCAACGTGGCCCGCCGAGTGCCCACAACGTACCTTTTTCGAAGAGACCCGATCCTGTCCTCGAACGTGCCCGTCCGTGAGCACAGCGACTCTCCCTGAGAGCGATACCCGCGTCGTGCGTGGAGCCTGTCCGCACGATTGCCCTGACACATGCGCGACACTCACGACCGTTGAGAACGGCCGAGCGACGCGCATCGCCGGCGACCCGCAGCACCCGTTCACCAACGGCTTCCTGTGCGCCAAGGTCAACCGCTATCTCGAGCGAACGTATCATCGAGATCGCGTGTTGCACCCGCTGAGACGCACGGGGCAAAAAGGGCTCCGGATCATTCGTTAGGATTTCGTGGGACGAGGCGATTGAGGAGATCGCCGAGCGTCTGAACGCGATCGCCACGTCGGCTGACGGTCCGCAGGCAATTCTGCCGTATTCGTACGCCGGAACGATGGGGCTCGTGCAGGGATCGTCGATGGATCGGCGGTTCTTCCATCTGCTTGGCGCGTCGAAGCTCGATCGCACGATCTGCTCGATGGCCGGCACGGTCGGCATGCGGATGACCGTCGGCGCGAACCTCGGCGCGGACGGCGAGGGCATCCCGGAGAGCGATCTGGTCCTGCTCTGGGGAACGAACACGCTCACGTCGAACCCACACCTCTGGCCGTTCGTGCTGGAAGCGCGGCGGCGTGGTGCGCGCGATCATCGGCATCGACCCGGTGCGCACGCGGACGATGGAGCAGTGCGACGAGTGGCTGCCGATCCGGCCTGGCACTGACGGGGCGCTCGCGCTCGCGATGATGCACGTGATCTTCGACGAGGGCCTCGAGGACAGCGACTACCTCGAGCGGTACACGTTAGGCGCCGAGCAGCTGCGCGAGCGCGTACGCGAGTACCCGCCGGAGCGAGTGGCGGCGATCACCGGCCTGCCGGTCGAGCGGATTCGCGAGTTGGGACGCGAGTTCGGGCGCGCCCGCGCAGCGTTCATCCGGGTGAACTACGGGCTGCAGCGTCACTACGGCGGCGGAATGGCGGTGCGCACCATTGCATGCCTGCCGGCGTTGCGGGGCACTGGCGACGGCCAGGCGGCGGAGTGCAGCTCTCCACGAGCGCCACGTTCCGCTTCAACAACGCCGCGATCGAGCGACCGGACCTGTCGCCGCCCGTCCGCACGATCAACATGATCCGGCTTGGCGAAGCGCTGAGTAGTCCCGACGGCGCGTTAGGTGGGCCGCCGGTGCGTGCGCTCGTGGTCTACAACTGCAACCCCGCGGCGGTCACCCCGGACCGCAACGCCGTCCTTCGTGGGCTCGCTCGGGAGGACCTGTTCACCGTCGTGCTCGAACACTTCCAGACGGACACCGCGGACTACGCTGACATCGTCCTTCCCGCGACGACGCAGCTGGAGCATTGGGACATCCATCTCGCGTATGGACATCTCTACGCGTCGCTCAACCAGCCGGCGATCGAGCCGCTCGGCGAGGCGAAGCCGAACAGCGAGATCTTCCGTCTCATCGCGAAGCGCATGGGGATGACGCATCCCGCGCTCGCCGATGACGATATCACGCTCATCAAACAGGCACTCGACACGCCGCACGAGCGCATGCGCGGCGTGACCTTCGACGTGTTGAAGGAGCGCGGGTGGGTACGCCTCGGTGTTCCCCGCCCCTACCTTCCGTATGCAGAAGGAAATTTCCCGTCGCCCAGCGGCAAGTGCGAGTTCTACTCGGCACGCCTCGCCGAAATGGGCATCGATCCCCTTCCCACCTACACACCACCGCTCGAGTTGCCCGAAACGGCGCCCGAGCTTGCGGCACGGTTCCCGCTCGTCCTGATCTCGTCACCGCGCCACTACTTCCTGAACTCGACGTTCGTGAACATCGAGTCGCTGAGAAAGAACGCCGAGCCCGAGTGCGTCCTCCATTCGGCGGACGCCGAGCGGCGCGGCATCTCCGCCGGCGCTCGCGTGGTCGTGTTCAACGACCGCGGTGAATTCACGGCCGTCGCGCGCGTCGGTGACGCGATTCGTGAAGGCGTCGTGTGGGCACCGTCGATCTGGTGGGGAAAGCTCTCGCCCGACGGCACCAACGCGAACGCCACGACGTCGCAGCGCGAGACGGACTTGGGCCACGGGCCAGTGTTCTACGACAACCTCGTCGAGGTGGCGCTCGCTGACTGAGCGCTATCTTGCAACAGCGATCAAAGCGCAATCGAACGATTCGCGCACGCATTCCAGCGACGGAGTATTCAGTTGCAGTCCTATCCCTCGACCCTCGGCGCGTTGAAGCGCTCACCATTCGGCGCCCCTGAACTTCAGCGGCGTTCCGTGAAGGATGAGCTTCGTCAAAATCTTCTGAACCGCATCTGCGCGGGCGGCCCGCTGTTCGAGGGTGTTCTCGGCTACGAGGACACCGTCATGCCGCAGATCGTCAACGCCGTTCTCTCGAAGCACAACTTCATCCTGCTCGGCCTGCGTGGTCAGGCGAAGAGCCGGATTCTGCGCGCGCTGACGACGCTCCTCGACGAGGCGATTCCGATCATCGAGGGCAGCGAAGTGAACGACAATCCGTTCGCGACCCGTCTCCAAGTTCGGTCGGATGCGTCTCGCGGAAGCCGGCGACGACACGCCGATCGCCTGGCTCGATCGCGACAGTCGATACGTCGAGAAGCTCGCGACGCCTGACGTCACCATCGCCGATCTCATTGGCGACCTCGATCCGATCAAGGCAGCGCGCGGTGGCCACATCCTGGCCGACGAGCTGACGATGCACTACGGCATGCTGCCGCGTGCGAATCGCGGCATCTTCGCGCTCAACGAGCTGCCGGATCTCGCGGGCAAGGTGCAGGTCGGCCTGTTCAACATCATGCAGGAAGGCGACGTCCAGATCAAAGGCTATCCGGTGCGCCTGCCGCTCGACGTGCTGCTGTGCTTCACCGCCAATCCCGAGGACTACACGGCGCGCGGGAAGATCATCACGCCGCTCAAGGACCGCATCGGCAGCGAGATTCAGACGCACTATCCAGAGACGGTCGACATCGGCATGGCGATCACGAGCCAGGAAGCATGGACCGGCCGCGGCGATCGCACGGTACGCATTCCCGACTTCATCGGCGAGGTCGTCGAGCGCGTCGCGTTCGAGGCGCGGACCGACAAGCGCATCGATCGGCGGTCCGGCGTGTCGCAGCGCATGCCGATCACGGTCACGGAGAACATCGTCTCGAACGCCGAGCGGCGCACGTTGCGAACCGGCGAGACGGAAGTGGTCCCGCGCATCGCCGATGTCTACGCCGCCATGCCGTCGATCACCGGAAAGATCGAGCTCGAGTACGAGGGTGAGCTCGTCGGCGGACAGACGATTGCGCGAGAGCTCATCCGGCGCGCGGCCGATGCGACGTTCCGTGAGCGTGCTGGTGTCGTGAACGCCGACGAGATCGTCATGTGGTTCGACGTCGGCGGAGCGCTCGAGGTGACCGACGACACGTCCGCCGAGGCGCTCGTGAAGGGGTTCGCGAACGTGCCGACGTTGCTCGACATCGTGCAGTGATGTGGGACTCGCACCGAAGAGCGATCCTGCATTCACGGCGGCCGCCTGCGAGCTCGTGCTCGAAGCGCTCGTTGCTCGCAAGAAAATTTCTCGCACCGATGCCGGTCGCTATGGCCGTGCGGTGCAGGAACAGCGACGTCGCCCGAATCAGGATCTGTTTGGTGGTGGCATGTCCGCGTGACGCGAAAGGGTGGCGGGGCCGGCAGACGGGACAGCGACGTCGGAGCACCGACATCGCGGGTTGGCCCCCGGCCGCCTGCGCTCTCGAGCAACGGGCAGACCGCGCACGTGCCGAAGGCGGCCGCCAGCGTTGTCGTGCGTCGTGCTAGCCAGAAGGACCTCCCGGCAATTCTTACGCTGCGCATGGCATTGCTGCGCGAGCACGCGCATAACGCGATCTACGGCCGCCTTCGCGCGGACGCAGAATCCCGCGCGGCCAGGCTGTTCGCCGCGCAACTCCAATCGCCCAACGAGGTGCTCTTTCTGGCCGAGTTGGAGGGAGAAACGGTCGGCGTACTGCGGTGCATTCATTCCTCCGGATCGCCACTGCTCGATCCATCGCAGTACGCGTACGTGTCTTCCGTGTACGTCGTGCCGTCGGCGCGCGAACGGGGAGTGCTGCACACGCTCATGAAGGAAGCGGAGCAGTGGTGCAGCGACCGTGGACTCGAGGAGATGCGACTGCACAATGCGGCTGACAACCCACTCGCCAACGCCGCCTGGGAGGCGCTCGGGTTCGAGGTCGTAGAGCATCTTCGCGTTCGCTCGCTGAAACAACGTTAGGCGGGAGCCATGCCCGTCATCACGATCTCGCGACAGTTCGGCTCGGGCGGGTCGGAAGTAGCAGGACGTGTCGCCGACGCGCTCGGCTGGACTCTCCTGGACAACGCGCTCGTCGAGCGCGTAGCCGCGCGCCTTGGACGCACGCCGGTAGAGGTGCAGGCGATCGAGGAGCGCGTGCCGTCACTCGCCGAACGCCTTGCCGATGCGCTCGCGCTCGGGTCGCCCGAGATCGTGTCCCCTTCCCTGTCGGCACCCCTGCCGCCGACGGAGGAGCGACTCCTGGAGGTCACTGAGCACGTGATCGACGACGCGATTGCTCGTGGGCCCGTTGTGCTCGTCGGTCGTGGGGCCCAGTCGTATCTCGCCCAACGGACCGACGCGCTTCACGTCTTCTGCTACGCGGCGAAGCCGGCGCTCGTCGCACGCGTGATGCAGCGCGAGAACACGACGGCGGAGGAAGCGTCACGTCGCGTCGACGAGATGAACAAGCGCCGCGAGCAGTACGTCCGCCGCCATTGGCAGCGCTCATGGCACGCGCCGGAGAACTACCATCTGTGCGTGAACACGGAGCGACTCGGCGTCGAAGGTGCCGCCGACCTGATTGCCCAGGCGGCGCGGGCGCTCCTCGCCTAACGCCCGCGTCGCGGGCTAGTGCTCCGTCACGATCCAGCTGCTCTCGCGACGGAAGGCGTACATCGCGAACGCGAGCATGATGGCTGCCCCACCGCCAATAGCCCAGTCGACACCGACCGCGCTCGCGACCGCACCCGCCGCGAAGGCGCCGAGGACCTGCGAGAGTCCTACCGAGATGAGCGAGTAGACCGACATCAGTCGTCCGCGGAAACGATCGATGACGAACGACTGCAACATGCTGTTCGCGAGCGCGTTCGTGAGGATCATGCTGAACCCTGTGACGAACAGAATCGGGTAGGCGATCCACGAGACGCGCACGAGCGAGAACATGATCAGCAGGAAGGCGTACGTATACGACGACGCCACGAGCAGCTTGCCGCGCGGCATGCGCCCACCGACCGCCGCGAGAGCAAGGGCCCCGCTCAGCCCACCGAGGCCAAGCGACGAGAGCAGGAGCCCGTACCCGCTGGCATCGAGGCCGAGCAGATCGCGTGCGACAACGGGCATGAGCGTGATGTACGGCACGCCGAGCACCGAGAACACGGCGATGAACTTGATGAGCGTCGAGACCTTCTTCGTCGCGCGAACGTAGCGCAGCCCTTCGAGCATACCGTGTAACGGCGACCCGGTCGTGAGCGGCGGATGCCACGCCGGCAGCCGGATGCGCGAAAGCCCGAGCAACACGGTGAAATAGCTCAGCGCGTTCAGGCCGAAGCACCATGAGATCCCCGCCTTCGCGATCACGACCGCCGCTACGGCGGGGCCGAAGATCCGTGCGAGATTGAACCCGCTGGAGTTCAACGCGATCGCGTCTCGGAGGTCCTCGCGACCTACCAGGTCGATCATCATCGCCTGGCGCGCCGGAATCTCGATGGCGCTGATGGCCCCATTCGCCGCCGAGAGCGCGAGCAGCCAGCCGATCGTGACATGCCCCGTGAACGTCAGCCACCAGAGCACGATTGCTTCGATCAATAGCAGCGACTGCGCTATCGTCACCAGGCGGAGCTTGTGTTCGCGATCCGCCAGCACGCCGGCCGGTAGCGAGAGCACGAGAATCGGGAGTGACCCGATCGACGCGACGAGCCCGACCAGAAACGCGTTGTTCGTCAGCTCGAGCGCGAGCCACCCCTGCGCCATCGTCTGCATCCACGTGCCGATGAGCGACAGCGTCTGTCCGATCCAGAACAGCCGGAAGTTTCGGTGCGTGAGCAGCACACGAAACGGGTTGATCGACTTGGAGGATGGCGCGTGCGTCGTCGGACTCGAGTGGCCATCCGGCGCAGTATAGGTCGTGCGCGTCCCGAGACCCGGCAGTACGTTTCGGTACACGGCGACCAGCGAATCGAGACGAGTCCACCGGCGCTCGCCCGCTCGTGCTCGAGTCGGTGCCAGCTCGTCTCTCGTCCCCAGTCCCCCGTCTCTGCTGCTATGCGCTTCCACACCTACTCCAAGTTCAGCCCCGAGTTGGCGGACGCGGTCGATCTGCAGTCCCTCCTCGAAAAGCTGGCCGATTTCCTGTTACAGTCTGGTTTCGCCGGCGGACGCATGTCGCACCCGTACTGGGGCGACTTCGGAGGCGAAGCGGACCGATCACTCGATGCGCTCAAGGAGGCAATCCTCAACGCGCTGATCGAGAGTGGCCAGTTCACCCCCGAGATGCTGCAAGCGCTCCGCGGCGATGGCGACGAGGAGGCGCAGGCGAAACTTGCCAAGCTCCTCGACGAACTCGTGCAGCGCCTCACCGCTGAGGGCTATCTGAACATCGACGCACCGCCCCAGGTTCCGGATACACATCAACCCCTGGAAGGCCGTGGAAGCCTGGCGCACGCGGCGTCGCGTGACGTGCAGTTCAATCTTACTGACAAGGGCATCGACTTCCTCGGATACCGAACCTTACGCAACCTCCTCGGGTCACTCGGCAAGTCGAGCATTGGTGCGCACGACACGCCGTACCTCGCCACCGGCATCGAGTCCGACGGCTGGAGCAAGGTGTACGAGTTCGGCGACGTCCTGAATCTGGACGTGAACGAAACGCTCAAGAATTCGCTCGCCCGAACGGGGACAATCGGCGTTCCAATAGACCTCGAGTATTCGGACTTGATGGTGCGTCAGGCGGAGTATCGGTCGTCATGCGCGACGGTGCTCATGCTCGACACATCGCACTCCATGATCCTATACGGAGAAGACCGGTTCACACCGGCCAAAAAAGTCGCGCTCGCGCTCACGCACCTCATTCGCACGCAGTTTCCCGGTGACACGATTCGCGTCGTGCTCTTTCACGACTCGGCCGAAGAGATTCCGCTGCCGACGCTCGCGCACGCGCAAGTGGGCCCGTATCACACGAACACGGCCGAAGGCCTGAAGCTGGCGCGCCGCATTCTGCTCGCGCAGAAGAAGGACATGCGGCAGATCGTCATGATCACGGACGGGAAGCCGAGCGCGCTCACGATGCCGAATGGGCAGATCTACAAGAACTCGATGGGCCTCGATGCGACGGTCATCGCCGAGACGCTCAAGGAAGTCGCGAACTGCCGTCGGTCGGGCATCATGATCAATACGTTCATGCTCGCCCGCGATCGCGCCCTGGTGGAGTTCGTGAAGCGTGTCTCCGAGATCAGCAAGGGCAAGGCGTACTTCACGAATACGATGACGTTAGGCCAGTTCATCCTGATGGATTTCCTGCGGAGAAAAACCAAAACCGTCAGTTAGAACGGCAGGAGCTGGTCGCTGGGTGCTGCGTGCTGGTTGCTGGTCGAGAGCAAGACCCCGAGTGACGCCACGAACAGGCATCCCAGTCCGCTTCCGACCAGCGACCAGCACGAGCGACCAGCTACCAGTTGTTCTTGCTGGCCCTTGCAATTGCGCACGGCCCCATTTAGTAATTCGAGCACAATCGAAGTTCACTCGTGGTGATTTACGGCGTATTGCGGCCACGTTAAACAAACAGCTAAAAGGCCACGCGTCCCCGCGGCTTTTCTCGCCTCGGGGATTTTTTGTCTCCGGGCGACGCGGTGGAGACGGGTGGAAGGAGAAGAACCACTGTGTCACCCGTCGAGTTGCGCCTCGGTCTCATCGGCTGCGGCACCGTTGGCACCGCGTTCGCTTCGTCGTTCGCCGAACGACGCACATCCCTGGAGCGCCTGACGAGTTCGCGATTGCGGCTCGCGCGTATCGCCGTGCTCAGGCCCCACTTGCGTCATCCTCGGCAGGCACTGGGTGCGCTCACCGACGACGCCGCCGCGATCGCCGCCGATCCGTCGATCGACATCGTCATCGAGGCCAGCGGTGCACCTAACGCCGCGCACTGGATCCGCACCGCCCTGGACCGAGGCGCCGCGGTGGTCACCGCGAACAAGCAGGCGCTCGCGCGCGATCCGTATCTGCTCGCGACGCTCGCTGACCCCGGCTCTCGCCTGCACTGCGAGGGTGCCGTTGCTGCAGCCGTGCCGATCGTCCGCGCGCTCCGTGAATCACTCGCCGGCGAGGAGATTCACGGCCTGCGCGGGGTGTTGAACGGCACCACCACGTTCGTCATTGGGCAGCTGGAGCAGCGCCGTCAGTTCGCCGAGGCGGTGAGCGACGCACAGCGAGCAGGATTCGCCGAACGCGATCCAACCGACGATCTCAGTGGCGCAGACGCCGCCGCGAAGCTCGCGATCCTCTGCTCGATTGCCTGGAAGGAACCGGTGACGCTCGACCGCGTTAGGGTGCGTGGGATCGACGCATCACTCGCCGAGACCGTCGACGCCGCCCGGTGTCGAGGCGGGCGCGTCCGACTGGTCGCAACGGCCGAACGCAACGGGCAGATACACGCATCGGTCGAACCCACAGTGCTCGACGCTGGCGACGCGCTCGCGACGGGCACCGGCGTGCACAACGTCGTCGAGGTGCGAGCGGCACTCGCGGGCACTCTCACATGGCACGGCGCGGGCGCAGGCGGGCGCTCGACCGCGTCCGCTCTTCTCGCTGATACGATCGCCGCCGCACGTGTGTACTCGACGCGCGCGTTAACCACAGCCTACGCAGGAGTCGCCTGATGTCTGCCACCGTTCTCGATGGCGTCGAGTCGTCCACGCGCCGTCCTCAGTCTGCATGCACTGCCCTTCCACTCGTCTGCTCCAATTGCGAAAGCCGTTTCGACGCGGAGCCGAGCGCGATCTGCCTGCAGTGTCTTGGGCCACTCGTACCCGAATATGATGCGACGAGAACACTTCCGGGCCGGGAGGAGATCGCGCGCCGCGCGCCATCGCTCTGGCGATACCGCGAGTGGCTCCCGTTCACCGGGACGCCATCGCTGTCGCTGGACTCCGGGTTCACGCCGCTGGTGGAAGCGCCCGAGCTCGCGCGAAGGCTCGGTGTCGCACGCGTGTGGGTGAAGAACGACGCCGTCTCACATCCCGACGTTGTCGTTCAAGGACCGTGTCGTATCGACCGCGATCAACGCGGCCCACGCGTTCGGGCTCGGTGTCATCGGCTGTGCGTCTACCGGGAACCTCGCCAATGCCGTCGCCGCACACGCGGCGCGCGCTGGACTCGAGGCGTGGATCTTCATTCCGCACGATCTCGAGCCTGCAAAGGTCTTCGGCACGAGCGTGTTCGCACCGAAGCTCGTGCGCGTTCGCGGCACCTACGACGACGTGAACAGACTGTGCGCACAGGTAGCCGACAGCTTCGGCTGGGGGCTCGTCAACGTGAATCTTCGCGCGTACTACGGCGAAGGCTCGAAGACGATGGCATTCGAGATCATCGAGCAGCTTGGGTGGCGCGCGCCGACGGCCGTAGTTGCCCCGATGGCCGGTGGTGCGTTGGTCACCAAGCTCCATCGTGGCTTTCGGGAATTCTCCGAGGCAGGGCTCTTCACTGGCCCGCTGCCGCGGCTGCACGGCGCTCAGGCAACCGGCTGTGCACCGATCGTTAGGCTCGTGGAGCGAGGCAGTGGGCGCATCGAGCCGGAGATCCCTTCGACCATCGCGCGTTCGCTCGCGATCGGCAACCCTGCGGACGGCCTCACCGCGGCCCGCGGTATCGCGGAGACGAATGGCTGGGCGGCCGCGGTTTCCGATGCGGAGCTCGTCGCCGGAATACGCTTGCTCGCCGAGACCACGGGCATCTTCGCCGAAACCGCGGGTGGTGTCACCGTCGCCGCCGCGAAGCAGCTCGCGAGCGTTGGGCGCCTGCGTCCTGATGACGAGGTCGTGCTCTGCATAACGGGAAACGGCCTGAAGACACTCGACGCGGTAGCCGATGCACTTCCACCCGCTCCGGTGATCGCGCCGCGCCTGAGTGCGGTCGCCGCGTTGGTCAACCAGGCATAAGCCTGTCAGCACGCAGCACGCTCGCACGTAGCCACACCCAGCCACCAGCACGACCACCCAGCACCGGCAAGACCACCCAGCACCCAGCGCCTTTCTATGTCTCTGACGATCTCTCTTCCGAGCGTTCTCTCCCGCCTCACCGACGGCCAGCGCGCCCTTCAAGCGTCGGGCGCCACCGTCGGAGAAGCCGTCGCCGACCTCACGCGTCGCTTCCCGTCACTATCCCCGCGACTCGTCGATGATCGTGGCGAGCCCTATCCCTTCGTCACCTACTATCTCAACGACGAAGACATCCGCTTCGGCGGAGGATTCCAGGCGACGGTAACCGATGGCGATGAGCTCATCATCGTTTCTGCCGTCGCTGGAGGCTGAGAATGACTGCGACACTCGACAATCCCCTGATTCGGTCCCGCACCGCGCCCGCACTCGAGCGCGAGGAGTTGCTGCGCTACGGCCGGCATCTGCTGCTTCCCGAAGTCGCCATCGATGGCCAGCGAAAACTCAAGGCTGCGCGCGTACTGATCGTTGGCGCCGGAGGGCTCGGTTCACCAGCCGCGCTGTACCTCGCGGCGGCCGGCGTCGGAACCATCGGTCTCGTCGACTTCGATATCGTCGAGGTTACGAATCTCCAGCGTCAGCTCCTGTACGGCACTGGGGATGTCGGACGCTCGAAGCTCGACGCGGCGCGAGATCGGCTGCACGACGCGAATCCCAACGTGAAGCTCGAGTTGCACGCCACGCGACTCACCGCGGCGAACGCCCTCACGATCGTGCGCGAGTACGACCTCGTGCTCGACGGCACCGACAACTTCGCAACGCGGTATCTGGTGAACGACGCCTGCGTGTTGCTCGGGAAGCCTAACGTCTACGGCAGCATCTTTCGATTCGACGGTCAGGCCTCCGTATTCGCGACAGAGGACGGCCCGTGCTACCGGTGCCTGTACCCGGAGCCGCCACCGCCGGGCCTCGTCCCGAGTTGCGCGGAGGGCGGAGTGCTCGGCGTCTTGCCGGGGCTCGTCGGCACCGTTCAAGCCACCGAAGCCATCAAGCTCATTCTCGGTATCGGCACGCCGCTCGTCGGTCGTTTGCTGCTCGTGAACGCGCTCGATGCGCAGTTCCGCTCGGTGACAGTGCGCCGCAATCCGACGTGCCCGGCATGCGCCACCGGCGAGATCAAGGAGCTGATCGACTACGACCAGTTCTGTGCCGCGAGTGGCGGCATTGGCGCCGGCCTCGACGCCGTGCCACAGATCGAGCCGCGCGAGCTCGCCATTCGACGCGCGGCTGGCGAGGCGATTCAGCTCCTCGACGTCCGCGAGCCACACGAATGGGAGATCGGCCACATCGACGGCGCGCGACTCATCCCGCTCCATCGTATTCAGTCGGCGATCGCGACCATCGACGCCAACGCCCCCGTTGCCGTCTACTGCAAGGGCGGCACACGAAGCGCACTCGCCGTCCGCGATCTCCAGGAGGCTGGATTCCATCAGGTATGGAGCGTGAGCGGCGGTATTCTGCAATGGGCGCGCGAGGTCGACCCCGACATTCCGCAGTATTGACCAGCGGCAACGAATCGTCGTGCGAGAAGGGCCGCCCGAGGCGAGAAGCGTCCGCTGTATATTGTGCGATGCTCTCCGCCCTCGGGCTCAGCCTGTTCGGTCTCCTGCTCGGTATTCGACACGCGGTCGACCCTGACCACGTCGTCGCCGTGACCGCGATCGCCACCGGCCAACGGTCGGTTCGGAACGCCGGCATGATCGGCGCGATGTGGGGCGTCGGGCACACGTTCACCATTCTGCTCGTCGGCGGCGCGATCATCGTGTTCCGCATCGCCATTCCGCCGCGGCTCGGCCTCGCGTTCGAGTTTGCCGTCGGCATCGTACTGATCGTGCTCGGACTGGCGAATCTGCTCTCGCGCGCCGAGGTGACGCCGCCAAGGAACTCGGCGCGCCCGGTCGTGGTGGGGATGGTACATGGCCTCGCAGGATCGGCTGCCGTGGCGCTGCTTGTACTCGCCGCCGTTCGCGACACTGCCTGGGCGATCGGCTATCTGATGCTGTTCGGACTCGGAACGATCGTCGGCATGATTGCCGTGACGACGGCTATCGCGGTGCCGGCGGCCTACGCCGCGACCCGTGTCACCGCACTGCGGCGATACCTCGTGCTGGCATCCGGCGCGGCAAGCGTGATCGCGGGGACCTTGATCGCCGTACAACTTGCCGGTAACGGTCTCTTCTCCGCTTCGCCCGTGTGGGTCCCGCGGTGAGCGAACGCGTTTCACGACAACCGCGTTCACGCGCCAAGCAGCACTCACCCGTGGAGCCCGAGCTCGACCCGGCCCGACTTCGTGAGTTTTCACGGCGACTTCGCACGTGGTTTCGAAAGCACGGACGAGACCTTCCGTGGCGCCGCACACGCGATCCGTATCGCGTTCTGGTCTCTGAGCTCATGCTGCAGCAGACGCAGGTCTCTCGGGTCATCGACTACTACGAACGATTCCTCACCCGCTTCCCCACGCTGCAGCACGTCGCCGAAGCGCCGCAGCGGCACGTCGTGGCCTCGTGGGAGGGTCTCGGCTACTACGCCCGTGCGCGCAACCTCCACGCACTCGCGCGGCGTGTCACGCGAGACGGCACTCCCATACCCGCCGACCCCACCGCGCTACGAGAGCTTCCAGGTATTGGCGCTTACACCGCTGGTGCAGTGGCCTCGTTCGCGTACGAGCGACGCGCCCCGCTGGTCGACACGAACGTCGCGCGGGTGCTGCATCGCGCGTTCCTGCCCGAAATCGATCCGAAATCGACGCTTGGCCAGCGCGCTGGATGGACCATCGCCGCACAGCTGCTGCCGCGAACTGGTCGCACCGCATGGGTGCACAACCAGGCACTGATGGAGCTCGGCGCGCTCATCTGTACAGCGCGCGTTAGGCACTGCGACCGCTGTCCGGTGGCGCGGCTTTGCGCGACCCGTGCTGCCGACGAGCCCCACGCAGAACGTGAGACGGCAACTAACGCGCGGGTGTCGGCAATCGCCGAAGCTCGTGGTAGATGAACACCGGCTTGCCTCGGTAGAGCGGCGCCGGCGCTGCCCGTTCGAGCGCGAGGCCGAACTCGCGATAGTACCTTGAGAGCCGCTTCGTCGATTGGTAGAGGGTATCGCCGATGAATCCCGGCAACCGCTGCTCCGTGGTGGCATACCACCAGGTGTTCACGAGCGCGCGCAGGCCGTAGATGCGAAGCAAGGCGCCCGGCCCGTCGACCACATAACGAACGTAGTATCCAGCGCCGTGATAGCTGACGCGGGCGACTGACCCCGGACGGAGCACTCTCGCCCATTCGGCGACAGCTTTGCGCTCGTCCGTGTACGGCACGACCACCTTGCATATGAGCCCGTCGCAGGACGCGTCGTCGAATGGCAACTGCTCGGCTACGCCCTGCCTAACGTCGTATCCCTCGGCGACGAGCGAGTCGACCAACTCGCGACGGGGCTCGACGCCTATTGCGTCGAGCCCCGCCTCTCGGAGCATCCTGAGTTGATCGCCACTGCCACACCCCACGTCGAGCACGCGCGAGCCGGGCGGGAACGCGGAAAAACTGAACTCATCGAGGATGAAGTCGGCCCACTCCGACGTAGCAGCCCCGCTCACGCACGCTTTCCGGATTTCTTGCGGAAGTCCACCGACGGCCGATACTCGCGCTCGTCGTAGCCCGTGTAGATCTGACGCGGGCGGGCGATCTTCTGCTCCTTGTCGAGCAGCATCTCTTCCCACTGCGCGAGCCAGCCCGACGTTCGTGCCACCGCGAACAGCACGGTGAAGAAGTCAGTGGGAAACTTCATGGCCCGGTAGATGAGCCCAGTGTAGAAGTCGACGTTCGGGTAGAGCTTGCGCGACACGAAGTAGTCGTCGCTCAGCGCGATCCGCTCGAGCTCGAGCGCGATCTCGAGGTCGCGATCCATCCCGACCGACTCGAACACCTCGTTCGCGAGTTGCTTCACGATCTTGGCGCGCGGGTCATAGCTCTTGTACACCCGGTGGCCGAAGCCCATCAACCGGCCGCCCTTCCCTCCCTTCACCTCGTCTATGAACGCCGGCACGTTCTTGACCGAGCCGATCTCCTGAATCATTCGCAGCACCGCTTCGTTCGCGCCGCCATGCAGCGGTCCATACAGCGCCGCAACACCCGCCGCGACCGCCGAGAACGGATCGACATGCGACGAACCGACGGCACGCACGGCATTCGTCGAGCAATTCTGCTCGTGATCGGCGTGCAGGATGAACAGGATCTCGATCGCCTTCGCGAACACCGGACTCGCTTCGTACTTCGGTTCGCTCATGCGAGCGATCATGGAGAGGAAGTTCTCCGAGTACGAGAGATCGTTGTCCGGATAGATGAACGGCAGCCCCTTGTTGTGTCGGTAGATGAACGCCGCCAACGTCGGGAGCTTTGCGAGCAGACGAATGATCGAGATGTAGCGCTGATCGGGGTCGAAGATGTTCTTCGCTTCCGGATAGAACGACGAGAGCGCCGCGATGCTGCTGCACAACATCGACATCGGGTGCGCGTCGTAGCGGAACCCCTCGAGAAAGCGCTTGATGTTCTCGTGGACATACGTGTGGAACGTGATGTCGTGCACCCACTGGTCGTACTGCTCCTGGTTAGGCAACTCGCCATTCCGGAGCAGCCACGCGACCTCGAGATAGCTGGCCTTCTCGGCTAGCTGCTCAATTGGGTAGCCTCGATAGCGGAGGATACCCTTGTCGCCGTCGATGAACGTGATGGCGCTCCGACACGACGCCGTGTTCATGAACGCCGGGTCGTAGCTCATCAGGCCGAAGTCATCGGCATCGACTTTGATCTGTCGGAGGTCATTGGCGCGAATCGCGCCGTCGGCAATCGGTGCCGTGTATGACTTCCCCGTTCGCGTATCGCGAATCTCCAGCGCGTCGGTAGCCGCAGGAGCACCAACCGTATCCGTCTTCGTCATGCCGCGTTCTCCCTGATCGATCTCGAGGCTCGGTTCACGTGCGCTGAAAAGTAGCGAGCCGCTTCCCGGAACGGCATTACCGATCTGCAACTCGCGACGTGAGTTGACCCACGCGGATCAGGGATTGCCGCGCCTGGCTCGCGTCGCTTTCTTCCGCCGCCATGGCGCCCGCTTCTGTGCACATCGACCCACTGCGACTCGCGCTCATCCTTGTCGCCTCGGTCGTTGGTGGAGCGGTCAATTCCATCGCTGGCGGGGGCACGCTCCTGACGTTCCCGGCGCTGATCGGTCTGGGGATCCCGGCCGTCATCGCGAACGCGACCAGTACCGTTGCGCTCTGGCCTGGCGCGGTTGCCAGCATGTGGGGATACCGTGACCTCCTCGTCGGGATGCGATCGTGGGTCACGCGATTCGCGATCCCAAGCCTGCTCGGTGGATTGCTCGGTGCGGTCCTGCTGATCCACACCCCACCCGCTCGCTTCGATGCGATCGTCCCGTGGCTTGTCCTCGGCGCCACGGTGCTGTTCATGGTTCAGAAGCCGTTGGCGGATCGCCTGGTGCGTCGCAGCGAGACTCCAGCACGGTCCGCAATTGCGGACGACCACGAGGCCGATCGAGCCGTGCGACCCGACGCGAAAGTGCTGGCCTATCAGTTCGGTGTGGCCGTCTACGGCGGATACTTCGGCGCCGGCATCGGCATCCTGATGCTCGCGGCCCTGGGGTTCATGGGTTTTCGGAACATCCACCGCATGAATGGGCTCAAGAACTGGGGTGGGCTGTGCGCGAACGCGATGGCTGCCGGAACGTTCGCGTTCAGCGGGCTTGTCAGCTGGCCTGTCGCCGGCGCGATGGCCATCGGCGCCACAGCAGGCGGCTATGGTGGATCACGTGTCGCGCAACGCGTCTCTCAAGAGCGCATTCGTCAGGCGATCATTGTGATCGGGCTCGCGAGCTCGCTGTGGCTTGTGACCAAAGTTTGAGTCGATTGGAATCCTCTAGTTTCGCGAGGGCTGTGTCGACACTGAGGGTCAACCCATCACCTCGGCTATGTTTTTCACAGGCAAGCCAGCCAAGCCCGTAGCCCGCGCGTCGATAGTTGCGCACGCGCCCCCACCGTCGACGCCTGCATCCAGTGACGCGTCCATCGTCCTCGACGCCTTGGGCAACGTGCTGCAGACGTGCGCGCGGTTTGCACTCGATACTGAGACGCTGGATGCCGAAGCGTCGAAGGCGAAAGTCAGGGACTGGATGCGGCACGTGACCATGCTCGACATGGACAAGTTCAAGGTCGCCAATGACACGTTCGGCCACGACATCGGCGACGCCGCGCTGCGGACGGTCGGCGACTGCCTCGCTCGCGTCTTCCTGCGTCGCGGTGATCTGGTGTGTCGCTACGGCGGCGACGAGTTCGCGGTGCTGCTGACGGAAACGCCGAGCGTCAAGGCAGCGACGCTTGGAGACCGGGTCGCGTCGTGCGCGAGGCGCGCCTTCCAGAACGCGCGGCAACGCTCTCCCTGAACCTGTCCGTTGGCGTCGCCGAGCTCGCGCGTGGCGGCTCCGCGATCTCGTGGTTGCAGCGCGCTGATGCGGCGCTCTACGCCGCGAAACTGAGTGGTGGGGGCACGGTGAACATCGCCAGCGAACAGGACGGCACACATATGCCCCGGACGCCGGCGCTTGCCGAACGTTAGGCGTTCACACCACGCGCGACCGCCTCGAGCACCGTTTCGCCGAACCGGTCGACCTCGTCGAGCGTGGTGTAGACGTTAGGTGTGACGCGGAGCCCGTTGAACTCCGCGTGGATGATCGGCGTCGTGATGATTCGGTGCTTCGTCCACAGCCAGCCCTGCAGCTTCGCGCTGTCGATGCCGTCGACGTTGAAGAGTGCGATACCTCCAGCCTGCTTCCCGTCCAATGGCGTGAGCACGCGTACACGCGAGCTCTCCGCCATGAGTCGCTTGGCCCACCGGTCGCGAAGGTAGCGAAGCCGCGCGACTTTCCGCTCTCCACCAATAGCGCGATGGAACGCTAGGGCCGCGGCGATTGCGTTGTGGTTCGCGGCCGGATGCGTGCCGATCTCCTCGTACTTCCGTACGTTCTCATCCATGCTCGCCGGTGCCGCCATGAGCGGCCAGAGCGACTTCTGCTTCGACTTGCGAACGTACAGAAATCCGGTTCCGATCGGCGCCAACAACCACTTGTGGAGACTCGTGCCGTAGTAGTCACATCCGAGCTCGTCGCGCGTGAATGGGAAGTGAGCGAAGGCATGGGCCCCGTCCACGAACACCTCGACGCCCTTCGCTCTCGCCATCGCCACCACCTTCGCCACAGGGAGGATCTGCCCCGTGAGATTCGTGATGTGCGTGATCTCGATGACGCGCGTGCGCGGCGTGATCGCCTCGCGGAATCGGTCGACGATGTAGTCGTCCGATGGTGGCGGCACGGTGAACTTGATCTGTTTCACCACGATGCCTTCACGGCGCGCACGCTGATCCCACGACGTGATCATGCGGCCGTAGTTCTGCGTCGTGACGATGACTTCGTCGCCTCGTTTGAGATCGAGGCCGAAGATCATCGTCTCGTTCGACTCAGAGGCATTGCGCGTGATCGCCATTTCCTCCGGGTCGCAGCCAAACTCCTTGGCCAGCTCCCGCCTAACGCTCTCGATCCGCGGCTCGAGCACGCCCCACATGTGTTCGACCGGCACTTCGTTCGAGAAGCGAAGGTCGCGGATCATTGCCTCGAGCACGTGTGACGGCGTAGGGCTGACGCCGCCGTTGTTGAGGTTGATGAGCGTTCTGTCCGCGTCGAATGCGCGCTGGATCTCGCCCCAGTAGCTCTCGTCCTCCGCCAGCGGCGCCGCTGCGCGCCCACCGGCAACGACTTCCGCACGGAGTACAGAGCCCAGCGCGGTGGAACGAAAGACCGGGACTGCCAGCCCTGCGCGGGCGAGTGTGGCGATGAAGTCGCGACGATGGGACATGAGCGGGCAACCGGGATCGGGGAACTGGGAACCGGGAGACTCCGCTTCGACGCGAAGCCGACCTCGCACAGCCAAACTGCAGCCACGTAGCAGCGAACGTCCAGCCTCGGTTCCCCGTTCCCGGTTCCCCGTTCCCTACAATCTCGATCCTTGCGGCAAATCGAGCACGAAGTGGAATCGCGTGCCCTTTCTCCAGCTCCGTGTCCACTCCGAGCTCGCCACCCATGGCGGTGATGAGCTTCTTGCAGATCGAGAGGCCGAGCCCCGCGCTCGAGAACGCGTAGTCGCCCGTGACCTGCCGCTGGCGAAACGCCTCGAAGAGGTTGGACATCACGTGCGTCGGAATCCCGCGGCCCGTGTCCTTCACGGAAAACTCGACGCGGCTCCGGTCGAGCTGGCGACACGTCACGTCCACCGAGCCGACATTCGTAAACTTGATCGCGTTGGTAGCGAGGTTGAGCAGTACCCGATTCAACGCCGCCTGGTATCCGACGCGCAGATCCGCCTCAGGTCCTACACAACGCACCACGAGGCGCTTCTCCTCGGCCATTGGCCTGAGGATGTCCATGATCGACTGCAGCACGTCCGAAACCAGGAACGGCATTGGCGGCTGGTCCATGAGCGTCGTTCCGCCACGCGCCAGCTCGATCACATCGCCGGCCAACGCGCTCAGCCCGAACGCAGCCGAGTACACGAGCCCGAGCTGCCGCTCCTGAATGGGCGTCAGCGTTCCACCCGACCCGTAGCGAAGACGCTCGGCGAGAATGAGGATCGAGCCGAGCGGCGAGCGCATGTCATGCGCCATCTCCACGACGAGCTGCTGCGCATCCTCGCCTGAGAGTCGGGCCGCGAAACGGTGCGCGGCGTCGTCATCGAGCGCGTCCTGCACGCGCTCCATTGCCTTGACGACCTCCAGCACGCTACCAGGCTCCGCAGAAGCGACGTCGGGGGAGCCGGCACGCTCGAGAAAGGCACGCCGCAGCAGCTCGAGCGCCCTCCGCACCGGCACGAACGGCGGCAACGATCCGAACGTGATGGAGTCGCCGACGCACGCCTGCCTAACGCTCTCGGTCAGTGCGCTGACGGTGACACGGACGTCGGCCGGTGAGGTCGCCCCATGCTCCGTGTGCGGCCACTCGGCACAGACGTCCTGAGCCGCCGCCGTGACGGCGCGCCATACCGGGCTCGTCGCGAACACGTCAGATTCGCTGTCGACCTGGTCGATGACGGCGCTCGCGCGAGAGGCGGACTTCTGCGTGCGCTGCGGCGACACTCGTCCCTGATCGGATCTGGGGCTCACTCGTCGACAGTGCCACCAAATTCGTCGCGACGAAAACCGTGCTTCTCCATGAGGCGGTAGAGCGTCGTTCGATCAATGCTCGCGAGCCGTGCTGCCTTCGACATGTTCGACCCGGCCCGCGCGATGAGCTGCGTCAGATATTCCTTCTCGAAATGCGCCACGAGCTTCTCCTTGGCCAGGTGGAAGCTCTCAGTCATGATGCTCACGGGCAACCCCGTCGCGGTCGCGGGCGCGACGGTCGCGTCGTCGTACTGGGGCACATCATCAGGCTGAACACCTTGGCCGGGCTCAGCCAACACAGCAAGCTGCTCCACCACGTTCTGCAATTCACGCACGTTGCCCCGCCATGGGCGCGACCGGAGGAACTCGATCGCCGCCTCCGTGAGGCGCGGGGCAGGCTCGCCGGGCTGGCGATGGCGCTCCCAGAAGTGCGTCAGGAAGTGATTCGCCAGCAGCGGGATATCCTCGAGGCGCTTGCGCAGCGGCGGCAGCTTGATCGGGACGACGCGAAGCCGGTACAGCAGATCCTCGCGCAGCGTACCCTTGGCCACGCACTCGGCGGGATCGCGGTTCGTCGCAGAGATGAAGCGCACGTCGACGACGGCGTCCTGCTGCTCGCTCCCAACTCGTCGTACGACACCATCCTGGAGCACGCGTAACAGCTTGGCCTGGATGGGGAGAGACATCTCAGTCAGCTCATCCAGAAACAACGTGCCCCCGTTCGCGATCTCGAGCAGGCCGGGCTTATCGCGGTCTGCGCCCGTGAAAGCGCCCTTTCGATGCCCGAAGAGCTCACTCTCGAGCAGCCCTTCCGGAAGCGCTGCGCAGTTGATCGGCACGACCTGTCGGCTCGCGCGGCGGCTGTGCTGATGGATGAACTGGGCGATGACTTCCTTACCGGTTCCGCTCTCGCCCATGATCATCACGGACGCATCCGTGCTCGCAACCCGCCGCGCGAGATCGACCGCCTTCCTGAATGCGGGCGACACGCCAAGCAGAGTCAGCTTGTCGCTGTTCCCGTTCTGCTTGAGCAGTTGGATACGCAGGTCGCGCGTCTCGCGCGCGACCATGACCGCGTGTGAGGCACGGCCGATCAGCACCTGGAGGTGGGTCGCTGAGAACGGCTTGGGCAGGTAGTCCCACGCGCCTGCCCGCAACGCCTCGATACTGGTCGTCACACTCGGATTGCCGGTCATGACGACGACGATCGTTTCCTTGTGCGCCGACAACGTCGCCCGCAGGATCTCCATGCCCGAGACAGGGGTCATATAGAGATCGACCAGCACGATGTCGAACTTCCGACGCCGGACCAACTCGAGCGCTTCGTCACCCCGACCGAGTGTCGTGACGTTGAACCCATCCATCTGCAGCACGCTGGCGCAGCCTTCGCGCAACGTCCTGTCGTCGTCCACGATCAGAAGGCTGAGGCTCGACTTGACCTCGGCGGAGATGGACAGCGGATCTCGCGCGGCTTCCCCATCCGCTGCGGCGAGTGAGCGCCCCGAGTCACCTAGTACCGCGGCCGAAGACGACATCGACTAACTCCTTGAGGTATGAGACACGCGGCCCATTCATGCCGGCCGTCGCGCCGATTCATCAGGATTGGATCAGTTGTAGCGGGACTGCCGCCCCCAGTTCATCGACGGGGCCCGCGCGACTCATCCGTTACGACGACCAAATGTGTGTAACCACAACGAAAAAATGCTGCCACGAAGCTACAGCATAGCGGGTTGGCAACAGTGGTTGTGTATCACCGTCGACACCGTGTGGTGCGTCACAACGACAACGGGTTCTGAATACCAGCTCTTGGGAGTCCCTGCAGTGCCCGGAATAGCCGTGCCGAAGAGCGAGTGGACGCCCTCGACCGTGGGCCTGATTTTGCGGAAAGGGCTCTCGTTCAGTCTTCCACCGCGCTCACGTGCGACGTTCGACACACGGCGCGGTATTACTTTGTGGTAGACTTCGGCTAGGCCTTCTCACGCTCCTACCGTCTCTAATGTCTGGATCTCTCGTCCCGTCGACGCCTCCGTCATTGGAGCTCGCTCCTGATGGGGGCGCGCTTGCAGGTCAGAACTGGGGTCCGCCCGCATCGCCTACGCCGCCAGCTCCCGGTGCCATCAACATTGGCCGTTACGTCTCGGCGCTGAAACGCTACAAGTGGCTCATTGCGGTCATCGTCCTGTTGGGCAGCATTGGCGGGGTCGTAGCAACGCGGTTCATCAAGCCAACCTACCAGGTCGACACCACGATCGTCGTCGGCGAATCGCCTGATCCAAAAGGGCCGGTACGCCCCCAAGTAGTGCTCAACGATCAGGCATGGAGCGAGCTCCTCAAGAGCTTCGCCATTCTGGATCCCGTCGCGCGGAAGATCGGGATGTACGTCACGCCCAGATCCGACAGCGACTCGCTGCTGTTCCGCGAATTTCAACCGACGTCCGACCTGCAGACGGGCGACTACACCCTGACGGTGAACCGCGCGTCGAAGAAGTACGACCTCATAGTCAAGCGAGGCCGCACGAAGGCGACAGTCGAGAGCGGCGCGCTCGGCGATTCCATTGGCCGCACAGTTGGCTTCGCGTGGCTTCCGCCGACTGACCAGCTCTCGGCCCGTCAGGAGGTGAAGTTCGCGGTCCGCACGCCGCGTGAGGCGGCGAACGACCTGCGAAACCGACTGAACGTCTTCACCCCGCCCAACAGCAATTTCATCAAACTGTCGCTTCGGGGTCAGCGCTCGCAGGAGCTCGCGCGGACGATGAACGCCGTGCTCGAGGAGTTCGTTGGCGAGGCCGCCGCGCTCAAGAAGCGGAACCTCACGGACCAGAGGGTTGCGCTCGGTGAGCAGCTGGAACAGTCGTTAGGCAATCTGCAGAACCTCGAACGTCAGCTCAAGGATTTCCAGGTCGCGAACGCTCTGAAGCCGACGCGCCAGTTGACGGTGCAACCGGGCGTCGGAATCACGGACAACCCGGGCATCCTCAGCTTCCTCGACCTCCGCGTCAAGGCCGAGGTCGCGCGTCGCAATCGAGAGGCGGTCCAGGCCCTGGCGAACTCAGGACCGAACACCGCAGTCACGCCTGAGCAGCTGTTGAGCATTCCGGGCGTACTGGGCGGGTCGCCGAATCTGAAGAATGCCGTCGACGAGCTGACGAAATCAGAGGCCGATCTCCGCACCCTGAGCGCGAAGTACACCGACTCCGCGCCGCTCGTGATTGCAAAGAAGGCGGAAGTCGAGCGCATGAAAACGCAGACCATTCCGGCAATCACGCGTCAGACGCTCGAGCAGCTGAAGAGCGAGGAAACCGAGCTCGATCGGCGCATCGCGGCCGCATCGAGTGACATGAAGCAGATACCCGCGACGGCGATCGAGGAAGGTCGACTGATTCGCGAGCGTGATCAGGCGGCGAACCTCTACGCGGATATTCAGGGTCGGTGGAACCTCGCGAAGCTCGCTGAAGCCAGCGCGATTCCCGACGTGAGCGTGCTCGACTCGGCCGTCGCGCCGTCACAGCCCGCGAGCAACACCGCGCCGATGATCCTGCTGCTCGTCATCGGTGGGAGCCTGGGCTTCGCGATTCTACTCGCGATCATCCTCGACCTGCTCGACAAGCGATTCCGCTATCCCGAGCAGGCGACGCACGAGCTGGGACTCGACATTCTCGGTACCATTCCCACGATCCGTCGCGGGAAGAACGGCGCCACGCGCATGGAGGACGAGGCGCAGCTTGTCGAAGCCTTCCGAGGCCTCCGCCTGAATGTACGCAACGCGGCCGAAGGCACTGGGCCGGTGATGCTTGCGATCTCCAGCCCTGGGCCCGGAGACGGCAAGTCTCTCATCTCGTCGAACCTCGCGCTCGCATTCGCCGAAGCGGGATACCGCACGCTGTTGATCGATGGCGACATTCGTCGGGGCCAGTTGCACTCGACGTTCTCGATTCCTCAGCGTCCGGGGCTCGTCGACCACCTGACGGGCGACGTTGCGATCGAGGATGTCATCCGCGAGACGTCGCACGGCAATCTGTTCGTGATCCCGTGCGGCACACGGCGTCATCGCGGCCCCGAGTTGTTGGCGGCCGACGCGACGGTGAAGACGATCCGTGGGCTTCGCTCGCGGTTCGACGCGATCATTGTGGATACCGCACCGCTCGGTGCCGGCATCGACCCATACGCGTTAGGTGCCGCGGCGGGCAGCATGCTGCTGGTGTTGCGCACCGGACAGACCGATCGCAAGCTCGCACAGGCGAAGCTGACGACGTTGGACCGACTCCCGGTCCGTCTCATCGGTGCGGTGCTGAACGACATTCAGGCCGAGGGGATGTACAAGTACTACGCCTACCTCGATGGCTACGGCACGCTCGACGAGGATGAGGAGCCGCGACTCGTTCAGGCGGGTGGCGGTGGCTCGTCGCTGCCGGCGCGCCGGAACTAGGACTGCCTTGGCTTCATTCGCCTAACGTCGGCGTGAAGTTCCAGCACGAGAGAAGGGCCGGGCGATTCGAATCGCCCGGCCCTTCTCTCTTTTGTGCAGTGCGCGCAGTCGGCGAGGCGCTTTCGGTCAGCGTTGGGTCAGTGCACGAACCGGAGAGGGACGTCCTCGAACGCGGTAATACCGCGCGCCTCGCTTCCCTTCACGTGGCGCAGCGCGGTCGCAGCACGCAGCAGCAGTTCGACCGCATCCACCGACGACTCCGCGAAGTTCGGAACAGCGCAATAGCCCGCACGAAGTTGTAGCGGGTGGTCGCCGCCGTCGGCGACGAGCGGAGTCGATCGCACCATTTCCTGAATACGCTCGACCAGCCGCACGGCGCCACCGGCCGCTGTCGCGGGCGCGATGATACCGAACTCCGATCGACCGAGGTGACCGACGATGTCAGACACGCGAGCGGCCCGGCGGAAGATCCCGCCGAGATGCTCCCCAATCCGCTGCGAGAGCTCGTCACCGTCCGCGTCGCCGACATCGACGTTAGGCATCGCGGACAGCGCGACACACGACAGGGGCGCCTGGCGACGAGAGGCGTCGGCGCCAAGCTCCTGTGCGCGCCGTGTCAGTCCGCGCACGTTGTATAGGCCGGTGACGCGATCGAGCAGACTCTCGTCGTGGCATTGATCCAGCTCCCGCTTCGATGCGATGAAGGTCTCGAGCTTGCACAGCAGCGACTCCGCATCGATCGGGTCGGGGCAGTACTCCCACGCTCCAGCGCGGAATGCTTCCAGACGCTCGGACCGGGCGGTGGGCCCTGCCGCGGTCACGATGACTGGTGTACTCGCCGGGAAGCGCGGGTCTCGACGCAGCAATCGGCAGACTTCGACGCCACCAATGTCAGGCATCCCCGAATCGATGACGATCGCGTCGGGGTGCGTACGCCACACGAGGTCGATCGCCTGTCTACCCGTGTGCGCGCGGACAACGGCGTATCCCTGCGGGCCGAGAATGCTTTCGAGGGAACGCGCAGACCATTCCTGGTCGTTGGCTATCAGGACGAGCGGAGGGGCGGAGTGCTTTTCTGGGTCGAGCATGCGCCCTCGGGCGTCGGTCGATCGCGGTAACCAGCATGTGCTTGGAAATGTGAGCTAGCTCACTTCGTCCGTAGATCATTGCAGGACTCGTGCAGCTAGGCCACCTATTCTCAAGCACCGCTACAGCAGCGGGTTACGCTGATATCCGCGGGTGGCCTCTCGCTCGCTTTGAGGATCGGTCGCTACAGTTTCGGTAAAATTGCGTTACTCAAGCCACAGCAGTCGGTACTTTCGTCTGCTCTATCTTGGTGAGGCGTTTGGAAAGGAACGGGTGAGTATCGACTCCACGGATGGGAACGGCACGGTGCTGGCACTCACGTTACGAACGATCGTGCGGCCGCGAGTGTAGGAGCGCTGCCTAAGGGTGTAGTGTCCACACGACATTTGGGCGGTCTCAGCTCGGCCGTGAGCCACCACTGAAATGCCAATGCACTGGGGTGCAGCGACTTACGCATCCGGTGCGACAGGCACCCAGTAGCACGAAGGCTGCAACGAGGGTTTCACACATGATTTCTACTTTCATTCGTTCCGCCAGGCGGATTGGTTCGATCCGCCTCTCGCGTCTTGTCACCTTGGTCATCAGCGCTATCGCGTGCCCGTTGGCTAGTTGGCTCGGCAACAGCGCAAACGACGTCGACGCCCGTGGCCCCCGTCGCGACTCCGGAGAGGATCAGCGCGCGGCGCTCGACTCTCGAAGAGGCAGCGAAGAACTTCGAACGGCTCGCCGCCTCCGAAAAGGATGCGGGCAAACGCGCCGGGTATCTGGGACAAGCGAGGACGATCCGAAAGCGGCTCGTTGAGGGCGACTTCCAGGCGGGCCACCGCATTTTGCTGTTCGTGACCGGAGACAGCGCGCTTTCGGACACGTTCACGGTTCGGTCGGATCAGAAGTTGCAGTTGCCTAATCTTCCGGAAATTTCGTTAGCCGGCATTCTGGATTCCGAGTTACAGGGCTATCTGCAGACGAAGCTGGCCCAGTACATTCGGGACCCTTCTGTGCGCGCGCAGACCATGCTCCGCGTACAAGTGAGTGGTGACGTGGCGAGCCCGGGCTTCTATTCGGTTCGCACCGACACGCCTGTCAGTGATGTGATCATGAATGCGGGGGGTCCGTCGACCTCGGCGGACATCAACAAGACCGAGTTGAGACGCGGTTCAACAGTTGTCGTGAGCCGCGATGGGATTCAGGCTGCTATCCGATCCGAGTACACGCTGAGCGACATCGGAGCGCGACCTGGCGATGAGTTGTTTATTCCTGCGAAGTTGTCCGGTTCGAAGTGGCAGAAGATCGCCACCGTAGCTGCAGCTGCCAGTTCGATTGCGTTTACTATCTTCTGGATCACCGGACGCTGAACGAACACGCTGGCCGAACCTTGACCCTGCGGCACCCTCGAGAGGATATGGAGTCCTACCCGCACCTTGCAGACCACGTCAGTGTTCGCGTGCCTTCCGGCGCGCGTCGCACTCGTCGACCGGAAACGGCCGACGGTCGCACGATCGAGCGCCCGCGCCAGATCGAGACCGTTCGGGAGGTCGAAGCTCAGGAGCCGTTGATCGATGTCGTCCCGCGAGAGCGATCGGATCGTCTCAACCGGGCCGTGAACCTAACGCTAGGCGTGATCGCGCTCGCGATCCTCTCGCCGTTCTTCGTTCTCGTGGCCATCGCGATCAAGCTCACGTCGCGCGGCCCGATCTTCTACACGCAAACCCGCGTCGGCATCGATCGGCGTGGCCGTCGTGAGCTCGCGATCCGCGAGCGCCGGCTGCAGGACCTCGGTGGCGCCGCGTTCACGATCTACAAGTTCCGCTCGATGTATGTGAACGCCGAGGGTAAGTCGGGCGCCGTGTGGGCGACGGTGAACGACCCGCGTGCGACGCCGCTTGGCCGTTTCATGCGCAAGTTCCGCGTCGACGAATGGCCGCAGCTGATCAACGTCGTGCGTGGCGACATGAACATCGTCGGCCCGCGCCCGGAGCGCCCGAGCATCGTCGCCCGTCTGCGCGAGGACATTCGCGAGTACCCGCTGCGTCAGCGCGTGAAGCCGGGTATCACCGGCCTCGCACAGATCAATCTGAGCTACGACTCATGCCTGGACGACGTGCGGGCGAAAGTCCGCTACGACCTCGAGTACCTGAAGTGCCAGAGCCTGATGACGGACATTGCAATCATGGCGAAGACCGTCCCGACGATGGTGCTGAAGATTCGCGGCTGGTAGCGGCGACGCGTCTTCGGCGTTCGAATAGATTGCAGGACGCCCGCGTGGCAATTGCCACGCGGGCGTTGTTCTTTCGTTGCCTGTTGTCCCGCAGAGGGTAGTCGCGTGTTGACGAGGAGCAGCCATACCAGCGACGCATCACGCCAGTTGCGACGACCCACCCGCACTTGGTCAGGTGCGGCAGTGTCGCCGCCACGGCGATTCGATTTTCGCGTTAGTCGAATCCGACGACGCCATGTTCCGGGCGAGCATGGCGACGGCGTACGTCGGGCTCGCGCTGTTCGCTGTCACGCTCGCGTTCGGCCCGTTCGCGGAGCTACAGGGACGGCGCTATCCGTTGAGCACAGACATCAGGCGCGACTTCGGGATCTGGAGCGGCATGCTTGCCGTGGTGCACGTGGTTATCGGGCTGCAGGTGCACATGCGCGGCAAGATGTGGGAGTACTTCGCGCAGGCTCGTCAGCGGCCTGATCCTGCTTCCTCGACTGGACCCGTTTGGTCTGGCGAACTACACCGGCCTTGCCGCGACCCTGATCTTCGTCGCTCCTGCTCGCGACGTCGAACGACGCTGTCTCTGAGGCGTCTGGGCGTCGACAGGTGGCGGTGGGTCCACGCTCTGGCGACCACTGGGCCTGGTCCGCTGACGCTGCTCCACGGCGTGGCCTATCAGTGGATCGAGAAGCGCGTCCGTGGACGTTCGTCGTTCCTTTGCGCGCTGTTCGCTGTCTCCACCCTCGCCCCGCGCGATCGTGCCCGCAGACTTCAACAAGAGGACTGGCTCAACGACGCTTGAGGAGTGCGCGGTCACGAGCGACGAAGAAGAAAAGCGGGGCGGCCGGATCGCCGCCCCGCTCGAGCGTATGGTAGCCGTGCTACGGCGATCAGTCGTCGCAGTGACCGGCCGGCCCGTGAACGACCCTCGTTGTAGGCATCCAGAATCTCCGCGAGGACGTCGCATCGGTCGCTCTTCTGCTGGCGTGTGATGCCGCCATTCATGATGAGCCGCGCGGCGTCTGATTGCCTGCGAGGACAGGCGCGGGCACCGACGGCACCACCCTGATGGTCAGACCGGCCGTCGGATTGCCGGTGCACGAGGATTGATCTCAGCATTCCCGCCCTTTGGCGGCGTGCCATAGATCGCGTCGATCGGAGCCGCAGTGTCATCGCCGAATGACACCGTCCCTGGCTTACCACAAGCCTGTTGTCGACAATCGCCTGCTCGCCGTTCGTGCGTCCGCGACGGCGACGATCGTTGCTCGCCCTGGTTCCTATAATAGCCCTGCGTGAACGTGCAACCAGCGGACGGGGGCAGCGTGTAGGTGTTGTTAACCGTGAGCACATAGCCGTGGAAGTGGTTGATGAAGCGGCTAACGGGCGCCAACTCGCACTGGACGACGTCGATAACAGGGGGCTCGCCGCCGATGAATACGCATCCCGTAACGGTAGATACCACGTTGGACGCTGCATTCGTCTCAGTGACGGATGACGTTGGAGCCCGCACGTTCGCCGGACTGTCGTCTTCCGACGACGACGCATGCACGTGTTCGGCTGCAATCTGAGTCGTTGAGGCCGGACGATCAGTGAACCAGTCGAGCGATCCGTGCCGGCTGCTGCGCGTCACGTCGAAGCTTGCCAGCCATGTTCCCGGTCTTGCAGACGCGACCTTCCCGACTTCCGGGGTGTTGTATGGTCACTGATGCCACCGGCGACCACGAAGCTTGGCTTGCCAACCGTCGGCGACGGCGTCTGTGGCGCTGTGCTCGAGTCCGAGCATGCTGCCAACATGGTCATGGCCGTCATGGCCCCTGCTGCGAGCACCACCTTCTGAGTCATTTGCATCCTGTACCTCTCGCTACGGGTGTGATCGTGCTACCAAACGGCTGAGAATGCCGCACCGCCTTGGGTAGGGGTTTTCCTCCGGAGCCGCAGGCACCGTGGCAACGGCGCACTATCGCTCGACTGCCGAGACCAGGCGCAATGCACCCGGCCCTGGAGGCGCGGTATTATGAAAATTGTCGAATGAAAGCACAAGCCGTCTGCGGCTTCCCTCTCAGGGCTCCGGGACCCGCTCCGCTGCCGACCTCTGGCGCCACCAGGTGGCTGGCCGCCGCACGTGTGCCGACGCCCGGGCATGGTCGAGCGCCGAGCACGTTGCCTAACGTGAGGCGCCGGAGCCGCTCAAATGGTGCAGGGTCGGACCTTGTGTCCGCGCCGGCGTAATCACCCGGCCTCGGGCGATTACCATTCTGCCGGTTACGGTGGACTGGGCGCCGACGAGCATCCCCGGCCCAGCGCTCCGCAGGATGCCGCGCAACGTTAGGCAACGCGCATGACGAACCGGGACCGCTGACGCGCCACCTCGCACGCCAGGTTGTGCGAGTAGAGGAGGAACGAACGAAGAGCGGGGCGGCCATATGGCCGCCCCGCTCTTGGTCATCAATTCGTTTCCGAGATCAGTCGCAATGAGGGAACCCCTCGAACGAGCCCTCGTTGAACGAACTGAGGGTGTTGATCAGGGCACTGACCTGCGCCTGCGAGAGGTTCGTCGTGATGGCCAGCCCGGTACCGCCCGTGCCATTCTGGGCAGCGGTGATAGCGTCGGTGACCGCGGTGATTCCGGACGTCGCGCCGCCGTTCAGGAGCGCCGCGAGGAGCTGCTGGTAGAGGTTGAGAACGTCGTTGCTGCCCTCCCACGTCACGCCACCCGGCTTGCCAGGCGTCGCATCGAAGATCTTCTGCGCCTCAGCCTTGGAGCGACCGTCGACCGCCTTGACCGTCTCGCTGCCATTGTTGCGGTACCAGCCCTTCGTGTACGTGCAGCCGGACGGCGGCGGGGGCGGCGGGGTGAACACGTTGTTGTACGTGACCACGTAGCCGTGGAAGTGGTTCAGGAACAGATCGCCACCGTTGACGTAGACGCAGTTCTCCGGCGCGTTGAGCGTGACGCCGTCGAGCGCATAGCCACGGAAGCGGCAGGCCGTGATCGTCTGCACCGTGTTGGCCGCGGGGGCTTCCGTTACCGTAATGTGCGAGCCGCTGCCGCTCGGGCTGTCATCGTTGGCGATCTCGAGGCACGTGTTCACGGCGATGTTGACGCCCGAGACGCTAGCGGCACCGCCGCCGACATAACTGCTGGCAACGATGTTCGGCCCTTCGGTCGAGCGCGTGAACGTGAACGAGCCGCCGGCGTTACCGGTCTTGCAAACGACGATCTTGCCCGTCACCGCTTCCGGCGCCGGCGTGGCGGTAACTGCGCCGACCACAAAGCTCGTCTTCGGCACGAACGCCGATGACGCGCTCGGCTCCATCGGTGAATCCGAACATGCTGCGAGGAACGCTGCTCCGAGCCCAGCGCCCGCCATGAGCGCAACCTGCTTGTTCATTCGCATTCTTTCCGAGTCTCCAGTCTGTAGTGATCGAACGGCTGCTGCGGGGCGAAACCACATTCTTCCGTCGCGTCGCATGACCGTCACACGGAGCGCGAGTATCCTCATCCAACCAGTCGGCGGCCACAACGCGAGTGGGCCGACAGTCCAACGGGCGCAAATCACGACAACCGCCTAACAAGAGCACAAGTCACTGCGTCAACGCTGCACGCATTCCGCAAGAACTCGTGCGATTTGCCGCCTCGTGAGGGTGAGGAAAAGCACGAAGTATTCCGCCGGGATGGGCCGTTAGGTTGGGCTGGGCGGGAGAGCGCGGCGAGGTTAGGCCAATATGTCTGACCGGAGCGGCGATACCGCTGACACACCTCCCGCGCGCCCCAATTCACGAGCTCCGGATAGCCGGCGAGGCGGTCGGAATGACTGCCCCACACGGACGCGATTCGGGCCGTTAGGCGCCGGGCGTCGCGCGCACGAACGCCGTGGCTCATACAAGTGTGGAAAGGCCTAACGCAACCGTTGCGGCACGCCCTCAGGTTGTTCGACTGGAACAAGCCGCAAGCGGCGCGGCCAGAGAGTGCGGACAAAAAAAGAGCGAGGCAATGTGCCCCGCTCCTTCCAATGCTCAGCTCTCGACTGAAAAGAAAACGGGGCGGCCAATTTGGCCGCCCCGCTTCCGTACATTCTGGACTACACCGGCTGCGCGATCAATCGCAGTGCGGCCAGCCCGTGAACGTGCCTTCGTTGAAGGCGCTCAGTACGTCGATCAGGCCACTCACATCCGTCCCAGGAGCGACGACGATGGTCGTGCCCGACCCACTCGTAGCGGCGAGCGCTGCCGCGACGGCGGCGTCAACGGCCGCCGGACCGGCGGTGGCGTTCCCACCCAGGTTGTTGAGCGCGGCGAGGAGCTGCTGATAGAGATTGAGGTTGTTGTTGTCAGCGCCCCACGTCACGTTGCCCGGCTTGCCAGGCGTCGCGTCGAAGATCTGCTGCTCCTGGCCAATCGTCCGGCCATCGACGGCGATGATCGTGTTCGAGCCGTTGTTCCGGTACCAGCCCTTCGTGTACGTGCAGCCGGTCGACGGCGGCGGCGTGAAGGTGTTGGTGTACGTGATCACGTACCCGTGGAACTGGTTGATGAACCGGCTGGTCGGGTTGAATGCGCACGGGGCGGCATCGATTCCGCCAGGATTGCCGATGAAGACGCACCCGGTAACGCTGGAAACCACGTTGGCGGCTGCATCTTCCGAGATGATCAACCTCCGAGCCGACGCCGGACCCGCTCTGGTCCTCCGCGACGATCTTGCACTGACCGTTTGTGATCAGCGTGTTCAGGCCGGAGACAGTCCCAGTCGACCCTCCGATGGCGTTGACGCGTAACGTCGAAGCTTCCGCCAATGTTTCCGGCCTTGCAGATCTTGACCTTCCCGAGCTGCCGGAGTGCTGCGTCGGTAATGTCGCCGACGGCGAAGCTGGACTTCGGAACGAACGCGGCGTTGGACGGCGACGTCGGCGAATCGGAACACGCGGCCAGGAAGGCCAGTCCGAACCCTGCGCTCGCGATGAGCGCGACTCTGTTCATTTGCATGTGTGTCTCAATCTCCAGTCTCGTTGTGATCCCACGACTACTGCGTTGGCGAAAAACACGTCTTTCCGTCGCGTCGCATGACCGTGACATGGAGCGCGAGTATCCTGGCACTTTCATTTGCGTGGTTCCCAAACACCGGCGTGGTCCAACAACCGGGCGGCGCATAATGAGAAGTGCCTAACGAAAACGCAAGTCACACATTCGAACCAGTTTGCAGTCACTGCGCAAACGTGCGAACTGCGGTGTCGTGGACGTGACCGTGGGCACAAAGCGTTCCGATGGACCGCTGGAGATTGCAGCGTTTCAACTGCCAAGTATCGCGACGTTTTCGGTTATGGGTTGGTTAGAAATGCCACATTTGCCCGGAAATTCTGACAACCGCCTGAGAAGCATGCGAGCTGGACGCGGGACGAAAAGTCGCTCCTTCCGACCGAGACTGTCGCGGACGTGCCCCAACTGATGTTGGATTCCCGCCTCGCTCCCGTTCGTAACGAAAACAAGTCGGCGCGGCGCATCGCATCGATTCGGTCGAGACCACAGACGATGTATCCGCGCGAAGCGGTTGGACCTACCGGCGGGTCCATGTCGCTACTCGCTCGCGAAAATGAGAACGACGCAGGGCTACCTGTTACGTTGTCGATTCTCGGAGCCGAGACACGAGATGATCGCGCGCGGCCGCAACGTCCACGATTGCATCGGACAAGATGGGCCAGGGTCCCCCGATCTCGATCGTGGAGTAGAACGCCACCACTAGCGCTCGAAGGCCGGGGTACGCGGGCTCGCGACGAACGGCACGTCGGAGCAGATTGACCGATGCGCTACGAAGCATCTTGCCGGAGCTCACGAATGGCGCAGCAATCTTTCGCCGGCGTGAGACATCCGCGGACTCGCGAACGGAGAAGCCATGGAACAGGTCCGCGCTGGCTGATCCGCCATCGGCAACGACACGCAGCGTGTTCTCCGTCGGGCGCCCGTGCGCCGAGATCGCCACGTCGACGATTGCTCCGCCGATAGTCGACAGCGCGCGGAACTCGCCCGGTGTTGGATGCGCGATCTGCCAGATCGCGCTGGCGACCTCGGATCGCAGCACGAGCTGAACCAGCGAGAGCGGATGCGGGAGAATTTCGCCAATCAGCGCGTCGAGGCTCGCGGCATCGTTCGTTGCAGCGCCCGCGGAGCACGTCGAGAATTCGAACCGACGTACGGTGCCCATTTCAGGAAGCCACAACGCCAACTGCCGAACACCGTCCTGGAACAGGAACTGATGAACGGGGCATACCATCACACCGCGTGAATGGGCGCGTGAAGTCAGCTCGGCGGTGGTCTCCGCCGTCTCACAGAACGGCTTCTCGACGAGTGCGTGAACGCCTGCGTCTATGAGTGCCGCTACGATCGGCCCGTGCGTCGGCAACGGAGCGCAGACGTGCGCGGCGGTCGCATGTCGCGCGACGAAATCCGCATCGACGTCAGCGGCGAGTCGGGCCTCCGGATAACGGCGCCCCAGTGCTTCTCGCGCCGAGGCATCAGGGTCGACGATCACGGTGACACGACCGCCGATGCGTCGAACGGCGTCGGCGTGCCACCGGCCCATCAGCCCCGCGCCAATGATCGCGGCGCGCGGGCCGCCGTGCAGGGTCATGCCGCCGGACTGGCGCCCATTCTCATCGAGGACAACTCCGGCGGCGCGCTGCCTTCCAGCCTAACGCGCTTCCCGGTCGCCGCGGCGTGGTAGCACGCGGCGATCACCTCCAGCACGTCTCGCGCGTCCTGCGCCGACGCCGGCGGTGCTCCGCCGCTTCGAAATGCAGCCAGCGTTTTCTCGAAGACGAATCGCGTCGCGATCATGCCGGGCTCTTTCGGGTTTCTCGCCAACAACGTGCGGTTGTTCCCGACCTCGCGCCACGCCATCCCTGAAACGCCATAGTCGAGCCGCACGTGGGGGCGGGTGCTGCGATGAAGTCCGGCCGTCACGCGAGCACGTCCTCCGAACGACGCGCGGAGGGACGCGTTCAGCGTTTCGGCGCGCACTTCGAAGTACTGCGTCTCGCCCTTGCACAGCCGATTCTGCACGACCTGCGCGAGTCGGCCACGCGAGAACTCGAGCGTCACGAGCGCCACGGCGTCGGTATCACCTTCACGAACCCCGCACGTCGACACAGTCCCCGACACAGCGCGTGGCTTTTCACCAAACAGACGCCATCAGGAAGTCGACGAGGTGTACGCCAGCCTCGTACAGCGTTCGCTGCAACATCTGCCCACGCCATCCCGGCTCGGCCCACGGCGGCAGGTCCATGAGCTGCCACACCTGGGCGAACACGATGTCCTTCGGCGCGGCGGCATCGCGAAGCGCGCGGAAGATGGGCATCTCACGAAACTCATGATTCAGCGCGATGCGCTTCCCAGCCGCATCGCCTGCCGCGATCACGCGGTCAGCCTCGTCGAGGCTCGACACGAATGGCTTCTCGCAGATCACGTGAGCGCCGGCGGCGAAGCTCTTGAGGCAGTAGCTCGCGTGCGAGTCGGGCGGAGTCCCGATGATCACGACGTTCGCGTTCGCGCGGGCGAGCATGTCCTCGAAGTCATCGAATACGGGCACTTTCCACGTCGTCGCAGCACGCTCTCGGCGACCGGCATCGATGTCGCATGCGCCGACAACGTGCACGTCCGTCATGCCCGCGAGTGCAGGAAGATGAAGCGTGTGCCCGGCGTTACCGAGGCCGACGACCGCGACGCGGAACGGAGAAGTCATTGAGTCGAATTCAGGTCAGATGATGCGGCCGCGCACGACGTGATCGTCAACGGGCGACGCGGCCGACGGTTTCCGCGCAGAACTGGCGCAGGCTGTCCACGACATAGTCGACCATCCCGTCCGTGATACCGGGGTACACACCGATCCAGAACGTACCCTGCATAACGAGATCGGTATTCGTGAGATCCCCGACGACGCGATGCGGAATGTCCCGATAGGCCGGCTGGCGCAGCAGGTTGCCGGCAAAGAGCTGCCGCGTGGCGATGCGGCGTGCATCGAGCCACTGGACGAGCTCACGCCGAGCGAATGGCGCGTCGGGCTTCACGGTCAGCGCGAAGCCGAACCAGCTCGGGTCACTGTGCTCGGTCGCGCGTGGAAGGACGAAGATGTCCGAGAGCTCCTCGAGTCCGTCACGCAGCCGTTGCCAGTTGTGGCGACGCCGTTCGATGAACCCCGAGAGCTTCTGCAACTGCGCCACACCGACAGCAGCCTGCATGTCGGTTGCCTTCAGGTTGTAGCCGATGTGCGAGTAGATGTACTTGTGGTCGTAACCGTGGGGCAGATCGCCCAGCTGCCAGTCGAAGCGCTTGCCGCACGTGTTCTCCTTCCCCGGGTCGCACCAGCAGTCACGGCCCCAATCGCGGAACGATTCGAGAATGGTCTTCATCTTCGGCGCGTTCGTGAGCACGCATCCGCCCTCGCCCATCGTGATGTGATGGGCGGGATAGAAGCTCACCGTCGCGAGATCGCCGAACGTCCCGACGTTCGTACCACGGTACGTTGAACCGAGCGCATCGCAGCTGTCCTCGATGAGCCAGAGGCCGTGACGCTTCGCGAGCGCCGTGATCGCATCGATGTTGAAGGGGTTCCCCAGCGTGTGCGCGAGAATGATCGCCCGCGTCTTCGGCGTGACGGCTTCCTCGAGCTGCCGAACGTCGATGTCGTAGGTGCCCAGCTCGACGTCGAGAAACACGGGTACGAGCCCGTGCTGGATGGCCGGGTTCACGGTGGTCGGAAATCCGGCGGCCACCGTGATGACCTCGTCGCCCGGGCGCACTTGACGGTCGCCGAGCTTCCACGATGTCAGCGCGCTGGTGGCGAGCAGGTTCGCGGACGACCCCGAGTTGCACAGCAGCGCGTGACGCACACCGACGGTGCGCGCGAACTCCCGTTCGAACTGTGCGGCGAAGCGACCCGTGGTAAGCCAGAAATCGAGCGACGCGTCGACGAGGAACTCGATCTCCGTCGCATCGAACACTCGGCCGGATACAGGCACCCAGCTCTCCCCGGCCACGAATGGCGCTGGGCGTAGCGCCGCCTCGTAGTACTCGGCCGCGAGGGCACGTGTTCTGGCGCGAAGATCCTCAGGAGACGACGTCATCGGTCAGCGGCAGCGTCAGCCAGTTGGTATTCGGGAAGCCCGGCGCCGACAGCACGGAACCAGGCGATCGTTCGGTCGAGCCCTTCTTCGAGTGACACACGGGCGCGCCAGCCCAGAATCTGCTCCGCGCGTGACGTGTCACCGGAAAGTACCGGAAGCTCAGTCGATCTGTACGAAAGTGCGCCGAAGCGGGCCGTTGACGTGCTGCCGGTCCGCCGCAGAACGCAATGGACGATGTCGCGAACCGTCGCCGCGTTCCCCGTGCACACGTTGAACGTACCGCCGATGGCAGCGTCGGTCGTGGCCGCGGCGACGAACGCGTCCGCGGCGTCTTCGACATACACGAAGTCACGGGCCTGATCGCCGGGCGTGAGGTCGATCTGTCGTCCCGCCAGGGCGTACCTAACGACGGACGGTATCAATCGCCCTGGTGGCTCCATCGGGCCGTACATCGTGAACGGTCGAAGCGAGACGAGCTCCAGACCCGTTCGCCGCGCGAATGCCTGCGCAATGAGCCAACCGGCGGCCTTCGCGGCGCCGTACTCGCTCGTCGGCGCCGGCAGCGCATCTTCCGTCCACCTGGCACCCGAGCCGTACTCGAAGCACGAACCGCAGTAGATGACTCGCGCGCGCGACCGCTGCGCCGCGAGCAGCACAGCGACCGTCCCGTCGACGTTGGTCGTCACCATGTCGCGAACGTCAGGCACTTCGCCCAGGACACCGATTGCGGCGAGGTGAATGATGGTGTCGATACGCCCGAGCAAGCGATCGTGGGCTCCGTCCGCGAGCGTCCGGACGTCCGCGCGGACCGCAGCGGTGATACCGGCCCGCTCGATCAGCCTCCACCCGCGCGCGCCGGCGTGGTCGAGGGCGCAGACGGCGGCTCCGCGATCGATGAGCCGAGGAACGAGGTGGGATCCGAGAAACCCGGCCGCGCCGGTGACGAGAACGCGGCGTCCCGCTAGCGAGTCCACGTTAGGCGAGCAGTGCGCGATACCACGCGATCGTCTCGCCGAGTCCGGTTTCCAGATCGTATGTGGCTCGCCAGCTCAGGCTGTCGCGCGCCTTCGCCGCGGAGAGATACTGGTCACGAATCTCGCCCTGCGCGACGTTGCGGATGTCGGGCTCGAGATCGGAGCCCATCAGCCGACGGATCGTGCCGACGATGTCGAGCACAGTCAGCGGCGACTCGTCGCTGAAATTGTACGCCTGACCCTTCACTGCCGGTTCGCGCCCGCGCTCGCCGAGGAGCATGTACGCGTGCGCGACGTCCTTGACGTAGATGTAGTCGCGCTTGAAGCTTCCGTCGCTGCGGAGCGTCGGTCGTTCGCCGCGGAGGAACGCGCGGATGGTGCCCGGAACGATGCGACTCCAGTTGAGGTCACCGCCGCCGTAGATGTTGCCGCAGCGAGCAATCGTGACCGGCACGCCGTAGCTGTGGCAATACGACGTCGAGATGAGATCCGTACAGCTCTTGGAGACTTCGTACGGGTGCTTTCCGTTCAGAGGCATCGTCTCGACGTACGGCAACGCCTCGACTTCTCCGTAGGCTTTATCGCTCGACGCAATGACAACGCTGTGTACGACCGAGCTGTGAATGCGACACGCCTCGAGGAGATTGTACGTCCCGCGCACATTCGTCTCGAACGTCGTGAACGGATTGCGGTGTGCGACGCCGACGATGGTCTGCGCGGCGAGGTGGAACACGCATTCGGCCTCGTGCAGGCTGATCGCGCGCTCGAGCGTCCAGAGGTCCTCGACGCTTCCGTTGAATACTGTGCACCGCTGGAGATCGCCGCTGCGAAGGAGCTCCGATTGCGGATCAGCGTCGCGGACGAGCACGGCCACGTTGGCGCCCTTGGCCAGAAGCTCGCGGACCAGCCATGATCCGACGATCCCGGTGGCGCCGGTTACGAACGACTCGCCGTTCGCGCCAGAAATCGGGCGGTGTCACGTCGCGGAGGTTGGCTGGTAGGCGGGATCCCACGGCGGGAGCTTGCCGTCGCAGAGACTGTTCAGCAGCCTAACGTCGCGCAGTGTGTCCATGCACTGCCAGAAGCCTTCGTGTCGATGGGCGATGAGTTGGCCGTCCGCGGCGAGACGCTCGAGCGGCGAGCGCTCGAAGATCGTGTCGTCGGTGTCGATATAGTCGAGCACCTGCGGCTCGAGCACGAAGAATCCGCCATTGATCCAGCCCTCTCCGACCTGCGGCTTTTCCGAGAACTCGGCCACATTGTCGCCATCGAACACCAGTCCGCCGAACCGTGCGGGCGGCCGCACCGCCGTCACCGTCGCCAGCTTGCCGTGTCGCCGATGGAATTCGAGCAAGGCGCGTGGGTCGACGCTGCACACGCCGTCACCGTACGTCATCATGAACGTCTCGCCACGAACCATGTCGGCGAGGCGTCGCAGGCGGCCACCGGTCTGTGTGTCGAGCCCGGTATCCCGGAGATGAACCACCCAGTCCTCGCAGTCCGACCCCTGCACTTCGATCTGGTTGGTTCGCAGGTCGATGCTGAGGCTGTTCCGCAGGTAGAAATAGTCGAGGAAATAGCGTTTGATGACGTCGCCTCGGTAGCCTAGCGCGACAACGAATTCCTTGAAACCGCGCTCGGCGTACGTGCGCATGATGTGCCAGAGGATCGGGCGTCCGCCGACTTCGACCATCGGTTTCGGCTTCGACTCGGACTCTTCGGCTAGACGCGTACCGAGTCCTCCGGCGAGCAGGACTGTCTTCACCGTGCCTCCACCCGCGGATCAGGAAAAGTCACGCGGCTACCCGCCGCAGAACGTCAAGCGTTTGACGAGCCGTTACGTCCCAGCGAAACGCATCTGCGCGCCGGTACCCGCGCTCTCCGAGCGACTTGCTGAGCACAGGATCAGTCAGCACGCGCTCGATCGCGTCCGCGAGCGCTTCGGGGGTCGGCTCCTCCACGAATTCTGCCGCGCCGGACGCGATTTCGGCGAGGGCCGCGCGATTCACGGTGACGACTGGCGTACCACATGACAATGCTTCGACCAGGGTCATCGAGAAGCCTTCGTACGACGACGCGTTCACATAAAGATCCGCCGACGCGTACACCGGCGGCACCTCGAGATGGCTGGCGAACTTGCCGTCCGTCTGGATCACGTCCCCCTGCACGCCGTGCTGGGCGATCACCTGGTCGAGCGGCACGCCGACGTGGTTCGGGCCCACGAGCAGCAGCGCGTGCGGCAACGACGTTCGCCGCTTCACGATCGAGAACGCTTCGATCAACGTGGGAATGTTGCGTCGGGTCGAGAGTTTGCCAACGAACACGATATAGGGCCTGTCCGTCCCGAGGAACTTGATGCGGGTAGCCCGCTTCACGGCTTCGTCAGTGATTGGACGGAACGATTCGTCCGCGCCCTGAACGACGATGTCGACCTTCTCGCTCGTGATGCCGTAGTAGCGCTCGAGATCCAGTCGCGTGCTTTCCGACGGGACGATGATGCGGTCGGCGCGATCGGCACTGAAGCGGTACAACTTGCTGTAGGTCAGCTTGTACCACCACGGGTGCGTGCCGCTCTCGACTTCGTTCATGCTGTGGATCGCGACGACGCACTTGCCGGTGTACGTAACCGGCACGGAGTAGCTCGGGCAGAACAGCACGTCGATTCCACCCGTGAATCGCGGCAGCATGCCATGCTGCCAAACGCTCGGCGGCAGCGTCGACGCAAATGCACGCACGTCGATGGCTGGGGATGGCTCCCACCCGGTCCCGTCGTACGGCTCCCGCGTGAACAGCGTGCAGCGGTCGCCCGTCTGCATCATCGAGCGCCAGTGTTTGACGAGATACTCGATGTAGCGACCAACGCCGAGTCGCTGACCAGCAAGTCGATGTGCGTCAACGCCCCAGTGCATCACGGTAGTCCGCCGGCGGTCGCCGATTCGAGGTGATTGCGCGCTGCGTCTAGCGTCGCGCGATCGTTCTGGTTCGCGAGCGCCAGCGCCCGCTGGCGCGACGCCAGCGACGCGACCATACAGCACGCCGAGTCGCTGAGCGGCGGCGGCGGTGCCGAAGCGGTCCACTGCATAACGACGCAGGCCTGGGCCGTCGAACGAGCGGCCCAGCGCTCGCTGGACTGCGATTGCGAGCGACGCCGCGTCGTCCACATCCGCGAGCTCACCTGTCTCCGGCGTGATGATCTCTTCCGGACCGCCACACCGCGTCGCGACAACGGGCGTCCCGCACGCCAACGCCTCTGCGGTCACCAGCGAAAACGTCTCCCGCCGACTCGGAACGACCAGCAGCGCGCTGCGGCGCATCAGTGTCGCCACGTCTGTTGGTGCCACCTCTCCGAGGAACGCCACGCGGTCCCGAAGCCCGAGCCCCTGGACCAACGAGCGAACCTCGGCCGCGTCGCGCTCATACGCCCGGTAGAAGGATCCTCCCGCGACCGACAGGCGCAACTCAGGGAACTCCGGGAGGAGATGGCCGAGCGCGCGAATGAGGACGTCGAGGCCTTTCACGTGGCGAATGAGACCAACGAACAGCAGGTGATTCGGGTCTCGCACTTCGTCCGCTCGCGGGAGGACGAAAATCTGCTCGTCGACCACGTTCGGGATGACGTCAACCGGCGACGGTGTCGCCGAACAGCTCACGGATACTCGAACGCAGCGCCTCACTGACGGCGGTCACGCGCGAGATGCCTGGTAGTGCACGTTGGACCTGCCGGCGCACAGACGGATGGCGGTCGAGCCACGGACGCCACATGGCATGCTCAGAGGACACGACTGGCAGGCCGAGCTCCGCGCCAATGCGGCTGGCAATCACACCCTCGGGGTAGATGAAGTGTGAATGAATGACATCGAACGGCTGCACGCGGTGGAGCGAGACGATCGCCTTCCGAAGCGTCGCGTACCCGAGTTGCGCGTCGAACGCGTGGAGCCACTGCCCCGGCCCAGCCGGAACGCGGGGATGATGGACCGTGATTCCAGCGTCGGTCCGAACGCGCTCGACGGACCGAAAACGGCGCATTGATGAGAGCGGCGCGAACGGCGGTGCATACGGGACAGGCGCGACGACCGTCGGCTCCGCGACTGCCGACGATGCCGTCACCAGACGCTCGGTCCAGAGCCCGAGCGTCGGGAAGGCGTTGTTGGGATAGTTGCGTGCGAGTACCAGCACGCGCGGCTTTCGCATCGACAGCGTTCGCGACCGAAGCGGCTGCCTAACGTCGCGCGCTTTCGGGCGCACCCGACGAGCTGTCGCCGACCACGGTAAGGCGATCACGCACCTGTTGCTCGATCCACCGGTACGTGACGCCAATGCCGTCGCGGAGCGTGGTGCTCGGCCTGCCAGCCAAGTGAGTAGATCCGCGCGTTGCTGAAGTTCCGCGATTGAACGCCAACCGGGCCAGGAACGTAGCGCACCTCGATCTGCTTGCCGCTCAACTCGATCACGGTTTCCACGAGCTCGCGGACGCTCACGTACTCGGGGCTCCCGATGTTCGCGGGCACGTCGAGATCGGACCGCATGAGCCGCACGATCCCGTCGACGAGATCGTCGACGTAGGTGTACGAGCGAACGGCCGTGCCGTCCCCCCACACCTCAACGAAGCCGCCGTCCTCCGCCTCAGCAACCTTGCGACAGATCGCCGCCGGTGCTTTCTCGCGTCCACCTGTCCAGGTGCCCTCGGGCCCGTAGCAGTTCTGGAATCGCGCGACACGAACCGCGGTGCCATAGCGGCGTCCGTAGGCCAGCGCGACGCGCTCGGCGAAAAGCTTCTCCCACCCGTACTCATTGTCCGGGTGCGCCGGATACGCCTCGTCTTCCGTCATCTCGGCTTCGCCTATGGCCATGTCGCGGTAGACGCACACCGACGATGACAGGAAGTAGCGCTGAACGCCCGCCTCGGCGGCTGCCTGCGGCATGTTGACGTTGATGAGAGCGCTGTTCCGCATGATCTCGCACTCGGCCGTGCTGATGAACCCCATTCCACCCATCTCGGCGGCGAGTTGGTAGACCTCGTCGATCGGGTATCCGTCATCAGGCGAAACGGCGTCGCGGCACTGGGCTATATCACGCAGATCGAGGAGGCGGAACTCGTCCGCCGCGGTGGGTGCGAAGTCGGGCTCCTTGATATCGACGCCGCGGACCCAGTAACCGTCGCGCTTGAGGCGCTTGACGAGGTGGCCCGCAATGAAGCCGCCTGCTCCGCACACGACCGCTCGTTTCATTGATGCTCGCTCCAATGGGTGACGACCCTGTGCACCGGAGGGCGCAGGGACTTCGAGAAATGTACGCGGCCGCTCGTCCATGCCGGCGACCTGCAACTCGGCCCCCGGCGGGCAAGATGCGTGCACGGCTGAGCAGTCTCGCACGCCGGTTCCGGGCTGTGGCGGCACCGGGGTTCGAAGCACACGAAGCACACATCGTTGCGATATCGCAACAGCCGACGCGCCTCTGTAACATTCGTTGCTTCGCGACCGTGCGCCCAGTCACATAGCGCCGTTTCGAGCGAGCCCGGGCGAGGGCATGGAACTGGCCGTTGCGCGCGGCCGCCCGTCGCTCGTCAGGCTCACAGCTGCGCATGACCCCAACTTCTCCGCTCGTCTCGATCGTCGTCCCGGCCTATAACGCCGAGCGCTTCCTCGCGGAGGCGCTCGCATCGGTATGCGCGCAGTCGCATAACGCGATCGAAGTGATCGTGTGCGACGATGCCTCGACCGACGCGACGCCGAGGATCGCCCAAGGCACAGGAGACCCGCGCGTGCGCTATCTGCGCAACGAGCAGACGCTCGGCGGGTATGGAGCGATGAACCGCGCCGTGCGGCGAGAGTCGTGGCGAATACGTCGCGATCTATCACGCGGACGACGTCTACGATTCGAGGATCGTCGAACGCGAGCTGGCGTTCCTGCTCGAACACCAGGACGCTGGCGCGGTGTTCTGCCTCGACCGATTCATCGATGAGTCCGGGCGGGAGTACGGCCGACTGCAGCTACCGCCAGAGCTGCGTGACACGCGCCTGTTCGACGCTGCGCTCCTCGCCGAGAGCCTGCTGCGTCACAAGAACACGTTTCTGCGCACGCCGTCGGTGATGTTCAGACGCGCGGCGTTCGACTCGGTCGGCGGGTTCGATCAGTCGCGCTTCGGCATTGCGGCGGACCTCGACATGTGGACGCGATTGTCGATCGAGTGGCGTATCGGTCTCGTTCACGAGTACCTGATGGGATACCGCCACTACACGGCGCAGTGGTCCAAGCAGTACGAGCGCATGCGCACGGAACCGGAGATGTATTTCGCGGCGATGGACCGGCATCTGTCCCGCCCCGGCATCCGTGCGCTCGTCAGCGCCGAGGCGCTGACGTCGCTATCGCGTCTGGCGCGTGCGCGATGAGGCAGAGCGCGCGGCGAACGCGTACGTGCTAGGCGACCGGCTCAAAGGCGCTCGCGCTGCTCAACAGCTCGTTCGTGCGACCGTTGCTTCGCTCGTCGCGTCGAGGGCAGGTCGCGCGAGTGCTCGCGCTCCGCACGCTCGTGCGGGTTGCCGCGGCGAGTGGCACGAACAGGACAGCGCGCCGGCTCGTCCATTTTGCGCGCTTCCGCCGCTTCCCTCCCGGCGATCTCGCTCCGCCGTCGACGTCCGCTGCACAGTCGCTCGGCGACTCTTGCGGTGAACGGCGCAACCGCCAACGGCGACACAGCGGGTGCGAGTACGACCGCGCCGCGCGCGAATGGACGCTCTCCCGCATCCGCGTATTTCTCGACCCATTCACGCGGCATTTCTACGGCAATCAGCTGTTCGATCCGCACTCACGGTTCAATCGCGACGGTGCGCTGCTGCCCGTGGCTTCGCCTGAGAGAGCGCCTCGCGTCGCATGGCGTGACGATCGATACCGCGGACTATCTCGCAGACGCGAGCAAGTCATCCACCGCACGCACCGGCGCCAACGTGTATGTGTCGTTCGGCGTCCACGACGGGTACCAGTCGCTGCTCAAGCGCGACGACGTGCTGATCAACGCGTTCTATCTTTTCGAGGTCGTCGTCGTCGATCCTGCCATGTACGAAGCGACGCCGGAGCTCGCCCACCATTTCCGGACGATCTACTCGTGGACGACCGCCGACCAGCTGCGCCCGTTCGTGCCTAACGTGCCGACGCTGCGCCCGTTCCGGATCCCGATGCCGTTCGACCACACGATCGAGCCGCACTGGAGCCGCCGTGATCGGCGCGGCATCATCATCGTGAACAGCAACAAGCGGGCGGTGCTCGCGGCGGGAGAGTTGTACACCGAGCGGCTCCGCGCGCTCAAACATTTCGCGGCGAATGGCGGCATCGATCTCTGGGGCCGCCTGTGGGAGAATGGGCTCGGCGAAATGGAGGCCGAGTTCGGCGACGCGGTACGGCAGACGTGGCGCGGTCCCGTCGATGACAAGCACGAGGCGATGAGCCGCTATCGATTCGCGATCTGCTACGAGAACATGATTCTCGACGGCTGGATCACGGAGAAGCTGTTCGACTGCCTGTATGCCGGAGTCGTGCCGATCTACCTTGGCGCACCAGACATCGGCGAGGCCGTGGACCCGAATTGCTACATCGATGCGCGGCGCTTCGCCGACTACCACGAGATGCAGCGCTACCTCGACTCGATCAGCGACGCGGAGTACGAACGACTGCGCGTCGCCGGACGTGACTACCTCGCGTCGGCCCAGTTTCGTCAGTTCTCACCGGACGCGTTCGCGGATCGCTTCATCGGCGACATCGAAGATCATGTGCGAGAGCGCGGGCTCGCGCACTTATGGGGGTAAGCGCGCCCCAGGCGGTTGATCCGGTTCCGACGCCTGTCATTCCGCCCCCTCCAGGCGATTCGTCGCGCTTGGTGGCATTCAGGCGTTCACCATGCTGGCCGGGCTCGCGCGCACGAAGGTGCTCGCTGTGCTCCTCGGGCCCGCCGGCGTGGGCGTCGCGAGCGTCATCGATCAGGTGGTGTCGCTCGTCGCGCAGCTCGGATCGCTCAGCATTCCGTTCGTCGGTCTCAAGTTCCTTGCGCGAGCCCGCGATGGTGGCGCGGAGGAGACGCGCAGCATCTACGACGCACTCGTTATGCTGCTCGTGCTCGCCTCCATCGTGGCAGCGGCGATCGGTACCGGCATCGCCAGCGCGTGGCCGTCGTTTTTCGGAGAGGGGCTCGCTGCGATACCGATCCGCCTTGATGGTGGCACTGATGGGAGTGCCCGCCATTCGCGATCGCACCGTTGCTTCGCAATGCGATGGCCGCGCTCGAACGTCACCGCGAATCGGCGATCGCGGCGTTCCTGGGCGCCGTCCTGACCGTTGGCGGCGCGGCCATCGGGGTGCGGAGCGATGGACTCGTCGGGCTGTACGTCGCCAACGCGATCGTGCTCGTCATCACGATCGTCGGGCATGCAGTGGTACCTCGGGCGATCGCTCGGCCTCGGACTATCGACGAACCTGAGCACGGCGTCGGCGGTCCGTGCGCTGCGTTCGCAACCCGGACTCACGACGTTCGCGGCGTCGATGTACGTGCTCGCGCTGACGTCTCCGTTCGCGTACCTCCTCGCGCGATCGATGCTGCTGTCGACGCACGGCGCCATCGAGGCCGGATTCGTCGCGGCCGCGTACGGCATCGGAGTGTCGATACGGCTCGTGCTTGAACCAGGCGAACGGGCTTGTATCTGACGCCGCTCGTCAACCGCACTACTCCGAAGACCGAACGCATCGCGGCGGTCGCGGAGTACCTGCGCATTCTGATCGTGCTCGTGGTGCTGTCGACGCTGGTGTTCGTGCTGTTCCCGGCGCAGTGGCTCACGCTGCTGTACTCGGCCAGAGTTCGCTGGACGCGATGTCCGCTCGTGACCGTGTTCGTGCTGGCGGAAGCAGTGCTGCTCGATTGCGGGCGTCTATCAGGCGCTCCTGATCGGGTTCGATGACATTTCCGGATTTCTCGTCATGCACGGTCAGCGGCCAATTGCTCACGATCGCGCTCGCGCGCTGGCTCGTCGCAGGCATGGGTGGCATGGGCGTCGGCATCGCGTTTCTCGTCGGGCAACTCGGTGATCCTCCTGGCGACGGCGACACGGTTGCTGCGTAGGCACGGCGCTCGCCGAGCTCTTCGCTACCGCTCGGGCCGCTGCTGCACTCGCGCTTGTCGCAACCGCGGCCGCGCGGATGGTGGGTGCCGCACGCCGGCGGGCCCGCGATCGCGTGGAGGGCGGCGGCCTACCTCGTCGCGTGCGGTATCGCGCTTCCTGTGTCTTCGCCCCGACGAACGCCGCTGGATACTTCGGCCGTGGCAGGCTCCGGCGTCGGCGCGTCCGCGATGAGCGCGCCGGACGGTCCGCGTTAGGCCGGCCGTGACGGCGGCGGCTTGCCTGCTCGCATCGTGTTCGGCGGATGCCGCGATGCCGCACCGCCGCACGCACCGCCGCCGCGATTCTCCATCATCGACATTCACACGCACCTCGGCGGCGTCGAGACGTGGCCGGGAAAGCGCCCGAACTTCGACGAGCTCACGCGCACGATGAACGAGATGCACGTGGAGCTCGTCGTCGACTTCAAGGCGCCGGACAATTCGCTCGAAAATGGCATTTTCGGCGATCGCGTGAGCCGAGCGGATCGCGCTGTACCCCGACACCGCTCGGTTCAAGCTGTTCGCCAACGTGCCGATCGACGACGCGAACGACGTCTTCGTCGGAAGCGAGCGGCCGACTACCCGACCTGGGTCGCCGGCCTGCTCGAGGACGCCGTGCGCCGCGGCGCCGTCGGGCCTCAAGATCAAGGACCAGGCGGGCGCCGGTAACGGTCAACTACTGGACGCGCGACACAGCGGGAACGCTCGTCCCGTTCGACACGCCCGGCGTACGACCCGCTGTGGAGTACCGCCGAGCGGCTGGGCGTCCCGGTGCTCGTGCACCTGGGCGGCGCGTACAAGGGCGAGCATCAGGCGCCTAACGGGGCAAACCGAGACCGTGCGCTGGGAGATCGCTCATGCTCCAGCGCGAGCGCGTGCTGCGCAAGCACCCGCGCCTCCAGCTGATCGCGGCGCACTGGGCGGGCGCCGCCGGCGATCGCACCTACCTCGAAGAGATGCTCGAGAAGTACCCGAACATGTACACGGAGGGTGGCGCCCATCAGCCGAAGGTCGAGTTCGCGACGCTCGACTCGGCGGAGCTGTCGTTCTTCGATCGATATCAGGACCAGGTCATGTTCGGCACCGACTACATGGAGAACACGTTCCGCTGGCTCAAGTCGTATCGCCAGCGGCTGGACATGTTCCTTCCGTTCACCGAGAAGTGGCCGCTGCCGGACAGCGTGATGGCGAAGTACTACCACGGCAACGCGCGTCGGCTTGCTCGAGCGCGCCGACGCGAACGAGACGCCCATCGCGCACCCGGGATTCACGTCGACGCACGTCGTTGGCGACACGGTCACGCTCGACGGGAGGCGAGCTATGCGGCACGCGGGCCAGGCGCTCCGGTACCGATGGCGGCAGGTGGACGGGCCGCGCGTTCGGCTGACAGTCGGACACCGGCGCGACGGCATCGTTCGTTGCGACTGACCGTCGCCGACTCACGCGTTCGAGCTCACGGTGACGCACGAGTACGTCGGCGAGCCGGCCCGCGAGGTGTGCGGGTCAACGTCATTGCCGCCGAGGGACAGTTCGTCGAGGACGGTGGCCGCGTCGACCATCGAGGCCGAGCACTTCGTGAGCAACACGCCGCGCGACGGGCAGAGCTGGACCGTCGCGCGAGACCTCGCAGGATTCTCCGGCGACGGCTACGTCGTGGCCGGTCCCAGAGCGCGGCACGATCGTGCGAGCCGGCGAGTTTCGAGCGAACGCGCCAGAGCTCCGATACAACATCTGGATTCGACCAGCCCGGAACCTACGTCGTGTACGCTCGCGGAGCAGGCGCCCGATAGCGCCAGTCGCAGCATTCACGTCGGGCTCGACAACGAAGAGGTGCGGCTCGCCGATCGACTCGGTCGGTTTCCGGTAGGCGCAGTGGGGCTGGGCGCGTGACGCGTTCGAGTGGGATGTTCAATTCCAGATGACGGACACCACGCTCGCGGTGCTGAACATCGTGGAGCCGGGACCGCACGTGCTCAACGTCTGGATGCACCACGACGGCGTCATGCTCGATCGCATCATGCTGGTGCGCGCGCCGTTCGCCGAGGTGGAGAAGCCGCTCTTCGATCCCGGCCGCGGCGTCGGACCGCCGAGAGTCGTCGACGTGAGCCGCCGCGTTAGGCCGGCCGGCACCGGCTCAGTACTGCGCCAGGTTCCCGACCTGCGCGCGTAGCGGAGCGCGGCCCGGAACGCCGATGGCGCTGGCGACGAGCGCGACCACCGTGAACGCGAGCAGAATCGAGAGCTCGCGCCAGACGGTGGCGATCGAGTCTCCCTTCCAGCAGCACCGCGCGCAGCGCCGTGAGGCCGTACGTCAGCGGGAGGAACGCGGAAATCGACCTTGATCCGGCCCGGAATCCGTCACCGTCGTCGGGTAGTACACGCCTCCGAGAAACGTCGACGCCAGCAGCACGAGCTGCGGCAGTGGCCCGCGGGTCCGGAACGCGAGCACCATCGCCGGCGGTGATGATGGCGATCGGCAGGTGCGCGAGCACGATGAGCGCGACGATCGGCAAGCTCGCGCCGAGTTGCAGCCACGCGACACGCGCTCCGAGACAGCCGGCGGCGACGAGCATGACGCAGCTCGCGCAGCACCGAGAGCAGCACCTCGTAGCCGGACAGACCGGGAGCAACGCCGTGACCGACGTCGGCGTGGCGAGCAGCGCCTCGAGCGTCCCGGTCGATGTCGCGGTCTGCAGTCCGCCGGGCAACGCGTAGACCGTCGACGAAACGACGTTGAACGCGATCAGGCCGACGACCAGGAACGCGAAGTACTGATCGCCCTGTCCGCGGATCACGTCCGCCATGGTCGTCTGGAGCGCGCCGCGTGATGAAGAAGATCGGCACACGCTCAGAATCGAGCGACCCGAACGAGAAGACGAAGCCCAGCTTGTAGCTGGTCGCGGCGAGCCAGTTCGAGCGAATGAGCGCCCAGACTTTATGCATTGACGTGGCGCGCCAGCACGCGCTCGAGAAGATCCGCGAGGGACAGCTTCACGGGCTCACACCGTCGCGACGCTCACTCCCGCCTTGCGAGAAACGCGATCGCCTCGGCGGCACCGTCCAGTCCACCGCGCAAATCGCACTCGATGCGCGACCACCCTTCCTCGGCCTCGCCGAACGCTTTCGCGTCCCTGATCACGCCGCGGGCCACGAGCGCATCGATCGCGGATTGATCAGCCGGGCGAATCCAGAGCGCGAACCGGTCCTCGCCGACCTCGCGGGCGAGCTCCGAGGTCTGTCCGACGGCGACGAGATTGCCGCGATGCAGAACCCCGACACGATCGCAGAGCTCGAATGCCTCTTCCGCGTTATGCGTCGCGAGCAGCACCGTGCAGCCCTGCGCCAGCGCAACGTCCTCGCGGAGGAACCGTCGAAACGAACGGGCCGAGATCGGATCCAGACTTCGAGTGGGCTCATCGAGCAACAGGACGCTCGGGCGCGCGAACAACGTTCTGGCGACCAGCAGTCGCTGCTTCATTCCGGACGAAAAGCCACTCACCAGGCGATCCGCGGCCTCGACGAGATTGACGAGGCTCAGCAGCTCGTCGATCCGGCGGGTCGCCTCCGCGCCGCGGAGGTCGTGCAGCGAGGCGAAGAGGCGCATGTTCTCCCGCGCGGAGAGGCGCCAGTGCAGACTGCGCTCGTCGGCGATGACTGGGGCAAGCGACCTCACGCACGCGATTCGGCGACTTGAGCATGTCGAAGCCGCTGACCGATGGCAGTACCGGCGTCGGGAGTGACCAGCGTCGCGAGCATCTTGAACAGCGTCGTCTTCCCGGCGCCGTTCTCTCCGAGCAGTCCGAAGAACTCGCCCGACGCGTATCTCGCACGGAGACGTCCGACAGCGCCCGCACCGACTCGCGCGCTTTGCCGGCTGACCACGGCGCGCCAGCCGCGTTGCTTCGTGAACGACTTCGTCAGCCCCCGAGTACGACGGCATTGGTGCTGGTCGAGGCGGAGGCAGCGAAGGCGACGGTACTGGCAGTCGCGGTCACGGTGACCGTCGTGTGCGATCCAGCGGCGTCGACAGAGATGCGCTGCGGAATGCCACTGCCGGATCTGATCCACGACGTCGGGCAAGCGATCGAAATCCCGCGCGACCTGGAGACGGTACACGGGCACCGCGCGAACGATGTCGCTGGCGCGCAGGAACAGGTTCATCGTCTCCGCCTTGCCGATGGCGTTCCCGCGCGATGATGACGCAGCAGCGTGCCAACGGCCGCAGTGCCCGTCACCCGAATACGTTCCACGGGCGGCACCCCAGCACCCGCAGGCACCGGCGCGAGCTCGTAGATGGCGCCAACGCGAAGACGACGCCGTTCGACCTGGTGCGACGGAAGCTCGTTCACGTGGTATTTGTTCGTCACCGGATGCGTCGACCCGCTGGCGTAACGAAGGTGCGACGCCGAGTCGTGAAGAAGACGCACGGCGGGCATTGATGGCCACGCCATCACAGGCGCCTTCGGGTCGACTGGAAGCATGTCGTCGGTGATCAGCGTTCCGCCTGCAGCGCAGAGGGCGGTCGCGAGCGTCGACTTGCCCGCCCCTTTGTTGGCGAGGAACCCGACAGCCGTAGTCGGCGACCGCGACGGCGCTGCCGTGCAGACAGAGAAGGCCCTGCAGATGAAGCGCCACCGAGAACACGCCGCCTAACGAGATCGGCGCGCACTAGCTCGAGGGCGGATGCCTGCCGGGCAGTCCAGGCGATGTCGCGGCCGCCGCTGGTGATGTCGAAGATTCCGGTGTCGTCGAAATCGAACCGAAAGCCGTCACGCGATTGTGCTGCACCGAACCCGCAGGGTGGCGTCGACGGGTCGTCACCGAGGTACTGCAACGCCGGGACGAGCGTCGACGCGCGATGGAAGAACCAGTCAGGCTCGGCGGCGTCAATGGGCGGGAGTTCGGGGAGCGGAATCTCCGATCGGAGACAGCCGCCGAATATGGCGTGGTCTCGCAAGGGAGAGACGCCTGGGCAACGCAGAAATTGTTAGGGCGCGACGAGGTGGGAAAAAAGGCCGGCGGGGGAGGCTTTCAGCCTCCCCCGCCGCTAGAGCGTTAGCCGTTCGGCGAGTAGCGATGAAACGCGTTCGTTCCGTCGCCGGGATTGAATTCGCCACCGCCGAGAGTGATCTCGCGGAACGAGCCCAAACGCTCGAGTTTGGGTGCCTGGTACATGAACCCTCCCAAGAGAGGTGTTTTTCCGGGAATTCCCGGCAAATTACGACCGGTGTGGCCGTAGGTGCAAGCCCGCGGCCTGCCGGACGTGGTGAACCACACCGACAGTGGTTACTGCACGAACCCTGCCGCTGGCACTCTGAGCCATTGATCTGCATTTACGGGTGTAACTACCGCGTTAGGAACACGGGCACGAAGCCAAAGTTCAATCTGAAAAGCAAGAACAAATATCCACCCGCGCCGGCCCCGCGAGTCTTGTATTCATGCCACGCCTGTTGCATTGCCGCACCATCAACAATGCCGCGCTGCGCAAGAATGGATCGCGTCAGAACGTCACTCACTAGCCCGTTCGGATCAGCGCGAAAAGATCGCGCGAAATAGTCCGTGAGCACTCCGGTCTTTGCCTTACGCGGGCGCCAGCACACTTGGCGGCAAGACGTCGCGCGCGCAGCGTCGAAGCAAGTGTTTGACAGCGCCCGCTGATGCGCGTTCCCGACGAGGACGCCGCAGCGCGAACTCGCACGATGCGCCGATCGAACAAGGGCGCCCGGAGCTCCACTCCGTGCTCCAGTGCCGAGACCCGAGAAAGCCGCGACACGCGCGTGACCATTGGGTTGCCAAGCGACCGGCGCGTCTCGGTGGCCGCCTGTCCTCCTTCGTCATTTCGAGCGCCGCTTCCGCTTCGGCCTCCAGCCGCTCCAACGAATGTCGTCGCCACGAACTCACGGCTGACCCAATCCGGAAACGACGTTTGTGGCCCGCTCTTCCCTCGCACCGCCCGCACTCGCTCGGCAACAACCGGTCGAGCCACATAGTTCCACAGCGCCCGCGCCCCGCCGCCGCCGAACGCCCGCCACTCACGCCGCAACTCGCGCCATTTCAGCGAACCGAACAGATCGCGGAGAAACACCGTCGACACCGCGAACAGCTGGTCGCCACCGTCGCCATAGAGCGCGACGCGCGAGCCCGCGCGTGCGGTGGCGCCTAACAACGCACGAAGCCAGTTCTCGAAGGCGTGCTGGAACGGAACGTCGGCACGGGCAGCGTCTCGCGCTGCGTTCGGCGAGCAGCGGAACGTCATCGATCGACAGCCACGTCGGCTGTGTTGCCCAGAAATTCGTGATCTCCTCGATCAGCTCGTCCTCTCGCCCCGCATCGCCGACAGGGTAGCTGAACGACACCGGGGCCAAGTCGACCGAGACCAAGACGGTCGAGTGCTGCATTGCCGACGCCGAACATCACCGGCGAGTCATACCCGCCGCTCAGCCAGATCGTCGTGGGGCCGGCCAGCGCACGTCGTTCGACGATCGCGTTACCCAACAGGTCGCCGAGCTCTTCACTCGCCGCATCGAACGACTCGGCGTCTGCACTGTCGCTAAGGTCGAGACGCCAATACTGGTGCGTCCGGGCGTGCCCCAGCGCGTCGCGGATCGAGCCACGTGGCCGGCGGGACCGCGCTCACCGCGCGATATGGTGTGCGTCGAGGCCCCGGCGAGACTCACACAAACGAACTCGGCGAGCGCAACGTCGTCGAGCTCCGTCGAACAGGCCGGGTGCGCCACGATCGCGCTCACGGACGACGACACCAACAGCGCGTCGCCGATCTCGACGAAGTAGAGCGGTCGACGACCCAGGAAGTCGCGCGCCGCGAACGTTCGACGCTGCTTGTGGTCGTAGATAACGAACGAGTAATCACCTTCGAGATACTTCGTGCAATCACTGCCCCACGCACGATAGGCCGCGGCGATGAGGTGGGCGACCGATGAACCGGCTGGGCGCACGCCCGCCCCGTGGAGTGATCGCAGGAGGTCATCGCGGTAGTAGACGCTCGCGTCCGCGACCACGCTCAGGTCGCCGTCGGTGACGAGAAGAGTCGGTCCGGAAAACCCATCGGCGAGCTCCCACTCGAATCGAGTGACAGCAAGCACGCACTCGCCGTCGCGCTTGACCTCTGAGCGATCACCGCGCGGCGCCAGCGCGCCGAGCATGCGCGCGACGCTCGCCTCCGCGAGGAGCCGCTTGCTCGGATCAACGATCGCGACAAATCCACTCATTGACGCTCGACGCTAGAATCACGCGTGCACCTTGCCACCGCGTCGCGCAGACAAAGACGGAGCGCTGCTGGTGAGCAGCGCCGGCTGACCGTCAGATCCGAACGAGCGTGCTGAACGAACCAGACCGACGGGCCGCCTCGACTATGACTATTGGGGAGCTTCAGTACGCGAGTTGCGACTGCCCCATCGCGGGCTCGGTAATAGCAGCGTGCGTGCCGCAGACTGGCATTGCGGTCGACGGTCGCGCAGAGGCCTAACTCGTCGCGTGGGAAGACTTCGCGTCAGCAGTTACGCTAGCAGCCACGACGTCTCTCCGGGAGAGTTGCGCACTCGCGACACAACCGTTGACGATACGCCATAGTTGTGGCGTTGTGCCGCGAGAGCCAGAGTGCGACGAACTCTCGATCCCGGAAATCAGCTACGAGAGCGCAGCAGCGTGCGGATGTATCCAGGAGAGGCGAGCAGCCGACGCACTCGCTCCCTCTTCGGAAGAATGCGCGACGGCTTCCGACTGCCTCGCCCGGCACCACGAAGTCGGGTTCCTCGTCCCACGGTCGGACCTCGCCGTGTCCGCTCCAACCGGGCATCACCGCCAGCTCCCACAGCGCGTGATCCAGAGCGACGGAAGGACACGCGAATTCGACCGGGAAGAGGTTCTTCAGGAAGTGTCGCTCGATCGCCTGAAGGACGTAGCGACTTCGCGGGGGCCGGAGAGCCGCCATCACCGACGTCGGGAATTGCAATACCGGCAGTCAGTGTCGCGATTCGAAACGTCCAGTAACACGCCGTCGCGCCACGACTGGCTTTCGCGGTTCTGACGAATGCGTCCCAGTCGATGGCGTCGCCTGCGAGTAAGCGCATCGACGTCGCGCATGGTTCGCCAGACGCCGAACCGTCCCTGGTGCGACCACAGGAAGTGGAGGTTGGCGTGGAGAAGCGAGTGAATCGCATCCGGCGTGTATGCCTCGGGGAATCCCTTGCCTAACGGGTGAGCAGAGGCCCAGAGGTCGCGGGCGTCGAACGCGAACGGCTGCCGCTCCGGAAACAGCGCCGTGTGAATCTCGAGCTGCAGGTCCGGCGACCTCGTGTCGTGAAGCGGAGGCAGGTGGTGATGGCGATCGTACACGCTGTCTGGTATGCCACCGACGATCTCGCGCCATCCCGCGGACAGCATCACGCGGCGAGCGAGGCGCGCATTGCTGGCATCGACCAGCAGGTCGAGGTCGGACATCGGCCGCTGTCGAACGCCGGAATACACTGTGTGCGCCAGCGCGGCACCTTTGAGCAGCATCACGCGGACGCCGGCGCCGTGCAGCACGCTCAACGACTCACGCAGCCGCGTCTCGAGGTGCAGCATCGCGAAATCCGAGACGAGCGCGAGCTCGGCGCATCTGATCGAGCACGGTCGTCGGGAGGGCGTCACCAACCAGGGTCGGCAGACGAGGGAAAATCACCGGCACCGCACGCTCGAGCTGTGCGAGTCCGAGGAACCGCGCCCAGTTGATGTCGCCACCGCGCGACGCGAATGGCATCGTCATTGGCGACGCCGCCGGCGGTGAGCAGCAACAGCTCCTCTTCAGGCCCGACGACCGCGAGGCGTCGCGCCAACGGGTGCGCGACAGCAGCCGGGCCGTCGTTGTCGCGAGACCTCGCGATGGCGGTCACGCTGCTCGGATCTCCGTCCGGTCGCACGTGGGCAAGTGCGATTCATCGACTGTCGGGCGCCTGGCACAAGGCGACAATGGTGCGGCCGGCCGGAAGCCTAACGCCGCGCCGAACCGCCGCCCCTCGAGACGAACCCACGCCCGCTTCGCCGCAGACGTCCACGACGCATGACCGTTGCTCGTCGCGAGAATGCCATGATAGTCCGCCGCCTGCACGCGCCGCGCGCGCAGCTCACGCGGAATCTCCGCCAGACCCGAGCAGAGCGTTCACGCGACTCAGACGACGCACCTCGAAGCCGACTGCCGCCAGCTTGTCGCTGTAGCTCGCGCGGCTCGTAGCGATGGAACTGGTACTCGTGATCGTCCGCGGTCGCCGGAAAGCTCTGTGCGTTCGTCCGAACGAACAGCCACCCACCTGGCTTGAGGACGCGGCGCATCTCGCGAAGCGCGGTCACGTCCCCGCCGCCAAGTGGGACGTGCTGCAGCACGTCGAGCGAGATGACGACGTCCGCGGTGCCGGACGGATACGGGAGCGCGAGCGCCGATGCCCGCGTGATCTCGAACCCCGAGCCGTCGCGGCGGCCGTCACCGCGTCCGGCGAGATGTCGCAGCCGAGTGTCCGCCATGCGCCGAACCGCTGACTGAACCACGCGAGCGTCTGGCCCGACCCGCATCCGACGTCGAGTATCGTGCCGCTGCAGGCAGCTGAACGTCGTTGAGCAGCATTGCCGCGATGTCGCGCATCGCGGCGTTCCACCAGCTGCCAGCCTCGAGCTCGCGCATGCGCGCGTAGTACTCCGGCGTGAAGATGCGTGGCGCAGTCATGCCGCGACCCCACTGCGCTTCGAGCAGCGGCGCCGACGCCGCGAAGCGCGCGCTCGACGAGCGGGAATGCCGTCGCGCCGCTCGTACGCGCCGACGCGCCCACTGCAGCACCGCCTAGCCGTGCGCGCTCGGTCGCGCAGCAGCGACGCCGCGCTCGACGCGCACGGCGCTGAATCCCGCGCGTCGCATGCCCGCGTCGCAGCTCGCGCGACGACAGTGGACGGTGGTGCGCGTAGCCCTGACCGCCGCGCCAGCGCACGTACCGATCGGCCATCCGACGCGGCACGAAGCCGACGCCCCACACCCCGACGTGCGGCTCGGTCAGCATGGTGAAGCGATTCACCGTCCGAAGCCTGACGTCGCCGCCGCGCGCCAGCACGCGTCGTCGACTTCGCCGAGCGCCCGCTCGGCGTCGCGCAATGCTCGATCGTTCCGACCGAGACGACGCGCGCGAACGTGCCGATCGGCGAATGGCAAGTGCTCGGCGTTGCAGCAGATGAGATCGACGTGTGACGCCGGCGAGCTCCGCGCGGCGGCGCGCGACGACCAGCCATCGCATGGCGATGTCGATCGCCGACGGCACGAATGCCGTGCTCCGCGACCGCACGACGCCAGGTCGCCTGTCCCCGTGCCGACATCGAGCCACGGCCCCGACGGTCGACCGTCGGGCGGCTCGAGACGCTCGACCCACTCGCGCGATCGCGCGTACGCCGTGCATGACGTGATGCACGAAGCGCGACGGCCTGCGCCGCCGGCGTGCCAGGCGTCATCGACCAGTACGTCCGCACCATCGCCTCGAGCGACGCACCGCGCGAACCGCTCCTCGAGGCGGCGGGCCTTCTCGCGATCGTCCTCGAGGCCGATCCACGGGATCGGGATCGAGACGGAAATCGGCGAATGCCCAGCACCACGGGAAAGTGCGCGTCGCAGCGCTCACAGTCGAACGCGTCGGCCCGCGCGCGAGATCGCCCCGACACCGCGGGCAGGCGACGCCTAACGAGCCGTGCACCGCCATGCGATCGCGGCGCTCACCGCTGCGTCTCCCGCTCGGGCTTCTTCGATGGCACCGGTGGCCACATGTCGACGCCGACCTCCGCATACGCCTGCGTCGTCGCGTCGGGCATCGGCTCTCCGAACAGGTGATGGAGCGCCCACCCGTACAGCACCGCGAACCCGTTGTTGAGGTAGTACAGCGTGTGCAGCGGCACGACCGCGAGCGCGAACAGAACGCCGCGCGTGCGGATGAAGAAGCCGTAGAGCGCGCGGTTGAGAATCGATCACGATCGCAGAACGCGACGCCGGCCCAGATCGCCGGCATCCACGATGCGCCAGATCGCCGCGCCGAGCAGCGCCAGCATCGACGACCCAGACGAGCACCGTGTTCAGCTTCTCGACCGTGCGCAGGTTGAGCGTGCGCGACTTCGTCGCGAGCCCCTGCTGGATCAGCATGCGCGTCCAGGGAACGCCGCGATCGCGGAAGTCGCCGGTCACGACAGCCGCGCAGCGTCCAGCGTTTGAGGTGCGTGCACTGGATTTCGGGCCGCAGCAGGATGCGGTGTCCGAGCGCGCGGACGCGGTGCCCGAGCTCGACGTCCTCGATCTGCGGACGCGGGTAGGACCATTCGTCGTAGCGGCCGGCCTCGAGGAACACCTCGCGACGAATTGCGCCGCACCCACCCCAGAACGTCTCCGCCTCTCCGGCACTCTGCGAGTGGACGAAGTGGTGGAGCAGGTTGCGGTACTGCGACACGAGCTGCGGCGCTTCCGGCTGCGTGTCGTAGGCGCCGAACACGGCGCTCACATCCGGCTCGTTCGTGAACACGGAGGTGAAGCGTCCGGAGCGTGTCGGTGTGGACGCACACGTCGGCGTCGACGAACACCACGATCTCGCCGCGCGCCACCTCGACGCCGCGGTTGCGCGCGTAGGCGGGCCCGCGCGGCCGGTCCGGGAGACGCACGACGGCGTCCGCGAACTCGGCCGCAATGAGCGCGGTCGCGTCGGTGCTCGCGTCATCGACGATGATGAGCTCCCACGATCCCTCGCGGCATGTCGCTCGCGCGCAGCGCGCTGAGGCAACGTGGCAGCACGCGCGCGCCCTGGTAGACGGGCACGATGACCGACATGAACGGCGTCGTCGTGTTCATCGGTCCCCCGTCAGCGAGGAAGACGCCGCCGCACGAGTCGCGCGCCGGCGCGCAGCCTCAGATGATACCGGAATCTGGCCGTTCCCCATCGTTCGAGTTGCCCGGGCTCGCGGAGATAGAACATGTCGATGCGCGGCAGGAGCGCGCGCGCCTCGTTCGCCGACACCGCACCGCATGTCGGTCGTACAACCCCACGCGAATCGTGACGCGACGATTCCGACGGCCGCGTTGCTCACGGCGCCGTACGGATACGCGAACGCCGCCGGCGTCATATCCGAGCTCCGTCCTGATGCGCTCGGCGCCGCCAACGATCTCGTCCGGAGATGCCGCATTCGTTAGGCGCGCGACGTTCACGTGCGTGCGCGTGTGCGCACCGATCTCGACGCCCTGGGCGCCGAGACGACCGAGCGCGTCCCAGTTCGAGCAGCGGCAGCTCCGGAACGCCGCGGTCGGCGCGCCCTGGCCACCGGTTCGTCTTTCCGGCGGCGTCGACACGACGAACAGCGTCGACGGCATCCCGTGATCGGCGAGCAGCGGTGCGGCGACGTCGCCGAAGTTGACGAACCCGTCGTCGAACGTCAGCGCAACCGCGTTCGCGTCGCTCGGCATATCGCATGAGCGTATCGAGCGAGACGACGCGCACGGCGCTCCGCGCGAGCCACGTGACGTGACCGCGAAATACGCTCTCGGAGATCGAGATCACGGATCCCGATTCGTCGATCGAGTGATACGTGAGGATCGCGCGCACGTCAGGCCTACGTGACCGCGACCGCCGGCGCGGCCGAGCGTGGCCGGCGAACGCCGGCGCGCAATGGTCCGCTCGACGATCTCGAGATATCGCGGAACGATCGCTTCCTCCGACCACGTCGGCTCGTACGCGCGCCGTCCAGCGGCGCCGAGCCGGTCGCGATAGTCGCTCGGTCCGACGCGAAGCGCGTCGAGCGCCGTGCGAAGGTCGTCGGCGTCGTCGAACAGCTCACCGCCACCGGCGTGCGCGACGATCTCCGGGAACGGGCCGATGCGTCGCGCGATGACCGGGGTGCTCTGGCGGAACGCTTCGACCAGCGTGTTGCCGAACGTCTCGAAGCAGACCGACGGCGCGATGTGCGCGATCGCGTGCCGATAGAGCGGCGCGAGCCGCTCCGGCCTGACGTGGCCGAGAAAGCGAATGCGCGGCGAGTCGCCGGCGAGCGCTCGAAGCGCGCGCTCGTGCGACCCAGCCCCGGCGATCAGCAAGTCGGCCGGCGCGTCGGCATCGCGGAACAGCGGCACGCACGTCGTCGAGCCCCTTGATGCGCTCGAGTCGGCCGGCGTAGAAGAAGTACGGGCGCGGATGCGGGCTCACCGCAGGCGCGTCGATCGTGTCCGCATCCGCGTCGAACACGATCGGCGGCAGCACTTCCATGTCGCGCGGGAATCCGAACTCGCGATGCTTGTCGCGACTGAACTCGCTGAGCGCGATGAACGTGTCGACGTCGTCGAGCGATCGCTCGAGCAGCCCCGTGCTTCGCCAGAGCTGCGGCGGACGTCCGTAGTGCAGCGAGCACCGGAAGCACTCGCGGCCCGTGCAGCGCTCGCGACGATGGCGCCACAGCACGTGCGTGGGGCAGACGAGCCAGTGCTCGTGCGCCGTATAGACGGTCGCGGACGCCGCGGGCGAGACGCGAACAGTCCGGGACCGCCGACGAGCGACACGTTGTGAAAGTGCACGACGTCGAAGCTGTCGCGCGGCGAGCAGCGCCTCGATTTCCGCGCCGTGCACCACCGGACGCCCGAACTGGTAGCGTCAGGAGGACCGACAGGACCCCGAGCGAGCTGCGCAGCGTCACGACATCGACGCCGTCGTCGGCGGCGGCCGCCGTCGGGCTGCGGGTAGCCTAACGACGGTACGCGTCGGCGTCGTGCACGACGGTCACCTCGTGGCCGGCTCGCACGAGCGCGCGACAGAGCCGCTGGAGCGTGATGCCGTCGCCGCCGTAGCTGTACGGCGGGTAGAACGTCGAGAACATGCAGAAGCGGAGCGCGCCGGTCACGCGGCCGCCTCCGTCGAGCGCGTCGAGCGCCGCCGCGCGCTCGACGTCCAGCTCAGCGCGCGCGCCGCGCGCCAGCGCGCCCGCGGCGAGCGCGCGCGGTGCGGCTCGTCGGTCGCGAGCGCCGCATCGCGGCGCCTAACGCCGCCTCGTCGCCGGGCGCGACGAAGATGCCGCCGCCCGTCGAGCAGCTGCGGGAGCGGGCTCTCGCGTCGTGGCGATGACGGGAATGCCGCACGCCGCGGCCTCGACCGCGGGCAGCCCGAACCCTTCCGATTCCGACGGCAGGACCAGCGCGAGCGCGCCCGACAGCAGGTGGCGCAGCTCGTCGTCCGGCACGTAGCCGGCCCACCGAACGTGGTCGCCCGTGCCGCACCGCGCGATCTCGTCGCGGATGCGCTGCTGCGAGCCGAAGAACGGATCGTCGTCGAGCGCGCCGACGAGCACGAGCAGTCGGCGGATCGGCGACGTCGCGCACGAGCGTCGCGTGCGCACGCACGATCGCGTCGACGTGCTTGTGCGGGTTGAAGCCGCCCACGTACGTGAACCAGCGCCGACCGTCGGGCACCCCGGCACGCGCGCGCCGCCGTGACAATGTCCTCGCGCTCGACTCGCTCGGCGTGTAGACCGACGCCGCCGCTTCCACCGCCACGCGAATGCGCTCGCGGTCGACGCCTAACGTCTTGGCTCACCTGTGACGCCGCGTAGTCCGACACCGTGAGCACGATGCGTGACTGCGCCAGCGCCATCTGCACCTTCATGCGCCAGAAGAGTCGCGCGCGCGAGCGACGGCAGCGTGAGCTCGGGAAAGCGATCGGCGATCGCGTCGTGAAACGTGATCACCGCGGCGAGCGATGGCGGCAGCGGGAAATACGTGTAGACCGACGGCGAGAAAAACACGTCGAGCTCCTCGCGCGCGACCGCTCGCGTCATTCGCCACATGTCGCCGACCGAACGACTGCCGGTGGCGCTCGCCGCGGTCGTCGGCGACGCCGACTGCGGCACGACGACCATGCGCACACCGGCGCCGGTGAGATCGAAGCAACGCGCCGCGCGGTCGTCGACGAAGCACACGAACTCGTGCGACGCACCCTCGACTGACCATGGCGCGAAGCAGCTCACGAGCGAAGCGCCCGTAACCGCGACCGTTTGCCCAGCACGTCGCATCGACGCCGATGCGCATCGCGCGCTAGACGAACGCCGGCGCGCCGGCCAGCGCGGTGAGCGCTGACGAACGCGCCCACCGATGCGGCGCGCCGAAGCGCTGCCGTGCGTCGGTGTCGAACTCGCTGATGACCGGACAGAAATCGTGCTCCGCTTCGTCCATGTTCGCCACCGACCCCGGCGTCGTCAACGCGACCACCACGTCACCCGTGTAAGGCATCAGAGCCATCTCAGCAGACCTTGGCCAGCGAATCGCCGGGGCCGGCGACGTAGCCGACCATCTCGCCGAACGCCCACGACACGACGAACACAGCGAGCAACGGCAGCGACCGCACCAGCTCCGCTCGGTGGCGGCGCTTTGCCACGACGCGCGACACCGTGCGAAACATGAGCAACGGCGGGAGCGCCAGCGCGGCGGCACCATAGCCCAGCCGCTTCCGAGCGACGCGTCGGCAACCCGCGCCCCGGCGTACGACCGCGCGTACAGATATCGCTGCGACAGATACTCCCCCACGGTGTAGTGCTTCTTGTGGCCCACGGCGATCTGCGGTCGGCAGACCAGCGAGACGCCGTCACGACGCATCGCGTCGTGCAGTCGATTCTCCCACTGTCCCCGTCCAAGGACTTCCTCGTAGCGCCCGAGCAACTCGCGCGGATAGACGACGTTGTTTCCGGTCAACCAGTCGGCAGGCCCTTCGGGCAGCGGGGATATGCAGTGACTGTACTCGCACAGAAACGCCGCCCAGTCGACGACGCGATCCACCGCGGCGTTCTCGATCGCCCCGCCGACGACGATGTCGCCACCGGCCTGTGCATCGAGGAGTGCCCGCGCCCATCCGGGCGGCACGATCACGTGATCCTCGATGACCGCAACCGACCGCGCTGTCGCCTGGCGAAACGCGAGCGCACGAAGATCGGGAATCGTCGTCCCCGCCGGCGCTTCCAGCATGCGCACCCACGGGTACGATCGACGCACCTCAGCGCGAAGCGGCTCGCCGCATCGGTCGGCGACGAGCACCTCGAGATCGACGTCGCTTCGCTGCTTCGAGAGGGCGGCAAGACAGTCCATCAGGTCGCCGAGGCCGTTGACCGACGGCACGACGACCGTCAGCGATGGTTCAGTCATCGCCTGCCGGCTTCGGCGCGGAGCCATCCGACGGTCCGCGCAGATATCCGACGGCCTCGCCGACCGACCATGCCGTCAGGAAAAGCACCGTCGCCGGGAGCGCGCGGAGAAACGTGCCCCAGCGGGAACGTGCCGAGGCGCGCGCGACGCGCCAGGTGAGGAGCGCCGGCAGCAGCGGACTCGCCGCCAGCAGAAACCAGCGACTGGCGTTCTGGATCCTCGACGAGCCGTTTTCGGGCGTAGTCACGCCCATGCTCGTAGCGATCCGCGCAGAACGCAGCGACGCTGTAGGTCTGATTCTGATAGATCGCGGCGGTCCGCGCGAAACGAAGCATGCTGCCGCGCGCCACGAGACGCGTATGCGCGACGTTCTCCCACTCGCCATCCTGCGCCCACCCGATGACGTCGGCAATGACGTGACGCTTGTACGCAACGTTGGCGCCCGTGAGCAGCGGCGGACCTTCGGCACGCTCCGGGCGCTCGGGCGAGAAGAAGCCGTACTCCGCGAAGTACGCCGCCCAGTCGACGGCTCGCGACCGACGCGCGTTGTCCATTCCGCCGCCGACCACGTCGGCGTCGCCGCTCGCGCTCAGCGTCAGTGCCTCGACCCAGTTCTCGTCGGCGATGCAGTGATCCTCGGTGAGCGCAACCACGTCGCCGGACGCCTGAGCCATTCCGATAGCGCGCAGCTGCGGAATCGAGGCGTCGACAGGCGCGGTCACGAACCGAACCGATGGGTATGTCTTCGCGAGCGCTGCGACGTCGACGGGGCACCAGCACGAGCGACCAGCAACTCGGCGTTCATTCGCTGACACTGACCGAGCAACGACCCGAGGCAGGCGTGCAGGAGTGTCTTGTCGCGATTGGACGCAACCACGACCGACACGGTCGGTGCGGATCCACGGCGCGGTCCACGCTTCACGGCAGAGGGGGCACGTCGCTATCCAGTCGGCTGGGAGAAGACATGGTCAGGCTGGCACGGGAGAAGGTCGACGCGAGACGCGGGGCACCGGACAACGGCGCCGACCGCTTCACCGACCGCCCAGCAGAATGCAAGCACGAGGAACAGCGGCAACGCACGCAGAAATCGACTCCGGTGCACGGGCGGTGGACCGCACGCGGCGCCACGTACGCGGCGGCCAGGGCGAACGGAACGAGCGGAAATGCTGCGACGACATGGCTGGACGAGCGGACCTTTCGCGAGACGCGCCACGCGCCAGAGTGGCGCCCGTGGTGGTAGCGATGGCCGGCGATCGTCAGAGAACGGAAACGATCGCCCGTACGAGCGCGGTCGCACCCTGCACCATCGCGAGTGAGCCGCCAGCCGCATGAAACTGGCGATGAAATTCCACTTCCCAGAAACCGTCGTCGGAAGTCATCACGAATCGTCGAATCGCCTCACCATCGTAAGCAGCGTTGTCGGCGGGAATTCCCGGCACCCCGCACTCAATTCGCTCGGGCTCGTGCAAAAACTCGGAGTATCGCAGGTAGAACACTGCCCAGTCGGTGACCGACGTCTCATTGCCGAGATCGATTCGACCGGCGGCGCCCATGTGTCCCTCCTTCCAACGCGGACGTCAGACTCGACATCCAGGTCCGCTCGACCGCGAAGTGCCCTGTGGTCAGAGCAATCACACGGCCAGTCGAACGAACGATCCCAGCCGCCCAGAGCTCGGGGTGAGCGTTCCCGGCGCGCAGCGTATAACGACCGCGCTCCCGAGCTCTCGCTCCGCAATGTCCGCGCTCGTGTCGCGAGACGCATCGACCACCAGCACTTCGGCGCGAGTCCCCAGCAGCGCCGCACGCACCGAATCCAGACATGCCTTGATCGATCGTGACGACTCCACCGATGCAATGATGACGGAGACATCGAACATCGGCGCGGCCCTCCACGTTCACCGGGTCACCCAATCATGATCACGAGAGACGACCGCCGAGTCGCAGACGAGCAGCCTGCTACTAGACGACATGTGTGAACAGAATCTAACAAGCCCGATCGTTAGCGTACCGAACGCGTCGATCCCGTTTGCAAGGTTGACGCCTCGATCCGAGATTCTGTCGCGGTAGCGCGCTCGTCGTTATGTGATACGGGCGAAACGTCTTACGGCTCGGTCAGCGAGCTGGACGTAGCTGCGGACGACGGCGCGAGCGACCGTGAGTGTGGAAGCGCCGCAACAGGAATGACGCTGACGAATCGCTTGCGGCCGAGTCAATGCGCAGCCGAGCTGGGCGACGTTTCCGCTGGGCTAACTCCCTACGCTCGGCGCCGACCTCGTATCGGGATCGCTGCAGCCCTCTCCGGCAAGTTCGCGGCGGGTGACTTCCGTCACAGCCCACATGAGCGCGAGCTGGATGTAGAGGAAGCTCAGCTTTGCAAGCGAACCGAAGATGCCGTGCATCAGGAACGCGAGGAGTCCGAGCTCCATCGCGAATAGCTGCCCGGCACGAGGCGTCCCTATGGCTCGCCGCCGGGTCATCTCGGCGCCACCGCAACCACCCCGATCATCGCCATGAACAGGATCAAGCCAGGAATACCGGTTTCCGCGGCGACGTTCAGGTATGTGCTGTGGGTGTCACGAAAGCCGCGAGCGGCCGGTGGGACGACGATGCGCCCGGTGTAGGTCGCGTGTGCGAGCGGGTAGGCGCCGAGCCCAATGCCAGTAGCCGGGTTCTCGGCGATGATCTGTCGGGCAACGCGCCAAATGTTGTACCGCGCGTCGGCTGAACCTTCCGGGTCGGCTTCGGCGATCGTGGACGTGTCGGTGAGCTTCGATATACCGGAGAAACGTTGCCACGCGCTCGACGGCACCAACGGGCCAATGAGTACAGCGACGACCATCGCGGTCAGCAGCGTCTTGATCCGCTTACCGCGGGCCTGATTCAGAAAGTAGATCAGCCCAGTGGCCACGAGCGCGATGAGGGCTCCGCGGGACTGCGTCAGCAATATGATGAGCGTCAGCAGTCCCGCACCGAGAGAACGACACGTTCTTCACCCACCCTTTCTTCTCGGTGATGATCAGCGCGAGGGTAAGCGAGAGCGGAAAAAACGTCAGCGCCGCGAGGTCGTTCGAGTTTCCGTAGATGAAGTTCCACAACGCGCGGCCGAACATTGTGTAGCCCGAGATGAAGTAGTTCACCAGCGTACCGCGCGCCGGATACAGAGCGAAACAGCCCAGAAAAAAAATGATGAACATCCGGACGCGCCACGCGTTATGCACCACGTTGACGATCGCGAACACGATCACGAGCACCTTGAGCAGCACCGTGACCTGCGTGATCGTATCATCTCGCTGGTAGCTCGACATCACGCCGATGGCGCTCCACACAACCCACAGCGCGAACAGCACGAGAAATGTCGGAAAGACAATCCTGACGCGCTCGAAAAACAGCCCGAGCAGCGCCACGACCACGGAAGGACCGACGAGCGGAAGACCGTACGTCACCGCGGAGTACACGTACCCTAGAATGGCGACGAAGCTGATGGACCACTTGGCGGCGTCGCTGAGGTTCCCCGACGGGCAACCGACGCCCCGTCGCCTGCGCCGTCGGGCGGGGCGAGGGCGCCGAAACTGTGGCGTCCGGACGAGGGGGTTGGGGCACCGGCGCAACGTGTCGAGCGGTGCGCCAGCCTGATTGAGGGGGAACCATGCAGTGAGGTGAATGTTATTCGGCGGCGCTGGCCTTGCCACGAGTCCCAGTCCGGGACGCGCTGTGACAGCGCATCATATCTTTACGACGGCGTCCCCGGGAGGTCGCAACCTTTGCGCCGCAACGGGCGGCACGCACGATGGCCCACTCACCTACCCCGCTGGCATCCTCACCTCGAACGCCCGCGTCGGCCGGCTCTCTCAGCCATCCAGACGGCCGCGAGCTCATTCACGTCGTCTTTTCGATCGACACCATGAGCGTCGGTGGTACCGAGCTGAACGCGTTACGCACGGCGCAGCGGCTGAACCCCGAGCGATTCCGGGTCACGGTGGTCACGCTTCGCGGCGAGGGCCCGCTGGCTGAGCGATACGCGAAGCTGGGCATCCCGATCGCGCGCTTCCCGATCCACAGCATGTACGGCCCGCAGACGATCCGTCAGGCCCTCCATGTCGCGCGGTTTTTCCGGCGAGAACGCGTGTCGATCGTCCATTGCCACGATCAGTACTCGAACTTCTTCTCAGTCGTCGCTGCGCGAATCGCCGGTGTGCCCGGCATCATCGCGAGCAAGCGGTGGCTGCACTCGCCGCTGCGATACCGAATCGCGAACGGGATCGGATTCCGCGTCGCGACGCGGGTCCTCGCCAACAGCCAGGCGGTCGCCGCGTCCCTTGTGAGGGATGACCGGCTGTCCAGCGCGCGGGTCGAAGTCATCCCGAACTTCGTCGATGAGGCAGCGTTCACGCCTCCGGACGCCACTACGCTCGCACAGTGGAAGCGGGAGCTTCAACTCGGCGACGGTGACATCGTGGTCGGGATCATCGCGTCCCTGAACACCATCAAGGACCATGCGACGCTACTCGCGGCGATCGCGCTGCTGGCCCCGGAGCAGCCGGATCTTCGCCTGGTCATCGTGGGGACGGGACCGCTGCTCGAGGAACTCCGCGCCCGCGCGACGAAGCTCGGAATCGCAGAGCGTGTGCGGTTTGCAGGGCTGCGGCCGACGGTACCCAGCTTCCACTTCCTGTTCGACCTGTCGGTCCTCTCGTCGACGTCAGAAGGATTTCCAAACTCGCTGGTCGAGGCGATGGCGGCGGGGCGGCCGATCGTGGCGACGGCGGTCGGTGGAGTTCCTGACGCCGTTCGTCAGGGTGAGAACGGGCTGTTGGTGCCGCCGTCGGACCCGCAGGCATTTGCCCACGCTATGCGTGAACTGATCGCCGATCCGGTGCGCCGCCGCCGCATGGGTGACGCGGGCGCGGATCGCGCGCGACGTGAATTCCGTGCCGACGCCGTCATCGGCGCCGTAGAGCGGCTGTACGAAGAGCTTCTTACCGCGCGCCCCCGATAAACGGACCGTGCGCCGACGCGCGTCACTGCGCTCGTTAGGCGCGGTGGTCGGGTGATGGGGCGCCGCGCGATCGCGCGGCGCCCGATCTCACACATCTCGCCGCATGCTCCGGCGTCGACGGTTCACGCCCCGACGCCGGTGAGCCGTGACGACGTGCCGTTAGGCGACGAGCGACCATCACTCAGGAACGCGTCCAGATCGACTTCCCGTGGCCGCCGATCGCGCGCGGACTCGAGCAGGCGTAGACACATGAGGGTCGCGCGCGCGCCGTCGCGGACGGTCACGGCAGGCGCCTTCCGCGTGCGAATGGAATCGATGAACGACTCGAGTTGCGCCCCATAGCCTTTCTCCGGCCACCACTGCGACTTCGTACGACTCATCCCCCCGCGCACCTGCAGATTCTTGAAGTCCTCGACGACGGAGCCGAGCCCCGGGATGAACGTCTCGATCCGCTCGCCGCCTGACGTCTTGCTGCCAACAGTGCAGTAGGTGAAGCTCGCGATCGACCCGTCGGCAAACGCGATGCTCGCCGCGAGGTTGTGCTCCCCGATCGGGTCAGGCGTCTCGGTGGGCAAGCACACAGCGCTGACGGACACCGGCTCCGAATCGAGCAGCCAGTACAGGAGGTCCACGAAATGGCACCCTTCCCCGAGGATCGCGCCGCCGTGCGCGGCTTCGGCGGCCCAATAGGCGCCGGAAAGTCCCGGAGAGTTCACTCGACAATTGATGACCGCCGGACCGCTTCGTCGTGACAGGAGTCGCTTCTGTTCGACGTAGAACGGTGCGAACCGCCGATTGAAACCGACAGTCAACTGGAGCCCCGTCTCGTCGACCGCGCGCGTTAGGCGTCGGCATTCATCCTCGGTCAGCGCCATCGGCTTCTCGAGAAAGACGTGCTTCCCCGCGCGGAGCGCCGCCTCCGCCTGGTCCGCGTGTTCCTTGTTGCGGCTCGCGATGAGCACGACGTCGATCTGCGGATCGTCGAGAATCTGCTGGTACTCCGAACAGGCGTACGCCGCACCAAAGCGCATGGCGTAGCTCTTTCCCCGAGCACCGCTGGCCGAATACACGGCGTGCAGCTGCGCGGTCGTCAGCTTGCGGAGATTCGGGAGATGCGCCCACTTGGCCAGGTTGCCCGCGCCTACGAGCGCGACGCGCAGGCGATCGTTGGTCGGAGCCGAGGTCGCGATCGACACCTTCCGCTGCGGCTGGAACGCAGGCGCTGCCGCGGGCGCGCCGTCAGCGTGGTCAGGGTACGTCAGGACGACCGCCATGCTGTTCTTCGACGGGTCCATGATGGTGGTGTACGCACTCGGTGCGTCCGACAGCGCGAAGCGGTGCGTGATCATCTCGCGGACGTTCACGCGACCTGTCGCGATCAAGCCGGAGGAACTCTTCCATGTTCCGGTTCTCGGTCCACCTGACGTACGAGATCGGATAATCCTTGCCGCCGCGTTCGTATCCGGCGTCGTAGCTCCCGGGGCCGTAGGCGCGCGACATCAGCACGTCGATCTCCTTCGCATACAGGAGGTCGCGTGAGAGGTTCATCTCGACCGCGCCGACGATGACCATCTTGCCACGGTCGCGGCACAGCCGGATGCCGAGCTCGCACGGGGCGGATGTCTTGGCCGCGGCCGCCACGATGACCCGGTCGACGCCACGACCATCGGTGAGGGCAGCCACCTGACGTTCGGCCTCGTCACCAACCGGCACACCATGGTCGGCGCCTAACGTTCGAGCGAGCGCGATACGGTCAGCCCTGATATCCATGGCAATGACCACAGCGCCATGCGCTCGCGCGAGCTGCGCGACGAGTTGGCCGACGAGTCCCAGCCCGATGACCGCGACCACATCGCCGAGGCTGATGTTCGCCACGCGGACGCTATGCAGCGCGATGCTGCCCACCGTCGTGAAGCATGCTTCCTCGAACGACACCTCGTCGGGCACGCGGGCTACGAGATAACGGCCCGCGAGCACGGTTTCCGCGTGGCCCGTTCCCTCGCCTCCGTAGGCGACGCGAGCGCCCACTTCGAGATCGGTCACGGTCGGATGCTTCTCGACGACGTACCCGGCACCCGAGTAGCCCATGACGCCGTACTCCGTCTTCATTTTCGCGGAGATCTCGTCGTAGGTCCCCATGGGACCTGCGACCTTCACCGCATCCCAGACCTTTTTGAGATGTGATGGATTCTCAGCGACGCCACGGACCACGCCTTCGGCATGGATGCTCGCGGTCTCGGTGCCGCTGCTGATGAGCGACCGGGCAGGGCGCACCAACACGTGATGCGGCGCAACCACCGGGTCCGGCACTTCGTCCACAACGATCTCTTTCAATCCCTTCCGTAAGACCTGCTTCATGTAGGCTTCACCGAGAGTAGTTCGTAGAGTAGTGCGCAACGTCGCCGCTCGACATTCAACGGCGCCTGGATTGCCTGGAGCATACGCCGTTCAATCCGCCGACGATTTGCCGGCTGCGGCCAGCTCGTGGTATGCCTCGACCCACGAGTCGCGAACTGCCGGCCACGTGAATTTCACACAGGCCTCGCGGCCGTTCCGGCCCAGACGCACGGCGAGCGTATCGTCTTCCAGCAGGCGGATCGCGGATGCGGCCATCGCAGCGTGGTCATCTCGAGGGACGATCAGCGCCGTTTCTTCGTTCGTCACGATGTACGGCACGCCACCGGCGTCCGTGGTGACGACCGGCAAGCCGCACGACAGACACTCGATCACCGACCCGGGCATGTTGTCGATGTTCGTCGCCGTCAGGTAAATGTCGGCGGCGTCGTACACGTCGGGCATATCGCCCCAGGGGACGCGCCCGACGAACGTGGTATTGCGAAGCTCGAGGTCCTTCGCGAGCTGCTCGAGCTGCGGTCGCATCCAGCCGTCACCCGCAACGACGAGTGACGCGTCCGGGAAGCGCCGCTGGATCAATTGAAACGCTCTCAGCACACATGGCACGTTATAGAGCGGCTCGAGCAGACGGCTCGTGAAGAACCGAGGCGCGATCGGCGAGCGCTCCCGATATCTGAACACGTCCAGCTCCACGACGTTGAAAATCGGTCTGGCACGAAGACCGAACTCGGCGAAGACATCCACCAGGTAGCCGGACGGGACGACGATGAGATCGGCCTTCTTGATGAAGGGGATGGCCGTTCGGCGCCACTTGGACAGATGATCGGCTGCCTCGCCGCTGTGATAGTTCAGCAGCACCTTCTTGCCGTACAGCTTCCCGATCACGATCACCGGGAGAACCGACAGCAGGTACGAGATGTACGAGGCCGAGTAGACGTGCACGACATCGCAGCGCCACAAGCGGGTCACCACGAGTCCCCAGTAGAGCAACGTCGTCAGCACGGTCCGCACATACTTGATCCGCTGTAAATAGTGCAGCGGGCCGGGAAGGCGCGGGTTATGTGGGATGAACGAGAGCTCGACCGATGGCTCAGCACTCAGGCCGATCATGAGTCGCTCAGCCTGCCGGGACTGGCCGCCCAGCACGTCGATCGACGGAGCGAGCAGACACACCTTCACCACCGACCTCGCCTCCGATGACGTCGGCGACCGTCGGATAGGACCGGACCCGGTTGTTGGATGCTCGATTGGCGTAGCGCGAACGCGGGGCGCGCGCGAAACAGTCATCACAGAAATGTTGACGGGAGAGCACAGCATCTCAACGGCGCGACTCCGGTCGAACGGAGCGCGCCGCACCCGGACAGGTGCCGGGACGTCCAGGGCTCAAGCAGCAAATGGGCCACGCACCCCCACCATTGAATGGCTATCCGCATGGTGGTGTCAGCCAACGCGCAGCGCAGATCCCAAGCCTCCCGAGACGGCATTCGTCGCGGTCTCACGTGCAGTCATGTTGTACGAGGCCTACAGTATGTGTTGAACTCGCCGCAGAGGCCGACGAGTCACCCGATAAATCGTCAATCTATCGGCCTGGGCAGTGTTTCCGGGCCAGCAGCAGCTGATTCGACGCCGAACCTCCACGAAGAGCCGAGGTCGCGGATTTGCATAGTCGGGGCACGACTGTTTCCCGCACGAGTTCACGTACCAGTTCGTGCCAGATCGAGCACCGGATTGCATCGAGCCCGCTCTGATGGGCCGTGCGATCGGGCGCTCCGCTATTGTTCGTGGTCAGCGGGCTGCGACTCCTGCGGCACCGCTGATCCCGCTCCCGTCACCACGCTTCACACCGGTTTTGCCTCCATCCCGACGCCCGCCGTTTGCGACGCTAGTTCGATTGCGGCAAGAGTTGACCAAGCGGCTCGACGTCGTGCTCGACGTCCGTACCGATGCCGTACGCGGACGCCTCGCTGACCGCCTCACGACCGACGCGGCCACCTGGGCTCGAGACCCGTCCGAGCTTCGCCGGATGCTTGCACAGCGGGCAGCTGGGCGATTCCCGCTCGTGCATCTGCTGGACCGGGACCCGGACACGCTTCCCGACCGGAAGCGACTCCTCGAGCTGGCGTCTTCGGCACTCCAAGGGGACTGGTCCCTTTTTGGCCAGCAGGTACGCGTCGATGCAACTCACGCATGGACCGTTCACCCCATCACCGGCGCGTCGACCGACAGCCGCCATTGGCACCGCGTGCGGTACATGCGCGGCATCGATGGCGGCGATGTCAAGTTTCTCTGGGAGCTGAACCGCCACGCGCTCATCGTCCGGTTGGCACAGGGCTACTTTCTCACCAAGGACGACCGGTTCGCGGATCGCGCGGTGCAGTTGCTCGAAGGGTGGATCGAGCAAAATCCACCAGCTCGGGGAATCAACTGGACGAGCAGCCTCGAAGTCGCGTTCCGCGCGGTTGCGTGGTGCTGGATCTGGGCACTCACCCGAGAGTCGCGCGCATGGGATGGTCCCGTGCTCACGCGATTTCTCTCGTCGCTCTGGCATCATGCTCGGCACATCGAACGGTACGACTCGACACACCACAGCCCGAACACACATCTGACCGGCGAGGCGCTGGCGCTCGTCTACGTCGGAGCATCGTTTCCCGAGTTCAGACGGAGCGCGTTGTGGACGAGGCGAGGCACTGCGATCCTCTCGTCCGAGCTCGCGCGCCAGGTGCTGGACGACGGCATGCACTTCGAGCGCTCCGTTGGGTATCACCGATACACCGCGGAGTTCTACCTACACCTCTGGTTGCTCTGTCGGACGTCGGCCATCCCGGCTCCCAGTGGACTCGAGGCTCGACTGCGGGCAATGCTCGATGCGAGCGCGGCGTTCCAGTGCCCTGACGGCAGTTGGCCGGTGATTGGGGACGAAGACAGTGGGTCGACGTTACTCCTGGCGACTTCACATGCTCAGGACCACGGTCCCTTGCTCGCGACCGGCGCCGCGTACTTCGGAAATCGCGCGTGGCTCGAACACGTGCGCGAGTCGGCGTTGTCCGGTGCGTGGTGGCTCGTCGACGATGCGGCCTGGACCACGCTCAGCTCTCACATGGCATCGGCAAGCGCGCCGCGCGCCAACGCGATAGAAGCGACGCGGCTTCCAGCCGCCGGGTACTACATCGCGCGAGAGCATGGCGTCCCGGACCCATGGCACTGTGTGGTCGACGCTGGGCCGCACGGCGGTGACCGAACTGGCCACGCGCACACGGACCTCGGGCATGTCGAGATCTCGCGAGGCAGCACTCGGATCGTCAGCGATCCGGGATGCAGTGGCTACACCATCGATCCTGAACGCCGCGACTGGTATCGCTCCGAGCAGGCGCACGCGTGTCTCGCCATCGATGACGTGCCGCTGGCTGTCCCGTCGGGATCGTTTTCGTGGACTCGCGTCGCACCAACTCCCACGGTCGATGAAGGCGACTCGGCCGGTCTGTGGTCGTGCGCGCTCGTGTACGAGCGGGACGGAACTGTCGGGCGCCTAACGCATCGACGCCAGGTCGTGCTGGTACCGCGGTGGGGTGTGCTGATCGCGGACTGGCTCGTGCCGTCTGGCAGCGAGCGAGTGACTCTCCAGTGGCCCTTGGCCGAAGCGCCATGCGCATCGACCGCCGCAGGGGTGAGCGCTGACCGCTACCTCGCGACCTGGGCTCACGCGCCGTCAGCGACCCTCGAGAGCGCCACGATCGAACCCAGCGTTGCCTCTCCAGGCTACGGACGCGAGGTGTCATCGCAGACGCTTCGACTGCGCTACCGCTGCGACGCGCCAACGTGGCTGCTGACCGCATTCGCGGAGCCTGGCTCATCGATGTCGACGGTCGACCAGGGTGCGGCAGGAGTCCGTTGCTCCATCGGATACGCCGGCCGCGCCGGGGTGCACGCCGCCATTACGCTCCGCGCCGAGCATCGTCCGGTTCTCGTGGAGACTCCGCGCGATGGCTCTACTTCTTCGGGGAAGGACAGGTAACAGTCGATGTGTGGAATCTGTGGTGTAGCGCTCGCCGATCGCGCAGCTTCGGTCGCGCCCGATGTAATCGACCGGATGACGCGGTCGATCGAGCATCGCGGGCCGGACGACGTGGGCGTGTATCGCTCGGGTTCGGTCGTCCTCGGGCATCGACGACTGTCGATCGTCGACCTCGGCGGTGGGCATCAGCCGATGGCCAACGAGGACGAAACGGTGTGGATCGCGTACAACGGCGAGGTCTACAACCACAGCGAGTACCGGCAACCGCTGGAAGCAGGCGGGCACGTTTTTCGAAGCGCGTTGCGATACGGAAGCGATCATCCACCTGTACGAGGAGCACGGCCGGCAATCGCCCGATCGGCTGCGAGGCATGTTCGCGTACGCCATCTGGGATGAGCGGCGCCGCACGTTGTTGCTCGCCCGGGATCGCAGCGGAATCAAGCCGCTCTTCTACGCGCTCACCGCCGCGGGCGATCTGGTGTTCGGCTCGGAGATCAAGGCGATCTTCGCGAGTGGGCTCATCGAGCCGGAGCTCGATGACGCTCTGGTGACAGAGTACTTCGCCATCGGCTCCCTCGGGGGCGAGCGGACGCTCTATCGCGGCGTGCGCAAGCTGCCAGCCCGGCCACACGCTGGAATGGCGCGACGGAAGCGTTAGGCTGGATCGGTACTGGGACCTGCCCGACTACGACGCGAGTCCGTTGGCGCGAGGGACGCGGTCGGTCATGTCGCTATCGGAAGCCGCCGATGAGTTCTGGCGGCGCTTCGTCGAAGCCGTCGACGTGACACTCATGAGCTGACGTGCCGCTCGGTGTCTTTCTCAGCGGCGGACGTGGACTCGAGTCTCATCGTGGCCGCGATGCGAGAGCGCGGCGTCAACGAGCTGCGCACCTTCTCGGTCGGTTTCGCGGAAGCGGAGGCGAGCGAGCTCCCATTCGCCCGCGATGTCGCCTCGGACGTTCGCGCACCGATCATCACGAGGTGATGTGCACGGCGCGACAGTTCTTCGAAGCGCTGCCGCGCCTAACGCATCACCGTGATCAGCCGCTGACGTTCTCGGCCAGCATTCCGCTCTATTTCGTGTCCGAGCTGGCCGCCGCGAACGTGAAGGTCGTGCTGACCGGTGAAGGCAGCGACGAACTGTTCGCCGGGTACGGGCGCTATCCGCGCGCGCTGCTGAATCACCGACTGGCGCGTGCGCTCGACGGCTCGTTGCCGACAACGCTTCGCCGCGGTGTTGCCTCGGCGGTCGACCGCTTCGGTGATGACTACGTCGGAAGTCGGCTCAAGCGATCATTCCTCGCACGCGCGGCGTCGTTCGAGGACGCGTATCTCGACAGCTTCGCCGATTTCGACCGCGCGCATCGCGCCGAGTTGGTCGGCGCGGCGCGGGCGGCGTCTGCGTACGCGGATCTCGGACCGCTCGTCGACCGAGAGCTGCTGGCGGCGAACCCGCTCGAGGCGATGCTGCGCTTCGACCAGGTGACGTACCTGGAGGAGCTGCTGGCGAAGCAGGATCAGATGAGCATGGCCGCCTCGATCGAAAGCCGTGTGCCGTTCCTCGACCATCAGCTGTCGAGTGGGCAGCGCAGCTCCCGCCCCACGTCAAGCTGCAGGGCGGCGACGGGAAGGCACTGGTCCGATCGCGCCGCGGAGCGCGTGTTGCCACGGAGCATCACGCACGCGCGGAAGCGCGGCTTCCTCGTTCCCCTCGCGCGCTGGCTGCGCGAGACGCGGCTACGACGTCCTCCGACGAGTACATGCCCGCGAGCGACGACCCGTTGTTGAACGCGGCGTACGTTCGGCGCCTCATCGCCGAGCATCGCGCCGGTCGCGACCACACCGCCCGCCTCTGGCGCGTTCTGGCCTTCCAGGTGTGGCGCCGTGACGTCCTCTCGGCGCGCGCCGGTCGGCGCCACCGCCGTCGCACGTTGACTCATCGAACATCGGCATGCCCGACTCGTTCAGTCCGCCGCCGCTCGCTGGCGGTCTCGATCTCGTCACGTTCGCCAACGACTGGACCGCGGACCCGACCAGCAAGCACCACATCATGCGGCGCTTCTCGCGAACGAACGATGTGCTCTGGATCGAAGCGGCCGGGCATGCGAACGCCGAAGCTGACGAGCGCGTACGATCGCAAGCGACTGTTGCACGAAGGCCAAGGCGATGCTGCGCGAATCGCGGCCGGTGCTCGACCGACTGCACGTCATGACGCCGCCGGCGCTGCCGTATCCCGCAGTCGGCGATCGCGCAGCAGGCGAACGCGCTCGCTCTACCGGTTCACGATCGGGCGGGAGCTCGAAGCGACTTCGGCTCGACTCGGCGCTCCGCTCCTCTGCTCGTTCGTACCGCAGTGTGCGCCGTACATTCGCGCATCTGCCCCGCGCGTTCACGATGTACTACTGCGTGGACAAATGGTCGGCGTTCGAGGGATTCGATCCGGCGACGATGGAGCGCGGCGAAGCGCGAGCTCTGTCGAGACTGCCGACCTGGTGATCGCGTCCGCGGAGGACCTGGCGGAGCGCTGCGCCGCCATTCGTCAGCAACGTGCACTACGTACCGCACGGCGTCGATTTCGAGCACTTCGCCTCGCGCGTTGGCGACCGGCGCGCTGCCGGCGGACCTCGCCGAGATTCCCGGAGCCTCGCGTCGGATTCTTCGGGCTCATTCACGAGTGGGTGGACGTCGAGCTGATCGGACGGCTCGCCGACGTGCTGCCGTACTCGTTCGTCGTCATCGGCTCGGCGAAGACGGATCTCAGCCGAGCTGGAACGCAGGCCTAACGTGTTCGTGCTCGGCCGACGGCCGTACGCGGAGTTGCCGGCCTACAGCCGCGGATTTCACGCGTCGCATCGTTCCGTTCCGCATGACGGAGCTCACGCTCTCCGTCAACCCGATCAAGCTGCGCGAGTACGCCGCGGCGGGGCTTCCGATCGTCTCGTCGCCGCTGCCCGAAGTTCGGAAGTGCGGGACATCGCCACGTGCGCAACGACGTTCGACGACTGGGTCGACGCGCTCCGTGCGGCGGTCGCTCGCGGGCAGCGATCCGGCCGCGCGTCGCAGCGCAATCGGAGCGCGTCGCGCACGACGACTGGTCGTATCGATGTGCAGGACATCGCGCGCCTCGTCAACGACGTCGGCGCTCGGCGTCGCGCGCGCGGACGCGCGCTCGGTCCTGACGCGCGATGCATCTCCTCCACATTGCCGGCGCGCGTCCGAACTTTCCAAAGCTGGCACCGGTACATCGCGCGGTGTGCGTCGCCGGTTGGGAGCAGATCGATCGTTCACACCGGTCAGCACTACGACGCTGGCGCTGTCGGAGCAGTTCTTCGAACAGCTCGGCATTCCAACGCCAGATGAGAACCTGGAAGTCGGTTCCGCGTCACACGCCGTTCAGACCGCGCGCGTGATGGAGCGCCTCGAGCCGGTTCTCGTGCGATCGGCGGCCGGACTGGGTGCTCGTGTACGGCGATGTCAATTCGACGGTGGCGGCAGCGCTGGTCGCATCGAAGCTCGGTATTCGGGTCGCCCACGTCGAAGCCGGGCTGCGAAGCTACGATCGGACGATGCCGGAGGAGATCAACCGTATCGTCACGGATCGTCTCGCGAACCTGCTCCTCACGCCGTCACGCGACGCGTCGGAAACGCTGAAGCGCGAAGGCGAACCGGATGAGGAGATCGCGTTCGTGGGGAACGTCATGATCGACACGCTGCATGCACGCGTTGCCAGCCGCGCGAGCGAGTGGGTTTCGGTCGCAATTGGGCGTTGGCGATGGCGCGATCGTGGTCACGCTCCACCGTCCCTCGAACGTCGACGACCCTGTTCGCCTTGGGCGCATCGCCGCGGGCGCTGCGTCAGCTTGCGACGACCAGGCCCGGTAGTATTTCCCGCGCACCCGCGGACGCGTCAGCGATTGGCAGCGCGCGGGGATCGACCTCGGCGAAGTCCTGGTGCTCGATCCGATCGGCTATTTCGCGATGCTCGATCTCGTGCAGTCGGCGTTCGCCGTCGTCACGGACTCCGGGGGACTGCAGGAGGAAACGACGGCGTTAGGCATTCCGTGTTTCACGGTGCGTGACAACACGGAACGGCCGGTGACGATCACCGAAGGGACGAACGTGCTCGTTCGCGACCCATCGGCAGTGGCGGGACTCGTGAGTGAACTCGACCCACGCGGAAGCCACAGGGACGCATCCCGGAGGGGTGGGACGGTCATGCCGCCGAGCGCATCGTCGAGGCGCTCGCCGAGCGAGACCGGTAGGAGCCGCGCTTCGGCAGGAGAATCGATGAAGGAGAGGGGGCGGCGCATCGTGCGCCGCCCCCTCTCTTTCCAACCGTGGACGTCGGCCGCGTCTAGCGGGAGACGACGCCTGCGGTACGTCGGGCCAGTTCGTCGAAGTCCACACCCGGATCCGTTCCGCCCTCACCCTTGCCCTTGTACGGGCTGCTCGGAGACAGGCGATAGTCACCGCCGGCGGCATTCACGAAGCCGACTGCAGCGACCGTTGACGGGTAGAAGCTCGTCGACGGGTGAAGAGGAGCGAACAGCGGATCAACGCCCGCGGCAACGTTGCGGTTGAACGACCACGAATTGCCGGCGAACGCGGCGATGCTGGCTGTCCCGACGGCCATCGACGAGTAGTGCGTCGCGTAGCCGTTCGGATTCGTAAAGATGTTGTCGTCCACCCCAAAGCGGCGTGCCTGGCCGTCGCCGTAGTCGAGCGTAAGCGCCAGTCCTGCACCGGACGCACCAGCGGTCGAGAGCGAGCCGGCCGCGCCGTTGTGAACCATGGTGTTGTGCCGGAGCATGACGTCGCTCGGGTTATGCGTGATGAGATTGAGCCAGCCACCGCTTCGGTTCCATTGAACCGTGCCGATGTCCGCGTACAGGTTCTGCTCGATCCGAACGCGTGCGACCGGGGAGCCTACGCTGCCTTCCATGCCCTGGAGGTTGAAGCCGCGCGGCGAGTTGCGGACGATGTTGTAGCGGAACGTCACGTCCGCCGTCTGCGTCCACGGCGCCGATGCGTTGTCGGACAGCGTCTTGAACACGATCGCCATGCCGCTCTGCCCATCCGTCCAGTTGTTCTCGAAGACATTGCCTTCCGCGAGCACGCGCTTGGCGTGCTTGAGCTCGAACAGGTTCTTCACCGTCCACGCGCCCTTCCACGAGGGGTCTTTCCAGACGTGGTTGCGGCGGATCGTGATGTCCGACGGCGAGAGGTTCGGGATATTCGGATCCGAGCCACCGAACATGATGTTCTCGCCAGCACCGGCGATGAAGTTGTTCTCGATCAGGTACGGTCCAGGACCATTCCAACCGGCAATCGCCTGTGAGTCGAAACCACGACCGTGGCAGTCGGACACCCACGAGTTGACGATCGCCGAGCGCGCCGAGTTGAGCGCGACGCAACGCTGGGCATTGGTGTTGGATTGCCCGTGAATGTACGTGCGGTCGAGCACGATGCCCTGGGGCACCTCGGAGAGTGACCGCGCGTAGCCATCACCCATGAAAATGAGACCGTACTGGATGCCGCCGAAGTCGGGCGACACCGTCAACTCGACGCCGACGATCCGCCAGCACGACGAGGCGCGGTCAGTCTTGAGCGCGGCGTCGTAGTTAGGCGTGATGATCTTGGCGAAGCTCCCGGCGTTGCTCGGCGTCGCACGAACGCCCTCTGATGGCAACGACGTTTCCGTGGTGATCATCGTCCACGCCGAACACGGGTTCGAGGTCGCCTTCGCGGGAAGCACGAAGTTTCCGTAGTACGACGCGCCGGCAGCGAGGACGATCTGATCTCCCGGTTGCGCTTCGTTGAGCGCCCCCTGAAGATCGCCGCCGCTGGCGACGCGGATCGTTCTGCCGCCTGCCCCCACGAACCGCGCGTCGCTGACCTCGGACCGGGGCAGCTCCGGCGCAGTGGCGCCCACATCGGAACCGGGCGTGACATCCGTCGGCGGCGGCGTCGGCGCGGTCGGCTGGCGTTGGCTGCGGCGCGGCAGCGACCGATAGCTCGGCCGTACCGTTCGAGTCCCCGACCTTCGCATTGATCGTCGTGCTGCCGGCCGCCACGCCAGTAATCAGCCCGCTCGCATTCACGCTCGCGACCGAGGCATTGGAGCTCGACCACTCCACGCCCGACAGCACGACCGGGTGTCCGGTGTCATTGGTGGTGGTGGCCGTCGCCTGTGCCGTCTGGCCCAGAGTGATGGACTGCACCGTGAGCTTCACGGACACCGCAATCGACGGCGCCTTCGTGGTCGTGGTATCAGCCGGCGGCGGAGCGCCCGCGTTGCCGGAAACGGTCAGCGGTGCCGACGTGGAAAGGTCGCCGCACGTGGCCACGAGCGCCGTGGTGCCGGCGGCACGTCCAACGGCGAGTGGTCGCCCGTTAGGGTCGAACGATGCGATGGTGGCGATCGTGGTATCGGAGATCGACCAGCGAACCTGGCTCGCGGAGACCGTCCCACCGTCGGCTGTGAAAACACTCACGTATGCTGTGGCCTGTTCGCCGTCCGTCGCCGATATCGACTTTGGGTACACCGACGCGTAGAGACTGTCGGCACCATTGATGCATCGGGCGGATCCGGTGGTACCGGTACCGTGAACTTCCAGGTTGGCCGGACCAAGCGAGCGGGCGCCGACGTCGTCTGATGAAGCGTCGCACGAGGCTGCGAGCACCGCACATGCGATGATCACAAGCCTGGGCGGGCGCGAGTAGGACATTTCGAGTCTCCTGAAGTGTCGGCGGCTCGGCCAGCATGGCACGCGTTTGCGTGCTACAGCCCCGGAGCTTTGCGTCCATGCCTTTCAGCACGTTTGCCTTTGTCGTGACCCTCGGGAGAAGGCCGACGATCCTGCCGATCTGTCTGCGGCTAATGTCAACGAGCCGGGCAGGCGTGTCCACCCAACAGACTGCCCGTTCATCTCGAAAGTTTGGCCAGGTGGTCAATCTGGAACTCGTTGTGCAACATGATATTACAGACATTTAACTTTGTGATGTACGTCACCTTCGCCACCTGGCTAGTGCGCTTGCCCGTTCAGCCAGACAGGCGTCTGGCAGCCGCTGATGCCTGTCGGCCGTCCTGACAGTTCACTGCGGGAAGCAGTGGGTGACAGCACGGGCCGCCTCGACGCATTGTTCTCGACCGTGTAGGATATGGACATGCGCTTCGACTACCGGTCGCGTTCGTCTCTTCCTCGCCTCGCATGGTGCGCCCGTATCCGCCGTGGCGCTGGCGACATCGTTGTCGATCACGGCCCCTGGGTGGAAACGGGAGCCCATCGGTTCGTCGAAGGGGCCTGGGATGGTCCCTTCGACGCGTCGCTCCCGTCGAGCGCCATCGCCTGCTTCGGCTCGGGGGTGAGCTAGCGGAGAATGGAGTCCGGTTCGTGACTCCAACTCACATGCTGGAACGTCTCCACCTCATTCGGCGCGGCGAGGAGATCGTCATTCGAACTCGCTCGTGTTTGCGCTCGTGGTCGCGGGCGAGGAAATCGATCCAGCGTACAAGTACTACCACTTCGACCTGATGACGAACATGCGGGGGTACCGCCGGTACCGCCCGAGCGTGCGGACGAAGTCCGGCGGCGAGGTGCGTGTCTTCATGCACTGCAACGTGTTCATCGACCAGGCGCTCACGATTCGCGTCGAGGACAAGAGCCTCCCGCCGGAATTCACTAACTACGACCACTACATCGGCTACCTGCGGGACACCGTCCGCGCCGTCAACGACAACGCGGAGCATACGGCGCGCTGCCGGCGGTACCCTCCGATCGCGACGATTTCGTCCGGCTACGACTCGCCAGCAGTAGCGCTCCTGGCATTGGAGGTCGGTTGCCGCGAAGCGATCACCTTTGGACGGGCGCGCCCTGGATACGACGAGGAAGACGACAGCGGCGCCGAGATTGCTGCGGCGCTTGGGCTCCGTGTGCTGGAATTCGACCGGCTCACCTATCAAACACTCGACAGCTTTCCCGAAGCCGAATTTCTGGCGTGCGGCGCGGGCGGAGAGGAGGTCGTGTTCGCGCCGCTTGCGGACGTCCTCGGCGGCCGGACGCTGTACACCGGATACCTCGGTGATGCCGTGTGGAACCGGGTCAGCCGACGGGTCAACACGGAGCTCCTGATGCTCTATCCGGGAGGCAGCAGCCTCACGGAATTTCGGCTCCGCTCCGGATTCATCCACTTCCCGGTGCCGACCCTCGGCTACATCCGGCATCCGTCGATCTACGCGATATCGAACTCCGAACCGCTGCGACCATGGGTGCTGGGCACCGACTACGACCGGCCGATCCCGCGTCGATTGCTCGAGGAGGCAGGAGTGCCGCGAACGGCGTTCGGACGAACGAAGAAGGCGATCACTCAGCCGCTGTGGAACACGGACGCGCTGGATCGGGTCTTCACGCCACGCTCGTACGAGGATTTTCGGCGATACGTACAACGCTTCCCGATTTTCGAGGGCGGAATCGATCGGCTGACCTTTCGCGCGCTGCGCGCGGCCTACGAGGTGAATCTGCGGGTCAACTGGCGTCTTCAAGCGTTAGGCAGGCCGCTCGGGATCCACGTCGATGAGCGCCCGCTGGTTTCCGAGCGATACAGCCAGGAGCTCGGGCCGAGCGCGCTGACGTTTCACTGGGGTGTGAATCGCCTGCGGTCGCGGTATGCGGAGACCGCCGGCTGACACAACGCCGACGGGGTCAGCCGAGTCCCGAGGAATGTGCTCGACTGTGCTCGATGGATGCGAAAACGTGGGGTGTACTCGATCGAGTACGCCCCACGTTTGACATCGTGCGCGCCGTCTCGCGGCGCCGAACTGCAACTGGGTTCGTCTAGCGGCGGAGCATTGCGGCAACCACCGACCCGCTCGCGGAGACCTTGGCCCCCGCGGTGCGGCGTGCCAGCTCGTCGAAGTCCGCTCCGGGGTCGGTACCCGCCGAACCCTTGCCCTTGTAGGGGCTCCCTGCGGCGAGGCGGTAGTCGCCCGACCCGGCATTGGAGAATCCGATGCCGCTGATCGACGTGGGATACCAGCTTTCCGCCGGGTGCTTGGAGGCAAACTGGTCTTCCACGCCCCCGACGATGTTACGAGCAAACGACCACGTCGTGCTGGCTTCCTGCGTCAGCGCCGCGCCGCCGATCGCGCCGCCGGAGTAGAAGACGGCGTAGCCCGAAGGCGCTGTGAACACGTTGTCATCGATCTGCAGACGACGCGCCTGTCCGTTACCGTAGTCCATCACGACCGAGAGGCCGTAGCTCGTGTTGTGAACCATGGTGTTGTGCACGATCGCAATGTCGCTGGGATTGTGCGTCACGAGATTGAGCCAGCCACTCTCCGTTCCGTTGAAGACGCCGATGCCTTCGAAGAGATTGTTCTCGGCACGGACGCGCGCCACGGGTATGCCGATACCGCCACTCGAGTAGTCCATGCCCTGCACGTTCAGACCACGCGGCGAGTTGCGCACGATGTTGTAGCGGAACGTCACGTCCGTCGTGCCGCTCCCACGTCGCACGTACCGCGTTGTCCTGACAGCGACTTGATGCACGATCGCCATGCCTTGCTGCGCTGCCGCCCAGTTGTTCTCGAACACGTTGCCCTCGACGAGCACGCGGCGGGCGTTCTTGAGCTCGAACAGGTTCTTCACCGTCCACACGCCCTTCCACGCCGGATCCTTCCAGACGTGGTTGCGCGCGAATCGTGATGTCGGTCGGCGAGAGACTCGCGATTCCAGGGTCCGACGCCGCCGAACATGACGTTCTCGCCGGCGCCGGCCAGGAAGTTGTTCTCGATCAGGTACGGGCCGGGGCCGTTCCAACCTTCGATCGCCTGAGAGTCGAAGCCGCTTGGCGTGGCAGTTGTCCGAGCCACGAATTGACAACCGCCGACCGCCCCGAATTCAGCGCGAGGCAGCGTGTCGTATTCGTCGAATCCGTACCGTGCAGGTAGACCCGGTCGACAATGAAGTCCTGCGGCACCTTGTCGAGCGACAGTCTGGATGTCACCGCCGCCGGCCCAACCTCCGTCTCCCAACTTCAGAATTCCGTAGTTGACGGTCGTGTTCGGACTGCTGCCGAGGATCTCGAGACCGAGGAAGCGCCAACCGCACGCGGGACCGGTCGTACGAATCGCTGCTTCGTTGGTGTTCGAGACGATCTCGCGCCAGCCTGCCCGCGAAGGACGGCGTTATGCGAGCGCTCGGCCCCGGCAACTGCGAGTCATCGATATCCGTTCGCACCGTGATCCAGCGGTCCACGGCACTGCAGGCACGAGACGGCAGTGTGTAGTTCGCCGTCCACGTTGCTCCGCCGGCCAGGCGCAGCTCATCGCCTGGTTGGGCGGCATTCAGCGCCGCCTGCAAATCACCACCCGCCGGAATCCGAACGACGCGTGACGGCGCGGACGCCGTGGCGCTGGGCACCGACCGCGGCAACTCCGGGAGCGTCGCCAGCGAGCCGCCGGTCGCAATCGTGCTCACGCTGAGTGACGCACCGCCCGACTTGCCTGCCATGGTAGCACTAATCGTGGCCTGGCCGGCTGCGACCGTGGACACTAAACCGTTTGCCGACACCGTCGCGACGGACGTGTTCGAGCTTGCCCACGTCGGCGTTCCGCCAGCGACCGTCGTGCCGCCGGCATCGCTCGCCGTCGCCGTCGCCTGTGTGCTCTGGCCGACATTGATCGCCGCGCTCGCGAGTGTGACGCGAACCGTCGCGACCGTTCCACCAGCCGGGTTGATCGTTATCGGAAGCGATCCCGTGACGCCTTCAACCGTCGCGTTGATGACAGCCGACCCTGCGGTCAGCGCCGTCACCATACCGGTCTGCGACACCGACGCCACTGACGGTGCGGAGCTCGACCAGGTGATCGTGCGGCCCGCTAGGGGGGTGCCATGACTGTCCTTCGGCGTCGCGGTGACCTGCATGGTCTGGCCCAGCGCCAGCGACGTAAACCCCGCCGCGAGACTCACCGACGATACCGGCACGACTGGTGCCGCAACGGTGATCGAAATCGTGCCACTCTTGCCTTCACTGGTCGCCATGATCGTCGACGACCCAGCGCCCACGGCCTGCACCTGACCCGAAGGTGAAACCGTGATTACGCCAAGATTCGAGCTGGACCACGCGATCGTGCGCCCGTCGAGCTGGTTGCCTGACGCGTCGCGCACCGAGACCGCGATGAGCTGCGACTGACCGAACAGCATCGACGTCGACGTGGCCGACAGCGATACCGTCGCCACCGGTTGCGGCGCGGCGATGGCCACGACGAGGGTAGCAGAACCAGTCACGCCTTCGCTCGACGCGACGATGCTGACCGAGCCCGCGGCGATCGCCGCCACTTGCCCGGTGCTCGACACTGTCGCCAGCGTCGGTCGCCGCGCTGCTCCACGCAATCGCACGTCCCGTCAGTACATTGCCGGCCGCATCGCGGGCCACGGCCGCCGCCTGCGTCGACTGTCCGACGTTCAACGCGGACGAACTCAGCGAGACCGTGAGCGACGCGACGGGAGCCGGCGGCGGGGCATTCACTGCCACCGCTGCGCTCGAGCTCTTACCGTCGACCGCGGCGGTAATGTTCGCGCTGCCCTTCGACACGCCTGTGACGCGGCCGGAGTTCGATACCGTCGCGACTGTCGGATTGGAGCTGCTCCACGCCGGGACTCGCGCCGCGAGCACATTGCCGGCCGCGTCATACGCGGTGGCGCTGAGCTGCACGTCCTGACCGACTTGCACGTTAGGCGAGCCGGGGGAAATCACGACCGACGCCGTCTTGACGGTGGCGGAGGTAAACGTCGCCTGGCCCGAGATGCCATCGGCCGTCGCCGAGATCGTTGACGAGCCAGCGCCAACGGCACTGACCAGGCCCGTGCTGGAAACGCTGGCGACAGCAGCATTGCTGCTGGCCCACGTGATCGAGCGGCCGACGAGCGCGGCACCTGCCGCGTCCTTCACCACTGCTGAAAGTTGCGCCGACTGACCGATGGTTGCCGATGCCGGATTCGGCGAAATAGCGACCGAGCCGATCGGCTTGGTCGCGACCGTCACCGGTGCACCGCCGACCTTACCGTCGGCGATCGCGCTGATCGTCGCGCTTCCACGCGCCACTGCAGTCACGACGCCGAGCGCGTTCACAGTCGAGATGGCCGGATTCGAACTCTGCCAGGCGATAGTGCGGCCGCCGAGCGTAGAGCCGGTCGCGTCCTTCAGCGTCGCGACGGCCTGCGTGACCTGACCGAGATCGAGCGTCGACGCGTCGAGCGCGACGTTCACCGTCGCGACCGGCTCGTCGAGCACGTTCACCGATGCGGTGGCGGACTTGGAGCCGATGCGTGCGGTGACAACCGCCGAGCCCTTTGCCTTCCCCGTTACCGTTCCGAGGTCGTCGACGACGAGCACGTTCGCGTCGGAGGTACTCCACCGCGCAGTGCCCTGTGGCAGCGCCATGGCGCGGCCGGCATCGTCGTAGGCCGTGATCTGGAGCTGCGTCGTCGCTTTGGGATAGACGGAACTGGTCGCCGGCGCGAGGCGCAGCGATGCGATGTCCTTAGTGCGAACGGAGACGACTGCGCTTCCGGTCTGTGTTCCCGAGGACGCAATGAGCGTGACCTCGCCCGGCCCGACCGCGGTCACCATGCCGTCCGCCGTCACCGTGGCGATCTTCGTGTTGGACGAGAACCACGTGAAGGTGTTGCCGGACGCGCCGGCGCCGCTTCGCTTCTTGGCAGCGAACTTCACTTCTTCACCCACCGCGGTGACGACCGCGTTCGGCTCGACCATGAGGGCACTGGGAACGTAGACGCTCGCCGTGTCGGCGCTCGTGCCGACGGTCGCAACGATGCTGACGAAGCCCGGCGCCAACGCCGTGACATCGCCCGATGTGCTCACCGTGGCGACATCGTTGTTGAGCGATACCCACGCGACAGGTGTGCTGTGCGTCACGCCGGCCCGGCCCACGACCTGGGCCGTAAAGCGCCTGGTCTCTCCGACGCCTAACGAGTCATTCTTGGGAGACAGGCGGACCGCAAGAGTGGATGTTCCTACGGGCGTATCGATTCCGACACCGTCGTCACCAGAACACGCGACGACCGTGGCGAGGACAGCGAAGGTGCAACCGCGAGCAACCGCTCGGCGAATGCATGGCATGGACTCCTCCAGTGCAAGGCGTTCGGCGGCCCGGCCGGCGTGGCGCGCGTGTTCGATCCGATGCGCGCTGTAGCCCCGTATGCTTTGCGTCCCCGCCTTTCGACGGGTTTGCCCTTGTCGCGCCCTCCTGCTAGAGGGCCGATCCTGCCGTCATAAGTGACGTGCATCCTGCAACGTGCCGCGCAAATTGCGCCGTGTGGTCGCGTCTGCTTCTGGACGAAATTGTCGGCAGTGAGTCACCGCGTCTGAAGGACGCAAGTGATTGGTGCGGAACAGCACACTAGATCATCGTTATGCAGTCCATTGGGGGCGCAACTAACGATGACGCGACGGCTCGCGCGGGCGCGCGAGCGGTCAATTTGTCGTGGCGAACGCTCCGTCGGCCATCGCGCGTCCGATCAACGCATCGACGTCGCCACTAATCGTGACCGGACGCACGAATTCTCCGGTCGCGTGAAGCCTCATCCATTGATCGAGCATCATCAGACGCCAGATCGTGCGCGCATGATCGCGGCGGCTCGTGCGATGCTCGCGCACGATGCGCTGCACCGCGCGCGGCTCGACGAACTCGTAGATGCGCGATGACTGATCGTCGAGCGCGGCGAGACGATGCGACAGCGGCCCGCGGAACCAGTCGCGCAACGGGACATCGAAGCCCTGCTTCGGCCGCGTGAAGACGTCGGCGGGAACGCGATCGGCCAGCGCCTGACGCAAGCACCCACTTCCCCACTCCGTCGCGAAACTTCAGTCGACGGCGGTAACGAGAGCGCGAACTCGGCGACCTCGTGATCGAGCAACGGCACGCGCGCCTCGAGCGAGTGCGCCATGCTCATGCGATCGACCTTCGTGAGGATATCGCCGGGCAGATAGCTCTGCACGTCGACCATCATGAGCTGCGTCATGAAGTCGCGCGACGACGAGCCGTCGAACCAGCGATCGAGCGTGTTTTCGAATGGCAGCGCACGCTGCCGCAAGCTCCTCGCGCAGCAACCCACCCTCGGCCTCTCGCACGGGCAGCGCGACGGTTCCCGCATAACGACCACGCATCGAACGCGCGAGGGAAAGCAGTCGATTGCGCCCGTACGCGGCGTGCGGCAGTGACAGCCCGACCGTGCGGAGCATTGTACGCGCGATGGCCGGCAGCGTGTTCGCGCCATTGATTTCGAAGTAGCGCGTGTACCCGCCGAACAGCTCATCGCCACCGTCGCCCGAGAGCGCGACCGTGACGTCGCGACGCGCGAGGTGCGATACGAGGAACGTCGGCAGCGCGGACGGATCAGCGAATGGCTCGTCGAGCGCGCGTGCAACCTGATCGAAGAGCAGTTCGGCGTCCGGGCGAACGACGAGCTGCGTGTGCTGCGTGCCGAGCGCGCGCGAGACTTCCGCCGCATACTGCGACTCGTCGAACTCGCGCTCCTCGAAACCGATGGAGAACGTGCGAACAGGCTGACCCGACATGCGCGCCATCGTCGCGACGACACCGGACGAATCGATCCCACCGGACAGGAATGCGCCGAGCGGGACTTCGGAGAGCAGATGGATCTGGACCGACTCATCGAGCAGACGGCGAGTTTCCTCGATCGCCTCGCCGTCGCTGATCGTGCTGTTCTCCGCGACCGCTGGCGACCAGTACCGTTCCACCCGAACGCCGCCTGTCAGCGCGACCACTCCAGCAGATGTCCTGGCGGCAGCTTTCGAACGCCCGTGAAGATGCATTCGCGGATCCGGCGACGTACCCGAGTGCCATGTAGTCCACGACGGCGTCGGGGTCGACCTCGCGCGGAAAGCCCGGAAGTGTGACGAGCGCACGGAGCTCCGAGGCGAAGGCGACGCCACCCGCGGTCTCGCCAGTAGTAGAGCGGCTTGATCCCGAGCCGATCGCGGGCGACGAGCAGCCGGCCCCGTCGTGCGTCCCAGATCGCGAACGCGAACATCCCGCGGAGCTCGCGTGCAAGGTCAGCCCCGAGGTCCTCATACAGGTGCACCAGCGTCTCGGTATCGCTGTGTGTCGTGAGTTGGTGTCGTCCAGCGAGCAGTCGAGAACGCAGCTGCTGATAGTTGTAGATCTCGCCGTTGAACACGACGTGGACCGTGCCGTCCTCGTTCGTCATCGGCTGATGACCGCCGGCAACGTCGATGATGCTCAGTCGGCGCATGCCGATCGCGGCGCGCGCACCAGCTGATTCCGGAGGCGTCGCGGCTACGTAGTAGCCGGCGTCATCGGGACCGCGGTGTCGAATCGCGTCGCACATCCGACGTAGCGCGACGACATCTCCTTCACGCCCGGCGTCCCCATTTGTGGCGCGCGACACAAAGCCCGCTATTCCGCACATGCGCGCACCCGAACCATTGAAGAAGAGTTCCTGCTCACCGGGAAACCGCTGCTAGGCATCGATCGGAGGACGTGAGTAAAACCAGTGAAACGCGTAAACGGGTGCGAGCGCGACCGCCGGCCGTGGCAGTCGGGTCGTGAATCCAGACGACTGACTCGCCATCAGCGGTAGAGTAGCGACCATCCGGCGACGATACCGATGTGCCGGGTATATCGCCGACCCGCAACGCAAAGCAAAGGCCGTGAGCGCCTTCCTGTTCCTCCCGTTCCCTCGAAGGGCTCGGAACGTGCACAGGACGCGCGAACCCCTCGGACGCTGCGGCCACACCGGCATCGCGCGCGTTGACGCTCCGGACTGGGTAGCACGGGCGCCACCAATCGACGCACGGCCGCAACAACTCTGGCGCGAGGCGTAGCGTCAACCGGAGAGCGACGCCGACGGGACGCGCATAAGCTCGCAGATTATCATTGGACTAAGAAACTCCAGCTGGGGGCGGAGTTGAACACACCCTACCCAGCACACCCATGCGTCGAGCCGAGCTCGCCATGGTCTCCCTCTTGCCCGAAGCACCTGTTGCTCGTCCCATGACGTCGACGCTTCCGCATACACAGATGCCCCGGATCGCCACTCGTCAGTGAGCCAGCCGAACCACGTTTCGCTCCTCAAGGCGATCAAGCAAAGAACGCTCAACGCCGCCCGTCGGTCTGGGCTGACGTCGCTCGCCCGCGACAGCCGGTGGCGCGGACGTCGGCTATTGATCCTCGGGTATCACGGGGTGTCGGCGACCGATGAGCACGAATGGGACAGCGAGCTCTATGTACCTCGCGAATTTCTGCGGAGTCGCTTTGTCGCGCTCCGCGACGGCGGGTACGAGGTGCTTCCCCTTTCCCAGGCCGTCTCGCGCCTCTACGACGGTACGTTGCCGTCTCGAGCCGTGGCGCTCACGTTCGATGATGGCGCGGCGGACTTCCATAGCCAGGTACGCCCGCTCCTGGTAGAGTTTGGATACCCAGCAACGGTCTACCTGACGACGTATTACGCCCAGACGCAGCGTCCCGTGTTCAACACGATGCTGCGCTACGTTCTGTGGAAAGGGCGTGACCGCACGCTCGACGCGCCCGACCTACTCGAGTCACCCGAGCCGGTATCGCTTCGCACTCGAGAGGAGCGCGAATCGGTCTTTTCCGCCATCATGCGTCGGTGCCTGCGAGACGAGCTGTCGGGCGCGGACAAGGATGCGATCATCGGTTCGGTTGCGGAACGCATTGGCGTGGACTATCAGACTATCCGGGCGCGTCGAACATTATGCCTCATGTCCGCGGAGGAAGTCGCCAGCTTGCCACGCGATCTCATCGACGTGCAACTCCATACGCACCGACATCGTGTGCCGACGGAGCGGGAGCCGTTCATGCGCGAAATCGTGGACAATCGGCGCGCGATCGCGTCGATGACCAACGGCGCGAATGCAACGCATTTCTGCTATCCGAGCGGCGTCACGCATCCTGCGTTTCGGGGCTGGCTGAGTGAGATGGGCGTCACGTCGGCGACCACGTGTTTCCCTGGCATCGCGTCCTCGGCGTCGGACCCGCTGCTCTTGCCGCGCCTCATCGATACGATGCACCTGGCCCCAGTGGAGTTCGAGGGGTGGTTGACGGGTGCGTCGGCGTTCCTCCCACGGCGCACCGTCCGCGCCGTCGCTCCGCTCTGAGATGACCCGCGCTGTGCGGAATTCACCGCCTGTCAGCTCTCTCGCGAACGAAGGGGATCGGACCGCGCCCGCTTTCAGTCCGCTCGGCTCCACGAACGGCGCATCGCCAGGCGGCGATCCCATTGCGTTCCACGCGACCGCGCCGGTCACCAACCCACTCCGCCGAGGGCTCCTCGTCTTCTTCGATTTTGCGCCCAGCGCGGAAGTGGGTGCGTTGCGCTGGATCTCGCTCGTAGGCTGCGGAGCCGAGCGGGGCTGGGCATTCGATGTGGTCGCGCTGGAGCCGCAGTTCATGGGCCCGCTGGACATGACGAGACTCGAGCGACTCCCGCCGGGCGTACGGATGTTCGGGTTCACTGGCGAGAACCCCGTCTGGTACCGCGCAATGCTCCGAGCGGCGCGCCGAGCAGGGTGGGTCGGAACGGTCGGCGCCAAACCATCCGAGGCGCCGCTCGGCGGGCATCTGGACGGCAGCGATCGGACGGTCGCGTTAGGTGGAGAGGACGCGTCGCTCTGGCGTCGGGCGTTTCGAAGCCGCGTGCATTTTCAGTTGGCCGACGCGTTGGCTCGTCGAGCGGCGGCGCTCGGGTCCCGGCTCGCTGCCAAGAATCGATACGACATCGTCGTGAGCTCCGGCCCCCCGCACGCTGCTCATGACGCAGCGCGCCGCATCGCCGCCCGTCATGCCTTGCCGATCGTGATGGACATGCGTGACCCCTGGTCCGACGATTCGGCGATGCCCTCCGAGTTTCGAAGCGACACCTGGCGCAGGCTCGCCCAGCGGCACGAGCGTGATTGCGTATCGGCCGCGAGCCTGCTCGTCGTGACGTCGAAGGCCCACGAGGAGCTACAGGTCGCGAAATACCCGGCGCTCCGCGGCCGCGTGCGCACGGTGATGAACGGAGCGGACCGCGAACCGCTACCCCCGTCGCGCATTGGTCGCCGATTCGTCGTGGGGTTCGCCGGCATGATCTACCTCGGTCGCGATCCGCGTCCGCTCTTCGAGGCTGCAGCCCGTGTCGCCCGTGCAACGGGCGCGACGCCGGATGAATTCGGCGTGGAGTTCATGGGAGACGACGCGTGCGAGGGCATTCCGCTCACGACCATAGCGGCGGAAGCGGGCCTGGGTGAGCATTTCGTCGCTCACGGATTTCGACCGAGGCGCGACGCACTGCAGTTTCTCGCTGGTGTCTCGCTCCTCGTCAGCCTGCCGTTGCGAACGACGGTGACGATCCCGGCGAAGCTCTTCGAGTACATGCGATTCGATGCGTGGCTCCTCGCGCTGGCCGAACCTGCGGGCGCGACCGAAGCGTTGCTGCGCGATACGGAAGCCGACGTGATCGCGCCGTACGACGTGGACGGAATCGAACGCGTGATCGCCAAGCGGTTCGCCGAGTTTCGCGCCGGGATCCGACCAACGTCGCTCAATCACGATGGCCGGTTCGACCGCTCGACGCAGGCTGCGCTCTTCTTCGATGCGGCGGAGGAGTTGGCCGCGAGATCGTCGCGGCGCACAGCTGCCGGCTGACCCGTCCGTTCGCCTGTGGTGACCGAACAACCGGTGTCGCTCGCCGTTCGGCAGCGCGTGCTCCTGGCCGCCGTTCTCGTGGGTCATGTGTGTCTGGCATGGACCGTCCGCGCCCGTGAGATCTTCACGTTCGGCGACGACGCGGCCTACCTGCTCCTCGCGCGTTCGCTGCGCGGATTTTCGTACCGCGAGGTTCAGTTCATCGCCGAACCTATCGCCGCCCGTTTTCCGCCGGGATACCCGGCGCTGCTCGCGTTCCTCGGGACGCTTTTCGGCGAACGGCTGGACGTGATCGCGGGCATGGGCATTTTGTTTTCGGTAGTGGGGCTGATCGCGCTCTTCGATGTCATCCGTCGTCGCTGGTCGCCGGAGCTCGCGCTGCTGGTCACCGCGATATGCGCCGTAAATCCGACGCTGGTCGAAGTGGCCGGCGCTCCAGTGACCGAGGCGACGTTCACCGGGCTGCTGCTGTGCTCCCTGTGGGCGGCTGATTGGAGTGAGCGCACATTGCCGAGCGGACGACGCGCCATGCTCGCGGGCGCGCTCGCCATCAGCGCGGCTCTGGTCCGCAGCGCTGGGGTGACGATCCCGCTCAGCCTGGGCGCGCACTGGCTCCTTCGCCGACGCGTTCGCTGGGTTGTTGCGCTCGGGCTCGCGTCGTCGCTCACCGTCGGCAGCTGGCTCGCCTGGACCGCCATGGCGCCGAAGCGCGAGGTGAGACGTTCGTACGTCGATGACGCGATCGATGTACGCACCGCCGAAGGCTCATTCGCCAATACACTGGTCCACCGTATCAAGACGAACGTGACCGCGTACGGCGGCCAGATGGTGTTCACCGAGTTGAAGCTGCCGCTGAATCCGAGCACCGTGTTCGACAACGTGTTCTGGATGGTCATCATCGGCGGAGCCGCGATCGTCGGGGCAGTGAGCGCCTGGCGTCGGTGGAACGCCGTGATCGTTTTCTCCGTTACGTACGGCGCGTTGCTCACGGTCTGGCCGTACAATCTCGAGCGCTTCCTCGCGCCAGTGCTGCCGGTCATCATAGCGCTGACGGTCATCGGCGCCGGGATCGTCGCCAACCGGATCGAGCAGTCTGCTCGACTGAGGACCGGCGCTCGGCTGCTCGTGCCCTCGCTCGGCGTTCTTCTGACGGCGCCGGCGATTCTCAACGATTCCACTCTCGTCGAGCGCGCGGAAGCCTGCACCCGTGCCCGCGTCGATTGCGCGCGACCCGCGTCGCTCGACTTCATCGACGCCGCACGGTTCGCGGCAACGCATACGCCGCCATTGGCACGCTTCATCGTTCCCAAGAACGCCACGCTGTACTACTTCGCGCAGCGGCAGTCCGTGTTCTGGGAAGAAGTCCTTCAGCAGGATACGACTTCGTTTCTTCCGTACCTGCAGCGTCAACGGATCACGCACATCCTCGGCACGCCGATCTATTCCGACTACCAGACGGTCTTCCGACTGGTGCTGCACGACTGCGATCGGTTCGACGTCATGCGCGCGTATTCGCAGGAAACCATGCTGCTCGCGCTTCGCGCTACGCCACGGACCGACGGGGAGTCGGGCCCGGCGTGCGTCGCCATGCGACGTGCACTCATCCGGAAACCAGTGACCTAACGAGGCCACCATTCGCTCCCTGTCTTCCCGCCGTGTTGGAACCATTCTCGCGATCATCTCGAGCATCGCGATCGCGTTCTTTACGCTCACCCCTGCGCCGTGGACGGTCATCACCACGAGCTTCTGGTGCATCGCGTGCGGCGAGTTCGGCGCACTCGACGTCGCGACGAACATCATCATGTTCATGCCGCTCGGGTTCGCGCTGGCGCTGGCGCTGAATCGCCGGTGGATCCCGCTGGCGATCTGCGTCGCGGCCACCGTCGCGATCGAATCGTTGCAGATAGCCGTCGTCGTCGGTCGTGATTCATCGTTCGGCGACATCCTGTCGAACTCACTCGGCGGCTGGATCGGCATCGAGCTCGCGCTTCGGCGCAAACCGCTGCTATGCCCCCGAACCGGCGACGGCGGCGCGTCTCGCGCTTGCGTGGTGCGCGGTGTTCGCGGCGACCTGCGCCGCGACGACCTGGGCACTCGGGCCCGCATTCGTGCCGCGTTCGTTGTGGGTCCAGTGGCTGCCGCCGCGCTCGGGCTACGAACCGTTCACCGGTCGCCTGCTCGCGTTCGACATCAACGGCATCGATCTGCCGTTAGGCTTTCCGTCGACATCGCTCGGGCTCGACCGCCGTCTCATGAGCGACGCGTGGCGGGCGACGGCGACGATCGACCGTGACGGGCTCGAACCGCGGCGCTCGGTAATCGTCCGCATCTCGGAAGAGATCACCCAGCCATTCGCCCTCGAGCAGCGCGGTTGGGACCTCACGTGCCTTCAGAAAACACGCTCAGCGCAACTGCGTTTCCGGTCGCCGCGCATTGTTCTCAGAGACGCACTGCGGGTTTCCAGCGGCGCGCATCCGGACCTCGTGCGCCTCACGTGCGAGCATCGCGATCGTGCGCTCGTCGCCGGCGTGCAGGCGGGAACCGAGTCTCGCGAGGAGGTGGTGCCGCTGTCGCCATCTCTGGGGTGGATTGTGCTCTCCCCATTCGACATTGCCGTTGGATGGCGGCACGCGGTGGATCGCGGCGCTCTGGATGATCGCGCTCGTGGTGCCCATCGGATTCTGGTGGGCAGCGGCGGTGCCAGCGCGCAACCGTCCCGTGGGGCATCGACCGACAGCGACCGTGATCGGTGCGGCGCTGCTCGCCAGTGTCACGCTAGCGTTCGTGGTGGCGCCGCTGGTCGCCGGCACCGCCTTCGGCGGCTGGTGGGAGTGGGCGGCGGTGTTTGCCGGCGTAGCGCTTGGCTGGCTCGTTGCTCTCGTACTCCGGCGTGTGGCCGCAGTCGCGCGTGAAACCGCGCTGCCGGCGCGAGCCGCGTTCGCTCAGCGCTGAGCATGGCGCAGTCGACTACTCCGACGCGACGCGCAACAGATACTGTCCGTAGGCTGTCTGGCGCAGCGGCTCCGCCATGCGAGCGAGTTGATCGACGTCGATGAACCCGCAGCGAAACGCGACCTCCTCGACGCAACCGATCTTGAGTCCCTGCCGGTTCTCGATCACCTCGATGAAGTTCGCTCGCGTCGAGCAGCGACTCGTGCGTTCCGGTATCGAGCCACGCCATTCCGCGACCGAGCAGCTCGACGTTGAGTTGGTCACGACTGGAGGTACTCGCGATTCACGTCCGTGATCTCGTACTCGCCGCGCCGCGACGGCTGTGAGGCCGGCGGCGATCGTCGATCACGTCGTTGTCGTAGAAGTACAGGCCCGTGACCGCGTAGTTCGATCGCGGGTGCTCCGGCTTCTCGACGATGTCGATGGCCGGCCGTCAGCGGCCGATCTCGACGACGCCGTACCGTTGCGGATCGCGCACCGTGTAGCCGAAGACGGTCGCGCCTGACGAGCGCTGCGCGACGCGCTTGAGCATGGCGCCGCAGCCCGCCGCCGTAGAACAGGTTGTCGCCGAGGATGAGCGCGACACGATCCGTTCCGATGAACTCGCGTCCGATCACGAACGCCTGCAGCCAACCCGTTAGGCACCGCCTGCTCGGCGTAGCGACAGCGTCACGCCCCACTGCGACCCGTCGCCCAGCAGCTCGCGGAAGCGCGGCAGGTCCTCGGGCGTCGAGATGACGAGCATGTCGCGAATGCCGGCGAGCATCAGCGTCGACAGCGGATAGTAGATCATCGGCTTGTCGAACACCGGCAACAGCTGCTTGCTGACCGACCGCGTGACGGGATACAGGCGCGTACCCGGTGCCGCCCGCGAGAACGATCCCCTTCATGCGCGCCGTGCCGAGACCAAGGCGCTCGCCGCGGTAGCCGCCGCTCGAGCAGCGGTCCCAGCCAGCACGGTTCTCGAGGTACCATCGCACCGTTTTGCGCAAGCGCCGGACTCGAACGAGTCGCGTCGGTCGCCACGCCGAGCTCGCGCTCGATCGTGGTGGGATCGATCGCGTAGCGATGGTCGTGACCGGGCCGGTCAGCCACGAACGCGAATCAGCTCCCGATAGCGGCGCGCCTCGCGCGCCGAGGCCGCAGCTCCATCGAGGATCCGCAGACTGCTGTCACCACATCGATGTTCCGGCGCTCGTTGCGCGCGCGCCGATGGCGTACGTCTCGCCGACGCGCCACGTTCCATAACGGCGAGGAGCGCGTCGGCGTGATCGTCGACGTAGAGCCAGTCGCGAACGTTCTCGCCGCGTCCGTACACGTCGATCGGCCGCGCCGCGAGTGCGTTCAGAATGGTGAGCGGAATCAGCTTCTCCGGAAACTGGTGCGGTCCGTAGTTGTTCGAGCAGTTCGTGACGATCACGGGCAACCCGTACGTTCGATGCCAGGCGCGTACGAGATGATCCGCGCCGGCCTTGCTGGCCGAGTACGGCGAGCTGGGGTCGTAGGGCGAGTGTTCGTTGAAGTGGCCCGTCGCACCGAGCGAGCCGTAAACCTCGTCGGTGGAAACGTGGATGAACCGAAAGCGCGCGCGCGATCGTCAGGAAGCGACGTCCCAGTACCGACGCGCTTCCGCCGAGGAGCACTGAACGTCCCGACGATGTTCGTGCGCAACGAAATCCGCCGGCGCGTCGATCGACCGGTCGACGTGCGACTCCGCCGCCAGATGAAGCACGGCGTCGGGCTGATATCGCTCGAAGATGCCGGCGCATCGCGTCGGCGCTCGCAGATGTCGACCGCGCTCGAAGTGATAGTGCGGGTCGCGCCTCGACGTCGGCTGAGCGAGTCCAGGTTGGCAGCGTACGTGAGCTTGTCGACGTTCACGACGCGGCGCCGACTGACGCACAAGCGCGTGGACGACGGCCGATCCGATGAAGCCGGCGCCGCCAGTAACGAGGTACATGATTGGGATTGCGTCGGGTTGAGCGTAAGCTGGCGCCGCTGGACAGTGCCAGCACGGCGTTCCCGTGTAATGATGTTGGAAAGACTCGTGCGCTTAAACCACTTGCTCGGTCCCGACTCGCGCCGATCACACTTCGCGTGTGAACGTCTTTCTCGCCACGCTCGACACGGTCATCGCGATCGCGCGCATCGCGTTCCTCGCCTCGGCGGTGGTCGGCAGCCGCGGTCTGCGCCATCGATTGGGCGGTGCGGACGCGGCGGATCAGCCCGTTCTCGGCGTCGCGCGGTTCTTTCGCGGATCGATCGATCCGCTCATGGCGCCCGATCGAGCGACGCATCGTTCGCGGCGGTGGCATTCCATCGAATGCGCCCTGGTGGGCGCTCGCCGCCGTCGTCGTTGGCGGGATCCTCGTCCTCTGGCTGCTCGGTTTCATCCGAGGCGCAGGTGGAATCGATCGCGTTCGCGGCGGCGACCGGGTCCGCGTGGGTTGCTGCGGCTCGTCGTTCAACTGGATCTTCGGGATCCTGCAGATCGCGCTGTTCGCGCGCGTGATCATGTCATGGGTGCGCACGTCGCCGTCGGCATGGTGGGTCCGCTGGTCGTACGCGCTGACCGAGCCGTTTCTGCGGCCGCTGCGTCAGCTCATTCCGCCGGTTGGTGGCATGCTCGACCTGACGCCGCTCGTCGCGTACTTCATTCTTTCGCTACTGTCGGGCTGGATAGTTGAGCGCCGTCTGTGAGCCTGCTCACGGTGGATTCGCGGGGACGGGCGTACGATTTCGGGTGCGGCTCCAGCCGCGCGCGTCGCGGAACGAGATCGTGGGTGTGCTAGACGGCGCGCTGCGCGTTCGGCTTCACGCGCCGCCGGTCGACGGCGCCGCGAACGAGGCGCTCGTTGCATTTCCTGGCCGATCGCCTGTCGGTTCCTCGGCGAGGCGTGCGCATCGTGACTGGTGCGACGAGTCGAACGAAGACGATCGAAGTCGATGGCGTTTCAGCGGCGGCCGTCGAACGGCTCGCCGACGAAGCACGCAGGAGGACGGAACGAATGACGACGTCGCTCGTGATCGGCTCGGACGAGAGCGTGCTCGAAGGTATCGCGCAGGCGCTCGCTGTGGCGGGGCACGGCCCACGTCGTGCGTTCCATCGCGGAGGCGGCGGCGGTGCTCAGGAGATCCAGCCGCTGGTCGCGTTGGTCGAACGTCAGCTGCGCCGCCGATCCCGAGTTCCTCCGCCTTCGACTGCCGCCGGGATGCGCGGTTGTGTTGTATCGGCACGACGGAGAGGCCGACACCCGCGCTTCCAGCCAGCGTGCAGCGCCTGACGCTCGCCGATCTGCTCCTGCCGTGGGAGCGCCAGCGCCTGATCACGATGGTGCAACGACTTACCGAACGCGCGGTGGCGTCGGGCCGGGTCGCCGCGACACGCCGCCGGAAGATCGGGCGGCATAGCTGAGTCCGGTGCCGGTTCGACCGGACGGCATTCGGCTTGCCGTCTCCAGAGAGCGACGGCTATGTATGCATAGCCGGTCGTCGTACGCGAAGCTTCGCGGCGGACAACAGCATCGTGGCGATTTGAGGCAAATTGCGGCCACGTAAAACAACTGCTAAAGCGCCGGCCCGGCGCTCACGCATCCGGGCCGTTTTCGTTGCCTCGAACACATGACCGACACCGCGCACGACCGCCGACTCGCACTTCCCTATCGCGACACGCGCTACCTCGACGCCCTCGAACGAGCGCGTGCTGGTCTTCGATGGCGCGATGGGCACGAACATCCAGCGCTACAACCTGACCGCCGGACGACTTCGGCGGGAAGGCGCTGGAGGGGTGCAACGACAACCTCGTCCTCACGCGCCCCGACGTCATCCAGGCGATCCACGAGTCGTTCCTCGCCGTGGGCTGCGACGTCGTCGAGACGTGCACGTTCCAGACCACGCCGCGCCGGCTCGAGGAGTGGGGGCTGGAGGACAAGGTCCGCGACGATCAACGTCGCGGCGGCGCGGCTCGCGCGCGCCGCGTGCGACAAGTATCGCGACGCCGGAGCGGCCGCGCTTCGTCGCCGGCTCGATCGGGCCGACGGGCATGCTGCCGTCGAGCAGCGATCCGGTGCTCTCGAACATCACCTTCGAGGAGCTGAGCGAGAACTACTACCGGCAGGCGAAGTACCTCATCGAGGGCGGCGTGGACGTGCTGCTCGTCGAGACGGCGCAGGACATCCTCGAGGTGAAGGCGGCGCTCACCGGCTTCGAGCGGCTGTTCGCCGAGCTCGGGTCGCCGCGTGCCGGTGCAGGCGCAGGTCACGCTCGACACGAGCGGCCGCATGCTGCTCGGCACCGACATCGCGAGCGCGATGACGACGCTCGAGGCGCTGCGCGTCGACGTGCATCGGGCTGAACTGCTCGACGGGCCCGGAGCACATGCGCGAGCCGGTGCGCTTCCTGACGCGAGCACGCGTCGCATCCGATCTCGGTGATCCCGAACGCGGGCCTGCCGCTCAACACGGGCGCGGGCGAGGCGGTCTATCCGCTCGAGCCGGAGCCGATGGCGCGCGCGCTGCGCGAGTTCGTGAAGGAGTTCGGCGTGCGGATCGTCGGCGGCTGCTGCGGCACGACGCCCGAGCATCTCGCCGCGATTGTCGAAGCGGTGCGGCGCGTGGAGGGAACGGCGAACGGCGGAGCCGCCGAAGCGGGCGACGGGCACGGACTGCGCGCACGGTGCCACGCGTGTCGTCGGCGATGCGCGCGATCACGCTGCACCAGGAGCCGGCGCCGCTGCTCGTCGGCGAGCGCGTCAACTCGCAGGGCTCGCGCAAGGTCAAGCGACTGCTGCTCGCCGACGACTACGAAGGGATCCTCGACGTCGCGCGCGAGCAGGTGGACTCGGGCGCGCACGTGCTCGACGTCTGCGTCGCGCTCACCGAGCGCGGCGACGAAGCCGAGCAGATGTCGAAGCTCGTGAAGCTGCTCTCGATGAGCGTCGAGACGCCGCTCATGATCGACTCGACCGAGGCGTCCGTGATCGAGGCGGCGCTCGAGCACGTGCCCGGCCGCGCGATCATCAACTCCATCAACATGGAGAACGGCCGCAAGCGCATCGACGCCGTCGTGCCGCTCGCGAAGAAGCACGGCGCGGCGCTCGTCGCGCTGACGATCGACGAGGTCGGCATGGCGAAGACGCGCGAGCGGAAGCTCGAGGTCGCGCGCGACGATCTACGACATCGTCGTCGGCGAGTACGGGCTCGCCGCCGAGGACCTCATCTACGACGCGCTCACGTTCACGCTCGCGACGGGCGACGCGGAGTGGATCGACAGCGCGAAGGAGACGATCGAGGGCATCCGGCTCATCAAGCGCGAGCTGCCGGGCGTCTTCACGATCCTCGGCGTGTCGAACGTGAGCTTCGGGCTCGACGCCGGAGGCGCGCGCACGTGCTCAACTCGGTGTTCCTGCACCACTGCGTGCAGGCGGGGCTCGACGCGGCGATCGTGAATCCGGCGCACATCACGCCGTACGTCGAGATCAGCGACGAGCGAGCGCGCGCTGGCGGACGATCTCGTGTTCAACCGGCGCCCGACGCGCTGCAGCGGTTCATCGAAGCACTTCGCGGGACTGCGGGACGGGAAGTCGGGACGCGAGGACGAAGGAGGATCCGACGGCAGGGCATGACGCCCGAGGCAGCGGGTCCACTGGATGGTCCTGCACCGGAAGAAGGAAGGCATCGAGGACGGCGCTCGACGCGGCCGGCGTGCGCGAGAATCCGGTGCGCGTGCTGAACGAGGTGCTGCTGCCGGCGATGAAGGACGTCGGCGACAAGTTCGGCGCCGGCGAGCTGATCCTGCCCTTCGTGCTCCAGAGCGCCGAGGTGATGAAGAAGGCCGTGAAGCATCTCGAGCAGTTCCTCGAGAAGGCAGAGGGCTACACCAAGGGCAAGGTCGTGCTGGCGACCGTGTACGGCGACGTGCACGACATCGGCAAGTCGCTCGTCAACACGATCCTCTCCAACAACGGCTACACCGTGTTCGACCTCGGCAAGCAGGTGCCGGTGAACACGATCATCGAGAAGGCGCTCGAGGTGGGCGCGGACGCGATCGGCCTCTCGGCGCTGCTCGTGAGCACGACGCAAGCAGATGCCGCTCTGCGTGCAGGAGCTCGACAAGCGCGGCATCCAGATCCCGGTGCTGATCGGCGGCGCGGCGATCAACCGCCGCTTCGGGCGGCGCGCGCTGTTCGTCGACGGCGAGCGCGCGTACGAGTCGGGCGTGTTCTACTGCAAGGACGCGTTCGAGGGGCTCGAGACGATGGACGTGCTCCAGGACGCCGATCGTCGCGCGGCAGTTCGATCGCGCGAGTCGCTCGAGGCGGCGCGCAGCGACGTGTTCCTCCGCACGCACGGTCGGCAAGGACATCGCGGCCGGCGATCAGCGGCGGCGAGCGCAGCGACGTGCGCGCACGACAACGCCGTTCCCGCGCGCGCCGTTCTTCGGCACGCGCGTGCGTGCGCGACATTCCGCTCGACGAGGTGTTCGAGCTGCTCGACCTCGACGAGCTGTATCCGCCTGCAGTGGGGCGGACGCGGCTCGGGCGAGCAGTACGAGGCGACCGTGCGCGAGGAGTTCGAGCCGACGCTCGCAGCGCCTGAAGGCGGAGGCGAAGCGCGACGGCTGGCTCGCAGCCGCAGGCGGTGTACGGCTACTTCCCGGTGCAGAGCGACGGCAACGATCTCATCGTCTACGACCCGGCGGCGTACGCAGAGCGATGGCGCGTCGCTCCGCGAGATCGCGCGCTTCCACTTCCCGCGCCAGGAAGGACGCGAGCGGCTCTGCCTCGCGGACTACTTCCGCGTCGACGCAGTCGGCGGACGTGGACGTCGTGGCGCTCCAGATCGTCACGGTCGGCGACGAGGCGACGCGCCGGTTCGAGGAGCTGCAGGCGCGCGGGCGAGTACACCGAGGCGTTCTACTCGCACGGCCTCGCGGTCGAAGCCGCGGAGGCGGTGGCGGAGTGGATGCACCGTCGCATCCGTCGCGAGCTCGGGATTCCGGGCGCGCCGCGGCAAGCGCTACTCGTGGGGCTATGGCGCGTGCCCGGATCTCGAGGATCACGCGCAGCTGTTCAAGCTGCTGCCGGCCGAGGAGGCGCTCGGCATGGAGCTGACGTCGGCGTTCCAGCTCATTCCCGAGCAGAGCACGGCCGCGCTGATCGTGCACCATCCGCAGGCGAAGTACTACGCCGTGCGCGCGGCGGCGGACGGTGCAGCCGTCAGCCAGCGGCCAGCAGCCATCAGCATCACCGCAACCGCGGCAGCTGGAGAATCGGCGGCGTGACATCCCGCGCCGACGCTGCTGACGCGCCTGCTCGATCCCGAGCGCTCGTCCTGTTCGACGGCGCGATGGGGACGATGCTGTACGCGAAGGGCGTGTTCATCAATCAGTGCTACGACGAGCTGAACGTCCGCGCGCCCGACCTCGTGCGCGAGGTGCACCGCGCGTACGTGAAGGCGGGCGCGGAGGTGCTCGAGACGAACAGCTTCGGCGCGAACCGCGTGAAGCTCGCGCAGTTCGGGCTCGAGGCGCAGGTGCGCGAGATCAACCGCGCGGCGGCGCGGATCGCGCGCGACGTAGCGGGCGACGACCATGCTCGTCGCCGGCGCGGTCGGGCCGCTCGGCGTTCGCATCGAGCCGTACGGCCCGACGTCGCGTCGACGAGGCGCGCGCGATCTTCCGCGAGCAGATGAAGGCGCTCAAGGCGGGCGGCGCCGATCTGCTTCCTCCTCGAGACGTTCGGCGACCTCGCAGGAGATCGGCCAGGCGATCGCGCGCCGCGCGCGACGTCGATCCGACGATGCCGGTGATCGCGCAGATGACGATCGGCGTCGACGGGCGCACGCCGTACGGCGCGACGCCGGAGGACGTCGCGCGCGCGCTCGACCGGTTCGGCGCCGACGTGATCGGGCTCAACTGCTCGGTCGGGCCGCAGACGATCCTCGAGGCGATCGAGAAGATGGTGCCGCTGACGCGCAAGAAGCTGAGCGCGCAGCCGAACGCCGGCATGCCGCGCGACGTCGGCGGGCGCAGCATGTACATGGCGAGCGCCGAGTACATGGCGGCGTACGCGCGCCATCTCGTGCAGGCGGGCGCGAAGATCGTCGGCGGGTGCTGCGGGACGACGCCGGAGCACATCCGCGCGATGTGCGAGGGCGTGCGGCCGCTGAGCCCGCGCGTTCGCGCGAACCGGGCGGCGGCGAATCGGTCGATCGGGCCGCGGCAGCCCACGGTGCAGCGCGACGTCGACGGCACCGGTCCCGCCCGACGTGCAGCGCCGGTGCCGCTTCGCGCAGCGCTCGCACTTCGCGGCGCGAAGATCGCGCGCGGCGAGTTCGTCACGTCCGTCGAGATCGTGCCGCCGCGCGGCGTGGACGCGACGCAGCATGCTCGCCGATGTCGCGGCAGCTGAAGCGCGCAGGCGTCGACGCGGTGAACGTCCCCGACGGGCCGCGCGCGCAGAGCCGCATGGGCGCGCTCCTGACCAGTCGCTGCTCATCGAGCAGCAGGTCGGCATCGAGACCGTCACGCACTACTGCTGCCGCGACCGCAACCTGCTCGGCATGCTGAGCGACTTGTTGGGCGCGTCGGCCATCGGGCTGCGCAACCTGCTGCTCATCACCGGCGATCCGCCGAAGATGGGGCCGTACCCGAGCGCGACCGCGGTCTTCGACATCGACGCGATCGGGCTCACGAACCTCGTGCGCAACCTGAACCACGGCCGCGATCCGGGCGACAACCCGATCGGCGCGCCGACGCAGTTCGTGATCGGCGTCGGCGTGAACCCGGCGCCGATCGATCTCGAGCACGAGCTCAAGCGCTTCGCGTGGAAGGTCGAAGCGGGCGCGGAGTTCGCCGATCACGCAGCCGGTGTTCGACGTCGCGCAGCTCGAGAAGCTTCCTCCGTCGCACCGAGGCACGCGCGCATTCCGATCATCGCCGGCATCTGGCCGCTCGTGTCGCGTGCGCAACGCGGAGTTCCTGGCGAACGAGGTGCCGGGCGTCGTGCGTGCCGGAGAGCGTGATCGACGCGGATGCGACGCGCGAGCGAGAAGTCGAAGGAGCACGCGGTGGCCGAAGGGATCGCGATCGCGCGCGAGATGCTCGACCGCGTGCGCGGCCGCCGTGCAGGGCGTGCAGGTGTCGGCGCCGTTCGGGAAGGTGGAGCTGGCGCTCGAGGTGTTCCGCGACTGAGCTCTCCGCGACTGCGCTACCGACGACTTGCGTCGGAGCTGCATGTCGATCAGCGTCAGACCGTCCACGGCGTTGATCGTGTGCGTCGCGATCACGCGCGGGTCCCAGTCGGGCGTGAGCGACGTGACGGTCTCCTCGACGAACTCGTTCGGGTCGAGGCGAACGATGCGGCGGAGCGTGATCGCGTAGCCGTAGCGGCGCGAGCAGTTCTGCGCCGGGCGGTACCACTGACCGTCGACCTGAAACGGACGCCCCGCGGGTCGCGCGTGCCGTACGTCGGACACGACAGGGTTACGCTTGTGTGGCGTCCACGGGCCCGAGCGGGGACTCGGCGTAGTAGATGTTCGAGCTCATCGCAACGTGAGCCGCCGCGCGTCACGCTGGCCGCGAACATCCACCAGCGCCCTTCGATCTCGACGACCGTCGCGTCCAGCAGCGAGACGTCGGCGAGCAGCGTGCGGTCGAACTTCCACTCGTACGGCGCGTTGACCGCGCGGTAGAGGTCGACGCTGCGGTTGCCCACCGACTCGGGAATCATGAAACGTTCGCCGCGCCACTCGAACGTGTACGGGTACGAGAGATGGAACTCGCGCTCGAGCACCGAACCGGCTCGCCGATCAGGCCCTCTCGGGGCCGATCTCGATGCCGCAGATCCGGCCTTTCGGCGATTCGAACTCGAGCTCCTCGAACAGCACGTAGTAGCGCCCGTCGATATGCATTGGGAACGGGTCCGCCCAGAATCGGTCAATCGGGGGGACGAGCTACCGAAAGCGAAACGGCGCCATGTCCGGCACGTCGCCGGTCAGGCGCGTTGGGCGTAAAGCGATACGCCAAGCGCCCACTGATCCCGCTCCGTCATGCCTCGCCACTTCTCGCGCGCATAACGAGTGATCGAGCCGGCCGAGGTGCGGCGTGAGCTCCCGGTTGTCGGCGTGACATACAGACGGCGACTATACGCCTGCGGCGCACCAGCGTGCGGGTGCGGGTCGACGAGCGTTCCGGCCCCTTCGGCATGGAGATCGCGAAGCTTTCGGAGTACGAACGTGGAGGATCTTCCAGAAGTAGCCCGTTCGGTTCTTCGTGACCGAGAATGGCGAGGTTGCGGCTTGCGAGCGATAGATCACCCCGCCGGCGTCGAGCTCCTCCGAGAGGATCTGCAGCACTGACCCGGTCGTCGCGTCCTCCTCCATCACTTCCCAGAAACCCGGCGGACCACCGCGGTTCACGAGGTTGTCGCCGTGGTGATATGACCAAACGCCGTATCGCGCGATCTCGAGCGCGCGACCACGCAGGATCCGAAAGCCGAGCCGGAGCGCGACGTCGATGTCGTAGCCGCGCGCGCGGTCGACGTCGGCGTCGCTGAGATAGTCGGAAAACTTCGTCTGGCGCGGTGCGGCCTCGATGACCGGCACATCTCGCAGGCGTGGGGTGACGTCTACGTTCCGAAGTGGATCATCCGCCGTTCCGAACTTCCGCTGATCCACCCGCTCGTACAGCGCGAACAGGAGGCTGTGTCTATTGCGGACCCATTGCCTCGCGCGCTTGAGCAGGGACGGGCGCACGGGCGCAGTCGCCGGTTCCGCGGCGTTGCGGATGATGAGCGTGACGACCGCGACGTCCGACGTCGCAATGTCGTCGATCATCGTTGCGACCCAGGCTGGTTGATCGAACGAGTCGATCAGCAGCGCCACGCGCAGTGGCCGACGCTGTTGTGAGGCCGGCGATTCCGAGTCGTGGCGTTCAGCGCCGCCGGTCACGTCGCGCCCGCCACACGGCAATCGCTAGCAAGGGCGTCTGATGTGGCGCGGCAATACCGAGGCGTTGAATACACCAGGTGGTGGGTATTAGTCGTTACGAGTGTCAGCGCGTCAGGCGAGCCGCTGGCGGGCTGATAGCCGGGGAGATCCGTCGGCTGATATTATCGTCGTGTCGGCTTGGGAACCACAGGCTCGGCAGTCCTGCCAGATAGCCAGGACGGTACGCGGCCACATTCGGAAATTACGGGACATTGCCTCGTTCTCGAGCGTCCGTTGCACGGAAGTCGCAACGGTGAGGCCAGCTGTTGCGACATTACTACATGCCCTCGTCACCGTGTACCCTTGAGGCGCAATTCCACGTCTCGGTAGGCGGCGCGCCGCGTGCATGATGCGGGCGACCGCACCCTCAGGAACCATCGGACCACTTGATTGAATCAGCGAACCGGAGCGTCCCCGTTGTGGCCCGACGAGCCTTGCAGGTGAGCGTGTTCGGCTTGGCCGCCAGAGCGAGTCGAGGGGCGCCACTGTGACGGTGTGGGCTGGATACTACCTGCGCGACCCCCATCTGCCGAGTTCATCGTCGCTGATCGATGAGCTCCGCGGGTTGGTCTCACGCCGGCCGCAGGACTCGGCGAGCGTGGTCCCGTTCAGTCGCGGGGCGATCGTCTACGTCGAGACCGGAGCATTCGACACCAGCTCTCTTCGCTGCGACGCTGGCGTAGGTGCGACGCTCGTCGCTGGCGAGCCGCTCCTTGCCGATGGACTCATGCAGGGACGCGCTGCCGACATTGCGCGCCTTCACGACGCGTGGAACCGGGGTGATTTCTCGACGACAGCGCGGAGCATCGGCTGCTTCGCGGGCTTGCACTTCAACGAGCGTAGCGGCTCGGTCGCGCTCATCGCGGACAAACTTGGCGTGCGGCCGATCTACTACGCCGTCACCGACGACGTCGTGTACTTCGCCGGCGCGCTTCGCGTCCTCGAAGGGCTTCGGAGTCTGCCGAAAGTGATGGACGTTCGCGGCGCGCTGGAGACGTTGGCGCTCGGCTACCCGTTGGCGGATCGCACGGCGTACCGCGACATCTACGCGATTCGCGATGCCGAAGTCGTGCTGTTCGAGAACCGCGCGGTCCGTCGGTCGAGGTACTGGAACATTGCGGCGGTGCCGGAGGAGAAAATCCAGATCGCGCAGGCCGCCGAGAAGGTGCACGCGCTGTTCAGTCGCGCCGTGGACCGACGGTTGGGATCTGATACAACCTCGGTCGCGTTCCTGAGCGGCGGACTCGACTCGCGATGCCTCGTCGCCGAGCTCGTTGCCCGCGGCGTCAAGCTGCACACGTTCAACTTCGCCACCGACGGCACGAAGGATCAGATCCTCGGCGACGCGTTCGCGGGTATCGTGCAGTCCATACACACACGCATACCGCGGCCCCCCGATCCCGTCCGCTGGTCGATGACGATGGCTGATGTCTGGGGCGCGTCGACGAAGCGAGCGACGCTGCCACCCGAGCGGCCCGGCCTGATCTGGTCCGGCGACGGAGGCAGCGTTGGTCTCGGGTTCGTCGGCGTCTACGCGAGCGTCATCGCGTTGCTGCGCGCGGGCAAGCGCGACGAAGCAGTCACCAGGTATTTCGCCGAACACGAGATTGCCGTCCCGATCCGTGTCTTCCGGCGCGACATGTCCGCCGCGGTTCGCGACCTCGTGCATCAAGGTACGCGTGAGGCGTTCGACGAGGTGCGATGCGAGGCAGAGCCGGGCCGCGAGCTCTACTTCTTCCGAATGGTTCACGACCAGCGTCGCCATCTCACGCTGCATTTCGAGGATGTCGACCTGCATCGGCTGGAGTTCCATCTCCCGTTCTACGACTACGAACTGATCGAGGCGGTGGCCGCTGCTCCGGCCGACTTCGGCGTGGGACACCGCCTGTACAACGAGGCCCTGAAGTTCTTCCCGTCGACCATCCAACAGGTCGCGTGGCAGACCTATCCGGGACACGAGCCATGTCCGATCCCGCTGCCTGCCAGTGCGATCGATCAGTGGGGCGATCGCCAGAAGGACATCGTGAGACGGCAGCGTCGGCGAAGCATTGTCGGCGAGACGGCGCGAGTGCTCATGTCGGGCACGTTCCCCACGCCACTGCTCGATCGACGCTATCTCCTCGCCGCGTCGGTCGCGCATTGGCTGGGGGTGGGCGATTACGCGTATGCCGTGGACTACGCCAACGCGTTCACGGACATGTACAAGGTCGCGAACGGTCGATGGACGCTCACGCCTAACGCTGACGGCGGCGGATGAGCGCGCCGCAACCGCCGTCGATCGTGACCACACCACCGGCTGGCACGGCCGCGACACCGCAATCCAGCGACGCCGACCTCGAGGCGCGGCGGAATTACGATCGCGCGACGCTGGACCGCAGCCTCGTTCGCGGCGTCGCGTGGACGGGGGCCATCAAGTGGGTCACGCAGATCGCGGCGTGGGTATCGACCCTGGCGGTCGCTCGACTGTTGTCGCCGGAAGACTACGGTCTCGTGGGCATGGCGGCGGTGTACCTCGGGCTGCTCACGATGATGAACGAGGCAGGGCTCGGGACGACGATCATCGCCATGCGTGACCTGCGCGGCGACCGACTCGGCCAGATGCACTCGCTCTCGACGATCATCGGCGTGGCGGGCTTCATCTTCTCGTGCATCATCGCCGGACCGATGGCGGCGTTCTTCAAGGCCCCCGAACTCCGGTGGGTCGTGATCGTGTTGAGCGGGAATTTCGTCATCATGTCGCTCCGCACGGTGCCCCAGGCCGCGCTTCAGCGACAGCTGCGATTCGGCCGCGTCGCGTTTCTCGACGGTGTGAACAGCCTCGTCACCGCGACGGCGTCGATCACGCTGGCGTTCGCCGGACTCCGCTACTGGGCGCTGGTCCTCGCCGCGCTGCTCGGCAGCAGTATCGCGACGGTCATCGCGCTGACGTCGTTGCCGCTGCCATTCCGACGCCCGAAGTTCGACGAGCTTCGAGGTGCGCTCCATCTCAGTCGCGATATCATCATCGGGTCGATCGCGTGGTACGTGTTCCAGAACGCGGACTTCTTCGTCGCCGGGAAATTGCTCGGCGCAGCCGCGCTCGGTGCGTACACGTTTGCGTGGAACCTCGCCTATTCGATCGTCGACAAGGTCACGAGTCTCCTCACGGGGGTGACGTCGTCGATCTTCTCGGCGGCGAAGCATGACTCGGCGCTGCTCACGCGGTACCTCACGCAGATCACCGGGACGCTCGCGCTCGCATTGCTCCCCGCGACCATGGGGCTCGCGCTCGTCGCCAACGATCTGTTGGCGATCGTGGGCGACAAGTGGAAGCCGGCCGTCACGCCGCTGCGGCTGCTCGTGTTGTACGCCGGCATCCGCTCACTCACACCGATCCTCTCGCAAGCACTCACGATTACCGGCGACGCGCGCTACACGATGAAGCGGAGCGTCATCGCGGCAATCGTTCTCCCGTTAGGCTTCGCCGTCGGGGCCCGATGGGGTATCAATGGAATCGCCGCCGCGTGGATCGTCTGCCACGCACCGATGGTCATGTTCCCACTGCTGCGGCGGGTGGCGACGCACCTGGGAATCGGGCCGCGATCGTACCTGCCGGTCCTCCGCCCCGCGCTCGTATCGACCGCTATCATGGCGGTCGGTGTGCTCGCGATCGCCCTCGTCATTCCGCCGACGACGCCGCGCCTGGCGACGCTCGTGATCAAGGTCGTGGCGGGTGCCGTCTGTTACGCGGGCGCGCTGTGGTTCCTGTTCCGCGAGCGTGTGCTCGCGCTCGTGCGTGTCGCCATGCAACTTCGAGGGAACGCGCCGGCGGCGGCTGCCGCGGCGCCCTGACTCGACGGACGCCCATGGATACGAGCACGCCACTGTCAGGCACTTCCTCGATGACGGGCGATCTCACACCATCGCTCATACCATTGCTCGCTGCGGGAACCGAACCGAGAGCCGAGCCCGTGCTCATCTCGCTCGTCATTCCCGTGTTCAACGAGGAAGCGACGCTGGACATGCTCTTCTCGACCATTCGCGACCGGCTCGCGACGCTCGGCGTGTCGTATGAAGTGGTGTTGATCGATGACGGGAGCCGCGATCGCACCGCGGAGATGATCGCCGAGATGACGCGGCGAGACCCGCGGTTCCGGAGCGTGCATTTCTCACGGAATTTCGGCCATCAGGCGGCCGTCACGGCTGGGCTGCACTTTGCTCAGGGAAGCGCCGTGGTCGTCATGGACGCAGATCTCCAGGATCCCCCCGAGCTGCTGGCGGTCATGATCGCGCGGTGGCGCGAAGGCTATCACGTGGTGTACGCGCAACGCGTGGCCCGTCGCGCGGAAGGTGCGTTCAAGCGCGGGATCGCGTTCACGTACTACCGGCTGCTCCAGCATCTCACTGACGTCGAGATTCCCGCGGACACGGGCGATTTCTGTCTCATGGATCGGCGCGTGGTGGACCTGCTGAACCGGATGCCCGAGCGCAATCGATACCTGCGCGGGCTCCGGGCCTGGCTCGGATTCCGTCAGACCGCGGTGCAGTTCGAGCGGCCGCCGCGTTATGCGGGGGAGCCCAAGTACACGTTCTGGAAGTCGCTCGCCCTCGGCATCAATGGGATCGTGTCATTCTCCAAGGTCCCGCTGCGCGTGGCCACCTACCTCGGACTCACCGCGTCGACGATCAGCCTCGTTCTGACCGGATGGGCGGTGTATCAGCGGCTGGTCGGTGCCGATACCGTGCAGGGGTGGGCGTCGACGCTCGTGGTCATTCTTCTGCTCGGCGGCGCTCAGTTGCTCATGATCGGTATCGTCGGGGAATACCTGAGTCGCATCTACGACGAAGTGAAGCAGCGTCCCATGTACGTGATCGACGAGCTGCGCGGGTTCGAAGGCGGCGCGCGGCGCCGATTACCTTACGACCCATGCCGCCGACGGCGTTCCGGCGCGCTCCAGTCCCGTCGTTTGATGGCTCCCGCGCCGAACTCTCCTTCAAATCGATTTTCGATCGATGACTGCAACAGACCGCACATCCGCCGCTCACGATCCTCTCCGAGGACGAGCAGATGTTCCGCGACGCCGTCGCCGGCTTCGCGAACGACGAAGTTCGCCCGCGCGTGCAGGCAGATGGAGCGCGCGGCGAAGATCGATCCCGCGCTCGTCCCGAAGTACTTCGAGATGGGCCTCATGGGGATCGAGGTGCCGGAGCAGTACGGCGGCGCCGGCGGCTCGCTGCATGATGGTCGCGCTCGCCGTCGAGGAGATCAGCAAGGTCGACGCGTCCGCGGCGATCGTGTGCGACGTGCAGAACACGCTCGTGAACTATCCGATCAGCCGGTACGGCAGCGACGCGCTCAAGGCGAAGTACCTGCCGCGGCTCGACGGCGACACGGTCGGCGCGTACGCGCTGTCGCGAGCCGTCGTCCGGCTCCGACGCATTCGGGCTCGCGACGCGCGCCGAGCAGCGCGGCGACCGCTGGGTGCTCACCGGCCGGAAGATGTGGATCACCAACGGCGCCGAGGCGGAGATCTACGTCGTGTTCGCGAACGCGAATCCGTCAGCCGGGCTACAAGGGGATCACGGCGTTCATCGTCGAGCGCGAGCTTGCACGGGCTTCGCCGTCGGCAAGAAGGAGGACAAGCTCGGCATCCGCGCGTCGAGCACGACGGAGCTGATTCTCGACGGCGTCGAGGTGCCCGACGGAGAACGTGCTCGGTCCGGTGGGCCAGGGCTACAAGATCGCGATCGAGACGCTGAACGAAGGCCGCATCGGCATCGGCGCGCAGATGATCGGCGTGGCGCGGGCGCGCTCGGCGCGGCGACGACTACGTGAAGGAGCGCACGCAGTTCGGCAAGCCGCTCGCCGAGTTCCAGGGAGATCCAGTTCCAGCTCGCGCAGGCGGCACGGAGCTCGAGGCGGCGCGGCTCATGGTGTACAACGCGGCGCGGCTCAAGGACGCCGGCCACGACATCGCGATGCGAAGGCGCGATGGCGAAGCTGTTCTCGTCGCAGGTCGCGCGAGCGCGTGACGTCGCTCTCGCTCGAGCTGTTCGGCGGCTACGGCTACACGAAGGACTATCCGGTCGAGAAGTTCTATCGCGACGCGAAGATCGGCGCGATCTACGAGGGGACGTCCAACATGCAGCTGCAGACGATCGCAAAGCTGTTGCTGCGTTAGGCGATCTCATCATGTGACTGCAACGACAACCGCCAGGTCACCGCCGAGGACGCCGAGGACTGCGTCAACAAGTATCTCAGACGAAGGGGCAACGGATTCGTCTGATCTGGCGGATTGATTCCCTTGTCATCACGCCGAGCGCGGAACCCGCCGCAGGCGGGTGCATGACGAGGGATGACAATCGCTGGCGCTCGGGATGACACCGCATGCGCGAGCCCTCGTGCATGGAGTCGATCCGTCAGATCCCCTGCATCCGTTCACTATTCGTCCGAGATGGCTACTGACGGCCGGGACCGATTGCCTTGGGGAAGGCACCAGGCCATCCTACGTCGACGGGCTGCCGCGCCGACTGCGGTGGGCTTGGGCTCACTCCCTCAGGGTTCTCGATGGTTGCTCGCGACTCCCGCTCAGGCGAAGCTCCTGGCCCCACAGAATCGACGGACGGACGTCCGCAGGCAGTCGCTCGTTGGGAGCGCACCCGCGCCATGGGGCGCTCCACGTTCATCTGGCGGCGCGGCGTGTTCGGCTGGGGCATCCCCGTCGCGCTCGTGACCATCGCCTATCAGGTCGTCCAGGAGCAGGGCTTCGTCTGGCGGCTCGTCATGACGCAGCACCTGAAGACCGGCATCGGGGTCGCCATGCTCGTCTTCCCGCTCTGCGGGTATCTGTTCGGTCGGTACCTGTGGACCACGAGCGAAGAGAACTACGAGCGCATGGTGGACAGCCGCGCGGCCCGGGAAAGAAACAGTCGGGCTGGCGACCGGACCGACCGCCCCGGGTAGCCTGAACATGGAGGTCGAGACGGGCGTCCCACGTCGGCTCGACCTTTGCACTCCCCCACCGAGCGTGCCCGGGGCGGCGGGAACCGTCCGACCCGGAAAATCGGCCGGTCCACTCGTCCGCTCCGCGGCCGCACCAACTCGTCTCCATCAATGACGCTCGCCTCGGTCTGATTCCCCGGCGGCGTCAGTCACATCGTACCCCTACCATGCCCCTGAATGCCGGTCCCACACGTTGCCTCGCCCAGTCGGGCCTCCAATGCGGCCTCGAGATCGAGTCGAGGCCCCGTGGCTGACGCGAGCGGCAACGTGTTCTCCGTGGACGTGGAGGACTACTTCCACGTCGAGGCGTTCTCGGACGTCGTCGATCGACAGCGCTGGGAAAGTTACCCGTGCCGGGTTGAGGCGAACACGCAACGGTTGTTGGATCTCCTCGACGAAACCGGCGTGAAGGGCACGTTTTTCATCCTCGGCTGGGTCGCGGATCGGTACCCGAAATTGGTCCGGGACATCGTCGCCCGAGGACACGAGCCTGCCTGTCATTCGTACTGGCACCGGCTCATCTACAAGCTCGATCGCGAGGAGTTTGCCGCCGACACCCGGCGCGCCAAGGACGTGATCGAGCAGGCCGCGGGCGAGGCTGTATTCGGCTACAGGGCGCCAAGCTACTCCATCACGATGAAGTCGCTCTGGGCGCTCGAGGTGCTCGCGGAGGCCGGATTCACGTACGACTCCAGCATCTTTCCCATCCGGCACGATGTCTACGGCATTCCGGACGCGCCAAGGCAGCCTTTCCTCGTTACGACCCCTGCGGGTCCAATCGTCGAATTCCCGATCACCACGTTCCGGATGGTCGGTGAACAGAATTTGCCTGTAGGCGGGGGCGGGTACCTGAGGATCTTACCCTTCTGGTACACGAAGCTCGGCTATCGGCGGGCGCGGGCGGAGAACCTTCCGCTCATTGCCTATATCCACCCGTGGGAGGTCGATCCCGACCAACCACGTCTTGGCGGGCGCAGGCGTTCTCGCTTGCGCCATTACACGAATCTCGGGAAAACGCACGATCGGTTACGTCGCTTACTCGCCCTCGGGCGTTTCTCGAGCTTTCGCGGCAGCGGGCTGGCTGATACCGCCCGCGCTGTTCCCTTCCCTTCGACTGTTTGAACCGCCCAATGAAGACCACCGAGGACATCAAGGTCGCGCAGTACTGGAACAACGTCGCCAAGGACTTCGACGCGATCTATACCGGCGAGAACAAGAGCGCGTTCGCGCGATCGCTCGACAAATGGCTGCGTCGTGACATCTACGAGCGATTCGACTGGGTCATGCGGAAGTCCGGCGATCTCACGGGCAAGACGGTCTGCGACATCGGCTGCGGGTCCGGGCGCTTCGTGGCGAGCCTGGCGAAGCATGGCGCCACGCGCGTGATGGGCGTGGACGTCGCGCCGGAGATGCTCAAGCTCGCGCGCGATCTCGCGAAGAAGGAAGGCGTTGCGGGTCGCACGGACTTCGCGCAGATGGACATCGTCGACTGGAACCGCAGCGACGTGTTCGACGAGACGATCGCGATCGGGCTGTGGGACTACTTCGCGGACCCGACGTCGCGTCTCAAGATGATTCGCAAGATGACGCGTGGGCGGTTCCTCTCGGCGTGGCCGCGCCTCTGGACGTGGCGTGCCCCGATCCGGAAGGTGCGCCTCACGGCGTTAGGCTGCCCGGTCTACTTCTTCAGCAAGACGGATGTGAACAAGTACATGCAGGCGTCGGGCTTCAAGGTCGTGTCGATGCGAGACGATCGGGAAGCTGCACTGCGTGGACGCGGTTCCTGCCTAACGCTGCTGGTGGCGGACCGAGCGATCGCTTGTCATTCCGAGTCGGAGTCCGCGAAGCGGCGCGGGTGCCCTCTCGGGGCGGGCATCCCGGCTGACGCTCGCTCGGAATGACAGCCATCTTTCTGGGCGTCCGCGGCGCTCGCCGTCTACGTCTACGCGGGCTATCCGCTCCTCCTCGCCGTACTCCGGCGCGTGGCGAAGCATCCCGTCGCCAAGCGACCCATCGAGCCCACCGTGTCGCTGCTCGTCGCGGCGTACAACGAGGCCGACGTCATCGAGGCGAAGATCCGGAACGCGCTCGCGCTCGACTATCCGGCCGATCGCCTCGAGATCGCGATCGCGTGCGACGGGCCGAACGACGGCACAACAGCCATCGCACAGCGCGTCGCGGCGCAGATCGGCGGCGGACGCGTTCGCGTGTTCGCGTATCCCGTGAATCGCGGCAAGCTCCACGCGCTCAACGACACGATACCGCAACTCACGGGCGACATCGTCGCGTTCTCGGACGCGTCGAGCATGCTGGCGCCTGACGCGATGCGGCTGCTCGTGGCGAACTTCGCCGACGAGGACGTCGGTGCCGCGAGCGGCGTCTACCGCGTGCTTCGTGGCGACGAAGCCGCGCTCGGCAAGCAGGAAGACTTCTACTGGAAGTACGAGACGTATCTCAAGCTCGCCGAAGCCGACGTCGGCTCCATTCTTGGCTGTCACGGCTCGCTCTACGCGATCCGACGCGCGCTGTACCCGTTCCCGAAGCCGGGCACGATCAACGACGACTACGTGATTCCGATGCGCATCCTGTCGCGCGGGTATCGCGTCGCGTACGAGCCTGCGGCCGTTGCGTACGAGGAAGCGCACGAGATGGGCGGCTTCAGCCGTCGCGTCCGCATCATGACCGGGAACTTCGAGCAGTTGCGCGAGATGAAGGCGCTCATCCGCCCACTGCGACCCGGCCCGTTGTTCTTCTTCCTGTCCCACAAGGCGGGACGTCTCGTCGTGCCCATTGCGATGCTCGCGATGCTCGGCGCGAATCTCTTCCTGCTCGACCGGCCGTTCTATCGCGCGCTGTTCGCGCTTCAGCTCGCGTTCTACGCGCTCGTGCTGCTGGGCGCGCTCGTCCGCCTCAGGCCGAAAGTGCTTCGCCTGCCGTACTACTTCTGCATGATCAACGCGGCGGCGTTTCTCGGGATGTACCACGCGCTGCGTGGCGGTCGGACACTGGCATGGAAGCGGGAATAACAACGCAGACCGCTCTCGATGGAACCGGCTCCCGCCCAGTAGGTTAGAGAGATCAGGTCAGATCGTTCAGATCCCGGGGTCAGACTCCAATTCGATCACGTGGAGGCGCCCAGCAGCGTGGTCTCGCGAATTGGAATCTGACCCCACTGTGGAATCTGACTCCACCGGAGGACTCTCGTGCGGCTCCGTCTTTCTCTCGCTCGCTCGGTCTCGCCGCTGCGATCTCGTCGCTCGGCGCCCAGGTTCCGGCAGCCGAGTATGCGCAGCGGCGCGCGGCACTCGCCGCGAAGATGCAGGACGGCGTACTCCTCGCGATCGGGGCGCAGGAGCCCGCGCAGGACTACCTGTCGTTCTATCAGAACGAGCCGTTCACGTACCTCACCGGCTACAACGAGCCGAACGCCGCGCTCGTGATCGTGAAGCGCGGCGGCCAGACGTCGGCTCGACGTTGTTCGTCGAGGATCGCGAACCCTGCCGCGGAAGTCTGGACCGGCAAGCGCTTCGGACCCGAGGGCGCGACGAAGGCAACCGGCATCGACGCTCGACCGGTTGAGCAGCTTCGCGCCGGTGCTCGACTCGCTGCTCAGCTCGACGTCGCAGCTGTACGTGGTCGGCGACGTGCGGCTGGGCGAGCGCCAGGGTGAGGAAGCGGCGCGTCCTGAGCCGCGATGATCAGTTCGTTCGCGCCCTCGCGGCGACGCACCCGTCGGTGAAGCTCGCGTCGGCGAACCAGTACGTGATGATGCTTCGCGGGACGAAGAGCCCGGCCGAGCTCGACCTGATTCGTAAAGCCGTCACGAGTCACGGTCGACGCGCAGAAGGAAGCGATGCGCGCCATCGAGCCGGGCATGAACGAGTTCGAGATTCAGGGGCTCATCGAGTACACGTTCCGGCGAAACGGAGCGGACCGCCCGTCGTTCGGCACGATCGTCGGCTCGGGTCCGAACTCGACGACGCTCCACTACAACGCCGACGATCGGTTCATGAACGCCGGCGACGTCGTCGTCATGGACATTGGCGCGTCGTACCGCGGCTACGCGGCGGACGTCACGCGCACCGTGCCGGTGAGCGGCACGTTCACAGCCGACCAGCGCGCGATCTACCAGATCGTGCGCGACGCGCAGGCGGCCGCGGAGCGTCAGGCGAAGCTCGGCGCCAAGGCATCGCTCATGTCCGACTCGGCGTCAGCGGTGTTGGCCGCGGGCCTCGCGCGCGTCGGGCTCATCGAATCGCCTAACGCGACGTACGACTGCGGCTCGGCCCAACAGCCGCAGCAGTGCGCGCAGCTCGAGCTCTACTACATGCACGGGCTGGGGCACGGCATCGGACTCGAGGTGCACGACCCGGATCAGTTCTACTTCACCGGTACGATCGCCACCGGCAGCGCGTTCACGATCGAACCCGGCATCTACGTGCGTGAGAACCTGCTCGAGATCCTGCCGAAGACGGCGAAGAACGATGCGCTGATCGCGAAGCTCCGGCCGGCGGTCGAGAAGTTCAAGAACATCGGCGTTCGCATCGAGGACGACTACATCGGCACCGAGCAGGGCGTCGAGTGGATCTCGCGGGCGCCGCGGGAGATCGCCGAAGTCGAGGCGATGATGAAGGAGACGTTGGCTGGCGGAACGAAGCGCGACCAGACCAAGGTGGACTGGTACAAGCGCACTGCCGGACCGCAGGCTCCCTGACGGATCGGCCTAACGACCGGATAAACGACCGAGCCGCTCACACGCGGCGACAAGGAAGACTCGCGATGACTGTACGATCGCTATTCGTTCTCGCGTTGTTCGCTCCGGGCACGCTCGTCACGACGTGCGTCACGACGCTCGGCGCGCAAACACGCCGCCCGATGACGTTCGACGACTTCGCGGCGATAAAGTCGGTGTCCGACCCGCAGCTGTCGCCGGATGGACGAACAATGCTGTACGCGGTGCGGACGACCGATGTCGAAGCGAATCGACGTGCGGCAACGACGTACGTCCAGACGTTAGGCAGCTCCGCTGCCCGAGCGTTCCCCGACGACACGACGCACGCCGCCGAGGCGCGGTGGTCGCCGGACGGGCGCCGCGTGGCGTACACCGCGGGTGGGCAACTCTGGGTGGCGAACGCCGACGGCAGCGGGCGCCGCAAGCTCACGACGCTCAACGGCGGCGCGAGCGGCCCCGTGTGGTCGCCAACGGGCGAACGTCTCGCGTTCGTGTCCGCCGTGTGGCCTGACTGCACGACCGACGCGTGCAACGCCGCAGAAGGACAAGGCGAAGGAAGACAACAAGGTCAAGGCGCACGTCGCCGACAACCTGCTGTTCCGCCACTGGAACGCGTGGGATGAAGGCACGCGCTCGCACCTGTTCGTCGTCGGCGCTCGACGGTGACGACGCCGCGAGACCTGACGCCGGCGCGCAAGTACGACGTGCCGCCCGGTCCGTTCGGCGGCAGCGAGGGCTACGCGTTCTCGCCCGACGGCCGAGAGATCGCGTACACGGCGAAGGATCAGGGGCGCGCCGACGCGTGGACGACGGACGTGAACCTGTACGTCGTGCCTGTCAGCGGCGGCACGCGCGACGGTGATCACGAAGTCGCAACGTCGGCGCGGACCAGAACCCGGTGTACTCGCCGGACGGCAAGTACATCGCGTACGGATCGCAGAAGCGTGGCGGGTTCGAGTCGGACCGGTTCCGGCTCATGCTCTACGATCGAGCGAAGAAGACGTCGACCGAGGCGCTGCCGACGTGGGATCGGAACGCGGACGGCGTACACGTTTGCGCCCGACGGCAAAGCGGTGTCTACGTGTCGACGACCGACGCCGGACGCGACAAGCTGTATCGCGCCACGTTAGGCGCGGACGGCGTCGCGACCGGCGCACCGGCACTCGTGATCGGAGAGTCCAACAACCTCGGGTTCTCGTTCTCGCGCGATGCAAAAGCGGTCGTCTGGATGCGCGACGCGACGAACCGGCCGCCGGAGGTGTACGCGGCGTCGCTCGATGGCGCGCGGGCGACGGACACTCGTCAGGCGACGCACGTGAACGACGCGCTCGTCGCGCAGCTCGCGCTCAATCCGGCCGAGGACTTCTGGTTCAAGGGCGCGGGCGGCGACAGCGTGCAGGGCTTCATCGTGAAGCCGCCGCAATACACGCCGGGCGAGAAGTATCCGGTGATCCTGCTGATCCACGGCGGACCGCAGGGCGCGTGGCTCGACAACTGGCACGGCCGCTGGAACTACCAGATGTTCGCGGCGACGGGCTCGGCGCTCGTGATCATCAACCCGCGCGGGTCGACGGGCTACGGGCAGAAGTTCGTCGACGACGTGTCGAAGGCGTGGGGCGGGCAAGGTCTACACGGATCTCATGAACGGCCTCGACGCCGCGCTCGCGCGCAACACGTGGATGGACTCGACGCGCATGGGCGCGGCGGGCGGATCGTTCGGCGGCTACATGGTGAACTGGATCGCCGGTCACTCGACGCGCTTCAAGGCGCTCGTGTCGCACGCGGGTCCGTTCAACCTCGAGAACATGTACGCGGCGACGGAGGAGCTGTGGTTCCCGGAGTGGGAGTACGGCGGCCCGTTCTGGGATCCGAAGGCGATGCGCGAGCAGTATCGCGTGTACTCGCCGCATCTCTACGCCGGGAAGTTCAAGACGCCGACGCTGGTGACGAACGGCGAGCTCGACTACCGCGTGCCGTATACGGAGGGCCTGTCGATGTTCACGTCGCTCCAGCGGCAGGGCGTCCCGAGCCGTCTCGTGGTGTTCCCCGACGAAGGTCACTGGATCGGGAAGCCGCAGAACCAGCGGCTGTGGTGGAACGAGGTGCAGGGCTGGCTGACGAAGTATCTGGCGCCGAAGACGGCGAGCTAACGCGGAGCGGGCCTGAGGAAGGCGGAGGGCGGAAGGCGGAGAAGCGTGTCATCGAGCGACAGCGAGGACTCTGAGTCATCGGCAGGCGCAGAGCATACAGAATCCGTACGCTCGATACCAGCGCCTAACGAGCCTTCCTCTTCTTCGTCGCGGCGGTCGTTGGGTACGCGACGTCAGGAGGCGGATCACCCTTGGGCCAGTCACCCGCCTTACGGGCGAAGTCCGGGCGTGGGCGCGTGTTGATGAACGTGGCCACGTCGAACGCCTCCTGCGGCGTGAGCGTGCCCGGTTTGTCGAACGGCATCGCGACGCGAATGAACGCCGCCGCCGTGCGGATGCGCGCCATCCCCGCGCCGATGTTGTACGAGTGCGGACCCCAGACCGGCGGCGCGGCGTTCGTGCCCTGGCCGTCGGTCCCGTGGCACAGCGTGCAGCGCGTCGAGAAGACATCGCGGCCCCGCGCCGTGTCGCCAGTCAGCGGATCGAGACGCGGTAGCCCCTGCCCCTCGACCTGCATGCCCACCGGGACGCCATACGACAGGAACGCGAGATACGCGACAATGTCCCGCATCGGGCGGCTGTCGCGCGGCAACGCCTTGCCGTTCAGACTCCGCTCGAAGCAATCGTTGATGCGGTCCTCGATGATCTCGACAGTCGCGCTGCGCGTGCGGTACTGCGGGAACCGCGCGTAGACACCGACGTACGGCATCTGATTGGCCTTGAGACCATCACCGAGGTGGCAGCTCACGCATCGCAATCGGCTGCCGACGTTCGCGGGCAGGCTGTCGCGTGTGGCGAGCAGCAGCGCACGACCGCGTCGCACCGCCGCCAGCACCACCGTGTCCCGGATCTCCGACTCCGCGGGCACGCGGAACGGAACGCTGACGCCACGCGTGGCGAGTACCGCGGCGGCTACGGCCTCGGGCCGCTTCTTCGCCGTGTCAATTGCTGGACGCGCGGGCTGCTCGCGCGAGCACGCGAGCGCGACGAACGCCAGCGAGACCGGCGCGACCGAAACGAACTGTCCGGCGACGCGTACCAAATTTCGAATTCCACACGCTGATCAGTGTCGCGCCGGAGGCTCCGTCTGTCCAGCGGGCTTCGGGACGGAGCCGGCTCGCTCGCGCCATGCAGGGGCTGGATCTCGTCGAACCGGTACCGAAACCGGTACCGACGGCGCGGCAGCGGCCGAAGAAGCCGCACACGACCGACGATGGGCGACGCCTACTTCTTCACCGGACCGACGAGCGGCAGCTCGCTCCGTCCACTCCAGTCCTCGAATGATCCGTCGTAGAGGCTCGTCTGGTAGCCTGCATAACGCGACGCGAAGTACAGGAGGCTGCCCTGCTGTCCGATGTGGCAGTACGTGACCACGCGATCGCCCTGCTTCACGCCGGCGGAGGCGAGCATCTCGCTGATGGCTTCACGCGACTTGAGCATCCCCTTCTCGTCCACCAGCGACGTGAACGGCACGTTGCCGGCGCTCGGGATGTGCCCGGGCCGCGGCATGCCGCCGCCCTCGCCGTTGTAGAAGTTCGGTGTGCGCGCGTCGAGGATCTTCACTCCAGACTTGTCGATGTTCGCGTTGACGAATTCGGCGTTCACCACCGCTGACGCGTTGAGCTTCGGTGTGAACTTCGCACGTTTGACCGTTGGCGTCTCGGTGCTCACGGTCAACCCTCGTTCCTTCCAGGCGCTGAATCCGCCGTCGAGCACCGCAGTGCGGTCGCCCAAGCCGAGGTAGTCGAGCGTCATGTATGCGCGCCCGGCGGCGGGGTTGAGCGCCGAGGCGTAGACGACGATCCGTGAGTTGTTCGAGATCCCGAGTGACTCGACGATCGAGTCGAGCTGCGCGAGCGGCGGAAGCTCGGTCGACAGATCGGGGTTGCCGGGCGCGAGAGCGCCGAACCACACCATGCGCGCCCCCGGAATGTGACCACCCGAGTACTCACGTCGATTGCTCACCACGTTCACGATCACGAGATCGGGGTCGTTCAGAATGTTGCGACAGCCATTCCGGCGAGACGACCGGGCTGTCGAACGCAGGCGACTGCGCGAACGCCGTTGGGGCGACGAGCGCAGCAGACAGCGCAATGGCCGGCGCGATGGCCGACCAGCGGAGAATGCGAATACGATGCATAACGAGCCTCATGATTCGTTCAGGGATTGAAGCGGTAGCCAACTTTCCAGATCGTGATGAAGTGCTTCGGATCCGCCGGATCGTGCTCGAGTTTCTTGCGCAGCTCGGCCATGTGGGAATCGACGGTGCGCGTGAGCACGATCGCGCGATGATCCCACACTTCGCGCAGCAGCTCGACGCGCGTGGCAACGGCGCCCTTCCGCTTGATGAGCGCCATCATGAGCTCGTACGCTTTCGGCGTCAGGCTCACGGCCTCGCCCGATCGCATGACCGCTCGTGACGCTGGATCGATACTGACGTCGCCGAAGGTGACGTGTCCCACACCTGCGCCGTTCTCGCTCACGTCGCTGCGCGCTCGCGTCCGACGCAGCAGCGACTTCACACGCTCGAGGAGCTCGATCAGACCGAACGGCTTCGTCACGTACTGATCGGCGTCGAGCTGGAAGCCACGAACCTTGTCCGACTCTTCGCCGCGAGCGGAGAGGATGAGCACCGGCGTCTGACGTCCGTCGGCCCGCATCGACCGCAGCACCTGATACCCGTCGATTCCCGGCAGCATCAGATCGAGGATCACGAGGTCAGGCTCCCATTCGCGCGCGGCCGCCAGGCCGGTGTTGCCGTCTTCGGCAACCTTCACCGAGTAGCCCTCGAGCTCGAGATTGAAGCGCAGCCCCTCCGCGAGATCGCTCGAGTCCTCGATCACCAGCACGCGCGTCATGATGGCCTGAGCGTCAACGCGGGCTCTGCGTGTTCCACCGACGACGCGCGCACCGCGACGCCCGGCAACTCGACCTGGAACGCCGCGCCACCGTGGGGTGAAGGCACAATCGCTATCCGACCACCCATCTGCGCAACCAGGTCTTTCACGATCGCGAGGCCAATGCCGCTGCCACCGGCGGCCTGTGCGACGGCGGCCTGACCGCGGAAGAACGGCGTCCAGATCGCCTCGCGCTCTTTCGCCGGGACTCCCGGGCCCTCGTCGGTGACCGTCACGCGCGCCACCGCGCCGCTGACGACGAGGGACACGCGCACCGTCTGCCCCGAGGGGCCGTACTTCACCGCGTTGTCGAGGAGATTCAGCAGCACCTGCCGGAACGCCTCGCGCGGCAGCGGCACGACGACGTTAGGCGCGAGATCCAGGCGAAGGGCGGCGCGGCGTGACGCGGCGAGTGGCTCGAAGGCCCGCGTGATCTGCTCGATCTCGACGGCGAGATCCGTCGACTCCGGTGTCGCGGGCGTCGACGGGCCTCGGCCCGCGCGCGCGAAGTGCAGGATGTTCTCGACGAGCTGAGCGAGACGGTTCGTCTCGCGGTCAATGTTGTCGAGCGACCACTTTCGCTGCGCGTCGGTGGTGAAGCGGCCGAGCCGAAGCGTCTCGAGGAAAAGGCGGATCTGCGCGAGCGGCGTCCGCAGCTCGTGCGACACGCTCGACACGAAGTCCGAACGCAAGCGCGCGAGCTCCTCTTCGCGACGCAACTGGATGACGGCGACAACCGCCAGTGCACCCGACACGATCAGCATCCCAATCAGCAGTGGTAGCCGCGAGCGCGGCAATCCACCGATGACCAGCTGATTCGCGTACTCCGGCCGGATGGCGGCCTGCACGGTGAGTCCACCGAACTGCGGTTCGAACTGCAACGAGCCCACGTACGGCGTGTTGGGCCAGTTCGGCGACTCGAACAACGGCAGCGATCCGGGCCCGACGATTCTCACGCCGAGTAGGTCCTCGTTCTTCTTGCCGAGCATGAGCGCCTTCGGGAGCAGCGGCGCGTAGGCGAACGCATCGCGGAAGATGTGACGCGACGTCTTGGCGCCGAACTCCACGCCATAGACCATCGTGTCACCGTACGCCGTCGGCATGAGTGCGTACGCGATCATCCGGCCGGTGCCAAAGCGCGGCGACACGAGCACTTCGTAGTTCTGTTCGAAGCTGTGCACACGTCGGATGTGCGTGGTCAGCGAATCGACGAGCCATTTCCGGTCAGCCGCCGGTGCGACCTCGAGCCACGCATCCGCCTCGGGCGTGGCAGCACGAGGGGCCACGCGCAGCGTGTCGGCCCCCAGCGCGAAACCGAAGTAGACGGAGGGAGGGAACGACTCCGGGCACTTCTTGGGCGTGCAGAATCGCGTGGTGTAGCGCTCCTGATTGTTGTAGTAGCGCCAGAGGTCGTCCGCGTTAGGAATCGGGCCGTAGCGCGGCCTGCTGTGTAGCTCGCGTCCGTGCATGATGTACTGCAGCGACGCCATGACCGCGCCCTCGAGCGTCCCGATCACCTGGCGTTGCGACGTCCACGCCGTGAACGACGCGTAGTCGCTCAGCAGGCGCTCCGCGGTTCGCTGGTGCGACCGGACCGCGCGCTGGGCATTGAACGCAGCAACGGTGGTCGCGCCGACGCTGGCCAACAACAGCAGCAGCGGCCACGAGAATCGAAGCGGGAGCCGGAAGCGCCCGGCGGGCCGGGAAGACCGCACGAGTAGTGGACTGGCGTGTCAATGGTGATGGCAGGCGAGGCCGGCCTATAGCCAGAATTGGCAAAGCGGAACCTCCCGTGACAGGCGGATGCGTGGCGCATTTGCCAATTCTGGCTCTGAGGCCGGAATCGCCTGCCATCACCACTCACGCTCTACGATGGGCCCATCGTCGTGGGCCCGGCAACAGCAAATTGTGTGAGATCTGTGGAAGACCGGTCGCGATTTGGTGGCTACCGGGACACGAAATCGCCACACAGGCGCGACCAAACGTTCGCCACCGCCGGCTCCGAGGCCTGTACCCTGGGCGCACCACGAGAGGAGCCATCAATGCAGACCGTCCTACAGGACCTTCGATACGCCGTGCGCACACTCGGTCGCGCACGCGCCTATACCGCTGTCGCCGTGTTGACGCTCGCGCTCGGGATCGGCGCGAACACGGCGATTTTCAGCGTCATTCACGGTGTGCTCCTCAAGGACCTTCCGTTCGCGAACGGCGACCGGGTCGTCCGCATTCAACAGCCCATCGCGCTGGGCCAGATCGCGGACGCCGGGTTCTCCGTCCAGGAGCTCGCCGACCTTCGCGCGAAGACGCGCTCGTTCGATGCACTGGCCGAGTATCACTCGATGTCGTTCAACCTTTTGCGGCGCGGCGAGCCGCAGCGGGTGCAGACTGGCGTCGTGTCCGCCAACTACTTCGATGCGCTCGGCGTGAAGCCACTGTTTGGCCGCACGCTTCGCGTTGGTGACGATCAGTCCGGCGCGAACCCGGTGATCGTGCTGAGCTATCGGTTCTGGCGCGAGCGGATGGGCGGCGATACCGCAATCATCGGGAAGACCGTCGAGATGACAGACCGACTCCATACCGTGGTCGGCATCCTTCCGCCTCTCCCCGATTTTCCTAACGAGAACGACGTGTTCATGCCGATCTCGTCGTGCCCGTTCCGCACGTCGGACGCATGGCTGACGCGTCGCGAGCTTCGGCAAATCAGTGTCTTCGGCGTCGTGCGACCGGGCGTCGGTCTGGAGACCGTACGCGCGGAGCTCGAGGGAATCGCGACGCAGATGCACGCCGAGCATGCCGAGAGCTACCTCGCCGCGAAGGGCTTTGGCCTCGGAGCGAACTCGCTGCTCGAAGAGCTGTCTGGGCCGGCGCGCGAGACGTTCATCCTGCTGCTGGCGACGTCCGGCTTCGTGCTTCTCATTGCCTGTGCGAATGTCGCGAACCTGACGCTGGTGCGCCTGGTCCATCGCCGCGCGGAATTGGTGGTCCGCGCCGCGTTGGGTGCCGGCTCCCGGCAGGCTCGCCCGACAGCTGCTCACCGAGAGCATCGTCGTGGCGGTTGCCGGCGCAGTGCTGGGAGTGGGGCTCGCGGCGGCTCTGCTGCGGCTGCTCGTCCCGTACGCGGCACGCTTCACGCCGCGCGCGTTCGAGATCGGGCTGGACGCGCCGGTGCTTGCCTTCACGTTAGGCGTGTCGGTCGTCGTCGGGATCATCTCCGGGACGCTTCCGCTTGTTGGCGGTGACGCGCGACCTCGCGAGTGGGCTGCGTGCCCGCGGCGACGCGAGCCAGAGCGGCGGCCGACGCGGCCGCGCCGAACGTGCGCTCGTCGTCGCACAGGTCGCGGTGTCCGTGGTTCTGCTCGCGGCAGCCGGGCTGTCCGTCCGCAGCATGATCGAGCTCAGTCGCGTCGATGCCGGATACCGCTCGGAGCAGGTGCTGAGCGTTCGGTTCACGCCGTCGCGGGAGCGGTATACGAACGGGCCGTCGCAGCTGGCACTCGGACAGCGCCTGTTCAGCGCCGTGGAGCAACAGCCTGGCGTCACCTCGGTGACGTTCACCGCCAACGTGCCGCTAACCGAGGGCCACCGCATGTCGTTCGGCTTCATCGCCGAGGGACAGCCGACGCTCGATACTGCCACGGCACCGCAGGCGCAGATGCGCATCGTGACGGGGTCGTTCTTCAAGACCGTCGGCGTGCCTCTCCTGCGAGGGCGGACGTTCGACGATCGCGACCGCACGGGGACGGAAGAGGTGGCCGTCATCAGCCGCTCGTTCGCGCGCCGTTTCTGGGGCGATGCGGATCCAGTCGGCAAGCGCATCTCCGGCGACGCCGGCGCGAGTTGGATTCGCGTCATCGGCGTGGCGGGCGACGTGCGCGATCAGGCGTTGGACAAGGAGCCGACCGACGCGTTCTACGTGCCCTTCGGTCAGTACCCGACCGGTGGCAACCTGCTGATTCGCAGCAGCGCGGACCCGCTCGTGCTCGCGCGGAACGTCACCGCCGCGGTGCACGCGATCGACCCCGACCTTCCGGTGGACGCCATTCGGACGCTCTCGGAGATTCGACTCGACTCGCTCGCGCCGCGCCGGCTCACGGCGTCGCTGCTGACGTTGTTCGGGCTGCTCGCGCTCCTCATCGCGGCGACCGGTATCGGCGGCGTGCTCGCGTTCTCGGTGAGTCAGCGCACGCGGGAGATCGGCGTGCGACTCGCGCTCGGAGCCCAACGTGGCGAGGTGTTGTCGCTCGTGCTCCGTCAGGGCGGAACGATGGTCGTGCTCGGGTTGGCACTGGGAACGATAGGGGCGCTCTGGCTGTCTCGGTTCATGCAGTCGCTCGTGTACAACATCGAGGCGCGTGATCCGCTGACGCTGGGCGCCGCGTGCCTAACGTTGGCGGCGGTCGGCGTGATCGCCAGTCTCGGTCCGGCGCGGCGTGCGACGTCGGTCGATCCGGTCATTGCGCTCCGCAATGGTTGAGGGCTGCCGAGGACGGGGACTGGGGACTGGGGACTGGGGACTGGAACGGCTGGTTGCTGGGTGGCTCGTGCTGGTTGCTGGGTGACGCTGGGTGTTGCTCAGCGCGATGGGTGACCGGGCGGTATTGGCAGAGCGGGTAGCTGCGGCCGCAGCATGCAGCCGTCGGCAGATGTTCCCAGCGTGCAGCTGCTCGCAGTCAGCGCTCCAGTCGGTATCCAGCCTTTCGCACGGTCAGAATGTGACGCGGCTCCGCCGGATCATGCTCGAGCTTGCGCCGCAGCTCGGCGATGTGCGTATCGACCGTGCGACTCACGACCACAGCCCGGTGTCCCCACACTTCCCGCATGAGCTCCTGACGTGTCGCGACCGCTCCGCGACGCTGCAGCAGCGCAAGCAGCAACTCGAACTCCATCGGCGCGAGATACACAGGCACTCCCTGTCGCGTCACCGTCCGTGCCGAACGATCGACCTCGACGTCGCCGAACCGCTCAGCCGCGGCTGATGCCTGCGCGCGCACCGCGCCCGTCGAGCGCCGCAGCAACGCCTCGATGCGTGCGAGCAGCTCCAGCACGCCGAACGGCTTCGTCACGTAATCGTCGGCGCCGTTCCGGAACCCGATGACCTTGTCCGCCTCCTCCCCGCGCGCCGTGAGGATCAGCACCGGCCGCTCGAAGCCCTCGGCGCGAAGCGCGCGCAGCACGCGGTAGCCGTCCATGCCGGGCAGCATGAGATCGAGGATGACGAGGTCGGGCATGCCCTCTCGCGCCCGCGTTAGGCCGGTCGGCCCATCGTCGGCGACGATGACTTCGTAGCCCTCGATCTCGAGATTGTTGCGGAGACCGAAAGCCAGATCGGCATTGTCTTCGACGACGAGAACGCGAGACATTGCGCACTACTTCCTGGAGGAGAGTCGGTGCTCGGGAACCGGGAACTGGGAACCGGGAACGGAGGCTGCGCGCTGCCGCGCTGACGTCGTCGTCCCGCCGGTTCCCTGTCGCGCCATCGCGGTTCCCCGTTCCCCGTTCCCTGTTCCCGTCCGGCGCCAGTCGGGATTTCAACGACAAACCGGGCTCCGGCGCCGGGCGCTGCATCGGTCCACGCGCGACCGCCGTGCAACGTGACGAGCTGCGCCACCACCGCGAGGCCAATGCCGCTGCCGGCGACCGCCGCGGTCACCGCGCTCTCGAGACGCTGGTACGGCTCCCAGATACGTGAGCGATGCTCACGAGGGACGCCCGGTCCCTGATCATCCACGATGATCACCGCGTTGTCACCGCTCCGCTGCAGCGTGATCGCCACCGTCTGCCCCAGTGGACCGAACTTCACCGCGTTGTCGAGGAGATTGAGCAGGATCTGCCGCAGTGCGGCCGGATCCACGACGCACACCACGTCGCTCTCGAGCGTCGTCTCCACCACGACGTGTCGCGCCCGTGCCACCGGCGCGAACGCCTCGACCGCCTCTCGCACCTGCGCGCCCAGCTCGACCGGCACGGGCGATAGTCGAATCGCCTGACGCTCTGCGCGCGAGAACTGGAGGATGTTCTCGACGAGATGCGTCAGGCGTCGCGCTTCCTGATCGACGATCTGCAGCGATCGCAATCGCTCCTCCTCGCTCCGTACGCGACCGAGGAGCAACGTTTCCGCGAACATGCGAACCTGCGCCAGTGGCGTGCGCAGCTCGTGCGATACACTCGCGATGAAATCCGATCGAAGGCGCGCCAGCTCGCTCTCGCGCCGCAGCTGCATGACGCCGATCGCGGCGAGACCCACACTCAGCGCGAGCACCCCAAGCAGGAGTGGCAGTCGCTCACTCGGCAGTTCGCCAATGAGCAGCGTCTTCGCGAGCGTCGGCCGAAGCGCGATGACGCTCTTGAGCCCCCCGAAGTAGTCGAGCTTGTAGGCCCCGGTGTACGTATCCGGGTACTGGACGTTCGACTTGAACACGAGGTGCCCGCCGCCGTCGAACACCTTCACCGAGAAGATCGAGTCGTTCGACACCGAGTCGTTAGGCACGCCACCCGTGAGCGACGGCGGCAGGATGGCGTAGGACGCCATGACCTTCTGCAGGCCGATGGACGCGAACTGCGCGAAGCACAGCTCGAACCCGTAGGCCACGGCGGGGTGGCCCGCCCGGTCGTGCTTGAGCTGGTAGACGATCGCGCGCGGATGGCCCGTCCACGCTCCCGGACACGACCTCGTAGCTCCAGTCCGGCTTGTACGTCTTCGCGTTCTTCGGCAGCGTGTCGAGCATCCACTTCCGCATGGACGCGGCCGGCACGTCGCCGCTCGTCACGAACGACGCGTCACGCAGGTCGAGGCGGAAGAAGTAGCGCGACGAATCCCGCGCGCAAAGAAGGTGTGAGGATTTCTCGTGATCGAGAATCGACGGCCCCGGCAGCGGCCGATCGAGGTCGCGGGCGTCGAGCATTCCGATAGGGCTGAACGCCCACGCCAACGTGGAGTAGAGGACTTCCTTCGCGCTGACGGAGAACTCCCACGCGGCGAACTTGGCGTAGTCGTTGATGGCGCGCTTCGCGGTGGCCCGGTGCGACCGTCCGGCGTCCCACGCCTCGTAGGCGAGAAACGCGGCCAGGGCCACGGTGAGCAGGAGAATCGCGACGAGCGATGTGGTACGAGATCGCGGGAGCCGGGGGTCTGACATGACTAGACCTTACATCGCCCGTCGAGATCTCGGCAACTCACGGTAGCGTGGCGCCCGTCGGAGTGTCAGCGGCGTGTCAGGGCCGGCCGGGGCTGGGGCAGGAGGCCGTGGGAAGGAGGAGGACGGCGGAAGGACGGGAGGGCGGAGAAACGGCGTGTCATCCCGAGCATCAGCGAGGGATCTTCTCGAACGTCATCGTGGCTGGACCGGCTACGAGTACTTCACAGGAGATCCCTCGCTGCCGCTCGGGATGACGACTGCTGCGCTCGGGCTGACAACGCCTTTTTGCCGCCCTCCGCTTCCGCCCTCCGCCGTCCGCGCCTCCTTCCTAAGGCCTCCTTCCCAAGGCCTACGTCGTCCCCTTCAAAATCCCATTCCGGATGCGCACCGCCTTCGGCGATGCATTCGGATCCACCATCAGGCGCTGCTCCGTACGCACCGCCATCCGCACCGCGATCTGCAGGTCGACCGTCTGATCTCCGCGCCGCACCTTCACCGGAACGTTCGTCCCCTCGGCCTTTGCATAACGAGTGCGGAACTGCTCGCCGAACGACGCGTCGCGCACCGGGATGTCGCCGACCTGCAGGAGGAGATCCCCCGGCTTGATTCCGGCCGCCTCCGCCGGGCTGCCCGCCTGCACTTCCGCTACGCGCACGCCCGACGAGTCCGGCGCGCTGGTCACACCGAGACGCGGCTCGCGAATGGAATCCACCGTTAGGCGGAAGCCGCCGAGCGGCAGCACCGATGCGAACGGCATCGGCTCGCGACCGTCAATGTACTTCGCGTTGAAGTCATCGAACGACTTCCCGCCCGCCGCTCGGCTGACCGCGCCCCACCATTGCTCGCCAGTGAAGCCCGTCCACTTCTGCTTGTACGCCGACTGATAGAGCTCGCGGAACACGTCGTCCAGGCTTCGCTTGTTGTCGCTCGCATCGCGGATCATGATGTCGAGCAGGAATCCGGCGAGCGATCCCTTCTGGTAGTAGATGTAGCCCGAACCATCGGTCGGATGGATCCACGTCGACAGCGACGCATCCTCCAGCGCCACCGGCGGGGACGCGTTCACCTCCTCGACCTTACCCTGCGTGAGGATGATGAACCCCGTCGAGTCCACGACGCCCGAGCGCGTGAGCACCACGTCCGAGTAGTAGTCCGTGATCCCTTCGCTCACCCAGAGCCACGTCGTCGGCTGCGGCTGCGAGTACTTGTAAGGCACCATGTCCGCGGGACGCAGCCGCTTCACGTTCCATGCGTGAATCATCTCGTGCGCCGTGATGGACGGAAACAGCACGCTCTGCGCGAGCAGCGGCGTGTAGATGCCAAGGTGCGAGTTCTGATGCTCGAGCGCGCTGCCGCCGCCTGACGTCGAATCGAAGACGATGAACGTCGTGTACGTGTCGAACGGGATGTCATTGAACACCGTGCCCATCGCCGGCAGCACTTTCTTCTGGTGATCCCAGAACGTCGTGCGGTCCTCGCCCTTCAGGCCGCCCTTGGGCCACGACGCCATGCGCACCCACTTGTTCGCGATCTGCGCGCTGTCCACATCGTACACGCCGACGAAGAACGGCATGTCGACGAGATCGTGGTAATTGGTGGCCGAGTAGCTGCGTGGCGCGCCAGCGGGCTTCATGCCCGTCGTCACGAGCCACGATGGATCCGTCTTCACGGAGACGGTCGCCGCGAAATCGGTGGGCCGTCCCTCGGGATAGAGAAAGACGTTCGTGCCGTTGAAGAACACGAAGTTCCCGTTGGCCCACGCGATCGCATTGTCGAGCGAGTCGGCGAGATAGTCGAATGTGACGGTGACGTTCTTTGCGCCATCGGCGCGGACGCGCCACGTGTCGTAGTCCAGCTTGTCCCAGCCGAGTGGGCGGCCGCCTGACGTGGCGGAGAAGTTGGATACCCAGCGCGCGAAGTTCGAGATCTCGTACGCGCCCGGCGTCCACGCCGGCAGCGACAAGAGCACCGGCCCAGGACCCGTCACGTCGAACGTCATGCCAACTCGCAGCGTGCGCGTCGGCGCCGTGCTCTGGTCGAACGTGACCTCGTAGCGTACAGCACTGATCGGCGCCGACTGCACCGCCGCCTGTGCGCTGAGGCGAGCGCCGGGGGCCAGCAAAAGGATGAACGCGGCCGTGGCGGCCGCGGGAAGCAAACGGAATGACAGGAGCATGCGAGGCTCGAGTTTGAGCGAGTTTGAGAGGGGACGAGGCTGGTTGGAATGTACGGCGCCGTGATGTGTGCATGAATCGGGCTGTCGCGACGTCTCCCATCTGAGCGACTGAACGACCGTTCGGCGCTCCGAGCGCGAGCAGCATCCGGCGGCCTGCGACTCGGTGTCATTCGGTATTACCTGGCCGGCCCCATACGTCCCATCCCATGCGCCCGTCATCGCCTCGTCCCCGGCATCGCTCATCACGCCTCCGATTCGCCGCGCGTCGTCCCGGCCCCGCCATTCTCGTCGTCGCCGTCCTGACGGCGGGCGGCCTCATCGTCGCTTGCAGTGACCGCGCTCCGAGCGCGCTGTCCAGCTCTGTCACGGAAAAACTCGAAGTGGCCGCCATGGCGCCGGCGCCGCAAAACGAGGCCGGACGCGGCATCATGGCTGGCTCCGCTGGGTACTCGAGCGCGTCGGGGCGCAAATCGATGGACGCGGCGAGACCCTTGTCCGCGGACGGCTCGACGGCAGCAGAGCCGGGAATGCCTGCGGCAACCGCGGTTGCGCTGACATCGTCGGCCGCATCGATGATCGTCCGGAATGGCACGGCCAGCATCGAGGTCGACTCGCTCGATGCCGCGATCGCGCGCGTCCGCCTCGTCGCGGGGCGCGTCGGTGGCTTCGTCGCGAATACCGCGATCCAGGGAGGCCGCGATCAGGCCAGAACCGCGTCGCTCGAGGTGAAGATCCCCGCCGAGCGCTTCGACGATGCGCTCGCCGGACTCACGCCCATTGGCAAGGTCGAGTCAGTGAACGTGAACGCGGAGGACGTGAGCGAGGAATTCGTCGACATCTCGGCTCGCGTCGAGAACGCGCATCGGCTCGAGGCGCGGATCATCGATCTGCTCGCGAACCGCACGGGCAAGCTTCAGGATGTGTTGTCCGTGGAACACGAGCTGGCTCGCGTGCGTGAGGAGATCGAGCGGTACGAGGGCCGGCTGCGCTTCCTCAAGACGCGCGCCGCGATGAGCACGCTGACGATCGCGGTGCACGAGCACGCGCCGATCATCGTGCCGGTGGCGGGCGACGGGCCGATCCTGGTGGCGTTCCGTCAGGCGTGGCGCAACTTCGTCGGCCTGGTGGCGGCGTTCGTCGCCAGCCTCGGTGTGCTCGATCCCGTTAGGCGCGCTGGCGCTGGTGGGCTGGCTGGTCGTGCGTCGCTGGTTGCCGCCCTGGCATCCGCCGACGCCCACTACGCCGGCGGGTTCGACTGCGGTCTCTGGCGACTAGGCTGTCATTCCGAGCGGAGCACCGAAGGCTTGTCATTCCGAGCGAAGTCGAGGAATCGAGACTGTGCCCGGTAGAGGGCCCTCAACCCAGACAGCAAGGATTCCTCGATGGGCCCACTTCGTGGGCACCCCCGCGCCTTCGGCGCTCCGCTCGGAATGACAACCGCCGTCCGCCTTCCGCCCTCCGCTCGCCCTCCGGCTCTAGTGCGGCGTGTTCGTCCGCTTCGTGGGAGACGCAAGCTCGCCAAGACGATCCGGAGAACGCGCAGGCAGCCGTTCCGTCAACAACCCGACCGTGAACCGCTGCCCTTCCGAGATCCGCTCGACCTCGATCGCGATCGCGTCCACCGCCGCCTCCAGGCGGTCCAGCCGCCCATCGTCTATGCGCGGCCCCGCGCCGGGCTTCACACGCGACCCCTTCATCCACACCACGCGAGCGGTCAATCCTATCCCCACGAGCGCGGCAACCGACGCCAGGATCACCGTCATGACCTGCGCAAACATCAAGACATCGCCTTCCATCGTCTCAGCTCCACAATTGGTCGTGTTGGCCCTACGGACTCGCGCCCGGCAAGTTACGCCGCCGGCCCAGCGCGGCGTAACTTCCTTTCCCACAACGGCTTCTCTGTACGTTAGGCGCCCGGAACGACAATCGCCGGCTGCCCCGCCGCTCGCCGCTTCGCGTTCAGAGCCGCCAACCCGGTCGTCCGAAGCGTCGTCCAGGACCGGATGACGCCGGCCCCATCCGCACGCGCCTTTGCCGCCACCGCCACCTGACCCGCGGTAGGCGCGACGTCCGCTCCCTGCATCGCCATAGCCGCCGCCATCATCGCCGTGCTGACACTCTCGAGCGTGGGCGGGGGCGGGGCACCTCCGCCCCCGGGTCCGCCACCTCCAAATCCTCGGCCGCGACGACCCGCCGCACCGCCTGGGGCAAGCGCCTCCACCTGCGCCTTGAACGCCACGACGTCCTCGCCCGACTGTTTGTCGAGTTGCGCCACGAGCGCACGTGCCTGTTCGTAGGCGTTGTGCGCCGCCACCGCCGCGTCGTACGTCTCGCGCGTGACCGCATTCAGCTGCGCGAGCGCCGTCGCCGGCGTCTTCACGCGTGGATCCAGCTTGAGCGTGATCGGCTGCGTGTATCGCTTGCCGTCCACCGTTAGGCGGACGGTGTACGTGCCCGGCGGAGCCCAGGGCGAATACGGCATGTCGTACGTGTGATGCGGCACGGCGCCCTGCGCGCCCTTCGTCCGCCGGCGTCGGGGTCCTCACCGATCGCGTCGAAGTGCAGATCCCACGTGAAGCGATGGAAGCCAGCGCGCGTCGACAACCGGATCGGCGCCGCGGGCCAGTACAACGGCAACGCGCAGTCCGGCGCGCTGGGCGTCGCCTGACACAGCTTGTCGTACGCCGCCGGATTGAGCGCCGGGTTCGGGTCGCGAACACGATCCTCGCTCGAGTAGTGACGCACAACTTTCCCCGCGGCGTCGACGACGTCCAGCGTGACGGGCGACGACGCGTCCTTCGCGAGGTTGTAGTCGATGATCGCCACCGGGCAGCGGATTCTCACCCGCCGGCAGCTCGGGTGGCCACGGCGTCGGGTCGTTCGTGCCGAATCGCACGCGCACGGCTGTCGCCGGCTTGAACAGGAACGCATTGCCGGCGGATTGCGCCGCACGCGCGTCGGCCATCTGCCTCAGCGGCGTGAGGTTGTCGAGGATCCAGAAGCCTCGGCCATGCGTGCCGGCGACGAGATCCGCGCACAGGCACGTGCTGTCGTCCTTCACCTGGATGTCGCGCACCGAGATGGCCGGCATGTCGTAGCTGAGCGACTCCCAGTGATCGCCATCGTCGTACGACACCCACACCTGCAACTCGGTCGCGGCGTAGAGCAGACCCTTCTTGCGCGGATCTTCGCGAATCGAGTTCGCGACGCCGCCCGGCGCGATGCCGGTATTGATCTCCGTCCACGTCTTGCCGCCGTCGTGCGTCCGCCAGAAGTGCGGATTCATGTCGTCGATGCGCATCGTGTTCGCGGCGGCGTACGCGGTGAGATTGTCGAAGTGACCGGCGTCGATGTTGAAGATGCGCGTCCACGGCTTGATTGCCGGCGGCGTCACGTTCGTCCACTTCGCACCGCCGTCCATCGTCACCTGGATCATGCCATCGTCGCTGCCGGTCCAGATCACGTTGAGGCTCTCGCGGCGAGAGCGCCATCGCCGTCAGGCTGCCTAGCGGGGCCGGCGTCACGGTGCTGGCGTACTTGCCTGCGGTCGCGGGCACCTCCCACGTCTGGCGCGTGAGATCGGGGCTGATGCGCGTCCACGTGTGCGCGTGGTCGGTCGACTTCCAGACCGCGTTCGACGTGTAGAACAGGACGCTCGGATTCACCGGCGACCAGGCGATCGGCATCGTTCGCACGTTGCGCCCGAATCCGCCCGCGCGCTGATCGGGTGTCGGGCCGACGTTCGTCGTCTGGCCGGTCTTTCGGTTGTAGAGCGACACGTTCGTGCGCGCGCTGCCGAACACCATGTCCGGGTCCTTCGGGTCCGGCGCGGCCACGCCGTACTCCTGGATGTTCACCGGATGCCAGTCGTGGAACGTGATCTGGCCGTCCATGGAGCGACTGTCCACGCACGCCGAGCCCGAATCCTGCTGGCCGCCGCAGACGCGGTACGGGAACGCGTTGTCCGTCGTGACGTGATACATCGCGCCCGTCGGCTGCGTGTACCAGTTGCTCCACGACGCGCCGCGATTCGCCGAGACGACCGCGCCCTGGTCGGCGACGACGAGGATGATCTTCGAATCGTTAGGGTTGATCCAGATCTTCTGGTAGTCGTCGCCGCCAGGTGCGCCACGCACGGCGGACCAGTTCGCACCGCCGTCCTCGGTGCGCCACATGACGGTGGACGCCGTGTACACGACGTTCTCGTTCTTCGGATCGACGGTCACCGTCGGGAGATCGCCGCCACCGATGCGCGCGAGCGGACGCTGGATCGACCTTGCCGCCACCCGCACCCGGCGCGCTGTTCGACGACGAGCGTCCAGTGCTCGCCCGCATCGGTCGACTTGAAGAAGCCCACGACACCGGTGGTCGTGTTCGCCGGTCGGCCGCCGCCAGCGTTAGGCATCGTCCCCGCGACGGTGGCATACAGCGTCCTGCGGATTGCTCGGCGCCAGCGCAATGTTCGCCTGGATCACGCTCGGCAGCCCGTCCGTCAATTGCTTCCAGTTCGTGCCGCCGTCCGTGGACTTGTAGATGCCGTTCCCTGCCCCGCCGAAGCCCTGCCCCTCGATGAAGCTCTGCTGCTGCTGCCACAGCGTCGCGTAGACGGTGTTCGGATCCGACGGATCGATGCGCACGTCGTTGCCGCTCGTGTACTCGTCCTTGAACAGCACCTTCTGGAACGACTGACCACCGTCGGTCGATCGAAAGATGCCGCGCTCCGCGTTAGGTCCGTACGGGTGGCCCAGCGCGGCGACGAACAGCCGGTTGGGGTCGCGGGGATCGACGTCGATCATCGCGATCATCTGCGTGTCGCGAAGACCGAGATGCGTCCACGTCTTTCCGGCATCGGTGGACTTGTAGACGCCGTCACCGGTCGCGAGGTCGGGGCGGATGATCCCCGCGCCGGACCCGACGTAGATGATGTTCGGGTCCGACGGCGCAACCGCGATAGCGCCGATCGAACCCGTGGGTTGATCGTCGAACAGCGGTACCCACGTCGAGCCGTAGTCCGTGGAGCGCCACACGCCGCCGTTGTCGAAGCCGATGTAGAACACGTTCGGCTGGCTCGGCACGCCGGACAGCGCGCGTGCGCGGCCGCCACGCGTCGGGCCGATCTGACGCCAGTGCAAGGCGCGCGAGTTGTCGGGTTGCTGCTGCTGCGCAAACGCGACGGGGGTCGGCGTCGCGCACAGGCCGGCGGCGAGCGCGATCAGGGCGGCTCGAGTAGGCATGTGTTGTCGTTGTCTCTGGGAAGGACGGAATACGCGGCTAACGTATGGGTCGCGCGATGGGGGAGCCAGTGTTGTCATTCCGAGCGAGCGCAGGCGAGTCGAGGAATCGAGACTCTGCACGGTAGAGGGCCCTCTGCCCAGGATGATCGCGATTCCTCGACTGCGGCCCTTCGGGCCTCCGCTCGGAATGACACGGCTCCGGCCTCCGCTCGGAATGACCATCGTTACCCGCGGTCGGACATTGCGGCGAGAATGCGCTCCGACAGCGCATAGCGATCCGTGTCTGGCACCAGGTGCGTGCGTCGCGCGCGCTCGATCGCCTCGCGGAGCTGCGATCGGTGCGGGCGATCGAGCGACGGCGCGACCTTCAGTGCCATGGTCAACGCATGGAATTGCTCGAACGCGCTGAGTGACGTTTCGATCAGTGCGAGAACGAGGTCGAGCGGCGCCAGATCCGCGCGGCTCTTCATGAGTGCCAGTGCAAACGCACGCTTGCCGGGGCGACCCGACTCGATGAGCGCGCGCACGTCGTCCACGCTCCAGAGCGTGGACAGGCTGAACCGGATTCCCCACAACAGGTCGGATCGAAAGAGCGCCTGGTCGCGCGCGGACACGCCACCCGACGCATCCACCAGCTGATACGGCAGCTGGAACGCCGCCGTTACCCAATCCGTCTGCCCTCCGAAGTTCAGCGTGCGAGTGGCAGCCGCAATGAGCTCGTCCATGCGCCGCGTTCGGCCCACGCCTGACGCCAGCAGCTCGCGAAGCGTCTCGTACTGTTCCGCGAACGCCGACTCGGTCCATGCCTTGGTGATCGCCCGAGCGTTGCGCGTTAGGCGATCGACCTGCAGTTGTCCATCGGACGTCTCCGCCAGGGCCGTCGCCAACGCCGCCGCCGTGATTCGTGCGGACGGCTCGTTCACCAGCCGTGCCTCGAGCAGCGCATCCCGCCAGAGCGGTACCGCCTCCGCAGCGCTGGCCGCGGACGCGATCGCGTGCGCCGCGCGCCACCGGAATCGCGGGACCACGATCGCCGACAGCTTCGCCTTCGCCTCCGGAATCTTGCCGGCTTCCGCGAACGCCGCAGCCTCGTCGGCGACTCGCGCGTCCGCCAGGGCGCGAATGTCGGTGTGAAGGGGCCGCGGGCCCGTCTTGCCGCGACGCGACGCGAGACCGCCGGCTGCGAACCGGTTGCGGCACGGGTTGCCTAACAGGTTGCACCTCGTCCGGGAGCGGAAACGCGACGCTATTCGTCGCCGAGGGCTCCGCGCCCTGCCGCACGAGATCTTCCGCCAGCATCAGCGCCGCGTCCTTGTCGCCAAGTCGATAGAGGATGGGGACCATCCGCGTCTTGACGCGGTCGTCATTGGTGCCCGCCATCCGATTCACGAGGCCCTTCGCGCTTTCCAGTGCAGCGGCGTTCCCCTGCGCGACGGCCTCGGAGACGAGCCGCGAGAGCGCCCCGATCCAGTGCTCGGGCTCATCGACCGTCTCGAGAAATCGGAGCGCCCAGTCGAAGCGTCCCGCCCTGCATAACGCCCACACGAAGTGCTTGTTCGAGTTCGCCTCGCGACGTGGGTTTACTCCCTCGGTCTCGAACACGGCAAGCATCGCGCGGAGCTCATCCATCATGCCCGCGTCGGCGAGCGCGAGCGCGAGGTTGCCGTGGCGCACGAAGCCGTCTCGCTCGCCACCCATCCACTGCCGCCACAGCTCGCGCAGCGTGTCCGTGGCGCCGAGAACTGCCGCTGCCTGCAGCTCCTGGTTGCGGCGTACGTATTCCACTCGCTTGCCGAACATCTCACGCAGCGCCGCGCGCGTCGCTTCGTCTCGTGCATGACGCGCGGTCATGCCGGCCCAGAAGAAGACGTTAGGCAGCTCCCACTCGGTCTCCCGGGTCAGCGCATCGAGCGATTCGGCCGCGCGACGCGACGCGAGCATCGCGCGGTCGCCGAACCCGCACGCTACCGCGGCCTCTGCGATCCATGACCAGGCCATCGCCGTGTGCGTGACGTTGATCGCGCCGATCGACCGCTCGGCTTCGGCCAGGCAACGAAGCGCGCCACCGACGTCACGCTCGGCATGGAAGGTCGGCGCGAGAAGCGCGTAGGCCCAGCACCGTTCCACGGCGAACGTGATGTTGTTCGCCATCGCCTCCGCGCGTTGGAGCTGCCGTTCCTTCGCCAGCACGTCGATTACGGGCGCGGGAGCAACAGCCATTTGCCGCGAGCAGACGAGACAGGCGCCCGCGAGTGAAGCGAGATCCTGCGGGTCGCGCGCGAGCGCACCCTTGATCGCGAGCTCTACGTCACGAAAGAACCCTTCCGAGCGCCGGAACCGATCTCGCTTGGCCCGCTCCCATTCGGGATCGGTGACGAGCTCGTACAGTTGCTGATACCGGCTGGGGCATTGCGCGAGGTGCGTCGTCATGTGCGCCAGCACATAGGCAGGCGCCGTACGGAACGGAGCCGAGTCGATGATCGTGTCGAGCACGCCGGCGATGGCCTCGTGGGCCTGCAGCGGCGTCAGGTCACGACGGAGATGCTCCGCGAGCGCCGCGTGAAAGAGCCGGTATACGGGTTCATCCGACTCCATCGTCTCGATGACGAGATCACTCGCCCGCTCGAGCACCGTCGCAACCATGTCGTCGTCGTAGTGCACGTCCGCGTCGGGGAACGGTGCCCGCGCCAGCGCATTCGCGATTGGCGCCCACAGCGGTCCCCACGGCAGCCCCGAGCCCGCCGCCCAGGCCAGTGGCCGAAGGATGTCGATCACGACCTTCGGATCCGGAAGCCGCTCAATGTATCGCGCGAGGGCGTCGCCCGCTTCCGTGGGGAGGTTGATCATCGCCTCCGGATCCACCGCCTCGGCCCGAGCCGAGAGAGCGCGCGCGGTGACCGCGGCGACGAGGAAGGAACTGCCCGCCGCCTCGGCGATGCGTTCCGCGAGTCGCGCCGCGACATCGGGCTTGTCCGAGTATGGCGTCAGGCGGCCGGAGTCGCCCGTCCCCATGAGACGCGCCTCCACATACGCTCGCATGTCGGCCCCGCGATTCGCCGCGTTGTCCACCACCAGCGTCATCGTGTCATCGCCAGCCGGGATGCCTAACGACTCGAGCAGACTCGTGGCGTCTTGGGGCTCGTCGAGCGAGTGGACGGGATGCGGCCGCGTCGCCACGAGCACTTTCACGCCGTCGAGCGACGCGAGCGGTACGATGAGCTCCGATGCGATGCGGGCCGCATGACCGTCCACAGCTTCATCGAGCGCATCGATGGCAATCGTCAACGGCGATCCGGCGGGCTGCCGCGCACCGATCGCGTACAGCAACGCGGAGGCAGCGCGCGCGTTCAGGCCGAGCCGCGAGCCGAGATCGACGACGACCTGCTCGAGCGTCTTGTTGTGACACCAGAGCGCTGCCGTGATCGATGAATCGGGCGGAACCGTTTCCGGCGCGAGATCGTGGAGTCGAGGAACGCGCGCGCGCAGCGCGGGATCGCTCAGCAGCACGACGCGCGAGATGAGCGCCGATTTCCCGGAGCCCGGCGAACCGGTGATCACGAGCAGGTGCGACGTTCCCGAAACCGCCGGCGCCCGGAGCCAGCGCACGATGCGCGCGAGCTCGTCGTGTCGGCCGATGAAGTACGATCCCGATTCCCCTCGCGTGACCCCGCGCGCCGACGGATCGAAGTGCAATGCCAGCTCTTCGTCCGCGATCAACGCCGAGACCTGGCGCGCGCCGAAGTTCGGATTGGGAATGAGCTCGGCGGCGCCGGGTCCCCACACCTTGCGCTCGGCGACCTGTGGCGCGTTGAGATTCTTGAGCTCCTGATTGAGTCCCGTCATCAGGAGGTCGATGTCGATGAACGGACGCGACGTTCCCGTCCATCGCTCCTGCGTCACGACGGTCAGAAACGCTTCTGCGAACCGGCCGTCCGACGCAGGGTCACGCCCGAACGTGCTGCACAGCACCGCCTGGCTCCATTTGAGCTGCGGCTGCCGGTTCTTCATCGCTTCCGACACATCTTCGGCGCGACGCTGGATCGCCTTGCCGATCGTTCCGGCGACGCAGGCATCGACGATGAAGAGCACGTTATGCGGCGGCGACTGGCCGATGATGGTGCCGAGCGTGTTGCCGTCGATCGCGCGGCCGGCGAAGCGCTGCCTCACCGAGTCTCTGCCAAGCACGTACGGCGTACCCGCCTCTTCGTCGGCGTGCGCCGCGAGGTAGACAACGACGTAATCCTCGGGGCCCGCTCCTCGAGCCATCCCTCAGACGCGTGACGGATGTCTTCGTTTCTCGGACTGTCCGCCAGCTCGGGCAGCGCTCGCTCGTGCGGCACGCTCGAGCGCTCGGCGAACCAGCGAGTGATCTTCGCCACGTCGTCAGGCACAGCCGCGAGATTGAGCTCGGGGTCGTCATAGGTCGACACCCCGATGCCGACTACGAATCGACGTGCGGTGCCGTCAGCTGGCGGCATTCATCAGTGTCACGGGATCGCCACTCCATACTTCGCGGTGATTGCCTGCGCCGCAGCCGCTGCCAGAAGCCCCTGCCCCTGTGCACTCGGATGCACGCCGTCGAGGCTGATGTTCGCCCCGAATGGCGCGTTGGAGAAGAGGACCCCCGAGATACTGAACGCCGGCTTCGGCAGCGCGTACACCGCGTCGAGACTGAAGTAGGCGAACCCGAGCTCCGTGGCCTTCGCCTGCATGTGGGCGTTCATCCGCACCATCTGCGCATTGATCGCCGCGATGTCCTCAGGCGTCAGCACGTAGTCCGCGGCGCCCGCCACGTCCGCGCACGTCGCGCTCGCGGGCGCCTGGGCCACGAGCGTGAGCACGTAGCCCGGAATGAAGAGATAGTTCGAACTGCGCGCACAATCGGCGGTCACGCGGATGCCGAGCGTCTGGAGCGCCGCGGCGTCGGCGGCGAGCTCGCTCGCGCGACGGATGCTCGGGAACTGGGCAGCGTCGTTAGGCACGCCGACCAGCACCGCGCGGGCGCCCGTCGATCTCACGGCGTCGAGCACCGCATCGTAGTCGCGCTCCCAGTTGGCGTACGGCGTCATCGCGGACACGCGCCCAGTGCTCGCCGGCAGCACGTCGTTCGCCGCGAGCTCCACCGACACGAACGTCGGCTTCTGTGCGATCATCGCGCTCACCTGCGTCTGCCCCGGCGCCAGCACCCGACTGTAGAGCGTTCGCGTACGTACGTCGCCCTTCGACTCGGGTGTGGCCACGAGCGCGTCGTGCACGTCGGCGCCCGAAATCGCGACGTTGTTCGTTGGCAGCGTGATACCGTTCTGCAGCGGCGCGCACGTGCCGTTGACTGCGTTGATGAAGCCGCTGCCCAGCGTACCGACAAGCGCCAGGTCGGACGCCAGCGGCGCGACGAGCGGCGGGCCGCAGCCGGGGTCCTGAAGCAGCGGCTCGGAGAATGGAACGCCTATGCGGCTCGCGAGCTGCGCAGGCCATGCCGCGCGCTGCCCCGCGGCGAAGATCCCCGCGGACTGAACGCCCATGCTGTTGCTGGTGCCGAGCGCGACGAAGCGCTCGAACATCTGAGCGGCGGAAGACGGGGTGGTTGGCGCGTCGGAGTCGGAGCACGCTCCGATCGAGAACAGCAGCGCCAATCGGACGAAACTCGGGCAAGCCATCAATACCTCACTGCAACCGCAGTACTACTCCACTCAGCCTCGGCCGTGTCGCTCGAGACGCAGCCGTAAATGACGCCGGACGTCCGGCCATTCGGTCGCCAACACAGTGTACATGAATGAATCGCGAACGGTCCCGTCGCGGCGCGCCTGGTGATGCCGCAGCACGCCATCGCGCTTCGCGCCGAGTCCCTCGATCGCACGCTGCGACGCGAAGTTGAAATTGTCCGTGCGCAGCCCGACCACCTTACAGCCGAGCGTGTCGAACGCGTGTTGGAACAGCAGCATCTTGCACACCGTGTTCACGTGTGTGCGCTGCCACTGTTTGCCGTACCACGTATACCCGATCTCCACGCGGTCGATCTCGGGCACGATGTCATGATAGCGTGTGGTACCCGCGATCAGTCCGCTCTCGAGCTCGCGCACTGCCCACGGCAGCATGTGCCCTTTCCGCTGACCTTCGAGCGCGGCCTCGATGTACGCCGCGACACGGTCTGGCTCAGGGACCGACGTGAACCACAGCTCCCATAGCCGGCCATCGGACAACGCCGCTCGCAACTCGTCATGATGGTCGGCGGTGAGGGGCTCGAGTCGGATACCGTCACCCTCGAGGGTCGTGGGGCCGAGTTGGATCATGGGCGATCTCTGGTGTGAACTGGAGTGCAGAGGACGCGCTTAAAGTAGTGACGAAGCCGAGAACTCGGAAAAGTGGGGACGAACGGGCGGCGGAGTGCCGGGCGGTATCGCGGATCGTCACGCTTCACCTCGACGCCCTCGCGCACCGCATCCCATATTGGGTCTGCAGGCCAAAGGGTTGGACGCAGGCCTCGATCTTTCGCGCGTGCTCGGCGGGCTCGCCGCTAACAACCTCGTGGCAACGGGCGTGTATGTGGTGCGTATGGCGGTCCCGCTGTATATCGTTGGAAAGCGGGTCCTCAAGCGGAGCTAGTCCCATGCTGCATCTGCCATCTCGAATGTGCCGCGCTGCCGCCCTGTTCACTCTCGTCTGTGGAACGGCGTCGAACGCGATCGCGCAGGCTGGGTCCGCCGAAGCGCGGCTCGTTCGACTCACGGGCCGCGTCGCGGACGCGGTAGGAGCCGCGATCGTGAAGGCGGAGATCCTCGTCTCCAACACGACGTTCCGCGCGGAGACAGGGAGCGACGGCAGATTCGAGCTCGCGGGGCTGCCATCCGGCTCCGTCGAAGTCGTCGTTCGACGGCTCGGGTTCTCGCCGGCGAAAATTCCGCTCGAGCTCGAGATGGGCGAAATGCGGGACATTCGCGTGCTGCTCTCGCCGGTGGCGATGGTCATGGATTCGGTCGCGGTGGTAGCCGAGGCCCCCGCCATCGAGAAGGCATTCGGTGGCTTCGAGGCTCGGAAGTCGCGCGGCTTTGGAACGTTCATCACGCGAGAGCAGATCGAAAAGAAGAATCCGCGCGTCACGACTGATCTGTTTCGCACCGTGTCCGGCGTGAAGCTGCTGCGCGAGAACGGGACGCCGACAGTCGTCTCGACTCGCCTCGGCAACATGGCGTTTTGCCCCGTGCGGTACTTCATCGACGGCACGAACTATCCGCTGTACGGCCAGTCGATCGACACGATGATCCAGGTCGCCGACATTGGCGCGATCGAGGTCTATCCCGGCGGTGCCACGGTGCCGCCGCAATTCGGCGGGCGGGAAAGCGCGTGCGGCATCATCGCGATCTGGACGCGTCAGGGCCAGCTGAAAAAGCAGTAGCAAGCGGCCACACCGCCAGCGACCTCTCATCCCGGCAGCGTTAGGGCGCGGGCTGGTTGCGCCCTCGCTTGCCGAGGTTCATCTATCTCGGCGTCCGACGGCGCACGCGCCGACCACAGCGCCGCCTCGGCGTTGCGCTTTCATCCCCACAGATGAATCACACGGAGATTCTGATGGTGCCTGCTACGTTCATTCGTCTCGCGCTGTGCGCGACGGTCGCGATTGCGCCTGCCGCGCCGCTCGTGGCGCAGGCGACCAAGCAAGCAGCGACCAAGCAAGCAGCGACCAAGCAAGCAGCAGCGACAAAGCCGGACGCCAGCGCGGGCACGCCGCTCGCGACCATGGTAGTGGACTGGGAGCGGCAGAAGAAGAACGTGCTCGCCTACATCGCCGTCATGCCTGACTCTGCGATGACGTTCGCGCCGACGCCAGGCGTCCGCACGTTCGCACAGCAGGTGGAGCACTTCGTGGGAACGAACACGGAGATCGCCGCCGTGGTGCTGCGCGGTCTCAAGCGCCCGCCAACGTTAGGCGATACCGCCCAGTATCTGCACAAGAAGGCCGCGCTCACTGACTTCACGACCAAGTCGTACGACTACCTGCTCGAGGCGTTGCGCTCGGCGACACCGGCACAACTCGCGAAGTCGCACACGCTGTTCAACCAGCCGGCGGCGCCAGGCTGGCGCTGGCTGGAGCTGTCGCGTGAGCACGCGACGTGGACGTTTGGTCAGTTGATTCCGTATCTGCGACTGAACAAGGTGACCCCACCGCCGTACGACATGCCTTTCTAGAAAGCAGCTGACAGCCATCGGCCATCAGCCATCAGCTACAGCTACGACGCTACAGCTACAACCTCCGCTCCTACATGAACCGCGCTCTTCTCTTCCTGCTGATCCCCGCGCTCGCCGCTGCGCAACAACCGCAACAGCAGCCCGCCGATCTCATCGTCACAAACGCGCGCATCTATACGGTGGACGACGCGCACCCACTCGCCGACGCGATGGCCGTGCGCGGCGGGAAGGTGCAGTTCGTCGGTTCATCCGGCGCCGCGATGGCTCTCCGCGGGGCGTCCACGCGCGTTGTCGATCTCGGCGGCCGCACGGTGATCCCCGGAATGGTCGACGCCCATGGCCACGTGGATAACCTCGGGCTCGCGCTGCGCACAGTCGACCTGACCGGCACGACGTCATACGACGAGGTCATAGCCCGTGTCATCGCGCGAGCCAAGACCGCGTCGCCGGGACAATGGATCATAGGACGGGGCTGGGATCAGAACGACTGGGGCGATACGCGCTTCCCCACGCACGAGAAGCTCTCGGCCGCCGTGCCGAACAACCCTGTGTACCTAACGCGGATCGATGGACATGCCGGGCTCGCGAACGCGGCCGCGCTCAAGGCCGCCGGCGCCACGGCTCAAACCAAGGATCCGGAAGGCGGACACATCGAACGCGCCGCCGACGGCGCTCCCGCCGGCGTCTTCGTCGACAACGCTCAGGGTATCGTCGAGCGCGTCATTCCGCAGCCGACGCGAGCCGAGGTGAAGTCCGAGGTACAGGCGGCGATCGCCGAGGCGCAGAAGTTCGGGCTCACCGGCGTGCACGACGCGGGCGCGTCGTCACAGGTGCTCGACATCTACGAAGAGCTCGGCAAGGCGGGCGCGCTCAATTTCCGCATGTACGCGATGATCTCCGATGATTCGGCCACGATAGCGCGGTGGTTCGCGCGCGGGCCACTCGTCGGCGGGTACGGCAACACGCTCTGGGTGCGCAGCGTCAAGCTGTACGCCGACGGCGCGCTCGGCTCGCGCGGCGCCGCGCTGCTCGATCCGTACGCCGACAACGCCACGACGAACGGCCTGCTCGTGTCCAAGCCCGAGCACATCGAAGCGGTAGCCGAGCGCGCGCTCAAGGCTGGCTTCCAGGTGAACACGCACGCGATTGGCGACCGCGGCAATCGCATCGTACTCGACGCGTACGAGCAGGCGCTCAAGGCGGTCCCTGTCGCGGACCATCGGTTCCGCATCGAGCACGCGCAGATCATCAACCCCGATGACATTCCGCGCTTCGCATCGCTCGGTGTCATTCCGTCCATGCAGGCGAGCCACCAGACGAGCGACATGTACTGGGCGGGGACGCGGCTCGGCTCGACACGGTTGTTAGGCGCGTATGCCTGGCGCTCGCTGCTCGACAACGGCTCGATCATCCCGAACGGCAGCGACTTCCCGGTCGAACAGGTGAACCCGCTCATCTCGTTCCACGCGGCGTTCTCGCGTCAGGACGCGCACAACTGGCCGCCTAACGGCTGGTATCCCGAGCAGAAGATGACGCGCGAGGAGGCACTCAAGTCCATCACGCTCTGGCCCGCGGCCGCGGCGTTCCAGGAGAGCCTGATGGGATCGCTCACGCCGGGCAAGCTCGCGGACTTCGTCGTGCTCGACCAGGACATCATGCGCATTGCACCCGAGCAGGTGCTCAGCACGCACGTGCTCGCGACGTACGTCGGCGGCAAGGTCGTCTACGAGCGCAGGGCGACCGTTCCGTGACCGCAGCGCCGGCGTCCGCTCCGAGACGCACGCTCGCGCTCATCCGCATCGCGCTCCTCGTCGGTGTGCTGGCGTTCGGCGGCATTGTCTGGTACGTCCGGCGCTCGGGGTACGAGTCGTACGGCATCGACTCCGCGTGCGCTGCGCGTCGCTGGCCAGGCCGTCTGGGGGTTCATGACGCTCGGCACGCTCGGGCTCTTCCTCGGCGCGGGCCGAGCGACGCCCGAACGCCGCGGGACGTTCAGCGTGATCGCGTGGGCGCTCGGCGAAGCGACCGCGATCTACGGCGGGTTGTTCTGGATGCTGCTCGGCGACCCGCAGTGGTATCTTTACGGCGTCGCGTGTCTCCTGCTCACGTACTTCATCTTTCCCGTTCGCAACGGTCGTTAGGCGTGCGCGTCGTCTCCTTCCTCCCGTCGGCCACCGAGATCGTGGCCGCGCTCGGCCACCTCGACGCGATCGTCGGCGTGTCGCACGAGTGCGATTTCCCGCCCGCGGTGCGCTCGCGCGAGATCGTGACCTCGAGCGCCATCGACTCCAAAGCCGCGCCTGACGCGATCGACACGGCCGTTCGCGATTTCGTCGATACGGGACGTCCGTTGTACGACGTGCGCGAGGACCGCGTCCGCGAATTGTCGCCGGACCTCATGGTGACACAGATCGTCTGTGAGGTGTGCGCGGTCAGCGAGGGTGATGTCCGCGCGCTCGCCGCGCGCCTTCGCCCGCGCCCCGAGGTGGTCACGCTCGGCGCCACGACACTCGACGGCATCTTCGAGGACATTCACCGCGTGGCAGCGGCGCTCCATGTCACGGATCGCGCCGACGCGCTCGTCGAGCGGGCGCGAGCGCGCATGCGGGAGGTCCACGAGACGCTCAAAGCGGCGCGAGCGCCGCGCCCGCGTGTTGCCGTCATCGAGTGGACCGACCCGATATTCGCCGCGGGACACTGGGTGCCGGAGATGGTCTACCGTGCCGGTGGCGAGGATATCCTGGCGGAGCCGGGCGAGCACTCGCGCACGCGGACACTCGATTCGGTCCGCGGCGCAGACCCGGAGTTCATCCTGATCGCGCCGTGCGGCTTCGACCTCGACCGCGCAGCGGCCGATGGCGAGCGCGTGCTGATGACGGATGACTGGGCGTGGGCTCGCGACAAGCAGGTGTGGGCGGTCGACGCGAACGCGTTCCTGAGTCGCCCCGGCCCGCGCGTGGTGGACGGCATCGAGGTACTCGCGGCGGTTCTGCACCCGACGCTGTTCGGTCCGCCGGATGCCACTTCCGCGCGGAGGCTCGCGCCGGTGCCGGCTACGTAAGCCGCTGTACTGTTGTCGTTCGCCGCTGCGCGGCGAGCAGCGCGTGGTGTGCCGGGCGCTAATAGCAGCAGCGGGCAGCGTGCGGCCGCAGCATGCAGCCGTCGGCAAGGTAGCGTGCAGCTCTGTGTGCTATTTCGCCGTCCAGACCCGTACGGCGACGAGCACCAGAAAGACCGCAAAGGCCCGCTTGAGCTGCACCGCCGTGAGATGTTGCGCGACCTGCGCACCGAAGAACGCGCCGAAAAACAATCCCAGCGCGATGAGCGCCGACGCGCGAACATCGAGATTGCCCGTCCTGTAGTACGTCCACGCACCGAGCGCCCCAACCGGCAGTAACAACGCGCCGAGTGATGTCCCCGTCGCCGCGAGCGGCCTCATCTCCGCGAAGAACAGCAGTGCCGGTACGATCACGACGCCGCCGCCAATGCCGAACATTCCCGACAGCACGCCGGCGGCAAGCCCGATTATGATGTAGAGGATCGTCATTCAACCAATGTACGCCCACATGCTCTCCGAATCGTCAATCGCCTTCCTCAAGCGCCTCCTCGACACGCCCGGTCCGTCCGGGTTCGAGTCGGCTCCCGCAAAACTCTGGCGCGACGAAGCCCGTCCCTTCGCCGAAGTCACGAACGACGTCGCCGGCAACAGCCTGGCGGTCGTGAACGCCGAGGGCTCGCCGACCATCATGCTCGCCGGCCACATCGACGAGATCGGCGTCATCATCACGTACATCGATGACGAGGGCTACCTCTACATCTCCGGCATCGGTGGCTGGGATACGCAGGTGTTGGTCGGCCAGCGCATCCGCATCATGGCGCGCGACGGCCACGTGTTCGGCGTCATCGGGAAGAAACCGATTCACGTGATCAAGCCCGACGACCGGAAGAAGGCGTCCGAGATGACCGATCTCTGGATCGACATCGGCGCTGCGTCGCGCGAAGATGCGGAGCGCATCGTCAGTGTCGGCGATCCCGGCGTCATCGATTCGCGCACGATCGACTTCCCGAATAGCTGCATCGTCTCGCGGTCCATCGACGACCGCATCGGCGCATTCATCGTCCTCGAGGCGCTGCGCCGTTACGCCGACAAGCCTGGCGCGGCACGAGTCGTCGCGGTGGCCACGACGCAGGAGGAGATCGCGTTTCAGGGTGGCGGCGCGCGCGTGAGCGCGACGCGCGTCGGCCCCGCAAATGGCGATCGTGGTCGACGTGACGCATGCGACGGACTACCCGGGCGCCGAGAAGAAGGAGCACGGCCACCACAAGATCGGCGGGGGGCCCGTGCTCACGCGTGGGTCGATCATCTCGCCGGTCGTGTACTCGCTGCTGCGCGACACGGCAACGCGTCTCTCGATTCCCTTCACGGTACACGCGGCGGGGCGCGAGTCGTGGACCGACGCCGACGCCATCCACGTGGCGCGCGACGGTGTGGCGACGGCGCTGCTGTCGATCCCGAACCGCTACATGCACTCACCTAACGAGATGGTGAGCCTCGAGGATCTGGATCGCGCCGCGGAGTTGATCGCCGAGACGTGTCGAGCAGTGACCCCGGAAACGGATTTTACCGCCCGGTAGAGCTCAGTTCCCGGTTCCCTGTTCCCCGTTCCCGCCGGTCGGTTCGAGGACTCAGCCCTCGGACTTCGGCCTGAGCGCGCGCGCCGCGGCATCCCGCACGTCGCGGTCCTTGTCCTCCACGAATCGCTTGAGCGCCGCCAACGCCGCCGGTGTGTTCGCCTCGGCCAGCGCCTGCACGGCGGACACGCGGAGCGCCGTCGGCTTGCGTTTGAAGAGGCGCCCGTCCGGCTCGGCCGCCTTGAGGAGCCGAGCCACCGCCTCGTCCGTCGCCTGACGGCCTAACGCGGCCAGGATGACCGCCTGGACTTCCTGATCCTGCTCGCTGTCCAGCGCCCGTGAGAGGACTGACACTGCCCTCGGCATCGTCACACCGCCGAGCCCTTGCACCGCGTGCACGCGCACCTCGGGCACGGGGTCCGTCGAGCATCTGCTGCACGATCTGAATCGCGCGCGCCGTGCCGAGTCGCGCCAGGGCAGTGGCGACCGAGCGGCGCACGCGCTCCTCGTGATGCGTCGCGGTCTCGATCAGCGGGCTCTCCGCCTCCACGGCTCGCATCTCGCCCAACAGGTCCGTCGTGTTCCGCACCACGTACCAGCGCTTGTCACCGAGGAGGTGAATGAGCGTCGGCACGGCGTCGCGGCACTTCACGAGTGCCGCGAGATACGCGCGGCGATCCGTGAGCGAATCGGCCGCCGTCAGCAGGTCGATCAACGCCTCGGCGCCATCGGGACCGAGTCGCAGGAGCACGTCGTGCAGGACATCCCGCATCTCGGGACGACGCGGCAGGAGCCCGGCGATGCCGCGGAGCAGCGTTGGCTTCGTCAGGCGGCGCAGCCCGATCGTGTAGGCCCGGCGCAGGTCGGGATTGTGTTCGGCGGCCGCCTCGTTGCGAACGATGGCATCGAACACGCGAGCGACGACTTCCCACCGGTTCTCCTGTGCACGCGCTTCGGCGACGCTCATGATCTCGTCGAGCCGGGCCATCACGTTCTGTGGCGTGATGCGCGACTGGAGCTGCTCGATCAACTCGTCATCGGACATCGAGGCGAGCGGCTTCGTCGTGATGGCACCCTCGATCATCCGGACCGACTCGTCGCGGATCCTCGAGAGCGGAGGACCGGCACCACGGCTCGGTGGGGCCACGGAAGGCAGCGAGGCGCCTAACGTCAGCTCTCCTCCGGCCGTCGGCAGTGCGCTTCCGCGCACCGGCGTCGGTCGCGCTGGCGTCGCGCGCAACGAGGCGGCGGCTGGTGGCGTCGGAACGGACCGTGTGGGGTGCGGAGGAGTGAGCGACCCGAATGCCGGCATCGCCCGAAACGGTGTGGCGGTCCTCGCTGTCGGAGCCGCCACGCGCGGAGAGGAGCTCGGCGTCATGCCGCCCGTGCGCACGAACCCGCTGCGCCCGAGATGGACCTCTACGATGGTCGTGCCGAGCTTCAGCAACCGGTCATCGAATGCAGCGCCGTCATCGTTAGGCCGCGCGTCACCCGCCAGGATTCGTGCGACTCCCAGAACCTCGCTGCGCGGGGTGTTCACCGGAAAGTCGATCTGGTGCGCGGAGTGCGCGGACATGCGCATCACGAGCTCGTGCAGCTGCACGGCGTCGCTCGACTGCCCTTCGTCCAGCAGGTCGACGTTCAGCTGGCTCGTCGTCAGCGAGGCGTCACCATTGGCGCAGACCCGCCATGGCGGCAGCCAGCACCTGCTCGTGCTCCCACGTCCGCGCGGGATAGTGGGCAAGGAGATACACGAGCTCGGCGAACCGAGCGGGAAACGTGGTTGCGCTACTCGACATGCCAGGGCGGACCATCCCGAGAGTGGAGACTTCTTCCCCTGCATGACGCTCGACATGCCTTGGCGGATACTCACGACGCCGCCCCCTTCGGTCTTCTCTCGCCCCTACGCGGCCCGTAACATTCCTTCCCGATCCACCCTCTGTCCGGCCTTTACATGATCAGTCGTTCGCAAGCCTGGCGGGCACTGGCAGCTAGCGCGTTCGGTGCGCTGGCGCTGGGCTCACTCGGCTGTCGTGGTTCTACGTCCACACCCGCCCCTGCGCCCTCCGCCACGCCGGACACGGCGCTCATGATGGGCGACGTCCGGTACCTCGCGAGTGACGCGTTGGAAGGCCGCGGGACCGGTACGGCCGGCAATGACTCCGCCGCCGCCTACATTGCCCGACGGTTGGCGGCGACCGGACTTGCGCCAGCATTCGCGGTCGGCCGATGGGCGTATCTGCGCCGGCGCTGCACCTCGGGCGCGAGTGCGTGCGATGGCCGATTCATCCAGCACTTCGTCGCGCGATCGGTCGCTGCCGCGCACGCCGGGCTCCCCGGTGAGCTGCCGACGCAGAACGTCGCCGCGGTCGTGCGCGGGACGGACCCGGCACTGCGCGACGAATACGTGATCCTCGGTGCGCACTTCGACCATCTTGGCCGCTCGATCATGGGCGCGCTCGATCCGGAGGCACCGAACGCGATTCACAACGGTGCCGATGACAATGCATCTGGCACCGCTGCTGTCATCGAGCTCGGTCGCCTGCTGCGACGGAATCCGCCGAAGCGGTCGGTGATCGTCGTCACGTTCAGTGGCGAGGAGTTGGGCCTTCTCGGATCGCAGTACTTCGTCGACCACTTGCCCGTACCGCTCGAGAAGGTGCGCGCGATGCTCAACTTCGACATGGTCGGTCGCCTGCGCGACGACCGCATGATCGTGTATGGCGTCGCGACCGCGCAGGAGCTGCCAGACATTGTGAACCGGGCCAATGCCGTGACGCCGTTGCGGCTCACCGCCACGGGTGACGGCTTTGGCGCGTCGGACCACAGCTCGTTCTACGCCAAGAATCTTCCCGTCCTGCATTTCTTCACGAATGTGCACGATGACTACCACAAGGCGAGCGACGATGCCGACAAGGTGAACGCTGCCGGCATGGCGCGCGTGGTCGCGCTCGCGGAACGCGTGACGCGGGACATCGCCGATCGCCCGCAGCCGCTGACGTTCGTGCGGGCCGCAGCCGCGGCGCCGACGACCTCGACGCGCGACGCCACGAGCGCCTACCTCGGGTCGATCCCCGACATGGGCGCGACCGAGGTCGCCGGCGTTAGGCTCACCGGTGTGCGAGCGGACAGCCCCGCCGACAAGGCGGGCATGAAGGCGGGCGATATCATCGTCGAGTTCGACGGCAAGCCCGTGAAGGACCTGTACGCCTATACCGACGCGCTGTACGCACACCAGCCCGGTGACGCCGTCGACGTCGTCGTGCTCCGCGGCACCGAACGGCTGACACTGAAGGTGACGCTAGGCAAACGAGGCACGTGACGGCGGTTGCCGCCGTCACTGCTCGACCTGAAGCTCGGACCCACTCTCTTCCCGCTCATGACGATGCGAACCCTGGTCACGCTGGCGCTGGCGCTTCCGACTCTCGCCTGGGCTCAGGCCCCGACGAACCCCATCAAGGGCTCGGGCACCGTCGTGCTCAAGGCCGCGCGCGTGATCGACGGCACGGGCGCCGCGCCGATTCAGAACGGCGTCGTCGTCGTCACCGACGATCGCATCGTCGCCGTCGGGCCGGCGAGCTCCGTCACGATCCCGAGCGGCGCACGCACCGTCGACCTCGGCAACGCGACGCTGCTGCCCGGGTTCATCGACGCGCACACGCACGTCATCGGACGCACGTTAGGCGACCCCGCTGGCGATGACGCGGCCGTCCGCGACGTCGATTCGTTCGGCGCGATCCTCGGCGTCGGTTCAACGTGCGGAACACGCTGATCGCCGGCTTCACGTCGATTCGCAACGTCGGCGCGCCGCACTTCGACGACATCGCGATCCGCAAGGCGATCAACGAAGGGTGGGTGATCGGTCCGCGCATGCAGACCGCCGCGCACTCGCTCGGCATCACGGGCGGCCACTGCGACGAGAACGGCTTCAAGCCCGGTCTCGACGACGGCGACTTCAAGACCGGCATCGCCGACGGCCCGGACCAGATCCGCGCCGCGGTGCGCTACCAGGTGAAGTACGGCGCCGACGTCATCAAGACGTGCGCGACCGGCGGCGTGCTCTCCGAAGGTGACGCCGTCGGCGCGACGCAGTACACGTACGAGGAGATGAAGGCGATGGTCGACGAGGCGACGAAGCTCGAGCGCAAGGTCGCCGCCCACGCGCATGGCGCCGAGGGAATCAAGATCGCCGTGCGTGCAGGCGTCGCGTCGATCGAGCACGGCTCGTTCCTCGACGAGGAAGGCGCGCGCATGATGGCGCAGAAGGGGCACGTTCCTCGTGCCGACGCTCTCGCGCGGGCGAAGCGGTGGAGCGCGCGGCGAAGAGCGGCGTGCTCAAGGGGCTCCGCGCGGAGAAGGCGCTCGCCGCAGCGCAGTCGATGCGAAACGCCGTCAGGATCGCCATGGCGAACAAGGTGCCCATCGCGCTCGGCACCGATGCCGGCGTGGGTCCGCACGGCGCGAACGGCCACGAGTTCACGCTCATGGTCGAGTGGGGCGGCATGTCGCCCATGCAGTCGATCGTCGCCGGCACGAGCAACGCCGCGAAGCTGCTCGGCTGGGACCGCAACGTGGGAACGCTGACGACTGGCAAGTGGGCGGACATCGTCGCGGTACCCGGTGACCCGATCGCCGACATCAAGGCGATGGAGAAGCCGGTGTTCGTGATGAAGAACGGCGTGGTCTACAAGACGCCCGGCGGCACGCCGGCGATGTAGGGCGTCATTCCGAGCGGGATTGTCATTCCGAGCGGACTGTGTCATTCCGAGCGGAGGCCGCAGGCCGCAGTCGAGGAATCCTCGGTCTTGCATGGCAGAGGGCTCTCTACCCGGACGCCAAGGATTCCTCGACTGCGCCCGCCGTTGGCGGGCACCTGGCTGTCGCTCGCTCGGAATGACACCGCTCCACTGCTGGACGTCGGCGCGCTACACGGTTTCCCTGCCGCCCGGCCACCGCTTTCCGATCGCCAAGTACGCGCTGTTGCGCGAAGCCGTGCTCGCGAGCGGCCTCGTAGCGCCCGAGGACATGCACGAACCCGAGCGCGCATCGATCGACGCGTTACTGCTCGTGCACACCGAGCGCTACGTCCACGCACTCATCGCCGGCGAGTTGAGCGAAGCCGAGCAGCGCCGCATTGGGCTCCCGTGGTCGGAGTCGTTGGTCGAGCGTTCGTTTCGCGCCGTTGGTGGAACGTGTGAGGCCGCCGCCGCGGCGCTCGAGCGCGGTGTCACCATGAACCTCGCCGGAGGAACACATCACGCCTTCCCCGATCATGGCGAGGGATTCTGCGTGTTCAACGACGTCGCCGTCGCCATCCGGCTGCTGCAGCGTGACCGTCGCATCCGACGCGCTGCGGTGGTCGACCTCGATGTGCATCAGGGCAACGGCACGCACGCGATCTTCGCCGGCGACGACTCCGTGTTCACGTTCAGCATGCACGGCGGGCGCAACTACCCGTTTCATAAAGTCGCCGGCTCGCTCGATGTCGAGCTGGCGGACGGCACCGGCGACGACGTCTATCTCGCGGCGCTTGCCGACGCGCTCCCGCGCGTGCTCGCGGCGGCAGCGCCGGACCTGGTGATCTACCTCGCGGGCGCCGACTGCGCACGAGGGCGACCGGCTCGGCCGTCTCTGCCTAACGTTCGACGGCCTGGCGCGCCGCGACGCGATGGTCCTCGATGCCTGTCGCGAGGTCGGCATCCCGGTCGCGATCACGATCGCCGGCGGCTACGGCCGGAATATCGAGGACAGCGTGGCGGTGCATCTGAACACGGTGCGGATCGCAGCGACAGTACTACAGCTATCAGCTATCAGCATCAAGCGAGAACCCCCGGGACGCTCTACTCGGACGTCCCGAGGGTTCGCCGTTGGAGCTGATAGCCGATAGCTGATGGCCGATAGCTACTTGCTTCGGTGTGATCTTAAAGTCCGAAATATGCACGTCCAGATTGTGGCTCACGCGAATGCCCGCAATGCCATCCGTGACGCCAGCATGTTCCCGCGCCAACTGCCTTCGCGCGGTCCATGCTGTACACCTCTTTGCCGTTGATCATGTACTGGATCTTCTGCGCGCCCACCACGACCGGAGCTTGTCGGTGCTCTTCCCGCTCGCGTCCGCCTTCGCGATCGCATCGCTCGGCGTCCAGTCCGCGATCGTGTGAATCTCGCGAGTCGGCGTCGCCGGCGCGGTGCTTGATCAGGTACGTGCCGTTGCCGCCGAGCGTGAAGTACATGTAGTTCTGCTTCGGCGTCGTTAGGTCCTTGCCGGCGAAGACGAGCCCATACGCCTCGGCGTGACCGGGCGGCTTCGACAGCGTGAACGTCGCGCTCGACCGTGTAGTTGCCCTTCGCCGACGTCGCCGGTGCGCCAGTAGATCGCGCGCGAGCCGGTCGTCGCATGCAATCCGATCCCATCGCGACGAACTTCGGTGGCGTCGCCGCTGCCCGCGCGGGGATCGATCCGCATCTGCCACCCCGGCGCGACCTCGCCGCCGCCAGCAACCGCCTTCGTCGCATCCTGCGCCGCGAGCAGCGCCGGCGCGATCATCGCACCGAACGCAAACGTGAACACTGTCTTTCGCATATGACCTCCAAAGAGTGCCGTCCAGTTGTAAGGCGCTTCGCCCTGACATTATCAGCCGCGACGCTTCCCTGCCACTATGCCAGAGATCGACGCGCTGTCAAAATCGCGAACCGCCCCGCGCGCGCGGATACATTCCGCGTCGCAACACCGGCTCGTGACGCAAGCGTGACGTACGTCACAAAACATTCACCGCCTTCAACCGGAAAGCGATCAATGCCGCCGATTCCTCCCCCCCGAGCTTCCGGGTTCACAACGTCTACCCCGGTTCCCCTGTACTGGTGCGCCTACGGTCGCGACGGCGCGCGGCGGCTGCTCGTGCTGCACGGCGGCCCGGGTGCCGACCATCAGTACCTCCTGCCGCAGATGCTCGATCTCGCCGCGGACCACGAGCTGATTTTCTACGACCAGCGCGGCGGCGGTCGCTCGCGCACGGACGATCCCGCGCCGATCACCTGGCAGACGCACGTCGAAGACCTCGCCGCCGTCGTCCACGAGCTTGGGCTCTCGCCTCTCGAGATCGTCGGCTACTCGTGGGGCGGCCTGCTGGCGATGCTCTACGCTGTCCGTGCCAGCAGTATCGATGCGGAGCAGTTCGGCGGTTCCCGGTTCCCGATTCCCGGTTCCCAGTTCCCGCATTCCCAGTCCCCAGTCCCTGCTTCTCATTGATCCTGCCCCGATCACGCGCGACTACCGCGAGCAGTTCGAGGCGGAGTTCTCGCGACGCCAACAGGGCGAAGCCGATCCAGCAGCTGCGCAGCGAGCTGGCCGGCGTCCGGCCTGCGAGAGCGCGATCCCGACGCGTATCGCCAGCGCGGCTTCGAGCTGAGCGTCGCCGGCTACTTCGCGGATCCCGCCCGCGCACGCGACCTGACGCCATTCCGCGTCGTCGGTCGGGTCCAGCAGAGCGTGTGGGGCAGTCTCGGTGATTTCGATCTCCTGCCGTCGCTCCAGCAACTGACGAATCCCGACGCTTGATCGTCCACGGACGACAGGATCCGATCCCGCTGGCGTCGTCGGAAGCAGCCGCCGTGCGCTGGGTGCTCGGCTCGTCGTCCTCGAAGACTGCGGACATGTGCCCTATGTGGAGCAACCGCCGTCTCTATTCGATGCCATGCGCGAGTTCCTGACCACCACCCCCGCTTGAGAAGGGGAAGCCTGATGACGACGCTCGAGAAGTTCGAAATGCCGCACATCGCCACGATCGACGTCGAAGGCGAGCGCTACAACGTGGCGCTCCGCATCGACCACGACGGCGTCGAGTTCGTGGGTCGACTCTGGTTCTCCGACGAAGCGTGGGCCGACGATGACGGCATCGTCGATCAGGGGGTGCTGCCCGGACGCAGCGCGGAGAGCGTGATCGGCCACCGCCCAGTCGCTCGGTGAACGAGAGCTCGTGCAGCGCTACCGACGTGCGCTCGCGCAACGCCGCCGCTTCCACGCGCTGCGGCAAGCTCACGGTCGAGGTGCTGGACAACATCCGCCACCTGAACGCGCTCGCGACGTCCATGCGCGCCGGGCTCGTCGACATGGAGGAGGCCGCCGCGGAGATCGATCTCACCGAGGATCGCCTGCACGAGCTGATCGATCGCCTTCGTCCAGTCGCCGGCGTCGCGCGCTAGCGCTCGAGCGCTAGCGCGCCGACTGTACGGCAGGACAACATTCGGGCGCCCGCGATGATCGCGGGCGCCCGCGTCGTTTCCGCCCTTCGCCGATAGGCGGCCGACCGACGTGCGCACCACCTCGAAGCGTTAGGCGGCCGACCATGGACTCGCGTTCCGCGGCCCACGTCCTGTCAGAGATCGCGGACCTGCTCGAGCTTCGAGCCGAGAACCGCTTCAAGACGCGCGCGTATCGCGGCGCCGCCAAAGCGGTGCTCGCGCTCGACACCGACGACCTCACGCCGCTCCTGCGCTCCGGTGAGCTCGCGAAGGTGAAGGGAGTCGGCTCCGCAACGCTCGCCGTGATCACCGATCTCGTCGAGAACGGAGAGTCGCGCTACCTCGAGCAGCTGCGCATGAACGTGCCCGACGGGCTGCTCGAGCTGATGCGCGTCCCGGGCCTCTCGCCCGAAAAGATGCAGCAGATCTCACGACACGTTAGGCGTCGCGTCGCATCGATGACCTCGAGGTCGCCGCTCGCGACGGCCGACTCGCCACGGTCAAAGGGTTCGGCGAGAAGACGGTCGAACGCCTGGCCGACGCCATCGCGTTCAAGCGGCGGACGCACGCGCTCGTGCTATTCCCGCGCGCCCACGCCGATGCCGCACTCCTGCTCTCGTCGGTACGCCGCCACCCGGACGTCATCTCGGCGGAGATCGCGGGGTCCGTGCGTCGCCGCTGCGAGGTCGGTCCGCGACATCGACATCGTTGCCGCCGTGCGCGGCGACCCGAACGGCGTTGCGGCGTCATTCGCGCGCGTGCCCGGTGTCGTCGACGCGTCCGTCGCTGGACGGCTCCGCCTCCATTCGCTACGTGGACGGCACGATGCTCGACCTGTACTGCGTGCCCGGAGGACGATTTCGCGGTGGCGTTCTGGCGCGCGACCGGGAGCGCAGCGCACGTCGCACAGATGACGACGCTCCTCGCCGCCGTCGGCTTCTCGCTCGATGGACGACGTCGTCCGCGATGCGCGCGGCGAGCGCGTTCCCGCTGCCGACGAGGACGCGCTCTACGCGTTGGCTCGACTCTCGCGTACGTCCCGCCGGAGCTGCGCGAGGGCGACGGCGAGCTCACGGCGGCGACCGGCGCGCTGCCCACGTCTCGTGACGGCCGGAGCCGATGTGCGCGGCGTGCTGCACTGTCACTCCACCTACTCCGACGGCGCCGCCACCATCGCCGACATGGCCGAAGCGGCGCAGCGCGCGCGGCTGGACGTATCTCGGCATCAGCGACCACTCGCAGTCTGCGTTCTACGCCGGCGGATTGCGGCCGCGATGACGTCGCGCGCCAGCACGACGAGATCGACGAGCTGAACGCGACGCTCGACGGATTTCACGGTCCTCAAGGGCATCGAAGCCGACATCCTCGGCGTCCGGGCAGCTCGACTACGATGATGCAACGCTCGACCGGTTCGACTTACGTGATCGGCTCGGTGCACTCGCGCTTTCGCATGACCGAGTCGGAGATGACGACGCGCATCCTCACCGCGCTCGATGACCCGCGACTCACGATCCTCGGCCATCCAACGGGCCGACTGCTGCTCGTCCGGGAGCCCTATCCCGTGGACATGGTCGCGATGATCGAGAAGGCCGCGGACGTGGGCGTCGCGATGGAGCTCAACGCCGACCCGCATCGCCTCGATCTCGACTGGCGACACTGCCGCCGCGCGAAGGCGCTCGGCGTTCCGATCGAGATCGGGCCCGACGCGCACTCCACGATTGGACTCGATGTCGTCGTCGATTGGCGTGGACATGGCGCGGAAGGGATGGCTGGAGGCCGATGATATCTTGAATGCACGGTCGGCCGACGGACATTCTCGCGTTCGCGAAGCGCTCGTCGCGCAAACGGCGCAGCCGCGCCGGGCACGGCGTCGCGAAGATCCGTCGCGCCGCAGAGACCGATCCGGACGCGGACATCCCCTTCTGATCTTCCTGATCTCGCACGATCGATGGCAAACAACCGACAGGGTCCTCGGCAACCGCTCTCGCAGCGGCGCCCGAAGGTCGTGGCAGTGAAGAAGAGCCGCGAAATCGGTCGCGCATGGCGCGAAAGCCGCTGAAACTGGCTGCCGAAAGCAACGGCGAAAACCAAGTGACGCCGAAGCGAAACGTGCGCCGAAGCGTCGCGCGATCGACCGCGCCGGCGAATCCGCCGCTTCTCTACGACCGGCTGCTGGCGCTCTACCCGGACGCGCACTGCGAGCTCGATTTCAGGACGCCGTTCGAGCTGCTCGTCGCCACGATTCTCAGCGCGCAGTGCACCGACAAGCGCGTGAACATGGTGACGCCGGTGCTGTTCTCCCGGTATCCGACCGTCGAGGCGCTGGCAGCCGCGCGGCAGGAGGACGTCGAGGAGATCATCAAGAGCACCGGGCTTCTTCCGAAACAAGGCGAAGAGCATCATCGGCATGGCCGGCGCGGTCGTCGAGCGCCACGGTGGCGAGGTACCGTCGACGCTCGCCGAGCTGGTGACGCTTCCCGGCGTCGGCCGCAAGACAGCGAACGTCATCCTCGGCAACGCCTTCGACGTGAACGAGGGCGTCGTCGTCGACACGCATGTCGGCCGGCTGGCGATGCGCCTGGGCCTAACGAGCGAGACGGATCCCGTGAAGGTGGAACAGGAGCTGATGGGCCTGTTCCCGCGGGACCGCTGGACGATGCTCGCCCACCTGCTGATCTTCCACGGCCGCCGGGTCTGCGAGGCGAAGAGTCCCGCGCTGCGGTGACTGTACGCTGGCGGACGTGTGCCCGTCCGAGACGGGTAGTGAGCCTCGCAGCGTCTGTCCACGTCTCCCGATGTCCCTGCTTCCCGATTCCCGGTTAGTTTCCCGGCCATGAAAACAGCTACCTTCGAAACCAATCGCGGCACTATCGTCGCTGAGCTGTACGAGAAGGACGCGCCCAAGACCGTCGAGAACTTCGAGACGCTCGCGAACAAGGGCTACTACGATGGCGTGAAGTTCCACCGCGTCATTCCTGGCTTCGTGATCCAGGGCGGCGACCCGAACTCGCGCGATCTCCCGTCAGGCGATCCGCGCATCGGCACCGGCGGGCCCGGCTACACCATCAAGTGCGAGACGAAGCGGCAACCCGCGCACCCACGAGCTCGGCGCGCTCTCGATGGCGCACGCGGGCAAGAACACCGGCGGCAGCCAGTTCTTCGTCGTGCTCGACGAGAACAACACGCGCCACCTGAACGGCGTACACACCGTGTTCGGCAAGGTGACGAAGGGCATTGATGTCGTGCAGAAGATCCAGAAGGACGACGTGATGAACTCCGTGCGCGTCGCCTGACCCCACCACCAACCAACGGACCGCGACGATGTCGCTGCACCTCGAAGACAAGAAAGCCGCCTTCGTCGGCATGATCGTGACGACCGCCCTGCTGTTCGTGATGGCCTTCACGATCGTGAAGCTCACGAACGCGCATTTCGAAGAAAAGCCGAGGCAAAGGCGAAGAAAACCAAGTAGCGCAGCGTGCTGGTTGCTGGTCGCTGGTGACTGGTCGACTTGTCAGAGTAGAAGCCCCGGGACGTCGTTCGACCGGGCATCCCGGGGTTTCTCGTTCTGACCAGCGTCACCAGCACCAGCGACCAGCTACCAGCCGGCCGTTTTCATGACCGTCGCAGTCTCACGCCTCCAGACCCGGTCTCGATCGTGATCTCACCTTTGCCATCCCCGATCGTCCCGGACAGGAAGTTCCGCTCCGTCTTCCGAACCTGAACCGGGATGTCCGTATCGATGCCGCCGCTGCCGGTCTCGATGCGGATCGATGCGCCTAACGACTCCGGGATGCCGAGCGTCACGCCGCCTGACCCCGACTCGACGTGCAGCGTCTCCACGTCCGCGCGCAGGTCCAGCTCCACCGACCCGCTGCCGCTATCGAGCTTGATGCGCTTCGACTGCACCTGGCCGAGCCGCACGCTGCCGGAACCCGTGTCGATCTCCAGCTCGTCGACCACGACGTCCGATCGCGCGCACGCGTCCGGAGCCGGTGTCCATCTTGAGGAACGGCCCGCGTGATGTTCGCCACCTCGACGCTGCCCGACCCCGTATCGAGATCGATCTCGCCCTGTGCGTCGGTGACGCGGACCTCGCCGGACCCAGTGTCGAGCGAGAGCTTGCCGCGCGTGTGCGTGGTCGTCACCGGCGCCGCGCTCACGTCGACGTACAGATCGCCGTCGACGTTCTCGATCTTCGCTTCGCCGACGCCGAGATAGACGGAGACGCGCTTGCCGCGCGGGACAACGACGCGAATGTCCGCATGCGCATCGAGCCCGTCGCCGCTCCCGACGATGTCGACGCTGCGGCCGTCGTCGTGATGGTTGTCGCCGAAGGTGCCGTCATCGTCCACGCGAAGCGTCGTGCGCCCGCGCCACGCGATCCGAATCGCCCTGGCGGTAGACGATGCGCCGATCGGGATAGACGACGCGCAGCGTCTCTCGGCCGCGGATGCGATCCGCTCTGGATCTGAAGCCGCGACGCGTCGCCGCCACCGCGCGTGACTTCGACGGTCACCTCCGACCCGGTGCCGCCCTCCACGCGCATGATGCCGGCGATGTTGTAGACGGCGACGTCGTTGCCCGCGAGCGTGCGGCGCTCGGGTGTCTGCGCGGCACTGATGGTCGGCACCGCCGATGAGCACCACGGCGGTCAAGCCAGCGAGAGAGCCAGTGACGCTGTTAGACCAAAGAAGGAATCGCATGAATACGTTACCGGAGCCGGTTCGGAGAAGCGCGCAAGCTGAGCACGAGACGTCGTGACTGAGACAGCCACTCGGCTCCCCGGGTTTGGACTGGACGGTAACGATATTGTGGGGTCCGAGGACGCGGCGTTGCGAACGCGACCAGGGCACAATTAAGTTACCGACCAGTCAGTTATTTCTACTGGCGGATACGAATCCCATGGCCAAACGCATCAAACGCCCACCTCAGCCGCCAGCCTCGCGCGCGCCACGACGCACCGGCGCCGCGGTGGCGCCGCCTGCCCGAGGAACGGCCACGCCAGATCCTCGACGCCGCGCTCGAGGTCTTCGACGAGCGCGGCCTCGCCGGCGCCAGGCTCGACGACATCGCGCGCCGTGCCGGCGTCTCCAAAGGCACCATCTACCTGTACTTCCCGAACAAGGAAGAGCTGTTCCGCGAAGTCGTGCGCGCCGTCGTCGTCGATCGACTGCGCCAGGCCGCGGCCAAGGCGGGCGAAGGCGATCCGGTCGAGGAGCTCGAGCGCTACATGCGCGAGCACTGGGACTTCGTTCGCTCACCCGAATTCCAGACGATCTTCAAGCTCGTCACTGGCGAGCTGCACAACTTCCCCGACCTCGCCGAGTTCTACGGGCGAGAGGTCGTGATGCCAGTCGACGCAGCTGTTAGCCGGGATGATTCGTCGAGGCATCGACCGTGGTGACTTCCGTCAGGTCGATCCGGTGCTCGCGGCCCGCTTCCTGTCATCCACGACCATGACGCACTCGACATGGTGCGCTCGCCGCCACGTGTTCAAGCTGCTGACGGACGTCACCGACGAGCAGGTGTTCGAACAGATCTCCGATTTCTTCTTTCACGCGATCCGCGCGACTCCCGCGGCGCCGGCTCCGGCGACGCCGTCCAACAAATGACAGTGAACGATTCAGCTATCACGCACCAAGGCGCGTCGTCGCGCCGCGTCGCCGTCTCCATCGTCACCGCCGTGTCGGCTTCCTTGCTCGCGCTCTCGGGCGTCCGCGCGCAGACGGCCGCGCCCGTCAGCATCTCGTTAGGGGACGCTGCCCGCCTCGCCGCGAAGCAGAATGGCACGGTCGTGGCCGCACGTTTCCGCGCCGAACAGGCGGACGCGCGCGTGACGCAACGCCGCGCCGACCTGCTGCCTAACGTGTCCGCGTCGGCGCTCGAGAACGGCCGCACGCTCAACACCGCGACGTTCGGTATCGACTTCCCGACGGCGACCGGACAACCGCCGGTCTTCGATCCCGACGGCGAGCTCGAGGGTCCGGTCAACGTGTTCGACGCGCGCGCCCACTTCACGCAATCGCTGTTCGATGCGGCGGCTATCGCTACGCGTGCGTAGCGCCAAGGCCTCAGCGACGCGCGAGCGACTTCGACGCCGACCAGGCCGCCGAGCAGGCCGCCTCGAACGCCGCCGTCGCCTACGTGCGCGCGGCGCGAGCCGATGCCCAGCTCGGCGCGCGTGTCGCCGACTCGTCGCTCGCCGAAGACCTGCTCCGCGATTGCACGCGACCAGCTCACCGCCGGTGTTGGCGTTGGCCTCGACGTCACGCGCGCACAGTCGCAGCTCGCGACATCCGCGCCCAGCTGATTGTTGCCCGCAACGACCGGGGCCGCACTCGCCTCGACCTGCTTCGGCAACTCGGTCTTCCGCTCGACACACCCTGACGCTGACGGACTCGCTCGCAGCGTTGCGGATGGACGAGGCGCTGCCGACTGATCAAGCGGCGATCGACCAGGCGCTACGTGGGCGCGCCGATCTGCGCAGCATCGAGGCGCAACTCACCGCGGTCGAGCGACAGCTCGGGCGCCGTGCGCGCCGAGCGATTGCCCAGTCTGTCGGCGTTCGGCGACTACGGATCCATTGGCAAGAACGGCGGCGCATTGCTCCCGACGTACAACTGGGGCGTCCAGCTGTCCCTGCCGATCTTCGACGGCCTTCGTCGCGAAGGGCGCGCCGAGGAGCAGACAGCGCTGCGTCGCGAAATCGACGTGCGACGGCGTGATCTTCGCGAACAGGCGTCTGTCGAAGTACGGACCGCATTGCTCGATCTCGCATCCGCGCGTGAAGCCGTCGCTGCAGCTCGGGAGCGCGTGCAACTCGCGGAACAGGAAGTTGCCCAGGCCAGCGAGCGCTTCCGCGCGGGAGTCGCCGGCAACGCCGACGTCTTCACCGCTTCGCTCTCGCTGAACGGCGCGCGCACGCAGGTTGTCGACGCGCTCGCCGCGTACCAGGCCGCACGCATCGCGCTCGCGCGTTCGCAGGGCGGTGCGCGGGAACTGAATTGACGTTCGATCGGAATGGTTGAATCACTCGCATAACGACACGATCCATGGCTACCGCTCTCTCTGAAGAACAATCCGCTCCGTCCGGTTTCCGCGTTGCACCTGCCTCCGAGCCGCCGAAGCCGTCGCGTCGAAAGTTCATCCTGCCGATCGTCGGCATCCTCGCGCTTGCTCGCCATCATCTGGGCCGTACGCAAATGGAGCTACGGCCGCGCGCACGAGTCCACCGACAACGCTCAGGTCGACGGGCACCTGGTGCCTGTGCTCGCGAAGGTCGGCGGCTTCGTCACCGCCGTCCGCGTCGGTGAGAACGACCACGTGAAGGAAGGCGCCGAGCTCGTCCACATCGACGACGCCGAGTACAAGGTCAGACTCGCGCAGGCCGACGCCGACCTTGCTGCCGCGGTGTCCGTCGCTGGAAGCCGAGGCGTGACGGGCCAGGCCGAAGCGCAGGTGCAGACCGCCGCGAGCCAGCGACAGGTCGTCGATGCGCAGATCGCCGCGGCCGCGGCGAACCGCCAGAAAGCGGTGTCCGATCTCGCGCGGATGAAGGAGCTCGCGGACAAGCAGATCGTGTCGAAGCAGCAGCTGGACGCGGCGCAGGCCGCCGCCGACGCCGCGATCGCCAACGAGAATGCCGTTCAGCGTCAGGCTGGCGCCGCCGGTGCTGGTGTCACGAACGCCGAAGCAGGTGCGCGCTTCGCGCACGGCCCGACTCGGCGCCGCGACAGGCTGCGCGCGACAACGCTGCGCTCCAGCTGTCGTACACGTCGGTCACGGCACCGCTCGCCGGCATCGTGTCGCGAAAGCAGGTCGAGGTCGGTCAGCTCGTTCAGCCCGGGCAGCCGCTGCTGACGATCGTCGCCGACACGGGCATCTGGGTGACCGCGAACTTCAAGGAGACACAGCTCGCCGACGTTCGCGTCGGCAGCCCCGCCGAGATCGACGTCGACGCCTACGCAGGCTGCAAGGCGGAAGGCAAGGTCGAGAGCATCGGTGCGGCGACCGGTGCCAAGTTCGCGCTGCTGCCGCCCGACAACGCGACGGGCAACTTCACGAAGGTCGTGCAGCGCGTGCCGGTTCGCATTCGGGTGACGCGAGGGTGCGGCGAAGGCCGACCGCTCAGACCAGGCATGTCGGTCGAAGCTCACGTCGTAACCAAACAACAGTAGCATCGATGAGCACGACCGTCAGCGAGAGCCCCGGGATCGTGGTCGCCGAGGCGTACGCGCCCGCGGCGGCCACACCGGCGGTCGCGCCTGCCGAGGACCAGTACAAGCACAAGTACCTGATCGCCATCGCGGTCACGCTGGCGGCGGTGCTCGAGCTCATCGACACGTCGATCGTGAACGTCGCCATCCCGCACATGATGGGGAACCTCGGCGCGACGATCGACGAGATCTCGTGGGTGTCCACCGGCTACATCATCGCGAACGTCATCGTGATCCCGATGTCGGGATGGCTGTCGGCGTACTTCGGCCGTCGACGCTATCTCACCGGGTCGATCATGCTGTTCGTGGTCGCGTCGTTCATGTGCGGCGCGGCGACGTCGCTCGGCGGGCTCATGCTGTGGCGCGTCATTCAGGGGCTCGGTGGCGGTGCGCTGCTCTCCACGGCGCAGTCCACGCTGTTCGAGTCGTTCCCGCCGGAGGAGGCCGGCATCGGTCAGGCGATGTTCGGCGTCGGCGTGATGGTCGGACCGACGATCGGTCCCACGTTAGGCGGCTGGATCACCGACAACTACAACTGGCCGTGGATCTTCTACATCAACGTGCCGCTCGGCATCCTGGCCGCGATCATGGTCATGGCGTACGTGCGCAACGCCGAGCATCAGGAGCGCGCCGAGAACGATCGACGTCATCGGGCATCCTGCTGCTCGCGCTCACGGTCGGGTCGCTGCAGTGGATGCTCGAGCGCGGCGAGCGTTACGACTGGTTCGAATCGCGCTTCGTGACGACGCTCGGCGTCGTGGCGCTCGTGTCGGGCGTCGCGCTGATCTGGCGCGAGCTCACGACCGAAGAGCCGATCATCGACTTCAGCGTTCTGAAGAGCCGGCAGCTCGCGACCGGCGTCATGTTCGCCGCGGTGCTCGGTCTGGCGCTCTACGGCGGCGTGTTCGTGCTGCCGATCTTCCTGCAATCGCTGCACGGATTCACGGCGTGGCAGACGGGAAAGGTGATTCTGCCAGGCGCGCTCGCGTCGGCGTTCACGATGGCGGTCGTCGGCAGGAACGCGCAGAAGCTCGACGCACGCTACACGATCGTCGCCGGGTCGGGGCTGTTCATGTTTTCGATGTGGCAGATGTCGCGATCACGCTCGACAGCGGCACCGGTGACCTGTTCTGGCCACTCGTGCTCCGTGGCGTTGGCCTTGGTCTCATCTTCGTACCGCTCACGAGCGCGTCGATGGCGGAGCTCATCGGTCACGTCAGCTCGCGCAGGGCACCGGGCTGTACAACCTAACGCGACAGCTCGGCGGCTCGCTCGGCATCGCGCTCATGGCGACGCTGCTGTCGCGCTTCACGGCCACCCGCCACGCGGTGCTCACCGAGCACGTCGGCGCGATCGACATCGCGGGTCAGCGCGCCGCCTCGACATGATCACGCGCGGGCTCATGGCGCACGGCGTGAACCCGATCGTCGCCAAGCAGCAGGCGCTCTTCATCCTCGACCGGCAGATCTCGGCGCAGGCGAGCGTGCTCGCGTTCTCGAAGATCTACCTGCTGAACGGCATCATCCTGCTGTGCGCCCTTCCGCTCCTGCTTCTCTGGAAGACCGGCCGCGGCCGAGGCAGCACCGGCCCCGCGCATTGACGTCGGCGGAAACGGCGAGTGGAGCGCCGTGTCATTCCGAGCGCAGGCCGCAGGCCGCAGTCGAGGAATCGCGACCATACGGGTAGAGGGCTCTCTAGCCAGCAGAGTCTCGATTCCTCATGCGCCACCTGCGGTGGGCACCGGCTTCGCTCGCTCGGCATGACAAGGCTTCGCGGCTCCGCTCGGAATGACGGCCGACGCCGTTCCGTTGATCGTGGACCTCGACGGAACGCTGATCGACGGCGACACCCTGCATCTCTCGCTCGCGCGATTGCTCGCGCGGACGCGACCGTGGCTCGTGCCCGTGCTGCCGTTCGTCGTGCTGACTGGCCGCGCGCGGTTCAAGCGCTACGTGAGCGAGCGGGTCGTGCTTCCGGCGCGATGCCCTGCCCTATCGACCCGACGTGTTGGCATTCGTCCGCCGAGAGCGTGCGTCCGCGCGACCAGTCCTGCTCGCGACGGCGGCGATCGGCGAATCGCCGACGCTGTGGCAGCGCACCTGGAGCTGTTCGACTTCGTCATCGCGAGCGACGGGAGACACAACGCGAAGGGGCCTGGCAAGCTCGAGTCGATCCGCGCCCACCTTGGAGCGCAGCCCTTCGACTATATGGGCGACAGCATGGCAGACGTGCCGGTGTTCCGGGCCGCCCGATATTCGTATCTGGTGTGTCCGGGCAGCGCCCTCGAGGCGGCCGTCCGGGATGGCTGTCGGGTCGAAGCGATCTTCTCGCCGCGAGCCTGACACGTAGTTCACCCACCCGCGCCCATCCGTTCGCAGCTCGGGGTTGGACGCCCGCGCGACAGTCGTAATCTTACTGGACCGGCCCCGTCGTACGACCTTCAGTCCAATCGGTTCGATGACGACTTCCGCGCTTCCAGCTCGCGACGCCGCGCTGGCCCTCATGCACGAATACACCGCGAGCGACTCGCTCCGGAAGCACATGTACGCGGTCGAGGCAGCCATGCGCGCGTACGCCGAGCACTTTGGTGAAGACGTCGAGCGGTGGGGCCTTGCGGGCCTCATGCACGACTTCGACTACGAGCGGTGGCCCAACGCCGCCCATTCGCCTACGGAGGAGCACCCAGCCGCTGGCGTTCGCTGTCCTGCGTGAGCGGGGCTACCCGGACGACGTGCTCGAGGCCATTCTGGGGCACGCCAGCTACTCCGGTGTCCCGCGGGTCACACGCATGGCCAAGACCCTGTTCGCGGTCGACGAGCTCACCGGGCTGGTCACGGCGACCGCCCTCGTCCGTCCCTCTCGGAGTGTGCACGAGGTGGACGCGCGGTCGGTGCGCAAGAAGATGAAAGACAAGGCGTTCGCTCGGGGCGTGAACCGGGATGACGTCGTGAACGGCGCCGCCGATCTGGGTGTCGACCTCGATTGGCACATTCAGTTTGTGATCGATGCCATGCGGGCGCGGGCCGAGTCGTTGGGGCTCGCCGGATCGCCGTCGGGAGGTTGAGTTGGCGGGTCAACGCTTCACCCCAGCGCCGCGTTCTAAAGGCGACCCGATCACTCGCCTACGTGACGCTTGCTCTGACGTTCGATTTTCCGTCTGCCGTGCTCTCGCCGCCTGAACCGACGGCGCGCGAGCGCGAGCACGAACTCGTGGTTTCCGCCCAGCGCGGAGATACCGAGTCGTTCGCGGCACTGGTGCGTCTACATCAGCGACGGGCGTATGCGGTCGCGCGTGCCATCGTGCTCACGCACGAGGACGCGGAGGACGCCGTGCAGGAAGGGTTTCTGCACGCGTTCCGCGCGCTCGATCGGTTTCTGCCGGACCAGGCGTTCGGTGCGTGGTTGAATCGCATCGTCGCGAACGCCGCGCTCGACATCACGCGTCGCAAGAAGGTCCGCGATGCCGACGCCCTGACAGATACGATCGCGTCTCCGTTTCGCGACCCGGCTGAATCCGCCGAGCTGCGGCGAAGATTGACCGTCGCGTTGTCGACGCTGAACGAGCGGCAGCGCGCGGTGATCGTGTTACACGACGTGGAAGGATTCAAGCACGCAGAGATCGGCCGGCTGCTCGGTATTCCCGAGGGAACCGCGCGGTCGGATCTGCACCATGCGCGGGCGCGTCTGCGCCAGGCGTTGAGTGCCGTCAGGAGCCAGCTATGAAGATCGAACGTGGGACGCCTCACGAATGGGGCGACGAAGAAGTGACGCAGCTGCTTCGCGACGTCTATGCGTCGCCGGCGGCCAACGCGTCGTACTGGGACACGCTCGAATCGCGCATCATGGCGCGCATCGCCAGCGGCGGCGAAGCGCCCGAGTGGTGGGGCGTGTTCCACGGGTGGGTACGTGTCGGACTCGCGGCGGCGGTGCTCGCCGGCGTGCTGTCCGGTGCCGCGCTGCTTCGTGAACGTGAAGCCCAGGAGCGGCTCGCGTACGAAGCCGTGATGGAATCGGCGTCAGTGATTCCGGTCGCGGGCCCGACGATCGCTCGCGGTCCGAGCCACAGCACGCGCGACGCGACGCTTCGCTCGCTCATGGGCTACTGACGAGGGTACGCAATGCAGCAGTTCGAAGAATGTCGCCATCGAGTTTCTGCTCGGTGCCGTGCTCGTCGGCGGCGCACTCGGCTTCACGGCCGATCGCGTCTGGATGCGCGACGCGACCTACAGCAGTGACCCCCGCGCCTCCAGGGCGCTCCTCTATGACCGCCTCGAGCTCAACGCCATGCAACGCGCGGCGTGGGACTCGATACTCGACGATCGCCACCGGCAGTTCGATTCGCTTTTCAAGCCGATCAAGCCTCAGATGGACTCGATCCGATCGCGTGGCCGCACTCAGATCCGCGGCCTGCTGACACCGAAGCAGCTCGACCGCTTCGAGCAGATCCTCCGAGAGCCGAAACCGGGTGAGAAGCGGGAGACCCCAAAGTGAAACGTTTCGGCCTAACGATTCTGCTGTTCCCCACGGCGCTCGCTGCTCAAGCGGGCGCCGATTCGGTAGCACACCCTATTAGCCTCAGCGAAGCCGTACAGCTCGCGCAGCGAAACTCGCCGACGACCGTGCAGGCTGCGGGTACCACGCGGTCCAACGCCGCCTCGGTGCGCTCGGCGTACTTGTCATACCTTCCGACGGTGTCGCTCAGCTCGGGCGCCAGCAAGCAGAGCGGCAACCGATTGAGCGAGAGGAACGAGTTTATTTCGATCAACGGCAAGACATCGTACACCACGGGCCTGACGATGAACGTCGACCTGTTCGACGGCGGCAACCGCCTGTTTCGGCTTCAGAGCGCGAAGGCGAACGTCAACGCTTCGGAGGCAAACGAGACGCTGCAGCAGTACAACGTGTCGCTGAACGTGAAGCAGCAGTACTACGCGGTGCTCGCCGCGCGCGAAGCGGAGTCGGCGGCAAAGGCCCAACTCGACCAGGCGACGGAGCAGCTCAAGACCGCGAGCGCCAAAGTGGCCGCCGGCGCGGCGACCAAGTCCGACTCGTTGCGCGCCATCATTCAGGTCGGCAACGGCCAGCTCGCGCTCTTGCAGGCTCGCAATAACCTGAACGTCGCGAACGCCTCGCTCACCAGGCTCGTCGCAACGCCGTTCCTCGTCACTGCCACCGCGGGCGATACGACGGAGGCGATGGAGCTCGCCGCCGACAGCGAGCAGATCGCAGCGGCCGCGCTTCGCGGACCGGCGGTGCAAACGGCCGAACAGGTGTACTCCGCGGCACGGGCGAACGCACGTGTATCGTTGACGTCGTACCTGCCGACCGTCGCATTGCGGTTTAATCGCGGCGGCAGTGGTTACAACCCATACCTCGGCTGGAGCGACCCGTTTGCGTACTCCCAAGGCGTGAGCCTGAATGTCAATTTCCCATTCTTCAATCAGGGCGCGCGCGAGGAGCAGATCGTCAGGTCTCGAGTGACGGAGAACAACGCGCAGGCACTGCTCCGCGACACGCGGCTCGCCGCGCAGCAGCAGCTCACGCAGTACCTCAGCGCGTTCCGCACCGCCCAGCAACGGGTGGAGATCCAGCTCGCGTCGGTCGCCGCGGCGGACGAAGACCTGCGGGTCCAGCAGCGTCGTTATGAGCTCGGCGCGTCCACGTTCCTCGACGTCCTCAGCTCGCAGGTCACGCTCAACCAGGCGCGCTCCGCGCTGATCCAGGCGCGCTTCGATGCGCGCGTGGCGAAGGCACAGATCGAAACGCTGACCGGCAAGGACATGTGAGCAGGCGCATCAGCGCCACCTCGTGTCTCCTCGACCGCACCCTAACGACTCACATGTCCTCTCCCCGAGGCTTACTCCGTTGAAACGCTTCACGCACTCCCTCGTCGTCGGCCTCGCGGCTGCGGCCGTGACGGTCGTTGCCTGCACGAGCAAGAAGGCGTCGACCGTCCCGATCCCGACCGCCGCCATCGACCGACGGGACATCGTCGTCGATGCATCGGCCACCGGCGCCGTCGAGCCGATCAACGTCGTCGAGGTGAAGTCCAAGGCGTCGGGACAGATCACGCAGATGCCGGTCGAGACGGGGACGCTGGTCAAGCCGGGCGATCTCATCGTTCAGCTCGACACGCGCGACGTGAAGAACCAGTACGATCAGTCGATGGCCGACGTGCGCGCGGCAGAGGCGAAGCTGCAGGTGTCCGAGTCGCAGAAGAAGCGCTCCGACGATCTCTTCAAGGCACGCATCATCACCGCGCAGGAACAGGAGAGCGTCCGTGCTCGACTACGCGAACGCGCAGGCGGCGCTCGTTCGCGCACGCACGAACCTGGATCTTTCGCAGCAGCGCCTCGAGGACGCGACGGTCCGCGCGCCGATCTCCGGTACGGTCATCGAGAAGACGGTCTCCCTCGGCCAGGTGATCACGTCGGGCACGAGCTCGTCTCGGCGGCGGCACGACGCTGATCAAGATGGCCGACCTCAACAAGGTTCGAGTGCGTGCGCTCGTGACCGAGGCGGACATCGGCACGATCCAGCCGAACATGGCCGCGACGGTCACCGTCGATGCCTATCCCGACCGGCCATTTCGCGGCACGGTGGAGAAGATCGAGCCCCAGGCGGTCGTGCAGCAAAGCGTCACGATGTTCCCGGTGCTCATCACGATCTCGAACGTCGAGGGACTGCTCAAGCCGGGAATGAACGGCGAGGTGTCCATCCTGATCGACCGCCGCGACAACGTGCGTCGCGGTACCTAACGACGCGATCCGCAACGTCCGTGAAGCTGCGACCGCGGCGGCGGCACTCGGCCTCAACCCGGACTCGGTACAGGCGCAGATCCGCACGCAGATGGCGTCGATGGGCGGTGGCGGAATGAACGGCGGTATGGGTGGACGTCAGGGTGGCGGCAACGGCGGCGCCGCGCCGACCGGGGCGACCACGCCGAACGTGTCACGCGGCGAAGTGATGCTGGCGAGCGACCAGGGGAACCAGGGCGACCAGCAGGGTCGCGGTGGACGCGGCCAGATGCCCGAAGTGACCGACAAGGACTGCGACGCCGTGAAGGCCGCGTTCGCGAAGCATCCGGACGCGGAGCAGAAGCTCGTCGGACTCCGCGGCCGCGTGCAGAGCGGAGAGCTCGACTTCCAGGCAGATGCGCACCGAGTCGCAGAAGATCTATGAATCCGCCGGCGTCGATGCGCGCGTCGCCGGCGCATGTCGCATGCGTGACCGCCAGCGTGCGGGTGGCGACTCAGCGGGCCGCGGCGGCCGACAGGTCGCTGGACGTGGTCAGCGCGGGCCAGGGCAGCCAGGGCGATCGCGGCTTCGTGCCGGAGCGCGGCGGCGGCGTATCCACTCCCGTGCAGGCCGGCGAGTTTCCGGCGCGGCGCCCGCGTCCGAGCCTCGTCTTCGTCGCCGAGAACGGCGACGTACAAGCCGCGCATCGTGCGGCTGGGCGTCGGCAACTTCGACTACACCGAAGTCGTGAGCGGAATCAAGGAAGGCGAGCAGGTCGCGTTGCTCGCTGCCGCCGCGATGCAGGCGAAGCGCGACGAGCAGAACAACCGCATCCGCGGCATGGGTGGTATGCCGGGCCTCACGCCGCCACGCGGTGGTGCCGCGGCGCCGGGCGGCGCCGGCGGTGGTGCCGTGGCGGCGCCGCCGGCGGCGGCGGTCAGGCCAGACCCTAACGAGACACCGATGCTCATCGGCGAGATCATCAGCGTCGCGCTCGGCGCGCTCAGGGCGAACAAGCTGCGCTCGCTCCTCACGATGCTCGGCATCGTGATCGGCGTCGCCGCGGTCATCGCCGTGATCGCGCTCGGCAACGGCGCGCAGAAGGCCGTGAAGGACCGCATCTCCGCGTTAGGGACGACGCTGCTGACGGTCATGCCGGGGCAGGCGTTCGGCATGGGTGGCATTCGGAGCGGCGATCAGCAGAAGATGACGATGGACGATGCGAAGGCAATCGAGGAGCACGCCGAGCACATCACTCGCTGTGCAGCCCGAGATGCAGCGTCAGCTGCAGATTCAGTACAACAATCGGAACGCGAACACGTCCATCATCGGCACGACGCCGAACTACCTCGAGGTTCGGAAGTACGAGCTCGACGGCCGGGCAGATGTTCACCCCGGCGTCACGACGCCGCGCGCGCCCGAGTCGCGGTCGTCGGGCCGGCGGTGGCGCAGCTGCTCGGATTCGACAACCCGATCGCGCTCGTCGGCGAACGGTGCGCATCCGCGGCATTCAGTTCGACGTGATCGGCGTGCTCAAGAGCAAGGGTCAGGGCGTCGGGCTTCGGGAATCCCGACGAGCAGGTGCTCATTCCTCTCAACACCGCGCGCTTCCGCGCGATGGGCACCGACCGGCTTCGCTCGATCAACGTGCTCGCGAGCAGCGAAGACCGACATTCCGCTGGCGATGGCGGAGATTCAGAAGGTGCTGCGTCGTGAGCACCGCCTGCGGCCGGGAAAGGAAGACGACTTCAACATCCGAAATCAGTCCGACTTCCTGAACACGTTAGGCGAGACGACGGCCGTGTTCGGTCTGCTGCTCGCGGGCATCGCGACGGTGAGCCTCGTCGTCGGCGGCATCGGGATCATGAACATCATGCTCGTGTCGGTCACCGAGCGGACGCGCGAGATCGGCGTCCGGAAGGCACTCGGCGCCACGCGGACGAATATCCTCGTCGCAGTTCCTGATCGAAGCGATCGTGCTCTGCATCCTCGGCGGGATCGTCGGGATCGCCGTCGGCTCCGGTACGGCCTACATGCTGAGCCGCAGCTTCCAGTGGAACACGCAGATCTCGTCGTCGGCCGTGATCATGGCGTTCATGTTCTCGGCGGCAGTCGGCGTGGTGTTCGGCGTGTGGCCGGCGCGACGCGCGGCGATGCTCGACCCGATCCAGGCGCTGCGGTACGAGTAGCTCGGGACTCGGATCGAATCGGAAAGAAAACGAGAAGCCCCCGGGACGCTCACGTGAGCGTCGGGGGCTTCTCGTTTCGCTTCCCTCGTACTGCTTTTCCGCCGTTAGACGGAGTCGTCCGCGTCCTGCTGAGCCTTGCCGAAGTTCTTCTGGATCTTGCCTTCCATTGTCTTCGCTCTTGGCCTTGAGGTTCTCGCTGTCGTCGCCGGTGATGTCGGCGGCTGCGTCGCGGATCTTGCCTTCCGCTTCCTTCGCCGCGCCCGTGACCTCGTTCTTTACGCCTTTCGAGCGGAGATCGTCCGACATGCTGCCTCCTGATGATGCGTAGTGCATCGCGCTTCGCTATGCCCCGTTCCCGCCGAGGTGGGTACGTGTTTGGCAAACGTTGTGCCCGTCACGAATGGCCGAGCCAGGTACAGCGAAGCTCGATGCGATAGATCTCGGCGCGAATGGATCAGCCCGTTGCTATCGACTTGCTAGTTGGTATCGCAACATTGCCGGAAGCGGCGAGCACGCCTTACGCGGGCACGACCGGCCGTTGCCTAACGTTGACGCGCCCAAGCGAGGCGACCCGAACGTGACGGGCTCAGGCCGCTCAGACGAACGGGTGAACGGATGCTGAGGATCGACGGATCGACTCGTCGCACGGTGCAGACGCAGCTTGCACGAGCCGATCCTTACCGTATGGCCGTCCCGAACGAGATGCAGTCTGCCGACGAAGCGATACTCTTGCGATATATCGTCACTGACGATATATCTTCGATGTATCGTACACCGGAGTCTCGGTATGTGGAACGGAGCATCTGGATGGGCTGTAGCCCCGGATCCGGGGTGGCAGCCGCGGCTGGAGCTTCGACCCCGATTGGGATGGTTCGGCGGCGGACGCCGCGGGCGTGGCGGGCCATTCCGTGGTGGTCGCATGTTCGAGCAGGGCGACCTCAAGTACGTCATCCTCCAGCTGCTCGAGGAGAAGCCACGGCACGGGTACGAGATCATCAAGGCTCTCGAGGAGCGCTTCGGCGGCATGTACTCGCCGAGCGCGGGGACCGTCTACCCGACGCTGACGCTGCTCGAGGACATGGGCTACGCCCGCGTCAACGTCGAGGAAGGCGGCAAGAAGATCTACTCGATCACCGACGAAGGTCGCGCCTACCTCGCTCAGAACAAGTCGGCCGTCGACGACATCTTCGAGCGGATGTCGGAGCTCGGGCGACGTTCCTCAGCGACGGCATGATGGACGTGAACCGCGCGATCAAGGACGTCGCCCAGGCGACGTACCGCGGCGCGCCGCGGATTTTCCGCGACAAGGAAGCGGTCGCCAAGATCCGCGAGTCACTCGACCGCGCCGCCAAGGAAATCGACGAGATCGTGCGCGCCAGCGCGGATCGAGGCCAGCCGAAGACACCCTGAGACGTCCTGACGGCCTACGTCGCTTTACGCGCGTCTCACGACGGCTAGATTTCCGACGGGTCGCGGAGTTCGCTCCGCGACCCGTTTTCGTTGCAGTAGCGTCGGACGTCGACGATACTGCGTCCCTGATTCTCACGGGCCGAGTCCGTGCCTGTCCTTACTGTATGACCGCCACTCCGGCCCCGCTTCCAGCGGGCGACCGCCAACCATCGGCGCAGTCCCCGAGGGCGCCGAAGGGCCGCAACGACAGCACGCCGAAGCCAACCCGCAGGGCAAGCGACTCCTCGTTCTCTCCCTGACGGCGCTCGGCGTCGTCTACGGCGACATCGGTACGAGCCCGCTCTATGCGATCAAGGAGGCGTTCAAGCCGCGCGTACGGGTTGGCGCCGAACGTCGAGAACGTCTACGGCCTGCTCTCGCTGATCGTCGTGGGTGCTCGTCCTGATCGTGAGCGTGAAGTACGTCGCGTTCATCCTCCGCGCCGACAACCGCGGCGAAGGCGGAGTGCTCGCGCTGCTCGCGCTCATTCTTCAGCGGCAGCACCGCGACGGGAGAAGCGCGCCGCCGAGGGCTGCTGATCGCGCTCGGACTTTTCGGCGGCGCATTCCTCTACGGCGACGGCGTGATCACGCCGGCCATCTCCGTGCTCGGCGCCGTCGAAGGTCTCGAGGTCGCGTCACCGGCGCTCGACCCGCTTCGTCATTCCGATCGCGTTCATCATCGTCGCCCTGCTCTTCGCGTTTCAGCGTCACGGCACGGCGCGCGTCGGTGGCCTGTTCGGCTGGATCATGCTCGTCTGGTTCGCGACGCATCGCCGCGCTCGGCGTGCGCGGCATCATGCGTGCGAATCCAGACATTCTCACTCGCGCTCAACCCGTGGCACGCGGTGCGAGTTCTTCCTCGCCCACCCGCGGCTGTCGTTCGTCGCGCTCGGCGCCGTGGTCCTCGTCGTCACCGGCGGCGAGGCGCTCTACGCCGACATGGGCCACTTCGGACCGAAGCCGATCCGCATCGTGTGGTACTGGTTCGTGCTCCCGGCGCTCCTGCTCAACTACTTCGGGCAGGGCGCGCTGCTGCTGCGCACGCCGAGCGCGATCGCGAACCCGTTCTATCTGCTCGCGCCGAGCTGGTTCGTGTATCCGCTGCTCGTCATCGCGACGTCGGCGGCGGTCGTCGCGTCGCAGGCGCTCATCTCGGGCGCGTTCTCGCTCACGCAGCAGGCGATCCAGCTCGGCTACAGTCCGCGCATGCGGATCATCCACACGTCGAAGCAGGAAGCCGGGCAGATCTACATCCCGGAGGTGAACAAGGCGCTCGCGGTCGGCACGCTGCTGCTCGTCCTCGGCTTCAGGTCGGCGACGGCGTTCGGCGCGGCGTACGGCGTCGCGGTGAGCGGCACGATGGCGATCACGAGCATCCTGTTCTACATGGTCGTCCGCGCACCAGTGGGGCTGGTCGCAGCTCAAGGCGGGCTCGTTCCTCGTGTTCTTCCTGTCGATCGACCTCGCGTTCTTCCTCGCGAACCTGGCTCAAGATCCCGCACGGGTGGATGGGTACCGCTCGCGGTCGCGGTGTTCGGTCTTCACGCTCATGACGACGTGGAAGCGTGGCCGAGCGATCCTGCGCGCGATCCTGCAGCGCGGTACGGTGCCGATCGACATGTTCCTCGCCGACGTCGAACGGCGGAAGCCGGTGCGCGTGAAGGGCACGGCGGTCTTCATGACCTCGGAGGCCGGACGGCGCGCCGGTCGTTCTGCTGCACCACCTGAAGCACAACAAGGTGCTGCACGACCAGGTGATGCTGCTGTCGATCAGTCACCGCTGAGGTGCCCGAGGTGTCGCCGGCATGAGCGGATCCAGATCGAACCGCTCGGCCAAGGATTCTTCCGCGTGCAGGCGTCGTACGGCTTCATGGAGACGCCGAACGTGCCGTCGATCCTGCAGTGCTGCCGGCCGGCACGGCATCAACGTGAAGAAGACGGACGTGTCGTACTACCTCGGGCCGCGAGCGTCTGCATCCCGAACCTGCCGCGCCGCTCGAAGGACCCGGAGATCGCCAGCATGGCGCGCTGGCGGAAGAAGCTGTTCGTGCTCATGTCGCAGAACGCGCGCGGCGCGACGGAGTTCTTCGGACATTCCGCCGAATCGGGTCGTCGAGCTGGGAACGCAAATCGAATTCTAGCTTCGCAGCTATCGGCCATCAGCCACCAGCCGCGCGGTCATCGTTTTCCGAGTACTCCCCATATCGCGGGATCTTCGGGCCCGAGCACCCAGGCCGAAAAGCCGCGCAGCTTCTTCTCCTTCATGAGCGCGACCTTCGCGCCGAAGCTGCGCGCGTTCTCGAGAAAGAGCCACTCGAACGTGCCGCCGACTTCGATCGATGCGTACGGCACCTGCTGGACGTCGTCCCACTTGATCGTCGCGCCGTTGCGCTCGGCGAGACCGGAACCCCAGAACCAACTCACGGAATTCGCGCTGGTGCGCGCGCGCTCCGGCGTCGGGTCCGAGCGCGCGGACCAGTAGTCGCCGTAGAGCGGAATGCCGAGCGACAGCTTGTCCGCCGGGACGTAGCGCAGGAAGTAATCGGCGATCGAGCGCATCCACGGGATCCCGGCCACTGGCCCGGGAGGCGTGCGGCGCGTGTGCTGGTCGTAGCTCATCACCGACTAGGAAGTCCGCCGCCCTGCCTAACGCCGCGATATCGAAGGTGCGCCAGCTGTCGGCGAGAAAGCGATGATAGCCGGTAGGGCCGGCCAGGTCGTCGGTCTGGTGCACGATCGCGGCGCTGACCGTGAAGCCACCCGCGTGCAGCGCCCGAGCGGCGTCCGTGAACCACGCCGTGAAGCGGTCGCGGTCCTGGATGTTGACGTTCTCGACGTCGAACTGGATGCCCCAGTAGCCGTTTCGTCGGCACAGCTCGACGAGCGAGGCGATCGATCGTGAGCGGGCGGCGGTGTCGGCGAGAAGCCGACGGAGCGCCGGCTGATTGAACCCCTCGTTCACGACGAGCGGCATGACCTTCACCCCGCGCGCCTTGGCCAGCTCGATCACTCGGCGATCGAGCGATCCGTACACGAGTCCGAGGCTGTCGACCGTGTAGACCTGCGGGCCGAGCACGGTGATCTGATCGATGTGCGCAACGAGTGACCGGTAGCTGTCCTCGCGATCGACGTAGTAGAAGAGGCGCTCGCTTCCCTGGCCGTGCGCGGTGTGGACCAACACCACGCTGGCAACGACGAATGCGGCGCGACGAAACCCGAGCATGCAGGAGATCTCAGCGGTCGAGGAGCTGAGAAAGTCGCGTTATTCGCCGTGCGGCGAAAGACCTGCGGCGTGCCTAACGATGGTCTGTCATCCCGAGCGCCAGCATTGTCATCCCGAGCGGCAGCGAGGGATCTTCTCGAAGGTGATCGTGGCCGATGACTGGCTACGAGTACTTCGGCGAGAAGATCCCTCGCTGGCGCTCGGGACGACAACGATCAGAATGCCTCGTTGAACGCGATGTAGAGGCCCGAGGCGTTCTTCCCCATGCCGTAGTCCACACGAACCGTCGTGCCTTGCTTCGGCAGAAGCAGCCACCGCACGCCGGCGCCGTACGATGGCAACACGGTGGTCGACGTGAGCGAGGATAGGTTCGGCGCGACCGTTCCCGCGCCGGCAAACGCCGCGGCCCCGAATCGCCCCACGACCGGCATGCGAAACTCCAGTTGAGCGGCCGCCAGATCCTGATCGCGGTATCGACCGCGCACGTAGCCGCGCATGATCATCCCGCTACCCAGGAGCGACAGCTGATCGAACGGCGCGTCTCCCGACGTTGCCTCGAGGTACGCCTGCCCCGCGAGCACACCGCGGCCGATGCGGCGGTAGCGACGCGCGTCAGCGGTGTAGCGCGCGAAGCGGTAGTCGGCACCGAGCGCCGGATCGCTGTATGCGACCGTGGCCTGCGCAAACGAACCCTTGGTCGGTGCGAAGATGTTGTCGCGAGAATCCCAGGCTCCGCCGCCGACCAGTTGCGACACGACTCCGCCGCTGGCGCCGAGCAGTTCGCCGCTATCGATCATGCCTCCTTCGTCCGCATCGCGAATGCGTGGTGGTCGAGAACCGATACCCGAGCTGCGCGTACAGCGCGCGCGCCAGCTTGCGTCGTCCCATGACGTTCGCGATGACCGAGCGCGCCTCGTACCACTCCTCCGCGCTCTCCGGCGCGTCGATGCCGATGCCGTAGAACGGCTGCGGAAAGCGCTGATACTCGAGCTGTGAGTTCATGCCCCAGCGATTTCCGGCGGACCAACGGTCAGTGGACACGAAGGCGCGGAACTGCTGCTTCGCGGTATACGCGGCATAGAACTGATCCGTCGAAGGGCGCGTGCTCGTATCGGTCGCGGAGCTCGAGACACGGAGCGCGGTCGCGCCGCCGACGAACCCGGTTTCCGGCGCCGACCCGATGACCGGCAGAACACGGATCGACGTCGCCTGTGCTGCCAGGACGGAAACGCGCGTCGCCATCAATGCAACGAGCAACGTGATGAACGTGCCACTGGCGCTATACCGCATCGAGTCCTCGCCGAGAAGATCCCAGGCCGCACGCCGGTGGTGGTGTGCGATCACGGCAGTAAGGTGCGACTCGATGGAGCGAGACCCCATACGTACGGTGACGTAGCGCGTACGGAGTCGAGGCGACCCACGCCACGCGATACAAAGCGGGGCGAGCCGACTGGCTCGCCCCGCTCGTTTCATGCGCAACGTGACTGACGCCGTTGTTCTACTGCACGTCGATCGAGACGGTGCGCTTCTGTCCGTCGCGAATCACCTGAGCGGTGTGTTCATCAGCACTATTGATCGAGATGCGCGCGGCATTCCCATCGCGCACGGCGTGCCCATCGACCGACAGGAGCACGTCACCGGCGCGAAGGCCGGTCCACCGCTCGTTCGCATCGAGAATGAGGAACCCACGCTCGCTCCCTTGGCCAAGGTTCTCCGCGAGATCGTTGTTCACACGCGCGAGACGAAGGCCGTTCAGCGAGAACGTCGGATCCTCACCATCCCACACAGCAACGCTGCTGCCGGTGTTCACAGCCGGAACCGCCCACACGGCGTCGCCGGACGATCCGACGACACGCGCTTCAGGCGCGGCTGCGACGCTCGGAGTCGCGTACCCGTAGCCGTAACCGCCACCCTGCCCCTCGGCGGACGCGATACGAGATCCTGCGCGTGCCGGTGCAGGCTTCGGCGCCGGCGCAGTTGTCGGCGCGGCGTCGTCGTCATACGCGCGGCGATCCACATCCACATTGAGGCGCTCCAGCCGCTGCATCAGCTCGCGCGTCATATCACGCGCATGCTGCGCCGCGTTTTCCGCCTGGTTCTCGATCTCGATGCGAGCACGCGGATCGACACGCATCCGGATCCCATCGTACAGGTTGCCGTCCATCTCGATGATGCGATTGCGGCCCCCTGGCAGCGGTGCGACCGAAGGAATCGAGATCGACGGAAGCCCGGGCAACACGTCGCCGAAGCCGACGCCGCCGTCACCGATGATCATGACGCCACCGCGATCGCGCGGCAGATCGGCGGCGCGCACCGGCTTCACCCGGATCGTCTTCGTCTGACCGCCGGATAGCACGCGCAACTCCACATCTTCGCCGAGCGTGACCTTGCCGAGCTCCCGACGATAGCGATTCATCCGCGCGCTGCTCATGTAGCCATCGCCGGCGTCTTCCGACGCGACGCGTAGACTCACGCCGTTGATCGCGGACACGCGATCGCCTTCGACGATGCCGGCTTTTTCCGCCGGGCCGTCCGTTGTGACACGGACGACGAGCATGCCGAGCGTGTCGCGGCGACTGCCCGTCGCGCTCAGACTCATGCCGATCGCTGGGCGCTCATCGAGCTCGCGGCGCACCGAGCGCGTGCGGCTCGGCAGATCCTCGACGGCGACCGTCTTGACCTTGACGGTCTTCGTCTGCCCGCCGGCCCAGACGCGCAGCTCGACTTCATCACCGGCCTTGATCTTCTCGAGCTCGCGGATGAGGCGTCGTTGCGCAATGCCATCCATGTCGCCCTCGCCCGCATCGGCGGCGCGAGAGCTTGAGGCTCACGCCCTTGATGGAGACGATGCGGTTGCCTTCCTCGATGCCTGCCTTGTCCGCCGGCCCGCCGGCCGTGACGCTCTGTACGAGCAAGCCGAGTGTGTCGCGCATGCCGCCGGAGCTCGTCGAGATGCCGATGGCGGCGCGGTCGCGGTCGTCATAACGACCGTTGTCGTACGAGTACACGCGAACCGAGCCGTCGTCGCTGCGCGAGCGCGATCCGGCGGACGCCTGTCCCTGGAGCACGCCGGCTGACAGCGCAAGCGCACCGGCGAAGTAGAGTGACCGTCGCATAGAACCTCGTGAAGTAGTGTGCCTTCTATGCGGTCTGACACGCGGCGGCAGGCCGACGGTTTCCGCCGGATTTTATTTCCGCGCTCGGGGCCGCATGAACGCGGCGGTACGCGGCTCCCCGACGTGCCGGGAGCCGGTCATATTTTCAGCCATGACGACAGCTACGACGCCGGACGTTCACACGTTCGAGCATCACTGGCAGGACGAGGCCGACGCCGCATTTCTGTACCGCGCGCTGGCGGGCGTCGAGCCGGATTTGAAGAAGCGGGATGTCTACACGCGCCTCGCCGCGGTCGAGGATCGCCACGTCGAGATCTGGGCGGGGCTCCTGAAGGACCTCGGCCACGCTCCACCGCCGTTCCGCCCGACCGCGCGTGCGCGCCTCCTGGCGTGGCTCGGACGTCGCTTCGGCCCGGGCTTTCTCCTCCCGCATCTGTTGCGCGAAGAAGGGCGCGAGGTGAAGGGCTACCTCGACCTGCATCGGCAGACGCCGAGTGGCGCGCCCGGCGGGGGCGAGGCTCTGCTGCTCGCGCGCGAGTCGGCCGAGCACGCGAGCGAGCTCGCGGGAATCAGCGGGAAGAGCGCGGAGCCGTGGCACCGCACGTCGTCCGGCGGATTTCTGCGGAACGTCGTGTACGGATTCAACGACGGCCTGACAGCGAACTTCGGGCTGGTGGCCGGTGTCATCGGCGCGACGGTAGCGTCGCAGCACCAGGCGGTCGTCGTCGCGGGAGTCGCTGGGCTCATTGCCGACGCGCTATCCATGGGCTCGAGCGGATACCTCGCCGCGAAGAGTGAGCAGGAGGTGTATGCGCACGAGATCGCCATGGAGAGAGACGAGATCGCGCTCATGCCCGAGGTGGAGCGCGATGAGCTCGCGCTGATCTACGAAGTCGAAGGGCATGGAAGCGGAGTCGGCGATGGCGCTCGCCACTCAGGTGATGGCGGACCCGCAGCGCATGTTGGACGAGCAGGTACAGGAGGAGCTGGGCATCTCGGATCCACACATGTCGCCGCTGCGGGAAGCGTGGGTCACGGGGCTCGCGACAGCGTTTGGCGCGGTGATCCCCGTGTTTCCGTTCTTCCTGCTTTCGGGGACGCCGGCGATCGTGTTGTCCTTCGTGCTGTCGATGGCATCGCACTTCATGGTCGGCGGCGCGCGCTCGGTGTTCACCGGACGAGGGCTGTTCCGTTCCGGGCTCGACATGTTCGTCGTCGGCCTCGGCGTCGCCGTGGTCGGGTACTTCGTGGGCGGCTGGGTCGGGAACTTCTTCTAGACGCGGCTGGCCCCAGCACCTTCGATCACCTCGCGAATCACTGCCGCGAGCGCGTCGAGATCGTACGGTTTGTAGAACACCCTGCACCCGGTCTCCGAGCCGAGCGCGTGCGGCGCCACCTCCGCGCTGTAGCCGGTCATGAACACGACCGGCACATCGCTCCCGGCGGCGCGCACGGCCTCATACACGGCGCGGCCACCCTTCCTCGGCATGACAATGTCGAGGAGCAGCAGGTCGATCTCGTCGCGCCGACTCGCGAACAACTCGATGGCTTCCTCGCCATTCTCGGCCGAGAGCACCGTGTAGCCAAGCCCCGTGAGTAGACGCTCCGTGAGGCGTCGCAGCGCGAGCTCGTCCTCGGCGATCAGGATCGTTTCGCGTCCTCCCGAGACTCCCACGTGCTGGACATCGGGCGCCGCCGGGATCGCCGCGTTCACGGCCGGAAGATACACGGTGAATCGCGTGCCTTCGCCCGGCGCACTGGCGACCTCGATGAAGCCATCGTGCTGCCTAACGATTCCGTACACCACCGCCAGTCCGAGGCCCGTCCCCTCGCCCACCGGCTTCGTGGTGAAGAACGGCTCGAAGATCCGTTGCCGCACATCGGACTGGATGCCGCGGCCGGTGTCCGTGAATCGCACGCGGGCGTATCGACCGGCTGGCACCGCCGACGCCGCCGGTCCGTGCGGCTCGGCCAGGACGACCTGATCGATCTCGATCATCGAGTCGCCCGCCGGCCGGCATCGCGTCCCGCGCGTTGACGGCGAGGTTGAGCGCCACCTGCTCGATCTGCGCCGGATCCGCGAGTACCGCGGGCACGTCAGGCGCGACCGTGAGCCTAACGTCGATGTGTTCGCCGATGATGCGACGCAGCATCTTCATGAAGTCGCCGAGCGTGGCCGGCAAGCTCACCGGACGACGATCGATCTGCTCCTGTCGGCTGAACACCAGCAGCTGCCGCGTCAGCGCGGCTGCGCGCTGCGATGCGCTGGCGATCTCCGACAGACACTCCTGAAGATCTCGACTGAGCGCCTTGTCGAACTGCGCGAGCTGCGCGTTGCCGAGGATCGCGGTGAGCAGGTTGTTGAAGTCGTGCGCGATCCCGCCGGCGAGCTGGCCGACCGCCTCCATTTTCTGCGACTGCCCGAGCTGCCACTCGAGTCGCTTTCGCTCGGTGACATCGCGCGCGATGCCCTGAACGGCGACGATCACCCCGTCGCGCTTCACGAGGCGCGTGTTGACCTCGAGCGTCACACGCCGGCCGCTCCTCGCGAGCACATCCAGCTCGTACTCGGTCCGCGACACGTCGCCAGCAACCTTCCTGGCGACCATGCCTTGCGCGAGCTCGAGTTGCTCGGGAACGACGACGTCCTGTACGGTGATGCGCGGCACGTCATCCTGGGAGTAACCGAGCACGCGCTCGGCCGCCTTGTTGATCCCCGTGAAGGTGCCGGCAAGGTCGTGCGTGTAGATGATGTCGTTCGCGTTCTCGAACAGCTCGCGGTAACGCTCCTCGCTGAGGCGGAGCTCTTCGTCACGACGGACCCGATCGGTCACATCGAGCACGACCCCGACGAGCGACGTGATTCCGTTCTTCGCGTCGCGTACCACGCATCCTCGGCCGACCTTCCAGCGGATCGTCCCGTCAGGCAAGAGCACGCGAAAGTCAGTGCCGAGCAGGTCGCCGGTCTCCATCGTCCGGCGGATCGCCGCGCGCACCGCGCCAACATCCTCTGGGTGGAGCGACTTCAGAAATCGCTCGAGACCGACGCCCGGGTCGGGGAGTGGAGGACCGAGCTCGGATGTCCGTTCGCCCATCACCTCGAATCGGTCCAACGCCACATCCCAGTGCCATGTCCGGAGCTCCGCAGCCTCCATGGCCATGTGCAGCCGCTTGTCCGCGACCTGAAGCGCCTCGAGCGCGTGTCGTCGGTCTGCCGATTCACGCTCCATCTCTTCGTGCTTCGACTCGAGCTCGGCCGTCCGCTCACGGACCACCCGCCGCAGCCGAACGGTCCACAGATAGGTGACGACCGCTACGATCACCGCGACGGACGCGATGTGAACGGCCCAAGGGGTCGCCGCGGTATCCGGCTGGGCCACCTGGGCGATCGACGAAGTGACCGCCGAGCGAAGGGCTTGGATCAGAGCTGGAAGTTCACTCATGCCGGCAGGGTCGCGAACGGGGACGGCTCCCGGCGTTGCCAGGAAGTGCTGATTGACTGCGCCGCGGTGTGCTCCGTCACGTCGTTGCCAACGGTTCCACGGCTCGCGTTGTCGCACGGGAGTCGGGAGCCACGCCGTACGTCCCCGTGAGCGTCACCCAGGTCTCGCGCATCCCGTTCGTTTCTTCCGAGGTCATCATGATTCGCACTGGCTTGGTCATCCCTGCCGCGACCCTCGCCGCGGTGTTCCTCGCACCTCCGGTGTCCCGCCGGCATCAGGGTGGAGACCTCGGCCGTCGCATTACGAGCGCCCCGGACGGGCTGGTGAAGATGAGCTACGCGTCGCGCGACGGGATATGCGGTGATGGGCGAACGTTCATTGCCGACGGCACGTCGGGCGGGCCCGGCTACGATGTGTGGTTCGCGGGCGGTATGTCGGTGTCGGGAGCGAACACGGACATCGCCTCGCGTTGCGCACGTGGACCTGTTCGTCTGTTGCTCGTCGTGCGCGATCACCGCGTGGTGGACGTACAGCCGTTCGTCGGCCCGCCGAGCTCCGCGACGGAACGGGCCGGAACCGAGCTGGGCACAGTACCGGTTGCGGACGTGTCCCGCTACCTGCTCGACCTCGCGGGGCGCGGCGACGACCACTCGGCCAGCAATGCCATTCTCGCGGCGAGCCTCGCTGACAGCGTCCGGATCGCGGGCACCCTGGCGGCTATGGCCCAGAACAAGGCGCTCCGCTCGTCGGTGCGAGAGGGCGCGCTCAAGTGGGCAGGGCGTGTCGGCGTACGCGAGGGCGACCGCGCCGCGGCGCGCGTGGCTCGCACGATCGTAGAGGACCGCGACGATCAGGCCGATGTCCGCGAGCGTGCCGTACGGGTCATCGGCGAAGAGCCCGACGGTCCGGCCTATCTGAGAACACTCTACCGGCGTCTCGACGAACCGGCGCTACGCGAGCGCATCGTGCGCGTGGTGGCGGAGAGCGGAACGAAGGACGACATGGACTGGATTCGCGGCATCGCGCTCGACCGGGCCGAGCGAACGTCCATTCGCGAGCGGGCCGTACGCGAGCTCGGCGAGGACAGCAACAGTCGCGCGCTGCGCGAGTTGTATGACAAGCTCGAGGAACCGTCGCTCAAGGAGCGCGTGATCCGAGCGATGGCGGATATCGGTGATGCGGAGAGCCGGCGGTGGCTCCGCGACCTCGTCGGCAAGAGCACTGAGCCCGTCGACGTTCGGGAGCGCGCGATCAGGTCGCTGGCCGAGCAGGGCGACATCACCTACCTGCGATCCGCGTATGGCTCGCTGAACGACGACGCGTTGCGTGAGCGTGTTCTGCGCTCGGTCGCCGAGGCGGGTGGAACCGACGCGATGAGGTGGCTCGCCGGAATCGCTCGCGACTCGACAGAGAGCTCGTCGCTTCGCGATCGCGCAGTTCGCTCGCTCGCCGAAGCGGGTGCACCAACCCCGGAGCTGGTAGCGCTGTACGACGCGATCCCGGATCGAGGCGTGCGCGAACGGCTCGTGAGTGTGCTCGCCGAGCGTGGTGATCGAACGGCACGGGACAAGCTGCGCGCAATCGCTGACGGATGATCCGGATGAGGGACTGCGGCAGCGCGCGGTGCGGAAGCTCACCGAGAGTCGTTAGGCAGTCTACGAATCTGCTTGCGCAAAGCACACGTGATAGACTTCCGCGCCGGGAGCGCGGCGTGATTCCGCGCACTCGTCCACCGATCTGCCTGACGCTGCTCAGCAGCGACACTGCTTCGTCCGGCTGCGTCTGCGTGAGAAAGAGCAGCGCGCAAGGTCGCGACAGGCTGCGGACACGGATCGCTTCGGTCCGACTCCACGTCGACGGCCTCGCGGCTGAGACCGTGTCGTCGCGGACGGTAAGAATTCGTTCGGGCCCGGCATTGTACCACTCCCCGAGGAGCATGTCCGCCGCGAGCGCGCGTCCGCCGAACTTCGACGTCAACTCGGGTGAGCTCACCCGATTCGTGTAGAATCTCCAGGCGGCTTCCCCACCACCAGAGATCCAGACGGGAACACCGGTCGCGTGAGTCCGGTCCGCCTCACGTGCGAGGGCGCGGCTCTCCTGTCGCCCGACGTCAGACTCGAGCCGCATGACAGCTCCCCACGCCGCGAGCACGACGACGACAGCGGTGAGCGTTCCAGTGAGCCAACCGCGAACGCGCACCACGCGGCGGTGCGAAAACGCGAGTTGTGATGCCGCGATGATCAGCGCAGACAGCGGGGCGGCGAACAGAATGAGCCGCTCGGCGATCGGATAGCGCCGCACCGTCGATGCCACCGCCAGTGATACGATCGGTACCGTCAGCAACAAGGCCTGTGGCGTCTTCCGCACGGCGAGGAGCACGACGACTCCGACGAGAACGGCGCCGACCAGCACGGTCGTCGCGCCTCGAAACGCCGCGTCGCCCAGGAACGTGTTGGTCAACGCCGCCCAGAGCAGCGCGGAAAACTTCGCCGCGAGTCCTGGTGGATCCGGCGTGAGAAAGTTGGCCGCCCAGTACCAGTGCATGTACTTCCCGATCGGCGTGTCCTCGCCCAGCAGCGGTCGGAACACGGTGGCGAGGAGCACACCGAACGTCCCGCCCCACAACACCGCAAGCGCAATGGCGCGCCGACCCCAGACCGGGTCCTTCGCCAGCAATGCGCTCGAGACCATGAACGCAATGACGCCGGCGAGCACGAACACCGATGGCGTGGACGAGACGATCGCCGCGAGCCCGACCAGCGCGAGTCTGCGCCACTCAGCGACACCCGACCGGCCCTGAGCCGCCGCGATGGTCTGGTCGAGAATCAGCAGCGTGACGAGCGCGTCGCTCGCGTATGGTTTGACCTCGGCTGCGTAGTCGCACGAGCGTCGGTGAGAGCGCGACCAGAGCGACGGCAAGCACTGCCACCGGTGCGGACAGAAGGCGGCGCGCCACGCGCCACATCATCGGCGCCGTCAGGATGCCGCAGACGAGTGGCACGACGCGAAGCGCCCACTCGTTGACACCGAACAGGAGCACCATGGCCCGCTCTGCCCAGAGAAACAGGGGCGGCGCGGTTTGCAGAAAATCGAGGGGTGCTACCAGATCAACGAAGCCGCGCCGCGCGATGTTGAGCGCGAGCGCGGCTTCGTCGTACCAGAGCGATCGGTTCTGCGCGTACGCGGCAATGCGTGCCGCCGCGCCCACGACGCACAAGAGCCATGCGGCGATGCGCCAACGTCGGACTGCGTCCGGCTCGCCGCTGGCCAGCCTCACACGACGATGTTCAGCAGGCGACCAGGCACGAAGATGATTTTCTTCGGCGGGCCGGTGACGAACCGCGCGATCGCCGGAATCGCGCCATGCGCCGCCTCGAGCGCTTCCTCCTGCGTCGACGTCGGGCCGCACGCGAATCGTTCCGCGCATCTTGCCGTTGACCTGCACGGCGAGATCGATGATCTGCTCGCGCGCGAGCGTCCGCGTCGAACGTGGGCCAGCCGGCGTCGAACACGCTCTCCTTGTGGCCGAACTGCTCCCACAGCTCCTCCGCCAGGTGAGGCGCGAACGGTGCCACGAGCTGAATGAGCGGCTCGACCTCGTCGCGATGCGGTGTGCGCTCACCCTGCCGCAGCGTGTTGATGTACGTCATCATCGCCGCGATGGCGGTGTTGTAGGCGAGCCGCGAGACGTCGTCGCTCGACCTTCGCGATCGTCTGGTGCAGCTTGCGCAGCACCTCGGGGTCGGGCGGCGCCCTCCGTCGTCGCCTCCGCCGCCGACGCCCACAGCCGGTCGAGGAAGCGCCTAACGCCGGAGATGGACTGATCGCGGAAGTCTCCACCTTCCTCGTACGGTCCGAGGAACATGAGGTAGGTGCGGAACGTGTCCGCGCCCCACTGCTCGTAGTACTGGTCGGGGTTGACGATGTTGCCCTTCGTCTTCGACATCTTCGCGCCGTTCGCGAATGATGTGGCCGTGCGCGCGGAAGCGCGTGAACGGCTCCTCGAAGTGCAGGATGCCCATGTCGTGCAGCACCATCGTGATGAACCGCGCGTACATGAGGTGCAGCACGGCGTGCTCGTTGCCGCCAATGTACGAGTTCACCGGCAGCCACTTGCTCGTCAGGCTCGGATCGAACGGCACGTCGTCGCGATCGGCGCTCGGGATAGCGCAGGAAGTACCACGCGCTGTCGAGGAACGTGTCGGACACGTCCGTCTCGCGACGCGCCTTGCCGCCGCACTTCGGGCACGGCACGACGTACCAGTCCTCGTGACGCGCGAGCGGCGACACGCCGGAATCGTCGGGCCGGAAGTCCTCGATGTCGGGCAGCATGACCGGCAGGTCCTTCTCCGGCACCGGCTGCGGACCGCATTTATCGCAGTAGATGATCGGGATCGGCGGACCCCAGTAGCGCTGCCGCGAGATGCACCAGTCGTGCAGCCGGTAGTTCACGACGGCGCGGCCGGCACCGCGCGACGCCAGCCAGTCGGTGATCGCGCGCTTCGCCTCGGGCACCGGCATGCCGTCGAACTGGCCGGAGTTCACGATCCGACCGCCACGTGTTCTCGGTGAACGCCTCGGCCAGTGGCGTGTGCTCGCTCTCGCTCCTCACCAGCCACGACCCTGACGATGGGCAGCGAGAAGACGTTCGCGAACTCGAAGTCGCGCTCGTCGTGTCCGGGCACGGCCATGATCGCGCCGGTGCCGTACTCCATGAGCACGTAGTCGGCGATCCAGATCGGAATGGGCGCGCCGGTGGCCGGGTTGGTCGCGTGGCTGCCAGTGAAGACGCCGGTCTTCTCCTTGGTCACCTTTCGCGACACGAGGTCCTGCCGCTTGGTGCGCTCGCGATACGCCTCGACCTCGGCGCGCTGCTCGTCGAGTCGTTAGGCTGCGCGACGAGCGGATGCTCCGGCGCGAGGACCAGGTAGGTCGCACCGAAGATCGTGTCGGGTCGGGTGGTGAAGACCGTGATCGGGACTGGGAACCGGGAACTCGGGAACTCGGGAACTCGGCGACTGCCTCGGCGACGCTTCGGTTCCCGAGTTCCCTGTTCCCGGTTCCCAGACGTCGAACTCGATCTCGGCCCCATCGCTCCGGCCAATCCAATTCCGCTGCGCCGTCTTCGTGCGTCTCCGACCAGTCGATGTGGTCCAGGTTGTTCAGCAGCCGCTCCGCAGTACTCGCTGATGCGGAAGAACCACTGCTCCAGGAACCGCTGCTCGACCATCGCGCCGCAACGCTCGCACGCGCCGTTGATGACCTGCTCGTTCGCGAGCACGGTCTTGTCGTTCGGGACACCAATTGACGGCCGCCTTCTTCTTGTAGGCCAGCCCCTTCTCGTAGAGCTTGAGGAAGACCCACTGCGTCCAGCGGTAGTAGCGCGGATCGGTGGTGTCCACCGAGTAGCGCCAGTCGACCATCAGGCCGCCGCGCTCCAGCTGCCGGCGGAAGTTCGCGATGTTCCTCGGGATGAGGCGCATCGGATGCTCGCCGATCCTTGAGCGCGTAGTTCTCCGAGTGGATGCCGAACGCGTCGTAGCCCAGCGGCTCGAACACCGTGTGCCCCTGAAGCCGCTGGAATCGTCCATAGATGTCGTTGCCCGTGAACGCGAAGAGGTTGCCGACGTGCAGCCCCTCCGCCGACGGGTACGGGAACATCATGAGCGCGTAGAACGGCCGCTCCCCGCTCGGCGAGATCGGTGTGATTCGTGCCACGCTCGCGCCACCGGCGCTGCCATTTGGCTTCGACGGTGCTCGGATCGTAGTCGACGGGAGCGCTCACAGGAGTGGGCTCGTGCGGATTGGGTGCAGTCATGTCTGGGCTCGCGGGCGCAGCGCCATCGGTGTCTCGAGCGCGCCCGACTTCGGAAGGGTTTGACCTGTAGGAATTTAGCGACTGGTCGGAGGCTGAACAAGCCGGACATGACCCTGGCCGCCATGACGCTCTCCTCGATCACTTCGACGCACGCAGTCCCTCGCGCACGCCGGTCTCGATCCCCGACGGGCGCGGTCGCGCGCGCCGACGCCGGCCACGCATTCCAAATCGCTTCAGCGCGGCATGGTCGTTGGTGCCGCGATCGTCGCGGTCGGCATCCTCGGCGTCGCGCGTGCTGGTCGCCATGCGGACCGCGGCGAATTTCCTCTCCGACCGCGCCGACACCCGGCTCCGCGACGTCGCGCGCCGCGGCGAGCTCGTGACCGAGCAGGCGCTGCTCGAGCGTGCGCGGCAGGTCGAGCTCATTGGCGCTTCGCCGACCGTCGTCGACGCGGCACGCGCCGGCGCCGCAGCGCGCCGCGCAGATGGGACTCGTCGGGCGCCCGATCGAGGCCTCGAACGCGACATGGCCGCGACGCGGAGTCTTGCCGTCAGCGAGACCGCCGACCGGTTCCTTCAGCGGCAGCTCGCCCCGCTCGGCATCGCCGAGATGTTCGTCACCGACGTCGAACGGCTTCAACGCCGTGACGACGGAGATGACGTCCGACTTCGTCCAGAGCGACGAGGCGATGGTGGCGCGATGCGGTTCGCAAAGGGCTGACGACGGCCGAAGCCGAGTATCGACGAGTCCGCCCGACAGACGGTCGTGTCGATGGCCGCGGCGATCCACGAAGGCGAGCGCGACCGCGCCGGAAGGTGTCATCAAGATCGCGTTCGGCATCCCGACGCTCGACGCCGCGCTCGCGACGGGCGACGAGCAGCGAGACGTCCGCCTCGACGTCATCGACGGTCGCGGCCGACGTGATCGCCAGCTCCGTCGCGGAACGGCGAGCGAATGAAGGGCGCTTCCCGGGGCGGAGAGCCTCCCCGGACGCCGCCGGCGATACGATCGTGCGACTTCACCGCGGCCGAACACGTCGCTACGCGCGATGGTCGCCGCCGCGAACGACGGATCGTGGCGCGTCGTCGCTTCAGATCGATGAAGCGAGCGTGCTCGCGCCGTTGCGCGACAGGCACGGCCATGATCGCGGTCGCGCTGATCGCCGTGCTCGCGTTCCTCGTCGCGACGCTGTGGTGATGAGCCGCTTCCTCGATCGCCGCATCAGCGCGCCGGTCACCGAGCTGGCGAGCGTCGCCGAAGCGGTCGCCGCCGGCGATCTCTCGACGCCAGTGATCCCGTCGAGCGCCAACGACGAAGTCGGGCGGTTGAGCCGCGCGACCGCCGCGATGGTCGACGATCTCCGGCGCGTCGTGTCGACACTGCGCGACGCTGCCCGCGAGACGACGGCACGCGCCGCCGAGATCACGAGCGGCAGCGAGAACATGGCTGCGGCCGCCGAGGAGATGGCGGTGACGTCGGGTGACCTGAGCCGACAGTCGACCGAGATGGCGGACGCGATTCAGCGCATGGCGTCCGACGCGTCGCGTCTGCAGAGCATCGCCGATCAGCTCGCGAGCGGCGCGCACGATGGCGTCGAGCGCAACGCCGCGCTCAGCCGCGCTCGCGAAGGAGAACCGCACGCGGTTCGACGCGAGCGCGATCGCGCTGCGAGCACCTCGCGAGCGACGCGCGCGCGAGTGCCGACGCCGTGAAGGCGCTCGCCGAAGCATCCGAGGAATTCGGCGCGTTCGTGACGCTCGTGCAGAAGATGGCCAAGCAGTCGAAGCTGCTCGCGCTCAACGCCGCGATGGAGGCGGCGCGAGCGGGCGAGCACGGGCAGGGCTTCGCCGTCGTCGCGAGCGAAGTCCGACGACTCGCGGCCAACTCGGCCGAGGCGGCGCAGCGCACCGAGACGCTCGTGCGCGGCGTGCTCGCCAAAGGTGCAGGAGTCTCGCGCGCTGAGCGCGCGCACCATGGAAACCGTGATCGGCGTGCTCGAGACCACGCAGCTCGGCATGCACTCGTTCGCGCAGGTCGAGGACGCCGTGCGCGGATCGGAAGCGTGGACGGCGTCCATCGAGCAGGCGGCGACGACGTCGCGCGAGCTCGTCGCCGACGTGACCGCGCGGCTCGACGAGGTGGCGAAGGCCACGGAGTCGTACGCGTCGGCGATGGAGGAAGTCGCGGCGTCGAGCGAGGAACAGAGCGCGAGCACCGAGCAGATCGCCGCCGCCGCCGCGACGCTGGCCGCGGCCGCCGCACACATGTCGGGGCTCGTCGGCGGCTTCAAGCTCGAGAGGGCAACCGGCGAGATGCCGATCCCGACCGCGCCGTCGAGCGGCGGCGCGCCTAACGCGCTTCCCGGCGCGCCGTCATTTCAGCCGGCCTGACGGCAACCCAGGCCGTTCAGCCCGTCCGGCGGTCTCCACGAGCGAGTAGTCGGCGAACTCGCCGATCGACCGGCAGCGATCCACCCGATGCGGTCGCGATGATCGCCGCGTTCGCCGCTGGCCGATCGCGGAGCGGTGTGCCTGACGCGACCGTCTGTCCGCCGGACGGCGTTGCGAGTCGATTCGACCAGACGCGACGCCACGTAGCCCGCGGTCCCGTCGGGCAGGCGAACGCGGAACCAGCTGCCGGCCGCAGCGTCGACCTGCAGTGGCGTTGCCGCCGGCGATCGTCGTTAGGGTCGGCGCGCTGGCTTCGGGTGACGGCAAGCATCGGGGCTGTCGCGCTCGTGCGCGCGCGAGCGTCCCGAGCTCCGCGGTGTCGGCGGTGACTGGCGCAACAACCGCGCTGGACCGGTACACGAACGGATACGGATCGACGGCCCCCTGCCCGCGCCGGTAGACGCCGAAGTGCAGGTGAGGCGGCGTCGTGCGCGCGTTGCCCGTGTTACCGACGAAGCCTAACGTGTCGCCGACGTCTCACGCGCTGACCTTCGACTACGTTGTGGCGGTCGAGATGCGCGTAGTAGAGCGTCTGCCCGCGATCGGAGTCGGAGAGCCACACGACATTGCCGCCGAGGTTGTTAGGCGAGATCGAGCGTACGACGCCGCGCGTGGCCGCGAGCACGGGCGTCCCGCGCGGCGCGAAGATGTCGATGCCCTTGTGGAGCCGCGCTCCCGCGTCACGCTCCGCGCCGAAGAAGCTCTGGACCGCTTTGTTGCTCTTTCCGGAAACCGGGAACGCCAGCGACGGCTCCGTGGTGAGCGTGAGCGTGTACGCACCGCTACGGAGCAGCTCGGGCTGTACGCGCAACACGTACACACCGTCTCGCCGCGCTTCGTGCGTCAGTCGCGCCGCTGCAGTACGGTGGCGCTGTCGAGGCTCGCGACGAGGTCGAGCGGATTTGCGGTGTCGGCGGTCTGCTGGAACAGATCGAGAAAGACCGTCAACGGCGCACCGGCAGATCGTCTCGCGCGGTCGCAACGAGTCGCTGTCCATCGCGGAGCCTGATGGCGTAGGCGACGGCGCGCGCTTCCGACGCGGCGAAATAGCCGACCTCGCGGAACGGCAGCGCTGACTGGAACTGCCTGACGGATGGAAGACGTCGCAGCCGCGAGCCAGTCGCGAGCGAGCGCCGAGTTGGCGAGCCCAGCTCGCTCGAGCCCGTCGGCGTATCGCTCGTGAGCGCTATGGGGCCGCGCCCGCTCGAAAATCGGGATGCCGTCGTTGCAGCGGCCCCGAGGAAAGCCAACAGGAGGAGCAGGACGGAAGGCGGAAGGCGGAATGGCGGACGGCGGCCCTTCGACTAGGCGTTCGTTGCGCATAGGCGAACTAGTACCCGATGCAACCGTTCCGCGTTTCACGGGTGTTCCGCCTTCCGGCGGCCGCCCTCCGCCTTCCGCTACGCGCGTTTCGGCTTTTCCGACGCCTTGAACAGATACGCGCAGTCCACCAGACGCGCGCCCTGCGCTATCGCAGACCGCGAACTTCGATCCCTCGTACGCCGTCGCCGCCGCAATGCGGCCGTCCTTCGCGAGCGCGTAGAACTGCAGGTCGAAGTACGGGCGCCCGCGATCGTCGAGCAGACGCTTCTCCGTCATCGCCAGCACGCGCTCCATCACCTTGATGATCGACTGCTCCGGCGTCATGCCCTGGCGCATGAATTCGACGGCGAGAAAGGCGCCGCACACCTTGATGTTCGATTCGCCGCGTCCGGTCGACCCAGCCGCGCCGACGGTGTTGTCACAGTACTGGCCCGCGCCGATGATCGGCGAATCGCCGACGCGGCCCGGGCACCTTCCACGAGATGCCGCTCGTCGTCGTCACGGAGCTCATGTCTCCGTTCGCATCGACGGCGTTCATGTTGATCGTGCCCCACGTGTGCGCGATGCCGTACTCGTCGTACTTGAGCTCCTTCCCCGACCCGTCACCCGACGGATTGCGTGGTGACGTTGCCGGCGCCGGAGCCGCGGGCGCGGATCGCTGCGATGTCTCGGAAGGCTCGAGCCACGAGTCGCCCGCTATTCAACCGCGTCTTCCACTTGATCCACTCCGGCGCGACTCTTCTCGGTCAGAAGGTCCTGCTCCTTGAACCCCATCTTGAGCGCGAACCGCTTCGCGTCCTGACCGACCAGAATGATGTGGTCGGTGTAGTCCATCACCGCCTTCGCGACGAGTGATGGTGTCGCGATGTCCTCGAGCGCGCCGACCGCGCCGGCCCGCTTCGTGGGACCGTGCATGCAGCTCGCGTCGAGCTGCACGACGCCATCCTCGTTAGGCAGGCCGCCGAGCCCGACGGACATGTCCTCGGGGTCGAGCTCCTGGATGTTCACGCCGGCGATGATCGCGTCGAGCGTGTCGGCGCCAGCGACGATCATGTCGTACGCCTTCTTGACGCCGCGGATGCCGTTGGCGGACGCGATCACGACCGGACGCGCGAACACCCGGCTCGACTCGACTCGACGCTCGCACTGCGAGCGCAGTCTCGGCCAGTAACGGAGTGCCAAGCGCAACTCCGGCGGCGGCGGTGGCACCGGCAGACAGAAAATCCCGACGAGAAACGGGCATGGATGCTCCGGACGAGAGAGGGTTGAGTGCACGCCCAGAGATGTCACGGGCATCGTACTGGCGCGACCGCAGGCGCCGAACTGGCTCATACGCGCCCAGGAGCGTCCGACACGCGGCAACCGCCGAGTCAATGAACGCAGACGACCTGCGCGCGCTGATCGGTCGCGGCGACGAAGTCGCTCGCCGGTAGCACGGCACCCAACCAACCCTCGGTATGCCAGTGACCGCCGCCGGCGACCGGCGGAAATTCGCGCGTCGACGGGATACGGGATACGGACCGACGTACCAGTACGGCTCGGCGTAGGAGTCGTCACCCGGCGATTGGCCAATCCCGATCGTCCGACGTGCGGTCGCGCCGCCGGTTCCAGCGTCCGGAAGCTCGATGAGCGTCGCGATGTCGAAGTGGTGCGGCCAGGTCCGCACCGGCGACGCACCAGGCGTCGACCGCAGCGTATCGTCGAGCAGCGCCGGCAGCATTCGACCAGTACCGTGCGAGCTCCGACAACTCGTTACCGATTCGCGAGCGAGAACGGTGCGCCGTCGGCAACGGCATGAGCCGGTATGGTGTAGTGCTTGCGTGGATTCAAGCGCGCTGGATCCAGGCCGACTGAGCCACGACAGCCTCGCTCAACCACGAGTAGGCTTCGGTCGATCGTCCGCCGCGGCAAGCTGAACGACTGTACGTTCGGCGCGTCTCTCGCCCAACACGTGGAGAGTGAGGTCCTCGAGCCGCACCGCAATCCGGAACTGTCGCGCTCGACCGTAATCGACTCGGTGGCAAGCGCCCGGAGCGGCCGGCAGCCACGTCAGCGCCGTGTGGCTATCGTCCGATCGCGCCGCGACATACGAAATGGCAGCGGACACGGCGATCTGCGCGGCGTGATGCAGTTGCAATCGGGCATCGACGAGGGCAGCCGGGGCAATGTCGCCCACGCGCAGCCAACTGGAATTCACGAAGCGGACGTGGACATGGCGTACTCTCCAACCGAGTCAGCGGTTTGATCGAAGTGCCCGTGGCTCGCGCGGGCAGGAATCGCAGCAACCGCGTCAAGGTTCCCGGTTCCTGTACGAACCGCGGAACTGGATTCCGGGAACGTGCATTTGTGCTCCGCAGGTCGCCGGTCTGCGCCGGTGGGCACGTCCCGCGCATCACTCAGCCGTAGTCCTACGCCGCACTTCGACGAGAGGAATGAGACGAATGGCCGAATCCACAGAGACGCGTCCGGGTGTCGATCGCGAAGCCGTGCGGATCACCGAGTTGCTTCGCGAGGCGCGTGAGCGAACGGTGCGGCTCATCGAGCCGCTGTCCGACGACGAGCTTCGCGAACAGCACGACCCATTAATGAGCCCGATCGTCTGGGACCTCGGCCACATCGCGCACTTCGAGGAGCTGTGGCTGACGCGGAACGTGCACGGCACCGTGGAGTTCGGCGAGATGCCGGGCATCTACAACCCGTTCGAGCATCCGCGACGCGTGCGCGGTGCGCTCGACCTGCCGGGTCGTGATGAAGTGCTCGAGATCATGGCCGAGGTGCGGGAGCGTGTGCTCGCGAAATTCGAGACGCTCGATCTCGAGGCGGGCGATCCGCTCCTGCGCGACGGATACGTGTACGCAATGGTCGCGCAACACGAGTACCAGCATAACGAGACGATCCTGCAGACGCTGCAGCTCAAGCGCGGCGCGCCGTATCGTGCGCCGCGTGGTCGCGACGTTCCCGAGCCGTCGTTCTCGATCGACGTCGGCGCGATGATGCGCTTCCCCGGCGGCGTCGTTCCGATCGGGACCGACGACCGGCGCGTCGCGTACGACAACGAGCGACCGCGGCACGTGGTCGAGCTCAGGCCGTTCAGCATCGACGTCACTCCGGTCACGAACGGCCGCTATCTCGACTTCATGGAGGACGGCGGCTATCAGCGGCGCGAGCTGTGGACCGACGCGGGCTGGGCATGGAAGGAAGCCGACGCCGCCAACGCGCCGAAGTACTGGACGCGCGAAGGCTCGGCGTGGCACTCCCGCACGTTCGATCGCAGCGGGCCCAGTGGATCCGCGACGCCCCGTGTGTCACGTCACGTATCACGAGGCCGAGGCGTACGCGCGGTGGGCGGGCAAGCGGCTGCCTAACGAATTCGAGTGGGAAGCGGCGGCGTCGTTCGATCCGGCGACCGGGAAGCAGCGCCTGTTCCCGTGGGGCAACGACCCCGTGGACGCCCGCGCACGCGAACCTCGACCAGCTGGCGTTCGAGACCGCGCCGGTTGGCGCGTATCCGCTGCAACGTGTCACCCATCGGGCTGCTACGGGATGATCGGCGACGTCTGGGAATGGACGTCGAGCGATTTCCGCCGCTATCCCGGCTACGAGACGTTCCCGTATCCGGAGTACTCGGAGGTCGTTCTTCGGCAGCGACTACAAGGTGCTCCGCGGCGGCTCGTTCGCCACGCGCCCCGGCGCCATCCGCAACACGTTCCGCAACTGGGACTACCCTATTCGCCGCCAGATCTTCAGCGGCTTCCGGTGCGCATCCGATGACTAGCATTGCCGGTCGGTCCGACGCGTCGCTCCACACGGAGTTGCTGCGCGACGTCGCGCGCGGACTCTCGCGCCCGCAGAAGGAGCTGCCGCCGAAGTACTTCTACGACCGGCGCGGCTCCGAGCTGTTCGACGAGATCACGCGCCTGCCCGAGTACTATCTCACGCGAACCGAGCGCGCGCTGCTCGACTGCTGGAGCACGACGCTCATGACCGCGCTTCGTCCAGCGCGCGCTCGTCGAGCTCGGGGCGGGTAGCGCAGACAAGACGCGGCTGCTGCTCGACGCGATGGTGTACGCGGGACACGGCGACGTGTACGTGCCGATCGACGTGAGCGCGGAGTTTCTGGAGGAGTCGGCCAACAAGCTTCGCGCGGAGTATCCGTCGTTAGGCATCGAGCCGCTCGTCGGCGACATCGCGGACCCGCTCGACCTCGATCCGGCGCTCCCGCAGCCGGCGCTCATCGCGTTCCTCGGCAGCACGATCGGCAACTTCGATCCGACCGGTGCGCGGACGCTGCTTCGACACGTCGCGATCGCCATGCGGCCGGCCGACAGCTTTCTCCTCGGCGCCGACCTGCGAAAGGACCCCGCGATCATCGAGGCGCGTACAACGACAGCCAGGGCGTGACGGCGGAGTTCAATCTGAACGTCCTGCGAGTGCTGAATCGCGACCTCGGCGCGGACTTCGATCTCGCGGCGTTCGAGCACCGCGCGTTCTACGACCGCAGCCTGCATCGCATCGAGATGCACCTCGTCTCGACGGACGATCAGACCGTTCACATTCCGGGCGTGGGATCGGTGGCATTCGCCGGAGGCGAGTCCATTCGCACGGAGATCAGCTGCAAGTACGATCGCGCGTCGCTCGCGGAGCTGCTCGGTGCTGCCGGCATGCGCATCGATCGCTGGATCACCGACGCAGCGTCGAGCTACGCGTTGGTCGTCGCATCGCTCGACGACGAGGCGGGCGCGAACGCGTGAGGGTATCGTGACGGCGGCACCGCGGTACGAACGGGCATCGCGCGGCGAAGCGCGGTCGGCGGCGCCCGTCGTGCTCGACCGTGAAGCGCTCGCTGACGATCTCCGTCGGCGCGTCTTTCCCGCGGCCGCGTCAGCCGACTCGCGACCGCGCATTGGCGCGGAGGTGGAGATCATACCGATCGAATCGGCGACCGGACGCCCGTTGCCGCTCGATGCGCCCGGTACGTCGACGCTGGCGATTCTGCGCCGCGCAGGCGCCGCGGCGGGTTGGCGAGAACGTCGGTCGGCGAAGGCAAACGTACCGGAAGTCGAGTTGCCGGACGGCGGGCGCATCACGTTCGAGCCCGGCGGTCAGATCGAGATCAGCTCGGCGCCTAACGTATCGCTGAGCGCGCTGGTGAGTCGGGCTTCGCACGACGGTTCGCGCGATACAGGCGGCGGCCGCGTCGAGTGGGGTGGAGCTGCTGTCGTGTGGGGTCGATCCGCGGACGAGGGTCGAAGATGTCGCGCCACAGCTGGACGCGGACCGGTACCGCCGCATGCTCCGGCACTTCGATCGGATCGGGCCGTCCGGTGCTCGGATGATGCGGCAGACCGCGTCGTTCCAGGTGTGTGTCGACGGTGGCGACGCGCCCGAGCTCACGTGGACGCGTGCTCAACGCGCTCGCGCCGTTCATGGTGGCGATGTTCGCGAGCTCTCCGCGGTACGCCGATCAGGACACGGGGCATAAGAGTTATCGTCGCCACATCTGGGCGACGCTCGACCCGCGCCGGACAGGGATGCTCGGCACCAGCGGGAGCGATCCGGTTTCCGAGTATCTCGATTTCGCGCTCGGCGCGCCGGCGTTTCTGCTGCCGGACGTCGACGGAGCCGCGGCGCCGTTCGGCTACTGGCTCGATCGCGGAGCGGCGACGGCTGAGCGACTGGTGCACGCATCTCTCGACGCTGTTTCCCGAGGTGCGGCCGCGCGGGTACTTCGAGGTGCGGTCCGCGGACGTGATGGCGCCGGAGTGGTACGCGGTGCCGCTCGTGCTCGTGGCGGGGCTCGTGTACCATCGCCCGTCGCTCGACGCGGCGGCGGATCTCCTCGGCGCTCCCGATCCCGCATCTGCTCACGCGCGGCGGTCGCGACGGAATGTCGGATCCGGTGCTGGCCCACAAGGCGCCGCTCCTGTGCGACCTGGCGCTCGACGGCTGCTCGGCGTTAGGCACCGAGTTCGTGACCGCCGCCGATCTGGAATCCACCGCCGAGTACTTCGACCGCTACACGCGTCGCGGCCGGTCGCCGGCCGACGATTAGAGGTCATTCCGAGCGGAGCGCCGACGGCGCGCAGTCGAGGAGGGTTGTCATTCCGAGCGAACGAAGTGAGTCGAGGAATCGAGACTCTCCGGGTAGAGGGCCCTCTATCGACACGATCGCGATTCCTCGACTTCGCGCTTCGCGCTCCGCTCGGAATGACATGGCTTCGCGGCTCCGCTCGGAATGACACCGGCTCGGAATGACTCCTCGCTTCATTCCGACGGACGGTTAGGTTTCTGCCCTCACCCGCCAGTCGAACTCAGCGCAGATCGCCTCGTCATGAACGCCCTCATCGCGCGCGCACCCACTCGACTCGACTTCGGCGGCGGCTGGACCGACGTCCCGCCGTACAGCGAGGAGGAAGGCGGGTTCGTCTGCAACATCGCGATCGCCCGCTACGCGACCGTTCGCGTGTGCGCGGCTGAGAACAACGAGGCGTCCATCGACACACGACGCGCCACCGACACCGCACTCGCCGAGGCCGCCGTGCGGCGCGCTGGCATCGAGGGGATCACCGTCGCTGTCACGAGCGACTTTCCGCTCGGCGCAGGGCTGGGCGGGTCGTCGGCCGCCGGTGTCGCCGTGAATGGGGCTCTCGCCGCGTGGCGGGGTGTGCCGCTCGATCGTGCCGCGCTCGCGGAACAGAGCCGCGCGATCGAAGTCGAGGATCTCCGGTCCCCGGTGGGAGACAGGACCACTACGCGGCCGCGTACGGCGGGGCGCTGGCGCTCACGTTCGGCGACGACACGCGCGTGCGGCGACTGTCGCTCTCGCCAGCAGTCAAGTCATCGCTCGAGCGACGATGCATTGTCGTGTACACCGGACAGTCGCGTATCTCGGGCGACACGATCACCGCCGTGGTCGGCGCATATCGTGCGCGCGATCGCGCATGTGCTGCATGCGCTCGGCCGAATGAAAGCGCTCGCCAGCGCGATGGCCGACGAGATATGCGCGAAGGTGATCTCGACGACCTCGGCGCGCTCGTCGGGGAGCACTGGCAATATCAGCGCTCACTGCATCCGTCGATTCCCACGCCGCTCATCGACTGCGATCCTCGAGAGAGCGCGCGCGGCCGGCGCACGCGGCGGCAAGGCGCTCGGCGCGTCGGGCGGCGGATGCGTGCTTGTCATCGCGGGCGAAGACAACGTCGACGCGCGTGACCGCTGCGGTAACGGAGCTCGCGCCCAACACCGTCCCCGTCGAGATCGACGAGCGCGGCCTCACCTGCAAACCGGATTCGAGATGGAGATCACGCGGCGATGGCGCAGTTGACACATGACCAGTACGATCAGCTCGAGCGCGCGATCATCGACAAGCGCCGCATCGCGGTGATGCGACGCGGCACGGAGTACGTCATCGTGCCCGACGCGTCTCCTGGTCGAGCGAGGCCGCGAGGCGATCCAGGCGCGGCATCCCGGCGGGAACGTCATGCTGTTCTTCATCGATGAGCTGCAATCGATCGAGGTCGTGAAGTGAGCGGCGCATCAGCATCGGGTGAGACCGCTGCTCGCTCGCTCGTCGCCGTTTACGCCGACGAGTCCTGCCTCGGCAACGGTCGCGAAGGAGACAACCCAGGAGGCGCCGGCGCGCTCGTCGAGTACATGCGGCCGGAGTCCACGGAGATCGTGCGCCGAGACGTGTGGGTGTCGGAGCCCGCGACGACGAACAACCGCATGGCGCTGCGCTCGGTGATCGAGACGTTTCGTATGCTGTCTCGAAAGGGCAAGCGGTTCAGCGTCGTGTTCACGAGCGATTCGCGCTATCTCGTGGACGGCATGACAGTCGTGGGTACGCGACTGGGCGAAACGCGGGTGGACGCGGAAGAGCGGCCCGATCGAGAACCTCGAGCTGTGGCACGCGGCGGTCGATGCCGTGAACGGACACGCGGTGCAGTGGCGGTGGGTGCGCGGACACCACGGGCACCCGCAGAACGAGTACGCGAACCACCTCGCGACGTCGGCCGCGGCGAAGCAGACGTCACTCCGACGGACTCGTTCCCTCGCAGTTCGATCAGTGGCTCGCATCACAACGCGAGCGTGGCGCAATGCGCATGTCGGTGGATGGCGTTTCCGCAGCATCGAGTCGTTCAAGCCGGCGGCGCCGTTACCGGCGGTCTCGACAGGGCGTCTCTAGAGCTAGACCCTCTCGGGATCCCGCCAACCATGTTGAAGTTCATTTTCGTGCTCGTAGTCGGAATTTCCATCGGCTACTTCTACGGCTTCGACGACGCGAAGAAGAACGACGAGAATGTCGTCGAGCGCGTCGTGGATCGCGTGCGGTGGCAGCAATCGCGGCAAGTACCGCGACGGACATCGACAAGCAGATGGAGTCCGCCGAGCGTCGCTGACGCTCGCGGAGTACGCAGCGCCGGCTCCTGGCCCGCCGGCTCGACTGCGCTCGACACGGGACGCCGCTTCCAGAAGATGGAACGGCGTCCCGTCTTCGTTTGTACGAGTGAGGTCGGTGCGTCGCGTCGGCTCCGGCGATCTTGCCTTTCGCCAACACGATCCCCTCTTTTCCTCGCATGGACGAACTCGACCGCATGTACCGACGGCTCGTGCAGAACATTCGCACGGGCTTTCCCGATCTGATGGGCCGCCCGTTCGAGATTGCCGAGCTCTACACGACGCTCATCCCGTACCGGCATAACCGGCGCGAGCTGGAGCTCGACACGAACCAGGACTACGAGCACGCGCTGCTGCGTCTCCTGTCCGGTGAGCGCGGCTATCTGATCGGCGACCCTCAGATGCAGGCTGACCTCCGCTCGGAGATCGAAGCGCCGAACCCCGACCTCACGAAGTTCCGGGCGTACGCGACGACGATGGTGTCGCTCGCTCCTGAGGGTGCGCGACCGGTCGATTCGCCCGTATTGCGGCGTCCCGGCAGCGGAGGCACCGCCGCGATTCCGAGCTCGGCACCCGCTCCCGCCGCTGCTGCTCCACCGCAGACGGGCGCACCGCAGGCGGCCGAGCACCGCAGGTCGGGTCGCCGCAGGCTACGATGGCGGATCGACCAACGTTAGGCGTTCCGGAGCGCGCGATGGCTGGCGCCGGCGTCGCTGCCCCTCGCTCGGCTGCGCCGCCGCCGATCACCGCCCCGCAACCGACGCTCGTCCGCCACCGGACAGCGTTCGATCGTCGCGTCGGGCGACTGCCGCTACTGCGGTGGCGAGCTGCCCGAGGGACGGAACATCACCTATCTGCCCGCACTGCGGTCAGAACCTCACGGTGCCTGAACTGCCCGGCGTGTGGCACCGAGCTCGATGTCGGCTGGAAGTTCTGCACGACATGCGGCCGGGCAGCGGGTTGAGGTAAGCGTGCGCCCGCGACTTCGCATCGCCGGCGTCACTGTGTGCCTGGCCGCGGCGCTGGTCGCCGTCGCGGGCTGCATGCACTGTTGGCGGCGGCGCAACACCGGCGCCGCCGCCAGCGCCGGCTCCGGCGCAGCAGCCGGCCGCCGGGCCATGGATCGTCGACACGCGCGAGCACGTCGACCTCTGGCTGCACGCGTTCGCGATGCTCCAGGGCGATTCGACGCGCGTCCCGTTCTTCCGCCGCGGGTATCGCGATTCCGTGGTCGCGGCGCGTAAGCGCGCGAACGTCCTGTCGATGATCGACGTCGAACCGCGAAAGCTCGTCGGCGCGCTTCGTCGCGTTCCCGAATCTCGTGTCGGCGCAGTTCGTCCCGCTGTACTTCGGGACCTGGGAAGAGACGCGGCAGAGCGCGGAGCTGTTCCTGCGGAACAACGGCGACGACCGCAACGCCGGCGACCTGCACTCGCAGCAGATCATTCAACTGTTCTCGGGCTACTTTCCGACGCCGGCCGATCGCGAGTGGTTGCGGCTGTTCGTTCAGGCGGTGGAGGACGAGCGCGTCAAGTTCTTCTCGAGCTACTGGCGCGCAGGAGCAGACTCCGCCGCTCGGCCGCGCGAGCTGTGGTCGACTCGCTGTGGCGCACGACGTACCGCCAGCGCTTCGCGCGGTTCCTGAACAATTCCGGAGCGGACCGCGGCTCGATCCTGCTCTCGCTACCGCTCGACGGCGAAGGGCGGACGCTCGACGTGGGGCAGCGCACGCGTCTCGTGACGGTGAACTTTCCTGACACGCCCGCGAACGCGCGCGAGGCGCTGTACACGTTCGTGCACGAGATCGTGAGCTCGGTGACGACGATCGCGATCGACGACAACACGAGTCCCGCGGACAAGCGAAACGGCACGGTAGACCGCTACGCGAGCAACGCGCTGGTTCGCGGTGGCGCGACTCATGCTCCAGCGCGCGGCACCGGAGCTCGCTGATGGCTACGCGCGCTACTACCTGCGATCGGCGCGCGTGCCGTTCACGAGCGGCGACGCGATGGCGGCGCTCGCCGCGGCATTCCCCCTGCCGGATGCGATACGTGATGGCATCCAGCGTCAGATCGAGGTCGTGATGGGTGGAATCTGAAATGCAGGGACTCGTCGTGTTGTCATCCCGAGCGACAGCGAGGGATCTTCTGTACAATTCGCGTGGCTAGTCCGGGTACGATGATCTCACGGAAGATCCCTCGTCGCTGGCGCTCCTCGGGATGACAATCGCCGTTTGAGACGATGGCTCTATGACTGACTTGCCTGACAAACCAACTCCTCCTCCGGGCCGCTCGCTCGACCGCGCCGCGCTCGAGCGTGTGCTCGCGCGCGCCAGCGAGTTGCAGGCGGGAGTCGGCGACGCCACAGAATCGATGACCGAGGACCAGCTCGTCGAGCTGGGCAAGGAAGTCGGGCTCTCGCCGGAACACGTTAGGCAGGCCATCGCCGAGGAAGCGACGCGTGTCGCCGTGACCGAGCCCGCAGGGCGTGTCATCCGGCGTATTCGGCCCGACGTCGGCGTGGGCGCAGCGCGTGATCACCGGTTCGCAGGCTGACGTGCTCGCTCGTATCGACCGCTACATGCAGAGCGATGAGTCGCTTCGCGTCCGCCGTCGGTTCACCGAGCGTGTCACCTGGGAGGCGAGTCGCGACATTCGTCGGCAGCATCAAGCGCGGATTCGGCGTCGGAGGCCGAAGCTACGCGCTCGCGCGCGCGGATGAGGTTGGCGCGACGGTGGTCCCCGTCGACGACGCGCGCGTGCTCGTCCGCCTCGACGCATCGTTCGGCGAGACGCGACACCGCAGTGTGATCGGCGGCGGCGCGATCGCGAGTGCAGGCCTGGTCGGCGGCGGCGGGCTCGTCACCGTGGCGGCGATGATGCCTGGATCGTCGATGCCGATCGCCCTGGTGATCGGCGGCGTCTGGGCCGCGATAGGTGGCGCGGGATTCGCCGCCGTCGCGAAGTCGTATCGCTCGAACGTGGAGCGTGCGCAGCTCGCGCTCGAACAGGCGCTCGATCGCCTGGAGCACGGCGAGCCTCCTCGCAACAAGTCGCTGTTCGACGTGCTGTCGTCGGTCATCAATCGGTGACGACACCGGCGATCGGTCCGAACGCCGAGCGCATGTCGATCGCCAGGGTCGGCGTGGTCGGCGGGGGGCTCATGGGGAGCGGCATCGCGCAGGTGGCAGCGCAGGCCGGCCTCGACGACCACGCTTCGTGAGCTGACCGAGCCATTGCTGCACGCGCGCCGTGCGAACATCACACGGTCGCTGGACAAGAGCATCGAGAAGGGCAAGCTCACCGCAGACGCTCGCGACGCCGCCCTGTCGCGCCTAACGACGACGACCCGCCTCGATGACCTGGCCGCCTGCGACGTCGTCATCGAGGCGGTCGTCGAAGACCTCGACGTCAAGAATGCGCTGTGGCGCGAGCTGCACGCACACTGCGCCGCCGACACGATCTTCGCGTCGAACACGTCCAGCCTGACGATCGCGGCGATGGCGACCGCGAGCGGCCGGCCGGATCGTCTCGTCGGGCTGCACTTCTTCAATCCCGTGCCGCTCATGCGGCTCGTCGAAGTCGTTCGCACACATCACGACGAGCGACGCGACGTTCGATCGCGCAATGACGCTCGTGCGGCCAACTAGGGAAACAGCCGGTCGTTGCGCGCGACAGTTCCGGCTTCGTCGTCAACCGACTGCTCATACCCTACATGCTCGACGCCATCCGGGCGCTCGAGAACGGCGTCGGGACGATCACGGACATCGACGCTGGTATGCAACTGGGCGCGGGCCACCCGATGGGCCCGTTCACGCTGCTCGACTTCGTCGGCCTGGATACGGTGGAGCGCGTCGCCGAGGTGATGTTCGACGAATACCGCGAACAACGGTTCGCCCCGCCGCCGCTGCTCCGTCGGCTCGTGCGCGCGGGGCATCTGGGCCGCAAAGCTGGGCGCGGCTTCTACGACCACTCGGTAGATCCGCCCGTACCGAGTGCGCTCGCACTGTGAGGCGACCCGCGCAGCCGTAGGTCCCGAGCCCGAGCCGCCGCGCTCGACACGCGCCGGAGCCGTCGTTATCCTCAGACGACGGCGACGCTGCTGTCACGTCCGTCACGCTTGGAGGCACCGACATGAACAAGCGAGACAAGCTCGAGCCGCTGGCCGAGGGGTGGGTTGCGTTCCACACCGAGTCCGGCGAGCGATGGAAGCACAAGGACCTCACCGAGACCGCCGCGACCGGGACCACCGTTCACTACCGCTTGTTCGTCAGCGACAGCGGCGAACAGAAGCGGTACACGTTCGCGCCGAAGGACTCGCGCGACTCCACCGTGTGGGATCTCCGCGAACAGTTGCGCCGGTCCGAGTCCATCGCGGCTGGCGCCGGCGCGAGGTGAGTCTGCGGGGCGCGGCCGCGCTGTTCGCGCCGTTCCGCCGCGTTGCTGCACCAGCTGCGGCTGCGTCTCTTCCCTGTGCGTGATCCGTGGATGCGCCTCCCATACGAGGCGCCGCTGGCGGCGTTCGGTGACGGCGCACGGCACGGCTTCGATTGGGTCTTCGAGGGCCAGACCGAGTGCGCGGTGTCGACGTTCGACGACATCCTCGCATGGCTGGCAGACTGTCAGCTACGAGAGCGACGCGAGCCTCTTCCGCGAGTCGGACTACTGGCAGCACCCACACACGTTCGAGCAGTTGCGGCGCGGCGACTGCGAGGACTTCGCGCTATGGGCGTGGCGCAAGCTGATCGAGATCGGAATCGACGCCGATCTCGTGATCGGGCGCCGAGTGCCGCCGGCAGTCCGAGAACAGTCGGCACGCGTGGATTCTGTTTCGACGGGGCGGTGACGAGTTCCTGTTCGAGCCGGTCCTCTGCCACGGGAACGGAGCGAGGCGGTGCGTCCGGTTTCGTCAGTGCGCGTCGCAGTACATCCCGGAATTCGGAGTGGCGCGCGATCGCCGTCGGTTCACTGTTCGCCGGCCATGTGTACTTTCTCCAGAATCGTCACCTCGGCCGAGCTCGACCGACGCGAGTCACTCGCCGCAGCTCGTCGCGGACCTTTGACGGCAACGAGATCGGTACCAGCCGGGTAGCTCCGCGGGGCCACCCCGTTTATTGTGCATGTCCCTGAACCGCAACCCGGCCGACGCGTACGCGTTGCCGGTTCAGGCATTCTAATACATCTTCGGAGGACCGATGATCTCCCGCCGCGATTGGCTTCGTATCACCGCTGGTGGACTCGCACTCGGCACGACGAGCGCGACGCGGCTGTTCGCGCTCGTGCCAGCGAAAAAGCCACCGTCTACAAGACGCCCTTCGTGCGGGTGCTGCAAAAAGTGGGTGGACCACATGCAGAAGAGCGGCTACACCGTCACGGTTCACGACCTCGACGACGTCGCGCCGATCAAGAAGAAGTACGCCGTACCCGATGCGCTCGCGTCATGTCACACGGCCATCGTGACGGGCGGCTACATCATCGAGGGCCACGTGCCGGCGGACCTCGTCGACAAGCTCGTCACCCAGGCGCCCAAGGACGTCATCGGGCTCGCGGTGCCCGGAATGGTGCAGGGGTCACCAGGAATGGAGGGCGGCACGGCCGAGAAATACGACGTCGTCTGCGTTCGACAAGGCGGGCAAGACGAAAGTCTACGCTCACCGCTGATCGCTCCTGGCGCGCTGACGCCAAGGCGCGCTTCGTCGTCCTTTCACAGGGGCCGCAAGCATCGCTCGCGCGGCCCCGGTTCATTCCCCTTGCTGCGTTTCTTCACGTTCTCCACGTTTCACCGTCGTCTCTGCCGTGAAGTCTTCGTCTCGCCTCGCCATCATCGCGCTCGCTTCCGCGTCGCTCGTCACCGCGGTCGCGCCGCTATCCGCCCAATCGCTCCGTGGGTCTCACGCCAGCGTGAGTCTCATGTATCGACGCGCGGTCCGCGGTGGGCTCGACTTCTACGAGACGAATACGCAGCTCAAGCGGGCGGTCGTCCGCGGAGAGCTGGTACGGCTCAACGGCAACGCGAACTACACCGTGGCAAACGTGCGGACGCCATACGTTCGGCCGGAAACGCGGTCGTTCGTGATCCAGCTCGCGGCTGACTACAAGCGCGCGTGCCGCGAGCCGATGGTCGTCACGAGCGCGACGCGGCCCATGTCGCGGAAGCTTGTGAACAGCTCGTCGTTGACGGTGCATCCGGCTGGGATCGCGATCGATCTGCGCAAGCCATCGGGGCGCTGCCTGACGTGGCTCCGTCGCACGCTGCTCACGGCGGAGAATCGTGGCGTCATCGAGGCGACCGAGGAGCGGCGCCCACCGCATTTCCACATCGCGGTGCTACCGTCGCGCTACAAGAACACGGCGATGCCGCGCCAGTCCGCGTCGGCGAGCCGGCGCGGGTCCGTCGGCCGCTGACCGACGTTGCGCGCCACGGACGCCGGCGCGCACACCAGCAGGCGAACAGACACGCTGCCACGAACCGGCACGGCCGCAGCCGTCGGCCGATCGTCGTTAGGCACCCGCACTCCACATTCGACACGCCGTCATGGCAGACACGGACCTGATCCTGTTGCATGGCGCGCTCGGTGACGCCACGCAGCTCGCCCCGCTCGCCGCCCGACTGAGCGGAGCGCGACGCGTCACGGTGCTCGAGCTCGAGGGACATGGGACGACGCCACTGCGCGGTCGCCCGCTCCGGATCGAATCGTTCGCTGCGACAGTCGTGGACGAGATGGACCGGCGCGGCATCTCCCGCGCGGACTTCTTCGGCTACAGCATGGGCGGCTACGTCGCGCTCTTCCTGGCCGCGACCGCGCCCGATCGTATCGCGCGTGTAGCGACGCTCGCGACGAAGCTCGCGTGGACGCCCGAGGTCGCCGCGCGGGAAACGGCAATGCTCGATGCGGCGACGATCCGCGCGAAGGTCCCGAAGTTCGCGGCCGCGCTGGAGGCGCGTCACACGGCGGCTGGCTGGGAAACGCTGCTCGCGCACACGGTGGAGCTATTGCGCGAGCTCGGGACGCGTCCACTCATCACTCCCGAGCTTCTCGCTTCGGTCACGCAGCCGGTGCGTATCGGTGTCGGCGACCGCGATGCGACGGTGACGCTCGACGAGTGCATCGCAGCGGTTCGCCAGCTCGCGAATGGCGAGCTCGAGGTGCACCCGCGAACGCCGCACGCGTTCGAGAAAGCGTCGATCGACCGCATTGCCGCGTCGCTCGTGGAGTTCTTCAGCTGATCAGGATCTCTCCATCGCGCTTCGTGCAATACAGCTGGATCTCGCGGTCCAACAGCGACGCAGAATACGCAGGCGCGCTTCGCGCGCAACGCAGAAGGCCGCAGAAAACGGCCGCTCGGGACGCCGGCGGTGCGCCAAGCCTTGGAGAAGGGGAACCGCCTCGGGACGCACCGGTCCGCCCGAGGACGTTCCCCCGTTTCTTCACGGCCCGGCGAGAGGGAGCCTGCCCGCAGAGGTGTTGACGTTTTCTGCGTCCTTTTGCGTTGCGGCCGCCGAGCGGCCGCCTGCGTATTCTGCGTCGCTGTTGGAATTGCGCGCCCAACCGTAACTGACGCGAGACTGGCTACACGGTCCTCACAGGAGATCCCTCGCGGTCGCTCGGGATGACACCGACGCCGATCGGGATGACAACTCGCTCCGGCTGATGTGCACACCCGGCATGCGCGCCGCGCATAGCGTACGCACTGGATACGAACGATCCATGCGTTCATCTTCCGAGCCTCCCCTTCTCCGCATCTCAGGAGCGTCTCGACGATGACTGCTTCAGTCCAGGACTCCTCGGCAGACCTCAGTTTCCCCACCGGCCGATTTCAGCGCCCCGCCTCGCTCGATGCCGACGCCCGCACGCGAGCGATCGACGTCATTGCCGCCACGCCGGCGCGCCTTCGCGAGGCCGTCCGCGGGCTCACCGACGAGCAGATCGACACGCGAGTATCGGCCAGGCGGCTGGACCGTAAGGCAGGTCGTGCACCACGTGCCCGACAGTCACCTGAACGCGTACATCCGCTTCAAGCTCGCGCTGACGGAGAACGAGCCGACGATCAAGCCGTACGACGAAGGCCGCTGGGCGGTGCTTGTCGACGTGCAAGGTCGTTCCGATCGCGACATCGCTGGCGCTGCTCGACGCCGTTCACGAGCGATGGGTCGCGATCCTGCGCGCGATGAATGCCGTCCGACTTCGAGCGGCCACTCGTTCACCCGGAGACGGGCCGTCAGACGCCTCGATCAGATGCTCGCGCTGTACGCGTGGCATGGGCCGCACCACATCGCGCACGTGACCCGGCTGCGCGAGCGCATGGGCTGGTAGCGGGCACTCCGCCTCGGCATCGGGTAACGTCATGGTCGAACGCACCCGCTGGTTCTCGCGCCGCTTCGCGTTCGACCTCGAGCCGTGGGCGTTCCCGAACATTGTCGAGCGCCTGCGCGGTACGCCGGCGCGACTCGAGGAGCGCGTTCGTGACCTCGACGCCGAGCCGTGCTGACCACGCGCGTCGACGGCGAGTGGTCGATTCAGGAGAACGTCGGGCCATCTGCTCGACCTCGAGTCGCTGTGGGCAGCGCGGCTCGATGACTTCGAGCACGGTGCCGAACGGTTGGCGCGCAGCCGACCTCGAGAACCGGCGCACGCACGACGCGAATCACAACGCGTCGCACGCCTCGTCGACCTGCTCGGCTGCGTTCCGGCGCGAGCGCGAGGCGATCGTGCGAGCGACTCGAACGCTACGACGAATGCCCTCGTCGTGCGCACGTCACTGCACCCTCGGCTCGAGCAGCCAATGCGCGTGATCGACCACGTGCTGTTCGTGGCCGAGCACGACGATCACCATCTCGGCGACGATCACGGAATTGCTTCGCGACGTCGCGTCGCGGTCGGGCGCACACCGAGCGCCCGACCACCACCTAACGCGGCTGCTACTGCCGGTTCGCCCGTCGCAGCACCGCGGAGTCGACCACGAACGTGAACGGCTGCTGCACGAGCTGCCGCACGCGCTTGCCGTCCAAGCATCGCCGGCGCGTACGCCCAGTCGGGCAGTGCGCGCTGCACCGCCTGCGTGAACTTCGGGTTCGTCGAGGAGATGACGCCGAACGTGTCGAGCTCGACGTGGCCGAGCGTGTCCACCACGAACTCGGCGAGCACCTGGCCCGGCACGCCGGTGAACAACAGCGTCTCGGGATAGAGCGGCTGTGGTCGCGACAGGCTGTCGCCTCGCGCCGGGACGTCGACCTGGTCCGGCGTGTACACCTTGAGCGACGCGACCATGTCAGCGAGCTCCGTGGCGGTGACGGCTTTCTTGCGACTTCTTCTGCCGCCGCTCGCCCTCACGCGACCACACGACGATCACACCACACGAGCCCAAACCACGAGCGCCCATGAACTGCGGGGGGATCTGCGAGATGCCGCTGTAGACCTCGATGCCCTCGATCGACTGAGGCGAGAGGAAGTCGAGATCGAACTCCGCCGTCGGAAGCGGAGCGCCATCGAGCCACACGAGCGGCCAGCAGACTGCCGCCATTCCCGCGGAAGCGGATCGCGTTCCGGATGAAGCGCGTGGACGTGATCTGCACGCCCGGCAGTCGGCGGAAGATGTCGGTGAGCTGCGACGGATTGTCGTGCTCGAGCCGCTCGCGCGAGACGAAGTGGCCAATGCCCAGATCCCGTCGCTGATAGAAGCCCGCCATACGGCCGGTGTAGTTCGTGCCGCCCTTCACGACGATTGTCGCGAGCGCGCTGCGGAATCGACGTCAGCGTCACGATGCACGTGGCGGGCACGCGCTGATCGACGATGATATCCAGGGTCGTCGGCCGGAACCCGAGACGGCGGATGTGCACCGTCGCGGGTCCGCCACGCACGGCGTTGAAGCGGACCTCGCCGCGCTCATCGGTCACGCCGCGAACCGTTGTGCCGTCCACCGTGAGCTCGGCGCCGGAGATCGATCGACCGAGGGAATCGTGCGACGCTGATGGACACCACGCCGGCAGGAGTCGATCCTGAGCCGAGGCGTGGTGCGGCAGCGCCGCGAGTGAAGCGGCGAAGATCAGAGCGGCAGAGAAACGCCTGGTAAACACGTTGGCCTCCTCAGCGCGTCGAGACGTGGACGCCTGGACGCACACACCGTCGTGTGCACCCAACACGCGGTTCACGCATGGCAGACGATCTTATAGTAGCCCCCGTACAAACGCCGCGCGAGAGACGCCGGTGCTTGTCTCAGCGTCTCGTGGGGACACGACGCGTACCGTGAGGGACAAGCGCAACGCGAACCCACCGACTGCTGCACCGAAAACGGGCCACTGGCAACGGAGAAACTCCGGGCGTACTATGTCCGTAACGGATATATCCGGCACGGACACACGCTACCATCGTCATGCCTCCAAAGACCCCCGCCCCGCCGACTTTCTTCCGCTGACGCCAGCCGTGCTCCACATCCTGCTGGCGCTCGCCGACGGCGACCAGCACGGCTACGCCATCGCGCAGGCGATCGAGGCCCTCACCGACGGCACGGTTCGGATGGGGCCCGGCACGCTCTACGGTTCCATCGGGCGAATGGTGGCGAGCGGGCTGATCGAAGAATCATCTCGCGCCGCGCGGCCGAGGCGGCCGACGACGAACGACGTCGATTCTACCGGCTGACGACGCTTGGCCGACGCGTCCTCGAGTCCGAGACCGAGCGTCTCGCGCGAGTCGTCGCGCTCGCCCGAGCGAAGAACGTGCTTCGCCGGCCGGAGCTCGCCTGATGCGTCTCCGCGCAGCCCGCCTGATCGAGTGGGCATTCGAGGTCGTGCTGCGGCTCTACCCGAGTCGTTTCGTGCCGAATTCGCCGACGAAATGCGCGCGTTCGTGCGAGCGCGCGCCGCCGAATCGCGTTATGCGATCGCCGTGGGGTGCGGCGCATCTCTGGATGTCACGTGCTCGCGGACGGACTCGCCGGAGCCGTGCGCGAACGCGCGATCGCTCGCCGGCCGCGCCACGACGCCGCACCGGCCGCCTCGAGCGTTTCGTCCTACCCGCTGCCCGACGCCTACCCGCCCGAGGAGATCATGGTCACGCTCATCCACGACGTGCGGTACGCCGTGCGCACGCTTCGTCGGCGTCCCGGCTTCACGCTCGTCTCGGCGATCACGCTGGCGTTAGGCATCGGCGCCACGGCCGCCATCTTCGGCGTCATCGACGCGCATGCTCTTCCGGCCGCTTCGCTATCCCGCGCCCGAACAGATCGTCGTCGTGAACATGACGCGCGGCGCGTCGCTACGAGAGCCGCCCGCCTACCCCGATTTCCTCGACTGGCGCGAGCAATCGCGATCGTTCCAGTCGCTCGCGGTGCGTGCGCTTTCAGAGCCTGAATCTCACGGGCCGCGACACGCCCGAGCGATTGAGCGGCAACTTCGTCTCGGCGAGCCTCTTCCCGCTCCTCGGCGCCGAGCCGCTCGCGGGACGAGTGTTCTCGCCTGACGAGACCGAGATCGGGACAGCACGGCCCGTCGCCGTCATCAGCGAAGGTGTATGGCGACGGCGGTTCGGCGCCGACCCGGGAATCGTCGGCCGCGCGATCGTGCTCAACGGACAGCCGTTCACGGTCATCGGCATCATCCCGTCGACGTTCACATTCTTCGGCGGCACCGATGTGTGGGTGCCGATCACGTACTACCCGAACACCGCCGGGCTGACGCGAAAGGACCACAGCATGATCGTGGTCGGCCGACTGCGCCCCGACGTCAGCTGTCGCGGGCGCCGAGTCGGAGATGCGCGCGATCGCGAGCGCGGCTGGCGGAGCGGTACCCGGCGGAGAACGGCGGGAGCGGCGCGCACGTCGGAGTCGCTGCACACGCTGCTCGTCGGCGACGTGCGCGCGCCGCTCTATATCGTGATGGGCGCGGTCGCGCTGCTGCTGCTCATCGCCTGCGCGAACGTCGCGAACCTGCAGCTGTCGCACGCGGTCGCGCGACGACGTGAGATGTCGGTCCGCGCTGCGTTAGGCGCCGGCCGGCAGCGCCTCGCGCGACAGCTGCTCACCGAGAGCGTCATCCTGTCGGCCATTGGCGGCGTTGCTCGGTGTGGTCGTCGCGTACGGCGGTGTCGCCGTGCTGGTCAAGATCATTCCGATCGACCTCACGTTCTTCAGCCCGATCAGCGTCGACGCGCGCGTGATGGCGTTTGCGGCGCTCGTCGTCGATCTGGCACGGGAGTCGTGTTCGGCCTGGCGCCGGCGCTTCACGCGTCGCGCACGAATCTCAACGACGCACTGGCGACGCGCACCGGAGGTCTCGCGGCGCGCGTTGGCCGGGTCGAGATCCGCGGCGTGTTCGTCGTCGCGCAGATCGCGCTGTCGGTCGTGCTGCTCGTCGGCGCCGGTCTGCTGGCCCGCACGCTCGTGAAGCTCCAACAGGTCGACCTCGGCTTCGACACGTCGAACCTGTTCACGATGGAGTTCCGACTGCCCGCCACGAAGTACACGGAGCCGCGACAGATCTCCGACTTCTTCACGCGCGCCATCGACGGAGATCCGGTCAGTGCCGGGCGTCAGGAACGCGGCACTCGTGCGAGCCGTTCCGCTGAGCGGCAACTCCGACGCCAGAGCGTACGCCGTGGCCGGCGCGCCGGCACCCGAGAAGGGGCGCGCGCCGACGCTTCAGCTCAACACCGTGAGCCCCGGCTACTTCAGGACGCTGCGCCTCCCGCTGGTGAGCGGGCGCGACGTGAACGAGCACGATGGCGCCGACGCGCCGCCGGTCGTGGTCATCAACGAGACGTTCGCGCGGCGCGAGTGGCCGAACGCGTCGGCACTCGGGCAGCGCATCCGGTTCGTCGACTCGCGAGCAGTGGCTCACCGTCGTCGGTGTCGCTCGCGATGCGAAGCACTTCGGGCCATCGGACGAACCGCGCCCGCAGGCGTACATCCCGTACATGCAGGCACCGCAGATCTTCACGAGCGTCGTCGTCCGCGCGAATCGCGACGCGATGGCGCTCGCGCCCGCCGTGCGCGAGGCCATCTGGCGTGTGGATCGCGATCAGCCTGTGTGGAAGGTCCGCGACGATGGAGTCGCTCGTGGATGACGCACTCGGCTCGAAGCGCGTGTTGCTCGGGCTCGTCGGGGCGTTCGCGACGCGTCGCCGTGTTGCTGGCCGGCGTGGGCATCTTCGGCGTCATGTCGTTCGCGGTGACGCAGCGGACGCACGAAGTGGGCGTCCGCATGGCGCTTGGTGCGCGAGGCGGCGAGGTGCTGCGGCTCATCGTGGGGCAGGGACTTCAGACTCACGGCGATCGCGCTCGTGATCGGGCTCATCGCGGCATCGGGCGCCATGCGACTCCTCGCCAAGTCAGCTGTTCGGCGTGACGCCATCGGACCCGGTCACGTTCGCGGCTGTCCCGCTCGTGCTCGGAGCCGTGGCCACCATCGCGTGTTATCTTCCGGCTCGTCGCGCAAGCCGACTCGATCCGCTGGTCGCATTGCGCAGGGAGTAATGGTGCGCCTGGGAGCAGACGGTATCGATTGAGCCACGCCCTTCGTTTCACTGCAGGTCTGGTCGCTATCGCCGCGCTCGGCTCACCGCGTCTCGTTGCAGCACAGGCACCTGCCCGTCCCGATTCTACAACGGGGCCGAGCCTGGACCTCGCGATCAATCACGTCGGGCTGAGCATCGGCAACTCGCCGCGCCTGACAGGAATCCGACTGAACTTTCGGGACGCGAACGTCGTTCGGATCAACGGCATCAACGTGACGCTGTGGGCTCCGGGCCAGAACCCGAAAGCCGAGATCAACGGTCTCGCGCTCGGGCTCATCGCGCCGGGCGCGGCGCGGCTCAACGGGATTGCGGTGGGCGTGGGGGCCGTCCGCGCGGATCGGAGCCTAACGGGACTCGGCGTTGGCGGGTTCGCGGTCATGTCGCATGGGAGCATCGCTGGCGTGACGGCGAGCGGCTTCGCCGTGACTGCTGACAGCAACGTCACGGGGATCAACGTCGCGGGGCTCGCGGTCCTGTCGCGTGGCGCGCTCACCGGCATCACCATCGCGGGCGCGTCGGTGACCGCCTCGAACGGGGCGCGCGGCGTGACGGTCGGCGGTCTCGCGGCCGTGATTCAGACGCGGCTCACTGGCTTCACGGTGGGTGGTCTCGCGGTCGTGAGCGAAGGGCCGACGACCGGCTTCACCGCGGCCGGCCTCGGCGTCGCGGCGCGCGGTGACATGACTGGCGTCGGCGTCGAGCGGCCTCGCGACGTTCTCGTCGGGTCGGATGCGCGGCGTTCAGTTCGGCGGGCTTGCCGTCCTGGGCGAAACGGGCATCAGTGGCGTCACGGTTGGTGGCCTGGGGGTCGTGTCGTCCGGCGGCGTGCAGGGGCTGACCATCACCGGTGGCGCTCTGACGTCAGGCGCCGACGTCCATGGCGTCACCGTCGCGGGGCTCGCTATGGTCGCGGACGGCGATGTACGGTGGGTGACGCTCACGGCCGGGACGCTCCTCGCGCGATCGTCTGCCGCGGGTCTCCTCATGGGGCTCTATCGCGTTCGGAGCCCGAGCGTGTCCGGCATCTCGCTGTCGGCGCTGCAGCTGCGAACGATTCGGCTGCGCGGTGCGTCCGTGGCGGCGTACAACTCCGTGCGGGAGCAGCACGGCCTGTCGATCGGGATCTTCAACGACGCACGCCGGCTGCATGGCGTGCAGCTCGGGTTGTTGAACCGTGCGGACAACAACCCGCGCGCGACGCGCTGGCTCCCGCTCATCAACGCGCACTTCTGATAAACCAGAACTGCTTCGACACGCATCCAGAACCGAGTGTGCGTACGGAAACGGCCGGAAACACCGGATCGTGCCGATCGGCCTGATGCCGAGAGAGTTGTTGCCTGCGACTAATGCGTCCCGGAGGGCCGTTCCCTCTTTTCTCAACCGGCCCAGGCTCCGTGATGTATCCGGGTCGCGATGGGATCAGGCCATGTCCGTTGTTTCCGTCGAATCAGTTCACACGCTGGGTTCTGGGTGTCGGGTCGAAGCGGTTCGTGTGGATGGTGGTGGACCCGGGCCCTCCGCGTGGCGTTAGGCGCCTAACAGCTCGCGGCCGCGATCGCTATCGGTGCCTTGCCCGCGCTCGCTCAGGCCTTCGCCTTGGCGACTTCGGCGGCGAGCGCCTTGTAGGCGTCCTCGCTCAACGCACCGAACTTGAGCTCGCGGTACAACAGCGTGCCGTCCTTGCCGACGACGAACACCGTGCGCGACGCGTACTTCCGCCCGGGAACGAACGACCCGTACTGCGCGGCGATCGAGAGGTCGGGGTCAGACACGAGCGCGAACGGGAATTTCATGTCGCTCGCCCAGCTGGCGTGTGACGCGAGGCTGTCGACGGAAATACCGAGCACGACGACGCCGTCACCGAAGAGGCTGGCGTACTCGTCACGGAACTTCGTGAGCTCGGCCGTGCAGCCGCCCGAGCGATCGAGCGGATAGAACGCGAGCACGACGACTTTGCCCTTGTAGTCGGCGAGCGAGATCGGCGTCGTCTTGATGCCGGACGCATCGGCGACGCGGGCGGTGAAGTTGGGCGCGGCCTGGCCAACTTCCGGCGCTGGCGACGCTGCCGACGGCGCTGCGACCGCAGGGGCCTGCGCGGTCGCCGACACGGCGGTGAGCACACTCGCCGCGATCAGGCCGGCGAGACAGGGGAAGACGAATCTGCGCATTGGGACCTCCGAGCATTGGTGTGCGGCGCCGCAGATGCGCGACGACCACTTTCGCCGTGGAAGATATTTGTGGCGCGCGCCGTTGGGTGGAAGGCTGCCGGTGCGGCCGAACGCGTCCTATGATAGAATCACGCGTTCGCAGCGTCATTGCGGACAGACTCACCAGACTCCTCGCTATTCATCCCGACACCGGGTTCCTCATCATGCCGCTCAACCGCCGCGCCGCGGTTTCGTTTGCCGGATTCTCGCTCGCGTTCATGGTCAGCGCGTGCATCAAACAGCCGATGAAGCTGACGACGGACGACTCGCCCGTCGTGCTGTCGCATCAGACGATCAGCGCGCCGAATCCCGGCCTAGCCCGGAACGTTCACCGTCCGCACGCTCGTCTACGGCAGCGGCACGGACAAGCACCGAGCCGCGTTCCGCGACTCGGTGACGCTCAAGACGCAAACGGTCGACGGATCGCCGATGGTGTCGGCGCCGCCGGAGATCGCGAAGAGCCGGTCGAAGTACTGGGGCTTCGACTTCAAGAAGTTGCCGATCAACGGGCGCGTGTGGTATCCGCAGGGCGACGGGCCGTTTCCGCTCGTGCTCATCGTGCACGGCAACCACGACATGAAGGACTTCTCCGACCCGGGCTACGGCTACCTCGGCCAGCACCTGGCGTCGCGCGGGTTCATTCTCGTGTCGGTCGACGAGAACTTCATCAACGGCAATCTGCGCGGCGAGAACGACGGGCGCGGCTGGCTGCTGCTCGAGCATCTCGAGCGCTGGCGGACGTGGAACGATTCGTTAGGCAGCCCGTTCTACCACAAGGTGGACATGAGCAACATCGCGCTCATGGGCCACTCGCGCGGCGGCGAAGCCGTCGCCGGTCGCGGCGGCGTTCAACCGGCTGTCGCACTATCCCGACGACGCGACGATCAAGTTCGACTACAACTTCGACATCAAGTCGATCGTCGCCATCGCGCCGGTGGACGGGCAGTATCAGCCGGCCGGCAAGCCGACGCCGGTCGAGAACGTGAACTACCTCGTGTTCCACGGCTCGCACGACGGCGACGTCTCCGCGTTCTCGGGGCTCCGGCAGTATCAGCGCATCAAGTTCACGGACGGCCGGCCGTGGTTCAAATCGGCGGTGTACGTGTACCGCGCGAATCACGGGCAGTGGAACACCGTGTGGGGCAACAAGGACAACGGCCCGCGCAGCGGTCGCTGGCTCGCGCTCGACGCGCTCATCTCCGCCCGAGGACCAGCGGCAGTTCGGCCGCGTGTACATCGGCGGCTTTCTCGAGGCGACGCTCAAGGGGAAGAAGGAGTACCTCCCGATGTTCCGCGACCACCGCACGATCGGCCAGTGGCTGCCGAAGACGATGTACATCACGCGCTTCTCGGAGAACGGCTTCCGCGCGCTCGCCGGGTTCGACGAGGATGTCGACGTCACCACCGGCTCGGTGCCGGGCGTGACGATCTCCGCCGACAGCCTCTCGGGCTGGAAGGAAGCGCCGATTCCGATCCGCTCGCGCAACAGCGACCTCGGGACGAACGCGGTCTGGTTAGGCTGGAACAACAAGCCGGTGGGTAAGGACACGACCAAGCCGCGCGCTCCAGCGAGCTACTCGGTGACGATCTCGGATTCGCTGCGCTCAGCGTGGAACGTCGGCGAGGGCTCGTCGGTCGTGCTCTCGCTGGCGCCGACACCGGCCACGCCGGGGCCGCGCAAGACGGAGCCGGACACGACGAAAAAGGCCGACTCGTCAGGCGCGAAGGGCAAGCCCGCTGCGAAGCTCGCCGGCGAACAAGAAGAAGCCGGACGAAAAGAAGGCCACGCCGGACACGACACCGATGGATCTGATCGGTGGAGCTCGTCGACGCGTCGGGCGGGACGGCGCGCGTGGCGCTGAGTCAGTTCGGCAAGCCGCGCCGTCCGCTCGAGATCACGGTGTATCGTCGAAAGGGACGTGACAAAACGGCGTTTCCGAATCCGTACGAGCTGGTGCTGCAGACGTACGTGATGCCGGTGAAGGAATTCGCGCGTGGCACGGCAGCTTCGATGCGTCGCGAGTGACGTCGATCCGACTGGTGTTCGACCGGACGCGAGTCGGGCAGGTGGTCGTCGACGACATCGGATTCTCGGCGATCGATCCGGCGTATCTGGCGTAAGCGTTCAGGGCGGAAGGCGGAACTGTCACCCGAGCGCGTTGTCATCCCGAGCGCAGCGAGGAATCCTCACGTCATCTAGCATCCAGGTCCCTCTGCCAGGCACATGGGATCTCGATCAATCCGAGATCGACGAATCCGTTGCCTTCGCTATGCTGTGAATCCGCACGACGTCCCGAAGTCGAATCCTCACGCCCACCGATGCCCACTGCCGGCCCCTGGTACGGCTCGAACCCGTAGTCGATCGACACGCGATCGAACGTGAAGATCGCGCCGAGCGTGATCGGCGCCTCCGCGTTCTTCTCCGGCAGCCGGCCACCGACGCGGCCCGCGAACGTCACGCCCTCGATCGGCATGTAGCCGAGCTCCACGCCGCCCGCGGGTGACACTCGGCCGCCGCGACGGACCGACACCGCCGTGCTCAGGGCGAGATCGAGTGGGCCCACCGGAAGCCCACCGCTCGCGACGCCGAGCGTCGCCGCGCATCGGCAACTCGGCCGACGTGCCGACCATCTTCGGGTTCGTGCCGAGGTTCTGCACCGTCACTCCGGCCGTCACCGGTCCGATCTCCTTGGCGGCGCCGACGTCCGCGAGCAGCACGCCATCGCGCTCGCCCGCCACCCGGTCCTCGCGCCACCTTCCCAGTGACGCCCCAGCGAATGCCCTTGTACGCCATCTCGGCGCGACCGCCGCGACCAGGCTCGACGCGGAGAACTGGCCGGCGTGCGAGCAGCTGCTCCCCGTTAGGCGCACGCGCCCGGATAGCCCGGGCTTCCCGAGTCGAAGTCGAGCATCTGCACGCCGACTCCGAAGCCGATCGGGCCGAACACGTACGTGCTCGCGAACGCGCCCGCCGTCGACGCTGAACCGTATCGCTCCGCCGATATCGCGACGCCCGGCCGGACGCCGAGCTGCGCCGGGTTGTAGAACACCGCCTCGGGCTCACGCACGCCAACGTACGCGTTGCCGAAGCCGATGGCGCGCGTGCTCGCCGGAAGCTGCAACACGACCGGGCCGATTCCGATCGCCTGCGCGCCAGCGGTGAGCGGTGCCAGGAGCAGAAGTGAGAAGACGGCAGGACGAGCGTGCATTCGGAAGTTGGGTCGAGGTGCTGGCACCGCCAGTCGCGAATCGACGAGCGGGCCGTTCAGGCCCGCGAAGCTAGTGTCAGTCGCCGAGGCGGCCAAGTGGCAACGGCTGCAACGGGCTTCCCTCCCGCCAGCGCGTGCTGCAACGTTGCGCGGCTCGCGACCAGCCCTCGCATCGCCACAACGCGGCGACTACTCCGAGCACCACCAGACGCGGATTCCTCGACGTGACATCTCCGACGTGACATCACCAACGCCCGCGTACGACCTCGCCCGTTGGCGCTCGCGCATTCCGTTGCTCGCGCACGCGATCCCGATGAACAACTGCTCGCAGGCGCCGCAGACTGACGCGACGCGAGCGGCGGCCGACGCGTACCTCGACTCGTGGGGGCGCGACGGCATGGACTGGGACGCGTGGGTCGCCGAGGTCGAGCGAGCGCGGCAGTCGTTCGCTCGGCTGATCAACGCGCACGTCGATGAAGTCGCCGTGACGAGCTCCGTGTCGCAGGCGGTGAGTGCGCTGGCCAGCGCGCTGCGGTTCGACCCGACCGCGCGAACCGCGTGCTCGCGAGCGCCGCTGAGTTCCCGACCGTCGGTCACGTGTGGCTCGCGCAGCAGTCACGCGGCGCGGAGGTGCACTGGGTGCCGCTGTCGAACGACGGGACGATCGACGCGAGCGAGTACGAAGCGAGGATCGACGACCGAACGCGCGTCGTCTCCGCGTGTCACGCGTACTTCGTGAACGGCTTCAAGCACGACATCGGCGCCGTCGCGCGCATCGCACGAGCACGCGGCGCGCTCACGTTCGTCGACGCCTACCAGACGCTCGGCACCGAACCGATCGACGTGAAAGCGCTGGGCGTCGATGCGCTCGCCGGCGGCACGCTCAAGTACCTCATGGCATGCGCGGGCATCGCGTTCCTCTACGTGCGGCGTGATCTGGCCGAGCAGCTTCGCCCGACGGTGACCGGCTGGTTCGGTCGCGTGAATCCGTTCGCGTTCGACGCGACGGCGCTCGACTGGGCGCCCGGCGCGCGCCGCTTCGACGGCGGGACGCCGCCCATCATCAACGCGTACATCGCGCGCGCGGGGCTCGAGATCATTCACGAAGTCGGCCCCGCGCGACGTGGCAGAGTGGACGCGCGTGTTGTCGGAGCGACTGGTGACTGGTGGTGCGGCGCGTGGGCTCGTGCTGCACGGCACGCCCAACGCCGGAGGGCAAGGCGCCGACGACGGCGTTCTGGGTCGGCGCCGATTCCGCGACGGTGGAGCGGCGGATGCGCGCGCGCGGCATCATCCCGTCCGCGCGCGGGAGCGTGATCCGGCTTGTCGCCGCACTTCTATTCGACGCTCGACGACGTCGATCAGGCGCTCGACACGCTCGCGTCGGTGCTGCACGACGCCGTCGGACCGCGAATGACCGACACGACGACAACGATCTCCGGCCTCACGGACGCGGGCGGCGCGCGCGAGACGTTCGCGTCGCGGTTCGGCGCGATCATCACGATGATCGGCTTCGCGCTCGGGCTCGGCAACGTCTGGCGATTCCCGTACATGGTCGGCCGCTTCGGCGGCGCGGCGTTCGTCCTGTTCTACGTACTGGTCGTGCTGGTGATCGGTGTGCCGGGGCTCATGGCGGAGACGGCGTTAGGCAGGTACACGCGGCGCGGCACGGTGGGTGCGTTCGAGCGCGCAGGGCTGCCCGCGGGAAAGGCGGTCGGGTGGTTCTTCTTCGTCATCGTCGTGGCGGCGACCGGCTACTACATCAACGTGATCGGCTGGGTCGTCTACTACGCCCTGGGCGAGATCGCTCGCGCCGTGCACGTCGGGTTCGATGCGTCCGCGGTGCTGCCGCCCGACACGGGAGTCTCCGCCAAGTCGCTGCGTGCTGCAGATGGGCTGCACGGCGGCGGTGACGCTCTCGTGTGCGTTCATCCTGCTGCGCGGGCTGCGCCGGGGGATCGAGCGCGCGGCGCGGATCGTCATCCCGCTGCTGTGCGTCATTCTCGTCATCCTCATCGCCCGCGCGATGACGCTGCCTAACGCCTGGGCGGGCGTCGAGTGGTACATCCTCAAGTTCCAGGTGGCCGACCTCACGCCGCGCGTGATGATCGCCGCCATCGGCCACGCCGTGTTCTCGCTCTCGCTCGGCGGCACGTTCATGGTCGTGTACGGCTCGTACCTCACCGAGCAAGGACAACCTCACGGCGAACGCGTGGTGGACGGCGTTCGGCGACACGTTCTCCGGGCTGCTCGCCGGGTTCGCGATCTTCCCCGCGGTGTTCTCGCTCGGCCTCGAGCCGAACAGCGGACCCGGGCTCATCTTCGCGACGCTGCCGAAGGTGTTTGCGGCCATTCCAGCTGGATGGCTGTTCGGCCTGCTGTTCTTCGTCAGCCTGCTCGGCGCAGGATACCTGTCGGGCCTCGCGGCGTTCGAGGTGCTCGTCGCCGCGCTGACCGACAACACGCGACTGTCGAGACGAACCGTCGTGTGGCTCGTCGCGATCGTCGCGTTCCTCATCGCGATCCCGCCGATGATCAACAACCAGATCTTCGTACCGTGGGACCTGACATTCGGCTCGGGCATGCAGACGCTCGGCGCGCTGGTGGCGGCGGTGACGGTCGGCTGGGCAATGAAGCGGAGCGACGCCATTCAGGCGCTCTCGGCGGGCGGCGAGCGACCGGTGCCGAACTGGCTGTACTTGTGGATTCGGTGGGTCATCCCCGGCGCACTGCTGCTCGTGGGCGTGTGGTGGCTACTGACCGACGTCCTTCATCGGGTTGGGGCGCCGTAGACTGCTGCGTGCTGCGATGCGTGTACAGGGCTGGGCATCCGGCGGCGGCATGGCCAGTTCCAGTGCGTCAGTCACTCAGTACGAGTGTCAGGCATCAGGCCCGTATCCGACGGCTTCGTGTTCTCTCGCCGGTCTGGACGCGCGGTGGCGTATTGGCTATGAGCTAGACGCACACGGTGGGACGCATGCACCCAGCGTCACCCAGCAACAAGCACGACCACCCAGCAACCAGCGCAGCTCTCACCTTGCCCGTCTCCGTCGACAGCTCCCGTCTCATCTACGACGCGCTGAAGGAGTGCGGCATCGGTCTCGTCTCGGCGCTGCCGGAGACGTGGCTCGTGCATCTCATCCGGATGGCCGAGGAGGATCCGGAGATGGTGCTGGTGCGCCTCGCGAAAGAGGAGGAAGGCGTCGGCATCTCGGCGGGCGCGCACCTCGCCGGGACGAAGTCCGCGATGCTCATGCAGAACCACGGCTTTCTCGCGTCGGTGAACGGGATCGTCTCGTGCGCGCAGCTCTACCGCATTCCGCTGCTGATGCTGATCAGTCATCGCGGCGAGTTCGGCGAGCGCGACCCGTGGCAGACCGAGGGTGGTGGCGTCACCGAGCACGTGCTGCAGGCGCTGCGCATTCCGTTCGCGTATCTCGATGCGCCCGGTCACGTCGCGCATCGCATCCGCAAAGCGCAGACGCTCGCGTACTCGTCGAACAAGCCGGTAGCCTTGCTGCTGTGTCGCGATCTGATGTGGGAAGAATGATGCGGGAATCGGGAATCGGGAATCGGGAATCGGCGGAACCGACATCGACGCCATCCAGCGACCGAGTCGCGAGTCCCCATTCCCGATTCCCGATTCCCCGAGACCCGCATCGATGCTCCGACTCGACGCGCTGAAATCGGTCTACGAGCAGCTCACCGACCGCGTGGTCATCACGATCATGGGCGCGGTCGCGGCCGAGCTGCAGGCCATCGGGCACCGGCCGAACTTCTTCTACCTGCAGCACGCCATGGGACTCGCGTCGTCCATGGGGCTCGGCGTCGCGCTCACGCGGCCGGAGCTCTCGGTCGTCGTCTTCGACGGTGACGGGTCCATCCTCATGAACCTCGGCGGCCTAACGACGCTCGCGCGCTATCGCCCGCGCAATCTCGTGCACGTCGTGTTCGACAACGAGAGCCTGCTGTCCGTGGGCGGATTTCCGACGGCGACGTCCACCGGCAGCGACATCGCGGGCATGGCCGCCGCGGCCGGCATTCCGCGCACCGTCACCGTTCGTACGCTCGACGAGTTCGTCGCCGCGTTCGACGCGGCGCTCGCCGCGCAGGAGTTGACGACGATCGTCGCGAAGGTCGAGGCCAAGGGCCCGGCCGGCTTCGTGACCGACCTCGCGCTGCTCGAGAACCGATTCGAGTTCCAGCGCTGGCTCAAGAAGGCAGCCGCATCCCGTTCCTCGTCACCCGCCACCTGATGTCCACCATCCTGCAGCAACTCGTCGCCGAGCTCGATGCCGGCCGACTCCGCATCATCGACCTCACGCAGCCGCTCGGGCCTGACACGCCGGTGATCGGGCTGCCGCCGATCTTCGCGGCCGTCGCCCGGCGTGACGATCGACGTCATCTCGCGTTACGACGACAAAGGGCCTGCCTGGTACTGGAACACGATCCACATGGGCGAGCACACCGGCACGCACTTCGACGCGCCGGTGCACTGGGTGACGGGCAAGGACCTGCCTAACAACGCCTGCGACACGATCCCGGCCGCGCCGCTTCGTCGGGCCGGCGTGCGTCATCGACGTCACGCGCGAGGTCGAGGCCAACCCGGACTATCTGCTCACGCCACAGGATCTCGAGCGGTGGGAGCGCGAGCATGGCCGCGTGCCGACGGAATGCGTGGGTGCTGCTGCGTACCGGCTGGAGCAAGCGAAAGACGGCGGCTGAATTCCTGAACGTCGCCGAGGACGGGCCGCACGCGCCCGGCTTCCACCACGGACACGTCGAAGTTGCTCGCGCACGACCGGGACGTCCTCGGCGTCGGCGTGGAGACGATCGGCACCGACGCGGGTCAGGCCGGACGATTCGACCCGCCGTTCCCCAACCACACGACGATGCACGGCGCCGGCAAGTTCGGTCTGGCGAGCCTGTGCAATCTGGACCAGCTTCCAGCGACGGGGGCGGTGGTCATCGCCGCACCGCTCAAGATCGTGAACGGAAGCGGAAGTCCGCTGCGCGTCATCGCGATCGCGCCGTGAGCGAAGTATGAGCGACGCACCGGACAGCGGCACGCCTAACGTGGGGAGGGCCAACGCCATGGCTACCGAGACGGACTTGATCTGAAGCAATTCGTCGAAGGCGGAGAGGGCATTTCCGTCATCCGCGGTGGTGGTGCGCTGCGCGGCTGGAATGGCATTCGCTACCGCGCTGGCCTGTCGGCGAAGAACGTCGGGGCGACGAAGCTCTCCATGAACGTCGCGACGATTCCGCCTGGCGGCGTGGCGTACGCGCACATCCACGTCGACTTCGAGGTGATGCTCTACATCCTCCAGGGGCGCGTGCGCCACGAGTACGGCCCGGGGCTGCGGAAGATCGGTGGAGAACGAGGCGGGCGATTTCATTTTCATCGAGCCGGGCGTGCCCGCACGAAGTGTTCAACATGAGCGACACGGAGCCGGTCATCGCGGTCGTCGCGCGCTCGGACGCGTCCGAGTGGGAGAACATCGTGCCGTACAACCGCAAAACGGACTGACGCTGGGTGTCATCCCGAGGAGCGCTGAGCGACGAGGGACCTGCGTGATGACATCGTAGCCAGTTCGGCTACGCGTTCGCACGCAAGGTCCCTCGCTGCCGCTCGGGATGACACTGCTGCCTCCTTGCCCAAGCCTCCGCTCCTAAGGCCTGTCCAACAGGATCTCCATCTCCTCCCGCGCCGCCGAGCGCGCCTTGACCTCGCTCACCAATCTCGGCGACGAGCTCGCCGAGCCGGGCCGTTGTACTCGTCGGTGCCGCGAATCGCCTGCATGTCGAGCTGACCCAGCACCGTCACGGCATCGAGCAGACGCTGCACCACGCCGTCGCGCGTCCGCTCGCACTCGACGAGGCTGTCCAGCCACTTCGGGTCGCCATCGTCGCGGTCCCGCTCGCGCGTCGAACTGCGCGAGGCTCGCGTCGAGCGCCGCAAGGTCGCGTGCCGACGCGCACGCCGCGTCCACGAGGTCATCGACCGTCTCGCCAGTGCCTGACGCAGTCCTGCCTAACGCAAGCGCGCGACGCACCGCCTGGCCTCGCCGGACGACGTCCGCGAGGAGCGAACGCGCCGCGCCCGGCGGGCATGGCGGCGAACGTCTCCACGACTCGCGCACGCGTCCGGTCCGAGAATGCGGACGGGCGCCGGTCCGCGATCAGGATCGGCCGTCGAATCGACAACGCGCCGCCACCAGCAGCACCAGCGCGCAACCGGACCGGCGGCGGCGAAGCAACGCATTGTCGGCAATCAGGCCCCCGACGATGCCCGACAGGACGACGCCGCCCACCATCAGGACGTACGCCGGCGGCAGCGCGCGCCACACATCGCGATCCGAGAGCGTTCGCGCGCGGAGCCCGCGCTCGCCTAACAAGCGAAGCACGTTCTCGCTCGGCCGCGCGTGGTGCGCGTCATGAGCGGCCGCTCACCAGTCGCGACCACGCCAGCATCTCAGGCTGGACGTCCTTACCGAGCAGCGTGGCCGTGGCTTCGAGTAGCTGCGTCACGCTCGAACGCGCTCCGCGGACGCTCCAGAAACACGAGCGTCTCCGTCACCTGCGACGCGCTCGCGCACGCCGGACACACGCCGGCCCCGAGCACGTCGAGGCCACCGCAGAGCACGCACCGGCCTCGTGACAGCGTGGCCAGCGCTGCCGCGGCGCGCGCATCGCGATTCGTGAGCGCGTCGGCGAGCGCCGTCGGCGTGGGATAGCGGTCGGCCGGGTCCGCGCGACGTCGCCCGAGCGATGACATGTGACAGCCACGTGGGCACGTCGGTGCCGAGCGCGATCGGCGTGTAGCCGGACGCCGACGGAGGAAGCGGCAGGTGTGGCGACGGCCGATCGGGGAGACGCCCGGCCGCCGCGTAGAACAGCGTCATGCCTAACGCGAAGACATCCGCGCGGGCGTCGCCGCGGCGGCCCGCGACCGTCTCCGGTGCCATGTACGCCAGCGTTCCGACCATGCCGCCGGTGCGCGTGATGGTGGCATCGCCGTCCATTCGCGCAGAGCCGAAGTCCGCGAGCCGCGCGCGACCGTCGCGGTCGAGCAGGATGTTCTGCGGCTTCACGTCGCGGTGCAGCACACCCGCGTCGATGCGCGGCGCCAAGCGCGCCGGCGACCTCGGTACCGAGGCGTGCGACATCCTCGGATGGGAGCGGCCCGCCGTCGCCGGACGCGACGATCGAGATCCTCGCCGTCCACGAGCTCCATGATGACGGCGCCGTACGCGCCGTCCTCGACGAAGTCGTACACGGCCACGATGTTCGGGTGCACGAGGCCGCGCACCGCGTGCACCTCGCGGCGCATGCGTTCGCGCGTCTGGTTGGCAGTGGCGGGCGACGGCACGAGCAGCTTGAGCGCGACGTCCTGCCCGACCGTTCGGTCACGGGCCGCGTACACGACCGACACGCCGCCGCGGCCCAGCTCGCGGCCGATCTCGAATCGGCCGGCGAACAGCGAACCGGCCGAGAGGTAGCTGCCGCTCACGGCCGGGCCGTGCGGTTCCCGCTCCGCGTTAGGCTTCACGTCCGGCGCGGGCGCGGTGCCAGCCTCGATCTTCGCCAGCGCGCTTTCGCGGCGCCGGTGAACCCGTCCGCTTCGCGTGTACATCGACAGAAATCCGCGCAGGTGCTTGTCCGCGAGCGCGGTCTGCCCGAGCGAGTACTCCGACATGCCGGCGTGATAGAGCGCCATGTAGTTGTTCGGCCAGTAGTCGAGCACGAGCTCCATCATCGGTCCGGATGCGCGATCGTCGCCGGCGTCGGCCACGGGATGGGCGACGTTGAACAGGACGTTCGCCGCGGCGCCGCGGTCGCCGGCGGCCATGTCGTCGATGATCGTCCGAGCGCGCTCGATCTTTCCGGCGAGGGCGAAGCACGCGGCGGAATAGCCGGCACCCTCGCTGCCGTGCCGGCGGCGGTGTATAGCGCGTCCGCACGTCGACCTCGACCGGGTTGCAGTACGGCTTCATCGCCGCGAACCACTGCTCGCCTGACGTGCCGGTCCGACGGCGCCGGCGGCGCGGGAGTTGGCGTGTGAGCCACCGCGACCACAGCGCCGGAGGCGGCTCGGCGATCGCGAACCGCGCGCACGACCAGCGTCGCGCACAACGCGATGTAGGCGAATCCAGCGAGATAGAGCAGGCGATTCATGGAGACCTGAGGCGAGCAGCGACTCCATATAAGACGCACAGCGCACGCGATCGTGCACATCGCCCGACGCCAACACGAAGCGTGATCTACTCCACACTACAGCGCGGCCGTCGCCGGGGCGAGCCGAACGGGACGAGCTGCTCGCGCGCGTGCCCTCCTTGCCCGGCCGGCTCCCCCGGCTAGAATGCGACCGGAAGCACGCCATTCCATCTCCCCTCCCTCCCCTGCGAGGTTGCGTGAAGGTCGTCGTCATCGGCGGAGGGCCGGCTGGCCTGTACTTCGCCCTTCTCATGAAGAAGGCGAACGCGGCGCACGACGTCACGCTGATCGAGCGCAACGCCGCCGACGACACGTTCGGCTGGGGCGTCGTGTTCTCCGATCAGACGATGGAGAACTTTCGCGACGCCGACCCCGAGACGTACCAGGCGATCACGGATCACTTCGCGCACTGGGACGACATCGACGTGCACGTGCAGGGCGTGACGATCACGTCGGGTGGCCACGGCTTCAGCGGCATCGCGCGGCGCACGCTGCTCGCAGATCCTCGCGCGACGCGCGATCGAGCTCGGCGTCGACGTCCGCTTCCGCACCGAGTACTCCGCCGACGTCGCCGCCGTGGGACCTCGGCGAGTACGACCTGCTCGTCGCCGCGGACGGCGTGAACAGCGGCATCCGGAAGCGATTCGCCGAGCACTTCCGGCCCGAGATCGATGTTCGCCACGCGAAGTACATTCTGGCTCGGCACCACGCGCCTGTTCGACGCGTTCACGTTCGCGTTCGTGGAGAACGAGTGCGGCGTCTTCCAGGCGCACGCGTACCGATTCGACGAGCACACAGTCCGCGTTCATCGTCGAGTGCGACGAGCGCTCGTGGTCGAGCGCCGGCTTCGACCGGATGAACACCGACGAGATCGATCGCGACGTGCGAGCGCATGTTCGCGCCGTGGCTCGACGGCCATCCGCCTGCTCACGAACATGCGCCACCTCCGTGGCTCGCAGTGGCTCAACTTCCCGATCGTGCGCAACGCGTCGTGGTTCCACGACAACGTCGTGCTGATCGGCGACGCGGCGCACACGGCGCACTTCTCGATCGGCTCGGGAACGAAGCTGGCGATGGAGGACGCGATCGCGCTGTCACGTGTGCTGAACGAGCCGCGCCGGAGCCTACGACGACGGCGCGCTGCACGGCCTGCGCTCTCAGCGGTACCAGGACGAGCGCAGCACCGAAGCCCTGCGACTGCAGAACGCGGCCCGCAACTCGATGGAGTGGTTCGAGAACGTGCGTCGCTACATCCACCTGCCGCCGGAGCAGTTCGCGTACAGTCTGCTGACGCGGAGCCAGCGGGTGAGCCATGAGAACCTGCGCTTGCGCGACAGGACGTATCTCGAAGGGCGTAGAGCGGTGGTTCGCGAGTCGGGAATCGGGAAGCGGGAATCGGGAATCGGGGACCTGAATACGAGTGCGACTCGTGCGCAGCGTGCAGCCTCGATTCCCGATTCCCCATTCCCGATTCCCGCGGCTCCGCCGCCAATGTTCACGCCCTACCGTCTACGCGATCTCGACGCTCCCCAACCGGATCGTCGTTTCTCCGATGGACGTCTACAGCGCCGTCGACGGCGTGCCTAACGACTTCCATCTCGTGCACCTCGGCGCGCGAGCGCTCGGCGGCGCCGGGCTCGTGTTCACCGAGATGGCCTGCGTGTCGCCGGAAGGGCGCATCACGTTCGGCTGCACCGGCATGTACGCGCCCGAGCACGTGCGCGGGTGGACGCGCATCGTCGACTTCGTGCACGAGCGCTCGCCCGCGAAGATCTGCCTCCAGCTCGGACACTCCGGCCGCAAGGGCTCGACGAAGCTCGGTCTCGAGGGCACCGACATCCCGCTCGACGAAGGCAACTGGGAAGTCATGGGCCCGTCGCCGCTCCCGCATCGTCCGACCATGCAGGTGCCGCGCGACATGTCCCGCGCCGACATGGACACGCGTGCGCGACGCAGTTCGCGCGCTCGACCGAGCTGGCGATCGGCTGCGGCTTCGACATGGTCGAGCTGCACTGCGCCCACGGCTACCTCCTCTCGAGCTTCATCACGCCGCTCGCCAACCAACGCAACGACGAGTACGGCGGCTCGCTCGAGAACCGCATCCGCTTCCCGCTCGAGGTGTTCGCCGCCATGCGCGCCGTCTGGCCGGCGGAGCGACCGATGTCCGTTCGCATCTCGGCTACGGACTGGGTGGAGGGCGGCGTCACCGGCGAGGACGCCGTGCACATCGCGCGCGCGTTCATCGCGGCGGGCGCCGACATCATTCACGTCTCGACGGGCCAGACGTCGCCCGACGCAAAGCCGGTCTACGGCCGCATGTGGCAGACGCCGTTCAGCGATCGCATTCGCAACGAGGCGCGCATCCCGACGATCGCGGTCGGCAACGTCACCGAGCCGGATCAGGTGAACTCGATCATCGCCGCGGGCCGCGCCGACCTCGTCGCGCTCGCCCGCCCGCACCTGAGCGACCCCGCGTGGACGCTGCACGCGGCCGCGGAGCTTGGCTACACGGACCAGTGGTGGCCGTGGCAGTATCGGTCCGGCAAGCAGCAGCTCGAACGCCTGGTGGAACGTCGCAAGCAGACGTGAATGGCTGTCATCCCGAGCGCCAGCGAGGGACCTTCTCGACGGTCATCGTGGTCAGTATGGCACTACGCAACGCAGACGGCTCAGAGCGCTCAGACCACGCAGAAAACGGCAAAGAGCAATTTGTTCATTTCTCTTCTGCGTTCTCTGCGCGTTCAGAGCGCTCTGCGTTCCGCCGGTCCGAGTCGCAGGAACGCCAGCCGGCTACGATGACCTCACAGAAGGTCCCTCGCTGGCGCTCGGGATGACACGTACTGCGGAATACCTAACGTTGCTCGCAAACTGGCCGCCGCTACTTCCGTCGCGCCCCCGTCCAGATCACGATCACTCCGCACCCGCTGGCGGACGCGAGATCGGCCGGGACCATGGCAGAGTGGGCGTACACCTCCACCGCGCGAATCTCCGTCGTCGACACCATGGAGTTGAGCGGGAACATTCGTCATTCGCGACGCGAATGCCGTCGACCATGAGATCCGGGCGACAGAGACCGCTCCCGAGGACGCTCTGCCCTCCACGCATGTACGCGACGTCCCACGAGTGCTGGTCCGGCAGGATCATCACGCCGGGCACGTTGCGAAGCAGATCCGTCAGGACCATCGGCTTTCGCTTCTCGATCTCCTTCTCGTCGATCAGGTGGCCGGTGCCCGTCTGCACACGTCGCTCGAAGTCCGCCTCACGCCTCGACGTGTACAGGCGCTGCGCCGAACACTCGCACCGTGTCGAGCGTGATGCCGAAATTCGTGAGCTCGACCTCCGTCGCGCCCGGCGTCCCCTGCACGATGTCGACCGGCGTCCGCGCAGGCATGAACCCCACCGCGCGTGCCTCGAGCGTGTGCGTGCCGCCCGGAAGACCGCTGGAGCGCGAACTCGCCGTCGCCATCGGTTGCCGTCTCGAGGCCGGTGCCCCACACCATCACACGCGCGCCTGCGACCGGACGACCATTCGTTCCGATCACGCGGCCGCGAACCGCCCCGTGCCCGCGGAGCAGCTCCACTGCCGGCGCCGAGTCCGATATCGCCACCTTCGTGCGCGTGAACGGAGCGACGAACACATCGCGATGGTAGCAGGCCGGTCGCGGGCACGGTGACCTCGAACGATCCGCTGCTGTCGGCCTCACTCGCGGCCTGAAGCACGATCGGCGTCGACAGCGGGGATGCCACACATCGCGTACAGCCCCGTTGGTCCGGTCGACGCATTCGCGCTCGGAAGCTCGCGAGCGAATCGACTTCTTCTCGATGACGATCTCGGTCCACCGAACGCTTACGACGCCATTCGGGCGCGGCATTGAGGTTGTCCGCGCCGCGAACGTACCCCAGGAAGAGGCCCGTCGAATCGGTGACCGATTTCGCACCGCAGATCGAACGCGACGATCGTCCGCGCCGATGGGATCGCCGAGCCGCACGACGCATCGGCTGCTCGCGTCCGGACGTCCACGCGCAGCACGTCGGCTCGAGAGCGCGAGCGAATCGAGCTTCGGGTGAAAGAACCCGAGCAGGTACGTGCCGATGGGAACGTCGGCGAACTCGAAGCGGCCGTTCCGTCGGTTTCCTTGGTGCTCGTCCACGCCTTTCCGGTCGCATCCGGCGATCTGCACGGTCGCGCCGGCGAGACCGCGCATTGGCGAGACTGTCGAACACGACGCCGCGTGATGATGGTTTCGATCCCGGTCGCGGAGGCCGTCGACCGCGGACCCTGCGCGCTCAGCGCGTGTGCCGCGATGACGACGGACAGCATTGTTGCAACCCGCACCATCAGCTGCATGGCCCTCGCCCGAATGGATTCTCGCGCGCTCGCGACACCCTACGCGACGGGAGCGTCGCCAGCTAGACTCTTACACTCGACCGTCCGTAAGTGCCCTGAACTTCACCGCGACCGTGGTACACCTCGACACTCAATGTCCCCGATCGGCATCGACGTCACCACCATTCGTCCCCGCCACTTTCGCTGGGACCTCGCCGGTCGCGTCGCCACCATCACGCTGAACCGGCCCGAGCGAAAGAACCCGCTGACGTTCGAGTCGTACGGCGAGCTCACCGAGACGTTTCGCGTCCTCTCCTACGTCACCGACGTGCGCGCGGTGATTGTCACCGGCGCCGGCGAAAACTTCTCGTCAGGCGGCGACGTGCACGAGATCATTGGACCGCTCGTGCAGATGAAGGAGTCCGGGCGAACGGGCGACATCCTGGCGTTCACCCGGATGACGGGCGACCTCGTGAAGGCCATGCGTCATTGCCCGCAGCCCATCGTCGCCGCCATCGACGGCGTCTGCGCCGGTGCCGGCGCGGCTATCGCGCTGGCAAGCGACATGCGCCTCGGCACGTCGCGCAGCAAGGTCGCGTTCCTGTTCTCGCGCGTCGGTCTGAGCGGCGCCGACATGGGCGCATGCGCGCTCCTGCCGCGCGTGATCGGCCACGGACGCGCGTCGGAGCTGCTGTACACCGGCCGCTTCATGGACGGTGCGGAAGCGGAGCGGTGGGGCTTCTACAATCGCCTCGTCGACCCGGCAGACAGCTCGCCGAACAGGCCGGAGCGCTAGCGCAATCGCTGGCCGAGGGCCCAACGTTCGCGCACGCGATGACGAAGAAGGCGCTGCACCACGAATGGAACATGGGAATCGACGAGGCGATCGAGGCCGAGGCGCAGACGCAGGCGATCTGCATGCAGACCGATGACTTCGTGCGCGCCTATCGCGCGTTCGCGAACCGCGTCGACACCCGCGTTCACGGGCGAGTAGCGTGAGCACGAGCGTGGCGCGCCCTCCGTCCGCGCTCGGCCACCTCGCGTGGCCGTTCTTCACGGACGCGCATCGCGAGTTCGCGCTCGAGCTTCGGTCGTGGGCGGCCGATCGAATCGCGCCGCTCGTGGCCGCACGAGCCGGAGGACGTAGACGGCACGTTCCGCGAAATCGTCCGGCGACTCGGTGCCGGCGGGTGGCTGCAGTACGTCGGTGCCCGAGCCGTACGGCCTCGCGCCCTGCCCGCCTCGACGTCCGGACGATCTGCCTCGCTCGCGAGACGCTCGGTCAGCTGTCCGGGATGGCCGACTTCGCCTTCGGCATGCAGGGCTTGGGCTCCGGTCCGATCTCTCAGTTCGGAAGCGACGAGCTGAAGCAGCGCTATCTGCCGCGTGTCGCGTCCGGCGAGGCGATCGCGGCGTTCGCGCTCTCCGAGCCGCCGCCGGCAGCGACGTGTCGGCGATGCAAACCACGCACGGCGCGACGGCGGCGATCTGGTGCTCGACGGTCGCAAGACGTGGATCTCGAACGCCGGCATCGCGGAGTTCTACGTCGTGTTCGCGCGGCTCGATGGATGCCGAGAACGAGCTTCGTCGCGGTGGTGGTGGACGCCGACAATCCGGGGCTGACGGTCAGCGAGCGTATCGCGGTCAACGCGCCGCACCCACTCGGCACGCTCGAGCTCAACGAGTGCCGCGTCCCGGCGAGCGTCGATCGTCGGTGAACCAGGCAAGGGCATGCGCGTCGCGCTCGGCACGCTCGACATCTTTCGGTCGACGGTGGGCGCCGCGGCGCTTGGCTTCGCGCGCCGCGCGTTGACGGAAGCGACGGCGCACGCGATTTCGCGCCATGCGTTCGGTCAAGCGGCTCGCGGACTTTCAGCTGACGCAGGCCAAGCTCGCCGACATGGCGACCGCGGTCGACGCGAGCGCGCTGCTGGTCTACCGCGCGGCGTGGACACGGGACGCCGGCGCCGAGCGTGTGACGCGTGAGGCGGCGATGGCCAAGCTGTTCGCGACCGAGGCCGCCCAGCGCGTGATCGACGACGCGGTGCAGCTGTTCGGCGGGCCGCGGAGTGGTGGTCGGCGAACCGGTCGAGCGGCTCTATCGCGAGATCCGCGCGTTGCGCATCTACGAGGGCACGAGCGAGATCCAGAAGCTCGTGATCGCCGGCCAGATCATTGCCGAAGCGGAGGAGCAGGGTGAGTGAGCCTGTCATTCCGAGCGGAGCGCGAAGCCGCAGTCGAGGAATCGCGACTCCCGACAGAGGGCCCTCTCGACGATCGCGATTCCTCGACTCCGGCCTACGGCCGTCCGCTCGGAATGACAGCCCGCTCGACGATGCCTAACGCGCCCCACGGCGTGTCCGCGCACGTCGACACGTTCTGCCGCGACCAGCTGCCGCCGGCCGATCTGTGGCCGCGATGGATTTCGGCGTCGCTGCCCGAGCTCGCATACCCGTCACAGCTCAACTGCGCGACCGAGCTGCTCGACCGCATGGTGGAAGCAGGCGACGGCGACCGCACGGCGTTTCTCTTCCCCGGCGGACGCTGGACGTATCGCGACGTGCTCGAGATGTCGAACCGCATCGCCCACGTGCTCGTCGACGACCTGGGCGTCGTTCCCGGCAATCGCGTGCTGCTGCGCGGTCCGAACTCGCCGATGATGGTCGCGTGCTGGTTCGCGATCGTGAAGGTCGGCGCGGTGGTCGTGTGCACGATGCCGTTGCTGCGCGTGCGCGAGCTGACGTACATCGCGGACAAGGCGGAGATCTCGCTCGCGTTATGCGACGCGCGGTTCGCGCCGGAGTGCGAGACCGCGATGAGGTCAGACGAGCGCGGGCGCGCCGCGACCGGGTGGACGCACCGTTCACTTCGCGTCCAACGATGCCCGGCTCGCTCGAGACGATGATGGTCGGTAAGCCCGCGACGTTCGCGAACTGCGACACCGCCGCGGACGACACCGTGCTCATCGCGTTCACGTCAGGCACGACCGGCAACGCGAAGGGCACGATGCACTTTCATCGCGACGTGCTGGCGATCTGCGACTGCTTTCCCGCGGTCGGTGGCGAAGCTGTCTCGCCGACGACATTCTGCTGCGGGTCGCCGCCGTTCGCGTTCACGTTCGGTCTCGGCGGGCTCGTGCTGTTCCCGATGCGACGTGGGCGCAGCGTCGCTTCTGCTCGAGCAGGCCGCGCCGCCGCAGCTCATCGACGGCATTCACGAGCACGGCCGACCGTCTGCTGGACGTCGCCGACGGCCTATCGCGCGATGCTCGGCATGCTCGACCGGTACGACATCTCGTCGCTCACGAAATGCGTGTCCGCCGGTGAGCATCTGCCGCGCGCGACGTTCGAGGCGTGGGAAAAGGCGACGGGCATGCGCATCATCGACGGCATCGGCGCGACGGAGATGCTGCACATTTTCATCTCGGCCAGCGGCGACGACATTCGCCCGGGATCGACGGGTCGCGTGGTGCCCGGGTACGAGGCACGTTGCGTCGACGAGACCGGCTCCGAGGTACCGCGTGGCGAGATCGGTCGGCTCGCGGTCCGCGGTCCGACCGGCTGCCGCTACCTCGCGCGATCTCGAGCGTCAGCGCGGCTACGTCGAGAACGGCTGGAACGTCACCGGCGACTCGTTCCGTCAGGACGACGAGGGCTACTTCTGGTACGTCGCGCGCACGGACGACATGATCATTACGGGCGGACACAACGTGTCGGGCGCGGAGGTCGAGAACGTGCTGCTGGAGCATCGCGCGGTGCAGGAGTGCGGCGTCGTCGCCGCGCCTGACGAGGACCGCGGTCACGTCGTGAAGGCATTCATTGTCGTGCGCGCCGGGGTGCGCCGCCACCCCCGAGCTCGCCCGCGAGCTGCAGGATTTCGTGAAGGCCGAGATCGCGCCGTACAAGTACCCGCGACGGATCGAGTTCGTGGAGAAGCTGCCGAGAACCGACACGGGGAAGTTGCAGAGATTTCGTTTGCGGGAACATCGGGAATCGGCGGGGCCCGGCGAACCGGGCGGCGGGAATCGGGAATCGAAGACGCAGTCGCGCGGAACGACGCCCATCGGGAGGCGCCATGAGCGAGGAGCCCACCGAGGAGATCGATCCCGCGCCCGATTCCCGATTCCCGATTCCCGATTCCCGACGGATGGCCACGCGGCTCGGGCTACTCTCACGCCGTCTCCGCCGAAGGGCGCACGCTGTTCCTGTCCGGGCAGATCGGGTGGAATCCCATCACCGAGCGCGTCGTCGACGGGTGGCATGGCCGCGCAGGCGCGTCAGGCGTTCGTGAATATCGTGGCCCGTGCTCGCCGCCGGCTGGCGCCGAGCCCGCACATCTCGTCAGGCTCACCTGGTTCGTCACAGGTCGCGAAGCGTACCTCCGCGAGCGCGAGCGATCGGGGCCGCATACCGCGAGATCTTCGGCCGCCACTACCCTGCCATGTCCGTCGTCGTCGTCTCGACGCTGCTCGAGCCCGGCGCCGAAATCGAGATCGAAGCCACCGCGGTCGTGCCACCTAACGCATGATCCGCCAACTCAACCGGCGCCGAGCGCCGATTTTCGTCTGACTCTCGTGACCTCCGCACCCATGCGCATTCTGTCAGTCATCGCTGTCACCGCCGCCGCGAGCGCCGCCATCGCCCAGGGGCCGAGGACGTCGCCCACCACGCCTAACGCCTCGCGCCCGGCGCGCCGCCAAGCGGCCGCTCCGCGCCACCGACATCTTCCGCGTCCGCGATGTTCGCGACCCGCAGATCTCGCCTGATGGCAAGTGGGTCGCCTACACCGTCACCGTGGCCGATTCCGCACGCGACAAGAACGACACCGACGTGTGGATGGCCAGTTGGGACGGCAAGGAGAATCTGCGCATCACGTCCACCAAGGACGGCGAGAGCCAGCCGCGGTGGAGTCCCGACGGCCGCTACCTCTCCTTCATCTCATCGCGCGACGGCGGCAAGGGCGGCCAGGTCTGGCTACTCGATCGCCGCGGTGGCGAGGCCACGCGTCTCACCGAGATCAAGGGCGGCGTCAGCGCCTACGAATGGTCGCCCGACGGCACGCGCCTCGTCCTCAGCGTCGACGACCCCGAAGATACCGCCAGCACCGCTGACTCCACGAAGGCGAAGGCACCGAAGCCGATCGTCCTCGATCGCTACCACTTCAAGCAGGACATCCAGGGCTACCTCGGCAACCAGCGCAGCCACCTGTACCTGTTCGACGTCGCGGCGAAGAAGTCGGAAGTGCTCACGGCGGGCAAGTATGACGAGTCCAACCCGTCGTGGTCGCCGGACGGGAAGATGATCGCCTTCGTCAGCGACCGCTCGCCGGATCCCGATCGCAGCATCAACGCGGACATCTATGTGATCGACGCACGTCCCGGGCGCGGAGATGCGACGCCTAACGATGTTCGAGGGCGACGACAACAACAGCGGCAGCAAGCTGGCGTGGAGCCCGGACGGAAAGTCGATCGCGTACGTTCGCGGTGGGTCGAAGACGATGTCCATCTACGACCAGTATCGCGTCGCCGTGATTCCGGCGGCCGGTGGCGAGCCACGCCTCCTCACCGAATCGCTCGATCGGCCCGTGACGTCTCCACGTTGGACGGCCGATGGCGCTTCCCTGCTCTTCATTGTGACCGACGATCGCACGCAGTACGTCGCGCGCATCAAGGCGACAGGCGGCCCGGTCGAGAAGCTCACGAATGGACCACGCGTGGTCTCGAACGTCTCCATGGGCCCGGGCGGGCAAGCTCGCCGTTCTCGCATCGACGTCGACCGAGATGCCGGAAATTCACGCCCTGGAGAACGGCACGCTCCGGCCGCTCTCGCACCAGAACGACGAGTGGCTTTCGGAGATTCAGCTCGGCACCACCGAAGGCATCGAGTTCAAGACGCCGGACGGCGCCGACGTGCACGCCGTGGTGACGCGCCCCGCGGGCTCGAGCGGCAAGATGCCGACGCTGTTGCGGATCCACGGTGGTCCGACCGGGCAGGATCAGTACTCGTTCAACTTCGAGCGTGAGCTGTTCGCCGCCAACGGCTACGTCGTTGTGTCGCCGAACTACCGTGGTAGCAACGGCCGCGGCGAGAAGTTCATGAACGCCATCTCCGGCGACTGGGGAAACAAGGAAGTGATCGATGTCCTCGCCGCGACCGATTACGTCATCTCGAAGGGCATCGCCGACCCGGACCGGTTGGGCATCGGCGGCTGGAGTTACGGCGGGATCACGACGGACTACACGATCGCAACCACGCCGCGCTTCAAGGCGGCCATCAGCGGCGCCGGAAGCGCGCTGCAGACGTCCATGTACGGCGTGGATCAGTACATCCTGCAGTACGAGACCGAGCTCGGCGCCCCGTGGAAGAACCCGGACGCCTGGATGAAAGTCTCGTATCCGTTCTTCCACGCCGACCGCATCAAGACTCCAACGCTGTTCATGAGCGGCGAGAAGGACTTCAACGTCCCCACGGCCGGCAGCGAGCAGATGTATCAGGCGCTCAAGTCACTGGGAATCGACACGCAGCTCGTGATCTACCCGAACTCTTTCCACGGGATCACCCTGCCGAGCTATCGGGTGGATCGGCTGGATCGATACCTGAAGTGGTACGACCGATACCTGAAGCCGGTGGCCCAGTAGGTCGGGAATCGGGACTGGGGACTCGGGAATCGGGACTGGGGACTGGGACTGGCGGGCTGGGGCTGGGCGACGCTGCGCGTCAGCTGATGGCTGATGGCGCGATGGCGGCGTAGCTGCCGCGCTTGCAGCCGTCGGCAAAAGCAGCGTGCAGCGCAGCGTGCAGCCCGCAGCGACTTCCCTACTTCCGCTTGCCGTTTCAGTCCCTACCTTGGCCTGAGCGGCGTCGATGTAATTGAGTCGGTCGTTCCACCCCGACGTGAGGCTTCAACGCATGGCCAGGATCGAGAACAACCGTCCCGGAAACGGGCGGACTACTCCGGCGCCAGCCGCGCCGGCGCCGGTGGTGATGGCGGTGACTCGCCCAGCGGACCTTCCGCCTAACGACACCGCGCCCGAGAGTCTCGACAAGGTCCGAGACATCCTGTTCGGCGGACAGATGCGCGCCGTCGAGTCGCGCCTGCAAGGGCTCGAGGAGCGCCTCATGCGCGAGCAGGCGTCCATGCGCACCGACTTCTCGCAGCAACTCGCCGAGGTCGACGCCAGCGCCAAGCACGAAGCCGAGGTGCTCGGCGAGCGACTCGTCGCCGAGCGGACGAAGCGCACCGAGGAGCTCAAAGCGCTGTCGGCCGAGCTCAAGGAAGTGCTGCGTTCACTCGAGAAGCGGCACGTGAAGCTCGAAGAGCTCACCGGCATGGCCGATGCGGAAATTCGCGATCAGATCATGCAGCAGTCGCGCGCCATCACCGCCGAGATCGAACGACTCTCGCAGCGCGTCACGAGCGATCTCAATCGCGAAGTCGCCTCGCTCCGCACCGACAAGACCGACGTCTCCGCCATCGTCAGCGTATTCTCCGAGATGGCAACGCGACTCGGTGGTGACTCACGCACGCCCGCGAAGGCTCCGCGGAGCTGACCGTGTCGGATGACGGTGATCTAAGCGTTCGCGAGCTCACCGAACTCCGCGATCTGCTGTTCGGCGGCGAGCGGCGGCAACTCGACGAGCTTCGCCGCCGACTCGACACGTTCGAGCTGACGCCCGACGAGATCGCCGAGCATCTGCCTCAGGCGATCATGCAGCGCACCAATCGTGATCGACAGCTCGGCATTGCGCTCGCGCCGACAGTCGAATGCGCGATCAGCGAGTCGGTGCGCCGCAACCCGCAAGAGATCGCCACCGCGATCTTCCCGGTCCTCGGCCCATCGATCCGCAAGGCGATCGCCGAGACGATGGCGGGGCTGGTCAACACGATCAATCGCGCCATCGAGCACAGCTTCTCGCCGCAGGGCATTCGATGGCGCATCGAGTCGTGGCGCACGGGCGTCTCGTTCGCGCAGATCGTCATGCGTCACGCGCTCGTGTATCGCGTGGAGCAGGTCTTCCTCGTCCATGCAGAGACGGGGCTCCTGCTCGCGCACGTACCCGAGGACTCGTCAGGCGACGCCGATCTCATCTCGGGAATGCTGACGGCGATCGGCGATTTCGTGAATGACTCGTTCGAGCCGAAGCACACCGGCGAGCTGCGCGCGTTCGCGGCTGGCGATCTCACCGTGCTCGTGGAGCCCGGACCGCAGGCGTACATCGCCGCGGTCGTGCGTGGAACGCCGCCGAACACGTTGCCCGTGAAGTTGCAGACGACCGTCGAGAGGATTCACCTGCAGTGGTCGAATCCGCTCGCATCCTTCAATGGCGATGCGACCGCGTTCACATCCACGCAGCCGCTGCTCGAAGAATGCATCGAGACGGTGCTGTCGACGGACCGTGCGGCATCGAAGCCTGGGCTACGGAAATTCGCGTGGGCCATTCCCGTTCTGCTCATCGTCGCCGCGCTGTCCTGGTGGGCGACGCGCGGCGGTCGACAGTGGAACACGGCCATGACGCGCCTCGAGGCCGAACCAGGCATCGTCGTGATTCGCAGTGAGCGCGACGGCGGAAAGTGGCACCTCACCGGCATGCGAGATCCGCTCGCCCGCAATCCATCGCTGTTGCTCGCGAGCAGGGGCGTCGACACCAACGACGTCGTCGCACACTGGGAGCCGTATGTATCGACCGAGCCCGCGCTGCTGCTCGCGCGCGCTCGACGAGTATTGGCGCCGCCTGTCGGTGTCACGTTCTCATTGAACGGCGATACCCTGAGTGTCGCCGGCCGCGCGCCGGCGTTCTGGATCGTGCGCGCAGAGTCGGTCGCCCCCGCCCTCGCTGGAGTCGGCTCCGTCGATTTCTCGCGCGTCGCACCCGGGCTGCCGGCCGACACTGGAAGCGATCGCCGCTGAGATCGAGCGCTCGCATGCGTTCTTCGCGCCAGGTGCTGACTCTCTCGACAGATCAGCGCTTGCGGCAACCGCCCTCGTCGCGATGAAGATCAGAGAGCTCCTCGACGCCGCCACGACGATCCGTTACAACGTGAGCCTGACCGTCGTGGGCCGCGCCGACCCCTCTGGCGCCGAGAGCGACAACCTCGCGCTCAGCCGCCGACGGGCATTCGCCGTTCGCGATCGCCTCGTGTCACTCGGCATCGGCGCCGCGCGCATCACGACCGACGCCATTGGCAACAACGATCCACTACCCGCCGATTCGCCCGCCGAGCGTGCTCGGCTCAACCGAAGTGCATCGTTCGTCGTGCGGGCGCAGCCATCTGCTTCCGTCAACGGCGCGGAGCGTGCGCGATGATCCAGAAAAAAGTGTGCATGGTGGGCGTGTTCGGAACCGGCAAGACGAGCCTCGTGCAGCGCTACGTGCATTCGCTCTTCTCATCGAAGTATCACAGCACCGTCGGCGTGAAGATCGATCGCAAGCAGGTGCGCGTCGGTGAGACTGACGTGAACCTGCTGCTCTGGGACGTCGAGGGTCGCACCGCGGAGCAGGAGATTCCCGCGAGCTATCTGCGCGGCGCACACGCCGTGCTGTTCGTGGCCGATGGCACGCGCCGCGAAACGTTCGACCAGCTGTTCGACCTCCGCGAGCTCACGCGCTCGGCTGCCGGTGATATTCCATCCATCGTCGCGCTGAACAAGGTGGACCTCACGGATCAGTGGACGCTCACGGCGGCTGACACCGCGAAGCTCATCGCGGCTGGCTTCCACACGCTGACCACGAGCGCGAAGACGGGCGAAGGTGTCGAAGACGCGTTCCGCTGGATCGGCGTCGCGACAATGAAGGACGCGGCGCCAGCCGCGCAGGCTCAGGTGCGTCATGGAAACTGAAACGCTCGCGCGCTCCGTCCGCATCGATGCCGTCGGGCTCTCGCACGCCGGCAAGGTGCGATCCGCGAACGAGGACCACTTCGCGATCATGGTTCTTCATCGATCGATTCAGCTTCGGTCGACGAACCTGCAGGACACCACGATCCTCGATCGACTGCGCCGGCCGGAGGTGAACATCCTCGTCGTCGCCGACGGCGTCGGCGGCGCGATCGGTGGAAAGCTCGCGAGCGGCGTCGCGGTGCGGTCGGTCGTCGAATATCTCGCCGAAGCCGTCGGCTGCGTGCAGGACTTCGATGTCGATCGCGAGCAGACGTTCCTCGATCATCTGTCGCGCGCCGTGGAGCGCGGGCACGATCGGCTGAAGGCGATGTTCCAGGCGCAGGGTGGCCCCGCCACGACGCTCACGATGGTCACGGTCGTGTGGCCGCGTGCCTACGTCGTGCACGTCGGCGATAGTCGCGGCTACTACCTGCGCAACGGGACGCTCAAGCAGTTCACGCGCGATCAGACGATGGGCGACTACCTCGTCGACATCGGCGCCGTCACGGAGCAGCACGCGCAGAAGGCGGGCTTGTACAACGTGCTCTCGAGCGCCGTTGGCGGTGATCTCGTGCCGAGCGTGGGCGTCGTCGATCTGACGGAAGGCGACACGCTGCTGCTCTGCAGCGACGGCCTCACCAAGCACGTCCCCGATGAGCGTATCGCGCAGCTACTCGGCACCAACGATCCGGAGACAGCCGCGCAGTCGCTCATCGACGCCGCACTCGAGGGCGGCGGCAGCGACAACGTGACCGTGGTCGTCGCGCGAGGGAACGCGGAGTAAATGTCATCCCGAGCGGCAGCACGTGTCATCCCGAGCGGCAGCGAGGGATCTTGTGTGAAGTACTCGTGGCCAGCCGGCTACGATGACATCACAGAAGGTCCCTCGTCGCTGGCGCTCCTCGGGATGACACGGTGGCTCAGCGCAGGTACTTCCTCACGAACTGCTCCATCTTCACCAGATCCAGCGACGCGTCCTTACAGGGCCCGTTGGGCAACTGCATGGTGAGGCCGAGGACTGGGAGTCTTCCCGCGACGTCGCGCAGGCCGCTGATCATGTCGCGCTCGCAAGCAACCGCGACCACCGCTTTCGGACGACGCTCGCGAATCGCCTGACGCGCGTACGCGCCGCGCGTCGCCACGAACGTCGCGACGTCGTAGCGCTTCGCGATGTCCATCACGCCGTCGAGCGCCGTTCTCGACAGGCAGCGCGGGATGAGAATGAGCAGCTCGTTCGCGCGCACGCGCCACTCGCGCGCCCAGGCGAGACGGTTGTAGACCGCGAGCGCCGCGTTGTCCGTCCAGTCGCGCTGCACGCCGAACACTTCGCCCACACGCGACGACAGTCGCAGCGTCTTCAGTAGTAGACCGCGCTCGGCGAATCGACCCGGCAGCAATGCCCGGTCGGTCGCGTACGAGAGCCCGATCAGCGCCAACCAGAGCGCGCCCAACGCGGCGAGAACGGCGTCACCGACGTAGAGCGCGCGCGGCAACCACGTCGCGAGCTGCGCCAGACGCGGCGTCAGTAGATAGATGGCGGCCGCGCCGGTGATCACGATCGCGCCTATTCCGAGCGAGGTGAAGAGAAAATATTTCCCGGTCGTCGTGCGGAAGTCACCCGCGTTTGGCAGCGGCTGCCCATTCCACTCATCCCATTCGTGTCCGAGTCGGCGATCCGTCTCGATCTTCACGAGAAGGCCCAACTCACGCGCCGAGGCTGATGGCGAAGCTGCCGGCGAAGGCGGCGCTTGCGGCGCAGGCGAATCGGACGCGGGTGAGTCTACGGTGTTCGGCATGCTGAATGGATGACGACCAGCGGTCGGTCGTGTCAACGACCGCAGCGAGAGCGCTTGTCTCTGACCGCGTGTCCGGACATCCTCCGCATGATGTGCACCGATCGTCGATGACGTCGAACAGCAATGGACCGGGCCCGGAATTCCGGGGCGCCTACCGCGACGACGTTCGCGCGCGCGCCGTGTATGCAGAGGCCGCAGGTATCGCGCGCGTCATGCCTCACGCGGTGGCCGTACCGGCGGATGCGGACGATGTCGTGCGACTGGTCGCGTGGGCACGCTCGGCGGGAGTGGCGCTCGTGCCGCGTGGCTCGGGCAGCAGCATGCCGAGTGGAGCGATTGGCACCGGCGTGATCGTCGACCTGAGCAGGATCGACGCGATCGGCCTGCCTGACGAGGCGCGGCGGATTGTCGTGGGACCGGGCGCGATCCGGAATCGCGTGGACGCCCGGGCAAAGACTGTCGGGCTTCGCTTCCCGGTCGATCCGTCGAGCGGCGCGTTCTGCTCGCTAGGCGGGATGGTGTCGACAAACGCCGCGGGCGCTCGCACGCTTCGCTATGGGTCGACGCGACGCTGGGTGACGGCGCTCGACTGCGTCTTCGCCGACGGCTCGCGCGCGACGATTCGTCGCGGCGCTCCGCCGCCGCGCGTGGCGGTAGTCGATTCGTTTCTCGCCGACGTCGCCCCGTCGATTCGATCGGCCGGTGCGGCGCTGCACAATCGGACGCTCCGAAAAAACTCGTCGGGCTACGCGCTCGCCGACTACGCCGACAGTGGAGAGCTGATCGACCTGCTCGTCGGCAGCGAGGGCACGCTCGCGATCATCGTCGAGATCGAGCTCGAGCTCACCACGTTGCCTGGCGCGACCGCGAGCCTGCTCGCGAGCTACGCGTCGCTCGACGTCGCCGTCACTGGAGCGTCGGAAGCGCAGCAGGGGAATGCGAGCGCGTGCGAGCTGCTCGACCGAACGTTCCTCGACGTGGCGGCGAGAGGCGCGCCGTTGCCCATTCCCGATGGAACGGAGGCGGTGTTGCTCATCGAGCTCGAAGCCGACGATGCTCCCAGTGCAGAAGCGGCAGCTCGTGGTCTCGCGGCGAAGCTCGAAGACACCGGTGCGACGCACGTCACACTCGGACTCGGTCGCGCGGATGAAGAGCGTCTCTGGGAGCTGCGTCATGCAGCGAGCCCGATCCTCTCGCGCCTCGACCCGTCGCTCAAGTCGATGCAGTTCATCGAGGATGGCGTCGTCCCACCGGCGCGGCTTGCTGACTACGTGCGTGGCGTCCGCGCGGCCCTCGCCGCGCATGATGTGCCCGGCGTGATCTTCGGACACGCGGGTGACGCGCACGTGCATGTGAATCCGCTCGTGGACGTGCGGCGTGACGGTTGGCGCGATCGCGTCGCCGGCGTGCTGAGCGACGTCGTCGATCTCACGGCGCGACTCGGCGGCTCGCTCTCGGGGGAGCACGGTGACGGTGCCTTACGCGCACCGCTGCTCGCCCGTACCACGAGCCCCGAAGTGCTCGAGCTCGCGCGCAGGGTGAAGCACGCATTCGATCCGATGACGCTTCTCAACCCTGGCGTGAAGGTTCCCCTGCCCGGCCAGCAGCCACTCGGCGACATCAAATACGATCCCGCGCTCGCGCCTCTGCCCGCGCCGTCGGCGCGCGTGCTCGCGCGCGTCGAGCGCGATCGCGCGTACGCGGAGTTTCGCCTCGCGATGCTGGAGCGCGAGGAACAGACCGAATAGCTTTGTGCGGCGCGAGCGCTGTCATCGATTCCCGATTCCCCGTTCCCGATTCCCGACTTTGATCTACCTAGAGCCTCGCCTCTCAGCTTCTCGCTCGTCCCGCTTTCGCCGAGCCGTCGCATCTTCCCGTGAACTGGCTTGGCGAGAGCACCGATGGCGAGCGGCTCGCGGAGTTCGCCGGCCGTCTCTGCTACATGAGCCAGCGCAATCCCGCGAACCGCACGACGCGCGAGTACCTCGAGAACATCAAGCGCCAGGGACACGGGAGCGTACTCGAGCACGCCAACTACTCGGTACTGATCGAGGGTGTGAGTCGTTCGCTGACGCATGAGTTGGTGCGGCATCGCGCGGGCTGGGCGTACAGCCAACTGAGTCAGCGCTACGTCGACGAGTCGGTTGCCGACTTCGTGATGCCGCCGGCGATCATCGGCGACGAATCCCTCGAGACGGCGTGGAGAACGCAGGTCGAGAGCGCGCAGAAAAGCTACGTGTCGCTCGTCGATGAGTTGATGCAGCGCTACGCGTGGGTCGCCGACAAGGTCCACCGCCGGAAGATGGCGCGTGAGGCAGCGCGTGCGGTGCTGCCGAATGCGACGGAGACGAAGATCGTCGCGACGGCGAACATTCGCGCATGGCGTACGATGCTCGAGCTACGGTCGAGCGAGGGCGCCGAGATGGAGATTCGCCGCTTCGCGATCACGGCGCTGCGTCTCCTGCAGGCGGAAGCGCCGGCGATGTTCTCCGACTTCGAGATCTACACGGCCGAGGATCGGCGTGAGGCAGCGCGGCTGGGCTTCCACAAGATCTGATGTCTTAGGGACTGGGGACAAGGGACTGGGGACTGGAAAACCCTCGGGATGCCTCTCAATGCGAGAGTGACATCCCGAGGGTTCGTCGTTTCCCCCAGTCCCCAGTCCCTAGTCCCCAGTCCCGAGTTCGCGGAGCATTGCTGTGAATCTCGTGGTGTCTCCCCCGAGCGCCGCGAAGAATTCCTGATCGGCGCGCTCGACGAGATGGATGAGCTGGCGAGCGAGGCGGCGACCCGCCGCCGTCGGGCGAAGCGCGTACGCGCGCGAGTCGGACGGGTGATCGGTGCGACGCACGAGCTTCTTGCGCTCGAGTGTACGGAGTACCTGCGACGTCGTCATGGCGTCCGTGCGCGCGTGGCGTGCGAGCATGACCTGTGTCACGGGCTCGTCCTGCTCTGTGAGCGATGTCACGCTCGCGAGGAGCATCACCTGGAGATGCGAGAGCCCGGCATCGCGGAGCGCGCGACGCTGCCCACGCTGCCAGCGATTCACGGCTTGCCAGAGGAGAACGCCTGGGCTCGCGGCGGGCGCGGCGAATTGCGGTGGGAGACGTTTCGGCATTGGCGGGGAGCGAAAAAATATTACGCTGCGCACTTATCATAAGCACACTTACTATCATTGCAAGCGTGAAAATCGACAAAAAGACATTGCGCGACAAATTCACCGTTCTTATCATTCGCCGTCGTCGTGATGTGGCATCGCTCTTGCCCGACCAGTGTGACGATCCACACACGACCCGACGCGAGAGACGACCTTCTCCGCGAAGATACGACCGCCGACCAATGACCATGTCGGTGTCACGCTCGAAGCTCGACTGAGCTGCGCTCTCTTCGGAGTCCGGATGCCGCGAATCGGATTCGCCTATAACCAGAAGCCCGAGTCGACCGCGATCGCTCGTCCCGACGACGAGACGCCACGCGGCGACGACGAGCCTCCCAGTAGTCGCCGGGACGCCATCGCGTCCCGGAACTCCGCCGCACCGGCGTCGTCCGAGCTCACACGCTCGGCCACCGTCGGGGGAGACTTCGCCGCCCCCGCACCCCCCACCTCCGCCGATGACGAGTTCGCCGAGTGGGACAGCGCAGACACCATCGATGCCGTCGCGTCCGCCCTCGCCGCCTACGGCGATGTGATTCGCCTCGAAGCGAACGAAGACTTCCCGCAGAACCTGCGCGACGCACGACCCGACATCGTCTTCAACATCGCCGAAGGACTGAACGGCGTGAATCGCGAAGCACACATCCCCGCGATCTGCGAGTTCTACGGCATTCCGTATTCGGCGAGCGATCCGTTCACGCTGTCACTCTGCCTCGACAAGGCGAGAACGAAAGAGGTGCTCGCGTTTCACGGCGTGCCGACGGCGGCGTTCAGTGTCGTGCGTACTCGCGGGGACTGGGGACTGGGGACTGGGGACTCGACGCTGCGCGCCGGTCGCGCATCGCGGAGCGGCTAGATCCAGTCCCCGATTCCCGAGTCCCCAGTCCCCATTCCCCGTTTTTGTTAAGCCGATCCACGAAGGATCGTCCAAGGGAATAACGGAAGCGAATTACTGCGAGACACCAGAACAGCTCCACGCGCAGGTCGAGTTTCTCCTCGAGCGTTACCAGCAACCCGTACTCATCGAGGAGTATCTCCCCGGCGCCGAGTTCACCTGTGCAGTGCTGGGCAACGACGATGACGCACGCGTACTGCCCATCGTCGGCATGAACTTCGAAGCGCTCCCCGAAGGCGCGCTTCCCGTCTACGGCTTCGAGGCGAAGTGGATCTGGGATCGCCCCGAAAAGCCTCTCGAGATTTTCGAATGTCCCGCGCGGATCACTGAGGAGTTGCGGTGTGCGATCGAACAGGTCGTACTCCGCGCCTACCGCGTGCTTGGCTGTCGTGACTGGTCGCGGATCGACGTCCGACTGGATGCGGCGGGCAAGCCCAACGTGGTCGAGGTCAATCCCCTTCCCGGGATTCTCCCCAACCCCGCGGACAATTCCTGCTTTCCGAAAGCGGCGCGTGCCGCCGGTATGAGCTACGACGAGCTCATTCAGGCGTGCTTGCTTCACGCCGCGGAACGGCAGGGCGTCGAGCTGGGCATCGCAACGAGTGGCGTCGCCACCGCTGCGATGTGGCGGTGAATCGATCGTCGACACGAAATCTTGGGAATTCTGGGACGGAGCTCCACATGAAAGTTGTCGTGCTCTTCGATGGCATCTCGGCGCTTGGAAAGTCGCCTGACCTCGCCATCCTCGAGACAGTTGAAGCAGTCGAGGCCATACTCGCGGGTGACGGACACGAAGCGATCCGCGTTCCCGTGAATCCCGACGGACGCTGGATCGAACGCGTGCGCCGCGCGAAGCCGGACCTCGCCTTCAATCTCTGCGAAGGCATCGACGGCGTGGCCTCGCTCGAATCCGCGGTCATCTCGACGCTCGAGCTGCTCAGCATTCCCTATACGGGCAGCGGCAGCCTCACGACGTCGGTGTGCCTCCGCAAGAACGTCGTGAACACGCTGCTCGACGCCGCGAAGCTTCCCGTGCCGCGATGGGGCGTCGCCCGCGTTGGTGAACCGTTGCCGGTCGTTGGCTTCCCCGCGATCTGCAAACCCGCCGCGGAAGACGCATCGCTCGGCGTCGAGCAGCGCTCCGTCGTGCGATCCGTGCGCGCACTCAACGCACGGGTCGCCGAGATGCACGAGGAATGGGATGACGTCATCGTCCAGCGCTTCATCTCTGGCCGCGAAGTGAACGTCGGCATCGTCGCCGACCAGGTGCTGCCCGTCGCCGAGATCGACTTCTCCGCGATGCCCGATCGCTACTGGCGCATCGTGTCGTATCGCTCGAAGTGGGAGACGGGCAGCGACGAGGACATGGGCTCTGTGCCGCGTTGTCCGGCGGATCTGCCTGACGCGCTGATAGCTGAGCTCGGACGCATCGCGCTCGCGGCGTGGCGCGCGGTCGGCGGCACCGGCTACGGCCGCGTGGACATGCGCATCGATGCAGCCATGCGTCCGTGGATTCTCGAGGTGAACGCGAATCCGGATTTCTCGCCGACCGCGGGTCTCGCACGCATGGCGCGCATCGCCGGCATGGACTACCCGGCGCTCGTGCGGCTCGTCTGCGAGCAGGCGTTCACGCAGCCGCGGGTGGCGTCCGAAGACCGTTGGGCTCGCAAGCAACGACTCTCAGGCGTCGAGGCGGTGGGGTGAGCGCTGCCGGTCGCATCATCGTTGGTCCGCTCGCGGCGAGTCATCGCGAGCGTGTCGCCGAGATCCTCCGCAGCACGGAGAACTTCCGCGAGGAAGAAGTCGACGTGGCGCTCGAGCTCTTCGACGAGTCGTTCGCCGGCGAGGACTACGTGCTGTGCGGCGCCTTTGCCGCACAGCACGGGACTGGGGACTGGGGACTGGGGACTGAGGATCTGTCGCTTAGGGCCGATGCGCTGTCCCAGCCGAGTCCCCAGTCCCCGGTCCCCAGTCCCCGGCTAGTTGGGTTTGCCTGTTATGGCCCCTCTATGGGCACTGATCGAACGTTCGACCTGTACTGGATCGCGGTCGATCGCGCTGCGCAGGGAACCGGGTGTGGTACCGTGTTGCTCTCAGAGGTGGAACGCAGACTGGAAGCGCTGCACGCTCGGATGTTGGTCGTTGAAACATCGTCCCGATCCGATTACACCGCGACGCGAGGATTCTACCTCCGACGCGGCTACGTCGAGGCAGCTCGCGTTCGCGAGTTCTACGCGCCCGAAGACGATCGGATCATCCTCACCAAACGGTTGGCAGGTAGCCCTCGACAGGGCTGGGGAGCGGTTGCATGAGCGAGTGGCAGAAGATCCTGAAAGACGACGCCGTTGCTACGCTGGACAAGCTGGCGGAAAAATTCGGGCACGACGTCATTGATGTCGAAGCGCTGCGTCCGGCATTCGAGAACTTTCAGATGCGCATCACGCCGTCCGCGCTCGACCAGATCAAGAGCGTCGGCGACCCCATGTGGCAGCAGTATGTCCCGACGGTTCAGGAGCTCGACATCGTCGACGGAGTCATCGACTCGCTCGATGAGGACGCGGACTCGCCTGTGCCGAACATCACGCACCGGTATCCGGATCGCGTGTTGTTCCTCGTGAGCCCCGTCTGCGCGAGCTACTGCCGCTTCTGCACGCGGCGTCGCAAGGTCGGCGACCCCGAGAAGATTCCACTCAACCAGTACGAGTCGGCGTTCGAGTACATCCGGCAGCATCCGGAGATCCGCGACGTCATCATGTCCGGCGGCGACCCGATGATGCTCAGCGATCGACGCCTCGAGTATCTCTTTCAGAACCTGCGCGCGATCCCGCACGTCGAGATCATCCGCATCGGAAGCCGCATCACCTCGCACCTCCCCGAGCGCATAACGCCGGAGTTCTGCGAGATGGTGCAGAAGTACCATCCGGTGTACATGAACACCCACTTCAACCATCCCGACGAGCTCACGCCGCGCGTGCGTCAGGCGCTCGACATGCTCTCGAAGGCCGGCATCCCGCTCGGCTGCCAGACCGTGCTGCTGCGCGGCGTGAACGACGACCCCAAGATCATGATGAAGTTGATGCACGAGCTGCTCAAAGCGCGCGTGCGTCCCTACTACATCTACATGGCCGATCAGGTCGCGGGCGGTGAGCACTTCCGCACGACGGTCCAGAAAGGCCTCGAGATCATCAAGGCACTGCGCGGCTGGACGTCAGGTCTCGCGGTCCCGCATTTCGTGATCGACGCGCCTGGTGGAGGCGGCAAGGTGCCGCTGCTGCCGGAGTACGTGGAGGAGATTACCGAGGACTCGGTCACGTTCCGCAACTACCAGGGCGAGCGGTACGTGTACAAGCAGCCGAAGCAGGGTGGCGGCTGCGGCAACGAGCCGGTTGACGTACCGGACATCGTGCCGATCGCCGTCGGACAGTCGGCGCAGAAGAGCAAAGAGCGAACTGGGAAGAACGGCAAAGTTCCACGTCGTCGTTCGGCGACTGGTTAGTGCCATCGTCCCGCACACAACGAACGGCCGCCGAGCGATTCGGCGGCCGTTCTCGTTCATGCTTGCGCCCGTCGTGCACGCGTCGTAGGGTCAGGGCGTTCCGGGCGGGGGTGTCCCGCCTGTCAGGTGTGGCAAGTTCAGACCAGCACGCAGCGCGTGCATCGGGCGCCGAGCGCCGAGGAGAGCGAATCATGCCGGGGATCTCTGGTGAGATGGGCGATGGTCGTCGAGTCCCGAGTGCATCCCTGAGTCGGCACGCTGGCGCGCGACTCACCATCGCGTGCGTCGCCACGATCGTGGTGCTTGGCGTGGCCGCGTGCGCGTCGTCCTCAGGCGGCGGCAGCGGTGGCGCGAAGGGAAACCCGAATCTCATCACCGCCGATGAGATTTCGCGGGCGAGCGTGCAGAACGCCTACGAGGCTGTGCAAAAGCTGCGTCCCGCGATGTTGAGCCCGCGCCAGGTCGCATCCGCGAACGCACAGGCGACCGGCGAGCTGCTCGTCTACATGGATAACAATCGAATGGGCGACGTCGAGCAGCTCCGACAGATCTCCGCGTCATCGATCGCCGCGCTGCGCTACTTCAGCGCGTCGGAAGCGCAGACGAAATGGGGATCGGGGCATCCCGGTGGCGTGATCGAGGTGCTCACCAAGCGGTAAGAGCTGAGCGGCCGGCATCTCCTACGTAATTGGGGTCAGACTCGAGTCTGACCCCAATTACAATTGTGACCCGGACTTCGTTCATTCCGTCGTTAGGGGCGCTGGTGCACCGTGCGAGTGGCCGTCGATCCAACCCGCCCGATCCCCTCGTCCGGAGATCACATGCGCATTACCCGCATCTCACTCGTACTCGCACTGATCGCCACAGCGCCGTTCGCCCTGTTCGCTCAGGGCACTCCAGCCAAAGGGTCCGCTGCCGCGAAGAACGCCACGCCGGCTACACCGGCTGCGGCGACGTCAGCGACACAGACTCCGCACCGCCGCTCAAACTCCAGCGCCCGCGGCGCAACGCGCGAAGTGCAAGGATGGAACGATGTACAGCGGCGCTTCTCGGCAGGGCGCGTGCTCGTCGCACGGTGGGGTCGGCGAATGGCTCACGACCGCCAGTAGTGCCGTACCCAAGGGGGCAACCGCGCGTTGCAACGACGGGACGTTCTACTCGAAAGCCGAGCGACAGGGTGCGTGCTCGGGACACAAGGGTGTCGCGGAGTGGCTCAAGAAGTCATAACGAGCGTCCAATAGGTCAGTGCGTTCGTAGAGCTCGCCTCGGGTGCGAGCTACTTTGAGATAGGCGGTGTATTTCGCCGTGCTGGTACATACGTTCCCGTACCAGCACGGCGGTTTGACGTTCGGCTCCGCCGCCGAGTCTCCCTGTACTACCGCATTGATGAATTCAACGCACCACGGTCGAGCCAGACGTCGATGACGCTTCCGGCCCCAGCTCTGTCGCCGCTGTCGCCGCACCGCCGGAAGTTGCAGGCAGCCGCGCGCGTCACGTTCGGCGTCCTCCTCGTCGCGGCTCTGACCGGCGCAATGGCCTGCAACGGCGACGAGCCCGCAGGCGTCGGCCCGGGCATTACGGCCGTCGAAGTGCACCCCGCCTCGCTCTACCTCGAAGTCGGAGCGACCGCACCGCTCCAGATCTTCGGCCGCAAAGCCGACGGCACCATCACCGACGAGATGACGCCGAAGTGGACCGTCTCGGACCCCTCGAAGGCGAGCGTGTCCACAGCCGGAGTGTTGACCGCGCTCGCGAACGGGAGCGCTCAGGTCACCGGCAGCGTCGGCTCGTTCAAATCGACGTCGTCGGTCACGATCGTCTCCGGCCAGCGACCCGTGAAGACGTGGGGGCTGGATACGCAGGGACTGACCGAGGTGTCGCTGCTCGCGGTGTGGGCGGCGAGTCCGACGTCCGTATTCGCCGGCGGGCAGGAGGGCATCATCCTCCGCTGGACGGGTGGCGGCTGGAGCACCATGGCGACGGGCACGCGCGAAACCATCGTCGGGAATCTGGGGCACGAGCGAGTCGAACGTGTTCGCCGTCGGCACGAACGGTCTCATGCTGCACTACGACGGCGCGGCGTGGACCGCGATGGCGAGCGGCACGCCCGAACACGCTGCTCGAGGTGTGGGGGCTCGACGCCACCCACGTCTACGCCGTTGGTGCCGGCGGCTCGATGCTCCGATTCGACGGCACGCAGTGGTCGCCGATGACGAACAACGGCAATACCGAGATCTGGGGCGTCTGGGGCTGGTCACCGACGAATCTCATGGCCGTGGGCCAGAATGGCGCGATCCTTCGCTTCGACGGAACCGCGTGGACGGCGATGCCGAGCCCTACGACCACCGCGCTGTTCGGCGTGTGGGGCGCGACGCCTAACAATGTCTACGCCGTCGGCGTGGAGGGCATGGTGCTTCACTTCGACGGAACGAACTGGCAGAACGTCGTGAGTCCGACGACGAAAGCACCTGTTCGGCATCTGGGGCAGTGCGCCTAACGACGTGTACGCCGTCGGCAACACCGGCGAGATCATCCACTTCGACGGCGCGTCGCTGGTCCACGGTCGCGAACGTCGCCATCGCGCCAGAACCTCCGCGCGGTGTGGGGCGCTGGTGGCCAGATCGTTCGTCGCCGGATGGTCGGGCACGGTCGCGCGTGGCGGCATCACCGAACCTGGAGCACGCTCGTTACCGCGCCCACGCTCTTCTCCGTCTGGGCTCGGGCTCGGGAAGCGGTGTACGCCGTCGGCCTCGGCGGTCTCGTGCTGCGGCGTGACGCATCGGGACTGGAAACCGGAGCCCGGTTCCTCCGGCGAACGATCTCTACGGCGTGAACGGCAGTGGGCCGACGAACGTCTATGCCGTCGGTGACACAGGAACCGTGCTGCACTACGACGGCGTCGCGCTGGTCGTCGATCGCGAGCCCGCGATCCGCTGCTGCTCCGGTCAGTCTGGACGATCGATCGCGACCTGACGCTACATCGTCGGTGCCGAAGGCACGATCCTCCGCGCCAACGGCGAGGCAGTGTCGTCCGTGACGAGCCCCACGACGCGGTTCCTGCGCAGCGTGTGGGGCAGCGCGCCTAACGACGTGTACGCCGTTGGCGACACCGGCACGATCATCCACTTCGACGGCTCGCGGTGGACGTCCATGGCCAGCGGCACGGCGTTCCTGCTGCGCGCCGTGTGGGGCAGCTGGGTCGAACGATGTCTTCGCCGTCGGCGAAGGTGGGACCGTGCTTCGCTACGACGGCGTGCGCTGGTACGCGCTGCCCAACCCGACGACGAAGGCACTCGCGCGCGGTGTGGGGCACGGGGCCCACCGACGTCTACGCCGCTGGCGAGGACGGGGTGCTGTTCCGCTTCAACGGCAGCACGTGGACGGCGCTCGACTCACGCACCACGCAGATCCTGCTCGGCTTATCGGGCGAGATAGACTCGCGAGTGTTCGCCGTCGGGCGGAACGGCGACGGTGATGGCTGCCGATCGTTGATCGTCGCCACCACCGTCGTCTGTGCTCGTCAGACCTCGGCGAGCTCGCCTTCTTTCACCTTCGCCGATTCCTCGATCACCTTCTGCGCGGCGTCGCCCGGCATCTGCTCGTAGCCGTGGAAGCGCCGCGCGAACGTGCCGCGGCCGTGCGTCATCGAGTGCAGGTCCGTCGCGTACAGGTGCAGCTCCGCCTGCGGCACGACCGCACGCACGCGCGTCCCACGTGCGTCGCCGAGTGAATCGGTGCCCAGGATGCTGCCGCGGCGGCTCGAGATGTCGCCCATCACGTCGCCGAGATACTGATCGGGCGTCGAGATCTCGATCTCATCGAGCGGCTCGAGCAGCACGGGCCGGCACTTCGGCGCGACGGTCTTGAAGCCCTGAATGCCCGCCATCTTGAACGACATTTCGTTCGAGTCCACCGAGTGGTACGAGCCGTCGAACAGCTCGACCGCGAAGTCGACCATCGGATAGCCGGCGAGCACGCCGCGCGCGGACGCTTCCTGAATGCCCTTGTCGACCGCCGGAATGAACTTGCTCGGGATCGACCCGCCGACGATCTCATCGATGAACTCGTAGCCCTTGCCGCGCGGCGTCGGGCCGCATGCGAATCCAGCAGTCGCCGAACTGTCCGCGGCCGCCCGACTGTTTCTTGTGGCGGCCCTGCCCTTCGGCCTTCGCCGTGATCGTCTCGCGATAGGCAATGCGCGGACGCGCCAGCTCCGCCGACACGCCCGCCTTTCCGCTTGAGCTTCGACATCGCGACTTCGAGGTGACGCTCGCCCATGCCGCTGATGACCGTCTCGTGCGTCTCCGGCACATAACGAGTCTCGAACGTCGGGTCCTCGTCGTGCAGCCGGTGAATGCCCTGCTGCAGCTTCTCCTCGTCGTGCCGCGCCGTCGCGCTGCACCGCGAACGTCACGATCGGCTCCGGGAAGTGGATCTGCGGCAGACGGACCGGATGCTCCCTCGTGGACAGCGTGTCGTTCGTGTGCGTGTTGCGGAGCTTGGCCACGCAGCCGATGTCGCCCGGGTGAAGGATCGGCACCTCGATGCGGTCCTTCCCCTGCGCGACGCTGAGGTGGCCCATCTTCTCGACGCCGTCGCGCGTCGCGTTGTACACCTCCTGCCCGTTCGACACGGTGCCCGAGAACGATGCGGAAGTACGAGACCTCGCCGATGTGCGGCTCGGACGTCGTCTTGAACACGTGGGCCGAGAACGGCCGTTGTCCTCGGCATGGATCTCGACGGTCTTGTCGCCCTCGGCGCCCTTGAACGCGTGGATCTCCTCCATCTCGTACGCGGACGGCATGAGCTGCACGATCTCCGTGAGCAGCGCCGAGATGCCGTACGTCTTCTCCGACGACACGACGAAGAGCGGGAAGAGATCGCCGCGCTTCATCGCTTCCTTCATTCCCGTGAATCGCCTCGTCGCGCCCGATCTCGACACCCTCGAGATAGCGCTCGAGCAGCGTGTCGTCGGTCGCGGAGATGGCTTCGATCAGCTCCTGGTGGTAGCGATCGTACGTCTCCTGCGCGTCGGCGGGGATGTCGACCTCGTCGTACTCGCCCGACTTCGTGCCCGGCTTGTAGATGTAGGCGCACTTCGCGAACAGGTTCATGATGCCGCGGAATTCCGGCCCGTTGCCGATCGGCACTTCGACCGGGATCACCTTCGACGTCAGGCGCTGTTTGATCTGCTGGTAGATCGCGTCGAAGTTCGCGTTCTCCTTGTCCATCATCGACACGACGAACAGCACCGGGTCGGCGCGGCTCACCGCCTCGCGGAACATCTTCTCCGTTCCGACTTCGACGCCGGCGGTCGCGCTCACGACGACGAGTGCACCGTCCGCGGCGGCGAGTCCGGCGACGCGCGTCACCCTGGAAGTCGAGGTACCCCGGCGTGTCGATCAGGTTGATCTTCGTGTCCATCCACTCGGCGAACGCGCACCCGAGGTTGATCGAGAACCCGCGGTCGATCTCTTCCGCCGTGTGGTCGGTGAGCGCGGTGCCATCCTTCACCGAGCCGTGGCGCTTGCTGGAGCCAGAAACGAACGCGAGCGCGTCGACCAGTGTGGTCTTCCCGCTCGCTCCGTGACCGACCACGGCCACGTTCCGGATGTCTGCGCTGCGATACTCCCGCATTGCTCGTATCCTCGACTGCTCGGGTGATTCCAGCTCAGGTGGAGCTCAAGTGAGTAGGCCCATGCGCGGTGCCTCGCGAAGCCAGGCGCGGAGCAACTCGTCGCCGGTGTCGGTCAGGGCGAAGCCGACGGGGACGGCGATCGCGCGTGCGGTCTGCCGCGAGTCGCTGATGCACGTGAACACGACCGCCGCATCGACGGTGCCAGTGGCGTGCGACGCGTTCCACAATCGCCCGCATCATCCGCGAAGACGCGAGCGCCGCCCGGTGACTGGCGGCGTGACTGCTGAGTGGAGCGCTCTTGCATGGAGTTGGGGTTCGTAGACTTTCGAGGATTTGTCGCGCGGTCGCGGGTTCGTCAAGGGGCCTTACGGCACCCGTGAGCCATCGGCCGGCAGCTATCGGCCATCAGCGCTTCTGCCCGGTAGCCGTCGACGAAGAAAAAGGCCGCCAGAGCTCAGCTCGGCGGCCTTCTCACTGCTCTGACAATTAGGGTTCTTGTCTCAGTCTCCGTCGTTATCGAAGGTGATCCCGTCGGCTTCGCGGAAGCTCTCGAGCATCGTGTCGATCTGCATCGCCCCGGGCAGCGAGACCGCGACCATGGGGGAAAACGAAAAGCTGATCGCGCGGCGAGCGCCTTCGGGCCAATCGGGCATTGTGAGCCCGGCCACCAGGCGGCGAATGGTCTGTCCGCACTCGCCGAGCAGCTGCCGCGCCGTGTCGACGAGCGTCTCGAGCGGGATCTCGAGATCGCGGGTCAGCAGTTGGCCTGTGCTCATATCCCGCCAGGCCGCATCTCCGACTGCGCCACGCTCCGGCCACACGCCGAGGTGGCGAATCGTGTCCGAACGCTCTTCCGGCAACCGCCGCGATTCCACTGCGGCAGCGAGCGCCAATGCCAGCGACTCCGGACTCGGCACCCCGTAGAGGGTCACCACATCGCGCGGCGGCCGCTCCGAGTTCAGCGGCGCCGGCACCGAGTTCACGTGGGCCAGCATTGTCGAGTGTTCGGGGTTGTCCTCGAGCATCACGAGGATGTCCATAACCCCTCCCTGTGAATGAAGCTCCGCGGTGCTCGACTCGAAGTCGAGTCCGGAGCGCCGATCGTTCCTCGACTCGCACCGCACTGAGGGCAGACCCCGCGCGCGCGCCTGACGACACATACTGCGTGTACGCTCCGGAGTTCCAATTGGATTCCGTGCGTCCAGCTCGATGCTAGTCGATCTGGATGCTCGATCGGGCAAGTCGCATACCGACCACGAGTGCGATCGTGAGCATGCTGAAGATGAACACTCGTTGCGCGGTGCCCAGCACAGCGCCGCGTGCTCCACGCGAGAATGGAGGGCACAACGAACGCGGACACGCTCCACGCGATCGCGCCGAACACGATCGCGGCAACGAGAAGCCGAAGCCCCGTAGCGGCGCAGCGACAACTGTGAAGCACACACCCAACACGATGATCGCGCACGCAACGATCGCGAGCCCGACGAGCGCGCTCGCCGGATGGGCTCCCGACGCACGCCGAGCTTCTCGAGCAGCGCGCGCCCCGCGGACGTGAACGGCCGCAGCGCGAGGCCGTGTCGCAGCCCGAGTCCGATCACGGCGCCGATGGTGGCGGCGGCGGCGACGGTCCCCACTCGGATTCCAGCTCGCGATTCGCGAGTCACTCATCGCGCGAAAGGAAACGGGCCCGGCCGAGTCCGCTCAAGGGCGATGTCGCGGACCGCGTCAGCGCGAACCGGTCCGCGATCAGACCAAGGAGTGGCTCGAGGTTATCCAAAGCGCGCCTTGCTGGCGCTGCAGCTAACCGTAATGTTCTCCGCATGGCAACCACCGAGCGTCCAACAGCGACCGTACTCGTCGTCGAGGACCGGCGCGAAGTGCTCGACGTGCTCGCAGCGCACACTGTCCGACAACGGGTACTCGGTGCTGACGGCCGATGACGGCGACAGCGGACTGCAAATGGCCCTCGACCATCGGCCAGACCTCGTCATTCTCGACATTGGCCTGCCCAAGCGGAGCGGCCTTCACGTCGCCCGAGAGCTCAGAAATCGGGCCTTCACCGCGCCCGTGCTCATGCTCACCGCGCGCGACACCGTGTCGGACAAAGTCACGGGGTTCGACGCGGGCGCCGACGACTACCTCGCGAAGCCGTTCGACTACGATGAGCTGCTCGCTCGCGTGAAGGCGCTGCTGCGTCGCGCATCGATTCGCGCAGGCGAGACGATGATGCGCGTCGGCGACCTGTCGATCGATCCGATCTCGCGCGAGGTCACGCGCGCGGGCCGCAAGCTCGCGCTCACGCAGAAGGAGTACGCGCTGCTCGAGTACCTCATGCGACACGCGGGCATTCCGGTCACGCGCGAGCAGATCTCGGAGCAGGTGTGGAAGCAGCCGTTCGACCCGACGACGAACATCGTCGACGTCTACATCAACTACCTCCGAAAGAAGCTCGAGACCGACGGCGCATCGCCGCTCGTGCACACCGTGCGAGGCGTCGGCTACGTGCTCCGCGAGACCGGGACCGAGCTGAGCGGCGCTAGCTGGTAGCTGGGGTCAGAGTCGCTTGATGCGACTCTGACCCCTTTGACGGTCCATCAGCGCCGAGCCACCAGCTGCCAGAGTCTCTCACGTCTGTCGAGTCATCCACGACCAGCGGCATGTCTCGCCACGCGACCGGGTCGACATCCTTCCCGTGGAGGTAGACGCCGAAGTGCAAATGCGGCCCGGTCGCGAGGCCGGTCGATCCCACGCGGCCAATGCGGTCGCCGGCGCGCACGATGTCGCCCTTCGAGACCGTCGCCGTGTCGAGATGGAAGTAGGCCGACACGACGCCCTGGCCGTGATCCACGAGCACCGTGCGACCTGACAGCACGTACTCGCCCACATCGCGACCACGACCCGGCCGCGGGCGCAATGACGGTCGCGCCGCGCTTCGCGGGGAGGTCGACGCCCGCATGTCGCCACGACGGCGCGCCGGTGAGCGGCGCATCGCTCGTATCGCCCGCGAACGTGCCGCGCGTCTTCGCCTGCGTAGTCCAGCGGTGATGGACCGCGTGGAATCCGTCGCACGATAGTAGTAGCGCTCGACGCCGTACCCGGTGCTCTTCATACCCGGCACCGGCTCGCGCCACCGCCCGCGTCCACCGCCGGTCCGGCGACTCCACCGACAGCGATGCCCTGACCGCTCTCGCGTCGCGCGCGATCTCGCGCGTGCTCGTCGCGCGCTTGTAGACGACTGTCCGTGAGAAAGATGAGCTCACGACCGAAGTCGTGATCGGCGATTGTGATCTGCCTCACAATCCGTCCGCCGGGGCGATCCACCGTTAGGGTGAACGTCCCCGCGTCTTCGTCCGCCGGCAACGGAATGGTCGACGCAACGTTCCATCGCTCGTGCGATAGCACGGCAGCGGCGCGCTCTTCCACGTGCACCGCGGGCGTTGGCGTGGCCACGCCTTCGGCGAGCGCGAACACGACGCCGCCGCGTCGCGGTCGACGGCGGATACAGGCGAACGACGCCGGTGTCGTCCGCGACGCCGGCCCTCAGCGCTGTCAGCGGGCGTCACCGGCGTCGCGGGCGCCGAGTCGATCGCGACGGTTCCGCGCGCACTTTCCGGAACCGCGGCCGGTAACCGTAGTCGTATCCTGCTTCCGTGCCTCCGCCTTCCGTGTCGCGCCGACTTGCTGTCGACGACCTCACACGCGGCGGCGAGCACGCACGCGAGGCACAGCGAACGGGCCCGGAGCGACCACGCGCGTGCTGCTCGTCGAGCGAACGTGCGAGTGCGGTGACCGGGTCGGGCGATCGGGGAAATCATCGGTGGCGGGCTCCTGCAGTCGGACGACGCGCGCGCGACGATCTCGCGCGCGCATGGTCGAGTTGGGCAAGGAGAAGGCCAAGGCCGAGCACGGCCGCGACGGCTTAACGAGCGTTGCACCAGCGAGTCGTCTACCTCGAGGACTATCCAACCGCGTCGGCTCTCATGCGAAGACGTCTCGTCACGCTCGCACTGCTCGCCTGTTCGTACGTGCGTGCCGCTGTGTACGGCGCGGCGAGCTGCGCCTCCCGCGCGGCTGCCTCGCGCGCGCCCCGTGTCGGCTCACGCGTCGAGCGGTACTGCGCGAGCTCGATGCCAGCGCAGCAGGTGGCGCAGGCGCTGAGCCGACTCGACGTTCGGTGCGCGTCCGGGCGATGCTGACGCGCGTGCAGAGCCATGGGTGTCGACCGTGGATCGACGCGCAGCTTCATCCGGAGCGCATCGACGACTCCGCGACGGACTCAGTTCCTCGCGCGCTATCGCACGCTGTCGCTGAGCTCCGCGGAGCATCTACAAGCAGTTCCCTCCCGCCGCGCTGCTTCGCGCCGCTCGCGCGCCGAGACTCCATGCAGCGATCCGGTCGGACGACGCTCGCCGACTCGCTGCAGCTGCTGCAGCAGGCGCGGCGCTCGAACCAGTTCGTGGCCGAGCTGACGTCGTCCCGCGTCGCGCGAGCGGTGATGAGCGAGCGCCAGCTCCAGGAAGTCATGGTCGACTTCTGGGAGAATCACTTCACGGTGTTCGCCGGCAAGGGTCAGACGCGCTGGTATCTGACGTCGTACGACCGCGACGTCATCCGGCCTAACGCGCTCGGTCACTTCCGCGACCTGCTAGGCGCGGTGGCGAAGAGTCCGGCGATGCTGTTCTATCTCGACAATGCGCAGAGTGTCGCCGACAGCGGACGCAGCACGCTGCGTCCGCCGCGCGGCGGGAACAGGGCAGCGGGAACCGGGAACCGGGGAAGAGCCGGGCGAGGAACCCGTCGTCGGGGACAACAAGCTGCTGGCAAGTCGGTTCCCGGTTCCCGTTCCCGGTGCCGGCTGCGCCGCGCCGGCCCCGTGGCCTCAACGAGAATTACGCGCGCGAGCTCATGGAGCTGCACACGCTCGGCGTCGATGGCGGGTACACGCAGAAGGACGTCATCGAGGTCGCACGCGCGCTCACCGGATGGAGCATCCGCCCTCCTCGCCAGCTCGCTCGATGCTCGCCGCAGGACCCGCGTGTCCGTCGGATTCGCGCGAACGCATGCAGGACACCGATGCCGCCGGCGAGTTCGTCTTCCGCCCCGAGGTGCACGACGCCGAGGCAAAGGTCGTCCTCGGCCACAAGCTGAAAGCGGGCCGCGGCATCGAGGACGGCGAGGAAGTGCTCGACATCCTCGCGCGGCATCCCGTCCACCGCGAAGTTCATTGCGCGGAAGCTCGCGGTTCGCTTCGTGAGCGACACGCCGCCGCAGGCGCTCGTCGACCGCGCCGCGGCGACGTTCACGCGAACGAACGGTGACATTCGCGAGGTCGTGCGCACGATCGTCACGTCGCCCGAGTTCTTCTCGCGGGCCGCATTCCGCGCCAAGGTGAAGTCGCCGTTCGAGGTCGTCGTGAGCACGATGCGCGCGCTCGACGCGCCGCCTGACGCGACGCCGCGCACCGCCCAGCTCGTCGCGCGGCTCGGCCAACCGATCTTCGGCCACCAGGCGCCTAACGGGTGGCCCGAGACGTCGGAACCGTGGATGAACACGGGCGCGATCCTGAATCGCATCAACTTCGGGATGGCGGCGGCGGCGAACCGCGATTCCGGGCGCATCGCTCGACCGGTGGCCGGAGTCGGCGCGACTGCGCGCGCGCGTCACGCGCCGAGCAGGTCGACGGCGTGATCGCGTCGCTCCTCGGCGGGCACGTGTCGCCGCGAGACGCGCGAGATCCTCACGACCGGCGTGCACCCCATGGTCGCGCAAGGCGGCGGCCGATTCCTCGGCGTCGACGGCATGAGCGCGAGGCGCCGACACGACGATCGAACCCCGACAACGTCCATGGCGGCCGGCGAACCGCCGGCGCGACGACGCCAGCGTGGCGGCGCAGGGCTTCGGAAACATTCCCGAGCTCACGGGACTCGCGCAGGTCGTCGGGCTCGCGTTAGGCTCGCCGGAATTCCAGCGACGATAGCGCGGCGCGCCGCGCGCCCGATCCTTCTCATACGTGTAGGCCGCATCATGCAACGACGAGCATTCGTGAAATCCGGCGCGCTCGCGCTCGTGACGATGGGACTGAGCCCGCGCTTCCTGCGCCGCACGGCGTTCGGCATGGAGCTGCCAGGCGCGGCGAAGGGGCGGACGCTCATCTGTCTGTTTCAGCGCGGCGCCGCCGACGCGCTGAACGTCGTCGTGCCGCACGGGGAGGCGTCGTATTACTCACTTCGGCCGCGCATCGCGATTCCGCGTCCGAGCGCTCGCCTGGGAGACGCGCAGGCAGCGATCGACCTCGATGGCTTCTTCGGGCTGCATCCCGTCGCTGCAGCCGCTCAAGCCGCTCTGGGACCGCGGCCTCCTCGCGCCCATTCATGCCGTGGGCAGCCCGAGCACGACGCGCTCGCACTTCGACGCCCAGGACTACATGGAGTCCGGCACGCCGGACGTGAAGTCCACGCCGGACGGATGGCTCAACCGCTATCTCGCGACGAAGGGCACGTGCGAGGAGTGCGCGACACCGGCGGCGTTAGGCACTCGCCGTTCCAGGCCGTCGCGATGACGGATCAGACGCCGCGCATCCTCGAGGGCGCGGCACCGGCGGTCGCCATGACGAGCCTCGAGGCATTCACCGTTCGCGCAGGCGGCGCGTCCGCCGAGCAGATCGAGGCGCTCTATCGAACCGGGAGCGAGCGACGTCGTGCACGCGTCGGGCTCCGAGATGTTCGACGCGGTGAAGATGCTCCGTGCCGCGAATCCACAGCGCTATCAGCCGGAGAACGGTGCGAACTATCCGCGCTCGCAGTTCGGCCAGCGGCTTCGCGAGATCGCGCAGCTGATCAAGGCGAACGTCGGCATGGAGATCGCGTTCGCCGACGTCGGTGGCTGGGACACGCACGTGAACCAGGGCGGTGCGACGGGGCAGCTTGCGACCGTCTCGACGGACTTCGCGCAATCGATCGCCGCGCTCGTGACCGACCTCGGCGATCGGATGGAGAACGTCGTGATCCTCACGATGAGCGAGTTCGGCCGCATGGCGCGCGAGAACGGCAACGGGCGGAACGGACCACGGCCACGCCGGCGCCATGTTCGCGATCGGTGGTTCGATCAAGGGCGGCAAGGTCCACGGCAAATGGCCGGGGCTCGCTCGGGAGCAGCTCTACGAGGGTCGCGACCTCGCCCTGACGACGGATTTCCGCGCGGTGTTCAGCGAGATTGCCTCGCAAGCATCTCGGGGCAGCCAAGCTCGACACCGTGTTCCCGGGCTACGTCGCGAAGACGGACGTCGGACTTATCTAGAAAACCGCAGGCTTGTTGCTGGGTGGTCGTGCTGGTGGCTGGGTGACGCTGAGTGGAGCTACCAGCTGGCACCCAGCATCACCCAGCACCAAGCATCCACACCCAGCAACCAGCTGCCCGTAGTTAAAACTTGAAGATCTTCTTGAGCGCCTTGCCGAGTTTCGCTCCGACACTGTTGACGAACGGCTCGGCTTCCGGCAGCTCGTAATGCTCCGTCGCACACCTCGGTCGGCTCGGTGCCGGGCTTGAACCACTCGCGCTGCGTCAGCGGGCACCAGTCACCGGCCAGCATGCCCGTCTCGGCATCGATCACGCGGGCAACCATGCCGGGCGGCGGCGTCCACTCCGTGTCGTTCGAGCGATCGTTCCAGCCCTGCTGGTAGAACTCCGCCCACGCCGGCGCCGCGAGGCGACCACCGCTCGCGTCGCCGGCGATGCTGCGCGGGGCGTCGTAGCCGAACCAGAAGCCGGCAACGAGTCGACTTCGTGTACCCGACGAACCACACGTCCGCGCCGTTGTTCGTCGTCCCCGTCTTCCCGGCCACCGGTTGCGTGACGCCGCCGGCGCGTATCGCCGTACCAGTGCCGCGGTCCACCACCGACCGCAGCATCGACGTCAGCTGGATACGCGTCCCGCGGGTCCATCACCGCCACGGGCGTCGCATTGTCCTGCGCCCAGAGCACGCTGCCGTCCGCCCGCTCGATCCGCCTAACGAGCCGCGGTCGCACGCGCAATCCGCCGTTCGCGAACGGGGCGTACGCCGTCACGAGCTCGATCGGCGTCACCTCCAGCGCGCCGAGCGCGATCGCCGGCACCGGCGACGAGCGGGCTCGTGATGCCATTGCGGTGCGCGGTCTGCACCACGCGCTGCTCGCCGACCGCTCGACTCACACGAACCGTCGCGGCATTCGATGATTTCATGAGCGCGCGTCGCATGGTCACACGACCGAGGTACTCGTCGCCGTAGTTCGCCGGCGTCCAGATGCGACCATCCTGCTCGACTTCGACCGGCTCATCATCCACGAGCGACGCCGGCGTGAAGCCGGCCGCGAGCGCCGCCGCGTAGACGAATGGCTTGAACGCCGACCCAGGCTGGCGATGCGCGGAGAGCGCGCGATCGAAGCTGCCGCGTTCGTACTGTCTGCCGCCGACGAGCGCGCGGATGTCGCCGTTGCGCGGATCGATCGCGATCATCGCGCCTTCGATCGTACCGGCGTTCCGGCCTGCCCAGTAGCGCGCCTCCTGCTGGATCGCGGCCGCGCGGCGTCGGACGGCACGATCCGCGGCGCGCTGCGCACCGAGATCCAGCGTCGTGTACACGACGTAGTCGCTCGTCGTCGCCTCCGGCTCTTTGAGCATCGCCTCGACGGAGTCGACCACGCTGCGGACCGCATCGAGCGCGTACGAATCGTCCGGCTGTGGCGGGCGCCATTCCTTGGCCGCGACACGCAGGGGCTCCGCGCGCGCGGCGACGAGGCCGATGTCGTCGAGGTAGCCCTCGCGCCTCATGAGCCCGAGCACGAGATCGCGACGTGCGAGCGCCCGCTTCCGGTTGTTGCGCGGCGTGTACGCCGACGGCCCCTTGGGCAGCGCTGCGAGCATCGCGCCTTCGGCGATCGTGACGTCCTTCACGCTCTTTCCGAACAGGTCGCGACTCGCCGCCTCGACGCCATACACACCGTTGCCGAGGTAGATGACGTTGAGGTAAAGCGCGAGGATCTGGTCCTTCGTCAGGCTCTTCTCGATGAGACGCGACAGGCGGAGCTCCATGAGCTTCCGCCGCATCGTGCGCGATGCCGACGAAATGTTCGGCGATGAACGTATTCCGCGCGACCTGCATCGTGATGGTGCTGAAGCCCTCACGCACGCCGAGCGCGCGTGACGTTGCGAGCCCGGCGCGAATGAAACCGCGCCAATCCAGACCGTTGTGGTCGTAGAAGCGGCGATCCTCGGTGGCGAGGAACGCATCCCGGACGTACTCGCGGGACGCTCTCGAGCGGCACATTCACGCGGCGAATGACCGTGAGCCGGCCCATGAGGCGACCCTGACGGTCGAGGATCTTTCCGCCCTCGGGCGGTCGGAATCGCGCGGATCTCGCCGAGTCGTGGGGCAGCCGTTGAAGCCGCAGGTGCCTAGCCAGACGTCCACTGCGCCCACGCCGACGATGGCGAGCAGAAGCGCAGTGAGCCACGGCCAGTGCGAGCGAAGCCAGCGACGTGCAGGAACTGCGGGATCGCGTCGCATGCGATGCCGAAGCACGCGCCAGCGGTCCCGGAAAAACGGCAGAATGGACAAGGGCATGAGCCGCGTTACGTCAGTCATTGACACCCCAGCCCTTCTGCAAAGTTTCGACCCTCGCAGCGGCGCAACGAGTCATGTCACGTCGAGCATCCGGTGTACGATATCAACGATAACTCGGCCGAGCGCGGCAGTACAACCGCCTGTTGCGCTCGATTACCGTTGTCGTCCTTCGATCGACCCTCGGCGTTTCCTCTCGACACAGACCAGGTAGATGTCCCCCCGGATCGTTCTCTTCGGGTGCCTCGGCGCGACAATCGCTGCCGGCACCCTTGCCTGTTCCTCGAGTCGACACCAGCCGCGCCCGTAACGCGTCCGGTGAGGTCGCCGTCGCTCCGACGTCGGTCGCCATCCGTGGGCGCGTCCACGACAGCGAGTCTACCGTCGAACGAGCTCGGTCGCATTCCGGTGTTCGAGTACCACCTGATCGTCCCCAAGAACGGTGCTGTACGAGCGGACGCCCGACGGATTGCGGCGCGATCTGGAAACGATGTATCAGCGCGGCTTCCGTCCGATCTCGATCAGCGAGATGCTGGACCGAAGATCGACCTGCCGCGCGGGCGAGTCGCCAGTCGTGCTCGTGTTCGACGATGCATCCCCGTCGCAATTCCGCTACATCGAGAAGAACGGCCAGCTCGAGATCGATCCGACGTCGGCCGTCGGCATTCTCACCGCGTTCAACAAGCAGCACCCTGATTGGCGCAACCGCGCCGTCTTCTGCATGCTGCCGGCGGCGCAGGCGGGGCGCGTCGTTCTTCGGCGACAAGAACATCGAGGGCCAGAAGACGGAATGGCGGTACAAGAAGGTAAAGTTCCTGGCCGACGAGGGATTCGAGCTGTGCAACCACACGCTCTATCACGCGCGACTCGATCGTGCGGGCGCCAAGGTCGAAGAGTTCATCGCCCGCGGAATCATGGCGATCGACTCGGCGGTGCCTGGCTACAAGGTGCGCACGTTGGCGCTTCCACTCGGGATGTGGCCGCAGAACCGCGAGCTGGCGAAGCGCGGCTCGTGGCGTGACGCGAAGGGGCGCACCGTGAGCTACGTCACACGATGCGATTCTCGAAGTCGCAGGCGGGCCGGCCCGCAGTCCCTTCGACCCGCAGTTCAATCCCCTGTCGATTCCGCGCGTGCAGGTCATTGGCGACTCGGCGGTGACTCGCACCGCTGAACGGGCTCGAGAAGCATGGTCAGCGGTACGTCTCGGACGGCGATCCAAAGACCGTCGCGAAGGCAGTGACGACCGCGGCGGCGAAGGACTGACCGAGCTGCTGTCATCCCGAGCGTCAGCAAAGCGCCAGCGAGGGACGACAAGGCCTACAGCTTCCACCCACGAAGGGACGTGAGCGCCGTATCCAGCGCCGCGCGTTGCGCAGGGTCCTCCGCCTTCGAGAGCAGGTGTTCGTAGGTCTCGATCGCCAGGTCGAGCGCGTCGATATCGTGTTCCGCGCCGGCGAGTGACGCGGCGTTGTCGGCCAGCGCCGCCCGCGCCAGATCGTCGGACGGAAAGCGCGCGACCACCTGCTGCCAACGAGCGACCCGCTGGCGCGGATCGGATTCCGACAACGCCCAGAGGTGCCAACCACCACGATTCGTGGCGTCGGCGGCTATCGCGCGGCTGGCGAGGGCACCGACCACGTCAGGCCCGTGGCCCGTCAACCAGTACGCATTCGCGAGAATCACGATCGCGCGGGCGTTGCCGGGCTGTGCCTCGACGATCCGCTCGTACAGCGGACCAGCAACCTCTGGGATCTGGCGGTAAGGTTCAACCGCGGCGATCAAGGCATCGGGGGTCGTGGCGTCCGCGATCTCTCGGAGGCGCGCAACGAGGTGCGCAGGATTCCCGTGGATCTGATATTCGTCTACCGCCGCCGCGAGCTCGGCGGGAATGTTCGATGTTGGCGAGAGCATTGGCGAAACGTAGCGTCCCATTATTCACGGAGGCACGGCGTCGCGCTTCCCGAGCAGGGCTGGGCACCACATCATCGAGACCATGATGCACCGCAGCGAACGGGCGCTCACACTCACCTGTGTCGCCGACCAATCCGCGCCTGCCGCGACGCTCCACGAGGCGCTCGTCGCGATGTTTCCGTCAGCGACGATCACGCGGGTGGACACCGACGTCGAGCAGTTCGAGCCCGAGGACGTCGATTGCGCGATCGTGGACGCCTCGGTCAACGGCGTCGATGGGGTGGACGTCGTGCGACGGATTCGCGCGCGTGGGTTCGCCGGGCCGGCGGTATTGCTCGTCGATCCAACTCGCGCACCGTCTCCGGGGGACGCGGTCAGTGCAGCTCGGCTTGGAGTACGCCTGTGTTCGTTGGAGGGCGATGTCGTTTCCACGCTGGCCGCGGCGGTCACCGACGCTCTACGCGTTGGTGATGGCGGGGGCGACGGAACTCCCTCGGCGAGCGCGCTGCGGGCGCTGCGTCAGACCCAGCGGCTCATCGCTGCTGGGGAGATCGCGATGCGACTCCAGCATTCGCTCAACAATCCGCTGGCGGCGCTGCTGGCCGAGGCTCAGCTGCTGGAGCTGGAGACGCTGCCGCCGGACCATCGAGAGTCCGTGGAGCGGATCATTGAGCTCACTCGGCGTGTAGTAGAGGTCGTGCGCGGGATGGACGGCGTTGGGAGACCTTAATCTCCATCACACAACGACTGGCCGCGGAGTTCTTGCGCGAAACGCTTCAAGCTGCGATACTCGTATCGGATGCCGGCGCGAGCGATATGGCGCGACCGGCAAGTGGCGGGTGCAGTCGGGAAGTCCCAGTAGGCTTGGGACTTGCGTCCCTGCAACCGCGCGCAGAGGAGCAAAGGTCGCCTGACCGCGTGTGTAGTCCGCGCTCGTCGGTGACAAGCAGGGTTCGTGCGACGCTCGCACGACCGATCCCGTCTCTGGCAGCAGTCCGAACCGCACCCAACGTGCATCATTCGTGGCCTTCACGGGCTCGCATGCCGTTTTTACGTGCGACCTCTTGATCCACAGGAGCACCGCGAGACTACGCCGGTCGATTCCGGCGTGACGTCGCGAGTAAACACCCCATAACGAATATCGTTGCATGACCGAACGCCGACGCCCTCACCGTCGTGGCCGTGGCCCGCGCTCGTACGACCAAACGTCCGCCGATTCCACTGGCGAGCGAATCCGTACCGCGACGGGGCCCCTGACGCCCCGGTTGATGGAGGCGACAACACCGACTCGCCGCCGCCCAGCATGGTCTCCGTCGCGACTGAGGACGCCCCTGCACCAGCTCGCCCCGCCAAACCAGACATCCGCGGAGCCGCGCGAGCCGGAACAACAGCGCCCACCGCGCGAGTTCCGCGAGCGCGATCACCGTCCTCGGGAGCCCCGGGAGCACCGGGAGCCGCCGCGGAGCCGCGTCAGAACCAGAATCGCGAGCATCGCGACCACCGCGGCGAGAATGGAGCCAGCGGCAATCGCCAGCAGAACCAGCAGTTCGGCGGCGGGAACGGTAACGGTCGACGCAATCGCCGGAACCGTGGTCGCGGGCGCCAGCGCGGGACAATCAGCAGCAGGTCCCGCCAACGCCGGTCGTCGCGGACAGCGAGACGACAGGGTGGTTCGATGCGTCGCGTGACGGCGGGTTCATTCGCCGCGCCGCGAACAGCTACCTGGCAGACCCGGGCGACGCCTACATCGGCACCGCATCTCGTTCGCCAGTATGGCCTGCGGCGGGGCGATACCATCGTCGCGAGCACGGGCCGCGATCACCGCGGACGCAGTGCCGTGGTCGAATCTGCTCAAGATCAACGAACAGGATCCGGCGACGGCGACGCGCCGTCCGGATTTCGGATCGCTCACCGCGACGTACCCGGAGCGGAAGCTGTTCCTCGAGACGGGACGTCCGGCGAAGGGTGGTCCCGAGCTCACGCGGCGCGCGATCGATCTCATCGCGCCGATCGGCTATGGCCAGCGTGCGCTGATCGTCGCCCCGGCACGCGCCGGCAAGACGATGCTCCTGCACGCGATCACCGAAGGCATCGCGATCAACCATCCGAACGCGACGCTGCTCATCCTGCTCGTGGACGAGCGTCCCGAGGAAGTCAGCGAGGCGATCTCGTGGGGTGTCGGTGAGGTCATCGCGTCGAGCTTCGATCAGCCGGCCGACCGACACGTCGAAGTCACGGAGATGGTGCTCGAGCACGCACGGCGTCTCGTCGAGATGGGCAAGGACGTCGTGATCGTTCTCGACTCGCTCACCCGAATGGCTCGCGCTCACAACACGGCCGAGCGTGGCTCGGGCCGCACGCTGTCGGGCGGACTCGATTCGTCGGCGATGGCGAAGCCGAAGGCATTCTTCGGTTCGGCTCGCGCGGTGCTGGAGAAGGACGGTGGCGGGTCACTCACGATCATCTCGACGGCGCTCGTCGAGACCGGCTCGCGGATGGACGACGTGATCTTCGAGGAGTTCAAGGGCACGGGTAACAGCGAGATCAAGCTCGACCGCTCCCTCTCGGAAAAGCGCATCTTCCCGGCGTTCGACATTGCGACGAGCGGTACGCGTCGCGAGGAGAAGCTGTACAAGCCGGAGCAGCTCGACGCGGTGTACACGCTGCGGCGCGGTCTTCAGCAGATGCCGCCGCAGGCCGCGATGGAGTGGCTGATCAAGCGCATCGCGAACACAGCGAACAACGATGCGCTGTTAGCGGGACTGTAGAGACAGCTAGGCCGATAGGAACGGAGGCCTCAGGAACGGAGGCCGGAGGAGCGACGGAGGGAGCGGGCGCCAGCACGGAGCTTGCCGCCTTCCTCCTTCCGCCGGCCTCCTTCCTCTCTTCGGCCCAGCCTTGCTTCAGGCGTTTCCAAATGCGTGCCTGCCGATTTGCTACCGTGTTCGGGGCGATCGTGGCGCTGCTGGGAGCGGGTCGCACGAGCGGGGCGCAGACGAAGAGCGCCAACAGCGATCAGATGGAGCGACCGGAAGTCCGGTCCCTGGCTTTGAGCGGCGTTCGATCTGTCGACCGAGATGAGCTGACTCAGAGCATCGCGACGACAGCGTCGCGATGTAAGAGCTTTCTCCTGACCGTATTCTGCCCGCTCACGCACTCGGATCGGATCTGGGAGAAGCGATATCTCGATCGCACCGAGCTGCGCCGCGATGTGCTGCGCATCCGCGTGTTCTACTGGATGCGCGGGTATCGGCAGGCCGCGGTGGACACCAGCGTCGTCGAGCAAGGGCAACGATCAGGTCGCCGTTACGTTCAAGATCACTGAAGGGAGCGCCGACGCTCGTCCGCGCCGTTCATGTGAATCAGACGGATTCGGTGCTCACGACCGCGCAGGTGGAACGCGTGGTCTCGAGTCGATTCGGGCAAGCCGTTCAACCTCATCGAGCTCGACTCCTCCGTCGCGCGCATCCGTTTGGTCCTGCAGGACAAAGGGTATGCGGATGCGCGGGTCGACACGGCTACCGCGATCGACACCGCCGCGCGAACAGCCGAGGCCACCATCCGCGTCACGCCGCGATGGATAACGCACGTCGGCACTATCACCGTGACCGGCAACAAGTCGGTCTCCGAGCGGACGATTCGCAATTCGCTCAGCTTCCACACTGGCGACCTGTTCCGCCGCGTGGAGCTGAGCACACACGCAGCGTCGTCTGTACGAGTCGGGACTGTTCCAGCGCTGCCGCCATCGACGGCGCCGCGCGGCCAGGGACAGCGATCAGGAACGTCGAAGTCAGCGTGACGGAAGCGGCGCCGCGTCTCGCTCGCGTGAGTGGCGGCTTCAACACATTCGATTTCATCCAGGTCGACGGCCGGTTCACGCACAACAACTTCTTCGGCGGTGCGCGGCGGCTCGATGCGGTCGCGACGTTAGGCAACCTGTTCGCCGAGAGTCTGAACGGCTCGCAGATCGGCGGGCTGATCGGCTTCCAGGACATCACCGAAGACGTCGTCGGCGATGCGTCCGCGTTTCTCGACCCGACCTATAACGCGAGCGCCGACTTCACGCAGCCGTGGTTCCTTTCGCCGAAAAATTCGGCCGGCTTCGGCGTGTTTGCCTACAGACGTATGGCACCAGTCGGTGTTCGTCGAACGTGGTGAGGGCGCGAACGTCTCGTTCACGCGCGACATCATGGATCGCGTGCCCGTGAGCCTGACGTACCGATTCGAGCTCACCGGCGTCATCGCCGGCGACGTGTACTACTGCGTCAACTACGGCGTGTGCGATCCGCAGACGATCGCGGCGCTCCGGGAGAGGCAACGGCTCGCGCCAGTCTCGCTCATAGCAAACGTGAACCGCCAGAACGATCCACTGGAGCCCAGGCGCGGCTACACAGCTGAGGCGCGCCTCGATCATGCGTCGGCGTACACGGGATCGAGCTTTCGCTACAACAGCGTCTACGCGGAGGGCGCGGTGTATCGGCCGATCGGCGCTCGATCGGTTCTGGCGTTCCACTCGCGCGTGGGGTTCGTGAGGGCGCTGGAAAGCACGCGACTCGCGACGGGCGCTGGCGAGGACCTGAGCGGTGACATCCTGCACCCGCGGACGCGCCTGTACGCAGGCGGAGCGCGGTCGGTCCGCGGCGTTGGCGAGAATCAACTCGGCCCGCGCGTTCTCACGCTGCCGGCGAGCAAGCTCGCGGTGATCTGCCCCGAGCTCAGCGGGGAGGCGGTGGCGACGTGCGATCTGTCCCGCGTCGACTCGTCAGGCAACGCGCTGGCCGACAGAGACTTCACGCCTCGCCCGTTAGGCGGTCGCGCGTTGATCGAGGGCAGTGTCGAGTATCGCTTCCCGATCTGGCGCGCCCTCTACGGCGCGACGTTCGTCGACGGCGCGCTGCTCGGCCAGGGCTCGCTGCAGTCCGCGACGAAGGGCGCAGGCACGATCACGCCGGGCATCGGCATTCGCTACCGCTCGGCGGTTGGGCCGATCCGCGTCGACGTCGGACTCAACCCCGCGCTGGCCGAGGACCTCTCGGTGATCACGGAGATCCCCGGGCCCGAACGGACAGGGGCAGATCGTGCAGCTGACCGACCAGTGGAAGTACAACCCGACGGGAGGCGCGTCCGGCATCACCGGCGTGATGCGGCGCCTAACGTTACATCTGTCCATCGGCGAGGCGTACTGACGTGGGTCGTCGCATTCTGGCCTACGCCGCAGCGTTCGTGGTGCTGCTGGTGGCCGTCGTACTGGTGGGGTTGCTCGTGTTCACGAACACGGACTACGGGCGCGAGCGGGTCCGCCGGTTCGCGCAATCGGCCGTGCAGGGCGCGGCCAAGCATGGAGTCGTGCGGCTCGGACGCGTGAGCGGGAACCTCCTCGAGGGATTCACGATCGCGAACGTGTCGATCCGTGACTCCGCGAACGCACCGTTCCTGGTCGCGGACTCGGTAAGCCTGAACTACGGACTGCGTGCGCTGCTGCGAAAGCGGCTCGAGCTGACCGACATCCGACTGGTTCACCCGCTCGTGGTACTGGACCGGCCGCCGGGCGACAGCGCGCTCTGGAACTACAAGGCGATCTTCAAGAGCAATACGCCGGAGCAGCAGAAGCGACACGACCAAGGCTGGTTTCGGCGACTGGATCGTACTGCGCAACATCACCGTGCTCGGCGGGCACATGGTGATCCGCTCCCCGTGGAAGCCCAAGAGTGAGCTGACTGGCGCGGCGCGCGACTCGGCCATCGCGCTCCGCGGTCGCCGGGAAGGAGCGCGTGGTCGTCGAGCGTCGCGGCGACGGCTTCCAGAAGATCATCGAGTTCCGCGATTTCAACGGTGAGCTTCCCTACCTTCGGCTCCAACACCCGGACACGCATGTCCGCCGGCTCGAGATCGCGAAGCTTTCCGCGACGGTGCTGCCGTTCCATCCGCCGGCGGCCGTCATCAGCAACTTCATCGGCACGCTGGAGTTCACAGCGACTCGATCTGGTTCAAGAACACGCACCTGTGGCTGCCGGGATCGAAGGCCGCGGGCGACGGGCGCTACGTGTTCGACACAAACGATTTCGACCTCCTGCTGCGCGCACAGCCGATGTCCCTCGCGGACGTCCGGTTCATCATGCCGCAGCTGCCGGCGCGCGGTCAGGGCAATCTCGATTTCCGCCTTCAGTGGAAAGGCGATACGTCGACGTACATCGCGCAGAAGGTGGACTTCCGCATCGACTCCGCGCGGACCGGCGGTGACTTCGCCATCTCCATGGTCGGCGACAGCCTGTGGTTCCACGACACGGACCTGCGGTTCTCGTCGGTCGACACGCACCTGATCGAGCAGCTGGTCGCCTGACGTGAAGATCCCGCGGCACGGGACGTTGAGCGGCGTCGGCGAAGCTCGATGGATCACCGGGCCTCATGCACGTGGACGGCGACGTCGCCTTCGACGACGCCCGCTATGGCCGCAGTCGCGTGATCGCGATAGGGGCAGTCGGGCACGACGGGCTCGCGGCGTTCGGTTCCGCGATCTCGACGTCACGCTCGACCCGGTGCAGGTCGGGATGGCGACGACGTTCATGCCGACGCTTCCGATTGGCGGCTCGATTCGCGGCTCGGCGCGCCTCAACGGCGAGACGAACGCGCAGCTCGTCGTGCGCACCGATCTCACGCACACTGACGGCGCGCTGCGATCCAGAATCGCGGGGAACGCGACGATGCGGTCTCGGGAGCCGGCCGTGGTTCGACGTCGACGCCCGGTTGCTGCCGCTGTCGCTGGCGGAGGTCGGCAAGTTCGCGCCTGCCGCAGGCCTCGCAGGGCGCGGCGGCCGGCCCGGTGCGCCTAACGGGAGACCTGGGCAACCTCGCGATGGATGCGCGGCTCGCGCTCGCCGACGGCGGACGGCCTCGACACGCGCGGCACGCTCGATCTCGCGAGCAAGGACAAGGGCTACGATCTCGCCGCGCAGATGCGCGTGTTCAACGCGAAGCAGCGTCGTGGCGAAGCGCGCCGGCCACGTCGCTCACCGCAACCGCGTTCGCGCGTGGTCGTGGCTTCGATCCGGCCACCATGCGCGGCGCGTTCGGCGCGAACCTCGCGACCTCCACGATCGACACCGTCGCGATCGACTCGGCGTACGTTCGCGTGGCGATCGCGGACGGCATGTGCGCGTCTCGACTCGACGAGCGTGAGTGGACCGCACACGGTCGCTCACGCTCGGCGGCACGTTCGGACTCGCGGCCGGGCACACCGGCGAGCTGCGGTATCGAGCCGCGTCGTCGATTCGCTCGCGCGCGCTCAACCGGTTCTTCCCGGCGGCGGACACCGGCGTCGTCGCGCCGCGTCCGCGCGACTACGCACGCATCGTCGCACAGGCGCAGGGCCGACTCCGCGACGGTCGCGCGCGAGACCGAGATCGAGCGTCTCGCGACTGGCGCTGCCGCGCCTCGCCTCGGACCCATCCCTGCTCCACCAGGCGCCGCTTCGTCGTCGACTCCACCGCGGGGACAGTTGCGCGCAGCTGGCGTCGATCAGGGGTGGCATCAAGGGCTTCGACCTCCGCGGGCGAGCGGCGGCCGAGAACGTCGTCTTCCGCGGCAACACGCTGCGTCGGGGGCGTCTCGAGTACGCGTGGCTCGGCGCGACTCACGCCCGCAGTCGGCGATCGCCGTCGGCGCGTCGCTCGACTCAGCGCGCGCGGCGGGTTTCGCGATGGACAGCGTGGAGATCCGCTCGTCGTATCACGCGTCGGCGGGCGACGTCGTGGTCGCGATGTTCCAGCAGACGGGCGAGGAGTACAGCGTGGGCGGCGACTTCGCGCTGCACAAGGATCATAACGAGGTGCACCTTCGCGACCTCGCGCTGCGGTTCGACAGCACGCGGTGGGTGGCGTCGCATCCGTCGGCGATCCGCTGGGGCACCGGCGGCGTGTTCGTCGACCGAGCTGGAGCTCAAGAACGGGAAGAACGGTCGCGTGTTCGTCGACGGCAACATTCCGCCAGAGGGTGTCGGCGCACTCGACATCGTGATAGAGAATTTCCAGGTCGCCGATCTCGCGGCGCTGGCGCAGACGGATCTCGACGTTCCGCGGCCTCGTCACGACGACGGCGCGGATCGAGGGCACGACGCGCGGCGCCGAGGATCCGGGCGGCGTTAGGCGTGGCGAACGCCATGTACGCCGGCACGGTGGTCCCCGACCTCCGCGCGACGGCGACGTACGCGTCGCCGACGCTGACGACGCATCTCGAGGCTCGCGGACAGCGGACGACGCGTCGCCGTCGCGGACGGCACGATCCCGATGAACCTCGGATCGGGATCGCCGGGGCCGATGCTGCCCGACGCGCCGATCTCGATCGACTGCGCGGTCGGAGGGGCTGCCGCTCGACCTCGTGTCACGATTCACCGATGCCGTGTCGGATGTCGGTGGGCGCGCGTTCGGCGTCGTGCGCGTGCGCGGGACGACGCGTCACCCGACGACGGTTGGCGCGCTGGCGCTGCAGAACGGGAGCGTGCGTCTCGCGTCGACCGGGATGCGCCTCACGAACGTGAACGCGTCGCTCCGTATGTTCGCCGATACGATCGTCATCGACTCGATCGCGGGGCGCGCGGGTGGCCGCGTCTTCGCGCGCGGCGGTATCGGCATCAAGAAGATCAGCCGAGCCGTCGTTCGACCTGCACCTGGTGGCGGAGAACGCGCGCGTGCTGGACAACGACACAGGGCACCGTGCGCGCGGACGTTGGCCTCGAGGTGAAGGGACCGTTCGACCGCACGGTGGTGTCGGGCCGCGTCGGCGTGCAAAACGGCGTGATCGTCGATCCCGGAATCGGACCACAAGGAAGTCATCAGCACGCGCGATCCGGCGTTGTATCAGTTCGTCGACACGTCCAAGCGCGGGTGACGAGGAGATGCGGCGTGGGCGCGCCAATCGCGCTGATGGCGAACCTGCGGATGGACGTGAACGCTCGATGTGGCGCGCGACACCTGGGTGCGGACGGCGCGACGCCAACGTCGAGATCTTCACGCCACCGGATCGCGCACTGGCGATTCGCGTCGACCAGCGTCGTCAGGCTGTCGTGCTGGACGGCGAGGTTCAGACGGATCGTGGCGAGTACGAGTTCCTCAGCAAGCGATTCCAGATTCGGCGAGGGTCGGTCGATGTTCGTCGGTGGACGCCGAGCTCGATCCGAACCTGCAGATCACGGGCGAATACGAAGTGCGACTGGCCGCGAGCCAGGCGATCAACATCCGCGTGCAGATTGGCGGCACGCTGAGTCGTCCGCGGATCGCGCTCGACAGCGACGCGCAGCCGCCGCTCTCACAGTCGGACCTGCTCAGCTACCTCGCGTTCGGCCGGACGTCGAGCTCATTGCTGCAGTTCGAGGGATCGTCGCTCTCGGGCGGTGGTGGCGGATCCGGGATCGCCGGCACCGGAGCGCAGCTCGCGACGCAACAGCTGGCGGCGGTCGCGCTCGGCGTCTTCGTGAACGAGTTCGAGAGTCAGGCGGCGCGCTCGCTCGGCGCCGCGTACGTGAACGTGACGCCGGCCGACCTGTACACCGAACTGGCGCAGAGCGGAGAAATCTCGGGTTTCTTCAAGGGCACGCGAAATCGAAGTCGGGAAGTACACCGATCCGAACACGTTCGTCGCGGTGCAGGCGCGACTGAGCGCGTTCGCGAGCGACCCGAACGATCGCGCCGTGCCGGGAATTCGCGTGCAGCGTCGTCTCGGTAAGGGCTTCTCGGTCGCGCGAGCTTCACGCCCCGGTACATCCCGCAGGCCCCAACGCTCGAGCGCGTGACGCCAAAGAGCACCGGGATATTCGGAACATTCCTCGCCCGCGAGTGGAAGTTCTAGCGAGGCGAATCGAGGCCTGAGGAAGGAGGCCTTAGGAAGGAGGAGGGCGGACGGCGGATGGCGGAGAAAGCGTTGTCATCCCGAGCATCCGCGAGGGATCTTCTCCAACGTCAGCGTGGCTAGCCTGGCCACGAGTACTTCACCGAAGATCCCTCGCTGCCGCTGCGCGGGCCGCGTCGGGATGACAACCGGCTGACGCTCGGGACGACAAACACAAGCAGCAACAACAAAAAGGACAGGATTGCAGGATTGGCAGGATTCCGGGCGGGCAGATCGCGACCATCCCTCGAGACGTCTCTTCAATCCTGCAAATCCTGCCAATCCTGTCTCTGCTGTTGCCGTTGCCGTTGCTGTTTGCGTTGTCGATTCGCTGTGTTCTTGTCGGCGCGGTGGACTTCGCGTGCCAGAGACACGCTGCAGTCATCCGAGCTAGTCCGGCCACGATCACGTTCCGGAAGATCCCCGTGCGCCCGGGCCGGGCGCGGGCGCTCGGTGTCGCGAAACCCTCGTGGGGTAAGGGTTGTCTCACCATCGTTCGTCCTGACGATGTCGACCCTGGAGATTCACATGCGCCGAGCTCTGCTCCCTGCCCTCTTTCTCACGCTGTCCGCAGTCCCAGCGGCCGCACAATCCCGCAGCGCGCAGTCGCGCGATGCGCAGCGCTGGCTCGACGACTGCCAGCACGACGGTGGGCGCAGTGACCGGGAGCGGTACTGTGACGTTCGCGAGCAGACCATCGGCGCTCGCTCGCAGCTTCGTGTCGATGGGCGGACGAATGGAGGCATCGAGGTGATAGGCTCCGATCGGAGCGACATTCTCGTCATCTCGAAGATTCAGACGCAGGCTGGCAGCGAAGCGGACGCCAAGGCCATGGCGGAGCAGATTCGCATCGAGACCGGTGATGAGATTCGTGCGGACGGGCCGTCCACGCGTTGGCGATCATCGTGGTCGGTGAGCTATGAGATTCACGTGCCGCGCAAGATGAGCCTCGACCTCACCGCCACGAACGGCGGGATCTCCATCGACAACGTGGACGGACGCCTCCAATTCGAGACGACGAACGGTGGCATCTCGCTGACCGGAGTCGCCGGCGATGTCCGCGGCGAAACGGCGAATGGTGGAGTAGACGTTCAGTTGACCGGTGACCGGTGGAGCGGCGCGGGCCTCGACGTGCGCAGCACCAACGGCGGCGTCGAGCTGACGATCCCCGAGAACTACTCGGCGCGTCTGGAGACAGGCACGACAAACGGCGGCATGGAGATCGGCTTCCCCGTCACGGTGCAGGGCCGGCTCGACCGTCAACTCTCGACGCAGCTCGGCCAGGGCGGAGCGCTCGTGCGTGTCACGACGACGAATGGCGGCGTGACGCTCCGCAAGCGCTGACCTCGAGCAGCAGGCGGTCGTTAGGCGGGCAGGGCGGCGACCGTCACCGCGCCGACCATGCCGAGCGGCTCACCTTCGCTCATGGCCGGCGACACCACGACGTACATCACCACACCGGCTAGCGGCGAGCGCACCTCGGCGATCACGTCGCCGAAATAGTTGGTGAGCCGGCCGAACAGCGCGCCCTCGCTCACGTGTTCGTCGGGCTGCACCGCGGGATACCACGTACCCGTCCCCGGACTCGTCAGCACCACCGACGGGTCGATCCACCGCGGTCGTTCGACGGTCTCCTTCGGCCCCGGCACCATGTCCAGGTAGCGCATAACGCGGAACGCACCGCGCGCGTTGCACGAAACCATCTCCTCGGTGGGAACGCCGACGCCGCCGGCCTCGGTCGTCACCGCGGGTTTTCCACGCACGTGCGCGGTGTTCGAGCAGAACTGCGTAGCGGCGGGATCGCGTGGGCGCCCTCGGTCGACGACGATGTGATCCAGTCCGAACGCGAGCGCCATCTCCCGGGCTGTGACATCCACGCGCTCGTCGAGGCCGAGCTGGTTCCAGTACGAGTACGGGCGGAGCGCTTCGTTGCCATCACCGGAGTGGATGTCCACCAGGTAGTCGCACTGATCGATCACCTGCGTGGTGATCGCGTACGCGATGCGCTCCGATGCCGTTCCATCCGCCTTGCCAGGGAAGACGCGGTTCAGATTCTTCTGATCCCACGGCCCGCGGTAGATCGTGCGATGAACGAACGAGGGCAGGTTCGCGACGTGCACCAGGATGACCGTGCCCCGAAGCGTCAGGGGATCGAGCTCGCTGCGCACCCGTTGCAGTGCAACGATTGGCGACGGCTCCGACCCGTGCGTTCCCGCGATCAACGCCAGGACTGGGCCGTCGGCACTGCCGGTCACGACGGTCACAGGGATTCTCGCCCCTGCGTCGACACCTGCGGGAACTTCGATGAACCCCGAGACCTTCTCACCCGCGCGGCCGACGACGGGACCGACTCGTAACATGTTCATCGTTAGGTACGCTCCGGCCGTTCGAACACGGCAATCGCGTTCGGGTAGTCGACCGTCACGCGAAAGTATTTCAGCGCGGAACCACCGAGCGCGCCGTCAGTCGGCCTGTCCATCCACTGTGCCATGTAGTCGTGGAACGAGCGGTCGGGACGCTGCGTGAACCATACGGGGCCGACGTCGAAACCGCCGACGGATACACGCGGGACCTCGATGGCGGCCATTCCTGGCAGATCATCGGCATTCGGAACTACGCGCCAGTCGGGATGTCGTTTGCGCCAGCGATCGAACACCTCGGTCGTGATGAAGCTCGTCGCACGCTCGCCAGCCGGTCCGCCTAACCGCGCGGCCGTGGAGTCGGCTACCCGCTGCGTCGCACCGGTGTCGAACAGCATGTCGAGCGAATCGCCGTCGACAGCAACGCGAATGCGCGCGAAGCCGTTCGCGGCCGTGTTGCCATTGCGACGGAACGCCAGCGGAACCGTGTGCGCGGGGTCGCTCGGGACGGTGGCGCTCGATGCGTGCACGAGCAGTTTGCCGCGCGGGTAATCGAACGTCCACACGCGTCCATAGAACCATTCCTGCCCGAGCATGCCCGTCCAGCCGTTCCCCATTCCGCTCAGCTGCGACGAGGGAAAGACGAACAGCGCGCCGCCCTCGCGTCCGAGCGGCGTAGGGATCCCGCGGCCGGGCTGAAATGCCGGCAGCATCACAGACCGCACCGTGTCCGTGCCCTGAATGCCCACGACTTTCGTTGGGAGTCCGAGGCGCGCGACGGCATCGCTCGCGAGCCAGAGTCCGCCACCGGTATCGGTGAACAGCGTGAGCGTGTCACCGCGCTGCGTGACCGGATGGACGTAGAACCGGTCGCCGACGAGTCGTGCAGGTAGTTCCGACGGCGGTGCTTCCTGCGCGTGAACGGCGCCGAGTGGCGCCGCCAGCGCCACGAGTGCGAGGGCAACCTGCACGCGCATGCCACCACGACGGTTCATGGAACAGCTCCGGCCGCGCCGCTCCGACGCGGGTCGGCGCCAGCCGTGACGGTGCCCTTGCCTAACGTGATCGCCGCGCCATACCCCATGCGCGGCTCGCCCTCGAGCGAGATCACGTTCAGGTTATAGCCCATCTCGCGCAGTCGCCGCATGGCGGACGGCGCGAACCCACCCTCCACGTCGATGACGAACTCGCGGCGTGACCCGGCGCCGCGGCCCGACGGGAGAAAGCGCGGCAGCTCGAGCGCCTGCTGCGGGGTGAGACCGAAGTCGAGGACGCCGACGAGCGTCTCGTACACCGCCGACGTGATCCAGGCGTTCCCCGCGGCACCGACCGCGAGCACCGGGCGTCGCGCACTGCCGGTACCCTGAAAGACGATCGTGGGCGCGAGCGTACTGCCGTGCCGAGCGTAGGGGAGCCGAGCGCCGTACTGCGTGGGGTCGGTGCCGTAGGACGTGAGCTTGTCGTTGTAAATGAAGCCGAGCCCGGGTGAGACGTAGAAATTTCCGCCCCACGTGCCGAGCGTCTGCGTCACAGCGACGACGTTGCCGTCCGCATCGGCGACGGTGAACGCCGTCGTGCCTGACGAGTGACAGGCGACGACCTCACGCGCGTGCTCCGCCGGGTTCCCGCAGGCGCGCCCTTCCTCGAGCGCGAGCTCGCTTCCGCTCGCATTGTCGTCGGCGCCGCCGTCGGTCGTAGCCTTGCGATCAGTGGCGCACACCAGCGTGTCGCCGCGAAAGCTCGACGGCGTGAGCGCGTGGGCGGCGTCGAAGCAGCGCCAGCGGACGCGAGCCGTGTCCTTGTTCACGAGCGGCTCCACGGTCACCGGCCAGAGCCCGGGATCGGCGATGCGGTTGCGCGTCGTCGGCGTGAGCTGCCATGCGGCGATCATCGCGTGCGCGGTCGCGGCGTCGTCCGTGTAGAGACGCGGCGTCTTCCACTGCTCGAGCAGGTTGAGCTGCGCAGCGAGTGTCGCCCCGCCCGAGACCGGCGGCGCGCTGGAGTAGAGCGTGTAGCCCCGGAACGTGGAGCTCACGGGCTCACGATCGGCGGCGTAGTAGCGCGCGAGATCGGTGAGCCGCATCGCGTTGCCCTTCCCGCGCAGGTCGGCGACCATGCGTCGCGCGACTTCGCCCGCGTAGAAACCGTCAGCGCCGCCCTTCGCGACCTGCTCGAGCGTCCACGCGAGGTCCGGATTGCGGAGCGTGTCGCCTGCGTGCAGCGGCTCGCCGTTGCGGAAGAACAGCGCCTTGCTCGACTCGTACTTCGCAGAAGTGCTCGCGCTCGACGGTGAGCGTCGTCGCCAACCCTTCGCTCACGACGTAGCCGTCCTTCGCCGCGCGAATCGCCGGCGCGAGGAGGTCGGCCCACGGCACCTTCTTGCTGCCGAACTGACGCCACGCGGAGTGCATGCCGGCGACGGTGCCCGGTACGTTCGCGAGGACGGGGCCGTCGGACGGATAGCGGCCCTCCGTCATGAGCGCCGCGTTCGCGAGCGTCGCTTCCTCGGGAACGCGCGACATGAACTCGATGAGCGCCGGGCGCTCTGCGCCCTTTGAGCTGGATGATCATCTGGCCGTAGCCGCCCGGGCCACTGGCATCCGGCTCGACGACACCTAACGCGAACGAGACGGCGACCGCGGCGTCGACGACGTTGCCGCCCTTGCGCAGGATCTCGAGCCCCGCGGCCGTGGCGACCGGATGCGCGCTCGACACGGCGGCACGCCCGGTCGCGGCCTCGCGAAGTGGCGGCCGCTCGCGCAGCATGGCGTAGATGACGTCGTCGAGCGCGGCGTCGGTCGCCGCGGCAGAGCGCCTGCGGCCGGTACCGATCGCGCAGCGCGGTCCAGCGCTGGCGACGCGACGCGGCTTCCGGTGTCGCGAAGTACAGCTCGGCGGATCGCGTCCAGACTCGATCGAACGCCTCGGCGTTCCGTTCCTGTCGCGACCGAGTCGGCGGTGACGCGACGCTCGACGAGGCCGTCATCGGGCGCGGTCGGGACGGCGACGGTCCAGAGGCGTCCAGTCGCGCTCGAGATCTTCGGACACATCGTCGATCCGCGACGCGCGCGGGATCGCCATTGTACCCCGGCGGATCGGCGCCGAGCTCCGCCAGCGCGATCGTGCGCCCGTCGGGCGCCCAGGCCGGCGCGGCGTGGCGCGCGCTCACGAGGTTCGACGTAGCGGCCGTCCGTCGGCGTGATGAAGACGCCGGGACGCGCGCCGCCGGTCGTGAACGCGAGGCGCTCGCCGTTAGGCGCCCATGCGGGCCGCTCGACATCGCGGTCTCGCCACGACGACGCTGTCGCCGGACGCGCGGACGTGTCGGCGAGCACGCGTACGCGCAGGCGGTCGTCCGGTCTCCGTGACGGCGACATACGCGACGCGCGCTCCGTCCGGCGACACGGCGGGCGACCGCTCGGCGACCTGTCCGCGCGTTAGGCGCCGCTCGCTTCCATCGGGCGCGCGCACCCAGAGGCGGGCGAGGGCACCGCGTCCGCGCACGAAGATGATGCGGCCATCGGTGGCGACGGACGGCTGCGCATCGGGCTCGGGCGACGTCGTGAGGCGCTCGGGCTGCGGCGGACGTGGCGAGCCGAGGCCGCTGCCGGGACGGCGAGCGCGCCAGAGATCGAAGTCTGCCGGCGCGGTCGGAGGAGAAGACGATGCTGGTGCCGTCTCGCGACCAGACGGGCTCGCGGTCCCAGGCGGGGCCGCTGGTGAGTCCGTGTCCAGGCGCCACGACCGGCGGCCTGGACGTAGAGATCGCCATCGACGGACACGGCGAGCCGTCCATCGGGCGCGAACGCGGGGTCGCGAACACCACGAAGGCTCGGATCGGCGGCGGGCTGCTGCAGGGCGACGAGCAGGAGCGCGAAGTACATCTGGGGCGTCGGGGCTGAAGAGAACAAAGCGGTACCGACGCATTATCGACGGAAGACACGGGGTTTGTCGATAGGCTCGGCGGGCGAGCAGCTGCACGCGGCTGCACGCTGGGAACCTCAGCCGCCGGCTGCATGCTGCGGCCGCACGCTGCCCGCTGCTGCCAATACCGCCCGGTCACCCACGCGCTGCTCGCTGCACGCAGCGGCGACTCAGCGACCAGCACGAGCGACCAGCGACCAGCTCGCAGTTCGCCAGTCCCGAGTCCCCAGTCCCGAGTCCCTACCGCAATACACTCACCGGATCCACCCGCGTCGCGCGACGCACCGGAACCAGCAGCGCCACCACCGCGGACACGATGAGCGTCGTGCCGGCGACGCCTAACGCGATCGGGTCGAACGGCGTCACGCCGTACAGCAGCCCGCCGAGACCGCGCGCGACCAGCACCACACCCACTGCCCCCGCGACCAGGCCGGCAATCATCCAGACGCCACCCTGCCTCAGCACCAGCCCCGCGATCGCGCCTCGGCTCGAGCCGAGTGCCACCCGGACGCCGAACTCGCGCTCCCTCGCCGCCGCCATGCTCGCGAACATCGCGTACACGCCCACCGACGCGAGCAGCAGCGCCAGGACACCGAACGCCATCATGAGCACCACCGGCAGGCGACGACCCGCAAGCTGATCGGCGAGCAAGGTTTCCATCGGCGCCGCGGCGTCGGATGGGAATCGACGCGTCGAGTGCCGTCAACTCGCGCTGCACCGGCTTCACGAGCGCGAGGGGATCGCCGTCGGTTCGTATCAGGAGCGTCCGGGCTCCCCACGCGTCCTGCCGGCTCGACGTGTACGTCATCGGCTCCGGGACGGGACGCGCGGGGTCAGTGCGCACGTCGCCCACGATGCCGATCACCTGTGCCCACGGCGCCACCTCGGCCGGTCCCATACGGATACGGGCGCCGACGGCGTTCCCGTTAGGCCAGTACCGACGCGCCATCGCCTCGCTGATCACGACTACCCGCTGCGTGCTGTCCCGGTCAGCCGGGCCGAAGGTACGCCCGCTTCGAAGCGGAATGCGCATCGTGCGGAAGTAGTCGTCGGACACGATCTCGGACGCGATGAACGGCTGTCCCTCGCCAGCAGGCCACGTCAGGCCCTCGATCGTCAGCCCGTTGCGATTCATGTTCGGCGTCGGCAGCTCGCTCACGTCCGCCACGTCGCGCACGCCGGGAATCGCGCGCAGCGCGCTGCTCGAACTGCTCGAAGAATCGCGGCGCGTGCCGGCGTCGACGTATACGTCCGCCCCGGTAACTGCACGGCGATCGTGAGCACGCCATGCGGGTCGAATCCGAGCGGCGCCGTGGCCATCGTCCACAGACTGCGAACGAGCAGGCCCGCGCCAGCGAGCAGGCTCACGCACAGCGCGATCTGCCCGGCGACGAGCAGGCCGCGGAGTCGTCGCGTGCGGCGGCTCTCGCTCGCGCCGCGCGTTTCGTCGCGCAGCGTTCCCTGCGTGTTGGCGCGGCCGGCAGCCAGCTGCTGGCGCGACGCCGAACGCGACACCCGTGACGAGGGCGAGCAGGCCGGTCACCGCAACGGCCACCGGGTCCAGCGACAGCTCCGCGTATGCGGGCAAGCGCCGTCGACGCGAGCGAGCGCACGGCCGCGAGTCCGAGCCATGGCGAGCAGCAGTCCGACGCCGCCACCGGCGAGCGCGAGGACGAGACTCTCGGTCAACAGCTGCCTGACGAGTCGGCTCCGCGCCCGGCGCCGAGCGCGATGCGAACGGCGAACTCCTTGCGCCGACTCAACGAGCGGGACAGCAGAGCGCCGGCGAGGTTGGCGCACGTGATCACGAGCACGAGGCCGGCGCTCGCCATGAGCACGAGCAGTGGCGTGCGCGTCTCGCCGACCATGTCGTCGCGCAATGGGAAGCCTCGGAGCGCCATGCCGCCCTGCGCCTCGGGATGCTCGCGCGCGAGGTCCGTGCCGATGGCCGCGATCTCGCGCTGTGCCGAACGCGACGGTGGCGTTAGGCGCGAGCCGGCCCGACGAGACTGAGCCAGTGTTGCTTGCGCGCGCGAACAGGGTCGCGGAGCGCCGGTCCGAGATCGAGCGGAAACCAGAGGTCCGCCGCACCCATTCGGCCCGACGAATCCGCGTGGCAGGACGCCGACGATCTCCTGCGCCTCGCCGTCGATGCGCATCGACTTCCCGACCGCGCGTGGGTCGCCGCCGAACTCACGCTGCCATGCAGCCCAACTCAGCATGACGACGTCAGGCGCGCCGGTCTTCATGTCCTCGTCGCGCAGCAGGCGCCCTCGGAGCGCCGGACACGCCGAGGGTCTGGAAGAAGCCCGCTCCGACCAGCGTCGCGCTGATGACGCGCGGGCCGCCGTCGGCCGCGTACGTGACGTCGAACGTTCTCACGGTAGAATGGGGCGACGCGCGAGAACGAGCGCTGTCGCGCACTGAAGTCCGTGATCGCGCCGGCGCTCATGGAGGACCGTTCCATAGTCCCATCCTCCATGCGCGCATACACGCGCACGAGGCGGTCCGCGTCCGCGTACGGCAGCGCGTTCAGCAGCACCGATTTGACGACGCCGAAGACGGCGGCGTTCGCGCCGATGCCGAGCGCCAGCGTGACGATCGCCAGCAGCGAGAACAGCGGAGCGCGCACCGCGGAGCGGACGCCGATACCGCAGATCCTGCCGCAGGTCGTCGAGCCAGTCGCGACGGGCCACGGCGCGGCGCTCCTCCGCGAGCAGCTGCGTGCACTCGTCGCGGACGCTCGTCACGTCGCCGAAGCGCTCGAGCGCCGCCGCACGTGCCGCGACGGGGTCCATGCCGCGCGCCACGTAATCGCGCACGCGCTCCTCGAGGTGGAACGCGAGCTCGCTGTCGACTTCGACCTGTGGCTTGGGCTCGAAGGGACGCCCGCCGCGACCACCGTCGCCTTTCTGCAATTTCTCACGCATGGTCGCTCTGGTCACCGCGCCCAACTGGGCGCTCGTGTCGTGTCCACCGCCTGATTCACGGCCGCGGCGAAGCGCTGCCACCCCGTCGTCTGCTCGACGAACTGGCGCCGTCCCTCCGGGCGTGAGGTGGTAGAACTTCGCGCGCCGGTTGTTCTCGCTCGTGCCCCACTTGCCGGCGATCCAACCCTTGCGCGTCATGCGGTACAGCGCGGGATAGAGCGAGCCCTTCCTCCACGCGGAGGACGTCGCTCGTCGCGCTCTCGATCCAGCTCGCGATCCCGTAGCCGTGCATCGGTCCCCACGAGAGCGTCTTGAGTACGAGGAGCTCGAGCGTGCCTTGCAGCAGACCGGACTCTTTGGCGAACACGGCAGTCTCCGTTTCGGTGGGCGAGAAGGTTCGTCGGCCTCCTTCCTATGCCGATCTATGGAGAAACTGACTGCCTGTCCCTTAGACGCGCAAGGGGAGCGGATGGTTGGCAGGTTTCGGAACATCGCGCGAAGACCCGGACAGGATTGGCAGGATGACGGCTCTGCGTTCCCACGAGATCCCGTCACCAGTCGAGAATGGCTGGACCGGCTGCTCGCGACGCTGCTCTCGCCGAGCGGCTAATCTGCGAACGCTAGGCTGAGCGGAGGAGCGGCGCAGTTCGCGACGGCGCATCACGCACGGGCTGCTGACGGCAACGGCCACTGCATGACAGGATGGCCAGGATGGACAGGATTGAACAGAGGCTCCGTGTCGCACGCAGGGGCCCTCCCGCAACGAGCCCGGAATGAGGGGAACGGCCGCTCGGGACGCCACGCTCCCCGAGATGTGTCCCCCACATTCGTTAGGCCCCGGCGACCCGCTCCTCGACGCCGAGGCGGTCATCTTCTCAATCCTGCCAATCCTGGCCATCCTGTCTCGCTGTTCCGCCGTTCACGAACCGAGCATTCTGTCCTCGCCATCGCATGAGAGGAGCGTTGATCGGAGTTCGTCGTGCGCGAGATCGAGCGGCACCGCTCGATGCCAAACGCACTCGTGAAACGGTGACCGCGGAGCGCCGCGTCAATCGCGAGGCGAACGTCCGGAATCGGGCGGGGGGACGGTCAGCGGCGTCTGACGATCGCAGGTGAAGTAGGCGAGAAAGCGGACTGGCTTGTCGTTCGCGCTCGCGGACACGGCGTGCACGCCGTTAGCGGGCTCGTAGAACGTCTGGCCAGCGGTGTACACGTGCTCGGCCTCACCCCTCACCTGCATACGGTAGGCACCCTCGATGATGTATCCGACGACCGGGCACGGGTGACTATGGGCGCGCGATTGCTGTCCGGGCTCGATGCGCACCTCTACGACGGTCGCCGTTAGGCGCGATCCGTCGAGCGGCGTGAGAGCGTACGACGCCGGCCCGACGCCGGCGGCGGTCGCGGGGCGCACCGGGGCAACCGCGGGAGAAGCCGACGTCCCCTTCTGCGCGCCACGGCACGCTGTGGCGCCGCATGCGAGCAGCCCGAGCAGCGCGCCAACCGATCTGGTACCGATAATGTCGAAGCTCATCGGAGAATGGTACGACACAAGCGGTACAGCCTGTAGGGCCATTGTCGGTGATTCTGGTGGGCCATTCACGGCCAGCCGCGTGCGCGCGCCGCGTTAGGTATGTCCGGGAGATGGGCGCCGAGCGTGTCGGCGGTATCCTCGAGTCGGCGCCAGCACAGTTGTATTGGTTGACGCAGGTGACTGTGGAGTGGTGGCGGTTCGAACCGCGGCGGCTGTGGCTCGTGCTCCCAAGGGCCGCCGCTAAAATCCGCCCCGCTGTGGCGCTGAGCCAACAGTTTGGCCTGTAACAGCGCTCATCGTTGACACGCGTTGTGAGACAAGCCCATCCTGTGCTGCCCACGTTGCAACGCGCGGCGGCGGCCCAGCCGGGTCCGGTGGCTCGTGCGCGTGCGTCACCCTGGCGGCGCGAGTGCTCTCGCGCCCCCACCTGGAGGAGTAAGTCGCATGCGATCACCGGTCCTCTCGTTCGCAGCAGCAACCGTCGCGCTCGCCGCCTGTTCGGATAGCCCGGTCCAGCCGACCCCCGCAAGGGCGGTGACGCCAACTGCCGCCGTCGCGGCGGCCCCGAACCGGTTCGTGGTGGAATTAAATGGGCCCGTGCGCGCTGATTTCGCGGCGCGCGTTGCGGCGTTAGGTGGCACGGTCGACTTCGTGGCCGACGGCGCAGGCTTCGCCGGCGTCAGCGGCCTCAGTGCCCAGGCCGCCGCTGCACTCGGGCGACAAGCCGGCGTTGGTGCCGTCTACGATGACGTGCCCGTGCAGCTCGGCGCGCCGACGCCAGGCAGCGAGCTGAACGCCGCCGATGTCTCGGTGAACAGCATCGCGAACCCGGCAGGGTCGTTCCGCTTCGCCTTCCAGTGGAACATGCGCGCCATCAGCGCGCCAGCCGCGTGGGCGCTCGGCAACCTCGGGTCGCCTAACGTCACCGCCGCCATCCTCGATACCGGTATCGACTACGACAGCTTCGACATGAACGGCATGGTCGATCTCTCACGGTCGACGTCGTTGGTACCCAACGACAACGCGCTGATCGCCGCGCTGCTGCCGGGACGGAATCAGCTCGACGATCTGAACGGGCACGGGACGAACGTGGCAACGCAGGTCTCGTCGAACGCAACGATCTTCGCCGGCGTCAACTCGCGCACGCGTCTCATCGGCGTCAAAGTGCTCGGCGCGAACGGCGGCGGCACGCTGGGAGGCATTTTGGCCGGGATCATCTGGGCGGCTGATCATGGCGCGGACGTGGCAAACATGAGCCTCGGTGTCTCAGGGGGAATCGACAAGGCGGGGAGTAAGGGGTTCGTTGGGATCACGAACAAGGTCTTCAACTACGCCAACCGGGCCGGGATGGTGGTCGTCGTCTCCGCTGGTAACGATGCACTCAACCTCGACGGTAACGGACGCTCGCTCGCCGTTTTCTGCGAGGCGCCGCACGTGATCTGCGTGTCGGCGACGGGACCGACGGCGAGCGCGAATGCGTTCTCCGGCCCGTGGGCAAACGTCGATGCGCCGGCGAGCTACAGCAACACGGGGCGGAAATCCATCACCGTCTCGGCGCCGGGCGGCACGGGCGCTGGGTGGGTGTCTTCGGTCTGCGCACATCACCTCGCCGCGGTCTCGGGCAACACCATCGTGTTTCCCTGCAACGCGCCACCTGGCTTCTTCTTCACGATTGGCATCGCAGGGACGTCGCAGGCAGCACCACACGTGACCGGCGTCGTGGCGCAACTCATCGCGAAGTACGGGGCAAGGAACCCGGCCCGCATCAAGCAGCTGTTGCTGAACGGGCTCGATGACCTCGGTCCTCCAGGACCGGACGACGCCTACGGCGCCGGTCGCGTCAACCTGCTGAAAGCGCTGTCGCAGTAAGCGACGACGGGAACAGCGACAGGACGAGCGGCGCGCGGCTCGAAGCCGCGCGCCGCTCGTGTCGTATGCGACATCCCGCCGACGTACCAGCCATGGCGGGGCAATCGGACGCCGTTCTTTCGCGATCCGGACGGTAACGTGCTCGAGATCTACGCCGAGGTCCAACGAAAAAGACCGCAACTCCGAGTGAATTCCGCTAGGTGATCGCGCGGTGATAGCAGTTTGATCGCCGAAATTACCATACGCCGTGTAGTGAGTCGCAGCGCACCGTCTCGAAGCCCGAGCCGGTCGCGTATCTGAATTGGCGACGCGCCGCGGACGTAACGAACTGGCGGCGTCGCCTACCAATGAGACGAAAGGTGACACCATGTCGGACTTGAATGCGGAATTTCCCTCGACCTTCGAGCTGTGGGAGTTCGTGCTGTCGTTCGAAGACGGCTCCATGCCCGCCTCGTCCTGGAACGAGCACGCGCTCGCGGTGATCGCGGTCTGGTACCTGTTTCTTCTTCCGCCGGGCGACGCGATGAAGCGGCTCGAGCTCGGGCTGCGCCGCAATCAGCTGCGCTTCAGCCACCGCGCCGGCGCGCTCGGAGACGGCGTCGATTCGGTCGCTGAGGTGTGGCCGCGCATTCTGCGGCGGGTGCTCGGCGCATTCGGCGAGGGCGATCCGCTGTCGGCGGCGAATCGCCTCATGGGGTCGCGCTCGATCGATGTCTGGCATGAAAGGGCGGCGTAGCACCATTCGGCGCAAACCTCGCTCGCGAGCTATCGCCTGAGAGCGGATCGCGTCAGCTTGAGCGATCCGCTTTTCAGCGAGGGAGGATGCGGGTCGCGGTGGTCGGTGCCACGGGATCGTTAGGGCGCGAGGTGACTCGGCAGATGCTCATGACGGGTCATCAGGTCATCGCCATCGCGCGCACCCCCGCGAAAGCAGCGGACCTCGAGGCGATCGGTGCGGAGGTGCGACACGCGGATCTCGCCGAGCCGGCCTCGTTAGGACCGGCGATACGCGGCGCGGACGCCGTTGTCGCCGCGGCCCACGCCCTGCTCGGGAGAGGACGGAACGCCTCCGCCGTTGTCGACGACGCGGGACATCGGGCACTCATCGATGCCGCCAAATCCGAGCGCGTCGGTCAGTTCGTGTACACGTCGGTGATCGGCGTGTCGGCCGCGCATCCGATTGGCTTCTGGCGACGCAAATACGAGACGGAGCGCTACCTCGAGGCGAGCGGCCTCCGCTACACGATCCTCCGCCCCACAGCGTTCATGGAGACGCACGCGCACGAATTGTTAGGCAAGGCGATCCTGAACGGAAAACCGGCCGTCATCTTCGGGAGGGGCGAACAACCGGCGAACTTCGTCGCGGCGCGTGACGTGGCCGCGGTCGCCGTCATGGCACTGAGTCGCCCAACCTCGACGAACGAGGTCATCGAGATCGGCGGGCCGACAAACCTCAGCCGTCACGAGGTCGCCGCCCTGTATGCGCGGCTCTCCGGTCGCTCGCCGAAACTCCGTCATGTCTCCCTCGGTACGCTGCGAATCATGTCCGCCCTGCTGGGTCCCTTTCATCCAGGGATCAGCGAGGTCATGCGCGCGAGCATCGTGTTCGACACGACGGATCAGACGTTCGATCCGGCGCAGATGCTGCGGCGCTACCCGATACAGCTCACGCACCTCGACGACTTCGTCCGCGACCGCATCACCGAGACGACACCACGTTAGGCGGTAGTGAAGTCACGCGATCGCAACCATCTCCGCGGTGTCGTCGCCGGAGTCGACCAACACCTCCGCGCTGGTCGTCAGCATCTCGCCGGCACGCCCGTGCACGTGGGCGGGCAGCGGCGTCGCAGCCCGGCAGTCGGTATCGAAGTAGACGCCGACCAGCTCACTGACGGCGACTTCCTCGCGGGTCTCGCTGTCGAACATGCGGTGCACGAAGCGAATGCTGGTGCGACCAAGTGAGACGAGCTCACTGGTGATGTGGATCAACGTGCCCGCCAGAACTTCCCGCTTGTACTGCGTGCGCTGATCGACGGCGACGGCCGCGCGTGCGTTCCGTTTCAGGAACGCCGGCGTGAGGCCGAGCTGCGCGAGAAACTGCCAGCTCGCTTCGTCGAACCGCGCGGTATAGAACTGCACGTTCATGTGCCCGACGTGGTCGATGACCCACGGGTACACGAAGCCGCGATATGTCTCGACCGGTGTGTACATGGTCCCCTCCCCTCTCGTCGCCGTAACCTCGCGGAACGGCAGCGGCAGTGGTATCGACCGGGAGGCCGGTCGCAACCCTGTCGATGGTGGGGTGCACCACTCCCTCCGACGCCGCCGCGACCAGCCATTTCGAGCGAGGTCGTTCCGGTTGGCCGACCAATTCACGCGCTTGGTTCCTCGCGCACGTGCTGTCCCGCCGATAGACTCAGCGACGCCCGATTCAATGCATCCACTTTGACTGCGCCCGACGCGGGGATCGATAGCTTGCTGACGAACACGCTCGACTTGCCTCAGAGGAGCCAACGCCGCATCGGGGCCGCTACCCTGGCGTGCATTGCGGCGGCGATGACGGGCAGCCTCATGCTGGCGTCGCCCGCGGCGTCGGCGAGCGCACAGACCCCGCTCGCGTTCACGGGGGTCACCGTGATCGACGGTCGCGACTCGACGCCGGTGCCTAACCAGACGGTCGTCATTCGCGGCAATCGTATCGTCGCGGCCGGGCCCTCGCGCTCGACTCCCGCGCCGGCGGGCGCTCGCGTCATCGACGGCCGAGGAAAATTTCTCGTCCCGGGCTTCTGGGACATGCACGTGCACACCGCGATCGCTGGATGGCCGGCGGCCGTGAGCTCCTGCCGCTCTACGTGGCCAACGGCGTGACCGGCGTGCGCGACATGGCCGGCGACTGGGACACCCTCACGACGTGGCGCGGCGGAGATCGCCCGCGGCCAGCTCGTCGGCCCACGGATAATCGCGTCGGGCCCGTACCTCGAGGGTGGCGACGTGCCGATCCCGCACCTGCTCGCCCGCAACGCTGCCGAGGCGCGCGTTGGAGTGGACTCGCTCGTCGCGCTCGGCGTGGACTTCATCAAGGTTCACTCGCAGCTCAACGCGGAGGCGTACTTCGCGATCGCTCGGCGCGCGCGGGAGCGTGGCATGGTGTTCGCCGGACACGTGCCGCGCGTCGGTCGGGTCGGCGGCCGCGTCCGACTCGGGACAGAAGAGCATCGAGCACCTGCTCGCGATTCCGGCTCGATTGCACGCCGGCGGATTCGGTCGCGCTCCAGCCGCGCTTCACGGTACAAACGGCGTTAGGCCGGTGCTCGATCCGAGGACCTCGCGCCGCTGTACGCGAAGTTCGTTCGCAACGGGACGTACGTGACGCCGACGTTCACGGCGCAGGTCGAAGTCGCGATGTGGCCAACGCACGCGGTTCCGGGCGACTACGCTCGCGCACTACCTGCCGAAAGCTGCTCCGCGACTACGTGGCGCAGATCTTCCCGATGCCGGACAGCATCCCGCCTAACGCCGACTCGGTTGGGCGCGCGATGCTCGAGAAGCGGCTGCGTCAGGTCGCGACGATGCAGCGCGCCGGCGTGCACATCCTCACCGGCACGGACGCCCCGCTGCGCAACAGTCCGCCGGGATTCGGCCTTGCACGAGGAGATGACGCTGCTCGCTCGCGGCGGGATGTCGCCGTTCGAGGTGCTGCGCGCGGCGACGATCGAGCCCGCGCGGTATTTCGGCATGCTCGATTCCGCGGGCACGATCGCCACCGGGAAGCTCGCGGACCTCGTTCTGCTCGATGCGAATCCGCTCCAGGACATCGGCAACACGCGACGCATCTCGGCCGTCGTCGCCAACGGCCGACTGTTCACCGGCGCGGATCGCGCGAAGTTGCTGCGCGCGCCTGCCGCCGTCGCGCCATGAGGACGCGGACGAGGAACGCCGAGTGACCGAGCAGCCCCAACGCGTGAGACGGCCGAAGGGGTTGTTGATCGACTACGGCGGGACGCTCGTGGAGGAGGGTCGGTTCGACCTGCGCGCCGGCAACGAGTGGCTGCTCGCGCAGGCGACGAACCTGCGCGCTGATGTCACCGTCGACGTGGTGATGGCGCGCGCGAAGCGCGTGTTGGCCGAAGTCTCCGAGCGACGCGACGAATTCGGCGTCGAGGCGCCGTGGACTTCACTCACGCGCCTCATTCACGACTACCTGGGTACGCGGTTTCGCCTGTCGATGGCGGAGCTCGAGCGCGGGTTCTGGGATGCGTCGATGGCGACGCGCCCAATCCCGGGCGCGCGCGAGGCGCTGGACGCGTTTCACGCGGCGGGCGTGCTCATGGCGGTCGTCAGCAACGCGTCGTTCAGCGCCGACGTGATCCGGCGCGACCTCGCTAAACACGGCCTCGCAGCCCATCTCGCATTCGTGATGGTGTCGGCCGACTACGTCGTCCGGAAACCGAATCCCATGCTGTTCGACACCGCGGCCGCGCGACTTGGACTCGCGCCGAGTGACATCTGGTTCGTGGGCGACCGGCTGGATACGGATGTCGCGGGCGCACAGGCGGCCGGGATTCGCGGCCGTCTGGCTGCGCCCGCCTAACGCGGTCCACTCTGACGCGCCGGAGATCGCGGTGAGTGGTTGGGCAGAGCTCCGAAAGCGGTTCGAGGAAGCATGTCTCGCATGAAGCCCCGCCGCATGGTCGTCAATGACCTCATGCAGCAGGGCTACACGTATCTTCTCACGGAGCCCACCGGCCGCAACTTCGAGTCTGGGTTCGAGCCACAGCTCACGCCGCCCGAGATGCTCGCGTTAGGCGTGTTCGGCGGGAAGTACATGACGGACTGCCGCGGCGAGTTTCCCGCGAGCTGGTTCGCGCGGGCGAAGCTCTCGCCCGAGCGATACGACGCGAAGCTCAACTACTTCGGCGTGCGCGCGTCGCAGCCGCTCGCGGTGTGGCGAAAGAAGGGGTGGATCTACGAGGAGGACCCGCGCGGCTGGTTCCAGTGGTATTGCCGCTACTACCTGGGACGTCGCTGCCTCGACGACGACCGGCAGATTCGCCGGTGGCGTCAGATCGCGCGACACGTGGCGCAGGTCAAGACGCGGCTGCCGGCCGCGAGACCTAACGTGTCGGAGGCGACAGCGGCAGGCGCTGTTGCACTGGGCGTACGACAGCCGAAGATCTAACTGCCGGGACGGGAACGGGAACGGGAGACCGGAAGGCCTCTACCGGCTCCCGTCGCCAGATCCCGTCCCGCTGCCCGTCCCGTCCCTACGGCAGGCTGAACGCCACGAACGTCCCGCCCGACGGCGCGCCGTTCTTGCCTCCCCCGCACGCGATCACGACGTACTGCTTGCCGTTCACGACGTACAGCGACGGCGTCGCGTTGCCTGACGCGGGAAGCTCCGCCTCCCACAACAGCTCGCCCGTCCGCTTGTCGAACACGTGGAACTTCTTGTCGTACGTCGTCGCGCCGATGAACAGCAGACCATTCGTCGTCACGACCGGGCCGCCGTAGTTGTCGGTGCCCGTGTTCTTCGATGCCCTTTTCCGCGAGCGCCGGATACTCGCCGAACGGAATCGTCCAGCGGATCTCGCCCGCTGTTCAGATCGATCGCGTTCAGCGTGCCCCACGGCGGCGTGATGCCCGGGTAGCCTTCGTGATCGAGGAAGATCGGATCGCCGTTGTTGCGGTACTTGAGGAAGTTCGGGTTCGTCGTCGCCGTGTCGGCGACGTCCTTGCCGGTCACGAGGAAGTTCACGAGATCGTTGATCGCCGCCGCCCTCGAGCATCTCGGCGAATGCCGGCATGCGGCCCGTGCCCTGGCGAATGATCGTCGCGAGCTCCTCGCGCGAGTGGCGCTGCGCGACGTCGAGCAGCGACGGCGCCATTCGCGCTGCCCTTCATGTCGTCGCCGTGACAGCTCGCGCACTGCGCTCTTGTACAGCGAGTGGTCATTGCGCGGCATCACTTCGAAGGAGCCACGCCATCTCGTTCGCGTTGACGTAGAGCAGCCCCGTCTCCGGATCGAACGCGGGACCGCCCCACTCGCCGCCGCCGTCGTAGCCGGGGAAGACGATCGAGCCCATCCGGGCTCGGCGGCTGGAACATCCCGGCGTACTTGTACTCGCGGAACGTCTTCAGCGCCGACGCGTGCGCCTCGGGCGTGCGCGTTCGTCAGCATCTCCTCGGTCAGCGTCTGCCGAACGAACGGCGGCGGCTTGACGCGGGACCGGCTGCGTCGTGCTTGCGCGCTCGCCGTCGAGCGTCGACGCGGGACCTTGCGATACTCGATCGGGAACAGCGGCTTCCCGCGTCTTGCGGTCGAAGACGAACACGAAGCCGGTCTTCGTGATCTGCGCGACGGCGTCGACCGTCTTGCCGTCGCGCCTGACGGTGACGAGCGTCGGCGGCGATGGGAGGTCCATGTCCCAGAGGTCGTGCTTGACCGTCTGGAAGTGCCAGACGCGCTTGCCCGTCCGCGCATCGAGCGCGATCACGCTGTTCGCGAACAGGTTGTCGCCGTGTCGGTTCGCGCCGTAGAAGTCGAACGCGGCAGAGCCGGTCGCGCCGAAGACGATGCCCAGCTTGTGGTCGACCGTCAGCCCGGCCCACGCGTTCGCGCCGCCGGAAACCTTGTAGGCGTCAGGCGGCCACGTGTCGTAGCCGAACTCGCCGGGTCGCGGAATCGTGTGGAAGATCCAGCGGATCTTCGCCGGTCATCGCGTCGTACGCGCGAATGTCGCCGGGCGACGACGGCAGGCTCTCGCTCACCGTGCTGCCGATGATGAGCAGGCCGTCGAAGATGACGCCCGGCGTGCTCGCGCTCACCGACTGCGACTCGAACGGGCGATCGAGTCCTTTGCGCAGGTCCACGCGCCCGCTGTCGCCGAACGTCGGGATCGGCTTGCCGGTCTTCTTGTCGAGCGCCCAGAGGTTGTTGCGGTGGGTGACGAACACGCGGTCGCGGTACACGGTCACGCCGCGATGCCGAAATCGCCCCGTCTTCGGGTCGATCGTGTTCGGGTCGAACGTCCAGAGCTCCTCGCCCGTCGCCGCGTCGAGCGCGATGACGCGGAGCTTCGGCGTCGTCGCGTACAGCACGCCGTCGACGACGATCGGGATTGGACTGCATCTCCGAGCCCGGAAACTCATCGTGCGTCTCGTACGTCCACGCGACCTGCAGCTGCTTGACGTTCGCCGGCGTGATCTGATCGAGCGTCGAGTAGTGGGTGTTGTCGCGTCGTGCCGCCGTAGACGGGCCAGTCGACGGACTTGCGCTCTGCGAGCGAGCCGGAGCCAGGCAGCCGGCGACGTATGCGGCGCGAAGCGCAGCTCCGATGGCGAGTCGGAATCGAAGGCGGTCAGGATCAAGGCGAGCTGACACTGGGTCTCGTGGGGTCTGAGGCGATCGACCTCGAGTATGCATCGTTCCCGTCCAGCTCCGTTCGCCGCGTCCGACGGCGTTTCTGCGATGGCGATGGCGGACGGCTGACCCGACGCAATTGGGCGGACGCTGCGCGCTCGAATCGCACGCCGGTCAGCGCGATTTGCGACCGCAGCGCGCGCGCACCTTTGGCGACCCCGCTCCACCGCCCTCGTGCAGATCGTCGCCTTGAGATCACTCACGCGTCTCCTGCTCATCGCGCTCGCGGTCGTTCCGCTCGGCGCCACCCAGCCGCAGCAGTCCACGGAGTTCGCGCGATTCGTCGACCGATATCTCGACGACTTCGCGCGGCGCCATCCGTCGATCGCCGCCGGAAACGGCATTCACGACCACGACGATCGGCTCGACGACTTCTCGGCCGCGGGAATCGCGGCCGAGATCGCGGCGCTCAAGCGCGATGCCGCCCGACTTCGCGCGCTTCGACGCGAACAGCCTCACGCCCGACGAGCGCGTCGATCAGCGCATCCTGCTCGGCATCATCGACGGGTGGCTGCTCGAGCAGGAGACGCTCCAGAACTGGCGCGGAATCCAATGCTCTACGCGTCGGCGCTCGCCGACGGCGTGCACAATCTGATGACGATGGCGAGCGATCCCGCGCCGGTTCGCATGCGTCGGATCATCAGCCAAGCTCGCGTCAGCGTCCGGCGTTCCTCGCCGCCGCGAGGACGAACGTCATCAACCCGCCACGCCTCTTCGCCGAGCGTGGTGCGGCGATCATGCGCGGCGCGCACGACATGCTCGGTCACGATCTCGACCTCGCCTTCGCCTCCGAGCCTAACGCTGCGCTGCGCGATTCGCTGCGGCGGGCGGCCGATGTCGCCATCCCGCAGATCGCCGCGTACGTCGCGTACCTCGAGAAGACGTCATTCCGAAGGCGACCGGCGACTTCACGATCGGCGCGGCGAACGTCGCTCGGCGCTATCTCGCCGAGGAGCTGATCGACACGCCGCTCGACACGATGGTCGCGATCGGCGAGCGCGAGCTGACGCGATCGCAGGCCGAGTTTCGTGCGGCCGCGGCAAAGCTCGCCCCGGGCGCGAGATCCCGTGACGGTCTGGCAGGACGTGCGGACGCGATCACCCGAAGATGGGCGGCGTCGTCGCCGCGACGCAGGCGATCGTCGACTCGCTGTCGGCGTTCGTCGTCGCGCGCGGCATCGCGTCGCTGCCACCTAACGAACGCGTGATCGTCGCGCCGGCGCTGCCGTTCGACCTCGGCTTCGCGTCGATGCACGCGTCGCCGCCGCTCGAGAAGACGCCGGTGAAGAGCATCTACTACATCACGGATGCGCAGCCGGGACTGTCGCCAGCCGCAGCAGGAGGCGTGGCTCGAGCGGTACAACTACGCGTCGCTGACGAACACGTCCGCGCACGAAGCGATGCCGGGGCACTGGCTGCACTCGACCTACATGCGTCGCACGCCCGGCAAGGTGCGACGCATCTGGATCGGGCTGAATCCGTTTCCGCAGCCGTCGTCGGGTCAGGACGGATGGGCGCACTACGCCGAGCAGATGGTGCTCGACGAAGGGCTATCGGAACGGCGATCCGAAGCTGCGCCTCGCGCAGGTGAGCGACGCGCTGACGCGCATCTGTCGGCTGCTGTCGGGCATCAAGCTGCACACGAAGCAGTGGACGCTCGCCGATGCGCAGCGCTGCTTCGAGAAGGACGCGTACGTCGCCGCGCCCGCCGCGAAGCGAGAGGCCGAGCGCGGCGACGTACGACCCGACGTACGGTGGCTACTTCCTCGGCAAGCGCGCGATCCTCAAGCTGCGCGCGGACTACCAGAAGCGCATGGGCGCGAAGTTCTCACTGCGCGAATTCCACGAGCGATTCATGACGAATGGCATCGCGCCGATCTGGGCGCAACGTCAGCTGCTGCTGCCGGGCGACACGGGCGCGGTGATCGAATGACGACCGCGTCAGCGAAAGCTCGCGTGGACGGGCGCGTGCGCGTCGGCGTGCTCGGTGCCGGCGCGTGGGCCGAGTTCGCGCACCTGCCCGGCTACAAGCGCGACCCGCGCTGCGAGCTCGTGGCCATCGCCGATCCCGTCGTCGAGCGCGCGCGGGCGTTCGCCGAGAAGTTCGGCATACCCAACGTGTACGACTCGCACGACGAGCTGATCGCGCGCGACGACATCGACCTCGTCGACGTCTGCACGCCGAGCGCGACGCATTTCGAGCTGAGCTGGGCGGCGCTCGAGGCGGGGAAGCACGTGCTGTGCGAGAAGCCGGTCGCGTACGACTATCGCGACACGCTGCGCGCCGCGGCGCTCGCGAAGCGAGAAGGGCGTGAAGACGAAGCTCGGCTTCACGTTCCGCTACAGTCCGGCGATGCAGTACATGAAGGAGCTCATCGACCAGGGGTTCGTCGGCACGCCGTTCATCTTCAACGGCTACGAGCAGAACTCGCAGTGGCTCGATCCGCAGAACCCGCTGCGTCAGGTGGATCACGAGGCCGATCAGTCGGTGATTCAGGTGTCGTCGCTCGAGGGCTACGGCGCGCCGATCATGGACCTCGGGCACCTGTTCATGGGCAGCCGGTTCAGCCAGGTCGTCGGGACGATGAAGAATTTCATCCCCGAGCGCGTCGTGCGCGCGACGGGTCAGATGATGCGCATGAACATCGACGACGGCGACATCTTCATCGGCGAGTTCGCGAGTGGCGCGTTAGGCTCGATTCAGACGAGCTTCGTGACCGTCGGGAACTACCCGGGGCTCGAGGCGCGCGTCTACGGCAGCAAGGGCGCGCTCATCTGCCGGCTCGTCGAGGAGAATGGCATCTGCGAGTCGCTCAAGGCGGCGACGGCGGACCAGGTCGAGTTCCGCGAGCTCGACGTGCCCGAGCGGTTCTATCCGCCGGGCGGCAGCAAGCGCGAGTCGTGGCGATCGCTGTTCTACGCGAACCTCGTGCAGCTCGTTCATCTCGGAGATTCTGAGCGACGGCCCGGAGAACGAGGGCAACTTCGAGGACGGCGCGCACGTGCAGGAGCTGATCAACGCCGTGGAGCTGTCGTTTCGCGAGCGGCGTTGGGTGTCGATTCCGCTGGCCCGGTGAGCGCAGCGGCGTGACGGCGCATCGACGACTTCTTCGACCACTACTACGCGCGGCGTCCGGTGAACGCGACGTTCACCGGCGTGCACGACTACGACGACCGGCTTCCCGACTGGTCGCCCGACGGGCTCGCGGCGCTGGACGACGAGATGCAGTCGTTAGGCGCGGCAGCTCGCGCGCGAGTATCCGGCGCCGGCGTCGCGCCGCGGCTTTCGCGAACAGTCCGGAGCTGCTCGACGCCGAGCTCGCGCGCGGCTTTCTCGAGATTCAGCGCGCGGAGAATGCGAGCCTGCATGGGCCGCGAGGGAATCCGGCGCTGTGGACGGGCGAAGCGGTCTTCTCGATCATCTCGCTGATGATCCGCGACTTCGCGCCGACTGCGAAGCGGATCGAGTCGCGGCTGCGACGGCTCGAGGCATTGCCGGCGTTCCTCGACGCCGCGTGGCATGACACTGCGTCGACGAGCCAGGCGTCGCCGTCGGTCGCGCCGCTCGCCGACGAGCCGTGGACGTCGACCGCGCGCACTGCGCGATGTGCGACAGGCGCGCCGCGATCTGCTCGGGCAGCGGCATCGCGACGATGGATCGCGGCGTGGATCGCGCTCGGCGCCGACGCACGCGATCGCAGTGCTGCATCACGCGGCCGCGCAGCGCGAGCCGGCGCTTCGGGCGTTCGCGACGCTGGCTGCGGGCGCCACCCGGCGGCTCCCGACGACGGCGATGGCGTGCGGCCCCGAGCTGTTCGACCTGCTGCTCTCGCGCGGTCATCACTGCACGCGCTCGCGCGCCGACCTGCTCGCCGAGGTGCGCGAGCGATTCGACGGCCGAGCGCGCGCGAGCTCGACGCGATGGCGCGCGACGGTCGCCGGCTCGTGGGCAGGACGTGCAGGCCCAGCTCGCGGCCGATCACCCGTCGCCTGACGAGTACTCTCGAGGCTTTCACGAGACGTGGGCGCGCGTGCCGCGAGCGCGCCGAGGCGGCGAACGTCGTCACTGGCCCGACTGGCCCATTCGCTACGTCCCCTTCCCCGCGTGGACCGCCGACGCCGCGCCGTACCTCTACTATCTGTACTACCGATCGCCGGCGCCGTTCGACCCGTACACGACGTACGACTACGTCGTGCCGCCGCTTGCCGGCGGAGCCCGACGCGGCCGAGCAGCATCTCCGCGTGTGGAACCACAGCACGATCAAGCTGAATCACGTCGTGCACCACGGCGCGATCGGCCATCACGTGCAGAACTGGCACGCCTATCATCAGCACGCGATCGCGCGTCGGGCAAGGTCGCCGCCGTCGACTGCGCGAACCGCATCGGCATGTTCTGCGGCGGCACGATGGCCGAGGGGTGGGCGTGCTACGCGACGGAGCTCATGGAGGAGCTCGGGTTCCTCACGCCGCTCGAGCGCGTGTCGCAGCAGCACTCGCGCGTGCGCTTGCTCGCGCGGGCGATCGTCGACATCGAGCTGCATCAGCGAACGATGTCGTTCGACGGATGCTGTGCGGTTCTACGTCGAGCAGGTCGGAATGAGCGACCGACGCCGCGCGGGCCGAGGCCGTCAAGAATTCGATGTTTCCGTGTACGGCGATCATGTACTGGTTAGGCACGCAGGCGATTCACGACCTGCGAGCCGAGATGCAAGCGGCGTGAAGGGGCGCGCGTTCTCGCTCAGGCGGTTTCACGACGAGCTGCTCGGTTACGGGTCGATTCCGGTTCCGCTCGTCGCGCGCATGATGACTCGAGGCTCGTCCCTCGACCGGGATGAGCGCGATTCCTCGACTCCGCGACGCTTCGGTGCTCCGCTCGGAATGACAGGCTTGCGTCGACTCTCCTCGGCCTTGCGCTCGCAGCGCTGGCTGCGCAAGGACGGCGGCAACCGCGCCGGCGCCGTCGAACGACCTGCTCATCGTCGGCTACGATCGCGAGCCCGACACGATGAACCGCTACGCGACGCACATCCTCGAGGACATCCAGTCGTGCGTCGTCGAAGGGCTCGTCACGAGCGACGAGAAGATGAACGTCGTGCCCGTGCTCGCCGCCGAGATTCCGACGCTCGAGAACGGCGGCGTCGTAGCTGCGCCCCGACGGCGGCATGGACGTCACGTGGAAGCTGCGGCCCGGCGTGAAGTGGCACGACGGCAAGCCGCACACGTCGGCCGACGTCAAGTTCACCGTCGACGCGATCAACAAGGGCGACTGGAAGCCCGAGAGCACCGACGGCTTCGACCGCATCGCGTCGGTCGACACGCCGGATTCGCTCACGGCGGTCGTGCACTACAAGGAAGTCTACGCGCCCTATCAGATGCAGTTCTTCCGCGGCACGCTGCCCAAGCACCTGCTCGACGGCCGCGACATCGACAAGGCGAACGACTACAACCGCAACCCGCTCGGCACCGGTCCGTATCGGATCGCCGAATGGAAGACCGGCGAGTACGTGCTGCTCGAGAAGGTCCAAGGACTACTGGCGCGGCGCCGAGTATCCGAAGATCGACCGCATCCTGTTTCGCTTCCTCGCCGAACACGACGACGCGCATCAACCAGCTCAAGTCGGGCGAGGTGCACCTCGTCGCGCTCGTGCCGTGGGACAAGGTGCGCGAGCTGCGGGACGCTGCCGGCGTGCGCCTCAACCAGGTGCTCGGCAACGGCTACGAGCACGTGACGCTGAACGAGAAACACTTCCCGCCGTTCGCGGACGTGCGCGTGCGTCAGGCGCTCGCGCACGCGATCGACCGCGAGCTGCTCGTGCGGACGATCCTCGACAGCCTCGTCACGACGGTCGAACGGACCGATCCAGCCGCTGTCGTGGGCGTACGAGCCTAACGTCACGCGGTACGACTACGACACCGCGGCGGCGAATCGTCTGCTCGACGAGGCGGGCTGGAAGCGCGGCGCCGACGGGATTCGCGCGAAGGACGGCAAGCCGCTCGCGTTCACGCTCATCACGCAGGCGGGGTTCGCGATTCGCGAGAACGTCGCGCAGGCGATTCAGCGGCAGTTCCGCGACGTCGGCGTGAACGCGTCGGTCAAGCTCATCGACGGCACGTCGATCAGCTCGGTGTGGTTCAGCGGCGACTTCGACGCGATGCTGCACTGGTGGCAGTCCGGCGCCGATCCCGGAGATCACGCTGTTCTTCGCCGCCGACCGTACGCCGCCGGCGGGGCGCAACATCAACTACTTCGCGGACGACTCGCTCACGCGCGTGCTGTACGCGTCGGATCGCACGGTCGATCAGGCGAAGCGCGCGCGAGCTGCTGCGTGCGGCGCAGCGGCGCGTCGCGGAGCTGGTGCCGGAGCTCGTGCTGTACAACACGGCCAAGATCGACGCCGTGCCGGCGGCGCTGCGCAACTTCAAGGGCAATCCGACGAACGCCGGGCCGTTCTGGAACGTGCACGAGTGGGAACTCGCCGCCGCGAAGCGGTGACGGTCGCTGCGGCCTAACGTGCCCGCGTCCGCACCCGTGATCCTGCATACGTGATGCGGTTCGCCGCCCGCCGGTTCGCGCAGGCCGTCCCGCTGCTGCTCATCGTGTCCCTGCTCGTCTTCGCGCTGATCCACGCGGCGCCGGGCGGTCCGCTCAGCCTCTACCTCGACAACCCGAACGTCCGGCCCGAGGACATCGAGCGCCTGCGGCGCGCGATGGGGCTCGACCGGCCGCTCGGCGCCCAGTACCTCTCGTGGCTCTGGCGCGTTCGTGCGAGGCGACTGGGGCTACAGCTACGCCGACGGCCGTCCGGTGCTCGAGCGCATGCTCGAGCGCGTCCCGGCGACGCTGCAGCTCGTCGGCGTGTCGACGATCGCTGGCGGTGCTCGTCTCCATCGTCGTCGGCATCGCGAGCCGCGCTGCGACGCGGCGTCGATCGAGCGGCGAGCGTCGTCGCGGTCGCCGGCCTCTCGCTTCCGGTGTTCTGGTTCGGGCTCGTGCTGCAGCTCGCTGTTCAGCAACACGTTAGGCTGGCTGCCGTCGTCGGGACGGCGTCGTTCGGCGGCGGCGGACTTCGCGGATCGGCTCGCGCACCTCGTCCTGCCGGTCACGGTGCTCGCCGTCGCGCACGCCGCGGGCTGGTCGCGCTACCTGCGCGGCTCGGTTGCGGCTCGCGCTCGCGCAGCCGTTCGCGAACGCCGCGCGCGCCCGTGGCGTGAGCGAAGCGCCGCATCGTTCTGCGCCACGCGCTGCGGCACGCGCTGCTGCCGTTCGCGACCGTCGTGCTGCTCGACGCGTCGATCATGGCGTCCGGCGCGGTCGTGACCGAGAGCGTGTTCGCGTGGCCGGGCATTGGCAGCCTGTTCACCGAGGCGCTCGCGAAGCGCGACTACACGGTGCTCATGGCGTTCCTCATGTGCGCGTCGGTCGCCGTCGTGATGCTGAGCTTCCTCGCCGACGTCGCCGTGCACGCGCTCGACCCGCGCACGCGGGACGCGGCGTGAGGCCGCGAGCCGATCGCGATCGTCCGCGTCAGGCGGCCGTCGCCGTCGGAGTCCTCGTCGCGCTCGTCGTGCTCGCGGCGCTCGCGCCGCTGATCGCGCCGTACGCGTTCGACGCGCTCGACCTCGCGCATCGGCGCGGGCGCCGTCCGCTGCACACTGGTTCGGCACCGACGAGCTTGGGCGCGATCTGTTCACGCGCGTGCTGTTCGGCGCGCGCGTCTCGCTCGCGGTCGGCCTCGTGTCGGCCGCCGTGAGCGTGCGCGATCGGCGTCAGCGATCGGCGCGACGGCCGGCTGGACGCGGTCGATGGGTCGACGCGCGTGCTCATGCGCGTCACCGACGCCATGCTCGTCCGTCCCGCGCCTGCCGCTGCTCATGATCGCCGCCGCGGTGCTCACGCCGAGCGTGCCGCTGCTGATCGTGCTCGTCGGCGCGGCGGGGTGGATGGAGACGGCGCGCGTCGTCCGCGCCGAGGTGCAGTCGATCAAGGCGAACGACTTCGTGACCGCGGCGCGCGCGGTGGGTGCGACGTCCGCACGCGTGTCGTGATGCGCCACGTCCTGCCCGGCGTGCTGCCGACCGCCGCCGTCGCGACGACGCTCGCCGTCGGCCGAGGCATCCTGCTCGAGAGTGCGCTCAGCTTCTTCGGCGTCGGCGTGCAGCCGCCGACCGCGAGCTGGGGGAACATGCTCTACCAGGCGCAGACGACGATGAGCTCCGAGCCGTGGCTCGGCATCTTCCCCGGCGCGTTCATCTTCCTCACGGTGCTGTGCTGCAACGTGCTCGGCACCGCGCTCACCGAGCAGGCCGCTCGGGTCAGAGCGAACGCTGGCCGCCGATCGTGGCGGCCAGCGCTCCTCGGCGGCGTCAGGCCCGCGACGCCGGCGGAACGACTCCGGCGAGGCGCGCGTACACGACGAGCTGTCCGTAGTGCTCGCCGCCGTGCTCGATGAACGACACCATGGTGTCGGCGTCGGCCTGCTCGCGCTGCCGTTCATCCCGCCGAACTCCTTCGCGACGTCGTCGAACGTCGAGCGCAGCACCTTCACGATCTTCGGCTTGCGTCGGATAGCTCGTTCGCCGGCAGCTCGTTGGCCTGCCCGTCGGCCTCCTCGCGACGGAGCGTCTTCTGCACGTAGCGATTCCAGAACGCCACGTGACGCAGCTGATCCGCGAACGAACGGATGTCGGCCACGGGGCGAGCATCGTATCGATCTTCGGGGAACTCCTCGGCGAGCTTGACCATCTTGTCGCCGATCTCGGTCCAGCGATTCAAGAGCAGATCATTCATTGCAGGTTCACTCCACGTTCGAGAAGGTTGATTGCTGTTTTGCCTAACGTGTAGCGGATCGAGCGCGGATCACGTCAGGCACGCGACAACCTATGAAGTGGAGTGGCGAATACTTTCGGGTTCTTGCTGTCCGAGGCATCATCGCGCCGCGGCCGGTGGGAACTACGATCTGGCGGATGACACGGAAAACGGCCGGATACGGCTTTGCATCGACGCTGGCTCATCGCCGGACTCTGAACTAATGGGAACGGCCGCTCGGGAGACTCCTGCGTCCCGAGCGGCCGTTCCCAAGAGTTCCCGGCTCGTGGCGAGAGGAGCCGGCTCGCCGTAACGCACTATCCTGCTTCTTCCGTGTCATCCGCGAAATCGCAGTTCCCACCGACCGCGGCGCGACGATGCGGGAATGCAAAGCCGTATCCGGTAGTTTCGCAGTACAGATCCGCCCAATCGTAGTCCCCACCGGCCCCGGCGCGACGCAACTCTACGCCTTCAATCGCTTCACCCATGTAGGAGCCGACAGCCCCGCACGCAGCGGCGGAATCGGTGATCCGCGACGCGCCGCGGACGGTAGCACACCAAACCGTCTACGAAAGGCGGTCACGAAGTGGCTCAGCGATCCAAAGCCCACCTCGTAGCACGTGTACGTGACCGCCGCGCCCTCGATCCAGGAGTCGCGCCGCGTGGCGGAGACGCACGCCCGTCAGGTAGCGATGCGGCGGGACGCCCACGAAACGCTGAAACGCTCGGGCGAAGTAGTACGGGCTCAAGCCCGCCGCAGTCGCCAGATCGCCTAACGTCAGGTCGCGCGCGAAATCCGTCTCGATCAACTCCACCGCGCGGTCGATCCGGCGCATGAGCGGCGTCACCCGCCCATCGAGACGCGCCGGCCCTGACTGCGTGTTGGACGCCAGCGACTCGAACAGCGCGCCGGCCAACAGCTCGAGCCGCAGCGCGTCACCCTCGGCGCACGACCGGATCCGATGATGCAGATACTGCCGTCGCGCGGACATGCGCGCGAGCGGCGGCCTGAGCGCCGGCAGGTCGACCCGCATGAGATCCTCGACCGCGCCGTCGGTGTATGCCACCGTCAAGCATCGGTCACTCGGGACCTCCTCCGCGTGTCGACACGAGTACGCCATCCCACGCCGCGCGACGAACAGCGTGCCCGGCGCGAGCTGCCAGTGTTCGTCGTTGACGTGCGCGTCGAACGTGCCCGCCTCGACGAAGCTGATCGAGTCCTTCGTCGCCATCTCATGGTCCGGATCGCAGTGCGCGGCGCCCGCTGGATGGTCATGCGCCAGCAATGCCACGGCGGGCGTCTGGAGAAGAAGGGCGATCCGGTTCATGGCGTGAACGCTATACGAGGTCACGCGGCCGATCAACGAGCAAGAAATCGAAAGTGTCGCGGTAGCAGCGCCTTTTCCCTCCTTCCTGAGGCCTCCTTCCTCTGGCCCGTAGTCCGCTGTCCCAACAGGGTGAAAGCGGCTTTCTTTCCCTGGAAGTCGAGGTTCACCCGTCTCGCCAACGGACGCGCCATGAACAGGCCACGCCTAACCATTCGCATCAAGAAGAACGCCGACGGCTCGGCCGCGCTCTCGTGCACGCGCGCGGACGGAACGGTCACGTGGCAGCGGCAGCAGGGAGCGCAGGGACTGTTCTTCCCACGACACGACCTCACGCACTACGCGGTCGAGACCGTACTCGGCTATCGCCGTGCGTTCTACGGCATGGTCGCGGACGGCTGGAACCTGTCGGATTTCGGCGCACCGTGGCCGCGCGGACGCATTCCCGACGACGCCGACCCCGCGGAGCTCATCGTCGGCTTCCTCGACACCGAGCGCGCGAGCGGCACCCGCTGGTCCGCTGCGTGAGTTCAACGACAAGGCCGCTGGCTACTACAGCGACCACAACCTCCGAACGCCGCCGCCTGTCCTCACCGACGACGACCTCGCCCGCATCCGACAGCGACGCGCCGAGCTGTTCGCGCAGCTGGACGCGGTGCCGGCAGGCGGAACGCTCGAGCTGCCATTTCCGCCCGACGAGCGCCTTACACGTTAGGCACCGACGCTTCTACCGTGCACCATGCCATGACCACGAATCCTGCGCACCTCGCCACCACCGATTTCATTCGCGACCTCGAACGCACCATCGACGACGCCACGCCATGGCTCGAGGGACTGCCTGAGGCGACGGTGACGTGGCGGCCGAAACCCGGCGCATGGTCCACGAAGGAGATCATTGGCCATCTCATCGACTCGGCGGCGAACAACCATCAGCGCTTCGTGCGCGCGAACAGCCAGGACGACCTCGTGTTCCCGGGCTACGCGCAGGACGATTGGGTCCGCCTGCAAGGGTACGCGACGGCGCCGTGGGCCGAGATCGTCACGTTGTGGCAGGCGTACAACCGGCACCTCGTTCGCGTTATGGACGCCGTGCCCGCCGACGTGCGCTACCGCAAGCACACGCGCCACAACATGGATCAACTCGGCTGGCAACTCTATGCGGCCGACGAGCCCGCGGCGCTCAATGACCTCATGCGCGACTACGTCGCGCACCTCGAGCACCATCTCTCGCAGGTGCGAGACCGCGTGACGTGGCGCGGACGCCGCGCATGCCGTGTCCGCGTGACGCGAACCAACCGGCGACGACTCTCCGACTGGCCGCGACATCGACCGGCTCGAGATCGAGCTGCGCGTCACCGGAGACGACCTCGACCCGGAGCGCATCACGCGCATGCTGAACGCGAACCCGACACGCGCCGCGCGGAAGGGAGAGGCGATCGATCTCGACGGCGTGCCCGTCGCGCAGCGCACGGGCATCTGGAGCTACACGCTCCCCGCCTCTCCGGAGTGGGAGCTCGGAGACGCCATCGATACGCTGCTCGAACGGCTGCCGGCCGACCCGGCACTCTGGGAATCGCTGGCGGGGTGGGCCGAGGTCGTGGTGGTGTGCGGGTTGTACGTGCACGACATCGATCGGGCGGCGGATCTCGCGCCGGACACGCTCGCACGGTTGGCCGAACGGCGGCTGTCACTGCGTTTAGAAATTCGGGGCGTCGCGTCGGAGTAATTGATGTTCTCTACATCGTGCGCGCCTTCGCGACCGCATCGAGGACCGCATCGCCGTACTGGATCGGTGTTGACATAGCCGGATGACGTCAGACCCAGGTCGGATGACGTTGCTCGCACCCCATGGCTTCAGCTCGCCTAACGCCATCGGGCGCCGGGTCCATGACCTGGCGCGGAGGGAGTGTCATCCTGGCCACCGCCATCGCCGTTACTGACGCACAGTCGCGCAGGGAAATCGAGCAGTCGAAAGGACTGACGCTCGTCGACTTCCCGGCCACGTGGTGTCCGCCGTGTCGGTTGATCGAGCCCATCCTCGACGAGATCGCCGTTGCGCGCCGCGGAGAAGTCAAGGTCGCGACCCTGGATAGGCCGCGCGGGTCAGCCGGCAAACAGACGTATTTGCCCGCGGGATTTCTGGCCGCGCTCGCCATCGCCTAACGTCGCGCGGTACCCGCCGCGCTCGAAATCGGCAAATGTCGCAACACCCGCGCAAGACCGCACATCTTTCTTCTGGACATCGACCGGTCCACCCCCCATAGTCCCGGCCAAGAGGATCGACGACGCTTCGTCGACTGGCCGGGCAGCTACGAGGTGGAATCGCATGGACAAGGTTCGATGCGGGACGTGCGGGGGCGAGCACGACCTGAGCGAGATGGAACCGGGCTACACCTACCCGGACGCCTATCTCGACCTGCCGCCGGAAGAACGCGACGCGCGCGCGACCGTCGGTGACGATGAGTGCCGTCTCCATGACGGCGCCGATTCCGACCAACGGTTCTTTCTTCGCGTCCTCCTGCCGATGCCGGTGCGAGGCGAGGAAGAAGCGTGCGCCTGGGGTGTCTGGGCAGAGGTGAGCGAAGCCGCATACTCGCGCACGCGCGAGTTGTGGGATGATTCCGCGCAATTCGACGAGCCGCCCTTCGAAGCGACGCTCGCGAACGCGCTCACGTGCTACTCGTCCACACTCGGACTCCCGGGCGAGATCACGTTGTCGGGGCCAGCGATCATACCGACATTCGTCCTCGCCGATCAGCTCGATCATCCGCTCGCGCGCGAGCAGCGCGACGGCGTGCATCCGGAACGCGTGGTCGAGTGGCTGTTCGCCCACCTCCACTGAGTGTCCAGAGCCGCCTGACCGCGCAATGCCCAGATTGATCGAGCAACCGACCGTCATCGCGGCGGCGGGCACCAAGCCGAAACAGATCGAGGAGTTCGCCGGACGAGTGAATTCCGGTCACGCGGGCGTGAGCGTCGCACGCATGGTGTCGCCCGAAGGGTGGACCGAGCCGGGACAACGCCCGGAGTTCGAGGAGATCACGCTCGTGTTGCGCGGACTGTTGCGCGTCGAGCATGAGCGAGGCGCGATCGATGTGCGAGCAGGCCAGGCTGTCGTGACGCATCCCGGCGAATGGGTGCGCTACAGCAGCCCCGAGCCTGGTGGCGCTGAGTACGTTGCGGTGTGCACCCCGGCGTTCAGTCCACAGAGTGTGCACCGCGACGCCCACTGAGCTGGAGTCGCGTCCGCGTTTTCTGCGTTTGCCATGACCGTCTACATTCGCAAGCTCATCGACCATCTGAAGTGGGCCGACGCCGCCGCGCTCGACGCGCTGCGCGCATCACCCGGCTCCGAGCAGAGAGCGCTCACGATCTACGCCCATGTGCTGGGCGCCGAGGCGGTGTGGCTCGCGCGGATCGATGGCCGGCCGTCGGACGTCGCGGTCTGGCCATCGCTGTCGGTCGATGCGTGCGCGGCGCTCGCCGCACGAAACGCCGCGGCATTCGACACCCTCCTCACGTCGTTGGCGCCAAACGACTTCGCGCGCGAGATCGACTACCGCAACAGCGCCGGACAGCCGTTCCGCTCGACGATCGAGGACATCCTGCTGCACGTCGCGCTGCACGGAGCGTATCACCGCGGGCAGGTCGCACTCGTGATTCGCGATGGCGCCGGAGAACCCGTTCCTACGGACTACATCGCGTTCACGCGCGGCGCGCCAGCGGCGCGGACTTCGCCACCCTCGCCCGTCGCACACAGCCGATGATTCGACAATGATTCGAAAGCTGAAAGACGGTCGCTACCGGTTGTACTCGCGCAAGAAGGATCCGAAAACGGGCAAGCGGCGGAACCTCGGGACCTTCACGTCGCGCGCGGCGGCCGAGAAGCACGAGCGTGCCGTGCAATTCTTCAAGCGGGGCGGGTAAGGCCGGCTCGAGTCCAGCCGTCAGGACTTGACCGCAGCCCTCGCGACAGCGAGGGTAACGGCGCATGAATACCAACGGCGCCGTCCGCTATGTGAAAATCTGGATCGAACTGCTGCCCGTCGATGAGGGCGGTCGGCGTACCCCGCTCGACCTCAGCTCCGAATGGCCCGTAGCGTACCGACCGCAGTTCCGGGTACGTGGTGGTCAGGGACGTCTTCTGAACGTCGAGTTCGTGGCTGGACCGTCCGAGCCGATCCATCCCGGCGCCGGGGCGAATGCGACGATCCGCCTTCCGCCCGATAATGGCGTCTCGCATTCCGAGCTCGTGACGGGCGCGGAATTCGATGTGATCGAGGGCTCGCGTCTCATCGGGCATGGGCGAGTCACGAGCCGCTGACCCATATGATGAGGTGCACACCGTGAGCAGCCCGGCTGACGACGAGCCCCACGCGCGGGGAAAGCGCGCCATGCTGCGTCATGCGCTCGCGACGCTCGCCTATCGCGGCGGGAAGGCCATTCGCAATGCATCGCCCGCGGTCGCGGACTTCCACGCCAGCGAGAAGACGCGCACTCCCCTGCAGATCCTCGCGCATCTCGGCGATCTGCTCGACTGGGCACTCTCGCTCGCTGAAGGCCAGCAGCGCTGGCATGTGTCCACGCCGGGCTCGTGGGACGAGGAGTCCGCGCGTTTCTTTGCTGCGCTCGGGCGCCTCGACGACTATCTCGCCGGCGATCGGCCGTTAGGCGGGTCCGCGGAACAGCTGCTGCAGGGTCCTGTCGCCGACGCGTTCACGCACGTGGGCCAGATCGTGATGTTGCGGCGGCTCGCGCAGTCGCCTGTGCGGTCGGAGAACTTCGCCATCGCCCAGATCATGGCCGGCCGTGTCACATCCGAGCAGGGCGCGCCGAAGTTCGAGTTCGATTAGAGTGACATGCACGTGATATGCAGCAACTGCTCATGCTCGCCGTGTTGTTCTGGTTGACCCTTCTCGCCACGCCTCTTCCGTGACCGCTCCGCAGCCTATTCGCGAGTACGAGATCCGAGCTCGCTCGACCGACGTGTTCGGCCGCGTGATGTGCAGCGCGCGCGACCACCACTTCATCGTCGACGGGCCGGTGCAGAACGGATGTCCGGGCGAGGAAGTGACCCCTCCGGAACTGTTCCTCTCGGCCGTCGCCGCCTGTGGCGTCGAACTGCTGCACGTGATCGCGCGCGATCAGTCCGTGCCAATCACGCGCGTCGGCTTGACCGTCACCGGCACCGTGGATCGTGGCAACCAGCCTCGAACCGACGTCACCCTGTTCAACACGGTGCGTCTCCGCTTCACGGTCGGTGGAACGGACGCCGCGCAGGCCGCCGCGCTCGTGGAAGGGTTCAAGCGGCGGTGACCGTTGTTCGGAACGATCGCGGTCGCGATCGCCGACGTGAAAGTAGAAGTTTCCGTAGAGCCCTGACGGTGCCCGCGGCGCTACGCACGGCCCGTTATGCGGAGGCCGTGTACGCGGTGATTGCGGTCGTCCTCGCATTCGGTCTCCGGCTGCCGCCGCGCGGCCCGAACGCCGTGCTCTTCGTCCACTGGATCGGCACCGCGGTGCTGGCGGCGGCCATCGCGTTCCGGCTCGGGCGACCGAACCGGCAGACGTGGTACATCGCGGCACTCCTCTGCGGTTACGTGCTCCTGAATTCGATCGTGGCCGTCGCCCGGCTCGTCGGCCCGGAGGCCTCCGCGTTAGGCCGGCCAGCCGGCGTTTCGCTCGGCGTTGGCGTTCTGGTCGCGCTCACGCAGATCGTCGTCGCGGTGTGCCTGTATCAGGCACGCGACGTCCGCACGATGCCGTCACGCATCGTGCGGGGACGCTGAGGGCCGCCGCCCGCGTGCGCAGCTACGCCGTCGCGTTTCTCGGGTACGGCAACGTCGCGAAAGCGCTGGTTCGGCTGCTCGAATCCAGAAGAACCGAGCTGGCGGTACGATACGGGGTCACGTGCCGGATCACCGGCGTCGCGACGCGGACGTTAGGCTGGCGAGCAGACAGTGATGACGGCCTGACGCCAGGCGGGCCGGGGCCGGCGGGCACTACGTGCTACGACATCGGTGACTGGCTCCTGACGGCTCGCCCCGACGTCGTGTTCGAGACGATCGCGCTCGACCCACACACGGGCCAACCGGCGCTCGACTATCTGAGCGAGGTGCTTCGCGCCGGCGTGCACGCCGTATCCGCGAACAAGGGTCCGGTGGTGCATGGCTACCGTCGGCTCAGCGCGCTCGCCGAGCTGCACGCGCGGCAGTATCGATTCGAGGCGGCGGTGATGGACGGCACTCCGGTGTTCTCGCTGGTGCGCCGGTGCCTGCCGCTGGCGGGGATCCGCGCGGTGAGCGGCATATTCACGTCGACGGCGACCGTGGTGCTGGAAGCGGTGGAGCGCGGCGCCTCGATCGACGACGGCATCCGCGAGGCGCAGGCGTTAGGCATCGCGGAGGCGGATCCATCGTACGACGTGGACGGCTGGGACTCGGCCGTGAAGCTCTGCGCGATCTCGAACGTGATTCTCGAGCACGCGCTTCACCCGCCTGACGTGGACCGCGTTGGTCTGCGATCGCTGGATCCGGACGCGGTGCGTGCCGCTCACCGCGCAGGCCAGCCGTTCCGGCTCGTGGGTCGCGTGAGCGCGGAGGGCACCGCAGTCCTGGCGCGCGTCGCGCCGGAGCAGGTGGCGCTCGGCAGCCCACTCGCGGTCTCGGGCTCGACGCTGGTCACGCGTTACGAAGCGGAGGTATTTCCGGGTGGTCTGACGGTGACATCGGCGGCTCCGGATCTCACCACCACGGCGTATGGCATGTTCGCGGATTTTCTCGAGGTGATCGGGGCGACGTGAGGCCTGAGCAAGGAGGCCCTGGGACGGAAGGAGGAAGGAGGACTGGCGGAGGGAGGGCCGCCGGCAGGCGCGGAGGGCGGTGCAAAGGCGTGTCATCGTATTCAAACCGACCGCTTGCGCGCACGCAACGCAATCCGCAAAATCAGACGCATGGACAAAGTCACGCTTGCATCGAAGTTCGCCTCGTTCTCCGAGCACTGGTCGCCAAGGATCGTCGGCGAGCTGAACGGGCAGCACGTGAAGATCGTGAAATTCGCTGGTGAGTTCGTGTGGCATCACCACGATCACGAGGACGAGATGTTCCTCGTGCACCGCGGCCGCTTTCGCATGCAGCTCCGCGACCGGGAGATCGAGCTGCACGCTGGAGACTTCCTCATCGTCCCGCGTGGGGTCGAGCACCGACCGGTTGCCGACGAGGAAGTCGAGGTGATCCTCTTCGAGCCCGCCGGCACGCTCAACACCGGGAACGTCCAGAGCGAAAGAACCGTGGCTGACCCGGCGCGACTCTGACCGCGGAACGGCATTCGCGCGCGTCCACGCTTCGAGAACTGCCGTTCGCCCGGCGTATCGCGGGCTCGGCATCGCGACGACGCTCAAGGCGAGCTGCATCCGGTGGGCGCGGGACAACGGCGTTCGCCAGCTCGCGACCGCGTCCGGCAACCCGGCCATGGTACACGTGAACGAGAAGTTCGGGTTTCGCCGGACGTATGTCGAAGTGCGACTCGTGAGGCGGTTTTAACGTCGCGCGCCGACGACGCGGAAACGTAGGATCGTTAGGCCGCACGACTGACCGACTGGCAAGCTCGAGCGTCCGCTCGCCGCTCCTCCCCACTGGACGTTTGGAAGTACAGGATCCTACATTGGCGCTCATAGTTCGTCGGCGGTACTCCCGTTGCCGCCGACGGACGCCGCACGTCATCCACACGACATCGCCAGCTTCGGCGATGCCGAACGTCTTGTACGCTATACCCAGGTTGTCTGCGACGATGGCCCTCCCGCTCCTCGTTGGCACGATCGCGCTCACGCTCGCCGGCTCCGCCGACAGCTCGCGCGCCCCATCCAGAGCCCCGAGAACCCCTGCCGCGCGATCACCTTCGATCGTTGCCGACAGCATCGTCGTCGAGAAATCATCGCATCGCCTGTCGCTCTACCACAACGGCGCGGTGGTCCGCAGCTATCTCGTGGCGTTGGGCGAGCATCCGGTCGGCGACAAGGTGAGCAGAGGAGACATGCGTACGCCCGAGGGGAGGTTCACCATCGAAGCGCGAAATCTCGAGAGCCGCTTCCATCGCGCACTGCGCATCTCGTATCCTGATGCAGCCCACCGCGCGCGAGCTCAGGCGCTGGGCGTGTCGCCCGGCGGCGACATCATGATTCATGGGCTGCCACCGCGACAGGCGTGGGTCGGCGCCGCTCACCGAGAGTTCGATTGGACCGAGGGATGCATCGCCGTCACGAACGAGGAAATCGAGGAGATCTGGAGCGCCGTTCCGGTCGGCACTCCGATTCACATCAAGCCGTAGCCGGCCAGACCGAGGGAGTGCTCGCGTGAATGCCCAGCTGATCGAGTCGGAAGACGAACACCACTGGGTACTGCTGGATCACCGCGTCACACAGCTCGTGATCGACCGGTCGTCGATCCGCATCCAGACGTGGTCGCTCGATGGCTCAGCCGACGTCCGCGTTGCCGGGCCTTTCACGCTACAGCTCGCGAGCGGCGCCACTCGGCACATCGACCCCGCCGATACCGAGCGACTCTCCCCCTGCCTCGCCATGGTCGGACTCGGCGTCCGCAGTGTGACCGTCACACGCAACGGCACCCTCACGGTCGCGTTCACCGACAGCTCCGCCATCTCGGTTCCGCCTGACCCGCGCCGGCCCGCGTGGGATGTCCAGGGCGGCGGTATCCTCGAAGGGATGGCCTACGCAGGCCAGCCGGGCGTCGAACTCTGGTAGCTGGCCTGGCGGTAGCTGGCACGGCCGTAGCACTGCTGCATTCACCCTCGAACGCCGAACGCGCACGCCATGGACATTCTCGCGCCTGAGATCTCCCGCTACCTGGACGACCTCGTCCCGGAACGGCCGGCCGAGTTGCAGGAGATGGAGCGGATCGCGGAGTCGACGAACTTCCCGATCATCGGCCCGGCATCAGGACAGCTCTGCTATCTCGTCGCTCGCCTGATCGGCGCGCGTCGCATCTTCGAGCTCGGCTCGGGCTTCGGCTACTCGACCGCCTGGTTCGCGCGCGCGGTGCGCGAGAACGGAGGAGGCGAGGTGCACCACGTCGTGTGGGACGAAGACCTTTCCACTCGCGCGCGCGAGCACCTCGAGCGCCTCGGGTACTCCGACCTCATTCGCTTCCACGTCGCCGAAGCGGTCGAGACGCTCCGCGCGACCGACGGCCCGTTCGACATCATCTTCAACGACATCGACAAGGCCGGCTATCCGGCGTCGATCGATGCGATCCTGCCGAAGCTGCGCCGAGGCGGCGCGCTGATCATCGACAACCTGCTGTGGAGCGGCCGCATTCTCGATGCGTCCGACACGTCGGCGAACACGGAGGGCGTGCGCGCCGTGACGCGCCGCATCATGGAGAGCGATGAGTGGATCGCTTCCATCATTCCGATCCGTGATGGGGTGCTGGTGGCGTACCGCAGATAGGAAGGCGGATGGCGGAGGGCGGACGGCGGAAAGGCCACTGCTTGCCGAAGTGACGCGCGCCCTCCGCCGTCCGCCCTCCGCCATCCGCTCAGTCCTTCAGTGAGCTATCTCCGACATGAAGGCGAGCGTATTCCCCTCCGTATCCCTGAGGAACACCATCCACAGATCGTGATCGGGCATCTTCGCGATCAGATGCGGTTGGTCAATGAACTCGACGCCGCGTTGCTTCAGCGACTCGTAGCTCCCAGTGATGTCCTTCACCTTGTAGTAGATCACCGAGCCCGGATGATCGAAGCCCGGCTCCTCGGACGGGCTCAGCATGAGCCGCACGCCGCCGCAGTCGAAGAACGCCAGGTTCGGGAACTCGAACAGAAAGCGCATCCCGAGCGTGTCACGATAGAACTGCACGGCGCGCGCAATGTCCTTCGCGCGGATGGCGATCTGTCCAATCGTGTCGAGTGCTACGGCGGCAGGCGTCATGGTCATCGTCGGCTCCGGGTTCTCACCTGAAGTTGCGGTCGATTATCATTAGCAATGCTAACGATTATGTGGAATGGCGTCGCCGCGCGCAAGACCGAATAAATCAGAGCGCGAGAGCGCGCAGGACGACGCCGAGCGGACGGCGGATCGCCTGCACTCCGCGGCGATTCATCTGCTGCGGCGGCTGCGTCGCGAAGACGCCACGAGCGGCCTGAGCGCGCCCCGTCTGTCCGCTCTGTCCGTGCTCGTCTTCGGCGGACCGCTCACACTCGGCGAGCTCGCGAACGCGGAACAGGTCCGCCCGCCGACCATGACGCGCCTCGTCACGGCGCTGGAGGCCGACGGTCTCGTGACGCGTGAGCCCGACGCGAGCGACGGGCGCCTCACGCGGATTCGCGCAACGCCTAACGGGCGCACGCTGCTACTGCGTGGCCGAGCGCGGCGGGTCGCGGCACTCACCGCGGAAGTTCGCGCGCTCGCGCCTGACGAGCGCGAGGTGCTCGACGCCGCCGTTACGGTTCTGGAAGGAGTGATCGACCGTCTTCGATGACGTCTCTGGCCGGTGGCACGAAACGACTGCGCACCTCGGCCACGATGTACTCGATCGAGCACCGCAGGCACTGGCGAGGTGGCAGCCACGCCGCCGCCGAGACCGTACGCGTCGACAATCGCACGCAGGTGGTCGATGCTCAGCGCCGAAAGCTCCTGCCGCAGGACCTGCTCACCCTGCACGTAGACCTCGAACGGGATCGAGCACCGCGCGCGGCACCGCGATCTCGTCGACGACCTCGAGATCGGGCGCAGGGCCATCGAAAGTCGGTTCCTCGTGGGTGCGCAGCGGCTCCACGACGCGAAGTGGCCTGAGCGCGCGCTCGAGTGCACCTTCGAGGTACACACGCGTGAGGCCGGTCGCCCAATACATGACGTCATCGCGTGTCGGCTGCGTCGTTTCTCGCCCACTGCGGATGACTGCACCAGTGTCGAGATCGCTGAACTCCAGCCATCCCTCCCACAACCCGTCGTCGCCGAGGCGTGCGCAGGCTCGTGGCGCGTAGTTCGCTCCATCGGACCCGTGGAATGCCGCGTCGAACTCCACCAACACCTCAGCCATTTGCCACTCCTGAACGTTCTGCAGTTTGGCCGAGGCAACATGCCTGCCAGTCCCGGGTCAGCGGCGGCGTCATCGGTGGCTGGACGGCGTCATCACCGGAAAACATCTTGGATTCGACGCGGCACCCGATCCGGGCGGCATCCGGCCACCTCGATTTTCTTCAGCTCTTCCCGGCTCGACTTCGCGTGACCCAGCCCGTGTTCAACGACCCAACGCCGTCGTGGCTGTTCGGCCTCTGGCGTCTCATGAGGAGCGACCCGTCGCTCGACTTCGGGCCCGGCGTACGCATGGAGTTCCAGCCGGGCGGCCACCTGCGCTACATCCTCTCGGTCGACGGACGTGAGCTGGTGGTGCCGTTGATCTACCGCACCACAGGTGACCTGCTCGAGACCGACAATCCGAGCGCGCCTCACGCCATGTCGACGCGCTTCGCGCTCGGCGCCGGCGACATGTTGATCCTCGACTTCGCCGGCGCGCACGCGATCTTCGTCCGGGAAACGGTGACCGCCTAACGCACCCGTGTCATTCCGAGCGGGTTGTCATTCCGAGCGAGCGACAGCGAGTCGAGGAATCGCGACCGTCTGATAGAGGGGCCCTTACCAACGAGGCTCGATTCCTCCACTTCGCGCCTTCGGCGCTGCGCTCGGAATGACACGCGATTCGTCGATCGCTCGGCCTTCGCTCGGAATGCGCCTACGAATGTCGTCGGTCGTCACCGACCGCGGACGTGGTCCCAGGCGTCGCGGATGGCCTCCTTCATCTCATCCCACGCGGCGTTGACCGCATCGGCTGTCGCCATCCACGCCTCATGCAGCGAGCGCTCGGCGTCTGTCCACTCGCGGTGCCGCCAGAGCGTGGCGCGTTCGGCTCCGAAGCGGTACGCGGCGCGGTAGTAGTCGAAGCCACGGTCGGCGCGCGCATACGGTCGCTCCGGATATGCGCTTTGCCAGTACGCGTCCTCGGTGTCCCAATCGGGGCCCAGGGTTGCCAGGGACGCCTCGGTGGTGATCGTGGGAACGTCCGCGGAGCGTTCTCGATCCATTGCCATCGGTACCTCCTCGATGGGGAGCGGTGCCCTTGCGTGCTCGCTGCCGCCCGCAACTGTTGGGCCCGACGCGCCGGCTGAGCTCGATAGAAATAACGTCATTTTCGTGAGGATCACCTAACGCTTCGTTCAGCCAGCGACCAGCACGACCGCCCAGCCACCAGCGCCGTTCCCGATAGACATCACGAAGCGCTGAGGACAGATTCTCTGTTCCTTCTTCACCCGTCGTCCTATGCGCTTTCCTATTCATCTCCACCGCTCCGCATTCGACCACGCGATTCAGCAGCTGCGCGACGGGCGCGCCGGCGAGTCAGGCTACGGCAGTCGCGTCGCGCTCCTGCTGACTATCCCGACGTTCGATGACCCCGTCGCCCGCGATGTTCGACGCTCCGCGAGTGGCGATCTCTACGTCGTGCGGACCGTGTGGCAACGCGCGCTCGACGTCCCAACGCCGCGCATCTTCCGCGACGCGCTCATCGGCGCAGGCGACATCTTCGTCGCCGACCTCGCGACCAAACGCCCGCCGTCGCTCCGATCCGTGCGGCTCGACGTGGATACGAACGTCGTCGACGCGATGCTCGCGAGTCTCGCCGAGGCAACGATCACGTGCCGGCCGCACCAGCCGGAACCGCCGCTCGACGCCACGATCATCGAGCTCACGCTCGGCGAAGAGCTGCACGAGACGCGCTACCGCTGGAGCGACGCGGCGCCCTCGGGGTGGGAGCCGCTCGCCACGTTCGCGACACGCCTCATCAGGCTCGTCGATGATCCCATGACGGTAGCGATGCGATGACGGCACCAGGTGCGACACCCGTTGCCGGCGAGCGAGCGACGGCCGAGATGCTCATCGCGCTCTCGCGGCGCTACCTGCGCGAGTATCTGACGAAGATCCGCCTCGCGGTCTCCGTGCTCGACGACGATATCATCTGGGCTCGGCCTAACGAGTCGTCGAACAGCATCGGCAACCTGATGCTCCACCTCTCCGGTAACGCGCGGCAGTGGATCGTGAGCGGCGTCGGCGGCGCAGCCGACATCCGCGACCGTCAGAGCGAATTCGATCAGCGGGCGCCGCTGCCCGCCACGAGCCTCATCGACTGGCTCGAGCAGACCGTCACCGACGTCGATCGCGTGCTCGCCTCGCTGACGCCTGCCGATCTGCACACGCGACGCACGATCCAGGCGAACGACGTCTCGGTGCTCGAGGCGGTGTATCACGTCGTCGAGCACTTCTCGATGCACACCGGGCAGATCATCTTGCTCGCCAAGAGCAAACAGCCCGACCGGATCCGCTTCTACGATATGGTCGACGGCCACCCGCGACTCATAACCGACTTCGATGGCCGGACGCCCATACATCCTCGCTGAGACGAACTGGAAGACCGTTCGCGACACACGCTACGACGTCGCGATCCTCCCCTGGGGCGCCACGGAAGCCCACAACTACCATCTCCCGTACGGCACCGACGTCATCGAGAGTGACGCGGTCGCCGCCGAGTCCGCGCGTCGCGCGTGGGAGCAGGGGGCGCGCGCGATCGTTCTGCCATGCGTGCCATTCGGTGTGAACACGGGACAGCTGGACATTCCCCTGTGCATGAACCTGAACCCGTCCACGCAGGCGGCGGTGCTGGCCGACGTCGCGAACGTGGTCGCTGCCGCGAACATCGCGAAGCTCGTGATCCTCAACGGTCACGGCGGGAACGATTTCCGGCAGATGATCCGCGAGCTGCAGCCGACGGCGCGACCGTTCATCTGCACGATCAACTGGTACAGCTGCCTCGATCCTCGCCCGTTCTTCGACGAGCCGGGCGATCACGCGGGCGAGCTCGAGACGAGTCTCGTGCAGCACCTGATGCCGGAGCTCGTGCTTCCGCTCAGCGACGCGGGCGCGGGACGCGCGCGACGCTTCACGGGTGGCCGGCCTGCGTGACGGCTGGGCATGGGCGCCTCGGCAGTGGACGAAGGTCACCGACGATACCGGCACCGGCAATCCAGCCGCGGCGACACCCGAGAAGGGCGCGCGCTACTTCGACGCGGTGACGGAGCGCCTCGCGGGCTTCTACACGGAGCTCGCGGCCGCCGACGTGAACGACCTCTATGCCTAACGGCCACGCCTGACGATCATGCCTAACGTCACACGGTGTCGATGGGCCACGCACGGACCTGAGCATTCCGTACCACGACACCGAGTGGGGCGTCCCGCTGCACGACGACCAGCGACTGTTCGAGTTCCTGATCCTCGAGGGCGCCCAGGCCGGACTGAGTTGGGAGACGATCCTCAAGAAGCGTGACACCTACCGCGCAGCGTTCGACGACTTCGATCCCGCTCGCGTCGCTCGCTACACGACGCGCAAGGTAGAAAGGCTGCTCGCCGACCCGGGCATTGTCCGGAATCGCCTCAAGGTGGAGTCGGCGGTCTCGAATGCCAAAGCGTTCCTCGACGTCCAGAAGGAGCACGGCTCGTTCGACGCGTACGTCTGGCGCTTCGTGGACGGCAAGCCGCGCGTGAACACGTGGAACGCGCTCGGCCAGGTCCCGGCGTCCACGCCGCAGTCGGACGCCATGAGCAAGGACCTCAAGAAGCGCGGCTTCCGCTTCGTCGGCTCGACGATCTGCTATGCCTTCATGCAGGCGACGGGAATGGTCAACGACCACGCAACCAACTGCTTCCGGTACCGCCAAGTCGCGAAGTCCGGCACCTAGCGCTTATCGGTGTTGTCTCGGCAGCGTGGCCAGTGACTCAGCACTGAGTCGCGTCAGTACGAGTTGTCAGGCGTCAGGGCACTGCGGGTAACGGCGACCCAAGCCGGCGGATACGGGGCCTGATGCCTGACACCTGCTGCTGAGCAGTCGCTGACGCACTTGGTACTGGCCATGCCGCCGCCGGAAGCCCCGCTACGTCTCCTTCTTCGCGATTGGAGCGTTGGCAAACGCGTTCAAGCGCTCTTTGACTGACTGGCGTCCTACGGTGCAGCCACCCAAGATGATGCCCGCCCTCTCAGGCCGTGCCGACTGATGGATGGATTGATTGGCGATCTCCGCCTTGCTGCCCGCTCGCTCCGAAAGAACCGCACGCTCGCCGTCTCGGTCGTAGTCACGCTGGCCCTCGCGATCGGCGCTGGCACCGCGACGTTCGCGGTTGCTGAGGCCGCCCTCATCACGCCTCCGCCGTTTCGCGACCCCGACCAGCTCGCGATGCTGTACACGACTCACACCGAGCCCACGCGCGGCACCGAGCGACTCCGCTGGTCCTATCAGCGGTTTCGTATGCTCGAGAAGTCGCTCCACACCGTCGCCGCCATCGGCAGCTACGGACTCTCCAGCGTCAACCTCGCCGGTCGGACGGACGCCGAGCCCGTACGCGCCGAGGTCGTGTCCGGTGACTACTTCGCCGTGCTGGGCGTGCAGCCGGCGCGCGGGCGCCTTTTCACGAGCGCGGAAGACCGCGAGACCGCCGGCGCGCTCGTGGCCCTCATCGGGCACGACCTGTGGCGGCGGCGGTACGGCAGCGATCCGGCGGTCCTCGGGCAGGTCATCCGCGTGAACGGCACGCGATCTCACCGTGATCGGCGTCATGCCCGACGGGTTCAGCGGCCTCACCGGTAGCGCTGAGCTCTGGTACCCGGCCGTGCAGGCGCCGCGCCTAACGTATCCCGAGTATCTCACGACCAATCAGGATTTCATCAGCGTCGTCGCGCGGCTACGGCCGACCGCCTCCATCGCATCACTTCGCGCGGAGATCGGCGCGGCCGGCGCGGCCATCCAGCGAGCGGAGCCGAGCGAGTCCGAGGTCCCCGGTGATTCGTATGGGGCGACGGCGGTGTCGTTGTCCGAAGTTCGCGTGAACGCCACCACCCGACGGGCAATGGTCGTGCTGCTTGGCGCGGTGGCCGTCGGTGATCCTCCTCGCCTGCGCGAACGTGAGCAGCCTGCTCATCACGCATGCCGCGTCCCGCCGCCGCGAGATGGCCGTGCGCCTCGCGCTCGGCGCCACGCGCCGACGACTCGTCAGGCAGCTGCTCACGGAGTCAGCGCTCCTCGCATCGTTAGGTGGTGCCATCGGCATTGCGCTCGCGTGGTGGGCGACGCGCGTGATCGTTGCGCCCGCGGGAGCCATTGCGCCGTCGAATTTCTATGGCAGCGTCGGCGAGTTCGTGCGACCGCATGTCGACGTCACGCTGCTCGCGTTCACGGCGGGTCTGACGATCGTCACCGCGCTTCTGTGCGGGCTCGCGCCGGCGCTCACCGCCACGAAGACCGCGCTCGCGACGACGCTCAGACAGAGCGGAGCGGTCACGCGCGCGGGACGAGGCTCGTTCGCCTCGCTGCGAGGGATCGCCGTCGCCGTCGAGGTCGCACTCGCGCTCGTGCTGCTCACCGGCGGAAGTCTCATGCTCGCGACGCTCGCGCGCTTGCGAGGCGAGTCACTCGGCATCGATCCACGCAACGTCATCACGTTCTCGGTGCGGCCACCGGAGGTGCGCTACGCGACCACCGCCGCGCCCGCGTTCATCGAGCGCTTGTTGGCATCCATTGCGACAGTGCCGGGCGTGACCGCGGCGACCGTCGATGGATGCGCGCCACTCGTGGCGTCGTGCGCGAACAGTTCGCTGTTCGTGCTCGGGCGCCCCGTTCCGGCGCCTGGAGCGGCGCCAGGCATCATGCGCCATTACGTGGGGCCCGACCATTTCCGCACGCTCGACATTCCCCTGCTGCGCGGACGGGCGTTCGCGAGCACGGATCGCGAAGGCCGACCCGGCGTCGCGATCATCAACGAGACCGCGGCGCGGCGCTTCTGGCCGAACGAGAATCCGATCGGCGCACGGATCTGGTTCGGCGGCGGCAGCGCGAGCGCGTGGGACTCGCCCGACTCGAGCCTCGAGGTCATTGGCGTCGTCGGTGACGTCCCGTATCAGGAAGGCGACGACCGCCGCGCTCGCCCTGCGGTGTACACGCCGTATCTGCAGTTCACGTACGCCACGCGCACGGTCATGGTGCGTACGTCGCGCGACGCCGCCGCCACCATGCGCGGCATTCGCGACGCGATGCAGAACGTCGACCCCGATCTGGCGCTCTACGATTTCGGGCTGCTCACGGAGCAGCTCGGCGGTGCCTGGGCGAAGCAGCGATTCACGAGTGCCGTGCTCGCGTCCTTCGCTGGCCTCGCGCTATTGCTCGCGGCGACTGGGGTGTTCGGAGTCGTCGCGAGTCTCGTGAGCGAGCGCACGCGCGAGATCGGAATTCGCATCGCGCTCGGCGCGACGCCGGCTGACGTCGGCCGCCTCGTTGTTGGTCAGGGGATGAGGCTCCCGCTGGGTGGCCTCGTTGTCGGAACGATACTGGCGTTCCCGGCGGCTCAGGCGCTTCGGGGTCTGCTGTACGGCGTGAGCCCGCGAGACCCGCGCGTATTCGCGGCGACCGTAGCACTGCTCGCACTCGTCGCGCTCGTTGCGACCATCATCCCGGCCCGGCGCGCTACGCGAGTAGACCCGCGCATCGCGATGCGTGCGGAATAGTCAGCTGCCTCGCCACTCGAAACGCCGGCGACTAACTTCTTCGCGGACGCTTTCAACCGCCACGAAGGAGAACGTTTCATGTCGCTCAAGTCCGGGCCAGGCCGCACGCTCGTCCGCGCTTCCGTAGGAGTCGCGCTCGTCGTCCTCAGCGTGGCGTGCAAGACGGATGCAGGTGGAGGAGGCGCCGGCGGCGCCAGCACCGGTGGCGGAGCCAACAGCGCCCTCGCGAACCCGGACAAGAACGCGATTGCGACGCCGGCGCCCGACTCGTTCAAGGTCGCCGTCGAAACGACGAAGGGCACGTTCACGATTCTCGCCCATCGCGATTGGGCGCCGCGCGGTGTCGACCGGTTCTACCATCTCGTGCAGCTGGGCTTCTTCGACGACACGCGCTTCTTCAGAGTCCTGCAGGGCTTCATGGCGCAGTTCGGGCTCAACGGTGACCCGCGCGTGAACGCCGCGTGGGAGTCGCTGAACATCGAGGACGATTCCGTCAAGAAGAGCAACAAGCGCGGCACGGTGACGTTCGCGAAGATGGATCAACCGAACACGCGATCCACGCAGCTGTTCATCAACTACGCCGACAACTCGAACCTCGACGCGATGGCCTTCGCGCCGATCGGTGAGGTGGTCGATGGCATGGCGGTCGTGGACAGCCTGTACGCGGGCTACGGCGAGGGCGCGCCGTACGGCGCGGGACCGGACCAGGGCAAGATCGCCACGGAAGGCAATGCGTACCTCACGCAGAGCTTTCCGAAGCTGGACGTGATCCGCCGCGCTCGCATCGTCCCCTGAATTCGCGACGCCTAACGGGTGGTCGTGCCGAGCGAGCCAAGTGGGTCGAGGCGCTGTCATTCCGAGCGGAGGCCGCAGGCCGCGGGTGCCCTCTGGGCGCATGAGGAATCGTGCGGTTCCGGGTAGAGGGCTCTCTACCTGTACGATCGCGATTCCTCATGCGCCCACCTGCGGTGGGCACCCGGCTTCGCTCGCTCGGAATGACAAGTGGTCGCGTGACCGTCCTCGTATCGTTAGCATCCGCGATATGCGACGGATCCTGATCGGTGTGCTCGGACCGGGCGAAGGCGCCGGGCAGAAAGAGATGGACGACGCGACGCTCATCGGCGAGTTGGTCGCGAAGGCCGGCTGGGGCGTGCTGACCGGAGGTCGTGTGGCCGGCGTGATGGGCGCCGCCGCCAAGGGCGCGCGCGCAGCCGGCGGTCTCACCGTCGGACTCCTGCCAACGCCTGATACGCTCGGCGCATCGCCCGCCATCGACGTCGTACTCGCGACCGGCCTCGGCGAAGCGCGCAACGCCGTCATCGCGCTGTCCGCGAATGCCTGTGTCGTGTGCGGCATGAATGCCGGGACCGCATCCGAGGTCGCGCTCGCGATCCGTGCCAAGAAGCCCGTCGTGCTGCTCCGCCCCGACGAAACCACCGCGAAGTTCTTCCGCATCCTCGATCCCGACGTAGTGCGCGCGTCGGCGAGCGCCGGTGAAGCCATCGAAGTGCTCCGCGGCGTGCTCATGTCCGGCGTCCGCCAACTCTAGAGAATCGCGTGTCGACCCCACCGGCTCACACAGGTACGCTGCTCGTCGGGCACCGCGACGTCATCGCGCTCCTCCCGATGTCCGAATGCATCGAGGCGATGACCGACGCGCTGCGCACGCTCGCGCAGGGCGGCGCCATCCTGCCGCTTCGCCAGGTCGTGCGACTGCACGACGGGCGCAACGCGTTCGCGGTCATGCCCGCGGCGCTCGACCAACCATCGGCGTTGGGCGCGAAGGTCATCACGGTCTTCCCCGGCAACGACGCCACGCCATACGACTCGCATCAGGGCGCCGTGCTGCTGTTCGACACCGAACACGGGCGCCTCATCGCGATCATCGACGCAAGCACCATTACCGGACTCCGCACCGCGGCGGTCACCGCCGTCGCGACGCGTCTGCTCTCGCGTCCTGAATCGAGCACGCTCGCCCTACTCGGCGCCGGGGTGCAGGCGGCGACGCACCTCGAGTCGCTGAGCCTCGTTCGTCCATTCCGCGACGTTCGCGTCTGGAGCCGATCGGGCGAACGCGCGCGCCACTTCGCCGAACGGACGAAAGCCAATGGCGCGAACGGAGTGAACATCGTCGTCTGCGCCACCGCTCGTCAGGCAGTCGAAGGTGCCGACGTCGTCTGCACTGTCACGTCTTCGCGCGAGCCGGTACTCTCGCGAGAGTGGCTCGCGCCGGGCGCACACGTGAACGCCGTCGGCGCGAGCCTCGCGACCGCCCGTGAGCTCGACTCGGCGACGGTCGCCGCGGCGCGTTTTTACGTCGATCGCCGCGAGTCCGCCATCAACGAAGCGGGCGACTTCCTGGTGCCGAAGCGCGAGGGGCTCGTCGGCGACGAGCACATCGTGGGCGAGATCGGTGAATTGCTCGTCGCCCCACCACGCATCGTCGGCCGACGGTCGGCGGACGAGCTCACGGTCTTCAAGTCGTTAGGCCTCGCGATCGAGGACGTCGCGGCCGCACGACGGATCTATGATCGCGCCGTCGCCACGGGTGCCGGCAGCTGGGTGGACCTGGGCGGTCTCCGCGATGCCGACGCCTGACCAGATCACGATCGCGGACGTCCGAGCTGCGCGCGAGCGACTGTCTGGCGTCACGGTGCGCACGCCGCTCGTTAGGCTCGACGTTCCGGGCGCGGCGGGTGAGATCTGGCTCAAGCTCGAGAACCTCCAGCCTATCGGCTCGTTCAAGCTCCGCGGCGCCGCGAATGCCATGTTGCTCGCCGGATCCGAGCGTCTCGCGCAAGGCGCGTACACAGCGAGCGCCGGCAACATGGCGCAGGGCGTCGCGTGGGCCGCTCGGCATTTCGGCGTGCCCTGCGCCGTCGTCGTGCCGGACCACGCGCCACACACGAAGATCGACGCCATCGAGCGGCTGGGCGGACGCGTCGTGAAGGTGTCCTACGACCGTTGGTGGCAGACGCTCGTGGACCATTCGTATCCCGGCATCGACGGCCTGTTCGTGCATCCGGTATCCGATCCCGCAGTCGTCGCCGGCAATGGAACGATCGGCCTCGAGATCGTCGAAGACCTGCCTGACGTGGACACCGTCCTCGTCCCGTTCGGTGGCGGAGGTCTGAGCAGCGGCATCGCGACGGCCGTTCGGGCGCTGGCGCCTAACGCGCGAGTCTTCGGATGCGAAGTCGACACCGCCACGCCGCTCACGTCAGCGCTCGCGGCCGGCGCTCCAATTCGGGTGGAGCGCACGCCCAGCTTCGTCGACGGCATTGGTGGGATGGGCGTACTCGCGGAGATGTGGCCACTCGTCAGCACGCTCCTGACTGGCGCGCTCGTCTCGAGCGTCGAAGACGTGGCTGCGGCGGTTCGCCTGCTCGCGGAGCGCGCTCGCGTCGTGGCAGAGGGCGCGGGAGGCGCCGCCCTCGCGGCGGCGTTGCGTCATCACATCGGCGGCAAGGTCGTGTGCGTGGTATCGGGCGGCAACATCGACGCCGCCAAGTTGGCCACGATTCTCGATGGCGGCGTACCGACGTGAACGTCCTCGTCATCAACGCCGGCTCGTCGACAGTCAAGTTCCAGCTCGTGCGCACGGACGCCGAGCGCATCAAGGCGCACACGGATGAGAAGCTCGCCCGCGGGCAGATCGAGCGCATTGGCGGCGAAGCGATCATCACGCTCCGTGCCGCCGACGGCGTTCCCACGCGCGACACTGCGCCGATCCGCGACCTCCGCGGCGCCGTCGAGTACATCGTGGCGTGGCTCGCGTCGAAGGAGTCGGGACCGGTCATCGGCGCTGTCGGTGAGATCGACGCCGTAGGACACCGTGTGGTCCACGGCGGCGAGCGCTTTCAGCGATCGGTCCGCATCGATGACGACGTGCTGCGCGGCATCGAGGACATGATCGACCTCGCGCCACTGCACAATCCGCACAACCTCAAGGGGTACGCGGGCGCCCGCGCGGTCCTCGGCGCAAACGTGCCGCACGTCGCCGTGTTCGACACGGCATTTCACCATACGATTCCCGAGCGCGCGTTCCTCTACGCGATCCCGTATCAGCTCTATCGACGCCACAAGGTGCGACGATACGGATTCCACGGGACGTCGCATCGCTACGTGGCGTATCGCTGGCGCGAGCTGACCGGAGTCTCGCGTGATCAGACGCGCATCATCACGCTGCACCTGGGCAACGGATGCTCGGCGTGCGCGATCGACGCCGGCAATTCCGTCGACACGTCGATGGGATTCACGCCGCTCGAAGGCCTGGTGATGGGCACACGGTCCGGCGACATCGACCCCGCTGTGCTCGAGTACCTCGGCACGAAGGAAGGACTCTCACCGAGCGAGGTCGACAACCTGCTGAACAAGCAGTCTGGCTTGCTGGGTCTGTCCGGCCTCACGCACGACATGCGCGATCTGCTGGCCGAGGCACACGAGAACAACGACCGCCGCGCTCGTCTCGCGATCGACATCTTCTGCTATCGCGCGCGCAAGTACATCGGCTCCTACCTGGCCGCGCTCGGCGGCTCGAACGCGATCGTGTTCGCAGGCGGCATCGGCGAGAATGCACCAGAGGTCCGCGCGGAAATCTGCCGAGGACTGGCCTGGGCTGGCGTAGAGCTGGATGAAGCCGCGAACGCGCGAGATGGTCGGCGGAAAGGAGGGCCGCATAACGAGTGCGGCCTCCCGGCTGCCGGTCTGGGTGATCCCGACGGACGAGGAGCTCCTCATCGCGCGTGATACCTTCCGCGCGGTCACCGGGGTCGAAGGACGTTCCTAGGGCCCGGAAATGGCTGGCAGTCCGGCGGCGGCATGGCCAGTTCCAAGTGAGTCAGTCACTCAGTCATAGTTTTCAGCTTTCAGTCCCCGTATCCGCTGGCTTGGGCTGACCGAGGGTGCTGATCGAGATGCCAGCCCTCTCAGGGTTAGCTCCAGTGCTATCGCCGCGGCCGGAGCCGACCGATTCGCGACATCGGCTCCCGGCGCTGGCCTGTGTCACACAAATTCCGCGCATGATCGTCAACCTGTTTCTGCTCCTCGTTCCGCTGTCGGTGCTGCTGGAGTACGTGTTCCACGCATCGCCAGTGTGGGTGTTCGCGATCGGCGTGCTCGCCATCGTTCCGCTCGCCGAGTGGATCCGACGCGCGACCGAGCATCTCGCCGTCCGCGCCGGCTCCGAGATCGGCGGGCTCGTGAACGTCACGTTCGGCAACATGGCCGAGCTGATCATCGCGCTGTTCATCCTGGCTGCCGGGAACACGGAGGTGGTGAAGGCGCAGATCACCGGCTCGATCATCGGCAACGCGCTGCTCGGCCTCGGCCTCGCCATCGTCGTTGGCGGATGGAAGCGACACACGCAGACCTTCCCGCGAGAACGCGCCGGCCTGCAGTCGAGCCTTCTCATCCTCTCGGTCATCGCGCTGCTCGTTCCGGCGCTGTTCGACTACACTGAGCGCGGACTCAATCAGACGGTCATCGAACGCACACGCCTCGACGAGCTCCTGAGCCTCGGCGTGTCCGTCGTGCTGATCATCATGTACTTCGCGAACATCGCGTACACGCTCGTCACGCATAAGAACGTCTTCTCCCGCGAGGAGGACGCCGACGAGATGCACGGCGAAGCGTGGCCGGTGTGGAAGTCGATCGGCGTGCTGCTCGGCGCGACTGCCTTCATCGCGCTCGAGGCGGAGCTCGTGTCGGGTGCGCTCGAGGAGACGTCGAAGAGCCTCGGGCTGTCACCATTCTTCCTTGGCGTGACGGTCCTCGCGGTCGTGGGCAACGCGGCCGAGTACGTGTCGGCGGTCTACTTCGCGCGCCGCGATCGGATGGGGCTCGTGTTCACGATCACGGTCGGCGCGACGGTGCAGGTAGCGCTGCTGACGGCGCCGATCCTCGTGATCGCGTCGTACTTCATGGGGCACCCGATGAACCTGGTGTTCGGGAACCCGATCGAGCTGATCGCGATCGCGGCGGTGGCGTTCGGCGTGAACGCCATCGCGCATGACGGAGAGACGACCTGGTTCGAGGGTCTGCTGCTGCTTGCGTTGTACGCCATACTTGGAATGGCGTTCTATCTTGTTAGGTAGCCCTAGCGAGCAGCTGCCTGTTGCACGCAGCTGCACGCTGGGAACATCTGCCGACGGCTGCATGCTGCGGCCGCACGCCGCCCGCTGCTGCTATTATCGCCCAGCATCCTACGTGCTGCTCGCAACAGCACCCAGCGTCACCCAGCCACCAGCACGACCACCCAGCAACCAGCCGCAGTTCCCCGTTCCCGGGTCCCCGGTCCCGCTGTTTCCTCCTTCCTAAGGCCTCGGTCCTTCGGCCCGTCAGTGACCCTTCACCCCATGCGGCCTATACGGCGCCTCGAGCATCCCGATCTCGTCCGCCGTCAGCGTGATGTCCACCGCCCGAACCGCCGCATCGAGATGCTCCGGTTTCGTCGCTCCGACGATCGGCGCCACCACCGCGCGGCGCGACAGCAACCACGCGAGCGACACTTCCGCCGGCGTGATCCCCCGGCCCTGCGCCACGCGACGCACCGCCGCGACGACGTCCGCGTCCCCCGGCGTGTCGTACAGCTTGGGGCCAATCGTGTCCGTCGCACCACGCGACGTTCCCGCGTCACCACCAAAGCGAGACTCGCCCCGGGCAAGCAGCCCGCGAGCGAGCGGCGACCACGGAATCACGCCGATGCCCTCGGCCTCACACAGCGGAATCATCTCGCGCTCCTCTTCACGATAGAGGAGGTTGTAGTGATTCTGCATCGTGACGAACCGCGCCCACCCGTTTCGTTCAGAGAGGCTGAGCGCCTTCATCATCAGCCACGCGTACCCCGAGCTCGCGCCGATATAGCGGACCTTCCCCTGCCTGACGAGATCCTCCAGGGCGCGCAGCGTCTCGTCGATCGGCGTCGCCGGATCGAACCGATGGATCTGGTACAGATCGATCGTCTCGATACCGAGTCGACTGAGACTCGCCTCGCACGCTTGCATGATGTGTTTCCGCGAGAGGCCAGCCATGTTCTGCCCTTCACCCATCGGCCAGAAGACCTTGGTCGCGATGACGATCTCTTCGAGCTTCGCCATCGCCCGTAGCGCGCGTCCCGTCACCTCTTCGCTGGCGCCGAGCGAGTACATGTCGGCGGTGTCGAAGAAGTTGATCCCGCGCTCGAGCGCCTGACGGAAGAACGGCCGCGCCGCATCCTCGTTCAGCACCCACGGGCGCCACTTCGAGCTGCCATAGCTCATGCACCCGAGACAGATGCGTGACACCGTCATCCCCGTCTGCCCGAGCCGCCGATATTGCATGCCGTCCCCCGTGGTGGTCGCCTCGCCGCTGTCTGCGCCGTCGGCCATATTCGAAGAGAGATGTATTCTACCTGCATCTTCTGCCACAGCGCGCTCGAAGGAAACGACACCATCGAGCATTTTCCCGTTGGCCGGCGTCTCGCCTTCGATCCCGAACGCGGCCGGCTCTGGGTCGTTTGCCGTCGTTGCCGCCAGTGGAACCTGACGCCGACCGAAGAACGATGGGAAGCCATCGAGGAGTGCGAGCGGTTCTATCGTGACACCCGACTCCGCGTCTCCACCGACCAGATCGGTCTCGCCCGACTCCCGTCCGGGCTGGAGCTCGTGCGCATCGGTCGCCCCGAACGCCCCGAATTCGCCGCCTGGCGGTACGGCGATCAGCTCGGTCGCCGACGCCGCACCGCCCTGATCCGCGTCGGCATCGGGCTCGGCGCGTTAGGCGCGCTCGTCGTCGGCGGCGCCGCGGCGGGCGTCGGCATCGGCGGTTTCGGATGGCTCATCGGCCAGATGGGCGAGCGCATCGTCAAAGGCTCACCCGAGCGGGTCGTCGCACGCCTTCCCGTCCCCGACGTCGGCGAGCTCACCGTGAAGGGGAAGCACCTGAGCCGACTGCAGCTCGTGACGAGCGACGAGACCGGCTGGCGACTCGGCCTTCCGCTATCGCAAACAGATCGTGACGCTCGAGGGAGACCCCGCGATTCAGGCGCTCGGGAAGCTCCTGCCGCAGCTCAATCGATTCGGCGGCTCGCGCGATCGCGTGACGGAGGCCGTCTCGCTGATCGAGCGCGTACCAGACCCGATGCGCTTCTTCGACGTCGCCGCTCGCATGGCAATGAGCCGCGCGAAAGCGAAGATCTCGGCACTGCCGGAGTCGCTGCGCCTCGCGCTCGAGATGGCCGCGCACGAAGACAGTGAACGACGCGCCCTCGAGGGCGAGCTCGCACTGCTCGAGCAGGCGTGGAAGGAGGCAGAGGAAGTCGCGGCCATCGCCGACAACATGTTTCTGCCGACGTTCGTCGAGGACTGGATGCGCAAGCACCGACAGGGATAGCCATGCGACGTCGACATGGCGCTCCTCCGCGGCAGTCGTCGCGGTGTTGATCGGCTGCGGCCCGTCCGCGGCCGGTGGACGCACCGCCTCCAGTTCGCGTCGCCGATACCGCCGCCGACTCCCTCCCGCCGCTCCCGCCGTCGCTGCTCGACGCACCGATCACGTACGACCTCTCCCCGGCATTCGCAGCGGCTCGAGGCCGCCGTGCCGCGAACGTTCGGTGACCTCGAAGCACGCCGCCGCAGCGCAACGAACCATCGCGTCAACACGGCGTTCGCGGCCGAGCGTTCGCCGTTCGAGGTGCGACTCGAGAGGAATACCGTTCGGCTGAAAACGGTGCTCGAGTACCAGGGCAAGGGGTGGTACAACGCGCCACTCGGTGGCGACCTGTTCGGATCCTGCGGCCTCGGCGCCGCGCGACCACGCGTGGTCGTCGAGATCGCGACGACGCTCCGCATAACGTCCGACTGGCGACTCCGCGGCAAGAGCGAGATCACGCGCGTCGCTCCGTTCAGCGATGAGCGCCGCGACCAGTGCAAGGTCACCGTCTTCAAGATCGACGTCACCGACCGCGTCGTGACCGCGGCCCGAGCGGAGCTCGAGAAGCGCGTCGTCCAGCTCGACGAAAAGATCGCGACGGTGGACGTGCGGGCGCCGATCGAACGGTGGTGGCGGGTGCTGCAGCGTCCCATCCGCCTGTCCGACAGCGTCTGGCTGCTCATCCAGCCACGGGCCGTCCACCTCGGGCCCATTGCCGGCTCGGGTCGGGTCGTGGCCCTCGACGTCGGACTCACGGGTGAACCGCGAGTCGTCACCGGCCCGCGCCCGGCCGACGGCACCGACGGCCTTCCTCCGCTGACCCGAGAAACCGGGAAGCACGAGCAGGCGCTGCACGTGCTGCTCGAGGGAGAACTGAGCTACGACATCGCCAACGCGATTCTCCAGAAGAACCTCGTCGGCAAGCGCATTCGCCGTGGCGCCCGATGGATCACCATCCGCGAAGCGCTCCTGTCCGGCATCGGAGGGGGCCGCGTAGCGCTCGCCGCTGAGGTTCGACGGTGCGGCCAGCGGCCTCGTGTACCTCGTCGGCACGCCGCGCTTCGACGCCGAAACGCGGCAGCTCTTCGTCCCCGACCTCGCGTACGACGTCAGTAGTGCCGACCTGCTCGTCCGCGGGCTCGAGTTCATGCGCCGAGGGGACGTGCAGACCATGCTGCGGACGCGGGCCCGCTTTCCCGTCGCCGACCTGGTCGAGCGGGCACGCGACCGCCTGGAGCGGGGTATGAATCGGCCGCTCGGGCAGAACGCGTCGCTCGTGGCCAAGGTGGCTACCGGTGACGTGCTCGAGGTCCGGGCAACTATTCGTGGCATCCTCGTGCGCGCGAGCGCGAACGGGACCGCGCACCTCCAGGTCCTCAGAATCCCCGCACTTTCCCGACAATGAACGACGGTGACCGTGCCCGCCGTCATTAGCTTTCCGGCCATGGAGTCCTCTCGATGCTGACCAGCAAAGCCAAGGCCTTCTGGCCGCTCCTGTTTCTGCTCGTCCTCGCCGACTGCACGACCAAACGGCTGGCGGAGCAGCATCTCGTCCCCGAGCACGTCCCGCACCCCGTAGTGGGGGACGTCGTTCGCTTCACGCTCGCGTACAATACCGGCGCCGCGTTCTCCGTGTCGCTCGGCGAGCATTCCCGCGTCGGGCTTCTCGTTACTGGCGTTAGGCGTGCTCGCCGTGCTCGCCAGCATCTACCGCACGACGCCGCCGAAGGACCGCGTCCAGGCGACGGCGCTCGCGCTCGTCGCCGGTGGCGCGATCGGCAACGTGATGGACCGATTCCGGTCGCCAGGCGGCACGTATCGCGGCGTCGTCGACTTCATCGACATCGGCGTCGGCGGCTGGCGATTCTACACGTTCAACCTCGCGGACGTCGGCGTGACGTGCGGCGCGATCCTGCTCGCACTGCTGTTGCTCCGCCGCGGCGGCGCCGACGCGCCGGCCCGACGCCCGCGGACGCCTAACGCGCCGGCCGGTATCGCATGAGCGGTAGGAGCAGTGTGAATCGCATCGAGATCGTCGCAGCGGACATCACGACGCTCGCCGTGGACGCGATCGTGAACGCGGCGAACACGTCGCTGCTCGGCGGCGGTGGAGTGGACGGCGCGATTCACCGCGCCGCCGGCCCTGAGCTTCTCGCCGAATGCCGTACGCTGGGCGGCTGTGAAACCGGTCGCGCGAAGATCACGCGCGGCTATCGACTGCCGGCACGCTGGGTCATCCACGCCGTTGGTCCGGTCTGGCGCGACGGATCGCACGGCGAGCCCGAGCTGCTCGCGTCAGCGTATCGTGAATCCCTTCGTCTGGCGGCCGAGCATGACGCGCGGACGGTAGCATTCCCCGCGATCAGCTGCGGCGTATATGGATACCCCGTGGACAAGGCTGCAGCGATCGCCGTGAGCGAAGTGCGGCGGTTCCTCAATGCCGACGAGCGGATCGAGCGCGTGACGCTCACGTGCTTCGGGCCAGCGGTGCTCGAGGCGTACCGTCGCGCGCTCCAACAGCCGGCCTGACAGCCCATACCGTCATGAACGCCCCTCACCTGCTCCTCGACGCACGGAAGCCAGCCACATGCTGACGAAATCGGTCGTGGGTGCTCTGCTGCTCGCGGCGCTGCCGGTCTCCGCGTACCAGCAGGACGCGGCGCACGCGACGGCGTACACCACGCAACAGCTGGCGCCCGCACTCAGCGACTCGGCATTCGCGGCACTCAGCGCGCGCATCTCGGAGCCCGGCGGATTCTTCGACTCCGACAACCTCATTTCCAACGAGTCGTCGTACCTTCACGTGCTCGGCGCCATGAGACGCCTTGGGGTCACCGGCGGCGCGTACATCGGCGTTGGTCCGGATCAGAGCTTCTCGTACATCGCGCAGATTCGGCCACGCATCGCGTTCATCGTCGACATTCGTCGCGACAATCTGCTGCAGCATCTGCTGTTCAAGGCGCTGTTCGAGATGGCGCACGACCGCGTGGAGTACCTGGCGTTGCTCACCGGCCGGGCGATACCTAACGACGTCGCGAAGTGGAAGCGCAAGAGTATCGCCGACGTCGTCGAGCTCATCGACAAGACGCCCGCGGACGCCGACCAGTACGAGACGTCGCGAGCGATGATTCGCACGAAGGTGAAACGCTACGGGATTCCGCTGACGCCGGCGGAGCTCGAGACTATCGATCACATCCACCAGGCGTTCTTCGAGGCCGGACTGGAACTGCAGTTCACCAGTCTGGGCCGAGCGCCGCGCCCCTACTATCCGACGCTGCGATCGCTCCTGCTCGAGCATGACCTGGCTGGGAAGCAGCTGTCGTACCTCGCCACGAAGACGACTTCCAGTTCGTGAAGTCGCTCGAGGGCCGCAACCTCATCGTGCCGGTCGTCGGCAACCTCGCCGGGGACCACGCACTGCGCGAGATCGGCAAGGTGATGACGGAGCGGGGAGAGACGCTGTCGGCGCTGTACGTGTCGAACGTGGAGTTCTACCTCATGCGTGAAGGCTCGTTCGACGCCTTCGCGGCGAGCGTCCGAACGCTGCCTCATGATTCGCGCAGCGTCATCATCCGCAGCTACTTCGGCGGCGGCTTCTACGGGTCCCATCCGCAGAGCGTACCTGGCTACTTCAGCACACAGCTGCTGCAGACGGTCGATTCGTTCGTGTCCGAGTCCGCGAAGGGTGGCTACGCGACGTACATGGACCTGGTCAGCAAGCACAATCTCGAGCTGAAGTAGCGGAGAGTCGCCGCCGGCCGCGGCTCGGCCCTGCAAAAAGCTCCGGCCGCCAGTGCCCCGATTGCCCGATCGCCGACACGGCCACATGACCCGGCGCGATGGTGCGTCGTCTAGTTATCATGAGGGGGCGGCGCCTTCGTCTTATTCTCGCCGAACCGCTCGAGCGCCGCGCCCACCCGTCGTACTGAGTCTCCTTTCCGTTGCCTCCGATGCCGAAGACGAAGCAGCGCCGCCCCGCCTCCAAGGCAGCCGCGGCCGCCCCTGAACCAACCATCTGCGACAAGGCCGACCTCCTCTTTCGGTCCGCGGCCGAGTGCTGTCGCCAGCACCGGCGGTACGCCCGACTGATCGAGATGGAGACCAGCGAGATCGAGCAGACCGCTGCCCTCCGCCTGGTCGCCGCGAGCGACGAGCAGCTCTCCGAGGCCGCCGCCGCGTACGAGTCGTCCTGCATGAAGATGTCAACGGCGAGCGGGGCGACGACTGGTGGCACAGGGCGAACAACCTCTGGCAGGCCTGCCGCGAGTACGCCCGACGCCACTCGCTCAGCGATCGCGCCTCCGGCGAGTTCCGCGCGACGTCACAAGCTCACATCGCTGGGTCGAATACGAGCAAGCTCGCGTCGCCTTCAGCACGCGGTCGAGCCTACCGAAGCTCCGCCCGAAGCCACCTCGCTCCTGGCGCTGCAACGAGCGCGGTCGAGGCGTACCGGCAAGCTCCGTCGGCCCGAAGCGGACTGGAACACCTTTAGCCGCGTCCCCGCGACGATCGTGACTCGAACCGTGAGCGACGATGAAGTGATCGTCCTGCGGAAATACGTCGAGCGAAGTGGAGGCGACGATGGCCCACCTCGTGCTCGAGGCGCACAACATCCCGTCCGCGATCATGCGCGACACGGCCGGCGGAATGATCCCCTCCATGGCGATCCTGTACCCGGTGCGCCTGGCCGTCCGCCGTGAGGACGCCGACGAGGCTCGCCGCATCCTGGACACCGAGGCTCCACTGCCGGCCCGAGGATGGTGGTGGCGAGAAGATCGATGAGCCGCACGACTTCGCACCGACTGGACGCCCGAGACGCGATCGCGACGACGAAGAGGACGACGAGAGCGACCCTCACCGACGCTGGTAGAGGCGGGCACGTCGAGCCTGCGCGAGATCGGTGGCGCGCGCGTTCGAATGATGACGGTGTGAGTGAGACGGTTACGCTAACGTCATCCGGTCGCCGCCCATGACCGCGTGTGTTTGCCCTCTGCCATCTCTCGTCACTCTCGCTCGCGCATCTCCAACGCGCATTCCCGTCGCCCCACGTCGTCGCCAACACGACGTCCTGGGACGTCCTGCTCACGCGACTGGCTCGACGAGCGGACCAACCTGCGCACGACATCGTCATCGTCGACCCCTGCGTCGCGACGAACGCGGAGCCGCTCGTCGACTGCGCGCGCTGGCCGACGCACTCGGAACCGCACCTCCGGGGGCGCTCATCGGCTACGTGTCCGTCACGGCGACCGGCATCCGCGCCGTGCAGGCGCTCGTCTCGGCTTGGCGCGCGCGAAATCATCATCCGCGGAGTCGACGACACACCGAGCGCGCTTGCGGCGGCGGTGCATCGCGCCATCACCGCGCATTCCGCCGATCGCCTGGTGAGCGGCGTCGGCGGCGCGTTCGGGATGCTCCCGGTCGGCGTGTCAGGCGCGCTCGAACTGCTCTTTCGAAGGCCAGACAGGTTGCGCTCCGTGTCCGATCTCGCGGCTGCCGCGAATACGACGCGCCGGTCGCTCGATCGCTGGCTCGCGCGGGCGGGGCTCGCGCCGGCGCGCACCGTGCTGTCGTGCGCTCGCGTGAACGCCGCGTTCCACCTGCTCGCGTCCGGGCGGGTAGGCCGGTCGCAGGCCGCGGCACTGCGTCGGCTACGCGTCGTCACGATCGCTCACGCGGGAGCTACTGCCCTCACCGGGCGTTCGCCGGCGGTTCTGGCTACGGCGCTCACCCGCGAGGTATTCGTCGCGGACGATCAGCCGCCTGTTGCGCCGCCGCCCAAGCCGGTGACGGCAACGCGGGCCCGTCGTATTGACCCGCTCAGCGTTGCGGCCTACGATGTCGCCCTGCCCGCCTTGGTCGCCTCCCCGTCCCCCTCCCGTCGCCGTCTCTCGTCGTGGGATCGTTCCCCGCCACGCGCCATTCCGTCGTCGCCGGTATCGCGAGCGCCGACCTCGAGACCCGGCGCGTCGCGTTCGACGCGCTCGTGTCGGCGTACTGGCGACCGGTCTACAAGTACGTGCGCATCAAGTGGCGCGCGCGACCGTGATGACGCTGCCGACCTGACGCAGGAGTTCTTCGCCCGCGCGTTCGAGAAGGGGTCACTCGGCCGTTTCGATCCGGCGCGGGCGAGGTTTCGTACGTTCCTGCGCGTGTGTCTCGACGGCTTCGTCGCGAACGAGCACAAGGCGCGCAAGTCGGATCAAGCGTGGCGGTGGCGTGTCATTCGTTCCGCTGGATTTCGCGGCGGCCGAGCAGGAGATCGGGCACGCTGCCGATTGGGTCCGGACTCACCGACGCGGCGCTCGCGCCGAGTGCCGATGATGACGCCCTCTTTCGTCAGGAATGGGTGCGCGCGTCTGTTCGCCGACGCCGTCGCCGCGCTTGCGCGAGTCGTGCGCGGCGACCGGCAAGCTCGCGCAGTTCGAGGTCTTTCAACGCTATGACCTCGACGACGGCGGCGATGCCCGACCAACGTACGCGCAGCTCGGAACGGAGCTCGGGATTCCGGTCACGCAGGTGACGAACCATCTGGCGTTCGCGCGACGAGAGCTGCGTCGATCTCGTGCTCGAGCGACTGCGAGACGCTGTGCGCGACGGACGACGAGTTCCGCCTCGAGGCCCGCGAGCTGCTTGGCATCGACTCCGCCCGGATGAGCGGGCTTGTCCGATGCCGCGCTCCGTCGGCTGCGTGACGCCGCCGACGCGCCGGACCTGAGCGGCACGAAGTACGAGATCATCGAGCGCGTCGGGCAAGGCGGCATGGGCACCGTGTACCGCGCGCGCGATCGCGAGCTGGCGCGTGACGTGGCGCTCAAGGTCATCCGTCTGCCCGAAGTCTCGCCGGATGTCGCCGTCGCGGATGATCGCGTGAGGCGCGCACGCTCGCGCAGCTGGAACATCCGGGGATCGTGCCCGTCCACGACGTCGGCACGCTCGCGGACGGACGAGCGTTCTACGCGATGAAGCTCGTGCGCGGCGCCCGCTGGACGCGCTGCCCGCATCACCGTCTGACCGAGCGACTGGCGGATCGTCGAGCGAATCTGTGAGGCGGTCGCGTTCGCGCACGCGCACGGCGTCATCCATCGCGACCTCAAGCCGCAGAACGTGATGGTCGGCCCATTCGGCGAGGTGCTGGTGATGGATTGGGGCGTCGCGAAGATGATCGGCGACGCCGCGATGTCGTTAGGCGTGGACGCCGCCGTCGTCGCGGCGGACGGCACATCGAGCCAACGACCGGCCACGGCGTCGTGCTCGGGACACCGGGCTACATGGCGCCCGAGCAGGCGCTGGCGATCCCGCGCTCGTCGATGCGCGCGCGGACGTCTACGCCATCGGCGCGATCCTGCGCGATCTGTGCGATGCACCGGCGATCGTACCGACACGTCGGACAGCGGATGAGTGCGCGCGACGCCCGCTCGTCCGCTCCAGGCGATCATTCGACAGGGCAATGGCCGCACGAACCGGAGCATCGGTATGCGGACGTGATGGCGCTCGCGCGCGACGTCGCCGCACTTCGCGCCGGCGAACCGGTCACCGCCTACCGGGAGAACGTGTTCGAGCGCGTCCGTCGCTTCGCGATGCGCCACAGTACGCCCATCCTGCTCGTGCTGGCGTACCTGATCATGCGCGTCGACGTTCCTCGCCGTCGTCGGGCGGTAGCAGTCCCTCGCTAAAGGACAACGCGTCGACGTTGAATGAGGATATGAGCAGCTCTCTGTTCCCCGTTCCCGGTTCCCTGTTCCCTCCTATCGCCTAACCGTCCAATGAAGAAACCCCTCTTCGGCATGCTCCTCGGCGGCGCCCTCGGGATCCCCGACGGCCTGTCGGCGCTCGTCTCCGCCGGCGACGACCCGAACGTCCGCGCCGGGATTGTCGGCATCGTTATCGGCTCGACGGTCAAGGGACTCATCGCCGGCGTCCTGATCGGCTGGTTCGCGCGAAAGGTCAACTCCCTCCCGCTCGGCGATCCTGTTCGGCTTCGCGATCGGGACGCTGCTCGCGTTCGGCGTCTCACGCATGCAGGTCGCGGCGGGCCAGCCAGCGTACTACTGGCAGATCATGACGCCTGGCGCGATCCTCGGCATCATCGTCGGCTACGCGACGTTCACGCACCGCGAGTCCCGCCCCGCGACAGCCTGAGCTGGCATCTCAGACGAAGGGCGCCAACGGATGCATCGGATCGGACGGATTGACTCCATGCGTCATGTGTCATCCCGAGGAGCGCCGGAGCCTGCCCTGAGGAGCGCAGCGACGAAGGGAGGGACCTTCTGTGATGGCATCGTAGCAGGATTGGCCATGATGACGGTCGAGAAGGTCCCTCGCTGCCGCTCGGGATGACGAGGAATCAATCCGCCTGATCAGACGAATCCGTTCGCGTCATTCGTCTGAGATGCTAGTCTGAGATAGCAGTCGAAGCAGGGAGCCAGTCCGAAACGAGATCTACATCCGGAACAGGTAGCTGAGCTTCACGAAGAAGCCATCATCCGTGCGCTCCATGCCGCTGAAGCGCAGGTGTTCCGGACCCTCGTACGATCCGCCGTACCCCGCGAACATCACCGTACCCGGTGTCGGCTGGTAGGAGAACAGCCAGTCCACGCGCAGATCGTTCCGCGAGAAACCCAGATCCTGCGCGACGACGCCGGGCTGATACGGCAGCGGCCTAACGATCGGGTAGAAGGTGCGCGAGTCATCGTACAGCGCCGCCTGCTGCTCCGCGTCGTACTGCCCGACGACCCGGAAGAACATCGGCCGCGCGATCTGATACTCGACCTTGAGACGTGGGATCTTCCGGATGCCGACCGTCGACTGCCGTCCGTCTTCCGGTTGTACTCGAGGTGCTGGTACTGCGCGTCGATCGCGGAGCTTGTCGATCGGGCGCCAGCTCACGTTCGCCGTGATCGTCACGATGTTCGCCGACGACCACTCGTAGAAGTTCTCGTCCTGCCCCCAGATGGTCGAGCAGGTCGGCGGAGAATCGCTTGAACTGCGGCGTGCCGAGCGAGAGCACCCAGTCCAGGTTGTTGAGGCGACCGACGCCCGTGAACGGAATCGTGTCGAACCCCGCCGCGGCCGGCTTCAGCAGGCGATAGTCGCGATACAGATTGTCATCGAAGCCGAACCGCTCGAGCAGCAGCGAGGCGCCAGCACGCCACCCACCGCGAAACGTCGTGTTCTCGTTGAAGTGCAGCTTCCCGTCCTGCCATGACTTCCCAGCAGTGAACCGGTCGTACTGCCACGTCAACTGAGGTTCACCGAGAACTGCATCGACTGCACGAGCCCGTCCTTCTTGCCGAAGATCGTGTAGCGATGATTGAAGCCCGTATTCACGATGCCGATGCGCGACAGGAAGCCCGACGCCGCGCGGAAATCCGGATCGCTCGCGTTGATCGAATACGTGAGTCGAAGGCTGCGGGCCTGTCGATCGAACGACGCGTTCCAGAGCGGTGCGTTCGCCGTCACCGGGCCGCGATGCGTCGTGCTGCCCGCGACCTGCCCGCGCACCGTGTAGATCTTCTTGAACACGAAGCGCCCATCGACTGCCGGCGACGCGATTGTAGTAGCTCCCATCGACCTTGTCGGTGTAGACGAGACCCACGCGCGACTGGCCGCCAAGATCGCGGGTGGCGCGCAGAATGTTGTACAACGGCCGGTTCGCGTCAGCCCGCGTGGCCGGATTCGCCCAGTCGAGTGACGTCGTGCGATCGTCCAGCGCCGACAGGAACGCGATGTTCGTCCCGGCGATCTTCCCCGTCAGCTTCGCCGCGCCGTCCGGTTTCACGATGCGGCGCGTGTATACCAGATTGCTCGGCGATCGAGAAATTCTCGATGCCCTCGAGAAAGAACGGTCGCCGCTCCGGATACGACACAGCGGCGCGCGGGTCGTATTGAATTGCCGCGACGTCCGCCTCGACCTGCGCGAAGTCCGGGTTGACGGTACCGTTGAACGTCAGGTTGTTCGTGATGCCCCACCGCACGTTGCCGCCGACCTGCGGCCCATCGCGCGTGTAGTCCCACTGCCCCGTCGTGGCATCCTCCGCCCCGAGGCTGCGCGTCACGACTTCCGGAATGACGTCGACCACGAGTCCTCGGCGCAGATCCATTCAGTCCGATCAGGCGCCCTGACTGGTTCGAGGAACGACGCGCCCGCTCGGCTCGCCGGCACCCAGCTGTCCTCCTGGCCGAGGTGCTGCACCTGCCTAACGACGTTGATTCCCCAGTCCTGCGACGTCCTTCGACTGGTAGCGCAGGCTCTTGAACGGAATCCGAATCTCGACCTGATACCCGAAATCGGTGACGTGACCCTTGGACTCGAACACGAAGTTCGCGCTCAGGTCCGCCTGCTCCCGCGCCTGTTGCGCGCTGCCGAACGCGCCACCGCCTCGGCTACCGGTGCCTTCGTTCAGCGTGCCGTCCGCCTGGATGCCCAGCGGGTTCACCGAGAACACCATCGCCTGACGCCCGTCGTTGAACGTGCCGAGCAGGATCTGGATGTTGTCGTCCGTGAAGATCTTGTCGCGGTCGAGCAGGTTCGCGTTCACGACGCCGTGTGCCTCGTACGCGCGAATCCCGAAGTGGATCGCCGTCGCCGAGTACCACACGAGCACCTGGGTCGAGTCGGTGGCGGGCGACCGTCCACCGGCTGGAACTGCGAGAACCCGGTGAGCACCGCGGCCTGACTCCAGGCCGGCTCAGTCAGCGCGCCGTCGACTATGACATCGGCCTCGATGCGTGGCGGCGGAACATCGAGCTTCCTTTCCCGGCCACTGTAGGTATCGCCTGGATCAGTGACGTGCGTGACGGCGAGCAGTGCAGCGAGGGCGCGCATGCGTGCGTGGCGGGGAAATCGTCGGCCCGCGGCCACCGGTAGCGGCGGCCGCGAGGCGGATGCGAAGCCGGTAATATGGCCACGGGACCACCCAACCGCCTCCCCCAATGCAGCCCGACGTGTTTCGGTCGACCATACCAGTATCCCACCGCGACCTGTCCGGAGATGACAAAGGGCCGCCTGTCAGGGCGGCCCTCCGCGAGACTCAGTCGAGATGGCGACTAGCGCGTCACGACCACTTCCGCGCGATAGTCCGCGGATTCACCGCGTCGCGCGGCTTGCGCCGCACGGCGTGAGACTCACGAGGCTGATCGTGTACCCGTTCCACTCGGTCTTCTTCGGCTCGAGCGTCGTGTGCAGCGCCGCGACCGCGGCCCTGATTCGCCTGCTCGATCTTGAGCGCGATCTCGGCGTCGCCAGCCCAGACGCAGACGGCGTCGATGGGGCAGCGCGAATCACCCTCGACGCTCCTGAACGTGAGGCGCAAGTTCACCCACTGACGATCGATTCACCGATCTTCATCGTGAACGCCTTGCCCGACCTCCTGCTGCGTGCGTCGTGGCTGTTCGTCTGCGCCGGCGCACTCACGTCGGCCGTGGTGTTGCTCGAACAGGCGGCGATCGCGGCGACGAGCAAAGCGGTACCAGCGGTACTCAAGTGACGCATGTCGTGCCTCGAGGATTCCAGCGGATGTTGGTGCTTCGTGCGTGCGGCCCGCAACCTGTTCGGTCGCGGGCCGCACCGATCCTGGTCATCCTGCCTAACCCGTGCCCGGTCGGCGCGCGTCACCTCGATCAGACGGCTAGAACCCGAAGTTCACGCCGAGGGTCAGCGCGACGTTGTTCGTGGTCTTGCCGTTCAGGTCGAACGACGTGGCTTCCTTGAAGTCGAACTTGCCGAGGTAATCCTTCGCCATGAGCCGGACGCCGAAGTTCGGGCTGAGCTGCACGTCGACGCCACCGCCGAAGTTGTACGCGACGTTCGTGGCGTTCGTGTTCAGGAAACCGGACTAGACCTCGTAGCGAATCGCGCCGACACCACCCTGCACGAACGGCGTCACCATTGATGCGGCCTGCATGGGGATCTTGAGCTCGACGCCACCGTCGTACAGGAGCGCCTTGCTCGAGCCCGACGTCGAGTCCACCGATGATCGGGAGCCCGATCTTCAGGTCGGAGCTCGAGTAGCCCACGTTGCCGTAGAGGGCGACGTTCTTCGCCATCGTTAGGCTCATCTGGGCACCGTACACCGGGCCGCTACCGGCCGACACGCTCGTGCCGATCGGGCCCTTCGAACAGCTTGCCGAACATCATGTAGCCGGCGTACGGGATACGTCGAACACTGTCGGCTTGGCCTGCTGCGCGGCCAGCGGAATCGCGGACGACGATGGCGGCGAGCGCCAACATCGAGGTGCGAAGTACGAAGCGTTTCATCTATCCTCCCTTCTCTCTGCGGACTGTAGACGTTAGGGAATACGTCACCCTGTAAAGCAGGACCGGTGCCGTGCGGCGCCGAGAGCGGAGGAACGCTGTAAGCCTATTGGTATACAGCAGGATACACGCGTCAAGCCGAAAGCGGGCGCTGCGGTCGGCTGTCCTACGCCTTGGACACTGTCTGTGTCACGCCGCGGACGCCCGCAACCGGTGCCAGCTGGTCAGTTGGTGGTCGTCAGCTCCGCGAGCTCGTCGAGAGCTCGTCCCAGAACGCCGCGACCGCCTTCGCGCCGTTCACGAAGTTCTCGTCGCTCATCCATTCGTTAGGCGCGTGCGCGTTCTCGCCCGGGCAGCCCGAAGCCCATGAGCAGCACCGGGGTGCCGAGGATGCGCTGGAAGTCGCCGACCACCGGGATCGATCCGCCCTCGCCCACGATCACCGGCTCGCGCCCGAACGCGGCCGCCAGCGCGCGACGCGCGGCGTCGAACACCGGGCCATTCAGCTCCGCGCGCCACGGACGTCCACCGTGCAGGTGCTCCACCGTCACCGTCACGCCCTTCGGCGCGACGCGGCGCACGTGCGCCTCCATCAGGCGTCCGATCTCCGTCCGGCTTCTGATCCGGCACCAGACGGCAGCTCACCTTCGCCATCGCCTTCGACGGCAGCACCGTCTTCGCGCCCTCGCCCGTATAGCCACTGAGCAGACCGTTCACCTCGCACGTGGGCCGAGTCCAGATCCGCTCGAGCGTCGAGTACCCGTTCTCGCCGCCTAACGCCGGCGCGCCCGTCTCGTGCTGGAAACCCGTGCTCGTCGAACGGACAGCTTCCGAATGGCGGCGCGTGCGTCGTCGCCCCAATCGCGCACCGCATCGTAGAAGCCCGGGAATCGCAATGTGGCCGTTCTCGTCGTGGAACGTCGCGATGATGCGCGCCAGTGCCGTCGCCGGATTCACGACGGCGCCGCCGTAGCTCCCCGAGTGCAGATCGACGGTCGGACCGGTCACGTTGATCTCGAAGTACGCGAGCCCGCGCAGCGACGACAGAATCGACGGCTGGCCCGGCGCGAACATCGACGAGTCCGAGATCACGACCGCGTCCGCGGCGAGGCGCTTCGCGTTCGCGGCGATGAAGTCGCTCGAGGTTCTCGCTGCCGACTTCCTCTTCCCCTTCCGCGAGCACGATCACGTTCACGGGCAGCTTGCCGCGAACGGCCAGGTGCGCCTCGAGCGCCTTCACGTGGAGAAAGAGCTGTCCTTTGTCATCCACCGACCCGCGCGCGTAGATGCGCCCATCGCGAATCGTCGGCTCGAACGGCGGTGACTCCCACAGGTCGAGCGGCTCGGCCGGCTGCACGTCGTAGTGCCCGTAGACGAGGATCGTCGGCGCGCCGGGAGCCTTTCGCCATTCCGCCAGGACGATCGGGTGACCGGGCGTCTCGTGGAGCGACGCGTCGAAGCCGATGCGCGCGAGCGAGTCCCGCACCCACTCGGCCGCCCGCCGCACGTCGGCCGCATGCTCGGAGCGCGCGCTCACGCTCGGGATGCGCAGGAGATCGAACAGCTCATCGTGGATGCGGCGTCGTGCTCAGTGAGATAGCGATCGAGGTCTGACGTCATTGACGTAGGGAATCGGGAATAGAGCGGGGGCCCGGCGAAGCCGGGCGGAGGGAATCGACCGATTCACTGAAGATGAGAGCCCATCGGCTTCCTCTGGAAGTGGCGCGAGCCGGGAGGCGCGATGCGTATGCGCGATGCGCATGACAGAGCGGCGAGGCAGATACGTTAGTTTCCGCACGCACCCTCAACGCGTCATCGTGCTTCGCCCCTCGTCCTCCGACCTCCGCGCCATGCTTCGGCTCGCGCTGCCCGTCGCCGCCGTGCAGCTCGGGATCATGGCGATGGGTGTCATCGACACCATCATGGTCGGTCACGTATCGCCCGTCGGCGCTCGCAGCCGCGGCGCTCGGCAACCTCTACTTCTTCATCGCCGGCATCTTCGGACAGGGCACGCTCATGGCCCTCGACCCGGTCATCTCGCAGAGCGTCGGAGCGCGCGACGAGGAGGCGATCTCGCGCGCGCTCCAACGCGGGCTCGTGCTCTGCGCTCGCGCTGACCGTCGTCACGTGCGCGACGTTCGTGCCCGTCACGTGGGTGCTCTGACGCTGCTCGGGCAGCCGCCGGAAGTCATCCCCGACGCGGCGACGCTACGTGCGCATTGCGATTCCCGGCGTGTTTCCGTTCTACGCGTTCATCGTGTTCCGACAATCGCTGCAGGCGATGGGCCGCGTGGCGCCGGTCCTGTGGACCGTGCTGCGTCGCGAACCTGCTCAACGCCGGACTGAACTGGGTGTTCATCTACGGCAACCTCGGCTCGCCGGCGCTGGGCGTCGGCGGTTCATCGCTCGCCACGAGCATCAGCCGCTGGGTGATGGCGCTGCTGCTGCTCGCGATTTCCGGGCGAGAGCTCTAGCACCGACCTGACGCCGTGGCGACCAGAGACTGCCGCGATCGGCCCGCTCGATTCGGATGCTGCGCCTCGGACTTCCGATCGGGCTGCAGTACCTGCTCGAATACGGCGCGTTCGCCGCCGCCGCGCTCCTCATGGGTGTGCTCGGCACGACGTCAGATGGCGGCGCACCAGATCGCCATCAACCTCGCGTCGTTCACGTTCATGGTGCCGCTCGGCGTCTCGACCGCGACGGCGGTGCTCGTCGGTCAGGCGATCGGCGCGGGTGACGAGGCGCGGCCCGACGATCGGCCATCGCCGGCATCTTCATCGGCACGTCGTTCATGTGCGTGAGCGCGCTCGCGTTCCGGCTCTTCCCCGCCGCACTCGCGCGCGTCGTACACGGGTGACGCCGACGGTCATTGCGCTCGCCGCCACGCTGATTCCGATCGCCGGCGTGTTCCAGGTGTTCGACGGCCTGCAGGCCGTGGCAGCCGGCGTGCTCCGCGGCATCGGCGATACGCATGCGCCAGCGATCATCAACGTCGTGGGCTTCTGGCTGATCGGTTTGCCGGTGAGCTGGGTACTCACGTTCCGCTACGGCGGCGGCGCCGTTGGCCTCTGGTGGGGCATCGTCGTCGGGCTCGCCGCCGTCGCGCTCATCCTGCTCGCGCGCGTCCGCGTTAGGCTCGGCCGCACGATGCGCCGGGTCATCATCGATGAGGCCGTTGGCTGAGCCGGAGGACGGAGGCGTCCGGAGGAGGCCGATGCGCCAACGGCGGCGTGACGTGCGCGAAGTACGTTTCCTGCTCGAGACGGCTTGACCAGTCTGCCGTTCGCCCTCCGCCGTCCTCCGTCCTCCGGCCTCCTTCCTCCCTCCGGCTTCATGCCCAACCGCCTCGCGAACGAAACGAGCCCCTACCTCGCGCAGCACGCCGAGAACCCGGTGGATTGGTATCCGTGGGGTGAGGAGGCGCTCGAGCGGGCGCGGCGGGAAGACAAGCCGATCCTCCTCAGCATCGGCTACGCGGCGTGTCACTGGTGCCACGTCATGGCGCACGAGTCGTTCGAGGACGAGGAGACCGCGCGGCTCATGAACGAGCTGTTCGTGAACATCAAGGTCGACCGCGAGGAGCGTCCGGACCTCGACAGCATCTACATGCAGGCGACGCAGGCGATGACCGGTCATGGCGGCTGGCCGATGACAGTGTTCCTCACGCCCGACACGCGTGCCGTTCTACACCGGCACGTACTTCCCGCCGGACGACCGGCACGGCATGCCGTCGTTCCGGCGCGTGCTGCAGGCCGTCGCGGACGCGTATCGGACTCGGCGCGAGCAGTGTCGACGAAACCGCGGCGAAGCATGCGCGAGCTCTACGCGAGCACGAGCGCTGCCGACCCGCTCCACCGGCGCAGCTCACGGCGACGACGCTCGAGCGCGCGTATCGCGACGATCGCGCAGCGCTACGACGCCCGGAACGGCGGCTTCGATGGCGCGCCGAAGTTTCCGCAGGCGATGACGCTGGACTTCCTGCTGCGCTACTGGCGCCGCACCGGCACCGACTACGCGCTCGAGATGGTCGACGACGTCGTTCCGCAAGATGGCGCGCGGCGGCATCTACGATCAGCTCGGCGGCGGCTTCCATCGTTATGCGGTGGACGCCATCTGGCTCGTGCCGCACTTCGAAAAGATGCTGTACGACAACGCGCTGCTGTCGCGGCTGGGCGTGCACCTCTGGCAGGCGACGCACGACGACGAAGTACGTCGCGTGACCGAGGAGACGATCGACTGGGTCGCGCGCGAGATGACGTCGCCAGCCGGTGGCTTCTACTCCTCGCTCGACGCGGACAGCGAGGGCCACGAGGGAACGTTCTACGTCTGGACGCGCGACGAGCTCGAGCGCGCGTTAGGCGAGGACGGGTCGCTCGCGACCGCGTACTGGGGCGTCGCGCAGGAACCGAACTTCGAAGGAAAGTACATTCTGCACGCGCCGCACGAGATGCGGCGTGGTCGCGGCGCGCGCCGGCGTGCCGGTGGCTGACGTGGCCGAGGCCGTGGCCAATGCGCGCGCGGCACTGCTGGCACGACGCGCGCGGCGCGAGCGGCCTGGTCGCGACGAGAAAGTCCTCGCCGCGTGGAACGGCCTCATGCTTCGCGGCGATCGCGGAAGCGGCGCGCGCGTTCGGTCGCGACGACTACCGCGCGCTCGCGGTGCGGAATGCCGAGTTCCTGCTGCGGGAAATGGTCCGCGACGGTCGCGTCATGCGATCGCACACCGCCGGCGTGACGCGGATCGCCGGCTACCTCGAGGACCACGCCGCCGTCGCGCTCGGATTCCTCGACGTCTACGGGCTGACGTTCGACCGTCGGTGGCTCGACGCCGCGCGCACCATCGCTGACGCGGTCGACGATGGTTCTGGGACGAGAGCGTTGGCGCGTACTTCGATACCGCCAGTGACCACGAGACGCTGCTCACGCGGCCGCGCGACATCACGGACAACGCCGTCCCTGCCGGGACGTCGCTCGCGGTCGACCTGCTGCTCCGCCTGGCCGAGCTCCTCGGCGATGACGCGCGGCGGCGAGCGCGCGATGCGCGTGCTCGAGTCGCTGAGCGAGCCGCTCGCTCGTTATGCGCCGGCGTTCGGGCACATGCTCGGCGCCGCCGACATGGCCGTGCACGGCGCGGTCGAAGTCGCGCTCGCCGGTGATCCCTGCCGCGGACGATTTCCGCGCGCTCGCCGACGCCGTCGGCAGCGCACTACGTCCCGTCGCTCGTCATCGCCGGCGGGGCCGCGCCAGCAGCAGACGGCGGCGGTGCGTATCGCGTTGCTCGCGGACAAGCCGCCGCGAGACGATCAGGCAACGGCGTACGTGTGCCGTCAGTACCTGTGCGAGGAGCCGACGAGCGATCCAGCGGCGCTTCCGTCGCAACTCGAGCGCGCGTCACGGTCGCCACTCGGCGTAGGCGCCTGACGCCCGGCGCTGGGCGCGGTTTTTCGCCCAAGCGTACACGACCATTGGGAACGCTTATTGCTCAGTTCGGCAGCGCCACGGTGATGTTGCCGACGTTCTCGTTGCGCCGTCGATACGTCTGTGTCGGGTCCGCCACGGAGGTCCGCTTTCCGGACTCTTCCAGGCGGCGCCAAGGTCGTATCGTGTCGCGCGGCTGAGCTCGATGCGCGGCACATTCGTCGTCCTCGCAGAGGAGCATCAATGCACGTTTTGCGCATGTCGCGCGTCGGTCTGCCTCGCGCAGTCGACGGCTTGGAACGCATCCGTACTACGACCCTCCTTGGTCGTGCTGTTCTGCCCCTCGCAGCAATCGCGGTCGGGCTCGTTGGCTGTAAGGAGGGGGCGGCATCGACCCAAAATAAAGTGACGGCGATCGTCAGGGATGGCGGCCATCGACTCCGTTCGTCTCGGCAGGACGTACAGGTATACGATCGAATTGCGAGACGCGTCCGGCAACAGGGTGACGGACCGTACAGTCGCGTGGTCGAGCCTGAATCCGAACGTCGCCGCCGTCGATGCGAACGGCACGGTGACGGGCGTCGCGATAGGCGCGACGGTCATCGTTGCTCAGGTGAATGGGGCAACGGCGCACGCGACCATGAACGTCCAGCCGCTCGTGAATTCCGTCGTTCTGTCCCCGTCGTCGACGTCCGTGCCGATCGGTACACCAGTCCCGCTCACCGTCGTGGTGAGCGACAAAGATGGATTGGCGCTCTCGGGTCGATTGATTGCGTTCTCGACCTCGAACCCTGGGATCGCGACAGTGAACGGCGCCGGCGTCGTCGTCGGCGCCTCGTTAGGCCGCGCAATCATCACCGCGCAAGCCGTGCAGGACCAGGTCAGCGGCACGGCGACGATCGACATCGTGCCGGCGCCCGCGCCCAATGTCGCCATCACGCCAGCGGGATCCCAGCCAGTCTCGCAGGGACTCACGCTCCAACTAGCCGCCACGCTGAAAGATGCAAGCGGCAACCCTCTGACTGGGCGCACGGTCAGCTGGTCGACATCGAACGCGTCGATCGCCACGGTCTCGTCGACCGGGCTCGAGACGGGCGTGGCGTTAGCTCGAACAAGCCCGTCGCCACCGTGACCGCGGATGGGAAGCCCGCGTCCGCGGTCATCACCGTTGCACCCTGATCGAGCCTAACGCGGGTCAGCGTGACGCAACACCAGGAAGACGTGATGTGCCACGTGTGGCGAGAGGCCGGCGTTCGATACGCCGGCCTCTCGCCACATCACGGTAGGTGCGCGCCGATCCCGCCTAACGTGCGCAGCGGTGCATGGTCCATTCCATGTGACGCTCCCCGCTCGGCGTCGTTCCCTCGATGCGCGCGATGAGCGAGCCGTCGGTGCCCGCGCCGATAAATGATGCGCTGCGGGAAATCGTGCTTCAGGTTCTCCCACGTCGCGCGACCGTCGGAGACTTCCTTGAGCGGGAAGCAGTCGGACTTCACGCCCTTCGGCCGTGGCGTCATGACGAACGACGAGTCGGTCCGCTCGACGGTCGTGAACTCGAAGTCGACCACGCGCCCGGTCCGCACGTAGCGGCGTCATGCCGATCAGCAGGTTCTCGGACGGCTCGCTGTAGTGCTCCTCGATCGTCGCACCGTTCGGCGATGGTCCGGTCCAGCAGCCGGTCATGAACGCGATGGCGGACAGCGGTGGCGCCGGTGCAGCTGCGGGCCCAGAGTGAACACCGATCGCGGCGCCCGTCGCGAGACGGCCATAAGCGGAATCGAATGACGCATGCGTACACTCTCGTGAAGTCGACGTGAATCGGCTTGCCGTGGCCCGACGGTCGGTGGGAACGATCACGCGTCCGAGGCAGGCTCGAGACAGCTTACCGACGACGCGCGTCGTCTTGGATGAATCCGACATCGCCGCGGACCGTCAGCCGGCGGCCAGGTCGTCGCCGAGCGGTGCCGGTGTGAAAGTGATCGGACATTGGATGAAGCTCGCGCACGTAGTCCGTGAGGGTCGTGCCGGCGAACTCGCGGAACTCCCGGGCGAGGTGGGACTGATCCGCGTACCCATGCTGCGCCGCGAGCCGCGCCCACGAGACGGTCCGGTTCGACGGCTCGATGGCGCGCACGACGCGCTGGAAGCGCGCGAGCCGGCAGAGCGTCTTTGGGCCGAATCCGACGTTGTCGCGGAACTGCCGCTCGAGCTGCCGTGCGCCGAGCCGGTGAGCGCACGTGAGCGCGTCGACGCGAGAGCGGTGATGTCGCGGCAAACGCTGCGCGCACGGACGCCAGACCCGCCGGTCGGTGAGCCGCCGCGCGCGGTCCAGCCGTCGGCGCGAACGCGGTGTCGAGAATCGAGGCCTCGGTGCCGGGCGAGCGCGGCCGCGAGACGCTCGGCGAGTGCCGGCTCGAAGGGCGAAGCCGACGTCCGTCGAGCGCAGGCGCGGCATCGCGAACCTCCAGCGGCGAGACGGACAGAAACGGCACCGCACCACCCGGGGCGAAGCGAATGCCGACGAGTCGAATCGACGCCGGTGGGCGCGATCGACATGTGTCGCGTCGTCGGCCCGACCACCAGGGTCGCGCGGCTGCCGCTCGGTCCGGCCCGGCCGCGTCGTGGCGGAGGAACTGCGTGCGCCGAGGTTGATGATGATCTCGACGCAGCCGTCCGGCAGAACCCGCTGCGCGGCTCGACGCCTCGGGCGCGTCGGCGCGCGGAGGGTCCAATAGCACCGGATGTATCGGCCGCAGCGCCGGAGCCGGGGTCAGCTCGCGATAGTCCATGCGGCGATGATGGCGTGGCCGTCGACTGGCACTGTCGAGTCGTCGACGTCGGGTCGGTCACAGGTCAGCGCAACTCTTGACGATCGATCGACAGTTCGTGCACAGTGAGCTTGCAGTTGCGCCAGACGAGGCGGTCCGAGACCGCAGATGTCGCAGACGTCCGCAGCCTTGCCCGTGATCCTGCCGGGGCCGTGGCCTCAGCCGGCGACGGCGTTGGGATGAGCGGCTGCGATCAGCTGGACACGGCCCGAAGTATGTCTCGAGCATGCCCGCGGCGCTTCACCCGTTTCGCGCTCCGTTAGTGGTGAGCCGCGGTTCAATCCGAATGTGACCGAACACCTTGAAGGCGGACAACCCGCACGGTCATCCTGCGTAGAGCCGCGGGGGCGGAGAATCTCCGTCCCCGCGGCGTGCTTCGGTCCCGTGCGGCCGAGCACGCTTCCCTTCTCCAGGTAGTTCGATGAACAATCACTCGCTCAGCCGCTGGCTCGCTGTCATTCCCGCATCCGCCGTCAGCCGTCCGCCATCCGCCTTGCGCTCTGGCGATCGCGTTCTCCGTCGGCCGCTCACGCAGCAGGTCAAGGCGAAGGTCCTCACGCCGCCCGAAGCCAGCCGACACTACTGCGCCGCGACCTGCGGCGTCAGCGCCAGCACCGCCAGGCCGCCGCCGGCCGCGCCGGCGCCCGTGCGTCGTCCGGCGCCGACCATCCCGCAGTCGCCCGTGCTCGACTCCATTCGCGAGGTCGTCTTCCACAACCTGCTCGAGAAGGATCGCGCGGGCTTCTCGACGCTCGCGTCGGCGTTCTGCCTGAGCCTCTCGACCGACGACTTCAAGAAGGCGTCGACGTCGCAGGATCGCGCCGATCCGTCGGAGGCGATGGTGCGTCGGCTCGCCGACACCACGCACGCCAGCGCGCCGGGCGTCGACCTGTACCTTCACGCCTAACGCGCCGGGTCGCTCCGTCGCTGGACGCGCGCTGCTCTACACCGTCGGCGCGATCGACCTCTCCGCCGGCGACCGCGCCGAGGCGGCCGCAGGGTACAACTACGACGGCTACAGCTCGGGCGGGTACACCTTCAGCGTCGAGCGGTCCGACTCGGGATGGGTCGTGAAGCAGTGGCGCATGGAGTGGACCGCCAAGTCCACTCCGGGAGCCACCTGACGGCCGCTAGTCGAAGTCGAGCGCGAGATTCATCGCCGGCGGCGAATGCGTGAGCGCGCCGACCGAGATGTAGTCGACGCCCGTCTCCGCGATCGCGCGCACGGTGTCGAGCGTGACGCCGCCTGACGCCTCGACCGTCGCCTTGTCCGCGCGCGATCGTCACCGCCTCGCGAATCGTATCCACCGGCATGTTGTCCACGAGCACCTCGTCGGCGCCGGCCTCGATGGCCGCGCGCACCTGATCGAGCGAGTCGCACTCGACTTCGATCTTCGCGCCCGGCGGCGCGAGCTCGCGAACGCGACGCACGGCGACGCCGACATCGCCGTCGACGGCCTTGAGATGATTGTCCTTGATCAGGACCGCGCGCGCGAGGTCGAGGCGGTGGTTCACGCCACCGCCGGCGCGCACGGCGTACTTCTCGAGCCGGCGCCACCCGGGCGTCGTCTTGCGCGTGTCGAGGATCCTCGCCTGCGTGCCCTTCACCGCATCCACGAACTTGCGCGGTGAGCGTCGCGATACCCGAGAGGCGCTGCATGAAGTTCAGCGCCGTCCGCTCCGCCGACAGCAGAGCGCGCGCGTGGCCGGTCATGTAGATGACGGTATCGCCCTTCTCCACGCGCGTGCCGTCCTCGGTGTCGACGCGCATCGAGATCTTCGGGTCGAGCAGACGGAACGCCTCGAGCGCGAGCGATACGCCGGCGATACACCCTGCCTGACGCGCGACGAGCGACGCACGCGCGCGCCGCGACGAGAGCACAGTGGCGATCGTCGTGACGTCGTTGAACGCCTGATCCTCCTCGAGCGCTCCTCGCACGAGCGATGAAAGCTGGTCGTGCGTCAGCGGGAACCGGAGCCGGTCGTAGTTGAGTGCCGGGACCGACAGCGGCGTTACCGTCCGCGGGGCGCGGAACGAATCACCCGACGAGGACGGGTTAGGGGTTGGCGTCGTCATCTCATGCTCCTCTGCGCCCGGCCAGTTCACTCACCCGGGTCCTCCGTGGATGCGGGACGCTGGCGAGAGCGGCGTCTGACCGCCGATCGCCACCATTCGCTCGATCGCCCGCCGCGCCCGCGCGGCGACGTCGCCTCGGACGGTGATGTGATGCTCCAGAGTGCTCGAGCGACCGCAGCACCTTGGGGAGCGTCGTCACCTTCATGTAGGCGCACTGTGCCCGGTCGCTCGCCGCGATGAACGTCTTCGTTGGATTCGCCTTCCGCAAGCGGTGAAGGATGCCGATTTCGGTCGCGACGATGAACGTCGTCTGGCCGGCGATTCAGCCGGACGCCGGATCATCCCCTCGGTCGAGAGGATCTGCACGCCCGTCGGGATCGATGTCGCCGGCCGACACCGCCTCGACGACGTTCGTCGCGCAACCGCACTCCGGGTGAATGAGAAATCTCCGCGCCGGGATGCGCGCGCGCTGCAACGCGATGTGCTCGGGATCGATGCCGGCGTGCACGTGACACTCGCCCATCCAGACGTGGATGTTCTCGCGACCAGTCACACGACGCACGTGCGCTCCGAGGAACATGTCGGGCAGGAAGAGGATCTCCTTGTCGGCCGGAATCGAGTTCACGATCTCGACGGCGTTCCCGGACGTGCAGCAATAATCGCTCTCGGCTTTCACCTCGGCCGTCGTGTTCACGTAGGAGACGACGACGGCACCCGGGTGCTCCGCCTTCCACTGCGCGGAGCTGATCGGCGTCGATGGTCGACGCGAGCGAGCAACCGGCGGCGAGATCGGGAAGCAGCACCTTCTTGTTCGGCGAGAGAATCGCCGCCGTCTCGGCCATGAAGTGCACGCCGCAGAAGACGATGATGTCGGCGCTCGGTCTTCGCGGCTTCTCGGCTGAGTCCGAGTGAGTCGCCGACGAAATCGGCGACGTCCTGCACTTCGGGTCGCTCGTAGTTGTGCGCGAGGATGACGGCGTTCCGTCCGCTTCGCGAGCTGCACGAATCCGCTCGTGCGAGCCGCGGGATCGGGACGCGTCTGGACCGGGAGAGCCATGTCGTAATCTAGCCGAGTGCTGAACTAGCGCGTGGTTCTAGCGCTGTTCACCACTCGATGTGCCGCCCGTCCACTTGCGCTTCGCCCGCGGAAAATCGCTGCGATAGTGCCCGCCGCGCGATTCCTTTCGCATGAGGGCAGCTTCCACGATGAGTCGAGCCGTGTCGGCCATGTTCGCTTCCTCGGTCGCGCCTTCCGGCAAGTCGCGACATGATTTCGTCGAGCCTGCTAATGCACTTTCTGAGCCCTTTGGCGGTCCGCGCAATCCCGGCGTATTCCCACATCACGAGGCGAATCTCGTCCGCCGCCACCTGCGCCGCGCCGCGATCGGCGAGCGGCGGCACGCGCCAACTCTGCTTGCGCGGCACCGCGCGCGAGCTTCGGCGTCTGCACGAGATCGCGCGCGACCCGCTCGGCGAACACGAGCCCCTCGAGCAGCGAGTTGGAGGCGAGACGATTCGCGCCGTGCACGCCAGTGCGCGACACCTCGCCGCAGGCGTAGAGTCGCTTGAGCGACGAGCGACCCGTGAGGTCGACGACGACGCCGCCCATCATGTAGTGCGCTGCCGGCGTGACCGGAATCAGCTGTCGCGACGGATCGATGCCGCGCGCCTTGCACAGCGCGTAGATCCCGGGAAATCGCTTCTTGAAGCCGGATCCCGAGCTTGTCGCGCGTCGAGATAGACCTTCCGACCGCCCGGCCTGCTCCCGGAAGATCGCGCGCGCCACGACGTCGCGCGGCGCGAGCTCGGCGAGGCGATGCCGGTCGCGCATGAATCGCTCGCCGTCGGCGTTGAGCAGCATCGGCACCTTCACCGCGCACCGCCTCGGAGATGAGCGCGAGCGGATTCTCGGGCGTGTCGAGCGCGGTCGGATGGAACTGCACGAACTCCATGTCCGCGAGCTTCACGCCGGCGCGGTGCGCGATCGCGAAGCCGTCGCCGGTCGCGACGACGGGGTTCGTCGTGTAGCGATAGACCTGACCGCAGCCGCCGGTCGCGAGCACGGTGGCGTCGGCGATGATCTCGACCGCGCGGCCGGCGACGCTCGCGCGCACGCCGCAGCAGCGGCCGCGATCGACGATGAGATCGAGGACACGCGTCTTCTCGAAGACGGCGACGCGCTCGCTCTCCTGCACGCGCGCGCTCAGCGTGCGCGCGACTTCGGCGCCGGTCTGATCGCCGTGCGCGTGCACGATGCGATTGCGCGAGTGCGCCGCTTCCTTGCCGAGCTTGAGCTTGCCGTCGGAGCCGAGGTCGAAGCGTGCGCCGGCGGTCTGCAGCTCGCGCACGCGCGCGGGCCCTTCCTCGACGAGCACCTCGACGGCGGCGGCGTCGCATAACGCGGCGCCGGCGGCGAGCGTGTCCTTCCGGTGGAGCTCGGGCGAATCTCCGGCGCCGAGCGCGGCGGCGATCCCGCCCTGCGCGTAGGCGGTCGCGCTGTCGAACAGCGATCGCTTGGTGACGACGAGAACGTCATCGGTCTGCGACGCGCGCCACGCGGTGTGCAGCCCGGCGACGCCGCTTCCAACGATCAGGAAGCGTGTTCGAATCCGGTCAGTCATGGTGCGTGAATCAACACCTGAGAACGCGCGATACCGGGAACCCGAGGACTGCGATCGGCGCGGATCGACGCGTACGGATGCGATGCGCCGTAGCCGGTGGGAACTACGATTGGTCGCGGACTGACACGCGAAAACGAGCCGGATACGACTTTGCATCGATGCTGGCTGCTCGCCGCGGCGTGATGAAAGAGTGAACGGCCGTCTCGGTCGAGACTGCTGCGTCCCGACGCGGCCGTTCCCAACGAATGCCCGGCTCGTTGCGAGAGGGGCCACACCTGATCGAGCAGTATCCTGCTTCTTCCGCGTCATCCGCGTCATCGCCGTTCCCACGCGAGCCGCGAGCGCCGCAGATGCGTGAATGCAAAGCCGGTCCGGTCGTCTCGCAGTACAGATCCGTCCGATCGTAGTTCGCACCGGCCGAGGCGCAGTGATCCGTACGCGTCGATCCGCGACGATCGGGCTACGCGGAACGATCGATACACCCCGTGAACTTCGGGTTGTTTCGCTCGTCGCTGGACACCGGGAAGTTCACGTCACTGCCGTACTCGCCGCCCTTGTGGTACTCGCCCGTCGGGAAGACGGTGTCCTGCGCACGCGCGTACTGGCGCACGAGCCGGCGCATGTCGCCCAGGCGGTGCGCGGTGCCCCACATCCAGAATGCGCGCTCGCGGAACAGCAGATTCGTGCGCGCCGACTCGCTTCCGGGATCCGTGAGCGGAGCGAGGCCGGCGATCGCACGGAGCGCGTTCAGCGTCGCGAACGCCGGGCCGGGCGTTCCGGCGCGGAACGCCGCTTCGGCCTGGATGAGACGCGCCTCGATGCCGTCGAGCCAGCACGACGTTCGCCTGCTAGATCCGGATACTTGAGCTGCAGATTGAACGGCGTCGCGCGGTCGAACCCGCGCTGGCCGGTCGCGACGACCGTCGAGACGTGGATCCTTCGCGGTCAGGTACGGCAGTCCGTTCCCGCCCTCGCGATCAGGCACGCTGAACGCGAAGCGTGTTCGCCGTGTAGTTCCAGATACCGTTGTTCTGGCGCAGGCTGTTCGACGAGCTGCGAATGAGATACTGGAAGCGACGTCGGCACCGGCTGCGGCCGCCGTCGCGGCGTTGGCGAACTGGCCGAGATCGAGCAGCGCGCGCGCCTTGCCGACGCGCGCGAGATTCAGCAGGTCGGCGTTCTCCTGTGCCGTCGCGATCGTGATGGCCGAGTCGAACTTCGCGACGGCGGTCTGCAGGACCTGGTCGCGAGTCTGCGGATCCCCGTACTCGATGTTGCCGGTCGAGCGTCAGCCGTGCTGAACGGAACACCCGAGCAGTAGTTCTCGCCGAACAGGACGTAGGCGATACGCGGCGAGGCTGAGCACCTCCGACTGTCCGTCGGCGCCGGCGTCGAGAGTGTTGTAGCTGCGTCGATGCGAAGTCGCCGGTCGCTCGGGCGCGGCTCAGGTCGAGAAAGAGCGAGACGAGCGACAGGTTCGACGGAATGATGTCGCGCATGTCGACGCGACACGCGATCCGGGAAGCTCTCGGCGTTCAGAAACTCGTCGCCGAGCAGCCCGGACATGTTCACCTGGCCCTCGTGGCCGCCGTTGGCGAGGTCGGCTCCGCCACTGAACGCGAGCTGGAATGTCGACAACACGCCGTTGCGAAGGTCGGGCAGCGCCGACTTGTCGTTGATCTGGCCGGGCTGCACGACGTCGATGTCCTTGACGTCGAGCGCCTTGTTCGGGTCGCACGCGGCGGCGAGCAGGGCGCCTAACAGCACGCCCTGCATCGCGAGCGCCCGCGTGCGTGTCACGTGAGTTGAAGTCATCTATGTCGATCCTCGTTAGGTTCGATATTCGAGGATTACCAGGCGAACGACAAGCGCGCCGTGAAGTAGCGAACCGGCGGCTGCGTGAGGAAATCGGCCGTGCTGAAGTTCGAGCTGCCGTTCCAGTTCAGCTCCGGGTCGAAGCCCTTGTAGTCGGTCCACGTCGCGAGGTTGCGGCCGGCGAGCGTGAGCGAGAGGTTCGACGTGCCGACGCGCTTCGCCCAGTCGTTAGGCGCGAGCAGCGTCAGCGACGACTTCGCGCAGCTTCACGAACGACGCATCCTCGACGTAGCCGGCGTCCGTGCCCAGCAGCGACGCGATGCGCGCCGCCTGATCGTCCAGCGGCGCCTTCTTGTCGTACGCGGCCTGGCACGTCTGGAACGTGACGCAGCGGAACTGCTCCGTGGCGTTGTACAGCGTGTAGCCGCCGCGATGATCGACCACGCCGCCGACGCCGGAAGTACTTGAACAGCGTGAAGTTCGTGTTCAGAGTGAACCTCACGCTTCGGCAGCGGATTGCCGAGATAGGCGACGTTGTCGCCGATCTGCACTTCGCAGTCCGCGCGTGTCGTCGGCCGACGTCGGGCCACAACCGATCGGGCTGATCACACCGTCGTTGTTCTTGTCCTGCCACGAGATCAGCGGACGCTGCCAGTAGCCGGCGGTGGGCTGGCCTTCGACGAATCGCTGAATGGCGTTGCCGTCGACGGCGCCGAGTCCGAGGAAGATCGTGTCGACGCCAGCGCCGAGCGTGACGAGGCGGTTGCTGTTGACCGACCCGTTCAGCGTCACGTTCCACTTGAAGTTGTCGGCGTCGACGCACGGCGGCGTTGAGCGTGCCTTCGACGCCCTTGTTCGTGACCTCGCCGAGGTTCTCGAAGCGCGTCTGCGCGCCGGTCGACGGCGCGAGCTGACGCTGAATGAGCGCGTCCTTCGTGGACTTGTTGTAGTACGTCAGCTCGAGCGAGACGCGGCTGTTGAGAATGCCGAGGTCGAGCCCGCCCTCGTATTCCGTGGACAGCTCGGGCTTGAGCTCGTTGTTCCCGATGTTCGCGCCGAGCTCCAGCGCGCCGACGTCGCCGACTTCGCGCCTAACGCCGACGGCCTGGTAGAACGACACGGCGTTCCGGAATCCGGGGCGCTGACCCGACTGGCCGACCGACCCGCGCAGCCGGAGCGAGCTGATGGCATTGATCTTCGGGAACCACGACTCGTCGCCGATCACCCACGAGAGGCTCGCCGACGGATAGTACACCAGCTTGAAGTCCTGGCCGAACGAGCTGTTGTCGTCACCACGCACCGCGGCGGTGAGATACAGGCGGTCGCGCCACGACAGCTTTTGCTGCAGGTACCCGCCGAGCGTGATGATGTCGCTGTTCTGCTGCGTGGCGGCGAATCCGGACGTCGTACCTGCAACCGAGCTCGATCCGGCAGCGAGGCCTTCACCCGCTGCCTGCGTTCCGTTCACCGTCTCCTTGTTGTACTGCGTGCCGATGGACGTCGACGCGGCATCGAACCCAGCATGTAGGACGCCGTCCCGTTCACGTTGGCCGTGTACGTCCAGAAGCTGTACGGATTGGAAGTCGCGTTACCCGATCGCGCGGCGATCCGGCTCGGGAATGAGCCCGGCTGGAATGACCTGCAGGTCAGTGCGCCCAGCGTAGTCGAGGCCCGTCACACCCACGACGCTCAGCCACGGCAGCGGACGCCAGTTGCCGTTGCCCGAGAACGTCATGCGATCGGTGTTCTGCGCCGTGTAGATCTGCGTTGATCACGCTCACCGGGATAGAACAGGTTCCCGCGGAGGTCCGGATCATCCTCGGCGCTCCCGAAGATGCCGTTCGCGATCGGGCTCAGATCGTTGTTGTCGTTCTGCGGCAGCTTGAGCCGCGCCTGGTTGTAGCCGGCGTGCACGCCGACATCGAGCTTGGGGCCGAGCTGGCTCGTTAGGTTGGCGCGGATGCCGCGTGCGACGCACTTCGTTGTTGGGGTACACGCCCTGCTCGCGGCCGAAGTCGCCGCCGAGGTAGAACTGCGTCTGCTCGTTTCCGCCGCTCGCGCTGGCCCCGAACTCGTTGCGCCACCCGTTGACGAACGGGCCGGCCTGCTCGAGCGGATTGAAGCTGATCAGCGAGTCCGCCTTCGGCGTGCAGAGCCCGGACAGCTCGGCGTCAGATGCTGCAGCCCGTCGTACGACGCCCGCTCGGCGTTAGGCCGACGCTGCCGAAGTTGGCGGGAAACGCCGTGACTCACGGACGGTTCCGCCGTCGGCGTACCCGGTCCACTTGGTCTTGCCGGAGCGGCCGCGCTTGGTCGTGATCTGCACGACGCCGTTCGCGGCCGCCGTACCATAGAGCGCCGCCGCCGCGGGCCCCTTGATGATCTCGATGTCATCGATGTCTTCCGGATTCAGATCGTCGAGGCGGCTCGGATTCTGACCGCCGATGTCGATCGTCGAGCCGGACACGTCGCTGATCGCGCGAACGCCATCGATGATGATCAGTGGCTCGTTCGACAACGAGAGGCTGTTCGACCCGCGGATACGGATGCGCGAGCCACCGCCCGTCGTGCCGCTCGTCTGCGTCACGATGACGTTCGCGGCGCGCGATGACAGCAGATCGCTCACGCCGTTCACGACCGTCTTCGGAATGGAATCCGTATTAATGGTCGCGATGTTGTTGCCCGATTCGCGCCTGACCTCCGATTCTCCCGTCGCGCTGACGACGACCTGATCGAGGCGCGTCGCCGTCGCACCGAGTGCGAAGTCGGCGGTAGCGGTCCCGTTGGCATTGACGTCAACCGTGCGCGTCTCGGCTTCGTAGCCGAGTCTGAGGACACGGATGCGCACCTGGACCGGCGGCGACTCCGGGGAGTCGGTACTGCCCAGCGTCGTTCGTACGCGCCCCGCGAGTCGTGCCGACTACCAGTACCTGCGCGTCGCCAATGCGCTGCCTGCGTCGCGCGGTCGGTAACCCGGCCGGTGATTGTGCCGGTCGCTTGCGCACCTGCGGCGACCAGTGGTGCGGTCAGCGCGGCGGCAGCAACGAGAATTCGACGAAGTGTTCGCTTCATCGTGGCTCCTCCTTCGTTCGTGCGCCGATTGTTCAGCGTCCCATGGACACCTCGAACACACCTGATCGGCGCGGATGAACCGAGCAGATAGACGGTGCGACGTAGTGCAGCAACGATTGTGGGATAGGGCGCTCGCAGCAGTGATCGACTGTGGGGACACGATGCCGGACCGGACCGTTCACTCACGTTCCAACCCTAACGCGAGATTAACAGCGCCGAGCTCGGCCGCCGAGGCACGATGGTCGTACGCAGTATGGGCGGCATGATTCGTGACCTTGCCTGCACTACCCAATTCGCAGAGGAAACCCATGGGCTCCAAGCCATCGAACGCCTTGAAAGCGAAGCGCCCTGAGTCGGGCGGGACCATCAAGCTGGATGTGCAGGAGAAGTCCAGGCTGATGGACAATGACAAGGAGGAGTTCGCACAGTCACAGAAGGAGAAGAACGACGCCACGCAGCCTGACGTAGAGCAGACGGGCACGTCATCGCACCGCATCACGGGACACGAGGACGAGTTGAACGGCTAAGCAGCCATGCGCCGGGCCACGACCGACCTCGCCCTTTCGGCGGTCGTGGCCCGGCGCGACCTTTCGGTGGTTCTGCGCGTTCCGATACTGCCGAATCGGGGTTCACATATCCGTCGCTCCGCTGACATCCGCACACTCGCTCCACGCTCGCTCGACGCTCGGATGAGCGGCGATCGTTAGGTGGGGGTGGTACATTCGAGTCGCGACCACGGTCATCGCCACAATGGCCACGTGCGCGATCGCAGCGTCGGTCGCCCCAGCGCGCGCGCAGATGGGGACCATGGCCGGTATGGAGGCCCCCGACTCTTCCTCGCGAGCGACCGGCAGCGTTCGAGCTCAGGCGATTGGGCTGGTGACCCGGCTCGATCCGGGGCCAGAAAACCGCCGGTATACCGAGGGCTACCTCGCGCAACCCGTGATCATGGCGCACGGGAGCGTCATGTCCGGGCACCTCGAGCGGGGTGCTCACGCTGGACTTCGAGGGCCTGACCCTCGACCGCGGTCAGCTCAACGCTGGCACGTACGGCGAAGGCTATGCGGACCGCCGTCATCCGCATACGTACCTTCACGAAGCGATCGTCGCGGCGAGCGGGACCTTTGGGGGAATCGGGGTATCAGTCGCTGGAGGTAAGGGCTTTGTCCCGTTCGGCACCGATGATCCCATGATGCGCCCGTTCGCCGCCTACCCGGTGAATCACCACCTCGCGCAGATACTCGAGCGGTACGTGGCCATCGGCGCCGTGCGCCGAGGGCGGGTGATGCTCGAGGGTGCGTTCTTCAACGGCGACGAGCCGGTGAGCCCCGGCGCGCCGCCCGACGCCAGTCGATTCGGTGACTCATGGGCGGCGCGCGGGACGGTCAGCGCCCGCGCCGGGATCGAGATCGAGGGGAGCTTCGCATCGGTGACGTCACCGGAGTTGGCGTCGGGTGACGGACTCGATCAGCGCAAATGGAGTGTCGGTGCGCGGCTGGAGCGCGACCGCGGCGCACTGCGAGGCGCGCTCGTGGAGTGGGCGCGAACGTACGAGCTGTTCGGCGACGTCCAGACGAATGACTTCACGTCGTTCCTCGCCGAAGGCACGGCAGCCGTACGAACGGCGACCGTGAGTGTGCGGTTCGAGAACACGACGCGCCCGGAGGAAGAGCGACTGCTCGATCCGTTTCGATACTCGCGGTCGCCAACCGACCTCTCGATCATTGGCATAACGCGGTGGCGGATTGCCTCGGCCGCGTTCAGCCTACCGATTCCCGTCCGCGGCGTCGACATTGCGCCATTCGCGGAAGTCGCGTATGCGCGTCCGCGCGAGGAGATCAGCCCCTCGGCGTTCGTCCCGCAGGATTTCTACGGCGCCTCGTCCATCTGGAGCGTGTCACTCGGCGTCCGACTCGGGGTCAGGCCGGATGGTACACCGCATGGGCCGGTATGGCGTCGCGATGCCTAACGCTCCGTCGCCGTCGACACCGACGGAGGCGGCGGGACATGTTCACTGAAGCCCGCGTCCGCCGCCAATCTCGTCGGCTCGCTGACCTAACGACTTCCCGTAGCCACGTCTCAATGATGAATCTTCTGTCTCATCGCCTGGCGCGCCTTGCCGTCCCCGCTCTCGCCACGCTGGTGGCTGCTTGCGGCTCCGACTCCTCGACTGGGACCGGCCCTTTAGTGGTCCCGCCCTGTCGAGCATCGGCCGCGGTGACATGACCGCGCGCTACATGGCCGAAGTGTGGACGCGCGGCAACGTCGCGTACACGTCCACGTGGGGTAAGCGCGGGCTCACGTTCGGCAACGCCATCCACATCTGGAACATCGCGGGCGCGTCACCGGTGCTCGTCGACTCGCTCATCGTCGAGAACGCGACCACACTCGGCGACGTGCAGGTGTCGGACGACGGCAAGCTGCTGCTCGTGGCGACTGAGCGTGCGAACGGGTCCATCGTCATCTACGACCTCACGAACCCGCTCAAGCCTGTGCAGCGCACACGGTATCAGACGGCGAACACGAGCAACGGCGTCCACACGGCGGAGCTCGCGCGCGTCAACGGGACGCTCTACGGGTTCCTCTCGATCGACACGCCGACGGCGCGTCTCGTCATCGTCGACCTGTCGGACCCGTCCAACCCACGCGAAGTGCTCGTGCGCGTCATGGGCTCACCCGTACGTGCACGACGTGTTCGTTCGCGATGGCTTGCTGTTCACGGCCCTCTGGGACGACGGCGTCACCATCTGGGACATTGGTGGCGGAGGCAAGGGCGGGAGCCCGGCGAATCCCGTGCAGATCGGCAACGTTCGCACGGCGGCGTATGCGGCAGCCGGAGGGGGAAGCGAGGCGCATAACGTGTGGTGGTTCCAGGACCCGAATGGCGGCGCGAACGCGAAACGGTTCCTGTTCGTCGGCGAGGAAGCACCCGGGAACGGACCACTGCTCAGCGCGTCGAACGGCGACGTTCACGTCGTCGACCTGACCAACATGGCGGCGCCGAAAGAAGTCGCGTTCTACCACGTGGACAACGCCGGGACGCACAACTTCTCGGTTGACGAGCAGCGCGGGATCCTGTACGCGGCCTACTACAACGCCGGTGTTCGCGCGCTCGATGTTCGCGGCGACCTCACGTCGTGCACGGCTGACCAGAAGTCGGCCGACGGACGCTGCGACCTCAAGAAGATGGGCCGCGAGCTGGCGGCCGGGCTCACGAACGGCAACGTCTTCGTCTGGGGTGTGCATTTCGACGGCAGCTACGTCTACGCGTCCGACATGCTGAACGGTCTGTGGAAGCTCGAGGCGGCCAACAGGTAGCGCACTGATAGTCGTTCGGCGTTTCCCTTCCCTTCGCCTGCTTCGCCGAACGATTCTATCCCCGCGATGAAACGGCTTCTGTCCCTCCTTGGCGTGCTCCTCGTGGTGCACGTCGCGCTCCTCTTCGTGCGTCCGCGCGGTGCGACGCCCGCGCCGGTGGGCGACGCCGTCGACGTCGGCATCGTGTTCGACGTCGGCGGTCGCGGCGACAAGTCGTTCAACGACGGTGCCTACCTCGGCGCGGAGCGCGCGGAACGACAGCTCGGCGCACGCGTGCGGTTCATCGAGCCGGGCGAAGGCTCCGACCGCGAGGCGGGGCTCCGGCTTCTGGCGGCCGAGGGGATGGACGTCGTGATCGGCGTCGGCTTCATCTTCACCGATGACCTCACGCAGCTCGCGAAGGAATACCCGAACGTCAAGTTCGCAGGCGTCGACTACGCCGTCGGCGACGGACGCCGCAGGGCAACACGATCGAGCCGCCGTCGAACCTCGCCGCACTCAAATTCCGCGAGGAACAGGGCTCGTTCCTCGTCGGCGCACTGGCTGCGCTCGTCGGCGGCTCGAAGAAGGTCGGGTTCGTGGGCGGGATGGACATCCCGCTCATTCACAAGTTCGAAGCAGGCTACCGCGCCGGCGTGAAGCATGTGTGCCCCGACTGCACAGTGATCGCGCAGTATGCCGGTGTCACGCCGGAAGCGTTTCGCAATCCGGGCCGTGGGAAAGAGCTCGCGCTCAGCCAGTACCAGTCGGGCGTGAACATCATCTTCCACGCCTCCGGGTCCACGGGCCTCGGTGTGTTCGAGGCCGCGCGATCGTCTCACAAGCTCGCGATCGGCGTGGACGCCGATCAGTTCGCGGAGGCGCCCGGCTACGTGCTGACGTCGATGGTGAAGGGCGTGGACGCCGCCGTGTTCGACGCCATTCGCCGCGCGAAGGACGGCTCGTTCCGCGGCGGCATCTACCAGTTCGGGCTCGCCGAAGGTGGCGTCGGCTACGTGTACGACGCGAACAACAGCGCGCTCATTCCGGACTCCGTGCGAACGCGACTCCAGGAGCTGCAGGCCGAGATCGTCGCCGGCAAGATCACCGTGCCGAGTACTCGGTGAGCACGCGATGATCGCGATGAGCCGATCGACCGCGGTTCGGATGACGGGCGTCGTCAAGCGATTCGGGCCGGTCGTCGCGAACGCCGGCGCGGACCTCGAGGTCGCGTCGGGCGAGATTCACGCGCTCGTCGGCGAGAACGGCGCCGGCAAGTCGACGCTCATGCGGGTGCTCGCGGGCATGTATCCGCCCGACGGCGGCGTCGGTCGAAGTCGCGACCTCCGGCGGCGCCCTGCGCGACGTCACGGGCTGGACGACGCGCGAAGCGATCGACGCCGGCGTCGGCATGGTGCACCAGCATTTCATGCTCGTGCCCACGCTCACGGTCGCGGAGAATCTGATCCTCGGCCGCGAGCTGCGACGCGGTCTCTCGCTCGATCTCAGCGCCGCCGAGCGCGAAGTGCGTGCGCTGAGCGAGCGCACGGGGCTTGCGAGTGGACCCGTCGCGGCTCGTCTCGGAGCTCTCGGTCGGCGAAGCGCAGCGTGTCGAGATTCTGAAGACGCTCTACCGCGGCGCGAAGATCCTCGATTCTCGACGAGCCGACGGCGGTGCTGTCGCCACCGGAGGTGAGTGAGCTGTGGAAGGTGCTGCGTCGTCTCCGCGACGACGGCGGATACGGTCATCCTCATCACGCACAAGCTGGACGAGGTGATCGAGATCTCGGAGACGATCACGGTGATGCGCGCGGGGCGAACGGTGGGACGAATGAGGACGGCCGACGCGACGCCGCGATCGATCGCACGGATGATGGTGGGCCGAGATGTCGTTCTCGCGATCGATGGTGTCGCCGTTGGAACGGGAAGCGGGAAGCGGGAAGCCGGGACGGAGCTGCAAGCAGCGGGCTGCGAGCAGCCCCGCTTCCCGCTTCCCGGTTCCCGGTTCCCGCTCTCAGGCGTTTCAAACCTTACCGTCGCCTCCCGCCGCAAGCCTAACGAGGTAGACAACGTCTCGTTCACCGATCGCGCGCGGCGAGATCCTCGGCATCGCCGGCGTCGAGGGCAACGGACAGACCGAGCTGATCGAAGCCATCACCGGACTTCGCGCGCCGGCGTCGGGCACCATCAGCATCGTCGACCTCGGTCGGCACGCAGCACGACATCACCGACGCGCGACGTGCGCGCGCCGCGCCGACGCGGGGCTCTCGCACATCCCCGAAGATCGCCACCGCCGCGGGCTCGTCCTCGAGTACTCGGTGGCGGACAATCTCATCCTCGGTCAACAGCATCGGTTCACGGGCGGCGCCAGCGTGCTCGATCACGCGCGCATCGCCGCGAACGCGGCGAGTCGCATCCAGACGTTCGACATCCGGCCGCCTGACGAGTCGTTGCCGTCGCGCGCGCTGTCGGGCGGCAATCAGCAGAAGATCGTCATCGCCCGCGAGATGGGGCGCGACTTCACGGTGTTGATCGCGGCGCAGCCGACGCGCGGCGTGGACGTCGGCGCAATCGAGTTCATTCACGACCAACTGCGGCGCGCGCGGGCCGAGGGGAAGGCGATTCTGCTCGTGTCTGCGGACCTCGTGGAGATTCTGGCGCTCTCCGATCGCGTGACCGTCATGTACGGCGGCCGCATGGTCGTGACGCTGCCCGGCCAGCGACGCGAGCGCGGAAGTCCTCGGACCCTACATGACCGGCGCGAGCGGAACCGCCGCGTGACGAACCCCTCGCTCGAGATCGCACCGGCAGAATCGGAGTCCGCGACGCGAGCGCGTGGCGTGCGCGCATCGAGGAATCGATTCTGCCGCCGCTCGTCGCGCTGCTCATCGCGGCCGTCGTCGGCGACATCCTCATCATCATCTTCGGGCAGTCACCGGGCGACGTCTTCCGCCAGCTGCTCGAAGGCACGTGGGGCAATGCGTACGGCTTCGGTCAGGTCATCTACAAGGCGACCACGCTGACGTTCACCGGACTCGCCGTCGCGATCGGTATCCGCGCCGGACTGTTCAACATCGGCGCTGAGAGCCAGCTCGCGAGCGGCGGCTTTCTCGCGGCGCTCGTCGGGCTGTCGCTGCCCGCGGGAACGCCGGCCGTGATCGCGATTCTGCTCTGCATCGTGGCGGCCGGCGCGGGAGGTGGCGTCGTCGGCGCGATTCCGGGCGTGCTCAAGGCGCGCTTCGGCGCGAGCGAAGTGATCGTCACGATCATGCTCAACTTCATCGTGCTCGCGCTGCTGAACTACATTGTCGCCGCGCACATTCACGTCCCCGAAACACTGCACACGCCGGAAATGCAGGCCGGCGCAATGCCACGGCTCGCCGCCGTCTCCGCCATGTTCGCCGGCTCGGCCGCCAATACGACGTTCCTGTTGGCGATCGTCGCCGCGGTCGGCTGTCTGGTGGTACCTGTTCCGGACGCGACCCGGCTACGAGCTTCGCGCCGTGGGACTGCAGCCCGACGCGGCCGAATACGGCGGCGTTCGCGTAGGCGCAGTGTGGGCCAGAACCATGATCCTGAGCGGTGCGCTCGCCGGCCTCGGTGGCCTGAACTACGTCCTCGGCTACAAGCACTACTACGAGGAAGGCTTCGGTACCGGCAGCGGCTTTCTGGGCATCGCGGTCGCGCTGGTGGGTCGAAATCACCCACGTGGGCGTGATCATCGCGGCGCTGCTGTTCGCGACGCTCTCTCAGGGCGGGCTCGCCGTGAACGCGCTCGTGCCCAAACAGATGGTGGACGTCCTGACGGCGGTCGTCATCATCGCGGTCGCGACGGCCGTGCCTGAAGTCCGACGTGCGCTCGCGAGCGCGAGTCGACGGGAACCGGGAACCGGCGGGAGCCGGCGAACGGGACAGCCGCGGCAACGCGGAAACCGTGAATCCGGGACCCAGTTCCCAGTTCCCCGTTCCCGGTTCCTCGAATGATCGCGTTTCTCATCCAGACGCTGCGCATCGCGGTGCCGTACCTGTTCGCGGCCGCGGGCGGGATCGTGTCCGAGCGAGCGGGGATCATCGCGCTCACGCTCGAGGGGTTCATGCTCACGGGGGCGTTCTGCGCCACGCTCGGGAGCTACTACTCGGGCTCACCGTGGGTCGGGATCCTCGCCGGCGATCGCGGGCGGACTGTGGCGGCGTTGCTGCATGCGCTGGCGACGATTCGCTATCGCGCGGACCAGGTTGTCGTCGGCATCGCCATGAACCTGCTCGCGGTGGGCGTCACCCGGTTCTTCCTCCGCCTCGCGTTCGACAGCTCGTCGAACTCGCCGCGGGTCCCCGGCTTTGGCGGCGCGGAGGTGCGGAGCGGGGTGCTGTCGTCGCTTGCGAACCCGCTCGTCTGGCTCGGTATTATCACCATGGTCGCGGTGGCGTGGTTGCTCTATCGTACACCGTTCGGACTTGCGCGTCCGCGCGGCGGGCGAGAAGCCCGAGGCGGCGTTGTCGGTTGGAGTGCCGGTGAAGCGCGTTCGGTGGCTGGCGGTGGCGGTATCGGGCGCCTGCGCCGCGCTGGCGGGTGCCTACCTGGCGCTCGATCAGCATCAGTTCACGGACGGCATGACGGCTGGGCGTGGCTTCATTGCGCTCGCAGCCGTCATCTTCGGCAAGTGGGATCCGAAACGGGTTACGATCGCGTGTCTCCTGTTCGCCGCTGCCGAGACGATGCAGATCCGCTTGCAGTCGCTTGCAGCTCGTTCCGTCACAGTTCGTTGAGATGATCCCGTACGTGCTTACCATCGTCGCTCTGGCTGGTGTCGTTGGACGAGCCGTGCAGCCCGCAGCGCTCGGCAAGGCAGTCGACTGAGGCGTCGTTTCCAGGAACGGCCGCCGAGGTCAGGAAGTTGTGATTCGGTAAACGATCCAGTTCGGACGCGACGCGGCCTGCCGCGCGCGTCGTACATATAGATCCTCATGGTCCTCGACATCGCGACATCACTCGAGCACCCCGCCGTGCGCATCGTTCTCGGCGCGCTCGCGGTGGGACTCCTGTACACACTGGGCCGCGAGCTTCGGAAGATTCCGGCGAAGCTCATGGTGCTGATGGCGACGGCATTCCTCGACATGGTCGGGCTGCTGATCGTCGTGCCGATCCTTCCGTTCTACGCGCGCAGGTTGGGCGGCGAAGGGTTCAACATCGGCGCGCGTGCATTTCGGTATCGGCATCCGTGGTCGCGCTGCTCGTGTCGACGTTCACGGTCGCGCAGCTCGTGAGCGCGCCGGTGTGGGGGCGGTTCTCGGATCGATTCGGGCGACGCCCCGCCCTGCTCGTCGCGCTCGGCGCGTCGGCGATCGCGTACGTGATCTTCGGCTTCGCCAACTCGCTGGCGATGCTGTTCATCTCGCGCATCGTCCAGGGCGCGGGCGGCGGCACGGTCGGCGTGATCCAGGCGTACGTCGCGGACTCGGTGGAGCCCGATCAGCGCGCGCGCGGGCTCGGCTGGCTCTCCGCCGCCACGAACCTCGGCGTCGCGTTCGGCCCGGTGCTCGGCGCCTTTTCCATCACGTTAGGCAACAAGGTGTGCAACCTGGGCGGCGGTGACGTTGCGGGGCTGCACGCGGTGGGTCACGCGATGCCCGGTCTGCTCGCGGCGCTGCTCTGCCTCGTGAACATGGCGTTCGCGTGGCACTACCTGCGCGAGTCGCGCCGCGGTGAGCGAGGCGCAGCATCCGACGCCGCAGAAGCCGCGCTCGTCGCGCGAGGCCGTGCTGCGAGTGCTCGAGCATTCCGGCGAGCCCGCGTCGCGGCTCATCTGGATCTACGCGATCGCCATGGGCGCGTTTCAGGGTGTGACCGCGGTGCTCGCGCTGTTTCTCGCGGATCGCTACCAGGTGACCGAGCAGACGATCAGCTACTTCTTCATGTACATCGGATCGATCTCCGTGTTCACGCGAGTGCTGCTGCTCGGCAAGGCGGTCGATCGATTCGGCGAGGCGCGCCTGTCGCGGATTCGGTGTGGTGCTGCTGGCGATCGGACTGGGCGGGATGCCGCTCGCGCGATCGCTGCCGGTGCTGGCGCTCGCCGTCGCGTTCATCCCGCTCGGCACCGCGTTCACGTTCCCGTGCGTGACGGCGCTGCTCTCGCGGGTGATCTCCACCGCGCGAGCGAGGATTGTACATGGGCGTGCAGCAGACGTTCGGCGGTGTCGCGCGCATCATCGCGCCGCTGTGGGCGGGCTTCGCCTACGATCACCTCGGCACGGGCGTTCCGTTCTTCACGTCGGCCGCTGTCGTGCTGGCGACGCTAATGCTGGGCGTGGGGCTCGAGCAGTTCGTTAGTCCGCCGGCGACGGCGTAGAGAAGCAGAAGCTATCAGCTGGCAGCTATCGAGCTACGGGAAACGGGAAGCGGAAACCCTCGGGATGATCTCGCTCGCCAAGAGAGACGTCCCGAGGGTTTCACCGTTTCCCGTGCTCCGATAGCTGATAGCTGATACCCGCATGCCGAGTCCCTATCTACCCGGTTCGCTGTCCAACACTTCCTGCGCGACGTCGACCATCGGGACTGATCGGTCCTGACTCGTGCGCTGGAGGATGCGATACGCTTCCTGCTCCGAGAGTCCAGTGCGCCGCATCAGGATGCCCTTGGCGCGCTCGATCGCCTTGCGGTTCTCGAGCTGCTGCCAACTCGCGCGACTTCCTCGCGAGCCGCACGCAGCTCGCGCGCGCGCTGCGCGGCGAGTCGAATGCTCGAGTCGAGCACGCGACGCGGGGCACGAGCTCGGCAGCACCGAGATCGCCGTCGTGTCCCGCGACGTCTCCTTCGCAGCACGAATTCCGGCTCGCCACAGAGGTAGATGACCGCCACGCCGGGATTGTCGGTCGCGAGCGTCTTCGCGGCCTCGACGCATCTTGTCGGGACCGAGATGCGCATCGAGCAGCAGCACGTCGGGCGACGAGCTCGCGCGTGCGCTCGATGGCCTCCGCTGATCGTCGCTACTTCGCCGACGACGACGTGCCCGATAGCGCTCAGACTCCGACTGAGTACCCCGCGCAGATCGGTGTCGTCCTCAGCGATGAGGACGCGGACCGGAGACGGTGGAGCATCGATCGCCGTAGTGCTACGGCCATCCGCTGCCATGCAGTGCTCCGAGTAGCCGTGCGCGGCGGATTCATCGGCGTCGACGTCCCCGCGGGTTTCGAATATTCGACCAATTGCTCGGCACGTCAACCAAAGGTCAGATCATTCGCCCATAGACTCGCGCATTGAAATCTGTTCACGTTCGCGAGTCATGCGCGCGTCCTCAGCGCTGGCCACGCGCCGGCCAAGCGGTCCTCCCGTTCCGTATCCTCGTGCGTGATCAGTCGGACGCCCCGCTGATACGTGAAGTAGGAATACGCCCACTGCAGCAGCACGCTGAGGCGGTTCCGGAAACCGACGAGATACATGATGTGAACGAACAGCCAGAACCACCACGCGATCCAGCCGGTGACGCGAAAGCTCCCGAAGTCCGCGACGGCCTTGTATCGGCCGATCGTTGCGAGGTCTCCCTTGTTGCGATAGCGGAATGCGATCGGTTTTCTCGTCACGCAATCAGCAGCTTGATGTTCTCGGCGGCGCGCTTGCCCTGCTGATTCGCAGCCGGCGCCACGCCACGGAACCGTACGCCCCGCACGTCCGTCAGCGTAGCCATGTCGCCGACGACGAACACCTCCGGATGGTCTGGGAACCGACAAGATCTGGCTGCACGAGAACGCGTCCGGCACGATCGAGCGGTGCGCCGAGCGATCGCGCAAGCGGCGACGCTGCGTTGCCGGCAGCCCAGAAAATCGTTCGCGTCGCGAATGCACTCGCCAGAGCCAATGCACGCCGTCGTGCGCTCGACGCGCGTCACGACCGAATCGAGCCTCACGTCCACGCCGAGCTCGCGTAGATCCGACAGCGCGCGATCCGACATCTCCTGCGGAAACGCGGCCAGCAGGCGCGGCCCACCCTCGATGAGAATCACGCGCGCGCGAGTCGGATCAATGCGGCGAAAGTCGCGACGGATACCACGAAGCACGTCGGGAATGAGGCCCGCGAGCTCGACGCCCGTTGGCCCACCACCCACGATGACGATCGTCATGTACTCTGTCGCGCTCGTCCGGATCATCGGTGAGCTCCGCCCGCTCGAGCGCGAGCAGGAACCGACGACGAATCTCGAGCGCATCGTCGATGGTCTTGAGTCCCGGCGCGATCTGACTTCCCACTCGTCGTGGCCGAAGTACGAGTGGCGAGCGCCCGCAGCGAGAATGAGATAGTCGTAGCGGACGACGTCGCGATGCGACCACGCACTTCCTCGATGGTTAGATCGTGCGGTTCGCGACGTCGACACTGATCACGTCCGCGAGCAGCACCGTCGCATTCCGCTGAGTAGCGCAGCACGATGCCGGATCGGTGCCGTGATGTCGCTCGGATTGAGCGTCGCCGTCGCTACCTGATAGAGGAGTGGCTGGAACGTGTGGTGATTGTTCTCGGTCGATGACAGTGACGTCGACGTCGAGATCGGCGAAACGCTCGCGCGGCGGTGAGTCCGCCGAACCCGCCACCGACGATCACCACGCGCGGTCGCTGCCAGGCGAGCGCTGTAGCTATCATTGGCCATGAGCACTGGAGCGAGTTGGAGTCGCTGCTGCCCTCCAGCGAGAATCTAACAAGGTCAGGGTTTCATCCTGACCATCGCCGCACTCCTTGCTCCGGTTGCGCGCGCGAGTGGATACTTCGGCCGCGCTCCATGCGCGCACGAGTCACGACACCCACCGATCCCGACATGACATCGCCCGAGTGAGTCGCCGGCGCCGGCGACCCCGACGTTTCGGCAGACATTGATTCGCGTGATGGCCGTTCAGGTCGGAGCGCTGCTCCTCCTGTGGCTGCTGCAGTCGCGCTACACGAGCCTGACGGGATTCGTGCACTCTCTCGACTGGGCGATCCTCGTCGTCTACCTCGCGTACGTGGGGATTGACGGCATCCGCCGAACGAAGCGCTCCACCGAGATCGAGGGCTACCTGCTCGCCAACCGGAGCCTTCCGTGGTGGGCAGTCGGGCTCTCGGTGATGGCGACCCAGCTCTCGGCCGATCACGATGATCGGGACGACCGGGCCAGGGCGCGACGGACGGGCTGCGGTTCGTCCAGTTCTATTTCGGACTGCCGCTCGCCATGGTGATCCTCGGCGTGACGCTCGTGCCGTTCCTGCACGGCGCGCGCGTGTTCACGGCCTATGAATTCCTCGAGCGCCGGTTCGACGCGAAGACCCGCTCGCTCACCGCATTCCTGTTTCTGCTCTCGCGCGGGATGTCGTGCGGGACGATTCTCGCCGCGCCCGCGGTCGTGTTCTCATCGATCTTCGGCTGGCCGGTCGGGCTGGTCGGTCGCAATCATGGGAATCCCAACCGTGATCTACACGATCGTCGGCGGCGTACAGGCGGTCACGTGGGCCGACGTCAAGCAGATGGTGCTCGTCGTGACCGCGATCGCGGCCGTGATCGCGGTGGTGCTGTTCAAGTTGCCCGTGAGCCCCGACGCAGGCGCTCCACGTCGCCGGCGCTGTCGGGCGGCTGCGGGTGTTCGACTTCTCGTTCGACATCACGCAGCACGTACACGTTCTGGTCGGGGCTCATTGGCGGCACGTTCCTGATGCTGTCGTACTTCGGCACCGATCAGAGCCAGGTGCAGCGGTTCCTCACGGCGAAGTCCGTGGACGAGGCGCGAAGCTCGCTGCTCATCAGCGCGTACTGGAAGATCCCGCTTCAGGCCGGAGTGCTGCTCGTCGGCGTGCTGGTGTTCGTGTATCTACCTGTTCCAGCCGCCGCCGATGCTGTTCAACCCGACACACGACCGTCGCGTGCGGGAGGCGCAGCCGGCGGCAGTACCAGGCGCTGGCGACGCAATACGGCGCCGCACTCGCGCAACGTGACGCGGCCGCACGTGGCGATCGCCGCGCGCGAAGACGTCGGCCACGCGCGACAGCGTTCCGCATCGGCCGAGAAACGCGTCGAGGACGTGCGCACGGAGGCGCTGGCGCTGGCGGCGCGCGTGACCGGCGAGTCGTCGAGGGATGTGAACTACATCATCCCGCACTTCGTGCTGTTCGACCTTGCCCGTGGGTCTGACGGGGATCTTCATCGCGGCGGTGATGGCGGCCGCAATGTCGGCGGTGGCCGGCGAGCTCAACTCGCTGGCGACGGCGTCGGTGATCGACTTCTACCGCCGGTGGTTGCGGCCTAACGCGCCGGACGCCGCGTATGTCCGGGCGTCGAAGATCGCGACGGTGATCTGGGGCGTCTTCGCGTGCATCATCGCGATCGTACGCGGTGAGCCTCGGCTCGCTGATCGAGGTCGTGAACCGGTTCGGCTCGTTCTTCTACGGCTCGATCCTCGGCGTCTTCCTGCTGGCGATGATTCCGAGGGTCACGTGCGCACGGGCGCGTTCATCGGGCTGCATCGCGGGCATCTCGGTGGTTGGCGCGGTGAACGTTCGGCCGCCGGAGGTCGCGTTCCTCTGGCACAACGTGATCGGCGCGGTGACGGTGGTGATCGTCGGACTGGTCGTGAGCGCGTTCCAGCGTGAGGCCGTCAGGCAGGCAGGCCTTAGGAGACGGAGGCCGGACGGCGGACGGTGGAGCTGTCATCCCGAGCGCAGCGAGGGATCTCCGGAGGACATCGTGGCCGGACTGGCCCCGAGACTTCCGAGGAGATCCCTCGCTGCCGCTCGGGATGACACGCTGCCGCTCGGGTCGCCCGCCTCCGCCGTCCGCCTCCGCCTCCGCTCCGTCCTCCGGCCTCCTTCCTCCGGCCTCCCTCACGGCACCACAGTCTTATCCGGCGCCTTCGCGGCCAGCAGGTTCACGAACAGGCGCGCCGCGCCCGGGACACCGTTAGGCAGCTGACGGAAGAACGCCAGCGTCGTGTACACGTACGTCCCCGCGCCGTACTTCGCCACCAGGATCGCCCCATCGTTAGGTGTGCTCGCCCGGGTCGTTCGTCGAGAGCACCGCGGCGTACTCCGCGGCATGCGTGCGCGGCATGTACAGCGAACGGTCCTGCAATCCAGCCCGCGAAGTCCGCGTCCGTGATCGCGTTCGGGTACGTCAGCACCCGCGCCTTCGGGTCGAGCATGCGGATCGGACTCGCCTCGTCCGTCACTCGATCCGCCGGCCGCGCGAGCGTGATCGGATACGGCATGATGCCCGGGCTGCTGTCATCTCGTCTGCCCGTATTGCACGACCATCGTCCCGCCGCTGCTTCACGTAGTCGAGCAGCGCCGCGTTGTTCGCCACGAGCGCGTCGTTCGACTCGTACGCGCGCGTGCCGACGACGATCGCGTTGTACCGGGACAGATCCGTCTTCGGGATGTCGGCCGGGTTGAGCGTCGTGACGCGCAACCCGAGCTGCTGCAGCATGGCGGCCGAGTTGTCGCCGACGCCCTGGATGTACGCGATGACCGCGTCGGCGGCACCTTGAGATCGACCGCTTCGATCGCGACGGCCGCATCGCGATACAGCCGCTGCGGGCGAATGTGATCGTACTCGATCGCCGTGTAGCCGTTGCGTGAAGCGCTTCCCGTTCGACTCCGCGACGACGGAGATCGTGTGTCGACCCGGCCGGAAGCTCACCGCGCACCGTGAACGTCGCACTGCGCACCGCGTCGTACGCCGGCAGCGTCACCGATCCGCGTGGCCGAGTCGGCGCGAAGGCCGGCGGGGAGCTGCAGCGAGACGCGAACATCCCGCGACGTCGTGGCGGCCGAGCGGAGCTCCACGCGAAGCTGCCTGACGAGTGGCGTGCGCGCGGGCGCGTACTCGATCGCCCGATCGAGCGTCACCGACACCTCGGGCACGTAACGCCAGCGGGCGACTCACATCGCCACGCAGCGGATCGGCGTAGCGGATACACGATCGGCGTCGTCGATGTCGAACCGGCTTGCCGAGCAGTCGGGTCACCCGGCAACTGGACGGACCCACACGACTGCGCCCGCCGTCGCCTGCGCTCTCGGATTTCGACCAGGCTCGCGCGTGCCGGAACATGTCGCCCGGCGCGCCGTCCGACTCAGCCAGTACGGCGAGTGCGCCGAGCCGCTCGGCGCGCACACGACCCAGCGCGCCACGTGCGCGCGCTGTCGGGGAGAATGGTAGCTGTGCTCGTCGCCCGAGCACGGCGAGCGCTGCGCATTCCGCCGCTCAGCGAGCGGCCACGCTTCGGCACGCACGATGTAGAACGGACTCCGGGCTTGCGTCGACCGGACCGTGCCGCGATTGTAGACCGTGAGCTGTGAGCGGCGAGCGCTGTCGCCGTCGCGACTGATCGCGCGGCTCCGCCTCGCCTCGACCGCGACCCCGCTCGCTAGCGCGAGCGCGCTTCACCGTTCTGCTCGATGCGGAGCGCCTCGTCCAGATCGGCAAGTCGCCCGACGTTCGCGCTCGCCGCGGCGTCAGGCGACCCGGACGCGCCGAGATGCCGCTGTCGGCGTCGTGCGCACGGAGCGCCAGGCTCAGCACAGCGCGTGCAGCGCCGGCACGGCCGAGGCCGGCGTCGCGGAGGTACGGCGACGCCTGCGCTTGCCGCAACTGGCCGCGGAAGCGAATCGACGAGCGCGCGCGACCTCCGGCGACGTTGTCGGACGTCCTGAACCGCGCCCACGTCGTGTCGATGCCGTCGAACAGCGACTTCTCCGTTCCCGGCGCCTGCGACTCGTTCACGCGCGTCGCCTCGCGACGCACCTGCGTGAATCGCGCGCCCTTCGGCTGGAGCGACCCGAACGCCTGCGACTTGTGCTGCGACCGGCTCTCCGCCGCGATCTCGGCGTACGAGCGCCCGAGCATCGGATCGAACTCGCCGACGTTGATGCGCAGCACCGGGTCTGTCGCCGCTGCGCCGACCACGCACCGCGATAGAACTTGAGCGGCGTCCACGGCGCCAGCCCATGCGGTGACGCTCGCCGGGAATCGCACCGTGTCACCCGCGACGTCGTACGCCTCGCGCGCGAGAATGCCCGACGCCTGATGGTGCCCGTGGCCGTCGCGCGGCGTGCCGGAGAACATGCGCGACGATGACGTGCGGCTTGAACGACCGCACGACCGTCACGACGTCGCGGAGGATCGAGTCCCTCGGCCAGTGCCGGAACGTCTCGTCGGACGTCTTCGAGAAACCGAAGTCGTACGCGCGCGTGAAGTACTGGCGGCCGCCATCGATGCGTCGCGCCGCGAGCAGCTCCTCGGTGCGGATGGCGCCTAACGCATCGCCGAGCTCGTTGCCGAGCAGGTTCTGACCGCCGTCGCCGCGCGTGAGCGAGAGGTACGCCGTCTCGACGTGCCGCCCGCGCGCGAGCCACGTGATGAGCTGCGTGTCCTCATCGTCCGGGTGCGCGGCGATGACGAGCACACGCATGGGAACGGACAGGCCCGAGATCGCCTCGTCGAGTCGCGGGATGCCCTGCGCCCGGGAGGGCAGGCGGCGCCGTGAGCGCGCCAAGAGCAACAGCACTGCCGACGGCGGCAGACGCACCGCCGAGCGTTCAACGCCTGACCGCACGGTGTCGTTCCTCGGGATGGCAGCGCGTCGATTACGACCGTGCTGCCGCCTTTCGCTTCGCTGGCACCTCGAGCGCATCGGTGACGATGCGCGCCTGCTCTTCCTGATGCGACGTCAGGTACCCTTCCGCCGGGCTCGCGCGCTCCGGACGCCCGATGTAGCGAATGAGCATCGCGTTGCCCGTGCAGGCACGCAGCCGCGGCGCACACGTAGCTCCACGCGCCCATGTTCTTCGGCTCTTCCTGCGCCCAGACGACTTCGGTCGACGTTGCGGATAGAGGTCGACGATGCGCGAGACCTGCTCGCGCCGGCCACGGATACAGCTCCTCGACGCGCGCGATCGCGACGTTCGCCGGACGCTCCTTCGCCGTTGAGATCGTAGTAACATCTTGCCGGTGCAGAACACGACGCGCTGCACGTCATCGCGCCGATCACCGACCGATCTGATCGTCGATCACCGACGCGAATCGGCCGTTCGCGAGATCCTCGAGCCGCGACGCCGCCTGCGGAAGGCGCAGAAGGCTCTTGGGCTGCATCAGCATCAGCGGACGTCGCGAATCCGACTTCGCCTGACGACGCAGAATGTGGAAGTACTGCGCCGGCGTGCGACGGATACGCGACGCGCAGGTTCCCGTCGGCACAGAGCTGGAGGAAGCGCTCGAGACGTGCGCTCGAGTGCTCCGGCCCCTGCCCTTCGTAGCCGTGCGGCAGCAGCATGCACGACGCCGGAATCCTGCGCCCACTTGGCGCGGTCGGCGGCGATGAACTGGTCGATGATCGGCTGCGCGACGTTCACGAAGTCGCCGAACTGCGCTTCCCAGAGCACCAGCGTATCGTCGGCCGCGGTGCTGTAGCCGTACTCGAAGCCGAGCACGCCCGTCTCGGACAGCGGGCTGTTGTAGATCTCGAACTGCCCGCTGGCGTTAGGCAGGTGCTGCAGCGGCGTGAACGTCTGGCCGGTGTTCGGGTCGTGCAGCACCGCGTGACGATGCGAGAACGTTCCGCGCTCGGCGTCCTGGCCCGACAGCCGGACCGACGTCCCCTCGGCGAGCAGCGAGGCGAACGCGAGCGACTCGGCATGCCCCCAGTCGATGCCGCCAGCTTCGCCCATCGCGTCGCGACGGCGCTCGAGCTGTTTCGCGAGCCGTGGATGCGCGCTGAAGCCCGTGGGCCAGGCCAGCAGCTGTTCGTTCAGCGCGACGAGCTGCTCGGCGCGCACTGCCGTCTCGACGATCCGTCGGAGGCGGCGCCTTGTCGCCACTCGATCTCGTGATCGTCCTCCGTGCGTCGCCTTCTTCGACCTCGTCGTACGTCTCCTCGAGCTGCTGCGCGACGTCGCGCTCGGCCGCCTGCACGTCCTCCGCGTCACGACGCCTTCGCGCACCAGCCGCTCGCCCCACACCTGCCGCGTCGTGGGATGCGCCTTGATCGTCGCGTACAGCGTCGGCTGCGTGAACGTCGGCTCGTCGCCCTCGTTGTGGCCGTGACGACGATAGCCGACGAGATCGATGAGGAAGTCCTTCCTGAACTTCGTGCGATACGCGACGCCGAGCCGCACCGCCGCGATGCACGCCTCCAGATCGTCGGCGTTCACGTGGACGATCGGGATCTCGAAGCCCTTCGCGAGATCGCTCGCGTAGTGCGTGGAGCGCGCGTCGGTCGGATCGGTCGTGAAGCCGACCTGGTTGTTCGACGATGATGTGCAGCGAGCCACCGACCGTGTAGCCGCGGAGCCGCGACATGTTCAGCGTCTCGGCCACGACGCCCTCGCCCGGGAACGCGGCGTCGCCGTGCACGAGCACGGGCACCACCGCGAGCGCGTCGAGCTCACTCGTCAGGCGCTCGCCGGCCGTCACGCGCTGCCGCGCGCGCGCGACGCCCGTGAGCACCGGATTCACGACCTCGAGATGGCTCGGATTCGGCACGAGCTGCACGCCGACCGTTCGACCATCGGCGAGCGTCGCGCTCCGTGCGAGCGCCAAGGTGGTACTTCACGTCGCCCGTCTCGCTCTCGGCGGACGCGGCGGCGTGCTTGCCGTCGAACTCGCCGAACACGGTCGCGTACGGCTTGCCGAGGATGTGCGTGAGGACGTTGATGCGTCCGCGATGCGCCATGCCGATCACGACCTCGCGCGCGCCCGCGCGGCGCGGACTCCTCGATGAGCGACGTCGAGCATCGGCACGAGCGCGTCGGTTCCCTCGATGGAGAACCGCTTCATGTTCACCCACGCGCGACCGATGAAGCGCTCGAGACCGTCCACCTCGCTCAGGCGCTCGAGGATGGCGCGCTTCTCTTCCGGCGTTAGGTATCGCGCGAGCTGTCTCGTGCTCGATCGTCTCGCGGAACCACTCGCGCTCCGTTCTCCTCGCCGAGGTGCGCGAACTCGAAGCCCATCGTCGACGAGTAGAGATCGCGAAGACGCGCGGTGACGTCCGCGGCCGTCCCGACGTCGAAGCCGAGCGCGAGCGCCGGCACGAGCTGCAGGTCGGCTTCGGTGATGCCGTGGAACTCCGGAGTCAGCTCAGCGGCGCCGGGTGGCGACGATCCGAGCGGATCGAGCTGCACGGCGAGATGACCGTACTGTCGAATCGCGTCGACGAGTGCCGCCGCGCCGGCGACCTTTCGAAGGTAGACCGGGTCCGCGGCAACTGTGGTGGACGTCGAAGCGGACCCACCGAGCTGCTCCGCGAAGCGGAAGAACTGGCGCCAGGACTCGTCGACGGACGCCGGGTCGCGACGGTACGCCTCGTAGACCTCGGCGATGTAGCCGTCGTTGTACACGCTCGTAATAGGGGCGCTGGACATGAAAGAAATCTAACTTCGGCGAGCCGGTTGTCATTCCGAGCCGGGTGCATCGAGCGGAGCGCGAAGGCGCGGAGTCGAGGAATCGCGATCATGCGGGTAGAGGGCTCGTCTCCGGGCAGAGTCTCGATTCCTCGACTCGCTCCGCTCGCTCGGAATGACACCCGACTCGGAATGACCCCGGCTACCCGAGCGTGCTGTACCGGGCCGGGATGATCAGGCTGAACGTGCTGCCCTCGCCCCGGGCGCGGAGGTCGACGTCGATATGGCCGCCGAGCAGTCGGGCGAGGCGACTGGAGTTGTAGAGCCCGAGCCCCGTGCCGCCATGACGGCGAGTGAGCCCGGCGTCGAGCTGCGTGAATGGCTGGAAGAGCCTGCCGAGATCGAATTCGTCTGATGCCGATGCCCGTGTCGCTGCACGTCGATCGTGCACCTCGCCGTTACGACGCGCGACGCGCTCAGCGTCACCTGCCACTGTCCGTGAACTTGACGGCGTTGCCCATCAGGTTCACCAGGATCTGCCGGACCTTTTCCCCGTCCGTGTAGCAGCCAGGTCGCGCGCTCCGGCAGCGTCACGTGAGGGCGAGATCCTTCTGTCGTGCGAGCGGCTCGATGACAGTTGTCACCGCTTCCATGATATCGGCCAGTCGACACGTCCGCGCGTGGACGATCTCGCGCCCCGCTTCGAGCGCCGAGAACGTCAGCAGCTCATCGACCATGACCCCGAGCTGATGCGTCACCGACCGCATGCGGTCGACCATATCCAGCTGATGCGTGCTGAGCGGGCCGAGGATCTCGTCCGCGAGCAGCTCGCCGTAGCCCGCGAGTGCCGTGAGCGGCGTCCGCAGCTCGTGCGAGATCGTGGCGAGGAACGACGCCCTTCGCGTGCGTGGCCGCCTGTGCTTCCTCGAGCAGTCGCGCCTTCACGAGCACGACGGCCGCGTGATCGGCGATTGTCCGCAGCCGCTGTCGATCCCGCTGCGAGAAGACGTCGCCGTCGATCGCGAGTGCCACGCGCACAGCACGCCGACCGGCTGGTCCGCGGCGATGAGCGGCGCCACGGCGACCTCACCGACGCTTCGCGTCGGGTGCAAAGACCGGCCAGGCGAGCGAAGGATCGTCCTGCTCGACGATCAGGTTGCGACTGCGCAGCGCGTTCCCGGCGAGCGAGTCGACCATGCCGAACAACGTGCCCTCGTCAGGCGCCTCGCTGCCTGACGACGCGACGACGATGCCGTCCGCTCCCGCCAGCCGAGCGACGGCCGCGCCGTCCGCGCCGGCGATCTCGCGCGCGGCGTCGCAGAGCACGCAGAGCAGCGCCTCGGAGTCCGAGCCAGCCGCCATGCGGCGCGCGATCTCGCGGAGCGGCTCGCCTTCCTCGCCAGACGAGTCGCGCGTCTGATGTGTCGTCTCGCGAATCTCGAACACGAGCCAGCCGGCGCGAGTGCGCGCGACGCGGATCTCGTGCACCGCATCGGCGTGTCCACCGGGGAGCGCGGCGTGGAACACACGCGGGGCGCCGTCGAGGATGGTCGCGGCGATGTGATCGTGTCCGCGACCGTCGTGCAGCGCTGGGAACGAGCTCCAGAAATCGGAGCCGATCTGTCGCGAGTCCGCGGCGAGCGCTTCTGCCGCGGCATCGTTCACCGCGGAGATTGTTCCGTCAGGAAGGACGCAGACGATCCCGGTGCTCAGCGCGCCGAGCACATCGAGTCCTGCAGCGGACAGCAGCGCCTCGGTCTGCGCCGGGCGATCGATTCCCTTCGATTTCACGTCAGGCGTTTTCAAAGCTCGCCGTTCCTGCTCCGTCGCCGGCACCGCGCGCCCGTGAATCCCGCTTGCGTCGCGCGCGTTCACGAACGTACGAAAACGCGGGCGAATGATAATGAATCATGATGCACGCGCAACCGCATGTCCGCCGAATCGACGCCGACGACTTGCCGAGTGAGCACTCGTCAGGCGCGAGGCGACGACGTGGGCGATGGTCGTTCGACGGATCGACTGCAGTGATGACTGCAAGGAATACCCCGCGCTCGGTCGCACAACGTGCAACAGCTTGACGCGCGTCGTCTTCGGTGAGCGACGGCAGATAGAAGAAGCCGGCGATGTTGTTGATGTCGAGCAGATGCATCTCGTCCGAGCGACGCGTGAGACTCACGGCGATCACCGGCAAGCGCGAGAGAAATGGATCGCGTTCCCACGGTTCCAGCGGAACGGTAGCCAGACAGGTCGTACTCACAGAACACGATGTCGGGCCGATGATCGCGCGCCGCATCCAATCGCATCCATCACACCAACGACGCTCGACGGCGTCCACTCCGAGCTTCCGGAAGAACCGCCCGAAGTGATCGCTGAGATAGCGATGCCGACCAACACACAAAGCCTTCAATGCGCTCACTCGCTGAACACTGGTGACATTCACTTTCGTCCGGTCACGCGCAATGGCGACGAAGGACTCGCCGAGTGGTACCGTCGGACAATGCGATTGGTTCAGTCGAGACCAAGCGACCGGCCCCGGCTATTCGCGTGCGTGTCCAATATTGCGTGGAATGTTCGCCGATCAACGGGCGAAAAGCTATCAGCTATCGACCGACAACTAAAACTAGAAGCCGGCACGAGCCGCGAACAGCAACCCGGGTGCTTTGCGACTCTCCGTGCTACTCGGTCATGCCGATGCGCTCCGGCAGCGTGAGCCGGAATGTACTTCCCTTGCCTCGCTCCGAAGACACGCGGAGCTCGCCGCCGAGAAGCGTCGCGAGGCGCTTGGAAATTGGCAGGCCCAACCCAGTGCCGCCCAGTTGCTGCGAATTCGACAGCTGCACGAACTCATCGAAGATGCGAGGCAGGTCATCGGGATCGATGCCCTCACCCTGATCGGTGACCGCAACCTCTATATGGTCGCTGGCGCCAAGGGTGAGGTCGACCTGGATCGGCTTGCCGCGGCCGAACTTGATGGCGTTCGAGAGCAGGTTCAACAGAATCTGCCGGACGCGACGCGGGTCGCTGATGATCGCCTTGGGATCACCATCGACCCTGAGCTCCAGCCGAGTCTCGTGCTCATCGGCAAGTGGGCGGACCGTGACGAAGAGATCCTCGATGAGGCCCGGAAAAGGCACAGGCTGCAAGGTGAGCTCGATCTTGCCCGCCTCGATCTTCGAGAGATCGAGCACGTCGTTCACCAGCTCGAGCAGATGGTTCGCCGCCTTGTGCGTTCGCTGCAGGCCGTGCGTCTGCTTCTCGTTGAGCGGCCCGTAGATGTGATCGAGCAGGAGCGTGTTGTAGCCGATGATGGCGTTGATCGGCGTGCGCAGCTCGTGACTCATCGACGCGTAGAACCGGTTGCGCGCCGTCATCGCCCGCTCGAGATCCTGCTGCCGTTCCTGGAGCTCGTCGTTCAACTGGCGCAGCTCGGCTGCGTTCTCCGCGATCGAAACCGCCTGCGTGCGCAACGCCTCTTCCGCGCGAACGCGGTCGGTGACATCGCGTGCGATGATGGCAAAGCTGCGCTCACCGCCGACGTCGAGGCAGGAGACCGACGCCTCCAACGGAAAGTGTTCGCCACCGGCGCGTTCGCCTTGCAGCGACAGCAGTGCCGGCACGCCGGCGTCCGCGGCGGGTGCCGCACTGATCCTCGTTAGGGCCTGATCGAGCGCCTCGTCGGGAATGAGCTCGTCGACGCACAGCTCGATGACTTCCGACGCCGCGCGCCCGAACATGCGCTCCGCCGCGCCATTGAACATCACGATGTAGCGGTCCGCGTCGAGCACGATAATGGCGTCCATCGCCGTGCTGACGATCTGCGCGGTCCGCGCTTCCTGCGCGAGCAGGCGTGCGCGATGCTCCAGCTCGACTTCGCGCACGGCCGCCTCACGCAGCAACCGCTCCTGTCGCTTGAGCTGCCGCTGCTTGCGATACAGGTCCACGAACACGGACACCTTCGACCGGAGCACATCGGGCTGGAACGGCTTCGACATGTAGTCCACGGCGCCAACCGAGTAGCCGCGGAAGACGTACGCCTCGTCCTTGCTGATGGCGGTGAGGAAAATGATCGGCACGAAGCGTGTGCGTTCGCGCGACTTGACCAGCTCCGCGGTCTCGAATCCGTTGAGCCCGGGCATCTGCACGTCGAGCAGGATGACCGCGAACTCTTCGGTCAGCAGGCACTTCAGCGCTTCATCACCCGAGTGCGCGCGCACGAGACGCTCACCGAGCGGCTCGAGGATGGCCTCGAGCGCGAGGAGATTCTCCGCGCGGTCGTCCACGAGCAGGATGTTCACCTGCTCATCGTGCGCCCCGCTCGGAGGCGCGGTTGTGGCTTCGCCGATGGTCGCCGTCATGCGAACGGAGCCCGCCGCGTCTGCGCTGGCGGACGCGCCGGAGCGACGGTCACCAGGTGGCTGGAGATGAGCTCGAGTGGCAGCACGCGGGCTCGCGGCACCAGGCGCCACGCCGCGCGCGGCATCATCGCGCCTTCAGCCGTCTCCGGATCCTGGACGATGGCGTACCCACCGCGATCGGCGATGCGCTTCAGGCCTAACGCGCCGTCCTCGTTCGCGCCGGTGAGCACGATGCCGATGGCGGAACGGCCGTAGGCGTCGGCCACCGAGCCGAACGTGACGTCGATCGACGGGCGACTGTACCGCACGGGCGCATCCGTGGTGAGGGAAAAGAAGCCGCGTTCGACGAGCAGATGATAGTTCGGTGGAGCGACGTACACGTGACCGGCAGCGATCGTCATCTTGTCATCGACCTCCGCCACGCGCAGGCTGGTGCGGCCCTGCAGCAACTCAGCGAGGAATCCCGCGGCGTCAGGGCTGCGGTGCTGCACGACGACGATCGGCAACGCGAACGTGGACGGCAGAGTCGAGATGATCGTGGAGAGCGCGCTCAACCCGCCCCACGACGTTCCGATCACGATGATCTCGTACACGACTACCGAACCTTCCGGTAAATCCGGTCTGCACCCGACAACTCGTCGTACGACGCCTCGTAGTCCGACAGCCGCAGCGTCTCCTTCGAGCCGAGACAGAGAATGCCCAGATGCACGAGTGACTCGTAGAAGAGTCCGTGCACGCGCGTCTGGAGCGTCCGGTCGAAGTAGATGAGCACGTTGCGACAGAGGATCACGTTGAACTCGGCGAACGAACGATCGGTGACGAGGTTGTGCTGCGAGAACACGACGTTGCGCTGCAGCGCCGGTGAGAACAGCGCGCCATCGTATTTCGCCACGTAATACTCGGAGAACGAACGCGTCCCACCGGCGCGGATGTAGTTCTCTGTGTACTCCTGCATCCGTTCGAGCGGAAAGATCCCGGCGCGCGCGCGATGGACGACGACCTCGTTGATGTCCGTGGCGTAAATGCGCGCGCGGTCGTACAGACCCTCTTCCTCGAGGAGAATGGCCATCGAATAGACCTCCTCTCCTGTCGAGCACCCCGCATGCCATATCCGAAAAAACGGATACGTCCTCAACAGCGGGATCACCTTCTGCCGGAACGCCAGGTAGAAGGTGGGGTCGCGAAACATTGCCGTGACGTTGATCGACAGGTCCAGCAGCAGCTGCTCCATCATCGATGGCTCGTGGAGCACCCGATCCTGCAACGCCGAGACGGTCGTCAGTCCCTCGGCTTCGATGCGACGCCAGAGGCGACGCCTGATGGACGCGTACGCGTACGAGCGAAAGTCGAAGCCATAGTGTCGGTAGACGGCTTCGAGCAGCAGCTCGATCTCGAGACGCTCCAGCTCCGGATCGTACGAGACCGGCGGTGACGCGTCAGGCCCCGTTTGCCTGGAGCCCATGGAAGCGCGCAAGCGGTCCTCGCGACGGCGGCCCTTCTCCGCCGCCTCAGCCGCCGCCGCGCCGTCAGGACCACGTTGATCCACGCTCACCGTCCGACCCCGCCGCGTGCATTCATCGGTACAACCAGACGCGCATGAGCGACAACAGCTGCTCCGTATCTACCGGCTTCGTGATGTAGTCCGATGCGCCAGCCGCAATGCACTTCTCGCGATCGCCCTTCATCGCCTTCGCGGTGAGCGCGATGATCGGCAGCGTTCGGAACCGTGGATTCTGCCGAATAGCTCGTGTTGTTTCGTACCCGTCCATCTCCGGCATCATGACGTCCATCAACACGAGATCCACGTCCTCGTCCGTTCTCGAGCGTAGCCAACGCGTCGCGGCCGTTCTCGGAGAATGCGACGTTCATGCCGTGTGACTCGAGCACGCTTGTGAGGGAGAAGATGTTGCGGACGTCGTCGTCGACGATGAGCACGCGCTTGCCGGCGAACACCGCGTCGGTGTTGTGCAACTGCTCCAGCATGCGACGCTTGTTCTCGGGCAGCTTCGCCTCGATGCGGTGGAGGAACAGCGCCGTCTCATCGAGCAAGCGTTCCGGCGACTTCACGTCCTTCACGATGATCGTCTCGGCGTACTTGCGAAGGCGTGTCTCCTCGGCCTGCGAGAGGTCGCGACCGGTGTAGATGATGATCGGTATCTCGCGAACCGTCTGCCGCTGATCGCTCTTCACGCGCTCGAGCAGGTCGAAGCCGTTCATCCCGCCGCCGAGGCCGAGGTCGAGGACCATGCAGTCGAAGTGGCCGCGATGCAGCTCCTCGAGTGCTTCCTCGCCCGACCCGACGGTCACGATCTCGATGTCATCGTCGCCGATGAGCTCGACCATGCTCCGCTGCTGATTCACGTCATCCTCGACGATCATCAGGCGCTTCACGCGATTGTCGATGAACGAGCGGATGTGTCCGAACGCCTCATCGAGCTTCGCCTTGTCCACCGGCTTCTCGAGATACGCGATGGCACCGGCCATCAAGCCCTGCTGGCGCCTGTCCACTCCGCTGATGATGTGCACGGGAATGTGGCGCGTGTCGGGGTTGTGCTTGAGCCGGTCGAGCACCTGCCAGCCATCGATGCCCGGCATGTCGATGTCGAGCGTGATGGCGTCCGGCTTGTACTCGTGCGCGAGCGTGATACCCGTCTCCCCGTCGAGCGCGATGATCCCCATGAACCCCTTCTCTCGGGCCATCTCGAGCAACACGCGGGCGAAGTTGAGATCGTTCTCGACGACGAGCACGACGCGATCGCCGGGCTCGTATGGCGTCACGGTCGTCGGGTGCAGACTGAGCTGGCTGCGCCCGGGACTGGGGACTGGGGACTGGGGGCTGGGGACGCTCCGGCCCATCCTCGTCCCTCCAGACCTCATCACCCTCCGACTGCTCCGTCGACGGCTCTTCGACCGCCGCGCCGCTCGCCAACTGCGGCTCGCCGCCGCCAGAGCCATCGTGACCGTTAGGCATTCGTTCGGTATCGGCGCGCGTCTCGCGCTGCTGCGCGGGCTGCGGCAACCGCGGCGGTGACGTCCGCGGTGGTGCCACCCGTGGTCGAGCATTCCGCCCCGGCCTCCGCTGTTCGCCAGTCCCCAGTCCCGAGTCCCCAGTCCCCGCATTCATCCCCGTATCGGCGTATCGATCCGGGAGAAACAGCGTGAACGTGCTTCCCACGCCTGGCGTGCTCTCGACGCGAATCTCGCCGCCTAACAAGCGCGCGATCTCGCGACTGATCGACAGGCCGAGCCCCGTGCCGCCGTACTTGCGACTCGTGGTGCCGTCCGCCTGCTGGAACGCCTCGAAGATGAGACGCTGTTTGTCCTTCGGAATCCCGATGCCCGTGTCGCTCACAGCGAACGCGATCACGGAGTTCGCGTTGTCCAGCGTCGAGTTCGCGAACCTCCTGCCCTTCTCGGCCGAACGAATCGTCAGGGTCACGTTGCCCTGCTCCGTGAACTTGAACGCATTCGACAGCAGGTTCCGGAGCACCTGATTCAGGCGCTGCCCATCGGTCACGAACCGCGATGGCGTTCCCGGCTGCACCTCCACCGAGAAGCCGAGCTGCTTCTGGTCCGCCAGCGGGCGGAAGGAGCGTTCGACGAGGTCGCGCACGTCGGTCACCGCGACCTCGGTGGCGTTGACCTCCATCTTGCCCGCCTCGACCTTCGTCAGATCGAGCACGTCATTGATCAGGTTCAGCAGGTCGGTCCCGGAACTGAGGATCGTGTTCGCGTACTCGGTCTGCTTCGACGTCAGATTGCCGTCCTTGTTCTCGGCCATGAGCCGAGCGAGGATGAGCACCGAATTGAGCGGCGTGCGCAGCTCGTGCGACATGTTCGCGAGGAACTCGCTCTTGTAGCGCGAGGAAAGCGCGAGCTGCTCCGCCTTCTCCTCCAGCGCGATGCGCGCAGACTCGACCTCCGAGTTCTTGAGCTCGACCTTCTTGTTCTGCTCCGCGAGCAAGCTCGCCTTCTCCTCGAGCTCCTCGTTCACCTGCTGCAGCTCTTCCTGCTGGTCCTTGAGCATCTCCTCCGACTGCTTGAGCGTGCGCGCCTGCTGCTCGAGCTCGGAGTTGGAGTGGCGAAGCTCGTCCTGCTGCCGCTTGAGCTCCTCCGACTGACTCTGCAGCTCCTGCGTGAGCTTCTGCGACTGCTGCAGCAGCTCCTCGGTGCGCATGTTCGCGGCAATCATGTTGAGCACGACGCCGATCGATTCCTGCAGCTGATCGAGGAACGTCTGGTGGATCTGACTGAAGGGGAGGAAGCTCGCGAGCTCCACGACCGCCTTCACCTCGCCCTCGAACAGAATCGGGAGCACGATGATGTTCTTCGGCGGCGCTTCGCCGAGCCCCGACGAGATCTGGATGTAGTCGGGCGGGACGTTCGAGAGGAGAATCGGTTTCTTCTCGAGCGCAGCCTGACCGACGAGACCTTCGCCCAGATGCCAGACGTTGTTGAGATGCTTCCGTTCCTTGTACGCGTAGCTCGCGATGAGCCGCAGCGCGCCGCCTGACCCGTTCTCCTGCTGCATGATGAAGAACGCGCCCTGCCTCGCCTGCACCAGCGGCGTGAGCTCGCTCATGATGAGCCGCGCCACCGTATCGAGGTCTTTCTGGCCCTGCATCATCCGCGAGAACTTCGCGAGGTTCGTCTTCAACCAGTCCTGCTCCGCGTTCGCCTCAGTCGTTTGCTTGAGGTTCCCGATCATCTGGTTGATGTTGTTCTTGAGCTCATTGAGCTCGCCCTGCGCCTGCACGGTGATCTGCCGGCTCAGGTCTCCACGCGTCACGGCCGTTGCCACGTCGGCGATCGACCGCACCTGCACCGTGAGGTTGTTCGCGAGCAGGTTCACGGAATCCGTGAGATCCTTCCACGTGCCGGCAACGCCCGGCACTTCGGCCTGCCCACCAAGCTTGCCTTCGGTGCCGACCTCCTTCGCCACGCGCGTCACTTCGTCGGCGAATGCGTTCAGCTGATCGACCATCGTGTTGACGGTGTTTTTCAGCTCGAGGATCTCGCCTCGTGCATCCACCGTGATCTTGCGCGAGAGGTCGCCTTTCGCCGTGGCGGTAGTAACGTCGGCGATGTTCCGAACCTGGTTCGTCAGGTTCGACGCCATGCCGTTCACGTTGTCCGTGAGATCGCGCCATACGCCGCCGGCGCCCGGCACCTTCGCCTGGCCGCCGAGCTTTCCTTCCGTTCCCACCTCGCGCGCGACGCGCGTGACCTCGCCGGCGAACGCGTTGAGCTGATCGACCATCGTGTTGACGGTGTTCTTCAGCTCGAGAATCTCGCCGCGCGCATCGACGGTGATCTTGCGCGAGAGATCGCCCTTCGCGACGGCGGTCGTGACGTCCGCGATGTTGCGCACCTGATTCGTCAGGTTGCTCGCCATCGCGTTCACGTTCTCGGTGAGATCCTTCCACGTTCCTCCGACACCCGGCACCATGGCCTGGCCGCCGAGTCGCCCTTCACTACCGACTTCGCGGGCAACGCGCGTGACCTCGTCCGCGAACACGCGCAGACGATCGACCATACCGTTGATCGTGTCCTTGAGCTCGGAGAGCTCGCCGCGCACGTCGACGGTGATCTTCTGCGAGAGGTCGCCTCGCGCGACGGCGGTCGTGACCTGCGCGATGTTGCGAACCTGCGTCGTCAGGTTCCCGGCGAGGACGTTCACGTTGTCGGTGAGATCCTTCCACGTGCCCGCTACACCAGGCACATTCGCCTGACCGCCCAGCCGTCCTTCCGAACCGACTTCCTTCGCGACGCGCGTCACTTCGGACGCGAACCCGGACAGCTGATCGACCATCGTGTTGATGGTGTCTCTTCAGCTCGAGCACTTCGCCCTTCACATCGACCGTGATCTTCTTCGACAGGTCGCCCTTCGCGACGGCCGTCGTCACGTCGGCGATGTTGCGGACCTGAGTCGTTAGGCTCGACGCCATGAAGTTGACGTTGTCGGTCAGGTCCTTCCACGTGCCGGCAACGCCGGGAACCTGAGCCTGCCCGCCGAGTCGTCCTTCGGCACCGACTTCGCGCGCGACACGCGTGACCTCGCCCGCGAAGATCGAGAGCGAGTCCACCATCTTGTTGATGACGTCCTTGATCTGCAGGATCTCGCCCTGCGCTTCGACCGTGATCTTTCTCGTCAGGTCACCGCTCGCGATCGCCGTCGCGACGCCCGACACGTCGCGCAGCTGCACGGTGAGGTTGCCGGCCATGCCGTTCACGGAATCCGTGAGGTCAGCCCACGTGCCGGCGACCCCTGGCACGTCAGCCTGTCCGCCGAGCTTTCCTTCCGTTCCTACTTCGCGCGCCACGCGTGTGACTTCCGACGCGAACGCGTTGAGCTGATCCACCATCGTGTTGACGGTGCCCTTGAGCTCCGCCAGTTCGCCGCGCACGTCGACGGTGATCTTGCGCGAGAGGTCTCCCTTCGCGACCGCGGTGGTGACGTCAGCGATATTCCGAACCTGATTCGTCAGGTTCGACGCCATGTAGTTCACGTTGTCCGTGAGATCCTTCCACGCGCCGGCGACTCCAGGAACGTGGGCCTGGCCGCCGAGCTTTCCGTCGGTGCCGACCTCTCGCGCCACGCGTGTCACCTCGGACGCGAATCCGTTCAGCTGATCGACCATCGTGTTGACGGTCGTGCCGATGCGCAGGAATTCGCCCTGCACGGATTTGCCATCGATCTCCAGCACCATCTTCTGCGAGAGATCACCGGCGGCGACGGCCTTGATCACGCGCGCGACTTCCGTCGTCGGCGCGACGAGGTCCGTCACCAGCGCGTTCAGCGCGCCGGCACTGTCGGCCCAGCCGCCGGTCATCCCTTCGAGCGAGACGCGCGCCGTCATGTCGCCCTTCCGACCGACGGTGTCGCTGATGCGCTCGAGCTCGCGGGTCATGCGCTCGTTGCGCGTCGCGACTTCATTGAACGCGCTGGCGATGTCCGACATGAGCGGGTGCGACGATCGCGCGAGCCGGACTCCGAAGTCGCCGTCGCGCAGGTCGCGGAGCCCCGCGAGCAGATCCCTCAGGTCGGCGGGTGTGATCGGCTCGTTCCGTTCGCGGGCCGGCGCGCGATCGCCCACGCCCGCCGCAGCAGTTCGGCCCCCGCCCTTGGTCGCTCCGTTATTCGATTTGCGGCGCGAGCGCCGTTTGTTGCCACTATTGGTTCCGCTATTGGGCACAGCGTCATCATGCCCAGGGAATCCATCGTCGACTTGGCTTACGCGGTCGCCGTCCACGGTGGGGCTCCGTCTTATTCGAATGGGAGTTCGGGCGCAGGGACTTGATGTCCCTCCGCCCAGGATTCCCCCTACCTCTTCAAGATGGATACCGTCGAGGCGATCCCTGATCGGGGCGGTTAAGCCGTCGAGACCGGCTGCTTCTAGAGAAGCGTCACCGGATCGCCGACGGTGACGACGCCTTCTCGCCGGATGCGTGCGTAGAGGCGGGCCTCACCCGGGTGCGTTTTCGGGGAGACGCGACTCGATCGGCTCCAGCGAAAGGAGCCTCGGATGTTGCGGCACGGCACGGCGAACGACGTAAGCTCGACCTCGACATCGCCGATAGAAACGGCGCTCCCCGGCTGGAGTAACCCCCAATCCAGACCACGGATGGTCACGTTTTCGCCAATCGAACCCGGGAAGATCGGGTGACCTTCGCTCTGCAGTCGATCGATGATGTCCGCCGAGTAGAGGCACAGGGCCCGGTCCGGCCCACCGTGGTGTTTGAGGTTACGCTGTCGGTCGCCTTCGATCCCGTGAATCGTCACTCTCGCGGTCTCGATGGGCAACTTCGGGACACCACCGTCCGAACGGTTGAGCGACGTGACGATCCCGGCCTTGCTACCGATCACCCGCCGCCCCGCGCGTTGGCCTACGGCGCTTGCGCGGCGCCACGTCGGTTGGCTGGCGTGCGGACGAGGCGTTTACCTCGCCCGCCATCACGCGAACGCGAATACCGCCGTTGGCGGTTCTGAGAACCGGCTTGAGCCCGAGCCCCAACTGGCGTTCCAGCCCAGCTTCCGCAGTGACGAGCGCGATGTGCCAGCCCGCGTACTTCGCGCGCACGACCTTGCCGATCTGCGCGTACAGGTTTCGAAGCGGGTCACGCTCACCGACCCTGACGCCGTATGGCGGGTTCGAGACGATCCAGCCGTGCTCGGCCGGCGACTCGGCCGCGGAGATCGGACGGACCGCGAACTCGACGTCGTCGCTCACACCCGCCCGTGCTGCATTCGCGCGAGCTGCCTCGATCGCGCCCTCGTCCCTGTCGGAGCCCTGGATTACCACGGGCGACCGGGGCAACGCCGTCGACTCCGCCTCGGCGCGGACTTCGCGCCAGGTTACCGCGTCGAAGTCCGGCCATTGCTCGAACGCGAAATCGCGGTGTAGCCCGGGCGCCATCCGTCGCGCAATGAGCGCGCCTTCTATAGAAAGGGTTCCCGACCCGCACATCGGATCGACGAGCGGCGACTGCCCTCGCCATCCGCTCGCGAGGAGTGTCGCCGCCGCCAGCGTCTCGCGCATCGGCGCCTTGCCGATGGCTTGGCGGTAGCCGCGCCGGTGAAGCAGGGCACCGGAGCTATCGATGCTCACGGTGCACCGGTCGTGAAACAGGCGGACGATGACGAGCTGACTCGGTGCGTCGGCTTCTTCATCGCCGGCGTCTTCCACGATGCGAGCACCGCGCACTCTGGAGGTGATCGCCGTCGCCACGCGTTCCGCCACGGCGTCCGAGTGATAGAGCCTCGACTTCTTGCACGTGACGCGGAGCGAGACGGCCCGGTTGGGCGAGAGGAATTCGTCCCACGGCACCTTCGCTGCGCGCTTTTGGAGCTCGAAGAACGCGGTCGCCCCGAACTCGCTCGCCCGCACGACGACTCGACTAGCCGTACGGAGATGGAGATTCGCGGCATAGAGGGACCGCTGCGACGCGGTGAAGGTGACACCGCCTTCGACAGCTCTGGCGTCCGCGACGCCAAGCGCGTGCAGTTCCGCGGTGGCGAGTGCTTCGAGGCCGGGGGCCGTGATGACGAACGCGTCGTAGTTCTGGGGCGAGCTCATGCCGGAATCTACAGCCCTCGATACATTGGGCGACATTGTGCCGCGCACCGTTTAGTACGCTCCATGATGGCATCGGCACGCGATCTGGCTCCGGCTGCTTCACGACCGATTCACTTCCAGCGAAGCTCCCATTCGCAGAAGGCATCGCCTTCCAGCACACATCGCACGTGTCGCGTTGAGGGCTCGGCGCCGCCGGCGAGCGTGATCGCGCACTGAAGCCCGCCAGTTTGTCGGCGACAGAACACCGACGAACCCGCGTCGAACCCGATGAGACGCAGCACCGCGTGGCCCGGCTCCTCGAACACCACCGTCATGTCGCCGGGGCGATAGTAGAGCTGGAACAGCGACACGCTCTGCGTCAGGAATTCGGCCGGAGACCGTTTGAGCAGGATGCCGCGGTAGAGCTGCATGCCTAACGACTCGATCGAGAACGCACCGGCCCGCTCGGCCCATGTCGGGTCGGCGCCGAGCGCGTCGTCCGCGGAACGCCAGAGCGATTGCAACACGGCGTATGGAAGCTCTCCCGTAGGCTCGACGCGCGCGATGGCCTCGCGCGTATGCGGCGCGAGCGTGCCGAGCACGCGGTTCACGAGATCGGATCCGCCTTCCGCTCTGAGGAAATCGACCGTCGTGCGGATGGTCGTGCCTTTTGCGTACATCGCGAAGGATCGCGTCAGGTGGTGAGTGAACGCGCGAGCATCGACGTCGCGGCAATGGACGATCGATCCGCAATCTAACGCCGCAGTCCTTAGGCGATCGACTATCGAACCATACGCAGCCGATGCCATCGCTACGTGCGCCGCCGTGAAGGGCGCACAAAGAACCGCGAGACGGCCGCTAAGAACTCGTAAAGATCTTGAGGGCCGCGCGATCGGCCTTACCCGATCCGAGGCGCGGGAGCTCGTCGAGGACTACGACCGATTTCGGCACCTTGTACGCCGCGAGCCGCTGGCGGGCGTGCGCGATCACCTGCTCGGCCGTGAGCTCTTCACCACTTCGGCGGAGTACGAACGCGCGACCGACTTCGCCCCACTTCTCGTCAGGCACGCCGACGACGACGGCTTCGCCGATCCCTGGGCATTCGGAGAGCGCCGCCTCGACCTCGCCGGGAAACACGTTCTCCCCGCCCGAGATGAACATGTCCTTCTTGCGTCCACAGATGCGGTACGCGCCGTCGGCGTCGCGCGTGGCGAGATCGCCGGTGTGGAGCCACCCGTCAGCGTCGATCGCTTCCGCTGTGCGAATGGGATCGTTGAAGTAGCCGCCGAACATCTGCGGGCCCCGGAGGAGCAGTTCACCGGGGTTTGCGGTTTCGGTTCCCTGTTCCCCGTTCCCGGCTCCCTCTGTCACCAACCGCATTTCCAGAAATGGGCTCGGCCACCCCACCGCCCCCGGCCGTCGAACCGCTTCCTCGTCCGTGATCGCAAAGCAGTTCGGGCCACACTCGGTGAGTCCGTATCCCTGGCGAAAGCGGAGTCCCGCCGCTCGCACTCTCTCGCCTAACGCCTCGGGACACGGCGCACCGCCCGAGATCAGAAAGCGCAGCGACGGTAGCTCCCGTCCCCACGACGCGCTCTGCGTCATCATCACGATCTGCGTCGGCACGCCGAACGCGAGCGTCACCCGCTCTTCGGCAATGGCGTCGAGAAACGCCGTCGCGTCGAACTGATCGAACAACACGATGGTGCCACCGCGATGCCAGAGCGGCGTCGAGAACACGTGCCACCCGCCCGTGTGAAACAGCGGGTTCGCGACGATCGCGACGTCGTTCGAGCCGATCTGCCACCCGACCGTGGTCGCGACTGCGTTGTAGTAGATCTGTCGGTGCGGCAGGATCGCGCCCTTCGGCTTTCCGGTGCTCCCCGACGTGTACAGCAGCATCGCTGGCGCTTCCGGCTCCGACGACACCCACGCGACACCACCGACCGCATCCGATGCCGCGAGCAGCGGTGCGGCCTCGCGATCCAGCTCCAGCCATTGAACCGCGGACTCAGCGGCTTTCGTTGCCGCTTCACCCAGCGACCGATGGCGATCCTCGCCGACGATCAGGGCCGGCGCGGCGTCGTCGATGACGCGCGCGAGCTCCGCCACCGACAGTCTCCAATTGAGCGGCACGAGCACCGCACCAATGCGCGTCGCTCCAAAGAAGAGCCCGACGATCTCGACGCGGTTTCCCGTGAGCGTCGCGACGCGATCGCCTCGCCTTACGCCAAGTGAGAGGAGCACACGCGCCCATCGCTCTGCGCTCGCGTTCAGGTCCGCGTACGTGTGCCGCCCACCACGGGTCCTGTCGACTATCGCGACTCGCTCCGGTGCGACCCGCGCCCACCACGCAATGAGATCGGACGTGGACGGGAAGACAGGCGGCGGCGTCACGGCTTCGGCGCGTTAGGTGCGCTACCGTTCGGCATCGGGTGCGCCAGCAGGAAGCGAAGGATGGCGTCCGTCGCGTCCGGCCCACGCTCATCGGTGAACGTGCCCAGCTTCGATCCACCCGACCATGCGTGCCCGAGCCCGGCCACGGTGAGCAACTCGACTTCGCATTCACTCTTCGAAGTGCGCGCACCGTAACACTCCGTGACGGCATCAAGCCCCGACACGTGAGCTTCCGAGCGTCGATCCGGCGTCACGGGTGAAGCGTCCGCCACGGCATTACCGCTGGAACCGCCGCCACGTGCAAGCGCGTTCATCGCCAGCCACATGTCGCGTGTGTGAATCGCATTGATCGGCTTGACGACCGGATCCGCCGCGCCTTGCACGATGATCGCCGGAATCACGCGGGCGCGCGCGCCCATCGCGTCGTATGCCAGGCGAGCGAGGCGCGGCGAATCCGGAGCACCGGTCGTCATCACGCCCACGCCCTCCATCACGTTCGCGGCGGCGCGATAGGCAATCCCCGAGTGAAGCGCGACAGACGCGTACACGTCCGGATACGTGACAGCGAGGATCGCCGCCATCGCTGCCCCCGCCGAGATTCCGGCGACGTGCACCTGCTGCGAGTCGACCGCCCACTCTCCAGCGACCTGCCGCGTCATTCCGGCAATCAGCGCGGGCTCGCCACCATCCCGCTGCTGATGCGCCGGGTCGTACCAGTTCCAGCACTTCTTCGGGTTCGCAGACTCGGGCTGTTCCGGGAGTAACACGAGAACATCCCGGCGGTCCGCGTGCTCACTTACCCGCGTGCCACGCGCCAGATCATCCGGGTCCTGCGTGCATCCGTGCAACAGCACGACGAGCGGATGCCGGCGCGACTTGTCGTAGCGACTCGGCACCCACAATCGCCAGCGACGCGTTCCCGCGTCGGACGAGAACGTTCCGTCGACGAAATGCCCGGCCGCCTGAGCGACCGGGTGGGTTGCCTTGGCGTGAGCAGCGTCGCCCCCACCGTTAGGCATCGTCATTGCGCTCGCGGCATACCCGGCCGCGACCAGCCATTTGAATACCACTCGCTCAACGAGCGTACCGGACGCCGAGGAACAGCATCGGTCCGATCTCCGGCATGTTGATCATCTCGATGTGCTTGCGGTTGAACCCGCACCCGCGGTCCTCGCTCGCCAGAATGCTGTTCGGCTGCGCAGGCGTCGGCGGGGTAGCCGGGGGCGTGCTCCATCTCGGATTCTCCCCTGTGCACGAGAACAGGTTCGAGACACTGAGGCTCACGAGCGAATTCTGCAGCGATCGCAGCTTGAACGTCACGTTCGCGTCGAGCCCTCCGAACGTCGGAATGACGCCAGTGTTCGTCCCTGAACGGAAGTAGTACGCGTTCACGTTGCGGAACGTGAGACCGGCCGTGACCGGGCCGAGGTCGCGAGCCGTCGCACCGATCGTCCACTTGGTCGTCGGCGCGTTGAGCGACGCCGCTTCCGGACTTCCACCAGGCGGAATCGTCAGATCGTTGATCTTGACGGTCGAGAGCGTAGACCGCGCCTCGAGATGCTGGGTGAGGATCGCCGTTAGGCCCGCGTCGACGCCCGAGACCTTGGCGTTGCCGAGGTTGTAATACGTGAGCACGATCGGCGTGATCGGTGTCGGCGCCTGGTTGACGATGCGCCCCTGTCCGTTGACCGGAATGTCGCCGCCCGGGTTCGTCACCGGCTTCGCGAACGTTGCCGCCGCGCCAGCAAACGGGTTGCCAACGATCGTGAGCGGGCTCATGAAGTTCTCGTAGTCCGACTGGAAGTACGTCCCGTCCAGGTACAGCCGATTGGCGAGAATGCCCTTGTAGCCGAACTCCCACGTCTTGTTCGTTTCCGGCCGCATCGGCTGATACGTCGCCAGCACCGTGCCTGCGGCGTTCGTCGTCTGGAAGCCGCCGGTGTTGCCGTAGATCGAGATGATCGCCGTCCAGTCCGGGATGTAGAAATTCGTCTGCAGGATCGTCGGCGACTTGAACGCGCGATTGAACGTCACGCGGAATGCCTGATCGACCCACGGCTTCACAACGACGCCGGCCTTCGGGCTCCACTGCTTGTCGTAGTTCTCCGGATCATCGAGACGGCCGGCGAGCACGACGTCGAGCCAGCGCGCCACCGGCGTCGTGGTCTGCGCGTAGACGCCCGTCTGCGAGTTGGTGACATCGGACTTCGTGATGCGATCCCACAACCACTGACGATCGCTGCTCACGACGTCGTTCCGGTACTGTCCGCCGAAGACCACTGTCGTGTTGAGGAGCGGCCTGATCGCATAGTTGCCCTGCACTTCCGCCGCGTACATCCGACCGTCGCTCGGCCAATCACTCAGTTTGCCGAGTGAGTCGGCGCTGAGCGCCGCGTTGGCCGGCGCGAGCTGCGCGCCCGCATAACGATTGAGCGCGAACGACGTGCCGCTCTTCGACTGCGCGCGGTACGCGTTGAGGAACCAGTGCGGCGTCGAGTACTTCGCCTGCTGGACGTTGTAGTCCCAGTCGCGCAGCTGATTGCGGCCGACGTTCGTCTGACCGACGCCGTCCGTCCGGCTCATTCCGCCCGACAGCTCGAGGCGCTGGTCGCCGCGATAGTACACGAGCGCACCAGTTCCGCGGACCACGCCAGTTTCCCAGTTCACCGGATCCTTGAGCGCGCTCTCGCGCACGACCGTCGGCGGGGGCGTCGTCGTGAACGTATCGAGCACGATCGTGCCGGCGGCGTTGTAGTACAGGTAGTTGTCCCAGTCCTTCGCGCGCTGATACTCGCCCGACACCTTGAACCCGAAGTTGCCGAACGTGTTCGCATAACGAGCCTGGATGTCGCGGAAGTTGCGATTGCCACCCGTGAGCTCGAGTGTCACGCCCTTGGACGCGCGCGGATCCTTCGTCGTCAACGCGAGCACGCCGTTGGACGCGTCTGGTCCGTAGAGTGCCGAGCCCGGACCAACGAGCACCTCGATGCCGGCGAGGTCCACCTTCGGCGTCGCCGTGAGCGTGCCTACTGGAAGTCCATTCTCCGGAAGGATCGACACGCGTCCGTCTTCCGTCATCAGCATGCGATTATTGAACGAGGAGTTGAACCCTCGCGCGTTGATCGCGATCGACGTCATGCCTACCTGGATGAAGTCGATACCCTTCACCTCCTTCAGCAGGCCGGCGAAGTTGTTGCCGACGGCGTTGTCGATCGCTTCCGTCTCGATGCTCGTGATCGTCGCCGGCGCGTCGGTAACCTTTTCCGCGCGACGCGATGCCGAGACGACGACGCCCGCGAGCGAGAGCGGCGCGCGCGCCAGCGTGACATCCACGCGCGTCTCTTCACCGGGGCGCACCACGACGCCGGTGACGGATTCCATACGCTCGCCGATCCGCTGCACGCGGACTTCGTAGGTGCCGGCGTTGACTCCGCTGATCGAATAGCGACCAGACGCGTCGCTCATCGCGCCCGCCCGTGTGCCGACGACGCTGACTTGCGCGCCGATCAGTGGTGCCTTCGCCGAGTCCGTAACCGTACCGGTGATGCGACCAGCCTGCGCTACAGCGGCAGTCGAGCCTAACGCCAGGAAGAGCGTGACCTGCGCAGCCTGCCAGCCTTTCGTGATACAACGTGAGATGATCATGGTGTCCCCTGTCGATTTGAACGCCCCGTGTCCTGTTCCCGCTTCTCCATCATCACGACTGCTTCCCCCTCGACCACCACTTCGTCGTTCTGATTCCGACACGTCGTCGCGAGCCGTACGCGCCGCTTGGCCGCGATGACCTCGACCACTTCGACGCGCGCCGTCACGGTGTCGCCAATGCGCACCGGCTTCGTGAAGCGCAGCGTCTGACTCAGGTAGATCGAGCCCGGACCCGGCAGTCGCATCCCGAGCACAGCGGAGATGAAGCCGGCACTCAGCATCCCGTGCGCGATCCGTTCGCCGAACACGGACTGCTTCGCCGCTTCCGCGTCGATGTGCACGGGGTTGAAGTCACCCGTGACGCCGGCGAACAGCACGATGTCCGACTCCGTCACTGTCTTCGCCAACTCGGCCACCTGGCCAACGGAGAGCTCGTCGATTCGCGCCATCAGACCTCCATCACGAGTCGGATGTCCGCGTCGATCGCCGCGCCTTCAGTCTCGCGCGTGAGCAGCGACACGATGAGAAACACCAGGACTGACGCGACGAGCGACAACCCCGCGACGGTCACACCCGCCGGGAACGTGTACACCTTGAAGTACGCGAGCGTCTCGAACACGAGCGTCACGACGATGCCCGTCGCGATCGACGTCACTGCGCCAGCGCGGGTCGCACCTTGCCAGTTGAGACCGATCGCCAGCGCGGGCACCAGCGTCGAGGCGAACAGGCCCCAGCCGAATATTCCGAGAAACGCGACCAGCGTCCCGGATGCCTGCGCGACGAGCGCCGCGACCACGGAGATGACGACGGTCGAGATTCGCCCCCAACGGAGCTCGTTCCCGACGCGCCGTCCCAACGCGACTGGAAGGTCGTGCGTCAGCGCGGCGGCCCCGATGCTCATGAAGGAGTTCACCGTGCTCATGATCGCCGCCGCAACCCCGGAGAACACCAGCGCGGCCAGCAACAGGGGGGTGAACCGCAGGAGGAACGTCGGTGTGGCATCGTCGGCGCGACCTAACGCCGGGAGTGCGCCGGTCACAACCAGCGACTTCACTGCCAGCCCGACGCCGACGTACAGCAGCAATGTCACGAACAACGCCGTCGTCATGATGAGCGGATACCACTTGAGCCGGCGTGGATCACGCAGCATGTAGAACTTGTGCACGACGTGCGGCTGGCCTAACGACCCAAGCCCAAACACGAAGAAGAAAGAGAGCGCCGCCAGTGGCGTCAGCTTCCCCCATGGACCGAGGAACCCGGGATCGGCTCCGAGAATCGTGCGAGAGATGCCGGAGAGTCCGCTTCCCGCCTCGAGCACGTAGACGAACACCAACACTGACGCGAGCGCCATGAGACTGCCCTGGAACACGTCCGTGTACACGCCGGCGAGAATCCCGCCGGACACGGAGTACGCAAGCGTGATCAGCGTTCCGATCCAGATCCCCCACGCCAGACCGACGCCGAAGATCGCGTCGATCACGAGACCGAGCGCGAGCACGTTCGTCGCCATGTAACCGACGACGGCAATCAGGATCGCGATCGCGGCCAGGCCCTGCGCCAGACGCGACCGATAGCGCGCGCCGATCGCGTCCGGTACGGTGATCATGTCGCGCACCTCGGCCAGCAATCGCATGCGCTTCGCCAGCACCCACGCACCCATCGCGTTCGTGAGCGACACAGGCAGGATGATGAACACTGCGCCAATGCCAACGGAGTAGACGAGCCCCGGTCCACCAATGAACGCGAACCCCGACAGCGTCGCCGCCATGGATGCTATGGCGAGCGCCCACAGGCCGATCCCCTGACCGGCCACGAAGAAATCACTCGCGGTGCGCGTGCGACGAGTCGCCCACACGCCGATCGCCGCCACGACGGCGAAGTACGCGACCGCCACGCCGACGATGATTGGCTGCGCAAGCGGTGGAAGCGCCGTTGATTGTGTCATGCACCCACCCGCGCGCGCTTCACCGCGCGCACTCGCTCGAGGTCCTCGTCACTCAGTGTGAGCGATTCGAACGTCACTGCGTACGCAATGGGCAGCACGAACAACGGCAGCACACCAACGCCGTACAAAATCACGGCCGCGCGGCGCGGGAGCCCAAACCAGAGAGGAGACGTCGCCGACTCCGCCGGCAAAACCAGCGCGGCACTGAAACCGACTATCAGCACCGCGAACATCGCGACAAACGGCACGACCAGTCGGCCGATGCCCGCGCCACGCCGACTCGCACCCAACACCATTGTCGCGAGCATGATCGTCGACGTGCCGATCATGAGCGCCCATGGCGCCCACCGTGGTACTGGCGACGCGACGAGCGCGCCTACGTACGCGGCCCCGATCAGAAGCGCCGACACCAGCAGTGCGCCAATCGCGAGTGGTCGCGTCATCCGGTCACCGGTAGAGGGGTTCGAGTCGATCGCGATAGCGCTCCGTGACGACAGCGCGGCGGATCTTCATGGTGGGCGTCAGCTCGTCGGCTTCGACCGACAGCTCACGATCGAGTAGCACGAACCGCTTGATGCGCTCGGGCCCGGATAGGACGGAGTTCACGCGGTCCACCGCCTGCTGCACCCGTGTCACAACGTCCGGGTGCCCGAGGAGCTCGTCGTACGCGAGTTGCAACCCCTGCTCGCGCTGCCACGCTTCGAGCACCGGTCGCCGCGGCACCAGCAACGCGGAGACGAACCGCTGCCCCTCGCCGTACAGCATCGCGTGACCGATCCATGGATCCTCGATCAGGCGGGATTCGATCGGGAGCGGCGCGATCTTCTTCCCGCTCGAAAGCGCGATGAGCTCCTTCTTTCGCCCCGTTAGGCGCAGCCGGCCTCCGGTCGTGAGCTCGCCGAGGTCGCCGGTGTGAAGCCACTCGCCATCAGCCGTGAACGCATCTGCGTGACTCGAGCGGCTTGTCGTGGTAGCCCGCGAACGTGAGTGGGCCCCGCCGGAGGAGCACCTCACCATCCGAGTCGATGCGGATCTCGGTGCCGGGCATCGGCGGCCCGACCGTCTCGGTGTCGTAGCAATTCGGACGGTGGAACGCGACGCACAGGTGCTCGGTCTGCCCGTAGGCACCGAGCACCGAGAGGCCGACCGCATCGAGATAGTCGGCGACTTCCTGAGGGAGTGTCGCGCCACCGGACGTCGCCAGCCGCACACGGGTCCCGAGGAGACTCGCCACTACCATTGCGCAGGGTGCACTCGCCTCGCGCCACTGCTCCTCCAGCTCGCTCGGCACCGCGCTACCGCTCCGACGAAACACGAATCGCTCGCGCCCGAGCGCGAGCGCCCGTTGCCATTCACGACGGGCGCGTGCGCCGAGTGTGCCCTCGTGCACGACGAGCGCTTCGAAGATCTTCTCGAAGAACCGTGGGAGGCCCCCGAAGATCGTCGGCTCGAATGCGCGAGCGGCATCCCAGAGCCGGGCGTGCTCCAGTACGTGCCCCGTCCGCATGCCACACAGGATACGCGTGTAGAGGCCGAACACGCGCTCGCCCGCGTGGCAATACGGCAGGAACGACAATGCCGTGTCGTCGTCGGTGAGGCCTAACGTGTCACGCACCGACGCCGCCGATGCCGACAGGTAGCGGTGCGGAATCCGTGCGCCCTTCGGCTCGCCGGTCGATCCCGATGTGTAGATCAGCAGCGCGATGTCGTCAGGCGTCGTGTCGCGAGATCGCGCGTCGATCTCGGCCCCGATCTCGGCGGATGAGGCAAGCGCCGACGCTCCCTGTCCGAGGTAGTCGCGCCACCGACGGACGATCCCCGATGACGCCTCCAGCTCCGCAGCCACGATCCGGCGCAGTGACGGCAGCTCGTGCGCGACCGACGTCACCTTCTGCAGTTGATCCGCGGTGTCGACGACGATGGCAACGGCACCGCAATCGCTGAGCAACTCGCGGATCTGCGCCGGAGCGCTCGTCGGATAGACGCCGGCGCTGATCGCGCCGGCCATGAGGATACCGATGTCGGCAATCGGCCAGAGCGCGCGATTGCCGGCGAGGATCGCTACGCGATCGCCACGCTGGACTCCATCCGCAATGAGTGCGGCCGCGAACGAGCGAGATGCCTCGCGCCACTGCGTCCACGTGAGCGACAGGTCCGCGGGCGCTCCACCCGCCGCCAACTCCTCGAGCGCGACGCGGTCGGGAGTCGCACGTACGCGCGAGAGGAACGTCGCGAGCATCGTGTCGTGCATTTCCTGCACTTCCCGCAACGGCACCGTCACTGGCGTCCGGCCTCGCTCCGCCACTCCACCGCCACACAGCCCATCGCGAGACCGGCACCAGAGCCGGTGAACATCACCAGATCGCCGTCGCTGAGACGCCCGGCCCGCACGGCGTCATCGAGCGCCATCGGGAGACACGCGGCACCCGTGTACCCCCACTTCCCCATCACCGTGTGCGCGCGAGACATCGGAACGCCGAGCGCACCCATGACCAGGCGGATCGTGGAAAGGTTCACCTGCGTCCACAGCCACAGCCTAACGTCTTCGACACCTCGCCCGATGCGTGAGAGCACCGAGCGCGCGATCCGCGGCCACCCTTCCTCGTTCACTTCCTTTGGATACTTCTCGACGAAGCGGAGATGATTGCGGTACCCCTCACGCAGCACCGCCTCCGTGATCGGCTCGGCCGTTCCACCAGCGAAGACGCCCATGCCGCAAGCCAGTCGTCCGTCAGCAAACAGCTCCGAGGCGAGCACGCCCGGCGCATTGCGGCGCTCGATCACCGTCGCGCCAGCACCGTCAGCGAAGATCGTCGCCGTTTTCTTGTCGGTGTAGTCGAGGTACTTCGACATCGCGTACGCTCCGACGACGAGCACGCGATCGTATCGATCGTCGGCGCGGATGTACTTGGACGCGATGTCGAGTGCGGTGACGTACCCGGCGCATCCAGCGTTCACGTCGAACGTGCCGGCGCGCGTCGTCCCGAGTCGCCCGTGGACCACCGACGACGTCGCGGGCGAGATGAACTCGGGCGTGTCCGTCGTGACGATCAGCAGGTCGATCTCATTCGGCTCGAGGCCCGCATCGTCGAGCGCTCGTTTCGCTGCGCGCTCCGCCAGGTCGGCCGTGGACTCGTCGTCGGCGCATACGTGTCGCTCGTGGATGCCGAGCGTTTCCGATACGAACGGCTCGATCTCGACGCGGAGCATCGCCGCGAGGTCCGCGTTCGTGAGGACGCGCGCCGGGACGTACGACCCGGTGCCGGTAATCACGGCATGCTGTCCGCGCTCCGACGACAAGCTCGCCCCACTCACCGGCCAGCGTCTCCGAGCCTGGATTTGGTCGGCGCGGACGCCGCCGGAGCGGCCGTCGATCCGCGCGTGACGAGGCGGACCGGGAGTGGCCGCGTGTGCTGAGAAGGCGGGGCCGGGTCGCCAGCAAGCTCGCGAACCAGCAACCGCGCGGCACGTGCGCCAAGCTCGCGTGCTGGTATGGCGATCGTCGTGAGCTCGGGGGTCACCAGCTGCGCGAATTCGATGTCGTCGCACCCGACGATCGACATGTCGCGTGGAATCGATACGCCCGCCTGGGCGCACGCCTTGTACGCACCGAGCGCGAGCAGGTCGTTGGCGCAGAACACGGCGGTCGGCGGGGTACGCTGCGCGAGCAGCGTCCGCATCGCTGCATGGCCGCCGGCGACCGTCGCTGGCGCACGCCGGAACAGGTCGGGATCGACGCTGATCCCAGCGTCGCGCATGGCGCGGGTGAACCCGCGCTCGCGCATGCGGAACGTATGGACGTCGGCCGACGGGCCGATGAACGCGACGCGCCGATGCCCGAGTGCGACGAGATGCTCCGCCGCCATGCGTCCCGCGCCTTCGGCGTCGCTCGCGACTCCGGGCCAGCGCTGAGAGGGCTGGTCGATGAGCACGACGTTGATGCCGTCGAGCAGTTCCTCGGGAATCGATGAAGCGCCGGCGGCATCGAGGATGACGCCGTCTACCTGGCGAGCGCGGAGGGCATCGAGGTGGCGGTCGATTCCGGTGCCGTTCTGTTCGCATAGCAGAACGGCGTAGCCCTCTTCGACCGCCACCCGCTGTGCGCCGCTCACGACGTGCGCGAAGAACTGGTTCGACAGGTCGGGTACGACGAGCCCGATGGCGTATGACCGTCGGCGGACGAGGCTGCGCGCGACGACGTTCGGCCGGTACCCGAGCTCTTCGGCAGCGCGGATGACGCGCTCGCGGGTCTCGGGCGCCACGCGGGCAGTCGGGTTCCGCGACAACACGAGCGAGACGGTCGGCTGGGAGACACCGGCCCGTGCCGCGACGTCGTGGGTGGTTACGCGCCGCTGAGCGGCCGAGGATCGTTTCGCCACGCTTGCTAATACGTATTAGCAACCGCGATCTGTCAAGTCTTTCGTGATACCGATCACGGCTGTCCGGTCTGGTTGCCGTTCCGCGCGATGAGTACCTGACCGGCATCTACGAAGTCGAGATCCTTGCGACGTGCCTTTCGGCCAATGGCATCCCGCGAAGGCTTTGAACGATCGTTCCATCGGTCTCGCCGTTGTCCGGATCATGCGCAGGGTGCCGTTCCTCATTCAGCCGTTTGGGAAAAATCGCGAATGACGAAGCGCGAGCAGGACAGCGTAGCCGATCACCTGAAAGTGATTCGACCGCGGCTCGACCAGCGATCGGCAGTGATCCGACATCGGCATCCTCGATCAAAGCACTATCCAATAGCGACTTACAACGCAGGCAACTCGACACACACGGCGTTGATTCCCGGGTGATCGGGCTTCGTATCCTTCCCTTCGTCAAACGGCGCAAGCGAGACGCCGAAAGAAAAACTCGCACGCTTCGAACGCCGACCGACCACATCGACCTAACGCCGCCCGATCGGGCGGATAGAACTGAGAATCCGACCATGGCACCGAGCAACTACCTCGACGCATTGAACAAGGCACTCAACGCTGAGCTGGTGCAGTGGGGTGGTTCTGAATCCGACCGGCGGCGTGCGCCGCCGCGGCCGTACGCTCGCGGCGCTGGTGTTCGGAGCGAGCACCGTGGTCGGAGTCGGAGCGACGGAGGAACTTCCGGCCGTCGTTGCACCCTCGATCCCGACGACGACGGTAGCCGTCGGCTCCGCACCAATCGTCCCGGCGCACTTCCGGCCGGCGCCCGATCGTTCCCAGGTCGTCAGCCGAGTGTTGGCGACTGCGAAAACCCGAGTTCAGAACGACTCCCAGCCCGCTCAAGCGGTCGCCACGTTGGCCCTGGAGATCGGAAGGCTCCAGCGCGACCTGGCAGTCCGCTCGCCGGAAGGGATGGAGGAGTGGATAGGTGGGGAATACGCCTCGCTCGAGGCGGTACGCCGCGCGATCGCCGACATCGTCGTCGATGAGGAGGAGCCGGCAATTGTAGCCTTCGCGCTCAACTGCGCGTCGCAACTCCTTGCCGCAGCGGCCTGATTCACCCGGACCGATCATTCGAGCCGGGCTCTAACCAACGCGCCTTCGATCCCTAACGGGATCGGCAAGACGCCGAACGACATAGATGCACGAGCAGCATTGAACAATCAGAGAACCGCCGGGGACCGTGACCCCGGCGGTTTCTTTTATCCGCAGCGCCACCGAGTGTCATCCCGAGGAGCGCCAGACTGCCTGAGCGGAGCAATTCTGTGAAGTACTAGTGGCCAGACTGCTACGATGCCTTCGAAGGTCCCTCGCTGACGCTCGGGATGCCGCTGCTGACTACCGCCGCATCGCGGCATCCAGCTGCGCGCGCACCGGCGGGTCCGCCTTCTCCCACGCGTGGCGCACCCACTCCAGCTGCTGGTTCGCGCGATCGCGCTGGTCGGCGCCGCGGTAGGCCTCCGCCAGCAGGAGTCGAATCTCGCTATGCGTCGCGTACAGGTTCGCCGCCTCGAGTGACCCGCGAAGCGCCGCCTCGAGAACCTGCGCCGCCTCCGCGTATCGGCCGAGCCGCATCAACGCCTTCGCCATCTCGACGTTCGTCCGCGTGTAGCCAAGGGGCATGGAGAAGATCGAGTGGCGGAATTCCGTTACGGCGCTCAGAGTCATTTCCGCGAGCCACCAGCAGCAGCCCACGCACGTGATGGTGCAGCCGATTGTCGCGGGCGAGATTGCTCCCCGCGCCCCAGACCTCGATCGTATCCGCGAGGGACTCGAGTCGCGCGGACTCACCGCCCGCCGCCAGGGCGCCCGCCATGTGCGTCAGCGACCACACGCGACCAGACGCCAGCGCCGACGGCTCGGCGCCAACTACACGGAACCGCGAGATCGAGTCGAACAGCGCCGCCGATTCTCGGTATCGCCCGAGCTCGCGCAACACCTGCGCCTCGAGCAGCGCCGCCGGCTGCGGCAGCGTCGGGAGTCACGCGCTCGAGCCCCGCGGTGCCGCGTCGGTAGGCCTTCGCCTCGCCTAACGCTTCGCTGAACCGGCCCTGGTGGCGCAGACTGATCGCGAGAAACCAGTGCGCCTCGACCTCGTCCCCGCCCTTCGCGATCTCCCCGCGCAGCATCTCGTCCGCGCGCGCGAACTGGCCGGTGCGGATCCACAGCGTCGCCAGCGGTTCCCAATGGCTTCCAAGCGCGTCGAGCGAATCGCGCGGTTCGGAACACCGACAGTGCCTCGTCGACGCGACCAACCGCAGTCAGTACGCGCCCGAGCTCGACGTACGCCACCCACGTCGGCTGGCCGTCGCGGCGATCCATCGGCGCACCACCCGCTCCGCAGCCGCCAGCGAGTCCGCGAGCTCGTAGCTCACCACCTGCTGGAGCAGCGCGTCGCACGACGCGCAACGCGCGTCGCCACCTCGGAGGCTCAGCGAGTCCATCAGCTCCACGCGGTGCGAGCGGAACGATCGCATCCATGAACGCGCCACCGTTCACGAGCGCGCGCCCGAGGTAGTAGTGGCCCTCCACCTCGGTCGGGTACCGAACCGCCAGCGTCTCTCCGATCGCCCGCAGCGACAGCGAGTTGTTCGCCTCGGCCCATCCACCTTCGATGATGAGTCGCTCCCGATCACTCGCGCGACCAGCGAGCGCTGACCGCACGGCGCAGGCGGCGGAGGTACTCGCGCGCGGCTCGTGCGCGTCGCGAGTGCGGAGTAGTACGCGGCCATCGCGAACGTCGAGTCCTCGGTCAGCGCGGCGTCGAACAGTCGTCGCGGACGCACGCGAGATCTCCGAGATAGATACGAGCGGAGCCCTTCCTCGTAGAGTCGATACGCCGTCACCGAGCGTGTCGTCGCATCGGCGACGGATCCGCGCGGCGCCGAGTAGCCGAGGTAAGCGACGAGACGCGCCGTGGCGCTGTCCGCGAGGACGAACGGATCGCGCCCGGTCACGGTGTACGCGCGCAGCACGTTCCCATCCCGCAGGCTGGTGACGCGCAGATCCAGCCGCAGCGTATCGCACGCCAAGCAGGTAGAGCGCGCCGTCGACGAGCGTCGTCGCACCTGCCTGACGAGCGACCGGCACGATCGCGCCGGCGACCGACGGTGCTCCGCCGTTCATCTGACGCTCGACCTCGAGCAGTCGTGATCCGCTCACGACGGTCAACTCCGGCGACCGTGCGAGGTTCGTCGCGAGCATGTCGCGCAACGCGCGCGCGACGCCTGACGAGTCGTCCGACGCGTAGTCGTTGATCGACTCCGACGGCGACGACCTGCTGCCGGAATCGACGCCGTGCTCGAGAGTGCGGAGCGGCTTCGACAGCTGCGTTGCCGACGACCGCGACGTAGCGCGGCCGCAATGGCCGACCCACCGCCGATCCACCACGCGCGGCGGGCGTCGCGACGAACGGGTCGTCGCCGGCGCGTGTGCGGCGACGGCGACGTTCCGTGGGAGCGACGGTAGCCATCGCGACATCGCTCGACGATGCGGCCGGATCGGGCACAGTCGGGTTCAACGTTGCGCTGATCGTGGCGACGGGCGCCGACTCGGCAGCGCCACCGGCGATGCCTCGTTCGTGGGCGCGGCATTGCCAACGGTCGCGGACCTCGTCCGAAGCTGACGCGCGAACGCGGCGATATCGCGATCCGGCGGGAGCCCGAGCTCCTGATCGAGCAGTACCTCGTGGAGCCGTGCGTGCTGAATCGCGCCGTTCACGTCGCCCGCAGCGACGAGCGCGTGCATCACGCGACATCGCCACGCGCGCGTTCAGCGGATCCGTCGCGGCCAGCTTCCGCCAGTGAGCGACCGCACCGGCCGCATCACCGCGCTGCGTCGCTCGATCGGCGACCTTCTCGAGCGCCGAGGCGTAGTCACGCGCGAGCACGGCCCGCTCGCCTTCGACCCAGCGCTCGAACTCGGGTGCTCGCGGAATGAAGAATCCGTCGAGGAACGGACCGGCGTACAATCGGACGGCGCGCTCGAGGTCGTTCGACTCGAAGCGCGTCGTCGAACTCGATGACGTCGACCTCGAGCAGGTCGAGGTTGAGCCTCAGATCCTTCGTCGCCGACGAGCGTGTCATCGGCGCCGAGGTCTCGGCGCAGCGAGTAGACCGCCTGGTTGAGCGAGCGGCGGGCGCGCTCTTCGGCCTCGTCCGGCCAGAGAAGCGCGAGGATCTTTTCGCGCGTCACGCCCGCCCGGCCGGCGCGCGCGAGCAGTGCGAGCACCGCGAGACGTCGAGGTTGCGCCGCGGCCCCAGCGACCACATTCCCGTCCGCGATGACGCGGACGCCGCCTAGAGTGTTTAGCCGCAACGACTTCGCGAGGTGATTTCGGAGTGATAGCGCGGGCTATACTAGCTGTCAGTCGACGACGCTGCAATACGAGCAGCGGCACTGGTCGTCGTCGAACCGTACTTCCCGCAGCGCACGTCACTCCGGCGCGCAGCGCGGAACCGTGCCGACGCCTGAACCGATAGAGCACCCAATGATATCCCGAACGCAGACAACTCGTGATCGACAGCTGGAAGACAGCTGTCTCCGAATGCCGCATCGTCGGCACCATCTTCTATCGCCGGCTGTTCGAGATCGACCCGAACCCTGCGAGCCTTGTTCGCGGGAACGGTCCATGAATGCAGCAGATCCGCAAGCTCACGACGATGCTCGACCTGATCGTCCAGTGGCTCGACATCCCCGAACGCCTGGTTCCGGCGCTCAAGCAGCTCGGCGAGCGACACACGAAGTACGGGGTCACGGATGAGCACTACGCGAAGGTCGGCACGGCGCTCATCGGGCACGCTCGAGGAAGGGCTGGGCGACAAGTTCACTCCGGAGGTGCGAAGCGCGTGGACCGAGGCGTTCATCCTCATCTCGTCGCTCATGCGGCGAGGAGCCGCGAAGATCAGCGGAACGTTTCCGGCGATTCAGCTCGGAGTCGGAAAGCACGGGTCGCGCAACGGCCGGATCGACGCCGCCTGACGCTGGGACTGGCGAATCGCCGTGGGATGCGGGAACCGGCGCGACTGACTCGGCATAGCCGTTGCCGGTTCAGGATCACCGCTCTGATCGCGCGCGGCTGCAGCCAACTTTCGACGACGCCAGTTCACCACACGATAGCCTAACAAGACGGCGAAGATCGCCGCGAAGATGAGCGGAGCGGTGATGTCGCGCTTCACCGCCATCCAGAAGTGGATCGTGCCGAGCACGACGATCACGTAGATCGATCCGGTGCAGTGCCGCCCATCGCTTACCGCCCAGCCGCTTTACCATCTTCGCCGTGGACGTGACCGCAAGCGGCACGAGCAACGCGAACGCCGCCATCCCGATCGTGATGTACGGTCGCTTCACGATGTCGGCCCAGAGATCGCCCCACGCCAGCTCCAGATCCAGAAAGAAATAGATCGACAGGTGCAGCGTCGCGTAGGCGAACGCGAACAGCCCGAGCATCCGACGGTACCGCTGCAGCCAGTTCCACCCGAGCGTCTGGCGGATCGGCGTCACGGCGAGCGTGAACATGAGGAAGCGGAGCACCCACCGCCCGGTGAAGTGCTCCGCTTCCTTGATCGGGTTCGACCCGAGCAGCCGCGTGCCGCTGAAGAAGTCGGACGCGATCGCGACGATCGACCCACGCGGCCGGAATGAGACAGACGACGAAGACGACCGGCCGCAGCCAGCGCGGCGGAGACCACGCCACAGATCGCCATCAATAGTTCTTGCGGAGGTCCAGCCCCTGGTAGAGTCGGCCCACCTGATCGGCGTATCCGTTGAACATGAGCGTCGGACGCTTCCGGAACTCGCCGATGCGCCGCTCCTTGGCCTGACTCCAGCGCGGGTGATCGACTTCGGGGTTCACGTTGGCGTAGAACCCGTACTCGTTAGGCGTCGCCTGATTCCACGCCGTGCGCGGCTGCTTGTCCGTGAACCGGATGCGCACGATCGACTTCGTCGCCTTGAATCCGTACTTCCACGGAATCACCGTGCGGAGCGGCGCGCCGTTCTGCGGCAACAGCGTCTTGCCGTAGAGTCCCGACCGCGAAGATCGCGAGCGGATGCATTGCCTCGTCGAGCCGCAACCCTTCCGTGTACGGCCACGGCAGGACTGGCGACCGCTGCCCAGGCATCTGCTGCGGATCGTTCAGCGTCTGGAACTCGATGAACTTGCGCCGACGACAGCGGCTGCACGCGGTTGATGAGATCCGACATCGGGAAGCCCTGCCACGGGATCACCATGGACCATGCCTCGACGCAGCGATGCCGATAGACGCGCTCCTCGCAGCTTCGACGGCTTGATGAAGTCCTCGATGCTGTACGATGCGGGCTTGCTCACCAGCCCTTCGACCTTCACGGTCCACGGCTTCGTCTTGAACCCCTTCGCGTTCTCGGCCGGATCGCTCTTGTCGGTGCCGAACTCGTAGAAGTTGTTGTACGTCGTCACGTCTTCGAACGGCGTGAGCTCGTCCTTTTCCTGCCCGTTCTGCGTGGCGGCATTGAGCCGACTCGACGGCACCAAGGGTCGCTGCCGCAATGCCGAGCAGTCCGGCGGCGCGCAGGAACTCGCGGCGATCGTAGTAGAGGTTCTCCGGCGTGATCTCGGACGATCGCAGATCGTCGGGTTTCTTGATGAGCATGGTTGCCGCGCGGTTGGGAGTTAGTGCGCAATGTACCGACTTGGCCGACCGCGAGTTCCCGCGTCGCTCGACGGCTACGCTCCGGCCCCTTCTATTGATGAAGAACGCCGCGGAACGCCGGTCGGATTGGCCCGTGGTAGTTTCGATGCGTCCGACGCTCCATACTGTCGCTCGAGCTGCCGCGAACGCGTACAGCGTGGCGACCGAGCCATGACGACTCCGAGCAGATGATCCCGCCAAGCACGTCCGTCGGCCAGTGTACGCCGAGGTACAGTCGCGAATACAGGTTCACCATGAGCAGCGTAGTGGCGACGCACGAACGGCCATCGCCACCCGCGAGCCTGATAGAGCATCCGAGCGCCCGTGAAGTACACCGCGATCCCCGCAATCGCGTGGCCGCTCGGAAACGCCGCCCACTGGTACTGTCCGCGGTGCGGCCAGAGCTCCGGGCGTGGCCTGTTGAACGACGTCCTTCAATACCGCGTTCAGGATGAGGCTGCCAATCACAGTGACCATCAGATGGAGCGCGAGATCGCCGCGATTCTTCTTTCGCCAGAGCCACAGCGCGACAACCGCCGTGATCGGGAGCAGCGTGAGATTGGTCCCGAGCCACGGGAGCGCGAGCATCACCCAGTCGACCGCGGTCGGAACCGAGCGGTCGATTTTGAGGAGCAGCGCTCGCTCCCATGGTAAGCCGACACGCCAGTCCCCACTCGACTGGACCCAGAGCGCGAAGATGGCGCCGATGGCGCCGGCCAGGAGTAGCCCGGCGACGCTGAGAAGGATCGCGCGTCGCCAGGCGTGGCTCCCATCGCCAGCGATGGGAGTGTGCGCAGGAGTGGGAGTTACCGTCGTTCCTCGTTCGGTGGCCGAACGAGCGTATCCCGCGCGTCGGTCGTGAGATCACCCTGCACCTGGCGGAGTCGCTCCGTCTCGGCCGGTGAAAGGTCGGCAGCGTCGGTGCGTCGTTGGCCCCCCACGACACTCGTCGACGATGCGTTCGCGAGACGGCCCGTAGCGAACGAAGCGGCGTCGCTCCGGCTGCAGGTCGCCTTCCGCACGACGACTCAGGTCGTGGTCGAAGTCGCGACCGCGGATGCGTATCGGCGACTCGCTCGGTACCGCGCTCCACCGCTGCGCCAGTCCGGTCGCCAGCGCGCTCGAGCGTATCCGCGGTGCGACTCGGCGTGACGTCGACTGGGCGATCTCTCGTGATTGGCGGTGGGGGTGCCGATCGCGAGATACGGAAGTCGTCGTTCGCGTGACGAATCGTGATGTCGCGATCGCGATCCCAGCCGTCGGCACCGTAGGCGCGCTCGTAGCGTTCATTGAAGTGTCGCACGGACTCGCTCTCGATCGGCTCGTTACGTCGGCTGAGCGCTGGGATCGCGTCATCGACGTCGAACATCGAGGTGTTGAGCACGACGCGACGATTGTCGCGGTCGATCCATGCGGCCTTGATGGGCGCGAGCGTGTGGCGGTCGTCGCGCTTGAGATCGACGTCGACCATCACCACTTCGCCGAGCTCGGTGTCCACGAGGAGGTCATCGATGTCGCCGAGCTCGCGGCCGGTCGCCGTGTAGACGTTCCAGCCGCGGATATCGGGCTCGCCTTCGGCGACCTTGTAGTCATCGAGCTCCTTCAAACGAACGAGCCGGCGGGCGTCGGCCGGATTCGGCCCGACGCCGGCTTCGTCGCGCATGCCGCGATTCACGCTGCGATTCGTCTTCTTTCGATCAGCCATGGCTCACGCCCTCGCGAAGACGTTGGTGAGGAGGCGCGTCGTCCCGACGCGGGTAGGTTGGTCGAGCATCGACGTCCGCACGGAATCCGCCGGCGTCGTCACGGGTACTGTCCGCGAGTTGTTCATGAAGTACCAGACCGCCGCCGCGATCAGCGCGATCACGATGATCGCCCACAACCATCCGAGTCCGCCGCGTTTCGGCTCGACCTTGATCTCCGCCATGCTTTAGCCTCCGAGCGAGAACGTTCGAGAGCACGCAGGCAATGCAAAGGGGGCGCCAGTTGGTATCGAATGCGAGGGAGCTCGACTACAAAGGCGGGCGGGTTACGCGCGGAACGGAAAGTGCCACCGACCAAGCGTTATGTCGAAGCATGCTACAAAGCACGCGTCCCTGCGACGCGCGCGTGAGATCCTCACGCAGCGTTTCGGGCACGCTGAGTTCCAGCCCGGCCAGTGGGAGCCGATGGAAGCGCTGCTCGACGGGCGCGACGCGGTGGTCGTCATGCCGACCGGCAGCGGCAAATCCCTCATCTACCAACTGCCAGCGCTGATGCTACCGGGGCTCACGGTCGTCGTGAGCCCGTTGATCGCCCTGATGAAGGATCAACAGGACAAGTTGAGCGCGGTGGGCGTCGACGCGATGGCCATGCACTCGCATTTGTCCGGACCAGCGACGCGCGAGACGCACAGACAGATCGAGGACGGAGAAGGCTCGATCCTCTACGTCACGCCCGAGCGCTTCAAGGACCGCGACTTCTTCGAGCGACTGCTGACGCGGACGGTGAGCCTGTTCGTCATCGACGAAGCGCACTGCGTGAGTCAGTGGGGGCACGACTTCCGACCTGATTTCCTAACGCTGGGCTCCATCGCGCAGCGGCTCGGACGGCCGCCGATTCTGGCGCTCACGGCGACGGCGACGGAAGAAGTTCGTGCGGACATCGCGCGGCAGCTCGGCATGCGCGATCCGTACATCACGGTGACGGGCTTCGCGCGACCGAACCTGCGCTTCGAGGTCGTGCGCGCGGTGAACAATGCGGTGAAGGATGAAGCGCTCCATCGCATTCTCGATGAGACCGAGGGATCGGGCGTCATCTACCTCGCGACGATTCGAGAAGCGGAGCGGCTCTACGAAGAGCTGCGTCACGACTATCGCATCGGGCTCTATCACGGAAAGATGCCGGCTGCCGATCGTCGCAGCACGCAGGATCGCTTCATGGCCGGCGACCTCAAGGCAATGATCGCGACGAACGCGTTCGGGTTAGGCATCGACAAGCAGGACCTTCGCTTCGTCGTGCACTACCACTTCCCGGGCTCGGTCGAGTCGTACTATCAGGAGGCGGGACGTGCCGGCCGAGACGGATTGCCGGCGGTGTGCACGGTGCTCTACCGCGTCGAGGACCGTCGCATCCAGTCGTACTTCCTCGGCGGCAAGTATCCGGAGGTCGAAGAGGCGGCGCGTGTCGCGCTCGTGCTCGAGGCGATGCCGCTCGAGACGCCGGTGCACGTCGATGATCTCGCGAACCAGTCAGGGGTGCCGCATCGCAAGGCGCGCATCGTGATGGTGCTGCTCAAGCGGCACGGCCTGGTGCGCGAGCATCGGGGCGGTCGGTGGGAGCGACTGCGCAACAATCTCGTGGCGTGCGACCTGAGCGCGGACCTCATGGACTACGAGGAACGCCGGGCGCGTGATCAGTCGAAGCTCCGGTCGATCATCGCCTTCTGTCAGACGGCGAACTGTCGCACGCGCTACATCCTCGAGTACTTCGGGGAGGAGTTCGCGCCGGACTGGGAGTGCGGGAACTGCGATGCCTGCGACGAGATGGCGCGGTGGGACGCCCGACGACTGGCGGCGATGGCCTAACGTGTTTCGAGTCGAGCTGCTGTCGCAGTCGTAAGATCCTGTAAATTCCCCGAGGGTACCTGGCATCGCGACCGACACCATCGGTCACTGAGTACCGAGGGTCAGTCATTTGTCATCGGTTCTCAGTCGGAGTCTGTCGGTAGGTAGTACGCTCCGAGCCGCGGCGGACCGGCGGTTCGCCTCTCGAGCGCTCGGCAGCCGGAGCCGGCGGATACGGGGACTGAAACCTGATGACTCGTACTGAGCGACTGACGCACTTGGTACTGGCCAGGCCCTGCCGGATGCCGTTCTGGATGCAGCAAGCAGCCGGTGAACAGGCCAGACGAATTCGTCGTATCTAATTCGTCGTATCTGGCCCACCCGCCTGGAGGGTCGTCACGTAGATGACCCCGCCGGCATGGTTCTCTCCCCACCGGTCAGTCGCGACGCGAGGGCTCAGGTAGCGGATCTCACGCACGTCGATCTTGCCTAACGCCTTGAGCTCCTGCACGGCGCCGACCCTCACATTGTCAATGTACACCACCACCGGAGCCGTCTGACGGCCCGGTGTGGGTGCTTGCTGACCGCGCGTCGTCGGGGCACCGTGGGCGGTGAACATTCTGCGGGCGGATCGTGGCGATGACGTCATAGGCGTTGGTCGCCTTCGACCGCGCGATCTGGTCGGCCGTGATCACCTCTGGATCGGTAGACGGCGTCGCCGTCTTCGACGCTGCACACCCCATCGCCAGGGCGACGGCGACACCTAACGCCAGGGAGTTTCGCCCACGCATTGATCTGTTCTCCAACGTGAGGGTTCCGCGAGTCGCGTCGCCGCACAATCCGGGCCTCGTGGCTCGCGCCCAATCTCCAGCGTGGACGCCAAAGCGCCAGAGGCACGGCCATCCGGCGGCGGCATGGCCGGTTCCAAGTGGGTCAGTGCTCAGTCATAGTCATCAATTTTCAGTCCGCGTATCCGCGGGCTTGGCGCCAAGCCGTCATTCCGAGCGGAGCCGCGAAGCCGTGTCATTCCGAGCGAGCGAAGGGCCGCGAGTCGAGGAATCGAGACTCCCGCTCGTAGACGGCTCTCTACCGGGACGATCGCGATTCCTCGACTGCGCCGCTTCGCGGCTCCGCTCGGAATGACACCTCCCGACTGACCCCTCGGTACTGAAACCGTGGGTGTGGGTCGCGATGCCGGATACCCTCGGGCCCAACCCGTACATCCTGACTTTTCTTCGCCTTTCACAGCCCCGGAACGAGTCCACGACGGCCATTGACAGCCGTTGCGGTGAGAGCGTGAATATGCGCGGAACGCGCGGCAGGGCGCCGCGCGTCCGGGCGGTGCAGCCGCCGAGTTCGTGAGCTCGATCAGGGAGAGTCTGATGGCGCATGCGCAGCTGCCGGTAATCCAGCGTGGCTTTGGCGAGACCGCTCGCCGCGACGCGTGGTGGGTTCAACCGGTGGTCGTCTTCGTGATCCTGTCGTCGTTCGTGGTCTACGCAACATGGGCCGCGTTTCAGAATGGGCATTACACGTACGGCCCGTACCTCTCGCCGTTTTACGCGCCGGAACTGTTCGGCGACTCGCCGCACGCGTGGTTCGGTCCGAAGCCGGGCTGGTGGCCGGGCTGGGCTCCATTCTCGCCCGCCTTGCTGATCCTGCCATTTCCCGGACTGTTTCGCTTCACGTGCTACTACTACCGGGGCGCGTACTACAAGGCGTTCTGGGCGGATCCGCCGTCATGTTCAGTGGGCGAGCCGCGCAAGTCGTACCGCGGCGAGAGCTCGTTCCCGCTGATCATCCAGAACGTCCACCGCTACTTCCTGTACGTCGCGGTCGTGTTCCTCTTCCTGCTCGCGTGGGATGTCTGGAAGGCGATGTGGTTCATTGATCCGACCACCGGCCAGAGGCACTTCGGCATCGGGCTCGGGACGATTCTGCTCGCTGTGAACGTGGTGCTGCTCTCGAGCTACACGTTAGGCTGCCACTCCTTCCGGCACGTGATCGGCGGCTACCTCGACCGTCTCGCGGGGCGACCGGTACGTCAACGTCTCTACGCCGGCTGCACGGCGCTCAACAAGCGGCACATGCGGTTCGCGTGGATGAGCCTCTTCTCGGTCGCGTTTTGCGACGTGTACATCCGGTTGTGCTCCATGGGAATCTGGAGCGACATCAGGATCATCTGAGCCGCAAGCACTCTCGCAACTACGAGCTGGTGGCTGGGTGGTCGTGCTTGTAGCTGGGTGACGCTGAGTGACCAGCCGCATCCAGCAACACCCAGCAACCAGCACGACCACCCAGCAACAAGCCTGCCCTTCTTTCGGAATGCATGCCTGACTACGAATCCATAGATCACGATGTTCTTGTCATCGGCGCCGGCGGGGCAGGACTGCGCGCCGCCATCGCCGCCGCAGAAGGCGGTGTGAAGGTCGGGCTCGTGTGCAAGTCGCTGCTCGGCAAAGCGCACACCGTCATGGCCGAGGGCGGCATGGCCGCGTCACTCGGCAACGTGGACGATCGCGACAACTGGCGCGTCCACTTCGCCGACACCATGCGTGGCGGTCAGTACGTCAACAACTGGCGGATGGCCGAGCTGCACGCGAAGGAAGCGGCGGATCGCGTGCGCGAGCTCGAGGCGTGGGGCGCGCTGTTCGATCGCACGCCCGACGGACGCATCCTGCAGCGGAACTTCGGTGGCCATCGTTATCCGCGACTCGCGCACGTCGGCGACAGAACGGGACTGGAGATGATCCGCACGCTACAGGATCACGCCATCCATCGCGGCATCGATGTGCACATGGAGTCCACCGTCGTCACGTTGTTCAAGGACGGCGAACGCGTGAGCGGCGCGTTCGCGTACGATCGTGAGCGCGGACGCTTCCGCGTCTTCCGCGCGAAGGCGGTCGTGCTCGCGACCGGCGGCATCGGTCGCGCCTACAGCATCACCAGCAACAGCTGGGAGTACACGGCCGACGGTCATTCGCTCGCGTATCACGCGGGCGCCGTCCTGCAGGACATGGAGTTCGTGCAGTTCCATCCCACGGGCATGGTCTGGCCGCCGAGCGTGAAGGGCATTCTCGTGACGGAAGGCGTGCGCGGCGAAGGCGGGGTCCTCACGAACAAGAATGGCCGTCGTTTCATGTTCGACGACATTCCCGACAACTACAAGTCGCAGACGGCGGACAACGAGGAAGAGGGCTGGCGCTACGTGCAGGGCGACAAGAACGCGCGTCGCCCGCCCGAGCTGCTCACGCGAGATCACGTCGCGCGGTGCATCATGCGCGAGGTGAAGGAAGGGCGCGGCAGCCCGCACGGCGGCGTCTTCCTCGACATCTCGTGGATCAAGGCCCGGATGCCTAACGCGCCGGAGCACATCAAGAAGAAGCTGCCGAGCATGTATCACCAGTTCAAGCAGCTGGCGGACATCGACATCACCACGACGCCGATGGAAGTCGGCCCGACCACGCACTACGTCATGGGCGGCATTCGCGTCGACGGCGACTCGCAGATGTCTTCAGTCCCGGGGCTGTTCGCCGCGGGCGAGTGTGCCGCTGGACTGCACGGCGCGAACCGGCTCGGCGGCAACTCACTGTCGGATCTCGTGGTCTTCGGCAAGCGCGCCGGCGAGTACGCGGCGAAGTTCGCCCAGGAACGTGGCGCGGCGAAAGTGGACAAGGCCGCTGTCGATGACGCCGCGCGCTTCGCGCTCGCCCCGTTCGAGCGAGCGGCCGCAGGCAATGGAAACGCAGGGGACGGACCGTATCAGATTCAGCACAAGCTGCAGGGCATCATGCAGGACGGCGTCGGCATCGTGCGCCGCGAGCCGGAGATGATGCGAGCGCTCGAGCAGGTGAAGGAGATGGAGGAGCAGGCGGCGCGTGTCACAGTGCCGGGGAATCGCGAGTACAACCCCGGGTGGCACACGGCGCTCGATCTACGCAACCTGCTCACCATCTCCGAAGCGGTCGCGCGCGCGGCGATCGAGCGACGGGAAAGTCGCGGCGGTCATTTCCGCGAGGACTATCCGGACAAGGATGCGCAGTTCGGAACGTTCAACATCACGCTCAGGAAGGCGGCCGACGGCTCGATGCAGCTGGAGCGCGTGCCGATCGCGCCGATGCCCGCGGAGTTGAAGGCCGTCATCGAGGAAATGAAGTGAGGCACTGTCATCCCGAGGAAGCGAAGCGACCGAGGAACCTTCTCGAACGTGATTGTGGCCAGATTCGCCATGATGAAGGGACAGTCAGCTCCCTCGCTGACGCTCGGAATGACACAGTCGATCGAGGAGCTCTAACGAATGTCGAATCACTCGTCCGCCAGCACCGCGCCTTCTCCCGCGACCGCGACGTTCCGCGTGTGGCGCGGCGACGACAAGAGCGGCAAGCTCGTGGACTACACCACGCCCGTCGAAGAAGGGATGGTCGTCCTCGACGCCATCCATCAGATTCAGGCCGAACAGGCGAACGACCTCGCCGTGCGCTGGAACTGCAAGGCCGGCAAGTGCGGCTCGTGCTCGGCCGAGATCAACGGCAGTCCGAAGCTCATGTGCATGGCGCGTCTGAGCGAGATTCCGCTCGACAAGCCCGTGACCGTCGAGCCGATGCGCGCGTTCCCGCCCATCCGTGATCTCGTCACGGACGTGTCGTGGAATTTCCGGGTGAAGAAGGAGATCAAGCCGTTCAAGCCGAGAAAGCCGGACGCGCCGGACGGAACGTGGCGGATCTCTCAGGACGACGTCGATCGCGTCCAGGAGTTCCGGAAGTGCATCGAGTGCTTTCTCTGTCAGGACGTCTGCCACGTCCTCCGCGATCACAAGAAGCACGAGCAGTTCATCGGTCCGCGTTTCCTCACGTACGTGGCGGCGCTCGAAATGCATCCGCTCGATGTCGAGGATCGCGTGGCCGACCTCAAGCGTGAGCATGGCATCGGCTACTGCAACATCACGAAGTGCTGCACGAAGGTGTGCCCCGAGGGGATCACGATCACCGACAACGCGATCATTCCGCTGAAAGAACGCGTGGTGGATGAGTTCTACGATCCGCTCGGCAAGCTGGTGAAGATTTTCTCGCGACGAAAGAAAGACGTCTGACTCGAGCGCTCTACTCGAGCACTCAACCAGGAGTTTTCGTGTTCACGCTCAAACGCATTTCGCCATCCGGCGTCGCCGCGGCGCTCCAGAAAGCGGAGCGCTACCGTCTGCTGAACGATTCGTCCGCGGCGGAGAGCATTTGCCGCGACATCGTCGAGATCGATCCCGAGAACCAGCAAGCGCTGATCGTGCTGCTGCTCTCCATCACGGATCAGTTCATCGATGACCTCGGCGACGGCTTGCGACGCGCACGCGAAGTACTGCCGCGTCTACGTGACGAGTACAAGCGCGCGTACTACTCGGGCATCATCTGCGAACGCCGCGCGAAGGTGCAGCGTCGTCAGTCGGTGCCGGGCTCGGGCTCGATGGCCTACGAGTCCTTCCGCGAAGCCATGGAGTGGTACGAGACCGCGGAGGCGATGCGACCGGCGGGTAACGACGAAGCGATCCTGAGGTGGAACACGTGCGCGCGGATGCTCGCGGCGGATGACCACCTGCGCCCGCGGCCAGCGGAGCAGTACGAGCCCGTCCTAGAGGATTGATTGACGCGGGTGCTTTGCTTTCTGGCATCATCGCGCCGGGGCCGGTGGGAACGGCGATTGGGCGGATGAACTGCAAAACGGCCGGATCCGGCTTTGCATTGACGCTGGCTCGTGGCGGACCGTGAATGAATAGGAACACGGCCGCTCGGGAGACTCCTGCGTCCCGAGCGGCCGTTCCGAAGAAATCCCGAGTCGTTGCGCGAAGTTGTCATTCCGAGCGGAGCCGCAGAGCGGCGGAGTCGAGGAATCCCGATTGTCGGCGTAGAGGGCTCTCTACCGGGCAGTGTCTCGATTCCTCGACTCCGGCCTGCGGCCTTCGCTCGGAATGACAGCCGTGGCAGTTTTGCAGTTCATTCGCCCAATCGTAGTTCTCACCGGCCCCGGCGCGCTGAACCAGACCGCTTAGATTCGGGAATCTCCGTAACCCGAAATCACGATCCAGAGCATGCAGCCATCGAACTTCCTGGAGTGGCGGTTCTACCACAACTCGCTGCAGGCGTGGACCGTCGCCGGCATCGTTTTCGCCGTCGTGGGAACAGCGCTCTTCCTCGCCCGCACCATAATCTCGCGACGACTGGCGAAGATGGCCGAGCGCACGGCGACGACAGCGGACGATGCGATCGTCGATCTGCTGCGACGCACGCGGTACTTCTTCATCGTCACTGCCGCCGCCGCGAGCGGCATGCTGTTCCTCGACCTCCCGGAACGAACGCGCGCCGTCGGGCGCGTGTTAGGCACCATCGCGCTCATCCTGCAGATCGCGATCTGGGGCAATGGGCTCATTACGTTCTGGTTCCGCAACTACGCCGAGCGGAAGGCCGAGTCGGACATCGCGAGCCGCACGACGGTCGCCGCGTTCAGCTTTGTCGCGCGCGCGATCCTCTGGATCATGCTCTCGCTCGTGGGACTCAATCGACTCGGCTACGACGTCACGGCGCTCATCACGGGACTCGGCGTTGGTGGTATCGCGATCGCGCTCGCGGTGCAGAACGTGCTCGGCGATCTGTTCGCGGCGCTCGCGATCGTGCTCGACAAGCCATTCGTCGTCGGCGATACGATCGGCGTCGATACGTTCACGGGAACGGTCGAGAACGTGGGACTCAAGACGACGCGAGTCCGGAGCCTGAACGGAGAGCTCCTGATATTCTCGAACGCCGACCTGCTGCGAAGCCGCCTCCGCAACTTCAAGCGGATGCAGGAACGGCGAATCGTGTTCATGATCGGCGTGAGCTACGACACGCCGCCCGACACCGTCGCGCGCATTCCTACGATGATTCGAGAGGCAGTACAGTCTCAGCAACAGGTCCGCTTCGACCGCTCGCATTTCATCAGCTACGGCGATTCGACGCTCAACTTCGAAACGGTCTACTTCGTGTTGACGGCGGACTATCTCTCGTACGTCAATGCGCAGCAGGCAATCAACCTAACGATCCTCCGCCAGTTCGCGGCCGAGAAAATCCAATTCGCCTACCCGACGAGGACGCTGGTCGTAAAGCGAACGGACCTGCCGGAATTGGGTGAGCCTAGCAAAGTCGAGGCACCGACCTAGCATTGGCGCGCCGGGGCCGGTGGGAGACGGCGATTGGGCGGATCTGTACCGCGAAACTACCGGATCCGGCTTTGCATCCACGCATTGCCGCGCCGCGGTCGGTGGGAACAACGATGACGCGGATGATGGGAAAACGGCCGGATACGGCTTTGCATTGACACTGGCCCTCGCCGGGCCTTGATTGAACAATGGCAACGGCCGCCCGGGACGCAGGAGTCTCCCGAGCGGCCGTCCCCAAGAATTCACGGCTCGTGGCGTGAGGAGCCGGACCTACCGAGCAGTATCCTGCTTCTTCCGCGTCATCCGCGCGATCGCCGTTCCCGTTGGCCGCGGCGCGATGATGCCTGAATGCAAAGCCGTATCCGGCCGTTTTGCAGTTCATCCGCAAAATCGTAGTTCCCACCGGCCCGACGCGACGAACTCTACCTCGCGTAGTTCGCAGTCATCGACATCCCAGCGGCGCCGCGGCGACCACCGCCGCAGAACCGCGCGGCGCCGCGGCCAGGACCGCGCGACGCAGGATGATATCGCGCAGCTCCGTTTGCGCATGATCCGCGTACATCGGCGTCCACGCATTGCCTAACAGCGCCCGCGCCTGCCATGGGGCGCGCTCGGACGTCGCCGCGTAATGGGCGCGCCGCGCCAGCAGGCCTCGGGCGCGCGCGTCCGCCGCCTCCACGAGCACACGGGCCCGCTCGTCCGCGAGCCGATCGCCCGCGACCGCGCCGCGACATCCACCACCTAACGCGATGAGTGCACGCGCACTCGCATCGCCCGACGGTGCGACCACGTCCGCGGCCGTGCGCGGGCCCGACGCCAGGCGTCGATCGGCCGAGGAGAGCGGCACTTCGAGCACGCGCCGCGTGAGCTCAGGCAGCGGGATCGCCCGGGCGCGACCATGCGTCTCGAGGAACCAGGCGCGCGTCGCCGGCGCCACGAGCGTCATCTCATCGAGCGCGCGGATCATGGCCTGCGCGCCATCGCGCGCAACCTCCGGAGCCGCCACCGCGCCATAACCCGTGAGCACGCCGTCCTGCACCGCGGACAGATACCCGTTCATCCGCCCGTCTCGCGCCAGCACCGCACTCACGAACCAATCGACGTTCCGCGCGAACACTTCCGTCGGCCGGGCGCTCGGCACCACGCGGGCACCGTCCGTGCCTAACGAGCTCTCGCCGGGACCGGCGTCGCTGAGCTCGAGCATCGATGCCGCCAGGCGATCGCGATACTGGCGAACCGCGCGATCCGTGCTGTACGTACCGCGTAAACCGTAGCGCGTTCGCGCCGTCTGCCAATCGAGGTCGTGCGCAAGCTCGTGCGCGATCACGCCGGCGCTGGTCCCGACCGGCAGGAAGATCGTTCGCGTCGCTGGATCGTGCATCGCGAGCGCCGCGTCGCGCATCGGGCTCTCACCGAAATGCACGCCCAGACCGCGAACGCCGAACGCCGGAAGGACGCGCTGCAGGTCCGACAATGTCGAGCCGAGCATGCGGAGATAGTACGGGCGCCACGTCGTTGGCACGTCGGCGTCGAAGCTCACCGCGGCCAGACCGAACCGGTCCTTGAGATCGGGGACAGATGGTCCGCCGTCGCCAGGGAACCAGACGCGCTCCTGGGAATAGGCACGCATTGAGACAGCGGCCCACAACACGGCGAGCGACGGCTGCGCCACGTGCACCGAATCGTGCGCCAGAAACAGCGAGTACTCTCCTGCGAGCGACTCCTCGTTCACGGCACGGTCGGCGAACCGGGTGAGCGCGTCCTTCGTCCGCTCATCCGCGGGGGACAGCACGCCCGCGGTGAGCCGCGATGGGCGAACGGTGCTCGTAACGGCCACCGTGATCGGCGCTTGCGGTGGCGCTGCCCGCACTGCCGCGACCGACGCCAGCCGGCGCGCCGCCTCGGCGGAAAGCGTCGACGTCACCGCGTAGCGCGGGTGCGTCGAGTCTGCATCCGCGCGGCGCTCGCGGGCGGCCAGCGAGTCCAGCTCGCGAACGAGCGACCGAACATGGCCCAGTGCGTCGCGCTCGACATCGGGGCGGAGTGCGCTCATCAGTGGACGCTCGACCTCGAAGCGCCGCTCGAGACGCCAGACAGGGATCAGCCCGAGTGGGTCGACGCGATTGCGACGCGCGGTCGCGAGCAAAGCGACCACGTCCGTACGGGCCAACGCCCGATCACGTGCGAGCGCCGCCACCTGGGTGCCGAGCCACGGACCGCGCCGCCCGATGGAACCCGCGGCACCCGCGAGACGGTACGCCTCACGGACGGTGAGCTCACCCCCACGCGGATCTGACGCCTTGCCGATCACGCTGTCGATCAGCGCGACGTGTCGCGCCGCGAGATCGGGCGGGAGTTGGGGCATCGCCGCGCCGGCCAGCGACAGCGCCGCGGGCGGAGCGTGGTAGGTATCACCGTCGAGCGTGCGTTGCAGCACCGCGTACGCGACGAGATGACGAAGCGAGTCGGGCAGCATCCGGTCAGCCAATGCGTAGTCGATCAGCCGGAATGGGCTGCTCAACCCCAGGCGCAGCCGCTCGAGGTAGCCCAGCGCCACCGCGTTCGGAACCGAAATAGATTCGGCAGGCATTGAGGCGGTGGAGCGCTCGAGCAACGACGCGAACTCGCTTCCCGCCCGCATCTCTCTCGCCACTTCGGGCGTCATTGGCACGCGGCGCGAGCCGCGCGTCGCGATCGCCCAGGACACGGCGGCCACGAGCACGACGAGCAGCAATCCGGTAATCGCGACGCGAGAGTTACGGATCATGATGACAACTTAATCCTCGGACTTCGTCAGCTGGCGCAATCGCACGGCTTCGGAGTCGCCCATCTTCTACGTTCGACACCTGATGCGGCGGATTCGTCACCAGTCGCCGCATTGATGCCGCCAATCGAGACATCACGAGACATCATAGTCGTCGTACCACAATCCTACACGGCGCGACGACACGAGTGCCGAGGCCGAGCCCACAACCGTGACGCAACGTGGTACAGAAGCTGAGTTCTTCCTTGGCCATGAAATCATCCACGCCGTGCGTTCGCCTCGCATTCGTGGCGTTCCTGGTTGCTTGCTCGCGACCCGACGCAGCGCCCGCGCAATCGGACAACGCGCTGGCGCCTTTCGCGTCGAGCAAGGAACCCGCGGTGAATGTGGCAGTCGCGGCCATGAACGCCGGAAGGCCGTGGCGGGCGACCGCGATCCTCGACTCGGCCTATCGGCCACCAGTCGTTCGAAGCCCTGACGTCGTGCTCCTCTCCGCCACGGCGGCCGCGGCGTGGGGCGGGTGGTCGCGCGTGGACCGTGAGCTCGCGATGGCGCCATGGATCGATTCCCTATTCGACGGGCGCGCCCGTGAGCTCCTCGCACGATCAGCACTGGCGCGCGGAGCGGATTCCGTCGCCCGAGGTCACGCTGAGCGTGCCGTGGCGTTGGCGAAAACCGATCCTGAGCGTGGCACGCGCGAGGTGCTACTGGCTCGCGCATTGGACCGGCAAGCCATTGGCGACAGCGCGGCCGCCACGTACCGCCGTGCCGCGACGCACCTACCGCTGATCGGTGAATGGCTCGGCCTCCGCGCCGCGGGAGCGACCGCCGACGCGTCACGTCGACAACGCGACTACGCACGCGTGTCGACCCCGGTCGCGCGCGCGCGCATCGCGCCGTCCGAAGCGCAGGCACTGGAACGGTGGCGCGATTTCTCGGGCGCGTCGCGCGCGTACGCGGCGTTGGGCGAAAAGGGGCAGTCACTCCGCCTCCAGCTCATGGCCGACACGTCTGCCGCGTCGCGCACGACGATACGACGCGAGACGTTCGCGCTCCTCGCCGCCAATCCTTCCGCCGCCGACGCCCGCGTCGCGATCACACTCGTCGATTCTTCTCTCGGTCCGCTGTCAGCGAGCGAGGAGATCGCCACGGCGCGCGCCGCGAACAGCGCTGGTCTACTCGCACGCGCGGCAACTGGCTTCTCCAGGTTGGAGAAGTCGCTCGACGTACAGGATCGTTATGCATACGGAATGGTGCTCTCGCGGCTCGGCCGCGACGCGGACGCCGCGACACAACTCGCCCGCATTCCATCCAGTGCTCCTGTTGGCGCGTCGGCTGCCTATCAACGCGCACGATCCCTGTTGAAGGCTGGTCAGACAGCGGCAGCACGCACGGCGCTTCGCCGAGTGACCGAGGCATTTCCGCGCGACACCACCGTCGCCGCGCCCGCGCTCTTTCTGTTGGCCGATCTCGCCACCGATGATGGGCGAGACACGGATGCACGCGCCGGGTTCAATGAGATTGCGCGACGGTTTCCGACGAGCGTGCTCGCGTCGTCCGCGTTGTTTCATGCGGCGGTCATCGCGTATGCAGGCGGGACGTTCGAGGCAGCCGCCCGTGATTTCGACGCGCTCGTCCAGCGCTATCCGCGGAGCGTCGACGCGTCCGCCGCGCGCTACTGGTCAGGCCGCGCGCGCGAGCGCATGGGAGACAAGCAACGCGCCACACAACGTTGGCGCGACGTCATCGCCACGGACCCGCTCTCGTACTACGCGACGAAGAGCGCGGCACGGTTAGGCACCGCGCCCTGGCGGCCCATACCGAGTCCCGACTCGATCGCGACGACACCGCAGCTCTCCCGCGCGGTCGCGCGGGCGGCGCTGCTCGATGACGTCGGCATGAATACGGAAGAGGGATTCGAGTACGATGCGATCGTGTCGGCCGCCGGTCGCTCACCCGACTCCTTACTCGCCGCCGCGGACGCCCTGCGGAAACGCGGCGAGCTGTCGCGAGCGATGGGCCTGGCGCGCCGCGCGCTCGCTGCGTCAGCCACCCGCGACACACGCCTCTTTCATCTGCTCTACCCGCTCGCGTTCGCCGACGTGATTCGCACCGAAGCCACGGCGCGCCACGTCGATCCCGCACTCGCCGCCGCGCTGATCCACCAGGAGTCGAGCTTCAACCCGCGTGCGGCATCGCGAGCCGGCGCGCTTGGCCTCATGCAGGTGCTCCCGAGCGTGGGTGCGTCGATCGCGAAGTCGCGTGGAATCTCGGGCTTCGACCGCGTGCTGCTGTTCCAGCCCGACGTGAACGTGCCGCTCGGCATGGCGCACCTCGACGCGATGCTTCGCCAGTATCCGCGCGTCGAGTACGCGTTGGCCGCATACAATGCAGGCGGCTCGCCGGTGCGGCGGTGGCGCCAGAAGCGGGGCGCGGATGACCCCGAGCTCTTCATCGAGCGCATTCCGTACGAGGAGACGCGGGACTACGTGCGCATCCTGCTGCGCAATCAGGCGACCTACAAGGCGCTGTACGGGTGGTAGCGCCGAGCGCCGGCCGGGCGTGAGTGAGTCTGATGTGACGTGCATGGCCGGTTGTCCCGCGTCGGATGCGCCGTGTTGTATTTACCGTCGATCAGCTCCCTGCCCTTTTCAATCGCGCCGATTCTGTCACGTCCTTTTCGCCCGCACCTTCCCGCTCGAGCTCACGGACGGCGCTGGATGCGCTGGGCGATCGTCCTCGTCACTCTCGGCGCCTTTGCACCGTCGAGGGCAGCGGCGCAGCAGGCTGCGCACTCGACGCCACGCTTTGGCCTGGCGTTAGGCTGGGTACACGCTGTTGTTCAATGGGTTGCCGTGGCGCGGAGGACGGACGGCTAGCGAATGGCGGAACCGCACGATGCCTTCGACTGACGCTCGCGACCCCGTAGCGACCGCGCCTTCCTCCCTCCGTCCGACGCGCCGCAGGTCAGCGCTGCATCCAGCACAATGTTCACATTGCCCTTCAGGGCCTGCGAGACCGGGCATCCCTCGACCGCCGCGGACGCGAGCTCCTGGAACTTCGCCGCGTCCACGTTAGGGACCGTCGCGCGTGTGGTCAGCTTCATCGTCGTGATCTTGAAGCCCGGGCCGGATTTCTCGACGGTGCACACGGCCGTGGTCTCGACACGCTTCGGTGGCGTCCCGTTCCCCTCCAGCTGAGCGCTCAGCGCCATGCTGAAGCACGCCGCGTGAGCGGCAGCCATCAACTCTTCCGGATTCGAGCCGGTCCCCTCCTCGAAGCGTGACGAGAACGAGTACTGCCCATTGATCGAGTCGCTGCTGCCCTTGAACGTACCCTTGCCACCCTTGAGCCCACCTTCCCACACCGCGCTCGCCTTTCGGTTCGGCATCCGTCGATTCTCCGTTTCGAGTTTCGTGAAAAGTAGCCAGGGGCGGAGGACCGATGCAGTCTGCACTACTCGATGTTCTTCTGGAATCTCCGCACGCTGAACGCCAGCAGCACCAGCGCGAACGCGGCGAGCGCGAGCGTGTCCTGCCACAACGCGTCCATGCCCACGCCCTTCAGCAGAATCCCGCGCAACACCCGCAGATAGTACGTGATCGGGAAGATCGCCCCGAGCCACTGCGCGAACGGCGGCATCGCCTCGCGCGGAAACATGAAGCCCGACAACAGCACCGTCGGCAGGATGAACACGAACGAGAGCTGCATCGCCTGCACCTGTGTCCGCACGACCGTCGACACGAACAGGCCGAGCGCGAGGCTCGCGACGATGAACGGTGCGGTGACGAGGTACAGCAAGCCGAGACTGCCGCGGATGGGCACGTTGAACACGAAGCGACCGAGCAGCAGGATCACCGTCACCTGCACGTAGCCCACGAGCGCGAACGGTAGCACCTTGCCGAGCATCAGTCCGGTCTTCGATATGGGGGTCACGATGAGCTGCTCCAGCGTGCCGCGCTCACGCTCGCGCACGAGCGCCATGGCCGTGATCATGAGCAGCGTGAGCGTGAGCAGCAGGCCGATGACGCCTGGCACGATGTAGATCGAGCTCTCGAGGCCCGGGTTGTACCACGGACGCACCCGCACGTCGATCGGTGCCTGACGCGGCGCGTTCTGCGCGCCGAGGGCGGCCGAGCGCGCCTGTCCCGCGAGTGTCGCGCCGGCGATGGCCGCGGACGACGCCAATGGATCGGCTGCGTCGACGATCACCTGCGTCTGCGCGGTGCGGTGCCGCTTGATGTCCGCCTCGTAGTCGGGTGGGATGATGACGGCAGCGCGCGCCGTGCCGCGCTCGATCTGGCGTCGCATGTCCTCGCGGCTTCCGACGGAACCCACGATGTCGAAGTTCCCCGTGTTCCTGATCGCATCGACGAACGCTCGGCTCTCCATCGTGCGCGACTCATCGAGCACGACCGTGGGCAGATGCCGCACCTCGGTCCGGATCGCGAACCCGAACAGCAGCAGCTGAATTCCGGGCAGGCCGATCATCATCCCGAGCGTGAAGCGATCCCGCCGCATCTGGACGAATTCCTTCCACAGCATCGGCCAGAGCGTACTGCGGGTAATTCGCTCACGGAAGCTCGGACGGCGGATGGCGGATGGCGGACGGCGGAGAACGTTAGGCACGATTGCTCCCTCCGCCTTCCGCGGGCCGCCTTCCGCCGTCCGGACGTTTGCCGCCCTCCGGCGTTTCGTCCCGCCGCTGCAGCTCGATGAACGCGTCCTCGACCGTCTCCGTTCCGAAGTGTCGCGTGATCTCCTCCTGAGTGCCCACGGCAATCAGGTGGCCCCGTGAGAGGAACGCGAGACGACTGCAACGCGCCGCCTCGTCCATATAGTGCGTCGTCACGAGAATCGTCGTGCCCGACTTCGCGAGCGCGTAGATCCAGTCCCAGAACAACCGTCGCGACGCCGGATCGACGCCCGCGGTGGGCTCGTCGAGGAACAGCACCTCCGGCTTGTGCGATGTAGCCGACGCGAGCGCGAGTCGTTGCTTCCAGCCGCCGCTCAACGTGCCCGCGAGCTGATGCTGTCGCTCCTCCAGACCAAGGTCGTGGAGCTGCTCCTTCACGCGCGCCACGCGTTCCGCGCCACGAAGACCGTACACCGACGCGTAGAACCGGAGGTTCTCCTGCACCGTGAGGTCGTCGTACAACCCGAACTTCTGCGACATGTAGCCGATCCGGTGCCTAACGCCTTCCGGATCTTCCGCGACGTCGATGCCGGCAACCTGGGCGCGCCCGGACGTCGGCGCCATGAGGCCACACAGCATGCGAATCGTCGTCGTCTTGCCGGACCCGTTAGGCCCGAGCAGCCCGAACACCTCGCCGCGGTGAATCGTCAGGTCGAGCGCGTCGACGGCCACGAGCGCGCCGAACGTCTTGCGGAGGCGTTCCGTCTGGACCGCCGGCCCGCCAGCGCCGTCGGAGGACTCCAGCATCGCGACGCCATGAGGTTCGGTCATGGCGCGCGCCGTCCGGCAGACGAGGTGTCTATCGTGACGGTGGCAGGCAGCCCGGGCTTGAATGTGCCAGTCGTATCCTGGATGTCGAGCTTCACGCCGAACAGCAGATCCGCACGCTCCTTGTCCGTGAGCGCGACGCGCGGGGTGAACTCGGCCTGCGTCGCCACCGTCGCGACGCGCGCCGGTGCGAAGCGATCGCCGAGCCCCTGCACCGTCACGCGAGCCGCCTGTCCCACTCTCACGAACGGCACTGCCGGCGCGGACAGGTACACGCGAACCCATGGCCGCCTGGTGTCACCTAACGTGATGGCGACCTGTCCCGCGCCGACGATCTCACCCGGCTCCACGTACCGGCCGAGCACCGTTGCATCCAGCGGTGCGGTGAGCACGAGGTCACCCTCGGTCGCTCGCCCCGCGGCCAGTGCCCCGCGCGCAGTCTCGACTTCGGCCTGCGCACCCGCTAGCTGCGCGGGCCGCGCACCCTGACGAAGCAGGTGCACCGCCTCGGCCGCCGCATCGCGACGCGCCGCCGCCGCTCGCGCCGCCGTCACCGCCGCATCGTATTGCGATCGACTGATCGTCGCCGCGGCCACGAGCGGTTCCAGGCGCGCTCGCTCCCGCTCCGCGCGGTCGGCTTCCGCGGTCGCTGACCGGAGATCGGCTTCGGCCCGCTCCACCTCGGCGGGACGTGCCCCGGCCTGCAGGTCACGCAGTCGAGCTTCAGCCGACACGACGCGCGAGCGGCGCTGGTCGATGTCCGCCGGTAACGCGGACTGCGCGAGGATGACGAGCGTATCCCCGCGATGAACGCTGCCGCCTTCGTCTACGCGCACGGCTACCACGCGGCCCGACACGAATGGCGCGACGTCCACCTGCGTCAGCTCGATCGTGCCATCGGCGGTCAGCTGGTTCGTCGCCTTGCGCGAGCACGCAATCACCGTTGCCAGCATCGTCGCACCGATGATTGCGCCTAACGCAGGCAGCCGCGCCAGCGAGCGCTGGAGCGCCGAGGTGGGCGTCATGAGAGTGCGTCCTCCGCGCGATCCACCAGAAGAGCATCGAGCGCGAACGCCTCGGCATGGGCGAAGAACAACTCCGATAATTCTGGCGGAGGACCGTCCGTGCCGTGGCCCAGCAGCAATCCGACGGCAGGCCGCGCGATGACGAAGTACGCGATCTGCGCGATGGTCGAGATGGCCGCGAACCTCGGGTCGAGCGAACGGCGAAATACGCCGTCCCGCTGCCCCGCCTCGATGACCTCACACAGTCCTTTGAACGCCGCGGCGGCTGTGCCGGTGAACGCTTGTTCGGCGTGTGCGGCCTGGTGGTCGATCATCTCGCGGACGAACAGCTGCGGAAAGTGCGGGTGCTCGGCGAGGAGCTTCACCTGAGCGCGTACGAAGGCGCGAATGCGTTCGGCGTGGGAGGTGGCCCGCTGCATGGCGTCCGTCCCGCGCGCCAGCAGCTGGCCGAGTATGCGCTGGAGCATCGCCCGGTAGAGCGTCTCCTTGCTGTCGTAGTAGTAGTAAAGGAGTGCGGGATTCACGTTGGCCTCTTTGCCGATCTGCTTGATGGTCGTCGCCGTGAATCCCTGCCGAGCGAACAACCGCTCGGCGGCATCGAGGATGAGGTCGGAGGTCTGTGTCGGTGCGGTCACGCTGTATTAATTAAACGATTAATTAGCGGCGTCAAGTGCGGCACAACGTGCAACCGTATCGTCGTTTATTCTTTTTGGCGTGACTCCCGATTCCACGCAGCAGCCAACGATCCCGCCATCCATCGAGCGCGTCCTGCGCCGATTTCGCGCGCTGGGACGGGAGGAGAAAATGCAGGCGCTCGTGCAGTACGCGAAGAAGCTCGAGCCGGTCCCGGAGCGATTCCTGGCGCTCGACCGCGGTGCGTTCACGGTGCCCGAGTGCCAGACGCGCGTCGATCTTTTCCCGGAGTATCACGACGGGAAACTGCACTTCTATGCGGACGTCAACACGCGTCAGTCACCGACGATCGCGGCGTTCCTCAGCATCCTGTTCAGCGCGATCAACGACGAGCCGCCCGAGACGACGCTCGCGATCCCTGAGGACTTCGTTCGCACCATCATGGACAGTCTCGGACTCGGTACGCGCGAAGTGGGCTTGAATGCGATGCTCGGGCGGATCAAACGCCACGCGGAAGAGGCAGCGCGCTCCGGAGCCGAGCAGTAGTAGCTTGTCACGCGAGTTCAGACGGTCGATCGCGAGGACTCAAGCGGCATGTACCTCACGATCATGGCGCTCGCCGATCGTGTGGCCGAGGGGATCCGGAATGACGTCGGTCCGATGTTCCCGAGCGGTTTCTCGTTAGGCTCGATCGGCCGAGGCGACCGTTCGGCCAACGCGCGCCCCTGAGTCCGGCAGCGGCCTGGCGCCAGCGATCACGCTTCGGCTACGCCACCAGACATCGATTGGGTTGCAACCCGGGATGGCTTGACGCGGGGAGCGCGGAGTCGCAGGATTGAGCGTCATATGTTTGCGGCTGACCGACAGCGCTGGCCGCTGTCCGGGTCGGTCGCCGATCCCATGACCCCCATCCGCGGTGCGGCGGTTTCAGGTGCAATGAGTTTGAACGAATCGACCAAGGATCAGTCACCAATGGCTTCGCTCTCGCCGGAAGCAGTAGCGCGGCTCCGCGAGACACTGGAGCACTGGGTGCATGGGAAGGGTTCCGATGGCGCGGCGCTTGGCGACGCGCTGCGTGCTGCCGCGATCGAGGCGCGCGAGCGCGGCGTTCGCGCGGAGGAGTTACTCGTGGCGCTCAAGGCGACGTGGTTCGACGTCGGCGGGACCGCGAACACCCCACATTCCAGCGGCTCAGGGCATCGTCGTCTCGACGAGCTGGTTACCGCGTGTATCAAGGCGTACTACGAATAGCCGGGCCGGAGGGCGGACGGCGGAGGGCGGTGAGAGGTGTTGGTCATCCCGAGCGCCAGCGAGGGACCCTCTGTGAAGCCATCGTAGCTGATCTGGCCACGGTTGTTCAGAAGGTCCCTCGTCGTTTCACTCCTCGGGATGACAGGTCTTCCGCCGTCCGCCGTCCGCCTCGCTATTGCACCGTCGGCGCCGCCTTGCGCGGCAGCTTCTGATCGCGATTCGCCGTGAGATACACGAACGCCGCCACCACCGCCGCGTTGTGCTTCATGTCGTCCGGGATCAGGCGCTCGTAGAGATCCATGTTCGAGTGGTGCGTCCGCGAGCCGTAGTCGACCGGATCCTGAATGAACTGGAAGCCCGGAAGGCCGACGGCATCGAATGACAGGTGGTCCGTGCCGCCCGTGTTGCTCGCGGTGACCGTCTTGAGACGCGGATCATTGAACGCCGCCATCCACGACTTGAAGATCGGCGCGACCGCCTCGTTCTTCTGCAGGTAGACGCCACGAATGGCGCCGGTGCCGTTGTCGACGTTGAAGTAGCCGGCAAAGCGTTCGTGCACCGGCTGCTTGAGCTGCATCGTCTGCGGATCGCCGAAGTGCTCCTTCACGTACGCGCGGGAACCGAGGAGCCCTTCTTCCTCACCGGTCCAGAGACCGATGCGAATCGTGCGGCGTGGTTTGAGCCCCGTCGCCTTGATCAGGCGAAGCGCTTCCAGCATCACCGCTGATCCGGCCGCGTTGTCCGTCGCGCCAGTGCCAGTGTGCCACGAATCGAAGTGGGCGCCGAGCATGACGACTTCGTCCTTCAACTTCGGATCGGTCCCGGGGATCTCGGCGACGATGTTGAAGGAGTTCTGGTTGTCGTCGTAGAACGTGTTCTTCACGTCGAGCTCCACCGTCACCGGTACGCCCTTCTCGACCATGCGCGCGATGCGTCCATAGTGCTCGGTCGAGAAGATCAGCCCCGGCACCTTGGTCGGGTTGCTCGGATCGCGTGAGCCGCTCGCACCGCTGAAGACCGTCCCGTCATCGCCGCGACCGGGTGTGACGACGGCGACCACACCTTCATCCACGAGGAACGAGGAGAGCGCCTGCTGAAAAGCGCGCGCCGCCTGGAAGCGATTCGCCTGCGGATTGTTGCCGGCGTTTGGCCCTCCCGGACCACCCTGGGCACGCGGCGGGTCAGCGGTGAACGGCACTTCCGCCATCTTCGAGAGCGACGAGTCCGCGAGGCGCGAGGCGTCCGCGGTGAAATGCGGCGGGACCGAATCGCGCGGCGCCTGGGTGAACACGATCTTGCCGCGAAGCTTCCCTCGGTACTTCTCGAGATCCGGCGCGCTGTCCGCCTTCATCAGGGTGACTTCCGCTTTCACGGGGCCATTCGTTCCCGGCGTCCACGCTGCCGGGTACGCGATGATGGGGAACGGCCGCGGGGAGACGACCTGCGCGACCATACGCTCGTTCGACCAGCCACGTCCGAACGGGCCCCAGGATTCCATCTTGGCGTTCGCCATTCCCCAGTCGTTCAGCTTTTTCACCGTCCAGTCGCCGGCCGCCTTCGCGCTCGGCGACCCGGTGAGCCGCGCGCCGTAGACGTCGGTGAGCCAGCTGGCGATCTCCATGACCTGCGAGCGATTCTGCTCTTCGGTCTTGATCCGGTTGAGGGCGTCGGCGTCGATCTTTTCCTGCGCGGCAAGCGGCGCAGCGAGCAACGCGAGGGCGATGAACGAATGACGAAGTGTGTGCATTGGGGACTGGGGACTAGGGACTGGGGACTGGGAACCACTGACTTCTCGTACGCGGCCGCGGATCACGGCGTTGCCTGGCCTCCTTCCTCAGGCCTCCTTCCTCAGCCTCTATGGCCCAACAGGTCGATACGCCACGTCGAGCATCGCGAGCCGTCCGCAGATGCTCGTCCAACCGCGTGAGGAAGTCGCCGTAGTCCTTCCGCTCCGGCACAGTCCACAGCACTTCCGCCAGTGCCGTTAGGCGCGGGAACGCCATGTACTCCACCTGCTTCGGCCCCGGCATGTACTCCGTCCACAGCTGGCCCTGGGCACCGAGGATGTGAGCGCGAAACTGCGGCTCGAGGTCGGCCGGCACGGGCTCGAACGCGTACACCGTCTCGAGCGGCAGGAAGCCGCCTATCGCGAGTGGCTCGCCCGTCGTGTTGCGGGATTGGTAGTAATCGAGGTACGTATTGCCCGTTGGAGCCATCACGACATCGTGGCCAGCGCGCGCCGCGTCGATGCCGCCTTTGGTCCCGCGCCACGACATCACCGTCGCGCCCTCCGCGAGACCACCCTCGAGAATCTCGTCCCACCCGACGAGTCGGCGTCCATGCTGGGCGAGAAACGCATCCATACGGCGGATGAACCAGCTCTGCAGCTCGTGCTCGTCCTTGAGCCCGAGCTCGCGAATGCGATCCTGAATCCGCGGGGTTGTTTTCCAGAGCGCCTTGTCGGCCTCGTCGCCGCCGATGTGAATGAATGGTCCGGGAAACAGCGCCATGACTTCCGTGAGCACGTCCTGCATGAACGTGACGGTGGATTCGTCGGCATTGAGGATGTTCGCGTACACGCCCCATCGCATTCCGACATCTGCCGACGTGCCCGTCACCCCGAGCTGCGGATACGCGGCGATGGCCGCGAGCGCGTGCCCGGGCATCTCGATCTCCGGCACGACGGTCACGAAGCGGTCGCGCGCGTACGCGACGATCTCCCGCACATCGTCCTGCGTGTAGAAGCCGCCGTGCTTCTGCCCGTCGTACTGCCACGCCGTCGAGTCGCCACTCTGCTGATGTCCCACGACCGTCTGCGTCCGCCAGGCACCGACCTGCGTTAGGCGCGGATACTTGAGGATCTCGATGCGCCAGCCCTGATCCTCCGTGAGATGCCAGTGGAAGCGGTTCATCTTCTGGAGCGCGAGGAGGTCGATGTACTTCTTCACGAACTCCTTCGGCATGAAGTGCCGGCCGACATCGAGGTGGGCGCCGCGCCACGTGAACCGCGGGCGATCCGTGATCCGGACGGCCGGAATGCTCCACGAGACGCTATCCACGCGCGCCTCGCGGAAAATTTCTGGCGGGAGCATCTGCCGCACGGTCTGAAGTCCGTAGAAAACGCCGGCGCGTTCGCGCGCGCGAATCGTGAGCAGGCGCGTTGTCGCCGTGACTTCGTAGCCTTCGTCGCCGAGTCGCGTCAGGCGTGCGTTGCGCGAGACGACAATGCCGGTGGCGCCGGGCGTCGTACCAACGCGAACGGGGATCGACAGCCCCGTCGCGGGAGCGATCGACGCCGCAAATCGCCGCGCGATGTCCGCCGTTGCGGCGTCAGCGTAGATCACCGTAGCGGCCGAGAGCTTGAAGCGCCCCCGCCCGATTGTCAGGCTCTCCGGTCGAGGGATGATCGCAACCGCCGCGGTCGGCTCCGACGCCTGCTGAGCGGACGTCTGCGGCATCGCACGCGTCATGGTCGCCGTTCCAGTGCTGAGCGATCCGATCGCGGCTGCAATGGCGAGAAGTCGCAATCCAGCCGGGCGAACCACGGTACACGGTGAGCCTCGAACCGACGACGCGTTAGGCATGAGCGGAGAGTGCTTCGGGGGGACCGGCGGCGGCTGCCGCAGGCGGGAGATACCTGAGCATCAGCGCGTGGAGGTCACTGGGATCGGTGACCCTCCACCCTCGTCGCAGGAACTCGCTCCACTCGTCAGCGCTCGGGTACGAGTAGTACGCGCCGCCGGTCTGCGCCGCCACGCCTAACGTTTCGCCGACGGCGATCCGCCGCAGCGCATCCGCCATCATCGCGATACCCGGCGGGTACAACGACAGCACGTGCCAGTAGAGCGACCGCGCACGATCGACAGCTACCCGTGCCTGCCCAACCACGGGGCCGGTGTCGATGGTCCCGTCGGCGATGTAGTGGAGCGTGCATCCAATCTCCTCATCTTCGGCCATGAGCGCACGAAACGTCGCGATCACGCCGCGGTAGGCGGGGAGAAGCCCTGCGTGGAGGTTGAGCACGCCAAGGCGCGGCACCGCGATCACGGCCGACTTGAATATGCCGCCGTAGCGAATCGACAGCACGAGGTCCGGTGCGAACCGCTGAACGAATGTCAGGCCATCCGCATCGTTAGGATTCGGGAGTCGAGAGACGGCGATGCCGCGATAGCGCTCGATCTCGCGGAACGTGAGGTACCGTCCGTCGTCGGCGAACCCTGCTCGTTCCACGAGCGGGAACAGCACGTCGTTCGCAAAACCCTGCTCGGCCACACGCAGCTCGCGCCGAGGCGGCGGTTCCAGATGATCGGCGCCACCGCCAACGCGCGCGCTCAGCGCGACGTGCACTTCATGAGGCGCGAGCGCGGGCAGCAGCAGGTTCAGCGCGACGTTGCTCACCACGTCAGCGTTGAGACAGCAGAGAATCCTCATCAGACGTCTCCGACGCCACTCATGCGGCGTCGGACCTCTCGTTAGGCCGCCCGAGGCTCACCGGGCCGCCACGAGCAGGCGACGAGGCTCGAAGCGTCGAATGCTGCCAACACGCTTGCCGCGCGCCTCGGCGATCTCCTTCGCCGCGCGCTCTCCGGTCTCGCATCCTCCCTCCATGAAACCCTGCGCGTCGCGCGAGCAGTGCTCACCCGCGAAGTGGAGTCCCTCCACTGCTTCGCCTTCCGCGCCAGAGAACGCAGTCCACTGGCCTGTCAGGTAGCTCGCGTAGCTGCCGCGCGTCCAGGGGAACGACGGCCAGTGGAACCGCACCTCCTTCATCCCCGCGCGTGCCGCCGTCACACCAGGGAAGATGCGCTCCAGATCGGCGACCATGCGCGCCGCCTGCTCGGAGTCGGTGCCCTGCCCCAGCTCCACGCCGTGTGCGCCACCTGTGAAGTTCGTGAGGATGCCAGCACTTCCCGACTGCGCCCGACTCGTCTCCCACGTGAGCTGGTATGGCAGGTCGGTGAGCGTGCTGCCGTTCGACTTCAGTCGCTCACGCCACACGCGTGAGGAAAATCCGACCATGAGCTTCGCGTTCGTGCCGTAGCCCAACTCCGCGATCGCCCGCTTTTTCTGGGCGGGCAGCGGCACGTTGATCCGCACGTCGCGCAGCAGTGTGAACGGGATCGCCACGAGCACCTGCGACGCCGTCGCCGTGGTGCTCGACGAACCGCGACGGAGCGAGCACACGTACCTGCCGTCCGAGCGACGGTCGATCGACTCGAGCACCGTGTTCGTCTCGATCGCGTCCGACAGCTTCTCGGCGAGCGTTTTGGGGATGAGATCGTTGCCGGCATGCACGTGATAGCGCTCGTCGCTCTCGCCGAACATGCGGAAGGGATCCGGCTCGGGATCGATCATGAGCAGGAAGTTGAGCGACGACTGGCGGTCGGTCGGGAGGCCGTACTCGGTGGTGTACGCGACATCGAGAAGCCGGCGGAACCATCCGTTCACGCCGGCCTTGTCGAGCCACTGCGCGATCGACATGCGGTCGAGCGCGACGGCTGCGGGCGTAGCGGTCTGATAGCCAACCTCGGGGTCGGCGCCGAGCGTCGCGAGCTCGGCGCTGACACGACGCGCGACGGGTACGAACGCCTCGACGACGTCACGCTCCGAGCGAAGCGCGCCGTCGAAGTAGAACATGTCCCGCACGAGGGCGTCGTCCTTCGAGAGATCGTCGAGCGGGATCCCGAGCTCCCCGGCCAACGCTTGAATGTGCGTCTGGTTCGTGTCGATCAACTCGCCGCCGAGCTCGCAGACCTGGCCGTCGGCGAAGAAGTTGCGCAGCGAAAACATCCGTCCGCCGATGCGGTTCTGGGCTTCAATGATGCGCACCGGCACTCCGGCCTGTCTGAGCCGATACCCGGCGGTGAGGCCGGCAATGCCCGCGCCGATGATGAGCACCGGTGAGCTGCTGTCGTCGGGGCGCGGGGTGACGCCGCCGGTGGAAGGCACGCGAGGGGCACACGCGTCGAGCGCGGCGACGGCGGCAACGGCGGCGGTGCCGGCGACGAACTGTCGGCGCGACATCCCATGCTCGCCCTGAAGGGCGACGCGGGCGCGGCGGCTCTCGTCGCGTCGGTCGAGCAGCTCGTCGACGGGCTCGGCGTGCGTGATGGAGTACGACGCAGCGCGGTACGAGCGCTGGAGGAGGCGAAAGAGAGGAGTCCGAGACATCGATGCTGGGCTCGTGGCAACACCGTAAGTGCCGGCCGATCGGACGACACCGGCGTCGTCCGATCAGGCGGCTGCGCAGCGCGGAGATGTGGCGTTTTCGGTGCGAGTCGGCAAGGCACGCGAGTTGCCTTTCACGTCATTGACTCGGTTATCGCACAAGCTCAGGAGACGTCATGACTATTCTCACCTGGATCATCGTCGGATTGATTGCCGGCGTGCTCGCGTCGCTCGTGATGGGCGGCACCGGGTACGGACTGGTCGGCGATATCATCATCGGGATCGTGGGCGCGTTCGTCGGCGGCTGGATCTTCAGCTCGCTCGGTGTTTCGTCGCCATGGGGTGGGCTGCCGGGAACGATCTTCGTCGCGTTCATCGGCGCCGTGGTTCTGCTCTTCCTGCTCCGACTGATACGCGGCGCACGAAGAACAGTGTAGCGCTCGACGCGGCGCGAGCCGCGTGGGCGCGGAAAGGACGCAAGGGGATCACGATCTCCTTGCGTCCTTTTTCATCTCTGTCATCCCGCGGAGCGCAGCGGAGGGATCTTCTCGAACGGTATTCGTGGCCAGACCGGCCACGATGACCTCACAGAGATCCCTCGCTGCCGCTGTCGCTGGCGCTCGGGATGACACGCCGTTCTCCGCCGTCCGCCCTCCGCCGTCCGCCGTCCTCTCCTTCCTAAGGCCTCCTTCCTCCTTCCTCAGTCGGCGCGGAGCGCCACGATCGGGTCGATGCGCGTCGCGCGACGCGCCGGCAGCCAGCTCGCCAGGACGCCGATGCCTAACAAGATCGCCGACACCACACCGAACGTGAGTGGGTCCGTCGGTGTCACGCCGAACAGCACGCCCGAGATGAGGCGTGTCAGCGCGAACGACCCGAGGAGCCCGATCGCGAGGCCGGCCAGCGCCAGTCGGCTGCCGTAGCCGAGGACCATGCGCCGGACGTCGCCCGGAGCGGCGCCGAGTGCCATGCGGATGCCGAGCTCTCTCGTGCGCTGAGCGACGACGAACGAAAGCACGCCGAACACGCCGAGCGCCGCCGTGATCAGCGCGACGATGGCGAACGCGCCGATGAGTCGCGCGGACAGCCGCGCCGGCGCCGCCGAATCGTAGAGCACGTCATCCATCGTCTGCACGTTGCGAATCGCCATGGCCGGGAATAGCGCCCGCAACTCGCGGCGAACGGCAGACGTGACCGCCGTCGGGCGACCGTTGGTCCGGATCACGTACGAGAACGCCGGCCACCACGGCGCAACGCGCAATGGCAGGAACACCGCTGGTAGCGGTGGCGCGTCCAGCCCGCCGTCCGGCGTGTTGGCCACGATTCCCACGATCGGCGACGGTGGAATGAGATAGTTGCCGGGCGCCCCGAGTTGAACCTGCTTCCCGATCGGATCCTCGTTCGGCCAGTAGCGCTTCGCCAACGCCTCGTTCACCACCACGGCCGGCGTGTGATCGGCGCGGTCATCGGGCGTGGGAAGGCGACCGCGCAGCAGCCGGATGCCCATGGTCGAGAAGTAGTCGGGCGTGACGACGCGGTACGCTTCCGCGGGTGGAGTCTCGTTAGGCTTCGTCGGGCGGTCGACGATGTTCAGCCACGCACCCGTGCCTCGCCCGGTGACCGGGAGCTGGCTCGTCACCGCGGCCGCACGGACGCCGGGAATGGCGCGAATCCGGTCGAGGCTTTCCTCCACAGTCTGAGCAGCGCGGTTGCCGACGTTCATCTGCAACGTGAGCACTCCGCTCGCGGCAACTCCCGTGTCGACCTCGAGCAGGCGACCGAAGCTCCGCAGCAGCAGCCCCGCGCCCGTGAGCAGCATGAGCGCAAGCGCCAGTTCGGCCACGACCAGCACGCTGCGCGCGCGTTGATGCGTCCCGCTGCCTCGAAGTCCCTGACGGAGCACTTCCATCGAGTGGGTCGACGACGCGCGCAAGGCCGGTAGAATTCCCACGGACGCACCGGCAATCAGCGACGCCAGGACCGCGAACGCGAACGTCGTCAGGTCGAGCCCGACCTCGTCCACGCGCGGCAGCGATGTCTGTTCGGCCGCGACAATCGCTCGGAGCAGAAGCTGGCCAACGAGCAGCCCTAACGCGCCACCGATCATCGCGAGCAGCAAGCTCTCGGTCAGCAACTGCCTGACGATCCGGCCGCGGTGCGCCCCTAACGCGCGGCGCACCGCGAACTCGCCGTGCCGAGAAGACGCCCGGGCGAGCATCAGATTCGCCAGGTTCGTGCACGTGATGAGCAGCAGGAAGGCGACGGCGCTCATGAGCACGAGGAGACGCGTGCGCACGTTCGACACGATCGTGTCCTTGAGCGGCGTTGCACTCAGTCGGAGCCCGGTGTTGAACTCCGCGCGATCGGTGCGGAGTCGAGCCGAGATCGTCTCGAGCTCGGCCGAGAAGCGCGCGACCGTCGCGGTCGGCGCCAGCCGCGCGATGATCTGGATGTAGTACTGGTCCTGGTTCGCGGCGTATTCCGGAGTCCATTGTTCCGGGATCCAGACATCGGCCGGGGCGGGCGCGAACACGAAGCGTCGCGGCATCACACCGACCACGACCCGCGGCGTGCGGTTGATCGTCACGGTTTTCCCGACGATCGACCGGTCCGAGTCGAACAGGCGCTGCCACGTTCCGTAGCCGAGCACGACGGCCGGAGCGGAAGCGGGATCGTCATCGTTAGGCACGAGCGTCCGGCCAATGAAGGCGCGGACCCCGAGGACGCCGAACACGTCGCCGACCGTGTTCACGGCCTGCACCGACTCGGGCTCACCGCGTCCGATCAGCGTCACTCGCTGAGTGGAGAAACCCGCGACCGGCCTGGCGGCGCGAGTATCGCGACGCACGTCCACGAAGTTCGCGGGCGACGACCCGTACACGCCGGGCGCCCCGGTCGCCGGCTGGTCCATCACGGTGACGATGCGATCAGGCTCCGCGAACGCGAGCGGCTTGAGCAGCACGCCGTTCACGACCGAGAAGATCGCCGTGTTGGCCCCGATTCCTAACGCGAGCGTCGCCGTGGCGATGGCTGTGAACGACGCACTCTTCCGCAGCGCGCGCACGGCGTACCGGACATCCTGGTGCAGCGACTCCATCATGGACGTGTCCTCGGAGTACGGGAGTTGGTACGACGCGATCGTCCGTTGGCGACGGCGGTGCACCCGCCGCGCGCGCCAGCCAGCCGCGTGCTCTCGGACGGCCAGCTCGAAGAACCCGGGCAGTTCCGATGCGAACGTCGCCACGCCACCGCGCCAGCCGCGCACGCGGCGGGCGTCGGCCTCGAGGGCGGCGTAGACATCACGGAGCTCGTCGGCGTCGCGATCGCGGATGGCCGCCGGAAGCAGTCGTGTCAGGGCGCCAAACATCCGCGACGTGAGCGTGCGGGGCGCCGCCGATCCTCGTGGCGTGGTCATCGCGACCCCTTGGGCTGCGGCGCGGTGCCGAATGCGCCGAGCAGTCGCTTGTCGCGCGCCATCGCGGTGAGCCGCTCGAGGCGGAGCGCTTCGGCTCGCGCCGCCGCCCGCCCCCGGTCCGTGATGCGATAGTAGCGACGTCGCGCGTCGTGGTCTGGCGGCGGCGATGCAAGCTCCACCTCCTGGATCCAGCCTGCGCTGACCAGTCGTTTGGTCGCCGCGTACAGCGTGCTCGCGGTGAGTACGACCTCGCCGTCCGTGCGTCGACGAATGTCCTGAATCAAGGCGTAGCCGTGCAGGTCCTCGTCGAGCAACGAGAGAAGGATCTGAAAGACCTGCGCGCTGAGGGCCGTCTGTGATTCGGATTCGCTCTCCTGATTGCCGGCCATTCGAGTCACTCCCGGATCACTGTGTCGTCGGATGCTATACCGCGTCGCGGTATAGTGTCGACGGGTTCGGTTGTCGTCAACCACCCGATGACGCAACGAACCGACTTTATTGTCGAGTGCGCTTATTCAGACTTCTGAGCGAACCGCTCTCATGGGCCCGTTGGCCCGTTCCGCGGCGCACAGGTTGCCTTTGTACATCGGAGCGCCGCCAACCGGGCCGCGCTGTGAGCAGCACGAGTAGAACTGAACCAACGCACAAGCGAACTAATGCCAATCAACTGGCAGCACGACGGAGGGGACGAGTGACGAAGCTCCTTACTTTGACAGCGGCATTGGCCATGGCGGTCGGTTCGGTGGCGGAGGCGCAGCCGTCCGACACGACCCACATCTCGCACGAACCGCTGTTCACGTCGAAGGACGCGTGGATCGCCGCGGGGTTCGTCGCCGGCACCGTGGCCCTCTACCCAGCCGATCGCTACTTCGCGGGCAAGCTGCAGTCGCCTGGCAACCAGCAGAACCAGTTTCTCAGCAGCGCGGCCGACTACTTCCGTTGGATGGGCAACCCTGGAGCAACCATCATCGGCGTGACCATGTACAGCGTCGGCCGCATCGCACGCGTGGATCGCATGGCCGACCTCGGGCTCCACGGCACCGAAGCGCTGCTCATTGCGAACGGTGTCGTTGCGGTCACGAAGGGGCTGGCTGGTCGGGCGAGACCCGAAGCGGACATCACAGATCCCCGGAGCTTCGTGTTCGCGCGCGGGTTCAAGCACAACGACGTCTATCGCTCGTTCCCTTCCGGCCACTCGGCGGCGGGATTCGCGGCGGCGGCCGCGGTGACGAGCGAGACGTCGAAGTGGTGGCCGGGCTCGACGTGGTACATCGCCCCGGTGATGTATGGCGGCGCGACGATGATTGCGGTCTCGCGCATGTACAACAACAAGCACTGGGCGAGCGACGTCGTCATGGGCGCCGCGATCGGTACGTTCGCGGGCACGAAGGTGGTCCGCTATCACCACTCGCATCCGGGCAACCGCATCGACAAGTGGCTACTGCGCCCAACCGTGCAGAAGAAGCCGGACGGCGGCGTGGCTGTAGGGGTGAATATTCAGACGCACTGACGACGGAGGCCGCAGGAAGGAGGAAGGAGGAGCAGTAGGGGTGTCATCCCGAGGAGCGGCAGCGACGAGGACCTGCTGTGACGTCATCGTGGGAAGGCTGGCCACGAGAACTTCACGCCAGGTCCCTCGCTGACGCTCGGGATGACATGTGACAGACCGCTCGGAATGACGGCTATTTCTCGACGATGTCCTTCAGCGCGTCCTTGACCCGCGGGTCCTCCGACCTGCCTAACGCGTTGACCGCTCGCCGCCGCATCGTGTAGTTCTGATCGGTTTTCGCGATCGCCAGCAGTTTGTCCGTCGCCGCCTTCGTGCCGTTGTTCGACAGCGTCGAGATGATCGCGTCCTTCATCTGCGGATCCTCGACCTTATCGTAGAGCTGCCCGAGCTCGGCGACTGGAATACCCGCGCGGTCCGTCAGCTGCACCGCCCGACGACGCAGCCGGATCGACTCATCGTTGTTCCCGGCGATCGTCATCAGCCATTTCGCGTTCGCCGTGCCGCCCATCTCGCCCAGCGACGACAGCACTGCCTCCTTCGTCTTCTCGCTCGGCAGCTTCGCGTACAGGCCGCGCAGGAACTCCGCGTCCTGGCTCGTCGCGTAGTCGCGACCGATACCACGAATGGCTGCGACGCGCATGTCATCGTTCAGGTCGTCGCGCTGCACCGCCGTGCGGAGGTATGTGCGCGCTCGCGGGTCACCAGACTGCGCGAGCGTGCCAAGCGCCTGCTTGCCAAGCCGAATGTCCTGCGTGGTGCGGGAGATCTCGATGAGCGCCGGGATGCCCTCCCCGTTGTCCTGCCGCGACAGCACACGAAGCGCGCTCGAGCGAACCTGCTGGTTGTCGTTCTCGTCCCGCGCAATGTCGCCTAACGCCTTCGCGAGCTGGCTCGGCGACACGCCCCCGCGCTCCTCGCCGGCGCGGCTCAGCCAATTGATCGCGGTGCTGCGCGTCTCGCGAGCACGCGACTGGTCGCGGGCAATGGCGAGCAGCTGCGGCGTCACCGTCGCACTGTCCGCGAGCATTGCCGGTCCGATGGCGTCTCGACCGGGTCGACCGTCCACACGTGCCGCGAGTGAGAGCAGATAGTCTGCCGCCTCACGCCCGGGCACAGCACCGAGATCCGTCACACCTTGACTCGCCTGCACCGGGCCGACGTAGACGTTCACGTCGACGATTTCCTTGCCCGCGCGTCCGAGTACCACGCGCACGGGCCCTGGCTGACACGGGTCGGAACGCATCGTGTTGTCGTTCACGGTCCCGTACCACGACGATCCGTCGATCGAGTAGTAGCTGCGGCCGTTCCCACAGACGCCCGGGCGCGCGGCAAACGTGAACTGAACGGCGCCGTCGGGCGCAGACGCAACGCGCTGCGCAAGGTTCTGAGCGCGCGCCGCCGGCGGAATCAGGAACACGGCGGCAGCGGCAACGAGCCGAGAGGTCGCGGTCATTTGTCGAATGATCTCCAGCAGAAGCTTGTTTGCGCGTGGATCGTTCTTTCGCGTCAGCGCGTTGATCGCCCTGCTGCGAAGGTTGTAGTCGGTGTCGTTCTTCACAATGTCGAGCAGCTTGTCAGTCGCCTCGGGCTCACGACGCTGGGCGTACACGTTGATCAGCTGCTCGCGCATCTGCCGGTCGGCCACGGTGCCGTAGAGCTTCACTGCGTCAGCGATCGGCATCTTGCTCGACGCCACACGCGACAGCGCCGCAGTGCGCACCTCGAGCGGCTCATCGTTGTTGCGCATCAGCGCGAACAGCCACGCATCGTTCTGCTCACCGCCGAGTTGGCCGATGACGCGAGCGATGCGCGCCTTGATGCGTGGGTTGTCGATCTTCCCATAGACCCCACGCAGGTACGCCGCGTCCTCATCCGTGGTCCGCTGCGAGTCCTCGAAGCCACCGATCGCCTCGATGCGCAGCCGCTCGGGCGCGTCGGCACGTTCGATCAGAGTTCGAACGGACTGCCTGGCGCGTGGGTTCGGGTTCGCCGCCAGCGCGCGCGCCGCGGTGCGCAGCACGTTCTGATCGGTCGACGTCCGCAGGATCTCGTCGAGCGTGTTCACCGCAATGTCGCTCGGAGAGCGGGCCAGGTACTGAATCGCGGTGCTGCGAACCTCCGGTTCCGAGTCGTTGAGCGCGACGTCGCGCAGCATGGCGGGGGCCGAGTTGTCGCCGGAGTTGCCTATCAAGTAGACGGCCGTGCGGCGGAGCGGCGCCGAGCAGGCATCCTTCTTCGCGAGCACGCGCTTCACGCTCGTGGCGAGCGACGCCGGATCCGTCTGCGCGAGCGCCTTGAGCGCCTCGCTGCGGACGGCCTGGTCCTCGCGGTCGCACTGCTCCCCCTGCTCGCTCATGGTCTTCTTGAGCGCTTGCTCGGCATTGCGGTCGCCGCGCGACGCGAGCGTACCGCGAATGCGCGTCGTGAGCGCGGCGGCGTCGGACTGTGTTTTTGCCTGCGGGTACTTGGCTCGCATCGTCTCGAGCGACCGGAGCGCGGCATTGAGGTCCTCGGTGTTCCCGATCCGATAGAGCGAGAACGCCTGCCAGTAGAGCGCGTCCGCCGCGTACCCGGAATTCGGGTAGCGCTGCGGGATGTTGCCGAACGTCGCCGCCGCTCGGCGCCATTCGCCACGGTTCAGCAGCTCGTATGCGCTCTTGTAGAGCGAATCAGCGGCATCGCCCTGCAGCCACGCGGCGCGTGGAGACGTCGCGAACGACTCGCTGCGCCAGTCGGCACCGAATCGTGGTGCCTTCGCAAAAGGCTCCATGGGCCGAGGGAAGTCGCCCATCCGCATGCTCGAAATCGCGAGCCTTGGATTCGAAGCGATCGCGGTCCATGTCCATCTTCATGGCCATGTCGAACCGCTTCATGTCCATGTCCATCGTCGAGCTTGTCCCACTTGTCGGGCTTGTCGTTAGCGATCTTGAGCTTGTCGAGCGCGAACAGGGACATCTCGGGCATTTCCGGCATCGTACGGAACTGCAGATCGTGATCGAGATTCCGCAGCTTGAAGTCCAGGTCGTACATGCTGCGGTCGAGGTCACGCGGGCCATCGAGGTCCGACTTATCGAGCGGAGGCGTCGGAGGCCGCGGCGTCACCGGAACACGCGGACTCTCGGCGCGGCGTGGCTCGGTACGAGGGGCAGGCACGCGAGGCGGCGTCGCCTGCAGTGAGAGCGCGGGCACCACGGGCACCAACAGTAACAGCGTCGTTAGGCGAAGGGCGGAGATCATCGTCACGTCCCGGTAGGCGAGTGTGTAAGCGAGTAGGGCTAGTCGTCGCTGCTCGAAATGCTCACGACGGCCGACCGCAACCGCGGCACGACGTCGCGCTGCACGAGCGCTTCGGTGATCAGATTGAGCTCGGGTCCCCCGTGCTCGGCCGGCAGCCGCGCGAGCTGCGCCGAGCACGAGCTCGAGATCTTCGAGCAGGCTCTTGAGCCGCGGATCGGAGGCCGCAGCTGGTGAGTCCAGCAGCAGCCGCGTGGTCGAGAGCAGATCGCCGGCCTGGGTGACGAAGCGCGCGTCGGGCTGACCGTCACGAGCGGCCGCCGGAAGCGCGGTCAACAGCGCCACCGTCTCTCCCAGGTATTCCGTGGTCGCCCGGCGATACGGCTCGCGTTGGCTGTCCAGTAGTCGTACCGACCGTCGCCGGACATCGTTCTGCGTCATATGTCGGCGCGATGGTCCGCGACATCCGTCCGACGCCTACCCCGAGCAGCAACGTCGCGGCCATGCCGACCACCAGCACACCCCATGACGGTGCGCCGAGGCGCCAACGTCGTGAGGAGCGACCGCGGGCAGGCGCGCGGTCGGTGAGGAGCGACGACCGGCGCGCCGAAATGCCGCGCTTCGATCGCGTCCCACATTCGTCGAGCGGTGGCTCGGGCGGCACGCGGTAGCCGCGCAGCGCCTCACGAGTCCGTTCGTCCATCTCGTCTTCCGTCATATCCATTACTCCTTCACGAACGCAGCGAGCGCCAATCGGAGCTTGCCGCGCGCATCGAACAACCGTGACTTGCTCGTCCCCTCCGCGATGCCTAACGACTCGGCGATCTCGGCATGGGTGTACCCCTCTATGTCGTGCATGATCAGCGTCATCCGTGTCCCTTCGGGGAGCGCGTCGATCGCCGCGGCGATCCGGCTCCGGAGATCCGGGTCGGCCCAATGCGATACGGTGCCGATTCCCGGGTCATCGTCGAGCGTCGTTTCCCGTTCGCGTAGTCGCTTCACCTTGCGCATCCCATTCAGCGTGACTGTGACTGCGATCCGATGGATCCAGGTGCCGAACGCCGCGTCGCCGCGAAAGCGGCTCAGCTGGTCGAACGCGCGTACGAACGTGTCCTGCGTGAAATCCTGCGCCAATTCCGCGTCCCCACAGAGCCGATAGACGAGCCGGTGCACCCGGGTCGCGTGCGCCTCATACAACTGGCGCCCGGCAACCCGGTCTCCTTCGAGGACACGGGCGATCAACGCCCGTTCGTCCAGCGTCACCGTCTCGTCACGTGCGATCGCGGCTCTTGGCATCGGCTTCGGAAGGTCAGACACGATTCGACGAAATACCGTTCGATACACGAACAACGAGAAGCTGGTAGCTGGTCGCTCGTGCTGGTCGCTGGTCGGAAAAGCAAACCCCGGGAAGCCAGTTCGTGGCGTCCCGGGGGTTCTTTGCTCTCGACCAGCGACCAGCACGAGCTGCCAGCTACAAGCCGCAACTCCGATTCCCGATTCCCGATTCCCTATTCCCTACGGTTTTGCCGACGCCTGCGTCACCGGTGCGAGGATCTTGAACATGAATGGCTGCTCCACCAGCTGCCGGACTTTGCGGGATCGCAGAATCGCCGGGTGGAACCCGCCTGCCCGGTAACGCCTCGCGCACCGACTCGGCAAACTCCGGGTGCGTCGTGCTGATCACGCGGAACGACGACGTGTCTGGGAAGGCCCGTCGTGTCTACGACAAACTGGACGTAGGCGCCGCCCTCGACCTTCAGGTCCAGGAGCTTCGGCGGGTATGCCGGTGCCGCGCTGTCGGCAAATCGGGTGACCGTCGAATCGACATCGACTGCTGTCGCGACCGTGTCATCAGATGGCGTTGGGAACGATCTCCTCCGCCTTCTCTTCCGGCTTGCCTTCTTCCTTTCCCTTTCCGACGACTGCCGCTGTTCGCGTCGCGGTCTTGTCGACGATCTTTTCCTCGGATCCGCCAGTGCCAGCCTTCTCGCCCACTCGCAGGAATCGCACACTCTCCTCGCGCGGCGGCGGCGAGTTCGTGCGGTTCATGGGGACGAGGAAGACGACCTTTTCCTGCGCCTCCTCAATGAGTTCGACCGGTCCTTCCCGTGTGGCGAGCACGGAGACCGAGATGAGGATGGAATGAGCCGCGAGGCTCACGAGGGCGCCCGGTCGAAACTGAAAGCCCCTCGTATTGGACTCGAGCAAGAGGCGAAGCATGAGGCCTCCTCCCGTAAACGGATGCCCGTTCGGTACGTCCCGATTCGGGCGCCTAGTGATACAGTATCGTGCAAGGGACATGCGATAGGCAAGTCACCGCTTCGATCATCCTAAGCCCAATTACCCGCCGCACGCAGGGCCGAGTGACGAATGGTGCCCCGCTGGGACGATCGCGCGCCAGACGCCGCGAATTGCTTCGTGCCGAGATCGCCCGGTACGCTCCGTGCGCTTTCGCAGCCTGAACTGGCGACCCGGGGCCTGGCTGGTGCTGGCGTTGCTGCGCGGACTGCCGCCGGCTCGGCGCGGCTCGCGCGCTGCTCGCCCGTTGATCTCGTGTGTCCGATAGGCCGGGCTGAGCTCACGCGAGGGCATCGCGACCCAGCATGACGCCCAACAGCTCGCGGAGCACCTTCCCGGCAACGATCGCCGAGCCGCCGGTTGGGTCGTTTCTCGGGTTCAGCTCCACGACGTCGGCGGCGACGACCGGCGCCTCGAGCGATTGCAGCAACGAGAGTAGTTGTCGTACGGACATGCCGCCCGGTTCGCGGTGGGAAACGCCGGGCACGAACGCAGGATCGAGAACGTCGAGATCGACGGAGATGTAGACCGGCGTATCCAGCGCGATGCGCAAGTCGTCGCGGACGTGCCGCATGTCGATGACCTCGACGCCGAACCGACGGGCCTGCGCCCGCTGGTGCCCCGTCGCCGTACGGATGCCCACCTGCACAAGTCGGTCGGCGAGCCCCTCCTCCATGATGCGGGCGAATGGACAGGCGTGCGAAAACCGGTCGCCCTCGAACTCATCGTAGAGATCGGGGTGCGCGTCCACATGGATGATCGTGAGCTTGGGCGCATGCGCCCGAACGGCGCGAAGCACCGGGTACGTCACCGAGTGATCGCCGCCGAGTGAGACGGGACGCGCTCCGATGGCGAGCAGGCGCGCAATGCCATTCTGGATGGTGCGACGCGCATCCGCCGGCGCACAGGTCCCGAGCTCGAGGTCCCCGGCATCAGCCACCCTGCCTTCGAGCCCAATGTTCACACCGAGCTCCGTCCAGCTGTTCGCGCTCGGGCTCCACAGCGCCTCACGTATTAGCGGGGGCGCGTCGGCGGGACCGCGTTGAAAGGAAGAGCTGGCATCGTACGGCAGACCGATGATGGTCGGGTTCCACCTAACGTGGTCAACGGTCAGTCGGATTTGAGGGCGTGCTGGGGATCGATGCGCGCGGCCAGGCGCGACGGGAGGTAGCTGGCAACGACTGCGACGCCGAGCACGATGAGGGCGACGCCGGCGAACGTCGCCGGATCGGTGGCGGAGATGCCGAACAGCTGCGTCGACAGCAGGCCGCTCGTGAGGTACGCGCCGGCGAGACCAACCGCGAGACCCACGGCGACGAGACGCATGCTCTGCGTGACGATGAGCGTGATGACGCGCCCGACTGTCGCGCCGAGTGCGAGGCGGATCGCGATCTCGCGTCGGCTCAGTCCGATGACGAACGACAGGACGCCGTAGATGCCGATCGCCGCGAGCAGCAGGGCCACAATGCTGAACGTCCCGAGAAGAGTGGACCCGAACCGGGCCGCCGCCGTCTGACGACCGAGGAGGTCGGCGAGCGGCGCCGCGTGGTACAGCGGGATTCCCGGATCGATCGCGGAGAGCTCCCGCTGCATTGCGCTCACCAACGTAGCCGGCTCGTCCGTCGTCCGCACGATCAGCGAAAAATCGATGTCCGGTCGCTGGTCGAACGACACGAAGACATTGGGTTCGCTGCGCGGCGCGATCACGCTCGACGTGAGATCGCGAAAGCGCGCGGTCCCAACGACGCCGACCACGGTCGCTTCGACGCCGGTCGCATCGCCGAATCGAATGCGGCGGCCGACGGCGTCGTCGTTCGGCCAGTAGCGGCGCGCCATCGCCTCCGTGATGACCACGACGAGAGGCGTGCTGTCGCGGTCCGCCGCGCCGAACGTGCGACCGCGAAGTAGCGGGATGCCGAGCGTCGCGAAGTAGTCCGGCGTGACGCGATGGCGGTAGAAGCGAATGGGCGTGTCCGTCACGCCGTCGATGAAGATGTTCGCGGCGCTGGTGTTGCCGTCGAGCGGAACGTCCGACCCGAGGGCGACGGACTGGACCTGCGGAAGTGCGCGCACGCGTTCGACCAACCGGCGAGCGATGTCGGTGCGCACCGATCGACTGTACTGACGCGGCAGTGAGATCTGCGCGGTCACGACGCCGTTCGCGCGGAAGCCGGGCTCGACGCCGAGCTGACGCTGCAGGCTGCGCAGCATCAGGCCACCACCCACGAGCAGCATCAGCGCCAGGGCGACCTCGCACACGACGAGAAGCTGTTGGGCGCCGAAGCGACGCAGCGTCGTGATGCCGCCGGCGGCAGACCGCGCCCCTTCCTTGAGCGAATCGGCGATGACGAGTCGCCGCGCCTGGAACGCGGGCGCGAGCCCGAACAACACGCCACACGCCAGAGTCATCACCGTCGTGAACGCCATCACGCGCCAGTCCACCGAGGGCGTCACCCAGGGCGGCAGCGCGCCAGTGGGAAGCAGTGGCAGCAGGGCGGCGAGCGCCCACACCGCGAGCGTTAGGCCGCCCGCTGCGCCGAGCACTGCCAGCGTCAGCCCTTCGGCCAGCAGCTGTCGAAGCAAGGCACCGCGGTCGGCGCCCACGGCGACACGCAGCGCCATCTCGCGACGACGCGACGTCGCGCGCACAAGCTGGAGATTCATGACGTTCGCACAGGCGATGGCGAGAAACACCATCACCGCGGCGAACAGTGCGATGAGCAGGTCGCGCGTGGAGCCGAGCGCGGCGTCCTGGAGCGTCGAGAGCCTAACGCCGCGTTCCTGGTTCGATTCCGGGAACGCCGTCGCGAGGCGCGCCGCGACGGCGTCCATGTCGCGCTGCGCTCCGGACATCGTGACGCCCGGCTTCATCCGTCCGATCGCGCCGAGCCAGCGGTTGCCGCGATTCTCGAGCGTGGAAGGCGCGGTGGTGAGCGAGATCATCATCATCGGCACCCAGACGTCGGCGTCGAACGAGATCCCTCGGAAGCCGTCGCGCATGACGCCGACGATGGTGAGTGGGCGGTCGTTGAGCGTGATGGATCGACCGATGATGCCTGGGTCGCTTCCGAACCGCGTGGTCCACATCGCGTGGCTGATCACGGCGACTGGCCGCTCGTCGGGAACACGGTCCTCGTCGGGCGTGAACGTTCTCCCGCGCGCCGCCGTCGCCCCAACGATGTCGAAATAGCTCGCGGACACCATCTCCGCCTCTACGCGCCGCGGTTCGCCGGTCGTGCGGAGGTTGAGCGAGATGTCGTCGTACGCGGCGACGTCGCTGAACGAGTGGTTGAGCTCGCGCCAATCGAGGATCTCGCGATGAGATGCGCCGCGAACCGCGCGCTCGGGCCCGTAGACCCCTGACAGCATCACGATGCGTGATGGATCGGCGAATGGCAGCGGCCGGATCAGTGCCGCATCGAGCAGACTGAACACGGCCGTGCTCGTGCCGATGCCAAGCGCGAGGGTGAGAAACACGGCGGCGGTAAACGCGGGTCGCCGGCGGAGCGACCGCAGCGCGAAACGAAAATCGTTCGACATTTGGCTGGCCGGATAGACGCGCGCGACAATCGCGTCGCGTGCGGGGTGCTCGTTCGCTGATACGCGGCTAGGCTGTCTTCTCATGAAAGGCACGGCCGGTGCCACAGATCACGATTCCGCCAACCGCAAGCTGGATAACGCATTGCGGTCGTCTATGGAGATCCGCGAAGCCGCTGGTGCGTCGCAGAGGCGGACGCAGCGTCCCACAACCGGACGACAGTGCCGCGTGCACGCATCGCGTGAACGGACGCGCGCACGACCGTGATCTGATGCACGTCGGCCACACGACTTCGGACGCGCCACAGGCGTGCGGTGCCGCCCACCGCGCCCGGAACCGAACTGTTATCGTGGGCCACCGGGTGCACGAACCCTCGACTGGAGTATCGCAATGCGTCGTGAAGCAGCAGTCGCAGTCCTGGCCGCGCTGACGTTAGGCACCGCCTGCGCGGGTGATACGTCAATGTCACCCGGTGCCGACACGCTGTCAGCCGATGGCAGGAAAGGCGGCGGCACCACCGCGCCGCCTGGGACCGGAGGCGGCAGCGTCGGCGCTCGACTCGTGTTCCCCGCGGACAACCCGTGGAACACGGACATCTCAGCGCAGCCAGTCGATCCGAACTCCACGACGCTCATCAACAGCTGCGGCGGCTCCACGCGACGCGTGCACCCCGACTTCGGAACGGTCTGGGACGGCGCACCTAACGGCATTCCGTACGTGCTCGTGGGCGGAACGCAGCCCAAGGTGCCGGTCTCGTTCGACTACGCGGATGAGAGCGACCCCGGACCGTATCCGATCCCGGCGAACGCGCCCATCGAGGGCGGACCGAACGGCACGGGCGATCGGCACGTGATCGTCATCGACACGATCGCCTGGAAGCTCTACGAGACGTTCGATTCGCACCCACTCAACGGTGGCACGAGCTGGCACGCAGGTTCCGGCGCGACCTGGGATCTGAGCTCGAACGCGCTGCGCCCGGCCGGCTGGACGTCCGCCGACGCTGCGGGGCTTCCGATCTTCCCCGGACTCGTGCGCTATGACGAAGCGGTGATCAAGGGCGCGATCAACCACGCGCTGCGGTTCACCTGTCCGACGACGCGCAAGGCATACATCTCGCCCGCGCGTCACTGGGCGAGCTCGCAAACGAGCACGAGCTACATGCCGATGGGCGCGCGCGTCCGCCTCAAGGCGGACTTCGACATCTCGACGTATCCGCCCGAGGTGCGCGTGATCCTCACGGCGCTCAAGAAGTACGGGATGTTCCTCGCCGACAACGGCAGCGGCTTCTACATCAGCGGCGCGCCCGACTCACGCTGGAGCGACGACAACCTCGCCAAGCTCGGGCAGCTCACCGCCGCGAACTTCGAGCTCGTCAAGATGGGAACCATCGTAGCACCGTAGCTTGAACGGCCTGGTCATCAGTCATGGGTCATATAGTGATCAGTAGTCAGTTACCGACTGAAAACTGACGACTATACGACCCACGACTGATGACCGGGCCTTTTCTGACTGATGACCAGGCCTTTTTTTCATCCGGCGTGCGCGCCGGCGCCGCCGCGAAACATGAAGTACACGGCGCCGAGGATGCATAACGCCGCCCAGAGGTAGTCCCAGCGCAGTGGCTGCCGCATGTAGAACACGGCAAACGGGACGAATACGCCTAACGTGATCACTTCCTGCAGGATCTTGAGCTGCGCGAGGCTGAGCTGCGTGTAGCCGATGCGGTTCGCGGGCACCTGCAGCAGGTACTCGAACAGCGCGATCCCCCAGCTCACCAGCGCCGCCACGTACCACGGACGCCCACTCAGATTCCGGAGGTGCGCGTACCAGGCGAACGTCATGAAGACGTTCGAGCACGTGAGTAGCACGATCGTGCGGACCACGACGGACGACACGAGAGCAGGCATGGGATGTAGACGTTTCCTATGAAGTGGGAGCGATTAACCGAACAGACAAACTTGGGGGATGGCCGGCGCGATCTGCCGTTTTCGACGGCCTCAATGTCGTAGTTTGCCACGTTGAAGTGGCACCACAATCGGCACCAGGCTGCACCGCCGAAGCTTTCTGCTCTAGCTGCCCATGACCAACTCGGGCCCATGCGTCTTTCTAGACGCTGCGCCTAGAGGATCATCCGCACGCGCAGTCCGCGCGCGAGTTTCAAGGCGACCGCGCGGTCGATTCGTGATCGACGGTCTCCGTGCCACGCATCGGCGTCATGGAACGCCTACGACACTACCCACGACGTGCGTCCGTGGAATCAGCGCTTCGCGAACCCCGCTGGCTGACGGTTCGCCACACGCGCTTGGTGAGGCGCTAGGCACCAGGGACGCGCGCACGTCGTGCCGGGCGTCAATAGCCCCGCGTCGCGACGTGGAGCGTGTGCATCGGGACCACCGTGTCGGTGTGCCGCACCGGTAGTGCACGGACGCGGGGGCGCAGCGAAAGCCCTGCAGCGTCGGCCTGAGCACCCCGCGCTTGCGCGGCACTGCGGAAAGATCTAGTGTAGCATACACACTGCAACACCGAGCACTGATGCTTGTCACCCTTGATCCTCGCGACGAGCGGCCACTGTACGTGCAGATCGTGGATCAGGTCCGGCGCGCGCTCCTGGACGGCACGCTCCGGGCCGAGGACCCCCTGCCGTCCGTCCGGGAGCTCGCCGGCCAGCTGGTGGTCAATCCGCGCACAGTGTCGCAGGCTTACCGGGAGTTGGAGGGCGAGGGCGTGATCTACGTACGGCGGGGACAGGGGACCTTCGTGGCGCCCACCATTCACCCCGACCGCCGAGAACGGCGTGCCCTCGTCCGCGGAGTGGCCGAGCGCGCGGTGGTCGAGGCGCGGCGCAACGGGCTCGGGGTAGACGAGCTGGTCCCAATGATCTGGGAAGTGGCGGCCGAGGGGGAAGGATCGCCGTCGACCTCTGCCATCGCACCTGGTGAGGAGGAAGGAGCCGCGTGATCTACACCGACCCACGGATTGGCGACTACGCGGTGGCCACGCACGGGTTGTCCAAGCGCTACGGCCGCGAGTCCGCGCTTCACGAGGTGGACCTGCGAGTCCCTGAAGGGGCGGTATACGTCCTCGTCGGGGTCAACGGCGCCGGCAAGAGCACCCTGTTCAAGGTGCTCATGAACCTGGAGCGTCCCGACGCTGGCACCGCGGAGGTCTTCGGGCTCGATACCGGGCGGGATGGGCCGGGGGTGAGGGCACAGGTAGGCTATGTGCCCGAGCGCCAGGATGCCCCCTGGATGCCGGTCCTGGGCTACTCACCCAGCCGAGAGCTCACCGACGAGACGAAGCGCCGCGAGCTCGGCCTCCCTCCCCGTGCGGTGGCGCCGAGCGCGGGGGACGTGGAGACGCGAGCGGGATTGAAGCCGGTGCAGCTGGTGGACGGCGAGACGATCATCGGGACCGACCCGCGCCACACGGCCATCTCGCCCGGAAGGCTCGTCCGCGAATGGACCGAGAATGGCCGCCGCTACTTCCACTACCGGACCGACCAGCCCACCCGCTTCGGCACCGCCGTCCTGTCCGCGGAGTACGCGGTCCGCAGGGACACGGCGCAGGGCGTGGCGCTCGCCGTCTACTATCATCCGGCGCACGACGTGAACGTCGACCGGATGATCCGCAGCATGCGCGCCTCGCTCGCGTACTACGGCGAGCACTTCGGCCCGTATCAGTTCAATGAGCTCCGCGTCGTCGAGTTCCCGCTGTACGCGGCGGGGGCTCGGGCGCACCCCGGCACGATCGCGTTCTCCGAGGGTAGCGCGTTCCTCACGCGCATCGACTCCGGCGGCGTCGACCGCACGTTCTTCGTCGTCGCGCACGAGACCGCCCACCAGTGGTGGGGCGGGCAGGTGATCCCCGCGTCGGCGCCCGGCGCCAGCTTCGTCTCCGAGACGCTTGCGCAGTACAGCTCGATGATGGTGCTGGAGAAGGAGTACGGCGAGGCGATGGTGCGCGACTTCTACGACTACGTCATGAAGACGTACCTCTCCGGCCGGACCGTCTACACGAACCGCGAGGTGCCGCTGCTCGACGTGGTGAACCAGAGCTACGTCTATTACATGAAAGGCGCCGTCGCAATGTACACCCTGCGCGAGCGCCTCGGCGCCGACGCGGTGAACGGCGCGCTGCGCCGCTTCCACGACAAGTACGCCGGCGCGAACGCGCCGCCGCCGACATCGCGCGCGCTCTACGCCGAGCTCAAGGCAGCCACCCCGGACTCGCTCAAGCCACTGCTGTCGGACCTGTTCGAGCACATCACGATCTGGGATGTCCGCGCCGATTCGGCGAAAGCCGAGCCCGCGGGGGGCGGGGCGTACCGCGTTAGGCTGTTCGTCGACGCGTCGAAAGCGCGCGCGGACAGCATCGGCAACAAGACGCCGATCCCGATGGACGACCTCGTGGACGTGGGGGTCTTCGCCAAGCGAACCGGGAGTCCGGATGGCCTGGGCGACACTCTGTACCTCAAGCAGCACCGCATACGCAGCGGCAAGCAGACGATCACCGTCATCGTGCCGCGCCGGCCCACGCAGGCCGGGATCGATCCGTATCGGACGTTCATCGAGCGCGTGCGCGACGACAACGTCGCGGCGGTCGGGAGCGATACGACGGGAAGCGGCGGTCGTTAGGTGCAGGGCCGTGCAACACGGTGCACTTCCGTGCTCGTGCCTAACGCTTCTCGAAGCGGCGTCGGCGGCGGGACAGCCGCCGCCTACCGCGTGCGCCGGCGAGCTCCGCGCGGCTCGCCGACGCACCATCGACTCACCGCTTCATTGGCGTGAGCAGGATGTTGTTGTTGAAGCCCTTGTTGGTGCCGCCGCCGGTCACGAGGCTGCCTGACCGCACGACGTAGTGCAGCAACTCCCCGGTCTGCACGTTGGTCACCGTGCCGTGGGCGCGCGTGTTGTCCTCGGTCGCGCCCGGGGCGCCGGCTGGCGCGAGCAAGTTGTTGCTCGTGATCACGTAGTCCGCGGTGCCGACCGCCAGCACCGGCGTACTTGCGACGAACGCGCAGAAGTCGGTGTTGAACTCGTAGTACCCGTCCCACACCACCACGGCGACGTCCTCCGCCTGCAAGTGCTCGAGTACCTTGCCGGAGGGCGTCGTCAGCGTGCGATAGGTGAACACGTCGGCTTCAAACGGCCCGCCGCTGCAAAAGAGCTCGGTGGCCGCCAGCGTGGTCCCCAGCGTCGTCGTGAGTTGCCGCTGCGGGTCGTTGGTGATGATTGCGAAGAAGTCGTCGGTGCCGATCACGAAGATGGCGCCACCTGACCCGCCCGCGCCGGCGGCACCTTGGCTGGTTAGTGCGCGGCTTGTGCGGGCCGCAGATGCGCTAGAGCGTCGGGACCGGTGGGCGCGTCGGGCGCGCATGCGGCGAGTAGGGTGACGAGGGCAGTGGCGAGCTGGGCGACAACGATGCGGCTGTGGGACAAGTGGACCTCCATGGGTCCTGCCGGCAGTCATGCCGGCGTTGCGCTTCTCGCCCCGGGACCGACGGCCAGGCGGGGGCGGGGGCGATGGCGATGTGCACGATATGGCACAGGGCGACCGCGCGATAGAGCAACGAGCCGGCGCCGTTCGCTGCGAGCGCAGAGCGGGATGGTGCGCCAGCACCGCTCGTCGCCAGGGCGATCCGCTCGTCGCCGATTTGCGCCGCCTGCCGGCTGCGTCATCGCGCCGCGGATGATTGCGATGCGACCTTGCCGCGATACCGAGCCCGACACCGCGGTCGAGAGACTCGTTAGGACGTCTCGCGTTCCTAACCACCACGCCAGGCGTTCGTAGCGATCTTGCAATGATGGAGAGGAGGGCCGACTTCTACCTTACCCGCGATCGCAACTTCGCCAACGATTCCCTGCAGCGATGACGCCCTTGTCCACACTTCGCGCCGGTGCGGCGGATTTCCTCGAGGTCGCCCCTGACGTTAAGCGACCCTGGAGCTATTGGTTGCTCACCGTCGGCGGCTGGCTGGTGTTCGGCATCGCGATGATGATCGGCTCGCTCGACGTGATGCCGTGGGATGTCATCCTGGCGACCGAGTCGGTGTACGTCCTCATCGGCTTCCTGCTGGCGATGCTGCTCGGCCGCGTATACGACCGCCTCGGCGTTGGGCCGGCGTCCTTCGGCCGGACGCTCGCCATCAGCGTCGTGGGGTCGATCGTGGCAGGGATGCTGTGGAACGTCGCCTTCTACTACCACCGGCAGTACGGCGCCGCCACCCTCCATTCTGTGATCATCGATGCGCCGTCGCGGCTCCGCTTCCCGCGCGAATGGATCCTCGACGGCGCGCTGGAACACTGCATCCTGCCGCTGTTCGGGTGGAGCCTCGTGCACCTGGGGCTGCAGTACAACACCGCGCTGCGGGAGCAGCGGGAGCAGGCACTGCGCGCCGTGGCCGCGGCCCGCGACGCGCAGCTCCGGATGCTCGCGTACCAGCTCAACCCTCACTTCCTGTTCAACACGCTCAACTCGATCCGCGCGCTGATCAACGAGGACCGTCAGCGCGCCCGCGAGATGGTGACTGCACTCTCGCGCTATCTTCGCTACGCACTGGTGGAGCGTCCGCTGCACACGGCGTTGCTGGAAGAGGAGGTGGCGTCGGTGCGCGGCTACCTGGCCGTAGAGCAGGTGCGCTTCGAGGAGCGTCTCGACGCTCACATGGAGATCGAGCCCGCCGCGCTGCGCTGCGAGGTGCCGGCGTTCCTCCTCAACCCGCTCGTGGAGAATGCGGTGAAGCACGGCGTCACCGGCACCACCAATGCGCCGCTCGTGCTGCGTGTGGCGGCGCGGCTGGTGCCGCCAGACCGGCTCAGGCTCGTGGTCGAAAATACGGGACGGTGGGCGGGCGAGCAGACGACCGCGCCTAACGCCGACGAGGACGACGACGGCCGGCCTGGCGGTGTGGGGCTCGCCAATGTCCGCGCACGCCTCGCCGCGCTCCATCCCGCGGACCATCGCATCGAGATCGATGAGACGGGTGGACGTGTGCGCGTTGTCGTGGAGTTGCCAGCCCGCTTCCGCGCCGAGGCAGCGACGTGAGCGCGCGCCGACGCCACGCCGTGATCGTGGACGACGAGCGCCTCGCCCGATTCGAGCTTCGGACGTTGCTCGAGGAGCACGCCGATCAGTTGCACGTCGTGGGCGAGGCTGCGTCGGTGGCCGATGCTGCGCGACTCGTGCATGCCACCGACGCAGACGTGGTATTTCTCGACATCCAGCTCGCGGGCGAGACGGGGATGGACCTGCTACCGCTGCTGGGCGCGGATGTGAACGTCGTGTTCGTGACCGCGCACGACGAGTACACGCTCCGCGCCTTCGAGGTGAATGCCCTTGATTACCTGCTCAAGCCGGTAGAGCCCGAGCGGCTCGCGGTGACGGTGAACCGGCTCGCGGCGTCGCAGCCGACAACGCCTGTCCGCGAGACAGTCACCTACGAGGACCGTCTGTTCCTGCGCCTCGGCCAGGAGCGCGCCTTCGTCCGGGTGCGCGACATTGTGGCCATCGAGGCGGAGGGGGACGGCTCCACACTACTCCTGGCCCCGCACCTAACGCGCAAGCCGTCGTCGAAGTCGCTCCGGGAATGGGAACAGCGCCTCCCAGACCGGCAGTTTGTACGTATACACCGCTCGACGATCGTGAACCTCGATTTCGTCGAGCGGATGGAGCCATGGTCGCACGCGAGCCAGCGCGTTTACCTGCGCGGCCTGCCGGACCCGATGACCATGAGTCGGCGGTTCGGGGCTCGGCTCAGAGACCGGTTCGGATGAGGCGACCGCGGCGACGACGTCGCGTCCGCTTGCCGCTCGTCGCCAGAATTTTCCGCTCGTCGCCGATTTGGGCCGCCCGCCGGGTGCGTCATCGCGTCGGTCATGCTCGCATACGACCTTTCAGCACAGCAACCCAACGAGGCCTCTCGCGATGCCGTCCCGTCGGGAACGGGTTGGCACGCCCGGCCGCCTAACGCCAGGCCGGCCTCGTCCCGATCGAGTCGCGCCTATCGTGGCGTGACATCATCAGATTGGAGCTGGCAGATGAAAACGACGAAGGCACCGTTCGTGGTTGCGACGGTCGCGGCTTCAACGCTGCTCTGGGCAGCCTCCACGCTCTGCGCGCAGACGACCCCCGGTGCGACGAGGATCGATAGCGACGACATCGCCGGAGTGGTGACGGGAGCGCGCGGCCCCGAGGCCGGTGTGTGGGTTATCGCCGAAACGTCCGACCTCCCGACGAAGTTCGCCAGGATCGTGGTCACCGACGGGCAGGGGCGCTATCTGCTCCCCGATCTGCCAAAGGCGAGCTACGACGTCTGGGTGCGCGGCTACGGGCTCGTCGACTCGCCCAGGCAGCGAGCGAAGCCGGGCGCGATGATGAACCTGCGTGCGACCGCCGCGCCGAATCCGCGTGCCGCGGCCCAGTACTACCCGGCCGGGTACTGGTACTCGCTGCTCAAGGTCCCAGCCGAGAGCGAGTTCCCCGGCACGGGCCCGGAGGGGAACGGGATCAATCCTGTCTTCAAGAGTCAGGCGGAGTACGTGCGCCTGCTCAAGAACAGTTCCTGCCTGGGTTGCCATCAGCTGGGGAGCAAGGGGACGCGCGAGCTGCACCCCGCGTTAGGCACCTTCGAGAGCTCCGTGAAGGCGTGGGAGCGTCGGCTACAGTCCGGCCAGGCAGGAGGGGCGATGGCGGGGCCAGTGCAGCAGATGGGGCCGCGCACGCTCAAGATGTTCGCTGACTGGACGGACCGCATCGCCGCCGGCGAGGTACCACCGACGCCGCCCCGCCCGCAGGGGATCGAGCGGAACGTCGTCATCACCATGTGGGACTGGGCGGACCCGAAGGCGTACCTGCACGATCTCGTCTCCACAGACCGACGCAACCCGACAGTCAACGCGGGCGGCTCGATCTACGCGGTGCTCGAGGCGAGCGCCGACTACATGCCGGTGCTCGACCCCAAGACCCACACGGCGACCCGGGTTCCCGTCACGCTCAGCGACCCGAACATCCCGCCGTCGTCACCGCAGCAGGTCCCGTTCGCCTCGCCGTACTGGGGCACCGAGCCGATCTGGACCAGCAAGGCGAACGTGCACAATCCGATGTTCGACGAGACGGGACGCGTGTGGCTCACCTCCAGAGTGCGTGGTCCGGCGAACCCGGACTTCTGCAAGGCGGGGTCGAGCCATCCGTCGGCGCGCCTCTTCCCCCTCAATAACTCGGGCCGTCACCTCGCGGTCTACGATCCGAAGAGGAAGGAGATGAAGCACATCTCCACCTGCTACGGGACGCACCACCTGATGTTCGCCGAAGACGCGAACCGCACGCTCTGGACGAGCGGTGGCGGCCCGGTGGTGGGATGGTTGAATACGAAGCTGTGGGACCAGACGGCCGACGAGGAGAAAGCGCAGGGATGGACCGCGCTGATCATGGACCTGAACGGGAACGGCCGCCGCGACGAGTACGTGGAGCCTAACGCGCCCGTGGATCCGGCCAGGGACAGGCGCATTCAACCCGGGCAGTACGGAGGCGGTCCGTATGCGCTGGCGCCGGCGCCGGACGGATCGGTGTGGGGCACGATGTTCGGGTTCCCCGGCGCGATATTCCGCCTGACGCCGGGCGCGAACCCGCCGGAGACCGCGCTCACCGAGGTGTTCGAGATCCCGTGGAACAACCCGGCAGCGCCTAACGTGGGCTTCTCCCCGCGCGGCGGGGACGTGGACCGGAACGGGGTGTACTGGGCCGCCCTGGCGAGCGGGCACCTGGCGAGCTTCGACCGTCGCAAGTGCAAAGGTCCGTTGAACGGACCGACTGCCACGGGCCAGCACTGTCCCGAGGGGTGGCGCTTCTACGCCGAGCCGCTGCCGCAGCTCGGCAACGTCGCCGGCCAGGGGAGCGGCGAAGGCAGCTACTTCACCTGGGTGGACCAGTTCAACACGTTAGGCCTCGGCGCCAACATCCCGATCAACACCGGGAATCAGTCCGAGGGGCTCCTGGTGCTCAAGGACGGAAAGTGGGTTGTCCTGCGCGTTCCCTACCCCATGGGATTCTACGCCAAGTGGCTCGACGGCCGGATCGACGACCCTAACGCGGGCTGGAAGGGGCGTGGTCTCTGGGCCTCCATCAGCACGCGGGCGCCGTTCCACATGGAGGGAGGGAAAGGAAATACCAGCAAGGCGATCCACTTCCAGCTCCGGCCGGATCCGCTGGCGAAGTAGGAACGTAGCGCGGGTGGACTCACGTTTTGGCTTCTTAGTTCCCGTCCGGGAGGCTCATGCAGTTCTCGACATCGATCTCTACGCTCCCGCTTGCGTTGGCGGCGACATCCATTCTCGTCGCCGCGTGCGGGAAGGGTGACCCTGGCAGCCCGACTGCGACCGAGACCGCCACCGCGACCGTGTCCGGCGTCGTGACGGCGGCCACCGGAGCCGTCATCGAACGCGCATCGGTGAAAATCGGAAGCGCAACCGGCACGACCGGTACCGACGGACGATTCGAGCTCCGGGATCTGCCGGTCGGTAATCGAACGATCATCACGAGCGCGCCGCGCTTCGATCAACGGTCGGAGAGCGTCAGCCTGAGTGCGGGGACGAACGCCCACGACGTCGTGTTGTCGCACCAGACGATTTTCACGCACCAGAACGCTCTCGCGAATCTGCCGGCGGGGAGAGCCGAGTACAAAGTCGCGATCGCTTTCCTGCCTGGCTTGAGAGACCCTGCCACCGGCAATCCTCTGGATTCGCGCCGCCTCGTGAGCGGCGCCTCGGGCACAGGATGCAGCATCTGGTGCTTGCCTAACGAGCTGGAGGAGGTGAAGCGGCGCGCACTCGAGCTCGCGGGCGGAAACGTGGCGCTCATCGGAACGACGACCCTGCTCGACCAGCCTGCAGACTACGAAAAGCTGCTACAGGCACTCTCCCAGTTTGGCGCGCAGAGCCTTCATCCGGAGCTCGCGAACATTCCCATCCTGTTCGTCGGGCACTCGCAGGGGGGATGCACCGCGTACGGGTTCAGCCGCGCTCACGGTCCCCGGGTGGCGGGGTTCGTCACCATGAAGGGCGGCTGCCACGCCCCTGGCCCGGCGGGGGCGGCGGCCCCCGTTCCGGGATTTTTCCTGATCGGAAGAGTGGATGAGCCGCACCGGACCGCGAACATCACGCCCGTGTTCGAAGCCGGTCGAGCCGCCGGGGCACCCTGGTCGCTTTCCATCGATGCCTTTGGTCACGGACCGATCGTCGACATCGCTCTGATGTTCGACTGGATCGATGCGGTCCTCACGGCGCGTCTTCCGGCGACTGCGGGGGCGCCGCTCCGTGCAGTGTCGGAAACGGTCGGCTGGCTCGGCAACCGGTCGACCGGCGCGATCTCGACGTACGCGTGCTACGGTTCCGCTCGTTCGAGCGCGAGCTGGCTGCCCTCTCGAGAGGCGGCGCTCGGTTGGCAGCGGATGTCGGGAGGAACTGTCGTAGTAGGTGCTTGCTGAAGCAATGTGCGAATCGAGGAGACCGAGCATGAAACCGAAGAAACCGACAATCGCGCTGGCAACTGCGTTGATTTCCGCCGGCGACGGCACTGCGACCGAGCCGAGCACCCCGCCGTCAAGCCGTGGCGTCGGAGGTCCCATGCGGCGTGCACTCGGGCTCGCGGCAGTCGTCATTCTCGCCTCCTGCGGCGGTGATGGTACGACCAAGGTGAGCCCTGATACCACCGGGAGCATCCGAGGCACCGTTACCGACAACGGCGGCGCCGGCGTGGCAAACGCCGTGGTTACGTTGACCGGAAACGCGCAGGCCGCTCGCACGGCGAATAGCGGCGCCAACGGCGTCTACACCTTTGCGAAGGTGCCCCCGGGAACGTATGCGCTGGCGGTTACGTCTGCAGCCGGATTCGTCATCGATGCGGCGGGCACGGCCTCCGTCACGGTAGCAGGCGGAGCGGAGGCAAATGCTTCCGCATTTGTGCTCAGCCGCGCGCCGGTTGCCCCCGGCGGATGGGGGCTCCGCGCTGGATTGCTCGTGGCGAACTCCGAGTTCGCCCTCGCCGAATCGAACGGCAAGATCTACGTCATGGGCGGTTATCCCGCTTCCCGGCAGACGTCCCGTACGCTGCAGATCTACGACATCGCGAGCGACCGCTGGCAGCTCGGACCGGAGCTCCCGCAGCCCAACAACCACGGGATGGCGGCCGGCGTCAATGGAAAAGTCTACCTCATCGGCGGCCAAACCACGGATGATCAAGAGGGCGCCACGGCTGTCGACCGGGTGTACGAGCTGGATCCCGCGAAGGGTGCATGGGTCGAGAAGGCGCGGATGCCCACCGCGCGCAGCGGGGGGGTGGCTGTCGTGCACGACGGCAAGATCTACGTCGCCGGGGGACGCGTGCCGCGCGGAAACGACTTCGCCGTCTACGACCCGGCGGCCGATCGGTGGGAGGTGCTGCCGAACCTACCCAGCCAGCGCAATCACATTACCGGTGCGGCGATCAACGGCCGCATTCACATCGTCGGCGGGCGTCTCGGCAACGGTCTGTCGCCCCTGAAATCGGATGCGAACGAAGTCTTCGACCCACGAACCCGGGTTTGGACGACCGCAGCCCCGATGCTGCGCGGCCGCAGCGGCATGAACGGGGTCATGGCCCGGGGCTGCTTCCACGTCTGGGGCGGCGAGGCGCCGACCGGCATGACGCCCGATCATGACTACTACGATCCTCGAAGCGACAAGTGGACAAGCCTCGCCAACATGCCCATCCCCATCCATGGAGTCGTCGGGTCAGCCTTTGTAGACGGTCTGATCTGGGCAGTCGGCGGCGGCACCGATATCGGCGGCGCCTCCGGTAGCCTGCATAACCAAGCCTACCGTCCGGCGGTGAGTTGCGAATGACGCCGATCGTTGCTGTCGACTGATGTTGCGCATGCATGCACGAGCGGGCAGCGATCGCTACCGTGTCCGGACGAGCGTCTCGCCGAATCTTCTGATGCCGTGAGGTGAACGTCAGCCGGGCGATGTCCCGGAAACCACGACAGCCAGCACAACCAGCTCTTGACCATCGAATTGATGAACTTCGTTGGAGAGTGTCGATGAGAAACGCGATTGTGCTGGCCGCTCTGTGCACGTCCGCATGCGCAGGGTCCCCGGCCGACCCGAGCACCGTGCCGACCAAGCCGAGCCTCGTCGCCGATTCCTGTGCAGTCGCACGCCCCGATTTCGGAGGCGCGGCGACCGTCGCAGACCTCGCCCTGTTCGCCTACGACGTCAACGCGCCCCTGAACCTGCAGAAGACTGTCGAATCCACGAACAACGGCGTGGAGGTCAGCGCCATCACCTTCGATAGTCGGGACGGCGGATCGGTAACCGGATTGTTGTTCGATCCGGTCACGCGCTCGAGTCTGCGCCCCGGCATCGTGCTCATGCACGGCATGCCCGGCACCGCGCGCGGCATGGCGGCCTTACGCGCAGGTGCTCGCGCAGTTCGGTGCCGTAGTGATTGCGATCGATGCCCCGTTTGCTCGCCGCGCTGGAGAGCCCGTCCGGTTCAGCACTCAGGATCGGGCCGAGCAGATCCAGTTGATCAAGGATCTGCAACGCGCCGTCGATGTGTTGCGCGCACGGGCCAACGTCGACGATGAGCGCATCGCCTACCTTGGCATCAGTTACGGCGGCGCGATGGGTGCGCTGTTCGCTGGGATCGAGCGGCGCCTCAAAGCTGCGGCGCTCGTCGTAGGAGACGGCGGTCTCGTCTCGCACTTCACCGGACCCGAGGATTTCAGCTTCTTGGCCAGTCTGTCCTGTGCGACACGCGTCGGCTGGTTCCGGGCCATGGCACCCATCGAGCCGATTCGATTCATCGCGCACGCGTCGCCCACCGCGTTGTTGCTGCAGAACGGACGAATGAGACAACCTGGTACCCGCAGCCGATGCGCAGGCGTTGCACACAGCCGCGCCGCGGTCAAAGACGATTCGCTGGTATGACGCGGGACACGGACTCAATCAACAGGCCTTGTTCGACAGGCATGATTGGCTGCGCGAGCAGATTGGTCTGGACGCCCGGCAGTAGCACGAACCGTTAGGTAACAGCAGCATCGTTGCGGCTTTGTTTGCACAGCAACGGTCGTATTGCCCACCGAGCCTTCGCGGCGCCGAGCACCGTTCCTCTTGACAGCGACAGGAACACGCTGATAAGGTGTTCTGTCGACAGCTACAGAAACTGTCCGGAGCTCACATGCCGCCACGGCCACAGACGGACGCCCTGCGGGGCTCGCTGGACCTGCTGATCCTGAAAACGCTTTCCCTCGCCCCCATGCACGGGTGGGGGATCAGCCAGCGCGTGCAGCAGATCTCCAAGGGCGTGCTGGAGGTGAATCAGGGGTCGCTGTATCCGGCACTGCAGCGCCTCGAGAAAGCGGGTCTCGTGACCAGCGACTGGGACACGACCGATAACAACCGTCGCGCCCGGTACTACCGACTTACCGCCACCGGACAGCGCGCGCTCGGCGACGAGCTCGAAAACTGGCGTCGTTTCGCGGCTGGCCTCGAGGCCGTACTGAACGTTTCGTGACCGCGGGCGGCGTCCGCGCCGCGCGCTCTTCATTCCCGGAGCATTCCATGACGTGGTTCCACGCCGCCCGCGCGCGCCTGCGCCTCCTCGCGCCACGCGCCGCCGAGTCCAGGATCGACGACGAGATCCGCTTCCACATCGAGATGGAGACGCAGCGGCTCGTGCGCGAGCAGCAGCTCGATCCCGACGAAGCGAGGCGGCGCGCACTGGCGACCTTCGGCGGCGTGCAGCAGCATCGCGAGACACTCCGCGAGGGCCGCGGCACCGCCTGGTTCAGCGGCTTGTCGCTCGACCTGAAGCTGGGCTTCCGAATGCTCGTCAAGTATCCCGGCCTCACGCTCATCGGTGGCCTTGCGATGGCGTTCGGTATCTGGTTCGGCGCTGTCACCTTCCAGATGGTCGGCCTCCTGACGAGCACCAAGCTGCCGCTCCCCGACGGCGATCGCATCGTGAGGATCCAGAACTGGGATGCGAAGACGCTCCAGGACGAGGATCGCGTGCTGTACGACTACGAGCTCTGGCGCTCCGCGCGGTCGATCACGGACCTCGGCGCGTATCGCGACGCGAGCGTCAACCTGGTGGGCGCCGACGGCGGTGCGCGGCCCGAGGAGGCAGCGGAGATCACCGCCTCCGCATTTCGCATCGCCCCTCAGCGTCCGCTGCTCGGCCGCGTCCTCGACGAGTCGGACGAAGCCGCGGGTGCGGCGCCCGTGGTGCTGCTTGGCCACGGGGTGTGGACGAATCGCTTCGATCGTGATCCGCAGATCGTCGGACGCAGCGTCAAGCTCGGAAACAGCTTCGCGACGGTCGTCGGTGTGATGCCGGAAGGCTATGCGTTCCCCGTGGCGCACGAGCTGTGGCTACCGCTGCGTACGAACGCCGCTCGCGAGGAACCGCGGCGCGGCACCGCCATAAAGGTCTTCGGCCGCCTCGCGAGCGGAATGTCCCTCGAGAACGCGCAGGCGGAGCTGACGGCCTTCGGCAAGCGCCTCGCCGCGGAACACCCGACGACGCACGCGCAGCTCCAGCCGCACGTACTCCCGTACGCGCAATTGTCGGTCGACAACGGCGAAGTGACGGCGATGAAGGCGCTGAGCTACTTCTTCGTCGTCGCGCTCGTGCTGGTGGTGTGCAGCACCGTGGCGCTGCTCCTGTTCGCGCGTGCCGCGTCGCGGGAGACTGAGATTCTCGTCCGCAGCGCCCTGGGCGCGAGCCGCCGGCGCATCGTGACGCAGCTCTTCGCCGAGGCGCTGGTGCTCGCCGGCGCTGCGGCGGTGGTCGGACTGGTGACGGCCCAGCTGGCACTGACCCGCTTGGGTAAGCCGTACCTTCGAGATGGCGTTCGACACCGCGAGTGTTCCCTTCTGGTTCGACTTCAATCTGTCGCCGAAGGCCATCATCTCCGCGCTCGCGCTCGCGGTGATCGGCGCGGTGGTGGCGGGGGTAATGCCGGCGCGGAAAATCACCCGCGGACTCGGGACGCGACTCCGCGCGGGAACCGCCGGCGGCGGTGGCGTGAGCTTCGGCGGTGTCTGGACGGCGGTCATCGTCACGCAGGTCGCGCTCACCGTCGCGTTGCCGGCGGTCGTCATGCTCCTGCGCAGTGAGAGTAAACGCGTCGAGTCGTACGACGCCGGCTTTCCAACGCATGAATACCTTGGCGTGACCCTCGGCGTCGACGGTGCGGCGGAAGAGACGCTGACACCCGAGACCCGCGCCGCGTTAGGCGCGCGGATCACCACCTCGCTCGAGGCGCTGCGCAGCCGGATGGAAGCGGAGCCGGGCGTCGCCGGCGTGACATTCGTCGACCGGTTGCCGGGAGGCGATCACGACTATCAGCGCGTGGAAGTGGTGTCGCTGCCGGAGAAGCGTGCGCTCGGTCGTGGCGACCGCATCGATCCATCCTTCCTATTTCGACGTGCTGCGGGCGCCGGTGCTCGCGGGTCGCGCGTTCACCAGCTCCGATCTCTCTCCGGACGCTCGCGTCGTGATCGTCGATCAGGCCTTCGTGGACCTCGTGATGTCCGGACGGAATCCGATCGGTCATCGCGTGCGCATCGGCTCGAGCGCGCAGCTCGACTCGAACGCGGCCCAGTTGCCGTGGTACGAGATCGTCGGCGTCGTGAAGGACCTCGGCATGGCGAGCGCCGCGATGCCGCAACGGCAGGCCGGCCTGTACCTGCCAACCGTTCCGGGAAGCCAGGGCGACGTCAACATGATCGTGCACGCTCGCGGCGACGCGCTGTCGCTCGCGCCGCGCGTCCGCGAGCTGACGACGGCGGTGGACGCGGCACTCCGGGTCGAGAAGCTGATGCGCGTCGACCAGGTGATGACGCCGCTGCTCTGGCTCCTGCGGCCTGTGGTCGAGGATCATCATCGGCCTGACGGGAGTCGCCCTTCTGCTCTCGCTGGCCGGCATCTACGCGGTGCTGTCGTACATCGTCGCTCGCCGTACACGGGAGATCGGAGTGCGTGTCGCACTGGGCGCGAGCGCGCGTCGAGTGATCACGTCGATCTTCAGACGCCCGCTGACCCAGGTCACCCTGGGCGTGATGGCCGGTGTCGTCTTGATCTCTGTGGCAGCGATCGGCATTCAGCACACGGAGCAGTTCCGCGCGGCCCAGCCTCGGGGGCTGACGTTAGGCGAGATCGCGCTCCTCAGTGGCTACGCGATCCTGATGCTTGGTGTCTGCACCCTCGCCTGCGTCGTGCCTAGCGTCCGCGCACTGCGGGTGCAGCCGACGGAGGCACTGAGGGCGGAATGACGGAGGACGCGAAGCAGGAGCTTACCGGCCCAGGCTTCGCAACTCCTGCGCGCGCGCGCGGCTGACTGGCACGCGCGTCCCGTCATTGAGCTCCGCCTCGAGATTGCCGCGCCCATCGCGCTTGAATGCGCGGACGTGGTCGAGGTTCACGACGTGCGCGCGATGAACCTGGGCAAAGCGCCTGGGATCGAGACGCGTGACGAGGCTGCTGAGCGACAGGTGAAGCAGGTGCCGACTGCCGCCGACATGCGCAACCACGTAGTCCCCGTCTGCCTCGAGCCATGACACTCGATCGAGCGGCACCGGGACGATCGCATTCCCGACGCGCACGAACAACCGCGTGATCGGACCGCCGCCAAGTGCGCCGCTCAATCGTTCGATGGCATCGACGGATGATGGCTGACCGATGGCGCCACGCACGCGCTCCATCGCCGCGGCAAGGCGCGCCGGGCCAAATGGCTTCACGAGATAATCCACGGCGCCGAGCTCGAAGGCGGTCACGGCGTGCTGCGAGTACGCCGTCGTGAAAATGACGAATGGTCGGTGATCGATGTGGCGAAGCACGTCGGTGCCGAGCAGCCCGGGCATCTGCACGTCGAGAAATACCAGCTCAGGCTTCAGCGTGTCGATCGCCTGCACCGCCGATTGGCCGTCCGCCGCCTCGCCGACGACTTCGATCCAGTCGAAGCCGGATAGCGCGGCTTTGAGGCCGGCACGGGCGATCGGCTCGTCGTCAACGACGAGGACTGTGACCTTCACGCGTCGGTCAGTCGCTTCTGCGGGATCGTCAGCACGGCCTCGTAGCCGCCGGACGCGGTCGGGTGTGAGACGAGTGTGGCCGCGTCGCCATACAGCACCGATAAGCGCTCGCGCAGCCGCGCGAGCCCGGTGCCCGTTCCGTTGCCGTTGGTTCGCGGCGCCTCGCCGTCAGAGCTGTTGCGCACCGAAATCACGAGTTCCGAGTTGCTCCGAGTTCCGGTGATCGCGATCTCCGTCGGCGCGACGCGCGGCGCGGCTCCATGCTGTACGGCATTCTCGACGAGGGTCTGCAGCGCGAACGATGGAACGCGTTCAGACTCCAGGTCCGGCGGCAGATCCGTAGTCACCACGAGGCGTTCTCCGAAGCGCATCTGCTCGACCGCGAGATAGCGTGACACGAAGCGCCATTCATCGCCGAGCGGGACTTCGTCTCTCTGCTCCTCGAGCGTTCGCCGAAGGAGATCGGCGACCAGCTCAGCCGCCTCGGTGGCCCGGCGCGGCTCGATATGAATCAGCTGCACGATGGTGTGCAGCGCGTTGAAGAGAAAGTGCGGCTGCAGCTGCGAACGCAGCGTGGCGAGCTGCGTTCGCGCGGCGATGGCTTCCGCCTGTGCGGCGCGGCGCGCCCCGTGAGCCGAATAGGAGAGGCCGGCGATGAGGACGTAGAAAAAGCAGCCGATCACCATCATCTCCTGGAACCGCCGGGCGAAGCCGACCTCTGAGCGCCCGCCGACCAGCGGCTCGAACAACGCCGACGCGAAGATCCACACGGCTGCTGCCGCTGGCGCCGCAACGATATGAAAGGCGACGAAGCGCCAGCCGATCGGTCGAGGCCACGGCACACGAGGCACGAGCCGAAACACGGCGACCGCAACGGCGCAGCCGACCACCAGGTGCACGATCATCGATTCGAGCTCGCCGGGGACCCAGGTAGGCCTGCTACGGCGGGCCTGAAGGGCGAAAAGCAGAAACCCTCGGCATGGCGAGTGACAGATGGATCAGGAGTTCACCCGTTCATGATAAGCGCCGCGCGGACCCGACCGGTCTGCCGTTCGACCCCCTCGATGTGCCGTTCGGCGAATCGAGGCTGTCGCCGGGAAACCCTAACGCCGACGTTGCGTTACGGCACGCATACCTCCACACCTCGGTCAATGCTTCTACCCGCGCGACTCTCCTGGGCAAGCGGTTTCCCCTCGACATGAAGCTCGGCGGCCGGCTGCTCGCCAAATACCCGGTCATCACGCTCGTCGGCGGCATCGCGATGGCCTTCGCCCTCTGGTTCGGCACGGTGACCTTCGTGATGTACGGGCTCGTCGTGAACCCGAAGCTGCCTCTTCCCGACGGCGACCGCATCGTCCAGCTCTTCAACTGGGACACGAAGGAGAGTGTTCCCGAGAAGCGATTGGTTCACGAGTTCCTCGTCTGGCGCGAGCGAGCTCCGCTCCGTCAAGGACCTCGGCGCGTTCCGTGACGTCGCGCGGAACCTCGTGGTGCCGGGCGGCCAGACCCGCGAGGTGAAGATCGCCGAGATGACTGCATCGGGCTTCGCGGTGTCGTCGGCGAAGGCACTGATGGGTCGCACGCTCAACACAGGCGACGAGCGCGCCGGCGCTCCTCCCGTCGCCGTCATCGGCTACGAAGTCTGGAAGGACCGCTTCGGCAGCGATCCCGCGATCCTCGGCAAGTCGGTCAAGATCGGCGACTCCTTCGCCACCGTCGTTGGCGTGATGGATGAGGGATACGCTTTCCCGATCGCGCACGAGGTGTGGATGCCGCTGCGCGTCGACGAGCTCGATCGCACCCCTCGCGGCGGAGTCTCCATTACCGTCTTTGGCCGACTGGCCGACGGCGCATCGTACGAGAAGGCACAGGCCGAGCTGGACGTGATCGGCCGTCGCATGGCCACGCAATTCGCGCAGACGCACGAGCACCTCAGGCCGCGCGTCATCTCCTACGTCGCCGACGACGACCCGTCCCCGGACACACTGGCAATGACCGTTGCGATGAACGGCATGGTCATGGCGCTGCTCGTGCTGGTTTGCGGCAACGTCGCGCTCCTCCTCTTCGCGCGCGCTGCCACGCGCGAGACGGAGCTGACGGTGCGTAGCGCGTTAGGCGCGAGCCGCGGGCGTCTCGTGATGCAGCTCTTTGCCGAAGCGCTCGTGTTGGGTGGAGTTGCCGCCGCTATCGGACTCGGCGCCGCGGACATCACGCTGCGCGTGTACGCCAGGCACTACCTCGAGATCAACTACGACACGCTGCCGTTCTGGTTCGACCCTCAGCTGTCGCCGACGACGGTGCTGTATGCGCTCGGCCTGACGGTCTTCGGCGCGGTGATCGCCGGCGTGCTTCCAGCGCTCAAGGTGACGCGCAGCATCTCGTCGAAGCTCCGCCAGGGCACCACCGGCGGCGGCCTGCGCTTCAGCGGCGTGTGGACGTTCGTCATCGTCGCGCAGGTCGCGGCGACCGTCCTGCTGCCCGCGATCGTGGCGCTCGAGCAGAACGAGTTGTCGCGGATCGAGTCATACGACTTCGGATTCCGGCCGACGGAATACCTCACCGTCAACGTGGAGACGGACGCACCGCTCGACACGACGAGCGCGGCGCGCGAAGCGTGGCGCGTGCGCGAAGGCGCGATGCTCGAGACCCTGCGACAGCGTATCGCCAGCGAGCCCGGCGTGCGCGGCGTGGCATTCGTGACCGAGCCACCGGGCACGTCGCATGACGGCGCCCGCATCCAGCTCGCGGATTCGGCACAGCTTCCGAAGGGTCTCCGGGTCGTGGGCATCGCGCGCGCGGAGCCGAACTACTTCAGCGTGCTTGGCGCTCCGATCCTGTCCGGACGCGGCTTCCACAGCGGCGACCTCGTTCCCGGCGCGCGCAACGTCATCGTCGACCTTGGATTCGTGAAACACGTGCTGGGCGGCATGAATCCGCTCGGACGTCAGATCCAGATCGGCCGGGCCGATTCGTCGTGGTGGGAGATCGTCGGTGTCGTGAAGGACCTCGGCATGGTCTCGCCGATCGAGCGCAGCCCGCCGGCCGGCATCTACAAGCCGGCGACGCCGGAGATGATGGGCTCTCCGTTCATGATGATCCACGCGTCGGGAGATCCGTTGACGCTCACGGCGCGGCTGCGCGCGATCGCCGAGTCGGTGGATCCGACCATCCGACTGAATGAGATCACGCGCATGGACAGGATGGCGGACCCGATGGTCTGGTTCATTTCACCTCTGGCAAAAGATCACGATGGTCCTGACGGGCATCGCGGTGCTGCTGTCGCTCGCGGGGATCTATGCGGTGCTGTCGTTCATCGTCTCGAAGCGTACGCGGGAGATCGGCGTGCGCGTGGCGGTGGGCGCGACGCCGCGGCGAATCGTCACGACGATCTTCAAGCGTCCGCTGACGCAGGTCAGCATCGGCATCCTGGTCGGGTCGTTCCTGGTGGGCCTCGGGAGCATCGTCGTGAGGAACCATCAGCCCGATACCGACATGGGCATGCATACGCTCGCCGGTGGTTTGTCCATCTCGCAGCTCGCCACGCTGATCAGTTATGCGGCGCTGATGCTCGGCGTGTGCCTGCTTGCGTGCGTTGTGCCGACCAGAAAGGCGCTCGGCATTCAGCCGACGGAGGCACTGCGGGCGGAATAGAGGGAGCGACCCACGAACTGCGCGGCGGCGAAGAGAGCCGCCGCCACGCGGCTCGTCAGCCCTGACGCGGGCTCAGGGCTGTACCTGAACGTTGCCTTCCTGATTGGCGGACACGAAGGAGAGGAAGCCCGTGGCGCAATAGGTCTGCGCGGCCGCCGCGTTCCCGAAGCGCATCAGCGACACCTGGTCCGGCGTTGCCGCGCCCTCGCCGTTGTCGACCACGACCCAGATGTTGTGCGTGCCCGTCGGAAGGATCGGCGCCGGCACGCCGTCGCGCAGGAACTTCGTGATCTGCCCGCCGACCCGCGTCGTGTTACCGAACGTGAACATGCAGGTCACGTCGCCGTGGACATCCAGCGTGTTCCCCGCCGTGGTCGCCAGCGACAAATCGTACTGCCCCTTCGTCGCGAATGGCGTGGCGGGGTCCGTGCTCAGCGCCACGAAGGAATACTTCTCGAACGCGATCGTCGTGCCCGGCCAGCCGCTGGGAAACCCGACGTGACCGGATGCGCGACTGCCGCTCGCGGCCTGCGCCGATGCGGCCATCTGCGTAGACGCGTCGTCGGACGGAAGGGCGAGCTCGAACGGCCCGTCCGGCGTGAACCCGACGCGGACGTCGGCCAGCGCTTCGCTGAACTCCGGCCGCGCGTCCGGCGCAGTCACCGTGCGGGTCGTGGCGCTGTCGGAGCACGCCGCCAGCGCGGCGCAGAGGACGATGAGGCTCGTAACAGATACCTTCGACATGTTCAGTCTCCGTGTCATGTAGTTGATCGCGAGCGCCCAATCTGCCGAGACGACCGGCGTTAGGCGCGTAGGGGTACTCGATGGACCGCCACTTCCCGAGGCGGCGCGCGCGTCCGATTCATCGCCGATTGCTCGCGTCACGCGTGCCCGGACTACTTCGTGGCGGCCGTTCCGCAGCGCCCGGCCGCGTGGCCCGCGCCAGCGCCGGCGTCCTTCACGACGAGACGTGATCGTGATCGCGACCGGCTCCGGGACCTCGCGCGCAGCGACGGCGGCCGTCGCGCGGTAGGTGCCGGCCGGCAGCCCGGTCGCGTCGACACAGAGCGTGCCGACCGTCGCGAGCTCGTTAGGCGCGACGGCAGACTGACGCGGCAGCGCGACGAGCCACGCGGCACCGCGCGCCGAGTCCGCGTACGTGAGCCGCGTCAGTCGCACGTCGGTGAACCGCGCCGTGCCGCCGTTGTGAACGCGGAGCGGCTTCGCGGGCGGCGGCGTGTCGCCCGACGCGACGAAATCGAAGCGGCTCTCCGCCAGGTGCAGCGGCGTGTCGGTCGCGGCGGCGGCCTGCGCCTCGGCAGCGGTCGTGCCTAACGTGAGAAGCGCGATCGCCGCGAACGTAGCGAGCAGCGCCGTCGGGGCTACCGTTAGGCGCTCGGCGGTTCGGCGGTCGGAGGAAGCGGGGACGAGCGTGAGGACAGGACGGGACCGCGGCATTGCACGCACCAGGGTTGCGGGAGCCACACCCTACGCCCGTGCAGTACCGCGGGCATGGTGCAGTGACCCATCACCCCGTCCCCTCGCGCGCCGCACGAACGGCTGCGAGATCCGAAAGCGCGGCGCTACCCGCCTGGTCGAACGGTCCTAGCGGCCGGCAACCGTCAGCCTACAGTTTCCGGACGGCCGGCGCCTTCAACGACCCGCTGCCCGCGCCACATCTTACGTCGGCTCGACCTTCCCACGGAGTCTGCCTTTGACGCGTATCCGCCTCCTCGTTGGCGTCGCTCTCGTAGCCGCCAACACCCTCGACGCCCAACAGACCTCCCGCACCGAGCCCGTCACAGGACTCCGCAACAACGGCACAGGCTTCCACGCGCTCGTCGGCGCCCGCGTCGTGACCGGCCCCGGTCAGGTGCTTCCCAACGCAACCATCGTCATCCGCGACGGGCTCATCACCGCCGTCGGCGCGAACGTGCAGCCGCCCGCCGGCGCGCGCGTTTGGAATCTCGCCGGCCAGACCATCTACCCCGGCTTCATCGACGCGCACGCAGATCTCGGCGTCGGCGAGGTACCGCAGGGCGGCGATGTCGGCCCGACGCACTGGAATCCGCAGGTGCGTGCGTGGTTCAGCACCACGGCGAGCCTGAAGGACGACACCACGCGTCGAGCCGCGCTGCGCTCGCTCGGCTTCGGCACCGCGCTCGTCGTGCCGAAACACGGCATCTTCCGCGGCCGGGCGTCCGTCGTGAACCTCGGCGACCTCGGCGCGCGTGAGCGGGTGCTCAGGTCAGACCTCATACAGGCGATCGGCTTCAACAGTCGTTCCAGCTCGGCGGCGTCTACCCGAACTCCTCGATGGGCACCATCGCACTGATGAAGCAGACCTTCATGGACGCGGACTGGTACATCCGCGCACGCGACGCGTACGAGAAGGGCGGCCGCGCCGGTCTCCCGCCGGAGACCAGCGAGGCGCTCGACGCACTCGCCGAAGTCGTGCGCGGGCGGCAGCCCGTGATATTCCAGACGGAGAGCGAGGAGGACTACCTGCGGGCGTACCGCCTCGCGACCGATTACAAACTGACACCATGGTTTCGCGGGAGCGGGCAGGAGTATCGTCTGCTCGATGTGCTGCGCGGTCGCACGCAGCCGCTCATCGTTCCGCTCAACTTCCCCGACGCACCCGACGTCTCGACGCCCGAAGCCGCGCTCGGATGCGTCGTTCGCGGCACTCCGCCACTGGTACCTGGCGCCGACGAATCCTGCGCAGCTCGCGAGTGCGGGAGTCACCTTCGCGCTCACCACGGACGGCCTATCGTCGATCGGGCAGTTCCTCCCGAACCTCCGCATCGCGGTCGCACGCGGGCTCGCTGCCGACAAGGCGCTCGCGGCGCTGACGACGGTGCCCGCCACCTTGCTCGGAATCGAGAAGACTCACGGCACGATCGCCGCGGGCAAGGTCGCGAATCTCGTGGTCGCCGACGGCAACCTCTTCACCGAAGAAGCCAGCGTCCGAGACGTGTGGGTGCAGGGAACGCGTTATGGCGTCACGCGCCCGCCGCAGATCGATCCGCGCGGAACGTGGACGATCGCGACGGCCGATGTGAACGGCTTCCCCGCGACCCTGCGCATCGAGGGGCCGCTCAACCGGATCCGCGGCACGATCTCGGCGCCCGAACGGCAAACCGATGCAAGCTCACGTCCGCGCGGATCATCACGGAGACCGGCCGCCTCGAGGTGACGTTCGACGGTGAACCGCTCGGCCATCAGGGCCGGGTGCTCGCTCACCGGTTCGGTCGCAGGGCGAGAACTTCTTCGGATGGATGTCGCTCCCAAACGGCGCTGATGCCACGTACCGCGGGACGCGCACCGAGCAGTTCGAAGGCCCCGCGCGCGGCACCGTGGCCATGAAGGTTCCGAATCTCACGCTCCCGGCGATTCGGCCGGCGATGGAGTTCGGACGCGCCGCGCCGCCGACGCAGCCGCCGGCCGTACTGGTGCGCAACGGTACCGTCTGGACGCAGGGACCGCAGGGCCGCCTCGAGAACACCGACGTGCTCTTCCGCGCGGGCAAGGTCGCGCAGGTCGGTAAGGGGCTTACCGCGCCGGCCGGCGCCATGGTCATCGACGCTACTGGTAAACACGTCACCCCGGGCCTCATCGATCCACACACGCACTCGGGCGTGAGCTCGGTGAACGAGAGCGGCTTCGCGATCGTTCCCGAAGTGCAAATGGGTGACGTGCTCACGCACAACAACATCTGGTTCTACCGCCAGCTCGCCGGCGGCCTAACGACGACGATGATCAAACACGGCTCCGCCAACCCGATCGGTGGCGAGAACGTGTACGTGAAGATTCGATGGGGCGCGCTCCCCGACGAGCTGAAGCTCGCAAACGCGCCACGAACGGTGAAGTTCGCGCTCGGCGAAAACCCGAAGCGCAATCCGAATCGGTATCCGGACACCCGCATGGGAACGCAGGAAATCATTCGCGACCATTTCATGGCCGCGCGTGACTACCGGGCGGTGTGGAAGCGCTGGGAGGCCGACCGCACCAAAGCCGGGATCCCACCGCGGCGCGACCTGCGAATGGAAGCGCTGGTCGGACATCCTCGACCAGAAGCTCCTCGTGTCGTCGCACGGTTATCGCGCCGACGAGTTCCTCGCACTCGTGCGCCTGGCGGAGGAGTTCGGCTTCCGCGTGCAGACGCTGCAGCACGGCGTCGAGGCGTACAAGATCGCCTCGGAGCTCAAGAAATCGGGCGTCGCCGCGGTCGTGTGGAGCGACTGGGGCGCGTTCAAGATGGAGGCCTACGACGCAACGAACTACAACGCGCGCATGCTGATGGAGGCGGGTGTCGTGACGTCGCTCCACTCGGACAACGCCGAGATCTCGACGCGCATGAACTGGGAGGCGGGCAAGCTGCTGCGCACCGGTGTGGGTGAGATTCAGGCGCTCTCCACCGTCACGAACCAGGCAGCCAAGGCGATCGCGATCGACGACCGCGTCGGCTCACTCGAAGCGGGCAAGGACGCCGACTTCGTGATCTGGAACGGCAACCCGCTCTCGCAGTTCACGAAGGCGGAGCAGACGTGGGTCGACGGCCGTCGCTACTTCTCGCTCGAGGAGGACGCGGCGCTGCGGGCCGACATGGCGCGGCAGCGCAGTCAGCTCATTCAGGCGGTGCTCGCCGCCAGCGGCTCGGGCAACACCGACCCGTCAACCGAACGTCCGGCGCGCACGCCTGGCCGGGGAGGACGCTGAGATGCCGACCATGAAAATGCTCTCCCGCACCGCCGGGATCGCGCTGCTCGGCGCCACTGCATTCGCGCCTAACGCCGCGACCGCGCAGGTGATGATGCCGGTAGCGCCGCAGTCACAGCCGGTCGTGTTGCGCGGCGCGACGATTCACACCGTCACCAAGGGGACGATCCAGAACGGCACGATCGTGCTCGAGAACGGCAAGATCACGGCAATCGGCGGCGCCAATGTGCAGACGCCGCGCGCCGCGAAGGTCGTCGACCTGACGGGCAAACACATCTATCCGGGCCTCATCGACGCGTACAGCACGGTGGGCATTACCGAGATCGGCGCGGTCGATGTGTCGAACGACATCACCGAGCGCGGCGACTTCAACCCGAACGTGCGCGCCGAGGTGGCGTTCAACGCAGAGAGCCGGCACATCGGCACGACGCGTTCGGCGGGCGTACTCGTCGCGTTCAGCACGCCGGACGGTCGGCGTGGTCTCGGGCCTCTCCTCGGCGATGTCGCTCGAGGGGTGGACGTGGGAGGAGATGTCGATGAAGGGCGCGGCCGCGCTCAACGTGCGCTGGCCCGACCCTAACGCGCGTCCGGGCGGCGGTTTTGGTGGTGGTGGCCCGGGCGGACCTAACGCCGCCAATCGTCAGCCACCCAAGAGCTACGCCGAGCGCGTGCAGGAGCTCAAGAACTTCTTCGCCGAGGCGCGCGCGTATCGCGATGCGGTGAAGGCCGGGCAGACGGTGCGCTCCGATGTGAAATACGCGGCGATGATTCCTGCGCTCGACGGCGCGATCCCTGTCGTCGTTGCAGCCGACGGCGTCGCGCAGATGAACGACGCCATCACGTGGGCGAAGCAGGAGGGCCTGAAGCTCGTGATCCGTGGCGGCGCCGACGCGATTCACGTTGCGCCGTCGGCTCAAGGCGGAGAACGTCCCGGTGATCCTGACGTCGACGATGGCCGCGCCGGACAGGGAGTACGAGGGCTACGATGCCGTCTACAGCCTGCCGGCGAAGCTGCACGCGGCGGGGGTGAAGTTCGCGATCGCCGGCGGGTCGGGGGCGCTGTACAGCAACCGGTTGCCGTGGGACGCGGGCGTCGCGGTGGCGTTCGGGCTACCGGAGGAGGAGGCGCTCAAGGCGGTGACGATCAACGCCGCCGAGATGATGGGCATTGCGGACAAGGTCGGCTCGCTCGAGGTCGGGAAGCAGGGCACGCTGCTCATCACGACGGGGACACCGCTCGACATGACGTCGAACATCGATCAGGCGTACATCCAGGGGCGCGAGCTGAACATGATGGACATCCAGAAGTGGTTCTTCCAGAAGTACATGGAGAAGATCAAGCAGCAGCAGCCAAAGCCGGTGCCGTAAGCGGACCAAGGAACACTCGAGAGCGACGCGGGGGGGGGGTTCCCGCGAGCCGTCAAATCGTGTCTCGCGAACACCGGACAAACGGTGATCCAGATCTTGCCGCCGCCAAAAACCGGCCGTCGCTTGCCTAACAAGTTGTAGTCTTGACCGGATCGAGCTACACCACTTTCGAGTACTCGCGTTGGAAGGCTTGCCAAAACGCGTCATCCTCCATGGAGAGCGTGAAGCGGGTTACAGCGTCTTGAAGGAAATGGTCTATTTCTTCGAGTGCGTCGAGAGAGAGTTTCTCAACTCCAGCGTCCAGCTTGTCATAGTTCGTCAACGACAACGACTCGACTCGGGTCCACGAAAGGTGAGCCGTACGGGTGTTCACAGCATCCCTAAAACTGTGCAGGAGCTCCGTGTAGCGACCGCTCGGGACATAGGTAAACTCTGAGGCAACCATGTCCTTTTCGAATTTGATGTTCGACATGAGGAAATCATTGAACGTACGGCACTTCACCACCATTAGTTCGAGCGCGATCTGGCGCTCGCGATTGAAATCTGTGCCGGTCACTCTGCCGTCGAACGTGCCACGGTCCCGCCAAACTTGGAGGCTCAGAGCGAGGAGTAACGCATTGTAGATGACGTGTCCGAGTCCGGCACAGAGTTCCGAATGCGTTCTCACCGGTCGGGGGGTTTGAATTTCTTGGCCATATGACAGTGACGGCTCGTGAGTGGTGGTGGCAGGCGACTCTACCGGCGTCTGCCAGGTCAGTAGTGTACGCGGCAACCCGGGCCCTTGTTGGGCTCGCGGTACGCCGCAAACGAATCTATGCCTAACGCCCTTAGTCCTGCGTGGGAACTGCCTGAGAGTTATGAGAGCCGCGATGTCGTGTCGCGGCTGTATGCCGAGGTCCACGGGCGCGAGCCTGGTGCCGAGAAGGCTCGCGAAATGACGTCGGCGCTGACTCAGGCGCGCGAGTACTTCGCCTCGGCCGGGAACGCCAACGAGCTTGTGCGGCCCCTGCTGCTATACTATGGGGTGCTCGGGCTCGCACGCTGGCTCATCCTGTTCCGGTTGCGGGGCATCCGCGAAGCGTCGCTCGCGAAGCAACACGGCCTCGACGCGCACAACTGGGATGAGACCTTGGCTCGAGGCATAAGAGCGTTCGCTGACACGGAGACCCGCGTCACTCGAGGAACGTTCACGCAGCTCATTGAAGCCACCGGCGGACGGGAGGCCATAACCTTTCATTGCTACGACGCGGACCGAGAGTTTCGCTGGCGCCAGCAGCTCCACGCCGGCGCCGCTGCCGCAGGGATTTGCATTTAGTGCGCGGGAGTTGCTCGCCCGCCTGACAGAGATCGTCGACGCGTACCTCGACGCCTTCGGTCAAGCGTCGGCCCTCCGGGCGATGTACCTTCATGACCACGGTCCAGTGTACCCTACCGACGGAGCGTTGGCTTCGAGCGGATGCGCGCTGATCGTCGACCAGCGGCCGGGCGAAACCGATTCCTGGATACGAACAGCGTTCCGGTTGCCGCCTAACGCGCAGATAACGCCTGACACTGGCTGGACGACCTACCATTGGCACCGATGGAAACGCATCCTCCCGACCACACCCGATCGCTCGCTGCCTGAGATCCTTCCGCCCGTTGGATAAACGCAGCGGGCGACTCGGTGCTATCACGGGACATGATATTCATCCGAGAGCCCCTCCGTGGCGGCATCGCGCTCACGACGCTATCGCTCCTGTTCGCGATTGCGTACGTGACCGGGATGCTCGTCCGCTATTACCCCACGCATTGGCGTAGCTTCCTCAGCCGTGAGAAGGGCGATGTGGCGCTCCCGGCAATCCGTGCGGCGACGCGAGCAGTGGCGAGCGAGTTTCCGATGCGGGTGTACGAGTCTGCAGTGTCGCTGATCTCGGAACCCGCCGCACCCGTTTTCCCTGCCTTCGTGCCGAGCGCGACCTCTTGAGCGGCGTCAAGAAGCGATATGACGAGCGTGCACGCGGCGGCACAAGAATTTCGCGCACCGCTTCGACTCAACGCGTTCCGGGCGCTGACTGCGATCGTCTGAGTCCCATACTATCGAATCGACCATCCTGGCTGCGACGTCGTCGAGTTCGTCAATGATCCGGCTCCCGCGGCGACCGGAACGCGGGGCCGCGCTCTTCAACGAGCGATACGATTGGGGCCAACCGCCGCGCCGACGCACGAAGATCGGGGTGAACGTAAGAGAGTGGCGAACACAAGTGGCACCGTCCGAAGCACGTGCCTGGGCGCGTTAGGCGGCCGACGATTCCGTCCGCGTGCGGCCCTCCACGTTCTCCGCATTCGCGTACAGCGCGACGAAGGAATACCTGTTCCACAGCAGCAGCAGGCCTCACGCACTGCGTCGCGGATGCCCGACTCGGTGACGATGAGATCACTGCCACGCAGGATCGAGCTCGCCATGAGGAACCACCGCATCGCGTCGGAACCGTCGCGGTCGAACACCTCCTCACGTCGGGATAGTTCTTCCGCGACTCCGACATCTTCTGACCATCGTTGCCTAACACGATGCCGTGCGCTGAGACACGTGCTGAACGCCGGCCGATCAAACAGCGCGGTCGCCGACACGTGCTCACGAAGAAGGGCGACCCTTACCGTCCCCGCGCGTGCCAGAGCTCGAGCAGCGTCTTCTCCCGCTCCGGCGTGAACCCGGTCTTGATCGCCGCCTGTCGCTCTGCCGGCAACGTGCGCCACCATGCGAGCGTCTCACGCGCGGTGGTTTCGGTCGGTCGGAACTTGAGGCCCGCCTTGATTTCCGGAGTCAGGTCGAAGCGCGCGAAGCCCGCCGAGCGCCCTTGCATGACCTGAAAGACCGGGAGCTCGCGCCCATAAGGATTCGCGCCGTTCGCGCGCAGGAACTCGGCGTCGACCCATGTGAACGTCGCCGGCGGACTACCCACACCCTTGTGAATGCTCGCCACGAACTGCTTGAACGGTTGGCCCATGTGCGGGCCGACCGCGTTGAACACGCCGTACATGCGATCCTCGACGAGTTTGATGTTGAATTCGACGAGATCGCGCACGTCGATGATCTGCACGTGATCACTCCCGTCACCGGGCACGAGCACTTCGCCGCCACGCGCGATGCGCACGGGCCAGTACGTGAATCGATCGGTATCGTCTTCCGGGCCGACGATCAGCCCCGGGCGCACGACCGTCACGCGACCCGGCATCGCCGCCTGCGCTTCCTTCTCCGCGTACGCCTTCGCGTGGCCGTAGGTGAGCGGGCGACCTTCGGGAATCGGCGTATTCTCGCGCGTGAGCACGGGTGCGTCGGCGGTCATCGGCACGCGGCTCGTGTCGAAGTAAACCGAACGCGTCGAGATGAACAGGTACTGGTCGGTGGCATCCTTGAGCAGGTCGGCCGACAGCTTCACCCACTCCGGCGCACTGCTCAGCGACGCCGACTCGTCGATGACGGCATCCCACTTCTTCCCCTTGAGCGCGGTGAGATCCGTGGCGCGGTCGCCAACCAGTTCCTCCACGTCCTTCCCGAACATGCCCGGCGCAGTGCGGCCGCGGTTGAAGATCGTGACGGTGTGTCCACGCTGCAGCGCGTGGCGCACCTGATGCGGGCCGACGAAGCCAGTGCCGCCGAGGATGAGGATGCGCTTGGGCGCAGCAGCGGGGGCAGCGAGTAGAGATCTCGGATCGAGTGCGGCGGCAGCGCCAAGTGCGGCGATGCTTCGGCCGATGAATTCGCGCCTGCTCTGCATGGAATGGAGAGTGAAAATGTGGGCTGAACGTGCGGGCTGCCTACTTACGTGCTAGATGCCCAACGCGCTGGCCTCTCCCCCTCGACACCTTAGGGGGGGGAAGCCGTGGCCGACAACAGCGCCGAAGACCTCGACCTGGTCCAGGGCACGCTCGACGTGCTCATCCTGAAGACCCTCTCGTGGGGGCGCATGCGTCGCTCATCGTGCGCACGGACGGCGACCCGGCGCGGCTCGCGGGGCCGGTGCGCGCCGCGATCCGCGAGGTACTGCCGCGCCAGCCGATCCTCCAGATCGTCCCGATGCAGGACAAGGTCGCCGCCGCCGCCGCGACGCCGCGTTTCTTCACCACGCTGGTGAGCGTGTTCGGCGCGCTCGCCCTTACGCTGGCCGCGGTGGGACTCTACGGGATCGTCGCCTACGTGGTGCGCCAACGCGAGCGCGAGATCGGCGTGCGCGTGGCGCTCGGCGCCACGCAGGCCCACGTGGTGGGGCTCATGCTACGGCGCGGGATGGCGCCGGTGCTCGCCGGACTCGCGGTCGGGATCCCGCTGGCGCTGTTCGCCACGCGCCTGCTGCGCTCCCTGCTCTACGTGGTGAGCGCGAGCGATCCCGTCACGTTCGTCGTCGTCGCGGCGCTGCTCGCGGCGGTGGCGCTCGTCGCGAGTTGGCTCCCGTCACGGCGCGCGGCGCGCGTCGACCCCACTATCGCGTTGCGCGCGGACTGATTTGTTCGCGCCCTCGTTCAGTCAGAGCGCAGGGCTTCGATCGGATCGACGCGCACCGCCCTGATTGCCGGGGCGAGCGCTGCCGACAAGGCGACAAGGGTATCATGTCGCGATAGATAATGGCACGACATGGCGAGATCGTGCATTCGATTTGACGTCATTGGCAGCGTTTGCGCTGTCGGCGGCATCCTACCTCCAAATGGGAGGTGCAAAATGGGATCGGTCGTGCTGCGACGTGTTGCGCTGGGCTCACTCGTTCTCGCCTGTGGTGTTGCGATGGAACCGACCGCTGACACCGGCCCCGGTTCCGCATCGCTCGTGGCACTGCCGCCAATGCGCGTTGCCCGTTTTGCTCACACAGCCACGCCGCTTCCAGACGGTCGCGTTCTCGTTGCTGGCGGAAGTGGTTCCGACGCGTCCGCCACCGCAGAGATCTTCGACCCTGGAACGAGACGCTTCCTACCGACGCAAGGGTTGCTTCGTGCGCGCGGTGGACATACGGCGACGTCCCTTCCCGATGGTCGAGTGCTCATCGCGGGCGGCTACGATGGAACGTGGCTCGCGAGCACTGAGATTTACGACCCTGCCTCAGGAACGTTCACGCGCGGTCCTGACCTCACCGAGCCACGCAGCGATCACCTCGCGATACCGCTGCGCGATCGACGCGTGTTATTCGTCGGCGGAACCAGCACCGGCTATTCGTTCCTCGCCTCGGCAGAAGTGTTCGATCCTGCCACGATGCGATTCACGCGCACCGGCGCCATGTCCGTTGCACGTGAATCGCACGTGGGAGCACTTCTGCCTAACGGGCGCGTACTCATTGCCGGCGGGCACGCGGGTCGTCGTGAATCGATCCGGCTGTACGACGGCGCAGAGCTGTACGATCCGGAACAAGGCGCATTCCGCACGACCGGGTCGATGACTCGGCCAAGGCATAAGCACGCGGCGGCGATTCTCCCCGATGGGAGGGTGCTCATTACGGGCGGCTCCGACGAGCGCGACGACCGTGGTCAGTATCGCGATGCAGAGATCTACGACCCCCAGAGCGAACGCTTTTCCAGTGCGGGCGAGCTGCGCCGAGCGCGGTACAAACATCAAGGGACGATGACACCGCTGGTCGACGGCCGAATTCTTGTTGCTGGCGGAGCAGGCGATCCCGAGCTGTTCGACCCAGTGACCGCGCGCTTTACGCTGGTGTCATCGTCGAACGCGCTTGCTGCCAACTTTTCGACGGCGACGCGCCTGGAGAACGGGCACGTGCTCATTGTGGGCGGGTACGGAAATGGAACCGCCGCGCGAAACGCCGCCTGGCTGTTTATTCCGTAAAGCGGAAGAGTAGGGCCAGCGAGTAGACACCAGGCGGCGCGCGGGAATTCCCCGCGCGCCGTCGTTTATTACTGTCCCTCAACGCCCGTTCGCGGCGAACCTCTGTCTCTGCGCCAGCGACGACGTCGAATGCTCCGTCGCGCGCTCGACGACTTGAGGAGGCGGCGCGGCGAGCGGCAGCTCGACGCGGAATCGCGCGCCGCGCCCTGGTGCGTCGAACACCGACCACCGTCCGCCGAGCTCCGCGACCAGCTGTCGCACGACGCTCAAGCCCAGGCCCGTGCCTGCTGGCGCGCTCCCGCCTTCCGCAAGCCGCACGAAAGGCTGCCAGATGCGGTCGCGATCGTCGGGCGGGACGCCCGGCCCTTCGTCGTCGACGCTCAGACGCAGCAGACCCTCCGCGCGGCCGGAAAACTCCGCGCGCTCGAGGTCGAGCGTGACCGTCACCGTCTGGCCGTCGGGGCCGAACTTCAGTGCGTTCTCGATGAAGTTGATGACGATCTGTCGCACGGCGGCCGCGTCGATCCAGGCGCCAGCGTCACCCACCGTGCCTTCCACCGCCGTGCCGGCGATGACGATGCGCGCCGAGCGTGCCTGCGCCTGCGCCTCGACGAGGCTGACCGCGTCGCGGACGACCGCGCCGACATCCGTCCACTGTGGGGCCGCGCGAACGCCGCGTCGCTCGCCACGCGCGTGCAGCAGGACGTTCTCCGTGAGCACGCTGAGGCGCCGGCCCTCGCGGTGGATCGCGCGGAGCCAGCGCTGCGCCTGCTCCGGCGACTCCGCGCGCCCGAGCAGCAGCGTCTCGCTCAGCGCGTTCACGTGGGCGAGCGGCGTGCGGAGCTCGTGCGACACCGCGGCAACGAACGTCCTGCGCGCCTCGGCGAGCTTGTACTGTCGCCGCAGCCCGAGCGCCGCGGCCGCGGCGAACCCGAGGCCGAGGAAGCAGCACGCCGCCGAGCATCAGCCGCTCGCCGCCTAACGGCGTCGCGGCCTCCACGTAGCGCCGGCCGACGTGCTCCGGCACCGCCACCTCGACGATGAACCCGCCGTCCAGGCCCGGGACGCCGCGCGCGGCGACGAACCCGGAGCGCCAGACGGCGTCGTCGGCCGCGGCGGGGGAGATGGCGTCGCGGAAACCGGTCGCGTACCGAAGACGCACGGCGAGGCCCGCGTTGTCCACTCTGGCGCCAGGGCGGGGAGCCTGCCCCGATTCGGAACGACGGGTGCCGTCGCTCGGTTCGCCCGAGGGCGCCGGCAGCAGCGAGATCCCGTGCAGCACGTGCCCGACGTGCGTGCGGAGCGCCGCGGTGCGCGCGTACGCGACGCCGAACAGGGCGACCACGCGCCTGTCGGCCCCGCGCTCCGGCGCCATGCCGACGACGAACGGCAGACCCCGCACGTTCGGGTAGAGGATGACGATGCGCGCTCCGCGCCTGTCGACGTCGACGTGATCGGTACAGCGACGGACCTCGTCGAGCACCGCGCGCGCGTACACGGAGTCGGTGGCGAGCGCGCCGCGCAGCTCGGGCGTCCACTCACCGCGGCCATTCCGCGCGAGGCGGAAGTAACCCGGCCGCGCGGCGCCGCGATCGTCGTGCATGGCGGCGAACTGCTCCGCGCCGGCGCCCGCGAACTCGTCGAGCGTGAGCGGGCGCGAGCTCGGGCGATGCGTTCGTGGCGAGCGCCGGCCAGAGGAGCGCGCGCAGCTCGAGCGCACTCATCCTCGCTGCCTCGGTGCCGATGAGGACCGCGGCGGTCGTCAGGCTGGTCGCGCACGGCCTGCTCCGCGGCGAGGCGTCGCTGCGCCCAGCCCTGACGCACCTGATACGCCGTGAGGAACATCGCCGCCAGCGTTCCGCCGATGGCGAGCCAGGCGACCGTCTCCCTGCCGCGGCGCGCGACGGCGGACCGCACTGTCTGTCGCATCTGATCGAGGCGCAACGAGTTTGCCGGTCAAAGGTGCCGCGCTGCGAACGCTGCCGCGGCGCCGAGACGATGCAAGGTGCACCTGCGGCAGGCCAGTATCCTATGGGTCACAGACCCATGGCGCTCCTGCGGACCGCGAGCAAGTGTCATCTCGCAGGGTCGCCCGACATGGGACGGTGACCTATGCCCGCGTCGAGCGGCCCGACGAGATTGCGTCGCGTCCCGCAGCCGCCGCCCTGACCAGCATCCCGAACGCCGTCCACGACGTGAGCCTGAGTCTGCGCATCCTGATCGTCGAGGACCACGACGACCTGGCCGACGCGCTCCGGGCGAACCTCCGCAGCGAGGGATACCAGGCGAGCGTCGCGAGTGACGGGCGACAGGCGCTCGCGATGGTGCGCGCCGATCCGCCCGACATCGTCGTGCTCGACCTCGGCATCCCGGGACTCGACGGGCTCGCGGTCCTGTCACGTCTGCGTGCCGAGGGGCACTGGTGCCCCGTGCTCATTCTGTCCGCGCGCGACTCCGACTCGGACAAGGTCGAGGGGTTCCGCCTCGGAGCGGACGACTACGTCACGAAGCCGTTTCGCACGCTGGAGCTGATGGCGCGGGTGGACGCGATGGCGCGGCGCGTCGTTCGGGAGCGGGCCGCGGCGTCGGTCCAGCCAGCGCCGGCCACGCCGATCCCGGCCGCGGAGCCGGACGCCTCGCTGCTCACTCCTCAGCAGGTCATGAGCGCTTGCGGGCTGACCCTGCGACAGGCGGAGGTCGCGCTCCTGATTGCCGAGGGGCGCTCGAATCCGGAGATCGCCGGGCGGCTCGGCATCAGCCGATTCACCGCCCGCAATCACGCCGAGCAGATCTTCGCCCGGTTGAAGGTCGAGTCTCGGTGGCAGGTCGCGCGTGCGCTCTGCGACACGGTCGCGGCGGTCGCTGGGGCCCGGGGCGGTCCGCCAGGCCCTCCGCCCATCTGATGGGTCGGAGCCTCGGCCTCGTGAGCCCTGCCGCACCCACAGCCACGAGCGGATGCTGCGGGATCGATCCCGACAACTACTACATTGACCGGAACTCACGCGACAACGTGCGGCGCCTCGCAGACGCCGGCTAAGCGACGACGGCGCACGCCGCTCGTCGCTAGAGCGATCCGCTTGCCGCCGATTTGCGCCGCCCGCCGGGGGCGTCATCGCGTCCCCGTTTCACGCATGCGACGTTGGCGGCTCCCGATACCGGCGAGGCCCCACTCGTGATCGCGCTTTCGAGAGCGACACCGCCCGGCCAATTGATCGTCTCGCACCCCGCCGTAACGGTGGCCATCCCGGCACCGCCAAGATGGAGTACCTGACGGACAACCTCGGCGCCGCGCGCGGGCCAATGCCGGATGCCGCGACGCGCCGCCGGATGTCCGCCCTGGTCGACGCCTCCTGACACTAGACACTCGATCCTACCATGCAGAACCGATCCTTAGTGCTGGCTCTCCTCATGTCACTCGGCGTCCTCGCGTCGTGCACCAACCTCGGCGGCGGCGCGCAGCCGTCTCGCTCGGCGGTGCCCACCGGCGGCGGCTGGGCGGCTGACTCAGCTGGCGTGCACGCAGCGGCGCAGGGGTTCCTGGCCGCGTTTGACTCGCTTCAGTTCGATTCGTTCCGCGGCTACTTCGCCGAGGATATGACGATGTTTTTTCCGTTCCCCCAGTTCCCTGCTCGAGTGAACGGCAAGGCCGAGATCGAGGACGTCTTCGGCAAGTTCATGACAGCCCAGCGCGAGGCGCGGGCGAAGGCGGGGCGGCCAATGGTTCAGGGCATCGCCCCGCGGGATCTGAAGGTTCAGATGGCAGGACCGGGCGTCGCGGTCGTCAGCTTCCATCTCGGCGCCGAAGAAACTCCCTCCAGGCGCACCGTCGTGTTCCGGAAGGACCCGGGCGGCTGGAAGGTCATCCACTGGCATGCGTCATCTCCGGCGCAGGCGCCGAACCGGTAACGCCAGTCCCGGCACTCGCTTCATCGTGGACATGATTCCTTGCGGAGGATGGCTGGACCTGCGTTAGGCGACCGGCACACGCCGGGCCGGATTCTGCGTTAGGCGCCACGCCAGGTAGCCGGCGGCAGCGACGTCGTAGCTCAGACAGAACGCCGGCCACCAGGCGGGCACGCCGGGATTCGCGACGAGCCTCGCGTGGAAGAAGTCCTGCACGCCGTGCGCGGCGAGCGCCGCGACGACGAGCCAGAGGCTTCGCCGGAAGCCGACCGACGCGGCCAGGACGAAGACACCCATGATGAGCGACTCGACGACGATCACGCGGCCTGAGCCTCCCATGGCCGCGAACAGCACGTAGTAGGAGGCGACCACGACGAGCACGGTCGGGTAGAACGCGCGATCCCGATCGAGCCGGAGCGCGGTCGCGTACACCGAGACGGCGAGGGCCAGCACGATTCCGATCAAGTAGGGCATGTAGTCGCTCCTGGTTCGAGGAATGGCAGTTACTCGCGTGGTGCGCGGTCAGCCGAGACGACGCGCGGCGGCTTCGACGAGCGCGCGCCGTCGGTCGAGCGCGTCACGGCTGTCGCGACGAAGCGCGTCGACGGATGTCGTCCGGGGCCGTGTCCGGCGACCCGCTGTCGAACGGCGGCGCGGGCGCGTACTCGATCGCGAGCTGGATCCGCTGCGCCGTGGCTGGCCCGAAGAGCTCAGCGGCGAGCGCCGAGGCCGAAGTCGATCCCCGCCGTCACGCCCGCCGCCGGTGATCCGGTTGCCGATCACGCACGACGCGCTGCCGGACCGCCTCGGCTCCCAGGAGCGGGAGCAGATCGAGCGAGAGCCAGTGCGTGGTCGCGCGGTAGCCGCGGAGCAGTCCGGCGGCGCCGAGGAGGAGAGCGCCGCTGCACACCGAGGTGATGTAGCGAGCGTGCTCCCCGCGCGCGCGCAGGAAGCCGAGCAGCTCCTCGTCGTCGAGGTGCTCGTTGACGCCCCATCCGCCCGGCACGCAGAGGATGTCGAGCGGCGGCGCGTCGGCGAACGTGGCGTCCGGCAGAGATGGTCAGCCCCCACTCGCTCCGCACCGGGTGGAGCGTGGACGCCACGAGGTGCACTCGCGTGTCGGGCATGCGCGCGAGCACTTCGTACGCGCCGGTGAGGTCGAGCTGCGTGAGGTCGGGGAACAGCACCATTCCAATGGAGAGCGGACCGGGCGGGGAAGTCGTGTGCATGGCGGTGACGGAGGTGATGTCGCGTGATGACGTGCCCCCAACATCCCCTGGCTGCGCAGCTTCGTTCTAGCACCGAACACGCACGATGGAACGAACGTGGTGACCAGTTCGCGCGCGGCGGTCCGGCGGCCCTATATTCGGGATCGAAAGCAGGCTCGATGTGCCTCGCCGGGAGATTGCATGACCGCACCGATCGAGATGGGGAAGTTCGTCGGAGCGCCGGTGCGCGCGCAGGCGTTCGACGGCGTGTCGGTCGCGGAGAACACGTACGCCGCCGGACTGCTGCGTCGCCGCCCACGCGCACGATGCGCCACTCCTGAGCCTCGTGCTCCAGGGCAGCGCGACGGAGGAGATCGGCAGTCGCACGCGCGAGCTGGGAGTGCAGAGCCTTCTCTACACGCCGTCGTACGAGACGCACGGGCACCGGTTCCTCACGCCGGGCCGGTGGCTCAACATCCAGTTCTCTGCGCGGTGGTTCGCAGCGCGTCGGCGCGGGCGAGGCCGCGTTGCCGACCGCGCCACAGATCCTGCGCGACGGGGCGCGGTCAGCTGGGCGGCGCGGCTCGGCGCCGAGCTCCGCGAGCCGGACCGCGTCTCGCGGTTCGCCGTCGAGGGCGCGCTCCTCCTTCTCGTGGCCGATCTATCGCGACTCCCGGTGATCGGCGAGCGGCGGCGACCGCGCTGGCTCCAGAGTGTCGAGGACGCGATCGAGGCCGCCGGCGCGGACACTCCCTCGGTCACCGACCTCGCCGCGCTCGCCGGCGTGCACGCGTCGCATCTGCTCCGCACGTTCCGCCGCTATCACGGTACGACGGTCGCGACCTACGTTAGGCGTCGTCGGATCGAGCGTGCGCGCATCGAGGTCGCGAAGGGCGATCGTCCGCTGTCAATGATCGCGCTCGACGCCGGCTTCTCCGACCAGTCGCACTTCACGCGCGTCTTCCGCCAGACGTTCGGAGAGACGCCGGCCCGCTACGCGCGCTCGATGCGCGGCCGCTGACGCGGCGGGCTGTTGCATTGCCGGCGCCGCGTGCTTGCGGGCGCCGGAGCGCTCGCGATCAGCCCCTTTGTTCAAGCGCGGACGTCGGCGTTAGGCGATCATCGTCGCACGGCTGACCGCGATCGTCGATCGGCCGCGACCCCGAGCCGTCCACGTCTCCGGAGCGACCGCCATGACCCATTCCGCGCACACGCACACCATGCCCTCCACGCGCGTGGAGCGCGTCGAAACCATCGTCATCGGCGGCGGACAGGCGGGCCTCGCCGTCGGCCATCACCTGGCGGCACGTGACGTCGACTTCGTCATTCTCGACGCCGAGCGCCGCACGGGGGATGTGTGGCGCCGGCGCTGGGACTCGCTCCGCCTCTTCACTCCCGCGGCGTTCAGCGGGCTGCCCGGTCTGGTCTTCCCCGCCCCGCCCTCCCACCTGCCCGACAAGGACGAGGTGGCAGACTATCTCGAGCGGTACGTCGAGCGCTTCGACCTCCCCGTTCGCCACGACACGCGGGTCGAGTCACTCGGCTGGGACGGAGAGCGCTACGTCGCACGCGCGGGAGACACCCGGTTCGAGGCCGACAACGTCGTGGTCGCGACGGGACCGTTCCAGCGGCCCGCGGTGCCGGATCGCGCGTCGCGGCTCGCGCCGACCATCCACCAGCTCCACTCGAGCCAGTACCGGAGCCCGTTCGACCTGCCCGACGGCCCGGCGCTCGTCGTCGGCGCTGGCAATTCCGGCGCGCAGATCGCGCTCGAGCTCGCGCGCTTCCGCAAGGTGTGGCTGTCGGGCCGCGACACGGGGCATCTGCCCCGCCGGCTGCTTGGACGGGACCTGTTCGACTGGATCTGGCCTGTGATGACACGCGCCACGCTGGACACCCGACTGGGCAGGCGTCTGTTTGCCCGTGCGGCCGCCGGAGGCGACTCGCTCATTGGCATCCCGGAGCGCGCCATCGAGGCCAGCGGCGTGGTACGGGTCGGGCGCGTCACCGACGAGCGCGCGGGCCTCCCCGTCTGCGACGGGACGGTGCTCGAGCCGCGGGTCGTCGTGTGGTGCACGGGGTTCACATCCGACTACCGCTGGATCGACCTACCCGTTCTCCACACCGACGGGCGCCCCCGGCACCGCCGCGGCGTCGCGACTGACATGGCGGGACTCTACTTCGTCGGCCTGCGCTTCCAGCACCGCATGACGTCGTCGCTCATCGGCGGCGTCGGGGAGGACGCCGCATTCATCGCCGAGCAGGTGGCGCGCCGCGTCGGGGCCTCGGTCGGCGCCTGACCGTCGCCACACGGCCATCGCGCGTTGATCGCGCGCTAGCCGCGCGCTAGTATCGAGGCGATGGCGAAGCGAGGGAGCGCATGAGCAACGCAGGTGGAGCACCATACCAGGGCCATTTCGTGCCGTGGGACGGCGGCTGCCTGCTGATCGGCCGCGGGGGCAGCGTAGTGCCCGTGCACGCGCACTACGCCATCCAGATCGCGTTCGGCTCCACCCCGGGCATCCGCTTCCGGACCGGGGAGGGCGAACCGTGGACGGAGTACGGCGGCGCGATCATCGCGTCGCGCCAGCCGCACTCGATGGACGCGACGCACGTGTCGCCTAACGCCGTGCTGTTCGTCGAGCCCGAGACGCGCGAGGGACGCACGCTCGCCGAGCGCTACCTCGGCGGCGGCATCGCGCACGTGCCTAACGACGTGCTCGACCTCGTGCCGCCGCTGTTCGCCGTGTGGGAGGACGCGTGGCAGGGGCGACAGACGGAGCGCGACGTCGCCGACGCGGCGCGGCGCATTGTCCAGGCGCTCACGGGCGGCGTTCCGTCCGTCATGTCCGACGAGCGGATCCTGCGCGCCATCGCGTACATCAGGGCGAACCTCGACCGCCCGCTCACGCTCGATGAGGTCGCGGCCGAAGCGTGCCTCTCGCCGGGTCGCTTCCGGCACCTGTTCGTCGAGCAGACCGGCATGGGACTCCGGCCGTACCTGCTGTGGCGCCGCTTCCTCCGCGTGTGGGAGCTGCTGATGGCCGGCGAGACACTGTCGTCGGCGGCGCACGCGGCGGGGTTCGCCGATGCGGCGCACCTCTCGCGCACCTCGCGCAGCACGTTCGGCTTCCCACCGTCCGCTATGCAGATGGCGGGGCCCCTGCCACGCGAAGTCGGCACGCGAGGTACGCCTCCACTCGCGCGGGACATCGGCGCGCCGATCCACCGCTGACGCGGCGCTCTGCGCTGGCAGCAGCGACGCGACTCGCGCGCAACACAGCCCCCTCGTTCAATCGGCAGTGGATCTCGAGGCCTAACGTGTACCTCACGACGGGCGCACGCGTGGACACGGCCAGCCGTGCACGCGCCGCGCCAATGCCCGGGGACGCCGGGACGTCGTGATACCAACATCGAGACTCCGAGGGATACCATGACCAGCTCCCAGACATCCTGCGCGTGCGCCTCCTGTCACGCGAACACGTGCGCGTGCCGCTCGACGAGCAACGCACCAGGCACCGATGCGGCCCGCTGCTGCTGCGGCAACGCGTGCGGCTGTGACGTGTGCGCCTGCCCGTCGAACTGCGGGTGCGCCGTGTAATCGGCACCGGAAGCGGACGAACGCCCACCTACGGGGCGCGGCTCTCGGGAACGGCCTGGAGCTGCAACGGCCTGGTCATCAGTCGTGGGTCGTACAGTGATCAGTATTCAGTGACGGACTGACAACTGACGACTATATGACCCACGACTGATGACCAGGCCGTTTGTGAGGATGCATAGCGCCGCCGAGACGTCCCGCGCGTTCACAGCAGTGGCGTGACGAGTGCCAGCAGCGCGTCGGTTTCGAACGGCTTTCTGAGTCTTCCGTGCACAAGATGACTGCCCTCGAGCGACGTCAACAAGTCATCGTGCGCGCTGATGAAAATGATCGGCGGCAATGGCGGCCGTTCGCGCTCGAGGAACTGCGCCAGCTTAGGGCCGCTCATCCCGGGCAACTGCATGTCGAGCACGAGACAGCACGGCGCGGTCGGAGACGCGTCGTCGAGGTACGCCTCGGCTGACGCGAACGTGGCGGCGCGGATTCCCTCGATCCGCATGACGCGACCGAGGCACGATCGCATCGACTCATGGTCGTCGATGATCGCCACCCAGCTGTCCGCATCTGCCCCCGACGTCGGGCGCCTACCGTTTCCTGTCGGCAACGCAATAACCTCGCTCGCGGCATACCCTCGGTGGCACAGATGTAGGACCAGCGACCAACACGTTTTATTGGACCTTCGGCTTACACACGCTTCGGATCACAACTAATTCGATACCGAAGCTTCCGGCTCGATGTGCCCGCGTCGCTCTTTGGACGGACCCGGAGCTGAGCTCCGCGTGCCGGGCAGCACGACGCGAAAGATCGCGCCCCCCTGCTCGCCGTTCTCGGCCCGCACCTGCCCGTGGTGTCGCTCGACGATCGACTGCACGATCACCAGGCCCAAGCCCAGACCCTGTGATTTGGTGGTGAAGAACGACTCGAATAGATGTGGCCGCACATCCTCCGGGAGTCCGGGCCCGTTGTCGCGCACGGAGACCTCGACTTCGTCGCCCCGAGCCACCGTACCGACGACGATCCGCGGATTCGTCGACACTGCGCATGCATCGAGCGCGTTCAGCATGAGATTCAGCACGACCTGCTGAAGCTGAATGGGGTCGCCAGTGACCGGCGGTATCCGCGGGTCGAGCGACAAGATGATGTCGATCCCGCGAGTCAGCGCATCGTGCTGGACCAGGCGTTCCGAGGTTCGACACACTTCATTGAGGTCCACAGGCTGCTGGGGCAATTCCTCCTTTCGTACGAGCGCGCGAACCCGCGTGATGATGTCGGAGGCAAGCAGATCGTCGGCGACGATCTCGCTGAAGATCTCTTCACATAGCTCCCGCTCGTCCTCGCCGAACTGTCCCGTCCTACGCGTCAGGAGCCTGGCACCGGTTTCGGCGTTCGCGCGGATCGCGGCGAGCGGCTGCCGAAGCTCGTGTGACATCGTCGCCGCCAGCTCACCGACGAGGGCCACACGCCCCATGTGCGCAACGTGACGTCTCGTCTCATCGGCGCGCCGCTGCTGCTCCTCGGCCACGGCTTGTGCCCGTTTGCGCTGCCGCCGTTCGGCGAGAAGGCCACCGATGAGCAGCAGCTCCGCGATGATGACGCCGAGCGCCACGAGCACGACCGTCCGGTGTCGCTGCCACAGCGTCGGTTCTCGGAACAGCACCTCGGTTCCCGGTGGCAGACGTTTTTCGGAGAGTCCCCAACGGCGCAGTTGACGCCAGTCGGCAACGAACGACTTGGCGATGGGCTCCACGGGCGGCATCCGTTCGCCGGCGCGACGGCGAAGGACGCGGACGACGAGCCGGCCCGTGCGCAGGCCTTCGTCGTCGAACCGCAGGACGGAACCGCCGACGACGCCTTCACCGACGTAGCTGCCCAACTGTGTGTACATCGGGGCCGACGCCGCGCGCGCGATGCTGCCGACAATGTCCAATGGCTCGAATGCCTGCCCGCGCGCGTCGTACCTGTAGTTCGCGAAAATGACGATCGAGCGCCGAGGAATCTGGCGGAGCCTCGCGAGCAACACATCGAGCGAGAGGCCCTGAAGGACGGTGAGCTCGAGTGAGTCGCGTAACGTCGCGGCCGCGCTCACCGCGGCGGAGACCGTGGCCGAATCCGCCGGCCCCGCGCCGCCGACGACGACGATCCGCTCGCGCGTCCGGCTGGAGCCGCCGCGCCATCCACAGTGTGGGTGCGAAGCGCGACGCCGAGGCGAGACGCCCCGTGACATTCTCCGGCTGTGCCGCCGGATCCGTCTGAGGTGCCGCGCACAGCGCGAACACGATCGGAACGTTCGGCAATACACGGCCCAGCTGGTCGACGGCAAATCTCAACGCTCGGCCGCCAACGGGCACGACGACGTCGATGCCGAATCGGCGATACTTGTCGTCGAAGTAGTCCACGAGCGGCGACGACTGCTCGCGACCAGCGAAACGGTCGAAGTCCAGGGCTTCCTGGTAGAACTCGACCGGTGAGCCCAGCTCCTTCGTGATCGTTAGGCGCAGCTGCTGCGTGAACTCGAGCATCGGCTGCGTCTCGGCTTGCTGTTGATACAGCACGAGAACGCGCGTCGGGTGCCCGGCACGCTGCGCCGTTGCGTTCGGAGCCAACACGCACAGGAAAAGAACGAAAGCGGTGACGAGGCGTGTCCGCTCGGCCGGTCCGTCTGGCACGTCAGTTCCCTAGAAGTTGTAGCGTAACGCCACCTGGATCTGATAGTACGTGTCGAAGTTCTCGTCGTTGTACCGGCGCATCGTCGAATCGAACCGATAGATCGGCTGTGCGCGCGGTCCTGCCGTTTCGCCGATCTGTGACAGCAATGGAATCTGGCTCGTGGTCGCCAGTGAAGCCCCGGTGGGCAACGCCATTCTCCCCCAACGAGAGTTCAGCAGGTTGAGCACGTTGAACACCTGCAACTCGAACACCATCGACTGCTCTCGTACGCTCGGGAACGCCTGGCGTATCGCCAGATTCGTGAGACTCATCCAGGGCGAACGGCAGCTGTTGCGCGCCATGATGCGCCCCCGCTGGTTGCGCGAGGCATGTCGCGCCGCTGACGAAGCGCTCGAACGCGGCCTGCTGCGTTGCCACGTCGGAGGCGGACCCGCCGAATCTGATCTCCGCCGTGTCGAACGCGGAACGCGGGATGTAGATCGGGTCGTTGCCTACCGCGCCGTCGGCGTTGAGGTCGCCACGTCCCGCCGTCCCGCCAGCGACATACGTGTAAGGGAATCCGGAGCCACCGACATAGAGGAACGACAGATCGGTGCCATACCGCCGCCAGGGAGAATGAACGGTGCCCGACGCGCGCACCTGAAAGGGTTGATCGAAATCCGAGGTTCCAAGCGTGAGGTCATTCTGACGACCGGTGACGGGACGCGCGAAGCGCCAATTGTCAGTGAGGAGAGCACTGACCGGTCGCGGGCTCTGTACGTCACGGGCCCGCCCGTAGCTGACCGACGACGTCACGTCGACGATGCGACTGTTCTTTCGCAGCTCACCGACGACGTCGTAGGCATAGTCCTTCGACTGATTCGTGATCGCGATGACGTCGCCGAACCGGGACGAAACGCGTCTCGGAATGGCCACTCCCGTCGCGTTGATCGTCCCGTACATCACGCGGTCGTGGCGGTCGGACGCGGTCGGTTCGCTGAGATTGATCGGAGAAAAGAACACGGCGCGCGTAGCGCGCGTGTACAGCCCTTCGATGGTCCCGACGACGCCGAAGGGGAGCCGCGCGTCCGTGGCGAGCGTGGCGCGCATCGTCTGAGGGAGGCGCAGATGTCGGTCGATGACGTCGATCTCTCCGTTCGTCGCGGCGGCGAACGTCTGACCGCCCGCACACGCGAGCGGCGGATTTCGAATGTCGGTGCGAAACACGGGTGGGGCGCCGGCGTCGCCGGGAAGCGATCCGCACTGGAGCGTTCGCGCGGCGAGTCCGTAGGCTGAAAAGCCACCGAACAGCCAGAACAGCGGCGGCCGTCCGGTGAACAGACCGACGCCGCCGCGCACCTGAGCCGGCGCGGTCGCCGCTCGTTAGGCGATAATTGAAGCCGAGCCGCGGCGACCACGCGACCGCCCCGGACGGCACGTTGTCCGTGCGGACCTGGAATGTCGAATCGACAGCAGCCACGTACGGTGGTCGCGCCGAGAGAACCGAAAGATCGGCGCGGAGGCCGAACGTGAGCGACAGGCGGGACGACGCTTCCCACTCGTCGCCGAGATACGCTGCGTGATACGCGCCGGATGCCGCGGTCACACTGCCCGTATCTCGCGTCACGCGGTAGCGCGACGCGACGCCCGTTCGCAGCGAGTCCAGGCTCCCGAACTCCCAGATGCCGTAGGAGCCGCGTAGCTGAAAGGCCTGCAGGTCGAACAGCTGCGACGAGAAGCCCAGCGTGACGCGATGCGCGCCCGCGGAGATCGAGAGATTGTCCGTGATCTCTGCCGTCCAGCTCGCGTTCCTCTGTCCGGTCGCGATTTCATGAGTTCCCGACTGCAGAACGGCCGGCGCTCCGTTCGTTCCCGGCACGGTCACCACGATGAGCGGTTGCCTAACGGTTGGCCGGAAGCCGGAAACGATGCCGTTGTATCCAACATGGAGCTCGTTGTATGCACCGCTCGCAAAGATTCGATACGAGCTGCGCGGCGACCGACCGCTTGTCCACCCAACGCGAGTGCTGAAGCGACGACAACGGAAAGCACGCGTTCGTCGAACAATTCGTGGGCGCGAGCGCCGTTGGTCGAGCGAAGATCGAGCTGTCTGCGTGCCCGTAATTCCCGCGTAGGGTGATACGGCTGTTCCAGCGGGCGATCGGCGCGTCGAGACGGAGGAACGTGCTCGACGACGGATTGGCGTTCGTCACGGCTGCCGGCGGACCCACCATCGAGCCCATAGCCGCTCAACAACTGCTGGAAGCGCGCAATGTCCGCTGCGCTGACGGGAAGCGGACTCTGACTCGGATGCCGGCTCACCGACGCGCGGCCCGATCGCCGGGATCGTGCGCCGCTGCAGCTCCGACGATACGAAGAAGAGAAGACGGTCGCGAATGATCGGTCCGCCGAGCGAAACGCCGAATTGCTGTTTCTCATATTGCGCGCTCCGGACTAACGGCACGTTTGGACCGAGGCGTTCGTTAGTGCCGTAGCCGAACACACTTCCGTGCAGTTCGTTGGTGCCGCTCCGCGTCACGACGTTGATGCTCGCGCCGGCGAAGCTCCCGTATCTCACATCGAAGGGCGAAAACAGGACCTGGTACTCCTTCACGGCGTCCAGCGGGATGACCTTGCCGCCATACAACTGGCCGGCCGCGAGATTGCTCGACGGCACCTGATCGCTGACGCCGTCGATGCGGATGCTGTTCACACGGGTTCCCGCTCCCGACGGTGCCAGCGTGAACCACGTCGACATTTGCGGAACCAGGCGAACGAGGTCGTACAGATCGCGATTGATGACGGGCATCTGGTGGATCGTCGAATCGGACAGGAACGCCTCGGTGCCCGTGTGCGCACGCGAAAACAGTCTATCCTGCGCCGCCCGCGTTTCGATTCCCTGAAGCCTCACCGCCTGCTGCTCGAAGGCCGACATCCACCTGCAACTGCTGCCCGAGACTGAGAAAGAGCCCGGTCCGCGTCTGCATCGGCGACCCGATTCGTCGCACGGTCACGGAATACGGCCCACCGACCTCGAGCCCGCTGACCAGGTAGCGTCCGTCCGCTCGAGAGACCGTGCGCATCGAGATGCCGGTCGCGTGGTTCTTCACGACCACCTCGACGCCCTGCAATCCGTGGCCTCCATCGTCGACGATGCGGCCGGCGATTGCCGCTGACGTCATCCCCTGCGCCCGAGCGCCCCCGAAGCCGTCGAGCACACAAAGAAAGAGAGACCAAAAGGCTGCGGCAGCTACAAGCTGAGCCATTGAACCACACCTGCGACGGTGCGGAATGGCACACACACCACCGATGGTTCTGGTGCGACCCTTACCTCATGAAGATCTTCAGCCACTCGCCGCGCGCGGTTCGCGAACAGCCGTCCACGTTCACGGCGAACCGCATACCTCCCACAAGCACGTTAAGCGGATGGCGGTCCGAGGCAAGGCGCATCGTCGAACTCCGCTACGCGTTGCGTTCTGCGGTGCATTGCCCGCCATCACGTGGCTCCGATGTGGCATCCGGCCGTCCTCACCCAATCGCAGCCGACGGGTCGCCGGCGGCCGGTATTCGCTCCGCCGGAAGCGACTTCCTCGCGAGTCGTCTCTCCTCCAGCCACGCGAAGACGGTCGGTAGCACGAGGAGAGTCAAGAACGTCGAAGACACGAGGCCGCCAATAACCACCGTCGCGAGCGGCCGCTGCACCTCGGCGCCCGCACTCGTGGAAACGGCCATCGGGATGAAGCCGACCGATGCGACGAGCGCGGTCATGAGCACGGGCCGCAGCCGAACCGCGGCACCCTCACGGACGGCGTCGCCTAACGTGCGGCCGGCAGCCCGAAGCTGGTTGATGTACGACAGCAGCACGACGCCGTTGAGCACCGCGACGCCAAACAGCGCGATGAAGCCGACCGACGCGCTGAGGTTGAGATTCAGACCGCGCAGCCAGAGCGCGGCGATCCCGCCAACGAGCGCAAACGGCACGTTGAGCATGACGAGCAGCGCGTGCCGCACACTCCCGAAGCTCGCGTAGAGCAGAACGACGATGAGGAGCAGCACGAGCGGCACGATGACCGCGAGTCGCCGCGTCGCGCGTGCCTGGTTCGCGAACTGCCCGCCGTACGCCGTGAAGTAGCCGGGCGGCATTGTCACCCGCTCGGCGACCGCGCGTCGGACGTCGGCCACGAAGCTGCCGAGGTCGCGCCCGCGCACGTTGCTCTTCACGACCACGAAGCGCTGGCCCCCCTCGTGCTCGACGACCTCCGGTCCTTCCACGGTCCGCAGGCGCGCCACCTGCGACAGGGTCACCGTTCCCCCCGCCGGTGTCCGGATCAGCGTCTGGCCCACGGCCTCGGGCGTCGAGCGGTAGGGCGCGTCGAGCCTAACGACAATCGGGTAGCGTCGCCGCCCATCCAGCACCTCCGTCGTTGCGGCCCCGCCGATCCCCGACTCGACGGCCTCGCGCACGTCCGCGACGTTGAGGCCGTAGCGCGCGATCGCCGCGCGATCGAGATCGACCTCGAGCTGCATCGCACCGGCGCTCGCGCCGACCGACACGTCTTCGGCGCCCGGCACTGCGGCAATGACGCGCTCGACCTCAGCCGCCTTCTCCTGGAGCAGCGGCAGGCTGTCGCCGTAGAGCTTCACGCCCAGGTCGGTGCGGACGCCCGAGATCACTTCGTCGAGCCGCATGCGCATCGGCGCGCTGAACTCGTAGTCGAGTCCCGGAATCTCCGCGAGCGCCGAGTCCATGCGCTCGATCAACGCGTCCAGCGAACCGTCGCGCCACTCGCGCTTCGGTTTGAACGTCACGTATACGTCGCCCTGGTTGAGCGCCATCGTCTCGGTCGCCTCGTGCGGCCGGCCGAGGTTCGTCACGACGCGCGCCACCTCGGGAAGGGATCTGAGCGTGCGCTCCACGTCCTCGGAGACGGCGATGCCCTGCGCCAGCGCCGCACTCGGCGCGCGGCGCGTCTCGATCAGCATGTAGCCCTCGTCGAGCTTCGGCATGAACTCGGTGCCGAGGAACGGGACTGACCCGAGCGACACGGCGAGCAACGCCAGTGCGCCGCCGACCACGGCGCGGCGATGTGTGAGCGCCCACTCGAGCGCTCCGGCGTACTTCGCGCGCAACGCAACGAACCAACGCGCGTCCTCGTGGGTGCGTCGCGACGTTCGCGCGCCGCCCTCGCGTGCGAAGACGTACGCTGACGCGGCGGGAACGTACGTGAGCGCGAGGAGGAGTGAGCCGAGCACGGCCGCGCAGACGGTGAACGCCATCGGCCGGAACATGCGGCCCTCGAGCCCCTCGAGCGTGAAAATGGGCACGTACACCGCGACGATGATCGCGACGCCGAACACGACGGGGCGACCGACCTCGAACGCCGCCTCGCGTATCAGGTCGCGCCGTGCGTCAGGCGCGAGTGCGTGCTGGCCGTGCAGCCGGCGCACGTAGTTCTCGACCATCACCACCGACGCATCGACGATGAGGCCGAAGTCGAGCGCCCCGAGGCTCATGAGGTTGGCCGAGACGCCGAACTCGCGCATGGCGAGGAACGCGATCAACAACGAGAGCGGGATGACGGACGCCGTGACGAGCGACGCGCGGAACGTGCGGAGGAACAGGAACAGGATCGCGGTGACGAGCAGTGCCCCTTCGATGAGGTTCCGGAACACCGTGTGGGTCGTGCGCTCGACGACCTCGCCCTGGTTGTAGAACGGGCGGATGGTGACCCCGCGCGGCAGAACGCGTTTGATCTCCTCGAGCCGCGCGAGCACGCGGGAGACGACCTCGCGTCCGTTCGAGCCCTTGAGGATGATGACGGCCGCCGACAACGCCTCCCCGCGCGCGTCCCGCGTCACGGCGCCGAATCGCGGTGCGCCGCCGATCGTGACGCGCGCCACGTCACGGACGTAGACCGGCGTCGCCTCCCGCGTGGCGACGACGACGTTCGCGATGTCGGTCGTGTCAGCAACCCGCCCGAGGCCGCGCAGCGTTAGGCGCTCGCCGCGGTCCTCGATGTAGCCGCCGCCGAAGTTCGCGTTGTTGTTCGCGAGCGCGGTCTCGAGGTCGTGGAGCGTGAGGCCGAAGCCGGCGAGCTTCGCGGGATCGGCGAGCACCTCGAACTGCTGCTCGAGACCGCCCCACGCGTTCACCGACGCGACGCCGGGCACGGTTCGAAGGAGTGGCGCGATCACGTACGCCTGAACGTTGCTCAGGTTGAGCAAGGTCAGGCTGTCTCGTGCGCCGTCGTCCGCCTCGACGAGGTACTGGAACACCTCCCCCATCGCTGTCGCCGGCGGCCCGAGCATCGGCTCTGCTCCATCGGGCAGGGACATTATTGCGTCCTGCATGCGCTGCTGCACCTGCGCGCGCGCGAAGTAGAGGTCGACGTCGTCTTCGAACGTCACGGTAACGACGGAGAGTCCCGACCTTCGAGATCGATCGGACATCGGTCGTGCGCGGGAGGCCGAGCATCGCGACCTCCATCGGGTACGTGACCTGATTCTCGACCTCGACGGGCGAGAGTCCGGGCGCCTCGGTCATGACGAGCACCTGGTTCGGCGTCAGGTCGGGAAAGGCGTCCGTCTTGAGCGTCGCGAATGCCCAGGTGCCCGCGGCGGCGACGGCGAGTGTCGCGCCGATGACGATCGCGCGATGCCGGATCGACGCGTCGATCACGCGCTCGATGACGCTGCGTGGAACGGTCATCGTCACATCTCCATCTTCGGCATGCTGCCCTTCTCGAACTCGGCCTTCACCGCGAAGGCGCCCGTGGTCACGACGACATCGCCCGCTGCGAGGCCGCTGAGGATCGCGGCGCGGCCGTCCGCTCGAGAGCCGACCTCCACCTCGCGGCGCGTGAACGTCGCACTCCCGTTAGGCGCGGGCCGGGCGATGAACACGACGGTTTTTCCCTTGAGCATCTGCACCGCCGCGTCAGGCACGATCGCCGCCGCGACCTGTGGGCCGCCGGCTGCCATGACCGTCGCAAGCATCTCGGGTTTGAGCCGGCCAGCTGCGGTTGTCGACCGTGGCGCGCACCGGAAGGGTCCGCGTGCCGGGGTCGAGGCCGGCCCCGACCGCGTCGACGCGCGCCGTAAACAACTCCCGAGAGTAGGCCGGGACCCTGAAGCTCATTGTCGCGCCCGTGCGGAATGCGCCAGCGAGCGACTCCGGCGCGTTGATCGTCAGCCAGAGCGTCGTTGGATCAGTGACGACGACGAGCGGCGCGCCGGCCTCCACCACGGTCCCTGGCACAGCGGTCCGCGCCAGAACAACACCGGCCAGCGGCGTCGTCAACGCGATCTCCCCGTTGGCCGAGCCGATCGCCCCGAGTTGTTCCGCCGAGCTGCGCGCTCGCGTCAACTCGGCCTCCGCCTGAACGACCGCGCTCTGCGCAAGCTCGTCGTCGGCGACCGCGCGCTCGTAGTCCTGCCGCGGGATCGCCTTGAGCGCGAGCAGACGTTCCGCGCGGGCGCGGGCGCTTTTCGCGTACGTGGCCTGCGCGCGCTGCGACGTGAGCTCCGCCTGCGCCTTGGCGTAGTCGGATTGTGCCCCGCCCGCCTCGGGGCTCTGCAGCGTGACGAGCACCTGGCCTCGCGCGACGCGGTCCCCCGGACGAGACCGGACGGCGATGACCCGACCGGACGCCGGCGACCCGAGGCGCGCAGTGCGATCTTCGTTAGGCACCAGCTGCCCGGGAACGGAGACCACGGCCGCCGCCGTGCCCACGGTCACGGGCTGCCACGCCACGCCGCCGTGGCGTATCTGGCTCGCGGTGAGCGTGACCTGCGTGCCCGCTGCCGCGGCGCTGTCCGGTGCGACCGTCGGCGATGCCATGTTCATCCCGGCCATTCCCTTCCCCGCCGCCCCGCTGTCGGCCGACGCCACCTTTCGCGCCGTGTCGTCCTTCATGGTCTCGCCCTTCTCGGCGGTATTATCCCGACACCCGATGAGTGCGGCGATCGTTGTGGCTCGAGCCAGGGCACCAATCAGTCGGGCGCCGCGAGGTGACGGCCTAACGTCGCCTGTTTCGTCAATGAATGGCATGTCGTCGCCTCGGTCAGCGCGGAGTTCGCTGCCCACTGCGCGCGAGCGCGGGCAGTTCGGTGAACAGGTCATCGCCCCGTGCGACGAGCAGCAGCGCGACGCTCTCGTGCTGTGCGTATAACGTCTCGTAGAACGCGAGCCGCGCGTCACCCCACGCTCGGGCCGCGTCGATGACCTGCAGCAGGGGAACTGCGCCCTCGCGATACGCGCCGAGCGCGATGCGACGCGCCTCATCGGCGCGGGAAAGGAACGCTGGCCGACCGGCAGTTCCGCGAGTGAGCAGCGACACCTGCGCTGTCAGAAGTCGCGCCGCCTCGTAAGCGCCCGCCAACTCCGCACGCGCCGTGCGCTCCCGTGCCGCGAGGTCGAGCGCCGCCACGTCGCGCTCGGCGGACGCGCGAGCGATCTCGCCGCGATTCGGATCGAAGATCGGCAGCGGCAGGCTGAGCCCAGCCACCATCGACGTTGTCCCGGCGGTACGCTTCGCGCCGAACGTGGCCCCGAGCTCGCGCAGGATGGTAGCGCGCTCGACCGAGACTCCGGCTCCCGCAGACGTTAGGCGTTCGCGCGCCGCTCGCACGTCCGGCCGGCGCTCGAGGTCTGTCTGCGCGACTGCGAGCGGAGCGGCGTGCGCGTCGATGCGCGCACTCGACGAGTCCGGGAAGTCTGGCAGCGGTATCGGCGCGTCATCGATCGTGACGACGACGTTCGGGACACCTGACCTGAGGTCGCCGAGGAAGGCCGCGAGCTCGGCGCGCGTGCGCGCGTAGTCGGCCTCGTGCAGCGTCAGCTGCGCCGCGGCGCGGTCGCGTTCCAGCTCGGCCCGGATCAGATCCGCTTCCGCCGCGACACCTTCCTCGACGCGCGTCCGGTTGTAGGCGACGACGGAGTCGAGCCACGTGGTCAGGTCCCCGCGCGACCTCGATGCTGACTTGCGCGAGTGCCGTTCGGAAGAACGCCCGCGACGCGTCGAGCGCGAGCTGCTGGCGTACCCCGCGTGCATCCGCCTCGGCCGCGCGCACCTCCGCGTCGGCGCGTCGCGTCCGAGGGAATCGCTGGACAATGCTCTCGAGTGGCAGCGTGGCGGTCGTCATCGTCTCGCGTGCCATTCCGGTGACCCGGCTCCCGCCCGGGAACGGGGCGTTCTCGACGTCGTAGCTCAGCATCGGGTTCCCGAACGCGCCGGCAGTTGTTCGAGTGCCGTGCGCGGCACGGACCCGGGCGTGCGCTGCTTCGACGAGCGGGTGGCGCGCGAGCGCGCTGTCGAGCACGTCGTGCAGCGTGAGGGCTTGGACGCCCACGGCCGAGTGACCGGCCTGTGCTCCTGCCGATGGCGCCGTGGCTAGTGACTCCCGCTATCGCGGCGAGGAATGTCGCACGCACAATGGCGGAGCGCTGGCGTCGACGGCGTAGGACCGACGAACGGTGACCGATCATGTTTTCTGTCCGGCGTGGCGTGTTGTGTCGTTGAGCGAGCACCACGGCTCTGCCGCCGCGGGGCGATTCGTCGAGGACTCGGACGAGCCGACGGTCAGTCCGCTGGCGCGATCGCGTCGCGCGCGGACACACGTCTCCCGTTAGGCAGCGCGCTGGGGCGGCGGGACGAGCGGGGTACGCACGACGCTCGTCGGCGAGCCGGCGTCGGTCGTGGGCTGCTGCGGTAACGCCTGAGCCGGTCCGGCGACCGCGAAACCAGTCGGCGCGGGCGCGGTACACGACGCGCACCCACACGTGGCGCCGTCGCTCGCATCACGGTCCGCCGGGGCACTTACCGACGGGATTGTCTGACCCCGCCGCCTGAACCGATGCCGGAGCTTCGGACGCGCACACCATCATCGGGCCGTCGCTGGAGATCAGCCTGGCGATGAGCGGGTCGAACGCGCTGCAGCCGAGGCACCACACCGTGACGAGGGCGGTGAGGCTGAAGAGTGCGCGGGTGACCGGGGACCGACGTCGCATGGTTGCGAGAAACGTAGCGCGCGACAGGCGCCACCGCACTGACCTGTTCAGTCCCACCAAGAGTTCTGCTTGCCGGATTATGACCCGAGCGAGGGGGCAAGCCACGCCGGTACGTGAAGCTCGCCGCCGATGGCGCGCGAGCACTGCGCGAGGCGAGACAGGTCGCCGAACGGATGTGGAGTGGGCTCGACCCCGCGTCGCTGAAAGCGCGATGAGCGCCCCCCTCGCCCGCAAAGCGAAGGCGCAGATCGATCCGCGATTGCGTCAGCGGTCGGCGACGCCCGGCTGCACATGAGAACCGGCGACAGCCGCGGCCGCGGCTGCTCCGCGCGCGGGAGCGGCAGACTCACTGCCGTTCCCGTTCTCCTCGATACGGAGCACCTGCATCGGCATGGCCAGCCGGGTACCGGTGCGCTCGACGATGTCCATGATGGACAGGAGGACATCCTGGCGTATGAGCTCGAACTCGGCGTAGTTGGTCATCGCGAACCACGCGTTCACGTTCACGTCGAGGCTGTACTCGCCTAACGCGACAAGCCGGACGGCGATGCCCTCGGGCCACACGCGGGCGTGGGTAGTCGAGGAGGGTCTCGGTGTCGCGGATGACAGCCCGGAGCTGTGATGCGGTCGTGCCGTACACCAGGCGGATCGTAGTGAAGAACCGGATCCGGTCGCGCTCGCCGAACGACTCGATGCGCAGGTCCGCCAGCCGCCCGTTAGGCACCTTCACCAGAGTGCGGTCCATCGTCCGTACGTGGGTCGAGCGGAGCCCGATCCGCTCGACGGCGCCCTCTGCCCCTTCGAACTTCACCCAGTCGCCGACGCGGAAGACCCGGTCGGCCGCGAGCGTCACCGACCCGAACAGGTTCTCGACGGTCTTCTGCGCCGCTAGCGCCACCACGATGCCGCCGAGCCCGAAGCCGGCGAGCAAGGTGGCCACGGGGTAGCCGAACTGCGAGATCGCGACCAGCAGCGCCACGACGCCGAGTCCGACGCGGAGCGTCCGGCCGATGAGCGGCACGATCGTCTGCGCGTTTGCGCGGTCGGACGCCCACGCCTTTCGCGCGAGGTGCTCCTGCGCAACGCCGATCATGCGCAGCAGCATCCAGAAGACGGAGACGATCGTGAGCCCTCGCAGGATGCGCCACGCGGTCGCGGTGGTATTCGCGTCGAGCTCGAGGAGCACGACTGCCGGCAGTGCGAGAATCGACGCCAGGAACAGCCGCATCGGCTCGCGTAGTCGGCGCACCAGCTCGTCGTCCCACTTCGTCGTCGTGCGGCGGGCCACTGCTCCCGCGATCTCGCGCAGGCCCGCCGAGAGGACGAGCGTGAGCAGCCAGACGATCGGGAGGGCGAAAATCCCCCAGGCCCACTTCCATCGCGGAATGCCGAGTGGGCCGGACTCGAGCAGAGTTCGAGGCAGACGACCCTCGGCCCACGACCGTGGGAGGCTCGTGTACGCCGTCTCGAGGGCCGTGACCGACTCCGGCGCGAGCACCCACCGCTGTTCCCTGTCACGCGTTATGCGGCGCAGCACGATCGGCCTCGACTGCTCCCCGCCGCGGCCGTACATGACGCCGACGCGGTCCTGCAGGACGGGCTCGGCGTCGGTGACATCTCCCTCCGCCAGTGGGGAGACGCTGTCGAGGTCGATCACCACTCGCCGTCGCATGACCTCGTAGATCCGGCGGGCCGTTTCGGCGGCCCGAACTCTATCTCTCACGTCGGGCATGAGCACCTGGGCCGCTCCGACGAAGTCGCCCTCGTCGGCCAGCGCCAAGAAACGCCTGAGGGCGCTGCGCGGAGAGTTAGGTGCTTCGCCTCCTGTTGGTGGAGCGGCGACGACTGTCTGCGTTGCAGACGTAGCGGGCGCCGTGCTCTGCTGCGCACCCACGCGGGCGGGCACCGCCCACGCGAGTGGCCATGTTACGCACAGCACCCTCGTGGCTCGAGAGAAGTGACTATTCGGACGCATTTCCCACGCAGCGTGAGCAAGCGCGGGTCCAACTCGAGCTGCGCGGTGGAAGTAGCGGCAACCGCCTCGAGCGCGAGCAGCGCGGCGCCGCGATTATCGACCGAGCACGATGCCCAGTGCACCAACCGCTACAATGAGCGCAAGCGCCGCGAGCCCGGCCGCCAGCAGCGCCGTCATCCGCCAGCGCTCCTCCATCGCCTGGACGACCTGAACAGCGGGGTCGGTGCGTTGGAGCGCGTCGTCGTCGAGCACCGACTGCCGCATCACGCTCCGATTCCCCACGACGTCTTCCATCGCGCGCTCGAAGTGCCGTTGATGAATACGCTTTCCGACGTCAGGCCCGGGCTCGGATGCGGCAGCCGCTGCCGCCTTCAACACCGCGTTCTTGATGTCGCCGCCGCTCACCGCGAAACGCTCGGCGAGTACCCGGAAGTCCACGTCATCGGCGAGCGGCGTTTTCGTTGGATGCAACTGCACCTGCCAGATGCGTTCGCGCTCCTCGAGGCCCGGCATCTCGAACATCACGTGGGTGCGGATGCGCCGCTCGAACGCGGGATCGAAGTTGGCCGCGAGGTTCGTCGCGAAAATGACGACGCCATTGAAGTTCTCGAGCTCGCGAAGGAGCACGTTGACGGTAGTGTTGGCCTCGCGCTCGAGCCCGTGGCTCGTGCGCCCGAAACGACGCGCGGCGATGGCGTCCGCTTCGTCGAACAGCAGCACGGCGTCCTGCTCGGCCGCCGCGCGAAAGAGGCTCGCGACGTTCTTCGAGGTCTCACCCGCCCACATCGAGTGGACTTCGGCGTAGTTGACGATGAGCAACTTCTTACCGAGCGCGTGCGCGATTGCCTCCGCGCAGATGGTTTTACCGGTGCCGGGGGGCCCAGCAAAGTTGAACGCGAGGCCAAGCCCGGTCGCGTGTCGCTCGCCGAGCCCCCAGCGGCCGAATATGAGCCCGTGGTTGCGGACCTGGCTCAGCGCCTGATCGAGCGTAGCGCGCGTCGCGGGCGGAAGGATGACGTCGGCGAACGTTCGCTCCGGCACGATCGTTTCGACGGCGCGCCTTCCGGCGAAGCGCCCTGAGAAGAACGAGAGCAGCGGAGACGGCATACCGTCCGCTTCGCACAACGCGGACCGGACCGAAACAAGTCGCTGCTCTACCGCTCGAGCGACAGGGACGATGCTAGGGCTCGCTGTGGCAGCATGCGTCATCCGCACCAGGGCGACTAGAATGGTACGCAGCGCCTCTAAACGCACGAGAACGCACGACATGACTGGAGACTGTCCATGAAGCGAATCGACTGCCTGACTGCCCTGATAGCGGTAGTTGCCACTGTCGGCGCGGGCCCCCTGGCGGCACAGCAACCGCAGGGGCCGCAGCCCTACTCCGTCGGCAATCGAGTCGGGCTGCCGGTCACACCTGCGACGACGGGAGCGTTCGAGCCGGTCTCCTCGAACGTCAAAGTCTTCGGCGCGATCTACTCGGCCGAGAGCTGTTCGTACGACGCGGACCGCGGCGTCATCGTCGTGCCGAATCGCGGGGTCCCGCAGAACGTGCAGACGAACAACGCGTGGGTCTCGTTCATCAACCACGACGGCTCCGTTCACACCGCGCGATGGATCGGCGTGCAGAACCCGCCCGAGCGCGCGAGTCTCACGCCGCCGCTCGTGTTGAACGAGCCGTACGGCAGCGACATCGCGAACGGGAAGCTCTACGTCGCCGATCGCGACGGCGCCACCACGCCTAACGATCCGAGTGTCGCGGTCATTCGCCAGTTCGACATGAAGACGGGCGCGCCGGCGGGCGAGATCCGCGTCGACCGCGTGGCGTGGTTCAACGACATCGAGGTCGCGAACGACGGAACGATCTACGCGACGCAAACGGGAACCCGCGCCGACTCCACATCCTGGCAGGTCTGGAAGATCACGCCTAACGGCACTGCGTCGATCTTCGTGCAGGGTGCGCCCCTGCTTCAGCCGAACGGCGTCGCGTTCGACGCACAGGGAAACGTCGTCGTCGTGAACATCGGCAACGATGAGGTGCTCACGTTCTCACCCGAGGGCCGGCTCGTGCGCACCGAGAAGGCGGCGCAGGCCGGCAACGACGGTCTCGTGATCATGCGCGACGGCACGAAGTACGTGAGTAGCGTCGTGAACGGCGGAGTCTCACGGATCCGCTCGGGTCAGCCCGCCGAGCTCATCGCCCGTAACATTCCGAGCGCCGCATCGATGTGCTACGATGCCGGCGCGAATCAGCTCGTGATCCCGATGAATCCCAACAACGGCCTCGCCTTCATTCGGCTGCGGTGAGGTCGTCGCCGCGAACGGCGAGGTTTACTGGGCGGCCGTCCCGGCCGTGCGGGCCTTCACGAGGGTCCGGATCTTCTCCACCACCGGTTGGCTCGCGCCCCCGTAGTTCGACATCACGACGGCGACGTAGCCGCTGCCCTTGAAGATGTCGAGGTTCGAGCTGATGCCCGGGAAGCCTCCGCTGTGACCGACGATGCCGGTCTGCGAATCCACGCCGAACCCGTACCCGTACTCCGGCGAATTGACGTCGGGTTTGGGCGTCGTCAGCAACTCGTACGTCGCCGCCGACACCAGCTTGCCCGACTTGAGCGACTCGGCGAACCTAACGAGATCCTCGGCCGTCGAATAGCCGCCGCCCGCCGGGCCTCCGCGAATGACGTGCATGAAGATGTTGTTCTTGAACCGCTTCGTTCCGTCCTCGGCGAACTCGGGCTGGTAGCCAACCGCGAGGTTCTTGTTCACCTCGTCGAGCTGATAGGCATCGGTTCTCATCATCCCCGCGGGTTTGTACAGGTGCTCGCGGACGTAGTCGAAGTAGTCTTGCTTCGTGACGACCTCGATCACCTTGCCGAGGACGAGCATGCCGGTGTTGCTGTACGACCAGCGCGTACCAGGCTCGAACGCGAGCGTCTCGCCCTTGGCGAGCGTCAGCATCTCGTCGACCGTGCGGTACCTCGCGCGCGACGAACGATCGAACTCGTCGTTGAAGTAGCTGCCGAGCCCTGACGTGTGCGTGAGCAGGTGCTTGATGCGGATCTTCTTCGCGGCGTCAGCGCTCGGAAAGTCGGGAAGGAACTTCGAGAGCGGGTCATCGTACGACAGCTTTCCCTGCTCGACCAGCTGCCCGATCGTGACGGCCGTGAACATCTTGTTCATCGAGCCGAGGTTGAACTTCGTGTCGAGCGCGTTAGGCACGCCGAAGTCCTTGTTCGCCTCGCCGAACGCCATGCCGTAGAGGCGCCTGCCGTCCTTCGCGAGGAAAACGGTGCCCGAGAACAGATCGGCTCTCGCGAGCCTGTTGACGTAGTCGCCGAGCGCGGTGGTGAGCTCGGCGTCCGTGGTGATACGCTGTTCGGCCTGCGCGACCTTGGGACGTGGTGGGCGCTGCCCGATGCCCCCGATGCGATACGGCGCGGCGGGATTCGTGCGAACCACAACGGCCATCAGATCGCCGGTGAGCTTCCGTTTGAGCAGCGCGGTGGTTTCACCGGGCTTCTCGTCCTGCACGTCGACCCACTCGAGGCCACCGGACTGCTCGCGCTGGTTCATGAAGAAGTCGATGTGGGCACGCATCGGCATGCCGCGCATCTGATCGTCGAACGCGGAGTCGACGAACGCGCGAATCGACGCCGGAGTGGCCGCGTTGATGACGGCGACGACCTCACGCGCCCGCTTGGTCGCCGGCGATTGTGCCTGGACTCGTGACATTGCAAGAACTCCCGCGACGAGCGCGGCGTGTTTCATCAGACGACGCGTGCTCATTCCATTCTCCATGAGAAGTCGATCACGCGTCCATCAAACGACCGGAGCCGCTGATTTTCAAGGGGGCGTGGCAACATCACGCCTGCGATCGGTTCCGCGTTAGGTGAAAGGGCCACACGTATGGTAGCGGCTGCCTTCCCCCGAGGACGCCCTGGAGTCCTCTCGAGTGTACAACTCGCCGTGGCCGTGCGCCGCTCATAACCACCGAACACGCCTTTTCTCAATCGGTTACGTGCCGACCCGCCGTCGGCCGCGATCTTGCCCGCGTGGTTCCTCCGCAAGCTGTTTCTCCAGTGAGGTTTCATGCAGTGGCAGTTGGTGGGTATTCGCAATGTGGCACCGCGTCAGCCGGTGGCCGCCATCGCGCTGTGCGCAGTCGTGCTCTGCGCCACCGACGCGCGCGCGCAGCTGGCGGCGGGCCCGGTCCATGTCGACGTGACCGGGGACGCGCGTAAGGTCCTGACGGCTATCCGCGCCGCGGAACGCGTGGCGTCCAAAGTTCCGGCGCGGTCTGCCGCGCGCGTGCTTCCGACGGCGGAGCGGTATCTCGGTGTGCCGTATCGATGGGGCGGAACGTCGCCGAAGACGGGCTTCGATTGCTCGGGATTCGTGCAGTACGTGTTCGCCAGGCACGGCACGCGCCTCCCGCGCACGTCGCGCGAGCAAGCGTCGTCAGGCCAGCGGCTTCGTGCTGTCTGGTCGGCGCTCCGACCAGGCGACCTGGTCATGTTCGCCGAGCCCGGACGGCGCATCAGCCACGTAGCGATCTACGCCGGGCGTCGCCGGATCATTCACGCCACGAGCAGCGGCGGGAGCGTACGCTACGACGCGCTGGATACGAAGCGCGGGAAGTGGTTCACGCGGCGTCTCGTTGCCGCCCGGCGGGTGTCGCCGCGTGGGGCATCGCTCGTAAGCGACCTGCTCGCGCAGCAATCGCATGAGTCGGTGCCGTTGCTTCGGCTCGACCCACCCGACCACGCTCCGGCACCTGACTAGATCGAGCCAGGCAATCCTGCCTAACGTATTGCTACTCCTTGCTACTGCGCAGGTCGAAAGGCGCTCGGTGGCTTGCCGGTCCACCGACGGAACGCGCGGTGGAACGCGCTCGGTTCCGAGAAGCCGAGCAGGAAGCCGACCTGGCCGGTTGACGTCGCGGGATTCGCGAGGTGGCGGATGGCCAGGTCGCGTCGAGTCGCGTCGAGCAGCGATTGATACGACGTGCCCGCGTCGCGCAGCGTGCGCTGCAGGTTCCGGGTGCTCATCGACAACTCGCGGGCGACTTCGTGGAGTGCGGGCGCGCTCCCTTTGAGCTTCTGCGCCAACACGCGCGCCACCTCGTCCGCACGGGACTGCTCCGGTCCGACTGCCGGCAGCGCCGCTCGCGCATGTCGCTCGAACACCTCGAGCAACACTGGATTCGCCGACGGCAGCGGTTGATCGAGGTGCTCGCTCGGAAAGATGAACCGGTCTTCGGGTGCCCCGAACCTCACTGGTGCGCCCATCACCCGCGTGTACTCGGCGACATGCGCGCGGCTCGGAGCGGCATGTCGGAACCACACTGCCTTGGCGCCTAACGGCGTCCGGGCGAGTCGGCGCATCTCGCGCGCCAGTCCGCCCCAGGTCGCGCCTATCGCGTGCTGCGGATCGCGGAGCAGATAGTTGTCGACGCCTTCGACGTACGTGCATCGGCAAAAGGCTGTCTTGCCTTCGCGGACGAGCTCCACACGCATGCCGTCGTTCAGCAGACGCGCGTAGCGAGCGAACTTCTCGAGCACTTCTCCAATCGTCCGGCAGCTCAGGATGACGTAGCCGAGGATATCCAGCGCGCCCGGATTGTAGGTCTCGGCCATGTGCAAGCCGAGCAGAGGGTCGCCTGTCTGCTCGACGCCGAAGCTCCACAGGCGCTCCACTCGCGACCCGGGCACTCGCTCGTCGGGTGACGCGGGGAACGCCGAATCGATCCCGGCCACGCTGAGCGCAGCGTCGGTGCTCACGCCACGCCGGGCCAGGTATTGGAGCATGTCGGCGACCACCAATGCGGCGACGGTCGTTTCTCGTGGCGTCATCGGTCAAGAGGTTGGCACGTACGGTCACGGTCCGCCAGCCCGATTGGGAATAGCGTTGGAGAACCAGGAAGCACACCGTTCCCACTGTCCGGAGAGTCTCACATGAACACCGTCCTCGGCGCACTCGTCCTCGCACTGATCGCCGCGCCGCACGTCGCGACGTCACAGACGCCTTCGAACCCGCGGGAGAGCGGGGTCTACCTCACGATCTTCCGGTCGCCGTCAACAGGCGTGGAAGTGCGATCCGGACGCGCCGCCGTCAACCTGGGCTTCTACCCCACCGTCCTCCGCCGGGATGGCAAGCGTGATAGCGCAAACTTCGTCCGTCTCGGCGGCAGCTTCTACGCGAAGGACCGAGGCGCGACCCTCTACGTCTCGCCATCCCTCATGTTCAGCCTCGACAAGGACTGGAAGCACGGTGCACTCACAGAGCTCGGGTTTCGCGGAACGCTTTACCGCGCCCTGAGTGGTCGCCTTGGCGCGGGCGTCCTGACGACGACCGATGGCCACGTCCGCGTGAACCCGACCGTCGGTATGGACCTCAAGCTCGGTGGTGGCCGATGACCGCGGACTCGGGAACATCGCGCGCCGCCACGCGCATCGGAGGATGGTCGCTGATCGCTGCGGCGTTAGGCTTCATGGCGGTTTTCGGGTATCTCGCCGCGCGCTTCGACTACCCCGACGTGCTGGACGGCAGTGCCGCCGTAGTGCTCCCGCGACTCCTCGCGCTGGGCGACGCGGGACGCACGGTGTGGGCTGTCTACGCGCTACTCCCGCTGCTGCTGATTCCGGCGGCGATCGGGGCGCGCACGGCCCTGGGGCGCGTGGCGCCGAACGCGACGCGGGCTGCGCTCGTATTCGCGACCGTCGCCGCGGTGAGCATGCTGCTCGGGCTGGCGCGCTGGCCCAGCGTGCACTGGGAGCTCGCCCGTGCCTACGCGACCGCGACGACCGACGCGCGCGGAGCCATCGACGCCGTGTTCCTCGGACTGAACGTCTACCTCGGCAACTACATCGGGGAGTTCCTCGGCGAGCTCGCGCTGAACACGTTCTTCGTGCTCGTGGGCGCCGCGGCATTCCGATCGACATCGACAGGCCGATGGTTCGCGATCGGAGGAATAGTGGTCGGCGTGATCGGCTGGGCCGCGGCGTTCCGGAACGTCACGTCCGTGGTCTCGCCAATCGCCGAGGTGAACAACTACCTGCTGCCGCTCTGGCTGATCGTTCTCGGCGTCGTCCTGATCCGTTGGCGTCCTGCATCGGCAGGAGCCATCTGAACGCGCGCGATTGCCCGGGACGCGTCGCGTTAGGTATTCAGCTCACCCCAGCCGCCTCCCGTCCCGCGCGCTGAACAGCTGCACCCGATCGGGCGCGATGCGGAGCGATACGCTCTCGTCGACCGCGACTGACGCATCCGGCGGCGCTGTCGCGACGAGTCTCGCGCCGTCGGCGAGCGTCACGTAGACGATCTGCTCCCCGCCGATCGGCTCGATGAGCGCCACCGTGCCACGAGCCAGTGCCCCGCCATCGGCCACGGGGGCGCCGAGCGTGATGTGCTCGGGGCGCACGCCGAGAACCACGCGGTCTCCATCCGTGGGCGCGCAGGGGACCGGCAGCGTCAACGATGGCGACGCGAATACGCACTCGTCGCCGTCGCGTCGCAACGTCCCCTCGATGAAGTTCATCCCCGGGCTTCCGATGAATCCGGCGACGAACTGATTCGCCGGCCGCTTGTACAGCTCCATCGGCGGCGCGACCTGCTGAAGAGCACCATCCTTCAGCACCGCGACACGCTCGCCAAGTGTCATCGCCTCTACCTGGTCGTGCGTCACGTAGATCATCGTCGCGCCGAGCCGGCGGTGGAGCCGCGACAGCTCGGCGCGCGTTTCCAGTCGCAGCCGTGCGTCGAGGTTCGATAGCGGCTCGTCGAGGAGAAAGGCGCGCGGCTCACGGACGATCGCGCGGCCGAGCGCGACCCGCTGACGCTGGCCGCCGGAGAGCTGCGCCGGCTTGCGGTCGAGCAGCGGCGTGAGACCGAGGGAGTCGGCCACCGTCGACACACGCCGCACGATCACGTCGTCCGCCAGCTTCCGGATCCGCAACCCGAAACTGAGATTGTCGCGGACCGTCAGGTGCGGGTAGAGCGCGTAGCTCTGGAAGACCATGGCAATGTCGCGCCGCTGTGGGGGGAGCCGGGTGACATCCTGGTCGCCAATGTGGATCGTTCCGCCCGTCACCGCCTCCAGTCCGGCGATCATACGGAGCACGGTCGACTTCCCGCTCCCCGACGGACCCACGAGGACGAGGAGCTCGCCGTCGGCGATCTCCAGGCTGAGGTCCCGCGCGGCGACGAAGCCGTTGGGGTACCGCTTGTCGACGTGCGCGAGCCTAACGCCTGCCATCGTGGTCCGCTATGGATGTGGGAGTCGCGACAGCACGAACTGAACGGCGAGGTCCGTCGTGTTCCAGAGCTGCACGTCCGTGCTGGCGCCGTACCGCGATGGGACCAGCCGTCCGGCGTCCACGCGGTAGCTCCACAGCTCGTTATGCGCGAGCCCCGAGGAGCGCACGGCGGCCGTCACGCGCCGAAGGGCGTCGTCCAACTGACGCACGTACGGGGCCAGCGCCGGGTCTCTGAGCCGGCCGGACGCGTCGTATGCGCTGGCGATCTGCTTCGCGGTCCCGAGAATGAAAAGGTTGACCTCCCGCCCCCACACGACGCGCGGCGAGTGATAGAGATCGGTCCTGAACGTTTCCCACACCGTACGCGATGCGTACGCGTCGTTGGCTACGACGGGGCCGAGTTGCGCGACGAACAATCCGACGGGATACGGACGCAGGAACGGCTCCAGGTCCCGCAGCACCGAATCGGCGGCCAAGGAGCCATTCGCTACCTGCGTGGTAAGATCCTCGAGGAACAACCGCGTCGCCGGATCGGTGTTGACCACGGGAATGGGGCTCCCGGCGCTGTCGAGCGAGAGCGCGAGGAAACGAAGCGAGTCGCGCGTCGCGTCGGTGGATGCCAGCACCTTCTCCCAGTAGCTCCGCTCATCGGCCGGCAGCCACTGCAGCTTCGCATGCGTCCGCGCCCGAACCTCACTCGGCGCGAGCGTGACGGTGAAGTGGCGCCGCGCGCCGCGCCAGGTCTCGACCGCCCTGGCGAGCGTCGCGGAATCGCGCACGTACTCGCCGAGCGGCGTGCGCGCGACCTCCGGCGCGATCGAGTCGATGGCGCTCGCCGTGATGCCTAACGCCCGAAGCGTGCCAAGGATGATCGCCATGGACTCGAGCGCTTTCGGCGCCCAGATGGCGTTGATGTCCATTGCGAAGCGCCCATTCGCGTATCCCGCGTTGCTGTCGCGCCAACTGCCGGGGAACCAGTGCGTGGCGTCTCGCTTCGGGAAGGCAACGAGGTGCTCGACCGTCGGCGCATGCGCGTAGGGAGCGGTGAGCGTCGCGACGTAGCTCAGCTCCCGCAACAGCAGTGCGAGATGCGACGCGCCGTGCGACGACGTGTCGCGCAGGAACGCTCGCTTGCGATCCGGGGCGACCTCCGCATCACCGAAGTAGCGCGCCGCGAGCACAGGAAGCTGGAACTCGTCGTCCATCATGCGGTAGTTCTCGCGGACCGCCTGCAGATCTCGCAACACGTCGCGCGCACGGGCGAGAGCGCTGTCGGCTTCTCGCCGCCGTCCACCACGCGCAAGCCGCACGTACTCGGCTACCGACGCACTGTACTCGGCGGCATTCTCACGGATGGCCTGACCGCCGAGTGCCTCTTCGTGGCTGACCTCTCCGGACGGCGAAAGCTTGCGCAGCACGCTGGCGATCTCGTGCTCGGTCATCGCCTGCGTCCAGACCGGGCGCATCATGAGCGCGGTCATCATCCCGTCGCGACCGAAGTACGTCGCGTAGTTCGGCAGGCCGGCCATGAGCTTCTCGCGAGCGCTGAGGAGCTCCACGCCCCGCACGTCGCGCTCCAGCCGGAGATATCGTGTGATGACGGCCGAATCGGCAGCGGTGAGCGTGGTCGTCTGCCGCCGCCGCTGAATCCCGTGCCCGGAACGCGCTGTCGCTCGCCGCATGCGCGCGCGTCAGGAAGTCGAGGAACTCACGGTTGAAGATCGCGTCGCGATCAATGGGCGTGAGCGGGCCGGCGTCGGTGCTGGCTCTTACCGTTAGGCTGACCGTGCCGCCGACGCGCGCGCGAATCGAGATCGTGCGTCCGTCCAGCGTCGTCGTCGCCTCGCGCGGGTCGGTGATGAGCTCGAGCACGAGGCGATTCCGGCCATCGAGCGTCGGCTGCACCGCACGGATGACGGTACGTCCCGAGGATTGATCCATCGTCAGCGCCGGATCGAGCCTGGACCGAAGCTCCTCGACGCTGCGCGCGTGGAGGAGAGAGAGGTGGCGCTGACGCTCGGCGGGCTCGAGTCCCGTGACGCTCTCGATGAGCGCAGTCAGCTCGCGCTGGCGGAAGGGTGTCGCGTCGAACGGCTCGAGGTGATGGCGCGCGTACTGGAAATCGCGCTCGACGCGCATCGATCCGAGCAGCAGCCACCCGACCCGAAGCTGCGGCGTCGCTGCCGTTAGGCGATACTCGATCGCACGAACGCCACCCGAATCGGAGACCATGGCGCTGTCGGAACCCCACGCCAGCGGAGCCGGCCGACCGTTGGCATCACGGGCGGTGAATCCCAGGCTTTCGTCCGCCGCGTCGGCCCAGAGCTGAACGGCTCGTCCGCTCCGCCCATCGAGGTAGATCTGAACGGTGTTCCGCTTCGAGTCACGAAAGAAGCGCGTCTGGTACCCCTGGTACACCGCGCTGTCGTCGAGCCACGGATCCGGAATGGAGAGCACGGGCGGCGTCGTACGCCGGCCCTCTGTCAACGGCTGTTGCTGTGGAACAGCCTGGCTCAGCAGGAGAAACGTGAGGACGGTCAGCACGGCGGGTTTGCGACCGGCGGCATCGCTGGCCTGGATGAAGCGCGTGGGACAGCTGTCGGATTCATGCGAAGCTGGTCGTTCTCGACGACGATGTCGTAGCACTTCCCGCGGATGCGGAAGCCGCGCAGTGTGAGCCGCGAGATGCTCGACGGCAGGACGGGAGCGAACGCGCGCCTAACGCCATCGTCTCCGAGCCGGAGTCCCGTGTAGCCGTAGATCACCTGCTGAAGAAAGCCGCCCGCTCCGGTCAGGAAGTTCACCGCGTCATTCTTCGGCGTCTCGGCCAGAATACGGAACGGACCGCGAAGGTACCCGCGATACGTCAGTGGGAGCAGCGTATCCACCAACGTCCGATCGCGCAGCTCGGCCGCAACGACGGGGTAGAGAGTGGCCGTCATCATCGCACCCGGCCCTTCGTTGGCCAGTCGGCGCACGGCGTTGTCGAGATCGGCGCGCTTTGCGCGCTCGCTCATCGGGACCGCGAGCGGATAGGCGAGGAGCGGCACGACCGAGCCGAGCGTAGCGGGCGGGGCACGCTCGTACGTACGGTGATACTCGCCGGCCGAGTCGAACGGGATGTACAGTCGCGTGGCGACCTGTTCCCATCTCGGGCTCGGTCGCTGGCCGAGCACCCGACTCGCCGCGACGGCGGCCAGAAGGTTCTTTCGCGCCACGGCGTTCGTGTAGGCGTCGTTCGAGATGCCGACCATCCCTTCATCGACCGAGACGACATTGCGGATGTCGCAGCGAGCCGCAGTCGCAGGTCGCTCGACTCACCCAGAACTCCGCGGTCTCACGGATGACCGGATAGCCGTAGCGCGCGAGCCACGCCGAGTCGCCGGTGGCCTGGTAGTACTGCCACTGTGCGACGCCGACGTCGCCGGTGACGTGGATCTCCGAGTGCGCGTTCTGCGACGCGAACCGCGGGGTCGTCTCCTCGCCGCGATCGTCGGCCTCCCACGGATACATTGCGCCGCGGAATCCATTCGCTCGCGCGTTCTGCTTCGCCGCATCGAGCGTTCGGTAGCGAAACATCACCATGGAGCGCGCGATGTCCGGGTGCGCGAGCAGCAGCGCGGGGAACATCCACGTGTCGGCATCCCAGAACACGTGCCCATAGTACCCGCGCGCTCGTTAGGCCCATGGGCGGGATGCTCCACCCGCTCCGCGCTGGTCCGCTGTTCAGCAGATGGAACAGTACCGCGTGTACCGTGCGCTGGAGCTCCGGATTGCCCTCGATGCGGATGTCGGTCCTCCAGAGCGCGTGCCACGCGGCGACATGCTCGCGGGAGAGCGCATCGAAGCCGAGGGAGCGCCCGCGCTCCGCGGCGCGAACGGCACGCGGCGACGGGTCGGGCGCGTCTTGCGAGGACTCGACGCTCACGACCTTGTCGAACGTGTACGTCTCTCCGGGCGACGCGTCGAACGCGACTTCGGCGACGATCGCGCTATCGGACGTGTCGGTTCGGGCCGTCACGTTCCGCAGCGTCGTCGGCCAGATCGCTGCGACCGCCTGCGCGACGGTGGCGCTTCCGCCCTCGGGGCTCGAGGTCATCGAGAGCAGGCCGCCTCGGGGTCGATCGCTCGGCGTGACGCGACTGCACCGTCATGTGACCGGGATACCACAGGTCGGCGTTCCGCACCGCACGTGTCGAGGCGCGCGATCTCGGCGAGCGCGAGACGGCGCGGCGGCGGCCACGGGCGGAGCGTGAACGACGTCCGTACGCGGCCGGCGTAGTGCGGGGTCAGCTCGAGCCGGACCGCGGCGAGCGACGGGTCGGCGCGAGAGACGAACGCGTGAACCCGCACCGACGTCCGCCGGCCGCCATCGACCCAGTCGTACGACGTGTGCACCGTGCCGTCGTACATGTTCACCGTCTGCCGGTACGAGCGCAGCACCGAGTCGGCGAGTGTCGCGCCACCGAGCCACGACGTCGCCGTTGAAGAAATCGATCGCGTTCCACGCGGGGAGCGACGCGATGCGCGGGACGTCGCCTCGGGCGCGCTCGTACAGCCCGGCGAGGAAGGAGTGCGTCGGATCCACGCCGCGCGGCGAGGTCAACATGCTGAACCGCCCGTTGCCTAACGCAGCGGGGAAGTCGGCGGACGGTCGGTCGGCCACGAGCAGGAACGTCGAGTCCTGAGCGGCGATCGGAGCGGCTGCGAGAAGAAGCATCGCCGTCATGGCGATGAGGTGAAGCCGACCGTCCCGGCAGAGGGCCCGAGGTCCCTCTACCGGCACGGTACGGATTCCTCGCTTCGCTCGGAATGACACCCGAGGTCGGAGTGACACCCGAGGTCGGAATGACATCCGCTAGTAGTCGTGACGCAGCGACACCATGACACGACGCGGGAGCAGTGGGCGTGCGAGGAACAGATTGCTCGTCCGACCACCGGCGAGCAACGCCAGCCGCGGGTTCCCCTCCTCGAGCCCCTTCGACTGGAAGGCGTTCTGCAGATCGGCCGTGAGGGTCAGCCGCGACTTCGGGAACAAGTATCCTGCGCCGAAGTTGTAGACGCTGTACTGCGGCAGCTTGTTCCCCGCCTTCACGTCCGAGAACCGGCTCCCCACGAAGTGCCAGTCGCCGCTCAACGCGGAATTTCGCGATCGGAGTATGTCGCGGCGAGGTTCGAGATCACCTTCGGAACACCGTTGATCCAGCTGCCGACATCCGCACCGGCACCCGATCCCAACTCGGCCTTGAGCCACGTCCCGTTCGCGTCCAATCGCAGCGAGCGGAAGGGCGAGCCGGCGATCTCGAGCTCGGCGCCGTACGAGTTGTTCTCGGGGCTGGTCAGCACGATCCACGTCGTCCGCCCCGTCGCCGTATCGGTCACCGCGCCCTGCCCCACGATGTTCTTGAGCTGGGTGTAGAACCCGTTGACCGTGAAGCCGAAGCTCGGCGCGGCGAACTTCACTCCGCCTTCGACGTTCCGCACTTCGCGAGAGTCGAACAGCGAGACCTGCTCCGGCGACGTCGCGTTCAGGAACTCATCCAGCGCCGGCATCTTGTACGCCCGCCCGCCTGACGCATACAAGGCAACCCGGTCGTTCAACTGGAAGTTGAGCCCCAGCGATCCCGCCCAGTCGTCCAGGCTGCGGCTGAAGTGCCGGAAGGTCGAGTTCCCCCACGGCTCGGCGTCGTACGTCGTCGTCGAATCCCCGTCGAGGTCGACGATCGACGAGTTCTCGGAGCTCTGCACGAAGTCGTTGTACTCCCACCGTACCCCAGCGTCGACCCGCAACCGCTGTGTCGGGCGGAACGCGCCGCCGAGCGATCCGGAGACGATGGTGGCCTGCCCCGTTCCGTTCACGTAATTCGATATGAAGTGCCGGAATCCGTTCTTCGTGATCGGGATCGAGCGGCCGCCGCTCGACACCGTCAGGTCGAGGAACTCCGGGTTGTCCTGCACGTCCGTGAGAATGTCGGTGAAGTACCAGCGGTTGGTCTGCGAGTAGTTGGCGAAGTACAGACCTAACGACATGGCGTTCTCCGCCGAACCCTTTCCGGACCTGGAACTGGTCCTGGAAGGCCGCGAGCGGCTTCTCGATGTGCCACTCCCCACCCGGAGCCACGAGCCCGTTCGGCGTGCCGAACGGCGACGGATTTCCCCGTGGGATCGTCGCGGTTGGTGTAGGTATAGGTGAACGGAGTGCCGGCGGGGAATCCGAGACCACCCTGGTTTTTCGGCCTGGTCACGAAGTCCGCGGCCGGCATGACGTCGCTCGGGACGATCGCGTTCCACGCCTGGGCATTCCGCATCGCCTGCCCGGTGTTCTGCACGCGCCAGCCGCTGGCGAGGTCGAACGCGGCGTCGGCGGTAATCCATCCGGCCTGTGTCCGGAGTCCGTCGTCCAGCGGGAGCTCCAGCTGCCCGTTAGGCGTCGGCACGCGGATGTGGTTCCCCTCGATCGTGCTCATCGCACCGTAGTCCCCGAAGCCCGGCACGTACGTCGGGTCCCCCGGGTTCGTGAACGGAAGCGGGAGGATGAACTGGTTGCGATCGTCGATGACCTTGCCCGACAGCCGGAAGTAGCCGTTGTCGAGGAGGCGGGTCACGTTGGCCTTGGCCTGTCCGCCGCGGATTCCCGGGGAACCCCGGGTCGCGAATGCCCGCGGTCGTACCGATAGAATCCGCCGAAGTTGAAACGCCACTGGTCGCCGAGCGGGCCGTTGGTGTTGAACTCGTAGCGCGCGAGCCCACCCGTTCCCGCCGACGCCCGCAGGCTGCCGTGCAATTCGGGGCCGCCGGTCTTGTTGATGATGTTGATGATCGCGCCAGGCGTGTTCGAGCCGAACAGCGCCGAGCTCCCACCGCGAACGACCTCCATCTGCTCAATGTTGTCGTCGGGCCGGAACAGGTTGTCCGCGTTCATGAAGAACGTGTGCATCGTCGGGAACACCGGCATGCCGTCTTCCATGAACATCACGTACTCGACGCCGAGGATCCCGCGCATGGTGATGTTCTGGTTGACCTCTCCGCCGGAGCTCTCCACGCGTGTGAAGCCGGGCACGAAGCGGAGCATCTCGGTCGAGCTCCGCGGCGCTGCCTGTTCGATCAGCTCCGGCGTGAGCGTGGTGATGGCGACACTCGACTCCTGATTCACGCGTGGCGCCACCGACCCGGTGACGACCACAGCCTCGAGGCTCAACGGGTCCTGCACGAGCGTGAAGTTCTGCGTTGCGCGCTGGTCCGCCGCGATGGTGAGGGAAGCCGTCTGCGAGCGGAAGCCGACGAGGCGCACGCGCAGGATGCGAGAACCGACGGGGATACGGGCGATGACGTACTGGCCGCTGTCCCGGGTCACCGCACCGAGGTTGGTGCCTTCAATGAAGACCTGGGCACCGACGAGCGGCGCGCCCTGCTCGTTCGTCACCCTGCCGGCTACGGAGCCGGTCGGCACCGCCTCCTGCGAGCGGGCACGTGCCGGTGTGAGCGTTAGGCACGAGACTGCCGTGAGCGCGGCAGCGAGGCGGAACACGTGGGAGTGAACTAACGGTCGTTTCCGCAGCATACGCGGTCCTCCTGCGTCGAGCAATGTGTGGTGGACGGGCTCCTGACGTGCAGGTTCGTCGAAAGCGGCGGGAGCGCTGCTTGGGACGGCAACAGATTTGAACCAGTACGCGCGGGGCGCAAGCAGACCTGTGCGGCCAACCGCGCAGGCTCAGCCCGGCCCCGCATTGTCCGGTCTGACCGCGCCTAACCCTTCACCGCTCCCGCGGTCAGGCCCTGCACAATGCGACGTTGGGCGATCAGCACCAGCGCTGCGACCGGCACCGTCGCGACGACAGCCGCCGCGAGAATCTGCCCCCACGGCACCTGGTACTGGCCGCGGAACAGTGCGATCGCCACCGGCACAGTCTGCCGTTCCGGCCCGAGCGTGAACGAGAGCGCGAACAGGAACTCGTTCCAGCAATAGATGAACGTGAGGATCGCCGTCGTCGCGAGCGCCGGAACGCTGACGGGAAGGATCACACGCGTGAAGCTCTGCCAGCGCGATGCGCCGTCGACGAGTGCCGCTTCCTCGAGATCGAACGGCAACTGCCGGAAGAATCCGACGAGCAGCCAGACGGCGAGCGGCATGGCGAACGTCAGATACGGCAGGATCAGTCCCGGATACGTGTCGATCAGTCGGAGCGCACGCAGCAGCAGGTAGAGCGGGCTCACGATCGAGATCTGCGGGAACATCGTGACCGCGAGAATGAGCGACAGGATGCCCGTCTTGCCGCGGAACTCGAGCCGCGCGAGCGCGTACGCCGCGAGCGAGCCGACCGCGAGACACAACAGCGTCGTCGTTCCGGCGACGACGATCGAGTTCCGGATCGGGATCCAGAAGTCGCGCTCATCGAACAGCGCGCGATAGTGATCGAGAATGATGTGGGTGGGCCAGAGCGACGGCTCGCGAAAGAGCGCGGCCTCAGGCGTGAGCGACGCGACGATTCCCCAGTAGAAGGGGAACGCGGTGAGCCCCACGAGCACCACGAGCACCGCGCCCGCGATCCAGCGGTGCCAACCGGTCGACGTCATCGACGGCCACCAACGTCGGCGCCGAGCCCTTTGATGTAGAGCACGGCGAGCGCGAAGGTCACGAGGAAGATCACCACCGATAGCGCCGCGCCGTAGCCGAACTCGAGATTTTGAAGCATCGCGTTGAACGCGTAGATCGAGATCGGCTCCGTCGATGTGCCCGGACCGCCACCGGTGAGCACGTAGATCAGGTCGAACACCCGGAAGGCGTCGAGCGTGCGGAAGATCAGCACGACGAGCATCGCGGGCGCGAGCAGCGGAAGCGTGATGTGCCGGAGCTGCCACCACGGACCGGCACCGTCGGTCGCGGCCGCTTCGTAGAGCGAGCGATCGATGTTCTGCAGCCCCGCCAACAGGAGCAGCGCAACGAACGGTGTCGTCTTCCACACGTCGGCGAGGATCACCGGCACCCACGCTGTCGCCGCGCGGATGAACCAGACGATGGGCTGGTCGAGCACGCCGACGCGCACGAGCATCGCGTTGGCGATCCCCGCTTGCGAGTCGAACATGAATCGCCAGAGGAGCGCGGCGACAACCGTTGGGATCGCCCACGGGACGAGCACCGCCGCACGTACCAACCCGCGGCCGCGGAAGGTCTCGTTCAGCGCGAGCGCCAGGAAGAGGCCGAGCACGAGCTCCAGCACGATCGACGTGACGGCGAAGAACACCGTGTGTCCGAGCGCACCCCAGAATCGCGCGTCGCGGAGGATCTCGGCGTAGTTCGCCAGCCCGACGAACGGCCGGCCGAGCCACGGCATCCGCAGGTCATGTTGATGCAGCGACTCCCAGAGCGTCCAGGCGAGCGGAAAGAGCGCGATGAGCAGCACGATCGCCACCGCTGGCGCAACGTAGACCCAGCCGATGCGCGGATCCTCGGTCGAAGTGGAACGCGTCGAAGTGGAACGCGTCGAAGTGGAACGCGTCATCGCTCAACCGCCTCCGTCGTCACAGTTCCCGCCGCGACAGTTCCCGCCATGAGCTCACGCACGCGCGTCCGCTCGACCAGGGCGTTCATCTCGCGCGCGGCGGTGCGCAGTGCCTCTTCGGGCGACGTCTGCCGCGCCAGCGCGCGGTGGAGCTGGATCTGCAGGAGCTCCGAAAGCTGTGTCCAGATCGGAATCACCGGGCGCGGCGTCGCGCTCTCGATCGCCCGCCGGGCATCGGCGGGCGGCACGTCGAGCGCAGCCGTTAGGCGCGGATCGTCGTACAGCGCCGGCCGCGTCGGGAACTGGCCGACGACCTCAGCGCGCTCGAGCATCTGGGCCGGCGCGGTGAGGTACGCGATGACGGCATACGCGCTGTCGGGGGCGCGGCTGTAGGCGTTGAGCGCGAGCTGCGCGCCACCTAACGCGGCAGTGGGTCGCCCTCCCGGTGCCGCCGGCATCGTGGTCACGGCGAACTTGGCCCTAACCCGTGAATCGGCCCCGCCGGCCAGGAGCGCGTACGCGTACGGCCAGTTGCGCATGAACACGGCGGAGCCGTTCTGAAACGCGAAGCGCGCCTCCTCCTCGTGCCAGGTCAGCACCTCCTGCGGCGCGATCCGCGAGCCGTAGATCGCGTCACGCATGAAGGTCAGCGCGCGGATCGCCTCGGGCGAGTCGACGACCACGCGGCCGTCGCCGGTCATGATCCGGCCGCCGAAGCCACCGAGGTACTCGAGAAAGACGGTGACCAGGCCCTCGTACCGCGCTCCCTGCCACACGATGCCGTATCGCGCGCCGCCCGGCGCGGTCATGCCCTCGCGCGCCAGCTGCACGAGCTCCGCCATGCTCGCAGGCGCGTGGGCGAGAAGATCGGTTCGCCAGTAGAGGAGTCCCACATCGACGAACCACGGGATCGCGAAAAGCTTCCCGGACCAGACGTTCGCCTCGATGGTCGCCTTGAAGAAGCTGTCGCGGGCCGGGGAGAACCGCTCGAGTGGAAGGATCCATCCCGCCGCGGCGAACTCCGGCGTCCAGACGACGTCGAGCTGGAGAATGTCTGGAGCGCCGGCGTGCGCGTTGAGCCACTGGACGTACAGCTGATGTCGCTGCGTCGCGTCATCCGGCGTGGGCTGGATCTCGACGCGAAGCCCCGGGTGCTGCGCCCTGAACCGCGCGATCTGGCGGCGCAGCACTGCCCCCTCGGTTCCGAGCGCGCTCCCGGAGATCGTGACGACACTCCCGCCACTCGGCCGCTGGTCGCACGCCGCGACGGAAATGGCGCAGAGCGCGAGACACACCAGCGCGAGACGCATCAGGAAACGCATCACTCTGGCGCGACGAGCGTGCGCCTCGACGCCGCGAGGGCGCGAGGTGAGCTGGGGCGGCTCGGGACCGCGGCGCGGGACGTACCCATGGAGAGAGATCGCATGCTACGCGGGTCGTTGGTGCAGCATGACACGCGCCGCCGCATACGGCTCCGCTTGTCGCCGCGCCGCCGCGTCGCCATATAGGGCCACCGACGCGCATCCCGCGTGCCGCTCAAAACCCCATCATCTCCGCATGCGCATCTCGCCCACCACTCGGCTCGTCTCCGGCGCTCTTCTCTGCTTCGCCGCTCCGCTCGCCGCCCAGTCCAGCGCGCGCCGCTCCGAGCTCCCCGCCGCGTACACCGCTGTTCGCGAGGCCGACCTCCGACGCGACGTCGGCGAGATGGCCGTCGCCCGGAATGCGCGGTCGCGAAGGAGGCACGATCGACGAGATGCGCGCCTCCGATATGGGTAGCCGACCAGTACCGCCACATCGGGCTCAAGCCGATGGGCGACGACGGCACCTGGTTCCAGTGGTTCGACATGACGCGCACGCGCGTCTCGGTCACGGCGAGCCGAGCGAGCATCGGCGGGCAGGCGATGACGCTGTTCGGCGACTTCATCCCGCTCGGCGTCGTGCCCGCGGAAGCAACCGGAGCCGTGCTCTGGGTGCCGGACGCGTCGGACACCACGGCCGACATACGCGGGCGCATCGTTGCCACCCCGCTGCTCGCGCCCGTGCCGTCCAGCATCCGCGCGAACAGCTACACCTTTGCCTCCCGCTACGCAGACGCCGCCGTGAACGGTACCGCCGCGCGGTTCGCGCGGCGCGGGGCGGCAGCCGTTCTGCTGGTCGCGAACGCGGCGGTGGACAGCGCGTTCGATGTCGTGTCGTCGACGCGGAGCCGCGGTACGTACGACGTCGACAACGCCGTACCGCGCGCCGCGAACGGCTCGCCGCGCATCGCGCCGCCGCCCGCGCTCGGCACCGGCCCGACGCCGACGCTTCCTCGTGCACGCCGCGATGCGCGAGACGCTCGCGCAGCAGCCGCAGGTCGAGCTCTCGATTCGACTCGAGCGATTCACGACGCCGTCGGTGAACGTCATCGGCGTCGTGCGCGGTACCGATCCCAAGCTGCGCGACGAGTACGTGGTGTTCAGCTCGCACCAGGATGCCAACGGCGTGCGCACCACGCTGGAGGGCGACTCGGTGCACGCCGGCGCCGACGACAATGCGTCGGTGACCGCCGCTGACCTCGCCGCGGCCCGCGCGTTCGTCAAGCAGCCGGGCAAGCGTTCGGTGCTCTTCATCAATCACGGCTCCGAGGAGCGCGGGCTGATCGGCTCGCGCTATCACGCGGCGCATCCGGTGGTGCCGCTCGCGCAGATCGTCGCCGTGCTCAACGGCGACATGATCGGGCGCAACAACCCCGACTCGGCCGCGTTGCTCGGCGCCAGCCGCCGCACCGCAACTCGAGCGATCTCGTGGCGATGGCGCTCCAGCGCGAACGCGCTGACGGGAAAGTTCGTGCTCGACACGATCTGGGATCGGCCGACGCACCCGGAGGGTTGGTACTTCCGCAGCGATCACCTGCCGTACGCGCGCCTGAACGTCCCGGCGCTGATGTACTCGACCAACCTGCACGACGACTATCACACGCCGCGCGACAACCCCGACCGCATCGACTATCCGAAGCTCACGCGCATGGCGCAGTGGATCTACCTGACGGGGTGGTTCGTGGCGAACGCGCCGGAGCGGCCGAAGCTGGACCCCGGGTTCAAGCTGGAGCGCTGACATTGACCGCTTCCGATGGTGCTGTGTAGGTCCTTACGTGAACCGCAGTTGAACGACCGCTGCGCGTTCGGCGCAACAAAAAGCCCGTCGCTGGCCATTGGCCAGCGACGGGCTTTGCTCCGCAACACGAGCGCCTAACGTCCCTTACTGCGATGGGGCCGCGGGGACCTACATCCGCCACCCGAGCAGATTCCACTGGCTCAGCGACCACGACGAACAGGAGCGCCATGACCACGGCCGAGCTGTAGCGCAGCCGCGCGCCGCGCGTCCCTGCCCCGGTCATCCAGTGGCGTGCGGCGGCTACGGCCGCGCCGAGCGCGAGCAGCGCACCGAGCACCGGAAGCGCGAGCGCGATCTTGAGGCCGGTCAGCGGCCCCTCGAGCAGCCCACCGCCGGATCCGATGATCACGCCCACCGCGACGAGGAACACGAGGTTCATCAGCGCCGGCAGGACCGACGAGCAACCTGCCGGGCAGCCGATCCTCTGGCCGTAACGTCCCGAGGCGGCGACGCACCAGGCGCAGGACCGCCGCGACAATGAGGCCCGCGAAGACGACGATCCCGAGCCCGAGCACCATCCAGTGAAGCTTCGGCGACGAATACCACGGCACACGCTCCATCACCATCATGGGCGCTGCACCGAGGAAGCCATAGCGCACCGTGCTGTCCGACCCGGTCTTGAACGACACGAGGTCGTCGCCCTTCGCGTCGCGGTAGAGCATCGGGCCGACCGGAACGAGCTGCGTATCGCCTAACGGCGAGTGCAGCAACACGCGCCCGCTGTCCAGGGCGTTCACGCTGATCGCGCCAGCCAGTCCGAGCGCCCGCTGGAAGGTCGTATACGAGCGTCGGTTGAACTCGTACTCGCCGGCCACACGCTTCGCCTGTTCGACCGCGCCGGCGAAGGGTACCGGCGCGTTAGGCGTGATCGGGTAATAGTGGTCGAGGAACTCTCGCAGGAACGTCCCGAAGCTCAGCTCTCCGCCGGTGTTCGTGTTGTACGACACGAACACGCCGAGCCGCTCGCCAGGGATGAGGGCCAGGTCGCTGTGAAACCACCCGGTGTCGCCGCCGTGTCCTATGATCTCGAGGCCGTGACTCGACTTCTCGTAGAAGCCAAGGTCGAACCCGGGAAGACGCGGGTCGTGCGTGAACGTGCGCGTGTGCATGCGCACCGCCGTCGACTCCGCGAGTATGCGCTGGCCGTTGTACTCGCCGTTGCCGAGGTGCGCGAGCATGAACTTCGCCATGTCCGTCGCGCTCGAGCCGATCGAGCCGGCGGGCGCGGGGAGAACGAGCTCGAACTTGTGCGGCTCGTAGCGGCCACCGCCCCACGAGAAGCCGCCCGACATGTCCGCCGCGAACTTCGCCGGGAGCGGCTGCCGCGTCGTGGTTTGCGTCATCCCGAGCGGCGTGATGATGTGCTGCTCGATATAGTCATCCCACGGCACGCCGGAGACGCGCTCCACGATGTAGCCGGCTAACGCCGTCGCGTAGTTCGAGTACGATGAGTACGTACCGGGCGGGCGCACGCGACCGGGAATGTGCGTCTGGAGCCACTTCCCGAGCGTCGTCAGACGCGTTGAATCATCCGTGATCAGGTCGCGTCCGTCCTCCTCGAAGCCCGGCGTGTGCGTCATGATGTGCCGCAGCGTGATCGGCTGCTTCGGATACGTGTCCGGGATCTTGAAATCCAGGTAGCGATTGACGTCGGTGTCGAGGTCGAGCTTCCCCTGCTCGACGAGCTGCATCACCGCGGTCCACGTGAACAGCTTGCTGATGGAGCCGATGCGGAACAGCGTCCGCTCGCCACTGACGGGAGTCCGACGGTTGGCGTCGGCCCAGCCGTAGCCCTTGGCGAAGAACAGCGCGCCGTCCTTCACGACGGCGACGGTGGCGCCAGCTACGTGCTTGTCGCCGAGGTTCGCCGTCATCAAGCCGTCGAGGAACGCCTCGAGCTCCGCCCGGTCTCTGATACCCCGCACGGGGTTCGTGGCATTGGGAGCCTGACTCGGGATCTCATTGGCGCGGACGACACGCGGCGTCGGCGGTTGACTCGGCGGGCGCGCGGGCTGCTGGGCGCCGATGGCCGATGCTGTCGTGGCCAGGGCAAAGAATCCGCGGCGCAGCGCGGCGGGAACGTGCGATGTGCGTGTAAGTGTGCGTGCAGACATTAGGTGTCCCCGAAAAGCCGACGGTGTACGAATTTGTATACAAACTGGTATACCAGAATACACCATTTCGCGGGGTTCGCAATCGCGCCATTCGGTTACCGTTCTCCAATGTCCACACGCCCGCCTGAGCCCGACGCGACGCACGCGCCCGCGTCCGGCGCGCGCCTCAAGACCGACATCGTCGTCATCGGCGCCGGCCAGGCGGGCCTGTCCTCGGCCTACCATCTCAAACGGCGTGGCCTGGTGCCGAACCGCGGCTTCGTCGTGCTGGACCAGTCGCCTAACGCCGGGCGGAGCCTGGCAGTTCCGCTGGCCGTCGCTGACCCTGAGCACCGTCAACCGCATTCACGACCTGCCCGGGATGCCCTTCTCCGACGCGATCGACACCGCCGCGACGGAAGTCGAAGCCGCCGTCGCGGTGCCGCGCTACTTCGCCGCGTACGAGAAGGCGTTCGACCTGCCCGTCTATCGCCCGGTGAAAGTGACCGTCGTCTGCGATCGCGGCGACTGGCTGAACGTCGAGACGGATCGCATCGCCGTCTCGACACGCGGAATCATCAACGCCACGGGTACGTGGGAGACGCCGTACATCCCGGAGTACCCGGGCGCGGACCGCTTCGCGGGACGCCAGCTGCACACGCGAGACTACCGGTCGGCGGCGGAGTTCGTAGGGCAAGCACGTCATCATCGTCGGCGCCGGCATCTCGGCGATCCAGCTGCTCGACGAGATCTCGCGCGTCACCACGACGACGTGGACCACGAGGCGTCCGCCGGAATTCCGCACCGGCCCGTTCGATGAGGCTGCCGGTCGCGCCGCGGTCGCGCTCGTGGAGGACAGAGTGCGACGCGGACTGCCGCCGAGCTCCGTGGTCTCGGTCACCGGCTTGCCGCTCACACCGGCGGTCGAAGCCATGCGTGCTCGTGGGGTTCTGAACCGGCATCCGATGTTCAGCGAGATCACGACGGACGGCGTCCGCTGGGACGACGGGACCACGCTGCACGCCGACGTCATCCTCTGGTGCACCGGCTTCCGCAGCTCGCTCGATCATCTGGCGCCACTGCTACTCCGCGAGCCCGACGGCGGCATCGTCATGACCGGCAGGCTGGCGACGCAGGTCGCGAAAGACCCACGGATCCATCTCGTCGGCTACGGACCGTCCGCGTCGACCATCGGCGCGAACCGCGCGGGCGGCGCCGCAGCCGCCGAGTTGATGGCGTTCCTCGGCATCGCCTAACGCCGATTCGGAGCCGCGCCGGTGTCCGCGGCTGATCTCATTGCTGACAGAGTCACCTCCTGAAGATTGTCGTCGCCGTTGACGTCGATCAGCAGATTCCGCGGATCGAGTCCGGCACGCGCGGGCTTTCCCGTCACCGTCACGGTGATGCGCTGCTCGCCGGAATGCACGCGGTGCATGCGCAGATACAGCGGCTCGCCAGGCCCCCCGTCCTTCGGCGGCCCGAAGACACCAATCTCGACGAGGTCGTTCATCGAGACTTCCTTCTCGACGCCTATCGTGTCGACGACGACCTTGCGTGCCTTCACGTCGAGCGTCACTCGCCACTTACCTGCCTCGACCTGCTCCGCCGATGCCTGCGTCGTCGCGACCTGCCAGTAGGTATTCGATTCGAACAGGTCGGAGAGCAGATACCGGAGCGAATCCGGCGTGACCAGCTGAAGCTCCCGATAGAGATCGAGAGATGTCGCCAGCGGAGGTGTCGCCGAGCGGTGCTGCTCGAAGAGACGCCGCAGGGCGGTGGTCACCTGTGCGTCACCGACGTACTCGCGCAGCGCGTACATCGCGAACGGCCCCTTGCGGTACGCCATGAACCAGTCGGACGCCTGCAGCAGCGGAACGCCAGCGCGCGACTGTGGCGTTAGGTACGCTTCGCGCAGTATTCCCAGGAACCGCTCCAGATGCTTGGCGCCGTACGTGCGTTCCACTACCGACATCGCCGAGTACCACGCCAGGCTCTCGGACAGGAGCGCGGCGCCCTCGACTCGCGCGGGCGTGACCTGGTCCCCCCACCACTGGTGCGCCACCTCGTGCGCCACCACGGCGAACGCGAAATCCACGTCGCGCGGGTCCTCGTTCGAATTCAGGAGGGAGAATCCCTCCTGGTACGAGATGTTGATGGGCGGGGCGTGAAGGCTGATCCCTTCACCCACGTGCTCGACGAGCCTGATCTCGCGATACGGATACGGGCCAAATCGCTTGCTGAACTCCTCCAGGGAGGCCTGAACGCTTCGGGCCATGCGATCCACGTTCCACGCGTGGCCCGGGTGATACACGATCTGGATGGCCACGTCCTTCCAACGCGCTTCGTGCACAGCGTACGCGGCAGAGTAGAAGGCGTACTCGTTTCGGATTGGCGCGTCGGTCGCGTAGTGAAAGTACTGGCGGCCGTTTTCCGTCCACGTGCGACGCAACGCGCCGGGTGCGACGGCGACCTGGCCACTCGTCCGTACCGACGATCGCATCGACCATCACCCGCTCGGCGCCCTCCACATCCCAGCGCGCCGCGACGTCGTCGAGCGAGCGGAAAGCGGGGCGCGGGGCGAGCCCGTTCGCTCGCCGATCTCCGGCGTTGCTCAGCTCGCGGCTCCGTCTGATAGCCGATGGCCGGGAAGCCAATCTTGAGCCGTGAAGAACGTCCCGTTAGGCACCACCGACTCATCGATGCCGCGGTTGGGAAACCCGCGTCGCGCGAAACGCACGTCGAACGTGAGCTGCAGCGAATCGCCTGGCTCGAGCCGTTCGTTCCAGCGCGTATATGCGATGACCGAGCAGCGAATCCGCGAGCACGCACGTGGCCGGCCGGTCGAAGGTCAGAGTGCTCGTGTCTCGACGTCCGCATCGGTGACGACATGGACGGAATCGATCGCCGTCGCCGTTCGGTTCACGAGGCGGTAAGTGCCGCGAAGCTCGGCCGCCCGCTGCGTGGGATGGATCTCGACGCGCAGGTCGGTGGCCGTGATCGTGGGCTGCGGGATGCCGTTGTACTTCCCATAGCGCTGCTCGTAGTCGGCGCGCTGCTTCGACCCAGTCGGCAGGCGTACGGTACTCGTTCAGGACATTCGTGTTGTAGAACACGAAGCCGCCTAACGACAGAACGAGTCCGGCTGCCGTCACCGCCGCGCCGATGATCGGACGCGTGAACCGCCGACGCGCCTGCCGAAGTCGCGACCCAACCTCCCCTCCCTGCCGCGCACCCAGAGCAGCTTCGCCGCCACCGCGAGCAGCAGCGCCCACGCCGCCCAATAGAGCTTGAACCACACGAGCGGCGCGAGCGACGCCCCGAAGCCGCTCAGGTCCGAGTAGGACCAGCCGGGATCAGAGCCATAGACGAACAGATTGTTCTCGATGCCGAGCGCCGGGGCGAACGTCATGAACCCGAAGGCGACGAGCGCGATCATGTGGCCGACGTACTTCTGGTCCACGATCACGTGGACGAGCACGGCGAGCACCGCGAGCAGAAGGAAGTTGCCGAGCTGAATGCCGAGGAGGACGCGCGCGTACAGGCCGAGTCTCGAACTCGTAGTAGCCCATGAGCGCCTGCGTGGTCATCGCCGCCGTGATCATCAACACCTGCAGCACGACGAGCACGAGGCTCAACCCCAGGAACTTGCCCGACGAACGGGACCCAGTCCTGCACCGGCGCGGCGTCCGCGATGTCGCTCAGACCACGCCTCCCGTTCCCGCCAGACCAATTCGCCGGCATAGAAGACGATGAGTAGCGGGACCACCATGAAGAAGAGATCCTGCGACTGAGCGAGGAACCCGGTGAACTGCTCGGTCGTGGGGAAGAGCGGAATGCCCAGGTGTTTTGCGATCTCGGGCCCCGTGCACGACCAGAAGCACCGTCATTGCGGCAAGCACGAGCCCGCCCCAGCTCGTGACGATATCGCGAAAGGATTCCCACGCGACGGCGAGCATCTGGCGCAGCTGGGTACGGACGCCGAACGCGCGCCGGACACGCGGGGCCGCGATCGGGCGCCCGCCGCGCCGATGCGCGCCTGCTCGGCGGCAGTCCGGCTGCACGAGTGGCGCGTCGTTAGGTCGCACCCCTCGGCTCCACCAGCCGCGCGCCGTATGGTGCGCGAAACGGAAGCGGAGGTGAGTGAGCGCGAGCACGCCCACGGCGACGCCGAGCCACACGAGGCGATTCCAGAGGAGAGAGCCCTCCAGTCCGATCGAGCCGCGTGCTCTTTTCGAACGGCGTCCAACTCCGTGACAGCTCGACCAGCACGGTGAGCCCATTGGGTCGATCAGCTTCGCCAGCGCCCACCGTCCCATGCTGCTCGGCCACGAGTGAGCCAGCTCAGTATGGTCGCGAAGAACACGAGCACGGCACCGAGGTAGCTCGCCATCGCGCGGCGGCTGAGGGCCGCCATGGAGAACACGAGCGCCGAGGCGACGAATGCGTTAGGCACCGCGATGAAGAAATAGGCACCGAGGTAGGCCTCCGGCCGGAACGGGCCGATGACCTCGGGCGCCGGGACCGGCAGGAGCGTGGCGAGCAGGAGAGCCGATGGGCACGGCAAGCAGGATCAGCGCGTTCAGGACGAAGGCCGCCAGGAACCGACCACCCAGATACGCACCCTTGCCAACCGGCGTCGTGTAGACGAGCGGATGCATCCGCGTCTGCACGTCGCGCGCTGCCGCGTCGCCCGCCAGCGTTGCGGATACGAGCAGCGCCATCAAGCTCGTAAGGACCGTGATCTCCGAGATGAGGGTCGAGGAGTTGAAGAAGTAGCCGCCCCGGTGCGCCTTCTCGATGAAAGCTTCGCGCGAGAGGTGGAACGTGATTGCCAGGAGAACCACGAAGAACAGCCAGGTCGAGACGCGGCGCGATTGATAGGCGAGCTCGAAACGGAACACTTCGAGGAACTTCATGACGCCACCTCCAGCACCGGCTGTTGCGCTCGGCCGGCCGAAGTGGCCGGCCATCGTGCTGAAGTAGACGTCCTCCAGATCCGCCTCGCCGAGTCGAACGCCGGCGCCAGGCGAGACGTCGCTGTAGACGTGAACGACCGTGCGCCCGGCCAGCAGCTTGGTCGAGATCACGGCGTGCTCGCGCTCGAGGCCCTCGAGCTCCGCTCGAGGAACGACCCTGCGCCAGATTCGCCCACGCAGCTCCGCTCACTGCGCGCTGCGGCTCGGCCTCCAGCAGAATCCTGCCGCGGTCGATGATCGCCATGCGGTTGCACAGCTCCGACACGTCCTCGACGATGTGCGTGGACAGGATGACCACGGTGTTCTCGCCAAGCTCGCTGAGCAGATTCAGGAAGCGCACGCGCTCCGCAGGGTCGAGGCCGGCGGTGGGTTCGTCGACGATGATGAGCCTCGGATCGCCGAGCAGCGCGACGGCGACGCCGAAGCGCTGACGCATTCCGCCCGAGTAGCCGCCGAGCTTCTTCTTCCGCACCTCGTACAGGTTCGTCTGCTGCAGTAGCGCGCTCGACGATCTCCCGGCGTGCGCGTCGCTCGGTAATGCCCTTGAGCACGGCGAAGTGCTCCAGCAGCCGCTCCGCGCTCACGTTAGGGTAGACGCCGAACTCCTGCGGCAGGTAGCCGAGCGTCTCGCGGACGCGCTCCTTCTGGCGCACCACGTCGATGGAATGCGCCGGGCCTAACGATGGGTCGCCGAGGTGAATGGAGCCTTCGTCCGGCTCCTGCAGCGTGGCGAGAATTCGCATGAGCGTGGACTTTCCGGCGCCGTTCGGGCCGAGCAGCCCGAACATGCCGCGAGGGATGGTGAGCGTGACGTTGTTCAGCGCATGCACGCCGTTCGCGTACGTCTTCGAGAGGTTGCGAATCTGCAGGTCCATAGGTGCACCCCGGGTGAGGGGAGGCGAAAAAAGCGCCTCTCCTGGTAGCCTAACGCGTTATGTAGTGAGTGATCAGATAGCGAATCAGAGACGGGGACTCAGCCCCGCCGGCGCTCCCTGTGTCGGGAGGCCGCGGCCCACAGTGCCGCCAGGCCCACGCTGGTCCAGAGGAGTGTGGCTTTCACCCATTGGCCGAGATCCGGGAGCCCGCGCCACACGCCCACCTTTTCCCCGGTGGAGAGGGTTGCTTCGGTGTGGAGCGACTCGGTCCGCGCGGTGAGGAGCGCATCGATCCCGTACGGCCCGTCCATGCAGTGCCACCAGCACACGATTCGCCCCTTGGAGGAGCACCCGCGAGTGCGCCGCCTCGGCGAAGCCAAGGAACGCGAAGAAGGCGAGCACGACTCCAACGAGCCAGCGAATCGGATGGCGCGTCCCTAACGCGAACGCGCTGGCGAGCAGGTAGGCGCCCGTCGCCGACGTGAAGGGAACGAGCCACAGTAACGGCCGCGGCGTCCATCGCACGCTCTCGAGCGACGCTGCATCCAATGTGCCCGGCTCCGGCACGACCGACGATGGAAGGACGCGAATCGTCGACTCGGCGGTGACGTTCCCGCCCGAGATGAGCGTGATCGCGAACAGCCACAGGACGAAGAGCGCGACGGCGGCCATCAACCAGACCCACCCAGCGCAGACCCTGGTGAGCGCGTGGTGGCGGCGGTCCACCGGGAGCGTCCACAGAAGGCCTGCCCCGAAGCGATCCTCCCCTCTCCAGACGCCGATGGGGAGCAGCAGTCCCACGATCCCAGGCAGCATCGAGAGCTCGGGCGCGAAGTCGATCGGCTTGCCCGCGTCGAACAGCCTCGAGGCGACGAATATCGTCGCCAATGCTGCCAACGCGACGGCCACGACGGCCGGCAGCTTGATCGCGATGCCTAACGCGCGGACCTGCTCACGCAGCACGTCGCGCGGTCGGGGCGTCGAATGCAGAACTGGTTGCAGCACTGGCTGCAGCACTGGTTGCGTCATCCTGTCACTTCTCCGTCGAGAAAAGCGAGCGCCGCGTCCTCGAGCCCGAGCGACGTCACCTCGCGCACCCGCGCGCCGGTAAGGGCGAGCTTCTCGGCAACCGACCGCTCGTCGCCGACCAGGGTCCACTGCAGCTCGCGGCGATTCGGCGAGCGCGACGCGTCGGCGGCGACGCGGAACTCGGGCGGGGATTCCCACCCCTCCGGCACCTCGATCCGATAGCGCCGCACCGTGCGCTTGAGCTCATCGCGATCCAACTGCGCGACGAGTCGCCCGTCGCGGAGCACTCCGACGTGGTCCGCCAGCGTCTCCATCTCATAGACGTGGTGCGTAGAGATCAGAACCGTGGTCGGCGTGTCGGCGAGGTGTTCAGTCAGTAGCGCGAGCACCCGTTTGCGGACCAGCGGATCGAGGCCGTCCGTCGGCTCGTCGAGCAACAGGAGCGGGGGACGATGCGCCAACGCCATCACGAGCTGGAGGCGCCTCGCCTCGCCCTTCGACAGGCCACCGACTCTGCGCTGCAGCCGAAGATCGAGCGCGCGGGTCAGCTGTTCGGCATACGCGTGGTCCCAGCTGGAGTAGTACGCCGCCACGTGCTGGAACAGGCGGCCGCACGTCATCGCGCGATAGCCGGAGTCCTGGCGCTCGGGCACATACCCCACCTGTGCTCGTGCCTTGGGACCCTGCCGCCCGGTGTCCAGCCCGAACACCTCGGCGCTGCCGGAATCCGGTCGCTCCAGGTTCATGAGGATCTTGAACGTCGTGCTCTTGCCGGCGCCGTTAGGTCCGATCAGCACGTACACCGCTCCCTCGGGAACACGGAGCTCGACGCGATCGAGCGCCGTCTCACCACCGTATCGCTTGGACAGCGCGTGCGTAGTCACCGCGAAGCCCTCGTCCCCTGAAGCAGGGTGGGTCGAGTGGCTCATTGCTTCTCGCCCTCGTTTGCAGCGTAGGCGGATCGTGAGGGCTCTGCTTCCTCGTCGGCCGCCACCTCACGGATCATTGTCACTAGCTCATCGACTCCCAGTCCGTTGCGCCTTGCTTCGATCAGGGCGCGCTTGGCCACCGCACGCGCAAGGGCGTCGCGCTCCTGACGGTCGCGGTCGAATTCGGGGGCCACGAACGTGCCCTGTCCCCGTCTGACGTACACGACGCCCTCGCGCTCCAACTCCCGATAGGCCTGCGACACGGTCCGCGGGTTCACCACGAGCTCGGACGCGAGCTCCCGGACAGAAGGAAGCGGGTCCTCAGCCCGGAGCGTACCGAGCACGAGCGCCCGCCGTACCTCGTCCATGATCTGGAGGTACAGGGGCCGTGCATCGCGAGGGTCGAGGTTGACCAGCACCCAGCTCCCGTGTGGCAGTGTAGTACCTATGTGCTACACTACCACACGTACCAACGCAGCGCAAGGTCAGAGGGGTATCAGCGCCGTGACCCGAGTGGCGGATGCCAACCGCTACCGCGGCAGAAGAAGTCGCCGGCCGAAACGACGTCAGGCTGCGTAGTAGGCGTCCACCGCCCACCTGACGACGTCTTCGAGAACGGCCCGGTGGTCCTGGTCGCGCAGCGGGTCCGACTCGACGACGGCCGACTTCACCAGCACGATGACGCGTTCAGGCAGCACGTCATCTGCGCGCAGCACATGAGCGTACGACGTAACCGAGTCGCGCAGCTGCTCGCGCAGTGCCTGCGCCGCGGCCAGCAGCTCATGTGAGCTTCCGATGGTCAACTGGCACTGTCGTCGAACGCGCACATATCGCTGGGCCGCTGCGTGAGCGGCGGCGCGCGCGTCCGCCGCTCTGTCGCTCAACGAGCGATGATCATCTTCCGGACTGCGGGATTGCATTCCGATGTCAGTCATCGTCGGTCGGGCCGCCAAGGGCAAGAAGGATCGCCGCGACGCCGCCGGAGTGGCGACGTACCAACAGACTCGACCGCTTTGCAGAATCCGGGCCCTGACGATACCAGCTCGAGCGCTGCCGTCAGCGCTCCTTTGGAATCCTCACGTCACTCCGGATTCCGCTCTTGGGCACGCCACCGACGAAATCCTGATCGGCCCGCGGCAGAGGCAGTTCAGCCGGCGGGCTCGCGTCATGCGCCGCGACTCGCGATTGCGCGGACGTCATGCTCGCCTCCGCATCGTTGCCTCTGGTATGGCGGCGAACGATCGCGCCGATCGCCAGGAGCACACCGGCAGCGCCGAACGTCAGCTTGTACGCGGCGATATCCAGAAGCCGCGGCGGAAGGCGGGATGGCTCGAACCCGACCGCGAGACCGACGACGGCAACGACGCCGACAATCGCGCCGGTCGCCAGCAGGATTCCAGCAAATCGGTCCAGTCGCATTGCTCGCTCCTCGTGGGAGTCGGGCCCTACGTGGTTTCCTTGCGTTGGTGTCGATCAGCCGGGCCGGTAGGGCGCCTTGATGCGTATCGGCACGACCACCTCACCCCAGTGAACGCGCATCACGGCATCATCGCGGAGGACCACGGGGAAATAGATCGCGAGCGTTTCCATGTGAGCGCCGCGCTCTGGCGTGACGTCGAAGCGATAGGCGTCGGACGATTCACCGGGGTATGGCTTGTGGAAGACGTGCGCGGCACGGCTGAGGATCACGGTCCACGGCGCGTTCGCCCGCGGAATCAGCCAGAGCGAGTACTCTCCAGCCTTCACGTCGTGGCCTTCGAGCTTCACGTCGTGGCTGAAGCTCACGCGAGTGGCCGAGTCCGCGCCAGGGTGCCAGACGTCGTCCCACTTCACGAGCGCGGAGTCGCCGCCGAACAGCGTGCGACCGCGCGCGACCGGACGTCCGTACATCACGGAGATATCGGTGAACGCAACCGTTTGATCGACGCGCGCGCGCTGACTGGCGGGGTATCCCTGGCCGGCGGACGGATTCGAGCACGCGAGCAGCAGCGACACAGCGAATGCCAGTGGGCCGAGCGTGACAGGACAACGCACGAATGACACGAGCGACCTCACGAGAGTGGATTCAGCGATCAACTGCCAAACAACCTCTAATATGGAAGGAAGTTCCAGCCGAGCACTGTTCTTTCTGTGAAGTAGCGTCCCACCGACGTCGCGATAGATTCTCGCGCACATGCGCCTGGCCCTGCTCGTACTCCTGGCCCTCCGAGGGCTGATATCCCCGTCGTCCGCGGCGGTGCACGCAACGCTCGTTTCCTCGGAGCCGGCGGCAGACAGCCATCTGGCGGCAACTCCGACCCGCGTTCGGCTCGTCTACAGCGAGCCCGTCGAGGGCGGGCTGGCGCGCGTCACGCTCGTACCTGGCGCCGGGGCACCGATCGTGTTGCGCGCGGCCGCCGACCCGCGCGACGTCCACGCGGTGATCGCGCCAGTGGATTCGCTCGCGCCCGGGCGGTACCGCGTGGAATGGCGGGTCGTGTCAGCGGACGGCCATCCGGTGGATGGGACGTTCCTGTTCGCGGTCGGCGATACCACGTTAGGCGCGCAGTCCGCTCCCCCGCCGCCTCCGCCGGCGGAACCGGTCACCGAGGCGGAGCCAGAACCCGACGTGTGGGGCCCGTCCGTCGCCGGCGCGCCCCTCATACCGGCGCTCATCCGCGGCACCGCACTCGGCGCGCTGATGGCGGCGGCAGGCATGCTGCTGTTCCTCTCCACGGCGGACCCGAACGCGGCGCAGTCCGCCGATCGACGCATCCGCGCGCTCACCACGGGACTGACATTCGCTGCCGCCGTGTTGCTCGCCGGTCACGCGGTGGCGTGGCTCATCAACACCTCGCCCGAGCACACGTTCGACACGGAGTGGGCCGGGTCCGCGCTCAGCACGACCGTCGGCAAGATCGAGCTCTGGAGAACAGGGCTGGCGATCCTGGCGTTGTGGGCCTGGTGGCTCGCGCGCCGACCTCGCCTCGCGTTGGTATTCGCGATCGCGGCGATCTGTGTGAGTGGGGCATCGGGGCATTCGGCGGCCATCCAACCGGCGTGGGCAATACCGGCGAAGACGATTCACCTGCTGGCGAGTGCCGTGTGGCTCGGTGGCTTGTTATGGCTCGTGGTTCGTCCGGCAGGCGACAGCGCGCCACTGTTCGCCAGGGATGCCGACCGCGTGTCATCCCGCGCATTGATCGCCGTGGTTGCGGTCGCGTTCACTGGCGTGGTGCAGACGCGCCTCTTTCTTCCATCGTGGGGCGACCTCGTCACGTCGGCGTACGGCCTGTTCGCGCTCGCGAAGACGGCGGGGCTGCTCGCGCTCGCTGGATTCGGCGCGTACAATCGGCAGCGCCTCATGCCGCGCATCGCGGCGAGCGCAGCCGCGGGCGGCGCTGCGCTCCGTGCCTCGGTCACCCGCGAGATCTTCGTCATGGCGCTCGTCATCCTGCTCGGCGGGCTTCTGGCGTACGTGCCTCCGCCCGGCGAGGGCGACGAGGGCTCGATGACCACTCACCAATCCACGTCATGAGACGCACCGCCTTGTCCTCATCCTCACTCTCGCCGCTTCGCGCCGGTACTAAGCGGACGCGTCGTCGCCGGATTGCACTCGCGGCAGCAGCGACGCTCGTGGCCGCTGTGGTCGCGGTGCCCACCCTGTCGTGGGCGCACGCGGTGGTCTTCCCCAAGACATCCACACTGGGCGCGTACGAGCGCTACGTGCTGCGCGTCCCTAACGAGAAAGCGGTCGCCACCACGAAGGTCGAGCTGCGCTTCCCCGCCGGCGTGCGGGTGACGTCGTTCGCCGACGTTCCCGGCTGGCAACTCGAGATCGTGACGGATTCAGCAAAGGCGATCACGGCGGCCATCTGGACCGGCACGCTGCCGCCGCAACGGTTCATCGAATTCCCGTTCGTGGCGGTGAACCCGAAGACGGACGCGCGACTCGAGTGGCCGGCGTATCAGACGTATGCCGATGGCCAGCGCGTCGAGTGGACCGGGCCCGAGGGCTCGAAGTCTCCGGCCTCCGCGACGACGATCGCTGCGGCGCCGGCCTCCGCATCTACCGCCGGCACTGCTGCGGCAGCACCGGCGCAGAGCGGCGGTCTGACACAGTGGCTCCCGTGGGTCGCGCTGGTGATCTCGCTGGTGAGCCTTGGCCTCGCGATGCGGAAGCCGGAGCCGCGGTCGACCTGACGCGGTCTGACGAGGGGCGGCGGCTGCCTAGCGCCGCCGCCCCTCGAGCCAGTCGAACTGGTCGATCAACGAACCACGAGCGTTGCCTTCATCGTCGGGTGGAACGCACAGTAGTACTCGTGGCGCCCTCGTTTCCGGGCCACGAACCGCCACGTCGCGCTCCCGTCGATGGCTTTGGAGTCCCAGGCAGCGTCACGGGCGGTTGCGGTATGGGGAACGAAGTCGGCATTCGACCAGACGATCGTGTCGCCCTCCGCGACATCGACTTCCGCAGGCGTGAACGCGAAGTCGCGCATGACGATCGTGTGTGAGCGCGGGCTCGGGCGCGAACAGCCGGCCGTCGCACTCGCGAGACTCGCGACTACGACGACCGCGTGCCAACCCCGCCGAACTCCTGACCGCACTTACTTCGCCAGGGAGCTCTGGATGCTCTTCGCACGATCGAGGTGTGCGACGAACGCTGGGCGCACCTTCACGAGCAAAGCCTTGAGGTCGGCGTTCTGGGCGCTCGGGATCAGCGTCTTGTCGAGCGCGTCGAGAACGGCCTGGTGGTAAGCGACCTCGTGGTCGATGTAGGCCTTGTCGAATGCCGCGCCACTGAGGCTCTGCAAGTTGGCGATGTTCTGTTCGGCGCCAGCCGTGAGCTGCTTGCTGACGTCGTTGTCCTCGGGCGTGACGTTGAGCTTCGTCGCGAGTGCCACGGCCTGCTTGTTCACCCCGGCGTGATCGCTCACCATGGTCTGAGCGAAATCCTTCACGGCCTTCGCCGATGCCTTCTTTTTCGCGAGCGCGCCGGCGGTACTGTCGATCGCGTTGGCCGTGACGGCGATGTGGGCGATCTGTGCATCATTGATCGCGGGTGCCGCGGCCGCCGCGGGCTTCGCTGTGTCGGGAGCCGGGGTGGTGGCAGCACTCGCCGCCGAGTCCGCGGCAGGCTTCTCGGATTTGCTGCAGGCGGCAATCGCGATGATGGAAATGAGGCTGACGTGGGCGGAGATGCGGCTGTTGAACATGGTGTGTGCTCCTGGCTGGTGGACGGCAATGTGTGTCCCTAGATTGTAGAAACGACACATTTGACTGTTTTTTCTTTTGTTATGATGGCGACCATCATCCGGAACCGCAAGCCAGCTCTTTTCGGGCGGTGCCGACCCCATGAATTTCCGCATGAATACTCCCGAAGATTCTGACGCAGACAGACCCATCGAAGACGTCGGTGCGGTACGCGACCAGACGCGGACACGCGTCGTCACTGCGCTGCGTCGCGGGCCGCAGACGCTGGATCAGCTCGTCGGCGAGCTCGGGCTGACGCGCACAGCCATCCGGCTACAGCTCGCGGCTCTGGAGCGGGATCGACAGGTGGAATGGCGCGGCGTGCAGCGAGGGCGTACCAAGCCGGCGCACGTCTACGCGCTCACAGATGGGGCCGAGCAACAGCTGTCGCGCGCGTACGTCCCGGTGCTCACGCAGTTGCTGCATGTGCTCGCGGCACGCCTTACCCAGACGGAATTCGACGGCGTGATGCGGGACGTAGGGCGCGCGCTGCTCGCAGAACACGCTCGTCCGAGGGGAACGCTTCGTGAGCGCGTCAATGGAGCGAGCGCGTTACTCGATCAGCTGGGCGGACTGACCGAGGTCGAGGAGGAAGGCGCCGATCTCATCATCAAGAGCCACGGCTGCCCGCTGGCCGCTGCCGCGATCCATCACGCCGAGACGTGCAGCGCGATGGAGAGCCTCGTCAGCGAGTTCGTGGGAAGCGAGGTCACGCAGCGGTGTGAGCGTGGACCGCGCCCGCGATGCCGATTTCAGATTTCCGGCCCTGTCGGAGACAGCGCCGCCTAACGACCTTCATGGTCGCGTTCGCCAATCACGTGGCGGGCGTCGCGTCCCTGCCCCGGGTGTGACAGCGCATCGTAGAAGCGTGCGCCCTTGAGTTGCAGCTCGACCATCAGGCCCTCGAACTGCTGCGGCGTCAACTCGCGCGCGATCTCGGGGACCAGCGCCTTGAGCAGCGTGACGCGGTCATCCGTTGGCAGCGCGTTCGCCGCGTTCACCAGCTCGCGAATCGCGGGATGATTCAGGTCCTGAGTCTGGCGACTCGTGGTCATGCTTCCTCCGTGCGGTTGACTTTCGATTTTCGGGGCGGGGGCGCATAGAGAGCAGTGCGCACGTTTCTGGCCATCTCCGTGTCACGCATCCATACGCAACTACAACGGCTATTCACCGCAGAGGACGCAGCGGACGCCGAGGACTGCTTCAGTCGACCATCCGGGCGGACTGCTTCGACACGACATCCAGGATCGACGGAGTGATCCGAGAACGGAAACGGCCTCGAAACGCTACTGAAAAAGGCCCGATCCGATCGCGACCCGGACAGTTCGCTGAGGCGCGGCGTGTTGAACAAGGGGACCGGCCTAGTGAAGGCTAATGCGTCCAGGGACCGATCCCCTGTCGATCACGGCTCGTTGCGCCAATGCCTGTCCGGTTAGTCACCGCATCCGCCCGATCCGATGTTTCCGGCTGTTTCCGTTCACACTCTCGATTCTGGATGGTTGCTGACGCAGTCCGCTGCGTCCACGGCGGTGAATAGGCGTTCAGCAACCCGCTGCGCCGACTAGAGCAACGTGCCGCGGAGCATCAGGTACGCGACCGAGAAGTAGATCACCAGGCCGGTCACGTCCACCAGCGTCGCGACGAACGGGGCCGACGCGCTCGCGGGATCGAAGCCAAGGCGTTTGAGCAGGAACGGCAGCATCGAGCCCGCGAGCGATCCAAATGTCACCACACCGACGAGCGCGACGCCGACGGTCGTCGCGACCAGCGACCAGTGCGCGCCGTAGTCGTACCACCCGAGCTGCTGCCACAGCACGATCCGGATGATGCCGATCACCCCGAGGATCGCGCCGAGTGCCAGGCCAGCGGGAAGCTCTCGCACGGCGACCCGCCACCAGTCGCCGAGCGTGATCTCGCGCAGCGCGAGCGCGCGAATGATCAGCGACGTCGCCTGCGATCCCGAATTTCCGCCGGACGAGATGATGAGCGGGATGAACAGCGAGAGCACGACCGCGCGTGCGATCTCGCCCTCGAAGTGCCCCATCGCCGTGGCCGTGAGCATCTCGCCGAGAAACAGGGCGCAGAGCCAGCCGCCGCGTTTCCGGATCATGCGGCCGAACGAGATCTCGGTGTACGGCTCGTCGAGCGCTTCCAGGCCGCCGAACTTCTGCACGTCCTCCGTCTGCTCGCGGACGATCGCGTCGATGACGTCATCGACGGTCACGATGCCTAACACGCGCTGATCGTCATCGACGACCGGCACCGCGAGGAGATTGTATTTCGAGATGAGTCGCGCGACTTCCTCACGATCGGCAAGCGGCGGCACCGTGATCGGTTTACGCTGAGTGCCGACCTCGGCGACCGGATGCGCACGCTCGGCCAGCATGAGATCGCGAAGCGACACGACGTGCACGAGCGTTCGGCTCGTTGGGTCGAGCACGTAGATCGCGTAGACGGTTTCTTTTGCGTTCGCGACCTTGCGGATGTACCGGAGCGCCTGGTCGACGGTCCAGTCCCCTGGAATCGAAACGAACTCCGTCGTCATGATGCCGCCGGCGGTGTCCGGCGGGTACTTGAGCAGCAGCTTCAACGCCTCGCGTGTCGACGGCTCGACCTTCTTGAGAAGCCGCGGCCGCTCTGACTCCGGGATCTCGCGAAAGAGGTCAGCCTGCTGATCCGCGGACATGGCATCGATGAGCGGCCCGACATCCTTCTCATCGATGCGCATCACGATGTCGCACCGGTATCGCTCGAGCTCGGGCTCATCGAACACCTGCACCGCGAGATCGAACGGCAGCGCCGCCATCACCTTCGCGGCCGCGTCCGGCTGGAGCTCACGGAGTGCCTCGGCGATGTCCGCCGGCCGCATCCCGGCGAGCGCTTCGGCGAGCTCGGTGGGGTCACCGTGCAGGAGGTAGAGCAGCTCCGGCGTCGAGTTCTGCGACGTCGCGGTGCTCACGGCACGGTGGGCGTGTCTTCGCACTTCTCCTTGGACTTCCGGAGCGTCGGGTACTGGATACCGAGCTGCTCCAGATACGTCGCGTACTTCGTGGGGTCGTAGTAGAACCGGCGCATCTGCGGACGGAACCGGTCGAGGATGTCCGCGTTGAGGAACGTCGCCGGCTTCTCGTTAGGGCGCATGAGCGGCTCGTACTTCGTCTCCTTCGTCTGCACGTTCCGGAAGTAGGACCACGCGCTGTCCACCAGCGCCGGCTTCGCGATGATGTCCAGAATCGTCGTCGCCATGGCTTTCGCGCCCGCGGTTGCGCCCTTGTGCGCGATGGGCGTCGCGGAGGCGATCGCGCTCGACCAGTGATGCCCGGGCAACCCCGGAATGTTCGACGGGTACCGCAGCGTCACGGTCGGCACGTTCCACGACACGTCGCCAATGTCATCGGAGCCACCGCCCATGTTCCGTTCCTCGGGCTCGGGCGTGATGGTGCTGTCGAGGCGCAGCGGCATGCCCTCTTCCTTCGAGCCCATCTCCTTCTGCACGGCTTTCGCGAGCGTCTGATCCGCGTCACTCCATGTCGGCAGCCCGACGCGCTTGATGTTCGCGAACATCGCTTCGGCGATCGGACGATTGAAATGCTGCGGCCACGCCGAGCCCAGGACGCGCTCCCCCACCAGCCGCGTGCCGGTCATGAGCGCGGCGCCCTGCGCGACGGAGTCGCCCATGGCCCACATCGTCTTGATCTGCGGGTACGTGAGCTCGCGGAAGTAGTACCAGACCGAGGCGGTCGTCGGGACGACGTTAGGCTGATCGCCGCCGTCGGGGATCACATAGTGCGACCGCTGCTGCAGTCGCAGGTGCTCGCGGCGGTAGTTCCAGCCAATGTCCATGAGCTCCACAGCGTCGAGCGCGCTGCGGCCGCGCCACGGTGCGCCCGCGGCGTGTGCTGCCTGCCCCTCGAACGAGTACAACACGGACACGAGCCCCGACCCACCGCCCGGTCCCCACGCCGTACCGAGGTTGGCGCCGACGTGCGAGAACAGCGCGACGTCGACATCCTTGAACACGCCCGCGCGCACGAGATACGCCTTCGTCCCCAACTGCTCCTCGGCCACTCCGGGCCAGACCTTGAGCGTGCCGGGGAGCTTCTCGCGCTCCATGATCTTCTTCACGGCGAGGATGGCCGTGATGTTCACTGGCTGTCCGGTGTTGTGGCCTTCACCGTGGCCGGGCGCGCCGGGAACGAGCGCGGCGTGACACGCGACCGCGGGTTTCTGAGACGCCTGCGGAATCCCGTCGATGTCCGAGCCGACGGCGATCACCGGTTTGCCGGACCCCCACGTCGCGACCCACGAGGTCGGGATGCCAGCCACGCCTTCTTCGACCGTGAAGCCGTTGTCGCGGAGAATCTTCACGAGGAACTTCGACGTTTCGACTTCCTGGAATCCGAGCTCGCCGAAGCTGAAGATCTGGTCGACCATCTGCTGCGTGAACTTCGCTCTGCCGTCGACGTCGGCGATGGCTTCGCGCTTGAAGCCGTCGAGCTTCGCCGCGGGTATCGCGGCGCGCTGTTGGGCGGCGGCGGTGGTCACGCAGAGAGCTGACGTTAGGCAGAACACGGAGAGACGGGACGCGTGCACAGTAGTCCTCCTCGGGTGTACGGGCGACACGTGAGTCACGGCGGAAGATGGTCCCGGCGTGCGCCTTTCGCCACGACCGCAGCGGCCGGTAGGTTACGGCGATGACGTCCACAGGACAGACTGGACAGGCGACCGACGCCGTTCACGCCGAGCGCACGTTCTCGCTCGAGGGCGGGCTGCCGGGAGCCGTCGCTGCCGGCTTTGGCGGCGTCCTCGTGATCGAAGGCGCCGTGCTGCACCTGTGGGTCGCGTCGCGGAGCGAGCCATGGGCGTGGGCGATCACGGCGCTGAACGTGGCGACGCTCGTCTGGCTATGGCGCGAAGTCCGAGCGGGCGCACACTCGCGGATCTCGGTCGGCGAACGCGACGTCGAGATCGTGATCGGAAATCGATTGCGGAGTCGGTTCGCGCGTGCGTCCATTGCGACGTCCGAACCGGCGACGTGGCGATCGGTTCCGGATCTACCGCCGCCGGATTACCTCAACACGGCGAAACCGCTCGAGCCGAACGTGATGATCGTGCTCGAGGAACCAGTCGACGCTCGACTCTCATTCGGAATTCACAAGCGTTATGCACGCATCGGGATCAGGGTGGAGGATCCGGATGCGCTCCTGGCGGCACTGACGCCGCCTACCGTTTCAGACCGAAGCCGAGGCTGACTACGAGGCCGTACGACACCGAGTTGTCGTCAGCGCCGAACGGAAACTGCACGGTCGGCTGCAGCGCGACTCGGCCGTTTGTGATCGCAATCACAGTCATTGGCGCGAGCCTACGCATCCCGACTCTGAGAGAACGGTGGGTGGTACGAATGGTGGATGGGCGAAGGTCCACGGACGTAGCGAGCGGTTGTGCACCGGCGTACAATGTGGGGGACTGCGGCGATCGTCGGCGCAGAAGTCAGCCGGACCACGCGAAGCAAGTACGAGAGGATTTCATGAGAGTGGCAGCAACCCTGGCGACGGCGTTGATCGCTCTGTCGGCCTGCGGCGGCGATGGTGCGCTCGACGCGCCCTCGGTCGGCTCGGTCATCATCACTGCGCCCAAGCAGACGATCGCGGTCGGTGAACCGGTACAGCTCACGACAACCGCGCGCGACGTGAACGGCCTGACGATCGCGGGCGCAAAGATCACCTACGCCAGCACCCCGACGACGGTGCTCAATGTGAACTCGACGGGGCGGGTGATCGGCCTTTCGGCCGGCTCGGCGACCCTCACGGCGACATTGGGGGGCATCACATCTTCGCCATTCCCGTTCACCGTGACCGCAGGGTCGGTCGCGGCCGTCGTGACGATGCCGGGGAACACGTTCACGCCGTCGCTGCTCACGATCAAGGTCGGCCAGTCGATCCTGTTCGATTTCCCCGCGGATCAGCACAGCGTGGTCTTCGCGGCCCGCACGGGAAAACCGGCGGATATCCCGACGACGTCGGCGCAGTCGGTCACGCGCGCGTTCACGACGGCGGGGACATTCCCGTTCGACTGCTCGCTGCACCCGGGAATGAGTGGGTCTGTCGTTGTAAATCCCTAACGCGGCTCGTGGCGGGACCGGGGACTTGCTCTTGCAGCGACAGCGAGGGACCGCTCAGTGAAGTCATCGTAACAGCGGCCTGGTTCTGCGTGTAACTGCATGTTGCGCGCAGCGAGCACGCTGAACGCAGCCGCTGGTCGCAGCGCGCCGCGCGGAGCCCGAGCGACGTGCAAGCAGCAAGTCGCAGCGCACGCAGCAAGAAGCACCCAGCGGCCTACTTGGTTACTCCTCGGAACGTCGCCACGCGCGCGCCGAGTTCTCGCGGACGTCGCGGCGGAACTCCGAGATCACGAGCACCCTCACGTTCGTGGTCTGCGTACCGGCGATGATGTCGGCGTGGAAGTCGCCTAACGCGTTCGCCAGGCCCTGCGTGATCGTTGTGCATGACGCCGCCGCGAACGTGGATGTCGATCGGGACATTGGCAGCGTCTTGGGCGCGCCGACGAACGTCTTCTGCTTCTGAGCTGGGACGAGGAACGGCGGAGCCGCGATCGCCAGAATGAGCCGAGCAGCGCGTGGGCGACGATGAGCTCGAGCAGCGTCCTGCCGCGGCGGCTCCATAGGGTAGAACACGGCATCCGGGGTTGGCGCACGCCTTGCCCCTGCCAGCCTCGCCCGCGACTTTCGCGGGGGAGGTGAAACCCGGAACCAGCGGAGATGCGAGTGCGGCGATCGAGATCACGATGGATGTGGCGGGGCATTGCTGTCCTCATCGTGATGGTCGAAGCCGGCATTCCGCAAAGCGCTTTCGCACAACGGCGTGCGGAGTTGCTCCCGGGGTTTCGATTCGGCCCTCCCCTGCGGGCCGGCTTCGCGCTCGGCGTCGCCTACGGTCAGCCGACGGGACCGTTGCCGTTCGCTGGCCCATTGGCGATCGCCGAGGTGGCGCTGGGCGGTACGCGCATGAGTGCTGGCTATCTCTTCGCGGGACCGTTCGCGTCAGGGATCGAGCTACTCGGCTCCGCCATGCGCACGTGGGGATCGCCGGCCCAGCTGGAGTCGGGCCAGACACTCGTGGGCGGCGAGTTCAGGGCGTCGTTCTTTCTCGTGAACGCGGGTCTCGGCGTGTATCGACCGGTGGCGGGTTTCGAGAACGATCGCCGGACGCGGTACTACCTGAATCTCGGACTCGGGATCTGAGCGACGAAGCCAACTGCTACCGCCATTCCAACAGCGACGCAGAAGGGCGCAGGCAGCCGCTTCGCGGGCCGCAACGCAGAAGGCCGCAGAAAACGGCCGCTCGGGACACCGGCGGTGCGCCGAGCCTGTGAGAAAGGGGACCACCTCGGGCAGGCCAATGCGTCCCGAGGTCGCTGACCTTTTCTTCACGCCCCGCGAGACGCGACTGTCGTTAGAGGTGTGGTGCGGTTTTCTGCGTCCTTCTGCGTTGCGCGAAGCGCCTGCGTCCTTCTGCGTCGCTGTTGGACCTGCACACTCGACCATGTTCACGCGAGACTGGCTACACGATCCGGCCAGCAGATCCCTCGCTGGCGCTCGGGATGACAAGAGCGGCGCTCGGGATGAAAGAGGGCTGGGGCTCGGGATGACGTGATCGCTCAATGCGTCATCGCGTAGAACAGGTAGTTCACGCCGAGCTTGTACGCCTCGTTCGACTCCTCCATCGGCATGAAGCCGAGGGCCGAGTACTCCCAGAAATTGGAAACATCGGTGTTGAAGTTGATCATCACCATGAGCCGCTTCTTCGGATCGTTGTTCTCGAAGATGCCGCGGAAGATCGGCGGGCCCTGGTCGTAGAACTGCCTAACGATGTCGAACGACGGGATGTCGAAGAACGCGTGGAAGATCGGGTGTGAGACATCGATGTCGATCGGGTGCAGGTCCGGCAGTACCAGGTTGAGCATCGCGGCCGTGTTCGACCAGCCGCTGTTCCCGCGAAATGCGTCCTCGCGTGAATCATCGATGATGAGAAAGCCACCACGCAGGAGGTACTTTCGCAGCGCCGCGACCTCCTTCTCGTTCAGCGTGAGGTATCCGGCCTCGACCAGGAACGCCACCGGATACCTGAACAATTCCGGGTCATCGATCGAGAGCACGTTCGTCGCGTTCGAGATGCGGATGCATCACGCTGATCTCGGAGACGATCTTCATCAGATTCGCCTCGGCGACGCCGCGCTCCGTGTACCCGTAGCCGTGCGCCCACGCCGGCTCGCCGCGGTAGTAGCACTGACCCGGGCCACCATTGTATCGGAGTCGCACGAACGTGAACTGACCGTCGTACGGAATGTTCTTGATCGGCGGATCGGAGCAGTCGGACACGCCGCCGAAGCGGCCGAATCCACTCGGCGCGCCACGCACGGTCTGCCCGGTTGCGACGGAGCCAGCAGCACTACAGAGCGCGAACGTCACGCACCCGATTAGCCCGCGCCTGACCCCGATTGCCACAATCACGCCTCCGAGAAGATGCGACATGGTGGGGCCGCAAACCTCAACGGCGGATTGCACGGCTCCGTCAAACAAGACGCGTTGTGCGAAGGAGGCCGCCCGTTTTCAGAATTTTGCGCCGCGCCAGAACCATCGAAGCCAACTCCCTATCTCACTACCTGCGAAGACAGAACAGGAATGGTCGAGTATCGCGGCCAGAGCGATCTGGCCACGATTTGACGTGGCGCGTCCCCGGTCTATATTGCCTCACATGGTGAGTACATCATCATGTTAGGTATTCTCGAACGAGGACTTCATGGCGCAAGAATCGCTCGGACTGCTCCAGGGCACGGTCGACGTGCTCATCCTGCGCACGCTGTCATGGACAGCGATGCACGGCTATGGCATCGCCCGGTGGATCAGCGACCGGAGCGAGGGCGCGCTCTCGGTCGAGGACGCAGCGCTCTATCAGGCGCTGCATCGTCTCGAGCGGAAGGGGCTCGTGGAATCCGAGTGGGGGATGTCCGAGAAGAACCACCGTGCGAAGTACTACACCATCACCCCGGCGGGTCGGCGCCAGCTCAAGGCCGAAGTCGCCGAGCTCAGGCAGTACATGGGCGCACTGTTCCGCGTACTCGACACGGCCTAACGCGGTCCCATGTCCGGCCAACCCCGAGCCCGTCGTGAGTTCCGATTCGCCTGGCGCACCAAGCGGCAGGTGACGAACGACGTGGACGCCGAGCTGGCGTTCCACCTCGCGCGTCGCATCGAGGAGCTGACGGAGTCAGGGCTCTCTCTCGAGGACGCGCGCCGCGCAGCCGCGGAGCGGTTCGGAAACCTCGAATACACGAGACGCTATTGCCGCGACGAGGATGTGCGTCGCGAGCGGGAGACACGGCACACTACCATGATCGAAGAGCTCAAGCACGACCTCGTGTACGCCGTGCGGACGCTCCGCTCGGCGCCCGGTTTCGCGCTCGTCGCGCTGCTCACGCTGGCGTTAGGCATCGGGGCCAACACCGCCATCTTCAGCGTCGTGCGCGGTGTCCTTCTCAGCCCACTGCCCTTCCCGGAGGCGGATCGCGTGATCCGCATCTGGCACGTGAACAAGGCGGAGAATGACCCGAAGTCGCAGGTGTCCGAGCCGGACTTCCTGGAGTGGAAAGTCGCCAGCAAGCGCTTCGCGTCATTGGCCGCGTACTGGTACGCACCGGGCGGGAGCGGCGCGGACCTCACCGGCACCGGAACGCCCGAACGCATTCAGGGTGCGTACTTCACGCCTGGCTTTTTCGAGACGCTGCGCCCGAGGGCAGCGCTGGGCAGAACGATTCGATCCGAGGAAGCGGTGGTCGGCAACGATCACTTCGTGGTGCTGAGTGACGGCCTCTGGCGACGACGATTCGGTGGTGACCGCACGATCATCGGGCGGGCGCTCACCATCGACGGCATTCCGTACACCGTCGTCGGCGTCATGCCGCCGGAGTTCACATTCCCCGCCGACCGCATCGATTTCTGGATGCCGCTCTCGAACATGGGGCCGGACGCGATAGGGCGGCAGCGCTCCAGCCGCTTTCTCGACGTGTTCGGGCGGCTGGCGCCCGGGGCGACTATCGCGCAGGCACACGACGAGCTCGCGGAGATCTCGCGCCAGACGGCCGAGCGGGAGCAGGAAGCGCGAGGGTGGACGGACGTCGCGATGCTACCCGTCCGCGAAGCGCTGACCGGCGAAGTCCGGCGGCCGTTGCTGCTGCTCCTTGGCGCAGTCGCGTTCGTCCTGCTGATCACGTGCGTGAACATCGCCAGCCTGCTGCTCGCTCGCGCGACGGCGCGCCAGCGCGAGCTTGCCGTGCGTTCCGCGCTTGGCGCGGGGCGCGGCCGTATTCTGCGCCAACTCGTCACTGAGAGTCTCGTGCTGGCGCTCCTAGGCGGGGCGATGGGCCTCGCCCTGGCATATGCAGGAGTGAAAGCGTTAGGCGCCATCGGGGCCGGCGAGCTGCCGCGCGCCGCGGCCATCCGCATCGACGCGACGGTGCTGCTGTACACCCTCGGCGTCTCGACACTGGCCGGGTTGCTGTTCGGGCTACTGCCTGCCATTCGAGCGACGTCGCGAAATCTTCAGGGCGTCCTTCGCGCTGGTTCGAGAGGGTCAGTCGGCAACGCGGGCCAACATCTGCGAAGCGCGCTCGTGGTGGCCGAGGTGGCGCTCGCCGTCATCCTGGTCGTCGGGGCGGGACTCGCGACCAAGAGCTTCGCGCGGCTGCTCGACGTCGATCCAGGCTTCAACGCGCGCAACGTGCTCGCCGTCAGACTTGGCATGCACGTACGAGAAGTATGGGGACGCGAGGATTCGGGATTACTATCAGTCGTTGCTCGATCGCATCGCGGCGGTGCCCGGCGTCGAGGCCGTGGGTGCGGCGAAGGACTTCCCGCTGCGGGGCGTCGGCGAGCTCCGGCCGCCAACGGTGCCCGCAAGCGCCGGCAGCACCGAGGGCGATCGCCAGATCCGCCTCCCCGTGCTTCACGTGAGCGCCGACTACTTCCGCGCGATGGGAGTCCCGCTGCGTGCCGGCCGGGGCTTCACGGCCGCCGACCGAGAGGATGCGCCGCCAGTGTGGATCGTGAACGAGGCGTTCGCGAAGAAATACTTCCCTAACGAGAGTCCGGTGGGCAAGGTGCTTCGCATGGGCCCGGCGGCCATCCAGATCATCGGCGTCGTCGGAGATTTCCGTCAGAAGAGTCTGTCCGAGCCGGCCGAGCCGACGGCCTACATTCATTACCCGCAGAACATGCGGGCGGGGCTGAGTCTCGCGATCCGCACCACGGGCGATCCGCTGCGATACGCGAACGCGGTGCGCGAGGCGATCTGGTCGGTCGATCGCGATCAGACCATCACGAGCGTCGAGTCGCTGTCGGCGATCGTGGGTGGCGCCGTCGCGCGTCCGCGACTGCTCGCGTCGCTCCTGCTGCTGTTCGGGATCATGGGGCTCACGCTGGGCGCACTCGGCATTTACGGCGTGCTCGCGTATGCGGTGAGCCAACGCCGACAGGAGATTGGCGTGCGCGTCGCACTCGGCGCGAGCCCGCGGTCGGTACTTCGACTCGTTGTTGGTCAGGGGATGGGGCTGGCCGTGGCCGGCGTCGTGGCCGGTATTGCGGGCGCGTTCGTGCTCACCCGTCTCATGTCCGCCGTTCTCTTCGAAGTCCAGGCGACGGATCCCGCGACGTTCGCGCTGGTAGTCGTGGTGCTGCTCGGCGCGGCGCTGATCGCCAGTTGGCTGCCGGCTCGGCGCGCACTTCGCATCGACCCAGTGCAGGCGCTACGATACGACTGATCCGGTAATGGCATCGGCCTTCACGCATGCGGTCGCCGGACTCGCCATCGGCACGGCTTTCCGGCGACCGGAACTGCCGACGCGATTCTGGGTGCTCGGCGCCGTCGGCGCGGTGATCCCGGACCTCGACGGCGTCGGCTTCTGGCTCGGCGTTCCGTACGAGAGCATTTTCGGGCACCGCGGCTTCACGCATTCGCTGGTGTTCGCGGCATTGTTCGCCACTGCGGGTCTGCTCGCGTTTCGGGGCGAACGGTATGCCGACATTCGCGCCCGCGTCTGGATCTATCTCTTCCTCGCGACGGCGTCGCACGGAATGCTCGACGCCATGACCTCGGGTGGAGGAGGTATCGCCTTCTTCGCCCCCGTCGTGAACGACCGGTACTTCTTCCCGTGGCGACCGATTCTCGTGTCGCCGATGAGCATCAGCCGGTTCTTCACGGCACGCGGGCTGGCGATACTCGCGAGCGAATTTCGCGTGGGTCTGGGTGCCAGCCGGCCTGTTCGCGCTCGCCATGGTCTTCATCACTCGTCCGCCGGCTGTGGCGAAGCGCACGGAGATCGAGAACACCTGACGATGGCCTAACGGCTCGCAGTCACCGCTCCGACCGCTCCGGCGTGGACGGAAGACGAACGCGAGGCCCGCCGTGGCAGCCGTCGCGGCCACGCGGCGTGATGGCCGAGCAAGATCGCTCATGGCCCGTATGCCCGCGAGGCAGGGCGTCCTGTCACAACGGGGTTCCCGCGTGGTGCGCCCGGGAGCAGATTGCCGGTTCACGCACGTGAGGAGCGTTCATGCGCCGTAAGTCCGTTGTCATCGCCGTCGTCGCCGTTTCCGTCGCTATTTCCGTCAGCAATAGCACCGTCGCATCGCAGCAGCCGTCGAATCGCGGACCGGGAGGCGCGCGCGGGACGCAGATCCAGCCGGGCGAATCCTGCCCGCCCGGTACCACCGAGATTCGTCCGCGGAACTGCCTGGGCCCGGAAGCGCCGGCGCCGAGCATCCTGGACTATCGTCCACGGTCGACGCTCGTCACGCCGGCGCACATGGTGAAGACCGCGAAGTTTCCGGCGATCGACTTCCATGGCCACCCGGCCGGCCTACTCGGTTCCGCCGAGGGGTTGACGACGCTCGTCTCGGCGCTCGACAGCCTGAACGTTAGGCTGATGGTGGTCGCCGACAACATGTCCGGCGAGCGGTTGCAGCGAGCGCTCACGGTGCTGAACGCGATCGCCCAAGATGAAGGATCGCGTGCGCATCCTCGCGGGCATCGACTTCCGCAACGTCGGACCGGGGTGGGCGGAGAAGGCGGTCGCGCAGCTCGAGGCCGACGTCGCCGCGGGCGCCGTCGGCGTCGGTGAGATCGGGAAAGACTTCGGCCTGTCTACGCGAAAGCCGGATGGCTCGCGCCTCAAGCTCGACGATCCCGAGCTCGACCCCATCTGGGATGCGTGCGCGCGACTCAAGCTCCCGGTGTTCATCCATACGGCCGATCCGCAGGAGTTCTTCGAGCCCGTCGACTACTCCAACGAGCGTTGGCTCGAGATCTCGCTCTTCCCCGGGCGCCGCTATCCACCGGACAAGTTTCCGAAGTTCGAAGAGGTGATGGCGGAGCGCGACAACCTGTTCCGCAAGCATCCCAAGACGACGTTCGTGGCGGCGCACATGGGGTGGCACGCGAACGACCTGGGGCGCCTCGCGCAAGATGATGGACGAGATGCCGAATCTGTACACCGAAGTTGGCGCCGTCCTGTACGACATCGGGCGCCAGCCGCGTGGCGCGCACGACTTCTTCGTGAAGTACCAGGATCGCATCCTCTTCGGGAAGGACTCGTTCCAGCCCGAGGAGTATCCGTACTACTGGCGCGTGTTCGAGACGCGCGATGACTACTTCGACTACTACCGCGGCTACCACGCGTTCTGGAAGCTGTACGGCATCGACCTGCCGGACTCCGTGCTGAAGAAGGTCTACTACCAGAATGCCCTGCGCATTACGTCGAGGCTGCCACAGACGGGCTGGCCGAAGTAGACACATGGCGTAGACGCAGGGCGTAGACACGGGGAACGCGGGCGCGCAATCGAGCATCGTTCTTGCGACGCCGCCGGTGGTGCTGGCTGCTGTGGAGCGACTATGAATACCCCGAGCACCCCTTGTGGCATCGGGCGCGCGTGCGACGACGTGAGTGATCCGCCGCGCGCGCCCGACGTCGGCGCATACGCGCCGCATTTCGAGCTGACTGACCGCGCCGGTCATCAGATCTCTCTATCCGAACTGCGTGGCTCGCCCGTGCTGCTCGCCTTTCACGGGGCGCACTGGGACCCGGCGTGGTCCGAGTCCGTTCGCGCGTACAATCGGCTCATCGCGGATCTGCCGGGAGCGGCCGGCGCTCGACTGTTGAGCATCGCTGGCGAGGGAACGTGGCAGTCGCCGCTGTTCGAAGACGGCGCGCTCGACCTTCCGGTCGTATGTCTCGACGGCGGTCCGGTGGCCGAGCAGTACGGAGTGGCTGGCGTGGCCGCGGTGTTCGTCGTTGACGCCGATGGTCGCATCAGCTGGCGTCATGTGCCGGGTGACGCCTCGCCGACGCCTAACGCGCTGGCGCCAGCGGTCGGGAGCACGGTCTCCCCGACGACGCTGCCGACGCGAACGAGCCGTCGGCAACCTCCCGGGAGTGGACGCGACGGCGGTTCGTCGCGACGACGCTCGCCGCGGCCGTCGCGCTCGCGTTCGCGCGTCGAGCCGCTCGCGCCGAAGAGATCGCGCGATCGATTGGCGGCAGCGCGGGGACGTCGTCATCCGAGCTTGCGAGTGCGGTTCGCCTGCGTGTCAACGGACGCGACCTGACGCTCGAGCTCGAGCCGCGCGTCACGCTGCTCGACGCGCTGCGGGAATACGCCGGCATCACCGGCCCGAAGAAAGGCTGCGATCACGGCCAGTGCGGCGCGTGCACCGTTCACGTGAACGGACGCCGCATTCTATCCTGCCTGACGTTCGCCGTGATGCAGCAAGGCAAGGAGATCACGACCATCGAAGGACTCGCCGCGACTGCCGGCGCATCGGGTGACGCGCTGCACCCCATGCAGCAAGCGTTCATCGATCACGACGGCTTCCAGTGCGGCTACTGCACGTCTGGGCAGATCATGTCGGCGAGTGCCGTGGTGCGCGAGCCGTGGGGCCCTGCTGACGACGACGTGCGCGAAGCGATGAGCGGCAACATCTGTCGCTGCGGCGCGTACCCCGGGATCGTCGCGGCCATTCAGCAGGTGCGTAAGGGAACGTCGACCGACTCCAACGGAGGACGCCGATGAAACCCTTCGACTACACGGCACCCGGCACGATTGCCGACGCGCTACGCGCCGGCGCCGCGCCTAACACGCGCTTCATCGTCGGCGGAACGAACCTCGTCGATCTCATGAAGCTCGAGGTCGAAACGCCGGCACACGTCGTCGACCTGAACCCGCTCGCGGAAGCCGATCGCACGCTCGCCACCATCAGCGAGATGCCCGGCGGAGGGCTCCGCATCGGCGCGCTGGCGCCAATGAGCGACGTCGCGTGGGACGCGCGCGTGAAAGAGCGCTACCCAATGCTGAGTCAATCGCTGCTCCTGGCGGCGTCCGGCCAGCTTCGGAACATGGCGTCGATGGGCGGCAATATCCTGCAGCGCACGCGATGCCCGTACTTCCGCGACACCGCGATGCCGTGCAATAAGCGCGAGCCGGGCACGGGCTGCTCCGCCCTTCGCGGCTTCAACCGCAGCCACGCCATCCTCGGCACGAGCGAGCACTGCATCGCGACGAATCCATCAGACCTCGCGGTGGCGCTCGCCGCGCTGGACGCGACGGTCCGGGTCCGGACGGGTAGGACGACCGCGGGTGGGGCAGAACGGACGATCGCGATGACCGACTTTCACGTGCTGCCGGGGACGCATCCAGAGCGCGAAACCGTGCTGCGCGCGGGCGAGATCATCACGGCGATCGAGGTTCCGGCGCTGCCGTTCGCGCGGCGCTCGCTGTATCTCAAAGTCCGCGACCGGGCGAGCTATGCCTTCGCGCTGGCGTCGGCTGCCGTGGCCCTGGATGTCGCCAACGGCAAAATCCGCGAGTCGCGCGTCGCGTTAGGTGGCGTCGGCACGAAGCCCTGGCGGTCACTCGCCGCCGAGCGCGCGCTGGTGGGCAAGGCGCCCACGGCGGCGACGTTCCGCTCCGCGGCGAACGCCGCGCTCCAGGGTGCGGTGACGCACAAGGACAATGCGTTCAAGGTCGAGTTGGCCAAGCGTACGCTCGTGCGCGCGCTGACGGAGGTGGTGGCATGAGTGACGTGACCCGACCGACGACCGGTCGAGCAGCGCCGAGCGTCGGCACGCCGATCAATCGCGTGGACGGCCGGCTCAAAGTGACGGGCGGCGCCAGGTACGCCGCCGAGTTCGCGGTACCTAACGTCGCGTACGCGGTGATGGTCACGAGCACCATCGCGAGCGGACGAGTGCGGACGATGGACGCGACGGAAGCGGCACGCGCGCCAGGCGTCCTCGCTGTCCTCACGCCGGAGAACGCGCCCAAGCTGCCGAATCCACCGCGTCCGCGCACGCAGGCCTCGCCACCGGTGGGTGGGCCCAGTCAGGGCGGTGGCCAACAGCCAGGCGGCGAGCAACGACAGGGCGCGGGCCAGTCGCAGGGCACGCCACCGAGCGGTCCCGCGATGCGCGTGCCGACGCTCATGCAGGACGATCTCGTCTACTACAACGGGCAGCCGATCGGGCTCGTCATCGCCGACACGTTCGAGCACGCGATGGCCGCCGCGGGGCTCGTGAAGGTGACGTACGCCGAGGAGCGTCCGGTGCTCGACATCGAGTCCACGCCGCTCGCGCCGGCGAACGCGGTGCGCCCCGTCGGAGCGGGCGGCAAGGCGACGAAGCACGGCGACGTCGAGAAGGGGCTGGCCGAGGCCGAGGTGAAGGTCGAGCACACGTACACGACGCCGCTCGAGAACCACAATCCGCTCGAGCCGCACAACACGATGGCGATGTGGGACGGCGACAAGGTGACGCTGTACGACTCCACGCAGGGGATCTTCAGCGTGCGGAGCGGTATTGCCCGTGCGTTCGCCATCCCGCCGGAGAACGTGCGCGTCGTCTCGTACTTCACGGGCGGCGGCTTCGGCAGCAAGGGTGGACCGTGGTCGCACGTGTACCTCGCGGCGATGGCGGCGAAGCATCTCTCGCGGCCGGTCAAGCTCGTCGTCACGCGTCGTCAGATGTTCGGGCCCACCGGTGGACGAGCCGCCACGTCGCAGCGCGTTACGCTCGGCGCGAAGAAGGACGGGACGCTCACCGCCGTTAGGCATCACACGGTCGCGACGACGTCGATGCTCGAGGATTTCGTGGAGTCGTGCGGCGTCGCGACGCGGATGCTCTACGAGTCGCCGAACATCGAAACCGATCACGACCTCAAGCGGCTCAACGTCGGCTCGCCGACGTTCATGCGTGCGCCCGGCGAAGCGACGGGGACGTTCGCGCTCGAGAGCGCGATGGACGAGCTCGCGGTCGCGCTGCGCATGGACCCGATCGAGCTGCGTCTCAAGAACTACGCGGAGAAGGACCCGGACTCCGGCAAGCCGTGGTCGAGCAAGTCGCTTCGCGAGTGCTATCGCGTCGGTGCCGAGAAGTTCGGCTGGAGCAAGCGGACGCCAGCGCCGCGGTCGATGAGTGACGGCCGCTGGCTGATTGGCTACGGCATGGCAACCGCGACCTACCCGGCGCGCCAGCAGGCGGCATCCTGCACGGCACGCATCCTTCCCGACGGTCGCGCGCTCGTGCGGGCCGGCAGCCAGGAGATTGGCTGCGGCACGTACACCGTCATGTCGCAGATCGCCGCCGACGCGTTAGGCCTGCCGGTCGACCGCGTGCGCTTCGAGCTCGGCGACACGGACATGCCGCCGACGCCCGGATCGGTCGGCTCGGCGACCGCTTCTTCCACCGGGCCGGCGGTGAACGCCGCGGCTCTCGCGGCGCGGCAGAAGCTGGTGCAACTGGCGATCGCCGATGCGGCATCGCCGCTGCACGGCGCACGCGAGGACGACGTGCGCACGGCAGACGGTAAACTGTCGTTAGGCTCGGACCCGTCGAAGAGTGAAACGTTCGAAGCGCTCATCGCTCGGAATGGCGGGCAGCCGGTCGAAGCGAGAGTCGATCTCAAACCAGGACCGGACCAGCAGGCGTACTCGATGCACTCGTTCGGCGCGGTGTTCTCCGAGGTACGCGTGGATCGCGACCTCGGCCTCATCCGCGTGCCGCGCGTGGTCGGCGCGTACGGTGGCGGCAAGATTCTCAACGTGAAGACGGCGACGAGCCAGATGATCAGCGGCATCGTGTGGGGGATCTCGCAGGCGCTGCTGGAGGAGACGCACATCGACCCGCGCACGGGCCGCTACGTGAACGCGGATCTCGCGGAGTACCACGTGCCGGTGAACGCGGACATTGGCTCGATCGACGTCACGTTCGTGGAGGAGAACGACCCGCACGTGAACCCGATCGGCGTGAAGGGCGTGGGCGAGATCCCGATCGTGGGCGTGGCGGCGTCGATCGGGAACGCGATCTATCACGCGACGGGCAAGCGGGTGCGGGATCTGCCCATCACGTTGGACAAACTGCTGTGAGGAAGGAGGAAGGAGGCCTTAGGAAGGAGGCGGACGGCGGACGGCGGAGGGCGGAGGCGGACGGAGAAACGGCGTGTCATCCCGAGCGACAGCGATTGTCATCCCGAGCGCAGCGAGCGCAGCGAGGATCTCCTGTGACGTCATCGTAGCCAGCCTGGCCACAATCACGTTCGGGAAGATCCCTCGCTGTCGCTCGGGATGACACGCTCTTCCCCTCCTTCCTAAGGCCTCCTTCCTCAGGCCTCGCGCCCGCAACCTTTCGCGCCACGAGGAGCTAAAACGGCTCGTCCGATGGCCGTCCGCCGACTAGATTCGGCGCGTGGCCGTCTCCGAGATCGCTCGCACCCCGCTGACGTTCGCGCTGCCGCCGCACATCCCGTCGGAGTCGCAGCGCAAGGCCATTCAGGCACCGCCCGGACCAGCCCTCGTGCTCGCGGGGCCCGGCGCCGGGAAGACGTTCTGCCTCATCGAACGCATCCGCTATCTCATCGACGAGCTGGGCATCGAACCCGCTCGCATCTGTGCGTTCACGTTCACGAACAAGGCCGCCGACGAGATCGCGTCGCGACTCGCCCGCCAGCTCGGCGCGCGCGGCGAAGGTGTCAAGCGACGCACGCTGCATGCGTTCTGCGCCGAGTTGCTGCGGGAGTACGGGGCGCACGTGCAGCTCGGGAGCGGGTTCGGCATCGCCGACGACGAGTATCAGCGCATCGTCCTGCGGCGCCTCGACCGGAACGCGCAGCGGCATCGCAAGCTGCTGACGCGATTCTCCGTGCACCGTCTCCGCGGCGATCAGCTCTACCCCGACGACGCGAAGATCTTCGTCCGCTACGAGGAGTTCCTCGCCGGACGCAACGTCGTCGACTTCGACACGCTCGTCGTGAAGGCCGCGGAGCTGCTCGAGAAATCGCCCGCCGCCGACGAGATCCGGGCGCGGTGGAGCGTGCTGCTCGTCGACGAGTTCCAGGATCTCAATCCCGCTGCAGTATCGCGTCATCCACGCGCTCGCGCGCGACCATCGCCACGTGTTCGCCGTCGGCGACGACGAACAGTCGATCTATGCGTGGGCGGGCGCTGACCCGCGCGCGTTCAAGAGCTTCGTCAACGACTTCGGCATAACGAGTCCGGTCTACCTCGCGCGAGAATCGCCGCTGTCCGGGCCACATCTTCGATCTCGCCCGCCGGCTCATCAAGCTCAACCCGTCGATCTTCGAGAACCGCGAGATACCGCAGGCCGATCGGACGTCGCCGTTCGGCGTCGACGTGCTTCACTTCGACTCGGAAGATGAGGAGGTCGCGTGGCTCGTGAGCGACATCGTCCGCGACCGCGGCGAACACGCCCTCGGTCTGGGCGAGATCGCTCTGCTCTACCGGAAGCACGAGATCGGCGACGAGCTCGAGGCGGCGCTCCTCAACGCGGGCATCGCGTGCCGCCTGGCGCATGGACGCGCGCTGTCGGAGGAGCCTGTCGTCTCCTACGTGCTCGCGGCGCTCCGCGTGATCGCGTACCCGGGCGACCCGATCGTGCGTGAGGCGTTCTTCGCCGCCACACTACCGGCTCCGCTCGTGAACGACGTGCGCGTACGAGCCCAGGCGAGCAAGCGCGACTTCGCGCGCGAGCTCACGGAGATGGGGAAGCGGCTTCCCAAGGGAGACGCGAGAGGCCGGCGGATCCGACTCGCCCTCTCGCGGTATCGCAACCTGACGGCGATCGAGCGCGCGCACGTGTCGCTCGACGCCCTCGTTGCCGAAGTGTTGTCGCAGAACGTGAAGCCTCGATCACCGCTCGAGGAACGGCACGACGAGCTGAGCGATCCGGCCGACCACGCCGACGTCGTGAAGCTGGCGGAGCGTCTTCGCGCCGCTCGCGTCGGTGACCGCTACATCGACCTCCCCCGCCTGGGCGGCGTGGAGATCGCGGTCAAGGCGATGCTCGACGCACGTCGGTGTGACGGCGCGCGTCGTCGCCGAGCCTGCGCAGGCCGACGAACCTGCTGTCGCCTAACGACACACCGTCGCTCGGACTCGTGCTCGGCGCGTTCAAGGCCGCGCAGATGCTCGAGATCGGCGACGCGTCCGACGCGTTTCGCGACTTCACCGCCATTGACATCGAGACGACCGACAGAGACCTCGAGCTGGCCGAGGTGGTGGAGATCGCCGCGGTGCGCGTGCGGAACGGGCAGATCGTCGACACGTTCAGCACGCTCGTGAAGCCGGACGTGCCGATCACCGCCGGCGCAGTGGACACGCACGGCATTCGAAATGTCGACGTCGCGATGGCGCCACGGTTCGCGGACATCTGGGCGAAGGTCGCGCTCTTCTGCGGCGACGACATCATCGTCGCGCACAACGGCTACGGCTTCGACTTCCCGATCCTGAGCCGGATGGTCCGCGCGATGGGTAAACGGTTCGAGCTCTGCACCTACGACTCGCTGCCGCTCGCGCGCGATCTCTTCCGGACGAGCCGCAAGCTGTCGGAGCTCGCGCGCGTGCTCGGCATCGATTCGGGCAAGTCTCACCGCGCGCTCGACGACGCACGGACGCTCGCGCACGTCTTCCTCGCGCTCGGTGCGCTCAAGCTGCAGCGAGCGCGAAAGACTGCGCTCGTCAACCTGCTGGATCTCGTTGGCCTCGGCCTCGCGTTGTCGGACCGCGCGACACTGTGTGCGGAAGCCCTGCTCTTTCGCGAGTTCTGCGTGCCGTACGCGTTAGGCCGGTACAGCTCGTGCCTCGAGCTCTACGAGCGCGAGTGCGGCGGCGATGAGTCACTTCCCGGCGTCGACGATGTCATCGAATCGCTGGGCGGCACCAAGCTGATGGTGAAGATCCGCACGGAGAAGACCGCGTACGAACGGTACCCGTCGACGATGCTGCGGCTGCGGCGCCTCATCAGCAATGTCGGCAACGGTGCGCTGCAGTCACAGATCGCGACGTTCCTCGAGCGCGTGACGCTGTCGGCGAGGGGCGATGGCATCGACGTCGACCGTGATCGAGTCAATCTCCTCACGCTCCACTCGACGAAGGGCCTGGAGTTCTCGCGCGTGTACGTGGTGGGCGTGGAGGACGCACAACTGCCGGGCCGTCCGCCGTCGGGGATGGAGTCGACGCCGGGCGAGGTCGAAGAAGCGAGGCGGCTGCTGTACGTCGGCATGACGCGCGCGAAGGACCGTCTCGTGCTCTCCAGGGTGGCGGTGCGTCGCGGAACCCCGACGGGTGGTCACCGCTTCCTCGATGAGATGGGATTGACGCCGATCTCAGTGAAGCGATCGGATACGGCCGTGCACTGAGACTTGATCGCGCCGGGGTCGGTGGGAACTACGATTGGGCGGATCTGTACTGCGAAACTGCCGGATACTGCTCTGCATTCATGCGTTATCGCGCCACGGCCTCGGGGAACGGCGATTTCGCGGATGACGCGGAAGAAGCAGGATAGCACATTGGCACGGACGACTCCTCGCGCAACGAGCCGGGATTCTTGGGAACGGCCGCTCGGGACGCAGGAGTCTCCCGAGCGGCCGTTCCCATTCATTTCAGAGTCCGGCGAGAGCCAGCGTCAATGCAAAGTTGTATCCGGCCGTTTTCCGTGTCATCCGCCAAATCGTAGTTCCCACCGACCGCGGCGCGACGATCCAGAAGCACAAAATCGTTAGGCGCGCACTGGACCCGACACTGCGCTCGGAAGCACGGCATCCACAGCCCTAACGAGTGGCGGCGCCGAACCGATCATTCCCACGAAGCGCTCCACCGCGAGCGGACCCGCGCCATCGATGTAATCGTGTTTGAAGAACACGTACGTGTCCTTCCACGGCTGCGCCGCGACGTACTGCTGCCACTCGGCGAGCATCGGATCCGTGTAGTCCTGGCGATGGAGGCGCAGATAACCCCAGGACGCAGTGGCGACTCTCGGACAGACGACGTCCGCCGACTCGGAGACGCATAACGCGATGTCGCGAGCGCGAAGCGCGTCGAACGTCTCCTCGTCGAACCAGCTCTCGTGCCGGAACTCGATCGTGAACCGACGATCCGCCGGCAAGAGCGCGACGAACGCGCGGAGCCGGTCGATGTCCTTCTGGAGATTCGGCGGTAACTGAAACAGGATCGGGCCGAGGCGGTCGCCTAACGACGCCGTGTTCTTCAACAGAAACCCCAGCGCGTCCGCCGCGCCGGCCTTGAGGCGCGCGTAATGCGTGATGCGCTGGCTCGCCTTGATCGCGAACGTGAACTGGTCGGGCACCTGCGACGCCCAGTCCAGCAGCACGTGCTCCTTCGGCAGGCGGTAGAACGTGTTGTTGATCTCGACCGTCGGATACCGGCCCGAGTAGTAGCCGAGCATCGCGTCGTCCTTGAGGTCGCTCGGGTAGAACGAGCCCTTCCACTCCTTGAACGCGAACCCGCTCGTGCCGACCAGAAGTGTTCATGAAGCTTTGACTTTGAGCTCGTCCTCCTCGACGACAGCCGACGTTTTCGCCAGGCTCGCCTTCAGCGCTTCCATGAGGTCGATGATCTTGCCGCCGCCGTCCGGCGTGACGTCGGCCGTGATGTCCTGCCCGTCGACCTTGCGCTGGATCGTTTCCATCACGCGCTCGCGCACCGTGTCCTTGAACTTGGCGGGCTCGAACACGTCGGTCGCCGTCTGCTCGATGAGCTGCTTCGCGAGCGCCAGCTCCTTCGCGGCGACTTCGCCCGCGGGCACCGGCACTTCGGTCGTCGGAGCGCACCTCGTCCGCGTAGTGGAGCTGCTCCATCACCAGTACGCCGTTCAGCGGGCGGAGCAGCACGAGGTGCTGCTGTCCGCGCGCGGCGTACTGCCCTAACGCGGCGCGTCCGGTGTCCTTGAGCGCCTCGGCGAGCAGGCGATAGGCGCGATCGCCGCCCTTGTCGGGACCGAGGTAGTAGACCTTCTCGAGGTACTCGCGATCGACCGTCGACGAGCGGCACGAACTCGATGACGTCGATCGTGCTCGTCGCCTTCTCCTCGAGCGCCTTGAGCTCTTCAGCGCGTGAAGACCACGTACTGGTCTTTCGCGAACTCGTACCCCTTGCTCGTATCGTCGCGGGTCACGACCTCGTTGTCCTTCGGGCAGATGTACTGCTGCTTCAGTCGCGAGCCGCACTTCTTGTGGAGCATGTTGAACGACACGCTCGACTTCGACTCCGACGAGGAGTACAGGTTGACGGGCACCGAGACGAGCCCGAACGAGATGGTGGCGGTGCCGATGGATCGAGCGGCCATGAGCGTCGGATTTGGGTGGTCGAGAGGTCGTTCGAGAAGCTACTGCCGAGCGTAAAGTGTTCGCACCGAAGGAAAGGCGACACATTTTTGTCGAACGATCGGCGGCAGCCTACGAGCTGCAGCATGACCATGATTCGTCAGCGCGCAGCGGCGACTCTGACGACGCGGACCGCGAAGAATCAACCGGAGCAGGCGACCGACAGCCTCAGCACCTACCGCGCGAAACGATCCCCCGACAGCTCGCCCGAGCCCGTCGGGACCGTATCGCCCGTACCCGGGCGTCTCTTCGTCGTCCACAAGCACGCCGCGCGGCAGCTGCACTTCGACCTGCGTCTCGAGATGGACGGCGTCCTCCGATCGTGGGCCGTTCCGAAGGGGCCGTCGTACGACATGAACGACAAGCGGCTCGCCGTGAAGGTCGAGGACCACCCGCTCGAGTACGGCGACTTCGAGGGAATCATTCCCGGCCGGCAACTACGGCGCCGGCGGGATCATCGTGTGGGATCGCGGCGAGTGGGTCCCGCTCGAGGATTGGCGCGAGGGGCTCGAGAAGGGGAAGCTCCTGTTCGAGCTCAAGGGCTACAAGCTCCACGGCAAGTGGACGCTCGTGAAGATCAAGAAGAGCGAGAAGGAATGGCTGCTGATCAAGGAGCGCGACGCGTTCGTTAAGTCGCCGGGCGACGTCTTCCCCGAGGAGTCCGTCCTCTCCGGCCTCACCGTCGACGAGGTCAAAGCCGGACAGACGCCCGTCGCGCAGGTGCGTGCGGCGATCGAGGACAGCCGGCGCGCCGCGCGCGCGCGTCGACCCGCAGGACCATCGAAGCCCATGCTGGCCGAGTCGGCGGACGACGCGTTCACGCGCGACGGCTGGCTGTTCGAGCTCAAGCTCGACGGCTATCGGCTCATCGCCGGCAAGTCGCGGCGGCGAAGCGCTGCTGCTCACGCGAAACGGCAACGACTACACCGACGTCTTTCCCGAGATCGCGCGCGCGGTCAAGGCGCTGCCGTTCGACGTCGTGCATCATCGACGGCGAAGTCGTCGTGCTCGACGCGCAGGGCATGCCGAGCTTCTCGCTGCCTGCAGCAGCGCGGGCGCATCTCGTCGCCGCTCGACGTGAAGCGCGCGGCCGTCGAGCTGCCGGCGACGTTCTTCGCGTTCGACCTCATCGCGTTCGAGGACTTCGACCTTCGTCCGCTCCCGCTCACGCGACGCAAGGAACTGCTGGCGGAGCTCGTCCCGAAGCTCGGCGCGGTCCGCGACCTCGATCACATCGAGCGCGAGGGCGAGGCGTTCCTCGCGCAGGTCGACGTCGCTCGGCCTCGAGGGAATCATCGCGAAGAAGGCCGACGCGCCATATCGCGGTGGCCGCTCGGACAGTGGCTCAAGATCAAGGCGGAGTGCACCGGCGACTTCGTGATCGTCGGATTCACGCGAACCGAAGGGCAGTCGCGCAACGGGCTCGGCGCGCTGCAGCTCGCCGACTAGGTGAACGGCGCGCTCGTCTACGCCGGCCGAGTCGGCACGGGCTTCAACGACGCGCTGCTGCGCGAGCTGCGCGCATGCTCGATCCGATCGTGCGACGCGATCCGCCGTGTCACGGCCCCGTGCTCGCGCCGGGCGCGGAGCCGTTGCGCAGCGATCAGATCCCCGAGACGAAGACGACGACGTGGGTCGAGCCGGTGCACGTCGTGCGAAGTGCGATTTCGCGAGTGGACGCCCGACGGCGTGCTCCGCCACGCCGCGTTCCTCCGCATGCGGACCGACAAGCGCCCGCACGAGTGCGAGCGTCAGGAGTGGGGCGTCGCGACCGGCTCCAAGCCCGATGAGCCGGAGCCGAACGCCGTGGACAGTGGCGATGCCGCACCGGCATCGCTCGACGTCGAACGCATCGCCGAGGCTCCGGCGCCGCCAAGGCCCTCGATCCAGAAGACGGTCAACATTCTCGAACCTGAACAAGATCTTCTGGCCCGCCGAACGATACACGAAGGGCGACCTGATCGACTACTACCAGTCGATCTCGCCGTGGATCCTGCCGTACCTGCGCAATCGCCCGCTCGTGCTGACGCGATTTCCCGACGGCATCGACGGCAAGTCGTTCTACCAGAAGGACGCGCCGGAATTCGCGCCCGAGTGGATTCGCACGATCCCGATCTGGAGCGACGACACGCAGCGCGACATCAAGTACTTCGTCTGCGACGACGTCGAGTCGCTCGCTCTACATCGCCAACCTCGGCTGCGATCCCGCTGCACATCTGGGACAGCCGAGTCGGGTCGCTCGAGCAGCCCGACTGGTGCGTGATCGATCTCGATCCGAAGGAAGCGCCGTTCTCCGACGTCATCCGCTGCGCGCAGGTGCTGCACCGGATCTGCGAATCGATCGGGCTGCCGAGTTACGTGAAGACGACGGGCAAGACCGGCCTGCACATCCTGCTGCCGCTCGGCCGCCAGCTCACGTACGCGCAGTCGCGCACGCTCGGCGAGCTGCTCGCGCGCGTGATGCTCCGCGAGGTCGGCGACATCGCGACGATCACGCGTCACGTCACGAAGCGCGGCGACAAGGTCTACCTCGACTATCTACAGAACCGGCACGGCCAGCTGATCGTCGCGCCGTTCAGCGTGCGGCCGCTGCCGGGCGCGACGGTCTCGATGCCGCTCGTGTGGGACGAAGTCGATCAGTCGCTCGACCCGCGCGCGTTCACGATCAAGACCGCGCTCGATCGCATGGAACGGTTCGGAACGGACCCGATGCTCCCCGTGCTCACCGAGACACCTGACCTCACCAGAGTGCTGGAGCAGTTGGCGGCGCTCATGGCCGGCTGATGACACGCGTCGCGTTGCTCGCCGCGCTGGTTTTCCTCGCCGGCTCGGCGCCTAACGCTGTGTTGCCGAGTGCCCAGCGGGCCGAGAAGGCGCAGGGCGCAGCGCAGCCCGGGCCGAGAAGTCAACCCGCGCTTCTCTTCCACGACCGGTTGCGCAAACTCGTGCTGCTCGACGGGACGTACAGCGCGGTGCGTCCGGAACACAGCGAGATCTGGATTTGGGATGGACGCGCCTGGGCACTCATCCCGAGCACGGGACCGACGGGCCGATACGCGAGCGCCGCCGTGTACGACTCGAGACGCGACCGCATCGTTTCGTTCAGCGGACGCGTCGGTCGCGACGAGCGGATCACGCCCGACACATGGGAGTGGGACGGGCAGAGTTGGACGGAGATGCGCGATACCAGCGCTGGAGCGCGCGATCACCACATGATGGCCTACGATGCGGCACGAGGCCGAACCGTGATGTACGGCGGCGGGCCCTTTCCTCGGCGGCCTGGCCCGTGGGCGACCGACACCTGGGAATGGGACGGGACAGCGTGGCGTCAGGTCGGAACGAGCGGGCCGCTCGGACGCGTCGCGGCGATGGTATTCGATGCTGCACGCCGACAGGTGCGTGATGTTCGGCGGCGTCGGAGCGCCGGTAGGCGAACGTCGGGAGCAGCCTAACTACGGTGACACGTGGGGCTGGGACGGTGCGTCGTGGCGCAAACTCAGCGACGCGGGTCCGTCTCCACGCGATCGACATGCGATGGCGTTCGACAGTCGAGCCGGCGTCGTCCTGCTCTACGGCGGCGAAACACGATCGCAGCAGTTCGATGACATGTGGAAGTGGGATGGCCGTCGCTGGTCGCGGATCGCGTTGACGGGCGTCACACCAGGCAAGCGTTCACTACACGCCATGGCGTACGATCCTGTCCGCGACAGGACGGTTCTCTTCGGTGGAAACAATGACGGACGCGTCGTGAGCGACACGTGGGAATGGGATGGACGCAGGTGGACGCGGGCGAACTAGCGCCAGCGCTTGCCGCTACGCGCGATCAGACCGTCACGAAGCGGTACATGAGGCGGATGAGGCGGTAGGCATCTCCCATGGTGGGCGCGGTGAACTCCACCGTGAAGCCGTCCACCTGCCTAACGCCAGGAATCGCCTGCAGGATCTGGGTCACCGTGTTGTCGGACAGGCGGAGTCGAACCGCACCGGTTTCCCGATCACCCACGGCTTCGCGTTCGCTCGAGCGCCCAACGCACGCCCCGTCGCGGCGACGAGGCGCTCGCGGACGACCTGCGGGTGAATCAGCCTGGCTGATTGCGGCGTGTTGGCGTACTTCGTCGTGACCGCCTCGACCTTCACCGTGCGCGTGAACTGCTCGACGAACGCCGAGTCGCCCGCAGCCATGATCACGGGCACGCCGACAGAGCCGGCGTACGCCGCGTTGAGCTCCCCTTCCCCGACCTCGACGTCGTTCAGCCACAGCCCCTTCACCGCGCCCGTCCCCGTGTGCGCGATGAAGCCGTTCGGCGTTCCCGCGCGCGAGTGATAGCCCAGGAAGATCACGGCGGCGTACGTGGAGTCGAGGCCTTCGACCATGCCGAGCGGCTTGACCGCGCCCTGGTTGTACAGGACGCGGGGATCGAGCTGGTCGTTCAGCAGATTCTGCATGTCGCCATGCGAGTCGTTCACGAGAATCTCGGCCGGCCCGCGCTGCAGGATCGCTCCGATGACCGCGTTGACCTCGTCCGTCATGAACTTGCGCCCTAACGCGTAGTCCTTGCCGGTGGGACTGGTCATGGCGGACGTCCCAATGCCGCCAATGCCCTCCATGTCGACGGAGATGAAGATCTTCGGCGGGCGCTGCGCGGAGGCGACAGGCGCGAGGACTGCGAGGAGGACGGCGGAAAGAAGGCGCATTGGCGGGAGGCGAGGGTCGAGTTGGAGACGTCGGAACGCGGCACCAACTTGCGGTCCATCGGCGTCGCAGGCAACCGACGACGACTCGTCGCGACTGGCAGGCGGGCGCCCTCCGGCGCAGCTTTGACTGGGCGGCGCTTCCGAGCCCTTTCCTCCACCTAACGAATCGAGCCCGATGACGTCTGGGAACCACGCCGAATGGCGCGTGCAGGTCGGCGATGAGACGACGAGCGCTGCATTCGATCCCGCCCCCGGCGGCGATCGGTCGACGGTGTTCGTGTGCGCGCATGGCGCCGGCGGCAACATGGCGGACAAGGGCATGCTGGCCGTGACCCGAGCCCTGGGCAGCCGCGGACTCGACATCGTCCGCTTCAACTTCCTGTACAAGGAGAAGCGCTCCGGGCGTCCCGATCCCATGCCGAAGCTCAAGGAGACGACGTCCGCGGTGGTTGCGCGCGTCCGCGAGGAGCTGAACCCGACGACGCTGATCATTGGCGGTCGCTCGATGGGCGGTCGCGCCGCGTCCATGCTGGCGGCGGATGGCTTCGACTGCTCAGGCCTGCTGCTTCTCGCCTACCCGCTCCATCCCGCTGGCCGGCCCGATCAGCTTCGCGACGCGCACCTGCCGTCGATTCGCGTCCCGGTGCTGTGCGTCAACGGCACCCGGGACACGTTATGCACGCCGGATCTCATGAATGCGGCGGTGTAGCGCGTGACCGCCACATCCTGGCAAATGCACTGGATCGAGGGCGCGGACCATAGCTTTCACGTGCTCAAGAGCTCTGGCCGGGACGACGCACAGGTGATGACGGAAGTCGCCGACGTCGCGGAGAGTTGGGTAGCGCATCTCGCGGACGTGCAAGCTGACGATTTCACAGGCGGAACGGGCCCATGAGCAGCAATGAGTAGCGAGCCACAGCGGCGTCGACGAGCGTGAGTGGGCGGACGCGATCGACGTGCTTGGCGTGCTCGCGCACCGGTTTCCGTTCCTGCTCGTCGATCGACTGCGCATCGTCGAGCCGGGCCGGCGTGCACTCGGCCTCAAGCGCGTGACGGGGGCGAGTGGTTCGGCGTTGCGTCGACCGCGGCGAATCCGGAAATGCCTGGCCTGCTGGTGGTCGAAGCACTCGCACAGACGAGTGCCGGCGTCCTTGTTGGGCTGCTCGACGGAATCTCCGGCGCGATCGGCTACTTCGCGTCGGCGCAGCGCGTGCGCTTTCGCACGCTCCCGCGGGCCGGCGACACGCTGCTGTTGTCGGTGGAACTGGTGTGGCTTCCGCCGCGGTGTCGCGAAGCTCAAGGGTGTCGCGACGGTGTCTGATCGTGTGGCCGTGAGCGCGGAGTTCACGGCGGTGGTGCGAGGACGGGCGGCCTAACGACATCGAGGCCTTGGGAAGGAGGCCGGAGGAAGGAGCGATGTCATTCCGAGTCGCCGCGAGGGCGGACTCAAGGAATCGGCCGACTAGAGAGTCCTTCCGATATATCGGACCTCAGTCGCTTCATTCGCTCGGAATGACGGCCGATCAGCGTTTCCGCTTCGGTCGCGGGCTACCCGTCGCCTTCGCGAGCCCATCCTCGCGGTTCTCCTGTACCAACTCGCCAATGTGCTCACCGCGAGACGCCGGCCGTCGAGCCCGTATCTTCCACGGCGCCGCCGAGGCGGACATCATCGCGCATCACGTCAACGCCATCCGGATCGGTGGTCACGTCATCGACGTCGACCTGCTTCACCCTGAAGTTCCCAGATGTATCGCGACCATTGTGAGTGATCCTGCGTTCCGACATCTACAACCTCCTCGCTACGAGTCACAGCGACGCCGCATGATCGACCTGTGCGCAGAAGCGAGGGCAAGGACCAGACCCATACCGGCCGCACGCGTGAGACCGCCAGATCTCAGCGACCCATTCGCGGAGGCATGTCGCAGATATGCGCGTTGTTGGCCGCAGTGGCGCTTGCCCGTCGCTGGCGCCTCTCGTCGCCCGTAGCAGTGGCACCACCGCCGGCGACCGGTCTGGCGTCCGCCTCGGGAAGCCTCGAACGCGCAGACGCTGGTGTTCGCTCCGCATACCGCCGGCCGCGCCGCATGTGGGATTACTCGCCGCCGGCGCTATGATCGCGCGACCGTCCGACCGCACGCCTGCTGGGTCTACACGCCGCCGGGATACGACGCCACACGCGCCGCCTATCCGCTCCTGATCGCGTTCGACGGCACGAGTACCGGACACGATGCCGCTGCCGCGGTGCTCGACTCGCTGCTGGCCGCGAAGCGTGCCCCTGCGTTCGTCGCCGTGCTCATCGACAACTCCGACGGCGCGATTCGGATAGCCGACCTCGCGAACGCCCAGCGCATGTCCGACTTCCTGGCGAAGCAACTCATGCCCTGGGTCCGGAAGGGCTGGCACGTCGCGGCGACCCTCACCAGGTCATCGTCACCGGGTCGAGTGCTGGCGGCCTTGGCGCAGCGTACGTCGCATTCGTGCACCCCGATCTGTTCGGCAACGTGTGGTCCCAGAGCGGCGCGTTCTGGCGCGGTGCGGAGGGTCCGAATGACGCGCCGTTCGAGTGGCTGACGACGCAGGTGACCAGAGCGCCGAGCACAAACCGGTACGATTCGCGCTCGACGTCGGAGCGCTCGAGGACCACGCGACGCTCGGCGGCTCAGGTCCGAATTTCCTCGAGGCGACGCGTCGCTTCCGCGATGCCCTGCGCGCGAAGCGGTACGACGTCACATACACGGAAGTGCCCGGCGGCAATCACGGCCCGGAATGGTGGCGGCCGCGACTCGCCGAGGGCATCGTTCTGCTGAGCGCCGATCCGGCAAACCGTTAGGCGCGACTTCGCGCACACGACTTCACGTCACCCGAGCAACACGGCCTCTGAATGAACCGCCCACTCTCCCTGCTCGTTCCCGCCCGATCGGTTGCCGCCGTCGGTGCCCTCGCGCTGTCGGTGCACGCCGCGTCCGCGTCGGCTCAGGTCACGCACACGCCGCAGACGAGCGGGACGACCGCGTTGCTCATCGCGGTGAGCCCGGTGAACGAGCGCGTGGTGTGGGTGAGCGGCGCATTCGGCACCTACGTCCGCACGACGGACGGCGGAACGAAGTGGGTCGCTGGCCGCGTGCCGGGCGCCGACTCGCTGCAGTTCCGCGACGTTCACGCCGTCGACGCCAACACCGCGTACCTCCTGAGCATCGGGAACGGTAACCAGTCACGCATCTACAAAACCACCGACGCCGGATCCCACTGGACGCGCCAGTTCACGAATCCGGACTCCGCCGGGTTCTACGACTGCATGGATTTCTGGGACGCCCGCCATGGGCATCGTCATTGGCGATGCGATCGACAAGAACATCGCGATCCTGACCACCACGGATGGTGGCGCACACTGGACCCGCGTTCCGTCGGCATCGCTTCCGCCCGCGATGCCTACCGAGGGCAGCTTCGCCGCGAGCGGCACGTGTCTGGTGACGAAGCCGGGCGGTCACGCCTGGATCGTCTCCAGCAACCCCGATCACGGGCGGGTACTGCACACTGCGAACTTCGGCAAGACGTGGTCGGTCGACACGCTCCCGATCACCACGCGCGGGGGCGTTGGCCCGCAGTCCATCGGGTTCCGCGACGCGCGTAACGGCATTCGCGTTAGGTGGCGGCAACGCGGCGCAGGCCGGCGACAAGTTCACCGCAACAACGAACGACGGCGGCCACACCTGGACGCCGCGAACGAGTCCACCGCTCGCGACCGGAGTCTGGGGCGGCGTGTACGTCCCCGGCGCGGCCAAGCCGACCGTCGTAGCGGTCGGACCAGCCGGCGCGGTCGTGTCGCGTGACGAGGGCGCAACGTGGACGCCGATCGACGCGCTCAACTACTGGTCGGTCGGATTCGCGTCACCGCGCGCCGGTTGGGCGGTCGGGACGCAGGGCCGCATCACGAAGCTCTCCGGGTTCTGACGCAGACGCTCATGGAATCATCCGAGCTCACCGGCGTTCTCGATTTTCTCCGCGCTGCGGAGCGGCTCAAGAGCACGACGCGAACAGGCTACACGTCCACCGGGCAGCAGGAGAGCGTGGCCGAGCACACGTGGCGACTCTGCTTGATGGCGCTCGTGCTCGGGCCGTCGTTCCCGGACGTGGACTTCGCGAAGCTCGTGAAGATCTGCATCATCCACGACCTCGGCGAAGCGATCCACGGCGACGTGTCGGCGCCGGAGCAGGCGCGTCGCGCGGCACTCGGCATAGCTGGCGGCAAGGCGGATCAGGAGCGCCGAGACCTCATGCAGTTGCTCGATCCGCTCCCCTCTGCGCGTCGCGACGAGATCGCGGGACTGTGGGACGAGTACGAGGCCGCGCAATCGCCGGAGGCGAAGCTCGCCAAGGCGCTCGACAAGCTCGAGACGATCATGCAGCACAATCAGGGACTCAACCCGGCGGACTTCGACTACCGCTTTAACCTCGGCTACGGTCGCCAGCATACGGCGGACAACCCGCTCATCGCGCAGGTTCGCGAGATCCTCGATCGCGAGACGGAGGCGCGGGCACGTGAGGCGGAGTCGCGTGTCATCCCGCGTGCGGGCGATGAGGCACCGCTGTGAGAACCCTGTAGCTGGACTTGTGCCCTGGAGCATGGCCTGTGCGCAGGTCCAACAGCGACGCAGAAGGACGCAGGCGGCCGCTTCGCGGCCGCAACGCAGAGGGACGCAGAAACCGCAACGGCCACGGAAACTGCTCTTCAGCGCGGAGGGCTGATCCGGCAACCATCCGGACGAACCGCTTCGACACGCCATCCGGAGCGAAGGTTTTTTGAGAAGAAGCCGGAAACAACTGAAACGGCCCGATCCGATCGCGACCCCGACAGAGCGTGGAAGGCGGTTCGTCTCAAGAGTGGAACGGTCTCGCGCTGCATTGGCCCCACGAGGCCGTTGTTCCCCTTTCATCACGGCTCGTTGCGGCACCGACTCTCCCGGCATCTGGCCCATCCGCTCGATCCGCTGTTTCCGGCCGTTTCCGTTCACACCCTCGGTTCTGGATGGTTGCTGAAGCAGTCCTCGGCGTCCACCGCGTTCGCCCGCGGTGATAGCAGCTGCAGTTCTTCTGCGGCCGTCTGCGTCGCGCTCCCAGCGCCCTGCGAATTCTGCGTCGCTGTTGGAATGGCGTGACCGGCCGCGCTTGCCGGTAGGAGACTCAGTACTGCCACCGGCCTCCCTCCTCTGGCCTGCGGCCGCCATCCACCTTCCGGATGCTTGACAAGACAGTGGTCGCATCGGCAGCTTCCCCCCAGAAGCTGGGGATAGAGACTGGGGGATCGACATGCAACGAATGCCGCTCGTTCGCGGAACGCTCGACGTACTGGTCCTGCGCGCCCTCAATTGGGGGCCTATGCACGGGTTCGAGATCACGACGTGGCTCGAAGAGCGCTCGGCCGGCACACTCGGCGTCGAGGACGGAGCGCTCTACCACGCGCTGGTGCGACTCGAGGAGCGCGGGTCCATCGAGGCCGAGTGGGGCGAGACCGAGAACGGGCGTCGCGCGCGCTACTACAAGCTCACGGCCACCGGACGCGCCTACCTCAGGGCCGAGACGGCGCGCTGGCTCGAGTACGCCTCCGCGGTCACCGGCATTCTCACGACCCGCTCGGCCTAACGCGATCGCACCGATGCTTCGTCCGCGCGTTCGCCGCCTGTTCCGACTGGCCGTCCGCCGCCCCGAGCGAGCGGTAGCCGAAATGGACGACGAGATCCGCTTCCACATCGACATGCGTATCGCCCAACTCGTCGCACGCGGGTGGGGTCGCGATGCCGCGACTGCCGAAGCGCGGCGCCTGTTCGGCCGCTTCCCCGAAATGCGCCGAAGCCTGCACGACGCGGCACGTCGCCGAGAGGAGATCCTGACGATGTCCGACAAGCTCGACGCTCTGCGACACGACATGTCCTACGCGCTACGCCAGACCATGCGCGCCCCCGGGGTCGCCGTCGCGGTCATTGCGACATTCGCCCTGGGTATCGGAGCGAACGCGACGATGTTCGGCATCATCGATCGCCTGCTGCTCCGACCGCCGGCACATGTACGAGCCCCTGAAGAGCTCCTGCGCCTCGAACTGCGACGCAAATGGCAAGGCGAGGAATTCACGTCGAGCGGTTTCTCGTACCCGGTGTATGCGGACTTCCGCGACCGGATCTCCGGCTTCACCAGCATCGCCATGCAGACGTACCCCAGCCCCATCTCGCTCGGGCTCGGGCCAGAGGCACGAAAGATCAACGGCGTGATCATCAGCGGGACCTACTTCGGCACGCTGGGCACGAGTGCGGCGTTAGGCAGGCTGATCCAGCCAACCGACGATATTCCACCGGATGGCTCTCCGGTGGCCGTGATCGGTTACGGCCTCTGGCAGAGGGAGTTCGGGGGAAGCCGCGACGCCATCGGAAAGACCATCGCGCTGGCGAAGCGTCGGTACACGATAGTCGGCGTGGCACGTAAAGGCTTCGTCGGAACGGGCAGCGAGCCAGTCGATGTCTGGGTTCCGGTCACCGCGGCGGAAGGACTCCGCTTCGCGGGATCGAATTGGGCGACGGACCGCACGAGCACGTGGCTGACCGTGATTGGGCGCGTGAAGCCAGGTACGAGTGCCTCCGCGCTCGAGGCGCAGATCACGTCGACGTATCGGGCGGGGGAGCTCGCAGGCCGCGCCAAGGACGACTCGACGGCGCACGGCCAGGTCGTCTCCGTGCTGCCGGCCCGCCAGAAGAAGCTTTCGCCGGAGCGCCGCGTTGCCGCACTGCTCGGGGGCGTCTCGGTCCTCGTGCTGCTCATCGCCTGCGCGAACGTCGCCAACCTGCTGCTCGTTCGCGCGTTCAGTCGACGCCGGGAGATCGCGGTGCGGCTCGCGTTAGGAATCTCGCGCGCGCGCCTGGTGCGTCAGCTCGTCACCGAGTCCGTCATGCTCGCCGTTGCCGGCGGCCTCGCGGCGCTGGCGCTGGTGCACTGGGGGAGCGCGCTCGTCCAAAACGTGCTGCTTGGCGATTTCGCATGGCCTGACGCACCGATCAACGGCCGCGTGCTCGCGTTCACCGCACTCGCGACGATCGCCGTCGGGCTGGTCACGGGCCTGGTCCCCGCACTGCAGGGCAGCGACCCGCATCTGGCGCGGACACTCAGGGAGGGCACTCGCGGCTCTGGGCTGAGCCGCTCACGTACGCGGGCGGCGTTACTGCTCGTTCAGGCGGCCGTCTCGGTGATCCTGCTCATTGGTACAGGTCTGTTTGTTCGCAGTCTCCGCAACGTGCACAGCGTGAAGCTCGGCGTGGACGTGAACCGACTCGTTATCGCGACGATCGACCTGCGCTCGGTTGGAATCGATAGTACCGCAGCCGATGAGTACTTCGATCGCGTGCGCGACGCCGCCGCTAAGTTGCCCGGAGTGGCAGCGGCGACTGTGGCCGACGCCAGCCCGTTCGGCGAATGGTCGATGGGCACCGATATCTCGGTCCCGGGCCGCGATTCGCTTCCCAGGCAGGATGCGTCTCCGAATGAATCGTTCGTGCAACCCAACTACTTCTCTACTGTTGGGACGCGGATCGTGGCCGGCCGCGCGTTCGGCGACGCCGATGCGAACACCGGCGCAGCGCCGGTGGTGATCGTGAACGAGGCCATCGCGCGTTGGCTCTGGCCCGGAGAATCGGCCGTCGGACGATGCATTCGCATTGGCAAGAAGACCGACCCCTGCGCCGAGATCGTGGGCGTCGCGCGGAATACGCATCGGAGTAACATCGTGCAGGACAAGGATCCGCTGCAGCTCTATGTGCCGCTCGCGCACGTCACGTCCACCGCACGCGCCCGAGTGCTCATCGTTCGCCCCACCGGCAGCAAGCCGGACGCGCTGGTGGAGCCCGTGCGCCGCGTCATGCAGACGACGGTGGCCGGAGTACCGTTCGCCAACGTTCGTCCCATGCGGGCTTCCCTCGATGACGAGATGCGTCCGTGGGAGCTCGGGGCCACGATGTTCGCCGCGTTCGGAGTCATCGCGCTCGTGCTGTCGTCGCTCGGACTGTACAGCGTCGTCGCGTACACGGTCGCGCAGCGGATGCACGAGATGGGTGTCCGCGTGGCGTTAGGTGCCCAGGCCGCGGACATTCGCCGCCTCGTCCTCACGCAGGGCCTCCGCATCGCGGCGCTCGGCGTCGCCGGCGGGACGATCGTCGCACTGGTCAGCGGCCGCCTCGTCGCGCCGATGCTCTATCAGACCTCGCCCAAGGACCCGATCGTGTTCGCGACGGTGATTGGTCTGCTGCTGACCGTCGCGACCATCGCGAGCCTGGTCCCGGCCCGTCGCGCAGTACAGGCCGATCCGCTGGTCGCACTACGCGCGGAGTAAGGCAAGCGGCCTCCTGTTTTCCGGTCGGTCTGGAGGCGAGATTCTCCGCCACCGTCCGACCGGAGATTGCTCGTGCGCACCACATTCCGCCTGCTGCCCTGATACCGGCCCTGTTCGCTCTCGGTGGCTGCACGTCGGCGCCTCGCGCCGATGCGTCGACGGTCGTACAGGAGTTCTATACCGCGACGATCACCGGCCACATGTCCGGTGCGCCTACCGCGGAGCAGCTCGCGACGATCGCGCCCTACCTGAGCGACACGCTCCGCGTGCTGCTGGCGGCCGCGCGGAAGCGCAGCGAAGCGGACGTCGCCCGTGCACCCGACGCGAAGCCATCGTTCGCCGAGGGTGATCTGTTTTCGAGCTTGTTCGAGGGGCCTAACGCCGTCGCGGTGCTCCCGGATTCCGCGCGCGGACCGCTGCGGGTCGCCACCGTGCGCATGACGAGCACGGATGCGAACCCCGCGGTCACGTGGATCGATCACGTGGTGCTGACGCAGCAGGCCGGTCGATACGTCATCGACGACATCGAGTACGGCGGTCAGTGGGACTTCGCCAGCAAGGGGACGCTCCGGGCATCCCTCGTCGCGGCGCTCGCCGGCCCACCATGAGTGCCCGCGTTGGCATCACGACGAGGTCGGTTTCGTCGCGGTCTTCTGGTTCATGCCCATCGTGCGCAGCCAGTAAGTTTGTCGGGTGACCGAGTTCGCCATTCACACAGACACGGCGTCGCCTTTCGCCGGTGCCGGAGACGTCGCGCAGCGGTGCCGCTCCGTAGATTGGGCCGCCACGTCCCTCGGCCCGGTCGAGCTCTGGCCGGCGCCGCTTCGGACGGCCGTCCGCATGGCGCTCGAGAGCCCGTTCCCGATCAACCTGTGGTGCGGTCCCGAGCTGCTGCTGATCTACAACGACGCGTATCGCGCAGTGCTCGGAAGCAAGCATCCGGCGTCTCTGGCGAGCCCATGCCGAGAGGTCTGGAGCGAGATATGGCCCCAGGTCGGTCCGATGTTCGAGTCGATTCGCGCCGGTGGCCCGCCGGTCTATGCGGAGAACGCGCACTTCGTCGTGGAACGCGAGAGTGGACCGCCGCGCGATGCGTGGTTCACGTTCGGGCTGAGCGCGGTCCGGGACGAGTCCGGCGAGATCGTCGCCTACCTGAACGTCGCGACTGACACGACCGATCGCATCGTCGCCGAGCGCTCCGAACGCGAGGCGAGAGCGGCGGCGGAACGAGCGGAGCATCAACTGCGTGAGGTGTTCGCTCAGGCGCCGGCGTTCATGGCGGTGCTGCGCGGCCCGTCGCACGTCTTCGAGTTCGCGAACGAGGCGTACACGGGCCTCGTCAGCCGCGGGGATCTGATCGGCAAGTCGGTCGCCGAGGTCCTCCCGGAGGTCACCGAGCAGGGGTTCGTTGCCCTGCTCGACCACGTCCTGAGCACTGGTGAGGCGCATGTTGGCCGCGCGACCCCGGTGACGCTGGCGAACGGACCGGGCGGATCTTCGTCGCAGGTCGTCTATCTCGACTTCGTCTATCAGCCACTGACAGATGCGCGCGGCGAACGCGTCGGCATCGTCGTCCACGGGTCCGACGTCACCGCCGCGGTCCGGGCGAAGCACGAGGTGGAGCGCCTGTGGGCGGAGAGCGAGCAGGCGCGCGCGAACACGCAGGCAAGCGAAGCCCGGTATCGGTTCCTCGCGAATGCGATCCCGGTACAGGTCTGGACAGCCGCCGCGGATGGTGCGCTCGACTACGTGAGCGATCGCGCCGCCGCCTACTTCGGCAAGACAGCCGAGGAGGTGGTGGGCGAACAGTGGCAGGGCGTGCTGCACCCGGACGATGTCGCTCACACGATGGAGCGGTGGTCGCATTGTCTCGCGACGGGTGAGCCGTACGAGGTGGAGTTCCGGCTCTGGAGCGCGACTCACGGCGGTTTTCGATGGCACCTCGCCCGGGCGACGGCGCAGCGTGAGGTGGACGGGACGATCATCCGGTGGTTCGGCACGAACACGGAGATCGAGGACCGCAAGCAGGCCGAGAGCGAGCTGCGTCGCCTAACGGCGGATGCCACGGAGGCGAACCGGGCCAAGAGCGACTTCCTGGCCGCGATGAGCCACGAGCTGCGCACGCCGCTCAACGCCATTGGCGGCTACGCGCAACTCATCGAGATGGGTGTGCGTGGGCCCATCACCGAGGAACAGCGGATCGACCTGCTGCGGATCCAGCGCAGCAAGGACCACCTCGACGCGCTCGTGAGCGACGTCCTGAACTTCGCGAAGCTCGGGTCGGGACGTCTCGAGTTCCGGGTGCGTCCCATCGGCGTCCGACGTGTCCTCGACGATGTCGTGGAGATGCTCGCCCCGCAGCTCGACAAGAAGCGCCTTCGCCTCGTCCTCGGTGCGACGCCTAACGACGTCACGATGGCGGTGGACCAGGACAAGGCGCGCCAGATCCTGCTGAACCTGTTCGCGAACGCGCTCAAGTTCACGCCGCCGGATGGCAGCATCGCGCTCGACGTCGAGACCCAGCCGACGACCGTCGCGATCACCGTCCGCGACACGGGCATCGGCATTCCGGCAGGTCAGCTCGAGCAGATCTTCGAGCCGTTCGTGCAGGCGCGTCGCTCCGTGGATCCGAGCGACCACGGGTTCGGGCTCGGACTCGCCATCAGTCGCCAACTCGCCCGAGCCATGGGTGGCGACCTCACGGTGCGGAGCACGGTAGGCGAGGGTTCGACGTTCACGCTCGTCGTCCCGCGAGCGAACGTGGAGAGCGGCCGCGCGGTCTCGTAGCAGTCCTCGAACGTGATCGACGTGCGAATGACGGGTGCATGCGCCTGACGTTCCGGAGAGCGGAGGGCGCCGATGCGGCGGCGGTCCTGGGGCTTCGCGTCGCGACGGCGCGGGATCTCACCGCGCGATTTGGCCGCGGCCACTGGTCCATCGAAGGAACAGAACGCGGTGTCCTGAACGACCTCCGCATCTCGCAGGTGTGGCTCGCGCTGCGCGGGCGCGAGCCGGCCGCCACGTTCCGCCTCGCGACACGAAAGCCGTGGGCGATCGACGTGTCGTATTTCTCGCCGAGTGCGCGTCCGCTGTATCTGACGGATATGGCCGTTCGCCCGGACCTTCAAGGTGAGGGCATTGGGCGGCGTTGCGTGGAGAAGATGATCGTCCTCGCGCGAGAATGGCCGGCGGATGCGATTCGGCTCGACGCCTACGATGCCGATGCGGGTGCGGGTGGATTCTACGCACGGTGCGGATTCCAGGAGCGGGGACGCGTGTCGTACCGCGGGAATCCGCTCGTGTACTTCGAGATGATCCTTGGTGACGAGCCGGGTGCGGCTGGAAGCGCGCGGTCGTAGCTTTGGTCCACTCATCCATCATGTGCCTGATCCATTCAGTCTCGCGGTCTGCTGCGTCCTCGGCTGCGCGGCACCGCGTCCGTCGCGCACCAACTCCGCCGCCGGTTCCACCACCTCGGTTGGTCGCACCATGATCTCGTTCGCCGAAGTCGCCGCCGCGCCGGCTCCAGCGGCGGACCATCGCGAGTCGTACGGCTCGGATCCGCGGCAGTTCGGTGAGCTGCGGCTACCGCGGGGCACGACGGGACGCGTGCCGGTCGTCGTGTTCTTTCACGGCGGATGCTGGCGTGCCGCGTACGATCTGACGCACGTGGCAGCGGCCGCGGCGGCTCTGGCGAGTGCCGGCTACGCCGTGTGGGTGCCCGAGTACCGGCGCGTTGGTGACAGTGGCGGCGGATGGCCGGGAACGTTCGAGGATGTCGGCGCGGCGGTCGATCACGTACGCGAGCTCGCGGTTCGCTATCCGACGCTCGACACCACGCGCGTCGTGCTCGCCGGCCATTCCGCTGGCGGCCAGCTCGCGCTCTGGGCTGCGTCGCGTCGAGCGGGTGACGCGGCGGTCGGCGCGCCGCGCACGGAAGGTGGGCCCGGGAGCGGCGCGGTTCCGACGCGAGCGCCGCTGCACGTGGCGGGCGTCGTGAGTCTTGCGGGCATCACCGACATGGCGGCCTACGGTGCCGGGACCGGCAGCTGCAACTCGGCGGTGACACCGTTGTTAGGCGGCACGGCGACGGAAGTCGCCGAACGCTACCGGGCGGTGAGTCCCGTCGAGCGATTGCCGATCGGCGTGCCGGTGAGGATCGTCCACGGAGCGGCGGATCCAATCGTGCCCCCGGCGCAGAGTCGCGAATTGGCGGCCCGGTCGAAACGAGCCGGTGAGTCGATTACCGTCGTCGAGGTTCCGGGCGCCGGGCACTTCGATCTCGTGGCGCCCCAGTCGACGGCGTGGGCGGCAGTCGTGGACGCGATCCGGGCGCTGGCTGCCCCGGTGCGGCGGCCAGGGCGCGCCTAACGTTGAGCGCAGGGAAGCGGGCAGCGCGTATGAGTGAGTCGATCGAGATCGTCGAGGAAAACGCGTCGGTGCTGCGGGAGTATGCGCGCATCCCCATCGCGTTCCAGGTGCGGGAAGTTCTGGACGTTGGCGTCGAGCCGGGGCGTCCGGATCGGTTCAGACTCACGCCACGGCCGGTGGCGGTGCCGTGGGTGAAGGACTACGACACGGTGGACAACGGGCCGCTGGCGTGGGCATCGCAATTCGATCTCACGTTCTGGACGTTCTTCGGCGCTCGGGTGAACGGCGAGCGAGTAGGCGGAGCCGTCGTGGTCTTCCGCGCGCCTGACGTGGACATGCTCGGCGGCCGCGCCGACGTCGCGCTGCTCTGGGACATTCGCGTTGCGCCGTCGAGCCGCGGTCGCGGAGTCGGCCGGGCGCTGCTGGGGGCGGCGGAGGCATGGGCTCAGTCGCGCGACGCTCGGTGGCTCGAGGTCGAAACGCAGAACATCAACGCGCCAGCGTGTCGGTTCTACGAGCGAAACGGCTTCGTGCTGCGATCGGTGGACCCGTTCGCGTACCCGAGCCTCCCAACGGAGACGCAGCTCCTCTGGTACAAGCGACTGGCTGGCTGAGGCGTCAGTACGTCTTGCCGCGCAATTCCAACAGCGACGCAGAATTCGCAGGCGCGCTGACGCGCGCAACGCAGAAGGCCGCAGAAAACTGCAACGCCGCGAGGAGGCAGGCCGCGTTTCACTGGGGCCGTGAACAAGGGGGACCTGCCTCGGGACGCATTGGCCCGCCCGGGTCGTTCCCCTTTCTCACAGGCTCGGCGCACCGCCGGTGTCCCGAGCGGCCGTTTTCTGCGTCCGTCTGCGTTGCGGCCGCGGAGCGGCCGCCTGCGTATTCTGCGTCGCTGTTGGATCTAGCGACCCAACCGTGTTCCATGAAGGGCACAACCCACTAAAACCTTCGAGAAGGTCCCTCGCCGAGCGCTCGGGATGACACGCGGCCAGCAGTAGGCAGCCCTCAGATATCGTCGATCATCTGAATCCGACGCACGTGGCGGCCACCCTCGAAAGGGGTCGTCAGCCACGTGTCCACGATCGCGACCGCAACCTCGCGCGAGACCATCCGCTCGCCGATCGAGATCACGTTCGCATCGTTATGCAGCCGGCCCAGTCGCGCCGACTCGACGTTCCAGCACAGCGCGCAGCGCACGCCCTTCACGCGGTTCGCGACGATCGCTTCCCCGTTGCCCGAGCCACCGAGCACGATGCCGCGCTCGCAGTCGCCGGACGCCACCGCCAGCGCCACCGGACGGATGTACACCGGGTAGTCGACCGACGCCGGAGAATCCGTGCCGAAGTCGACGACCTCGTGCCCCCGCTCCCGGAGCACCGTGATCAGCATCTGCTTGTACTCGAAGCCCGCATGGTCCGACCCGATACCGATTCGCATTCGCCTCTACGTGGAGTCTGTGGAGTCTTACGGTGAAGTGGTCGCGCCCAACCGCGTCGTCGTGACCAGGCGTCGCACGATGGCTACCGCCGCGAAATCGCCGGTCACGTTCGAGGCCGTCGCGAACAGATCGGGGATAGCGTCCACCGCGATCAGCAGCGCGACGCCCGCCGGCGGCAGGCCGAGGCTCGCCAGCAGTGGCGCGAGCAGCAGGAATGCCCCGTTAGGCACGCCGGGCGTCGCGAAGCTCAATGCCATGCCAGCTGCGACGATCGTGAAGTAATCGGCAGCGCCCAGTGGCACGCCGTACAGCCGCGCGAGGAACATCGTCCCGACGAGCCACGATCCGCCGATCACGACCTTGAAGGACGATACCGCGAGCGGCAACACGAAACCGGCGAGCGGCTGCGGAATATCAAGTCGATCGGCGGAGTCGATGAGCGCGGGCAACGATGCCAGCGAGGAGCTCGAGCTGAACGCGACCGCCTGTGCCGGGAGCGCCGCGCGCAGAAAGCGCGGCAGCGACACGCGACCGCCTAACGAACCGGCGATGCAGAACAGCACCGCCAGCAGGATCATCACCGACACGTACGCCACGACGTAGTACCCGAGCGCGCCGGCCAGCGAGAGTCCGAGCCGCGCGGCGGTCGGCGTGACGAGCGTGAAGATGCCGATCGGCGCGAGCGCGATGAGCCAGCGCACGATCTCGAGCATCGCCGCGCCGATGCCATCGAACACGCGAAGCACGTTGTCTCGGCGCTCGGGCGTGATGCGACGGAGCGCCAGTGCGAACAACAGCGTGAACACGATGAGCGGCAGCATCGCGCCGTCGGCCGCCGCGCGCACGACGTTCGCCGGCGCCAGGCTCGCCAGCCACTGCCCGAAGTTGGGCAGCGTGCGCACCTGCTCCGTGGTCGCGGCGCTCGCCGCGGCAGCGTCGGCCTGCAACCGTGCGACGCTCGCGGGGTCGACCGGCAGTCTGGACATGATGGCCGGAACGACCGCCAGCGCGAGCACGGCCGCGCACAGGTGCAGCCCGACGAAGACGGCGAACGACAGGCCGCCGATCCGACCCACGCGCGCGGATTCACCGCCACGCGCGACGGCGCCGAGCAATAGCGACACCACGAGCGGCACCACGGTCATCCGAATGCCGTTCACCCAGATCGCGCCGATGGGCTCGAGCATGGCGACGGCGCGGGACAGCCACGGAACACCGGCGCGCGCGACGACGATACCGACGATGAGCCCAGCAACCAGCGCGGCGGCGACTCGCCCGACGTGTCGTGTGCCAGCCGATCGGGATCCGACGTTAGGCTCGCTCAACGCTCGGTCGGGCGCGCCCAGCCGAGTGATGTCCGCAAATCAATGGTGCGCTCGACACGGTGATGCGCGTGAAGGCGCCGTTCGTGTGCTTCCAGCAGATCGCTTCGCGATATCATCCCGATGACGCGCCGTGGCGCTGACCTCGACACAACCGGGAGGCGACCGACGTGTTCGTGTACCATGTGATCCGCGGCCTCGCGAGCCGAGCTGTCATCGTAGATCACCACGGGCGCTCGTGATACGAGCTCGCCCACCGTCGTTGTCACTTCCGTATCGAGATCCAGCAGATCGCGGCGCGTCACGACTCCGACAAGCTCACCACGGCCGTTCACGACGGGGAACCCCTGATGCTGCGAGCCCGGCGTGCGTGCCGCGATGCGATCACGGACTTCCTCGACGGCTTCATTGGCCGAAAGTGAGACGACGTCCGTGGACGCGATCTCGCTCACGAGTACCTGCTCGAGAAAGTCGGCCGCGTACTCCGAGCGAATCCGGGTCCCCCGTCGTGCGAGCTTCTCCGTCATGATCGAGTGCCGCATCCCGAGGAGTGAGACCAGATACGCAGCGCTGCAACCGGCGAGCAGCGGCAGGAGCCCGAGCGGCTGCCGCGTCGTCTCGAAGGCGAAGACGACCGACGCGAGGACCGCGTGTGATGCCCCGGCGAAGATTGCTGCCATCCCCACGAGCGCCGCAATGCGCGGGTCGACGCCGAGCGAGGGAAATGTCTGCGCGAGGAAGCCGCCCGCAAGCGCGCCCGCCCCACCACCGATCGTGAACAGCGGCGCCAGTGTCCCACCCGATGTCCCGCTTCCTAACGCGACGATCCACGACACCAGCTTGAGCGTCACGAGCACGGCGAGTGCGCGTCCCGCGATCGACCCCGTGACCATCTGCTCAATGTTCTCGTAGCCGACGCCGAGCGTCCGCGGCGCGAAATAGCCGACCACGCCAACGACGACGGCGCCCAACGCAGGCCACCACATCCAGTGGATGGGGAGATGCTCGAACGCGTCCTCGACCGCGTACAGCCCGCGCGTGACGAGAATGGCGATGACACCGACGGCCGCGCCCAGGACGATGTACGTAGCCAGCGCTTCGCCACTCGGCGGCGCAATGTTGGGCATCGGGAACACCGGCGCCGCGCCGACGAACGCGATGCGCACGCCCGTCGCGGTCGCCGCGGCGAGCGACACCGGAATGAGTGAGCGTGGACGGTACTCGAAGAGGAGCAGCTCGACGGCCAGCAGCACGGCGGCGACGGGACTGCCGAACGTAGCCGCCATGCCGGCGGCAGCACCGGCCGCCAGCAGTACCTTGCGCTCGTCGGCCGTGATGTGGAAGAGCTGTCCGATCACGGAGCCTAACGCGCCGCCGGTGGCGATGATCGGGCCCTCGGCGCCGAACGGACCGCCGGTGCCAATCGAGATCGCCGCCGACAGCGGCTTGAGCAGCATTACCGTTGGCGAAATGCGGCTCTCGTTGAGCAGCACCTGCTCCATCGCCTCGGGAATGCCGTGGCCGCGGATTGCCGCGGAACCGTACCGGGCGATCAGTCCGACCAGGAGCGCACCGATGATCGGGACAATGATCACGCCGCGGCCTAACGTATTCCCCGCCGGCGACACGAACGACGGCGACCAGCGCCCATAGAACGCGACGTTCGTGATGAGGCCGATGAGTCGAGTGAGCAGTTGCGCCGCGAAGCCGGCGAGGAACGCGGCCACGATGGCCAGCGCGCTGATGCGAAGGGTGCGGCGATTGGGAGCGTCGTCGACGCGAGGCGCCCGAACGGCCTCCAGCACGGGCTCGAGCGAAGGTGCAACGGGGACGGCGTCAGCCATTACTGGTCAATCGAGGCGTGTCGATACAGGCTTGGCGCGGGCCAGCAGCTCGCGCAATTCGGCCTCCGGCGCACTGGCCCAGTACAGTGGAAGTGGATTCAACCTGCGACGCTCGGCTCCGCACTGAAACGCGAGCCACCCGCCGTCGAGTGTCGGGCCAACCCACTTACTGGGTACGACGTCCCACGCTTCCCACTCGCGGCCGTCGGCGTCCCTGAACGTTCGATGCGCCATGGGCTAATCGTACTCCACAGAGGGCGGCAGGTGAAAGCCTTTGCGCTGCACGCGGCACCGGAGCTCAATCAACCAACTCTGGCCGGCCGCGCACGGCCATCATCGTCGCTTGCATGAGCGTCACCACCGATTCCTTGCCCTCAGCGACCGCGATCACCTCACCGCTGCAGACCAGCAGCGTGCGGCCCGGCTTGATCACGCGCCCCACGGCCCGCATCCGCTCGCCGACCGCCGGCGCGAGCAGGTTCACCTTGTACTCCACGCTCAGCACCGCCGACTCCCGATCCATGAGCGAGAGCGCCGCGTAGCCGCAAGCGCTGTCCACGAGCGTGGTCACGATGCCCGCGTGGAGGAACCCGTGCTGCTGTGTGAGGTCCTCACGAAACGGAAGCTCGAGCTCCACCTCGCCCGGCTCGACGCGGACGAGCCGAGCGCCTATCGTGTGCATTGCGCGCTGCCGCGCGAAGCTGGCGCGCACCCGACTCTCGTACGACGGATCACGCGGGTCGAACTGCTTCGGCGGCGGGGCTACCATCCCACTTTCATGTTCGGCGCACCTATGACAATGTGGTCGAAGAGCGTATCGAGAGACGAGCAGAAGCCATCCCTGGCGACCGCGTGCCTCGCGGGCGCGCGAAATTACACCACCTGGTTCTTCACAGGCCAGATGGACAGCCTCTGATCGTAGTCAGGCACCATCATCAACCGATCGCTGACGGTGCCCGAGCTACCCGACGTCACCGTCTACATCGACACGCTTCGCCCACGGATTCTCGGACGGGAGATCATCGCGGCGCGCGTGCTGAATCCGTTCGTGCTGCGCACTGTGACGCCGCCGCTCTCCGGAGCCGCCGGACGCCGCGTACGATCCATCAGCCGACTCGGAAAACGCATTGTGATCGGCGCCGAGGACGGACTGTACATCGTCATTCACCTCATGATCGCCGGTCGGCTGCGATGGCGTGAAGGCGGCAAGACGATCGGCGGGAAGCTGGCGCAGGCCGCGTTCGACTTCGAGCGCGGAACGCTCTATCTGACGGAGGCCGGGTCGAAGCGGCGCGCGTCCATCCACGTCGTACAGGGTGCCGACGCACTCGCGCAGTTCGATCGTGGCGGGCTGGAGGTCCTCGACGCCGACGTCGGCGACTTCGCGGCCCGACTCCGGAGCGAGAACCACACGCTCAAGCGTTCGCTCACCGATCCGCGCCTGTTCAGCGGCATCGGCAACTCGTACTCGGACGAGATCCTCCATCGCGCGAAAATGTCACCGCTCACGCTCACGTCGAAGCTGACGGACGAGCAGATCGTGGAACTGTTCGACGCGACGAAAGCGACGCTCATCGACTGGACGGATCGCCTGCGCGCCGAGGTGGGCGACGGATTTCCCGAGAAGGTGACCGCGTTCCGCGAGGGCATGGCGGTGCACGGGCGTTACAAGCTTCCCTGCCCGGTGTGCGGGACACCCGTGCAGCGGATCCGCTACGCGGACAACGAGACGAACTACTGCGCGCGCTGTCAGACGAACGGCCGGCTGTTAGCCGATCGCGCGATGTCGCGACTCCTCAAGCAGGATTGGCCGAGATCGATCGACGAGGTGGAGTGATCTCTCGTAGGCGGAAGGCGGAGAGGCGGAAGGCGGAGGGCGGTGATTACCGATCCGTCGCCGTTTTGACGATTCCCTCGATAGCTGTCGTCATTCGTGCGAGCAGCTCGTCTCGTCCACCTACCGAGTGTCGCGCCGCGATTGACTTGATCGGGTCGTACGACACGCGCGCTTTCCCATCCTCGCCCTGCCAGACGAGAAAGCGGAGCGGCAGCTCGACGCCCATCGTCTGATCGGCCTGCATGAGCGGCGTTCCCGCCGCCGGATTGCCGGCAATGACCAACGTAGTGGGGCGAAGCGTCAGGTTCGCCCGCTGTGCAGCGGCGGCGTGATCGATCTTCGCGGCTACGGTGAGGCCCTTGGCAACCACGGCGCGCTCGAGGCGGGCGAGAGTGGAGTCGAACGCAGCCGCGCTCACGACGGTCACCACTGCGGATGGGGTCATCTTGGCTTGTTGGCCTTGCTGCTGCGCCGACGCGTCGGCGGCCGCGAGCACAACCGCACCAATGACGACGCGCGTGGAGCGAGAAGAGCGGCTCATGGCAGGCGGTTAGTTCATTTTACCGGCGGACCGACGCCGGACGGTGGGTCATTCGCCGCATGGGGCAACCCCACCGGCGTCGACTGGTTGCGCAACTCTGCGAGAAATGCTGCTGGTCCCGCTCCGTCCGGAAGGGCTCGCAGCGCACGCAGCGCATCCTCGGCTCGGCTGGTCAAGCCGGCTACCATGTGATCGGGGTCAACACCAACGCGCTCCAGCTCGGCGACGAGCTGTCGAACAATTTCCGCGTGCGGCATCCGGCTCCTGACTGGGGCTGGAGACGACGTGCTACGGGGCGTGCTACGGGAAGTCGGCTGGTAGGGCGCGGTCGTCGTCGAACAAAAGCAGGTCACGTCGCACGAGTCCCCGCCGCCTGCAGGGCCTGCGTGGTGGCGAGCGCCTCATCGTGTTCGTGCGGGCGACACTTGGGACAGCAACGACTTGTCGCACTGGGTACATGCGAATCGACGAGCAACGTGGCAGGGCGCAACCACGCGAAGGCTTCGGAAGTTGACCTCGCCAGGACGACACCAGGACAACGGACTGTCACACCCTCGCAGAACGACAGATTCGTCTCGTCCGCGGAATCACCACGCCGCCGACCCAAGCATGCTGACGTGCATGCGTTCGCTCAACATACGTTCCTGCGCAAGGACCGTGCACGGGCAATTTTACTTCGTGCATGGCAGGCTCGGCCGATAGCGCGTGGTCCGTCGTGTGCTCGAGGCAATGCCGCTGGCGACCAGCCAGCACGCTTCGACACGTCGCGATATGTCACTCATACGCACATACGGACGGAACAGTTTGGGTTCCATCTTATTCGCCGCGCTGTGCAGTGTCTACTCCCCTGCCGAAGCTCGCGGACAGTTCGAGGTGCGCCCCACAAGCGCGACATTCTGGACCACTGCTGGCGTCGCGCTGCTGGGCGCCGCCCTCATGGATGAGCACATTCGTACCGCGACCCTGGCCCACCAGTCCGGCGTGTTGACATCCATAGCGGATGCGGGCAACTGGCTCGGGACTGGACGCAATCTCATCGCAGGCCTCGCCATCACCTACGTCGGTGCGCGACTGCTGCATCACAGGTCGCTCGCGGATGGTACACTGCGCGTTGCGGCCGGCTATGCGGCGTCGAACGCGATCGTCAGCGTGCTGAAGCCTGTTGTGGGCAGGCATCGCCCTGACAGCACCAACAACGCGTGGCGCTTCGACCCGTTCTCGACGGATGGGTCGTCACACTCCTTTCCGTCATCCCACGCGGTGCACGCATTCTCGCTCGCGGCTGGCGCGACCATCCTCTCGAGGAGTACGTGGGCTCGGCGCGCTCGGCTACACCGGCGCGAGTGTCGTCGCGTGGTCGCGCATCTATGACGATCAGCACTGGGCGAGCGACGTGACGGCATCGGCCGTGATCGGGATCGCCACGGCGTCCACGACGATACACTGGCTGGACAAGCGGCTTCCACGTCATCGGGCAGTCGCCGCGACACGTTAGGCGCACGGTCGCGGTCAGAAGCTGACCGTTACTTGTCGCGCCGAGTCCAAATGACGATGAGCCCGCACGCGGCGTCGCGCCGCATGCTCGCATACTCGGCGGGGATGGTCGACGGGCCCGGGTAAACCTCAATGCCGTGGATCTCGCTTGGCGGAATGCTGTTCACGGCATAACCCCACTCCTTGATCTGGCCATCGACCGCGACCTGGAGAGGACAGTTCGCGAGGCTGGCCTTGCCGCCTCGAAGATCCGGCTTCGGAGTCCGCCGGGAGATGGCCATCAATATGCCGAGGCTGTCGGCGATCACGATCGAGTTGACCCGGCGGAGCAAGTCGGTCGTCTGCGGCGGGCGTCGCTTGTCGATCTCGGTCCGCGTGATGTACGTGGCGCTCCCGGCGTGGTTGGCGACGCGCCGCTCGAAATCACGCAGGAACGGAGAATTGCTCGTGAGCGTATCGCGGACATCGACAGTACCGAGCGTCTGTGCCACGACGCTCATCGCGAACGTCACACGCGCGGTGTCGCCCGGTGCAACGTCGACCGTGAGCGTACCCGGGCTGTAGCCCAGTCGCCGCATGAGCAGAACGACCCTTCCGGCCTTCGGCACAGCATACACGAAGCGACCACGGGCGTCCGTGACTCCCTCGCCTGCGTGGCCGGCAATCGAAACCTGGACATCCGGCAGACCGACGTCGCTGGCGTCATCGATGACCAGCAGCGCGATGACGCCCGACTGCGCGCCAAGTGGCATGGCGAGCGACAATCCCAGCACGACGGCGGCCAGACGCTGGCCGCATCAGAGCTGCGGTGGTCCACCTCCAATGCCACGATCCGATTCGAGCCATTCGCGGGGGTTCCAGTTCACCGGCATTGCGCCGACGCGCTCGAACTTGATGCGCGGGTCGTCCGACTGCACGAGTGTGAGGAGACGCCGCCCGGTGAGCAAGAGCCGCCGCGACGTCGTCTCGAGTGCGTCGAGCACCGACCACGCGAGGTGCGACTCCGCTTTGACGAACCGATCGTAGCGGCGCATCTGCACCGCCATGGCGCCACCCGGAGGGATCTCCAGCTCGGCCAGTGCGTCCACGAGCGACGCCAGGTTGTTCGTGTAGTGGCTCGGGAACGCGAACACGCGCTTCACGTCCTCGTGAAATGCACGCGCGTCCTTCCACCCGTTGGCATCGAGCTCTCGCAGTTGATAACCCTCGCGTACGAGCCCTGCCGAGTGCTCGGCCAGCACCTGCGGCTTGTGATAGAGCACGACGCCGCCGTTCTGAAAGAGCGCCCAATCGAGGCGCTCACGATCGGCGGGCCGGTCTCCGAACGCAGCTGGCGTCGCCACGTTCGCGGTTGGGCCGCTGCCGCCGGACTTCTTGAAAGCTCGAAGGATCATCGCGTGAACGTCATCACGTGAGGGGTGGGTCGAAAAAGCGAATTCGCGCAGCGCCTAACGTACAGCACGTCGTCATTTGTCGCGACGCGTCCAGATGACGATCACGCCACAGGCGCCGTTTGGACCCGTGGTCGCGTACTCTGCCGGAACCGTCGAGGGCCCGGGGTAGACCTCGATGCCGTGAATCTCTTCGGGTGCCACCATGTTCAGCGAGTACCCGGGCTCCTTCAACTCGCCATCCACGGCCACTCGGAGTGGACAGTTTGCGAGGTCGAGGAACATGGAGGTCCCACTCCCCTTGATGACCGGCCGTTGGATCCGGCGCGCCACGACCGTACCTCCAGTTACCGTCACACTCGATACTCGGCGGAGCAGGTCGGTTACCTGAAGTGGATGCAGACGCTCAATGTCGGATCGCGTGATGTACGTGGCGCTCCCGGCATGAGCTCGCACGCGATGCTCGAAGCCTCTCAGGAAGGGCGACGTGCTAGCTATCGTGTCTCGAATGGTCACGGTGGCGAGCCGCTGCGTCGCGGGGGTCAGCGCGAACGTGACACGCGCTGTATCCGGGGCACCGACATCCACCATGAGCGTCCCCGGTAGATAACCGAGGCGACGCAGCACGAACGCGACCCGGCCGCTGTGAGGCGACACGTACAGGAAACGGCCCCTCGCATCAGTCACGCCCTCTCCGAGCTGTCCCAGCACCGAGACACGCACGTCCGGAACGGCCGCGTCGGTCGCGTCATCGATCACGAGCAACGCGACCGAACCAGCCTGTGCACGCGCCTCGGCCGCGAGCGCGAGCGACAGCGTCCCCGCCAACGCCAACGCCCGCGCTGCCATCATCCCGCCCGCATCTCCATCAGTCGATCCTCCACGAGCTTCACGAGCTCACCCATCGTCTTCTCATCGAACACCAGGCGAGCGCCCGCCGCACGATAGATCTCCGGCAGGCCCTGCGTCCCGCCTAACGCCAGCGCCTCGCGGTACTGTCGCACGGCTTTCGCCTGGTCGCTGAGGCTGTGACGCCACACTTGCAAGGCGCCCATCTGCGCGATGCCGTACTCGATGTAGTAGAACGGGTACTCGAAGATGTGCAGCTGACGATACCAACGCGCGGCGCGTTCGCGGTCGAGCCCCGTCCAGTCGATCCCCTGCTCGAAGCGCGATCGGATCTCGAGCCACGCGCGGTCGCGCGCCGCGGCGTCGTGTCCCTCGCCGCTCGTGTAGATCCAGCTCTGGAACGCGTCGACGCTCGCGATGTGCGGAAGGCTGAACAGGATGTCCTCGAGGTGCTCGATACGCGCCGACCGCGCCTCGTCGGGCGAGTAGTAGCCGTCAGGCTTCGCGAGGTAGGGCGACACGAGCAGCTCCATACTCATCGACGCCAACTCCGCCGCTTCATGGCCCGGCGATCGCTGCCAGATGAGCGGCTGCTTGTGTGCGGCGAAGTCGTGGAACGAATGGCCGGCCTCGTGCACGAGCGTGTTCACGTCGTCCGCGACGCCGACGGCGTTCATGAAGATGAACGGCTTCCCGCGGTAGCTGAGCTTCGTGCAATAGCCACCCGGCGCTTTTCCCTGCCGACTCTCGAGGTCGAGCAGCCCCTCGGCGGCCATGAGATCGAACTCCTCGCCGAGCTTCGGGTCCAGGCGATGAAAGATCGATTTCGCGCGATCGACGAACGTTCCGACGTCCTCGAACGGCTTGAGTGACTCCACACGCTCGAGCTCTACACCAAGGTCCCAGGGCCTAACGCGGTCGAGGCCGAGTCGCTCGCGACGATACTCGAGCTGACGCGCCACAGCCGGCACCACGGTGGCCTCGACCGCGGCGTGAAAGCGCGCGCAGTCGTCAGGCGTGTAGTCGAACCGATGCTTGGACTTGAACGCGTACTCCTGATAGTTCGGGAAGCCGGCGTTGCCCGCGACCTTCGTGCGTGCCACGAACATCTTGTCGAACAGCGCCGCGAACTCATCGCGGTGCGCGAGGTAGCCTTCGTTGCCGAGTCGCCACGCGCGCTCGCGCACCTGACGGTCGCGCTCCTTGAGGAACGGCTGCAGTTGTGGAATCGTCTTCGTCTCGCCTTCCCACTGCACCGTCAGCCCGCCGACGATTTTCTGATACTGCGCGCTGAGCTCCTCCAGCTCCGAGAACAACGGCACGTTCTCCTCGCGGAAGATCTCGGCGTCGGTGCGGAACCTGGCCACGGTGGTCTCGAGGCCCGGCCGCGTGTAGCCGAGGTCGATGAGTCGACGCGACAGACGCACGCCCTGCTCGTGCGCCTGCGGGAAGATCTCCATCGAGAAGCGCAGGTGCGCCTTCTCCTTCTCGGCGTTCGCGGTATCGCCCGTGTAGGCGATCATGGCGAGCGTTCCAGCCTCGTCGACGATCTCCTCGAGTTGCGACCAACTCTTGAGCCACTCCTCCACGTTCTCGAGGGACAGCGGTGCGGTCGCGAGCTCTTCGTAATACGGCGAGATGTCAGCCCAGTTGGCACCGGCGAGCGCTGCCGGGGAAGCGGGAAGCGATATTGTCTGCACGACGATTGGACTCCGGCGTTGGGACGGCTCTTGGGAAGGGGAAAGTTGGTCGCGGAACTGCGTGGGGACTAGGGTAGGGACTGGGGACTGGGGACTGGGGACTGGGACTGCACGCTGGGCGCTGGTCTGCCGCCGTGCTGGTTGCTGCGGCCGCACGCTGCGCGCAGCGAACAGCGCGTGGTGAGCCGCGCGCCGTACTGCGCGCAGCGGCGCAGCGTGCGGCCGCAGCATGCAGCCGACGGCCGAGGTACCCAGCGTGCAGCTCCCAGTCCCCAGTCCCCAGTCCCCAGTCCCGGCCCTACCCCAACAGCCGATCTCGATACCCGCGACTCAGCCGGAGCGTGGTGCCCGTCACTAATGCCACCTCGTACTCCCCGTGCCACTCCGGGCGGATCTCGCGGACGCGATCCAGGTTCACGATCGTCGAGCGGTGAATGCGCGTGAACTGCGCAGGGTCGAGCTGCCGCTCCAGCTCCGACATCGTCGTGCGCATCTGGAACATCCTCGGGCCCACGTGGAGCCGCACGTAATTCGCTGACGCTTCGGCCCAGTCCACGTCGGCCACACGCAGGAGCACATAGCGTTCGCCGTCGCGCACCGTGAACCGCAGCGCATAGCGTGGCGCGGGCACAGGCGACGCGGAGTGCGGCGCACCGGCCGTCAGGGACAGGCCGAGCGCCGCTTCTCGCTCGTCTAGCAGGCTCCGCAGTCGATCGGCACTGGGCGAGCTATCGCTCTCTCCGTTCGCCGACTCAGGGTCGCGCTCCAATTCTTCCTCACGCGCTCTCCGACCCAGCTCATGCCGCGCTCGACGCAGCGCTTCCTGGAGGCGCCGGTGCGCAATCGGCTTCAGCAGGTAGTCGAGCGCGTGAACCTCGAACGCCCGCAGCGCGTACCGGTCGTAGGCCGTCACGAACACGATCGTCGGGAGATGGGTCGACGCCGTCTTCGCGACGACGTCGAAGCCGTCGAACCCCGGGATCTGCACATCGAGAAACACGAGGTCCGGACGCAGCGAGAGGATCGCGTCGACTGCCGACGGTCCGTCCGCCGCCTCGCCAACGATCTCCACGTCGTCCTCCCGGCCGAGCCTAACGCGGAGCCCGTCGCGTGCCAGCGGCTCGTCGTCCACGACCACGGTGCGGATCACCCGGGTCACGTGGCGGTAGCCTCCATCAGCGGTCGCCTCGTGTCCGCCGGCGCGGCGCGAAAGGGGATAGTCACGGACACGCACGCCCCGCCCGTATCCCCGGCGCCCACCCATAACACCGAACGCTCTCCATAGAGTTGCGCGATCCGGGCCCGCGTGTTCGCGAGACCGATGCCCGTGCTGGAGCGCCCGTCGTCACCTGTTTGATCCTCCTGGTGGGCGCGGCACGCAGTGAGCCGAGCGACCGTGCCGAACCCGGGCCCACTGTCCGATATCTCGAGCACCAACCCGTCGTCGCGCCGCTCGGCCCGGATTCGCAGCTCGCCCGGCCCTGTCACCGGCGCGATGCCGTGCACGATCGCGTTCTCGGCCAGCGGCTGCAGGATCATGATGGGGACGAGCGCGCCGAGCGTGTTGTCGTCGACGTCGTACGTCACTGTGAGGCGATCACCAAACCGGATCCGCTGAATCTCGAGGTAGCGCTCGAGGAGCTCCAGCTCATCAGCCAGACGCACTTCCTGCGGCAGGCGGTCGTCGAGCGATACGCGCAGCAGCTCGCTCAGGTAGCCGAGCGTTACGACGACGTTGTCGTGCTCACGCTTGAGCGCCATGGTGGCAACGGCGTTCAACGTGTTGAAGAGGAAGTGCGGATTGAGCTGCCCGCGCAACGCCGCCAGACGCGCCTGGGTCAGACTTTCCTGAAGTCGAGACGCGGCCAGCTCGCGCGTCCTTGCTTCCTCGTAGAACCGCTGCGCGTGCGACGCGCCGATGATGCCGCAGTAGATGAGGACGTCGAGAATGAAGTACGCGCTGATGAACTTGTTGAGCAGCAGCGGCAGGTTCGCATACGACCCGTCCCACGTCGCATAGAACACGGCCGTTCCGCCGAGGTGCGCGAGCGAGAACGCCGTCGCGCCAAGCAGGTGGACGACCAGCGACCGCCGCCACCGGTCCCGGTCCAGCGGGAAGCGCCGAGCGAGGTACAACGCGAACGGCGTGAGGAGCGCGATGAGGGCCCAGGACGGAAGCGTGCGCCTGAACGACTCCCGCCAGGCGACCGGCCGGCCAAAGTTGATCGCGCCGATGTAGTTCTGACTGGCTTCGACGATCGCGCAGAATGCCGCGAGCCCGACGATGGCGGCGGCAACGACCCAGCGGCTTCGTTGGGCGGGCAGATCGGTCTGAGCTCGGCGCTTTTCGGGCAACGGGGTATGGTCTCGGGTCTCCGCACCAAGCTATGGCTCCCGGCGCCCGAAAAATCAAACGCGGTGCGGCGACGTGGCCGAACGTCTGTGTCCGGCGACCGAAGGCGACCCGCCGATCTCGCTTGCAGAATCAGCCGAGATTCGTCCCGACGTCGAGCGGTTCATCCCTTCCTGATTGTCGCGCTGGTGTCCGCGTCTCCATGCCGGCGGAGTCGCGGCACGGCGCTGGCCGCGTATGCGCGCACGCTCAACCCTAACGCGCGGAAAGCCTCGGTCATCCCGAGCATCCGCGAGGGATCTTCTCGAACGTCATCGTGGCCTCACTGGTTACGATGACATGACAGAAGGTCGCTCCCTTCGTCGCTGCGCTCCTCGGGATGACGGAGGCTCCTAGTTAGGCGTCGTCACCGCCAACGTCCTGTCGATCAGACCCAGGAACTCTCGTGGCTTGATCGGCAAGACGAACACCGGTGCGCCGTACAGCCCGGCGATATCGTGTGCCTCGCGATCCGTGTGCGCGGCAGAGAACATGAGCACCGGGAGAGCTTCCAGCCGTGCGACCGCGGCGATCCGCGTGCACGCCGACATCCCCAGAGCGCAGTCGAACAACACGAGATCGGGACGCGTTCGGAGAACCGCCAAGTCGGCGGGTTCATCATCCTTCGTGAACGCGGCGCTCCGGCCCGAGAGCTCGACGAGTCCACCCAACAGCACCGCTACGAAGCGGTCTTTCGCCATGACGAGAACAGTCCTTTGCGACATACAGCCGGTACCTCAGCGTATGTGACGCGTGCGCGCAAATGGCTGTGAATCGTGAGGCAAGTCACACGCCGTTTTTTCGGAAGGCGGAAGGCGGACGGCGGAGGGCGGAGGGCGGAAAAGCGTTGTCATCCCGAGCGTCAGCGAGGGACCTTGCGTGATATCATCGTAGCCGGCCTCGCCACGATGACATCACAGAAGGTCCCTCGTCGCCGCCGCTCCTCGGGATGACAGGCTTTTCTCCGCCCTCCGCCGTCCGCCCTCCTCCTTCCTCGCCTCCTTCCTCAGGCCTCCTTCCTCCGGCCTGCCGGCCGCCGGCCGTCAGTCTTTGTACGGATCAAACTCATTCTCCCCCGCCATCACGACGATCAGCGGCCGCAGCGTATGGAGGACCTCGACCGTTCCCTCCTGCGCCGCCAGCACCTCCGGGAGGCGTCGATACGCGTGAGGACTTTCGTCGAGCCCGCCGCCGCGGAGGATCACACCCTTTCGCTGCACCCACTCCTGCATCATCTCGGGCGACACCTGACCGGGCTTGATCACCGCGCCCGTCTTCCGATTCCGCTTCCCCGCAGCCTGTGTGCGCGACATCACGCGGCCGGCGCCGTGCACGGTCGAGTACAGCGCGGCCCGCTGGGATTCCGCGACATCGGGTGAAACGGCGTTAGGCGACACGCCGCGGACGATCACCGCGTCGTCGCCCATCGACCCGCCAATGAAGCCACGCTGATCGGGGAACGCGGGGGTCGCCCCCTTCCGCACGACGATCACGTCGTCCCCACCGTGCGACTCGCGCCACGCGAAGTTGTGATGGTTGTGGACGAGCTCCACCTCGTTCGCGCCGAGGATCTCGACCACTTTCCGCGCGACCCACTCTCGGCCGGCGTATGCATAACGACCGGCGAGGTTCATGAGGTGCCAGTAGTCGTGACCGATCGGTGCCGTGAAGGTCGAGCAGCACTTCGCGCTCGGGCGCACGCGCTCCCCACTCCTGGCCCTGGCTGACAGCAATGAAGCTCGACGCGACCGTGTGGCCGAAGCCGCGACTCCCGAAGTGCACGCCGACCCAGATCGTCCCGGTCTCATCCGCGAACACATCGACATAGTGATTGCCGCTGCCGACGGTCCCCAACTGGCCGCGGGCCTTGTCGCGTAAGGCAGCGCGATGCTTGTGCGGCACGGCGTCCCACGCGGCGTCCGTGAACAGCGGATGATCCACCGGCGCGTCGTCCGCGCGATTCTTCCGCCCGATGCCGAAACTGACCGTGGCGGCAATGTCGTCGGCAATTCCGCTCAGCGTGCGGCCAACTTCGTCGGGGGTATCGCCGAGCTGCGAGAGCGTGAGGTCGGTGCGAATCGCCGCGTTGCCGCACGCGATGTCGAACCCGACGCCGACGACGGACACCTGCTCGTGGTACGCAGCCACTCCGCCAATGGGCATGATGTACCCGACGTGCCCGTCCGCCATGAGCGCCGCGGCCGCGGCGCGTGAGGCGACATCCTCCAGCTGCGCGATGGTCGCCGCATCGTGATTGCCGAAGATCTTCATCGAGAATGGGGAATGGGGAATCGGGAATCGGGAATCGGGCAACCGGCGAACCCGCGTGTCGCGAACGGCCGCATATCCGTCACGTGGACGGGATGGCAAAGACCTCGAGACGCACGAAGCGTCCCGAGGTCTTTCACCATTCCCGATTCCCTATTCCCGATTCCCGAAACAGGAGGGCTACCGAGGACCGACGGGACTCCGCTCACCGCGCCTCACGCATTCACCGCTATGCAGTCGGCACGATATACGTCACCCGCATCTCGCCGCCGGCCCCCCGCGTTCATCGGCCCTCGTCGGGCAAAGGAATCCTGCGGCGTCGGCGCGTTCTCGTTGAACTACGGTCCCCAGACGACACGCGGCAAAAGCCCATACGCGTCGGATCCCCGCCCATCACGCGTCGTCTGGCACGCGCGACCCCAACCGTCCAGCTCACTTCCGTATTAAAGCGATAACCGTGCCGCAAGCGTTCGACATGCTGAAGTATCGGTGCGGCCCAGACTCTTCCCTCTCAAACGCACCATTGCTCCTAACGCGGACAACGGTCGTGAGCGTTGCTGAAGAGCGACACTACTGTTGCGTCCTGCAACGCCGTCCGCGATTCGCCTGACCTGGTTCCATTCGTTCCGCCGCGACGGATCGACAATGCGTTCGAGCATCGCGTCGTCAGCTAGACCCACGAGAACACGAACGAGTCACAGCGAAAGCCATCAGCGTTCGTCATCCCGAGCGTCAGCGAGCGGCAGCGAGGGATCTTCTCGAAAGTCATCGTAGCTAACCCGCCACGATGACATCACAGGAGATCCCTCGCTGACGCTCGCTGACGCTCGGGATGACACCGTTCGACTATCCGCTTTCTCGTTCGAGCGCGCGTACGGCGCATGCTTCGGCATCCATCACCAACTGATCGATCACCCGAATCGCCTCCGCAATGCGACCCTCGCGCTCACCGAGAAAACGGCGCTGAATCGCGCCCTCGACTTCAGCGCGCAGCAGCGCGTGCTCGCGACGGAGCGCGTCCACCGTCCAGCCGAGCCGCGCACGCTGCACACCGTGGCGGTCGGAGATCATCCGACGAATCGCCGTGCCGTCCGCAATGATCGACGACGGCTCCCCGCGCGACTCCTCGATGATCACGAGTGTCTCCGCCATGTCGGCGATCAAACTCGGGACGTGATCCGCGAGCTGGGAGAAATGCAGCGATTCCGCGCCCGGCACACCCGGCGCTTCACGCAGTCGCGCGACGAAGCCATCGAGCACCGGCTCCAGATCGCGCATCAACGCTTCGCCAATGTCGGCAAGCCCCTGCACCGCGGGCTCTCGTCCGCGCAGCGGCAACTCGACGTCACTCCCGTGCGGCGCACCATCGGTCGCCTCGGGAAGCCACAACGTGAACACCGCACCATCTCCGAGCTTGCTGCGCACGGTGACGTCGCCATTCATCAGCCGCGCGAGACGACGACTGATCGTGAGACCCAGGCCCGTGCCGTCCTTTCCGCGCGTGCGCCCGCCCTGCGCCTGCACGAACGGCGCGAAGATCAACTCGAGCTGATCGGCGGCAATGCCAGGACCGGTGTCGGTCACGCGGAAGTACACCCACGATCCGTCGCCACGCACACGAGCGGCGCTCTCCGGTGCGTCCGCGACGCCAATGTCCACGATGACGCTTCCCGCGGCTGGCGTGAACTTCACCGCGTTGCCGAGCAGGTTCACGAGAATCTGACGCACGCGATCCGGATCACCGATACAGAGCGGCTCCATCCCACCGTCGACGCGCTCGATAGTCAGTCCGCGAGCTTCCGCTTGTGGCTGAATCATCACCACCGCGGCATCGGCGGCGTCTGCGGCACGAATCGGACGCCGCTCGACATTGAGGCGCCCCGATTCAATGCGCGCGAGATCGAGCACCTCGTTCACGAGCGACAACAGATGCCGCCCACTCGCCGAGATGCGACGCAACTGCTGCCGCTGCTCGTCGCTGAGTGAGCCCGCGATGCCAAGCTGCAACAGGTCCGTGTAGCCGAGGACCGCGTTGAGCGGCGTGCGAAGCTCGTGCGACATGACCGCGAGAAATTCCGACTTCGCCTGGCTCGCCGCTTCGGCCTCCGTGCGCGCCGCCTGCTCCTGCTGGAGTTGACGCGCCTGCTCCTCCGCGCGTTTGCGATCGGTGACGTCGCGCAGCGAGATGAGGAACGACGACTCACTCTCCCACTCAATGTCCGCCACGCGAAGCTCCGCGTGCAACACCTCACCGCCGGGGCGCACGACCTCGATCGCGCTCGTGTCCTCGCGGACAATCGGAAATCCGAAGTGCTCGCCCACGAGGTCATCCGCGGGTCGGCCGAACAGCGTCTCCGCGGCGGGATTGGCGAACTGAATCACACCTTCGCGGTCCGCGATGATGATGCCGTCGGCCATCCGTTCGACGATCACTCGCAAACGGGTTCGATCCGACGCCCGTTCCACTGGTGATTCGCTGGCGCTGTGTTCAGACATGTTCACACACCGCGCGGTGCCTCCCCCGAACGCGACGACGCGGACTCGTGCCCTTCGTGCCCGTGGTTCCCGTTGTCGCCGTCGTCATCAGCGCCGTCGGCATCGCCGTGGGCATCACCATCGCTGAACGTGTGCACGCCGGAAAGAATGCCGCTCACTCGGCGGAATGGCTCGCCGATGTGCATCCCGGCGCCATCGATCGTGAACTCGCGCAACCGCGTGTCGTGAAGCGAGCCGCGCATCTTGAGCACCGTGATGCTTCTGAGCATCTCGCCGAACATCTCGACGTAGCGCAGCAGGATGATCGAGTCCGTCAGCGTCGAGATGTGCTTTTCGGTAATGGACCCACCGCCTAACAGCGAGGCGGTCGTCGACGTGAACAGACCCGCGATGCCGCCGCGCTTCAGCGTCGATGTGAGGCTGATCACGAATTCGCGGAACGCGCGCAGCGTGAACACGCGCTCGAGCGCGGAGAGACTGTCCACCGCCACGCGCTGCGGCTGAAATTCTTCGATGATCTCGCCCATGCGGACGAGATGATCTTCCATGGGCATCGCGTGCGGATACTGATTCACGATGCGGAGCAGGCCCTCGCGCTCCATGCGAGCGAAGTCGATGCCCCACGCGAGCGCGTTGCGAATCAGTTGGTCGCGACTCTCCTCGAACGCGAACAGCAGGCACCGCTCGTTCGTCGTGAACCCGCCGGAAATGAATTGCGTGACGAGCAGCGTCTTCCCCGTTCCCGTCGCGCCGCTCACGAGCACGATCGAGTCGCGGAAGAATCCGCCGTTGCACATGCGATCGAGCTCGGCGACGCCGGACGTGATACGAACGGTCGTCGATCCCTGCGTCAGCTCCTGCGCCGTGAGCGCGATGACGACGATCCCTTCGCCCGTGATCGTGAACGGAACTTCACCGCGCTGGTGCGACGCGCCGCGAAACTTGAGGATCTCGATCGTGCGCCGGCGCTTCTCATCCACGAGGATGTTGCGCAGCAGGAGCACGTTGTCGGCGACGAACTCCTCGATGCCGAACCGCGTGATGTCGCCGTAGTCCGCGATGCGCTCGCTCGTGAACACGACGGTCATTCCCTCACGCTTGAGCGCCAGCGAGATGCGATAGAGCTCGGTGCGCAGCAACGCGCGGTCGTCGAGCGTCATGAACAACGCGCTCATGGAGTCGAGCACGATGCGGCGGGCATTCACTCGCTTCGCGGCGTGCTCGATGCGCGCGAGCAGGGCGCCGAGATCGAATCCGCCCACGACAGGTGGCGGACCTTCCGGTTCGGGCGACACGTCCACGAACGCCCACTTGCCGGCCTGCTCCCATGCTTCGATGTCCCAGCCGAACGCGCGCACGTTGAGGCGGATATCCTCGGGGGTGTCCTCGAACGTGACGAAGACACCGCCCTCATCGAACATCGTGATGCCGGCGGCGAGGAAGTGCGCGGAGAAGATCGTCTTCGCGCTGCCAGCCGTTCCGGCGACGAGCGTCGCTCGCCCGCGCGGCAGGCCGCCGTCCGCAATGATGTCGAAGCCAGGAATGCCGGTCGCGATCTTGTCCACCGCGCCGCTGCCGCGGTCGAAGGTATCGGTCATTCGATTCCGAGGTTGAGATCGCCTTCGAGCCCGAGCGCGACGATCACCTGCCCGGCGTCCGTCAGATCGCCCGTCACCCGACGAGGGGGTGCGGGGGCTTCCTTGAGCAGCGTGGGCGTCGTGAGCACGCGGGCCGCCTCGGCGCTCGCGGGATCGGCGGTGACGTCGATCACCGTGAGCTGAAAACGGCCGGACAGTCGTTCCTCGCCCAGGCGCCGAAGGTTCGCGACTGCCTGCCTCGATCGTAGGGAATCACCCGCAATGAACAGACGGAAGAGGTAGTTGCTCACCGCAATCGCTGGTCAATAGGTGCCGGTGTCCTCGTCGCCTTCGCCTGGGATGCGCTCCCGAATGTGCCCGTCAGTTGGACGACGTCGTTTTGCAGAAACCGAGCCGGCGGGACCAGCGCGCAGACGATGAAATCGCGCGCCACCCACGCGAATGTCCGGCCCCGACTGGCCGATACTCGAAGGCGGAGTTCCGGGGACAACCGAAACGGCCGTACGCCGTTTGTGCTCGCTCACTTCCAGACGCCGTCAACCTCCTCGACCGCTCGACGCGCCGCCACGTCGGCTACGAGCTTCGTTTCCGGCCGGTGGTAGACGAGGGCGCCGTCGCGCGCAGCCGGCAGCGGAGCTTCGACGTGCCGGTCTGGTCTCCGCGCCTACGGCGCTGCACGCGACCGCTGGACGAGTTCGACGGCGGACCGCGCCTGCATTCTGATCGACGGACGCCGTGTCGCGCGCCGGCTCCGCGCTCCTGCGAGTGAACGCGCCGCGCGCGGGCATGCGACGGACTCTTCTCTCGACGCGATGTTCCTTCTCCTCGGGACGCCGCCGCGACGCGATGCCCGCGACGTGAGACTGGCGACGGTTTCGAGGAACGGGCCGGTGGCTTCCGCCGCTTTGCACGCACTCAGACAGTCGGCATAGAGACATCCGACCAACTTGCCGTCGATGGTGAGCGGAGCGACACCGAACGCCGTCGCACCAACGGCATTGCACCACCTCGCCTCGTCGTCCGTCAACGCGCGCTCCACCGTTCGCAACGCCGCACGGCGCCACTCGAGCGCGATCGACACGGGCGCCGACCGCGTGGACACGCGGAGCCGCGCGACCAGCTTGTCCGCACCGGCGCCCAACCCGAGCCGACCTTCGACCATCGTCCGCTCGGCGTTCGCGAGCGCGAATACCGCGCGGTCGAACGGGCCGCCCCGGAGCAGCGCTTCGAGCAGGATCAGTACGACCGCCTCGAGCCCATAGCCACGGTCGGCGTCGAGCGCGCTCGCCGCCTCCTGCACCACTCGACCGCGAAGCTCGTCGATCGACTCACCCATGACGCCGGTCGGCGTAGCTGGTGCTGCAACGTCGCCGATCGAGCGCGTCACTGGGCTCACTCGCATCGCGCACCGCGGCAGTCACGCCCGAATCCTCCGCAACGGCGGCCGCGATCCGGTGTGGCGCGACACCACCCCCTGGATCAACTCGCCGGCGAGGCGCACGAACACACCAATGTCGAACGGCTTGGCCAGGAACGCGCTTCGTCCCGACACGTCCATCCGCTCGGGCGTCGCGCCCTCCGCGTACCCGGAAATAAAGAGCACGGGGACCGTCGCGCCCTCGTCGCGCAGACGCCGCACCAACTCACGGCCGCCTAACTGGGGCATGACGACGTCCGTGATGATGAGCGAGACGTCGTGTCGACGCTCGGACCAGGTGGCGAGAGCCTCGAGCCCGTTCTGACACTCGAGCACCGTGTAGCCGTACCGGCGCAGCACGCGAGCAGCGGCGGCGCGTACCTGCGGCTCGTCTTCGACGATGAGCACCGTCGCGTCGATCGACGTGCGCTCCGGTCCGCGCGGCTCGGCGGCGGCCGTTGGCGCGGGATCGGCGACCGCGCGAGGCAGGAAGATCCAGAACGCCGTACCCTGGCCTGGCGCGCTCGCCACCTGGATATGGCCGTTGGACTGTTTGACGATCCCGTACACCGTCGACAACCCGAGCCCCGTACCCTTGCCCTGCTCCTTGGTCGTGAAGAACGGCTCGAAGATGCGCTCCTGCGTGCTCCGATCCATTCCGGTCCCGGTGTCGCGCATCGTCAGTACGACGTACTCACCGCGAGGGAGCCCACGCTGCCGCGCCGCGAGGCGATCCGTGACGTCAATGTTGCCGGTGGTGATGGCGAGCGTGCCGCCGCTGGGCATCGCATCGCGCGCGTTGACCGCGAGATTCATCACGACCTGGCTCAGTTGCCCTTCGTCCGCCACAACAGGCCAGGTGCTCGGATCGAGAGCGCACGCGAGCTGTACGTCCTCGCCGATCACGCGCTGCAGCAGTCCACTCGCTTCGCGGACGGCCTCGTTGATGTGCAGCACGCGGGGCTGCAGCATCTGCTTCCGGCTGAAGGCGAGCAGTTGGCGCGTCAGACCCGCGGCGCGATCGGAGGCGCATTTGATCTGCCCGAGCTCCTCGGTCACGTCCTGGGCGTTCCGCACGCCGGTCAGCGCGAGATAGGCGTTGGTCGAGATGGCGGTGAGCAGGTTGTTGAAATCGTGCGCAACGCCGCCGGCGAGTCGCCCGACGGCTTCCATCTTCGCCGACTGCCGGAGCTGCGCCTCGAGCGCCTTTCGCTCGGTGATGTCGCGCGCGATCCAGAGGACCGTCGTTTCGGACATGGGGGCGACGATCGCGGCGAACCACATGGGCCGACCGCCGATCTCCGCTTCGTACTCCTCCTCCACACGTCGGCCGCCGTCGAGGACCTGATGAATCCAGCGCGTGAACAGGTCGGCGGTGTGCTCCGGGAAGACATCGTGGACCCGGCGTCCCCGCAGCTCGTTGGCGGGCCGCACGAGCAGGTCCCCGCGACCGGTAACGACATCCAGATAGCGCCCGTCGCGATCGAGGACGACCACGACGTCCGACAACGCGCCCGCGAGGGCGTGCAGAATGGCCCCCGACTCGACGGGAGATGCTGGGGTGGACATACATCCGTTTGACTCCCTGAGCGCCTCATCGCAACCCGGGAACGGCCGCCGCTGGCTGTTGCTTTAGAGCATTACAACAAACCGAGAGCAATCAACGAGGTCTTAGGAAGGAGGCCGGAGGAAGGAGCGGTGTCATCCCGAGCGCCAGCGAGGGATCTCCCGTGAAGTACTCGTAGGTTCGCTGGCCACGATGTACATCACAGAAGGTCCCTCGTCGCTGCCGCTCCTGGGACCGGTGCTGCACAACACGAGCGCCAGGCGACCGTTAGGCACCGATGGTTTGCGCGTTTTTTCCCGGTCTACCGTCGGTCGTACCGTCCTGCCGTGCCGGTCGCTGCCGCGGAGTGGTCGCTTCCCTCGGTCGGCGGGCCGCGAGCGCCGGGATGACAGATGACAAGGGAATCAATCCGCCAGATCAGACGAATCCGTTCGCCCCTCCGTCTGAGATGGTGGTTGAAGCAGTCCTCAGCGCCCTCTGTGGCCTCGCGGTGAATGCCGTTGCTGTTCCAGCATGCAGCACGCAGCCCCGGACGTGACTCACCAGCCAGAGCTGCGGTGCGACGCATCACGATGTCGATGACGCCTAACGTCAACTGTGATTTCGCGTACGTCGCCGGACGCAGCAATCAGCCACTTTGCATGGAGCTCATCATCCCATCTGAACAGAGAGCCCTCATGCGTCGATATCGGATCGCCATCACCGCCGGCCTGCTCGCAACCGGTTTTCTCATCTGCCCCGGCCGCGGCGCGCTCGCCCAAGGGAAAGGAAACGGCAAGTCTCACGGTGACCATGTACCGCCAGGTCAGGCGAAGAAGCGCGTCGTGACCGCCGACCAGGCGATCGTCGTTACCCGTGACGTGCTCGTGTCGCACGGCTACGAGGTTGTACGCGTGGACGTCGTACGGGGCACGCGCGTCGTCTACTACCGCATTGGCAACAGGGGGCACGGAAAAGGACGTGGGCCAATCGAGAGGATCGTCATCCGGCCCGAGCCCGATCGCGTTGTGTTCGTGTCGCAGCCGCCGCGCGGACTGATGGTCGACATCAACGTCCGGCTCGGGATGTGAAGCTCGCCTAACGTGTAACGGCGCCTGCTTCCGTCATCTCCACTGTGGACACACTGCGCGTGGGACAGTATCGTAGCTGAGAACCCTGTCCCGAAGGACCCGCGGTGGGCTATCAGCTCGAACAGGCGTTCGCGGCCATCCACGACTTCCTCTCGTCGACTATAAAAGCGGCGGGACCATGGGCCGTGCCGATGGTTCTGGCGCTGGCGGGTCTCACGGCGATGGCCAACCGGGACAGGCTCCTGTCGGGCTTCGGCGTGTTCCTCGTCCTCGCGACCGCCGCGCTCGTCACCATCGTCATCGCATTTCAAACCGGCCGAGTGTAGCCAGCTGAGACAGCACCGCTGCCGCCCTACTGGCTCACCGCCGCCGGAAGCCGTGGCCGCTCTTCGGGGGTCGGGATGCTCAGCGGCCGTGCCGCCTGGAACTCCGATTCGAGCTGCGAGAGGAAGCTTCGGCCCGCTCGCGTCACGACCCCGGCCACCGCACCGAGCACGCCGCTGAGCGTGTACACCCACTCGTTAGGATCGCGGCGGGTCGGCTGGTCGCCGAGCGACGCGAGGATGCGCCGTCGCAGTCGCAGGGCAATCGGCGCCGCGAAGACGATCGGGTTGAAGCGCGGGTCGTAGTGCACGCCCAGCCCCTCGATGAGCGCCGCCGCCCGCGCGAAGTAGACCATCTCGCGCGGCAACGTCACCGGCCAGTCGTACAGCGTGCCCATGACCTGATCCGCGAGCAGCATCTCGATCCGCTCCGGCACCGTCGTCCTCGAATGCGCGAGCTCCAGCAGCGCGCGCACGAGATCGCGCACGACGGCGGGATCGGCGTCAGGCTCGATCACACCCAGCGCCTCGAAGCCCGCGACGACGCCGTCCACATCCTTTCTGATCGACGCGAATACCGTCTGGATGAGGTGCCACCGCGTTTCGCGCGGAACCGGCACGACCATTCCGAAGTCGAGCAGGATGATCCGACCATCCGCCGACACGAGCAGGTTGCCCGGATGCGGATCGGCGTGGAAGAGCCCATCCACGAGCATCATCTGGATGTAGAGCTCCATGACGGACGCCACGATGTCCGAGGACCGAGCGCGTCGCGCACCGGCGGTACGCCTTGCGTCGGCCGAATCGACGCGATCGATGCGCACCCCTTCCATGTACTCCATCACGAGCACGCGCTGCCGAACGAGGTCGGGCTCGATGCGTGGAATGAGCACGCGCCGGTTCCCCGCGAAGTTCGCGCGGATCCGCTCGGCGTTATCGGCTTCCTTGCGGAAGTCCATCTCGTCGCCAATGCGAAGCGCGAACTCTTCGACCGACACGCGCAGCCCGCGTACGTGCGGATTCGTCGCGAAGCGTCGTTCGAGCACGCTGAGAATCCACTTCGCCGCTTTCACGTCGGACGCGACCAGCTGTTCGATGCCCGGCCGCAGGACCTTCACGACGACCTCTCGACCCTCATACGACGCTCGATGCACCTGGCCGAGCGACGCCGCGGCGATCGGTACGGGCTCGAACCTTTCGAACAGCTCGGCCGACCCCTTCCCATAGCTCTCGACGATCGTGCGCTCGACCGCCTCGAGCGGAACCGGCGGCACCTGATCCGTGAGCGTCGACAGCGCGACGACGTACGGCTCGGGAAACAGATCAGCGCGGCCCGCGAACACCTGCGCGAGCTTCACGAACGTCGGGCCGAGTGTTCCGATAGCCGCGACCAGCGTCTCGGCACGGCGCCGATGGAACTCGTCCGTACGTGGCACCGGGGTGCCGGCCACGATCCAGCGACGCCGGTCGCGGAGGAATGAAAAAACGAACGGCAGGATATGCCTGACGATGACGGCGACGCGCATGGCGAAACATACTCCGGGCACTCTTGATTGGTTTCCGGGTCTCGGTCACCGAGCCGTCACGGAACGGAGCGTCAGGACGTCACTTGCCCGGCACGCGGCAGGCCTCGTCGCCCAACCCGATCATCGCCAACAGCTTCAACGCGTTGGCGGACGTCGCGAGCCCCGGGCGCAGCTCGTAGTCGAAGGTCATCGTCATCGCGCCGTCGCGCTGCTCGAAATGCTCCGTGAAGTGGACCCGTTGCGCCGCTTCATCGAGTGACGAATCCTCGGCCAGCGTGAGATCGTGCGTCGTCACCGCACCGATGGCCTTCGCGGCGAGCAGGTAGTTGAGCACCCGGCGCGCCGCGATGCGTCGCTCCGCCGTGTTCGTGCCGTGCAGCATCTCGTCGAGCAGGTACAGCAGCGGCCGCGAACGAGCAGGGTCTCGCGCGGCATCCACGATTCGCTTGAGCCGCCGTAGCTCCGCCATGAACAGCGAGACACCGGCCTCGAGCGAATCGTCGATGCGTATGCTCGTCCAGATGTCTACTGGCGTGAGGCGCATCGACGCCGCGCAGACCGGGCCGCCGGCCTGCGCGAGGACCACGTTCGTGCCGATCGCCCGCAGGAGCGTGCTCTTCCCCGACATGTTCGATCCCGTCACGAGCACGAACGTGCCCGGCGGACCGACCATGACGTCGTTGTTCACGCGAGCGTGCGCCGCCAGCAGCGGATGGCCCAGCTGTTGAGCCTCGACGCGCGCGGCGCCGTCGACGAACTCCGGAGTCACCCAATCGGGATTGTCGTAGGCGAGCGTCGCCAACGCCGACAGCGACTCGGCCTCACCTAACGCGGCGAGCCAGTCGCGCGCGTGCGAGCCCGACGTCCGCTGCCAGCGCTCGAGCGCGGCGAGGACATGGAAATCCCAGAGGCCGAGCAGTTGAAGCACCATGTGCGCCATGGGCGAGTACCGTGCTTCGGCGAGACGCACGATCGCGCCGAGCCGTGCGAGCTCACGCGCCGCGCCCTGTCCGCTGCCGAGCCGCTGCTTCACGCCCACGAGTCTCGGCGCGCTGAACGGTGCTGACTCGACGTGCGCGAGCATTGCGGCGTACGCGGAGAGTCCGCTCAGATGGGCCATGGCCATCTGGATACCGTCAGTGAGCGCACGCCGGCTGAGCGCGGAGAGCAACACGCCGGCGCCGAAAGGCACGATCCACCACGCGCGCGCGACGGTCGCGAGGGCGACGAGCCAGGGCGCGGGCGGCGGTGCGACCCCATTCGCCCACATGACGCTGGCGACCGTCAGCACCACTGCCGGCACGATCACGAACGGCAGTAGCCGGCTTGCCCAGAGGATCCCGCGCCGCTCGATGAGCCACGGCTTCCGCTCGGCCCACGTGAGAAAGCTTTCGACGTCGCTGCGACGAGCGACGCCGGCGGTCCATGCGTGAGCAGTGAGTGTTTCCCGCCACTCGACTGCCGACGCGAGCTCGCGCACCGCTTCGTGGCGCGCCCGCAGCTCGCTCACCGGCGGGACATCCCCGAGCAGCCACGCCATGAGCGTGCGCCTACCGGGCCCGGCGCTCGTCACGTCGAGTAGCCGAGCGAGTGACGCATGGCCGGTGACGTCGAGGTCGGCGCCGTACGGATGGTCGCGCGGAGGCGGTTCCGTGAGCGGGGACGCGAGCGCGGTCCAGTTCCTCGCGACTCGCAGCGCGCCCTGCTCGCACACGACGCGCCTAACGCCAGCCCACGACGCGAGACGCCGGCGTGCTCGGTGTCGCGCGGCCGCGGCGAGGTAGGCGGCGATCGCCACAACGAGGAGTGCCGTCAGGACGGCCTGCGGTCCCCATCCGCCAGCGAGAGTGATCGCGGCTCCGACACCGACCCCGAACGCCAGCAGGCGGAGCTGCGAGATTCGCTCAGCTTCGTGGCGCCGCGCGGTTTCGGTAGCGGCGAACGCGGCGCCACGTGACGCATAGTCGGCGGCGACGTCGCCGGCGGCGCGGCCGGCGATCCCGCCTAACGGCGCACGACTATCGGCCACACCGCTCCATCACCGCCGTGTGCTCGCGCAGCCAATCGGGAACGTAGCAATGCAGTCCGCACGATACGAACCGCGCCTCGCGGATGCGCGCACGGTACCAGGAGGCCGACCGCAGTCGCGTCCCGCGCGTATCGCCGAACACGCCACGATCGGCGCTCGTGAACAGCTCGAGATACACGAGGCCGTGCGCGCGTTCGTAGAGGTGCGCGAGCCCGGTCCGAAGCGGGGCGGGCGGCAGGTAGTTGAGCATCCCGACGCACAGGATGAGGTCGTAGTCTTTCCTCAGCTTCACCTGGTCGAGAGCGTCGATCGTACCGAGGCGAACGTTGCGGCTGGTGCCGAACCGTGCGACCGCGTACTCGCTCGCGTCCACGCCGGTGTACTGCACGTGTGGCCGGAGACGCCGGAGGGGGGCGAGCCAGTTGGCTTCACCGCAGCCGACGTCGAGCACCGTGCGGATCGTGCGTCCGAGGATGTGCTCCGCGGCAGACACGACGAACGTCACCTGCCGTGCGAGCTCGCGCGGCGTCTTCACACGAAAGCGCGGGTTGCGATACCACTTGTCGAAGTAGTCGCGGTCGTACGTGTCTGCCGATCTGTGTGTGGTAGCGCGCGTTGTCATCGTTGTCATTCCGAGCGGCAGCGAGGGATCTCCCGTGAGGTACTCGTGGCAGGCCTGGCCACGATGACGTTCGACAAGATCCCTCATCTGCCCGCTGCGCGGGCTCCCGCACTCGGGATGACAGGCATCAGAGCTGCCCGGCCTTCGTGTCCCAGTTCTCCAGGCGACGCTGGTAGACGGGGTCCGCATAACGCGCAGGCGCAAGTGCGTCGGCATAGGACGGCAGCGACCCACCCGTCATGTGTGCTGCGAGCAGCTCGCCGGCGGCGTGCGATGCCATGATCCCGTAACCCGACAGCGCGCCGGTGACGAACACGCCCTCGATCGGAAGCGGACCGACGATCGGCCGGTTCTCCGGGGTCTTCGCGTAGTAGCCACCGTCGACGAATCCGCGCGCGCCCTCACCGATGTAGGCCTCCGCGCGCGGCGCCATGCGGGCGAAGCCGCGCACCAGCACCTCGCCCAGATGCGGATCGAAGACGGGAGGCCACTCGAACGGGTGCGCCGCGCTCTCGAACGTCCAGATGAGCCAGACATCGCGCTCCTCTCCGACCGGTCGCACGTGCAGGCCGCCGGGGAGCGGCTCGAGCAACCATCGCGTCGCTGGATCGGACGCGAATCGAGCTCGCTCCGCCGCGCTCCAACCGAGATCGGGCACGGGGTCCGTCCAGATCGTGAACGGAGCCGACCGCGGCAGGACGCCAAGTCGGTCGTCGAAGCGACACTTGGCGTGCAGCTCGAGAAACACGGGCAGGTCGAGGCCCAGCATCCGGAGCGCGGCCGGGAGTCCGGGGCCGGCGGCAATCGCGAGGCGCGCCGGTCGAGAGCGTACCGCCTGACTCGAGGCGAACGCCGCGGAGCCGCCCGCCCGCGCTGTCGATGCCCGTCACCCGATCCCGAACGATGCGCGCACCGTTCCGGGTCGCCTGATCCAGCATCCACCTGCCGAGGCGCATGGCATCCATCCAGCCGGCCCGCCTAACGTGGCTGACGGCGATCGCGTCCTCGTTGACGAACGGAAAGTGCTCGCGCACGAGCTGTGGATCGGCCAGCACGTCAGCGCCATCGGGAACGCCGCGCCAACCCTGGCCGTTCACGCCTGAACCGGTCACCGGCGTGTACGGGACGGGCCCCGGGTGTTCGCGTACGGCGCCGGCGCCGAACGACTCCAACCGCCTCGCCTGCGCGCGTAGCCGCTCCAGCATCCCCGCATCCGCGGTCACGAACGCATACCCGGGGCGCGATAGCTCGAAGGCGTTGCCACATTCGTCCGCCATCTCCTCGAGTATGCTGACGCTCCGGCCGACGAACCGCGCCATGGTGTCGTCGGGCCCGTCGAACCAGTTGCGGTACCCCATCGTGCCCTTGTCGCTCGTCAACGTCAGCGGCTCGCGCGCGTCGACGATCACCACGTTAGGCACGCGCTGGCGGACGGCGAGGTGATACGCGGCAGCGGCGCCGGCAATACCGGCGCCGCAGATCACGACTTCAGCAGCCGCCATTACTGTCCGCCATCAACGGCCGCCATCGCGCCCGGGTGTGAGATCGGGCCGGTCCGCGAACGCCCGCGTCCAGACCATCACCAGGCCACAATCGGCGTTGCGAGCAGCGAACTCGATGGGCACCTGGCCACCAGCGTAGACCTCGATCGCGTCGATCATCTCCGGACGCACCTCGAGATCGGCGGTCGCTCCACCCTCGACCGGAAGGCCGTCCACGTGAAACGCGGCCGGGCACTTTTTCGTCGCGAGAGGACCTGCCACCTGATTCGGGATGGCTTGCGTTGGCGGCGCAGCGCTGTCGCTTTTCGCTCCGGCCATCGTATTGAACGTGTATTGCCGCGACCGCGTGAGCTCCACCACGAGTCCCCCATTCTCGCTCGGCGTCACCGACACGCCAGGCAGTACGCGCAGCAGATCGGTGAGTCGCGCTGCGTGCGCGCGATCGATCTGGACGCGCGTCAGGTACGCGCCGTTCCCTCGCCGCCGTCGACGCTCGAACTCCCGCATGGCCACATTCCGCGCCGGGCTCGCGCGCGTAACGGTACTGTGAGACGTCGTCGGCGCCACCGCCGCGACTGCCGGCGTGCCGACTACGATGTCGACGACGTTGATCTGATCGTCGGGCAAGACGATCGGCACGGGAGCGGAGCGGCGATCGGCGGTCGTCGCCGACATGGTCAGCCTAACGCCGTCCGGAAGGCCGCAGACGTCGTAGCGTCCGGCCGAATCCGTCCGTGTCACGGCCCGTTGCTCGGCGACACCTCGCACCGCAGCCGAAGTCGTGTTCAGGCGGTTCCACGTGATCCGCACCGTCGCGTCGATCGCGGGCTCGCCGCTGAGCGCGTCGCGGACATGACCGCGCACGACGACTGGGCCGGCCGCCCGTTCCTCCGGCGTGCAATCGCGCGCGACAATGGTCGCCATCGACGGCGTTGTCAGCTGCGTGACCGTCTCCTCTTCCGGGCGCAGCGTCACGGTCGCGGCGGGCGCCCTCAGGTTCAGCGAATCGAAGCGCGCGTGCATGACCGATAGCCCGTATGAGCCGGGCGGCACCTGGCCAATGGCGAAGCGGCCGTCCTCGCCCGAGCGCGTCGAGAATTGCGTCCCGTCGAGGAATACGCGTGCGTCGCGAAGCGGCAGCATTCTCGTGCTGTCGAATACGATGCCGCGAACGGTCGCGACCGCGCTCGCCGCCGCGACGCGTCGGTCTCCGCGCGACACCGTTTCCAGTACCTCGCCACCCTCCTCACGCACGGCCGCGAGTTGCACCCGCTCGACGCGTGACGGCGCGGTCCCGGGAACAACCGCCGAAGGGCGCGTCGTGAGCGGTCCCCTATCCACGAGCACCGGCATGCGGATCACCCACCGCTCGACGATCCACGCCCCGGTCGGCATGTGCCGGAACTCGATGTGGCCGCCGAAGTCCTCGCTCTTCGCGTCGCTCGGAAGATTCGGCAGCAGGCGATACACGTACTCGAGGTCGCGAAGTTCCGCCGTTTGTCGGTCGATCCAGAGCGTGCCCGCGATGTCGGCCTTGTCGCGCCCGCGGACAGGCTCGAACGCGAGTCCGATCAGTCCCTTGCGCCCCCCATCGCCTGCGCGCAGGCGGAAGCAATGGTCGCGCAGGAACTCGTCGGACATGAGCACGTTCGCGTCCGGTCCGTAGTAGATCGTCTCGCCTCTGTCCTGCCTAACGTATCCGTCAGCGGAGAGCTGCGCGGCCGCCATGCTCACGAATGGACTGCGCGTCGTGCCGTTACTTTGCCGCGTCTGATAGCCTGTGATCTTGCCCGAACGCGCATCGCGCGTACGCTCGAAGCGGGACACGCGAGCCGTGAACAGCTCCTGACGCTGCGTCAGATCGGTCGCGTAGAGCGCCTTGCGGGTCTCATCCCAGACCGTCGAGACCTCCCGTCCGTCGGCCGCGGCGGCCACACACGGTGTTCGGTCAATGACGCGCACGGCGCCGAGCACGACCGGGACCGGACGCGTCACGAGACGCAGCTCGACGGTCTCGCCGCTCTTGAGCACCACCGGCGTCGGCGCCTGGGCGACATACCCGATACGCTCGGCCCGCAACGAATAGCGGCCAGGAACGGACGAGCGGATGGCATACCGGCCGTCATCGTCGGCGAGCACGCCCGCCAGGCGCTTTCCGGCGGAGTCGAGGAGCACGACGACAATGCCAGGCATGCCACGCCCCGACGCTTCGTCCACGACCACACCCCGAACGACCTGCGCGAGTGCGATACCAGGCAACGCCCCGCCCGCCAGCGATATGCTGACGACGGGGAGCAACGCACGGCGGGAGAACCACTTGGCGATCGACATGGGCACCTCGATCCGCGACGACTCGACCAACAATGCGGAACCGCGCGCCAACACGGAAGCCCACGATGCGCGCCGATGTGCCGAAGCGCACAGACGAACCCGAACGTACTTTATATTATGAAGTACTTGTCATAGAATACTATTTTGCGTATTCATGATCGGAGCCCGTCTCGAGCCGACCCTCTCGTCCGCCATCTCATGCCGTCCACCCCGTCCTCCACCCCCGAACTGTCGCCCACGGCCATGCCAGCCGTCCCTGCCGCGACGTCACTCGATGTATCTGACGAGCGCCGCCACCTCGCCACTCGCGTCCTCGGCGACGCCATCCTGCTCGGTATCGTCGGCGACGCGATCATGCGGTCGTCTACGCTGGGCGCGAACATGAGTGTCTGGACGGTCGCTGTGGTCCTCGCGCTCATCACGCTCGCGCGCCGCCGCCACGATGCCATGCCGGCGGAAGCGCGATGGCTGCTGGCCCCGACAGTCGCGATCGCACTGCTGTTCGCGTGGCGCCAGTCCGAATCGCTCGCCGCATACAACGCGCTCGCGCTCGTGGGCACACTCGGCCTGCTCGCGTCCGCCGTGCGGGCGAGCCCGGATCAGGCGCTCTTCACGAGCCGCGTCCGCGACGTTGCGCAGCGCCTGTTCAGCGTTGGATTGGGAACCGCGTTCGGGATGCCTCGTCTGGTGGTCGTCGACGTGTCGCTCCGCGACGTTACCACGGGCCATGGCAGCGCTCGCATCGTAACTGGCCTCCGTACGGCGCTCCTCGCCATTCCGCTGCTGCTCGTCTTCGGCGGACTGTTCACGTCGGCCGATCCCGTGTTCGCACGCATCGTCGGCGACGTGTTCGCCGTCGACGCTGGGGAGGTCGCGACACACCTCGTCCTGACCGGATTCTTCGCCTGGATCGTCGGCGGGTTTCTGCGCTCGGCGCTGCTCTCGAGTAGCCGAGCCCCGGCGACGATTCCCTTCCCCGACGGCGCGCTCGGGATCACCGAGGTGTCGGTCACGTTAGGCTCGCTCGTGCTGCTGTTCGCAGCGTTCGTCGCGGTGCAGTTCCGTTATTTCTTCGGTGGCGACGCGGTCGTCGTGCAGACCGCCGGCCTCGGCTACGCCGATTATGCGCGGAGAGGCTTCTTCGAGCTCGTGACCGTCTCCGCGCTCGTCTTGCCGGTGTTGCTGTCGGCGAACGCGCTGCTGCGCCGCGATACGCCGCGCGCCGTGAAGGTCTATCGCTGGCTTGCAACGACGCTCCTCGTCCTACTCGCGGTCATCATGTACTCGGCCGTCACGCGGATGCGCCTGTATCAATCCGTGTACGGCCTGAGCACCGATCGACTCGACGCGACCGTGTTCATGGCGTGGCTCGCCCTCGTCTTCGTGTGGTTCTCAGTCACCGTGCTACGAGGGCGGGACAAGCCATTCGTGGCCGGTGTCCTCATCTCCGCATGGGGAACGCTCTTCACCCTCAACGTCGCGGATCCTGCGGGACTCGTGGCGCGCGCCAACATCGCGCGCGCCGATCGAGGTAAGGATCTCGATGTGCGCTACATCGAGTCGCTCGGCGCAGACGCGGCGCCGGCGCTCGTGAGCTACCTCGTCCGTCAGCCGCTCACGCCTCCGCCGGGCTGGGCGTCGCCGTCGTCCGACCCAGTCGGCCCCGGGTGCGAGCACACCTAACGCGTCGATGGCGCCAGTGGTCCCGCGCGCAGCGTCGGGGAATGATTACACAGCGCGGTGTCGGGCCGCCCGCAAGCTGCTCGAGGCGTGGGGGCCGTCGGCTCCGACGGATTGGCGCGGTTGGACCGCGGCTTCCGCGACCGCGCGCCGCGTCATAGCGAAGAACCAGCCAGCCCTACGCACGCTGGCCGGTACGGAATGGGTCGGCAAGACGTACGTCCGCTGCGCAGAAGCGCCGGCGGCCGTGAGCATGCCACCGGCGTCGGGGGTGGAGCGAGTCCGTCCATGACGCCGCCGAGTGGTTGCTAGGTGGTCTGGAGGACGCGCTCGACGGCGAGCGTGAACCGTTGCCAGGTGGCACGCTCTTCGGCCAGCTGCTTTCGGCCGAGCGACGTCAGGCGGTAGTACTTGGCGCGCCGGTTGTTCTCGGAGGTGCCCCAGTCCGCCTCGATCCACGCACGCCGCTCGAGGCGGTGAAGCGCGGGATAGAGCGAGCCCTGGTTGATCTGCAGGACGTCGCGGGAGATCTGCTGGATGCGCTGCGAGATGCCCCACCCGTGCATGGGCTCGAGGGACAATGCTTTGAGGACCAGCATATCGAGCGTCCCCTGAAGGACGTCGGCATTATTCGCGGCCACGCGCTCTCCTGTCGTTTGTCTACAGGAGAATGCAATGGCTTCTGTAGGATGTCAAGAGAAGTCACACGCCACCGCAGACGCTGGTGGCTGGTCGCTCGTGCTGGTCGCTGGTCGCGGTGTGTCATCCCGAGGAGCGCCAGCGACGAGGGATCTTCTGTGAAGTACTCGTGGCGCGGCCGGCCACGATGACATTACGGGAGATCCCTCGCTGACGCTCGGGATGACACATGCGGGTGCTCGGGATGACACCATGGTCGAGAACAAGAAACCCGGGGCGCTCGTGAGCGCCCCGGGTCCGTCATTGCTCAGTGCTCGGTTCCCCGTTCCCGGTTCCCCGTTCCTCCGTGCTTACGACGACTTCTTCCAGTAGTACAGGACCACCTTGCCGTCCGCGGTGACATCGGCTGCTACGACGTCGTTCGCCGTGAGCGGAGTTGTGTTCGCCGTCAGGACACCCGTGAGGGCCGTGTTCGTGCCTAACGTGGTGCGGAGCGCCGTAATGTCGGCGTCATTCTGCTTGAGCGTGGCGGTCAGCGAGTCGGAGCTGTTGTCCTTGAGTAGATCCTGGACGTTCACGAGCTGCACGTTCGCGGCCGCGATATCGGTCATCGCCTTGAGCTTGGCCGTATTCGCGGACGTGGAGCTAATGGCGGTCATGAGCGACGTGAAACTTGGCGCCAACGCGACTTCGCCCTTGGACGTCGCGCGCGTCGTGTCCTGTGCCTGCGAGATCGATGGCGTGACGACAGCAACGGCGGCTGCCGTGGCAAGAGCAGCGAGGAAAGTGCGTTTCTGCATATGTAGTACTCCTTCCAGGTGACACGCGGCAGCTCGGCCCGACCACCGCTAAATCGCGCGTCGTTGAAACGACAACTTGGGCCATCGGGGGAGCGAAGCAGGATCGGGGCCACATCGGTCACAATGCCGCGAGCTCTTCGGCAATTTGACCGATATTTGTCGCAGTGTGTGATGTACGTCACCATTCACACGTGCGCACGCGCACGTGATGCGCGCTGATCGCCCCTGCGCTCTCGTTAGGGGATTACAATCAGACCGACCCGCCCACCCAATTCGTCGTCGATTCGAGCCAGGTTCGCCGGCGCGACCCAGGCGCCGCCATCGAGACGCACCACGACGTGATGCGAGCCGGGAGACCATCGTTAGGCGCGCCTCCCACAGATCTCCGCGACGCTCCAGTGCGAGCGGCGCCCAGCCGGTCACGTCGCCCATGAGATCCACGCGAGCGGCGCCGGGAGCCCGCACCTGCACGAGCGTTCTTCCTCCGCCACCGGGTACGGCGATCAGCGATGCCTCGCCCGCCGGCACCGCCGGTAGCGGACGCACCACCGGCGCAGGCCCATGCCGCTCGGCCGAAAAGCGCAACACGACCGTCGCATAACGAGTCCGAGCCGTACCACGCAGCGGATCCGAGAGTTGGCGGCCGAGCGCACCGGCGACCGCGACGTACGGTGTCGCCCACCACGCCACACTGAGCGCCCCGGTCGGCGTCGACGCCAATTCACCCTTCCACGCGTGACGCGTGATCGCGGCCGCATCGACCTCGAAGCGACGCCACGCCCCGTGACCGCTCAGCGCAACGTCGGCGTACTGCACTGGTTCGCGCACACGAAGCACCGTCTCGTCACTGAAAATCACCGTCGAGACGAGCGAGGTGCGGACAGTGGTCGCGCTCAGCGTTAGGCGCTGATCGCCGCGCCGCAACCACGTCCCGAGCTCTCCCGTCCCCGCCCCGAACGTCGTCGCGCTCACATGCACGTCGCCACCACCCGCGCCGATCCACGTCCCCCATCGGTTGCCGAGCCAGTGTGCCCGCGCGAATCCGAGCCAGCTCGAAGTGGGGCCCTGATTGCTCGTCCCGAGGATCGTGCCGGTTCCGCCAGCCTCGATGCGCGCGTGGCGAATCGGCACGCTATACGACGCGGAGCCGAGGCCTACGCCTGTCGCACGGCCGTCAGCGATACGCGTGACGGCGCCGCTCCCGATTAGGGAGACGCGGTCGCTCCAACGACCCCACAGCGCGGCGGCGGTGATGCCACCAGTGTCAGCGAAGTCGTCTCTCGTCAGGCGCATAGCGCCGACATCGAAGGTCGTCTGCCGGGCCCATTGCGCATTCGCCGTCTCCGCGCAGGCCAGGCCCGCAAAGACGGCGAACGACATGATGAACCCTAGCGATGCACGTGAGTGGTGCAGCGGTTGGGTAGGAGTTCAGCGCGGGCGCTTGGGCGTCGAAGACTGGATGAACCCATTGCCGGTCGCTTGTGCCGGTTGAGGAAGAGTGGGGAAGATACCCTTTAACCGCAAATCCAATGACTCTTCCGGACGTCGGCCCGCCAACACGTCCTGCTGCACACGCTCGTTGAGCGCGATGAAGTTCTTCGGAACCGCACCGTGGTTCAACAGGTCGACGACCTGCATCGATGCCTTCTCGACCGGTACGCCACTCACGACGAGCTCCGTCAACACGCCGAGTGGCACCGCGAGCGACCCGTCCCTGCCCGCCTTACGCATGGCGCGGAGCGTCTCGACTGGCACGCCCGCCTTCATCGCGTCCGCCGCCGCCCGCAGCTCCTGCTCGCTGGGATTCGGCGCCAGTGCCTCGTTGGCTGCGTACAGCCGTTGTGCGAGCGCCCGGACCGCGGATTCGATTGCCGTAAGCGGCACTCGACGCACCTGTCCTTCGCGCGCCTTCACGTACAGCAGGTCGACGGGTAGACGCGCCGCCCTGGCCTGTTCGATGATCGGCGCAATCACCGCCGCGGTGGCCGAGTCGAGCGGGACCGAGGTACCCTGCGCCCTGCCCTGCCCCGGCCACGCGACGACTGCCGTCGCCGCGAGCAGCACCGCGCAACGGGCAACCCGCATCATGCCACCTGTAACGGGAGCACCCGTCATGGGAGCCCCACGATCATGACCGACTGCTCGGTGCCATAGTCCGAGTCCTTCGTGCGTGGTGCTCGTGGATCCAGCGTCCACTCACGACCGTTCACGAGGAACGCATAGACATGCCGGCCCGGGTTCACCTTCACGAGACCGCTCCATACGCCACTCACGGAGTCCTTTACGAGTGGCGTCGCCGTCCCGTCCCAGGCGTTGAAGTCGCCCACGACCGCTACACTCGCGGCTCGTTTCGCATCGAGTACGAACTGCACCGGAACCGGCGCATCCTGCTGATCGCGCTTCGTGGCGGCCACCCGAGTGAGCGGAGTCGTGACGCCTGACGTCTCACCCACGGGGGCGCTCGGCGCGACCGCGACAGCGGTCGCCTTGCGCGGTAACGCACCGCGAATCAGGAACCCCGCCAGCGTCGCGGCCAACGCGTAGCCGAGCGCTGCTGGCAGCGATACCACGAACCGGCGGCGCAAGCCGCCACCGACGCGCGATCCACCCGCCGGCATCTGCACGGCGCGCATCTCTTCCGTGTTCGTCGGAAAATAGATCACGTCATCGTCGTCGGTCGCCGACGCGCCCGGCCCGTCTTCGCGGCGCGCCGCGTCCACGCGTGCGAGCACGCGGGCCGTCGCGTCCGCCGGAACCGCCGGCAGCGTTTTCAACTCATCCACGATGCGGTCGATCATCTCGTCTCGTTCCTCACGCACGTTCCACCTCCGCGAGACGCATCCGCAGAAACTCACAGGCGCGTTTGACTCGCATCTTCAGCGCCGACACGCCGGCACCAGTGATCCGTCCCATTTCCTCGTACTCGAGTCCTTCGATGTGTCGCAGCAGGAATGCTTCCCGCTGCGCGGCGGGTAGTGTACCCAACGCGGTCTGGATCTCTTCGCGCCATACCATCGCGTCCACATCGGGGGGCGTCCCGCGGTCATGCGGCAGGTCACCGTACACGAGCACGCGCGACCGGCGTGCCTCACGCCCCATCATGGTTCGACAGCGATTCGCGAGTATGCGGAACAGCCACGACTCGAAGCGGTCGAACTCATCGTAGCGGTTGAGGGCTCCGTGCACGCGCACGAAGGTGTCCTGGACCGCCTCCTCGGCGTCCTGCGAATTGCCGAGCATGTGGATCGCGAAGCGTAGGCAGCGCGCGTAGTAGAAATCGACCAGCGCAGAGAATGCGGCACGGTCGCCGCGCTTCGCTCGCTGGACGATCGACATGTCGATAGTGCTCATGCCGCGTCCGTTTCGCCCATCTAGTAGCGTAAGTGACGGCGGTGTCGACACCTCGGCCGACGGCTGCCGCGCATCACGAGCGGTCATCATGCGGAACCTGCCGCGGGCATCCGGGAGCGGCCACAGCCACCCAAACGCCCGTTGCGGAAAAAGATAGCCGACGTTCGAGTTCTCGAGACCACGCTTCGGCTCCAGGCTGGTACGGTGTTCGTATTCGATTCACCGCGCCAAACCCATACCGGCTCCGGTTCGTCACACGTTTTCCGCTGACGCCACCCTGGTCGTCCAAACGAGCCGGATGGGGCGTCATGGCGACCGTTCGGATGTACCGGCATCTTTCGGTATCCGAACCGGATGGGTCCTCTTGGCCAGCACCGCGCCGACAACCGGAAGTGGGAGTACGTTCGCGGATTACGATCAGTACGACGCGCTCGGGCTGGCCGAGCTCGTGCGGCGTGGAGATGTCTCTCCGCGGGAGCTTGTCGTCACCGCCATGGAGCGGATCGACACCATCAACCCGCAGCTCAACGCGGTCATTCATCGGCTGTACGACGAGGCGCTGCAGGCTGCCGACGCACCTCCGGGTGACGGCCCGTTCGCCGGCGTTCCGTTCCTTCTCAAGGACCTTCTGTCATCGTACGCCGGCGCGCCCATCCGGAGCGGCAGCCGCATCCTCGATGGGTATATCGCCCCGAACGACTCGGAGATGGTCCGTCGGTACCGCCGCAGCGGCGTCATCGTGCTCGGCAAGACGAACACGCCGGAATTCGGCCTAACGCCGTTCACGGAACCGGAGCTGTTCGGCCCCACGCGTAACCCGTGGGACACCACCCGGACGAGCGGTGGATCGAGCGGTGGATCGGCTGCCGCTGTTGCGGCGGGGATGGTGCCCATGGCCGGCGGCGGAGACGGCGGCGGGTCGATCCGTATTCCGGCATCGTGCTGCGGCATTTTCGGTCTCAAGCCCACACGCGGTCGGACGCCGACGGGGCCCATAGAGGGCGAGCTGTGGGAAGGCGCCGTCATCGAGCACGTGCTCACGCGTTCGGTGCGTGACAGTGCCGCGATGCTCGACGCCGTCTCCGGACCCGAGGCGGGCGCGCCATACATCACGCCGGCTCCCGCTCGCCCGTTCCTCGAGGAGGTCGGCGCCGACCCGGGTCGCCTGCGCATCGCGTTCACGGATCGTCCGCTCCTGGGCGAGCACATGGACGACGACTGCAAGGCAGCGTTGCGCGACACCGTCGCGTTGCTGGAATCGCTCGGACACACCGTCGTCGAGGCTTCGCCGCCGCTCGATCGCGACGAGTTTCTGCACGCGTTTCTGCTGATGGTCTGCGCGCAGGCGGATGCCGATCTGGCCGATGCCGAGGCGGCCACGGGTCGTCGTGCATCGCCGGCGAACGTCGAGATCTCGACATGGGCGCTCGCGCTGCTTGGTCGGTCGTACACCGCGGGGGACATGGCAAAAGCGCGCCGGCATCTGGAGCGAACGGCGCGTTCGGTTGGCCGCTGGTTCGACGGCTACGAGATCGATGCGCTCGTCACGCCGACGCTGACCACGCCGCCGTTCATCACCGGGGCGTTGCAGCCGCCCGCGCACGAGGTGCTCGCACTCAAGGCGCTCGGTCGTCTGCGGGCGGGCGGAGTCCTTCGACTGGGCGGAGCGCTCGAGAAGGCCGCCAAGCGCGTGTTCGAGTGGATCGCATGCCCGCCGTTGTTCAATGTCACGGGGCAGCCGGCAATGTCTGTCCCGCTCGTGTGGAATGACGCCGGGCTCCCGATCGGCATGCACTTCGCCGCGCAGTGGGGCGATGAGGCGACGCTATTCCGGCTCGCGTCGCAGCTCGAAGTCGCACGACCCTGGTTCGGTCGGCGGCCGCCGGTCAGCGCGCCAGCGGTACGGCGCGCCTAACGATGGTACCGGTACCGAGGTGACGCTGGACCTGAGCGATGCGCCGCGCCGCCGCGAACGACGATCCCCGATCCAAATCGTCTGGAGACTTCCATGGCCGCTCGTTACCGCCGACAACTCGCACGCGCAGGTGCAGCACTGCTCGCCCCAACCACGATCGTCGCGGGGAGCCTGTTCCTGGCCGCGTGCAACGAGCCGGCCGTCACCGAGGCACCGGCTCCTACGGGCGTGCGACGATTCGGGCAGCCGGAGCCAGCGCGGCGAATCAGAGTAGATCCCGCTCGTGCAGTTCGGCATCAACGAGCACGGCTCGCCGTTCGCCCCCGCGGCTGGACACGACCACTCGTCGCAGGCGAAAGACCTTCTGGTACCGCGCACGGTGGTCATCGACGCGGGCGGGCAGGTGCAGTTCGCGATCGACCCGTTTCACCGCGTGAACGTCTACCGTCCGGGCACGGCCCCGTCGGACATCGACACATCGAAGCTGATCAACTTCGTCGGGACCGGTGTTCATCCCGAACTTCGTGATCGACGATCCGTCGGGCCGCATCGCCCAGAGCCCGCCGTTCCAGTTCGCGATCGATCAGACGTGGAGGAGGCGACGGATGTCGGAGGGCGGGAACCGGTGTCATCCCGAGCATCCGCGACGGACTTCTGTAGGGATCTCGTGGCTGGCCGAGCCACGATGAGGTCGAAGATCCCTCGCTGCCGCTCGGGATGACAGGCTTTTCTCCTCCGCCGTCCGCCTCCGCCTCCGCCTTCCGCCTCCTCCTTCCTATGGCCTCCTTCCTACGGCCTAGCTTTTCGCCGCTCGCTCCACGGCGCGCATCACGCGCAGCAGGTTGCCGCTCCACATTTTCGAGATCTGCTCCTCCGTGTAGCCGCGACGCACGAGCTCGCGCGTCACGTTGATCGCCTCGGTCGCGTCGTTGTAGCCCTCGACGCCACCGCCGCCGTCGAAGTCGGAGCTGATGCCGACGTGGTCGATGCCGATCAGCTTCACGGCATAGTCGATGTGATCGACGAAGTCCTTGACCGTCGCGCGCGGCGGCGGTGGGAACTGACTGTCGATCTGCGCCATGCGACGCTGATACTCGGCGCGCTTCTCCGGCGTTAGGCCCTGTAATCCGCCGCGACCACCACCACCGCCCGCTCCGCCGGCCCCACCAGCACCGGCGCCGCCGCCGGGCGCCGGCAGACCGAACTCCGTGCGCAATGCGCCGAGCGCCTGCTGGCGCTCCGGGGATGCAGCTGGCGGCAACTTCACGTAGCCCGAGAACGCGACCATCTGCACGACACCGCCGTTCTTCTTGAGCGCGAGCAACTGCTCGTCATCGAGATTCCGGCTCACGTTGCACAGCGCCCGCACGGCCGAGTGCGACGCGATGATCGGCGCTTTCGTCAGCGCCAGCGTCTGCATCATCGACTCCTTGGACGGATGCGAGATGTCGATCATGATGCCGACCCGGTTCAACTCGGCCACCGCCTGCTTGCCTAACGGCGACAGGCCATGGTACAGCCACACGCCGTCGCGCTCGCCGGTGTTCGAATCGGACATCTGGCTGTGGCCATTGTGCGCGAGCGACATGTACCGCGCGCCCTGATCGTAGAACTTCTTGATGTTCGTCAGGTCCGTGCCAATGCCGTACGCGTTCTCGACACCCATCAGCGCGACCTTCTTTCCCTTGGCGGAGATCTTCGCGACGTCGTCCGCGCGGTACGCGATCTCGATCTTGTCGGGCGCCAGCTCCTCGGCGAGACGGTGCACGGCCGCGAACTTCTCCATGTCGGCCTCGTACGCGCGCTGATACCCCTCGGCCGTCAGCGGACCCTGCCCCACGTAGATGCTGAAGAAGACAGCATCGAGCCCGCCCTCGATCATCTTCGGCAGATTGACCTGCGTGCTCAGTCGGTCGGTGTAATTCGGGTGCGCGGTCGTGAAGTTCTTCGGATCGATGTCGACGTGCGTGTCGAGCGCGATCACGCGATCGTGAATGGCCCGGGCCTTTGCCTCGAGCGCGGGATCAGTCGGCTGTTGCGCGCCAGCTATGCCGGCAATCGACGCCAGCATCGCGACGGACGCCAGCATCCTCACACTACCCTTCCACATGTCGGCCTCGTTGGTGACGGTGATCTACTCGGTGTCCTTACGCTCGGCGTCGATCGCACGCTGGGCAATGGCCACCAGCTTTCGTCAGCGACTCGCCGGTCGTCCTCATGGGTGAGCCTAACGCGGACTCGCGGCGTTGACCGCGTCGGACACCGCCGTGCACGCCGGGCCGTGCTCCGCGCAATACCAGCCGTGACGGTCTCGATAGACCTGATGGACCTGCCGAGCCTCGCCGTAGCGCACGCGAAACAACGCGTCGACGCGCGTATCGGGTCCGATCGCCACACGTGGGTCGAGGGCCTCGATGTGCCGGACCTCGGGAAAGATCTCGAGCTGTAGGATTCGTTCGCTCAACGCATCACCGATGCAGCGGGAGTCGCGCGCCTCTGCGCAGTCGAGCGACAAGGTAGGGGATGCGCGCCCATCGCTCAAGCGGAATGGATGCGACAGCCGTATGATTGGGACATGATTGTGCCCGACACTGTGCCCGACTGGAGCGAGGCGATCCTTCGTCTGCTGGCCGCCACTGGAATTGGCGGCGCGATCGGCCTCAATCGTGAGCTGACGAAGAAGCCTGCCGGTCTTCGCACACATGCGCTCGTGGCACTCGGTGCCGCCCTCGTGACGGTCACCGCGCTGCAACTCGGTGTGGCTGGCGGCCAGACGCACGCCGATGCCGCCTCACGAGTCATTCAGGGCCTCATCGCGGGCATCGGGTTCATCGGCGGCGGGGTCATTCTCCACTCCGAAGGTCGCGACGTGAAGGGGCTCACGACGGCGGCGACGATCTGGGTGGCGGCTGCGCTGGGTATTTCATGCGGCATCGGCCAGTGGCACATTGCCGGCATGGCCGCTGGACTGGCGCTGGCGGTGCTCGTGCTGGGCCGATTCGTCGAGACGGCACTCCACCGATCACCGTCGGACCGGTGGAGCCGCAGCCACCCAGCTGAGGGTGCGCGAAGCTGCTTCAGGTCGGCCTGACGGGCCGATCGTCCGGCGGCGCGAAGTGACTCAGGAACGTCCGTTCGGCCGGCGTTAGGCTGTCCACGCCGTTCGCGCTGATCTTGTCGAGGATCCGGTTCACCTCGGCGCGGTTGACCTCGTGAATCGACTGCGTGTTGATCGTCTTCCAGTTGCCGATCTCGGCCTTCTTCGCCGGCTTCTCGAGCTTCGACTTCCATTGCCGAGCCGGCGAGCGTCGATCCGACCACAGGAGATAGACCCACGCGCCGAGGTACCCACCCGAGATGCGCGAAGTGCGCTACCCCACCGCCGCCACCGGCGAAACCGCCCCACAGCGCGATCACCGTCGTGACCACCACGAGTAGCCACGCTTCGACCGGAAGGATTCCCCAGATGTAGATGCGCTCGCGCGGCCAGTACTTGGCGAACGCCAGCTGCACGCCGAACACGGCTCCCGATGCACCGATGATGGAGCCGCCCTGATTGAACACGATCGAGAGCAGCGCACCCATCACTCCGCTGAACAGGTACAGCCGGATGAAATGGGTGCTGCCCAGTCGCTCTTCAACGCGTGGCCCGAAGAAGTACAGGACCAGCATGTTGAACAGGATGTGCGTGTATTGCGACGTGCTGTGCGCAAACATGTAGGTCAGAAACGACCACGGTCGCACGAGCGCGTATGACGGAAGAAACGCGAGGAACTGCGTTGCTCCCGGCACAGTGAGCTGCACGAAGAAAATTGCTACGTTGGCGATCAGCAGTCGCTTGACCCAGGGCGTCATGCGCGAAAGCTAGCCCTCGGGGGCAGATCGCAAAACGGGGCGACGCTTCGAAGCGTCGCCCCGTCGTTGTCGTGCCGTCATCCACTCATCCCTTGGGTGATCGCCCGGCCACGATCTGCTTCACCGCGGTTCCCGCGGGGATCGGCGCATTCGGGTTCTCGATCTGATTCACGATCGCCAGCTCGGTCACGTCGACGGCGGACGGATATTTCTGCGCGAATTGCGCGAGCGTCATCGATTGCGGCAACGACACGACATTCACCTTGTTCGGCTGGACGTCGAGAATCCGCGGATCGGTCACCGGAGCGAAGCTGCCGAGCGCCTGGCGAAAGACCGGATCGTAGGCGCCGTACTTCTGCGCCGGCGCGTAGCCAATGACCTGGTACGTCGTGCCGTTGTACGTGAAGAACGCGGCGATGCCCTGGATGACGCCCTGCTCGGTCTTCGCCTGGAACGTGCTGGCGACCGCCGGAACGCCATTCACCGTCTCCTTCGATGCCTGTCCTGCCTGAATGCCCTCCTGCGACAGAAACGTTCTCGCCGCGACTTCAGGTGAATTCCCCTGCGCGAGCGTGAGCTGAATGATGCCGTCCTGCTGCGGGCTCACGGCGACGACGGCCTGCGTCAGGTTCTGACCCTGCCAACCGCTGGGCAACGTCATCTGGAAGCGAAGGTCGGGCTGATAGAACGTGTTGCCCTGGAAGAAGCCGTTGCGCGGGTTCTGTCCGTACACGAGCCCATTGACGCGCTGCATGTAGCCCTGCGCATTCACCTTCGCGTTCGCGAGCTGGCTCGGATCGAGCTTCGCCAGCTTCTGATCGATCGTCTGAATTCGCTCGGCTTCGCCCGGGTGCGTGGCCAGCCACGTCGGCAGTGGGCTCTGCTCGCTCTGCTCGCCCAGCCGCTGCAGCGAGCGGAAGACATCGTCCATGTAGCGGACGTCGTACCCCTGCCCCAGCGCGTAGCGGAATCCGAGGTCGTCCGCCTGGCGCTCGTCGTCGCGCCCGTACTTGAGGAACAGAAGTCCCAACCCCTGGGACGCGACGTTGCCGAATTGGGCGACGGTGGGCGACAGAATCGCACCGACGCCGAGCGCGAGCTGTGAAACCTGCTGCTCGCTCATCTGGTGAACGGAGTGCCGCGCCGTCACGTGCCCGATCTCGTGCCCGACGACCGACGCCAGTTCGGCCTCGTTGTTCATGAGGCCGAGCAGTCCGCGCGTGACGAAGATGAAGCCACCTGGCAGCGCAAACGCGTTGGGGCTTGGATCATCGACGACCCGGAACGTCCACGGGAGATTCGGGCGCTCGGACTTGGCGGCGATGGCCGCGCCGATACCCTGCACGTACTGCTGGAGGGCCTGATCGTTGATGAGCCCGATCTCCTGGGCGACCTGCTGCGCGCCCTCCTGGCCCATCTGGATCTCTTGCTGTTCCGAGACCAGCGAGAGCTCCCTCTTCCCGGTAACCGGGTTGGTCGCGCACGCGGCAACCATGAAGGAGAGCGCGATCCATCGGGTGCTGCGGTGGGCGGACTTGAAGGGGTGCATGTCAGGAAGACTGGGGTTGGTGACGTACGGTCCTGACTGCTCTCCTATTCAACTGTCGTGCTAGACTGGGGACTGGGGACTGGGACCGGGGACTGGGCGACGGCAAACCCCCGGGAGGCTCCTCTCGCAAGAGCAGCGTCCCGAGGGTTTTCCCAGTCCCCAGTCCCTGATCCCCAGTCCCTACTGGTACTGGATGTACACCGGCCTCGGCAGCACCTTCAGCACCTGCTCTGGCGTCAGAAGCTTGTTGCCGTTCTTCGTATCGTTGTGGTAGAAGAGCTTGAACCCCGTGTACTGCACCGGGTGCAGGTACACGTAGTCGTGGTAGGAATCGAGCTTCATCCACTGCGGGCCCCAGCCGTCCATGTTGATCACGATCTGAACCCGCGGATCGAGTCGGATGTTCTGCGTGTTCGTGAGCATGGGCCGCGTGAAGCGATGCACGACGAGCACTTTCGGCGGGATGTTCTCAGACGCCGAGAGCTCCGACAGGAACTTCGTCGCGTAGTTCACATCCGCGGCATCGAACGTCCCGATCTTCGTGCCCGGTTTCGCTCCGGTCTTCATCGAGAATTCGGGATCGATCCCGAGATGCACGTCGGGACGCTTGAGGAATTTCGCGAGACGCGGCAGCTCCGCCTGCAACGTGCTATGGCCGACCTGCACGTCGATGAACAGCAGCGCGTTCTTTCGCTGTGCCCAGCTGTAGACCCGCTCGATGAGCGAGTCGCTCATGCGCGCGCGCCACATGCCGTCACGGCCGGCGCTCCCCTGCGCGACGACGCCAATGACGTGCAGCGCGGGCTGTACAGGCGTGCTGGGATCGGCCTTTCGCCAGCGCTCGACCTCCGTATCGAGCTTCGCGAGCATCTCATCGGGCGGAAGCTCGCCGAGGATGCCCATTTTCTTCACGAGCGGATTGCCGTAGTACGCGATGATTCGCTTTGCGGGGACCACGGCACCAGCCAGCGGCGTCGGACCTTTCACCGGCCACAGGCTCGCTGCCTCGGCGCTGTCGACCACAAACCCGTTCCGGCCTCCAGTCCAGGTTTTCCGCGCTGGCTTCGAGGGCGTGGTGGTGGACGAAGTTGCCTTATGAGTCGTGTCAGTCTTGGCGGACTGAGCCTTTGCTCGCCGGCTTTTTTGCTCCGGTGCCTAACGAATCGGCACGCGCGGCAGACTTGCTGGCGGTGTTCGACGGGGGTGGGCTCTGGCCCAGCACGGGCGCCGCGATGATGGCGGACGCGAAGAGTAGAACGATCGACGACTGCACTGCTCGAGCTCGACGTGAGGGGAATGCGGCTGATGCGCCACCGGACGATGCGCGCGCGTCGCACAGCCTGTCATGATAGCCATGCGACGCCGAATGACGAATACCCCTCGGATGTCGGCACGAGCCACACCGGCTCGTGCACTACAACCATGGCGACAGGTCCCGACGCGCTACCGCCAGAGGCGGAACGTGCCCGTCAGCTCTCCCGCGCAGCTGTCGTTGATCGCGAGCGCGCCAGCCGCCTTGCTCCCGTCCTTCTCGACAGTGCCTCTCCCCGACGAGCGTACCGGTACAACCGCGGCCCTTGTCCTCGTACTTCGCCTCGTAGGTCACCGAGTCGCCCGCCGTCTTTCCGGTCACATCAGCGAGAATGGAGGACGGCGACGTGAACTCCATCTTGCCGGTGTACGCGCCCTTGGTTCCGGACGTCGTCTTCTGCGTACCGGTGTACGTGGTTCCCTCGACGACGAGTTCGATGTTGTAGTCGCCTTTGAGGTCGGCCGCCACGAACGCAGCGGTGCTGGCGGCGACCGCAGCGACGGCCGCGACACGCGTGATCAGATGAAGCGACATTCAGTGATGTCCTCGATGAAAGGGTTGGTGGTTCGACAACTACGGTAGCGTTCGGGTCATGGTGTCGCGATGGTGGATTTTTCATTGCGCTGCAGTGATGTGACCGGCCGACTGGCGTGCGCCGCGGCACGGCATGAGCTTTCATCTTGTCGTCCGCCCACCGTTCAACCGCTCTGAAATGCGCATCGGCCGAGTCGCCGCTGTCACACTCAGCATCGCCGCCATCGGTGCCATCATCGGCGGCGCGCTCGGTGCCGCGCTACTAGCCGTGTGGGCGTTGCGACTCGGCGTACGTGGAACCGACTTTCTCGCGAGCGCGGGCGTTGGCGCCGGGGTGGGCGCGGGTCTGGGGGCAGTGCTCGCGCCGATCACCGCGTGGGCGTTCCTTCGACGCGTGCCGCTGGGTCGAGCGCTCGCTCAGACCTCCATTGGCACGACCGCGGGCGCGGCAGTCGGCCTTGTCCTCGGTAGCGTCGGCCTTCCGTCCCTCACGTCCTTACCCGCCGGACTCGCCGGCGCGCTCCTCGGATTTCTCGCGGCCGCAATTCGACTTCGCTTCGCCACGCGAACTCGACGGGCCGACGCGGGTACGGAGGGATCCGGACCCTCGGCTGGTCGACACGCGTGAGCGATACTGTGCCCATTCGCGAGCCATTCCAGTAGCGAACGGGTGACGGCGGAGTGGGTTGCAGGGTTCGGGAGTCATCGTAAGCACCGTACCGCGCGTCGAGCCCATTCAGCTCGGCGATGATTCGCTTGGTCCCTGCCCCACTTTCGAACCATGACTGGACCGCTTGCTCTACCCGCCGATGATTCCCTGCACGCGACGAAGCGCCGGCTACTGGATGTCGGCCTCGCCACGCTCCTCGAGCGCGGCTACAACGCGACCGGCATTCAGGATCTCCTGGTAGCGACGAACGTCCCCAAGGGGTCGTTCTATCACCACTTCGCGAGCAAGGAAGATTTTGCGCTCCACGTGGTGGGGCGGTACCTCGCGGAGGTCCATGTCTTGTTGGACCAATCGCTATCCGAGCAGGAACGTGCACCGCTGGAGCGGGTCCGTCTCTTCTTCGAACGACTGCTGGCCATGTACGCGAGCCAGGGCTACCTCGGCTCGCTGATTGGGCTGCTTGGACAGGAATTGGCGGCGGTCAACACGGCGTTCAGGCGCCACATCGAGGCGGCGTTCGATGGCATCGCGGGGCGGCTGGCCGAAACGCTCGACGAAGCGCGACGTCGCGGCGACATGCCGACAGAAACGGATACGCTCCAGACGGCGAACCTGATGCTGGACTGCTGGGAGGGCGCGGCCATGCGGTCGCGACTGCTCCGCAGCCCGGCGCCACTCGAGGCAGTCATCGAGAACACGTTTCGGACGGTTCTGACGTAAGAGGCCTCCGGAAGGAGGAGGCGGAAGGCGGAAGGCGGAAGGCGGAGGGCGGGAGAAAACCGTGTCATCCCGAGGAGCGACAGCGACGAGGGACCTTCTCGACCGTCATCGTGGGCAGTAGTCGCCGAGAGTCGGCTATGATGACATCACGGGAGGTCCCTCGCTGGCGCTCGGGATGACGCGCCTAACGCTTTCCTGAAGGCCTGCGCCCGGGCGGGCGCGGGGCCGGGCGAATGTGGCGCGATGCCGCCGACCACCGGCGCGACATGCAGCGCAACGAACGTCGGGCCCGCGGCATCGAGGACATTGCGCGCGTTCGCCGCCCACTCGGCCGCATCCGTAAATCGATGCACCGAATCGAAGCCGCAGGCGCGGGCGATGCCTGGAAAGTCCGCCGCTCGTCCGTCCGCGCGACCCGACGATGCCGCCGCCGTCGGCTGCTGACCGGTGACCTCGTAAACGCCGTTGTCGAATACGAGGACGACGAGGTTCGGGACCTTCGCGGCGACGATCGACGCCAGCGACCCGAGGTTCATGAGCAGCGATCCGTCGCCGCTGCAGACGATGATGCGGCGGTCCGGACGCGCGAGCGCCAGCCCCAACCCGATCGACGTGCCATGTCCCATGCTCGACGGGACGAGAATGATGTCGAGCGCGTGCGGCGCGCCGAACTTCATCCATTCGCGGGCGGAGCCCATGGTCGTGATCACGACCTCGTCGTCGCGGCGGGCACGGCGGAGCGTCTCGAGCGCGGGCACGAGCGGCATGCGCGCTTCACTGTTCGGATCGATGGGCACTGTGGTCATTCGGCGATGAGCGCCGCACCGGCGCGTCCGCTGTCGCGGCAATCGAGGTAATGGGCACGGATCACGTCCAGCTGCGATGGAGACGTGATGAGGCGATAGTCGATCCGCCACGCATCGAGCACGGGTTCCGTGAACACGAGGCACGTGTCGCCCGGCAGCTTCGCCTGATCGAGGTAGCTGCGGTAGCCGATGATGGCGAACACGGGCAGCTTCCAGTCGTGAAGCACGTTGCGCAGCGCGTCACCGGACTCGAACAGGCCGGTGCACTGGATCATGACGAGCGGTGTCGCGCCGCCAAGGTGCAGGCCGGCGGCGACTTGCCAGGCCTCGCCTTCGCGGCAGACGCGCACGAGCCGCACGCTGCCCGACTGCTCGATGGCGGCTTCCCACCGGCCGATGGTGCTGTCGGGGACGGTAATGACATGTGTCACACCGAGCTCCTTCAGCAGGCTGGCTACTTGCTCACCCGAAAACACCGCAGTCTACTCCGCGCTAGAGAAAGAGGCGGGAGCCTACGACCGACATGACCGTGGCGTCAAGCTTCGCCAAGCACCTGGGATACGCTTCCTTTACACCGCGGCGATGTCTGCGCAGCGTTGTACCTGTGCCAGCCGCCGGGAGCCTAACGATTTCATTGTGAGGAGTATCGTGAGCCCGCTTCGTACCTGTGCCCTGTTCGCCCTCTCGCTCACCGCCGCGACGCCGGTGAGCGCGCAGCAAGCGCCGACGTACGACGTGTACGCTGTCCGCTACGCGACCATCGCCGGCTTCCCCGTTCGTGGCCTGATTGCCGGCGCCGATACCAGCCGCCGCATGGACATCGCGATGACCGTCTGGCTTCTCCGCGGCAACGGGCGCACCGTGCTCGTCGACGCCGGGTTCTACCGCGACAAGTTCGTGCAGCGGTGGAAGCCGGTCGACTTCGTCTCGCCCGCGGTCGCCGTCACGCGCGCTGGGGTGAAGCCCGAAGATGTCACGGACATCATCATCTCGCACATCCACTGGGATCACGCTGATGGCGCCGATCTGTTTCCTAACGCGCGCATCTGGATCCAGAAGGAAGAGTACGAGCATCACGTCGGCGCCATGGGCGGCGCACTGGACCGCGCCATCGATCCCGACGACGCCAAGATGTTCGCCGATCTCGCGAAGCGCGGTCGCGTCAATCAGATCGACGGCGACTCCGTACAGATCATCCCTGGCATCACCGTGTTCACCGGCGGCAAGCACACGTTCGCCTCGCAGTACGCGACCGTGGCGACGAAGGGCGGCACCGTCGTCATCGCGTCCGACAATGCGTACCTGTACGAGAATCTCGACACGCACCGTCCGATCGCACAGACGCTCGACTCGCTCTCGAACCTCGCTGCGCAGGAACGCATGACGCGCCTCGCCTCGATGCCGCGGCTCATTATCCCGGGACACGACCCGGCAGTGTTCATCCGGTTTGCCAAACCCGGCAATGGCGTGGCCCACATCGAGTAGCTCGAATCGTAGCTCGACCACCTCTCGCGTCGACGTCGTGCTGCAGGACAAGTGGATGGCCGAGCGATAGATGCGTCATCCCGACGTCAGTTGTCATCCCGAGCGCCAGCGAGGGATCTTGCTTAACGTCATCGTAGCTAGTCCGGCCACGAGTACCCCACAGAAGGTCCCTCCCTTCGTCGCTGCACTCCTCAGGGCAGGCTCTGGCGCTCCTCGGGATGACACATTTCCGCTCATGATTGACGACGCCACCCCCCGACCGCTCCCGGTCCTTCGCGCCATGGTCGATGTGCTCGACCGGGACCTGCTGCAGATCGTCGCGCGCCGCATGGCCATCGTTGGCGAGATCGCGGCGTACAAGCGGCAACACGGCCTCCGCATCCGCGACTCGGCCCGCGAACGCGAGCTTCTCGCCGACCGCTGCGAGCGCGCCGAAGCGTTAGGGTTGCCGAGCGGCGAGATGGAATCGGTATTCCGGGTGCTCCTGCGCGCGGGGCGCGATCACCAGGCATCACTGCGCGCGGAGTTGCCGTACGAGACGCAAACGCGAACCGTCGCCGTCATCGGTGGACGCGGCGGTATGGGCGCGCTCATGGTTCGCCTGTTCGGCGACCTCGGCCATCAGGTGATCGTCGCCGATATCGATACCGCGCTCAGCGCGGGCGACGCCGCCTCTGTCGCCGATGCGGTGGTCGTCAGCGTGCCGATCGACGCGACCGAGCAGGTGATCCGCGCCATTGGCCCGCGATTGCGGGAGGACGCCGTGCTGCTGGATGTCACGAGCATCAAGGAAGCGCCGGTCGCGGCGATGCTCGAGGCCACGCGCGCGAGCGTCGTCGGCACGCACCCGATGTTCGGGCCTAACGTGCACTCGCTGCAGGGACAGCGCGTCGTGGTGTGTCGCGCCCGCGGTGACGAGTGGGCCGACTGGGTCGTGCGGATGTTCGAAGCGCGCGGGCTCAGCGTGCAGGAGACGACACCGTCGCACCACGATCGCGTGATGGCGGTCGTTCAGGTCCTCACGCACTTCCAGACGCAGGTGCTGGGCCTCACGCTGGCGCGCATCGGCACGCCGCTGGATGAGACGCTACGCTTCACGTCACCGGCGTACCTCATGGAGCTGTACGTGACGGCGCGGCATTTCGCGCAGTCGCCGGACCTCTACGGGCCCATCGAGATGCGGAACCCGGCGACGGCGCACGTCACGTCGGCGTTCGAAAAAGCGGCAGCGGAGGTCGCCGAGATTCTCGGGAGCGGGGACCGCGACCGTTTCCGGCATCTGTTCGATGAAGTGCGCGACTTCTTCGGCCCGTTCACGCACGAAGCGCTGGAGCAGTCGAGCTACCTCATCGACCGCCTCGTCGAGCGTCTCTGATGCCTAACGTGCCGACGATCGAGACCGACCGGCGGTGACGGGTCCGCCGATCGCACTGATCGACGCGCCGAGCAATCTCGGGCTCGCGCCGCCGGCGTCGAACAAGGAGCCCGGTGTACGACGGATGGCCGGGACCCTCCGGCAGCTCGGTCTCCAGCCACGACTCGCCGCGCTGGACGGCGGCGAGGTGGTCCCACCGGGTTACAGCCCCGAGCGTGATCATGCCACCGGCATCCGGAATGCGCGGGAGATCGCCGACTACAGCATGGCGCTCGCGCACGCGATCGGAGCGCAACTCGACGCGCACCGCTTCCCTCTCGTGATCGGCGGCGACTGCTCGATCCTGCTCGGCAGCATGCTCGCGCTGCAGCGCCGCGGGCGGTACGGTCTGGTCTTTCTCGATGGCCATCACGACCTGCAGACGCCCGAGGTGTCGCGCACCGGCGGCGCGGCGGGGATGGACCTCGCGCTCGCGGTCGGCATCGGACCGCCGCTGCTGACGGCGTTAGGCGGCCCCGCGCCGCTCGTCCACCCCGCCGACGTGGCGATGCTCGGCGTGCGAGACGACCCGAAGTACTACACCGGCGATGACGTGCGGCAGGCGCGCGACGCCATGCACGTACGCTCCCTGGAAGCCCTGCGCCACACGGGCATGCGAGCTGGTGGGGAAACCGTCGCGCGGAATCTTGCTCGCTCCGGCGTGAACGGCGCGTGGATTCACCTCGACGTGGACGTCCTCGACGACGCAGTAATGCCAGCCGTCGATTCGCGTCAGGCGGACGGGCTCGCCTACGACGAGCTGGACGCGCTGCTGCGGCCCATCCTCGACTCGGGACACGTAGTCGGAATGCAAGTCACGATCTACGACCCCGACCGGGACCCGGACGGGCGCGCCGGTCAGCTGCTTGCCGATCGGATCGTCAGGCTGCTCAGGCGTTAGGCAGACGAAGCAAGAACGAATGGCATCGCGGTAGGCATCGCGAGTAACACGTCGTCAGTCGTGAGTCGCCGGTCATCAGGTTCTCAGTCCCGCCTGGCGAACAGCTACGAGCCGCCATTGCTGCGGTGCTACTGACGACTCGACCGATGACTGATGACCGACGACTCACGAACTGAGTACTCATGACAGGCACGACCGTCCGCGACGTCGGCCCGAAAAGTCAGGCACGCGCGAAGTTGTAGACGCGGGTGGCATTACCGCCGAGGATCGCCGCCTTGTCTGCCTCGGAGATGTCGAGCCCTCGAAGAGCCGCGAGCATGGCCGGGATGCTCCCGATCTGATGCGGGTAGTCGCTGCCCGCGAGAATGTGATCGGCGCCCGCGAACGCGATCGCCAGCTTCAGCGCTTGCGGGTCGAAGTTCACCGTGTCGTAGTACCAGCGCTTGAGGTAATCGCTCGGCGGACGGTCGATGTTGCGACGACAGTCCTCGAACGCGTGGAAGCCGCGATCGAAGCGCTCCGCCATGTACGGGACCGCGCCGCCGAGGTGCGAGAGCACCCACTTGATGTTCGGGAAGCGCTCGCCGACGCCGCTGAACACGAGGTGCGCCGCCGCGAGCGTCGTGTCCATCAGGAATCCGACGAGCGGCATCAACCAGTACTCGGTCATCGCTTCCACACCAACGGGGCTCGTGGGATGGATGTGCAACACCGCCCCGTACGCGTCGGCTGCTTCGTAGAGGGGCCAGAAGCGCTCATCCGCCAGAGCGACGCCGTTCACATTGCTGAACAGCATGGCGCCGGGCAGGTGCAGCTCCTCGATCGCGCGACGGAACTCCTTCACCGAGGCCGCGGGGTCGTTCAGCGGCAGCGTCGCGAGCGCCGAGAAGCGCGGCCCACGCTCGGCGATGATGGCCGCGAATGCGTCGTTCACGAGCGTCGCGAGCGTCGCGGCGTAGGCCGGTGACTCGACGTGCGTGCCCGGCGTGGTCAGCGTGATCACCTGCGTGTCCACGCCTTCCGACTCCAGCACCTTGTGGCGATACGCAATGTCCCGATGGCCGGCAACGGCGACGTTGTAGTCGCCGGGATAGTGAATGTGTGGATTGCCTGACGAGTCGACCGTCACCCGGACGACGCTATTGCCGGAGCGCAGCGCCGCGAGATATTCGGGCGGATAGAAGTGGTTGTGAACGTCAACGATCGGCATTGGTCACGGTTCGAGGGGAGACGCGGCGAGCTGTTCGCAAATAGTAGACGGGTAGACCGGCGAGAACGATGAGCAGTCCCGTCGCGCTCTCGATCGGATCAGCGGCGAGTTGATTCACGACGATGACGGCGGTCGCACCTATGAATAGCAGCGGCAGGATCGGGTATCCCCACGCGCGGTAGGCGGGAGCGTAGCCCGCCCTTCGGCGAAGCACGAAGATCCCGGCCGCCATGAGTCCAAAGAAGATCCATTCCGTATACACGACCCGAGTGAACAGCGCGCGGTAGGTGCCGGTCGCGACGAGCACCGACGCCCACACCGCCTGGAGCATGATCGCGTGGTGCGGCGTTCCGAACCGCGGATGCACGGCGCCGATCCACTCCGTGAGCAGCCCATCGTTTGCCGCCGCGAGGTACACGCGCGGCCCGGTGAGGATGATGCCCGTCATGGCGCCGAGCGTGGACAGGATGACGAGCGCGGACATCGCCGCGGCGCCACCAGTGCCGAGCACGCGGTCGGCGAAGTCGGCGGCGACGCGGTTCGAGGCTGCGACCGCAGCCGGTGAGAGCACGGCGAGGTAGGCGGCGTTCACCGCGATGTACGACGCGGTCACGGCGAGGGTGCCGATGACCAGCGCGCGCGGGATGGTGCGTCGCGCGTCGACCGTCTCGTCGCCGGTGTACGTGACCATGTGCCAGCCGCCGAACGCGAACAAGCCAGCGACCGTCGCGCTCACGAACGAGCGGAGCGATGGGATGATCGTGGGCGCGCTCGCCGTGCTCGGCGGGGGCACCGCGCCGGCGACCACGAGGCCCGCGAACGCGATGAGCACGACAGCGGCGATCTTCACGGCGGTGAACGCGGTCTGCACCGCCGTCCCATGCCTAACGCCGACGTAGTTGATGGCCGAGAAGAGCAGGATGGCGATGATGGCGACGACGCGGAGGCCGGTGTCGTCGAGCGGGATGAAGAAGCCGATGTAGCGCGCGCACACCATGGCGATGGCGGCAATGATGCCGGTGTGCATGCTCCAGAACATCGCCCAGCACCACAGGAATGCGACGGCGGGCGAGTAGCTCTCGCGGAGGAAGACGTAGACACCGCCCGTGCCCGGAAACGCCGACGCCAGCTCCGCGGTGACGAGCGCGCCGATGAGCGTGAGGATCCCCGCGACGGCCCACACCAGCAGCATGCCGGTGATCGATGGCACCGCCCCGGAGACGAGCGATGGCTGCACGAAGATCGACGCGCCGATGATCGTCCCGATGACCATCGCCGTCGCGCGGGTGAGCCCGATGGAGCGATGGAGGCCGCGCAGGGGATCGATCATCGTGCGTCAGGCGTCATCGCGCCGGGGCCGGTGGGAACAACGATGGCGCGGATGAAACGGAAGAAGCAGGATACTGCTCGGTAGGTCTAGCCCCCTCGAGGCCCAGCAGATCGGCGTCATCGCGACGTCTGGATGACGTCCCAGTAGCTCTTCAAGTCGCCATTCGCGAACGCCGCGACCTGCTCGGCGATGGGCGCGAGCATCGTCCGCGAACGCGGGCCCGGAGTCCCACTCTGGCTGGGCACCGTGTTGAAGTTGAACACCGCGCGAATGAATGTGCTCGACGAATCGAGCGGTAGCGTCCCGACGTTCGTGAAGAACTTCCGCCAGTCGTCGCTCTGGAAGAGGTACTGCTCGACGTTCGACGTATAGAAAGCCGTGACCGTCGCGCCGTGCTGCTTCACGTACTGTCCCACCGAGCGAAGCGCCTTGTCGCCGGCGAAATCACCGACGAGCGGCACGATCAGATTGTTCTTCTCGAGGTCGCGCAGCACGCGGTAGTTCGCCTCGTTCGCGAGATAGCTGCGCTGCGTCCCCGTGCCATCGTTCTCCATCATCAGCTCGGCGTACGTCGGCATGCGGCGACCATAGAACATCATGCTCGACCCGCGACCGGGCATCGTGAACGAATACGTCAGGTCCGGGCCGGCGGCGAAGAAGGCCGTGTACACGTATTCGATCGTCCGCAGGTCATCGCTCGTGAGCGCGAACTTGTGTTTCGTGACGAGCTGCTCCTTCACGGACGCGAGGTTGCGGGCGAACAGCGCGCTGTCGGCGGGCGCATTCGCGTACGCCTGGAACAGCGCCGGCGCGCCAGCGTCGGCTTCAAGGCCAGCGGGTCTCGGCCGCGAGAAGAGGCGTGAGAGGAACTCCGCCCGGTCCGGCGACATCTCGAGCAGCGCCTTGTAGAGCAGGTGATGCAGCATGTTCTGCCGTCGGATGTCGACGATGAACGCGATCTTCGGCTGCATCGCCACGATGTACGTGAAGTTCTGATCCGGTCCCACGCCCATGTACACGCCGCCGGTCTTCGTGGTCTTGGCGATCTCCGGCAGCACCCATTGGAACGTGATCTCGTTGGACACGAAGTTGTCCGAGCGGAAGAATCCGCCGGGCTCCGAGAAGTCCGACACCATGCGCCAGAATGTGTCGTCGCTAATGCGTTCGGGGATCGACGGAGTGACGGCCCGTGAGCCGAGCGAGAGCGAGACACCGCCGAACATGGCGATGAGCGTGAGGCTGGCAGCCACCTGGCTGCGGCGGGTGGTCAGGAGCATCAGTCGGCAATCTCCGGGTCCGAAAACACGGCGGGCAATGGGGATACGATGCAGCCTGACACACCGCTGCGCGAGGGCGGGAGCAACGACCAGTTTGCGAGTGGGCAGGCGTGGGCGTCTTCACCGCACGAAGTCGGCCGCTCGCCGCGCATGGCTCGACGTATCCGGGTCCTGCGCGTAGGGTGTGACCAACCGATCAACGCGTGACGAACCGTGTGTCTTTCAGCACGAACCGTCTTGACGTTGACGTGGAACGAGGTACGATGTCCGGGTCGCGCAGCACTCGGCCACTTTGCTGCGCGACTTCTCCGTGCGTCCGGATGGCCGCCGTAGTCGACGTTCCCCAGAAAAGAGGGAGGTCACAATGAGACTCGACGTTCGAGCAGTTCGCAGGTCCCCCGGACTTTTGGTCGCGCTCCTGATTGGAGGGTTGTCCACCTCCGGTCTCGCGCAACAGCCAACGGTCGGGGCGAGCATCACGGGAAAGGTGTCGGCTCGCGACACATCGGAGCCGTTGCCGGACACGCGTGTTGTCCTGCTGGGTACCTCGCTCTTCGCGGTGACGAACGCGGAGGGCGCTACACGATCCGCAACGTTCCTCCGGGTAACGTCGACGTGCGCGTACTGCGCGTCGGCTACGTGGAGCAGAAGCGTCCGGTCACCGTCACCGCTGGACAGGCGGCGACACTGGACATCCAGCTCGATCGCACGCTCGTCGTCCTGCAGGAAGTCGTGACGACGGCCACCGGCGAACAGCGCCGCAGTGAGCTGGGCAACACGGTCGCGACGATCGACGTCGGCAAGGTCGTGGAGCGCTCGCCCATCAAGAACATGGGTGACCTGCTCGTCGCGCGCGCGCCTGGCGTCCAGGTGCTGCCCTCGAACATGACGGGCGGCGGCAGCCGCGTGCGTGTTCGCGGTACCAGCTCGCTCTCGTTGAGCAACGACCCGATCTACGTCATCGACGGCATCCGGCTCACGAGCCAGGGCGGCACGAACTCCCTCGCGATTGGCGTCGGCGGTACGACCCCGAGCCGCGTCAACGACATCACCCCGGAGGAGATCGAGAACATCGAGATCGTGAAGGGCCCGTCGGCGGCGACGCTGTACGGCACCGACGCGGCGAACGGCGTCGTCGTGATCACGACCAAGCGCGGACGCGCAGGCGCGGCCCGCTGGAGCACGTTCGCCGAGGCCGGCCAGATCCACGATCTCAACGACTATCCGGCGCAGTACGCGATCCTCGGCCATGCGCCGGCGACGCCGACCACGGTTCGCCGCTGCTTCCTGTACGAGCTCTCGACGGGCGCGTGCGTCAAGGACAGCACGTCGATCAACAATCTGTTCGCCGATGAAGACCTCACGATGATCAAGCAGGGGAACCGCCAGCAGTTCGGCGCGCAGGTGTCGGGCGGCAGCGAGATCCTGACGTATTTCGTGAGCGGGACGCTTCAGAACGAGACCGGTCCGTTCGGCATGCCGGCGTACGACCAGCGCCGCTTCGATTCACTCGGCGTTGCCGTCGACGACAAGTGGAACCGGCCTAACGCGCTTCGCCAGGCATCGTTCCGGAACAATCTCCGGGCCCAGATCAACTCGAAGCTCGACCTCACGGTATCTACTGGCTACATCAAGCTCGATCAGCGGCTGCCACAGGTCGACAACAACGTCAACAGCTTCTGGTACAACGCCGAGACCGGCCCCGGGTTCAAGGGAGCGGGTCCGGGATACACCGGCATAGGCTCGCGCGGTCAGCCCCTGTACGGCTACGCGCTGTTTACGCCCGGCGACATCTTCCAGGAGTACACGAACCAGAACGTTCAGCGCTTCATCGGGAGCACGAACGTCGAACTGGCGACCGCTGAGCTGGCTGGACACGCGCGGTGACTTCGGTGTCGACCTGGCAGACCGCCAGGACTTCCGTCTCTGCCGGCTCCAGCAGTGCCCGGACTTCGGGACGCAGCGCCAGGGCCTTGCCCGTGACGCCCGCACGAACCTCCGTAGCCTCACCGGCAACCTGACCGCCTCGGCGCTCTGGTCGCCGCTCAACAACGCCGTCCTTCGTTCGACGATCGGCACGCAGTACTCGTCGTTCCAGGACGATCGCGCGGACGCCGAGGGCAGCATCCTGCCGCCAGGCGCTCAGACTCCAGCGGACGGCACGATCCCCGTCGCCCGGTCTGCCACGACGATCCAGAAGACGCTCGGGCTCTTTGCCGAGGAGCAGATCACGTTCCGTGACCGTCTGACGGTCACCGGCGCCATCCGGACCGACCAGAACAGCGCGTTCGGAACGGACTTCCAGCGCGTGTACTACCCCAAGGCGGCGCTGTCGTGGGTGATGTCGGAAGAGTCGTTTTTCCCGCAGACCGACTGGCTCAACTACTTCCGGCCGCGCATGTCGTACGGCGCGTCGGGCGTGCAGCCGGGACCTAACGATGCGGCGCGCACGTATGCGACGACGATCACGAACATCGCCAGCACGGACGTCAGCGGCCTCCGCTCGAACCTGCTTGGCAACAAGGATCTGAAGCCGGAACGGTCGGCGGAGTTCGAGACGGGCTTCGATGCCCGCATCTTCAACAGCCGCGTGAACCTCGAGGCGACGTACTACAACAAGATATCCAAGGACGCGTTGATCGATCAGACGCTCGCGCCGTCGGCGGGCACCGCGAACACCTCGGTCAAGTCGAACCTCGGATCCGTGAAGAACTACGGTTTCGAGGCACTCGTCAACACCCTGATCCTGAATCGCAGCGCGGTCTCGTGGGACCTGACGTTCAGCGGCTCGCACAACACCAACAAGCTGATCACGTTAGGCAAGGATGCGGCGGGCAAGGAAATCCCGCCGATCATTGGCACGACGATCCAGCAGCGCGCGGGCTATCCGTTGCAGAGCTACTGGCAGAAGCCCTACAAGTACGCCGACGCGAACAGCGACGGCATCATCACGCCGAACGAAGTCACCGTGGGCGATACGGCAGTCTGGATCGGTTACTCGCAGCCGCGCCTCGAGCTCTCGATCACGAACGGCGTCGAGCTGTTCAACCACCGCCTCCGTCTGCAAGCGCTCATCGATCACAAGAGCGGCTTCCATGTATTGAACTCGGAGCAGCAGTTCCTGTGTCAGCAGGCGGTGTCCTGCAAGGACATCTCGAGCACCGACGTGCCGCTGTGGCGTCAGGCGCGTGCCGTCGCCAACCGATTCGTCCCGGCGACGACGCAGACGGGGTACATTGAGGACAACAAGTTCACGCGCATCCGCGAAGTCACGGGCACGTACAACTTCAGCCCGTCGTTCACGAAGAAGTACATCCGCGCAACCGGCGGCAGCTTCACGTTCGGCGTGCGCAACGTCGCGTTGTTCTCGGATTGGACCGGTGTCGATCCGGAACAGAACTACGGACAGGGTGACACGCAGCAGACGCTGCTCACCGCTGGCCCGCCGCGCTACTACACCGCCCGTCTCAATCTCAGCTTCTAACCGTCGCCAGGAACCCACATGACTACGCAAATTTTCAGGATCAGCGTACGCCGGGTGTTGGCTACGGCGGCCGTAGGCTCGGCCCTGCTGACGCTCGGTTGCGGCAACGTGAAAGATGACCTGCTCGCCGCTGAGGACCCGGATATCATCCCGCCCAGCGCACTGAATACGCCCGAAGCCGCCGACGCACTGCGCATTGGCGCGATCGCGCGGTTACGGAACATGACCGCCGGCGCCGGCGCCGGTGACAGCCCGTGGATGTTCACCGGACTGCTCACCGACGAATGGAAGTCCGGCGACACGTTCTCGCAGCGCAACGAGACCGATCAACGCACTGTCCAGGAGAACAATGCGAACCTGAACGCGGTGTATCGTGACGTCCACCGTGCGCGCACCGCGGCGCGTGAGGCGCTGGACCTGCTGAACCAGTACAAGCCGACGCCGGCGTCGAACCTGGGCCAGATGTATTTCGTGATGGCGTTCGCCGAGATGCAGTTGGCCGAGTGGTTCTGCAACGGCCAGACGTTAGGCGACGCGTCTACTGGCATGCCCGAGTACGGACCGCCGATGACGAACACGGCGATCTACACGCTGGCCCTCGCCCACCTGGATTCGGCCCTCACGTTCACCACCGCGACGGATACGGCGACGGTCACCGTGAGGAACTCCGTCCTCATCGCGAAGGGCCGCGTGCTCGTGGACCTGGCGCGGTATGCGGACGCGGCGACGGCCGTCGCGGCCGTGCCGACGAGCTTCAGGCTCAATGCCACCTTCTCACTCACCGGCGGCAACAACCAGATCTGGGCGCTCAGCACGAGTGCCAAGCGCTGGGTGGTCGGTGACAGCTTCGACACCTCAGGCATCATCAAGAATGCGATTCCGTTCGCATCGTCGAAGGATCCACGGCTGCCTAACACGGGCTCACCCACCGGCACGTCCGCGGCTGGCAAGAGCTTTGACGGCTCGACGAACTTCATCAGTCAGCAGTTGTGGGGCCGTACCGACCCGACGCCGGTCGTCAACGGCATCGATGCTCGCCTGATCGAGGCCGAAGCGAAGATCGCGGCGAACGATTTCGCGGGGATGACGGCGATCCTCAACGCGCTTCGCGCAGCACCGCAGAACCTCGGCGTCGTGACGACACCGGTCATCACGCCTGCTCTCACGGCGCCGGCCACCAAGGCGGCGGCACTCGATCAGTTCTTCCGCGAGAAGGCATTCTGGACGTACAGCCGCGGCCAGCGATTGGGCGACCTGCGCCGCCTGGTCCGTCAGTACGGACGGACGCAGGACAACGTTTTCCCGACCGGAACGTTCTTCAAGGGCGGGAACTACGGCACGGACGTGAACTTCCCGGTTCACGTGGACGAACAGAACAACCCGGAGTTCAAGGGCTGCGCAGACCGCGCCGCCTAACGAATCCTGGCGAGAGACAAAGCGGGGCCGGGTCGATACTGACCCGGCCCCGCTTTCTTTTCCGACGAGCCGCCGTCGGTCGCGTCCTCGGCTGGCGGCCAGCCGGCGCGCCCGTCGAAAGGCCGAGCGGCTATAGAACGCGCTAGCTGCGGCGGGCCGCCGTGCGGCGGCGACGCCGAGCGGCTGCCGCCTTCAACTGACGGGCCTCGCTCGGCTTCGTGAAGTGGCGCTTCCGACGCAGGTCGGCGAGGATGCCCGCCTTCTGCACCTTCTTCTTGAAGCTCTTGAGCGCCCAGTCGAGGCGATCATCATCGCTGAGCTGAATCTCGATCAAAGGTCGTCCCTCCTGTGGTGTGGGTGCTGTGGGTGGATGGTGTACTGCATCGTGTACTATCCTGCGGCGGGTCGTTGGTCGCGGGGATGACGCCCGCCGCGCTCGCACCGTAAAACGACGTAGCCGGGCCGAGTACTCGGCCCGGCTACGTCGTGAACCCGTGGTTCCTCGACCCGCGTTACTGGCCGACCTTCGTCACGTTCTCGGCGGCAGGACCCTTGGCGCCCTGCACCACGTCGAACTCGACTCGCTCACCTTCGGCGAGCGACTTGAAGCCCTTTCCTTCGATCGCCGAGTGGTGGACGAAGCAGTCCTTCTGCCCGTCGTCACGCGTGATGAAGCCGAAGCCCTTGCTGTCGTTGAACCACTTCACGGTTCCGCTCGTACGCATCTCGTGCTCCCTGAGTGTGGCTGTGTTCGGGGCGCGCGACAAGCGTACGTACCGATCACAGATTGTCTCGTGATCTCAGCCCTCACGACGGGCTCTGTTCCGAGTGGCGGAGGGTCACTCACGTTCACTCACGGCGCGGAAAAAAGGGCACTGGAAGACCAGGCCCCTGGGTGTTCGGAACATGTGCGTACCCGAGGGTACGTGCGACGTTGGCGACAACGTAACGCCATCCCCCGCAACGCACAACGGGCTCGTTAGCACATGCCAACGTCGGGTTTTCGCGAGCGGGATCGGCGTGCATGGTGTCGGCTGAACGGCTCGGCACGTGGTCTGCTTTCAGCTCAGCCATGAGCACGAGACCGCTGGCCCAACAGGTCGTTCCTGGCGCCAATGGCGCCGAATCCGCCACCGCCGAAGACGGTGCGGTTCGCCCGCGCGATTCGCTGTTCCACTGGTGTGGAACGGTGGACGCCATCTCTCATTCGACCGGTCAGATCGAGAAGATCTCGCTGCTCGAGGCGTACTTCGGGGCGGTGGCAGAGCAGACGATCGCGCCAGCGGCGCGGTTCTTCGCGGGCCAGATCTATCCGCCAGGCGACACACGGACGATTGGCGTCGGGTGGTCGCTGGTGGTCGACACGATTCAGGACCTCTCGCGGATCAGCGCCACAGAGTTCCGGGCTCGCTACGAGCGACACGGCGACCTGGGCGATGTCGCGGCCGAGGCATTCGCGGGTCGATTGCCGAGCGGGATCGCGGTGGTCGACATCGCGACGTGGGCGGATCAGCTCGCGGACGCCGCTGACGAGGACAGGCGGCGCGTGCTACTGCGTGAAATGCTGGCGCGGCTGAGCTCATTCGAAGCCAAGTACCTCGTGAAGCTCGTCGGCGGCGAGCTCCGGATCGGGGTCGAGGTGGCGGATATCGAGACCGCGCTGGCGAGACGCGTTAGGCGATAGGGAACCGGGCGTTAGGCGTGAGGAAGGAGGCCGACGGACGGCCTTAGGAGGAGCCGTAGGACGGAGGTCTTCGGAGGGCGGAGGGCGGGAACAGCGTGTCATCCCGAGCGCCAGCGAGGGATCTCCTGTGAACGTCATCGTAGGCCAGACTGCCTACGATGACGTTACGAGGAGATCCCTCGCTGTCGCTCGGGATGACAATCGCTGCGCTCGGGATGACATTCCTCCTTCCTACAGGCCTCCTTCCTCGAACCTCCTTCCTCAGGCCTCGGCCGTGATGCGCAGTCCACTTCCTTCGCGACGTGCGTCGCTCTCCTAACGCGACTCTCGTTCGGCCCGTGGCGTCCTTGCGAGTGAGCCGTCTCATTACTCGGAACCCGTCGTGATCCGTGGTGACGCGTGTCGCGACACAGTTCTGAGAAGATGTTCCCGCTGCGACGATCACCTGCGGTGCGACGGGAGGGGCTGCCGAACGACGATGTCTCTCGCGGACGAACACGTTGAAGCGGCGCAAGCCGCCGGTCTGCGGTACGTGACCGACTCGAGTCCCGGCATCCGACGTCGGCGGCGCGGGCGCGGGTTCGCGTACACGCGACCGGACGGCGCCCAGGTTCGCGACGCCGCTGAGCTGGAGCGCATCCGCAAGCTCGTGATTCCGCCGCGATGGACCGACGTGTGGATCTGCCCGTCGTCCACTGGCCATCTGCAGGTCACCGCGCGCGATGCGCGGGGTCGCAAGCAGTACCGCTACCACACGCGATACCGCGAAGTTCGCGACGACACGAAGTTCAGCCGCCTGCTCGAGTTCAGCGAAGTCCTCCCAGCCATCCGGCATCGCGTCGAGCAGGACATCTCCACGCCGACGCTGTCGCGGCACAAAGTCCTGGCGACGGTCGTGTGGTTGCTCGAGAAGACGCTGATCCGCGTCGGCAGCGATGAATACGCACGCGACAACGGGTCGTTCGGCCTCACGACGCTCAGACGACGACACGTCGAGGTGTCCGGCGCCAAGCTGCGCTTCGAATTTCGCGGCAAGAGCGGCGTGCCTCACGCGGTAGCGATCACGGACCGACGCATCGCCCGCATCGTGCAGCACTGCCAGGAGCTGCCGGGCCAGGAGCTGTTTCAGTATCTCGATGACGACGGCGATCGGCAGAGCGTCGATGCCGGCGACATCAATCAGTACCTGCGCGAGGTCGCCGGACGACAGATCACGGCGAAGGACTTTCGCACGTTCGCCGGGACGATGCTCGCCGCGTCGGCGTTGCGCGACATCGGACCCTTCTCGACCGAGAAGGAAGGCAACGCGAACATCGTCCGCGCCATCGATCAAGTCGCCAAGCGACTCGGCAACACACGGGCGGTGTGTCGGAAGTACTACGTGCATCCGGCCATCATCGAGGCATATCTCGACGGCTTCGTGTTGCCGCCGGCGACTGGCGACGAGCACAGTCTGCCGCGTGACGGTTCGCGGCTTGGTGGCCTTCGACGCGATGAGATCGCGGTGCTGGAACTGCTGCGCGGGCGGTCGAGTCATCAGACACGTATCCAGACACGCTCTCACAAACGCGCGGAGACACGTCCTGGAACACGGCGCCGACGTTAGGCGCGACGAGCACGCGACGAACTCGAGAGGGGTGGGTCGCGACTGGCGCGTGTCGATCCGCGTCCCCTCTTGCCGACCAACGGTCCTGGAGCCAAGGTTCGCGGCGACGACCCTGCTCGAGGAAATCCATGAGGACGTTGGTATTTGCCGCCGCTGTGCTCGCATTCGGCTGCCGGTCATCGGGGAGCACGACCTCCACTAACGGCGCGCCCGCGCCGGCAACCACACCGACCGCCGACGCCGCGAAGAACACCGCCGCCAACCCGAATGCGAGCGCAATCGCCGCGGACTACTACCCGTACAGCAAACCGGGCACGGGCGTCATCGACGGGCAGGCATTCGTCATCGTGCGCGGTGGCGACGTACTGCTCGATACGAAGGGGTACCTCACCACGATCTCGGACAACGCGCGCACCGCGTCAGGCAACGACGTGACGCTCGATCCGGCGACGCCGTACGCGATGGAGTGGTATATGAAGGAGGGGACGTCCCTCCGCCGTTTCGGGAACGCGCCGAAAGACGCGACGTTCCGCGCCGCGCGAAAGAAAGCGATCGCCGACGAATCCGGAAAATTCAAATTCGAGGGGCTGCCGGCGGGCCGCTACATCGTTCGGACGACGATCACGTGGCAGACACCGCGCGATTCGTATCGCACGATGACGCAAGGCGGCGTGGCGAGTGCGGTGATCGATCTCGCGGAGGGCGAGACGAAGACACTGATCATACGGCACGTGTCTGAACAACCATAGCCATCAGCCATCGGCCATCAGCCATCAGCCCAGAAACCGAGAACCCTCGGGATGCTTCTCTCGCCAAGAGAACGTCCCGAGGGTTGTGCTTCCAGATACCTGCGGCCGATGGCTTTCCCAGAGCTACCTCATCCCCACCGCGCGATACGCCACCACCAACGGGCCATCTCGGCCCGCTCGCGTTTCGGGCCACACCGCGATCGTGCCGCCGTCCGCGAGCGGAATTCGAAAGCCGCGCTCCGACAGCGTCGTCACGAGGTCGCCGGCGCGGGCAACCGCACCCGCTGGTAGCGCGCGGAGCGCCGAATCCGCGGGCGCGCCGTAGACCTGCGGCAGCGTCGAACGGACGATCGCCTCGAACTTGTCGGAGCGGCGCGTGCGCGAGAGCGCGAGATCGAAGCTCACGCGAACCGTGTCACCCGCACGGTCCACCACCATCGTGTCGCGCAGGGACGTGCGACCTACCGGCACCAGCGGCGCGACGGCGCGGGTTGCTGAGATCGCGGCCGTCGGCTTCATCGCTGGAGGCGTTGCTGGCGGTGATGCCACGGTTGACGCGACCGGTGTAGCGACCGGCACGATCGCGTTCGCGGCGCCGAGCCGAGCGATCGAGTCGTTGACCGCGGATCGAGTCGTGGGGACCGGCGCTTCCGAGTCCGCGGCCAGTGGTTCGGTTGCTGAAGTAGCCAATACGATCCCAGCAGTGCTCTCACCCGATGACGGTAACTCGGCTCCCTTTCCCACCACCGACCGCGACCGAAGCGCGCTGGTGGCCGCGATACCCAAGGCGGCGATCACGGCGACGCCGAGCGCGACCCCGGTTCCCCGCACGATCATCTGGCGCTGCTTGGAGAGTTGCGCGGCGCGCTCGGCGTGCTGGCACCGGAGGCACACCGCGATGCCGGGGCGGAGCTCGTGCGTGCAGGACGGAGCGGAGCGAGATGCCATTCGGTAAGACCTCGACACGGCGTGCGGTAGGAGGTGTACCGGTGACGAATGATCGTCGGCGCAGGCAACGCCTATCACACGACGAACGACCCTCGCTTCGTTGCGCCGACGGTTTCGCGGTAGTCGAGACCGGTGGCCTTATTGCGACCGGCCGGGCCGAGCCGCTGCCGACTTCCCAATCGGGATGACCAGGCATTTCTTTGCATCTACGTCATTGGAGTCGACTCGAGTCTGACTCCAATGACGTAGCAAGGATACGATCGAGTCGGATCAGACTCGAGTCTGACCCCAACTCGCCGATCTTCACCGAACACGAGCAGGTAGGACCGTGACCTCAGTACGCGCCACCATCACGCCCTCGCACGACGTTGCCCGGCTCTGCGACGCACTCGGGTCGCTGCCACCGTATGTCTTCGCCGAGCTCGATCGCATCAAGTCGGACGCCCGGCGGCGCGGGCTCCAGTTCACGGACCTCGGCATCGGCAGCCCCGATCGTCCCACGCCAGCTCCGATCGTCGAGGCACTGCAGCGCGCGGCGAGCGATCCGTCTACCCACGGCTACCCGCCGTTCCGCGGCGTCCCAGCATACCTGGAGTCTGCAAGCCGGTTCATGCAGCGGCGGTTTCGGTGTGGACGTCGACCCGTCGTCGGAAGTGCTCGCGCTGGCGGGAGCGAAGGAAGGGATCGCGCAGCTCATCACCGCGATCGTCGGGACCGGCGACGTCGTGCTCGTGCCGGAGATCTTCTACCCGGTCTACGCGCGCGCGACGCAGCTCACCGGCGCCTCAGTCCACCTGATCCCCATGCGTGCGAACACGGGGTTCATCGCCGACTTCGACGCCGTGCCTCGCGATGTCCTCCGCCGCGCGCGGATTCTCATCGTCAACTACCCGAACAACCCAACGGGCGCGGTTGCCGAACGCGAGTACTTCGAGCGGGCGGTGGCGTTCGCGCAGCGCCACGGCCTGATCCTCATCAGTGACCTCGCGTACAGTCAGCTCACGTACGACGGATTCGTTGCGCCGAGTGCGCTGGAGATCGCTGGCGCGAAGGACGTGACGATCGAGTTCCACTCGTGTTCGAAGTCGTTCAACATGGCGGGGCTTCGCGTGGGATTCGCCGTCGGTGGCGCTGCGCTCGTCGACGCGCTGGCCGCCTACCGCACGAACGTGGGCTACGGTGCGCCGACGCTCGTGCAGTACGGCGCGATCCACGCCTTCGATCATTACGCGGAGCTGTCCGCACCTGTGGCCGACGGCTACCGCGCCCGCCGTGACGCGATCACCGGCGCCATGCGTCGACTCGGACAAACGGTGGAACCGGCACGCGGCGCCATGTACCTCTGGCACCGCGTGCCTAACGGCGTCGACGACTGGGCGTTCGTGCGCGCGATGCTCGAGGACGCGCAGGTCGTCGTCACGCCAGGCAGTGCGTTCGGACCGGGCGGCGCTGGCTACTATCGCGTGTCGCTCGTCGCGGAGCCGCCCGTGCTCGAGGCAGCGGTCGAGCGCATGGGTGCGGCATCCGCTGCGCGCGGCTGGCGTTAGGGTAGTTGGCGTTACGGCTGACCTGATTCCCACCGCGCGCGCAGCGCCCGCTGCGCCGCCGTGACGGTTGGAAGATCACGAGTCGAACAACTGGAATGATCGAACGGCGTCATCACGACCGTCGCTGTGCGCCGCGATCCGCCACGCTGCTCGACGTCGACTCGCACCGTGTCACCCGAGCGCAACGCGCGAAAGGTTCGGCGGGCGATCTCCGCGGTCGGCATCGGCTGCGCCGTTCACCGCGTGGATGCGATCCCCGGAATGCAATCCTGCCCGGCCCCATGCGCTCTTCGGATCCGTGACACCCGATCCGAGGGCCGTCACCAGAGTCGTACGCGTAGGCGCGGAGATCCGCCTCCGGACGGCCGTCGGCGCCTAACGCCGGACGCCAGGTCACCTCGGCGCGCAGCCCCATGAGCCGCAGGTAGTCATCGAACGCGATCGGATGGCCGCTCCGGACATGCGCGTCGAACATCGGCGTGACGTTGCAGTGACAGACCTCAGCGACCGCGCGCTCGATGTCCCGGCCAGTAAACCCTCGCGTTCCGCTATGACGCTCGAGCATGAGACGCATGACGTCGTCCATCGATCGGCGCCCGGTGGTCGCGTGGCGGATCTCGCAGATCGAGCATCGCGCCGATCAATTCGCCCTGCGTGTGCGGGCTCGCCGAATAATCGCCGAGCGCGTCGGGGAGGCCGCCGTATTCGGCTTCGCTCACGCGTTCGGCGGAGAGGCAGTCCATTGCCCGGACTCGAGAGGTAGCGCGCGATCAGCTGTTCGAGGTGCGCCGTGCGCGTCGGCTCGGACACGGGCAGACCCGCGCGTCGGAGCAGCAGGTCCGAGTAGAACATCGACAGCCCTTCACTGAACCAGAGGCCGCCGCGAGGGCGTCGGCTTCCCGATACGTCAGGTCCGCGTATTCGCGCGGCCGGATGCGCATGAGGTTCCACGCATGGAAGTATTCGTGCGCCGCTTCCTCGAGAAACAGGCCGATGTCCCCTGGCCAGCCCATCACTCGACGCGCCTAACGTGACAGAGTTCGGATGCTCCAGCGCGCCGAACGCACCGTCCTGAAGCTGGAACACGTAATCACGGTATGGCGCGCGTCCGAACAAGGTGATTGCCTGACGCGCGAGGCGCTCGATGCCGCCGACGAGCGCAACCGAGTCGAACGCGGACGCATCCGGCCGCGGCCAGTAGACCACGCGATGCGGGACATTCGTCGACTTCGAAGCGCCAGTCGCGCAGCCGACCGACGAGCATCGGTGACTCCAGGAGCACGAGCGCGCTCGGCGCGTAGAACGTGCGCGGAGTCAGCGGTGGGCGCGAGCCCTGTCGCGATCGACCACGCGGCCGGCAGGTCGAGTCTGACGTGCGCGGGCGCGAGCGTCTGGCCTACGACGTACATGAACGAGTGCGTACCGCCGACGAGCCCGCCGGTCGGCGCTGAGGAACGGCCGCCACGCCTGGCGCTGTCCGGCGGCAGCCGCGGGCAGCGCGAGCCGATAGTGCACGGTGAATGCGCCGCCGGTCGCGACCACGCGCCAGAGCGCGCTGTCAACGCGCGCCACGGTCGCTCGCGCGTCCGGCGACTCGACGCGAACGTCGCGAACGAAGCGCCAGTATTTGTCGTCGTATTCGGGGTGCGTCGCCATTGCTAGCAGCACGGTGTCGCGCGCGCCGCGAACGGACATGGACACGTTGAAGCCCGAGACGTCCGCGGAGTCGACCCGCAGCGTGTAGGAGATGACCGGCTGGCTCATCGCGAACCGTGAGTCGATCGCGTCTGTCCAATGACGGAGTGGACTCTGAGCGAAAGCGGCGGCGGGCGTCGCGACAACAATGGTCGCGGCGATCGCGGCACGGGCGAGTCGGGTCATTCAGGGATCCGGAAGGGGCCGTGTCATTCCGAGCGGGGAAGTCATTCCGAGCGAGCGGCGGCGAGTCGAGGAATCGAGACTGTCCGCCATCGAGGGCTCTCTGCCGGGACGCTCGCGATTCCTCGACTGCGGCCTGCGGCCTCCGCTCGGAATGACAACCCCGCTCGGAATGACAGCCTTACGACGCCGCTGGCGTCTTGCGCGTTTGAATCCGCCGCCCGAAACGGTGCATCCGTTGCCGGTCCTCGCGCACAGGCGTCGATCATCCGGGTATACTCACGAAATGTTCGCGGTCGTCTCCCGCCACGCTCTTCGCCGATGAAGCCTCTCGCCGCCGCAGCCGTCTTTCTCCTTGCCGCATCCGCCCCGTTGGCCGCGCAATCATCGAGCGGCATCAACTACGCGGCGCTCGTGGCTCGGACGGACAGCTTCGTCGTCATGGTCCAGGGCAACCCGCTGGGGTTTCAGCGCACGACCGTCGAACGCACCGAGACAGGCTTCCGCGTCGTGGATGACGTCCAGATCGGCCCGATCATGAATCAGCACACCGAGGTCGAATTCGGTGCGGACGGAACGCTGCACTCGACCAAGCAGACCGGCCAGGTACGCGGGCAGAATACGCTGATCGACATCGCCTACCATGACGGCCGCGCGAAGGGTGTCGCGACGACGCCGTCGATGACGAGCGTCGTGACGACCGCCATCGACACCACGATCGCCGCCGGGGCCATCGACGACAACCTCATCACCGCGCTGCTCCCAGCCTTCGACTGGTCGCCCACCGCGTCGTTCGTGGTCCCTGTGTTTCTCTCGGGCAAAGGCCACGTGCAGTCCCTCACGCTCACCGTGAAGAGCACGGAGAAGGTGACCGTCCCCGCCGGCACGTTCGACGTGTACCGCATCGAGCTGTCGGGTGGACAGGCGCCAGTCTCCATGTTCGTGACGACGGACACGCCGCATCGCCTGGTGAAGATCGCGCCGCTGGGAGCGCCGCTGGAGTTCGTGCTGGCGAAATAGCCGAGCGACCGGTCATGTTTCTCGGTCCCCATTCACATGGTGACCACCCGACATGACTCGCGACAGTCTCCTCGCCTACGTGTTCTGGCACTGGCGGCAGGCCTCCGCCGAACGGGGCGCGTACGAGTCCGCACAGCAGGCCTTCCAGCGCGTGCTCACGGCGTCGCCGAGCGCGGGGTTCGTCCGCTCGTTCTCGCATGCAGTGATGGGAGCACCCTGGGCGAACCAGGGCGGCGAGGCGTACGAGGACTGGTACCTGGTGCGCGATGCGGCGTCGCTCGATCCGCTCGAGGAGGCAGCCGTCACCGCGGGGCGCAAGGCGCCACATGATGCGGCCGCATCCCTCGCCGCCGCGGGAACTGCTGGCCTCTATCACCTGAAGCTCGGGAGCGCTCCCACCGCGCCGCGGTCGGCGCAGTGGTTCTCCAAACCGGCAGGCCTCTCCTACGCGCAGGTGTTCGGCGGCCATCGAGCCAGCGCTCGGCCCCGTTGACGGCTCGCTCTGGATGCGGAAGATGACACTCGGACCCGCGACCGAGTTCTGCGTATTGGCTCGAGAGCCCGCCCAACTCGCGCCAATGTTTCAGAATGTTCGCGTTCCAGCTGCGCCCGCTCTGGGATGGGGCCGAGGCGGCGCGTTAGGCGTGCGGACGAGCATCGTCGCGTGGAGTGCCGTCTCGGGCCTCGTGCTCGGGCTCATCGGCGGTATCTTGTTGTTCGCCGCGCTCGTAGCGGCCGGCGAGCTTCTGCCCAGCATCGTACCACGCCTCGGTGGGCGGGCTCGGATCGTCGCGGTGCTGTTCTCGTTCGTGCTGCTTCCGCTCGTCGGCGCTGCACTCGGCTGGATGGAGGGACGACTCAAGCTCCGATGACGACCGCGCCCGACGAGACCCATCGATTCGCACCGCGCATTCGTGCTCTGGCCATGGCCGACGCCGCGCCCTTCAGCGCGTTCGCTGAACGGCTCTTTCGCGAGACGTACCAGGACGGCTACGACCCAGCCGACATCGACGACGTATGTCGCCCACGCGTTCAGCCCGATGCAGCAGACGCTCGAGCTGAACGAACCCGGCGCCCGTGTGCTCGTGCTGGAGGACGCGGAGAACGGCATGCTCGGGTACGCGCACCTGCGTCAGACGCCGCCGCCCGCTGCGCTGGCCGGCCGTTTCGCGCTCGAGATCTCCCGGTTCTACGTCGATCGACCTTGGCACGGACGCGGGATCGCGCGGGTGCTCATGTCGGCCTGCATTGCGGAGGCGCGTTCGCGCGGGGCAGACGCGCTCTGGCTGATGGTCTATCAGAACAACGCTCGTGCGGTCGCGTTCTACGAGAAGAGCGGATTTCGGCGCTCGGGGACGGCGCAGTTCAAGCTCGGTCGCCGCATCGATGACGACTGGGTCATGGTCCGGTCGGTCGTCGGCACCTAACGCGCCGCATAACGATCACGACCAGCTATGGCGTCGGACCACTACACGCGCATCTACGCCGTCGTGCGCCGCATTCCGCGCGGGCGCGTCGCGAGCTACGGGCAGATCGCGGAGCTCGCCGGCATCCCCCGCCATGCACGGCAAGTCGGCTACGCGCTGCACCACCTGCCGGGCGAATCCACCGTGCCGTGGCAGCGCGTGCTCAACGCGTCAGGCGAAGTGGCGAAGCGCGCCTACCCCGAGGATGCGCGATGGCAGCGCGACATCCTCGAGGAAGAGGGCGTGGAGTTCGACGCCCGCGGCCGCGTGCTCCCGCGATACTTCTGGAAGCCACGCGGGAAGCGCCGTCAGCCCGACTAGCGGAGCGAGCGCGAGCTGTTGAGAGCAGGCGATTCCGGCCTCATTGCCAGAATTGGCAAATGCACGGCGCCTCACGCACGTCAGGGGATAATTCGCGTTTGCCAATTCTGGCAATACGGCCTGCATCGCCTGCTCTCAACAGCTAACTCGCAATCGACTCGACGACGGCGGACGTCTCAGGCGCGTCCCTTCGCGACGAGCCAACGCGGATCCACACCCTGCCAGAGCCGCTCGCGCAGCGACCGTGTTTCCACGAGCGCGCGTGAGCCCGCCGCGGTGACACTGAACACGCGTCGCGAGCCGCCATCACCCGCGACGCGTCTCGACGCGATCAGGTCCTTCGCCTCGAGCCGATCGAGCGTCGCGTACACGGCACCGATCGCGATCTCGCGACCGGTGCGCGTCTCGATCTCGCGACGCACGTTCATGCCGTACGCGTCGTCACGCGCCAACAGCACAGCGAGCATCACCTGTTCTTCGAAGGCGCCCAGCGAATTGTCCGTGCTCATTGCTCTCGGAGGACGATGGCCGGGTCAGTGCGACTCGCGCGCAGACCCGGGATGATCGCTGCCAGTATCCCGACGACGAACAGTACCGTCGTCGCCGCAACGACGGCGATGGGATCGCTCGCTCCAACGCCGTAGAGCAGCGAGCCGAGGAGTCGGGCGAGCGCGAAGAACGCTGCGATGCCGATCACGACACCGCCCGCGACGAGCGTGGCGCCACGCGCGACGATCATGCGCACGACCTTCATCGGCATCATGCCGAGCGCGATACGCACGCCCCAGTCGCGGCTGCGCCGATTGACGAAGTGCGAGATCACGCCGTACACGCCAACGGCGCCGAGCACGAGGGCGAGCAGCGTCAGGATCGTGAGGAGCATCATGACCTGTCGCGCTGGACCAACGGCGAGCGCGAGCTCGCGATCCATCGTCGACACCTTCTGAACGCCCGCGCCCGGGACGACGCGACGCACCATCTGACGGGCGTCATCGAGCGCGGCTTCCGCGCCACGACCGGCTGTGTGAAAGACGAGGGCCTCACCGCTCGGAACGAATGGGAGCGTCTCGTGCACCATGTAGCGCGCCGGTGCTGCCTTGTCCGTCAGCGCGCCCTCGGCCACGTCGTTCACGACGCCGATGACGCGTCCGAGACGCGGGCCGAAACCAGTCGAGATACGACGGCCGACAGGGTTCGTGCCTTCGAAGTACTTCCGCGCCAGCGCCTCGTTGATGATGATCGGCGGCTCGCCGGCGCTATCACCGGCGGCGCTACGATCCGTCTCCGTGAACAGTCGTCCATCCCGGAGCTTGACCCCCATGTGTCTCCAGATATCCGGGAGTCACGAGGCGGACGAACGTGGTCGTGACTTCCGTCTGCGTGACGCCCTCGATGGTGATGCCCGAGCTCCACCCGCCGCCGCGAAGCGGCAGCTTCTGCGTGGCACCGGCACCGGTGACTCCGGGCATCGCGCGCAACGCGGCAGTGACTTCGGCCAGTGCCTGACGCTGCCGGGCGAGCCGGCTCGTTAGGCAGCGCGATATCGATCACGCCGACGTCGCTCGTGACGACGCCGGGGTCGATCGCGTACAGTTTCGTCACGCTGCGGATGAGCAGACCCGCGCCGGCCGCCATGACGACGGCGAGCGCGACTTCGGCAACGACCAGCGAGCCTTCGAGCCTGCCGCCGCGTCCAGCAATGCCACCCGTGCGCGCGCTCCCCAACGTCCCGCGGATGTCACCGCGCCACATGGCGACGCTCGGCGCGATCGCGACCATCGCGGCGGCGATGACCGCCACTGCCATCGCGGCTGCGAAGACGGTCCAGTTCGAGCGTCGCGCTCTCACTCCAGGCACCGAGCGGAAGCGCGGTGACGAGTCCGCGGAACGCCCCGGCGGCGAGCAGAGCGCCAGCCAGACCGGCGGACACTCCTATGAGAATCGCTTCGGCCACGAGCTGCTGGGTGAGCCGCACGCGATTCGCGCCTAACGCTGACCGGACGGCGATCTCGGTCGTACGGCCTTCCACCTGGCCGAGCATCAGCGCGGCGACGTTGGCGCAGGCGATGAGCAGGATGAGCCCCATCGCGACGAACGTCGCGACGAGCGCCGGCCGGAGCGAGCCCACGAGGCTCGCGCGCAGCGGCGTCAGCACGGGAGACTTGGTCTTGTCCCACTGCGGCGGATACGTGAAGCGATCCTTGAGGATCCGAACGAATTCCGCGAGAGGGCCGGCCATGTTGTCAACGCGCATCCCGGGCGCCAGGCGACCGACGAACGCGTAGTTGCCCGAGCGACTTTCCGGGTTGAGCGGCTGCGGGATCCACAGGCGAACGGTCGGGTCGGGAAACCAGAAACCGCGGGGCATGACGCCGACGACCGTTCGCGGCTCGCCGTCGATCTTGAGCCGCTGCCCGATGATCTTGCGGTCGCCACCGAGCTCCTGCCACAAGCCGTACGAGAGCACGGCCACCGGCTCGGCTCCGCGCGCATCGTCACCAGCCTGGAATGCGCGCCCGAATGCGGGAGGCGCGCCGAGCACGGAGAAGAGCTCGAAGGACGTCGCGACCGTCGAGAGCAGGCGGACCTCTCCGTCACCGCGGTCGAGCAGGACGTTGTCGTTCCGGTAGGCCGCGACTTCCGAGAAGCCCGGGATTTTGCCGCGCAAGAACAGGAATTCCTGCTCTGTCCAGTCGAATGGCATCCAGAACGCGGCCAGCCCTTCTTCCGCCTTGTAGGGGAGTGGGTCGAGCAGGATCGGGCGCGCGATGCCGTAGACCGACGCGATACCGCCGATGCCCAGCGCGAGCGTGAGCACCGACAGGAGTGCGTAGAGCGGACGGCGTAGGAGCCTCCGCGCGGCGTAGCGCGCGTCCATGATCCAGCTTTCCATCGACGGACCTCCAGGTCGCATTCGGTTCGCACTGGGCTCGAACCCGTTCCAGCCGCGCCACCAACTGCGGCGAACGAGGGAAGGAGCCGATGACACGGTTTGTCGCCAGTACCAGACGTCCGCCTGCCGCCGCCCGAATTCAGCCGCCCGATAAGCGAACTCCGCCGCGAGGTCGGCAAGCACCTCGTCGCGTTCGGCGACCGGGAGCAACGCACGAAGCACGGACGTTGGCAGTCGAGGAGGCGTGGGAAGTACGGCGGGTGCGGTCATTCGGGTACAACGGAATTCGGCACGTGGATGTTTCTACATTGTAGAAATACAGCACGATCGACTGGACCGCTACGCCAGCCGTCTGACTGTTTCGATTTGACGGAGCGAGCACCGAAAAGGTTCACACGCCTCGCAATTATTTCCGCCGACTGGCCCGACGGTCCATCCGTTTCTCGAACCCTTCGAGCGCGACCAGGATCTGGTACCGAGGTGGCTCGGGCTCCCAAGGCTCGAGGTCGTCGTCGAACTCGAGGTCGGGGTCGATCGCCGCCATTTCCTCGCGAGCGAGCGCGGCGAGCCGATGGCCGTCCTGGAAGGAGATCCAGTCGGTGGCGACGACGTTGCCGTGCTCGTCGCGTAGCTCCAGCGCGAGGCTCTCGACCTCATCCTGGATCGAAACCGCGTCCGCGTACTCGGTGGTCTGGCGAACGGCATCCGGATATTCGCCGACGGGTGGTGTCCCACCCTTCTGCTCGATCTCCTCGCGGGCGTTGATGACGATCTCGCACAGCGCTTTCACCGCCGGCGAGACACCGAGGATGACGGGGAGGAGCCGTTCGCCGATCGGTGACGGCTCGAAGTCTCCCATCCGCATGCCCGGGAACGAGCGTTCGGGGCCGAGCTCCGATTGTCCGAGGAGGCGACCGCGACTCCATACCGTGTGCATGTTCTTTCTCCGTGGGGCGATGTGCGCGGAAGGTGCACTGCGATGCTGGGATGTGTGTCATCATCCCGTCGCGGGCAGCATCAAATCATTGCATCCGCGCATCGTCGCGCCGCGGCCGGTGGGAACTACGATCTTGCGGATGACACGGAAAACGGCCGGATACGGCTTTGCATCGACGCTGGCTCGTGCCGCGGACCTGAATGAATGGGAACGGCCGCCGTCGCGGAGGACGTCCAGATGCGTCCCGAGGCGGTATCCTGATTCTTCCGTTTCATCCGCCCAATCGTAGTTCCCCGGCCGCGGCGCGATGATGCGTGAATGCAAAGCCGTATCCGGCCAGTTTCGCAGTACAGATCCGCCCGATCGTAGTTCCCACCAGGCCGCCGCGCGACAGATGCATACTCGCCGTCCGTGTATATCGTTCATCACACTTCGGTCGATGCCAGCCCTCACGCGCAGTGACTCAGATGGAATTGCTGACCCACGTTAGGCGCCGGCCATGGGGAGGCATCATGGCGTTGACGACGCAGCTCGTGCTCTTCGCCGCATGCTCCGACTCGAAGGAGTTCACTGCACCGCCTGTGATCACTCCCGACCCCAACCCGCCCGCGATCCAACGCGAGATGCGTGGGCTCTGGGTGGCGACCGTCGCCAACATCGACTGGCCATCACGCACGACGCTCACGCCGGCTCAGCAACGCGCGGAGCTCGTGAGCATTCTCGATCGTGCGGCAGCGGCCGGATTCAACGCGATCCTGTTGCAGGTCCGACCGGCGTCGGACGCCGTCTACCAGTCGAGCCTCGAGCCCTGGGCCGCGTTGCTGACCGGCACGCAGGGGGCCGATCCCGGCTACGATCCGCTCGCGTTCGCCGTGCAGGAGGCGCATGCGCGCGGCCTCCAGTTGCACGCCTGGATCAACCCCTTTCGCGCTGGAAACGCGTCCGACACCACTCGCCTCGCGCCGACGCATCTGTTCAGGACGCGTCGTGACATCGTGCGCGTGTACGGCAGCATGATCTGGCTCGACCCGGGCGAGCCGGCGGTGCACGATCACGTCATGCGCGTGATCGCGGACATCGTGCAGCGGTACGACGTGGATGGCGTCCACGCGGACGACTACTTCTACCCGTATCGGCAGACGGACGCGGCGAACCGTGCCATCGAGTTTCCCGACACCGCGACTTACCTGCCGGAGTGGCGCGCGGCCTAACGATCGCCGACTGGCGGCGCGCGAACGTCGACCGCTTCGTCGAGCGCATGTATCGCGAGGTTCACGCGATCAAGCCGACCATCGCGGTCGGGATCTCGCCGTTCGGCATCTGGCGTCCGGGGAGTCCGAACGGCGTCGCCGGCCTCGACGCGTACGCCGAGATCTACGCCGACTCGCGGAAGTGGCTGCAGCAGGGCTGGGTCGACTATCTCGCGCCGCAGCTCTACTGGGCGATCTCGGCGCCGCAACAAAGCTTCCCTGCTCTGTTCGACTGGTGGCTGGCGCAGAACGCGCGCGGGCGGCACGTGTGGCCGGGCCTTGCTGCGTATCGCGTGGGCGACGGGACATCGAGCGCGTTCGGGACGAGCGAGATCCCGAGCCAGGTGAGCCTAACGCGCACGCGTGCCGGTGGGACGGGGCATCTGTTGTACAACACGACGTCCACGCTGACGCGTGGCGGTGGCGCCGTGGCGGCGTCGTTGGCCGCTGATCTCTACCGTTTACGGGCTATTCCGCCAGCGTACACGTGGCTCGACGGAGCTGCACCGCCGACGCCCACGATCACCGTCGCGAATGGATTGCTGGCGATGACGCCGGGCGATGACGAGCCGCCACGCTGGTGGGTCGTGCGATCACAGGGCGCTGCGGGCTGGACGACACGCGTGGTGTTCGGGGCCGAGCGATCGGTCGGGCTGCCTGCTGGGACATCGCGGGTGCTCATGAATGCCATCGATGTCGCGGGCAACGCGAGCGGAGCGGCCGAGTGGCGTGCACCGTAGGACGCCGCGAACTGCATCGGCGGACATCCAGACGCAGGGATTAACGGATGCTGCGGAACGGCCGGATCGACTCCGCGAGGGCACGTGGCATCCCAGCGAACCAGCGACGTGGGACCGTTCTGGGACAGTGCATCCCGAGGCGAGCGGCTAGGGACCTCGATGACGCTCGTACGGCAAGGCCACGCTCGCTTCAACGGCCTCGCTGACGCACGATACACTGCTGCCCTCCTCGACACACGACGGAGTCAATCCGCTAAATCCGCTGCATCCGTTCGCCCTTTCGTCTGAGATGCCGGAGCAGCCTTGGCAGCCACTCAGCTACCAGGGTTGTACTGACGCGCGGTGTGTCCCTTCAGCTGCGACGGGTAGAAGTACACGTCGCGAAGGTTGCCCGTCGCATAACGCTCCGCCTGATCGTTGAAGTGCGGTGACTTCGGATCCCCGCTCTCGCCACCCGCGGTGACGGCCTTCGCGGTGATGCTGTCCCCGAACTCGACCGCCGCGACGAAGCTGTTACCGCTCGTGCCGTACCACTTCTTCGTGTTCTTGTACGGACGCGCGCCGAACGACGCGAGCGAGCCCCAGCGCGACGACGTGAAGCCGACCGGGATGCTCGGGCCGGAATCGTTGAACGGATGGACGATGTCATCCGTCAGACGCTGGAAGCGGTTGATGTTCCCCCACGGCGTCTTCCACGAACCGAAATCCGCGGTGAGCGAATCGGACGCCGCGACGAGCGCGTCCAGCCGCTGCTGCGGGCGTCGTGCGCTTCGCGATGTAGTCGTCGAGCGCGACGTCCTCCTCGCGCGCATCCTTGCCCACTCGGCGACTCATCTCCTCGCCCCAGAACACCGCGAGCGACGTCGGCACCGACGACACACCCCAGCGACGATCCCACTTCCGCAGCGAGTCGATCTGCTCCGCGACCTTCGCCTTCGCCGGATTGCTCGCTGGGCGTCTTGTCGTAGGCGTCGATGAGCGGCGGGAGCAGCACGTCGAACGCTGTCAGGTAGCTGTCGTACGCGGCGCTCACGAACGAGCCTAACGTGAAATCCTTCTTGTCCTTCAACACGCGGATGGCGTGGATGCCGCGCGCGTTCTCACCGCCGCTCTCGACGTACGCCGGATAATCCTTGAGCTTCGGGCTATTGGGGCCGGCGGCCGAGTAGGGCCAGTTGTTCGTGTTGTAGACCCAGCCGTTGGATGGGTTGTGCACGAGCGGACTCTGCTCGACGCTCAGCAGCTCGCCCCACTCCGTGGCCGGGTTGCTGCCATCCACGGGCTTCCGCCAGTCGAACTTCGGATCGCGCTTCGGGATGAAGTTCGCGTGGAAGTACGCGATGTCGCCGTCAGCACTCGCGAACAGCGTGTTGTTCGACGAGTTCGTGTGCAGGTCCATCACCTTCTTGTACTCGTCGTAACTCTTGGTCTTCGTGCGGTAGTACGACTGCGTGAGCGCGTCCACCGGATCCTGCATGAGACGAATGGCGATCCACTTGCCGTCCGCCTCGCGGATGATCGGGCCGTGATGCGTGCGGTACACGGTGAAGTCCTTGCTCGCCATGCCCGTGCCCGACTTGTACGGCACGCTGATCTTCTGCACCACGAGGGGACGGAGATCCTTGCCGTACTGATAGAACACGCTGTCGCCCTTCTTCACGATCGACTCGGCGTACTCGTCGATGTTGTCCACGCCGCTCGACGTGTGCATCCAGCCGACGCGGTTGTTGAAGCCCTGGTAGACGAAGAACTGTCCCCACGTCACCGCGCCGTACGCGTTGAGTCCCTGGTCGCTCGAGACCTGCACCTCGGAGCGGAAGAAGAACGACGTGTGCGGGTTGATGAGGAGCATCGCGTGCTTCGTCGCCGTGATCGATGGCGCGATGGCGATGCCGTTCGAGCCGGTCGGCTCGGGCCGGACACGACTCGTTAGGTCGGTGAGCGCTCGCGTGGTGTCACGCGTTCCGCCGTAGAACGCCTGGAGCTCGCGAAGATTCACACGCTCGATGTCACCACCAATGCTGCCTTCGCTGAACGTCAGCGCCATCCACGGCTCGAACTTCTTGATGACCTTCGGCGTGACGTCAGGATGCTTGTAGAGGTAGTAGTTCAACCCGTCGGCCCACGCACCCATGAGCGCCTTGAGCGAATCGGGGCTCGTCGCATACATCGCCTTGATGCTGTCGGGATCGATGAACAGCTTCATGCGAAGATCGCGATAGATCTCGCGCTCGCCGGCGGTCTCGGCGAGACGCCCCATCGAGTTCACGAAGTTCATCTCGACGCGATTGAAATCATCCTCGGCCTGCGCGTACACGAGTCCGAAGACTGCGTCGGCGTCGGTTTTCCCGTGGATGTGCGCGATGCCCCAATCGTCGCGAGTGATGGTGACGTTCTTCGCCTGCTGATCCCAGCGTGCGGCGTCGGGGTTGTCGGTGTCACCTTTGGCGGCGGTGCACGCGCCGCACGCGATGGCGACAATGAGAAAACCGATCTTCTTCATTGATCAGGTCCGGCGGGTGGCGATTGGTGAGTGGCGATTGACATGGAAAAGAACCGCCCGGACACATCATCGCGCCAGAGCCGGCCGAATTACGATTGGACGGGTCCGGCTTTGCATTCCCGCATCATCGCGCCGGGGTCGGTGGGAACTACGATTGGGCGGATCACACGGAAAACGGCCGGATACGGCTTTGCATTGACGCTGGCTCGTCGCCGGACCGTGAATGAAATGGGAACGGCCGCTCGGGATGCTGGCGTCTCCCGAGCGGCCGTTCCCCAACGGTCCGCTCGTGCGCAGGAGGCTCCCGAGTGGCCGTTCCCTTTCATCGGTCACGGTAGACCGGCTCGATGCAAGCCGTATCCGGTGTTTCCGTGTGATCCGCCCAATCGTAGTTCCCACCGACCCCGGCGCGACGAAACAGAAGATGCGTCCGACCATCCGTCCAATCGTCGCAATCGGATCAGTGGGTTATCGTGAAGAACCAACCCGCGACCACCGGACCTCGCGCTGGACGTCCCCCAGGACCCGGAGGCGCGCCGGCCGGAGCGGGACCGTACTCGGGCTGGAACAGATACGCGTTATGCGTCACGGGATCCACCGTGATCGTTTTTGCGCCCACCATCGTCTGCACCGTGGCGACCACCGTGTACTTGTCCGGCGAGTCCTGGTGTACGACCGTCACGTTGCCGTCGCGCCCCGCGGGAATATAGATCAGCTTCTGCGCCGGATCGAAACCGAGCGCGTCGACACCGTCACCGTTCGCGATCTGTGCGACGACCTTGCCCGTCTTCGCGTCCACGACGACCGACGTCTTTCCGCAGCCCGAGAAGATGCGGTCCGTCTTGCGATCATAGGCGATACCGGTCGGACCCTCGCACGGCGCGAGCGGCCACGACGCGAGCACCTTCATCGACTTCGCGTCGAGCACCTGGATCGTGTTCTTCTCCTCGTTGTTCACGAAGAGCTTTCCCTTACCATCGCTCGCCGCACCCTCGGGCGCGATGTCCTCGAGCTCCGCGGTCCCGACGATGTCGCCGGTATTTGCGTCGAGCGCGACGGCGGTGCCGATCGGGCGACTGTGATTCGTGAGGATGATGCGATCGCTGTAGTCGTCGTACATGATCCCGTCGAGACCACCGACCTTGACCGGGATCTTCTTGATCACGGCGAGCGTCTTGAGATCGAACATCGTGACGGTGGAATCTCCGGCGTTCGTCGTGAAGCCATGATTGTGCTTCGCGGCAATGCCAACGCCGTGCATGCGCGGCGTGTCGGGAATGTCGCCGAGCACCTTCCCCGTCGGCCCGTCGACGACCATCACGTGAGTCCCGCGCGACACGAACACTCGGCCCGTTCCTGCTTCGGCCGTCACGTAGTCGGTACCGCCTTCGCCACCAATGTTGTACTTGGCAACCTTGAACGTCTGCGCGTCAGCGGTATGAACCGCGACGCCAAGGGCAAGCATCGCGCTTGCGACAACCACAGCTCGAATCATTCGCGCCTCGGTCATGGGGACTGGGGTGATCAGCCGTTCAGTGTACGAGAACGATCCTGTAGGCAGCATGAACCGTAGTCATTCCGAGCGGAGCGCCGGAGGCGCGCAGTCGAGGAATCGCGATCGTCCCGATAGAGGGGCCCCTCTGCCCGTATGATCGCGATTCCTCGACTGCGCTCGGAATGACAACCGTTCCTCGACTCGCTGTCGCTCGCTCGGAATGACAGCCTAGCCGAACAGGCGTGCGAAGAAGCCAGTCGATTTCGGCGGTGCAGTGATGGCCCAGAGTCGCTGCGTGCCGAAGCGTTTGATGTCCGTACGCGGGCCGTACTGGCCCCACGCGAATCCGCTGCCGATTTCTGCATTGCGCAGATCGGCAATCAGCGCCTCGGGCACCAACGACGACGCGAACTCGCGGATCGCAGGATCCGACGACGATGCAGCGACCGGCTGCGTGATGAGGCCAGAGTGATCCTTCCACAGCTGATGCACCACTGTGTCGTGCACGCGATTGATCGGACTGCCTGGAGCATCGGGCGGTGCCGCCACCAGATCACGCAGAAACGACTCAACCGACGGCGCCTGGAACGCGATGACCGCTGGATCGTGACACGCGAAAAAGACGGGGCCCCAGTCCGTCGCGTCAGGCAGAAGGTCGAGAACCCAGTAGTTGCCGAACCCGTCATGGGCGATCGAATACGCGTGCGGAAAAACCTCGTCGAGGCCAAAGCCTTCGAGGTCCAACAGCGAGAATGATTCGAGCGGGCCGTTCGCGAGACCCGTGGTCACCGCGAGCGCCGCGCGTATTTCATCCGGGAGCGGCGCTGGCAAGCTCGCCTCGAGCGCCGCGACCTCAGCGTGCGTCGCCGGCGGAAGCAGCTCGAGGATAGTCTCTTCGCCATCCGTGTCGACGAGCTTCTGTCCCGCGATCTGCCTCAATGTGTCCGCAAGCATGGCGAGAGTTCTGAGCACAGGGTTGAGCAGGGTTGAGCAGGGTTGAGAACGAGACGGCCGCGAGAATCTCCTCTCGCGGCCGTCTTGCATTGCACGTACGCACCGACGATCCGATCGTCGATCAGGCCATCACTTCCCCAGATCGCCCACCGCGAACGCCAGCTTGTGCGCCTTCGGCTGATCGGTGGCCGAGCGGGCGTCCGTATGCAGCTGCGTCGCGAGCTTGGCCATTGCGTCCTTCTGCGCCTGACCGGACAGCTTCTCCGCCGCCGCAACGGCCGTACGGGTCGCGGCGATCTTGTCCGCCGCGAGGCCGTTGTTCCGCTCGAGCTGATCGAGGTACGCCCGCACCAGCGCGAACGACGGCGGCCAGACGAGCTTCGGCTGGTTCTGCGTGTTCAGGTAGTCGAAGTGCACGGTCTTCGCCGCATCGAGCTCGTTCTGCGAGATCAGCCCACCCGGCACGAGCTCGTAGATGTCGAGACCGCGAGCGATCTCCGAGCTGTAGATGCGTCCGTTGTACCAGTACGCGGACCACGAGCCCGCATCCACGAACTTCGTCGAGTCCATGGGACCACGATCGAAGTACGCGATCTCCTTCGGGTTTGCGGCGTCCGTCCAGTCGAAGACCGAGAGGCCGCCCTGATACCAGGCCTGCACCATCACGTCGCGGCCAGGAATCGGGATCAGCGAACCGTTGTGCGCCACACAGTTCTCGAACGAGGTCTGCGCGGCGGGCATCTTGTAGTAGCTCTTGAACTCCATCTTCTTGTTGGCGTCGAGCGTGAAGATCGCATCGGCGCCCCACTCCATCTTGTCCGTCACGCGGCAGCGCGGCTGCGAGCCGCCGCCCCACTCGTCGGAGAACAGGACCTTCGTGCCGTCGTTGTTGAACGTGGCCGAGTGCCAGAAGGAGAAGTTCGAGTCGGCGACGGCGCCGATGCGAACGGGCTGCGCGGGATTCGAGAATGTCGAGCAGGAGTCCGTAGCCGCCGCACGCGCCACCGGCGAGACCGATCGCCGGAAAGACGGTGATGTCATGGCATTGCGTGGGGCCAATGTTGCGGTTCGCGTTAGGCCTCGGCTGCTCGGGTTGCCCCGCCGCGCGACGCGCCGCCGCGATGCTGTCGCGACGCGCATTCGCCGCACTGTCGAATGGCTCGGCGTGGCGTGGCGGAGCGGCGAGATCCTGGAAGATGCGCGGCGAGCTCACGATGTGCGCCTTGGACGGATCCGCCAGCGGCACCTGAATGACCTCGATGCGGAACAGCGCCGAGTTGGGGTCCTGGTCGGGCGCGGCAGCCGAGCATCCCGGCAGCTCTCGCGGCGAGCGGACGGGGGCGGAGCCGGAAATGTAGACGTAGACGTTGTCCTTGTCGTTAGGCGACGTCACCAGGGTGTGCGTGTGCGACCCACGGCAGGTCTGCACGTTCGCGATGTACTTCGGCTTCGACAGATCCGTGATGTCGAAGACGCGGATGCCGCGAAGACGGTCCTGACTCACCGAGTCCGGGACGCCCTGCAGACCGCAGTCGAGACGGCCGGTGGTCGCCTCGCCGGAGACGAACGCGAGGTTGACGTTGCCGCTCTTGTAGACAGAGACGTCGCTCTGCGACCCGGGGCAGACGTACGCCTGCTTGAGCGTCACGTTCATGGGGTTCGAAATGTCCCACAGCTGGTAGCCGCTGTAGTTCCCCTGCATGACGTAGTTGCCGTAGAACGCGAGGTCCGAGTTGACGAGGCGACGGTCGCCAGGCGTCGACGGGTTGATGAACGCCTTCGACGGCTTCGTGTTCGACACGAGCTTGAGGTTCCATCCGGCGGTGCCGGCATCGAACCACCCGGCCTTGAGGCCGACGCGCGGATCGGGGTTCGGCTTTGTGGTGCCGACGATCACGTTCGGTCCGGGCGCCGCGGCTGCCGAGGACGACGACGACATGGACGACCCGGATGATGCGCACGCGGCGGCGGTGAGCGCCGCGGCGACGACGGAGAGAACTGGTGTGAGTCTCATTGAGTGGGATGCGAGGGACGGGATTCGGGAGGCGGAGTACAGGGCTGTCGCGTGTCGCTGAACGGGGCTCGCTAGCGCATCGATTCCAGCATCTGCGTCATGCGATTCACTTCGGTGATCTGATCGACGTGCACGTCGGACGCGAACTTGAAGATGTCCTCGTCCTGCACCGCTCCCTGCGAGGCGAACAGGGTCTCGACCATCTCGATCGCGCCGTTGTGATGCTTGATCATGTCGTTGAGGAAGAGCCGATCGAAGTCGGCGCCGCGCGCCTTGTCGAGCGCCGTCAACTGCTCCGGCGTGAGCATGCCCGGCATCAGCTTCATGTCCATGCCGGCCATCATCATGTGCGAGGTGTCGCCGTCGGGCACCTGCTCCTTCCGGTCGCGGAGCCAGCGCTGCATGAACCTGATCTCATCGCGCTGCGCGACGACAATCCGCTCGCACAGCGCCTGAACGGACGGACTGGCGCCGTGCGACTGCGCCCAGCCGGCCATGAGGACGGCCTGAGCGTGATGGCCGATCATCCCGGACACGAAGTCGACGTCCGCCTTCGTGTAGGGCGGACGTCCGCTGTCGGCCGCCGCGATCTCAGCGGGAGAGCGACCGGTCGGCGAGATCGTCGTGGGACCGAGCCCGCCCTGGGCCGTCGAGCGCGTCGCGCCGCCACAGGCCGAGAGCAGGAAGCTGACAACGAGTGTTGCGCCGATCGCTGGCAGACCAGCCGCGACCGGACGCAGGAGGGGCGTCTTCATTCGGACTCCGTCGAGTTGTAGAGCACGATACTGACGACATACGCTCTGGCCGCCCAATCTGCTGGCGATGCGCTCAGAGGGTGATGTCGAGCGCGCATGCCGTTCATGGGAAGCCAGCGCCGAGCTCGTGCGTCAGCGCGACCGCGGAGATCTCCTTGCAGCCCGTGGCATTCTGTCCCGACCAGAGCGGCGAGAAGTCGCCGCGGCCGAGTGCTTCAGCGGCAGCGCGGAGCGGCGCGACCGCGGGAGTAGCGAGCGGGAACTCGGGGGCCGCGGCGGAGAGCGATCCGAGGTCGCGCATCAACCGGTTGACGATGCCGCGAGCTGGACGGCCCGAGAACAGGTTGGTCAGGTCGGTGTGAACTGCGGCCGGGCTCCTGAGTGCGGCGCGGTGCACGGCGCTCGTCGTCGCCTCGGGGCACAGTAGATAGGCGGTCCCAACCTGGACGGCCGAGGCGCCAAGGCGAAGGGCCGCCGCCACGCAGCGAGCGTCCGCAATACCGCCGGCGGCGATGACGGGCACCCGAACGGCCCGCGCGATCTGCGGGACGAGCGCGAACGTCCCGAGCTGCATCGTGAGGTCCGCCGACAGAAAGTTGCCGCGATGGCCTCCGGCCTCGATGCCCTGAGCGATCACGGCGTCCACCCCGCGCGCTTCGAGCCACCGCGCCTCGTCGACCGTCGTGGCCGACGCAATGACCTTCGAACCCCAGCCTTTGATGCGCGCGAGCAGGTCGGGCGCCGGAAGCCCGAAGTGGAAGCTGACGATCGCCGGCTTGAATTCCTCGAGGATGTCGGCCGCGTCCGCTGTGAACGGCAGTCGCGATGGACCAGGCGGAATGTTGTCCGGATCAATGCCGAATTCTCGGTAATAGGGCGTGAGCATCACGCGCCACGCCGCCTCACGCTCGGCGTTAGGCACGGGTGGCGTGTGACAGAAGAAGTTGACGTTGTACGCGTGCGTCGTACCCGACCTGATCGCGGCGAGCTCGGCACGCATGGCATCGAGGTCGAGCATCGCGCACGGCAGCGAGCCGAGTGCGCCGGCGTTGGACACGGCGATGGCAAGCGCGCTCGCCTGTGCGCCAGCCATCGGCGCCTGGATGATGGGAAGCTCGGTGCCGAGCAGATCTGAAAGCGTCACGTCTAGCGTCATGTCACGCCGGTCGATGGTGTCGACGAATCATGACACACATGCTGATTCGATGGATCCCGCTATGAAACAGATTCATTTTCCAAAGCTGTTGATGTCGCTCGGCATGCTCTTCAGCGTGGCGTGCACGTCGGCAACGGAGCAGTACGACGCATCGTCCTCCGCCGCGCCGACGCTGGTGTTCGAGAACGTGACCATTGATCCGGTCGCTGTCTACATCGATGATGGGGCGAGTCGACGCGTCGTCGGTCACGTCGAGCCGAGGAAGCGAGCGCGCCTGCGAATTCCGGGGTTCGCGAAATTGTCCGGTGCGACGAACCTCCGTGTGGTCGCCGTTCCCCTCGGCACCGTGCGCAACACCGACGGCACGCCCGACCCGTACGACGCAGTCAGCTCCGAGTTCGAACCCGCGCAGCATCTGGTCAGCATGCTCTGGTCGCTCAGCGGACGTACGCTCGTCTCAATGGCGCTGCCGCGAGGGTGGCGTTAGGCGACGAAGCGAGTCAGCCGCGCCGATTCCCGCACTGGTGCCGGTGACGATCGCGGTGCTGGCGACTTGCGCGGGATTCATGCGGAATTCATGGGGTGTGACGGTGATGCCTCTATTTCGCACCTATAGCCAGATCTGGCTATAGCATCACGGCAAGGTGGTGGGGGCGGAACTGCGTGACAGGATGGCCATCCTGTCACGCTTTCGATGTGTGTCATTTCATCGGCGCCGGGTCGGTCGCAGAGCAATGCGGCCGCGCACCGCGCTCCTCAGGAGCGACGCACCGCCTAACGCGACGAAGGCACACACGACCGCCGCGAGCACCGCCGGCACGACGGGTGATCCATTGTTCGCCGCCTGCAGCTCGGTCGCCATGACGAAAAGGCCCAGACACAGCACCGCGGTACCGAACAGGCCGGTGATCACGCGCATGGGCGTGGTCAGCCTCCGCTCCGTCACGACGCGACCCCGCGGCTGCCAATCAACCTGAAGTCCCGGCCACGAATCGCCACGATGAGCGTCGGCACGACGAACAGCGTGATCGGCGTGGAGAGCGCCAGCCCACCGATCACCGCCAGCGCGAGCGGCCGCTGCAGCTCACTGCCCGCGCCGAGACCTAACGCGAGCGGCAGGAGCCCGAACAGCGTGCACAGCGTCGTCATGAGAATCGGCCGCAGACGAATCCGCGCCGCTTCACGAATCGCATCTTCCAGGCGAAGTCCGTCCGTTCGCATGCGATGCCGCGTGAAGTCCAGCAGGATGATCCCGTTCTTCACGATCAGCCCTACGAGCAGGATCAGCCCCATGAACGACGAGACGTTGAGCGCCGTGCCCGTCAGCAGCAACAGCACGAGCGCGCCGACGAACGAGAGCGGCGCCGCGAGCAGGATCACGAGTGGCTCCACGAACGACTGGAACTGCAACACCATCACGCCGATCACGCTCGCCGCCGCGAGAGCCAGCACGAGCAACAACGCACGAAACGCCTGACGCTGGCTCGCATACTGGCCGCCGAGCTCCACTCGCACCCCCGCGGGCGGTGGGTTGTCGGCGAGCACCTTGCGCACGTCACCCATGACGGCGCTCAACGCGCGGCCGCTCAGATCCGCCGTCATCACGATCAGCTGCTGCTGATTCTCGCGCAGCAGCTCCCCTCTCGCTTCGCCGGGCGTGAACGTCGCCAGCGACGCGAGCGGAACGGGCGATCCGGTCTGCGGTGCATAGACCGGCAGAGACGCGAGCAGGCGCGGATTGAACCGCACCGAATCCGGCGCACGTACGCGGACCGCGACCGAACGATCGTCCAGGCGCACCTCACCAGCGTCGACGCCTAACAACGCGCCACTGACGGCCGAGCTCACCTGCTCCGGCGTCAGGCCAACGCGGTTCGCCTCCGCGCCCGCGACCGACATCGCGAGCTCCGCGCTCGGCTCGCTGACGCCGTTGAACAGATCCTCGAGTCCCTCGACAGGCTCGAGCTTCTCGCCGAGTGACGTGCCGTACGCCTCGAGTTGCGCGAGGTCCTGGCCGAAGAGCCGGATCTCCACCGGGCTCGCCGCACCGGCGAGATCGTTGATGACGTCGGACAGGATCTGCACGAACTCGATGCGCATGCGCGGGACCGCCTGCTCGATCTTCACGCGCACGTCGTCGATGACCTCGAAGTTCGTGCGCTCGCGCCGGTTTCGCTCCGCGAGCCGCGCAACGATGTCGCCGGTGTTCTGCGCGGTTGCGAACAGGCCGAGCTCGGCGCCCGTGCGCCGCGATGTCCCGACGATCTCCGGCGTGGACGCCAGAATCTTCTCGACGATGTGAAGTTGCCGATCGGTCTCGGCGAGGGCGGTGCCGCCGGGCGTGAAATAGTCGAGCACGAACGCGCCCTCGTCCATCTCGGGCAGGAAGCCGCTGTCGACGAACCGATACGCGAGCACGCCGGCGCCGACGAGCAACAGCGCAACGACGGTCATCGGGCGCGCGTGGTGCAGCACGGACGCGAGTGCTCGCTCGTAGCGATCGGAGAAGCGGTCGATGGCGCGTCCGATACGCGCTAGGATCGCGTTCTGCCGGGCCGATTCCTCTCGTCGCTGCGCTCCTCGGCGGCTCATCGCTCGTCGCTCGGAATGACAGCGTCCGCGTCCGTCCGCCGTCAGGAACTGCTCGCTCAGGAGCGGAATGATCGACAGCGCGAGCGACCAGCGACACGAGCACCGAGATCGTCAGCGTGATCGACAGCGCATGGAAGAACTGTCCCTCGACGCCCGTGAGCAGGCCTAACGGCAGGAAGACCACCACCGTCGTGATCGTGGACGTCGTCACCGGCCAGATGATCTCCTGCACCGCCTCGCGAATCGCCACCTCACGATCGGGCGTCAGGTGCAGGTGGCGCACGATGTTCTCCGTGATCACGACGGCGTCGTCGATCACGATGCCGATCGCGATCGCCATCGCGCCGAGCGTCATCAGGTTGAACGTCTGTCCGAGGAGCGACATGACGAACACCGTGATCGTCATCGTCAGCGGGATCGACGACGCGCTGATCGCCGTGATGCGCGCGTGCCGCAGGAACACGAGCAGCACGATCACCGCGAGCACGGCACCGATGAGCATCGCGTCGCGCACGGACGTGACCGCGTCGCGCACGAGCGCCGCCTGATCGTACACGGGCTTGAGGCGCGCGCCGGGCGGCAGCGTCGTTCGCAGCGACGCGGCGATGGCGGCGACGCTGTCCGCGATCGCGACGGTATTGCCGCCCGGTTGCCGGGTGATGTTGAGGAGCGCCGCGGGTCGTCCATCGCCGGCGATGATGCGCACATGGTCTTCCGTGCCTGACGAGACCGTCGCGATGTCGCGCACGCGCACGCCTCGCCCCACGACGACGTTCGCGACGTCGTCGATCGAGTGTGCCTCGCCCGCGGACACGATCAGATACTGCTTGTAGTTCTCGGGCATGCGGCCGACGGCGGACACCGTCGTCGCCTGCTTGATGGCGTTCGCGACGTCCTCGAACGTCAGCCCCTGACTCGCGAGGCGTGACGGATCGGCGATCACCTCGATCTCGCGGACGTCACTGCCCTGCACATCCACTCGGCCAACACCGGGAACGCGCGAGATGAGCGGTTTGATCTGGTAGCGCGCTATGTCGTAGAGCGTCGCCGGGTCACCGCCTTCGAGATTGTACGAGATGATCGGGAAGAGCGACGGCGTCTGACGCTCCACCTGAATCTCGAGGCCCGCTGGAAGGTCGTTGGTCACCTGATTGACGCGCGCCTGCACCTGCTGCAGCGCGACGACCATGTCGGTTCTCGGCGCGAACGTGATGTTCGTCTCGCTACCTCCGCGAATCGACCGCGACTGGACGCGCGTGACACCGGGCACGATGCTCACGGCCTCCTCGACGGGCCGCGTTATGGTGAACAGCACCTGCCGCGCTCCTAGCGAGGTGCCTTCCACTACCACAGTCACCCGCGAGAACTCGAGCTCCGGATAGATAGCGGACGGAAGCCGCAACGCTGCCCACACCCCTGCCACGCTGAGCAATGCCACCGCCATGTAGACGAACCGCCGCTGTTCGCCAAGCAACGTGAACAGCGCACGCTTCGCGCGTCGCGGCGTTTCGAGCGCCGCCTCACGCGGCACGTCGACTACGTCAGTGCTCATGGCCGCGTCGCCGTGTCGCCCGATGGTTTGGCCGTCACAGGTGGAGCGGTCGTCACCTTCACGCTGTCGTCCACGCCATACGCGCCGTACGTCACGACCCGCTCGCCGCCCTTGAGCCCTTCCAGAATCTCGGCGGTCGAGTCGGTGCGCGCACCGACCTTCACCTCCTGTGCGTGCGCGACGCTCGACGCGTCCACGACGAACACCTTGAACCCCTCGCCTTCAGGCACGAGCGCGTCGAGTGGAACGGCGATGGCTTTCGGATGGTCGCCGACGACGATCTGGCCGAACACGGTCTCACCGATTCGCAACGGGCGTTTCGTGCCGGGCGCGCGAACCCTGACGGACACACCGCGCGTTGCCGTGTCGACGGACGCCGCGACCTGGAAGACGGTTCCGCTGCCGATCGGCTCACCGCCGGACTTCTGGCCGGCCGAGAGCGTGACCGGAGCACCGGGCTTCACGCGCGCCGCCTCCCCGGGCGTCACGGTGAACACGATGTCGAGCGCGGACGGATCGGCGACTTCTACCAGGGGTTGATTGACGTCCACAGAGGCGCCGAGCACTGCGGTCAGGCGCGTCACGACACCGTTGATCGGAGACGTGAGTGTCGCGAGCTGCGCAGCGCGCCGTGCAGCGATGGCATCTGCCCGAGCCTTCGCGACATCCGCGGCAGCCTGCTCCACATCTTTTCTCGGAGCAACGCCTTCGCGATTGAGCCGCTCGGCTCGATCGTACGCCTGCTGCGCCGCCGTCAGCGTTGCGTCCGCCGCCTGCGCCGCCGACTCGATGGCCGAGCGATCGAGCTCGACGAGCGGCTGGCCGCGAGAGACGCGTGTGCCTTCGCTCACGTACACGTTGGAGACACGCGTCGCCGTCGGCGCACCTAACGATGCGACGTGGCCCGGGCGTCCGGTCACCGCCCCGATCGAGCTGATCGTCTCTGTGAATGGCTGCTCCGTCACCGTCGCCATGCGCACGGCAACGACCGGCTTCGCCTCCGACTCGGCTGCCTCCTCGCCGCCGCCCTTGCACCCGAGTGCGGCCAGCGCGGCAACCACACACGGTACGACGAGTCGCGTCAGGCGAGCACGAACGATCATGGTGAAGTCCCGGTAGTGAGCGTGCGGACGCGCAACGCAGCCGTGGCGATCCATGCGGCCGCGAGGTCGTCGATGTACTGGGAGAGAATCTCGCGCGCGTTGCGCTGCGCCTCGATGGCCGTGGCGAGCGGCGCCGCACCTTCACGATACGCCGTCAAAGACAACGCCGCGACTCGGTTCGCGCTGGCCACGAGCGTCTGGTCGCGCGCGACGTTCGCGAGCGCGGTTGCTCGTTCGCGCGCCGTGCGTGCAATGCTGGCGCGCGTCTCGAGAATGGCCACGTCCCGTTCGGCCTGCGCGCGATACTGCTCGGCCTGCGCCACCGCGATCTGCGCGCTGTTGCGATTGAAGAGCGGAAACGGAATCGAGAACCCGACGACGGGCAGAACCCCTGGCTCATCACGGGAAGGGTCATGGGTCTCGAACCCACCGGTGATGGACGTCGCGGCGAACAGGCTACGCTTCTGGAGGCGCACGCCCAGTGACGCGGAGCGGAGCGCGGCCTCCGCGGCAGCGATCGGCAGCGGTTGTCCGGACCGCGCGACGATCGAATCGGCCGGGGCCACCAACGAATCCGTGAGAGTCGAGCTCGCCTCGTCGTGAGAGGCCAATCACCGTTTGAAGATCGAGCAGCGTCGAGATCGAGCGTGAGCGAGTCACCCGCCGCGACGTTCGCCTGCTGGCCAGCGCTCACCGTCGCAAGCTCGACGTCGAGATCGCTCGCGTCACCGGCGTCGCGTCGCGCGATGGCGATGCGCCGGAGGCTGTCGGCGTCGATCGCGTTACGGCGCGAGAGCCGGAGCTTCGCCTCGGCGGCGAGCGCGCGTGTGTAGGTGGTGTCCGCGTCCAGTGCGACAGCCGCCCGCTCGAATGCATAGCGGAACTGCGCCGCTGATCGCGACGCCTCGGCGGCCGCGATCCGCGTCTGGCGGAGCCACGGGTAGTCGAACGGCAGCTCGAGCGTCAGGTGGTACCGCGGGGCAGACTTCGTGTACTCGGCGCTCACGACCGGGTTCTCGAACGTACCGGCAACGCGAAGCAGTGCCGCGGCAGTCGCCGTATCCGCGCCCGCGAGTCTGAGGCGGCCGCCGCGCTCGACAGCGCTCGCGACCGCAGCCTGACGGGAGAGCGGCAGGCTCTGCTGCGCACCGAGACGCACCGCGTGCGTTAGGCACGCCGCGGCCAGGGCGGCGGCGCGGAAGCGAGCGCTCAGTGGAGTGGTGTCGGAAAGGAGGCGGAGGTCAGCCCTTCGTGCTCGTCCGTGCGCGGCAATTCCTGCGCAGTCACGGGCGAGGCATCGCCTGGCGCGGGCAGCGACACGCGGAACTCCGTTCCCTGAGGCCCCGACCTAACGAGCTCCAGTCGGCCGCCATGTGCTTCCGTGATCCAGCGTCCGATCGCGAGTCCGAGGCCGGCGCCGCTCGTGTCGCCGGCTCCTTCGCGCGAGCGCGTCTTGTCGGCGCGGAAGAAGCGCTCGAAGATCTGCGATTGCGCCTCGCGTGGGATGCCCGGTCCCGTGTCGGCGACGGTGATGTGGTATTCGTGTGCGCGGCGCGTGAGCGCGAGCGTCACCGTTCCGCCGGACGGCGAGTGCTTGATGGCGTTGTCGAGCAGGTTGAGGAGCACCCGACCGAGCAGATCGGCGTCGCCGTCGAACGGCGACTCCTCGAGCGGCATGAGCTCGACGCGCACGCCGCGCTCGTGCGCCAGCGCGCGTACCGCGCGGGCCGAGTCGTCCACGATCTCCTCGAGGTAGAGCGGCTCTCGACGAAGCGGAAGATGACCTGCGTCCGCGCGCGCGAGGAGAAAGAGGTCGTCCACGATGCGCCCGAGGCGTTGCGCAGAGTCGCGTAGCACGGCGACCGATTCGCGATACTCCGCCTCGCTTCTGTGCGGGCGCGAGAGCGTGACGTCCGCTTCCGTGCGGAGGATGGCGATTGGCGTACGCAGCTCGTGCGACGCGTCCGCCATGAAGCGACGCTGCTGTGCGAACGCCTGCTCGAGCCGCTCGAGCAGGCTGTTGACGACGAGCGCCAATCTACCAAGCTCGTCCCCACGCTCGCCGACGGGCAGACGCTCGTTCAAGTTCTTCGAGCTGATCTCAGCGGCACGCGCGCTCATTGCCGCGACCGGTGAGAGACTTCGTCCCGCGAGGAAGTAGCCGCCGACGGACGCGATGAGGAGCAGCAGCGGAATGGCGATGAAGTACGAGGCACCGACTGCCTCGAGCGTTTCGCGATTGCCGTGCAACGGGTACGCCGCGGCGACGATGTAGCGCTTCCCGAACACCGTGGCCGGCTCTGCGGCAACGCGGTATGCCCGCTCGCCTGGCGCGATCGTGAACGTGTCGCGGCTCGACCCAACGCGACGATGCAGCTCGCTGCCGACTCCGGCGAGATCGACCGGATGCTTGAGTGCATAACGCGCGCTCGTGTCCACCGTGCCCGCGGTGACGAGCACGCCTGTGGTGTCGAAAACGGCGAGTCGGACATCGCGGAACTGCACGTCCTTGAGCGATGCCTGAATCGCGGCCGCCGCCGTCGATTCCTCCTGCTGCTCGCTCACGAGCTCGGTGGTGAATGCGCCGAGGGTCTCGTCGAGGAACGAATCGGCGCGGTGGAGGAGCGCGCGGTCGAGCACGAGAAACGACGCGCCAGCGAACGCCACGAGTGGCGCGCCGAGCACGAGGGTGTACCAGAGCGTGAGCCGCGCGCGGAGCGACTGCGGCCAGCGCATCAGATGGTCACGTCAATGGTGATCACGCGCCGACGCGTCGTGACGCGGAGGCGGAGGGTCCGGTGACGGGGGCAGCGAGCATGTAGCCGACGCCGCGTCGCGTCGATATGAGCGCGACGCGTTCGCCCCCGTCCACCTTCCGGCGCAGGCGGCTCACGTAGACATCGATGAGGTTCGAGAACGGATCGTGGTTGTCATCCCAGACGTGTGCGTTGATCTCGGAGCGCGTGACAATGCGGCCGGCGTTGCGGACGAGGTGCTCGAGGAGCGAGTACTCCTTCGCCGTGAGCACGATCTCGCGCTGGCCGCGTCGCGCGACGTGCCGCTGTGTGTCCACCACAAGATCGGCGACGGACAGCTGTTCCGGGAGGACGTCACCGCGTCGCCTGACGAGTGCGCGGAGGCGGGCGAGCAGCTCGCCGAAGTCGAACGGCTTGGTGAGGTAGTCGTCGGCGCCGGCGTCGAGACCTTTGATCTTGTCGTCGACGGTGTCGCGGGCGGTGAGCATGAGCACTGGCGCGTGGACGCCTTTGCGGCGGATCTCGCGGCAGACATCGACGCCATCGCGGACGGGCATGACGACGTCGAGAATGATGGCGTCGTATTCGTTCACGGCGGCGAGAAAGACAGCCTTGCCGCCGTCGGGCGCGTCATCGACGGCGTAGGACGCCTCGCGCAGTCCACGCGCGATCGATTCACGGAGCTGGCGATCATCCTCGGCAAGCAGAATCCGCACCCGGTGTTCTCCTTCGTGTGTGGGCGTAACGTCTCTGCTTTAATGAATATACGGGCAACCTGACGCCAGTCTGAACGTGGACTGTCATTCCGAGCGGAGCGCCGAAGGCGCGAGTCGAGGAATCGCTGATCATACGGTCAGACGAGCCCCTCTATCGGGACCATCGCGATTCCTCGACTGCGCCGCTTCGCGGCTCCGCTCGGAATGACAGCCGCTCGGAATGACGACTTCGCCCTGCGCCGTCACTCCTCAAAAAACCCGAACCCGGACGCGCGGCGGGGTCGGGACCACTGAACGAACCGAAAGCCGCAGCACCTGCACTCCGGTCGTCGACGGAACCCGAATGAGTCTCCGGTAGCCGATCGTCGTGCCCGTCGCGATCAGCCGCGGCTGACCCAACGCCGTCACCCTCGCGTCCTCGATCCGGTAGCTCGAGACCGTCTGACCAGCTGTGATATCCTCGCTCAACTCGATGATCGAGATCGGCGTCGTACGCCCGAGATCGATCTCGCACACCGATGACCCATCGCCAGAGGGCGGGCATCGCCGGACGGCATTGCTCGCGAGATCGTTCCGGAACAACGACGTGAGGCTCCGCCGCATTCCCGTGAGCCGCTCGACATCGGTCTCGTGCAGCAGACCCGCGCGCGTCGGCGGAACGTTCAGCAGCAACTTCGAGTTGCGCCCGACCGACGTGAAGTACAGCTCGACGAGTTCATCCACCGTCTTCACGCGCGCATCCTCGGCCGGATGATAGAACCAACCTGGCCGAATCGAGACGTCCGTCTCACCAGGACGCCACACAGTTCCGTCGGGGTCGCCGTTCTGCAGCGCCGTGATGATCTGCGGACCGTCCGCGCCCGGGTATGGGACCGCATCCGGATTCATCGTCGACCAGTTCGTGTCACCCGCCACGCCGCGCTCGTTCCCGATCCAGCGAATGTCCGGACCCGCGTCGGAGAACATCACGGCGTTGCGGCTGCAGTCGCCTGACGAGTGCCCAGAATCTCGGCCAATCGTACGTCTGCTTCTTCCCGTTAGGCCCTTCGCCGTTCGCGCCGTCGAACCAGACCTCGTCGATGCGACCGTAGCGCGTGAGCAGCTCCGTGAGCTGATCGCAGAAGAGATCGTTGTAGCGCGGCGAGTCGCCGTAGACGGGCGAGTTCCGATCCCACGGCGAGCAGATAGAGTCCCGCTTTCAAGCCTTCCGCTCGACACGCGTCGACGAACTCGCGTACGACGTCACCCTTCCCGCCGCGAAACGGACTCGCCGCGACGGTGTGCTTCGTCGTCGCGGACGGCCAGAGGCAGAAGCCGTCGTGGTGCTTGGCGGTGAGGATCATCATCCGCGAACACCGGCGGCCTTCGCGGCGCGTGCCCATTGGCGTGCGTCGAGCGCCGCGGGCGCGAAGATGCTCGGACTCTCCGTCCCGTCGCCCCACTCGCGGTCGGTGAACGTGTTGACGCCGAAATGGAGGAAGAGCGCGAGCTCGTCGCGCTGCCACTGCGAGCTGCGCGGGTGTCGGCACGGGCCGCCGTGATTGTGACGCGAGGGCTCGCGGGTCGCGCGTTAGGTGCTCAGCGACTCCGACCGTCGTTCCACCGGCGACCAGCCCCGTTGCTGCGAGCCGAGCGAACTCGCGGCGCGTGACAACGCGATGGATCAGCTCCTCGATGGGTTCTGTCATCGAACGGTCAGGAAGCCTCTCAGGCGAATGTCCTTCGACGACGCGCCGACCATGATGCGGAACGTGCCCGGCTCGACGACCCAGTGCATGTCGCGGTCGAGCATCTGCAGCTGATCGGTCGAGAGCGAGAACGTCACACTCTTCGTCTCGCCCGGCGCGAGATGCACGCGCTGGAACCCGGCGAGCTGCATCACCGGCCGCGCGACGGACGCCAGCACGTCGCGGATGTAGAGCTGCACGACCTCGTCGCCTGCGACGCTCCCGGTGTTCTTCACGGCGAAGCGTACCGTCGCCGATCCTGTCGACGCCTAACGTATCGGGCGTCGATCGCGAGGTGCAGAGTACTCGAACGTCGTGTAGCTCAGCCCGAAGCCGAACGGAAACAGCGGCTGGCCGGTGAGATCGAGATAGTCGTCGCCGCGGCCCGTCGGCTTGTGGTTGTAGACGAGCGGCAGCTGTCCTTCGGCCATCGGGAACGTGATCGGCAGGCGGCCCGCCGGGTTGGACGTCGCCGAACAGCACGTCGGCGACCGCGTGTGCCGCCTTCCTCGCCCGGATACCACGCGTCGACGACGGCGCCGACGCGTCGAGCCACGGCATCGTGATCGCGCTTCCGCCGACGAGCACGACGACGGTCGGCTTTCCGGTCGCGGCGACGCGCTCGATCAGCTCTTCCTGATGTCCGGGCAGCGCGAGCGACGCGCGATCGCGGAACTCGCCTTCCTCGATCCCGGCGACGACGACCGCGACGTCGCTCCGCCGAGCGAGCGGCGACGGCGCTGTCGATCTTCGCGCGCCAGTCGTCAGCGAACGCCGGCGTCCCAGACGAGCTTCACGCGCGCGTTGCCGGTGCTCTCGAAGTACTCGAGGCGAATGGCGTGTCTGGTGCCCGGGCGCAACGCGACGTTCGCCAGGCGCGTGCCGTACGACTGCTTCCGCCAGTTGTCGATCACGAGCGTGTCGTCGATCTACAGTCGATAGCCGTCGTTGCCTTCGACGCCGATCCGTCGCACGCCGCCTGGCGGCACGGTGAGCGTCCCCGTCCAGCGCACCGAGTACCAGTCGAACGGAATCCCGCGCGCGGGCGAGTTGAGCGTCCAGCCGAAGTCGACCTGCGGGTCGGCGCGCCTAACGCGCGGCTGCGCCGGCCAGACGATTGTTGTCGAAGTACTCGCCTGCAGTCCGGGCGCCGGCCGGTCCGGTGCGCTCGAGGAGAGTTGCGCCGCTGGAACGACGACGTGATCCCGCGTGATGCGACCCGGCCCTGGCGCGTAGCGAACGACACCGCCTCCGCGCGCGACCCTCGCGCGAATACCGTCGAGAATCGACACCTTGGCGATTCCCCGGCCCGCTGTATCCGCCGAGCCGCGCTTCCGACGGCGTCGGTGCCGATGACGGCGATCGAGCGCGTGCGCGGCGAGAGCGGCAACGTGCCGACGCTCGTTCCGCAGCAACACGATCGACGCGCGCGCCGCCTCGAGCGCCAGCGCGCGATGATCGGCGTGCCCGTTCCAGTACGCCGCGCTGTCCGGGTCGACGTACGGCTGCTCGAACAGCCCGAGCTCGAACTTCGCGTGCAGCACGCGCGCTGACGCGCGCGTCGATCACCGAATCGGCGATCAGGCCGCGCTCGAACGCGTCGAGATACGGACGATGCTGCGGCCACGACGACTGGAAGATGACGTCGAGCCCGGCCTCGAGCGCGTTCTTCGTCGCCGTCGCCGTGCTCGCCTCGGTGTGGTGCAGCACCGTCGCGCCGCCCGTCGCCGCCGCGTCGGAGATGACGAAGCCGCTGAAGCCCCAATCGCCCTTCAGCTTCCCGTTGAGCAGCTCGCGATTCTGCGTCGCCGGCGACCCGTCCACGGAGTTGTACGCGGTCATCACCGAGCGCGCGCCAGCGCCATGAATCGCGACGTTGAACGGCGGAAAGAACAGCTCCTCGAGCATCCGCTCGCTGACCTCGATCGGATAGCTGTCCCGCCCACCCTCGCCGACGTTCGCGACGAAGTGCTTCGGCGTCGCGATGACGCCCGCGCGCTCGAACGGCGCGATGAACGCGCGGCCCATCACCGACGTCAGATACGGATCCTCGCCGTACGTCTCCTCGACGCGACCCCAGCGCACGTCGTTCGCGATGTTGATCACCGGCGACAGCGCCTGCCGAACGCCTCGCGACCGCGTCTCGCGTGCGATCGCGCCCGCGACTCGCGCCATGAGACGTCGTGTCCCACGTCGCCGCGAGCGCGATCGCCTGCGGGAACATCGTGGCGCCGTCGCGCACGAAGCCGTGCACCGCTTCCTCGAACGGGATGATCGGGATGCCGAGCCGCGTGCGATCGACGAAGTAGCGCTGGATCGCGTTGATGCGCTGCGGCGTGCGCGCGAGCAGCCGGTGCACGCACGTTATCACCGCAGTCCGACCTGAAGCCCGAACACGCCGTGCGAGTAGTCGTGCGACGGGTCGTCGAGATCGCCCGGAATCATGAACAGCTGCCAGAACTTCTCGTCGAGCGTCATCCGCCCGAGCAGGTCGCGCACGCGCTCGGCCGTCGGCAGACGCGCGTCATGATACGGCGCGCCCGGTTGTGCCAACGCCGTCGCGCTCGGCGCGGCGATGAGCGCAACGGTGAGGGACGCGGCCAGCTGATGACGCAGGAGCACGAGGGCGCGGGTGAGGTGCCGAGAAGATAGGTCGCGCGGGTCGGGTCGCGAGACCTTCTCGGACGGTTCGTCGCGATGCAGCTTGTGAGGCGAACGCTCCTGTCCCGCCGCTCACCCTCCGTGATCCGCAGTGATCATCTCCGCCACGTACTTCGAGTACCGGGTCATCTACGACGCCGCTCGAGTCGGCTTCCCGGCGTGGCCTGTCGCGTCGGTCGGACTGCTCGTCGCGGCGATTGGCGTGGGGCTCGGCGCGTACCTGCGCCATCGCGCGGTGACGTCGCCGGTCGCGCGTACGGCCGTGACGAGTGCTATCATCTTCGGCGTTTCGTGGGCGCTGCTCGTCGGTGGCGGGCTCTATGCACAGCACGGTCAGCTCCGTTCGGCGCTCGCGGAAGGCAGCGTCGTGCACGTCGAGGGCGTAGTCTATGACTCGCCGGCGGGGTCCAATCGCGACGCGGATGGTCGGAGCTGGGTCGTGGAGAGTGGCACGACGGCGCACTGGTACCGGTACGATCGCTCACCGCTGGCGGTGGGCTATCGTCGCACGGCGCCGGGGACGGGTGGGCTGCGAAATGGCGCGCGCGTGCGCATCGCGGACGTTGGTGGTCGCATCGCGCGCGTGGAGGTGGAGCAGAACTGATGTCATTCCGAGCGGCGAGTTGTCATTCCGAGCGAGGCGAAGCGAGTCGAGGAATCGAGACTCTGCTGGGTAGAGAGCCCTCTACCTGTATGATCGCGATTCCTCGACTCCGGCCTTCGGCCTCCGCTCGGAATGACACGTATCTCAATGGAGGTCAGACCGTGATGCGCTCTGCATTCGCCCGAATCGCCGTTGCCTTCGCGATCGTCGTCGCGCCTCTCGGCGCTCGCGCTCAGGCTACCGCGCCGACGGCCGGCACCGAAGGCGACTTCGAGATGCGGGACTTCAAGTTCACCGACGGGTCCACGCTGCCCGTGCTCCGCATCCACTACACCACGCTCGGCCAGCCGAAGAAGGACGCGCGCGGCGTCGTCACGAACGCCGTCCTCATCCTCCACGGCACCACCGGGAGCGGACGCGGATTCCTGTCGCGCAACTTCGGCGGCGAGCTGTTTCAGCCCGGCCAGCCGCTCGACACCACCGCGCACTTCATCATCCTGCCCGACGGCATCGGCACTGGAAAGTCGAGCCGCCCGAGTGAAGGACTCCACGCGAAGTTTCCGCGGTATGGCTACGAGGACATGGTCACCGCGCAGTACCGCCTCGTGACCGAAGGCCTCAAGGTCAATCATCTGAAGCTCGTGATGGGCACGTCCATGGGCGCGATGCACACGTGGATGTGGGGCGAGCGCTATCCGGATTTCATGGATGGCCTCATGCCGCTCGCGAGCGCGCCGACGCAGATCGCCGGCCGGAACCGGATGATGCGCGAGATCGTGAGCAAGGCGATTCGCGAGGATCCCGACTGGAAGAACGGCGAGTACACGACGCCGCCGCGCGGCCTCATGACGGGCCTAACGATTCTCTGGATCATGACGAGCAGTCCGTTGCAGCAGCACAAGGACGCGCCGACGCGCGACAGCGCCAACGCGATCATCGACCGCTTCATGGATCAGCGGATGCGCACCACGGACGCGAACGACTTCCTCTACCAGTACGAGGCGTCGCGCGACTACGACCCGTCGGTCGCGCTCGAGAAGATCAAGGCGCCGCTCGTGGCGATCAATTCCGCGGACGACGTGGTCAATCCCCCGGAGCTCGGCCTCATGGAGCGACTCATGCCTCGCGTGAAGCGCGGCAAGTACATCCTGATTCCCACGAGCGACCGCACGCGGGGCCACGGAACACACTCGTTGCCGGCGATCTGGAAGCCTTACCTCATCGAGCTGCTCAAGGAAGTCGAGGGAGCGGATCGCTGAGCTGCGCCGTTCATTGCCCCGTGGGCTGCGCTCGTTGCATGGCTGTGGCCGTCGGAGCCAGCAGCGCATAACGTGACCGGGTGACCTCTTCCCTCTCAGCCCTCGCACCGACCGGCTCGACACGCAGTCGAGCCACCGCCACGCTGTGGCTGCTCGCCGCACTCGCTGGTGGCCTGATCGTCGGTTGGCTCGATCGATCCGCGACCGAAAGCCAGGGGCCGCTCCTGATCCTGATGACCGTCGCGTTCGTCACCGCGATCCCGCGACGCGCACCCGGGTGGGCCATCGCGATCGCGGCCGCACTTGGACTACCACTCGCGCACGCGATCGGCCGTTTGTCAGGTGACCCGACCGGTGCATCCTGGGGCATGCTGATCGCCGTTGCCCCGACCATGATCGCGGCGTACGCGGGCGTTGGCACCGGCGTCGTCATGCGTGCCAGTTCCGGCGCGGTCGGCCGCCGGTTCCTCCTCGGCGCCGTCGTCCTGGGATGCGCGGCACTGGGGTACGGTCCAGTGTACGCAACGCTCACCGCCCGCGCGCAGCCGTTCGCGTGGTGGGTGGCGACCATCTGGCAGCTGATCACGCTCGTCGCCTGGGCTGCGGTGACGCCCGCGCTGCTGCGCGCGTGGCGGAACGGCCACTCGCATGACGACGGCCGGATCTCATCGCGCGACCTGCTCGCACACGGAGGGGCGGTGCTGACGATCGCGGTCGCGCACGCGGTCGTCCTGCCGCTCGTGACGCGCCTGCTCTTCATCCCGTTAGGCACGTCCTCCCTCGCAGGGACTGCAGCGTGGGCGTTCGCGGCGTATCTGCCACTCGACGTCCTGACGTACATCACGGTGATGGGCGTGGCCTATCTCTCGGACGCCGATCGGCGCGCCCAAACAGCATTGGCGCAGGAAGCCGCTGCACGCGGCGAGCTCGCCGTCGCCCGACTCGCCGGGCTCCGCGCGCAGCTTCGCCCACACTTCCTGTTCAACGCGCTCAACACCGCATCCGTCATGGCGAGTCGGGGAGACGGCGAGGGAACGCGACGCGTCCTGGCCGGCCTCGGCGATCTCCTTCGGTATGTCATGCGTGGTGCAGACGACGCAGACGCGCCGGCCGCGACCAATCGCGGCATGGTTCCGCTGCGTGAGGAGATCGCGTTCGTCCAGCAGTATCTCGCGCTCGAACGCGAGCGTTTCCCGGAACGACTCCGCGCGACGATCACGGTCGCGCCCGAGGTCCAGAACGTCGAGGTCCCAGCGCTGCTGCTGCAGCCACTGGTCGAGAACGCGATCAAGCACGGCCTTGGTGGGCGCATCGGCGCCGGCGAGATCATGGTACGAGCCTGGCGCGAGCGCGATTCGTTGTACCTGTCGGTTACGGACGACGGCCCGGGACCGCAAAGCGCGATACCTAACGCGCCAACCGCCGGCATCGGCCTTTCCAACACGCGGGCCCGCCTCGCCGTACTCTACGGCAACGCGGCCGAAGTGAAGCTCGGACGGCGTGCCGAGGGTGGTGCCGAAGTGCTGGTGATCATCCCCAGCCGGGAAACGGCGACAACGGCATCGTGAGCACAGAGCGGCCGGAGCGTCTACGCGCCGTCGTCGTCGACGACGAGTTGCACGCGCGTGAGGGCCTCACGGCCGATCTCGTGGCAGTCGGCGTCGACGTCGTCGCAACGTGCGCCGATGGCCGCGCCGCGCGCGACGCACTCCGCGCTGAACGTCCCGACGTGCTGTTCGTCGATGTCGAGATGCCGGAGATCGATGGCTTCGCGCTGCTGGAGTCGCTCGAGCCGGACGAGCTCCCGCCGGCGATCGTGTTCGTCACCGCATACGACGAGCACGCACTTCGCGCGTTCGACGCACGCGCACTCGACTACGTACTCAAGCCGTTCGCGCGCGAGCGCATCGCCTCCGCCGTCGAACGCGCCGAGCGACGTGTTCGCGAAGTGCGCGCACTCGCGGAGTCGATCGGCCGAGATGGCGCGGCGCCGCAGAAGGCGGAACGCGCTGGATATCTGGATCGGCTCATTGTCCGCGACCGCGACGCGACGATCGTGGTCCCAGTAGCGGACCTCGACTGGATCGAGGCAGACACGTACTACGTGCGCCTCCACACGGCGGAGGGCCGTCCCCGTCTCTTACGTGAACGGATGGCGGTGCTCGAGGCGCGTCTCGACCCCGCGCAGTTCGTTCGCACCCACCGCTCGGCCATCGTGCGCCTCGATCGGATCCGCGCCATCCATACGGTCTCTCGTTATGAGCACGTCGTGTTGCTCACGAACGGCGCGCGAGTGCCGCTGAGCCGCGAACGGCGCGCGCGTCTGGAATCGCTGCTCCGGGACGAACCCAGGGACGAACCGTAGGCGTCGACTTGTCATCCCGCGCGACAGCCTTGTCATCCCGAGTGACAGCCCTGTCATCCGGGTGACAGCCCTGTCATCCCGAGCGACAGCGAGGGATCTTCCGTGAAATACTCGTGGCCGTACTTGCTACGATGACATCACAGAAGGTCCCTCGTCGCTTCGCTCCTCGGGATGACACACATGCGCGTGCCCACTGCTTCGCTGTTCGTACTGCTCGCCGCCACTCGCGCCAGCGCTCAGGCCCCACGACCGCCGCGCACTGCGTCCACGCAAACCGCGATCTCCGCCGACGACCTCCGATCGCGCCTCTATCTCATCGCCGACGACTCGATGATGGGGCGCCAGCCAGGCGAGGCCGGCAACTACAAGGCGGCCGAGTATGTCGCGAGTGAGTTCAAGCGACTTGGCCTCGAACCCGCGGGCGAGAATGGGACCTACTTCCAGACCGTGCCGTTCGTGCTCATGGCGCCTGACGCCGGAACGTATCTCGAGGCCGGCGGAGCTCGTTTCGCGTTAGGTACGGACGTCCTGCTGCTCGGCGTCCCGACAACCATGCGACGCCTCGATAACGCGTCGGTCGTGTACGGCGGAGCCGCGAACAATCCGGCCGAGGGAATCACGGCTGACGCGGCGTCAGGCAAGGTCGTCGTGCTCGACATTCGCCCGGGCCCGGATGGCATCCGCACGACGCGCGGTGTCCAGGGCGTCGCGCGCGATCCGCGCTTCGCCAACGCCAAGTTGATCGCGATCGTCGCGCTCGACCTCCTGCCCGGTGAGCAGCGCGCCAGCATTCAGGCGGGGCGCCTAACGGTGAACTCCGCGCAAAATCCCACCGCGCCGCCCATGGCATTCATCTCGCCAAAGGCAGCATCCGCATTGCTCGGCGCCGAGCCGTCGAGCATGACGCCGGGCGCGGCGGGCAAGACGGTGAGCGGAAGCGTTGGCTTCGCGCCCAAGCAGGTCGCGTACGCCGCTCGCAACGTCGTTGCCATACTGCGCGGCTCGGATCCGGCGCTCAAGGGGCAGTACGTCGCGCTCACGGCGCACAACGATCACGTCGGGCTTCGATCGCTCGCCCGTCGATCACGATTCGCTCCGCGCGTACAATCGCGTCATCCGGCCCATGGGCGCCGACAGTCCGCCGCGCCCGCCTAACGCCGAGGAGGCCGCGCGCATCACAGCCATCCGCGACAGCCTGCGCGCAGTTCGTCCGCCGCGTCTCGATTCGATCCGCAACGGCGCGGATGACGATGGCTCCGGCACGGTGTCGATCCTCGAGATCGCCGAAGCGATGTCCGCCGCGAAGCATCCACGCCGGTCGATCCTGTTCGTGAATCACACCGGTGAGGAGTCGGGGCTCGTGGGCTCAGGCTGGTTCACGGACCACGCGACGGTTCCGACCGACTCCATAGTGGCCGAGATCGACCAGGACATGGTTGGACGCGGCACCGCGCAGGATCTGCCTGACGCTGGTCCCGACGTACCTCGAGGTCGTCGGCGCGAAGCGGGTGTCGAAGGAATTTGGCGAGATACTCGAGGCCGTCAACGCCGCGCAGCCCGTGCCGTTCGTCTTCAACTACACGTTCGACGCGCCCGGCCACCCGCTGCAGTACTACTGCCGCGCCGATCACTACAACTACGCGCGGTACACGATTCCGGCGGTCGCCTTCTCGCGTGGCGAGCACCTCGACTACCACCAGGTGACCGACGAGGCACAGTACATCGACTACCCCGACATGGCGCGAGTCTCGCGGTTCGTCCACGATGCAGCGCTGCGGATCGCCAACCTCGACCATCGTCCGGTTATTGACATCCCCAAGGGCGATCCGCACGCTCCTTGCCGGCAATGACGCGCTGATTCGTCTAACGGTTCGGGCAGCGGGATGAGGAGGACCGATGTACGACGCCATCGTGATCGGCGCGCGGTGCAGCGGTGCCGCGACGGCAATGCTGCTCGCACGGAAAGGCCACCGCGTCCTGCTGGTGGATCGCGCCACGTTTCCGAGTGAGATCCCGCACGGGCATCTCATTCACCGCGGCGGGCCAAAGCGGCTCGCCGACTGGGGGCTCCTCGACCGCCTGACGGCTGCCGGGTGCCCCCAGATCACCACGATGACCGTGGACCCGGGCGAGTTCCCGCTCACCGCGAGTGACCTTGCGGTCGACGGCGTCCCCGTCGCCTTCGGTCCGCGTCGCACCGCGCTCGATCGGGCGCTCGTCGATGCGGCGGTGGAGGCTGGGGCCGAGCTTCGCGCCGGCTTCTCCGTCGAATCGCTCACGATGGACTCGGGCCGCGTCACCGGAATCCGCGGCGGCGATCGGCGCGGTGGTCGGTCGGCGACGGAGCGGGCCACGATCACCATTGGCGCTGATGGTCGCAACTCGCACGTCGCGCGCGCGGTCGATGCCCCTGAATACGAGCAGGTGCCGTCGCTCACGTGCTGGTACTTCAGCTACTGGTCGGACGTTGCGGGCCATGCGCTCGAGATCTACGATCGTCACGGCCGCGCAATGTTCGCGTTCCCGACGAACGACGGACTGTTCGCGGTGTTCGTCGCCTGGCCCAGCTCCGAGCTGCGTCTGGTGCGCGCGGACATCGAGCGTCAGTTCCTCGCGGCCGTGGATGGCGTGCCGGCGTTAGGTGAGCGCATCCGTGCGGGGCGTCGTGCGGATCGTTTCTACGGCGCGACGGATCTCCGAAACTTCCTGCGCACGCCGTACGGCCCGGGCTGGGCGCTCGTCGGCGACGCCGGGTGCCACAAGGACCCCTACCTCGCGCTCGGCATCTGCGACGCGTTTCGTGACGCCGAGCTGCTCGCGGAGGCCGTGAGCGATGGCATCGCTGGTCGACGCGCGCTTACGGACGCGCTCGTGGAGTATGAGCGTCGTCGGAACGAGGCGACGATGCCCGACTATCGCATGAACCTCGATCGCGCGCGGTTCACGCCGGTGTCCCCGCAACAGCGTCAGAATGCGCGCCGCGCTTCAGGGAGACCATGAGGCAACGCGACAGTTCCTGTTGGCGATCGAAGGTCTGTTGCCACGCGAGGATGCGCGCGGGTTCTCCACGTCATCGAGCGCGTCGGCTAGTCGTTAGGCCGCGCCGGGTCCCGCGGACGATACAGGGCGCCGGGAATCCACCACTCTTCGAGGACCTGCATCGCGTCCGTGCGATAGACGGAATCGTCGGCGAACGCGAGCTCGTCGAGCGCCGCGCGGACGACGTCCTCCTGCTCGGCCGTGAGCGACGCGAGGCGAGGCGGATCGCGATCGGGTGGCCGGCACGACCAGAGGAAGGCGTCGATGGCCATCGTGCCCGGCGCGTTGCTCGCAATGTTCCGCAGCGCGTAGTCGATGAGCCTCGGCAGATAGTGTCGCCACGACTGCGCGTCGATGAAGTTCATCCCGTGGAATGCGTGCGTCTCGAGGTACGCGTCCGTGGGCTCGTCGATCGCGGGGTCGAACGGCGGAGGCTCGTCGTAGCTGTCGATGGCATTGCCACCGCGCAGCGTGATGTTCGGCGCGGAGTCGGCGTCGGCGCTGAAGACCTCGTAGGCCCGCTTGATGATGGTGGCGCGTGTCGTCATTCGTGCGGGTGTCATCCCGAGGAGCGCCAGCGACGAGGGACCTTCTGTGACGTCATCGTAGCTGGCCTGGCCACGAGTACTTCACAGAAGATCCCTCGCTGACGCTCGGGATGACAACACGCAATGAGCGAGCAGCCCGCTTCCCGGTTCCCGTCCCGGTTCCCTGTTCCCGCCGCTGGCCCAGTCTGTACGTTTCCCATTCTCCCAACTGATCCCTCTTTGCCGAGGTACTTCATGAGACGCCGTCCGTTCGCGTCCGTATTCGCCGTCGTCTTGTTGGCCGCGTTACCCGCGCTGTCGTTCGCGCAGAGCGCGCCGAATCCAGCCAGTCGCGAGCCCGGCGCGGGCGCTCCCACCGATCTCTCCACGGCCAAGCCCGGTCGCGATCCGAATCAGCCCATCGACTCCGCGTACACCGCGAAGATCAGGGAATACACGACCGAGCCGTTCTTCCTCTCGCCGCTCGTGGACTACCTCCCGGCGAGCAAGACCGTGCCGACGCCCAAGGCCGTGTTAGGCGACATCGCCGGCGCGCCGACCAAGCTGCCGTACTCGAAGGAGGTGTACGAGTACATGCGCATGCTCGAGAAGGCGAGTCCGCGCGTGAAGGTCTTCTCCATCGGCCGACCGAAGAAGGCCGCGAGATGATCGCCGTCGCCGTCGCGTCCGAGGCGCTGCTCGCGAAGCTCGACGAGAACAAGGCCAAGCTCGCGAAGCTCGCCGATCCGCGCACGATCAACCTCGAATGACAAGGTGGCCGAGCAGATCGCGAGTGACGCGGTGCCGGTGTACTACGTGACGGGGACGATCCACTCGCCCGAAGCCGGCGCGCCGACGGCGATGATGGAGACTGGCGTATCGCCTCGCGGTGGACGAGAGCGCGTACATCAAGAACATCCGCGAGAACCTCATCACGCTCATCACGCCGATCGTCGAGGTGGACGGGCGCGACCGCGTCGTCGACATCTTCAACTGGCACATGAAGCACCCCGGTCAGACGTATCCGAACATCGTCTACTGGGGCAAGTACGTCGCGCACGACAACAACCGTGACGCCATGGGCATGACGCTCAAGCTCACGCAGAACGTCCTCAACACGTACGTGGACTGGAAGGCGCAGGTGCTGCACGACCTGCACGAGTCGGTGCCGTTCCTGTACGACAACACGATCGGCGACGGCCCGTTCAACGCCTGGATCGACCCGCTGCTCACGAACGAGTGGCAGATGATCGGCTGGAACAACGTGCAGGAGATGACGCGCATGGGCATGCCCGGCGTGTTCGCGCACGGGACGTTCGACACGTGGTCGCCGGGCTATCTCATGTTCATCGCGGCGACGCACAACGGCATCAGCCGCCTGTACGAGACGTTCGGCAATGGCGGCACGGCCGAGACGGTCGATCGGACGCTGTCGCCTAACGAGACGGAGCGGACGTGGTATCGCCAGAACCCGCCGCTCGCGAAGGTGAAGTGGAGTCTCCGCAACAACAACAACTACGAGCAGACGGGCGTGCTCGTCTCGCTGAACTACTTCGCGAACAACCGCCGGCAGTTTCTCGAGAACTTCTACCAGAAGAGCAAGCGCTCGGTGACGAAGGCGCGCGTCGAAGGACCGGCGGCGTACGTGCTGCCGGCCGACGATCGTCGCCCCGGCGCGCAGGCGGAGCTGCTGAACGTGCTGCGGAAGCAGGCGGTGGAGATCTCGCGCGCGACGGCGCCGTTCACGGTGACGATCCCGGCGCGGAAGGCGGCCGGCGGAGGGCGGCGGCGCGGACTCGACCAGCGGAGGCGCCGCGCGTCCCGATTCTACCCCAGTCCCCAATCCCCAGTCCCCAGTCCCGACGGCGAGAACCTTCCCCGCCGGCTCCTACATAATTCGCATGGACCAGCCCTACTCGCGCATCGCCGACGCACTGCTCGACTATCAGTTCTGGAGCCCTAACGATCCGCAGAAGAACCCGTACGACGACACCGGCTGGACGTTCCCCGAGGGGTTCAACGTGCAGTCCGTGCGCGTGACGGACCCCAAGGTCCTCGATGTGGCGATGGAGCGCGTGACCAGCTGACATCAAGCCAACCGGTGGCGTCACCGGCACTGGGACCGTCTTCGCGATCAACCATAACGCGGACAACGCGCTCGCGACGCTGCGCTACCGCTTCGCGAAGGCTGACTTCCAGGCCGCGGAGGAGGGGTTCGAGGCAGGCGGTAAGCGGTTCGGACGTGGATCGTTCATCATCCGCGGCGTTCCCGTCCGCGGACCTCGACAAGGCCGCGAAGGACCTCGGTCTCTCCGTCGTCGCGCTGACCGCCGCGCCTAACGTCAAGACGCATCCGGTGCGCGCCGCGCGCGTCGCGATCATGCACACGTGGTTCAGCACGCAGACCGAGGGCTGGTGGCGTCAGGCGTTCGATCAGCTGTCGATTCCGTTCGACTACATCAGCACGCAGGACGTCGCGAAGATCCCGAACCTGAACGCGAAGTACGACGTGATCCTCTTCCCGCCCGTCGGGCGGCAACGGCACGGCGATCATTCAGGGGATGCCGCAATGGCGGAACCCGATGCCGTGGAAGAATTCGCCGGAGACGCCCAACATCAGCACCCTCGCGCAGACCGACGACATGCGCCCCGGACTCGGCTGGCAGGGTCTGGCGAATCTCGAGAGCTTCGTGAACCGCGGCGGTGTGCTCGTGGGCGTGAACAACACGGCGGAATTCGCGGTGCAGTTCGGTCTGACGAATGGCGTGAGCGTGAACAACGCGAAGAGCGGCTCGGTGGTTGGAACCCTGCTGCGGTCGAAGCTCGTCGATGAGACGAGCCCGATCGTGTACGGTGTGGCCGACAATCTCGCCGTGTACAGCGATGATGGCGGGAGCTTCTCGATCTCGAATTCGCGCGCCGGTGGACGCGGCTTCGGTGGCGGCGGTGGCGCAACGCGCGCGACGGGTCGTGGCACCGCGGATGATCCCGACGTGACGCAGGGTCGCCCGGTGGATCCGAAGTTCGAGGCGCCGCCGCGTGTGACGGTGCAGCCGTGGCAGGCCGCGCCGATCACGGATGATCAGCTGCGCAATCCGCTGAACGTGATTCCGCCGGATCAGCGTCCGCGCGTGCCGCTCCGGTTCGCGGATCAGCGTGAACTGTTAGTGTCTGGCCTGCTCGATGGCGGCGGCGACATCGCGCAGCGACCGGTGGTCGTGGACGTGCCGATGCAGAAGGGGCACGTCGTGCTGTTCGCGAACAATCCGCTCGTGGCGTGGCGAGACGATCGGCAGCTACGCGCTCGTGTTCAACACGATGTTGAACTGGGACAATCTGAACGCCGGGCGGAAGTTGGACGAGAAGTAGAACGGCCGTCGCCTGACGACAGCCGGTCGCGATTGATCAGGCGCCCTCCCACAAGGAGGGCGCCTTTCGCTTGTCGTTATTGATGGGGGGCGCGGCGAATTGGTGGCACATGACGGCGCCAGGTGGTGCACCGTTCATATCGTGTCCTACCCGCTCATTCCCGACTCCCAGCTCACCGGGCCGCCTGAACCTGATCGACCGCTGCGATTCATGGAGGTCGTGCGGCGGCGTCTTCGCGAGCGCCGCTACAGTCGACGCACGCAGGAGACGTACGTGCATTGGATCAGGCGGTTCATCCGGTTCCATGGACGCCGTCATCCGAAGGAGCTTGGGGAGGACGACGTGCGCGACTTCCTGTCGGTGCTCGCGGTGGACGACGGCGTCTCGGCATCGACGCAGAATCAGGCGCTGGCCGCCCTGCGATTCTTGTACGATGCCGTGCTGATTCGCCCGCTGAAGCGCATCGAGGACTTCCCCGCTCGTCAGAAGAGTGGATTCGTCCCGACTGTGCTGTCGGAACCAATGCACTGATGAGCATGTCGCCACCCAGCGGCTCGGTCACGAGAATGTTGGCTTTGATTGCGCCGTCAACCCCCGATGGGACGATCGCAATCTCTGCCGGACGCATGGCGAGCCGCACCTGACGTGCCGACGCCCGATCGCCCGACAGGGCAGTGCGTTGCGCTGGCGTCACCGGCACGGCGAAGGCGGGATGGGCGACCATGAGCTGGTCACCATGTTCCTCCAGCGTGCAGTCCAGAAAATTCATTGGCGGCTCGCCGACGAAGCCGGCAACCCATTCGTTGACCGGATGATCGTAGATTTCCTGTGGCGTGCCGAACTGCTGCAGCACGCCGTCGTGCATGACGGCGATGCGGTCCGCCATCGACAGTGCCTCGAGCTGATCATGGGTCACATAGACCATGGTCGTGCCCAGCTCGCGCTGCATGATCTTGAGCTCGCCCCGCATGTGGGCACGCAGCTTGGCATCGAGATGCGCGATCGGCTCATCGAACAGGAACAGCTCGGGCTCGCGCACGATCGCCCTCCCGATGGCGGTCCGCTGTTTCTGGCCGCCGGAGAGTTCACCCGGACGGCGCTGTAGCAACGGGCTGGATCTCGAGCAATTCGGCCGCTTTCGCGACTTTGCGCTCGATGGTGGCATGATCGGTACCGCGCAGTCGCAAGGGATTGGCGATGTTCTCGTACACCGTCTTGTGCGGGTAGAGAGCGTAGTTCTCGAACACCATCGCGATGTCGCGATCCCTCGGCGGCAGGTCGTTGACCCGTCGCTCGCCGAAATAGATGTCGCCGGCAGAGATCTGCTCCAAACCGGCCAGCATCCGCAGCGTGGACGATTTTCCGCACCCGGATGGTCCGAGCACGCAGAGGAACTCGCCGTCTTGGGCAGACGAGGATGAGCTCGCTTCACGGCGGCCGGTCTTGCCGTAGAGCTTCCAGAACATCGCCGAATGCTGACGGACGCCATCGGTGAGGTTGCTCCTATTCCCTGACAGCGCCCATGGGCCAGCCCGGCGACGAGATAGCGTCGAATTAGCAGGCCCAGAAACATCATCGGCAAGGTAGTCACGAGCTTCAGCGGCCATGATGCTGCCCCACTGGATGTTCTGCGGCTGCACCAGTTCGCGCGTCGCCACCGGCAGCGTCTTCGCGCCGCCAGAGCCGATGATCGAGGCGAAAGAGGAAGTCGTTCCAAGCAAACAGCACACATAGGACAAGAAACGCGCCAATGCCGGGGGCCACCAGTGGCAGGATCGAGCGGAAGGCCTGCAGGGGAGTGGCACCGTCGCACATCTGCGCCTCCTCGATTGCGTAGGGCACATTGTCGAAGAAGCCCTTGAGGATCCAGATAGCGAACGGCAGGTTGAACGTCGTGTAGGCAAGGATCAGCCCCGGCAGGGTGCCAACCAGGCCCGCCGAGCGGAAGATCGCGTAGAAGCCGCACCATCACCGCCACCACCGGCGCCATCCGCGTCGAGATGATCCAGAAGAACAGGTCCTTCTTGCCGCGAAAGTCGTTGCGCGCGGATAGGGCAACGACATGGAGCCGAGCACCACCGAGATCAGTGCCGATCCGAGCGAAGCAGCGATGCTGTTGAAGAGGTAGATCGTGAAATTGAGGTCGGCGAACAGGTTGTGATAGTGCTTGAAGGTGGGACTGAAGTCAAAGAACAACGTCACTCCGCCCCAGTCGCCGACAGCGGGCAGCTTGAACGCTTCGAGTAGCTCCTTGAACGAGGACACGAACATGATCAGCAGCGGCAGCAGCGTCCATATCAGGTAGAAGGCAAGGAACAGACCGATCACAACGCCGCCTACGCGGCGCAGCGGTGAGCGGTATTGAACCATGTCCATGGATGCCATGGGATCAACCCGCCGGACGCTGCTTGTTGACCGGGCTGTCGAAGACCCGAACCAGGAGCATGCCGAGAATGATCGTCACCACCAGAAGCGTCAGGGCGATGGCGGCACCGCGCCCGAGCTTGAGTAACTGGAAGGAGACATCGAATAGATAGGTCGGCAGGATCTTGGTCGAGTTCGCAGGCCCGCCCCCGGTCAGGACCAGGATGGCGTCGATGAAGCGGAAATTGTCCATGAACCGCAATAGAATTGCGATCAGCAGGAACGGGTAGAGATTGGGAAGGGTGATGGCGAAGAAATTCGGATCTCGCCGGCACCGTCGACCATGTTCGCCTCGAGCTGATCGCGCGGCACGCGCTTGAGCCCGGCGAGGGTGATTAGGATGATGAGCGGCGTCCACTGCCAGACGTCGACGATGACGATGCCCAGCATCGCCGTGGACGTATCACCCAGAATCGACTTGGTGCAACCCCACGCTTCGAACAGCCAGTGGTACCAGCCGAAAGTCGAATTGTAGAGGTAGTACCAGACGAGACCGGCCACTACCGGTGCCATCATCATCGGCATCAGGAAGATGGTGACCAGCGTCTTCTCGAAGCGCGAGCGATTCCAGCCACGTCGCCAGCGTGACCCCGAGCCCGACTTCGGCCACCATGCACATGGCGCTGTACTTGATGAGCAGGTACCAGCCATCGGTAAACTTCGCGTCGCGGCCAAGCCGGGTCCAATTCCTGAAGTCGTTCAACTTGTTGCCCACAGCACCGACGTCGACATCGTGGAGGCACATCCAGATGAGCCAGAAGAACGGATAGATGGTGATGCAGGCCAGGACGATGGCGGCAGCATCATGTACAGATAGTAGCGGCGCGACGGCAGCTCGTTGAAGCGCGAGGGGACATAGGAAATGACACGCGCCCCGTGTCGCATCTCGCGCGCAGCGAGCACGCCGGTGTCCACCGGCGTGCCGCCCCGCGTCGTGACCACGCCAGAGAGCGCGT
>CAWHHI010000003.1:0-582539 GCA_963829055.1 uncultured Gemmatimonadaceae bacterium | reverse complement strand
CGTCCGCGCTTCGGTGCGTTGCCGCTTGCCCAGCAATGCTTCGCTGGTCGCGAGATGGAGCTCACGTCGATTCTCCCACGGACACGAGTGTCGCTTCTCCGTCGAGGTTCGTCGGCCGACTGTTACTGGCGATCAATGGCAGGCGCAGCGTCTGCAATCGTTCATCACCCTTGAGTAGACGGACCGTCAACAGATACTCACCCGGTTGCTTCGGCGTGAGAGCGCACGTTGCTTCATGGATCGTTCGGCCGACAGGTCGCATGGCCACCGGCTCGGGTACGGCGTCCTGCAGTCCGGGCGCGACAAACAGAGCACTGAGCGCCTCCGACGCCTCCTCACTTTCTTCGTCCTTCTGCACGCGGACGAGCCGGTCCTGATGCCAGAGTGGCGGGCGCGTGCGGATCGATGCCGAGAAGATGTACTCCTTCCCGACACGAAGAGGACTGTCGGCATCGACATTGGAGCGTCGTGTACCCCTCGCTCTCCGCAGGGACGTACGGCCGCGCCAGCGGGTTCCCGAATAGCACGTACGCGAGCCAGTCGGACCGTTCCGGCAGCGCCCGCGCAACCGCGAGCCGAGCGCGCCAGATGCTCTCGCCTAACGACATTCTGCCTGGCGATCAGAAGGTCGTAGAAGGTCGTCCAGAAGACGCGGTCGGAACTTGCCGATGTCTGCCACCACGCCCCCGCGACGCCGCTCGCGCCAGCACGCAGATACGGCAGCGCCCGCTCGACGAGCGGCCAGTTGCCGTCCGCGACGGCTGACGCATCCATCGCATTCGTCTCATCGCCCGACCGGCCATCGAGAACACCGAGCGTGACGAGGGGGCGCTTGAGGCGAAGATCGAGTCGCGCCCGGCGAACCTCGTCGGTCGCCGGACCAGCCCCGCGCGGCGCGATGCCGAGTGCACCCGTCCTACCCTGTCTGAGAAGATGTAGCCCGTACACCGGCGTTTCCGGCGCCGCCACCTGCTTGATGTCGCTGGCCATGCTCGCGTTCAGCAATCGTCCCCACGCGCCTAACTGCCGAGCGTCGTCGGTCTCGTCCACTGATTGGCCGTAATACATGAGTGCCACATCTCCGACGGGCACCTCGCTCTGGAGCGGCGGACCGAGCCCCACGAGCCAGTGACTCATCTGCCACCACTCCGAGAGGAATTGCGCGCCGGGAGAGTTGGACTCGTAAGGCACCACCAGCTCCCACGGCAGCGAGGCTTCAGTCCCGTTCTCGATGATGAGCCATGTGAGCGGCCGCTCCGGCTTCGTCGCTGTCGTGATGCGATTCCGACGCGCCGTCTCGAGCTGCTCGATCATCTCGCGAAGCTCCCCTGCGCCCTCGCGCGGAACGAATCGATCGTAGAGATACGTGCCGATCGCTACCATCCGCGCTCGCGAGTCCTCAGGCTGCTCGGCAGTCGACATCCGGACGGCATCGCGAACCAGCGACCGGATGCGGCTGCGCTCCACTGGCCCGACGTCCACTACGCCGGCGAGCGCGGCCGCGAACTGTGCACCGGCCACCCGGGAGCTGAGCCGGTACGTTAGGCGGTGTGCACCACCCGACCCGTTCGCGCTGGTCGCGGTCACCTCGAGCACAACATCCGGACGTGCGGCAACCCGCAGGTCCAGCGGCGGGAGTATCTCGGGTCGAAACGCGGCGATGGGTGCGGCAACCGACACCGTATCGCTGAACTCGCGCAGCGACCTTGAGTCCGACCCGGAGCCGTCCAGATACAGCTCGACGGTATACCGTCGCTCACCGACGAGATGCGCCCGCAACCGGATCTCTCCCGCCGCGACGGCTCCGTCCGACGGCAGCCGGAGCGCGACCGCTTCGGCGCTCTCGAGCCGGAGCCCCGCATCCCCAGTGACGAAGCAGTTTACCTCTCCCGCACTCGACGGCAGTGCGATGCCCTGTTCCCCAACAAACGCGCGTCGGAGCTCGAGACGGAGGGTGATCACATCGCCGACCGTTACCGGAGCCGATTCATCTCCGTGGCCGCGTGAGTTGCAGCACGTAGGCTGTCGCGGCCGACGCTGCCGCCTGGTCGCGCTCGATGCCGGCGCGCAACGACGCGAGCGCGTCGCTGTAAGCGCGCTCGTGCGCCTCGTTGTTGAACACGAGCGTCACGTGCTCGAGATAGCTGCCACGCTCCAGGTGCCGCACGATCGCCTCGAGAATGCCCGGGGCGAGTGTGGCAGGATCGAACCCAGCCGCCCCCGTCCCAACACTCGGCAACGACACCGACCGCACATTGCCTAACGACTCGGCGACCTCCAACGCGGAGGTGACGGCGTCCGTGATGCTTTCTCGCGAGTGCATCTCCTCATGCCCGCGCTCCTCCTCGGTCGCCGTCTGAATGACGTATTTCGCTCGTAGCGCGCCCGAGTCCATCCGGATCGCGCGTGCCTCACGAGACCTGAGCGCCGGTCGCTGCACCATGTTCTCGCGCTGGGGCCTCTCCAGCATGCGCGCGAGCCGATTGCCGATCATGCCGCCGTTCTGTGGGTCGAGGCCAACGGCGTAGACGAGCGCGTCCTCGTCCCGCTCGAGCAGGTCGCCGCGTGCGATCTCGATTGCCGCCAGGGCTACCCGCCGGTCGATCGGCTCCGGTCGCACGGCTCCGATACTCGCGAGATCCCAGATGCGCGTCGTCCCATCCATTGCGGCGGACGCGAGCATCCGGCCGTCAGGCGAGACGGCCAGCGCGTTGACGCCGCCGTCGTGTGCCTGAATGCTGCGGATGACTCGACCGACCGTGATGTCGACGACGACGAGCGCCCCGTCGCTCGCACCGACGATGGCAATGTCACCATCTTCGACCAGACGAAGTGTCCAGAGCGGTCCCGCGCGAGGCTCGGTCGTGCGCGTTAGGCGTCCGCCGTCGAGCTCCCACACGCGGATCGTACCCCCCTCCGATGCGGAGACGACAAGCCGATCGTCCGGGGTGACCGCGACGGCGAGGACGTCGGTGGCGTGGCCCCCCTCGAACGTGGCGATCGGCCGGCCGGTCTCCAGGGCAACGACGCTGATCGCCTCCCCTGGCCCGGCGATGACCATTCGGCTGCCATCGCTCGTCTTCGCCGCTCGCATGGCCACGCCCGGCGCAGAATTCGTCGGTGCCGAGCTCACGCCCACCCCGGCGCCGACGGTGGCAATCGCGTCACGCTTCCGTCCGGCGACGCGACGAAGACCAGACCGCGATCGACATTGAATTCGATCCCGGAGATCCCGCGCTGGACGGGATACACTCCTGCCCCGTGACCCAACATTTCTCTGTCGGTCCAGTCGCGGATCTGCACGGAGCTGTCTCCTCCCGTCGAGACGAGCAGCCGCCCGTCGGGGCTCACCCGAATGGACACGACCTGCCCATCGTGCACACCGGGAATCGTCCCCACCGCATCGGTGCGTGCGTCCCAGAAGAGAATCGAGCCGTCCTGCGTCCCCCACACGAGGGCGTCGCCGTTAGGCGACCAGGCGAGGCAGTTGACCCAGCCGTGCCCTTCCTCTCCTGTCGCCCCGAGCAGTCGCATGAGTGTCCCGTCGGCTGGATTCCAGAGCCTAACGCCGCCGTCATAGTGCGCGGTTGCGAGCGACGCGCCATTGGGGCTGAACGCGGCCGCGTAGACTGGCGCCCCTGCCCGCGCCTGGTCCGGCGCGAGCACCAGCCGCGCGCCTCGACGCCGAAGACGCCGCACGTCGTCCAGCGGTGGTGACCCCTCGACGGCCGCGAGAATGAGACGCCGCAACGCCTCGACATCGAGCTCGACACGGTCCGCCATCCACACCGCGGCCGGCTCGTTAGATACGCCGAGTAGGCCGGCCAGCAGATATCGGGCCTGTATCGTCGTTGCACGATTCTCGTCGGCGAGTCGTCCCGCTTCGGTCAATGCAGCCAGTACCGCCCGCGAGATCCGCATGGTCTCGAGCGCACTCGATGGTGCGCGCGCCGCTCCCGACGAGTGGAGACCCTCCCCGAGACCCACGGTGAACAGCCCTGCCCACGATCCGTCGAAATCTGCGGCTTGCATCACCGCATGAGCCCAGCCTTCCGGCTTCTCGTATAACCCGCCAAGCAGGTGCCCCGTGTCCACGACCGCCGCGTTGCCGGCACGCCGGTATCCCTCCGCGCTCAGCAGCGCTCGCCGCGACGAGGATGACAGCCTGGGGAGCAATTCGCGCGGTATCGTGTGGGCGCTTGCGTCACCGGATTCGGACGGTGTATCCGCCGGCGCCCTGGTACGCTGAACGAGTTCGGCGATCATCGCGAGCCAACGCGACGACGCCTCCCCGTTCGGCAATCGACTCCACTGAATCGCGGCTAGCTCGCGTGGCACCGCCTCAGAGAACGACGTCGGGGTGACGTCATCGATTGCGACGGGAATGATGAACCGCGACTCCGGAGACCGACGTCCCCGCTCGAGTGCCAGATTCCACTCGGCGAGGTAATACCCGGTTTGGCGGCCGAGGCTCGTTATCGACAGGATCGGGATGAAGATCGTGCACTCCGCGATCATTCGCTCGAGCGTCGCCTGGAACGTCTCTCCCGCGTTGAGCTCCTGATCGAGCCACACGTTGTACCCGACGCCGCGTAGCGCCGCAGCAAGCCGGTCCGCCGCCGTTTTATCGTGTCGACTGTAGCTGATGAAGATCGTCGCGGGTGCGGCCGCCGGTTCGATCGGGGCCCGCAGTCGATCGACCAGGTCGGTGAGTTGCTCATCGCGCTCGAGCAACGCGCCTAACGTCCATCCGGGCGCCTGCCGCAGCCACTCGCGAACCGGTGGCTCGATGCGAATCTGCTGTGCGAGATCGTCGCTCGTGGTGATGCGGAGCGTGCGTGCGGCCGCTCCGTCGAGCCCGATGGTCGCCACCGCCAACCGCTCGAACTCCGCCGTCGACTCCGCCAACGACTTTGCCGACACGACGACGATGGAGCGCCGCGCCTGGGTGATACCGCGCTCGGGTGTCGCGACACGGTAGAACCGCGCGTCCTCGAGGTCGTGCGACACCGCGATTCGTAGCCCGAGGGTGGCGAGACGCGGCGCGAGCTCGTTCCACACGAGTGACGCGTCGTCACCCACGAAGCTCAGGTACGCATCGTAGCGATAACCGTCCGCACCCGCCGCCGGATCACGCGGCATCTCGTTAGGCGACACGGCAACCGCTACGTTTGTCGACAGGTCGCCGCCAACGTACGGGTGCTGTAGACCCTTCGCCACGACACGCCGGTGGACGAACTCGTACAGGTCGAGCACGCGCACGAGCCCATCGGCCGATGATGCGCCCCCACGGATCCCGTCGATGACGGCACTCGAAAACTCGCCGACCCCTGAGGCATCGCGGTCACGACTCTCGTACGCCACTTCGCCTTCACGCCCGGCGGACACGAGCACTCGGCCCGTCCCGCCGCGCATGATGCGATTGGCATAGCTCGCGTCGGCCAGGGCTACGATGTGCCGTGCAGACATGTCTGCCAGAACCGCCTCGAGATCCGCCGTCGTCACCAGCCGTGGATCCGCTTCGGTGTAGTCGACCGCGACGAGCGCACTTTCAGTCGGCTCGATCGCCGAGGCGCCGGCGTCGCCCGCGTCCGCACCATGCCCGGCGAAAAAGATCAGAACGGTGCTGTCGCTCGTCGCTTTTTCCGCGACCTCGTGCAGTGCGGAGAGGATTCCCTCGCGCGTCGCATCACCGTCGGTGAGCAGCCGCACGTCGTACGCGGACGATCCTGGGCCACCATTCGAGAGTAATTCGGCAATGAGTTTTGCGTCCTGTGCACACCCACGGAGAGCCATCGATTTCTGATACGTATCGATGCCGATGACGAGCGCGTACGAGCCGGGCTCCGTGTCCGTCGAGGGTTCGGCGTCGGTTCGATCGTCGGCGTCCGGCTCGTTTGTCGTGTCGCCGACGAGCAGATCCAGCGCGTTCTTGACCGAGACCCACTGGGCTGGATCGCCGAGCACTGACGGTAGCCGCATGTCGGCGAGTGCGCGTGCCGTTGCCCACCGGCCTAATCGAGCACCCAACAGACGGTCTCGGCCCTCCCCGGCGCCTAACGCACGGTCGAACACGCTCCCCAGTGTACGCGCAACGGTGCGCACGTACACTTCCGATAACAGCGCGAGCGTCCGACGCGACCGCGCAATGCCACGTTCCGCGGTCGCGACATGGCGTACGCCGGCCCGCTGATCGGTATCGCCGCGTTTGGTGTCGATCGCCGGGAGTATCGCGATCCGAAGGCCAGCCTGGATCAGCCGCGGGAGCACGCGACTGTGGAGCGTCGTGGCATTGCGGTCCGCCGCGCTCACATAGACGTCGTATTGGAAGTCATCGTCGTACGCCGGCGCAGCAGGCGAGTCGGGCGACGATCCCGACGCTATCACAAAATCGGCCGCCGTATCCCCGACCAGAACCACCCGATCCTCATCGTTCCACAGCCTCGTGGACATGTACTCGAACAGATCCAGACTGCTGATCGTTCCATCCAACCCCGCAGCCCCGCCCCGCAGCCCCGTGGTGAGCTGTCGCGCATATCGGCCGCTTGCCGTGTCGGCTGTCGCGTTCGAGTCTTCGAGCGCCATCCCCTCCGCGCCGACCGCAATCGCGACGTGGCCTGCGCCCATGCGGAGGCCGCGCGCTGCGTGGGCGTAGTCGGCGAGGAAGAGAACACTCCTGCCACTCAACGCGTCGAGCAGGCGCTCGAGCTCCGACGCAGGGACGAATCCCCCCTCCTCGTAGTCCGCGGGAACGATCGCGCTCTCGAGCGCATTGGGGCCCTTTGACGCCGGAACTTGCGTGCCCGGGTTCGAGCAGTAGATAAGGATGCGCTCACCAGGCGCGGTGATCCACGCGAGCTCCTGAAGCGCCGCGACAATCCCTTCCCGGTTGGCCTCGGAGCCGACTATACGCCTAACGCGATTTTCGCCGTAGCCGCCGTATCGTTGGTCGACGAGAACGTCCCGAATGAGCGCCGTGTCCTTCTCCGACGCGCCGCCGACACCGATCAGTAGCGCATAGGCATTGTCAAGTTTCGCTTCACCGGCTGCGACCGAGAAGCTCGCCCCGCCACCGGCGGCGCTCACGGTGAGCTGGACGGTCGTCGTCTTGTCCGTCTGCCCGGTCGCGGTGCCGCGCACGGTGATGGTCGACGTGCCAACGGCGGCATTCGCGGCAGCCGTCAACGTCAGCACCGATCCGTTCGTGTTCGTGTTGTTAGGCGTAAATGCGGCCGTGACGCCCGTCGGCAACCCCTCGGCGGCTAACGCCACGTTGCCGGCGAAGCCGGCGGTTCGCGTGATGGTGATCGTGCTGGTGCCCGTCGCGCCCTGCGTCACGATGGCCGCGGTGGCTGCCACCATATACGTCGGCGCGGCGTCCACCGTGGGTGTGGCCGCCAATACGGTCTGAGTCTCCAGCGAAGCTTCGTTAGCGCTCGTTTGGGCTTGCGCCGTCTGCGCGACAGGCGCAGGAACCTGGGTGAGCACGACGTCGTGCGACGACCCCTCGAGCTGCAGCCTCACGGCCTGGCCGGTCACGTTGTACTCGCTCAGCACCTGCTGCACGCGACTCTGCACGAAGCTCACGAACGGAAACAACCTCACCACACACGGCGACACGCTGCAGTCGGGCTTGAGCCCACCTTCCCCCCTGAGCCCCTCGATCACCGCCTGCGCAAAGAACGAAATTCCGTCCTTCGGATTGCCGGGCTGAAACGCTCGCCCCGACGGCATGCTGGCGCCGAGGGTCACCGACATCCGATCGACCGGGCCAGTGCGAGCGATCGGCACCGGCAGGAGCGGCATCCCCGTAATGCCGAACGTCTGGAGTTGCTGCAGCTGCTCGCGCCCGGTGTCGAGGAAGAACAGCTGATCTCGCGTCTCGAGCGCTTCCATCGCGGCAACGAGACGTCGAGCCGACACCGCACGATCCGGCATCGACAGCGGCGGCTCGAGATAGTCCGAAGGCAACAGCAGGTGCTCACTGCCGACATCGAATCCGTGACCGCTGAACCAGAAGAATGCTTCGACTGTCCTTCGCGGCGCTCGAGGGAAGCTGCTTCATCGCCGTGAACCACTCGCCTACCGCGCGCTGCAGGTTAGGCAACGTCGGCGCAGCCACATTCTCCGCGATTCCGGGCTCGACCGACCGCTCCGCATCCGACGGCGAGAGCAGTAGCCAGCACATGGCGATCGGACTTGCCGCATTTGCGTAATCGCCCCGCAACCACTCGAAGAAGCGGTACGCACTCAACGCCGATGCGCTGAGCTGCGTGAGCCCGAAGTTGTCCGTCGCCAGCGCCCCGTGACCACCGGCGAGGTGCTCGTAACGGCTCGCACCGACGACAACGGCGAACGTTCCCGGCGTGCCTGACTTCCACGCCGGATTCACCCACAGCCCCGGACTCGCTGTCGACGGCGCTAACGTCACGATACCGCCTCGGCTGTCGCTCCACGCGGCAGCGCGTCGGCGAGCGCGCGAAGCACTGCCGGATCGCGGAAGTACGACAGGTGATCGCTCGCGACTTGGACCACCACAGGGCGAGGGGTTCGTGTCATGGGTACGCGATGCCCGCTCTCGACGCGAACGGCAATGTCGTTAGGCTCGCCGAAGAACGCCAGCCCGGCCACCCGATGCAGCGCCGACGGCGAGAGGACACGTGACAGCAGCCGCGCCACTCGATTGTCACCCGTCACGACGGTCGCAATGAGCGTCGTATTTCCCGAGATGAGCGTATACGGCACGCCGGGATCATCGCTCGCCCACAACGTTTTCAACAGCTCGGAGCCCGGCTGCATCGAGTCCAGCGTCACATCCACCCTCTCGACGCCGCTCACCAAGGCGCCCAGCACTGTCGCCGGCCACGCGCCGATGCCATTCAGCGCAAGTGACAGCAGCGTCGTCGCGACATCCTCCACCTTTGACCACGGCGATCCGTCGTTAGGTGTGCCCACCGTGACCAGCCGCTGGACCGCCGCTCGACCGCCCTCCCGCTCGATGAACCAGCGTGACACCAGCCCGCCCATCGAGTGGGCGATCACGTGGAGCGTCTTGCCGTGGCCAGCACCGAGCCCCACATCCGCCAGCCGCTTGCCCAGCGTCCGCGCGGTGTCCTGGATCGATGTCTGTACGTTCTCGTAGTCGAACGCCAGCACGAGATCGTACCGATCGGCCAGAGGTGGCACGCCGAGTATTCCGACGGCGTTAGGCGTGTACGCGCTCGCCGCCATCACACGCGTGTCGCCGATGATCCCGTGCACGTAGAGCAGCACCCGGTCGGCGTCGGTCACACGCGCCCGCACCGCCGACGGGTCTTTCACGTACGTGACCGTGCCATCGAGGTTGATATCGACCACCGTGAGAAGTGGATACTCGTAGGGTGTCCCGAGCACCTTGCTCACGACCTTGTGCAGCAGGATCCGAATGGAACCGGAGAGACTCCGGTCGCTCGCGACCGGCGCCGGCAACCGGTCGAGCGTGACCCTGACGGTCCCGTCACGAGACGTCGCGTGCCCGAGCGGCAGATAGAACTCGCCATCGAACGCGACGGGAAGCAAATGCGCTACACTAGCATCGCCCACCGTCGGTAGGTCACGCGCGTTGCCCGCGTCGATCACGACAGTCAACGGCGCCTCCGGCGTCACCACCGTGTGATCGGCGACGTCGATCAGCTCGAGAACGGTGAGACCCGGGTCACTGCCACGCGCAGTCGAGAACCCAAAGGGCTCGCTCACCGCCGCGTCACGAAGGATGGGCGGCACGAGCGCGTTGCCGAGGTCTCGACCGCCGTCGGATACGCTCGTTAGGCGTGCGCGTGCCCGAAACCCGGCTGGTGGCTCGAGCGTCACGCCCGTGGTGACCTCGACTGCCCGCCCGTCAGCGAGCGCCACGCTGTCGAGCGGACGCACGGTCGTAATAGACAGCTCCGACGTCACCCAGTCCGCGAACGATGAATCACTGTCCAGGAACTCGCGTGTGTCCGCCCGCGCCATGAGCCTGTCGAGCGAGCTCCGCCCCGGAACCGCGCGTTTGGCTCCCGCGGTTCTCGGCGTGTCGAGCTTCTCCTGCTCCAACAGCGACGGGTTGAAGTCGCGATTGCTCGCAATGAGCTTGACGACGTCGCGCCGCTCTGTGACTCCCGCGCGCCAGAGTGGTTCTGGAACGCCGGTGCTGATGGGCTGTCCCTGCTTGGCCCACACCTCCTGCCCTGGCTCGAGCCGTACCCTGCCCGCCGAAAGCAGACCCTTCGCGTTTACCTCGAACGACTCGGAGAGCGTCAGCAGCGCACACCATAAAGGCTGATCGCCATCGTTGCGCAGCTTGATCTTGAACGATGGTGGTTGCCACCTGCCGCCCCGGTACTCGTACTCGAAGCGCAATTCACGGCCACTCGGCACCAGCTCCGTTGGCACATCGACCGAGGACCGCTTCACGGCCGTCCCGACGACGCGATGCACCTCGAGCTGTATCGCGTCAGGCGCAATACCACTGCCAGAATTGGACAACCGCGCAATTGTCGTCCACCGCGCGATGTGCTCGACTCGCCGGATCGCGCGCAACGCAACATCCGCGTCGTAGCCCGAAACGTCGCCGACGAGACGACGATCACCGGTTGCGCGCATGATCGTGTAGCGCTCGGCTTCTGCGTGAATCCGGAGCTCGGCGGTCGCGGCATCCGAGGCGAGGCGTACATAGATCGAAGCCCCGCCGTCGGGCCCCGCGGTCGCCAATGCCTGACGCGCGGCGTGTACGCCTGCGTCATCGCCGTCGATGACAACACCCAGGAGCGGTAGCGGCACGCCGATGACGACCGCCACGTACGTCTGCGTCTCGTCGAGCTCAACGTCGGCTACGTCGATGTCTACGCGACTCACGTGCGGCTGGACTTCGAACACGCGTGCGGTCGCCAACGGCTTCGTGTCACGCCTCGCGTCCATTCGCATGTCGAACGGATGGATCGCCAGCGTGGTCGTCTCATCGCCGTCGGCCGGCTGGATCCCGTGCACCGCACCGCCATCGATCGCCCATCCGAGCTCGGGGTCATATCGCAGCACGAAGTACGGCTCCTCCGCGACGGCCGTGCCGCCGAGGAACGGCTGATTCAGCTCGTCGGCGTCGCTCCATTCGATCTCGGGCGACTGTGACGACACCTTCTGCTCCACGAGCGCCTTGACCCGTCGGAAGATCGACCCGTACGTCTGCGCGCCGCGCGCCCGCGCGAGCGCGTCGAGCAGATAGTAGGAGAAAACGCCTCGTCGGCTGCCGCCTAACGGGATCTCCTGGGCGCGCTCGTCGGCACGACACGCGGCAAGCAGAATGTGTTTGCCTTCCGGCAGCTGAGCCCAGCCGCTCGTGCTGCTGGGTGCGTCACGCCTGGTCGTGCTGACCGGTCGTCGCGGATCGACTATGTAGCTGTCGAGCGGACGCGGACGATCGTCCGTCGGCGCGCGTCGCACTGCCGTCTCGAGCGCGCGCGTACCACTCCCTGAGTGGCAGCAATCGAGTATCACGACGACGTGCGCGCCGCGTGCGGCAACCTCGTGGATCAGCCCCGCGAGCTCTTTGTCAGCGAGGTCGTATTGATCCGGAATACGGCTGTCGTAGCAGACGAGCGTCTCGTCCATTCCGTCCGGCTCGAGGTAGAGCAGTTCTGGTGCGCAGGGTTGCTGCGACCCGTGTCCGCTGAAGTAAAACAGAGCGGTGTCGTCGGCTCCGGCTCGGCCTAGCTGGCGGCGAAAGGCGTCGATGACCGCATCACGAGTAGCGGAAGCATTGGTCAGCGAAACGATGTCGAGCGCGTTTGCCTGACCGGAGTAGCGATCGCGGAGGTACAGCTCCGCCGCTGTGATGTCGTTGACGCAGCCCTTGAGAGGCGGCACTGGCGAGGTGTACTCGTCGATCCCGACCAGGAGGGCATATACGGCGCGCGACATGGGTATGGCTCAGACGGAGAGTCGAACAAGATGGTCCGCCCATGTAGCACCGCAACCCCGAACCCGCATTGCCACGACGACGGCCTCAGGACACGGGGGCCTCGACAGAGGTGGGCATTGGGGTGCGCTCAATGGTCCCCACCGATGATCGTTGGCTGATTCACCTCCCGGGCGAAGCGCTCGCGCGGCACCTCGTGCGTCGTCCCGTGCACGCGCGTGTCGGCGACCGTCGTGGCCCACTCGAGCAGCCACGCGTTCAGATGCTCCCACGACCGGAAGCGCTTCCCGGCGAGCGCGTTCCGCTGCACGTACTTGACCCCCGGTCCGTTATTACGCCTCAGTCGGAAGAAAGCAAACGGGCGCGGCTCCGAGGAGCCGCGCCCGTCGCTCGTTCGAGTCAGCGGTCGGCCAGCATGCGGCCGCCCGTCGGTCCGGACACGCGCTAGAGCGGGATCACGGTGAGCTCCCGGTCGAGGACCTTCCCGTACTCGCACCGACATTCCCGCTGCTCCCTGCCGGACTGCTCACAATCAGCGTGATCGTCGTCGTGTGTTCGCCGAGACCCGTCCCGTTCCCCTGAATCGTCACGGTCGTCGAACCCGGTGCGGCCGTCGCCGAGGCGGTGAGCGTCAACGTCGACTGGTCCGTGGTTGGTGCGGCCGGGTTGAACGTGGCCGTCACCCCGTTAGGCAGGCCGATTGCGGTCAGCGTGACTGCGCCGGTGAACCCGCCCGTTCGCGTGATGGTCACCGTCGCCGTGCCATTCGCTCCCTGCTGAATCGTGAGCGTCTTCGGATTGACTTCCAGCGAGAAGCTGCCCGGGATGTTGACGGTGAGCGCAAGCGTCGTGGTCTGATCGGTCTGACCTTGCGACGTGCCCTTGATCGTGACCGTTACGGTGCCGATCGCAGCCGTCGCCGACGCCGTGAGCGTGAGCGTCGATGTCGCCCCCGTGGCGTCCGTCGGGTTGAACGCCGCCGTCACGCCGTTAGGCAGGCCGCTTGCCGTGAGGCTGACCGAGCCGGCAAATCCACCGGTTCTCGTAATGTTCACGGTGGAGGTGGCGGAGAGACCCTGCACCACCGTCAGCGCCGCGGGGTTCATCGCCAGCGTGAAGCCACCGGCTGGAGGGGCGTTCACGGTCAAGGCGAGCGTGGTCGTCTGCTCGGTCAGCCCTGTCGCGTTCCCGCGGATCGTCACGGCGGCTGAACCGGTCGCCGCGGTCGCCGATGCCGTCAGCGTCAGCGTCGAGGAGTTTGTCGTCGGCGCCGCGGGATTGAACGTGGCCGTCACGCCGTTAGGCAGACCGGTCACCGTGAGCGTGACGGCGCCAGCGAACCCGTTGGTCCGCGTGATGTTCACCGTCGATGTGCCGGCCGCTCCCTGCTGAATGGTGAGTGTCGCCGGGTTCGCGGCCAGTGTGAACCCGCCGGCCGGTGCGGCGTTGACCGTCAGCTGGAACGTGACGGTCTTGTCGGCCTGTCCCGTTGCCGTCCCTTTCACCGTGACCGTTGCGTTCCCTGGTGCTGCGTTGGCGGCGGCAGTGAGCGTCAGGGTCGACGAGTTGCCGGTGGCGCTTTGCGGATCGAACGCTGCTGTCACGCCTGTCGGGAGGCCCGTGGCGGTGAGCGCGACAGCTCCGGTGAAGCCGCCCGTTCTCGTGATGTTGACGGTCTGCGTCGCCGTTCCACCCGGCGCTGTGGTCACCGTCGCGTTGGCGACGGCGAGCGTGTACGATTGGGTTGTCGGCTGAACTGCATTGTCATCGTTGTTGCACGCCGCAACCGTAACTGCCGCGATGAGCGCGGACATGAGCCTCGCTACTTCGAGCATGCCAAGACGCACAATGCCTCCTGCCGGTGAATGAGAGGCCGGATACGCCACACCCTGGCGAAGCCGTGTAGCATGAAACGCGCTAATCCGCGGGAGCTGATCGGCGAACGATCAAAGCCTAGCCGCGAAGTCGGCGTACGTCGAGTGCCAGACTACGCGGTGGCGCCCCGTCTCCGCGTCGCGGTCGTGGCGCAGGACCACCGGTCGCGCGTTGTCCACGACGACCTGGGCCGGCACGCCACCGAAGTGCCGGAAGGCGTGCTCGTGGCCCTCGAAGACGGCGCCGAGCCGCTCGTGAGGGAAGGCCTCCGGGTAGAGTCGGCGCGAGTAGAATAACGTGCAGACGAACAGGTGCGCTGTGACCTCGGCGTCGCCGACCCAGACGCGGCAGGAGGCGAAGCTTGCTTTCATCGCACTCTTGGTACGACAACCGGCGGAAGCGCGGCGGCCATGAGATACACGCTTGGAACGTCAGGGGCTGCGACGACGGCGGAAAGGGTATCCTCCCGGTTCACCCGAGAACGGCAATCCCGCGACCCCTCCGCGGCTTCCTGCGAGGCTCACACATGCATCGAACGCTTTCCCGTGGCGTGTAGGACCTGCCACGCATGCCACCGCATGCACGGGAAACTTGCGCACGGCCAGATGGTTCGCGGGCTCTCCGATAAGAGACACGGGGCGTGTGGAAAAGTTAGGGGGATTTGTCCCGGCCGGTCGACCAGGATGCTCACGACTTCAGCGCGACACCCCAGTGCGTTGGCAAGACTGGCAACTGCGTTGGCGCAGTCGTAGCAGTTCATTGTAGCCCCCCGCGACTGTTCGCCCCGAAGACGCGCGAGCCAGTCAGCCATGAAGAACTGCGGCAGGGTGATCGTGTTCTCGAATGCCCTGTAAAGGGCGTCTTGGTAATAGCCGGAACTCGTGTCGTACGAGAAGACGGTGCCGCCAGAAGCGTGCGGCTGACGCGCCGCCTCGCTTAAACCTCGCGTTATGCCCGCCGCTACTTGCTCTGGTGACCTCGCACCCGCGGCCCAGGCGCACGCGACGTCCAAGAGTTCGGTCCACAGACCGTTCGGCGAGTTCGCGTCAGTCGTCCACGGGCCGTGTGACTCATCGAGCAGCAAATAGACGCGATGTCGGCTACGGCCTATCTCCTTCCAGCTACCCTAGTTGCCCATTCGCTGGACTTGGCATTCCCAAGTCCACTCCACCGGGTAGATGCCTACAGGACTGGAACTCGTACGCCCGTTCGCGAGTGACAGCTCGACGTTGGACGCAAGACCCGCTGTGTCGAACTCGATCAGCGGACTTTCTACCACGTTGCCGAGTAGGCCGGCCTTCGTGGACGTCGGGGTAGCACGAACGCGAAAGGCGTGAACCGCCCCATCATTCTGTCGGAAGGAAGCGCGCAGCTTCAATTCGCTGTGTCGGAGCCCGTCCGAGAAGTAAGCTGCCGGGGTGCCGGGCTCACCCTCCCGCACGACGGACTGCCACTCCGGATACGTGACTGAAGTCCTTTCATCCACACGGAGCGGCAAAGAACCACGGATGTTATCTCCTGTTCGGAGAGTGACCGCCTCTAAGGTCACAGGCGTGATCGCGGTGCTCCATGACCTGAACGTGGCGCTCCAGTACGGCGACGCGTTCTTGCTGCTGGACAGGATGGCGCGACGAGGTGGGCCGCCTACCGGTCGCGGCGGTGCCAAGCGTGACCTGCGATACTACGAGGCTACCGTTAGGCACAGGAAATCACGACGTTGCATAACTCCAGTTCGGCACTGCCGTTCAATCCTTGGCCAGAACGGCTATGAGCGCGGCGAAAGCATCCCCGCTCGAAGGCGGGCCGGTAACCCCGCGGGCGTACGGTCGCGATACAGCCCCGTCGAGGTACATCGCCTCTGTGCACTGAAGTCGAGCTGAAACGCCGTCGCGAGTTAGTAGAACGTCACATCCGCCGCCAGGACGAAAACGACGGTGCCGTCAGATACCGCTCGCTGTCAGTGATCCGGCTTGCCTGGTAAACACCCGATCCGGCATCAGGCGTGAGTCCTTCGCTCATGCTGCTCAATGCATTGTCGCGTTTACGGAAACGTAGCGCGGCCGAGTCGGCATGCGACTCCCGCATATACTCCCGCACGGGTGTCGCGCGACCGGCCGCGCCATGGTCATCTAAGTTGTTGTCCTGCTTGAATGGCTAGGGACGGAATCGAACCGCCGACACGCGGATTTTCAGTCCGCTGCTCTACCAACTGAGCTACCTAGCCGCGAGCCACATAAGCTAACCGCCCCCCCAACGCCGTTCAACCCGTTCGCCGAGCGCGGCTTACACCCGCCAGTCTCGCGAATGCCCGTTCGTGGCTGATTTCACCCCCTGAATCCATCGTGTGGGGTTTTTCCCGGCTCGGTTGTCCCACTCCACGACACCCACCGGACACCAATGCCCGAACCCCTGGATTGGCAGCTCATCGATCGCTACCTCGCCGGCGAAGCCACGCCGGCCGAGGCCGCCGACGTGCAGGCGCGCTCCCAAGCCGATCCCGCCTGGGCACAGGCGCTCGAGATGCTCCGCTCCGACTTCGCCACTGGCACGCCTCGGCGGTGGGATGCCAGCCTCGCCTGGACACGGGTCCGCCCTCGTCTCACGACCGACCACGACACGCCCGCCACGCAAAGCCCGCGGCGCGCCGTCACCCCGCTTCGCGACACCACCACTCGCTGGCGCATCGCGGCCGGCCTGATCCTCGCCGCCGGCTCACTGGCGGCATGGCAGGTCGCGTCGCGTCTGGGACGTCCGTCACCGATCGCGTCGACAGCCGCCATCGCCACGGAAATCATCACGCCTAACGGCTCACGCAATACCGTCACCCTCGGCGACGGCTCTCGCGTCACCCTGAACGCCGGCAGCCGCCTCCGTCTCGCACCCGACTTCGGCACCCGCAGTCGCGACGTCTACCTCGAGGGCGAGGCGTACTTCGTCGTCACCCACGACGCCGCGCGCCCATTCCGCGTCCACGCACGCGACGCCATCGCCCACGACCTCGGTACCCGCTTCGTCGTGCGCGCCTACGCCGAGCTACCCGGCATCGAGGTCATCGTCGCCGAGGGCGCGGTATCGCTGCGTCACGAGCGCCCCGAAGCAGATAGCGCCATCCTCGCCGTCGGCCAGCTCGGCCGACTCGACGCCTCCGGACCACCCACGGTCGAGTCGAACGTTCCGGTAGAGCGCTGGACCGCCTGGACCGGCGGCTCGCTCGTGCTCGACGGCCTAACGCTAGCCGAGGCGATCCCGCAGCTCGAGCGCTGGTACGACGCGACGATCACCGTCTCCGACCCACGCCTCGCCGCACGGCGCGTGTCGGCTCGCTTTCACGACGAAACACTCCCACAGATGCTCGACGCGTTGACGCTCGCACTCGGTGCGCGGTGGCAGCAGTCCGGCCGGTCCATCACGCTCGCACCGATCACCCGATAATGTTGCGTCGTCTCACTACCGTACGCGTGCTGTGGCGCGCGTTCGTGCTGGTCTCGCTTGCGATCACCTCGGCATTCGCGGCGACGGTCTGCGCCGCACAGGCCCCGTCGCGCTCGACGTTCGCCCCGCTCGCCGCAGACTCGATCGGCACCGCGCCCGCGCTGGTGACTCCGGTGACGATCTCCGTCACCGACGCCGCCCTGAGTGACGTTGTCTCCATGATCGCCAAACAGGCCGGCCTGAGTCTCACGTACGACGCGTCGCTGCCGGGCATCGACCACAAGATCTCGCTCAGCCTAACGCGCGTCGCGGCCGCGCGGGCCATCCTGCAGGCGCTCGAGCACTCGCCCATCCAGGCGATGGTGTCGCCGTCGGGACAGCTCGTGCTCGTCGCGCGCTCCACGGGTCAGCGAGCGGGAGTCGTGGAAGGAACGGTGCGCGACGCCATCACGTCCGCGCCGCTCGCCGGCGCGCGTGTCGAGCTCGCGGGAACGCGCTTCGCGACGGTGAGTCGCGAGGGCGGCCGGTTCTCGCTCGGTCGTATTCCCGCCGGCGTCTACACCGCACGCATCACGAGACTTGGCTTCCGGCCCACCGACATCGAGCGATTGACTGTCGCCGATGACGAGATCACACCACTCCTCGAGGTCCCGCTCGAGCACGCACCGATCACGCTCGCCGAGATGGTCGTGACGCCCGGCTACTTCGGGATGATGCAACCTGGACTCGGCACCCAGCAGACGATGTCGCGACAGCGCATCGAGAACATTCCGCAGATCGGCGAGGACATCTACCGCGCCGTGAACCGCCTGCCGGGAGTGACGTCGTCGGATTTTTCCGCGGACTTCTTCGTGCGCGGCGGCTCGAGCAGCGAGTTGTACGTCACGCTCGACGGCCTCGAGCTCATCGAGCCGTTTCACCTCAAGGACATCGGCGGCGGGCTCTCGATCATCGACAGCCGCGCCATCGGTGGCGTCGAGCTGACCACCGGCGGCTTTTCCGCCGACTACGGAGATCGGCTCACCGGCGTGTTCACCATGCGCTCGGTGGATCCGCACGTCGACGGCACGCGCACCTCGATAGGCCTGAGCGTCATGAACGCACGCGTGACATCGCAGGGCGACTTCAACAGCGGGCGTGGCGCGTGGCTGTTTTCCGCACGCCGCGGCTACCTCGATCTCGCACTCAAGCTCGCCAGCGCCCAAGACTCGCTCAATCCGCGGTACTACGACGTGTTCGGCAAGGCGGAGTACAACCTCGGACGCGCTGGCCAGGTGGCGTTCCACGTGCTCGATGCCGGCGACGCGCTCACGTACCTCGACTCGCCGGATCCGAGCATCCGCAGCCACTATCGCTCGAGCTACGCGTGGCTGAACTGGAACGGCCGCGCCGGCGCGCTCCGCTACGAGACGGTAGCATCGTTAGGCCGGCTGCAGTGGAGCCGCGACGGGGATCGCATTGGCAACAACGGCGCGCTCACCGCGCTCGTCGACGACAGGCGGTCACTACTGGTCGGCGGCGTACGACAGGACTGGTCGCTCGCGCTCACGCCGCGCGCGCTGCTCAAGTTCGGCGCCGACGTGAAACAGGGTGCGGCCGACTACGACTATTGGAGCCAGGTCGAGACCGAGTCGGCTGAGGCCGGCACGGTCGTGCGAACATGGGACACGACAGAGGTGCGGGAGTCTCCACGGAGCACGCGCGTGGGCGCCTACGTCGCACCACGCTATCGCCTGTTCCGATCGCTGGCCGTGGAGCTCGGCCTCCGGTACGACGGCGCCTCCCACACCGGCGACGCGGTGTTCTCGCCGCGGCTCAACCTCTCGTGGCAGCCTCGCGCTGGCACGTCGGTGCGCGGCGCGTGGGGCAGATACTCGCAATCGCAGCCGCTCGCGGGACTACAGGCGCAGGACGGCATTGGCCAGTTCTTCTCCGCGGAGCGCGCCGAACATCGCGTGATCGGCGTCGAACAGATGCTCTCGCACGGATTGTTGGGACGCGTCGAGGTGTACGACCGTCGGCTCTCGAACCAGCGGCCACGTTTCATCAATGCTGCTCCAGGGATCGAGATGTTTCCCGAGATCAACTGGGACCGCGTGCGGATTGACCCGGAACGCGGGCTTGCTCGCGGAATCGAGCTCCTGCTCGCCCGCGACGAGGCTCGCCGTATCGACTGGTCGGTAGGCTACGCACTGGCGTCCGTGACCGATCACGTCGACGGCCGTGACATTCCACGGGCAACGGACCAGCGCCATACGGTCACCGCCGATTGGGCGTATCGACCCACGAGTAACAAGTGGCGGCTGAGCGTGGCCGGCGTGTGGCACTCCGGGTGGCCGTATACGCCGCAGGTCGTCAGCCTCGATACCACTGCGAACACGCCGACGACGTTCGGCATCTTCCCGAGTTGGAAACCTGGTGAGCTGAACTCCGAGCGGGTGCCGTCGTACCGCCGCGTCGACGCGCGGTGGACCCGGTTCTTCGACACGCGGGACGGGCGGGTCTCCCTGTTCGCAGAGGTGTACAATCTTTTCGGGATCCACAACCGGCGGGGCTACTCGAAAAACGTGAGCATCGATCCCCAGCGCCGTCAGGTAACGTTCGTTCGGGCCAACGAGGACTGGATCCCGCGGCTACCGACGGTCGGCATCACGTGGGAGTTTGGCGGCGCGTCGCGATGACTGCATATCCGGCCGTGCCACGCCACATGGCCTAACGCGGCACAGCGTAGGGTGCGTCAGAGTGCTCGAGTTCTTTGAGGTCGTCGAGGTCGTCGAGGTTCTCATCGCGTGTCACGAGAGGATGCCGGCACGGCAGATTCACCGGATGGCCCGGACGCGCTCGTCGCACGCGTGCGTGCCGGAGACGAGCGCGCACTCGAAACGGTGTTTCGATCCCACTACTCGCCGCTCTGCGACTTCGCCGCGCGCTACGTCCGCCAGGATGCGCTGGCCGAGGAGCTCGTTCAGGATCTGTTCGCCGATCTGTGGGCGCGCCGTCAGAGCTGGTACGTACACGGCTCGGTACGCGCGTACCTGTTCGCCGCCGTACGCAACCGCGCGTTGAACCTTCGCCAGCGCCAATCGATCGAGCGAGACTGGGAGCACGACGAAGCGATCGCCGACGTGCGCGAGCTCCATCGACCACCGGAGGCCGCGGACGAGATCCTCGAGCGCGCCGACCTCCGCGCACGACTCGATGCGGCGCTCGAATCACTGCCGGAACGCTGCCGGCTCGTGATGCATCTCCGCTGGCGAGAACAAATGCGCCACGCGGAGATCGCGTCCGTCATGGGGATCTCGGTCAAGGGCGTCGAGATTCAGCTCGCGCGCGGACTCCGCGCGATCCGCGCTCGCGTCGTGTGACTGCCGGATCCTGCTTTGCATCGGCGCTGGCCGTCGCTGGACCTTGATTGAAATGGGATCGCCGCTCGGGAGACCCCTGCGTCCCGAGCGGCCGTCCCCAAAAAATTCCCGGCTCGTTGCGAGAAGGACTGGATCGACCGAGCATTATCCTGCGTTTTCCGTTTCGTCCGCGTCATCGTAGTTCCCAACGGCCCTGGCGCGACCATGTGTGAATGCAGAGCCGGATCCGGCTGTTTTTCGTTCGATCCGATGGGCGTGCGAGCATCGCGCTAGTGGATCGCGTGTCAGACGCCCGCTAGTCCCCGCGCAGCGCCACCATCGGATCGGCCGACGCTGCGCGACGCCCGGGCATCCACGCCGCCGCCGCCCCGACCGCGATCAGCGCGACACTCACGATCGCGTACACTGCCGGTTCGTGCACGCTCGTTCCGTACAGCATGCCCTGAAGCACGCGCGCCGACGCGACTGCAACCGCGAGCCCGATCGCGACGCCGACGAGCACCGGCCTGAGCGAGCGCCCTACCACCATGCGTACCACGTCGGCACCACGCGCCCCGAGCGCGATCCGCACACCCATCTCGCGACGGCGCTGCGCGACGCCGTACGCGACGACCCCGTAGATCCCGACGGCGGCGAGCACGAACGCCACGGCGGCGAAGGCGCCTAACAACAGCGTCGTGAAGCGCTCGGTGGTGAGTGATTCCGCCATCGCCGCGTCGAGTGATGCCACGTACGACGGCGCGACCTCCGGATCGATGCCGGCGATGATCCGGCGAACAGCCGGCACCACGGCCATCGGCTCACCCGCGGTGCGTACCATGAGATTCTGGCCGGGCTCCGGATCCTGCGCCACCGGCGTATACACCGCCGGCATGACCGCGGCCGCCAACCCCTCGTAGTGGACATCGGCCACGACCCCCACCACCGTCCGCCAGGTGGTCCCGTTCAACGACACGCGCTTGCCTAACGCTTCCGTTCCGGTCTTGGTGGCGCCGAGCAGCTTCACGGCCAGCGCCCGGTTGACGACGACCACGGGCGCCGCACCCAGTCGGTCGGCGCTCGTGAACGCACGACCTGTGACGATCGCGATGCGCAACGCGCCGAAGTAGTTCGCGCCGGCGTGCACGGCGTTCACGAGCGGCAGATCGCGGGTCTCGCGCGGCCCCCCGTCGATGAACAGTGACGTCGTCGACCGCACCTGGTTCGGCGGCAGACAATCGCACAGCCCGACAGCCTGAACACCCGGCAACGCTGCAACACGTGCCGTCACGTCATCGAAGAACGCGTTGCGCTTCTCCGGAGTCGTGTACCGCGCCGGCGGCGCGACGATCAGCATCGTCGCGACACCGTGCGGATCCACGCCCGCGTCGACCTGCCGCAGGCGGTCGAAGCTTCGGAGCAGGAGCCCGGCGCCAATGAGCAGCACGAGCGACAGCCCGACTTCCACGGTAACGAGCGTTCCCTGCGTAGTCCGCTGTCGCTTGCCACCACCCACGTCCCTGCCGCCACCCCGAACCGACTCGGCCAGACCGCGATGCGTTGCCCGGAGCGCGGGAACGAGACCCACTAGCGCCGCTGTCAGCACGACCGCGAGCGCGCAGAACGCGAACGCCCAGCCGTCGACCCGGACGGCGTCGATCCGCGGCACCGCTTCCATGTCGGACGCCCGCAATGCCGACACGCACACGTACGCGAGCCCGGCGCCAAGGATCCCGCCACCAGCCGCGAGAACTACGCTTTCCGTTAAGAGTTGTCGCACCAGCCGGCCGCGGACGGCGCCTAACGCCGCGCGCACCGCGAGCTCGCGCTCCCGCGCGGCGGTCCGCGCGAGCAACAGATGCGCGACGTTCGCGCACGCAATGAGAAGCACACACGCCACCGCACCGAATAGCACCAGCACGGCGCGCTGCGAATCGCCCACCAGCTGCTCGCGAAGCGAGACGACCGCCGCACCCCCACCAGCGTTGTCGTCCGGATACTGTTTTGCCAGACGCTTCGCGACCCCGTCTACGTCCGCCGCGGCCGCCGAGATGCTCACGCCCGGCTTGAGACGCGCGATCACGCGTTGAAACCGACGGCCCCGCGACTCGCCCCAGTCCGGATCGGTGAGGATCGTCCGATACCCGGTCCAGAGCTCGACGTCCGATCGGGGAAAGCTGAAGCTCGCGGGCATGATCCCGACGACCGTGTACGGCTCGCCGTTCATGCGGATGGACGTCCCGAGGATCGACGGGTCGGCGCCGTACCGACGCCGCCAGAGCCCCTCACTCAGAACCACGACGTCCTGTCGCGCGTCCTCGCTGGTAATAGGCCGGCCTGCGAGCGGCTTCACGCCGAGGACGCCGAATGCGTTCCCGTACAGTTGCGAACCCTGCACCGACTCCGCATCCCCTCGACCGCTCAGTGTGTAGCGGTTGTAGGCGTACGCGGCCATCGCGCTGAACGCGCGCGTCTGCGTCGTCCAGTCCTGATAGTTGAGGACCGACACGGGATTCTTCTCGTCGCCCGTCCGCGTCGACTGCTCCCAGATCTGCACGAGCCGGTCGGGATCGGCGTAAGGCAACGGGCGGAGCAGGACACCGTAGACGACACTGAATACGGCCGTCGTCGCCCCGATGCCTAACGCTAACGTCGCCAGCGCCGTAATGGTGAACACCGGCGTGCGTCGGAGGGCCCGCACGGCGTACCGTGCATCCTGCCAGAGTGAGCTCATGACGTCCTCCCGTCGTTCCGCGCGAATCGTGTCGACATCGATCTCTACGCACCGCTCCGCTACGACACGGGCATCGCCGAAGCGCTCGCGCGCACGACGAGCAGCCTCGTCGCTCGGGAGCCCGGCCGCCCGCAGCTTCTCCTCGCGCATGGCGAGGTGAAACGCGATCTCGTCGTTCACGTCACGGGCTGCACGCGCGCGGCTTCGTGGAAGTCGTAGCCAGCGACGGAATCCCGATGACCGGTCGCGCATGAACACCTCCTATGCCATCTCCGGCACAGTCGCCCGGAGTGCCCGCGCGATCGCCTCGGCGTGCCTGAGCCACGTTGGTGTCTCGCTGCGGAGTTGCGCGCGTCCGGCGGGCGTTAGGCGATAGAACTTCGCGCGGCGGTTGTTCTCGGACACGCCCCACTCGGTGTCCACCCACCGCTTTCGCTCCAGGCGGTGGAGCGCGGGGTACAGCGTCCCTTCTTCAATGAGGATCGTGGCGCTCGTCGCCTGATCGATCCACTCTGCCACCGCATACCCGTGCCTGGGACCCCAGCTCAGCGCCTTCAGGATCACGAGATCGAGGCTGCTGCGAAACACGTTCAGCTCGGTGTCGCCCATGCGTTCCCCTTGTCTGATAAGGGAAGGCTACAACCGCTTCCCTGACGACGCAAGGGGAGATGCCACTCTGTGGCAACGGCATGCGACGTCGTTTCAGCAGTTCTGCCGTCGCCGAAGCCTAACGAGAGGAGACCGGATCCGATCTCGGCGATTCGTTCCGGTGTTTAGGCTCGGTTCCCAGTTCCCCGATCCCTCGGTTCTATTCCCGATTCCCGATTCCCGATTCCCGATTCCCGACTCGTGCGCGAATGACCGACTTTATCCCGCCGCGGATGTTGAAATCGCCGACGACCTCCATCCATCGCGGCTTGGCGCACGCGCTCAGATCATCGAGAATGCGGTTCACCGCGCGCTCGTAGAAGATGCCGTCGTTGCGGAAGCTCCAGAGGTAGAGCTTGAGGCTTTTGAGCTCGAGGCACACGTCGCCCGGTACGTACGTGATGATGATCGTCCCGAAATCCGGCGCGCCGCCCTTGAGCAGCGCGAGCTCGCTCGCGTCGCTCTCCACTCCGCCTAGCGGACACAGCGACGTGAACTCGGGACACGTCATGTCGATCTCGTAGTCCCGGTCGGGATACGGATTCGGAAACGTTTCGAGGAGTTCTGGTTGTGGCATGGGCGAAGAATGCACGGGCCACGAGTCGCGGGCAAAGGCTGCGCTATGCGGCAGCGGGGATCGCGCGCGTGACGACGTGTGCGCTAGGCGCGTCGCATACATGACGGTGCAACACGAGAGGCAGCCCAAGTAAGGCCAAAGCTCATCCCCGCGACTATGGACACGATCTGTACCGCGTCGTAGGTTGGGAACAGGAGCCGGTGCGCTTTGCACTGGCCAACGCCGCCGCGAGAACGGCGTGGCGGCACCTGCCCCCCGGCACGTCCGGGGGGCTCTTCTTTCCGGAAGAAAACACAACCGCCGAGATGCGAGAAATTCGCGTCTCGGCGGTTTGTGTTTTCTGGTAATGCCTCAGCGCTGGTCAACGCAGCGCTCAGCGCCGTTCACCCAGCCACCAGCTTCTCGCTGTCCTAGTCGCGGTCTTTGAGCTTTCTGGACATTTCTTCGAGAATCCGACGCTCGTCGCTCGTGAGACTGTCGAGCCCGTACTCGGAAATCTTGTCGAGCACCACGTCGAGTTGTTCGTCCGGCCGCTTCGGCACGAGCTTCGGACTCGGTGTCGGCGGCGCGCTGGCTTGTCGTCGGGCGACCGCGGCTTTGCTCTTCGCCACGATGTCGTCGACCTCCTGCACTTTTTCCCGCGACCGCGGGAGCCTCGGAATCGGACGTGGCGTCTCATCGGGCACGTCGGGAATCTGAGAGACCCGCTGCTTCAGCCGATCGAGACTCGTCGCCGACGACGTCCTGAGATACAGCCAGCCGGCTGCCAGCCCGCCCAGATGCGCGAGATACGCGACGCCCGTGAGGCGATCCGTCCCCGCGATCTCGGTCCCGGCCATGCCAGCAACGAGGATGACTGACGCCAGCATCGCGACCGTCCACTTCACGCGCAGCGGCATCACGCCGAACAGATAGACTTCGTCGTCCGGCCACCGCATGGCGTACGCGAGCATGACGCCGAGCACCGCGGCGGAAGCGCCGAACAGAATGGCGTTACGCGCGAACAGCAGATGCGCGAACCAACCGCCGAGGCCGCAGAGGACGTAGTAGCGGGCGAACTCACCGCCGCTCCACGCCCGCTCGAGGCGAGGCCCGAACAGGTAGAGCGTGTACATGTTCAGGGCGAGATGCCAGAACCCGCCGTGCACGAACATGTATGTCGCGATCGTCCACCACGACCGACCGAGGTCATGGACCTCGAAGCCGAGCGTCTGCTGAACATCGGCCGGGCGCACTACCGTCAACTGCAGGAAGTAGATCGCGACGTTGATCGCGATCAGCCACTGCACCGCCGGGGTGAGCCTTGGGGTCTCGGTGTCGTCGGCTATCTGGTAGGACATACGGGGGCCTGCTACTGCAGCAATATACGGCGTGACTGAGAACCACAACTATACAATTCGCCGCAACCGTGTGTTCCGGAACGCGGGGGCTCTCGGTCTACGCCCGACGACGTTCTCTCGTTGCCGACTGAGAGTTGCGGCGACTTCCTTCGTGCTGATTCAATCTGGCTCGCCCGACGCGAACCCTCTATCGCAGCGCCGCTGGTCCCGGGATCCGCAACGCGAGGCGAGTATCCCCGTGAATCGCGATCGACTGCTCGATCAGGGTCGCCCACCGCCGATCCAATGTCGGGCGCTCACCGGCGGGGCCAGGATGCACCACAATCATTGTGCCGGCGCTCGCCGTATGTGCCTGCTCGACGATCCGAATGAGTTGTCCGTCACTCGAATCGTCGCGCGCCATCAACACTAAAGCGTGATCGCAACCGGCTGCTGCTGCCTCGCGAAGCGTCTCCAACGGACGGTCCACGGGACGCGCGTTGGACGAAAGCTCGAGCGTGACCTGCACGAGCTTGAGCCACTGCTTGAGCTGCGTGATCGACTCGGGCCGCTCGCCATCGGTATCCACCATCACGGGCGTTTTGGCCGTCACCTGGCCGAGCACTCCCGCCAGAAATTCGGGGTTGCCGAGCGCGTCGCGTCCCGAGATCGCGATGGAGTGATACGAAGATCGCGTGAGGATGCGGTCAATTTCCCGAGCGAGCGCGTCAGCACGGTACATCGTCGCCGTCTCGGCCTCTCCGGCAAATCGCACGAACAATTGCCGGCGTCCCTGCCAGACACCCTGCGACTGAATTCCGGACGGTACACCGGCGAGTGCGGCGGTCAGGACGGGCGTAGGGGGCATTACTGGGCTCCTCGGGTCTGCAGCGCGAGCTGCACGATCCGCTCACATAGTTCGGGAAACGAGATTCCGGCGGCCACTGCTGCCTGAGGAATCAGACTCAGTGCCGTCATGCCCGGAAGAGTGTTCGCTTCCAGGCAATAAAACACCCCATCGGGGGACATGCGAAAATCGATGCGCGCGTAGCCGCCCAATTTCAATGCGCGAAACGCGCGCCGCGCGAGGTCCTGCACGGTGCTCGTCTCCTCCGCCGTGAGATCAGCCGGAAAGATCTCGCGCGCCATCCCAGCGGTGTACTTGCACTCGTAGTCGTAAATCTCATGCACCGGGATGATTTCGCCAACGGGCAAAGCCTCGTCGCCGAGAATCCCAACCGTAAGCTCACGTCCGGGAATGAACTGCTCGACCATCACCTCGTCGTCGTACTTGAACGCCTCGTCGATGGCGGCCTGGAGCTTCGCGATGTCCCGCACGACAGACAAGCCCGACCGTCGACCCCTGCTTACTCGGTTTGACGACCACAGGGAGTCCGATCTCTCGCAGGACCTCCTCCGCGAACACACCGCCGTCTCGGTCCCGATTCCCGATTCCCCGATTCCCGATTCCCGAATGGTGCCATTCGCCATTTCGCCGTCGGCACCCCTGCCGCAAGGAACAGGTGCTTGGACAGATCCTTGTCCATTGCCAGGGCGCTCGCGAGATGGCCACTCCCCGTGTAAGGCACGCTCGTCAGATCGAGCAGCGCCTGCAGCGTACCGTCCTCGCCCTGGCCGCCGTGCAGCGCCAGAAACACCACCTCGGTCTCCGGCAACGACCGCAGCGTCCCGGGCAGCTGCGCGTTGAGCCGCACTAACGCTTGCACGTCAGGAGGAATCGTCTTCACGACCTTCCCGGCGAGCAGCGCCTGCTCCTCCGGCGCGGAGAGAATGCCGTGAGCCGTGTCGACCGACAGCACCTCGTGGCCACGCGACCGGAGCGCCTCGGCGACACGAACGCCTGAAGCGAGGGACACGTCGCGCTCGGCGGAAGTCCCGCCCATGAATACCGTGATCTTCAAGGCAGCGTCTGGATGATGGGAAACGAGCTCGCGCGTCAGCGCGCCATCATGAACGACAGCATGTCCGATCGCGTCACGATTCCCTGAATCGTTCCGTGATGCTGCACCAGCACCGCGGGGTTGGATTTCGAGAGCAGCTTCACGATCGCATCCACGGGATGCGCGGCATCGACGACAGGGAACGGGCCGTCCATCACGTCGCTCACCGTCTGGTCGAGCACCTTCGGGTCCTCGAGGCTCTTCGCCGACAGCGACCAGTCGCTCACCGAGCCGACGCACGTCTTCCCGTCCATGACGGGCAGCTGCGACACGTCGTGGAGATTCATCAGCCTGAGCGCCTGACGCACCGTCGCTCCGGGCGCCATGCTGACGATCACCGGCGCGTTCCCCTCCTTGGCCCCGAGCACGTGGCCCACCGTGGCGCGGTCGGCGTCCAGCATCTGGTTCTCACGCATCCACTCGTCGTTGTACAGCTTCGAGAGATACCGCTCCCCGGTATCGCACAACACCGTCACGACGAACGCGTCCGGATCGTTCACGCGGCGCGCCACGTTGAGCGCCACGTGCGTGATGAGCCCCGACGAGCCGCCGGCGAACAGCCCCTCCTCACGCGTTAGGCGCCGCGCCATCGCGAACGCGTCCTTGTCGCTCACGGTCTGGAACTCGTCGATCACGCTCATGTCGAGCGTGCCGGGGATCTTGTCCTGACCGATCCCTTCCACCTTGTAGGGCGTCCCCTCGATCTTGTTCGCGCCCTGGCTCCGCCAGTACTCCGTGAGGATGGAGCCCTGTGGGTCACCGACGATGATCTGGATCTTCGGGTTCTTTTCCTTGAGGTAGCGACCCACGCCGGTCGCCGTGCCGCCAGTGCCCGCGCCCGACACGAAGTGCGTGATGCGCCCCTCGGACTGCTCCCACAGCTCCGGGCCGGTCGTCGCGTAGTGCGCCTCGGGATTCGCGTCGTTGTAGAACTGGTCCGCGAGAATGGCGTTAGGCGTCTCCTGGGCGATGCGTTTCGCCATCATCACGTAGCTGTCCGGATGATCCGCCGGCACCGCCGTTGGCGTGATGATCACCTCGGCGCCGAACGCCTTGAGCAGTCGCACCTTTTCCTGCGACATCTTGTCGGGCATCGTGAAGATGCACCGGTACCCTCGCAGAACTGCGGCGATCGCGAGCGCCACGCCGGTGTTGCCGCTCGTGCCTTCCACGATGGTGCCGCCAGGCTTGAGCCGCCCCTCTCGCTCTGCCCGCTCGATGATCGGAAGTCCGATTCGGTCTTTGACGGACCCACCCGGATTGAAGATCTCCGCTTTCGCGTAGACCGGCGTCCGCATGCCGCGCGTCACCCTGTTCAGACGAACGAGTGGCGTCCAGCCGACCGTGTCGAGGACGCTGTCGTAGGGCGTGCGATTGCGTGTGACGGTCGTGGAGTTCGCGGCGTTTGTGGGTCCTGCTGAGACGCTATGGGACATGACTGACCTAGTCTCTTCGTTTGAGCACCGTGTCTCCCGGCAACGGCGGCGCTTCTGGGTGGCGAAAATAGACGGGGAACAACACCGAGATCGCCAGTGGAGCACCCTTCGTGATCGCCGGTTTGAAATGCAGCGCGCGCGCGCCGCTCACTGCAGCGGAATCGAGTGCCGGATATCCCGACGTCTGCACGACTGTCGTGGATTCAGGTTGCACGCGCCCGGACGTGTCGATGTGAATGCGCAGGGTCACGTTGCCCTGCACCTTCTGCGTGTACAGCTCCGGCGGATACTTGAACGGTAGCTCGCGGTTCTGCATCGCCGGCAGTGAGTCGGGCACGGCGCTGGTCTGGAGCGCCTCGATGAGCTTCTTCGCGTCCTTCTTGTCGATGCAGCCGAGAGACCCGACGAGCGGTCCGAGCACGCCGACCGTGAACAGGACCGACGTCGCGGACAACCGCCTCGTCCGCATCACGCGTGTCCACGCGCGTCGTCAGCGAGCCGAGCCAGCAGTTCGAGCGCCTGCAGCGGGGTCATCGTGTTCACGTCCAACTCGCGCAACCGCTCGACAACCGGATGCGGCGCGCTGAAGAGGGCGAGTTGGGGCGAGGGGAGAGCGGGCGGCTGCGGCCGTGGACCGGGTCGAGTCGACGGCGAGAGTCCGGCCTTCGGCGCGAGCGCCGACGCCATCTGCGCGCCTTCCCCCTCGAGCAGCGCGAGCACCTCGCGGGCGCGCGCTAACACCGGCGCCGGCAACCCGGCCAGCCGGCCGACTTCGATGCCGTACGAACGGTCCGCGCCGCCGGGCTGCAGGCGATGCAGAAATAACACTTGCGGGGCAGCACCGTTCGGGCCGGCCACCTCACGCACGGCGACGTTATAGTTTCGCACTGCGTCTAATTCGTCCGCGAGCTGCGTCAGCTCGTGATAGTGCGTGGCGAACACGGTCTTGCAGCCAAGCCGGTCGTGAAGGTGCTCGCTCACGGCCCAGGCGATCGACACGCCGTCGTACGTCGAGGTCCCGCGACCGATTTCGTCGAGCAGGACGAGGCTCCGCCGCGTGGCCGTATGCAGGATCGCGCTCGTCTCCGCCATCTCGACCATGAACGTCGACTGGCCGCGCACGAGGTTGTCGCTCGCGCCGACGCGCGTGAACACGCGGTCCACGATGCCGATGCGCGCATGCGCTGCGGGCACGAAGCTGCCGACCTGCGCGATCAGCACGATCAACCCGATCTGGCGCAGGATCGTCGACTTACCCGCCATGTTCGGGCCCGTGAGAATGATGAGCCGCGCGTCGTCGATGAGTCGCGTGTCGTTAGGTATGAACTGCTCGCGCGGCATCATCCGCTCGACGACGGGATGCCGCCCGCCGTCGATCTCGAGCGCGAAGTCGTCCGTCATCTCCGGCCGCGTGTACCCCTCCCGCTCCGCCACCTCGGCGAACGTCGCGAGCACGTCCAGCTCGGCCACGACGGCGGCGGCGTCCTGGAGCCGCCGGATCTGCGCGCCGACAACGCTCCGAAGATCGTCGACGAGCTCGCGCTCGCGCTCCTCGATGCGCTCCGTCGCCGTCAGCACGCGCTCCTCGTACTCCTTGAGCGCCGGCGTCACGTACCGCTCGGCGCCGGTGAGCGTCTGTCGGCGCTGGTAGTCCGCCGGGATCAGATGACGGTTCGCGTTCGAGATCTCGATGTAGTAGCCGAACACGCGGTTGTAGCCGACCTTGAGCGACGTGATGCCCGTGCGCTCGCGCTCGACCGCCTGGATCTGGGCGATGGCGTCCTTCCCGCCGCTGCGGAGCACGCGAAGGGCATCGAGATCCGGATCGACCCCCGGACGAATCGCGTCTTCTTCGCCGATCGCGTTCGGCGGACGATCGACGAGCGTGCTGACGATCAGGTCGGCGATCTCGGGACACGCGTCCCATCGTGCGGCGATTCCGGCGAGCGCGCCCACCGCGCCTAACGACTTCATCGGTTGCTCGACCGCCGGCATCCGCAAGAGGGAGTCTCCGAGTGCGCGGAGCTCACGCGGGGTCGACCGGCCGGCCGCGGTCTTGCTGGCGAGGCGCTCGAGGTCACGCACGCCGTCGAGCGCGGAGCGCACGGACGCGCGAACGAGCGAGTCGCTGACGAGCGCCGCGACGGCGTCGAGCCGCTCGTCGATCGCCGCGCGGTCCACGAGTGGCGCCAACAACCACCGCCGCATCAGGCGTGCGCCCATCGGCGTTAGCGTACGGTCGAACACGCCTAACAGCGTGCCGGACAGCTCGGCCCCGCGCGCGCCGGCGGCGTCTCCACCGCGCAGCGACTCCACGAGCTCGAGGTTGCGCCGCGTCATCTCGTCGAGCGGCATCGTGCCGCCGCTCCGCTCGAGCACCGGGCGCGCGAGGTGCGGCACGCCGCCAGGCTGGAGCTCGCGCAGGTAACGCAGCAACGCGCCGGCGGCGCCGATCGCGCTCGTGGCATCGGGATCGATCCCGAGACCACCAATCGACATCACATTGAAGTGCCGCGCGATCTCGTCGGCCGCGAGCGCGGGATCGAACTCCCAGGCATCTCGCTCCGTGACCAGCGCGCCTTCCGCCCGCGGCGGAGCGGACGTCGCCCCATCCGCTCCACCGCGCGGCATCAGGATCTCGCGGGGTGCGAACCGCGCCAGCATCGCCGGCGCGTCCGTGCCACTCGCCATCGTTAGGCGGAACTCGCCCGTCGATACGTCGGCGGCCGCGATCCCGATGGTATCGCCCACCGTGTGGACCGCGCACAGGAAGTTGTTGCGCGCGCCATCGAGCAGATCATCCGAGAATGCGGCGCCCGGCGTGACCGTTTCGACGACCTCGCGACGCACGATCCCCTTCGCGAGCTTCGGATCCTCCACCTGCTCGCAGATCGCGACGCGAAACCCCTGCTGCACGAGCCGGCGAAGGTACTCGCCAACCGCCTTCACCGGCACGCCCGCGAGCGGCACCTCTGCGGCACCGCCGTTGTTTCGCGCCGTCAGCGTCAGCCCGAGGTGCCGCGACGCTATCTCGGCATCGTCATAGAACATCTCGTAGAAGTCGCCCATGCGAAACAGCAGGATGGCATCCTGATGCCGGGACTTGATCTCCCGGTACTGCTGCATGAGCGGCGTGGCCTCGCGGCTCATCGCGGCTCCGCTGTGACGACGACACCGGACACGTTCGCTTTCGCCATCTGACGCGCTGCATCGTTCGCACGGTCCCGTGTCGCGTAGCGCCCGACGCGAACCCGATACGGTTTGCTGTCTCCCGCGACACGGACGGAGTACCCGCGAGCCGCGAGCCGTTTGGCCAGCGTATCAGCCGCGGCGCGCGTGTCGTACGCCGCGACCTGAACGCTGTACTCGCGCGTCTCGGCCGCGGGCGGCGGCGTTCGTCGCGCAGCCGCGGGTGGAGATGCGGCAGTGTCCACGGTGGTGTTGCGGGTCGGCGCCGCGGCGAGGTTCGCGCATCGCGGACCGAAATAATCCACCTGATTGCGCAACTCGACGTCCGCGGCGGTCAGCCCGCCGCGCGCCGCGGCCACCGCCGCACACGCGGCCACCGCGTCTCCATCATCGAACGCGAGCTGTGCCAGCGTGACACTCGCGCGCACACTCGTTGGCCCGGTCGGATGCTCGCGCTGGATACGCTCGAGATGCACACGTGCGCTGGCGCGGTCGCCTCTCGTTTTCTCGAGCTGCGCGAGGCGCAGCAGCGACTCCTGCGCACGTGGCGACAGCGGATACTCGATGCTGATGCGCCGGTAATCCCGTTCGGCCGCCGCAGCCGTTTTACTGAACGTCGCGCGCCAGAACAGCGCCTCTGCATAACGCGGGGTGTCTTCCGGGGTCACGGCCAACACCGAGTCGATCACAGCGCGACCCGCGACGTCCTGGCCGGCTGTCACCATTTGCTGTGCGCGCGTGAATACGGGGTCGACGGTTCGCGCACCGCCCTGAGCGCCCTGCGCGAGAGCGAAGGACGCCCAGGCCGGCAGCGTGAGCCAGGACCACAGAACGGTACGATACATCGATGGCATGTTCATCTCGGCGTACGTCGAGGCCTCGAGCCTACGCGGCGGCGCGGCGAGGCGCCCCGCAGAGGGTGAGGACGAGCGAGGCGATGACTTGTTCGTCGGAGGACAGTCGGGATTCCTTGAGCGCGAAGTCGGCGGCGAGCAGCGCGTCGATCGCCGCCTCGAGCTCCGATGCGCTCCATCCGCCTAACGCGCGGCTCCACGCGCTGACGGCCTCTCCCCACGGCCGGCCAGAGACGCCACCGCTTTCTTTGAGCAGGTTGAACAGTTCCCGCTCGATGCCGACTGACGGAAACCCGCGATCCCGCGCCGCCCGCGCCCATGCGAGTGCCAGCATCTGGGTCGTCAGCGCCATCACGATGGAGACGGCGGTCGTCTTGGGCTGAGCGAGGACGTGATCGATCACCCTGAGCGCTCCTGGCGCGTCGTGCGCGAGGACGCGGTCGAGCAGGTCGCCTAACGTCTCTCCGCGCCGCACGCCGACGACGGCGCTCACCGCGTCCTCATCGATGGGCGCGCCGTTCGCGTAGCTCGCCAGCTTGTCCAGCTCCGCCGCGAGCTGCGGGAGGTCGTTCCCGACTGCGCTGATGAGCAGGTCCACCGCGCTCGGCGTGATGGTGGACTTGAGGACCGTCGTCACGTGATGCGTGATCCACTTCGGCACCCGGTCGCCGGTCAACGGCTCGAACGCCACCGGGGTGGCGGCGGTGCACAACGCGCTGTCCGCCTTCGCACCGACTGGGGCGACGAGCACCGCAACGACGTCGACGACGCTCGGCGCGGGTGCGGCCAGATAGCGCTCCAACGCGGCGCGCGCGTCCTTCTTGAGCGCCTGCACGTCCCTCACCACGACCACGCGTCGCTCCGCCATCATCGGCGGCGTTGATAGCAGCGACAACAACGACTCCGCGTCGACCTCGCCGCCGCGCCTGACGTCGAGATTGAAGTCACGCGTGGCTGGGTCGACGGCGGCATCGATGACCTGGTGAAGCATCTCGTCCTTCAGATACTCGTCGTCGCCGTAGAAGTAGTAGGCTCGCTCGAAGGCGCGCTGTTGTATTCCCTTGCGCAGATCCCGGTGAGCGTTCGCGGCAGCCATAGCGCCTAATATAGAGGCGAGCGTCCCGCTACGGACGCAAAAATCCCCGGGCTGAAGCTCTCTGAGAGAGTCATCCCGGGGACGACACGGTCGATCGCGTTTACAACTATCGCTTCCAGCTCGCCCGTGTGAACTGCACCTGCGCAAACCGCATCGGCGCCTGCTCGGCGAACAGCACCATTGGCCACACCGGCATACCCGCCGAGACCGATGCGACCAGCGCCTGATTCTCGACGGACGGCGCAACAACGGCCGGCTCGGTCGCCACCACTGGTGCGAGCACCACATCACCGCGGGGCGCGGTCCAGTGCAGCGACGCTGCGGCCAGGTAGCCCACGGTCACCACGCTCGCGGCAACGCCCATGAACATTCCGATGCCCGGGCCGCGGGCGGCGAACATCGGCTGCTTCGGCGCCGCACGCTCGGATTCGATGCGAGCACTCAGGCGCGAGTAGAAATCCGGAGACGCCTCGACGGGCGGAAGATTCCGGAACAGCAACAGCGACCGCCGAATCTTCGCGTCATGCGCCGCGCATCGCTCGCACTCGAGCAGATGGCGCTGCATGGCGACGACTGCTTCGCCTGGAAGAAAGTCGTCGACGTACGCGACGTGTTGATTTCGAAAAGCGCGACAATCCATCGGCGAGAAAAACCCCACGTATGATCCGCGTAACCGTACCCGCCCGTGGAGGCGTGGTTCCAGGATACGGGGGTGCGCCGCGTCACGGAAGGGGTTCCCACACGTGACACGACCCCGGCTGCCATGCTCGACTGGAGCTGCAGGCCGGGGTCGTTTCTATGTCAACCGACTGTACGTCGGGCCGTGATATCAGTCCAGATCAGTGCGACTCAGTCCAGCGCCGGCGCGATGATTTCGGCAAACGAATTCCGCGCGCGATTCAGCCGAGACTTCACCGTTCCGAGATTGCAGGCGGTGATTTCCGCGATCTCCTCGTACGACTTCCCTTCGAGCTCGCGAAGGATGAACACCTGCTTGTGGTGCTCCGGCAGTCGCTCCACCGACTCTTCGACCAGCTCGCGGAGATGCCGCTTGCGGTACATGTCGTCCGGCCGGGAGTTGCTGTCCTCGAATTGCAGGGGACGCTCCTCATCCTGCCAGTTCTTCTTGATCGTCTGGAACAGCACCAACGGGTTCCGCGAGCGGTTGCGGAGCTCGTTCTTCGCCAGGTTCGACGCGATCGTATAGATCCAGGTCGAGAACTTCTTCGACCGATCGAATCGGTGCAGGTGTCGGTGCACCCGGATGAATACCTCCTGCACGAGGTCCTCAGCCTTCTCCCTGTCACCAATCGTCCGATAGACGAAATTCAATAGTCGAGTCTGGTAACGTTCGACTAGCTCTTGGAACGCCCGCTCCTCGCCGCCGAGAAACGCAGTAACAACCGCCGAGTCGTCCAGCGTGCGCAGCCTTTCTCTGACAGCCGCTCCAGGCAGCGAAACCGCTCGCTTGATTGCGACGTCAGCCATAGTTCTCACTCCGTTTGATAGCTTCGGGAAATGCCAGAGTCTGACGGAACGTGATTCGTATCGTGCACCTCCTCCCGCTTTCGGGCACGTAGTAAAGCACGCGGTGTGCCCCGAGCCGGCATGATTGAAGGAATCACCTAAGAAGCTATGTGACAGTGTGTTAGCACGTTGTCAGCGAAAGGGTGTAACAGTCAGAAACGTGTCGATCGTCCACTTTCGGCGACACCGAAGAGGACACTTGTGTGTCGTACTGCTAACGTCCGGCCTTGAATCCCGCCGCGTACATCAGCGCGAGCGCCGTCTTGCCGTCCTGAATTTCCCCCCGTTCCACGAGACTCAATGCCCTCGATAAGGGCATGGTTTCCGTCTCGATGAACTCGTCGGCTTCACGTGCGTCCTCACCGCGGGTAATTCCGGTGGCCATGAACAAATGAATTTTCTCGTCCGTGAAGCCGGGCGTCGTGTACATCGTGATCAGGTGTTCGACACGCTCCGCCTGACAACCCGTTTCCTCCCGTAACTCGCGGCGGGCACATGCGTCGGGCGCTTCACCCGGGTCGAGCCGGCCCGCCGGCACCTCGTACAGATATCGCTCGGCGGCATACCGGTACTGGCGAATCAGGAGCACCGTCGGGTCGTCGCCGGCAGGGTCGGTGAGGAAGGGAACGACTGCACTCGCCCCGGGGTGACGGATCATCTCCAGCTCGCCGATCGTGCCGTTGGGAAAGCGCACGGTGTCGATGTCCAGATTGATGATCCGGCCGGAATACATTCGACGGGTCGAAACGCGGGGACTGTCGCTCACGATGTGCTCCTGATGGGGCCCATGGGCCGTGGCTGCGGATGTCATGATCGCGCAGGAGGGGTGATCGCCGAGTCGCGTGCAACAGACTTCGATCACACGAACCACGCCAAGGGCAGTCGGAATGACTGGCTTAACCCAGCGTCGATGCCGTGCGACACAGCGGCCTATCGAAATGGCCGCTGTGCGATAGTTGCGACGGTTCGTGGCCGTCCGCGGCGACCCTCTGGCCACGCGCGGTGAATGCCGAGCTCACCCTCAGGCCGAGGGGTTGCCCTCGGCGTCATAGACTCGCACCGTTCCGAGACCTAACGACTCGAGCGGCGCTCGCACGACGGTCGGATCACCGACCGTGACGATCTGTAGCTCGTCCACGCGCAGGTACTCGCGCGCCGCTCGCAGAACATCGCCCGCGCTGACTGATCGAACGTTCGCGCGATAGCGGTCGAAATAGTCGTCAGGCAGCCCGTACGACACGAGGCTCGCGAGCGCGTTCGCGATTGCCGTGGTCGACTCGAATCGAATGGGAAACACGCCATCGAGATAGCTCGTTGCCAGCGTGAGCTCGGCGTCCGAAACCTCCGTCGTCTGCATGCGCTCGATCTCGAGCAGGATCTCGCGCACGGCCGCATCCGTGACATCGCTCCGCACCGCGGTTGCCACCGTGAACGGTCCGGCTTCACGTCGCCAGTCGAACGAGGAGAACGCGCCGTAGGTGTACGCGTGCTCCTCGCGAAGGTTCAGATTGATGCGCGAGGAGAAGAGGCCGCCGAGTATCGCATTCATCACCACGATGGGAAAGAAATCGCGATGGAGTCGCGGCACTCCCACGTGCCCCACACGAAGCTCCGACTGTGGTGCATCCGCCTTCCCGACGACATGGATGGTTCGCGTCCGCGTCGCCGGTTGGTCGGACACGGCCGCCCGCGGCACGGCCGGGCCGCTCCACGTTCCGAACGCGTCACTCGCCAGCGCCCGAGCCGACTCGTGGGCGATATCGCCCACGATGATCAACGTCGTGCTGCGCGGTGCATAACGCGCGCGATAGAACTCGCGGACCGCGTCACGGTTGAGCGCGGCCACGGTCGACTCCACGCCACCGTCGGGAACCGCATAACGCGAGTCTGGTGCGTACGCGAACCGTCCGAACATGTCGTCGGCCAGCCCGCGCGGCTCGGCCTGCTGCTGCAGCAGCTCAGTGAGTCGCTCCTGCTTGAGCCGCTCGACTTCGCGCTCGGAGAAGCTCGGCGTGCGGATCACCTCCGCGACCAGCGCCAGCGCCTCGGGCAATCGTTGCGGCGTGACGGTGATGCGGATGGTGGAGCTGTCCCAGTCGGCGCTCGTGTCGAGCGCGGTGCCGAGCCGCTCGAACCGCTCGGTGAGCTCCGCACCGTCGCTCCGTTCCGTTCCCTCTGCCAGCACGTGCGCCGTGAGTTGAGCGACGCCTTCCTGGCCGCGGGGGTCGGCGGCGGCGCCGGCATCGACCAGCGCCATGACGGTCACCACCGGGAGTTTGGCGACCGGCGCGACGACGACGGTGAGACCGTTGTCTAGCGTTAGGCGCTCGAACGCCGGGAATCGATAATCCCGCGTCGGGCCGGGAGTCGGTCGTCGTGGGGCTTGAGCGATGGTCATGCGCCGCTCGCTGCCAGAGTGTCCACGTCGGACGTTTCCGCGTCTCCATCCCGCGGCACGTACAGAAGGCTCGCCCGGTTGTCGGCGCCGAGTCGCTCGCGCGCGAATGCGTTCACATCCTCCGCCTTGACGCTCCGGTACCGCGCGACCTGCTCGTTCAGGAGTCGAGGATCGCCGAAGTAGGTCGCGAATAGGGAGAGCTTGTCGGCACGTTCGCCGGCCGCTTGCATCGACGCGATGAAATCAGTTTCGATGAGCGCGACCGCGCGTTCGAGCTCGTCGCTCGTCACGCCGTCGGTTTGCAGTACGTCGATCTCGCGCGCGACTTCACGCTCCATTACTTCGGCTTCGACGCCCGGCCGCGCCGTGACGTCGATGACGAGGAGGTCACTGCCTTTCGGCAGGTCGAACGTGAACGCGGTCGCCTCCGCGGCGACTTGTCGCTCGCGCACCAGTGTGCGGTGAAGCCTGCTGCCACGCCGCATGCCGAGAATTGCTCCGGTGACGCTGGCCGCGTAGTACGCTTCACTGCCGAACACCGGCGACCGGAACGCGAGGTAGAGCCGCGGCAGCATCACCGCGTCACTCACGACCTCGCGCCGCCACTCTCCGAACGTCGGCGGTACCGTCATCGGCGGGAGCGGTGGGCGGTCGGCCCCACGCGCGATCGGACCGAAGTACTCCTCGACCAGCCGACGCGCTTCGTCAGGGTCGAAGTCACCGGCGATCGAGAGCACCGCGTTGTCGGGCGTGTAGTACGTCGCGAAGAACTGCGCGACGTCATCGAGGCTCGCCTCGGACAGGTCTTCCATCGACCCGATGAGCGAGTGGTGAAACGGGTGGTCCGGAGGAAACGCCAGCGCCGGTAGTTTTTCCCACCACGTGCCGTACGGCTGGTTGTCCACCGACCATCGACGCTCGTTCTTCACCACATCGCGCTGCGTGTCGAGCTTCTGCTGCGTCATCGCGGGCAGCAGCCGGCCCATGCGATCGGCCTCCAACCATAACGCGAGCGCAAGTTGGTTCGACGGTACCGTCTCGAAGTAGTTGGTCCGGTCGAGCCACGTGGAGCCGTTGAGCGTTCCACCTGCCCGCTGAACGAGCTCGAAATGTTCGTTCGCCGCGACGTTCGCCGAGCCCTGGAAGAGCATGTGCTCGAAGAGATGCGCGAATCCGGTGCGACCGGCGCGTTCGTTCGCAGATCCGACGTGGTACCACAGGTTCACCGCAACGAGCGGGGCCGTGTGGTCCTCGGAGAGCGTGACAAACAATCCGTTCGGCAATCGAAAGGTGTCGATCGGTATTTGCATTCGCGTAACTTGTACCTCCCCAATATTCAGAGGAACCCCGTTGGCGTGTGCGTAACCGGATGACCGCACTGTTGCTGACCGTCGCGGTCGTCGTGATCGGCGCAGTGATGCTGCTCGTCGCGATGGTCGGCGGCGTGTGGTGGCAGCAGGAGCGCATTGCATACCAGCCGCCTGTTGAATCGCCGACGGCACCATCGGGTGCGCGACGCGTCGAGTACACCGCCGACGACGGCCAGCCGCTGTACGGCTATCGAGTTGACCCGGCCGGAACACCACGCGGCGTACTGGTCGCCTTTCACGGCAACGCCGATCTGGCGACGTGGCAGATCGCATGGGGGCAGGAGCTCGCCCGGAGAACGGGATGGTGCGTCCTGCTCGCGGAGTATCGTGGGTACGGCGGACTATCTGGTGCGCCGACGTATGTCGGCGTTCAGCGAGACGCGCGAGCGGCGTGGCGTATGGCGCATGCGATAGCGAGCACGACGAGCATTGCCTCTCACGACGCGACTCCGCCGATCGCGGTGTATGGTCATTCGCTCGGCAGCGCCGTCGCGACAGAGCTCGCCGCTGAGGTGCTCGGTGCGCATCCGGAGTCCGTGACGGCTCTCCTGCTGCAGTCGCCGTTCACGTCCGCGCGAGACATGGCGCGCATCGTGTCCACGCGCCCCGTTCAGGTGCTTTGGAAGCTCATCGCGCGCGTGCACTACGACACTCGTACGCGCCTCGACGGGATCGATGTGCCGGTCTGGATCTCACACGGCGAACGCGACTGGCTCGTGCCGGTGGCGATGGGTCGCGAGCTGTTCGCGAGAGCACGCGTACCCGGTGAGCTGCTCGTCGTTCGCGACGCCGGGCACAACGATGTTGGTCACGTCGGGAGCGACGCGTACTGGCGGTGGATCTCCAATGCGCTCATGGTGCGTGACCGGAATCTCGCGCGCTCCAGATCGGAATCGAAACGCCGTACAGAAATGTCGGGTTGAGCCGATCGACCTTCTGCGTTGTGGCGTTACGCGACGGCGTCAGATTCTGCTCGAGTATTCCATAAATCGTCAGGCGTGACCAGAGCGACCCCATGTCGGCCATCCATTTCTGTCCGATGGGGAACAGCGCGGCGCCTTGGATGACGAGGTCGTTGACGTAGAGACGGTCCGACTCTCCGTTGAGCCCGGTCGATGAGCCCGTCGGCAACGGAGCGGACGCGGCGTTAATGGTCACCACACCCGGCTCGAACAGGAGCACCGGCTCGCGAATGACCTGAGCCGCGAGCGCGCGCGCCGATCCAACCACCGATAGCACGACGCCTGCGGCGTGCGAGATACCGGCGATCCCGAATGGTGAACGCATCCGACCGTGCATCATGCGGCAGTGCAGTAGGGTGGGCGGTCTCGCGTCGCAGCGCTAGCGTGCGGTGGCAGCCATGCCACCTAGGGCTGATCGAGCGCAAACGTATGCGCGACGATCATCATCGGCACCTTGATCGACTCACTCAGCACGTAGCCAAGCGCCTGCCCCCGATTGGCCGAGATGGGACTCGTCTTTGTGGGTGACGTGTACGCGTCCACGCCGTACTGCGTCGATAGGACGCGGAGGCGCAGCATGTGGAACGGATCGCTCACCAGGATCGCGCTGTGCAGCTGCCGCGCGTGCATGATGGTCGAGACTGCGGCGAGTGATTCCCGTGTGGTGCGACCCTCGTTCTCCATGAGAATCGCCGTATCCGGCACACCGTGGCGCAGCGCGTAGTTGCGACTCACGGCGGCTTCACTCGTCGTGTCCCCGACGCCCATGCCGCCAGTCACAATCAGCCTCGGGGCGAGTCCGCGATGCCAGAGGTCGAGCGCGTGATCCAGCCGCGCGCGCAACACCGGCGACGGGCGACCGACGTACTGCGCTGCCCCAAGGACGACGATCGCGTCGGATGCACGTGCCCTGTCCCGCGTGCCCCAGACCACCACGGCAGCCGCCGACGCGACCCACGTTGCGATCACGGCAATCATGACTCCGATCAGAACACGACTGCCGAGACGCAATGACGACTTCATGCGGCGAAACTAACCAATCGGCTACTCCGCGAGACTGAGCAGGGAGAGCCAGAGGACGTCGAAGGCCACCCGATGGTTCGCGTCGGGCGCGAGCGAGGCGTGGATCGCGAGCCCGTCGATGAACGCGACGATCACGTCCGCGAGCAACTGAACCGGAACCCGCGGACGCAGCTCGAGCAGAGCAAACAGGCGGTCCACAGTGACCATCGCGGCCTCCCGGCGCACGCGGGCGGACCGTCGAATGGCATCGCTGATCAGCGGCCCCCGCTCCTGCGCGAGCTCGTTGAGCACACGCAAATGGCCACGGTCGATTTCCCCGGCAACCCAGGTCCAGAGGTCGTCCACCGCGGTCTTGGGTGCACTGAGCGCCAACGTCGCGGCCTCTCGATCGATGGATTCCTGTGTCATCCATTCGATCAGCCGCGTGAGCAGTGTTTCCTTGTCGTGGAAGTGATAGTGGATGAGCCCTTTGCTGACGCCTGCCGCGTCGGCGACGTCCTGCATGCTCAGGTTCGCCGTGCCTCCGGCCACGATTCGCGTCGCGGCCGCATACAGGATGCGCTCCGGCGTCGACAGCCGCCGGTCACCTGCCATCTGACTCGTGCGCGGCGCAGTGCTCAAAATCCGTGTCGCTCCTGAGGCGACGGGCACCCGACGGTGAATCCCTTCGCACGTAAGGTTGTCGCGAGTTCGTCCTGTGCAGGTGGCTCACCATGCACGAGCCACACCTGACGGAGCCCAGGGGATCGCTCGCTCACTCGGTCTAGCCACGAGCCCAACTCCTGTCTGTCGGCGTGAGCGCTGTATCCGCTGACCACCTCGACCTGAGCACGTAGTGGCACGTCGTCACCGAAGATGCGCAGCGTTGGCTGGCGCTCGACGATGCGGCGCCCGAGCGTGTGCTCGGCCTGGAATCCTACGATCAGTATCGTGTTCCGCGGATCCGATGCGCCCTGCGCGAGATGGTGGAGAATGCGTCCCGTTTCCGCCATACCCGACGCCGCGATGATCACCATCGGGCCGTTCGTCCTGGAGATCGCTTTCGATGCCTCGACATCGCGCGTGTAGTGCACGAGCTCGAATCGAAACAGGTCCGTGACGGTTCGAACGAGATCTTCGCCGTGATCGAACACATCGGGATGCATCTCGAACACCGACGTGGTGTCGATCGCGAGTGGACTGTCGATGTAAATCGGGATGGACGGAATCGCGCCCGCCGCCGCGAGCACGTGCAGGTCGTACACCAGCTCCTGCGTCCGTCCGACCGCGAACGCGGGAATCAGGACTCGGCCCCCGCGCGCGGCGGTTTCGCGAACGACGGCGGCTAGCCGCGCGCGCGCACCGTCGGTGGATTCGTGCGTCCGATTTCCGTACGTCGATTCCATGATGAGGACATCCGCACCGTCAGGCGGTTCAGGATCGCGGATGATGGGCAGTCCGGATCGGCCAATGTCTCCGGAGAAAACGAACCGACGAGTCGTGTTGCCCTCGGTGCAATCCAGCATCACCGAGGCCGAGCCGAGAATGTGACCGGCATCGATGAATGTCGCGCGAACTCCGGGGACGACATCGAACGCGCGCCGGTACGGAACAGCCGTCATGAGTTCGATCGTACGCGTCGCGTGCCGCATCGAGTACAACGGCTCGATGGCCTCCTTGCCGCGCCGCGCGAGAAACTCGGCGTCCTTCTCCTGAATGTGCGCCGAGTCGGCGAGCATCACGGCGCACAGGTCGCGCGTGGCCGGAGTGCACCAGATTGTCCCTTCGTACCCATGTCGCACGAGAAACGGCAGGCGACCAGCATGATCAATGTGCGCGTGTGACAGCACCACGGCATCGATCTCCTCGATGGCTAGTGGAAGCCGGAGATTCTTCTCGTGACTCTCGTTCCGCTTGCCCTGAAACAGACCGCAATCCAGCAATACGGTCTTCCCGGCAACACGGAGCACGTGACACGATCCGGTGACTTCGCGCGCGGCGCCGACGAACTCGATCTCCACGATTCACTCGGTGATGGTGACCTGGTTCGCGTTAGGGTGCGCCCTGTGCGCTTTGCCCTCGCGGCAGTCTTCATCGCAGAAACGCATGTGGCGTGTGTGAAGCACGTCCGAGCTGTTCTGCAAAGGCGATCAGGATCGTTCGGTGTCTGTCTCGCGCTGAAAAATGATGGTGAGGCGCTGCTCGTCCTGTGACATCATCGTGGGCTCCCAACCACCGCGCATCCGCTCGTTGAGTAGATCGGTGAGCGCATCCTCATCTTCACGCGTGTGTCGGGTCAGTCGGTGGATGACCGCCTGGTATTCTTTCATGGGCGCGAAGATAGTAGCTTCCCGCCCATGGCCACCACCCCTCCGTTCGCGAACTTGACGCTGGTGCGTCATCCGCTCGTGCAGCACAAGATCACATTGCTGCGCGATCGGCGGACACCGACGAAGATCTTCAAGGAGCTCGTCGACGAGATCGCGATGTTGATGGCCTACGAGGCGACCGCCGAGTTGTCACTCGACCCGGTGACAGTGCAGACGCCACTCGAACAGGCCACGGGTTATCAGGTGAGCGGAAAGAAGCTCACACTCGTTCCGATCCTGCGCGCGGGCCTCGGGATGGTAGAAGGCATTCTTCGACTCGTCCCATCGGCACGCGTCGGGCACGTGGGCCTGTACCGCGATCACGACACGCTGGAACCCGTCGACTACTACTTCAAAGTGCCGAGCGACGCGGCCGAGCGGGATTTCTTCGTGCTCGATCCAATGCTCGCGACGGGCGGCAGCGCAGTATCCGCGGTCAGCTCACTGAAGCGCGCCGGCAGTGCACGCATCCGGTTCCTGTGTCTCGTCGCCGCCCCGGAAGGCGTACGACGTCTCGGCGCAGCACATCCAGACGTACAGATCTACTGCGCCGCGCTCGATCGTGAGCTCAACGCACAGGGCTATATCCTGCCCGGACTCGGCGACGCCGGCGACCGACTATTCGGTACGCGGTAGTCGCCACACCAGCAACGTCGTTATCCGAACCACTCCCGCGGGCAATCGCGCTGCTGTCGCGCCGCGTCGAGTATCCATTGCTGCGTTTGCGCGTCTGAAATCTCTGGTGGCACGCGGTTGAACCACGCGGTCGCGAGCGTCACGTCGCCAACACGGCGCCATAGTTCGCCGACGAGATACGTCAGCACGGCACGCTCTTCCGTGGACACGCCGTCGTAGCTGTCGAGCGCGCGTTCCAACATCCACGCAGCCTTTCGACGGAAATATCGCTCGGCCTCGAGATCCGATTCGTCCACGCAGCACCACGCAGCACGAAGCAGCAGATCGGCAATGTGACGTGGCTCCATCGACTGCCATTCAGCGATCTTCGCTGCGAGCTCGTACTTCTCGGAACCCGAAAGTGCTTCGGTCGGAAGGCGCGGTGTCAGCTCGTTCCACACGTGCTCGCGAAGCATCGGCGTGACTTCCGCCTCCTCGCTGAAATCGCGCTCCGCTCCGGAGTACCCGCAACGGCTGCACGTGTGAACGAGATAGGGCAGCGGCTGCGTGCCTGCTGCGCGTTCGTGAAAGTCCGTTCGCTTGCCGCCGAACGAGTTCGTCGACACCACCGCCTGCGAGCGGAACGTCGAGTCACATATCGGGCAGTGAAGTTCGATCTGCTGTAACGTTGTCATCGCGTTGCACCTCGACTGCACCTTTCTTCGATCTCTTTTCTGCCTGACGCGTAAACGCACCAGCAAGGGTAGGAAATATTTGTGCCATGTTGCCGCGGTGCTCTCTCTTGTTCGTGTTAGCCGGCATCACTATCTTGCCCGCCGTGACGCCGGAAGGATCGCGCCGCTCCCCGCGCTCAGGCTGAGATGCTGATCAATCTGCTACCTGATTTCTTTGCTGTCCTCAATAGCACTGATCGCGTCGCTGCCTACCACCGCTATTTCGAAACTCATCGGCGTCTGCTCGAAGCCTACTGGCACAACTACGTTCTCGATCCCGACGGTCCCCACTTTCGAGACGTGGTACAACTGGCAGCGCTTGCCGATCGTTCAGATCTGCGCGCCATGCTCGAGCGAACCGATGTGGTATCACTCGCCCGCTCGACCGAAGCACAATGTGGTGCTCTGCTCGAGTACGATGCCGATATCGATGTCGTCCTCATGGTGGGCGTCGGTGCGGCAAACGCGGGTGAGCTCGTCGTCGACGGGCGAGGCACTGCGTTCGTGTGCCTCGAACATTTCACCAGCGTAGCGAACCCGGAGACTCAGGGACTGGGGCTGGAGCCGGAACTGATTCCGCTCTGGCTGGCACACGAGATCACGCACGCAGTGCGCTACACGTCGCCAAAGAGTCGGAGTGAAATTCGACGCCTCGTAGACGAGGCGAACGGCTATTACTCCTACTGGGAGACGGGCCGTCGGGCGAGTCTGCGCGAGCTCCTCATCAACGAAGGACTCGCTGTCCAGACATCGCGCGCGATCAGTCCAGGACACGCCGTGTGGGAGTACTACGGCTACGGCCGCCGCCAGTACGCGCGTATTCGCGAGCTCGAGCCGGTTATTGCCCGCGCAGCGTCCGAAGATCTCGACCGCGCAGGACTCGGACTACGGCTTCGTTACCTCTCCGGCGGAATGAGCGACGAAGCGCGAACGATCGACCGTTACGTCATGCCCGAGCGTAGCGGCTACTACCTTGGCGCGCGCATGACCGAGGCCGCGTTCTCCACGCGCGGGGCAGACTGGGCCGTGAGGGCAAGCGCGTCTGAGATTTTCGCGATCGCGGAAGCGGCGGCGGCGACTGCATAACGAGAGACCCGAGCGCGCGAAGCTCGAGGCAAGTCAGCACAGAGCGTCACGGCGACGCGGTTATTTCCCAATGCAGAACGTCGCGAATAAGCGGCCCAGTACGTCATCGACATCCACTGCGCCGATGAGCTCGTCGAGCGCGGACACAGCCGCTCTGATGTGCACGGCGGCCACCGATGCGGGCAGTGCCTCGCTTATCCAGTGTTCGCGAAATGCGTCGAGCTCGTTCAGCGCTCGCTCGACTGCAATGCGCTGCCGCGCACGCGTCAGCGCGGGCCGCGTCGTTGGGATGGTTCCGTAGCGGTCACTCAAGAGCGCGTCGATCCGCGACGCGAGCGGTTGAATTCCGTCTCGCGTGTGAGCGCTGACACGGACCGGCTGGTGTCCGCCGCCCACTGCTGCGCTTGCTGAACCAGCATCTCGATCAGACTTGGTGAGCACGGGAACCACGGGCGCCGAGGAGAGTGTCTGAACCGACGCGACGGTTTGACGGAGAAGCTCGGCGTTGTCGTCGCAGGCGATCACAGCGTGCGCACTCGCGAGGTAACGCTCACTGACTTCGATGCCGAGTCGCTCTACGAGCTCGTCTGTTACTCGCAGACCCGCCGTGTCCACGAGGCGAACCGGCCAATCGTTCAGCTGCACTCGGCTTTCGATGGCGTCTCGCGTCGTGCCCGGAATATCGGTGACGATCGCGCGCATCTCGCCCACTATCGCGTTGAACAGTGATGATTTCCCAACGTTGGGTCGGCCGGCGATCACGACAATGGCTCCGTCTCGCACGAGTTCCGTAGCGGGAGCTGTATCGAGCAGAAGTCTCAACGCCGTCCGCACGGCATCTGCAGCGTCGCTGATTCTCGTGCGGTTGAGCGGCCCGTGGTCTTCGTCGGGAAAGTCGATGTCGTACGCGAGCAGCGCTTCGAGGTCGAGGAGACGACTCCGTACTTCTGAAATCTGACGAGAGAGCCCGCCATCCAACTGGTGTAACACCAGTCGGCGCATGCTTTCCGAAGACGCGTCGATCAGATCACCGATCGCTTCGGCTTGCACGAGATCGAGCTTGCCGTTGAGCAGCGCACGTCTCGTGAACTCACCCGGATGTGCTTCCCGCGCCCCCGCACGGAGGAGTGCTCCTATGAGCGCATCGGGGACAGCGTGTCCGCCATGGCTCGAGAATTCGACGACATCCTCGCCTGTGTATGACCGTGGTGCCGGAAAAGACGAGACGACAGCATGATCGATCAGCGTCTTGTCGGCCGCGTCCGAAACACGGCACAGCACCGCACGTCGCGGCTCCAGTGGCCATGGATGGACGATTCTCTCCGCGACGGCAAACGCTGCAGCACCGGAGAGACGAACGACCGCAATCGCACTCCGCCCGGGAGCTGTCGATAGAGCGACGATCGTTTCGTCTTCACCCGGGAGCGGTATTCGCACGCTGTTCGTTTGCCTGGACGGGGCGGTGCTCGAGGACATTGCCAGGTTCCAGGATGCGAACATCCGTGCGCCGGCGGTACGCGGGTAGTAGTGACTTCAATCTATTGATCGCGTCGTACGCCCCAGATGTCACGTGGTTGAACGTACCCCAGTGGTACGGGATGAAGTAACGCGCCCGCAGTCGGTCGAACAGCTGCAGCGCGTCGGCGGCGCTCAGGTGTCCGCGTCGAAATCCGGGTTTCCACCACGGTGCATATCCGATCGGCAGCAGTGCGACGTCGAGCTCACGGCCGGTGTCGTGGATGATCTCGCGCACGACGCGATCCGTATCCGGCATTAGGCCGGTGTCGCCAGCGAAGAAACAGGTTTCCGCGCCCGCATCCAGCAGATACATGTTCGCGGCACTTCGCCATCTGTCGACCGAATAGCGACTGCCTTCGTGTGTTGCCGCTGCAGCGTGAATGACCACATCACCGACACCGACCTGTCCGTCAGCGGGCAGCGGGCGGGCGTGGGAGTATCCGAGCCGAATCAGCCAGGTGGCGACCGCCGGCGGGGCGAAGAGCGGAATATTGCGCGGCAGTTTGGCCAGCGATCGAAACGACAGGTGATCCGCATGCGCATGCGTCAGCAGGATCCCATCGAGCTCGGGCAACTCGGACAGCGCGATGCCTGGCTTGCTGACCCTTGGGAGGAAGCGCCCAAGGGTGTCGTCGAAGTTGGGATCGGTGAGGAATCGTCGCTCACCGAGTTCGATCAGAAGAGTCGCGTGGCCGATGTATGTAATCCGCATCGACTCTCTTCCCTTGCAGGTCTGACACCAGCGGCCGGACGGAGCAACAATGTTGTACTACGTCCGCACGGCTGCTGGTGCTCCCACATTCTTGCTGGCGTTCTTCCCGCGCTCGTTCGAGATCAGCCACTGCTGTGGAATCGCAGTGAGATTCTGGACGGCGTAGTAGAGGTTGAGCCCTGACGCGAGGTTGAAGAAGAACACGGTCATCATCACTGGCAGCACGTACGCCATCATCTTCGCCTGTGGATTCGGCGGCGAGTTACGCATGCCGATGATCGATAGCGCGAACATCGACACGCCCATGAGAATGGGCACGATGTAGAACGGATCCTTCAGCGAGATATCGGCAAGCCATAAGAACGGCACGCCACGAAATTCGATCGTGTTTTGAAATACGAAGAACAGCGCGAACAAAATCGGCATCGGGAGCAGCATCGGTAGACATCCGGACAGCGAGCTGAACGGACTCATTCCGTGCTCCTTGTACACGCGCATGATCTCTGACTGCATACGCTGCGGATCCGACTTGTAGCGCTTCTGAATTTCCGCGAGTTCCGGCTGCACACGACTCATCTTCATGCTCGTCCGCATCGCTTTCTGATTCAGCGGCCAGAGCAGGAGCCTAACGGCAACTCCGAACGTCACGAGCACCCACCCATAACTCAGGTTCAGGGTTGCTCGCATCCAGAGCAGGATGCGCATGACGATCGTCGCGAATGGCTGCACGACGCCCTGCAAGAAACCGCCATACGGATTCGAGTTCTCGAAATCGCGACCGATGGCTAGGAGCCGACGCCACTCCTGCGGTCCTGTGTAGAGCTCGAAGGCGAATGCGCCGTTTCGAAGGGGCTCGACCGCGAGAGCTGCGGCGCGTGTCGCGCGTTTACCCGTTCGAGGACCACCGGTAACACCGACTTCTGCAAACGGAACTCCCCCATTTGGAGTCAGGAGTCCGACAATGAAGTATTTGTTTTTCGCGGCAACCCACGTGATCGGTCCGGACTCCAGACGACGCTCGCCGGGATCGAGCTTGCTGAACGGAATTCCTCGGGCGTTCTCACGTTGCGGTTTGACCGCGTACGCCAGGTGCTGTTGATCGTCGAGTGAATCGGCTTCAGACGAATGCAGATTCGACGGCATCTCGATGGCAAGAAAGCCATTCGGCGCCGATGGATGCTGCACCTCGCCAGAGATTCGTACGAGGTAACTGTCGGGAGCAAATGCATAACGAATCGTCAGTGCCGCTCCGGCAATAGCGGCTCGGTACGTCAGCACATCCGAGCCCGTTGCGGAACGCGATTGCTCCACACTGAACGGCACTGTGCTCAGCGCGATGGTGTCACCTGGCAGAAACAATCGGTACGCCAGGAGATGGTTCGACGCGCTTCCCAGGCGGACATTCTGCTTTGAGCCGTCCAGCGCCTTGTACGATTTCAGTTCGACCGAGAGCGGCATCGCTCCCAGACTGCTGAATCGGTAGTTGGCCAAGGGCGTGGAGACGACCGTCGTCTCCGGGACGGCGGCAGTGGATGTAGCAGGCACATTCTCAGCAGCAGGCGTACTCGCCACCGCTGGTCTGGATGTGTCCCGCTCTACGGGAACCGCTGTCGGAATTGAGCCGGCGCGATTGCTGGAGTCAGCTTTCGGGACGCCAGTGCCGGTCTTGGTATTGGTGAGCGACGACTGTGTTCCAAAGAGCCACGGCGTTGCAATGACCACCACCGCCGTCAGTATGAGTGCGAGTAGAAACCGTTTGTCCATTGCGTCCAGGCCTGATCACGAAACCGAGGTTACGGGACCGGATCATAGCCACCAGCGTGAAGGGGATGGCACCGCGCGATACGACGGATCGTCAGCCATGTTCCTCGAAGAGCACCGTGTCGTTCCAGCGCCTCGATTGAATAGGCTGAGCAAGTTGGAAAGTAGCGGCATGACGCCGGCAGTAGCGGCGAGAGCGCCAGCTGATAGAATCGAACCCCTGCTACGAGGATCCGCTTGGCGATCACGGAGCATACTCCCGAGCAACTCTGGCGCTTTCGCCCAGTTCGTCGACGAGCACCGAGAATTGCGTGTGGTAGGTACTCGGTCGTATACGAATCACGACATCGAGTGCGGGAAGGTTTCCCAGTATGCGCGTTCGAACGATCTCGCGAAGCTGACGTTTGAGTCGATTTCGTTCGACGGAAGAATGCCCGAACTTGGGCACGATGAACCCAACCCGCGGATGAGGCAGAGGGGAAGCGAGAATTCGGACCTCGAGATGTTTGGTCCGAAAGCGCTTCCCCTTTATTGCGGCACGCTGAAGGTCAGCGCCCCGCGTTATCCGCTGGCCGCGCGGGAATCGAAGCCCGTTAGGCGGCTGCGTACTTGGTCGGAAGCTTGACGGTCAACCGCTGGCGCCCCTTCTTGCGCCGCCGACTGAGAACCGCGCGACCCCATTTCGTTTCCATACGAGCTCGGAATCCATGGGTGCGGATTCGGCGCTTATTCCGAGGACGGTACGTCGGCTTACCCATTTAAAGCTCCAATCTGCTCTTTTTGTTATGACGAGCTACTGAGACCAAAACATCAGGAAAAGAACCGCAAATCTATTCAGGCATTGGAGATAGATCAAGCCCAGAGACACCGGAATCGCCGGGCAAGCAATTTGACTTTTCCACATGGCACCCGTAGCTTCGCCGCCCCAGTTTATCAACATCGCATGAGCTTGTCAGCCCCGGAAGTCTGGTCGAGAATCCTTGACAGAGCTCGCCAAGAGATTTCGGAACAGACGTTTAAGACCTGGCTTGAGCCAACAGAAGCTCTCGAGTTCGACGGAAAAACGATATACGTCGGCACCCCAGATCAGTTTGCCGCAGATTGGAATGACTCGAAACATTCCGAGCTGCTCGCGAATCTCGCCCCAATCGCGCTTGGACATCCGCTTCGTGTTGTCTTCCGCGTCCATGAGGATCGGAAGCGCCGATCTCAGATGGATCTCTTTGTCGCGCCTCAGGCACAGCTCATCAAGCCAGTACAAAACGGTACCAACAACAGCACCGCGCCATTAAGCTCGCGGTACACATTCGATCATTTCGTAATTGGCAAATCGAATGAGTTGGCGTACGCAGCAGCCGATGCAGTAGCCCAAGCTCCCGGAAAAGTCTATAACCCGCTCTTCATCTATGGCGAGACGGGTTTGGGAAAAACCCATTTGATGCAGGCGGTTGCCCACGAAATCCTGCGTCGCAACGCTGCCGTACGAGTGCTCTACATCGGGACGGAGCAATTCACGAATGAGTACATCGCGTCTATTCAGGGCCGTACGACACAGGACTTTCGCCGGCGATTTCGAGAGAGTGATTTACTCCTGGTCGACGACATTCACTTCCTGAAGGGAAAGGAAGCCACCCAGGAAGAGTTCTTTCACACCTTCAATGCACTGTACGAGGCCGGCCGTCAGATCATTATGACCAGCGATCGTTCCCCGGCTGATATTCCGGGGATCGAAGCCCGGTTGGTGAGCCGGTTCCAGTGGGGTATGGTCGCCGATATTGAGCTCCCGGATCTCGAGCACCGGATCGCGATTTTACAGCACAAATCGCAGATGGATCACCTCGAACAGACGGTGCCAGATTCTGTCATCCGGTTTATCGCAGAAAATGTCCGATCGAGCGTGCGGGAATTGGAAGGCTCAGTGATAAAATTGCTCGCCTACGCGTCGCTCAAACATCGGGATATTACTGTTGATCTGGTTCGAGAAGCACTTCGCGATAAGCTGAAGGGTCTCGATTCAACAGCGGATACAGCCACACTCAAGCTGTCCACAGCCGGTATACAAAAGGCCGTCGCCCAGGAGTGGGGCGTCACATCGAGATGGTCTAAAGTCGAAAACTCGGACAAAGACTCTTACCATCCCGCGGCAAGCGGCAATGTACCTGTGTCGTGAGATACTTGGTCTCCAACTCGTTGAGATCGGCAATGCATTTGGAGGAAGAGATCACTCGACGGTCATTCACAGTCTGGAACGAGCTGCCCACCTACTTCAGGAAGATTCGCTGTTTCGAGAACGTGTGGAAAAGCTTCGTATTGCACTGCAATCAACACCGAACTGATTGATTCGAACAAGAATCTCGGAGTCTGGAGTTGACTACTTGGCCGTTCCACAGAGTATTCACATGATGTTCGAATAGGTAACTACCCGATTTCAAAGCTGCTTACGTCGAGTACCAACAAATCAACACCCTCTGCTGTTACTACTGTTTTTTTCTTTATCTAAGATCTACTACAACTAGCAGTTCGTACCATTGTGTGAAATTCACCAGGGAGTAGGAATGCGCTTTACCATCTCGAGGGAAAAGCTCCAAGAGGGCCTCGCTGCAGTAGGACCAAGCATTCCCGGAAAGACCACGCTTCCCGTCTTGGCGAATATCCTGCTCGAAACAACCGAGCGGGGGATCCGACTCTCTGGGACCGACCTCGATATCGCTGTCAGCACTGAAGTCAGCGCAGATGTCGAGACACCTGGTGCAATTACCATCCCGGCAAAGAAACTCTCCGAGATCGCCAGAGAGCTGCCACCAGCTCCGGTGAAGATCGCGGCTATGGGTGAACAGCGTATCACGCTGGAATGTGGGCGCTCGAAGTTCAAGCTATTAGGACTACCTCGAGACGAATTCCCAACCTTCCCGCAAGTTCGATTTCAGGAAAGTTGGCGTGTACGATCAGGTGATCTTCAGAAGCTGATCTCTCATACGGCATTTGCCGTCTCCACCGAGGAAAGCCGGCCGATTCTCAATGGGGTGCTCTGGGAGCTACGTCCTGAGCGTATGCGAATGGTTGCGACGAACGGCCACCGACTCGCTCGTATGGATCTCCCAATTACCTCAGCAACAGCGCCTGGGGGAGGAGATCTCATCGTTCCACCGAAGGCACTCGAGCAAGTCCGACGACTTTTTCCTGCGGAGGAGGAGCTCGAAATCGCCCAGGGCGATAACCACTTGGGGTTCCGTTCTCCGTTCACCGCGGTGTTCACGCGACTGATCGAAGGCCCATATCCAAACTATGAACAGGTCATCCCGCGTGACAATGATCGAGTCGCGATCAGCGATAAAGTCGCGCTGGTGAGTGCGTTGAAACGGATGTCGGTTATCGCATCCGATCAGACGCATCGCATTCGGCTGTCGTTCAACAGCGGCTTACTGCGGTTCAGCGTCCAGACACCGGATCTCGGCGAGGCTCAGGACGAGCTTCCAATTCGGTTCACCGGTGACCAGATCGACATCGGATTCAATGCGAACTATTTGTTGGAAATTCTCCGATACATACCAACTGACGAAGTCCGCATGACGCTGAAAGCCCCTGAACGGGCAGCGACTGTTGAGCCAGAAGGATGGTCGGATCCTGCTTCATATCTATGCCTGGTCATGCCCCTGCGGCTGATGGACTAAAGCTCATCGTTTTACACCGGCGACTTTCAGGAATGATCAGTGGGCGTTAGGCCTGGCGATGATCTGCGTCGTAGTTGCTTGTGTGAAACGCTGTGATCGTAATGCTGACTTGAAGCTCATTTCAAGTTGAGTGGAACCCGAGATACTCTGTAAACGGGAGCGGCTGACACTAATCATCAGTGTGTCCACTGCCGTACCGTGACCCGATGCTTCGACAGGTTGTTGCCACTGAGATCCGCTACCGGTGATCAGAACTTCTGTTGTTCTGACTATTCGAGCCAATGCTTCGGCGGCTGTACCAACGGTGACCGTGTCGCGTTGGTAATTGGATACTCGAGTAAAACGTAGTGAGACTCCCCCTCGGCAAGCGCTGTAGTTCGTCGTATCAGCCCAGAACTGCGTGGCAGAATTCGAAGGAACCGTGGGAACCACCTCATCACCGTGAAACGGTGCCTCGATAACATCCTGCGAGCAGGACGACACCGACCGTGCGACAGTGCCCCTGCCACTCGTTGGATCAACGTCCATGGAGTAGGACTGGTTAGGCAGTGCCGTTGTACCAGTGCTAGCAGCAAATGTCGACAGCACTACGGAATCAGCTACTACAGTTGCGCGAATGAACCGCGATTGTGGCGTGGCTACGTACTTTGCTGACAAGACAGCTCTCAGGTGCGAAGAATCGACTCGAGGAATCGAGTCACCCATCACAACCTGTACGATCGATTTCATCTGGACTGCGTATTGAACATCGCCCGGCTGATAGATCGTGAGTACTGATCTGACTGGCGTACCGAGAGAATCGGATCGACTCTGCGCGTTAGGCCCGCTCGGAATCGGTGTCGAGACGATCTGAGGCTTCTGCGCTGTACACGCCGATATCACACTCAGAATTGCGAGCCATCGAACCAGGAATGCACTCAGCCCCCTATACCGTCTGGTGTAGGGGGCTGAGGCGTGTGAGGAGCTCATAGCTGACCTGTAAGCCGGGTTCTGTCGGGTGAGTAACGAACCTCGCCCGGACGGTCATTTCTCTTGGAGCATGGTCGCCCATGCCCTCTAGCAGCCTACCCGTGGCGTCTTTGTCGGGAAGGACAGTCCCTCGCCACCTATTTGGCCTTGCTCCAGCAGGGGTTTACCGTGCCGTCCATGTTGCCATGAACGCGGTGGGCTCTTACCCCACCTTTTCACCCTTACCCTGTGGGCAGCGTACGCCCATCGGGCGGTCTGTTTTCTGTGGCACTGGCCGTCATAGATTCGGCTGAACCCCGATACACCGGTGAACGACCAAATCATGCCCAGGCGTTACCTGGCAGCTCGTCCATGGAGCCCGGACTTTCCTCGCTAGTGCGACGAGCGCACTACCGCGACCGTCCGGTCAGCTATGAATCCTCCGTCCAAAATGTACCATCCAATCATCGGTCTCATGGAGTGAAATGACGCCCTACTGACGCCTGCTGGTACCGTGGAAATGCAACGATGACCTCGTTTCCCGAGCAACCCGAGAGAGGTGACTGCCATGCATTCCACGTTCCAGCCTCGCCTGGTGCTGGCCCCGGTATCGACCATTCTGATGCCTTCCGAGCGGCTCCGAGTCGATGCGGCTGGGGAGGGGCTGTACACCGCCCTTCACCGTGACACGATTGACGACGTCATTCGTGACGTCAAAGAGCAACGGGCCTCTGCGGTATTGGTATCCGTGACGCGATGTGGTCCGCGTGATGCTACGCGGGTGGCAACCCTGGTCCGTGAGTTCCCTCGTGTGCCCACAGTTGCGCTTCTCACGGAGCTCGAGCCGAACGCTCCAACCGCCGTACTGACGTTAGGCCGCAGTGGAGTTCAAACGCTCGTTGATGTACGTCAACCAGCCGGGTGGCGCGTGTTACGCGACGTACTACTCGCTGACCAATCGCGTGACGTCAGTCGTCTTGCTCTGGCGCAGCTATCCACAGATCTCGCCGGTGCTCACCCGGATTGCTGGCGGTTCTTCGAAGCGCTATTCGGCCTTCCGGGCGGCATTGGAACAATCAGATCGCTCTCGCGCTACCTCGGCGTAATTCCGAGCACGCTCATGAGCCGATTCTTCAGAGCGCAACTACCCGCTCCGAAACGCTACCTCGCCACCGCACGACTCGTCCGAGCGGCGCAGCTGTTCGAGAATCCTGGCCTCTCGGTCGCGAACGTCGCCAATCGACTGGACTACTCCTCGCCGCAGAGCTTTGGCCGGCACGTTCGTGGACTCATCCACATGACGGCGGTCGAATTTCGGCAACGTTACGACGGAGAAGGGATGCTTCAACGGTTTCGTGCGGACCTGGTCCTGCCGTACCTAACGACACTCCGCGGGTTCACGCCACTCTCTATGCCACTCGTGCGGGAAAGCAGTCGTCTGACCTAGCCAACGCGAATAGCGAAACACCCGGGCGGAAGGTGGAGGTGCCGTCGTTGTAATGACTGTGGCGACGGCCCCCATCCCTTGGTTCTCGTTAGGCTGGTACCAGGGCTGCGTTCTGACAATGCCACTGTCATCTCATGCCATGCGCCCGATGATCTGACTCGCCGTGGTCAACGCGATGACCTGTAGACCCTCTTTCTCGAGCGCTTCTCTGCCGCCTTCTTCGCGGTCCACGACCGCCAGAACACCAACGACGGTCCCCCCGATGTCCTTGACCGCCGAGACGGCTCGCAACGCAGACGCACCGGTGGTGATGACATCTTCAACGATCGCCACGCGGTCACCGGATGCGACGGGGCCTTCGACGAGACGCCCAGCTCCGTGGGTTTTTGCTTCCTTGCGGACGGTGAACGCGCGAATAGGGTGAGGAGTTTTCGCACTGGTGTACGCGACGGCAAACGCGACCGGATCAGCCCCCAACGTGAGTCCACCGATTGCCTCAACGTCCCAGCCATGCTGTTCGAGCGATTCGAGCCCGAGCTGGCCAATGAGGACGAGCCCCTCGGGACTCATGGTTGTCAGTCGAGCATCGATGTATAACGTTGATTCTCGGCCAGAAGACAATGTAAACTTGCCGCGCCGCGCGGACCGCTCGGCGAGTAGCTGCTGAAGATCATCGAGTGAAGAGCTCATGAATGGAGAGCATAGATCACGACGCTGACTGCGTCAACGAACACTGCGCTACGCTCGCGCGCGCTCTCCCTTTTGCTCTTTGGATTCGGTCATGAGTTCTGCACCAATTCGTGGTCGAATCGCACCAACCGCACTACTGGTGGCGTTGGCGTTCGTGGTGGTCGGCGTTCTCCGAACCGACCGCGAGATGGCGCGTGCGGAAAAGGACCGCGCAGCCCTGGTGCTCTCCGAGACCGCCACGTTGGTCGAGGTGTTCTTGCTTCGACACCTGACCGAACTTCGAACCGCGGAACGGATCGTCGACAATCGCTGGCTCGATAGCGGGTGGGCGACTGACAGTCTGCCCATCGTCACGCGCCAGTTTCCCGACATTGCTGCCGGATTCGATGCCCTCTGGATAGGTGATTCGACGACGTCTATCCGCTCGGCTGTGGCTCTCCGAAAAGGCATGAACACTCCACCCGTCGGCGCAGCGATCGCAGCCCACCGCCGACCGTCCGGCGAACCTGCAGACAGTATGGGCCGTCCTTCGAGCGACTTGCCGGAAGTGCGCGTTCACGACGACCACGGTCAGCGATCGTTGCTCTTCATCGAATCGGTGCGAACGCCGATCACGGCAACGCTGGTTGGAGCGACATCGATCGACTCTCTTGGGGCTCTGCTGCAGCGTCAGCAGCGCGCGAAGGCCTTCGCGATCCTGATCCAGGCGTCGTCCGACACTATTCTCAACCTGAACGCCGTTTTGCCGCAGAAAGGCCGTCGTACGCTCGAACAGGCCATCACCACGCCGTTCAGCGGTGAGTGGACGATCAGGATGACCTACGTGCCTTCCGGGCGCGGCGTCAGAATCGCGCTCTGGGTCGTTGGCTTAGGTGCGATAGCTGGCTTGGGGATCGGACTTTTCCTCGAACGCCGAGAGGCAAGCCGGATCGCCGATCGATCCAGTGAGCTGGAACATTTGTCTGCCGAACTCCTACGAGCGAACCGCGCGAAGAGTGAATTCCTGGCCAACGTCTCACACGAGCTGCGTACGCCGCTCAACGCCATCGTCGGGTTCGTGGATCTACTGCGCGATGGCGTCTACGGAGCGCTCAACGCGCGCCAGGTTGGTCCTGTCGAGCGCATTGAAGCGTCTGCCAATCATCTGCGACATCTAGTCGATCAAGTGCTCGACCTCGCGAAAATGGCAGCCGGCCGGCTGGAAGTGCACGCCGAGCCGATCGAGCTGCGGCCGTTCGTCTTCGATGTCGCCAGCGAAGTCGAGCCGCTAATCACCGAGAAGGGGCTCGGGTTTTCGCTGGCAATCGGCGCATCGCTTCCGCGAGTTCGAACGGATCCGACTCATCTCCGTCAGATTCTCATCAATCTCTTGGGTAACGCGGTCAAGTTCACGAGCAACGGTGGAATTTCCGTCCGCGGGAAGCTGGTTGGGTCGGGCAAGGAAACGGACGGATCCTCCATCATGCGTACCGCATCGGCGTTACTCGCCAGATCTCCGCGGCCGGATGAGGTGTGGATCGCACTACAAGTCGCGGACAGCGGAACCGGGATTCCGGACAAGGATCGTGACCGGATCTTCGATGAGTTCGAGCAAGTCAACGCCGGCCCCCGAGGGGATTCCATGCGGCGTGGAACAGGGCTTGGGCTCTCGATCTCCCGCCGACTCGCACGGCTACTCGGCGGCGACCTCACCGTCGAGAGTGAGTTGGGACGTGGATCCGTGTTTACGGTGTGGCTGCCGGTCGATCCAGCGGACCTGCAGGGCGATCGAGCGGCATAGCCACTCGATGCAGAAGAGCCTCTGGCGTTCGGCTACTTCTTTCCGAACAGGCCTTTCATCTTCGCCAGGAATCCGGTGTCTTCAGCAGACGCCGAGAGCAACGCCTTTCGGAGATCGGTGGCGAAGGAAATCACGTCCGGATACCGATCGGTCGGCTGCTTGGCCAATCCACGCATAATGACTGCCTCAACCTGTGGTCCGAACACAAGGTTCGGACGGGCACGATTGAGTGGGATCGGCGGCTGAGAGAGCAGCTGCGTGAACATCTCGCGCGGTGTTTTCGCGAGGTAGGGCAACGAACCCGTGAGCAGAAAGTAGGCGATCGTCGCGAGACTGTACTGATCTGCCGCTGGCGTCACCAGCTCTCCGCTCAGCGCTTCTGGCGCAACGTACATGAGGGTTCCGACGAAGAACCCCGCTCGCGTCAATCTCTCGTCTGGCGCCGTATCGGTCGCTGCCGCGATTCCGAAATCGAGAAGCTTGACCTGATGCGATTCGGGATCATACATCACGTTGTCAGGCTTCAGATCGCGATGGACAATGCCGGCAGAGTGAGCGGCCTGCACCGCATCGCCAATCTGGATTACGATACGGGCGACCTCTTCGCGGGGTAGCGGAGCGTTGCGTTTCGCGTATCGCTCGAGAATCTCACCGGCGGCCCACTCGATCGCGAGGTAGTGCAGCCCTCCCGGCCCTGATTCACCGGTTTCGATCGTCCGCACCACATTCGGGTGCTCGACACGCGTACCGAACTTCGCTTCCCGCAGAAAGCGCGCGACAGCGGTCCTGTCCTGTCGCAGCTTTTCTCGGAGCACCTTGAGGGCGACCACCCCGTGTTGGGGATGGTCTGCACGGTAGACGGCGGAGGTACCTCCCTCCCCGACCATGTCCTTTATGCTGTACCCGGCAAGCGTGGTACCGACGAGCGTATCGCGTGACACGCGGCGAACCTAATCCCGCAGACCGGTGGCGGCAAGCGATATACACGACCGAAGACAAGAACTTTTGTGAACTGACTCATATACTGCTTATTCCATGTCTCGTTTCTCGTTCGCGTCGTGTCCGACGCTCGCTGCAGTTGTCCCGTTGTTCCTCGGTGTGGCGTGTGGTGGAGGAAATCGACGTCCGCCTCAAGCGCCCGCGCCACAAGCGCCGTCCGCCCCTCGTGCTGTCCCGAGTCAGCCCGATGCTGTGCGCCTTTACCGGCAAATGGGATTGCTCGCTGAGGACGGGGACACGCCATTCGTCGGAAGTGTGGCGTTCCTCGGGAACAAGTCGGCGGATTCGACGCTGTTCCTGTTGACGGTATCCGTCCCGTCACGCGCGTTGACGTTTGTCAAAGAGAACGATCGGTACCGAGCGTCGTATTCCGCGACGTTGTCGCTGACGCGAGGTGACGAAGCTGCCCGTCGCATCGAATCGCACCAGGTGGTACGTGTTGCGGCGTTCAAGGAGACTACCCGCTCCGATGAGAGCGTGTTGTATCAGCAGGTGGTCATGGCTCGACCGGGGTCATACAGTCTGAGCTTCTCTCTCCGGGACGACGCTGGCGGAAAAGGCAGCTCGATAGAAGCGACGGTCAATGTGCCGCGAGTGACCACCGGATCGTTGTCGTCACCGATTCCGGTCTATGAGGTGACGCCTCGTCGATCGCTGGACTCTCTACCCAGAATCGTTCCGACGCCGCGAGCGACCATCACGTTTGGCCAGGACTCGACACTGCTGGTGTACGTCGAAGGGTACGGCGACGGAAGCGTTCTTCCGCTGCGTACGGCGGTGTTCGGCGAGAACACGTCCACTCCGGTATGGTCCGATACGACCTCGCTGCCAAGGAATGGGGACATCTTCAGCGGCATCGTCAGAGTCCCGGTTACTCGGCTCGGAGTAGGGGCACTCACCTTGGCCATTACTCACTCCGGCAGACCTGATACGATGAGGACGCCCGTCTTTGTCACCTTTGGTGAGGATCTACCGGTCGCGACGTTCACTGAGATGATCAACTATCTCCGGTATTTCGGGTCTCCGGCGCGCCTCCAGAGCCTGCGAGATGCTCCGCCAGACGCCCGAGCAAACGCATGGGCGACCTTTCTGCGCGAGACTGACCGTGATCCGGCAACGCCTGTTAACGAAGCACTCCGTGACTATTTCGCCCGAATCGCGCAGGCCAACGTGCGGTTTCGTGAAGAAGGCGACATCGGATGGCTCACAGATCGCGGCAGAGTCCTCGTTGCCCTAGGCGCACCCGATCAGTTCTATGAGCCCAATACCACCGACCTCAACCAGCGTGGCCGAACGCAGATCTGGGAGTATCGGCGGCATCGGTTGCAGGTCGTTTTTGTCGATCAGACCGGGTTCGGACGCTGGCGGATGACAGTGGGTAGCGACGCGGAATTTGAAGCGCTAATGCGGCGAGAGTTGAACCGCTAGAAGCGTCGTAAGACTGTGATGTAGGTCACATTAGCTGCTGGGCCCATATCATATGTTTCTGTAATATTATTGATGGGTCTGATACGGTATGTCGTTGTGGGACATAGTGTTCTCTTGACAAATTTGCAGGGTGCGTCTATATAGGTGGCCGCAAACCGGGGTCGGTTTGCCCTGTGTGCATTGGACACGGGCTCGGTTCACCCCGCAGGAGGCAGCTGCATGGCCAGAGGGAAAGTGAAGTGGTTCAATGACGCGAAGGGCTATGGCTTCATTGAGCAGGATGGCGGCGAGGATGTGTTCGTCCACTTTTCGGCGATCGTGATGGATGGGTTCAAGACCCTCGTCGAAGGTCAGGAAGTCGAGTTCGAGATTCAGACAGGTGCAAAAGGCCTCCACGCGATGAACGTCCAACGCGTCTAGCACACCTACACATCGAAGGCCATCCACGTCTGCCTCCGCCTGCCCTCACCGGCAGGCGGGGGTTTTTTATGCCCCTCGTGATCAGGTCCGACAGCGCGCCCATGAGAGCGCCGCGTCCGAGACACCTGAATACGCACTGAATGGAGCCGCGATGCCCGTGTAGATCACCATGCCGCGTTCAGACCGGTAGTTTCTATCGAGCACGCCATTGTCGCGTGCTGTGTGCATTCGACCATTCCCGAACTAGCGACGCCTGTGGCCGACGTATCGCCCCCACCGTCTCCGCGTCTGTTTCTGATCGACGGATATGCCCTGATCTACAGGGCTTTCTTCGCGCTGATTTCCCGTCCACTCACCACGAGCAAGGGTGAGAACACCTCCGCGGCTTGGGGGGTCGTCAACTTCCTCCAACGGCTGATCGCCAACCATAAGCCGGAGTACATAGGCTGGGTCCATGATTCGGGCTTGTCCTTCCGCCACGAGACATATCCGGCGTACAAGGCAACCCGCGAAAAGCTCACGGAAGAACTCCAATCGGATTTCAATCGCGGCATGGAGCGGATCAGTGAGATTCTCGATGCCTACCGATTCCCCGTCCTCTCGCTCAAGGGGTACGAAGCCGACGACGTGATCGGCACGCTCGCCAAGCAGGCCGTGGATGCGTCACTGAACGTCGTCATCGTTTCGGGAGACAAGGACTTCCAACAGCTGGTGCGGCCGGGTGTGTGGTTGCTCAACCCGGGTCGCGGCGGGCCAGCGAGCGTCGAAGAACAGTGGGTCGGCGCGGAAAACGCCAGCGAACGCTTGGGTGTGCCGCCGGAGCGCGTCATCGATTACCTGGCGTTGGTCGGTGACTCATCGGACAACGTACCGGGTGTTCCTGGAATCGGGGACAAGACGGCGCGTGATCTCGTCACGGAGTACGGATCGCTCGAGTCGATCCTGTCGTCGGCCGACCAGATCACGAAAAAACGACCGCGTGAAGCGTTGCTCGAGCACGCGAGCCGGGCGCGGTTGTCGAAGGAATTAGTGACTATTAGAGACGATCTCCCGATCGCGCTCGACAGTTCCCGCCTCCGGGTACAGCCAGCGGACCTGGCTCGCCTGCGGCAGATCTACATCGAGCTCGAGTTCACCACGTTAGTGAAGGACGTGGTCGTTCCGGCGACGACAGAAAAAGCGACGAGCGCGACGTACTCCGTCATCGACACGGTACAGGGCGTCGAGCGACTCGTGACCCGAGCTCGCAAGGCGAAGTACATCGCGATCGATACCGAGATCGTCGTCGAGCCGGGAGCGCCGACGCGAGGCGACCCGCTACGGTCTCGCTTAGTGTCGATGTCGATCGCGCTAGCAGAAGGTGAGGCGTTCTATCTGCCGTTCAGCCATCGCGAGTGGCAGCCGGCGCAGGGCGATCTGTTGATCGACGCCGCGGGCGACCGCGCGCCAACCGACGCGCCGGAAGACCGTGGCACGGTAGCAGGAGGTGACGATGCCACCGGAGACGCCAACGGCCGGGCGGTCACAGCTAAGCCACGGGCGTCCGCGAAAGCAAAAAAAACCGCAGCGCAACCCACCAGCATCGCCGCGCGTCTACTCGCCACAGGCACGTCGCCGGTACGAAATCTCCCAGCGCTCGACAGTGCCGCGATGACTCCTCTCCGCGAGCTGCTCGAGGACGACACCGTTCGGAAGACCGCTCAGAACGCGAAGTCTGACATCCTCTCACTGCGTCGCGCGGGCGTAACGCTGCGAGGACTCGACTTCGATACCATGCTGGCGAGCTACGTCCTCGACCCGGGGCGTCGTTCGCACGGGCTGGACGTCCTCGCGCTCGAGTTCCTCGACCACACGATGACGTCGTACGACGAGTTGTGCGGAAAGGGAAAGACAGAGATCCCGTTCGATGCGTGTCCGGTCGAAGCAGCGCGGGACTACTCGTGTGAAGATGCCGACATGGCGTTTCGGCTGCGCGCGATCTTCGAGCCGCAGCTCGAGACGCACGGCCTAACGACGCTCTTTCACGAGATCGAGATTCCGCTACTGCAGGTCCTGGCCGAGATGGAGTGGGTGGGTGTCTCGATCGACCTCGCGTGGTTCGCTTCACTCAAGGAGCGGTTCAAGCGCGAACGCGAACGCGTAGAGCAGGAGATCTACAGCGAGGCGGGGACCGAGTTCAACATCAACTCGAACGCGCAGCTCCGCGGCATCCTGTTCGACAAACTGCAACTCCCGGTACGGAAGCGAACCGCGACGGGACCGTCGACGGACGCGAGCGTGCTTCAAGAGCTCGCCGACGCGGGCCATAGCCTTCCCCAACTCCTGATGGAGTACCGCGAGCTCTCGAAACTCGAAAGCACATACCTCGACACTCTTCCGTCTCTCATTCATCCGGCGGACAAGCGACTCCACACGTCCTTCAACCAGACGGTGGCATCCACCGGCCGACTGTCGTCGAGCGACCCGAACCTCCAGAATATTCCGATCCGGCGCGAATTGGGACGGGACATTCGCAGAGGATTCGTTCCACGAAAGGGATGGCAATTCGTCGCTGTCGACTATTCGCAGATCGAACTCCGGCTGCTGGCTCACCTCTCCGGTGACCCTGCGTTCGTCGAGGCGTTCAATTCGGGCGGAGACATTCACCGTCAGACGGCATCCATCATTTTTAGCGTGCCCGTCGATGCCGTCACCTCCGAGATGCGGGGTCGCGCTAAGACCATCAACTTCGCGACGATCTACGGACAGGGCGCGCACGCGCTGTCGAGACAGCTCAAGATCACCAACGCGGAAGCCCGCGAATTCATTGCCACGTACTTCGAACGATTCCGCGGCATTCGGCAGTATCTCGACTCGATGGTAGAATTTGCCCGGGAGCACGGGTACGTAGAAACGATCTTTCACCGACGCCGCTACATCCCCGAACTGCGCGACCGCAACTTCAACATCCGCGCGTTTGGCGAACGGACCGCCGCGAACTCTCCGATCCAAGGTTCCGCCGCCGATCTCATCAAGATCGCCATGATTCGGATCGATGCGGCGCTCCGGAAGCGCTCGTTGCAGAGCCGCATGCTCTTGCAGGTGCACGACGAGCTTGTGTTCGAGGTCCCCCCGCAGGAGACAGAGGACCTCGTGGCGCTCGTGCGGCATGAGATGGAGCACGCCGCCGAACTCTCCGTACCGCTGGTCGTGGACGTGGGGATAGGGGATAGCTGGCTGGCGACCAAACTCTGATAAGTCGATGTCCTTGCTTGGCTTGAGCGACAGACATCACACTACGCAGTATTGCAGAGTGCGCCACCCCGTGCGATGTGAGGACATAAATCAAACCGACACGCGGCCCGCGTAATCCGGCAAGTGATTATAAGGGAGGATCTTAGGGACTCATGAGCTAAAGCGGCCCCGGCATTGCTTTCGATCTGGCTGGCAGTCGCACCCCTCTGCAATTACGCAGTCTGCAGGTGCGCTCGAAAGACCTCCCTGTGAGACGATTATGCCCTGGTCCAATCGCCGCGGTTTTACGCTCATCGAACTGCTCATCGTCGTCGTCATCATCGGCATCCTGGCAGCGATTGCGATCCCCAAGTTCCAGAACACCAAGGGGAAGGCAAACGCTGCATCGCTTCGCGCCGACCTGCGCAACCTCGTCACCGCCGAGGAGGCGTATTTCTACGACAACTCAGCGTACACGACGGACGTTACTGCGTTGAACATTCGCATCACGACGGGCGTGACGATCTCGTTCGGAACCGCGAACGCGGGCGGATGGTCGGCGAAGGTCACCCACCCACTGGCCTGGCCCATAGAATGCGCGGTGTTTTTCGGAGGCGTTCCGGCACTCCCGCCCGCGAGCAACGAGGGGCTGATCGTCTGCGGGTAGTAACCCAAGTCCGAACCATGACGAGATCACGCACGTAGTGCAGCCGCCGAGCTATCGTGAGTTCCACAGACGACGTGATGGAATGACGTTCGCCATGGACGGTGGGCTATGGCTGCACCGACACGTGTGGAAGGGGCATCGCATGGCGCACCTCGTGTCCACCGATCGCGAGTTGCTGCTGACGTACGGGCGCGCCGTTGGCCTGCCCGCCGATCGGCTCCAGTTCAAGCCACTCAAGGACCCACGCACTGGTCTGCGGCGCGACGCGTGGCACTGGGATCTCGTCGGACGCTACCTCCCTCCGACAACTGCGGGTCCTTCGTCACACCGTGGCGACTCGCACCTTCCGACGGATCACGTCTCGCCATAGGCGGTGCGAACTCGCGCCGGCGGCTCCGCGGCTCGGCAGGGTATCTGGTCTACCGCGTCGTTGAGAGCGGCTGCCTCGCTTCGCAACCACGTCAGCTCCGCGAGCAGATGCTGCTGCAAGGGCGGCTCCCGACGGAATCGCAGGTACGTCCTAACGCGGGCGCTGGCGCGCCGCCGGCGGTCAGCGTAGCGAAAGTCCCAGGTCGCCGAAGGCGGGAGGGAGACGGCGTACGCAAGCCCCACCATCCAGCCCAGGCTCCACGTGACCAGCGCGGTTTGCGCGGCGTAAAAGCCAAGTACCAGCACGAGCGCCGCGACGATGGTGTTCGTGGCCGGTTCGTCAGGCGTTCGACTCCGGCGTAACGCCAACGAACGTGCGAGACGGAGCGGCAGCCAGTGGTTCACCCGGCCCCACAATGCAAGTGGGCCGGCGACGGCAGCAATCAGTGCTTCTCGAACGACGAACCACGCCCCGCCTCCGACATCGGTACTCATCTGCACGTCGTTAGCAGAAATCGCGTATTGCCGCGTCACCTCGTCGAATGCCGAAAGACGCGCGCGGAACTGCTCGATGCGACGTGCCAGCCACGGGTCAGCCTGTGGGACGCGTTCCGCGATCGCGCCGAGCCGCTGCGCGAGGCGCACGGTTTCCGACAACGGAGGATCCGGCGCGTGCAGAGGTCGAAACTCATCCAACATCTCGGCCAGCAATGCCGACAGGGACAGCACCTCGCTGGCGTCTCCCTGGCTCGGGAAGTTCAGCGTGACGCTACGCAGCGCGGCATCAATGTCTCGTGTGAGCGCCGTGGCATCCTCGTTAGCGTTAGGCGCGCCGCGCTCGAGCACAATGGGAGTGCCGATAGACATGACGACCCGCGAGCGCGGCTCCCATTTGCGCTCGAACGTCAGGCCAATGGGAATGATCGGCAACGAATCGATCGGCCGCTGTGCTCGTGCCATCAGCGCGATTCGCGCGAGTCCAGTCTTGAGTGGCGCCAGCGCGGGATCACTGTGGCTCTTTCCCTCCGGAAACAGCAGGACGACCCCTCCGCCCTCGAGTACATCCAGCACTGCCGCGAACGCGCCGTCGTTCCGCGACGGATCGACGCTCGTCACCACTGACTCACCCGTCGCGCCGTTACGCGTGACAGCATCGCTTACCCGACGCAGCGGGACCACGCCAACCGCGCGAAGCAGCGCTCGTGTGATCGGGTTCTCGAGGAGCGTGGCTTTGGCCGTGAGCGTCACCGGCCGCCGCAACGTGCACGCGATGACGAGCGCGTCGACCAGCGCGTTAGGATGGTTGCTGGCCAGCAAAACAGGTCCCCGAACGGGAAGCTGTTCGATGCCGACGACCTCGACATCGCGATAGAACCATCGAAGCGCGAGTCGGCCAAGGATTCGCAACGCGCGATACACTATCATTGGCCAACGCGATGGTTGATCGTCAGTCGCACGACGTTAGGCGTCAGGAGGCCACGGTAACGACGTCGGCATCCGCCGCGCGCGCCGCGGCCTGCCCTTCCTTCACGCGGACACGACTGAGAACAATCGCGCCGAGTGCGAAGAAGAAGATCACGGACAGAATCGCGTTGCGGCTGCTCCCCGTCGTCGCGATGGTGATCCAGAAGAGCAGCGGCCCGAAGATGCTGGCGAACTTCTCGAACACGCTGTAGAAGCCGAAGAACTCTCCGGACTTGTGCGGCGGGATGAGACTCGCGAACAACGAGCGGCTGAGTGCCTGTGTGCCTCCCTGCACCGTCGCTACAAGGGCGGCGAGCAGGACAAAGTGTGCCGCACTCCGCATGTAGAAGCCGAGAATGCTGATACCGGCATACACGACGAGCCCGATGAAGATTGCGTGCTTGGCGCCAATGCGAGCGGCGATCGCTCCGAACAGGAACGCGAACGGGAATCCCACGAACTGCACGATGAGGATCGAGGCGATGAGCACCGAGTCGGCGATGCCGAGCTCTTTGCCGTACGTGGCAGCCATTTTCTGAATGGTCTGGATGCCATCGTTGTAGATCATGAACGCCAGCAGCATGAGGAACGCCTGCTTGTAGCCGCGCAGCGCCTGAAACGTCTCGGCCACGCGAACGAACGGCACGACGAGGACGTTCCCGCCGCGGATTTCGTCGGGTTCGCGAGTTCGAGGCGGCTCCGGAACGCGACGAAATAGAGGTATTGAGAAAACGACCCACCACACTGCGACCGAGAGGAACGCGAGACGTGTCGGTAGACTCTTCTCGGAACCCGAGAGGTTCGGGCCCACTCGGAAGCCCGAACCACTCGGGCTTGAGGATCCAAGCGAGATTCAGCGCGAGGAGCAAACCTCCACCGATGTAGCCGACCGCGTACCCGGCGCTCGACACCCGATCGATCTCATCTTCTGAGGCGATGTGCGGCAACAACGCGTCGTAGAACACCGTGCTCGCCGTCGCACCGATGAGGGAAATGACGAACAGTACCAGCGCCAAGCGATAGTCGCCTTGCTGTACGAAGAACATCCCCGCCACAGCGGCCGCGCCGACGAGCATCGACGCGCCAAGCAATCGCTTCTTCGCGGCCACGTAGTCGGACACGGCTCCGAGGACGGGCGATAGGATCGCGAGCACCACCGCGACAATCGTGTTCGCGGTCGCGATCGCCTGAGTGGCGCGGCTCTCGGGAAGATCAACCTTGGCGATGTTCACGAAGTACACCGGAAAGACCGCGACCATAATGGTCGTCTGCACCGCCGAAACCGCCCAATCGTACATTGCCCAGGCGCGGAGTTCGGGACGGGCGAGTCCCAGCCGGCTCATGAGCCCGGACTTGCCCGAGCTGGGTAAGGCATCGTGCGTGGTCTCGGACACCAGGCGAAACTCCTCGTGAGTGTATGACAGAGGCCGTCACAGGCACGGTACAAAGCCCGGCCCGTCGATCGAATACGTCGGGTGACGTAGCCGGACGAACGCTGTCAGTTTCGATTGACGGTGCGAGCAGACCGTGCAGATTTCGCGGTATGCAACGGCTGCCTCAATGGACGCGACGAGTTGTCAGTGAGTCGATCCCGGTTCTGATACTCGCGCTGACGCTCGCGTGCGAGCGCAGCACCCCCGCCGCGGGGAAAAAGGATACGGCTGTCCCAACTGTGCCGCCACCGGACAGCGCCGTGGTTGCCAAGCCGGAGCCGTCCACGTGGGACTCCACGGCCGGCCCCGCGCTATTCGTGGTTGGCCCCACACCTGCCGAAGCTCTCGTCATCGTGCCGCGCTATGGCGACAGCACGGCGGTCGATTCGACAACGTTCGATCTCGGCCGAGTGCGCGCCATCCAGGTCGATCTGTTCGGGGCGGGAAAGCACGTGGCGGTCGCCCGCGTTGGCACCACCGTTCCGAGCACTCGAACGGACTCGTGTCGGACATGGCCGACTGCGCGGCTCCAGATTGCTTCCGGCGATACAACATCCGCCCGCGGGTGGACGGTGGGATTCGAGGCAGGCCACGCCGCCGAGGCACCACTCGATTCCATCGAGGGACTCGCGTCGGCCGACTCCGCGCAGCTCGCCGCCGACATCGCGCGGATAGCCTCCGCACTACCGGGCGACACGGCCGCCATGTTCAAGGGGCTTCCGTTCGTGGTGAACAAGGCATGGCGCGCCCGTGTTCCAGGAAGTCCCGATGTACTTGTCGCAGTGGTCGTGAGAAACGTCAACCAGGAAGCAAACCCTCGGCAGGAGAGAATCCTGCTCATCGCCGAACGAGATTCAGTACCGTCGAGGACGCGGTACACGGCGCGATATTCGGAGCGCGTTTCAGGCCCCGAGGAGACGCTCGAAACCACCGATCCGATCGCGATCGTGTTGTTAGGCACCGACCACCGCCCGACGGTGGTGGTCACGCACGACACCGGGAGCGGTTTCTCGTACACGCTCGTCGAGCGCGTCGCCGGACGCTGGCAGCGTCGATGGGCGAGCGCCTACGCTGGCTGCTGACGCCTGAGGCGCAGGATGAGAACCTCGGGCGAACAGTTGACGCGGAGTGGCAGTGGGAGCTGCTCCCCGATCCCGCGCGTGACATAGAGCGGAGCGCGTTGGTTCACCACCCAGCCATTGGCGGAACGACGGCCGCACATGCGCGACATCGTGAGCGGTGCTCCAAAACCGGGCAGCACGATCTGGCCACCGTGCGTATGGCCGGCGAGCACCAAGTCCACGCGCAGGCGTCGGTCGATCTGGAGGATGCCGTCCGGGTCATGAGACAGTACGATGGTCGGCGTTCGTTCCGCAGGGTCACAGCCAATCAACGGGTCGCTACTTCCCTCCGACACGTCGTCCATCCCCGCAATGCGGAGCACACTTTCCGCTCGCACGACGCGCCGCGTGCGATTCACGAGCAGGTCGGCGCCGATCCCGTGTAGCCACTGGCTGACCAGCGCCGCATCCGCGTAGTAGTCGTGATTGCCGAGGACGCCGACAGTGCCGTCGCGCGCCTTGAGGCGGCGGAGGTCCGGCGCCATTGCGGCCAACGCTTCGCGATACCAGTGCCGTGACAGCAACGGCGCTCGCTTGAACGACGACCCGTAGTCGCCGAGCAGCGCGATGAGGTCCGGTGATGACGCGTTCGCGATGTCCACTGCGTGGCGGAGCCAGCCGAGATCGACGAGCGCCGGGTGGTGGTGGAAATCCGAGAGTGCAACAATGGTGTAGCCGTCGAGGTCTGGGCCCAGATCTCGGATCGCCAACTCCATTGTCGTGACTTCCGCCAAGGGGCGCGAGCGGAACGGGGCGAGGCGATACATTGCCGTTGCGACAATGTTCCCGAGCACCGGCTTGGGCGTCGTCACGCGTTAGGCATCCGCCAGCTTCGGCACGTGGACTGCACGAACACGCTACCGGCGGCCGAGTGCGGCAGGCGGCCCGCTGCGCCCCGTAACGCCGGCGAGCGCCGAGAGCGTCAGCACGTAGGGAAGCGCGAGAAAGAGTTGGTACGGGAGCGTCCACCCGAGCGACTGAAAGACGAACTGCAGCGCGCTCGCTGCCCCGAATAGCATCGCCGCGATCGCCACGCCAACCGGCGACCAGCGGCCCAAGGCGACGATCGCGATGGCGATGAATCCACGACCGGCCGACATCCCTTCGGCGAACGTCCCAACCTGCGCGATGACGAGCGTCCCTCCGCTCAATCCGCCTAACGCCCCGCCGAACAGGAGCGCAAGCCACCGCACGCGGTCGGGCGATATGCCCGCCGCAATCGCGGCGGCGGGGTTCTCGCCTACGGCGCGAAGCGATAACCCGGCGTGCGTGCGCGACAGCCACCAGGCCAGCAATGGGACAGTCAAGTACACGACATACGTCGTGACTGGCTGCGCGAACAGCGCGCGTCCGACTACTGGAATGGATGCCAATAGTGGTATCGCGACTGCACCGGCCGTCGGAATCGTCAAAGCAACGCCCGTCGTCCCAAACGTCGTTCGGTAGAGCAGTCCCGTCACGCCGAGCGCCAGGAGTGTGAGCGCTGTGCCGGCGACAATCTGATCTGTCCGCATCGCCACGATGAAGAGACCGAGGACGATGGCGGTGAGAACCCCGGCGGCTACGGCGGCTACCAAGGCCCCCGCAGCCCCGAGCAACGCGGCGGCGACAACTGCACCGAATGCTCCCGCGATGATCGTGCCCTCGAGGCCGATGTTGATCATCCCGGCGCGCTCCACGACGGTTTCGCCTAACGCTGCAAGCGCGAGTGGCGTCGCGGTCCGGATCGTCGCGTCCAGAAATGGCCCGATCGTGTCTGTCACAGTGGCTCGGGGATCGGCGCCCGCTCCCGGGACTCGACTTTCGCGGCGCGCGAATGACGCCAGCGTGAGAACGGGGCGCGCACGGCACCGAGACCGATGAGGAGCAGAAGCACCGACGCCTCGACTACGGTCGCGAGCACGGAAGGCACTCCGGCATCCCGCTGCATCGCGGACGCGCCAGCCTCCAGCGCACCGAACAAGATCCCGCTGAACGCGGTCAGCACCGGATTCAGCGACCCGATCAGCGCGACCGCGATGGCTGTGTAGCCATAGCCGGGTGACAGGTTCTCGTAGAGCGAGTACGTGACCCCCGTCACCTCTACGGCGCCAGCGAGGCCGGCAAGAAAGCCACTCAGGAGAAACGCGCGCATTGCCGTCTTGCCAGCATCGATCAACGCGGCGCTCCGCGCGGCGTCAGGGCTCCCGCCTAACACTCTCACGCGAAAGCCTGCCGCCGTGAATCGAAGCGCCCACCACATGACCGCGGCCGCCGTGAGCGCGATACCGAAGCCAGAGATGCAGCCGGGTTCCTCCTACGAGGATTGGGAGGCGCGTGCTTTCTGGGAACGAAGCGCTCTGCGGGTATATGCGAAGCGGCTCCTGCAACGGACCGCGAACCAGATAGCCTACCAGATTGAGTGCGACGAAGTTCATCATGATCGTGCTGATCACCTCGAGCACCCCGAACCGGCGACGCAACCAAGCCGGAATGTACGCCCATGCCGCCCCCGCCAGCCCTCCAGCAACGAGCGAGAGTGGCAGCGCGAGCCAACTCGGCGATCGCCCGGCCACCATGGCGACGGCGGTCGTGGCGGTTGCGCCGGCAAGCAGCTGGCCCTCGGCGCCGATGTTCATCACCCCCGCGGTGAACGCGAGCGTGACCGACAGGCCGGTGAGGATCAGCGGCGTCGCGCGCACGAGCGTAGCTGACAGCACAGCGTACCGGGAGCCTAACGACCCGCGCCACAGGGCATCGAGGGCACGCAGCGGATCATACCCGCTGACAACACAGAGGATCGCGACCAGGCCCGCAATCGCGGACATCAACGCCAGGCCCGCCACAAGGGTGCGAGCAGCTCGAATCATCACCCGCCGCACCGAGTCGGCCATTACTGCCGGCGACGGAACACTCGATACTCCACGATACCCTTGTCGCACACGGTCCGTACTTCGGAGTACGGAATGGCGAAGAAGGTATACGCGCGAACCCGCGCGCTCATCCCGCCACAGCCGCGGGCCGAATCTCCTCCCGTCGCGCTGTCCACACTCACCACGCGGACCAATCGGACGAGCGTGCTCCGCTCGATCGGGTTGCTCCAGAGAGCGACGGCGGTCGCTCGCGCCTGGGTTGCGTAGGGCTGCATCGCGATCGGGATGTGCTCCAACCCATCGTCGATCACCCAATGGGGCATCGCAGCACCGAGCGTGAGCACGACGACCTTCCATGCCACGCTGAACGCGAGAAGCAGCAACCACGGCCGCCAACGCGACCGGCGCTTCGCCGTGACGCTCCCTTTGTCCTCGATACCAGGCGACGGCGTGCGACTCATGGCGATGAATAACGTGGTGCGCTGATGCCAGGCAACAGCGCACCACGTTCAACACGATGAAACTCCGCCGAACAACAGATCATGTCTGCTCGTGCACGGCTGCCGCCGATCGTCGTCGTAGTCGCCACATCGACAGAATGCCGAGTCCCGGCCCAATCGCGAGCGGCATGTACGCTCGCTCCCAACCCCATGAATCGGCCCAGATCGGCACCAGTCGAATTGTCACGATCGTCAGCAGGAACCCGAGACTCGTCTGCAACGTGATCGCTGTTCCTACGTAGCGAGTCGGCGCAAGCTCGGTTACGGCAGCAGAGAATTGCGCCGAATCCGCTACGATCGACGCCCCCCAAACCATCGCGACTACCGCTACCAGAAAGAGCGGTCTGCTAATGAGCGAGCCAATGAGCAGGGCGCAACTGCCGCTGACCGCCATCGCCAGGATCGTCACGAGCGGTCGGCCAAGACGATCGGCCGCCACGCCAGCTATCACACATCCTACGGCTCCTGCGGCTATGCTGAAAAACGCGAGTGCGGCCGCAACCAACGGAGTCACCGCGTGCCGCGAAGCGACATATCCCCAGAACGCCCCCATCGAGCTCCACATTGCGTACAGCTCCCACATGTGGCCGAGATAGCCGCCAGTAGCCAGTAACACGCCACGATCGCGCAATACACTGGGCAGTGCGGAGGGATCGAACGGTGCTGATGACGCCTGAAAGGGGCCCTCGCGTATCGCGAATGCGAAGACTGCGGCTGACAGCAGCGCTGCAAATGCAGCCGCGAGTACAATCCAGCGCCACTCCTCGGCAGGCACCACCAAGCGGAACAGGTTCGGGGCCGCCGAACCGATCGTGAGGGCGCCGACCAGAATTCCGATCGCGGTACCACGCCTCGACCGAGACCATCCTGCCGCGATCTTGATTCCGGGTGGGTAGACACCGGCGAGCGCCACACCAGTAATCCCTCGTAGGACAACGGCCAGTGTCGGACCAGTATGCCGCCACGCAAGCGTCGCTGTAGCTATTCCGGCCAGCATCGCTGAAACGGCAGCGAGGTGGCGAGGGCTAAATCGATCGCTAATGAGCATGATGGCGCTCACGCACGTCCCCGCAACGAAGCCGAGCTGTACGGCGATCGTCAGCCATGCCGTCGTGCTCGTTCCTACGCGCCACTCAGCAATCATGCCTGGCGCGGCGACAGTTGCGCTGAACCAGGGCGTCATACCGAGCACCATTGCTACCGACAGCACCACCAATTGAGGCCGTGCGCGGCTACGAGCGTTCGCTCCGGTCACGCCGCTCCAAGCATCGCCCGACCAACCACGTCCACGTCGACCGGGACCTCTCGGACGGTACCGCCATACACGACGAGCATTCGATCGGCGATGGAGACGACTTCATCGAGATCCGCGGAGTGCAGGACGACAGCGACGCCACTGGCGGCAGCGCGGACGAGGCGATCTCTGACGAAAGCGGATGCCCTGATGTCGAGCCCCCGCGTTGGATTTTCCGCGACCAAGGCCGGCGGAGGACCGTGGAGCTCGCGCCCGAGGACGAATTTCTGCTGATTGCCGCCGGACAGCGTGCCGGCAGCGATGCTCTCGTCGCTGGCGCGTACGTCGAATTCCTCAATGATCTTCCGCGTCGTCCGCGCGACGTCGCCCCATCGGATCACCCCGTCGCGAGTGCCTGCACCGTTCAGTGCGAAGTTCTCAGAGAGCGACATTGCGAGGACCAATGCGTCCCGGTGCCTGTCGTCCGGAACGAATCCGACAACCGATGGGAGCTCGAGCCGACCAGCCCGTATCGGTAGCCGACGGGCGATCGCGCGGAGGAGCTCTCGGTGACCGGACCCTTCCACGGCAGCGACGCCGACGATTTCTCCGCTGCTGGATACTGAACGTTGCACCGCGCACTCGTGCGATTCCCTTGTCATCGGCGATCTCCACGTCACGCGCCGCAATCACCGCGCTACCCGCAGTGGCGCTGGTCCTGGTGAGTACGCCGCCAATGTCGCGCTGACCGAGCATCGCTTCGACGAGCTGGTTCTCGTCGACGCCGGCGCGCGATCTAGAGAGCGTTGTGCTACCTCGTCGCAGGACGGTGACGTCATCCGCGACTCTCATTGCCTCTCGCAGTTTGTGCGTGATCAGAATGATCGCGCGACCGTCGGCGGCCAGGCGACGCAACTGGCGGAGCAGGTCATCGGCCTCGGCGGGAGCGAGGACGGCTGTGGGCTCGTCGAAAATCAATATTCGCGCGTCGCGGGAAAGGACTTTCAGGAGCTCGACGCGCTGTTGCGCACTCACCGCCAGGTCGCGAACCCGCGCGTCCGGGTCCAACGGGAACCCCGACGCCTGGCTGAGGTCACGGACCCGCTCTGCTGCCTGCCCTGAATCGAATCGGCCGCGGTCGCCTAACGCGATGTTCTCGGCTACCGTCATAGCGGGGACGAGCGTGAAGTGCTGATGGACCATCCCGACGCCGGCGGCGATCGCGTCAGCGGGTGACCTCAGACGAACGGGGCGCCCATCGATGCGCACAGTGCCCCGCTCCGCCGATTCCATGCCGTAGGCGATCCTCATCAGCGTTGTCTTTCCCGCCCCGTTCTCACCGAGCAGGGCGTGCACCGTGCCGGCACGCACAGTCAACGTGGCATCGTTCAACGCCTCGACGGTGCCGAAGCGCTTGCCAATGTGCTCGAGTGCAAGCGCTGGCGCGGCGTCGCTCACAATCCGGTCGGCGCCGCGATGAACGTCGAGGGGATGCCGAAGGTTGTCGTGAGATGGCCGGCGAGCGCCCGAACGCCGAGTGTCTCGGTCGCGTAGTGCCCCGCGTATATGACGACGAGGCCAATGTCATCTGCCGCGACTGCGGTATGGTGCGGCCCTTCGCCGACGATCAGCGTGTCGATCTCCAACGTCTGGGCCTCGAGCAACGTGTCGGATGATGCGCCCGCGCCGGTACAGACCGCCCATCGGCGTGTGCGATGACTCGCCGGGATGATGGTGGACCGGGCGATCCCGCCGTGCGACCGCGCGAACGCGTCGGCGCGTCGCCACAGCTCCGTGGTGTCCTCGTCGGCGTCTCCGCGTACGCCGACGTCGATGGTTCGATAGCGCGCGAACCCCGCGTTAGGCTCGAGCCCGAGGGTCCGTGCTAACAGCACGTTGTTGCCCAGCGTGGGGTGAGCGTCGAGCGGGAGATGTGACGAGTACACCGCGACATCGTGCTCGAGCAGCAGGCGCAAACGGTCGTACGCCGCTCCTGTGATGGGCTGTGCGCCGCCCCAGAACATTCCGTGGTGCACCAGCAGCAAGTTCGCCTCGGCTCGAATCACGCTGTCGATTACGCGCTTCGAGACGTCGACCGAAGCCGCGATGCGACTGATCGCACTGCGGTTCGACAGTTGAACACCGTTCAGGGCACCAGGGTAGTCAGGGATCGACTGCGTCTCGAGCAGACCGTCCAGGTGTCGGGCGATTGTCGCCAGATCGGTCATGGAGGCGAGGCGGTACCCGTGGAGTCCATGATGCGCAGCGATCTGTCGAACAACCGCCGCTGTACCGAGTCGATGGTTGCCTGGACCGGAGCGGGAATCCGTGCCCGCAGCGCCGGATTGATCGCCAGCCTAACGACATTCTCGGGAATGCCGAGCGATATCACACGCGGGGTGAATCGGCGTTCCTTGATTTCGCTGGCGACGAGCAGGAACGCGTGCCGCAGATCGATCACGACGCTGGCGATTGTCACCTCTGGCGCGACCGCGTTCTGGTCGGAGTTCGACCCAATGACGTAGGTCGAACCGGATTCACGAGCCGCCTGAAACACACCGAGGCCGGCGGCGTCAGCGTTCTGGAAGAGCACGTCCGACTTTTGGCCGATCTGGGCAATCGCCTGCTCCTTGCCTGCGCTGATGTCATCCCAGTTGCCGACGTACGACACGACGACGCGAACTTTCGGACTGGCTGAACGAGCGCCGGCGGCGTATGCCACGAAGCTTTGCTTCACGGGCGGCAACTCGGTACCACCGATCACGCCGATCGTGCCGGATTTCGTCATCCCTGCCGCGAGAATGCCGGCGAGGTACGCGCCGTCGTCGAACGCGAATTGAATCCCCGCGACGTTCGCCCGGACCGTAGTGCCAGACGTCGTGACGTAGATCGTCTTCGGGAACGCGGGTGCCACCCGCACGGCGGCGTCCTGAAATTCGAAGCCGTGACCGATGACGAGGTCGTAACCTTGGGCACCGTACTGGCGAAAATTCTCCTCGAACTCGGCGGGCGTCTTGGTCTGCACGTGGCTGATCTGTGCGCCTAACGAGTCACGGAGCGCGATCAGACCGTCATACGCTCCGCCGTTCCATGAGCGGTCGGAGATGGGGCCGGGCGTGAGCAGCGCGACGCGAAACGCTTTCGTCCCCGTCGGAGGCTGTTGGCCTACCGATGAATCGCGTGTCGAGCGGGCGTTGTTATCACACGCCACAAGCCCCACAAACACCAGCGTGAGGCCAATGAAGGACCCACGACGCCGAGCACGGTTCACGGTCATAGGCAGAACTCAGGGAGGACAGGGCAGGCTGTCCTCCAATTGTCGCGGTGCTGGTGCGAAATAACCAGTCGCCCGCCCGACTTCGCTGGTCCTACTGCCGGAGTGCCAGTCCCGGTCGCGGCAGACTCTCAACGGGTGTGTCCTTCACTTCCCGTGCGGCATCGCGTGCCGCCTGCTCTCCCATCCGTACCGTGCCGTTGATGACACCGCCCTCGAGCACGACGATCGATTTCGTGTGGATGTCGCCCTTAACGCTCGACGTTCCCTGAATCTCGACTCGCTCGTCGGCCACGATCGTTCCGACCACCGTGCCGCCGATCACAACCTCGTGCGCGCGAATGTCGCCGTGCACGGTGCCCTGGCGTCCGAGCAGCAGCTGTCGGGCGCCGCGGACTGCGCCTTCCACGACGCCCTCGATCTTCAAGACACCGGTGCTCTCGATGTCCCCCACGATCTTCATGCCTGAGGCGATCACGGAGAGTCCGGCTTCCGGACTGGGAGAATCGTTGCGCATCGGAACCTTCTCGGTTGTCGGCTTCGTGAAGATCGACATTGCAGATACCTACGGCGGTGACGGGCGTTCAGCCAGTGGTGCGTTCAGAAAACTCAGGGGGCAGCGCGTCCAGCCGAATCGATGGAGGGTGGGGTTGTTCTTGGGGCGCCGGCCTGCGCAGGCGTCTGTCCTGATGTCGCGTTAGGCAGTGCGGGCCGGGGCGCGGCCGGTGACTCCGGACGTGTGATGGCGGCTCCGGTAGTGGCAAGCATCTGGCGAACCTGTTCGTAACGACCGTGCATGCGTGACAGGGCAACCTGCAACGAGTCGATGCGTCGGTTGTCGCGCTCGAGTTCGGCGATACGACCCGAAAGTAGCGGCACACGTACGCTCTGCACGGCGAACATAAGCCAGCTTCCCACGAAGAGCGCGACTGTGATGAGACCGATACGTGAGCCGACGATGCGAACCAGTGCAACCTGACGTTCGCTAATGACGATCGTGCGATTGGCGAGCCCCGTTTCCCGTTGGACCTGGATGATCATCGACCCAGCGTGCGGCGTGTAAATGTTCCCGTAGCCGTTGCGGAGCCGGTTCAGAAATCCAAGTCGCATTACAGATCCTCGGTCGTGTGTCCGGTAATGAGCTCGATCAAGCGATTCAGGTCGTCCGCCGAATAGAACGTGATGCGGAGCTGCCCCCGGTCCTTGTCGTCGATGTCGACGGTGACATCGGTCTGGAGCCGTCGCCGTAGGCGATCGGTCACTCGTCGAATCTCGGCAACGCGTGCGGTGTCAGTCTTCGCCGACGTGGTACTGGGTGGACGCGCCGACGTGGTCGCCTGTTTCACTCTGCGTTCGATGTCGCGCACCGAAAGATTCTTCGCTACGGCCTCTCGCGCGAGGTCGATCATCACACGCTCGGACGGGATCGCGAGCAGAGCTCTCGCGTGCCCAACGGAGAGCCGGCTTGCCTGCACCATTTCCCGTATAGGCGCAGGTAAGTTCAATAACCGCAAAGAGTTAGCCACAGTCGAGCGATCCTTCCCGACAATCGCGGCGACTTCCTGCTGCGTCAGATCGAACTCGGCGACCAGGCGGCTGTAACCTTCCGCCTCCTCTATTGGGTTGAGGTCGGCTCGCTGCAGGTTCTCGACGAGGGCAAGCGTGAGCAGCGCCTTGTCGTCGTAGTCCTTCACGATCGCGGGGATCTCGGCCCACCCAAGTCGCGTAGCTGCCCGGAGGCGACGCTCGCCAGCGATCAACTCGAAGTGGTCGTCGGCACGACGGACGGTTATCGGCTGCAGGAGACCGGTTGCGGCAATGCTCGCTTGGAGTTGTGCGAGGTCCTCTTCGCGGAATTCCTTGCGCGGTTGAAACGGATTCGGACGAATCTGCTCGATCGGAATCTGCCGTAAGGGAGATTCCGGGAGAACAACCGCCGTGGCCGCGCCTTGTACCGCTGCTCCTGGTGTCGCCGCCGACTGCGAGGAAGGGGCGGGTGTTGTTCCGAGGAGCGCTTCCAACCCGCGCCCGAGCCGCCGAGGCTTGTCTGCCATGGGCCCTACGGTGAAAGGTGATTTGCTGCAGATGCGGCAGCGAATTGGACGGGTGTTCTGGCGTGCCGTCCCGCTGGCGGGCGTCGTTCCTAAAGCTGTTTCCGCGTCGCGCGTTACGAATTCAGTTCGACAGGAGCCGGAGTGGCGGTGGCGGCTGCGTCAATCGAGTTGCGGGCGATGAGCTCCCGGGCGACGCTCATGTACGACTGGGCGCCGATTGAGGCGACGTCGTATAAGATGATAGGCTTGCCGAAGCTAGGGGCTTCTGCCAGACGGATGTTTCTCGGAATGACCGTTTCGAACACCTGATTGGTGAAGTACTCCCGAGCGTCTGCAGCCACCTGTCTTGAGAGGTTCAGGCGGGCGTCGTACATGGTGAGTAGGACGCCTTCGATTCCCAGGTGCTCATTGACACTGCGCTGGACCAAATGAACGGTGTTGAGTAGTTGTGAGAGCCCCTCGAGCGCGTAGTACTCACACTGCACCGGAATGAGGATCGTGTCTGCCGCGGCGAGCATGTTGACTGTTATCAATCCGAGCGAAGGCGGGCAGTCGATGAGGATGTAGTCGTAGCGGTCCCTGATCGGTGTAATGGCATCGCGCATGGCGCGCTCGCGGTGGGGCTGGTCGACGAGTTCCACCTCCGCTGCTGCGAGATCGGCGCTAGCCGGTGCGACGTCGAGGTGCTTGAACTGGACGCTGGTGTGGATGACTTCCTCGAGCGTTGCCGATCCAATCAGCACATCGTAAATCGTCTTCTGTATGGCGTCGCGAGCCAGCCCGATTCCGCTGGACGCATTGCCCTGAGGATCGCCGTCGATCAGCAGCGTTCGCTGTTCCGCGACAGCTAGGCTCGCGGCGAGGTTCACCGCGGTCGTGGTCTTCCCTACACCACCTTTCTGGTTTGCGATTGCTACGACTTTGGCCACTGCATTGCCGGTGCGAGTCCGAGATACGGGAGGGCGCGAAATATAGGAATGGCCACCCCCGCAGGCCAGCAACGTTTCACGTGAAACAGGCACAGAAATGTTTCACGTGAAACATCGATTGTCCTTCCCGCAGCGCTCGCCTGCGTGTACCCGGCTCAGGACTGCTTTCGTGGAGACCCTGGACCGAATCCACAGACAGATCGGCGCGTTCACCGACGTCGCGAGCGACGCGCCTAAGGCGACCAGTCGAGCGCCGGTGGGCACGAACGCCAATCTGCCACAGCAAAGCACCGCACCGGGAGAGAATAACGTGCGTGACCCGCTTGCCGCAGATTAGCCCGTATAAAGCGAGCTTAGCAATTGTCACCGACCGGCTCACGAACTATCGAGTCGTAGAACGTTCGTGAGCCAGAACCACGCGTAAACCGGCTGCTCGTCGTAGATGGTGCCGCCGGGACCGCAACCATCTCCCGCAGGGAAGCCGGCGCGAAGCCGACGTGTCCAAGGCATGACATGCTCCACAGCCCGACATGTGATGCTACTTGCCTTAGGGACGCGCCCGAACCCGTCCGGTGCATTGTCGGACTTACCCCGCCTGCGAACCGAAACGGGAGCCAACCTGATCGACTCGCTGCGGTACGATGCGTTAATAGGTAAGCGGCCCCTGCGCTCTCGACATGCCGCAACTTCCTCGATACGTCCCACTTCGGCTTGGACGAGTTTGCATGCGTTCGCACTCAGTGAACTGCGGCCAGTACTATCGAATCGAAATCATGGCACGACGGAATCCGCCGGGCTACTGGCTCGTGGAGTCGTGCCTGTCGGAGTCGATCATGAACTTCGACCCGTACCTGAACGTCGATCCGGGTACCGCGTCTCCGCTCCAGCGCGGCGACGTATTCATGAGTGACAACGGCCCCGCTCCTGGTCGGTCCTAGGCCAGCCGAGCTTCGGCGTGGCGTCGCCCATGCGCGCCGACGACGCGTTATCTGCGCCGCGCGGCGGTACTGGATCGCATTCCCATCGCACTACGGCAGCGCCACGGTACGACTGTGGGCGACTTGCTGAGAGTGCGGAGTCGCCGTTGCCGAACAGCAAGTGCTTACGGCCAGCGCTTCAACGCCGCTGCTGCCACAGTCGGCATCACTAGAACACACGCACATAAGAACAAACGCACGTAACCCTGCGTCCGTGTCGGTATTCTCGTGACAAATAGTGCGCGAACAAGCAGCGGTTTGTAGTCGTCTCGCCCGAGGTCACAATAGTATCCACTAGCTACTAATAGGAACGGCGCCAAGGCCATGCGAGCCGGGTGACTCAAATCCCGGGCGGTCCATGGCGAATAAGACGGCTCTGCCCGGTCGCGATGGGATCGGGCCGTTTCAGTCGTTTCCGGCTTCTTCTCAAAACACCTTCCATTCAGGATGTCGTGTCGAAGAAGTTCGCCTGGATGAACGCCGAAGCAGCCCTGGCGTCCTTCGTGGTGAAAATGCCCGTCTGCACGACGAATCGAGAATTCAATCAGCGGGGGTGGCTACTACGAACGTGTGGCGAACCGCAATCAGCTCACCCAAGAGCTGCGTGGTCTCGCCGCGGGCCTACAGGCCGGCGACCTAATGGCATTCAGTGGCTACCGCAGTCGCCAGCCCCAGACCGCGCGCGTGCCTAACGCGCGATCACTCCGCCCCGCCCCACGCCGCGCGCAGAGAGTCGCGCGAGAGCGGAAACAACTGCGGGGCAGACCCGATGTCATTCGTCGCCGGCCGCAAGAGGTAGAGCGGCCTGTCAGGGTAGCGACGGATGAGTGCGACGTTACGGTCGTGCATGTCGCGCGCGTACAGGTTCGTTCCCCAGTCCGCGTACAACAGTGGCGCCAATAGTGTGAATCCCAAGCGATCGTCGTTGATGCGTTCGACGCACACCGCAGCGTACGATGATCCTGGCAGGTAGCGCTCAGTGACGTCGAGGGAGAACGGCGACTTGATCGTGCGAGACGAGTCCGCGAGCAGCGGAACCAACGCGTTGAACGCAGCCGTGTCACGAACCATACTGCGCTCGAGGAATCCGATCCGCTGCTCCAGTGCGCACGCATCGACGCTCCCGTAGAGTAACTCCGTCTCACTCCGCGGAACGCCGAGAGCCCACATACGCGCCATGAGCTGGGTGCCCCAACTCTCGCGTACGAAAATGAGCGCGTTGTCGACGCGCGCGCGCCGCGCCGCGGCCAGGTAGTCGAGCCGCATGGGCACGAACGACCTCGCGTACTCACGGGCGCGCGCCGGCACCGAGACGAAAATCGCAAGGACCGCAGCGACCGCGAACCCATACCACGTCACCCGGTAGGGGAGCCCCGATCCGAAACGTTCGCGAACCAGCCGCGGAAATCGAGCCGTCCACAGCACGAGCATCGGCAACAACGGGAAAACGAAGCGTGGTCCGAAAAGGAACCCGTCATGCCAGTATGCGAAGTACAACCCCAGCAGGAATACCGTAGTCGCCAGTAGATAGCGATCGAACCGGTCCAACGTACGCGTCAGCAACAACGCGCCGAGAAACGGCAGGAGCGACGGCACGGACGACTCGAAAAGGTACGTCTGCAGTCGGAGGAGATAGAGGTTGATGAGCTCCAGGCCACTCGCAGGCGTGTGAGCCATTCCCCACGGCGCACGGTGAAAGCCGAGATCGTGACTGTGTCCCCAGAGCACCTGATATCCGAAGAGCAGCGGCTTCCCCGTCGTGTGCGCGTTGACCCACATCATCGCCGCGACCGGGATCGCCACGCCCACGCCCGAAGTGATAGCGTCGCGCCATCGCGCGCGGTTGCCTAACGCATTCCACAGGTACCACACGCCCGCGGGCAGTGCGAACGCAAACGCATCCACCGGCCGAATGGTTGCTGCACATCCGAGCGCCACGCCGTTCACGAACGCGAACTGCGGCACCGGTGCTGATGACGACACCACACGCGCCATCGCCGCCATTGCCACGACGAGCCACATCATCGTCGGCACGTGGTTCATGTGCGACCCCGACATGAACACAGCAAATGGCGCGACCGCGAACAGGAGCGTCGCTCCGACCGCGACCTCGCGCCGGGGCTCTACCACCCGCACGAAGGACCAGAACGCGGCCACCGCCACCGCGCCGCACACAGGACCGACCAGCCACGGCGCGCCGACCAGCACGCCTAACGAGAGCATGGCTGGACCGCCAGGCGGGAACTGTCCGTAGTAACGCCCGTCGGCATCGACCACGTTCAAGACGCTATAGAACTCCGGCGTCGCGGACGCAGGCTGCCACAACCGACCGGCGGCGAAGGTCCTGGCCTGCACGAGCTGGACGAGCTCGTCGATCGAGATCGGGACTCGCGAAAACACGCGCGATGCGACCACGGCGTAGAGCACGAGCGACGCACCGCCGAGGACGAGACCAAAGAGCATGGCGTGCCGGTCGGCCCACGCCGACACGGGCTCGAGCGCGCCGTCGCGCCAGACCCCACTCACCCGGCGGGAAACGATCGCCAACACGAGCGCGAGCCCGACGACGATCGCCGATCCGCTCGTCCACTCCGTGAGGACGGTCGAATACCACGGTGCCGCGTGGCCTCCAGGCAGCCAATTGACGAGCGGAAGGAAAGCGAGGCCCGCCACCACCGTGGCAAAGGCGACCGCAAGCCAGCGCCAGCTATGCGGCTCGGGTGAACGTTCAAGGTTGGCCACGCGCTAGACCTGACCGAGGGGAGGCAAACCGCAGGGGCGGCGGCCCGAGCGGCCATCACGCCGCCGGCGGCAACGATTCCTAGCGGTTAGGACGCCTCTGCGTTTCTCGCCGCAACTCGGCGCTGACGCTCGACTTCGATGACCAGGTTCTGAAGATCACTCGGGCTCACGCCGGAGATGCGAGACGCCTGTGCGAGCGACCGCGGACGAACGCTCGCCAACTTCTGGCGAGCCTCCGTCGATAGCGAACGCATCCGATCGTAGGCCAGGCTATCGTCCAAGAGAAACTCGCCCATGCGTTTGAGCTTCTCCGCCTGCGACCGCTCCCGTTCGAAGTACCCAGCGTATTTGAGCTCGAGCTCGGTGGTAATCACCGCCTCGGCCACGAGATGCTCGCCGACGCCGGTCACCGCAAACAGGTCGGAGAGGGACACGCCCTGTCGTTTCACGACCTCGGAAAGTCGGACGGCGTGGGCTAGCGGTGAGCTGCCGGCTGCGTCCAGCAGCGGTGCCGCGGATTCGGGCCGAATGCTCGTTGCACCGGCGAGCTCCATGGCTTCTTCTTCGGCTCCGAGGCGACGCTCCGCGCGTTGATGTTCCGCGTCGGTGTAAAGGCCCAGTTCAAACGCGATGGGAGCGAGACGTCGGAGCGCGTTATCCTGGCGCACCGTCAGGCGGAACTCGGAGCGCGACGTGAAGAGCCGATACGGCTCATCCACGCCTCGCGTCACCAGGTCGTCGGCGAGAACGGCGATGTACGACGTGTGTCGGCCAAGGTAGATCGGCGGGCGATCCAGGGCGGCGAGGCCCGCGTTGAGCCCCGCGACCACGCCCTGCCCCGCAGCTTCCTCGTAACCAGTGGTCCCGTTGATCTGACCAGCGAAGTACAGCCCGTGAAGCGCCTTGACCTGAAACGCCGGATCCAGCTGCGTCGGTGGGAAGAAGTCATACTCGATCGCGTAGCCGGCCCTCGTCATGCGGACATCGGCGAGACCGGGGATCGTTTGGAGGACTGCTAGCTGAACGTCAGCCGGCAGTGACGTGGATAGCCCATTCACGTACATCTCCGATGTGTCCAACCCTTCGGGCTCGAGGAAAATCTGGTGGCGCTCCGCATCCGGGAACTTCACCACCTTGTCTTCGACGGATGGGCAGTAGCGTGGCCCTCGCGACTCAATGGCGCCACCATACATTGCTGATGCCGACAGATTGTCAGTAATTAGCTGTTTTCCCGCGTCTCCGAGAAAGGTGATCCAGCAAGGCTGCTGCGAGAGCCGGATAGGTCGTGACTCCAGAGCGGCGTTCGTAGCAGCGTGATACTGTCCAGTCGGTGTCGCGTTGCTTTCTGCCCAGAAGTGTGACCACGAGTAACGGAATTGATCGAGCTCGCTCTCCTGTCGCTCCAGTCCCGAAAAGTCCACCGATCGTCCGTCGATCCGAGGAGGCGTCCCGGTCTTGAACCGCGCCACCGTCAGCCCAGCATTCTCGAGCTGCTCCGCAAGGTGGATGGAGGATGCCTCTCCGGCACGCCCGCCAGCGATTCGCGTACCCGTCCCGATGTGAATGCGACCGCGCAGGAAGGTGCCGGTCGTGACTACAACCGCGCGGGCGCCGAAGCGTCGGCCCTCCAGAGTTTCGACACCATGCACCGTCCCCGCAGCGTCATCGAGTAGCAGACGCGCGACCGTCCCTTGAATGCAGCGGAGCGACCGATGCTGCTCGATGAGAGTGCGGACCGCCCTTCGATAAAGGCCGCGATCGCACTGCGCCCGAGGCGCCCACACAGCGGCACCCTTGCCGCGATTCAGCATCCGGAACTGAAGAGTCGCCATGTCCGTGGCGCGGCCCATGATGCCACCGAGTGCGTCGACCTCGCGGACGACCGTGCCTTTCGCGACGCCGCCGATAGCTGGATTGCACGACATCTGCCCGATACTCTCGAGCGCGCTCGTTATGAGTCCGACGCGCGCGCCTAGACGAGCGGCGGCAACCGCTGCTTCGGTGCCCGCGTGCCCGGCGCCAACGACGATGACGTCGAACTCTTCTTCCAGTGGTCGTGAGGGATCGTGCGGTGGCATGTGAGAAAGCTACTGTCGCGGAGGAATCCGGGTGAACAACATCAGACGAGCGTGACCCGGCCAGGCGTGACTTACGCCAGCACCCGGCGCGTGCTCTTCGAAACGAGAGGATACTGCTGATGGCGCATGAGATCCCGGCGGGTCAATCGATGCTGCTCATCAAGCGCGACGCGTACGAACGCGCAAACCTCACGCGCGCCGCCATCGATGAACGACTCAACCTCACCGCCGATGAGTTCACTGTCGACGGAGGCCTCATCATGATCGGTCCGATTCCCGACGACACGGCCCTCCGCGACATCCTCGATGATCTCGAAGGGGCCGGACTCGTCTACTTCGACGAGTACTTCGAGCTCAGTGGGAACTGGCCGCCGTGGATTCGGCTCTACGTCGCCGACCGGTGACGCTCTACAGGAACACTCACTGGGGCGGTCGGCGCCTGGCTTACCGGACCGTGGCGGAGCATCCCAGTCCACCCGCAGCTGATGCACCAGCTGGAGCGGAGCCATCGCATCCACCGTCCAAGTCCCCGGGACTGCATGTGCAACGTGATCGCGTTGCAGTTCGGGCAGCGATCGTTCTGCGGGAGGATCCAGTAGAACACGAGCGTCGCCGCGAGCAATCCGCAGCACGAAGATGGACACGAACACGATCGCGAAAATCGCGGCGTCGGACATGGTGCCACCTCCTCACTGCATGCGGGTCAGCACCAGATGCCGACCTTCGGCGTTCCGTGCGCTACAGCGAACGCGCTATAGTCGCTGCTCCACTTCCACCCACGACTCGACGTAAGCCACGCCGCCCTCGACCCTGTCGATGATGACTTCCGTTCCGACAGCGACTGGCGTGCCGTCGAGGCTCTGGGCAGCGGTCGCATACCGCTTGCCACCTACGAAATACGCAATCTCGCCGCTCCCCGTTTGCTCGATGGCCGAGACAACCTGCGCGGGATGTCCCTGCAGGAGGTATCGCTCATCGACGCTGTCGTGCTCGGCCGCCAGCGTCGCCCAGCGCCTCACGGCGATGGTTGCGATCACCGTGCCCACCAACGCCGCCGCGAGCCCGATCGTCAACTGCAGGGAAAGCTCCAGTGCGCTGTACCGCCACAGGAGGTACCCGGTAATACCAAACACGGTGGCGAACGCACCAACCGTCGGCGCGCTGAGTGCCATGCGAGGTACGCCAATGGGCCGACCCATCGCGTCGAGCTCGGGTGAGCGATTCCCAGTGCCAATGCGCTCGACACCACGGATCATCGCATAGACGCCGAGCAGCAAGCCGGTCAGAAACGCTGCGAGATAGAAGAGCTGCATCAGTGCGGTGAGAATCGAGCCGTGCTAGTCCATCGTGAACAGGAAGCGGCGCCCGTAGGTCCGAGCGTCGTCACGTCGCGACTGATCGTAATGCGCCAACCGCGGGATCGTAAGCCGTCGTCAACGCATGCTCCAGGAATTCGGTCACCCGCCACTCCGCATAGTAGAACGGGCGAAGCGGGTTCCGGCCCGACACGAATCCCACGTGTCCACCGGTCGCGGGAAACTCCACCTCGAGACAGTCGTTACCCGCGGCGATACGCCTGACCTGATGCAACACATCACGCGGAAGGAACGGATCATCAATAGCGTTGAGGAGCAGCGTCCGCACACGAATATCCGGAAGGAATCGAATCGAGCTCGAACGAGTGTAATAGTCGTTCGCATCGCTGAAGCCGTGCACTGGAGCAGTCACCGCGTCATCAAAGTCATACAACGTGCGTGCCGACTCGATGCGCTCGCGCGGAACGAGCTGCGGATAGCGTTCGAGCTTCGCCAGGGCTTTCCGGCGCAGTGACTTGAGAAAGTGTGTCTGGTACACACGCGCGAAGCCGTGCCCAATGTGTCGTGAGGCACGTGCCAGATCGAACGGAACAGAGACAGCAGCCGCCGCCCGAATGCGTGACGGCGCCGATTCCCCGAGCTCACCAAGCCATTTCAGCAGCACGTTCCCGCCGAGTGAAACGCCAGCGAAGACGAACGGCGCGTCGTGATCGGCAGCGAGCAGGCGACGCACGACAGCGTCGACGTCACCCGTGTCGCCCGAGTGATAGAACCGCGGAGCGCGGTTGAGCTCCTCGCCGCAGCCGCGAAAGATGAGGAGGTCGGCCGCCCACCCGCGTCGCGCCGCTTCCAGAAACAGCCCACGGGCGTAGTGCGATCGCGGTGTTCCCTCCAGTCCGTGAAGGATCACGAGATGCGGACGCCCCGCCGCAGCATCGAGACGCACCATGTCGATGAAATCTCCATCCTCGGTATCCCATCGCTCGACGCGAGTCCCGAGCGGCGGTGTACGCCTGAAGAAGCGGCCCCACATCGTTCTCGCGTGCGGCCCGGGAAGCCACCAGGATGGGGAGTAGGTCCTGGCTACCATCGGCGTAGATTTCTCCTGCTCGCCCGGACGCCGGTCCGTGATGACATCGCCCGTTCCATCACCTTCGTTTTTCCAGCCCGTGGAAGTTCAGATCTTCGGCTTCAAGAAGAACGCGGACACTCGCAAAGCGCTGCGCTTCTTCGCCGAACGCCGTGTGAAAACCCATTTCGTCGACCTCGCTGAGCGAGCGGCGTCGCTCGGTGAGCTCAACCGCTTCGCACAGAAGTTTGGGACCCAAGCGCTCATTGATCGGAATTCAAAGCGATACCAGGAACTCGGGTATGCCCACGCGCAATACAGCGATACACGCTGGTTGGAAAAGCTCGTCGACGACCCGATGCTGCTGAAGATCCCGCTGGCACGGGCCGCCAGTCGTCTCACCATCGGACTCGCCGAGCCGGAGTGGACTTCGTGGGTGCAGGGATGAGCGCCTCATGACGCAGATCGCGCTATCGAACGTCGCGGTGGAGTTCGGCGACAGCACGATCCTGCGTGACGTGACGTTCACGATCGCGTCCGGAGAAAAGTGGGGCATCATCGGCCGGAACGGGACCGGAAAGACGACCCTGTTCAACCTCGTCACGGGGGCGCTCGAACCTACGCGAGGCGTTATCGTGCGGGCGCCCGGCACGCGCATAACGCTCCTCGAGCAGCACCGCGATTTCGGTGATGCGACAACCGTATGGCAAGGTGTGGCTGGTGCGTTCGAGCATCTGCTCGATCTGGAGCGGTCACTCGGTGAGCAGTCGACCGAGATCGGTCGCCTCGGTGAAGCGGCGACGCCGCAAATGCTCGACCAGTACTCGCACGATCTCGAACGATTCGAGCGTGAGGGCGGCTACGAAGTCACCGCGCGCGTCGATGCCGTTCTGCACGGGCTTGGGTTCGACCCGACCGAGGCGAGATCGAAGCAACTGGACACGCTCAGCGGCGGCGAGCGCGGACGCGTTGGTCTGGCCCGACAGCTCGTTGCTCCGGCCGATGTGCTATTGCTCGACGAGCCGACGAACCACCTGGATCTCGAAACGACCGAGTGGCTCGAGAGCTACCTCCTCGAGACGAACGCGACGGTGCTTCTGATCAGCCACGACCGCGCGTTTCTCGCGAACGTGATCGACCATACGCTGCACGTCGAGAACGGCACAACGACTACCTACGCCTGCGGCTACGAGTCGTTCGTGAACCAGCGTGTGGAACGGCGACTCACGCAACAGCGCGCGTTCGACAAGCAGAAACGCCAGGTCGCCGGTGAACAGGATTACATCAGGCGGAACATCGCCGGGCAGAACAGCAAGCAGGCAAAGGGTCGGCGAAAGCGACTCGAGCGACTGCCTCGGCTCAGCCCTCCACCCGACGAGACCGGCGGGGCGATCATGGCCATCCGCTTCGAGGTTGCAGAGCGAGGGGGCGATGTGGTTGCCGTTGCCGACAAGGCACGCATATCGATCGGGGATCGAATCCTGATCGACAGATTCACCGCACATGTCCGGCGTGGCGACCGTCTCGGTCTGATCGGCCCGAACGGCGCGGGCAAGTCGACGTTGCTCCGTACATTGCTGGGCGAGATGGAGCCCGCCGCGGGAACCGTGCGGCTCGGGAGCTCAACGACGGTCGCGTACTACCGGCAGGACCTCGCGCAGGTCCCGATCGATCGCCCGCTGTACGACATCATTGCGGAGCTACGGCCGACGTGGGAACGCGGAATGATCCAGGGTCACCTCGGTCGCTTCGGTTTCTCCGGCGACGAGGCCCAGCGTCGCGCCGAGTCGCTGTCGGGTGGCGAGCGCGCGAGAGTTGCGTTGGCGATGATGATGCTCGCGCGCGCGAACCTACTCATTCTCGATGAGCCAACGAACCACCTCGACGTGGAATCGATCGAGGCGCTGGAGGACGCGATCGAGTCGTACGATGGCACCGTGATGATCGTGAGTCACGACCGAGCGCTCCTACGCGCGCTGACAGGCCGCATGTGGGTACTCCACGACCGTCACATCACCGAGTTCGACGGAAGCTTCGGCGAATGGGAGGTCGTGAGTGCCGAGCGGGCGCACGCGGCAAAAGTCAAAGCCTCGGAGGAGGCGGCCACGCATCGCATGCGCGAGCGACAGGCCGTAAAGGGCCGCGACACGAGCTCGCGCGATCAGAAGGACGCACTGCGTCAGGCACAACGCGAGGCAGAAACCGCCGAGCAGACAGTCGCGAAACTCGAGCGCACGATCTTGGCGCTGACAACGACCCTTGCCGATCCCGAACTGTACACGACGACTGGTGGCGCGGCATCTGCCACACGTCTCGGTGCCGAGCTCGATCAGGCGAAGGCGGCGCTGGAGCGCGCAATCGAAAGCTGGACGACTGCAACGGAACGGGCCGAAGCACTCACAAGCACATCCGGGGCGGCGGGTCGATCGCGCGGGTAACTGCTTCGATGGGGGCGACAAAGGTGTTTGGCTCGCGACGGTGGCGGGTATCATCGCGGCATGTTCGGCATCTTCGCCGCAGTCGGTTCACGGAGTATCACCGGGCACGCCACGATGGCAGTGACTGGAGAACCCGGGGTGCGCACGTGCGCGCTCCACGACAGGGGGTGACCGATCGATTCGGTGATCTGGGTTTGGGGGGGATTTCTCCTCTTCATCTTTCTAGTGCTCGCGCTGGACCTGGGCGTTCTGAACCGGAAAGCCCACGTCGTGTCGGTGAAGGAAGCGCTGACGTTCACCGTCGCTGTCGTCGCGATCGCGACGCTGTTCGGCGTGTTCGTCTACTTCGCGTACGAGCATCACTGGCTGGGCCTAGGGCAGCACGTCGATCGTGTGGACGGCGTCGTCAACGATGGCCGACTCGCGGCGGTGAAATTCTTCACCGGCTACATCATCGAGGTGTCGCTGAGCGCCGACAACGTGTTCGTGATCGCGATGATCTTCGAACACCTTCGGGTACCGCCGAAATTCCAGCATCGCGTGTTGTTCTGGGGCATCCTCGGCGCGCTGGCTATGCGTGGGACGATGATCGGGCTCGGCGCGCAGCTGGTGACGCGGTACCACTGGATTCTCTACCTCTTCGGCGTGTTTCTGGTCTACACCGCGCTGAAGATGCTGTGGTCGAAAACGGACGAGGCCACGGATCCCGACGAGGCGATCGTCATGCGCATCGTCAAGCGCGTGTTCCCGGTTTGCGAGGACTACCGCGAGTCGCACTTCCTCATTCGCGACGGCGGGCGTTGGATGCTGACGCCGTTGGCGGTCGCGCTGGTGCTCGTGGAGACGACTGATCTCATCTTCGCGGTCGATTCCATCCCGGCGATCTTCGCGATCACGACCGACCCGTTCATCGTGTTCACGAGCAACGTGTTCGCGATCCTCGGACTTCGCTCCCTGTATTTCGCCCTCGCGGGCGCGATCACGAAGTTCCGGTACCTGAAGGTCTCCCTCGCCGCCATCCTCGGCCTCGTTGGCGTGAAAATGCTCACGTCCAAGTGGCTGAACGACTTCGTGGGGCCGAGCTTCAATTTCTATCTGCTCGGCATCGTGGCGCTCATTCTCGCCATCGGTGTATTGGCGTCAGTCGTCGTCACGCGGCGCGAAGAGCGAGCGACGGCACCCACCGACTAGAGCACCGCACCTCGGATGCTGCTGGCGTTGCTGCTTGGCGTGGCGCTCCAGGTCCCCACGCCCGCGACCGTCGATTCGACGTACTCGACGCCGGGCGTGCGGCAGCTCGTCGAACGGGCGGCGGTGGCGAATCGCCGCGTGCCGGATTCGCTCCGCGCGTATCACGCGCGCGTCGAGAGCGAAATGGCCTTCGTGGCGCGACAGTCCGACGGCACCGAGCAGACGTTCTCCGTCGAGCAGACCGCAAATGCGGTGCGGTGGGATCGCACGGGGCGGTACGAGCAGCGGGTGATCGGCTATCGGTCGCAATCCGTGGGCTTCACGGTCTCGGCGGTCGGGCTGTTTCGCCAGGCGTGGACGGTTCCGATCCTGTATGGAAATCGGATCACGTTGTTGTTCGGCCAGCCGGACTCCACGAGGCGCCGACGTCAACGCCAGGCTCGCGCCGACGTGACCGTTGCCGTTCACCCCTTTGCCGACGATCGCGAGCGCGTGTACCGCTTTTCCGGCGGCGACACGGTGGTGACGATCAACCCCGGTGCGCGCGACATCCCCGTGGTGAGGGTGCACGTCGAGCCGCGCGCGGATCGCCTAACGCGGAAGACGGCCGTGTTCCGCGGCGACATCGAGCTCGATGCGCAGCGCGCCGAAATCGTGCGTATGCGCGGGTACTTCGTGACGGTCGGGCCCAAGCCCAACGTGCGCACACGGCTGATCGCGTCCCAAATCGACGCCATCGCGTACGTGGAGCTCGAGAACGGCGAGTTCGAGCAGCGATACTGGCTCCCCACCTACCAGCGCATCGAAGCACAGGCGACGATGACGCTGCTCGGTGACCAGCGCGCCGTGTTCCGTGTCATCTCGCGCTTCAGGGCAATGACGGTAAATCCGCGAGATACGTTGACTGTCGCGGATGCGGGGGACACGCTGCGCCTCGTGCCCTACCGCCTAACGTTCGCGCCGCGCGATAGCCTCGATCGGTTCGCGGGGTGGTCCCGGGACATGGGTGAGCTCACCGGCGACGCTCGCGCCGACGATTTCACGGACCTCGCGCCCGACTCGTGGCGCCCGACCGGCGCGCCGCTCGCTCGGCTGCACTACCAGGAGCCCACGGATCTGTTTCACTACAACCGCATTGAAGGCGCGTACACGGGCGTCTCGGGCGAGGTCAAGCTGCGCGACGCAGCGCCCGGCGTCATCGTGCGGGGAACCATAGGCCACGCCTGGACGGAAAGCGCCATTCGTGGACGTGCATCGGTCGAACGGCAGCTCGGCCAATGGTGGCCGTCTCTCAGAATGGGCCGGTCGCTCGATATTACGAATGACTTTCGCGAACCGTTCGACAGCGGGTCGACGCTCGGAGCGCTGTTCTCGGTGGACGACTACGACTACGTCGACCGACACATCACCCTCGTCGGCCTAACGCGATTCCTCACGCCGCGGCGCGACGTTCGTCTGCGCGTCGAAGGTGGTGTCGCGTCGGATCGCTACGCCGCCGCTCGTCGCGACCAAGGTCCGTTCGCCCATCCCGATTCCGGGTTCCGCTTCAACCGCGGTGTCGACGCGGGGCGATACCGGGTCGCCACGATGAAGCTCGAAGTTCATCCGGACGTCAACGCCGCTTTCGTGCGGCCCGGATTCGGCGCGTTGCTGCAGGCCGAAGCGGCGTCAGGCGACATCTCGTGGCGACGGGCAGAGCTTCGACTCGTGGCGCGCCGCGCGTTCGGCCCGATGATCTACGCGGCCAGGGCCGACGTGGGGGTGGTCGTCGGCGATTCGATTCCTCCGCAGCAACTCTTCGAACTCGGCGAGAACCAGAATCTGCCCGGCTACGGCTACAAGGAGTTTGCCGGGAACGAAGCCGTCGTGATCCGCGGACTCGTCATGTATCCGCTGGCGTTATGGCGGGCGCCGCTCCGTCTCGGACGCGTGGTGCTTCCGGCTGTAGCGCCCGCGCTCTCGTTCGGAGCCCAGTCCGGCTGGGCCTCAGCGACGAACGCGTCGGCCCTGTCATCGATTCGGCGACTCGGGACGTCCGGGGATTCGGTGCTAGGCAGACCCGAAAGCGGCGCGGGCTCCCCTGTGTCGCGTCCAACGGATGGCTTCAAGTCGTCCATCGATTTTCGCCTGCGGTTCTTCGGCGGTGCGGTGAGCGTTGGCGTCGCGCGCGCGACCGACCACCGGCAGTCCTGGCGATTCGTGGTGGGGTTGGCGCAGGTGCTCTAAGTCCTGGGCCAAGCCATGTGTCGCGGCATGATCAGAATTCGCCGATGAAGCCGATCTCCGGCTCGAGACGCTGGCCGAACTTCTCGAAGACGCACTGCTGTGCATGCGCGATCAGCGCGCGAACATCGGCGGCCGTCGCGCGACCGAGGTTCACCATGATGTTCGCGTGAATGTGCGAGATCTGCGCGTCGCCAATCCGAAAACCCTTCAAGCCGCACTGGTCGACCAAGCGACCCGCCCCGACGCCCTCGATCTTCTTGAAGATAGATCCGGCGCTCGGATGAATCTCGAGCCATGGGTGACGCGCACCCCGCCAGCTCAGGTTCTCCTGCATGATGCGATGCATCGCGCCGGTGTCTCCAGGGGTGAGTCGGAAGGTCACCGCCAGCGCGATCTCACGACCGGAGTGGAGGACGCTCGTATCGTACCCGAACTTCATGTACGTCTTGTCGACGAGATGGCGTTCATCCCTCTCATTCAAGAGCTCGGCAGACTCGAATACCTCTTCGATGAACATCGTGCGCTCACGTTCGGGCGCCGGCGAGAGGAAGTGGAGGTTCTGCCACACCGCGCCGCCAACGGTGCTGGGAATTCCCACGTAGTGCTCCAAGCCCGAAAGACCCCGACGCACCGATTCGGCAATCAACTCGCGCATTATGACGCCACTCTCGCACCACACACGACCATCTTCCGCGAATCGGACGTGTCGAGCGGCGTTTCGGATCACAAGGCCGCGAAACCCGGCATCGCCAACGAGGATGTTCGCGCCCAAACCGAGTACGAAAAACGGCATTGTTGCCTGACGCGCAGCCGATATTGCGTTTGCGAGATCGTCTGCGGACGTGGCATCGTAGAAGAGGTCGGCCGGACCTCCGATCCGAAACGTGGTGTATGGCGCGAGTGGCTCGTCCCGCTTGAGTCGCGCCGCGTTGATCCGGTCGCCAAGTCGCAAGATCGGGTCGGCGAAATGAGTGTGAGGCATGGAAGTGGAAAGAAGTCCGCGATGCGCGCCGATTGCCAGCGTTGAGAGCTCTGTAGAGGGTACGCCCATCTCCCGAATCATTTCGAAGTCGATCCGACGCAGCGCCTGGTGGTTGCACGCGCTCGCACTTGCCGCCGTCGCCTTGACGGCCGCGCCGGCCCACGCGCAACGCGCCGAGCTCGATAAGATCATCAAGCGGCGCGTGCTGACCAACGGGCTCGAGGTCATCGTCGTCGAGAACCATGGCGTACCGCTCGCGACGGTAGAGATCGACGTCAAGAACGGCTCGTTCACGCAAACGCCAGAGTACGCCGGCCTCGCGCACATGTACGAGCACATGTTCTTCAAGGCCAACATCCATCTGCCCGAGCCCGACCAGTTCATCGACCGTGCTGCCGAGCTCGGCGCCGTTTTCAACGGGCGCACGGACGAAGAGCGCGTCGCGTACTACATGACGCTTCCCGCGGACAGTCTCGCCGGTGGGATGCAGGCGATCGCCGACGCGCTCCGCGCGCCGCTGTTCCTGAAGGAAGAGATCGAGCGCGAGCGCCAGGTCGTGATCGGGGAGTACGACCGCAACGAGTCGAACCCGTTCTTCAAGCTGCAGTCCGAGATCAGCAAGCGACTGTACCCCGGACAGTGGAGCCGCAAGAACGTCATCGGCGACCGGGACGTGATTCTCGGCGTGACGCCGGAGAAGATGCGCGTCATCCAGCAGAAGTACTACGTGCCTAACAACTCCGTGCTCGTCATCACCGGCGACGTGACGCCCGACAGCGTATTCGCCCTCGCCGAGAGGACCTATGGCGACTGGGCTCGTGGCAAGGATCCGTTCGTGGCCGACCCAATCCCGCCGATCCCGCAACTCCAGAAGAGCGACGCGCTCATCATCGAGCAGCCTGTGGGCGCAATCACGGTGATGATCCAGTGGCAGGGCCCGAGCGTCCGAAAGGATCCGAAAGCCACCTACGCGGCAGATGTCTTTTCCGACGCGCTCAACCAGCCGAACTCCACGCTGCAGAAGCACCTCGTGGACACCGGTCTCTGGCAGTCGATCGGCGTCAACTACTACACACTCGACCACGTCGGTCCGATCACGATCAGCGGCCAGACGACGCCCGAGAAGTTGAAGAGCGCACTGGCGGCGCTCGACGCGGAGATTCAGCGGTTCACGGAGCCGGGCTACATCTCGAAGGATGAGCTGGAGGCTGTGAAAGCGCAGCGCGCCGTCAGCTCGGCGTTCGGTCGTGAGCGGGCGTCGGGGTTCAGCCAGACCATCGGCTTTTGGTGGAGCGTCGCCGACCTCGAGTACTACATGGGGTATGTGGACAACATGGCGACGCAGAGTCTCGCCGATCTTCGTGGGTACGCGTCGAAGTACATCGTCGGCAAGCCGAGGATCACCGGCGTCGTGATTCCGGCGGAAGCGCGTCAGTCGATCGCGTTGACCGCGGCAGACCTCCTCCCGCGGGGCATAGCGCAGTGAAGCGAGCCATGACGGTGGGTAGGCGCCTGCTCGTGCCACGCCCCGCGCTGGCTCTGGCGGCGTTCCTCGCGCTCACTGCGCCGGCAGGCGCCCAGACGCCGGGCAACGCCATGCCGGCCACGTCGCGCACGAGAGCGTCGGTGCACGACAGCCTGACCACGAGCTACGAGGTCAGCGGCGTCCGGATCATTCACCGCCTAACGCCAGCGAACGACATCGTTGCCGCGAACGTGTACCTCCTGGGCGGGGTTCGTCAGATCACCGACGACAACGCCGGGATCGAGCCGCTGCTCCTGGAAGCCTCGGACCGCGGTACGCGCGAGTACACGGGCGAGCGCGTGCGCACGACACTCTCGCGACTCGGGAGCTCGATCGTCGTCGATCCGGAAACGGACTGGACGATCTTCGGACTGCGCGCGACGCGCGAAGGCTTCGACTCGACGTGGTCGGTGATGGCGAGCCGACTCATGCACCCGACGCTCGACTCGGCGCAGGTCGCTCTCGTCCGAGAGCAACTCCTGGCAGCCGTTAGGCAACGTGGCGATAACCCGGACGCACTGGCCTCCTTCGTCGCCGATACGTTCGCGTTCTCCGGCCATCCGTACGCGCGCTCGCCGCTCGGCACCGAACGGTCGCTGGCGCGCCTCAGCGTCGCCGCACTCAAGCGGTATCACGACGAGCAGATCGTGAAGTCGCGTATGATGGTGGTCATCGTCGGCAATGTCGCGCGAGCGCAGGTGGAAAAACTCGTCACCCGCACGCTCGCGAAACTGCCTGCCGGGACATATCGGTGGACACTCCCCGACAGCGTGCCGCCGCGCGCCACGGGATTCGCGATCGAACCGCGCTCTCTCCCGACCAACTACATCCTCGGGTACTACCTTGGCCCGCCGGCCGGGAGCAAGGATTACCAGGCGCTACGCGTCGCGGCCGCGGTGCTGTCGGGACAACTCTTCGCGGAGATCCGCTCGCGTCGCAATCTCACGTACGCGGTGGACGCGCCGTTCGTCGAGCGCGCGATCGCGTCGGGAGGTCTGTACGTAACGACCGTCTCGCCGGACACGACGCTCGCGCTCATGCAGCAACAGATCACCGCGCTGCGGCAGGGGACGATCGATCGCGAGGCACTCGAACGACTCGTGCAGCAGTTCATCACCGAGTACTTCCTCAACAACGAGACGAACGGAGAACAGGCGAACTTCCTCGCCCGCGCTCAACTCTACCGCGGCGATTTTCGCGTCGCGGATCTGTTCGTGGACGAGCTCCGCGACGTGAGCCCGGAGGACGTGCAGCGTGTCGCGCGGCAGTACATGCGCGACATTCGATTCGCCTATGTCGGCGACTCGGCGCGGCTGTCGGCGCGCGCGCTTCGCGGTTTCTGACTCGGGCTGCGCCGCGTCGGGTGCCGCTGAGTATCGTCTACTCGCGCCGCCGCGCGGCGAGCACGTGTCTCACGTCGTCGAGCGTCGCGCCGACGGAGCGCAGCGCGACCAGCGTATGATAGATGAGGTCCGCGGCCTCCTCGGTCGCGCGACTGCGATCGTTGTCTGCACACGCCGTCACGAGCTCGGCGCATTCCTCGCCTAACTTCTTGAGACGCAGGTTGCGGTCGGAGAGCAGCCGTCGCGTGTAGCTCGGGCGCGCGGCAACGGCGGCTTGGGCATCCTGTTCGCCAACGCGCTCGGCGATCGTCACATCGAGCTCACCAAGCGCATCCGCCCCGACCGCGGTCTTTGCGAAGCACGACGTGCTTCCCGTATGGCATGCGGGCCCGGACGGAACGACGCGTGCCAGCACAGCGTCGCCATCGCAGTCCGCCTCGAGCGAGACGACGCGCTGTGTATTCCCGCTGGTCGCGCCCTTGTGCCAGAGCCCGCGCGTCCGAGAGCGGAAGTGCATCTCGCCGGTCTCCAACGTGCGCTCGAGTGCTTCGCGGTCGGCGTACGCCGTCATCAATACAGAGCCAGACGTCGCGTCCTGAACGATGACCGAAACCAATCCTCCGCCCTTCACGAAATCGAGCGCTGTGATGTCGAGTCGAGGGCGCGTTAGGCACCGGTCGTACCGGAAGAGGCATTCACCCGTTCGCCGGCGGGCCACGGTACGCCAAGGCGCGAGCGGAGTGACGCGGCGAGCGCGCCGTTCGTGGCCATGGCGCCGTCGCCGAATGCGGTGACGCGCCCGCCCCAATCGCTGAACTCACCCCCTGCTTCACGTACGACAGGCACGAGCGCGGCGGCGTCCCACGGTGACATGAGATTGTCCACCATGAGCTCCGCGCGGCCAGTCGCGACGAGGAGGTAGCCGTAGCAATCGCCCCACGTGCGCGCGATCGCCGCATCGGCCGCGACCGCCGCCCAACGACCTCCGCGTTCCGGTCGTCCGGGGAATCGATCATCGGTCACGAGAACCGTGGCCTGCGGCAAGATTCTCGCACTCGGAGACGCGCGCCCGCGAACCGTTCCACCAGCATCCCTCGCCGACTGCCGCGACGACCATTTCGTCGACGCCCGGGCAGTACACCGCGCCCGCGAGCACGTCCTCGCCACGCGCGACGCCGATGAGCGTTCCCCACAACGGAACGCCGCGTACGAACGTCTTGGTCCCATCGATCGGATCGATGATCCAGCGGCGAGCGTTTTGGTCACCATCTGCACCAAATTCCTCGCCGAGGATGGAATCGTTCGGGAAGCGAGCCGAGATCCATGCGCGAGCCGCTTCCTCCGCGGCACGATCGGCGACGGTGACCGGGCTCCCGTCACGCTTTGTCTCGACGTCGAGATTCGTGCGGTAGTGGGCCAAGGCTGCCTGCCCCGTTAGGCGCGCGACGTCGGCGACGGCCTGGAGCAGCGTATCGCGTGCGCTCGTCTCTCATGCGGCGCGGATTGGGATGTTGTGGGTCATCATCTCGTCTTTGATCTGGCGCACCGTGGTGACGCCGTCGTGTACGATGCCGGCGACCAGCGCCGCATCCGCATGGCCGAGGGTGATCGCGTCGCACACGTGTGTTGCCGATCCGGCGCCACCGCTGGCGATGACTGGCACGCTGACCGAATCAGCGATAGCGGCCGTGAGCTCGAGGTCGTATCCGCTCCTCGCGCCATCGCGATCGATGCTCGTGATGAGGATCTCGCCGGCGCCACGCCGTGCGCACTCTTGTGCCCACTGGACGGCGTCGAGCGACGTCGGCGTGCGACCGCCGTGCGTGTATACGCGCCAGCCGGAATCACCCCGCTTGGCGTCGATGCTGACCACGACGCATTGCGCCCCGAACCGTTCGGCACAGTCGGATACCAACTCAGGCGAATCTACCGCGGCAGTATTCACGCCAACCTTGTCGGCGCCGGCGCGTAAGGCGCGCGCGACATCGTCGGACGATCGGATGCCGCCGCCGATCGTGAGCGGGATGAACAACCGCTCCGCCGTGCGTCGCGCGAGGTCGAGCAGTGTCGCCCGCTCTTCGGCGCTTGCCGAGATGTCGAGGTACACGATCTCGTCTGCCCCGTCCGCCTCGTAGCGCGCGGCCAGGGCGATCGGATCGCCGACGTCGCGCAGCGATTCGAACTGCACGCCCTTCACCACTCGGCTGCCCTTCACGTCGAGGCACACGATCACGCGACGCGTCACCATCGGACGGCGCCCTTGGTACTGAACACCGTACCGGAATCAACGAGCGCATCGCGCAGTGCCATGCCGAGGGCCTTGAACGCCGCCTCCACGATGTGGTGTCGGTCTTCGCCACGAAGTACGCGCACGTGAACCGTCGCGTGTGCGTGGTCGCTGAACGACCGGAACCAGTGATCGTACAGAGAGCTGGGGAGTCGTCCGCGATAGTACGGCCGCCCACCGATATCGACGGCGACTTCGACCAGCGCCTCGTCCATCGGAATGACGCGGTGACCGTACCGCGCGCACGTCGCCGGCGTGTGCTGGGCGAGCGCCGCACCGAACGCGATGCCGACATCCTCGACGAGATGATGCTTGAGGTCGCCGCTCGCTTGCAGCGAGATGTCGAGTCCTGAATATCGAGCGAGCGTCACCATCATGTGGTCGAGAAACCTGAGACCGGTGGCAATCGACGATCGCCCATCGCCTCTCGTGATCTCGAGGCGCACGCGGGTTTCGGATGTCTCTCGCTCGACGACACTCATTCGGAAAACTCCTCGGCGGTCTGCCACGGATCGATGGCGCCTGTGTACAGCGCCATCCCGATGATCGCGGCGGCGATACCTCGGTCAGCCAACGCGCGGAGGTCAGCGAGAGACCTGATACCGCCCGACGCGTACACGGGGAACGATGCTGCCTCCACGACGTCCTCCATCAGAAACAAGTCGGTGCCTTGCATCTTGCCCTCGCGATGCACGGCCGTGACGAGAAGCCCCGCCAGTGGCAGCGTGCTCAGTTCCTCGGTCACGTCCATGATCTCTCGCGGTAGCGTCCGGGTCCACCCGTGCGTGACGACTCGGCGGTCGCGGACATCTGCGGCGACGAGAATCTCGTTAGGGTACGCGCTGGAGACGCGGGCGAGCCAGTCGGCATCCTCGAGCGCTCGGGTGCCCACCACGACCGCGCGCGCCCCGCTCGCGAGCAACGCTTCGACCTGTGTCGTGCTTCGAATGCCTCCACCGACCTGTACGTCCACGGAAGCCTCACGCAGCAGGTCCGCGACGACGCGCTCGTTAGATCCTCGCCCGGTCGCGGCATCGAGGTCGACGACGTGCAGCCGCCGAAACCCGTAGCGCGTCCACTCGCGTGCGACGGCGAGCGGGTCGGGAAGTCGCACGCGCTCCTCCGCGTACTCGCCACCCACGAGCTGTACGCACGCCCCCTCACGGAGATCGATCGCCGGGATCGCGATCATCGAGCTGCACCGGCGAGAAAGGCGCGCAGGAATCGCAGGCCGGGGGCCGAGCTCTTCTCCGGATGGAACTGCACTCCGACGGTATTGCCCTTCCGCACGACCGCCGCGAACCGATCGTCGTCGTGCGTGCTCCAGGCGCGGACCACGGAATCGTCCGCTGGACGACAGACGTAGCTGTTGGCGTAGTACGCGTACGCGAGCGGCGCGTCCTCGAGCAAGGGATCCACGCCCTGATCGATGGAGTTCCATCCGATCTGTGGTACGTGCCGCGCTCGGAGTCGCGTCACCTGCCCCGGGATGATGCCGAGCCCGCCGGCGTTAGGCGCGCTTTCCTCGCTCCCATCGAGGAACAGCTGCATGCCGAGACAGATGCCGAGGCAGGGGAGGCCGTTTGCGAGCGCATCACGCATCGCGTCTCGCCCAGGCGCCAAGCGCTCGGCTGCCGCACCGAACGCACCGACCCCGGGAAGCACCAACACGTCCGTGTCCACGGCGCGGCGCGGATCAGGCTCGACGACTACCGTCGCTCCCGCCGCTTCAATGGCCTTCGCGAGCGAGTGGATGTTCCCCGCCCCGTAGTCGAAGATGGTCGCCCTCATGTCGTTGCGTTCGCGGCGACGTTCGATCCGCGATCAACGGTGTCCCGCGCGACGACGAGCGCCTTGAGTGCGAGCTCCATCATCGGCCACGGCCCGATCGTTATGCGCAACGTATCCCCGATGCCCCGCAGTCCGAGATAGGGGCGAACCGCAACGCCCCGTTGACGCATGAGTAGCGCGACCTTCGCGGCGTGCTGTACGGGTACGAGGATGAAGTTGGCCGCCGACGGATAGGGCTGAAACCCGTGCGCACGAAGTGCTGCCGCGAGCCGTTCTCGATTGTCGACCGCCAACGCGGCCATGTCGCGCATCCAGCCGACGTCCTCCCGGAGCGCAGCGGCCGCCGCGCGTTCACCGGGGGCGTTTTCCTTGTACGGGCCGCGCACGCGCTCGATGTCCTTGATCAGCGACGCCGCGCCGGTGCCGTAGCCAATGCGGAAGCCCGCCATCCCGAACGCCTTCGATAACGTGCGCGTGACGAGCAGTCGCTCGTGTGCGGGCCCCTCGGCGATTCGTCCGGCATCCGTGAACTCGCCGTATGCCTCGTCGAGAATCACGATGCCCGGCGCGCGCTCGATCACTCGATCTACCGCTTCACGACTCGGTAGGGTACCGGTGGGGTTGTTAGGCGAGCAGATGTAGATCACCCGCGCGTTCGTCGCCAACAACGCATCGGGGTCGATGTCGAGTGACGACGTGAACGACACGGGCGTCGGCACGAGCCCGTTCACTTTCGCGAACACCGGGATCATGCTGAACGTCGGGTCCGAGTACGCGAGCAACTCGCCGGGCTCCGCGAACGCGCGCACGGCGGAATCGATCACGTCGTCCGACCCGCATCCGGTGACAACTTGTTCGGGACGCACGCCCGCGTATTCCGCCAACGCATCGCGAAGCTGCCGCGTGTGCAGCCCCGGGTAGCGCGTGATGTCCTCGTGGCCGCTGTTCGCAAGCTCGCGCAACGCTGCCGGCGGCGCTCCGAACAGATTCGTGTTATCGCTGAGGTCCGCTTCACACGGCGTGCGCTCAGTCGGATAGGGCACGATGTCGCGGATCGTCGCACGCGCCAGCTGCAGCGACTCGCTGACCACGGAGCTGGAGTTCGACCGCGTCACGCTGACGGCCTCCATGCGCGGGCTGCGGCCGCGTGTGCCGGCAACTGCTCTGCGTCAGCGAACACGCCGACATCCTGGGACAGGCGAGCGGCCGCCTCACGGTCTATACGCTGGTACGTCGTCCACCGCACGAAGTCGAGCGTACTCAATCCCGAGTAGGACCGCGCGAGTCCGCCAGTCGGAAGAACGTGGTTGGCGCCCGTCATATAGTCACCGAAGACGACGGAGCTCGCCTCGCCCACGAACACGGTACCAGCCGAGCGGACGTCGGCGAGCAGTGCGTCGGCATCGCGGGTGGCGAGCAGGAGATGTTCGGGTGCGAACTCGTTCGCGAAGATCACGGCATCCTTTGTTGTAGGCGCCGTGAGCACCGCGCCGCGATCGGCGAACGCCTGCTCGATGATCGTGCGCCGCGCCTGCACCGGCAGATGGCGCTCGATCTCCGCGACGACTCGATCGGCGATCGTCTCTCCGACTGCGACCAACACCACCGCCGCGTCCGGGTCGTGCTCCGCCTGGGCGAGGAGCTCGATCGCGATGCGCGTGGGATTCGCGTCCTCGTCGGCGATCACGAGAAGCTCACTCGGACCCGCGGGTGCGTCGATGGCGACGGCACTCGCGACGAGCAGCTTCGCCTGGGCGACGTAGGCGTTACCCGGGCCGACGATTCGGTCTACGCGAGGGATCGTCTCCGTGCCGTAGGCCATCGCCGCGATCGCCCCTGCACCACCCACCGCAAACACTCTATCCGCACCCGATAGCTCGGCCGCGGCGAGCGTGACCGCGGCGGGCAGCCCGTTCGCGCCTGGCGGAGCGCAGATGATGACGTCGCCGACGCCTGCCACGCGCGCCGGGATGACGCCCATCAACACACTACTCGGATACGCGGCGCGCCCACCGGGCGCGTACACGCCAACGCGCTGCAGCGGATCGGGCCGTCGGCCAATGGTGACACCCGGCTCCGGATTCGTTTCCAGGCTCTGCGGCACCATCGCGGTATGCACGGCGCGAATGTTCGCGGCGGCTCGTTCCATAGCGGCTCTGACGGCCGGCTCGAGCGCCTGCAGCGCCTCGCGCCACGTCTCGCGCGGTACTTCCAACGACTTGAGACGCACCTTGTCGTAGTCTCGCGCGAGCGCCACCAGCGCGGCATCGCCTTCACGACGGACGACGTCGATGATCGCCTCACTGGTCGTGCGCACGATGTCGTCGGACTCCGGGACTCGGTCGATGAGCCGTAATCGCTCGGTCGCGCTCAGCGCCGCGACAGGTCCACGGAATCGAATGCGTACTGCTGTACCTACTCCGGTCATGGCATGAGCCTCTCGATGCGCGTGACGAGAATTCCTGCGCCGCCTAACGCCTTCAGTTGGGCGATCGTGCGGAAGATGGCCGCCGCCGGCACGACCGCGTGAACCGCCACGTGCTCGCCGCCGTTCATGATGTCGATGACCGTCGGCCCGTTCAGCCCTGGCAGGACTTCCTTTACCCGGTCGAGCGCGGCGCGTGGCACGTTCGCCATGACGTAGCGCTGGCCTCGTGCACGCAACACACTCTCGAGCGCGGCTGCCAGTTCGTCGAACGCGCGGCGCTTCGTCGAGTCGGCCGGTGCGGTGCCGGACATCCGCGTGACCAGGCGTGCCGAAGACTCGAGCACCGTCGCGACTTCGCGGAGCCCGTTCACCTTTAGAGTCGAGCCCGTCGAAGTGAGGTCGACGACGATGTCGGCGATACCCAGGTGCGGAGCGATTTCCGCCGCACCAGACACCGGGACCACCTCGACGCGGCACCCTGGTCGATCGAAGAAGCGACGCGTCACGCGGGGAAAGACCGTAGCCACCCGGCCGCTCACGATCTGATCGAGTCGCTCGATACCGCTGTCCTCGCGCGCCGCTACGACCAGCCGGCAACGGCCGAACTCGAGATCGAGCCGCACGTCGAGCTCGCGCTCCGATTCGCACACGAGGTCCCACCCGGTGATACCGGCGTCGGCGGCGCCGTCGGCGACGAACTCCGGAATATCCTGAGCGCGGACGAAGATCGCCTCGTACTCGCCGCCCAGCGACGCAGTCAGTGCCCGCTCGCCACGAGCGCGCACGGCGAGGCCTGCGTCTTCGAACAGATCACGCGTGTCTTCTGCGAGACGACCCTTGTTGGGTAGTGCGATCCTCAGCATGGCTGCGGTCGGTTATGACGCATCGAGAGGGGTATCGGAGAAACAAAAACGGCCCGTCGTGTGGACGGGCCGCGGCGTTCAGCGTACAGGGCGGATCGATCAGTGCTTCATCCGCTCACACGCAAACGGCCTCGGCCCGAAGGACGTGGCTGTGGTGCGTGTGGTGATGGACCGAGGCGGCGATCATGGGCCGGAACGTAATGGGGCGATGAACACGGCGTCAATGCGGATGCCGGTATGAAGGGTGCACCGAGTACCCCCATGTGATTCGTCGTCGCCGGCCCTCGATTTGCGTTCCCGGAGCCATGTGAATAAATTCACAATGCTCTGAGACCACCCATTGGAGGTCTCGGCTTCATTCAAACGTAGCTATTTAGTACGGCTCTGGAGGCCTCAGGAAATGCGGTTTCTCGGATTTATGGTTGTGAGCAGCGCGATCGCCCTCGGTGCGTGCGGCGGTGGTGGCGAGAAGGCAACGGATACTACGACCGCTACACCCGCACCGGCCACGACCGACACGGCAGCATCGGCTGCAACGACGCCGGCAGCAGGCGGTGGCACGGCCGCGGCGATCACGGGCAAGACGCACGAAGTGAAGATGATCGGCGATGACAAGGGCTATCGCTTCGACCCGGCCGACATCACGGTCAAGGCGGGCGACGGCATCAAGTTCATCATGGTCTCCGGCGGCCCACACAACGTCGCGTTTGATCCGGCCACCATCCCGGCCGACGTCAAGCCGCAGCTGATGGCGAACATGCCGAACCAGCAGGCTGAGCTCTCGAGCCCGCTGTTCATGAACCCGAACGAGTCGTACACCATCTCGTTCGCGAATGTGAAGCCTGGTCAGTACCCGTACCACTGCACGCCGCACCTCGCGATGGGCATGAAGGGCACGATCACGGTTCAGTAGTTCAGCGACCTCGATCACCTCGGCGCTCTGCGTCGAGTTGGTACGAGGGTTAGATGTCAGCATGATTTCCGGGGCGAGGACGCTACTGCGTCCTCGCCCCGTTTGCTTGCCACTCATGAGCGCATAACAGCGCATAACGCGGCAGAGCAGCACGTCGATGCCGTCTCGGTGCGAACGTTAGGCACGGCGGGCACCGCGCATGCTCATACAGCGCGTCGCGCCGAAAATGTGAGCCGCATCGGAGCCGGACTGTGGGAATTCGTTGGGGACTGTGTTGTCAATTCGCCGACGGCGGCGTGCGCTTCCGCCAGGCGACCCACCGCTACGTCGCGACGCTGGAGCCACCTGCTCGGCTCTCGTATCTGCGTGACATCGCGCGCTCGAACACCATCGCCCTGGCGCACGCCGTCGCGCGCTGTGCCGAGCTCGAGATCGGCGCCTTTCGCATCAACAGCCAGATCCTGCCGCTCATTACACATCCAGTAAGTGGATACACGCTTCAGTCTCTGGATGACGACGGTACTATCACCCGCTCGTTTGTCGCCGCCGGTGCGCTCGCCAGAGCGCTCGGCATTCGCCTGAGCTTTCATCCCGACCAGTTCGTGGTCCTGAACTCGACCCGCGATGAAGTCGTGATCTCCTCCATCCGCGAGCTCGACGCACAGGCAACGGTGGCGAGCATCGTCGGCGCAGATACGATCACGCTCCACGTCGGCGGCATGACGGACGGGAAAACCGCTGCGCTCGCGCGGCTGGAGCGGAATATGGAGCGGCTCTCCTCCGACGCGCGGTCCCGACTCGCGCTCGAGAACGACGACCGCCTGTTCACGGTGCACGACCTTCACCCGCTCTGCATGCGGTCCGGCGTGCCGCTCGTGTACGACGTACACCATCATCGCTGCAACCCGGACGGACTCGACGTAGAGACCGCGACTGATCTCGCGACTGAATCCTGGTGTGGACGCGAGCCTTGGATGCACGTCTCCACCTCCCGGGACGGCGCGAACGCATCGAACCCGCGGCCGCACGCGGATTACATCGATCCCGACGATTTCCCTCCAACCTGGTTGGACCGCGACATCACCGTCGACATCGAGGCGAAAGCGAAGGACGACGCGATCGTCAGCCTGCGTGAGGCACTTCGCTCGCGACTACCGACGACCGATAGTTCAGGGCCAACGACATCCGCCCACGCGCGGCTTGCGCGCTGAACGCGCCCCTCCGATTATCGCCAACGCATGGTCGACACGATCACCGGAGCTGCACCGCGTTACACTCGCCGACGTCGCGCCGAAATGCGTGCGGCATGGGTCGCGGCGCGAACGAGAAACACGCTGCGGCATCCTGTACGCCTCGCGGCGATCTCCGGTACGCTGTTCACGGGTGCCCTCGTGCTGCTGGTACTTGCGCCGCGTGACGCGCGGCGCGCCTCTCGCGAGATCGCACCCCTCTCCACACGCTGGCGCGACACAGTCCCTTTACTGCGATCGGTCGACTCAACAGCGCATGCCTTGGCGGTCGCGGAATCGACTGTCGCCGTGCGGCGCGCGCTCGCGTCCCGTCCCGTCCTTGTTCCGCGACCCGATACGCTGTCGACGGACATGGTCGCGAAGCGCAATGCGATCGCCGCCGCGAGCGCCGATCTTGCGCGCCTGCTCGACCGAGTGGAGAACTCTCCCCTTCCGCAATCGTACCGGGCACTCGGCGAAAGTCCGGCGATACGCGACGATCCTCGAGTACGCGTCGTTGCTGGATTCACTCGCGGACGTCGAGCGCGAACGCGAGGAGTTCGGAGCCGGGGGTGGCGTCGATCCTATCTTCGTTGCGCTGACGGCTCGCGCGACCGCGATGGGAAGGTCGATACAAGCCGTCGCTGAATCGCGGCAGAGCAGCCTCCGTGATTCGCTGGCGCGCTTACGCCCCGCCGTGGTGAGCGCACCCGTCGTCGTTGCGGTGGACACGCTCGGCCCGTTGCAGCGGCGCGATGCGGAGCTAGCGCGACGCGACTCCGCGATCTCAGCTCTCGACGTCGCGCGGCGCGCCAACGTCATGACCGACCGCCAGCTTCGGGAAGCACGTGCGCAAGCGAACGTCGTCGCGCCTCCTATCGCGATCCTCGCTGCCGCGCTCGTGCTCGGTCTGACGCTCGGATTCGCCGCCGCCTTGATGATCGAGATCTCGAGGCCACGGGTCTCTGACCTTCAGGAAGCCGAGCGCGTGACGGGCGCGCGCGTGCTCGCCGTCGTGCGGCCGCGTGAGATTCCCCCCGAGCGCGCGAGGCGAAAGGCCGACCTTCGGTTGCCGCCACTCATCGACCCGACGTCCGACGCATACCGACTACTCGCATCACACGCGAGCGTCGTCGGATCGTCCCGCGCGGTGGTGATGATCACGGGCGACGTTTCATCGGTCACCGCGACCATCGCGGCCAACATTGCGGCGGTCTCGGCAAACGAAATGCGCAGTACGCTCCTCGTCGATGCTGATCTCGAGAACCAACCCGTCACGTCGGTGCTTCGACTGCCGCCGGCGGACGGCATCGCGGGATTATTGAGTGGTGGCGGCGATCTCTCGCGGGTCGCGCTTCAGGCGTTGGTCGGTCGCGACCGGTTGCTCGACGTTGTGCCGAGCGGCAGAGACCAGCGCGGTCCGATTGCTACGCGCGAGGCACAGGTGCTGCGAGACGCCATCGTTCGCGCGGCACGCCACTATGAGCTCACCGTCATCGTGTCGTCATTCGGACAGGCGAACAATGTGCGGGTGGCACCCGCGGTGCTGGTTTGCGCACACGTCGCTCATTCGCTCGTGAGCACGTTGCGCGCGGCCGTGGCGTCCCTGCGCGACAACGGCGCGCAGATCATCGGCATCGTGCTGTGGGCTGCCGATGCTCCGAGTCTCGATCCCCCGTGGATCTTCGAGAGTTGGTTCGCGAACGACCGTGCCGCGACCGACGCGAGCCTCATCGCTTCGGACCGTTGAGACGCGATGTGGTCTGACACGTTGTTGGCTGCTGAGCGGAGCCACCTCATTCGCGTCGTGCTCTGGGCTGTGACGTGCGCCGTGCTCGGCAGCGCTGTCGTCAGCATCCTCACGCTTCGCCGAGTCGCCGCGCCGATCATTCTGGCATTCGCGATTCAGACGCTCGCATGGGGCTCGGCGGAGCTCATCGTCGCGGCCGCACGCTGGCAGTCGCTCTCGATGCGCGACGTGTCAGCGGCCACCCGTCTCGATCGACTCACGTGGTTCGCCGTGGGGCTGGACGTTGGAATCGTCGGAGTGGGCGTGGCGGCTCTCGTCGCGGCACGGATGTCCAACCGGAAACTGAACGGGATCGGTGCCGGACTCGGCATCATTGTACAAGGCCTGGGGCTCCTTGTGCTCGATCTCACATTTGCAGGGATTATTGCGCGATTGATCTAGCGACCACGGACCGCGGGCGTCTGCCCAAGGCCATGGCTGCGCGCTATGTTAACCATCCGCGCGTTCGAAGTTCTTTCGCCCACGGGGCGCCGCCATGACGAGTATCGGATACTCGGACCGCATCAACCACGCGCTCGCGTTCGCGGCGAAGCACCACGACCAGCAGGTGCGTAAGGGAACGCGACTTCCCTACCTCACGCACCCTGCGAACGTCGCCATCATCCTGACGCGATACGGCCAGGATGAGGAAACGGTGGTCGCGGGAATTCTCCACGACGTGATCGAGGATTGTGTGCGCGACGGGTACACGCGTGACATGCTGGAGAGTCGGGTGGCTGACAAGTTCGGCACCGATGTCCTGTCCACCGTGCTCGCGGTGACGAGCCGCAAGTACGACGACGACGGCACCGAAATGTCGTCCGAGGAGCGGAAGGACGATTACCTCGCGCGGCTATCCGATGCGAGTGCTCGTGCCTGTTGGGTCTGTGCGGCGGACAAAGTGCATAACGCGAGCACCATCCTCTCGGACCTCAAGCGCACCGACTATCCGGAAACGGTCTGGGGGCGTTTCAGCGCAGGGCGCGAGGCTACGATTCGCTGGTACCGCCGCGTGCACGATCGGCTACGCGACGTCGGATTCGATGCGCCGATCATGCGCGAGCTCGATGACGCCGCGCGCGATCTGGCAGGGTGGGTACCGGGAAGCGACGTACGGCACAATCCGCTTGGAGCCGAGACCGCGCGCGAGAGCAGCCAGACGCGCTACCCTCCGTCCCAACCTACTGACCGCAGTGTGAATCGTTAGGCTACCGCGACCGGTTCGCCCGACGGGTAGCGACGGGCAACGTACTGCTCGAGAATCTCCAGAAATTCCGGCACGATCGACCCGCCCCGGAGCGTGGTCGCGAGTTTCCCGTCGACGTACACGGGCGCCACGGGTTCCTCGAAGGTCCCCGGCAGTGAGATCCCGATGTTCGCGTGCTTCGACTCGCCCGGGCCGTTGACGACACAGCCCATGACGGCGACGCGCATCTCCTCGACGCCCGGGTGCTGCGCGCGCCAGACCGGCATCTGCTCGCGAAGGTAGTTCTGGATGTCCTCCGCCATCTGCTGGAAAAACGTGGACGTTGTTCGTCCGCAGCCGGGGCACGCGGTGACCTGCGGCGTGAAGTTGCGCAGACCGAGCGATTGCAGAATCTGCTGCGCGACCAGCACTTCCTCCGTGCGATCGCCGTTAGGCCTCGGCGTGAGTGACACGCGGATCGTATCACCGATACCCTCGGCCAGCAGGATCGACAGGGCAGCCGTGCTCGCGACGACGCCCTTCGTGCCCAGTCCGGCCTCGGTGAGTCCCAGGTGGAGCGGAAAGTCGCAGCGAGCGCCGAGCCGTCGGTAGACGGTGACGAGGTCCTGGACCGTCGACACCTTGGCGGAAATCAGAATGCGATCGTGGCGAAGCCCGACCTGCTCCGCCAACGCTGCGGAGCGAAGTGCGCTCTCGATCATCGCTTCGATGTAGACGTCCTTCGCGTCGCGCGGCTCGGGTGAGCTGGCGTTGGCGTCCATCATGGTCGTCAACAGATCCTGATCGAGCGATCCCCAGTTCACACCGATGCGAACCGGTTTGTCGTGCTCGAGCGCGACCGTAACGATGGATCGGAAGTTCTCGTCTCGCCGCTTGCTCCCGACATTGCCCGGGTTGATTCGATACTTCGCCAGCGCGCGCGCACACTCGGGATACTTCGTGAGCAGCAGGTGGCCGTTGTAGTGAAAGTCGCCGATAACGGGCGTATCAATTCCGCGGTCCGCCAACCGGGCGACGATTTCCGGAACCGCGGCTGCTGCGGCCTCGTTGTTTACTGTCACGCGGACCAGTTGAGAACCGGCGGACGCCAGTGCGGCAACTTGGTCCGCCGTGCCCACCGCGTCGGCGGTATCCGTGTTCGTCATCGACTGAACGACGACCGGATGCGGCGACCCGATTTGCACGCCGCCAACAGTAACTGTTACCGTATGTCTGCGAGTTCCGAACGCCACGACCTCTCCCGTCGCCAAATCCTGTCTAAACCTACCGTTCCAAGATACATCGAGCTGCCATGACCCAAGACGAGCACTACCCCGATCGGGGATACAACACCAAGGATGTCGAGGCAATTCGTGGCTCGGAGCCGCCCGTCAGGAAAAGCTTCAGGCGGCGGCACTGGGGGAAGCTGCTGGCTGCCACAATCGTGCTCGTGCCGATCCTGGGGCTCACGCTCTGGACTCTCATCGCGATGGCGTACACGTACTCCTCGGGCGAGCGCGTTGGCTACGTCCAGAAGTTTTCCCAGAAGGGCTGGCTCTGTAAGACCTACGAGGGCGAGATCGCGATGGTCAACCTGCCCGGGCAGCTCGCGAACACGTTCCAGTTCACGGTCCGGAGCGACAGTCTCGCGGCCGTGATCAACAAGGCGCAGGGCCAACGTGTCGCGATCCAGTACGAGCAGCACAAGGGCGTGCCCACGTCCTGTTTCGGAGAGACGGAGTATTTCGTCAATGGAGTGCGCGTCGTCGGCCAGTAGTTGCCCGAACGAGGGGTAGGCCGCCAACGACAAATTCCTTGCGATTCAACACAATTTGGCCAGGCTCGTATTGTTCAGCTGGCCAACCCGTCTTATAATGTGCCGCTCTTACCGATCGTCTCGGGGCGAGGGCGAGACCTAGCGTGGGGGGTCTGAGCGGTCCCGCGCGTGTCACTACTGTCAGGGCTCGGCGCGTTCCGCTCCCTCGACAAGTGTTCTTTCCTGGAGTCTGGAATGCGTACGACCGGCAAAGTGAAGTGGTTCAACGACGCGAAGGGTTTTGGCTTCATCACCCCTGACAACGGCACGAAAGATTGCTTCGTGCACTACAGCGCGATTCAGGGCAGTGGGTTCAAGACGCTCGCGGAAGGCGATGCAGTCGAATTCGATATCGTCCAAGGGCCGAAGGGTCCGGCCGCAGAGAACGTGAGTAAGGCCGGCGCCTGAGCGCTGGCCGGAGGCGGTAGTTGAAAGGCGGGCGCCCACCAGCGCCCGCCTTTCAGTTTCCCATCCAGTGCTAATTCTGTTCTCTCCTCCTCGGCGGTCGGCCTCGGCGACGGCGTCCCACGGTCTCGACAGCCGCGTCGAGACGCTCCGCGACCAACGCGCGAAGCGCGGGTTGATCAATGCTCAGCTTCGTGAATCGCCCAAGCTCGATCTGCTGCGCCCCATGCTCGATGGCGGCCTGCGAAAACCCGAGCACATTCGCGAGGGGAACGCTCAAAGCGGCAGAGAGCTCACGCGCGAGGCACACGACAGCAGCCACGTCGGACGTAATTCGTCTGGCAATGCCGCGCTTCTTCCGCTCGACTCCCGGCAAGTGGTTGCGCGACAGAAGATTGTCGAGCTGCTTCGGCGTAAGATCGAGCGCCTCAGCGACTGCGGCGAGATCGTAGATCGGCATAGTTCCTCCCTAGAGAGGAATATAGACTAGCACTTTCCACCATAGAGCGCGAGTTCGTCGCCGCCAAACGCCTTAACGATCCACCACGAGGGCGCTGGATGGCAGGCGTTGTCTGGCACGGCTGGTGCCTTTTGGGTCGGCGAATCAGTTAACGCGCAGTAAGGAAAATTCTCGGTAAACGGAGAAACTTCATATGAAGCGCAAATTCGTTCGCAGTGCGTTCGTCGTCGCGGCGCTGTTCGCCATTGCACTGCCGGCCCACGCCCAGCGTCGGGCCTCGTTGGGCGTGGCTGCTGGAGCTACTTTCCCGGTTAGCGACCTCGGTGATGCGACGTCGACGGGCTTTCATGTGCTCGGAACGCTCGCGATCTCGGGAACGGCCAGCTCACCGCTCGGTTTCCGAGTTGATGGGATGTACAACGACCTTTCCGGCAAAAATTCCGGCTCGGATGTGAAGGTCTGGACGATCAACGGAAATCTCGTCTACGCGTTTCCTGGCGGCATGACCGCAACGCCGTATCTGATCGCTGGAGCCGGCTGGTACAACTCCAAGGCCGAGGGCGCTGACGAGTCGAGGAACGACATCGGCATCAACGGTGGAATCGGTGCTCGGTTCGCCCTGAGTGGCTTCAGCACATTCGCCGAGGTGCGATTCCACAACATCTTCTCCGATCCGAACTCGGCGCAGATGATTCCGCTGACGTTCGGCATTCTGTTCTAGTACTCGCGCTCGGGACAGCCCTAGATCGCAGGCGCTACATGAGCAGAGCGGCCCACGGAGAGTAGTCTCCGTGGGCCGCTGCTGTTAGGCACCGTCCGGTCGTTAGTCCGCGCGGATACTCAGCTCGTTGCCGCGTGCCGGCTCCCCGCCCTGCACCAGCGACGCGATCGCGGCATCGAGTTGCGCGCGAACGGCCCGCGGGCCAGTTCCCCCATCGACCTCGCGGCGTTCGACCGATGCCTGCGCCGACAACGCGTCGCGCACGTCGGGGCCGAACGCGGCGTGCGCGCCGGTGAACACCGACATCGGCAACGCATGCAACTCGATCCCGGTCTCTTCAGCTTGCCGGACGAGTTGCCCCACACTGGAATGCGCTTCCCGGAACGTGATTCCCTTCCCGACCAGATAGTCCGCCAGATCGGTCGCCATCATCGTGCTCGACACAGCGGCCCCCATGCGGGCTGTGTCGAAGGTCAGCTCGTCCAGCGTTCCCGAGACCGCCGGGAGCACCAGCAGCATCCCGTCCACAGCGTCGAACAGCGCGCGCTTGTCGTCCTGGAGATCCTTGTTGTAGCCGCTTGGCAGCCCCTTCAAGGTCGCCAGCAGCGCCGTGAGATCTCCGAGCATCCGAGCGCCCGATCCTCGGGCGAGCTCCAGCGCGTCCGGGTTGCGTTTCTGCGGCATCATGCTCGACCCGGTCGTGTACGAATCTCCGAACCGAACGAACCCGAACTCGCTCGACCCGTACAGGATCAGATCCTCACCGAGCCTCGAGATGTGCGCGCCGAGGAGCGACAGGGAGAACAGCAGCTCGGCCACGAAATCACGGTCGGCAACGGCGTCGATGCTGTTCCTGGAGATCGCCGAAAACCCGAGGCTCCCCTTGAGCAACACACGGGAGATTGGGAAGGCACAACCGGCGACGGCGCCGGAGCCTAACGGCAAAACGCCAGCCGAACGCGCGGCCGTCGACAGTCGGGCGCGATCGCGATCGAGCGGCCAGAAATGCGATAACATCCAGTGCGCCGCCGACACGGGCTGCGCACGCTGCATATGCGTGTAGGACGGCATGAGCGCGTGCTGATGCTCGGACGCCTGGCGCACCATGACGTGCTGCAGGTTCCGCACTGCGCTGTCGATCGTATCGCACGCGTCGATGCACCAAAGACGCGTGGCGGTCGAAACCTGATCGTTTCGGCTGCGTCCCGTGTGCAGCTTCGACGCGACATCGCCGACCTCCGCATGAAGAAGCCGGTCGATCATCGTGTGCACGTCTTCGTCCGTCGCGACGGGTGACTCGCCGGCACTGAACCGCTGGGCGACGGCATCGAGCCCCGACTCGATTTGCCGGCTCTCCTCGAGGGTCAGGATCCCGGCGTTCCACAGCGCGACGGCCCACGCCTTGGACAGGCGAATATCGAACGGCCAGAGGCGGAAGTCTGTGCCGATCGACCGATTCACGGCCTCGAGCGCGGGAGCGGGGCCCGAGCTGAATCTCCCGCCCCACAACTTGTGCGCCGGAGCGCCTAACGACGCCCTCCGGGCCGGCCCTGCCTCCGTGTCGCCCGCGAAGCCGGCCTCGCTGCGACCGGCCTCAATGCTGCCTCCGCTATCGTGCGCGAATTCTCCCGTGACGACGGTGCCTGCCGGGTGCCCGCCTTCCGTAGCGCTCACGCGCCGACGAGCGCCGCCTCGGACGCTCCCTCGGCCGGCGCCGGCGATTGAGCCGCGGCCATCTCCTGATCCTTGATGGCGCGAACGCGCATGGAGAGTCCGTACAGCCGGATGAAGCCGGCGGCGTCGCTCTGCTCGTACACGTCGTCCTCGCCGAACGTCACGAACCGCTCGTCGTACAGCGCGTGCACGCTCTCACGCCCGATGACGGACGCCGAACCCTTGTACAGGCGGAGCTTCACCGAGCCCGTCACGCGTTGTTGGGTAACGCCGACGAAGGCATCGTAGGCCTCGCGTTCAGTCGTCCACCAGCGGCCCTCGTACACGATGTCCGCATAACGCGGCGCGATCAGATCCTTGGCGGCCAGGGTGCGACGATCAAGGACGAGTTGTTCGAGCTCACTGTGCGCCGAGTAGAGCAGGGTGCCGCCCGGCGTCTCGTAGACGCCGCGCGACTTCATGCCGACCATGCGGTCCTCGACCAGGTCAATGCGCCCGACGCCGTGCTTGCCCCCGATGGCATTCAGCTGAGCGATGAGGTCGATCGGTCCGAGCTCCTGGCCATTCACCGAGACCGGCGTGCCGGCAACGAATCCGATGACGACATCCTCGGGTGCGTTAGGCGCATCCTGCGGATCGGTGCTGAGCATGAAGACGTCCTTCGGGGGGCCCTGAGCGGGATCCTCGAGGATTCCTCCTTCATGCGAGATGTGCCAGAGATTTCGGTCGCGCGAGTAGATCTTTTCCTTCGTCGCCGCGACGGGAATGTTCCGGGCGGCGGCGTACGCGATCGCATCCTCGCGGCTGCGAATATCCCACTCGCGCCACGGCGCGATCACCGGAAGGTCGGGTGCGAACGCCATGTAGGTCAGCTCGAAGCGGACCTGGTCGTTGCCTTTGCCGGTGCATCCGTGTGCGAGCGCGTCGGCGCCGACGGCCCGGGCCATCTCGACCTGGCGCTTGGCGATCAGCGGTCGCGCCATGGAGGTGCCGAGCAGGTATTTGCGATTGTAGATCGCGCCGGCGCGGAGGGTAGGGAAGATGAAGTCGCGAACGAACTCTTCCCGGAGGTCTTCGACGTAGCACTCCTCGGCGCCTGACGCCAACGCTTTCGCGCGCACGCCGGCCAATTCTTCGGCACCCTGCCCGATGTCGGCGGCGACGCAGATAACGCGCGCGTCGTACTTCTCGCGCAGCCAGGGCACGATGATCGAAGTATCCAGCCCGCCAGAGTAGGCAAGCACTATGGTCTTCATGGGCGCTCCACAGGACAAGATAACTATTCAGGTGTCATGCATAATTAACCACTTATGCGGGCGTCGTCAATGTCGGCCATCTACTGCCGCGCGCGGAAATTTCGGCTCGCGTAGGCTCAGTGGCGCCTTCACTGGGCCACGCGCGCGGCGTCAGATCTCGGCCAGCTTTCTGAGTCGCCGCTCGAGCCGCTCGCGCGCGGCGGATGAGCGACAGACCACGAGGATGGTGTCGTCGCCGCCGACCGTCCCGAGAACGTCCGGCCACGACTCACCGTCGAGCGCCGACGCGACGGGCTGAGCGCCGCCAGGCACCGTGCGGAGCACGATCATCTCGCCGACGCCGTCGACGCGAGTCAGAAGCTGCGGGAGGAGCGCGTCCAACGCCGGGCGCGCAGCGCTGCTGAGCGTGCCATCGGCGACCGCATATCGAACTCCGTCGGGCGTGGGCACGCGCGCCAACCGCAGCTCGCGAAGGTCTCGCGAGAGCGTCGACTGCGTGACATCCCACCCGCGCTTGTGCAGCAGGACCCGGAGCTCTTCCTGGCTCCCGACCGGCTGATGTCCGACGAGTTCCAGGATTGCTGCCTGACGCTTGCGCTTGTCCACGCAGGTTCCTCCGTGAGTTGGCGGGACGATACCACGCGAAGCGGGCGAGCGGCAGGACACGCCGTGACGCCGGCGAATCGATTCGTTGCATGTGCCGCCCGGTTGACATGTCGCGGATGCAATAATATGCATTAGTTGTGCATAGAATCCCTGTTGGAGTTCTTGGCGCGAGCGGCTATGCCGGCCGCGAGTTGTGCGCCCTCGTTGCCCGCCACCCACGGCTGCGAGCTCTCGTTCGCGACGGCGAACGAGCAGCGCGGCCAGCGCGCGCGCCTTGGCGGCGCGGACGTGCGATTCATCGCGCACGACGACGCGCCGTTGGCTGATGCGCAGCTCGTATTCTCGGCGCTGCCGCATGGCGCGTCGGCCACGTGGGTGGAGCGCGTCCGAGCTGCGGGACCAAAGGTCGTAGACCTGTCGTCGGACCTGCGGCCCGGCCACGGGGCAGGGGCGATTCCCTACGGGCTCACCGAGGTCGCACGGGATCAGCTCCACGATGCGAGCGTCGTCGCGAACCCTGGCTGCTATGCGACGGCGATCCTGATGGCGCTCCTGCCCCTCGCGAAGCGCGGTCTCATCGCGCCTGGGAGCACCATTACCGCGACCGCCGCGAGCGGTGTAACAGGCGCCGGCCTCACCCCTCGTACCGATCTGTTGTTCGGCGAGGTCGCGGAAGACTTCAGGGCTTACGCCGTCGGCAACACGCACCGCCACCTGACCGAGATGCGCTCCGTGCTCGACGGCAATGGTGCGGATGCGGACCTCATCTTCACACCGCACCTGCTGCCCGTTGCGCGCGGCATCCTCGCCACGATCATCGTGCAGGTCACCGAACGACTCGCGGACCCGCTCGCGCCGTGGCAGGACGAGTTCGGAGGGGAGCCGTTCGTGGAGATCGACGGCGAGCCACCAACGCTCCGCGATGTCGTTCGTCGCAACGTCGTACGCATCTCCGCGCATCACGCGGCCGGCGTGCGTCAGCCGACGCTCATCGTGTTGTCAGCGATCGACAACCTTGTGAAAGGGGCGGCCGGGCAGGCCGTGCAGAACGCGAACGTAGTGCTCGGGCTGGACGAGCCAGCCGGACTCCCCTTATGACGCGCGTACTAAAGATCGGTGGGCGAGCGCAATCAGATGCGGGCCTTGCGCCGGCGATACGACATGCGGCCAACAACGGTCGCGTCGTTGTCGTGCATGGCGGCGGCGACGAGGTGTCGGGGCTCCAGCGACGCCTCGGCATGACCCCCACGTTTCACGGTGGACGCCGGGTGACGACTGCAGCCGACCTCGAGATCGTGCGGATGGTGCTGTCCGGAAGCGCCAACAAACGTCTGGTTTCGACGTTTGTGAGCGAAGGAATTCGCGCTGTCGGTATTTCCGGCGAGGACGACGGCCTCCTGCGCGCGCGGGTCAGCTCGCGGGAGACGTTAGGCGAGGTGGGCGCGCCGTCACAGGTCGATCCGCGGCTGCTCGAGCTGCTCGTGAGCGCTGGGTACGTGCCCGTGGTCTCACCGCTCGCTCGAGACGAGGAAAGCGGCGCGACGTTGAACGTCAACGGGGACGATGCCGCCGCGGCCATCGCGGTTGCCATGGGTGCTGAGGAGCTCGTGCTCATCGCCGACGTGCCGGGTGTCATGGCCAACGGCGTGGTTGTGCCGGAGCTCGACCTCGAACAGGCTGCCGCATTGGTCGACAATGGAACGGCTCGCGAAGGGATGGCCGCCAAGCTCCAGGCCGCGCGACGCGCGGTGGAGCTCGGCGTATCGAGGGTCCGAATCGGGAACATCGCGGGGATCGAGTCCGCGACCGCGGGAACAGTGATCACACTTTCTACAACGACGGTCTGACAATGGCCACTATCACGACGGTCGCTCCGCCGAGCGCGGATGCGCTGCTGGGTCTGTACAAGCGTGCTCCGATCGAGCTCGTTCGCGGCGAGGGTGTCGAACTGTTCGATGCCGACGGTCGCGCGTACCTCGATTTCGCCAGCGGCATTGCCGTCAACGCGTTAGGCTACGCGGACGACGGCCTGCGTGAAGCAATGCACGCCGCCGTCGATGGATTGATTCACGTCTCGAATCTGTTCCGGACTGCGCCGGGCGAGCAGCTCGCGTCGCGCCTCGTGGAGCTGTCGTTCGCGGACAAGGTGTTCTTCTGCAATTCGGGAGCGGAAGCGAACGAGGGGGCGTTCAAGTTCGCGCGCAAATGGGCCCGCAGCACCGTCGGCGCCGCGAAGACCGATATCATCGCACTTCGTGGCTCCTTCCACGGGCGTCTGTTCGCCTCGCTCGCGGCAACTGATCGCCCCGCGTATCGCGCGCCGTTCCGCCCTCTGGCCGGCGGAGTGTCGATAGTCGAGCGAGACATCGAAGATCTCGCCATCGTGCTCGACGCTGAGACCGTTGCGGCCGTCATCCTCGAGCCGGTGCAGGGCGAGGGCGGTGTGCGCGTGCTCGACCACGGATTCATCCGTGAGCTCCGCGCATTGACTCGCGAGCGCAAAGTCGCGCTCATCTTCGACGAGATTCAGTGCGGCATGGGCCGGACGGGAACGCTGTTCGCCTACGAGCAGATCGGCGTCGAGCCAGATATGCTGACACTGGCCAAGCCCATCGCAGGCGGCCTCCCGATGGGTGCGGTGCTTCTCAACGGGCAGATCGCGTCCACAATGAAGGCGGGCGAGCACGGCACGACGTTCGGAGGCGGGCCCTTCGTCGCGTCGGTCGCGCTCCACGTGCTCGAGCGCATCGCCGATGCGGCGTTCCTCGCGCACGTCAAATCAACGGGCAAGTTGATCGGTGAAGGGCTCCGTGGCATCGGCGAGCGAACGGGAAAAGTTCGCGCCATTCGCGGCACGGGTTTCATCTGGGGCCTCGATGTGGGTGAGGCTGCGGGTGATGTGGTTGCCCGTGCGCGAGAGGCTGGCCTCCTTTTGCTCACAGCGGGCGACTATACGCTGCGGATCCTCCCGCCGCTCGTGGCGTCGCGCGAGGACATTGCGCGAGGGTTGGCGATCCTGGAGCAGGTGATCTAGGCGACAACGCCGCACCCAGCGGATCGCGCGCCGGGGGTCACCAGCGATGTCACTTCGTTAGGCACAGTCGTCCGGCGCGACGCGGCACGAAACTCCGCGTCACGCCGGACGATCGCGCTTCAACTGCGCCGAACCGCTCGGCGTTAGAACACGAAGCCGAACGTGATCGGAATGAATTGCAGCGCCTTCAGCTCCTGGCTATTGATGAACTTCTCTTCGGTGTAGACGTTGTTCAGCTTGGCTTCGATGAATGCTGACGCGCCGAACAGTTTCATCGAAAGCCCTGCGCCGCCGTTGATCGCGAACTCGGTATCGCTCTGGTCCTCGGCCCCACCAGCGCCGCCCGCGAACTTGGTCTTGACGTTGAAGCCCGCGATGCCCGCGGTGATGTACGGAGAGATCGGACCCATCGGGAAGGGAATCGTGATGTTCGCGAGCCCACCCAGGATCTGCTGTGTCATATCCTCGGTCGTCGTGACGGTGCCGCCGCCGGTACCGCCGGGCGTGAACGGCAGGTTTTCCTTGAGGTTGAACTTGTTGTAGTTGAGGTCCGTACGCAGCGCGATAGGGAACCCCGGAAAGTTGAAGATCAGAGATCCCTGGCCATTCCAGCCAGCCTTCAACGCATCCTTGTACGTCCCGATCGGTACACTCGCGCCACCGCCGAACGCAAACGAAATAGGTCGGCCAGAGCCCTGCTGGTTCATCCGCATCTGGGCGGCAGCTGGAGACGTCGCCGTCACCGCGAACGCCGAGAGCGCGACGAGCATCGTGGTTCGCATTACGATCCTTCCTCCATCAAAGAACACCAGGAACACATTGGAGGCTCGCGGCGGACGTGTGCGCCACACACGCGAGCGGTACGGAATCAAGGCACCAGAGAGGAAAAACGATACCATGACGCCTATCCTCTCAGAAGCGTTCGCGGCGTGACGACCTGAGCGTGCGCATGGTAGATTCACGCATCCACTTCCGCGGATCTCCATGCTTCGTTCACGAGTCTTCTTGCCTCGCCTTGGGACTGCTCCCCGCCGTTGCGTGCGCGCAGAACTCTCAGGGACCCGTGGCGAGCGCGACGCCGTCGCTTCTGGTCTTCATCACCGTGGACCAGATGCGCCCCGACTATTTCTCGCGCTTCGAGCCCCAACTGACCGGAGGCCTCGCTCGGCTGTACCGCGGTGGCGCTTTCTACACCAATGCGTTTCATGATCATGCGATCACCGAAACGGCACCTGGCCATTCGGTGACGATGGCGGGACGATTTCCGCGGAGCACGGGGATCTTGGAGAACTCGCGAGGGGTGGAAGACCCGCGATCTCCCGTGATCGGCGGTGGCGCGATCGGCGCGTCGCCGTTTCGGTTTCGTGGAACGACGCTGATCGAATGGCTGCAGCGCAAGGACCCGCGATCACATGCGCTGTCCGTGTCGCGGAAAGACCGCGGAGCCATTCTCCCGATGGGGCGTGCGAAGCAGTCGGTGTTCTGGTACGCGACGACCGGAAACTTCTCGACCAGCACGTACTACGCCGACACACTGCCGACGTGGGTGCAGCGCTTCAACGCGCGACGCATTCCCGCCCAATATGCCGGTAAAGAGTGGACGCTGCTGCTCGACCCAACGCAATACCCCGAACCAGACGACGTCCCGCAGGAAAACGCTGGCCGGGGCGGGACGACATTTCCGCACGTCGCGCCGGCTGATCCGGCGCAGGCGGCGAGTGTGTTCGCCGCGTTTCCGTGGATGGACGACCTGACGTTGCAGTTCGCGCTCGAAGGTCTCGAGGCGCTGAAGCTCGGTACCGGCCCGCAGACCGACATCCTCGCGGTCTCGCTCTCCACGACCGACGCGATTGGTCATGCCTATGGACCGGATTCGCGAGAACTGCACGACCAGATCCTCCGCCTCGATCGGTACCTCGGCGCGTTCTTCGACTCGTTGTACAAGGTCCGCGACTCGTCGCGCGTGATCGTCACGCTCACCGCCGATCATGGAGTCGCGCCATATCTCGGTGTGAAGTCTCACGACCCTAACGCGGGAGCAACGTACGTTCGTGCCGCGCTCGACACGGCGTGGGCCGCGGAAGCGCGCGTAACGGCCGCGCTGCGCGATTCGACGCGATTCATCTGGGACACGCCCTTCCTGCTGGTGAACAGGAAGGCGCTGGCAGCGGGCCGACTGTCACCCGACTCTGTGATCGCGGCCTTTGTTGCCGCGGAGCGGAAAGTCCCGGGCGTGCTCCGCGTCGACCTCGTGCGTGACCTCGCGCGCGCCGACACAACGAAGGACGCGATCGCGCGTCGCTGGCTGCACATGCTGCCGCCAGAGCTTCCCGTCGAAGTCGTCGTCACGCTTCAGCCATACAATTATTGGGGGCAGGGAAACGCGACGCATGGGACGCCGCACGACTACGACGCGCATGTGCCCGTGCTCTTCTACGGTCCGCCCTTCAAGCCGGGCAAGTACGACGAGTTTGCGCGTGTCGTCGACATGGCACCGACTCTCGCCGAGGTGCTCGGCATAACGCCCCTTGAACGCCTCGACGGCCACGTGTTGCGCTCGTCCATACGCTAACGGCGTGACGCGACGACCGCTCCAACACGCGCTCGACGAGATCCGCTTCGGGCGAACCGGAACGCTGAATCTCCGCGCATCGCTGCCCACCGCCGCGGAAGCGGTGAAGCGCACCGAAAGCTGGTTGCGTATGAAGCAGGCCGAAGGGGCCCGTGAAGTGCTCGTGATCACGGGGCGGGGGAACCAGAGCTTCGGCGCAGTACCCGTCGTGCGCGAAGCCGTTAGGCGCCTCATCGCGTTCCTGTCGACGCGCGGCGTTGTACTCGAGCATAGTGAGCACTCACCCGGTTCGTTCGTGGTCCGACTCGCACCCCTGAGCGCGGCCACGGGGCGACGACCGCCGGGCGAGCCCGCGGTCATCGAAGCCCCACTCGACCCGCCCACGCTCGACGGGCTGACCGACACGACGCGCGATCAACTCCGGGTGCTTGCATCTGGGGTGCTGCAGAGCCTTGGTGTCCGCGACCCATCGCCGGCGATCGTGCGCGACGAAATGCTACGACAGTGCACCCTACTTGCCGCCGCGCTACCAGATACCGTCATCAACGCCGGCGAACGCGAGATTCAGTTGCAGCGTGCGATCGCGCGTGCGATCGAGCGACTCGACGACGCCTAACGCTCCCTAACGAACCCACGACTCGACCCTCATGGCTGCCAACTTCGCGGTCCGCCTCCTTTCTCCGCGCGGCGCACTGACGTCCGTGCTCGCGCTCGCCATCGTTGCGGCGCGCACGCAGTCGCCGCCGGCCATCCCTGGGTATGGGGCGGCGAACGCCGGCGTGGAACGTCGGACAGAGGCGGATGCGATCGCACTACCCTCGCCGACGAACGCGGCGGAGTATTCGCGAGCGCTGTCTCGCGAACCGCACATGTCGGGCACTCCGGCACAGGCGCGCACGCGCGACTACGTCATCGACCGCATGCGATCGTGGGGTCTGGAGACCGAGGTCCGTGCATACCAGGTCTGGATGCCGCATCCGACGAGCATTCGCGTCTGGCGCGTGTCACCCGATGCTCGCGAGCTCGCGCTCACCGAAGGGCCCGTCGCGGGCGACTCGACCTCGTCGATGCCCGAGGTACCGCCCATCAATGGCTACGGTGGGAGCGGCGACGTCACCGCCGAAGTGGTCTACGTGAACTACGGATTGATCGAGGATTACGCCACACTCGACTCGTTAGGCGTGTCCGTCCGGGGCAAGGTCGCCGTCGCGCGCTATGGCCGTTCATTCCGTGGGATCAAGGCGCGCGAGGCGGAACGCCACGGAGCGGTGGCGCTGCTCATCTACAGCGATCCGGCGGACGACGGCTTCGTCCGTGGGGACGTGTACCCCGCCGGTCCCATGCGGCCGTCACAGGGCATCCAGCGCGGCAGCGTCTTCAACGGCGCTGGTGATCCGACGACACCCGGCACGCCGAGCCGAGCGGGCGCGAAGCGCATCCCGCTCGCAGAGGCGGGCGTGTCGCGGATTCCCGTCGTCCCAATCTCGTACGGCAACGCCGCCGAGTTGCTGCGCGACGTTCGCGGCACGCGCATTCCACAGCCGTGGCAGGGTGGCCTCCCGTTCCGGTATCATGTCGGACCGGGCCCGGTCTCCGCCCGCGTGGCGGTAATGACCGACACGGCCACGGCGCCATACAAGACCATCTGGGACACGTTCGGGATCATTCGAGGCACCGAGTTTCCAGATGAGATGATCGTCATCGGAGGGCACCGGGACGCGTGGGGTCCCGGCGCCGCGGACAACGTCAGTGGCACGGTCAGCGTACTCGAGTCCGCGCGCGCGGTCGCCGAGTTGGCCAAGCGCGGCATTCGTCCCAAGCGCACGATCGTGTTCGCTACTTGGGATGCCGAGGAATGGGGGTTGGTCGGATCGACCGAGTACGTCGAGGACGACAGCCTTCGGCTGTTGCGCGGCGCAGTGGCCTACCTGAATCAGGACGTCGCCGCGCAAGGCCCCAGCTTCGGAGCCGGCGGGTCTCCGTCACTGCGTGCGACAGTGCGATCGATTGCGCGATTGGTCGCAGATCCTAACGGGAAGGGCAGTGTCTACGACGTCTGGCGACGCGCCTCGAACGTTGCGGACTCGGCCGAGCCCGAAATGGGCGATCCCGGCGGCGGCTCCGACTTCGCCGGCTTCTATAACCACCTCGGCATTCCGCACGCCGACTGGGGATTCGGTGGTGCAGGCGGTGTGTACCACTCCGCCTATGACAGTCGCCATTGGATGGAAACGTTCGGCGACAGCGGATACCGCTACCACGCGACCGCGGCCCGCCTCGGTGCAGCAATGGCGCTTCGCCTCGCGAATGCCGACATCGTGCCCTACGACTACGTCGAGTACGCGCGAACGATGCGCCGCTATCTGCCAGCCGTCGACAAGGGCATCGCGTCTCGTCAGTGGCGCGTCTCGAGCTCGGTGCTCGCAACGGCTATCGATCGTATGGAGAAGAGCGCAGCCACGTTCGCGTCGGCGCGCGATTCAGCGCTGGCGCGCCCGCTGGCCGCAGCCACACGTCGAACCACGAATGCCGCGCTGCTTCGCGTCGAGCGGGCGCTCACGCGACCACAGGGGCTGAAAACGCGCCCGTGGTATCGCAACCTCATTTACGCCGCGGACGAGAACAACGGGTACGCGAACATCGTGTTCCCGTCGGTGAACGAGGCCATACGAACTGGTGACGCTACACTGGTACAGGGCGAGATCGAAGATCTGGCGCGACGCTTCGACGCGGCTACGGCGGCGCTCGACGACGCGACGCAATCGGTTCGGCGTTAGGTGACGCACACGCGGCGGACCGCTCACGCTCCAGCAGATGTTGCTGAGGACGCTCAGGGCTGCAGCGTGTACAACACGACGGCCGCAAACGCCAGCAACACGGCGAATGTCAGCATCCTCAATATGTCCTGATTCGGCAGAGCCGCGGCAGCGGCGGCGCCGCTCGAGCTGACCTGAGGGCCGGCAGGCGGCTCGACACGCGGCGCCCCGCCTGATTCGGTACGCTCACCCGACTCTGCTGAAGGTGGATCAACTCGCTGCGGCTGCAGATGAATCCGCGATGTCACTGACGGTGGCGGCAACCTCCTCGCTCTCGGCTCTCGGCGACCCTGTGGATGCGGGCACCTCGCCTGTGATAGCGTCTGCTGCAGCCAATGATGCCATGTCCTCGAACGGAGGGGGCCCCACAGCGGCCTGCTCGTCTGGCGAAGGCGCAGTGTCAGTCACGGGGGGCAGGGACTCATCAATAGTTGGGATTCCCACGGAAGGCGTCCGCCGCTTCGCGACGTACGCACGTGGTAGCGGCCGCCCATCCGTTCCCGTCGCCGTCGGAACGCTGTTGCCCGCGTAGCGCGAGGGCGTTGACGGCGGCGTTCGACGACGCACGTGATGCCTTGGCGCTTCCACGTGACTCCCAACGATGTCGCGACTCTCGACGTCGCGGTCCGCAACCGCAGCGTCGCTAACGTCCTCCGTCGGACTGAACGCGGTCGTCCCTATGCCGCCCCGCGGGTCTCCTGACCCGGGGACAACGGACGGCTCAAGCGGCAATTCCGATTCCGACGCCAGTGATTCCGGATGATGTGGTGCTTCGGCGGGACGGCCAGCCGCGAGAAAGACCTCGGCGAGGTCTGCGTCCAGTTCGGCTTCGAACTCCGCGTCCAACGCGCGCTTCATCTCCGGGTGACTCGCTTCGACCCCCAGCATCTCGTCCAGCTGCCGCTCGAGGAGGTCGGTGTGCGTCTCGCGGGAGACCGCCGGCGAGCTGGCAGTCGGTGCAATCACCGGCGCCGAGAGCGGCGCATCCAGGGCTACGACGACCGTGAGGTCAACGACGGGGCCGAGCGCGCGAGGTGGCTCGAGGGCGGTGACGGCCGCGCGAGCACCGCGCGGCCTCAGAGGGCCGATCGCCCCGCTGCACGCGCAGCCGAGACCCGGTGCGAGATCGAGCAGCACGTTCTCACGGGCGATGATATGCTGCGCGAGATCCGTGGACACATCGTCGCGCTCGATCTCGATGAGCGTGCGGGTGTCCGCGTCACTGCCGGGCATTTCGCCACTCGGTACCCCGCCAGCCAGCGAACACCAACGACGGCGGTCCGGCGGAACGATCGAGTCGAACACGAGCGGCTGCTCGGAGAGCGCGATCCCTCGCTCAGCGAGGTCGGCCAGAAACGCGTCGGGCGTTAGGCGCTCATCGATCGCCGGGTCGTTCGCGCTGGGGCACGAGCCGATGTACGTGATGTGTACTCCGCGCTCGCCGTACACGGCGCGGAGGTAGCGTGCCGTGGCCACCGGCGGCGCGACGAGCGAGACGAGGAACGGCTCGAGATCGGGGCCTGGCGTGAGCAAGCGTGACCGCGCGTAAGGGCACACGCACATCACGGCTGGTCCTTTGTCTCGCGACGCGAGCTTCCGCATGGCCTCGGCGGCGATCAACTCGTCACCCCAACTTGCCGGTACAGCAACCGAGAATCCACGACGCAGACAGGCGTGCGACAACTGCACCGGCGTCGCCGGCGCAGCCACTAGCACAGCATCGTTGCCGATGATCGCCACCGCGGGAATCGAGCGGCGATCAACCGTTGGTGTGGAGGCGGGCATGTAGAGAGGAAGTTGCTGTTCAAAGCAAGCGTCGAACACACGACCTGTCCAGACGGAACGGACATTGCAGCTATCATCTTCTCGTCAGCTGCTGTGAGATATGAAGTTGCTGGATACAGAAGTGAAGCGACGGGACAAACGATTGCCGGCAGACGTAGCGGAAGCCGTCGCTGCGTACGCCGCGAAGGCGACCTGGCCCGCGGGGTTCGTCGTCTATCAGCGCGGCGCGTTTGCGGACGGAATGTTCATCGTCCTGCGTGGTCGTATCGTCCTCCGGAGTCGCGTGAAAGCTGGTCGGGCGTTCGTGCCAGCGCTCGCGCGTGAGGGAGAGACCTTCGGATGGGAAGGGCTGGCCGTCAACGCGCGTTACGCGACTGACGCACGCGCCGATGAGGAATCAGACACCCTGCATCTCAGCAGCGCTCGGTTCCGACAATTCGTTCGCGAGCGGCCACAGCACGCGTTGTCTCTCATGGGGCAAATGGTGGATGAGCGAACCGCCCTGCTCGAGAAGCTCCGCGAGCTGGCAACACTCAGTGTCGAACAACGCCTGATCTCGTCTTTGGTTCACCTCGCTCGTTCGCGCGTCTTCACGACTGACGATGGTCGCATCGCCTTGGGCTCGGCGCAGTACAAGTTGCTCTGCGAGCTAGTCGGAGCCACGCGAGAGTCGGTGTCGCTCGTGCTCACACGATTGGTCGCCGAGGGCCTTGCCGAACGCAGTGGCACCACGATCTACATTCCGTCGGTGAGCGCGCTCACTGAGCGGCTCGACAACAGCCGACTCGATGGCGAGGTCCCGCTGACCGTCACGGGCGAGATCCCCCTCGCCGTGCGCGACTAGTTCGCCGCGGCCCGGCCCGGGCCCGGCAGCCGACACACCATTGCGCACAGACGCCGTCGCGCGCGGGAGTATATTGGGGCTCCCGCCTGGCCTCCCCGCCATTCACCACGGCGTATGTCTCGCGCGATGCCCAAATCCTCGTTCGTCGACGCAATCTCACCGGAGAGTCAGCTCGAGCCCGAAGAGCTCGTCCGGTACAGTCGGCATATTGGTCTGACGGAGGTTGGTGAGAGCGGCCAGCGTCGACTGAAGCAGGCGAGTGTGCTCATCGTCGGGGCGGGCGGCCTGGGCTCGCCCGCCGCGCTCTACCTTGCTGCGGCGGGCGTCGGTCGGACTCGGAATCGCCGATTTCGATGACGTCGATCTCAGCAACCTCCAACGACAGGTGCTGCACGATACGCACGGTATCGGCTCGCGAAAAACGGCATCGGCGCGCGCTCGGCTGCAGGCCATCAATCCGCTGGTGCACGTCGAGACGATCGACGCGGAGCTCACGGCGTCGAATGCGCTCGAGGTCATTGGCGCATACGACGTCGTCATCGACGGCACCGACAATTTCAAGACGCGGTATCTGACGAACGACGCCTGCGTCCTGCTCGGCCGTCCGAACGTCTACGGCAGCGTCCTTCGCTTTGAAGGCCAAGCATCTGTGTTCGCCACGCCCAACGGACCGTGCTACCGCTGTCTCTTTCGAGAGCCGCCGCCTCCGGGGCTCGTCCCGAGTTGTGCGGAGGCGGGGGTGCTGGGCGTGCTTCCGGGTCTCATCGGCACCATCCAGGCGACCGAGGCGATCAAGTTGATCCTCGGCGTGGGTGACACGCTCGCCGGCCGACTGCTGCTGGTGGATGCGTTGCGAATGCACTTCCGAACCATCCAGCTTCGCCGAGATCCCGACTGTCCCGCGTGCGGCACGCGCGAGCTGACGGCGCTGATCGACTACGACGAGTTCTGCGGAACGCCGTCGTCTCGCGATGCCACGCGCTCGGACACTGTCCGCGACATCGCGCCGCGAGAACTGTCCGAGCGGCTACGTCGCGGCGACGCGATCGATCTCATTGACGTGCGCGAGCCGTACGAATGGCGGATTGCTCGGATCGAGGGAGCGCGCCTCATTCCGCTGGGCCGCATCGGCATGTCCGTGGCGGAGCTCGCCCGCGATCGCGACATCGTTCTCTATTGCCACCACGGGTCCCGGAGTCTTGCTGCCGGCGAGCACCTTGTCGCGCAAGGTTTTGATCGCGTCTGGAACCTGTCAGGAGGCATAGACCGGTGGAGCGAGGAGGTCGACGCATCCGTTCCGACGTACTGACGCGCGTGACGGATCGCGAGGGAGCGTGATCGCGCTCGTCGCGTTCGTGCTCCTCGCATTCGTGCTCGTCGCCGCCGGCGTCCTCATGCTGCGCTCGCGGACGACGACGCGGGCTCACGCGGATGTCGGGACGCGCCTAACGCTGCGGCCCGATGGTATCGTTTTCGGGGCCGCACCCATCGACCTGCCCGCGGACGGGCGGTGCCGCCGTGTTGATGCTTCATGGCTTCGGCGACACGCCGCAGACGCTCGGGTATCTCGCGCAGGCGATCAACGCACAGGGCTGGACGGTGCGAGCGCCGCTCCTGCCGGGTCATGGGCGGACGCTCACCGACTTCGCCGCGAGCCGCGCCGACGACTGGATCGAGTCCGCGCGCGCGGAAGTGGAGTCGCTCCGGTCCCGCTACGAAACGGTCTCGGTAATCGGTCTCTCGATGGGGGGTTCGCTCGCGACGATCCTCGCAGCCGAGATGTCGGACTTGGCAGCCCTGGTGTTGCTCGCGCCGTACCTCAGCATGCCCACGCGGCTGCGTCGTGCCGCTCTCTTTCACCACGTCCTCGGCGTGCCGCTTCCGTATCTCCGCGGCGGAGGTGAGCGGTCCATACGAGACCCGGCCGAAGTCGCTCGCAACCTCGCCTACGGTTTCACAACACCGCGCCTCGTGTTCGAGCTCGCCCGCGTCGTCGAGCGCGCCCGCAAAGCGGCACCGAAGGTCTCCGCACCAACGCTCGTCGTTCAATCACGCCAGGACCACCGCATCCCGGCGGACGCCGCCGAGCGCGCGTTCGCCCTGTTCACGGCGAGCGAGCGTCAACTCGTCTGGACAGAGGGGAACGGCCACATCATCACCGTCGACTACGGCCGAGATGCGATCTTCGCCGCCGTCGCCAGTTGGTTGAGCACGCACGCTCCGCGGGGTCGCGAGGAACGGTCGGTCGGGTAAGTGCGACGCGCCAACGGTCCCCGTGATGGCCGAACGGGACGGCGGACAACGCCGTCCCGCCCGAGCATGGAACTCCGATAAAGCCCTGCCGTGATCAGGTCGTGACGCGGTCCTTCACGCCCTCGACGAGACGCTCGACTGCCTCGACACTCTGCTTCGCGGCGGTCGCGCCCTGCTGAAGTACTGCGTTGGCGACACGCTTGATGCGCGTTACGGGAGACTGCTTCCTGGCAGCTCGCTTCGCCGGCCGCTTTGCCGCTGACTTCTTCGCCTTGGAGCGCGAGACGACCTTCGGAGCGTTCTTTCGCTTCGTGCCAGCTGAGGCTTTCGTCGCTGGCTTCGCGCTGGTCTTCGTACCGGTCTTCGTGCTGGCCTTACTGGTCTTGCCTCGCGCTGCACCGGCCTTCGACGCTGCCGTCGACTTGCTGCGCGATTTCCCGCCTGACGACTTCGATGCTGTCGCCATCATTGAATTCCTCGAGGGAAGGTACAGGGCGCTTCTGCGCAAGATTCGCGCGCAGTGCCGAGCCCGATGACGTGGCGACGATAGCGCGGTTCTGCTGCGTTCGCGAGTCGCACTCCCGAAGTCGCATCGTACCCGCGCGGTGACATTGCAGAATCACTGGCTTCTTGCGGATTGCAACGTCGCCGTTGTGCCGGCTCGTGGTCGACATGAGCGGAGTGGGCATCGAAGAAATGGTCCCACGTGGCACTCCGTGACCGCGGTAAAACGTGATGCTGCGGCGCTCGATTGTGCCGGAATCGCGACCCACCTGGACCCCTCACAGTCGACAAAAAGATCGCAGTATCGGCAGATCGGCTCAAAAACTTGAACGCGTTGCCGCGCTTGAGTTTGCGATCGAACGTCGAGCGCTCGTGACGCGGTGTCGGGGAACGCGACAACCAGTTAGCGCGACGACGATCCGCAGGATGAATTTCCAGTCGTCACGGGCGCCGATTCGTGGGCGTCCGACCCGATGTCGCGTTCCAGTACAGTGTCGAGCAGGGTGACGGCGGCACAGATCGTTCGTCAACGGCGCGGGTGGAGCGGAACGGATCAGCCCGGTTTTGTGCGCTCCAGCACAATGACTTGCGCACTGTGCGCCGGTCTCTGCCACCCTCTGACAGGTACTCGCTGAATGATTCGACTCCGCATTCTTCCCGTCGCCGTTGCGACGTTCGCGCTGGTTTCCGCGAAGGCTTCGGCCCAAGCCGGTCTGACGTCGAACGTCGCCAACGTGTCGTTGAGCGCCGTGAAGGCGACCTCGCTGACTGTCGCGGTGAACTCGGGGGGCACGCAGAGCATCGCGAGCATCACCGACAACGCCACGAACAACTTCCCGTCGGCCGTGAACATCACGACCAGCTGGGATATCAATCCGTCGGCCGCGTCGGTGTCGCTCGTCGGCTACTTCTCGAGCGCCGCGGCTGCACTCACGAACGGCACGTTCAACATTGCGACGACCCAAGTGAAGGGCCGCGTGACGACCGCCGCCACGCCGGGCGCGCCCGCATCGTTCACGGCGTTCACGCAGAGCGCGGTTGGCGGCGTTGGAACGGCGAGCGGGAGCCTAACGTTGTTCACCGAGACCATTACGGGGGCGAACAAGAAGTCGACCCGTACGATCGACCTCGAGTTGCAGCTCGATCTCACGGGGCAGACGACGACCCCTGGTACGTACACCGGCACGCTCAATCTTCGCGCGGTTACCCAATAGTGATGACGTGGGCTGGCGGAGCTCGATTCGCCGCAATCGTGATGACCGCTGGTATCGTACGACCGCTGGAGGCGCAGACCGTGCGCCCGGCGGTCGTCGAGTTTTCCGAACAGGCGCGTGGCAAGTTCGAGCTCGTCAACGAGACGTTGTTCCCGCTGACCGTGGTGCTCGAGCCGCGTGGTTTTCACGTGGAGCCGACTGGTGAGCTGATCGAGGAACCGCTCGATACCACGCGCATGCGGGTCAAGATCTCGGCGATGAGCTTTCGCATTCCGCCGCGCGAGACCTACACCGTGTTCTACGAGGCGACCGCCAAGAGTTTTCCGTCGTGGTTCCTCATCAGCAGCACCCTAACGGGAGCGCGGACGCAGACGGGCCTCAATGTCCGCATCGAGCTGCCGCACGTCGTGTACATGCTCCAGCCGCAGCCGCTGCGACAAGCCGACGTGATCGTTCACGCGTTCGACTTCGACTCGGCCGCAAAACGGGTTCACGTTGAGCTGGAGAATTCCAGCGCCGCGTTAGGGCGAGTGCTCAGCAGCGAGGTGAGCGTCGGCGGAAAAAAGCCGACCCCGGGCGGCGCGTTCCCACTGTTTCCACATAGCCGCCGCGTGCTCGAGATTCCATGGAGTGATGACCTCACTCCCGAGAAACTCATTCTCCGCTTCGCGAACTTCACTGTGGAGGAGCGACGCAAGCGATCTGAACTGATCAGCGCGTAGTCGCACCGCCACCTCGCCTCTCGTCGCCCATTCATGCGGTTCGTGCGGTCGTGCATTCCTGCGTTCGTCGGTTCGATGCTCCTCACCGGAGCCGCGGGCGCGCAGGCGGGCGTGCGATCGACTGTCAGTGCGCTCCCGACGGCGAGTGCGGAGATTACCGGGTCTATCGCAGTGAGTGTCAACGCAGGCGCGATCCAGGCGCTCGGCAGCGTCTCGGACGACGTCGCCACCTCGTTCCCTTTCCCTGTCGGCATCACGCTCACATGGGATCTGCACCCGTCCACGGGGTCGGTGCAGGTGATCGGCTATTTCAGTGATCCGTCGGCGGCGATGACCAGCGGGCCTGCGTCCATTCCATCGAGTTGGCTCAAGGGACGTGTGCTGACGGCGGGAACTCCTGGGGCGCCGACGGCATTCACCGCGTTCACGCAGAGCGCGGCTGGCGGAATCGGCATGCCCGGGGGAAGTCTCTCGCTCGCCACGCAGCCTGTGCTGGGCTACAGCAAGACCGGAACGCTCACGTTCGATCTGGAGCTCCAGCTGGATCTCGTGGGTCGCGTGCTCACTCCAGGTGCGTACACAGGTATCCTCAACATTCGCGCGGTCACGCAGTGAACGTCACTGCGCCACTTACCGTCGTCTCGGCGACCAAGCGTTGGTCACGGACGCTGGTTGTCGCAGCGTCCATGGTGGCAGTGCCGACCGTCGTGCGCGCGCAGGTCTTCGAAGTGCAGGGTGGTGGCTCTTCGTTGTATCAGGGGTATGGCGGTGCACTCAACGTTTGGGGCGAAGGGTTCGAAGGGAACCTCGGGCTCGGCTATCTCGGCGGGTTTCGCTTCAGTGCGTTCCTCAAACAGCGGCTCGGGCGCGATACGTTGCGCCTCGGCAACGACGCGATTGCCGTCCGTTTCGCGACCGACGTATTCGGAGGTTCGCACGCGATTCTAGCGCAAGGTGCCGGGCTTCGCCGGGCGACTCGACGGTCGTCGCTGTATGCGTTCGCCGGTACGAGCGCGGTCGCGACGCCGGCGCCGTTCGTCAACGCGCTCCATCAGGACAAGGTGATCGGTGTCGTCCAGGCAGAGCGTCTGCTATCACCCACGCTACGCCTAACGACGCACGCGCTGTTCTCGTCGCGCCAGACCGTTCTCGGGGGCATCAAGTGGGAGTCGCCCAGCGGCTTCGAAGCCGGCGCGACCGGTGGCGTCGGCGGGAACAAGCCGTACGGATCGGCGAGCATGGCGATCAGGCATGAAAGGCTGGACGTGCGAGCGGCATACGTCAGCATGAGTGATCGGTTCCGTCGAACCGGAGTGCCTACTCCGGCACAGAGCGAGGCAGACCGCGAGAACATCGTGGTCACGGTTCGGCCAGCACCCGGCTTCTCCTTCGGAGCTGGCCGTCAGCACTTCCGCCAGGACTCCACGCTGCCTAACGCTCCAGATCGCGCGATGCTGAACCAGGCGTTCGGATCGGCGCGATTCATCGGCGCGAACCTCGCGGCCGGCATCTTCGATTCACGCACGCCCGGGACGCGGAGTGTGAGCTCGTACTTCACGGCAGCTCGCGACGTCGCGAGCTGGCTGCAAGCCGATTTCTACCTGTTGCGCGTGTGGTCGCCGGCACCGGCCCGTTCCACCACGCCTGTGCTGCACGTTCGCGAGTTCCTCTCACCGCGACTATCGGTGCTGCAGGTACTGACATATGCCAATGGCCGCACGTCCGTCTCGTTCGGCGGAGCGATGGCGTCAGGGCTGGCGTCGGTCGGTGTGGACTACCAGGTCGTTCACACACCATATCGTCCCACGCAGCCCTTCGTGCAGACGATCGCGCTGAACGTGCGCGTCCCGATCGGCGGCTATCGCGTGAACGCTGCCAGCTTCGTGATGCCCGACGGTCGGGTGAACTACACTGGATCGGCAAGCACGTTCTTCTACGCGGGCGACGTGCTCGGCGGGGGCGGCCACGCTGTGGAGATCAAGTTCGAGCGCTATATCGTCGAGGGGACGGTCGTGAATGAAGCGTCTACTCCAGTGGACGGCGCAACCGTCGAAATCGGTGGCTCGGCCGTGGTGACCGACTCGCGCGGGCGCTTCTTCGTTCGGATGTCCAGCCGCCGCGACGTTCCAGTTCGCGTCTTGCTCGAGGAGTTCCTCGCCACCGGTCAGTTCGAGCTGGTCTCCGCACCCGCTACCGCGACGCCGCGCCTCGAGCGCGAGAGCACGCCACTTCGCATCGTCGTGCGCCGCGTGCTACCGGGGAAGGCGACACCCGCCGCCGCCGGCGGCTGTGCGACCGCCCGTCGAGCCTAACGACTAGATGGCGACGGCGATCCGAAGTCAACGTTAGGTGGGGTCGAATCGAATCGGATGACCGTCGGAAAGGTCCACACCGCGATTTCGTCTCCGGTGCCGACAGTCAGGCGGTACTCGACCGGAATCGACAGCGACGGCAACGCGAGGGGCCGAGCCGACTCGACACGGAAATGCAACGGCGACCGCACGACCGAACGCGCGAGTGGCGCGTCGAGCGCCACGATCATTGTGTTGCTGAGAAGTTGCTCGAACGTGCCGTTTCGGCTTCGTACCCACACGCGCGCGGAATCCGTGGTCCACGCGGCTCCGAGCCGGACCTCGATCCGGGATGTCAGGTGATCTCCGAGCCCTACCATCGTTTCGAGATCGACCGCGGTGGACGTGCGACCGAGGACGGTCGCACTCCCATCCGTCACTGCTCCACCAGCACGGGCGGCGCGCGTGGGGGCACCACCACCGTCAACGCGACAGACGCCGGGCGTGTGCTCAACGACTGCCCGGCAATTGCGTCGGGGCACGCAAGGATCAAGGCAATCGATGCCAGCGAAGGCACCAGCGCCTTCTGAGTCGCGATGGTCATGCCTAACCGTATCGGCAGAATGGGATCGGGAAGTTGAACGGCGGACCAGTCCACCGCGAGCCCTGATCACGCTCCGATTGTGACATGGCGCGACTCCCCGTGCCGGAGCAGCCAGAGATCGTCCCTCGACAGCCCCGCGTCGTCCCACGCCTCGAGAAGTTTCGCGGGTGGCTCATCGAGGGGCTCGTCCGTCAGCTTGAACGTTCCCCAGTGGATCGGGACCATGATGGTCCGCCGGTCGCGAGATGTGCCGGCAACCAGGTCACGATAGCTGCGAACGGCTTCCTGCGCGTTCATGTGCACCGCTCGCATGAACCATCGTGGCTCATACGCGCCGATCGGGAGCAACACGGCATCGAACGGCCCGCATCGGGACGCAATCGCGGGGTACTCGGGGTGGTACGCGCTATCACCGCCGAAGTACAGCGCGAGATCGTGGGACCTCACGCTCCATGAACACCACAACGTGAGATCCCGGTCGTTGATGCTTCGTCCGCTGAAATGTTGCGCCGGCGTGCACGTCACCTCGACTTCGCCGGTCCGCATCACCTGCCACCAATCGAGCTCAACGATGTTGTGCGCGCCGCCTGCCCTAACGAATGCCGCGACGCCGAGCGGCACGACCCACGTTGCCTCGGGGTTACGTGCGACCAGCGCCCGAACGGTGACCTCATCGAGGTGGTCGTAATGATTGTGTGAGAGCAGAACGAGATCGAGCGGAGGCAACGCGTCGAGTGACACGGCGGCCGGAACGACGCGGCGTGGCCCAGCGAACGACACGGGTGACGCGCGCTCGGACCACATGGGGTCCGTCAGTATGTTCGTCGCGCCGAGTTGAACGAGCACCGTGGAATGACCAACCCACGTCGCGCCCAACGTCTTCGCGAGCGCGCGCGGCGAGAAGAACGACGACTGAACCAGCGGAAATGCTGATCGTGGAGGATCCTTCTCGCGGGGATGAACGACGCGATCGTAGAACATCCAGCGCAGTACGCCGCCGAGTCCGCGCGGCGTACCGCCAGGCCACGGGTTGCGAAAGCCGCCGCCCGCGCGATGATGCGAGGGTCGGGATGATTCGTCGCTCACGAGCTGGAGAATCGCCGAGGTGATGCGACAATGTCGATCGACATCGGGGCAGTCAGAGCGATCGGAGCGACCGAAATCGACGGCAGAATATTTTCGCGAATTGTTCGGAATGAGTTGTCAGCGTATTGCGTGATTCGCAACAATCGCCAACTTTCACGCCAGTGCAACGCGCGCGTGATCATTGCGTGAATTGTGCAGGCGAGTGGAGATCGGCCTTCTCACCGCGATCGCCATCCGGGGACGTCCGGTGAAAGGCCTCTCCCTCGCCGATCACACTCTGCCTGACGCGGCGTGCGACTCGCACGCACGGCAACCCGACGCCGTCAGGACGACGCATCGCCGTCGCTCACCGGGATGCCGCGGCGATGTTCTCGCTGACGTGATCCAGAGAGCGCATCCCCACCAACGCCGAGCTCACGCCGGGAAGCGACCGCACGAACGCGATTGCGCGCTGGGCATCGGTCGCGAGCGCGGGGAATGTATCGCGCAACGCGGCAGGCAGGTCGGTGGTGAGACGCGCCTGCATGAGTGTCGCACTGGCAACAACCGAGAGGCCAAGTTCCGTCGCTGCCTGTAACGGTGGTACGACGCGCCGAGTGCCGAGCCGCTGCGTCGGCGTCCGCACCGCTTCTGACATCGCCAGGTTCACCGGCATCTGTACGATGCGGAAATGATGATCCTCGCCGCCAACATCGCGAGCGATGCCCACGAGCTCAGCGAGGTCGAGATGTCCGCGCGCGTCCGGCGCCGTGCGCAATCCGTTCCACGTTGCGCATCCGTAGCATCCGATGTCTCCGCTCGCGACGCGCTCCTCGAGCAACGCGAACGCCCGTCGGAGGATCGTTCGGAACCGCGCGGGCTGTACTGAATCGAGTTGCTGTTCGGGGTTGTGCAGGTAATACACGTCCAGCGTGCGCACACCGAGATTCGTCTGGCTGAGTTGGATCTGGTGTGCGAGGAACGATGGCGAAAGTGCATGGCCGCCGCCCACGACGTCGTCCGCGGACACGATACCCGTGTCGATGAACGTGCGCTGGAGATACGACAGATACTCATCGCGCGTTGACGGCGCTGACGAGTCGAGCGGGATGTAGCCGCCCTTCGTACACACGATCACCTCATCGCGTTTGACGATTCCGTCAGCGAGGGCGTCGCGAAGTACCAGTCCTACGGTTCTCTCGGACCGTTGGCAGCGGTAGTTGACTGACGAATCGATGATGTTGATGCCGTTCTCGAGAGCGGCGCGTATAGCAGCAGCGTAGGTGACGTCGTCAGCATCATCGCACTCGCCGAGGTATGTACCGATCCCAATCGACGAAGCGACGAGCCCGCCGCCGAGGGGGCGGAAGAAGTCTTCGACGAACTGCTCGCCGAACCGCCGCTGGAACCGCTCGGTGCCGGCGGCGGTGGCGCGCTGCTCCGTAGCGATCTCCTGGCTGCCTCGTCTCGTCATTGTTGGTGACGGTATGTAGCCCAGTAGCGCCGAGCAAGCCCCAACGCCAGAAACCAGTGTGCGGTCGTGGTTGTCAAGAGCGGAAGGTGCTTTGTACATTGAGGGTTCATTTCCCGGCGCCCTCGTGCGCCGGACCTCATCGTCGAGTGCTCGTTGCGACGGGGCAGATCGAAACCGGGACGGAGAAACGACGCGATGCCAGATTTTGGAAGTTGGGGAACGGCGTGGTGGAAACCGATTGTGTTCATCATTGTAGCCGGCCACCTCACGAACGTCTGCGTGACGCTCTTTCTACATCGGGCACAGACTCATCGCAGCGTCAAATTTCATTTTCTCGCGGCGTTCCCAATGCGCATCTGGCTGTGGCTGTCCACAGCGATCGTCACCAAGGAGTGGGTCGCATGTCATCGAAAGCACCATGCTTTCGCGGACCGAGAAGGTGATCCGCACAGCCCGCTCGTCGAGGGGCTTCGAAACATCGTACTCAAAGGTGCCTTCTACTACCGCGCCGCCGTCCGCCAACCGGGCGTCCTCGAAAAGTACGGCAAGGGAACGCCCAACGACTGGATCGAGCGCGCGCTGTTGAGCCGTCTCAACTGGGTCGGCATCCTCGCTGATGCTCGTGGCCGATCTGTATCTCTTTGGCTTCTTCGTCGGCCCCATCGTGTGGGGTGTTCAGATGATCTGGATTCCGTTCTGGGCGGCCGGAATCATCAATGGAGTCGGTCACGCGCTCGGCTACCGCAACTTCGAGGTCAAGGACGAGAGCCGAAACATCTCACCGATCGCGATCTGGCTCGGCGGCGAAGAGCTGCACAACAACCATCACGCCGACCCGCACTCCGCGAAGTTCAAAGCGAAATGGTATGAGTTCGATGTAGGTTGGTTCTACATCCGAATCCTGTCGCTCATTGGCCTGGCGAAGGTGCAGTACGCCCGCAGCACAGGGCGCGCATAACGAATGCGAACACCGTCGCGCTCGGCGAACCTGCGTGCGTGACGAAAGCAGCAAGACGAACCGCGAAAGCAGAGTGCCGAGCGATCTCCGCCACTGGGTGTGAGTCGCTCGGCACTTTACGTTTCGGGGCACACCGATGCCTTCGATGATCGCCATCGATTCGCCATAGCGGGCATCGCGAAAGATCGACCCGTACCGCCTCGACTCCAGAGTTTATGCCCGACGTGACTTGCTCGCGCTGCGGACAGACGCGCAGTGGCTTCGAACGCCCTCCATTTCCCGGCAAGATCGGCGCACGCGTGGTGCAGGAGATCTGTCAGCAATGTTGGAGCGAATGGTTGAAGCAACAGACAATGCTGATCAACCATTACGGCCTCAATGTGATGGATCCACAAGCCCGCGCGTTCCTCACGAACAACATGACGGCGTTTCTCTTCAAGAGCGGAATGGGCGAGGACGTCGACACGACGAAGAAAGGAACGATTCAGTGGTAGCGGCGCGGCCGCGTCGTCACGCGCGGTGGAGTGCGTCGACACGCGTTGTGGTCGCGACAATCGGCGTGTTTGCGGCCGCTTGTGCATCGTCATCGTCCCGCGCACCAACATTCTGGTGCAGTGGCCGCCGGCAATGCTCGATCGGTGAAGCGGTCGGCGTGGACCGACTCAGTGCTCGCGACGATGTCGCTGCGACAGAAGGTGGCGCAGATGGTGTGGCCGTTCATGCTTGGGGACTATGCGGCAACGGACGCGCCATCGTGGACGCAGCTCGAGCGACTCGTCGTGCAGGAGCAGGTAGGCGGCTTCATCGTGTCGGTGGGATCTCCACTCGACATTGCGACGAAGATCAATGCGCTTCAGCGCATGGCTCGCGTCCCGCTACTGTTCAGCGCCGACTTCGAGACAGGAGTCGGCTTTCGCGTACGCGGTGGATACTTTGTGCCGAACGCGATCGATCTTGGCGGAGCGACTGTCTTCCCGTTGCAGATGGCGCTCGGCGCAGCGCGTGACACGACGCTGGCGTATGACGTCGGTCGTGTTACGGCGCTCGAGGGGAGGGCGCTCGGGATCCACGTCAGCTTTGGGCCGGTACTCGATGTCAATAACAACCCGGCCAACCCGGTCATTGGCGCGCGCTCGTTCAGCGAAGACCCTCGGCTGACCGCACGTCTTGGTGCCGCGCTCGTGCGTGGTGTCCAGGAGCACGGGATGCTCGCGACGGGAAAGCATTTTCCCGGTCACGGAGACACCGAGACGAACTCCCATCTCGAGCTATCGACGGTTACAGCCAGTAGGGCGAGACTCGACTCGGTAGAGCTCGTACCGTTTCGCGCCGCGATCTCGGCGGGCATCGGCGCGATCATGACGTATCATGGCATTCTGCCGGCCCTCGACAGCAGCGGCGTGCCTGCCACGCTGTCACCGCGCGTGCTCACCGGACTTCTCCGGGACTCGCTCGGATACGGCGGTGTGTTGATCACTGACGCCATGGATATGGCTGGTGTGCTGCGCCAGTTCGGCGCCGCTGAAGCCGCACGGCGCGCGGTCGCCGCGGGAGCGGATGTGCTACTCATGCCGTCAGACGTGACGGGGACGATCGACGCGGTTGTTGCTGCCGTGCAGCGAAGGTCGGTATCCCGAATCGAGAATCGACGCGTCGGTGGCACGACTGCTCGAGATGGAAGCGGCACTTCGGTCTCGACCGCGCCCGCCTCGTGAATCTCGATTCGGTTCGCGCTATCGTTGGCGATACGACTCATGCCGCGGTTGCGCGGCGCGTGGCCGAGCGCGGACTAGTGCTCGTGAACGATTCGATGCGAACTGTGCCGCTTTCCACTCGGCGATCAACGCGCGTCCTCTCGATCACGTACGCGCGTCGTACCGATCTCGGCGCCGGTGTCGCGTTCACCGCGGAAATGCGACGTGCATACGATTCGCTTGCGAACCGAATTCGTCAGCTCGGACGACGTCGCTCCAGATTTTCAGCGACTGCTAGCAGCTGCTGATTCGTCCGACGTCGTGCTCGTCGGATCGTACGTGAATATCAGTTCGACGACCGCCACGGCCGGTGCGCCTCGTGCGTTCGTCGATTTCATTGCCAAGCTTGGAATGCGAAGCAGTCGGCGCCTGGTGCTCGTGTCGTTCGGCACGCCGTATCTGCTGCAACAGACACCGTCTGTGTCGTCGTACATGATCGCGTGGGGTCCGAGCCAAGTCTCGCAGCAGGCAGCAGCGCGCGCGCTGCTGGGCTCGAGTGCGATCACGGGCACGTTGCCGATAAGTCTTCCGCCATTTGCATCATTCGGTGGAGGTGAGCGCCGTGACGCGACGCGCAGCGATCTCGAGATGTGAGCGTGACACGCGAGATGCAGATCGGATGCGAACGTGCATCGCGTCCGGATCATAACGAGACGTTGACGGTGTCTCGCGACCGACCTACAATAAGCGCGCGAGCCGACGTGTCTCTGAGTTGGTGTCGAACCGTGACAAAATTCGCGAGGCCTTGACATTAGTCTCCTTTCGTGACTAATTCGCGCACGATGCGCGAACGCCCTCAGGCCACCGCTGCGCGACCCGTTCCGCGGCGCACGACATTCTCCGTGGATGTCGTTCTTCTCACGCCGCGAGGCAAGCAGCTCGCGGTGTTGCTCATCCGAGCGGACGAGGCGCGCGCGCGTGAGCGTTGGTGGGTGCCGCACGACGAGCCGCGGGTAGATGAATCAATGATCGATGCGGCGCGACGCATCGCTACCGAAGCGGCTGAGGTCGAGCCCACGTGGCTCGAGCAGGTTGGCGCATTTGGTGATGGGCGCCGTCATCCGACTGAAACAGATTTGTCCGTCGCGTACGTCGGCGTGGTGCCTCAAGGAAGCTCGTTGCCGAACGGCGAAGAGAGTGGTTGGTTCGCGCTCGCGGATGTGCCGACGCATAACGCCTCGTCAGCGCGCGCTCCTCGATGCTGCCCTGGAGACGATTCGCCTGCGGCTCGACCAAGCTCCGATCGCGTTTCGTCTGCTGCCACCAACGTTCACGCTCAGTGAGCTGCAGCAGACCTATGAGCTGCTGTTGGGGCGTCGCCTTCACAAGGCGAGCTTCCGACGCGCCCTGCAGGCCGCGTGGCTTGTGGAGCCGACAGACGAGTGGCGGAGCGAGGGGCGTGGCCGCCCGGCCCAGCTGTTCCGCTACGCCCCTCGACGGCGCAGGAATCAGCGTCGTGGGGTCCGCTTCGATCTGCTTTCAGGCTAGGAGCCCCTCCAATAACTGAGGGAATCGAGCTGAGCACCACCGGCGCGTTAACGCGCCGGTGGTGCTCAGCCGTGCCCCGGGCGAAAAATGTCTGTCCTGTTACGGGGAACAGGGTTGACCGTCATGGGTATTAGTTACAATGTGTATATAACACCAAATACGACGGAGTCTCCGTGCTGGCGTTTTTGGATACCCTTTGCACTGCGCTGCTGGCTCGCGACGCCCAGCGAATCATGGAGCTGCTTCACCATCCACTTGCGCGCGCATTGCCGCGCCAGGTGCGAGAGGAAGCACTGCTCATAGCACGCCGCGGCGGTCGCGCGATGATCGCGCCAGTGCAGACACTCCGATTGTACCACCAGACCGCGCATCTGCTCGGGGCCTGCAGCGACCCAGCAACGGGCACGAGCGACGGAGACCTCCGCCAGCTCGAGATCTTTGCCGCGTGACGTGGGCAACGTTGGCGGAAGCTGCCAACGAGACGACAGCATAGAGAAGGTCCAAACGAAAGAGCGCCCCGGCATTGCATGCCGGGGCGCTCTTTCGTTCATCGGGAAGGAGGTCAGGCCGTCTTTACGACGTCAGCCGCCTGTGGACCCTTCTGACCCTGGACGATCTCGAACTCGACTCGATCGCCCTCGGCCAGCGACTTGAATCCGGACCCTTGGATCGCGCTGAAGTGGACAAACACGTCGGGGCCGCCGTCGCGCGAAATGAAGCCGAATCCTTTCGCGTCGTTGAACCACTTCACTACGCCATTGATGCGTGACATGAAACCTTTCCTCGTCCCGTACTGGGGCTAACTGTGACCCGGATCTTGCCGGTCACCCTGAGCGGTGCGACCACCAGATCAAGACCCGTACATCCAAAATAAACGGATGTACGCAGATCGACAGGCCCCAAAAGCAGGAAATATGCACTACTTACGACGACGAGCTCTAGCTTAACGATTGAACGACAGCGCTTTATGCGGCTCCCGCGATGTATCGCGCGAAGCGGCCACAATTGCGACAGCGGAGCGTCACTTGCGAACGAGGCGGCGGAGGCGTGTGCGTAGGATCGCGTTCGATCGGGCCAGAGCACGATGGACAACTGAGCGGTCGGCCGCTACGATCGCTCGAGATGAGATGAAGTGCCTGGGCGGGGTTATACGTGTTCGGACGTGGCTTTCTCATGCTCCCTCCCCGATGGTGAACCGCGAGAAACCCTCAACCGAGAGTGTCTCACTACCGAAAAGTAACCATCTAAATGCGCAAATCTAGGCATACATACGCCTTGCGGTTACCGCTTCCAGCCTGTGCGCTGGTCACATCAGCCCTGCTCGCCGGATGCGGCCCCAGAGCGCACATCCCCACTCGGCCAACCGCGATCGCCTCGGCACTCCCATCTGACGACCCAGCGGTCCACATAGCCCATGCACTAGCGCCTGTGTTGTACCTGCAACGTGACGAATGGTTCCGGCTCGAGCGCGTCGTGGCAGTCGTCCATCCAAACCGACCAATCATCGGTTACTACCTGCTCTGGCGCGACGACGTTCACGGCGCCTGGATCCCGTTCACGAAAGCGACAGACGAAGAGATCGTGTGGGTCGGCTATGACTCGACTCAGGCGCCAACAGACATTTGGACGTACTGGCACGGGAAGGTGCTCCACGCAGACTGGCGTGGCCGCGGAACCGTCTCGATCGACGTGCAGTGGGGGAAGCACGGATCAATGCCGAGAGGCATCGTGAACGACGACGCGATGTGGCCGCGAACGCTCAGCAATTTCTTCGTGTCGTCCTGGGTCGGGATCCCGGACATTCTGCTCGGACGCCTTTCACGTCGCGGGCCGCTGTGCTTCTGTCACGGCTATCGCCGCTACAGCACGTTCGACCGACCTGTCCTTAGCGGCGATCTGATCGACGTCGTGGCGCGCCTCGAAGATCCAGATCCGCTCCTCAGCGCGCTGTTCGGAACACCGTACTCCAAAAAGATGCCGTGGCCCTGACGGACGGCGTCGCGGCTGCAGCCTCACGCGACGTACACGATATCTCCCTCGCCATCGATGCCGATTTCCTCGTGCGAGCCGCACACGCCGCAGATTCGCACGGCGTGCCATGTCTCGTTGAATTCGGCTTTGTTCGCGTCGGTCGCCGGCTTCACGACAAGCTTCTTGAAGCTGTACTCCTTGCAATGCTCACAGGCGTGCGCCCGCGCGATCCGCTCAGCGCGTTCGCGGGTGATCACCTTGGCCAAGTCATGACTCCTAGCTGTTGTCCGAGGAACCGGATGGGCTCGAGCCGGCGATCGTCGAGCCCGATGTACCGTCGGCCAGCGACTTGAAAGCCGGTCGCGCGGCGGGCGGTGTGTACGCAGCCTGATTCGGGCCGCCAACGGCGCCCCCGGTCCCGGCAGTTGCCTTGAGCAGCTCGCGCATACCGCCAAGCGCGCCCATGACGCCCGAGGCCTCGGCGGGGAGAAAGATCGTCGTTCCCTTGCCCTGCGTTACTGCCGGCAGCGCTTCCAGGTACTTGAGCCCAAGCAAGTACATCGCCGCCTGACCCTCGGGCAGCGACGCCGTGATCCGCTGGATGGCTTCAGCTTCCGCCTGCGCCATGGCGAGTCGCGCGGTCGCCAAACCCTCCGCGCGCAGGATCGCGGCTTCCTTCTCGCCCTCCGCCTTGCGGACCTGCGATTCGCGGAGGCCCTCGGCCTCGAGGATCGCCGCGCGTTTCCCGGCTTCGGCGTTCGTGACCGCTGCGCGGCGCTCTCGTTCCGCCCGCATCTGCAGTTCCATCGACTGTTGGATGTCGCGCGGCGGCTCGATGGCCTGGAGCTCGACGCGCGTCACGTCGACGCCCCACCCGATGGACGCTTCCTCGATGACTTCGCGCATGCGCCTGTTGATCTGATCGCGGCTCGCGAGCGTCTGATCGAGCTCCATTTCGCCGACGATGTTGCGCAGCGTCGTTCGCGTTAGGGTCTCGAGCGCGTACGGAAGGTTCTGGACGGCGTAGGTCGCCTTCTGCGGATCGGCGATACGGTAGTACAGCACCGCGTCGATATCGATGGTGACGTTGTCCTTCGTGATGACGGGCTGACTCGGAAAGTTCAGCACCTGCTCGCGCAGATCGATGCGAGACGTTGTTCCCGAGGTGATGCGTTTCATCCCCGAAACGTCTGCTTCGACGTATCGGACATCGATCGGACGCGGGCGTTCGACGAACGGGATCAACAGGTTCAACCCCGATCGGCCGACACGGTGAAAGCGACCGAGTCGCTCTATGACCATGACCTCGGCCTGTCCGATGATCTTCACGGCTGCCGCGAAAACGGTCAGGCCGAAAGCGGCGAGGATAGCGAATAAGATCATACCGATCATGGTGACTCCTTCGCTGGTGACCTAGTTCTTCCAATCCGCGATGAAGATGTTCGTCTCACCGGGTTTTGCGTCGAAGCGGTTGGACGCCCAAACGATCTCCCTGCCGTCCGGGCTGAATTGCGGGAAGCCGTCGAAGTCCGGGTTCGTCGTGACCTGTTCGAGCCCTGTCCCATCCGGATTCACGAGGTACAGATCGAAATTGCGGCTGCGTGGGTTCTTGTGATTCGACGAGAAGATGATGCGCCGACCGTCCGGCGTGAAGAATGGCGCGAAGTTGGCTCCCCCCAGGTTCGTCACCTGACGCTGATCGGAGCCGTCGGCGTTCATGACCCAGATCTCCATCTTGTTCGGCCGCACCATTTCCTGACGCAGCAAGTCGCGATACGTGCGCAGCTCAACGGAATCCGTCGGATGGTAGGCGCGATAGACGATGCGCTTCCCGTCCGGAGAGAAGAACGGTCCGCCGTCGTAGCCCGGTGCCGTCGTTAGGCGCCGGATGTGCGAGCCGTCGATGTTCATCGTGTAGATGTCCAGATCGCCATCCTTCAGCGACGTGAACACGACCGTCCGTCCGTCGGGCGACAGCGTCCCCTCCGCGGTGTACACGTCGTAGTTCGTCAGGCGACGAAGCTTCGAGCCATCGCGATCCGTCGTGTAGATGTCGAACTTGTCGAGTCCCCAGACGTATCCCTGTGACGCGTCAGGTCGCGCAGGACACGCTGCGCCGTGCGCGTGTGTGGATGCGAAGAGGAGCTGTCGATCCCCGTCGAAGAAATACCCGCAGGTCGTCTTACCATCTCCGTTGGAGATGCGGCGAAGCCCTGAACCGTCCGTGCGCATTACGTACTGCTGATCGCACGTCCGTCCCTCGCGCGTAGACTGGAACGTCAGCCACTGGCCGTCGCGGCTGAAGTACGCCTCAGCGTTCTCTCCGCCGTTCGTAAGACGGCGGATGTTCACCAGGTGCGACTCGCCCGGCTCCGCGTCGACGCGGGCTGCGGCGGTGGGAGCGGCGCCGGCAGGGGCCGGTGCAGGATTCGGGGCCGAGTGACACCCATACGCAAACGCCGCCACGACGAGAGTCGTGGCGGCGCTAAAAGCCTGTCTCGTCATGCAGGAAAGCTATCGCTGCGACCTCGACGCGACGAGGGCGAACAGATCCTTCTGTGACTGCCCGCGCTGGATGATCTCGATCGCCTTCCGCAGCTGCGGGTCTTCGTCCAGTGTGCGGCGACGAACAGTCGAGTCACCGAACGCCGAACGAGCAACGCGCAACTCGAGGTCACGATCGATGAGCGAGGTGGCAGCGTCCCACTGTTTGCGATCGACCTTCACGCCCGCTTTCTCGAGTCGTCCAAGGAAATCGTTCCGCCACTCGGGCTTCACGACGAAGTCCGGCTTCACCTGAGCCTTGAGCTCGTACGCGAGGTCGTAGAGTGCGACGTAATACTCCTGGGATTTCGGCGCCATCGCCTTACGGAAATCCTGCTCGGCCGTGGTGAGCGTGTCGGCCTGCACGAGAAGATCCGGCGTCACCGCACCGCCGCCGTAGACCACGCGGCCGCCGTCGGACTTGAACTGCGGACGTGCCTTGCGCGCCGAATCAGACTCGAGCGAGTCGGGATGCACTTCGACGAACTGGCCGTCGGGCGTGAGCTTCCGCTCCTTCTGAATCGAGCGGCCACTCGGCGTATACCACTTGGCCGTTGTCATCTTGAGCGCCCAGCCGCCGTCGAGGTTGAACAGCGTCTGCACGAGTCCCTTTCCGAACGACGTGTTGCCGACGATCACCGCGCGGTCATGGTCCTGCAACGCGCCGGCGACGATTTCGGACGCTGACGCCGTGTACTGATTCGTGAGGATGACCAGTGGGACGTCCGGCGCCATTGGCTTCTCGCGCGCGAAGTACATCTGCGGCTCGGTGTTGCGGCCGCGGACGCTCGCGATCTCCTGCCCCTGACGAAGGAACAGGTTGCTGATGGAGAGCGCTTGGTCGAGGAAGCCGCCGGGATTGCTGCGAAGGTCGAGCACGATGCCACGTGCGCCTTCGTTCTGCAGCCGTTTGACGCTCTCGACGAGCTCGGACGTCGCGTTCTCATTGAACTGCTCGAGCGGGATGTAGCCGACCTTTCCGTCGAACGTGATCTCGTACGGCACTGCGGGTACGCGAATAACCGCGCGGGTGAACTCCACCTTGATCGGCGCAGCGACGCCGGGACGCGAGAAGCCGACGTTGACCTTCGTGCCGGGCGAACCCGTCAGCGCGTCAGCGGTCTTCTTGGACGTCCAGCCGCGCGTCGAGACCGTATCGACGAGAACAATCACGTCGCCTTCACGAATGCCGGCACGTTCGGCCGGAGTGTTGTGAAAAACCTTCGCGACGGTGATGCCTTTCCCCTGCTGCTCCTCGATAGACATGCCGAGTCCACCGTAGCGTCCGCCCGTGTTGCTGTTGAACGAGCGAAGCTGCGACGGCGACATCAGTTCGCTGTAGGGATCCTGCAGTTGCCCTACGAGGCCGCGTGCGGCCTTCTCGTACAGCGACGCCGCGTCGACGGTGTCAACGAAGCGAGAAGAGACGAGGTCCAGCACTTGGCCAAAGAGCCGAGCGCCGTCGGCGGTTGCGCGCTCCTGAACGACGAATCCACCAACGAGCAGCGGGGCGGCAACAATGCCGACGAGGAGAGCAGTACGGTTGCGTTTCATGAATAGCTCGGCTTAACGAGTGTAGATACCTAAGATACGCGCAGCGCGAGGATGAGTTCCTCGTCTCCCTGACCCGGACGGTACGCAAGCGGCGTGCGTCACTCCGTGTTGCCGCCCGTTCCGCCGGAGCCTTCCTCACTTCCACCGGCCCAGAGCGCGCGCCACGACATCTCTCGCCCCTTCCGAAAGCCCTTCTGCGTGAGCTTAACGCCATCGGGAGAGATCGTGACCATGTAGGCCTGACCATCCATCTCGATCTCGCGTTTGATCGTCTTGTCGAGCTTCGTTGCCATGGAATCTCCCGGTCGAGTTTGGATTGAGGCGAATCGACGCCTTCAACTCAAGTGAGATGTAGCATGAGTCGCAGGTCCTACACCAATCGCGACGCCAGCACGTAGTCGACGAACCAGTCACGTCGCTGTTGTCGGAATACGATGTCGCGAGCGAGGCCGGCTGCCAACAGCATCTGATGCGCGGGTTGTAGGACCCGCTGCAGGTGCGATGGATAACGCTGTGCCAGGGGCAATTGTTCGGCGAGCTTATCCAGCGCGATGCGCCAAGTCACCGTGCCATCCTCTCGTGCGACCTCGAGCAGACGATAGAGCCGTCGCGCGACCGGAGACGAGAGCTCGAGGTAGCGCGCGGCCGACAACGTCACGGTGTGGCCGGCGGCAATGTTCGAGCGGATGGCGGGGGCGATGGTAACGCGCGCGTCCCCGGGCTCGGATGCAGATATCGTGGGGAAGAGGGCGAGTTGATCGCGGTCAGTCGAGCGGCGGCGCTCGATGGCGATGGAGTTGAGGATCGTGAATCGGCCATCGAGCCGCGCCGATGTGAGCGCATCGAAGTAGACCCCGCTCGATTCGAGCGCTGTGCGTTCGAGTCGGCTCAGTGCCGCGCGAAGCTGTTCGTACGTACGGCCGTCTACGCGCCGGCCGATCGCCCGAAGAAATGCGTGAAGCGTGAACGTGATGACACCGTCATCGGGGCAGTTCGCTTCGTGGTAGCGACGAAGCAGCTCGACGTAGACGTCCTGGTCGAACGTGCCGGGGACGCGGTCGCCGGGCGTCGGGAGGACGCGCCAGCGTCCTCCCGATTCAGGAGCGTAAATCACCGCCGAATCATCGGCCGAGTCGCTCAGGCGGAAAACCGGGAGTGCCTCGAGCGAGCGGTCGAGGACGATCGTGCGCGTGGCGGTTCGCCGATGCGCAGCGAGGCTCATGCCGCGTAGCGTACTGTAGCGAATGCCGGGCGGCTAGGGGCGACGTCTCACATTTGTCGTTCAAGCCCTACCATCGAGCCAATCGCTCAGCAGAACTGTCGCAGACGTGTCACATAGCGCCTTTATGGCGCTAATATGGCATAAGACTGTCGAGCATTGGGCCGAGCACGTACGCTTAGCCGAGCTGGATGACTTGCCCGGTTATCGAGCGAGCGGCGTCGGAAAAGCAGAGAAATAGTACCGCATCCGCCACTTCCTCGCGCTCGACGTATCGCGTCGACGCGTCCATAGACTCAAGGTTTGCGGCCGTACGAATCGCAGTCGGCGCGAGCGCGTTGGATCGGACGCCCGTCTGTCGTTCTTCCTGCGCCACCGCCCGCATGAGCGTGATGACGCCGGCCTTGGAGACTGCATACGCGGACATTTCCGCGATGCGGCCCCCGGGTAGGGCAGCCGCGGCTGCAAAGAAAAGCACCGCGCCGCGCCGCTCTCGAACGAGGGGAAGAAACGCACGTGTCGTCAGGTACGCCGTCGTGAGACCAATGCCGAGTTGACGCGACCACGCGCCAGGGTCGCTGTCCGACACCTTTCCAGACATGCTGAAGCCGCCGGCGATGTTCACGAGCGCGTCCACGCCGCCGAACTCGTTCTTCACAACACGCGCGACCGCGTCGAGCTGTGATGCGTCCGTAAGATCCGCGTTGACCGCCAGCGCGCGATGACCGCGGTCGCGAATCTCCCTGGCTCGGGCCTCGGCCTCCACGCCTGTGCGGTCGATGAGAACGACTGAGACGCCGCGCTCCGCAAGCGACTGAGCCACGGTCTCGCCCACCTGGCCCTGACGCGACACGCCGGTGAGCACGGCGACTTTGCCTTCGAGCGAGAGTTCAGATTTTGTCTGAGACATTGATGGCGACCACAGTGAGAACGTTCAACAGGGAACCGATCACGAGAATGTGGAACGACCTCTGCATTTGCGACATTCCAGAGGGTACAATCGTCGATGATCTCTGGTGGTTCCAATGCTCCGAGCGGTAAAGAGAATTTCGGTCGTGGTCGCGGTCCTGGTTCTACTCGCGTTCGCGCTGATCGGTGTGCTCACGGTGACGCGTGGGTCGCCGGTGACGCGAGTTCTTGCCGTCGGCGACACGCGGTTTCCAGGCGTGCGTGATTCGCTGTTCAGTCACACCCTCGAGCTGTTCACGGGCCTGCACATGGAGCCGGGGAACAAGATCGAGGTGCTCGCGAACGGAGCGGCGTATCCGCGGTTGTGGGGAGACATTCGCTCCGCGCGCCAGACGGTCACGGTGCAGATGTACTTCTCGAAGCCCGGTGCCGTTGCCGATACAATGGCGAAGTTGTTAGCAGAGCGGGCGCGCGCGAAAGTGCGAGTGCTGCTTCTCCTGGATGCATTCGGCTCGCAGGGATTGCGAGGCAAGTGGGCCGATGATCTCGAGAAGTCGGGAGTCGAGGTGGCGTGGCTCCGGCCACTCCACTGGTACTCGCTGCACAAGGCTGCGCAGCGGTCCCACGTACGCGTGGTCGTGGTCGATGGTCGAGTCGCCTACACCGGCGGATTCGGGCTTGCCGACTACTGGCTTGGCGACGGCAAATCCGAAGACCAGTGGCGGGAATCGAACGCTCGCTTCGAGGGACCCGCCGTCGCACAGTTGCAGGCGACGTTCGCGTCGGGGTGGGCAGAGGCCAAGGGCGAGCTCATCACCGGGGATGTGTTCTTCCCGCCGGCATCGTTCGCAGAGGTCGGTGCCGTGTCAGCCGGCGTGCTTCATTCTGTACCGACCATCGGCAGTACGCCCGCCGAGCGCTTCCTGGCGCTCTCGATCAGTGCCGCGCGCCGAACGCTCTACATCTCAAATTCCTACTTCGTGCCCGACGACGACTTTCGGGCGCTTCTGATCCGCGCGGCCAAACGCGGTGTGGATGTGCGAGTGCTGACGGCTGGAGACAAGAGCGATGTGAAGACCACCGTGTACGCCGGGCGTGCGCGCTATCCTGAGCTACTGAAGGGTGGCGTTCGTGTGTACGAGTATGGGCCGACGATGATGCACGCGAAAACGTTCGTCGTGGACGGCGTATGGTCCACCGTCGGCTCGCTGAACTTCGACAATCGATCGCTCGTGTTCAACAACGAGTCGAACATTGCGTCGCTCGACGAAGGCGTGGGCTCGACCCTCGACTCTCTTTTCATGGCGGACCTTCGGTACGCCAAGGAGATCAAGCTGGCCGAGTTCGAGCAACGGTCGTGGACCGAGAAGCTGCTCGAGTGGGGAGCGAACGCGTTTCAGCGCGTGTTGTGACTCAGCCTCGGATGTCCGCGCGTCCCAACGCAGCGCGGACCGCTTCGCGCATTGCGATGAGCGCGTCTTCGCTGGACGCGGCCGAATCGTCGCGCACGTGGATCTCGATGCCGTCGGCGACGGGAATGCGACGCCAGGCGAACGTCCGCTGATCGTCCTGCGCGACCGCGGCATCGGCGCGAACGCCGAGCGCAGGCGCGAGCGACTGCGCGATGCGTCGCTCGAGCTGGTCGCCCGTGCTCTCTCTCATCTCTCGCTTGATGACTTCCAGCGTCTGACCTTCGCGCTGGCGGATCTTGATGGCGAGGAGCTGCAGGAGGTGGCGATAGTTGTAGGTCGCCGCCGTACCAGTCCCCTCGGGGCGGTCTAGCAGCCCGTTGGATACGTAGAAGCGAACGGCCCGCGCACTCGGGGCCGCGCGCGCGGAGGCATTCGTGGGCCGCATGCCGGCCGCGTCGACTAACGCGGTGACGTGGGCAGCGAGTCCTCGCGCGTTCCAGGGGGCGTGCCGGGAGTGGGCACGGAGCATTGCGACAGGAGATTCAGCCATGATGCCAACATAATTACGGCAGAGACGCGATACGAGGGGTGCTCGGGCAGGCTGACAGACACAGTAGTCCCCGCGTCTCGGCTACTCTGGATAGCAATCGTTCCGTCGTGCTCTTCGACGATCCGCTGCGCGAGCGCGAGGCCTACGCCGGTGCTTCCCGGCTTTGTGGAAAGGAACAACTCGAACACGCGCGGCAGCGTTTCAGGTGCAATGGGTGGCCCACCATTCGTCAGCCGGCAGCGCCAACCCCCGTTGGGAACCACAACCGATTCCAGACTGATGTCAGTCGCCTCGGGTGCGGCATCGACGGCATTCGAGAGAATGTTTCTGAATGCCTGGGCGAGTTGCTCAGCGTCCAGCACAATCGCCGCACCGGACTCGGGTCTGGTCCGTTGCACCGCGAGCGCTCGGCTTTCGAGGCGCCCGCGTTCCGATTGCAGCACGTCATCCCACACGGCGTCCGGGTCGTGCGTCGACAGGTTGAGTGCGATGGGTCGGCCAAGCTCGCCGAGAGTGCCGACCATTCGATTGAGGCGCTCGACCTCGCGGAGAATCCTCCCAACGTTCTTCTCCATCACGGGGTCTTCACGGGCGCGGAATCGAAGCAACTGGGCCGCGGAGGAGATACCGAATATCGGGTTGCGCAACTCCTGCGAGACGCCGGCCGCGATCTCGCCAATGGCCTCACTACGACGTCGATGGCCGGAACGGCGAATGTGACGTGAACGCTCGACGGCGGCGGCCGTCTGCGCGGCGACCGCTGCGACGAAGCGCTGCGCGTCCGCGAGTCGATCGGGCGACTCGATATCGTCGCTGATGATGGTGATGACACCGAGCGGTCCAGCTGATCCGATCATCGAAACGGTGAGCTCGACCGTCGAGTCGCCGCGAGTCGTGTGAACATCTCCATCACTCAGCGCGGCTACGCCACGACTCCGCGAAGCGTCGCTCGAGTATGTGGTTCTCAGCGTCGGCGCCATTCTCGTACGCGACCTTTGGGCCCGCACCGTCTTCGCCGCCAAGCGCCATCACAATGAGATCCGGACGAACGTGTTGCCGAAGCTGCTGCGCGGCCTCCAGCAGCGCATGGTCGACATCGATCGCGCGTGCGAGGGCGATGCCGGACTCGATCGACGCCTCGCGGGCACGTTCGACGGACGTGATATCGACGGTGGAGATGACGAACCCGGTCACGGCGTGTGACTCGTCGTGCAGAGGCGTCATCTGGGCCAGGAGCGTGCGGCGATCGTGTGATGCCGGATTCAACTCCCACCGAACGACCGGGGCGCGTCCGGTGCGGAGCAGGTGCATGCCGTGCTCGACCTGTTCGCGCGAGAGACGTCCCTGCATTGCGTCCCACACGGGACGTCCGCGGGTCTCGTCCGCGGTGGCCTGGGTCGCGAGCCCAGTGTCTTCCCCGAATCGTGCGGCCGCGAGATGGATGCTCGTGACGTGAGCATCGAGATCGAACGCGTAGATGCTGACGGGGACCGCATCGATGAGCTGACGTTCCAAAGAATCGGTGGACAGCATGGTCCGACGAGTGAAATGGAAACGACGGTGGCGGCGAACGCTTTCTCAGCGAGAAGACGAGACCGCGGGGCGCCGGCCCAAGCCGGCAGCACCCGCGGTCGTATCCAACAGTCCGGCGCCCGAACCCGAGCGCCGGCGAGAGCGCTGCCGACCTACTTCTTCTTCGCGGCGCGTCCCGCAGTGCGTCCCCCGCTGGACTTCGCCGCCTTCTTTGCTGGCGCTTTCTTGCTCGCCGACTTCTTGGCGCCCTGAGAGGCCGGGCGCTTCGCCGCGGTTTTCTTACCCTTCGCGGCGCCAGCCTTTTTCGCGGCGACCTTCGTCGCCTTCTTGGCCGTCGGCCGTGCCGGCTCGGTCTTGGCGCCCGACTTTGCCGCGGCCTTCTTCGCGGGAGCCTGCTTCGCGGCCGGCTGCTTCGTCGGAGCCTTTGATTGTGCGGCCTTTGCCGCTGGTGCGCTCACCGCGGCGGCTGGTGCAACCGCAGGGCTGGGCGCAGCCGCAGGCGCCGGGCTGGCAGCGGACGCTCCCGGCGCAGCCGGCGTGCGTCGCGGACGTCCAGGTCTGCCAGGTCGAGGAAAAACTTCCTCTTCTTCTTCGTCGTCTTCTCGCCGCCACCGGCCGCTCCGGCGCCGGTCTCGGCCTCCTCGTCTTCGTCTCCATCAGACTCGTCGGCGTCGTCCCAGAGGCTTTCGTCGCGCTGGTTCAGTACCCAGCCGCCGTCCTCGTCATCGTCTTCTTCGAACGAACTTCCCCCGCCCCCATAGCCCAAGTCGTCGGACTCGTCATCCCGATCGGAAAACTTGAACTCACGTTCCAACTCGTCACCGCGCGGCATGACCGCCTCCTGTGAGATTGCCGTCCGGTTCGATCCAGGGGGAAAGCCGAACGGGAAAGGTGCACGCACGAGCCCCTTCGCGTTTTTCAAGTGAGCGCGAAAACGCGCGCCACTTCACGTCACCCTAGTACAATGGCAATGTCGTGGAGTCAAGCGACCTGCAACACAACGAGCGACATAACGAGGTCGCGAATGATCGTCTCAATCACCGAACGCAGGGTCGGTGACCGGCGGTTCGGCGGTCGGCCTGTGTGGAGAGCGCCGTCGGCTCAGCACCCATGCCGCGGTGTCGTCGAGGAGCGTGTACATCACGGGGACGACGAACAACGTGAGGAACGTCGAAGTGATCAAGCCACCGATGACCGCACGCGCCATTGGGGCACGCTGTTCCGCTCCCGCGCCAATGGCCAGTGCGAGCGGAATCATGCCGAACACCATAGCGAACGTGGTCATGATGATCGGGCGAAGACGGGTGCGCGCGGCCGTGAGGATCGCCGACTCGCGTTCGCGTCCGTGCTCGCGCTCCTGATTCGTGAAGTCGACGAGCAGAATACCGTTCTTCGTCACGAGGCCCATGAGCATGATGATACCGATCATGGACATCACGTTCATGTTACCGCGCGTGAGGAGCAGTGCCAGCGCGACGCCGATGAAGCTCAGCGGCAGCGCGAGCATGATCGCGAGCGGCTGCAGGAACGATCCGAAGAGCGACGCGAGAATGAGGTAGATGAAGACCACCGCGAGAATGAGGGCTTCCGCGACGTAGCCCTTCGTGTCATTCAGGTTCTGGACGTCGCCGGTAAAGACGGCGTGATATCCCGGCGGCAGGTTCAGTGAGTCGATCGACGCCTTCACCGCAGCGGCAACGTCGCCCAGCGGATTCCCGGGAATGACGCCGGCGGAGATGTTGATCTGTCGCTCGAGCTGCCGACGCTCGATCTGCTGCGGTCCGACGCCGCTGCGAACCTCGGCGACCTGCGAGAGCGGGACGATGGTGGGCTGACCGGTGGTCGGATCAATGTTGGAGGTGGCGATGGGGATGTTCGCCACATCGGCCGCCGTTTTTCGCAGCGAGTCGGGATAGACCACGATGACGTCGTGCTGGTAGCCCTGTGGGTCTTCCCAACGCGTCGCCCGCGTTCCCGAGAACAGCGGCTGCAACGTTGTCCCGATCGCATTGATGCCGAGGCCAGCTGCCCACGCCTGCTGCCGGTCGACGGTGACGTCCAACTGGGGAATGTCGCCCTGGTCGCTCGAATTCGGCTCGGCCACGCCGGGGATCTGCTTCATGGCTTCGTACACACGCCCGGCAGCGATCTTGAGGCGCGACTGTTCCGGCCCCTGGATGTTCACGCGGATTGGCTGTCCGCGGCCGCCGAAAATGCTCTGTGGCGGATTGATGGTCGGAACGATGCCCGTCACCTGCCGCAGCCTCCCGCGCAGCTCCGTCTGGATCTCGGTGAGCGTGCGTTCGTGTCCAGCGCGCAGCTGGACGTTGATGGATCCCTGGTTAGGCGTGCCGCGGAATCCGCCGCCAACCGTCAGGTACGTGTATTCGACTTCCGGTTGTGACTTGAGGAAGTCGCTGACTTCGCGACCCTTGGCGAGCGTGTAGTCGAGCGTCGATCCGGGTGGCGTACGAACGCCCACGGAGAAGTCATCGCCGTTCGGGTCGGGCATCCACGTGAAGCCGAGTCGCGGGATGATGATGCCAGCCGCGACGATCAGGGCGATGGACACGACCATGACCAACAGGCGGTGGCCCAACGCCCAGTGCAGCATCGTCGGGTACTTGTCGGACATGCGTTCGAACCAGTTGTTGAACGCGATGGCGCCGCGGCGAATGGGTGATCGGACGCGACGCGGCGCGCCACCCGTTTCGCCGTGCGCTCCATCGGCCTTCGCACCGTGCTCGACGTCCGGGTCGTACCACACGCTCGAGAGCATGGGGTCGAGTGTGAACGACACGAACAACGACACCAGCACGGCGAACGCGACGGTGACGCCGAACTGGAAGAAGATCTTTCCGATGATGCCGCCCATGAAGGCGACCGGAACGAACACGGCCACGACGGCGAGTGTCGTGGAGAACACGGCGAGCCCGATCTCGGACGTTCCGTCGCGCGCCGCGGTGTAGTGGTCTTTCCCCATTTCCATGTGACGCACGATGTTCTCACGGACGACGATGGCGTCGTCGATGAGGAGGCCGATCGCAAGTGAAAGCGCGAGCAGCGTCATCGTGTTGATGGTGAAGTCCATCACCCACATGATGAAGAACGACGAGATGATACTGATCGGCAGCGCCAGCCCGGTGATGACGGTGGAACGCCACGAGTTCAGGAAGAGATAGATGATCGCGATCGTGAGGACGGCGCCGAGCACGAGGCTCATCTGCACGTCGGCGAGCGATTCGCGGATGCGCCTGGAGTCGTCGCGTGTCACGCGCAGCGTCACGTCGCTCGGAAGCTGACGCGAGAGATCGGCGACCGCCGCGCGGACCGAGTCCGCCACGTCGACCGTGTTCGCGCCCGAGATCTTGAGGATCTCGATCGAGACGGCCGGGTTGCGATCGATCTCGGCGGCGGTGCGCTTGTCGGCCTCGCCGTCGATCACGGTGCCGACGTCCGAGATGCGAATCGGGACGTTGTTGCGAACGGCGACGACGATGTTCGCGAACTGGCGCGGCTCGACGATGCGGCCGGTGACGCGAACCAGGCGCTCGATGTCGCCGTAGTCGACGCGACCGGCGGGGACCTCCTGATTCTCACGCTGCAGCGCCTGCATCACCTGCTGCGGGCTCACGCGATAGGAGTTGAGCGCTGACGGGTCGAGCTGCACGCGGATGACGCGCTCGCTGCCTCCGGTGCGATTGACCGCGCCGACACCGGGCACGGCCTGGAGACGCGTGACGATCGTCTCGTCGGCCATGTCCGTGATCTCGCGCAACGGGCGCTCGGTGCTCTGCGCCGCGATGGAGATGATCGGACTATCGTTCGGGTCGAAGTGCCTAACAACTGGCTCGTCGATATCCGGCGGAAGCTGCCTTCGGATCCCGGACACCTTCGCCTGGACGTCCTGTTGCGCACCCTTCACGTCCGCGCCGAGGTTGAACTGCAGGCGCACGATCGAGATGCCTTCGAGCGAAGTCGAGCTCACTTCGTAGACGCCCTGGACGGTGTTCACGGCCTGCTCGATGGGGCGCGAAATCTGGCGCTCCATCACTTCGGGCGATGTCCCCGGGTAGCTCGTCTGGACGATGATGACCGGGTACGTGACGTCGGGGTATTCGTCGAGCGAGAGGCGCTGATAGGCAACGATGCCGAGCACGACGAGCGTGACCATCATCATGGTCGCGAACACCGGGCGACGGATCGAGATATCTGACAGGAACATCGAGTGAGACCGGGAACAGGGAACTGGGAAGCGGGAACCGGCGGCTGCGCGGCTGCTCGTTAGGGTCCTGGTGGAGCACCGGGCCGTCGCGTGCCGGCTCCGCGTTCCCCGTTCGCGCCTTCGCCGCCGCCGGCGATGGTCACCTTCATACCGGCGCCGAGCGTGCCGACGTTGCCGACGATGATGCGGTCGCCGGGTTTGAGGCCTTCGACGATCTCGGCGATCGCCTGGCTCTCGTCCACGATGCCGACGCTGACCGGCGCGCGCTCGAGCGCGTCGGTCGCGTCGAGGCGGTAGACGAACGGCTTGTCGTTGCCCTGGGCCTGACGGATCGCCGCGTTAGGAATGACGATCGCGCCATCGACGGTGCGCGAGACGATGCGACCCGTGGAGAACGAGTTCGCCTTGAGCACCCCGCCGACGTTAGGCACCTGCATGTAGACGGTGATGGACCGGTTCGTGGGATCGATGGTGGGGCTGATCCGCGCGACGCGCCCCTCGAAGTCCCGCCCGCCGGCGGCGAAGTGTACGCGCTGTCCGACCTTGATCTCGCCCGCCTGACGTGCTGGCACGGCAGCCCCGAGCTCGAGGACATCCGAACGAACGACCGTGAACATCTCTGCCCCGCGCGCGACGTGCTCACCGTTCTCGACACCGCGCCTGGCGACGACCCCGGTGGTGGGCGCGACCGCGCGCGTGTCGCTCAACAACGACATCGTCGCGCGAACCCGCGCCTCGGCAGCCGCGAGCCGAGCTCGGCTCGCGGCGAACGTCTGTTGCGCGGTGCGCAGATCGCGCTCGGCAATAGCGCCAGCCTTGAACAGCTGGTCGGCCTGCTCGGCGTTCCACTTGGCTGTCTCGAGGTCGCTCTGTGCCGATTCGCGGTCGGCGATTGCGGACGTATGGTTGCTCTCCTGCTCGCTGTCTTCGAACTTCGCGAGCAGCTGGCCCGAGGTGACGCGGTCACCTTCGCGGACGTAGACACCCACGAGGTCACCCTCGAGGCGGGCACGGACCACGGCTTCTTCGATCGCCTTGAGATCGCCCGAGATCGAGACGCCGGCCTCGATGGTACCACGATCGACCGTCTTGACGTCGCTCGCCGCGAGAATGATGGAGTTCGTACGCCGCGCGCCGGCAGCGCCAGGTGCGCCGCCTTTCTCACCACCGCGGTCGGACTTGGTAGTAGCGGCTGCGGCGGACGCGGGAGTTCCGTCTCCGGCCTCCTTCGAGCACGCGGTAACGACAAGAGCGGTGGCCGCGACGATCACGGCGGGCGAACGCAGGAGCGATGCTATCGACACAAGCGATGTGAGCAGAGATCAGCGAGAAGGAGGAGCGGTTACGGGACGCGTAGGCGGTAGCGGGACGGGAAGTCCACGTGCGCGCGCGAGATCTGCAGCCGCGATGTAGAGGTCGAAGATGGAGCGGGCCTCGTTCGTTTTCGCGACGAGGAGTTGCAATTGCACCGCCGACGCATCGAGCTGGGTGTCCAGACCGCGCTCGAATCGCAACGCGGCAAGGCGGTAGGCCTCTTCTGCCTCACGCGCGTTGTCGTGTTGTGCGTCATACGCGGACCGAGCGCGCGCGAATTCGGCACGAGCCTGCGCACGTTCCACCTCGACCGCCTCCCGCTCCTGGGACAGCTGCAGCTCGGCGACTCGCCGGTTGGCTTGCGCGAGGTCGATGTTTCCTTTCGCGCGGAACCCGTCGAATAGCGCCCAGGAAATCTGTACACCAAAGTTCCGGTCGGGGAACCAGCCGTTGTTCTGACAGATACGGTTGGGTGCTGAGCCGGGCGGGCAGATCGTCGACCCGGCCTGTCCCCAGTTTGTCGGCAACCCGTTGCTCGACGGAAGAGCCAGGTAGCCGGTCTGAAAGAACGCGGACACGGTAGGCATCAGGTCGGCGCGGGCCACGCGAATGCCTTCGCCGCGGGCTTCGACGATCGATTCGGCGGCGCGGACCGACGCGCGGAGCGGGTCGGCTGTCGAGTCGTTGGCGACCGTCGCGATAAAGGTCTGCAGCCCTTCTGGGTCGAGCGCGCTCGTCAGGACGAGCGGCTGCTTGACCGGAAGGTTCAGGATCCGTTTTACCTCGAGCAGCGCGAGATCGCGATCGCTGCGCGCCTGAATGAGGCCCGGCTCGAGGTTCGTGCGCTCCACGCGAGCGCGGAGCACGTCATAGCGTGCGGCACGGCCACCAGCCGCCAGACGCTCGACCTGCTTGAGTCGCTCATCGGCGAGGGCGAGGTTGCGGATCTGGATCTCGTACAGGCGATCGCTCAGCAGTGCCAGGAAGTAGGCGCGCTGAATATCAACCGAGACGCGGGCCTGAACATTGGCCTGGTCGAACCGGGCCGCCCGGCGAGCATCCGCAGCTGCCCGCGTGCTTGCGAAAATGCGGCCGCCCTGGAAGATCGTCTGCGAGATGTTCGCGTTCGAGTTGTACGTGAAAGCCTGGGCGAACACGGACCCGACGATGTTGGCGCGGGCGTTTTCTATGACCTGTGTGTAGGCTCCGTTGATCCGGATCTGTGGCAGACCGGCGGCGCGGGCAGTCGTGATCTGGGCTTCCGTGACCTCGACCTGGGCCGAGGACAGGCGCGTTTCGTCGCTCTGACGAACGGCGCGCGAAACCGCCTCGTCGATCGCGAGGCGGATGGTGTCGGACGGTGTACCCGTACGAATGTCGCGCGCCTGAGCGTGACTCTGGAACGCGGACGCTGCAAGCGCAGCGATGGCGAGGGAAAAACGGTAAAGAGACATGTCTGCTTAATACGTCGGTCAGGCGGAAATCGATGGGAATACGACACATCCGGCGCGGTGCGTCCTATCGATCGTTGGACCGCTGAACCGCGTCGGGCGTCGGGCGATCAGACGTCGTCGATGAAGACGAGGGCGCGGCCACGACGGACGACAGTGGCCAGCACGTCGAACACCGAGGGATCGATCAAGCCACCGCTGTGTGCGGCGAGGTAATCGATCGTCGCCTCGGGGGTCAACGCGCCGCGATAGGAGCGCAGCGACGTCAGGGCGTCGAACGCGTCGGCAGCGCACAGAATGCGCCCGCCGAGCGAAATGTTCTCGCCCGCAAGACCCCGTGGGTAGCCGCCGCCATCCCAATGCTCGTGATGGTCGTGCACGTACAGCACGGCCTGTCCGAGGTGACGGAGTGGCGTGAGGATGTCGACCCCAATACGAACGTGCGTGCGGACGTGGTCGAACTCCTCCGTAGTCAGCGGCCCGGGCTTGTTCAACACGGACTCGCGAATGCCGATCTTCCCGACGTCGTGGAGCCGGCCGGCCAGGCGAATCTCTTCGACCGTATCCGCGTCGAGCCCCATGTCCTGCGCGATGGCCGCGGCGAGGTGTGCGACTCTCTGTGAGTGGCCACGCAGGTATACATCCCTCGCCTCGAGCGCGTTGATGAGTGCCTCGACGACATCGATGCTGAGGGCGCGGAGCGCGAGCTTTTCGCGCTCCAACTCGGCCGTGCGAAGCGCGACCTCCTCGCGGATGAGGCGTTCGACGTTCCGTTGCTCGATCGAGAGGCCCCGCCGATGGAGCACGCGCTCGAGGGCCTGTTGCAGATCGGTCAGCTCGATGGGCTTCATCAGGTAGTCCATCGCGCCGGCCGACAGGACCTCGGCGGCCGTCGGGGCGTCGTTGACCGCGGTCAACATCACGATCGCGAGCTCGGGATCGATGGCGAGGGCGCGCGGCACCAAGTCGACTCCACTCAGGCCCGGCATGCGCACGTCGCAGAGCATCAGCACGTACTTCCCGCGCTGGAGCAGATCGAGCGCGGCGGCGCCGGATTCGGCCGTCTGTACGTTGTACCCACGCGTGCGCAGGAACTTGGAGAGCGCGAGCCGAATGGTCTCTTCGTCATCGACGATGAGGACACGCCACGGGCCACCGTCTCCGATGACGCGATTGGTCAACCCGCCATTCGGCGGTGTCGGTATCTTCGGCGTCACGCGGATCGGCCGCGGGATTCCGAGTGGGCGCGGGGCACCGGCAGGACGATGCGAAAGCTCGTCCCCCGTCCAGGCGCACTCTCGACGGTGATGATTCCTCCGTGGGCCTCGACGATGCCGTAACTCACGCTGAGCCCTAACCCGGTTCCGTCGCCAGCTGGTTTGGTCGTGAAGAACGGTTCGAACACCCGCTGGAGCGTCTCCTCGGACATCCCGGTTCCGGTGTCCGACACCTCGGTGACGACCGTATCCCCCTCCCAGGCCGTCCGGATCACGAGACGCTTCGTCGGCGTTCGCCGCATGGCGTATTCGGCGTTGACGATCAGGTTGAGGATCACCTGCTGCAGCTTCTGATCATCGCCCGAGAGCTCGGGAAGGGACGGGTCGAGGTTCGTCTCGACCTCGACACCCGAGGACCGCAAACTGTAGGCTCGCAGGCGCAGCGTGAACTGCACGAGCGCATTCAGGTCCACTGGCCCGACGCTCGGCCCGGTCTTCCTCGAGAACAGCAGCAGGTCGCGGATCACGCCCACGGCGCGGTCGGCCTCGCGCTTGATCAGGCGCGCCGACTCGCGCTGATCTGCGTCCAGCTCTTCCTCGAGCAGGAGCTGGGCGAAGGCCGAGATGCCGGCAAGCGGGTTGTTCAGCTCGTGCGCGACGCCAGCGACGAGCTCGCCTAACGCGGCGAGCTTCTCGCTCTGACGTAACTGCTCGGCGATACGACGCTCATCGGTCAGGTTGCGGACGCTGAGCACTTGCCCGATCGGCGCTCCGTTGTCCTGTCGGATGAAGCTGAGCGCGACCGTGGCCGGGAACTGTGACCCGTCTCGCCGGCGGTGCACGTGTTCGGCGATGACGACGTTCGCCGGCGTGCGCGAGAGGTCGTCGCTGGCGCGAATGGGCACCGCGGAGGCAACGAACACGTCCACCGACATCGTGGTGAGCTCGTCGAGACTATAGCCGTACTCGCGAACAGCGGCGTCGTTCGCGTACAGCACGCGCCGGTCGAGCGCGAGCACGAACACTGGCTGGTCCATCGTCGCCAGGGCCGTCGCCAGCATGCGCTCTCGCTCACGCCGATGTCGCTCACCTTCTCCGAGCAGCTGGACGTCGATGGCGAGCGCGATCGAGGACGCGAGCCGGCGGAGCGCGTCGATGTCGGCCTGGGGCAGGGTGCTGCCAGGCCGCGCGGCCGCTGTGAGGACGCCGAGCATTCGGTTCTTGGCGGCCAGCGGCAACACCACGCCGCCGCGGGAGAGCTCCTCGTCGCGCGGTTCCTCTCGTTGCTCGTTAGGCGCCGCGGCGGCGTCTCCGGTCGGGCGGTCGGCCTGTGACGGCAACACGTCACGGGCGACACTCGCGACGAGCGGCACGCGTCTGCCGACCGCCGAATGCGAGCTGCCGGTGGCGCTCACGTAGACGACGGAGTCGTCTCGGTGCAGGAGGCCGATCGCGGCGCCCGCGAGCGACACCACGTCGCCGACCACGTCGAGGATGGCCGCGGCGGCGTCCGCGGCAGTCGTGCTCGACAGGGCGATGCGCGCGACGCGTGCTGCCGCTTCCGCCATCTCGCGCTCGGCGCGCTGCAACTCGAACAGGCGGGCGTTCTCGATGGCGACGCCTGCCTGACGAGCGATGATGGAGAGGAGCTCGAGGTCTTCGTCGCTGAACGCCCCGCGCTTTTCCGACTGTACGATCAGGACGCCGAGCGTGTGATCGCCATGCACCATCGGGATGGCGATCTCCGACACCAGCTGCGACGCGAGCGTCGCGGCGGTCCCCGGAACGAGCGCGCCCCACGACCGCACCGGTTGATTCGAGACGACGGTCTGGCCGGTGCGCAGCGCGATCGACGCGGCGCACTCGGTGAGTGGCACTGCGGGCAGCGCGGGTGACCACGTCACGATGCCGTCGACCACGATGAGCTGTGGTCGGAAGAGCGACGCGCTCTGATCGGCGAGGACCAGCGCGAAGCACGTGGCGTTCGACACCGAGGACGCGACCGCGCGATAGATCTCGGCGTAGACGTCGTGGAGCTCGGTGCGTGACATTGCGAGCTGCACCTTCGCGACGGCCGAGAGTCGCGTAGCACGCCGCTCGAGGTCTCCAACGAGCGAGGCGTTGCGCATGGCCACGGCGACGGCGGTGGAGAAATCGACGAGCAGCGTGCGCTCGCGATCGTCGAAGTCACGCGGGTGCCGGAACCGCAGCGTGAGAACGCCGCGCGGGCGTCCTTCGATGATGAGCGGCAGGACCGCCATGGAGCCGCGCGTGGTGCGCGCGGTCGCATCGTCGCGGGCGCCGGGGTCCGGCTGCGCGGACGCGTCGGCAGACACGTCGCCCACGAACAGAGGCGCGCCGGATCGCATGGTAGTTCCTGCCGGCGTATCCCAGAAGATCTCGACGTTCGCGTTAGGCGCCTCGGCGCCGCTGCCCTGGCTGTGCAGCAGCGTCACCTGCTCGTACGCGGCGTCCGCCGCGTGAATACTGAAGCCGTCCGCTCGCAGTGACTCCGTCACGAGCCGTGCGAGGCCCGCGTAGAGGGTTTCCGCTGAGACGTTGAAGGTCAGTGTGCGCGCGGTTGCCGCGAGGATGCCCGCGTGGCGCGCGGTCTGTGCCGCGGCGCGGTACAGCTTCGCGTTCTCGAGCGCTATCGCGCCGTGCGTGGCGAGTGTGATGAGCAGCTGCTCTTCGTGTTCCGAGAACTGCCGCTCGGGCTTGTTGATGACCACGACCGCGCCGATCGGCCGTCCGCCGATCTGCAGAGGCGCAGCGACCGCGCCAATGCGGCCGCGCTGCTGCGGCTCCACGGCGGTCGCAGCGGCGCGTTCGTGCGTGGTCGCGTCGAGATCGTCGGCGCGCACCGCGCGCCGCGCTCGAACCGCCTCGGCAGCCAACGCCTGATCCGATTCCCGTAGTCCTCCGACTGCGCCGCCGCTCGTTCCGAACGAGGCGGCGGGTCGTAGGTCATCGTCTTCGAGCAGCAGCACATGAGCGGCGCCGCCCGCGAGCAGCTCGGCCGAATGCTTGGCGAGAAGCTGCAGAACGCGCTCGACCTCGAGCGACTGGTTGATGCTCTGGAGGATCTCGGCCAGGGCTCGCGCCCGGGACAGCTGCTCGGAGACACTCGGCGACATGGTCTCGCCGAGGAGGATCAACGCGCCGCCGTCGGCGATGGGCAGCAGCCGGCAGTAGTCGACGTTGAACACGGGCGCGGCGTCCGTGTCGTTGACCGTCAGGATCTGCTCGAGTCCGCGCTCCAGAACTTCGCTGAGCGCACGCGCAAACTGCGAGGTGGCGTCGCCGTGAGTGGGCCCGGCAAGTGAGAGCACATCCCGGCCGAGCAGGGACTCGGCCCGCAGGCCGAGAAGGCCGGTGGCGACGCGGTTGGCGTACGTGACGGCGCCGCGCGCGTTGACCGTGATCGCGCCTTCCGCGAGGTAGTCGCCAATGGCGGCGACGGACACCAGGGGATGCCTGGCTGACCCACCACTGCGATGGGCGTTCTCGAGCGCGAGGTTGGAGCGACGCGGTGGCGACACGGATCTACCGACGAGCCGGGACGACGAGCAGCGGCCTGGGCCGCACGAGTGGAGCGCTGAGGCCGCATAGCGGTGACGCCTGATTACGGCCGCGTGCAACCCTCACTCGAATGTCGGGCCGCAACACCGTGTCCCGCAATATGGTAAGCTCACCGGGCTCAGCCAGAATCAATCGTCTACGAACTCGATGGTAACGTTGCGGCCGATGACGCCTGCGGCAACGCCCCGTTCCAAGAACAACCGTACCGCATCACGTCCACGCTGGCCGTAGTCGAGCGTCCAGTCATTGACGTACATGCCGACGAAGGTGTCCGCCTTCGAGCGGTCGAGGCCGCGTGCATACTGCATGGCGTGATCGAGAGCCTTCGTCCTGTGTTCCAATCCATACGCTATGCTGGCTCGAAGGTGCTTGGATATCTTCTTCGTCAGGTCTGCTCCGAGGTCCTTCCGCACAACGTTGCCGCCGAGTGGGAGGGGCAATCCGGTCTCAGAGAACCACCATTCGCCCAGATCGACGACGAGGTGAAGCCCGCGTTCGGCGAAGGTGAGCTGGCCTTCGTGGATGAGGAGTCCGAGATCGACATCCCCATCAGCGACGCGGTCCTCGATCTCGTCGAATGGCGTCGGGACAGGGTGAAAATCCGGCTCGTAGAGCCTGAGGGCGAGGTACGCGCTGGTGAGTGGTCCCGGGATCGCGACCCGTTTTCCCTTCACGTCGGCGCGACTCGCCGGTGAGCGGCCAACCAGCCGAGGTCCATAGCGATCACCCATGGATGCACCGTGCGGGAGCAGGGCGTAGCGATCGCTGAGGTACGCGTAAGCATGTATGGACACCGCCGTGACTTCGAGCTCGCCGCGCATGGCGCGCTGGTTGAGCGATTCGATGTCCTGGAGCTCGTGGACGTATTCGAGTCCTTCGGTATCGATCAACCCGTCGGCGAGCGCGTAGAACATGAACGCGTCGTCGGAGTCGGGGCTGTGGGCGACGTGGATCTTCATTGCGGAAAGCGGATTCGAGAGAAGGGCCTCGGTGAGGCGGTGTGACGCGAAGGCGGCGAGGCGGATTACTTCCGCCGAGCCTCCGCGAGTGCCTCGAGGATGTCACCCTGGTGGCGTTCGTATTCGGGGAGTCGCTTCGCGGATTCCGTCGGCTCCGCGGCGAGGAGCCGACGAGCGAAACCGCGCGCGGCGGCCGAATCACCGGTGAGCTGCGAGGCGCGGACGCCGAGCACGAGACCCAGGAGGTGAGTCGAATCCGCAGCGAGGATGGTGTCGGCCTGCGCGCGAGCGATGCCGGCGGCGCCAGCAACCTCGGCGACCCGGCCGAAGTCGTAGCGGAGATCCGCATCCAGCGGGCCGAGGCTCTGGTAGACCGAGAGGGCCATCGGCGAGAAGAACTGCACGCTGTCGGTCTTCCCCTCCGAGCTGAGGCGCATCACGCGGTCGTAGAGGCGATCAGCGCGCTCTCGTGGCGACAGATTGGAGATGTCAGGTGCGCGGCCGCCTTCGGGGGTTGGCGCGCTCGCGCCGGCTCCGCCGTCAGCCGAAGGGAGCGCCGGCGCTGATGCGACCCGGGTTCCGCCGAAGCGCTGTCCGGCGACGAGTGCGACGAGTGCGAGCATCGCGATCGCGGCGACTGCCCACGGGAGGGCGGATGCCGTGATGCGTGGCTCGGCGGTTCCGACGGGTCGTGTTCCGACTGCGGTGCCGCAGCGGTGGCAGAACTTCGCGCCGGGTGAGAGGAGCGAGCGGCATCCGGCGCAGATCGCGTCGGTGACAGCGGCGCCGCATTCGGCGCAGTAGCGGCCGGTCGTTGCCGCAGAGCAGTTCGGGCAGACTTTGGCGGTGGGTGCAGAGGACATGCGCCCAAAGTTAACGACGGACGACGAACTTCGTACCGCGCGAAATGCCGGTCGTGGTTCGTCGTCCGAACGTCCGTGGCGACTCTGCGCTGTGCTACTGTGAATGCTTGCCGCTTGGCTCGGAGATCTTCTCGATTGTCTCTTCGGCCTTCTTGTTGTCCTCGCCTTCGAGAACGATGTCGGCCTGCGCGATGATGCCGACCAAGTCGCCGCGATCGTCGACGATGGGGATACGCCGAACCTGTTCGCTTCCCATCAGCGCCATCACGTCGTTCACCGAGTCGTCAGGCGCGCTGGTGCGAACGTCGGATGTCATGACGTGGCCGACGGACGTCGTGGCTCCGTCTCGACCTTCAGCGACAGCGCGGATGGCAATGTCGCGGTCGGTGAGGACGCCGACGAGGCGGCGTGAGTCTGACGACTCGACAACAGGGACCACGCCGATGTTCTCGTCTTTCATGAGTCGTGCTGCGTCGACGAGCGGCGTATCTGGTGTCACGCACGTCGGGTTCCTGGACATGATTTCGCGCGCTTTCATGGATCCCCCGGAGTAGAGCGACGAGCAGGGGGCAAGGGATGGGCCAGTTGTCGGGAATCGGGAATCGGGAATCGGGAATCGGGAATCGGGAACTGGGGACTGGGGACTGGGGACTGGGAGGGCTTGCGCTGTGAGAGCGGCGCGCACAATCAGTCAGTCATCAGTCACGAGTCCATCAGTCATTCAGTATTGAGTCAGTCATTCAGTATTGAGTCGTTAGACGAGTCCCCAGTCCCCAGTCCCCAGTCCCCAGTTGACACATCGCTCACCGCTGCGCGACCTGAATGGCGCGACGAAGGCCGACATCCTCGTGCTCGCGCGCGAGAACAACGTGCGATTCCTTCGTCTGCAGTTCACCGACATTCTCGGCGTGAACAAGAACGTCGAGCTGCCCGCGTCGCAGTTCGAGAAGGCGCTCGACGGGGACATCATGTTCGATGGGTCGTCGATCGAAGGGTTCGTGCGCATCGAGGAGTCGGACATGTTGCTCGCGCCCGACCTCTCGACGTTTCAGCTGTTCCCGTGGGGTGACGCCGAGAATCGCGTCGCGCGGGTCATCTGTGACATCAACCGGCCGGACGGGCAGCCGTTCGACGGTGACCCACGGGCGGCGCTCAAGCGGCAGATCGCGCGTGCCTCGGAGATGGGCTACACGATGAACGCGGGGATGGAAGCCGAGTTCTTCATGTTCAAGCCAGGTGCCGAGGGCGAGGCGGCGACGATCACCAACGACGTCGGCGGCTATTTCGACCTCGCGCCGGCAGATCTCGGCGAGGATGCGCGGCGGGCGATGGTGGACGTTCTCGAGCAGATGGGCTTCGAGGTCGAGGCGGCGCACCACGAGGTCGCACACGGCCAGCACGAGATCGACTTCCGGTACGCCGACGCGCTCAAGACGGCGGACAACATCGCGACGTTCCGGTTCGTGGTGAAGCACGTGGCGCGGCAGTTCGGGCTGCGTCGCGTCGTTCATGCCGAAGCCGATCTTCGGACAGAACGGCAGCGGGATGCACACGCACCAGTCGCTCTTCCGTGGAGACCAGAACGCGTTCTGGGAGCCACAAGCCGAGTGGCAGCTGTCACCCGTGGCGCTGCACTACATCGGCGGGCTTCTGCGTCACGCGCGCGGCATGTGCGCGGTGACGAATCCGCTCGTGAACTCGTACAAGCGGTTGGTGCCGGGGTACGAGGCGCCGGTGAACGTCGCGTGGTCGATGCGGAACCGGTCGCCGCTCATCCGCGTGCCGGACCGGCGCGGACTCGGCACGCGAGTCGAGCTGCGGATGCCCGACCCGGCGGCGAATCCCTATCTGGCGCTCGCGGTGATGCTGGCGGCGGGGATCGACGGGGTGGAGACGGCGGCGGACCACCGTGAGCCGGTGAACACGAACATCTGGGATATGAGCTTCCGCGAGAAGCGGCGGCTGCGGATCGACGATCTCCCGCACGACCTGAACGAGGCGCTGGACGAGCTGGAGAAGGACGACGTGATCACTGCCGCGTTAGGCCCGCACATCGCGACGAACTTCATCGAGGCGAAGCGGCAGGAGTGGCGCGATTACATCACACAAGTCACTCGCTGGGAAGTGGACAACTATCTGCTGAAGTACTAGGAAACAGCCATCAGCCATCAGCCATCAGCCATCAGCCATCAGCCATCAGCCATCAGCGACACGGCGACACGGCGACACGGCGACACGACGACACGACGACACGACGACACGACGACACGACGACACGACGAAGGACTCAGCGGGGGAGCGCGACCAGCGCCATCGGGACGCGGCGCATGCCGCGCCAGGCGTGAGTGGTGCCATTCTGTTCGCGCACCAGCATCTGGCCGGAGATGCCGCCGTCGAGCGCCACGGCTTGTCGGGCGCCGAGGGCGCCCATCAGGGCCGCGAATTCGGGGATCGTCGGGCCGAACGGGATCGAGCCTAACGATTCGCCGAACGCATCGAAGCGGGTGAGGACGATGAGCAGGCGTCCGTCGGCGAGGGCGCCAATGCCGAGTCGCGCGTCCCGGTGCTCGACATCGATGCCGCGTCCGGGGGATCGGAGCGCGTCCGGCACGTCGCCGTTGGCCGTGAGCAGCGTCGGGTACGATTGGAACGCCGCGGCGACGCCGCGCCTAACGGCTGGATCCGCGAGCCCGTCCGGGCCGATCCAGCGAACGCCGCCTGACGAGTCGACAACGACCGCGGTGGACAGCGGGCCGCGGCCGGGCGCGAGGAACTCCCGCCCGTCAAGCACGACCCAGCCCCACGGCAGCGTCCGGATGAACTGACCGACGTTCACGGCGACAATCGCATCGGCGCGCGCGCCCTCGACCGTCCAGGCGGCGCGCTCGCCGCCCGCAGTGAACGCGGTGTCGAGGCGGAGCCGCACCAGGTGCGGGTCAATGCGCACCGCGACTGCGCGGAGACGGCGGGCCTCTCCGGCGCCGGCGAGGCGGAGCTCTCCCCACTCGACGCCGTCGGCCGCCCGCTTCCACTGAATGGCGTCAGCGATCGCGTTATGCGGCGCGGTCCATCGATCCGGAGCCGCATCCGAGCGCCACCACTCACGCCAGGCGCGTCCGGTCCACACCGAGAGCGCCGAGGGTGGGAGCGAAGACGTGGAGCCCGCCGCGGGACAGGAGACCTGGCTCCGTCCGCGGCGGCGTTGCGGCGACGGCCACGAGGGCGATCGCCGCAACGCGAGTGGCTCGGTACACGGCCCCGAAGGGCATTACATCACCTTCTCGAGATCGGCACGCCGGGCGCCTAACGCCTCGAGCTCCGGACCGCTGAAGCCACGCGGCTGCGACTTGTACTTCATCGCGGAGAGGTACGCCTCGATGCGCTCGCGGGCCATGAAGAACTGGCGCTCGTTGAGCCCACTCTCTTTCTGTTCAGTCGCGGCCGACTTCTCCTCGAGCTGGCGGATCTGATCGCTCAGCGTGTTCATCTGCGCGTCGAGCTGCTCCACCTCCACCATGGCCGCGGGCTTGGCGGGCTCGCGTCCGCACGCCTTGTCGGCAGCGAGCGTATCCGGCTTCGGATCGTACTGCTCAATCCCCAACTCCGCGCCGAGGCGACGGAGTTCCGCCGTGTCACCGCGCTGTTGCGCGGCAGCCATCTTCTGACCGATGGCTAATCGCCTTGTCGCGGAACGCCGGGTCGTTCATCGCTTTAGACGCCATCTGCTTGTTTCGTTCTTCCTCACCTTTCTGACGCTGTTCGCGCGACTTGTACATGGCGTCGCTGCGGCAGCGCTGGCTCTCGTCGCGCTTGTTGGTGTAGGCGTTGAACGCCTTCATGTTCGCGTCGTTGAGTGCCTCTCGCTTGCGGCTTGCCTCATCGCGGCGGGCGACGAGTGATGCGCGGCTCGCGCCGCCATTCGTGCCGTCGAGAATCGCGCGGCCGGCCGCGAAACCGCGAAGAATCTGTCCGACGCGATCGGCCGTGAGCTCGACGGTTACGTCATCGAACTTTGGAGGCGCACCGGGATTCGACGCGGACGCGCCAGGGACGCGCTTCTCGATCTGCTGCTCGACGGCCTTGTCGCGGGCCTTCTTCACGAGCCCACCGAATTGGGCCGAGACGGTGTGAATTGGCAGGGACAGAGCGGCGACGGCGACGATAGCGATACCGCGGCGCGAGGCAGCGTGCGCGCGATGGGAAAGAGCGTGACTCATGACGAGGCTCCGATTGGCGTCCGACGATTTGCAGCGGGTGACTCAGCGTTCGAACGGAAGTCAGCCGCGGCTTGTGAGGAGTTCGTGCGGTGGACTGGCGCGCGGAGTGTCGGGAGCTCCCCGAGACCGGCCGCGATCTATGACTATGATCGCGACGACACCGACTGCGGCGCGTGGGTAAATCGACCTATCGATGACCCGACGTGCTGCAGCGAGCCGACCCGCGACGAAAGCCCGGATCCGATCCGCGCAGAATCAACGTTGGGATGCAGGGATTCCGCTCACCACGCCGTGATCGACCGCGCTGCTCGCCGCAGTGCAAAGTCAGGGTGGAACGTGATGCCCATCAGTCCACTCTCGCCCGACTGGGGCGGAAAACTGGTTTGCCGCGCCCTGTGATGTGTTGTGATGTGTGACGCCGACCGACGGTGAAGCGTTTTACCAAAGAATCATGCGATCCGTGACAATCGCAGTGTGCGCAGTGTCACGCTTATCGCACACGGGGTCCGCAAACATTGGGCTCCCGGTTACGTGCCTTGCGCGCTCTCACCGATGTGACGACTGTTGGCAGACCGAGGCGTCCGCTCTCGGCATGGGGAAGAGCTCGGCCGCTCATGAAATCAGTGCCAGCACAGCGTCCGTTACGCGCGGTCGCCGCCTTCGAACTGGTATCGATCGTCGCCGGCCTGTTGTCGGCGGTCATCGGCGTTCTCGTGCTGATCGGCTGGTGGCGCGACATCGACGCGCTCCGGACGATCATTCCCGGGCTGATCCCGACGATCCCCAATACCGCCGTCGCCGCCATTCTGGGCGGCCTGGCGGTCCTGACCGCTGTTCGCGCCGAGCGGGACGCGCGGTTCAACACCGTGACACTTTGGCTCGCAGCCGCGCTCACGGTGTTAGGTACTCTGTTCGTGATCGAGCGCGCACTCACTGTCGACCTCGGCATTGATCTGCTGCTGTTCGGAAACAGCGTGAAGGGATGGGAGGGGACATCACCGGGACGTCCGGCGATCAACTCGGCGGTCGTGATGATGGTCGACGGGCTGGCGCTGCTCCTCCTGGATGTGAAGACCGAGCGGGACCGCCGACCGTCGGAAGGGCTGAGTGCGGTCGGCGCGGTGATCGCGTTCATCGCGATCGTGGGCTACATGTACGGCGTGCGCGGGTTGTACAGCTTCGGGCCGCGAACGGGCATGGCGCTGCTCACGGCCATCATGCTCTGCATTCTGAGCGTCGGGATCCTGTTCGTTCGGCCGAGCCAGGGCGCTGTCTCGTACATCGCAGTCGCCGATCCAAGCGGTGCGATGGTGAGGCGCCTCATTCCTGCCGCGCTCATTGTGCCGATCGGATTGGGCGCGTTATGGCTGCTCGCGAGCGACACGAACTGGGTAAGTCGCGAGGGCGGCGTCAGCGCGTTCGTCGGCGCGGTCGTGATCACATTCCTCCTGCTCGTCATGCGTGCGGCTTCGGTGGTACGAAAGACCGACGCCGAGCGCAACGAATTGCTGGTGCGCGCCGAGTCGGCGCGGGCGGTGGCGGAGCGTGCCGCCGATCGCGCAGGTCGTCTGCGGCGCACGGCAGAGGCGCTCTCGAGTGCGTTGACGCCTATCGCGGTCGCGCGCGTGATCGTATCCGAAGGCCTCCCGGCGCTCGGCGCGACGGGGAGCGAGATCGCGGTGCTGACGCCGGACGCGGTGATGCTCGATCTCATGGCGGTAAGCGGATTGCCAGCCGACGTCGCCGACGCGTGGCGTCGCTTTCCGGTGACCAGCCGCGTGCCGCTCGCCGATGCGGTACGCGGCACCGAGCCGGTGTTGCTCGCGTCATCCGCCGAGATCGCCAGCCGATATCCGGATCTCTCCAGCGTCCTCGAGCGCGTGAACGTGCGCGCGATGATCGTGACCCCAATGGTCGTCGACGGGAAGCCGCTCGGGTCGCTGAGCTTCAGCTTCAACAGCAGTCGCGGGTTCGACGAGAACGATGTCACGTTTACCCGCACGCTCGGCCAGCAGTGCGCGCAGGCGCTCGAACGCGCGCGGCTCTTCGCGGCCGAGCAATCGGCGCGCGCGGACGCCGAGGCGGCGAATCGTGCGAAGACGGAGTTTCTGGCGATGATGTCGCACGAGCTGCGGACGCCGCTCAACGCCATTGCGGGATACACGGAGCTGCTGGAGCTCGGCATCAGCGGACCGGTGAGCGACATGCAGCGCGAGCAGCTCGGGCGCATCCGTCGCAGCCAGCGCCATCTCCTCGGGATCATCGAGGACCTGCTGGATCTCTCGCGGCTCGAGCACGGCGTGCCCGCCGACATCGACCTCGGTCCGATGCCGGTGCACGAGACGTTAGGCAGTCTCGAGGCGCTGATCGCGCCGCAGCTCAGGGCGCGGAACCTCACGTACATCTACAACCCCGCCGCCGTCGAGCTCATGGCCTACAGCAACCGTGCGCGGGTGGAGCAGATCGTGCTCAACCTGCTCTCGAACGCGATCAAGTACACGGCGCCGGGCGGTCGGGTTGGGCTGGCGAGCGATCTCCGGGACGGCCACGTGGAGGTCCGCGTGAGCGACACCGGGCACGGCATTCCGCCCGAGAAGCTCGAGTCGATCTTCGAGCCGTTCACCCGCGTGGAGATGGACCTGACGCGTACGACGGAAGGCACCGGGCTCGGTCTCGCGATCAGTCGCCATCTCGCTCGCGCGATGAACGGTGACCTCACGGCGCGAAGCGATGTTGGCCGCGGGTCGATCTTCACACTTACCTTACCGATCGAGGCGCCGGTCGTGGTCGATGGCGGGCCGTCGGTGACGCCGCGGGCCTCCATGATCGCGGTTCCCCACGACGCCATCCCCCGTCACCGGGTGCGCATGTAGTCCGTGGTAGTCCGCATCCAGCCGTAACTCGCTGTACATTGCCGATCGGGGCGCCAGGCGGCGGTGACGTCGCGGAGGCGTCCGGACCTCAACCACTCGCCCTGTGCTTGCAGGCATCCGCCGGTCGCGGGCGACGATAGCGGTCGTGGTGTGCACGTTCACCGCCGCGTCGGTCGCCGCCTATCAGGTCTACTACGCCGTGTGTGCGCAGGAGTCCGCGGCGCAGCGGGCGCTGCTCTCACATGCGCGGTTCGCGGCGTGGACGTTCGCGCGGGAGGCCAACGCGGAACTGGAGCGCGCCGCTCGGCGCGTTCTCGCGCCAACCGTTTCCTTCGCGGCCGGACACACCACGGCGACGGCACCGTCCCTCCTCGTTGCCGAGGGTATTCGTAGCGCGCGTCGCTGCGGATGCGTGGCGGTACCCGACGTTCGCTTCACGTTCGCCGTGGACATCGCGGGCGGAAACGTGGTAATCGGGGCCGTGGGGGACGAGATGCCAGAACCGCCGGCGGGGAACACTGGCGAGGTGGTACTCGGAAGAATCCGCGCTGGCATCGCCGAGGGCGCAGTGATCGGCGACCCGGTCATCGCGCGCCTGCCCGGTGACGGAACGATGGCGATCGCCTACATGCTCGCCGGCGGTGCTGAGATGGATAGCACGGGCGCGCCGCGGAACGCGTACGGGTATGCGTTCGACGTCGCGTCCGCGGGCCGCGCCGTATTCCCGGCGGTGCTCGCATCGCGCGCGCTGCTTCCCCCGACGGCATCGACCGCGATGCCCGTGGACTCCGCGCTCGCGCTGAGCGTTACCGGCGCCGGCGATCGCCTCGTGTTCCGCTCGGGGGTCACGAAGGCGTTGCGGCCGGCTGCGACGTTAGGCATGACCGGCGCGTTCACGGGCTTCGCCGTGCGCGTGGCCATGCGGCCGGCGTTCGCGTCGCGGGTGGCCATCGGCAACTGGACGTGGAACCGGTCGCAATTCGTGCTCGCGCTCATCACGCTCAGCGCGGGGCTCGTCATCGTCTCGTTGTTGCAGCTACACCGCGAGCGGCAACTGGCACGGGTCAAGAGCGAGCTGGTGTCGGGCGTGTCGCACGAGTTGCGGACGCCACTCGCGCAGATCCGCATGTTCGCCGAGATGCTGCGACTCGGCTGGGTACGGAGTGACGACGAGCGCCAGCGGTCGGTGGCGATCATCGACCAGGAGGCGCGGCGGCTCTCGCATCTGGTCGAGAACATCCTGCAATTCTCCCGGGCCGAGCGACTGGCGCCGCGGGTGTCGCTGGAGTCGCTCGACCTGACGGTGTTGGTCGACGAGGTCGTCGAGAGCTTCGCGCCGCTCGCTGCCGCGCGGGGCGCGACGGTGCGCACGGCGCACGGCGGTGACGTCGTCGCGCTTGGCGATCGTGACGCGCTGCGTCAGGTGTTGCTCAATCTGTTGGACAACGCGGTGAAGTACGGACCTGCCGGACAGACGATCACCGCCGGAACGCGCGTGGCTGCCGACGGCCGCGTACAGGTGTGGGTCGACGATCAGGGGACGGGCATTCCCACCCGTGACAAGGCACGCATCTGGGAGCCGTTCCGCCGCCTCGATCACGCGGTGGAAGCGGGAATTTCCGGCAACGGCATCGGGCTGGCTGTCGTGCGTGAGCTCGTCACTGCGCAGGGTGGCACCGTGACCGTACATGACGCCCCGGGCGGCGGTGCGAGCTTCGTGGTGACGCTGCAGGCCGCCGTGGCGGGTGGTCAGCCGGGCGACGCGCGCGAGAAGGATTCCTCACCGTACACGCGGGTACGGGCGCGGGCGCATTCGTTGTTGGGATGACTTTGCGATGATGCTGTCATGAAACGGATTCTGATCGTCGAAGACAACGCCGATCTCGCGTTCGGGCTCCGCAACAGTCTCGAGATCGCGTCCTACGAGGTGGTCGTGGCGAGCGACGGCCCGTCGGGGCTGCGCGAAGCGCGGACCGTGTCGCCCGACCTGATCATCCTCGACTTGATGTTGCCGGGAATGGATGGGTATCGCGTGCTGCGCGCGGTCCGGGAGGACGGCTCGCAGGTGCCGGTGCTGATTCTCACCGCGCGCGGCGAGGAGGCGGACAAGGTCACGGGGTTCCGGCTCGGCGCGGACGATTACGTGACGAAGCCGTTCGGCGTGCTGGAGCTGGTGGCGCGGGTGGAGGCGGTGCTTCGACGCGCGGCGCCCTCGACGGGGGTGAAAGGCCAGGCCGCGGACGCGTCACGGTTCGGCGATATCGAGATCCAGCCGGTGGCGCGCGTAGTGAGGCGCAACGGGCGTCCGGTGGAGCTCTCGCCCAAGGAGTACGAACTGTTGCTCGCGCTCGTGCAGCGGCCGGGGCAGGTGGTCTCGCGCGCCGAGCTGTTGAAGACGGTGTGGGGCTATCATGCATCAGTGGTGAGCCGGACGATCGATACGCACATCGCCGAGCTTCGCCGGAAGCTCGAGCCGAATCCGGCGTCGCCGCGGCACATCACTACCGTCTGGAAAACAGGGTATCGGTTTCTGCCATAGCGGGACGGACTGGGACTGGGGACTGGGGATAACGGCGCGCGATCCCGACATTGGGATGGTGCGTGTCCCGGAGTCGGGAGGACTCGAACCCTCGCAGGGTGTCGGGTGGATGGCTAAGTCACGCGGCGAGCATGCGTTATGGAATCGGGCGGTGGTGGCACTGGGCTCGCCTAACGGGTGAGTGAACGAACGCGGTTGGTGAACGCGATCGATATCGGAATTACGCGTTTCCCAGTCCCGAGTCCCCAGTCCCCGGTGCCGATGTACGCACTTCGAACGCTCGCAAAAAATCCGACATGGACGCTGGCCGCCGTTGCCTGCCTCGCGATCGGTATTGGCGCGAACACCACCGTCTACACGGCCATGCGGGCCATCGTCATCGCGCCCGTACCGACTCCGAACAGCGACGGCCTCGTGATGCTGGCCGAGGTCTCACCGCGAAATCCCGATGATCCCGACTTCGACCGGATCGCGCCGGCGAATCTCGTGGACTGGACGCGCCAGACGCGCACGCTCGAGCAGGTCGCGGCGTTCGCGTGGTGGGACGTGAACATGACTGGCATCGACGAGCCCGAGAGCGTCACGGGATTTCGAGTATCGCCCGGATTCTTCAGCACGCTGGGAGAAGCCCCGGTACTCGGGCGGGCGTTCACGGCACGACGAAGGGCTGGAAGGCAACACTGATCGCGTGATTCTCAGCCATCCGCTGTGGAAGCGTCGGTTCGGTAGCGACCCGGCCGTCATCGGTCGCACCGTACAGTTGAACGGAACGCCGCACACGATCGTCGGCGTGATGGGTGACGACTTCATCTTCCCGCCTGGTGCGGAGCTGTGGAAGCCGCTCGCGCTCGAGGGTAGCGTCGCTGCTGATCGCGATGGCCGCTGGGTAGGCGCGATCGCGCGGCTGCGCCCAACCGCGACGCTCGCGCGACGCGCGGGCCGAGGCGACGACGATCGCGAAGCGGCTGGAGATGCAGTATCCGGACAAGAACGCGAAGTGGGGCATGCGGGTGGCCGCCGGCGCAGGTGTTCTACGGACGGCACTCGCGTCCGTACATGGTGGTGATGCTCGCATCCGTCGCGTTCGTGCTGCTGATCGGATGCGCGAACGTTGCCAACCTGTTGCTCGCTCGCGCGACGACGCGCGGCCGCGAGCTCGCGGTGCGGGTGGCGTTAGGCGCCACCCGCGGCGATCTCATACGCCAGATGCTGGCTGAGAGCATGGTCATCGCCTCCATTGGTGGCGCACTCGGCGCGCTGCTCGCGTTGTGGGGCGTGCGTCTCATGCGGGGCGCGCTCCCGGCGGAGCTGGTGCGGTTCAATCCCGGGTGGACGCGCATCGCGGTGAGCGGCGATGCGCTCGTGTTCACGGCGCTCGTCTCGGTCGCGACGGCGGTTGTGGTCGGACTCATCCCGGCGATCATCGCGTCACGTGCGGATCCGCAGCAGGCGCTCAAGGACAGTGGACGTACGTCGACGGGGACCGGCGGACGCCAGCGGCTGCGGAGCGCGCTCGTCGTCGCCGAAGTCGCGCTGGCGCTCGTGCTGCTCGTGGGCACTGGTCTCATGGTGCGAAGCTTCGTCGGCCTCATCGAGACCGACCAGGGATACACTGTCAAGCAAGCGCTCACGCTGCAGCTCACGCTTGCCGGGCGCGCGGTACGAGACCGATGCGAAGATGGCCGCGTTCTACACGACGCTGCTGGACCGCGTGCGCGAGCGACCGGGCGTCGTACGTGCCGCGATGACGAGCTCCCCGCCACCAGACTGGCAGGACAACTCGACGCGGTTCATCCTGGAAGGCGAACCGAAGCCGCAGCGCGGGGATCCCGCGCACCGGGAACGTCTGCGGGTCGTCTCGGATGGGTTCTTCGCGACGCTCGGTATCCCGGTGAAGCGTGGTCGCGAGTTCGACCGCCATGACGACAAGACGAGTCCGAACGTCGCCATCGTCAGCGAGGCGTTCGCGCGGCGGTACTGGCCGGGCCAGGACGCGATCGGCAAGCGGATCTCGACGCTAGCGGACTCGATGAGCCTAACGACGATCGTCGGCGTCGTCGGCGACGCCCGGCACAATCCGAACGTCGGTCGTGAGCCGCTGGCGCCGATCGTATACATCCCGGTGCACGCAGGTGCCATGGAGCACGATGACGCTCGTCGTGCGAACGGCAGGCGACCCGGCCGCCAGCGCCATCGACCTGCAGAAGGTCATCGGCTCGATCGACCCTGCGCTCGCCGCGGGCAACGTGCTCACGCTCGAGCGCATGCTGTCGTCATCGCTGTCTCCGCAGCGGCTCACGGCCGGGATGTTGAGCGTGTTCGCCGGTATCGCGCTGCTGCTGGCGGTGATCGGGATCTACGGTGTGATGTCCTACACCGTGAGTCAGCGGACGCACGAGATCGGCATCCGCATGGCGCTTGGCGCGCAGCAGGGTGATGTCGTTAGGCGCATTCTGCGTCGTGGGCTGGTGCTCGCCACCCTGGGCATCGCGATAGGCACGGCGGGGTCGCTGGCGATGACGAGCAGCCTTGCGACGCTGCTCCACGAGGTGAGTCCGACCGACCCGCTGACGTTCAGCCTGGTGGCGGTGATTCTCGCGGCTGTCGCGTTGCTCGGCAGCTGGCTCCCGGCGCGGCGGGCGGCGGCCGTCGATCCAGTCATCGCGTTGCGCGACTCATAGAGGAAGGAGGAAGGAGGACGGAGGAAGGCGGAAAAACGACGGGAACCAGAACGAGGAAACCGGGCTGCAGCGAGTTCTTCTCTGACACGACTATGGTGATCAACGACATTCGCTTCGCTCTGCGTGCGCTCGCGCGCAGTCGCACGTTCACGATCACTGCCCTGGCCACGCTGGCGCTCGGGATCAGCGTGAACACCGCAATCTTCAGCGTCATCGACTCCGTGCTGCTCACGCAGCCGCCGTTCGACGCGCCAGAGCGCATCGTGTCGATCGAGAGCGAGAACAAGGCGCAGGGGCTCACGGGGTCGAGCGTCGCGTATCCCGACGTTCTGCAATGGCGGGCGGACGCGCGCGCGTTCGAGGAGATCGCGATCGTGCGTCACGCGACGTACAACGTCGCCGGTGACGAGCGCGCGGAGCGCGTGAACGGCGTGCGCGTTTCCACGAACTACTTCCGCGTGTTCGGCGTTCGGCCGCAACTCGGTCGAGCGTTCCTGCCTGAAGAAGAGACCCCGGGGCGGGATCGCGTAATAGTGTTGAGCGATGCGTACTGGCGGCGGCGGTTCGCGGCGGATTCTGCCGTCGTCGGACGTCAACTGCTGCTGAACGGCTGGCAGTACACGGTGGTGGGCGTCATGCCCAAGGGATTCGCCTATCCGCCGGACGCGGAGGCGTGGTCGCCGTTCGCGGTGGACTCCCAAGCGTTGCAGCGCGGCAGCCGGTTCGTTCGCGCCGTGGGACGTCTAGCGTTAGGCGCGACGGTGGAGAAGGGGAAAGCCGAGCTCAATGCGGTAGCGAAGCGGCTCGAGCAGACGTACCCGGGGTCGAACACGGGCTGGCGCGCGAACGCCCGGCCGATCCGGGAGGTGTTGGTGGGGCAGGCACCCACGATCCTCTACACGTTCCTTGCCGCCGTCGGCTTCGTGCTGCTCATCGCCTGCGCGAACGTCGCGAATCTCTTGCTCGCCCGCGCCTCGGGACGGGAGCGCGAGGTCGCGGTGCGCAAGGCGCTCGGCGCGTCGACCTGGCGCCTAACGCGCCAGCTGCTCACCGAGAGCGTGGTGCTGGCGCTGGGTGGTGCCGTGCTGGGTGTTCTGCTGTCGCTCTGGGAAGTGCGGCTGCTCAGATCCATCGTGCCGATTCCGCTTCCGCCGTGGCTGTCGATCCAGGTGAGCGGTCGTTCGCTCGCGTTCACGATCGTACTCGCGGTGCTGACCGGTGTCATCGCCGGGATCGTCCCTGCGCTCCGGCTCGCGCGCGGCGGCGTGCGCGAGTCGCTCGCAACGGGAGTTCGCGGATCGGGTTCGGCGCGGCGGAACCGGACGCAGCGGGGACTCGTCGTCGCCGAAGTCTCGTTGGCCGTTGTATTGCTCTCGGGCGCTGGCCTCCTGCTGACGAGTCTCGCCCGACTCGAGGCCGTTCCGCCCGGCTTCTCGCCCGGAGGCGTGCTGGTATCTCGCCTAACGCTGGCCGGGCCGCGTTACCAGTCGCGTGAGGCGATGGTGCGGTTCTACGACGACGTGCTGAATCGGCTGCGGGCAACGCCGGGCGTCGAGGCTGCGGGCGCGGCCGGCGCACTGCCGCTGAGCGGATCGTCGAACACGTCGAACTTCCATCTCATCGGGCGCCCCGAGCCCGCGGACGGCCAGGGACCCACGTCTCGATGGGAGCGAGTGACGCCGGACTACTTCCGCGCGCTCGGCATCCCGGTCAAGGCGGGACGCGAGTTCGACGCACGCGACAAGGCGGACGCGCCGAAGGTCGCCATCGTATCGGAGTCGTGGGCGCGCACGTTTTTCCCGGGCGATCGTGACGTCACAGGGCGCGTCATCCGGTTAGGCGGATCGGACCAGGAGACGACGATCGTGGGCGTCGTCGGCGACGTGCGGCACGACGCGCTCAACGAGCCGGTGCAGCCGACGTTGTTCCTTCCCTTCGCCCAGCACTCTGACGGCGGCATGACGATGGTCGTTCGCTCGGCAGGTGACGCCGCGGCGATGACCGGAGCGGTGCGTGAAGCGGTGCGGAGTGTGGACGCCACGATTCCAGTGTACGACATCTCGACGATGCAGGAGCAGGTGTCGAAGTCGATCCTCGCGCAGCGCCTGAGCGGGTCGATGATCGGGGTGTTCGCGCTCATGGCGTTGGTGCTCGCGACCGTGGGCGTCTACGGGCTCATCGCGTATTCGGTGGCCGAGCGGCGGCATGAGATCGGAATTCGGCTTGCGCTCGGGGCGCAGGGGCGGGACGTGCGGCGCCTGGTGGTGGGGCAGGGTGTGCGGCTGACGCTCGCGGGCGTTGGCGTCGGGCTCGTGGGCGCCGTTCTGGTCGGACGCGCGATTCGGAGTATGCTGTTCGGCGTCGGCCCGATTCACGTACCAACACTCGTCAGCGTATCGGCCATTCTCATCACCGTGGCGGCACTCGCGAGTTGGATCCCGGCCCGCCGCGCCGCGCGAACCGATCTACTGGGAGCGCTGAGAGGAGAATAGCGGGGACTGGGGATTGGGGACTGGGGACTGGGAACAGCGCTGCGCGTCCGGGAACACGAGTCGCTACTCGCCGCGAGTCGCTAGGCGGTTTCCGGTAGAGTGCGCGCAGAAGCCTTGTCAGCATTCTCCCTATGGAGTTGATCAGCTTCAGCGACTCCGCGCATTGCGCTTCGGTCAAGCGGTTCGCGCGCATTGCGACGTACAGCACCGATTGCACCTCGTAGAGCGAGCCGCGCGCCATCGAAACGTGATGCGCGTACTCTGCCCGGTGCACTCTGCCGTTGCCTTCGGCAATATTCGACGGTACGGATAGGGAGGCTCGGAGTAGCTGGTTTGCCATCGCATAACGGCGCACGGAAACGAGGACGTCCGCGAGCAGATCGGCCTGCACTGCCAGCTCGACACTCAGCTTCCACACGTCGAGATCCTGGTAACTGCGGATTCCCATGGCCACTCGTCGACTGACTCGTGTTGGACGACGAGGAAGCTGCCCACGTTTCATAGACGTGCGGCATCCGTACATCGCGCACTGAGTCCAATTCATTGCAGAGATGCCGCCCAGTCCCCAGTCCCCAGCCCCCAGTCCCGAAGTACTGATCGCCGATGACCAGCCTGCCGTGCTGGACGCGCTGCGGCTCATGCTCAAGGAAGAGGGATACCGCATCGTGCAGGCGGCGCGGCCGGTCGAGATTCTGAAGGCCGTCGAATCGAACACGCTCGACGCCGTCATCATGGATCTCAACTACGCCCGCGACACGACGTCGGGACGTGAAGGGCTCGACGTGCTGGCCCGCGTGCGCGCGCTCGACGCGACGCTGCCGATCATCGTCATGACGGCGTACGGCAGCGTGCAGGGCGCCGTCGAAGCCATGCGGCGCGGCGCTGCGGACTACATCGAGAAGCCGTGGGATGACGAGCGCCTCGTTGCGATCCTCCGCACCCAGATCGAGCTGTCGCGCGCGCGGCGCGCGAACGAGCGGCTGGCAACCGAGAACCGGCGCCTCGCGCCTAACGTTCCAGCGCTCATCGCGGGCTCACGCGCAATGCAGTCCGTGCTCGAGCTCATCGACCGGGTGGCGGCGTCCGACGCGAACGTCCTCATCACGGGCGAGCACGGCACCGGCAAGGAGGTCGTCGCGCAGCAGTTGCACGCCGCCTCGAACCGCGCGTCGCGGCCGCTCATCACCGTGAACGCCGGCGGACTGTCCGAGGGTGTGGCGGAGAGCGAGCTCTTTGGCCACGTGAAAGGCGCGTTCACGGACGCGAAGGCCGACCGCGTCGGATGCTTCGAGCTCGCCGATGGCGGCACGCTCTTCCTCGACGAGATCGCGAACATGGCGCCGAAGCTTCAGGCGAAGCTGCTGCGCGTGCTGCAGACGGGCGAGTTCCAGCGCGTCGGCTCGTCCCGCACACTGCGCGCCGACGTGCGCGTGCTCGCCGCCACGAACGCGGACATCCGCGCCGAGATCGCCGCCGGGCGGTTTCGCGAGGATCTGCTCTACCGACTGAACACGGTCGAGATCCGCCTGCCCCCGCTCCGCGACCGGCGCGAAGACATTCCTCGCCTCGCCACGCACTTCCTCGGCGAATACGCCGCGCGTTACCGCAAGACGATTCACGGCTTCGATGATGGGGCCACCGCCGCGATGCAGGCGCACGGCTGGCCGGGAAACGTGCGCGAGCTGCAGCATGCGGTCGAGCGATCGATCCTCATGGCACGCGGGGGGCTCATCACGAGCGACGACCTCGGTCTCCGCGGTGCGGCGCCGTCAGGCGCGTCCGACATCGCGGCGATGACGATGGATGACGCCGAGAAGTATCTCATTCAACAGGCGCTCGCGCGGAGTGGCGGGAACGTGGTCCAGGCGGCCGAAGCGTTAGGCATGAGCCGGAGTGCGCTGTACCGCCGGATCCAGCAGCATGGACTCTGAAACCGGGACGGACCCACTGGGGACTGGGGATTCGGGACTGGGGACTCAGCGACCCCAGCGGGAGTCCGGGCGCGTTGCGCTGGAATCGAGAATTCCCCTGATCGTTCTCGGCGGCGGGCTTCCGGCAGTCACCATCTCGCTCATCTGGTTGTGGACCGGTGAGCATGGCATCGAAGTACGATGGACGCTCACCGTTCTCGTCATCGTCGCCTGGCTTGGTGCGGCCGCGCTCGCGCGGGAGCGGGTCATCCGGCCGCTCCAGACACTATCCAACCTGCTGTCCGGGCTGCGCGAAGGCGACTACTCCGTGCGCGGCGCTGGCGCCGACGAGAATGATGCGTTAGGCGTCGCCGTGGCCGAGATCAACGCGCTCGGCAATACGCTCCAGGCGCAGCGGTTTGGCGCGATGGAAGCGACGGCGCTGCTGCGGACGGTCATAGGCGAGATCGACTCGGCCATTTTCGCGTTCGACGCGGACGGCACGCTCCGGCTCGTGAACCGGGAAGGCGAACGCCTCCTCGGTCAGCCGCTCGAGCGGCTGCTCGGGCGCGGCGCGGAAACGTTAGGCCTCGACGTCTACCTGCGGGACGACGCGCCACGCACGCTGGAGATGGCGCACGATGGGCGGAATACGCGGTGGGAAGTGCGGCGGCGCGCGTTTCGCCAGGACGGCTTGCCGCATCGGCTGCTCGTCCTCACCGACGTGAGTCACGTCCTGCGCGAGGAGGAGCGACTCGCGTGGCAGCGCATCGTGCGCGTATTGAGCCACGAGATCAACAACTCGCTCGCGCCCATCAAGTCCATCGCGCGGAGCTTGCAGCGTGTACTCAAGCGCGAGCCACGATCCGCGGACTGGGAACAGGAGGCACTGCATGGGCTCGATGTGATCGAAGGGCGATCGGGATCGCTGAGCCGATTTCTCCAGGCGTACGCGAGACTCGCGCAGCTGCCGAAGCCGATCCGCCGCGCCGTCGACGTCGACGCGTGGGTGAGGCGCGCCGTGGAGCTCGAGGAGCGAATGCCCGTTGTGCTGTGTCCCGGACCGCCGACGTCGATTCTCGCCGACCGGGATCAGCTCGATCAGCTTCTCATCAACATCGTGCGCAACGCAGTCGATGCCGCGTTGGATACCGGAGGCGGCGTGAAGGTATCGTGGGCCAGCGACGATGCCGCGGTCGTCGTGACGGTCGAGGACGAAGGGCCGGGGCTCTCCGACACGGCGAACCTGTTCGTGCCGTTCTTCACGACGAAGCCTAACGGGACGGGAATCGGGCTCGCGCTCAGCCGGCAGATCGCCGAAGCGCACGGGGGTGTGTTGGCGCTGGAGAACCGCGAGGATCGCCCGGGCGTTCGCGCTCGGCTACGGCTTCCGCTGGGGTAGCGGCGCGCCGCCTAACGCTCTTGGCACACCGGGTAGCCAGCCCACGTCGATCACGCCCCAGAGCCCGATCAGGATCGCCTCCGCCGCATCGTGGCGGAGCGAGGTAGGGCGGGCGGCGTCGGACCACTCGACGACGCGGCGCGCGAGGCCGTCGGCGACGCGCTTGGCCTGCTCGCCGGAGCGCTGATCGCGCGGGAGCAGGAAGGCGGAGCGCCATTCCTCAGCGCTCACGCGCCTGACATGCGAGCCGTGTTTCTCTGACGCCGTCGCCCAGTGGTCCGCGAGTGGTCCGCCTCCTTCGAGCACGACGTATTCAGGGTCGAACGCTTCGTGCAGCAGCGCGGGAATGGCGCGCTTGAGTCGGGCGGCGGCGCCGAAATTCCGCGAGCGATACCAGATGAGGCGGCCGTCATCGCGATACACCGCGAGTCCGGTGCGGACGCCAACATCGACGGCGAGCAGTGACGGCAACGGTCAGCGACCGGTGCTTGCGACAATAGCAGCGTCGGCGGTGTCGCCGACAGAGGGAAGTCGCGTGGCTGTTCGGTACGGCGTGTGCTTCATGGCGACGTCTCTCATTTCAGCGAGGCACAGATGGCGGAACGGCGCACCGACAACGACAGCGCGGATAAGAAGGGACACGGCGCCCACGGAACCAGTGGGTTTGGGCAGGAGCAGCGCGTCGACGACGCAGAATGTCGAGCCCGACATGACGGCAGACACCGAGAGCAGTGGCACTCGTGGCGACGCGGGCTGGGGCGATCAGGCGTCAGGCGGCTCGGTGATCGACAAGCGGAAGCCGGACAAGAAGAAAGACTAGGAGCGACCAATTCCGTGGTCACTCATCCGGGAATCCCCAGAGCTTTGGCGACGCCAGCTCCACGCAGTTGCTGGCGGGGTCGCGCACGTAGATCGAGCGACCGCCGCGCGGCCAGGTCACTTCCGATTCGATCGCGACGCCAGCGGCATCGAGTCTCGCGCGCCATGCTGGAATGTCCGCATCGGGGATGGCGAACGCCACGTGTCCGGGGCCGGTCGCGCCATGCGTCGGCACGACCGCTCCGCCAACGCTGGATGCTTCCGCGCTCGTTCTCAGCGGATTGAAGACGAGAAACATTCCGTCTCCGCAGCGAAAGAACACGTGGCGGCCGGGCGAGCTCGAGAACCGCTCGAGTCCGAGGACGTCGACGTAAAACCGCTCGGCGGCGTCGAGATCGGTGGCGTAGAGGCAGGCTTCGAGAACGCGGTTGATCATTGTCATTCCGAGCGGACTGTGCCGAGCCGTGTCATTCCGAGCGGCAGTCGTCGTCATTCCGAGCGAACGAAGTGAGTCGAGGAATCCTCGGCCTCACGGGGTAGAGGACGGCCCCTCGATCGGGACGTCAAGGATTCCTCGATGCGCCCAGAGTGGCACTCCTCGACTCACGTCGTTCGCTCGGAATGACGACCCGCTCGGAATGACGAGCGCCTCACATCATTCGCACACCGTTTAGGTGAGCCGGGCTGGGCCATCGTGGCTAGATTGGGCGGATGTTTGCAACCGCCTTTCTTCTACTACAAATAGCCGGCGCGCAGGGTCCTGCCACGCCGGGTCAGTCCTATGATGGAGCTGGTCGACCCGCCGTCGCCATTCCGCGGCTGACCACGACCGCCACCATCGATGGGTCGCTCACCGACCCAGCATGGTCCCAGGCCGCGAGGCTCACCGGCTTTCATCAGTATCAGCCGCTCGATAACCGTCCTGCCGAGGACCGCACCGAGACGCGGGTTTTTTATTCGCAGGATGCGATTTATTTCGCCATCATCGCGAACGCGAAGAATCCGGGGTCGATCCGCGCCACCGTCGCCGACCGCGACAAGCTCGGGAACGAGGACCGCGTCACGATCTACCTCGACACGTTCAACGATCATCGGCGCGCGTACTTCTTCATCGTCAACCCGTTAGGCTCGCAGGGTGATGGCGTACGCACCGAGGGCGCGGCGAGCGCCGGCAGCATGTTCGGCGGCAACATCGACGCGAACCCGGACTTCCGCTTCGAGTCCAAAGGGCAGCTGACGGACAGCGGGTATGTCGTCGAGGTCCGGATCCCATTCAAGAGTCTCCGATTTCCCGCGGGCGATCCGCAGACGTGGGGGATCAACGTCGTGCGAAACGTGCAGTCCACCGGCTTCGAGGACACGTGGACCGACGCACGCCGGGCGACGGCGAGCTTTCTCAGCGAGTCGGGGACGCTGACGGGGATCGCGAACATCGAGCGCGGCATCACCACCGAGGTGCAGCCGTTCATCACCGCGCAGTGGAACGGCGCGCAGAACGCGGCGGGCTCGTTCGAACGAGAGGACATCAATCCCGATGCCGGCGTGAACTTCAAGGTCGCGCTGCCCTCCGTCACGCTCGACGGCACGGTGAAGCCCGACTTCTCGCAGGTCGAGTCCGACGCCAGTCTGGTGACGGTGAACGAGCGATTCGCCCTGTTCTTCGCCGAGAAGCGGCCGTTCTTCCTCGAGGGGATCGAGCTGTTCAACACGCCGAACCAGCTCGTCTACACGCGGCAGATCACGCGGCCGATCGCGGGCGCGAAGGTCACCGGCAAGCTTGGCCCGGTGAGCGTGGCGTATCTCTCCGCGCTGGACGATGTGTCGTGCCCGACGCGGTTCGTGAACGGCGTCGAGATCGGGCGGGACTGCGACAAGGCGCTGTTCAACGTCGCGCGACTGCGTCGAGACTTCGGTGGTAACTCGACGATCGCGTTGACGCTGACGGATCGCCGCGCCGGCGACACGACGAACACCGTTGTCGCCACCGATCTCCGCTACGTGTTCGGACGCATGTACTACTTCGAGACGCAGGTCGGCGGTTCGTACACGAAGGATTCCCTGTTGTTAGGCACGTCCGAGGCGAAGACGTCGCCGGTATGGAAGGCGGAGCTCGACCGCACCGGCCGACTCTGGGGCTTCAACTACAAGTTCAGCGGACTCGGTGAGGAGTTCGTGAGCCGCTCGGGCTTCGTGCCGCGGACGGGCATCATCAACGCGAGCGGCTTCAACCGGTTCTCGTACTACGGGAAGCCGGGAGCGCGCTTCGAGAACATCACGGCATTCTTCGGCCCGACGCGGATCTGGTTGTACAACAACTTCGGGCTGCGTGACGCGTACGAGGGGCAGGAGTCGATCAGCGGGATGTTCAGGCTCCGCGGCGGGTGGAATGCATCCATCAACACGTCGCGGAACTTCTTCACGTTCGACCAGCAGGCCTACAGCAGACTGGCGATCGTCGGCCCGGACGGTCTCGAGCCGTACGTGCCGCCCGACGATCAGCTCGCGGGGTTGATCAATGCGTCGGTGACGTTGACGACGCCGACGTTCCGCCAGTTCAATGCGACGGCGACGGTGGCGCGGAACGAGGTCCCAATTTTCGCCGAGGGGTCGGAGGGGCGAGAGTGGCGGGCGACGGGGACCCTAACGACGCGGCCGACGAAGAGTGTGCGCGCCGAGGCGAGCTTGATACTGTCTCAGCTCGACCGCGCGTTCGACGGGTCGGAGTACGCGCGGACGGTCATCCCGCGCGCGAAGGTGGAGTATCAGCCGACGCGGGCGTTGTTCTTCCGGGTGGTGAGCCAGTACCAGGCGCAGCGGACCACGGGGCTCCGGACGCCGACGGGGGAGCAGATCTTTCTATCAACCGGGTCGCCGGTGTCAGGCGGCGACGTCGGGTCGTTGCAGACGGACTGGCTGGTGTCGTACGAGCCGACTCCGGGCACGGTGGCGTTCTTCGGGTATGGCGATACGCGGGCAGGGCTCGAACCGTCGAGCTTCTCGGATCTCGAGCGGCGGAGTGACGGGTTCTTCGTGAAGGTGGCGTATCAGTGGCGGCGGTAGTTCCTCGCAACGGCGACACTGATTTCATGAACGAACGCTCCGCTCGTCGCGACGAGCGGAGCGTTGGAGCATCAGCGGCCCGGCGTCGGGTAGGCGCTGCAGATCATCGCGCTACGGTCGCTGGGCGGCGGCGCCGCAGGAAGCGCTCGCCCGACCGCCGTGCCGCCAAGTGCTCCGATGCCGACGTACGCGAGGTCGATCATGAAGGCGAGGCGGAAGGAGAATTCCGTGAGCCTCCCGCCCAACCGACGCTTCGTCGTCCGTTGTGCGCGTCCCTTGATGACCGCCTCGCCTCCTGGGGTGCGGGCGACGAGCCGACGAACACGAATGACGAGCTCAATGAAGCGACGCATCTTCATCCTCCAGAACCTCGGGACACCTCGAGTGCGTCGGAATGACGCGCTCCCCTCTGTCTGGAGTGACACCGCCCTGTTACTCGATGGTCACTCGACGGCTCGGCTCTGCGTCTCAGTGCACCGAGCGATCGCCGTGGGAGCACCAGCGCAGCAGCACGGTGCCTAACACGAGCGACGGATCGCGCGGGATGACAATGGGTGGATAGTCCGGGTTGAACGACTCCAGCTCTACCCGCGAGCCCGCGAGTCCGCCGACTCGCTTCACCACGTACCCGCCATCCGGCACACGCGCTACGACTACCGCGTCAGGCACGAGCTCATCTCCCAGCTTCACGAGGATCGTGTCGCCGTCATGCAGCAGCGGCACCATGCTGTCGCCCGTCACTCGCAGCGCGACGTAGCGCCCGTCCGGCGCGCCGTCCGGCAGTGGAATCCAGCGTTCGCACGGTTCATCCCAGAGCTCGCGCCCGACGCCAGCCGCAACTGACAGCTCCAGCGCCGGTGCGTGCCTAACGCGAGCTGCCGCCGCGACCACCTGCGCCAGCGTCCCCTCCTCCCACGCCGGGGCGCTCTCCGGTTCGGCCGCGACCTCTCGCACACGCGTCCGCTCGACGCCGCGGCGAGCGAGCACGGCACGCACGAACCGATCGGCGCCGGCTTCGAGCTTCTGCTGGTCCGCCGCCGACAACGTCAACCGCGCCTCGCGCGCGTACCACTCGAGAAACGGGGCCTCCGACGGGTCCAGTGGATCGAGCCGCTCCATGGCGCGGTCACCCGCGACGCGAACGAGAAGGTCCTTCGCGCGCTCGATACCGGCGCGCTCGGACGCGGGGGGCGTGGTGTCGTCGTATCTCACTGGTCCTCCTCTGGTGACTTGCGGCCAGCCTGCGGCCGGCTCCGTTCCGGTGCGCCGCCACTCGGCGCTCCTTGCTCGCGTGCCTGGCTTGCACGGAGGGCGCGCTCCGACAGACCACAGCGGCGGAAGAACGCGTACAACTCGTCTCGCTCGCCGGGCAGCCACGGGCCGTCGTATCGAAGCGCGACCTCGATGAGACGATCGCGCAACCGCAGCACGCGCACACGCGCCGCGTTATGCGTGATCCCCAACCATTCACCGATGAGACGCTGTGGGATGCCCGCGCTGATCCAGCGCAGGATCTGCCGCTCCTGGTCGGTGATGCCGGCGTCGATGACGCGCGACAGCCGCTCGAGCACGGGTGATAGCGGGGGCGCTTCGGCGGCCGGCCCCGCGCTCGCGCGCAGTGATGCCTCGGAGCAGACCTCGCGCACGACCCGCTCGTCGAAGCCGTACGAGACCGCGGCGGCGCCAGCATCGAGACGGCGCTTCGTCGCGCGGCGATCGTTCGCCAGCCGGTGGCGGAACGCGGCGACGAGATAGCCCGTCAGGTTCGACGGAACGGCGACGGTCGCTTGCATGAGATGAATGGCGGAATCGCTCAGACAGTCGATGGCGAGGTCGTCACGCAGCGCGGGCTGCACGTGCGCGCGACGCGCCTCCTTCCAGAGCACGGGAGTGAAACGCCGGTAGAACTCCCGGATGGCGACCGCATCGTCGCGGCGCATTCGCTGCAACAGCTCGTGATCGGTCCACGACTCGGCGTTCTCCACGTGCTGCTGCCTCTCGATTCGCATCGCTCGCGCTTCCGCCTGGTTGTCAGTGTCATTCCGAGCGGAGCGCCGAGCAGGCGCGCAGTCGAGGAATCGCGATCGTCCGGGTAGAGGGCCCTCTACTCGGCAGGGACTCGATTCCTCGACTGCGCCGCTTCGCGGCGCCGCTCGGAATGACAACGCTCCTCGACTCGCCGCGCGCATCGCTCGGAATGACACCTTCTCTTCCTACTGACACCGGGGTGTTACAGGCGCAGATGCGTGGCGTGACGGGCGGCGGTCCAGGCGCGGATCATCCGCTCCACACGCTCGACGGTGACGACGCTCGCCGCCGGCTCGGTGAGCGCATCGCGAAGTCGCCGCGCGCGCTTGTGCGGGAGGCCGGCGCGCTCGGCCTGATCGAGCAGATCGAGCGCGTCCATCACGCGATCGGCGCGGCGCTGCATCGAGTTGCTACCCGCCGCACTCACCCCAGCTGCACGCCTCGTTAGGCTCGGCGAAGGTGGTGCGGGCTTCTCCGCAGGAGGCTGCGCCGATCCGCCACGCGGCGAGACTGGCGATCGCGGGGCCGGCGCAGGCTCCGAAACGCGACGAACGCGCTCGCGATTCGCCTTGTCGATCTCCTCGCGACTCGGCCGATGCGACGACGCCGTGAGACCGAGGTTCGCGAGCGCGCGGCCAATGGCGGACGTCTCGGTGTTCTCGAGACAGGCGACGGTGTTGATGTCGCCGTCACCGATGCGTTCGGACGCGAGACCGGTGGCGGACGGTCGCTCCTCGCTTACCGACCGGAAGACGAACGCCTGCACGGTGATCTCGTACCGGGTTCGCGAGATGAGCCGAGTGAGGATGCGCCCAGTGGGGTAGCGGGCGTAGAACAGCGTGATGCGGTCGGCAACCGGCGCGTACTCGCCTGCGTCCAACACCAACTCGTGCTTCGGCACTGGCACCTCCCGTCGTCAGCGCCGACGCGACAGGCGACGGCGGGGAAACAGAATATACCGAACAAACGCCGAAAACAAGAGCCGGTTGAGGGCCCGAGCGGAGTACCTATCGCCATAACTGATAACGTCTTACGTCAAATGATTCCTCGCTACGCTCGGAATGACAAACCGCCGCTCCGGAATGACCATCCTGACGGTTGGCGGGCCCCTCTACCAAGACGATCTCGATTCCTCGACTTCGGCTCGGAATGACAACTACGGTCGGAATGACAACTACGCTCGGAATGACAGGTCACACACGTGGACTTCCGGGTCCGCGTTGAAGCGCATCGGCAGCGAGCCCTGGCCGATGCCTCGGCTGACGAGCAGGATGCGCTGGCCCGGCGGCCCGAGCTCGAACACACCGCCATAGAGGTAGCGCTGGCTGAACGGGCCCTTGGAGGAGATCAGCGACTTGCCGCCCGGCAGCACGAACTGGCCGCCGTGCACGTGGCCCGTGAACCCGACGGCGAACGGCTCGTCGCCTAACGCTGACAGGCCGTCCGGCGAGTGCATGAGCATGAGACGAATGCCATCCGCCCCCGCGACCGCGCGCGCGGCCGTCCGGGGTGCCCTGCTCAGTGTTGTCGAGCCCGCAGACCCACAGCCGATCGTACGGCGGCGGCAACCGCACGTTCTCGTTCACGAGCGTGCGTACGCCGATCGTCGCGAGGCGGCGCACGAGGTAGGCGTCGTCAGCGATGAGGTCATGGTTCCCGAGCACCGCGAGCCTGCCTAACGGCGCGTCGATGCCGTCGATCGCCTCGAGAACGCCCTCGACGTGGCGGGCGTGGAACGACACGAAGTCGCCGCCTAACAGCAGCAGGTCAGGCTTCGACTCGGCCAACAGGCGACACGCCCGGCGAATCGTGGCCGAATGCGTGCCGGGACCGCCGTGGAGGTCAGAGGCAAATGCGATGCGGAGCGGAGGAACCGGCGGCCCTTCACCGGCGTCGACCGAGAACTGATGCGTCTCGAGTCGAAGGCGGCCCTGCAAGCCGAGCGGGCGGGCGAGCCACGAGGGCCAGCCGCCGAAATACATGACGTCGTACAGGCGTTCCATCCGCCGCTTACGCGCGCTCAGGCGCAGCGCGCGGCCGAAGCGTCGTGGCGAATCGCTCACGCCTTCATCGGCCCACGCATCACGTCACTCGAAGAGCGATGGCTTCTTCGCTGCTCCGTCGGGCCTGGTGGTGGATGACGCACCGTTCGGGATCACGCGCTTCGCGGAATCTGCCCTGGCCGAATCGGCCTTCAGCTTCGCGACGGAGTCGGCGCGCGCCTTGACCCGCGCGGAGTCGGCGGCTGTGCGCGGCGGCTCCTCGAACTCTTCCTTCGGGATGCGGAACCCCTTCGCGATCGCCGGGTCGCCCGCGATGCCCATCACGCGTTTCGCCGTGTAGTCACCGACCATCGGGCCGAACTTGAAGCCCTCCGCCGATCCGCCACCGCAGATCCAGACGTTCGCCCACTCGGGGTGGGTGTCGATGTAGAAGTTGCGCGTGACGGACAGCTCGTAGTGGCAGGAGCGCGTCTCGAGCAGCGGCGCGTCGATGAGCAGCGGGAAGCGCTCCATGAGAAACGCGCGCGGCCGAGTGAAGTTGCTCGGGTCGATCCAGCGCTGGCTCGTGTCGGGGTCGGTCTGCGTGCCGCCGCCCACCCGCACGCGGAAGCCGCGCGCGTCGTTAGGCAGCGACGGCCACCCGGTGATGCCGGTGAAGTTGAAGCTCGGCATGTGCGGCGCGACGAACCGGTTGTCGCCGATGGGCGTGCCGTAGTAGTAGACGTTCCCCATCGGCGTGCGGAGTCGCGTCCGCAGGAACTCGGGGAAGATCTTCGGGAGCCACGGCCCGCAGGCGAACACGAACTGGCCGGCCTTGAGCGTCTCACCGGTGGACAGCGCGATGTCCTGCAGGCGATCGCCCTGCGCGAGCGACGGCTGCGCTCGCGCGACGACGATGTCGCCGCCGCGCTGCTTGAACGCCTCGGCCACGGTCTCGCACGCTCGGCGCGCACGCACCACGCCCGCACCCGGCTCGTAGAGTATCACACCGATCTCCTTGAGATCGATGACCGGGTATTGCGACCGAACGTCGTTAGGCGTCAGCACCTCGTACTTGATGCCGACCGTGTCCCAATTCTTGCGCGTGTCCTTGAGGAACGGCTCCCAGTCCTTTCGGAAGATGAGGTCGCCGGTGGTGTGGAAGACGCGCTCCTGCGACGTGCGGTCGAATTCTTCATCCCAGGCCTTCCACCGCTTCGCGGCTTCGGTCGCCCAGCGCGCCCACAGTTCTCCGTGCGGTCGATCGCCGTAGGACGACCGCACGCCGCGCGTCTCCTCGCCGGAGGTCGACCGCGAATTGCCTGGGCCCCACGTGTCCACGAGCGTGACGCGCGCGCCCATCTTCCGCAGATGGTACGCGGTCCAGCCGCCGAAGGCACCTGCACCGATCACCGCGATGTCGGGCGACTTCTGCGTGACGACGGCCGGCGCGCGCCGGGGTGCTGGAGTCGGCTGTTGTTGCTGCGCGATCGCCCCCGCACCCTGTGCGGCCGCGACGAGCAATCCGGTCTGTGCGCCGGCGACCTTGAGAAAGCGTCGGCGGTCGAGGGTGTTGCGGTCGTCGTCCTTCATCGTGGGGAAATGAGAAGGAGCTGGCGGCTATCGCGTGGTCGCTGGCGCCATGACGGCGTGAGCATGATACATTGGGTGCAGCGGGCGAAGGCCTGCGGCTTGGAGCACGCTCGCCGATACACGGCTCGACGGGTGCGGAACGCGCGCCGTCTGCGAGTCCTTCTTCGCCTCGAGTCTGATGAGGCGCAACGCCTCGGGGTCCGTCGACAGCGAATCGGCGCCCGCCGGATAGCCGTTGATCTTGAGGATGTAGGCGACGATGTCCACGTACTGCTGCTGCGACAGGCTGCCCGGGCTGTCGTCGGGCATCGTCGTCCTCAACTGCTCGAACAGGTCGAACGCGGTCCGGCCGACCCAGGTCTTCACGAAAGCGGGGCCAGCGTAGTTCGTCGTCGAGTGACAGGACGTGCAGTTCGATGCGTGCTCGTTGTCGCCGCGGGATGCCTGGGCATCGGTGTACACGCCCTGCAGTGCCGATTTTCCGGGAAGTGCTGCCGTCGAGTCCGGCGTCTGCGCGGTAGCAGCGGTACTCGCGATAGCACTGAAAAAGATGGGAACGAAAAAACGACGCATGCTGGGAACGGGGAAGACAGGTAAGGCGAGAAGTCCGGGTAAGAGGCTGTGAACCCGAAATGAAGTCAATAGTTGCATCGGAGTGAAGCGGCGCTCACGACTCTTCGGGAGCGCCGCCGCTGCGGGCGACCTGGTCCACCCTGATCCGCGTGGCGTCGAACCGCGTCGCGGAGCCGATCATCTTGTCGATCGTCTCGTCGAAATCGGCGGTGGGCTTCCGCTGAAAGCGAAGCGGGTTGATCCGGGCAACGACGAATGCCTTGAGGTACGGACTCTCGAACCCGCGCTCCTTGAGGCTCGCCACCGCGGCGTTCACGGCGTCGTTCAGCTCGAGCAGCTTGGCCGCGCGCTCGCGCCGCGTCTCGAGCGCCCTCGGCAGCCTGGAGCCCAGGAACTTGTCGCATCGCTTGAGCACCGGGTGGAAAGCGCCGCCGGCGAATCGACCGTTCTGCTGATAGCAGAAGCCGAGCGTGACGAGCGCCGCCTCCTCGAACTGCACCGCGAACTCGCGCTCAGGACGATCATCGATCTCCGCCAGCGCTTCGGCCAGCCTCGCCACTTCGAGCGCGCGCTCGCGGAGGTTGTGCGCCTTCTCGGTGTTGAGCAGCAGGATGTGATGCGCGACTTCGGGCTCGGGCACGACGAGCGCGACGATGGACTTTGCGCCGAGCTGCTTCATGGCGCCGAGTCGGTGATACCCGTTAGGCGACCAGTACTTGCCGTCGCCGGCGGGGACGGCGATGACGGGATCGAGGAAGCGGTCGAGCTTGTCGATGGCGACGGTCAGCCGGTCGACGTGTGCCTCGGATAGATCGCGCTGATAGGGTGTGGGCTCGACGCGGTCGATGGGGAGTGCCGCGAGGATCTGCCAGTGTCCGCCAAGTGGGTCGCGGTACGTCGCGAGGGCGGAGCCACCGTTCTCCTCGATCGCGGCCGCGACGTTGACGACACTCGCGGGTGGAGCGGCGGTGGCGAGGCGTCGGGCGTCGAGCCCGCGTGAGGCGGGCGTGACCTCGGGTTTTTTCTTCTTCGCGCGCGGCATGGTTGTTCCCCGCTGATTGCTTTGAACCGAAAGCAGCAGGCGAGGACGGGGTGATGCAAGCCACTTACCTGACAGTGGCTTACCCGACCGGCTTTCCTCTGCGCGGTGCGAAGCTCACGCCTGGGACGACGATGTAGTTCGTGCGGCGCAGGTCGAGTGCGGAGCGATCGTAGTAGACGCCGATCTCGGGAATCACATCGACATCGCCGAAGCGCAGGCGCATGCCGAGGAAGCCGCCGGCGGTCGGCGTGTCGTGCACGGCATTCCGCGACATGGGGATCACCTGCATCACGCGAAGGCCGCCGTAGGGCGTGACCACGCTCGCTTCGCGTCCCGACGCCAGCATCGTGAGCTCCGTCTCGGCGTGCTCGCCCCAGTTCACGAATCCTCCGCCGGCCATGACGGAGACAGCACCGCTCTCCGGCGCTGAGGTGCCAGCGAGCCGTCGCTTGTACGTGAACACGGCGCCGCTGTAAGAGGGTAAGCGGACGCCGAGGTCCGACTTGTCATCGAGGCCGTAGCGGAGCTCGAGGTCAGTGCCGCGCATGGGGGCCGACACCGAATCGCCGAGGACGTCGACCGCGTCGGGGATGTAATAGACGATGGCCGCCTTGGTCGACTGTCCGGCGGGCAGCGTTCGCGCCGTGGACCCGACAGTGTAAGGAAGGCAGCCACTTGCCAGGCACAGTGCGAGTACGGTGGCGGCAGATCGAGAGGTCATGGGAGTCTCCGTGAGCGTCGGCGTGAGCGTCGACGTGAGGGTACAACCTCGCGGCGCGACGAGGCATACGTCGCGCGACGTAGCAGGAGGCCGCTCTTGACGGTGGCGGCACGGTGTTCTACCATAGACAGACTACCTATAGACTATCTATGGCAAAGAACGAACGCAGCGAGATCCTGCCCGGGACGCTCGAGATGCTGATCCTCAAGACGCTCACGATCGCCCCGATGCACGGGTACGGGATCGCTCAGCATCTGCAGCAGCTCTCGCAGGACGTGCTCCAGGTGGAGGAGGGCTCGCTCTATCCCGCGCTGCAGCGGATGCAGCTCAAGGGATGGGTGTCATCGGAGTGGGGACAGACGCCGACCAAGCGCCGCGCGCGCTACTACAAGCTGACGCCGCTCGGGAAGAAGCAGCTCGCGCAGGAAGTGGCGGACTTCGACCGATTGTTGGTGGCCATTCAACGCGTCATGGGGACGACCTGAATGCGAAACCCGATTGAGTACGTGGCCGAGCTCGCGCGCCGCATCCGATTCTATCTCAACCGCGAGCGCTTCGAGCGCGAGCTCGCCGAGGAAATGCGGTTCCACGTCGAGATGAATGCACGGGACCACGAGCAAGCCGGCATGAGCGCGGACGAGGCGGCGTGGGCCGCGCGTCGCCAGTTCGGCAACGCGGCGCGATTGCGGGACCAGACCGGCGACGTGATGGCTGTCGGGTGGGTCGAGGCGGCGATACAGGACGCGCGCTACGCGCTCCGGTCGCTCCGCCAGGCACCAGCGTTCACCGCCGTCGCCATTACGTCGCTCGCGTTAGGTATCGGGGCCACAACGGCGGTCTTCACGCTCGTGAACGTCATCCTCCTCCGGCCGCTCCCGTTTCCGGCCGCCGAGCGGTTGGTGGTCACAGCCCAGACGGTCACGCCCGGCTTCTTCTTCGCCGTGGACTCCATGCCGTGGACGTACAACAAGTACGTCCGGCTGCGCGAGATGGTCCCTGCCTTCGCGGACGCCGGCTTCTCGAGCTGGGACGAGTACAACCTCCGACGCACCGGGCTCCCGGCCGGCGCGCCCGCGCAATCAGCGGAGCGCGTGCGGGCGGAACTCGTGACTACGAGTCTGTTCTCGACGCTCGGGGCGCGGGCTCTCATTGGCCGCACCATTGCCGCGGCCGACTCGATGCCATCGGCGTCGGGCGCCGTCGCGGTATTGTCCGAGCCGCTCTGGCGGCGACACTTCGGCGGCGACACCGCCGTGATCGGGACGACCGCCGTTCTGGACAAGCTGCCCGTGACGATCATCGGCGTCATGCCGGCGAGCTTCACCGGCATTCGCGAGAGCGCGGAGATGTGGGTGCCGATCAAGGCGCTCGCCGAGTTGGGCCCGCGAGAGCGGCGCGAGCAGATGGCGAACGAGATGGGCGCCGTGGTCGCACGTCTCGCGCCTAACGCGTCGCTCGCGACCGCGAACGCTCAAATCAAGACCGCCGCCCGGGCTCTGAACGCGATCTTCCCGCCGCCGGCGTTCGGCAGTCGGAAGGCGGAGTGGAGTGGCGGCGTGGTCGGCTTCGCCGAGGCGAGGCGTCACCCGCTGATCCGTCCGCTGCTGACGGTGCTCTCGATCGCGGTAGGGGGCGTGTTGCTGATCGTGTGCGCGAACCTCGCCGGGTTGTTGCTGGCCCGCGCCCGCGCCCGTGAGTCCGAGATGGGAGTGCGCATCGCGCTCGGTGCCGGCCGCGGCAGGCTCGTTAGGCAGATGCTCACCGAGAGCGTCGTGCTGGCGCTCGCCGGCGGGATTCCGGGCGTGCTGATCGCCTACGGCGGCGCGGCCGCGCTGGCGCGCGTTCGACCGACGCTGCCGCCCAACTTCGTGCTGCTTCGCAACGTGGATATCCTGCAGGGCGTCTCGCTCGCGCCCGACTGGCGCGTCCTGGCGTTCGTGACCGTGCTGACCCTGGCCGTGGGCATGCTGTTCGGCGCCGCGCCCGCGCTCGCCGCGTCGCGGACGAACATCGCGGACATCATCAAAGTCGCGGGTAGCAGAGGCGGAACGACACGGGCTCGCGGCCGTCGCCTGCTGGTCATCGGACAGGTGGGACTCGCGACGGCGTTGCTGGTCGGCGCGGGTCTCATGGTGCGCAGCTTCCGCGCGTTGCTCGCGAGCGACATCGGATTCGCCGCGGACCATCTCGTGACACTCCGGCTGTCGGGCGGTGACTCAACGCTCGCGACGCCGGACCGCCGCGCGGAGATGGTCGCGCGGATCGCGGCACTGCCCGGCATGGAGTCCGCCGCTTCGTCGAACTGTCCGCCACTCGGCAGCGACTGTGTCTTCATGCCGGTGTCGCGAGTGGACTCACGTGCGACGACGCGTGGCGAGTACCCGCCGATGGAGATTCACGTCGTTTCGCGTGATTTCCTGCGCACGCTGCGCGTGCCGTTGCGGCGTGGGCGTGTGTTCGACTCGCGCGAGGCACCGGGCCGGCCGACGGCGGTCATCGTGAACGAGTCGGCGGCGCGTCTCCTCTGGCGGGGGCAATCTCCCATTGGCCGCCGGCTCTCGACGTTGGGAGACTCGACCCCGCCCATGGAAGTCGTGGGCGTCGTCGCGGACGTGAAGTACGAGGCGATCGACGCCCCTTCTCGGCCGGCCGTCTACTACGACGCTGGCCAGTTCTCGGCGCCTGGCGGGTCGGTGATCGTCGCGCGGACGCGTACCAGCCCCGCGGAGACGATGCCGGCGATCCGCCGGGCGATCACCGAAACGGATCCGACGATCGCGGTGTACGGAGTGGCGACTGGTGACGAGATGGTGGCGCGGGCGGCGTCGGGCACGCGGTTCGTGACGATGCTGCTGTCCGGCTTCGGGCTCGCCGCCGCGCTGCTTGCCGCGTTAGGCGTCTACGGCGTGCTGGCGTATCTCGTGACGCAGCGCAGGCGGGAGTTCGGCGTACGGATGGCCATCGGCGCGCAGCCGTCGTCGGTGCTGGCGCTGGTGGTCCGGCAGGGCGTGGTGTTGACGGTGGCCGGGCTCGTGATCGGGGTCGGTGGGGCGTTCGCGGCGACGCGGCTGCTGTCGAACTTCCTGTACGGCGTCCAGCGCACCGACGTGCCGACGTACGTGGTGATCGTGGCGGTAGTCGGCGTGGCTGGCGTGTTGGCGACGTTGATTCCGGCGGTGCGGGCCACGCGTGTGGACCCGATCATTGCGTTGCGGGAATAGCTGAAGGACGGCCTTCGGAGGGCGGAGCGGACGGGGAAAAAGCGTGTCATCCGACGAGGCCGTCAGCGAAGGAGCCCCTCGGACGTGATCGTGGCCGTCCGGCACGAATGCGTCACAGAAGGTCCCTCGCTGAGCGCTCGGGATGACGTAGTTGTCACGCCGTGTTCATCCACGCTGCGCGGGTGCGCGTCCCGAGGTAGGGCTCGACACGACGCGCGTCGATCGCCGCGAGCCGACACTCGGTGGCGAGCGCGGCGACGAGATCGCGCGCGATCAACTCGTGCAGAATTGGGTCCGCCTCCTCGAGCAGCCGCTCGAGCGCGTAGAAGAACCGCGTCGTCTCCGCGACGCGGCCTTCACCGAGCAACCGCAGCACGTGCGCACGCAGCGCCGCGAGAAAATCGGCGTCGGTGGGTGGAGATGTGGGAGGATACGTCCGCCGGAGCGCCGCCCACTCGGACGTGAACGACGGCAGCGTGCTTCCCAGTGCCGATTCGAGAAACGTTCGGGCCACAGGCGCTTGTAAGGAGCGGTTGCCTAACGTGACCGCGGATCGCGCATCACAGCGTCAGCCGATAGCGGCATTTGCGCTCACTCCCCGGACCGTACACATTGTTGTCACGGGGGACATTGACGATATCGACCAACTCGGCGCCGAGTCGCTCGCACGTGCGCCGCGACGGCAGGTTGTCCGGGTTACACGTGATCCACAGCTCACGAAAGCCATGGCGCCGCGCGAGCGGCAGCACGAGACGGCACGAGCGCTCCGCAAGACGAGCCCCGCGAAACTCCGGCGTCACCTCGTAGCCGATGTGGCCGGCGTAGTGCTCGATCGTGTGGGTGCTTCCCACGCGAAAGCTGAGTCGGCCCACGGCCTCATCGACTCCGTCGAGGCGCATGGCGAACCGATAGGCGGGCACCCAGCCGCGCGGGGGATAGGCCGGCTCCCGGGCGCGCAGCTCGAGCCAGAGGTCGCGCTCTCGCAGAACACCAGTGTCCTCGAGCAGCGTCATCGTGAGCAGGGTCATCACACGTCCGTTGCGAACCGTCCATTCTCGAGGAAGGCAAACGTATGGGCGAGCACATCCGGTGCCCACATGATGAACGTGTGTGAGCGATCCACGACGACGATCTCGCGCATGCCCTCGAGGCGCGTACTCTCCACGGTCACCTTGCCATCGCCCTCCGCGCCGAGGAGGTGGGAGAAGAGTGGGTTCGTGCTTCGCCGGCCGGCGATGATGCCGACCTCGAACGGCGGTGGAGGCAGGCGTCGTGGAACACTGTCATCATTCGTGCCGATCTGCTGGCCGGCCGGCCCGGTGGCGAGGCGATAGGCTCGGAAATCCCGGAGTCGATCGGCGAGCTCGCTGCCATGGTTAGGCGGCGCGAGCATCACGACGCGCCGGACGGCCTCGGCGGGTAGCGCGCCGAAGGCGACGGCCGCCCGGATGATGATTCCGCCCATCGAGTGCGTGACGACGTCGACGATCCCTGTGGTGGCGATCTCGGTGATGCGCCGTCCGACGGTCTCGGCGAGTTGCTCGATCGGCGCGCGTCGCGAGGGGTAGCCGAAGTTGTGTACGCGATAGCCTCGCCGCGCGGCCTCGCGAGCAACCGGCCACAGCGAATGGCGCGTGCGGCCGAGGCCGTGGAGCAGAACGATTGGCGGGCTGGCGACGGTCATCATCCAGATCTGCGACCGAACGGCTGAACAACGATCGAACTGATGACCCGGAAGCTATCGGATCGCGCACTCGCATCGACACGGCGCCGCGTCTGAAGCAACAAAGAAACGACCCCGGCGGCCTGTGGCCGCCGGGGTCGTCCCCATTGGGATCACGTGTCATTCCGAGCGAGCGATAGCGAGTCGAGGAATCGTGCTCATACCGGTAGAGAGGCCCTCTGTCGGGACAGCTCGAGGATTCCTCGACTCGCGCCGCTTCGCTCGGATGACAAGGCCGCTCGGAATGACCGCGTGAAATCAGTAGCCGGGGTTCTGCGTGAGCGCGGGCGACACGATCAGCTCACGCGACGGAATCGGATACAGCAACTGGAACGCGCGATTCGCCGGCAGGCCGAGCACCGCAAGGGCTCGCCCGGTGCGAACGAGATCGGGGAACCGATCGCCTTCGAGCGCGAGCTCCAGGCGACGCTCGTTCGCGATCGCGTTCAACACGTCCGCCTGCGACGTGACATCGACGCCGAGGACGTGTGGCGCGAGCTTGGCCCTAACGCGGGTCTTGTTGTACTCCGTGATCGCCTCCGGCAGGCGGTTCAGCCGCGCGAGCGCCTCGGCCTTGGTGAGCACGACTTCCGCGAACCGGATCACGTGCAGGTCTTCCGCACCGATCGTCGTCGGGAACTTCGTGCCCTCGTAGTCACTGCCGTCCTTCCCGACGGTGCGGCTGCGCCGAGCGTCGGTGGCGCTGTAGGCCGCGTACAGGTTGGCGGTCGGGGCGACTTCCCACCGGCCGTCGAAGAGATAGTAGTAGCCCATCTCGTTGTACTCGGTGGCCGTGAAGCTCACGCGGAAGACGTCTTCCGGCGTGTCGGTTCCTTCATCCGTGAAGAGGGACTCGAACGCCGGAGCGAGGGAGTAGCTCATCGCCTGGACCGTGTTCGCGGCGTCGAGCGCACCCTGATAATTCTCCATGTACAGCATGACACGCGCGCGGAGCGCTCGTGCGGCACCCAGTGACGCCTGACGCGCCTGCTTGGCCGTGGTCATGAGCTGCTCGGCCTGCGTCAGGTCGCTCAGGATCTGGGTGTACACCTGCGCCTTGGGCGTGCGCGTCAGCTGCGCTGCTTCGGCCGGGCTCTCGAGCGGCTCGAGCGGCATGGGAACGTCGCCCCAGAACTTCACGAGGTTGTGATAGTGGAGCGCGCGCAGAAAGTGGGCCTCGCCGAGGATCTGGTTCTTCTGGGCGGCGGTGAGGCCAGGGACGTTAGGCACCTCGCGCAGGATCAGGTTGACGCGCGCCACCGCATCGTAGATGGCGATCCAGACGTTCGTGACGGCGGTGTTGTCGGCCTGGAGCTGGTTGCGGTCCACCTGGCCGAGGTACTGAAAGGTGCCGACGTGCTCGGCGTTGTCGGCGGAGAGATCGCCAAGGACCTGGAACGTGCGCCCGTAGTAGCTCAGGCTCTGAAGCGCGTCGTACGCGCCGACGAGAGCAGCGCGTGCGGTGGGCGCGTCGACGATCGCCTGTTCGGCCGGAACGCGGTCGACGGGGTCGGTCGTGAGGGCGGAATCGCATCCGGCGGCGGCGACGAGCAGCACGGCCGGCATCAGCAGTCGAAGTTTCATGTATGAAGTCTCAATGAAGGGTCACGGTGGCTGGGATGCCGGTCACCAGCCAGCGGTGATACCGATGGTGAACGTTCGCGGCGAGCGGATACGCGTAGTAGTCGGTGCCGATGATGACGTTCGAGTCGGAGCCGGCGCTGTTCACGTCGGGGTTGTAGCCCGAGTACTTCGTGAACGTGGCCAGGTTGCGCCCGGACACGTACAGCCGCGCGTTGTCGAGCCCCGCCTTGCCCGAGAGGCGCGACGGGAAGCGGTAGCCGAGCGTGATCTCCCGGATGCGGAGGTACGAGCCGTCTTCGATGAAGCGGCTCGAGATCGCGTCCGCGCCCGAGGCGCAGTCGTAGCTCATGCGCGGCACGTCGGTGATGTCGCCCGGCTTCTGCCAGCGACTGAGGACGTCGGTGAACTTGTTGTCGTACGTGCAGGCGCCGTCATCGGCGAAGATGCGCATCATGTTGAACACGTCGTTCCCCTTGCTGAACTGGAGGAAGCGTGTTGAGCTCGAAGCTCTTCAGGCTGAACGTGTTCGTGAAGCCGCCGAAGTAATTCGGGCTGCGGGTTGCCGACGATCATGCGGTCAGCGGTCGGTGATGTCGCCATCGCCGTCCACGTCGCGCAGAATCGCGTCTGCCGGTCTGCGGGTCGACGCCGTCGAACTTGTACATGAAGAACGAGCCTAACGGCTTGCCGACCGTCGCGATGCTCGTCTCTCGTCCGTTGATACCCGTCGTGAACGGCTGATCGTTGAACAGCGACGTCACCTTGTTGCGATTAAATGTCATGGTGAGCGTGCTGCGCCATGCGAAGCCGTCGGTACCGCCCGTCTCGATATTCGTGGTGTTGAGACCGAGGTCGACGCCGCGGTTGTCGATGTCGCCGATGTTGCCCCAGTAAGTCGTGAGGCCCGTGGTCGCGGGGATCGGGCGCTGCACGAGCAGATCGGACGTTTGGCGCACGTAGTAGTCGGCGATCAGGTTCACGCGGCCGTTGAACATCGACAGGTCGGCACCGGTGTCGAACTCTCGCGTCGTTTCCCAACGGAGATCAGGATTGCCGAGCTGCGAGACCGAGATACCAGGTGTGCCGCTGTACGGAGAGCCGGTGGCGAGTGCCCGCGCCGCGAAATCGCCGATGCCCTGGTTGCCGGTGGCGCCGTAGCTCGCGCGGAGCTTCACGTTCGCGAACTTCCGAAGGCTGCTCGCGAACGACTCTTCACTCAACACCCACCCGACGGACGCGGCGGGGAACAGGCCGTACCGATTCTCCTCGCCGAAGCGCGACGAGCCGTCGGAGCGCAGGCTCGCCGAGAGGAGGTAGCGATCGCGGAGCGAGTAGTCGGCACGCGTGAAGAAGCCGACGAGGTTGTTCGTCGTCGACGAGCCGTCGTACTCGGTGACGTTGGACGCGTTGCGCACGTAGGTGTGGAAGCCGCTCGTGAAACCTTCGCCGCGGACGAAGTTCAGCGTGCTCTTGTTGTACTCGACACTGGCGCCGCCGACGAGCGAGAGGTGACTCGTCGCCGACGAGAACGGCTCGATCGTCAGGTAGCCCTCACCGAGATACTTGGTCGCTCCCGTGTGGCCCGACTTGCCGACGCCGTTCGCGCTCGCGGCGTACGTGCGATCGACGGTCGGTGAGTCCCAGGCCGTCTCGTCGAGACCGAGCGCGTCGAAGCCGCCGCGGCCCGTTAGGCGCAGGCTGTGTGTGAGCTGGTAGTTCGCTTCGATGTTGCCGAACGCGCGCTGCGTCTCGAGCTCGGAGGAATTCAGGTTGGCGAGGGCGACCGGGTTCGAGTAGCGGAGCCCCTGGGCGCGGCCAGCGAAGCTACCATCCGCCCGATAGACAGGGCGCATGGGCTGCATGCCGATCGCATTCGTGACGATGCCGTCGAGGCTCCCGTCGCCCTGAATGCGGTCATTGTCCTCGCGCGTCGAGTCCGAGCGACGTGCGCACGGACAGCTTGCTGTTCGCGTTGAAGTCGAGGTTCACGCGGCCCGCGGCGCGCGTGTACTTCGAGCCAATCACGATGCCGCTCTGGTCGAAGTACGAACCCGAGAGGTAGTAGAGCACGCGCTCGCTGCCGCCGCTGGCGCCGAGCTGCAGGTCGCGCACAGGGGCGTTGCGGAACACGGCCTTCTGCCAGTCGTAGTTGGCGCTGTCGTCCACGCCCGGCGTGAAGTCGTAGTCGTCGGGGTCGTAGCCGTCGTTCTTCGCGCTCTCGTTGAAGATCTCGACGTACTGCTGCGCGTTCAGCATCGGGATCGTCTCCGACGTGGCCTGCCATCCGTTGTAGCCGCTGAAGGTGATGTGCGACTTACCGGCGCGGCCGCGCTTCGTGGTGATCATCACGACGCCGTTGGAGCCGCGCGAGCCGTAGATCGCGGAGGCGGCGGCGTCCTTCAGAATGTCGATGGTCTCGATCTCGTCCGGGTTGATGCCGGTGACGGCCGTGACGTCCTGGCCGCCGAGTCCGAGCTGCGAGAAATTCTCCTGCAGGATCGGCACGCCGTCGACGACGTACAGTGGCTGATTGCCGGCGTTGATCGACGCGGGCCCGCGGACGCGGACGGAGATGCCGTTCCCGGGATTGCCGGCGTTCTGCATCACCTGCACGCCGGGCGCCTTGCCCTGGAGCGCCGCGTCGAGGCCGGCGGCCGGCGTGTTCGCGATGTCCGCGGCGGTGACCGAGCTGATGGCGCTACTGACGTTCTGCCGGCTGCTCGTGCCGTAACCGACGACGACGACCTCGGACAGCGTGCGAGCGGATGTCGCGAGCGTGAAGTCGGCGACGACGGTCCCATTCGCGGTGACGGTCACGGTCCGGTCCACGGGCGTGAAGCCGATGCGCTGCGCGCGGACCGTGATGGTGCCGGGTGGGACGTCGCGGATGGTGTACTGGCCGACGTCGTTCGTTAGGCCGCCGCGGGTAGAGCCGGTAATGGTGACCTGCGCGCCCGCGATGCCGCGGGCCGAAGCCGAGTCGGTGACCGTCCCGCGGACGGTGCCGGTCTGTTGGGCGTGGGCGCGTTGCGTGAGCGCCGACGCGGCGAGCGCGATGGCGGCGAGGGCGGTGCCGCGTAGTACACGTGCGACAATCATGAAGGGTCCTCCAGCGGTGGGCAATGGCTGACCGTGCTCGATAGCATGGCCAGCGATCGGAGGGAACAATTGCGCGCTATCATCACCGCGCGCAGATGGCGGGTCAAGGGGAACCAGACCAGTTAGATCGGGAACACGCCGTACGTTAGGCGAAACGGCGCAATGCCGACCTGAAGTGGTCAGGTTAGTGTCAGACCACCAGACCAAAGCTTGTCAATCGCGGCGACGGCTCGTCGAGTCACACCCTGCGGACGTGTACGCCATCCCCGACCGGCTGAGCATCCCGGGCGATGGGGAAATCCGTCAATCGCTTCGCAACGCAATCAACGGATCGACGTGAGCGGCGCGCAGGGCGGGCAGCCAGTTCGCCACGAGGGTGGCGAGGCCGATCGCGACGGTCACGACTGCCAGCGTCGCGACGTCGTACGGGCTGACGCCATAGAGCAAACCGGTAATGAGCCGGCCGGTAGCGAGAGCGCCCACCAGACCAACCGCGAGTCCGGCAGCCGCCACCAGCATTCCCTGGCGGACGACCATGCCGACCACCTGCCGCGGCTGCGCACCGAGCGCGAGCCGCACGCCGACTTCGCGCGTGCGTTGGGCTACGAGGTACGACGTGACGCCGTACACACCCACGACGCCGAGCACGAGCGCGAGCGCGGCGAACGTGCCGAGCAGCGCCATGCTGAAGCGGCGCTGGGCGACCATGGAGGAAAGCAGCTGATCCATCGACTCGACCGCGAAGACAGGCTGCTCGGGGTCGAGGGCGCGGAACTGCGCGCGCACCGGTGCGACCATCGCGAGCGGATCGCCGGCGGTTCGGACCACGAGCGTGAGGTAGCCGACGACGCGCTGCGTGTACGGGCGGAACGTCTCGTAGCGCACCGGCGCGTCGAAGCCGGTGCGGCGCATGTCGGCGACCACGCCGACGACGGTCATGACCGGGCCGGTGCTCGTGGCGTTGCCGTACTTGAAGCGCTTGCCGACCGCGTCCTCGTTAGGCCAGAAGTGTCGCGCCAGGCTCTCGTTGACGATGACGACCTGCGGCGCCTCGAGATTGTCGGTAGCGGCGAACGTGCGCCCGCTGCGGAGCGGGATGCCCATGACCTTGAAGTAGTCGGGCGATACGGCGTCGAGCGGCACCTCGACGTTCTGTTCCTCGGGGGTCATCTCACGCCCGTCGATCGTGATGGTCGTGGAGTTCGGGGTCGCGCTGAGGAAGATGTCGGAGATGAACGCCGCGCCCTGAACGCCAGGGATCTGCCGGGTGCGCTCGAGCAGCGTCTCCTGGAATGCCGCGCGCGCCTGCGGCGTCGGGTACTTCGCGCCCGGCAACGAGAAGCGCATCGTCAGCAGATGGTCGGGGCGGAACCCGAGGTCGACGCGCTGCAGATGCATGAAGCTCTTGATGAGCAGCCCCGCGCCGGTGAGCAGCATGACCACGAGCGCGATCTGCGCGGCGACGAGCGTGCGACGCATGCGCTGCGCTCTTCGTCCGCCGGTGCCGCCGCGAATGCCCTCGCGCAGCGCGCCTCCGACGGCCACGCGTGACGACTGCAATGCCGGCGCGAGCCCGAACGCGATGCCGGTGAAGACCGCGAGTACGAGCGCGACGCCGAGCACCGGGAGATCGATGCGGACCTGGTCCATTCGCGGGATGTCTTCTGGCGCCATGCGCGTGAGCACGCGCAGCCCGACCCACGCCAGTGCGGTACCTAACGCGCCACCCAGCACGGACAGGAGGATGCTCTCGGTGAGGAGTTGCCGGACGAGGCGCGTGCGAGCGGCGCCGAGGGCGACGCGGACGCTGATCTCGCGCTCGCGGACGGCGGCCCGCGACAGCATCAGGTTCGCGACGTTCGCGCAGGCGATGAGCAGCACGGCGCCGACGGCGGCCATCATCACCCACAGCGACGTGCGGAGCGTGCGTCCGACGACCTGTTCCGGAAGCGGCACGAGGTAGACGCCGTAGTCGCGGTTCGTCGGGTACTGCTGCTCGAGCCGCCGGCCGATGGCGTTCAGGTCGGCCACGGCGCGCTCGAACGTGATGCCGGGCTCGAGGCGGGCGACGGAGTAGAGACCGAACGAGGAGCGGTACTGCTTGTCGTCGGCGTCCATGGCGAGTGGCACCAGCACGTCGGTGTCGCGGTTCGGGAACGCGAACCACGGCGGCAGCACGCCAATGACCGTGCGCTCGCGCCCGTTCAGTCGAACGGTGCGGCCGATGATGCCGCGATCGGCGGCGAAAAGCCCAGTCCACAGCCCGTGACTGATGATGACGACGCCATCCTTGCCCGGTTGATCCTCCTCGACCGTGAACGCTCGGCCCATTGCTGGCGTTAGGCCGAGGACGCGGAAGATGTCGGGCGTCGCGAACAGTGCTTTGATGCGCTGCGGCTCGCAGTCGCTTTCCTTGCAGCCGGCCGTGATGTTGTATCCGCCGGTGGTGTACGCGGCCATGGCGGAGAAGACGTGGTTCTGCTCGCGCAGGTCGGCGTAGTTCGGCCACGAGTGCAGGTCTTCTTTCAGACCCTGGCGTCGGTTGTCCATCCACACCTGCACGATGCGGTCGGCATCGGGGTAGGGGAGCGGGCGGAGGATGACGGCGTTGACGACGCTGAAGATCGCGGTGGTGGCCCCGATACCTAACGCGATGGTGAGGAGCGCCACGGTGGTGAACGCCGGCGCGCGGGTGAACGCGCGCATCCCGTAGCGGAGGTCGTTCGTGAGGTCACTCATGTACTCTTTCCTCTGGCGGCCGCGCTCGCGGCGCCGATCGTGGGCGCGCAGGGCGCCGCCGATACCGTGGAGGTCGCCGAACCGTTCGGCGGCGGCCCGGAGGGCGTCGTCGGAGGTCAGGCCGCGCGCCGCGTAGTCACGGGCGCGCATCTCGAGATGGAAGCGGAGCTCGTCGTCGACGTCCGCGTCGACGTTAGGCCCCCAGAAGCGCAGGTAGCGCCGCCACGTGGGCGGCTGGCGGGGTGGCTTGGCGGGCGGGTCGCCGCCGTGTGACGCCGGGCTCATGACCTTGTCACGACAGCGCGGGCGAAGACCTGAGCACCTGGGTGACGGCGCTCGCGTAGCGGAACCACACGGTGGCTTCCGCGCGCAGGTGCGTCCGGCCGGCGCGCGTGATGGTGTAGAAGCGCGCGCGCCGGTTGTTCTCGGACAGTCCCCACTCGGACGTCACCCAGCCGTTGTCCTCGAGGCGTCGCAGCGCGGGGTAGAGCGAGCCTTCCTCGATGCGCAGGACGTCGTCGGTCGTGCCTTCAACCCAGCGGGCTATGCCATAGCCGTGCTGCGTCCCGCCGAGGAGGGCCTTGAGGATGAGAATGGCGAGAGTGCCCTGGAGCAGATCCCCGGTGTCAGCGCGCATGCGTGTCCCTTGGCAAGACTATGGGACACGGTAGAACGGTGCAGGGCGGCGCGCAAGGCCATTCGGCGCCGGTGCGGGCAGGCCAGTAGGCCCGCGATGCACGAGGGGCTGGACGCCCAACTCCTGGCGCCCAGCCCCTCGAACTCCTGCCGTGCAGCGCTGCCGAGTGCCTAACGATCGAGCGGCTTCACGCGCTTGCCCCACATCGGCGGGGGCGGTTCCTGCATCAGTCGATTGCCCGGGTTCGCCGCGAGCAGCTTCAGCGCTTCCTGCACCGCGCGCTCGAGCTGCGGATCGTGGCCGGCTATGACGTCCTTCGGCCAGTTCTCCACGTCCACGTCGGGCGCGACGCCTTCGTTCTCCACCGCCCACTTGTTGTCACGGGCGAAGAAGCCGAACCGCGGCGCGATCATCGATCCGCCATCCACGAACGGCGGCGTGTCACTCGTGGCGACGAGTCCGCCCCACGTGCGCTTCCCGACGAGCGGGCCGATCTTCCGGTGCTTGAACATGTAGGGCATGAGATCGCCGCCGGAGCCGGCCATCTCATTGATGATCATCACCTTCGGGCCCCAGATGCCTGACGCGGGGCTCGTGAACGGCACGCGGTTACCGGCCGGGTTGTTGAAGTACCCGTCGTAGTCGCGGCCGAGGATGTCGACGATGTAGTCGGCGGCGGAGCCACCACCGTTGTAGCGCTCGTCGATGATGGCGCCCTTCCGGTCCTGCTGCGCGAAGTAGTAGCGGTTGAAGCTCGTGTAGCCCGGCTGCCCGGTGTTCGGGATGTAGACGTACGCGAGCTTGCCGTTGGACAGCGAATCCACGATGCGGCGGCTCTGCTCCACCCACGCTCGTGTGCGCAGACCCTGCTCGTTCGCCACGGGGATGACCGTGATCTGTCGCGCGCCTTCGAGCGTCGGGCGCGAGTTGACCGCGATCACCGTCTGACGGTTCGCCGTGCCGTCGAGCAGACGGTAGATGTTGTCCGGCGTCTTCAGCTCGGTGCCGTTGATGGCCACGACGTAGTCGCCGCGGCTCACGTTCAGGCCCGGCATGGCGAGCGGCGCGCGGAGCTCCGGGTTCCAGCCTTCCGTGTCGTAGATGCGGGCGATGCGGTAGCGGCCGTTGTCGACCGTGAAGTCGGCGCCTAACAAGCCGCCGTTCGCCTGCGGGACTTCGGGCATGTCACCGCCGCGCACGTACGAGTGCCCGATGGCGATCTCGGCGCCCATCATGTCCATCAGGTAATTCAGATCCGCGCGGTGGTTCACGTACGGCAGGAGCTGGCTGTACATCTGCTTCATCTTCGGCCAGTCGGTGCCGTGCAGGTTCTTCACGTAGAGATTGTTGCGCTCGTTGCGCCATCCCTCGTTGAAGATCTGCTGGAACTCGGCCTTCGGGTCCACGTACGCGCGGAGCTGCGTGTTGAGGCGACCCTGACCCGCCGTCGGCGGCTGCTTGTCGGCGTCGACGAGGAACAGCGCGCCACCGGCGCCGCCGCCCTGTCCACCACCGCCGCCCTGTCCGCCGCCACCGGCCGTGCGATAGAGCAGCTTGTGTCCGTCGGCGCTCACGACGTACTGCGCGACGCCCTGCGCGAACGGCGTGGCGCGTCTGGTGTTGAGCTGATAGCGGTGGAGCGTGCCGACAGGGACACCACCCTGACCTCCGCCGGGACGGTCGTTGGTACCGGTGGCCGGAATCGCCTCGAGGAAGAACACCGTGCCAGGCGGACCCGCGCGGAGCTGCGAGTAGTCGCGAAGCGCCAGGTCCGGAACCGCGATGAGGCGTTGCTGGATGCCGTCGAAGTCGATGCGCACCGGACGTCCGGCCGCGGCCCGCTGAACGTTAGGCATCGAGTCCGGCGACTCGGCGTTCTGGGCGGCGGCGCGCGCCGGGGAGCCGCACCACCACGTGGCGGCGCGGCGCTGTCGGGGCGGTTCGGAACCTCGCGGCCCGGCTCGCGCGGCGGTCGGCCCGCGCGCGCGGCTTCCTCGTCGCTCTCCGGCAGCAGCGGCGACGAATCCGCCTTCGACAACACCGTCAGGTACAGACCGCGCGTGGTCGAACGCTCGTACGCCGACATGTCGAGCACGGACGAGTTCAGTCCGTAGTTCGTGGAGCCGAAGAACCAGAGGTACTTGCCGCTGGCGTCCCACGTCGGCGACGTCGCGTCGGCGAGACCGTCGGTGATCTGCTTCTTCTCGCCCGTCTGCGTGTCGTAGAGGAAGATCGCGCGGAACAGCGACGGCAGGTGTTTCGGATACGCGATGTACCGCGAGTCGGGGCTCCACACGGGAATGATCGACCGATCGCCGTTGTACACGAGATCCCCGTCGGCGATGTCGGCCTTGCCGCTCGCGACGTCCACGAGCCACACGCGGAAGTGCGTGTCCTGGAACGTGATCTTCTGCCCGTTCGGCGACCACGAGGGCACGAAGAAGTGACTCGGCTCCGGGATCGTGATCTCGCGTGGCGGCGTCAGGCCGTCCTGCGACGCGATGTACAGCTTGTACTCGCCGGACTTGTCGCTGAAGTACGAGACGAACCGGCCGTCCGGCGACCACGCCGGCGCGATCTCGGCCGACGCGCTCGAGTTCGTGAGGTTGCGGATGTCGCCCTTCTCGGCGGGAATCGTGAAGATCTCGCCGCGCGCTTCCACCGCGGCCCGTTTGCCCGTGGCCGAGAGCGCGAGGTTCGTCATGCGGTTCGAGACGTCCTTCCACTGCGCCATCATCCACGGGAAGTCGCCGACCGCCGTGATGTTCACGACGCGGTCGCGCTCCGAGCCGGGATCGATCTCGTGGATGTAGCCCGCCTGCTCGAACACGAGCACGCCCGCGCCGGCATCGAGCGTCTTCACGTCGAAGTCGTTGTAGTTCGTGATCTGCCCGAGCTTCTTCGTGCGCGAGTCGTACCCCCAGACGTTGGAGACGCCGTCGCGGTCGGAGAGGAAGTACACGACGTCGCCTAACCAGACCGGATCCATGTCCTTCGAATCCGTCCACGGCGGCGACTCGAGCTCGAACGTTTTGAGGTCGACGATCCAGATGGGGCGGTTCTGACCGCCGCGGTAGTTACGGCGCTCCTCGTCCCACGAGTTGTTCATGCGGTAGGCGATGCGCTTGCCGTCGGGCGAGATCTTGCCCTGATACGCGCGCGGCAGCGGCATGGCTTCTTCCACGCCACCTTCGGTCGCCACGGTGAAGAAGCGCGGCGCGCCGTTAGGCGCGTTGGCCGCGCGTCCGGACGAGAACATGATCCGCTTGCCGTCGGGCGTCCATCCCTGCACGACGTCAGCGCCCGGGTGCCACGTCAGGCGCTTCGGCTGACCGCCGGTCTGCGCGGCGGTCGTCGGGTCGGTGGCGACGACGTAGACGTCGGTGTTGCCACCGTACTCGGCGCTGAACGCGAGCCACTTGCCGTCGGGTGAGAGCTTCGGGTTCGTCGTTTCGCCCTGGAAGCTCGTTAGGCGACGTGCGGCGCCGCCGGCGCGATCGACGATCCAGACGTTGTTCGCGTACGCGAACGCGATGTTCTTCTCGCTGACGGTGGGACTGCGCAGCATCCGTGTCTGCGCGCCGGCGGGCACGGCGGCCGCGAGCAGAGATGCGACGAGTGCTGCGCCGCGGGTGATGTGATGAGTACGAGGCATAGGCGGGGCGGGGCGCGAGGAAGGGTGCGCGGGGTGACGACGCTATTCTGGCTGAAAAGCGATCCGCTATAGCATTGCGCCGTGAGACGCGATGTGCCAGACCATGCGCTCTCGCACTCGCCCGCGGCGTGTCCGCCCTCTAGACTTGGGGCTGGACACTCATCGACACTCAGCGGGGCAGTTTGCTGTGGTAGTACAGTCAACGCGAGCCGCGTACGTCGCGGTGCCGCGTCCGCGCACCGACCTCGAGACCGAGTCGTGGCGGCTCCTGCGCGAGGAATGGTCCGCCGACCCATCGGCGCGAGCGGAGTACGAGGCCTGGGAGCGGGGTCGCGCACAGGTGCGGCCGCAGATGCTCGCCTGGCTCAGGCGCTTTCTCGCGGGCGACGTCGGGCTCGAGCAGTTCCGCTCGACGTTCGACCGGCGTACCCGCACCGATTGGGACGCGTTCGCGCTCAAGGGAGCATCCGGCGCGATGTACCTGAACGCGCTCGTCAAGCACACTGAGCATCCGGTGAAGCTTGCGCGGCGTCTGCGCGCGGCGTTCCGCGCTCCCGACGGGATCGAGGCCGCGGCGGTCCAGCTCGCCGAGCTTGTCGCGTACGTGGCGCCGCCGTCGCTCGCGCTCGAGACGGCGTGAAAGCGCAGGCCGACCGGACGCCAGTCGAGCCGACCATCGAGCCGACCGTCGCGCAGCCCACGCACGCGGTCTTCCTCGCCACGATGTGCTGGCATCTGCAGGAACCGGATCAGTGGCCGGGCTTCCAGCCGTCCGCGCGCGTGGTGCTGCACGAGGAAGAGGAGCTGTTCACGGCGAGCGGCGACCCGATGCGCGACTACTTCCTGTTCCGCGAGTCGTTCCTGTCGCTCGCCGCGGCGCTCTCGCTCACGGTCTGGCAGTTGGAGCACCTTTGCTGGTGGCACGCCCAGCGGCTGCCGACCTTGGGCGACGAGCCGCTCCCGTACGACGAGAGCGTGTCGCCCCGAGCGCGACGTCGAGCCCGCCAGCCGGTCCGCGAAACGCCGAGCCTAACGCTGGTCGACCGGCAGGCGCGCCCCGCGCGCACGGGAGTGCATTCGGGGGTACGCTCGGCGGTGCGCGAGACGTCGCCGCCGTACGTCCCCTTCACCGAACCGCCGCCGCTCGACCATACGCACGTCCAGTGGCTGCTCGCGAAGGTCGGCCAGCACCTCGGCTGCCGCGTCTGGATCGCCGCGAACGACCGACGACGCGAGTGGGGAGGCGAGCCGCTCGGTGCGCTCAGCGTGCCGCGCCTGCCGCCGCTCGGGATGTCGCCCGATTCGCAGCGGCTCGTCTCGCTGATCGACGTCGTGTGGCTGAGCGGCTCGAACCAGGTGGCGGCGGCGTTCGAGGTGGAGCACACGACGTCGGTGTACTCGGGACTCCTGCGGATGGCTGATCTCGCGGCGCTCTCGCCGAACCTCAACTTCCCGCTCTACATTGTCGCGCCCGCGGCGCGACTGGCGAAGGTCGGACGCGAGCTCGCGCGACCGACCTTCCGCGCGCTCGGGCTCGAGAAGCGGTGCCGGTTCTTCTCCAGCGAAGCGCTGCTGCGCGCGTTGCCGAGTCTGGCGCGATGGGCGACGGGGCCGGACGCGATCGAGAAGCTGGCAGAGCAGGCGGCGAGTGACTGACGTGAGACGTCGCGTCAGGCGGGCCGTTGCAACGCTGGCGCATTCGCGTCTAGGGCGTCCAGCCCGGCGGCAGGCCGTCCACGAGGAGCATCTTCGACGTTGCCGTCGCGTGACGAAGCTTCTTCGCTTCGGCGTACTCCGGCGACGCCCACCACGCGCGCGCCGGTCGGCATTCTCGAACTCGAGGATCACGAAGCGCGGCGGGTTCCAGTCGCCTTCGAGCGCCTCGCAGGTGCCGCCGCGGGCGATGTAGCGCCCGCCGTACTGATAGATGGAAGGGGGCGCGAGCTGCTTGTACCGGTCGTAACGCTCGCGGTCGTGCACATCCACTTCGACGACGACGTAAGCAGGCATAAGAAGGCGTGGCTGGTTCCGGGTGCGAAATCAGGAAATGGGAGCGTTGCCTAACAAGCGGAGGAACGCCTCGAGCAAGAGAACGACTGGCGGCGTGATGGCGAGCCCGCCGGTAACAACGCGAGCCAGTCGGACCCACCGCGCGCGCGACGGGTTGTCACGTGCGGACTCGGCCAGCCAGTGGTCGGCGAGTCCCCACGCCCCGAACGACGCGATAGCTAGTGACCAGCCCGCACCGCGCCACCAGCCGCGCATTGCCAGATCGATCGCGACCGGCAGCGCGAGGTGGAAGACCTGGTAGAGACGGCGCGGCAGCACCGTCGTGCGGACGAGGCGCGTCGCGAGCGCCGCGAGTGTGGGCTCGGGAGCGTGCTCGTCATAGTGCGTGGACACAATAGCCATGGATCCCTCGCGGCGTTGCCTATCGCTACACTACGAAGCGACACGAGTCTCGTCCAGCACGAGCGGCTGCACGCTGGGGACATCTGCCGACGGCTGCATGCTGCGGCCGCACGCTGCCCGCTGCTGCCAATACCGCCAATTACACCACGCGCTGCTCGCTGCTCGCGGCGGCAACCAGCCAGGAACCCGCCGGTCTAGCTTCGAATAGCGGACCCGAGGGCTCGGCTCAACGGACCGCGTCGCGCGACCGACACATCGTCCAGCGCGAGCCAACGAGCCATCGTCCGCAGCTCGTTGGCCAGCGGGCCGGCCACGTCGTCCGCGTCCGCGTGCGCCTCGACGTAGGCACCCAGAACGCGCAGGCATCCCTCCGCCCGATCCGCCTTGAGATCCACACGAGCCACGATGCGGTCGCCCAGAAGAAAGGGCAGCACATAGTAGCCGTATTTCCGTTTCTCGCGCGGGACATACATCTCGATGCGGTAGTCGAACTCGAACAGCCGCTCCGCGCGCGGACGGTACCAGATCACCGGGTCGAACGGCGACAGCAGCGCGGCGGCGGCAATCGCGCGAGGAATCCGCGCGTCCGGATGCAGGTACGCCGGCTCGCGCCAGCCATCCACGCGCACCTCGCGTAACTCGCCGGCCGACGCCAGCTCTGCCGCGCGCTGCCGCGCTTCACGCGGCGCCATACGATAGTAGTCGGCGAGATCACTCGCGGTCGCGATGCCGGTCGCTCGGCTGGCGAGGCGGATCAGCTCGCGCTGGGCGTCCTCACGCGACATCACGCGCGTGTGATGCTCGTTAGGCACGACGCGCTCGGCCAGGTCGTACGCGCGCGCGAACCCCGCGGTCCGCCGCTCGGCGATCGCGACGGCCCCGCGAGCGAAGTGACCTTCGAGGGTCGTCTTGGCCGTGGTCCATCCCCACCAGCCGCCGCCGCGGCCGCGCGTCCCATCCGGCTCATCGATGTCGCCGGCGACCACTGGTCCACGCGCGCGCACCTCCTCGAGCACGCGCGCGGCGTAGCTGGCGTTCGCTTCCATGAACTTCGCCAGCGCGCCCCACCGTCGTTCGTGCGGCCCGAGGTGATGGCGGATGAGCGGCCAGTGCTCGACCGGAAGGATGCACGCCTCGTGCGCCCACTGCTCCGTGAACTCGCGCTCCTTGTAGATGAGCGCGTCCAGTCGCGCGCGGTCGTACGGACCCAGTCGCGAGAACGGGACCTGATAGTGCGCCGGCAGCAGTATGCTCACGGAATCGATCTGCAGCAGCCCGATCTGGCGGAGCAGGCGACGCAGATGTCCCGCGTTCACCGCACCGGTCGGCCGAGGGCGGTCGAAGCCCTGCGCGGCGAGCGCGATACGCCGTGCTTCGCCGAGCGAGAGCGAGTCGCGGCGCGTCACAGGGGACGTGTCACGCGCGAAGCATCACGCGCTGGTCAACGATGCCGAAAGCGCCACGCACGAGCGCGAGCAGGTAGCTCATGTGTGCAACGAGAGGTGCGGGGCCAGGGGCGACGAAGATACCGGCTGTCGGTGTCGATCCACCCACCAGCCGAACACGGGGATGAGCCAGCCGCCTAACGCCGCCCAGCCGATCGCGTTCGCGCTCGTGGGCGGAGGACTGTAGATGCTTCGCAAGGGTCAGGACGACGAGCAACGATGACGAACGCCCACAACGCCCACCTTCCCGTCCGGTCCACCGGGCGGGTAAAGCGCCAATAGAGAGCGAGACCGAGCAGGAACACGAGCGCCTCGACGACCATGGTGGCCGAGGGGTACCGCCAGAGCCCGAGCCCGACGCGAGGCGCCGCCCGGATACAGCGGCAGGTCCGGCACGTGCGTGATCCAGTCGAGCACCCAGTGGCTCACGACCACGAGACCGACGACCACGCCGTCGGCGCGCCGTCCCCGGAGCGCCGCGTAGCCGAGGCCGGCGAGCGCGCCCCAGACGATGGCGGCCAGAAGGCTGTGCGTCCACGGATACGACTCGAACGTGATGCCGAGAAACGGATTGTCGCTCGGTGTGATGCGGATGCGCTCGACCCCGAGGATGAGCAGGATGGGCCAGACGAGGTCCGCGAGCTGCGCGGCTGCGACGAGCACCCCGAGCGACACACGTGGCGCCACGCGCTTGGCGGCGAGGGCGACGCCATAGTGGCCGATGAACATGTGGAAGAATGTACAGCCGACGAGATCACGCCCGCATTACGTGACCACGTGCCGCACACGCCTCGCGGAAGTACATAAGGGCATCGACGGATCAAAGGGTTGTACGTCGGGTAGGACTCGCGCTCCGCCGCCCACTGCGTCCATCGCATGCACCGATTTCCGGTCGCGCTCGTCATAGCCGTTGTTACCGCTTCGGGCGCGGCTGCACAGCAGCCCGCGGCCGCGCGTCAGGCGGCCGCGCCCACCGGAGCGCTCATGGGCTCGATCACGGACGTCGCGACCGGCGTTCCGATTCGCGCCACTGTCAGGATCGATCGCCCGCGCCGCGCCGTGCGCGCTGACTCCGCGGGCCACTTCGTGTTTCCCGATCTGCCGGCGGGGCGCGTCCAGTTGCACGCCACCTTCCTGGGCTACGAGTCGGTCGACACGGCCGTCGTCGTTCGCTCGAACGACACGGTGACCGTCACGCTCCGCGTCCGCATGCTGCCCCAGTCGCTCGCGCCCGTGCGCACGGTGGCGAAATCGCCGGAGCGGGTGCGGTTCGAGGAGGAGGCGACGCCGAGTGTCGTGAGCATCTCCGGGGCGGAGGTGCGTCGTGTTCCGGCGATCGGCGAGGCCGACGTCCTCCGTTCCGTCGCGCTCCTGCCAGGCGTCGTCGCGCGCAACGATTTCTCGGCCGGCTTCAACGTGCGCGGCGGCGAGGCGGATCAGAACCTCGTGTTGCTCGACGGCATCCCCATCTACAACCCGTTCCATCTGGGCGGTCTGTTCGGGACGTTCATCGACAAGGCCGTGAGCGGCGTGGACGTGCTCACCGGCGCGTTCCCGTCGCGTTATGGCGGCCGACTCTCGAGCGTGCTCGACGTGAAGAGCCTCGAGGAGACGCGGAACGGCGCGCACGGCACCGCGGAGGTCTCGCTCCTGTCGTCCTCGCTGTTCATGGGCGGTGCGACGGGTCGAGGGCAAGCTGTCGTGGAACGTCGCCGTGCGGCGCACGTACGCCGACAGGGTCGATCGAGTGGATTCGTGGGAACAACGACTTTCCGTATCACTTCCAGGACGCGCAGCTCCGCGCGCGGCTCCGGCTGCCCGCTGGTGGCGCGCTCGGCCTGACGGCATACACGGGGAAGGATCTGCTCTACCACATCGATGAGTCGACGCCGCAGGGTCACGATTCCCGGCGGGCCGTTCGACCCGGTGGACGACGATGACGAGACGATCACGTTCGACTGGGGCAATCGCGTCGTCGGCCTAACGTGGGATCAGCCGCTCGGCGCGCGCACGACGATGTCGCAGCGGCTCGCGTTCACGCGCTTCGCCACGCACTTCGACTGCCGGGCGAGACGATCTACCTCGCGCAGAGCGTGAGCGAGGTGCAGCTCGCGGGCTCGATCACGCACGCGCGCGATCATCAGACGCTGAGCGCCGGGTACGAGGCGTCCGCGTACCGCACGTCGTATCGCGAGCAGCTGACCGTGACGAGCGACAACAATGACGACATCGGGTTCCCCGACCCGCTCGCCACCGATGGCGACACGACGATGCGCCAGCGTCCGGCGATGGGCGCGCTGTTCGCGGAAGACGTGTGGAAGCCGAACGACCGCTGGCTCGCTGCGCGGCGGATTGCGCGGTGAATACGTGGGCGGCGCGAACTGGCTCGGCGTCTCGCCACGTGTGTCGGTGAAGTACTTCGTGACACCGCAGCTGGCGATCACGGCGGCCGGCGGCCGCTACACGCAGTGGATGCGCGCCATGCGCAACGAGGATCTGCCGCTCCGTGTGTTCGATCTCTGGTTAGGCAGCGACAAGACGATTCCGGTATCGACGTCGGACCAGGTGGTACTCGGAGCGGAGCGGTGGCTGTCGGGCTCGCGCTTCTTTCGTGTCGAGGCGTACGGCAAGACGTACGACAACCTCTCGGAGCCGGCGAGCACCGTCGACCCGCGCATCCGGCCGTCGCTGCTCAGGTACTACGACGGCCGGTCGTACGGCGTGGACGTCTACCTCCGGCAGCTCGAGCGCAACGGCTTCAGCGGCTGGATCGCGTACAGCTACGGCGTGACGACGCGCGAGCGGGACGATGTGGCGTACTGGCCGGCGCACGACCGGCGGCATAACGCGAACGTCGTCGCCGCCTAGGCGCGGCCGCAGAGCCGGTGGGCGTTAGGCACCCACCTCGGCGTCGCCACCGGGACGCCGTACACGGGCTGGGCCGGCGTGATGAACCGGTACCGCTACGATCCCGTCCGCAACACGTGGGGCGGACCGCGCAGCGACGGCGAGGAAGATGGTGCGCAGCGCGACGAAACACGGAACGATTTCCATTCTACTGGCGCCTGGACCTGAGCGCCGAGCGGCGGTTCGACGTCGGAGGCGCGACGCTGAGACCGTACATCAACGTCGTGAACGTCTTCAACCGGAAGAACGTGTTCCTGTACACGCTCGAGACGAATGTCGACCCGCCGGTCGTGAAGGGTGCGTCGCAGTTCCCGTTCCTGCCGTCGTTCGGCATGCGGGTGGAGTGGTGACGATGCGCCGGAACGTGACCACCGTGGGTGGCGCCGCGCTCGTCATCGCGTTCGCGACCGGCTGCGAGCTGGCGGACACGACGGCGCCGGACGTCGAGCCGCGCGCGGTCGTGCACGCGGTGCTCAACGCGACGGCCACGCAGCAGATCGTCATCGTCGAGCGCACGCTGCGCTCGGTCGTGACGGCGGCCGGCACACCGACGGGGCGGGAGCCGATCACGAACGCGCGCGTCGTCATCTACGGGCCGCGGCAGGACTCGGTCATCGCGGTGCCGAGCGTGGCGAACGACGGCGTGTATCAGCGTCACGAGCGTCACCATCACCAACGGCTCGCCCGGGACGGCGCCGCCTAACGTACTCCGGGTGCGGCCCGGCGAACGCTACACGTTGCGGATCGAGACGTCGCTCGGCGTCGTGCTCGGTGAGACGACGGTGCCGGTGGGCGGAGCGGTCGACGCGGCGCGGCGCACGTTCAACGTGGACCGTGATACGCTGCGCATCAATCTCGCCGGGGTCCGCAACGCGGCCGGCTACGTGCTTCGGCACGAGGGGAGCGGGACCGGGCGCCAGCAGTTCACGGTGTCACTCGACCGGGAGCTCATCCTCCCCCTCGCGCGCGCCGCCGGAAACCCCGACGACGCGGAGTGGTCATTCTCGTTCGCGCGCGAGTACGATGTTCCCCGGAGTGCCGCAGAGCTTCGCCGTCATCGCGGTGGACTCGAACTACTTCCACTACTACGTCGCCGGCTTCGATCCGTTCGGCGATGACACGCGCGGCAACACGCTCACGGGCGGTGTCGGCCTGTTCGGCGCGGTCGCGACGATCATGTCCAAGACACTCGACCTCACGGCGAACGTGGACACCCCGATCGAAGGCTCGTGGACCGGCGACAGGAATTCGTCGACGCTGCCCGCTTACGATGACGCTCTACTCGTCGCCGTTCTTCCCCGGGCCGACGTTCGCCGGTGACGTCCCCGTATCGGGATCCGGGCGCTCATCGACTGGGCGGAACATGCAGGCGTTCGGCTCGATCAACGGGAACGCTGTCGGGCTCGACTTCCTCGACACCAGCGGATCGGGCCAATCGACGACTACGAATGCACGCGGATCGTTGAGCGCGGATGCGCTCGTCCTGACCGACAGCCGAACCGGGGACCGCGTGACGTACCGCAAACGGTAGCCGGCGGTAGATTGCCGGTGCCCGGGCCTCTGGCCCGCCTGCATGCGCGCCGGGTCAACTCCGACCGAGCGTCATGACGACTACAGCCGCTGCACCCGCGCATCTGCCCAGCTCTGCCGTGTGCCGCGCGTTATGATCGCCGTGGTCGTGTCCGCCACGGTGCTCGCGTGCTCGTCTGGCACGCGCCGGCCAACGCCAGCTCCTGTCGGCGGACACCCGGGCGATGCCGCAGGGCGACGTCCCATTCCGTACCCGGTGTTCGAGACGGCGGCGTTCCGGCGCGCGGTCGAGCGCGGTACGCGGACGCGGACGGGTGAGCCGGGGCCGAAGTACTGGACGCAGTACGCGCGTTATGCGCTGCGGGCCGAGCTCGACCCGGCGACGAAGCGCCTAACGGGCGAGGGGCGCATCGCGGTACCAGAACCGGTCGCCCGACACGCTCCGACTCATTGCCGTTCACCTGTACCAGAACCTGTTCGCGCCGGGCGCGGCGCGGAACGTCGAGGTGCCGCCGACGAATGGCATGGAGCTGTCGCGCGTGGTGGCGCAGGGGCGCCCGCTGCCGCAGCTCCGCGACGTCGACGCCAGCGTGCAGGCGGGATTCCAGATCGAGGGCACGATCGCATGGATCAAGCTGCCGACTGCCGCTCGCCCCGGGTGGCGCGGCGGAGTTCGAGTTCTCGTGGAAGTTCACGATCCCGCCAGACGGCGCACCGCGCTCCGGCACCGACGGTGAAGTGTTCATGATCTCGTACTGGTATCCGCAGATCGCCGTGTACGACGACGTGAACGGCTGGCAGACCGACCGGTACATGGGGAACGCCGAGTTCTACATGGGCTGGGCGGACTACGACGTCGCGCTGACCGTTCCCGCCGGATGGCTCATCGGCGCGACGGGCGAAGCTGAAGAACGCGAACGAGGTGTTGACGCCCGCGACGCGCGAGCGGCTCGCCGAAGCGCGTCGTTCGCCGGAGGTCGTGCATGTCGTCGCGGAAGGCGATCGCGGTGCGGGCAAGTCGACGACGCTCGGCGCGGGCGGCAAGGTCACGTGGCTGTTCGAGGCCCGAAACGTGCGCGACTTCGCGTGGGGCACGTCGGACAAGTACCTGTGGGATGCGACGCAGGCGGCGTTCGGGGACACGGCGACGATCAACTCGTTCTATCGTCCGTCGCGCGTGGCGTGGGCGTGGGACCAGTCCGCGCGTTATGCACAGCACGCCATCGAGTTCCTGTCGGGATTCCTCTGGCCGTATCCCGTACCCGCAGATGACGGCGCTCGACGGCGTCGTGTCGTGCAGCGGGATGGAGTACCCGATGATCACGTGCATCGGTGGCCAGCGCGACACGCTGGCGCTCTACTCGGTGACGGTGCACGAGTTCGGGCACATGTGGTTCCCGATGCAGGTGGGCTCCGACGAGAAGCGCCACGCCTGGCAGGACGAGGGGCTCACGCGCTTCAATCAGGCGCAGGCGATGCGCTCGTTCTTCGGCGGCTACGACCTCGAGCGCATCGTGCGCGACGCGTACCTCGGGTTCGCGCGCACGCGGCGACGAGGTGGAGCTCATGCGTCACGGCGATCTGTACCCCGTGGGGACGCCGGCGTACAGCGTGGCGAGCTACCAGAAGATGGCGACGAACATGGTCGCGCTCCGCGCGCTGCTCGGGGACGACGTGTTCATGAAGGCGTACCGCGAGTACGGACGTCGCTGGATCAAGCAAGCATCCGACGGCGTACGACTTCTTCCACACGTTCGACGACGTGAGTGGCCGCGACCTGTCGTGGTTCTGGCGCACGTGGTTCTACGAGACGTGGACGCTCGACCAGGCGATCACGGACGTTCAGTCGAGCGGCGACAGCGCGACGATCACCGTCGAGGATCGCGGCCTCGCCCCGATGCCCGTTAGGCTGGCGATCACCCGTCAGGGCGTGACACGCGTGGAGCGGCGGGAAATTCCGGTCGACGTGTGGCTGCGTGGCGAGCGTCGCGCGACGCTGCGTGTGGCGGCGTCGCCGAAGATCACGAAAGTGGAGATCGACCCAGAGAACGCGTTCCCGGACATCGATCGGACCAACAACCGCTGGGGCCGATAAGCCCGCGCGGAAATCCGATGACCGTCGCCTGCATCCCTGCACTCGATTGATCGGCGATACTTTCCTGTGATGAATCGACGTTCTCTTGCATTCCTGATCCTGCTGGCGATACCGGCGTGCAGCCGTCTCGCCGAGCGCGCGTTCAGCAGGCCGGTGATTGGCGTGAGTGGCGTGAAGGTCCACAGTGTCGGCCTCACTGGCGGGGCCATCGAGGTCTCGCTGTCCATCAGCAATCCGAACCCCTACCCGCTCCCGGTCAAGCTCGCCACGTATCGCTTCGTGCTCACCGACTCGACCGAGGTCGGGCGCGGACGAATCCGCCGCCCCGTTCACGCTGCCCGCCCACGACTCCACGACGGTGCAACTGCCCGTCGACGTCTCGTGGCAGGGTCTGCGCGCCGCGGCGCGTGACGCGTCGCGGGACGGCACCGTCGACTACCGCCTAACGGGCACCGTCACGCTCGACACGCCGCTCGGCGACCCGAACGTGCCGTTCGATGCCGTGGGGAAGCTTCACGCCGCCGCCGTCGCTCCTCCGCTCACTCCCCTGAGTGCACGCCGGTCGTCAGAAAGCGAATGACCGGCGCCCAGTAGTCGTCGGTCGGACGCTGGTGGCCGTCCTCGTGTCGATAGCCGTGCACCACGACCATCTGCTTGGGCACCGTCGCCGCGTCGTAGACGGCCTTCGCCATGCTCACCGGAAAGAGCTGGTCGGCGTCGCTCTGCATGACCAGCAGCGGCTGACGCAGGTTCCGCGCGTCGCGCACGTTGTTCCAGAGGTCGGGCAAGAGGAACGTCGCCCAGTGCGGCACGAGCCCGAACGCGACCGCGCCCTCGCGGGCCGAGGAGTACGACGCAACGAAGACCACGCCGGCGGGTTGCGGCGTCCAGCGAGCGACGGCGTCGAACACGACGCCGGTACCTAACGAGTACCCCAGCACGTACGGTCGCGTCCGTCGCCCGACCTGCCGCACGAACTCGGCGTAGGCGGCGTCGGCGTCTTCCTCGAGGTGCGCCACCGTCGGGCCGGCCCGTGCTGCGGCCAAACCCGGAGTAGTCGAAGACCATCGACGTGACGCCGTGGCGATAGAGCAGCGCCTGCGTATCCGCCCAGAACGACACGGCCTCGCCCGTCCCGTGAAAGATCAACAGCGCCGGGCTGGAGTCGCCCGCAGCACGGACGAGCGTCGCGTCGAGCATCCGGTCGCCGCTCGTGATCGCCACTCGCGTGAACGGCGCGCCGAACGTCGCCGGCGTCTCCGGCCCGTTAGGCGTGGTGACGATCCCGCCTCGCTCGACCGCCAGGAAGGCGAGGCGGCGGATGCCGGCGAAGACGATGGCGAGCACCGCCACCAGCACGCCGAGCCGAATCCAGCGCCGTCGCGCGTCAGCCATGGTCGTCAGCCATGGCTCGACCCGCCGACGCGCAGCGTCGGCATCACCGGTCGATACTGTTTCGCCAGCAGCCGGCGGAAGAGATGCGCCTTCCTGTGCCTGCTGCTCGCCACGAACTGGATCACCGTCGAGCCTCCGACTGGCGCAACGCGGAGCCGAACGGCGCCGCCGGGCACAGTCACGGTACACGCACCGGCCGCTCGCACCGATGGCGCGCAGAGTCGGGCCGCGCATTCCTCGATCGTCGTCGTGACGGCGTCGGGCGGCGCGCCGATCACCCACCAGCGCGACTGTACGAACCACCCCGCCAGCAGCACGACGATGGTCGCGAGCAGCATGCCTAACGAAAAGCGATTACCGCGCAGCGCGCTGACCATTGCCACCAGGAGGACGAACAGCGATGTGAGGAGAAAGACCCAGTCGCCGCGTACGATCGTCGGCTCGCGCCGAGCGAGGACGACCGCCGCCGCGACGATCACGAGCGCGACGTACGCGGCCGCCCAGGCAAGCACGACTCTCGCCTACTGGTGGAGTCTACTGGTCGAGAATCGCCTTCAGGTTCTCCACCGCGCGCAGCCCCTCGGCGTCGTTGAGCTTCTCGACCACACCGGCCTGCATCTTCGACAACAGCGTTTTCGGTACTTCGTACGACACGTCCACCGTCACCTTCGACCCACCGCCCTGCGGCTCGACGCTGTACGTCCACGTGCTCTCGACGCCGGTTGTCGTTTTGTAGCTGAACGTCTTGCCCGCCTCGAAGCCCACCGTCTCGGCGCGGCCTGAAAACTCCACGCCCGCCATGACGAACGTCCAATCCCACGACGTGCCGGACTTCTTCGGATCGCCGTTCACGTTCGCGATCGACTTGAGCGGACCGATGAACGCGGGGTGATTCTTCACATCGGCGATGTAGTTGATGATCTGATCGGCGTTGCCGTTGATGACAGCAGACTTGGCTACCCGGGCCATCGAACCCTCCGAAAATTTCTGCTACGTGTGATGACGTATAGTGGATGCGTCGCTCGCGCCGGACATTATCGCCAATTCGCCGATGCGGCTACTACCTTACGCGAACCTTTTGGCCCAAGCGAGAGCTGGTGTGACCGATGTCGGTATCGATGCGCTGACGTACTGGCTCCCGGCGTCGTCGCCGACACTCGCGGAGCTGGAACAGCGCGGTGCGCTCCGCGGTGCGGCGGCGCTCGCGAGCTTCGGCTTCCGCCAGGCGCGCGTGGCCGAAGCGGACAGTCACGTGGACATGGCCATGCACGCAGTCCGCGCGCTGCTCGAAGAAACGGGCACGTCGCCTGACGAGATCGACCTCGTGCTCTACGCGGGCGCACTGACCTCGAGCTCCACCATGGAAACCGCGGCCCGCCCCGCGGGTTCCGTGCTGCACATGCGCGAGTTCATGGACTTCTTCAAGTATCCCGTGTCGCGGCTGCAGAGCGAGTTCGATCTCACGAGCGCCTCCGTCGCCGGGATCGACCAGCAAGGGTGCGCCGCCATCTTCTCGGCCATCCGCCTCGCGCGCGCCACGCTCCTCGCGGAGCCCGACGTGCGCACCGTGCTGTGCGTGAGCGCCGATCGTCTGCCGCACGACGCCTCACGCGAGGTCGTCTACAACCTCGTGTCCGACGGCGCGTGCGCAATGCTGCTGCGCCGAGAGCCGGGCGGAATCGCATCGTCGCCACGCACCAGGTGACGAAGGGCGCGTTCTGGGATTCCGGCTCGCTCGAGAACGAGATCATCGCCGCGTACTTCCCCACGGCCCGCACGGTGATCGAGACGACGCTCCGGAAGGCCGGCGTGACACTCGATGACATCGCGTGGGTGATCCCGCATAACGTCTCGCTCCGCAGCTGGGAGATCCTGCTCGGCCTCATCGGCTGTCCGCGCGAGAAGCTGTTCAGCGCGAACATCGGGCGGGTCGGTCACACGATCGCGGCGGACAACTTCATCAACCTGCGCGATGCGACCGACGCCGGGCTCCTGCGCAAAGGCGATCTGCTGCTCCTGTTCACGTTCGGCTACGGACTGAACTGGAGCTGCATGGTCGTCGAGCACTGACCGTGGTTGCGTCATGGCGCTGACGCGGCATCAGCCACGTACCATCCTCGTGACCGGCGGCACCGGCACGTTAGGTCGCGATCTCGTCGCGCCGCTTCGCGAGCGCCGGTGACGCATCGGTCGTCGTGCTGACGCGCGGCATCTCGACGTCCGCGCCGGCGCAACGCTGCCCAGGCGTGAGCACGCTGACCGGCGATCTGCGTGCGGGTCCGACGTTAGGCATTGCTCCCGGCGACCGTGCGGCGCTTCGCGGGAGTGTCACCGACATCGTCCACTGCGCCGCGGACACGATGTTCAACCGGCCGCTGCCCGACGCGCGCGCGACGAACGTCGAGGGCACGCGCGCGCTCCTCGCCTTCGCCGAGGAGTGCCCGAACCTCGAGCGCATCGCGTGCTTCAGCACCGTCTACGTTGCCGGGCGCAGCGACGGGATGCTTCGGCGAGGGCGACATCGGCGGCGCAGGATGGGTTCGTCAACAGCTACGAGCAGTCCAAGGCGGAGATGGAAGCGGTGGTGCGCGACGCGATGGCGCGATCTGCCGATCGCGCTGTACCGCCTGAGCACCATCATCGGAGACTCGCGCTCTGGCGCGGTCAGCGGTTTCAACGCCGTCCACCACGCGCTGCGCCTGCTGTACCAGGGCCTGGCGCCCATGGTTCCAGGACAGGAGTCGGCGCTCGTGGACCTCATTCCTGTCGACTTCGCGGCGGACGCGTCTCATCACCTGTTCGAGCACGCGTTCAGCGCCGGCGCCACGTACCATCTGTGCGCGGGCGCAGGCGAACTCTGCCACGTTAGGTGCACTGCTCGATGCGACCACGGCGGCGTTCGAGCGGCACCGCCCTGCGTGGCGCAAGCGGAGCATCGCGCGGCCGGCGATCGTGGACCTCGACGACGTACGAGCTGTTCGTCCGCACGGTGGAGGAAGCGGGCAACGAGGTGCTGCTGCAGGCGACGCGCGCCGTGCAGGCGTTCGCGTACCAGCTGGCATACCCGAAGATCTTCGACGCCCGTCACGCGAGCGCGGTGCTCGCGCCTGCCGGCATTGAGGCGCCGCATGTTCTCGACTACTACGACGCCGTCGTGCGCTGGTGCATCGCGACCAACTGGGGGGCGGCGGCATGACGACATCGCAAGCCAGCTCCCGACGCCGGAGGAGCTCGAGCGTCAGCTCGCACACTTCATCAACGTCACGTTGCTGGGCGGCGCCGCGAACGTCGGACGCGACACGCGGCTGTTCGAGGACGGCTACATGAACTCGCTCCGCATCCTCGACCTCATCGCCGCGGTGGAGAAGTCGCTGGGCGCGCGCATTCCCGACCGCGCGGTGCAGCCTCGCGAACTTCCGCACGATCGCAACGATCGTGGCTGGCGTTTCACCCGGACGCTTCGTCGGGCCGCGTCAGCCGCGCCGCCCGATCGGCTGTTCGAGCGTCGAGGCGACCGGTCACGATTCGCGTCGCCGCTTGGCGTGCTGCGGGAGCGAGGCGACGTAGTCGTAACGGCAGCTGGCCAGGTCTCGCTGTCGGGACTCGCGCTCGACGTCCTCGCGCCGATCGACCACACGCGTGCTCGAATGGGCGCGCGCACTCGGCGCCACGGAGCACCGCTACCCGAGCCTGATCGACCTGGGCGTCCTCGAGCGCGCCGGACAGGTCGCATCGTTCCCACAGCACCTAACGCTCGTCTGTCATCCCGAGCGAAGCCCGTCGATCGTGCGAACGAGGGACCTGCTGTCTGGCATCGGGATGATCGACCCGATCGACTCGGCATCCCGCCACGCACTCTCCCCAGCCGTCTGCTATCACGCCTACCCCGAATGGTCAGGGAAGAACCGTCGGCTCGGACGCCGACCATCCTCACCGCACGCGGCCGACTGCTACCGCTTCGAGGACGGCAACCACGTACCGCTCGAGCGCCTCTGGGACTTCACCATGCGCGAGATCATCGTGCTCGGCAGCCGCGAGCAAGTGGAGGACGTTAGGCAGTCGCTCGTCAGGCAGGTCGTCCGACCTCATCGACGACGCTCGACCTCGACGGCAGGATCGAGCCAGCGACCGACCCGTTCTTCACCGCCGGCGACGAAGGCCGACGGCTGATGCAGCAGGCGGGCGCGCTCAAGTACGAGCTGCTGCTCACCGTCGACGGCGACTGGCCGCGCTATTGCCGCCGCGTCGTTCAACCACCATCACGACTTCTTCGGCACGCGATTCGACATCTCGCTGGCGGCCGACGGACCAGCGCACAGCGGATGCGTCGCGTTCGGCCTCGAGCGATGGGTGCTGGCCGTGCTCGCGCAACATGGCGTCGACGAGCGTGCCACGCGGCCTGCTGGCGCGACGCCGCGCGTCGGCTCGGAGCGACGTGCGTGACGCCGCTGCACAACCGCACGCGCACCTCGGACTCGATCCCGCGAAAGCTGCTGCGCGAGGGCAAGCTGCATCTGCTCCCGATCTACGCGCTCATGCGCACGAGCGACCTCGCGCGCGAAGGGATCGAGAACTCCGGCAGCTATCGCTTCGCTGATCACGTATATCGCAACGAAGCGAGTGGGCGCTTCGGCATCGGCCGCGTGCTCGACGCGATGCTGCTTCGAATGCGTGGGGCGCGCTCCATGCGAAACCGGTTCCATCACACGCAGCACGAGATCGTCGCCGCCGCGCGTGCGGTGCACACGCGAAAGGCCAATGATCCGCGCGGTCCGGACACCGCGCCGTTCCGCGTTCTCTCGGTCCCGTGCGGCATTGCGCGCGATCTCGTGGTGGCCGCCAAGCGGATCGAGGATGAGCTCCCCGCGGTCTACGCGCGAAGCACATTCTTCGGTGTGGACCTCGATCCAGCGCCACTCGAGCTGTCGCGTCAGCTCGCGGGCGAAGACGATCGCTTCGTGTTCACCCACGGCGACGCCCTCGATCTGAAGGCGTTTCCCGTCAGAGTTGGATGTCATCGTCTCCACAGGGCTCGGTGAATTCCTCGCTGACGAGTCTGCTCGTGCAGTTCTACAGGAACTGTCACGACCGTCTTCGGCACGGCGGTACGTTCGTCACGTCCGGCATGCAGGCCGATCGCATCGCCGACTACCTGATGCGACAGCTCGCGGAGCTCCACACGCACTATCGTCCGGCGACGAGCTCGTGCGCTGGCTTCGCATCGCGGGCTTTCACGAGGCCACCACTCGGCAGGACGACGTCGGGTTGCAGACGCTCGTCGTCGCTCGCAAGATCGAACGACGACGTCAGCCGGACACCAGCGAGCGTGCGCAATGATCTACGAAGTCTCATCTCCGCGCCACCGAAGAGAACGCGTGGCCGCTCGACACCACCATCGCGTGGGACGCGATCGACCAGCGCGTCGCGGCGTCCGAGCGCGAGCTGCATCAGGCGCTGCATGACGCGGCGCTCATCGAGGGCTATCTGCCCGTGTACGCCGCGCGTCTCATGCAGCTGCTGTGGGATGACATCGATGCGACGGCTGTGCTCAGCATGGAGCTGTACGAGGGGCTCAAGCACTTCACGGCCCTCACGCGCTACCTCGACCGCGTCGGCTTCCAGCGCGAGGAAGTTTCAGCGAGCGACACTCGTCGCCGCACGGGGGCGTGCCCTCGCCATCGAATACGTCGAAGACGAGCTCATCGCGCATCTCACGAACTTCATGTGCTCGGAGCTCTTCGCCGCGTACTTCTTCCTGCGCATGTCGCGACGCACGAACGAGCCGGTGCTGCGTGACCTGTTAGGCTACATGTCGCGCGACGAGTTCCGCCACAGCGCGAGCGCGGGCGACGTGCTCAAGAAGCGGATCGACCGCCGACCCCGACGTCGCCGCGCAGGTGCTCGCGGCGGCGGAGCGATTCCGCCACTATGGGAGTGACGTCGTCGCAGGTCCCGGTCGCCGAGGAGAACGACTTCGAGGCGATCATGGCGGTGAACCGGAAGATCCGCCTCGTCTGCGGGCTCGCGCCGACCGAACATCTCAAGGAGTCCATTCCCGGTGGAAATTAGCGAAAACGACCTCTGGATCCTGAGCTACTACCGCGAGTCGGAGCTCGCGGGAGGGCTCGTCATGGGTCGCCTCGCGCGCGAGACCGACGACGACGATCTGCGCGTGCATCTCACCGAGCACTGCGCGGAAGAGGCGAACCACGCGTGGCTGTGGACGCAGACGATTCTGAAAGTCGGCGGCACGCCGAAGTCGCGTCGCCGAGACGTATCAGACGCGCTACTACGCCGAGATCGGCACGCCGACGAGCCTCCTCGAGATCCTCACCCTCACGCAGGTGTTCGAGCGACGCGTCATCCGCCACTTCCGCGCGCACCTCAAGTGGCCGAACATGCATCCCGCGGTGATCGAGACGCTCCAGCGGATGATCGAGGACGAAGTCGGCCACATCAGCTGGGTGAAGGACCGCCTCGATCGTTACGCGGCGGAGAAGGGCGCGGCGCTCGTGGCCGAGACGATGCGTCGGTTCACCGAAGTCGATCAGCGCGTGTACGAGGCCGCGATGCGCTACCGCGACAACCCGCGAGCGCTGCTCGACCCCTCGTACCGCGCGGCGCAGTTACGCGAATCCGACCGCGACCGAGACCCCCGATTCCGATCGCCGAGGTGCGTCGGCTCGTCGCGAAGTCGCTCGGCGTATCGGACGATACGATCCTCGAGGCGTCGTCCCTTCGCGACCTCGGTGTCAACTCGCTCGATCTCGTCGTGCTCGTGATGGCGATCGAGGAGCGCTTCCGCATCGAGTTCGACCCGACCGACCTCGAGCGGCTGCGCACGTTTGGCGATCTGGCGCGCCGCGTCGAGGAGCTGAACGGCGGCCGGTAGCAGCGCCGGCCAGTGCGGCGCTCGCGCTACTTCTTCGTGATGCCGGTCGGCTCGTTTCGCTCGACCTCGATGCTGAAGTCCGAGGCGAGCGCGGCGATGCCGCCGACGGCGGCCCAGAACGGAAGCAGCGCGGCGCCCACGATGCCCGGCGGCGAGCGGGATGTCCAGCACCGTCCGACCCTGGCCGTTCTTGATCACCACGCGCCTAACGTTGCCCTGGCGGATGATCTCTTTCAGCTTCGCCTTGAGGTTGGCGCCGCTGACCTTGAACTGTTCGGTGCGTGACGCCCGTCGGTGGACATGGGTTTGGCTGTGCTGGAAGGGGCCGATCCATTGGGCCGGACCGTTCGTCCGGCGTGCCGTCTCAGACCAAGGATAGGATGACGTTCGCCGACACGAAAGGGTGCGCACCCTGGTGCGCACCAGGGTGGTCATGGCGGTATCGCGCGCTGACCGCTGTGGTGATGCTGGCGGTGGCGTGTACGCCGGAGTCGACCGTCGCGCCGCGAGATCCCGCCGAGCTGCGCGTGGCGCCAACGACTGTGGTGGTGGGCGGGACGGCGTTGTCGCTCGACGCAGACCTCTGGCGAGACTTTCAGCCGATCTCGCCGCCTAACGGCAAGCCGCTCGTCGGTATCGTACGCATCCGCTCCGTGGATGGCGCGAGCGTCCCGTCGAGTACGCGTGTGGTGGGCCTCTGGGTGGTCAACGGCGACAACGTCTGGACCTCGGTCCCGCGTGAGGAACAACAGCGCACGCCGGGCGCCAAGGAGTTCGACGTGGTCGCGCGCGACGGCCCGAAATGGGGACCAGGCATCGACGTGGATGTCATTGTCGGCGTCCGGGATGGGGCCGGCGCGGTGTCACTCCTCCGCGCGCCGGCCCAGCGCATCAAGCGAACCGACTAGCCCCTCTCGTCATTCCGAGCGAGCGAAGCGAGTCGAGGAATCCTCGGCCTGCGCGGTAGAGGGCTCTCTGCCGGGAGAGCAAGGATTCCTCGATGCGCCCAGAGGGCACCCGCGCCGCTTCGCGGCTCCGCTCGGAATGACACCCGGATCTCAGCCGACCGGTTGAGCAAACATGACGATATGTCCGCCCGGCTCACGGACGCCGATCTCGTCCATCCCGTAGAACGTCTTTCGGCGCGGCACCACCACCTCGACTCCTTCCAGCGCGCGCTCGACGCTCGCGACGTCGCTCACTTCAATGAAGAGCGCGGCGCCGTGACCATGCGCGCGAGGCACGAGCCCCGGCGCGTCCTTCTCGACGCTCTCGTGCGTCTGATACATCACCTCGACACTGTCCTTCGCGAGAATGACGAACCCCAACCGGTCGCCGTCCGGAACTTCCGCGGTCTTCGTGAACCCCAGCCGATCCCAGAACGGCAGGCACGGTTCGATGGCCTCGACCATGATCACCGGGGTCAGCTTCTTCATAGCACTCTGTTGCATTGTAGGCATTGTCGTCCGTCGCTCCTCGTCTCGTGATGTCCGGCCGCTCGTGCGGCGCCCGCTTGTGTTCGCGATGAAGCCAGGATGAAGCTAGAACGATGCGCCCCGAAGGTCTTGGAAAAATGGAATCCGCCGGTTGTCGTTCAGTCCCCAGTCCCCAGTCTCCCCAGTCCCCATCCCGACCTCTCACCTCACCCACGCTCCCGGCGTGACCCCCGTCATCTCCACGAAACTCATCGATGAGATGCGACTGATCGTAATACCCGAGCTCGAGCGCCAACATGCTCCAGCGGATGTGCTCACCCGGCGCCGCCGCGCGGACGCGCTCGACGACTCGCCCCAACCGCACGACGCGCGCGAACACCTTGGGCGAGACGCCGACCAGCTGCGCGAACCGCCGCGCCAGATGCTGCCGGCTGACGCCTAACGACGGAGCCAGCCGCGTGAGCCCCAAGCTTCCGCCCGCCGCGACGATCCGTCGGACCGCCTCGTCCACATCCCGCTGATTGTCCGCCACCGCGCTCGGAGATAGCCGCGTCGTCAGTACACGGTCGAACGCCCTCACTCGTTCGCGAACACTCGAGCCCGTCGGCGAGTGCCTCGCCAACCTCCGCCGCATCCGGCCACAGCTCATCGAGCGACACACGGAGGTCCGTGATCTCGCTCGCGGGCAAGCTCAGAAAAGCAGCCGCCCTGGCCGGACGAAACCGAACGCCGACGTAACATTGAGGCGCCACGCTCGCGTCGAGCACGAGCGCCCTCGTCATCGTCCCGACCGCCATCGCGGACTCCGGTGCCGCGTCCCACTCCGGGAACGACAGGATGACGTCCATGCATCCGTCGGGCAGCACGCGTTGCACGCCGGGCTGCGACGCAACCGTTTGTGTCCTCTCCGCCTCACGCGTCCAGAAGCATTCCACGAACGGTCGCAACACGTCCGACGGGGCGTACTCGGCGTAGGACGACGCGACAGGCGGTGTCCACTCACGTCGCCGCGGCTTTGCTCGAGCGGTCATGCGCGGAGCCTACCGGCCGGACGGCGTTGCCTCAAGAGGCAGACTGATTGAGCCCTCCATGAGCCTTTTCTGAGCCTTTTTCTACGTCAATTCCGCGTTCGTGCTACGTACCGGCGCTCATGCGACCGCGTCGGGCACGGCGGTATGATCGTGCACGGAACGGCTCGCGAGTCGCGCCTTCCCTCAGTCCTGAAATCGGAGGCCACTATGCGCCGCACGCACCGCGAAGCCATTGCCCGATCGATCATCCGCATCGCGACCGTTCTGCTGGCCGAGCTGGGGGCGGTGGTCGCCACGACCGGAATCGTGCTCGCGCAGCAGCCCGCGCCGGTATCCAGACCGGTCGCCATCCGCGTGGCGGATCCCACACAGATTCAGATCATTCGGCTTCGCGACGGATCGTCCATCGTGGGGCGAGTGACGGAGGTCGCCGAGGACACGGTGCGATTCGTCGGCAAGGCGGGCTCACTCTCCCTCGCCCGCGCGGACATCATCGAGCTGCGCGAGGTCGCGGCATCGTCGCTCCGAAGCGGCGAGGTCTGGCCCGCGAACCCTAACGCGACTCGGCTCCTGTTCGCGCCGACTGGTCGCATGCTCGAAAAAGGGGAAGGCTATTTCAACGACACGTACCTCTTCCTCATGAGCGCCCACGGCGGGATCAGTCCGCGCTTCTCGCTCGGCGGCGGCATCTCGGTGCTGCCACTGGACGACTTCTCCGACAACGCGCTGTTCGTCATGCCGAAGTTCGGCGTCTACGCCTCACCCAAGCTCAACGTAGCGGTCGGCGGACTCGCGGGCATCGTCGGTGGTCTCGTCGACGACGACGTCAACGCGACCTTCGGTATCGTCTACGCAGTCGGCACGGCCGGCATCGACTGACGCCAGCGTCTCGTTCGGAACCGGGCTCGCGTACGCCGCCGGCCAGTTCGCGGACTACCCGGTCGCGATGCTCGGCGCCGAGAAACGGCTGGGTCGTCGCGTCTCGTTCGTCACGGAGAACTACGTGATCCCGAACCAGGACGCGAACGTCCTCATCTCATACGGCCTGCGCTTCTTCGGCGAGAAGCTGTCGACAGACCTCGCGTTCTGGAACGCGCCGGGGAATGACATGGTGTTTCCCGGGATCCCGTATGTGTCGTTCTCCGTGAAATTCTGATGCCCCGATTGCGCGGATCCATCACGCCGTGGCCTGTGGGAACAGCGATGACGCGGATGACGCGGAAACCACCGGATACGGGCGTTGTCATCCCGAGGAGCGCTAGCGACGAGGGACCTCCTGTGAGGTCATTGTAGCTGGCCAGGCCACGAGAACGATCGAGAAGATCCCTCATCTGCCCGCTGCGCGGGCTCCCGCGCTCGGGATGACATGGCGCTCCGCTCGCTGCCGCTCCGCCCTCCGCCATCCGCCTTCGCTCCGCCTTCCGCCTCCTTCCTCAGGCCGCCCTCCTATTCCGCCCGAAGCGCCACCAGTGGATCGACTCTCGTGGCCCGTCGCGCCGGGACGATGAGCGCCACGAACCCCACCACGCCTAACAACGCCGCCGTCCCGATGTAGACGACCGGATCCACCGCGCTCACCCCGTACATCATCGAGCCGAATAACCGCGTCGACGCCATCGCGACCGCGGCGCCGATCACAATGCCCGTCACGATCAGCCGCCCGCCTTGTGCCAGCACGAGCGTGAGTACGTCGGCGCGGCGCGCCCCGAGCGCTATCCGCACACCCATCTCCCGCGTACGCTGAGCGACGAGGAACGAGATCACGCCGTACAATCCGATGGCCGCCAGCGCGAGCCCGAGCACGCCGAACAGGGAGAACATGAGCGTCCCCGTCCGCCACGGCGCGAGCTGCGGCGCGATGAGGTCCATCATCGGCACCACACGCACGAACGGGACGCTCGGCGCCAGCGCCTGGAGCTCGCGCCTGACGACTCCCGCGACCGCCGCTGGATCGCCGCTCGAGCGGAAGTGCATGATCGTCATCGGCGGCGCCATGCGCGGCCGCTGCGCCAGCGCGCGGTAGACGAACGGCGGTGACGGCTGCGTCACGTCCGCATACCGCGCATCCGCCGCCACGCCGACCACCTCCATGCATGGCCCGTCGCCACCGCCGCCGATACGCAGGCACCGGCCAATCGGCGACGCGCCGCCCCACGCCCGCCGTGCCAGCGTCTCGTTGATGATCACCACCGGCGCACCGCCCTCGCGGTCCTCGGCCGTGAACGCGCGTCCCTGCCGGATGGGGATGCCTAACGTCGAGAAGTAGTCCGTCCCCGCGAAGTCGATCTGCGCCGGCGTCGGGCGGCCGTCGGACGACTGGTACCCCGGCACGTCGACGGGCATCATGATGTTCATCTCGAACGGAATCACCGCGCCCAGCGAGGCGCTGCGGACGCCCGGGAGCGCGCGGACCCGCTCCACCGCCCGCTGCCAGAATTCCGCCGACTGTTCGCGCGTCATCCGCTGGCCACCCTCGACAGACGCGAACGCGACCTGCTCCGCCGCGAATCCCGTGTTCACGGCGCGAACGTTCCGCAGGCTCCGGATGAACAGCCCGGCGCCGATGACGAGCACCAGTGACGCCGCGAGTTGCGCGACGACCAGAACGTTCTTGCCGAACGACCGGCCAGACCGCGAGCGTCCCGTCGACGACAGCACGCGCTGCAGATCCGTGCGCGCCAGCCGGATCGCCGGGATGAGCCCGAACGCGAGCGTCGTCACGAGCGTCAGCGCAGCCGTGAACCCCAGCACGCGCGCGTCGAGAAACGGTGGCATCGGCGGCATCTCCACCACACTCGGCAACACCGCCACGCCGGCGAACGCGAGCACCAGTCCGCCAGCGCCCCCGAGCGCCGCCAGCAGCAGGCTCTCGATCATGAGCTGGCGCGTTAGGCGCCAGGCCGGCGCGCCCAGCGAGAGCCGTACCGCGATCTCGTGCTCGCGCCGTGCCGCTCGTGCGAGCAACAGGTTCGCGACGTTCGCGCACGCGATGAGCAGCACGGCACCCGTCACGGCCAGGAACCACAGCGACACTGGAACCGGCTGCGTCCCGCCGAACGGCGACGGCAGTGCCGACGTGCCGCTCCCACCGAGCGGCGTTAGGCGCACCTGCCTCGGCGGCGGCGCCGCTCGCGGGCCGTTGCCCGGCCCGCCCGGGCCAGGTCCGCCGATCTCGACGCGGACCTCGCCGCCGCCGGGCGCGGCACCCAGCGGACCGTCACCGGGCGTCGGAGCCTCGCCGGCATCGCGCGCCGCGAGCAGCGCCGCCTGAGCGGACGCCTGCGCCTGCTCCAACGACGTGCCCGGCGCGAGTCGGCCAACGATCGACAGCCACGACGCGAATCGCGAGCGCATCATCCGCGCGTCATAGCCCAGAGTGGTCGAGGTTCCCATGGGCACCCAGAGCGCCGGCGCGTCGAGGTCGGTGCCGCCGAAATGCTCGGGCGCCACGCCGATGATGGTGAACGGCCGCCCGTTGATCCGGATCGCCCGGCCGATCACCGCCGCGTCCGCGGAGTACGAGCGCTGCCAGAAGTCCCAGCTCAGTACAGCCACCGGGACCGCGGCGTTCTCCAGGTCATCGGTCGGCCCGATCAACCGGCCGATGGCCGGCCGAACGCCGAGCAGCGGGAAGTACGTCCCTGTCACGAGCAACGATTGCTGCTGCTTGGCTTCGGTCCCTTCGCCGATGCTCAGCGAGTTGCGGGCGTAGGCGGCAATCGACGTGAAGCCGCGCGCATGCGTTCGCAGGTCGACGAAATCGGGATAGGAGAGCACCGACGACAGCACGGGACTTCCTTCGCCGCCACGGGGCGGCACCGCGACACGAACCTTCATGACGTCGCGCGGACTCACGACTTCCGCCGGCGGCTTGAAGAGCAGCGCATCCACGACACCAAACATTGCCGTGTTGGCCCCGATGCCGAGTGCCAGCGTGGAAACGGCCACCAGCGTGAAGCCGGCAGCGCCGCGAAGTGCGCGAGCACCATAGCGCAGGTCGTGCAACAGAGTCGAGCCCATGTCTGCCTCGGTGCGGGATGGAGGAACCCGAGAAGCCGGACGTGTTGGAGGAGCGACCGGACCACCCGTCTCCGACACGCCTATCCGACACGCGTAGACGATCAAACGGTTTACGTCCCGCGTGCTGGATCGTGGGTATCAGACTCGACACCGACGAGTGCCATGCTGTGAGCTCCGGTCGAGTTCCCATTGATATTTTCAGAAATGCCGCGTGCAACACACGCAACACAGGCGCGTCCCGCTAGCGTTTGCCACCAACGGAGCTGGGTGTCGACGATGGCCATTGTGGTCGCCATCCTCGCGACCGCCGCGGGCCCGCGGGTCGCGAGCGGGCAGTCCGCCGCAGTTCCACCCTCGAAGGCGCTCACCGTTGGCGAACGCCTCACGTACGACGTGAAGTTCGGACCGCTCAGGGTCGGGCGCGCCAACATGGAAATCCTGGGCATCGAGGAAGTGCGCGGACGCCGAGCCTGGCACACCCGCTTTCAGGTCACCGGCGGGACGCTCTTCTTTCGCGTGAACGACATCCTCGAGAGCTGGATCGACATCGAGACATTCTCGTCGCTGCGTTTTCGCCAGCAGCTCTCGGAAGGGTCGCACGACCGACTGCACGAGTACGAGATCTTTCCCGAGCGCGCGACGTTCATCGCGAAAGGGAAGCCGGAGCGCGCGAGCGTGTCGCACCCGCTCGATGACGGCTCGTTCCTCTACTTTCTTCGCACCGTGCCGCTGGAGCTCGGAGCGACGTACGAGTTTGAGCGCTACTTCATCCCCGACCGCAATCCGGTGCGGCTGGATGTCCTGCAACGAGACACGATCGACGTTCCCGCCGGACGTTTCGCCGCTCTCGTGATCCGACCGGTGATCAAGGCGAAGGGCGTCTTCTCGGAAGACGGACGCGCCGAGGTCTGGATCTCGGACGATCCGGATCATCTGGTGCTGCAGATGACGTCACACCTCAAGTTCGGAACGATCAGCCTCCACCTGCGATCGCGCGCGGTGAAGCCCGGCCCCGAGTAGCGTCGCTTACCAGCTCGCTCGCAGCCCCAGCACGCCCGCGCCGAGAAGCGGCGTGACGTGCACGCGCGACTGGTGGGTTGCTGGCGGAACCGCATCTGATGGGTTTGCCGGTCGACGAACCACCAGCCGCCCTCGCGCGACAACGACTTTCCCGACGGCAGTGCCGATCGCCAGCGCGAGTGGATAGTCGCTCGCCCAGTGCACGCCGTTATTCACCATCGTGAACGACAACGCCCCCATGGTCACAGCGGCGACCGGCCAGATGAATCGGTGTTCCGGGTAGTTCCCGGCGATCACGGTGACCACGGCCATCGTCGTCGTTAGGTGGCCGGACGGAAACGCGTCGTACGCCGGAACGTTCGCGCTGTAGTCTCGGAGGTTGGGAAACGGTCGCCACCGGCCGCGCGGCACCGTCGCCTCCGACGGCGTCTGTCGTCCGGCGACGTGCTTGAGCGCCTGCGCCACCGTGCCTGACGCGAGAAGCGCCTCGATCACCTCGCTCGCGGTCCGTCGCGCCCGCATGTCGTTGGCGAGCGCGCCGCGCGCGGCGAACGCCGACGCGAGACCCACGCTCGTCAGCCCGTCGCCAATGAAATAGAGTCCGGAGCCGACGGTCGTTGGGAACGCCATCTTGAACGGCCCGAGGCGCACGTTCGCCGACGGGTGATTCGGCGGGAGGCCCAATCGCCACGCCAACCGACGAGACTCGTGCAGCACCGGCTCGTCAATCGCGATGAGGGCCAGCGTGCTCGTCGTGACCACCAGCATCATCGGGACGTTCCGCGCGCGAAACGTCTCGCGGGCGGTGATGCCTAACGTCTTCGGGACGCCGGTCACGGCGTGGAACGGCTGCGGCCGCGTGTACACGAACGCGGTCGTCGAGTCGCGCCATACGAGTTGCCGCTTGGGGGCCGCCGACGAGCATGCGACCCGGTGCCCATCTCCTGACCGACAGCGCGCACGGCACGCGGCAAGCAGCACGCCCGCACACAGTATTCGTCCAACTTGCTTACGCGCTGCCTCTTGCTACCGAAGCGACCATCCGAGCTGCATGCCACTGCTTCTGCGGGCCAATCACGAGGTGCGACAGGAACCCGAGCGTCTATGCGCGAGCGATCGCCGTGGGCATGCGCAACGACCTCATATCCGGTGATCGACCCTAACGCCGCCCCACCACCACGTCACTCGGCCAGTGCTGGTCGGTCGTAGACGCGCGAAAAGCCGACGAACGTCGCGCTGCCGAACAAGAGCGGATTCACGATCTAGCGGCGTGTCGGATGCGCCACGTCCATCTCGCGGACGAGCACGGTCGCGGTGGCGAACGCGGCGCTCGTGTGACCCGACGGAAACGACGCCCGCGCACGCTGTTGAGAAACCCGTGGCCGGGGTTGTACTCATCCGCGTCGCCGGGCGATGCGAACGGGCGAGTCCGGCCGACCGCCCCCTTCATCACCGCCGTGAGGCCGCCGCTCACGACCACGGCCCGCATGACTTCGCGACCAGTGCTCGTCGACGAACCCGTCGCCCGTGACCGCGTCCCGCCGCATACAGCGTGGCACCGAGCGCGATGGGCCCGGGTCCGCCGATCATGCTTCCGAAGGCCGAGCCGCGGTCCATCTCCGCGTGATTCCCGAGCCGCCGCGTTCCAGTCGAGCAGGCGCGAGTCGAACAGCGACACGGCGACAGCCGCGCCGAGCGCCCCCGTCGCCATCGCGAGAGTGTTGCGTCCGAACTCCGGCCGACTCGTTGGCCCCGACGTCACAACCAGCGACGGGCGCACCGAATCTCCCGATGCGCCCGCGGTTCCGGTCAATGTTTGTTGCGCGCCGCTGCGTGCGGCGGTGGTGGTGATGATGAGAAGGAACAGCGTGATGATGGCGCGCACGGACATTCTCGTTCCAGGTAGCCGGAAACTGCGTGGCGAGGCTGAACTGGTCATGAACGCGGCGCTCCCCGTGTCGGGGATCAACCGGACCGGTGCCGAGGGTAATTCATCGGGTCCGTGCAGCACCTGGCCGCCTAACGACTTCACGCGCTCCGCCGCCTCGTCCGTATTATATTTCGTCGCAAACAGATACCAATACTGGCCGGCATGTTGCGGGTCAACGGGGAGGTAACCTGTACACACGACGAGTCGTCGTCGACAGCGATGAATAACGAGGCGGACGACCAGAGGACGAATCGCATGAACGCATCGGCCGACGGACGGAAGCGCGTCAGGAAGGCTGGGAAACTCGCTGGTGCGTCCGTCGCGCTGCTCGTCGTCGCGTGGGCGATTGCGTTGATCGTCATGCAACCGCGCGCCGATCGCACGTGGGCTGCCCAGCACGCGGTCATGGCGCACGCCGACATTCGCGGCGATTCGGTGCACCTCCATCACGTGCGCAACTTCACGTACACGAGCGAGGAGCAGTTCACGCCGGCGTACGACGATCGCGACTACGACCTGAGCAAGCTCGAGACGGTCTGGTTCATCGTCACCCCGTTCTCGAAGACCTGGCGCGGTCCGGCCCACACGTTCGTCAGCTTCGGCTTCTCGGATTCGCAGTACGTCGCGATCTCGGTCGAGGCACGCCGTGAGCCGACCGAGACGTACAGCGCGCTCACCGGACTCTTCAACCAGTTCGAAGTGATCTACGTGATCGGCGACGAACGCGATCTCATCGGCTCGCGCGCCGTGTACGGCGGGTACGACGTGTACGTCTACCCGATCCGCACCACTCCGGCGCGGGCACGAACGCTGTTCACGGAAATGCTCACCCGCTCGAACGCGCTCGCGACGAAGCCGGAGTTCTACAACACGCTGACGAACAACTGCACGAGCAACATGGTCGATCACGTGAACCGCATCGTGCCGCGCGCGGTGCCGCACGGGATCCGGACGATCCTGCCCGGTTACGCCGACGGTGTCGCGTACAGCCTCGGCCTCATTGACAACTCGATCTCGCTCGACGAAGCGCGCCGCCGCTTCCGCGTGAATGTCCAGGCGCGCCGCTACGCGACCTCGCCGGAATTCTCGCGTCGGATTCGGAACCCCGACGGTGTCGCCCCGAGCGTCAGCGCTGTCATCCCGAGCGTCAGCGTTGTCATCCCGAGCGTCAGCGAGGGATCTCCTGTGCGAAACCCGTAGCCGGCTGAAACAGCACTACGCAACGCAGAAGCCTCAGAGCGCTCAGAATCCGCAGAAACATCGGCTCCTCGAAGCGGCCATTTGAAACGAATTCGTCTCTTGGGTCCAGTTTCTGTGTGATCTGCGCGTCCTGAGCGTTCTGCGTTGCGTAGTGCAGTTCCTTGGTGACGGACGCTCGCGACCGAGCATATGATTACCGCAACTCAGCGTGTGCAGGGGCGACATGGGTGGCGGGCGAGAAGGAGCTGAAAGGACCGGATCTCGCGTCAGGCATTCCGCTCGGCCGACCTCGCCGATGGCGCGATGCTCCTCGGTCACGCGGACGGCGAGGCCGTGCTGCTCGCTCGACGCGGTGACGAGGTCTTCGCGATCGGCGCCACCTGCTACGCACTACGGCGGGCCGCTCGCCGAAGGGCTCCTCGTCGAAGACACCGTTCGGTGTCCCTGGCATCACGCGTGTTTCAGCCTCCGCACGGGCGAAGCCGTCGGCGCGCCGGCACTCAACCCCGTCGCGTGCTGGCGCGTCGAGCGCACCGGCGATCGCGTGCGCGTCACCAGCGAAGACAGATCGCGATCCGCTCGCGCCGAGTGAGGAAGCCGAAGCGCGGCGTCACGCGAACGCGAGCGACGGCGCACGCCGCGCACGTCGTCGCGCCATCCGGCCAGCGCACCGGAGGACATCGTCATCGTCGGCGCTGGCGCCGCCGGCAACGCGCCGCCGAGATGCTCCGCCGGCTCGGCTACAGCGGGCGCATCACGATGCTCGACGCGGAGCCCGACTCGCCGTACGATCGTCCGAACCTCTCGAAGGACTACCTCGCCGGCAACGCGCCCGAGGAGTGGATCCCGCTGCGCCCGCCGGGCTTTCACGCCGAGCATCGGATCGATCTCGTGCACGACGCGCAAGTCTCGGCGCTCGACTCGCCGAAGCGCGAGGTGCAGCTCGCGAACGGTGCCACGTACCGATTCGACCGTCTCCTGCTCGCCACCGGCGCCGACCCGGTTCGACTTCCGCTGCCGGGTGCCGACCTGCCCCACGTGCACTACCTGCGCTCGCTCGGCCGACAGCCGGGCGATCATCGACAAGGCGAAGACGGCGAAGCGCGCGGTCGTCATCGGCGCGAGCTTCATCGGCCTCGAGGTCGCGGCGTCGCTCGAAACGCGCGGAGATCGACGTGCACGTCGTGGCGCCCGAGAAGCTGCCGCTCGAGCGCGTCATGGGCACCGAGCTCGGCACGTTCGTCAAGGCGCTGCACGAGGAGCATGGCGTCGTCTTCCACCTCGAGGACACGGCGACAGCCATTGGCGACCGCGACGTGACGCTCAAGAGCGGCGGGAACGCTCGCCGCCGACCTGGTCGTCATCGGCGTCGGCGTTAGGCCGCGCACCGGTCTGGCCGAACAGGCTCGATTGGCCATCGATCGCGGCGTCACCGTCAACGAGTTTCTGGAGACGAGCGCGCCGCACGTATTCGCGGCCGGTGACATCGCGCGGTACCCTGACCCGTACACCGGCGAGCGCATTCGCGTCGAGCACTGGGTACACGCCGAACGGCAGGGACAGGCGGCCGCGCGCAACATGCTCGGTGCTGGGATGGCCCTACGACGACGTCCCGTTCTTCTGGAGCGCGCACTACGACGTGTCGATCAACTACGTCGGCCACGCCGAGCAGTGGGACGAGGTCGAAGTGGATGGCGATCCGTCCGCGCGCGATGTCGCGGTGCGGTTCAAGCGCGGCGGGCGCACGCTGGCCGTCGCCAGCATCTTCCGGGATATCGAGAGTCTGAATGCAGAAGTGGCATGGAGCTCGCAGGGCAACCGCCAATGACGAACTCGTGATGAATCGATGATGATGCGTCTCGCATCGCTGCTCCTCGCCGCCGTCGCGTGTTCCAGCGGCGCGCAGGTCGAACGGCACGTCGAGCGCGCCGAACGCCGTCGGCGGCGAGCCGCGCGCGGCACCGTCATAGTCGCCAACATGGGTGACAACACCGCGACGCTGATCGACGTCGCCTCGAAGCGCGTCGTCGCGACGCTGCCCACCGGCAACGGCGCGCACGAAGTCGCCGTCTCGCACGACGGGCGCTGGGCGGTCGTGAGCAACTATGGCGTGCGCGGTGCACCTGGGAACACGCTCACGGTGATCGATGTGCCCGCCGCCGTCGTCACGCGCACGATCGACCTCGGCGAGTTCAGGCGCCCGCACGGCTCGGCGTTCCTGCCCGGTGATTCGCTCTTCGTCGTGACGTCGGAGATGAGCAAAGCGATCGTGCTCGTGAACTTCAACGCCGGGACGGTCGCTGGTTCGATCCCCACGAACCATCCGGCGTCGCACATGCTCGCGCTGACGGCTGACGGCCGGCGCATCTACACGAGCAACATCGCCGACGGCACCGTGAGCGAGATCGATGTGCCGGGACGCAAGTTCGTGCGCGAGTACAACGTCGCGCCGGCGGTCGAGGGCATCGCGGTGAGCGCCCGGCGGCGAGCAGGTGTGGGTCCGGCAGCAACCAGGCGAAAACCGTTTCGATCCTCGACCCGAAGGCCGGCACGATCAGCGGCACGATCGTCCGGATTCGGGATGCCCTACCGTCTCGCCGTCACGCCGGACAGTCGGACCGTCGTCATCACCGATCCGCCTAACGCCGTCGTCCGCATCGTCGACCGGGTGACGCGACAGGACCGGGCGACCGTGAAGATCCCGGCCGAGGGCGTGCGGGCCGAACGGCGGAATTCCCGGGCTCGCCGTCGCCGGAGGGCATCATCGCTGTCGCGCGACGGTCGCTACGGCGTTCGTGGCGCTGCAGGGCAGCTCGCGCGTCGCATGATCGACATCGCGGGTGGCACCATCGTCGGCTACGTGCCCACCGGCGCCGGTCCGGACGGCATCGCGTACTCGCCGTTCGGGCGATGATCGGCCGGTGAAGATCCGCGCGCGCCACGCGGCGCGCGTGACGGCGACGGCAGCGCTGCTCGTGGTTGGCGCGCGATGCGCGACGGACACCGGCGGCCGCAGCGCTACGCGTCAGGCTGATGACACCACCACGTACGCCGTGCAGCGGCTGGCGCTGGACTCGCTGTTCAACGGTCGCGAGCATGCGCAGCGTCTCGTGCTCTGGGCAACCGACGTGACCAACGGGCCCGCACTCGAACCGCTTGGGTCTGTAGTCACGAGATCCGCGGCCCCGCGCGCCATAGACGTCACGCGCCTCGCGCCGTCGCTGCCTGCGCGCACTCTGACGGAGGACGCGGTCGCCGACCTGTTCCGGAGAAATGCTGACGGCTGGGCGGCGTTCTACCGCGAGTATTCGGGGTCGGCCGGGTTGGTGGAGCTATCGCCGGTCTGGTTGGCGCCTGACGGGATTACCGCGACGACCTACGTCGGACGAAGCTGCGGCGAGCATTGTCGCAACGCGTGGCGAATCCTGGCACGACGACAGGATGGACGCTGGCGGATCGAAGATTTGACGTGGGTGCGAGTTCCCGGCGTGTGAACGAACAGCAAGCAAGCAACAACAACAACAACAACTGCAGGACAGGATGGCCAGGATTGGCAGGATTGAGAAGATGACCGCTTCGGCGTCGGGGAGCGTGTCGCCGGGGCCTAACGAATGAAGGAACACATCTCAGGGAGAGTGGCGTCCCGAGCCGCGGTTCCCCTCATCTGGGCTCGTTGCGGGAGGGACCGCGAGCGCGACACGGAGGCTCTGTTCAATCCTGTCATCCTGGCCATCCTGTCCTGCAGTTGCAGTTGCCGCACCGCCTAACGTTTCTAGGAACAGCTCTCAGTGAGAGTCGCGTCCCGAGCGGCTGTCGCCTTATTCACGGCGCGTTGCGCGAGCACGGGTGAATGCCGGCCATCATCCTGTCCAATCCTGCCGATCCTGGCCATCCTGTCTTGCCGTTGCCGTTGCTGTTCTCGTCACGGCTCGTGTAGCAGATTCCGGTCAACCGCAGCGGAGCTGGACTTGGCCCTCACGCACGTGTTCTTCGACATCGGCGGCGTCCTCGGCACGAATGGCTGGGACCGCGAGCAGCGCGCACGAGCGCTCGAGAAGTTCGGCGTCGAGGAAGACGACTTCGAGCACCGCCATCATCAGGTCGTGAGCGAGTTCGAGACCGGCGCGATGTCGCTCGAGGAATACCTCGACGTGACCGTGTTCTACACGCCTCGCCTGTTCTCGCGCGAGGACTTCGAGTTGTACATGCTCGCGCTGAGCGAGCCGAACCCGTACACGCATCGAGATCGCGAAGCACGTCGCCGCGTCGGGTCGCGTGCGGCTCATGACGATGAACAACGAGTCCGCGGTGCTGAACGTGTATCGCATCGATCGCTTCGGATCTGAAGGCGATCTTCCCGACGTTTCTCAGCTCGTGCTGGCTCGGCGTCCGCAAGCCGCAGCGTGCGTTCTTCGAGCGCGGGCTCGGGATCGCGCAGGCCGATCCCGGGTCGTCGCTGCTCGTCGATGACCGCGATCAGAACCTCGCTCCTGCCGCAGCACTCGGCATGCACACGATTCGCTTCACGAATCCGGAGTCGCTTGGCGCGGAGAGCTGCGCGCAGTACGGCGTGCTGATCTAGAGCGGAGCCTGTCGCTCGATTCCTCGAGCTCGCGCTCCGGGATGACAACCGCTCGATATCTGCGCGACTGACAACGCCTGAGGGCCAATTCTTGCCGGACGAGGCTGTGCAAGGCTAGCCAGCCAACCTCAATCCGGGTGAGCCAATGGCAACGGCAAAGCGAAAGAGCACCTCGAAGCGATCCGGCGGACGCAAGTACGGGAAGGCGGCATCGAAGCGCGTCGGAAGCGCGATGCGCCGCCGGAAGAAGGGAACGCTCAAGAGCGGTCGTGGCGGGAAGGGCGGAACGGTGAAGAGTCGCAAGCAGGCGATCGCGATCGGGCTCTCCGAGGCCCGCGAGAAAGGCGCGAAGGTTCCGCGCAAGCGCGCCGCGAAGCAGAGCGGCACCAAGCGAGCGGCGCGAAAGAAATAGCGACGCAGCGACGCGCGAGAAACCCCGGGATGAGCTCTCCCCGAGAGCGATCACCGGGGGTTTTTTCTGCGAGTCGGTCAGAGCGGATCAGTCGTCGAGCGCGTACTTGAGCGGCTCGGCGACGCAGCGCTCGTACCCGCGCCAACCGCACTGCGACGATCGCGAAGTGTGTCGATGCGCGTGCGCACGATCTCTGGATAGCGGAAGCAGTTCTTCGTGTTCGTGCCGCGCACGCATCCGTTGTAGCGCAGGAGGCCGCGACGCAGCGACCCGTGCACGTTCGCCGAGTCGGCCGGCGCAGTCGTCGTCGCTGTCGTAGAGCAGATGACTGAGAATGAACACGCCGTAGCGGAGGTTCGTCTCGTCGTTGCGCAGATTCGTGCCGAAATGCTTGCCGAGTGCGCTCACCCAGGTGCTCGTGTCGATCTGCATGAGCCCCACCGCGCCGGCGTTGGATGTCGCCGACGACTTGAGCTCGCGGTTCTCGACCATGAGGACGCCGAACACGAGCGCGGGCGGGACTCGACGACGATAGGCCTCACGCACCGCGAACGTCGCGACGGAATCCGCGCGAGCCCGGCGTGATGCCGGACGTGCGAATGAGGTCTTCCATGAACGCGCGTCGGTCGATCTCGAACTGTGGGCTGAGGAGTGCCACGTCGCTGGATCCCGATCGCCCATGGAGCACGGGCGAGCGCGGAGTCGCCCCACGCGCGCGGCTCGAGCAGCTCTCGCACGACCGGAGCGCGACCGGCGTAGACCGGGCGGACGTGCTGCGCGGTGAAGATCATCGTTCCCAATGCGCCGATCCCTAACGCGACCTGCTTCAACCACGACAACGGGTCTGACGGACTTCGCCATTCGGAATCCCCTCCATCGGCGCCGCGTCGTGCGGCCCGCAGCGCCATGAGAGTGGCCGCACGACCGCGGCTACCCGTCCGTTTCGCAAAAAAATGCCTGGATCGATCGTCGCGCCACCTGCTTGCGCCGCCTCGTCCAAGCTCGATCGTGCTCTACTACGACACCCTGACCGGCCTCGATGGTTCTCTCGATCGATTGCTCGACAATTGCAGAGGACGCTATCTCGACGATCGAAGGATCCGGATGTTAACCCTGCTAGAAGTCGTGCAACAACCGTGGAGAGCGCCAGCAAACCAACGTACTTCGGCTCATGTGGCCAATTTCTGAGCAAATTGATACTTATTAATAGTTTGCTCGCATGGTGGCGTCATAATGACGCGTCAATAGTGTCAGATAATGTCCGCATTCTAGAACGTCAATTCTAATGGAGCGATCGCGGAGCCAGATTTCACGTCGTGACACATAGACCGAGCCTCGCCGCGCCGAGGATGGCTAGGACGAGCGCCCGACGAACCGCCAAGGTTCTTCATCGCTTGACAATTCGAATCTACTCCCCTCACATTGTGAGGGGATGGCAAACGATTCCGCCAATGCGTCACTCAGCTGCCACGCCATGGACCTCCTCCAGGGAACGCTCGACGTCCTGATCCTCAAGACACTCTCGTGGGACGCCATGCACGGCTACGCCATCTCCCGGTGGATCCGTCAGCGCACCGACAACGTCCTCACCGTCGAAGACGCCGCGCTCTACCAGGCACTCCATCGCCTCGAGCGCAAAGGCCTCATCGAATCCGAGTGGGGACTCTCCGAGAACAACCGCCGCGCCAAGTACTACCAGCTCACCACTGCCGGCCGCACGCAGTTCCGCGCCGAAACCGTCCGAATGGAGGCAGTACGCCGAGGCGATCTTCAAGGTGCTCGAAACCGCGTACCGGACGCAACTCCGATCGAGCACGCGTTCGATGAGACGCATTCGCGGTATTCGCCGAGCGTTCCGACTCCCCTGGTCCTCCGCCGACGCGCGTCCGCCGCGAAGTCGACGACGAGCTGCGCTTCCACCTCGACATGAAGACGCAGGAGCTCATCGACGCCGGCACTCTCACCGCAGGAAGCTGAGCACCGTGCGCGCGCCGAGTTCGGCGACCTCGAATACACGCGTCGCTACCTGAACGACGACGACCGCGCGCGCATGCGACCACGAGCGACGCGCCGAATTGGGCGATGAGCTCCGGCAGGACATGCGCTTCGCGTTCCGCCAGCTCCGCCGCAATCCGGGCTTCACCTCCATCGCGCTCATCACGCTCGCGCTCGGGCATCGGGGCGAACACCGCGATCTTCTCCGTCGTCCGCGGCGTGCTGCTCCGCGAGCTGCCCTACGCCGAACCCGCGCGAGCTGCATCGCGCGTCTACTCGACGATCAATGGCGGCAGGATCGCGGTCTCTCCCGGCCGACTTCACCGACTGGCGCCGACAATCGACAGCGTTTTCCGCGCTCGCCGCATCGTACGAGAGCACGGTCAACCTGACCGGAAGCGGCACCGCCGAACGCTTCACGCAGGCGCGCGTGAGCGCGAACATGTTCCAGCTGCTCGGCGTTCGGCGTCGCGCTCGGTCGCGCGTTCGCCGCCGGCGAGGATGCGGCGGACGCGCCGCGCGTCGTGATCCTGAGCGACGGCCTGTGGCGCAGCCGGTTTCGGCGCCGATCCCAGCCATCATCGGCAACTCATCACGCTCGACGAGTATCCCGACCGACGGTGATCGGCGTCGCGCCGGCCGACATGCGCTATCCATCACCGGTGGACATGTGGCTCACGACGCGCTTCTCCCAACGGGACCTGTCCGACGCGAGTCGCGGGTCGCGGTGGATCGACGTCATCGGCCGGCTGGCGCCTGGCGTCACGCGGGAACAGGCGCAGCAGCGAGATGGACGACGATCGCTCGCCGCCTCGAGGCTGCAGGATCCGAGACACGACGCGGGTACTCGGCACGTAGCCTCGTTCCGCTGCGCGAAGACATGGTCGGCGAGGTGCGACCGGCGCTGATCATCCTGCTCGCCGCCGTGGGCTTCGTCATGCTCATCGCGTGCGCGAACGTCGCGAGTCTCATGCTGGGGCGCACCGCCGCTCGCGAGTCCGAGCTCGCGGTCCGGACGGCGCTCGGCGCCGGTCGCGGGCGACTCGTCAGGCAGCTGCTCACCGAGAGCTGTCTCGCCTCGCGCTGATCGGAGGGGTGCTCGGGTTCGTGCTCGCCGCGCTGGGGAACTCGACTGCTCCTCTCGCTCGCGCCGAGCGACATACCGCGCCTGTACAACGTGCACGTCGACGCGACGGTACTGCTGTTCACGCTGGGCGTGACAGGCGCTGGCGGCGCTGCTCTTCGGCTCGATCCCGGCGCTGCAGGCGTCCGCGCGGACAGCTGGCGCTCTCACTCCGCGACGGGAATCGCGGATCGCGCACGAGATCCTGGAAGCGCACGCGCGCGCGGCGCGCTCGTCGTCGCGGAGATCACGCTCGCGCTCATGCTCCTCGTCGGCGCGGGCCTCCTGCTCAAGAGCTTCGCGCGACTTCGCGATGTGAACCCCGGCTTCCAGGCCGCGCGGGTGTCGACGTTCTCGGTGACGCTCGTCGTCCGATGAAGTACGAGACGCTCGACCAGCAGCGCCGTTCGCGGCGACGTTGCTCGAGGAAGTACGCCGCATCCCCGGCGTCGACTCCGCCGCGGTGACGTTCGGGCTCCCGCTCTCGGGCCAGAGCTTTCAGCTGAGCATTCGAAGTCGAGGGACGAGATCGCCCCGCCGCCTAACGTGGAGCCGAGGGCACAGGTGCGTATCGTGAGTCCCGGGTACTTCGCGACGGTCGGCGATCCCGGTCGATTCGCGGGCGGGCGTTCAGCGGCGCGGACCGGTCCAGGCAGCCAGCGCACGATGGTCATCAGCGAGGAGACGGCGCGCCGCTTCTTCGCCGGCGAAGACCCGATCGGCAAGCGGCTCCGGTTCGGATGGAAGCAGGACGGGCGAGCGAGCTCGCCGGTGAGATCGTCGGCATCGTCGGGGACGTCAGGCAGCGGAGTCTCGACCGCGGGGCTCACGCCGCACGTCTACGCCGCGTTCGATCAGTGGCCGCTCGACGAGATCACCGTCGTGATGCGCACGCGCGGCGACCCGGCCGCGCCGCTCCGGCAGCGCAGGCGACGGTCGCGTCGCTCGACCGCGACCTGCCCGTCTACGACGCGTTCACGCTCGAGACGATGATCGACCGCTCGCTCGGTCAGCCGAGGTTCTACGTCACTCCTGCTCACGGTCTTCGCCGCGCTCGCGGTCGTGCTCGCGGTGGTGGGCATCTACGGCGTGATCGCCTACACGGTACAGCAGCGGACGCGTGAGATCGGCATCCGCATCGCGCTCGGCGCGAGCGCGGAGCGCGTGGTCGGCCATGGTCGTGCGCCGCGGACTCGTACTGGCGCTGGCTGGCGTGGTGTTAGGCAGCGTCGGCGCGTACGCGGTCTCGCGCGTGCTCAGGAGTCTGCTCTTCGGCGTCAGTGTGCGCGACCCATTCACGTTCGTCGCGTGTGGCGGCACTGCTCGGCGTCGTCGCGCTGCTCGCGTCGTGGATTCCGGCGCGGCGTGCCGCGCGGGTCGATCCGCTTGAGCGCCATGCGGGCGGACGGGTGAGCGACCTGGTTCGTTAGGCCGAGTCGGCGGCCGCCGACGTCGGCGACCGGCGGTGAGCGCCGCCGCGCCGCCTCTTCGATGGAGCGCACGATGAGCGCCGTCCAGCCGGTCTGATGGCTCGCGCCGACACCGCGGCCGGTGTCGCCGTGGAAATACTCGTAGAACAGCACGAGATCCTTCCAGTACGGATCGCTGGCGTAGCGCTCGTCGCCGCCGTGCACGGGGCGGGCTGCCTGACGCGTCCGCGAGAAAGAGCGTCGCCAGCCGCCGCTCGATCTCGCGCGCGACCTCGCCCAGCGTCATGAATCGTGCCCGAACCCGTCGGGCACTCGACCGTGAGATCATCGCCGTAGAACAGGTGATAGCGGTCGAGCGCCTCGATGAGCAGATAGTTGAGCGGGAACCACACCGGCCCGCGCCAGTTCGAGTTTCCGCCGAACAGCCCGGACGCCGACTCGCCCGGCGCGTACTCGACGCTGTACGTCGTGCCCATCGCATCGAGCACGAACGGGTGGTCGGCATGCACGCGCGACAGCGAACGCACGCCGTACGGCGACAGGAACTCGGTCTCATCGAGCACGTAGCGAAGCGCGCGCACGAGTCGCTCGCGTGACGCGATCGGACAGGAGCCGTCCCTCGAGCGGCTGGCCGTCGCTGTGAACGGCCGCGCGCGGCCCGCGCATGAAGCTGCCGGACACGATGTGGTGCGCGAGGTCCGGCCGATTGTCGATGAACCACTGCAGGCGCTTCCGGAAACCCGGCAGGCGCGCGAGCACAGTGTCCTCGAGAATGCCGCACACGAACAGCGGGATGATGCCGACCATCGACCGGATGCGGAGCGGCATGCAGCTGTCCGTCGAAGTGCAGCTGGTCGTAGTAGAACCCGTCCTTCTCATCCCACAGGCCGTCGCCGCCAACGGCGTTCATCGCGTCGGAGATCGCGACGTAGTGCTCGAAGAACTTCGACGCGACGTCCTCGTAGGCCGGATCCTCGCTCGCGAGCTCGAGCGCGATGAACAGCATGCGTGCCGCAGAAGAACGCCATCCACGCGGTGCCGTCCGCCTGCTCGAGATGACCGCCGGTGGGCAGCGGCTTCGAGCGGTCGAACACCCCGATGTTGTCGAGGCCGAGGAATCCGCCGCCGAACAGGTTGTTGCCCTTCGGCGTCCTTGCGATTCACCCACCAGGTGAAGTTGATGAGCAACTTGTGGAACGCGCGCTCGAGGAACACCCGGTCGCGAGACCCGCGAGCGCCGGTCATGCGGTACACGCGATAGCACGCCCACGCATGCACCGGCGGGTTCACGTCGTCGAACGCGAACTCGTACGCCGGCAGCTCCCCGTTCGCGTGCATGTACCACTCGCGGAGCAGTAGCAGCAGCTGGCTCTTCGCGAACTCGGGGTCGATCTGCGCGAACGGCACCACGTGGAACGCGAGATCCCACGCCGCGAACCACGGGTACTCCCACTTGTCCGGCACCGACATCACGTCGCGCGCGTGCACGTGACGCCAGTCGGCAGTTGCGTCCCGTTAGGCGCTCCGCCGGCGGCGGCGGTTGCGCCGGGTCGCCGTCGAGCCAGTCCTTCACGACGTAGTGGTAGAACTGCTTCGTCCACAGCAGGCCGGCGTACGCCTGGCGCACGACTGCACGCTCGTCCGCCGTCGCTTCGGGCGCCATCCGCGCCGCGTAGAACGCGTCCGCCTCCGCCTGCGCGTTCGGCGAAGGTGGCGTCGAAGGCGGTGCCGAACGGATCGACCGGGATTTCGTCGGTCGGGACGAGGCGCAGACGCACCGTGACGGATCGCGCCTGGCGCGAGCGCCAGGTGGTAGTGGAGTGCCGCCTTGCTTCCGACGTTCGCGTGGTTCACGGCGTCGTGGCGTCCGTCGACGACGTAGTCGTGGAACGCGTCCTTGACGTACGGCCGCACGTTAGGCATGCGGAACACGCGCGCGAAGTTCGTCTCGTTCTCGGTGAACAGCGGCGTCGGCGGGCCGGCGTCCCCGTCGATCTCGCCGAACAGCGTGAACGAACCGAGTGTCGCGTGCGAGGCGCGGAGCCGGGCCTGGCCCTGCAGCGCGATCTCGCCGCGCGGCGGGAAGTTCTCACCGGTGCCGCCCCAGCTCCACGTGTTGCGGAACCAGAGAGTGGGGAGCAGGTGCGAGCGGCGCGGCGTCCGGCCCGCGGTTCGACACCGTCACGCGCACGAGCACGTCGTCGGGCCCGCCCTTCGCGTACTCGGCCTGCACGTCGAAGTAGCGGCCCTCGTCGAACGCGCCGGTGTCCGCGAGCTCGTACTCCGGTTCGTGCTTCCCGCGCCGCGCGCTCTCGGCCACGAGCTCGGCGTACGGGAACGCGCGCTGCGGGTACTTGTAGAGTGCGCGATTGTAGGAGTGCGTCGGCGTGGCGTCGAGGTAGTAGTAGCACTCCTTGACGTCCTCGCCGTGGTTGCCTTCGGGCCCCGTGAGGCCGAAGAGCCGCTCCTTGAGGATGGGGTCGCTGCCCGTTCCAGAGCGCGAGGCGCGAAGCACAGCCGGCCCTCGCGGTCGGAGAAGCCGAGCAGGCCGTCCTCGCCCCAGCGGTAGGCGCGGCTACGGGCGTGGTCGTGGGGGAAGTAGCTCCAGCAGTCGCCCGATGCGGAGTAGTCCTCGCGTACGGTGCCCCACTGACGCTCGGACAGGTAAGGCCCCCACCGCTTCCAGTTGCGCTCGCGCCGCGCGTCCTCGGCGAGACGCCCGAGCTCAGCGGCGTTAGGCATCAGCGACGTCGTCCGTCACGACGACCTGAATCGTCCGGAGATGAAATCGAGCGCGGGTCGAGTTTATCGCTGGACGTGAGAATGCGATGACGGATATGGGACACCGACGAAACGGCACAGCGACATTCTACGGCCTGCGGCGGATTCCACAACCGCCGACATCTCAGACGGCAGGGCGAACGGATGCGGTGTCATCCCGAGCGCCCAGCGAGGGATCGTGTTTGATGGCATTGCAGCCGGCCCGGCCACGAACAGTTCACAGAAGATCCCTCGCGGATGCTCGGGATGACATGGCTCCGTGGTCGCGAGATGTCGCGCATCGAGGGGTTGAGCGACGCCGTGTTCGGGTTCGAGATCACGCTCCTCGTCGTGTCGCTCGAGGTGCCTAACACGTTCGACGAGCTCCTCGACCGGTAGCGGGATTCAGCTACGCGCTGCTCGGCTCCCTTCAGGCGTTCAACGGCATGCGCTTCGGGAAGCGGGTCGAGCGCGCACGCGGCGGGAGGCCGGTAGTGGCGGAAGTACGAGCGCTCATCGTCCCGACACACGGGGGTGACCACTCGTCGCACGGGAGCGACCGCTGGACCTGCGAACCATCGCCCCGACCCGGCTGTCTACCTAACATCGCTCCATTCGCGATCGTTTCCCGCCAACACGCCCCGAGTCGCGGGGTTTCCGATATGGATACGCTGCTCAAGGACGTCCGGTACGCCCTGCGCCGGCTGCGCAAGACGCCCGGCTTCTCGGCCATCGTGCTACTCACGCTCGCGCTCGGCATCGGCGCGAACACCGCGATCTTCAGCGTCGTGAATACGGTGCTGCTGCGGCCGTTCCCGTATCGGGCCCCCGAGCAGCTCGTGATCGTCGACCACTTCTATCCGTCGCTCAACAACCTCGAGGCTGGTGCATCGCCGCCGGGGTTCCGCGATCTCCGGGACAAGGCACCGATCTTCGACGGCGTGTTCGTGATGACCGGGTGGGCACCTACGCTGACGGGTACCAGCGGCGACCCGCAGCGCCTTCAGGGTACGCGCGCGTCAGGGCTGATCTTCAAGACGCTCGGCGTGGCACCGGCCATAGGCCGCAGCTTCACGCCGGAAGAGGACACCCCGGGAACAACAGAGTCGTGGTCCTGAGCGACGGGTTCTGGCAGCGGCAATTCGGCGCTGATCGCTCCGTCATCGGGAAGCCGATCACGCTGAACGGCGAGCCGTACGACGTGATCGGGGTGATGCCAGCAGACGTTCGGCGACTTCAGGGGACGTCCCGTGGATCTCTGGACCCCGCTGGCGCTGACGCCGGAGCAGTTCTCCGACAACAACCGCACGAGCGAGTTCCTGACGCTGGTCGCGCGGCTCAAGCCCGCGATCACCATCGAGCGTGCGCGCAGCGACATGAAGGCGTTCGCGAGTCAGCTCAAGGCGCAGTTCCCGAACAGCTACCCCACGGACTGGACGCTCAAGGTCACGTCCATGAACGAGAAGGTGAGCGGCGACATCCGTCCGGCGCTGCTCGTCCTGCTCGGCGCTGTCGGATTCGTGCTGCTCATCGCGTGCGCCAACGTGGCGAACCTGCTGCTCGCGCGCGCGGCGTCCCGGATCAAGGAAGTCGCCATCCGCGCCGCGCTCGGCGCGAAGCGCGGGGACCTCCTCCGCCAACTGCTCGCGGAGAGCATGCTGCTGGCGGTTTTGGGTGGCGTGCTCGGGCTGGGCCTGGCCTGGCTCGGCATGAAGGGGTTGATCGCGCTCAAGCCGGCCAACGTACCGCGCATCAACGAGCTGCGGATCGACTGGGTCGTCGCGCTATTCACGTTAGGCGTCTCGGTCGTGACCGGGCTGCTGTTCGGCCTCGCGCCGGCCGTGCAGACGTCGCGCACGAACCTCCAGGAGACGCTCAAGGAGGGAGGCCGGAGCTCGTCGAGCGATCGGAGCGGGCATGCGCTCCGACGCGTGCTCGTGGTCGCCGAGGTGGCGCTGGCGCTGGCGCTGCTCACCGGTGCGGGGCTCCTGATCAAGAGCCTGGCGCTGCTGCAGCACGTCAATCCGGGATTCGACTCCAGCAGTCTGCTCACGTTCACGGTGTCGATTCCCAACGCCCGCTATGGTTCGGACACGGCTCGCATCCAGTACTTCGATCGCGCCGTCGAAGCGGTGCGCACGGTCCCGGGCGTGACTGGCGTGGGCATCACGTCCACGCTGCCGTTCGGCGGCGGTGGGAGGACCGGGAGCTTTGCCGTCGAGGGGTATCAGCCGCCGCCCAACAAACCCGGTCCGTGGGGCGACCTGCGCGTGGTGAGCCCCGGGTTCTTCGCGGCGCTCAAGGTCCCGCTCATCAAGGGCCGCCTGTTCACGGAGCAGGACGGCGCGAGCGGCCCGCCGGTCGCGGTCGTGGACGATGAGATGGTCAAGCGCTACTGGCCTAACGCCGACCCGATCGGCAAGCGCATCGCGTTCGGGAATCCGCAGCGCGATTCAGTGGTCGACTGGATCACGGTCGTGGGCGTGGTGGGGCACACGAAGCACGAGGGCCTGGACGCCGAGAACCGGGTCCAGCTCTACCTGCCGTACCGGGCGGCGTCCGGGTTCGTGGGCGGATTCATGGGGTTCGCGGTACGCACGACCGGGGATCCGACCCGCATGCTCCCCGCGGTTCGGTCCGCGCTCCGGAACATCGACGCCGACGTGCCGATCGCGAACATCGCCACGATGGACGCGAACATCACCGCCTCGATGGGCCAGCGTCGATTCGCGATGCTCCTGCTCGGACTGTTCGCCGCGATGGCGCTGGTGCTGGCGTCGATCGGAATCTACGGGGTGATGTCGTACTCGGTGACGCAGCGTGCGCACGAGATCGGTATCCGCATGGCGTTAGGCGCGGCGCGCCGGAACGTGCTGGGGATGGTCATGCGGCAAGGGTTGTTGCTGGTGGGCATCGGCGTCGCGATCGGGCTCGCCGGCGCATTCGGTCTGACGCGCCTCATCGCGAGTCAGCTCTTCGGAGTCCAGCCGAGTGACCCGAGCACGTTCCTGGTCGTGGCGACGACGCTGGTGGGAGTGGCGGCGCTGGCGACGTTCGTGCCGGCGATGCGTGCGACGCGGGTCGATCCAGTGGTGGCGCTGCGCGACGAATAGGAGGACTGGAACATAGACATCTCAGACGAAGCGGCGAACGGATGCCGCGGATCTGTCGGATCGATTTCGGGCGGGAGGCTGATCGCGGGCCGCGTCGAACGCGCGACTCCCAGGAGGCACGCAGGAAACTGCAACACTGTCGTCCCGAGGAACGTGGGAACCTCGCCGCAGGCAGGTGCATGACGGGGACCTTCTGTGATGGCATCGTAGCCAGTCCGGCCACGATGATGTTCGAGAAGTCCCTCGCTTGTCGCTCGGGATGACAACGGAGTCGATCTGCCCAATCCGGTGAATCCGTTCGCCCCTTTGTCTTAGATGCCGTTGTTGCGCATGTGCGTTATCGACGGCTAGTCCTTCGTCAGCGCCTTCACTGGATCCGCGTTCGCCGCGCGGCGCGTGGGGAAGTACGTCGCTACAAGTGCAACCGCCGCCAGGACCGCGACGGCCGTCCCCAGCGTCACCGGATCATGCGGCGTCACGCCGTACAGTTGCGACGACAGCAGCCGCGTCAACGCCAGCGTGCCCGGAATTCCCAGCGCGAAGCCTAACGCGGTGAGCGCCAGGCCCTGGCGGCCGACGAGCGACACCAACTGTGCCGGACGCGCGCCGAGTGCGGCGCGGATGCCCAGCTCGCGCGTGCGCGTGCTGACCGTGAACGCGAGCATCCCATAAATCCCGATCGCGGTGAGCGACAGCGCGACCGCCGAGAATGCCGTCAGCAGCAGCATCATGAATCGGCGGAGCGCCGTAGAATCCGCTGCCGTGTCGCGCATCGGCCGCACGTCGATGAGCGCCTGATCGGGATCGGCCGAGAGCGCCGCGCGCCGCACCGCCGCGTCGAGCGCGCCCGGGTCGCGCGACGCCCGCAGCACGAGCGCGCCGCCAGTCTCCGGCGACTGCGCGAACGGGATGTACATCTCGGCGATCGGCTCGGACCCGACGCCATCGTGACTCACGTCGCCCACGACGCCAACGATATCCAACCAACTGCCATCGCCGAATCCAATGCGGCGTCCGACCGCGTTCTCACCTGGCCAGAAGCGCGCGGCCAGCGCGTTGTTCACGAGCACGACCGACGGCGCCTTGTCGTCATCCCGAACGGTGAAGTCTCTGCCGGACCGAATAGGAATCCCCATCGTCCGAAAGTATTTCTCGCTCACCACGCGGGCGCCCACCACCGGCCGTTCGCCCGCCGCGACGGGCCGCCCCTGGATCTCGATCGACGCGACGCCGTACGCGGGGTCGAGCGGCAGCCGTGTGCTGAACGCCCCGGACTCGACGCCCGGGATGTTCTCGAACCGATCGATGAGTCGACGCAGGTAAGCCGTCCGCTCCGCGGGCGTTGCATAACGAGTCCCCGGCATGCCGAAGCGCATCGTCAGCAGTCGGTCGACGTCGAAGCCGACGCTCACGTGCCCGAGCTGCGAGAGCGTGCGCACCATGAGTCCCGCGCCAGCAAGCAATACCACCTGGGGTTACCCCGAGTACCCAAACGCGCGCTGGGCGTGCATACTACGGATGCTCCTCCGATACAGACTCGGTGGAGTGGAGTGCCAACGCCCCCGGGACCCCACGGGGGCGTTGTGTTATTATACGCGTGGCCCGCGGTGGAGACGCGGGCATCCCGCTTGCAGGTCGGTGTAGCATGCCCGGTCCCGTATCCCGCGAACGGCTCCGCCGCCCGATCGAGTACCGCGATCGCCACGGCCGCGTGTGGCGCGCTTCCGAGGTGGCCGAGTTCAAGGTCGTGTCGCCGTCGATCGACGGTCCTAACCTGTGCCTCGTGATCCGGTTCGAGCGCGAGGGCGAGGAGCGCTTCGCGCGCTGGGTCGGCGGTCCGATGGATTGGCGCGGACAGCAGACACTTCACCGGTTGTTCGACGCGTCGGATCCCTGATGTCCCCGACGTGCCTCCCCTGAGCGCAGTCGAAGGACTCGGAAAGACATGCTCGACCCGCCGGCTGGGAACGCGTTAGGCGGGCGGAGCCTCCGTCAGGGCAATCGGCCGGGATGCGTTCTGCCTACGTGCGTCGCTACGGCACCGTCTGAGCCGGCGACGGGCGCGGGCCGCTGTCGGCGCCCCGCACGGCGGGCCATGGGAGCGATCTTGACGCTTGCGTCCGGAGCGACTGCCACGAAGGTTCTACTCGTGCAGCCTGCGACTTCGATATGAGACGCTTACAACTGACGTGGATGCGGTGGGCAGTGGCCGCGTCGATTGCCGCAGCGGGCTCCGCGTGCGTCGATGACACGCTGCATCCCAGCGGCGAAGCGGTCGCCACAGTCGAGGTCGCTCCCCCGACGGTGACTGTTACGATTGGGGCGACTGTGTCGCTCACCGCCACCGTGCTTGATGCCGCCGGGAACGTGGTCACGGGGCGGAAGGTGCGCTGGGCGACCGCCGATTCCAACTTCGCGACCATAACCGACGCCGGCGTCGTGACGGGCAGGTACGTCGGGACAGTTCCCGTTGCGGCGAGCATCGAGGGGAAGACCGCGACCGCCCAGGTCATCGTCATCCCGATCCCGGTAGCCACGGTCCGCGTGTCACCGGCGAGCCGCGATCTCACGGTCGGCGAAAGCACGACGCTCACGGCGGAGACGCTCGACGGACGAGGCGCCGTGCTCACCGGTCGGCCGGTCGCGTGGACGACGAGCCGCCCTACCGTCGCGACCGTGAGCGCGAGCGGTGTGGTCACGGCGATCGCCCCCGGCAGTGCGGTCATCACTGCGGCCGCCGAAGGGAAGAGCGGGGTTGCGGCTGTCACGGTCTCGCCCGCCCCCATCGCGACCGTGGCCGTGACCCCGACCTCGGCGTCGCTGGTCGTTGGGCAGACTATCGCATTCGAGGCGGAGCCGCGCACCGCGTCCGGTCAGCCGCTCCCTGGCCGCGTGGTGGCGTGGTCATCGAATGCGCCGCAGGTCGCGACCGTCTCCTCGTCGGGGCTCGTGATCGCTGTGGGTGCAGGCACGGCCACGATCACGGCGTCGAGCGAAGGGCGAAGCGGTACTGCGCAGGTCACCGTGACGCCTCCGACAGTCCAGCGCGTGGATGTCACGCCGGCGGCCGCTACCATCGCGGTGGGCGGCTCGTTCCGCCTGACCGCGACGGTATACGACACGCGCGGCAACGTCATCCCGGGGGCGGAGGTGACGTGGACGAGCAGCGACACGCGGGTTGCGACCGTGGACAGTGACGGTCGAGTGCGTGGAGAGCGGCAGGGGAACGTGACCGTCACGGCGACGAGCGGCAGCGCGTCGGGTTTGGCGCGCATCCGTGTGGAAGGCGAATAGGCCGAGCCTGCGAGCGCGACGAGTGGCGCTCGTAGGCAATCGAACTGCTGCGGGAAGACGCGGCCGGGTACCAGCCGCCGCTACAGAACCGCCACGCCTAACGTCAGGTGTGACCCATCGAATGTCGGGACCCGGACCGTAGACGGGCGATCGTCTCTTGTTACTTCCGCTCCCGCGGCCGGCCGCGCATGAGGAGGTCGCATCTCGTGCGCGCTCATGCCTTCGGCCGCCATGCGAACCCGCAGAAGATCGCGCCGCCGGTGGAGAACGTTCGCGCATCGTTAGGCTGGCCGCGGACCAGGGGTGTCGGCTTGCGGATAAAGAACGAGCTGTGTGTCGACTGAATCCCTTAACCTCTGGTACCGACGCGCGCTCTCAACGGCTGGTCTGAATTGAGGTGACAATCCCGTTGTCGACCATAGACGTAGTTGTCTCCGTAAACCCACTGCTCGTGCGTGCCGCTTCCGGTGATTGTCGTGTTGATCCGCTCAGGCCGGCCAATTGACTCACGAACTTGGCGAGCTGTAAATCCGAGGCGAATCTTGCCGGCCATGATGGTGGCGATGTCGCCCTCTGACCGGCTTAGCGCTCGGTATTGCTTCAATCGCTCGGCCTTGCGAGTAGCCGCACGCTGGCGCGCTACCTGTCGAGCCTCGCGGCGCGAACTGTGTCCGTGCGCGCCCCGTTCTCGATCGCACTTCTCTCGAGCCGCTCGAGCTCTCCGGCCCAGTCGCCGAAGTACATGACGCCCGCGCACGTCTCCGTGTCGTCCTCGCCGATTGTTGCCGCGAGCTCGGGGTGCTTCCGGGCAACCTCGTCGTAGGTCGGAAACGTGCATTGCCCGGCGACCTTCACACCCTGAACCGGCTCCCGGAACAGCGGCGGGGCCCATCCCGGCTTGTTGTGCCATTGACGATGTGTGCGGGCCGTGCTGCGGGTCGCCGCGGCCGGCTGCCATGCGAACGTCGCGAGCGTGACGACCCCGGCGAGCACGGCGAGCAGTGAGGCGCCGCGGCGCACGCGCCACGAACTGGTCATCCCCGCCCCCGCTTCCGCTCGAGCAGCTCGCCGAGCTCGATGTCGGCGCGCATCCCATCGATGCGCCGGTCGGTCACGAGGTGCGCGACGAAGGCCACTAGGTCGTCGATCGGCACTTCGACAGACGGCTCACCGACCGCGGGCACGATATGCATGTCGCCAGAGTAGCCCGCGTTATGGTAGAACACGGTGCCGTTAGGCGCGGTGAACGGGTGTGTCATCCGCTCCCCCGCCGCATAAATCTCGCGATCCACGCAATAAGCCGCGCGGGCGCTGGGGTTCGGCGCTCGGTTCCGAGAAGTTCAGCACGACGCCGGCGGCTCGCAGGCCGCGTTGAACTTTGCCGATACATGAAGCGTCTCGCCGGAGAAATCTCCCTCGCCGAGCAGGTCGACCTCGAGGCTACCGGCTAAACCGCCCGCCGCCGACCGGGCGATCTCCAGCCGGCCCGCGCCGCCGCTCGACGACGCTACCCTCCAAGCGGGAAAGCAGCGCTGGGAGCGGTCCGCACACGCCGCGGCGATCACCGTCGGCGCCTGCGGGGACGCGCCTGGTCCGGGCATAATCGCGTGCGTGCCCACGGGCGGGCGGGCGCCGTCGCCCGCAATCGTGAGCCAAAACCCGTTAACGGCGCTCGTCTCCGCCAACTCGATTCGATACGTCGAGGACGCCCCTTCACTGAAGACGAAGTACCTCGCCACTCCGGAGACGTCGCGCGCGATAGCGTTGCTGACGGTAACTCGAAACGTGCCGCGTACGTCGCCCGGAGCCGTTGCGCCATCCGCGCAGGCGATCGCCAATGTCGCGCCGAGCACGGCCCAAATTCTCATCCCCGCCCCCGCTTGGCGGTAGGCACCGCCGGCACGAACCCGTTAGGCACACCACCCGGTCGGAGGCAAACCACCGCGGCATCGCTCACGACAGGCGTGCCGCCCTCGCGGCGACAGTTCCGCTTACTGAGCGCGAGATCGACGGCCCATACGTCGAATAAGAAGACGGCCAGCACGATGGCGTCGCGCTTTATTAGGGTCCGGCTGGCGCGCGCGTCATCCCCGCCCCCGCCGTATCAGTTTCCCGATCCACCCGAGTAGGCCGGGCGGGCGCTGGGGCTCGGCGCTTGTTGCGCTCTTTGCGAACGCCGTCCGACGCTGGGTGCCACGACACTTGGGGCAGGGAGAGCGCTGGTCGCGCGGCTCACTCGCCCACTCCGCCGGGAGGATGGTGCCGCAGCTGCCGCACGCGATACCCGCGGCAACGGTTTCCGCCACGTTACCGCTCCCGCTTTCGCTTGGGTTGACGAGCATGGCCATCGTGGCGCGAAAATGAAATAGTTCCGCGGTTGAGCGTCCCGGATCGCGCCCGAAGCCAACGGGACCCGGCACAGATTCGACACAGCGCAAACGTGAGGCGAGCGGGTAACGCGTTACGGTAATCCTACATCCCGGTGAAAAACATGATGTGCGCCTTCGGCGTCCCCGGGTACATGATCCACGGCACCCCCGCCGCCGGCTTCTCCGTGATCCCCGTCGACTTCTCGATCGTCGCGCCCGGGATGTACACGACGTAGAGCCACTTCGCGCCCGTCACCTTCCGTGCCGCATCGAAGCTGGTCGGCGGACCCGTCAGCGTGTACAGCGCTGACGGCGTCCGACGGCATCGCGAGCTTGCCGCTCTTGATCTCCTTGAAGCGAACCGTGTCCACCTGATCGTCCCTTCACGCCCTGCGCGCGCAGCTCGCGACCGCGCGCCATGAAGGGCTCGAGCAGCTTGTGGTAGCACGCGACGTGGAACTGCTCGCCGTCCGGATTGCTCGCGAGGCAGATCATGTCGTTCGTCCCCTCGCGCAGCTTCACGAGCTTCTTGCTCGCGTCGTATCCCCACACGCCGCGCGCCATCGCGCAGCTCCGCCGGAGCCGCGGCGATCGCCGCCTGCGATCTGCTTCGCCGGTGGCAGGATCTGCTCCTGCGCCGGACTTCTGCGCCGCCAAGGAAGCGATAGCGCACGCAGCACCGGCGCAGGCACCGATCAGCGGAATTTTCATAGTCGTTCATCATCCTAGAGAATGGCGTGACGTGTCACGCGGTGGATCTTCAACGACTTCTTTCGCCGCCCGCCCGCCGGCGAGATGTCGATCATGAGTGCGACGACGAGTCCGACGATCGGCCACAGCGTCCACTGCCCACCGAACCAGTGTTGCACCGCGGTGAACCAGAGAAAGCTCGTCGGCAGGAAAACGAAGCCGAGGATGGGCCAGAGCGGCGTGTCGAACAGGCCCTTGAACCACGTCGTGAAAAAGCACAGCACCGCGATCACGAGACGCGGCGTAGCGAGCGCGAGGACGACGAGCAGGCACGGCATAGGTGGAATGACTATACGTCGCCGGGCCAGCTTGGGCCATGCCTCCCCCGGTCGCTCGGAGCTCAGTCGAATCGCGGCTCCTGGTCGCCGGATCTCGTCCGCATGTGCCGCGGGCGTGCCGGGCACCGGCGCGCGCTCGACCCATGCGCCGTTCGGGTCGAGCTCGTAGACCGCGCCGTCATCGCACACGACCATCAGAAGGGTCCCGACCACCGCCGCTGCCATTGGCTTCCGTGCCATGGTCGTCGCTCCGGCGAATCGTTGAAGTGAGCGTGCGTCGGGTCTGACGTCGCTGAACCGCCTGCGCATCGCCTAGCTCCGGTCACTTCGGCGGGCCGAGCGGCCGGAGCTGCGTGCCGAGCGCCGGGACCGCGCGGGTCCGGAGGGTGTCCCAGCGAGCGAGAGTGCGCGGCACCTGGCGCTGTGCCGTCCTGGACCGCCGCGACGAGCTGCGTCGTCGGCTGCGACGTCGGCTTCCTGCAGTGCGTCGTACAGCTGGCCGAGCTCGCCGATGGTTCCGGTCAGCGTCGGTGAGCCTGCTCGCGCGACCGCCTCCCCCTCCGCTCCGAACCCACCTCCAGCGCCCTCGAGCGCGGCGGCGGCACGATCGATCGAATCGAGCGCGGCCGTGAGTCGCCGGTCGCGCGTCCTCGAAGCTCGCGGAGGTTCGCGCGCAGCGTGCGGAGCTCGTCGAGCACGCCTCGCGTGCGGTTGATGTCGTCGTAGACGCCCTTCGACAGTGCGAACTGCCGCGCGAGCGTCGCGGCGGACGCCTTCACGCGCGGGTCCATGCGCACGGTGAGCGGCTGCGTGTATGTCTGGCCATTCACCGTGAGGCGAACCGTGTACGTGCCTGGCACGACCCACGGTCCACGCGGCTCGCGCGGCGTGTTGTTAGGCGTGGCCGAGATCGGGTACTGGACGTTGAGGACGCCGGGCGCCGGGTAGCGCAGGTCCCAGACGAACCGGTGCATGCCCGGCTCGGCCGACAGCACCTGCGTGGGGCGGATCCAGTAGCGCGGGACGTTGCCGATGTCGGCGGGCGCCATGGCGGTGTCGGTGCTCGCGTACCGCCTAACGAGCCGTCGTGCCGTCGAGGATCTCGAGCGTCACCGGCTTCCCGCCGGCGCCGCCGGTGCCGATGACGTAGTCGATCATCGCGCCGTCCGGCGGATTCTCCGCCGCGGGCTCGTCCGGCGGGAGTGGGGTGTCGGGCCACTGGCTGTACCGGATTCGGGTGGCTGTTTGCGGTCTGAACAAGCGGGACTGGGGACTGGGGACTCGGGACTGCGGGAAGCTAGACGCCGGCAGCTTCCCGTCGAGTTCCCGCTAGTCCCCAGTCCCCAGTCCCGCTGCCGAGTTGTCGCAGCGGCGTCACGTTATCCAGAATCCAGAACGACCGCCCATGCGTGCCGATCACCACGTCGTCGTCCTTGATCACGAGATCGCGGATCGACGTGCGCCGGCATGTTCAGCCGCAGCGACTGCCAGTGATCGCCGTCGTCGAACGACACCCACACCTGACGGTCGCTCCCGGCGTACAGCAGCCCGCGCGCCTTCGGGTCCTCGCGGATGACGTTCGTGATCGCGCCCGAGTCGATGCCGGCGACGATCTCCGTCCACGTCTTTCCGCCATCGCGCGTGCGGTAGAGGTGCGGACGCATGTCGTCGAGACGCAGCGTGTTGATCGCCGCGTACGCCGTGAGCGTATCGAAGTGCGACGCGTCCATGATCGAGATCTTGCTCCACGGACGTGTCCGGAGCGCCGGTGGCGTCACGTCCTTCCACGTCGTGCCGCCGTCGAACGTCACGTGGATCAACCCGTCGTCGCTGCCGGCCCACATGATGTTCTCCTTCACGTACGACGGCGCGAGCGTGTACACCACGCCCGGATGCCGCGCTGTCGCGCCGCGCTCCTCCGGAATACTTGCCGACGTTAGGCGGCACGACGGAGTCGCGGCGCGTGAGGTCCGGCGAGATCTCCTGCCAGCTCTGGCCGCCGTTCGTCGTCTGCCAGACGGTGTTCGTCGCGAAGTACAGCTTCCGCGGATTCACCGGTGAGAACAGCAGCGGCGCCGTGCGCAGCGCGCGATAGTCGGGCGACCGCGACAGCTTCGGCGCCACGTTCTGCACCTGACCCGTGCGGCGATCATAACGCGTCACCTTGCCGCCGTACACGATGTCGGGGTCGAGCGGGTCCGGCGCGACGTAGCCGTACTCCTCCACCGACACCGGATGCCAATCCATGAACGTGATGCGACCGTTGTCGCTGCGACTCAGCACGCACGCGGAGCCCGACTCCTGCTGCCCGCTGCAGACGCGGTACGGGAACGCATTGTCCGTGGATCACGTGGTACATCTGCGCCGTCGGCTGATTGTACCAGCTGCTCCACGTCTTGCCGCCATTCACGCGTGATCACCGCGCCCTGGTCGGCGATCGAGCAGGATGATGTCCGGGTTGTCGGGGTTGATCCAGAATCGGTGATAGTCGTCGCCGCCGGGCGCGCCGCGTAGCGCCGAGAAGGTCTTGCCGCCGTCGGTGGACTTCCACGCGACGACGCTCGCCGTGAACACGATATCCGGATTCTTCGGACTCACCTTCACTTCGGCGAAGTCCGACGCGCGCGACACGACGCGCGCATCGCTCGGTCGCCTGCGTGAACGTCTCGCCGCCGTCGTCCGACCGATACAACCCACCGTTCCGCGCCGCATCCACCGTCGCGAACACGCGACTCGGCAGGCTCGGCGCAATGCCGATGCCGATGCGCCCGAGTCCATCGCCGGTCGAACGTCGGCAGTCCCTGGCCGATCTGACGCCACGTCGTGCCGCCGTCGGTGGACTTGAACATTCCGGAGCCCGGCCCGCTGAACGCGCCGTTCTCCCACGGCGCCTGACGAGCTTCCCACAGCACGGCGTAGATGGTCTGCGCGTTCTGCGGATCGAACGCGACGTCGATGCCGCCGGTGTTCTCGTCCTTGTACAGCACCTTCTCGAACGTCCGGCCGCCGTCGGTCGAGCGGAAGATGCCGCGCTCCGCGTTAGGCCCGTACGGATGGCCGAGCACGGCGACGAACAGCCGGTTGGGGTCGCGCGGGTCGATGATGATCTGCGGGATCTGCTGTCCGTCGCGAAGGCCGAGGTGCGTCCACGTCTTCCCGGCGTCGGTGGACTTGTAGATGCCGTCGCCGACGGAGAGGTCGGGGCGCTGCAGTCCCTCGCCGCTCCCGACGTAGACGATGTTCGGGTCCGACGGTGCGACGGCGATCGCGCCGACCGAACCGGTGCCCTGCTCGTCGAAGATCGGGTCCCAGGTGCGGCCGTAGTCGGTCGTCTTCCACACGCCGCCGTTCACGACGCCGATGTAGAACACGTTCGGCTGCGACGGCACGCCGGTGCCGGCCTTCGTGCGACTGGCGCGGAACGGTCCGATCATCCGCCAGCGCATCTCCTGGAAGAGCGATGGGTCGTAGCCCTGCGCGGCGATGCGGCGAGACCGAAGCCGAGGACGAGCAGCGCGAGCGTGACGGAGAACGGAAAGCGGATCTGGGTTGGGCATGACGGAAGGAGAGTGAGTGTCTGCAGTGAGTCAGTGACGACGCGAGTGGGTTCGGGTTGGGCCGATGCAGCAGCGAGCGTCAGGACTTCGCGTACGACAGCTCGAAGAGACTACGCTCCATCGGACGGAATCAATGCGCAGACGCTCGAAGATGTGGTCGTCACGGATCGTCGCCATCATGGCTGCCTCGTGCGCAGACGCCAGGACGACACACTCACGACCCAGCCTCACCGGCGAGCCAGGCCATCTCGCGGAACCTGGGCGCACGACCGGCATCGGGCCGGTCTACCGCGAGTCCATGACGCTGAGCAGGTCGGGTTCGCACGTGACCGGGACGGGGCACTACGCGCATCGAAGCCGGACGCGCAGGGCCGACGACGATCGACGGGACGGTCGGGCAGGACGCTGACGCTGACGATCACGCGTGACTACGGCCTGGGCGAGTCGTTCACCGGCACGCTGACCGACGCGACGCACCTCGCCGGCACGCTCGAGATCGACGGCTACACGCAGGAGCTTCGAGCTACGCGAAGCAGTAGGCCGAGGCAACGGTCGGCGCAAGGGAAGCGCACGGCCTGCCCCTTGCCCGCCGACTGCGCGGTGAGGCAACGTCGTTCGTTCACACGCACCCTGCCTCCGGAGCCGGAATGCCTACCCGCCGCACCTTCCTCGGCACCAGCACGCCGCCGCGCTGTGCGGCCACCGCCGCCCGCGCCACCGTCGCCGACGCCGTCGCTCACGGACGAGGCCGCATCAGGGTGGCACGCTGCCACCGGCGATCGCCGCGCTCAAGCCGATGACCGCGGGCGTCAAGCCGATCACGGTCGAGGAGCGGCGCGCGCGCATCGACAAGGCGACGCGCCTCATGCGGAGAACAGAGATCGACGCGCTCATGCTCACGGGCGGCACGTCGATGCGAGTACTTCACGAACATCCGCTGGGGCCTGAGCGAGCGCATGCTCGCGCTCATCCTTCCGGTGAAAGGCACGCCGTTCATCGTCTGCCCGAAGTTCGAGGAAGAGCGGCGCGATGGAGCAGGTGCGCACGGGTCCGCTCGACAAGGGCACCGAGGTCCACACGTGGGAGGAAGACGAGAGCCCGTCCGCGCTGATCGCCGACGGCCTCCGGTCGCGAGGGCTCGCGACCGGCACGTTAGGCATCGAGGAGACGGTGCGCTTCGTCTTCTCCGACAACGTGGCGAAGGCGCTGCCCGACGCTCCGCCTGACGAGCGGCACGCCCGTCACCGCCGGTTGTCGCGGCGTGAAGTCCGACGCCGAGCTCGCGCTCATGCGTCACGCGAGCGCGGTCACGCTCAAGGCGTACGAGGCGGCGTGGAAGTCGCTCGCCGATGGCATGACCCAGAATCAATTCGCCGGCTTCGTCGTCGGCCGCGCACCAGCGACTCGGCTACCGCGGTGATGCCGGCGTGCAGGTCGGCGAGTACTCCGCGCTCCCGCACGGATCGGTCACGCCGCAGGTGATCCGCCCGGGAACGATCCTGCTCATCGACGGCGGCTGCCAGGTCGAGGGCTACAACTCCGACTATCAGCCGCACGTTCGTGTTAGGCAAGGCGACGGATCGGATGAAGAAGGTGTTCGACATCGAGCACCAGGCGCAGACGGCGGCGCTCAAGGCCGCGCGCCCGGGCGTCGAATGTCAGGCGGTGGACGCCGCGGCGCGAAAGGTCATCGTCGACGCCGGTTTCGGCCCGGGCTACAAGTACTTCACGCATCGCGTCGGCCACGGCATCGGCATGGACGGCCACGAGTGGCCGTACCTCGTGAAGGGCAACACGCAGAAGCTCGAGCCGGGCATGACGTTCAGCGATGAGCCGGGGATCTACATCCCGGGTGAGTTCGGCGTGCGGCTCGAGGATGACATGATCATCACGGCGGACGGCGCGGAGCTCATGACGCCGCAGAGTCCGTCGCTGGAGGATCCGTTCGGGCCTGGCGCCTAACGGACGTCATTCCGAGCGAGCCGAGGAATCCGACGTCGCGATCGAGGGCTCGCTACCGGACGATGCAGCGATCCCTCTGCCGCGTCAGGCGACCCTCTACCGCGATCGCGGACCTCGCTCCGCTCGGAATGACAGCTCACATCCGGAACCAGCCGCCCGCCGCCGGTGAGAAACGTCAGCGCGACCATTGCGATCCACCCGAGAAACGCCGTCAGAATCGCCTTCCCCGTCGAGAAATCGAGCGCCTGACGAATCGCGACGATCGCCGGTGAACAGCAGCCAGACCGCGACCACCGCGCGCACCAGCCCGCCGAGGATCGGGATGATCCCGAAGATCATGAGCACGCCCGGTGCCTGCGCGAACCCGATCGTGCGGAGCAGCTCGCCCCACGTCGCCGTGCCGCCCAGCAGCTTGTCGCCGATCACGTAGGTCATCGCCGACCAGAACAGCCACGCCGAGCACCGCGCCTGATCGGCGCCGATGATGATCGACGGACCACCGCGCCAGACCGCGCCGATCGCCGTGCAGATCGGCGACGATGACCACGACCACCGCCGCCTGACCGGTCGCCTCGTTGTCGTGCTCGACTTCCTCATAGGTAGCGACGTCGAGCAGCGCGGCCCCTCTCATCCGGTCGACGATGGAGCGACGGGCGTACTCGGTCATGGCTGGCCCTCCGTGAGCGGAACGACGGGTGGCTCGGGATCCGATCTCGCGTCCCGATTCGGACGCTACTGTGATGCCGCACGAAGCGTGTCCACCTCGAGCGCGTTCACGCTCGAGCCAACCCTCCGCGGATGTCGAGTGTCTGATGTCTCGCGTAGCTTGACCGTCCGGGGATTTCTGCGCACCCTTCCCCGGAACATTTCCGGGGAATCGCCAATGCCGCCAGCCGGTGACCTCGCACTCCTCCAGGGCACGCTCGACGTGCTGGTGCTCAAGGCGCTCGTCTTCGGGCCACGACACGGCTACGCCGTCGCGACTGGATTCGCGAGACGTCGGACGAGACGCTGAACGTCGAGGACCGCGCGCTCTACGTCGCGCTGCACCGACTCGAGGACCGCGGGCTGGGTGGAGTCCGAGTGGGGACTCTCCGAGAACAACCGCAAGGCGAAGTACTACCAGCTCACCACGCGAGGCCGCGCGCAGCTCCGCGCCGAGACGACGCGCTGGACGCACGTACGCCGAGGCGGTGTTCAAGGTGCTGCGAGCGGCATCGTGAGCCCGAGGGAGATACACGCATGAGATCTGGGATCCGGTATTCGGAAATTGCTGCGCCAGCCGGCGGCGCGTCGCGCGACGTGGAGCGCGAGGTCGACGACGAGCTCGCGTTCCACGTCGAGACGCGCATCGAGGTGCTCATGTCGCGCGGCCTCACGCGTCGAGGCAGCCGAAGCGCAGGCGCGCACGGAGTTCGGTGACCTCCGCGCCGCGCGCGACGAGATCGCGGCGATCGATCGCGGTCGCGTCGAGCGCGAGCGCCGCGCGGATTGGTGGGAGGCGCTGCGGCAGGACGTGCGTTTCGCCACGCGCGCGCTGCCACGGCCGTCCGTCCTTCCTCGTCATCACCGTCCTCACGCTGGCGTTCGGCATCGGTGCCAACGCGGCGATCTTCTCGGTCGTCGACGCGGCGCTGCTCAAGTCGCTTCCGTACGCCGACCCGGATCGGCTCGTCAGCGTGTGGCCCGAGGGCGCCATGATGCCGGGCGTGTTCGTGCGAGGTGCGCGACGGGACGCGGACGCTCGATGCCGATCGCCGGCTATTCGGGTGGTACGTCGCCGTGAGCATGACCGGCGCAGTCGGAGCCGGCGCGCCTCGTGCAGTCCGAGGTCACGAGCCGCTTCTTCGACGTGCTCGGCGTGACGGCGGAGGTCGGCCGCACGTTGCTCGAGGGCGAGGACCTGCCGGGCCGCGACCGCGTCGCCGTGCTCGGGCACGCGCTCTGGCAGCAGCGCTTCGGTGGCGACCGGAGCGTCATTGGCCGATCAGTGATCGTCGATGGCATCGCGCGCACCGTCGTCGGCGTCATGCCGGCGGCTTCCGCTTTCCGTCGCCGGCAGTCGACTTCTGGGTACCGGTGTCGCTCGACGCGTCGCCGGCGAACATCGGTCCGGTACTGGGGCACGAGTCACCTCAACGTCATCGGCCGGCTCCGGCGCGGCGTGAGCGTTAGCGCAGGCGCGAGCAGGAGATCGCCATGCTCGTGGACCGGAGCCGCAGCGTCGTTCCCGTGGCGGATGCCGGACGCGTGGGGGACGGGCGTCACGGTCGTGCCGCTCGAGCGCAAGGTCGATGGGTGACGTGGGGCCGATGCTCGTCGTGCTGTTCGGCTCAGTCGCGGTCGTGCTGCTCATCGCCTGCGTCAACGTCGCGAACCTGCTGCTGAGTCGCGCGGCCGCGCGCGAGCGCGAGATCGCGATCCGCGCGTCGCTCGGAGCCGGCCGAGGTCGCATCGTTAGGCAGCTGCTCACCGAGAGCGTCATGCTCGGCGCTGCGTCGGTGGCGCGCTCGGACTCGGCGGTCGGCGGCGGCTGGCGTTCGCGCGCTCCTCCTGCTGCTGCCGGCCGGCATGCCGCGCGTCACCGAAGTCGCGATCGACTGCGCGTGCTCGCGTTCACGATGGTCACCGCGCTCGCGACGGGCCTGACGTTCGGGCTCGCGCCGGCACTCCGCGCATCACGGCCGACGCTCCAGGCGGTGCTCGGTGCCACGCGCAATGCGGGCGGCACGTCTCGCGCGGCGCCGACTCTCGGAGTGGCTCGTCGTCGCGCAGATCGCGCTCGGCGTCGTGCTCGTCGCTGGTGCGGGGCTGCTCATCAAGAGCTTCTGGCGGCTGCACCAGGTCGAGCTGGGCTTTCGTCCCGAGCAGGTGATCGCGGCGGACATTCCGATTCCGAGCTTCCCGTCGGACACCGCGGTGCGCGCGCACGGCGTTCTACGAGGCGGTGCTCGAGCGGGCGCGCACGATGCCGGGCGTGACGTCCGCGGCCGTCGCGAGCGTGCTGCCATTCGGTGGCGACGGGCAGCATGCAGAGCTCGTTCGCGTCCGAGCATCGAGGCGAATCCCGCTGCCGCCGGGCGCGCTCGGCACCGATGCTCGTGCGCACCGTCGTGAGCGACGACTACTTCAAGACGATCGGGCATTCCGCTCCTTCGCGGACGAGGCTTCGGCGCGGCGGATCGCGATCGGGTGCATCCGGCGGTCGCGCTCGTGGACGAGCTCACCGCCCGGCGTCTCTGGCCTAACGCCGAGCGCTATCGGCCAGCGATTCCGGCCGGTCTGGGTGAAGTCGTGGATGACGGTCGTCGGGTGTCGTCGGGACGGTGAAGCGTGACAGCCTGAGCAGCGCCGGGGAGGTGAGCGTGTATCTCCCGATGGGGAGACATCGCCGGGTTCAGCTTCTCCGACGCAGATGACGCTCGTGGTGCGCGGCGACGGGCGATCTCTCGCGACGCTCACGTCGCGGCTTCGCGGCGCCGTCGCCGCCGTCGATCCCACGTTCCCGTGAACGCGGTGCGGCCGCTCGAGGACCTCGTGTCCAACTCCGCCGCGCGAGCGCGCTTCACGATGCTGCTGCTGGCGACGTTCGCGGCGGTGGCGCTTACCCTTGGCGCCGTCGGGCATCTACGGCGTGGTGGCCTACGCCGTCGTGCGGCGCACGCGCGAGATCGGCGTCCGCATGGCGCTCGGCGCTCGCGCGACGCGACGTGCTCGGGATGGTGCTGCGCGAAGGCGGCACGCTCGCGGCCGCCGGCGTGGCGTTAGGCATCATCGGCGCGCTCGGCGCGAGCCGGGTGCTGGCCGGATTCCTCTTCGGCGTGACGCCGAACGATCCGGCGGTGTTCATTGCCGTCCCGACGCTGCTCGGGCTCGTGGCGATCGGTGCGTGTCTCATTCCCGCGCGCCGCGCCGCGCGCGTGGACCCGATGGTCGCGCTGCGGAGCGACTGAGCTGTCATTCCGAGCGAAGCCGCGAAGGCGCGCAGTCGAGGAATCGCTTGGCGTGCTACGGTAGAGAGCTCTCTATCCAGGCACCGATCGCGATTCCTCGACTGCGCCCCTTCGTGGCACTCGGCTCGTCGCTCGGAATGACAACCCGCCGCTCGGAATGACCCTAGGCGCCGGGCTCGGGCGAGGACGTGCGCGCGAGCCCGATCTCACCGTCGATGCGCAGCTCGCCGAGCACGTCGGGGATCGTGAGCGTGGCGCGGACGGACAGCGTCTCCGAACCGGTGAGCGTCCCGTTCTCGATCGCTTCCGTGACGGAGCGCTCGATCTCGCGCTGCGCGGTCACGCCGAAGCGCTTGAGGAACTTTCGCAGGTCGAGGTTGAAGACGTCCTCGTTCATTCCAGTGACTCCGCGCGAGTCGTTGCGCGGTATCGCGCATATCAGGGTGAAGCGAAGGCCGGGTCCGTTCGGACCCGGCCTTCGCTGCTCCGCGCTCGTTACCAGATTCTCGCCCGCAGGCTGTCGGGGCGCACCATTGCGTCGCCCTCCTTGCATCCCCAGGCCGCCTTGAACTCCGGCATGTTCGCCAGCGGTCCGTTGACGCGCCACTTGCCCGGCGAGTGCGGGTTCGTCTTCAGGTTCTGGAGCACCGCCTCCGGCCGCTGCAGCTCGCGCCAGATCTGCGCCCACGCGAGGAAGAACCGCTGCTCGGGCGTGAAGCCGTCGATCTTCGGCTGCGGTTTGTCGCCGATCGCCTTGTGCAGCGCGAAGTACGCGACCGTCAGACCGCCCAGGTCGGCGATGTTCTCGCCTAACGTCAGGCGGCCGTTCACGTGCGACTGGTCGTCGACGACCGTGAAGCCGTTGAACTGATCGACGACGAGCTGTGCGGCTGACTTGTACTTCGCGGCATCCTCCGGCGTCCACCAGTCGCGCAGGTTGCCCTTCGCGTCGAACTGCCGGCCGGAGTCGTCGAAGCCGTGCGTCATCTCGTGTCCGATGACGGCGCCCATCGCGCCGTAGTTGACGGCGTCGTCGGCGTTCGGATCGAAGAACGGCGGCTGCAGGATGCCCGCTGGGAACTGGATCTGGTTGAGCGACGAGCTGTACGACGCGTTCACCGTCGGCGGCGTCATGCTCCACTCGCTGCGGTCCGGCGCCTTGCCGACCCGCGCCCAGCTGCGAGCCGAGTTCCATTCGGCGACGGCGCGCTGGTTCTCGAAGTACGAGCCGGGCACGATCGCGAGCGTCGAGTAGTCGCGCCACTTGTCCGGGTACGCGACCTTGCGGAGGAACGCGTCCAGCTTCGCGACCGCCTGGACTTTCGTCGGCTCGCTCATCCAGTCGAGCTGGCGGATGCGATCGCGCAGCGCCGACACGAGGTTGTCCACCATCTTCGTCGCGCGCGCCTTGGCGGCGGGCGTGAAGTTGCGCTTGACCCAGTCCTCGCCGACGGCCTCGCCTAACGCCGCGTTCGTCGCGGCAGCGCACTGCTTGAGCCGCGGCTCGGGCTGCTGCACGCCGGTGGTCACCTGCTGCCAGCGGAACGCTTCCTTCCGGAACGGCGAGCTGAGCGAGCCCATCGCGCCGCTCGTCGCATGCCAGCGCAGGTACGCCTTCCAGGTATCCACCGACACCGCGGGCACGAGCGAATCGAGCGCGGTGAAGAACGTCGGTGTGCGGACGTTCACGTCGGCCGTCGTCTTCGCGCCCTGCTGCTGCGAGGTACCGCGTCCAGTTCAAGTGCGGCGTCATCGCCCCGAACTCGGCCAGCGTCATCTTGTGGTACGTCGCGTTCGGGTCGCGCAGGTCCGCCTGCGGGATCGAGATCTTCGCGATCCTCGTCTCGAGCGCGAGGATCGAGTCGCGCATCGGCCTTGGCCTGCGCCTCCGACTCGCCGATGAGCTGCAGCGATCGCGCAACGTGCGCGGTGTACTGCTGCCGCCGCTTCGTCGCGCGGTCGTTCGTATCGAGGTAGTCCTCGCGGTTCAGGATGAGCCCGCCCTGATTCGCCGACAGAATGACCATCGTGCTGTTTCTCGGATCAGTCTGTGGGCCGAGACCGAAGGGGGCGAAGCCGCCGCCACCGCCGCGCCCGCCGCCGCCACCTCCCCCACCGCGTCTATTGCCGAATAGCTTCACCACATCGTCCGTGGTCTTCGCGGCCGCGATCGCATCGAGCAGCGGCTTGATGGGTTTGAAGCCAGCGGCGTCGAGGGAAGTGGTGTCCATGCACGCCATGTAGAACGTGCCGATCTTCCACTCGTTCGTGCCCTGCTTGGTCTCGCCGTCGCGTGCGAGGCTCGCGTCGTCGATGACGATTTTCTGAACGACCTCCTGGTTCTTGTCGCTCAGCATTCCGAAGCTGCCGAGTCCGCTCTTGTCGGGAGGAATGGTGTGGTTGCGTAAGCCACGCACCGTTCGCGAACTGGTAGAAGTCCGTGCACGGCGCACAGGTGGTGTCGAGATTCGCGCGGTCGAGAACCTTTGACGCGCGTTGCGCGACCGCCGAGGACGCCGCCGCGACGCAGAGCGCAGCGACGATGGCGGCAAGACGAACCGGAGAACGGAAGGAAGCGCTGGACATGAACAAGCTCACGTGGTCGGGGAACGTGATGGGTGGGGAGCGGCCAGCAGTTGCACCGCGAGCGCACGACCATGCTGGCGCATAGACCGCGGACGCACACCGTAGATACGCCTGTGCCGGCGACTCCGTTCAGCTGCTTCGACAGCACTCCCACGGAATCGCCTCCGCATTACAAGTCAACGAGAAGCGTGCATGTCAGATAAGGGGACGATCGCGATACTGACCGGTGGCGGCGACGTGCCAGGTCTCAACCCGGCGATCCGCGCCATCACGATCCGCGCGCTGCGCGAGGGCTACCGCGTGCGTCGGCATCCGGCGCGGCTGGGCCGGGCTCGTGGATTACGAGCGCGAGAAAGGCGCCGACAACACCGACAACGTGCAGGAGCTGTCGGAGGCGATCGTGAACCGCGCCGGTCGCACCGGCGGCACGTTCCTCCACACGTCGCGCACGCGGCCGAGCCATCTGCCGCGAGAGCGCGTGCCGCAGCACTGACCGGCTACGACAGACACGGTCAACGACATCACGAAGGACGTTCTCAAGAACCTCGAGCACATCGGCGTCGACACGCTGATCCCGATCGGTGGCGACGACACGCTGAGCTACGGCAAGCGACTGCACGACGAGGGCGTGAACGTCGTGGCGATCCCGAAGACGATGGACAACGACGTCTACGGCACCGACTACTGCATCGGCTTCAGCACGTGCGTCACGCGCACGATCGAGCTCACGCACAGCCTGCGCACGTCGGCCGGCTCGCACGAGCGCTTTCTCGTGATCGAAGTGTTCGGCCGGTACGCGGGCTTCACCGCGCTGCTCCCGACGATGGCCGGCGCCGCCGACCGTTGCGTCATCCCCGAGCATGCCGTCGACGTCGAGCATCTGGCGGAGCTGCTGACGTACGACCGCAATCGGCAACCCGAGCCGCTACTCCGTGGTGCTGGTGTCGGAAGGGGCGCGCCTAACGTCGCAGGAGGGGATGAGCTTCGAGGGCGAGGACGTGGACATGTTCGGCCACCGCAAGCTCGGCGGGCATTGGCGACAAGGTCGCCGCGGCGCTCAAGGAGTACTCGCCGAAGTACAACAACGGCCGTCGCATCGACGTCGTGAACCAGCGGCTCGGCTACCTCGTTCGCTCGGGTGACCCCGACGCGCTCGACTCGATCGTGCCGATGGCGTTCGGCAATCTCGCGCTCGACCTGATCCTCAAGAAGCAGTACGGACGACTCGTCAGCATCCACAAAGGGTTCTACGACAGCGTGCCGATCACGAGCGTGACGTCGGAGAAGAAGGTCGTGGACGTGCCGAAGTACTACAACACGGAGCGGCTGCGGCCGATCTACGAGTTCGATGGAGCGCCGCTGTTCATCATGACGAGCGACTAGACTGCCGACGAGCGGGACAGGATTGGCGGATGACGGCAACGGGAACGGCAACTACGACAGGATGCGGAGACGTGCGAGCTCCGGGACTGCTCGATCCCGCTGAGCGAGATGCCATCCCGAGGGTTCCACGTCTGCCGACGTCTCCCAGTCATCCCAGTCTGCACCGGCACGTCTGCCAGTCTCCCGTCGTCCCGCGTGTGCACCGACGACGTATAGTCCGCCGGAACTATCGCCGAGCCACTCCCATCCGGGGATCCGTCATGTCCAATCGCTACACTCGCCGCGACTTCGTCGGTGACACCGCCAAGCTCGCCGCTCGGCGCGATGATTGTCCCACGCCACGTCCTCGGCGGCGCGGCTATCAGCCGCCGAGTCGGACGCTGAACGTCGCCTGCGTCGGCATTGGCGGCATGGGCATGCAGAACATGAAGCGCTTCCTCGGCGAGAACATCGTCGCGATCTGCGACGTGGACTTCCCGTACGTCGAGCGCTCGCTGGCCGGCGAGCTCCGCCCGCGCGAAGGACGCGACCGGTCCGACGCCGGAGGCCGGAGAAGCTGCGCGACGCGTACACGAAGGCGACGAAGTACGATGACTTCCGGCAGATGCTCGACAAGCAGAAGGACATCGACGCCGTCGTCATCGCGACGCCCGATCATCTCCACGCCGTGATCGCGATGGCGGCGATGCAGGCGGGCAAGCACGTCTACGTGCAGAAGCCGCTCACGTACTCGGTGTACGAGGCGCGTCTCCTCGCGAAGACGGCGAAGTCGACCGGCGTCGTGACGCAGATGGGCAATCAGGGTCACTCGATGGAAGGCACGCGCCGCATCAACGAGCTGATTGCGTCGGGCATCATCGGGCCGGTGCGCGAGGCGCACGTGTGGACCGATCGCCCGGTGCGCTACTGGGCGCAGGGCATCCCGCGTCCGCGTCCCGCCTAACGCCGCTCCGCCGCGCAGCCGCCGCGCCGACGACGGCAACGCAGCCGCCGACGGTCCGCCGCCGCCGCCACAATGGAACATGCGAACGGTGGACAACGCGGTGCTCAAGGCGATGGCCGAGAATCCGCAGACGCCGCCGCCGGGCTTCGACTGGGACCTGTTCCTCGGTCCGGCGAAGGAGATCCCGTATCACCCGGCGTATCATCCGTTCAGCTGGCGTGGCTGGGTGGACTTCGGCGTCGGCGCGATCGGTGACATGGGCGCGCACCTGATCGATCAGGTGTTCTGGGCGCTTAGGCCTGACGTATCCCACGAGCATCTCGTCGTCGTCGACGCCGTGGGGTGGCGGGCGCGACGAACCCGGCGTCGTATCCGCTCGCGACGCTGGTGCAGTACGAGTTCGCCGGGCGGCCCGCGGCCGGCGGCACGGCCGGCGCAGCCGCCGGTGAAGCTGCTACTGGTACGACGGCGGCCTCATGCCGCCGCGCCCGCCGTTCCTCCCGGACGACATCACGCTCCCGCGCGGCGATGGTGGCGGTGGCGTGTTCGTCGGCTCGAAGGGGATTCTCATCTACGAGACGTACGGCAACAACCCGAAGGTCTACCCCGAGTCGCGTGGCGAAGGCGGCCGAGCGGGTGCCGAAGACGTTCCCGCGCATCGAGGTGCCGCACGAGGTGAACTTCGCGCAGGCGTGCAAGGGCGAGGCGAAGGCGAGCGCGCCGTTCGAGTACTCGTCGATGCTCACGGAGACGATGTTGTTAGGCATCGCCGCGCTGCGCGCGGGTCAGGGCAAGAAGGTGCTCTACGACGCGCGCGAACATGCAGTTCACGAACGCGGCGGATGCGAATCAGTACCTGACGAGGGAATACCGAGTCTGGGTGGGCGATCTGAGCTAGTCGGCTATCAGCTATCAGCTATCAGCTAACGGCGAACCCTCAGGATGCTTCTCGGCCGAGAAACGTCCCGAGGGTTCTGCATTGCTGAGCTGATAGCTGATAGCTGATAGCTATTTCAGCTCTTCCACGTCCCAACCATCCGCGCCACGATCACGAGCAGCGTGAGCGTGCCCGAGAGCGTGCCGACCACCGCCGCCGTCAGGCGCACGCTCGTGAGCGCACGACGGCCGCCGAAGTCCGGGCCCAGGCGCGCCAGTCGCTCCGCTGCCGTACGCTCGGCAATTCCCCACACGCCGAACGAGCCGACGCAGAGGAGCGGCAGCGCGACGAACCACCAGTCCGGGCGCACGAGACCCACGATCGCCGCGGCGGCGATGCCGGCCGCGGCCGCGAGGACGAGCTGGCCGTCCGACGCGCGACGGGCGAGCTGCGCCACGACAGCGAAGATGCTATCGCCATCGTCATTGCCTCGGCCGCGGCTGTGAGTCCGTCATGTCCAATCGACGATCTTCTCCCCTTCGCTGTCCGTGAACGCGCCCACGATGATCATGATCATGTCGATGAGCGTCCAGATGCCGAAGCCGCCGAGCGTCAGGAGCTGAAGCACGCCCGTGCCGAACTTACCGGCGTAGAAGCGATGGGCGCCGAAGAGACCGAGCGTGAAGCAGAGCAGGAACGCCGGAAGGATGCGCTTCTCCGACCCCGGAAGCGTCAACGCTCCCTGTACCACACCGCACCGCGGGCACACGACGGCCAACGCGTCGATCACGGTGCCGCAGGCGTGGCAGTACTTCGTCGGGCGCGTGACCGAATAGCTGCTACTCATGGCTCCTCATGAACCGCAATCTCCGCGACGCGTCGGGCACGGGTGATTCCGTGCCCGACGTTAGGCAAGCCTTCGTTAGTGGATGTACCGAAGATATCAGCCCATCTCGCGCGACGCGCGTAACGCTTCGCGGTCGGGAACGCGCACCGGCTCCGCCGCCTTCTGACCGACGCTGAGCGCGGGCGCGCTGCCCTCGGTGAGCAGGCGCGTCACGAAGCGCTGCCCTTCGGACACGCGTTCGATCTCGATCGCGATGGCGTCGACCGCCTGCTCGAGTCGCTCCATGCGCTGTGTCGACTCGGCCGACTGCACGGGAGCGGCGTGACGCGAGCCCCGCCGCCAGATGTTGCGCGCCATCGCGACGGACAGCGGGAAGAGCACGAAGAGCGTGCCGACGATCGAGATGCCGGTGATCTGGTCAGAGCTGAGTCCGAACGGCGCCGGCACTGACGACTCGCTGCTGACGGGGAGAGCCCTCGCCGGCGCACTCGCCAGTCGGCGGCCGTTGGCCGCGATGTCGGCCTCGATCCCCATGATGCGCTGGTCGAGCTGCGCGATGCGCTGTTCGATGCCGGCTTTATTCACTCCCTCCGCGTCTTCGAGCTGCCGCGAGAGCTCGTCACGGCGCCCATTGGCCGAGTTCAGCTGTCGCGACAGCTCGCTGCCGCGCTGGCGAAGCGCCTGGACGTCGCGCGCGGTGAGCGGCGCGTCCTGAAAGACGACTTGAACATCTCCATTGGGCCCGGTGATGACGGTCAGGCCGCCCCGGAGGGGTCGGCGGAATGGGCGGCGTCGGGACTTGTTCTTGGAATGCAGGCGACATGGCCATCTGTACGGAGGGACAAGCGGACCGGTTACAGGGCACGCATACGGCTCCAGCCAACGTCCGACGCTCGTTGCGTGCAAGTCGAGCTGCAATACTCGTGACGCGGCGTCGCCAGCGCCAACCCGTTTCCGAAATGCGGGCCGATTCGTCATCGGGGAAGAAAGGCTGTAAGCCATTGTCAGGTAATGGTTTGTGAACGCCGTAGCGGTATTTCGCGCGACGAGGATCACATCGGGCCGCCGACCAGTCGCGACTTCGCGCCGACCACCCCTCCTGTGGCGATTGGATCCCAACAAATCACTAAAGACCGCGGCTGGCGTGCCGATACTGTCGAGGTCGCTTGTGTCTGAAGTAGCCTCGGATGTCATGTCGCCCAACTCGCGCGAATGCCGCGAGTGCGACGCCTCGTTCTCGCCGCTCACGCTCGCCGCGTGTTCGCGCGCCGACGAAGTGCTCCCCACGAGCAGCAGCAGCGGCCCAGTCGCGGAAACAACGCTCCCGCCTAACGCCAAGCGGTGGTCGGATCCCGCCAACTGGCCCGAAGGGAAGGTGCCCTCGGCTGCAGGCGATGGCCGAAGGGGCGGCGCTCCTGCTTGAGGCGCAGAGTTTTGGGTAATGACAAGCGCTGCGCTCGGGATGACATAGCTCCTTCCTCAGGCCTCCTTCCTTTGGCCTCGCCGGCCTCCTTCCTCCGGCCTGATCGCTAGATTCTCCGCCATGTCGCCCGAAGAGATTCGACCCATCTCGCATCAGAGCACGAATGACAAGGTCTTCGCGCTCGTGCGGCCGTATCTGCGTGGGGGCGCGCGGGTGCTCGATGTCGGCGCCGGGGAAGGGTACTTCTCGAAGATGGTCGGCGACGCCGTGCAGGCGGAGCTCGGGCAGCCGCCGTCCGGCGTGCTCGCCGCGTGCGATCTCTTCCCGCAGTTCTTCCGGTACCCGGGCGTGCCGTGCGACCCGATCAACGCCGACGGTTCGCTGCCCTATGCCGATGCGTCGTTCGACGTCGTCTGCAGTCTCGAGGTCATCGAGCACATCAAGGACCAGTTCGCGTTCACGCGCGAGCTGTGTCGCGTGACGAAGCCCGGCGGCGTCGCGATCGTGAGCACGCCTAACGTGCTCAACCTGAATTCGCGCGTGCGCTATCTGCACTCCGGGTTCACGGTCCTGTTCGACCCGCTCCTCATCTCGAGTGACGACCCACGCCACACGGCCGGGCACATCAACCCGGTGCCGTACTACTACCTCGCGTACCAGCTGCGTCGCGCCGGCTTCCGGTCCGTCACCGCGCACTACGATCGCTTCAAGACGTCGGCGCGGGCGCTGCTGGCCCTGTGGGGGCCGTTCATCGGCATCGCGCACGCGTTGTTCCGGCGTCGACTCGAGACGAAAAAGGCCGATGTCGTCGCCGAGAATGCGGGCGTGCTCCGCGACATGAACAGCGCGGCGATGCTGACGTCGCGCAGCGTGATCGCCGTCGCGACGAAGTAGGCGCCGGGAGCGCGACGCGCGCGACCGTCGCTCCCTGCTGCTCAACGAGCAGAACAGTTTGGAAACCAACCTACGATCGCACGACGGGGAGAATTCGCCGCGACGAAAGACGGCGCGGTCCGTCGCTTGCCCAGTGTGAAGGTGTGAAGGCTCGAGAAGCCAACCCGTAGCACTGCCGGACCTAACGCATGATCAGCGGCTCAGTCGTCATTCCCATCACACATCGCCAGCCAGAGCTCCTCGAGCGTCTCCTCGACGCGCTGGGGCATCAGGACCTCGCGCCTGACGAGTTCGAGATCATCGTGTGCGATGACGCCGGGAGCGAGGAAACTCGCGCTCAGGTGGAGCGATGGCGCGAGACCCACCCGGTGGCCATTATGTACGTGAGCGTACCGACGCCCGATCGCGGGCCGGCGGCCATGCGCAATGCGGGGTGGCGTGCGGCGCGCGGAGACGTCATTGCGTTCACGGACGACGACGCGATTCCGGAGCCGGACTGGCTGCGGCAGGGCATTCGCGCACTCGCCGATGATGCGGCGGACGCCGCCAGCGGGCGCATCGTGGTTCCACTACCGGACGACCCGACGGACTACGAGCTCGACGCCGCTCGGCTCGCGAGCGTGGGGTTCGTCACCGCGAACTGCTTCTGTCGGCGCTCCGTGCTCCAATGCATCGGTGGTTTCGATCCACGCTTCCGCTCGACGTGGCGCGACGGGAGCGATCTGTTCTTCAGGCTGATCTCGGCCGGCTTCGACGTGGTCGAGGCGACCAACGCGACCGTCGTCTACCCAGTGCGTCCAGTCCCGTGGGGCGGCCGCCTGCGCGCCGAGAGCAAGCACATGTTCGACGCGCTGTTGTACAAGAAACATCCGCGCCTCTATGCGGAATTCATCCGCCCGGATCGCCCGTACCTGTACTACGCCATTCTCATCGCGCTGGTGATCGCGGTGATCGGCGTCTGGAAGGGCGCGGACACCGTCACGGCTGCGGGGCTTGCGACCTGGCTCAGCTTGACGGCAGCGCTCGCCTTCCGACGATTGCGTGCCACCAGGCGAAGCCTGGACCACGTGGCGGAGGTCGTCGTGACGTCAGTGTTGATCCCGTTCGTCTCGGTATACCACCGCGTCCGCGGCGGCGTCACGTTCCGCGTGGCGTTCTGGTGAGCGCGTTCCCGTTAGGCCGACGGCATCACGATCAGCACGAACACGAACGGGACATCGCACGTGCGTAACGCGAACGCCGCGTGGGCCGCGTAGTACGCGCCGACGCGGGCTATCCAGGCCGGTCGGTACACTGCGACGGACCCGCCGAAGGTCAGGGATCGGCCCCAGCCATTGGCCACGTGGCGGCCAGCTACCGTTAGGCGAAGCATCCGACGCGTGGCCGCTGCCCGCCGCGCGCGCGTTCCCCTAGGTTGCTCCTCACGAACGGCGCACCGCATCAGTGCTGCGCCGTCTGAACGCATATATCAGGAGCTTCGACCAATGAGAATCGCTCCGGAACACCCTTACGTGACCCGCGTGCGACGAGCGAAGGAAGTTTTCGACCAGAACCGGAACGACCCCGCCCCGCTGTTCGAGCTACACGCCGAGGACGTTGTGCTGCACGCACCTGGCACGAGCCCCCTCGGCGGCTGCGTCCGCGGACGCGCGAACGTCGCCGCGTGCATGCAGCGGATGGCCGAGTTGTCAGGCGGGACGTTTACGGCGGTATCGACCGCCCTGTCGGGCAGCGGGGACTTCGTCGCGCTGCTCCACCATGTGACGGCAACGCGCAACGGGAAGCGGCTCGATCAGACGCTGGCGGAGCTGTGGCGATTCGAGAACAACCGCTGCGTCGAAGTGTGGGCGCAGTTCAGTGATCAGGAGGCGTGGGACCTCTTCTGGAAGTAGCGATTGGCGCGGATGCTTCATCACCGCCTTGTGGTCGACAGGGGAACGGCGATTACGCGGATGACGCGGAAGAACAGGATCGTATCTCAGCTATTGTCATTCCGAGCGGGTTGTCATTCCGAGCGAAGCGGTCGACGCGAGTCGAGGAATCGCGATCGTCCCGATCGAGGCCTCTCTACCGCGTCTGGTCTCGATTCCTCGACTGCGGGCCTCCGGCCCTTCGCTCGGAATGACGACCCCGCTCGGAATGACAACCATCCGGGGCAAACCGCTCGCCCCACTTTGAGCGCCGCGACGATTGTAACTCCGCGTCATCGTTCCTAACATGACGCGCCGGCGATATGATCGCGTCATGAAAGCTCATGTGCTCAACGACGCCGCGCCGCCGACGCATTGCTTCCGCGTGTTTCTCCAGGAGGAGCTCGCGCAGCGGTGCGCACGCAATCCGCGCTACTCGCTCCGAGCGTTCGCGCGCTACCTCACACTCGATCACTCCACGTTGTCGCAAATGCTTCGCGGCCGCCGCCGCTTCACGGCGCGCACCATCGAGCGCATTGGCAAGCGACTCTCCCTGCCGGCCGACATGATCACGCAATTCGTGGAGCGCGAGCGTGGACCGGCGGAGTCGTGGACATCGCGCGAGCTGCGGCAGCTCTCCCGAGACGCCGCGCTCTCGCTCGCGGAGTGGCACCACCACGCCATTCTCGAGCTGACGCGGCTCGCGAGCTTCAGGCCGGACGTTCGATGGATCTCACGCGTGCTCGACGTCCCCGTAGACGACGTGAACGTCGCGATCACCCGGCTCGCGCGACTCGGCTTGCTCGACATGCGTTCTCGCACGGAGTGGGTCGATGCCGCGGGAAACGCCGAGGCGCGCGTCGATTCACTGTCGGTGAGCGCCATCAGCGCGCTGGCGAGTCGCGCGCGAGCGTTGCTCGGTTCGAGCGACCACGCCGCGCACTACAGCACGACCACCGTCGCCGTCTCCACGGCGACGAGCCGGCGCATCGCCGAGCGCGTGGAACAGTTTCGTCGCGAGATCGCCGAGATGCTGGAGGGCGAAAGCGGCGAGCGCGATCAGGTGTATTGCCTGGAGTTGGCGTTCTTTCCCGTAGCAGATCTCGCAACCATGGAATCGTGACCGATGGGACAGCCGGTAATGCAGTGGCAGATTCTCGCGCGCGATCCCGACACGGTGACGGCGTTCTACAGCACGCTGTTCGGCTGGCGCGTGAACGCGGACAACCCGATGGGTTACCGGATGGTGGACACCGGATCCGAGCGCGGGATCAAGGGCGGCGTGTGGCCGATCGGCAATGACGGACACCCGCACGTGCAGCTGTTCGTGGAAGTGAGCGACGTCGCAGCGTGCGTCGCTCAGGCCCAACGGCTCGGTGGCCAGGTCGTGATCCCGCCCCAGGTACTTCCCGGCGGTGACGAGATGGCGGTCGTGCTCGATACGGAGGGGCTCTCGTTAGGCCTCATGAAGACCGCTGTCACGACGGGCGCCGCGGGAGCGTGACCACCTCAATGGCCGGCGTCGGCGTACCATCCCACGTGAACCGGTACGTCGTCGTCCACCGCACGTTCGCGACGAGCGCGGGCCGGAAGCATGCGATGCAGGTCCCGCCGGCGCGCCGGACGCTGGGGTAGACGACGCCTAACGCGCCCGCATCGAGCAGCATCTCGGCCAGCGCCTGCGAGGCGACGTAGCTGTCGGGCGCCAGGCACTTCGCGAACTGCCGGTCGTCGCGCAGGTCGTGCAGCTCGGCGGTGATGTCCGCGAGGTAATCGTCGTACGTGACGCTGTCCTCGAACCGACCGATCTCCGCCAGGTCGACCGTTTTGTGGAAGGCGACTTCCGCCTGCGACGTCTCGACTTCGAGGGCGGCGTACCACGCGCCGCGTTCTGGCCCGTTGAATCGGCTGCCGAGCGGGTGAGGGTGCGCGAATGCGGCGTTGACGACGCGAGAGTTCGGGACGCCGAACACCAGCTCGTGCACGCCGATGCCGGGCAGCAGGTCATGCTCGGCCAGCAGACGCTCGTTGGTAGCGTGGTCGAGGTCGAACAGGTCAGCGAGATGCGCGTCGTCGTCGGCGATGAGCGCGAGGACGCTCTCGTTGCGCGGGCGGTAGCGCGACGGGATGAGGCGGTGCGTGTCGTGTTCGCGAACGAGTGTGGTGCGCGGCAGCCGCCGGCGGGACGTCGCCGCTGGCGTCACACGCCGCCGCGCCGCGCGTCGAGCAGGCGACGCACCGTCTGCATCGCGGGCACGCCGCCGGCGAGCATGTAGTCGAGCGGCGTCTGGCCTCCGAAGATCCGGTTCGCGTTAGGGAGCCGAACCCATTCGTCGGCCAGCGCGTCGCCGTGCAGGATGTGCAGCGCCTTGAAGATCCCGATGAGGTAGGAGATGCGGAGCAGCGTGTCGGCGTCGAGCACGCGGTCGGGATCCTTCTTCATCTTGTAGTACGGTCCGTTGGAGACGCCGCCGAGCAACCCGCGGGCGTCCTCGTCGCGTACCTGCCAGCGGGCCACGATGTTGAAGAACGCCTTGAGTGCCGAGGCGCTGAGCCGCTCGCGCGCAGCGCGCGCCGTCAGGTCGACGAGCGGAGACGGGTCGTAGCGACTGGTCGGGTAGGCGAGACGTTTGGCGGCCAAGGTAGGGAACCGGGACCAGGGAACGGGAACGAGGCTCTCCTGAACAGGAGAGTATACGCGCCGTATCAGGAGACGTCAATACCGCCGGACGAAACGCCTGGTCAGTCGTCCAGCGTGAACACCGTCTCGTAGTGAACGGAGCGGGCGTCGTAGTGCGCGAGGATCGGCCGGGCGTCGGGGGCGATCACGGCCAACTCGTAGTCGTCGCCGGCGAACGCGCGGACGGCGGCCATGTCATCGAAGCGCGTGATGGTCACGAACTCGACCTCGGCGCCGTCCCGACGGCGGAGCAGTGTCGCGCCGCGAAATCCCGGAACGCGGTGGATGCCCGGTAGGATCTCGGAGCGGAGCATCGCTTCGTAGGTGTCAGCGTGCTCGGGTTTCGTCCAGCCGTGCCACACTCTGCTGATCATTGGCGGGCTCTATGTGCGCGTGGTCGATTATGGAGGGAACGGTCTGGGAGTATCTGGCATCATCTCGGCGGCCTGGCCAGTCACTCAGCAGTGAGCCGGGTCAGTACGAGGCATCAGGCATCAGGATGAGCAAACGGCGGCAGTTGTCACCGCCGCCGTTCCACCGATAGCGCGCCCCACCGTGTAGACGCGGACCTGATGCCTGACACCTCGTACTGAGCGGTCGCTGACGGCTTGGAGCTGACCATGCCGCCGCCGGATGCCAGCCCTGCCAAGCTGAAACGTTAGGCGACGCGCAGCTCGACCTTCTCGGTGGCCTTCTGCTGGAGCGGCACTCCATGCTCCTCAGCGATCGCGATCACGTCGTCCGCCATGAGCATCCCTCGCTCCACCAGCGCTCGTGCGATCGCGTCCAGGGCACTGGCGTGGTCACGTACGATCGCCTCCGCGCGTGCCGCTTGATGGCCGATCAGCGTGCGAACGGCCGAATCGATCTCGCTCTGCAGCTGCGCCGACGGAGCGCCGCCGTGTGCGGACGGATCCGCGGACACCAGGCCCACTTCCTCGCTCATGCCGAACTCCGCCACCATCCGCCGTGCCACGCCCGTCGCGTGTACGAGGTCGCTCCCGGCGCCCGACGTCACCGCATCCGGTCCGAGGAACACCAGCTCCGCCGCTCGGCCGCCTAACGCCTTGGCGATCACGCCCTCGAGGTAGCGGCGCGAGTGCAGGTGGCGATCGGTATCCGGCGCGAAGTGCGCGGCGCCGAGGGAGCGTCCGCGGGGCTCGATCGTGACTTTGTGGAGACGATCCTCGGGGCAGGTGAGGAGGCCGACGACCGCGTGCCCGGCCTCATGGAGCGCGATCAGGCGACGCTCCTCGTCGGACACGATCACGCCCGCGCGCACGCGGCCGAGCAGGATCTTGTCACGCGCCTGGTCGAGATGCGCGCGGCTGATGACTGCGCTGCCCGAGTGCACCGCGAGGATCGCGGCCTCGTTCAGCAGATTCGCGAGCTCGGCGCCGGAGTAGCCGACGGTGAGCGTGGAGAGCTCCTGCAGATCGACGTCCGTATCGAGCGGCCGCTTGGACGCGTGCACCTTGAGGATCTCGAGACGATCCGCGGCCGTCGGCATGCCGACTTCCACCACGCGATCGAAGCGACCCGGGCGACGCACTGCCGGATCGAGCATGTCTTCACGGTTGGTCGCCGCCATCCACACGATGCCTTCGCCGCCTGCCATGCCGTCCATTTCGACGAGCAGCTGATTCAGCGTCAGGTCTTCTTCGCTCGTGCGGTTCGGACGACCACGCTTGCCGCCGATGGAGTCGAACTCGTCGATGAAGATGATGCAGCGTCCGAGCGCGCGGGCCTTGGACGCGAGATCGCGCACGCGACGAGCGCCAACGCCGACATACATCTCACCGAATTCGGAGCCTGATGCGACTAATACCGGAACGCCCGCTTCGCCGGCCACTGCGCGAGCGAGCAACGTCTTCCCGGTGCCCGGCGGGCCGACGAGCAAGACGCCGGCGGGGCAGCGCGCGCCCATCTTCTTGAAGCGCGACGGATCCTTGAGGAACCAGATGATGTCCTGCAGGTCCGCGCGAGCTTCCTTCGCCCCGCCGACATCCGCGAGCGTCAGCTGCCGATCCTCTGCGACCTTCTCGAACTTCTTGCCGCCGCTTACCACGCCAGCCCTCAGGCGCGCGACGAGCATTAGTGTCACGCCGATGAGCACGAAGGAGACGACGAACGAGACCGGATCTTCGGGGAGTCGCCCTGGGCCTTCGACCTGCACTCGCGCACCGCGAGCCGACCAGCGCTCGAGGTCGGTGAGTCCGACCGCGCCCTTCGGCACTTCGGCGGATACGCGCGTGACGTTGCTGGAGCCAACGCGTCGCGCAACGCTGAGCTGAGCGATGAGTCGCGTTCCCCCATCTTCGACAGACAGTTCGCGAACCTGACGCGCGTCGAGCGCAGCAGCGATCTCCGAGTACGGTACGCCGGGGATCGGAAGGTTCGAGCGCCGATGATCGACGGACTTGAAGATCACGACGCCGAAAGCGACACAAGCGACCGCGACGATTGCTATGGCCCAGCGCGGCTGTTTGCCGAGACGCTGACGAGCCGAGGCGAGAAGAATCGAGAGACGACGGAGCATGCGTGAGACCGGCGGGAGACATGCTCACGCGTGACCGTCGCGTGAGCTCCTGTCCCGACACGACGACGCGCAGATGGCGCCGTCACAACTATGAATGGACAACGACGCTCGAGAACCAGAGCGGTTCTCACGAGCGCGAATGGAGCGCGGATATAAGCGATCGCGCCGCTCGACGAGAGCGGTGCGAAGCCGAAACAGAACGGCGGCGCGCAATTTTTCGGCGGCGTATTCTGCTGCGTCCTACTATAGCAATATGCTCGGATTGGCGCGAGCGTTCACTCCATGTCGGTGTCGAACTCTTCTCTGCTCGATTCTTCTCTGCCTCGCGAAGCCAGTCGTCGCCGCCTCGTGGCGCTTGCATCCACCGCGATCGTCATCGTGATCGGGATCGTGATGCTCGTCACCATCGACCGCTTACGGCAGAGTCGCGCGCTCGTCAGGCACACACTCACAGTGCTCGCTCATGTAGAAACGCTGATGAGTCATCTCGCGGACACGGAGACCGGGCAGCGCGGATACCTCCTCACGAACGAGGATCGATATCTCGAGCCGTATCTTGCGGGGCGTGGCGCGGTCGCGGCAGACACGACGCTTCTCCGCCAGCTGACGCGCGACAATCCCGAGCAGCAGCGCCGTCTCGATGCATTGTCGCCGCTCTTCGTCGCCAAGTTCGCCGAGCTCGACAGAACGATTGCCTTGCGGCGCGCTGGTCAGGCGGACGCGGCTTTGGCTATCGTGCGGACCGACTCAGGTCGATTGGTGATGGATTCGATCCGTCGCGTGATATCGGGGATCGTGTCGGAGGAGCGCCGGCTGTACGACGAGCGCGACACGCGCTCGCAGTGGTGGTACGCACTCGTGGTCGTAACGGTCGTCATCGGCACCGTCGGGTCGGCTGGTATCGCCAACTACACGAACCGCCTGTTCGCACGAGACGCCGACGCGCAGGCGGCCGCCGCGCAGTTGCTCGGCGAGCAGAACGCACAACTTCAAGACCAGGCGATGGAGCTCGAGCTGCAGCAGGAGCAATTGCAATCACAGGCTCTCGAGCTCGAGATGCAGAAGGAGGAGATTCAAACGACGGCGGATGAGCTGGCGCTGAGAACGGAAGCGGCGGAGACGGCCAATCGCGCGAAGAGCGAGTTCCTCGCGACGATGAGTCACGAGCTCCGGACTCCGCTCAACGCGATCGGCGGCTATGCGGACCTCATGGAGCTCGGGATCCGTGGCGCCATCAGCCAGGATCAGCGCGACGACCTGCGTCGTATCAAGCGCAGTCAGCGGCACCTCCTCTCACTCGTGAACGACATCCTGAACTTCGCGCGCCTGGAAGCTGGGCGCGTAGACATCCGCATGGAGGACGTGCCGCTCGACGACGTGGTCTCGGAGGCCGAGTCGCTCGTGGCGCCGCAGATGCGTGCGCGCGGGCTGCGGTTCGACGTCGAGCGTCCGCTCCCGGGGCTCCGCGCGCGGGCGGACCGCGACAAGGTGCAGCAGATTCTCGTGAACCTGCTCAACAACGCGTGCAAGTTCACGCCGTCCGGCGGGCGCGTCACGCTCACATCCGGCCGGGTCGACAGCGTGGTGTGTATTCAGGTCGCCGACACCGGGCGCGGCATCGCGCTGTCGCGACAGCGCGAGATCTTCGAGCCGTTCGTGCAGGTGGACCGCCACCTAACGCCGGACGGTGATCAGGGGATCGGACTCGGGCTCGCCATCAGTCGGGAGCTGGCGCGCGCCATGGGTGGAGACCTGACCGTAGAAAGCGAGGAATCGCAAGGCGCGAAGTTCACGCTCGCACTCAGAGCGGCTACGGGCAGTGACTAGGTCGGGATGCGGCGACGGGAGCGAGGCTCAGCCTCGCTCCCGTCGCGCTTGGTGCCGTTTCCTCCGTGCCTAACGCCGATCGCTGCGCCGATCAGCGGCGGTCGGTCGCGTCAGGGCCGGGTCGTGATGCCGGATTGCCATCGACGCGGTCCTTCACGTCGTCGAGCTTGTCCGCGACTTTGCGAGCGCCGCGCTCGATCGCGTTGCCGCCGCGGTCGGCTGCCGACTCTGTCGCTCCGGCGACCGTGTCCGCGGTGCGCGACGTCGTGTTGCGGAGCTCGGAATCGTCCACGCGCTCCCTGCGCAGGTCGGCCTCGACCTCGCGCTCCTCCGTGACGACGCGCTTCTGGATCACGATCTCCTCGGTCGGGACAGCGCGCTTCTCGACCACGACCTCCTCGGCCATGAGCGGGATGCGGACCTCGTCCTCGCGGATGTCGACATCACTGGCGCGGTCGCCGCTGATCGGCCGCCGCTCGACGACGACTTCCTCGCGCTGAACCGGGACCGACTGCCGCACGTGCTCGGTCTCGACAGTCTTGCGCACTGCCGCTTCGCCCGCCTGTACCTGACGTTTGCCGACGGCGAGCTGCTCCTCCGACAGCGTCAGGCGCTGCTCACGGCCGCGCTCGAATCCCTGGCGTGCGCGGTCACGTACGCGGTCCCAACTGCCGTACTGCTGGCTGACATCGTCCGTCCATCCGCGACGTAGGTCGGCCTCGACGGCGTCGAAGTCGCGGTCGGCGTAGTCCGGGTTGCGGCTCGCGACATGGCCGAGCTGGTACGCTGGGCGGTAGGCGTCGTAGTCCCGGTTTGCGGACGACGTCGATCCCATCCCCGTTGATCCCGTCGATCCCGTGGATCCCATCGAGGACGTGGATGACGCGGACGACGCCGTGCTCGAGGCGCCAAATCCAGAGTCCAATGTACCGCTCGACTCGAAGTGGCGACGATAGTACTCGTCGTCGTCTTCAGAGTACGTGGATGCGGCTTCGGACACTGCGCGTCCGGCCCACCACCCGCCGACCGCGCCCGCGAGCGCGCCAATGACGGTACCGACAGGCCCCGCGAGCGAGCCGAGCGCCGCGCCAGCGGCGATGCCGGAAACACCGCCGACCGTCTCGCCGACGATGGCGTCGCCGGTGTTCGGATCGTCGCCTGTTCCGCGGGTTCTGTCAGACGAGCGTATGGTGCTGTCGCCGACGCGGCTCAGGTCGTCCGACATCCCGCCGAGGTCTCTGTCTCTATCCGCCATGGGTCCCTCCCTGATTTGATAACAACGTCCGTTGGGAAGGGGGCGCCTGCGCAAGATAGGGACCCCGAATGCGGAATCGCGACGCATCTCGTGATCCTGGTCACTGTCCCGTGCGTTGCTCGTTAGGCAGCAGCAGAGACCGCGTGATGGTGTCGAGCTGGCAGCGGTGAGAACGGATTACTGGTTGCTGGACGGCGATTCACCGCAGCGGACGCAGAGGACGCCAAGGACTGCTTCAGCAGACTTCTCAGACGAAGGGGGCGAACGGATGCGGTGGATCAGCCGGATTGACTCCATGGAAGGCGAGTCGGCGCACCGCAACGAGCCATCTGAAATGGGAATGGCCGCGGCACAATGTCATCCCGAGCGCCAGCGATCTTCTGTCTTGGTTGCGGCCGCTCTGGCCACAATCACGGTCGAGAAGATCCCTCGCGGATGCTCGGGATGACATCCGGCCTCGGGACACCAGTGCGTCCCGAGGCCGTTCACTTTCACTAAGATCGTCGCGAGAGCGTCTGTCGCGTGCTGAGGATCAATCCGTTGGATCCCCAGCATCCGCTCGCGTTATTCGTCCGAGATGGTTGCCGAAGCAGCCCACCTCTACGATACCGGCTTCGTACCGACGCCCCACCTGTTGTTGTCGCGGTTCAGGTCGACGAGCCGCTTCTCCGGATCGAGCTCGATGCCCGTCAGCTTCTTCCCCATGAACCGATACCGCCGCACGTAGTGCGTCGTGTTCGTGCTCCACACCTCGGCCGGATAGTCGTAGTTCTCGACCGAGCCGTCGCTGAACGTGAAGCGCGCGTGAATCGGCAGCACGCCGCGCGCGCGGTTGCCGTACATCACGGCCACGTCCGTCGTGTCGCCCGTCGACCTTCGTGACCACCGTGTCGATCGCCTGGTCGAAGTGCGGGTTCTCGAGGAACCACTCGCGCCAGAACCAGTCGAGGCGCCGGCCGCCGACGTCTTCCATCGTGCGGAAGAAATCCGCCGGCGTCGGATGCTTGAACGCCCAGCGCTCGCGCGTACGTGCGGAACGCGTCGTCGAACGCCGCCGGGCCGATGATCTCCTGGCGCAGCAGCTGCAGACCGACGCTCGGCTTCACGTACGCGTCGAGCGCCGAGCAGCGCGGGTCGATGCGGTCGGGGTTCATCTCGATCGGGCTCGTCGACGTTCGTGCTTCATCGCGCTCTCGACGTACTCGCGCTCGCCTAGCGCGCGCGCCATCTGGTCGCCCTTCTCCGGATAGCGACGCGCCTCGGAGAACGTGTTGATGAAGGTGTTGAAGCCTTCGTCCTGCCACATGTGCATGCGCTCGTTCGAGCCGACGATCATCGGGAACCACATGTGCCCGATCTCGTGCGTGACGACGTTGTACAGGTCGTACTTGTCGTCGCTCTTGTTCTCCATCGCGACCATCGGGTATTCCATGCCGCTGATCGGGCCTTCGACGGCGCTGATCTGCGGATACGGATACTTGAACCAGCGCTCGGAGTATTCCATGATCGACATGCGCGACATGTCGGCCGCGTCCTTCCACGTCTCGATGGCGCGTCGGGCGGTAGTAGGCGTACGCCATGTGCCCCTTCCAGCTCGACGCGTCCCAGATGAAGTCCGGGCTCGCGGCCCACGCGACGTCGCGCACGTTCTTCGCGCGGAACTTCCACGTCAGCGTGCCGGTCTTCTTCGGGCGCGCCGCGCCGCTCTGCAGCTCGGCGGCCGTCACGATGTGCACCGGCGTGTCGCGACTTCGCGGCCTGCGCGAGACGCGTGATCTGCGTCGGCGTCAGCACCTCGCGCGGATTCGTCAGCGTGCCCGGTGCCGGCGACGATGTAGCCGGCCGGAACGGTGACGGCGAGATTGTAGTCGCCGTACTCGAGATAGAACTCGCCCTGTCCGAGGTAGGGCTCGGTGTTCCAGCCGCGGACGTCGTCGTACACGGAGACGCGCGGATACCACTGCGCGAGCTCGTAGAGCGCGCCGTCGCGGCCCATGCGGTCGGCGCCGTGCTCGGGGATGAGGAAGTGCCACGCGACGTCGAACGTCGCGGTCTTGCCCTGGCGCGAGCGGCTCGGCGAGATCGACCTTCATCACCGTCCCTTCGACGCGCGTCTTGAGCGCGCGTCGCTGCGCGCCGGCGCGCGTGCAGACCTGGTCGAAGTGCTCGACGACGTCGCCGCCCTCGAAGCCGCGCGCGCCGAAGCGCGAGTCCTGCGGGAAGATGAACGAGTTGAGCGACTTGTCCTTGAACGCGTTCTGCTCCATCTGCATCCAGATGAAGCGCAGCGTGTCGGGCGAGTTGTTCGTGTAGCGTGAGCGTCAGCTCGCCGTGCAGCGTCTTCGTCGCCGGTGTCGAGCGTCGCCTTGAGGTCGTAGTCGGCGCGGTTCTGCCAGTACTTCGGCCCGGGCGCGCCGGAGCCGAGGCGGTACACGTTGCCGGTGCGGGAAGGGTGAGCGGCGCGAACATCGACGTGTCGCCCACGCCGGTTGTGTCGAACGGCATGGCGGCTGCCGGGTCCTTGCGCGACTGCCGGCAACGCGACGCCGGCGGCTGCGAGCACGAGCCCAATGGCTCGGGAGAAAGCTTGCATGAGCATCCAGGAAGTCGTTGAAGTGGAAACCAGAGCGCACGAGCGCTCCTTGGGTCATACACGACAAGTGGCGAGTTGGGTCTGCGACGCAAGGAAGTTGCCGGCCTCCGCCTTAACCCGCCGTAACGCTCAGCACCTTTTCAGACCGGACACTTCATGACGCTCGACGCCAGACAGCCGCCCAACCCGGGACCCACGACCTCAAGCGCGTTCTCCGACTCGGGGATCTGGTGCTGTTCAACGTCGTCGCCGTGCTCGGGCTCCGTTGGGTGGCGACGTCGGCGAAGGCCGGACCGAGCTCGCTCGTGCTGTGGCTGCTGGCGGCGCTGCTCTTCTTCATCCCGCAGGGCATTGCCGTCATCACGCTCGCGTCGCGGTTCCCGGAGGAAGGCGGGCGTCTACGCGTGGACGCGGCGGACGTACGGCGAGTGGAACGGGTTCCTCTGCGGGTGGTGCTACTGGATCAACAACGTCCTGTACTACCCCAACCTGCTCATCTCGACCGCCGTCATCGCGACGTACGCGATCGGCAAGGGCGGCACGCTCGTTAGGCAACAGCTGGCCGTACGTGCTGTGGCGTCGCGCTGACCGCGCTGTGGGTGGCGGCCGCTGCTGAACATCGTCGGGCTCGGTGCGGGGAAGTGGCTGCACAACATTGGCGGGGTGGCCACCTACCTGCCCGGCGTCATGCTGATCGCGCTGGGCGTCGTGGCGATCGTCACCCATCCGAGCGCGAACGCCTTCACGGCGGCGCGGCTCGTGCCTAACGTGACGGACCTCTCGACGCTCAACCTCTGGGCGTCGATCGCGTTCGCGTTCGCGGGGCTCGAGCTCTCGTCGACGATGGGAGAGGAGACGGCGAACCCGCGGCGCGATCTGCCGCGCGCGATCGTCATCTCCGCGCCGCTGATCGCCGCCGCCTACATCCTCGGCACGCTGTCCGTGTTGTGGCTCGTGCCGACCGGTGACCTCAACATCGTGTCCGGGTTCCTGCAGGCGATCAGCATCGGCAGTGCGGCGGCGTCACCAGCACTCATGTGGCTCGCGCCAGTCGCGGCGGCACTCTACACGCTGAGCAACGTGGCGGGTGTGGGCGCGTGGCTGTCGGGTCCGGCCCGGGTGGCGTTCGTGATCGGGCTGGACCGCTATTTCCCGCCGGCGTTCGGGAAGGTGCATCCGCGCTTTCGGACGCCGTACGTCGCGATCCTCGTGCAGGCCGTGCTGGCGACGGTGTTCCTGCTCGTCTCGCAGCTCGGCAAGGGATCGACGGTGGAGCAGGCCTATCTGGTGCTGCTCGATACGCAGCTGCTCGTGTACTTCATCCCGTACATCTACCTGTTCCTCTGTCTGCTGCGGCAGGCGCGGGGTCCGGCGCGGACGGGTCAGCTGCCTGGCGGACGGGTGGGTGCGACGCTGGCGGGCGTGTGCGGCTTGGCGATCACGGTGTTCGCGATGATCGTTGCGTCGATTCCGCCGGGCGACGCGCCGAATCGGTTCGCGTTCGGCGTGAAGGTCATCGGTGGTGCGGCAGCATTCGTCGCGCTCGGCGCCGTCATCTACTGGCGCGCCAGCATCAAGCGGAGATGATGAGGGGACGCGGGTAACAACCCTCACCACGCCGCGTCAGGCACCTGGCGGCGGACTGACCAGTGCGTCAGTGAAAGTTGCTCGTTAGGCAGCCCATTCATCGACTGCGCGGGCAATTCGTGATGCACATCACCGCGCGTGCTCTCTGGCGCGCGCACCTTCCGCGCTCCCCGCGATTGCCTTGCGATCGCCTGCATCAGCGGCTCGCGCAGGAGTTCCCGCTCCTGCGTCCGCCGCAGCGGCGGCGTGTGCGCTGAAGCCACGCCGCCCAACAATCGAGGAGAGGCTTATGCACTTGGCCACTCGCTCCACCTGCCTCGTGTGGGTGGTGGTACTCGCTGCGTGCTCTGACGACAGCGTCCTGCCACCCACTGCGCCCACGACAGGACCGCCGCTCGGCGTGTCGCTCGCGATGGCGCCCGACCCCACCGCTCACACGGTGCTTTCAGGAGGGGCAACCACCACGTTCGACCTCACGGACGCCGCATTCTCACTTCCATCCGCCAACCTCGCGAAAGGACCTGACACCAAGCTCCATAACGAGGGCGATGAGGAATTCGAAGACGCGTTCGTGACCGATCCAACGTCCGAGCACGCCGGGCTGGGACCGGTGTTCGACAACGTGTCGTGCGAGGGCTGTCATGCTGGCGACGGGCGTGGCCGACCCCCGGGCCCTGGGGAGATCGCGGAGTCATTCCTGGTTCGGATCAGCTTCCCGAATCGCGATCCGGTGACGGGAGCGCCGAACCCGGTCCCGGGGTTCGGTGGACAGCTACAACTGCGCGCCATACCGGGCAGCGCACCGGAAGCGAGCGTGTCGATCACGTACTCGGAGGTGGCCGGGCGCTTCAGCGATGGCACGGCGTACTCGCTTCGCGTCCCGTCGTACTCCTTCTACGAGCAGCTACGAGCCGCTGGCGAACAAGATGTTGTTCAGCCCCCGGGTGGCGCCGGTCAACTTCGGGCTCGGACTGCTCGAGGCGATTCCCGACGGCGACGCTGCTCGCCAACGAGGACCCTAACGACGCCAACGGCGACGGCATCTCCGGCGTGGCGAACCGCGTCTGGGACGCCGCGGCGGCGAAGACGGTCGTCGGACGCTTTGGATGGAAGGCCGGCGCGCCGAACCTCATCCAGCAGACGGCCGGGGCCTACAACGGGGACATGGGCGTGACCTCCTCGCTGTTCCCGGCCGAGTCGTGCGAGGGCGACCGTGACGAGTGCGCACGGCACGCGCCCGAGGTCAGCGATCAGGCTGTTCTCGCGGTCGCGCGATACATGCAGACGTTAGGCGTGCCGGCGCGCCGCAATATCGACGACGCGCAGGCGACGCAGGGCGAGGCGATCTTCTATCAGGTCGGATGCGCGACCTGTCACACCACGACGGTCAGGACAGGCTCGCTCGACGGCGTGCCATCGGTGTCGAACCAGGTGATCCACCCGTACACCGATCTGCTGCTCCACGACATGGGACCGGATCTGGCCGACAATCGTCCCGATTTCCAGGCGTCCGGAAAAGAGTGGCGCACGCCGCCGCTCTGGGGGATCGGTCTCGTGCAGACGGTGAACGGGCACACCAACTTCCTTCACGATGGTCGCGCGCGCTCGCTCATGGAAGCCGTGCTCTGGCATGGCGGTGAAGCAAAAGCATCGCGCGATGCGGTGCTCGGGCTCAACTCCGCGAAGAGATCGGCGCTCGTGAAGTTCCTGGAATCTCTGTGAACGTCGGGAATCGGGAATCGGGAATCGGGAATCGGGACTGGCGAGCTGGTCGCTGGTCGCTCGTGCTGGTCGCTGGTCGACCAACGACTGCTGGTCGACCAGCGTCACCAGCTCGAGTCCCCAGTTCCCGATTCCCTAGTCGCCAGTCCCGATTCCCTATTCCCGACTGACGTCCTCGCGTTCCCGCGGCCCATTCGTCCCAGACGTTGAACATGCGCATCTGTTGCTCGAGATCGGTGCGCTTCATCAAACCTTCGACGTCCGCTCGCGTCTGGCGATTCCACGTGACGTCCATGGTGGCGAATCCATAGACCACCGCGGCGGTGATCATCGCGTTCAGGCGAAGCTGCTGCGGGTCGCACTTCACGAACACGTCCGAGTGCGCGTGGTAGTTCTGGCCGTACAGCGCCGGCTCCTGGTTCGCGACGAGGTTCGCGACGCCATGCAGCATGAAGTCGAAGTTGTCGGTGCCAACGATCGGCGCGTCGACCTGCGTGAACGGACCCAAGCCGCTGACGGCTTCCAGCGAGCGGGTGACGGCGGGAAGTATTTCCGGGCGGCCGCCGGTGAAGAACCCGTTGATGCGTCCGCACCCGATATCGATCGAGCCCGCCATCACGTGCCGATCGAGCTCGGCCGCGTGCGTCTTCGTGTACCCGAACGAGCCGATCATTCCCTGCTCCTCGCCGTTCCATAACGCGAAGCGGATCGTGCGCGTGGGGCGTAGGCCGAGCCGCTTCATCTGACGAGCGACGTCAATGACGAGCGCGACGTTCGCGCCGTTATCGAGCGCTCCGTCACCCAGGTCCCACGAGTCGAGGTGAGCGCCGATGACGACGACCTCGTCGGGCCTCGTGGTGCCACGGATCTCGCCGATCACGTTCTGTGCCTGATAGGGGCCGCCGCCATCGATGTCGATCCGTTCGGTCAACGTTAGGCGGGCTCCGCCCCGCAGCAGCCGCAACGCCTTCTCGGCCGCGTCGTGTTCCATGACGACCATCGGGCGCGTGTTGGCCGCGCCGATGGACACGTTGTGCCGGTAGAGGGTGTTGTAGGGGCGGGACCCCATGTACGCCACGCCTGCCACGCCCGCGGCAAAGGCCCGTTGTTCGATTTCAGCGGACTCGCCGTACTCGCGAAACAGTCCATCGACATCTCTCAGCTCGTCCTGCTGCACGAGCAGGAATGCGCCGCGTACGCTCGCACCGAGTCGCTCGAAATCTTCCTTCTTGCCGTAGCCGACATCGAGCAACGGCGCCGTCGTTCCGCCGGCGGGCGTCGGCGCGGAGAATGGCATGGCCGCGACAGCCGGGTGGAACTCGACGCCTTCACCACGCACGGTGGCAGCGGCAGACCGCTCGAGCCAGCGCACGGGCATGGTGAACGGTTCGGCCCTCGCATCGACTCCGGCCTCGCGAAAACGCGCGAGCGCCCAGGCCACGGCGCGCGTGTTTGCGGTCGATCCGGTGGCGCGGCCACCGATACCATCTGCCAACGACTGCAGGTCGCGCAGCAGCGGCGTGTCACCGGCAAGCGCGCCGACGAGGCGCAGGGTCTCGTCACGCGACGTGGCCTGGGCGTGTGCGTCGCGAACGAGTAGCGCGAGGACGAACGACGAGAGAACACACAATGACGCGAACCGCCCAACCGATCGGTAGATCACCAAGCGCTCACTTGAAATGGTCGCCTGATGTTGTCAGCCGTCGTGCCGCCGCGTCCAGCGCGCACCGGCATCGCGGACGTTCGTGCCTGTCGTGAGTTCTCAGTCGTGCAGTCGTGGGTCATCAGTCATCAGTCGAGTCGTCAGTGACGACCATTGGCGGCTCGTAGCCATTCGCCAGGCGAGACTGAAAACTGATGACAGGCGACTCACGACTGACGACGTGGTACTCGCGATACCGACCACGATGCCAGCCACTCCCTATAAGCCCGTGGCGCAGCCAGCGTGGCGACGTGAGTGACCGACCGTCGGTCCCTGAGCTCTTGACCACATTGGGCCGTCTCCGCATCGTTCCAGTCACATGCTTACTGGAAGCCGATGACGAAGCCGCCGATCGATCTCCTGCAGGGTACCGTCGACGTCCTCATTCTCCGCACGCTCGCCTGGGAGCCCATGCACGGCTACGGCGTCTCGCGCTTCATCCGCGAGCGCACCGAGGGTGTGCTGACGATCGAGAGCGCGGCGCTCTATCAGGCGCTGCACCGACTCGAGCGCAAGAAGTGGATTCGCGCCGAATGGGGCGTGTCCGAGAACAACCGGCGCGCGAAGTACTACGCGCTGACGGCTGAAGGGCGGAAACAGCTACGGGCAGAGGCAGCCACGTGGCGCACGTACGTCGAAGCCGTGTTCAAGGTGCTGGAGCCGGTGTGAGCGGCCGTTTGCGGAAGTTCCTGCGTCTTCCTCAGCGGTCGTCGGCACGCCGGCGCGCGGACCTCGACGACGAGCTGCGCTTCTACTTCGACATGCGGACGCGCGAGCTGGTCGAGCAGGGCCTGCCCGAGGACGACGGCGAGGCGCGAGGCACGTGCGCGAGTTCGGCGACCTGGATTACACAAAACGATATTGCCTGGCGGAGGACGCCATGAGCACACGCGAGGAACGTCGTACCGATCTCATGGCCGAGCTGCGGCAGGATGTCGCGCACAGCTGGCGAACGCTCCGCCGATCGCCCGGGTTCGCCGTCGTCGCGCTCATCACGCTCGCGTTAGGTATCGGCGCCAACACGGCCATCTTCAGCGTCGTCAACGCGCTGTTGCTGCGCGACCTCCCATTCCGCGATGCCGACCGGGTCGTGCGCGTATGGGGCGCCCACGCGAACTCCGCCGACCGACCGCGGGCCAACTCTCCGCCGGCCGATTTCATCGATCTGCGCGCCCGCCAGCGCTCGTTCAGCGACGATAGGAGCGTTCGCCTACGGCGGCGGGACGTACATCGGCACCGACGATCCGGTGCCGCTGTCCGGGCTCCGCGTGGACGCGAACGTCTTCAACGTGCTGGGCGTGCGCCCACTCCTCGGGCGCACGTTCGCCATTGGCGAGGATTCCGCCGGCGCGGCGCCCACGATCGTGCTCGGCTTCGACGTCTGGCGCCGCGTCTTCGGCGCGGACAGCGGCATCATCGGTAAGAGCATCAACCTGAGCGGGCGCTCGCGCACCGTGATCGGCGTGCTCCCGCCCGCGTTCTTCTTTCCGACCGTGAGCTGAGGTCGAGATCTACACACCGCTCGACCTGACGCCCCATGCTCCGGGACGTGAATCGCGCGCGCAAGTTCCACTTCCTGGGTGCGATCGGCCGACTTGCGGCCTAACGTGACCGAGGCCGCCGCCAGCGCGGACCTCGATCGCCATCATGCCAGGCAGCTCGAACGGGACTACCCGGAAGCGAACACCAACATTACGTCGAGCATGCTCGGCGTGCGAGACGCGGTCGTCGGCGACACTCGGCCGGCACTGCTGGTGCTGTTCGGAGCGTCCGCGCTCGTCCTGCTCATTGCCTGCGCGAACGTAGCCGGCATGTTGCTGTCGCGCGCCGTGTCGCGCCGCCAGGAGCTCGCGGTCCGCGTGGCGTTAGGTGCCGGCCGGGCGCGACTCGTCCGACAGATGATGACCGAGAGCCTCGTCCTCGCGGTCTGCGGCGGCGTGGTCGGGGTGGCGCTCGCGGTCTGGGGAGCGCACGCGCTGGTCGCGTCCGCCGGCACAATGCTGCCGAGCTACGGGCGGGATCGGCGTCGACCGGACGGTGCTCGCGGTGGCGTTCGCTGTGACGGTCGTCTGTGGCGTGCTGTTCGGGCTCGTGCCGGCGCTCAGCGCGTCTCGCGGCGTTCACCTCGCCCTCAAGGATGCTGGGCGCGGTTCCAGCGGCGGCGTCTCCCGTCACCGGTTGCGAACCGCGCTCGTGACAGGACAGCTCGCGCTTGCCGTCGTGCTGCTCGTCGGCGCCGGATCTGCTCGTCCGCAGTCTCCTGCGGCTACAGACGATCGAGCCTCGGGTACTCGATCGATTCGGTGCTCACGTTCGAGATCGGACTCTCGCGGGAAGCGCTACGAGAGTCCCGACGCCGAGGACACGTTCTTCAACCAGCTGTACGCTCGGCTCGCCGCGTTGCCCGGCGTGGTCTCGGCTGGCGGTTTCGGCAACCTGCCGCTGCGCGGCGGGGCTTCGGCGTCGCTGGCGATCGACGGGTCGTCCGCGTGCCCGAAGGGAAGCTGCCGGAGGTAGGCTATCAACCTGTCTCCGACGACCTGTTCAAGACCATCGGGCATCCCGCTCAAGCGCGGTCGGGTCTTCGGCCCGGGGACACGAAGCAGACGCCGCGTGTCGTGATCCTGAGCGAGTCGCTGGTCGCGCAGGCAGTTCTGGCCTAACGCCGACCCGATCGGCGCGCGCATCCGGCTCGGCCCGAACCCTAACGATCCGTGGATCGACGGTCGTCGGCGTCGTGGGCGATGTGCGCATGGGTGTCGCTGGCGAGCCGCGTCCGACGGTCTACGTCTCGTCGCGGCAGGACCACTGGGGCGGGGCAGGCCGATCGTCGATCCGCACGACCGGGGACCCGATGGCGCTGCTGCCGGCCGTGCGTCGCGAGGTGCAAAGCCATCGACCCCACGCTCCCGGTAGTCGAGCCCCGCACGCTGCGAGACGTGCAGTCGATGGGGCTCACCGACCGGCGCCTGCCGATGCAGCTCATGGCGGCGTTTGCGCTGCTCGCGCTCGTGCTCGCGGCGGTCGGCGTGTACGGCGTCATGGCGTACTCGGTTGCGGCGCGGACGCGCGAGATCGGCGTCCGCGTGGCCCTCGGCGCGCAACCGAGCAACGTCTTCGGCATGATCGTGCGTCAGGGCACTCGGCTCGGCGGTCGCCGGGCTCACGATCGGGCTGCTGGGCGCTGCCGCGTTAGGGCGGGTGCTGACGAAGCTGCTCTACGGTGTGAGGCCGACCGATGCGCTGACGTTCATCGGTGTCGCCGCGGTGTTGCTCGCGGTCACGCTCGCGGCGTGCCTCGTGCCGGCGTGGCGGGCGGTTCGCGTAGATCCGCTGGAGGCACTGCGGAGCGAGTAGCGTCCGCGTGCAGAGCGGTCAGCCCAGCAGGCGACCGAGCAGCTTCACGACCAGAACCCCGGCCGCGACGACGCCGGCGATCAGCAGTACCAGCGCAAGGACAATGAGGGCGACGACGCCTCGGCTCGCCGCCTTCGTTTCCCTCGGCGCGCCGAGATAGCGCTCGAGCAGGTCGACGTTGCGGCGGTTGGACTTCACGCCGACGTCGAACAGGTCGCCGAACACGGGCACGATGCCGACGAGGCTGTCGAGCGCGATGTTGCCGAGCATGCGCACGAGCACGGATGTCGGAGCGCCTTCCTGGGCGGCGACGAGCAGGATGTAGCTCGACATCACGCCCGCCGAGTCACGTCGCCGACTCCGGGGATGAGCCCGATGATGGGGTCGAGTCCGATCCCGATGTTGGTGCCGGGAACACGAATGAGGTCGTCGAGCAGCCGCGCGAGCCCACGCGCACGCGCGACACCGCCGCCGCGCGTGGAGATCTTCGCGGGCGGGGTCACCTGTTCCGGGTAGCGCGGGAAGCGCGAGCGGCTGGCCATGTAGAGTCTGTATACAACAAACGAGCCGCTTGTCATTCCGAGCGGAGCGCCGCAGGCGCGGAGTCGAGGAATCGAGGCCCTGCGCTGTAGAGGGCCTCTCTACCTGGAAGCTCGCGATTCCTCGACTGCGCCCGGCACTCGGCTGCGCTCGCTCGGAATGACCCACGGTCGCGAGAGGATCTCGCGGTATTTCGCCTCGCCACGGAGCGGTGTGAGCAGCGTGTCCGCCTCGATCGCCGCCGCCGTCACCTGTTTGCTTGCGACCGCGCACTCCAGCGCCTGGAGCGCGCTCGGTTTGTCGCCCATCTGCGCGAGCGCCCGTGCTTGCCAGAAGCACACGCCACCGTCATTCGGTTTGATGAGTCGCGCGACCTGAAGGGCGGACGCCGCGTATGCATAACGCTGGGTATCGAGGAACTCCCGCGGCGCGTAGAACGACATGTGCGCGAAGATCCGTTCGAGCGCGCGCCGCGCCGCGATCGCGGACGTCGAATCGTCCGTGCGCGCGGCATCGCGACGCAGCGCGATCGAGCTCGAGCCGCTTCCGCGCCTGGTCGATCGACGGCGGCGACGGCGCGCGCCTCATCTCGGCCACGAACGACATGAGCTGCCTGAGCTCCATCGCGCAGTCGCGCTCGGCGATCGCGTTCTCTGCGGCGACGCTGCGGCGGACGCGATCGATCCCGCTCGAGCGCGCCCAGGCGCGCAGCCGCGGCACCGACGTCCGTGAGACCGTCGAAGTCGGCGCGGACGAGCCGATACTGCCGCGCCGCGGCGGGGGCGTCGCCGAGCTGAGTCGACCCGAGCCGCACGCGCGAGCCACGCGCCGTAGAGTGAATCGATCCACGGCTGGTTGCGTGGCCTCGAGTCCCCGCCGCATCGCCTGCAGCGTCGAGCCATTCGACCGAGCGTGCCGCCAACTCCGTCGGTGGCCACTGGTGCCCGCCGTCGAACCGCTCGACGTGATGCATCGCGCCAATGGCATCGAGCTCGGCGTCGAACGATGCGCACCTCCTCGTAGTTCATGTCGAGCATGCCGATCGTGCCGAACAACACCGGCGACGACTTCCCGATGTTCGCGCGGATCCACGATGTACCGCCGGGCACCGACGCGCCCGCGCCGATGATGCCGGCGACGCTACCCGTGAAGTTGCGTGGTCATCTCCCACGCAAACCGCGCCGTCCCGGAGAAGCCGACGAGGTAGAAGCGCCGTGAGTTCACCGGCAACGATCGCTGCACGTCGTCCAGCATGGCCGTTCATGGCCGTGTAGTTAGGCTCGGCGGGGCCGTCGCTCAGCGTGTTGTACGAGCTGATCGACGATGTACCCGAGTCGCTCAGCGACCGGCTGGAAGCGCTGCATGGGCACGAGCGCCCGCCCGCGCGGGTCGAGCAGGAAGAGCACGGGCCACTGCCGGTCGCGCGTGAACGCGGACGGCAGGTAGAGTGCATAACGCTGCGACGTGTCCGCGCGGGACGACCATGCGCGTACGACGCGACCCGGCCGGCAGCGTCGACATCGATGCGATGATCGGTCGTGTCCAGCGGGCGACCGCAAGCGAGTCGGTTGGCGGCGTCACGCTGACCGACCAGCACGGCGGGCGTCATAACGAGTGCGCGTCGCGATCGCGCGGTACCTCACGCGAACGCTGCCTGCACGGACGCGCACCACCGCGCTCGAGCGCGTCCGCGTTAGGAACGGTGCCCTGCGCGAGCCGCGGCGAGCCGCCGCCGCGACCGCCGGCCGCTGTCAGTGCCAGCCTTGAGTACGGCGCCGGCATCGACGCCCGAGTCTTCCGATGCGGCGACGAGCACCGTCGGCGGGCGATGCGATCGCCGCGATCGAACGCCGCCTTGCGGCAACGCAGCGAACGCCTGCGCGAACGGGCGCATCTCCTCGAGCGAGCCGGCGTCGCGTCGCACTACAGCGACGCGCACGCCTGCCGGCGTCGGCGCGTGGCATGTCGTACAGGGCCCGAGCCTTGTGCACGGCGAGCTCGCCTTCGAGGCGCTTGCGCGCCGCCAGCGCGTCGCGCAAGCTGCTCGCTCTGCGCCACCACGAGTGCAGGTGCTTCGGCGCCGACGCCTTGAGCGAGAGCGCGATCGCGGACAGCGTTTCGAAGTCGGCGCGTGCCTGACGAATCACGCGGCCGCCGCAGAGGAACTCGACCCGCGTCTGTTTCCGCATGCGCTCCGTCCCGCGCAGCATGATGGCGCCGATCTCGCCCGTGGCGCGCACGTGCGTGCCGCCGCACGCGCTGCGGTCGAGCGCCTCGATGGTCACGACGCGGAGCGTCCCTTCGCGCGGCGGCGGCTTCCGGAGACCCGTGGCCGTGGCGGACTCCTCGAACGCTCACGCTCACCGGTCGATTCTCCCACACGATCTCGTTCGCGCGACGTTCGGCCTCGCCTAACGCGCTGGGCGTCGATCGCGCCGACGTCGAGATCGAGCGACGAGCGGTCGGCGCCGAAGTGCACGCTCACCGTCTCGTAGCCGAAGAGGTCAGCGAACACTGCCGACAGGAGATGCTGCCCCGTGTGCTGCTGCATGTGATCGAAGCGCCGCCGCCAGTCGATCTCGCCGTGCACCGTGTCACCGACCGCGCGGCCGGACAGCGGTGCGGCGAGCACGTGTGCGACGCGCTCGTCCTCGTCGACGACGTCGGCGACCGGCGCGCCGCCCAGTGAGCCGAGGTCGAACGGCTGGCCGCCTGACGCGGGGTAGAAGGCGGTCTCGGTCGAGATACACGCGGCTGCCCGTCGGCGGAGATCTCGGTGATGCGTCCGTCGAAGGCGGTGAGGTAGGCGTCCGTATAGTAGAGTCGGGAGGTCATCTGGCTCGCGGTATGCTTTGCGCGCTCGGTGCTGTCGTCAGCTGTCACCGTTCAGGGGTCACGCTCAGCCAAGCGGGGTGCATCATGACACGTTCGGTAAATGTTCGAGTTTTCGGCGTCGTTGCCGTGTCGGCCGCGGTCGCATGCCACTGGCGTACGGTGGCGATCGTCGTACGCCGCAGGTCGACACGTCGGCGGGTCGTGTCGGCGTGATCGACTCGGCGCCGGCGTCCGTTGCGACGACGGTCGCCGCGATGCTCACCGACGAGAACGTCTTCGCGTTGCTCGATACCGCGTACTCGGCGATGATCGCGACCGATCGACTGGCGCAGAGCAAGACGCACGGGTGCGGTGAACGACTTCGCGACGAAGGCGGTGAGTGAGAACGCGGTGACGCGCAGCGGCATCAAGTCGACGGCCGACCGCCTGAATATCGCGCCGGTGCTTCCCGACCGCGACGTCATCGGTGACCAGGCGGAGGCAATGCGGGACCTGCAGTCGACGCAGCGGGGCCGATTTCAATCGTGCGTATCTGGACCGCGTGATCAAGGTCCGGAAGGACCTCATGGACGAGATCGACGACGCGCTCGAGAACGGCGGCGTGCGTCAGGAGCCGGTGCGGAAGTTCCTGAGCGACGTGCGCGTGAGCCTCGACACCGGGCGCAAGGCGGCGGAGGATCTGCGGTCGAAGCAGGGATGACGCAGGCGCTAGCGGCGTCGCTCGGGCGACGCGTTGCCAACACGGCCTCGGGACACGATGCGTCTCGAGGCCGTTCTCGCAACTCGCAGGGGGCACTCGTTCCCCCGCGCTACTGGCAGTCGTAGCGCGGGCGGCCGGTCAGCGAGGAAAGTGCTACTTCTTCTTCGCTGCTGCTTTCTTCGCGGCCGGCTTTGCTGCGCCGCCCGCGCGCTTCTCAGCACGCTCGATCTTCCCGAGCCAGGCTTCCGCGGCCTCGAGCGCTTTGCGCTTGCTGCCGTGGCTCGCATCGCCGAAGAACGCGCGGTGCTTTGGACGCCACGTGCCGCTCTTGTCACGCGCATAGCCGAAGCGCGCGAAGAAGCCGTGGGTGCGAGTGGACTCCTGGTCGATCCGGCTGATGCCGGGACGCTTGGCGCCGCCTGACGCGGCACGCTTGCGAGCAGTTGTGGTAGCCATGGGCTCTAAGATAGTGTGGTTTGGCGTTATGTCCAACATCTGCCTAACAGCCTAACGGGCACCAGACGATTCCTGACCGTTCGTCGTTAACCTGACGTTTAGAAAGCCATCGACTCGGGTCGCGACGACAAGGCGGTCCTTGTCATAACGCGGGAGCCATCCGCAACGTTCAGAAACGTTCGGACGCAACGTTCCGTGGCATCATTCGTCAGCAACGGTCCTTCGCTGTCGTTATGCGCCAGCAAGCCGATGCCTCGCGTCACAGGCGTTAAATGATCCCAATACCCTTCCTGGACGGCGCATTCCCGGTCCGCCCGACGCTGACGGCGTTCGCGGCGCTCATGCCGGCGCTGCTCGCCTGGTGGAGCGACCGGCGCGCCCTGCAGCAGCGCGACGACCCGGCACTGCCCGAGCTGCTGGCCAGCCGCCGTCGCGCGAACGTGCGACCATCGCGTTCGCCATCGTCGTCATGATCATGTTCGGCGGCGCGAGCTCGGCGTGGGGGATTCCCCTGCTCATCGTCTCGATGATCGCGGTCGCGTATCCGCTGCGTACGCGTCTGCTCGGCGAAACGTGGGGGTTTGGCGCCTACCTCTGGCACACGGCGATCTCCGTGGCGGGCGGTTTCGGCTTCTGGATCGCGCTCGCGTACGCGCCGAGTCTCGTGCGCCGCGTTATGGAAGGCATGGGCGGGGAGCGGCGTTGGCTCGCCGTGGTGCTGGCGACGGCGCTCGCCGCGCTGTTGATCGCGTGGGAGATGTGGTATCCGCGCATCTGGCTCTGGGCGCACGCGGGCGAGCCGCTCGTGAGCCCCGAGCTCACGCCGAGGTTCGAGGAGATCGTCCGGCGAGCGGGCACAGTCACTCCCCGAGTGTATCGCGTGGGACCCAAAGGATCGCGGTTCGTGAACGCGGTGGCGCTGCCGTCGGTCCGTCAGCCGTCCGTCGCCCTGGGCACGGCACTGCTCGAGCTTCTGGACGCCGACGAGGCGACGGCGATCTTCGCGCACGAGATCGCGCACTTCGACCATTTGACGCCCCGCCGCGTCAGGCGCTCGCAACTCATCAACCGGGCCCTCATCGGCATCGGGGTGTCGCTGCCGCTCGTGCTGCCACTCGTTATGCCGGCGGCGCAGGTCGGATCGGCCGAGGGGTGGATCGGGTGGCTGTGGCCTCTGCTCGTGCTCACGGCGCTCGTTCGTCGCGCGGCGAAGAGCCAGCAGCACGAGACGGAGAGCGACCTGCGTGCGGCCGCGCTGTCCGGCGATCCGGAAGCGCTGGTGCGCGCCCTCGTGAAACTGCATCTGCACGCCCGCATCCCGCGTCGTTATGCGGTGGACATGGAGCGGGCGTCGACGCACCCGAGCCTGGTCCGGCGCATTCAGGCCATTCGCGCGGGCGCTCCCAGCGCCACCGAACAACTCGACGCGGCGACGGCGATCCGCTCGACGCGACCCGGCAGCTGGGTCGTGCTGGACCACGCGCGCTCGTACTGGCTCGACGGCGTGCCGGAGGGAACCGCCGCCGATCTGGCGACGCTGCGCGAGGCCGCGTCGAGCTACCGGGCGGTGAACTACGCCGACCTCGCCGAGTTGCGCGTGACCGCCGCGGGGGACGCGAGGGCGATTGCCGCGCGCACGCGGAGTGGCGACGCGTGGACCGTGCCGCTCGCCGCGGAGGACGTCGCGCGCGTTCAGCGCACGCTCGATATCGTCGACCTGAAGCTGGGCAAGGTCCTTCCCGCGCCGACGAGGGTCGCGCCGAAGCCCGTCGCGATCATCGCGTTCCTCGTCAGCGTGCTCGCCGGGCAGACGGGGATCGTGCTGGTTCCCCTCTTCATCGTGCTGTGGAAACCCGCTCCGGCCGCGTTCGCGGCGCTCGGAGCCATGAGCATCGCGCGAGCGATCCTCGGCTGGCTGGAAGGCAGCGGCGGGTTCGACGAGGACATCGCCCGCCTCGGGCTCGTGGCCATGGCGGTGCTCGGCGTGGTCGCGATCTACCTCGCAAGTCGCCTCGTGAAGGCGGGGCGCGGCCGGGATCATCTGGGTCTGACATTGCGCGTGCTCGGGGCGTTGGCCGCGGCCGTCGCGCTCATCACGGCGTGGGAGATCGTGCAGATGCCGGAGGCGTCCATCGTCGGCGCGCCGATCTTCGGCACGTTAGGGACGGCGCTGGCGGGCCTTGCGGCGGCGCTCTTCACGGCTGCAAACACCCCGGAGTCGTCAGGCAGCCTTCGCCGCCATCGTCGCCGCCTCAGCTGCCGCGACGGTGGGCGTGGATCGCTCGGTGTGGACGCACCGCGAGGCGCTCGCTGAGGGCACGGCGCGGGCGGCGCTCGTGTCGGAGACGGATCTCGGTGGTGCGGGGCAGGGGCTTCGCGTGTCGCCGGATGGGAAGCACTTCCTCGTGCTCAGAGCCCCGTCAGTGCGGCGCGCGGCCGCCCGTCCCGCGCAGGTGCTTCTCGCGGGCCGCGTCGGTGGGGAGGGGGATTACGCGAGCTCGCGGCGGTCGCCGGTGACTTCGTGGACGACGAGCGGATGTTGCTCCTCGATGTCCTCGAGCGCGGCGTGGCGCTGCGACTCGAACGCGTGGACGGAGGCGGTCCGCCCATCTGGACCGACACGATCGCCGATCTCGAGCTGTTGGCTCCGCGTCTCACACTCGAGCGGGACACGGGGACGTGGAGCGTCATCGGCGAAGACCTCGACAACGACCGGACGGCTGTCGTGATGGGGAAGATCGGCGAGCACGGCGCCACGCGGCGCGCGGGGATACCGGACACGATCTCGATGGTGGGTGAGCCGATCGTCTTCGGCTCGGCGTCGGCGGTGATCGTGCCGACGTATCGCGAACCGGCTGCGTGCGACTCCGATCTCGTTATGGGCGATGGTCAGCGGGATAGACGCATTCCACACCGATCTGTTCAGGGTGCACGGCGACACGGTGCGTCACGTGGCGACACTCCAGGGTGCCACGCAGTGTGGCCAGCCGAGTGGCGGGGCGGCGGCGTGTTCGGTGCAGCGGCGGAGCGGGACTGCGCTCTACTCCGTGAGCGCGGCGGGGGTGGCGACGGAGATCGCAAGGCTCTCGTCACGCGACCTCGGTGTGGTGGCGCTGGGGCCGGGACTCCGCGCGACGTCGATGACGTACAAGCGCGATGTCGTTCTCGTTGACCTGACGACGCGACGCCTGACGAGGATCGCGCTACCGCCTAACGGTCAGTTCGCGTCGGAAGTGCGGGCGGGACCGGGGTGGTCGATGACGCTCAGCTACGCTGAGAATCGACGGTCGGCGGTCCGGTTCTATCGGGTTGTTGGCGATCGGTGACTGTTGGACGGGGACTGGGGACTGGGGACTGGAGCGGCTGCACGCTGGGCACATCTGCCGACGGCTGCATGCTGCGGCCGCACGCTGCCCGCTGCTGCTATTACCGCCCGGTACGCCACGCGCTGCTCGCTGCATGCAGCCGCACCCAGCGTCACCCAGCAACCAGCACGACCACCCAGCAACCAGCCGCAGTTCCAGTCCCCAGTCCCCAGTCCCCGCCTACTGCACCACCTTCGCGCCTAACAACGCCCGCACATCCGACTGGCGCTGGTCCAGCTCGGTGCGCAGCACACGCAGACGTTCCACCGCGTCGCGGCCGATCTTCTGATCCGCCTGCGTCGTTAGGGAGTACAGGTACTGGATGTGTGCCTGCAACTCCGGCTTGCTGTAGCGGATCGCCGCCGTCACCACCTTCGCGTGCAGCTCGTCGAGCTTGCGCAGCGTGTCCGCCGCGCGCCCGTCGCGTTCTTGAGGCGCTGGCGCGCGCTCTCGACGGTCGCCACGAGCTGGTTCACCTCGGTCACCATGTCGCGGACGCTGCATGTTGTGCTGGAACTGCTCGCGCAGGTCGGCGATCGTGACGCCATCCTTCGCCTCACGCGGATCGATGAGCACCGTGAGCGGCTGCGTCATCGTCTTGCCGCCGGCGGCGAGCCGCACCGTATAGTTGCCCGGCACGATGACCGGGCCGCTGGCTGCGACCAAAGCCGCCACCACCGCCGCCCTGACGGCTCGGGTCGACCGGCGGCGCCAGCGTCAGGTCCCACGTGAAGCGGTTGAGGCCCGGCACGTTCCGGAGACGCGGCGTGCCCACCGTGACCATCTCCGGGCGCACGCATGCCCGGCTGGTCGGGCGTCTGCTCCCGCTCGCCCGCGCCGTCGCTCGAGAACCGGCGAATCACCGTGCCGCTGCCGTCGAGCACCTCGAGCGTCACCGGCCCCGTCGCGCCGTTAGGCAGCCAGTAGTCGATCATCGCGCCGGCCGGCGGATACTGCGGATCGGCCGGATTCGATCTCGTCGACTCGACGCCGCCGAAGCCCGCGGTGTAGCGGAACCGGTACGCGTCGCGTGGCTTGAACAGCGTCGCCGACGGACGGCGATCGCGTCGGACATCTGATGCAGCGGCGTCAGGTTGTCCAGGATCCAGAACGACCGGCCCTGCGTGGACAGGACGAGGTCCTTCTTGTGGATCTTGAGATCCGTGATCGGCGTCGCCGGCAGGTTGAGCTGCAGCGACTGCCACTTCTTGCCGTTGTCGAACGACACGAACATCCCGAACTCCGTCCCCGCGTAGAGCAACCCCTCGCGGTCGGGATCCTCGCGCGCCACGCGCGTCGGCTGGTTGTTCGGGATGCCGTTCGTGCCGTCCGTCAGGCGCGTCCACGTCTTGCCGTAGTCATCCGTGCGCCAGATGTACGGCTGGAAGTCGCCGAGCTGGTAGCACAGCACCGAGTAGTACGCCGAGCCTCGGCGATGCGGCGACGGGTCGATGCTCTGCACGCGGCAGCCAGGCGGCTGATTCTTCGGCGTGACGTTCGTCCACGACTTGCCGTTGTCGCGCGTGACGTAGAACGGCCCGTCGTTCGAGCCGGTCCAGATCACGCCCGGCTCGAGCGGCGACTCCTCGATCGCGTAGATGACGCTGTAGTACTCCTCGCCGGTGACGTCGATCGTGATCGGCTCGCCCGAGGGCTTGTCCTGATACTTCGGGTCGTTCGCCGTGAGGTCCGGTGAGATCTTCTCCCACGTCACGCCTTCGTCGCGCGTGCGGTGGACGTACTGCGAGCCGTAGTAGATCGTGCGCGGATCGTTCGGCGACAGCTCCATCGGCGACACGCGCTGGAAGCGGTAGATGAGGTCCTTGCCCGGGTTGCCGTACAGCGACTGCGCGCCGACCCAGTACTGCTTCTCCTGCCCGGTGCGCAGGCCATGCGCGAGAACTGTCCCTTGCACGAGCCGTAGACCGTGTCCGGGATTCGTCGTTGTGCGGCGTGATGGGACCGGTCTCGCAGCCCGGGCCGGTGCGCCACGACTGGATCGGGTCATCCGGGCGTCCGCCGGACGTCGGCAGGCTCGGCACGATGAGCGTGGAGTTGTCCTGCTGCGCGCCGTACAGCCGATACGGGAACTGGTTGTCCACGTACACCTGATAGATCTCGGCCGTCGGCTGATTGTACTGCGTGCTCCACGTGCGGCCGCCGTTGATCGACACGTTCGCGCCGCCGTCGTTCGACTGGATCATGATGTCCGAGTTGTTCGGATTGATCCACATGTCGTGATTGTCGCCGTGCGGGACGCGCATGGGCTGCCACGTCTTTCCGGCATCCGCTCGAGCGGAAGTATCCCTCGGAGCCGGCGTACACGACGTCGGCATTCTTCGGATCGGCGGTGATCGTCGTGTAGTAGAAGGGCCGCGTGATGATCTGCGCGAACGTGCTGGCGACCTGGAACGACTGGCCGCCGTCGTCGGAGCGATAGAGCCCGCTGCCGGGCTTCGCCTCGATCAGGACATAGACGCGGTTCGGGTTCGCGTTCGAGACGGCGATGTTCGCCTTGCCGACGAGCTCGTTAGGTAGACCGTTCGTGACCTTCGTCCAGGTGTCGCCGCCATCGGTGCTGCGGTAGATGCCGCCCTCGCGCGCGCCGGAGATGATCGTCCACGGCTTGCGCTCGCCGCGCCACATGGCGGCGAACATGACGTTCGGGTTGCCGGGCTGGAACTCGACGTCCACCGCGCCGGTGCTGTCCGACACGAACAGCACCTTCTGCCACGTCTTGCCGCCGTCCTTCGTGCGGAAGACGCCGCGGTCGGCGTTAGGCTTGAACGGGTTGCCGATGGCCGCGACGAACGCGATGTCCGGGTTCGACGGATGCACGCGAACGCCGCCGATGTTGCCCGACGTCGCGTGAGTCCGATGTGCGTCCAGGTCTTTCCGGCGTCGCTGGACTTGTAGACGCCGTCGCCGATCGAGACGTTCGAGCGGAGGCCATCGGAGCCGGTGCCGATGTAGATCGTGTTGGGGTCGGACTGCGACACGTCGATCGCGCCCATCGACCCGACGCCGATCTGCCCGTCGGTGACGTTCGACCCAGCGTCTGGCCGGCGTCGATCGTCTTCCACACGCCGCCGCCGGTCGAGCCCATGTAGAACGTGTAAGGCTGCGACGGCACGCCGGTGACGGTCGTGACGCGTCCGCCGCGGGCCGGCCCGATGCTTCGGTAGCGAAGCCCGGACAGCATTGCGAGGTCGATCGGCGCCGTGAACGGGGCCGCGCGAGTGGCGCTGTTGGCGGCCGCAGCCGTTCGCGTCGCGACTGGTCGTGCGGCGGGCTGTTGGGCCGGGAGCGCCGTAGCGGCGCCGAGGGCCAGGGGAACGATCGAACGGAGCGCGAGGCGGATGCGCCGGTTCAGCATGGCACGACCTCTGATCATGAAGTCTCTGGGAGAATACTGGTGCGGGGCGGGCTCGTTGCGCCGACCATGGCGCTCTCTTGGTCCCTCAAGAACGTAGGGTTCGCGCGGACGAACGGCCAGCGGGGAGACCCCGTAGAGGGCCTCCCCGCTGATATGCGAACAGCATCCTGACTTCTAGCCGTTTCCCCCGGTGCCTAACGTCGGCCCACTGTCATCCCGAGGAGCGCCAGCGACGAGGGACCTTCTGTGACGTACTCGTGGCCAGACTTGCTACGATGACATCACACAAGGTCCCTCGCTGACGCTCGGGATGACCACAGCTGACGCTCGGGATGACGTGTACCTAACGCGCTCCCGCGCCTCCCATCACGACGGCTTGATGTTCTGATTGAGCCGGAACAGGTTCGTCGGATCGTACTGCTTCTTGATCGCCACGAGCTTCGCGTACTTCTCGGCGCCGTACGCAGCCCGGATACGCTCCTCGCCCTCGTCGCCGAGGTAGTTCACGTACACCCCGCCCGACGCGAAGGGACGCATCGCCTCGCTCGCTCCGGCGCGCCCAGTCCACGTGCGAACCGGCCGTCGCGGGATCAGTCCAGCGCGCAATGACCGCGAGGTTGAACATCGCATCGCGCTGCGCGAACGCCGTCTCGTCGGCCGGCACGCGGGCGACCGCGCCGCCGAACTGCTCGATCAACAGAGCCGAGAGCGGTGACGTGATCGACGAGAACCGCTCGCACCAGCGTGTCGATCGCCTCGTCAGGCAGCGCCTTTCAGGAAGTCGGAGCGCCAGTAGACGTGCAATCCGTGACGGGAACCCGTCGTCGAGCATCGACTTCAGCGCCGGGTACGGGATCGTCCGACACCTGATCGGCCACCGGACCGAGGTCGCGCAGCGGCTTGATCGCCGCCTCGCCGGCGCTGGCTGGGCCGTTGTAGCGCGACGAGGACCGCCATGATGGGCGTGCCATCGGGTGACGTCATGAGGCCGGCGAACATCGTCAGCTCGTCGGGCGCCTTCGCCGCCAGGTCGCGGTACGGCGAAGCACCTCGCGGCGCTCGCGCGACCGGGATACACGAGCATGCCGCCGTACAGCGTGCTCATGGGGTGCAGCCGGAACTCGAACGTCGTGACGACGCCGAAGTTGCCGCCGCCGCCGCGAACCGCCCAGAACAGATCCGCGTTCTCGGTCGCGCTGGCGCGCCGGACGGTGCCGTCGGCCGTCACGATCTCCACGGCGACGAGCGTTGTCGCATGCCAGGCCGTGCTGCGCATGAGCCAGCCGAGACCGCCGCCTAAGCGTTAGGCCGCCGACGCCGGTGCTCGAGATGACGCCGCCCGTCGTCGCGAGGCCGTGCGCGTGCGTCGCCGCGTCGAGGTCGCGCCACAGCGCGCCGCCCTGCGCGGACGCGATTCGCTCGCCGGGGTCGACCGTCACGCGCGCATGGACGACAGGTCGATGACGAGACCGTCGTCGCACGACGCGCGAAGCCCGCCGCGTTATGACCGCCGCCGCGGACGGAGAGCACGAGGCCCTGCCTCGCGCGCGAAGTTGACGGCCGCCACGACATCGGCGGTGGACGCTGCAGCGCACGATCATCGCCGGCGAACGATCGATCATCCCGTTCCACACGCGGCGTGCCTGATCGTAGTCGGCGTCGCCGCGACGGATGACGGTCCCGCTGAGTCCCGCTGCCGAATGACGGGCCCGAGAGACCTGCAGTGCGCATTAGTTGTCATTGTCCTCTCCTTACTCGATTTCGTTTGGGTCAGCCGCGGCGGCGCACGAATATCGGACACCAGACTGGAACCCGGAAGCCGCGGATGTTGGCGTCGATCACGCGAGCGTTGCACGACCGAAGGGTCGTGCCCTACCCAGAAACGGCTCGCCGAGCATCAAACCGGACACTCGTCCAGCCGTATAGGCGTAAACCACTCGGCGCTCGTGCCAACCGCTCGGCGCGACGATGCCACCGCTCGGGCGAGAATCTATTTCGTCAGAGCCGACGCGACCCCGATCGTTCGCCTCCACCATCGCCCATAACGCGCCGGACGCTCGGCCGCCGGGCATGGTCCGAACTCGATCGGAGGCTGGTCCATGTCGTCTGTCCTGACCGGAAAGGGTCTTTCGTCGCGACGCGTTCTCTGCGCCGCCGTTGCGGCCGCGCTGTTCGCTGGCGGTGCCTGGATGTCCGCGCCGACACCCGACGAAGTCGCTGTTCGCGCCGCGCTCGAGCACTACATCCAGGGGCACGCGACGGGCGACGGCGCGCACATGCGTCTCGCCTTCAACCCCGCCGGCGCGGCTCTTCTGGTCGAGCGCGGACACGCTCGCGACGCGAACCGTCGACGAATACATCGCGCGGATGCCGGGCAAGCCAGCGGCCGACGAGGCGACCGGGGTCCGGAAGCGCAGCATCGAGATCGTCGACGTCACCGGCAACGCGGCGATCGGAAAGATCGTGCTCGACTATCCGGACGCGCACATCGTCGACTACATGTCGCTGCTCAAGACGAACGGCGAGTGGAAGATCATCAACAAGATCTTCATACGTCGAGCTGAAGAAGAAGTAAGTTGGGCGCCGTGCGGGCACTCTCGTCTCGTGCCGGGTTCTGGCTCGCGCAGATCGGCGGGTGGACGGCCTACGCGTCGAGCCTGTTCCTGACGTTCCTGCCATCGATGGAGCCGGGTCGCCGGCTCGCGGTGTTCGTGAACAAGGAGCTCCGCGCGCTCGTCGGCATCGTGGTGAGCCTCGGGCTCCTCTGGCTGTATCGGCGCGTCGTGACGGAGCCCGAGGTGAGCGGGCGCGTCGCGGCGATCGCGCTGGTCGCGTCGGTCGCGGCGGGGTTCGTCGGCTACTTCGCTGCACGCGGCGATCATGGTCGGCGTCGGGCTCCAGCCGTCGTTCGCGATCTTCCTCGAGCCGACGATCGATGCCGCGCTCGATCCTGGAGTTCGTGTTCGCGTTTCTCGTGTGGAGCGCGGCGTACTTCGGCGTGCTCGTCTGGCGACGGTCGCAGGAGCGCGAGCGCGAGGCGACGGAGGCTCGGCGACTCGCGCAGGAAGCGCAGCTGCAGATGCTCGCGTACCAGCTCAACCCGCACTTCCTGTTCAACGCGCTGACGTCCATCCGCGCGATGATCGACGAGGATCGCGCGCGCGCGCGGCAGATGGTCACGCAGCTCGCGGCGTTTCTCCGGCACGCGCTCGTCGAGCGCGCGCTCGAGACGACGACGCTCGCGGCCGAGCTCGACGCGCTGCGCGGGTATCTCGCGATCGAGCAGATCCGGTTCGAGGAGCGGCTCGCGATCGAGACGCACGTGGATCCGGCGGCGGAGTCGTGCGCGATCCCGGCATTTCTGATTCATCCGCTGCTGGAGAACGCGATCAAGCACGGCGCGCGAGATGCCGGGACGGCCCGCTGCGCGTGCGTCTCGACGCGCGGCCGTGACGGACGGCGTGCTGCGGGTCGAGGTGTGGAACACGGGGTCGCTCGCGTCCGCGCCATCGGTCGCGTGGCGCCGAGTCGGGCGAGGCGCGCCTAACGCGGGCGGACCGGGATCGGCGTGCGGAACGTGCGGGAGCGGCTGGTGCGGCTGTTCCCGGGCCGGCACCGGTTCGAGCTGACGGACGAGCAGGGCTGGGTGCGCGCGCGTGGTGGAGCTGCCGGCGCGCGTCGGGCGAGCATCGCCTGCGCGTACGTCTCAGGCCTAACGTCGACTGCCCGTCGTGCGCAACGCGATCATCGTCGACGACGAGCGTCTCGCGCGCCGCGAGCTCCGCGCGATGCTCGAGGAGGCGCACGCGTCGGCGGTGCGCGTGGTGGCGGAGGCGGAGAGCGTGCGTGCGGCGGCCGAGCTGGTGCGGACGTGTGACGCGGACGTCGTGTTCCTCGACGTGCAGCTCGCGGGCGAGTCGGGGCTCGAGCTGCTGACGCTCATCGATCCGTCCGTGGCGGTGGTGTTCGTGACGGCGTTCGATCAGTACGCCGTGCGCGCGTTCGAGGTGAACGCGCTCGACTACCTGCTCAAGCCGGTGGCGCCGGCCCGCCTGGCGCGCGCCGTGGAGCGGCTGGGCACGCCTAACGATCGACTCGGCGACGCACCGGCGCCGACTCGGCTCGACTACCAGGACCGACTGTTTCTGCGGCTCGACGACCGGATGGGGTTCGTGAAGGTCGCGGACATCGTGTCGATCAGCGTCGGACGGGGACTACTCGGTGGTGCGACTCGGCGACGGGTCGCACGCACCGCGCGCGCAAATCGCTGCGCGACTGGCTGGCGCGGCTGCCGGAGAACGGCGTTCGCGCGCGTGCATCGCTCGACGATCGTGAACCTCGAGTACGTCGAGCGGGTGGAGGAGTGGTCGCACTTCAGCTATCGGCTGTATCTTCGCGGGTGCAGCCGAGCCGGTGGCCATGAGTCGGCGGTACGCTGGTCAGCTGAAGCGTTGAACTACGTTGAACACGGGACTGGTGGCTGGGGACTCGGCTGGGAGCTGTCAGCTGACTGCTAGCCTGCTCGCGGGTCAGAGCATCCCTGCGCGAGTCACCGAATGCCCCGCAGTCGCCGGTTGCCCAGTCCCGCAGTCCCTCAGTCCCCATGATTGATCCGCTATCCGACGCAAAGATCATCGAGTCGTGGCACACCAACGCCACGCCGTGGACCGTCGCCGTGCGCGAGCAGCGCATCGAGAGTCGGAAGCTCGTCACCGACCGCGCCATCGTCGACGCCGTCATGAGCCGACAGCCCGAGTCCGTGCTCGATATCGGGTGCGGCGAAGGGTGGCTCGTGCGCGCGCTCGCGGCGCGCGGCGTCCAACGGGTCGTCGGCGTCGACGTCGTGCCCGCGCTCATCGACCGCGCGCGCGCGGCCGGCGGAGGCGAGTTCCGCGTCGCGTCGTACGAGGGATCGCCCGCGGTGAGCTCGATCTCACCGTCGACGTCGCCGTCGCGAACTTCGCGCTCATCGGGAAGGAGGCCGTCGACGCACTGATCGTCGACCGTGCCAACACTGCTTCGGCCCGGTGGCGCGCTCATCGTTCAGACGCTTCATCCGGTGATTGCTTGTGGCGACCAACCTTATATAGACGGGTGGCGCAGCGGGTCATGGGCTGGCTTCAGCGACGACTTCTCCGATCCCGCGCCGTGGTACTTCCGCACGCTCGCAGAGCTGGGTCGAGCTGCATCGTCGGCGAGTGGTCTCACGCTCGTCGAGATGCGCGAGCCGATCCATCCGGCGACCGGCAAGCCGGCGTCCGTCGTGTTCATCGCTTCAACGGCTGGCCCGGTGTGACGCAGCGCACTATCCTGTAGCCCTGTAGCGTCTCGATCCACGCAGCGCTCACCCCAGGAGCTCGGCTGCGGGCGGGGAGCACTCGGACTCGGAGATCTCTGATGGCCGTCATTACCGCTCGGCGCAGCGCCCTCGCGGCGCTGGCGCTCGCACTCGTTGCATCACCCTCTCTCCTCATCGCCCAAGCCACGACCGGCACTGTCCGCGGGCGTGTCGACCGATGCCGCCGGCGGACGAGGCCTGCCCGACGCGCAGGTCTCGGTCGAAGGCACGCGACTCGGCGCGGTCACCGGCGCGAACGGTGACTTCACCATCGTCTGCGGTCCCGACCGGACACGCACGACTCGTCGTGCGGCGCATTGGCTATTCGCCGGTGTCGAAGACCGTCGACTGTCACGACCGATGGCGCCAGCACCGGCGACATCGCGCTCACCGGCGAGCGCGCTCAACCTGACCGAAGTCGTCGTCACCGGCTCGGCGGCGCCGACCGAGAAGACGCAAGCTCGGAACGAGCATCGCGTCGATCGACTCCACGATGATCAGCCGGGCGCAGGCCGTGACCGTCGATCAGGCGCTGCAGGGCAAGGTGCCCGGCGCGCAGATCACGCAGAACTCCGGCGGCCCGGGCGGCGGCGGCATCTCGGTGCGTCTGCGCGGCACGAACTCGTTCATCTCCGGATCCGATCCGCTCTACATCGTCGACGGCGTGATCGTCGACAACGGCTCGGCGCAGCTCGCCGACCTCGGCATTCGGTCGAATCCGCAGAATCGTCTCGCCGACATCAATCCCGTCGGACATCGAGCGCATCGAGGTGATTCGCGGCGCGGCCGCGGCGGCGCTGTACGGGTCGCGCGCGAACAACGGCGTCGTGCAGATCTTCACGAAGCGCGGCACGCTCGGCAAGCCGCGGTTCACGTTGACGTCGCGCGTTCGCGCAGAGCGAGCTCCGCGAGCAGCAGCCGTTCAATCTCTATCCGTACAACGAGAACGGGCTGCCGATCGCGCGCTTCAACTATCAGCACGACATCTTCCACCGCGCGCGCGGCCAGCGAGCACAACCTCACCGTCGAGGGCGGCAACGATCAGACGCGCTACTACATCAGCGGCAACTTACTCGGACGAAGACGGCATCATGAAGTCGACGTCGTCGCAGCGGAGCGGGTGCGCGCGTGAACCTGCAGCAGCAGCTGGCGTCGAAGCTCATCGGCAACGTCACGGCGAACTACATCACGACCGAGAACCAGATGCAGGCGTTCGGCGAGCAGAACGACTACGGCATCATGGGGTCGCTGTTCTTCGCGCCGACGAACGTCGACTTCCGGCCGGTGAACGGCGTGTATCCGCTGCCGCCGTCGCTCGGTACGAACCCGCTGCTGGCGATCGATCGCATTCGCAATCCGCAGACGATCGAGCGGTTCATCGGCTCGGCGAAGCTGACGTACACGCCGATCACGCAACCTGCTGCTCGACTACACGATCGGCATCGACAACGTCGGGCTTCGAGCAGCGCCAGTTCGTGCCGCGCAACGCGGTGCTCGGCACCGCGCCGATCGCGACCGGACGATCGCAGTCGGTGTTCCAGAACACGCGCGTCGTCAATCAGGACGGCGTCGGCAGCTACACCTGGAAACCGATGGGGACGTTCGAGCTGCGCACGACCGGCGGGTTCAACTTCACGTCGCAGCGCGTGCGCACGACGAGCGCGACGGCGAACGGTCTCGCGCCGGTGGGCGATCTCGTGAGCGCGGGCTCGGTCTTCTCCGCCGGCGCAGACCGACGTCGAGCTCCGGACGCTCGGCTTCTACGGCCAGCAGGAAGTCGCGTTGGCAACGACCGGCTGTTCCTGACCGCGGCCGTTCGCTACGATGCGTCGTCGACGTTCGCGCCGTCGCGAGCGCTGGCAGGCGTTCCCGAAGTTCTCGGCGTCGTACGTCGTGACGGAGAACCAGCCCGGGCTGCGTGAACAACCTCCGCGCTGCGCAGCGCGCTCGGATGGGCGGGCAGCCAGCCGGGCATCGTGAACGCGTACTCGCAGTTCATCAGCTACGCGCAGCTGCCGTTCGCCGGGCCGTCCCGGGCTTCGTCAACGACGTCACGTACGGCAACCCGGACCTGCATAACGAGCGCGCGCGCGAGTGGGAGGTCGGCACGGAGCTCGGCTTCCTCGAGCGGACGCGTCGGGCCTCGAGGCGACGTACTACGACCGCCTCGTGTCGGACCTGCTGTTCTTCCGCCCGCTCGCCGACGAGCACCGGCTTCTCGCGGCAGTTCGCGCCGATCGGCTCGATGTCGAACAAGGGCATCGAGCTGCTGCTGCGCACGCACGAACGTCGACATGCCGCAACTTCCAGTGGTCGTCGACGATCACGTACACGCACAACAAGAACCTCGTCGAGAGCCTGGACATCCAGGACTTCCAGTCGGCGGGCGGGTACCCGAACCGCATTCGCGCCGGGGCAGCCGGCCGGTGTGTTCTACGGCTCGTACGCGGCGCGCAACTGCGTCGACCGGCGCGCTGCTGCTCGACTCGCTCGGCCGCTATCGCCGCAGCAACCAGACGGTGGACATGGGCGCGACGCTCGCGCAGCGACAGGCGATCTAGCGGCGGCACGTGCAACGACTCGCTCAACGCGATCATCGGCGATCCGAATCCGAACTGGATGGGCTCGTTCCTCAACGAGTTCACGATCATGCGAGAAGCTCCGCGTCCGCGCGCTGCTCGACGGCGTGTTCGGCAACGAGATCATGAACCTCTCCACGCGCGCGCAGAACGCCGGCATCGCGAGCAACTCGAAGGCGTACGAGCGCGAGCTGCTGCCGTACGGCGATCCGCGCAAGCTGCCGCCGGGCTTCAATGCGCGCACGCAGGGCATCTTCGAGTACTGGATCGAGGACGGCACGTTCGTGAAGCTCCGCGAGCTCTCGGCGAGCTACACGCTCGAGCATGCCGGCCGTGCGTCGCGTCTTCCACGACGGCGTCGACCTCACGCGTGTCGGGCCGCAACCTGGTCGTGTGGACCGACTACAGCGGCTACGATCCGGAGATCAACCTGTTCGGCACGAACGCCGGTGGCATCGGCTCGGTGCAGACGACGGCGGCCGATCGCGGCTTCGACTTCGGCGGCTACCCGATTCCGCGCGTGTGGTCGATCAGCGCGCGCTTCACCTACTGACAGGCGGAGACCACGCATGCGCATGATCAGACAGTGCGCGGTGGCCGTCGCCACTGCGTCACTGGCGGTCTCGGGGCGTGCAGCCTCGACCTGCAGAACCCGAACTCGCCGACGGAAGAGCAGGTCACGACGAGCGTCGACGGCGTCATCGCGCTGGCGACCGGGCTGCAGGGTCGGTTCGCGAAGTCGTACGGCAACTTCGCGTACATGGCCGGCCTCGTCACCGACGAGTTCGCGTCGACGAGCGCGGCGCTGATCTCGATCAGCGACGCCGAGCAGGGCGCGGTGCCGTCGGGCACCGGCGATCGCCGACAACGTGTTCAACTCGGTGTATCGGACCGTGCGCACGGCCGACGACCTGCTCGCCGGGTCGGACGCGCTCGCCGACCAGTTCGAGCCGGGCACGCGCAGCGGACTGCGGGCGCTGGCCTATCGCGCTCAAGGCCGAGGCGTTAGGCGAAGCGCTGCAGTCGTATCAGAAGATCCCGATCAAGACGTATCGGCGTCACGGCGCCGACCTACGTGCCGCGCGCCGAGGCGCTGCCGTACGTGCGTGCGCTGCTCGACTCGGCGGCGGCGGACGATCGCCGACGACGCCGCCGAGTGCGTTCTTCAACAGCAACATTCTGACGCCGGGCGTGAATCTGACGAACATGATTCAGCTCTTCCGCGCGCGGTACGCGCGCATGGCGAACGATGATGCGACGGCGCTCGCGGCGGCGAACCTCGTCGGCGCGCACCGGGCCGGCGGCGCTGTCGGTGCTGACGTTCCCGTCGCCGGCGGTCAACTTCTACGCGAACGTCACCGGCGGCACGAACGGCATCGCGCCGCGGCGTCAGTGGCGGACGTCGATGGCTGCCGCAGGATCAGCGCTTCACGTACTTCGTGACGCCGTCGACGACGCTCGTCGGCCGCATCGGCGCGCCGCTCGATCCGTGGAATCGCTACGCGAATCCGCAGGCGCCGCTGCCGGTGTACTTCCCGGACGAGGCGCTGCTGATCAAGGCCGAGGCGCTGGCGAATCAGAATCAGCTCGCGGCGTCGCAGGCCGTGCTCGACTCGGTGCGCACCGACTGCACGGGCGGTCGCGGCATCGACGATCCGAAGGCGTGTCTGCCGCGCGCTCGTCCGGGCAGCTGACGAAGGACCAGCTGCTCGACGGAGATCTACGTGCAGCGGAAGTACGAGCTGTTCGGCACCGGGTTGCGGTGGGAGGACGCGCGGCGTCGTAACGCCATCGTCGGTCCCGTCGCGTCGCCCGGCATTCCCACCGACGGCCAGCGCTGCTGGCTGCCGTACGCGGTCGGTGACCGCAACGCCAATCCCAACGCGACGTTCAGCGCGCTTCCGGATCCCACGGAGCCGTCGGCGTTCCCCGCGAGCTGCCCCGCTGTGAGGCCCGCCTTCATGATCGCATCGATCGTATCGACCAGTGCTCGCGATGTTCGGGGTGCGCGTCCGCTCGTCGGACGACGCCTAACGTGGATGCCCGCACTGGCGGCGGTGGCGATGGCCGCCGCGGCGTGCGGGACGAAGGACGCGGCGGATCCGCTGCAGCCGTCGGGGCCCGTGGGGCGGGTGCGGTTCGTGAACCTCGTCACGGATCCCTCGCGCAATCCGGTGAACGCGCTTCTGGAAGGCTTGCCGTTCGGTGTGAACCTGGTCTACGCGGCGTCGACGCCGGCGAGTCTGCCGGCGCCTTCGACGGCGTTCTACTCAGCCGTGCTGGCGGGGGACCGGACGATCGTGCTCAAGAAGACCGCCGACACGACGGTGACGGTGGCGACGTTGAGCGTGAACATCGCGGCGAACAACGACTACACGGTGTACGCGACGGGTGGTACCGGTGGATCGGCGGTGACGGCGTTCAGCACGGCCGATGCGAACACGCCGCCCGCGGCCGGGCAGGCGCGCATTCGCGTGACGAACATGAGTCCAGCGGCTGGTGCGGTGGATGTGTTCATCACGGCGGCGAATGCGGATCTCGCGGCGGCGACGCCTGTCGCGACGGGTCTCGCGAATCGCGCCGTCGTTCGCTGGTGCATCGCTGGCGCCGGGGACGTATCCGATCCGCACGGTGCCGGCGGGTACGGCGCCGGCGGCGCGCGCGGCGGCGGTGAACTCGACGCTGAGCGGCGTCGCGGTCGCGGCCGGGAATGGTCGGACGATCGTCATCGCGGATGCGCCGGCGGGTGGCACGCCGCTTCGGTCGTTTGCGCTGAGCGATCAGTAGCCCTCGACGTCAACGTTAGGCACCACCGCCGGTGTGAATCCGCCTCGGGGAGCACTCGCTTCTCGAGGCGGTCTCTCATCCTGCCCGTTTATCGCGTCGACCGCGGATCCCCCTGTCTCGCACGCTGCCGGCCGCACATCATCTGGTGTGCAGAACCCGTTCGTTCCCGAGAGAACTCGAGAGAGCTCATGGACCGACTCGCGCACGACGTCCGCATCGCGCTGCGCGGCTTCCGCCGCACGCCGGCGTTCACTGCGACCGTGCTGGCCATCCTGGCGTTGGGAATCGGCATGGCCTCGACCATGGCCGCGGTGTCCGACGCCGTACTGCGGCGACCGCTGCCCGTGGTGGCGCCGGAACGCGTCGTGGCCCTCTGGCCGACGCGCGAGGGGACCGAGATCTCGCTCATGCCCGACGACCTCGAGCGCCTGCGCCACGACAGCCGGACCATGCGCGCCATCGCGGGGTTCGTGCACTGGGGCGCGGTCCCCTACGCGGTCACGGACGGCGACCGGCCGCTCGTCCTCCCGCAGTCGCGCGTCACCGGGAACTTCTTCGACGTGCTCGGCACCCGCCCGGTGCTGGGGCGTCTCCTGCGTCCGGAGGACGACGTGGCGGGCGCGTCACCGGTGATCGTGCTCAGCTACGCAACCTGGCGCCGAGACTTCGGCGGGGATCCCGCTGTTCTCGGTCGGCGGCTGCACCTGTCCAGCTTCGCCCTCGACGTGACCGTGGTCGGCGTCGCGCCGCCGGGCCTCGACTATCCGTTAGGCACCGCCTACTGGGCGCCGTACGCCACCACCGGGCAGGGCCCCGTCGATCTGGTCGCGCGCCTCGCGCCCGGTGCGACGCCGTCGGCCGCCGGGACCGAGCTTCTCGCGATCATGCGGCGCCTGCACCCGGAGCTCGCGCTCTCCGGCGCGGACGTGCGCGGAATCGCCGAGGCCATCGTCGGCCGTGTGCGCCCCGCGCTGCTCGTGCTCACCGCGGCGGTCGCGCTGCTGCTCCTCATCGCCTGCGTCAACGTGGGCAGCCTCCTCCTGCTGCGCGCCTCGGGGCGGGCCCGTGAGATCGCCGTCCGGCGCGCCATCGGCGCGAGCACAGGTGATATCGTGCGGCAACTCGTCGTCGAGAGCGCCATGCTCGGCCTCGCAGGCGGGGTGGTGGGCGCCGGCGTCGCGGCTGCGCTACTGCGCGTCATGAGCGCCCGCGCGTTAGGCATGCTGCCGCGCGGCGACGTGGTCGTCGCCGCCGGTACCCCGGTCGCCCTGAGCGCCGGGGTCACACTCCTCACGGTGCTCCTCTGTGGCGTGCTCCCCGCGCTCGCCGGCGCGCGCGGCGCTCCGGCCTCGCCGCTGCGTCTCGATGCACGCTCGGGAAGCGGATCGCGCGCGCGCCGCCGCGCCCGCGCGTGGCTCGTCGCGTCGCAGGTCGCGCTCGCGTTGGTCATGCTCGCCGGCGCCGGACTGTTAGGCCGCAGCCTCGCGCGTCTCGAGGGGCAGGATCTCGGCTACCGCGCGGATGGCCTGCAGTTCTTCCAGGTGACGTTCCCGCTCACGCGATTCGACACGCCGGCGAAGTACACGCCGATGCTCGACCGCGTCGCCGAACGGAATTCGGTGTTGCCCGCGGAGTCGTCGCTCCCTTCTGATACTTCGACACGAACCCAAAGGTCGCCTTGCCAGTTAGGCTGGCGTTCTGGGGGTACGCGCCTGGCGGCGAGTCGATCCATCCACCGCCGGTCACGAACCCGCCCGGCTGGATCGTAGACGACGATGTCGGCCGATGGCCGCCTTGCTATCCGAGTCGCCGTCGTCGTCGGTCACGTCATTGAGACCGTGTAGACGCCGGACGCTGTGAACGTGCATGTCCCGTTCGCGGTGCCCGAGCCGCCGGTCGCGATGGCGGTCACCAGGCCTGCCGTTCCTCCGTCGCATGAAAGTACACCCGTCTGCGTGTCGAGCGTGCCACGGTCGGTGAATGCTGCGCTGATCATCACGGGCGTTCCGCTGGTCTGGAGGGCGATCGGCGTATAGGGAACGCTCAACGGTTCGAGCGACGGCGCGACGTTCGTCACGGTCACGGCGACCGTCTGCGAGTTGGTTCCGCCGTTGCCGTCGTCGACGGTGAGCTTCGCGGTGTAGGAGCCGTTATCCCTGTAAATTTGACTAGCTGTCGCGGTCATCGCGTCCACAACACCGTCACTCTCGAAGTCCCACGCGTAGGTCAGCGCATCGCCGTCGAGATCAATCGACGCCGTGCCATTGAAGCTAATGGCACTTCCTTCCGCACCGGCGTACGGACCGCCGGGATTGGCGACCGGCGACTGATTGGACCCACCGACACACTTGCCCGCGCTCCCCGCACTAAAAATTGCCTGGATCTCAGCACTCGTTAGGGCGCGGTTGAAAACGTCAACCTCATCGATCACGCCACTCCAAAAATCGGCAAGAATGGCGTTGCCGGTGCGATACGTCCCTATGCGCACCGGACTATTGCTGTCACGGATCGAAGTAATCGAGCTCTGGGATTGTCCTAGGCCTGCGGAGTCGTAGGAACCTCGACTCCGTTGACGTATATGCCCACGTCTTGGGTCGTAACGTCGAATGTCGCTGCGACGTGCTGCCACACTCCCAGTGCGTCACGACCGGGTTGACCGTGTCGAAACCGCGACCGATGATCAGCGGCTGCCGGCTCTGGTACACGTCGAATCGGATGCGCCCGCCAGCGAGCACCATCAAGATCCCAGCTCACATCGAGCCCGGGACTGTATTTCGTCACGATAATGCGCGGTCCGCTCACGGTGTTCGGATTGATCCAAGCGTCGAGCGTCATTGAATTCGACGGAGGCGTCAGAGTCGGGCTATCGGGGACGGAGTCGTGGTCGTCAATGCCGTCGAAGCTGAACCCTTGTCCCACCAGTCCTCGTACGAAGGTCGCGCCGTTTCCAAGGCGCCGTGGTTGCTCACCCACGACATCGTTCGCGTTCCCGTCGCCGCCACCAGCTAACCAGGCCTGCGAAGGTGTTGAGGCACAAGCCTGAGCGCCCGGAATGCATGAGCGATAATGGTGGGTGCGCGCGAGACCTTCCGTCGGTTGGTCGGCGCATCCACCCGTCGCCATGGTCACGAGGGCAACTGCTGCGGATTTCGATACGCGGTTCGACACTGTTCGCCTCATTGTTGACGGGGGATCTTACACCTTCCGAGCCGCCACTCTTGGTTGGCCGATCATAGGGAAGTTTCCCGTGCGCTCGCACTCTCACCCAATCTTGAGCGAACCGCTCAGTGGGCTTACATTCGCGCACGTCGCCCACCGAAGGCGATGCTGCCCGGGCAGCGCACTTTGTGCCTGCGTGCGAGAGGCTACTCCCCAAGCGTCTTTTGCCCGTTAGACGGCCCTAATGACGGACAGTCAAGGCTCGCAAGACGCCGACGCGCGCCTGGCTCTAACGACTCTCGGCAGCGCGACGCTGCGCCGCGTCCATTCATCACGCGACGCTGAGCTCCTCCTCGAGGCCGGCAAACCGCTTGCCCTTATCGCGCACCTCGCTGCCTCGCCGAACCGCACCGGAAGCCGCGACCACCTCATTAACCTCCTCTGGACCAATCTCGATCCTCCAGGAGCACGTCGCGCCGTCCGGCAAATGCTCTGGTTCATCAAGCGCAGGGTTGGCGACGAGACACTCGTTGCCGTCAACGACCACCTAACGCTCGACGCCCGCATCGAGAGTGATCGTGATCTCCTCATGGCCGCGTGGCATGCAGGCGACTTCGAGGAAGTCGTTCGACGTTACACCGGCGATTTCCTCGTGGATTTCGCGGCGCTCGGGGCCGACGAGTTCGAGGCATGGGCGGAAGACGAACGACGTCGACTTCGGGGCATCTTCGTCCACGCCGCCGACGCGGTCGCCCGCGAGAGGGTCAGAGTCGGGCGCTATCGAGACGCACAGACACTCGCCAGACGTGTGCGCGACCTTGACCCGCTCAACCAAGCGGGTTGGCGCCTGCTCCTCGACTGCCTCGCTGCGAGTGGCGACCACGTGGGCGCGTCGGTGGAAGCCGATTCGCTCGAGCGATTGCTCGACACCGAGGAGATCGAACCCGAGGCAGCGACGCGTGACGCCCTGCGAGTCGCTCGCAGCGCTGGGAAGCAGGATCAGCCCCGATCGGGAAGCCTCACGTCGGATAGTGGTCGATCTCGTCGGTCGAGAGCGGAGTTCGCGCATGCTCCGCCAAGCCTGGGACAACGCGCGCGGCGGTCGAGCGAGCTTCCTTCATATAGTAGCGCCCGCAGGTCTCGGCAAAACTCGCTTGCTCGCCGACCTGAGAACGCGTCTTCGTGCCGGGAAGGGATGCGTCGTCCACGCCCGCGCGGATCAGGGAACTCGCGACATCGCGTATGCCTTCGCTGGCCATCTCGCCGCGGCGCTCGCGGAATGTCCGGGTTCGATCGGAGTCTCGCCGCAGTCGGCGAGTAGCCTCGTGGCGCTCAATCCCAGCCTGTCCTCAATCTTCAGTGCGGCGCCGGACATTGCGGTCGCCGACGAAGCGCTTCGGCGGCGAGCGCTAGCAGTCCGCGAGCTGATCACGACGCTTACCGAGGAACAGACGGTCGCCGTGCTGCTGGACGACCTTCACTGGAGCGATCCGGCATCGATCCGACTGCTCAAGGCAGCCTTGGCCGGCGTTGAACGGAACCGCTTGCTCGTCGTGTCCGCAGCGCGTTCGACACCGGCCGATTCACCCGCGCCGGCTCAGGCGGCGCGTCTTCCCGCTTCAGCCGCTCGCCGACGACGACGTCGCATCGCTCATTTCGAGTATCGCCCTCCTCCCAGAGGAGCCATGGGCCGATCGATTGCCGGCGGCGCTAGGCGCTGCTGCAGGAGGATCGCCGCTTCTCGTACTTGAAACGCTGCAACTGATGGAAGAACGAGGGCTGCTCGCGCAGACGCATTCGTCTGATGCTGGTAGCGAGTCCGAGCGCTTCTGGCAGTCCGCCGACCCAGAAGCTCTATTCGCGGCGTTGACGGAAGGGAGTGCTGTGCGTCGTCGGGTTGAGAGTCTCGACGCGAACGAGCGACTGCTACTCCTCGTGCTGGCTACAGGAGGTGTATCGCTCTCGAAGTCACGACTCGCCGCGGCGGCATCGCACACGACCAGCGAGATCGATGGCCCGCTTGCGAGGCTGGAGCAACGGGGGTTGGTCGTGCGGCACGACGCCGGCTGGACCACCGTACACGACGAGCATGCGGCGGCGGTCCTCGAGGGGGCTTCAGAAGAGCGAATCCCGCGCTGCGGCCGCGCGCCGTCGGACGAGCGATCGCCGACGACCCGAATACGAATGCGCGAGAAATGCGCGTGGCGGCGCCACTGCTCGTGCGTGCGGACGACATCTCCTACGTTGACTCGAGTGTACGAGATACTCGTCCGATCGACGCCGTCGCAAGCGGACATCAACCCGACGAGCTCGCGCGCGACCTGCTCGGCCCTGCGGCGACGGACAGTCTCGTCGCGTTGCTCGTTAGGTCGCTGCCATGGATGATTCGGACTCGACACACGCTCGCTCGACCGAGGACCATAGCCGCCGCCGCTCTCGATCGTCGCGATATCCAGCATCGCGGGCGCGGCCGCGTGGGTACGCGCTCGGCCGACTGTTAAGCCGGATGCGGTGCTCGTGGCTGAGCGATTGTCCGCTAGCAGATCAACATTCGAGTTGTACGACGTGCCGGTCGATGGGTCGCACTGGGCGGGCATTGGCTTGCTCGATGTGAGCCTCTCGAGGCGCCCCCGTTGGAGAATCCCGTCGACCGGCGGTTTGTTGTTCGAGGATGTGGCTCGCCCGGACGGACGCGGATGGACGCTGAGTCGCATGGTACCTGATAGTGGCGTGCTCGACATCGTCGAGTTCGACCTCGGCGGCCACGAGCGACGCCTCACGTACACGCGCGGCGATGACATGCATCCAACATGGGCTCCCGACAACAGCGCATTTGCCTTCACGACCATGCGCTGGGCTCGCCGGGCGCGTTATGACATTGCCGTCTCCGATACCGCCACGCGTCAGGTACGACAGTTGACGTCGGGTGACGACATCGACTGGGCACCACGATGGAGTCCGGAAGGATCACGAATCGCGTTCCTTCGACAGCCGCCGATGGGCAGCGACCGAAGCCTGTGCGTCATCGACTCGGACGGCTCGAACCTTCGGTGCCTCGCTGACTTGGCAGCGGCGGAACTGGATCTGCGCGGTTGGATCGACTCGCACCACGTACTCACATATGTCGCCCAACAACGTCGCCTGGCAGCTATCGACATCGACTCCGGAACGATCGAGGTCATTGCCACGAATGGGGTTGGCCGGCCGAGTATCTCGCCTGACGCTCGGTGGATGCTGTGCCTCTGCGATCGTCGCGGGTATCCATCACCGTCATGGTTCCTGTCACCGTTTGGGCGGCCTAACGAGTTCAAGTTACTGCGAGTCGCCGACACCACGGGCAAGGAGGTAAGCTTCGGCTGGGCGCCAAACTCTCCACGCGCGCCATTTCTCTCGCGCGTACGAGATCCTGGGTGGACTTGGGCCACCAATGCTCGGAGCATCGTATCAACTGCGTGCGGCAGGCTTCGACACCGCAGGGAGGAGTGTCGACCCGGGCGTAGTGCGGTGGCGATCCCTGGATACGACGATGGCGACGGTCGATTCGACCGGGCGCCTAACGCCACGCCGCGTCGGCAACGTGATCATCGAAGCCTCCGCTGGCGGCTGGCGTCGAGCTACGCGATCGCTCTCGATTGGCGAAGCCCGATCCAGCATTCTGTTCGATGAGCAGTGGAGCGACAGCCTGCTGTCGGCATGGCGAACGTACGGTGCACCGAGGCCGGAAATCGTCAGCGACGAAACCATGGGCCGAGCGTTCTGGAGCCACGGCGATGAGGCGTTCTACAGCGGAGCGTATACTATCGCCGGATTTCCGACGGGACGCGGCTTGTGGGTCGAGATGAAGGTGTCCTCACCCGTCACCGCCGCCGAATGGCAAATCCACTCGCTCAGTTTCGCCGCCGTGACCGATTCGGTCGCATGGAACGCCTGGGATCACGTCCACGGTGATGCGGTGCCTGGTGTGACAGTGCCGCACTGCGAGTTTGGATACCCACGCGGGCAGCGTCAAACACCTCCTGCGACCATGATCGCGCTGAGTACACCAAGTGGCGGCCAAATGGTAACAGCTCCCGCCGGCTTCGATTCGGGATCCCCGTTCGATCTGGTGCTTCAGATTCTACCAGACGGTCGCTGCGGCTTCGCGATCGACGGAAAGGTCTTATGGGTGGGCGGGGCGAGCTGGGCCTACCAACGGGCTCATGTGATGCTCGCGGGAAACAGCGTTGACACGCGATTCCTGGTCGGCCGGTTGCGCGTGCATTCTGGTATTGCGCCCAATATCGACTGGGATTTGCCAGTTGCTGCTCGGGATACCACCGTTCAGTGAATTGTCGAGTCCGTGGGTAGCGAGTTTCTCGACCAACCGATCAGCACGTTAGGCCGTACAGTTGAAGGGACCCTCTACCGGGATGATCGCGATGCCTCGACTGCGCGTCCGCTGCGCGGGCGCTCCGCTCGGAATGACACGCTATCCGTGATTCGCTCCACTTACTCTAGGGAGCGCACGTACCCAGCGGATCGTCCGGGCGACACATTCGGACAGACCTCGAATCGAGAGATTGTGAGTACAACCCTCGACGCCGTCCGACCGAATCGAACCCGCGCCTCCGCCGTTACAGTCTCGCGAGCGGCCGAGCGGACGTGGCCGCTCTACGCGGTGATCGGCGCGTCCATCTGCATCGTCGTCGGGCTGATCTGGGACATCTCGTGGCACCGCTCGATCGGGCGCGACACGTTCTGGTCACCGCCACATTCTGCTGGAGCAGCTCGCCGCGATCGTCGCCGGCTCGAGCTGCGGATGGCTCGTGCTGCGGACGACGTTCGGCCGACGCGACGCCGACCTCGCGCACAGCGTCCGCTTCTGGGGCTTTCGCGGTCCACTCGGCGCCTGGGTCTGCATCTGGGGTACGCTCATGATGATCGCGTCCGCGCCGTTCGATAACTGGTGGCACAACGCGTACGGGCTCGACGTCAAGATCATGAGTCCGCCGCACATGGTGCTCGCGTGGGGGATGATCGCGATCCAGGTCGGCGCGATGCTCATGGCGCTCGCGCGACAGAACCGCGCCGCGCATGAGGAGCAGCGACGACTCAGCCTTCTGTACGCCGCGTCAGCAGGCATCCTGCTCACGATGCACGCAACCGTACTGCTGGAGTACGCGGCGTTCCCGAACGACATGCACTCTGCGCGATTCTTCATCCTGACGGCGATCGGCGTGCCGCTCATTCTCGTCGCGACGGCGCGTCCCTCGCGACTGCGCTGGCCGGCGACGACGACCGCCGGCGTGTACATGGCGATCGTGCTCGTGCTCATGTGGACGCTGCAGCTCTTTCCGGCAACCGCGAAGCTGGCGCCGATCTACAACCCGATCACCCACATGGTGGCACCGCCGTTCCCGTTGTTGCTCGTCGTGCCGGCGGTCGCGATCGATCTGCTCATGCGACGTCTGCGCGGCCACAGCTCGCGCCATGACTGGCGGCTCGCCGGCGCGTTAGGCGTCGCCTTCGTGGCGCTCATGTTCGTCGCGCACTGGTGGTGGGCCGAGTTCCTGCTCAGTCCCGGCGCGCGCAATTTCGTGTTCGCGGCGGATCAGTGGGACTACTATCTGAGACCCGGCACGTGGCGTCACGAATTCTGGAACGGTGCCCCGAGTGCGGGCGCTCTCGCGCGTGGGCTCGCGATCGCGGTCCTCACCGCCATCGCGACATCACGGATCGGTCTCTGGATTGGCGCGGGCATGGCGCGTGTACAGCGCTGAGCATACAGGGCATACAGGTATGATGCGCCGCGTCCGCCACGCCACGATACTTGCCGCGGCGGTCGTCGTTTGCTCTGCGCACATTGGGAGCCCCGATGCGTGGTACGACGGTCCCGCGGGACCGTATCGCGTGCTCGTACACGTTCAGGCGCCGCCGGTCGTTCCCGGTATTGCTGTCGTCAACGTGCGAGCGAACGAGCCGGGCGTCGATCGCGTGACCGCATTCGTCAATCGCTTCGACGCGACGGGCGGCACGCCGCCGCCGGACGTGGCGGCGCCCGTTGCGGACAATCCGGGATGGTATCGCACGCGGTTATGGGTGATGACCGCTGGCTCCAACAGCGTCACCATCGCCGTGCAGGGCGGCAAGGGGAGTGGAACGATCGTCGTGCCGCTCACGGCCGTCGCCGGCCGCCGGCTCGGGTTCGATCGTCCGCTCGCCGCGGTGCTGTGCATCGCCGGCCTCGTTCTGGCGTTAGGCATTGTGACCATTGTCGGCGCCGCCGTCCGCGAGAGCGTACTCCCACCGGGTGCCGAGCCGGATGCGCAGCGCCAGCGGCGCGCCCGGTGGGCGATGGCGCGAGCGGCCGGCATCTTCGTCCTCGTCATCACCGGCACGGCGGCGTGGTGGCGGGCCGAGGACAGGCGATTCGCGAGAAATCTGTTTCGGTCGATGTCCGTGACGGCGCGATTGGAACCGGCGGCGCCGCGTCCGCGATTGCTACTCGCCATCACTGATTCGGCGTGGCTGCATTGCAACGATGTGGGGTGGCTCAGGGGCCGGCGCCTGCCGCAGCCGAGCGAGCTGATTACGGATCACGACAAGCTCGTTCATCTCTTCGTCGTCGCGTCGGACGGACGGAGCGCGTTCGCACACCTCCATCCGACCACGATCGACACGGTGACGTTCGAGGCCGCGCTGCCGCCGTTGCCGGCCGGTACTTACTCCGTGTTCGCCGACATCGTACACGCGAGCGGCTTCACGGAGACGCTGACGTCATCGATCACTGTGCCGAGCGGTTCGGCCACAGTTAGCGCCTCCGGTAGCGACAGCGTCGCGAGCGTCGCGGACTCGGATGCATCGTGGGCTACGGCCAAGCGAACTGGCGATGCGACGCGCGCCGTGCTCGAGGATGGTACGACGCTCACATGGGTGCGCGACGGCCGGCCACTCACCGCCGACGAGGAGGCGGGTCTTCGGTTCGCGGTGACACCACCGTCGGGCGACACGGCCTCGCTCGAACCGTACCTCGGCATGGCAGGGCACGCGGTGGTCGTGCGCGATGATCGCAGCGTGTTCATCCATTTACATCCGCTCGGAACCATCTCGCTCGCGGCGCAGTCGAGGCTCGCGCGGACGGAAGCAACCGATGGAAGCGATGGGATGCGTCACGGGATGGACGCCCCGACAACCGTGCAGGATACCGTCTACTTCCCGTATGCGTTTCCACGGCCCGGCGACTACACGGTCTGGGTGCAGGTCAAGCGTCGTGGCCGAGTCCTGACCGGGTCGTTCAGGGCCGAGGTCGCGTCAGCGCCGCGCTGACTCTGTCGCTCTCTCGCGCGAGCCGGGCAGCCTGTGCCGCCGAGTGATACGAGGGCCGCGTTAGGCGGAGACGACCGTTCCATTGAGTGGTGCATCGAATGGTGGGACTGGGGACTGGGACTGGGTCGTTCGGCGAGCAGCGCGCAGCGCGTGGGTGACCGGGCGGTATTGGCAGCAGCGGGCAGCGTGCGGCCGCAGCATGCAGCCGTCGGCAGACGTGCCCAGCGTGCAGCGAAATGCTGCAGCCTCTGGCGTTAGGTCCGGCACCCTCGTTCGCGCTTAGCTTAACGGCAGCTAACACGTCGGTCCTGCTCGCTTCACATCCCAACTATCGCATTTCACCACTTCTTAATTGGGCTCGTCCCACTCTGGTGCACGCGATTTGCAAATCGCTCCGCCACTCACGCCGAAACCATCGACGCGCCGACATCGCGTCGTTCGATGACCGGTCGTGAGTCGTCGGAGCCGGCGTCTGGGCACGGCAGCTCGCGAGTGTAGCTCTCTGTAGACGTTCATCCCGGTCGCAGTCGAAGCACGTTCGCTGGCAATGCATCCTGATGTCGTCCCGACGGTCGACCGCCGTCATGGGGACGGTGGTCATGCGATCACCCTACCGCAGAATGCGGAGGACGCATGACACGGATGCATTGTCGACTCACGACCACGGCACTAATGGTCGCGGTCGCGTGGCCAGCACTCGCGCGAGCGCAGACACCACAACCCATCACCGTTTCCGGGACGCGTCGTCAACGAGACGGGCCAACCGATGCCGGGCGCGTCCGTCGCGCTCGTTGGCCTCGGCCTCGGCTCGATGACCGCGAGGACGGACGCTACTCGTTCACCGTTCCCGCCGCGCGCGCCTCGCGGACAGACCGCGACGCTCGAGGCGCGGCGGCTCGGTTTCCGCCCGACCTCGATCCAGGTGACGCTGACGCCGGGCACGACCGATCACGCACGACTTCACGCTCGCGGCGAATCCACTGCAACTCGGTGAGGTCGTCGTCACCGGCGCCGGCACGGCCACGCAAGCCGAGCGCATCGGTACCGTGCGCACGCCGGTGGACTCGTCGACGATCGTGAACTCGAACGAGACGAACGTCGTCAACGCGCTCGCGGCGAAAGCGCCGGGCGTGACCGTCACGTCGCAGTCCGGATCGCCGGGCTCGTCGTCATCGATCCGCATCCGCGGCCTGAACACGATTCAGGGAACCGGGCAGCCGCTGTTCGTCGTCGACGGCACGCCGATCGACAACTCGACGACTGCCGACCGGTGGGCCGACGGCTAGCACCGACGTCCCGAATCGCGCGGCGGACATCAACCCGAACGACATCGAGAACATCGAGATTCTGAAGTCCGGCGCGGCGGCCGCGATCTACGGCGCGCGTGCGGGGCAGGGCGTCGTGCTCATCACGACGAAGAGTGGGCGAGCCGACCGGCGGCATCACCCTCGGTTTTCGCTCGACGACGCGCATCGATCAGCTCTATCGCAGCGAGCCGCTGCAGCGCGAGTACGGCCAGGGCACAGGCGGCGAAGGCGTCACGTGCACCAAGCCCGACTGCTCCCTAACGAGTACGACGTGGGGCCCGAAGCTCGCTGCCGGCACGCCGACGTGGGACCACTCGACCGACCTGTTCGAGAACGGGTCACGTACGACAACACGCTGACGCGTCTCCGGCGGCAGCGATCGCACGACGTTCTATCTCTCGGGCGGCGCGAGCAACCAGAACGGTATCGTCGTCGGCAACAACGATCGGTACGACCGGTACTCGGTCCGGCTCAAGGCGTCGCAGACGCTGCCCGGCCGGATTCCGCGCTCGACGGCAACGTCGCGTACGTGGACGATCGCGGGAAGTTCGTGCAGAAGGGCTCGAACACGTCGGGTGTGTCACTCGGCAGTTGGCGGACGCCGCCCGAGTTCAACAACTTCGAGTACCTCGACCCGGCGTCCGGGCTGCATCGGTCGTTCCGGTTCCCGGAGCCATCGACCGGGTCGATCAACACGTCGCGCGGCTACGACAATCCGCTGTTCGCGATCAAGAACCAGGACAACACGCCAGCAGGTCGGGCGCGCGTTCGGCAACATCGGCCTCAGCTACGATCCGAGGGAGTGGGTCAGCGTCCGCCTAACGGTTGGCGCGGACTACGTGAGCGATGAGCGGCTGGAGACACTGCCGAAGACGAGCTCGTCGTTCCCGACGGGCCAGGTGATCCGCGGCAACCTCGTGAACTATCAGCTCGACAACAACCTCACGGCGACGTTCACGCAGTCGTTCTGGGAGGGCTTCGAGTCGCGATTCGTCGTTGGCGGCAACCTCAACAGCCGCAACTTCCGCCAGGACATCGTCACCGGGCAGGACCTGATCGCGCCGCAGCCGTTCGTGCTCACGAACACGACGACGCGCACGCCTAACGACTTCCGCTCGCTCGTCCGCGGCGAGTCGTACTTCGGGCAGTATCAGCAGGAGTTCTGGCGCCAGCTCTACCTCACCGCGACGCTCCGGAACGACGGGTTCTCGACGTTCGGCGTCGAGCAACCGGCGGCACTGGTTCCCGGCCGCGACGCTCGCGTGGAACTTCACGAACTACACGACGTTAGGCGGCCTGCTGAGCCAGGGGCGTGTGCGCGCGGCGTACGGGCGAGACGGGCACCGAGCCCGGCGTCTACCTGACGAACGGCTACTACTCGTCTGGCTTCTTCACGAGCACGTGGAGCGACGCGCTGCTCGCGAGCCAGGGCGGCCAGGGCGGCCTGTTCACCGCGTTGCGCAAGCCGCAGAACAATCTCAAGCCAGAGAACCAGCGTGAGTTCGAGACCGGCGTCGATTTCGGGTTCCTGAAGGATCGCGCGGACGCGAGCTTCACGTACTACGACCGCAAGGCGCACGACGTCATCTTCGATCTGCCGCTGGCGGCGTCCACGGGCTACAACGTGCAGGCGAGCCAACGCCGGTGTCATTCGCAACACGGGCATCGAAGCGTCACTCAACCTCCACCCGATTCGCACCACGGACTTCGACTGGGATCTCGGCTTCCAGTACGCGCACAACAAGAACAAGGTGCTCGACGCTCACGCGGCGCCGAGGCGGTCGACCTCCCGACGGGTGGCTTCTTCACCGGTACGCTGGTGTCCGCGGTGCGTGGCTACCCGATCGGTGTCTTCCGCAGCTACGACTTCGTGCGGTGCCGCAACGGCACGCCGAACTCGGTGGACGTCGACGGTTCGGGAACGCCGACGGACATCAACGCCGCCTGCGCGGCAGCGAAGGCGCCTAACGGTGCGCTCTACATTGGCCCGGATGGCTTCCCGGTCGCAGGACCCGACGCAGCGCGTCATTGGCGACCCGAATCCGAACTGGACGGGCGGTGTTCGCACGGGCCTCCGCTGGCGCAAGGTCACGGTGTCGGGCCTCCTCGACATCCGTCGGGGTGGCGTGATCTGGAACGGCACGCAGAGGCGCGCTCGACAACTTCGGGACGGCGGCCGAGACGCGGCTCCGCGCCAACTGCACGTACGACGCGACCGACAACCTGGCGTGCACGGGCAACGAGCGGACGTTCGGTAAGGACTTCATGAGTGGCGCCGTGTTCGGCCCAGGCAGTGGCACGGCGGTTCCGATCGGCGAGAACTGGTACACGGGTCTCGGCAGCGGCTTCGGCACCGTCGCGTCTCAGTTCCTCGAGGACGGCAGCTTCGTGAAGCTCCGCGAGATCTCGGTCGGCTACACTTCACGGGTCCGTGGGTCAGTCGGAGCCTCGGCGTAACGAGTCTCGATCTCCGCTTGGCCGGACGCAACCTCGCGACGTGGACCAAGTACAGCGGTATCGATCCCGAGACGAACCTCGGCGGCGCCGAAGTGGCCGCGCAGGGCATCGACTACTTCAACAACCCGCAGACGCGATCGTTGGTGATCACGCTGGGGATCAATCGATAGTCATCAGCCACCACCATCGGCCATCAACCGTCGTTACGGTTGATGGCCGATGGAGTCCTCGAGGGATTCCATGCGAATCAGACTTGTTGTGTGTGGAGCGGCCTTGCTGGGCATCACGACCGCCTGCTCCGATTTCCTGTCGGCGCCCGACGCGACGACCAATCCCAATCAACCGACGGCCGCGAACGCGGACCAGCTCCTCGTCGCGACCGAGACCGCGCTGAACCAGCAGTACACGAGCGATCTCGCTCGCACGGTGTGCGTATGGATGCAGCAGTGCGCCGGCACCGACCGTCAGTACAAGGACCTCGGCGTGTACAACTACGGCGAGGACGCGTACAACGGTCCGTTCTCCCAGGTGTACACGGGCGGCGGGCTCCTCGACATCCGGAAGATCGAGGCGATCGCCGACAGCTCGAAGGACAACGTGTACGGCGGCATCGGCGCGGGTGCTCGAGGCGCTCACCGTGGGCGTGGCCGCCGACGTGTGGGGCGACATTCCTTACTCGCGAGGCCGTAGGTGACACGATCTCGCCGACGCTCGACCCGCAGGAGCAGGTGTACGCGGCGGTTCAGGCGAAGCTCGACACCGCGATCACCCTTCTCGGCGGAACCGGCACCGGCCCCGCCGGCGCCGACCTGTTCTACGGCGGCAACAAGACGAAGTGGCTGCGCCTCGCGCACACGCTCAAGGCGCGATTCTACCTGCACGTCGCGGAACGTCAGGGCACGTCGGCGTACCAGGCCGCGCTCGCACAGGCGCAGCAGGGGTTGCAGAAAGGCGACGACCTGCTGTCGTATCAGTCCGATGACCCTAACGAGCAGAACTCCTGGTACCAGTTCACGGTGATTCAGCGCGCGGGATACATGAGCCCGGGTGCGTTTCTCGTGAACCTGCTCCAGAGTCGCAACGACCCGCGGCTCGCCCAGTACTTCGACCCGAACGCGGCTGGCCAGTACGTCGGCGCGGCGCCGGGACAGCAGGGAAGTGCCACGATCTCCACGTTCGACGACGCGCGAGTTGCGCCGGACTACCGTCAGCCGATCGTGACGTACGCCGAGAACCAGCTGATCATCGCCGAGTCGGCGTTCCGGCTCGGGCAGACGAACACGGCGCTGACGGCGCTGAACGCGGAGCGAGCCGACGCGGGCCTCCCCGCGGTCGGGAGCGCGACGCTCAGCGACATCATGACGGAGAAGTACATCGCGCTCTTCCAGAACATGGAAGTGTGGAACGACTGGAAGCGCACGTGTCTCCCGGCGCTCACGCCGGCGCAGGGCGCGGTGGGCGGCATCCCGGGGCGCATTCTGTACGCGCAGTCCGAGCGGAACACGAACACCAACATCCCGTTGCCGAGCGCGCAGCCGGCGCGGAACTGGAACGACCCGAACGCCTGTAGCTAGCTGGCCCAGTTTCCACGCTACTGGCCGAGCGCGAAGACCACGAGCTTCGCGCTCGCGCCGGCGTACCGTTGCTGTATACCATTTTCGTCGGCATGTTGGCGCCCGTGCCGATCGCCCCTCCCGCCGCCTCCGCGCCGCTCGCCCGCCTGCTCGGCACCGCCGACCTGGCCTTCGCCGCCATCGGCATCGTCATCGGCTCCGGCATCTTCCTCGTCCCCGGGCTCGTCCTCGCGAACACCGGCACGAACACCCTCCTCGCGCTCGGCGTGTGGACGGCCGGCGGACTCCTCTCCTTCTTCGGCGCGCTCACCTACGCGGAGCTCGGCGCCATGCGCCCCGAGGCCGGCGGCATCTACGTCTACATCCGCGACGCGTTCGGTCCGCTCCCCGCATTCCTCTATGGCTGGAGCGCGTTCTTCGTCATCGCGACCGGAGCGCTGGCCACGCTCGCCGTCGCGTTCTCCGTCTACCTGGGACAGCTGGTTCCCAATGTCGCCGGCAACAGCGCGCGTCGTGTCCGTCGGCCTCATCGCGGTGCTCGCGGTGCTCAACGTCCGCGGCACGCGACGGAGCGTGACGCTCCAGAACTACACGACCGTCATCAAGGTCGCCGGCCTCGCTGGCCTCGCCCTCCTGCTCATCGCGGTCGGCGACCCGGGCGCCGTGCTGACGACACCCGCCAGTGCGTCGCCGACCGCGCGCGGTTTCGGCGCGGCGATGATCAGCGTGCTCTGGGCCTACGAGGGATGGCAGTACGTCACCTGCCTCGCCGGCGAAGCGCGCGATCCGCAGCGCACGTTTCCGCGAGCCATCACCCTGGCCCTCGCCGCGGTCGCGACGCTCTACATCGTCACGAACATCGGCTATGTCGCCGCCCTCGGGCCAGCGGCGGTCGCGCAGTCGCAACGCGTGGCGGCGGACGCGCTCACGGCCACCGTGGGCAGCGGCGCGGCGCGGATCGTCAGCGCGCTCATTCTCATCTCGATTCTCAGCGCGACGAACGCGAGCGTGCTCTCGCCGTCGCGCATCTACTACGCGATGGCACGCGACGGCGTGTTCTTCGCCCGGCTCTCGGAGGTGAGCCCCCGCTTCGGCACGCCGGCGATCGCCATCATCGCGGGCTCCGCGTGGGCGATGGTCATGGCCGCGACCGGCAGCTTCGACCAGCTCCTCACGTACGTCGTCTTCGCGGCGTGGATCTTCTACGGGCTCGGCGCCCTGAGCATCTTCGTGTATCGACGGAAGCTGGCCGATGTGCCGCGGCCGTTTCGTGTGCCCGGCTATCCGGTGACCCCGCTACTGTTCGTTGCGTCGGCTGCAGCACTGGTCCTCAACACCATCGCGTCGCAGCCGGCACGGGCCGCCATCGGCCTCGCCGTCGTGCTCTCTGGCGTGCCGGCATACTATTGGTGGCGTCGAAGTACGAGAACGCCGGGCACGTCACACACGCCCGGATCGTCGATTTCCTGACTTCCACCCGCGACGCCGCATGAGCGCTTCCCCTAACGCCCGCGGTGCAGTCGACGCCGCGCGCGTCGACGCCGCAGTCGACGCCCTGGCCCCGGAGCTGGTCGAGTTCGCCCGGTCGCTGGTTCGCATTCCGAGTGTGTCGGGCAGCGAGCAGGCGGCACAGCGCGCCATGGCGGCGCAGTACGAGTCGTTAGGCCTCGAGACGGAGATCATCCCGTCCGTTCGCGAAGAGCTCGAGGGGCATCCGGCGTTCTGCGATGACGCCATCCCGTTCGCCGACCGCCTGAACGTGATTGGACGATGGCGCGGCTCGGGCGGCGGCCGCTCGCTCATCGTGAACGGACACATGGACGTCGTTCCGCCGGGCGACGTCACGAAATGGACGCGCGACCCGTGGGGCGGCGAGATCGAGGGCGACCGGCTGTACGGCCGCGGCGCGTGCGACATGAAGTCGGGGCTCGCGTCCGCCGCCTTCGCGGTCCGAGCGCTGCGGTCGATCGGGGTCGAGCTCCGCGGCGACGTGCTGCTCGAGAGCGTGATCGGCGAAGAGACCGGCGGCGTCGGGACCCTCACCACCATCGTGCGAGGCTATCGGGCCGACGCATGCATCATCGTCGAGCCGATGGACCTTCGGATCGCACCGGTGCAAACCGGCGCCCTGACGTTTCGCCTGACGGTGCACGGCAAGGGCGCCCACGCCTGCATGAAGCCGCACGGCGTCAGCGCCATCACGGAGTTCATTCCCGTCATGACGGCACTCGAGCAGCTGAACTCGGACCGGCATCGCCGCTTCCATGACGCCCTGTTCGACGATCCGCAGAACGTGGCATCGCTCAGCGTCGGGACGGTGCGCGCGGGCGACTGGCCGTCCACCGTTCCCGACGTGCTCGTCGCCGAAGGCCGGCTGGGCGTGTTTCCTAACGAGTCAACGGAGGATGCCAGGGCCGCGCTCGTGGCCGCCGTGAACGACGTGGCGGCGACGCGGCCCTGGCTCAGGGACAATCCGCCGGTCATCGAATGGGTGGAAGGACAGTTCGAGACCGGCGTCACGCCGCTCGACGCTCCGATCATCGAGCGCCTGGCGTACAGCCACGAGGCCGTGGTCGGCGTGCCGCCGTCGATATTCGGCGTGCCATGCGGGACGGATCTGCGCCTGTTCACCCGTCACGCCGGCATACCGGCGGTGCTGTACGGTCCCGGCAACGTGATCAACGCGCACGCCGCCGACGAGTTCGTCTCGCTCGAGCAGGTCATCACCTGCACCAAGGTGCTCGCGCGGACGATGCTGACCTGGTGTGGCCCGTGACCTCGAGCGCCGCGGTCGCAGAGTCGCGCGACGCGGGACACGTTAGGTCGAAGTCACTGGCGCTCGGCCGCCATCCACCACTGCGACGTCGACCGCTTCACCTGCCGCGGCCACACCTCATCGAGCGTGAGCGCGTCGTAGAGCCGGCCGTTCTTCATCACGAACCGCACCGTGTTCGTGTTGCGGATGTTGTCGAGCGGGTTCGCGTCGAGCACCTGCAGGTCGGCCAGCTTGCCCGCTTCGATGGAGCCGAGATCCTGGGCGTGGCCGATGGCCTGCGCGCCGACCATCGTTGCCGACCGGAGCACCTCGTGCGCGGCCATGCCGCCCATCGTTAGGCCCCACATCTCGAAGTGGTAGCCGATGCCCTGCAGGTTGCCGTGCGACCCCACCGCCACGCGCCCACCTGCCGCGGCGATCTTCGCCGCCTCGGCCGCGTACTTCGGGAACGCGTACTGGTCGTCCGGGATGCCACTGCGAGCTGCTCGTGCGCGTGTCCGTGAAGCTCTGCGGCCAGAAGCGCTGCACCTTCTTCTCCCCGCGGATATCGTAGCGGGTCGTGAAATACTCCTGCACGTGTCGGACCACCGTACGCGATGGTCAGCACCGGCGAGTACGTGATGCCGCTCTGCACGACGAGCTGCACGACGTCCTTGTACAGGGGATACGTCGGGAGCGTGTGCTCCTCGCCCGCGTAGCCGTCGAGCATGTGGGTGAGGTCGAGCATGAAGTCCGCGTCGCCCTCGTTCGTCGGCGAGAGCTTGAGCTCCTGCGCCGCCTGCGCGACGAGCTGGCGTCGTCGTCGATCGCCGACCGCGTACGCCTTGATCGTCTCCGTCTTGAAGAAATCCGAGTTCCGGCGAAGCGCATTGCGTGCGTCATCGAGCGTGACTGGATGCCTTCGTTCTCGAAGAAGCCCTTGGCCGTCGTGTAGATGCGCGGGCCGAGGACGTCGCCGGTCTCGACGCGGTCGCTGTAGTCGATGACGTCGTAGCTGCCGGTCTGCGGGTCGCGCGTGCGCGTGACGCCGTACGCGAGGTTCACGTAGTACTGCCACAGCTCCGTGCGATGCAGCCCCCACCCGGGCGCGTACATGTGCGCGTGCGTGTCCACGTAGCCGGGGACGATCGTCTTGCCGCTCACGTCGATGACGCGCGCATCCGCAGGCGCGTTCACCTGTCCACGCGCGCCGACCGCGGCGATGCGGTTATCGCGCACGACGACGTCGGCGTTCTCGATCACCTCCGTGCCCTTCATCGTGATCACGCGCGCGCCGCGCAGCACCACCGTGCCGCTCGGTCGGTCCTTCGGCACGGTGATCGTGATGTCCACGCGGGTCGGCTCGTAGGCCGGCTGGCTGCTCGGGGTTCGCCGGCGCCCGCTCCAGCGAGTCCGCTGCGGCGACGTCGTACAGGAACAGCGCCGACCCGAGCGAATAGTGGAGGATGCGACCGTCGGGACTCCAGCCGGCGAACTGCGCACCGATCTTTGTTAGGCGCCTGAGCGGCACCGGCGAAGCTGCCGGCCGCATCAGCGAGATCGTCGGCGCGGTCGCTCCAGGCGTGAGGGTCGCGAGCCACATGTTCTGCCCACCGAGGATCGCGAGCGTACCCGCCCTTGGGCGAGAGGATCATGTCGTCGACCGGCTCCTCGCCGGAGCTGTTCCACGGCCGCTGGCCGGCGCGCGCGATGAGCTGCCGGTCCGATCCATCGAGCCGCATGGAGTACAGCCCGTTCGCGTTGGCGTCGAACAGCATGATGCGCGACGAGTCCGGCCCGAAGTGCGGGACGCCGTAGTACGGCGGATCGAGGCGACTGAGGTACTCGAGCCGAGTGATGACCGTCGCCGCTCCCCCAGCCGCCGGCATCCACATGAGATCCGCGTGGGTCGACGACGGCTCCGCGAATCCCAGCTCGTCGCTCTCGAATCGCTCGGCGCGCGACGCGCGGGCGAACATCAGCTTCGTGCCGTCGGGCGTGAACGCGAGCTTCTCGTAGAAGGCCTTCGACTTTCGACAGCTTCTGCGGCGCGCCCGGCGCGGCGCCGGTAGCGGCGACACGCACGCGATAGATCTCGCCGCCCGTGCTGTCGTCCCAGGTCACGAACGCCACCGACTGGCCGTCCGGAGCTCCAGGCCGGACTGTACTCGCTCAGGTCGAAGCGCGTTAGGCGGCGCGACGTTCGTGACCGACACGGTCTGTCCGGGAGCTCGGACAGCCGGCAGGTCGGCGACCCAGACGCGGTCGAGCGCAACGAACGCGACTCGCTTTCCGTCCGGCGACAGTCGCGGCACACGGATCTGCCGCACGGTGACCGTGGAGTCGTTCGTGGGGAACGCGAACTGCGTGGTCGCGCCGATCATCTGATCGACGTCGGCGGTGAAGGGGATCGGCTTCGCTTCGCCCGACGGGACCGCGACACGCCACAGCTTCCCGCCGTACGACGTGACCAGCGCCTTGCTGTCCGGCGTGAACGCCATGCCGGGCATGAGGTCGCGCGTGGTCTTGGTTCCGATCTGGTCGTGCTGCGCGTTGCGCACGAGCCAGCGCTCATCGCCCGTGGCCATCTCGCGCAGGCGAAGCGCCGTCTCGTCGTTGCGCCGCGTCGCGTAGACGAGCCACTGGCCGTCCGGGCTCGGGATCGGGCGCATGCCCACGCCCCGTGGCACGGTGCGGCGAATCGACTTGCCGGTCGCCAGGTCGAGCGTGAACAGCTGCGCGCCCTGGCCGCCTGTCGAGTACCAGACCGTCTGCGGCCCGGAGAACCGTGCGCCGAGGTACGCCGGGGCGCCGGCCGCGCCCCGTCCACCGGCACCGGGCGCGCTGGTGTCGCCACCCGTTAGGCGCTGCCCGACGCCACCGGCGATCGGATACACGTACAGCTCGAACGGGGTGAACCCTCGCAGCGTCAGGCCAGTCGCCGCGGGGCCGTTGTTGTGCGACACGACCACGGCCTTGCCATCGGGCGTCCACGTGGGCGACAGGTAGTCGTAGCCGAACCCCTCGGTCCGGCTGAGCTGGCGTGGATGGGTGCCGTCCGCATCGGCCACCCAGAGGTTCGACGCGCCGCTGCGATCGCTCACGAACGCGATGTGTTTGCCGTCCGGCGAGAAGCGCGGCATGGCGTCGAACGCCTGACCGCTCGTGATGCGGGTGGCCGATCCGCCCGTGATCGGCAAGGTGTAGAGATCACCGAGGAGGTCGAACACGAGCGTGCGGCCGTCGGGCGCGACATCCACCGACATCCACGTGCCCTCGTCGGTCGTGAACTTGAGTGGGCGCGTGGGCACGAGCGGCAGCCCACCACCGGCATCCGGCCCGCCGCCTCCGCCACGTTGCGCGACCGCCGGAGTCGTCAGGGCGGCGATACAGGCAAGCGAAAACAGAGCCGCGCTGAGCGGAGAGTGACTGAGCACGCGAACTGCGGCGGTTGGTCATAGGAAATCACTCATTTGAAAGGGCGCGAACTGCTGCTGTTCATTGTCCAGGATCTTCTTCGTCTGAGATGCGTGGAGACCCGTCTGCGTTTATCTCCGTGCCGTTGGACCACCCGGCGGAGCCTGTGGTCTCGAATCGAGCCTGACCCCAAATTCCCGCGCGGTTTACCGAAAGCGCACGCACACTGGAGTCGCGATCTCGACCGACGAACCGGTTGGCGTTAGGCGGCCAGATTCGGCGTCGACACGGAAGCTGACGATCGTGTCGGACTTCTGCTTCGCCGCGACCAGAAACCGCGCCGTCGGGTCCAGCGAAAAGTGCGCGGAGATTTTCCGCCGCTCGGGACCTGCTGCACCGGCGACAGCTGGCCACTCGTCTGATCGATCGCGAACACCGCGATCGTGTCGTCGCCCGATTCGACGCGTACAGGAACCGGCCGGACGCCGCGACGTGCACGTCCGCCGGTGGTGGAGAGGGTGTGACCGCTACGCTCGGCATTCAGCTGCCGATGCGTTTGAGTTCCCGATAGACCAGCGGCATGAGGTGGTCCATCGCTTGGGTGCCCTGACTCAGCGCAGTCAGCGCCCCGGTGATGTCATGCGTCTGCCTGTCTGCCATCCGGGGGAAGACGAGAGTCGCGAGCCATCACGCCAGAGTCGGCATGGCATCTTTTGCGGGGTTTCTCCGCGTCAGCTTGTGCGGCGTCACAGCGCCGTGCGGCCAGAAGGTAGGGTCGAGCCACTCGGCTCGCAACAACGCGTGGCCGCCGATCTCAGCGAAGCATCCTCAGGGAGAGTGGCCATGCACGGAGGATACAGGGTTCGCGCATCGAAGCTCGTGGCGATGATCGCCGTTTCGACGGCCGTTGCCGCGCTCGTCACACCCGGCGGCGCGCAGCAGCCGGCGTCGCGGGAGCCGCGCGGCGCGACGGAGCAGGAGTTGACGGCGCTATATCGCGCGATGATGGCCGCCAACGCGCGCGGCGATACAGCAACGCTCGCTCGCGTGTGGTCGCCGGACTATGTGCACATGTTGACCACTCCCGACGGGACGCTCACGTTGACGCGGGACGAACGCCTGCGCGGCGTGGCCGCGATGCGCGCCAATGACCCGATCACCGTCGAATCGTTCACCGTGGACTACTGCGCCGTACGGTTGCACGACCAGTTTGCGGCCGGTCCGTGCTTCGAGACAGTCCGGCTGCGGACGGAAGGCCGCACAGAAACGATGAAAGCCATCGTCATGGTGGTGTTCCTTCGCGCGCAGGGAGACCGGTGGCTGATCGCATCGACCCACAGCACGGAGCTGCCGACCCGTTAGCGCGGATGACTCGTGTTGTCAGCCCGATCGGCAGCGAAGGTCCCTCGTCATGCACCCGTCTGACGGCGGGTCCCGGCTCCTCGGGATGACAACGCCGCACGGCTCGGGATGACCACGCTACCGCTCGCGATGACGGCCGGCTATCGAAACCGCACGCAGACCGGACTCGCCACCTCGACCGACGATCCCGTTGGCGTTAGGCGACCAGATTCGGCGTCGACACGGAAGCTGACGATCGTGTCGGATTTCTGATTCGCCGCTACCAGGAATCGCCCCGTCGGGTCCAGCGAGAAGTTGCGCGGAGATTTCCCGCCGCTCGGGACCTGCTGCACCGGCGAGAGCTGGCCACTCGCCTGATCGATCGCGAACACCGCGATCGTGTCGTCGCCACGATTCGACGCGTACAGGAACCGGCCGGACGCCGCGACGTGCACGTCGGCGGGACGATTGTCTGCCCCCGTCCCACCCGGTGATGCCGCCGTCAGTTGCAACTCCTCGAGCGTGCCCTGTTCGGCACCATACGCATACGTCGCGATCGTGGAGTCCAGCTCGTTCACGACGTACGCGAACTTCCCGTTCGGATGAAACGTCAGGTGCCGAGGACCGGCGCCCGGCTTCGTCGCTGCGCCGGACGGGACGACCGTGATGGCCGCCGTTCGTGGATCGAAACGATAGGTCAGTATCGCATCGATGCCGAGATCGACCGCGAGCACGAACGTGTTGCCGGGGTCCGCCAGGATGCAGTGCGCGTGCGGCGCCGTCTGCCGAACGGGATCGGCACCAGCGCCAGCGTGTTTCACCACGTTCCGCGGAGTCCCCAATCGGCCGTCCTGCCTAACGGGAATCGTCGTGATGCTCCCGCCGCCGTAGTTCGCGACCAGCACCACCGTCCCCGTGCGATCCACGGACACGTAACACGGCGCCTTACCATGCGATGCCTGCTGGTTGAGCAGCGTCAGCGCGCCGGACGTCCGCGCTATCGCAAACGCGCTCACGGCGCCGGTCGGCTCCTTCGCGAACTCCGAGATCTCGTTCACCGCATACAACACTCGCCCATTCGGATGCAGCGCGAGATAGGAGGGATTCACACTCGTCACCGCCAGTCCGTCGACACGCAGCGCGCCCGTCGCCGTATCGAGCCGCAGGCGGTAGATGCCGTCGCTCCGGCCGTCGGTCGTGTACGTACCGACGTACGCGAGATGCTCATCCGCGCCAACCATGTCGCCCCCACGCCGAACGAGGCCGACGACGCCGACTGCCGTCGCCGAGAGGAAGTCGCGCCGAGTCCAGCGGTCGTGGGCGGTCATGCGGGGAGCACGCAGCCATCCGCGCGATGATCGCTCCCGCCGACGAGCGAGCCGTCGTGCTCACGGAGGATGATCTGGCCACGCCCGAACATCGAGCGCCCGATCGTCGGCGGATCGACGACGATGTCGTGCCCGCGTGCACGCAGCCCGTCGGCGACCGCGGTTGGTGTGCCCGTTTCGAGGTAGACGCGACCGCCTTCACGCTCGGGCTCGATGAAGAAACGCGGCCGGTCGAGCGCGTCCTGCGGCGTCGCGCCGTCGTCGACCAGCGCGTTCACCACCTGAAGATGTCCTTGCGGCTGCATCGGTCCGCCCATGACGCCGAACGGCCCCCACAACGTGCCGTCGTCGCGCGTCAGCATCCCCGGAATGATCGTGTGATACGGGCGCTTGCCGGGCGCGTACGCGTTAGGGTGACGGGGGTCGAGCACGAATCCACAGCCGCGATTCTGCAGCGTGAAGCCGAGGCCGGCTGGAACGATCCCGCTCCCGAAGCTCGCGAACGTCGAGCTGACAACAGAGCACGCGTTGCCCGCGGCGTCCACGGCACAGTGGTACACCGTACCAGGGATGCCGACCGGCGATCCATGGGGAACGTCGGTCGCGGCACGGGTCAGGTCGATCCGCTCGCGTCGCGATGCGATGTACTCTGGTGAAAGCAGCTCCGTGACCGGCACCGAGGCGAACGCCGGGTCGGTGACGTACCAGCGCGCGTCCGCGAAGCCGAGCCGAAGCGCCTCGATCTGCACGTGCGCACGTTCGGCAGTCGACGGCGGCGCGAGCGAGAGACCGTCGAGCATGGCGAGTGCGAGCAGCGCGGCCAGCCCCTGCCCGTTAGGCGGGCATTCCCACACGCGGACGTCGCGGTACGCGGTGGAGATGGGCTCTTCCCACGTCGACTGGTGCGATGCGAGATCGGCAGCGGTCATGGCACCACCGACGGCACGCGCCGCTGCGGCTATCCGCTCGGCGATCTGCCCACGATAGAACGCGTCTCTCCCACCCGCGGCGATCGCTCGCAGCACACCCGCGAGCGCCGGGTTGCGAAACGTCTCACCTGCGTTTGGGGCACGGCCGTCTACGGTCAGCTCGTCGGAGTGCAGTTGCGGCAGGTTGCGCTCCCACACGGCCGCGGCCACGGGCGCGACGACGAATCCAGACTCCGCCGCGTGAATGGCCGGTTCGAGCAAGCGCGCGACCGACATCAACCCCGAACCGTGACGGGCGATGAGATCGAACCACGCCGCGCACACACCCGGCACGGTCACCGCGTCGCCGTGGCGCTGCGGTACCTGTCCGTCGTCGTCGCGGGCGACAGCGTCGAGCGTGCGGCCGCGTGGCGCGCGGCCAGAACCATTCAGCGCCGTGATGCGTGCGGTGCGCGCGTCGTAATAGAGCGCGAACATGTCCCCGCCAAGACTCGTGGACGTCGGTTCAGTGACGTGCAGAACGGCGTCCATGGCGACACTGGCGTCAGCGGCGGTACCGCCAGCGCGCAGCACGGCGACGCCGGCGTCGCTCGCCAGCCGCTGGCTACACGCTACCATGCCGCCCGTGCCTAACGTCGATCGCGTCATGAGATGTCTCCCTCGAGTGCACGCCGCAGGAAACCACCGGCGCGCGCGAGTATGCGCTCCGCCTCCGCGCGTTCGACGCCGCGCCGGATCATCACGACTGCGACCTTTGCCCGGAAGTCCGCGGCCTCGAGCGCGGCGCGCGCGTCGGCGTCGGAGGCGTCCGTCAGCGTGCGGACAATGCGCGTGGCTCGCGCGATGAGCTTGTCGGAACGCTTGGGAACGTCGACGCTCAGGTTCTCGTAGATCTTTCCCGTCTGGAGCATGGTGCCGATGGTCATCATGTTGAGCACCATCTTGCACGCGGTCGCCGCGCGAAGCCGGGTCGCGCCCGTGATGACCTCGGGCCCGACGAGTGGCGCGATGATCACGTCCGCCGCGTCAGGCAGAACGCCGGTGAGGTTGCACACGAGCAGCACGCGACCCGCGCCGCGCCGACGCGCTTCCGCCAGCGCGCCGTGCACGAACGGCGTCGTCCCGCTCGCCGCGATGCCGATCACCACGTCCTGCTCACGCACTCCCGCGATGCGCACCTGCTCGGCCCCATCGTCCGCAACGTCTTCGGCGCCTTCGCTGCTGCGAAACACGCACTCGGGGCCGCCGGCGATGATCGCCTGGTAGATGGGGTCGGGGACGTCGAGCGTCGGCGTCTGTTCCGCGGCCTCGATAACACCGAGTCGTCCGCTCGTTCCCGCGCCGACGAAGTAGATGCGTCCGTCGCGCTTCCGCCGTTCGACAATGAGGTCGATCGGCGTCGGCGATCCGGTCGATCTCGCCGCGCACGACGCCCGCGACCTGAGCGTCCTCGTCATTGATGATGCGCAGCGCGTCGCGCAGCGGCACGGCGTCGAGCTGCATCGTGCGCGGGTTGCGCTGCTCCGTGAGGAAGCGGCCGAAGTCGCGCGTCGGCCGGCCAGCGGCCATGCGCGTACCTCGCGAAGGCCGTCGTGTTGCACCCTGGCGTCCGATCTCCTGAACGGACCGGCTCGTTAGGTACGCGACCGAGCGCGAGTCCGAGGCCGAGCGTGAGCGCGGCGCCGAGCGGGAACGTCCACGGGAAAGCGAGCTTGATGGGAGTGGCGACGCCGCCGACGTCGATACGCACGAACGTCGCTGCCAGTACGACGGCGGCGCCGAGCAGTACCCAGCCGATCTTCGGCCATTCACGCCGGAGTACGGGCACGGACATGAGCACGATAGCGCCGACCGCCACGACGATGAGCCAGCGCGCCCACGCCTGATGCTGCCAGTTGAGCGCGAACACGAGCAGAATCGTGAACGGCACGCCCCACACCAGCCCTCGGCCATCGCGCCTGACGGGAAGCAGCGCGAGGAAGAGGATGCCGAGCATCGCGCCGTACGTGTAACTCGCCATCGCCATCGCGAGGCGCAGGAGATCCTTGTACTGCTCGATGCGCGAGCAGACGACCGCCATGAGCCCGATGATGATGCCGGACAGCACCACCATTCCGCGCGAGACACGGAGCAGCCGCCGATCGTCCGTCACTGCCTGACGCGCGCGCTCGTACAGCGAGAGTCCGGTCTGCGCCATGGCGGAGATCGCTGCGGTCTGCGTAGCGGCGGCGAAGATCGACGCGAACAGCAATCCTTTCACCACGACGGGCATCGCCTGCAGGATGAAGATCGGGAAGATGTAGTCCGAGCGCTCGCTCACCTTGGCGAGCTGCGCGGGCGTCATCGGAAATTGCTGGAAGTAAGCGAACAGGCCGACCCCGACCGTGAGCATGATGAGCGGCAGGATCATCGCCACGCTCGACCACAGCACCGCCTTGCGCGCCTCCCGCGCATCTCGACAACAGAAGAAGCGCTGGGCCATCGTCTGGTCCGTGCCGTGGGAGCCTAACGTCAGGAACGTGAAGCCGAACAGCCCGCACCAGAACGTGAACTCCACCGTCGGCGACAGCGAGAAGTCGAACAGCTGGAATTTTCCCGCTGCGCGTCCCACGGCGATGATGCCGTCGACGCCACCCGGCACGGCGGTCACGACCGCGACGAGCGATGCGATGGCGCCGAGCGCGATCATGACGAACTGCACGACGTCGGTCCACACGACGGATGTGATGCCGCCGATCCACGTCCAGCCGATGCCGATGAGCGTCAGCAGGATGATCGCCGGCACGGCGCCGATGTTCGTGATGGCGTCGAGCACGATGGCCGCGAGAAAGAGCCGCGCGCCCTGGCCGAGCACGACGCCGATGAGAAAGATCACCGACGATCCCGCGCACGACGCCCGGGCCGAGTCGTCGTCCCATGAACTCGTACGGACTGTAGACCTCGTGCCGGTAGTACGCGGGGATGAGGAAGTACGCGATGAGCACGCGCGCGAGGATGCTGCCGATCGCGAGCATCATGTACGTGTAGTTGCCGCCGCGCGCGAACGCGATCGCCGGCAGCGCGACGAACGTCACGCCACTCACCTCGCTCGCGACGATCGATCCGCTCACGGCCCACCACGGCAGCTTGCGGCCGCCGAGGAAGAAGTCGCGGATGGTCTGCCCGCGATCGGTGAGTCGATCGGCGAGCCACGACGTCCCCGCGATGTAGAGCACGAGGACGACCCAGTCGATCCAGTGGAACTGTCCGGTCACGATAGCTTCACGATGGCTTCTCCATTCCTGCCTGACGCGCGCCCCAGAGTGCCGCGCCGATCCATCCGGCGTCGTCGCCGAGCGCCGAGCACTCGATGCGGACGCCGGCGAGCCAGGAGGCGCGCACGCGGCGCGCCACGCCGGCACGAACGCGGTCGAGCATGACGCTGCCCGCGGCGGCCATTCCTCCGCCCAATACGACCACGTCGGGCTGAACGATGTGAATGACGTTCGCGACGCCGGCGGCGAGTCCGTCGCACGACCAGTCCACGACGGCGATGGCTTCCGGCTCACCGCGCGCGGCGGCGTCGAACGCGTCGCGCGCGGAGCCACGGCCATAACGCGTCGCGACCGCGGTGGCCGAAGCGTACTGCTCGACGCAGCCGTGTTGGCCGCAGCGACACAACGGCCCGTTGGGATCCACAGCGATGTGTCCGAACGCGGCTGCAGCGCCGTTCGCGCCGGTCCACAGCTCGCCGCCCAGGACGAGGCCGCCGCCGACGCCGGTGCCGAGCGTGAAGCACGCGAGGCTGCGTGCGCCTCGCCCGATGCCGCCGCGAAGCTCGCCCCACGCCGCGCAGTTCGCGTCGTTCTCGAGCGCGACGGGGATGCCGAGTTGCTCGGCCAATACGTCCGCGATGGGAACGTTCGCCCATCCGGGGAAGTGGTTCGCGCGTACGAGGCGTCGGCGCGTGGCATCGAGCTCGCCGGGAGCACCAATGCCACCCGATCCGACGAGGCCAGTGTGCGCTATCAGCTCACGGGCCGCGCGCGCGATGCGTCCGATCGTATCATCCGACCCTCGTGCGGCGTCGGTGGCGATGGTCGCGCGCGCGAGTGGAGCTCCGGCGTCGTCGGAGACGCCGAGCTTCACGGCGGTGCCGCCGAGGTCTATGCCGAGGTGAAGGGGAATCGGGTTTCGGGGACTGGGGACTGGGGACTGGGGACTGGGCGCAAGAATGACGGCGGGTCGTGCGAGGCACAAGCAGCCGTCATTCCGAGCGGGGTGTCATTCCGAGCGAGCGCAGCGGAGTCGAGGAATCGCGATCGTCGCGGTAGAGGGGCCCTCTACCGGCGACGATCGCGATTCCTCGACTGCGCGCCTCCGCGCTCCGCTCGGAATGACAACGCCGCTCGGCGCCACGGCCGTTGCCCACCGAGCGCTCGCGGGGCACGTTTGGACCGGCTCACTCCTCTCATCGTCAATGACTCGATTCGGTCGCCTCGTCCGCCTCCCGCGCGTGGTTGCGTCGCTCGCCTGCGCCGCCGCGCTCGCCTCAGTCGCCTCGGCCCAGACTACCCAACGGACTGCACCTAACGCCGACTCCGTCGAGACGCGTGCGCTCACGCGCGCCAAGCCGGCGGCCGTCGGGATGTCGAACGCGCTCATCCCGCGTCTCGATTCCGTGATCAAGGCCGGCGATCGCCGACCATGCGTCGCCGGGCGTCACCATCGCCGTCGCTCGGCGCGGCAAGCTGCTGTTGCTCACGCGGGTACGGCCACTCGGACTGGGCGCCCGGCGCGCCCGCGGCGACCGACAGCACGATGTACGACATGGCGTCGCTCACGAAGGTCGTGGCGACGACGACCGCGGCCATGATCCTCGAAGAGGAAGGGAAGCTCGACATCGAGCGCACCGTCGCCAGCTACCTGCCCGAGTACGACGTGCCCGACAAGCGCGCGATCACCGTGCGGATGCTGCTCACGCACGCGAGCGGCATCCGATCGAATCACCCTCTCTGGAAGGAAGCGAAGGGGCGCGAGCAGTACTTCGCCGGCATGGTGAAGTTCCCGCTCGCGCGGGAGCCGGGTTCGGCCGTCGAGTACACGGACTGGAACATGGTGCTCATGCAATTCATCATCGAGCGCATTACCGGTCAGACGCTCGATCAGTTCGTGCAGGCGCGCGTGTTCGGGCCGTTGGGGATGCGGGACACGCAGTACAACCCGCCGGAGACGCTCAAGCCGCGCATCGCGCCGACGGAGACCGAGGACTTCCGCGGCGGTCAGGTGTGGGGCGTCGTGCACGACGAGACGGCGTGGGTCCTCGGCGGCGTGTCGGGGAACGCCGGCCTGTTCTCGAGCGCGCGCGATCTCGCCGTGTTCGTGCAGATGCTGCTCAACGGCGGGTCCTACGCCGGTACGCGGATCGTCAGGCCGTCGACGGTCGCGCGATGGACGGCACGCCAGCGTCCGGACGCGAGTCGCGCGTTAGGCTGGGACACGCCGTCTCCGCAGTCGAGTGCGGGACGATTCTTCTCGTTGCGGAGCTTCGGGCACACCGGCTTCACTGGAACATCGATCTGGGCGGATCCGGAGCGCGAGCTGTTCGTGGTGCTGCTGACGAACCGCGTGAACCCGACGCGCGACAACCAGAAGATCGGCCCGCTCCGCCGTGCCGTTGCCGACGTCGTGCAGCAGTCGGTGGTCGATTCTCGGCTGCGCGATTGGGAAGCAACGATGACGCAGAATCGAGCGCCGTGATCCTCGTCATGGGAATTGGCATTGAGGATCGTGTCGCGCGGGGCCGGTGGGAACTGCGATTGTGCGGAAACTGCTGAAAGGGCCGGATACGACTTTGCATTGAGGCACCATCGCGCCCGGCCGGTGGGAACTACGATTTCGCGGATGACACGGAAAACGGCCGGATACAACTTTGCATCGACGCTGGCCTCGCCGGACTCTGAATTAATGGGAACGGCCGCTCGGGACACAGGAGTCTCCCGAGCGGCCGTTCCCGAAGTTCCCGGCTCGTTGCGGCGAGAGGAGATCGACTCGCGCTACGCCCTATCGTGCTTCTACCGCGTCATCCGCGCCATCGTTGTTCTCACCGGCCGCGGCGCGATGATGCCGGGATGCAAAGCCGTATCCGGCAGTTTCGCCGTACCGATCCGCCCAATCGTAGTTCCCACCGGCCCCGGCGCGACGCAAGCGTCAATGCCAAATCCGGATTGATCCAGCCTACTCGATCGCCTTCGCTGGATCAGAAGTCATATCGGATACCGATCTGCGCCTGACGCGGCGCCAGAGCACCGTTAGGCAGGCCGAAACTCGACAGCTGGTTGCCGTTTCGGTCGTTGACCGTGCCGCTGTACCCCGACCAGTTCACCCAGTTGAACAGATTGAACACCTCCACACTGAGCTGAGCGCGCGTTGCGCCGATCGTGAAGTTGCGCGCCAGGCGCAGGTCGATCGTGCGATACATGTCGTCCCAGCCGCCGTCGGTGTCCTGCACGCGCTGCCCGTTAGGCCAGTCGTCCGTCGTCAACCCTGAATTGTTCAGATCGCGGCCATCGGTCACCGCGAACGGATGCGGCGACGCCACGATCCCGATGCCCGAGATCTGGAATCCCCACGGCAGCGGCCCGATCCCCGACAGCACCACGCGATGCCGCTCGTCGCCCGACGTCGGCTGCATCGTGAACTGCGACGGGTCCGCGTAGCCGCCGAGCCCCTCGAACGACGCCTTGTAGTAGCCGAGGGTGTAGGCGAGGCTCATGCGCTTGGGGCGCAGCGGATTCGCCGACCGCTCCCACGTGCCGCCCACCGTGAACGCACGGAAGCGCGCCTTCGCGAAATCGTCCCACACGGTGATGTTGCCGAAGTTGGGCGTCAGCTTGCGCGCGTTCGTCGTCGGCAGGATCGGATTCGCGTTGTAGTTCACGTACAGGTCGCGCCCTTCCTGATCGACGAAGTCCAGATTCATCACGATGTCGTCCGTGATCACCTGGCCGAGGCCTAACGACACCTGCACCGTCTGCGGGGTCTTGATGTCCGTCGCCACGAGCGTGATGTTCGGCCGCAGCGGCACGTTCCCCGCGATGACCAGCTGCCGCAACTGCTCGACGGTCGCATTCCCGGGGTTCTGAACCTCGTAGCTGCGCCAGCCGGCGGCCTGCACCTCCGAGAACGCGTTCGTGCTCGGGAAGCGGCCGTTCATGATGCCCCACCCGCCGCGGAGGAACGTGCGGTCCTTGCCCGTCATGTCCCACGAGAACGCGACGCGCGGCGCAAAGTTGTTCAGATCGTTCTTCCGATTTCCCTCATTCAGGAAACCGGGCAGCGCGGCCTGCAGCGTCGGATCGCTCGCCCACGGATCGACGAAGTCGTTCGCCAGCGTATTGATCTCGGCGTCATAGCGCAGACCGAGCGTGAGCGTGAAGTCCTCGGTCGCGCGCCACTCGTCCTGCACGTACCCGCCTGCCACCCAGCCGGTCGCCGTCGCCTTCGCGTCCTCGGTCGTGGTGGGATTGAAGAAGCCCACGCCGACGGTCGCGCGGAACGGCTGCGCGCTCGTGTCGGTGCGGTACTCGAACAGCCCGTCGCGATTCGACGGCAGGTAGCTCGACGTGTTCACATGCGTGACCTCGACGCCGGTGTTCAGAATGTGCTTCCCGCCCGGCAGCGTATACGTGAGCTTGTCGATCGCGCGCAGATGACGTTCTCGCAGGATGAGTGGGAACGTATTGCGCCCGATGTTGATGCTGGGGTACACCAACCGAGGTCCCGGGACGAGCGGCTCCTCGTTGTGGTTCCAGGCGAGCAGATGCAGCGACGCCTGGTTCACGATCGAACCGGTCGGCGTGTAGGTGTCACGCAACTGGATGCTGTGAATCGAATACTTCGCCGTGAGTCCGGACTCGCGCGCTTCGGTCGCGCCGAAGAACGTCTCCGAGTCGTAGTAGCGGCCGGCGTAGATGAGGTCTTCCGTGTGCTTGTCGCTCATCGGCGACGTTAGGCGCAGCACACCGGTGTGATTCTTCGTCGGCGCGCTGTACGTGCCGGCGTACTGGTCCCACTGGCCGGGATTGAACGCCGGCTGACCCGGCACGACCTCGATGTTGTCGTTCGTGTTCCCCAGCTCGTAGTTGGCCGAGTAGAACAGCTTGTCCCTGATGATGGGACCGCGAAGGTTGAAGCCGAACTGCTGGCGGTCGTAGGGCGTTCGCTCGTACGTGTCCGGCGACCGCGCGCGTGTGCGACGCTGGAACTCATCGAGCGCGCGCATGTCGTTGTTCTGGAAGTACAGGAACGCCGAGCCCTGCTGGTCGTTCGTTCCGCGCTGTGTCACCGCACTGATGATGTACGAGCCACCCCGCGTCAGCTCCGCATCATACGGATTGAGGTGTACGCGGAACTCGCGCAACGCTTCCTGCGGAATCGGCGAGCCCGTCTGCGGAATGCCGACGAGGTTGCCGTTGAACATCGATTTCCACTCGACACCATCGAGATAGAAGTTGTAGAACCGCAGGTCGGGTAACGCGCCAGCCGCAGGCAGCGATCGCCCCGCCGTCGGAGCGTACGTCTTGATGCCCGGCACGATCGCCGCGAGGTTGAGCGTGTTGCGCGTATTGAGCGGCAGATTCTGAATCTCCGCCTGCACCACCGGAGCAGAGAGATCGGTCCGCTGCGCTTCGAACGTAGCGCGCGGTTCCGCGGACACCTGCACGCCGCTCAACGCGACCGCTGTTTCCTCGATCGCGAAGTTGAGCGTCGCGTGCTGGCCGACGAGGAGACGGATTTCCTGCGTCGCGGGCGCGAAGCCGACGCGCTGCACGCGCACCGAATACACGCCGGGCGCGAGACCCACGACTGCGTAGTCGCCATTCGACGACGTGCGCGTGCCGCGAACCTGGTTCGTTTCCCGGTCGGTGACGCCGATCTGCGCGTCCGCAACAGGCCGGCCCTGGGCAGTGACGCGTCCGGTCACCGACACGGTCGTCTGAGCGGCGAGTGGGGCGATAGCGGTCACGGCAGCGACCACGGTGCAAACAGCCACGGCCATCCGCGCCAGGCGGGCTCGACCTAACGAGTGCGCGGCGTGGACGGTGCGAACAGCGGTGGGCTCGACGCCCACCAGGCGTCGAAGGAGGGTTGACGCACGAGCTTGCACAGTCGCCTCCGTTGTGACGGGTTGGGTCCCGCGACTTTACCTGTACAACAGGAACGGCTCTCGAAGGACGCGGAACGCCTCGGCCTGCCTATCCCACTCGTCGAGCAGCGGCCTGAGTGTTCCAGCATCGACGGCAGACCGGAACCGATCCGTGCCGGCGAGGCGGTCGATGGTCCGCATGCCGGGCTCGCGCTGGTTCCCGCCCGCCCAGGCGAACTCGTTAGGGTACAGGCGATGGACCGTGTCGATCAGGAGCATTGCCGTTCGGACCGCACGATATGAGCCGCGGTCGGTGACGACGAGCCGAACACCCGGGATCGTCTCGCCGGGAAATCGCCGGCCATCCGCGTCCACGCGGATCTGCACCGCCTCGAACCGCACGCCGGGCAGCGCGAGCGCGTTCATCTCGCGGATCACGGCGTCCGGTTGCATCCACGGCGCGCCGGTCTGCTCGAACGGGAGCTCCGTCCCTCGCCCTTCCGAGATGTTCGTCCCCTCGAGCAGCACCGTCCCCGGATAGAGGATCGCCGCCTCGAGCCGACGCAGGTTCGGCGATGGCGGGATGTACGGGAGCCCGGTGGCGTCGAGCATCATGTCGCGCCGCCAACCCGCTACGGGCACGACGTACAGCGTCGCGCCGATGCCGAACCGCTCGTTGTACAACCGCGCGAGCTCGCCCACGGTCATGCCGTGCCGGAGCGGGATCGGATACATGCCGACGAACGACGCGAACGCCGGATCGAGCACCGGACCCTCGACGATCGTTCCGCCGATGGGATTGGGCCGGTCGAGCACCGCGAACGGAATGCCCTTCGCGGCCGCGGCCTTCATCGAGAGCGCCATCGTCGACACGCGCGTGTACGGTCGCGCGCCGACGTCCTGCACGTCGTACATGAGCACGTCGACATCACGCAGCATCTCGGCCGTCGGCTCGCGCACGTCACCGTAGAGCGAGTACACGGGAAGGCCGGTCTTCGCATCGGTGCCTGACGCGATGGCCTGCCCCGCGGGCGCGTCGCCGCGCAGCCCATGCTCGAACGCGAACAACGTCGTCAGCCGGATGCGCGCGTCGGCCTTGAGCAGATCGATGTTGTTGCGCCCGCGCGAGTCGATGCCCGCGACGTTCGTGATGAGACCGATGCGCTTGCCGCGCGCCCAGTCGGGCGGATTGGCGACGAACGCATCGAGCCCCGGCCTGACAACGGCCGAGGTCGCGGTTGCGGAAATAGCCGGCGTCGTCGCCGATCGTGAGGCACACCCGAGCGTCGCCAACATCACGAGCACTCGGTGCACCGTGAGTAGTCCGAAGCGCACGGCGAAATAGTGCGGACAATTGGATGGACCGCGCAAGCGACGGTGCACGGCGGTGCGAGTCGACACACGAGTCGGCGCGAACATTTCCGCAACAGCGGCGCCAGCGGCGTTGCATTTGCGCTGTCCGCCGCTCCGCGTCGCTACCAGGCGCGCGAACTGTGGCTTCCCAAAGGATAGGTGTGTATGGAAAACTCCAGCGGACAACTCGCCGTCGTCACTGGCGCATCGAGCGGCATTGGACTCGAGCTCGCCAAACTGTTCGCACAGAACGGCTACGACCTCGTCATTGTCGCCGAGGATGAAGCAATCGAATCCGCGGCGGACCAGTTGCGATCGCTCGGGCCAATGGTGGAAAGTGTTCAGGCCGATCTCGCAACGGAGGACGGAGTCGAGGAGCTCTGGGAACGCATCGAGGAAATGGGGCGTCCCGTGGACGCGATCGCGATCAACGCCGGCGTCGGCGTCGGCGGTCCGTTCCTCGAGACCGATCTCGAGGAGGAGATCAATCTCATCAATCTGAACGTCACCGGCGCGGTGCACCTCGCGAAGCATGTCGTGCAGCACATGGCGGAGCGGGGCGAGGGGAAGATTCTGTTCACCTCATCGATCGCGGCCGAGATGCCCGCGCCGTTCGAGGCGGTCTACGGCGCGTCGAAAGCGTTCCTGCTCTCGTTCTCGGAAGCGCTTCGCAATGAGCTCAAGGACACGAACATCACGGTGACGGCGCTGCAGCCCGGCCCCACGGACACGAACTTCTTCGACCGCGCGGGCATGCAGGACACGAAGGTCGGCGCCGACAAGAAGGACGATCCCGCCGACGTCGCGCGCGACGGCTTCGAGGCGCTGATGGCCGGTAAGGATCACGTCGTGGCGGGCTCGTTCAAGAACAAGGTGCAGAGCACGATGGCGCAGGTCACGCCCGACAAGGTGACCGCCGAAATGCATCGCAAGCTGTCGGAGCCGGGCTCGGCGCGCAAAGTGAAGAAGGACCCCGAGGCCAACCCGTAACCTTCACCAACGATCACGTCGTTAGGCGGCGCGTGCGTCATCGCGCGCCGCGCGGAGGACTTCACGAGCAGCATGCCGCTTCCCTTGAGCTCGTGAGACCTGCTCGGCGTGCCCCGTGCTCATCGCTCCGCCGTGTCTCCGAGCGCGCGCCAGATAGCGGTATCGTGCGCTGGCGGCCACGAATGGCCCGTCGTCACATCCGGTGATCCGGGAAAGAGCACGTGGAGTGGCGCGAGTGGCGCGAGGACGACCGTCGCGGAAACGGCGACAGCTATGGCGATCGGAATCTTCGAACGTCGCATTCTGGCACCTGTGCGGTATACGGCACGTTCGCCGAGCGCGCCTCGTCATGCAGAGGATGGCGTCGATTGGCGCAGCGAGCGGGACGAGCGTGTAGCAACCTGGTACCCGCCACGCTCGTACGCACACAGTGGCGGGACGAACCGTTCCCTCGAGGGCCCGACCGCCGGCAACCCGCGCGTTGACGCGGTGTAATCTTCGCGTATGCTGTAGCCCGCCGGCCCTAACGAAATCCGCCCGAATCCGTGACCGACCTCCTGGCAGACCTGCAGGCCCATTTCGGCAACACCTACGCCCTCGAGCGCGAGCTCGGCGGCGGCGGGATGTCGCGCGTGTTCGTCGCGCGCGACGAGCGCCTCGATCGCCGAGTGGTGATCAAGCTGCTGCCGCCAAGCGTGACGGCGACCATCTCGGCGGAGCGGTTCAAGCGCGAGATCATGTTGGCCGCGGGGCTGCAGCACCCGAACATCGTTCCCGTCCTGAGCGCGGGTGAGTTCGGTGCGCTGCCGTACTTCATCATGCCGTTCATCGACGGTGAGTCGCTCCGCGCGCGCATGATGCGCGGACCGCTCTCGGTCCGCGAGACGGTCACGATTCTCAAGGACGTCGTGCGCGCGCTCGCGTTCGCGCACGGGCGCGGCATCATCCATCGCGACATCAAGCCGGACAACGTGCTGCTCGCGGCGGGCGCGGCGGTCGTCACCGACTTCGGCGTCGCGAAAGCGCTCTCGGCGTCGCGGCAGCAGCATGGGCGTCAAGACGCCATCGCCCACCATGACGGGTGTCGGCACGTCACTCGGCACACCGGCGTACATGGCGCCCGAGCAGGCCGCGGCCGATCCGTCCACGGACCATCGCGCCGATCTCTACGCGCTCGGCATCGTCGCGTACGAGATGCTCACCGGCGCGCCGCCGTTTCACGGACGCTCGCCGCAGGCGTTGCTCGCGGCGCAGCTCTCCGAGAAGCCGGCGCCGCTCACATCGCGTCGCTACGACGTGAGCGGGCCGCTCTCGACGCTCATCATGCAGTGTCTCGAGAAGGAGCCGGCGAAGCGACCGAAGAACGCGACCGAGATTCTGCGCGCGCTCGACGATCCCGGCGTGCAGGTGAGCGATGCGTTCCAGGCGGCCGAGGCGCCGAAGCAGCGGCGGAAGCGATTCATCGAGATCGGCATTGGCGTCCTGGTCGTCGGTGCAGTCGCGGCCGCGTGGGTGCTCACCGAACCGGCGCCTGCGCCGGGAACCGCGGCCGACTCGGCGCGCATTGCCACGGCGCGTCGCGATTCGCTTGCTGCCGCGGGCGCGCCGGCCGTGGCAGTGCCGTCTGCCGCACCGCCATCCATCGCGGTGTTTCCGCTGGTGAGCATCGGCAACGACGCGCAGGCAGGTCAGGCCGCCGACGGTATCACGTCGGATCTCACGACGGCCATCGCGCGCGTGCCCGGCGTGCGCGTGTCGTCGCAGACGACGGCCGCTGCCGCGCGCCAGGGTGTTCGTACGCCGGCGGATGCGGCGCGCGCGCTCAACGCGACGATGCTGGTCGAAGGCACTGTGCAGCGCGCACGGGACCGGCTGCGCGTGAGCGTCCGGCTCGTGAGCGTGGCGAACGATTCGACGGTGTGGGCGAGCACGTTCAACGGCACGACGGCCGACGCGCTCGCGCTGCAGGACTCGACGGTCAGGGCGCGTGGCCGCCGCGGTCGCGGCCTCGCGCTCGTCGTTAGGCGCGCTGGAGCGTCCTAGTAGCGTTAGGCGCTACGGGATGCGGAACGACGCCGAGGCACGGAACTCGGGGTCGAGTGCGTGGCGGAGCTCGAGCGTGTACGTGCCCGGTCCGGAGCGCACGCCGAACTGCACGTCCATCGGCCCGGTCGACTGCCCCGGTGCCAGGGTGAGTGCCATGCTCACGGCCGAGCAGGAGATGAGCGGTTCGAAGCGATCCATCTTCGCCGTCGTCTCGACGTCGGACTCCTGGAACAGGCACGTGCGAGCCGTGACGCGCACGGGCGCGGATCCCGTGTTCACGATCGTGGACGTCGCGGTGAGCAACGCCGTGTAGGGACTGCCCGCCGGTGCCGCCTCGACCTTCGTCACCAGGCGCTGCTCGAGCCCTGACGGCCCCACCGCTCGGCCGTCCAGATTGCCGACGAGGCTCGCGTCCGCGGGACCGGCGGGCGAGCCGGTCGAGCAGGCGGTAGCGATGGTCGCGAACGTCGCGAGTGTCGAGCGACGCGATCGCTCGGGCGCGGCGTACCATGCTCGACCCGCGGGCGTTGCGCTTCTGAACGAGCAACCGACCAATCGACATCGACGAGCCTCCTCCAGCGTTGTCCGTATGTTCCCGCCTAACCCCAGCGCCGCATGATCGGTCACGCGAACGGGCCTTGTCTTTCGTCCCAAGGGGGGGAATCCTGGTGTCATCGCGAGCGTCAGCGGCTTGTCATCCCGAGGAACGCAGTGACGAGGGACCTTCTATGATGTCATCGTGGCCCGCCCAGCTACGGGATTCTTCGAGAAGATCCCTCGCTTCGCTCGGGATGACAGCAGCGCTGCTCGGGCTTGCGGCGTGCACGCGCGCGTCGACGTCGCCCACGCCAGCGAGCGCGCCGATCCGGTTCGCCGCGACCGACTCGGTCAGCGTCGATACCGTCACGGCCGGCATCGTGCACTATCGCGTGCGACGACCGAGCGGTCCGTACAACATCCAGATCGTGACCGTACCGGCGCGGTCGCGCTACGAGTTCGTCGCGGCTCGGGCGTTCGACTCGCTGCGTGGCCGAGAGCGCGTGACGGACATGGTGCGTCGTCGGCAGGCGCGTGGCGAGCGGATTCGCGTGGCGCTCAACGCCGACTTCTTCGACCTCAAGACGGGCGCGAACGAGAACAATCAGGTCGTGAACGGTGACGTGTGGAAGGCGAACCCCGTGACGGACTCGCCGTACGACACGTTCCGCAACTCGCACACGCAGTTCGCCGTGGACGTCAACGGACGGCCGTACCTCGAGCGCTTCTCCTACGCCGGCGCGCTGGACGGTGCGTGCGGCCACTTCGTGCTCGACGGCGTGAACGGTGTCCCGCGCGTGCCTGACGCGCTCATTCTCTTTTCCGCCGCCTACGCCGACGCGCCGCGTCAGGACTCGTTGCACACGCCGCGCGAGCTGCCCGTGCGTGCATCGGCTGGTCAAACAAAAGACGAGGGCCTCGAGCTGGTGCCGTTCGGGACCGCTCGGGACACGCCCGCGTCGATCACGGAGAATCAGGGAGTGCTCGCCGCGTACGGGACCGCCAGCGCGCGACTCGATTCCATCGCCCGATGCTCGAGCGCGCTCCGCGTCACGCACCACTTCCGGCCGGATCGCGGACGCCTAACGACGATCGTCGGCGGCTGGCCGCGCGTGGTGCAGGACGGCCGCAACGTCGGCGGCGCTTCCGACTCGGTCGAGGGGACGTTCCCGAGCTTCTCCGCCAAGCGGCACCCGCGGTCCGCGATCGGTTTCTCTCGCGACAGCACGACGATCTATCTCGTCGCGGTCGACGGCCGGCAGGAGACGAGCGACGGCATGACGCTCGTCGAGCTCGGAGACTTTCTCGTGTCGATCGGCGTGTACCAGGGCCTCAACTTCGACGGCGGCGGGTCGACGGCGCTCGTGATCGAGGGGAAACTCGTGAACCGCCCGAGCGACGCGGCCGGCGAGCGCGCGGTGGGCAACGCGATCCTGGTAAGAGATCGTTGAGTGCATTCCCGGTACAGGCATCATCGCGCCGGGGCCGGTGGGGACTACGATTGGGCGGATCGGTACCGCTTTGCATTCAGACATCATCGCGCCGCGGTCGGTGGGAACTGCGATTTGCGGATGACACGGAAAACAGCCGGATACGGCTTTGCATTGACGCTGGCTCATCGCCGGACTCTGATTGAACAATGGAAACGGCCGCTCGGGAGACGCCGGCGTCCCGAGCGGCCGTTCCCAAGAAATCCCGGCTCGTTGCGAGCGGAGCCGGCCCCTACGGGGCGCTATCCTGCTTCTTCCGTGTCATCCGCGAGATCGCAGTTCCCACCGGCCCAGCGCAACGATGCCGCGAATGCAAAGGTGTATCCGGCAGTTTCGCAGTACAGATCCGCCCAATCGCAGTTCCCACCGGCCCCGGCGCGATGATGCGTTGAACCCGGAAGACGCACATCTTATCCGCGAGCAATCGATCCACCTGAAATCGACGTACCCAGGATGACCGCACAGGACGCCTACACCCCCCGCCCGGAGCACCACTTCACGTTCGGGCTCTGGACCGTCGGCAACGTCGGTCGCGATCCGTTCGGCGATCCCGTTAGGCCGGCGATCTCCCCGAATCGCATCGTCACCGAAGCTCGCCGAGCTCGGCGCGTACGGCGTGAATCTCCACGACGACGACCTCGTGCCGCGCGGCAGCTCGGCCTCGGATCGCGATCGCATCGTTCGCGAGTTCAAGGCAGCGCTCGCCGAGTCGGGCGTGAAGGTGCCGATGGCCACGACGAACCTGTTCGGCGACCCGGTCTTCCGCGACGGCGCGTTCACGAGCAACGACCGCCAGGTGCGCGGCTACGCGCTTGCAGAAAACCATGCGCGCCATCGACCTCGGCGTCGAGCTCGGCGCGGCGACCTACGTGTTCTGGGGCGGGCGCGAGGGCGTCGAGACGAACGCGGCCAAGGATCCGCAGGAAGCCATCAAGTGGTTTCGCGACGCGATCAACTTCCTGTGCGAGTACGTGCGCGAGCAGCGGTACGATCTCCGCTTCGCGCTCGAGCCCAAGCCTAACGAGCCACGCGGCGACATCTTCCTGCCCACGATCGGCCACATGCTCGCGTTCATCTACACGCTCGACCACCCCGACATGGTGGGCCTCAACCCGGAAGTCGCGCACGACACCATGCCCGGGCTCGACTTCTCACACGGCGTCGCGCAGGCGCTCGAGGCAGGCAAGCTCTTTCACATCGACCTGAACGGTCAGAAGCCCGGCCGCTTCGATCAGGATCTGCGATTCGCGCAGCGAGGACCCGAAGGCGGCGTTCTTCCTCGTGAAGCTGCTCGAGGACGCGAAGTGGCATGGCATGCGACACTTCGACAGCCACGCGTATCGCACCGAAGACGAAGCCGGCGTGTGGGACTTCGCGCGCGGCAGCATGCGCACCTACCTCATTCTCGAGAGAAGGTCGCGCGCTTCAACGCCGATCGCGGAAATCCAGGCGCTCCTCGCCGATCTGCGCGAGCGCGGCGCGACGGCCGGCGAACGCGTCACGCTACTCCGCCGACGCTGCGCGCACGCTCAAGGATCAGCCGTTCGACCTCGACGCCCTGCGCGACCGCGGCTACGCGTACGAGCGGCTCGATCAGTTGACGATGGAGCTGCTGCTCGGAGTCCGCTGACGTGGCCGAGTCGGTGTTTCTCGGGCTCGACATCGGCACGAGCGGCGTCAAGGCGATCCTCGTCGCGCCCTCCGGCGACGTCGTAGCCGCCGCGACGACGCCGCTCACGCTGTCCACGCCGCGACCCGGCTGGGCCGAACAGGATCCGGACGCTGGTGGGACGCGACGATGCGAGTCGATTCGCGAGGTCCTGGCGCAGCGAAGCCTGACGCGCAGCGTCGCGTCGGTCGGCATCTCCGGGCAGATGCACTCGTCCGTGTTCCTCGACCGCGCGGGCGCACGTCGTTAGGCCGGCGCTCCTCTGGTGCGACGGGCGCACGACGGACGAGTGCGCCGAGATCACGCGGCGAGCGGGCGGGGAGGAGACGGCTGCGGGACTGGGTGCGCAACCCGGCACTCGAGGGGTTCACGCTGCCCGAAGGTGCTGTGGCTCCGCACGCACGAGCCGGACGCGTACGCACGCGTCGCAACCGTGCTGCTGGCGAAGGACTTCATCCGCTACCGCCTAACGGGTACGCTCGCCACGCGAGCCGTCCGACGCGTCAGGCACGCTCATGTTCGACCCCGCTCGGCTGCCGCTGGAGCGACGAGATCCTCCGGCGGCCGGACGTCCCGCGCAGCGCTGCTGCCCGGACGTCGGTGGCTCGTCCGAGGTGCTCGGGCGTGTCACGCCCGACGCCGCGCGTCGCCACGGGACTTCGCGGAGGGCACGCCGGTGGTTGGCGGTGGCGCGGACAACGCGTGCGGTGCGGCGGGCGTCGGCGTCATCACGCCTGGTGACGCGGTCGCGAGCTGGGGCACATCCGGCACGGTGCTCGCGCCGACGGCGCAGCCGCTCGTCGATCCCGGGCTTGCGCGCTCACACCTTCTGCCACGTGGTGCCCGGCACCTGGTACGTCATGGGTGTGGTCCTCTCGGCCGGCGGCGCGTTCGCGTGGTATCGCGACCAGCTCGCGCGGGAGCTCGCGTCGGCTCGCCGGATGCGGACGCGATGCTCGACGCGGAAGCGGCGAGCGTTCCGCCCGGGAGCCGATGGGGTGACGTTCCTGCCGTACCTGCAGGGCGAGCGGACGCCACATCGCGACGCGTCGGCGCGCGGCGCGTTTCTCGGACTGAGCCTCGCGCACTCGCGAGCGCACATGACGCGCGCGGTTGCTCGAAGGCATTGCGTTCGCGCTCCGCGACTCGCTGTCGATCCTCCAGGAGCTCGGTCTGTCGCCCGAACGACCTGCTGCTCACCGGCGGCGGCGCGAAGAGCCCGTTCATTCGGCGCCTGCAGGCTGATGTGTACGGAGTGCCGGTCAGCACGGTGAACCGGGAGGAGGGTCCGGCGTACGGGGCGGCGCTGCTCGCGGCGGTCGGGGCGGGTGCCTTTCCGGATCTTGCGAGCGGCGGCGCGCGCAACCCTTACCCGAGGCGCCGTCAGAGCAGCCAGATTCGCGGGCGCACGGAGACTACCAGAGCGCGTACGACCGGTTCCGGGAATCGTACCGCGCACTGCGTCATCCGTCGCCTGCCGGATCAGGATGACAACCGAGGCTGACGCCTCGGATGACGCACCCCACCAGAGTAGATGCGCCACGTTGTTCGACGGCTGTTCGCTTCACAGGAAATCGGACTCGTTCTCGTGCTCGTCATCGTCACCATCACGCTGACGGCGCTCGCCGGCTCGCATCCCGACCGGCAGACGGGCGCAGTGGTGAACAACTTCTGGAACTCGTACACGCTGATTCAGACCGCCACCGACGCGAGCTTCTTCGCGATCATGGCGATCGGCGCGACGATCGTGATCATCTCCGGCGGCATCGATCTGTCGGTCGGGTCGATCTACGCGCTCTCCGGCGTGGCGATGGCGCTCTTCCTCCGCGGCGCCGGCCCGATGGGCGCCACCGCCACGACGCTGCTCGGCCTCCTCGTCTGCCTTGGCGTCGGGCTCGCGTGTGGCGTGCTGAACGGCGCGCTCGTCGTCGGACTTCGCGTCCACCCGTTCATCATCACGCTCGGCACGATGTGGGTGCTGCGCGGGATCGCGTTCGTGGCGACCAAGGCCGAGAGCATCCTCGTGCCGGCGCCGCTCACGGCCGTGTCGAAGGCATCGTTAGGTCTCGGTGGCGGGCTGTATCCGGTGCCCATGCTGTCGATGATCGTGCTGACCGTGCTCGGGATCATCTACCTGACGCGAACGACGATGGGCCGCCGGATCTTCGCGTTCGGCGGAAACCTCGAGGCGAGCCGCTTCGCCGGGCTTGTCGCTCTCGCGGATTCAGATCGGAGTCTTCGCGGTGTCGGGACTCACGGCGGGGCTGGCCGCGTTCCTCGGCGGCAGCTTCTACGGCTCGGTCTCGTCAGGCGACGCGCAGGGGTACGAGCTGTACGTGATCGCGTCGGCGGTCGTCGGCGGCGCGAGTCTGCTCGGCGGCAAGGGCAGCGCGCTCGGCGCCATGCTCGGCGCGCTGCTGATCGTGCTGATCCGCCAATCGATTCGCACGCTGCACTTCGACCAGAACTACGAGTGGATCGTGATCGGCTGTGCGATCGTGATCGCGGTGGTGGTGGACCAGTGGAGTACGCGCCTCACCGCGCGTCGACTGAGTCGAGCGGCGGAGCGCGCGCGGGCGGCGGCTTGACTTCTCGACGGCACGAGCGTCGGCGATGACTAGTGCATCCCAACGGCGATGCGACGGATTTCGCGAATGTCACTGCGGGAGGTGGCACGCCACGAGCTGATTCCACGAGGACTCCTCGTGAGCATGGCGCTCGGGATCGACAATCGATGCCGTTCGGGATGGCAGGTCCCGTCCCGGGATCAATCAGTCGAATCCGCGCATCCGTTCGCCCCTCAGGTCTTAGATGGCAGATTCACCAAGACGTTAGGCGCGACGGTACAGCGTTCCTGAGAGGATCTTGCAAATGATGATGACCCGAATGCGTTCGCTGGGCTGGACTGGTGATGACCCTCGGAACCGCGGCCGTCGCATGCAGCGGCGGCGGATCGGAGAAGAAAGCCGACTCGCAGACGACTGCCGCGGCCCCAACGGCCAAGGGCAACACGTTCACGATCGCGATGATCGCGAAGAGCTCCACGAACCCCGTGTTCCTCGCCGCGCGCACCGGCGCCGAGGCGGCGGCCAAGGAGCTGTCCGCGAAGACCGGGCAAGGACATCCGCGTCAACTGGCTCACGCCGCCGCAGGAAGACGGACAGGTCCAGGCGCAGCGCATCCAGCAGGCCGTGAACGACGGCGCCGACGCGATCCTCATCTCCTGCTCCGACGCCGGCAAGGTCACCGGCGCCATCAACGACGCCGTCGATCGTGGCGTCCCGGTGATGACGTTCGACAGCGACGCGCCCGCAGTCCAAGCGGTTCGCGTTCTACGGCGTCGACGACGTGAAGACGGGTCACCTCGTGATGGCGGAGCTGGCGAAGCTCTGAACGGCAAGGGCAAGATCGCCATCCTCGCCGGCAATCAGAACGCGCCGAACCTGCAGCACCGCGTGCAGGGCGTGAAGGAAGAAGCGGCGAAGACGCCCGGCATCCAGATCCTCGGCACGTTCAACCACGTCGAGACGCCGCAGGACGCGGCCGCGGAAGTCGTGCGTGTCGGCAACGCGTACCCGGACATCCAGGGCTGGGCGATGATCGGTGGCTGGGCGCTGTTCACGCCGTCGCTCGTCAACGACCTCGATCCGAAGCGCGTCAAGATCGCGTCGGTCGACGCGTTAGGCTCGGAGCTCGTGTACGTGGACAAGGGCATCGCGCCCGTGCTGCTCGCCCAGTCCGTGTACCAGTGGGGCTACGTCGGCGTGAACACCATCGTCGACAAGGTGATCAACAAGAAGGACGTGCCGACCATCATCCCCATGGATCTCGTGCGCGTCACGAAGGACAACCTCGGCGAGTGGGCGCGCCAGCTCAAGGCGTGGGGCTTCACCGACGTGCCTGACGCGTACCTCAAGAATGTAAGGGGCGCACGCGTCGCATGACCGAACCGGCCGTCCGCTTCGAGAATATCACTCGGCGATTTCCAGGCGTGCAGGCACTCACCGACGTGTCGCTGGAAATCGCCGACGGGTCGTGCCACGCGTTATGCGGCGAGAACGGCGCGGGCAAGAGCACGCTGGGGAAGATTCTCGCCGGCATCCACACGCCCGACTCCGGCCGCCTGTTCATTCAGGGCCGCGAGGTTCACTTCGAGAGCCCGCGCGACGCGCTGGCCGCCGGCGTCGGGCATGGTGCACCAGGAGCTCGCGTTCTGCGAGAACCTGTCCGTCGCCGAGAACCTCTGCCTCGGGTCGCTGCCGTCGCGCGGCGGGCTGCTCGACCGCGACGCGATGGCGTCAGCGGGCCGGCGCCATGCTCGCCGAGATCGGAACGACGCTCGACGTCTGGCGCCCGGTGGGGTCGCTCACGATCGCGCAGCAGCAGATGGTGCAGATCGCGATGGCGGTGAGCGGTGGCGCGAAGATCATCATCTTCGACGAGCCGACGAGCAGCCTCAGTCAGGTCGAAGCGGATCGTCTGTACGAGCTGATCGGCCGCCTCAAGCGCACGCGGCGTGGCGTGCATCTACGTGTCGCATCGCATGCCCGAAGTCTTCCAGCTGTGCGACACGGTGAGCGTGCTGCGCGACGGCCAGCACGTCGGCACGCGGCCCATCGGCGGGCTGTCGGAGCACGAGCTCGTGCAGATGATGATCGGGCGTCCGCTGGCCGAGTACGTGCCGCGGCGCGAGGGTGTCGTCGTCGGCGATGAGCTGCTGCGCGTCGAGGGGCTGTCGTCGCCCGGGAAGTTCGAGGACGTCTCGTTCTCGCTTCGGGCCGGCGAGGTGTTGGGCATCGCGGGGCTCGTCGGCGCCGGCCGGTCCGAGCTGGCGCAGGCGCTGTTCGGCCTGGATCCCGTTCAGGCGCGGCGACGATCGTGGTTGGCGGGACAACCCGCGCGCGTGGCAAACGCCGGCGGAGGCGATCGCGTTAGGCATCGGGCTGGTGCCGGAGGACCGGAAGCGGCAGGGGCTCGTGCCGCAGGAGAGCGGCGTGCACAACCTGTCGCTCGCGATCCTGCGTCGGCTCGCGCGGTTCGGCTGGCTTCGCCGGCGCGAGGAGCGGAGCGTGGCCAGGAGTTCTTCGACCGGCTTCGCGTCCGCGCGCCGTCGCTCGACACGGTCGTCGCCGGGCTTGTCGGGCGGGAATCAGCAGAAGATCGTGCTCGCGCGGTGGCTCGCCGCGAAGTCGCGCGTGCTCATCCTCGACGAGCCGACGCGCGGCGTGGACGTGGGCGCGAAGGCCGAGATCCACGGACTGATCGGCGAGCTCGCGAATCAGGGCGCCGGCGATCCTCCTGATCTCGAGCGAGCTGCCCGAAGTCCTGACGCTGTCGCAGCGCATCCTCGTGCTTCGAGCGGGCCGAATCGTCGGCGAGGTGACGCAGGCGCAGGCGACGCAGGACGGGCTGCTGCGCCTGATGGCGGGACTCAGTGAGGCCGTAGGAAGGAGGCCGTAGGACGGCGGACGGCGGACGGCGGAGGGCGGATGGCGGAGGGCGGAGGGCGGATGGCGGAGGGCGGAAGAAACGACGGTGTCATCCCGAGCGGCAGCGAGGGATCTCGCGTGAAGTACTCGTGGCCGGTCAGCCACGATGCCGTTCGAGAAGATCCCTCGCTGCCGCTCGGGATGACAAGTCGCTGCCGCTCGGGATTGACACGTTTTTTCTCCGCCATCCGCCCGCCGCCGTCCGCCGTCCGCCCTCCGCCCTCCGGCCTCCCTCGGCCTCGACTCAGACCATCGAGAACTGGTAGATCGTCCGCGACGTGAACCCCTCGCCGGGCCGCAGGATCGTCGACGGAAATGCCGGCTGGTTAGGCGAATCCGGGAAATGCTGCGTCTCCAGCGCGACGCCGGCGTACGCGCCGTACGTAAAATTCCCCTTCCCGATCACGCCGCCGAGCGCCTGGCCGGAATAGAACTGCAGGCCCGGCTCGGTCGTGTAAATCTCCAGCACGCGTCCACTCGCAGGGTCGTGAAGGCGTGCGACGAACGTGGGATCCTCATTTCCATCGCCGCGGTCGAGCACGAAGTTGTGATCGAAGCCACCCCCAATCCGCAGCTGCTCGTCAGCGACATCGAGCGCCGCGCCGATCACCCGCGGTTCTCTGAAGTCGAACGGCGTCCCGCTGACGTCGCGAAGCTCGCCCGTAGGGATCAGTCCCGAATCGACCGGCGTGAACCGCGACGCCGCGATGGTCAACTCGTGCGCGCGAACGTCGCCCGAGTCGTGTCCGCCAAGATTGAAGTAGCCGTGGTGCGTCAGGTTGACGGGCGTGGGCTCGTCGGCAACCGCGGCGTAGTCGAAGATCAACGCGTTGTCAGGGGTGAGCGTGATGATGACGCTGACCGACATCGTCCCAGGGTAGCCCTCATCGCCCGTCACGCTCGTGTACGTGAGCAGAGCGCCGGTTGTCGCGCCGTCCTCTACCGGCGTGACCTCCCACGGCACCTTGTTGAACCCTCGGCGCCCGCCATGGAGATGATTCGGACCGTCATTGATCGTCAGCGTATGAACACGACCGTCGAGGGTGAACCGGCCTCGCGCGATCCGGTTCGCGTACCGGCCAATGAGGGCGCCGAGATAACGTCGGTCGTTGGCGTAGCCGTCGAGCGAGTCGTAGCCGAGCACGACGTCGCGGAGCGTGCCGTGTCGATCCGGAACTTCGATGGACACGACGCTCCCACCGTACGCGATGAAGCGGACGGTCATGCCATTCGTATTGCGGAGCACGTACGAGTCCATGGTCACTGATGTCATCGGCGGTCGTTGCGTGAGAATCGGGTTCGAGCGTACGCAACGTAAGGGCCACCCGTAGCGCGCCAGCGCGCACCGCCCGATAATGGCATCGTCTCCCTCCCGACATCCCATGAGCACAGACCCGATCAATCGCCGCGACTTCGTTCGAGCCACCGCCAGTGTCGGCATCGCTGCCGCGGCTCCGCTGTCAACAGGCCGCATCGCGGCAGGACGATTTGCCGCGCCCGAGGTCATGATCCGCGGCGCCGTACGGCCGCTCGTCATCTCCGACGCGAGCGGTATTCAGTTCAAGAACGGCGGCCCCGAGTGCGCGGTCGAGCGTGCGTTCCGTCTCATCACGGAAGGCAAGGACGTGCTCGATGCGCTCATCGCCGGCGTGAACATCCCCGAGCTCGACCCCGAAGAGACCGGCATCGGGTACGGCGCGCTGCCTAACGCCGAAGGTGTCGTGCAGCTCGACGCGTCGTGCATGCATGGCCCCAGGCGGCGGGCTGGCGGCGTCGCCGCCATCGAGGGCGTGCGTACGCCGTCGCTCGTCGCGCAGGCCGTGATGGATCAGACCGACCATCATCTCCTCGCCGGCAAAGGCGCCCAGGACTTCGCGCGCGCCCTCGGCTTTTCGATAGACGCCGATCTCAACACCGAGCAGTCGCGGCGTCTGTGGCTCGAGTGGCGTCGCCGCATGGACCCCGAGCACTGGCTCGATCCGTCGAAGCGGGTTCGCGAAGAAGGACAAGCACGACAAGGATCCGGGTGAGGCCGAGCTCTCGACGCTGTCTCGCGGCGTGATTTCGGTCGCCGCGCGCTGGATGCGGGCTGGTCGATGGTGACGGACGGTCTCATCCCCGAAGGGACGTTCTGGGGCACCATCAACTGCAACGGCATCAACGCGAACGGCGACATCTGCGGCGTGACGACCACGAGCGGCCTCGCGTGGAAGATCCCCGGCCGCGTCGGCGATTCGCCGATCCTCGGCGCCGGCCTGTACGTCGACAACGACGTCGGTGCCGCCGGGTCCACCGGGCGCGGCGAGGCGAATCTCTACAACCTCTCGTCGTATCTCATCGTCGAAAGCATGCGACGCGGCATGCATCCGAAGGATGCCGGGATGGAGGCGCTCAAGCGCATCCGGGCCAACACCGTGGAAACGCGACTCCTCAACGCGCGGGGCCTGCCGAACTTCAACATCCGCTTCTTCGTGCTCGACAAGAAGGGGCAGCACGCCGGCGTCGCGATGTACGGCTCGGGCGAGAAGACGTTCGCGTTATGCACCGAGAAGGGAGCGGAAGCGCCGACGCTCGAGCCGTTGCTGCCCGGGAACCCGACGGATTGACGCGTCTAGTGGATTCGCGCAGAGCTGTTGATGGCAGGCGATTCGGGCCATAGGGCCGCTCCCCTCGTGTCGGCGCCGCGTGAAGGGCAACCGCTGCCATCGTTCTGGCTGTTGCACGCCAGTGGATGGCTCGCGTACGGCATCGCCATGACGTTCTCGCGCATCGGGATATTCCCGTTGCGCTTCATGGTGGTGTCCAAGGGCACGCTCATGGTCACCGGCTTCGCGATCAGCCTCGGACTCCGGTACCTCTACCGGCCACTGATCAGGCGGGGCACTCCGCTCATCACGCTCCTCGTCGTCGCTGTCATCGCGTCGTACGTGGCGTCGATGATCTGGACCGCGGCTGACAACCTGCTCGCCGTTCCGATCAACGCGGCCTTTGCGCTTCGAACGCCCGTGTACCGGAACGCCTTTCAGATGTTCAACGGCGCCGTGTACAACGCGTTCACGATGCTTGCGTGGAGCGTGCTCTACATCGGCATCCGGTACTACGTCGCGCTGCAGGCGGAGCGCGAGCGGTCGCTCCGGGCGGAGGCGGCGGCGCATCACGCGCAGCTCGAGGCGCTGCGCTATCAGATCAACCCGCACTTCCTGTTCAACGCGCTCAACGCCGTGTCGACGCTCGTGACCGAACGGCGGAACGACGAAGCGGCGCGGATGCTGTCGCGGGTGAGTGATTTTCTCCGCCTGACGCTGACCACGCCGGTGCGCGAGGAGGTCGCGCTCGCCGACGAGATCGACTACGTGCGGCAATACCTCGACATCGAGCACGTCCGCTTCGGCGATCGCCTGCGGACGGAGATCGATGTCACTCCCGACGCGTGGGAGGCGGCCGTCCCGGCGTTCGTCCTGCAGCCGCTCATCGAGAACGCGGTCCGCCACGCGATCGCGCCGCGCGAATCCGGCGGCGCGATCACGATCGAAGCGCAGCGGGTCGGCGAGATGCTCCGGGTGGCGATCGTCGACGACGGCAACGGCGTTCGCGACAATGGTCGCTCGAACGGCACGGGGAAGATCGGCCTCGCGAACACGCGCGACCGCCTCCGTCAGCTCTACGGCGACCGCGGACGCATCGAGCTCACGAGCGCCCCGACAGGCGGCACGCGCGCGACGATCGAGATTCCGTTCCGGCGTACGGTGCGCCTAACGTGACATCGTCAGAGACTGCCGGCATCTAAGACGAGGGTGCGAACGGATGCAGCGGATCCAACGGATCGACCCCAGCGTCATTCCGGGGAGCGCCAGCGACGAGGAAGTTCTGTGATGGCATCGTAGCCAACCAAGCCACGATACCGTTCGAGAAGATCCCTCGCTGGACTCTTTAGCGCGTTAGGCACCACCGGGCGGCGGCCGTCGATGGCCGCCACCCATGCCGCCTGCACCGCCGGGCTCCCGCATCATCTTGTCGCTCTCCTCGAGCTGCTTCTCCAGCAGATCGTAGGCTTTCTGCTTCTGCGACTCGTTGAGCACCGCGAGGGCCGCATCCTGGCCGCATGGTTGTGCTCGCGCACCTGGGCCAGCGTCTCGTGCAGTGACTGGCGGTTTTCCATCATGCTGGTGCGATCCTCGTCGGACACGCTCTGCATCCCCCCCGAGGGCACCTTGAACGTCTTGTGCAGCGAGTCGACGCGGACGTAGAACGGCGCGTTCTGCTCCCGCAGCCGGCCACCGAGCGTGTCGAGCCGAGCGATCTGGGTCTTGTCGAGCTTGAGCTTCTTGTGCTTGTCGAGCAGCAGCTTCACGGGATCCTGCTTCTCGACGTCCTTCGCGGTGGGGTTCATCGGCGCGCTGCCGCTCCGCATGCCACCCGGCCCTCCTCGGCCGCCGTGTCCGCCCATGCCGCCCATCCGCCCCCACCGCCACCAGGATAGCCCTGCGCCGACGCGACGGTCGCGCCAACCACCAGGAGAACGGCGGGGAGAAAACGGGTCACGAGTAGGTCCTCGGCAAAGATGGAACAGCGGGAACGGCGGCCCCGGCCTAACGAGCAGGCCGGGTGGCGACCGCCGGGACTGCCAGCCGGAGCCGGGGACGGCTACGACGGCCAACAGGAACCATTCACGCCTACCGGCTCTGGACGGAGACGCTCCCGGACGGTCTGGGTATCTGTACAGGGGGCGCGAGCGAAGTGTTGGCAGAGGAAACCGCGAGCACGATGCTGCTTGCACGTCGCATCGGCCACTCGCTGGAGTGCTGCTAACAGCGGCCCCGTGCTGCGTGGAGCTGCATGCCGCATACAGCCGCTGGTCGCAGCGCGCTGCAAGCAGCCCGAGCGACGTGCAAGCAACAACCAGCGGTGGACGCAGCCTGCTGCACGCAGCAGCAGTAGGGGTAATCCTGCCTAGCGGTGTTGCTCATATGGACGTTCCCGCCAACACGCGACGGGGCGACGCGGTATATCCATATGGAAGAGGACATGCGAGTGGGTGGCTTCGGGAACACGGTACCGGTTCGGCGCGGGACGCCCGACGATGAGCCGGGTCTGGTAGTCCGCGTGCAACGCGGCGACCGCGGGGCGTTCGACGAGCTTGCGCGCCGCCACGCACGACGAGCGTTCGCCATTGCCTACCGGATCCTCCGGCAGACGCAGGACGCCGAAGACCTCGTTCAGGACGCCTTCATTGCCGCCCTCGACGGGATCGCGTCCTTCGATCCCACTCGACCGTTCGCACCCTGGTTCTTCAAGATCGTGGTGAACCGCGCACTCAACGCCGCAAGCGCCCGATCAACGCGGGAGCGTCATGTGACCGTCGTACATCTATGGAACAACGATGCCGTCGCCGTCGACTTCGATCCGGCGGAACGCTCGGAGATCCGCGACCGCTTCCAGAAGGCGCTGGCGGAGCTCCCGACGCAACAACGCCTCATCGTCGAGCTTTCCGACATCGACGGCCGGTCCAGCACCGAGATCGGTGAGATGCTCGATATCCCGCGCGGCACCGTTCGCTGGCACCTGCATCAGGCTCGGAAAACGCTCCGCGCCACCCTCGCGTCGCTCCTCGACCGCGCGCCATGACAGACGGTCCGATGTCGCACTCTGATGAGGCCGCCATGGAGCGCTACCGCGAGGCGCTCGGCACAGCCGGCGGACACGTGCCCGACGAGAACGTCGACTGGGAGACATTCCACATCCGCCTCGCCGCCCGCGCCGAGTTGCCGCTGGCTCGCCTCCGGCATCCGCGCCGCGCCGTCCGGGTCGAGAAGCAACCCGCAGCGCGCCAACTCCCGCTGCGCGCCGCCACGCGTTGGTGGGAGCACGCCGCGCGTTGGTCGCGGCTCACCGTGAGCGCCTCCGTCGCCGCCGGCGTTGCCCTCATGCTCGTCGTTCGCACGTCGCCCAAGGAAACGACCGAGACGTCGGACACGGCCACCAGCATCGTGGCGACGACCAACGTCGACCAGGCCGACGGCACGCGCGCCGCATTCGAGTCCGCCGTCGTCGGACGCACCGCCGGCTGGACCATCGACCTGGCCCTCATGCCGAGCGCGGCGGATCTGTTGATCCCGTTAGGCACCAGCGGTAGCTCGCGGAGCTCGCGATGACCGACCGCCAGTCCAGCCTGATCGCCGCCGTCGCGATGGCCGCGATGTTCGCGGTCGGCGTCGCGTTCGGGATCGCGCTCGATCACCGCGTGCTGCACCGACGCCCACCGCGGCCTGCGTTCGGAGCCGACCGCGGCCGGCTCGGCATGGCGTTCATGGTGCCGCCCGGCATCCCGGGAGGCCGCCGTCCATCGTCGCCTAACGCTGGTGGGCCGGGTCCCGAGCGGGCGCTCGATGCGTTCGCCCGCGACCTCGCGCTCTCTCCGGAACAGCGCGCCGTCGCCGACTCGATTCTCCGACACGAGTTCGCGGCCGCGAACGCCATCCGCGAAGAGTCATGGCCGCGCATGCAGGCCGTGATGGACGACACCCGCCGTAAACTCGACAGCCTTCTCACGCCCGCCCAGCGCGAGCGCTACCGCGCGCTGTTGGCCGAGCAGCAGCAGCGATTCCGTTCCCATGAGCCAGGCCGATCGTCGGACCGATCGCCGTTCCCTCCCAACCCACGCTAACACCTCCATGCGCACCCTTGCTCGCGCGGTCAGCGTCATGCTGTTTGCCGCAGCCGCTACTTCCGTCGCCGCACAGCCGCCGCGCGCTCCCGGCGGAGGCGGCGGCAACGCCATTGGCGCGACGGCGGACTTCCTGCTCGCCCGCACCGGCGAGCTGGCGCTCACCGACGCGCAAGTCGTCCGGCTCGCCGCGATCTCTCGGCGCACCGAGGCACGCCGCAAGGCCGTGATGGCGCGAATGGACTCCGCCCGAGCCGCCGCCAGGCCAGCACCCGGGGATTCGGCAGGTCCGCGTGGCCGAGGACGCGGTTTCGGTGGGCCTCCGCCTGCCGACACGAAGGAGATGCAGCAGATGCGCGATCAGATGCATGCCGACGTGCGTGACGCGATCGCGGTGCTCACGCCCGACCAGCAGGCGACTGCCTGGACGATGATCGCGGACCGCCCCGCGTTAGGCCGAGGAGGCCCACCGATGGGCCGACGCCTCGGCGCCGGTCCAGGAACCCCGGGAAACCGAGAAGAAGGCGGGCCGGGCGACGAACAACAACGGCTCGACCGCGGACCGATTGGCCGACCACCGGCCCCACGTGATGTCCCCCAACGGCCCGATGGTACTGAGCGCACGGAACCCTGAAGCCAACGAGGGCTCGTCGTGGAACACCATGGACAGCAGCACCGAAGACCGATACCAGTTCAGGATGGATCGACCGTCCGTACGCCGCGCACGTCCGCGCCGGCCGTGATTCGCGCCGTCGTCGTCGATGATGAGCCGCTCGCGCGCCGCGGCATACGCGCGCGGCTCGAGCGCGCGGGCGGCTACACGGTCGTCGCTGAATGCGCGAGCGGGCGTGAGGCGATCGCCGCCATTCGCGAGTTCGCGCCTAACGTCGTGTTTCTCGACGTGCAGATGCCCGGCATCGATGGCTTCGGCGTCGTCGAGGAGATCGGCGCCGACCGAGATGCCCGTCGTCATTTTCGTGACCGCGTTCGACACGCACGCACTCCGCGCGTTCGAGGCGCACGCGTTCGACTACCTGCTCAAACCGATCGACGACGATCGCTTCGCGACAACGGTCGATCGCGCACGTCGGCGCGTGGTGGAGCGGGAGGAGAGCGAGGTCGCGCGCCGACTTGCGGCGCTCATGCACGACCTGCGACCCGCGCTCGATGCCGCACAGGCGGTACCCGCGCAACACGATGCGGCCGATGCGCCGAGTAGCGCCCCGGCGAGCCGGATCGTCGTCCGCGACCGCGACCGTGTCGTGTTCATCGACGTCGGCGACATCGACTGGATCGGAGCCGACGGCGACTACGTGCGCATTCACACGAGCGGAAAGAGTCATCTCGTGCGCGATACGATGGCGGCGATGGAGCAGCGCCTCGACCCGTCCGCGTTCGTCCGCATTCACCGCTCGACGATCGTGAACGCGTCGCGCATCCGCGAACTGCGGCCGTACTCGAGTCGCGAATACGCGGTGGTGCTACGTGATGGAACGAGGCTGCGTCTGAGTCGCCGGTATCGAGATCGCCTGAGGACTCATTTCCGGGAAACGATCTGACGGATTGCGCAGAGTCCGTCGCGCCGGGGCCGGTGGGAACGACGATTTTGCGGATGACACGGAAAACGGCCGGATACGGCTTTGCATTGACGCTGGCCTCGCCGCGGCCTGAATGAAAGAGGAACGGCCGCTCGGGACGCCTGCGTCCCGAGCGGCCGTTCCCAAGAATCCCGGATCGTTGCGCGAGGAACCGTGCCTAACGCGATCGATCCTGCTTCTTTCGCGTCATCCGCGAAATCGTCGTTCCACCGGCCGCGGCGCAACGATGCCGGGAATGCAGAGCCGTATCCGGCAGTTTCGCACGTACAGATCCGCCCAATCGCAGTTCCCACCGGCTCCGGCGCGACGACGACGGTGAGGAGCGCTGAGCCCGCGCCTCGCAGCGTCGCCTGCCCGCTCGTCCCCTATCGGTGCCCGCTTGTCGCACCGCCGGGGCCACCGACCGAAGCGGCGTAGGTGAGGTCCGACACCGGGCCGTATCGTCCGATGCCAATGTCCGGGGCGCGCGAGCGGTGCTCGCCCGCGCCTCGGCGAGCTCACTTTGGGGAGATGGGAGATACGAACATGCTACGACAACACGCGCGCGCCCTCGCGCTGACGGTGCTCTTCGCGGGCGCAGGCACGCAGCCACTCCGGGGTCAGAGTAAACCCGGCAGCACACCGGTCACGGCCACGGCGGCCGACCGCGACGAGGTGCGTCGAGCGGCCCTGGACTACCTGGAGGGCTTCTACGAGGGCGACTCGGCGAAGCTCGTACGCAGCGTTAGGCCGAATGTCTTCAAGTACGGGTTCTGGTTGCCGCGCGATTCCACGAAGTACGCCGGCGAGCAGATGACGTGGCCGGAATTTCTGGACTACGCGCGCAAGGTGAAGCAGAACAATCGTCCCGCGCCCGCGACCGCTCCCAAGCGCGTCGAGGTGTACGACGTTCAGAACCAGACGGCGGCGGTGAAGGTGACCGCTTTCTGGGGGACCGATTATCTGTTGTTAGGCAAGTACGATGGGAAGTGGATGATCAGTAGCGTGATGTGGCAGAGTCCTCCGCGCCCGGCGCCGGTCGGTGGGCCCTGATCCGGCACAAGCATCCATCGCGCTCGGCGGTCGGTGGGAACGACGATTGGGCGGATGACACGGAAAACGGCCGGATACGGCTTTGCATTGAGACTGGCTCATCGCCGGACCCTGAATGAATGGGAACGGCCGCTCGGGACGCATTGGTGTCCCGAGCGGCCGTTCCCAAGAAATCCCGGCTCGTTGCGCGAGGAGCTGTGCCTAACGCGATCTATCCTGCTTCTTCCGCGTCATCCGCGAAATCGTCGTTCCCCGAGGCCGCGGCGCAAGGATGCGTGAATGCAAAGCCGTATCCGGCAGTTTCGCAGTACAGATCCGCACAATCGTCGTTCCCACCGGCCGCGGCGCAATGAATCGGAGAACGAGAACTACTTACTCGTCGTGACTGGCTTCGATTTATCGACGTACGGCCGCAGCAGCCACTCGAAGAACACCCACGTCCGATTCCACGAATCGATCTGCTCCGGCGAGTCCACCCGCTCGAGCGTCTTCGGATCCACGCGCCGGCTGAACGCGTGACCGCCTGACGAGCCCCACGTCGGCGGATCGACGTAGATCTTCGTCTCCGCGAGATCCGGCTTGAGCGCGCGCAGCTTCCACACCAGCTGCTGGTCCTCCACGTAGTTCACATCCAGATCGTTCGTCGCCACGTGCACGAGAATCGGCACATGCAGCTTCTCCACCTGATAGAGCGGTGAGCGCTTGATGTACTCGTCCGGTTTCTCGAACGGCAGGCCGCCGATCGATGGCTCCGTCGCGTAGCTGCGCTGGTAGTTCGGACCCTTGTAGCTCAGACGGAAGACGAGATTCGTGACCGGGACGATCGCCGCGCCGCCCTTGAACGGCGTCTCCTCACGCATCACGAGATGCGACGTGATGAACCCGCCGTGACTCCATCCCATGATCCCGACGCGGTCCGCGTCGACGTACGGCAGCGTCTTGAGGTAATCGTACGCCGCCATCACATCGTCGAGCTCCTTCCCGCCATAGTCGATCGCGTTGTAGTGCGCAGCGCCGTAGCCGTTGCTCCCGCGATAGTCCGGCGTGATGATGACGTAGCCACGCTGCACCGCCTCGACCACGAACGGCAGCATGTTCTCGTTCCAGTCGCCATGCACGCCGCCGTGTACCCACACCATCGCCGCATGCCCGCGCGCGCCACGCTGGTTGAGCGGCGTGAACAGGTATGCCGGAACATCCATGTCCCCGGCGCGACTGCGGTACTTGACCTTGCTGAACTGCATCACCCCGCGGCTCCGCGCCGCATAGATGCTGTCCGTGCGCGCCTTCGCGGCGATGTCACGCTCGAAGTTGCGCGGCGGATGATCCGCTGGATCCGTGCTCACGTACAGCGACTCCGCCCGAGCCTGATTGATCTTCACCTGCCGGCGCGGCCGCGAGGCGGTGTCGCTCCCCGCTGCGGGACGTCGTGCCGGCGGCGTCTGCTGCGCCTGCACGGGCGTGTTCGAAGCCAGAACGGCGAGCAGACCCGAGAGCAATGCCGGACGCACCAGCGCGAACAATGATCTCGAACCTCGTCTCATCACGTGAATCCTCCGGGTACGGTCCTGCCTACAGTGGTGTTTTGCTCGAAATACAACGCGGGTTCGGACCGAGCAAGCAAGGCGAGCCTTGCGATCGCCGCGTGCGCATCTCACCGTAGTAACGCGCGACGCCGCGTCAGTGCTTGGGTTGTGCTTGCCAGCGGCAGCGGCCGCGTAACGCGAGGAGGTGCTCCATGCTCGCACGTATCGGCATTCTTGGATTCGTCGGCGCGATCATCTTTGTTTGCTGGTTCATCGGGTGGATCTTCCTGGGCTTCCACAACGGCCTCTACCACCTGCTGTTCCCGATCGCGCTCGTCCTCATGATCGCGCAGGGCGTGACCCGCGTCGCCAGGTGACAGCCAGGTGACAGCTACGTGACAGGGTGGTCGCTCGCACGGCGAGCGCCAGCGATCTGCCTTTCTATTCTTGGCGGTTTCCTGGCGCTCGCGGCGTGCGACGACTCGACTCCACCGTTGCGAGACGCGTCCGCCCAGACGCGCAGCTTCCGCATGGGGTTCTCGGCCATTCCGCCGTCGCAGAACGTGCCGACCGCAGTCGCGAGCCTCGACATGTGGAGCACGCGCGCGGACGCCGCGATCATGCACCTGGACGTGCAGTGGGCCGCAATGCTCAACGGGAAATCGGCGGCGGCCGCGGCGAGTGCGGACGCGCTCGAGCTCTCGAACTACTATCGTGCGCACAAGCTGCCGATCGTGCTCATGCTCGACGTCACGAACGGTTTGGCGCGCGACAAGGAGGCTCCGGCGCTCGTTGCGGCCGGCCGCAGCATCACCGAACCGGCCATCCAGCGACTGTATCGGGATTACGTCGTCGCGATCGTGGACGTCGTTAGGCCGTCGCACATAGGTCTGGCGGCGGAGACGAACCTGATCCGCGCGGTGGCGCCTCGTGCTGTCTACGATGCCGTTGTCCGCATGACGAACGATGCCGCGGCCGATCTTCGCGCGCGCGGTGTCTCGACGCCGCTCTATGTGAGCGTGCAGGTGGAGACGGCCTGGGGTCGGCTCGCGGGCTCGGGAGCGTACGTGGGAATCGATCAGGATCTCCGGGACTTTCCCTTCCTCGGCGCGCTCGGGCTGTCGTCGTACCCGTACCTCGCCGGGTTCGCGACGCCGGAGGCCATTCCTAACGAGTACTATAGTCGCGTTCGTGGCACACGGGCCCTCCCGCTCATGGTCGTGGAGGGCGGGTGGACGTCGGCCAGTGTCCCGGGCTTACAATCGTCGCTGGAAGTTCAGGCGCGCTACGTCCACCGCCAGGCGGAGTTGCTCGACGCCGCGGACGCTACCGCGGTCTTTCAGTTGACGTTCACCGATCTCGACGTCGGTGCGTACCCGCAGACACCGGGCTCGATCCTGCCACTCTTCGCGGCGCTCGGAATGGTGGACACGCAACTCCGCCCGAAGCCCGCGCTGGCGGCGTGGGACAGCGTATTCGCGCGGCCTCGCGAGTAGCCGCCCGCGCACCATCGGCGTGGCCGCGAGGCGCATGAGCAACGGCCAATGTCGTTGCGAGGCAGAAATGGGCAGTATGCGAACTCGACGGTTGCTCCTGTCGTTAGGTCGCCCGAGCCGAAACCAGACACGGCTGGAGGCGGGATTTCACGTCTCGCCACACACAGGTCGTCCCGGCCGCCTTGACACGCCACCTGTGATCGGTAGCATGGCGAAGTGACTCGACTGTACACCGCGTGCCCGCCGCCACGTCATTGTCCTGACATGGCGTGGGTAAAGTCGTTAGGCGAGCGCGGTCGGATCCTGGTCCGCTTCGAGTCCGTTGCTAGTCCGCAGCCCGTCTCTGGAACGAGCTGAGTTGGTCGCCGGCGTCCGTGCACCCCGGTGACCGACGTCGTTGTACGCACGCCTTTTCGAATGAGGAGCCTATGAGGACCACGTGGTTATCCGCCCTCGCGGTGACAGCGGTATCGTTACTCGCGAGCACGTCCGCACTCGCCCAGACACGCACTGTGACGGGGAAGGTGGTCGAGGCCGGCAACGGCGCGCCGATCGGCAGTGCGCAGGTTCAGATCAAGGGCACGACGACAGGGACGCTCGCGCGTGACGACGGAACGTTCACGATCATCGCGCCGGTGCAGGCGATCACGCTGACCGTCCGGCGCATCGGATTCCCGCCGCAGGACGTCGCGGTCGCCGCGACCCAGGAATCCGTCACGATCACCATGTCGCGCGACCCGCTCAAGCTCGAGGAGGTCGTCGTCACCGGCCTCGCGACCGGCATGTCACGCCGCAACCTCGCGAACTCGGTCGCGATCGGTCGGCGCCGAAGAAGTGTCGAAGGTTCCGGCGACGAGCATCGAGAACGCGCTGCAGGGCAAAGTCGCCGGCGCGCAGATTCAGCAGAACACCGGCGCCCCGGGCGGCGGCAACCGCATCCGTCTCCGCGGTATCACATCGCTCATCAGCACCGCGAATCCATTGTATGTCGTCGATGGCGTCGTGACGGCGGACATCGCGATCGCGCCCGGTCTCAACAAGGTCACGCTCGCCTCCGGCACCGGGATCGCGGTCGCGAGCCAGGAGAACCCGGTCAACCGCATCGCGGACCTCAATCCGAACGACATCGAGAGCGTCGAGGTGCTGAAGGGCGCCGCGGCGTCCGCGATCTACGGCTCGAAGGCGTCGGCGGGCGTCATCCTCATCACGACGAAGCGCGGACGCGGCGGCAAGCCGGCGTTCACGCTCCGGACCGGCGCGGGATCGTCAGCGCTCGCGTACGAAGAACACTCGCGGCACTTCACGAACATTGCAGGATGCGTACGCCGTGTTCGCGCCGATTGCCGGCACTCCACAGCGCGCCGCCGTCGATCAGCTGTTCAATCCCAACCTCCAGATCGACTACGAGAAGGAAGCGTTCGGTCAGCACCCCTTCAACTGGGAGACGTCCCTCGGCGTCTCCGGAGGGAATGACCAGACGCGCTACCTCGTCTCAGGGCTTCTCAAGTACGACGGCGGCGTCGCGAAGAACACGTACGCGCGCAAGCAGAACCTGCGCGTGAACCTCGATCAGAACTTCGGTCGGAAGTGGGTGGCGTCGATCAACGGTGAGGTGCTGCACAACGGCAATGACCGCGGCCTCTTCGGTAACGACAACGCCGGCAACAGCATCTACTACACGATCACGAAAATCCCGAGCTGGCTCGACCTTCGGCAACGACCGGATGGCAGCTACCCGGTGTCGCCGTTCCACGCCAGCAATCCGTTCCAGACGATCGACATGTTCCAGAACGAGGAGAGCGTGTGGCGTTCGATCACCTCGGGCCGCATAACGTATTCCCCGTACACGTCCGATCGGAACCAGATCCGGATCGTCGGCGTCGGCGGCTTCGACGTCTTCCAGCAGAAGAACTTCGTCTTCTCGCCGCCCGAGCTCTACTTCGAGGATGACGACGGCTTCCCCGGAACGGATGCGCTGTCGTACGGCCAGAACATCAACAAGAATCTCAACCTGAACGCCATCCACGTGTACACGCCCGCTGGCGGCTCGTTCACGGCGACGACGTCCCTCGGCACGCAGTACGAGACGCGCGATCTCGACGTCTCGCGCACGGTCAGCCAGAACCTGTTGAGCGGCCTCCCGAACCTGCGTGACGGCACGCGCCGCGACCTCGACGAGCAGGCCGAGAGTGTCGAGGACTTCGGCGTGTTCGCGCAGCACGAGTTCCTGTGGAAGGAACGGCTGCTGCTCACCGGCGGTATCCGCGCCGACCGCAGCACGAACAACGGCGACACTGGCCAGTACTTCTACTACCCGAAGGCGGCGGCCTCGTACCGATTCGCCAAGGTGATGCGTGGCGTCGACGAAGTGAAAGCGCGCGTCGCCTACGGTGAGTCGGGCAACCAGCCGACGTTCGGGCAGAAGTTCACGAACCTGACCGCGGGAAGCATCGGCGGCATCGGCGGCTTCACCATTGGCGGCACGACTGGCTCGAAGGACATGCGACCGGAACGGCAGCGCGAGTTCGAGGCGGGCCTGGACCTCGCGCTGTTCGGCAACAAGGCGACGGTGGAGCTCACCGGGTTCGAGCGACGCATCTCGGACCTGCTGCTCGACCGTACGCTGCCACCGTCGATCGGGCCTCGGCTCCGAGCGCTTCAATGGTGGCCTCATGCGGGTGCGTGGCTTCGAGAGCTCGATCAACATCATCCCGAGCCAGTTCGCCGGCGTGCAGTGGAATGCGCGCATCAACTTCGCGTTGAACCGCGCGAAGATCATGGAGCTGCCGGTTCCGCCGTTCCTCTTCAGCACGGCGCAGGTCGGTGCCGTACGCATCGAGCAGGGCAAGTCGCCGACGCAGCTCATCGGCAACGACACGGTCAGCGTCGCCGACAAGACGCCTGACGGCCGCGACTCGGTCGGCCTCAAGGTCGGTCAGGTCGTGCCCGTCGTCATGGGCGACGGCAACCCGGACTACACCGTTGGTTTCGGCAACGACTTCAAGTGGCGCGCGTTCAGCGCCTACGTCCTCATCGACCGGCAGCAGGGCGGCATGGTCGCGGCGGGCACGTGGCGCCACTACGACCTCGGCGGCAACTCGCGCGACTTCGACGTCAAGACGCCGAGTGGCGAGCGCCTCGGTGATCAGCGCGTGCGCGTGTACCGCAACGTGACGCGCACGTACTACCAGGACGCGTCGTTCACGAAGATCCGCGAAGTGACGTTAGGCGCGCGCGTCCCGAAGTCGTGGCTGGCGAGGATGCGCCCGCTGCAGGGCGTCACCGACGCGCAACTCAGCGTCAGCGGCCGCAACCTGTACTGGTGGACCCCATATCGCGGTGGCGACCCGGAGTTCTCGAACTTCGGCGCAGGCAACGACAACCTGCAGCGCAACCGCGAGCTCGGCGCCTATCCGGCCAGCCGGAGCTTCTGGGTCAACCTCAATCTTGGTTTCTGATCATGACATCCATATTCGATATGCGCGTTAGGTCGAGGAAGGAGGAAGGAGGAAGGCGGAAGGAGGGGAAAATGCGCACCACCCTCCGCCTCGCACTTCCCGCACCATCCTGCTCGCGATCACGGCGTCCTGCGAAGCGAACGAGATCGTCAACACCAACAACCCGAGCATCGATCAGCTCACGAATAACCCCACTCCCGCGACTGTCGCGACGGCCGCGCAGGGGATGCTCATCACCGTCCGCGGCCTTGCCGGCACGTACGCGCAGACGGCGGGCATCTTCGGCCGTGAGGTATACAACCTCGACCCGTCCGAGCCACGCACGGTCAACGGCTATCTCGTCGGCCCACTCGAGCCGGGCGGATTCGGCATTGAGTTCGGCTTCGGCGCGGCGTTCCGCGGCATCCGCGCGGGCGAGGGAATCCTCACCGCGGCCGACAAGCTCGAGAGCCTGACAGCCACACAGAAGGAAGCGCTCCGTGGCTACGTGAAGACGATGCAGGCGTATCTCTTCCTCGGTCAGGCGCTCGTGCACGAGGACCTCGGCCTTCCGATCGAAGTCAGTGCGACGACGGGCGGCGGTGAGCCCGCGCCAGTGGTACCCAAGGCCGAGGTGTACGCGAACATCGTGCGACTGCTCGATGAGGCGAAGGTTCACCTCGAATGCCGGCGGCACCACCTTCCCGTTCCAGCTGCACGCGGGCTTCACTGGCTTCAATACCCCCGCGACGTTCCTGCGCTTCAATCGCGCGCTCAAGGCGCGGGTCGAGACGTACACGAAGAATTACGCGGGCGTGAACGCCTCACTCGCCGAGTCGTTCATCAACACCTCGACGACGACGCGCGCGATTCTGGACGTCGGCGTCTACAACGTCTTCAGCACTGCGTCAGGCGATCAGACGAACGCCCAGTTCGACGCGACGCCGCGCGCCATTGTCGTCGTGCCGTCGTTCCTCAACGAGGCCCAGAAGCGCGCCGACAACTCACCCGACCTTCGCGCATCATCGAAGGCGGCGGTGGGCAACACCCTGGCGCAGCAAGGCGTGAGCTCGAACCTCAAGAACACGTTGTACACGAGCGCTACGTCGCCCATGGCCATCATCCGGAACGAGGAGCTGATCCTCATTCGCGCCGAGGCGCGCTGGTTCACGGGCAACAAGCAGGGCGCGATCGACGACATCAACTTCGTTCGCGTCAACTCCGGTGGACTCGGCAACGCGGCGATCACGGCCGCGAGCACGGATGATCAGTTCATCACCGAGCTGCTGTACAACCGTCGCTACTCGCTGTTCTTCGAGTACGGCCACCGCTGGTGGGACACACGACGCTTCAACCGATTGGCGACGCTCGACAAGGCGCTGCCGACGCACAAGATCTTCCCGTACGTCCCGTATCCGGCGGACGAGTGCATCGCGCGCAATCCGCAACCGGCGAACGCGTGCACACAGGTATCAGGCACCTAACGACGAGGAGCTGGTAGCTGGGTGCTGTATGCTGGTTGCTGGGTGACGCTGGGTGCTAGCCCGGACGGCGAACGGGGTCAGAGTCGATTCGACTCTGACCCCGTTTTCACTCTGATCCCTGCGCGCTTTTCTCGCAGGTCACCCAGCGTCACCCAGCCACCAGCACGACCACCCAGCAACCAGCTAGCGGTTGTCGAACAAACCGAGGCTGACGTCTCTCATGGCGAAAACCGGCGAGCGCTACGCCACTGCTCGTCACCACATCCTGGGCGACGCACCCGTGGGTGACGCGAAAACACGCACGGCCGCGGTGCGCCAGTCGTGGCGGCGTCTCGATGAGCTGGCCAGGTCGGCGCAGGAGCGGTTCCCTCTTTCAGATTCCGCGGTGGCGGATCTCCGCGCCGACCTGCAGCGGCGGGTGCTCGCATTGCACGACGCCGAGGTCGCCGCGCACGCCGCGCTGTCTGCGGTGCTGGCAGGTTGGCGTTAGGCGCCCAGATTGGGCCTCGGGGTAGCGCGGCGCGCCCGCACCATGCTACCCTGAGCGCTACTCTGAGCGCATCCGGCGTTCTCCTCTCGACCCCCGTCCCAGCTCATGCATCTCCAGTACGTTGTTCTCTGCGATCAGGTCATCATCGCCAACGACGGGAAGCCGTCGCTCATTGGGATCATCAACGAATTACAGACCACGGCCGTCCCCGTGACGATCCCGCGCATCGCCTTCGCCGCGCGGCTGCACTTCACTGCGGACGAGACCGGCAAGGCTCACCGCGTCGAAGTCGCTATCACAGGCCCGGCCGGAGCAGGAGATCGGCAAGCCGGGCGGCGACATCTCACTCCCGCCATCACCAGCAGGAGTGGACTCCATCGCGGTCGACCTTCCACTGCAGTTCGATCTCCTCGAACTGGCCACCGTGGGTCGATACACGTTCCTCATGCACGTCGACGGCGCGCCGGTCGGTGCCGCGCAGCTGCAGGTACGTCAGGTGACCGCGGCGTAGCGCGGCCGTCATTCCGAGCGAGCGACAGCGAGTCGAGGAATCGAGCCTATCGGGGTAGAGAGCCCTCTACCGAACAGAATCTCGATTCCTCGACTGCGGGCCTTCGGCCCTCCGCTCGGAATGACGTCATCACTCAGACGCGCGCCGGCAGGTCCAGGTCCGTCACCACGAAGCGCCCCGCACGCATCGCGTCCCGGTCGACTCGCGGCATCTCCTGCCAGCCCGCGGCCTCGAGCAGCCGAGCCGTCGTGCGATTGACGGCGTCCGTGTCGGCCGGCTGACTCGCGACGCTCGCCGCGAGATCGAGCCACGTCATCGCTTCCTCGTAGGCGAACCGCGACTCGCATGACGTCGCCGCCTCCATGGCGTACCGATACGCCATCGCCCGCTCTCCTCCCTGCTCGGCGTGACGCGCGATCTCGCCCGGGTCAGGCGACTCGCCATTCGGCGGAATCGTGATCTCGAGCGCGAGCGCCAGGCCGCGGTGCAGTTCGCGGCGCCGCGCCGTGCCGAGTGCGTCGCTCACGACGCGCGCGATGACCGGGTGCGCACAGCGGTACACGCCGTCGTCCTCGACCGTCAGATGACGCTCCACCAGCGCGTCGCCGATCGCCGCCGCGCGCAGTCGCGAGATGCCGTGGATGTGTGACAGGACGTCCGCCCGACATCCACGCGCCGAGACGGCGATGGAGATCAGCACTTCACCGAGATCGTTAGGCAGGCACTCGATACGTTCCGCGATCGCCTCGTGCACGCTGGGGGCCAGCGTGAGGCCGGTGGGGCCATCGCCGTCCTGCGCGCTCACGATCCACTCGCCCGTGTCGGCGTCGACGGTCAGCCAACCCTGCGCGAAGAGCGTCTTGAGCAGCTCGATCACGTAGAACGGGAAACCGGTGGTCACCTCGTGGATCCGCGCCGCGAGTCTCCGAGCGCCGTTAGGCGCCGTGACTCGGCCTAACGCGCGCAGTAGCTGCCAGACCTCGTCTTCGTCGAGCGGACGGAGCGCGAGCGCGCGGGTCTGACGGAAGGCGCGAAGCGCGCGAACGAGCCGCGCCGCGGGCGCATCGCGTTCGACGGAGCCGGGCGAGAACGTCAGGCACCAGAGCACGGATGCGCCGTCGAGTCGCCGGATGAGCGAGTGCAGCAGCGTGCAGCTGTCCGCGTCGCACCAGTGCAGGTCGTCGATGAACACGACGACCGGAGACTCGTCCGCCAGCGCCGAGACCAACTGGGCAATGCCCTCGAACAGCCGCCACGCGTCCGCGGTGGTCGGCGATGCCACCGAGCCAAGCGAGCGGAATCGCTCACGGATCTCCGGTACCACGCGCGCGACCTCCAGGAGCCATTGGGGATCGGTTCCGGCCAGGCCCGGCGCGTCGATGCCCGACCGCAGCGCCTCGATGATGGCACCGAGCGGCACGCCACCGCGCGCATCGTAGCCGCGTCCGCGAAGGACGGTCCCGCCGGAAGCGCTGACCCATCGCGCGAAGTCCTCCGCGAGCCGACTCTTCCCGACGCCGGCGTCCCCTTCGATGAGCGCAATCTGTGCGCTCCCGTCGGCGGCCTTTCGCCAGGCACTGGTAAGCGCATCCCACTCGCCACCTCGGCCGATGAGGCTCCCCTGGAACGACGGCGCGGCGGCGTACCACTCTTCCGTCGCATGCCGTCGCGCCGCAGCCACCCCAGCGTTGCGAATCCGCTCCGCCAACTCGGTCAGCGCACGTTCCGGGGCTTGCCCCGTCTCCTCAGCGAGTCGGCTCCGATACTGCGCGAACGCATCGAGCGCGAGCGCGCGATCGCCACCCATGAAGTGCGCTTCCATCAATGCGGCATTCGGCGCCGAGTCGAGCGGCGCCGCTTTCACCCAGCGTTCGGCGTAACGCACTGCCTCGCGCCACTGCCGTGTGGCCATCGCTTCCGCCGTGGCCTGGGCGAGCACCTCACACTGGCGGCGCACGAGTTTGGCGCGAATTCCGTCCGCCCATTCGGCGAACGCGGGCGATCGACGGATGTGCAGGTCGTCGAGGAACCCGGTCACGTCGCAGTCCGCCGCCAGGCGAGGCGAATCTCTTCGTCAGCCGAAGAAACGTGGTGACGTCGCAGTCGACGGTGGTTGCGAGGGCGACCGACGTGCGATCGACTCGGAGCAGGCCGGGCGCTGCCTCACGGAGATGCGTGAGTGCCTGCCTGAGCGATGCCTTCGCCTTCTCCTCCGCGTACTCGCCCCACAACAGCGCGGTGAGCTCGTCCCGCGAATGGGTGCCCTGCTCGACCGCGAGGTAGGCGAGCAGCGCGACGGCCTTCGCTCCCAGGCCCGAGGAGGAGACCCCATCACCAGAGAGCGCTACCCCACCACACAGAGCCAGTGACAACGACGGCATCGTCGATCTCGCGGAAGGACGGGCGGCCAACGTAGCGCCTTTTCACGATCGGCGACAGGAGATTCACGATCGGTTCACGGAGGGTTCGTATCGTCCCGCCCAGGATTTACGACGGTTCGTCACGCCACTCCAGCCACGAGACTCCCGGCCATGAAGAAAGAGCAAGAGATCGTCCGGATCGACCTGACGCCCGAGCAGAAAGACCTCGTCAAGAAAGAGATCGGGAAGGAAGTGGACGCCGTCGAATTGACGGTGGATCAGCTCGAGGAGCGGATCGCACCCAAGGCGATCCTGTAACCAGCGTCTGGCACCACGAGTGTCACTCGCAGGCCGTCACACAGTTCGTCCCTTCACATTGAGGCTCCGACCATGAAGAAGGAACAAGAGATCGTCCGGATCGACCTGACCCCCGAGCAGAAGGACCTGGTCAAGAAAGAGATCGGGAAGGACGCCGATGCCGTCGAGCTGACGGTCAGCGAGCTCGAAGAGCGTATCGCACCAAAGAGCTGTACCAGTAAGCCCGACGGGCGTCTTATGACGCCACCCTCGACTCGCAGCCGAACCTTCTGACCGTGACAGTGGGGACCGCTCGAGGCGGGTAGCAGACGAAATGACGGAACGGGCGGGGGATTCCCCGCCCGTTTTCGCATCTATATACCTGCGCCGATCATCACGGCATTGCGGCTCGTCACGCGCCGCCACAGGTTAGCCCGGTTCCCACCTCTCGGGCTTCATGGCACCCACAGATCCGGCTACGCTGTCGACGCCGGCTACTGGCGTCTCCCTGACGTCGGGGCCGTCGTTCGACGCGGTGTTCGGCGCTGTGCTGGAAATCGCCGGTACGATCGACAAGGATCAGATCGAGCCCCGAGCGCTGAGATCCGCTCTCGCGCTCCTCTCGGCCGACGGCGCCTCGATCTGGCTGACACACGAAGGCACGCTCGCCTGCCCGGTCGCGATCGGCCATCACGCCGGCGCACTGCTCGGACGGCGCGCCACGCACGCGGAGCTCGGAGCTTCCTTTGAAGACGAGGGGCCCACCGTCGCCCTGAGCGCAACGTTCGGAACCGGGCCGACGATCGACGGCATCCTTCGCGTCACGCGCGACGCCGCCGCCGGCGGTCCATTCACGACCGCGGAGGCCGACGCCCTCGGACATATCGCCGCGGCGACCGGCATCGCGCTCAGGAACACGCGAACCATCGCCGCGAACGATCGCGCCCGCGACCTCGCGCTCGTGATGGAAATGAGCCGCGAGATCGCGGCCACGCTGGACCTCGATCGCGTCATGAGCTCCGTGGTCAACCTCGCCATGCGCGCGCTGCCGTTCGATCGCGGCGCGATTGCCCTGTACGAGCGCGGCGCGTGCGACATCCGCGCAGTCGCCGGCGTCGAGACGGTCGATCGGGACGACCCAGAGCTCAAGGACCTCGCCGTCCGTGCTGCATGGGCCGCGGGCATCGGCACGAGCTTCTACCTGTCGGATCGCACCGAGCCCGCGTCGGATGCCGAACGCCTCTTCCTGCAGATCTTCAGCGACGATCTCGCGGAGGACGGCGTGGCGAGCGGATTGTACATCCCGCTCAAGGACGACGAGGGCGTCGTCGGCATCCTCGTGCTGGAGTCGGCGCGCACGGATTTCGCGACCCCGCGCCAGCAGGAGCTCGCGACCATCCTCGCCCTCCAGGCCACGGTCGCACTCCGCAACGCACAGCTGTACAACCAGGTGCCGCTGGCGGACGCGTTAGGCGCGCTGCATGCCCGAAAGGAAGCGTTCCTTGCACTTCCGCGGCAGCGCCGACTCGCGATGGCGCTCGCCGCACTGGTGGCCGTGAGCGTGCTCACGCTCATTCGCTGGCCGCTGCGCGTCGATGGAACGACCCCGCAATTCCGGCCGACCTCGCGCGCCGAGATTCGCCCGCTCACGGACGGCATCATCGAGCGCGTGCTCGTTCGCGAAGGTACCGCGGTCAACCGCGGCTCGCCGATCATCCAGCTTCGCGACGCCGAGCTGCGCGCCGAGCTCGATGCGGCCACCGCCTCCGTCGTTGCGGCCGAGCGATCGGCGGCGAGCGCGGCGAGCCGCGGCGACGCGGCTGAGGAACGCCTCCAGCGTCTGCGCGCCGACGTCCTGCGACGCGACGCCGCCATCCGCGACGAGCGTCTCCGCTCGGCGACCGTGCGCGCGCCGGTCTCCGGCATCGTGCTGACCGCTCGGCCCGAGGAGCGCGTCGGCTCGCGGGTGGACGCGGGGAGCACGGTGCTGGTCCTCGGGCGCACCGACACCCTCGAGCTCGAATTCGGCGTCGACCAGCGCGACGTCGGCCGCGTGCAGACCGGACAGGAGGTGCGCCTGCGCGTCGATGCGTTCCCTCAGCGGACGTTCGTCGGGCGCGTCTCCGGCATCGCCGACATGGCGATGGACACGGTTGGCGCCGTCGTCTTCCCCGTCCGTGCGCTCGTGCCTAACGCCGACGGGGCGCTGCGCCCCGGCATGGTCGCGTACGCACGCGTGCTCACCGCGCCATCATCGGTGCTCGGCCGCGCCGTCCGCGGGCCTGCGCGATGGGTCCGTCTACTCTGGTGGAGGATGTGGTCATGACCGTGCGCGGCCGTGCGGTGCTCGCGCTGTTCCCGTGTGTGCTCGCCTTCCTGGCCGCGGCGTGCGGCCCACGGCCGGCTGCGGAGGCTCGAGCCGCTACAGTGATACCGGACACGGCCGGCCTCCTCGTCGCGACCGTGACCGCGCGGGCGCCGCTCGAGCTTCCCGCGCAGCTCTACGTCGAGCACGATGCGGTCGTCGTCGCGCGATCGGCCGGCGTGATCGATTCGGTGCTCACCGAGCTCGGATCACGCGTGAGCGCGGGCACGTCCCTCGCCCGTCTCGAGAGCGCCGAGCAGGAGCTCGCGCTCGCCCAGACAGAGGCGACGTACGAAAACGTCGGCCACCTCGTGAAGCGTGCGCGCGCCATGACCAAGGCCGGAGGGATCACCGCCGCCGATTCGGAGCAGGTCGAGTTCCAGTACACGCAAGCCGACCTCGCGCGACGCAAGGCACGCCGGGACCTCGAACTCACGCACATCGTTGCGCCGTTCGGCGGTGTCGTCACCACTCGTTATGCACGACCCGGCCGGTTCGTCGCCGCCGGTGACACGCTGTTCCGCGTCACCGAGGCCGGCCCGCTGCTCGCGCGCGTGCGCATTCCCGAGGGCAGCGCGACGATGGTGCGCGTTGGTGACCAGGCGGTCGTCGCCGGCATGTCCGGCACGAGCGTAAAGGCGAGCGTGCTTCACGCGGCGCCGGCCATCGATCCCGCGAGTGGGACGCGCGAGGTGGTGCTCAGGCTCGCGACCAGCGCCGATCTCCTTCCCGGCGCGAGCGTCGTCGTCAAACTCGGGGATCGGACACGACAGGCGGTCTCCGTTCCGCGCGAGGCGGTGTCACCTGACGGGTTCGTGCTCGTCGCGGAGAACGGACGCACGTCGCTCCGTGCGGTGACCGTCGGCGCCGATCTCGGTGGTGGGCGGGTCGAGGTGCTGAGCGGACTCTCGTCAGGCGAGCGTGTCATGCGATCGGCGGTCGTGACGCGGTGAGGTCGCGTTCGCGATGAGCAGCATTGCGCTGACCAGTGGTGCTGGCGGGCCACGCCTTCGCCCGGAGCTCGCCATCGTGGAGCAGGTCTTCCGCGGCGAGACGAGCTTCGTCGTGAAGGACCCGGCGACGCAGAAGTATTTTCGCTTCCGTCCGGTCGAGATGGGCGTCATGCGGTACTTCGACGGAAGTCGCACGCCAGACGAGATCGCGGCCGCGCTCGCCGCCGATGGCGTGCGACTGACCGCACGGGCGGTGGAGGGGTTCGCGCGGAAGCTCGCGTCCATCGGTCTGCTCGAACGCACGCTGGCGGAGCGAACGACGGTGGAGCTCGAGCGCATTCGTGCCGATCGTCGGCGTCGCAGGCGGCCGACACTGTTCCGTGGCGAGCTGCTGCGCATGCGATGGTCGTTCGGTGACCCCGACGCGATGTTCAATCGCACGCTGCCGTCGGTCCGCTGGATGTTCACGCGCGGCTTCGTGGTCGCGTCGCTGGCGATATTCGCTGTGTATTTCCTGATCATCGCCGCTACGTGGACCGAGTTCTCGCGTGCCGTGGCCGCGCTGTACGCACCGTCGAACATCACGGTCGGCTCGGCACTGTTGCTGTGGTGTCGTGTTGCTGACGGTGACGTTCATCCACGAGATCGGGCATGGATTCGCCTGCAAGCAGTTCGGCGGCGAGGTCCACGAGATGGGCTTCATGCTCATGTACTTCCAGCCGGCCTTCTACTGCAACGTCAACGACGCCTGGAGCTTCACCAGCCTCCGCTCGCGGCTCTGGGTGACGGCGGCCGGTGGATGGATCGAGTTCGTCGTCACGGGCCTCGCGGCCATCGTCTGGACCATCGCCCGACCGGGGACACTGGCGTCGGAGATCGCCGTCGCGACGATGTTGTTAGGCGGCTTCACCGCGCTGCTCACGAACGCGAATCCACTGCTTCCGCTCGACGGCTACTTCGCGCTCACCGACTGGCTCGAGATCCCTAACCTGCGCCTGCGCGCGCGGGAGTACTTCGGGTGGTGGGCGCGACGCCACGTGCTTCGACTCGAAATTCCGGAGCCGGCCGCGACCGACCGCGAGCGCCGCGTGTTCCTCATCTACGGCGCGCTGGCGACTGTCTACATCGCGGCGACGTTCACGTTCATCGGCCTGTGGGTCGTCGGTCGGGCCCACCAGGCATTGGGCGCAGCCGGTGCGTTGATCGCGCTCGGGCTCATCTTCATGCTGGCACGTCGCGGCATCATGGAGTGGGGCCGGTCGATCGCTCTCGCGATTCGTGCACGGCGCGGCGAGCGGCGCGGAATGGCCCGCTGGCGGTGGCCGGCCATCATGACGTTAGGCACGGTGCTGCTGCTCGCCCTCCTGCCGTGGACGGTCACCACTGGCGGGCGATTCGTCGTGGCGCCGGTGAACGCGCTCGACCTCACCGCGCCCGACAGCGCGCTCATCGGTGCCGTGTTCGTGCGTGAGGGGATGACGGTGACTGCCGGCGCGCCCCTCGTGCGGCTCGTCGAGCGCGATCTCGAGCGCGATCTGCTCACAGCCGGCCGCGTCCTGGATTCACTTACCCTCGCGGCGTCGCGAGCTCGTGCCGCCTCGGTCGGCGGCGTAACGGAACGCGTCGAGGCGGAGCGGGCGCAGGCGACGGCGCAGGCGACCGCTCTGCGGATACGCTTCGATGCGCTGACGCTGCGAGCGCCGATGGCTGGATCGATCGCGACACCGCGGGTGCAGGAGCTGGAGGGCCATCGCGTGGAGGCTGGCGATCGCATCCTGCGTGTCGCGACGCTCGATGCGCTGGAAGCTCGAATCGCGTTGAAACAGGCGGGCGCGCTGAACGTGCGGCCGGGTCAGGTAGTCCACCTGATCTCGTACGCCGACGGCGCTCGACCGGTGGACGCTACCGTGATCGGCGTGGCCCCGGCGAGTGTTGGCGGTGAAGGCGCGATCGAGATCCGCGTGCCCCTTCGGCGCGACACCGGCTGGCGAGCCGGCGCCACGGGTGAGGCGAGCATCGAGCTTCGGCGATCGACCGCGCTCGGCGCGCTCTGGTGGGGCGTCCGCCGCCGAATCCGGAATGACATACTTCTATAGACTGCGTGCTGTTTGCTACTTGCACGTCGCATCGGCCACTCGCTGTGTGCTACCAACAGCGGCCGCGCGCTGCGTGGACGCTGCATGCGGCATGCAGCCTCGATCATGCGGGTGCTACTGGGCCCCGTCGCTCCGCATCCGCGCGACGACGGCGTCCCCGACCTTCGCGCCTAACGCCTCGCCGGTCGTCACGTCGAACCGGTAGTGCACGCCCGCCCAGATGCGTGAGAGCGACGCCTCCTCGGCTTTCGCTCGGTAGAACGCCGCGCGGTCGGGGAACAGCTCCGCCATTACCTCGGCCGCCGCGGACGATTGCGTCGAGTGACCAGACGGGTACGACGGGAATGGGGGCGTCGAGAACACAGTGCGCAGCGACGCGTCCATCGTCACGGGCCGCGCCATCCAGTACGTGAACTTCGTGTCCCAGCACGCGACGAACGCGTCGTACATCGCCGCACTCAGGTACGCGCGGGCGCGCGCGGCGTGCGGCGCGCTCAGGCGATGCGATGCGATCTCGTCCTCCGCGAACAGCTCCCAGCGAATCGACGGCGCGTCGGTGGCCCAGTAGCGCGCCGCGTCGATCTGCGCCTGGGTACGCCCGCCGCTCGCGAGCTGAAGCAGCTCGTTGAGGTCCGCCTTGAACTGCGGTGACCCGATGGCTGGTGGCGGGCCGGGACGATACGCGCTCCCGGACGGAATGATCCACGTGCGCCACGAACCGGCCATCGCGTCGAACGGCACCTGCACGCGACGCGGCGGCGTCGGCTGCCACATGCCCTCGCCCGTCGGTACTGCTCCGGTCCACGCCTGCGCCGAGCCGTCCGCCATCGCGCGGTCCATGACTCGTTGCGCGACGGCCGTGCCTAACGCCCACCCCGCGTCGATGTCGCTCCGGTACGCCGCACCGGCAGTGATGCGCGATTCGGCGGCTTCGCGCGCCTGACGCGTGAACGACGCCGTGTCCTCCAGTGGGAAGGCGTACGTCAGGATCCTTGCCGCGGCGGCCGCCGCCGCCGCGTGCTCCGACGGGTAGCTCGGCACGCCGTCCAGCGGCACGAGCGCTTTGACGCGGCCACTCGCCAATGCGGGAGCGCGGCGGTTGTACGCGTACTTCGCGTCCCAGGACGCGACGACCGCGTCGTACATCGCCACGTGCAGCAGCGACATGACACGTGCCGCACGCACCGGCGTCGCGACGAGCACGTCCGGGAGGAGTGGCCAGTAGAAATCGAGGCGACCGACCGCAAGTCGCGACCATGGCGCGCCGGGGTCGCCGGCGTACTGCCTAACGACCGAATCGGTGGCCGCGGTTCGCGCCGACTGCAGGCGGACGATCTCGTCGATCTCGGCGGCGGATTGCGCGGACCCCTCGGCGGGTGGCGCCGGCGGCCTGAGCGCGTCGCCTCGGGGAAGCACCCACGTGGCCCACCGACCGGCTTCCGCGCGCGCGACGCTGCCTGGTGAGACAGGATCGCTGGAGCAGGCGAGCGCGGTAACCAGCGTCGCTGCCGTACAGCACGACAGCATCGCGCGCATCACCGTAGCCACCACCTCTCCGCGCGGCACGCCCTCCGCATGGAACGTGATGGATCGAGGCGCTCCCGGCCCGCCGTCGCCGAACGGGTCGCGGTACGGCCTGACGGTAAACGGCCGCGGCGTCGTCACCGGTTCGCCGCGGTCCGACGACGGCTCGACGGTGATCACGTGCGTCCAGCGCGACGCGCCGCTCGCCGTCTTTTCACGCAGGTTGAGCGGCAGCGTGAGCCCGCCGGGCACGACGTAGCCTAACGGGTTCGAGATCCAGTCGTCGCCGGGAAATTCCTCCTCGCCCTTCAGGTAATCCGTGACGCCGGAGAACTCGCCCCATCCGGTGTCGTCTCGCGTGTTGACGGTGCCGGTGGGGTCGGGAAGGAACTTGCCGTACGAGAGCCACACCGCGTTCGGCGTGTCGATGTCCCGCACCATCCAGCCCTCGTAGACCCAGCCGGGCTGGAGCTGCGTCAGGCGCACCCACATGTCTCCCTGCGGGGTGTCGCGCGGCGCCATGTTGAACAGCCAGATCCCGGATTCCTCGAACGAGGGGTACCCGTGCATCGCGTTGTCGCTCGGCGAGAACATCGTGAACTGCCCCGGCTTCTCGCGAAGCGGCGTGTCGTTGACGGTCAGCGCGCCGACCACGGACAACGTGGCGCGCCCGTTCTGAAAGCGTCCCACGAGCAGGCGGTGCGACGACGGCGCCGGGTCGGTGTCACCGCGCGGCTCGTACGTGATGAATATCGACGCGACGTCAGCGGCCGGGTTCGTGAACGACGCATCCCCCGACGCGTCGATCGTGCCTAACGACGTAGCCGTGCCAGCGCGATCGACGACCCACGCTTCGTAGCGCCCGTCAACCGCAGGGTCGAGCGGAACGAGCCCACTCACGCTCACCGCCAACGTTGCGCCAGCGACAACCGGAGTGCCCGTGGGGTCGTCGCCGCCACCGCATGCCGAGAGTGCGAGCAGTCCCGCCAGCGACCGACTCCACATCAAGGCCCTCATTGATCTGGTCCCCCACCCCCGGTCACCTCGGGCGGTGTGCTATGACCACTGACTCCTTTCGCGATAAAAAAGGCCGCGATCGCGCCGACGATGGCGGCGCTCACGAGGAACGTCCGCTTGCGTGAGAGCTGCCGCTCGTCCATTCGCGTCACGTACTGCTGCGGTAGCCGAACGCGAACGCCACCCAGATCCGAGACGTAGCCACGGACCTGCCGGACGGCGCTCGCATCGACCAGGAGGTCGCCGCCCTCGACCCCGGCGAGCGTGCCCTCGAGCCGCACGACGCCAGGGCCGATCTTGTCATTGAGCGCGACGCGTCCCTCATCGGTGACCTCGAGCGCCACTTGCGATCCCGGCGGCGGCGGCGTGTGCACCGGCGTGTACGCGTAACACGCCGTGCAGACGTGCAGCACACCGACCGACACCGCGGTCCAACGTCGCGTGTTCACGTACGCGCCCTAACGCCGACGTCGTCTCGCTCGAGGCCCCGTGGCATCACGTTCCCGCCCGCCCGCGAAGGTTCGGGTTGGACTGCAGCTCGTTCTGGCTGATCGGGATGCACTTGTCGCGGTTGTCGAGGAACGTGTTCTTGATCGGGGGCGGCTCCGCATTCCACCGGCGCAGGTCCCACAACCGCCGCGTCTCGAGCCACAGCACCGCGCCGCGCTCCTTCTCCAGGATGCGCCACGCGTCAGCTGCCGTCGACGCGGTCAGTGCCGGCAGCGGTCCGGCCGCCGTGCTGTAGAACGCGCGCTGCTGGTTGATCAGCGTCATCGCGCCCGCGACGTCGTTGTTCCGAAGGGCCGCCTCGGCGCGGAGCATGAGCATCTCCGTGCCTTTCACCAGCGGCACGTCGGAGCCCTTGTTCACGTACTTCCGCTGCCGGAAGAACGGCGTGCGACCGTCCTGACCCACGGCGATCGCTCCGCTCGTCGTCTTGACCGTGTCCCACGGAACGCGCGGGTCTTTGAACACCTGCGCCCACTGCGAGTTGTACACCGTGTACTCGGAGCGGTCGGTGGTCTCCGTCACGAGGCCGTTGTTCTCGGCGGTCGTGTTCGTCGAGAACGGCGCCACGAACACGTAGCTCGTCGGCACGAGCGCCGCGTCGGCCACGGCTTCGGCCCACTTCCCCTGTGCCGCACGCACCGACGCTCGCCCGCCGTACGCGACGCGAAGCAGCGAGTCCTTGAGCGACCCAGTGAGCTTGTTCGCGATGCGTGATCGCTTGCGGTGAAGTCGTCGTCGGCGCGCGTGAAGTAGCACCTTGAAGTCCTCCGCCGGGCCGCCGTCGATCACGGCCTCGCACAGATTTTCGCCGGCGAGACGATTGGCGAGCCCCGCGTAGATGTACGCGCGCGCCGAAAGCGCGTTCGTCGCGAACCCTTCGCCGAGCACCGTCTTCATGCGCTCGATGCCCGATTCCGCGACCCACCGCGCACGCTGAATGGTGCCCCACAGGTCGTTCGCGTCTTCGGGGCGAACGATCCCGCGGTTGAAGAGTCCCTCGGGCGTATAGCTGCCGCCGTGGTACAGCTCGTCGGAGATGATCGGGAGCGCCTGGGTCGCGATGTTCACCCCGCGCGAGAGGTCGAACGACATCCCCGTCACGAGCCCGGGCATTGCCCCGGGCGTGTCGAGGTTCTCGTCGGCGATCGGCCCCGGATTGGTGACGTCGAAGAAGTTGCACGAGGCGAGAACCGTGACGCCTAACGCGCCCGAGGCTCGCCGAATCATTGTCATGATCGTCATCGGTAGGTTCCTCAGGCGGTTACCAGTTCATTCGGAGCGAAATGGAGAACGAGCGGAGCTGCGGGAGCACGTAGTACTCACGCCGCCCCACCTGGCTGTCGGATTGGTCCGCCGACTCCGGGTCGAGACCCGAGTAGTCCGAGTTGTAGAACAGGTTGCGCCCTGCAAACGTGAGCGTCGCTCCTTCCATGCCACGGAGCAGGCGCGGCGGGACCTTGTAGCTCACGGTCACGTAGCGCAGCCGGAAGAAGTCGATCGGCTCGATCCACACGTCGGAGAACTGCGAGGTGCGATCGATCGAGCACCGCGCGCGTTGCAGCGCCGTCACGCCGTTGAGCGCGGACGCGTCGCCCTTCGTGGCCGCGGCGAGCTTGCGCTGCACGTCGTAGCACGCGAACCAGTTTCCGCGCAGCGCGTTCTGGTAGCCGACGAAGTTGATGTTGTAGCCGCCCTTCTGGAATTCGCCGAGCCCGTCGATCGAGAACCGGTCCCAGAGCGTGAGCGTCGAGCCGACACCGATCACGTCGTCGGGGAACGTCGGCCCGATGAAGACGTTCGTGTCGCTGAACGTCGGCGCGGCGATCGCGTTCGGGTTGGTCACGACCCTCGCGAACAGCGACGTGACGGGATACCCCTTCCGCACCTCGGTGAACGTGCCGCCGGCGGCAATGAGCGGCTCGCCGCCGATGTCGGTCGCCTCGCTCTTGATGTGCGTGTAGTTCACGCGGCCGCGCCAATCGACCTTCTCGCGGCGGAGGAACCCGGCTTCGAGACGCGCTTCGAGCCCCTGGTTCTGGACCTCGCCGATGTTCTCGAGCTGCCGGTTGAGGAAGCCCTGCGACGGCGGGTAGCGCACCTGAATGAGCGCGTCGAGCGTGCGCGTGTTGAAGTACGTGACGTCCGCCGAGTAGCGGCCGGCAAACGCGCTCGCCTCGAAGCCGACCTCGAGCTCGCGCGTGCGCTCGGGTCCGAGCTTCGGGTTGCCGATCTGCTCGGGCGAGAATCCAGGCTTCGCCTCGTCGCCGGCGATCGGGGCCCACGTGCGCGTCGCGTCGAACGCCCCCGGCGCCTTGCCGGATTCGCCGACCGCCGCGCGCAGCTTGAACGTCTCGATCTTCGTCTTCGGCCAGAAGTCGTGGTCGGAGAGCGCATACGCGAACCCGAGCTTCGGGTACGCCTGCAGACCGAAGTCCTTCCCGAACGCGCTGTTCCCATCCACGCGGACACCGGCGGTGAGGAAGGCGCGGTCGTTCCAGGCCAGCTGCTCCTGGAAGAACAGTCCGGCGTTCACGACGCGCCGCCGCGTGTTCTCGCCGATGGTGCGAATCGACGCGCTCGTCAGCACCGGGTCGCCCGGCCCGGAGAACTGTTCACCGCCCACACCCGTGCTCAGCAGGTTGTCCTGGAACAGCTGCCCGCCGAGCGATGTCGTCGTGCCCCAGGTGCTGCCGAAGTCCTTCTTCAGCGTCGACGCGTAATCGACCGACAGGAACCTCCGGTTCCAGTCGGTCTGCGAGAGCGAGCCGAGCGGAGAGCGAAGGTTCCCGAACGGAATCACCGTCCGGTTCTCGACGTTGTTGTAGTCGTAGCCGATCGTTAGGCGGTTCGTCCACGGATCGATCGGCGAGTAGTTGAGTGTGAAGCCAGAGATGAAGTGGTCGGTACGCGTCGTCGTCTCGATGTCGAGAATCTGCGCGTTGTTCATGCAGACGGTGACTGCCGTGCTGCACCCCGAGCCCCGGTAGTTGCCGTTGGTGCCGCGTCCGACGTTGAGCAGGAACCCGTTCGCCAGGTTGCCATCCGGCACCCACGCCTGGTCACCGCGCTGGTACGATGAGTTGAGACGCGAACTCGAGCTGCCGCACCGGTCTGAACGAGAAATTCCCGCGGAAGCCGCCGGTCTTGTAGTCGCTCGTCTCGATCGCGCCCTGCTCGTCGGAGAAGTTGCCCGTCATGAAGTACTGCATGATGTCCCCGCCGCCCGCGACGGACGATGAGTAGCGCTGTATGGCGCCGGTCCGGATCCACTTGTCGCTCGACGGGCAGGTCGGGTCCTCGTACCGCACGTTCTGGCCGAACGTGGTGCTCGTCGGCGTGACATCGACGCCGTACATGTTCGGGCCGCGGCACTCCTTTAGAATGCACTGCCGTCGGATCGCCGTTCACCTGGAGATAGTCGAGGTCGTTCGTGCCGGCGCCGACATCGAGGTTCCAGCGTGGGGCTCCGCTGCGGCCGCGCTTCGTGAAGATCTGGATCACACCGCCGGACGCCTCGGTACCGTAGAGCGTCGTCGCCGCTGCGCCCTTCACCACTTCGATCCGCTCGATGTCCTCGGAGCGGATGTCGTTGAACGGCGCCGTCGTCTGGCGCGCGTTCGCGACCGTCGGCGTCGAGCCGCTGAAGATGCGGACGCCGTCGACGTAGATGATCGGGTTGTTGCTCTGCGAGATGCTGTTGTTGCCTCGCAGACGGATCGTACCGCCGGCACCCGGCTGCCCGGAGTTCGACAGCACGGTGACGCCCGGGGTCTGGGCGCTCAGCAATTGCTGAGTGTTCGCCACCGGCGCATTCTCGACCTGCTCGGCCGAGATCGTCGCCATGCTGTTCGACACTTCCTTGCGCCTAACGTCCCCGGTCGCCGTCACGACGACCTGCTCGAGTGAGACGGGCGCTTCGCGGATGGTGAAGTCGAGCGTTGCCGTCCCTCCGGCGGCGACTGTGACCGGGCTCGTCGCTGCCGCGAACCCGATGCGCTGCACGCGGACCGTGCGCGGCCCGGGAGGCACATTGTTGAGGCGATACTCGCCGTCGTCGTTCGTCTGCGCGCCGATCTGGGTGCCGACGACGCTGACCTGCGCGGCGCCGAGGGGCCGGTTGATCCCCTCGACCATCACGCGGCCGCGAATCGAGCCGAGTTGCTGCGCGTCGAGCGGGCGGCCGACGGTTGTGGCTCCAAGGATCGCTACGACTGTAGCGAACGCGAATGCGGTACGAGAAATCGGACGTGCACGTAGGCGCATGGGTAAGCTCCTCCAAGGCGTACATGGACGCCATCGCTGCGCCGCCTCACGCGAACGACGCAAGCGTGGCCATTTCGCGACTCAGCTCGCGATTCTCATCAAGCGGCACAGCACAGATCGCGCCGGCACGCCGCCTGGATGGGCGATACTAAGTACGTGTATCGTGAGGCGTCAACACGTGCTGAAAGGCCCGTTGATGAACCGCGCAGCAGCAGTGGCGGGCAGCGATCATGCGATGATGCATCGACGCGTCCGGCTGAGCCCGACAGTCGCGCCTAACGCGACACCCGAGCGTCGAGCTGTTGGCGTCGAGCGCTTCTGGATTGCGGGTTGGATGTCGATAGCAGGCGAAGCCGGCCCTGTTGCCAGCATTGGCAACGGCGAACGCTGTCGCGACGGGCAAGAGCGCCGTCCGTCGCCGCGCGACGGTCTCCTTGCACTCCCGGGACGCGGTCGACACCATCAAACACCGTCGAGCTCGTCCGCGAAGGATTCCGGAAATTGCGGCTCGGCTCCTGCATTATGGCAGGGTTCACTGTGAACGAGTCGAGGCACAACGATGCGCTGGACACCCGGTGGGCCTAGCAAGAATCTCGATGACCTCCGCGGGCAGACGGGCGGCGGCGGGCGAATGATCGGCGGACGCGGCATGGGAATCGGCGGCGCGATCATCGCGCTGATCCTGAGCGCCGTGTTCGGCGTGAACATCTTCGACGGGAGCGGCAGTGGCGGCGCTCCCGTGCCGCAGCAGACCGCGCCGGGCGAAGCCCAGCAGCCCGTCAACAGCACGCCCGAAGAGGAAAAGCGCGTGCAGTTCGTGTCGTTCATACTCGACGATGTGCAGCAGACGTGGACGCAGCTGCTGCCCAAGGTAGGGGGCGAGCAGTACCATGATGCGCGCCTCGCCGTCTTCCGGGATGGCGTGCAGACCGGATGCGGTGACGCCCCGGCGGCCGTCGGTCCGTTCTATTGCCCGGTCGATCAGCGGGTCTACCTCGACGTCAGCTTCTTCGACGAGCTCGCGAAGCGCTTCGGCGCACCCGGCGACTTCGCCCAGGCCTACGTGATCGCACACGAGCTCGGCCACCACGTCCAGCACCTGCTCGGCATCGAGCAGCGCGTGCGCCAGCTGCAGGAGTCCCGCCCGGGTTCAGCGAACCAGATGTCGGTGGCGCTCGAGCTTCAGGCGGACTGCTTTGCCGGCGTGTGGGCGAACAGCACGAGTCAACGGAAGCTCCTGCAGGAGGGCGACGTCGACGAGGCCCTTGGCGCGGCGTCCGCGGTGGGCGACGACCGCATCCAGGCGCAGCAGACGGGCCGGATTCGCCCGGACACGTTCACGCATGGCTCGGCGGCGCAGCGCGCGCAGTGGTTCCGGCGCGGCATGGAGAGCGGCAACCCGAACTCGTGCGATACGTTCGGAAGTTTGGGACGATAAAGAACAGGGAACAGGGAACCGGGAACAGGGACCCGGGAAGGACCGAGCCCCCGCGCTGCCTGGCAGCGCGGGGGCTTTGCGTCGTCATCACCGAACTGTTCGCCACGCACGACAACGGCAACCGCAACTGCAAGACAGGATGGCCAGGATTGGCAGGATTGAGAAGATGACTGCCTCGGCGTCGGGGAGCGCGTCGCTGGGGCCTAACGACTGGGGGAACACATCTCAGAGATAGTGGCGTCCCGAGCGGCCGTTCCCCTCATTCCCGGCTCGTTGCGGGAGGGGCCCTGCGTGTGGCACGGAGCCTCTGTTCAATCCTGTCCATCCTGCCAATCCTGTCATGCAGTTGCAGTTGCCGTTGCCCTGAATAGCTACCCCCTACTCGTACTGCCATCCTCGCCCGCTTCACTGCTCGTCCCCTCGGTTCCTGTCGCCTGCACGGCCACGGTTGCCACAGTGGAGTCGTCCTTTGGCCCGGTGAGATGAATCCCGTCCGCCTGCAGTCGTGACTTGATGCCGGCGAGCACACGGTCCTGGGCGATGAGCGCGTCAGGCAGCTTCGAGTTCGCCCACCATCGCGCGCGCAGGCTCACCGTCGAATCGCCAATGCCCACGACGAGGACGTCCGGCCCGGGATCCCGCAGCACGTCGTCGACCCCGCGCATCACGCCGAGCATCGACCGCTTCGCCTCGTCGACGTCGTCCTCGATCGCGATACTGACGTCGTGCTCCACGCGGCGAATGGCGAACGCGGTGTTCACCGTCACCGCGTTCATGTAGAGATCGGAGTTCGGAATCACCACACGCCGGCCGTCGTACGTCTTGAGATACGTCGCGCGCGTCTGGATGTCCTCGACCGTGCCCTCGAAATCCTTGAAGATGATCTGATCGCCGACGGTGAACGGCTTCGTCAACAGGAGCAGGATCCCGGCGAGAAAGTTCTGGAAGATGTCCTTGAACGCGAACCCGATTGCCACGCCCCCGACGCCGAGCGTGCCGACGAGGTTTGCCATCGTGAAAGTCGGGAATGCCGCGGTCGCGGCGACCAGCAGTCCGACGACGACGATCGCCGCCTGCACGAGTCGGCCGAGCGCGATCTGCAGCGTGCGATGCTCGCGCCGCTGCGCCGTCCCGCGCTCGACCAGGCGACGCGCGAGACGGCCGACGAACGTGAAGCCCCACGCCAGCAACACCGCGAGAATGAATCGCGGCAGCATGGCCATGAAGCCGTTCGCGAGGCGCTGAATTGTCGCCCACGCTTGCGAGATATCGAACATCTCTGTGGTAATGGTGACTCGCGAGACAGGATGGAAGAGCAGCGTGCACTCGCGTGCACTCGCGTGCACTCTTGCGGGGCGCGCTCTTGTGGCAGGATTCGCTCGGTCGGCAGCTTTCGTACCGACCCGCTTCGGCCGACAACCGCCTCGTATGCATATCGCCACCACCAACACGCCTCGCCGTCTCGCGCTCGCCGCCGCACTCATCGCCGCTCTCGTGAGCGTTCTGGTAAGTGTGCCACGACACGCGGAGGCTCAACAGGCACGTCCGGCATTCCGCTTTGCGGAAGCGACCATCGCGGACGTGCATGCAGCGCTCCGGCAGCGCAGCACCACGTGCCACGCCATTGTCGCCGGGTATCTCGCGCGCATCGAGTCGTACGACAAGCGCGGGCCCGCGATCAACGCGATCGTCGTCACGAATCCCAAAGCTCTCGCGATCGCCGACTCGCTCGACCGGCGATTCGCCGCGACGCGCACGCTGGTGGGGCCACTGCACTGCGTGCCGATGATCGTGAAGGACAACTACCAGACGGCCGGCCTGCAGACCACCGCCGGATCGCTCGCGCTGCGGGGGTGGACGCCGCGCGAAGACGCCACGATGGTGAAGCGGATCGAGGACGCCGGCGCGATTGTCCTCGCCAAGTCGAACATGGCGGAGCTCGCGTTCTCGCCGGTCGAGACGGTGAGCTCGATCCTGCCCGGCTATACGAAGAATCCGTATGCACTCGACCGCGTGACGGCCGGGTCGAGTGGCGGGACGGGCGCCGCCGTGGCCGCGAGCTTCGGCGTCGTCGGGCTCGGGACGGACACGGGCAACTCCATCCGCGGCCCGTCGGCGCACAACGCGCTGGTCGGCATCCGCTCCACCATGGGCCTAACGAGTCGTGCCGGCGTCGTGCCGCTCAACCTCGCGTCGGATATCGCCGGCCCGATGGCGCGCACCGTCACCGATGCCGTGGCCGTGTTCCAGGTCGTTGCCGGCTACGACCCTAACGATGCGGCCACTGAACCGAGCCGGAATCGCGCGGTGCCCGACTACGCGAAGGCGCTGCGACGTGACGGTCTGCAGGGCGCGCGGATCGGCGTGTTACCCCAGGCGTACCTGACGGCCACCACGGACACGGAAGTCGTCCGGGTGTTCGGTCGCGCGGTCGCGGAGCTGCGCGCGCGCGGCGCCACGGTAATCGATTCCGTGGTCATCCCCGAGCTCGACTCGCTCCGTCGCGCACAGAGCGGCGGGCTGCAACCCGTTCAAGTTCGACTTCGATGGGTTCCTCGCGTCGCGAAATGATACGACGCTGCCAGTGAAGACACTTGCCGACCTCATCAAGTCGCGTCGCTTTCACCCGTCGATCGAGGTTCGGTTGACCGCCGCGCAGGCCGAGTCACTTCCGCCTGACGCGTAATCCCGGCTGTGCGGCGCGCGACCGGTTCCGCGAAGGCCTCCGTACTGCGGTGCTTCGCGTCATGGACGCGAATCGGCTCGACGCGTTCGTCTATCCAACATGGAGCAACCCACCGCGTCTCATCGGCGACCTCAACACTCCGGCTGGCGACAACAGTCAGCTCTTCTCACCAAGCACGGGCTTTCCCGCGGTCACGGTGCCGATGGGATACACGCGCGGTGTCCTGCCCGCTGGGCTCCAGTTCTTCGGACGCCCGTGGGCGGAGGAGACGCTGATCCGCCTGGCGTACGCGTACGAGCAGGCGACTCAGTGGAGAAAACCGCCGCGGCTCGGTGACTAACGCCGCCAGCCGAGCTCTGCTTCTGGAAACGCGCGAGGCGCAGGGTATCCCTAGCCGTCTCGGCGTCCCATGCCCTATATAGTAGGAACAAATGGTAAGATTGGTGTAATCTGTCGGGCACTGTGACCGGCGCCACGGATTGTTCGTGATATTCCGTGGAATCGTATGTTTGCGTCGTTGCGTTCGTTCGAGGGATCCGTGGAAGCGACGACTTCCAACATATCGCTGTCGACCCTCCAGAACGCCCTCGCCGGGCGCTACGCGTTCGAGCGCGAGCTCGGGACGTGGAGGAATGGCGACCGTCTACCTCGCTCGTGACCTAACGCAGAGACCGGTACGTCGCGGTGAAGGTGCTGTTGCCGGAGCTCGCGGTCACGCTCGGCATGGAACGCTTCCTACGCGAGATCGACGTCGGCACCGTGCTCCAGCACCCGCGCATCGTCGGCGTGCTCGACTCGGGGCAGGCGGACGGCGTGTTGTACTACGTGATGCCGTTCGTGGACGGCGCCACGTTGCGCGACAAGTTGAATCGCGAGAAGCAGCTCTCGGTCGACGACACGATTCTCGATCACGCAGCAGGTCGCGGACGCGCTCGCGTACGCGCACTCCAAGGGCGTCATCCATCGCGACATCAAGCCGGAGAACATCCTGCTCGATGAGACGGGCGCCCTCGTCGCCGATTTCGGCATCGCTCGCGCCGTCTCGGTCGCCGGCGGCGAGACGCTGACGCGAACGGGCATGGCCGTCGGCACGCCGACGTACATGTCGCCCGAGCAGGCGATGGGGAGCAAGGACGTCACGCCCGAGAGCGACATTTACAGCCTCGCCTGCGTGACGTACGAGATGCTCGCCGGTCAGCCGCCGTTCACCGGTCCGACGGCGATGGCGCTGCTCGCGCGGCATTCGCTCGACAACGTGCCGAGTCTCAAGATCGTGCGCGGCACGGTGCCGGATGCGGTCGAGGACGCGATCGTCCGCGCGATGGCGAAGGTGCCCGGCGGATCGCTTCCGCTCGGCCACCGACTTCAGCGCCGCGCTGGTGGACAGCGATGGCGCGGCGCGGCGTCGGCGCGACAGCATCCGGCAGAACGCGATCGCGGCCGGGACGGTCGAGGTTCCGTCGTTAGGCGACGGAGCGAAGAAAAAGAAGACCGCGATGATCGCCGCCGCCGTGGCGGTGCCGCTGCTGGCGGCCGGTGGCTGGTTCGCGTGGCAGAAGACGCAAGGCACGTCACCGCCGGAAGGGCTCACTGGCGATTACGCGAAGAGCAACATCGCGGTGCTGTACTTCGATGACCGGAGCCCCGGGAAGCAGGTGCAGCACATCGCTGACGGCATCACCGAAGCGCTCATCAACGAGCTGAGCGCGGTGCAACAGCTCAAGGTCATTTCCGGAAACGGCGTGGCGCCGTTCAAAGGGACGTCGCCGCGGCCTGACAGCGTCGCGAAGGTCCTCAAGGTCGGGACGCTCGTGACGCGGCATCGTGACGCCGGCGAGCGACGGGCGGCTCAGGGTGGAGGTCCGGCTCGTTGACGCGCTGACGCGGTGACCAGCTGCGCCAACACGAAGATCGAGCAGTCACCGGATAAGCCTGCTCGAGCTGCAGGATCTCGCTCGCGCACGACGTGTCCCTGTTCCTGAGGAAGCGCGTCGGGCTCGAGATTCAGGAGCTCGTCAGCAAGGCGGGGACGCGAAATGCCGCCGCGTGGGACGCCATGCAGCGCGCCCGGCAGACGACGCGTGAAGTCGACGCGCTTGATCAAGGCGCGTGATGTCCCGTCGGCACTGCAGAAGATCGGCGAGCGCCGATTCGGCGCTCGCGAAAGTCGAGGCTCTGGACGAGAACTGGCGCGAACCGATTGTCGCGCGCGCGTGGCTCGCGTACCGAACGGCTCGCCTCATTGGCGCTTCGGACGAGAACTTCGCAAGACCATCGATGCCGGGTTTGGCGCACGCCGAGCGCGCGCTCAAGAAGGCGCCCGGCGACGCCGACGCCATCGAGGCGCGAGGCACGCTTCACTATTGGCAGTGGCTGAACAACCTCACGCCGAACCCCACGGCCGCAAATGCGCTGCTGGCTTCCGCCGAGCAGGACCTGAGGGCATCGATCGCCGCCGATCAACGGCGCGCCACGCGCCTGGAACGTGTTGAGCCACCTCCTGTTCAACAAGCAGCAGCTCTCGCAGGCGAAGCTCGCTGCGGAGGAGGCTCTGAACGCCGATCCCTACCTCACCGACGTCGATCGCACCATCGTACAGACTCTTTGGCGCGTCGGCCGACCTCGGCCTTCGCGACGAGGCGGTTCGTTGGTGCAACGAGGGGAACCGTCGGTTCCCGGACAACTTCCTCCTCACAGAGTGCAAGCTGCTGGCTGTACACGTTGCCCGGTCCCAAGTTCGACATGGCGGACGTCTGGAAAACGTACGAGCAGATTGTTCAGATGGCGCCACCCAATCGACAGGAATTCTACAAGCTGAAGGGAAAGCTGATGGTTGCATTGGCGCTCGTGCGGGCCAACCAGCTCGATAGCGCCAAGGCACTGGCGGCGACGTCGCAGGGTGATTCCCAGGTTGATCCGACTGGCGAGCTCATGAATATCGCTGCGACTGTTTACGCGCAGGCGGGTGACAAGGAGTCAGCGCTGGAGCTCGATCGCGAAGTACCTACGCCGCCAACCCGAACCAGCGGGCATTCGCGGCGAACGACAAATCGTGGTGGTTGCAGGACCTTCGCTCAGATCCTCGCTACCAGGCACTCGTAAAGCCGCCGAACTAACCGACGGCTGACCGGATTAGCGTATGTTTATCCGGTGCGTAGCGACAGATGTGTCATTCATCTGTCGCCGCGCGCTGTCGTCTAGTAACACTCTCTCTATTAGGAACCCATGCGACCCCTGCTGCGAACTGGACTTGCCCTTGCTGCTGGTGCGGCACTCGTTGCGTGCAGCGATCAGCCAGCCTCGGCGCCGACCGCCGTGAACCCGATACGGCCGAGTCTTGCAGTAGGGACTCCTCCGGCGCGGCCATCTGGCTCACCGGCTCGTGCGACGCCACCCAGCTCAAGTCGGACGCCAGGGCGTATGCCAAGAAATCGAACGATGCACTGGTTACGATTGCCGGCGACCTTGGCGCCGAGGTGTCGAAGAACGGGTATACCCGCGTGGCGACGAACAAGGCCCTCGATGGCCTTTCGCGAATCGCCGCGATCCGCGGCACAGCTGACCAAAGTTCAGACGTCACCGCGCTGATCTTCGACCGGTTGGTAAAAGGCTTCCTCCTCTGTACGGAGTCGGCATTCACCGCTGACGCACTGGAGCCGACGCCGCCAGGTGGCGGTGGCGTTTGGCCTGAGCGCTGGGCAGTCACTGGGCGTTCGAAGTCCGCGGCACAGAACACCGACGCTACCGGCATCTTCGAGCGTAACAAGCAGGCGGTCGGTTCGAGCACATTCTGGGTCCTCCAGCCGGGAGTCAGTGTCGCGGGCGTGCCCGACTGGGCTGCTTCCATCGGCGGGACACTCGGCAACTCAGCCTGAAGCGCGTCTTCATCTACGGCTACCAGACTAGCACCACCGCCGTTCCCGCGAAGTTCGGCAGCTCGTTCGATCACCGGAGCATTCCGATGATCAGCTCCGACGTTCACCATGTCGCTCAAGATCGGACTGTGTGGAATCGACGCGCCAGCAGGTAGCCGCGTTAATCACGCTGGTGAGTTCGGGGCCTTGAGCTTCCCCGTCGTGCATCCCCGGCCCGAGCGCAATCCTTGATACCTCGTCGTCGTCAGTCTACGCGGCCTTGAATCCGATTGGGTTGGCGCGACGCGCGGTGCATTACTTCGCTCCGCAGGAGTTGAACGCCGCTGTTCGCCGGTCTCGTTGGCAGGGACCTCGGAAGCCTCAGCCCGAGCGCTGTTTACGACCTGTCGCAGTACTTGCTCAGTGGCCTGGGCACCATTGCCGATGGGCAGACGTCGAAGCCGTTGCAAATACAGCGGCGGCAGTGCAGTGACGATCAGAGTGACCGTGGACTCGGTGCGCCGCGGACGGGATCACCAAGATCCCTGTGAACGCTGCAGTCGGAACGCCGGTTGCCATCTCCGTCGTCGGAAACAGCAGCGTTATCGCCTACTTCAAGGATGGAAAGAACGGCGCCCCGGCCCCGACAGCAACGCGGTACGTTGCCGCCGACCCCATTACCGGAAAGTCGACGGGGATCGCCTCATTCGACGAGGTCTACCTGACGAAGGCCGGTGGTTACAACGTCGCCTTCCAGGTCGCTTTGGTGAACGCGACGACCGGCAAGATTGACTTCGCCGGCGCGCAGGTGCTCACCTCGAACTCGTTCAACATGCAGGGCAAGTAGTCGGCAAACCGGCGCCTAACGGCGCCGCGCGAGTCACGAAAAGATCACGGGCCGCCGAGAAATCCGGCGGCCCGTGATCTTTTCCACGAGCGTGGTCGTCGCGCGCGGCGGCCCTTACTTTCCGCGCCCCGTCTTATCCTGCAGCTCGTCGATCCGCTTCGACGCGTCAGCCTTCGTGAGATTCTCGTCGAACGGCTCCTTCGCTTCGTCCGACAGCGTCTTGAGATATGAGCGCTGGGCGCCGGTCATCGGCTCGTCGCCCGTCGTCCACTCGTTAGGGTCCTTGATCGTGTTCGACTGATCGTCAGCCTGCTGCTGCCCGGCCTGGTTCGAGCGATTCGTGCTCATCCCTTCCTCCTACGTCGCATACGAATTGTTGGAATCGCGGACCGGGTAGGATTGCAGAACTCGTACCAAACAAAGCCCGAATCTGAGGGTTCGTTGGCAGCCGCAGCAGTTGAGTTGGACCCTCTGTAGGATCGCCTGTCGAGCGGTTCGCATAGGCTCGCCGGTCCCTCGAGCACTACGGCACCCTTCCGGGACGCGTCGGCCTAACGCGGCGCAAGGCGTCACCCGGATGACGCCGCGCTTGGTGCGACCCCGATCGGGAAAACGGCTGGTCGTCGACTTCGGCAAGCCATTCACGGGCGAGATCATTGGTGTCGTCGCTGACGTCCGCGTGTACGGTCAGGCGAGTGACGGCCCCGGACCTCATGTATTTTGCGATGCACGGCCTAACGCGGGATTCGGGACCGGCGTCATGAATCTCGCCGCCCGCGTGCGGTCCGACCGACCCGGCGGTATTCATCGGCGTGGCGATCACGTTGACGCTCGCTGGGTTGGCGGCGTGTGTCGTTCCAGCACGTAGGGCGACGAGGGCGGATCTGATCGCGGCACTGCGACTCGAGTAGTTGGTCGGGAATCGGGAATCGGTGGCGGTGACTATCTTACCCGCGTCCCCTGGGCCGCCCCGATCGATTCCATCCCGTGAAAAAGACTGTTCAAAAGCTGTTGACCGAGTACGGCACGGTAGCCGTCATCGTGTACTTCGTGATCTTCTTCGCCGTGCTCGGTGGATTCTGGTTGGGCATCCGGTTCGGATGGCGCCCTTCCAGCACGGCCGGGAGTGTGGGCGCGTTCACAGCCGCCTACATTGCGACGAAGCTGACGCAGCCGATCCGTATTGGGGCGACGATCCTCGTGACTCCGATCATTGCGAGACTCTACGAGCGCCTCCGAGGTCGGCGCCCGGCCGGCACCTAACGCGTGTTTCGACGCTGTCCGTTGCGCCGGGGCCGGTGGGAACTGCGATTGGGCGGATGAACTGCAAAACAGCCGGATCCTGCTTTGCATTCGACGCTGGCTCTCGCCGGACCCTGAGAAATAATGGACGGCCGCTCGGGACGCCGGAGTCTCCCGAGCGGCCGTTCCAAAGAATTCCCGGCTCGTTGCGGGAGGAGCCGGCCCTACCGGGCGCTATCCTGCTTCTTCCGCGTCATCCGATCGCCGTTCCCCTGGTCGCGGCGCGATGGTGCCTCAATGCAAAGGTGTATCCGGCTAGTTTCGCAGTACAGATCCGCCCAATCGCAGTCCCCACCGGCCCGGCGCGACGATGGCGGCGCAACGACCTGCAGGCAGCAATCGGGTTACTCGGATCGAAGCGCTACCATTGGGCTGACACTGAGCGCGCGGCGCGCGGGAACAATCGCGGCAATCACCCCACACAGAATCAGCGTCAATCCGACAGCCCGCGTACACCGTCGGGTCATGTGGCTTCTGGTTGAACAGCGCTTCACCGAACTGCGGCGCCACGGCCGCCGCCAGTGCCAGGCCAATCGTTAGGCCGGTCAGCAGCTGGATCATGCCGCCGCGCAACACGAGCCAAAGGATCGATCCGGTACGTCCGCCGAGCGCGATGCGGATGCCGAGCTCGCGCGTCCGACGACTCACCGAGAACGCGAGCACGCCCACCAGCCCGACGACCGCCAGCAGCAGCGCCGAGATCCCGAAGAACGTGAACAGGCCGCCGAACACCTTCTCGCCCTGGCTTGCCTGCGCCAGCGTCGCGTCGAGGCGCCCTTCCTGATACAGCGGCACGTCCGGATCCAGATCAGCGACGACGTCGCGGAGTGAGGTGACGAGTGCTGTCGCGTCGCCCCGAGTGCGCGCCGCGACGGCGACGTTGCTGTACTCGGATTGTGCGAGCGGCAGGTAGATCGCGTCGGTGCCTGCGAAATCGCCATTGCCTCCCACCGTCCCGAGCACCGGCGCGATGCCAACCACCGTCGCCCATTCTCCCTTTTCCCTCACCCGCACCTGCCGGCCCACCGCGTCGCCGTTGAAGAACCGCTCGGCGAACGTGCGATTCACGATCGCCACCAACGGCGCGCCCGCGCGATCGGCACGCGAGAACGGCCGACCCTGCAACAGCGCCGCACCGAACGTCGTGAAGAAGGTGGGCGAGATGGCGACGACGCGGCTCTCGGGAAAGGATTGCTTGCTGTCGTACCGAACACCACCGATCTCGATCGGCGTGGCTTGGGCGCTGTTGCCCGGCAGGTGTGAGGCGAGCGTCGCCGACGTGACGCCGGGCTGAGAAGCGAGCCGCGTCTCGAGCGCGTCGAACAACCGCGCGCGAGCCGCGGCGTCGGGGTACGCGTCATCACGAAGCTCGAGCCGGCCCGTGGCCACCTGTTCAGGCGCGGCGCCCACATAACGCGACGTGATCGTGAGCACGCCCTTCACCATGAGCCCGGTGACGACGAGCAACGCGCACGACAGCGCGACCTCGCCCACCACGAGCACTCGGCTCGCGCGACCGAGGCGGAACGACGAAGATCCGCGCGCCTCGTCCTTGAGCACGTCGCCGACGCTCACGCGCGCTGCCTGACGCGCGGGCGCGAGGCCCGCCGCGAGCGCGGCAATGCCGACGAGGGCGGTGGTGAACGCGAGCACCGCTCCATCGACTTCGATACGCATCCAGAATGCGAGCTCGAAGCCGAGTGTCGAGTTGAACACCGTGACGCCGGCCCACGCGAGTGCGAGCCCGAGCACGCCGCCGGGAATGGCGATAGCGAGCGACTCGACGAGAAGCTGCCTGACGAGACTCGACGGTGAAGCACCGAGTGCGACGCGGACGGCGATCTCGCGGCTGCGCGATGCCGCGCGCGCGAGCAGCAGGTTCGCGACGTTCGCGCAGGCGATGAGCAGCACGAACGAGACGACGGTGAGCATCGCGCCGAAGATGATGCGTGCCTGACGCGAGATCATCTCATCGTAGAACGGGCGAACGGCGAGGGCACGACCCTCGTGCGCTTTCGGATCGGCAATGGCGAGTCGACGCCCAATGGCCGCGATCTCCGCACCTGCGCTCTCGCGTGTCGCGCCGTCGCGGAGCCGGCCAATGACGTTGTAGGACGATGGGGTCCTGTCGCCCGAGGCGCTTCCGCGGTTGGCGTCGAGCGCGAGCGGCGTCCACAGTTGCTCCTTCGTAGGGAAGCCGAATCCCTCCGGCATGACTCCCACCACCGTGGTCGGCGCGCCGTTGACCCGAATCGTGCGACCGATAACGGAGCGATCGCCCGCGTACCGGTTCTGCCAGAGCGTGTGGCTCAGCACCGCGACGGGCGGTGCGCCGGGTCGTTCATCGTCGATCGAGAGCGTGCGTCCGAGCAGAGGCCTAACGCGCAGGACTCTGAAGAGGCTCGCGGTCACCGTTCCGCCCGAGAGTCGCTCCGCGCGATGGTCGGTGTCGCCGATGTTGACCGGCACGTCTTCGTAGGCGGCAATGGACTCGAAGCTCCGCTGCTGTTCACGCAGGGCGACGATGTCGGCGACCGGGATCCGAAGGTATTCGTCGCCTTCGGTGCGGTCGGTCATGGCCACGTGCATCAATCGCTCGGGCTGGTCGACCGGAAGTTGCCGGAGGATGCCGCGCGTGATCGAGTACATCGTGGTCGTGGACCCGATTCCGAGCCCTAGGGCGATCGCCGCCAGAGTCGCCATGCCGGGGGAGCGTCGGAGGACGCGGAGTCCATCACGGAGAGCGGTCATGACCTGGGGACGGGACTGGGGACTGGGGACTCGGGACTGGGAACGAAAAACCTCGGGATGCCTCTCTACGTGAGAGTAGCATCCCGAGGTTTCCCCAGTCCCCAGTCCCTTGTCCCCAGTCCCGCTATCTGATCGGACGCTTCTCCGCGAAGTCGTACAGCGTCAATCGCCGTAGCCGGTAGTACGACGCCCAGTAGCCGCGCAGGGCGTCGATGTAGCCGCGAAGCGCGCCGTCCCGTTCGTTCTGCGCGAGGTAGAGGTTGTCGATCCCGATCTTGCCGACGATGTAGCGGTTCTTGGCCACCTCGAACCGCTTGACCGCGACCGTATCCGCCTTGGCCGAGAGCGCGAGGTTTCGCGCGGACTGGGCGAGCTGCAACGCCGCGAAGTGCGCCTCCTCGGCCGCCGCGTCGCGTGTGGCGCGCGCATTGGTGTTGGCCCGGTCTTCGTCAGCGCGGGAGGCCTCCACCTGTCCTTTGCGGTTGCCCCACTGGACCAGCGGCATCTGTATGGTCAGGCCAAACTGCTGGCGCTGAGCGAGATCCTGGTACGCCTCGTTCAGCACGGGGGCTTGCTGATTCAATCCCAGGGTCGCGGTCACCGTCGCCCCGAACCCGTTATTGAGCTTGGCCTCGTTCACTCGGCGTTTCGCCTGTACCGCCTGGAGCTGCGTGTTCGTCGTGCGGCTCTGGTTGAGAAGCGCTTGCTGGACTGCAACGGTGGTATCGGCTTCCACCGCCGGAATGTCGGTCGGCGCGGTGATCTCGATGGGTGCGTCAGGCGGAAGGCTCAGCAGGCGCTTCAGCGCGGCGTTGGCGCGCGCGAAGTCGAGCTTCGCGCCATCGAGCGACGTGCGGGCCTGGAGCAGGGCGAGCTCGCTCTGGAGCAGGTCGTTCTCGCCGATCTTTCCGACCTCGAACCGACCCTTGTTCAGATTGAAGAGCGTGTCGTTGATGGCCACCTTGGACGCCGCGTTGTCGAGCGCGAGTCGGGCGGAGAAGAGGTCGAAGAACGCGGTGGCCGTGTTGACGGCGACGTCCTCGCGTGCCTCGAGGTACTCGCGGTCGGCGGCAATGGCGCGCAGATCCTGCTCGCGGTCGTCCCACTTCAGCGCGTTAGGCCTGAAGATGCTCTGCGTGAGCCCGATGGTCAGCGGGGTCGAGTTGTAGAGCCGAGACGACCGGTCGCCGCCGACGTTCACGCGCGAGAGTCCCGAGGTGACGAACAGGGAACCGCCGGTCAACGGCAACGGCTGCTGCACCGTCAGTCCCAGTGCGGACGTCGTCTCTAGGCGCGGCCTGAACTCTGTCGAACCGTTAGGCTGGATCACCGGTATGATGGCGCGCTCGTAGTTGGGGAGCGTGCCGGAGAGCGAGACCTGCGGCATGAGTCTCGAGTTGAATGCCCGGTCGCGCCACCGCGCTGCCTCGCGCGTGTCGAGCACCGCGCGCGCCTGGAGCCCCTGCTTCTGGGCGATATCGATCGCCTGCTGCAGCGTCATCGGCTGCTGCCCGTGGAGCGTCGCCGCACAGGCAAGCAGCGTCGTTAGGCTGATAGCGGATAGCTGATAGCTGATAGCTTTCATTCGTAACGCAGGCATACCACCGGATCCTGTTTCGCCGCGCGCCAGGCGGGCACGAAGCCGAAGACGACGCCGACGGTGATCGAGACCCCGAAGGCGATGAACACCGAGTAGAACGAGACGATCGTATTGATCTTGGCGATGCGCTCGATGCCGAGACTCAGTCCACCGCCGACGAGAATGCCGGCGACACCGCCGGCGAGACTGATGAGCACCGCCTCGCTGAGGAACTGCGCGAGGATGTCTTTCTGACTCGCACCGACGGCGCGTCGCACGCCGATCTCGCGGATGCGCTCCAGGATCGACGCCAGCATGATGTTCATGATGCCGATGCCGCCGACGATGAGCGAGATCGCGGCGATCGCGGCGAGCACGACGTTGAAGAGGCGCTTCGTGTTCTGCTCCTGCTTGAGCAGCAATTCCGGCACGCTGATCTCGAAGTCGACCACCTGATTGTGCCGGCGCGTGAGCATGCGCCGCAGCACCTCGGCGACGCCGGTCACCTTGCTCGCGTCGTCCACGCGCACGATCACGCGATCCAGCTGGTGGTAGTTCGTGCGCTCGGCGCGCTGCTCGGCGTCCTCGTTCGCGGTCGCGTTAGGGTCGTCGTTGACCTCGCGCGACGCCTGCTGCACGTCGCGCTCCGTGACCTGCGCGCGGTTCCGGTAGCGGAGCAGCATCGTCGAGAGTGGAACGTAGACGTCCATGTTCGCGTCGCGGATGCCGAGCTTCTGCGACGTCTGGTCGGAGAGCTTGCGGTCCTCGAGCACCCCGACCACCGTGAGCCACACGTTGCCGACCTTGATGGGCTTTCCGATCGGCTCTTCGGTCGTGAAGAAGCGCGTCTTCACGCCGTGCCCGATGATCGCGACGGGTAGGCCATCGGCGACCTGCATGGGCGCGAACCGCTTGCCCTCGGCGACGTTCAGGTTCAGGAGATCGAAGTAGGTCGTGTCGACGCCGACGACCTTGCCGGACCGGCGCCGGCCCTCGCGCGTCACGAGCGTCTGCAGGACGACCTCGCCGCTCGTCGTGCGAACGTTAGGCACGATCGTCGAGGATCGACCGTGCATCCAGCGTCGTGAGTCCGGGCGAGAACTTCTTCGGCTCCTTCGTGCCGTCATCCTTCGCCTTCTCCTCCTTCTGCTCGACGAGCGGCGTGATGATGACGTTGTTGGAGCCGAGGAGCTTCATCTGCTCCAGGATTTCCTGTTCGGCGCCTTTGCCGATCGCGAGCATCGCGATGACGGACGCGACGCCGAACAGGATGCCGAGTGAGGTGAGCGACGCCCGCAGCGTGTTGTGTCCGACGGCCTCGATGGCCGTCCGGAGACTGAACAGGACGTGCGCGGTCAGCTCGGCGCGGGCGCGCGCGAGATCACGAACCGACATTGGTTGTCCGGAGGTTCAGGACTTCGTGGCGACGCCCGATGGCGTTGGCGTGGCGGCCGGTGCCGCCGGCTTCACCGGCACTGGCTTGGCCGTGGATGGGGTGTCGGCGGGACCCGGCTGCGGCAGTCCGCCCGTGCCCGGCTTCGCGCCGGGCAACGTCTTCATCTCGATCTTGTCCCGGTCGGCCGGCGGGGTGAGGAACACGCGGTCGTCCTTCTCGAGCCCCTTCGCGACGACGATCTCGTTGTCGTTCGCGAGACCGGTCTCGACCTGCTGCTTCGTCACGCGAGCACCGTCGCGCTTGTAGACGTACGGCGTCGTGCCCTCCACAGCGACGGCCTCGAGCGGCACGAACAGCGCGTTCTTGATCGTGTTGGTCTCGATCGCGTTCGACGTCGTCATGCCCGGGCGGAGCGTGGTGTCGGCCTGCGCGAGCAGGATCTTCACCTCGAAGACCTTGGCGTCCGCGTTAGGCCGCTGCTCGCCGACGTTCGCGACCGCGACCACCGTTCCGGGCAGCTTCTTCGTCGGGTCGGAGTCGAGCGAGATAGTGACCTTCTGGCCCGACGCGACCTTACGCACGTCGATCTCGTTCACGTACGTGAGCGACTCCATCTGACCGAGATCCGGAAGCGTGGCGACCGTGGGATCCCAGGCACTGACTTGCGAGCCGATGCCTTTCTTCTTGCCGTTCCACTCCTTCACGTAGATCACCATGCCGGGCGACGGCGCCTTGATGGTGAAGGCGCCGAGGACTTCCTGAACGCTCTTGAGCTTGTTCCGCTGGCGCTGCACGTCGGCGCCGACTTCCGCCATCTTCGCGATCGCCTGCTCGGTCTTCGTCTTGTAGTTGACCTTCGCCTGCGCGAGCTGACGCGTGGCCTTCTCGTAGTCGATCTCGACCTGTCGCTTGACACTAGGCGATTCGTAGGCGGCCTGCTCCTTCGCGAGGCGCTTCTCCTCGAGCGAGAGCTCCATCGTCTTCATGTCCTCACGCGCCGTCGAGAGGTTGAGCGTGGAGTCGAGCTGCGCCTGCGTGAGCTGCGCCTCGGCCTTCTGGAGTGCGAGCGATACCTCGGACAGCTTCGCCGCTATCCCTGAGCGATCGAGCTCGGCGACGACATCACCTTCCTTCACGACCGTCCCCTCGGGGACGAGCGTGGAGATTTTCGTCTGGTAGATGTCGGCCTGCTGCATGTTTAGTGGTCCCTGCACCTGCACGAACTTCTTCGCGCGGAGCTCACCGGCGCTGGTGACAACGACGTGGAAGTCGCCTTTCTTCACCCGCGCGAGAACCGAGTCATCTGTCTTGGCGCTGGCGGGGGTGAACAACCAGACCGACACACCAGCAACGGCCGCGAGAATCACCGCCAAGGTGATCCATCGCTTGCGCGGGATCCGTGTCATGGGAGGCTAAGGCTGCAGGATGGGACGAGGATGACACTCGGCGCGCACGCCCTAACGGGAAGCAGGCGCGGACCGCGACCGATGATTGGAGGTTGCTCATCAGCGCGCAAGCTCCGCTATGCCCCGATACGACAACCCTTACCACGGGTAGTCCGGTCACGGCGTGGGTGAGACACACCGTCGCGGCAAAAGGTTCTCTAGGCGGCGATCGTGCGGAGCGATAGCCGCGGCTCTCTGGATCATCGCGCTGGGGCCGGTGGGAACTACGATTGTGCGGATCCGTACTGCGAAACTACCGGATACGGCTTTGCATTGAGGCATCATCGCGCCGCGGTCGGTGGGAACTGCGATTTGGCGGATGGCGCGGAAGAAGCAGGATACCGCGTCGATAGGTCTGGCTCCTTCCGCAACGAGCCGGGATTTTTGGGAACGGCCGCTCGGGACGCAGGAGTCTCCCGAGCGGCCGTTCCCATTATGTCAGAGTCCGGCGAGAGCCAGCGTCAATGCAAAGCCGTATCCGGCTGTTTCGGTGTCATCCGCAAAATCGTAGTTCCCACCGGCCCCGGCGCGATGTGCCTAACCCTGACGCCAGTAGTGTCGGACTATAAAGACACCATTATAGCAGGCGCGAGCTGCGACACGAATGGCTGTCGGCTCCCGTCAGGTCGTCGGTGCCTGACCGAGCTGCACAGGGATCGTGGTCCGACCGCCAGGTCGGACCACTTCCAATCGGATCGTCGTTCCGGGGGTGAGGCTGCGCAGCAACCGTCTCAGGTCGCCACCGCTGGCAACCGCCGTGTTGTTGCCCCGGACAATGATGTCCTGCGGGCGAATTCCGGCGCGGGCAGCCGGAGACCCGGGTTCCACCGCGCCCACGATAATGCCCTGATTCACGGGGAGTCGGAACTGACGGGCGATTTCCTGATCGATGTCCGCGAAGCTCACGCCGAGGTATGCGCGCGTGATGTGGCCGGTCGTGAGGATCTGCCGAACGACCTCGTTGGCCAGGTTGATCGGGACGGCGAACCCGAGTCCGGTCGCGCCCGCGCCCTGGAGGACGGCGGTGTTGATCCCGATCACCCGACCGTGGGAGTCCACCAGTGGGCCGCCCGAGTTGCCCGGACTGATCGCGGCGTCCGTCTGAATGAGTCCGTCGAGGCTGATGCCGCGGGGATTCCGGTTGACGGCGGATACGACGCCGCTCGTCACCGTTCGCTCGAGACCGAGCGGGTTGCCGATCGCGATTGCCGACTGGCCTACCTGCAGGCGGTCGGAATCGCCGATGGGCGCGACGGGGAGATTCTGCGCCGACACGCGGACGACGGCAACGTCGATGGATCGGTCCACGCCGGCCACCTGACCGGTGACCGTGCGTCCGTCGGCCAGTCCGACTTCCACGTTGCGCGACGCACCCACGACGTGCGCGTTGGTGAGAATGATGCCGTCGCCGTTCACGATGATGCCGGAGCCCGAGCCCTCCGGTTGCGAGACGCTCACGACGGTGGGCGTGATCTCGCGCGCCACGCGGATGATCGTCGCTTCGTCTTGCGTCACGGCATTGGAGTCGGACGCGTTCCGTGCTGGCGCGGCGACCGTCTGTGCCCTGGTCTGGTTTGCTTCCAGCGGGCGAACGACCTGGCGCGCGGAACGGTCGAGGACGACACCAAGGGCGACGCCGCCCGCGAGCAGAAGAATGGCGCTGAAGCGTTGCGGAGTCATAGGCGTGTCCTGCAAGGGCGATGACGGGAGCCGAGCGATCACGCACGATCCGTACGCGGTCCTCTTGCCTCGTGCCATTCAGCGGCGCATGCTCCTGCGAACATCCCGCAAGCGCGTCGCCCGTCGAGGGAGGACCGCTCACCTCGCCGCCATTACTCACGGCTCATGCGACCGCGTCGTCTTCTTCTCGATTCGAGCATCACGGTGCTGCTTCTCGCAGCCGGCGTCAGCGCCGGGTGCGCCAAGGCCAGCAGTGAGACCGGCACTCTCGTCAACGGCACGACGCCCCGGGCCTCCACCGCCACGCCGACATCGGTCAACGTGCTGACGGCGGCCGAGCAGGCGGCGGGGTGGCGGCTGCTGTTCGATGGGCGGACGACGAACGGGTGGCGGGGGTACAAGGCGACGACCATGCCTAACGGCTGGCATGTGACGGACGGTCTGCTCGCCAAGGACTCGAGCGTCGATGACATCCTCACCAATGACCAGTTCGGCGACTTCGAGCTCGCGCTCGAGTGGCGGATAGGCTCGGGCGGAAACAGCGGGATCTTCTATCGGGCGACCGAGGAATACGAGAAGGTCTACTGGAGCGCGGTGGAGTATCAGCTGCTCGACGACGCGAACGCGCCCGACGGCAAGAACCGCCTAACGTCTGCCGCCGCGGCCTACGCGCTGTACGCGCCGCCCGCTGGCATCGTGAAGCCCGCCGGCGAGTGGAACAGCACGCGCATCATCGCCCGCGGCGCGCACGTGGAGCACTGGCTCAACGGGCAGAAGGTGGTGCAGTACGAGCTGTGGAGCGCGGATTGGGAAGCGAAGGTCAAGGCCAGCAAGTTCAAGGACTGGCCGAACTACGGCAGATCGAAAGCCGGCCACCTGGCCATTCAGGGCGATCACAACGGCGTGCTCGCGCTCCGCAACATCAAGATCAGGACGCTGCCATGACCGCGACGCGCGCGAAGTTGATGGCCATGATGTTCCTGCAGTACTTCGTGTGGGGCGCGTGGTTCGTGACGATGGGGACGTACCTGTCGCAGACGCTCAACTTCACGCCGCAGCAGGTCGGCCTCGCGTACGGCGCGACGGCCATCGCGGCGCTCGTGTCGCCGTTCGTGCTCGGGATGGTGGCCGATCGGTTCTTCGCCACCGAGAAGCTGCTCGCGGTGCTGCACATCGTGGGCGCCGTGCTCTTGTACCTCGTGTCGACGCAGACGACGTTCGCGACGTTCTACCCGCTGCTGATCGCGTACGCGCTGTGCTACATGCCGACGCTCTCCCTGACCAACTCGATCTCGTTCCACCACGTGCGCGATCCGGGCAAGGATTTCCCGATCATCCGCATGCTCGGCACGTTCGGGTGGATCGTGGCCGGCATCGTGATCGGCAAGGTGCTCAAGGCGGACGCGCTCGCGCTGCCAATGCGCGTCGCGGCGATCGGGTCACTCGCGTTAGGTCTCTTCTCGTTCGCGCTGCCGCACACGCCGCCCAAGGGCGCCGGCACGCGTTTCAACGCCCGTGACGCGTTCGGCCTCGACGCGCTGTCGCTGCTCAGGGATCGCGACTTCCTGATCTTCGTCGTCGGGTCGTTCCTGCTCTGCATCCCGCTGCAGTTCTACTACACGTTCGCGAACCTGTTTCTGAACGAGACGGGCGCGCCGGAGCCGGCGTTCATCCAGTCGTTCGGCCAGTGGAGCGAGATGGGCTTCCTGCTCCTCCTGCCGTTCGTGCTCAAGCGGATCGGCATCCGCGGTATCATGCTCGTCGGCATGCTGGCGTGGGCGCTCCGCTATCTGGCGTTCAGCCAGGGGAACGCGGGCAGCGGGATGTGGCTGCTCTGGGCGGGCATCCTGCTGCACGGCGTGTGTTACGACTTCTTCTTCGTGGCGGGGCAGATCTATACGGACGAGAAGGCCGGCGAGCGTATCCGTGCAGCGGCCCAGGGATTCATCAACTTCGTCACGAACGGTGTCGGATACTTCATCGGCGCGTTCGTGTCGGGGGCGGTGGTGAACCGGTACTCGGCGCCAAACCCCGCGTGCGACGCGGCCGCGGCGGCGGCGAAGAGCTGCCTAACGGTGACGCACGACTGGCGGTCGATCTGGTTGGTGCCGTCAATGGGCGCACTGGTGGTGCTGCTCATCTTCGCGGTGCTGTTCCGGCCGAGTCTCCGGGCTGCGCGCCCAGCTGCCGCGCCGGCGCGGGCCTGATCGCGCGGCTGCCGGCCTCATTGAGCCACGCATCCGCGCGCAATTCCAACAGCGACGCAGAATACGCAGGCGGCCGCTTCGCGGCCGCAACGCAGAACGGACGCAGAAAACGGCCGCTCGGGACGCCGGCAGATGTGCCGAGCCTGTGAAAGAGGGGAACGACCTCCGGCGAGCCAATGCGTCCCGAGGCCGTTCCCCTTTTTCGTGGCTCGGCGAGCACGGACCTTGCCTCCAGGTGTGTTGCGGTGCTCTGCGTCCTCCTGCGTCGCGCGCTCCCGGCCGCCTGCGATTCTGCGTCGCTGTTGGACCTCGCGACCCAACCGTCTGGCGTGCTGTCCGTCATCCGCGGTGAGTTGCCGTTTCCAGGCTCGACGAGCAGCAGCCACGGATGCGTTTCCAACGGGCACGGATCCTCGTCGCTCACGTGTCGCGAGGAACCGAAATCGTCGCGGCGCAAACAGTTACCAGACTTGTATCACGTGCCCGAAAAGATCTACGTCACGTACAACTATCTCCCGAACGACCGCGGCCGCGCGCAGCAGAATGTTCCTCGAGGCCGGGATGCTCGACGTCGTCGTCGATCCCGCGCTCCTGAGCGGGTTCCAGAAGCTCTGCATCCCGAACGAGGAAACCGTCTCCAAGCTCGGTCACGCGGCCCGGTCGATCGCCATACCCCCGCCCACCGTCCATCGTGTGTTCGAGCCGACTGTCCGCGAGCTTTCCGCGGCGCGGCTCCTCCACATGTTCGTGTGGATTCATCACAGCCACGAAGGGCACCCGCGCGCCGGGATGACGTACGATGAGTCGGCGGTCTGCGGCTCGTGCGGCGACGGCCTGCAGCAGACGTCGGCGCTCGTCATCACCGGGAAAGAGATCCCGAAGAGCGGTCCGGTAGGATCCATCGACGACGAAATCATCGTCCATGACTCGCTCGCTGGCGAGATGGAGAGCAGCTCGCTGACAGGCATTGCCTTCGGCGACGTCGAGGACATGCAGGGCCATCGGCTCCCGTGGAAGCAGCTCCTCATCGACCATGCGATGCCGCCGATGATCGCCGCGGCACGCGGGCTGGTGCGCGGGCGGGCGGGGGCCGAGGCGCCGTGTGCGCAGTGTGGTTGCGACGGATGGTTCGACGCCGTCGCCGAGCCGTTCATTCCGGCGTACGTCGGCGAAGGCGTCGTGACGATCCCCGACTTCGCGCGCACCTCGGAGCGTTTCGGTACAGGCAACTGGGCGATACCGGTGCACGACAAGCGTTCGCTCGCGAGCCGGCGCGTAATCGTGCGGCCGGCGGTGTACGCGTTCTTCCGCTCGCGAAAGATTCGCGGAGTGCGCTTCACGCCGGTGACGGTGCTCTGACGGGCGAGTAGATTGGGCGAGCGCGGGCATGGAGGCGGGTACGTAGCCCGCAGTGGTGTACCATCGGTCACGCGTTCACCGCTTCCGATGGAGGTGCCCATGCATTCGTTCTTTCGCGCTGTCGCCCGGCGCGTTCCCGTTCTCGCCGTTCTCGCGGTTCCTGTCGTGACGCTGCCTCTCAGTGGCCAACCCGGCGCGCCGCCACCGCCGCCGCCCAGCATCTCCGCGAGCGCCGTTGGCGAAGCGCAGGTGGTACCGGACCGCGCGATGCTCAACGTCGCGGTCGAGTCCCAGGGCCAGTCCGCGGCCGCTGCTGCCTCGGCCAACGCAGCCAAGCAGACGCGCGTGATCAACGCGGTCAAAGCCGCGGGCGTCGCGGCCGCTCAGATCCGGACGTCGGGATACAACGTCTATCCCGAGTACGCACAGCAGAGCGGTCAGGGGCCGCGGGTCACCGGGTACCGCGCGAACAACACGGTGCAGATCGAGGTCCGGAGCATCGACGCCATCGGCAAGGTGATCGACGCCGCGCTCGGCGCGGGCGCCACGAATCTCGGGTCGCTCAACCTGTTCGCGTCGAATCCGGACCCCGCGCGACGCGAGGCGCTGCAGAAGGCGGTCGCCAAGGCGCGTGCCGACGCCGAGGCGACGGCGACAGCGGCCGGTGGCTCGTTAGGCGCCCTGGCGGAGATCGCGATCGACCCGTACAACCCACCGCAGCCAATGATGGGCCGAGTCATGGCACAGACGGCGATGGCCGCGCCGACGCCCGTCGAAGCGGGAGAGCTCGTGGTCCAGGCGTCCGTTCGTGTACGGTGGCAGTTCGTTCCGGCGCAGCGGTGAGCCGGCGTGACTAGTCCCGCGAGGACGGACGGGGCGGGAGCCGTACTGGTCGAGGCGTGTGTAGACTCCGTGGAGTCGTCGATGGCGGCCGAACGCGGCGGCGCGGGGCGGCTCGAGCTGTGTGACGCGCTGTTCGACGGCGGGACGACGCCGAGCGCCGGGATGATCGAGGCGTGTCGGGAGGCCGTATCGATTCCGGTGTTCGTCATCATCCGCCCGCGCGGTGGTGGCTTCGTCTACTCCGACATCGAGCTCGACGTCATGCGGCGTGACATCGTGGCCGCCCGCGAGCTCGGCGCCGATGGTGTGGTGATCGGCGCGTTGCATGCGGACGGCACGGTCCACGGTCCGCAGACGCGGTCCCTGGTAGAGGCGGCGGGCACATTGCCGGTCACGTTCCATCGCGCGTTCGACTTCGCGCCGGACCTCGAGCAGGCGCTGGATGCGGTGATCGCGGCGGGAGTGGGCCGAGTACTCACGTCTGGTGGAGCGTCGACGGCGCGCGAGGGCATCCCGGTTCTGGCATCACTCGTTGGTCGGGCGGGCGATCGTGCGGTGGTGATGGCCGGCGGAACGATCCGAGAGGAGAACATCGGCGAGATCGTCGCGGGCACGGGTGTGCGGGAGGTGCACGTCCGCCTGACGCGCCTAACGCGCGGCGGGGGTGGGCCCATGCGTCCGGGCGTGCGGGTGCGCAAGGCGCTGCCTGACGACGAAGCGGCGTGGGAGGAGACGGACGAGGTTCGGGTTCGCCGGCTGGTGGAGGCCGCGAGGCACAGGAAGGAGGCCTGAGGAAGGAGCGGTGTCATCCCGAGCGGCAGCGAGGGACCGTCTGTGAAGTCATCCTGAGCGCAGCGTGGACCCTCTCGAACGTGCTCGTAGCCGCATTGCTACGATGGCATCACAGAAGGTCCCTCGTCGCTGTCGCTCCTCGGGATGACATCCCTTTTGCCTCCGCCCTCCGCCGTCCGCCCTCCGAAGGCCGCCTCCTTCCTCAGGCCTCCTTCCTCCTTCCTCAAACAGCGTCGGACAACGACGTGAAGTTGAAATCCTTCACGCGAAGGCCGGCATCACCTGGCCTGCCGCCGTGCGCTCCGCCTTTCCGATCTCCTCGATCTTGTTCAGCATGAACAGCGGGCTCTCGTTCCAGCGGAAGTTCTTGAGCGCCTGCGTGATCTTGCCGTTCTCGATGAGGAACGTGCCGTCGCGCGTCAGGCCCGTGAGCAGCACCGTGCGCTGGTCGAGCGAGCGGATGTAGAAGAAGTGCGTGACGAGAATGCCGCGCTGCGTGCCGGCGATGAGCTCGTCGGTGCGTCTTCGTGCCGCCGACGATCTTGAGACCGCCGCGGCGACCGCCGCCGAATCCGCCTCCACCGCCGCCGCCACCGCCACCGCCGCCACCCGTCGCCGTCCTTGCCCTGCTTCTGCGCCCAGAAGCGAGTAGTACGAGAAGTTCTTGAGAATGCCGTTCTCGATCCACACGACGTCGCTTGAGCGGCAAGCCTTCGCCGTCGAACGGCTGCGCGAGCAGGTCAGGGTCGGTCGGATCCGAGTAGATCGTCACGCGCTCGTCGAGCGATCTTCTCGCCGAGCTTCGTGCCGCCACCCGTCTTGCGAGAACGTGCCGCGGCCTTCGTCGTTCGCGCGCGCATTGAACGCGCCGACGAGCTGCGGCACGAGGTCGGCCACCGCCTGCGGCTCGAGCACGACCGTGTACATCCCGGGCTCGATCGCGATCGGGATTGCGCGATCGCGACCGCCTTCTGCGCGGCGCGTCGTGCCGAGCGCTGCCGGATCGAGCTCGCCCCAGTCGCGCGCGCCGCCGGACGCCCACCCCGAGCCGGTTCCATCCGGCGTGCGCGCCGTCGTCGACAGATTCGCGTCCGTCGACGCGATGATAGGCGAACAGCCCGCGGCTCGTCGCGATGGCGCGCGCGCCGGCGTTCGCCTCGAGAAATCCGGCGACGAACATGTCGCCCGCGCTCTTGCCCGCCTGCTCGGCGCGCTCGATCGACGCGCTTCGCTGCCGCGGCGCGCGCCTCCGGCGCCGAGGTCGGCGGTCGCTCTCGAAGAAGCCGTTCGACCGGTCGCGTAGCGTCTGCGGCCCGAGCTCCGGCATCGATCTCCGGATCTTCGGGCGATAGCTTCGCCAGTCGCTCGGCGAGGTCGACCGTGCGCGCGAGGCTCTCGTCGTCGAGCACGTTCGTCGACGCCGATGCGCGCCGCTTGCCGATCGTGCTGACGTGACCGTGACCGTCGTGTCGGTGGTGCCGCCGGACGTCGTGATCTCGCCGCCGGCGAAGCGCGTGTTGCCGCTCCAGCCGCTCGTGATCGTCGACGCGCGTCTCGTCCGCCTTCGCGAACGACAGCACGCGATCGGCGAGCGCCTTGGCCTGCTCGCGCGTGAGGAAGCGCCGGCGTCGGCGGCGAAGAAGGGAGCGCGGCGTCATCAGCGCTCCCTCCCGGTGTTGACGATGTTCACGCTGCTTGAAGCGCGCCGGCACGACAGCCGTGGCTCACGGAGTTCGACTGCGCCGGCTCGCCCTTGCCGTCGCCGAACGAGCCGCCGAGCCAGTAGGTGGACTTCGCCGCCGATCATGTCCATGAGTTCCAGAACTCCGGCGTGTTCGCCTGATACGCGACGTCCTTGAGCATGCCGACGATCTTGCCGCCCTTGACTTCGTAGAACGCCTGGCCGGAGAACTGGAAGTTGTAGCGCTGGTGGTCGATCGACCACGAGCCGCGATTCTTGATGATGATGCCGCGATCGGTCGCCGCGATGATGTCGTCGAGCGCGTGTCCTTCTCGCCCGGCAGCAGCGAGACGTTCGGCATGCGCTGGAACTGCACGCTCGATCCCACGAGTCGGCGAACGAGCAGCCGTGCGACTTGTTGACGCCGGTGAGCTTCGAGATCCACGCCGCCTGCTCGCGCGTCGTCTGGTAGTCCTTGAAGATCCCCTTCTCGATGATCAGCCACTTGTCGGCGGCGACGCCTTCGTCGTCCCACGCCACGCGCGCGAGCGAGCCTTCCTGCGTGCGGTCGCCCTGGATGTTCATGAACTCCGGGCCGTACTTGAGCTTCCCGATCTGCTTCTCCGGCGGCGCGACGAAGCTCGTGCCGGCGTAGTTCGCCTCGTAGCCCATCGCGCGATCGAGCTCGGTCGGATGCCCGATGGACTCGTGAATCGTGAGCCAGAGATTCGTCGGGTGCGAGAATGAGATCGTAGCGGCCGACGTCGACGGACTTCGCGCCGACAGCTTCTCCACCGCGAGTGACGCCCACTTCGCCGCGTTGCCCGGCATGTCGAGCGACTCGATGTACTCCCAGCCCTGACCGCGCGGCGCGAGCTCTTCGGTGTAGCTCTGGAAGTCGCCGTCGCCGACCGCCGTCGCCGTGAACTGCGGTCCGACGCGGACGAACGTCTGCGTGACGAGCGTGCCGTCGGTGGTCGCGAGCGTCTTCTCCTCGCGCAGCAGCTGCAGTCCCGAGTTCACGAAGCGAACCTTCGGGACCTTGAGTGCGGCTTCGTTCGCGGCGAACAGCAGCGCGACCTTCTCCTCGATCGGGACGTCGAGCGGATCGCGCGTCGATCGGCGTCATCCACGTGCCTTTCACGGCCGGCGTCGGCGCGAGCTCGACCGGTCGCTTCTGCACGGACTTCGCGGCGCGCGCGAGGCGGGCGGCCTCGCGCGCGGCGTTCACGACGCCTTCTTTCGTCATGTTGCTCGTCGCCGCGAATCCCCACGAGCCGTCCACGAGCGTGCGGACGCCGAGTCCGTACGACTCGGAGTCGGCTGACGCCGGTGATCTGGCGCTCGCGCGTGTTGATGCGACTGGCGGCGATAGCGCCCGATGCGCGCGTCGGCGTAGCTGGCGCCGGCATCCTTCGCGGCGTTGAGCGCCTCCATCGCGAGGTCTTCAATGAAGGCGTCGGCGCGCGGAGCGACGAGAGGGGCGGTGAATGCGGTCGCGAGCGGGGCGCCGCTGACGACGGCGTGACCACCGGCTACGGCTGCTGCGGCCGCGGTGGTCCTGAGGAAGTCTCTTCGATTGATCGGCATCACGGGGCGGAAGGGGAGGACGGGAGGCTACCCCCCGGCCCAACCCCATGTCAACCGCACCCGCCGGCCCTTACCAGATCTCCACGTGTTTCCGCGGAAGGGCTGCCTCGCGAACGAAAATGGTGGCCGCGGGTCCGTCGAAGACCAGGCGGTACGTGCTGCTGTGGCGGAGCGCGCTGTCGAGCGGGCCGCAGCACGGGAAGGCGAGTGTCTTCGGCAGGTAGACGTGTGTATAAGGAAGGCGATGGTCGGTCGCCCACTGTTCGATGCACGGCGTCCCCCACACGGCACAGCCCTGCAACTCGTCGTAGCCGCGCTCACGGATCTCGAACGTCCCGCGAGGCAGCCATTCCGTACCCTGTACCGTGGCCACACTTACACGGTTGGCGAGCACCGGGAACCATTCGCCGATCCGATCGGACCACCAGCCGCCGGCGGCCCCGCCAACGACGATGAGGAACCGACTCGCTGCCGGCGTTTCGCGGCTGATCCACGCCATGGCCGCACGGTCATCGGCCGTCAGACTCGTTAGGTACCGGCCCTCCGCGTTCAGGCTCGGCCGACGTAGCACCGCGGACGCGACCCCGTAGGCGAGCAGGATGGTCAGCACGCTTGCCACGGCCCACTGGCGTGCTCGCGGCGCAACGGTGACCAGATCCCAACCGCTCGAGGCTGGCAGACGCGGCGGTTGGCGATACCACGACGACGTACGCGCGATCACCGGGACGATGATGTCGGTGAGCGCGATGCCCGCGAGCAACGCGACCGGAATGGAGGCGTAGGTCGCTCCCGCGCGCGTGTCGAGCAGGATGATCGTCAACCACCATACAGGCAGGAATGCACCGCGCCGCGTCATCGACGCGAATGCGCCGACGATCGCCAGTGCGCCGATGATGGGGAACAGCGGCTCGGCCGTTCCGAGTCCGAAAAACGCGAGCTTCGCGAGTGCCTGACCTCGACTCTGCGAGCTGAATACCGTCCCGCCCGTCGCGCCCGCAGCGGCGAACGGCGCGAAGCCATGTACAGCGGCGACGCTGGCCCACCAGGGTGCGGTCAGCACCACCGTCCCGAGCGCGATGGCGAGTGACGCGTAGATCCCGAACTTGTGGCGGCCGAAAAACAACAGCATCAGCACCGCGCTGAACGCAACGAACGGGGCGGTGCCGAGGTGGCTGAGCACCGTGAGCGATGCGAGCGCGGTCGCCCACGCGACGTGTCGCCACGCGCGTCGCGTGTAGACGCGGTGTACCTGCCAGAGCGTGAGGATGGCGAACAGGAATCCGATCGAACGCGTGAGCCCACCGCCCATGATGAGCCACAGGAAACTCCGAGGGAGCACGGCGAACGTGCATAACGCGGCGACCACCGTCGCCCGGGACGCGTTGAGCTCGCGCGCGAGCAGGTAAAACGCGATGACGCAGAGCGAGCTGAAGACGAGCGGGAGGATCCGGAGCAGATCAGGGAGACCGATGCCGACTACGGTGTGGAGGAACGCCGTGAGGTAGAAGCCCAGCGGCGAATACGCGAACGGGATTCCCGCACCGTTATACGAGGTGGTCGCCGGCAGGTGAAAGCCGTTGTCGCCGAGCTCCTTCGCCATGAGATAGAACAGCGCGCCGTCGTTCAGCGGGAAGTCGCGCGAGAGGACGAGGAACGCGCGAACGATCACAGCGAGCGTGACCGCCGCGCTCGTCGCCATCGTCATCCCGTGCACGGCGAGCCAGCTTGGTTTGGCCGCGGCGACAGGCTTCGGCAACGGCCGGCTGAGCCTCGGAACTGCGACGATGGAGGGTAGCGGGTCGCTCATGGCAGCCAACTCATGGTAGTGAGGTCATGGCAGTGTGCTCGCGCTGCGGGACGCATGCCTAACGTCGACCGGATCTGCAATTCGCCGGTAGACCACCCAGCGGTGTGGGCCGATGACTCGGCTCGCGGTGTAGTTCGCCTTGACGTAGTCGTACACGGCACGCATGGCCGGCGTCATCGTCCACCACGCCACGCCGGTCTCCGGGTACCGCCACTTCGGGTTCCATGCCGTCAACGACGGCGTGAGCGCTTCCCCGCCCTTGGCATTTGGCGTCGTGTCGAGGATGAGCGGCGGCGCACTCGCGCGAAGGTCGTTCAGGAATACCTGGACGAGCGCGGAGTCGGCGTAGCCCGGAGTGAACAGCGCGAGTGGGTACACGAAGCGGGTCGCCGGCTTTCGGTCGGCGGAGAGATAGATGTCCGACGCGTGTCCCCATACGAGGAGTGGTGCGGCGGGCGCCGTGTTTGCGCGTATGTACTGTGCCGCGAGATCGACCTCAGCTCCCGCGGTCACTGCGCAGTCCCGCGTCGCGCACCTCGAAGAGCGCGCGCCCCACCGGCAGGACGGCGATCGCGATGCAGAACACCACCACCGCTCGTCGGCGCCATCGGTCGGATGCCGCTCCTGGCAGCGTGCGCTCGACGACCGCGAACACCTCCGAGACGCAGAGCGCCACCAGAGACGCGAGCGGGAGCAGCATTGGCGCGAAGTAGTGCCAGTAGGGTCGGCCGGGCAACGCCGCGAGTGCCAGCTCGATCGGTAGCCAGACCAGGCAGAGGATGAGTGGCGGTACAGCCGCCGCATCCCGCTGGCTCGCGCGAAGGCGCTGTGCGGCGACGAACCAACCGGCCAGCGGGAGCAACAGCGTTCCGTAGACCGTGGTGACCGCGACGCCTTCGAACGCGGCACGAACGCGCGCCCGCAACGACGCCGCGGTGTATACGAAGTTGTAGTGGAACACCTGATCCCAGAACGCGCCCAGGGCGCCGGCGTTGCCTAACCAGAGCAGCACCGGACCAACGACGAGCGCGGCGCCGGCGAGGCATCCGGCGACCAGGACTGCCACTTCGCGCACGCGACGCGTAATGAGCAGCGTCAGCGCCATGGCGATCGCTACGGCCGCGGGCGTACCGATCAGATTCGGGCGCAGCAGGAACGCGATGCCGCCGAGCGCGCCGATGCCGAGCGCGGGGACGAGGACTCGCCCGCGCGTCATGGACCAGCGCGCGAGGATGAGCAGCGCGGCTGCCTGCGCCGGCAGCACGAACCCCTCGGTGAGGTTGAACGGTGCCGGGACATCGAACGAGACCGCGAGCACGAGGGCCGCGATGACTGCCGCGGCCGCGCCGAACATGCGCCGCCACGCCGCGACGGCGGCGCCTAACGTCACGAGCAGCGCGGCCACCGTGGCCAGCCATACGCCCCAGATGGCGCCGCCGCTCACCGACAGGGCCAGCGCGTCGATCAGATAGATGAGCGGCGGCTTGTGATCCCAGAACGCGAGGTACGGGACGGCACCGTCGCGCACCAACTTGCCGGCGAGCGCGAAGAACGCCGCATCGATGTTCGAATTCGAGTTGAACTGCGGATACAACAGGGCCGGCCAGCGCAACAGCAACAACAGGACTATCCAACCCGCGGCTCCCAGCAGCACGACCCACTCGAGCGTCGTCGGACGAACGCGCGGCCCGACCTGCTCGCTCCGCGCGTCAGGCACTTCCGGCGTGGTCCCGTCGGCGTCCGTCTGCGAGCCAGCGAACGGAACGCGAACCAGCGCCGGTCCCGATCTCGGAGTCGTTGCGTTCGTTGGTAGACTCATCTCCCCTGCTCGACGAGCGTCTCGCGGTCACTCCCCTGAAGGGCGGAAGCAACCATCCGCCCGACGCGCCGCCCATCGCGAATTGCGTAGTTCGTGCCGCGATCCTCGGGATAGACCTGTGCCATGGTCGACAAATACAAACCACGGATCGGCGTGTCGGTGGGGGGAATGAGCCGACTGTAGTGCTTGCCGACGATTGGCTGCGAGTACCGCGCACGCCACACGTGAGCGCCCATGATCCACGCGCGGTCGAATGCGGGGAACATCCGCTGAAGGTGCGGGATGCAGTACTCGAGCACGTCGGCATCCGACATCTGATAGAGCTCCGCCGTCGCCGGCAGATACTTCGACAGATAGACGATGTGCCGGCCGCCATACGTCGACGCCGGCTCGAAGTTCGTGTGCTCGATCACGCCGACGAACGGGAAGCCCGGATCATTGACGTTCAGCCAGTAGGTATCCGACAGACTGCGGTCGAGCTCGAGCACGACGCAGACGTTCGCGAGGTACTCGATCGCGCGGAGCTTCCGCACCCACTCGTCAGGCGCATGTGGCTCGACCAGGTCGGCGATGATCGGCAGTGCCGGCGTCGCGATGACGGCGTCGGCATCGATGGTGCCGTCGTCCGTCTCGACGCCGCGCACCTGACCATCTTCGACGACTAGCCCGCGCGCGCACGTCCCCAGACGGATGTCGCCGCCGAGTACCCCGACCTCACTTGCCAGCCGGTCTGCGAGCGCCGCGAACCCACCGCGATAGTACGCCAGCATCTCGGCCCCGCTCTTCCCGCGGCTTCCGCCGCGAAGCTTGAGCTTGTTCCAGAACCAGACCGCGGATACCTGCGACGCGAACGGCCCGAACTTGCCCTCGAGCAGCGGCTGCCAGACGACGCGATACACGCGCTCGCCGCCGAGTCGGATGAGCCATGCTTCCGCCGTTTCTCCCTCGAGTGCGCGCCAGTCCTTCACCCCGCGCGCCCGCAGGGCGAGGATGCCGAGCCTAACGCGGTCGACCAGGGGCAGTGGCGTGAAGCGCAGGACGTCGACGGGGGAGCTGAGGCGGAAGATGCGGTTGGCGAAGTACATCCCCGTCCGCGTCGGCCGGTAGACGATCTTGTCTTCCTCGCCCAACTCGTTCACGAGGTCGCCGACGTGGCGGTCGTTCGTGAACCAGTGGTGGTAGAACTTCTCGAGACGTTCGCCATTGACCTCGAACGTTCCGGCAAGGCCGCCGACTTCGCGCTCCGCTTCGAGCACGGTGACGGCGACGCCGCGGCGAGCGAGCTCCAGAGCGGCGCTCAGTCCGCTGAATCCGCCGCCGATGACGACGGTATGTTGCGCAGGCATGCGTGGGTTCTGCAGGGTGAAGGACTCGTCAGGCAGCGGAGCGCTGCCTGGATTGTCTGGGCGAGCCGGCGGTGGTGCGGACGGACCTCGGGGCGACGAAGAAGGCAGCACCCACGAGCGTCACCGGCAGCCAGAGGATCAGGTGCACGATCATCGCGAACGCCGTCGCGATCACGCGCCGCGCACCGAACGCAGTGAGGCCGAGGATGGCGAAGTAGTCGAAGGTGCCGACGTAGCCGGGTGAGCTCGGGATCAGCGTCGCGAGCGTTCCCGTTGCGGCGGCGAACCACGGGGCGATCGGCGAGCCGCCGACATGAAGTGCCCACGCGACGCACGCATACATGCTTCCCTCGAGCACCCACGCGAGCAGCGACAGCGCCACGAGCCGCAGCGCGCGCGCCGGCGACTGCACGAGCGAGAACGTGTCGAACAGGTGATGCGCGGCTTCGCGCAGTCGCGGCGTCACGCGCCGATGCGCGAGGGCGTTGCTCGCCGCCAACCGGTCGACGATCCTGCGCATGGTGGCAGGCGCGAACACGAGCACGAGCACGGCCGTCACTGCGCCGGCGCCAAGAAATCCCGCCGTCGTGATGAACGCGCGCGGAATGACGCCGTCCGGAATCGCGAGCAGCCCGACGAAGAAGAGCGCGACCAGAACGAAGAGATCGAGCACGCGCTCGATGAGCAGCGTTCCGACGACGCGCATCGTGGGTGAACGCAGGGCGTCACGGAAACCGACTGCACGTACAATGTCACCTGCTCGCAGCGGCATGGTGTTGTTCACCGCGAGGCTGAGCAGGAACGGGCGCACACAGGCGCGGAGTGGAAGGTCGGGCTCGAGCGCGCGCAGCATCATCCACCAGCGAACGATGCGCACGAAGAATCCGGCTGCGAGCGCAACCAGGCCGAGTACGATCGGGCCTGGCTGTGCTTCAGCCGCAACCGCGGCAAGGCTGTGCCAGTCGACGCGGCCAAAGGCCAGCCACAGGAACGCCGCCGCGATCACAAGCCCCGCGACGGTTCGGAGAGAAGCGCGGGCGGTGCTCACGACATCGGCTCGTCGACGCGCGCGCCAGCGGGCTCGTGATAGATCGGAACCTGGATGTCGGCTTCGCGGCGCCAGCGCTGACCGTCATCCCGGCGGCGGCGCCCATCGGCGACGGGTTGGTGCGTGGACCCGCGGGACACGGCGCGCTCGTATGCGTGCTCGAAGCCGCGCGCGTCCTCGACGAGATACAGCGGACGTCGCTTCGCCTCGCCGTAAATCCGACCGATGTACTCACCGATGATGCCGAGCGAGAGCAGCTGAGCGCCGCCGATGAAGAGCACGGCGATGAAGAGCGCGGTCCATCCCGTGACCCAGTCCCTCGTGAAGAGACGCATCACGAGCGCGTAGATGATGGCGACGAGCGCCACGGCCGAGACGGCGAAACCCATCCATGTCGCCAGGCGTAGCGGCGCGCGCGAGAACGACGTGAGCCCGTCGAGGGCGAAGCGCACCATCTTGAAGAACGGATACTTGCTCTCTCCGGCGAAGCGGGCGGCTCGACTGTAGGGCACCGCGATCTGGCGGAACCCAGCCCACGCGACCATGCCGCGCACGAAGCGATCGCGCTCCGGCATTGCGCGCAGCACATCGACAACTCGGCGATCCATGAGACGGAAGTCACCGGTGTCGAGAGGAATGCGTGTCTCGCTCATGCGGTTGAGCAGGCGGTAGAACGCCTTCGCCGTGGCGAGCTTGAACCTGGTCTCGCCCTCGCGGTCGGTGCGCACGCCGTACGCGACGTGGTAGCCCTCGCGCCATCGCGCGACCATCTCCGCAATGACCTCGGGTGGATCCTGCAGGTCGGCATCGATCAGGACGACGGCGTCCCCACTCGCGTGCTCGAGCCCGGCGGTCACGGCCGTCTGGTGGCCGAAGTTGCGCGAGAAGCGGATGATGCGTGCGTGCGGGTCAACTGCCTGGATCTCGCGCAGTATATCGGGCGTCGCGTCGCGACTTCCGTCGTCTACGTAGATGATTTCAAACTCGAGGTCGGTGAGCTGACTCAGTGAGCCAACGAGTCGACCGTGAGTCTCCCACAGTACCTCTGCTTCGTTGAAGCAGGGCACGATGACGGACAGCAAGGGCTTCATGCAGATACTCATCCTGTATGTCGGACCGTGGCCACGGGGCGGTGACACGATCCGTGCGTTCGGACGAACGCCGGTTGGGAGCACGCCGCACGCGCCGAGCCTCGATCGGCCGTGCGATCGACGGGGTGGATTGCATAGCGCAGGCCGCGGCGCGACGGGATGACCAATCCGTCGACCGGTGCCTAACGCCGTTCAGGTAATTGGGACACGAAGCAATCCGCCGGCGAGGTCGACCGTAGCGGCGAGCACGGGCTGGCGGCCTCGAGCGCCTAACGTTATCGCCGGCGGCGGATCTCGATGGGGCCGATAACGTGCTCGACCGTATAGCGGCTGAGCACGTAGTCTCGTACAGCCGGGACCTCGCCAAGGCACCGCATGATGCCTTCGGTGGGCCCGAGGAGCTTGCGCTCATCGGTCGTGGGGGCGCGCTCACAGACGCGCTCGTTCAGCGACACCACATAGCGCGGCTTCGTACTCTCGAGTCGGTGCATGAACTCGGCTCGGTACCGTCGCCGAAGGTCGCTGTCCGGAGGATCGACGAGCGGCTGCACGTACCCAAACGGCGACGGGCTCGCACGCCCACTCAGATAGTTGATGCCGGCATCGCTGCCCCACACCAACACCGTCTCCTCAGGCGTCGATCTGGATCGCAAGTACGCCACGAGCTCGGTCACCTCGCCGCCGTGGTGGCCGTACGGGCCGAACTCGATGCGGTCATACCCGACGGGATCGGTGAGGCCAGTCAACGCGACGCAAGAGTCGGTAACCGTGTACTGCCGGACCGACGGTCGCGCCGACCATCAATACAATGGCGAGCGCGAGTATGCTCGCCGCGAGCACCTGCCCGGCCTCGCTTCGGCTCCCAATCGATCGGCGCCACGCAAGAACGCGATGCAGGCCGAGGCCAGCGAGCAGTGCCAGTGGAGGCTGTGCGGGATGCCAATGGTACGCGAAGAATTGCCCCTGAATTGCCACACCCAGAACCGCCAGGACCGTCCATATGGCGAGCAGCGCAGTATCCCGCGGCCAGCGAGAAAGCCTGACGACCGCGAGTCCGCCGATCGCAAGCGGGATTGCCGGCGCGAACTGTTTCGTCGTGAGAAAGAACAGCAGGTACTGAATACGGTTCAGCCAGGCAGCATCCAGCTGCGAGTAGCTCGACGGTACCCATCCAAGGTGGACGTCCATCCAGGCGCCGAGCGCACCGCGAGCAGCGAACCATGCAATGCAGAGCGCGATCGGAGCGACGAACCCGAGAATCGCCGCGCCGAGGAAGTTCGCCACCCGCACGCGGGCTACTGCCTTGAAATGCAGGGACCCCTCGATCAAGGGGAGCGCCATGAACAGAGCGTAGGTGGGCTTGATCAGCGTGCAGACAGCGATGAGCACTCCAGCCCCGAGGCCCGACAGCAGCGAGGGCCGATGCTCGCTCGTCACCATCAGCGCAACCGCGGCACACAGCATCACGCCTGCCCACGCATCGGGCTGGGCCGTGCTGTGATGGTCGAGCGACGCATACCATAGCAGGTAGATGACGACCGTCCATCTACCACTCCGCGGCCCAGCGTAATGCTCGGCGATACGAGAAAGAGACCAGGCCCCGACGCCGACAAAGATCAGGTCGAACAGCCGCAGTCCCCACTCGTTATGGCCGAACGTCGTACTGATGAGCGCGAATAGCAGATGGACTGCCGGGCCTTTGACATCCCACGCATCGCGGTACGGCATACCGCCGGCGCGGATGACGTCGCCTACCCAGGCGAGGTTGCCCTGATCGTTCGAGAAGGGCCACCACAGGTAGCCGATGGCCCAGATGGCGATGAGTACCAGGCAGATGAGCCACGCGACCGTCTCAATGGCCCCGCCTGTCTGGATTCGCGCCATCCGCGCGGCGATTCCGAGTGGCTCGGCAGGTGCTTCGGTCGTTAGGCCGGCGGAGCGGTGCACGCGCCTGAGGTCGGTAGGCAGCACTTCAGTGGCCACGTCGAGCGACTGGACCGGCGTGGTAGATGGTTCCTGTCCCAACAGTTTCCGTGTGGATGTCGAAGGCAGCCGTCGAGTGGCGCGGTGAAGGCAACAGATGTGCCGAGCATCGCGCCATTGGACGAACGAGCCTATGAGGTCGATGCGCGCCATTCTGATGCGGGCGGCACGCAATACGCTCTGGCCCGTTCCACGTTCGAACGCCGACACACTCGAGGACTGGAACCACACATGCCGCGCCGAATAGTCGCGTCTCCATTTTTCATCGCCTGCGTTGCCGCGATCGCACTGGGCTGCGCCATACGCGCGCGACCCGTCTTGCTCACCGACTTCCCGCTCAACGACGGTGGGCTGTTCTTTCAGATGACGCAGGAATTACAGCGCGCGCACTACCGGTTGCCAGCATTCACCTCCTATAACGCGCTGCAGATTCCGTTCGCCTACCCGCCGTTCGGATTCTATGTCGCGGGTCTCATCTCGGACGTCGCGTCGGTCGACCTCATGCAGGTGGTGCGATTGCTCCCGCTCGCGACGACCTGCGCGACGCTCGTCGCGTTCCTGTTTCTCGCCCGAAGCATGCTCCCCGAGCGCACCGCGGTCGCGGCGGCGGTTGCAGCGTTCGCGCTGGTGCCACGAAGCTTTACGTGGCTCGTAATGGGTGGCGGACTCACCCGATCGTTCGGACTGCTGTTCACCATTCTCGCGCTCCATCAGGCGTATCTGCTGTTCACGCGGCGTGATCTGCGCTACGCGCTCACCGCCGGTCTCTTCACTGCGCTCACGCCGCTGAGCCATCTCGGCACCGCGCCGTTCCTGGCGGCGAGCCTGGTGTTGTTCTTCCTCGCGTATGGGCGTCACAAGCAGGGGTTGATCGGCGCAGTCATCATCGGCGTTGTTGCGATCGCGGTGACGGCACCGTGGTGGGCGACCGTCGCGGCGCGCCACGGGTTCGGGCCTTTCCTCGCGGCAGGCCAGACCGGCGGCTCGATCTTCACGACCGGCCCGCTTCGCGCGACGGTGCTTGGCCGACTGGCGCGATTCGGCGCCATGGGCACGGGCGAGCCGCTGTTCCCCGTGTTAGGCGCGCTCGCTCTGCTCGGCGCGCTCGCATCGCTACGGCGGCGAACGGTGCTGCTGCCCATCTGGTGGATGGTGACGCTCGCGCTCGACGTTCGAGCGGGGGAGACGTACGCCGCCATTCCCGTGGCGTTGCTCGTTGGCATCGCCGTCAACGATGTGTTGCTCCCATTGCTCATGCGTCGGCGCAGCGCGAGTGCCGGCAGTGCTGGTAGTACCGGCCGTGTCGATGGCCGGCTCGCGACGGAACCGGAGCACGAGCCGCACATCCATCGCACACCACGCTACGCGGTCGTGGCGTTCGCGCGAGAGAACCTGCTCGCCATCGGCGTGATCGGCTTTCTCGTCCTGTATAGCACGGCGTCGGCGCTGACGCGAGACGCAGATCTCGGAACGGAAGCGGCGTACCTCGCGAGCCTCTCGCCTGATGAGCGTGACGCGATGCACTGGGTGGCGACGCACACGCCGCCGACGAGTCGCTTCTTCGTCGTGCCGGAACGCGGATGGCCCGCCGACCGTGAAGGCGAGTGGTTTCCCGTACTGGCGCGTCGCCAGAGCGTTGCGACCGTCCAGGGAACGGAGTGGTTGCCCGATACCGGATTCACGCGCTACAAGCGGCTGTTCAACACCGCGCGTGACTGCGCCGGCCAGGACGCGCGCTGTGTCGAGCAGTGGTCGGCCAAGCAAGGCGTGGAGTTCTCACACGTCTTCATTGCACGATCGCCGGCCGGTGCGTGCTGCCGCAAACTGAGCTCGACGCTCCGGACCGACTCGCGCTATCAGGTGGTCTTCGACGGACCTGGTGCCGAGATCTTCGAGCGGCGCCAGGGACGTGAGACGGTAAGCGCGCCGTAGCGTACGCGTCGGACCCAAGCGTTGACAGGCGTAGACAGGCGTTAGGGTACACGTTAGGCGCGGTCGCCGCGCCGCCGAGTAGCGCCGTAACCAACGTCGCGCTGAACCGTTCAGTCTGTAACGAACCGTGCCGGCGTGCATCGGTTGGTCCATGCAGGGACTGGGGACTGGGCAACTACAAGCTGGGTGGCTGGGTGGTCGTGCTGGTTGCTGGGTGACGCTGGGTGCGGCTGCGTGCAGCGGCCAGCGCGTGGGTGACCGGGCGGTATTGGCAGCAGCGGGCAGCGTGCGGCCGCAGCATGCAGCCGGCGGCAGACGTTCCCAGCGTGCAGCTCAGTCCGCAGTCCCCAGTCCTTCGGTCACAATACAAACGCAGGTCCGTCTTCTGCTGAGTACATGCTTCACAGGAGACGGACATGCGGGTGTTCATTACGGGAGCGACGGGCGTCATCGGGAGCCGAGCCGTGCCGTTGCTCGCTCAGGCGGGCCACACCGTGACGGCGGTGTCGCGGTCTGCCGGCAATCGGGAAACCCTTCGCCGCCTCGGTGCAAAGCCGGTCGAGGCCGATCTGTTCGATGTCGCGGGCTTGCGGCGTGCGATGGCGGGTCACGAGGTGGTCATCAATCTCGCGACGCACATACCGGCATCGACGCGCGCGATGCTGCTGCCGTGGGCATGGCGCACCAACGATCGGATCCGTCGATACGGCTCGGCGGCCATCGCGACGGCCGCACGCGCTGAAGGTGTGGAGCGGATGATCCAGGAGTCGTTCGCGCCCATCTACCCCGATCACGGTGACGGATGGATCGACGAGTCAATGCCAGTGGCGCCAGTACGCTACAACAGATCGATTCTCGACGCGGAGCGGTCCGCGAACAGGTTCACAGAAGCCGGCGGCACCGGCGTGGTTCTCCGTTTCGGCGGCCTGTACGGTCCGGACGCGCTCCTGAACGAGATGCTCGACCTCATTCGGAAGGGGTGGTCGCCCCTGCCGGGTGACCCTAACGCGTACGTCTCGTCGCTCTTCCAGGGCGATGCGGCATTGGCGGTCGTCGCCGCGCTTGATGTTGCGGCGGGTACGTACAACGTCGTGGACGACGAGCCCATGCGCCGAGGCGAGTGGGCGGCATCGCTGGCGTCGGCGGCGGGCCTGCCGGCTCCGAAGCCGCTACCGACGTGGGTCACCTCCGTTGGCGGATCGCTGATGCGATTGCTCGCGCGCTCACAGCGCATCTCGAATGCGCGGCTCCGTGCCGCATCAGGTTGGAGGCCGCGTTATGCGAGCGCGTGTTCGGCCTGGCCGGACGTACTCGGATCGCTGTCGCGGGCGCGGGCGGCGTAGCGCGTCATGGGCCGGACGGCTCGCCGCTGGGGCGCGGTGCACGTCGACGCAGCGATGACCATCCACGCACCGTGCGAGCGTCTCGTGACGCTCTATCTCGACTACGCGCACTGGCCAAGACTATTTCCCGCGACCATTCGTGGCGTCCGGCTGGTGCGGTGCGAGGGGAGCGAGACGACAGTCGAAGTGGACCATTGCACCGCCGGACACGTCGTGAACATCATCCGACGGCGTTCCGCGAATGAGATCGAGCTGGAGGAGTTCAAGCCGAAGTACGACGCGACGTTCGTCAGCCGCTTCGACGCGGTCGCGGCCGGAACTCGGTACTCCGTGAGTGCGGACATCCGGCTCGAGGTGCCGTACGCGCTCCTCGCACCCTTCCTCAGTGGATACGTGCGCCGGAGTGTGCGCCGCTACGTGCTCGAGCCCATGCGCGTGTACGCCGAGGCGTGACGACAGGTGGCAGACGTTAGGCAGGCACGAATGGGAGGCCCCGGAATCGTCAGTCTCCGAGCGCCTCCCGGAACATCGCTCGGACATCGATCATCAACGGCTCGGCTGCACCTTCCGCGTGCCACGTGACGGTATCGGTCGCCAGCGTGTCCTCACGCTCGCGCCGAATCACTCGAATCGTGCGCGTCTCACCGTCGACGATCCAGTACTCGGCCACGCCGGCGTCGAGATACAGCTCGCGTTTCGGACCCCGATCCCGACGCCGCGTGACATCCGACAGGATCTCCACGACGAGCAACGGCGTCGGAGCCTCATCCCAGTCGGTCAGGTGCTCGGTCCACGGCCGCACCATGACATCCGGCTCGACCTCGCTTCCCCGAAACCGTACGACCGCTCGCGGACGGAACACGCGGCCGATCCCCTCCCGCCGCACGTAGTCACCGAGCATGTCGGAGAGCACGACGGCGAGGCGTTCGTGCGCCAGGCTCGGGGCAGGCGTCACGAACAGCTCGCCGCGCACGAGCTCGTACTTGTTGCCGTCGTCCGGCAGGCGGTGGAGCTCTTCGAGCGTCCACTCGAATGCGTCGAGCTTCCGGGCCATGTGCATCGCCAGGTTCTCCTCGGGGTCGTGGCACGTCGGCGCCGCATGCGCCACTGTACGATGACGCCCCGAGGCGTCCGTCATCGATCCGTCGCGTGTAGGCGCACGCTGTCCTGCCGAGCGTACGCTCGGCGGCCCGGCCGAGTCAAGCGCCGCGCGCCACGGCGTGCGCGGTCATGAAGCGCTCGACGCGTCGCGGGTCAACCGTTTCGCTCCACCGCCCGTCCTGTCTTGAAGAACGACCCGACGATGAAGCCGTCCGCCTGCGGGTAGTAGTGCGCCAGGTTCTCGGCCGTGATGCCGGAACCGAGGATGAGTGGCAGGCGGCAGTGCTGCCTAACGTCGGCAATGTCGGCGTCGCTCGGATGCTCGCCGGTGACGGCGCCGCTCACGATGACGGCGTCCGCGCGCATGAACTCCACGGCGGATGCCGTCGCGCCGATGCCGATGTCGGCGGTGATGGCGTGCGAGCTGTGTTTCTTCTTCACGTCCGCCCACACCTGCACGCGTTCCGCGCCGATCGCGCGACGATAGCGGAGCAGGGACGCGGCGGACGAGTCGATGAACCCTTCGTCGGCGACGTGCGCGAACGCGAACCCTTCCACGCGCACGAAGTCGAGCGACGCGGCGTGCGCGACGGCGAGCGCCTCGTGGTTCGCGCCGGCGAGGATCTGGATGCCAACGGGGAGATCGCCCGCGGCGTCCTTCACCGCGTGTGCGACGATAGTCATCGCCGCGGTGATTTCCGGGCCGACGCCGCCTCGGAGGTAGGGCACGTCGTGCATGTTCTCGATGCCGATCGCGTGCACGCCGCCGTCGCGGTACAACCGACACTCGGCCGCCGCCTGCGTCGCGATCTCACTCACGCTCGCGCGGCTCGCCGGCGTACCGGGGAGCGCGCCGACGTGGATCATGGCAATGACGGACTTGGGCGCGATGGGCATGACTGGCGAGATCCGGTGAGTCGTCGGTGAGAATCTCGCCGAAGCGTTGGAATGGTGCCACTCGGCGAAGCTGGTCGCGCGCATATTTGGCGGATGCCGAACGTCGTCATCCTCGCGGGGCCAAACGGCGCTGGCAAGACGTCAGCTGCGCCGGTGCTGCTCCGCGACGCATATCAGGTCACGGAGTTCGTCAACGCGGACGTCATTGCTCGTGGCCTCTCCGCGTTTTCAGTCGGATGCGGTCGCGGTCGAAGCGGGACGAATCATGCTGCGGCGGCTCGACGAGCTGGCGAATGCGAAGCAGGACTTCGCGTTCGAAACGACGCTTTCCGGTAATGCCTTTCTCGGCGCGATCGACCGATGGCGGTCAGCGGGCTACGTAATTCGTATCGTCTATCTGTGGCTCGAGTCGCCAGAGATCGCGATCGCCAGAGTTCGTCGCCGCGTACGGCAAGGCGGTCACTCGGTCCCGGATGAGGTGATCCGTCGTCGATACCACCGTGGCATGGTCAACTTCGCCAATCGCTACCGTGAGGCCGCCGACGAGTGGCAGCTTTACGACAACACCAATCCGCTCGATCGCCGACCAGTCGCGCGTGGCGTGCGTAGCGCCATCGAAGTCGTCGATGCAGAACGCTGGGCGCGATTCGAGCGAGCCGTCGGTTCTGTTCCCCGTATTCGAGAGGTTCTCGTGGCCGATCGTCCTCCGATTCCCGATGACCACCTCGCGCGCTGCTTCCGCGATACGACGGTGCTCGAGCGTGCAATGCGCATCACGCACGCGCGTGTCATCCGACGTCACCGGCTCCTGAACGAGCCGCTGGTGACATGGCGTGACGGACAGGTCGTCGAGCTCGATCCGCACTCGGTGCCCATGCCCGACGACGTGACCGAGGAGCAGATGGGCCCGGTGTTCGACTATCTCTGACCTCACGCTGCCTAACGCTTGAAGATGCTCTTCGGCACCATCATGTGCACGCCGACGTTGCCGTCCACGAGCTGCGTGATGTGCAGATCGGCGGCGATGCTGGCGAGCCGGTACGCGTCCATCTTCGAGAGCCCGCGCTCCGCGGCGAGATAATCCACCATCTCCTGGATGGCCACCTTCGTTGCCACCGTCAGTGACGTGTCCGTTCCCATCGTGATGATGTGCGTCGGCGTGTCGCCGCGCGGCCACGTGAGCTTCATGTCCTTGCGCACGATGAGCTGCAGGCGCCCACGGAGCGACGTCTCGATCGCCGTCTGATCCACCTCGCCGTCGCCCTGCGCCATGTGGCCGTCGCCGACCTCGAACAGCGCGCCCGCGACGTGCACGGGAATGAACAGCGTCGTTCCGGCGACGAGCTCCTTGTTGTCGAGATTCCCCGCGTGCATCGACGGCGGATTGCTGCTCACGCGCCCCAGGCTCGGCGCCGGCGCGACGCCCATGCTGCCGAAGAACGGCTTGAGCGGAATGACGATACCGGGCGCGAACTCCGCTGTCATCTTCTTCGCATCGATCGGGATGATCTTGGACCCGGCGCCCTGCTCGCAGTTCGCGCGCACGAAGCCGCTGCATCCGTTGTAGCCGTATTTGATCTTCGGCTTCACCTCGAGGATGCGGACCTCGAGCACGTCGCCCGAGTCGGCGCCCTCGACGAAGATCGGGCCGGTGAGGATGTGGCCACCCGGTCCCTTGTCCGTGACCTTCGCCACGATCTCGCGCAGTTCCGGCTCGATGTCGTTAGGCGCGACGCCGGCCCGCTCGAGTCGTTCCGGCGTGTTCGTCAGCATCGTCGTCACCTCGACGATGTCTCCCGACGCGATGCGCAGCACCGGCGTGGCCGTCGCGCTGTAGTAGCCGTACGCGACAGTCGTCGGCGACGCCTCGAGTTTGTGGGTTCGGCCCTTCGCCTGGGCGACGAGCGGGGAGGCGGCCGCGACGCCAGCCCCAAGAACGGCGATCGCAGTGACGAGAACCCTTGGGAAGCCAGGGCGATGGGCAGGCATCGGGAGAGTCATGGCGGTTCGACGGGTCGATTGGCGGTGAGCACCGAACATGGGGGCGCCGTCCTGCCGCCGGAAGTCATCGGTTCCGGGCGCGATGATGCGGTCAATCGCTGATTTGATGGCTTCCGAAGGGGACTCGGAGCGCTTCATCGTCCCGAGCACGACGCGAATGTGGTGAACATGGCTCTTTGCTGTCGCCACACGTATCCCAAGGTGGCGCGGTATGTCCTTATTCGACATCCTTGGTCGGTCACGCGCATGATCTCGCGCTCGCGGGGTGTAATGCTGAACCGAGACATTCATTGCCTCCCGTTTCCGGAAATCCGGTGCATAACGAGCAGGGCGGGGACGGCACGTGGGTGGCGGCGGCGTGGGTTCTGCCGCATTTCTTGCCACATTGCGACACCGTCGCCCATTCTATTAAAGACGCAGCTTCCTCTATTTGTGCAGTCGCCGCATCCCGACCCCCCTGGGGACGAACTCATGAGCCTCGCCGCGCCGTTCTCTACGCAGAGCCCCGCTGGTTCCAACGCGCGCCCTCGCGACGACGAGCTCGACCTCTTCGGCCTTACGCATCCGGGCCGCGTCCGCACCGAGAATCAGGATCACTTCCTTCTCTGCACGGTGCACCCGCAGGTCGTGATTCATGGGACCAGCCTGCCGGAGACGAGCTCCCTCGCGCTGCGCGGGCAGCGGCTCGCCACGATCATGCTCGTGGCGGACGGCGTAGGTGGCAGCGCGGCGGGTAGTCGTGCGAGCCGCATCGCCACCGAGGCGGTCACGCAGTACGTGGCGACGGCGCTTCGCTGCTATCACACGGCGGGCTCGGCGAGCGAGTCGGAGTTCACCGATGCGTTGCGCACGGCGGCGATCGAGGCCCACGACACGGTCCGCGCCGAGGCCGTCGCCGAGCTCGGCGGGCGGCAGATGGCGACGACGTTGTCGTTAGGCATCGTGGTCTGGCCGTGGCTGTATGTGCTACAGGTCGGCGACAGCCGCTGCTACGTCTATCAGGACGGGGCGCTGCGGCAGGTGACGCGCGACCAGACGGTCGCGCAGAACCTCGTGGACGAGGGCATCCTCAAGAAGGAGCAGATGAAGGCGTCACCGCTCAGCCACGTGCTGGCGAGCGCCATCGGCGCGTCGGAAGCGATGCCCGAGGTGAGCCGAGTGGATGTCAGGCAGCGTGGGTCGGTGATCCTGGTATGTAGCGACGGGCTCACGAAGCACGTGCCCGACGACGAGATCGCGACGAAGCTCGCCGCAATGGAATCCGCGGAGCAGGTGTGCCACGAGTTGCTGAAGATGGCGCTCGATCGCGGCGGCACGGACAACATCACGCTCGTGGTGGGCCGGGCGCGTAAATCTTGAGCGGGTTGTCATTCCGAGCGGTTTGTCATTCCGAGCGGAGCGCCGAAGGCGCGCAGTCGAGGAATCCTTGGCGTCCCGGCAGAGAAGCCGCTCTACCCAGAGAGCAAGGATTCCTCGACCCGCTCGGTGGCACCCGGCTCGCTCGCTCGGAATGACACCAGCTCCGCTCGGAATGACAGCCGCCCGGAATGACTTTCACTGAGAACCTGGAGTCAATGATGAAGGGCGTTTTGCTGTGCGCGTGTCTGACCCTGCCGACGGTGGCACTCTCTCAGACGCCGGCGCTGACCGCGCCGGAGCGTCGCATCGCCGCCGCCGTCGATGCGCGCAACGCCCAGGCGCTCGCGCTGCTCGAGCGCGTCGTCAACATCAACAGCGGGACGATGAACTTCGCCGGCGTCAGGCAGGTGGGCGACGCGTTCCGCGCCGAGCTCGATGCGCTCGGCTTCTCCACCAAGTGGGTCGACGGCGGCAGCTTCAAGCGCGCCGGGCATCTCGTCGCCGAGCGGAACGGGCGCGGCCAGCGTCTTCTGCTGATCGGACACCTCGACACGGTGTTCGAGCCGCGCAGCCCGTTCCAGAAATTCGAGCGACTGAGCGACTCGACCGCGCGCGGCCCCGGCATCATCGACATGAAGGGCGGGGACGTCATCATCGTCGAGGCGCTCCGGGCGCTCAAGACCGCGGGCCTGCTCGACGGACTGAGCATCACTGTCGTTATGCATGGCGACGAGGAGGATGCTGGTGCGCCACTCGACGCCGCCCGCGCCACGCTCACCGAAGCGGCCAAGCGATCGCAGGTGGCGTTAGGCTTCGAGGACGGCTCGGGCGATCCGCATACGGCGGTCATCTCGCGCCGCAGCGCGGGGTCGTGGACGCTCCGCACGACCGGCACGCCGGCGCACTCGTCGCAGATCTTCCGCGACGACATCGGCGCCGGCGCGCTGTTCGAGGCGGCGCGCATTCTTCAGGGGTTTCGCGAGAAGCTCAGTGGGCAGCAGTATCTGACGTTCAACCCTGGCGTCGTGTTAGGCGGGTCGGAGGTCAAGTATGACACCGCGCAGGGTGGCGGCACGGCGTTCGGCAAGACGAACGTCGTCGCCGGTCAGACCATCGTGAGCGGTGACCTCCGGGCGCTCTCGCCCGAGCAGCTGGCGAAGGCCAAGGCGACGATGGCCGAAGTCGTCGCGCAGCATCTGCCGAAGACGACGGCCGAGCTGACGTTCGACGACGGGTATCCGCCGATGGCGCCGACGGAGGGCAACCGCCGGCTCCTCGCCGCCTACGACTCCGTGAGCCGTGCCCTCGGCTATGGGCCCGTGGTGGCGGTGGACCCGTCGCGCGCCGGAGCCGCGGACGTCTCGTTCGCCGCGCCGTACATCCCGATGGCCATCGACGCGTTAGGCCTCGCCGGCTGGGATGACCACTCCGACAAGGAGACGGCGGACCTGCGCTGGTTGCCGAAACTCACGAAGCGCGCGGCCGTGCTCATCTATCGTCTGGGGACTCGCGAGTCGGGCATGCCGAAAAGTTGATGCGGCGATCGCTCGCCGCGTCGATCATTGCCTGTATCAGCGCGCTCACGGTTTCCGCCGCCCACGCGCAAAGTGCATCGTCGTCGCGCGTTCATTTCACGCTGGGCGCGGGTGCGATGTACGGCAATCTCACCGGCGACGACTTCAACGGAACGGAGGCTGCCGTCGGCTACGACGCCAATGGTGGCGTCGTCCTGGGTCGGTGGCAGCTCGGCGTCGGGTACGATCGCACGAGCTACGGCCGCGAGGACACAGACGGCGACTACATCGTCAGCAACATCTACTTCGAGCCTCGCGTCGTGTTCGGCGCTCCGCTGCGGCGGGTGGTACCGTACGCCGCGGTGCGCCTCGGTCGCGCCATGGCAACGTATGAAGGCGTGTTAGGCATCACTGACGAAGCGACCGGGTACATCTCCGGCCTCGGAGCCGGTGTGTTGTGGTCCGTCGCGAGCCACCTGCAGGTCGACGCCGCCGCCCACTACGCGTGGTTGTCGCACGACTACGACACCGGCGGGTACGCTGACGCGGAGAAGGGCGGGCGGGCAAGCATGCGCCTCGGCGTCAGGATCGACTCGAGACGCGGTCGCTAGCGGACTGCGTCGCGACATCCGATCGCGTGCGCCGGTTCCAGACGACTGATTCAGCCACCATCCGAGACACACTGCTTCGACACGGCATCCAGAACCCAGCGTCCGTGATCTGCATTGCACCTCGGTTCGAACAACGGGAACAGTCCGGATCCCCTGCGGTGATCCGTCGTTGCCACCGGACCGGCGCCGCCAGCCGCAATCACGCCGGGAGACCGTCGGCCACGTTATGGCCGCGATTCCTGGTTGTCTCGCGACTCCAGATACGCCAGCCTGACCACGCCGCTCGCGAATCCCGCGAACTGCTTGTTCAGCGTCGGGTCATCCTTCGTGAAGCGCACGCGGAAGTCGTCCATGTTCACATCCTTCTGAACGTCCGCGAGCAGGAAGAGCGGTTTGCGGAGCGACACCTGCACGCGGGCGACCGCGGTCTCGAGGAACTCTGCCTCGAGATTGATGAAGCTCCTGTCGCGAAACACCGGCCCGTGTCCCGGGACGATCGCGTCGACGTCGAGACGAGCGAGCGTCCGCAGACTCTTCGCGTGACGGCTCGGCGGGGGCGTGGTGTAGGGAAGTGGATACGAGACCGCGTCGCCAGTGACGAGCACCTTCCCCTGCGGCAGGTACATCACCGTCGTACCCTCGGCGTCGCCGGTGACGCTCATGAGCACGATCTCTTGATTGCCACGCCCCACGTGCCCCAGGCGCAGCTCGTCGACGTACGTGAGCGTCGGATACGTGCGGCGAACCGTCTGCGTCTCGGCGACGAAGGTCCGGTAGCGCGTCATGAACGTCGTCTCGTCGGCGAGCTCCTTGGGAGAGAGTGTGCTGCCGTCCGCGTCCTTGCCGGTCGCGATCTCGCTCGCGTACGTCGCTTCCGTTTTCGGCAGCCGCTGCTTGAAGCGCGGGGCGAAGAAGTTCCCCATGTTCAGCATGTAGGTCTTCGCCTGTTCCGTCGCGATGAACTCCACGTTAGGAAACGCGTCGGCGAACACCTCGTTGCCCGACCAGTGGTCCGGGTGCCAGTGCGAGTTGACGACGTAGCGCACCGGCTTGTCGGTGATCTTCCGGATCTCCGCGAGGATTGCGCGCGCAGTAGACGGTCGCGTGCTGGTGTCGAACACGAGCACGCCGTTGTCGTTCACAACGACTACGGTATTCGTGCCGTCGACATAGCCGTCGGGTCCTCCGGCGAGCAGGAAGACGCCGTCGGCGAGCTGCGTCTTGACGATCTCTGGGACGAACGGCGCCGACGATGTCGATTGTGCAGCGACTGACGTCGTGGCGAGCAGTAGTGCGGCAGCAACGCGCAGCCAGCGCTGCGAAGAGTTCGCGACCATCACGCCTCCAGTGAGTGGTACGGAGGCGACTATGCAGAGCGACCGCTCTGCGTCGGATACGCCGCTGCGGCGGCTGTACGACGAATGGTGGAATTCGGTCGACGAGGTGTCACCGCTCCTCTTGACTTCAACAGGACCGGGGTGAATTCTCTTCTCTCGAAATCGTAAATAGGCAACGCCGAGTCTCCACGGCACGACTGCGAGTTCTCATTCCCGCACCGTCCGTGGGCGCCCGGCTCGGAACGACGACACGATCGGTATCGAAATGACAGCGGGGTAGAGGTAGAAATGGGTGAGTCATCGAACGAGCCGCTCCGCGGTACCATAGACCTCCTCGTGCTTCGCACGCTCTCGCTCGCGCCCATGCACGGGTGGGGGATCACCCAGCGCATCCAGCAGGTGAGCGACGGCGTGCTCGAGGTGAACCAGGGCTCGCTCTACCCGGCACTCCAGCGGCTCGAGCAGAAGGAGTGGATCGACAGCGAGTGGCGCGTTACCGACAACAACCGCCGCGCCAAGTACTACCGCCTCACGCCAGTCGGCAAGCGCGCGCTCGCGGCCGAGACGCAGAGCTGGCGCCGGCACGTGCTCGCGGTCGAGCAGCTCCTCCGAACCACCTGACGCCCGAGGCCCAGACATGCGCGGCACCAAGCGAATCACCATGTGGCTTCGCGCGCTCGCCTCGCGGCGCACGCTGGAGCGAGAGCTCGACGAGGAGATGCGCTTCCATATCGAAATGGAAGCGGCGAAGCACGCGAAGCGAGGACTACCGGCCGACGAGGCGCGACGACGCGCGACGCTCGCGTTCGGGAGCGTCGAAGGGCACAAGGAATCCATGAGGGAAGGTCGCGGCGTGCGCGGCATCGAGCGCGCGGGCTTCGACCTCCGCTTCGCCGCGCGTCAGCTGCGGAAGACCCCGGGCTTCACGATCGCGGCCGTCCTGACGCTCGCGTTAGGGATCGGCGGCAACGCGGCGGTGTTCAGCGTCGTGAACGGCGTGCTCCTCAGGCCCCTCGCGTACCCTGACCCCGATCGCATCGTCACGATCGGCCACCACACGCGCGGAGGCGACCTCCCGAAGCAGATCCCGAACTCCTCGGCCACCCACACCGTGTACTCGGAGGGAAGCCGGAGCTTCGAGGCGATGGCGTTGTACTCCACATGGCAGGGAAGCCTGACGGGCAACGACGCGCCGCCCGACTGGGTGGACGTCGTATCAGCGACCCGCAGCCTGTTCGACGTGCTTCGCATCCCGCCAGCGTTAGGCCGGACGTTTTCAGTCGAGGAGGATCGACCGGGTGGGCCGCGCGTGGTCATCCTGTCGCATGCGCTATGGCGACAGCGCTTCGGCGGTGACCCGTCCGTCATCGGCCGCACCGTAACCGTCGACGGCACGACGTGCGAGATCATCGGCGTCATGCCGGCGCGTTTCGCGTTCCCGACCGAGGCGGCCCAGCTATGGGTGCCCATGCGCATCGACCGTAACGACCTGAGCGGCTTTTACCTGCCGGGCATCGGCCGTCTTCGCGCCGGCGTTACGCCCGAGCAGGCGTCCCGCGAACTCACCGCTTTGCTTCCGCGCGTCGCGACGCTCGTGGACTTCATCTCGATCGCGACGCTGCGCGATGCTGGCCTCACCACCGATGTGCACCCATACCTCGACGACGTCGTCGGCCGCGTGCGCCCGGTGCTCTGGACGTTGTGGGCGATGATCGGGCTCGTCCTGCTCATCGCCTGCGTGAACGTCGCGAGCCTCCTGCTCGTGCGGGCCGAGGCCCGGCGGCGCGAGGTCGCGCTGCGAATCGCGTTAGGCGCCGGCCGCGGGCATCTGCTAGCGCAGTCGCTGGCGGAGAGCGCGATGCTGCTGTTGTCGGGCACGGCGGTCGGGGTGCTGTTCGCCTGGAGTGCGGTGGCGCTCCTGCGCCGACTCGCCCCGAGCCTGCTCCCGCGTCTCGGCGACATTCGACTCGACGCGACCGTGTTGGCCGGCACGACTCTCGTCGCCGCGGTCGTGGCCGTCGTGTGCGGCGTCGTGCCGGTGGCGCACAACCGTTCGGTGGCGCCGTCGTCGATGCTTCGTGGTGGCGATCGCGCCGCGACGATCGGCCGGCGGAGCGGCCAGTTGCGCCAGTTGCTCGTCGTCGCGCAGGTCACGATGGCGACGGTGCTGCTCGTTGGGTCGGGGCTCGTGCTGCGGAGCTTTCAGAAGCTGCGCGCGGTCGACCCGGGGTTTCGCGCCGACGGCGTGATCACGTTTCGCATTGCGCTGCCGCAGTCGGGCTACCCCACGTCCGAGGATGTGGCTCGTTTCCACTACGCAATGCTCGATCGCATGCGGGCGCTTCCCGGCGTATTCGCGGCCGGGGCAACGGGTCGCCTGCCGCTGTCCGGTGACAATGGCGAAGCCGATCCGCTGCGACTCGAGAGCCGGGCGTTCCCGCCTAACGTGCTGCCTCCGCTTGCCGAGATGCGGGTCGCGACGCCGGGCTACTTCGAGGCGATGGGTATCCCGAAGCTGGCCGGCCGCCTGCTCGAGCGATCGGACACGGAGCGGCACACTGGCGTCGTGCTCGTGACGGAGACCGTCGTGCGGAAGCTCATGGAGTCGCGGCCGGCGGTGGGCGCGCGGGTGGCGCACGGACTCGCCGGCGTGAAGGGCGAGAAGCCGTGGTCAGAGGTCGTCGGCGTCGTCGGCGACGTGCGCGGCGTCGCGCTCGACAAGGAGCCGGTCGGGGCGGTCTACTACGCGATGATCAACAAGCCCGGCGTGGACATGGACTGGCTTGCGCGATCGATGGTGTACGCGGTGCGCACGAGCATGCCGCCGGCCTCGCTGATCGCGGCGGCGCGGAATCAGCTGGCGCAGCTCGACCCGACGCTGCCGCTGGCCGAGACTCGGACGCTGTCGTCGGTGGTGGCGGCGGCGCAGAGCGGCATGCGCTTCTCCATGATTGGTTTCGCGGTGGCGGCGGTGATCGGGCTCTTCATGGGCGCGATCGGCCTCTACGGCGTGTTGTCGTACGTGACGGCGCAGCGCACGCGCGAGATCGGCGTGCGCATGGCGTTAGGTGCGACGCCGACGTCGGTGCGAGCGGCGGTGCTTCGGCGCGGCGTAGCGGTGGCTGGAATTGGCTTGTCGGTGGGGCTCGCGCTGGCGGTCTCGCTGCGTGCGGTTGCTACGCCGCTGCTCTATGGCATCACGCCTACGGATCCGGTTACGCTGCTCGCTGTCTCGGCGGTGCTGCTTGCTGCTGGTGCGTTGGCGGCCTGGCTGCCGGCGCGTCGAGCTTCGAAGCTGGACCCTGTGCGGGCACTACGTTGGGAGTAACAAGTGAACGGCGAAATGACAAAACAAAAAACGGTTGCCGACGGCTGCATGCTGCGGCCACACGCTGCCCGCTGCTGCTATTACCGCCCAGGACACCACGTGCTGCTCGCTGCATGCAGCCGCACCCAGCGTCACCCAGCCACCAGCACGACCACCCAGCAACCAGCCGCAGTTCCCCGTTCCCAGTTCCCAGTTCCCGGTTTTATCTCTGTTGCCACTTGATCCGCGTATAGCCGATCCGGAATCCCTGACGCTCGCCGTTCCGCTGCGACGCGCTACCCGGCGACGCTCCCATCATCGCGAGATCGCAACCGGCAGACGCCGCGTACGCCAGGCGGGCGCCGAGTAGCGCGGCCTGCGCGCCGCGGCCGCGAAACTCGGGCGCCGTGCTGGCACCCGCGAGCACCGCGACGCCTCCATGCAGCGCCGCCGCCGCAGCCCCAATGGGCGCGCCGTTCCACTCGGCCAGAAAGCACACGGTGCCTCTGCTGCCCGCGCTGACGCGACCGAGGTCGAGCACGAGCTCACCGAGCCCTGGAACGTCTCCCCAGCCCCGCGCCGCCGTCTCGGCCCACACCGGCTCCTCGCCCGGGTCAATGCGCCGCACCGTGAGCTCGGCGGACGAGCGGCGCTGCGCGGCCGGTCGATCTCCCGTTAGGCGCATGTGCATCACCGACGTGAGCTCGATCGGGCGGTAGCCGCGCTCCGGCAGGATCGTGAGGACCTCAGGAGCGGCGAGCGGGCTGACTTCCTGGAACACCTCGGAGCCACGCTCGCGGAAGAACGCCTCGATCTCGTCGAGTTGTCCATGTGTCGGCGCGGAGAACAGGCCGAACCCGAACGTCTGCGTGATCGGCGAGCCGACGCCGTCGAACATCGCGTACGTGCCTCCTACGTCGCGCCATTCGGCGCCGATCGCGGGCGCGCTTCGCGCGCGAGATTCGACGAACGCGGCATTCGCGCTCCCCTCGGCGCGCTCGAGTCGTTGGGCGAGTGCGAGATCGGTGACGTGCGGGGATTCCAGGGGACTCTCCATTGAGAAGGAAGGGCCAGCCAGTGCGGTCGGCAGGAATCAGGAATATGGTCCGGTCGGACGGTCGCGGGTACGGCTACTCGGGCACCGGGAAGCCCGCTGCGCGCAGCACGTCCGGCCAGTCGACGTTCCCGAGGCCGGACCACACGAGAACGTCGCGCCAGTCCATTGCGGCCCGGTCGAGAATGTGCGGAAGTTTCGCTGTGTCGCCGCCCGACAGCTTGATGATGGCGAGGTGAACGCGATCCCGCTCGCGCGTGCGGTCAGGCGCGTCGAGAAACGGGAGCGGCGTCACCGCGAGCTGTTCGACCACGGTCGCCGCGTCGTTGGGAAATCGGCTCTGCACTTCGCTTCGAACGAGGTCAGAGACGACCATTCGCGGCTCCGTCATTCGCGGCTCCGTTACCAGCCGAAGGTGCTGAGCGTTAGGCAGCCAGCGTCAGCACGAGCGGCGCGCCGCGTCGGATCAGGATCGTGTGCTCGTGATGGACCGCCAGGACCCGGTTGTGAGTGCGCAGCGTCCAGCCATCGGCTTCCTCGACCACACGCACCGGCACGCTCGTCAGCATCGGCTCGAGCGCGATCACGAGACCCTCGGTCAGCACTGTGCGTGCGTTCGGGTCAGCCCAGTTCGGAACACTCGGCGGTTCGTGAATGCGACGGCCAATGCCGTGGCCCGTCAGCTCACGGACGACGACCGCGCCTTCGCGCTTGGCCGCCGCTTCCACCGCGCGCCCTACCTCACGCAACGACTGCCCGGCTCGCGCGACCGCAATGCCGTGGTTGAACGCGATGCGCGCCGCGCGCTGGAGTTGTCGCGCTTCCAGAGATACTGGCGGAATCACGACCGTGACTGCGCTGTCCGCCATGTAGCCATCGAGCTCCAGCGTCACATCGAGCTTCACGACATCGCCCTCCGCGAGGACGCGCGCGCCGGGTACGCCGTGCACGATCTCGTCATTCACGCTCAGGCAGTTGAAGCCCGGAAAATCGTACGCGAGCTGTGGCGCCGAGCGTGCGCCTTCGGCGCGCGCGAACCGTTCGCCAATGAGGTCCAGCTCGGCGGTCGTGATGCCCGGACGTACGCTGGCGCGCATGTGCGCGATGGTGCGCGCCACGAGTTGGCCGACGCGCTGCAGTCCCGCGATATCGAGGGTGGAGCTAACGGTCATGATCGTCTCCCGTATGTCATTCCGAGCGGGTTTGTCATTCCGAGCGGAGCGCCGAAGGCGCGGAGTCGAGGAATCGAGACTGTCTGCCATAGAGGGTCCCTCTCTCGGGACGATCGCGATTCCTCGACTCGCTCCGCTCGCTCGGAATGACAACCGCTAACGATAGCTCATTGCCGGCAAACCGGCCGGCTTGCGAAGGAGCGCGAGTTGCCCGACGTGGTAGCTGTCGTGCTGGACGAGGAACGTCAGCACGCCAAGGCGCGTGCGCTCGACGCCCGGAAATCCCCGCTCCGACGGAGCCGAGAGCTCCTCGGCGGTTATCTCCTCGAGACGCGCGTCGATCGCGCTGGACACGCTGGTCCACGCTGCGCGAATCGTATCGAGCGACGGCCAATCGGTGATGTCGTCGATGCTCTTCGCCTTGTCGAGTGACGAGGACAGCGGATTCTCGAGCGAGCCACCGAGCAGACGCAATATGAAGAAGCGACTGTCCGTCACGTGCGCGGCAATGAATGTCGCACTGTTCACACCTTCCGCGTGACGCCGTCGCGCTGCGTCGTCCGTCAAGCCGTCGAGACAGTTGACCATGAGACGCTGATTCAGACGGAGAATGGCGGCGAGCGGTTGAATGCAGGTGTCCATGTCGTCGTCGAAGTGGTAGACTCGTGCGCGAGAATCCCGGTCTCCTCACGCGCCTCCTCTCATGCCAGGTCAATGTTGACGGTGCTGGCGTTCACCATGATCGCCGTCTTCATGGCGCTGATCATGACGAAGCGCATGTCGGTGCTGACCGCGCTGATTCTCGTGCCGGTCGCGTTCGCGCTCATCGCGGGATTCCGCGCGAACCTCGGCCCGATGATGCTCGATGGCGTGAAGGCGCTCGCGCCGACGGCCGTGATGCTGTTGTTCGCGATCCTGTTCTTCAGCGTCATGATCGACGTCGGGCTGTTCGAGCCGGTGGTGCAGCGCGTCGTGCGGCTGGTGCAGGGTGACCCGCTCAAGATAGTCGTCGGGACCTCGATCCTCACGCTCCTCGTCTCGCTCGATGGGGACGGGTCGACGACGTATCTCATCGTGACGGCGGCACTCCTGCCGCTCTATCGCCGACTCGGACTCAGCCGCCTCGTGCTCGCGAGCGTCATCATGCAGGCCGGCGGCGTGATGAACATCCTTCCATGGGGTGGCCCGACCGCGCGCGCCGCGAGCGCCTTGCGTGTGGACGCGAGCGAGATCTTCCTGCCGCTGATTCCCGCGATGATCGGTGGCGCGCTGTGGGTGATCTTCGTCGCGTACCTCTTCGGGAAACGCGAGCGTGCGCGCGTCGGCGTGCTCGACGCCGCGGCGATGCAGCGTGTCCAGGACACGTTCGAGGACGAGCACGACGGCGTCGCCTCGGCGGCTCTCCGACGCCCGCGTCTGCTCGCGTTCAACGTCGTGTTGACGCTCGCGCTGCTCGTGGCGCTCGTCGCGGGTGTGCTACCGCTGCCGGTGCTGTTCATGATCGCGTATGCAGTCGCGCTCGTCGTGAACTATCCGAGCATGGATGAGCAGAAGGGTCGTTTAGCGGATCACGCGGCGAACGCGCTCGCGGTGGCGTCGGTCATCTGCGCGGCGGGGATTCTCACGGGCATCATGAGCGGCACGAAGATGATCGACGCGATGGGCAACAGCGTCGTCGCGCTCGTGCCGACGAGCCTGGGTCCGCACATGGCGATCGTGACGAGCGTGCTCAGCATCCCGTTCACGTTCTTTCTGTCGAACGACGCGTTCTACTTCGGCGTACTGCCGATCCTGAACCAGGCGGCGGCAACCTACGGCATCTCGGCAGCCGAGATGGGGCGCGCGTCCGTGATTGGTCAGCCGGTGCACTTGCTGAGTCCCTTGGTGCCGTCGACGTATCTACTGGTAGGCCTGGCCGAGGTGGAGCTTGGGGATCACCAGCGGTTCACGATCAAGTGGGCGGTGCTGACGTCGATCGTGCTGTTGGTGATTGGATTGCTGGTCGGCGTGATTCCTTATAGGGGAAAGTCCGTCGCGCCGCGGCCGGTGGGGACGACGATCGGGCGGATCTGATGCGGCATTGCATTCAGGCCTCATCGCGCGCGGGCCGGTGGGAAAAACGATGACGCGGATCACACGGAAAACGGCCGGATAAGGCTTTGCATCGACGCTGGCTCTCGCCGGACTCGTAGAAAATGTGAACCGCCGCTCGGGAGAGTCCTGCGTCCCGAGCGGCCGTCCCCAAAGAATCCGGCTCGTGGCGCGAGGAGCCGGATCTACCGAGCGGTATCCTGATTCTTCCGTTTCATCCGCCCAATCGCAGTTCTCACCGGCCCGGCGCGATGATGCGTGGATGCAAAGTCGTATCCGGTAGTTTCGCGGCACAGATCCGCCGAATCGTAGTTCTCACCGACTCGGGCGCGATGGACCAGAACGCCTAACGTGCCAGCCGCGGAATGATCGGCAGAATGATATGTGATGGCCGAGACGCGTCGAGGTATACTCGGTTTGTCGCTATCCGCAGCGACGTCGCCCGCGCCTCGGGCTCTCCAGTATTGGGATTGACATCGAAGTGCGGGAAGTTGCTGCTCGACACGTCGACCCGAATGCGGTGCCCGCGCACGAAGAGGTTGCTCGTCGGGAATGCCGTGACCTGAATTCGGTAGACGGTGCCCGGCGTCATCAGCGATGGCTTCTCCCACGAATCGCGGTATCGCACCCTGAGAATGCCGTCCGCGACGTTCATCGCGAAGCCTTCCGGGTAGTCAGCGTTAGGCGGATGGACGTCCACCAGCTTGATCGTGAAATCCGTGTCCGGGCAGTCCGACGAGATAAAGAGATTCGCCGCGATCGGGCCCGTCACCTCCACGTCCGCCTCGAGCGCTGGCGTCTGGAACACCAGCACATCCTGACGCTCTGCCAGTGCGCGATACGGCTCGGTCGACCCGAAGAAGCGCGGCCCCTCGCGCTGGTCGAACGCGCCACCCACCATGACCGGCTGCCCCGACGTCACCGTCCCTCCGATCGTCGGCACCGGATGCGCCGGGTCGAACCGGTACTCGCGCCACGCGTCGGGCGTAGAAGGCTTCGCGGCCGACAGCGAACCGTCTCGGCCGAAGTAGTACGGCGTCCACCGGGTGTCGGGGATCGGCCAGTCATGCTCCGCGCGCCATCGGCCGCCATGCTCCAGACGTCCCGCGGCATTCCTTCGTCCGCTGCCACCACCCATCACGAAGATCCGCACCTTCGGCTCGGCGTCGACGCCGTTCTTCGTGCCCTTGAGCCAGCGATCGAACCATCGCAGTCGCAGCGTAAGGAAGTCCGACGCTACGTTACCGTCGATCGTCGCGTCAGGCCCGAAATCGACATCGCCGACGTACGTGAGCTGGCGATCACCATGCGTCCACGGCCCCATGATGAGGCGCACCGGCCCGCGCTTCCGTTTCGACAGCCCGATGTAGTTGTCCGTCGCCGTGCGTGTGTACGCATCGAACCACGATGACATGTGGACCATCGCCGCGTCCACGTACTGGTCGTAGAAGCCCTCGCCGTAGATGCCGAGCTGCTTCCAGTAGTCGTCGAAGACGCCGTGCTCCCACTGCTCGAACAGGTAGCTCTCGTACTCCGGCGCGAGCGTCACCGGTGAATTCCCACGTTTCCACGGCATGCGACGGAACCAGTCGCGGATGTCGATCGCCTTCATCGCCGCGAGCTTCGCGGGGTCTCGCTGCAGCTCAGGACTCTCGAGCGCCTGGTTGAACGCCCACGTCGCCTGCTTGAGCTCGAAGGCGCCGCCTTGCCGGATGCCGTCCTGGTAGGCGTTCGAGAACCCGCCGGAGTCGAGGAACATTGCCACCACGCCCGGCGCGCCCGCGCTGCCTAACGCACCCTGCGTGTGCGCGGCGTACGACAGTCCCATCGTCGCGATGCGCCCGTTGCACCACGGCTGCTTCACGATCCAGGCACACGTGTCGTAGCCGTCGTTCCCGTCGCTCAGGTACTTCACGAACTCGCCTTCCGACCTGTAGCGTCCGCGGCAATCCTGATACACGACGGCGTACCCCCGCCGCGCGAAGAACGCCGCCACCTCGGCCCTGCCGAGCGGCGTGGGGTTTGTCGGCGTGCGCTCCGAGCGGCTCGGCGCGGTCTTGTTGTACGGTGTCCGCTCGAGGATGACGGGATGCTTTCCGGCTGCGGCACTTCCCGTGGTGGCCGGCACGTACACGTCGGTCGCCAGCCGCACGCCGTCGCGCATCGTGACCATCACATCGCTGAGCAGCGTATAGTCGGGCGCGGCTTCGTCGACGCGGACGCCGATCGTCCGTGGAAGCGCTAGCCAACCGGCCGCACCGATCAGCGTGGCGGCAAAGCCCCGTCGGCTCACGCCTTTCGCGTTAGGATCGCGAGCGTCCATGCTCACGCGGTAGGGCTCCGTTCAGCCGCAGCCGTAGCGGGCGGAAATCCATTCGTCATTCCACGAGCGTATCGCCAGCGACCGTCCTCCCCTCGGTGAACGATCAGCAGACCGCGTTGCGTGACGTCGCTGACTGGCCCGCCGTCGAGCGGCACCGCGCGAATGCGCTCGATCCCGCGCTGGAATCCCCAGTCGCCGCTGACGACGGTCTCGATGGGTTCATACGACTGTGTGATCGCGTACTTGGCGAGAGCCGCTCGCATCGCCCCGACGACCGCGTCCGGCCCGGCGAGCGTCGGCGCGCCGTGCGCCCAGACCTCGTAGTCCGGCGTGACCATGTCTCGAAGCGCGCCAGCGTCACCCGCGGCAACGGCCGCAACCCACGCATCGCGAAGCGCGTCGATCGCGTCGCGAGCAGTGTCATCCGACGTACCAGACAAGGAGTCGCGAGTCATGGCGACAGCAGTACCTCCGCGAGCACGCTTGGCTCGTCAGTGCCCAGCAGAAACTGCTTCCCGTCGCGCAGCGACACCAGCACGGCTTGGCGACCCTTGATGTTGTACAGCCACCCGCGCGTGGTCAGATGGATGCCCCAGCCATTGACGAGACTCGTGGTCGTCGGCTCCGCCGACACGACCGCCGCCAGCGGAATCTCCTTCCGTAGCAGGCCCGGTCCGAACCACCACGCGAGGCGGCCGTCGCCCACCGTGATCGTGAAGGACGAGAACGTGAACGCGCTCACGAGGAGAATGAGCATGGTCGCCAGCAGCGTAATCCAAGCGCCGGTCGGGGCGCCCGTGAGCGATCCGCTCGCGAGCATCCCGATGGGGATCAGCGCCACGACTCCGTTGAGCAGCGCGAGTTGCAGGCTGCGTTGCGTGTGTTGGTACGTCATGCGAGACGCACGCCTAACGCATTCCGTCGTGCCACGCGTAATCGTTCGCGAGCGTCGCGGCTCTTCACGGCTTCCGGCTTCTCGCGAAGGGTCATGGTCGTTCGAGTGGTCGAAGAAGGCCTGACATGCCCGGCGCGACAGGCGAATGTAGGTCGACCGCACACGGGCGACAATGCATCGCTCTGCAGGCCGTAGTGGTGGCGAGCCGCACCATAGTCGAACTGACCACTCCCATTGACATTCTATGGGAAGCATGCCATCCTCTCCCATAGAATCTCTATGGGGAAATCATCGTGAGCAAACCCACAGTCGACCTGCTCCAGGGCACGCTCGACGTCCTCGTTCTCAAGACGCTGAGCTGGCGCCCCATGCACGGCTACGCCGTCGCGCGCTGGCTCCAGCAGGTCACCGACGACGTCCTGCAGATCGAGGAAGGATCGCTGTACCCGGCGCTCCACCGCCTCGAGCGACGCGGCTGGGTCGAGAGCGAGTGGGGCGTGTCCGAGAACAACCGCCGCGCGAAGTTCTACCGCGTCACGGCTGAAGGCCGCCGGCAGTTGCGGGCCGAGGCGTCCACGTGGACGACGTTCTCGCAGGCGGTGTCGAAGGTGCTGACCGCGACGACCGCGCCCGCATGATCCCGAAGTGGCGCCGCTACGTGCGGTTCTGGGGCGCCGACCCAGCCGCGGACGTCGATGAGGAGCTCCAGTTCCACATCGAGTCGCGGGTCCACGACTACGTCGCGGAGGGCATGACGGTGGAGGCCGCGCGCGCGGAAGCGCTGCGACGGTTCGGCGACGTGTCCGCGGTTCGCCGGAGTTGCGAGGAGATCGATCACCTGCTCGAACAGGAACGGAGACGCGCCGACATGTGGGAAGCGCTGATGCAGGACCTTCGGTATGCCGCCCGCGCCCTGCGCCGGAGCCCGGGCTTCACCCTCATCGCGGTGCTCACGCTGGCGTTAGGCATCGGGGCGAACACCGCCATCTTCAGCGTCGTGAACGGCGTGCTGCTGCGGCCGCTGCCGTACCCGTCGCCCGACCGGCTCGTTCGTGTGTACACGTCGTTCGGCGGTTCCGGCATCTCACGCTACTCGATGTCGCAGCCCGAGTTCATGGACTACAAGGGCCTGACGCACGTGTTCCAGAACGCCGCCGCGTTCACCGGCACCGCCCTCACACTGACCAGTGGGTGCTCCGGTTCCGGCGGTGCGTGCGAGCCCCAGCGTGTGCGCGGCATTACCGCCACCCGCGACCTGTTTCCCGTCCTCGGCATCACGCCGCTCCGCGGACGCAACTTCGAGGGCGACGAGGGGCGCACCGGTCGCGAGCCCGTCACCATTGTCACGTACGACTTCTGGCAACGCCAATTCGGCGGCGACCCAACGCTACTCGGGCGGTCACTCACGATGAACGGCGTCAGCCGACGCGTGATCGGCATTCTTCCGCCCGACGCCACGATCGCGCGCGCGGAAGCGTTCATTCCGCTGTACATCAATCCCGATAGTCTGGAGGGGCGGTCGACGAACTACCTGAGCGGCGTCGCGCGCCTCGCGCCGAACATCTCGGTCGAGCAGGCGCAACGCGAGCTCAACGCGCTGACGCGCGCCTTGGCCGCGCGGTACCCTAACGTCTACCCGCCCGCCACGGGGTACGGCGCGACGGTCATCTCCATGCACGAGGCGATCGTCGGCGACGTCCGCCCGGCGCTCCTCATTCTGCTTGGCGCGGTCGGGCTGGTACTACTCATCGCGTGCGCCAACGTCGCGAACCTGCTCCTCGCTCGCGGCGAGGCACGGCAACGGGAGATCGCTGTGCGTCTCGCGCTCGGAGCCGATCGCGGACGCATCGTCCGTCAGCTACTCACCGAGAGCGCGGTCCTCGCAGTCGCGGGCGGCATCGTCGGGTTGTTGCTTGCGTGGATCGGGACGAAGTCGCTGCTGGCGGTGAACCCGGACGCCATTCCACGGCTCGAGCTCGTCCGGATCGACGCGACCGTCGGACTCGTCACGCTCGGGATCGCACTCGCGACCGGGATCGTCTTCGGCCTCGCGCCGGCTTTGCAGCTCGCGCAACCGGAGTTGCAGTCATCGCTCAAGGAAGGAACGCGCGGAGGCAGCGTCGGAACCGGGCAGCAACGCCTCGGCCGCGCGCTCGTGACGGGCGAAGTGGCGCTCGCGGTCGTTGTCGTCATCGGCGCGGCGCTTCTCGTGCGCAGCTTCTGGACTCTGCGCAACGTGGACCCGGGGTTCGACCCGAGCCACGTGCTCGCGATCGACCTCTCCATCCCGTCCGCGCGGTACGATCCTAACGCGACCACCGTTTTCTACCGGCGACTCATCGAGCGCGTCGGGGCGTTGCCCGGTGTCACCATCGCCGCGGGCGCGTCCGACCTGCCGCCCGTCTCCGGCGGGAGTAACTGGGACGTCGAGATCCTCGGTCGCCCGAGAGCGCGCGGAACGGTGGCGCCGTCGCCTAACGTGCGCGTCGTCACGGCGGATTATTTCAAAACTCTCTCTATCGCCCTGATGAAGGGCAGGATGTTCGGCCGGGACGATACCGGCGGGTCGACGCCGGTGGCGATGATCAACGAGGCAGCGGCCCGTGAGATCTGGCCTGGTGGCGACCCCGTTGGCCAACAGATCCGGTTCTCACCGACGGAACCGTGGATCACGGTCGTCGGCGTGGCTCGAGATGTTCGCAGTACGGGACTCGGTGCCCCCGTGCCGGACGAGGTCTACCTGCTGCACGAGCAGATGCCCGCGATCACGGAGTCGACGGCGCAAACCATGTACGTCATCATGCGCACGGCGGGTGACCCACTGCTGCTGGCTACGGCGGCGCGTCAGGCAGTCCGGGATCTCGATCCGCTGATCGCCATCACGAACATCCGCACGATGACGAAGATGATCGACCTCTCCGTCGCTCAGCCGCGGTTCACGATGCTGCTGCTCGGTGTGTTCGGTGGAGTCGCGCTGACGCTCGCCGTCGTGGGCATCTATGGGATCATGGCGCACGCGGTGAAACGCCGGACGCGCGAGATCGGCATCCGCATGGCACTGGGCGCTCGTCCGGCGGACGTGCTTCGGCTGGTCGTGGGGCAGGGGATGCGACTCGCGGTGCTGGGCCTCGTGGTCGGTGTGGTGGCTGCGCTGGCGGCCACGCGACTCATGGCTGATCTGCTCTTCGGCGTGAAGGCGACCGACCCACTCACGTATGTGGGAAGTGTGGTGGTGCTCGGTGCGGTGGCCTTCGCGGCGAGCTGGATTCCGGCGCGGCGGGCGATCGCGATCGATCCAACGCTCGCACTGCGGAGTGATTAGCGATCGTGAGCCCGAGCGTCGTCATCCCGAGCGGCAGCGAGGGATCTCCTGTGAAGGAGTGGTGGGCCGGCCGACTACGATGACTTCATAGAAGTTCCCCTAACGAGATGTCTCGTCGGCCGCACTACGCAACGCAGACGGCTCAGAGCGCGCAGACCACGCAGAAAACGGCAAGAGCAATTCGTTCATTTCTCTTCTGCGTCTTCTGGGCGTTCAGAGCGCTCTGCGTTCCGCCGTTCGAGTCGCGCAAGTGACAGGCGACGATGTCATTACCGAAGGTCCTCCCTTCGTCGCTGCGCTCCTCAGGGCAGTCTCTGGCGCTCCTCGGGATGACGCAGCCGCGCGTCAACGCGCCAGACGCAGCGCCGTCTCACGGACCGCGTCGCCAACGGCGTCCAGCGTGTCGAGCGCGGCGTCGACCGCGCGCAGCATCGCCTCACTTATGTCCGAGTGCCCCGTCGGACTCTGCCACCGGCGAGCGGGAAGCTGGCGCCGTGGGTCCGGCCCAGACGCCGGTGCGGTGAGCGCCGTCGGAGGTTTGCGCGGCGGCGGGACCAGCTCACCGTGGGATTCCGTGGAGGGAAACTCGTCGGGCATGTTGTCGAGGCTCATCGAAGGCTCCTGGTTCGTGCGACGTGTTCGGGCGCGATCGAACATCGCTCGCCGACACGTCACCCTCCGTACGATGCCGCGCGGACTCGGCAAACTCAATGAAGCCGGGCCGGACCAGTTCGCACCCCGATTGGCGCGCCTGCTACATCATCAGGTCGCCGCCGTTGATGTCGAACGTCGCACCGGTGATGTAGCCGGCCGCCTCGGACGCCGCGAAGCAGATCACGTCCGCCACTTCCCGTGGCGTCCCCAGTCGCGGTACTGGGTATCCGGCAGCGAGCTCCGCGAGCCGTTCAGGCGTCGCGTGCTCGCGCGTCAGCTCGGTGTCGATCATGCCGGGGCAGACGGCGTTCACGGTAATGCCAAACCGCCCGAGCTCTTTCGCCGCCGCTCTCGTTAGGCCGAGCAGGCCGGCTTTCGACGCGGTGTAGTGGGCGCCGGCGAGCGTGCTGACCATCCGGCCGGCGGTGGACGAGATGTTGACGATGCGCCCGTAGCCCTGTGCCTTCATCGCCGGCAACGCGGCGCGAATCAGAAGAAACGGTGCAGTGAGGTTTACTTCGAGCGTCTCACGCCACTCCGCACTGTCAATGTCGGCCAGGCGCGTGGATGGTGCCGAGGCGGCGTTGTTGACGAGCACATCGAGACGCCCGAACCGGTCGATCACGCGCCTAACGAGGTCATCGGCCACGCCGTCCTGCGTGAGATCCCCGTCCACCGCGAGGGCTCCGTCGCCGAGCGCGCTCGTGACCGACGAGGCGCGAGTGATGTCGCGGGCGTGAACCGCCACGAAGGCCCCTCGTGCGTGGAAGCGCTCGGCCGCCGCACGGCCGAGCCCGCGCGCCGCGCCCGTGATGAGAACGACGCGCCCGGCGAAGTCAGCTGGGACGATCGCGGATGTGTTCATCACGTTCGCGGTCACGACGTGGCCTGCTCACGCGTTAGGTCGACGTCTCCCCTGGCGGAGAGGATGCGGTCTTCGAGTCGTCGAATGCCGTACTCGACGAAGTCGCGGTAGCCTCCCGCAGGCAGCGCGGCGAGGTGGGTGCGCGCGAGCCGGGCCGCGGCTGTGGCGTCGTCCAGACGGTGCGCTGCCAGGTAGGAGTCCCCGACGTTGAGGTACAGCGAGGCGAGAAATTCTGTCGTGCGTCCGTCGGTGACCATCGTCGCGTGTCGGAGTGCCCGCTCGTTCCAGGCGAGCGTTTCCTCGTCCGTCGGTTGATGACGGGCGAGGAAGTGTGCTGCGATGCTCGCCTCGTAGTCGTCACGGTGGATGCTCCACGCGCGCATGAACAGCGCGCGTGCCTGCTCGCGATCGCCGTCCACCGCCATCCCCGCCGCGCAGAGCGCCACGACGGGGTTATCCGGATCGACATGCATGAGGGCGTCGCGAAACGGTAGGCGTAAAAGAAGGTCGGAGCTGAGCTATGACTGGATCACGCCCGCGGCGACGAGATCAGGAGCTTGTAGCCGTCCGGGTCGTTCACGCGGAACACGCGCGCGCCCCACGGCATGTCCGCCGGCTCGGACTCGAGGGTGCCACCGTGCTTCTTGATCCGGTCAGCGACGTCGTCGACGCGCTGTGACGTCGTGAATTGCAGCGAGAAGCCCTCGCCCTTCACGCGGTCCCAGCCCCTGCCGCCGTCGTCCACATTGAGCAGGATTCGCACGGCGCCGGCTTTGAGCGCCACACCGCGCAGCTTCCCGTCGCGCTCGTACGGCTGATCGACGACGAATCCCACGACGTCGCGATACCAGGCGAGGCTCTTTTCAATGTCCTTTACGGTGAGTGAACACGACAGGCCGATGGCGTGGAACGCTTCGGCCTCCGTGTCAGCGTTGGCTGACGTGACTGGGTTGGCGCTCATTGTGTTCTCCTGAGGGCATGCAGTTGTTGGCGAGTGGTGAATCTAGCTCGCCGCAGCCCAAACGTCCCGCCCGCCATGGACCTTCGGCCCAATGCGTCGCAGCCGGTCGTCTACGGCGTATGGCGGCGGGTTCGGCTCTGTACGATCCTCAGGCATGTCGTCGAACGGCGGGGGTGATCGCGTTCCATCCGTCCCGCCGGTCATCCTTCGCAACTGGACAGCCGAATGAAGTCGGGCTCGGCCGGAGATCAGCGCACGACGCTGAAGTCGGGACGCGAGGTTCGCGGCCTTGCCGAGCTGATCCCATAGCTCACGCGTGCGGAGAATCTCGACCTGGATGTTTCGACGCTGCATGGTTGGCGACTGCAATGTCGAGGGGCGGCCGGCGCAAGCACGACGCTGTGAACGCACGCCGTCAACATGCGCGGACCGCAACGTTGCCCACTCCGTGTGAACCGGTTGCGACTGCTCCGGACCTTCGCAACGTTAGGCAGAGGCTGGCTGGCACGCCCGGGCGCTCGACGGTGGGCGTGCGCGAATGGGGCACTCTTTCTGCGCACCCCTCGCTGTGACGTTCGAGGAGCGAAGGCACCGGTCGGCCGTCCGGTGGATGGGAGGCCAAGCAGTCGCAACGACGATGCCGTTTCGATCAGAACGGCCGGCTGGCGACGGTCCGTTGGCGATTGGGATCCTTCGGAGCTTTTGCTTACTGCGGAAAATCGCGAAACACTCCGTCTTCGTCGACTGCCCCAGCGAACTCCGCGAAATCCATGTTCGCGATCGACAGGTTGTTCTCGATCGACTGGATGGCCGAAGGAACCGCGCGGAACTCGCGCCCCGGTTCTGTGGCCAGGTCGATGACGAGAAGATGGTGCTCCGCTGCCGTCATTGACGTGTCATCGGCGACGATCACGAACGTGTGACCCACTCGCCCGCGAAACAGGTCCACGACCTCGTCCTTCGCCATGCCCTCGTACGCCGCGTCGTCCACGAACTGTACGTAGGCCAGAAACCCGTCGATAGGCGTAGGCGCCTCGATCGCGGCGCGGATTGCTCCCCACGCCGATGGATCGGAAAACGATGTGCGCAGAACGAACGCCGTAGTGGACTCCGGCAGCGGCTTCACGAGGTTCCCACATCCTACACCTTATTCATCCCGTTCAGCGCCGCCACCTTGTACGCCTCGGCCAACGTCGGATAGTTGAAGACCGTGTCGCGGAAATAATCGATCGTTCCGCCCATCGCCAACACTGCCTGGCCGATGTGGATGATCTCCGTCGCGCTCTCACCCATCACGTGCACACCGAGGAGCTTCAGCGTGTCGGGATCGAAGAGCAGTTTCAGCATGCCGCGCTCGTCGCCGATCATCTGCGCGCGTGCGAGCTCGCCGAAGCGCGAGATGCCGACCTCGTACCGCACCTTCGCCGTCGTCAGGTCGCGTTCCGTAGGTCCCACCATGGAGATTTCGGGAATCGTGTAGATCCCGAACGGGAGCAGGTGTGGCGACGTCTTCATCGGGAAGCCTAACGAATGAACGATCGCGAGGCGGCCCTGTTCCATTGACGTCGCCGCGAGGGCAGGGAAGCCAATGACGTCGCCGGCCGCGTAGATGTGCGGCACGACCGTCTGGAAGTACTCGTTCACCTTGATGCGTCCGCGCTCGTCCGCGGTGATGCCCGCGGCCCCCAGGCGAAGCAGGTCGCTGTTCGCCTGCCGACCCACGGCGTACAGCAGCGCGTCACCCCTCACCGTCTTACCGCTCTCGAGATGCGCGATGACGCGCTCGCCACCCTCGACGCTCACCGACGCCACCTGCTCGCCGAGGCGGAACGTCACGCCCTCCTCTCGCAGATGATGGCAGAGCGACTCGATGATCTCGTGGTCCGCGAAGTCGAGCAACGTCGGACGCGCATCGATGAGCGTGACACGCGTGCCGAGGCCCGTCATCATCGCCGCGTACTCGAGCCCGATCACGCCGCCGCCGACGACGATGAGATCCCGCGGGATGAGCGGGAGATGCAGCAGCTGGTCGGAGTTGAATACGCGCTGCCCGTCGGTGACGATCAGGGGGTTCTCCGCCGGCCGCGTTCCGCACGCAATGAGGACCGTGTCGGCGGTGATCGTCGACGAGTTTCCCTCGCTACCCTCGATCTCGATGGTATGGGCGTCAGTGAACCGCGCCATCCCGTTGATGGTCGTGACACCGTTGCGCTTGAGCTGCGCCCTGACGACCTCGATCTCGCGCTGCAGCACGATATCGACGCGCTGCGAGAGATCACGCGCCGAGATGTCCTCCTTCGCCCGGTAGTCGGCGCCGTAGAACGTGCGCTGACGCATCCCGCTGAGATACAGGATGGCCTCGCGCATCGTCTTGCTCGGAATCGTCCCCAGGTGCAGTGAGCACCCGCCGACCATGTCGCGTCGATCCACGACCGCGACTCGCTTGCGCATCTTCGCCGCGGCGATTGCGCCCTTCTGTCCCGCGGGGCCGCTTCCGATGACGGCGAGGTCGTAATGAGGTACGGGCATGGGCCGATACAATAGGGACCGAACGCACGGGCCGCGAGCCCATCCGCGTGCGAAGTCACCGAAGTCACCAACGTGACGAGCGACACCGTCGTTCCGCCCCTGATTTGCGCAGCGCAGGTGAAAGCAGAGAGCGGCGTTCACCCTCGACGCCATCCGGCCGACACTGACCGGGAAGCGCCCGACGCCGGCCGGCGTGGCGATCGCCGGGACGCATTACATCGGCATCTCGGCCATTCGCGGGCCGGTGACGATGGACCAGGACGTGTTCCGCGTCACACTATCGGTGATCATTGCCGTGGCTGCCGCCGAGCGCCCATCGGGCCACCCCTGTCGAAACTCGGAGCGGTCCATATCATCCGGGCGTGAATCGACTCTTCACGCGCTCGGGTTCCGTCGTCGCGCTGTTCTCGGCGACGTTGTTCGTGAACGCTGCGTTGCTCTTCGCCGTTCAGCCGATGTTCTCGAAGATGGTGCTCCCGCTGTTCGGCGGGACGCCGTCGGTGTGGAACACGTGCATGCTGTTCTTCCAGACGGCGTTGCTCTGCGGCTACCTGTACGCGCACGTCACCACGCGCTGGTTGGACGTGCGCAAGCAGTCGGTGCTGCAGCTCGTGCTGTTCGCCCTCACGTTCCTCACGCTGCCGGTTGCCGTGGCGTCAGGATGGCGACCGAGCGGGTCCGACACGCCTGTGTGGTGGCTCACCGCGCTGCTCGCCGTCTCGCTCGGTGCGCCGTTCTTCATGCTGTCGACCGGTGCGCCGCTGCTGCAGCGATGGTTCAGCGAATCCGGGCATCCGGCAGCGACGAACCCATACTTCCTGTACGCCGCGAGCAATCTCGGGAGCATGGTGGCGCTGCTCGCGTATCCTGTCGTCATCGAGCCGCGACTGCGGCTGGCGCAGCAGAGCCACTTGTGGACCGCGGGGTACGTAGTGCTCGCGGTGCTCATCGCCGTGTGTGCGTTCGTGGTCCGGCGAAGCATGGTCGGCGGTACGCTGACCGTGAGCGGCGCAGCCGGGCCGGTTTCGGCGGACGCCACGGTCGCGGACATGGATGCGTTCAACTCCATGGCTGCTGCGCCCGTCGCACCGGCGGAGCGGCTCACTGTCTGGCGACGCGCGCGCTGGGTGCTACTCTCGTTCGTGCCGTCGAGCATGCTGCTCGCTGTCACGACCTATCTCGCGACCGACGTCGCGTCGATCCCGCTGCTGTGGATCGTTCCGCTCGCGATTTACCTGCTCACGTTCGTCATCGTGTTCGCGCGGAACACCGTCATCTTCCGGCACGCGTTCGCGATCTGGCTGCAGCCGCCGTTCCTGCTGATCCTGGCGGTGTCCATCGCGCTCATGATGCAGCGCAGCGTCACCGCGCTCGCCCCGACGCATCTCGTCGCGTTCTTCCTCAGCGCGTTGGTGTGTCACGGCGAGCTGGCGAAGGATCGGCCGTCGGTCGCGCACCTCACCGAGTTCTACCTGTGGATGTCGGTGGGCGGCATGCTGGGCGGCATCTTCAACGTGCTGATCGCGCCGCACGTGTTCGACTCCGTGCTGGAGTATCCGATCGCGATCATCATCGCGGCGGCCCTCCGGCCCACGCTCGTGCCGCGGCGGCCGATCGACCGCATGCTCGACGTGATCCTCCCCGCGATCATCTGCATCGCCATCATGGTGTTGATGCACGCCGGTTTCCCGCCAGCGTCGTGGGGCGAGAAAGCGAATGTGTGGGTGTTCGGCGGGTACGCGATCCTCATCCTGATCTTCCAGCGCCATCCGGTCCGGTTCGCGCTCGGCATCGCGGCGATCTTCCTGGGCGCCGCGTTAGGGAGAGGCACAGACCCGCACTCTCCTTTTCCGGGGTCGTAGCTTCTTCGGCGTGTACCGCGTACTGCGCTACCCCAAGCACAAGGCGTTGCAGAACGGAACGACGACGCACGGCGGCCAGAGCATCTATCCGCAGTTCGCGACCGAGCCGCTCACCTATTACCATCGCGACGGGCCGCTTGGGCAGTCGTTCGCGTGGCTCATGCGGGGGAACCCCAATCGCCGTGTGGCCATCGTCGGGCTTGGCACCGGCACCGTCGCGTGCTACGGCCGGCCTAACGAGACGTGGACGTTCTACGAGATCGACCCGTTGATCGAGCGGATCGCGTTCAATCCGAAGTACTTCTCGTACCTTCGCGATTGCCCTCCCGCGAAGCGCATCATAATCGGCGACGCTCGACTCTCACTCGCCCAGGCGCCGGATAGCTCGTACGACTACATGATCCTCGACGCGTTCAGCTCCGACGCCATCCCGATTCACCTCATGACGCGTGAGGCGTTGCAGCTCTACCTGCGAAAGCTCGCACCGGGCGGCTCGATCGCCTTCCACATCAGCAACCGCTATCTCGACCTCGAGCCCGTGGTCGTTGGACTCGCGCGTGATGCGCGCATCGCCGGCATTGTCGGCTCCGACGTGGGCATTTCGTCGGCGGAGACGATGTCATTCAAGATGAACTCGAAGTGGATCGTGCTGTCGCGCAATGCGAACGACCATGCGCCGCTCGCACTGCAGCCAGGCTGGCGCGTGCTGGCACCGACCTCGGACATTGGGCTCTGGACGGACGACTTCTCGAACGTGCTCAGCGTGTTTCGCTGGCGGTAGCCGTGCCGGCCCACGCCGACCGGTTGGCGACGCTGCGACGGTACGGTGCGAGTCCGGCAGCGAGCAGCGCCGCGGCACCGCTGAGTCCCACCACGGTCACCGCGAGCAGGGAGTAGCGTAGCGCGGCGTCGCCGCCGAACACGCGATCCGTCAGAAGCCCGACAACACTCGGGCCGAGCCCGAGCCCGATGAGGGTCATCGCCGACACGAACAGCGCACCGATCTGTGCCCGCATCCGGTTTGGGGTGATCTCCTGCACGGCGGCGACTGCCGCACCGAACGCGAATGACGCGAAGAAGTTGTAGGGGACGAGCGCGGCGACCGAGAGCGCCGCTGTCGGCGCGAGCGTGTAGGCGATCCCGCACACGAGATTCGCGAGCGCCGCGATGATACCGACGCGCAACTTGGCGTCGGTCCGGCCGCGAACGAGCATGGCATCGGCGACGCGCCCGCCGACGATCACGCCGAGGACGCCGATGGATATCGTGAGGATGCCTAACGTGACACCGGCGCGCGCCGCGGTCCATCCGTAGGTACGAACGAGATGGCTCGGGAGCCAGGCCGCGGTCGCGAAGTTGACGAGTGCGAACATCGCGTACCCGAGGTTGTGATACGCGAACGTGCGCCGGTTGGCGTCCAGGTATCTGACGATGTCGCCGATCGAATGGCCGCGCGTATCGTCGCTCGTACCTGTCTCGCGTCGCTGCGGCTCGCGCACCGTGGCGAGGAGCGCCGCGATGACGAGTCCGGGAAGGCCGACCACGACAAACGCACCCTGCCACGAGCGGATCTCACCGACGACAGGCCAGACGACGGTGGCATCTGCGCCGAGTCGCGCCGAGCAGCGCGCCGCCGACGAGGTTCGCGAGCCCCGCGCCCAGGTAGATACCTAACGAGTACACGCTGAGCGCCGTCGCCCGACGCTCGGCGGGAAAGTAGTCGGACAGGAGCGACACGGCGGGCGCCGCGAGCGCCGCCTCGCCAACCCCGACGCCGAACCTCGCCAGCAGCAGCTGATCGTACGTCTGCGCGACGCCGCACAGCACCGTCATCACGCTCCAGAGCGCGATCCCGACCGCGATGATGGTGCGTCGGCTGCCGCGGTCGGCGAGCGCGCGCGATGGGAATGCCGAGCAGGGTGTAGAACAGCGCGAACGCGAGGCCGTACAGGATGCCCATCTGCGTGTCGCTAATGCCAAGATCGCGGCGGACGGGCCCGACGAGCAGTCCGAGGATCTGCCGATCGATGAACGCCGAGGTGTTGGCGAGCGCGAGGATCCCCACGACGTACCACGCGTATTCCCGTCGTGGAAAGCCGTCGGTCACGTCGGCACGTACGACCTGTCTGCACTCGGCCACGCTCATGAGCGTGGCGTCACTCTCCCGCCGGTGCCGTTTTCCATCGTCCGATGCGCTGTCGCGTCCGTACGAGCACTGCGCCAACCGACGGAGCGCCACGCGACGAGAGTGGCATGAGCGTGAGACGTCCAGAGCAACATCATCGATCGCGCGAGAACGCCGATGCGAGGCCCACGTCAGGATGACGAGCTCCATGAGGCGTCTCGAGCGCGGGTGCGTATGCGCGAGAGCGACGGGCCGAGCCGATGCCAGCGAGCATCTCGCCGCCGACCTGCGGCTGGCCGATGCGTCGCATGCCAGTGCCGGAACTCCGACGAGTGCGGCATAGGTCGAAAGCAGACGGGTGTAGGACGGGCGCAAGCGGGGGTCGACAGGGGAAATCCGAACCAACGTCCGGGGCGTACGTAACGCAGGTAAGGCAGGCTACCGAAACCGTCGCGCTGGCCCAGCCGTACAGGCTCAAAAGTGTGGTGGCGGTGTAGTATCAGCCAGACGAGATCGGCGGCGGATTTCAGCCTGCCAAGGCCAGCGATTCGCGCCGACTCGCCTACCAGCCGCGTGGATTCCCACGCGTTTTCATATAGACCTCCGGCGAAGGAGGATGCCGACATGACGCGGTTCGAGTTTGCACTCAGCAGTCCCGACGAGGTTCGTCAGGCAGGAGTCGTTCAGAGCGAGTCCTTCAACGACGCGCTCTCGCTGGTGAGCAAGAATGTCACGGTACAGGACGGCGATACGCTGGAAATCGGTGTCGCTGGTTTCCCCCCGGCGCGTTACGCCTTCGTCGCGACGGATAAGCTGGATGTGGTGAGCTGGCGGCCGATCGGCTTACTGGCGGCGTAAGGGTTAGGAAGCGCGGAAGGCGGACTGAGGAGGGCGGAAGGCGGAAACAGCAGCGTGCTGTCCGCCTTCCGCCCTCTTTCGGTTTCCGCCATCCGCCGTCCGCCTTCCGACCTACACGGCGTCCGACAGACTGGTGAAATTGAAGTCTCGCACCTTGATGGCCGGCACCACGATCGCGCCACCCGCCTCGGTGCCCGCCAGACGAACCGGTCGGCCCAGCGTCTCCAGGTTGTTCAACATGAACAGCGGCGACTCGTTGAAGCGGAAATTCTTGAGCGCCTTGGAGATCTTGCCGTTCTCGATGAGGAACGTGCCGTCGCGGGTCAGGCCCGTGTACAGGATCGTGCGCGGATCGACCTCGCGCAGGTACCAGAGCCGCGTGACCAGGACGCCGCGCTCCGTGCCCTTGATCATGTCCTCCACCGACGCGTCGCCGCCGCTCATGACGTAGGACGTCGGCGCGCCAGTCGCGACCTTCCCCTGCTTCTGCGCCCAGAAGCGCGAGTAGAACAGCTGCTTGAGCACGCCGTTCTCGACGAACACCTGCTTGCCTAACGGGAAGCCCTGGCCGTCGAACGGCCGCGACAACACACGCGGATCGAACGGGTCGGAGAACAGGTTGACCCGCTCGTCCATGATCTTCTCGCCCACCTTGTTGCCGCCACCCTGCTTCGAGAACGGGCTGCGTCCCTCGTCCGCCGAACGGGCGTCCAGGTACCCGCCGATGAGCTGGACCAGGTCGCCGACCGCCTGTGGCTCGAGAATGACGGTGTAGCGCCCCGGCTCGATGGCCACCGGAGCGCGTGAGAGCTTGGCCTTCTCGAGCGCACGCTGGCTGATGCCGGCGATATCCAGCTGACTCCAATCGTTATGCTCGCCGCCAGCCCAACCCGAGCCCGTCCCGTCCTTCGTTCGAACGGTGACGGTATAGTTGGCGTTCGTGGAGCGGTAATACGCGAACATCCCCTTGTCGTTGCCGAGCGCGGTGGACGACGCGTTGGTAACGAGGAAGCCGGCCGTCGCGAGATCGCCGGCTTTTCGCGCGGGATCGAGCGCGGTGAGCGCGGCCTTCGCGCGGTCCGCGGGCGTCAGGTTCGCCACGCTGTCGAAGTACGCGTTCACCTCCTGGTACTGCTGCGGCGGCAACGCGGGCATCGCTTCGGGATCGTCGGGCGCCAACTTCGCGAGGTCCTCGGACTGCTTGACCGCGCGCTGCAGCGCTTCGTCGGAGACGTCGTTGATCGTTACGACAGAGTGTTTCTTCCCGAACGAGCTCTGAATGACGACGGTGTAGTCCGTGATGCCGCCCGCGGTCGACATCTCGGTTATCCGCGAACCGCACGTTGGCCGAGTACCCGCCACCGACGTTCACCTGAACGCTCTCGGCTTTGGACATCTTCACGACCCGGTCGATCAGAGACTTGGACTCATCACGAGACAGGACCGCGCCATCAGGCACTTCGGTTCGTTCAAAAAGACGTTTGGGAAAGCTCATCGGATCAAACGGTCAAAGAAGTAGAAGACTGAGTACTACATGACCGACTACTGATGACTGAGGACTGCAGTTCGTAGTTCATCAGTAGTCTTGTAGTGTGAAGCGGCCCAGTGAGCTCAGGCCTTTCTGCCTGTGTTGATGACGTTGATCTGCTTGAATCGAGCGGGCACCGCGCCGTGGCTCACCGCGTTCACCTGACCCGGCTGCCCCTTCCCGTCGAAGAAGCTCCCGCCAAGCCGGTAGCTGGATTTTCCACCGATCATGTCCATCGCGTTCCAGAAATCCGGCGTCCGCATCTGGTACGCGACGTCCTTGAGCATCCCCGTGATCTTCCCGCCGCGGATCTCGTAGAACACCTGCCCACCGAACTGGGCGTTGAAGCGCTGCTGATCGATCGAGAACGAGCCGTCACCCTGGATCGCGATCCCGCGGTCCGTTGCCGCGATGAGGTCTTCCCACTTGAGGTCCTTCTCGCCCGGCATGAGCGACACGTTAGGCATGCGCTGGAACTGTACGCTCGACCACGAGTCCGCGTACGAGCATCCGTGCGACCGCGTCGGCTGCTTCTGCTGGTCGTACCACCACTTGAGCCAGCTCGCCTGCTCGCGCGTCGTCTGGTAGTCGTTCACGACGCCGTTCTTGATGATCATGAAGTCGTCAGGCTTCACGCCCTCATCATCATAGCCGATCGTCGCCAGCGCCCCCGCCTGCGTCCGATCGCCACGAATGTTCATGAACGCCGGGCCGTACTTGAACTTCCCGAGATACTTCTCGGGCGGTGCGACGAAGCTCGTGCCGGCGTAGTTCGCCTCGTAGCCCATCGCCCGGTCGAGCTCCGTCGGGTGCGCGATCGACTCGTGGATCGTGAGCCAGAGATGCGACGGGTCGAGCACGAGGTCGTAGCGGCCGACGTCCACCGGCTTCGCCTTGAGCTTCTGCGCCGCTTCCTCGCCCCACTTGCCCGAGTTCCCCGGCAGGTCGCACTCGGTGACGTACTCGTATCCACGGCCCGCCGGCTGAACGACGTTGCCGCGATTCTGGAAATCAGAAAAGTCCGGCGCTACGGCCGTGATCTGCATGAGCGGCCAGCTCTGCAGCACGATCTGGTTGATCACCGAGCCGTCGGTATTCGCGTAATTACGTTCCTGCTTCCGGAAGAACAATCCGCTGAACACGTACTTCACGCCCGGCACCTTCATTGCCTCGGCGTTTGCCTTGAGGAGCAATGCGGCCTTGTCCTCGATGGCCACCGTGAACGGGTCGATCGTGTGTGGCGTCACCCACGACGCGTCCGGGTACGACGGCGACGGCGCGAGCTGAACGGCGCGGTCACGCGCGATACGGTTCGCCTTTGCAATCGCCGCCGCCTCACGCGCCGCTCCAGCCACCCCGGCCTTCGTGAGGTTGCGCGTCGCCGCGAATCCCCAGGTCCCGTCCACCAGCGCACGCACGCCGCAGCCCATCGAGTCCTGGTCCACGACGTTGATGATCTGTTGCTCGCGCGTGAAGACCTGGTTGTCGCGATACCGCGCTATGCGCGCGTCGGCATAGCTCGCGCCGCCCATCTTCGCCGCGTTGAGCGCCTCCATGAGGAGCTCCTTTGTCGCGGCGTCCATAGGCGCGGCGACGGCGGGTGAAGCGGGCGGGGCCATGAACGGGGTCGTTGCTGCTTCGGCCTTTCGCAGCGCGCTACTCGCGGCGATCGCGCCGGCAGCAATGCCGGTCTTCTTCAAAAACTCTCGGCGGTCGGACATGGGAAAGAAAGACGCAGGTGAAAGGACGTCAGGCGGGGACGTCACGCGGGACGTCGGACATTCGATGAAGCTACCACGAGGAAACACGCGCGCGCCAACCGGTTTGGTGGATCACTCCTGATCCACCATCTTGCCTCAATGCCGGACAGCAAGAACACCGCGGACCTGACCGGACGACTCGCTCGGCCGCTCGACCTCGCGGCGCGGAACGTCCGCGCCGCGACGGCTGTGGCGAAGGCACGTCCAGCGTACGCGGCGGGATTTCGCGCCGCGCTCGCTACCGTCGTACCGCTCCTGGTCGCGCAGGTGTTCCACCTCAGCGGTGGCACGTGGATGAGCCTCGCCGGATTCAGTGGCGCGCTAGCCGACAAAGGCGGCGCCTACGATTCGCGCGCCGTCACCATCGCGTCGCTCACGGCGTTCGGTGCCATTGCCGTGTTCGTCGGTGGGGGCGCATTGCACACCCTCACGACCGCGGTCGTGCTGACATTTGCGGTCGCGCTCGTCTGTTCGCTCGGGCGCGCATGGGGGAACAACGGCGCGATCGTCGGTGGGTCCGTGCTGAACATGTTCGTCATCTCGCTCGCCTATCCGGCGGCGACGTTCGCCGAAGCGCTCGGTCGCTCCGGTTACACGATCATTGGAGGTGTGTGGGCCGCACTGATCGCACTCGTCCTCTGGCCGATTCGCCCATATCGGCCGGCTCGGCTCGCCGTCGCGGACGCGTTCCGGAAACTTGCGCGACCACGTGGCGCACGTCATCGACGCGCTCGCGTCCGAACACCTGGGCGATGATGACCTGCCCGCCGGCAGCCTCACCGTTCGCGCGGCGCTGGAGCACGCGCGCGCGACGCTCGCCACGATTCGACGCGGTCGATCGGGCGAAAGCGGGCGCGGCGAACGCCTGATCGTGCTGCGCGAGACGGCCGACCAGATGTTCGGCAACCTGATCGCGCTCGTGGAATCCATCGAGGCGATCCCACCCTCGGCACGCGATCGCGACCGCCGTGTCATCATCGTCACCGCGCTCCGTGATGTGGTCCGGGTGCTCCGCGAGCCTGGCCGACCGTGTGGAGGAGGAGCGTCAGACCGGCACCTCGACCGTGCAGTTTTCGGGGGCGCCCCTACTGGCCAGCCTAACGCCACTGCCCGCGAACACCGGCGGAAGTCTGGACCGGACCGGCGAAGCGAACTACGTGACGGCGCAGTATGCGCACGCCGCCGCGCTGCTCGATCGGATCGCGCAGTTCGCCAGCGTCGCTGCCGCGAACGTCGCGGCGCTCGACGGCACGACCGCCGAGTGGCCGGTCGTCATCCCCGAGGCCGAGGAGCTCGTAGAGCCCGTCGCGCTGATGGCGCCGCTGCGCTCCGTGCTCGATCGCGACTCGCTCGTGCTGCGTCATGCGCTACGTGTGGCTATCGTGACCGCCGGAGCGGTCTGGCTGACCGGCGCGCTTCACCTCTCGCGCGGCTACTGGGTCACCATCACGGCGGTCATCATCCTGCAGCCGTACACCGGTGTCACGACGGTCAAGGCGATGCAGCGCGTGCTCGGCACGATCGTCGGAGGCATTCTCACGGCCGCACTCGGTGCGCTGTTCCACGACGTGCGCGCGATTCTCGTGTTGTCGTTCATCTTCGCGGCCGTGAGCGTCGCCGTACTCCCGATCAGCTACACCGCGTTCTCGGCGTTCCTCACACCGACGTTCGTTCTGCTCGCGGAGGCGAGCGCGGGAGACTGGCACCTGGCGGGCGTTCGTGTGACCAACACGCTGCTCGGCGGCGTGCTCGCGTTGTTAGGCGCGCGGTTACTGTGGCCCGCTCCGGAATGGGCGCGGCTGCCGTCGTACATGGCGGCCGCGTTGCGGGCGAATCGCGACTACCTCCGTACGGTCGTCAGCATCTTCGCCGATCGGAGTGATGCGGCCGGCCACCTCATGCGCGAGCGTCGGCGTCAGGCGGCGTTGGCGGCCATCAACGCCGAGGAATCGTTCCAGCGGCTGTTGGGGGAGCACGGTGGTTCCGTCGGGGCGCTTGCGCCGGTGATGACGTTCCTCACGTACGTGCGCCGTTTCACCGTGTCGACGGCGGCGCTCGCGGTGAGTCGTCATGCGGTGGACCCCTCGACTGCGCACGTGCTCGAGCGATTCTCGGAGCGCACGACCACGCGGCTCGACGAGGCGGCCGCGCGGCTCACCGCCGTCGCCGGCGGTGCCGACGTCGTGCGCGGGTCGCCGATGGCGACCGATCATGATTTGGACACGGCGACTGCGACATTGGATCCAGTCGTCCGCGCGCGCCTGAAGCGGTTGAGTCGTCAGCTGGAAACGCTGGTCACTGCGGCGGATGACGTGGTGAGCCTCGGTGCTGCCGAGTTGGGGGCGCGGAAGTGATGTGGTGGCCGAGCCGTCGCTCGGGATGACACGGCCGCAACGGAACCAATCCGCTGGATCCGCAGCATCCGCTCACCCTTCGTCTGAGATGCTGTTGGGAGGCATCCAGAACCGAGGGTGTGAACGGAAACGGCCGGAAACCGATCGCGGTCCGTGCCGGCACTCCACGAGCCGTGATGGAAGGGGACGGCCTGGGACGCAGTGTCCTAGGCCGTCCCCTTTCAAACGGGCCCCGCGCCACGATCTGTCCCGGTCGCGATCGGATCGGGCCGTTTCAGTTGTTTCCGGCTTTTTCTGGAAACACCGTCGTTCTGGATGGCGTGTCGAAGCAGTCCGTCTGGAGGTTATGACCGCGATCGATCACGGCACGTTAGGCAGTCTCGCGATGGGTGGCGTTACCCCACGACCGATATCCGGGAAATCGGGAAAGAACGCCTGCAGTGAGAGATTCGGCCGATTTCGCGAATAGCCCGCCACCAGCTGCTTGTTGTACTCGGCCAGATAGAGGTCGAACGGGTCGGACGGGTCGAGATCGAGGATCTGCAGCTGCGTGTCACGCATCTCGAGGCGTCCGAATCGCAGGCGGCCCCCACGGAAGAACAGGTAGTTCGGCGCCGTCGAGTCGGGGCGCGCATAGCCTGTGAACAACGAATCGTCAGGCAGCCGCGCGAACTCCTGCACCAGAGCGTCTCCCTCGACGCGGACAGACGTTAGGCGTCCATCGATTGCCGGCGGTGGCAGGATCTTCGTCGGGTCCAGGAAGATCTCGTCGCCCTTCACCCGGGCCGCTTTCGACCCGCTCAGATCGAGCAGGTCATCCAGCTTCATTCCCAGCGCGTGCAGCAGCGACTCCCCGTTCACGCCTAACACACGCACCTTCGTCGGGTGCAGGCGAATGAAGCCACTGTCCGTGAGCGAGAGCGACGACGTGATCTCGAACTTGATGTCGACTCCTTTGTGCATGACCCCCGACTGCACCATCTGCGCGCCGGCCATGCGAACGTGCAGATGCTTGAGCGGCGAGCCTTTGTAGCCGAACACGAACTTGTTGAGAATCACGCTCAGGTCCGCGCTCTGGATCGCCACCGTGCCTGACGTGATGCGTATCGCGAACGAGCTGGTGCTGTCGAGGATCGCGCTGCTGCCGCGTTCCGCGGGAATGACCTCGCCGCGGAGCTGACGAATTCCGACGACAGCGTCGGTCGCGATGCGGAGGTCGACGTTCTTCATCTCGATCCAGGTGCGCGGCAGCGTGTCGACCGACACGTGCCGTGACGCGCGTGCGGTCGTGCGCAGCGGCGAGGCGGCGAGCGCGGGCCGCGACGACAGATCTATCGCTACGCCAGCGGCGACGATGACCATCGCGATGACCGAGGCGATGAGGACCCGAACCGATGCGCGTCCCGCGGGTACGGCGCCCCCGGCTGCTGTTATCGCGGCGTAAGCCGTAGTGGCGCCGAGCGATGCGGGAGGTTGGCGGGTTGGGGAGTCCATACGACGGGGAGCTGGAGAAGCTGAGGCGTGCGACGAAAGGCCATTGGCATCAATGCCCGTGCCGTCACGTGCGCGCGAGCGGCCAAGGACCTCGCTGGCACGGTGAAGGGCGTGGAAGGAGTCCCGGCGCCAGACGGGCGTGATGTCCAACCACTGCCGCGGTCACGCACGGTCACGTTCGAAACCGGTTCTTGACACAGTCGCGACGCAACGCTGCCAGAACCGTGGCCTAACGAGTGGATGTTCCCCGCTCACGCGAGCCGGTAGCGCGATGCCGATACCGGTCTCGGATCGACCACCCCGCCCGGAGACTTCATGTTCCCGATGTTCCCGATCTCCACGAAAATGCAGTCCACCGCGCTCGCGCTGTCGGCGCTCGCCGTGATGACACTCGCCGGTTGTGCCGACGACGCGGCCACGGCGCCGATCGCCGCGCGCACTGCTACGTTCGCCAAGGCCGGCTCCGCCACCACCGGCGCGTTCCAGTTCTCGCCACTCGCATCGTCCGCCGCGTGCACCACCGGCGGAAACGTGAACGCGCTGTTCACGATTCCCGCCGGCTTCACGCAGGCGAACATCGCGTCGGAGCCCGACTACATGGGCAATCCCGACATGATCACGCAGAACGAAACGGGACCTGAAGCGGGCCGCTTCATCTACCAGACACACGAGCTCGGCCTCAACACGAACACCGGTGTCAGCGTGACGGACCTCGTGACCGGGACGACGAAGATGCTCGTGCAACGCAATGACTGGGGCTCGCTCGACGGCATCGCCTGGACGCCATGGGGAACGCTGCTCATCGCGGAAGAGCGCGCCGCCGGCAAGGTGTGGGAGTTGAACCCGTCCACCAGCGAGCTCAACGCGCGCCCGGCACTCGGTATCAAGTCACACGAAGGCATGCGCATCGATCCCCAGGGCAACGTCTACGGCATCAGCGAGACGAACCCCGGATTCATCTTCCGCTTCGTTCCGGACTCGCGCGGCGATCTCTCGAGCGGCCAGCTGTACGCGCTCGAGATCACGAACCCGACGGGCGATCGCGTAGGCGACGCCGAATGGATCCCGCTCGATCGGACGGCGGTGCAGGTTGACGCGAACGCGGCCGCGCTGGCTGCTGGCGCGACGGGTTACAACCGGCCCGAGGATGTGGAGCTCGCAACCTCCACCGGCAATAACCGCGGTGGAGCGAACGTCCTCTACGTCGCACTGACCGGTCCGTCGAACCCGGCCGACAATCGCGTCATCGCCATCGATCTGCGCGAGCCGAAGGGCGGCAGCGCGCACGCCACCGCGTTCGTGTACGACTACGTGAAGTGGGGCGTGAACGCAGTGCAGGGCGACTTCGAGATGCCGGACAATCTCGCGCTCGATCGTTCCGGCAACCTGTACATCACCGAGGATCCCGGCACCGCGTCATCGACGAAGCGTGGTGACGACATTCTGGGTCGCAACCCCACCAACCGGCCAGCCGCACCAGCCAGCGGCGAGCGTCGTGCGATTCGCATCACTCACGGACTGCAGCGCGGAGCCGACGGGCATCTACTTCGACCTGAACAGCAACGCGTTGTTCGTCCACGCGCAGCACCGCGGCGGCGACGGCCTGGACAAGACGGTCGCATTCAAGCCTGAGTGACATGACCGCCTGAACGAACGAGCGGATCAGCGCACCTGATCCCCGCGCGTTTCGTGTCACCTAACGCGAGCGACCGTCCGCCGCAGCTGAGAACAAACAACAACGACGAACGGCAGGACAGGATTGCAGGATTTGCAGGATTGACACCATAGAGGGCGTCGGCTTTATGCCTCGGCGAGTGGCCGCACCCCCTGATGTCATCCTGTTAATCCTGCCAATCCTGGCAATCCTGTCATGCCGTTCCCGCGGCTCCCGTAGTTCCCGCAGTTCGTTTTTCACTCCTGTCGGTCTGTCTCAGCGATAGGTTGCTCGAGGCCTCCCGCCAATCCTGTCCTGCTTCCTCCAGGCAGCGCAGTCAGCGAGCAGCAACGGAGAACGCCACCAGCTCCGCATTCGCCCCAGATCCTGTCGCGACCACCACGAACTGCCGACCATCCCGCGTCGCGTACGTCATGGGCACGGAATACGCCACGCGGCCGAAGTCGTGCTGCCAGAGCGTCCGACCGTCACGCGAGTCGATCGCGTACAGCACCTGACCGCCTCCAGTCACGAACAGAAGCCCACTCGCCGTCACGATCGGTCCCGGCGCACCGCGCACGCCTAACAACGGCGGAAGCGTCACGCCCCGGAGCAACGGATGATTCCGGATCGACGGCTCGTCGCCGAGTGGGACTTGCCAGAGCTGCTCGCCGCGGTTGAGATCGATGGCCGTCAGCGTGCCGTAGGGCGGCTTGTGCACCGGAAGCTCCGCCGTCCGCTCGCTCGTCTCCGTCGCGGGCGCTCGCGCGCCTAACGCGCGACCCAGCTCCACCATGTACCGTGCCTGCACGGTGTCCGACGGGCTCTCCACCGGGAACAGCTTGAACAGCGCCGGATTGTTCGTCGCCTTCACGTACAACATGCCCGTCGCGGGATCGAACGCGCCGCCGCCCCATCCGCCACCCCCGATCGCGCCCGGCATCACGATCGTCCCCTCGAGCGACGGCGGCGTGTACAAGGGCCCCGTGCGATACTGACGGATCTCCGCCAGCGCGAGCCGCTTCACCTCGGGCGTGAAGTCGATGACATCGTCCTCCGTGAATCCCTGCTTCGCGAACGGCGGCGGCTTCGTCGGAAAGGGCTGCGTCGCCGCCGCGCGTTCACCCGGAACACTGCTCGCCGGCACAGCGCGCTCCTGGATCGGCCAGATGGGCTGTCCCGTCACGCGATCGAACACGAACACCCATCCCTGCTTGGTGACGACCGCGACGATGTCGATCGCGCGGCCATCCTTGTGGATCGTCGCCAGCACCGGCGGCGACGGCAGGTCGTAGTCCCACAGGCCGTGGTGCGTGATCTGATAGTGCCACACGCGCCGCCCCGTCTTCGCATCGAGACACACGATCGACTCGGCGAACAGATTGTCGCCCGTGTCGCTCACCGCCGTACCAGTCGTTGCTCGGCGTACCGAACGGGAGGTACACGAGCCCCCGCCTAACGTCGACGGTGAACGGCGCCCATACGTTCGTGTGTCCCATGCGCGACCACGAGCTGTCCTCCCACGTCTCGTTGCCGTACTCGCCCGGTTGCGGAATGGGATTGAAACGCCACACCCGACGGCCCGTGCGAACGTCGAACGCCTGGATGTCGCCTGGGGGATCGCGCTTGTACACGAGCCGGTCGCCGACTCCGTTGCCGACGATCACGAGGTCGCCGTAGACGACCGGCGGCGACGTGTTCGTGTAGTGCTTTCGCTCGACGCTCCACAGGATGTTCGCCGTGAGATCGACCTCGCCATTCGTGCCGAACGTCGGAATCGGTTTGCCGGTCGCCGCGTCGAGCGCGATCAATCGCCAGCGGCTCGCGATGAGAATCCGCCGCTCCTTACCATCGGTCCACGTCGCGACGCCACGGTGAACGAAGCCGGTACCGTTCGACGGCTGACCGGCCTCATACGCTTTTGGATCGTACGACCAGTACTCGCGCCCTGTCGCCGCGTCGAGCGCGACGACGCGATTGAACGGCGTGCTGAGATAGAGCGTATCGCCGATCGCGAGCGGCGTTACCTGGAACTGTCCCGGGCGCGCAGCGAGCGTCGTGCCGCTCGCGGGAATTGCCTGCTCGCCGGTCTTCCACGTCCACGCGACGGCGAGTCGAGCGACGTTCGACCGGTCGATCGTCGTGAGCGGCGAGTATTTGAGCCCGCCGGCATCTCCGCCGTACACCGGCCACTCGTTAGGCTTCCGGTCGGCTCCGGCCGAGGCCGTTCGCGGAGACGGAGCCGTCGAGGCTGTCCTGAGGCGCCGCCTGGCTGCCGGACGATGGTGCGCAGCCCGTTACCAGCGCCGAAGTGCCAGATCGCGACCGTGCCCGCGCCAAGGGACATGTTGCCGCCGCCGCCGATTCCCGATTCCCCATTCCCGATTCCCGATCATGTCGACCGCCGCGCCGGAAACGCCTGCCCGATCGCCGTCGCCTGACGCAGCGCGACCGCCAGAAACGTCAACGTCGCGTTCGCACAGCCACCGCTCACGCTCGTCGGCGCGCCAACCACGAACAGGTTCTCGTGATCGTGCGCGCGCCCGTGGCTATCCACCACGCTCGTCGCGGGATCATCACCCATGCGACACCCGCCGGCCGGATGATCCTGAAAGTCGTCGACCGCCGTTCGGATGATCTCGCCGTTACCAGCACGCGCCATCCGCTGGAACAGGGCCTTGATCGAATCCTCCGTATGCCCGCGCACCGCCGCCGACTCGGCGCTGTCACGGAACGTCAGCTTCGGCTGCGGATCGCCGTACTGGTTCGACGCAGCTTCATTGAGCGTGAGCGCGCTCTCGCGATCGGGAATCACGTCGTAGTAGGCCCGCACACGCGCCGTGCCCTCGATACTGCGCCGCCGCCAATCGCCGAGTAGGTCATCGCCGAGCAGCACGCCACCGTCATCGCCCTTGAGACGCGGACGCCGACCAACGCTCGACTCCCACACCCGCAGATCGTGACGCATGTACCGATCGAGCTTTCCGGGCCGCATGAACTGCTTCGTGACGAGACTGTGCTGCTCGTTCATTCCCGGATACAGGCGCATGGGAAGCTTCACGAACGCGGACACGTTCCGATGTCCGGTCATGTACTTCCCGACCGTGCCCGACCGATTGGCGAGCCCGTTCGGGAAGCGCGCGCTTCGTGACAGCAACAGCAGATGCGGGCTCCACGCGTACCCGGCGGCGACGACGAACGTCTTCGCCCTGAATTCCACCGGCGCACCGGCAGCACCGCCACGATCACGACGCACCGCCTCCGCACGCACGACCCGGTTCGACCCGGGTTCGACGACCAGTCGCCTAACGAGCGTCCGTGTCACGAGCTCGACGCGCTTCGACGCCTTGAGCGCGCTCCACGTGAAGTCCGGCGAATACTTGGCGCCGACCGGACACACCGGCGAACAGGTATCGTTCCGGCAGCAGACCGCCCGACCGCGGTACGCAACCGAGTTCTTCGCCGACGGCTGACTCCACATCGCGATGCCGGCAGCGTCCGTCCAGCCCTTGAGCTTCTCGAGGTTGTACGTCAGCGGCAGTGCCGGCATCGGAAACGGCTTGGACCGCGGATCCAACTCCGTCGGCCCCTGCTCGCCCGCCACACCGATCCGCTGCTCGGCTTCCTGATAGAACGGCTCGAACTCGTCGTAGCTCACCGGCCAGTCGTGGCCGACGCCGTACAGCGACTTCACGCGGAAGTCCTCCGGCGAGAACCGCGGCGTGACACCGCCCCAGTGCATGGCCAGCCCACCGACCTGCATCGACCGCGACTGAATCCCTTCGGCGGTCATGCCGTCGATGTGGTCGCGTCCCCACGGGTTCTCGCCGTAGGCGACAAACCTCGCCCGGTTCGCCGCACGCTCGGGGAGTGGCACGGTGTCATCGCCCGCCTCCACGACGACGATCCGCGCCTGCCGCTCCTCCGCCAGCTTCTCCGCGACCATCGCCGCGGTGATCCCCGAGCCGATGATGCAGATGTCGCTCTCGATCACCTCTGGTCGGCCCTGGAGCCTAACGAGCGTCATCGGCCCCTCCGCGCGAGCGCCACCGGTTTCTGGGTCTGCGCGGCCAGTGGACGGCACTGCTGCCGGCCGATCTCCGCTTCGTAACAGAGATCTGTGGCCGCGGGCGAGTCGTAGAAGTGTGCGAGCAGCGCGACCGCGACGTGACGCGCCGCGAGCGGCGACGGCAGCGACTCGCCGCGCTCTCCCGCGAGCGCCGTACGCACCAGTGCCTGACGGCGCTCGCGGGAGAGGCGAGCGAACGAAGCGCCCTCGCGCCGAGCGGCGGAGTCGAGCGCGGCGAGCTGATCTCGCCAGTGCGGCCGCGGGTCGGCCGGCACGCTCTCTATACGGCCAGTGCCGTACCCGTGGTTGGCCTCCGCTCCGGGCCGATACTCGTCCATCCACTGCTGAAACGCGCCGACTGCGCGAGTCATCCCCGACGGTCCGAGCTCCGCGGGCAATACCGCGTCGCCTAGCGCGTCGAGCAGGCTGGCGTTAGGCTCGCGCTCGCTGGCCGGCATGATGCCGAATCGGCTCGCCACGATGGCGCCGAGTCGGCTGCCAACGAACGGCCACGTCGCGATCACGCCAGCGAGTCGGGCGACGAACGCGCGCCTCGGGCTGTGCGCGGGTGATGACGGGGCTGACGGCTCGAGAGGCGTGACGCGCATTGGATGACTCACTGGGTGACAGTCGGAAGCCCCCAGTATGGGCATCGGCTGGGGCGCTCACAAGCGCACCGAGCATACGGCGATCTCGTTGACGATGTGGTCGGTTCGTGCGCGAAAACGGAGAGGCCGCCTGAGTCAGGCGGCCTCGATTCGTTATGCAGGATTGGACGGACGTGTCGGATCGCTCAGGGCAATTTCGCTGCCTGGCCGTCATCACCCGTGGCCATCGCCACGTTTCCGGGAACGTAGCCGCGCAGGTAGAGACTGAGTGAACCGATCGACAGGTCGGTCTTCATCTGCACGAGCAGACGGCGCGGATCATCCGTGAGCCACATCTCTGCATGGCCCTTCTCGGAGAAGATGCCTTTCGACTTGATGACCGGCTGAATCACGACCGTCTGGAATCTGCCGGCCGGAACGTTGATCGTGTCCTTCCGCAACACGCGGATCTGGACCGGGTTTCGATCGGGCCGGAAGTAGCGATTGAAGTCGTATGTCTTCCCGACCTCGAGCGAGATCGTGCGCACGAAATACATGAACGCCGCGTCGTCGAGGGGGTCTTCGACGCTCGCTGTCGATTTCGCACCGTTCTCGGAATAGGTCGCGAGATCGGGGTAAATCTCGAACGTCCGCTCCTTGTCCCGCCGGCCCTCTTCGAGATCCTGAACGAACCGCAGTGACTCGAACGTGCGCGTGTCGATCCAGCTCTCCATGCGATCGTTCACGCGATAGAACGGAATTCCGCCCTTCACGGTGAATCGCGTGTGCCAGGCTTCGCGGCCGCGGACGTCCTGCATGCCAACCACTTCCATGCGGCCACTGCCGACCTTCAAGCCGCCGAAGCGGACGTCGAACGTCAGCTTCTCGCCGGTATCGAACGGGACCACCTTCCGCGGCTGAAGCCTGGGAAGGCTCGCGGCAATCGTCTGCCCGACATCCTGCGCTCGCGCCCGAGGCGCAGCGACAACGGAAGCCAGGGCCACGAGCGCCACCCCCACGTGTCTCACAACTCTATGTGTTACAGCCATTTCCGACTGCCTCGCTTCATAACAGGACCGCTTGTTCAGTCGTACACTCGTGTGACGGCTGCGTGCCCTCGCTGGATCGGCATTGGGCGATGTGCAACGATATCGCCGTGGCACCGGGGATGACATCCGTCAAATGACCTAGGCAACCCGTGCCGACCTTCGGTGACCCGATGGCACTGACGGACGGGTGTACTGACCGACCTATGGCAGCGGTCAGACGTCACAGGCTCCCGGTGCTTGAGAGACGAGAAAATCCCTCGGAACCGGAAAGGTTCCGGGGGAAAGAAGCACCGCTACCGGGCGGTGAGAGGAGAGCAGCTTACCGAGTGGTGTCGAGGAGGCGCACGGTAGCGGTACGTCCCGGCGTAACGTGTCGATCGGTGTCGCGAGCAGATCGAGGAGGATTCAGGTATGCCGAATCAGGTATTCCAGCTCAGCGCACTGAGCTCATCGGACGTGAGGTTGTGCCAGTTGTTCGGATAATTCCAGACGCGGCGAACGGCCTGGGAAGACTCGAAGATCAGGCAATTGCGGCCGCGCGGAGCAGGGACATTCGCCGACGCGACTTCATAGATGCGCCAATCGGTTCCCAACGAGTCGACGAAGCAAAGGCGAGGGTTAGTCATCCGGCGTTCGACTCCTTCTGGTGGGCCTCTCGTCAACCCGCGACGACAGCGTCGACAGGTTTCGCGACCCAGAAGCAAGTCAATACACGTGCCTCAGCCGTTCGCGATCGTTGCTTCGAATTCCACGCACTCAACTCGTCTTCAACCGGCTTGCCGGCAAACACGACCTAGTGCAGATCGCCATCGGTATGGCAGAGGTCCAAGCGCGTGATGCTCGGTGTCGAACGCCCCCACCATCCCGCGCTTCACGACGCGCGTGACGTCGCTCACACCTAACGCGGCAGTGACGCAAGATGCAGAAGGGCCGCCTTGTTAGGCGGCCCTTCACACATTGCATCAATCGCCGGAGGACGTTACGGCTCCTTGTCGTCGTCGCCGCCGAAGCCGCCGCCGGTGTCGTCGCCGCCGCTTACGCGCTCGACTCGCAGCAGCTGCTTGTACGTCTTGCCGCCGACGGTGAGCGTGACGAGGTAGTCGCCGCTATTGACCACCGGCGCCTGTGCGCCGCGCCCACCGCCGCCACCGCCACGTCCACCCTGCTGACCCGGTGGACGCAGCAACTGCTGCAGTTCCTGCGCACCGCCCGGGAATGCGTTCAACGCATCAGCCGGATTGTCGCTGGCGGCACCCTCGGCGGCACCTTCTCCGCCACGGGCACCTGCCGCGCCGATGACGGCGCCCTCACCGGGGCGCGGGTTCCATGCACCACCACCGCCGGCGCCTCGGCCACCGCCGCCGCGGAACAACGCGCCGATGTCGCCGCCGGCCATCGCCTGCCGGATTCGGTCGAGCGCCGGCTTCGGCATCGTCCCCGCCTTCTCGAGCGAGTCGAACACGAAGTCCATCCGCCGCGCCGCGATCACGCTGTCGCGCAACTGCGACGGCGAGAGCGGAGCCCGCGGTGCGGCGCGGCCGCGGAAGTCCCACGTCACGCGATGCAGACCCGCCGACGCCGGGCCGGTGAGCGTCCGCACCGTGTCGCCCTTCGCGTTCGTGATGAGAATCTGCGCCTGCGGGCCCCGCTGACCGCGCTGCCCCTGGCCGCGCGCCGCCGAGCCTCCAGCGTTAGGTGCCGCTGCCGCGGCCGGTGCGGCATTGTTCCCGTCGTTGTCCGAAGACGACGCGTTCGCCATCGCGCCCGCCCCTACACGATAGACGATCTCGGCACCATACGCCGGACTCGGCGCGTTGAACACCTTATGACCCTCGCCGTTCGCCGAGGCGCCTAACGCCGGACCCTGACCGTACTCGTACGCCGTTTTCGGCTGGAACAGATACGCCGCATCGGCCACGACCTTGGTCCCGTTGGCACCGGCCAGCTGCTCGAGCGGCGTGATGTCGACGATCCAGACGCCGCGCCCGTGCGTTGCCGCGATCAGCTCGCGGTCCCGCGGGTGGATCTTGAGGTCGTACACCGGTACCGTGGGCATCCCCGACATGAGCCGCTGCCAGCTCTGTCCGCGGTCGAGCGACGTGTACACCGCGCGCGACGTACCGACGAACAGCAGGTCGCGGTTGTACGGGTCCTCACGCACCGTGTGCACGAAGTCCGCGACGCTCTCCTTCGGGAGGTTGTTCACCAGCGAGCGGAACGTCTTCCCGTAATCGTTGGTCACGTACAGGTACGGCGTGAAATCGTTCCAGCGATGGTTGTCGAACGTGACGTAGAACGTCAGCGAATCGAAGTGCGACGGCTCGATGCGGCTCACGTAGACGTCGCCCGATGCGAGTCCCGCGAACCGCGCGGCGGGAATCTGCTCCCACGTCGCGCCGTCGTTCTTCGTGACCCAGAAGTTGCCATCGTCCGTGCCCGCCGCGAGAAAGCCAGGGCGCACGTACGACTCCGCCAGCGCGACAACTGTCCCGTACGTTTCGGCGCCCGTCGCGTCCAGCGTGATGCCGCCCGTCTTGTTCATGCTCGTATCGATCTTCGCCATCTGCTTCTTGGAAAGATCGGGCGAGATCGGATAGAGGTTGTCGCCGCGCTGCGTCGACTTGAGCACGCGGTTTCCACCGACGTACATGACGTCCGCGTTATGCGGGGAGAGGAAATACGGCGTCTCCCAGTTGAAGCGCACGTCGAGCTCGGCCGAGTCGGCCTTCTGCTTCGAGCGGTACTGCGCGATCCGCGACTGCTGATCCTTGTTCGCTGGCGTCGCGCTGTCGCCGCGCGTGACGAGAATCGAGTCCTCGTACATCGCATAACGCGGGCGCCACGACGGCTTGACGAGATTGGTCGTCGTCCCGTTCTTCGTGTCCCAGCGCTGGATGTTGCCGCCCTGCGACTCGCCGAAGATGATGTGCGGCTCGGTCGGGTGCTGCGCCGTCCAGAAGCCGTCGCCGCCGGAGTACGTGAACCAGTACGCGTTCGTCACCGGGCCCTGCTTCCGGCGGCTCGGGCCGCACCACGACCCGTTGTCCTGCGCCCCAGCGCAGATGTTGTATGGCGTCTCGAAGTCGAAGCTCACCGAGTAGAACTGCGCGAGCGGCAGCGTGGCGGCGAAGTCGTAGTTGCCGCCGCCGTCCCACGTCATCGAGATGCCACCGTCGTCGCCGACGACGAAATGATCGGGATCGTTAGGGTCGATCCACATTGCGTGGTGGTCGACGTGGACGCCCTGCGTCGCGGTGCGGGCCGTCTTGCCGCCGTCGTTCGACACGAGCACCGATGTCGACGAGAACCACACCTTCTCCGGGTTCTTCGGATGAACGCGCACCTGCGAGTAGTAGAACGGCCGCGTGTTCGCGTCGTTCATCTTCTCCCACGTCTTGCCGCCGTCCTTCGTGCGATAGAGGCCGTTCCCGAGCTTCTGCCGCTTCGCGCCGGGCGCCGCCTTCTGGCCGCGAATGGAGTCGGCCTCGACCATCGCGTAGACGATGTCCGTGTTCTCGGGGAAGATCGAGAAGCTGATGCGGCCCTTCTGCGTCTCCGGGAAGCCGCCGCCCTTCACCTCGGTCCACGTCGCGCCCGCGTCGGTCGACTTCCACAGCGCCGAGCCCGGACCGCCCGACTTCAGGAAGTACGGACCGCGCGACCGTTCGTAGCTCGAAGCCCAGACGACGTTCGGGTTCTTCGGGTCGAGCGCGACATCGATGAACCCGGCCTTGTCGCTGACGAACTTGATGAGCTTCCAGGTCGTCCCGCCGTCCTCCGTCTTGTAGAGGCCGCGCTCGGGATTCGATTTCCACGCCGCGCCCAGCGCCGCCACGTAGACGATGTTGGGGTTGGTCGGATGCACCACAATGCGCCCGATGTGCTGCGTTTTTTCGAGACCCATGAGCTTCCACTTGAGCCCACCGTCGGTGGACTTGTAGATGCCCTGCCCGGGCTCGATGGTGTTGCGCGAGTTCTGCTCGCCGGTGCCCGCCCACACCTGCTGCGTGTCGGACGGCGCGATCGCGAGCGAGCCCATCGCCACCACGGGATAGTCATCGAACACCGGGCGGAAGGTCGTGCCCGCATTCGTCGTCTTCCAGATGCCGCCGCCCGCCGCAGCCACGAAGAACGTCTTCGACGGACTCGGGATGCCGACGACGTCCGCGACTCGGCCTTCGAAATTGGCCGGGCCGACGGTGCGCCAACGAAAGCCGGCCACCGTCGCCGAGTCGAGCGGCGGACGCGCTGACTGTGCAAACGCCGCTGAGCCCGCGAGAGCCGTTGCGGCGAGAAACGGGAGAATGGAAATGGGTCGCATGGACTGTAACGGGAGGGGGACTGCGCGAACCGGACTGCCTGGTCGGAGACGACCGGATCGGAGGCGACAAACGCCCCGGTCCATCATGGACAGGGACAGCAAAAACGTAACGCTGTGGTGTGATGAACCGTTGTATGGCCCACATCACGGCCATCACGGCGTAGCTTGATCGCGCTGTCTTGCCACGCGCAGCAGGGGCGCTCGGACAACTTCACCGGTCGAGAGCATTATGTCGAACAGAACACGTCTCATCGCAGCCGCATTCCTTGGCTCGAGCATACTCGCCGCGACGGCGTTCTCGCCCGGCGTGAAAGTCCGGACGCCAACGCCGGCGCACCGAAGCTCGGCAGCCGGGACATTCGCGTTCGTCGACGTCAGCGTCCTGCCGATGGACCGCGATCGCGTGCTCACCGGTCAGACCGTGCTCGTGCGCGACGGACGTATCGCCGCCGTCGGACCGTCAGCCTCGGTTCGTGTGCCGCCTGACGCGCAGCGCATCGATGGTCGCGGCAAGTACCTCATGCCTGGCCTCGCCGAGATGCACGCGCACGTGCTCGGCCCGGCGCAGCCGCAGGAGCTGAATCGCGACATCATGTTCCTGTACGTCGCGAACGGCGTCACCACCATCCGCGCCATGCTTGGCGCTCCGAACCAGCTCGTGCTGCGCGGGCAGCTGCAGAAGGGCGAAGTCCTCGGGCCCACGATGTTCGTCGCCGCGCCCTCACTCAATGGCAACAGCGCGCCGAACCCGGATACGGCCATGAAGCTCGTGCGCGCGCACAAAGCGGCCGGCTACGACCTCCTGAAGCTGCACCCGGGCCTAACGCGGGCCACGTACGATAGCGCCGTGCGCGTCGCGCGCGAAGTCGGCATCACGTTCGGCGGCCACGTGTCCCAGCAGGTCGGGATCGACCGCACGCTCGAGGTACGTCAATCGACGGTGGATCACCTCGACGGCTACATCGAAGGCGCGGTCCCCGACCCACTGAAGCGCCGCATCATGTCGCCGACGGAGCAGGTGCCGTTCAGCGAGTGGATGGCGGGCGTTACCGACGACAAGCTCCGCGAGCTCGCGCGCCGGACGAAAGACGCTGGCGTCTGGAACGTGCCGACGGTGTTCCTCTGGGAGAGCCTGTACGGAACATTCGCCCCGGAGTCGGCCGCACAGCGCCCCGAGATGAAGTACGCGCCGAAGCAATGGGTGAACGGCTGGATCACGCAGAAGCGGAATCAGGCGCAAGGTCTAACGCAGGGCGGCGTGACGCCGGAGCTCGCGCAGCAGCTGCTCTCGCATCGTCGGAAATTTCTCAAGGCGCTCGCCGACGCCGGCGCGCCGCTCCTCATGGGCACCGATTCGCCGCAGATGTTCAACGTCCCGGGCTTCGCCCTGCATCGCGAGCTGCGCCTCATGGGTGAAGCGGGCCTGACACCGTACCAGGTGCTCGAGTCGGGCACGAAAAACGTTGGCCTGTACGTCGAGCGCGATCTGAAGCAGGACGGAAAATTCGGAACGGTGGCGGTCGGCAACTGGGCGGACCTCGTGCTGCTCGACGCGAACCCGCTGCAATCGCTGGACAACCTCACCAAGCGCGCGGGTGTGATGGTGCGCGGTCGCTGGGTCCCGGCCGCGGAGATCGACGCGGGCTTGGCGTCGCTCGCGGCAAAGTACGCGGCGCAGTAGCGCGCTGCGTGCTGCTCGGTGGTTCGACGTTCGGGATCGCTGTCTTGTCGGCGGGGGCATCGCGTCTCCGGCGCCGTAGGCGCTTACACGCCTCGAGCCGACGGGTACCGGGCTCCGTGTAGGGCAGACTGGCTCGGCCCCGTCGTCTCGGGGCTACGCGCCAACGACGCCTACGACGCGACACCCCCGCCTCCTGGTACGCATCCCGAACGTCAGGGTAAGCAGCGCGCAGCACCCAGCAAGTGCGCGCCCTAACGCGGGCCGTACGGGCGGAGAGGAGACGCGGACTTGCTGCGCGCTGGGCGTAGTCGCGATGCGTGGGCGGTGACGAGCGGCCGGCCCCGGAGCGTGCTATGACCGTGGGGCGCGGGCGCTCGGCGTAGGGGGCCTCGCGCGTAGCCCCGAGACGAGCGGGGCCGAGCCACCCTCACAGCCACGGAGTTCGGTACCCCTGGCTCGAGGCGTGTAAGCGCGTGGCCACCGGAGCCGAGTGCCCGCGCCTAGCGCCGCGACGGTCTAGACCAGCCCCGCGCGCCCCAATGCAACCACGCAGCGAGCAGCCCGCAGCGGACTACTCGACGACGACGATCCGACGCTCCGCTCTAATGTGATACTGCTGCGCGACCTCGATCTCGAGCTCCACGAGATACGGGCCTGGCGGGAGCGTCGAGATGTCCACCTCGACCGCGCGGGCAGAAGTCGTCTGGCCACGGGCCGAGACATCCTGCACCTGTATGCTCACGGGCTTCGCCTCTTTCCACACGCGCAGCGCGCGCTTGAGACGCTGCGCGCGCGTCGGCTCATCCGTCACCTCCGGCGCCACCACGACGCTGATGTTCATCACCTCGCCCGCCGGGTTCGTGCCGTACGCCTCCCAGTAGAACCCGACCTTCCGGTCCGGACGCACGCGTAGTGTCGGCATCGCGTGCGGGATGACCTCGTCGAGCGACGCCGGCAGCTGACCGTACGGCTCGAACAACAGCAGGTCCGAGAGCGACACTCGCGCGCCCACCGCGTACGGCGGGCGGATCCCGTAGCGCGCCCGCGCACTGCGCTGCACCGTCGGCGACGTGACCTCGGCGCTCATGAGCAGCGGGGCCCACACGCTGTGCGCCGTGATGACGCCGCGGGACTTGTTAGGCGCGCGGACGATCGTCGCGTCGTGCTCGTCGCCGCGCGTCAACACGAGCGCCGCCCGCACGTCGTTCGCCCGCGCCAGCACCGAGTCGCTGCGCAGGTCGTACGCGAGCACGACGAGCGAGGAATCGCCGCGGCGGAACAGCGCCGACTGATGCTCGAGGCGCAGCAACGGCGTCGCGTACGCCGGCGCGTACCGCGCGTGTACCACACCCGGTCGTGTCGTCCACCGCAGCGAGTCGGTGTTCACCGGGTTGTCGTACACCAACGCGTTAGGCAGATACGGGTATGCCGGGGTCGGCTCGTGCCCCACGACCGACGACGGGCCGCCGCCGAACCCGCCTCCCGTGCGGGACCACGCGCGCGGCCAGCTGTAGCGCAGCAACAGCTCACGCTCGTCCTGGTCGAACCCGCCCTCGTGCGCCGATGGCGCCTCGGCCAGCATGTGCGACATCGTCACGCGCGCGTAGTGCTCAGTGCGCGCATCGTTCACCGGCATCGCGAACAGCGGCCGCGCGAGCCACCACACGCGCCGCTCGAACGCCAGTCGCGTCGAGTCCCCGCACTGCTGCGCACGGTACCGGGGCAGCAGCTCTTCGTCGAGCAGCAGCGAGATGTCTTCCCAGTCACAGCGCTCGCGCGTGGGCATGACGCGGAGCGCCGCCTGATACGTGCTGTCCGCGTGCACGTAATCGCCCGCCTCATGATACGCGAACCCAACGAGCGTGCTGCAGCGCCAGGTCTCGCCTTTACACGCCAGAGCGGCCGCGATCGCATCGCGCGCGCGGCCCGCCTCGGACAGATAGCGAACGCGCTGCGATGCCACCCAGAAGTTCGCCGGATTCGCCGCCGCCGCCGAATCGAACAACGAGATCAATCGCGTTCGCGCGTCACGAATGCGATCGGGCTCGCGCGGGGCTGGCGGTTCCTTCTCGTCGTACCAGTAGCAGAATCGGCCCACCTGCTCATCGCACGAGCCACCGCCACGCGATGAGTGCGACTCCGGGAGATTGGTCCTCCGGAACTGCTCGAACTGCAGCTGGGACGTGCGCGCCGCGTTCGCGATTGCGTCCGCGTCCAGGAGCACCTCGGAACCGCGTGCAGAGTCGCGATCGAACTTCTCGCTGCCGCTGCGGACGGACGTGACCTGTGCAGCGGCGGGCCGCGCCAGGACACCGACGACTCCGGCGGCAAGCAGCGGCAACAACAAGTGGCGATGCATCATGCGTAGCTGGTACATGGCGAGCCGCGAAATGTGCCTCCGGGACCGCACCGGCGAAACAGCACCTTTAGGCCCTCATCTGACGCGATTTGGCCGCGATGGCAAAAGGCGGCGCCTCCAGAGGCGCCGCCTTTCACGAGATCACCGAGATCACCGAGGGTGCAACGTGCCGTACAGCTCGTTCACGTGCCGTCCCGTGCTGCGCCATCACGCCGCGGAGGCTCAGGGATCCGCGACCTTCACCTTCTTGAAGGTCGGCGTCTGTAACCGCAGGCGCGATGCGGAATCCGTCGCCGCCCTCGTGCGCTGGTCGATGGCCTTCACCGCGCCGTCAACGCTCCGCAGCGTGCGCTCGAGGTCCGCGGCGCTCGGGATTCGGGGTGCTGAATCAAGGTTGGTCACATCGCGATCCGGTGACTCGGTCGCGGCACGGCGCGCTTCCTTCTCTGCGCGGTGATCTGCGATGAGCCGCTCGACCGTCCGTGCCTCGGGCTCCGGAGTAACGACCGGCGCAGCGACCGGCGCAGCGACCGGCGGCGCGACAGGTCTGGCCGGTGCCACAGCTCGCCAGATTCACCGAGCCCGCGGAAATGCTCGGATCATCCGCGCTCTTCACGTAGCCGCGCGCCGCGATCAGGCCCGCAACGAGCACCACGCCCGCCGCGATCGAGTAGAGGCTCGAGCGACCGCTCATCCGGCGCGATGCGGGTAGCTGAAGCTCGTCGCGTCCCATGTCGGAGAATCCGTGGTCCATGCGAGCCGACGAATGACATCGCTGATCGCTCGGTCACCGGAATGATCTCCACCGCCGGCGCAGGCGTGACGACCGCGGCCGCCGCCATCGGCTGCTCCATCTCGATCGTCTTACCGCTCGTCGGCGTAGTCCCAGTTGCCGCCGCACCGGGCCATGGTGCGATCGAGAGCTGCGCCATGGCTGGTGACACGGGATACGGCGACATGCTATACGCATCGTCGCGACCGGCAGGCGCCGGCATTTCGATGTCAGTCGCTGTCTCCGCCGTCTCGGCGGGTTGCGCGGCGAACGGCTCCGCGACCACCGCCACCTCGGGCTCGCTTCCCATCGTGATCGGCGAGCTGTACTCGGCTGTCCGTACCACCGGCGGGACGTCGAATTCGTCGTCGACGATTGGCGGTTCCTGCGCGGCGAGCGTCGCGCGAAGCTCCTGAATGCGGTCGCGCAGTCGTTGAACCGACGTCGCATCCGCATTGGCGTCGTCGGCCCGAATGCTCAGCACACGTTCGCGGAGCTCGAGCTCCTCGCGCGCCGCACCGAGGTGCGTGTACATCTCGGCGAGGTTCGTGAGAACGCCGGCGACCTGCACGTGTGAAGGGCCGAGTGTTCGCTCGGTGACTTCGAGCAATCGATTGAGCAGCGCGGCGGCGGCGAGATATCGTCGCTGCAGCGAATAGATGCGCGCGAGCGCGTTGAGTGTCGCAGCAAGCCGCGGATCGCCACCGGCGAAATCCTCGGCGAGCTGCAGCGCGGCCGAGAAAGACTGCTCGGCCTCTTGAAGCTTCCGGGCCTGGAGCGCTTGTCGCCCGGCCTCGTACAGAAGCTTCCAGCTGTTGGTAGATGTGTCAGCCATTGCACCTCCTCGGTGAAGCATCGACGCGTACAATCCGAGAGGTGCAACACAACGGGCTGACCCTTTTCAACAGTCCTGCCGATACTTGCCCGATTTGTGAGCTTTTTCACATTCGCGGTTGCCGAAAAGCAAAGGCCCCACCTTTCGGCGGGGCCTCTCTAACTGGTTGTTACTGGAGCGGTTACGCCGCCCAATCGCGTCGCAGCGCCTTCGCTGCTTCGCCATCGCGAACGGCGGCGAGTGCGCGGTCCCTGAGCTGTCGAACACGCTCTCGGGTCACGCCGAAAACGGTGGCGATCTGCTCCATCGTCATCGGTTCGCCGGTCTCCAATCCATAGTACATCAGGAGGATTTTCCGGTCGCGCGGCGGCAGCGGGCTGAGGGCCCGAAGCAGCGCTTCGCGACGCGACTCGTCTTCCAATCGAGCATCGACATCCGTGCGCTCGTCGGCTTCGGCCGGCAGAATGCTCGCCAGCGTCCGTGCTTCAGAGCGACCGGCGCCGTTGCCAAGCGGCTCGTCGAGCGAGCGCTCGGGCTGAATCGCGATGCTCAGCTCACGAACGACGTCGAGCGGCAACTCGGCGACACGGGCCAACTCTTCGATCGTCGGCTCACGCTCCAGCACTTCGCGGAGTGCCGTGCGGGCGCGCGCGATCTTCCGCACGTCGGTCGCACGCCCGAGGGGCACGCGCACGGTGTGCGTCTTGGTGGAGATCGCCGAGAAGATCGCCTGGCGAATCCACCACACGGCGTAGCTGATGAAGTTCACCCCGACGTCGGGATCGTACTTATCCGCTGCGCGACAGAGACCACCATTGGCTTCACCCACGAGATCTTCGAGGGGAAGTCCACGGTTCTGGTACTGCTTCGCTACCGAGAAGGCAAACCGAAGGTTGGCGCGGATGAGCTCATCCCGTGCCGCTTCGCGCTCCTCGGCGCTCAGCTTTGTATTGCGCATCCGGCGCGCGAGCACCTTCTGCGCTTCCGCGGTGGCGACCGGCTCGTTCGACAGCTCCTCGATGTAGAGATCGAGAAGGTCGGGCGGGGTCGTATCCGCGATCGCTACCGGGCGTGGCTTTGATGCCGTCCGGGATTTTGTCGTTGCCATCGTCGGCTCACCTCGAAAAGGGCGAAATGCTCTGCATTGCCCTGTTTTCTCTATTTGGAGAGCGCCCGCGAGCGGACCCCTTGGGATCCAGCCGCGGGCGCCAGAACGCTACAACCATGAACGCTACAATCAAATAAGCCGAAGGGCTTAGCGAAAGTTCCGCGTTGCAGAAGTTGTGCTATTGACAGAACTCTGGCGCAATGTAAACGATTACACCTCGCCGACGATAGAGGTTTCGTCCGAGCGAGTCCCCCTCAACGGCGCTTTTTCGACGTGGCAACGATCAAGGACGTCGCGCGTGAGGCCAACGTGTCCGTCGCCACCGTGTCCCGCGTGTTCAACTCCAGCGGGCCGGTCAGTGAGGAGACGCGCGTCCGGATTCAGGAGGTTGCTGCCAGGCTCTGCTATTCGCCGCACGGCGTCGCCCGCAGCCTGATCACCAGCCGGACGAATACCCTCGGCGTCCTCCTGCCCGACCTCTACGGAGAATTCTTCTCCGAAGTCATCCGGGGAATGGACCAGACCGCCCAACGGAGCGGCTACCATCTGCTCGTCTCGAGCTCGCACGACGCGAAGCCCGAGATCGAGGCCGCGCTGAGGGCAATGCGGGGGCGGGTGGACGGTTTGATCGCAATGTCGCCGCACTTGGACGCCCCCGCACTGGTCGCGAACGTACCCGCCACGCTCCCCGTCGTACTGCTCAATTGCCACGTGAGCGGCGACGGCTACGACGCGCTCACCATCGAAAACCAGAGCGGCGCCTACCAGATGATCCAGCATCTGATCGGGCTCGGACATCGGTCGATCGCGATCATCCGCGGTGCGGCGGGGAACTACGACGCCGAAGAGCGCTTGCGTGGCTACCGCGCCGCGCTGCGCGACGCCGGCATCGATCCGCGACCAGAGTGGGAATTACCAGGCGATTTCACGGAGACGGCGGGCTTCCGTGCAGTCACACACCTGCTCGCCCTTGGCGAGCGGCCGACCGCCGTGTTCGCGGCCAACGATGCGATGGCCATCGGCGCGCTAAGTGCACTGCGCGATGCGGACGTACGCGTCCCGGATCACATCGCTGTGGTCGGGTTCGACGATATCCCGCTCGCCAGATATATGAATCCGCCTCTGTCCTCTGTGCACGTGGCCATCGCGGAACTCGGGACGCGAGCGGTGGAGACGGTGCTGCATGCGATCGTTCGCAAGAACGAGCACACGCGACGGCATCAGCGGCTGGAGACGAGGCTCGTCATCCGCCAATCCTGCGGCACGCGCCTGCCCAGCGAGCGACCGCCACCTACCTAACGACAACCTGCCGGCGCTGATGGGGGAGTGAGCGAAATCATCTGAATGCTCGAAGGAACGACAGACTCACGGGAGCGAGGGAGCCATGATGAATGACGTACGTGTGATATCACGCCGCCTAACGCCGTGCGGAGCGCCGCGCCGAACGCTGCGCCGAACGATCACCCGATGCGTGAGCGCTGGCGCGGTGATGTGGCTCGCCATGACGACGGCGGCACCGACGACGCTGAGCGCGCAGACAACGACCGGCAGCATCCGCGGCTACATCCGCGGCCCGAACAATACGGCCGTCCCCGACGCACAGGTCGCCGCGAGCAACGTGGCGATGGGCATGAATCGCGGCACCGTGTCGAACGCCAGCGGTTTCTACAACCTCGCCGGACTTCGGCCCGCCACGTACGAGGTCACGGTGCGGCGCATCGGGTTTACGCCACAGACACGCACCGTGACCGTCGGCATCGGCCAGACCATCACCCTCGATCTCTCCATTCAGGAAACAGCGACCCAGCTTGCCGCGGTCGCCGTGGTCACGACCTCCACGGAAACGTCGCGCACGTCGGAAGTCGGCACGAACGTCACACGCGAGCAGATCCAGAACCTGCCAACGTTCGAGCGAAACTTTCTCGACCTCGCTCGACTCGCGCCGGGCATGACGGCGACCGCCGTGAACAACAGCGACAAGTTCATCTCGGCGGGCGGTCAGCCTCCTGAAGCCGTCAACGTGTTCGTCGATGGCGCCAGCTACAAGAACGACGTGCTGCGAGGCGGTGTCGTCGGTCAGGATGCGAGCAAGGGCAATCCATTCCCGCAGGGCGCCGTGCAGGAGTTCCGCGTCATCACGCAGAACTACAAGGCGGAGTACCAGAAGGCCGCCAGCGCGATCATCACGGCCACCACGCGAAGCGGCACCAATCAGTGGGAGGGTGATGCGTTCGCGTTCGGTGTCGGCAAGTCGTACGTCGCCCGAGATGCCATCTCCGCTCAGCGCGGCGAACCGCGTCCCGATTACAAGCGGCTCCAGGCCGGCGGCAGCCTCGGCGGGCCGATCGCGAAGGACAAGCTCTTCTTCTTCGGAACCTACGAGCTGAACGCGCGAGATGAGCCCGGATACGTGCGTCTCGGCGGCGACACGACTCAGCGCACCACCTTCACTGATCGCGCAACTACAGCCGCTCACCGGCCAGTTCACGAGTGAGTTCCGCGAACACCTCGGTTTCGGGAAGCTCACGTGGCAGAAGTCCGATCGCAGCACCATCGACGCGAGCGCGAACATTCGACGAGAAACCGATTTCCGCGGATTCGGAAATCAGACCAGCTTCCAGGCGGCCGAAAACCTCGACGTCAACGTCTACACGGGCGTCGCGCAACTGGAAGTACGCCGGTGACCGATGGTTGAACGAGGCTCAGCTGAGCGGCCAGCGCTTCACGTGGGGCGCGATCCCGAAGTCGGAGACGCCGATCGTGCAAGACTATCAGGGCCTTCTGAGAGTCGGCGGAAAGGATGCGAGCCAGGACTTCACCCAGACACGCCTTACGCTGCGCAACGACCTAACGCGGTCGGGCGTCCAGTTCGGCGGCGACCACGTGTTCAAAGGCGGCGCGTCGGTCGACTTCCTTAGCTACGAAGCGATCAAGAACCAGCAGGCGACGCCGGTCTATCGCTACCGGAAGGATGAGAACTACGCCCGTCCGTTCGAAGCCGTATACGGTTTCGGCGATCCGAAAGTAACGACGGACAATCAGCAGTTCGGCGCGTACCTCCAGGATGACTGGACGGTCACGCCCCGACTCGTGTTGAATCTCGGACTCCGCTGGGACGTCGAGACCAACATGATCAACAACGACTATGTCACGCCGGCACCGCTCGCGGATTCGCTGCGTGGGGCTCTCAACAGCAAGCTCGTCGTCGATCGTCCCGTGTTGAAGTCCGATGGCACGTGTTGCAATACCCAGCAGGTGCGGGTGATCGACGAGCTCGGCGGACTCGATCGGTACATCACCACCGGGAGCAGCGATCGCCCCGTGTTCAAGAACGCGTGGCAGCCTCGCGTCGGTGCGTCGTTCGACGTCACCGGCAGCGGTCGCAGCGTGCTGTTCGCCGGCGCGGGCATCTACTATGATCGCAACTACTGGAACACGCTGTTCGACGAGCGCTTCCGCCGGCAGTACAACGTTCCGCGCATTGATTTCCGAACGTCGTGCCCGGCAGGCTCTCCAGTCAACTGCGTCGTCTGGGATCCGAAGTATCTCGATCCGGCGCAGCTGAAGACATTGTCAGGGACCGCCGGTGTCCCCGAAATCTTCCTGGTCGCGAACGATCTCAAGCCACCCAAGACCTACCAGTTCAGCGGCGGTCTGCGGCAGGGCGTCGGCCGCGCGCTCGTGACGTTGTCGTACAACGGCGTGCGTGGCGACAACGGCATGAACTTCGTTCGTGCGTCGGGATTCGGTGGCCTCGGACCGAACTACGCGACGGCGTTCGTCACCGACGATCGCGTGAAGAGTTGGTACGACGCCATGCAGGTGCAGATCGACCGGCCCATTCTCGCCGATACACGCTGGGGCGGGTCCATCGCGTACACGCTGGCCAGATCCGACGAGCAGGGGCAAACGACCGACATCTTCTGGGGATTCGACGACAAATATCCGACCGTCGGCGATTTGCCGCGGCGGCGCGCGCCGGGGAATCAGGTACATACCGATCGTCGCGAACGGAATCGTCAGGCTTCCGTGGACAGATCTATGCGAGCACGATCGTGAACCTCGGGACGGGGCTCACTATCAACGCCGATGACAACTCGGCCGGCAGCGCGTTCGGCCAGCAGCGAAAGTACGTCTACTCCCCGCCGACGCAGCCCTTCCTCGGCATCGGGCACGTCTTCAGCACGCAGACCGTCGACCTTCGCGTCGAGAAGGCGTTCGGGTTTGCGGACGCCCAGCGCGTGAGTATCGTGGCGGACGTCTTCAACACGTTCAACAACGCGAACTACGGCTGCTACAACGCGACCATCGAGTCGACTCCAAATCCGAACTACAACACGCCGGGCTGCGCCGGACTCGGACGGCGGCTTCAGGTAGGACTCCGGTACGGCTTGCAACCGATCTCGCCGCGCGCGATTCAGGGGCAATGATCGCGAGGGGTGTCGAAGCACGGCGAGTTCGACCGGGCGACGCAGCTGATCGCGCGTCGCCCGGTTGGTCCGCGTCGCGGGTGCGACGACGCTCCTCGGGACCGGCGTCGTCGCGTGTAACCCACCGGCCACCGACTACCGCTCCGGAGCCGACGCGCATCGATGCGCGTCGGCAAGACGCGTTTCTCGACACGCTCCAGCAGCGCACGTTCCAGTGGTTCTGGGACAACACCGATGCCCGCACGGGCCTAACGCCGGACCGGTGGCCCAGTCGCACGTTCTCGAGCGTCGCGGCCATCGGCTTCGCGCTCACGGCGTATCCCATCGGCGTCGAGCGCGGGTACGTGACGCGAACGGCCGCCGCCGAGCGCACGCTCACGACGCTCCGCTTTCTCTGGCAGCTGCCGCAGGGCGAAGCGGCCACCGGCGTCGCCGGCTACAAGGGATTCTTCTACCACTTCCTCGACTTCGAGAACGGGCCATCGCTTCGAGAAGGTCGAGCTCTCCACGATCGACACGTCGCTGCTACTGGCCGGCGCGCTGTTCTGTCAGTCGTACTTCGCCGACACGACGCCAGGTCGAACGGTCCGTGCGGGCGTACGCCGACTCGCTGTATCGCCGAGTGGAATGGACGTGGCCGCGCAATCGTCCACCAGCCGTCAACATGGGCTGGAAGCCGGAGGAAGGTTTCCTGCCATTCGACTGGCGCGGCTACGACGAGGCGATGATCGTCTACATCCTCGCGTTCGGCTCGCCGACGCACGCGCTCGAGCCGGCGGCGTGGGAGGAGTGGACGAAGAACTACCGCTGGCAGGATTTCTACGGGCAGCAGCACGTGAACTTCGCGCCGCTGTTCGGCCATCAGTACTCGCACACGTGGGTGGACTTCCGCGGCATCCGCGATGCCTACATGCGCGGCAAGGGCATCGACTACTTCGAGAACTCGCGGCGCGCCACGATCTCGCAACGCGCTGTACGCGATCGACAATCCGTACCGATGGGCGGGGTACGGGGCGAACGAGTGGGGACTCACGGCGTCTGACGGACCGCGCGATGGCCCCATCACCATCGACGGTATTCCGCGCGTGTTCTACACCTACGCGGCGCGCGGCGCGGCGTGGGGCGAGATTCGCGACGACGGCACGATTGCACCGACGGCCGCTGGCGGCTCCGTTGCCTTCGCGCCGGAGATCGCGATTCCGGCGCTGATCGCCATGCGCGAGAAGTACGGCGACAATCTGTTCACGAAATACGGCTTTCTCGATGCGTTCAACGCCGACGTTTCCGCGCTCCGGCCTAACGCCGCAAGCTGGTCGAGTCGTCCCCGGCGTCGCGCTGGTTCGACATCGGACTACCTCGGCATCGATCAGGGCCCGATCATCGCGATGGTCGAGAATCACCGCTCGGGCCTCGTCTGGCGTGTGATGCGAACGAACCCGTACATCGAGGGCGGACTGAAGCGGGCCGGGCTTCACCGGAGGTTGGCTTGAGCAGTGAGGCCTGTCGAGTCGCGACGCGATCGTCGCGTGGTCGTGCATGCGTCGCTGGTGCTCGCTGGCTGTCGCGATGCGCTGCGTGCACCACGGCATCTGGCCGGGAGACCAACGACATTCGCCTCTGGGCCATGGGGCGCGAGGGCGAAGTCGTCGCGCAACTCATCCCGGACTTCGAGCGCGAGCATCCCGGCGTGCACGTTCGCGTGCAGCAGATCCCGTGGACGGCCGCGCACGAGAAGCTGCTCACGGCATTCGTCGGCGAAGCGACGCCGGACATTGCGCATGCTCGGCAACACGTGGGTTCCGGAGTTCGTCGCGCTCGACGCGCTCGAGCCGCTCGACGCACAGGTCGCCGCGTTCCAAGTCACTGGCGCGCGCCGACTTCTTCCCGGGCATCTGGAGCACGAACGTCGTCGACGATACGACGTTCGGTATTCCGTGGTACGTCGACACGCGCGTGATGTTCTACCGGACAGACCTGCTGCGTGCCGCTGGGTACGACAGCATGCCCACGACGTGGGCCGCGTGGCGCGAGGCGATGGTACGCATCAAGGCGCGCATGGGCGCGCGACAGTACCCGATCCTTCTCCCGACGAACGAGTGGCCACCGCCAGTCATCCTCGGGTCTCCAGACGGGCGCGCCGCTGCTTCGTGACGACGGCCACTACGGCGCGTTCTCGGATCCGCGCTTTCGCAAGGCGTTCGACTTCTACGTCGGGCTGTTCAACGACGGACTCGCGCCGAAAGTGAGCGGCACCGAGATCTCCAACCTCTATCAGGAGTTCGCGCGCGGCAACATTGCCATGTACATCAGCGGGCCGTGGCAGATCGGTGAGTTCACCAACCGCCTGCCGGCCGAATCGCAGGGCACGTGGATGACCGCGCCGTTGCCCGGTCCCGACGGGCTCGGCGTCTCGATGGCGGGCGGTGCGAGTCTGGTCGTATTCCGCGGGTCGAAGCGAAAGACCGAGAGCTGGCAGCTCGTCGAGTACCTGTCGCGGCCCGATGTGCAGCTGCGCTTCTACGAGCTCACGGGCGACCTGCCGGCGCACCGCGCGGTCGTGGAACGAGCCCGCGCTCGCCGGTAATCGTTATGCGCGTGCGTTCCACGATCAGCTCGAACGCGTCGTGCCACTCCCGCAGGTGCCGGAGTGGGAGCAGATCGCGACCAAAGTGTACGAGTACGGCGAACAGGCCATCCGCGGCCGCCTGACGGTGGACGCGACGCTCACCGCCCTCGATCGTGATGTGAACGGCCTGCTCGAGAAGCGTCGCTGGATGGCCGAGCGGAGCGGACAGCCGGCGCGGAGCACGGCGCGGTGACGTCGAGCGCGAAACGCGTGCGCATGCCAGCCGACGGTACGTCGGCCGCGTGGCTGTTCGTCGCGCCCGCGCTCGTGCTCATCGGCGTCTTCTTCTTCCTTCCCGTTGTCGCGGCGCTGCTGCTCAGTGTGACCGACTTCGACATCTACGCAGTCGCGTCGGCGTCGAACACGCGCTTCGTCGGGCTGCGCAACTACGCGACGCTGCTCGAGACGCCGCTCTTCTGGTCGGCGCTTCGCAACACGTTCTACTTCGCGGTCGTCGGCGGCCCGCTCACCATCGCCGTCTCGCTCGGCGCGGCGTTGCTGCTCAACGCGAAGCTCGTGCGATGGAAGTCGTTGTTCCGGACGATCTACTTCACGCCATTCGTCACGACGCTCGTCGCGGTGGCGATCGTGTGGCGCTATCTCTACCACACGCGCTACGGCCTGCTCAACTACGCGCTGAGTGCCGTCGGCGTCGCGCCGGTCGACTGGCTCGGCGACCCGCGCTGGGCGATGCCGGCGATCATCCTGATGGCGGTGTGGAAGAACTTCGGCTACAACATGCTGATCTTCATCGCCGGCCTGCAGAGCATTCCGGAAGAGCTGTACGACGCCGCGAACATCGACGGCGCGGGTCCGTGGCGCACGTTCCGCAGCGTCACGCTTGCCGATGCTCGGCCCGACGCTGCTCTTCGTCGGCGTGATCACGATGATCGGCTACTTCCAGCTGTTCGCCGAGCCGTACGTGATGACGCAGGGCGGCCCGCTGCAGAAGCACGACGAGCGTGGTGCTGCTGATGTACGAGGAAGGCTTCCGCTGGTGGCGGATGGGCTACGCGGCGGCGATCGCGTTCGTGCTGTTCGTCGTGATCCTCGTCGCCACGCTGGTCCAGCTCCGACTTGCAGAGGGAGAGCGGTGATGAGCGGATCGCGGTTCCGCAGTCCGGCGCAGCGTCCGACGCGATTCTGCTGTACGTCGCGCTCATCGTCCGGGGCGCTGCTCGCTCTCTTCCCACTGTTCTGGATGGTCTCCGCCTCGCTGATGCCGACGGGTGAAGCGAGCACGTACCCGCCGCGCGTGCTGCCGAGCCGAGTGACGTTCGAGCACTACGGGGCACTGTTCACGCGGCTGAACCTCGGTCGCTATCTGCTGAACAGCGCGTTCATCTCGCTCGTCGTCACCGTTGCTCTCGCTCGCCGTCAACTCGATGGCCGGCTACGCGTTCGCCAAGCTGCGCTTTCGTGGACGCGATCGGACTGTTTCGAGTGCTCGCCGCCGGGCTCGTGCTGCCCGGTGCAGGTCGCGATGCTTCCGCTCTTCCTGCTCATGAAGCAACTCGGGCTCATCAACAGCTACTGGGGGCGTGATCATTCCCGGGTTGGCGAGCATCTTCGGCATCTTCCTCATCCGGCAGTACGCGCAATCGCATTCCCGACGACATGCTGGACGCCGCGCGCATCGACGGAGCGTCGGAGATGCGGATTTACCGATCGGTCGTGTTGCCGGGAATCGTTCCGATTCTCGCGACGCTCGCGATCTGGACGTTCCTCGCGACGTGGAACGACTTCATGTGGCCGCTGATCGTGCTGAGCGACGAGTCGCACTACACACTGCCCGTCGCGCTCGCGAACCTCGTCGGCGAGCACGTCCAGGACACCGAGCTGATGATGGCCGGCTCGGTGCTCACGATCCTGCCGGTGCTGCTCGTGTTCCTGTTCCTGCAGCGCTACTACATCCAGGGCGTCATGGCGGGCAGCGTCAAGGGATGAGGTGGCTCACCGGCGCGCTTCTGATCGCCGCCACGCTCGGCCCGCTGTCGCCTAACGCGCAGAAGTCGACGGTCCTCGACGCGTTCGAGTCGACGAACGGCTGGTCGGCGCGCCCGTCAGACGGCGTGTCGCTCCGCGTGTCGTCCGACTCCGGCTTTCGCGGACGGGCCATGCGGCTCGACTTCGACTTTCACGGTGGCGGCGGGTACGCGGTCGTGCGAAAGGCGTTCAACTTCACCGTCCCGGCGAACTACGAGTTCGCGTTTCGCGTGCGGGGCGACGCGCCGCCGAACACGCTCGAGTTCAAGCTCGTGGACCCGAGCGGCGACAACGTGTGGTGGTCGAACCAGCCCGGCTTCGAGTTCCCGCGCACGTGGACCGAGGTGGTGCGGAAGAAGCGACACATCACGTTCGCGTGGGGACCGAAAGGCGGAGGTGATCTCACGCGCGTCGCGGCGATCGAGATCTCCGTCACCGCGGGCAGCGGCGGCAAAGGCACGGTGTGGATCGACGAGTTGGAGCTGCGCCCTCGTCCGCCCGACGTCCCCTACACACTGACACCTCTCGTCGCTGCAACGGCAGAGACGCCGGGAGCCGAAGCGCGCCGTGCGCTCGACGGCGACACGACAACGGTGTGGCGCGCGACGAAGGCGAGTGCCGCCTCTCCCGCTCCGCCAGGCGCGGCGGCGCCGCGGGGTGCACCGCCGACTCCGACGCTGCCGCCTAACGCCGTACAGGCGCTCACCGTCGATTTTCAGCGTGCGCGGGAATTCGGCGGCCTCGTGCTCGACTGGGAGCCAGGCCACCACGCGTCCGACTACCGCATCGACGTCTCGCCTGACGCGAGGACCTGGACCACACGATACCACGTGGCCGGCGGGAACGGCGGCCGGGATTACATCTTCCTGCCGGAGAGCGAAGCGCGATACGTGAGGCTCGCGCTCGAGCGCGGCCCCGCGGACACGTTCGCGTTGCGTGAGATCGTCGTCGAGCCGCTGGAGTGGTCAGCCTCGAAGAACACGTTCTTCGCAGCCGTGGCCAGGGACGCGGCACCCGGCAGCTACCCGAAGTACCTGAGCAACGTTCAATCCTACTGGACCATCGCGGGCGTGGACGGCGACCAGGCCGAAGTGCTCGTCAACGAAGAGGGGATGGTAGAGGCCAGAAAGGGCGGCTTCTCCGTCGAGCCGTTCGTGTTCATCGAGGGCAAGCTCGTCACGTGGCGCGAAGCGAAGACGACCCAGACGCTCGACGGCGGGCACTTCCCCGAGCCGTCCGTCTCGTGGGACGGCGGCGACTGGAGCCTAACGCTGGCGCCCGTCACCGTACTCGGCCCGCGGGACTCGTCGACCGCGTACCTGCAGTACCGCATCGCCAACCGGTCGCGTCAGCGGCGCACGGTCCAGTTGTACCTCGCCGTACGGCCGTTCCAGGTGAATCCCTCGTGGCAGTTCCTCAACACGCCCGGCGGCGCCGCGACGGTTCGCGAGCTCTCGTTCGAGAACCAGACCGTGCAGGTGAACGGCGAGGTCGCGGTCGTGTCGCTCACACCGTCTACCGGATTCGGCGCGGCCACGTTCGATCAGGGCAACATCGTCGATTACCTGCGCGCGGGGCGACTGCCCACGACGCCTAACGTGCGAGACACGTTTGGCCATGCCTCTGGCGCCCTGGCGTATACCGCCAATCTCGATAGCGGCACGGTCTCGGTCGTCGAGGTCGCGCTGCCGCTGCACCCGGCCTCCGTCTCGAGCGTCGAGCGAGAGCGTCTCCTCGGCGCGCGGGCACCGCGCGATCGTGTGGCCGACGCGCGTCGCATCTGGCGCGACGCGCTCGAGCGCGTGACCATCGAGCTCCCACCATCCGCGTCCCGCGTGGTCAACTCGCTGTACGCGAACCTCGGCTACGTGCTCGTCAATCGCGACCACGCCGGCCTGCAACCCGGGTCGCGGTCCTACGAACGATCGTGGATCCGTGATGGATCTCTCGAGGCTACGGCGCTGCTGCGCATGGGCCGCCCGGACGTGGCGCGCGAGTTCCTCGAGTGGTATGCCGGATTTCAGTACGGCGAACGGAAAGATCCCCTGCTGTGTGGATTCTCGCGGAGCCGATCCCGTTCCGGAACACGACAGCCACGGGGAGTTCATCTACCTCGCGGCCGAGTACTGGCGGCACACGCACGACCGCGCGGTGGCGGAGAGAATGTGGCCGCACGTCGCCCGCGCAGCGGCGTACCTCGACACGCTCCGCCGCCAGCGCCTCACGCCCGAGTTCCAGTCGGGCGACAAGCGAGCGTTCTACGGCATCCTCCCGCCGTCCATCAGCCACGAGGGCTATTCGGCGAAGCCGATGCACTCGTACTGGGACGACTTCTTCGCGCTGCGCGGGCTCAAGGACGCCGTGGAGCTGGCTCACGCGTTAGGCCGCCCCGAAGAGGCGTCGCTCGTCGCGCTGCGCGATGAGTTCCGACGCGACCTCTACGCGTCCATCCAGCTCGCCATGTCGCAGCACCGCATCGACTTCATTCCCGGCGCCGCCGACCTCGGCGACTTCGACGCGACGTCCACGACGATCGCGGTCTCCCCGGTCGGGGAGTTGGGCCGCATGCCCGAGAGCGTCGCGCGCGCACTGGATCGGACGTTCGAGCGTTACTGGGACGGAGTTCGTGGCGCGACGCGATGGCACGAAGCCGTGGGATGCGTACACGCCGTACGAGCTTCGCTCCGTCGGCACCATGGTGCGGCTCGGTCAGCGCGATCGCGCGCATCAGTTGCTCGACTGGTTTTTCACGCACCAGCGGCCCGCCGGGTGGTATCAGTGGGCGGAAGTCGTCTGGCAAGATCCGACGACGCCGAAGTTCATCGGCGACATGCCGCACACGTGGGTCGGCACCGACTACGTCCGCTCGGTGCTCGACATGTTCGCGTACGAGCGAGAGTCGGACTCATCGCTCGTCCTCGGCGCTGGCGTGCTCGAGTCGTGGGTGGCGGAACGTCCGGGCGTGACCGTGCGGAAGCTGTCCACGCACTACGGACCCGTCAGCTACACGATGCGGCGTGAGCCGGGGAGTGCGCGCGTGTCGATCCAGACCGGCACTCGTATCCCTCCGGGTGGTATCGTCGTCCATTCGCCGTTCACGCAGACGCCGCGTCAGGCGCTCGTCGAATGGAGTTGCCGGCACGGGACCGTCGACCGCGATTGCCGTGGTGCGATCGCTACCGGCAGAAGTGGTGTTCCGACAATGATGCGCCGGGCGGAGCAGTCGACGAACGCTACGAGCGTGGCGCCTCGTGTCCGGATCACGTCCGCGTAGAAGCGCCCGCTCGACTTCACGGTGCGCTGCTGCGTTTCGTAGTCGACGTGGACGATGCCGAACCGCTTCGAGTAGCCGAGGCTCCACTCGAAGTTGTCGAGCAGCGACCAGGCGAAATAGCCGCGCAGGTCCACGCCCTGGCGCATCGCGTCGGCGGCGGCACGCGAGATGCTCGCGGTAGTACTGCACGCGGAGCGGATCGTCGATGCGACCGTCGATCGTCTTCGGCGGGTCGTAGAATGCGGCGCCGTTCTCCGTGATGTAGAGCGGGGGATTGCCGTAGCGCTCCTTCACCCACACGAGAATGCGCGTCAGCGACGGACGGGTGGACTTCCCAGCCCGTCTCCGTGTACGTCGCGTGCGGCTGTCGCACGCCGCGCGAGCGGAGCGGGAGCGCGAGCGGCCAGTGCTCCGTGACGTTGCGCGTGTAGTAGTTGATGCCGATGAAGTCGATGGGCTGCTTGATGAGCGCCATGTCGGCAGCGCTCGGCTCGGGCCACGCTTCGCCGAAGATGTCGCGCATCTCGTCGGGGTACTGACCGAGGCAGGCGGCGTCGAGGTACTGGCGGTTCATGTACGCGTCGGCGCGCTGCGTCGCGATGACATCCTCCTCGCGGTCGGACGTCGGGTACTTGGGCTCGAGGTTGACCACGAGTCCGATCGCCTTCTTGCGCCTCGCTCGCGGATACGCCTGCACCGCGGCGCCGTGCGCGCGCATCAGGTTGTGCGTCGCGATCGGCGCCTCGAACAGGTTGCGATGGCCTGGCGCGAGCGCGCCGTGCAGGTAGCCACCGTCGGTGACGACCCACGGCTCGTTGAGCGTCGCCCACATCGGGACGCGATCGCCGAGCGCGCGGAACATCACGCGCGCGTAGTCGGCGAACCAGTCGGCGATGTCGCGATTGAGCCAGCCGCCGCGGTCGTCGAGCGCCGCCGGCAGGTCCCAGTGGTAGAGCGTGACGTTAGGCGTGATGCCGGCCTCGAGCAGCTCGTCGACGAGCTGGCGATAGAAATCGAGGCCGCGCTCGTTCACAGCGCCGGTGCCGCTCGGCAGGATGCGGCTCCACGAGATGCTGAATCGGTACGCGTTGAGCCCGAGCTCGCGCATCAGCGCGATGTCGTCGCGCCAGCGCCGGTAGTGATCGCACGCGACGTCGCCCGTGTCGCCGTTCGCCGTCAGTCCCGGCGAGTGCGTGAAGCGCTGCCAGATGCTCGGTCCCGCGCCGTCCGCCAGCGGCGAGCCTTCGATCTGATACGCCGACGTCGCGGCGCCCCAGAGGAACGAATCGGGAAAGATGGCGGCGTTAGGCACGGCGGCGGTGTGACGGCGGGAATGCAACGACGATCGGCGAGCTGTCGCTAACCATTTTCGATCGGGACCAATGGCCAACGTCCGCCTCGAAGGCGTGCGCAAAATATATCAAGACGGCGGCCACGTGGCGGTTCACGGCGTGGACCTCGTCGTCGCCGACGGCGAGTTCGTGGTGCTCGTCGGCCCGTCGGGGTGCGGCAAGAGCACGACGCTGCGCATGATCGCCGGACTCGAGTCGATCACCGCGGGCCGGCTCTTCATCGGCGACAGGCTCGTGAACGACGTGCCGCCCAAGGACCGCGACATCGCGATGGTGTTTCAGAACTACGCGCTGTACCCGCACATGACGGTGCGCGAGAACCTGGCGTTCGCGCTCCAGCTCCGGAAGCTGCCGGCGGCCGAGATCGAACGGCGCGTTCAGCTGGCCGCGAGTACGCTCGGACTCGATGAGGTGCTCGACCGAAAGCCGCGGCAGCTCTCCGGCGGGCAGCGCCAGCGAGTCGCGGTGGGGCGCGCCATCGTGCGCGAGCCAGCGGTGTTCCTGTTCGACGAGCCGCTATCGAACCTCGACGCGAAGCTCCGCGTGCAGACGCGGCGCGAGATCGCGAAGCTGCACCGCGACCTCGGCGCGACGATGATCTACGTGACGCACGATCAGGTCGAGGCCATGACGCTCGGTGACCGCATCGTGGTGATGAACGCGGGACGCGTGCAGCAGGTGGACACGCCGCTCGCGCTCTATGACCGTCCCGCCAATCGGTTCGTCGCCGGTTTCATCGGCAGCCCAGCCATGAACTTCGTGGAGGGCACGGTCTCGGACCGGAGGGCGTTCACCGCTCGCGGCGACGCGTTCGTGATCCCGGTCGGGGCACTGGCTGCGCAGATCGCGCCGGTCGCCAGCTCGTGATGGGTGTTCGTCCGGAGGATATCACGGTGACGGCGGCGTCATCGGCACCCGGCAGGCTTCCGACCCCTTCGTGCCTGTTCCCGCGCGGGTCGACCTCATCGAGCCGCTCGGGAACGAGACACTCGTTCATGCCACGGCGGGGTCACATGCGCTCACCGCGCGCGTGTTGGAGCGCCAGCTCCCGGACGTGGGCGCGACCGTGACCCTCGGGATCGCGCCCACGAAAGTGCACTGGTTCGATCAGACCACCGGCGATCGCATCGCCTCGGCGAGCGAATCGGCTAGCGGTTCTTCTTCACCTTGAAGCGGCTCCACATCACGATGGTCGTGCACGATGTGTTGCCGGGTGCCTGGAACTCGGCGGGCGTCGACGAGCCGGCGTACACCTCGACCGCCGCGACATCGTTCGGTGGCATCAGGCGATCGATGTCACCGGGGAAGAGCGCGTTGTACGGCGCGCCGTCCACGACGTACCGGACGCAGCCACCCTGGACGTCCCGGCCGCTCTCGACCACGTAGTCCATCCCCGACGGCACGACCCGCAACGACGGCACCGTGCGGAAGAGATCAGTCATGCGCGTTGCCTGGCGCTTCTCGATGTCTTCCGTGCTCAAGAAGTAACCGAAGCCGGTCTTCTGCCGCCGGTTGAATCCGACCTGGTCGAGTCCTTCCTTCGACGCCTCCGCTGTCACGGCGACCGTCTCGAGGACGCGAGCTGGCTTGGACATGGTGACGGTCACCTCCCTGGGCGTGCGTCCCGAGAGCTCGACCGGCGTTTCCACCGGCTCGAATCCGAGCTGGCGGACCACGAGCGCCTGAGTGCCGCTCGGCAGGTCGGTGAAGCCGAACGTCCCGTCTTGCCGACTCAGCGTTGCGGCACCGGTTCCCTGGACGTCGACGCGAGCGTTCGCGATAGGCGCACCGGCGGCGTTCACGACACGACCGGTCAGCCGGGCAGGCCCTCGCAGTCTCGGCGGTCCGGAATCGGCCTTGGCGACTGTCCCAGGCGCGCGAGGCGTGGTGTCGACCGGTGCGTCGGCGACCGCGGTCATTCCAATGCGCAGACTCTGGAACCCGAGAGGGTTCGCCTCATCCATGACCACGTGGACTTCCGCCGTCTTCCTGCCGTTGAACTCACCCTGGACGGTACCGTTCACACCCCCAGGGAGGCCGCAGATTCGATAGGTGCCATCGGGACCAACTGGCTGTGTACGAACACGCGGCTCTTTTCGAAGGGTAGTGAGGCTCAGCTCCTGCCATACCAACGTCACCTTCGCGCCAACAAGGGGCGTGTCGTTGTCAGCATCCAGAACCTTGCCGACGAGAGCCGATGGTCCGCGCGCGCGCCACGCAGCCGGACAGGAGCGCTCGAGGACGGTCTGTGCTGATGGAACCGCCAGCTCGACCGCGAGCACGTTGCCGGCCTGAAACGGGACCGCGCGTGTGTTGATCTGGATACCGAGCGTGTCGAGTAGCGGATGGATCAGCGACAGGCTGTGATCGCCCACCGGAATGCTGTCGATCCGGAACTGCCCGTTAGCGTCGGTAGTGCCCTGGCGAGTTGTTCCGCTGATCTTCACTACGGCGCCCGGCAGTGGAATACCGCCGTGGATGCTGTCGGTGACGCTACCGGCAACGCCGGCAAGACCGGCCTGTTGAGCGGTCAGGGAACGAGGCGCAACGCCGGCGACAATGCCGGCGAGCGAAAAGTGATACGGATGACAATAGAAGCACGCATGCAACGGCTACGTGAAGGGGTTACCAGGCCATGAGTTGTGCTTCCTTAGTATGCGGCGACGCACACACCGCGGGAAGCCGGACGGCAGTACCCGACGACGGCCCTGCCGGACACCATTCCGGCTTCGCTCACGTACACGAGACCCATGCCCGACGCATGTCTATGATTCTCGCGCTCGCGTTACAACTGGCCAGCGCCAGCCCACCGTATTCCGCCGCCGAGCGCGATCAGTGGGACCGCGTGGCGAAGACGGTCACCATACACCGGGACAAGTTCGGGGTGCCACACATCTACGGCCCGACCGACGCCAGCGTCGTGTTCGGCCTGATGTACGCTCAGGCGGAAGACAACTTCTGGCAGCTCGAGGAAGACTACCTCGAAGACCTCGGCCGGCGCGCGGAAGTATATGGGGACACCGCCGTTGCGGGTGACGTGGCGACGCGATTGTTCGAGGTCGAGCGGAAATCGCGCGACGCATACGCCAAGGCAACGCCAGCGATGCGAGCGATCTACGACGCCTTTGCGGCTGGCGTGAACGAGTATCTCGCCACGCATCCCGAGGTCACGCCACGGTTGCTGACTCACTGGGAGCCGTGGTGGGCGTTGACGGTGGACCTGGCGACGGTGCGCATCGACTCGAACACGGTGTTGGACGGCATTCGCCTCCGTGATTGGCAGCGCGTGGAGGCGAGGCAGGCGCCGGAGCCCGACGAAGGGTCGAATATGTGGGCGCTCGCGCCGTCGAAGACGACGACGGGCCGCGCCATGCTGTTCATCAACCCGCACGTCGGCTTCTTCGGTGCTGGCCAGCGCTATGAGCTGCACATCGAGAGTGGCGAAGGGTGGCGCTTCTCCGGCTTCACCATCCTCGGCACCCCGATCCCGCGCACGGGCCACAACGGCCGACTCGGGTGGAGTCACACGAACAACTACGCCGACGCGCGCGACGTCTACATCGAGCGCTTCGATGATGTGGCGCGGCCGCTTGCCTACCGCTATGGCGATGAGTACCGGATGGCGACGGAGTGGCGCGACAGCGTGCGTGTGAAGACCAGCGGCGGCATCGTGACGCGGTACCTGACGCTACGGAAGACGCATCACGGGCCGATCGTCGCCACGCGTGGCGGGCAGGCGCTGGCCGTGCGGCTCGCTCGCGAGGACGGCGGCGCGCTCGAGCAGCGGTACCTCATGGGGAAAGCGCGCACGTTCGCCGAGTGGAAGCGGGCGATGTCGCGAGGAACGATCGTGGGCTCGAACACGATGTACGCGGATGTGGCGGGGAACATCTTCTACGTCCATGGCAATGCGATTCCGAAGCGCGCGCCGGCCGTCGATCCCGCGGTGGCGCTCGACGGCAGTGACCCGCGCACCGAGTGGGCTGGATACTGGTCACTGGATTCGTTGCCGCAGCGTCTCAACCCGAAGAGCGGCTACCTGATCAACACGAACTCGACGCCCTGGCGCATGACGGGCGATGGCGAGAACCCGGATAGCACGCGCTGGCCCGCGTACGTGGCGCCCGAGCCGTATAACGCGCGTGCGCAGTCGTCGCAGCGCATCATGAGAGAGCACTTGCGCGCGGGAGGGAAGTTCTCGTTCGAGGAGCTCTCCAGGGCCGGCTTCGATCGACGCGTGTACGTCGCCGACTCACTGATAAAGACGTTCCTGCCGCAGCGGACGCTGTTCTTCTCGCGGCGCGACTCGATCACGGTCGCGGCGCAGCCGCTCGTGGAGGCGCTGCAGAGCTGGGATCGCCGGAGCGATACAGCCTCGGTGGGCATGACGGTATTCTTCGAGTGGAATCAGCTGCTCGGGCGAGCACTCCGGTCGATGCCTAACGCCATTGGTCGTGATGGCGTGGCGGATAGCGTGGCGCTCCGTGCCGCACTGGTAGCGCTGGTGGACGTGCGCCGTGAATTCGAGGCCGACTTCGGGACGTGGAAGGTCAAGTGGGGCGACGTGAATCGCCTCCAGCGTCCCGGCACGAGTGGGCATGAGCCGTTCGACGACGCGAAGCCCAGTCTGGCGGTCGCGGGCGGGCCGCCGGCGTTAGGTATCATCTTCGCGTTCAACGCGGGCAGCTCAGGAACGAAGAAGATCTACGGTACGAGCGGGAACACCTACGTGTCGGTCGTCGAGTTCGCGCCGACGCTCCGGCAGCGATCGGTCGTGACGTTCGGCCAGAGCGGGGTCGCGTCGTCACCGCACTTCTTCGACCAGGCGCCGCTCTACGCGCGAGGCCGAATGAAGCCGATGCCGTGGACGAAGCAGGCGGTGATCGCGAGCGCGTCCACCAGCTACCACCCCGGCGAGCGGAAGTAGACACGCATGATGACGTTTCTGCTGGCGGTACTCGCGCTGGTTCAGATCACGCCGGCGCAGGCCGAGCGGCTGCGATGGGTTCCCAATCCGCGAACGGCGAGCGGCACGTGGGTCGCCGATCCGTCACACCATCTGAAGCCGGCCACGGTCGACTCGCTGAACGCGCTCCTGTCGGCGCTCGGTCGAGAGACCGGGACGGAGATGACCGTCGTCGCCATCGACTCCACGTCGGGCTTCGAGCCGTTCGACGTCGCGCTCGCGTTGCATCGCATGTGGGGCGTGGGGCAGAAGGGTCGGGACAACGGCATCGTCTTCCTCTGGGTGCCGACGCAGCGCGCGGTGCAGGTGAGCGTCGGCTACGGGCTCGAGGGCGTGTTGCCGGACTCGCGCGTGGGTCGCGTGAGAGATCAGACGATCTTCCCCGCGTTCCGGCGTGGTGACTTCGATGCCGGCATGCTCGCGGGTGTCGAGGCGATCGCGGCCATCGCGCGCGAGGAGAAGGATGCGCGTGGCTCGACGATGTCGACGACGAACCCGCCGCCTAACAAGGGTCTGCCGGTCGAGCGCGATGCGGAGCCTCGCGAAGGACGAAAGGTGGGGCGCCGAGCCGGGATCGTCTTCGGCACCATCGGATCGGGGCTCGCGCTTCTCGGAGGCGCTGCCGGCGCCGCGCGCTACCGTCGTCGCCGGCCGAAGAAATGTCCGAACGGCCATGGCAACATGGTTCGACTCGACGAGCGCGCGGACGACGCACACCTCGACGCGGGGCAGCGGATGGAGGAGCAGCTCGAGAGCGTCGACTACGACGTGTGGGTGTGCCCGACCTGTCAGTACGCGCTCACGATCCCGCACAAGGCGTGGTTCAGCCGCTACTCCATGTGCAAGTCGTGCCACCGGCGCACGCTGGAGACGCAGTCGCGTACGCTGATCCCCGCCACGACAATGAGTGCGGGGCAGCAGCAGATCACCGAGCGCTGTCGGAACTGCGCGTGGACGCGAACGTACATGCGGACGATCCCGCGAATCGTGCAGAGCTCAGGTGGCTCCGGTGGGTCGAGCGGCGGTGGCGGAGGTGGCGGCGGCAGCAGCTTCGGCGGAGGATCTGCAGGCGGTGGCGGGGCGGGCGGCAGGTACTAGCGGGGCCTGAGGAAGGAGGAAGGAGGCCCGAGGAAGGAGGAACATGTCATCCCGAGCGGCAGCGAGGGATCTCCTGTGAAGTATTCGTGGCTGGACCGGCTACGATGACATCGAGCAAGATCCCTCGTCGCGGGCGCTCCTCGGGATGACATGGCGCGAATCGGGTCGCGCATCGGTGCACCCCTGATAATTTCCGGTGATGCCCAACTCCGTAGACGCCGGCGTCCGCGTTCCGCTCCCGCGCGATTTCGACTTCGCCTGGGTGCTCGGGTTTCTCGCGGCGCGCACCGTGCCCTCGCTCGAGGCGGTTGGCGGGAATGAGTACCGGCGGTCCGTACGGTTGAACGGCAAGCCGGTCATGCTCACGATCGCCGAAGCCGCAGTCGACCCGGAGACGGCTCGGTTCCGCGGCGAGCGCGAGCTGATCGTGACGTCGCGTCCGACGCTCGCCCCCGATACGCTCGCGGCCGCCGTTAGGCGCATGCTCGACCTCGATGCCGATCTCGAGCGCTTTCGTCGGCTTGCACGACGCGACCCAATTCTCGCGGGCATCGTACGACGTCGATCGGGGATTCGGCTGCCGCAACTCCTCGATCCGTTCGAAGGTCTCGCGCGGGCCGTCCTCGGACAGCAGGTGAGCGTTGCCGGCGCGAGCACCATCACTGATCGCCTGGTTCAGCTGTTCGCGTTGCGCGCTCCCGGCCCGCGGAATGGTTCGTTCCTCGCCTTCCCCACGCCTGCCGACGTTGCCGACGCGGGTCCGGATCGACTGCGTTCCATCGGCCTCACACGTGCGCGCGCTGCGACAATGGCGGGCGTGGCACGTCAGATCGCCGACGGCGCTCTCGACCTCGAGGGCCTTCGCCACGCTTCGGCCGACGACGCCCAGGCCGCACTCGAGCAATTGCCAGGCATCGGGCCATGGACGGCGTCGTACGTTCGCATGCGCGCGTTAGGCGACCGCGACGCGTTTCCGGGCGCAGACCTCGGCGTCATCAAGGCGCTCGCCGCCGCTGGTGTCGAGCGACGCGCCATCTTCGAATGTCGCCGAGGCGTGGCGCCCGTGGCGCGGGTACGCGACGATCCACCTGTGGGCGAGCCTCAGCAAATAGCTATCAGCCAGCGGCCATCGAGCCATCAGCCAAAACTGCGAACGGCTAACTGCGAACGGCTAACGAAACCACACATCCGGGGTCACGTCGCATCTCGTAAGGCGGACGTTGCATCCACGCCGACGGCACGGCGCGCAGGCACGTACGTCGCTACCAGCGCCACCGCCGCGACGAGCAACGCCGATCCCGCGAAGAAACGCGGATCGGTCGGGCTCATGTCGAACAGCAGACTTCGCAGAACCCGCGTCAGCACGAGCGCCCCAGCGAGACCGATCGCCACACCCAGCAGCGTTACCCGCATTCCCTCGCCAAGGACCATCGCCAGCACGTCGCGAGGCTGCGCGCCGAGCGCCATCCGGACGCCGATTTCGCGCCGCCGCTGCGCGACACTGAGCGCGATCACTCCGTAGAGACCCACCAGCGCGAGCAGCAACGCCAGCGCCGCGAACACACTGAGCACCGCCATGCTGAACCGCTGCCGTGCGATCGAGTCCGCGAAGACCGCCTCGAGTGGACGCACGCTCGCGAGCGCGAGCGAGGGATCGATGCTCGCGAGCTCGCGGCGCACGGCTGGTAGCGTCGTCGCGGCATCACACTCACGGGCGTCCTTCGCACATGCCGCCCGCACGACGATGCTCATGAACGGATACGGCATTCTGCGACACCGGCACGTACGCCGCCGGCACCGCCTCGGCGTCCAGTGACGTCTGCTTGACGTTGTCGACGACGCCAATGATCTCGCGCGACGTCTGGCCATTCGAAAAATCGAACCCGGTGCGAATGTGCTGGCCGATCGCGTTCATGCCGGGGAAGTGTCGGCGCGCGAGCTCGCGGTTCACGATCACCACGCCGGGTGTATCCCCGCGATCGCGACTATCGAAGCGACGACCGCCGAGGAGCCGAATCCCCATGGCCGCGAAGTAGTCACCGGCGACGACGTCGTATTCGGCGTTAGGCCTCGCGTCCGGCGCTGGCGCTGGACGTCCGACGATCGTGAAATCCCCCGACTCGACGGCGCCGGATAGCGGGAGTGAGCTCACCGCCCCAGCCTCACTCACACCGGGCAACGCGTCGAGACGCGCGGTGTAGCGCTCGAAGAACTGCACCCAGCGCGGGCCGTCGTGCACCGGGTCGAAGCGTTCACCGACCGGTAGCAACACGCTTCCCGTCAACACGCCACGCGGGTCGAAGCCCGGCGTCACGCGCTGCAGGCGGGCGAAGCTGCCGGCGAGCAGCCCGGCGCCCACGAGGAGGATCACCGACAGCGCGACTTCGGCGGCCACGATGACACGCCGGCCGAAGCGTCGGCGTGTGCTGCCAGTGAGCCTCGTCCCCGCGCTCTGGAGCGTGGCCGCGACGCTCTGCCGCGCGACGTGCACGGCGCTGGCGATCGCGAACGCGATCCCTGCCACGATCGACACGATACACGCGAAGCCGATCACGCGGATGTCGACGCTGACATCGTCCGCGCGCGGCAAGCTGCCGGGAACGAGCGCGAGCATGACGCGCGACCCCCAGACGGCGATACCCATGCCGACCGCCGCGCCACCTAACGCGAGGACAATGTTTTCCGTCACGAGCTGGCGGACGATACGCAGCTGACCGGCGCCCAGCGCGGCGCGCACGGCGAACTCACGCTCGCGCGCGCCGGTTCGGGCGATCAGCAGGTTCGCCACGTTCGTGCAGGCGATGAGCAGCACGAACCCTACGGCGCCGAGGAGCACCAGCAGTCCGCGGCGGACCGACTTCGCGGCCTGGTCCTCGAGGCCGACCATCGAGTACGCGAACTGGCCCGCTGGCACCTTGAGCTCACGCATGAGTCGAGCGCCGAACGTCCCGAGCTCCGACTCGGCCGCTCGAGACGCGATTCCCGGCGTCAGTCGCGCGACGGCAGCCAGGTTCAATGTTCCGTAGTTCGTGAGGTCGGCGCCAGAGAACGAGAGCGGCGTCCAGATGTCGGTTCGCGGTCCGAACTGCAGTCCGGGCGGCAGCTCGGCACCACGCGGGAAGGCGAACCCGCGCGGCATAACGCCGATGACCGAATAGCGGTCGCCGCTGAGCGTCACCGTTCGGCCGACGATGTCGCGAGCGCCGCCGAACCGGCGCTGCCAGAGTGAGTACGAGATCACCGCCACGCGTGGAGCTCCAGGGGTGGACTCCTCGCGTGTGAACGTGCGTCCGAGCAGCGGGCGCACGCCTAACGTCTCGAACAGGGTGGGTTCCACTCGCGATCCGGGGATCTGCTCGGGCTCCGCGCTCGCGTCCGCTCCACCCAGCACGAATGGCCACGAGCGGAACGCGGCCATTGGGGCGAGTGCCTTCACGCTCTCACGCGCGTCGACGTAGAAGCCGCTCGACAGCGGGAGCTCCGACCCGATGCTCTGGGCCGTGGAGCTCCTCATCCAGACCATCACGAGCCGTGACGGTTCGGCGTAGGGGAGCGGGCGAAGCAGCACGCCGTCGACGACGGTGAATACCGCCGCGGCCGCGCCGACTCCGAGCCCCAGCGTGAGCACCGCCGCCAGCGTGAATCCAGCGTTCGTCCGCAGCGAGCGCAGCGCGAAGCGCAGATCCATCGTGAGCCCGCGGAGCCATTCGCGACGGCCCCGTTCACGCGTGCGCACCGTGCGCACGTCGCGACACTCCGCTTCTATCGCCGCCACGTCGCCGAACTGGCGCCGCGCCTCGCGCCACGCATCCTCGCGTGGCATGCCTTGCTCGATCAGCTCGTTGGCACGCATGTCGAGGTGAAACCGGATCTCGTCGCTGACGTCGCGCCGTGGATCCGGCCGCGTGTCGCTCAGTCGGAAGGTGCGCTTCATGATGCCGCTACCAATCGTTAGGGTCGCGTCGTGTCGTTGACCGTGTTGGGCTCACGCCGAGGCGACGGCGAGTGCGCGCGTGACCGCGCGTGAGTACGCCGTCCAGCGCGCGGCCTCGGCTCTCAGGTGCGCGCGGCCCGCGGCGGTCAGCGTGTAGTACTTCGCCTGACGCCCGGTGTCGGTCTGGCCCCATTCCTCGGAGATCACGCCGCGTCGCTCGAGCCGGTGCAGGGCGGGGTAGAGGGCGCCCTCCTGGACGGCGAGCACGTCTTCCGTGGTCTCGCGAATCCAGCGGCCGATCGCGTAGCCGTGTCGGGGTCCCCAGGTGAGTGCCTTGAGGATCAGAATGTCGAGCGTACCCGTGAAGAGATCGGAGCCGGCCATGAGCGTGTTCGAGAGAGTGCGATGAGTCGTTCATGCTCCACGTGCGGCCGCTCGCGTGCCAGCGCGCACCCCTATTTGAACTGAGTATAGAGCACGGCTTATACCTAAGTCAACTATGTATGCGAAGGACGTGAGTGATCGCATCTGACCGTCGCGAGCAGATCTCAGTGCTGCGGATGATGAGTTGAGTCCCGCGATCTATGGTCCGTCGCGGGACGAGCCATGGATGTGAGGACGCCGATCGTGTCGCATCGTTAGGCGTTACAGATCATCGCGCCGGGGCCGGTGGGAACTACGATTGGGCGGATCTGTACGGCGAAACTACCGGATACACCTTTGCATTCAGGCATCATCGCGCCGCGGCCAGGGGAACGGCGATCGCGCGCGATGACGCGGAAGAAGCAGGATAGCGCCCCGTAGGGGACGGCTCCGCTCGCAACGAGCCGGGAATTCTTGGGAACGGCCGCTCGGGAGACGCCGGACGTCCCCGAGCGGCCGTTCCCATTTCACTCAGGGTCCGGCGAGAGCCAGTACGAATGCAAAGCAGTATCCGGCTGTTTTGCAGTTCATCCGCGCAATCGTAGTTCCCACCGGCCCTGCCACGTCCAACTCGACCTACGTGCGTGGCAGGGATCGTTCTCAAGAAGAATTCATCGAGCAACTGATAGTATCGGACCTTCGCCTCATCGACGTGTTCGAGACCGTAGCGCGCGAACAGGGCCGGAACCCACTCGGGCCCGAGATTTTGCACGACGCTCCGCGCGCAGAGCGCGAGATCCTGGTAGCGATCAGCGATCCCGGCGTTCCCGCAGTCGACGAAACCGCTCACGTGCACGCCGGCGCCATCGGTGACCAGTAGCACGTTAGGCAGGCAGTAGTCGCCGTGCGTGAACACCCGGTCTTCCGGTGGTCGCGGACACGCGGTCAGCTCGGCGTACAGGTCCGTCGCCGACCGCCCTTGCCGCGCGTCATCGAAATCCGATTCATCCACGTCGCCCGCCCGGACACGCGCCTCGGCCTCGGCCAGGCGCACGCGAATCGAATGATCGAACGGGCAGGCGCTGATGTTCGTCGCATGGAGCGTCCGCATGCCCGCCGCCAGCGCCGCGATGATCGCCCCATGTTGCTCGGCGGGCCGCGGGGCCGAGGCGTCCTGACCTGGGACGGCTGTCAGGAGCAGGTACTCGCGGCCTTTCCATTCGTGGTACTGGAGCACGGCCGGCACCGGCAGCCCCACCGCGTGCATCCATCCGAGCCGTTCGCCTTCCTCGAAGAGCGGGCGATGCGGCGTCGTGCCGAGCGCGCGAGACTTCAGGTAGACCGTGGTGCCGCCTGGACGCTCGAAGCGAGCGACGTTCGCGCCGGATTCGCCCGTCGTGATATCCGAGCGGACATGCTTGCCGAGGTCGGCGGCAAGCGTAGGCGGAAGTGGGAGAGCGGTTGCGGTCGTCGTGTGCACGTCGCGGCGCCTCGGTGGAAGGAATCTCCGATTGGGACAGACGAGAACACGGGCTGGTTGCTACGACCACAATCATGGTCGCAGACGCCCGCGATTGGATAACCCTACGGCCGTAAAGGGTTCACGGTGTCCCGGTACGACCAGCCCGCCACTGGCAAGGCACCGGTACGGCGCTGCAATTTTGCGCGATGATGATTCCTCCCCGCCCCCTCGAGCGCGTGCGCCGACGCATGCGCTGGATCGCCGCCGTTTCGGCCCTCGGCCCGCTGCTGCTCGCTCTCCCGCGCCGTTACGCACGCCCAAGGCGCCCAAGGTGGCCCGGCGGACCTCCTGATCCGGAACGGGCGCGTCATCGACGGGACAGGTGCCGCGGCGCGGACCACTGATATCGCGATTACGGGCGACCGGATCACGTTCGTGGGCGACGCGGCGAAATCGAACGTCACCGCGCGGCGCACGATCGACGCGCGGGGACTGATCGTCGCGCCGGGGTTCATCGATCCGCACACGCACGCCCTCGAGGATCTGTCCAGCAACGACCCGAAGCGTCGGGCGAACGTCGATTACCTCATGCAGGGGGTGACGACCGTCATCACTGGAAACGACGGTGGCGGGCCGTACGAAGTCGCGCGCACGCTGGAGAAGTGGCGCGCCGACGGGATCGGGTCCAACGGCGCGTTGCTCGTCGGCTACGGTACGGTTCGACAGGCCGTCATGAAGATGTCCGATGTGGCGGCCGCGGGCCCGCAACTCGACTCGATGCGCGCGCTCGTGGACAAGGGGATGCGCGAAGGCGCGCTCGGCATGTCGACCGGATTGTATTACGCGCCGCAGAGCTACAGCACGACCGAGGAAGTGATCGAGATGGCGAAGGTCGCCGCTCGGCAGGGCGGGATCTACGACACCCACCTTCGCGACGAGAGCTCGTACACGGTCGGTCTGCTGGGTGCGATTCGCGAGACGATTCGCATCGGACGCGAGGCCGGGATGCCGGTGCACATCTCGCACATCAAGGCGTTAGGCACCGACGTCTGGGGCCGGTCCGATTCCGCGATCGCGATCATCGAGGCGGCGCAGGCGGGTGGCCAGAAGGTCACCGCGAACCAGTACCCGTACACCGCATCGGGATCGTCCGTCGGCGCGTCGCTGTTGCCGCGCTGGGCCGAAGTGGGCGGACGCGACTCGTTGCGAGCACGCGTCGCGGATGCCGCAACGAAGGCGCGTCTCGTCACGGACATGACGGAGAATCTCCGTCGCCGCGGCGGGGCGGCCGCGCTCCTCATCAGCTCGACGCGCGATACGTCCATTCTCGGGAAGACGCTCGAGCAGGTCGCGAAAGCGCGCAACATCACGCCCGTGGAAGCGGCGATTCAGATCGTGGTGGCGGGTGATGCGTCGGTGGCGTCGTTCAACATGAACGAGAAGGACATCGAGGCGTTCATGCGCCGCCCGTGGGTCATGACGGGCTCCGACGGCTCGTCCGGCCATCCGCGGAAGTACGGGACGTTCCCGAAGAAGTGGGCGGAGTACGTGCAGGCGAAGAAGATCCTGACGCCCGAGGCGTTCGTGAAGCAGTCGAGTGCATTGACGGCCGAGACGTTCGGCATCAAGGATCGTGGTGTGTTGGCGCGCGGGAAGTTCGCCGACGTCGTGGTGTTCGACGGGGCGACGTTCCGCGACCGCGCGACCTACCAGAAGCCGACCGAACTGGCGACGGGCATGAAGTACGTCGTCGTGAACGGCAAGGTGGCGGTCGATGACGGGCAATTACGCGGGCATCACGCCGGGCGTGGGGATAACGCGTTAGGCCGCGCGGAGCGCGGAGCCATCAGCCATCAGCGATCCGCCATCAGCTGACCGCTTCGACGGCGTGACTCGCCGAGCCCGCGGCGGGTTGATGTGGTGTGAGCCTACGTACGTGCGTTACCTGTGTCGCTGCTGGCATCGCCGTCGCAGCGGCGTGTCGCGCGTCGGAAGGGGCACCCGATAAGGGCGTACAGGAGCCGCGCGCACTCGTCGTGCGGCACGCGACCGTGCTCGACACGCGGACCGCGAAGACGTTGCCCGATCGCGCCATCGTCATGCGTGGCGATCGCATCATCCAGGTCGTGGCCGATTCTGCGCTGGACACGCTGCGCGGTGATCTTCGTGGGGCCCAGGTTCTCGACGCGCGCGGACGGCTCGTCATCCCTGGACTGATCGATGTGCATCACCACACGGCGTATGTCTTTCCCGACTCGATCACGCCGGGAGGTGGCGCGGTTTCGCGACTCGTCATGCGCGCCGGATTCCATCGCCAGCTACCGCGCCCGCTGGGCCAGTGCGTACTTGCCGTTTGGCGTGACCGCGGTTCGTGAGGTGGGTGGTGACGAGCGCTATCTCGCGCTCATGACGGCGTGGATGCGACCGACGCCGAGCGCTCCGGACTTCTTCCCGAGCGGCGGGGCGCTCGTGTCGCATGAGGAAGGGCGCGTACCGTACGTCGGGCACGCAATCGTGCGGGATTCCGCGGACGCCGTCGCGCGTGTGCGACGCTACCACGACGCGGGACTTCGTGACGTCAAGCTGTACTGGCGGCTGCGCGAGCCTGAATACGTAGCGGCATTCGGAGAAGCGCAGCGCCTCCACATGCACGTGACGACGCACATTGACTTCGGCGTCATGTCCGTGCGTCGCGCCCTCACACTCGGCGTCAGGCACTTCGAGCACGCTTACACGCTCGGGGTCGAGGTCATCTCGCCGAGTGAGGGTCGGGCGGCCTGGGCACGGATGCGTCAGGAGCTGGGCGCCGACACTCCGGCCGGCTTCTACTGGGGTGTTCTCGAACAGTTCAATACGCTCGGGCCGAACGACCCTGGACTCCTCGCGCTCATCGAGGACCTCGCACGGAGCGGAGCGACGGTGACGCCGACGCTCCATATCTTCGCGCAGCGGGTGGGGTTCGCGCCGTACACGACGAAGTCGTTAGGCACGTTCGATCGATCCGACGCGTGGACGCCGGCGCAGCGCGATCGCGCGCGGCGCGGGTACGAGATCCTCGCCGGCTATGTCCGGCGCATGCACGAGGCGGGCGTTGGGTTGGCGGTCGGTACCGACTGGCTCGACCCCGGCCATGCGGTGCTTTCCGGAGATGATCCTGCTCCAGCGCGCGGGAATCCCGATGGCCGACGTGCTGTGCATTGCGACTCGCGGTGGCGCGCGCGTGATGGAACGCGAGGACGACTACGGAACGATCGAGCCCGGCCGCAAGGCGCAGGTCGTCATCTTCGATCGCAACCCACTCGAGGATCCCGAGGCGGTGCTGGCCGGGAAAACCGTGATCAAGGACGGAGTCGTCGTTCCGCAGCGCTGATCGCGCCGCGCGACGTCATGACCGGTAGCGATTCAGCTTGACCACGTCGTGCGACCGGGTAGCTTGCCAGACCCGACGCACCGGCTCGCGCGACGCGCGCATTACGGCTGGTGCATGCCGTACCTCCGCCCTCACCCGCCGCCCGTCGTGCTCACCGACGCCGAGCTTCGCCGGCTCCTCGCGAGTGGCGAGCAGTTCACCACCGAGTTCATCGCCGAAGCGGAAGCGCCGCTGCGCGATGATCAACTCGTGGACGCCGTCGTGTGTCTCGCGAATGGCCATGGCGGTGTCGTGCTCGCTGGCGTGACGGACGATGGTCGTCCGACCGGGATCGCTCATCGCCACGGCACGTATACCGACCCGCATCGGGTCGCGCTCATGATCGCGGGGCGGACGGTGCCGAGTTGCCCGGTCGAGTGCAGCCTGCTCACGGTCGATGGTGTGGAGATCCTGGCGATCGAGATACCAGCTGGTCGACCGGTAACTTCCACGAGCGATGGCGTATACCGGCGTCGCGGGACCGACGCGCATGGTAAGCCGATGTGCGTTCCCTTTCTCGTCCACGAGATCCAGAGTCGCGAAGCGACCCGTGGAGCGCTGGACTACACGGCGCTCGTTGTCCCGCAGGCACGGTGGGAGGATCTCGATCCGCTGGAGATCGAGCGCGTTCGCCGGACGGTTGCACTCAATCGCGGGCGAGCGGACGCCACCCTGCTCGACCTCTCGGACGCGGAGATTGTCCGCGCGCTCGGACTCGCGGAGGGGGCGGGGGAGCATGGCGATCGACTCGACCGGGTGCGCGTCGCGGCGTTGCTGATGGTCGGGCGCGAGGAGGCGATCAAGCGCTACGTGCCGAACCACGAAGTCGCGTTTCAGGTACTTCGAGGGACGCGAGTGGCAGTCAACGAGTTCGTGCGATGGCCGCTCGTGCGCACGGCGGAAGAAGTGGCGCTCCGGTTCGACGCGCGGAACCAGGAGGACGAGCTAGCGGTGGGGATGGTGCGCGTGGGCGTTCCGGCGCATAGCCCATCCGGGTTTCGCGAGGCGCTCCATAACGCACTCGTCCATCGGGACTACACCCGTGCCGGAGCGGTACACGTTCAGCTGCGCGAGGCGGGCATTCCCGGCGGATCCGGCGACGAGATCGAAGTATCAAACCCCGGCGGTTTCCCCGATCAGGTGCAGCTCGACAACATCCTCGTCGCGCCACCTCGGCCCAGAAATCCTGTTTTGGCGGACGCGTTCAAACGTATTGGCCTGGTCGAGCGGACCGGGCGCGGCATTGATACGATCTTCGAGGGGCAACTTCGATACGGGCGCCAAGTGCCGGATTACTCGCGCTCTACTGTCGCTACAGTGCAAGTAATTCTGCATGATGGCCCAGCAAATGTGGCCATTACGAGGTTGGTGGCAGAGCGGGATGTGCCGGGCAAGCGGCTGTCGCTGGACGCGTTGCTGCTGCTCAATGCCATGGCGCGGGAGCAGGAGCCCATGGGGATCGGGCGGGCAGCGGCGCTCGTTCAGCGTTTGGAGGGCCCGACTCGGGCAGTGCTGGATCGATTAGTCGAGTCCGGCTTGCTCGACTCCTGGGAGGACAGGCGTGAGCGGGTCTATTACTTCACGTCAGCGGTCGCGCAGACGCTCGGGGTCGAGGACTTCGACGAGGATGTGGCGGCCGAGCATGCGGGGGCGCGCGAGCGGAAGATCATGGATTACGTGGACTTACACGGCCGCATCACCCGCTCGGCAGCAGCTGAGCTCTGTGGTGTCGAGGGACGGGAGGCGCGTGGAGTTCTCGAGAAGCTGGTGCGTCGAGGCGAGCTGGTGGTTCGCGGGGAGAAGCGCGGCTCCTACTATGAGAAGGCGGGTGTCGGCGTTACAGAGGAGTCTGGTAACGGCTCTGAACGGGCGAATGACTGAAGTTATGAAGGGTCGGTTCAAAGTTTTGAACATTCTCCACAGAGTTTTGAACACGCCCCAAAACGTCCGTCATAAGTCCGCCAATTCGCATCCCATGGTCCCGCAGTGAAAAGGCCCCCGAGAGCGTACGCTCTCGGGGGCCTTGAGGTGATCGGTCGTCACGTATTGCGAATCAGCCGTCTGAACGCTCCAGTCCGCTTACGAGCTTTTCGAGTCCGCTCGCGAGCGTGTGGACTTCCCGGTCGCTCAGGTGTGCACCGGCCCGAAGGAGTCGGGACGTGCCGGTTTCTGGTGCACGCCGCAGCAGCGAACGCCCGCGGGCGGTGAGGCCAAGCGACAGTCGGCGCCGATCATCATCCGCCGATTTTCTGGCAACGAGGCCTTGTTCGACCAGGCGGCTCACGACGACGCTGACCGAGCTGATGTCGGTGTGCGTGCGGTCCGCGAGCTCGGTGAGTGACATTGATGGTGCATCAGCGAGTTGACGGAGGGCGTGAAGCTGGGCCCCGTGAACTCCGACGCGTTGTTCGGCTTCCCGTGATGCGAGCCGGAGCTCGCGCACGATCGAGCGAAGTGCATCCAGGATGATGCCTACGTCCTCGCTCCGTTCTGAGCTGGTCGACACCGGCGCTGTTCGCGTCGGCGTCACAGTGTCAGAAGAGGTCTTCATCGGACTCCTCCGTGATGTTCCAGTAGAGCGCGCGAGGCTGTTGCGTACCGGGAGCGGTCGCAGGCCTGACCCGCATTCGACAGGCGATTTCCGCCGGGGCGCCAGTTGGGAACAGCACGGCCGGCCAGCTAGTCACTGCCGTATTCACACTACTTCTCAACACCGCTGCCCGGAAAGAGCTTCGGTGTTCGAGTGGTACAAAACAGATCAGCGGCTTACCCGCGAGGGCGTTCTTGGAACGATGGAGCAATGTACAGGCAGCGTCGTTCGCATAGATGATCGCGGTGTCTGCATCCGTGACCACGTAGGCGCACGGGGCAAGCTCGAACAGATCTCGAAACACCGCCGCCGACCCTTCGAGCTCGAGGCGCGCCGAGAAGAGTGCCTCGTTCTGGGCGCGAAGCTCTTCGGCCGCGCGATCCAGATCGCCCAACGTGCCGTCGAACGCACGCGACACGTCGTTCAACTCCTCGGCGAACCCTTCGGGGTAGCGACTGCTGGCCCGGCGCAGCGCGCGCCTAACGACGCGCGCGGTGTGGACTCGCTGGCCTCGAAGCGTCTCGGCAAACTCGGCGAACTCTCCGAAGTCGGGTCTCGGTTCGGCGCTCATAGGTGCCTCGCGCTAGGGCGATACTGCCATCTCACTCATCGAAATATGCTTCGATACTCCACCGAATGAGGTCGTTCGTCAACTCTTGTGCTCCAAAGCTCGGAATGCGGTGGTTCACGGTCGCTGCCTTAACGAGCACGAGCATTCCCTCAGGAGTCGCGCCTTCGCTGCGTAGTTGCCGCGCGTAGGCGGTGGCCGAAGCACGCACGACCGCACGAAGCGCCCGGAACTCCACGGAGGCGCGGTCAGTTGGGGCTGGCGGCACGTCGTCCGGGGTCCGCTGCTCCGCCGTGCGCGCCAGCCAGATCCCGACGGCTCGGTCTGCGGCAGCCGCGGCGCGAGCGAACGTGGACTGCAGATGCTCCGGGGTGCCGACGACAGGATCCGGGGGCGCCTGGCTAGGCGCCCCCGGATCGCGGCTCGTTGAACGGCCGCTTGCTGTCGTGGGCGACGTGCTGTCTGTGCCTTCGAACTCTCGAGACGCCATAAGCACCTTGCCCGCCGCGAACGCCTGCCACCGCCTGGTAACAATTGGCGTTCCAACCATTTGATAATGCCGGTCGCGGCGAAGATCAAGAACTCAACAGGCGCGGTCCTACCGCTGATGGAGTTGAATGCTGCCGCCACCGAGCGCCGTGACGGCGCCGGCGTCGAGCGGTTCGCCCCTCTGGTTGTCATAGACGACCGCGCCCGTCGTGCGATCCCAGATGCGGATGCGGGCCCCATCACCTGGTGAATCATCGACCGCGAGGACTTCGAACGCGTAGTCGCCGCCACCGTTCATCATACCGCGGCCCCGTAGCTGGGCCGTGTTCCCGGCGACCACCAGCCAGTCCAGTGCACTGCTTCGGAAACTGAGCTTCCCAAGGTTCAGCTTGAACTCCGCGTTCCCACCCGGCGTGGTCGACGACTGATAGCGCGCCACAAAGCCGAACGTCAGCTTGCCGGTCAGCGCCGGAGCCGCAGCGTAGGCTCCTACTGGCGACGCGATCCACCCGCCGCCGGTCACCCACCCGGCGCTCGCGTCGTACACCACCGCCTGACCTGTCGCGAATCGCGTGTCGCTACCGCCTCCGTCGTCGCGCACGGTCAGTTGGATGGTATAGACGCCCGGGGTCGTGAACAGGCACGTGCCACCGACGGTCCCGTTAGGCGCCGATGGCGGGAGCAACAGCTCCGACGCCGCAGTCGAGCGTGGCGGTATGGGCGTCGGCGACGCCGACATCGGTGAACGTGGCGGAGACCGAGAGCGTCACGCCGCCGGCCGTGAGCGCCAGCGGAGCGGCCTGCACCGAGAACGGAGCGAGAACCGGCGCGACGTTCGAGATCGCGGCTGTGGTGCGTGCAGTGTCGACGCCACCGCGGCTATCGGAGACCGCGAGCGTGATGGCGTACGATCCATCGTTCACGTACACGTGGCTCGACGGAGGAGTTGCTCCCGAGCCCTTGGTGCCGTCGCCCAGATCCCACGAAAACGTGAGGGCGTCGGCGTCCCTGTCGCTGCCGCTCAGCGAGAGCGCAACCGCCGATCCTTCCTGACCAGTGTATGACCCGCCAGCCGTTGCTACGGGAGGGGCGTTTGGCACACCGGTGTGGCCGATGGCAACGTTGTCGAGGAGCAGCGTCGACGCCGGGCCGACCACGAACCGAAATCCGGTGAGATACTCGCCAGGTGTCGAAAGCGCGACGCCGAAGAAGCGTCGACCGACGTCGGCGAGCGGAATGTCGAGATTGTCGAACGTGTACGTCCTCAGATTGGTGGACAGCACGAGCTTCACTGGCGCCGCCGTGACGATGAGACTCATGTCGGCGCCGAACAGGGTGACGGCGTCGGCCGAGGCGAACGTGCCCGATAGTGGCGCGCCGAACTCGGTGGACACGGCGTTGCTCGAGACGCCGAGGCCGACACCGGGGCCGAACACGAAGTTCGGCGCCGACGTGTAGGTCACGCCATGCGTCGTCCACGGTGTGGATTGCGGGTACACGGGGTCACCGGTGAATTCGTCGAAGCCGTTCAGCTGATCGACCACGCCAGCCGCCGCGAACTCAGCGCGCGTGTCGAACGTGGAGTAGTCAGGCGTCACGACGACCGCGGCATGAGCCGGGCTGCCGCGCACAACGCTGGCCGGTGGCTCGACGATGCCGCCGTCACTGCATGCCGCGAGCACGAACAGCAGCGGGACGCAGCGGGAGACGTGACGCGCAGAGAGTAACGCCGCGATCGTCTGACCGGCGCGCAGGGGTTGATGACGAGATAGGAAGCATGGTCTCTCCGACCGTGGGTACACGTTAGGCCGGGACCGGTGGAGCGCCGCCGTGTGGTGCCGATCCGGGCATCATGCTTACGGTCGCCCACGGCACGGCGTCGCGCGGTGACGGAACCCACGCGCGAAATGGTCGCCAGCCTGCGAGGACGGAATGACCGCCGCGACGGAAGTAATGACCGGCGACAATGGCCGACAGTCAGCAGCAATCGGACCAATGCCTAACGTCTTTCCGCGGCGTCGGCTATGGGTACTTCACGGAAGATCCCTCGCTGTCGCTTCGCTGCGCTCGGGATGACAATCCCTGGCGCCCGGGATGACGGCTGCTGCGCTCGGGACGACACGTCGCGCCATGCGGAGGAAACGCACCCGTGTAGACCGCGCCGCCGTCGCCCACCGCGTCACGCACGCGGCGCGAGAGGTCGTGCGCCGCGTCATCGCCGTCGACGATCGCGTACACCGCGGGTCCCCACGAGCTCTGGCCAACGCCGGCCGCGCCCCACTCGCGCATGCGCGTCACGAGGGCGCTCGACGCGCCCGGCGCGAACGTGCCGCCCTGCGCGTGAGAGAACCAGCGTCCGTTGATCTCCTGCACCTCGGTGAGCGCCGCGCCGAATGTCGAGAGGTCACCGTCGGCGAGCGCGGGCAACATGGCCATGAGCACGAGATGCGACACGCGCTCCACCTCACGCTCGGCCGGCAATGGCAGTGACGCGAACGCCTCAGCCTCCGCGGCACCGCTGACACCGGGTTGCGCTTTCGGTACCGCTACGACACAACGCCAGGCGGTCGGAAACGCGAGGCGCGCGAGCAGCGGGCCGGTGTCGTCGTTCTGATCCATGCGTCGCCCACCCTCGACCACGAACCCGCCACCGGCGAACGTCCACGTGCCTACCGCCGATCGCTTCGCGCGTCCGACGGCTCGCGCCAGGTCCGGTGGTGTTGCCCTCACGTCATGCAGATCGGCCAACGCGCGCGCGATCGACAACGCGAGCTGCGTTCCGGATCCGAGCCCCGAATGTGGTGGGATGGCTCGCTCGACCTGGACGTGAGCACCGCCGGCGAGCGCGTGGTGCGTCAGAAACCGGCGCGCAAACTCCACCGCGCGGCCGGCGTCCGGCCCCTCGGCTTCGACGTCATCCGCGAGCGACACGGAAACGCGCGCGCTGACCTCGGGTGCCGGTGCACCGATGCCACCGAAGCGCCTCCCTAACGCGCCGCGGAGGTCCAGCAGTCCGAAGTGCAGGCGCGCCGGAGCCTCGACGGTGACGGTGTCGCCGCTCACCTAACGATTGGCCAACGGACGGGTGCCTGGCGCGGAGCGCACGTATTCCGTGAGGAGCGCCATCGCTTCATGCTCGGCTGGGCCGGCAGTCTTGTCGACGATCACCTGTAGGCGCGCGAGCTCGGCTTCGATGAACGACCGGTCGAGCATGTGCACGCGCGTGGCGTAGATCGCGGCCTCGAGCACGGCGTGACGAGCTCGATTGAAGCCGATGAACTCTCGCCGAAAGCCGCGGTGCACGATCGTCGTCTCGATGCGCGATCGCGGAGGGGTGCTATCCATTGAGCGCACCGTCAGCTCACGCCACGAACACGCCGCCTCCAGGCACACGCCGCGTACAGCGACGGCGGGCACGACGGGATAATCCGGGTTCGAGATAGCCGCACGCGCGAAGATGCGCACGTCGTCCACGAGGTTCACGACGGCGACGCCAGTCGCGGTCACGTTACGGAACGTCGTGGTCTCGAGAAACGGCTTGAGTACCGGCGGATCATCGCCGCCGTCCCACTCCACGCCCATGGGAGCGATGTTCACCGCGCCGGTGGCGTCCATGGTCGTGACGATGGTCTCGATGATCATCGCAGCGGCTCGCCCGCTCGCGCCGACCGCTGCGTCAGCCGCACGTGCTCGGACTTCACGTCGTCCGGCGGCGTGAGATACCCCCACGACAACGATCCTTCCTGCCGATAGGTCTTGCCGAGTGTGATCGCGAGCTTCGCTTTCGCGAGCTCCTTGCCGAGGTAGAAGGCGTGCGTCGCTTCCGTGACGCCGAGCTGCGCGAAGATGTCCTGAATGTCCGTGCCGCGCACGAAGTGCTCGCGATTGAGCACGGTGATGACATCGCGATCGGTGAAGATGCGGAAGTTCGGGTCCGTGATGCGGCGCTGCAGATCGCGAAGCTCGTCCTCGGAGTACGCGAAGATCTCAGCATCCTTTATCGTCACGAGACGATCGTCCAGGTGCTTCGGGATTGTGTGCGCGGTGATCGCGTGATGCATGAGTTGCCGCGCGATGCCGACCTCGCGCACCGAGCCGCGAGCCCACGGAATGACTTCCGTCGTGAGCACCGTGCGAATGCCCAACTCCTGGCAGATCGCGATGAGCAGCGCGTTCACACCCGTGGAGTCGGCTGCAGTGAGCTCCGTGATGTTGCCGATGCCCATCATCAACTCGGCATCCGGATATCGTCGTCGCGCCTCGGCGTAGCGCTCCAGCGACGCCATGAAGCCGAAGCCGATGGGCTCGAGCACCGGGTCGATCAGGTATCGAACGCCGAGTCGATCGAGCTCTGCGATCGTGCGGTCGATGCTCTCGAACGACTCGCCGGCGTCAGGCACCACGACGGCTCGTGCCGCTGCGGCAGCGAGATCCGGTGCGACGTCGATGTTCGAGCTGTTCACGCTCAGCACGAGCTCTGCGCCCGCGCCAACGCCCGCGCGAATCTCGTCGACGTCGAAGCTGTCGATGCTCACGCGCATGCCGGCGGACACGAGCTCGCGCACGACGTCCGCGAGGTGAGGGAAGGGAAGCCCGGGCGTGCACCCAATGTCGATGAGATCCGCGCCTGAGTCGCGGAAGTAGTCCGCGGCGCGACGCGTCGCCTCTCGCGTGAGGCGCGGAACGTTGTTGATCTCGGCGACGATCTCAATGTCCCACGCGCCGTAGTCGCGCGGTGGCTGGTGGCCGAAATACCTCGGGATCTCGCGGAGATCCTTGGGGCCCTTCTCGACGCGACGTCCGACCTTCTCGCGAACGATCTCGGGATCGCCTTCGCAGAGCCCGGGGATGAGCACGAGATCCGTGTCGTCAGGCACCGCATCGAGGTGACGGGCAATCCACGTCGTGGTCATCAGCGCCGCGACAGTGATTCCAAGGACCGACACGTCGTACGTGAACGACGGCGACATGTCCGACAGCACACGGCGCAGCGCCGGCTCCGCGAGCTTCCCGGTGACGAACAGGATGCGGCGGGGTGCGCCGGGTCGTTCGGTCACCGCGGGTCGCCGCTCCGGACGAACTTGTTAGGCGTGCCGGTGAGCGCACCGCCTTCCGCTGGGCGCCAGAGCACGATCTCCTCGATGCGGCGCGCGAGCGCGAAGTCCTTCTCCGTGATGCCGCCAGCGCTGTGCGTCATGAGCTTCACGCCCACACGCGCCCACGTCACCGAAAGATCGGGGTGGTGGTACGCGGCCTCGGCTACGTAGCCGATGGCGTTCACGAGCATGAGCGTCGTGGGCCAGCCGTCCGTCTTGTAGTAGCGACGAATCCAGCCGTCCTCATAGTACCAGCCCGGGAGCGTCGCGAGCTGTTCCGCGATCTGGGCGTCGTCGTACGTCGGTTCTTTTTTGGACACGGCAAATCTCCGAGAGTGGCTGCGTGCCTAACCGCGACAGGAGTGCGCGCGCTCAATGGCAAGATCGATCACATCACGACGCCGCCGCCAACGAGCATCGTCTGGCCCGTGACGAACGATGCTGCGGGCGATGCGAGATAGACGGCTGCGCTCGCGACATCCTCGGGCGTTCCCCATCGCTCGAGCGGCGTCGACGCGACGACCTGTCGCCGAATGGTCTCGTCGACTTCGGTGCCATATGCCGTCTCGATCCAACCGGGTGCGAGCACGTTGACGCGTACTCGTGGCGCGACGGTACGCGCGAGCGACTTGCTGAACGACAACACGCCGCCCTTCACGGCCGAGAACAGCTGTGCTTCGACGCCCGGCATTCCCGTGAGCACGTGGTCCCAACTCATGTTGATGATAACGCCGCCCTTGTCCTGCGCTGCCATGAGCTCGGCTGCCTGCCATGACGCGAGCATGGTGCCGCGCAGGTCGACGCGCATGAGCAGATCCAGCTTTTCCATCACGCTCATGGTCGTGGCGGGACCGGTGAGGACGTCGGCTCCGGCGTTGTTCACCCAAGCGTCCACGCCACCGAGGCCGGAGCGAACGGCGCCGCCGAGGGCGTTCACGGAGGCGACGTCGCCGAGATCGAGGCGCACCACGCGGGCGCGTCGGCCAATGGCCTCGACTTCGCGGGCGACGTCGCGGGCGCCGCGCTCGTTGAGCCGGTACGTCACCGCGACGTCGGCGCCGGCGCGGGCCGACGCTATCGCGATGGCGCGTCCGATTCCGCTGGACGCACCAGTGACGAGCACACGCATTCCGGCAAGCAACGGGGGGGCGCTCGGCGTCGCCAACAAGGATCTCCGTGGAGTGACGCGAGGAAAGTGTCTCGCGCGCGAAGCGCGAGCAATGAACGAGGCTTGTCATTCCGAGCGGAGGCCGAAGGCGAGTCGAGGAATCGCGATCGTCCCGATAGAGGGCCCTCTATCGCGGACAATCGCGATTCCTCGACTCCGCCTGCGGGCCTCCGCTCGGAATGACGACGGCTTTGACAGCGGGTAGCTCGGCGCCTACAATCGCCGCTGAGTTCCTTACCCTCGAGCGAAGGGCGCGATGAGACTTCTGGTGAGTGTGCGGTCCGCCGACGAGGCGGTCGCGGCGGCCGAGGGTGGTGCGGACGTGATAGATGCGAAAGAGCCGGCGCGGGGGGCGCTCGGTGCCGTGAGCCCGGACGTTTTGCGTGAAATTCGCGCTGCGACACCTCCGGCTCGACTCGTGACGGCGGCGCTCGGGGACGCACACGATGAGACCGCGATCGGGCGTCTCGCATTTGAATACTCGGCGAGCGGGGCCGGCCTCGTCAAAGTGGGCTTTGCCGGCATCGCCGATGCGCGCCGTGTCGAGCGGCTGATCGTCGCGTGTGTGCGCGGGTGCGAGCGAGGCAATCCGGCGAGCGGCGTCGTCGCGGTCGCGTACGCCGATGCCGAGCATGGAACGAGCATCGACGCGACGAAGCTTCTCGCGATTGCGGCGCATGCGGGTGCGCGAGGCGTGCTGGTCGACACGGCGGACAAGGAGGGTGCGGGGCTGACCACGCTATGGTCGCGCATCGAGCTCTCCGCCTGGGTGGGGCGAGCGCGCGGGCTCAAGTTGATCGCCGCCGTCGCCGGAAAGCTTGGTGTCGACGACCTCGGTCGCGTGCGTGATGCCGGCGCGGACGTGGCGGGGGTTCGCGGCGCCGCGTGCATCGGGGGGCGGAGTGGACGCGTGTCGGCCGATCTCGTGCGTGGGCTTCGTACGGCGTCAGCGTCGCGCGGGGACGCGCAGCGCCGCGACGAGCGCATCGCTCGCATCAGCCGTGACCGTAAGTGACGAAATGCCGGTCGGAAGTGTGTGGGAGAACTGGGGGTCGACCGCCGCGCTGACATCCGCGCCTGGAGGTTTGACGAGCACGAGATGAGTAGCGCCGACGGCTCCGGCGATCCACGCGCTGATACTGTCGCTCGTGACGTCCCACGAGTGCGGTAGCGGGTCTGCCTGTCGCAGCCAGCGATACGGTGCGAGCACCGGGACTCGATGCTGCGTCAGTATCGCCTCGGCTTCGGCGATGGTGACGGCGAGGGCGAGGCTCGGATGGCGCGCGGCAAGCAGGTGCGCGTACTGGTCCATCGCGAGTATCGCCATCCAGTGCGCGGTGTCGTCGGCGAGGTGGATACGTCGATCGGCGTCGCGAACCGCGTCGGCGAATGGACCGCCGCCGGGGACAATGAGTATGCGCGCGTCGGTGCCGGCATCGATGATGCCGCGGAGCGTGGCGTCGAGCAGGGTGGGGTAGGCGAGCAGAGCGCCGCCGACTTTGACGACCATGTCCGCCATACCCGGGTACGTGGCCCTGTCGACGTTAGGTGGCGTGGTACGCGGCCTCCGTGCGCTTGGCGCATGGTGGGACAGACTGCCATCGAGCAGCAGCGCGACGGCAGCGGCTGGGGCACACCGCGACGCGTCGTCGCCCATGGAATCGGCTAGGCGAACGACGTGGAGTCCTGCCTGACGAGCGGCGCGCGCGGCGATGAAGGAGCCGAGCCCCGTGATGACGGCGGTGTGGAGACGCGTGTGACGCGCGCGAACGCGTGTGATCGCCCTGCTGATCACGTCCACCTGTGCGCTCGCGACGGCGTCGGCGATCGCGGAGATCGCGCGATCGTCCAGCATCTCGCGGTCAGCGCACACGATGCGGGCGATGCGCTCGCCGGCGAACTCGCGCGACGTCGGTCTCGCATCGGGAGTCGGAACCGAGTAGTCGTCGCTCGCGAGATCGCCGCGCCACACATGGACGTCGCCGACGAGCGCGAACGCCTCGGCCGACACGCTTGCCGTCGTGTCGCCGAGCGGGACGACCGCTGTGATGGCCTCGACTGCCGTGCGAAGCGCGCCGGAGTACACGAGCTCCCCGCTGGCGAGACGCGCCGGGTCAGTCGTTCCCACGGCGACGACCTCTCCGTCCTCGATCGGGATGATGTCCGTGCTGGTGGTGCCGATGTCGATGAGAATCGCGTTAGGGTAGCTCGCGGCAACCACTCTGGCGGTGGCGGCCCAATTGGACGCCGCAACGGCGAGCGGCTCGCATCGCGCGTCGGCGGGGGAGAGGAAGCGGCCGTCGACGCTGTAGACATGGATGTCCGACGACGGAAACGCGGACGAGACGGCATCGAGGACGAACGCCACGCCATCTCGCTTCGTCCGGAACATCTGCGAGAGCTCGGCGGTCATCGTCACGGCGTGCCGGTCGCCCGCGGTGGATTCGACCTGCATGGCGAGCGTCGTGAGCAGAGGGCCGAGCGCGGCCGGATCGCGCTGGATCTCATACGGGTGAGAATGCGCGACGAGTACGCGACCGTGCTGTACACGCGCGACCTTCGTGTTCACACCGCCGATGTCCCACCCAATCACGCCGCTCGTGCCGCTGGAATTGCGCATGCGGTGGATGATATTCAGGTGCTCGTGAGGACGTGAGGCGGCCGGCATCGTCCGTCACTGTTCATCTTCGAGGTAACGCGACCGTGCGTGTCGTCGGCGTCATCGATCTCAAGGGTGGCCACGCGGTTCACGCGCGTGGGGGCCGACGTGATTCCTACGCGCCGGTCGGCATGGCCGCGGGAGCGAGTGTGAATGGCGATGCGGTCGCTCTCGGGCGTGCGTACGTCGACGCACTCGGCGTCCGCGAGCTGTACGTCGCTGATCTCGACGCCATCGAACGCGGTGTGAGTGCGATGCACAGGGGCGTGCTCGGTGAGCTGGCGGCGCTGGGCGTGCCGCTCTGGGTAGACGCCGGGACGTCGACAGCGGCCGACGTGGCGGCGGTGCTGGATGCCGGTGCGCGTACGGTGATCGTCGGGCTCGAGACGCTCGCGACGTTCGAGGCGCTCGATGCGATTTGCCTGGAGTCTGGAGGGGAACGCATTGCGTTCAGTCTCGATCTCCGGCTGGGCGAGCCCGTCCGGGCGCCTAACGATTGGACGGCCGGCTCGAGCGCAGCGGAACTCGCGGTGCGCGCGGCGGATGCGGGTGTCGGGAGCGTGATCGTGCTCGATCTGGCCCGCGTCGGGACGGGAGCGGGAATCGACCTGCACATGATGGACGACATTCGGCGGGCGGCGCCACGAGTCACGCTGCTCGCTGGCGGCGGCGTTCGAGATTCGGCCGACCTGCGCGCACTCGCGGCCGTCGGTTGCGATGGGGCGCTCGTGGCGACGGCGCTTCTCAGTGGAAGTATTCCTGGCGGCTGGAACGCCGCGGTCTGATCGACCCGAGCTGCTATAGCGTGAGTCGATACGTCGCCGACTGACCGAAGTTCTCCTCGACTTCCATCTCGATGGCGGTCACGCCGTTCGCCCCCTCCTTCGCGAGCTCCGCCTGCAGCAACCCCGTCAGGTACTCGGCCAACATCTCCACGGTGGTGTTAGGCAGCGGCAGCAGCGCGCAGTCGCGCTTGGGGAAGACGTAGCGCGGACGGTTGTCGTACGCGACCGTGACCGAGTCGCCCTGCTCGGCGATCTGGAGGTGCGGGTTCGTCGTCGCCAGCAGCACCTTGTGATCGATGTCGTCGCACAGCTTGCGCATGATGCGCTTGAGCACGGAGAAGTCGAACACGTACCAGCTCTCGGGGTCCAGCGCGCCCTCGACGACGACGCCCACACGGTAGTTGTGGCCGTGCAGCGTCTCGCAGCGATGTCCCGAGAACGTGATGAAGTGGGCGGACGCGAAGACGAGGTAGTCCTTCGTGACCGACACTCGGAATTCACCGCGATGCTGCATCGACTCCTCCGTTCCTCGAGTGCCAGCCGCCGCCGACGAGCACGACGAAGATTGCGGCGGCCGTGATGTCAGCGGTGGTTCCGGGGTTGGCCTGGTTGCGCCCGTCGCGTAGTGCGTCGCTCATGCTCGAGATGGCTGCGCGCCCGGTCGGCGATCGGACACCGCCATGATCGAGAACCGCGCGCGCCTGTCGGGTGACGTCATCGGCGACATCCTGGCCGGCTCGCCGAGCGATGTGAGTGTCTGGGCACGTGGCGAGCAGGGTCAAGAACGTCTCCACGACGGCGTCGTTCCAATCGAGTCCGGCCTCGCGCGCGCGCGCGAGCGCTGGCGTCGCGATCTCAAAGGTAGTCTGAAAGTCCGTCGCGTACTCACGCGCGATGCCGTCGCGGTCGGCGGCGAGGCGCATGGCTTCGGTGAGCGTCACGGTCGGTTCGTTGGCCACGTCCTGCTCGCGCGCGGAGCCCAGCCCGCCGGGCGATGCGAGGCGGATGGCCGTGTACGCCTCGCGGGCATCGTCAACCGTGGTCTGAATGAGTATCTGGCGAACCGCTCGGCGGAGGTCGGCGGCGTCGATCATGCCCTTCGTACGGGCATCTGAATGTGGGTCGCTGAGCCGTCGGCCGGCCGCGCGCGCGAGCGGCGCCAGCAGTAGCACGATTCCAAGATTCGTATTGACGCTCGTCCAGCGGCGCGTCGCCTGAACAGCGCGCCGAATCGTGGTGCCGAGCGCGTTGGTGCCGGCGGCGCCTAACGGCGGTCCGATGGCGGCGGCGCTGGCCAGGAAATCTTCGTACGTCGTGTCGCCGAAGTGAACGCCGGGCGAAACGTTGCCGGGTTTCGCGGCGCTCGCCTCGAGCAGGCAGGCGAGCTGCGCGGCGGCGGCGACCTGTGCGTTGAACTCGTGAGCAGTCATTCGCGGATCTTCGCGAGCAGGTGGTCGACGATCTCGCCGGCCACGTCCGTCGACGTCGTCGTCTGCACGCCAGACCAGCCGGGGATTCCGTTCACTTCGAGCACATAGGTGGTGCCATCGAGGGCTGGCAAGAGATCCACGCCCGCGTAGTCGGCTCCGACGGCGCGTGCGGCGTCGAGCGCCATGCGACACTGGGAGGGCGAGAGGTCGACGGCTCGGGCTTCGCCGCCGAGTGAGACGTTGGTGCGCCAGCCGCCATCGCGAGCGCGTCGCTCGATGGCGGCGACAACGCGGTCACCGACGACGAACGCGCGCACGTCGCATCCGGCATGCTCGATCACGCGCTGCACGTAGAACACGGCGCGTGTCATCTCGAGCGCGCGGAACACACGAAACGCGGTGTCCGGGTCGCTGACGCGCACCATGCCATGGCCCATGGAGCCGAACAGCGGCTTGACGATGACGTCGCCCATTTCGCGAACGGCGTTCATTGCGTCGTCGACACGCTCGCAGACGACGGTCTCCGGTGTTTCGAGTCCTGCTTCGTGCAGGAGTGCGGATGTATAGAACTTGTCGACGCAACGCTCGATGGCGCGAGGCGAGTTCATCACGCGGAGGCCACGATCCTCCAGCCAGTGGAGTGCGTCGACGCGGTAGATGATCTGCTCGAGCGAGCCGTTGGGAATGATGCGGGCGAGGACGGCGTCGGCGTCGAGAAGTTGGTCGGGGCCGGCTTGAAGCGAGACGAGTTTGCCGCGAGACGCCACACGCGCGACGAGAGCTTCGTAGGGTACAACGACACCCGAGTGGCCGCGCTCGGTCAGGGCGCGGAGTAGCTCGTCGGTGTGCCAGCCGGTTCGGGCGCTGAGGATGGTGACTCGCACGTTAGGCGATCATTGACAGTGTCATCCCGAGCGGCAGCGAGTCGAGGAATCGGCGATCGTCCCGATACGCAGGGGCCACGTCCTGCCACGAGCACCTCACGAGATCCCTCGCTGCCGCTCGCTCGGAATGACAACGCTCCGCTCGGGATGACAACGCGCTCGCCGGCCGCGAGAGGCGGTAGAGGACGTGACGTGAAAGTCTATGACCTGCAGGCAGCGACGGGTGGTCGAAGTCATCCGACGGGTCGTGGGTCATACCGAGTCGCTCCATCACTGCGACGGAACGCGTGTTCGCCGGCACGGTGAACGACACGATCTCGTCCAGGCCAGCCGACAGAAACCCGAACGACACCGCCGCACGCGCGCCCTCCGTCGCGTACCCTCGACCCCAATGCTCGCGCGCAAGTCGCCATCCCACCTCGACGCACGGCGTGAACGCCGCTGTGAAGCGCGGCACCAGGAGTCCCACGTAGCCAACGAAGTCCGCAATGCCCGGTACTTCGATCGCCCAGAGCCCGAATCCGTGCTGGTCGAAATGCGTTCGGATGCGCGCAACCAACGCGTCGCTGGCCGAGCGGTCGAGCATTGTCGGCATGTGCTCCATCACAACCGGATCGCTATTCAGCGCGGCAAACGGTTCGAGGTCGCCATCGCGCCACGGCCGCAGGAGCAGTCGCGCGGTCTGCAGTACCTCGCCAGGCGACAGTCGATCAGCGGTCATCAGCCGAACAGCGACGCGCGCAGCACCGTCGGCTCGAGCCGGCCCGCGTGAAACGTGCGCCCGCTCGTCGCGCTCGTCAGCCACACCTCGGCGGGACTGAAGAGCAGCTTGTCGATCTTGTAGAAGTCGCGATCGTACCGCTCGAAGATCTCGTAGAACGGCGTGCCGTAGTCAGCGGACGCCGACGACGGAAGCTGGTGCGCGAGCGTCTCGAGCGTCGCGTCGTCGGCACGAACGGTGTATCGCGCCTGACCGCCGTACAGGATGCAGTCGTTCGTGCGGCCGATGGCGCGGAGGTCGTTCTTCGCGACCGGTGGCACCGGGGTGGTGCCGACCGCACTCGTCACCTGCCTAACGTCGAAGCCCAGCGCATCCATCTTGTGCAGCCCGGTCTCCAGGATGCGGGCGGCGATCTGAATGCCGCCCGCGATGCTTGCAGTGGGCGCGACAATGAACGTGAGCGCTGACGGCGCGATGCCGGCACGCTCGCTCACCCAGTTGGCGATGTCGTCCGTCGGGAGCGTCCTCCCCTCCAGCACGAGCACGCCGCGATCCGTCTTCTCCGTGTACGCGAGTTTGTCGAACAGCGCCTGCTCCACGCGAGCGATGGCTCGAAGCGGCCCGGAGCCCATCGCGAAAAATTCGCCGACGTGAATGGCCCAGCCGGCGTATTGCGAGGCCATGCAGGCGATGGCCGGGTGATCGGTCCAGACCTGCACGCCCTGGTACGAGTCCTCGCCTATCGATAGCGGCGTGAACGACGTATGCCCGAGGCCACCCATGCACGCGTGAGCCATCGCCTGGCCAGCCGCGAGGCCTCCCGGCGCAGCGACTCCCGCATCGATGACGCGTGCGCCCGAGCTCAGCGTATGCACCGCGACGCCGTACTCGGCGGCGTGAAAAGCCATGCGGTCGGCGATGAGCGCCGCACGAACGTTGAGCGTGAAGTCAGTCATCGTGCGCTCCGGTCGTTCGCTCGTTCACCCGTCGGCGTGTCATTCAGGAAGCCACTCGAGGATCTCACCCTTGGCCACCGTCCCGGCATCACCGCAGTAACGCCTGTATCGTCCGTCGACGAGACGCGCGTAGATCGAGAGCCCGTAGCGTCGACCGAGGTACGTGAGCGCGAGCCGCACATGCGGCGGCTCGTAGTCGCATGCATAACGATACGTGACCGGCACCTCGATACCGTCGCCCGCCACGAGCGTCCCACGCTTGCTCCCGTGAGCGGGCTCGGCGCCTACGCGTCCAATCACGATCACCGTACCGGCGATGATGCCGCGCGCCGTTCGATCGCCGCTGTCACCGCCGATGAACAGCAGCCCGCGCCGCATGCGAGCACCTGCGTCGGTGCCTGCGGCACCCTCGACCACGATCTCGCCGCCCGTCATACCGCGGGCGGCTCCCGGCAATGCGGCCCCGACGCGGTCGCCGACATCTCCGCGAATGTGCAGCGATCCGCCACTCATGCCGACACCCGCGTCATGGCCTGCAGCGCCGAGGACGTCGATGTGACCCGCGGTCATCCCCAGACCGAGGCGATCGCCAGCGGCACCCTCGATCACCAGCCTGCCCCCGGCCATGCCGGCGCCCAACTCGGCTGCACGCCTAACGTCACCGATGACACGCACGTCCGTGGAGTGGCCGCCGTCCACCGCGAAGAATTCCCCCAGCGCCTGCTGCTTGCGCCCGCACCACACCGGCAATGCGGCAATGTCGCGTTCACTCAACGACGCGAACCGATCGGGCACGACGGACGTTGCTTCAATCGACTCCTCGAGCGGCGCGCGCAACGTGAGCGTGATGTGCTCGGTCACGGCTGCACTCCGACATTCGCGCTCTCGCTCATGATCTCGCGTAGCGCAAAATGGTGCGGGCCCAGCTTTCCGCCGTAGTTCCCCGCGCTGATCGCGCGAACACCTGGCACACATGCGGCCGTCATGCCTGCGTACATTGCTCTGCGCATCGATGCTTCGTCGAGGCTATCGAGGACGATCTCGAGCACGCTGTGCACGTCGTCCGGCAACGCCGAGTCCGTGAGCGGACGCAGCGTCGGACAGTAGGCATCGTTCGTGGAGGCCACGAGCGACTTGTACTGACGCGACCCGATCTTGCTCCCGCTCCGTGCGATGCCGCCGGGAAAGGGAAGGATCACGCCCGGCATGCTCGCAATCGCCGCCACCGACGCCTCAGCGGCGGCCAGCGTGCTCGACGCGTTCGCTCCCAGGATGAGAAAGTTCCCGCCGCCAACGCCCTTCGCGGCGCCGAAGCTTTCCTCGAGCAGGCACTCGCCATCCATGACGGGAACGCGCCAGAAGCGCTGGCCACCGACCACCTTGCTCCCCTGAAACCCGTCGCCGAATACGCGCAGCGCTCGGCCCGACGTTAGGCGGCGCTCCGCGTCCGGCAGGCCATCGAAGCAATTCGTCGTCGGACACGTCAGCACCGTCTGGCCAATCCGCTCGACGAGGCGCTTGCCAAGGCTCTCGGTGTCCATGGCGAACAGCAGCGTGCTGAATCCCGGCCGGCCGTCGGGCGTCTCGCTCGGAGCCAGCTCTCGCTCGATCGCCGCTTCACACTTGCACGCGATGACGGACGTGGCGAACCCCGTGAGCTTGAGGGCGGCTTCGCGCGCCCAGCGTGAGCTCACCGCCGTGATCACGATACGCGCCGCGCGCATCGGAAACGCCTCGGCGAACGTGTCCTGGATGAGCACACCGTTGACGTACATGTCAGCGCGCTCCGCTCGCCGCGAGTGGCACAGACGCGTCGCGAAGATCGCCCACGGGGTAGTTGGCGAACCGCACCGTCGAATACTGGTTGAAGTGGTGCTCGATGTCGGCCGTCACGGCAGCGTCGAATGACGGCCGCACGTGGAGCCGTCGGCCGGCTGGTGCGCGGCGAAGCTGCCCCTCCTCGACCACGAGTGTACCGCCCTTCACGACGTACCGCGGCGTCGCGAACATCTTCTCGGTGTCCGCGTCGGGCATGTAGACGGTGACGTCCGCATCCGCGCCGACGCCGAGATGCCCCTTGTCTCGCAGGCCGAGCAGCTTCGCCGGGCCAGCTCGCGTGATGATAGCGATCTCGCCGAGCGTGTACTCGCGCGCGATTCCATCAGCGAGCGTGCTGCCGGCCAGCAGCTTCGGCTCGACGCGCTTGATCTGCTCGTCGCGATGCGCGCGATCCATGAGCAGGCGGATCAGCGCCGGGTACGACATGAACGACCCACCATTCGGGTGGTCCGTGGAGAGCACGACGCGCCACGGGTCACTCGACAGCAGGAACAGCTCGAGGCCGATCGCCCACTGGAGCGCCGCGACGGCGTTGCGTTCCTTGTACTCGTGAGGCACGACGCCGCAGCCCGTCTCGAGCTCGATGTCCACGTTCGCCCACTTTCGGCCACTGCTCCGGTGGAGCAGGTACTCCACAGGCGCGTCGGCGGTGAGCGTCACAGCGGGGCCGAGCATGACCTGGCCGACGTCACCGCTCAGGCTCGGGTGCGCGTTGACGTACTCGATGACCTCCCGCGCGGCCGAGCGCCACGCACCGTCGCCCGACGTGCCGTAGCTGTGAAACTGCAGATGCGTGAAATGCGCGCGGCGCCCCTCGAGGGCCGCCATCGTGGCGAGCGTGGTGGATGCGTTACCCGGAAGGCCCAGGTTGTTGCAGTGAATGTGCAGCGGGTGCGGTAGCCCGAGTGCGATAGCGGAATCAGCCAACGTCTCGAGAATCGCGCGCGGTGTCACTCGGCTCGAGCCTAACGCCTGATCGAGCTCCGTTCGCTCCCGCGACCCGCGCTTCCACAGCTCGATGCCACCCGGATTCACCGCCTTGATGGCGTACGCACCGGACGCGCCGAGCAGCCACGCGGCGTACTCGCGGGCGCGCTCGCGCTCGCCGGCGTCGATCTGGCGAAGCAGGTAGTCGTCGTTGCCGAGAAGGACGAAGAAACCGCCGTCGACGATTGGCGTGTCGTCGAGTTGAGCGTGAGCGGACCGCGCCATGAGCGGCGCGACCGCGGCATCGAACACCGTGGTGTACCCGAGACCGGCGTAGCGGTAGCCCGTCGTGAACGTCGTCGGGACGAGTCCGGCGGATCCGGATCGCGGGATCGTCGCGAGGTCGTCCAGGACAGGCGCGAGGGCAGGGTGCTGCGCGTGATCTTCCGGGAGCAGCCGGCGGGCGACGTTCACGGAACCGCTTGCGACGTGGCAGTGCATGTCCACGCCGCCCGGCATGACGACCATTCCACGTGCGTCGAGCCGTGGCGCGGACGACGGGACGTCGGCGACGATGCGACCGTCGTCGATGCAGATGTCGCGGACGTCGCCATCGATGCCGTTCGCGGGATCGTACACGCGGCCGCCAGCAATACGGAGCGGCGTCATTGCGGTGTCATTGTGTCATGCGTCGTACGAGCGACGCGATGGAGCGAACAGTGTCGACGGCGGACGGGAAGCCGGCCATCACCGCGCGCAGCGGCAGTGGTACGTCGTCGGTGCGAAATGCCGTTCCCCCGGTGTGGATGCCGTCCACACCTGTATCGATCGTTATAGCGCGGTCGCCTAACGGCGACTCACTGGCCCTCGGACCGATGGTGACCGTATGGACGCGGGACAACGCGGTCGAGATTGCTGATGGAAGCGCTGCGGCGTTACCGACTACCAGGGCAACGTCGCTTCGAATGCCGTCGCGGGCAGCCGCGGCCAAGCCATCATGCGGGCCATACCGCGGATAGCCCCGCCCGAAGTCCACGGCCATCGGGTACCCGGTTTGCGACGTGAGCACCGAATCGGCACCGGACCGGTTGCCGCCGCCTCGAAGCGCGATCGCCGCGCACCGTGTTCTCTCATTGAGCGCCGCGCCTAACGCGCCGAGCGCGTCGAACCGCTGCGGCGATCGAGCTGTGCGCTCGTCGGGCTCGGCGTCATACACCAGCGCGACGTAGCGTCCGGACAGGAGCATTGGCGCGAGGTCCCGCGCCGTATCCCATGCAGCACCCGGCGATCGCGCGAATGTGGCCGAGCCAGTGTCAGGCGACCGTACGATCGCCTGGAGTGCCGTCAGCGTCGCGAGCTCGTCGGCCGGGTCGATCGTCGTGCGATGATCGGCAGCGGCGAGAGTCACTGCAGCCCCTACATCGACCGAGATGACCGTCCTGGAACGACGTCCGTCCGGAACGTGAACGCCGATGGGATCCGGCGCATAACGCGAAGTGAATCGCGGATACCGCCGCTCCAGATCCACGCCCCAGAAGAGGATGACATCGGCCCGGTTGCGGATCTCGCCGAGCGTTGCGGACGCGTAGCCGCGTTCCTGTCCCGACAGAACGAACCCCGCGACGGTCGAAGATGTCACGCTGTCGAGCCGAGCGCGCAGCATGTCCGCGATCGCGGCGCCTTCGCGCTGCGTCTCGCACGAGACGTCGGGCGCGAGGTACACGAGCGGCCGCGAAGCGCCGGCGAGCGTTCTGGCCGCCTCGCCGACGGCTTCGTCCAGGCTGACGTCCCGGCCGTCGATGCGCGACCGTGCGGGGACCTGCCCGTCGCCGAACCACTCCACGCCGAGCGCGCAGGCATTCCGCGCCTCGGTGATCCGTCCATCGCGCACGGTGATGCCGATGTCATCGCACGCGCAGCCGCAGCCGAGGCAGGTGACGTTCTCGATGAGGCCCGGTGCCGTCATTGCGCTGCCCCCGCCGCCGCCCACGCGTCGAGCACGGAGTACACCTCCTCGGCACGCCTGACGAGTGACGCATAGCACTCGGTGGAGTCGGCGCCTTCGGCGAATACGGTGCACACCGGTCGTCCCGAAGGGATGGGCTCGCCCGGATGCGGCACGTCGCGCACCGTGGGGTCGTCGAGCCACGGACGCGTGTCGCCGCAAGTCACGTCGTGACGAGCGAACAGGATCGCCTTGCCGAGCGCGCGTGGAGCTTGTCGCGCTCGCTCGAGGTCAAACAGTGGGAGCTCGTCGCCCGCGCAGGCTGCGGCGTGTACGGCGAAGATCGACACGCCGTACGCCCGCTCGACGAGCTCCATGGACGCCGAGTAGCGTGGGTTGACCTCGATCGGCACCGGAACGCCATCACGCGCGATGAAGTCGATCCCGTTGACGCCGACGAGACCGAGCTCCCGCGTTACGGCACCGGCGAGCGCACTCGCGGCTGCCACCAGCTCGGCATCCCGATGGAACTGCGTGTCGTTCGCTGCCGCCAGAATGTTCCCGCAGTAGCGGAAGCCAGTCGCGCCGAACGCCTCGTCGCCTACGAGCTGCCTCGTTAGGCCGAGCGGTACGGACCGCCCGCGGGCTGCAACGAAGACGATGGATGCCGGTGCGCCCTCGACGAAGCCTTGCAGGTATGCGCTCGGTGGGACGACATCATCGCGGTGCCAGGCGTGTACGCCGTGGCCGCCGCCTGACGCGAGCGGCTTGACGAGCCACTCGGAGCTCTCGTCGTCGAGCGATGGTCGTGTACCCGCGGGAAGCAGATCCGGCACGACCACGCCCTGACGCGCCAACGCATTCGGCGAGCACCCACGGGTCTCGGACACGACGAACCACCGACGGCGAGTTACCCCAGAGCGCCCGACCCTCCGCGAGTCGCGCGATGGCCCGCGCGTGATTCTCGAACGGCGACAGGTACGCAACGACGTCGCAGGTGAGCTCGCTCGCGAGGCGCGCTGCGGCATCGCTCGTGAACGCGACGCCGAAATCCCGCGGCAGCGAGAGCGCGTGCACGCCATCGTGCTGGTCGAGATCGCCGAACGCGTCGAGCGTCGTCACGGCGTACCCCGCTCGCGCCGCCGATTCGGCCATGGCTCGCGTCGAGACTCCGGCGATGAGCACACGTGCTGGACGCGACGACGATACGTTAGGCATCCCGAATGCCGAGTCGGTGCCGCGCTGTCGCGGGCGAGATGAGAACCAGGTGGTCGAGCACCGTTCCCGACGCGCGGCGGATACCCATCGTGCTCACGAGCTCGTCCTCGTGCCCGCCCGCGAGACCGTCAGCGACGAGCGCCGCGCCCTGGGCGCCCTGCTTCGCCGTTCTCGCGAAACCGCGCAGATGCTGAACGGCAACGCGCGGCGCGACCGTCGAGAGGCGACGCGCGAGATCGACCTGCACGCGCTCGATCGCCGCGACGCGGCCGGACAGCACGACCTCGCGCGCGCTCGGTGCGGACACGAGCAGCATCGCGACGGTCTTCACTACGCCTTCCATGAACGCGAACCACGCCGTCTTCGCCGTCGGCGTTTCCGGCGCGACGAGCCAGGCATCGTCAGCGTTGCTCTTCGCCGGCGATCGTCCCGGCGCCGCCGTCGAACAGCATGTCTTTCGTGATGGTGCCGGCGAGATATGCCACTTCACCGTCGAGTGCGCCCGCTGCCCGGACGCCGATGGGCCCCGACGATCCACCGAGACCATCCACGATCTGTCCGCGTTCGACGGCGACGGCGGCGGTGAATGCGCCGCCGAGCTCGAGATGAATGAGCGATACGTCGCTGATCGCACAGCCGTGGCGCTGCGCCTGGTTCCGCACCGCCAACGCCGTCGCGCACACTTTGTCGGCGGTCCCCATGTCGACGCGATTCACTTTGCGATACGCCGGCACCGTCGGGAGATGCACGACGCCGGGCGTGAACACGACCGGCAGGCCCGACGCCGCGAGCGCCCGTGCCAGTGAACGCAGGCCACCGATACCGCCCTTCTCGCCGTCGACCGAGAGATACGCGAGGCGAATGTCCGTGTCGGTGAGCTCGTGCGCGCGACGCAGCGGCAACCCGTAGCCCGATGGGCCGGCGATGAGATCGACGGGCGAGCGCGACTCGAGCAGCGCGACGAAGCGCGCCGGGGTAGCGAGCGCGTCACGCGTGGGGAACGATTCGTCGAAGAACAGACGGCCATCGTCGAGCCCGCATACGTCGATGCTGACAGTACCGGGATCGATCCCGATGACGCGCGGCATGGCGCTACCCCGGCTTCGACGCCGCCGGTGACGACGCGGACGCTGCCGCCTGCACCAGCTCGCGCGCGACATCCCCGATCGACTCGGCGTCCAGGATCTGGTCGTTCCGCTCGAACAGCTTCGCGATGCAGCGCTTGTGCACCTTCATCTTGAAGTTGCCGACGCCGAGCGCGCCGAACGTCGTGACGCCGTCACGGTCGACGCCGGAGTCCGAGACATTGACGCCTTCGATGCCTAACGGCGGCACGGCGTTGAGGTCGGCGACGACGCGGAGTGTGCGCACGGTGCGCCACGCGTCCCGCGGCACGAGCTGCACGCCCGCCGGTCCGGTGTTGAGCAGCAGCTCGGCATCCCCTAACGCGGCGGCAACGTGCGACGCGTCCGTGACGACCACCGGATCGACCGACCCGCCGAACCGCTGGCGGATCTGCCCGGCCACGCGCTCCGCTTCCTCGGTGTGGCGGGACGTGATGGTCACGTGAGCGCCGGCCTTCGCGAGCAGACCCGCCGCCCGCGTGCCGACGGGGCCGGTGCCGGCGGTAATGACGGCGCGCTTACCACGCACATCGCCCGTGGTCTGCACGAGCTTCGCGACGGCGGCGACCGCGGTGGTGTTCGACCCGTTGGAGTCGAGCATGACCGAGACTTTCAGTGGTCCGAGGAACGTCTTCCGCACCGCGGCGAGCAGTTGCTCGCCGGCGGTCATGTCGGTGCCGCCGATGAAGATCGCGGTGTTGTGAAGGTCCTTGGGCCCGCGCGTGAAGATCGCGCCGTGCACGAGGTCGCGTACGGCGTCGACGGTAACGCCGCCGTAGCTCAGGACGTCGTCCGCGCCGCCGTCATAGGCGACGACGCGATCGAACACGCTCGGATGAGCCGAGGTGTCCAGGTGCAGAAGGATCTTGCGCATAGACAACGGCGCTGGTTGCTGGGTGGTCGTGCTTGTTGCTGGGTGACGCTGAGTGACCTGCCGCACCCAGCGTCACCCAGCCACCAGCACCCGCACCCAGCAACCAGCTAGCCGTGAGTCAGAGGTTTGCGCCCGTCATTCTGCTTGGACCCGCGCTTGTCCTCGGCGTTGCTCGCGAACGGGTGCTTCGCCGTGCGAGCGCGCGTGATGACGTCGTCCACCTTCGGCTCGCCGCCGAGCGCGCGCTGGATCGACTCCTTCGTCGCCTGGTAGTTGTAGTCGAAGATCTTCTGGTCATCCGCGGCGTCCCAGTGAATGAAGACGCCGACCATGATGCAGTAGTCGTCCGCCTTGTTCTTCGGGATGATGCCCGCTTCGACCGAGTCCACCACCGCGCGCGCGACCGCCGCCTGAGCCGGCCCGAACATCTGCACGGCCTGCTTGGCGCCCTTGATCGTCACCTTGTTGAACATGATGGTGTCGGGCTTCGCCGGCAGGTTCGGCGCGACGACGGCGAGCAGCGTCGTGAAGCCGTCCTTGTTGTTCGTGAGCGCGTTGCAGAACGCGGTCCCGGCGGGGCCCGACTTGGAGCCGATGATCAGGTCGATGTGGGCGACTTCGTTACCGTCGCCGACGAGCGACTCGCCGAGAAAGAAATCCGCTGCCATTGAGACGTCCCCCGTGTGGAAAGGTGAGCCAGCGCTGCCAAGTCTGACTTTCCAGTGAACGGAGCGGCGCGTGGTCGCAAGTGCGGCTCGTGCGCAGTCCCACCAGGCGAGTGTCCGGGTGGGTAGCCCGTGTGGTTCATTTGTCAGCGACGCCGCGTACGACGCGGCGGGTTGCCATGATGCCCAGACCCTGACGCGGGTGTCAAGCGGGCTGGTCGTGCGTGGAAAGCGGATTGGAGGCGAGGATTGGGTCACGTGACCCATGCGACTCGGGTCGACCGTTCCGACATTGCGGCTATCGTCGCTCGGTCACTCGACATCACCTCCTTTCTCCGGCGCGGACCCGCGCCAGCAGCCATATGACGGAATCGACTTTCACTCGCGAAGCCGCGCCCACGTTCCAGCATCCCCGAACGACCTCACGCGCCATCCTTCGCTGGCTCGGCCGCGTAGTCCTCGCGTTGCTGGCCGTGGTGCTCGTCGGGGCGGCGAGCGTCTACGGGCTTTCAGAACGTCGATTCCGCGCGCGGTTCTCTATCCCGGAACACTCGGTCGCAGTGTCGGAAGACGCGGCCAGCGTCATGCACGGCGAACACGTCGCGACCGTGCGCGGGTGTGTGGAATGCCACGGCGCCGGCCTCGCCGGGAATACGATCGTCGATCAGCCGATCATCGGGCGCCTTGCCGGCCCGAACCTCACGCTCGGCGGGCGTGGCGCCGAGCTCGAGCCACGTGACTGGGAGCGCGCGGTACGGCACGGCGTGAAGCGTGACGGCAAGCCGCTGCTCTTCATGCCCGCGGGCGAATTCACGACGCTCACGGACGAAGACCTGGCGGCGATCATCGCCTACGCGCGAAGCGTCCCCAACGTTAGGCATGCCGCACCGACGTCGTACGCGGGTCCGCTGCTGCGCACCATGTACGTCGCCAACAAGGTCAGGATCCTGTCGGCCGAGGACATCGACCACGCGCGACCGCACGAGAAGCGCCTGCTCGCGGAGCCGACGGCGAGCTACGGGAAGTATCTGGCGACGGGGTGCACGGGGTGCCACGGCGACGGATTCTCGGGCGGCAAGATTCCCGGTGCGCCGCCGGAGTGGGGGCCGGCGGCGAACATCACGCCGGCCGGCATCGGCAAGTGGACCGAGCGACGACTTCGCGCGTGCGTTACGCACGGGTCGTCGTCCGGACGGCAGCGCGATCGACTCGACGAACATGCCGATTCGCCTGCTGCGTCAGATGACCGACGTCGAGATCAGCGCGCTCTACGCGTACCTGCGCACGCTGCCGCCGCGAGAGTACGGGAACAGGTGATCACGCGGATCACGAGATTACGCGCGTCCGATGTTGATCACGCGTCTGCCGACGCGCCATTCATCAAGCCGTACTGCTTGAGCTTCCGCCACAGCGTCGTGCGTCCCATGCCGAGCAGCTCCGCCGCGCGCGTAACTGCGCCCCCGGTCTGTTCGAGCGCGGCGACGATGGCCTCGCGCTCTTCGTCGGCCGAGGTGGCTGCTCGGTAGCGTGATTCGCTGCCGGCGTCGGCGGCGCGACGAAGCTCGGCCGGAAGGTGCTGTGCCTCGATGCGACTGAACCCAGCGTCCACGGCGCTGCGTTCGATGACCGACATGAGCTCGCGGACGTTGCCTGGCCAGTCGTGCGTGCGCAGGAGTCGTAGCGCGAACGCGGAACAGGCGAGCGCGCTGCTATCCGGCACACGATCGCGTAGACCGTCGCAGCGTGTGTGCGACGAGCAGCGGGATGTCCGAGCGCCGCTCACGGAGCGGAGGGACCACGATCGGGAAGACGGCGAGGCGGTAATACAGGTCCTGGCGAAAGCTTCCGGCTGATACCGCCGAACCGAGATCGCGATTTGTGGCGGCGACGATGCGTACGTCTACGCGCACCGGACGCGATGACCCCACGCGCGTGACCTCGCGTTCCTGCAGCACGCGCAGCAACCGCTGCTGCATGGCGAGGCTCATCTCTCCGACCTCATCGAGCAGGATCGTTCCGCCGTGCGCGGACTCGAATACACCCGCGCGATCGCGAACGGCGCCGGTGAACGCGCCTTTCACGTGGCCGAACAGCTCGCTCTCGAGCACCCCTTCGCTGAACGCGCCGCAGTTGACCGCGATGAACGGAGCGGCGTGACGGGGCGAGAGCTGATGTACGGCGCGCGACACGACTTCCTTGCCCGTGCCGGTCTCGCCGGTGACGAGCACCGTCGTGTCCTGCGGTGCGACGCGCCGCAGCGATGCGAAGAGCTCGCGCATCACGGGAGTGCGACCGACCATGCCGGCGACGGCGGCGTCGTCCCGCGTCGTGACCGGGCGACGCTCGAGCAACTCGGCCACGCGCGCGCTCAACACATCCGGCTCGACGGGCTTCGTGAGAAAGTCATCCGTGCCCACGTGCATTGCGCGCACCGCGCTTTCGACGGTGCCGTACCCGCTGATCATCAGCACGGGCACGCGCTCGCCCCACACGCGCAGCGTCTCTACGAGCTGGATGCCGTCGATGCCCGGCATGCGCAGATCCAGCAGCACGAGATCGTATGCCTGCGCGCGCATTGCCTGCACGGCTGCGCTGGCATCACTCGCGACGTCGACATCGTAGCCGTCGGCGCGCAACAGCGCGGCAGTCGAGACGCGGAACGCGTGGTCGTCGTCGACGACGAGGAGTCTAGCACGAGCGTGGAGGAAAGCTCGATATGGAACCACGCGCCGCGATAGGCCGCGAGCGACGACGGCGGCTTCATCGCTCCATTTGCGATCTCGAATGCTCCCACCCGCACTGCGTACGAGCCCCTCGGCCACGAACAAGCCGAGTCCGACGCCGTGCACGGCGTCCTTGGTCGTGAAGAATGGGTCGAACACGCGACGCGTGATGTCGGCGGGAATGCCGGGCCCATCATCGCGGATGTCGATCGCGACACGGGAGTCAGCGGCGCGAACGGAGATGCCGACCTTCGCCGCCGCCGGTGACGCGGCGTCACGCGCGTTCTGCAGGACGTTCACGAGAATCTGCTTGAGCGCGTCGGGCGCGATCGCGGCTTCCGCACCGTCGTCCCCATGGACCGCGATCTCCAGCGCCGGACGAGCGTTGTCGCCCGCATCCGTCGGGCCAAGGGACGCGAGTCGCGCGACCTCGCGAGCGACGATGGCAGGGCGACAGTGTCGCACGCCCGGATCCTGCGGTCGCGCGATGTCGAGCATCTGCTCCGCCAACTCGTGCATGCGAAGCAACTCGTCGATCGCGAGGTCGGTGAACTCGCGCGCCTCGGGGTCGTTTTCCACGCGCCGCCGAATGAGCTCCAGGCAGTTCCGGAGTGACGCGACAGGATTCCGGATCTCGTGCGCGAGCTGTGCGACGAGCCGCCCTGTCGCCGCGAGTCGATCGCGCTGCATCAGATCCGCCTGCAGGGCGGTGAGGCGAGTGTTGCGGTCGGTGAGCGCGGCGTTCGCCTCGCCCAACTCCGTCAGTCGTGTCGCCAGCGCTCGGCGCATATCGTCGAACGTCGCGGCGACCTGGTCGACTTCGCGAATGCCTGACGTGGGAACGGGGGCGTCGAGGTGACCGGCGGCGAATGCATTCGCCGCGGCGGCCAACTGGTGTACTGGCCGCGCGATACGAGCGGCGAGCAGGGTGCCTAACGTCAATGCGATCAGCAGCGCGGCGACCGCCGACAGCGTGGCGACGCGGCGCAGCTCCGGCAGCACCGCCAGCTCATCGTCGAGCTGCCGGATGAAGACGGCCGTGGCCGTACCGTCCAGACGCGCGGCGACGGCGATCACGCGATGGCCACCCGCTGAGAGCTCGCGGGGCACGCCGTCGATGCGTGTTCGAACAATGGCTGCGGTCAACGCACGAGTGGTAGCCGAGTCCAGCGTGCTGGCGACCGTTCCGATGCTATCGCCGATCAGCACGACGCCGGCGCGCGTTAGGCCCGAAAGCGTTCCGGCGACACGGTCGTCGAGCGGCACGGTGACGCCGGCGGCGCCGACCCACTTACCATCACGCACGATTGGCGCGAGCGCGATGTTGCTGATCGTACGGCCCATACGGTGCGTCACCACCGGCATGCGTCCGGCGCGCGTCTCGGCCAACAGCGACGAGTCGACCGCGGGGCCGGTCCAGCTCTCGCCGCCCGGGCCGACGAGCACTGGATTGGCGGAGTACGTCGCACTCGCGGCGCCGATCGTCACGACGGCGGTGGGCCGGTCTCCGCTTGCAACGGCGTTGGCCAGCCCGGAGACGTGCGCGAGGTCCTTCGCGTACATCATCAAGGTCGTCGCGTTCGCGGACATCCGATCCGCGAGTACGCGCGGCGCCAGAGCGAGGTCGAGACGCGCGCGGTCCTCGAGGGCGGACGCGAGGCGGCGATCGAGGACGATCGCCGCCGGGATCACGCCGGACAGGATCGCCGCGCCGATCGCCCCGAGCAACGCGCGATTGAGCGTGAGCGGCATGGGAGTACAGTACTCGCGACGAGCCGACAATCCAGTCATTCCGAGCGGCCGGTATTCCGAGCGGAGCGAAGGCGGCTGCGCTCGGAATGACGGGCCCACTATCGTCTACTGCGCGGCCAGGCCGACCGTGCCGACCGGAAGACCGCCCGCGCCCTGCGTCGTGGAAAGCGACCCATCGTTCTGCCGGACGCCGAATGCGCTGATCGCGTGCGAGCCGGCGGTGAGCGCATAGAGGAACTGACTGTTCCGGCTCATGGCGACGTCGATGGGCGTGGTGCCCGTGCTGCCGGTGCGGCCGTCGGCGTCGAGTATCGTGAGGTTCGCCTTGTTCACGTCGAAGCCCGTGACCGACGCGCTCCCGGTATTGGCTGCGTAGGCGAACTTCCCGTTGTTCGTGACCGCGACCCAGCACGCCGCCGTCTCTGTGGTCGGCACCGAGGCGCTGACGACATTGAGCCTGCCGTCGCCGCCTAACGTGTACGAGGACACCGCGCTCGCGTTCACCGCGCCGCCGAATGCCTCGGAAACGATCAGGACGCCCTTCTGGTTGAACGCGAATCCGAACGGCGTCATGCCCGCCGATGGGTTGACGACTGGAGCGGACGCATAGCCGTTACCGCCGACCGCGTACGTGTCGATGAGATTCGTGCCCTTCTCGGTGACGACGAGCCAGCGTCCCGACGGATCGAAACCGATTTCGGCCGGCATGACACCGGTGCCGCTGAGCGGGCGAGTCGAGCCGGCGAGCATGGCGAGCGCGCCCGACGCCGACACGGTGAAGCCCGTGATGTTCTCGGTGCCGCCGGCGTTGAGCACGTACACGAGGTTGCCGTGTGTGGTCAGGCTGATGGGCAGCGTTCCACCGGATGGAACGGTCCCGATCCGGGTGAGCGAAGCACCATCAACCGCGAACGACGTGATCGTGTTGCTCGCCGCGTTGACCGCGTACAGGAAACCGCCGTCGTCGCTCAGGACGAGCGCACCCTGCGATCCGAGTCCGGCGCCCGTTCCGTTGCCCAGCGTCGCGAACGAACCCGCTGGCGTGAGCGAACCGTCGGACGAGCGGCTGAACGCGATGACCGCGTTGCCGGCTGCCTGGTTGCTGAGCGTGAACACCGCGCCGACGGAATTGCCGGACGCGCCTTTCGAGAGGGACGCCGCGCCAGGTTCCCGCATGGCGGGCGAGGTGGCATCCTCGGCGCACGCCGCAAGCGTGAGCGTGAGGAAGGCAAGGCGTGGGATCTTCATCATGAGCGTCTCCTGTTGGTGTCTGCGGGCCGGCCGGTGCCGGCGCCATCGACCCCTGGAGAAGCAACGGTACGGCCGCGGCCAACTCGCCGCCTGGTGACGGGCTAACGCTCGGTGTGGCCGAGACTTGGGCTCACGCGCGCAGCCGTGGCGTCACGCGTGGACCGTTTCGTGGAACGCTGGTTTGCCCTATGAAACGTGATGATGGAACGATCGTTGTCATTCCGAGCGAGCGAAGCGAGTCGAGGAATCGTTGGCGTCAGGGTAGAGAGCCCTCTACCCGTATGATCGCGATTCCTCGACTCCGGCCTTCGGCCTCCGCTCGGAATGACGTCAGCCGTCGGCTCGCAGCGCCTCGATCGGGTCGATCCGCGCCGCCCGCATCGCGGGCAACCAGCTCGCCACCGCGGCCACCGCCAGCAGCCCGACCGTCACCACGCCGAGCGTGAGCGGATCGTGCGGCGCGATGCCGTAGAGCAGTGAGCTGATGAGCCGCGACAGCGCGAGCGCTCCCGCGAGACCGATGCCGACGCCGATCACCGCCAGCACCAGTCCCTGACGCACCACCATGCGTCGTACCTCCGTGGACTGCGCGCCGAGCGCCATGCGGACGCCGATCTCGCGCGTCCGGAGGCTGACCATGTAGCTGATCACGCCGTAGATGCCAATGGCGCCTAACAACAGCGCCACGCCCGCCGCCGCGCCGATCATGATCAGCGTGAACGTCGTGCGCGCCATCGCCGATTCGACCACCTGCGACATCGCGCGCACGTTCACGAGCGGCAGGTTGCGATCTATGGCCCAGATCTCCCGCCGCACCGCCGGGAAGACTGCCATCGCCTCCCCGGACGTCCGGATCGTCAGCGACATCGTGTTGTCGGCAATAATTGAATCCGGTGCTCCCGGCTGCGGCTGGACGACCGTGACGATCGGTTGGTAGACGGTCTCCTCTGCCGGCTTGGTCAGCGCCTCGTCGTGCACGTCGCCCACGACGCCGACGATCGTGCTCCACGGGGCCTCGGGTCCACCGCTCTTCACTCGCTTGCCGATGGCGCTCCCGTTAGGCCAATACTGGCGAGCGAACGAACGCGAGACGATCATCTCGTGCGACGGCCGATCGGTTCCATCATCCCGGAACGTGCGCCCTTCGATGAGGGGAATGCCCATCGATGCGAAGTAATCCTGCGAGGCGTTCACCGTCAGGTGAATCGACGGCAACTCGTCCTTGGTGATCGGGCGGTCTTCGATCCACGCGCCGTTGTGATTGTCGCCGCCCTCGGAGAGCGGAAGTTTTGTGACCGTCCCTACGGACTGTACGCCGGGCACCGTAGCGAGCCGAGTGGTCAGCTGATGGTAGAAGCGCGCGATGTCACCCGTCGTGCGGTACGTGGCCTCCGGAATGGACAGGCGAAGCGTCAGCACGTTCGCCGGCTTGAACCCCGGGTCGACGGCCCGCATCCGCTGGAACGATCGCGCGAGCAGCCCGGAGCCCACGAGCAGGATGAGCGCGAGCGCGACCTGCGCGACGACGAACGTGTTGCGCACACGCTGTCGCTCGCGCCCGCTCGTCGATCCGCGCGTGCTGTCGCGGAGCATGGGCGTCAGCTCGGCTTTCCCGGACCGGAAGAACGGCACGGCGCTGAAGAACACGCCGGTGATCACCGCGATGGCGGCGGCGACGCCTAACGACGTCAGGTCGATGCCGATCTCGCTGGCACGCGGAAGACCCTCGGGCGCGGTCCGGAGCAGCAGGTTCAGCGCGCCGTACGCCAGCACGACGCCGAGTGCAGCGCCGGCGGCCGCGAGCACGAGCCCTTCGCCGAGGTAGAGCCTGACGATCGCGCGCGGCGTCGCACCTAACGCGGAGCGCACCGCCACTTCCTTCGTCCGCGCTTCGGCCCGCACGAGAAACAGGTTGGCGACGTTCGCGCAGGCGATGAGCAGGACGAACGCGACGGTGCCGAGCACGGTGAAGAGGATCGGCCGAATGTCGCCGATGACGTCGTCACGCAGCGAGTGGAGCGTGACCTGGATCTTCGCCTGTTCGAATATGGCGCGCGTCATCATGCCGGGCACGTCATCCGGCAACCGCATGAGAATCGGCTGCATCTCCGCCTCGGCCGCCTTGATCGTGACGCCTGGCCGAAGCCGCCCGATCGCGTTGCGATTGAAGCTGCCGGTGTTGAGGTGCGCGCGGTCGATCGCCATCGGCGTCCAGAGCTCGGTGGTCGCGTACGGAAAGTGGAACGTCGCGGGCATGACGCCGACGACTTCTCGGGCGATCCCGTCGATCTGGATCGGCTTCCCGATGATGTTCCGGTCCCCGCCGTACCGTCGCTGCCAGAGTGCGTTGGAGAGAATGACGACCGCGGCGCCGCCGGGCCGGTCCTCGTCCTCGGTGAAGTTGCGGCCGAGCGCGGGAACGACGCCGAGCGTGGGAAGGAACGACGCGGTGACCGCGGCGGACGCGACGCGCTCGGGGTCCTGGCCGCCGGTGAGGTTCGCCGACTCGGTCCGATAGCTGGCGAGGGACTGGAACGAGCGCGTCGCCTTGTCGTGGTACTGGATGTAGGACGCGTCGGACTGCTCGACCTGCGGCATCCCGAGCCCGGGCGCGGCGTGCCACAGTTGCACGAGCCGCTCGGGCTCGCGGTAGGGCAGTGGCCGCAGCAGGACGGCATTCACGACGCTGAACGCGGCGGTCGTGCCGGCGATGCCAAGCCCGAGGGTGAGAATCGAGATCGTCGTGAAGCCGGGAGCGCGGGCGAGACGACGGAGGGTCGGGCGGATCTGAGCGGTCAGCGACATAGCCTAGGTGCAGAGGGGAAGTCCTAGGCGGTACGGTAGCACTCGGCGGAACGTTTCAGCTAGCAGAGCGCGCAGCTGGTTGCTGGGTGGTCGTGCTGGTGGCTGGGTGACGCTGAGTGACCGGCCGCGCCCAGCTGGCACCCAGCGTCACCCAGCAACAAGCACCCACACCCAGCAACCAGCGCCGTCCGTCGTCGATCAGTCTACGACGTAGAGCCACTCCCCTGTGTTCTGTTTCTGCCACACCGAGAAATACTTGCCGAGCGTCTGGCCGGCGGCGTTGAAGACCCAGCCGACCGTGAAGGCCATGTCGCCACTCGACGCCGCGTGGGCGATGACCGGGGTCCAGCTGAACGCGCCTAACGCGTCGCCGGCACGGGCCGCGAAAATCGCCTCGCGGCCGAACTCCCAGCCGACGCTCGCGCCCGCGCCAGACTGCATGCCCGTCGGCGCCGCATAACGCGCGAACGCTTCCGAGTTGCCGACCACCTGCGCGAGGTCGCTGAACGCCAGATCGGCCGCCGCCGCGGCGTTTGCTTCCGCAGTCGGGTCGGTGTTCGGGAAGTACCGGCGATGCTTGTCATCCGGCGTCTCGAACCCCGGCGGCGGCGTGAGCGACACCGGACCGGGTACGCGCGTGAGTCGCTTGTACGCTTCGATCTTCCATGTGCCATCGGCCTGCTTCACCCAGTACGAGAGGTAGCGTCCCGGCACGACCGCGCCGGACGCCAGCGTCAGCTCCGAGTAACCGACGGTGTATCCCTCCTTGCCGTCCGACGACACATCCACACGGATGGCAGTCCACCCGAACTTCGACGTCGCGTTGCTCGGTGTCGCCGAGAGCAGCGCTCGCACGGCAGCCGGCCCACGCGTGAAAACCGGACCCGGTGCGAGGAACACGCCCTGTGGCGCGAGCGGCGCGACGAGCGCGTCGATCAGATTGACCGACTTCGCCGCTTCGGCGTACGCGCGGTCGACCGCAAGCAACTCGGCCCGAACGGCCCGAAGATCCAGATGCGCGGCAGCGCTCGCCTCATCTCCTTCACCGTTGGAGTTGCTTCTCGACGCGGACCCCGGCGGCGAGGCGAGTGGCGCAGTGGCGGTATCGGCCGCGCAGGCGGCGGTCGATAGCGCGACGAGACACAGCGTACAGATGCGGCGATACATAGGGCGACGCTCCTGATGCGAGACGGGTAGTGCTCGGGTGTTGTTCGAGACCCCCGACTCTGCACCGCGGAGCGCGCGGCCCCAACATTCGAATGACGACACGCGATGCGTGTCGTCGATGTGGGACCTGCCGGTATCAGCGGCTTGCCACACCGAATGGCAGCTCGCCCGTCGCCTGACCGTGTCACCGCGCGATGGCGGCGAGTCGCGGCCATCGCGCGGGCGCTACCGGCGGGCGCTACTGGATGAAGAGCGTTCTATGCACGACGGTGACGTCGCCGGTCTGGGCCGTGACGACGTCCGCCGTTCGCGTCGGCTGAACGTTCGCCGCCGCCGGGATACCGGGCGAGCGCGCGAGCACGTCGAGCGAAACGGAACTGCCGGCGGGTACGGTGAGGCCGAGTGTGATACCGGAATCCGGGGGCGCCGTGTAGTCCAGCCGCCAGAACCTAACGCTACTCCGGTATCGCGCCGTGTCGATCGCGCGACCGTCGATGGACGAGCGGAGCACGCGGGTCTCGTTCGCGTGCATGCTGATCGTCTCCGTCCCCGCCGGCGGCCGAATGCGAAGCACGAGGCGTCGCTCGCCGGCCGCGGTCGAATCCGCGATCACGGTCGCGAGCGGCGCCCCGAGTACCAGGCGCGTGCCCGTGCCGTACAGCGTCAACGGTCCGCTGCCGAACGTGCGTGACAGCCATGCCGGCGGACTTTGCTGTGGCGACCTCAATACCGTGAGCTGACTCGCGGTCGCTCCGCGTGCGACCGTCCACGCATTGGTGCTGTCGGCATCGAGTGCATACGCGAGCACGGATGGCGTGGGATGATCTGGCGAGCTGCGAACTGTCGCCATCCCGGTCGCGGTCAGTACGAGTCCCGCGGCGAGTGCCGCGCCGGAGGCGGTCCAGTGACTGCCGCCCAGCGCCTCGAGCTGCGGCGCGAGCAGCCAGGCGAGCAACGCCACGACCACACCGACCGCGATGCCCCCCGGCCCGACGGCGCCCAGCATGACGGCGCTCACCGCGTACACGATCGGCACGACCACCGCCGCCGCGACGATCGTCGCGCCCCACAGCGCGACGTCGGAGCCGGCGGTCGGCGTTAGGCGCCTGCCGGCGGCGGGTCGCGTGCGTGTCATGAGCGATGCGATCGCGCCGGCCACGAGTGGCCACACGAACATGAAGCTGACGCCCGGCAACCGCACCGTCACGAAGAGCGTGATGGCCGCCCATACCACGAGTACCCCGACATGCGCCCCGACCACGCCCGCGACGTACCTCACGATGCGCCAGCAGGCGAGCGCCACCGCCAGTGCCAGCACGGCGATCGCCGCGGCGTAGATGCCGCGAAACGCCGGCGCGCCGCCCCAGCCGGCCGCGGTATGGACCCGCGTGATCACACTCCCCGAGGCGTACGCCACAGCGCCGCTGAGTGCGGCCGCGATGACGGTACCAAGCGCGCCAAGGACGACATCGCGCCACGAGCCCTCGCCGTTGCGTCGCGCCCGAACCACCGCAGCCAGCGCGAGCAGCACCGCCACGATCGTGATCGGCAACGCCCAACCCTCCGGGTACACAATGAGACCCATGAGTGGCATGTCGAAGAACACGGCATCGCCCGTCGTCGGGCGCGGGAGCGGCCCGTCGCCGAACGCGCGGGCGAGCGTCAGCATCTGCGCGCCGTGATGCTGCAGGCTGCCAGGGTTCAGGTGCGCGACGTCGTCGTGGGCGGTGTGGTAGCGCTCGACGCCATCGGCGAACGCGAAGTTGAGCGCGGGCTTTCCGAGCACCGCCATCTCGGACAGGTCTGTGTCGTTAGGCAGCGTGCGGTACACGGTGACCGACAGCGACGTCGCCGACAGGTCGCGGACGTTCCGCAGCACGCGGGCGACATCGAGGTTGCCGGGACCGGTCTCGAACATGTACGACCGGCCCGTCGTCCCGCGCGCCTCGAAGTTGAGCGTGACGCCGACATCCCTGGCCCACGGATGCTCGCGCACGAACGCGGCGGCGCCGAGCAGCCCGGCCTCTTCGCCGTCGGTGATCGCGATGATCACGTCGTGCGCGAGTGGCGGCCCGGCGCGCAACGCGCGGACCGTCTCGAGGATCGCGGCCGACCCGGCTGCGTCATCGCCCGCGGCAGGGCCTCCGGCGACGCCGTCGTAGTGCGCCATCAACACCACCGCGGGCCCACCCGGCGAGCGCCCGGGAAGGCGAGCGAGCACGTTGCGGATACGGCCGGCCTCCGGATAGCGCGTGCCGACGCCCGTCGCCTCCTGTACCTGGGGCTCGAGCCCGAGCGCGCGGAGCTGCGCGATCAGGTAGTCGCGAACGCGCGCGTTGTCCGCGCTGCCCGCGGGGTGCGGACGCTGCGCGATCTCGCGCACGTGCGCCAGCGCACGCTCAGCCGAGAATTCGGTAGCCGGCGCGGTGGCGGCGGCGGGCGCTGGAGGAGTGGCAGCGTCCCTAACGAGCACGGCACACAACAGGAACAGCGCGACGACAGTCAGCGCGGCGCGGCGGGGTGAGGTCGAGTGCATGGGCTCGATTCTACACTCGCGGCGCGCGCCCGCTACCGCGCCGCCGTCACCGCGATACCTTCGAGCGATACAAAACCGTGGATGACCGCGCCGTGTACCGTACCCGATCCGCCCTGCTCGCCATCCTGCTCGCGGGCTGCGCCAGCGCCCCTGAACCGCATTCACCAGCCGCGCCGCCGCCTGGCGCGCAGGCCATCTCCGTTCCTCGGCGACACGCTCCGCACCCTGCCACTCGGCGCCGAAACGCGAGCACGGTACGAGAAGCAGCTCGCCGAAGCGAAGACGGCTCTGGACCATGCGCCCACGAATGCCGACTCGCTCATCTGGTACGGCCGCCGGCTGGCCTACCTCGGGCGGATCCGCGAGGCGATCGACGTCTTCTCGCGCGGGATCGCGCTCTACCCCGACAACCCGTGGCTGTATCGCCACCGCGGCCACCGCTATATCTCGGTGCGTGAGCTCGATCGCGCGGCGCGGGATCTCGAGCGGGCGACGGAACTGACGCAAGGCAAGCCCGACGAGGTCGAGCCGGACGGCCAGCCTAACGCGCGCAACATGCCGATCGGGACGCTGCAATCGAACATCGCCTACCACCTGGCACTCGCGTACTACCTGCAGGGCGACTTCGCCCGTGCGCTGCCCGTGTATCGTCGCGAGATGGCCGATGCACGGAACGACGACCGGCGCGTCTCCACGGCGCACTGGCTGTACATGAGTCTCCGCCGGCTCGGGCGCGACAAGGAAGCAGCCGAAGTCCTCGTGCCGATCCGCCGCGACATGAACGTCATCGAGAACGACACGTATCACCGCCTGCTTCTCATGTACAAGGGCGAGCTGTCACCCGATTCGGTGCTCGCGGTCGGGCCGACGGGGGAGATGTCGGTCACCGACGCGACCGGCGCGTACGGCATCGGGAACTGGCACCTCTATAACGGCCGTCGCGCACAGGCAGAGCAGGTGTTCCGGCGCATCCTGGCCGGCGGCCAGTGGGGCGCGTTCGGGTACATCGCCGCCGAAGCGGAGCTCGCGCGCATGGGCGGCGCACGGCGTAGTCTCCGATGGCGGAAGGGCGGCCCGCAGCGCGGGCCGCCCCTCACGACATTTACCGACCATCTCGGCGCCTAACGACGCCGTGCGTCAGCGCTACAGAAGGCTCACCGCGACCACGCCGGGCTGTAGTACGCCATGGGATCGAGATCCGACTCGAGTTGAACCGCGCCTGTCCCGTCCGGCTTGATCGAGATGAGGCGACCATTCGGGCTCTGAGCGAACGACCCGAACACGATGCGGCTTGCATCGCGCGAGAAGGTCGGGACTGCCTGCTCACCAGCGGTCGTGACGATGGCTGTGCGGCCCGTACCGTCCGCGTTCACGACGCAGATGTCGCGATCGGTCACGTAGCCGATGTTACAGGTGAACACCAGCTTGGTGCCGTTAGGCGCCCATGCCGGGTTGCCGTCGCCCTTCGCGTTGGATGTCAGCAGCGTCGGTGCCCGTCCCGTTCGATATTCATCGTGACGATACGGGCATCGGCCCACGACCCGCTGGCCAGTCTGGTCACGGCGAGCTTCTTCCCGTCGGGCGACACGGCTGGTATCGTACAGGTTCGCGCGGTCGTTCGACACCCTCGTCAGGCCCGCTGCCGTCGGCGTTCACCGAGTAGATCTCCGAGCGCCATGCGTTCGCGGCCGGATTGATCACCGTACCGCGTGAAGTAGATCTTCGGTTCCGTCGGGTGTCCACGACGGGTATTCATCACGCGAGCCATTGACGGTGTTCGTCAGTGGCATGAGCCCCGTGCCATCGGCGTTCACGACGAACAGCTCGTAGCTACCGCGACGATTCGTCGAGAACACCACCTTCTTGTAGTCGGCCGACCACGCGGGGTAGTCATCATCGCCGCTGCCGAACGTGATCTGTGTCTTGCCGGTAGTATCCGCGTTCATGATCCAGATGTGGCCCAGGTACTTCTCGTTCGGATCAGCTCTCACGTACGCGATCTGTCCGACGACCGGCGCGCATCTCGGCAAGCAGGTCAACCCCGGCAATCCTCCGATCGAGGCCGAAGCATCGGTTGGCGCGTTCACCGTCGGCGCCGTGGGCTGGTCCTGCGTGCAAGCGGCGAGGGCGGCCGACGCGACGAGTGCACCGAGCACTCCAACGGACCGAACGCCTTTCAGAAGGTAGGAAGTCATTTGTAGCTCCCGGACGCTCAAGCGTCCTCTATGTCGAGTTGCCACGAGCGGTGCCAGGCAGCGGGGATCGCCGCGCGCCGGCTCGATCGGCTTGTGACAGGGAGCTTAGGAAGCCGAGTAGGCCACGGATCAACGGACTGTCAACACGCCGCTAAGTCGTTGGCCGTATGACTCTTCAGTAGGGAAACCGGGCGCGTGCGACGCACCCGCGCGCACTCGCCGGCGGCGGATTTATCGCCGCTAACCGACCGGGAGACGCGCCGCCTCGCGTCCTCGGCCCGCTTCGCGTAGGCCGGATCGCCGTGTTCCCAGGCGCGCGCAACGCGCTCGTAATGGGCCGACGCGCTATCGGCTCGACCGGCCGCTTCCCACGCCTGCGCCAGCAGCTCGTGCGCCTCGGTCTGCGTCACGTACATGTTGGACGCATCGAGCTTGCCGCGCATGATCGGCTGAAGCACCGCGACCGCGTCGCGTGCCCTGCCCACGCGGAGTTGGGCGCGGGCCAGGTCGTAGTTCTCGCGGGTGTAGCCCGCCGGCAGCGAGTAGAGCGAGCTACGGATGGCCGAGATGGCGTTCGGGATGTCGTTTCGCGCGAGGAAGAGAAGCCCGCGGATGTACGACGGCAATCGCCTGTCGCGCGCGCTGTTGCTCAGGATCGCGACCGACGTGATGGTGTCGGCGCGCACGGTGAGCGTACTCGTGTCGCCTGCCGCCGCCCATGACCGAGCCGCGTGCGCGAGGCTCCATGCTCGCTCGCCCGCCAACCCCGACGGGATCTCCTCGCGCGTGCGCCAGGCGGCGCTGGAGTCGAACAGCGCCGCGGCCTCGCGATAACGCCCGGCGTCGAACAGCGACTGCGCGAGCGGACGGACCGACACCGACACCTCCCCTGCCGTCAGCCCTTCAGCGCGATCGGCCAACACGCGATAGCGTCGTCCCACGTCGATCGCTTCGGCTATGCGTCCCTGATGCCGGAGGGAGAGGCCCAAGTCCCACAGGGCGTTGGTCTGCGCGTCCAGCGTTCCACTCTGAATCGCGGCGCGCAGCACACGATCCGCCAACTCGAAGTTGCCCGTGCGAATGGCGTTGCCGGCGATTCGACCCGTGTACCCAATGCCATCTCGATCGATCTGTCGGATGCGCGCCGACACGCGTTCCGCCTCGGCGAACTTTCCCGACCGTTCCAGTACGTCCCAGAGACTGAGCCACGGCAGCGCACTCGCCGGTTCGAGTCGGATCCAGCGGCGCGCCTCACGCTCGGCCGCCTCGAGCGAATCGGCGAGCTCGTAATTCAGCACCAGCTGACCCATCGCGCTGCAGGCGTCGCAGTCGACCGCGCTGTCCGCTCGCGTGAAGGAGAGCGAATCCATGGAGACGACGCGCTCGAGCGGTCCGACCGCGCCGAGAAAATCGCCGTCCTGTAGCCGCGCGATGCCTTTGAAGAGGTGGCCCTGTGTCTCCTGCGGGTACAGGGCCACGAGCGAGTCGGCCAGCGCTCCCAGCTCTCCTGCCGACATCGTCCACGCCCATCCCGCTCGGATACTGAGGCGTTCGTGATCCGTGGCGCCTGCGGAGAGTCGAAGCGCGCGCGCGAGCCCGGCAACGAGCTCCGCGCGACTCGTCGCGAGGCGACCATACTGGTACGCCGCCATCGCGAACGACGAATCCTCCTCCATTGCCGCGCCGAACAGTCGGCGCGCGCTCGCGACATCGCCGTCAGCGTTGGCGCGGAGTCCCTGCGCGTACAGGCTGTATGCCGCCACCGAGCGAGTCGTGACGCCTGCGACAGAACCGAGCGGGGTGCCGCCGTGCACGGCGACCAGCCGGGCGGTGCCGCTGTCGACGAGCGCGAAGAGATCGGGCCCTTCGACCGATTGTGCGTCGATGATGTCGCCGTTCCTGATGGCCACGCGGCGGAGGTCGAGACGCAGTCGTCCGTCTGGCCGAGCATAGACAGTCCCGTCGACGAGCTCCGTCGCGCCCGCCAGTCGCGCCGCGGCGAGAATGGCTCCGGCACTGGTGTCCCCGTCGGCGGACGTTCGGCGGATGAGCTCCAGCATCCGCGCGCCACTCACGACGCGCATCCCGCGGGCGCGCGCGAGGCTCGTCGACAGGAGGTCAGTGAGGGGCGGCCCGATCCGCCGATTGGGTGTCGTGCTGTAATCGGTGATGCGTCCAACGGCGACGAGCGGGATGGTGTCGGCGTCCGTAGCACGTTGTGCACGGGTGACGAAGGCGATGGCCGCCGTGACGACGACCACGGCGATCGCCGCGCCAACGAGCGCGATCTGGCGCGGGCGTCGGCCACGTGGCGGCGCAGACGCGACGGCAGAAGTGGCGATGGGGGGCGATGCCAGAGCCGGAACGACGTCGTCGATGACGCGCGCCTCGGCGCGTTCCGGCGGTGGAAGCGGAGGCTCGCTCGTGGCCGGCGGCATCACCTCCACGTTAGGCATCGTCGCGTCCACACTGCTGCTGACGTGCGGCGGTTCTTCCACCGCGACCGCTGCCTCCGCCACTGCCGCCGCCTGCAGCTCTGCCTCGGCCCGCGCGCCTGCGCGCAGCTCGCGTCGGATGCGGGCCGCGAGCGCGACGACGTCGCGGTCTGCCGGGAGGTCGAGCTGTTCCTCGAGCAGCATCTCGTGAAGGCGCGCGTGCTCCAGGGCGCCGTGCTTGTCGCCCGCGGCCATGAGCGCTCGCATGACGCCCATGGCGTAGCGCGCGCTGAGCGGATCCTTCGCCGACAACCGCCGCCACCATCCGGTTGCGGCACCGTGATCGCCGCGGCCGTCAGCGGCGACAGCCAGGTGCTCGAGCGCCTCCGCGTGCTCCTGTGCGAGTGACGCCTGCTCGGCATCGACCCAGCGGTCGAACTCCTCGTTGCCCGCGAGGTGGAAGCCGTCGAGAAACGGGCCGGCGTAGACGCGTACGGCGTCTTCGGGTCGCGCACCGCGGACTGCGGCGGTGAAATCGGAGACGTCGCTCGTGAGGAATTCGGGGTTCAGGCGCAGCTCCTTGATACCAAGGATCGCGTCGTCGGAGCCGAGCTCCTGCCGGAGGGCGTAGATGCCCTGGGTGATGGCGCGTCGCGACTTCTCGTCGTCGGCGTCGGGCCAGAGGAGCGTCGTGACCTTCTCACGCGTGACGCCCCGTTCGCCCGCGCGCGCGAGCAGCGCGAGCAGCGCCAGCCGGCGCGGCTGCCCGGCGGCGCCGGCGACGGTGCCCCGGTCGCTGCGCACGGAGAGCGTCCCAAACGTGATGATGCGTAGTGGTGTCATCCCGAGCGCACGTGTCATCCCGAGCGGCAGCGAGGGACCTGCTCGACCGTTCTGGTGGTCCGCCGTGGTGCCGTTGAGAGACACAAAGGTCTCACACGCGCCATTGTGATGACAGATCCCGCCGCGCCCCGCTGACTATACCAGCAGTCTCCAAGTATGGATGAACGAGCATGCGGCGGCGCGTCTACCATGTCTACATCCTCGCAAGCCACTCCAGGCGATTGTACATCGGTGTCACCAACAACCTGGTGCGCCGGATCTGGGAGCACCGCGCAAAGTTGATAAGGGGCTTCTCGGCGAAGTATCGAACCACCTCACTGGTGTTCTTCGAGACGACCAGTCATGCGCGAGGCGCGATCGCGCGCGAGAAGGAGCTGAAGGGCTGGCGACGTGAGAAGAAGATCGCACTCATCGAGCGCGACAACCCGGCGTGGCGGGACCTGGCCGCAAACTGGTATGACTAGTCATCCCGAGGAGCAACAGCGACGAGGGACCTATTGTGATGTCCTCGTGGCTGGTCTTGCTACGATGACGCCACAGCAGGTCCCTCGCTGCCGCTCGGGATGACAGGATGAAACAAAGCAGCCAGCCGACGAAGTAGGGTAGTGTCCCGACGGTATACCGCGGCGAAACGGGCGCCGGACTATCCTTCCGCACCCCGCGCCCACAACATTCGACCGTGCCTCTTTTCGAAGCCATCAGGCTCGCCCTGGCCCAGATCCGGGTGCAGAAGCTCAAGAGTTTCTTCACCCTCATTGGCGTCGCCATCGGCGTCATGTTCCTCATCGCCATCGTCTCGATCATCAATGGCGTGGGGCGCTACGTGGAAGACGACCTCGTCGGAAAGCTCATCACCAAGAATTCCTTCGAGGTCCGGTCCCGGCCGAACATCCAGATGGGCGACATGGACGAGAGCGAGTGGCGCGCCCTCCGCAGTCGCCCCCGTATCACCGAAGATGACATTCCCGTCGTCGTCGCCTCCCTCCCGCCCAGCGCGCGCTGGTCCGTCGAGGGAAGCGGCGTCGGTGTCGGTGGAGTCGCGGTATGCGAAGCCGCGTACCCTGACCATCCAGTGCGTCGACGGCGCCTGGTTCGACATCAAGAACATGGGCGTGTCCGAGGGACGCCTGCCAACCGCCCAGGAGTACGAGCTCGGCACTCCTGTCGTCGTCATTGGCGAGGAGGCCCGGAAGCATTTCTTCCCGGACCTTCCTGCCATTGGACGCGAGATCCGCATCGGCCGCGTGCCCTACACCGTCATCGGCATTGCCGAGAAGCAGGGCAACGCGTTCGGTATATCGCTGGACAAGTTCGCCATCGTTCCGTACAAGGCCCCCGCGCACAGACTGGTC
>CAWHHI010000002.1:0-43593 GCA_963829055.1 uncultured Gemmatimonadaceae bacterium | reverse complement strand
GATCAGGTCGAACAGCGGGTCAAGGACGCGATGCGGCTCGTCGACCTGATCGGCTTCGAGGCACGACGGCCGCCGCAGATGTCCGGCGGCCAGCAACAGCGGGTCGCGCTCGCACGGGCCCTGGTCAACAGCCCGAAGGTCCTCTTGCTGGACGAGCCCCTGGGAGCCCTGGACCTCAAGCTCCGCAAGAAGATGCAGCTCGAGCTCAAGCGGATCCAGCAGGAGATCAGGGTCACGACTCCTCTATGTGACGCACGACCAGGAGGAAGCCATGACGATGAGCGACCGGCTCGCCGTCATGCGCCACGGCAAGATCGAGCAGCTCGGCGATTCGCCGAGCGGCTATACGAGAACCCAGCGACCGAGTTCGTCGCCGGGTTCCTCGGGGCGTCGAACCTGCTCGAGGGCGAGGTGAAGGAGTCGACGAACGGCCGCAGCACGGTGCTGCTCACGCACGGCGGAACCGTTACCGTCCCCGGCGCGCGCATCCCATCCGACGCAGCCCGCCGGGTCAAGGTCGGCGTGCGCCGGAGAAGGTCGAGATCACCCGCGGCAACGCTCCGCCCAACGGAGACAACAGCATCGAGGGCACGGTGACGATCGCGCACGACCTACATCGGCGTCAGTCGCAGTACAAGGTCTCGACACCCGACGGGACCGTCCTCACGGTCTACGTCCAGAACCTCGGCGACGACGAGGCGCCCCGCCAGGGCGAGGCGGTCACGCTCACCTGGAACCCCGAATACACCTTCCCGGTCGCGCCCCGCAAGACGATCTCTCCATGGAGGAGGACGACGAATGACGAAAGGGTCACAGGGACTGCCGGGCTTCGACGCGGCTCTGGCGCGCGGGCTCACCTCGCGCCGGATGTGCGGCGCCGCGACATGATCAAGCTACGGCGGCATCTCCGTCGGTACCCCTGAGCGCGCCTGGGTCCGCGCGGCGTGCTGCGGGCGACTTGCGGGGGGAGCGGCGGCGGGACCCAGCCGGCGGGCTCGGTCAAGCTTCGATCCGACGACTGCCACCGACCACGTCCAACTACTCGAACTGGCCCCTGTACATCGACAAGGCGCACGGAACCTATCCGTCGCTGGAGAAGTTCACGAACGAGACGAGCATCACCGTCAGCTACAAGGACGAGATCAACGACAACGCCTCGTTCTTCGGTAGAGATCTTGCCGCAGCTCCGCGCGCGGGGCAGGACACCGGCCGCGACATCATCCGTGATGACGAACGGCGAGTACCTCGCCGCGTTGATCGCGAACGGGTGGGCGACCGAGCTCGACGCCGCGTTCCGTCCGAACTTCGACAAGAACGCGGCGTCGTGGGCCAAGAGCCCCTTCTACGACGAGGGTAACCGGCACACGATGGCGTGGCAGTCCGGCATCACGGGCATCGGCTACAACACGGAGCTCGTCGTCAAGGCGCCGACGAAACTCGACGATCTGATGAGCACCGACTTCTTCCCGCCGAGCTCGGTCGGAGTCCTGAAGGAAGACGCGCCCAACCTGGTCATGATCAACCTGGGCATCGACCCGAAGTCGTCGCAGCAGCCCGAATGGATCAGGCGGCGGAGTGGCTGACGAAGCTCCGGGACTCGGAGACCTTCTACCAACGCCTACGACCAGGGCTACGTCGACGACCTGAACGCCAAGAACCTGTCCGGCACGATGGCATCGTCGGCGACGTCCTGCTCCTACAAACCTGGGGCGGCAAGCCGTACAAGTTCATCAAGCCGCCGACGGCGGGTTGCTGTGGATCGACAACATGCTGATTACCCGGCGAACTCGGCGAACCCCGCCGGCGCGCTGCAGCTGATGGACTTCTACTACAGCCCCGCGAACGCGCAGATGCTGACCGAGTACATCCTGTACATGTCGCCGGTCCCCGCGGTCCAGGACCTGATACGCGAAGCACGCGACGCGGAGACCGGGAACTACGCGCTGCAGCTCAAGGAGACCGCGGAGAACCCGCTGCTGTGGCCCGACCAGGAACTGTTGAGCCAGGTCTCGCTCGGCCGGAACCTCGCCGTCGCGAGGAGTCGAAGGCCTGGCACGCGACGTTCGAACCGAATTTCTGGGAGCAGTAGGCGACGTGAGCCAAGCGCCGGCGGAGGTCGAGGGGCACGTCCCGAAGGGGTGGAACCCGGCCCGCGCGCAGGGCGAGCGTGCGCTCGCCCGGCGGCGCCAGCCCGCCGCGTACATCCAGCTCGCTCCCGGCGGGATCTACATGGTCCGCGGCTTCGTGCTGCCGCTGATCATCATCTCTACACGTCGTTGTCGACCGCGGGCTGTTCACCACCGGCGGACGTCGGTGTTCTCGTGGGAATGATCAATTACCCGACCGCCCTCTCAGCAGCTACGGCGACATCTACCTCCGGACCCTGCTCTACGCCGGGTGCCGCGACGGCGGTGTGCCTCGGCCTGGCCTATCCGATGGCGTACTGGACGCGTCTACGGCGGCCGGTGGAAGTCGACGCTCTTCATGCTGATCCTCGTCCCGTTCTTCGTGTCGTTCGTGATTTCAGGACCGTCGCGGTGGAACTTCATCCTCGGGTCGAACGGGCTCATCTTCGGACCGCTGAAGAGCCTGGGCTTCGTCCCGCAGGACTTCACGATCCTGCGCACGCCGGTGGCCATCATCGCGGGCATCACCTACAACTTCATGCCGTTCGCGGCGTTGCCGTTGTACGTGTCGCTGAGCGGATCTGACCACCGGCTGGTGGAGGCGGCCAAGGACCTCTACGCGTCGAAGGCGACCGCGTTCCGCAAGGTCGTCCTGCCGTTGCGTTCCCCGGGGATCTTCGCGGCGATCATCTGGTGTTCGTGCCCGCGACCGGCGACTACGTGAACTCGGTCGTGCTCGGCAGTCCGCGAACGACGATGATCGGCCAGGTGATCCAGGACTTCTTCCTCGTCCGCCGCGATACCCGATCGCCGCGGCGCTCTCGGTCATCCTGATGCTGGGGATGCTGGTCGATCGCGGTCGATCTACACGCGGGTGCTCGGGACCGAGGACTACGACCCCGCGGCGGCGACGGCATGAGCACGGCCGTCGTCGAGGACGTCGTCACCATCCCCGAAGCGCCATGCGGACGCCGCGGAAGCGATGGACCCGGTTCATCCTGCCGGTGTTCACGAGCGCGATCGTCGTGTACCTCGCGTTCCCCGGTCTTGGTGATGATCGTGTACAGCTTCAACATCATCCCGAACACCGGGGAGAGCGAACGCCAGACGACGCGACTCCACTGCTACACGATCGTGCACTGGCGGAAGATCTTCAAGGTCCCTGAGCTGAACCATGCGCTCGCCGATCTCACTGGCCGTCGCCTTCCCCGCAGCGCCTGTAACTGAGCGACGGGGCTCGGGACGTTACGTGGGGCTCGTGCTCGGGCGCTACCGGTTCCGCGGCCGGGCGCTGACGAACTTCGTCATCTTCCTCGCGACGCGGTATGCCGGAGTCGTGCTCGGCTCCTCGCTGCTGGCGATCTTCGTCCAGCTCGGGTCCAGCAAGCCGCTCGGCCTGTACATCCCGCTCGGCTATTGGTCGATCCTCGTCTCGCATATCGCGTTCTCGATCGCGTCGTCGCGATCACGGTGCGGGCGCGCGTGCAACGGCTCGACGAGTCCATGGAGAACGCCGCCCAGGATACTGTTCGCGAACCCGCGGGTTGCCTTCTTCAGGGTGACGTTGCCCATCATCCTGCCCGGCATCGTCGCCGGGTTCTTGCTCGCGCTCGTGCTCTCGCTCGACGACTTCGTGATCACGAACTTCGTGAAGGGCTCCAGCAGCACGTTCCCCACGTGGGTGTTCGGCGCGACCAGGTTGGGTGTGCCGCCGCAGGTCAACGTGTGGGGCACCGTGCTGTTCTTGGCGGGCGTCTTCGCGGCGGGACTCCAGATCCTGCGTGCCCGCGGCGCGGAGACTGAACCGCGCCGGTAAGGTTCCCGAACCCGCTGCCGATACCTGCTTCGGCCGCGGCCCGGCCGGCCGAGCCGTGGGGCGAGCCCGAGAGGACCCGGGACAGATGACGAACGGACCGGACATCCAGCGGCACCTGGCACGGCCCGTCTCGCGCCGTGCGTTCCTGCGGGGGACCGGGGGTCTGCTCGGTGCCGCCGCTCTGGCGCCGATCCTCGCGGCCTGTGCCGACACGGCCTCGGGTCCGTTCGACGGGGGCCCGAGCGGCCGCGTCGACTTCGCGAACTGGCCGCTGTACATCGACCGCAAGCGCGACGCCGACGGCCAGGTGGTGCGGCCGTCGATGCAACGGTTCACCGAGGACACCGGCATCGAGGTCAACTACCGAGAGGTGATCCCCGACGCCGAGGTGTTCTACCAGCAGATCCAGCCGTACCTCGCGGCGGGCACGCCGTGCGGCTGGGACATCGCGGTGATCACGAACGGCATCACCTTCACCAAGATGATGGGCCTGAACCAACTGATGGCGCTGCCGACCGACATGCGGCCGAACTTCGACCGCTACGCGTCCGACTCGCGAAGGACCGGGACTACGAGCCTGGGAAGCCAGTTCTCGATGCCCTGGCAGTCGGGCGTCACGGGAATCGGATGGAACCCCGACCTGACCGGCGGCCATCCGGTCAGACGCTCGAGCAGCTGTTCTCCGGCGACCTTCCCGGCAAGGTGGGCCTGTTCAGCGACAACGTCGACATGCCCAACATCGTGATGCTCGCCGCGGGGATCGAGCCCGAGAGCTCGACCGAAGCCGACTGGAAGCGCGCCCCCGACTGGCTCCGCGACCGGATCGACACGGGTTGCAGGTGACCTTCTTCAAACAGAACTACATCAACGCGCTGTCGACCGGCGACGTCGTCGCGACGATGGCGTGGTCGGGCGACATCTACCAGGAGAACGCGGCTGGGCGCGCCAAGGGGCTGCAGTTCTCGACGCCGACGGACGGCGGACTCATCTGGACCGACAACGTGGTGATCCCGGTCGGCGCGCAGCACCCGGTCGACGCAATCACCCTGATGGACTACGTCTACCAACCCGACGTGGCGGCGCAGATCACGGAATGGGTCGCGTACATCACGCCGGTGCCCTCCGCGAAGGACTCGATCGTTCGCCGACGCCGACGCGGTCCGAACAGGTGCGACCGAGAAGGCGCTGAGGGCGCTCGCGGCCAGTGAGCGGTGTTCCTGCCACTCGAGGCGTCGAAGGACCTGCACTCGTACGCGCCGCTCACGCCCGAGCAGATCCAGGCGTGGACCGACGCCTTCCGGCGCTTCATCGCCTCGCTGAACCGGCGGCAGCTCCCCAAGACTTTGTGAAACGTTTCACGAGCTCCGAAACATGCCTTCTGACCTGCGGAAACGAGTTTGACGGTCCAGAAAGCGTCCCCCTATACTCTGTGCGCTCATGACGGACAGGCGACCAGATGACGCCTGGTCCGGTCTCGGAACCGGGTGGGCCATCGTCTCGACATTGATCGCGGGGATGCTCACCCTGGGGCTGGTTGGGTGGCTCATCGACATGCTCGTCGGGACCAGCCACGTGTTTCTTCGGGATCGGGATCGTGTTGGGGGGAGCCGGGGGCGTGTACCCGTCTACCTGAGGTACGGGAGGGAAAGATCAGTGACAGTAGAGCCCGAGCGCGAACTGGTTAAGCAACGCCACGCGCGACACTACCTCGAGTTTGCCGAACGCTTTGCGCCGTTGCTGATCGGCGGCGAACACGAGCCCGGACTCCTCGCACGCATTGCGGTCGAACACGACAACCTCCGCGACGCATCCGCGTGGGCTGCGAGCGATCCGTCACGCGCCGAGCAGGCGCTGCGCTTCGCCGATGCGCTGTTCTGGTACTGGTACGGCACGGGGTATTGGTACGGCTCGGGACAGTTTCAACAGGCGCGCGACCAGATCGCCCGCGCGCTCGCGAACGCGCGTGACGTCGATCCGTTGCTGCGCGCGCGAGCGCTCGCGGCCGACGGTCTGAGCGCGCTCGCTCAGGGCGACTACGAGCAGTGCCGCGGTTCGTTCACCGAGAGCCTGGCGCTGTTCCGAGCCCACGGCGACGTCTCGTCCATCGCGTTCGTGCTCTCCAAGCTCGGCGCCACGTACATCATGCTCGGCGACAACGTCGCTCGCCGGTCAGCTGCTGGACGAGTCGTTCGAGATCGCGAAGCCCCTGCCGCTTTCGGTTCTGCATTCCTTCATCCGCTTCTGGCGCGGGTGGGGTGCGGTCGTCCGCGGCGAGCTCCAACTCGCGCGCGAAATGTTCGAGGACGGTGTTCGCTTCGGCAGGCAGATCAGCCACCGGACGTCATTCGCTCACTCGTGCGCAATGCTCGGCAGGGTGCTCTGCAAGCTGGGCGAGTACGACGAGGCGTACGCTCGACTGAGCGATGGTCTCCGCGTTCATCTCGAGGTCGGTGATGGCTGGGGGCTCGCGCTCGACCTCGAGGGACTCGCCGGCCTCGTGATCGCTCGCGAGCGATACGCGGATGGCGTCCGCCTCATGGGTGCGGTCGACGCGCTCCGCGAGCGCGTCGCGATCGCGCTGCCGGCGTCGGACCGCGGCGAGCGCGAGCGACTCGTGAAGATCGCGCGCGAGCAGCTGGGCGGATACTACGAGCGCATGTACGACGAGGGCCGCCACATGCCCATGGAGGAAGTCGCTCAGATTGCGAGCGACGCCGGCGGCATGCAGACCGCGGAGTACAAGGTGCCCATACTCGGCGACGTGCCCGTGGTGCCGCCAGTCACTCCGCCCGCCACGGACATGCTGCGCGTGCTCGCGTTAGGTCCGCTGCAGGTGTTCGTGGGCAACGAGGCCATCGACACCACCGTGTGGGGATCGGCGCGGCCGCGCGAGCTGCTCGTCTACCTGTTGATGCACCCCGACGGTCGAACGAAGGAACAGGTCGGCCTCGCGTTCTGGCCGGAGGCGTCGTCCACACAGCTCCGCAACAGCTTCCACGTCACGCTGCATCGCCTTCGCAAAGCGCTGCGCAACCCCGACTGGATCACGTTGTCGAACGACCGCTACCGCGTTGACCCGGAAGTCGTGGCGGAGTTCGACGTCGCGGAGTTCGAGCGGGAGATCGTCGCGGCGCGGCGGGCGCTCAAACGTCGGGAAGAGGGCGCCGTTGCGGCACTCGAGCGCGCGGTCGCGCGCTTCCGAGGGGATTTCATGGACGGCGAGCCGGCGGGCGACTGGTCGCTCGACCATCGCGATCGACTACAGCGCCTCTTCAGCGACGCGCTGATGGAGCTCGGAAACCAGCACGCGACGGAGGATCGCATCGCGAAGGCGGCCGATGCGTATCGCCGCCTACTCGCGCGGGACGACCTGAACGAGGACGCGACCCGCGCATTGATGCGGTGCTATGCTCGCGTCGGTGAACGATCGCAGGCGCTCCGGCTCTACCAGCGCTTCAGTGAACGGCTTCGCAAAGAGCTGGACGCCGAGCCGGAGGAAGAGACCCGCGAGCTGCACGACGAGATCAAGGCCGGGTAGTGGATCGGCGTAAGCTGGTGAGGGCAGGCGATTCTGGCCTCATTGCCGGAATTGGCAAAGGCGACCCTCCCGTGCTGGAGGGGTCGTGTTGCCAATTCCGGCAATACGGCCTGCCTCGCCTGCCCTCACCAGCTGGCACGCGATCTTCACGCGGCTTCGTTCCGAAGCACCGCGCCCACGCGCGAACGGTTGCCGACGCCGAGCTTCGACAGCACGCGCTCGACGTGGTTGCGCGCGGTGAAGTAGCTGACGCCCAACTGCTCAGCGACTTCCTGGTTCGACAAGCCGGTCGCGACAAGACGCGCGACCTCGACTTCGCGCGCGCTGAGGCCGTAGCGGCTACGGAGCTCGAGGTCGGTCAGCGGATTCACGAGCTCGAACGCGGCCGTCACGAGAACGCCGGCCTCGCCGCCCGGCATCCACCCCGTGGCCAGCGTGCCGCGCAGATGGTAGACCCGACCGTCCGCTCGGACTTCGCGAAGCGCCGGCGTGTTGGCGGCCTTCGACTCGTTCGCTGCATCCTTCGCCGAACGCTGCGCCGCAGCGGCCAGGCTCCAGGCCATGCGCTGCGCTTCGGTGCGAACCTGAGCGCCCGGCCCGGCCGCGCCGGGCATGCCGAACAACGCGGCCGCCCGGGGATTGGCGTGGACGAGTCCACCCGAACCGTCATACATCAGCACCGGCTCCGGGATCGCGTCGAGCAGCGCAGCGAGCTCGGTGCGACGCGACGCGAGGCGACGCCATTCCGAGACGCCAGCTTTGAACGGGGGCACGAGCACGCGGATCATCGCGGCCCGCTGCAGATTCTCCGCCGTGGCCGCGGCGCTCACACGCGCGGCGTACGCGTCGAGCGCACGCTCGATTGCGTCCCAGGCGGTTTCGCCCGACGCGACGGTCGGCATGCGGAACTCGCTGCCGGTGACCTCGCCCATCGCGGTGCAGGCAGCGTCGAGCCACTCCGCGGCGGTCGAGTAGTCGAAGGGAGAAAGCAGAGTGTGGAGGGCACGCTCGAGCGAGGCGAGGGACTGGGCCGCCGAGAGCGTCTCGTAGCGGGTGGGAGCCGTGGACGGGAAGTTCTGGTACACGTCGTCGCGAGTCGCCAGCACGAATGCCTCCGATTGTGATCGCCCTCGCCGGCACCGTGCCGGCGACGCGCAGGAAATTGTGAGGGCGCTCTTACCTCGTGCTTATGGGAGGATTGGCCAGCACTTACAGTGGCTTTACAGTGGCTTATGTAACCGCGGTAGCCGCGTTCGCGTGCGACGCCGCCGACCGCGCGGCTTCGAGCGCCGCGGCATAGTCCGGCTCCGCCATCTGATCGGCCACGTACTCGGCGTAGGTCACGCGATTGGCGGCGTCGATGACGAACACGGCGCGTTGCAACAGTCGCCACTCGCGGAGGAGCACGCCGTAGTCCCGGCCAAAGTCCTCGCTTCGATGGCTCGACACCGCTTCGTGCTCGACCCCTTCGGCCGCCCGCCAGCGCGCCTGAGCGAACGGCAGGTCCATGCTTACAGTGAGCACGTCGACGCCAGCGGGCAGGTCGCTCTGTCGGAGTGTCTCGAAGCGGTGGGCTCCGACGTGGCAGACGGGCGTGTCGAGCGAGTTGACGACGTGCAGCAGCCGCACTCGGCCGGCACCTGAGGCGAGCGTCACCTCGCGCGGCAGCGCTTCGCCTGGGGCGAGCGCGTCGAGCGCAAAATCTGGAGCGGGCATTCCCGGGTGAAGCTTCGACCCGACGACGGTGAGCCGAATGTCGCCTTCGAAGGCTTCGCCGGTCCTCTCCTCGGGACTGCGATTAGGCTGATTCATTGATCCTCCGTATCAAGGAAGGCCTGAAGAAAGGCGGGACATTGGCGGGAGACAATGGGGGAACGACGATTGCGCGGACGGCTCATCGCGCCCGGGCCGGTGGGAACTGCGATTGGGCGGATTGACAGCAGAACGGCCGGATCGGCTTTGCATACCCGCATCGATCGAGGCGCAGTCTGGAGGAATCGACGATTCGGCCGATGCCGCGGTAGATCGGATGCTCCGGACTCCCGACTCCGCCCGAACGAGCCAGGATTCCTCGAGGCGCTCGAGACGCGCATCCCGAGCGGCCTCCTATTCAGGTCCGGTGATGAGCCAGCGTCGATGCAGCCGTATCCGGCCGTTTTCCGTGCAATCCGCGTCATCGTAGTTCCCACCGGCCCCGGCGCGCTGGACCAGAACTCCCCTTGCGCTTCTACAGGATCCGCGCAATCATCTTCTTGTAGAAGTGACAGGGGAACCATGCCAGACCACGAAAAGCTCGACCTCCCACAGGGCACGCTCGACCTGCTCATCCTCAAGGCCATCTCGCTCGGGCCAATGCATGGGTGGGCGATCTCCGAGCGTCTTCGCGACGTCTCGAAGGCGATGCTGCAGATCCCCCAGGGCTCGCTGTACCCTGCCCTGCATCGCCTCGAGCGCCGCGGGTGGATCAAGGCGGAGTGGGGGGCGTCGGACAACAATCGACGCGCGAAGTACTACGAGCTCACGCGCAGCGGTCGCAATCAGCTCCAGCTCGAAGCCGATGCCTGGCGGACACTCACGACCGCCGTGTCGCTCGTGCTGGATATGGGCTGACGGGACTGGGAATCGGGAACGGGAACTGGGGACTCGGCAACGGCACTCGACGACGACCCGGGATGCGATCTATGCTACGCGATTGGCTGAGCGACACGCTGAGCGATGTGCGTTACCGTTTCCGCGCCGTGTTCCGGCGACGCCGCGTTGAACGCGAGCTCGAAGAGGAACTGCGCTTCCATCTCGAACAGGAAGCGCGCAAGCTCGAGGCATCCGGCTTGGCGCCTGACGAGGCGATGCGCCGCGCACGCCTCTCGTTCGGCGGCGTCGAGCGCATCAAGGACGACACGCGCGACGTGAGCGGCGTGTCGTGGCTCGAGACGTTCTCGAACGACGTGCGATACGCCATCCGCGGGCTTCGCGCCCGTCCGGCGTTCACCACCGCCGTCGTGCTCACGTTAGGCCTCGGGATCGGCGCGAACGTCGCGATGTTCGGCATCGTCGACCAGCTGCTGCTGCGGACTCCGCCGTATCTCCGCGACGCCGATCGCGTTCATCGCGTCTACCTCACGTCCACGTCGAGCGATGGCCGCGACTTCACCGAGCCTAACACCGAGTACACTCGCTACCTCGACTCTGACCCGCTTCACGAAGACGCTCGACGCGACCGCCGGATTCACGACGCGCAACTTCGCCATCGGCACCGGCGAGGACGCGCGCGAGCTGCCGGTCGGAATCGTGACCGCGAGCTTCTGGTCCTTCTTCGACGCGCCTCCCGCCATCGGCCGCTACTTCAGTGCGCGCGAGGACAGCGTGCCGACCGGCTCGCCAGTCGTCGTACTCAGCTACGCGTACTGGCAGGCGCGGTACGGCGGGGCACCTAACGTGATCGGCCAGACGGTGCAGGTCGGCCCGGTGCCGTGCACGATCATCGGCGTCGCGCCAAGGGGATTCGTCGGCATTCGCGGACGAGGGAGAGCCGGCCGCCTACATACCGGCCACGCTGTACGGCTTTGGTGTGTCGGCGACGCACGGCAAGATCGACTACTACACGACGTACCACTGGGGATGGATGTCGGTGCTCGTGAGGCGGAAACCAGACGTGAGCATCGCGACGGCATCCGCGGATCTCACCAACGCCTACCGGCTGAGCTGGGAAGCCGAGCGGGCGATCATCCCAGCAACGAAGAACCGCGGAGGCTGCGCGTGCCCGCGCATCGGCGGAACCGGTGGTGCTGGAGCGCGGACCTAACGCGAGCGCCGGTCGCCAGAGTCGCGGTATGGATCGCCGGCGTCGCGACGATCGTCCTCCTCATCGCGTGCGCGAACGTCGCCAACCTGCTGCTGGCACGCGCCATCAGCCGACGTCGAGAGATCGCCCTGCGTCTCGCGCTCGGTGCCAGTCGCGGCCGCCTCATCGCACAGCTACTCACAGAAAGTCTCGCCCTCGGCGCGTTAGGCGGGGTCGCCGGTGTCGCGGCGGCCCAGTGGGGTGGTGCGATCCTGCGAGCGCTGTTCCTGCGCGAAGCGGAAGCCGTCGACGTCATGCGCGATGTACGAACGCTGGCGTTCGCCGGCGTGGCGGCGCTGGTGGCCGGGCTCCTCACGGGGGTCGTGCCGGCACTGCACGCCGGTCGCACGGCGCTCGCCCCGACGCTCAAGGCGGGCGTTCGCGAGGGGACGTATCAGCGGTCACGCACGAGGACGGTGCTCCTCGTACTCCAGGGCGCCCTGTCGGTGGTCCTGCTCGTTGGCGCCGGGCTATTCGTCCGCAGCCTGCATAACGTGCGCTCCATGCGGCTCGGCTACGACGTCGATCCGGTACTCTACGTTTTCCCGAACCTCCGCGGCGCGAAGCTGTCTCCCGCCGATCGCGCACAGCTCGCGCGTCGCCTGGTGAATGAGGCGCGCAGCATGCCCGACGTCGTCACGGCGGCACGCGGCATCAGCGTCCCCTTCTGGAGTACCGAGGGCACGGGATTCTACGTGCCGGGCGTGGACTCCGTCGGCAAGCTGGGGCGCTTCACGATCCAGATGGCATCGGCCGAATATTTCAGGACGATGGGGACGCGGGTCCTGCGCGGGCGCGGCATCACCGACGCCGACCGCGCCGACGGCCAGCTCGTCGCAGTCGTCAGTCGAAGGCATGGCCGAGCTGGTGTGGCCAGGGCAGGACGCGATTGGCAAGTGCATCATGCTCGACACGCGCTCCGCTCCGTGCCGCACGGTTGTCGGCATCGTCGAGAACATCCATCAGAACAGCCTGACGGAGACGCAGAAGCTCCAGTTCTATCTCTCGATCGAGCAGCTGAGGCCTGAAGAGGCGGTGCTGTTCGTGCGCACACGGGGCGACGCGAGCACACGCGCCGAGAGCGTGCGGAGGCAGCTGCAGAAGCTGATGCCGGGTGCAGGCTACGTGACCGTGACGCCGTTGCGCGAGCTCATCGACCCGCGCCAGCGTGCCTGGCAGCTCGGCGCCACGATGTTCGTGGTCTTCGGCGGACTCGCGTTGGTGTTGGCGGCCGTGGGCCTGTACAGCGTCATCGCGTACTCGGTGGCGCAGCGCACGCAGGAGATCGGAGTCCGCATCGCGTTAGGCGCCGGGGTCGCCGACGTGGTGCGGCTCGTGGTCGGCGAGGGTATGCGATTCGCGGTGACCGGTGTCGTTCTCGGAGCCGCGGTGGCATTGTGGGCAGGACGATGGGTGGCGCCGCTGCTCTTCTCGGTGTCGCCGAAGGACCCGGCGGTGTACGCGCTCGTGGCGTTCGCGTTACTCGCCGCCGCGGCCCTGGCGAGTGCGGTGCCGGCGGTGCGGGCGTCACGCGTGGATCCTAACGTGGCCCTACGAGCAGAGTGACGCGATCCTAGTGTTGCGATAGCCGCGGAGCCGTGGCTGTTGGCATCGTTCCGCCGCGCCGGTGAGAACTACGATTCGGCGGATCTGTACTGCGAAACTGCCGGATACTGCTCTGCATCGACGCGTCATCGCGCCGGGCCAGTGGGAACGGCGATCTCGCGGATGACGCGGAAGAAGCAGGATAAGACCTGCGTCCGGGACCGCCCCTCGCGCAACGGGCCGGACTGTTTCGGGAACGGCCGCTCGGGACGCAGGAGTCTCCCGGGCGGCCGTTCCCATCGTATTCTCACGGGTCCCGCGCGAGAGCCATGCGTCGATGCAAAGCCGTATCCGGCCGTTTTCCGTGTCATCCGCCCAATCGTAGTTCCCACCGGCCCCGGCGCGATGATGCTGGCAGTCCGAGATCCGCGACAATCGCCCCACGGCTATCGCCGCTTACCGATACGCACCACGTGCCACCCGATGAGGCCCACGCGCGGGCGGACTGTCTCTCCCCACGGCGTCCCGGATTCAGGCACCGCCTCGATCCGCACGATCTCATCCCCGCGTAGCGCGCAGCCGAGGAAGCCGCCGCCAGCGTCGAGCTTGACGTCCCAGGAGGTAGCACTGTCCGCGACTGGTTTGCCGGTGGAGTCGATCGGCACACGAGAGAACACCGCCGGCGTATTCGCCAATGGCACACCGGCCTGATCGACAATCAGGAATCGGATGACCGAGTGGCGTGCGAAGTCCACGGGCTTGTCACACAGGCGGCCCGCGAGCTCCTGGTTCGTCGGAAAGCGCAGCGCCAGCGCGGCCGATTGGCCAGCGTCGACCTCCACCGTGCGCGCGAGGTGGCGGATGCCTAACGAATCGAGCACTGCATGCCGGATCACGATGGTGTAGGAGCCCGGCTGCACGAACGGCAACTCGAAACCGCCGTCCACTCCTGTCGTCGTCGAGTCGCCCGTGCCTTCGAGCGCGACGGTGATTCCGGCGATTGGTTTGTTCGTGATCGTGTCCATCACGACGGTTCCGCGCACCTGACCGACCTGGCCCATCAGCGTGGAGAGTGGGACGGCGCCGCCTTCTTCGGAGATGCGGGCCACCACCGGCGAGCTGCTGCGGCCGACGGAAACGTAGGATCCATCCGCGGTCTGCACGGTGCGCTGGTTGCCGAACTCCGGCATCCGGATCTTCCAGCTCCGGACGATCCACCGGCCGCCGGGCATCCGGAAGAACGACACCGTGCCACCGAAATCCGCGGGGCGGACGTCGTTAGGCAGCCAGGTGTAGTTGAACTCGAGGGTGCGCAGCTCCGCCGACTTCTCGTCCATCCAGAGCACGCCCTTGATGTCGGGCTTCTTCCGCTCGGGGATCGGCTGGAACGCGAGCCCGATCTGCCCGACGTGGTCGTACTCCCCCGCGGGCACGATCTTGAAACAGTGATCCGCGAGGAAGGTATCGGAGAGCAGGACTTCCGCGTCGGGAGCGTAGTAGTCCGTCGAGCCGTCCTGGTTCACCGTGATGTAGCCGCCCACGGAAAGCACTTCCGCCGGGAGGCTGCGGAACGGATGGTCGCAGGACGCGGACACCTTCCGGCGCGTCTCGTAGAGCACGTGCCAGTCGCGCACGTCGAGCTTCCGCTCGAAGCGGACGACCGTGTCGGCGGCGCCGACGAGACCGCGCGTGATCACCGCGGCGGTGAGCGCGGCGCGGGCGTCTTCCCATAACGCGGCGGTGCGCGCGTTCGTCTGCGGGTTGCGAACGCACGACGTGCGGCCCGTGATGTTGATGGAGCTCAGGACTGCGGGCACCGGTTCGACGGAAATGTCGAGCAGCCGCGACTCGCCCTCGGTGACCGTGAAGGGCGCGAGTCGGACGCGCTTGACGCCAATGCGTTTGACGTCGAGCGAATACGTCCCGGGCCCTGGAAGGCGAATCTCGAAACCGCCCCCCTCGCTGCTCAACGCCTGCACGACGACGGTGTCCCGACCATCGAGCACCGCGAGGAGGACGCCGGAGACGGGCGTGTTAGTGGCCCGTTCGGTGACAGTGCCGCGAACGACCTGGGCCGAGAGCGGCGCCGTGAGCGCCGACGCCGCCAGGCCGAAGCCTAACGCGGCAACGCCGGCGACGAGTGCAATGGGACGGTGACTCCCGCGAAGACAGAGCGACATGCGAGCACCACGGAACAAGCCCGACCCGCTCGCGCACGTTTGCCTTCGCGTTCATGCTCGTGACGGGCCTACTACTTTCCCTTCACCTTTGCCCAACTGTCCCGGAGCGTCACCGTTCGATTGAACACGAGCCGGTCCGGCGTCGAATCTATCGTATCGCTAATGAAGTAGCCGGTGCGCTCGAACTGATACCGCGTGCCGATGGGATCCTTCGCCACGCTCGGCTCGATCTTAGCACCGGGAACGACAACCAGCGAGTCCGGGTTGAGCGTGCGCAGTGAATTCCTGACCGTCGTCTACCGCCTCCGGGTCGGGGACCGTGAACAGCCGGTCGTAGAGCCGTACCTCGGCGTCGAGCGCGTGCCGGGCCGAAACCCAGTGGATCGTTCCCTGGACCTTGCGGCCGTCGGGGGCGTCACCGCCACGCGTCGCCGGGTCGTACGTGCAGTGGAGCTCCACCACGTTGCCTGACGCATCCTTGATGACGTCTGTGCAGGTGATGAAGTAGCCGTACCTTAGTCGCACTTCCCGGCCCGGAGCGAGCCTGAAGAACTTCTTGGGCGGGTCCTCCATGAAGTCGTCCCGCTCGATCCACAGCTCCCGCGAAAACGGGACCATGCGCGAGCCGGTGAGCGGAACGTCGTGCGGGTAGTACGACGCCTCGAGCTCGTCGACCTGATCTTCCGGGTAGTTCGTGAGCACGACCTTGAGCGGGTTGACCACCGCCATGACGCGCGGCACGCGCATGTTGAGGTCGTCGCGGATGTGGTGCTCGAACGTCGCGAGCTCCGTCCGCGCCGGCTTGCGCGCGACGCCGATCGCTTCGGCGAAGTTGCGCAGCCCCTCGGGTGTCACGCCGCGACGACGCATGCCCGAGATCGTCGGCATGCGCGGGTCGTCCCACCCGCTCACGCGTCCCTCGTTCACGAGCTTGAGCAGCTTCCGCTTGCTGAGCACCGTGTAGTCCAGCTTCGAGGCGCGCGAACTCCATCTGCTCGGGCGGACGCTCGAAGCCCGCCTCGTGCACGAGCCAGTCGTAGATGTCGCTTGTTGTCCTTGAACTCGAGCGTGCAGAGCGAGTGCGTGATGCCTTCGATCGCGTCGGACAGGCCGTGCGCGAAATCGTACAGCGGGTAGAGACACCACGCATTGCCGCGCCGGTAGTGCGGCGCATGGCGGATCCGCAGCAGCAACGGGTCGCGCATGATCATGTTCGGGTGCGCGAGGTCGATCTTCGCGCGCAGCACGTGCGCGCCGTCGGGGAACTCGCCCGCCTTCATACGACGCAGGAGGTCGAGGTTCTCGTCGGGCGAGCGGTCGCGATACGGGCCCGGCACGCCCGGCGTCGTGACGGTGCCGCGGTTGAGGCGAATCTCCTCTTCGGTCTGCGAATCGACGTACGCCTTGCCTCGCTTCACGAGATCTTCGGCGATCTCGTACAGCTGCTCGAAGTAGTCGCTCGCGTACAGCTCGGCGTCCCACGTGAAGCCGAGCCATTCGACGTCACGCTTGATGGCCTCGACGTACTTCACGTCTTCGGTGAACGGATTCGTGTCGTCGAAGCGCAGGTTGCAGCGACCGCCGAACTCCTTCGCGATCCCGAAGTTCAGGCACACGGACTTCACGTGCCCGATGTGCGGAAAGCCGTTCGGCTCGGGCGGAAAGCGCGTGGCGACGGGTCGGCCGAAGCGGTTGGTCGCCACGTCGTCGGCGACCATGTCTCGGATGAAGTCCTTGTGCGCGGCGGATGGAGCGGTGTCGTGACTCACGATCAGGCGATTTGAAAGTGTGGATCCGGAATATAGGCGCGATTTAACGGGGATTCGGAGCGCGCAACCTGGTGCCCGTCGACGGCTCCTCGAAGGCGTTCACGTTCGCGAGTGCCGCAATCGCGTGATCGAGGTCCGCGTAGTCGATTGCCGCTGTCACGCGCTGGGCCAGTTCGAGCGCCTGCACGAGAGGATCGGCGTGGCCTTGTCGCGTCATGGTCCGGAGCGCCGTCAGGTAGTCGTCCCGAAAGACGGTCGGTATCAGGATGCGACATTGGCGAGCCGCGAACAGCTCGGCGTTCATGAGTACTCGTGCGACCCGTCCGTTGCCATCGGCGAACGGGTGAACCTCCGAGATGACAAACATCAGCGCTGCGGCTCGGGCAAAGGGTCGCTCGAGCGACCTCGCGATCGTAAACCCGTGGAGTAGCGTCCCTGTGACGGCGTCGGGATGTACGAACACCGAGTTTCCCGCGCGATTGACGGTCTCCTTGAACCTCCCCGGACCGTGTTCTGGGCGCCCACGCATGATCTCGGCGTGAGTCTGTTTGAGGCGCGCGATGAACGCGGCACCATCGGGGAGATCGCTGATGCCGACGCCGAGGAAATCTCGATTCCCGACCAACGCGAACGTACCTAGGACATCATGCGAGTCCGCCGGACGGTCTGGCAGGACTCGACCCTCGAACACCAGTGCGCGAGCCTCGTCGAGCTCGAATTCTGTGCCTTCTATATAGTTCGAGAAGTAGGCGTCGAGGAAAGCCAGGTGGCGGAAGGCTGATCCCGCCGCGGCCGGGTCCGCGCGGTTAGGTAACGGGGTCGCCACGAGCGCAGCATGGAGTTCCTCGAACAGCGTCAGTCGCTTTGCGTCGTACGGCGGCTCCGCGAGGCGGCCCCGGGCGCCAGCCGCTGTAACCGGGATGTTTCGGCTTCCGAGCAGGGCCCCGATGATTCCGTCGAGTACCTCGAACTCTCGCTCGGCACCGAGTCGCGACGCGAGACTACTCGCCTGGTCACGTAGGGCATTCAGCGTGGCCTCGTTGCCAAGTTCCAACTCTCTATCGAGGATCTGTTCGACCGTATCTCGCGATAACCCCCGGGCTTCGGTTGCTCGTGCTCGGGAAGGCCGCAACGATTCGAGAAGTGCGCGCGCTCTCGAGGCGAAGCGAAGTCCGCCAATGAACTCGCGGTCTCCCTCGAGCGCATCAGGCCCCGGAACCACCCTAACGCGAAGTCCTGGAAGATCGATGCGCCGCAACGTCGGGCCTGAAAGAAATACAGTTCCGTCGGCGGTTGGCTTTCCTTCGATCGCCGTCCGATACCCGACTACGCCCCCGGGCGCGTAGAGCGCGACCACCTGCCAACGGTTCGCGCGAATCACCTCTATCGCGTCACCCGACAGCTGCGAGGTATATAGCCGTGGCCCGATCTTCCGTACCTCGCCCTTCTTGGCAGCCCTCGAGACTGCAACGGCTGTCTTGGCAGTGGAAAGGAAAACCTGAGGAAAGCGCGATGACATTATTTCGGATTTAGAGTCCAGCACCAGCCCACGAATGCAACAATTTAACACTTAGCCGCTTCATTATGAAATTACTCGGTTCTTAAGAGTTGCTACTCTACACGGACTTTGGAGTGAACCTCGCGATAATACCGTTGTGTTGCATGTTTTCTTCATTTAAGCAGCCCGATTTGCAACATTATCTGCTTTAATAGCGAGACTACTCCGACTTTGGTAATCAGCCAGATGGCAACCCCAGGTCACGACCTCGCCTTCGCGGTTCGATCGCTGCGCCGGAACGGGCTGTTCACCCTCTCTGTCGTCGTGACTCTCGCCGTTGGCATCGGTGCGGCGACGGCGGTGTTCGGTGTGATCAACGGCGTGCTCCTCCAGCCGCTTCCCATTCGAGATCAGTCGCGCGTCGTCGTGCTGCGGAAGGAGCAGCTGGTAGGGAACGAGGCGCTGGTGCCGTTTTCGGTGAAAGATCTGCGTGCGTTCGCGGCGCAGACGCGTGCACTCGAGGCCGTTGCCGGCGCGCAATACGACGGCTCCTGGCCCGTGACCATGCGCGACGGCGACCGCGTCCTCTCGATCACGACCGGTGTCGCGTCCGGCGACTTATTCCGCGTTTTGGGTGCACGCCCGCTGATCGGCCGGATGCTGGAGGCGAGCGACGATGTCCCCGGGGGACCGCGCGTCGGTGTGATCAGCTACGCGCTGTGGCGTCGCGAATTCGGAGGGGACGCCGCGGTCGTTGGACACACCATCCGGTCCGCGCAGACCGGCGATCCCTTCCGGATCGTGGGAGTCGTGCCCTCCGGATTCGCTTTCCCAGGCACCACCGAGATGTGGGTACCCGTGCTCACCGTGATGCCTGACGCGGCCAGCGGTGGCGGTCAGTGGCCGTTCAACCTCGTCGGCCGACTCCGGCGCGACGCCACAGTCGAGCAGGCGCGCGCGGAGCTCGCGGATTTTCTGGCGCACAAGGCATACGAGCCTGGTGAGCCGCGCGACGTTCGTGGAACGGTACGCCCGATCGAGTCGCTCATCACCGGCGACGTCAGGCCGACGTTGCTCGCGCTCGGAGGTGCGGTCGCGCTTCTCCTGCTCATTGCGAACGTCAACGTCGCGAACCTCGTCGTCGTCCGCGGCGTTGCGCGACGCCGCGAGTTCGCCGTTCGCGTCGCGATCGGTGCCGGCGAATGGCGCCTCGTGCGCCAACTCTTCACCGAAGGGCTGGTCCTCGCGGCGCTGGGGGGCGTTGCCGGAGTGCTGATCGCCACCTGGCTCGTGCATCTGCTCGTCGCACTCGCGCCGGTGGAACTACCCAGGATCGATGCGATTCGCGTGGATCCGATGGTGCTTGGTGGGGCGGCGGCGTTGGTCGTGCTGAGCGCGCTCGTGTTCAGCCTGTGGCCTGCCATCGGGCTGTCTCGTGTCGATGACTTGAGTCGCGTCCTTCGCTCGGGCGGCCGTGGCGGCTCTGCCGACCGAGTCGCTGGGCGGCGCGGAAGCGCGCTCGCCGCCGCCCAGGTTGCGCTCGCGATGGTGGTCCTGGTCGGAGCGGGGCTTCTGGTGAGAACGCTGGAGAAGCTCCAGAGCCTCGACATGGGATTCGCGACGACGGAGCTCAGTACCATAGAAGTCGAGCTGCCGCAGACGATCGCGACGAGTCGACCGCGCCTGCTGGCGTTCTACGATCGCGTGACCGAACGGCTCGCGGCGCTCGCCCGGAAACTCGTCGGCGACCGTCGTTCTGCTGCCGCCGTTCTCGGGCAACAATGGATGGGACGCCTTTTATACGGCAGAAACGCAAACGGCGCGCGACGCAGCGGCGAACCCGCCGCTCGACCTTCAGGCCGTGTTGCCGAGCTACTTCTCGACGATGGGAATTCCCATTCAGCGAGGGCGGGGCATCACGTCCGACGACAGAGCGGGGAGCTCGCCCGTGGTCGTCGTGAGTGCGGCGCTGGCGCGGCGTGCGTGGCCGGGGGCGGATGCCGTCGGCAAACGACTCAAGTTCGGGCACGCTGATGCGCCCGGCCCGTGGTTCACGGTCGTGGGCATCGCGGGCGACGTGCGGTATCGCGAGCTCACGTCCCCGCGACCGGTCGTCTACACGCCGTGGGCGCAGAACGCCAACCTGCCGCCGCTCACGCTCGTCGTCGTGCGCGGCCGACCGGGACACTCCATGACACTTGGCGACGTGAGGCGAGCCGTGACCGAGATCGAGCCGGCGGCGTTGGTCACCAGGGTCGCGAGCGTACGCCAGCGCCTAACGACATCGCTGGCGCGACCGCGGTTCAACGCAATGGTGCTCGCTACGTTCGCCGTGATCGCGCTCGTGCTCGCCGCCGTGGGCGTCTATGGTGTGATTGCCGCATTGGTACGGCAGCGCACACAGGAGATCGGCATCCGTCTCGCGCTGGGCGCCCGGGCCAGCGACGTGAGGCGCATGATCCTGCGCCGAGGGTTGGCGCTGAGTGGCGCTGGCGTGCTGGCTGGGCTCGGAATTTCCGTGGTGGCGACGCGCGCGTTAGGTGCCGTGTTGTACGGGGTGAGCCCGACGGACCCGCTCACGGTCGGATCCGTGTCGGGGTTGCTGATCATAGTGGCGGCGCTGGCGTGCTGGCTTCCCGCCCGTGCGGCGACGCGGGTCGATCCACTCATCGCGCTGAAGACGGATTAGTCGTTGTCATTCCGAGCGGAGGTTGTCATTCCGAGCGGAGCCGCGAAGCGGCGGAGTCGAGGAATCTGCGATGTCCCGGTAGAGGGGCCCTCTACCGGAACAGTCACGATTCCTCGACTCGCTGTCGCTCGCTCGGAATGACCCCGCTCGGAATGACCGCTAGATCCCGTAGACGATTCCGAGACCCGCCGTCACTCCGTTGCGCTTGCGGGTGAGCGGACTGGCCGCCGCTTCTCTGCCCAGACGGGTTCCCGACCCGAACGCCATCGCCGTCGCACGGTTGGTGATCAGGAAACCGAGCGAAGTACCAACCTGCGCCTGCTTCAGACCGCCCTTCGGCGAGTAGATGCTGCCGTCACCCGCCGACAACCGCGAGTCACCGGCGGCAATGAGCGCCTGACGACGACCGGCCTGCCTCGAGCTGATCCCGAAGTCGAACGCCATGTTGTCCTTGTCGGCGAACGTCGCACCGGACGACACGCTGGCGATCCAGCGGCGCCCAAAGACGTGTTTCGAGTCGAGGACCACTGACCCGGTCGAACCTTCGTCCTTCCCGAGTCCGATCGCGACGTTCGCCGCAGCCGTGAACATGCCTGCCCGGTACGAGATGTTGTTGCCGACGAACGTACCGGCGTTTCGCGTTCCCATACCGGCGAGTCCGTCGCCAAAGCTTTCGCGGCGCTTGCCGGCGGTGCTCAACTCTGTCGACCAGGTGAGCGACGAGCCACGGATCAGGTAAACACCCATACCTCCACCCACACCACCGGTGGACGATCCGACATATACGCGCTCCTTGAACTCGAGCTGGAGTAGCGGCACGGGCCGGACGCGGTACCGATTGCTGCCGGTATAGGTTGGCATCGCAACCGTCCCGATGCCGATGCTGCTCGACCAATTCTTGGGCTGGTTGCCTTGCTGGGCCGTGGCAATGGCCGGAGTGAGTAGCAGGACGGCTGGGAAAATGATTGAGCGTTGCATGGCTGGGCCTCGGAGTATTCGATTGGTTGACCAGCGCCGCGTTCGTCGCATGGCCGGTTGGCGTGCCGTTGTACGAGAGCGATTCTACCGAAGCCCCTGCGCAGAACCGTCAAGGCGCGCGTCAAGTCGCTGTCGCTCAATCGATTGACTGGAGTCCAGCTCGGCGGCCGAACCCGCTGTTGACGCTTGCCGCCTGCCCCGGCGGCCCCCATCTTCGACGCCAGACGCCGCTTCCCCCGAGGAGGTGCCTGCCCGCGCGATCGATCAGCCGGCCAAGGAAGTTCGGGAACAGGAGACGGCGCAGTGCTTCACGTACGGACGCTCGGTGAGCTTCGACTCGAAGCCGACGAAGGGGTCCCGCCTCCCCTCCGCCGAAAACCGCTGGCGTTACTGAGCTACGTCGCTCGTCGCGCGCCCCGTCCCGCATCCCGGACCGAGCTGGCGACGCTGTTCTGGGGAGAACGCGGTGAGGACCGCGCCCGGCAGTCGCTGCGCCAGACGCTGCTCGAGCTCAAGCAGTCGCTCGGCGAACATCTGGAGGTCGATCCGGAAACGGTTCGCGTCGTCGGCACTGGGCTGGAGCTCGACATCGCCGGCTTCGAGCGGGACGTCGCCAGCGGTGACTTCCGATCCGCGGTCGAACGATGGAAGGGCGACTTCTTCGACGGATCCGAAGACATTGGCGGCGAGGCGTTCCGGCGTTGGATCGAGGGCGAGCGGGTCGCGCTTCACCGGCAGCTCAGCGGCGCGATGCAGCGGCTGATCGGCGATGCGGAGATTCGCGGCGACTGGGTAGAGGCCTGTACGTGGGCCGAGCGATGGGCGAGTGCGCTCCAGTTCGATGAGACCGCGCACCTCCGGCTGGTCGAAGCGCTTCGAATGAGCGGCCGGGCGACGGAGGCCGCGACCGTTCACGCCGCGTTCGCGACGCGCATTCGGACGACACTCGACGTCGAGCCGTCTGCGGAGTTCCTCCGGCTGGGTGGTGGGCTGGCCGATGACCTCAAGGCGGAGATCGCGCGACACGGCCGGGGGTCGGCGGCGGTTCACACACCGCAGTTCGTGGGACGCGGGCTGGAATTCGAGGAGCTCACCAGCGCCTGGCGCACCGCCTGTGACGGCACGCCGGTCGTCGTCCTCATCGAAGCCGAAGCCGGGAGCGGAATGACCCGCCTCGGCGACGAGCTCGCGGCGCACGTCGGGGCGAAGGCGGTCGTGCTGCGCGGGCGCGGATGGGGGGACGGCACTCCGTACTCCGCCGCGGCTTCCGTGCTCGAGGGAGTTCGGGACGCGAATGGGAGCGCGGGCGCATCGCCGGAAGCGCTCGCGGAGATCGCTCGACTCGTTCCGTCGCTCGCGATGGAGTTCCGCCACCTACCGCCGCCGCGAGGTGACGAGACCGCCCTTTGCGACGGGATCGCGCAGACGCTCGCCGCCATCAGCGAGGAGCAGCCCGTCCTTCTCTATCTCGATGGTGTCGATGGCGCCGACGAAGCGAGTCGCCGGCTGTTGGTGATGCTCGCCTCGCGCCTAACGGGGCGAGTGTTGTGCGTCGTGACCGCGGACGAGGCGCAACGGGCGCCCGTCGTCCAACTCGGTACGCTGCTCGAGACGCGTGGCTTGCGGCGGATGTGGCTTCACGCGCTCGGTCCTGCGGACGTGGAAGCGATGGTCGGTTCGATGGTGTCGCTCCCGCCGCAGGAACGCCATGCGCTTGCCGGCCGGTTGGTGCGCGAAGGCAGCGGGCTGCCGCACGACATTTCGGCCATCGTCGCGTCGCTCGTCGATGATCACCTGTTGACGTTGGATGCGGACGGAAACTGGCGCGTGTCGCCGGCGCTCGCGGGACGTCCGCTGCCGCTGCCGGCCGCCGTTCGCGATCGTATGAAAGCGCGACTGGATCGCCTGGCGCCGGCGGCCGTAACGATCGCGGGGGCGATGGCCGTTCTCGATGGTCCGACCGAGCCGATCGTCGTCGAGGAAGTGGCGGAAGTTCCGCCGGATGAGGCCGAGGCTGCATTCGTGGAACTGGTCGACCGGCGGGTGCTGCGCGAATCGCCCACCCAGCCGGGCCGATTCGAGTTCACGTCGCCGCTCGTCGCGCGAGCGGTGCTCGCGCTCGTTCCGGCGACGAAGCGGCGCGCGTTCCATACCCGCGCGGCGGATGTGCTCGTTAGGCGGGACATGGTCGCGACGGCCGAGCGAAGCCTGTTGCCGTATCACCTGGCGCGCGCGGAGCAGCAAGCGCCCGCGCCGGCGCTACGATCGCGCAGCCAGCTGTGGCAGGGTCGGGTCGGGACCGCGATCGCCACGATAGGCATCGCGGCGCTCGCCATAGTGATCACGGTCCAGACGGGACTCGTTCGCATGCCGTCTCGGTCGGCGGCCGGAGGCGAGTCCGGTGACGCAATCCCGGTCGTGGCGCTGGGGCGCATCAACGACTACAGAGACGACAAATCGTCCGAGCTGGCCAAGCCGCTCACCGACATGCTGGCGACGAATCTCGGGCGCGTCGGACGCATGCGGGTCGTGAGCACCGCGCGGATGTACGAGCTGGCGAGTCAAAACGGAGACCGTGACACATCCGCGGCGGCCATTGTCGCCGCTGCTCGGCGGGCCGGAGCGACGGAGCTCCTCGACGGAGCGCTCTACACGCTTGCCGACGGCGGCATGCGACTCGATCTGCGCCGTGTGGAGCTGGCGACAGGCAGCTTGCGCCAGGCGCATTCGGTGACCGGCGCGACGCTCTTCGAGCTCGCCGACAGCGGCACCGCGCGTCTCGCGATCGACTTCGGGCAGGCGACTCCGGTCGGCTCAGTCGCGGACGTCACTACCAAGTCGGAGGCGGCGTATCGCCTCTACGAGCAGGGGCTCCGCACCTATTACGAGAACGACAAGCGCGGTGCGGAGCGACTGTTCGAGGCGGCACTGGCGATCGACAGCACGTTCGCCATGGCGGCGTACTACAGTGCGCTCTCGGTGTGGGAGAGCCGGGACGTGTCCCTCGCGCGATTCGCGCGTGCCGCCCGACTGGCGACACGCACCACCGATCGCGAGCGCCTAACGATTCTGGCGCGGCAAGCGCATGTCATCACGTCGTCGCCGGCGCTCCGCGCGCTTGCGGACACGTTGCTCGTTCGGTATCCCGACGAGGTGGAAGGCTATTTCTTCACCGGCGCGAGCCTCATCAGCGCCGGTGAGTTCCTCAGTGCCCTCGCCCCGCTCAATCGAGTGGTGGCGATGGACTCACTCGCCCTGACCGGTGCACGTGCGCTGTGCAACGCGTGCGACGCGCTTCGCGAGATCGTCTCGGCGTATCAGCTCGCCGATTCGCTCCCCGCAGCGGAGCGGGAACTGCGGCGCTGGATCCGTCTCCAGCCGAAATCGTCGGTGCCCTGGCACGTCCTCGCCGAAGTCCTGGAGCAACGCGGCCGCGCGGCGGAGGCGCTTGCCGCGTTACAGCGTGAAGCGTCGTTCGATCCGTCACGTTCGGAGACCAGCGAGTCGCCCGTGCTCGAGGAGCACCAGATCTACACGCGGTGCGTACGACGATGCCGACCGTGGGCTTCGCGAGTGGATCGAGAGCGGCAATCCCCACAGGAAGCGCGAAGGGCTCTGGTATCTCACCCTCAGCTACCGCCAGCAGGGTCGGCTCGCCGAGGCGTTGGCTACCGCGAAGGAGTTTCGGGTGGCGGTAGAGGCGATTTCTCCTCGCACCCCGGGAACACCTCGCAACGCGGCTCCAACACAGACTGTGATGGAGGCCCAGGTGCTGTTCGAGATGGGACGGTTTGCGGAAGCGGCAGCGCTCTTCGACTCGATCGGGCGCTGGACGAGCGATGCGGAGATGCCATCACAGCTGGGACGATCGACCGCGTGGGCGATGACACAGGCGGCAAACGCGCTCGCGGCTGGCCGCGACACCGTCGGATTGGCGGCGCGTGCCGACAGTGTGGCGACATCGGGCGCGCGAAGCGGCTACGAACGGGACCGCCGCCTCCACCATCATGTCCGTGGACTGCTGTTCGTCTCTCGCGGTCAGGACGATGCGGCGATCGCTGAGCTCAGACGCGCGATCTACTCGTGGAACCTTGGATACACGCGAACGAATCTGACGCTCGCCAGAGCACTACTGCGTCAGCAGCGACCGAGTGAGGCGATCGTGGTGCTGCAACCGGCGCTGCGGGGATCGCTCGAGGCGTCGAACTTCTATGTCACGCGCGCCGAGATTCACGAGTCGCTCGCGCAGGCGTGGGACGCCATGCCGGGCGCGGCCGCTCGCGACAGCGCTGCAGCGCACTATGACGTTGTGGCTCGCGCGTGGAGCAAAGCAGATCCAGCCTTTGCTCCGCGACTGGCTACCGCGAGGCAAAGGCTGGAGGCGTTGAAGCGTTAGTCATTCCGAGCGGCGTGATGACTTCGAGATGTCCGTGGCCAGATCGGCTCGATGCCGAGCCTCCGCTCGGAATGACAATCAGTCACCGGCCTCCATCGGCGCGATGTGTGATGAACCCACGCGTGTTCGCAACCCGGCCATCCATCCCCGAGCGCGCTCCTTCGTCTCCTCGAGCACCTCGTAGAACGTCGGCACCACGAGCAGCGTGAGCAGCGTCGACGTCAGCGTGCCGCCGATGACCGCTCTGCCTAACGGCGCGTAGAAGTCGCCGCCTTCCCCACCGCCGATCGCGACCGGAATCATCCCGGCGACGAGCGCGAACGTCGTCATCAGAATCGGACGCAGCCGCACACGGCCGGCCTCGATCAGCGCCACGCGCAGCGTCGAGCCCTGCGCCCGACGATGCTTCGCGAAGTCCACCAGCAGGATCGCGTTCTTGGCGACGATGCCCATGAGCAGGATCACGCCGATGAGGCTCAACAGGTTGAGCGAATCGCCCGTCACCAACAGCCCGCCGACTACACCGATCAGCGACAACGGCAGCGACAGGAGAATCGCGAACGGATCCAGGAACGACCCGAACTGCATCACGAGCACGAGGTACATGAGCAGCACCGCGATCCCGAGCGCCGAGAAGATCCGGCCGAACACCTCGACCTGGTCGGCGGCATCGCCGCCCTTCGTGATGCGATATCCTGCCGGGAGGGTGATTGTCGCGAGCCGCTCGTCGATCCCCTTCATCACATCACCAAGCGGACGACCGTCGACGTTCGCCTGGATGTTGATGAGTCGATCGCGGTCGAGGTGATTGATCTGCGCTGGCCCCACGCCCTCGGTGATAGCCGCGACCTGACCGAGCGGGATCGGCTGAATGGCGCCAGACTCATCGGCCACGATGAGCGGCAGCTGCGCCAGGCTCGTCGCGCCACGTCGCGCGTCGTCGGTGAGCCGCACCATCACGTTTCGCGTCTCGCCGTCGGGATCCACCCAGTCGCCGGCATCGACGCCGGCGAACGCCGGCCGGATCGCCTGCGCGACGTCCGCGGCCGACAGGCCTAACGTGGCGGCGAGGCCACGGTCCAGATCCACCTGGAGCTCGGGCTTCTCGCCCTTGGTCGAGAGACTGACGTCCACGGCACCCGGCACGGCGCGCACCTCGGTCGCAACGCGCTGAGCCAGGGCCGTAAGCGTACGCGCGTCGCGACCACGGAGCTGAAGTTGAATCTGCTTGAAGTTGCCGTTGCCTGACGAGTACACCGAGTACTCGGCGCCGGAGGTCTGCGCGAGCTCGAGACGGATGCGACGACCAATCTCGTCCTGGCTCGCACTGCGCTTGTCGCGCGGCACCAGCTTCACGTAGATCAACGCCTTGTCGATTGCACCGCCGCCACCGCCGACGGTCGTGTACGCGTACGCCACTTCAGCGTGCGCGCGCGCCACGCGGACCGCGTGCTCGGCACGTTGCGTCGTGTACTCCAGATTCGAGCCAGCCGGCGCATCGACGTCGATCGAGATCTCGCTGCGGTCGGTGCTCGGAATGAAGTCCGTTCCGCCAATGGCCGCCTGCAGCCCGATCGCCAGGACGAGTGAGCCGACGGCGATGCCGGCCATCGCGAGCCGGTGATCCAGCGCCCACGCCAGGACGTCATGGTAGCGGTCCGCCAGACGATCGAACCACTGGTTGAAGCGATCGAGCTTCCGCGTGATCCACGCCTTGCGGTGCTCGGGTGTGTGCGGGTCGGGCCAGTGCGCCGAGAGCATCGGGTCGAGCGAGAACGAGATGAACAGCGATACCAGCACCGACGACGCCATGGTCAGCGCGAACGGCTTGAACCACTGGCCCGCGATGCCGCCCATGAACGCGATCGGAGCGAACACGGCGACGATCGACAGCGTGGTCGCGGCGACCGCGAGGCCGATCTCGGCGGTGCCGATTCGGGCCGCCGTCTCGTGATCGCTGCCGAGCTCGATGTGCCTGACGATGTTCTCGCGCACGACGATGGCGTCGTCGATCAGGATGCCGATCGCCAGCGAGAGGCCGAGCAGCGTCATCATGTTGAGGGTGAAGCCGAACGCGTACACGGCTACGAAGGCGGCGAGGACCGAGATCGGGAGCGCGAGACCGGTGATGACGGTCGAGCGCCACGAGTTGAGGAAGAGGAACACGACGAGCACGGTGAGTACAGCGCCCTCGAGCAACGCGCGCTGGACGCTGTGCACCGACGCCGCCACGCGCTCGCCCGCATCCTGCACGACCTCGAGGCGCGTTCCAGCCGGCAGCGTGGGGCGCAATCTCGCGAGCTCGGCGTGAATCGCTTCGTTCACCGCCGTCGTGCTGTAGCCGTGGGCCTTGATGATGTCGAGCCCAAGCGCCGGCTCGGCGTTGAACATCGCCAGCGAACGAGCCTCCTCGGCGCCGTCAATTATTTTGGCGACTTCGCCGAGCCTAACGAGTTGAGTGCCGCGGCGGCTGACGACCACCGCCTCGAATGCCTGTTGATCGGCAAGACGGCCGCGGAACCGGATGCTGCGTTCGTCCCGCCTGCCGATGACGTGGCCAACGGGCGTCGCGAGGTTCTGTGACTGGAGCGCCGACACGATATCAGCCACGCTGACGCTCAGGGCGCGCATGGCCGCCGGCTCGAGCGCGACGGTGAGCTCGCGCTCGCGTCCACCGGCCAGCGTCACGTGGGCCACACCGCGCACGCCAAGCAGCGCGCGAGTGAGTCCCGGGTCGGCAACACGCGTGAGTCGCGCCGCATCCAGGCTCGTGGACGTGAGCGTCAGCGACATCACCGGCGCGTCCGCCGGGTCGAAGTGCATGATGGTCGGCTCCTCCATCTCGAGTGGCAGATCGCCGCGAATCTCGGCGATCGCATCGCGCACTTCCTGCGACCCGGTCTGTACGTCCTTGTCGAAGTCGAAGTACACGGCGATCTGCGCGACGCCGTCGCGCACCGTCGACTCCAGCTTGTCGACACCGGAGATGCCGGCGATGCGGTCTTCGATGGGGTCGAGCACCTCGCGCTCGACGCCCTCGGGCGACGCGCCCGGGTACACGAGCGTGACGCCGACCACGGGGAACTTCACATCAGGCAGTTCGTCGGTCTTGAGGCCGGCCAGCGCGAACGCGCCGAACCCGGCTATGGCTAGCATCGTCGCGACCGTGACGACTGGTCGCTTGATGGCGAAATCGGAGATGAACACGGAGTGATCCTCAGCGAACGGTGGGAGTCGTGACAGTCTTGCCGCCGGCAACACGCGCCGCCGTTCCCGTAGGAAGTGACCGCGATACGCCAAGCAGTACGGTGTCGCCTAACGTGAGGCCGGAGCGGATCTCGACGAGCGTGCCGTCGCCGTCCTGGCGTCCCGTCTCGACCTGACGACGCTCGATGCGTCCGCCGGTGAGGCGAACGACCGCCGCCGCGCCGCCAGTGCGCTCCACGGCCGCACCTGGTACGATGAGCGCGGGGCCGGTGCTCGGCGCCACGTGCCCCTCGGCGAACAGGCCCGCGACGAGCGTCCGGTCAGTGTTCTGAATCGCGACGAACACCGGCACCTGACGTGTGTTCGGATCGGCCGCCGGGTTCACGCGCTCGATCCTGCCCTTGAAGGTCCGGTCAGGGTATCCGCTCACCGTGAAAGCGACCGGCGCACCAACGTGTATCATCGCGAGGTCAGCCGACGGTACCGCGCTCTCGACATACATGGTCGTCGGATCGAGCACCTCGAACAGCACCGCACCCGACTCGACGACGTCGCCCGTGTTCACGGGCCGAGCGCTCACGACGCCGGCGAATGGCGCGCGGACGACGGTGCGCTCGAGCGTGTTCGTTGCGACACTGAGCCGGGCATGGGCGGCCACCAGCTTCGACTGCGCGGTAGCGAGCGCGTGGCGTACGTCCTCGACCTCTTCGCTCGAGATCGCGCCACCGGCCAGCAGCGCCTCGGAGCGCGTTAGGCGGCGTGCCGCGAGGAAGAGCGCTCCTTCCTCGGTCGCGGCGTCGAATGCCGCGGACGTCTGGGCATCGCGAATGGCGCGGTCCTCGATGCGGAGCAGGCGTGCGCCTGCGGCGACGGTCATGCCGCGATCGGCGAACATCGCGACGACCGTTCCGCCGACTTCGGCGCGAATGGTCGCGTGCGTGCGCGCCGTCAGCGTGCCGGCGATGATCGGGCCTGTGGCCAGCTCTCGGCTCTCGACCGTCGCGACGTCCTCGGCGACGAGGGTCACGACGGGTGCCGCAGGCGGACTCGCTGCGGCGGCGTTGCGGCCGCACCCTTGCACCGCGAAGGTCAGCGCGGCGATCAGGCTGCCTGCGGCGATCGGTGTTTTATATGTAGGTCTCATGGTGTGACTCGTTAGGTAAGAGTTCGTACTGGTGGAAATGACTGGCACCCGAGCGCCAGCCATGTGTCATCCCGAGCGGCAGCGAGGGACCTTGCTGTGACGTCATCGTAGCCAGTCTGGCCACGAGTACTGCACAGAAGGTCCCTCGTCGCTGACGCTCCTCGGGATGACATCCTCACCGGCCGCTGCCTAACGGCAGGTCGGTGAGCAGAGCAGCGCGGACGCGTGCGACCGAGAGATCGCGCGCCGCACGTGCCTGGTCCGCACGCGCCTGCTCGAGCAGCAGGCGTGCGTCGGTCAGTTCGAGCTGGATGGAAACGCCCTCGTGAAAGCGCAGCATCGCGATCGAGTAGGCGCGAGAGGCTTCCTCGACGCTCGCCTCGCTCGCCTCGAACGCCGCCTCTGCCGCCCCGAGGCGCGCCATCGACGAGCGCGTGTCGAGCTCCGCGAGCTGCTCCGTCTGGCGGAGCCGAGCGCGGGCGGCATCGAGCTCGGCGTGTGCTACGGCATCGCTGCCACTCTGGTGCCCGCCCGTCAGGATTGGTAGATCGACGCGAGCACCGAGCGTCCAGTTCGCGCGTGACTCCTTCCACGTCGGGTTCCCCCGAAGCGGGTAGGCGACGCGCTCGTAGGTGGAGGTGAGGCTGACGGCCGGTAACCGACCGGCCTCGGACGCGAGCACGAGCTGCTCGCCCCGGGCGACAGACTCCGCGGCTTCGCGGACGGCGGTGCGGCTCGACGCACTTTCTCTCGACGCACTTTCTATAGAAGGCGCGCCTGGCCGGTCTGCCGGTGCCGCGACAATGTCCGTCGGGAGCGTGAGCTCCGCGGTAGCCGGAACATGCAGCAGTTGGCGCAGGCGAAGCATCGCGATGTCTCGATCGGCCTCGCGCTGTATGACCACCGGGCGCTGCCGATCGCGTGATGCCTTGGCGCGGACGAGGTCGAACTCCGGCGCGCGACCCACGCCGGTCATGAGCGTCATCCGGTGGTACGTGCTGTCGGCCTGTTCGAGCGTCCACTCGGCGATCCGATGGAGGCGATCGGCGAGCATCGCGTCGTAGTAGGCCTCGGTGACGTCGAGGCGTACCTGGGCGCGGGTCGAGACGAACCCGAGCTCCGCTGCGCGACGGCTGCTCGCGGCGGCGCGGGTCTGGGCGAGGAAGCGTCCGCCGGAGAAGACCGTGTAGGACGCGGTCAGCCCGGCGCGATAGGTGTGAGCGCTGCCGAACGGAATCTCGGCAGAGTCTTCGCTCGAGGATGTCGTGGAATCCGGGGCGAAACCCGTGACTCCTTCGAACTCACTCTGGAGCGTACGGTCGTACGATGAGAACGCGGACAGTCGCGGGCGGCGGAGGCTGCCCGACTCGAGTGCACTACCCCGAGCCTGCTCCTCGCGCGCGCCGGCGATGGTGAGTTGATCGCTCTTCGCTTCGGCTCTGGCCCAGGCGTCGGCGAGTGTGAGCGGGAGGGTGACGTTCTTTACGGCGGCCTGCTGCGCGATGCCGGCCGAAGCAGGAATGGTGAGCGCGAAACAGAAAAACCAGAAAACGAATGCGAGGCGCGCCGGATGCGCCAAAGCAGAATTCAACATGGTGACCGCCGATTGAGTGATCGGGAGCGACCGACCTGCTGGGGAGGTCGATCCTAACGGCGGTCAAGGTAGACGTGGCCTTGTGAAGCAACGTCAAGGCGGGCGTCAACCCTCTGTCACTGCGTCGCTTGCGTCTATCCCTGGCCGAGTGCGAGAGGGGTCGGATCGGTGCATGATCCGCAGACGCGGCTCAGCGCGCGGAACCCGAGGACGCGCACGTGCGGCGACATGTGCCCGGGCTTCGCCGGCTCGTAGGACAGCAGGCCGGTGGACAGATACTTCTTGTTGCTGTCGGGAAACACGGTGACCACGACCGAGTCTGTTCCGATCCGCCGCTGCACGTCGAGCGCGGCGAGGAAGTTCGCGCCCGAGGAGATTCCGACCCCGAGCCCGACCTCGGCGGCGAGCTTCTGGGCCATGAGAATGGCGTCGCCGTCGTCGACCGCGATGATGTGATTGAGCGCCGTGAGATCGACGATAGGCGGGATGAATTCGTCGGAAATTCCCTGGATGCGATGCTTGCCGACTTTGTGGCCGGTGCTGAGGGTCGGCGAGTTCGCGGGTTCGACGGGGTAGATCCCGACCGCCGGGTTCACCTGCCGCAGAAAGCGGCCGACTCCCATGATGGTCCCGCCGGTACCGACTCCGGCGACGAACGCGTCGGGCGTGAGTCCCTGCCAGCGCATCTGGGACCAGAGCTCGGGTCCGGTGCTCGTCTCGTGCGCTTCGACGTTCTGCTCGTTCGCGAACTGTCGCGGCAGGAACGCGTCTGGAGTCTCGTTCGCCAGTTCCTCGGCCAGTCTGATGCTCCCCAGGAAACCGCCTTCCGCAGCGGACACGAGGCGCACGGTCGCGCCGAAGCTCCGGATGAGCGCCTTTCGCTCCTCGCTCATCCAGTCGGGCATGAAGATGGTCACTGGATGTCCGAGGGCGCGGCCGAAGGCGGCGAAGGAGATGCCGGTGTTCCCGCTGGTGGCCTCGATGATCAGGCCTCCGGGTTGAAGCTTCCCGGTCTCGTAGGCGCGCCGGATGATGTGGAGTGCCATCCGGTCCTTGATCGAGCCGGTGAAGTTCAGGTTCTCGGCCTTGGCGTACACGGTGCGCGGGCGCCCGTGGACCTCGCATTCGATGGCGAGGAGCGGCGTGTTTCCGGTGAGGACGCGTAGCCCATTGATGCGGCTCTCCCAGTCCGGGAGGAGACGAAGGAACGGGCGCGATTTTTTGGGGGCGATAGGCGTGGTCGGCATGGTTGCTCGATACGATGTTGCGTTGTCGCCGCCTAGAATGGATTCCCTGTAGGGATGTCGGGTGTTTTCCGTACCTCGATTTTCGCGGACCCGCGATTCACAGATCATCGCGCCGGGGTCGGTGGGAACTACGATTTTGCGGATCCGACACGGAAAACGGCCGGATACGGCTTTGCATTCGACGCTGGCTCTCGCCGCGGCCTGAATGAAAGAGGAACGGCCGCTCGGGAGATGAAACGTCCCGAGCGGCCGTTCCCAAAGTTCCCGGCTCGTTGCGCTACGGAGCCGGGACTTATCGGGAACGTATCCTGATTCTTCCGTTTCATCCGCGAAATCGCCGTTCCCACCGGGCCCGCGCAAGATGCCGGGAATGCAAAGCCGTATCCGGTAGTTTCGCAGTGTCGATCCGCAAAATCGTAGTTCCCACCGACCCCGGCGCGACGATGCAGAACAGGGAAGTATCCAAGCACCGAATCAGCGGTTATCGTCTCCCGTAGATCCAACACCACTGCCCCCGCGACTCACATCGACTCACATGGAATCCAAGCTCCGCGCCTGGTGGTCGCACCGCCAAGGGCTCGATGGATCGCTCCTCGGACAATCGCCTGCGGCGATTCTCGAGCGGTGCGGGTGGGCGCGCTCCGTCGGCGGAGTGGGGCCGTACCTCACGCTGTTCTCCCGCGGTCGCACGAGTCGCGAGGACGCGGATCGCGCGGCGGCGAAGCTCGAGATCCACGAGCTCCCGACCGCACGTGGGTGCACGTACGTGCTGCCCGCCAGTGACTTCGCGCTCGGGCTCACCGTCGGGCGCGAGTTCAGCGGCGGCGACATGAAGCAGGCGCTCAAGCTCGGCGTCACGGAAAACGAGATCGACAAGCTCTGCGACGGCATCGTGATGGCGCTCGCGAAGGGGCCGCTCGACCCTGACGGTATTCGCGAAGCGACCGGGAAGGCGTCGCGCAGTCTCGGCGACGAAGGCAGGAAAAAGGGTCTGACGACGACCCTGCCGCTGGCGCTCGGACGATTGCAGACCGCGGGGAAGTTGCGTCGCGTCCCGACGAACGGACGGCTGGACCAGCAGCGCTACAAGTACACGAACTGGTCGCCGAATCCGCTCACGAAATATCCCCTGTCGCTCGACGCCGCGTTCACGGAGCTCGCGCGCCGCTTCTTCCGCTGGGTCGGTCCGGCGACGTTAGGCGAGTTCCAGTGGTTCTCGGGTCTCGGCGTGAAGGCGACGAAGCAGGCCGTCGAGCCGCTCGGACTCGTGCCGGCCGAAACCGGCAGCGATCGCCTGCTGCTGCCTGACGACGCGAAGGCATTCGCCGCGTTCAAGGCACCGACGAAGCCCGAGTACGCGCTCGTGAGCAGTCTCGATCCGATCACCGCGAACCGGCGCGAGATGCAGTCGCTCCTCGATCCGAAGGACCGTGAGCGGATGTTCGTCGTCGACACGTCGGCGAAGCCAGCGGGCGGGCTCATGGATCTTCCGAGTCACGCGATCCTGGACCGCGGCCAGATCATCGGACTGTGGGAGTTCGATGTGGACGCGGGCTCGATCGTGTGGGCGACGTTCGGCCGCAAGAAGGACAAGGCGCTCGAGGCTGCGGTCGAGGAGACACAGACGTTCGTCCGCGATCAGCTCGGCGACGCGCGATCGTTCAGCCTCGACAGCCCGAAGAGTCGCGCGACGCGCATCGCGTCACTGCGCCAGATGAAGTAAGGGACCGTTCTGTAACGGCATCGTAGCTGGCTGGCGTTCCGCAACTCAGGACGGCGGACGTAGTGCGGGCCACCCTCGAGGCACTGCCAGCTACGATGACGGTCGGAGAAGGTCCCTCGCTGACGCTCGGGATGACAAACCAACAACAGCAGACAGGATTGGCAGGATTGGCAGGATTCCGGGCGGGCGGATCGCGACCGTCCCTGACGACGTCTCTTTAATCCTGCAAATCCTGGCAATCCTGTCTCTGTTGTTGTTGCTGTTGTTTGCGTTTTTCTCGTCGGCGTGATGGCATCGTAGCCGGTCCGGCCACAATCACTTCACAAAGGTCCCTCGCTGACGCTCGGAATGACAGAAGACGAAGGTGCTCAGTACCTCAGGTCGCGGACCTCGAAGAACCTCCTCGGCCTCGCGCCAAGAATTCGGGTGAGCACCGAGTTCATTGTGTCGACGTCGTTGTCGAAGCCGCCGTGACTCTCGCTTCGACTCAGGCTCGCGCCCTGCAGCGCGCCCGGCAACCGATCCAGCGTTTCATTGCCCGCAACGACGAGGCTCGCGTTTCCATCCACGGTCTTCGTGAAGAATTCGTTCGCCCAGCGATTGGGGCCGAGGAATCGGTCTTCCATCTCGCCGCGGCCGCTGACGAATCGCTCCATGCCGAGCAGCGGCACGCCGCGCGTTCCCTCGAACGCGTTGCTGACCAGGAACAGCAGCGATTTGCCGTACGGGCCGATCGTGTCATCCCGCTCACCAGCATCGCTCAGCACGTAGTTCGTCGGGTGTGGGCACTTCCCACCTTCGACCAGCGGCAGGACGAGTTGCCGGAACAGCTCGACCGTGATGGCGGGCGCCATGAACTGGATGGTGCGCAGCTTGATGCCAGCCTTGAGCAGCAGCGGCAACGCGTACGCCGCGAAGATGCTCCCGGCACTGTGTCCGACGACGTGCAGCTCGAGTGACCCACGAGTCGTCTCGGCGAGACTCGAGACCGCCTTTCGCGCGCGCGTCGTGAGCAGTTGCATCGCGCCCTTTCCGTCCGGATGCTCCGAGGCGAGCCGCGCGTTCTCCTTCATCTCGCGCCACATGAGACCACCCGGTCGCGCCAGCGTCACCTCGAGCGATCGGTCCTTCGCCTCGACGAGGTTGTCGCGCAGCTTCTTGAGCCATTCGCCGACGCCGGCGCGGTCATCCACATCCGTGTGATAGTCCCGGAGCATGTTGCCTAACGTCTCCACACCACCGGACTCCCACATGATGTGGATCGGATAGATCTCGTTCGCGAGCATCACCTCGCGGAACGCGATGATGCGATCGGCCACGGAGCGCTCGTCGTTCAGGCCGCCGTGCAGGTAGAGCATGATGCGCCGGCGACGCCACGCCTTCGTCGCTTCCGGTATCGTGACGGCGAACAGGTGCTCGATGTCGTCGGGCGTCGTCCAGTAGTCGCCGGTGTCGGACAGCTCGCCGTTGTTACCGACATCCACCGCGAACGGACGAATCGCGTCGAGCGGCACCGCCTGATGCGCGCGCGGTAAGCCGGCCGCGGAGTCGGCGAACGTCTTTCCCTGCTCCCAGAGATCGATCTTGAGCGGCACGCCGATCTGCATCACCCAGACGTCGGTGGCGTGCATGAGAAAGTCTTCGTACGGCAGGAGCGCGAACCCTTTCTCGCCCCACGTCGGTCCCCACGAGTTCTGGATGACGAAGCCCACGTCGGTGTAGCCGACGATCGCGACCGCATGACCATCCGTCGCGCGGCCGCGACGCTGGATGATCGGCAGGCTCTCGATCGTATTGGAGCCAGTCACCGGTGCGCGCGGCGCCTTCGCGTCTCCGCCCGGATCGTCCCACCCGGAATGCACCATGAGCGTGCAGTAGATCGCGCCCGCCTCGGCGATGGCGGCGTGCATGTCACGCACCTGGTCGTGCTGCACACGGTAGAACGCGCCGCCCGGCGTGGCGCGCGCCTCGTCGCTGATGGTGAACCCTTTCTTCAGCGTCTTCCGGAGACAGCTGACGCCCTTGTCCTTCTTCGTCCACGATTTCTCGAGACACACGCCGTGGCGCACCCAGCCCTTCATGGCGCCTCGCGCCGATGATCCCTCGTATCCCTCGCCCGGCCACTCGTCGTATTTTCGCGCGAGCTCGTAGAGCATGTACGGGCTCACCTTGCGATCCACGGTCTGATGCGCGAGCAGGTAGTTCACTACCGCCGCCAGCGCGAACCCGGTGCACGCGCCCTCGTTGCCCTGATCGAGAATGGCCGGCACGTGATCGCAGTTCACGAGCGACGTCGGCAGCGGCGTTAGGCGGGGCTGGAAGAACCAGTCGCGTGTGTCCACCCGATCTGGCACCGCGTCGAGCTTGCGTCCGATGTTCTCGGCCGCCGTGGTCGCCGGTTCCGGCTCTCGCCGCCGCCAGGCACTTGGACGAGTCGTCTTTGGGGTGTCGTCGTCGGCGTCGTCCGTTGTCGTGCCGGGCATTGCCGGATCCTCCAACGCGACGGTGGACCCCGGCTTGCTGGCCAAAGCGCGCGATCGGGGTGAGGCGCGCCGGCTTTCATCGCAGCCGGTCGTGCACCCCGCGCCGGAGTCCGCCCGTCAGCCGGTGATCGATGGGGTCTCGGCCGTCCCGATCCACAGCTGGCCTGCCCACCCTTCCGCCTCTTCGCCGCCGCACGAGAACAGCACGCGGACGTTCGTTTTCGCCCGCGATCGCGAGCCCAGCACCGGAAGCTCGTGGAGCTTCTTCGTCGACGAGCTCGTAACCGTACCCTGGGCGATGACCCTTCCGGTGGTCGCGCCAACGACGCGCACGGTCATCGCGCCCGGTTTGCACGAATCCTCGAAACAGCGGATGCGCAGTTTGATGACCCCGACGGGCGCGGAGCGGCTCGCGGTGTGGCTCTCGTCGGGCCAAACGCCCGGAATGTCGAACGGCATGAGTCTCCCCCAGGAAGCAAGAAGCAATGTGAAGCGTGCAAAGCGCGGTCAGCTTATCACCGCCGGGCGTACGGCACCACCGGGCAGCCGGAGTCCGGGTAATGGGCCGAGCATAGCCGCCCGCGTGCCGGTGTCATAGTTTGGGGAGCCCATAGTCGGTGTGCGCCGTGCGGCCGCCGCCACGATAACGCAGGTGCACCGAGGACACGCGATGACCGACGCACAGCTACCCATCGGGACGGACCGCGCAGTTGGCATCATCCCGCGCCCGGAGCCGGCTCTCCCACCAGCAGTCGCCTCGTCAGGCACCACGGCCGACGTGCGGCGCCTGATCGAGAGCTACGGCATGTCTCACGTGGGCAACGTGCGGTCGGTGAACGAGGACCACTTCGTGACGGCGGCGTTGCAGCGCGCCGTGCAACTTCGCCAGACGAACCTCGACGACCCGCACATCTTCGATCACCTGTCCGGACCTCGCGCGTATCTCTACGTCGTCGCCGACGGCGTGGGCGGGAGTGCCGGCGGACGCGTCGCGAGCGCCACCGCGGTGGCGACGATGGTCGAGTACCTCGGGGAGATGGTTGGTGCGTACAACGGCTACGGCGCCGATCAAGGAAAGGATTTCCCGGAACATCTGCGCACGGCTGCGCATCGCGCGCACGATCACCTGGTCGAGACGTTCCGGCTGCACACGCGAGGCGGACCTGCGACCACGCTCACGCTGGCGATGGTCGTCTGGCCGTTCGCCTACATCGTTCATGTCGGGGATAGCCGCGTCTACCATCTTCGTGGGGACACGATGCGTCCGCTCACCCGTGATCAGACGGTTGGCGAGGTGCTCGTCTCCGAGCATGGGATGCCCAAGGAGAAGGCGGTGGAGGCCGGGCTATACAACGTGCTGGCGAGCGCGATCGGCGCGCGGGACATGACGCCGGCTGTCGATTTCATCCGCCTCGAGCGCGGAGACGCGCTGCTCCTGTGCACCGATGGCCTAACGAAGCACGTGTCTGACGCCAGCATCCGCGAGGTGCTCACCGGCACGCCTAACGTGGAGGCAGGATGCCGATCGCTCATCGACATGGCGCTCGCGGCCGGTGGATCGGATAACGTGACAGCCGTCGTCGCGAGGGTGCTCGCCGCATGACGAGTGGGGAGGCCAGCGCGCAGGATGGTAGTCAGGGCCGCATAGAACTTCAGGCGAACGACCCGACGCATCGCAGGTCAACGCGCATTCCGGCGACCGCCAGCCACGCGGTCGCCGTGCTTCTCCCCGAAGAACGTCCCCAGCCCGTGCGGTATCTGGTAGCCATTGGCGCTACCGCACTCGCGCTCGCGGCCACACTACCCGCAGCCTCGCTGCTGCAGCGGGCAATTTTTGTCCTGTTCTGGCCCGCGGTCATCGGTAGCGCCTGGTTTGGTGGGTTGGGTCCGGCGATTCTCGCGTCTGCCCTCTCGGTACTCGCTGTCGACTACTACCTCATCGGCCCGCCAGGTAAAATCGCGCTGGCCACTCCCGAAGATCTCGTTCCACTCGCGGCGTTTCTATTCGCGTCCACCGCCGTTTCGATGCTCACGACGGCGGCGCGGACCGCTCGTCGCTCCGCGGCTATGGCAGCGGCTCAGAACGCGGAGCTTGCCCACGAGCTCGAGTCGCAGGCGATGGAGCTGGAACAGCAGCTCGAGGAATCGCAGGCACTCTCAGAGGAGCTCGAGCAGTCCACCGAGGAGCTTGCTGATCGGACTGCCGCGGCTGAAGCGGCGGAGCTGTTCACGAAGGGCATCCTCGACAGCATCGCGCATCCGTTCGTCGTGCATGACGCCAAGTGGCGCTTCCTCTTCATCAACGACGCTGCCGCCGCGGTCTTCCGACAGTCGCCGCGTGCTTCGAATCAACCACCCATCGGGCGCGTGCTGTGGGAGGTGTATCCTGACATCATCGGCACGGCGTTCGAGCGCGAGATGCGTCGCGCGGCGGCCGACCGGATCCCGGTGACGTTCGAGGCGTTCTATCCGGGACGCGGCGAGTGGCTGACGCTATCGTGTTTTCCGCTCGCCGATGGCGGTCTCGCGACACAATGGGTGGACGTCACCGCCCGCAAGCGAGCCGAGGAGACCGAGCATTACCTCGGCCGCGCGAGCGAGGTGCTGGGGTCGTCGCTGGACTATGAGACGACGCTCGAGCAGCTCGCGCAGATCGTCGTGCCGCAGCTCGCCGACTGGTGCTCCGTGCATATCGTCGAGGACGGAGACGCCCCTCGGCAGCTGGCGGTGGCACACGTCGATCCGACGAAGGTCACGTGGGCGCGGGAGCTCAACCGACGATACCCGCCACGACCCGACGCGACGACCGGCGTGCCTAACGTGTTGCGCACGCGTCGACCCGAGCCGTCAGCGAGATCACCGACGAGATGCTCGTTGCCGGCGCGGTGGACGACGAGCATCTGCGCATAACGCGGACGCTCGGTCTCCGGTCGGCCATGATCGTGCCGCTCGTCGTTGGCGACACAGCCGTCGGTGCGCTCACACTCGTGTCCGCGGAATCGGGTCGTCGATACTCAGAGCGTGACCTGCCACTCGCGATCGAGCTTGCGCGGCGGGCCGCGGTGGCCGTCGAACATGCCCGACTTCATCGCCAGGCCGTTGCCGCGCGCGCGCGCGCCGAGCGCTCGGCGCGCGTGGCCGATCGGCTCTACGCACTCACGGCGCGGCTGACTGGTGCCGCGACGGCGATGGCTGTCGCCGAAACAATACTCGCCGAGGCAGCCGAAGCGTTCGGTGCGGAACGGGGTACGGTGTCGCTCATCGAGGAGGACGGCGACACGACGCGCTTCGTGGCCGCGTTCGGCTACGACGCGGACGTGCTCCAGGCGTGGCGGTCGTATTCGCTCCGCACGACCGTCGCCGCCACGCGAGACGCCGTCGCGACCGCCCGCGGAGTGTTCATCGAATCGCTCGACGATGCGCGCACCCGCTATCCGGCGGCAGCGCCGTACTTCGAACAGGCGGGCACGCAGACCGCCGTCGTGCTGCCGATCGCGACCGACAGCCAGGTGCGAGCGTTGATCACGCTGTCGTGGAGGGACGTACGCGATCTCCCGGACGACGAGCGCGAGTTCATGGAGCTCTTCGCCGCGCAGTGCGGTCAGGCGCTTGCCCGCGCGCTCGCGTTCGAAGCGGAACAGATCGCGCGCGAGCGCACGGAACGCCTGCAGGCGATCATGGCCGCGCTCGGCGAGGCAAACTCCGAGCAGGAGATCGCACGGGTCGTGGTGTCGAACCTGCGCGAGATCGTTCACACGCCGCGCGTTGCCATCTACCGTGTCGAGGACGGGAGCGACGGACGGCCCGAGCTCGTCATGATGGATGAGCGCGGTGTGGAGACGTGGAGTCGCCGGCGGTTCGATCGTATCGCCATCGACAGTGAGACGCCGCTCGCCGAGGTCGTGCGTTCGCAGGAGCCGGTGTTCCTCCCCGACAGAGCCGCGTTCAAGCAGCGATTTCCCGCATGGCCTGCCGATGCGCGCACGGTCACGCAGGAAGCGTGGGCGGCGCTGCCGCTGATTGCGTCCACTGGCAAGCCGCTGGGTGCTGTGGCGTTAGGCTTCGACGAGCGGCGTGTGTTCAGCGACGACGTGCGCGGTTACATCGCGTCGATCGGCGATCAGGCGACGCAGGCGTTCGAGCGCGTACGGTTGCTGGAAGCGGAGCACAGCGCACGGCAGGCGGCGGAGGAGGCGAATCGCGCCAAGACGCAGTTCCTCGCGACGATGAGCCACGAGCTCCGGACGCCGCTCAACGCGATCTCGGGATACGCCGAGTTGATGAGCCTTGGGCTCCGCGGTCCGACGACGTCCGAGCAGCAGGAGGACCTCGGTCGCATCATGCGCAGTCAGCGTCACCTGCTGAGCGTCATCAACGACATCCTGAATTTCGCGCGGCTCGAGGCGGGGCACGTCGAGTATCGGGTGACGAACGTTCCGGTGACGGAGCTGCTCGGGGATCTCGAGTCGCTCATCCGCCCACAGCTCGCGGCCAAGCAACTCGAGTTCGTGTGCGAGCCCGTGTTCGGCAGCATCGTCGCGCGCGCGGATGCCGAGAAGGTTCGGCAGGTGCTGCTGAACCTTCTGGCGAACGCGGTGAAGTTCACGCCGCCGGGTGGTCGTGTCCACGTCGTGTGCGAGCACGACGAGGCTCGAGTCTACATTCGCGTGGGTGATACGGGCATCGGCATCCCGGTCGATCGCCGGGGAGCGATCTTCGAGCCGTTCGTGCAGTTGCATTCGGTACGCTCGCGCAGCCGGCGGAGGGGACAGGGCTCGGATTGGCGATCAGCCGAGACCTGGCGCGCGGCATGGGTGGCGAGCTGACGGTGGAGAGCGAGCCTGGAACGGGATCGACGTTCACGCTCGCGCTCGAACGCGTGAGCTGAGCCGGTCTGTCATCCCGAGCGTTCAGCGAGGGATCTTCTGTCAGGTTCTCAAAGCCGGTCCCGCGCGAAGTGCTCACAGCAGGGTGCGCGCGTCCAACAGCGACGCAGAAGTCGCAGGCTGCCGCTTCGCGGCCGCAACGCAGAAGGACGCAGAAAACTGCAACACACGGCGGGGCAGGCTTCATCGCGCCAGGGCCGTGAAGAAGGGGGAACGGCCTCGGGCAGGCCAATGCGTTCCGAGGCCGTTCTCCTTCGTTAAAACGCTCGGCGCACCGCCGGCGTCCCGAGCGGCCGTTTTCTGCGTCCCTCTGCGTTGCGCGCACAGCGCGCCTGCGAATTCTGCGTCGCTGTTGGACCTCGAGAGAAAATTGGCCGATGACTGAACGCCGGCTACGATGACCTCACACAAGGTCCCCCCTTCGTCGCTGCGCTCCTCGGGCAGCTGACGCTTTCCGGGATCACCACGCCTCACGGTTTCTTCCGCAACGTGTCCAGCGACCGTTTAGACTGACCATTGTTAGGGTTGAGCGTCAGCGCACGCTCGAGGCTCGCGATCGCGGCCACGGTGTCGCCTAACGCCAGCTGTGCTGCGGATGCCTGGCGGAGCGCGAATCCGGAGGTCGGAGACATCTCCGTGTTGAGCACGTGGATGCGGACGGCGTCCGCCAGCTTGCCGCGCTCGCCGATCGATGACGCGACGTCCGCGAGGGGGACCTCGCCAAAATCGTACGCGGCGGCACCGTAGTAGCGCGAGCGAAGTGCACGGTACGCGTTGACGAGCGAATCCGTTCCTCCGGCGTCGTAGGCACCGAGCAGGACTTGCTGCAGTGGGCGGGGCTGCGCTATGCCGCGGTGACAGGTCGCGCACGTCACGGAAATCGGGGGGCGTAGCGTCGCATCGCGAGCTCCTCGCGAGATGATCGTCGTTGAT
>CAWHHI010000001.1:0-31223 GCA_963829055.1 uncultured Gemmatimonadaceae bacterium | reverse complement strand
CGTCCCGGCGTCGTCAGGCTACTCGCGCGATTCCGAAGCGGATGCAGTGAACTGCTCCAGTAACCATCCACACCCTCGGTTCTGGATGGTGTGTCGAAGCGGTTCGTCTGGCCGGTTGCGGAGCAATCCTCCGCATCCTTCGCGGTGAATGGCCGTTGCTGTTGCCGTTGCAGGGAGGAACAGTTCCTACCCCACGACCGCAGCGGCGCGGACGTTACCTGGCATGACGAAGGCGATGAGGCTCGCATACGCCGCCGTCACCGAGCGCGCCTCGCGGCTCATGTTGTACAGGCCGATCGGGTCGATGTCGCCGCGCTTCTCGCGTAGCGCATGACGCCAGTCGACGACGTCGCCGAGCGGGAACCAGGTGAACCCGTGCACCAGGACGCCCGATTCCGCGAGCCGACGCGTCTCGCGCCACTGCTCCCACAGCCAGTCGACCGCGCGCGAGGACACACGACTCGTCTCGGACAACATCATCGGCAGGCAGTATCGGGTGTGATACTCCTGGGCGAGCGTCGCGAGACCAACCCGGTCCGGCGACGGACGCTTTCTCCCATCGCCCGCCACCAGCTGCTCCGACGTGATGTAGTAGTCCACGCCGATCCACCGCGTGCCGCGGCCACGCCGGCCGCGCAGGAACGCGAAGTCGCTCTCGGTCATCCCGCCGCTGACAAGGAGGTCGCGAATGACCGGTGATGGCCTGTAGCCGAGCGTGAGGTCGAGAGCGGCGAATCGTGCTTCGTTCCAGAACTGCGACTGCGCCATCGCCGCCGGGCTCTCGTCGGCGGGCGTGAACCGCTCGAACGATTCCACCTGAACGATCACCGCGCGCGGCTGTACAGCGAGGATTGCGTCAACCGCGAGCTCGTGGGCCATGCTCAGGTTCCGCAGGGCTCGACCGAATGACTCGTCGCCCGTCGCGCACTCGTTCCACCAGCCGAGCATCGACGAGAAGTTCGCCGCAACGAAGATCTCGTTCACCGGCGTGAAGTGCCGCACCCACGGGTAGCGGTGCGCGAACTCGCGCGCGTAGGCCGCGAGATGGATCGGCAGCGACGGGTCGCGAAACCCATCGATCCAACCAGGTGTGCCGAAGTGACAGAGGTCCGCGATGACCGCGATGCCCGACCGGCGCAGCCAGTCCATCTGATCGTCGATGCTCGACCAGTCGAATCGACCAGGCGCCGGGTTCGTGCGATACCACGCCGGCCCAAAACGCAATGCGTCGATGCCCAGCGATTGCGCGAGCCTGAAATCATCGCGCCATCGTGTGTAATGACCGCACGCGTCGAGTTGATCGTACCGCGAGCCGTCGGGCAGGAGCGGGTAGCTGTTCTCGATCCCGGACGCAAAGAGAAATCCGGGGCGAACCCGCTGAACGGCGGGGGAGGCCGGCCCTGTGAGCGCGACGTGACGGCTGCAGCCGACGACGATCGCACCGAGACTGGCACCAGCATACTTGAGAAAGCTGCGGCGCTGCACGTTGCAGGGACGTGGCGGAGGCCGCGATCGCAACGTGCGATCTCGTTAGGCCGGTCCAATGATCGGGGTCGGGCAGGGGTCAGTGTGGGGTCAGACTCGAGTCTGACCCCTTACCTACACGGGTCAGCTGAGTCTGACCCCAATTACGTAGCAACAGAATGATGAGAATCGAGTCTGACTCAATTACCCCAATGACCCATTGCGTCGATTGGGCCACGCCCTATTTGCTAGGACGGTACTCGGCGGCCAGGAACATCGTCATCATGTCATCCGGCGGGACGCGGACGAAGCCCGTGCCCTCCGGTCCGCCGTAGCGTTTGACCCACGCCGACGCGAGGCCGAATTCGTCGAGGCCCAGCACCGTGATCGACTTGTCGGGGTCGATCCCCCAGCCGGTACGCCAGCGCGTCTGAAGGCCCCACTGCCTGCCGGCGTCCGTCGCGCGCACGCCGCGCTGGTCGAACATCGCCGCCTCGTGCGGCACGCCTAACAACTTCGTCGCGTTGCCCCACTTGAGCGACGAGAGCCCGCCAGGGATGTCCCCGTCTTCGGATCGCGAGGAAAGAGCACCGGCGGAATCCCCGGCCACACGACCTTCCCACCGGCATCGAGATAGCGGCGCAGCGGCGACCGCTCGAACGGCGCTCGTGTCCACCGCCGGCGGCGGCACGTGATCGACCGCGAACACCAAGCACGCTCGGCTCCCTGTCGGCGATGCGGGCCTGGCAGGAACTCGCCTAACGCCTTCTCGTCCAGCACCTGGTAGCCGCGGTTCGCGAAGTAGCGCGACAGCAGCACCGGGTCCGGAACCGATCGCCGACTTTGATGTACGCGGAGTCGAAGAACACGGCGCGATGCACGGGCGTCGGCGACACGCGCAGCGCGTACACGCCGCCGTCCGTGCTGCCGACGAACACCAGATCGCCCGGACGGCGTCGGCGACGAGTACACCGTGCTCGCCGGTGCGGAAGCTCCACAGCAGCTTGCCGGACTTCCGGTCGATCGCGTTCACGCGGCCCTGGCCGTCGCCGGCGTAGATCATGTCGCCCGCGACGGCGGGCGACGACCACGTCATGCCCGTCGTCGTGCGCCAGAGCTCCTTGCCGGTCGCGGCGTCCAGCGCCTGAACGAACTGCGCGTCCGAGCTGCCTGCGTACACGACGCCATCGACCACGGCCGGCGACGTGTTGATCCACGAGACCTTGTGGTCGAAGCGCCATCTGCTCCGTCCCCGATCGCGGCATCGATCGCGTAGATCCATCCGTCGCGCGCGCCGACGAACACCGTCCCGTTGCTCACCGAGGGTGACGACTGCACGGTGCGGCGGTCGAAGCCGAAGTTGCCCGGATTCGAGCTTCACGCCCTCCGTCTCGAACTTCCATCTCGAGCGCGCCGGTCGCGCGATCGAACGCGTACACGCGACCGTCGGCCGAGCCGACGTACACGCGCGATGCGTCGACCGCCGGCGACGCGCGCACGCGACCCTCGGTCTGCGCCGTGCCACTTCTCCTTCCCGGTCGCGGCATCGACCGCGTACACGCGACCATCGCCGGCGCCGAAGAACACCGTGCCCGTTCGCGAACGCCGGCGACGACGTGTAGACGTCACCACTCTCGTGACCCCACGGCCACGGCATGAGCGCGCCCGGTCGTGAACGTCCAGCGCTGCTTGCCCGGTCGCGGCATCGACGGCGAAGAACTCGCCGTCGCGGGTGCCGAAGTACACGGCGCCGCCGCCGACCGCGGGCGAAGAGGGGATCGGATTGCCCGCGTCGAACGCCCACTTCTTGCGTACCGGTGGTGCGATCGAGCGCGTACAGGTGACCGTCGCCGCTTCCGACGTACACGGTCTGGCCGAGTACCGTGGGCGATGAGACGACGTCGCCTTCGGTCAGGAAGCGCCACTGCAGGCCCGCGAGCGCCTTGTCCGGGCGAGCGCGGCGTACACGCCGCTGCGCGTGGCGCCGCCGCGGAACATCGCGACGTCGCGTGCCTGCGCACTCTGAGCCGCGTCGCTCTCGTGCACGCGGACGCGGTGACGGCCGACAGATGAATCCGAACGCGAGCGCGCGTCGAACGACATCTCGACGACGACATCTCGAAGGACGACGTCTCGAGTGACCACTTCGCGGATCCAAAGCCCTGCGATCATCGGTCAGCTCTCCATGCAGTCGAATAAGCGGCTGGCGAATTCGCGGGAATGACTCGCGGAACGCGCTGGGCGGACAAGTGCCGGATGCAGCGCGCTGGCGCGCGCGTGTGGCGAATTGGTGGGGTTTTGGGGCGAAGTGATGGAGCTGGTCTGGTCGTCAGCGCTTCGCGATCCAGGCCGGGATGACGATGAACACGAGCTTGAGTCCGCCCCACACGGCGAACATCAGCACCATCATGATCATCGAGGGTCAGCATGGTCAGCATCCCGAGCACGACGATCGACACGCCGAGTGCGACCGCCATGAGCGGGCCGATCAGCACCGTGAGCAGGATGACGCCGAACCACTTGCCGGGCGTCCATCGCTCCGCCGACGCCTGCGCGTCCGACACGTTCGTCGCGCCGAGCGCGCGGAGCCGGCGCTGTCGCTTGTGGAGCTTGGGGTGCATGCGGGCGAACTGCCCGATCACGGCGTCGTTGCCGCTCGTGCTGCCGGCCAGACGACGAACAGGAACGCGAGTCCGCCGGCACCCTTCACGCTCGACGCGGGCGAGATGCTGAGCTTGTGCAGCGCGCGAACGAGCCCGTCGGGGTAGCGCGTGAGCTGCACGGCCATCGCGTCCGCGAGGTGGCGCCGCGTGCGCCACATGAACGACACGATCGGCCCGACGAGCACGACGGACGAGATGAAGATGGCGAACCGAACGACCTGCGCGCCGAGGATGAACGGCAGCATCGCCATCACGTAGGCCTTCTCGAAGAAATTGGGTTCGCCGGTGGCGCCCGGCCCGAGTCGGACGATGCGACATGACGCGCTCGCCGATGTCGGTGGGGTCGGCGTCTTCGTTGGTCGCGCCGCGCAACAGCGCATCGCTCACGAACTCGGCTTCCCATCGATCGACTTCGCGCTTCTGCGACCGGAACGCGACCTTGAACGCGCGCCACATCGCCTTGCGCGCGCGTCGTTTCGACCGGCGCGTTGAGCGCGAGTGCCAGCGCGCCCCACGTCTGGTAGATCGAGAAGATGATGGACGCGATGCGCAGGTCGCCGTTGCCGACGGACCCGATGAGGTGCGCGATGACGGCCTGTGTCTCGTCGCGATCGAGCGTGTCGAGCAGCCCGCGCGTCACGAGAATGGTCGAGTCGTCGAAGCTCGAGGCCGGTGATCGCCGCGTTCGTCTCCGTCGTGTCGATGAGCAGAACACGCGGCGGCTTCACGCCCGCGGCGATGGCCATCTCCTCGACGAGATTGCGGAGCTGCTGTTCCTCCTGGTCGCGCGGCTTGAGCGCCGGGCACCGATGCGGTCGAGCGACCAGCCGACGCCGACTCGTCCCACGAGCCCGCGCACGGCGATCCACATCGCGAGCATCGCGATGGCGCCGGGGACGACGAGCACGGCGATACCGAGCCGCGACGCGTGCGATGTCACGCTGCGTCGCTGCCGTCGTCCATGGCTTCGACGGCGCGCGGGATCGCCTCGGACGAGCGTCTGCGAGCGACGTCCAGGTGCCGGCGAGAGCGGCGAGATGGCGTTGATGATGTAGGCGACGAGCAGCGCGAACGCGTAGATGAGCGGCGTCACGATGACGCAGGCGGGGATGCCGGTCGTGCACGCGCGGCGAATGCGGCGAAGACGGAGAAGCGCCAGCTCTTCCGCCGGTAGCGTCGCTGCTCGTCCTCGAAGTGGACCCGGTCGACGGGTCCGGGAATCGAGCGGGTCGTGCAGCAGCGACGGTCAGTCCGAGCGGTGCCGAGGCGGCGCCCGCGCAGTCGCGCGAACCGTCGCCGCAGAGGGCCCTCTACCGGGACGCCGATCCTCGACTCGCTTCGCTCGCTCGGAATGACATGCTCCGCTACTGGCTCGCTCGGCCGCACGCGGGTCCCGCGGCGACGACTCTTCACGTGATCGCGCACGTGCGTGAGCCAGCCGTGCGTATCGTCCACTCGGCCGTTCACGACGTCGAGGAAGCGACGCTGCACCTGCTCCGTGATCGGGCCTCGGCGGCCGCGTCCGATCGTGATCCTGTCGACGCTGCGCACCGGCGTCACTTCGGACGCCGTTCCCGGTGAGGAAGATCTCGTCCGCGCCGTACAGCATCTCGCGCGGGATCGGCTGCTCGCGCACTGGGATGCCGAGGTCACCCGCGAGGCTCAGGATGCTGTCGCGCGTGATGCCGGCGAGCAGCGTTCCGTTGATGGGCGGCGTGTAGAGCGGTTCCGCCCGAGACGACGAAGACGTTCTGTCCCGACCCTTCGCTCAGCAGTGCCGTCCGTCGCCGAGCGCGATGGCTTCCTGGAAGCCGTTGGCGAGCGCTTCCATCTTGATGAGCTGGCTGCTCAGGTAGTTGCCGGCGATCTTCGCGATGGCGGGGATCGTGTTCGGCGCGACGCGCTGCCAGGAGGACACGCACGCGTCGACGCCGTTCTCCAGTGCGCCTTCGCCGAGGTAGGCGCCCCACGGCCAGCAGGGGAGGTAGACGTGGACGGGGCTCGCGAACGGGATCATGCTCGACGCGCCGTAGCCGCGAAGGACCATCGGGCGGATGTAGCAGGCGTCGAGCCCGTTGCGGCTCGACGAGCTCGCAGCAGGCGACGACGAGCTCGTCGACGGAGTAGGCGAGCGTCCATCCGATAGATGCGGCACGAGATCACGAGCCGCTGGAGGTGGGCGTCGAGGCGGAAGATGGCGGGTCCGCGCGGGGTGTCGTAGCAGCGGATGCCTTCGAAGGCGGCGGATCCGTACTGCATCGAGTGGGAGAGGACGTGGACGTTCGCGTCTTCCCAGCGGACGAACTCTCCGTCGCGCCAGATCGAACGGTGTCGGGGTCAGCGTGTGCATGGTGTTCGGCAGTTGGAGGGCGGGTTGCTGGACAGAACATACCGCGCGATTCCGTTGCGGCGAGAGCAGGGCTGCTGGCTGCTGCTGTGCTGCTCGCTCTTGCATCATGCGCGCGGCGGGGCCGGTCGAGATCATCGCGGCGCTAGGCGCGGGCACTCGGCTCCGGTGGCCACGCGCTTACACGCCTCGAGCCAACGGGTACCGGACTCCGTCGTACGGCAGAGTGGCTCGGCCCCGTTGTCTCGGGGCTACGCGCGAGGCCCCCTACGCCGAGCGCCCGCGCCCCACGGTCATGGCGCGCTCGCGTGGCCGGCCGCTCGTCACCGGCACGCATCGCGACCGCCGCGAGCGCGCGAGCAACCAGCGCGCAGCAAGTGCGCGCGCCCACGCCTCGGTGCCGCCGTTCGGCAGACGCCGCCGAGCGTGGGTCACGGACTTGCTGGGTGCTGCTCGCTGTTCGGCCCTGAGGTTCGGGATGCGTACCAGGAGGCGGGGGTGTCGCGTCGTAGGAGCCGTTGGCGCGTAGCCCCGAGACGAGGGGGCCGAGCCAGCCAGCCGTACACGGAGTTCGGTACCCGTCGGCTCAGGGCGTGTAAGCGCCTACGGCGCCGGAGACGCGACACCCCCGCCGACAAGACAGCGATCCCGATCGTCAGATGCAGCGAGCCAGCACCCAGCCCAGCCCTACGGCTCAGGCGACGTCGAACCGCCGGACGGTGCCGACGGGACATCGTCGTACATCCACCACTGCTTCGCCATCGCCTTCTGCCGCGGCCACGTCTCGCCTAACGTGTTCGCGTCGTACATCCGGCCGTTCTTCATCACGAACCGCACCGAGTTCGTGTTCCGGATGTTCTCCAGTGGGTTCGCGTCCAGCACCACCAGGTCCGCGAGCTTGCCGACCTCGATCGACCCCACGTCCTTCGCGTGACCTAACGCGTCCGCGCCGTGAATCGTCGCCGCGCGCAGCACCTGCATCGGCGTGGCGCCGCCGCTCGCGATGTTCCACATCTCCCAGTGGTAGCCAAGGCCCTGCAGCTGGCCGTGGCTGCCGACGCCTACGCGCCCGCCCGCATCCATGATCTTCTTCGCCTGCGCCGCGTACAGCGGGTGTGCGTACTGGCTGTCGTGCCACCAGCCGGGCCGGCGGAGCCCGCGGTCGAGGATCTCGCTCTTCGGCGTGAAGCGATTCAGCTTCTCGTCCTTCGTGATGTCGTAGTGCTCGTACCAGTAGTTCTCCGCCCACGGGCCACCATAGAGCACGATCAGCGTCGGCGTGTACGTGATGCCGCTCTCGGCCACCACCTGTACGTTGTCCTTGAACAGCGGCGTGATCGGGTACGAATGCTCGCTGCCCGCGTAGCCGTCCATCGCTTCCGTGAGATTCTTCTTGATGTCGAGGCCACCCTCGAGCGTCGGTGAGAGGCCGAGCTCCCTCGCGGCCATCACGACCCACTGCCGCACTTTCCGGTCACCGACCATGTACTGCTTGATCGTGTTCGTGTGGTAGAACTCGGAGTAGCGGCGCAGCACGTCGCGCGCGTCGGCGAGGCTCTTGATGTCGTCGTACCAGAATACGCCCGGCCCGGTGGAGAAAATTCGCGGTCCGAGAATGTCGCCGGTCTCGACCAGGTCGCCGTAGGACAGGACGTCGGTCGTGGACGTTTGCGGGTCGCGCGTGGTGGTGACACCGTAGGCGAGGTTCGCCATGTACATCCACACCTGCGACCGATGGATCCCCCACTCCGGCCACATGTGCGCGTGCGTGTCGACGAAGCCCGGGAGGATGGTCTTACCGGCAACGTCGATCTCGCGTGTCCCGTTAGGCACCTGCACCGTGCCGGCGGCGCCCACGGCCGCGATGCGGTTGTCCTTCACGAGAATGTCGGCGCGCTCGATGACCTCATCGCCCTTCATCGTGATGACGCGCGCGTTGCGCAGGACGACCTGGCCTCGCGGTTTGTCGACCGGGACGGTGATCGCGACATCGAGCCGTGTCGGCTCGTAGGCGGGGTGATTCCGCGAGCTGTCCGCGGTCACGGAGTCACGTGCGGCGTTGGCCGCGCCAGCGACACGCTTGACCGAATCCGCGCGAACGGTCGAGTCGCGCACGAGGGAGTCGGCGCGAACGAGGTCGTAGTTGAAGTAGCTCCGGCCGATCGAGAAGAAGACGTGATTGCCGTCCGGCTGCCAGCCGACGAAGTCGCCGCCGATGCGCGTCAGGCGCATGACGGGAATGGCAGCCTGCGCCGCGTTCACGACCGAGACCGTCGGCGTCTGCCCGCCGACGATCGGCAGATCCATCACGTACACGTTCGCGTCCACCTCGGCCATCACGCGATCGCCGTTAGGCGAGATCAGGATCTCCGACGCGTTCTGCGGTTGCGGCGTCGTCTGACGGTAGTCGGGATTGCCGGTGACCTTGATGTGCGTCTTGCGATCCGTGCCGTCGAAGCGCATGGATACGAGGCCCGTCGATCCCTGCGTGAGATAGACGCGGTCGTTGTCGCTGCGCGTGAAGTGTGGGAAGCCAGCATTGCCGGGCACGGGCGCGACGGACGTCGTCGGCCCGCCATTCGCCGGCAGCCATACGAGCTCGCTGCCGTACTGAAAGCCTTCCTCGAGACGCGGTTGCCGCGGCGATTTGTAGGCGACCAGGCGCTGCCCGTTCGGCGTGTAGTTGACGGCAGTGTAGAACGCGGTCTGCCGCGTGAGGCGTTCCGGTGTAGCGTTAGGCGAGGCAGGAGCGATGCGGTAGATGTCGCCGCCCTGGTCGGTCCACGTGAGGTACGTGAGATAGCGCCCGTCAGGCGACCAGACGGGTGAATGCTCGCCGGTCTCGTGCGGAGAACGCGTCAGGCGTTTAGGTGAACCGGACGGCAGATCCATGATCCACAGCTTGTCGAGCGCGGTGAACGCGAGCCGCTTGCCGTCCGGCGATGGGCGCGCGCCGCGGATCTGCGCGACGGTGAGCGTCGAGTCGTTGATCGGGTAGTCGAACTTCGAGAGTGCGCCGAGCTGCTGTTCGACGTCGGCGGAGAAGGGGATCTCTGTCGGGCGTCCGGTGGCGACGTCGACGCGACGGATCTTGCCATTCCACGCCGCGAACAGCGACTTCGAGTCCGGCGAGAACGTCATGTTAGGCAGGATGTCGCGCGTGAACCGCGACTCCATGTCGTCACGCTGCACGTTCTGCACGAGCCAGTGCTCGTCGCCCGAGTCCATGTCGCGGATGCGGAGCGACGTGACGGTGTCCGCGCGTGTGCCGTAGACGAGCCACTTGCCGTCCGGGCTCAGCACGGGCTTGAACGCGCCGCCCTGTGCTGCCGCGCGGGGCGCCGTCTCACCGGTCTCGCGGTCGTAGGTGACGATGGTCCAGTCGAAGTTGGTCTGGTTGTAGCCCGCGGCGCCCCCGTTGCGCGACGCGGCGTACACATAACGCGAATCCTTGCCGAACGCGGGGCCGACGTAGCTCCGTTGTGGGCCGCCACCGCCCGGGCCACCTGCGGGCGCGCCGCCGGCAGGTGCGTTGCCGGTGATCTTCACGCCGGTGCCGCCGTCCTTGTGGTACATGTACAGGTTGTACCCTGTGCCGAAGAGCGCGGCGTTCCGCGAGACGACGATGTACTTGCCGTCCGGCGTGTACTCGGGGGAGAGGAACTGTGTGCGATCGGTCTTCGTGATCTGCCGCGGATTCTTCCCGTCGGCGTCGATGACCCAGACGTCGTCCGAGCCATCGCGGTCGGTCACGTACACGATGTTCTTCCCATCGACTGACCAGCGCGGCTGAGCGTCGAACGCCATACCGTCGGTGATGCGCGTGGCCTTGCCGCCGGTGACGGGCAGTGTGTAGAGGTCGCCCGCGAGGTCGAAGACGAGCGTCCGCCCATCGGGCGAGACGTCGAGCGACATCCACGTGCCCTCGTCGGTCGTGAACTTGACGGTGCGCGTGGGCTTGAGCGGCAACTCGGCGCGTTGCGCGGAGCTCGTCTCGGGAATGACGAGCGCGGCGGCGACGGTCGCGGCGAGCGCGAGGCGGAGGGCGTTACGCATTGCACATGCGGGTGAGGGACCGGGCATACGGCGATTCCGACCGTTCGTGAATCGGCGTCATGTACCATTGCCTTGTCAAGCGAAGTGGCACGGGCCGAGTGCCGGAATCGGATCGGTCCAGTAGCGCTGCTTCGTTGAATCAGATCTACGTCGTCACCGATCCTGCGCTGCCGGCACCGACGTCGGCCTCCATCCAGTTGGTCGACCGCGCGTGCGGGGTCATCTACGAGTCGGCTCCGCTGTCGCTACCAGTACCGAAGTGAGGTGCCATGGCCGCGACGAACGCTCCCATCGCACTCGGGGAGCTCACCGCTCTGCGTTAGGCGGTCGCTCACCGGCCGTAGGCCCTGACGCGAGCTCGGGCACGAGGTCGTAGGAGATACCCGAGGGATGGCCGCGCCAGTAGGCAAAGCGTCCCTCGGGAAGGAGCCACGCAACCTCTGCCGCGCCCGGGACCATGACTCCCTGCTCGCGGATGAAGCGCTCGTAGCGTCCCTCGAACGGCGTCAGCACACCGGTGCCGTTCACGTCGCGGTAGCGTAGCGCCGTCAGGCGCGTCATCTCGCCTGTCGGCGCAAAGTAAAAATCGGCGGTGACGCTCGTCGCGCCATCCGTCACCGTGGCGCGGGCCGAGTGGTCGTCGATCGCCTCCCAGGTCACGCCTTCGCCGGGCAAGAGGGCGGTCGGGAACCAGGCCGCCTCGCCCAGCCAGCGGACGAGCGCGCCTAACGCCATCTCGCGCGTGCCTCCCTCGTTCACGACCGACACCACACCGCCCACCCGTCCGAGCATCTGTCCCTGTCCGGCGACGTAGCTGTCACGCACACGCACGGGTACGAGCGGCATCATCCTGACCTCGGCGTCCCAGACGAACCCCGGTGGCGCACCCGTGAACCGTTGCTCGGCAGTGAAGGGGCTCCACGCGCCGTCGGGCTTCAGACGCATCTCGCCAACCCAGCGCACTCGCGCGACTCGGACGCGTCGTTGCCCCTCGGGGAGCGCGAACGCGAAGTAGCGCGCGACCGGGGCAGGGAGTCGGTCCGTTTCCGCGCGCGAGAATGGGTGCCCGGGCGCGTCGCGGCGAAGGCGCAGCTGGTCGGCGAGCGCTGCGTAGCGCCGCGCGGTCGTCCTGCGCCACACGTACGCTCCGATGGTCGCCGCGGCCGCGCTGGCGACGACGAGCCCGCCAATGATCCCGCCTCCAATGCGCACTGGGCGTGACCAACGGCTCATTCGCACCTCGCTCTCCATGCTCATATCGGTTGCACGCGGCGGACGAGTGCGTCGAGCCGCGGGTGCCCGCGCAACGGCTCGAGCAGCGGGTTCACGTTCAGATAGAGGAGCCACCCGCGACGATCCTCCAACGCGCGCTCCGCCCAGTCCAGTGCGCCGTCGACGTCGCCCAGTCCGATGAGGATGGTGGCGAATGCCACGGGGGAGACGTAGTTGCCGGCCGCGACCGCCGCCGCCAGATCGTCGTAGATTGCCTGCGCCTCCTCGCGCTGCCCCGCACGCGCGAGCGCGTAGCCTAACGATGCCCGCGTATACGTTCCCGCCTCGGGCATCGCCGCCGTCTCGCGCAGCATCCGGATCGCCTCGTCCGACTTTCCGGCGACGGCGAGCATGAGGCCCCAGATGCGGTAGGTCTCTTCGGCGGTCGGGTTGACGGCGACCGCGCGCTCGAAGTGGTAGACGGCTTGGTCCCACCGCTTCGCGTAGTAGTAAGCCATCGCCAGCGAGCGACGCGCCGACGCGGAGCCGGCGTCCAGCTCCACCGCGGTGTGGCTCTCCACGAGCGCGTCACCGAACGCGCCCTTCGCGATGAGCAGGAACGCGTACCACTGGTGTGCCGATGCATAACGCGGGTCGAGCTCGATCGCGCGCCGAAACTCACGCTCGGCCTCGTCGAAGTTCCAGTCGTAGATGAACAGCACCCACGCGAGCGACGCGTGCGCTTCGGCGAGCGAATCATCCAGCGTGATTGCCTTCCGCGCGTAGGCCTTCGCCGCCTCGAAGCCCTTGGCCACCGGCACACTCCGGTAGTCCACGTGCAGCGCGTAACAGTCCGCGAGCCCCGTGTACGCGAGCGCGTACCCCGGATCCTCAGCGATCGCCTGCTCGAAGAACCGGATGCCCGCGGCGATGCTCTCCTGCGTGCGCTGGTTCCACTCGAATCGGCCCTTGAGATAGAGGCTGTACGCGGCAGCGTTCTCCGTGTGTCGGCGCAGCGGCGGTGTGGTCAGGTCGCCGAACGTCGTCGCGCGCAGCGTGCTCACGATCGTGCGCGCGATCTCGTCCTGGATGGCGAATGCGTCGGCCATCTGGCGGTCGTAGCGCTGCGACCATATGAGATGACCATCATCGGTCGAGGTGAGCTGCGCCGTGATCCGCAGCTGCTGCCCCGAGCGACGCACGGTGCCTTCGAGCACGACGGGGCAATCGAGCAGCGCACCGATCGCACGAACGTCCTGCGGCTTCCCCTTGAGCGCGAACACGGACGTTCGCGAGGCGACGCGAATGCCCTCGACCTTGGCCAGCGCGTCGATGAGCTCATCGGTGATACCGTCGCTCAGGTACTCGTTGTCGGGATCCGGACTCGCGTTCACGAACGGAAGCACCGCGATGTTGCGGCTGACGCCAGTGAACGCGCGACTCCGCGCCGGCGAGTCCACACGCATCGCGTCGACGAAGTCGCACGCCGAACCGTACCGGAGCGCGGGATCCTTCTTCATCGCGATCGCGATCGCGTCATCGATGCTCGCCGGGATCTCCGGATGCACCGCACGAAGGCGCGCCGGCGTCTCGGTCAGGTGCCGGGCCATCACGGCGCGATGCGACGTCGCATGAAACGGCGGCTTGCCGGCGAGCATCTCGTAGACGACGCAGGCGAGTGCGTAGATGTCGCTCCGTCCATCGATGTGGGGATCCCCGCTTGCCTGTTCGGGGCTCATGTACTCGGGCGTGCCAATGGCGATGCCTGCTGCCGTTACCGGATCGTCGCCCTCGCCACAGCACACGCGTGCGACGCCGAAGTCGGCGAGCATGGCATGGCCGTCCGCGAACAGGATGTTCTCGGGCTTGACGTCGCGGTGCACGAAGCCGGCGCGATGCGCGTGGTCGAGCGCCTTGCTCACGTCTTCGGCAATGCGAAGCGTCTCGCGGACCGAGAGCTTGCCCTCGCGTTCCAGCCGCTCGCGGAGCGAGCCGCCGGGCATGTAGGACGAGACGTAATACAGCAGTCCGCCGGCTTCGCCGGAGTCGATCAATGGGACGAGGTGCGGATGGGTCAGCCGAGCGGCGATCCCGATCTCGCGCAGGAAGCGGTCGGCGCCTAACGTCGCCGCGAGCTCGGGGCGCAGGACCTTGATCGCGACCTGTCGCCCGTGCTTGGTCTCTTCGGCGAGATAGACGGTGGCCATGCCGCCGTGACCGATCTCCCGCTCGACGGTGTACCGGTCGGCGAGCAGCGTTCGTGCGACCATGAGGGCGTCCTGGTCGAGCACAGAGTCGGGGCGAGGAGGTCGAGGCACCTGGCTAATGTGATCGGATGCGGGACGGGTTGGGAGGCCCCGTGTCATTCCGAGCGAGCGAAGCGAGTCGAGGAATCGCGTCGGCTCCCGGTAGAGGGCCCTCTACCCGAGGACGCCGATCGTCGGATTCCTCGACCTGCGCCGCCTTCGGCGCTCGCGCTCGGAATGACTCGTCGTTAGGTCTTCTTCGGCGGGCGCCTCGGGCGTTGTTTGGCCGAGATCGACTTCACCACCGTGTATCCTTTGCCCGTACGCCGGAAACGGCACGCGCGCCCGCTCCTCGGCCGCCGTCACGAGCTCCGCCACGACCGGCTCGTCCAGCACCGCCAGACTCGTGAGCCGGACGAAACGGCCCTGATTCCCGGAGCCCTCGAGTCGGTGGTGCGGGTCCGGCAGCGACTTGCCGTACGTGAAATACAGCGTGACGCCGGTCGCGTATCCCGCCACCGACAGGATCGCATCCGTCGTACGCTCGGTTGGCCCGAAGCCGATCGCCAACGCGTTGTAGTTGTCGTACACGAGCTCGACGGCCGTCGGCAAACGCTTCCGGACCTTCGCGCGGGCACCGCGAATGAGCTTCGCGATCGCTGGGTCGAACTTCGCGATGAATCCAGCAACCTGTTTGGCCGGCGTCTCGGCTTTCTTGGATTTCGGCACGCTCGAGTATAGCGCTCGCGCACGTTCGGGTGAATGCTCTCCGCATGGGACTGATGAGCTTTTTCGACGCGTTCGGCGCGCGGGCGACCGGCGACCGACTCGCCCGGATGCAGCGGTCGCCGCAGTTCAACGGCGGCACGTTCAAGAACTCCGTCGAGACGAACAAGATGGTGCCTGGCGCGTTCATCGAGACGATGCGGCGCCAGTTCGGCGGCAAGGAGCAGCGTGTACCGCCGGCGCCGCTCCCCGTCGTCTCACGTACGCCCGCGGACTTCGCGGCGCCGCCGGCGAGCGGCCTCCGCGTGACGTGGTTCGGCCACGCGACCGCGCTCATCGAGATCGACGGACTCCGCGTGCTCGTCGACCCGGTGTTCGGCGAGCGGGTCTCGCCGTCACAGCGCTTCGGACCGAAGCGCTTTCACCCGCCGCCAATCGCGCTGCAGGCGCTGCCGACGTCTCGATGCCGTCATCCTCACGCACGACCACTATGACCATCTCGACATGGCCGCGGTGCGAACGCTCATGGGAAGCATCACCCAGGCGCGCGTCCCGTTCATCACGGCCCTCGGCGTCGGCGCGCATCTCGAGCGGTGGGGTGTCACCACCTCGCGCATCGTGGAGCTCGATTGGTGGGAGACGACGCAGGTCGGCCCACTGACGATCGCCGCCGGCTCCGCGCGTCACTTCTCCGGACGCGGCCTAACGGGTGGCAATCACACACTGTGGGCGTCGTGGTCGATCATCGGGCCGACGCATCGCGTGTTCCACAGCGGCGACACCGGCCCCTTCGACGGGATCGCCGAGAATGGGCGGCGGTACGGGCCGTTCGACATCGCGCTCATCAAAATTGGCGCGTACGGGCCGACGTGGCCGGACATCCACCTGACGCCGGAGCAGGCGGTTCGCGCCTGCACACTCGTGCAACGCGAAGTTGCTGCTGCCGATTCACTGGGGAACGTTCAATCTGGCGTTCCACGCGTGGGACGAGCCCGCGGAGCGCGTCGTCGCGGCGGCGGAAGCGGCGGGAGTGCCGCTGGTGATGCCGAGGCCGGGCGAGTCGGTCGAGCCGTCGTCGCCGCGATCCGTCGAGCCCTGGTGGCGCGCGGTCGGGAAGCGCTGACGTTAGGAATCGCGAGCGTCCCGATAGAGGGCTCTCTACCGGGAACCGCACGATTCCTCGACTCCGCGCGTTCCGCGCTCCGCTCGGAATGACAAGCTCCTACCGACCTTCTCTCAAGTCATACATGAGAAAGTCCCGCACCGGGCGGTACCCGATGCGCGTGTAGATCGCGTTCGACGTCGGGTTCTCCAGATCCGTGTAGAGCACGCAGAACTCGAACCCGCGACGGAGTAGCAGCCGGCTCAACTCCGCCACGCACGCCGACGCGTAGCCGCGCCGTCGCCATTCGGGCGGCGTGTACACCGCGTTGACCGCAACCGCACGCTTCGTCGGACGCGCCGAACCCGCCATCGTGCGCGGCTCCGGGTCGCACCAGAGGAACACCTCGCCTGCAGCCAGGCGCCGTTCCGCAATGGCGCGAGCGGAGCTCGACACCACCGCCGCGACCGATCCGAGCGCCTCGGCCTCGAACGCGGTGATCCACGCCGTCACCAGATCGACGTCGTCCGTCGTCGCGATGCGAAGTCGGCCCGATACGGGTGGCAGCGGGCTGACCTCGACGAGCTTGTAGACGCGTTGCCGCATTGCCAGGCGAGCAACGCGGCCGCGCCGCCGCGTCCATTCCTGCACGACGGACTCGATCTGGCCCACCGCCCCGATGACGTGGCTCGGCGCTCGCCCCGCCTTCTCGAGCTCATCCCACAGCAGTGGCGCGGACTCCGTCACGTCCTCGCGATCACTCGCGACGAGTAGTGGCCGCGAGCCAGTCATGATTGCCGCGAGCGCCAACCCGAGGTGATCCTCGATCGCCATGGCGAAAAGGTCCGCCTCGGACGATGGGTCAGCCGAGACGCTCTCGGCAATGCCTAACACCAGGTGGTGCTCCGCCTCGTGCTGTTCCCAGCGTCGGGCGCACCGCGTCCAGAAACACGGACGCGGTGGGATATACGAGTGCGTTCACGGGACGGAGATCGGCGCGCTCGTCAGGCACGGTCACACCTTCTTCGTTTTCCACGTGCCGCGCCGGAACATCACAAGCGCGGCGAGCGCGTAGATCGAGAACGCCGCCGGGATCGCAATGAACACCCCGAGCGGGCCGAGCCCGACGTGCACCGCGAGCACGTACGCCAGCGGGATCTCGAACACCCAGAACGAGAAGAAGCCGAGCCACGTTGGCGTCCAGGTGTCGCCGGCGCCGTTGAACGACTGCGACAACACCATCCCGTAGGCGTAGAGCACGAACCCGACGGCGATCACACGCAGGCCCGTGCGCGCAAATTCCGCCACCGCGGCGTCGTTCGTGAACAGACCAACGATGCCGCGGGCGCCGAAGAAGAACAGCAGCCCCACCGCTCCCAGAAAGAAGAAGTTGTACCGTGCTGCCATCCAGACCGCGCGCTCGGCGCGGTCGGGCTTGCGGGCACCTAACGCCTGACCCACCATCGTCGCCGCCGCGTTGCTCATGCCCCACGACGGAAGCAGCGCGAACAGCACGACGCGAATCGCGATCGTGTATCCGGCCAGCGCGTTACTGCCGAACGACGCGAGAATGCGCACGAGTCCGATCCAGCTCGCCGTTCCGATGAGTACCTGGAATGTGCCGCTGCTCGACAGCGAGACGAGCCGCGCCATGAGGCCCGGATCCAGCCGCAGGTGCCGGCGATCGATGTGCACCCGTCCGCTCTGGCGGAAGAACTGCGACAACCCGAACAGCACGCCGATGCTGCGTCCGATCGTGGTCGCGATCGCCGCGCCGGTCACGCCGAGCCTGGGGAACGGACCGAGCCCGAAGATCAGGCATGGACCTAACGCGATGTTGATCGCGTTCGCGAGCCAGAGTGTGCGCATCGACAGCTGCGCGTCCCCCGCGCCGCGGAAGATGCCGTTGATCAGGAAGAGCAGCAGGATCGACGCGTTGCCGCCGAGCATGACGCGCGTGAACATGCTGCCGCTCGCGAGCACACTGTCCGACGCACCCATGAGCCGGAGCAGCGAGGGCGCGAACAGCGCGCCCGACACGCCGAGCACGAGCGCGACGATGATGCCGAGCGAGATGCCCTGCACGGCCGTGCGCGACGCGCCTTCGGCATCGTGCTCGCCCGTGCGTCGCGCGACCGTCGCGGACACACCGATCGACAACCCCATCGCGATCGTGTAGACGATGGCGAGCAGCGACTCGGTGAGCCCGACCGTCGCGACCGCGTCGGCGCCGAGCTTCGAGACGAAGAACACGTCACAGACGACGAACACGCTCTCCATCACCATCTCGAGCACCATCGGGATGGCGAGGATGAGGATGGCGCGTCCGATCGGGCCTTCGGTGTAGTTGCGCCGCGAGCCGCGAAGGGCTTCGCGCACGGCGCTCCAGATGCTCTCGTCAGGAGCCGGCGAGGCGGGTCCGGCGAGTGCGATATCGATTTGGTCTGACATGAAGCTGGTTCCGCAGGCGCGTTCTGACCGGACAGCGACGCGCAGAAAGACAAAGGGCGGCACCGATCGCGGTGCCGCCCTTGTCCGGGCCCGGCTCAGCGTGCGATCAGCGCTATCTCATCCAACACAAACGACCGTGCAGTTCGACGTGCGCGGGCGCACGACGACTACGTCGGTCCGGAAGGTGGAATTGCGCATGGATCTTCTCCGCGAGCAGGGAAGTGAAGCGTGCTTCGCGTACAATAAAAATTTCGGACGCATCGCGCAACGGCCGAAAGTCATGACAGGATTTGGCGAACGAGCCGAGCTTCAGGAGTAACGGCGAAACAGCATGACAGGATTGCCAGGATGGACAGGATTGAACAGATGCCTGCCGTGTCGCGCGTCGGGGAGCCCTCCCGCAACGAGCCTGACGGATGAGGGGAACAGCCGTCTCGGGGCGCCAGTGGCGTCCCGAGCGGCTGTTCCTCTCATTCGTTGGCCCGGCGACACGCTCCCCGAGCGCGAAGCGGTCCTCTGTTCAATCCTGTCCAATCCTGGCCATCCTGTCCTGCTAGTTGCCGTTGCAGTCATGCCGCCAATCCTGGCCATCCTGTCATGCTGTTCCATGGGCGGACGCGCGACTACTCGATTGTCGCGCCAGCATCAGCGAGCAGCCCTCGGAGCAATGACCGATGGCAGCGCGACTCGTCCTCGCAGTAGCAGCCGACGGACAGGTTGGTTCCTGTCGACATGGCCACCAGCAACTCGATCAGGTGCCGAGCGGCCGGCGATGACATCTCGGAGTGGTAGCGACGCTCGAATGCCGTCCACCGTTTTCCAACCAGCGGCTCCGTCGTTGCCCACGACAGGAGCTCGGCCGACGGCGCGAGCTCGGGCAGCCAGACGTCGTAGAAGTCGCGGGCCGCGTAGTCTGCTTTGCGAACGCCCCGGGGCGGACGGCGGACGGTTCCGAGGCGAATTCCCTCACCCGGAAGACGCGGGGTACCGAGGCGGACGACATGAATAGCCATGGCCCTTGCGGTTCGGCTGTATCTTTCACCCTGGCTGGAACGGCGGTGCATCCCAAATTTGTGATGGCCGCGCCGGCCCAAGACTAACCCTGAATTCTCAGATTGACCCGATTGTCCGACGATTCCCCGTACCGAACAGACTCTCCCGAGCCGTCCCGCCACCGCGGGTCAGCCGCGAAGCGCGACCGCCGACCACCCCGCCCGACCCGCTCGCCCGTCCGAACAAACCGCGCGCCCGCGTAGCCGACAGGCGGCCGCCCCGCCCCCGCCAAAGGCTCGCTCACAGGCGTTAACCGCGTCGCCACGGCCAGCACCACGCCCCGCGGCCGCGAAAGGTCGAGCCCGCTATACCACGGCCGGCTCCGGCCAAGAAGAAATCGAGCCGCTCGAGGCGCGGTCGAGGCTCCGGAACCGGCAGCCCGGACTGGTCGCACGCCGCGTCCTCCCGGCTCACCTCGCATCCGACCCACCGGACGGCGTACGCCGAGACGCGCCGCTGGCTGCTGGCCGAGCACGGACCCGTGTGCGCCTACTGCGAGCGCAAGTTCAAGCCGGCCGTCATGACGCTGGACCACGTCCAACCCCGCCGTGGCCAGTCGGCCTACGATCGGCGCGACAACCTCGTGCTCGCCTGCCCGGAGTGCAACGCGGCGAAGCGTGACATGGCCCCGATCGCGTTCCTGCTCGCGCGCCGCAGCCGAGCCGCCTCGCTGCTTCGATACGGCGGCCATCTGAGCCCGATGCTCGTCGACCTCGCGCGCTCACTGGTCCCGGCCGCGTCGCTGACGACGCTCGCCGGCAGCGCGACGGACGACGACGCCGACGAAGACTCGCCGTACGCCGACTGATCGCACGCCTGAGATCTGACCGGACCTGAGCAGATCTGGGCGTCTCCTATTGACGGGCAATAGGTCGACCGCTACCTATTACTTGGCAATAGGAGAGGCCATGGGCGACGCGAAAACCGATCTGCTGCAGGGTACCCTCGACCTCATCGTGCTCCGCCTCCTCAGAGGCGGGCCAGCGAACGGGTGGGACATCACCCAGTCGATTCAGGTCGTCTCCAAAGGTGCTCTGGAGATCAACTACGGGTCCGTGTACCCGGCGCTCCGTCGCCTCGAGGCGCGCGGGTTCGTGAAGGCCGAGTGGGGCGTGTCGGACAACAATCGTCGCGCGCGGTTCTACGAGCTGACTACGTCAGGCCGCAAGCAGCTAGCGGCCGAACGCGAGGCGTGGGAGCGGTTCGCGGCGGCCCTCGGCCTCATTCTCGACGGCGCGTAGCGTGCGGGTGCTCCGTGCGGCCGCGGTGCGTGTCCGCGCACTCGTCAGGCGTCGCTCGACCGACGACGAGCTGGACGAGGAGATGCGCTATCACCTCGAGCGCGATGTCGAGCGACGCATCGCGCGTGGTGAGCGCCCCGCGGACGCGCGGCTGGCAGCGCGCCGCGCGTTCGGGAATGTCACCGCGCTCACCGAGCAGGCGCGCGGCGCGTCGCGTGTAGAGGCGCTGGAGCAAGCTGCGCAGGATGTGCGTTATGCGCTGCGTGTCTTCCGCGGAGCGCCGCGGTTCGCGCTCACCGTCGTGCTGACGATCGGTCTTGGCCTCGGTCTGGTGACGACGGCGTTCACCATCTTCGATGCGTACGTGCTGCGTCCGCTGGCCGTGCGCGATCCGCGGTCGTTGTACGAGATCACGCTTCGCGACAAGACCGGTCGCGCGCGCAACGCGACGTTGAACGAGCACGCCGCGCTGACGCGCGCGAATCCCGCGTTCGCGGAAAGCTTCGCGTATCGATGGCTCATGGTCCGCCGGGATGGCGAGCCGTTGATGCTTCAGGCGGTGACCGGAAACTACTTCGCGATGCTTGGCGTGCCGGCGGCGTTAGGCAGGACGATCGTGCCGGCGGATGCCGATGCGGCCGGCGGCTCGGCCGTGATCGTGCTCAGCCACCGCGCCTGGCGTACCAAATTTGGCGGCGACTCCGCGATCGTCGGGCGCCGCGTGCTGCTCCGCGGTCGATCGTTCGAGATCATTGGCGTTGCGCGCGAAGGGTTCGACGGGCTGACTGATTTACCACTGGACTTTTGGACGCCAATCACGATGGTCGGTGCGTTGGTCGATGGCCTCGGTCCATCCGACGCGGATCAACCGATCGTGAGAATCGTCGGACGACTGTTGCCGGGAATGTCCGAGGCAGGCGCTGCTGCTGCCCTGAGCGCGTGGGTCGCGACGCTCACGGCGGAACGTCCGGAGCCGGAGCGCGTCGCGACGGTCGCGCTGGAGTCCCGCGCGACGGCGACCTACATGTCGTCCGGAAACGATGGTCGTGCTGGCGCCGGTGTTCGCGCTGTTTGCACTCGTGCTATTCATCGCCTGCGCGAACGTGGCGAACATGATGCTTGCGCGCGGCATGGCGCGGCAGCGAGAAATAGGCATCCGCCTCGCGCTCGGTGCCGGCCGCGCGAGACTCGTCAGGCAGTTGCTCGCGGAGGCGCTTCTGCTCGCGGTCCCGGCGGGTGTGGCCGGCTTTCTCCTGTCGCGCCTGGCTCTCGGCGCCGGTGTGAAGCTCATCGTCGCGACGGTGCCGCCGGTATTCGCGTCCTACATCCGGGTCGTCTCACTCGCACCCGACGCGAGGCTCTTCGCGTTTCTGTTCGCCGGCGCGATTGCGTCCGCGGTGGCGTTCGGGCTGGTCCCGGCGTTGCAGACGACACGCACGAACGTCATCGAGGCGACGCGTGGGGAGTTCGGTGTCGCTCTACGGCCAACGCGGATCCGGAACGCCCTCGTCATCGGCCAGGTCACCATGTGCGCCATGCTGCTCGAGCTGAGCGGCATCCTGCTGCGGAACGCGGAGCGACTCGACACGCTCGACATTGGATTCCGCGCTGATGGACTCGTGCAGGTGTATTCGCCGGTGGCCCTTCATCATGCGATCGTCGAGCGTCTCGGGCACGAGCCAGGTGTGAGCGCTATCGCCGCCACATCGCACGCACCGTTCGACGGCAGGCTCCGGCCGATCGCGGTTTCCGGGGCGGCGACGGCTCACGCGGGCGCTGCCGGAAGCATCCGTGTTTCGCCGGGCTATTTCCAGACGTTAGGCATCCCGATCGTCCGTGGCCGTACGTTCTCCGTCGACGAGGGCCACGCGGGTGAAGCGGTCGTCGTCATCAACGACGCCGCGGCGCTCGAGCTCTGGCCGAACGGTGACGCGCTCGGTGCCACGATTCTCCTCGGTTCGGGCGGCCGCGATTCGGCTTCGGCGCCGCGCGCGGCGCGCGTCATTGGCGTGGCGAGCAACGTCGTCCTTGGGTTTATCGGGGAGCGCCGGGACCGTCCCACCGTGTATGAGCCCGCCGCCGTCGACACGGGCGGAATGACGCTGCTCGTCCGGACTCGCGCAGCCGCTGGCACTGCACAGCGTTCCATCCGACACGCGCTCAGCACCATAGACCCGGGTGGATCGGTGGAGATTCACACACTCGATGAGGCGATGGCCATGCAGGCCTACCCCTTCCGAGTCGCGCACTGGATCGCGTCGTTGCTTGGCGGGATCGCGTTGGTGCTCACGATCTCGGGCGTGTATGGCGTGCTCGCCTACATCGTGGCGCTTCGCCGGAAGGAGATCGGCATACGCGTCGCGCTCGGAGCGACCCGACGGATAGTCGTGGCCCTGGTCGTCCGTCAGTCGGTGCGATTGGCCGTGACGGGTGTGGTGATCGGCTCGTTGCTCGCCCTGGGCATGGCGCGGTTCGGCGCGGCGCACATCCCGACCCTGCCCGCGTTCGACGGCATCGCGCTCATGGGCGGGGCAGCGATCGTACTGTTGTCCGCGCTTGGCGCCGCGTACGTCCCGTCGCGTCGTGCGGCGGCGGTGGATCCGGTGGAGACGCTGCGGAACTAGTGGTCATCCCGAGGAGCGCAGCGACGAGGGATCTTCTGTGAATCCAATTGTGGCCAAACGGGCTACGATGACATCACAGAAGGTCCCTCGCTGCCGCTCGGGATGACTTCACGCAGTTACCGGATGCTGCCCAGCTCCTCGAAGCACGCCCCGGCGCCGCCTTCGAGGCCGGTGCGGAAGTTCTGCTGGCCGCTGGTCCTTCGTGCCGTGCGCCATCATCGCGGCGCGCGTGAGCAGCACGCGATCGACGCGACGGTTGCCGGTCAGCTCAGGCGTCGGATCCGCGGCAGCAGCCATGCCGAAGAACGCCTCCTCGACGTCGCCCTTCTCGAGCGAGCCACTCTTATCGGCGTGCCTGGCGAATGCACCGGCGAGACAGTCCGCCGCCGCTTCGTTCTCGTACGCGACCGGTGACTCGTAGCCGAGTTGGATGGCGACCGCGTGGCCCATCTCGTGGGCGATCACGCCGATGCCCGCCATGTCACCGTCGGTTGCCGAGCTCCGACGCGGCGCTCTTCGCCTGTGCGGCGACGAACACCTCATCGTAGTAGATCGCGTTCTCGCGCGGGCAGTACGCCGCGTTGTTCGGCTGCATAACGCCGCACGCGCTGCGCACCGCACCGCGATAGCGGAGCAGTCGTGGTGTGGCGAACCGCTCGCGCATCTCGGTGAACCCGTTGGTCCACATGGTGGCGAGGTCGGAATACGCGGCGCGCACCTTGTCGTTCGATGCGGCGACATTGCGCTCGGTGAGCCCGATGTCTCGCGCGGTGGTTGAAGGGTCAGAGGGTGAGGGCGCGGCCCAGACGGCTGAAACCGGCGCGCCGAGAGCAAGCGTCAGAGCGAGCGCGACTGCGCGCCCGCGAATCGTGGAAAATGTTGGCATAGGTATCAGGTCCTCCCAGCCAATTAGTACACCGACAGGTACATAGGGTTGCCCGTCGCGATCCAGAACCTGGCGACTGCCCATTCCTGACCACCGACCCACTCGGCGACTGGACGCCAGCCAACGCTTTGTTGACTCGCGTTGTCTGAGCATGTAGCCTCTGACCTAGCTAGTTATGGATAGCTAGGTCGGCTCGGAGCCATATGCCCAGACAACGCAACGACATTCTCCAAGGCACCCTCGCCTTGCTCGTGCTCAAGACGCTCGCCTCACAGGGGCGCATGCACGGCTATGCGCATCACCGCGCACATCCAGCGAGCGTCGGCCGAGCTGCTCCGCGTGGAGGAAGGATCGCTGTACCCGGCGCTCCATCGCATGGAGCAGGACGGCTGGGTGCGAGCAGATTGGGGAGTCACGGAGAAGAACCGCCAGGCGCGATTCTACGTGCTCACCGCCGCCGGGAAGAAACAGCTCGCCGCCGAACAGGAGAGTTGGGCCCGACTCACGGAAGGCGTCACCCGCGTGCTGCGCTACGCATGATGGCTGTGATGGCCTGCATAACGAGTTCCTCCACCGAGGATACGACCGATGGGATTGTACCGGCGCTTCGTCAACCTGCTCCGATCGAACCGGCTGTCAGCGGACATCGACCGCGAGATGGCGTTCCACATGGCCGAGCGGGCCGATGAGCTCGTGGCGGGCGGGATGAGCGAGGACGACGCGCGGCGCGAAGCGCGCCGCCGCTTCGGCAACCCGGGTATGCAGAAGGAGCGCACGCGCGACGCCGACGTCATGACGTGGCTCGAGTCCGTCGGCGCCGACGTGCGGTACGCGGTCCGTGCGCTGCGCGCCAGCCCGGGCTTCGCGCTCGTCACCATCGTCTCGTTAGGCCTCGGCATCGGGGCCAACACGGCGATCTTCAGCCTGATCAACGCCGTCGTGCTGAAATCGCTGCCGGTGACGCATCCCGAAGAGCTGGTTCGCGTCACCATGGGTGAATCCGAGGGCGGGGCGGTCTTCACGAACCCGATCTGGGAGCAGATTCGCGACCGCCAGGACATGTTCTCCGGCGTCTTCGCGTATGGCAACGAGCGGTTCAATCTCACCGCCGGCGGCGAAGTTCGACGCGCGCGAGGCGTGATGGTGAGCGGCGACTACTTCTCCACGCTCGGCGTTCGGCCGGAGGCGGGGCGTCTGCTCGCGCGCACGGACGATGTTCGTGGATGTCCCGCCGTGGCCGTGTTGGGCCACGGGTTCTGGCAGAGTGAGTTCGGCGGATCGCCGTCGGCCGTCGGCAAGACGATCACGCTCGACCGCAAGCCGTACGAGATCGTCGGGGTCACGCCGGAATCGTTCTTCGGCGTGAGCGTGGGCGAATCACCGCAGGTGTACGTACCGCTCTGTCAGCGGTCGGATCTCGACCAACGAAGCACGTGGTACCTGTACATCATTGGCCGCCCGAAGCCAGGCGTTACACCGACGCAGCTGGCGACACGCGTCCGCGCACTTGCGCCCGCGGTCTTCGCCGCGACGATCCCGGAGCGATGGGGCGTCGCCGAGAAAGCCGAATATGCCAAGAACACGCTCGGCGTGAGGCCGGCGCCTAACGGGCTATCGTACGTACGAATTCAATATCAGAAGGCGTTGACTGTGCTGATGGTGGTCGTGGGGCTCGTGCTGCTCATCGCCTGCGCGAACGTGGCGAACCTGCTGCTCGCACGGGCCGCCGTGCGTGGACGCGAGATGGCCATTCGCCTCGCCATCGGTGCGGCGCGACGCCGTCTCGTGCGCCAGTTGCTCACCGAGAGCATCCTGCTCGCGGGACTCGGCGCGCTGGCCGGAGCGCTGTTCGCGCGATGGGGTACTTCGATGCTGGTTGCGTCGCTGTCGCGCGGACAGGCTCCGGTATCGCTCGACCTCACGCTCGACGGACGCGTGCTCGCGTTCACGTTGATCGTCGCGGTGGCGACCGGTATCCTGTTCGGGCTCGCGCCGGCCTGGCGGTCCACGCACGTCGATCCGCAGCTCGCGCTCAAGGCCGAGCGGACGCGGCATCGCCGAAGGCCACACGCGATTTTCCGTCGGAAAGGTTCTGGTTGTAGGACAGATCGCGCTGTCGCTGGTGCTGGTGATCGGAGCCGGGTTGTTGTTAGGCACGTTCCGCAACCTTGCGGTGCTCGACCCTGGCTTCCGGCGCGAGGGCGTGCTGATCGTCAGTGTGGATCTGAGCCATGGCGGCTATTCGGACAGCGTGTACACCACCGTGCGCCGAGACCTGCTGACCCGGATCCGTGCGCTGCCGGGCGTTGTGAGCGCCGCCGGTTCTCAGATCACGCCTATCAGCGGCAGCGCGTGGAACGACTTCATCAAGGTGGACGGCTTCTCGGCCAAGAGCGAGCGGGACGCCCTGGCGTACTTCAACGAAGTCAGCGACGGCTATTTCACCACGCTCGGTACGCCGTTGCTGGCCGGCCGCGACTTCAACGACCGCGACCGCTTGGGAGCCCCCGGTGTGGCGATCGTGAACGAGGCGGTGGTCAAGAAGTTCTTCGGCGGCGCGAGCCCACTCGGTAAGACCTACCGAACGACGATTGGCGATAGCGTGAGCCAGCCGGTCGAGATCATCGGTGTGGTGAAGGACGCGAAGTATCGCGAGCTGCGCGAGGAGGCGATCCCGACCATCTACGTCGCCGCAGCGCAGAACGCAGGGCCCGGCTCGTACGCGCAGTACGAGGTCCGAACGAGCGGGCCGCCGGCCGATATCGCGCCGGTCATCAAGTCGATGGTCGCGCAGGTCAACCGGTCGATCGCGCTCGAGTTCACGCCACTTGTCCGCGCAGGTGGACGCGTCGCTCTCGCGCGAGCGCCTGCTCGCGTCGCTCTCGGGGTTCTTCGGCGGTCTGGCGCTCCTGCTCGCGACGGTCGGGCTCTACGGGACGCTGTCGTACAGCGTGGCGCGACGTCGCAACGAGATCGGCATCCGCATCGCGTTAGGTGCCGGGCAGCAACGGGTCATGCGGCTGGTGCTCGGGGAGGTGACGCGCATGGTCGTGCTCGGGGTCGCGCTCGGCGCAGCGGCGGCGCTGATGAGCACGCGCTGGGTCACGTCGTTCCTGTACGGTCTGTCGCCGTCCGATCCAGTGACGGTCGCCGGTTCGGCGGTGATGCTCGCTATCGTCGGGCTTGCCGCCGGCGCGATGCCGGCCTGGCGGGCGGCGCGCGTCGACCCGATCTCCGCGCTTCGAGAGGAGTAGCGCTTCACGGCTGGGACGGCGAAAATCACGGTTCGGCCCAGGTGGCAGCACCGTCGGCTGACGGCGTCGCCACCTTGTGTCATTCCGAGCGACAGCTACGAGCTTGTCATCACCGAGCGTCCAGCGAGGGACCTTCGTGCGATACTGGCGCCTAGACTGGCTACGGGATGACATGACTAGGCTCCCATCGCTGACGCTCCGGATGCACGATGCCTGAAGACAGGGATCAGATCGGCTGGCGAACCGCGTCGCTCGTCGGCGCCGGCGCGTGCGCCGCCATTGGGCTGCTGGAGTGCGCGAAAGACTACGTCATGCTCCAGATCCAGGGCGGCGAACGACCGCTGTTGTCGGTTCTTCGCGACAACGGGCTGTGGTGGGGCCTCTGGATGCTGGTCATGCCGGTCGTGATCTGGCTGGCGCAGCGCTTTCGCTTCGACGGCGGCAGGTGGCGCCGGAGCTCCGCCGTTCACGGGACGACGTCGATAGTGCTGTCGGTCGTTCATATCGCGGTCTTCGGCGTCGCGTACTTCTGGGCGAACGGCCCCACGCCGTGGGGACCCACCGTCGAGCGGATGATCAGCTACTTCGAGTCGCGGTACATCGCGACCGACTTTTTCATCTACGCGGCGGCGCTCAGCGTGTATTACGCGTTCGCGTACTTCGCGCGCTTCCGTCACCTCGCGCTCGTGGCAGCGCAGACCGAATCACGAGCCGCGCGACTGCAGCTGAATCTCGCCGAGGCGCGCATCCATGCGCTTCGCATGGAGCTCAATCCGCACTTCCTGTTCAATACGTTGAATGCGGTCGCCGGTCTCGTCCGGAAACGCGAGCACGACGCCGCCGTCGACATGCTCGCGCGACTCGGCGATCTGCTGCGCACGACGCTCGACCGCGAGATGCCGGCCGAGATTCCGCTCGCCGACGAGCTGAGCTACCTCGGACGCTTCGTCGACATCGAGCTCGTGCGCTTCGGCGATCGGCTGCACGTCACGTGGGACGTCGATGCCGACGTCCGCACCGCGCTCGTGCCGCCACTCATCCTGCAGCCGCTGGTCGAGAACGCGCTTCGCCACGGCATCGCCCGACGTCCCAGGACCCGCGCTGCTTCGCGTATCCGCGCGTCGATCGGGGCTGCACGTCGAGCTCGCGGTGCGTGACAGCGGCGACGGGCTCAGTCCGATCGATGGCCGAGCGCCGCGCGAGGGCATCGGGTTGTCGAACACCCGAGCGCGGCTGGCGGAGCTGTACGGCCCCGAGGCGGCATCCCTGGATGTCGCCGACGTACCAGGCGGTGGCGTCCGCGCGAGGGTGCTGCTGCCGTTCCACACGAATGTCGAGGATCGAGATGTCGCCGTCGGTGCCTAACGTCGTAACCGCCCCTGTCTCACCCGCGGTCGGAACGGTCCGCGTACTGATCGTCGATGACGAGCCCCTGGCTCGAGACTGCATGCGGCTCGCGCTGCGTCACGCGGCGGATGTGCAGATCGTGGGCGAGTGCGGGGACGGTGCGTCGGCCGTGGACGCGATCCGCCAGCACTCGCCCGACATCGTGTTCCTCGACGTGCAGATGCCAGGACTCGATGGGTTCGCGGTGCTCGAGCAGATCGACACGCCCTCGATGCCCGTCGTCGTGTTCGTGACCGCGTTCGACTCGCACGCGATCCGCGCGTTCGAGGTGCACGCGCTGGACTACGTGCTCAAGCCGTTCCCCGACGAGCGTCTGCTCGCGGCGCTCGAGCGCGCGCAGACCGCGGTGCAGGAGCGGCGAAACGGGGAGTTGGGACGTCGGCTCGCGGAGTTCGTGCAGGCGTGGCAGGCGGGCTCGTTCACTCGGTTGCCAACGCCTCCAGGTGGCGTCGCACCGAGGCCGACACTATCGGAGTCGAGTGCTGATCTCGACGCGTCAGGCGACGACGTCCCGGACAGTGTAGAGCCGGCGCGTGGCGGCGCGGCGTCCTACATTGGACGCTTTGCCGTGCGCTCCGACGGACGCGTGCGATTCGTGCCGGCAGTCGACGTGGACTGGATCGAGGCGGACGGCAACTACATGGTGCTGCACGTCGGGGATGCGCAGCATCGACTGCGCGCGTCGCTCGCGGGGCTCACCGAAGGTCTCGACCCGAAGCGGTTCGTCCGGATCCATCGGTCGGTGATCGTCAACATCGAGCGCATTCGCGAGGTGCAGCCGTGGTTCGGCGGCGACTACATCGCGATCCTCAAGACGGGAGCGAAGCTGCGTGTCAGCCGGCTTCGCGCGCCGCAGCTACTGCGTCCAACGGCCTGACGACCGCGGTGCCTGGCGTGGAGCCTAACGCGGTGGCTCGCGGGTCGGACAGCCCGTGGGCTCGTACGTGTCGGCGATCGAGACGATCTTCCAGCCTCCCGGCGTCTTGAGCAGCTGAACCGCGTCCACGCCGCAGTGGCTCGGCGTCTGGCCGAAGTGGAAGTCGTATTCGGCCCACACCGTCGCGAGCGTGCCGCGGATGCGCACCTCCGGCGACCACGCGCGCTCGATCCACGGCCCGCGGGTGTCCGACGCCATGAACGCGCCGAAGCGGTCCCACGGAAGCACCTGAACGACCTGCTCGCCGTTCGGCCTGGTGCGCATGCCGACGAGCCGCGCGCTAGGCTCGAAGACGTCGCGGAACGCGGCGGTGTCCCTGGAGCGCATGGCGTCGAACAGTCGCTGCACGACGGCGAGCACCGCCCGCGATTCGTCGGTGGTCGCAGCCTGCGTGGTCGTTGACGTAGTCGTCGACGCGATGGTCGATGCCGGCGATCGGGACGTCCATGCCATCACGCCTAACGTGGTCACGACCAGGACGCACGAGGTCAGGCGACGACTGACGCCGCTACTCTTTGTCATTGTTCGGCCGTTGCTCTCGTTGCTCGGTTCCTGTCAGGCGACGCGTTCCGCGCCGCGGAGGTCGCAGCCGGCGCGGGCATACCGACCCGGTGTCACGCCAACGATCCGCTTGAAGTAGCGCGTCAGGTGACTCTGGTCGGAGAACCCGGTCGCGTGCACCACATGCGTGAGCGGAAAGCCGTGCCGGATCAGCCGACGCGCCTGTTGGATGCGGACCTGCTCGAGGTATTTGTAGGGCGGGAGCCCGAACGCGGCGCGGAACACCCGAATGAGGTGGAACGTGCTGAGTCCCGCCTCGCGGGCGAGCTCGCCGATCGTGACCGTCCGCGAGTATTCCGTCTCGAGCAGATCGCGGACGCGGCAGAGGGCGGCGGTGGTGCGCGGGGCGGTCGGCGTTAGGCATCCGGACCGCGCCGCCGCTGCGTGATGGAGGACGAGCTCGCCGAGCGTTTCCAGCAGGGCGCATTCTTTCCGGAGTCGATCGGCGTCGCTCTCGAGCACCACATGCATCGCGCGGACGCGCTCCGCGAACCGCGGATCCTGCACGGAGGACGTATCGAATACCGGCGCGAAATCACGACCCGTCGCCTCCCGCGCGACGAAGCGGACGAGCGCCTCGCTCGGGTAGAGCATGCGGTAGCCCCAGCCCTCCTCCGTGGCTGGCGCGCCGGTGTGAACCTCACCAGGCGCGAACGTGATGACGCACCCCGCCGCATGGACGTCCTCGCGGCCACGGAAGAACGTGAGCGCGGCGCCGCTCTCGATGACGCCGAAGACGTACTCGTCGTGCGTGTGCGGAGCGAACCGTTGACGCGTGTACCGCGCGCGCAGCAGCTCGATGGGCTCGAACACGCACACGCGCGTCATCGTCGCCGACTCGGCGCCGATCGGTCTGTTGGTCGTCGCCTGCGTGTTGGCAGTGGTTGGCATTGACCAAAGCTCACACCGCGCGCGGGCGTTCTGCACACCAGCAAGCGGCATCGGCACCAGACCAGCTGCGCGAGCATGTTACTCCTGTACAATTTCATCGCG